>NZ_CP150232.1:0-4800000 GCF_037974255.1 Paenibacillus sp. FSL R5-0636
GTGGACAGCCATACTTCCGAATTATGGCAGCAAATTTTATCGATTATTCAAACCAAATTAAGCAAGCCGAGCTTTGATACCTGGTTTAAGGCTACTAAAGCGATAACCTTCAACTCCCAGGTTCTCATTATCTCGGCACCTACAACGTTTGCTGTAGAATGGCTGGAAAGTCGTTACACCAAACTGGTAGGAGCAACCGTCTACGAAGTCACAGGGAAACAAGTGGATGTAAAATTCGTGATTGAAGAAAGCAAGCCGCCTGAGCTTGTGGTTCAGCAATCCGCTCCGACTCCCGTAGTATCAAGAGAAGAAGCACAAACGCATCTGCTTAATCCAAAGTACACTTTTGACACCTTTGTAATCGGCTCTGGGAACCGCTTTGCGCATGCAGCCTCACTGGCAGTGGCCGAAGCACCAGCCAAAGCATACAATCCCTTGTTTTTATACGGTGGTGTAGGTCTGGGCAAAACCCATTTGATGCACGCAATTGGGCACTATGTCCTGGAACATAACCCAAATAACAAGGTAATTTACATCTCGTCTGAGAAATTCACGAATGAATTTATCAATTCGATCCGTGATAACCGCGGTGAAAGCTTCCGTAACAAGTATCGTAATGTTGACATTTTGCTTATCGACGACATTCAATTCCTCGCTGGAAAAGAGTCTACACAGGAGGAGTTTTTCCATACTTTCAATGCGCTCCACGAAGAACGCAAGCAAATTATCATCTCCAGCGACCGACCACCAAAGGAAATTCCCACACTGGAAGAACGGCTGCGTTCCCGGTTCGAATGGGGCTTGATTACGGATATTCAACCACCAGATCTGGAGACCCGGATTGCGATTTTACGCAAAAAGGCTAAGGCAGAGAACCTTGATATCCCTAATGAGGCCATGATGTATATTGCCAACCAGATTGACACCAATATTCGTGAGCTTGAGGGTGCATTAATCCGGGTAGTTGCTTATTCTTCGCTTACCAACCAGGATGTTACCACTCATTTGGCAGCTGAAGCGCTCAAGGATATTATTCCTTCCAGTCGTCCCAAGATGATCACCATCGCTGATATTCAGCAAAAAGTCGGAGAATACTACAATTTGCGCCTTGAAGACTTCAAAGCACGCAAAAGAACCAAAGCCGTAGCGTTTCCACGTCAAATCGCAATGTATCTATCCCGTGAACTAACGGATTATTCACTGCCTAAGATTGGTGAGGCTTTCGGAGGACGTGACCATACGACCGTCATTCATGCGCACGATAAAATTACACAGGCATTAAAGGTCGATCAGGAGTTGTACAAAGTGGTAAATAATCTTGCGGAGAAAATTAAAAATCCTTCCTAAGAGGAACAAAGAGCCTATACACAATCTATACACATGTGGGTAGGCTTAATTTTATGCTGTTTGGTGGGGTTATCCACATATTCGTCGCCCCTACTACTAATACTATTAAATAACTATAATAATTCATCATGTAAAGACGCGTAATTAACAGACTCAAATCCATCGAAATTCCCAATTTTTCAGCTAGGAGTGAAATCATGAAAATAAGCATTCTTAAAAATGAGCTCAACGAATCCATTCAACACGTATCCAAAGCTATATCCAGCAGAACAACAATCCCTATTTTGACCGGTATTAAACTGGAAGTTAGCCATCAAGGCGTCACATTAACTGCAAGTGATACCGATATTTCTATTCAATCGTTTATTCCAGCAGAGAATGACAGCCACACCATCGTGAAGATAGATCAGCCAGGAAGTGTTGTTCTTCCCGCTAAATTTTTCGTCGAGATTATTAAGAAGCTGCCCTCCAAAGAAATCCACATGGAAGTAAAAGAAGGATTCCAAACGTACATTTCTTCCGGATCCACTGAGATTCAGATGGTAGGTTTAGACCCTGAAGAATTCCCAGTGTTGCCGAGCATTGAAGAGAATGACACGATCTCTCTACCAGGTGATTTGCTGAAAAATATGATTAAACAAACAGCCTTTTCTATTTCTACCCAAGAGACAACTCCGATATTAACGGGTATACTATGGAATCTGAGCGACAATGAGTTTAAGTTTACAGCGACTGACCGTCACCGCTTGGCAACAAGAGCTGCTAAACTTGAAGGCACGGAAAATGTCAATTTCGGAAATATTGTTATTGCCGGTAAAACCCTTAATGAGCTCAGCAAAATTATCCCTGACCAAAATATGCTGGTTGATATTGTCGTTGCGGATAATCAAGTTCTCTTCAAAATCGACAAAGTACTGTTTTATTCACGGATCCTTGATGGGATTTATCCTGATACTTCTAGAATTATTCCAACAACCTACAAAACAGAACTAACTTTAGATACAAAAAAATTAAGCGAATCGATTGATCGTGCTTATTTGCTGTCCCGGGAAGAAAAAACAAATATTGTTCGTATGCAGACGCTTGATCAAGGCGGTATTGAAATTTCTTCAAGCTCATCAGAGCTGGGTAAGGTTCGCGAGGAACTTGAAGTCATTGATTTCAAAGGTGAACCTCTCAAAATATCTTTTAACTCGAAATATATGCTTGATGTATTAAAGGTCATAGAGAGTGAACAGCTCGTTATTGCATTTACAGGGATGATGAGTCCAATCATTTTGAAACCACTTGACCAAACCAATAGCTTGTATATCATTTTGCCTTACCGTACAACAAATTAATGCCAACATTCATGAACATGTGGATAAGTGGCTGAAAGGATAAAAACCATGAAAAAAATACTTATCCACAGTGGATACATTAAGCTGGACCAATTTCTGAAACTCGCAGATTGTGTATCCACAGGTGGAATGGCCAAAGCTTTATTGCAGGAAGGTCACGTACTGGTCAACGGAGAGGTAGAGGAACGGCGCGGAAGAAAACTTTATCCGGGTGACAAAATCGAAGTGCAGGATAACGGGACCTTTGAGGTTGAAGGCGGAGGAGTAAAAGAGTAGTACGCTAGGGGAGGAACCATTTCGTGTTTGTTAAAAATATCGGTCTGCAGCATTATCGGAATTACGGGCTGCTGCGTCTGGAGAGCCTGGGCGATGTGAATCTGATTCTGGGTCAGAACGCCCAAGGCAAAACAAACCTCATGGAGGCATTGTTCGTCCTGGCGATGACCAAAAGCCACCGTACCTCTAAGGACCGCGAACTTATCTCCTTCGATGCCCCCGGAGATGCAGCTCAGATCGTTGCCGAGGTAGAACGAAAGTATGGCGATCTCAAGCTGGAGCTCACCCTGTCTGCCAAAGGTAAAAAAGCCAAGATCAATGGCTTGGAGCAGCGGCGCCTTAGTGAGTTTGTTGGATCTCTGAATGTGGTCATGTTTGCACCGGAAGATTTAGAGATTGTAAAAGGGACCCCTGGTATCAGACGACGTTTTCTTGATATGGAGATCGGCCAAGTCCAGCCTAGTTATCTATTTCACCTACAGCAGTATCAAAAAATTCTCTTGCAAAGAGGTAATCTCTTAAAGCAATTATGGGGAAAAGAGGCTGCAGGGAAAGAGCTTCTGGAAATCTGGGATGCTCAACTTGTAGAGCATGGTGTTAAAATCGTCAAAAAAAGGAAACAATTCATAAAGAAGCTGCAAATATGGGCTGAAAGCATTCACCGGGGGATTACGAACGGCGGAGAAGAACTGAAATTGCTCTATGTCCCCTCTTTCGGCGATCGGGATGAGGAAGATGAAGCTGTCTTATTAGACAATTTTATGTTAAAGTTATCACAAACGAGAGAACAAGAAATCAGGCGCGGCATGACGCTGACGGGTCCCCATCGGGATGACCTGTCCTTTTTTATCAACGGAAGGGAAGCTCAGGTCTACGGTTCTCAAGGACAGCAGCGTACCACGGCTTTATCGCTTAAGCTGGCGGAAATCGAGCTGATCCATGAAGAAATCGGAGAATATCCTGTGCTGCTTCTTGATGATGTTTTATCCGAGCTTGATCCTTACCGCCAGACCCAGCTTATTGAAACCTTTCAAAGCAAGGTACAGACATTCATTACCGCTACCGGAATTGAGGGTCTGAATGCCGATAAATTAAAGGGCGCCAGCCTATTTCATGTTCATGATGGAAAAGTTGAGTTATAAAAGAGCGGAGGACGATCATGTATATTCATTTGGGCGGGGAGAAGATCATTAGGTCTTCGGAGTTAATTGCTATATTTGATATTTCGATTGAGAAATCTTCCAAGGTATCTAAGCAATTCGTTATTCACTCTGAGCAGGATAAGAAGCTTGAGCGGATTGGCGAAGAGGAAGCAAAATCTATTGTCGTAACTAAAAATATCGTGTATTACTCCCCCATTTCCTCCTCCACTCTTAAAAAAAGAGCCAAAATTTTGCTCGAAATATAACTTGCATTTGGTAACAAAGAGATAATCAGAAAGAAGTAGGTGAAGGCATGTCAATGAATCAACCGACATATGATGAGAGCCAGATTCAGGTACTGGAAGGGCTGGAAGCGGTTCGGAAACGTCCGGGCATGTATATTGGTTCGACTAGTTCTAAAGGTCTCCATCACTTGGTATGGGAGGTCGTCGATAATAGTATCGATGAGGCACTCGCAGGTTATTGTGACCGGATTCAAGTGATTATACATGAGGATAACGCGATCACTGTTATCGATAATGGACGTGGCATACCTGTAGGTGAGAATGTAAAGCTTAAGAAGTCGACGCTTGAAGTCGTAATGACCGTGCTGCATGCAGGCGGTAAATTCGGCGGTGGCGGATATAAAGTTTCCGGTGGTTTGCATGGTGTGGGTATCTCTGTAGTAAATGCCTTGTCTGAAAAGGTCCTTGTTAAGGTCAAACGTGACGGTCATATCTACCAACAGGAATATAGACGCGGTGCACCGCAGTATGATATCAAAATTGTTGGCGATTCAGATGAGACAGGAACGACTACAACCTTTCATCCGGATCCTGAAATATTTACGGAAACCACAGTTTTTGAATATTCGACACTGCTTACTCGTATTCGGGAGCTAGCTTTTCTTAACAAAGGAATCGAGCTTTCGCTTCATGATGAGCGGACGGATGTCACCAACGTGTTCAAATACGAGGGTGGTATCGTTGAATATGTGAAATATTTGAATGAGAAAAAAGAAGCACTACATGAGGATCCGATCTACGTGGAAGGCTCACGCGATATGATCCAAGTTGAAGTGGCTCTCCAATATAACGATTCGTATACTGAGAACATCTACTCTTTTGCGAATAATATTAATACGCATGAGGGCGGAACGCATGAATCCGGCTTTAAAAGTGCGCTGACCCGTATCATCAACGATTATGCTCGTAAAGCGGGAGTACTGAAGGATAGCAATTCGAATCTGACTGGTGATGACGTGCGTGAAGGATTGACAGCCATTATTTCTGTCAAAATTCCAGATCCACAATTCGAAGGTCAAACGAAAACTAAGCTCGGAAATAGTGAAGTGCGGGGTATCGTAGAATCACTGTTCGGAGAAAAATTACAAGAGTTCCTGGAAGAAAACCCAGCAGTATCACGTCGCGTTCTTGAGAAATCACTTTCCGCTTCACGCGCACGAGAAGCTGCCCGTAAGGCACGTGAGTTAACCCGTCGGAAGAGTGCGCTTGAAGTCAGTGCTCTGCCTGGTAAACTCGCCGACTGTTCATCCAAGGATGCCTCGATCAGCGAACTATACATCGTCGAAGGTGACTCAGCGGGTGGATCGGCTAAGCAAGGCCGGGATCGCCATTTCCAAGCGATTCTACCGTTGCGTGGTAAGATCCTAAACGTTGAAAAAGCTCGGCTTGACCGTATTTTATCTAACGCCGAGATTCGCGCCATCATTACGGCTTTGGGCACAGGGATCAGCGATGACTTTGACTTATCGAAGGCTCGCTACCATAAAGTCGTTATTATGACCGATGCCGACGTCGATGGAGCCCATATTAGAACGCTATTACTAACGTTCTTCTATCGTTACATGCGGAAGCTAGTAGACGCGGGTTATATCTATATTGCACAGCCTCCTCTCTTTAAGATTGAGCGCAATAAGGTTATCCGCTACGCAGGCAGCGAGAAGGAACGCGATGATATTATCGCTTCTTTTGGAGAAAATGCTAAGGTTAACGTCCAACGTTACAAAGGTTTGGGAGAGATGAATGCAACCCAACTTTGGGACACAACGATGGACCCTGAGACCCGTATGATGCTCCAGGTTACGATTGAAGATGCGATGCTGGCAGATAGTATTTTTGATACACTTATGGGTGACAATGTTGAACCAAGACGTGACTTTATCCATGAGCATGCCAAGAACGTTAGATACCTTGATGTGTAAGAACAATATTTAATACAACCTCCGGCTTCTATTCCTAACGGAATGAGAACGCTGGAGGTTCTTTGATTTCAAGCTTCTTTTTAGGCTCTTGTAGATTGTTTATTGCGGGTCGAATAAGGGGATTTTCTTGCTTTTACACGTCCATAGGCTACGGCATAGCGATGTATTTTACGATAGATTGATTTATCAGGAAATAATTTGAATACAGCAATGGACGGAAGAGTGTTGACTTCCAGCAGCCACATATCCAGATGTTGATCCATGGCAATATCCAGACCAATCTCTTTGATTCCTGGATAGGCAGATTGAAGCTGTGTCGCGATTTGTATACCCAAAGCTTTTAGGTGATTGATCGTAACTAGGACTTCAGAGGGCGGCATATAATTTTTTAGTAGAGTACTTACGGAAAGGATACTGCCTCCACTGTGATAATTGGTGACGATTTTTTGAGGGGCAGCTACTCTTCCAAGCATTCCTGTTGTTTCCCATACTCCTGATGGAGTCTTTTGGGTAAGAACCCGAAGATCAAAAGGGCGGTCTTGATGACGCAGAAGGTCAATCCCTTTTTGAATCAAATAGGTTCGATTCTGAATTCGTTTCTGTAAGTTCTCATACAGCTCTTCTGGTGAGAAAAACACTTCCGCAGTCTTCCCATATCTTAAAATATACAAGATCTGTTCTTCGGGCTCTTCTTTATTAACGTTATCGATGTCGGTACCGTGTTCAGCTTTCTGTTTGCTAGTGCTAAGAGTTACAGTACGCTGCTCAGCTCTCATTACACCGATACCATAACTTCCCCGATCAGGCTTAATATAGACCATTGTATATAACGCAAGCATTTCCTTAAGAGCATTGACATCGAATTTACGGGTATCAGGCACATATTGCAATAGAGAGTGATTTTGAAGGATGACTTTCGTTTTAGCCCATTTGCTTGGGACGCGTTGAATCTTCATTATCTTCCTCCTTATGAGTTTTGTGCAGGAATAGGTCCTTTGGGTTCCTTGTTGTAAAAAATGCAGTGGCAGCATAATCTTTGACAGCTGAAAATCAGGACAAGCTACCTAAACAATGGTATAATATAAGGATATGGGGTTATGCCTTATCGAACGATATTAGGATAATAAAACCGTGTTTCTTGTCTTTACAGTCTATGTAGTAAAGATATTTGCGGAAAGGGCAAATACCCTGATAAGCGCAAAAAGAAATCAATATTAGAAGATAAAAGGCTATCATGTTTAATTGTGCTACTTTTGTGAAAGTAATATAATTAAGGGTAGCGGTTTTTTAACTGAAGGAGGTCCAGCAACTCATGGCTGAACAAAATAACCCACAAGTCAAAGATCGGGACATTGGCGTGGAAATGCGTGAATCCTTTATGGATTACGCAATGAGCATCATTGTTAGCCGGGCTTTGCCAGATGTGCGGGACGGACTCAAGCCGGTTCACCGACGCATTTTGTTTGCGATGTCGGAGCTTGGAATGTCTGCGGATAAGCCTCATAAGAAATCTGCAAGAATCGTTGGTGAGGTTATCGGTAAGTACCACCCTCACGGTGACTCAGCTGTCTATGAAACAATGGTACGGATGGCTCAGGATTTCTCGATGCGCTATATGCTTGTAGACGGTCACGGGAACTTTGGTTCGATTGATGGTGATATGGCCGCGGCGATGCGGTACACAGAAGCCCGTCTTTCCAAGATTGCAGGCGAAATGCTTCGTGATTTGAACAAAGAGACAGTTGACTTCGCACCCAACTATGATGGTGAAGAGAATGAGCCGGTTGTATTGCCAGCCCGTTATCCGAATCTGCTCGTAAATGGGGTATCTGGTATTGCTGTAGGTATGGCTACTAATATTCCACCGCATAACCTTGGTGAAGTTATCGATGGTGTGCAGGCGATGATTAAGAATCCTGATATCACGCCAATGGAATTGATGGAGTTTATCCAAGGTCCGGATTTCCCTACGGCTGGATATATTTTGGGTCGTGAGGGCATTCGTCAGGCTTATCGTACGGGGCGTGGTTCAGTAACCATGCGTGCGAAGGCAACGATCGAAGAGAACAACGGCAAGGCTCGCATCATTGTGCATGAGCTTCCATATCAGGTTAACAAAGCAAGATTGGTTGAGAA
This sequence comes from Paenibacillus sp. FSL R5-0636, assembly GCF_037974255.1. Taxonomy (NCBI): domain Bacteria; kingdom Bacillati; phylum Bacillota; class Bacilli; order Caryophanales; family Paenibacillaceae; genus Paenibacillus; species Paenibacillus sp. FSL R5-0636. Next base: position 8,466 of record NZ_CP150232.1, read on the forward strand.
AATCGCAGAATTAGTACGTGAGAAACGGATCGAAGGTATAACGGATCTTCGAGATGAGTCTGACCGTAACGGTATGCGTGTAGTTGTTGAGATGAGACGCGATGTTAATCCAAATGTAGTATTAAACAATCTATATAAACATACTTCTATGCAATCCACATTTGGGATCAACATGCTTGCCATCGTAAATAACGAGCCGAAAATTCTTAATCTGCGTGATGTGCTTTATCATTATTTGCAGCACCAGATTGAAGTTATTCGTCGTCGTACTATATTTGATCTTAAAAAAGCTGAAGCACGCGCTCATATCTTAGAAGGTTTGCGCATTGCGCTTGATCATCTGGATGAAGTGATTGCGTTAATCCGTGCTTCGCGGACAACTGATATAGCCCGCGAAGGATTAATGAGCACCTTTAGCCTCAGTTTAGAGCAGGCTCAGGCTATCCTCGATATGCGGATGCAACGTCTGACCGGTCTGGAACGGGAAAAGATCGAGAATGAATATAACGAATTGATCGTTAAAATTGCAGAGTACCGTGAAATTCTGGCTAACGAGCATCTTGTACTGGAAATCATCAGCAACGAGCTGCAGGATATCCGTGATAGATATTCTGATGAACGCCGGACAGAGATTACGGTTGGTGAAGAAAGTATCCTGGATGAAGACCTTATTCCACGTGAAGAGGTTGTTATCACTATTACACATACAGGATATATCAAACGTCTACCTGTCAGCACCTACCGCAGTCAGAAGCGCGGAGGTCGCGGAGTCATGGGGATGGACACCAAGGACCAGGATTTTGTGGAGCATCTCTTCGTGAGTAACTCTCATAACTATCTGATGTTCTTTACCGATAAGGGTAAAGTTTACCGGATTAAAGCTTATGAGATCCCAGAATTGGGCCGTACAGCCCGGGGGACACCAATCATCAACCTGATTCAAATCGAACAAGGTGAGAAGATTAGTGCGGTAATCCAAGTGGAAGATGGCGATAGCGACAAATATTTATTCTTTGCTACCCGCGAGGGTATCGTGAAGAAGACGCCTCTTGGGGATTATAACAACATCCGTAAAGGCGGTCTTATTGCTATTAATCTTCGTGAAGAAGATTCCCTGATCGAGGTTAAGCTGACTGATGGACAGCAAAATCTCATTATCGGTACAGCTCGCGGAATGTCGATTACGTTCTCAGAGAATGATGTGCGTTCTATGGGACGTAGCGCGACTGGCGTTAAGGGCATTACGCTTGACGGTAATGACCATGTCATTGGTATGGACTGTGTCGATAAAGAGCTTGAGGTTCTGATTGTTACTACCAAGGGTTATGGTAAACGGACACCAGCCGGTGATTATCGTTCCCAGACTCGTGGTGGTAAAGGGATCAAGACCATTAATCTCACAGATAAGAATGGTCCTGTAGTGGGTCTTAAGGTCGTTAAGAAGGATGAAGACTTAATGATCATTACGACTAGCGGTACCCTGATTCGTACCAGCATGGATGGAATCTCTACTATGGGCCGTTATGCTCAAGGGGTTAAGCTGATTAACATCCGCGAGGATGACGCAGTAGCTACCCTGTGTAGAGCTGACAAGAACGAAGAGGATGAATCTGAGGAAGTGGAAGGTCTGGAAGGCTTGGAAGGGCAAGAAGGCCTGGATGGGCAAGATACAGTCGAGGAATCTGGCGATATTGATCAGCCTGAGATTCTGACTGAGGACGAAGACACTGACTTAGAATAGGTTGAATTCAAAAAAGAGCAAGGGCTTCTATTCCAGAAGTTCTTGCTCTTTTTGCTGCTTTTTGAATGACCGATGCTTCATAAAATAAAATAAATATTTTGAAAGAATAGTTTTCACTGCACTAGTGTCTTCCATTTTTCCGTACTATAATTAGCCAATAGAATCCTATAAAGTACTAATTTCTCAGAAATTATCTGTCTTATCAATGTGAGGTAATGCTGGGTGTACGGCTTATAGAAATTAAGGGGCTGAGTATATGCCAAATATATTGGTTGGAGAAGTTAAAGCAGGCTCAAAGATAATAAAGGATGTAATTACACCTTTAGGGGGGACTTTATTCACTAAGGGAAAAATATTGCTCCCTCGTGATCTAGATATTTTACAGGCTTTTTTGATTGGGCAAGTGGAAATCGAAGGTGACCAAGGTGAGGCGAGTTCGGATGGAGCCAAAACAACAGCTAAGCAAGCTTCCCCTAAAGCTGGAGCCATTATCAACGAATCGATGTTGGCCAAGACTAATTCTCCTCTACATGATGAATACGATAAACTGCTCACTCTTATTAAGAACAGCTATCGATCGGTAACGGCAGCTTCACTTCCTATTTTTGAGCTGCGCAGTCAGTTAGAGACACTAATAGGTTATTTAAAGGATTATCATGTCTTGAAGTTTACACCGCGTACTTTAAAATATGAGGATTACAACTATCACAATGCTGTGTTGTCCGCGTTGACCTCCTATAAAATCGCTCAGTGGTGTGGGTACCCACAAAAGGATTGGATGCAGATTGCTTTTGCGGGATTATTACATGATATCGGCAATGCTAAAGTAGACAGCTCACTTTTACAGAAACCGGAGTCGCTTAACAATAGTGAAATAGAAGAGGTTCGCCGACACACTACATATGGTTATCAATTATTACGCAATGTTACAGCGATTAATGAAGGGGTAAGACTTGCCGCCTTGCAGCATCATGAGAAGGTTGATGGCTCTGGTTATCCATTGAAGCTGGATGGCAGTCAGATTCATTTCTACGCTAAAGTAGTCGCAGTAGCAGATATATTCCATGCTATGACCTTAGAAAGAGCCTACAGAAGAGCACAGTCTCCTTATTTGGTACTAGAGCAGATTCTGACAGAAAGCTTCGGTAAGCTTGACCCAGTGATTGTGCAGACGTTTATACAGAAGAGCACTGATCTCTTTAATGGCACTAGAATCAAATTAAGTGATGGCCGTCATGGGGAGATTATCTTCACTGATCGCGCAAACCCTACACGTCCGATGGTTAAAATTGAAGATACGATAGTTAACTTGATGTTGGAACGTGAATTGTATATTCAAGAGATCATTGCTTAGGGGGTAGTTACAAGGGAATAAGGCTGTGCTAGCCATTATATATCGCAGTATTGAGGCTTATGGCAGCACAGTCTCTCATTTATCTATTATATTTCAAAAAAAGACTTGCAATGCTTCTCTATACATGATATATTCTAAGTCCGGCCAAGAAATACACATGCCGAGCTCGAAAAAGAAGTTGAAAAAAGAGCTTGACATTAAATAGCCGAACATGATATAGTATAAGAGTTGCTGCTGAGACATTAAACGGCGCCAACGAGAACTTGATCTTTGAAAACTGAACAACGAGTGAGTAGGAAATCACGCAAGTGATATCCAAAATTAGAGAATTAATTTTCTCGTCAGATGTTTCAAAATGAGCATATCGCTCTTTTCAATACTAATTGGAGAGTTTGATCCTGGCTCAGGACGAACGCTGGCGGCGTGCCTAATACATGCAAGTCGAGCGGAGTCATTTTGAAAGCTTGCTTTCAAAATGACTTAGCGGCGGACGGGTGAGTAACACGTAGGCAACCTGCCCTTCAGACTGGGATAACTACCGGAAACGGTAGCTAATACCGGATAATTTCTTTTTTCTCCTGAGAGAAGAATGAAAGACGGAGCAATCTGTCACTGAGGGATGGGCCTGCGGCGCATTAGCTAGTTGGTGGGGTAACGGCCCACCAAGGCGACGATGCGTAGCCGACCTGAGAGGGTGAACGGCCACACTGGGACTGAGACACGGCCCAGACTCCTACGGGAGGCAGCAGTAGGGAATCTTCCGCAATGGGCGAAAGCCTGACGGAGCAACGCCGCGTGAGTGATGAAGGTTTTCGGATCGTAAAGCTCTGTTGCCAGGGAAGAACGTCCGGTAGAGTAACTGCTACCGGAGTGACGGTACCTGAGAAGAAAGCCCCGGCTAACTACGTGCCAGCAGCCGCGGTAATACGTAGGGGGCAAGCGTTGTCCGGAATTATTGGGCGTAAAGCGCGCGCAGGCGGCTATTTAAGTCTGGTGTTTAAACCTTGGGCTCAACCTGAGGTCGCACTGGAAACTGGGTGGCTTGAGTACAGAAGAGGAAAGTGGAATTCCACGTGTAGCGGTGAAATGCGTAGATATGTGGAGGAACACCAGTGGCGAAGGCGACTTTCTGGGCTGTAACTGACGCTGAGGCGCGAAAGCGTGGGGAGCAAACAGGATTAGATACCCTGGTAGTCCACGCCGTAAACGATGAGTGCTAGGTGTTAGGGGTTTCGATACCCTTGGTGCCGAAGTTAACACAGTAAGCACTCCGCCTGGGGAGTACGGTCGCAAGACTGAAACTCAAAGGAATTGACGGGGACCCGCACAAGCAGTGGAGTATGTGGTTTAATTCGAAGCAACGCGAAGAACCTTACCAGGTCTTGACATCCCTCTGAATCTGCTAGAGATAGCAGCGGCCTTCGGGACAGAGGAGACAGGTGGTGCATGGTTGTCGTCAGCTCGTGTCGTGAGATGTTGGGTTAAGTCCCGCAACGAGCGCAACCCTTAACTTTAGTTGCCAGCAGGTAATGCTGGGCACTCTAGAGTGACTGCCGGTGACAAACCGGAGGAAGGTGGGGATGACGTCAAATCATCATGCCCCTTATGACCTGGGCTACACACGTACTACAATGGCCGGTACAACGGGAAGCGAAGCCGCGAGGTGGAGCCAATCCCATCAAAGCCGGTCTCAGTTCGGATTGCAGGCTGCAACTCGCCTGCATGAAGTCGGAATTGCTAGTAATCGCGGATCAGCATGCCGCGGTGAATACGTTCCCGGGTCTTGTACACACCGCCCGTCACACCACGAGAGTTTACAACACCCGAAGTCGGTGGGGTAACCCGCAAGGGAGCCAGCCGCCGAAGGTGGGGTAGATGATTGGGGTGAAGTCGTAACAAGGTAGCCGTATCGGAAGGTGCGGCTGGATCACCTCCTTTCTATGGAGAATCGTTCTCTGCAATGAGAACATTCAAATCGGAAGCTTAGCTTCCAAAACTCAGGTTTAGGCCTGTTACTCACTCGTTGCTCAGTTTTGAGAGTTTAAGCTCTCAAGTAAGACTTGATCCTTGAAAACTGGATACCGAAACGAATTTGCGTTTTAGAACATCTTTTAGCAACTTGTGCAAACAAGTAAATGTTATTAGTGAGATTTTTCTTCGGAAGAATCAAGGTTAAGCTAATAAGAGCACACGGAGGATGCCTAGGCGCCAGGAGCCGACGAAGGACGTGGCGAACAACGAAACTGCCTCGGGGAGCTGTAAGCAAGCTTTGATCCGGGGGTGTCCGAATGGGGAAACCCAGCTGTGGTAATTCGCAGTTACTCATTTCTGAATACATAGGAAATGTAGAGGCAGACCAGGGGAACTGAAACATCTAAGTACCCTGAGGAAGAGAAAACAATAGTGATTCCGTCAGTAGCGGCGAGCGAACGCGGAACAGCCTAAACCAAGGGGCTTGCCTCTTGGGGTTGTGGGACGTCTCACATGGAGTTACAAAGGAATATGGTAGGTGAAGAGGTCTGGAAAGGCCCGCGATAGAGGTAAAAGCCCTGTAACCTAAACTGTATTCTCTCCGAGACGGATCCCGAGTAGTGCGGGGCACGTGAAACCCCGTATGAATCCAGCAGGACCATCTGCTAAGGCTAAATACTACCTGGCGACCGATAGTGAAACAGTACCGTGAGGGAAAGGTGAAAAGCACCCCGGAAGGGGAGTGAAATAGAACCTGAAACCGTGTGCTTACAAAAAGTCAGAGCCCGATCTATGGGTGATGGCGTGCCTTTTGTAGAATGAACCGGCGAGTTACGTTTAACATGCAAGGTTAAGCCGAGAAGGTGGAGCCGCAGCGAAAGCGAGTCTGAATAGGGCGAATGAGTATGTGGACGTAGACCCGAAACCGTGTGATCTACCCCTGTCCAGGGTGAAGGTGCGGTAACACGCACTGGAGGCCCGAACCCACGTACGTTGAAAAGTGCGGGGATGAGGTGGGGGTAGCGGAGAAATTCCAATCGAACTCGGAGATAGCTGGTTCTCCCCGAAATAGCTTTAGGGCTAGCCTCGGTATAAGAGTAGTGGAGGTAGAGCACTGATTGGGTGCGGGGTCCGCAAGGATTACCAAGCTCAGTCAAACTCCGAATGCCATATACTTATTGCCGGGAGTCAGACAGTGAGTGCTAAGATCCATTGTCAAAAGGGAAACAGCCCAGACCATCAGCTAAGGTCCCCAAGTGTGTGTTAAGTGGGAAAGGATGTGGAGTTGCACAGACAACCAGGATGTTGGCTTAGAAGCAGCCACCATTGAAAGAGTGCGTAATAGCTCACTGGTCGAGTGACTCTGCGCCGAAAATGTAACGGGGCTAAACACACCACCGAAGCTATGGCTAGATACGTATGTATCTGGGGTAGGGGAGCGTTGTGTAGGGGTTGAAGGTGTACTGAAAAGAGCGCTGGACACTACACAAGTGAGAATGCCGGTATGAGTAACGAAAAGATCAGTGAGAATCTGATCCGCCGAAAGCCCAAGGTTTCCTGAGGAAGGCTCGTCCGCTCAGGGTAAGTCGGGACCTAAGGCGAGGCCGAAAGGCGTAGTCGAAGGACAACAGTTTGAAATTACTGTACCACCGTAATCCGCTATGAGCGATGGGGTGACGCAGGAGGGTAGTGACGCGGACTGATGGATGTCCGTCTAAGCAGTGAGGCTGATGTGTAGGCAAATCCGCACATCATTAAGGCTGGGCTGTGATGGGGAGCGAAAATTATAGTAGCGAAGGTCATGATCTCACACTGCCAAGAAAAGCCTCTAGCCAGGAGAAGGTGCCCGTACCGCAAACCGACACAGGTAGGCGAGAAGAGAATTCTAAGGCGCGCGGAAGAACTCTCGTTAAGGAACTCGGCAAAATGACCCCGTAACTTCGGGAGAAGGGGTGCCCCGGTAGTGTGAATAGCACGAGGGGGCCGCAGTGAAAAGGCCCAAGCGACTGTTTAGCAAAAACACAGGTCTGTGCGAAGCCGCAAGGCGAAGTATACGGGCTGACGCCTGCCCGGTGCTGGAAGGTTAAGGGGAGTGGTTAGGGGTAACCCGAAGCTATGAACCGAAGCCCCAGTAAACGGCGGCCGTAACTATAACGGTCCTAAGGTAGCGAAATTCCTTGTCAGGTAAATTCTGACCCGCACGAATGGCGTAACGACTTGGGCGCTGTCTCAACGAGAGATCCGGTGAAATTTTAATACCTGTGAAGATGCAGGTTACCCGCGACAAGACGGAAAGACCCCATGGAGCTTTACTGCAGCTTGATATTGAATTTGGGTACGATCTGTACAGGATAGGTGGGAGCCGTAGAAATCGGAGCGCAAGCTTCGGTGGAGGCGCCGTTGGGATACCACCCTGATCGTATCTAGGTTCTAACCTAGTGCCCTTATCGGGTACGGGGACCGTGTCAGGCGGGCAGTTTGACTGGGGCGGTCGCCTCCTAAAGAGTAACGGAGGCGTTCCAAGGTTCCCTCAGAATGGTTGGAAATCATTCGCAGAGTGCAAAGGCATAAGGGAGCTTGACTGCGAGACCTACAAGTCGAGCAGGGACGAAAGTCGGACTTAGTGATCCGGTGGTACCGCATGGAAGGGCCATCGCTCAACGGATAAAAGCTACCCTGGGGATAACAGGCTTATCTCCCCCAAGAGTCCACATCGACGGGGAGGTTTGGCACCTCGATGTCGGCTCATCGCATCCTGGGGCTGAAGTAGGTCCCAAGGGTTGGGCTGTTCGCCCATTAAAGCGGTACGCGAGCTGGGTTCAGAACGTCGTGAGACAGTTCGGTCCCTATCTGTCGTGGGCGCAGGAAATTTGAGAGGAGCTGTCCTTAGTACGAGAGGACCGGGATGGACGTACCGCTGGTGCACCAGTTGTTCCGCCAGGAGCATGGCTGGGTAGCTACGTACGGACGGGATAAGCGCTGAAAGCATCTAAGCGTGAAGCCCCCCTCAAGATGAGATTTCCCAATTAGTAAGACCCCTTGAAGACGACGAGGTAGATAGGTTGGAGGTGGAAGTGCAGCAATGCATGGAGCTGACCAATACTAATCGGTCGAGGGCTTATCCTATACTTAGAATGCAGATTCGTTTCGGATTCAGTTTTCAGGCATCAAGCCTGAAATACGCTTAGAAATTCATTGTCACTGCTGGTGATGAACCGAATTTCACGCGGCAGCGTCTGTTTCACAGACGCATGTTTGGTAGCGATAGCGGAGGGGTTCCACGCGTACCCATCCCGAACACGACCGTTAAGCCCTCCAGCGCCGATGGTACTTGGACCGAAGGGTCCTGGGAGAGTAGGACGTTGCCAAGCACACAAGACCACTGTTGAGTAATCGACAGTGGTCTTTTTGTTATGTATATTTACTTTAGGATTGTTGCAAATTAAATTATGTTTGACAGACTACAGTGTTTAACCCATAATACAATTCATACTAAACATATAAGAATTATAGGGGGAGCAAATTATGTCATACTTTAGTGTATCTATTAAGAAACCGATTCTGTTGGGGGCAATAGCAGTTTTGCTATTGATGTTAATTGCAGGGTGCTCGGGGTCTAATAATAAGGCTGATTCAAATAAAGAGGCACAGGAAAGTGCGAGTCCGGCAACTCAAAGTCCTCAAACTGCAGAACCTGCAACGGGAGGGACTTTCGTCTATGGACGACCTGCTTCTGTAACTTCGCTGGATTTGCATAATCAGATTACGTCCAACAATGCTTTTGCAATCGACAAAGTCTTTGAATCATTAGTCGCTTTTGACAGCGAAGGTGAAATTGTAGATTGGCTTGCTAAGTCACATACTATCAGTGAAGATGGTCTGACGTATACATTCAAGCTTCGTGATGGTTTGAAGTTTTCCAATGGTACGGATGTGACTGCAGAAGATGCTGTATTCTCTCTTGAGCGGCACTTGAAGGTAGGCGGCCCGCTGGCAATATCTGCAAAGGTCGACACAATCAAAGCGCAAGATAACAAAACGCTTGTTATTACACTTAGAGAGCCTTATACACCATTTATCTCGGAGCTATCTAATTTCTCAAATGGTATCCTTCCTAACAATTTCGGTGGAGTATCCGAAGAAGAATTCTTCAAGAAACCAATCGGTACGGGACCTTTTGTTGTTGAAACATGGGACACTGCAGGTGATCTGACCTTCACTAAGAATACATTCTACTGGCAAGAAGGTAAACCCTATATTGATAAGCTTGTTTATAAGCTGATTGAAGATGACAGCCAAGCGATTAACCAGCTGAAGGCTGGAGAAGTTAATGCTATTGAATCTTTGGCTCTGCAAAATGCCAATGAGATTAAAGCTGGGGCTGACACTAAAGTAGTTACTAACGGTAGTTGGGTGACAGAGCAATTGTTCTTTAATACGTTGGATGAACATTTTTCTGATGTGCATGTCCGTCGCGCTCTGGCGCTGGCGCTTGATCGTGAGGGCTTGACCAAGGCGCTAACCTTTGGTTATGCACAAACAGCAAACTCATTGCTGCCAACAACGATTCCTTATAACGCAAATGATACAATCAAAGCACTGAACTTTAATATCGAAGAAGCCAAGGAGGAGCTTGCAAAATCTGCCTTCCCTAATGGCTTCACTACCAAATTACTTGTAGCATCCGGTAATAGCACAAGAGCTCAAGAGGCACAAATTATTCAGGCAGCGGGTCAAACGATCGGGATTAAGATTGAGATTGAATCGATTGAACTTGCCACTTTCCGTGAACGTTTCTTCGCATATGATTTTGCGGCAATGCTGAACAGCGGTCAGGCGGATTCCCCTGAAGCGAACTCAATTATTGCTTTCCAAACTGATCCGGAAGGCTTCAGCAAATCATATTGGACGCATTATACAAATAATGAAGTTACGAAGCTTCTATATGAGGGACAAAAAACTGCGGATGGCGATGAACGTGCACAAATCTATACTAAGCTGCTGCAGACCCTTGCTGATGAAGTTCCGTATATTCCGCTTTACTATCCAGATGTTTTAAAAGGTATTCGTTCTTCAGTTGACGGTCTCGTTGTTCTACCGAACGGCAGTGCCCGTTTCGAAGATGTCCGCATCAGCCAATGATGAATCTTAAGCAGGCGTTAAATCAACCGAAAGAAAGCAAGGGTTCTTATAACTGGCTTGTGATATCTCTTATAAAAGCATTGGCAGTGATCTTCTGTGTAATGATAGCAGTCTTTTTCATCATTAGAATCGTGCCGGGAGATCCAGCAAAAATGATTTTGGGAGAATACAGCACCCCTGAGGCGCTCAAGAGTATGCATCATACTCTTGGGCTGGACCTCCCTTTATGGGAGCAATTCATCCGATTTGTGAAGACGCTGTTTACTCGAGGAGATACTGGAAACTCCATTATTATGGGGACATCAACAAGAGAGTTGATTACACAACGGGCCCCTGTTACTTTGCTGCTCATCGTGATGGCTTGTGTGTTGGCGATTTTTGTATCTCTTCTGCTCGCTACGGTAGCCGCTACGCATAAGGATAAACTGCTGGACCATTTGATACGTATTTTTCCTACAATTACTCTAGGTATGCCAATCTTCTGGGTTGGCTTACTTTTAATTTTGCTCTTTAGTGTCCGGCTTGGCTGGTTCCCTGTTGGGGGAGTAAGTGAAGGGTGGGTCGGAACCTTGCATAGTCTTGCACTTCCAGCAATCACTGTTGCTTTTTCACAGGTTCCTACGCTTGTTCGTTCATTAAGAGCGCAGATGCTTGAAGTGTTAGAATCGGATTTTGTAGTCACCCTTAAGGTTGCGGGCATACCAAACAGGGTTATTTTATTTAAACATGTGCTGCGCAACTCTGCTCTTCCTACGCTAATGCTGCTGGGTGTGAATATTTCTTATTTAATCGGAGGCACCTTGGTCGTTGAGCAGGTATTTGGAATTAAGGGAATTGGCAGCTTATTGTTCACTTCAATTTCGAAACGGGACTTTCCGGTTATTCAAGGAATAGCACTTTACTGTGCGCTATCTGTTGTGATCATCAGTCTCTTGATTGAAATCATTTCCTGGTGGCTCGATCCCAGAACGAAAGGAAAACAATGAAAACTATAAGACTAGACTCGCGATTGTATGAAGACGGTAAGATAACAAGCGGCTTAAAGCGAATATGGAATACCCCTTCACTTCTAGTGGGAATTATTATGTTTGCAGCTCTTATTCTCTTGACTGTGTTTATACCTTATATAAGTCCTTATGGCCCCTCTGAGCAAAATTTGAGTGCCTTTTTACAGCCTCCGTCAGCCGAACATTGGTTGGGAACTGATCAGTTAGGGCGTGATTTGTTTACTAGACTGATCTACGCAGCGAGGACTGATTTGAAAATCATGGTCTTGGCAGAAATCATTCCCTTTTGCACAGGTGTATTTCTAGGAATGCTGGCAGGATATTACGGCAAATGGATCGATACAGTTATTACGCTGTTGTCAGATACATTCATCGCCTTTCCTTTTTATCTGATCGTTATTATCGTTGCTTTTGCTAGTGGAGCAGGAGAACGAGGCATTTATATTACTTTTATCTTTGTAGGATGGATTGTCTTTGCCCGTGTCGTCAGAGGTCTTAGTGCTTCTTTTCGCAATCAGGAATGGGTGGCATCCGCTCAAACCTTAGGGCTACCTGGAGTGAAAATTATTTTACGTCATCTCCTGCCTAATGTACTTCCGCAAGCCGTGGTCGTCCTTATGACAGATATGATTGGATTGCTTGTTGCCATTGTTACGCTCGGGTATCTTGGTATCGGCATTACACCGCCAACTCCTGACTGGGGGACAATGATTTCAGATGGACAGCCCTTCATCACTACAGCTTGGTGGCTCTCGGCCGTGCCGGGATTTGCAGTGGTGTATACGGGGATAGCTTTGTCGCTCCTAGGTGATGGTTTGGCAGACATATGGAGGAAAAAATGATGTCTATACAACCCATTTTAGAAATAGAGGCGCTATCGCTGGCAGCTAAGTCAAATGAGAGATTGGTCAATAATGTTAGTTTTTCGCTGGGTAAAGGGGAGAGTCTGGGATTAGTAGGTGAATCGGGATCAGGAAAATCACTTACACTGCGTGCAATTTTAGGCTTGCTTCCAAATGGTGTTGAACAGACTGGTGGCACCATTAAAAGTGCCGTAAGCAGTGCAATGGTATTTCAAGATCCAAGAGGTGCGCTTGATCCGCTCTGTACGGTTGTCAAACAACTGGCTGAAGTTGTGTATTACAGACAGAGAGTAAGCCGTAAGACCTCGCGGGTAATTGCACTGGAACTGCTCGAAAGGCTTGGTCTCCCCGATTCATTGAAGAAAAAGGACCGGTATCCGAGTCAGCTGTCAGGCGGTCAGTGTCAACGGGTAGTCATCGCTCTGGCACTGGCGTGCAAGCCAGGCATACTTCTCTGTGATGAACCGACAACGGCGCTGGACGTCACGGTTCAACGGCAAATTATTGAGACGATCACGAGCCTCCAGCATGAGCTCAGTTTTGCCATGGTATTTGTTACGCATAACCTAGCGATTGCAGCAAACTTGTGTTCACGGCTATGTGTAATGAAACAGGGACAGATTGTTGAGCAGGGCAATACCCTTGATATTTTGCAAAATCCGAAAGACCCTTACACACAGATGCTGATTGATTCGGTGCTTCCTTTGCCAGAGCTTGAAGGGAGTAGAGACTCATGGAATTAGCCTTGCAAATAAAAGATTTAACTGTTCATTATGGCGGCTTTACTGCACTGGATCGCATCAATCTGAATCTTGAGCAGCACACCACCCTTGGGCTTGTTGGAGAATCCGGATCAGGGAAATCTACGCTGGCGCGAGTAATTGCTGGACTGATTGCCCCAAATGAGGGGCAGATTCTGTTGGGTACCCAAGAATTAAAAAAGAAAAGAAGCCGTGAGCAGCACAAAACAATCCAGATGATATTCCAAAATCCAGATGCTTCGCTAAATCCTAAACATTCGATTAGGCAAATTCTTTCCGAGCCCTTATTGTTTCATAAAATAGTGGGGCGTACAGGTGTTGAACAAAGATGCAAAGAGCTTTTGAATCAAGTTCATTTAGAACAGAAGGTCTTAGACAAATTCCCACATGAATTTTCCGGCGGCCAGCGTCAACGGATAGCGATCGCTCGTGCATTAAGTGTTGAGCCAAACATCCTGATCGCGGATGAACCTACAAGTGCGTTGGATGTATCTGTGCAGCTTAGTGTGCTCGAACTGTTTAATACGCTGAAGGCTGAGCTTAATCTCACCATGCTTTTTATTTCTCATGATCTAGGTGTAATCAATGCAATTAGTGATACGGTAGCAGTTATGCGGCAAGGAAAGCTCGTGGAGCAGAGTCCGCGGGACCAATTCTTCATCCGTCCTAAACATGAATACAGTTATGAGCTGTTGTCAGCGGTTCCGAAAATGCCAAAATAAAGTACATCAGGAGGTTTTCTTATGAACCGAGAACATAAAGGATACGTGCCACTTTCACTGGCTGAGTACAATAAGCTAACACATTTAATTTCCAAAGTTTTGTTTACTGAGCACCCTCCAGTTATCATCCCGGCTGAGGCAATCCTTGGAATCGAGGCGGTAGCCACCGGAATAGCTGCACCTGGTCGAACCATTGTAAATATAGTAACAGGTCCCTATGGAAGTTTATTTGGAAAATGGCTTGAGCGGGGTGGAGCAACGGTTGTTGAAGTAAAGGTTCCTTTTGATGAAGTGGTCACTAGCGACCAAGTTGCTTCCGCGATTAAGGAGTTTAAACCCTGTGCCCTTTCTTTTGTTCAAGCTGAAGTGGTTACTGGAGGCTCTAATCCTGCTAAAGAAATATTTAAAATTGCAAAAGAGTTCAATCTTATTACTGTGTCGGACTCCGTATCTGCGGTTGGGGGAGAGGCCCTGCTGGTGGATGAATGGTCCGTTGATTTTGCAGTTATAGGTGCGCAAAAAGCCTTAGCTGGACCCAACGGTGTTAGTGCCGTAAGTATTTCTCCACGTGGCTGGGAATTTCTTGAGTCGAATGAAAATGCTCCACGCAATTCTATTTTATCCTTGCTGGATCTGAAACCATCACTGGGAGACGCCGCGCCACTGCGGGTTGCCCCAAACATTCCTACGCTGGAGGCTAGAGCCTTGATTCAAGCTTTGACACGAATTGAAGAAGAAGGATTGGATCAAGTAATCAAACGCCATGAGCGAGCCGCAGCAGCTGCTGTAGCTGGTATTAAATCCTTGGGGCTTGAGCCTTGGCAAAAGGACAGCAGACATTATTCTACGCTGACTACAACGGTGCGGATTTCTGAAAAGCAAGAGTTGCGGATTGAGCAGCCTATAGGCATTGTGGCTCCCGGAGACGGAGAATTATTTGGCCATCTTCTGCGGATCAACCATTTTGGAACGAATGCTGAGCGGCAAAGTGTGGAGAAGGCTATATCCACGCTTGCCGAACTGTTGAAACAAGACCCTGTTCAGGCATTAGCAGCTGTTCGGCTGGCATGGGGGGAATGAAGATGATCCTTAAGCATCCAGAGCTGCAAACGTTCAATGATATTTTTATAGCAGGTATCGAAGGCAGACGTTTTGATGTCGTGATAAAGGATGGTCGTTTTTCATCCATTACTGAAGCGGAGCCGCATCAAGTGGAGTCAAATCTTGCAGGAACAGATCTGTGGCTAAGTCCGGGTATTATTGATCTTCATACGCATTTAGCTTGGACAGATTTTGACCACTCTGATCAATTGAAGCGCGATGCCAACCAGATCGAAATTATGCAGGCACAAGCTTTTGAAGCTACTCTTAGGACGGGTGTAACGACTGCCCGTGATGCAGGTGGGATTCTGCCGAGCACAGTGCAGCATCTTGTTCAGCAATATCAGCATCCATTAAGAGTGCAGACCAGTAGCGATATGATTGGAGCAGCAGATGCCCGTGGTCTCAAGCATTTAGAACAACGAATGGCGGAAATCTTTGCTACAGGAGCGGGTTGGATAAAAATCATGGCCACAGGCGGGCTTGGAGCACCTACCGAGAAAGTCGTTGACCCGATCTTTTCCGAAGAAGAGTTCGCGTTCATTGTTCGTAATGCACATGCCCATGATAAGAAGGTACTGGTTCATACCTGGGGTGGAGTGACGATAGACTGGTCCATCCAGGCCGGCGTGGAATCAATAGAGCATGGGATGTTTTTAACTGAGGATCAGGCAGGAAGACTTGCTAACTCGGGGGTAGCGTTTGTGCCCACCACATCAATTTATCGTATTGCTGCAGACCCAAAAGGCGTTCTAGCGTTAAACCCGATCATTTGCGACCGAGCTGCCCGCGCTGCCGAATGTCATTCCAAGGCCATTCATTATGCAAAAAGAGAAGGCGTTCGTATTGGATTCGGTACAGATTATGCCACACCTGCACTACATGGCTATAACCTTCAAGAACTGGATACATTGATTGATTATGGCTTAACTCGGAGAGAAGCGTGGCAGGCTGCGACTAAAAGTGCTGCTGATATTCTGGGGAGTGGTAACGAGCTGGGGCAAATTGCAGAAGGCTTTATTGCAGATGCTGTTGTTTTCAAAGTGGATCCATACGAAGCGCACGATGCAGATGCCCTTCGAAACAATATCGTTGACGTAATTACTGGAGCGAAGGAAGCGGAATTAATCTAGAATCGTCTAAGCTTCTTCTAAAAAAACAACTGTTGTCTTCTGCAGTTGTTTTTTACTTTCTAGATAATTAGATGATAAGTGGAGGTAGTTATTATAATACGATAATACATAGATGATGTTTTATGCTTTTGATTTTATATAAAAAAACTCTTGCAATGAATCTCTATACATGATATATTCTAAGTCCGGCCAAGAAATACACATGCCGAGCTCGAAAATGAAGTTAAAAAAAGAGCTTGACATTAAATAGCCGAACATGATATAGTATAAGAGTTGCTGCTGAGACATTAAACGGCGCCAACGAGAACTTGATCTTTGAAAACTGAACAACGAGTGAGTAGGAAATCACGCAAGTGATATCCAAAATTAGAGAATTAATTTTCTCGTCAGATGTTTCAAAATGAGCATATCGCTCTTTTCAATACTAATTGGAGAGTTTGATCCTGGCTCAGGACGAACGCTGGCGGCGTGCCTAATACATGCAAGTCGAGCGGAGTCATTTTGAAAGCTTGCTTTCAAAATGACTTAGCGGCGGACGGGTGAGTAACACGTAGGCAACCTGCCCTTCAGACTGGGATAACTACCGGAAACGGTAGCTAATACCGGATAATTTCTTTTTTCTCCTGAGAGAAGAATGAAAGACGGAGCAATCTGTCACTGAGGGATGGGCCTGCGGCGCATTAGCTAGTTGGTGGGGTAACGGCCCACCAAGGCGACGATGCGTAGCCGACCTGAGAGGGTGAACGGCCACACTGGGACTGAGACACGGCCCAGACTCCTACGGGAGGCAGCAGTAGGGAATCTTCCGCAATGGGCGAAAGCCTGACGGAGCAACGCCGCGTGAGTGATGAAGGTTTTCGGATCGTAAAGCTCTGTTGCCAGGGAAGAACGTCCGGTAGAGTAACTGCTACCGGAGTGACGGTACCTGAGAAGAAAGCCCCGGCTAACTACGTGCCAGCAGCCGCGGTAATACGTAGGGGGCAAGCGTTGTCCGGAATTATTGGGCGTAAAGCGCGCGCAGGCGGCTATTTAAGTCTGGTGTTTAAACCTTGGGCTCAACCTGAGGTCGCACTGGAAACTGGGTGGCTTGAGTACAGAAGAGGAAAGTGGAATTCCACGTGTAGCGGTGAAATGCGTAGATATGTGGAGGAACACCAGTGGCGAAGGCGACTTTCTGGGCTGTAACTGACGCTGAGGCGCGAAAGCGTGGGGAGCAAACAGGATTAGATACCCTGGTAGTCCACGCCGTAAACGATGAGTGCTAGGTGTTAGGGGTTTCGATACCCTTGGTGCCGAAGTTAACACAGTAAGCACTCCGCCTGGGGAGTACGGTCGCAAGACTGAAACTCAAAGGAATTGACGGGGACCCGCACAAGCAGTGGAGTATGTGGTTTAATTCGAAGCAACGCGAAGAACCTTACCAGGTCTTGACATCCCTCTGAATCTGCTAGAGATAGCAGCGGCCTTCGGGACAGAGGAGACAGGTGGTGCATGGTTGTCGTCAGCTCGTGTCGTGAGATGTTGGGTTAAGTCCCGCAACGAGCGCAACCCTTAACTTTAGTTGCCAGCAGGTAATGCTGGGCACTCTAGAGTGACTGCCGGTGACAAACCGGAGGAAGGTGGGGATGACGTCAAATCATCATGCCCCTTATGACCTGGGCTACACACGTACTACAATGGCCGGTACAACGGGAAGCGAAGCCGCGAGGTGGAGCCAATCCCATCAAAGCCGGTCTCAGTTCGGATTGCAGGCTGCAACTCGCCTGCATGAAGTCGGAATTGCTAGTAATCGCGGATCAGCATGCCGCGGTGAATACGTTCCCGGGTCTTGTACACACCGCCCGTCACACCACGAGAGTTTACAACACCCGAAGTCGGTGGGGTAACCCGCAAGGGAGCCAGCCGCCGAAGGTGGGGTAGATGATTGGGGTGAAGTCGTAACAAGGTAGCCGTATCGGAAGGTGCGGCTGGATCACCTCCTTTCTATGGAGAATCGTTCTCTGCAATGAGAACATTCAAATCGGAAGCTTAGCTTCCAAAACTCAGGTTTAGGCCTGTTACTCACTCGTTGCTCAGTTTTGAGAGTTTAAGCTCTCAAGTAAGACTTGATCCTTGAAAACTGGATACCGAAACGAATTTGCGTTTTAGAACATCTTTTAGCAACTTGTGCAAACAAGTAAATGTTATTAGTGAGATTTTTCTTCGGAAGAATCAAGGTTAAGCTAATAAGAGCACACGGAGGATGCCTAGGCGCCAGGAGCCGACGAAGGACGTGGCGAACAACGAAACTGCCTCGGGGAGCTGTAAGCAAGCTTTGATCCGGGGGTGTCCGAATGGGGAAACCCAGCTGTGGTAATTCGCAGTTACTCATTTCTGAATACATAGGAAATGTAGAGGCAGACCAGGGGAACTGAAACATCTAAGTACCCTGAGGAAGAGAAAACAATAGTGATTCCGTCAGTAGCGGCGAGCGAACGCGGAACAGCCTAAACCAAGGGGCTTGCCTCTTGGGGTTGTGGGACGTCTCACATGGAGTTACAAAGGAATATGGTAGGTGAAGAGGTCTGGAAAGGCCCGCGATAGAGGTAAAAGCCCTGTAACCTAAACTGTATTCTCTCCGAGACGGATCCCGAGTAGTGCGGGGCACGTGAAACCCCGTATGAATCCAGCAGGACCATCTGCTAAGGCTAAATACTACCTGGCGACCGATAGTGAAACAGTACCGTGAGGGAAAGGTGAAAAGCACCCCGGAAGGGGAGTGAAATAGAACCTGAAACCGTGTGCTTACAAAAAGTCAGAGCCCGATCTATGGGTGATGGCGTGCCTTTTGTAGAATGAACCGGCGAGTTACGTTTAACATGCAAGGTTAAGCCGAGAAGGTGGAGCCGCAGCGAAAGCGAGTCTGAATAGGGCGAATGAGTATGTGGACGTAGACCCGAAACCGTGTGATCTACCCCTGTCCAGGGTGAAGGTGCGGTAACACGCACTGGAGGCCCGAACCCACGTACGTTGAAAAGTGCGGGGATGAGGTGGGGGTAGCGGAGAAATTCCAATCGAACTCGGAGATAGCTGGTTCTCCCCGAAATAGCTTTAGGGCTAGCCTCGGTATAAGAGTAGTGGAGGTAGAGCACTGATTGGGTGCGGGGTCCGCAAGGATTACCAAGCTCAGTCAAACTCCGAATGCCATATACTTATTGCCGGGAGTCAGACAGTGAGTGCTAAGATCCATTGTCAAAAGGGAAACAGCCCAGACCATCAGCTAAGGTCCCCAAGTGTGTGTTAAGTGGGAAAGGATGTGGAGTTGCACAGACAACCAGGATGTTGGCTTAGAAGCAGCCACCATTGAAAGAGTGCGTAATAGCTCACTGGTCGAGTGACTCTGCGCCGAAAATGTAACGGGGCTAAACACACCACCGAAGCTATGGCTAGATACGTATGTATCTGGGGTAGGGGAGCGTTGTGTAGGGGTTGAAGGTGTACTGAAAAGAGCGCTGGACACTACACAAGTGAGAATGCCGGTATGAGTAACGAAAAGATCAGTGAGAATCTGATCCGCCGAAAGCCCAAGGTTTCCTGAGGAAGGCTCGTCCGCTCAGGGTAAGTCGGGACCTAAGGCGAGGCCGAAAGGCGTAGTCGAAGGACAACAGTTTGAAATTACTGTACCACCGTAATCCGCTATGAGCGATGGGGTGACGCAGGAGGGTAGTGACGCGGACTGATGGATGTCCGTCTAAGCAGTGAGGCTGATGTGTAGGCAAATCCGCACATCGTTAAGGCTAGGCTGTGATGGGGAGCGAAAATTATAGTAGCGAAGGTCATGATCTCACACTGCCAAGAAAAGCCTCTAGCCAGGAGAAGGTGCCCGTACCGCAAACCGACACAGGTAGGCGAGAAGAGAATTCTAAGGCGCGCGGAAGAACTCTCGTTAAGGAACTCGGCAAAATGACCCCGTAACTTCGGGAGAAGGGGTGCCCCGGTAGTGTGAATAGCACGAGGGGGCCGCAGTGAAAAGGCCCAAGCGACTGTTTAGCAAAAACACAGGTCTGTGCGAAGCCGCAAGGCGAAGTATACGGGCTGACGCCTGCCCGGTGCTGGAAGGTTAAGGGGAGTGGTTAGGGGTAACCCGAAGCTATGAACCGAAGCCCCAGTAAACGGCGGCCGTAACTATAACGGTCCTAAGGTAGCGAAATTCCTTGTCAGGTAAATTCTGACCCGCACGAATGGCGTAACGACTTGGGCGCTGTCTCAACGAGAGATCCGGTGAAATTTTAATACCTGTGAAGATGCAGGTTACCCGCGACAAGACGGAAAGACCCCATGGAGCTTTACTGCAGCTTGATATTGAATTTGGGTACGATCTGTACAGGATAGGTGGGAGCCGTAGAAATCGGAGCGCAAGCTTCGGTGGAGGCGCCGTTGGGATACCACCCTGATCGTATCTAGGTTCTAACCTAGTACCCTAATCGGGTACGGGGACCGTGTCAGGCGGGCAGTTTGACTGGGGCGGTCGCCTCCTAAAGAGTAACGGAGGCGTTCCAAGGTTCCCTCAGAATGGTTGGAAATCATTCGCAGAGTGCAAAGGCATAAGGGAGCTTGACTGCGAGACCTACAAGTCGAGCAGGGACGAAAGTCGGACTTAGTGATCCGGTGGTACCGCATGGAAGGGCCATCGCTCAACGGATAAAAGCTACCCTGGGGATAACAGGCTTATCTCCCCCAAGAGTCCACATCGACGGGGAGGTTTGGCACCTCGATGTCGGCTCATCGCATCCTGGGGCTGAAGTAGGTCCCAAGGGTTGGGCTGTTCGCCCATTAAAGCGGTACGCGAGCTGGGTTCAGAACGTCGTGAGACAGTTCGGTCCCTATCTGTCGTGGGCGCAGGAAATTTGAGAGGAGCTGTCCTTAGTACGAGAGGACCGGGATGGACGTACCGCTGGTGCACCAGTTGTTCCGCCAGGAGCATGGCTGGGTAGCTACGTACGGACGGGATA
The DNA here is from genome assembly GCF_037974255.1 of Paenibacillus sp. FSL R5-0636. Taxonomy (NCBI): domain Bacteria; kingdom Bacillati; phylum Bacillota; class Bacilli; order Caryophanales; family Paenibacillaceae; genus Paenibacillus; species Paenibacillus sp. FSL R5-0636. The sequence goes on from NZ_CP150232.1 coordinate 29,252, forward strand.
AGCGCTGAAAGCATCTAAGCGTGAAGCCCCCCTCAAGATGAGATTTCCCAATTAGTAAGACCCCTTGAAGACGACGAGGTAGATAGGTTGGAGGTGGAAGTGCAGCAATGCATGGAGCTGACCAATACTAATCGGTCGAGGGCTTATCCTATACTTAGAATGCAAATTCGTTTCGGATTCAGTTTTCAGGCGATTAAGCCTGTAACACGCTTAGAAATTTATTGTCACTTCTGGTGATGAACCGAATTTCACGCGGCAGCGTCTGTTTCACAGACGCATGTTTGGTGGCGATAGCGGAGGGGTTCCACGCGTACCCATCCCGAACACGACCGTTAAGCCCTCCAGCGCCGATGGTACTTGGACCGAAGGGTCCTGGGAGAGTAGGACGTTGCCAAGCACATTAAGCCATTGTTGATTTATCAGCAGTGGCTTTTTTGTTTTTTTTGGACAAGAGTGATATTTGAAGGGGAGTACAACATCTGAAGGGGCTGTAATTGAGTGACATTTTTGTTACCGACGCTGAGGTCGATACAAGTATAATAGATAAGTGCAAATAATAAGCAACATCTCTAATACGAAGGAACTACTCATAAATTCTAACTTTGAATTTTCTTGTGTCTTTAGATGCATTGTGGAGGTAAGGAGGATTTAAGGCATGAAACAAACAAGAATTATTAAGATATTAATTTTTTCGTGTATAGTAGCTTTAATACTGGCAGGCTGCGGTACGAAAGCGCCCAGCTGGGATGCTTTTGAGGGTGCGCTAAACGAGAAGAATTTCCCTGTACCCCAAGAGGCGTACTCACCAGACCAGACTACGACAAACGTTGCTATGGATTATGTACGTTATTCTTTACCTGGATTAAAGGAGAAGAATGGTATCCCAGAGGAGTATATGGATACTATTAAGGCCTGGGGATGGGTTGAACAGGAAGAGGAGAATACCGATTCATCTGGTGTTTTTCAGAAGGATGGAGTAACGGTTCATTTAACAGTACATGATGATTATTTTATAGTTATGATTCCTAAAGAAAAGAAGGCCTTAATTAAAGGTCTTAAGACAAAATAAATAATCGCCGTCCTTTATGGATGGCGATTTATTTATATGCGAATACAGGTTAACCGTACTCTATTGAGAGTAATAGGAGGCATCGGTTGGATTAAACTTCAGCATGCCTTCCTTGTTGCGTTGATTTATTTTGAACAGTGTATAGAGACGGGGTAGTAAAAGCCACAAGTGGCAAATAATCAGGGATACTGTAAATGCCGGTGGTGACCAAAAAATAAAGAGAGCTGCAATACAAAGACCAATATAAAAATTATGTAACTGTACTTTACGGAAAATGCGGTAACTAATGTGTTGATCTGGCATGAAGCCAAGCCACGGGATTTTAAATGAGATGGACCATCTTTTTGAAATAGGATGCCCGGAGATTAGAAGTACTGAGCGTGAAATAACATATTGAACCCAGAACATAACCGGAGCAGCTATAATTAAGTAGAGAATACTCCACCAAGAAAGAAAGACTGTCTCGAGCACAAGGACCAAAAAAGGGAGCAAAATATAAACACGCAGCAGAGGTGCCGTTAGATTAATTTTTTTGATTAATTTATATTGATAGAATGTAGCAGCGCCTTTGGTGTTGGATTCCATATAAAATAGACTAACCTCCTCACAGATTCATATGTTCTTAATATCGGCGAATGAAAGCATTTTATTAAACTATGGGCGAATATTCACCGATATGGGGGCAGCGGAATATATATAATACACGAAACGAAGGATATGAAAAAACTATGAAAAGGTTTAAAATGATAGAAGGTGTATCATACTGTTCTTAAAAGAGTCAAGGTGGGATGGTTATGGAACAGCAAACCGGGCAAGCTTGTATCATTTGTGGACAGGAAAAAGAAGAAGGTATTGTGATTGTCTCGCATTTTATTTGTGAGGATTGTGAGGCAGAAATGATCCGTACCGAGGCAGAAGATGCTAAGTACCGTTTTTTTATTGGCCAGATGAAGAAGATCGGATTGCAAAAGAACGCTTAAGTAAGTAGAGTAACTCTGTTAATTGATGCGGATAAGAGAGCGGTCTGGATGAAAGATATAAGGGCTGCATTAGAGATATTCATATACGGCTTCCTCGTTGTTTAAGCGGGGGGAGCCGTTTTGCTGTTCAGTCAGATGCTTTTATGAGGAAACATAGGAGTTTTTGAATATTTACGTTAAAATAGAAGGAACCCTATGGGAAGGAATTTAATATGAATAAATTACAACGATGTAGGGCGCCTGTATACGAAATGCTGGAGCAATATAGAATTGTGGGTAATATATCTTATCATGTGCCGGGACATAAAAATGGAGCGGCATATGACGGCGTAGAAGGCGCTGGGTATCTAGATGAGGTTATGAAGTACGATGTTACGGAGATTACCGGCACGGATGATCTTCATCATCCTGAGGGAGTCATTAAGGAAGCACAGGAGTTGGCTGCTGATTGCTTTGGAGCAGAGGAGAGCTTTTTTCTAGTTGGCGGAAGTACGGCGGGCAACTTGGCGCTGATTCTAACGGCTTGCCCCGAGCCTGGAATGATTCTGATCCTTCAACGAAATGTGCATAAATCAGTGATTCATGGTCTTATGTTAGCTGGAGTGCGGGCTGTTTTCGTCGAGCCGCTGATTGATCCACTCAGCGGCTTGGCAGTAGCGCCGGCGGCAGAAGCTGTTGAGGCTGCACTTGCAGCCTATCCTGAAGCCGCCGCTGTATTTGTCACCATGCCCAATTACTACGGCATGGGCAGTGACCTCGCGCCCCTCGCGCGTATCTGCCACGACAGCGGAGTACCGCTGCTTGTCGATGAAGCGCATGGGGCGCATTACGGGCAGCATCCGGCACTGCCTGTCGGGGCGCTTGCTTGTGGCGCGGATGGCGTAGTGCAGTCCACGCACAAGATGCTCACTGCAATGACCATGGGCGCTATGCTGCATGTTCAAGGGCAGCGGCTCGACCGCGCCCTGCTCTCGCAGCGGCTCGCCATGGTGCAGAGCTCCAGCCCATCATATCCTATGATGGCGTCGCTTGATCTTGCCCGGCGGCTGCTGCACAGCCGGGGCAGCGATGCTTTCACGGCGGGGCTGGCCGCCGTGGATGTCCTGCGGCGCGGCCTTGCCGAGCTGCCGCGCTATGGATTGGTGCAGCCGGCAGAGCAGCTGCACGACGGTACGCCGCTGCATAAGGCGGCGTACGAGATGCAGGACCCCTTCAAAGTCGTCATTTATGACGCCACCGGGGTCCTAGGCGGTTTCGAGCTGCAGCGCAGGCTCGAAGCTAAGGGCTGTGTGCCGGAGATGAGTGACGACCGGCACGTAGTGCTGCTGTTCAGCCTCGGTTCGAAGGCTGAAGATGCAGCAAGGTTATTGCAGGCGCTGCGGGAAATAGAGTCGGAGGATACATCCGAATCACCGCACACCGCTGCCATTTCAGAATCTCGAAATATTTCCACGTGGAACAATTTGAATGTTTTACAAATCTCAGCACCTGTTCCCTTCTCTTTGAAGCCGGTATCAGTCAATGAGGTAGAAAGTATTAATCTTGAACACAGCGTGGGGAGAGTAGCTGCAGAAATGGTAATTCCCTATCCACCAGGCATTCCATTATTATATCCGGGTGAGGTCATCACAGATCAGATACAGCAAAGACTGACTGGTTTAGCTTATGGAGGCGCGAAGTTCCAGGCTTGTGCTGATCCGGTCTTGCAGCGTATTAAGGTATACAACATTCAGAAGGGCGGAGAAGTATAAGTGGGCAAAGAAGGTTTCTTCATAACATTAGAAGGGGGCGAAGGCTCCGGAAAAACAACGGTACTGGGCAGAGTAGCAGCATATTTGCAGAATCGGTCCATGCCCTATCGAATTACACGTGAACCTGGAGGCATAGAAATCGCCGAAAAAATTCGCTCTATTATTCTGGATCCTGCCCATACTGCAATGGATGCACGTACAGAGGCATTGCTGTACGCTGCATCAAGAAGCCAACATCTCGCTGAAGTAGTAGAGCCGGCTCTTAGAGAAGGGCTTACAGTCCTCTGTGACCGCTTTGTAGACAGTAGTCTCGTTTATCAAGGACATGCAAGAGGATTAGGTATGGAAGAGGTGTGGAGTATTAACCGCTTTGCTATTGGAAATCGCATGCCCGATCTAACCTTTTATCTGGATGTAGAACCTGAGATTGGATTATCACGGATTGCGGCCAATCAAGATCGCGAAGTCAATCGTCTGGATATGGAGAGTCTTGCCTTTCATCAGAAGGTTCGTGAAGGATATCATTTATTAATTAAGGCGAATCCGGAGAGAATAGTAGTTCTTGATGCAAACCGCCCTATTCATCTGGTAGAACAAGATATCGTGAGAACTCTTGAAGAGAGAGTATTAAAGGGTTTTTAGGGTGTTTTGTCTAATATAATAAGAGAAGTGGCATATAACTAAGCGTTTGCTTATGAAGTGAGGTTACTACTAAGAACACATTAAGTAGTAATACTCCATAAAACTTTTTTGGGAGGGAATGCGAAGATGAAGTTGATCATTGCAATTATCCAGGATAAAGACAGTAACCGGTTATCCAGTGAGCTAGTAAAAGCCAATTTCCGTGCTACCAAACTCGCAAGTACAGGTGGATTTCTGCGGGCGGGAAATACGACATTTATGATTGGGGTAGAAGACAGTCAGATCGAAGCTGTACTAAACGTTATCCGTAACAGCTGTAAAGTGCGTGAACAACTAGTCACTCCAGTAACTCCGATGAGTGGCACGACGGATTCCTATTTACCGCTCCCTGTTGAAGTACAGGTCGGTGGCGCTACTGTATTCGTGCTTCCTGTAGATCGTTTCGAACATTATTAAGTATAATATAAATGAGCAAGTCATTTACAAAAAAGGGGCGGTAGATAACCTTTGAAGATCAATCCGGGATATAGGCCCTTAAAGAGTGAGCTTCCAAATGCAGAAGGGGCTAATAAGCCTGTTCAGCAGAAATCGTTCTCTGACGTTTTTCAGCAGCAAGGTGAACAGAAAACCAAAGATGAACTAAACCGCCAGATCAAAGAAATACAGTCACAAGGCGACCGTTTATCTAAGTCTATGACCATTCGTGAACTCACCATTTACCGGATGATGATCAAAAGGTTTCTGGAAGAAACCGCTCGTAGAGGCGTTATACTGAAAGAGACACGTGGATGGGATAGACGTGGGCGGGGCAAGCGTTACAAGCTGCTTGAGGAAATTGATGCGGCTTTGCTATCTATGGCAGACGATCTGCTGAATAGTGAGCAGGGCCGAATAGATCTGTTGGGACGTGTTGGAGAAATTCGCGGGTTGTTAATCAACCTTTCTTTTTAAAGTTTTGGGAGGAAATTATGCCTTTTCATGATATAGTAGGCCAGGAGCATGCTAAACGGCTACTCCAAAATGCCTTGCGCAAGGACGCTGTGAGCCATGCTTATTTATTTACAGGACCAGCAGGCAGTGGACAAATGAAGACGGCGCTGATGTTTGCCCAAGCAATTTTTTGCATTGAAAGCAAGGATGACGCCTGTGGCGAATGTCTAGAGTGCCGAAAGGTTGAGCATGGAAACCATCCTGATTTGTCATTGCTGCAGCCCGACGGTGCAAGCATAAAAATAGATCAGATCCGTGAGCTGCAGCGTGTCTTTTCCTATCGATCTGAGGGTGTGAATCCAAAGGTTTATATTATAGATGGGGCAGACAAAATGACGGTACAAGCTGCCAATAGTTTGTTGAAGTTTCTGGAAGAACCGCCAGCTCCGGCAGTAGGAATCCTAATATCTGATAATAGTCGTTCTTTATTGCCGACGATTCAGTCACGGACTCAGCGGATTCCATTTAGTCCGTTAAATCCGGATATTATGCTTCAAGCGCTAGCAAGTGAGGGTGTGCCGATCCCCTTAGCTCGATGTGCAGTATCACTCAGTTCGGGACTTGATGGTTGCAGGGAACTTTTGGAACAGAATTGGTTTGCAGAAATGAGAAATCTAGTGTTACAATTAGCTAAGGAGTCCTTAAGCAAGGGCAGCTCCACGGTAGCAACTGCCGGGCAGAAGCTGTTCAAGACTGGGCTCGCTGAACATTTGGATATCCTTTTCAGCATGTTCCATCTATGGTTTAAAGATATGCTCTACTTCCTGTACCGCAAGCATGAAAGTATCGTTTTTATAGATCAGTTAGACTTTATTTCCAGGCATGCCCGTGGGCGCAGTGCGGAACAATGGGTGGCTTATATGGGATATGCAGCAGAAAGTACTAAGAAGCTGCGTTCCAATGCCAATGCCCAGTTGTGTCTGGAGCAGTTCTTAATCCGACTGGAAAGTTAAAGGATTAGCAATGATATATCCTCCGGATGTCGCTTTACCTGGAAGTATCGTTTTAACAGACGAGGAAGGACAAGCATGGATCATCAGGGAGCGGACATGCCCATAGGTTCCTTTTACCGGCAAACAAGGGGGTTAATTTTTGTACAGCGTAGTAGGTGTCCGTTTTAAAAAAGCGGGTAAAATATATTATTTTGATCCACTTGATTTTCCGATTGAACGAGATCAATGTGTTATTGTTGAGACAGCACGTGGGGTGGAATACGGTAAGGTTGTCGTAGGCAAAAAAGAGGTGGAGGAGTCCGATGTTGTACTACCCCTCAAAAAAGTGATGCGTATTGCCGGAGAAACCGACGCACGCGTAGTTGAGGAGAACAAAAGCGCCGCTAAGGAGGCTTTTACCACCTGTTTAAATAAAATACGCGACCACGGTCTCAAAATGAAGCTCGTAGATGTAGAGTTTACTTTTGACCGTAATAAGATTATATTTTACTTTACGGCCGAAGGACGCGTTGATTTTAGAGAATTGGTTAAGGATCTGGCAAGTATTTTTCGGACCCGCATTGAGCTTCGGCAAATTGGGGTACGTGATGAAGCAAAGATGCTAGGTGGACTTGGACCTTGTGGACGAGTGCTTTGTTGCTCCTCTTGGTTAGGGGATTTTGAACCCGTATCCATAAAAATGGCCAAGGATCAGAACCTTTCACTTAATCCGACCAAGATTTCCGGACTTTGTGGACGTCTGATGTGTTGTTTGAAATTTGAGCATGACAATTATGAGAGTGTAAAGGAAGAAATGCCAGCGGTCGGCAAGATTGTCGTGACCTCATTGGGGGATGGCAAAGTAGTAGGAATCAATGCCGGAAACCGTACGGTTCATGTACAGTTGTTTGAAGTGGGCAAAGTTAAGGAACTTCCAATGGATGATGTTGTCGTCAAGTAAACCATATAAGGTTACTTTCGGGGTGGAAACTTGGAGAAGAAAAATATATTTGCACACATGCAGGATATGGAAGCGCAGATGGAAACGATGCGCGCCAATCTTGGAGAATGGAAACAGACGGTAAAAGAACTGATGGAAGCTAACCAGAGGTTAACTCTGGAGAATGAACAGCTTCGCAAAATTTTAAAGCGGGATGCACCTTTGGATCCTACCGTAGATTCTGCGGAGGCGGAAGCTCTTTTAGCTACCGGAGAGGGAACAGAAGAGGTTGTCGGGGAAGGTTATGACAACTTGGCTCGACTTTACCACGAAGGCTTTCACATCTGTAATGTTTATTTTGGACATTTACGCACGGAAGGTGACTGTCTGTTCTGTCTTTCTTTTCTTAATAAATGAGGATATCCAGCCGTAGGAGATTAATCCTACGGTTTTTTTTGAATTTTGGCCAATAGGCATATGCATTTGAAGCAAGTTTTTTTCAACAAAACCTTTAGGAGATTATTACATGACGAATTCTTTTAATGATATATCTGTCCCCTTGTTACCGACGGAGCGGGTGGATGATTTACTAACGCATGACCTGCACATTATTCAAAGTGATGAAGTATTTAGCTTTTCTATGGATGCTGTATTGCTTGCTCGTTTCGCCAGTGTTCCGCCACGTGGAAGAGTTCTAGATCTTTGTACGGGAAATGGTGTAATACCGATTTTAATGACTACCCGGACAAAAGCCTCTATAGAAGGTATTGAAATACAACCTCGTTTAGCTGATATGGCTCGTCGTAGTGTGGCTCTCAATGGCCTTCAGGATCAGGTTGTAATTCATGAAGGTGATTTACGCGAGTTATATACTACCGCAGGACATGGTGTGTATGATGCAATAACGGTGAACCCTCCTTATATGCCGCTTAATGGCAGTGATCTGAAGCTGAACAACCATCAGGCTATGGCTCGTCATGAGATAGGCTGTACTCTGGAGGAGGTTATTCAGGCTTGTGTGCGATTGGTTCGGACGGGCGGAAAGGTAAGTATGGTTCATAAACCACAACGGTTGGTTGATATTATCAGTCTTATGAGACAATATAGACTCGAGCCAAAGATTATTCGGTTTGTACATCCACGTGCTCATCTAGAGGCTAATATGGTATTAATCGAAGCTGCACGTGATGGAAAGCCTGAGGTTCGTTTACAACCACCGCTCATCGTATATAATGAGGACAATCAATACTGTCCAGAGATTATGGACATCTACTATGGTGCTAAAGAGGGTAAATCATGACGATATCATGCCAAAGCAGTTTTCAAAACAAGACCAATACCAGTACTCAGGAGACAACAGGGTCGCTTTTTCTGGTGGCTACACCTATCGGTAATCTGGAGGATATGACCTATCGTGCAGTCCGCACTTTACAGGAATGTGATATTATTGCCGCGGAAGATACGAGACAGACCCGGAAATTACTCAGCCACTTTGAGATTTCACCTTCGATGTTGTTTAGTTATCATGAGCATAATAAGGCCGCCAGTGGACCTGAGCTTGTACGCTATATAATAGAAGGAAAAAATTTGGCACTCGTCAGCGATGCCGGTTTACCAGCGATTTCTGACCCTGGAGCGGATCTTGTAGCCCTTGCTATAAGTCATGGAATTCCGGTGATTCCTATCCCTGGAGCTAACGCAGCGTTGTCAGCTTTGATCGCTTCTGGTCTATCTACGAATACGTTCACTTTTATCGGCTTTCTTCCCCGAGAGCGTAAGGACATCCGAGCAGTATTAAGTCCACTTCGTTCGGCTCAAGGAACTTTGTTGTTCTACGAATCTCCCCATCGCGTAGTTAAGACACTTGCTCATCTTCAAGAAGCATTCGGCAATCGCCAGATTGTGTTGGCACGTGAATTAACGAAAAGATATGAGGAGTTTCTACGCGGTTCAATTGAGGAATGTACACTTTGGCTTACTGAACATCCTCCGCTAGGCGAATATGTTATTGTCGTAGAAGGGGAGAGCAAGGAAGATGCTGAAATCGCAGAATCGGCGTGGTGGCGTCAGTTAAGCATTGAAGAACATGTAGCTCATTACGAAGCACAGGATGTGCCACGTAAAGAGGCTATGAAAAAAGCGGCATCAGACCGGGGTGTAGCCAAACGGGATATTTATAATGCGTTGCTTGATAGAGCAGAAGAGTAAGTGTTGTAGACGAACTCTTAGAATAACTAAGGATTCTTGGAAACGGCCCGAGCTTGAATGATTTATCTGTGGGTTAAATGTACTTTGTACAGTTATTTTTGAATTTTTTTATGTATTTGTTCGTTTAGTTGTACTTCATACAGTTATAAAGGTGGAAATGATTGATTTCACGGAGATATAGGGAATATAAGTGTACAAAATACAATTAATTCGTTTAATGGTAAAAATCATTTAAAATTACTGTAAGAAATACAACTAAGTATTACTGGTTCCGTCTTGAAGCACATTGCCCTTAGGGAGGGGATAACCGGGAGGGCAAACCCAGACATAAAAAATACCTCCCGCGGTCACGGGAGGTCAAGGAGATATGAAAAGGTTAGAATTAACAATTTGATTAGTTCTATTATATACTATTTAATTTAGTTTGTCACAGGGGTAGGGATGGAAGAAATGCATTCATGACAAACTATTTTTCCTTTAAAGTAAGTTACGTTCTCAGCGTTGCCACAGAAAATGCAGGCAGGCTCATACTTTTTAAGCATAATCCGTTCGCCATCAACGTAAATTTCCAGTGCGTCCTTTTCGCCAATGCCAAGTGTACGGCGTAATTCAATAGGAATAACAACCCGTCCAAGTTCGTCTACTTTTCTTACAATTCCTGTTGATTTCATCATAACAATCGTTACTCCTCTCAATGTTCCAAAAACGTCATTATTCGACATTGTTCACTGTTTTATGATACTTATAATACCAACGATTCCCAAATCAGTCAACCTTTTTTCATAGGCTGAATAAGAAAATTTCCATAAGAACTTTGAATGTCCCTATAAAAATTAAGAATTACCCTGAAAGCATTTTGTCGATTTACCAAGACCAAAAATGATACTTTTCGACAAAGTACGACATAATTACTTATTATATACTGATATTAGTTAAAATCATATTAAATTATTAGAAGGAGTTGATCTCATGAAGCAGCCGCTCACGGAAGAAAAGGTTTTCAAGGATCCCGTTCATAATTATATTCATGTACAGGACACGATTATTTGGCGACTAATTAATACAAAAGAATTTCAGCGTTTACGCCGGATTCGCCAGTTAGGTACCTCATATCTCACTTTTCATGGTGCAGAGCATAGTCGATTTTCTCATTCTTTAGGAGTATATGAAATTACACGAAGAATCATTTCGCAATTTGAGCGCAGCGGGTATAAGGATTGGATTCCGGAAGAAAGTTTGCTTACTTTGTGTGCGGCTTTGCTGCATGATTTAGGGCATGGCCCATTTTCCCATTCTATAGAAGAAGCTTTTGAAATGAACCATGAGGATTGGACCTGCCGGATTATTTTGGAGGACACGGAGATTACCGAAATATTGCGTGATGTGGAGGAAGATTTTCCTCGTAAAGTAGCTTCAGTTATCTCTAAGACTTATGAGCATGAAATTGTTGTCAATTTGGTTTCCAGTCCGCTGGATGCTGATCGTATGGATTATTTGCTGCGTGATGCGTACTATACAGGTGTAAACTATGGAACCATCGACATTGATCGGATTTTGAGAATGCTTCGTCCTTATAATGGGCGGATTGTAGTAAAAGAATCAGGTATGCATGCCATTGAAGATTATTTAATGTCACGTTATCAAATGTACTGGCAGGTATATTTTCATCCGGTGACGCGCAGCTCTGAAATTATTTTGCGTCAAATCTTCCGTAGAGCTAAAGAATTGTTCCAAGAGGGGTACAAATTTCGCTTTATGATCGCTCCGCTGGAAGATCTCTTTCGAGGAGAAGTAACAGTGAAGCAATATTTAATGCTTGATGAGGCACTGGTACAGACTGCTTTTATGCAATGGACACTTGAAGAAGATGAGTTATTAAGCGACTTGTGTACCCGTTTTATTCATCGTAAACTGTATAAATATGTAGAGATCGAGAATTTGGATACAGATATGATTACGGAAATCCGCAGCAGTTTTGCGGGAGTGGGACTTAACCCAGAATATGACCTAGAGATTGATTATCCGACAGATTTGCCTTATGATGTGTTCCGTCCAGGAGCAGCCTTCGACAATAATCAAATTTTACTGCTTGATCGGAATGAGCAATTGCGGGAAATTTCAGAGGTATCGGATATTGTGCGCTCAATAAGCGGAATTCATCGTGGCAGATATCATCTATATTTCCCACAGGATAAGCTGAAAAAAGCCCTTACACGCTTGCCCTCTTCTGTAGCAGAGATTTTTGCAAAATAATACAAATATTTATGGAACTATTGATAAAAACAACAAGGAGTGAGCTTTAAAATGTATCTGTTCGACACACATACACATCTAGATGCGCCTCAATTCGACGAGGATCGCGAGGAAGTTATTGCTCGTGCAGTAGAGGCCGGAGTTAGCAAGATGATCAATATTGGATTTAATCGGGAAACGATCCCTTCAACGATGAAGCTGGCTGAATCTTATGATTATATTTATGCAGCGGTGGGCTGGCATCCACAGGATGCGATTGATATGAAAGAGGGGGACCTCGATTGGATCGCCTCTCTTTGCAGCCATGAAAAAGTGGTGGCCATCGGAGAGATTGGATTGGATTATTATTGGGATACCTCTCCCAAGGATGTGCAGCAGGAGGTCTTCCGCAAACAAATCGGACTAGCCCGTGAACTAAAAATGCCAATCTGCATACATGACCGTGATGCTCATGAAGATGTTGTACGGATTTTACGGGAGGAAAAAGCAAATGAAATTGGTGGCGTGATGCATTCGTTCTCAGGCAGCTGGGAAACAGCAAAAATGTGTCTAGACCTTGGATTTCATTTGTCATTTGGAGGACCGATAACGTTCAAAAATGCCAGAGTGCCTAAAGAGGTGCTTGCACAGACGCCATTGGACCGATTATTGATCGAAACAGACGCTCCATATTTGACTCCACACCCCTTCCGTGGCAAGCGAAATGAGAGTGCTCATGTGAAGTTAGTAGCAGAGGCTGCGGCTGAAATTAAAGGGTTAACATGGGAAGAATTGGCTAAAATTACGTATGCGAACGCACTGGAACGATTTGGGATTGTCTGAAAACAGGAGTAAAACGGGTGAAAAATAGAGAATAGCCGATATATTAAACTTTTTTAATATAAAAACGGCTGATTATTACAATATTTTAACCATATATTTGCGTAAACGTGGTTGAATCGTCCTTTACAACATGCATCAAAACAGGATATCATCTTTTCAGTGATGTGAGCTGTTGTTATTGTGACAGCCATTGATTCATGGATCGTCTCGCTGAGTCTCCGTATGGAGAACGGGGGAACCAATATTGAACTGCCGCATGCCTGTATCTTGAATACGACTAGGAATTGCCGCAGAACAATATTTGATTTCTTCACGTGGTCTTTGGGGTGAATTTAAGGGCAACCGCCGTGAGCGGGTGACCTGAAATAGGGCGTCTCTCTTTCGTCCGAACCCGACAGCTAACCCCGTAAGCGCAAGTAAGAGAGGCAACCTCGTGCACAAACATTCCCGCGTATTCTGACATCGGAGAAGCCACGAAAGAGTCCTCAAGAGAACTCTTTTTAGGCTTCTTTATTTTTGAATAAACTGAATGTTGCCCGCATACTGTTATATAACAGGTGTGGGAGTAGCTGTGCCGAGCAGGCGATCCATGAGCAGGAGACGCTAAGTTAATACGTGCGTATCCTGTGACAATCTCAAATAGTTTCGTCAAAGAAATTCAGTCCTCATGATATACAAATTGACGACGAGGCTATGTAAGGAGGATGGAGAGAATGGGCTTATTCCAACCAGAGGTATCCCATGATTCGCAGTCATCCAGCAGGTCTTTCGCATTACGGTGGGAGCAAGTAAATACTCGCGTACTTTTACTTGCAGGTGTGATTTCAATCGCAATCGCGCTGTTAATTCTGCTGTACGTACACGGTCAAAGTAACAAACAATTTGTTTTAGTAATAGACGGGCAAACACAGACACTTGAAACGCGAGAAGCACTTCTTGGTGATGTGTTGGAGAAAGAGCAAATTTCGCTGCAGCCGCATGATGAATTATCTTTAGGTCTGAGTGATGAAATAAAAGACGGTGACCGTGTCGTTATCAATCGTGCGCAGAAATTTAGCCTTACTGCGGACGGAGCAACAAAAACGTTATATACGACCGAAGACACCATCGGTCAGGCGATTGACAAACTGGGTATCAACCTAGAAGGCTATGATAAGATTTTTCCTTCGTTAGACACCACCATCTCTGCTGACATGGAGATTAAGATCGTTCGTATCAACAAGCAAACGGTACAGCGAACAACTAACTTACCTTTCCGTGTTATTAAGACAGCAGATCCCTCCCTTACTGTGGGAACAGTTAGAGTGGCACAGGCAGGCAAACCAGGCGTCATGGTTCAGCATATTGAAAAGATCTATCAAGACGGAGAACTGGCCTCTATGCGCATGATCGGCAAGGAAGTACAAACGGTAACAAAAGATAAGATCATTGCCGTTGGTACTAAAGCACTTCCTAAGCCTACTGTAGTTGCTAAAGCTACAACAACTTCCAAATCAAGCACTACCTCCAAAACGACTAAAGTTAGCGCTAAGACTAAGAACGTCACAAGCAAGGCTGGCGTAGACTTTGAGTACAAGAAGATGATTAAGAACGTCTCCATGACAGCTTATTCGTCAGAAGAGCCAGGAATAGGTACTAAAACTGCCTCCGGAACACGCGTAACGGAAGGTCGTACAATTGCAGTAGATCCGAATGTAATTCCTATTGGCTGGTGGGTTTATATCGATGGGCTTGGATTCCGCCGTGCAGAGGATACTGGCGGTGCCATTAAAGGCAATAAAGTGGATGTCTATTATGATTCCCTGAGCCATGCTCGTAATTTCGGCCGTAAATCACGTACCGTATATGTGATTGGACCTGTGAAACCAGAGCTTAACTAGAACTAAAGCTTTTGCAAAAAATCCTTTGATAAGCTATAGTGATGATAACCGTTAAGGAACGCTGGATGATCATTTCGTTGATCGCAGAGCAACCGCTCATCACTTATACATTCTTTAACCAAAAGAAGAGGAGCGAATCTCTTCTTTTTGCTTTTTTTGGAAGGAGTCAAGAAATATGATTAAGGAATTAATCGTCGTTGAAGGCAAAAGCGATACCGTAGCCATTAAGCGTGCTGTGGAAGCAGATACGATTGAGACAGGCGGCTCTGCTGTAAACCGGACTGTAATTGCGAAGATTGCGCTAGCTATGGAACGCAGAGGGGTTATTATTCTTACGGACCCGGACCATGCTGGGGAGCGAATTCGTAAAATCGTTTCAGCGAAGGTGCCGGGCTGCAAGCATGCTTTTATTCCGGAGAAGGACGCAACTCGAAAAGGGGATATCGGTGTAGAGAATGCATCGCCAGAGGCGATTCGTCATGCGCTGCGTAATGTACATACCTCTTTTGAAGGAGCACCTGCTTTGATTGGTATTGATGACCTTATGGCCGCTGGAATGCTTGTACACCCTCGGGCTGCTGAAAGACGTATGGCGCTTGGTAATTTGCTTGGAATCGGATATTGTAACGGCAAACAGCTGTACAAGCGGCTGGCGATGTTTGGGATTACGCGGGAGGAATTTGCCGGGGCTCTCGCCCAAATTGATCAGGGAGGCATTACTTCATGAGTGGTAGAGAGGAAATTTCGACTCCAAAACGGACCAAAGAGATTATTCAACGTTATGGATTCAAGTTTAAGAAAAGCCTGGGACAGAATTTTTTGATTGATCAAAATATTTTGGACAAGATTGTAGACGCTGCTGGACTAGATAGCGATTCTGGGGCGCTGGAGATCGGGCCGGGAATTGGAGCGCTGACGGAACGTCTGGCACTAACAGCCGGTGCTGTAACTGCCGTAGAGATTGACCGTAGACTGATTCCAATATTAAAAGACGTACTTTCCCCTTATCCCCATGTTAAGGTTCGTAACGATGATGTCCTCAATGTGAACTTGCAGGAAATGTTCAAGGAAGATTTCACCACTGTGAACAAGGTCAGTGTGGTTGCTAACCTGCCTTATTATGTGACTACTCCGATTCTGATGAAGCTGCTTGAAGAGAAGCTTCCCCTTGATAACATCGTTGTAATGATTCAGAAGGAGGTTGCGGAGCGTATGGCTGCATCTCCAGGTGGAAAGGAATACGGAAGTCTTAGCATTGCCGTGCAGTACTACAGCGAGCCTGAGCTCGTCTGTATCGTGCCGCGTACGGTATTCATCCCTCAACCTAATGTGGAGTCTGCTGTTATCCGTCTGAAGGTTAGAGAGCATCCTCCGGTAAAGGTGGAGAGTGAGAAGCATTTCTTTGAAGTGGTTCACGCTTCTTTCACACAGCGCCGCAAGACGATTGCTAACAATCTGAAGGCTCGTTACTTCCCTGAACAAGGACGTGAGCAGCTGGAGGCTTTACTCGCAGAAGCGGGTATTGAACCGACCCGTCGCGGAGAAACACTCAGTCTTGAAGAATACGCCCGCTTAAGCGGTGTTTTGCTAGCCGCTGGAATTGAATAAGCAATAAGAAACGGTTGTTGTCTTAAAGGACGACAACCGTTTCTCGTAGAAATATAAGGATGTTATTCTGGTGGAGCATTATACATTCTTATATTTTAAAAATATGGCGAGTTATGAACCAACTGAGGCCTTTGCCCATACGATGGGGTAGAGGTGGTGGTTGTAATGAATTTAGGAGACTTGGTCGTTCGCAAATCTTATGGCGGTGATTTAACATTTCGTGTAGATAATATTGTGCAGGATAGAGCCGTCATTAAAGGCACAGATTTCCGCCTGTTGGCGGATTCTCCTCTGGATGACCTGGTTCAAGTGCCTCCTACCCGAATAACGGAACGGGGACAGCAAGCACAGATCAAAGCGAAGGAATCACTGACACAGCTGCGGAAGGACCGTCAGGAGCAAAGTCAGCGGAGCGGGGGAACCCTAACAGAGGGGACATGGGCTCCACCGTCCAAGGAAGCTCCTTATTTTGAAGTGCCGGGTAAAGTACTGCATCTGGATGGCGATCCGGCATATTTGAATAAGAGCCTTAGCTTATACGAGCAGCTGCGGATTCCCGCTGAAGGGCATCATGTTCATGAATCTGCAATGGCTGATACGTTATACCGGCTGTTGCCCCGTGTACGCCCAGACATTGTAGTGATCACTGGTCATGATGGGGTATTGAAGCAACAGCATACTTACGATCTGTATAGTCTGAATAGCTATAAAAATTCGCAAAACTTTATAGCTGCTATTAGGGTAGCTAGGGAGTATGAGCGGAATTTTGATGCGTTGACTATTGTTGCCGGTGCTTGCCAATCTCATTTCGAGGCATTACTTGGAGCTGGGGCTAATTTTGCCAGTTCACCTGGTCGAATTTTGATCCATGCTCTGGATCCCGTTTATGTAGCAGCAAAATCATCCTTTACTTCCATCAGGGATACTGTAAATCTTAGTGATGTTCTGAATAATACCATCAGCGGTAATCAGGGTATTGGTGGTGTTGAGACCCGTGGCAGCTTCCGTATCGGAATGCCGCGGCTGCAGAATCTGTCGGCGCTAAAAGTGACACCATCAGCCATTTAAGCGGCAGAGATAGGTCTATGGTTTCAGGAATATAGGTAATTTGAATGGGCTGAATAGAATATCCGAAAGAAAGGGTGAGCGCTGAGCTTAACCCTTTCTTTTTTTCTTTGTGATGCCTATATTACAGATAACAAGGATATTAGTCCGGCGCTGATTTCCCGCAAAAAAATTCCGTTGACAACGAAATATGCATCAACTATAATTAATTATTTATTTGCTTTGACATTGTCCTGAAAAAGTTGTATAATGGACAAGAAAAGAGGTGGTCGTCAGGTAATGGCTAATAACGCGCTGTTGGAAATCAAACGCAGTCTTGAAGCTCACGTCGGTCATAAGATCACATTGCGTGCAAACGGAGGTCGTCGTAAAACCGTTGAACGCACAGGTGTCCTGGAAGAAACGTACCCTTCTGTATTTATTGTCAAACTGGATCAGGAGCAGCAAACTTTTAAGCGAGTCTCCTATAGCTATGCCGATATACTTACTGAATCTGTGGAAATCACAGTTTGTGAAGACGATGGGCAGATGCGGATTATGTATATTAAAGCTTAATGTTTCACGAACAGTCTCCTTTGGAGGCTGTTTTTTGTTTGCGTTTTTTGGGACAAATATTTGGTGCATGATCCGTGTTCTAAGCAAGCATACTAATTGGGCAACGGGTTAATCATTTATTTTCATAAGGGAGGAATTCCGTAATGAGCCGCAGAAAACGAGGCATGATGTCGGAGGAACTGAAGACAGAGTTAGCCAAGGAGCTGGGTTTTTATGAAACCGTAGAACGTGAGGGCTGGGGTGGAATTACAACTCAAGACGCTGGCAACATGGTGAAAAAAGCGATACAGCTTGCTGAACAGGCCGCGCGGAAATCTTAAATTTTAGGCTATAAAGTGAATATTACTGAAAAAGGGTGCGTCTAAAAGGCGACACCCTTTTAATATTGGACTTCATTAGAAGTTTCTCATATAATATGTTAAGTTGTTTTTACGGGAAAAGCTGAAGGTGGGTGAACGCCTTGAAAATGTATGAAAAGGCACCAGCTAAAATTAATTTGATGCTGGATGTGCTGCACAAACGTGCTGACGGTTTTCATGAGGTGGAAATGATTATGACCATGGTAGATTTAGCAGACCGCTTAGAGCTGTCTGAGCTGCCAAGGGATACTATTATAATATCAAGTCAGGCTGGTTATATTCCCCTGGACGAGAAAAATTTAGCTTTCCAGGCGGCAAGGCTTATTAAAGACCGTTATAACGTGAAGAGTGGGGTACATATCCATCTGGATAAAAGAATTCCGGTTGCGGCTGGCCTAGCTGGCGGCAGCAGTGATGCCGCAGCTACGCTACGCGGTCTAAACCGTCTGTGGCGTCTCGGTATTCCTGCGCAGGAGCTACAGGAGCTTGGCGCTGAGCTGGGTTCAGATGTGCCTTTCTGCGTCACAGGCGGCACAGCCTTAGCTACAGGACGAGGCGAAAAGCTTACGCCAATCAACAACCCGCCACAATGTTGGGTTGTGTTGGCGAAACCACCGATCAATGTATCGACTGCAGAAGTGTATGGACGCGTTCGGAGCAATAATATAGCTGTGCATCCTTCTGCTCGAAAGATGCAGCAAGCGATTGAAGCAGGAGACTTTGGGGGCGTATGCAACCATCTAGGCAACGTGCTTGAAGATGTTACCCTAAGGCTGCATCCAGAGGTTCAGCAGCTCAAGGAAGCGATGATAAAGCTCGGAGCAGATGGGGTGTTGATGTCAGGCAGCGGACCTACCGTATTCGGTTTAGTGTCCAAGCAGTCTAAAGTAGCAAGGATTTACAACGGACTGCGAGGGTTCTGCAAGGAAGTCTACGCAGTGAGATCACTGAATTAGTCTGCTTCTCTTGTGTAAACCCGTACAAAAGTGATATATTTTTCTAAAATATTCGGTTTTGGCGAGGAGCATTCCGTGAAGAAATTAAAAAGAAGCCAACGTTTGGTAGACATGACTCAGTTTTTACTTGAGCGGCCGCATGAACTACTGCCGCTGTCTATATTTGCCGATCGCTATGGAGCGGCTAAGTCCTCCATCAGTGAAGATTTGGCAATCATAAAAGAAGTATTTGAAGGTGAAGGCATCGGAGAGCTGCAGACTTTAGCTGGTGCAGCGGGTGGAGTTCGTTATATCCCAGTTATGCCTAAAGATATGGCGCTAACCTTTGTGCAGCGCTTATGTGTGCAGCTAGAGCAGACTGACCGGATATTGCCTGGCGGTTATTTGTATATGTCGGATCTACTTGGGTTGCCGTCTTTGATGGAACAGGCGGGTAAGATCATCGCAACGGCCTTTTACGGATCGGAAATCGATGTGGTGATGACCGTTGAAACGAAAGGCATTCCACTAGCCTATGCAACAGCAGCACAGCTAGGCTTGCCGGTAGTGCTTGTGCGACGTGACCATCAGGTTACAGAGGGATCAGCAGTAAGTATTAACTACGTATCAGGATCTCATAAAAGCATACACACAATGTCTCTCTCCAGACGGGCACTCAAGGAGAAATCGCGAGTACTTATCGTAGATGACTTCATGAAGGCGGGAGGGACTGTACGTGGTATGGTCGATCTGCTCGGTGAATTTAATGCCGAGGTTGCTGGGGTAGGCGTTTTAGTGGAATCAGGCGCTGTAGAGACGGAAGAGCGTCTGTTGCACGATTACGTGTCTTTGGTAAAACTAAGTGAAGTAGACTCCAAAGAGCGGAGAATTTCGGCGCATCCGGGCAACTACTTTTCCTCTTGATTAGCCATTCTCTTACATTTTCAAAAAGCGTGGAAATTGTCGAAAACGTAAGGAATATTAAGTAAACTACTCGATGTATGTCGAAAACAACATATCCCAAAAAATATATTTCTTTTTTAGGTATTTTATGGAATGAAAAAGAAGGAATTCGCTTTGCTGTGTGGAATTATACACCAAGTCTCTGATGGAAAAAGGTGGTGAACACACACATGCAAATTACGGATGTCAGACTCCGCCGCGTTAACTCTGAGGGGAGAATGAAAGCAATCGCATCCATTACCATCGATAACGAGTTTGTTGTTCATGACATTCGCGTCATCGATGGCAATAATGGGATGTTTGTTGCAATGCCCAGCAAGCGTACACCGGACGGCGAATTCCGCGATATCGCGCACCCGATCTCTTCGGGAACACGCGAGAAGATTCAATCCGCGGTTCTGGCCGAGTACGATCGCGCCGCTACGGAAGAAGAAGAAGTTATTGAAGAGGGAGCTTAGGCTTCCTCGGAAGACTGCTACCTTTTGGGTGGCGTAGGATCCGCCGTTTTTGATAAGATCACACCGACATACACATCATGAATTAGCAGCCTGATCTTGCAAGAAAAGCTATTGCTGGTGAAGGATTTGACGACATCTTCGAAAGGCAGCGATAAATGCTTTTCTAACTTGGGGTTTATAGAAAAGAGAACCATGACTTCATGGTTCTCTTTTCTTTTTGCCCGGAATGAGATATATTCAGTAGTGAGTTCAAGAGTAGGAGGTTGGCATTCTTGAAAAGAATGGCTGTAGTACTTGCCGCAGGTCAAGGCAAGCGAATGAAATCTAAATTATATAAGGTGCTGCACCCCGTTTGCGGTAAGCCGATGGTAGGGCACGTGCTTGATACAGTAAAAGCGACCGGATGCCAGCGCACCGTTGTTGTTGTTGGGCATGGCGCAGAGAAAGTTAAGGCCTATGTAGGTGATGGAGCGGAATACGTGCTGCAGGAAACTCAGCTCGGCACTGGCCATGCTGTCAAACAAGCAAAGGATTTACTTGCTGGCGAAGAAGGAACAACTATAGTTATTTGTGGAGACACACCACTCGTAACCACGGAGACCCTGGAAGGACTCATGGCGCTTCATGAACAGCGTAATGCGGCTGCAACCGTATTGACAGCAGTTATGGAAAAGCCTACAGGCTACGGAAGAATTATTCGTGGTGAAGATGGCGGCGTTCTGAAGATTGTAGAGCAGAAGGATTGCACTACTGAAGAAGATGCGGTTCAGGAAATCAATACAGGCACTTATTGTTTTGATAATGCTAAATTATTTGCTGCACTCGAAAAGGTAACGAACAGTAATAACCAGCAGGAGTATTATTTGACTGATGTGATTGGGATTCTTCGTTCACAAGGGGATACCGTACTAGGATATCAGACCCATGACGCAGCTGAGTCTATCGGCGTTAATGATCGTTTAGCTTTGTCTGAAGCGGAAGCCTTTATGCGTCAACGTATTAATCGTAAACACATGCTCGGTGGTGTAACCATCATTGATCCAGCCTCCACTTATATCGGAGCAGATGTAGTTATCGGATCAGATACAACGCTTTATCCAGGAACCATCCTGAAAGGGAAGACTGTAATCGGGGACAATTGTGTGATCGGACCGGCTAGTGAAATCGAAGACTGTCAGATTATGGATGATGCGACGATTAAGCAGTCCGTATTGAATCAAGCTCAAGTCGGCGCACGGACAACCGTTGGGCCTTTTGCCTATTTGCGTCCAGGCTCTGTGCTTGGAGAAGAAGTTAAGGTTGGAGATTTCGTCGAGATCAAGAATGCTACTATTGGTGACGGTTCAAAAGTGTCACATCTTAGTTATGTCGGCGACGCATCTGTAGGTAAGAATGTAAACGTCGGGTGCGGTGCGATTACCGTTAACTACGACGGGTATAATAAATTCAAGACAACAATCGCAGACGATGCCTTTATTGGCAGTAATGTTAATCTTATTGCTCCAGTCACTGTGGGCAAAGGGGCTTTTGTTGTAGCAGGTTCGACAATTACACGTTCCGTTTCCGAGAACGATCTGGCTGTAGCTAGAGTAAGACAAGAGAACAAACCGGGATATGCAGAGAAGATCCGTTCCCGTGCTAAAGCGAAGAAAGACCACTCGAGTCCATCGTAAAGCGTTGCTAAGAAGCGCCGGACGGACTTATATTTCCGCGCCGGCGCCTTTGGAAAGCTAAATTCCGTCACGGAGGGTTTATATTTTATGACTTATTGTGATTCCAAGTTAAAGATTTTCACCTGTAACTCCAATCCTAAGCTAGCTAGTCAAATTGCTGATTACATCGGGATTCCGATGGGTGAATCACACACCACAAGTTTCAGCGATGGAGAAATTCAGGTCAAGCTGTCAGAAAGCGTTCGGGGATGTCATGTTTATATTGTTCAATCCACTTGTGGCCCTGTAAATGATAACCTGATGGAGCTTTTGGTTATGGTAGATGCGCTTAAACGTGCCTCTGCAAAAAGCATCAACGTGGTTATCCCTTACTACGGATATGCCCGTCAAGATCGTAAAGCCCGTTCCCGTGACCCCATTACCGCTAAGCTGGTAGCCAATCTAATTGAAAAGGCTGGCGCTCACCGTGTAATTACGATGGATCTTCATGCCATGCAGATTCAAGGATTCTTCGATATTCCAGTGGATCATTTGCTTGGTGTACCGATTCTGGCTCAGTATTTCCGTTCCAAACAAATCGAGAACCCAGTTGTCGTATCGCCGGATCATGGCGGTGTAGTACGTGCAAGAAAGCTTGCTGATTTCCTAAACGCTCCGCTGGCTATTATAGACAAGCGTCGTCCAGAACCTAACGTCAGCGAAGTTATGAACATCATCGGTAATATCGAAGGCAAAACAGCCATCCTGATTGATGATATCATCGATACCGCTGGAACTATCGTACTTGGTGCTAATGCTTTGATGGAAGGCGGCGTGAAGGAAGTATACGCATGCTGTACACACCCAGTATTGTCTGGTCCTGCACACGAGCGTCTGGAGAATTCTCCAATCAAAGAAATTATCGTGACGGATACCATTCCAATTCGCAGCGCGAATCCAACCTCTAAGCTCAAGGTGTTGTCCGTGGCTCCACTTATGGGTGAGGCAATTATCCGCGTTCATGAAGAGTTGTCGATTAGTAAATTGTTCGAGATTGAATAAATATAACGAATGAATAGTACAAAAGGGTTACACCTCCGTTCTCGGAGATGTAACCCTTATCGGCGTGCTACAGGTAGAACTACTGGATTCAATATCCGGGGCGGGAGACAAAGGTGAATAAACTGCGGTTATAGAGTGTCCCTTGTAGCTCCACGAAAGCTTCGTCTACCGCTGTTAATACACCGATATCAATATGCACGTCGCCCTTATATATTTCCACGGGTACAGCATATTGGATGTGGTACTGAAAATGGCGTTGATGTGTCAATAATTCGCCTTTGTGCGGCATGGGTTATCACCTGTCTTCGGAGTATAATTTCGCTCTGGTTGCACAGAGATATGTAGATTAGATCTATTGTACCAAAAACGGACTCCTCTTGCCGGAGAGCCCGAATGGAAAGGAAAGGTTCGATAATGAAATGGATTGTCGGATTGGGAAATCCCGGAACACAGTACGCGAAAACAAGGCATAATGTTGGCTTTATGGCTTTGGATGAGCTTGCCGCCCAGAACGGAATTGCCTTCAACCAGAGCAAATGTAAATCCGTCATCGGTGAAGGGGTCATTGGTGGCGTCAAAACCGTATTGATTAAGCCCATGACCTTTATGAACTTGTCCGGTGAGGCCGTTCGCGCTTATATGGATTATTACAAAGTTCAACTTGAAGATATGATCGTCGTTTATGATGATTTGGATACAGAAATCGGAAAAATCCGTTTGCGTTATCAAGGAAGCGCTGGTGGACATAATGGAATTAAATCCATCATCCAGCATGTAGGAACACAGAATTTCAATCGGGTACGAATGGGTATTTCTCGTCCTGAGCCAGGTTTTGCTATTGTCGATTATGTACTTTCTACTTTTCCTAAGAAGGAAAGCGATCCGCTTAAGCAAATGATCCTTAATACTTGTGATGCACTGGAATACAGCTTACAGCATTCATTCGAGCAGACGATGGCTAAGTTCAATGGTTAATCTGTAAACCCTGTTGTTTTTAAGGCTAAAGATGAAGCTGCCCGGACATACTGAAGGTATATAGTACCTTCAGGAGGCATATAGATGGCAATAAACTATGTTTGTAGGCACTGTAAGACATCTCTAGGCAGTATTAATAGAAGTGATGTTACAGAAATGCAGTTGGGCCTTCATTCCTTGACCCCTGCGGAGCGCAGAGATATAATAGCGTATAATTCAGAAGGTGAAATCACGGTAAAGGTTACTTGCGACTATTGCAAGGAGGCTTTAGAGAACAATCCGGAGCTTAGCCTGCTGACAAGTCCGCTTCAGTAAGGTGGAAGCGCCTGTCTCTATCGTCATCCGCAAGCCTTGGCGTTACAGCTGAGGCTTCTTTTCGATTCCAATCATAATAGGTGACGGTGGCTACGCCACCGTTAGCCTGTTTAGTAAGAGAGGTGCGCCTGTTGTTACAAGGTCTTATAGAAGCTTTTTCCAAGGATCCCGATTTCCAGTCTATCACCCATGGTGTTGCTGCAGGTATGAAAGAGCAGCTCATTTCGGGGCTTACAGGTTCTGCTAGACAGATTATGCTTGCAGCATTACATGAAGAGACAACTCGTCCCTTACTTGTAGTGACTCATAATATGTTTTCGGCCCAGAAGATGGCCGATGATTTGCAGGAAGCGCTTTCTCCTGACCGGGTTCTGCTCTATCCCGCCAATGAACTAGTGGCTGCAGAAGCGGCTGTATCAAGCCCAGAGACACTGGCTCAGCGTATAGATGTGCTGACCAAATGTGCTCAGGGCTTCCGTGGTATTGTTGTAGTTCCTTACTCAGGAGTGCGTAGATTGCTGCCAGCCCCAGAGGTTATGGCAGAGGCACAAGTCACCGTTTCCCAAGATGGAACGCTTGCTCTGGATGAATTTTTGATGTCCATGATTGAAATGGGCTATGAAAGAGTAGAGCGGGTTGAAAATCGTGGTGAACTGAGCGTACGGGGTGGAATAATTGATTTTTATCCAATGACATCTCCTTTGGCTTATCGGGTTGAGTTATTTGACGATGAGGTTGATTCCATAAGAACTTTTGATCCAGTGGATCAGCGTTCTATTGATAAGGTACGTAGTGTGAAGATTACACCGGCTAAAGAGATTATAGCTAGTAGATTGCGCCAGGAATCTGCTTCTGCTGAAGCCTCAGCTATGATGGAGCGACAGTTGGAGAAGATGGCGGATCGCCAGGCGAAGCTCAGGCTGCGGGAAGAAATTGGCCGTGAGCTGGAAATGCTGCGGGAAGGTACTTATTTCCCGGAGATCTATAAATATATCAGTCTTTTATATCCTGAACGCTCTCATTTATTTGATTACATGGCCCAGGATACCATTCTTATTCTAGATGAGCCGACAAGACTGCTCGAAACGGCGAGACAGCTTGAACGGGATGAATCGGAATGGAACCTGCATTTGCTGCAAAACGGCAAATCTTTACCGGATCTAGATCTCTCTGTCGATACGGATGTTGTTATGTATCAGCGCCCGTTCCAAAGTCTGTTTATGTCAATCTTTTTACGTCAGGTTCCGCATATTCAGCCTCAGAACATTCTTGGATTTATCAGTCGTGGAATGCAGGATTTCCATGGCCAGATGAATGTGCTGAAATCGGAGATGGAGCGTTGGCAGAAGTCCGGTGTTAAGGTAATGATGCTTGCGAGCAGTGAGGAACGGATTGAACGAGTGCGCAGAGTTCTTTATGATTACGGCATTAACGAGCCGATGATTGTACAAGGAAATCTGGGTTCTGGTTTTGAGCTGCCCTCTATTCATCTAGCAGTTATAACTGAGGGGGAAATGTTCTCTCAGAAGCAGCGGAAGGCACGGAAGATTTCCAAAGGAATAGATAATGCTGAACGGATCAAGAGTTACACAGAGCTGAAAATCGGTGATTATGTCGTCCACCAGAACCATGGTATCGGAAAATATATGGGAATCGGCACGCTTGAGGTCAGCGGTATTCACCGTGATTACATGCATATTCTGTATGCTGGCGGCGATAAGCTCTCAGTTCCGATTGAGCAGATTGACCTGATTCAGAAATATGTCGGTTCCGAAGATAAAGAGCCGAAAGTATATAAGCTAGGCGGCAATGAATGGACACGAGTCACCAATAAGGTTCGTTCCTCCGTTCAGAATATTGCTGATGATTTGATAAAACTATATGCTGAGCGCCAAAGTGCCGCAGGATATGGTTTTGAAAAGGATACACAGGAACAGCATGAATTTGAAGAAATGTTCCCTTACGAAGAGACCCGAGATCAGCTTCGGGCTATCGAAGAGATTAAGAAGGATATGGAACAAAACCGGCCAATGGACCGATTGCTTTGCGGTGATGTTGGATATGGTAAGACTGAAGTGGCTATTCGGGCGGCTTTTAAATCAGCGATTGAAGGTAAACAGGTGGCGGTGCTAGTCCCGACAACGATTTTGGCTCAACAGCATTATGAGACCTTCCGGGAACGTTTCGCTAATTACCCGCTTAATATTCAGGTCTTAAGTCGTTTCCGCAGCCGTAAAGAGCAGAACGAGACGATTAAAGGCGTTAGGGCAGGAACTGTCGACGTAGTTATCGGTACACATCGTCTGTTATCTCAGGACCTTGTATTCAAGGATCTGGGGCTATTAATTGTGGATGAAGAACAGCGTTTCGGCGTAACTCATAAAGAAAAGCTGAAAAAGCTGAAAACGAATGTAGACGTTCTTACGCTGACTGCAACTCCAATTCCTCGTACGCTACATATGTCGATGCTCGGAGTGCGGGATCTGTCTGTCATTGAGACCCCGCCAGAGAACAGATTCCCTGTACAGACGTATGTAGTGGAGCATAGCCAGACCCTTACGCGGGAAGCTGTAGAGCGGGAATTAGCCCGCGGTGGTCAAGTCTATTATCTCTATAATCGTGTGCAGGGCATTCAAGAAATGGCTGCTCAAATCTCTATGCTTGTTCCTGAGGCTAGAGTTGGCATCGGACATGGTCAAATGTCGGAATCTGAGCTGGAGAAGACCATTCTCGATTTCCTTGACGGAGAATACGATGTGCTCGTCAGCACAAGTATTATTGAGACGGGCGTAGATATTCCGAACGTTAATACACTTATTGTGCATGATGCGGATAAAATGGGCTTGTCTCAGCTCTATCAGCTGCGTGGACGTGTAGGCCGGTCCAATCGGATCGCTTACGCTTATTTCACGTATCAACGGGACAAGGTTCTGACAGAGGTTGCAGAGAAACGTCTGCAGTCTATTAAGGAATTTACGGAGCTGGGCTCTGGTTTCAAAATAGCGATGCGAGATCTGTCTATTCGCGGTGCGGGTAACTTGCTGGGTGCAGAGCAGCATGGCTTTATCGCATCCGTGGGGTTTGATCTGTACTCACAAATGCTGGCGGAGGAAATTCGTAAGCGTAAGGTTACTGTGCTTGGGGAGGAAGATACATCCCTGAAAGAAGGCAATACAGTCATTGATTTGTCGATTGACGCGTATCTGCCGTCAGAGTATATTTACGACAGTATCCAAAAAATTGAAATTTATAAAAAAGTGGCGGCAGTAACCTCCTTCGATGATGCTTCCGAGCTTGAAGATGAGCTCTTGGATCGGTTCGGTGAGTTACCTGAAGCCGTGGTGAATCTACTATCGGTCGCTCGTTTGAAAGTGTATGGAAAAATGTATGGCATTGATTCCATGATTAGACGCGGAGATGATGTTACCTTGAATTTCTATGAGGGAAGTCTCGGCGCTTTAGACACAGCGAAACTCGCCAAAGTTGGAAATAGCTTCGAAAGACGTGTACAATTTGATAGGGATGCGAAAGCCAGTATCCGGGTCAAATCGAAAGATTTAAGTGATAAACAGCTGCTTGACTTGCTTGAACAGTTTCTTAAGGAAGCTAAACAGTCTTTTAAATCGAAGGGAGAACTACACAATGTCGTTAAATAAAACAAAATCATGGAAAGTGCTGCTCGTTTCATTGGCAGCGGCAGTTTCCTTTTCTATGCTAGCAGCATGTGGAAATAGTGCTGATGATAATCAAGCTGTAGCCACTTATAAAGGTGGAACGATTACACAAAAGGAATTCGCAATGGATCAAAAAATCATGAAATTCCTATCTCCACAACAAGCGCAATATTTAGAGATTGATGCGTTTAAGGAGTCCATTCTGAAGCAAGAAGTGGGCTTTGAATATTTGGCTTCCCAAGCAACGGATGAAGCGAAAAAGCAAGCGGAGAAAGAAGCCGATACTCAAATTGCAAGCATTAAGGAACAATTGGGCGATACCTATAAGAAGACACTGAAAGATGCTGACGTTACAGAGAAAGATATTCGTACTTATATGGAGCGTGTGCTGACAGTTTATCAGGATATGCTGCTTAAAGTGACTGATGATCAAGTTGTCAAAGAATTCGAAGCGACTAAAGGCGACTTTACGGTTGCCACACTGCGTCATGTGCTAATTGGTCTGACAGATGCAGACAACAAAGAGCGTACCAGCGAAGAAGCGCTTAAAATAGCGAAAGAAGTTAAGGCGAAGCTGGATGGCGGTGCTGATTTCGCAGCCATCGCTAAGGAATATTCTGACGATACTGGCTCTAAAGAGGCAGGCGGAGAATATAAAGATAAAGCTGTAGGCACTTATGTGGATGAGTTTAAGAAGGCTGCTCAGACCTTGCCTCTAAATACCATCAGTGATCCTGTAGAAACTTCTTACGGTTACCACATCATCAAGGTGGAGTCCCGTACAGACAAGACTTTTGACCAGTTAACGGATGAGCAAAAAGAAGGCATTAAGAGCTCAATTGTATCCAAGAACCTAGAAACGTTCATGGAAAAGGATCTGGAAGGCATTATTGAGAACATCAATCTGCCAAAAAGCTCTGCTGCCGCAGATGAAACCGGAACAAATAGTGGAACAGAAGCCACTACAGCTCCAAGCGCATCACCAAGTGCTACAGATGCCGCTGAATAAACATCGGTAAATATGGACAAGCTTACCTTAGAAAAGCCATCTTCACTTAAAGTGAAGATGGCTTTTTATTTCGCAGAAACGGCTGTAGAACTACCTTTATCTTGATGCAGATATTAATACATGTCAGCTTATGTATAAGGATCTGGGAAGAGATGAATACTATGGTCAGATATTACGATAAATCACTGGGATTATCCTTTCCCATAATGGACAGTAGTAAGACCATACTTCTTAAGAAAGCGGGGCACATGTGAAATGAAAGCTACTGGAATTGTTCGCCGTATTGATGACCTCGGACGCGTGGTTATTCCCAAAGAAATTAGACGTACTCTTCGTATTAGAGAAGGAGACCCACTGGAAATATTCGTCGATCGGGACGGTGAAGTCATTCTCAAGAAATATTCTCCGATTGGTGAGTTGGGTGACTTTGCAAAAGAGTACGCGGAGTCATTGTTCGAAGGTACTGGGCACATTACGATGATTGCTGATCGTGACACCTTCATTGCCCTTGCAGGCGGCTCCAAAAAAGATTATTTGGAGAAACAGGTGGGAGTGCTGTTGGAGAAAGTCATGGACAGCCGTAAGACTGTGTTAGAAACCAATGAAGGCAGTTATGAAATCGCTAAAGATCATCCGGATTTGGTGTCCTCATATGTAGCCTCACCGATCATTTCCGGTGGAGATCCTATTGGTTGTGTAGTGATGGTGAGCAAGGATGATTCGGCGAAGATGGCGCAAATGGAAATAAAAATGGCCGAAACGGCTGCCGCTTTCCTGGGCAAACAAATGGAGCAGTAATCTTAATTTAGACCCCGGTTTCCTTTTGGTAAGATATACAAAGGGCAAACGGGGTTTTGTCGTTTACACAAACCGTTTCTACTTGTGGGCATACATAAGTTATAATATAGAAATTCATCCCATCAAAGTTGTAGAAGCAGGTATTATATGAAATCCAGTACACAAACATCACGATTGCTGCAAGGCGCATTTATCCTTAGTGCCGCGGCCATTATCTCAAAGCTTATTGGCACACTCCAAAAAATTCCGCTGCAAAATCTAGGCGGAGATGCTGTATTTGGTATATACAACACAGTGTATCCCTTGTATACGATGCTGTTAACAGT
This sequence comes from Paenibacillus sp. FSL R5-0636, assembly GCF_037974255.1. Taxonomy (NCBI): domain Bacteria; kingdom Bacillati; phylum Bacillota; class Bacilli; order Caryophanales; family Paenibacillaceae; genus Paenibacillus; species Paenibacillus sp. FSL R5-0636. The sequence continues at coordinate 59,473 of NZ_CP150232.1, forward strand.
AGCTATGCTAGGTCTGCCTGCGGCGATCTCCAAATTTGTCGCCGAAGCTTCGGCTGGGAGACGCGATGAAGAAGGCCGCCGGATTCTACTATTATCCGCGCTAATTACAGGCATCAGCGGCTTGATTATCGGCGCCATCACCTATGCAGGTGCACCCATCATTGCCGAATGGGTAGGTAACTCACATGTAATGCCTGCCTTGCGGACAAGCGCCTGGGGTTTGGCAGTTGTCCCTGTCATGTCGGCCATACGCGGGTATTTTCAGGGGCTGCATAATATGGTTCCTACTGCCGTGTCACAGATTGTAGAGCAGTCTGTACGGGTTACAGTGATGATTGTTCTTCTTTTATATCTCACTTCGCAGGGAGCAGGAGCTGAGAGCATCGCTGCTGGCGCGCTGCTTGGTTCTGCCGGAGGGGGAGCCGCAGGGCTTGTAATTATGCTGCTGTACTTGAGACGTCACCGCCGGAGGGTAAAACAGGAAGCTGCTGCTGAAGTAGCTGCTGCTGTCGAAAGTCAGCGTGTAAGAGCGCTGGATGCAGGACATGGACTAGGTTCCAAGCAAGGGTTCATGGGCATTAAAGCAGGTGCACTGCTGGCTTATGGAATTCCCGTAATGCTAGGTGCACTGGCTATGCCTCTTATCGGTCTTGTAGATGTATTCACTGTGCCTCGACTGCTGTCGTCTGACGGAAGTGAAGTAGCTGCGATGGCCCAGTTTGGTGTGTACAATCGGGGTTTGCCACTTGTGCAGATTATAACGATGATTGCCACCTCACTGTCTGTTGTGTTCATTCCCGCTTTGGCGGAAGCGAAGTACAAGGGAGATATGAAGCTGATTGAGACCCGCTGCAGCTTGTCGCTGCGTTGGTTCTGGCTGTTAGGTCTAGCGGCCTCAGCGGGCCTTGCAGTGCTTGCTGAGCCGATTAATATGGCTCTTTACGGCGATACCGCTGGCAGCAGCACAATGACTTGGCTGGCTTTTACCGCTGTGGGCGGTACAGTCAGCATCATCTCTGCTGCGCTCCTGCAGGGCCTCGGCTACGTGCGCGCCCCGGCCCTGCACCTTTTGGCCGCCGCGCTGCTCAAGGCGGCCCTGAACCTGCTGCTGGTTCCGCAGCAGGGCATTACCGGCGCGGCCATCGCTGGCGTGGCTGCGCATTCGTTCGCAGCAGCGCTTAACGTGCTGCTGCTGTACCGCCAGGGCCATCTGCGGCTTCGCCTCGCAGATGCCCTGGCACGGCCCGCGCTGCTCACAGCGGGCCTGGCTCTTGCCGCCGCAGCTGCCAGCTGGGGCACTGGCGCCGCGGCTACGGCCGCTGGCATCGGCGACGGACGCACCGCCAGCTTGGCGCAGAGCCTGCTTGGGGTGCTCGCAGGCTGCGTTATCTTTGCCGTAGGCGCGGTGGTGCTGCGGCTGCTCAGCGAAAGCGAACTTCGCCAGCTTCCGGGCATCGGCCCGTCTCTGGCGGACAAGTTCAAAAAGCTGCGGTTATTTCCATAATTAACTCGCTTAAAAGGAGGAACAGATATGAGTGCAACATTAACAGTTGTTGGTCTCGGGTCAGGTAATCCCGATCGCCTGACACTAGGAATTATAAAAAAACTGAAGGCAGCATCCGTTGTATACGTTCGTACCCAAGAGCATCCAGTCATGGCTGCTCTCACCGAGCTTGAAATCGCCACGCAATCCTTTGATGGACTGTATGAAACATTATCTTCGTTTCCTGAGGTCTATGCGGCAATTACTTCAAAATTGATTGAAGAGGCTCGCTCTGCCGCAGACGGTACAGATATTGTCTATGCGGTTCCGGGGCATCCCATGGTTGCAGAGTCAGCTGTTTCACAGCTGCGTCAGCGTTGCCCGGAAGAAGGAATAGAACTGCAAATATTAGGCGGGGAGAGTTTTCTGGACGAGGCGTTTGTACGACTGGGGTTTGACCCTATTGAAGGGTTCCAGTTATTAGATGCTTCAGGCATTCGCAGCGCTCAGCTTCAACCTGAATTGCATACTCTGATTGGCCAGGTTTATGACAGCTTTACAGCTTCGGAGACAAAGTTATGTCTGATGGAGCTGTATCCGCCGGAATATGAAGTGGTGGTGGGTCATGCCCTTGGCGTGGAGAACGAAGAAAGCATTGTGACTGTTCCTCTATACGAATTGGACCGGCTTGAGGGTTATGGCAATTTGTCTCTGGTCTATGTACCTGCGAATCGTGATGAGAAGCTAAGAAGTCGTACTTTCGCTCGCTTGCATGAGATTGTCGATATTTTGCGCAGTCCGGACGGTTGTCCGTGGGATCGGGAGCAGACTCATGAATCTTTACGTAAAAATCTAATCGAAGAAACCTATGAAGTGCTTGAGACGATTGATGAGGATGACCCAGACCATATGAAAGAGGAGCTGGGCGACCTTTTGCTGCAGATCATGCTGCACTCCCAAATGGAAGAGGAGCTAGGCACGTTTAACGTATTTGACGTCATAGAAGGACTGAATGATAAGCTTATCTTCCGCCATCCTCATGTATTTGGTGACAAGAATGCGAATGACGCTGAAGAAGCTCTGATCAATTGGGAGGGCATGAAGGCAGAGGAGAAGCGGCGGAAAGGCGTAAAGCCCGAGGAACTATCCGTACTCAGTGGAGTTCCGCGTGATTTGCCTGCTCTTATGAAGGCGTACAAGCTTCAGAAAAAAGCATCCAAGGTGGGCTTTGATTGGGACAACGCTACGGATTGCTTAGCTAAGGTTCGTGAAGAAATAGAAGAGCTGCAAGAAGCCATCGATACTGACGCAGCCGCGGAGGATCAAATCCTGGAGCTGGGCGATCTATTATTTGCTGTTACCAATGTTGCCCGATTTATTGGTGCAGATCCGGAAGAAGCTTTAACCCGGACCAACCGCAAATTTGTGCGTCGGTTTCAGTATATCGAGCAAAGTTTGCGAGCCAAGGGTGTGAGTGTAGAGGATAGCAGCTTGGAAGAGATGGAAGAGTTGTGGCAGGAGGCAAAGACTGAGGAACGAAAAGTATAGTGATTTTCTCAGACTATGTACGGTATACGGACCTTAAGATGAGGCAATGCTGTGAAAGTAGCATTCATCTCTGATTTAGATTATGGCGAGTAGTTTAATAGTGCTATAGAATAGATTCTGCGACGATTTCTGAGAAATAACTGTTTCTTTTTTTAAAAAACGACGATTCGTGGCAGGATTTTAAGATGACATCAAGAATATCATAAAGACGAAATGACGACTTGCCCCATAATATGGCGGTGAATCTCGTTTCATTTATTTTTTCGTATCCTAGGAGGAACTTTAAATTATGAACAAGACAGATTTGGTAAACAACATTTCCGAGAAAAACGGATTGGCAAAAAAAGATGTAGAAGCAGTATTGAACGGATTCTTGGGTGAGATCACAGAAGCTTTGGCAAAAGGCGATAAAGTCCAACTGATCGGTTTCGGTACATTCGAAACTCGCAAACGTGCAGGACGTACTGGTCGCAACCCGCAAACGGGCACAACGATTGAAATTCCAGAATCAACTGTACCGGCATTCAAAGCTGGTAACAAGCTTAAAGAAGCCGTTAACTAATGCGTCTTGACAAATTCCTGAAAGTGTCCCGATTAATCAAGCGCCGGACAGTGGCCAAGGATGTGTCCGAACAAGGCCGGGTGCTGATTAACGGGCGGGAATCTAAACCAAGTAGCGCAGTTAAGATCGGTGACGAGATTACTGTGCAATTTGGACAAAAGCTTGTAACGGTCAAAGTCGAAAAGCTAGTCGAAACGACGCGCAAGGACGAAGCCGCTGGTATGTATACTCTACTTCGGGAAGAGTCTGTTGCCAAAAGCAGCGGATTGGACTGGTAGGAGTAACATAATGAATAGTAAAAAAGAAGGTGCAACTTTACATATTGTAGAGTTGCACCTTCTTTTTTTCTTTTTGTCTCTCTTATTTTAGTGGATTGGAATGTTCTATAACTTCTTCTACTGCCATAGATTAGAGGTAAGAAGGAGGGGTACATGCTATGATCGAGCCAGGAAAGGTAAATAAACAGCATGATCTGCACATGCGCAGTCGTAAACAGCTAGAGTTGACGGGCGTGCAAAATGTGGAGAGCTTTGATAGCGAGGAATTTTTGCTTCGTACAGAACTCGGCCATCTCACCATTCGCGGGAATCATTTACATATCAAAAATTTAAGTCTGGAGAATGGACTGTTGTCCTTGGAGGGCAATGTACATTCCCTGATTTATCTAGATCCCGGATCGCAGGGCAAAAATAAAGGTCTACTCGGTAAGCTATTTAAATGAATCCTGCAGTTCAGTGGCTGACGCTGTTCTACATGATATTGGCCGGGGTGACAATGGGACTGGCCTATGACAGCTACCGGGTGCTGTCGCTCAAGTTCAATTTTCCCAAATGGCTGAATGCCATGCTTGACCTGCTGTATTGGCTTTGTGCTGCTTTGTTTGTTTTTAGAATGCTCTATGCCGGAAATCAGGGGCAATTGCGATTTTATGTCTTTTTAGGTTTATTTCTAGGAATATGGATCTATTTTTTGATCTTCAGTGTTACGGTGCGGCGTTTTGTGTTAATGTTAATTCAATCGGTTCAGTATATGTGCAGATTGCTATGGAGACTTATGGAGATTATGATAGGTAAACCTCTTCGCTGGTTTTGGCGCCTTATTATAGGGTTGCTAGTGCTGCTAGGTCGTATTCTATTATTCATCCTTAAGCTTCTGCTGCGTCTAACGAAGCCAATTTGGGTATTACCTGTAAGGTGGATTTCTCCATGGTTATCACGGCTTAAGCATAGCGCCTGGATCGTGAAGATCACTGGATGGATTACCAAATGGCGGAAACGCTGACCTTTGAATTAGGGGGTACGCTGCATGAACAGATTCACTGCGGAAGAGAAAAGTAATCCTAGCAAAAATTCGGCCGCAGGCGCGAAGAGAAGAAGATTCATGTGGATTCTCTTTGTGGCAGTATTTTTTGGCTGGGCGGGTTATACTTACTTCAATCAAAGTGCAGTTATTGCGGACAAGGGCGAGCAACTCGCCAAGAAACAAAAGACTAGCGAGAGTGTCACGTCATCTTTGAATCAACTGAAATATGAAGTGTCCAGACTTAATGATGATGAGTATATTGGCCAATTAGCGCGTAAATGGTACAATATCTATCCTCAAGGGGAAACTCCTATTCGAACAGAGCAATCAGAGCAATAATACTGGCTAAAAGAGGCTTTTACTCTGTTGCCTTGCTTTGCTCTTTACTGTATAATCAAATCACCGCAGACAGGATGACCTTAATATTCGTCTGTATATTTTTAAGGGAGGATCATTTTATTCTATGGCAATTGAAGTGGGCACCAAGTTAGAAGGCAAAGTGACAGGCATCACGCATTTCGGAGCATTTGTGGATCTGTCAGGAGGTGTCACAGGTCTCGTTCACATCTCGGAAATCGCCGATAATTACGTCAAGGATGTTAACGATCATCTGAAGATTAGTGATGTAGTAACCGTCAAGGTGATCAACGTCGATAAGGACGGCAAGATCGGACTTTCCATTAAGCAGGCTGTTGACAAGCCAGCATCGGAAGTACGTCCGCCTAGAGCTCCAAGACCAGAACGTCCTAGCGGCGGAGACCGTTTCGGCGGCGGTGGCGGCAGTGGTGGAGGCGGCGGTGGATTCAATCGTGAACGGGGTGGGCGTCCATTTAAGCCTGCAGCCGGTAAACCTTCATTCGAGGATAAAATGTCGCGATTCCTGAAAGACAGCGAAGAACGGATATCTTCGATTAAGAAGAACACAGAAGGAAAGCGCGGAGGCCGTGGAGCCAAACGCGTATAATCCAATACCTGTACATCATAAATAACCGCAAGGGCATTTCGCCCTTGCGGTTTTTTTGTCGTGTCATATAAACTTGCCGACAGCATCCATGTCATTTTCACATAACTCTAGGGCAATCGCTGGCGAATGACCGCCAGGCTTGCGCCTAAAACTGCACTGGAATCAAGCTTGAGGAGAAGCAAACTACTGCGCCGCAAGGGATCGCTCTATTTTTTTAGGAATAATGAACAAAGGCTTTTTTGTCGGAAATTTCTTATGACTGTCCCTCCATTTCTGACAAACTTTCTCAAATGACCCGCTATATAATGAGAACCATAAATTCTTAAACGGGTGGTGTAGGGAAATGAGTAAAAGCAATGTGGTGAATTTGCCAGAGTGGACAAGAGTGGGAAGCGAAGATAAGAAGCAGAGACAAGCCTTAGGCACGCGTATTATAGCTTGGGGTCAGAAGCAGCGTTATATTCAGCTTATAACAGCGAAGAAGTGGATGCTTCTGTTAAGTTTTATGGGGTTTCTGCTAGGTAGAGCTATGATCCTGGACGAGCTGTCCCCTTTTGCTGTCGCATATTTTGCCGTCATTGTGTTTATGCGTCGAGACTCTATTTTACCTGTAGCGGGTGCTATTATAGCTGGAAGTCTCTTCACTCCGTTTCCGGGTGCCTTGGTTACTACGGCTGAACTGATTATCTTCTTTCTTGTTTATAGAGGGCTTGAAAGTTTCGAACGAATAGATTTGTCCTATGCACCCCTTATGGTATTCGTATCCTCGTTTATGGTTGGCCTGTTCAAGATTGTTCTCGGACCTTCTCTTTCCTGGTACCCCTTTATGATGACAACTCTGGATGCTTTACTTGGGTTTGTACTTACTCTTGTGTTCATTCAGGCACTTCCTCTACTAACTTACAAACAAAAGAGCAGATCGCTGAGGAACGAGGAGGTTTTATGCCTTATTATTCTGTTAGCCTCCGTAATGACAGGCCTTGTGGGATGGACCCTTAATGGTTTGTCATTAGAGCATATATTGTCTCGTTATTTAATTCTGCTCTTTGCCATGGCAGGGGGCGCTCCCCTCGGTGCAGCTGTTGGGGTGGTGACGGGGTTGATCCTTAGTCTGGCCGATATCAGTGCTATCTATCAGATGAGTCTGCTTGCTTTTTCCGGAATGCTAGCGGGAATGATGCAAGGTGGGCGAAAGGGTGCGGTATCTATTGGCATGCTGCTAGGATCAACGATCCTTTCCGTCTATTTTACGGGTCCGGGTGATATGATGGCCTCAACATGGGAGACCTGCGCAGCAGTAGTGCTGTTTCTAATAACACCTAAGGCGATGATATCAGCGATTGCAAAATATGTACCGGGCACGTCAGATCATAGCCGATCTCAACATGAATATGCCCGCAGGGTCAGGGATCTGACTGCAGAACGGGTCACTCAATTCTCACAGGTATTCCAACAGCTCTCCAGTAGCTTTGGTCAGATTCCACGTGCCGGAGAAGTGGGCAAATCGGATCGTGAAATGGAAGATTTTATGAATACGGTCACAGAAGGAGCCTGCGCTGGCTGCATTCGCCGTACTCACTGCTGGGATGCGAAATTCTATCAGACATATAGATACATGACAGATATGATGACAACTGTTGAGGAATGCCCTGATATTACGGCTGCTCAGCTGCCACCGGAATGGAGCCGTATTTGTGGCAAAACCGGTGAAGTGCTTGAGGTCATGAAGGGACAATATGATCTCTACCAACATGATATGCGGTGGAAAAGACAAATATACGATAGTCGGCAATTTGTTGCCGAGCAGCTGTCCGGCGTGTCACAGGTTATGGAAGACTTGGCCAAGGAAATTAAGCGTGAGGGGCAGGCCATGTATCGGCAGGAAGCGCAAATCCGCGAGGCTCTTGAGAAATTGGGACTGTCTATTCATGGCATTGAAATTTTAAGTCTGGACCCCGGACGCGTAGAAATAGAAGTAGTGCACGCTTATAATCGCGGTTTTGATGAATGCCGTAAAATGATCGCCCCACTCCTCTCCGACATTCTGGATGAGAATATTGCTGTCATGAGTGAGACGGCGGTTCATCCCCGGGAAGGACTCTCGATGGTTACCTTTGGTTCAGCCAAAGCCTTTGAGGTAAATACGGGTGTGGCAGTTGTTTCTAAAGGTGGAGATATGCTATCTGGCGATAGCTTCAGCACCGTAGAGCTTGGAAATGGCACCTTTGCAGTTTCCATCAGTGATGGAATGGGGAATGGTGAACGGGCAAGGATGGAGAGCAGTGCCGCACTCGGCATGTTAGAAAAGCTGCTGCAATCCGGAATGGATGAGAAGCTGGCTGTAAAGTCGGTCAACTCAATTCTTTTATTACGCTCCCCTGATGAATTCTATGCTACTGTCGACATGGCTTTAATCGATCAATATTCTGCGCAGACAACGTTTATGAAGATTGCTTCAGCACCAAGCTTCATCCGGAGGGGGAGTGAGGTCATTCCAATAACCTCTAGTAATCTGCCGATAGGAATCATTAAAGATATTGATGTGGATTTAATCAGTATGCAGCTTCGCCCCGGCGATATTTTAATTATGATGACCGATGGTATTTATGATGCGCCTGGATATGCCGTTAATAAGGAGATATGGATGAAACGGATGATCCAAGAGCTTGAGGGTGATGATCCTCAAGATTTAGCGGACAGCCTGTTGGAGAAAGTGATCCGTTACCAGGGCAATGAGATCCTTGATGACATGACTATTGTCGTCAGCCGTCTTGATCATTTCCATCCGGAATGGTCCAGCTTGCATATGCCGGGCATCGGCCGTATGGAGCGCCCGCGTACGGTAAGTTAGTTATTTTAGGTTTAGGTTTAGGTTTAGTAGGTTTTAATGTTGGGTACGCGCGAAGCGTCGTACTGCTTGTATAGTTTAAGGCACGCGTAAGATATCGTGCTGCTTGGGAGGCACGCGCGAAGCGTCGTGTTGCTTGTAAGCTTGTAGCACGCGTAAGGTGTCGTGCTGAATATAGGTTTAAGCACGCGCGAAGCCGTCGTGCTGATGGAGGTATTCGAGGCGAGTCCGTGATGTGTAACTCGCCGGCCTCTACTATTCTCGTTTCAATGGTCGGCTGACTTGGGACGGAATCTGTAGATCTAAACTGTTTACTAGTAAAGGTATGGAACGGAGAGAAAGTTTGGAGCTGTAGAAGCGGAGCGTTCGCCTTTGTCCTCGGATTCCAACCGCGAGAGGCGGTTCTAATCAAGGAATCTGAGGACAACAGCGATCGAAAGCCCAAACATTTCTCGTAGTTCCCCTATTCACTAACCCCCTCTGTTTTGATCTAGACTCCTCACTTAACATCGACCGTTTGAAATCTCTCATTTCTGGATATGCTAGAAACAGAGGTTCAAACAAAGGGGGAGTTGAGGGTTATGAAGCAAATTATGCTCATTACTGACGGTTGTTCGAATGTAGGAGAAAGTCCGGTGTTGGCAGCGGCGCATGCCCTGCAGGAGGGAATCACCGTAAATGTGGTCGGTGTAGTTGATTATGGTACGATCGGTGAAATCGGCAGCCGGGAGATTGCCGACATTGCCAAGGCCGGGGGAGGCCTTAGCCGAATAGTCGGAACACCACAACTGGCGCAGACGATTCAGATGATGACACGCAAGACCGTGGTTCAGACGATCCAGCAGGCGGTTAATAAAGAGGTAAAAAAGATACTAGGCGACGGCTCACTGGATCAGCTGCCTCCTGTTCAACGTTCACAGGTTGTTACAGTTGTAGATGAACTGACAGAAACAACGCCGCTGCGCATTGCACTTCTTATCGATGCCAGTGCCAGTATGAAGCCTAAACTGGGTGCTGTGGAAGATGCAATCCGCGATTTGGCACTCAGTTTAGAAGCACGGGAAGGCAAGAGTGAGATCGCTGTGTTTCATTTTCCCGGAAATAACAGCAGTGAAGATGCCAAGCTTGATCTAGATTGGACGCATGACATGTCAGGTATTCGTACGCTATTCTCTAAATTACACATGAGAGGCGCAACACCGACTGGCCCAGCTATTTTCAAGGTGCTTGAACATTATCGTTATGATACACTGGATGAACATCGTGGACGCCGACTAAGCGATGACCACGACGAAAGAGAAGGGATGATTGGTGGGTATGTCGTCTAATCCGTCCTATCCTACTGGTACCTTAATTAACGGCAAATGGCGGGGTAACCGTTATGTCGTTGAGCGGATGCTGGGAAGGGGCGCGAACGGAACCGTATATCTTGTGCAAAGAGAAGGCAGACGGGAAAGGTACGCGCTAAAAATCGGATACGATACACTTGAACTTCAATCGGAGATCAATGTGCTGACCTCGCTGCAATCGCGACGAAAGCGGAATGAACATCGGGCTCGTCGTGAGAATCCATTGTCTTCTTATTTTTTGGAAGCGGATGATTTTGCGAATGGGGATAATATCCCCTTCTATGTGATGAGGTATGTTGAAGGCAAACCGCTGCATCATTTTTTATCGAAAAACGGTCCCGATTGGTTAGGCCTGGTAGGTCTTGGTCTGCTTGAAAAGCTGCGCACACTGCATGAATGTGGATTTGTGTTCGGTGATTTGAAGCCCGAGAACGTCATGGTATCGAAATACGGTGAAGTGGAACTGATCGACTTTGGGGGCACAAGCCCTATTGGTCGTAGTGTGAAGCAGTTTACCGAATGGCATGATCGTGGTTTCTGGAATGCGGGCAGTCGAATCAGCGATGAGGGTTACGATCTTTTCGCATTTGCTGTGCTGTGTCTTCGTTTGCTCAATGAAGAAGGGCTCAAAAAGGCAGCCTTACAGCTGCCGCAGACGAGAAGTGTGGACGAATTATTTAAGCTGGCTAGAAATTTACCCAATAAGAAACTATCCTCCTGGATTTGTATGGCGTTAAAAGGGGGGTTCTCAGGCTCTGCGGATGCTACTGAGGTCTGGCGAAACCATATTTATAACTCGCGCAGAAAGCGCCCGGATAGTATGGACACCCCCCGGTGGTTAAAAAATGCATTCGCATTGTCTTTGTTTTTGCTCGCCTTTACGATTTATTGGGTATTCCGTTTTTGAACTCATACATATAGTTGGAGAGAGAGGGGGGCGCATGTGGAGCAAATGAATGGACTGGTGGAGTCTGTATTGGAGTCAGCAGCCGAGCATGAGCTGTGGGCGCCCCATGACACCATTGTAGTCGCAGTTTCCGGCGGCCCGGATTCTGTGGCTCTTTTGCATGTTTTACATGAAATATCTTTAAAATTTATTCCGCTTACCTTAATATGTGCTCATGTGAATCATGGATTTAGACCGGAGTCGAAGGAAGAGGCAGAGCTCGTACGTGGTATGGCTGAAGAACTGGGACTGCCCTTTGAGTTTGCGGAATTCGATATTCCCTCCTTGGCTAAAGAGAGTGGACTTGGTCCTGAGGGTACTGCACGTGAGAAGCGGTACGAATTTCTGATTGATACGGCACACCGATATGGGGCGCGTTCTGTTGCTCTGGCTCATCATGCTGATGATCAGGCAGAAACTGTAATTATGCGTCTATTACGCGGAAGTGGCTTATCTGGACTGTCGGGTATCAAGTGGAAAAGAACAGAAAAAAAGGTGGAACTCATTCGCCCATTCCTACGTATTAACAAAACAGCACTTTTAGGGTTATGCCAAAATGAAGGTTTCACTTATGCTGAGGATGCCACCAATCTGCTGACGAAATACAAGCGGAATGCCATTCGTTTGGAAGTTCTTCCTTTTCTGGAAAAGTATAATGGCAGAGTGAAGCAATCCCTCGTACAGCTTGCGGAAATTGCGGGAGCTGAAGATGAGTATATGGAGACGTCTGCGGCAAAATGCTTTGAAGAGCTAGTTTCGGAAGGGGATGGGAAATACACCTTTAACAGAGCTTCATTTGCTGCCATACCCTCCGCTTTACAACGGCGTTTGATTAAACTAATATTAAATTATCTGTCGGCGGATTTATCTGCCCTTGATTTCCCCAAGATCGAAACTGTACGTCGGGGAACGCTGCAGAGCTATCCCACCACCTGGAGCTTGGATTTGGGTGGAGGCCTGACTTGTGTGCGGCAATATGATAGTATCTTGTTCTCGTCCAAGCCCACGACGCCACAGGCAAGCTATACATATCGTCTGTTTTTACCGGACTCTAAGCTTAAATTGGAGGAAATAGGTAAGGTGATGTCGATGGCGGTACTGGAGAGAGAAAACTTTTTTGTACAGGGGGAGGATTATGGGAAGATGTCGGCTTGGTTTGACCGTGATGAACTGGTCTTTCCACTGACGATACGATCCCGATTGCCTGGAGATACCATAAGGATCATGGGATTAAACGGAAGCAAAAAGGTAAAAGATATTTATATTGATGATAAAATACCTGCTTCCGAACGGTCATTGATTCCCCTCGTTTGTGATGGTTTGGGCAATATCGTCTGGATTCCGGGCGTAAGACGCTCGATGCATGCCGCAGTAGGGCGGCACACGACCTCCGTACTTCTATTGTCTCTGGCAGAGCTGGATGACCGCGAAGAAACGTAATGGTCGAAGTAAGTCTTTCATAGTATAACTTAGGAGGTTTCGCAAGTTGCAAAACGATATTCAAGAAGTATTGATCACCGAAGAGGAACTTCAGCAGAAAATTAAGGAGCTCGGTCGAACACTGAGCGAAGAATACGCAGGTCGTACCCCTTTAGTCATTTGTGTACTAAAAGGTGCGTTTATATTTATGGCAGATTTGGTTAAAGCCATTACAGTACCTGTTGAGATGGATTTCATGGCAGTGTCCAGCTATGGAGCATCCACCAAGTCCTCTGGAGTAGTCAAAATTATTAAGGATTTGGATGTATCGGTAGAAGGCCGCGATATCTTGATCGTTGAAGATATTATTGACAGTGGTCTTACACTCAGCTATTTAATTGAGTTGCTCCGCAACCGGAATGCTGCTACTATCTCTGTGGTTACCTTGTTTGATAAACCATCAGGCCGCACTGTTAATCTTGAAGCCAGCTACACAGGCTTCGTGTTACCTGACGAATTTGTAGTAGGCTACGGATTGGATTATGCCGAGCGGTATCGGAACCTCCCATATGTTGGAGTACTGAAACCTGAGATTTATTCCAATTGAACTAAGGACTGCCTCGATCATACGGATCGGATACCCACAACTTCCTTTATTTGAGGTGTCCCAAGAGGCTATGGTACAATAACTTGAGTGTTGTGAGAGGAGGTAGGGGATGAATCGGTTCATCCGGAATTCTGGTTTTTATTTGATTTTATTTTTAGTCGTGGTGGGTATTGTCCAGTTTGTGAGCAATGGAAATGAAGCCGCCGATTTCCCTAGATACGACGAGTTACGGCAGGAGATCAAGAACAACAATGTGAAGGATTTGACGGTTCAGTTTGAGGGTAATGCCTTTCTGGTCACAGGCGAGTATAGAGAGCTGCCTGCCGATACTAAATCGAAAAGCTTCTCCACATATATTCCTCCTACAGATGCCGCTATCAATGAACTGATTCAAGCCAGTGATGTTAATGGGATTGAATTAACTCAGAAGAAAATGGAAGGTACCAGCATTTGGCTGACATTCCTTTCTTCAATTATCCCACTGGTAATTATGTTCATCTTGTTCTTCTTCCTGTTTAATCAGGCGCAAGGTGGCGGCGGTAAAGTCATGAATTTCGGCAAGAGCAAGGCTCGGTTATATAATGAAGAGAAGAAGAAAATCAGCTTTGAGGATGTTGCAGGGGCGGACGAAGAGAAGCAAGAGCTTGTCGAAGTCGTTGAGTTCCTGAAAGATCCACGCAAATTTGCAGCTGTCGGCGCACGTATTCCTAAGGGCGTATTGCTTGTAGGTCCTCCGGGAACAGGTAAAACATTGCTTGCCCGTGCGGTAGCAGGTGAAGCTGGCGTTCCTTTCTTTAGTATTTCCGGTTCTGACTTTGTGGAAATGTTCGTGGGTGTCGGTGCTTCTCGGGTACGTGATTTGTTCGAGAATGCTAAGAAGAATGCTCCATGTATTATCTTCATTGATGAAATTGATGCTGTGGGTCGTCAGCGTGGTGCCGGTCTTGGTGGCGGACATGACGAGCGTGAGCAGACGCTTAACCAATTGCTGGTTGAGATGGATGGATTCGGTGGTAACGAAGGCATTATTATTGTAGCGGCGACTAACCGCGCTGATATACTTGATCCGGCATTGCTTCGTCCAGGACGTTTTGACCGTCAAATTACGGTTGACCGTCCTGATGTGAAAGGCCGTGAAGCTGTACTTAAGGTGCACGCTCGTAACAAACCGCTTACGAAAGATGTAAGACTGGATGTTGTTGCTAAACGCACAACCGGATTCACAGGTGCTGATTTGGAGAATCTGCTGAATGAGGCAGCTTTGCTAGCTGCACGCCGTAACCGTAAAGATATTTCCATGATTGAAGTGGATGAAGCTATTGACCGTGTTATCGTAGGTACTGAGAAACGCAGCCGTGTGATCAGTGACCGCGAGAAACGTATTGTAGCTTATCATGAAGCAGGCCATACTATTGCTGGTTACTTCCTTGAGCACGCCGATATGGTGCATAAAGTTACTATTATCCCACGCGGACGTGCAGGCGGATACGTTATTATGCTTCCGAAGGAAGATCGGATGATCGTTACCAAGCAGGAGCTTTTAGATAAGGTTACTGGATTACTTGGTGGACGTGTTGCCGAAGAATTGTTTATTGGTGAGATCGGTACGGGTGCATACAGTGACTTCCAACAGGCTACGCGCATCGTGCGTGCCATGATTATGGAGTACGGTATGAGCGATAAGCTTGGACCTATGCAGTTCGGATCTTCTCAAGGTCAAGTATTCTTAGGTCGTGATATTGGGCATGAACAGAATTACAGTGACTCCATTGCTTATGAGATTGATCAGGAAATGCAGAACTTTATTACTTCGAGTTACGAACGTTGTAAAGATCTGTTGATCAAACACTCCAAAGAAATGCACTTGATTGCCAATACATTACTTGAGAAAGAAACACTTGAGCTTGATCAGATCACACAACTGATTGAACAAGGATTCCTTTCCGAGGATGGTAAACCAGAGGGTGGCGAAGGTGTTGCCCATGAAGTTGGCGAGCCTGTCATCGACAATATCGGTGATGTGCGAGTTCGCATTCAAGGCAAGCCTGAGGACGAACAGTCCACACTTCCTGACTTATCAAAGGATATCCCGAATAACCCTGATTCTGAGGGTAATGACGGTTCCGATGATGACAACAAAGGTGGGGGCACTAGCCTTACCTAATTGGGTCCACCATTCATATGATGTAAATTTATCCGGAGAACGTAACTGTTCTCCGGATTTTTTATTTTAATTTTTAAGGGATTCTATGCCTTAAAGCCTGTCCAGTTACATTGACAGGGGCTGGAACGTTGTGTACATTAGTGATTAATATTACTTACTATTTATATCAGCATGTTCATTTTTTCACCATGATGGCGCATGCCATTTGATAACATCATGTCGGCGAAAAGCCGCGAGGATTTAAGGGGGAGAACAATCGGTGGAAGCTCTGGCGCTTGAGCGCAAGCAGGAACAGAATCGAGAACTTCGTATACGTCTTGAACAGCTTAAAAAGGAACGAAACGCAATCATTTTAGCTCATTATTATCAGCGTGATGAAATTCAGGAGGTTGCCGATTTCCGGGGCGACTCTTTTTTACTCGCTCAGAAGGCTGCAGAGACAGATGCGGAAGTTATTGTATTCTGCGGTGTTCATTTCATGGGGGAAAGTGCAAAAATTCTAGCCCCGAACAAAACCGTCCTTATTCCTGATGAACGTGCAGGCTGTCCAATGGCAGATATGGTCAATGTAGACGGTTTGCGTAAGCTTAAAGCTCAACATCCAAATGCTAAAGTAGTCACTTATATCAACTCGTCTGCCGAGATTAAAGCAGAAACCGATATTTGTTGTACCTCAGCTAATGCTGTGAAAGTAATCGAATCCCTTGATGCTGAAGAGATTATTTGGGTCCCAGATAAGAATCTTGGTCAATATGTACAAGATCAGACGGGCAAGAAGCTGATTATTTGGGAAGGCTATTGCAACACTCACGACATGTTGACCGTCAAAGATGTAGTAGAAATGAGAGCAAAATATCCAGATGCGGAATTTGTAGTTCATCCAGAGTGTCGTCCTGAAGTAGTGGCCATGGGTGACTATGTAGGTAGCACTACATCAATTCTGGAGTATTGCCGGAAATCGGATCGTAAGCAATTTATCGTTGGAACGGAAGATGGTACCGGATATCAGCTTCGTAAGGATAGTCCAGATAAAGAATTCCATTTTGCTACCAAATTTCTTGTTTGTCCTAATATGAAAGTTAATAATCTAAAAAAACTGGTGAAATGCCTGGAGACGATGAAGCCACAAATCTATGTACCGCCTGCTGTCGCCGACAAAGCCAGAACATCCCTAGAGCGCATGCTACAAGTCCGGTAGCATGCGCTACTCTTTCGTTGAAACAGGTGAAAAGCGGTCATGATTCCACAATATTTGGTTGATTTTGATCTTCGGGATATTCCTACGGTAAAGACAGATTGTATTGTTATTGGTTCAGGGATTGCCGGATTATTCACGGCTATTAAAGCCAGTGAAGATCGGCGTGTCATAATGATCACAAAGAAATCAGTAATGGAAAGTAATACTCGCTATGCACAGGGGGGGATCGCAGCTGTTATAGCTGAGGATGATTCCCCTGCTTACCACCGGCAGGATACCTTAATGGCCGGAGCAGGTCTTTGCTCCTCAACAGCTGTCGATGCACTTGTTAATGAAGGGCCGGAAGGCGTTCATGAGTTAATTCGCTTAGGAACTCTGTTTGATAAGGAAGATGGGGTACTGGCTTTGACTCAGGAAGGAGCGCACAGCCACCGCCGTATTTTGCATGCTAATGGGGATGCTACCGGTTATGAGATTGTTCGTGCATTGGCGGAACAGGTAGCGGAACATGAGAATATTGAGGTCTGGGATGATCATTATGTTATCGATCTCATCACTGAAGGTGGCGAATGTGTAGGCGCATTATTGCAGCGGCCCGGTGGTGGACGGTTGTTCCTGCAAGGGGATGCGACCATTTTGTGCTCTGGTGGAGCAGGACAATTATATCGATACACTACCAACCCTGAGGTAGCTACAGGAGATGGTGTAGCGATCGCCTATCGCGCTGGTGCTCATATACGAGATATGGAATTTATTCAATTTCATCCTACAGCACTTAGTTACCCAGGAGCTCCTAGATTTTTAATCTCCGAAGCTGTGCGTGGGGAAGGAGCAGTCTTGCGCAATATTAATGGAGAGCGGTTCATGGAGCGTTATCATAACCTGCTTGAACTAGCCCCGCGGGATATTGTAGCGCGAGCTATTGTAAGTGAAATGGAACTTACTAAATCAACGTTCGTTTATTTGGATATTACACATGAATCTCCAGAGATGGTGAAGCATCGGTTTCCCACAATATATGAGACATGTATGGGCTATGGACTGGATATTACAAGTGATTGGATTCCAGTGGCTCCTGCTGCGCATTATATGATGGGGGGGATTAAGACCGATCTGAATGGAGAGAGTACCGTCCCGCGTCTGTTTGCTTGCGGAGAGGTTTCCTCCACAGGCCTGCATGGCGCTAACCGTTTAGCTAGTAATTCTTTATCTGAGGCCATTGTATTTGGACAGCGTATTATTGATCGGATTCATGAGCTTTCCCCGCTGGACCGTGATGTTTTATCGGTTATCAGTAACGAGGGCCGTGTAGATTCGCCAACTCAAGCTATTGTGGAACGTCGTTTGAAGCTACAGAAGGTAATGGTTCGATATGCCGGACTACGTCGTAACGAAGAGATGTTACTTAAAGGATTAGATGAATTAAAACGACAGCTGCCAATCTTTGGATCAGCTTTGTCCAAACGTGAGGAATATGAATTTGCTAATATGCTGACCTGCTGTTTGCTTGTGACAGAGTCTGCTCTGGCACGGGAAGAGAGCCGTGGGGCGCATTACCGTGAGGATTATCCGCAGCGGGATGATGATCAGTGGCGTAAGCACCTGCTTCAAATTCGCGAACTGGGAATAGTGGAGGAATTAAGCGATGATGTTTAATGGTTACAATGAAGAACTAGTACAATCTATCAAGGCTTGGTTGCGGGAAGATGTTGGTTCCGGAGATGTAACCACGCAGATGACGATTCCAGTGGGCCATGAGTCCAAAGGGATTATTCATGCCAAGGAAGACGGGATAATTTGTGGCATCCCAATTGCAGAGCTGGTCTTTGAAATTGTGGATCCGGCGCTTAGTTTTACAGCCCTTGTCGAGGAAGGTCAAGCTGTAACCAAAGGGACTGTAATTATTGAGGTTGAGGGCAGCACACATGCGATTCTAACAGGTGAGCGGCTTGCGCTTAACTTGATGCAGCGTCTTTCGGGTGTGGCATCACGTACAGCTTCTTTCGTGCAGGTGCTGGAGGGATTACCGACTCGCTTAGTGGATACACGTAAGACAACACCAGGTCACCGGATGCTGGAGAAATATGCTGTTCGTATTGGTGGAGGCTTTAATCACCGTTTTGGCTTATATGATGCAGTTATGATCAAGGATAATCATATCAAAGGCGCGGGTGGTATTCGGCAGGCTGTAGGTCGTGCTCGGAAGAACATCCCGCATACGATGAGCATCGAAGTGGAGACCGAAAATTTAGAGCAAGTCGAAGAGGCGCTGGCAGCAGGTGCCGACATTATAATGCTCGATAACATGTCTAACGATATGATGAAGCAAGCCGTGGCTAGGATTAAATCCCAAGCTCCGCATGTTAAGACAGAGGCTTCTGGAAATGTATCGTTAGAAACCGTACGCGGGATTGCTGAAACGGGTGTGGATGTGATTTCTGTCGGGCGCCTTACGTACTCCTTCTCCAGTCTGGATATTAGTCTAGACCTTAATGCTAAGAAGGAAGGGCCTTTGTCATGATGCTTGCTGTCGATATCGGTAATACCAATATTGTTCTCGGTGTATATAGAAAACGCGAATTGCTGCATCATTTTCGGCTAAGCACTGCGCGCCAATCGACCGTGGATGAATATGGAGTAATGATACACAATCTTTTTCACATGTCAGGTATATCTGTCAAAGACGTTGAAGGTGTAATTATATCTTCGGTTGTTCCACCACTGGTTAAGACTATTGAGGATATGTGTATTAAATATATAGGGAAAGACCCATTGATTGTTGGACCAGGGATTAAGACGGGGCTTAACTTACGTTATGAGAATCCGCGTGAAATTGGCGCAGACCGGATTGTTAATGCAGTTGCTGCGATTGAACAATACAAATGTCCACTTGTGGTTGTTGATTTTGGTACGGCTACGACTTTTGATTGCATTGATGCAGGTGCTAATTATCTTGGTGGCGCGATAGTTCCTGGTCTAGGCATTTCAACAGAGGCATTATACCAGCGGGCATCTAAGCTGCCGCGAATTGAATTGGAGAAGCCTAAAAAGGTCATCGGACGTAATACGGTGCATGCGATGCAGGCCGGAATTATTTTTGGCTATGCGGGTCAGGTTGAGGGCATCGTTAAACGAATTAAAGTCGAGATGAACGCTCCCGAACTGAAGGTTATTTCGACCGGAGGCCTCGCCTCGCTAATTGCGGGTGAAACGGACTGTATCGATGAAGTAAATCCTATGTTAACGCTAGAAGGATTAAGAATTATTTACGATCGTAACCAATAAAGATAAAGAAGCCTAAAAAGGCGAAGAGATAGGAGGGCTATGCACCCAATGGAAAAAAAGAAGGATCGACTAATCCGCGGCACGGCTTTAAATGGTAAAGTGAGAGCGTTTGCTGTCCGCACAACTGAATTGGTTGAAGAACTGAGACGCAGACACGATACGTATCCAACGGCTACAGCCGCAATGGGACGTACAGTTACCGCTGCAGCCATGATGGGCGCTATGCTCAAGGGTAGTGAGAAGCTGAGTATTATGGTTAAAGGGAATGGACCGATCGGACAAATCGTTGCAGAATCCAATGCATTGGGAGAAGTGCGTGGTTATGTGCATAATCCACACATTCATTTACCGAGCAATAGTATGGGGAAACTGGATGTAGCTGGAGCGGTGGGAACTGAAGGGTTCATTGATGTTATAAAAGATTTAGGCATGAAAGAGCCATACCGAGGTAGTATACCTATTATCTCCGGGGAGCTTGGCGATGATTTTACTTATTATTTTGCGGTTTCTGAGCAAACTCCAGCTGCGGTTGGCCTAGGTGTACTGGTAGATACCGATGAGTCGGTAATTGTGGCTGGAGGGTTTATTGTTCAGCTTCTTCCTGGTCTGACTGATGCGGAGATCACAGAGATTGAAAAAGCTGTAGGGGCGATGCCTTCTGTAACAGCGCTTCTCGATCAGGGGCTGGAGCCAGAAGAAATGCTGCGCTACCTGTTGCCGGATGCAGTGGTTATGGATGAACTGGATATTAACTTTGCTTGTCAGTGTTCGCGTGAGCGGGTAGAGCAGACATTGGTTAGCTTAGGGCGGGATGAACTGGAGAGATTAATTGCAGAAGATGAACAGGCTGAAGTCGTATGCCATTTTTGCAATGAGGCTTATGTTTTCAATAAGGACGATTTACAGGTCATTTTAGAACAAGCGAATTCGTAGGGCATTGGGATGATGACGAGACAGGAACGCGCACTTCGCAATACGGTTATTATTCTAGCTGTTGCAACTTTAATGCTCGGGGGTCTATTATTCTGGAGTTTACGCGCCATGGCTCTTCTTAAAGGAGATACAACAGACAATGAATCACCGGATGTAGCGACTGCAGGCGGACAACCAATAACGGATCAGCAGTGGATGGATGAGCTCAAAAGAAAGCATGGAGAAGAAGTGTTAATCAGTATGCTTAACCATATTGTCGTGAACATGGAAGCTAAGGCTTTAGGAATTACCGTGACAGACGATGAGGTTAAGCAGGAACTGACACGCACTATAGTTGGGTACGAATCAGAAGCGCAATATTATGCTCAAATGCAATCTCAGCTCGGATTATCTCGTCAGGAAGTGTTCGCAGAGACAGCTTATCGTCTGTCCTTACAAGCGATAGCCACGGTGGGCATTACAATCAGTGATGCCGATATAGATGCTTATTTAGAGCAAAATGCCGAGCGCTTCATTCCAAAAAAGGAAATGCAGCTTTCTATGATCAAGGTTTCATCCTATGAGGAAGGTCAGCAGGTAATGGATCGCTTGGAACAGGGTGAGAATTTCGCTGATTTGGCTAGGGAAGTGTCTATTGATGATGAGAGTCGGGAGCACGGAGGCAGCTTAGGTAAAGTAGAGGAAGACGACCCTTTTTGGCCAGAGGGAATGTTAAAGACTGCCGCTGGATTGGATGTGGGTGATATAGCCGGTCCGATCGAGACAGGGGAAGACTTCGCCATTATCCGCTTGGAGAGTATTCACTCTCCAGAAATGCCGGATCAGAAAGAAATTCGGGCGCTTGTACGTCAAGAGCTGGCTTTGGAGCAAGCCCCTCCCTTGCAGCAGGTGGAAAGCGATTTACGCAATAAATATGAGGTATCAATAAATATTGACAACAGCCTGCAAGATTGATAATATGATATTAACGTAAACCCTACCGTTTTAGTCGGAAATAACTGACGGTGGTCAACAATTTAAACTCCATACACAGAAGCATAAAGTCATAATTTACGTTCTTATATCGCATTTATCATTCTAAGGAGGTTTTTGCTCATGGCTAAAGTCGTAAACAACGTAACAGAATTGATCGGAGGTACTCCGCTCGTTCGTTTGAATCGTCTGGCACAGGAAGGCTCCGCAGATATTTATTTGAAATTGGAATATCAGAACCCGGGGTCAAGCGTGAAAGACCGGATTGCAATCAGCATTGTGGAAGAAGCTGAGCGTGAAGGTCTACTGAAACCGGGAGGTACGATTGTAGAAGCTACTAGTGGTAACACTGGTATCGGCCTGGCACTTGTAGCTGCTGCTAAAGGTTATAAAGCAGTTATCGTAATGCCGGAAACAATGAGCTTGGAGCGCCGTAATCTCCTTCGCGCATATGGAGCGGAATTGGTGCTGACCCCAGGATCGGAAGGTATGAATGGTGCGGTTAAGAAAGCAGACGAAATTCTGAAAGAGAACCCAAGCTATTTCCCATCCGAGCAATTCAAGAATAAAGCGAACGTGAAGATTCACCGTGAGACTACTGGACCTGAAATTATTGACGCTATTGAATCCATCGGCGGTCCTTTGGATGCTTTTATTGCAGGTATCGGAACAGGCGGAACGATCACTGGTGCGGGTGAAGTGCTGAAAAGCCAATATCCTGATATTAAGATCTATGCTGTGGAGCCTGCTGCTTCCCCAATCTTGGCTGGAGGCAAACCAGGACCTCACAAAATCCAGGGTATCGGAGCGAACTTCATCCCTGAGATTCTGAACCAAGATATCTATGATGAAATCATCCACGTTGAGAATGATGAAGCTTTCGAAACTGCACGTCGTGTAGCTAAAGAAGAAGGCATCTTGTCTGGTATTTCTTCAGGTGCTGCTGTATTTGCCGCACTTAAAGTAGCTAAAGATTTAGGCCCTGGCAAAAAAGTAGTAGTCATTATCCCAAGTAACGGCGAACGTTACCTGAGCACACCACTTTACAATTTCGAAGCGTAATTGTTTGCAATAACGTAAATCTATAAGAGTCTTCATACCACTTTTTTGGTGGTGATGGAGACTCTTTTCGTTGATTTAAAAGGAATTAGGTTCTGTGCATATATGCCGGGGTAGACGTGGTGATTTTATTATTGTTGAAAAAAGCTCTGGTTTTTGCAAAAAACGCAAAAATCATAATAATTTCCTATCGCTGAGGGCTTTTCAATAATGCCTTAAGTACAGTATACTGACAGGCAATATACTACTGATGATTGGACAAAACTAAGCAAATGCTTACGAAGCGAGTTTTGTCTCGAAGATTAAACTGTAAGATGATGCTAGACAAAACTTTTAGGAGGATGGCTTTGGAAATCATAACAACCTGGAACGAGTGGGAACAATGGGCTGCTGAAGACTGGAGCATGTTTCCCTTGATTATAAAATCTCCCCGGTGCACCAACGAATTACCTGCGTCCTGGGAGAAAGCCTGGGAGTTAGCTTCCCAGTATTCTGTAGTTTTAGAAAGTGGTAAGGGTGGCCGTTATACGTACTTGGGCTTGAACCCTGTTTCGATATTGAAGGGCAAGGAGGATAATGCGGAAGTATTTAGCTTCCCTACTGAATCTTTGGAATCAGCATCAGTGGACGAGGAGAGGATACCTGAGGCAACAACACTGCATGGACAACCGCTGGAGCTACTGCAGCAATGGATGTCGGATTTTACGTCGCCTAAGTTAAAGGATGAAGATGTTCCTCCTTTTTCTGGTGGATGTATTGGTTTCCTTGGTTATGATGTGGTTCGTTCTTTGGAACGATTGCCGTCTCTTGCCCAAGATGATCCTGGTTTTCCTGATTTTCTTTTTATGAGGTTTGACGAGATATGGATTTATGATCACGAAGAGCATGTGCTGTATTGTGCTGTTCACGTTCCAGTTCCAGCAGACTGTGGGATGGAAGAGCTGCAAAATCTTTATCTTGGCAGTATAGAACAGGCTGGACAAATGGTAGAGCAGTGGCAGCTGATATCTTCAGCTGCAGGATTGGATGATGAGGCTGTGGGCAGCATTGAGGCCCTTACAGTTTCATCAGGAGAGTGGCCGGGCATGGCTTCCGCTTTTTCGCCTGAGAAGTTTCAGCAGGCAGTGCTGGACGTTCAGGAATACATCCGCCAAGGTGATGTCTTCCAAGTGAACCTCTCGCTGCGCCAGGAGGCGCAGCTGAAGTCCCCGCCGGAGGATGTTTACGAGTGGCTGCGCAAGCTCAACCCGTCCCCGTACATGGGGCTCTTGCGGTCGCCCGGCTTCGCGCTGTCCAGCGCTTCACCGGAGCTGCTCGTCAAGCTGCACGGGGACAAAGTGAGCGCCCGGCCAATCGCCGGCACCCGGCGCCGGGGACTCACTCCCGCGGAGGATGCCGCCATGGAGGCGGAGCTTCGCGGGAGCGAAAAAGAGATCGCCGAGCATATCATGCTTGTCGATCTGGAACGCAACGACATCGGGCGTGTCGCTGCATACGGTTCCGTCAGCGTGCCGGAGCTGATGACTGTGGAGCGCTACTCTCATGTGATGCATCTCGTTTCGCAGGTAGAGGGCCAGATTGCGCCGGATAAAGACGCGTATGCGGTTATCGCAGCTTTATTCCCCGGGGGGACTATTACAGGGGCTCCCAAGGTAAGGACAATGGAGATTATTGAAGAATTGGAGCCGGTTCGACGTGGACCCTATACAGGATCGATGGGTTTTATTGACTATAACGGCAATATGGAATTAAATATTATTATAAGAACGCTGGCTGTAAAAGACGGGGTCGGATATATTCAGACAGGTGCCGGCATAGTGATCGATTCCGATCCCTACCGTGAATACCGTGAATGCCATAATAAAGCCAAAGCGGTAGTGAAGGCAGTACTCTGTAGTGAACTGCAGCAGGAATTGCCAGCTACCAGCGGAGCCGAAGGGGGAGTAGCACTGTGATCTTGGTCATCGATAATTATGATTCCTTTACGTATAACCTCGTACAGTATTTAGGTGAGCTTGGGGAAGAGGTTAAAGTGCACCGCAATGATGAAATTACCATCGAAGAGATTGAAAAGCTGGCACCTGACCATATTCTAATTTCACCAGGCCCATGTACGCCAAATGAAGCGGGAATTAGTCTGGAATTGTTGCATCATTTCAAGGGGATCATTCCGATCTTCGGCGTATGCCTTGGACATCAAGCGATTGGACAAGCATTTGGTGGCAATGTCATCCGTGCTGAGCGTTTGATGCATGGGAAGACATCGCCTATTTACCATAACGGGACCTCAGTTTTTGAAGGTCTGGAGTCTCCATTTACAGCTACCCGATATCATTCACTGATTGTAGAGCGGGAGAGTCTCCCAGATTGCTTGGAGATTACGGCTGAGACTGAAGAAGGGGAGATTATGGCATTGCGCCATAAAGAATACCCTATTGAAGGTGTGCAGTTCCACCCGGAATCTATTATTACGGATCATGGTCATACGATGCTGCGTAATTTCTTGAAACGGAGAGCCGGAGAAACGGCATGAAATATATAGGATTTAACAATGGTGTCATTGACGCCCGAGAAACCGTGGTTTCTGCCTTGGATCACGGCTTTTTGTACGGCATTGGCTTGTTCGAAACCTTTAGGACCTATGGGGGAGTTCCCTTTTTGCTGGAGCGTCATTTGAAGCGTATGGCAGAGGGTTGCGAGGCACTGGGCATTCCATTTGAAGCAGAAGCGGCACATCTACTTGACTGGATTAAGCGCGTTATGGACAAAAATGAATTAAAAGAAGCTTATATACGCTATACCGTAACAGCCGGTGAGGATGTTCTCGGATTACCTGCTGGTGATTATCAAAAGCCTAATCATTTGTTGTACATCAAAGCGCTGCCGAAAGTACCAGATAAACTCTATAGTGAAGGCAAAGAGCTGCAGCTGTTGTCCTTGCGGCGTAATACTCCTGAGGGAACAGTGCGATTCAAGTCGCTGCATTATATGAATAACATTCTGGCTAAGCGAGAGCTTAGAGGGTATGCTTCTGCGGCAAATGGTGCTGAAGGACTAATGCTGACGGCAGAAGAATTTATTGCCGAGGGCATTGTCAGCAACATCTTTTTTGTAAAAAACAACAGGCTCTATACCCCAGATCTTACAACAGGGATACTTCCGGGAATTACCCGGGAAATGGTAATGGAGCTGGCTCTTAGTGCAGGCCTTAGTGTTGAAGAAGGAACATATCACTGGGAGCAGTTAAAAGCTGCTGATGAAGTGTTTCTTACCAATTCCGTACAAGAAATCGTTCCTGTTACTGGGGTGTGGCACGGAGATGCAAGATTTACTATAGGTACTAGCCAGTGTGGAACAATTACTGCTGGCTTGATTTCATTATATAGAGATAGGACGGCGATTTCGAAATGAGACCAGTCCTCTTTAAGCGGACATACCGTTGTGGAAATACAGACTTGGAGTTAGGAAATCGAACATTGATTATGGGCATCCTTAATGTGACCCCGGATTCTTTTTCGGATGGAGGACTTTGGGATCATCCGGACAAAGCAGTTGAGCATGCGCTGCGTATGGCTGCAGAGGGTGCTGATATTATTGATATCGGCGGTGAATCTACTCGTCCTGGTCATCAACCGGTGGGACTTGAAGAGGAGTTAGCCCGTGTATTGCCTGTGATCGAGAGTATTCATAAGGCGGCACCTCACCTTCCGTTATCTATCGATACCTATAAAGCTGAAGTAGCCCGCCAAGCTATAGCTGCGGGTGCCCATATCATTAATGACATATGGGGTTGTAAGGCCGATCCGGAAATGGCGGCAGTGGCCGCTGCTGCTGACTGTCCTATTATTTTGATGCATAACCGGCAGGACCGTAATTATACGAATCTGAGTGCGGATATGTCGGCTGACCTTAAGGAAAGTATTGATCTTGCGGTAGCCGCAGGCGTTAAGCCGGCCAATATCATATTGGATCCAGGTATCGGCTTTGCTAAGGATTATAATGAAAACCTGCAGGCAATGACGCTTTTAGACGGGTTGACTGAGTTAGGTTATCCGTTGTTACTGGCGACTTCCCGCAAAAAATTCATCCGCACGGTACTTGATTTGCCGTCTGATGATGTTGTGGAAGGCACCGCAGCTACAGTAGCTTTTGGGATAGCTCAGGGTTGCCAGATCGTACGTGTACATGATGTATCTCTGATTAAACGAACGGTTAAGATGTGTGATGCGATGTTGTATGCTGCACCTCCATTGGTGCGTGAATAGCTATATTTTACGAAAAAGGGCGGATTAATCATGGATAAAATGACAATGCATCGCATGGAATATTACGGATACCACGGTGTATTTGAGGAAGAACGTAAGCTGGGACAACGTTTTTACATTGATTTAGAGCTGGAGCTTGATTTGCAGGGTGCGGGCTTGAATGATGATTTGAGTCAAACCGTGAATTATGCTGAAGTTCATGAATTAGTCAAAAACATTGTCGAAATAAAGTCTTTTAAGTTGATCGAAGCTTTGGCAGAATATATTGCATCCTCCGTACTGGACACTTATACTGTTATCAATGCAGTAACGGTTAAGGTAACTAAACCCCATCCGCCTTTCGACATTCATTTTCAGGGAGTGACTGTAGAGCTGCGCAGAACTAGAAAGTGAGAACAAGGTCCATGAATATACATTCCACCTCTGAAGAATCAGAGGCTTATATTGCTTTAGGGGCTAATTTGGGTGACCGCGAGGGTACACTGTCAGAGGCTTTGAACAGACTGGACGCTCATGATGAAATATCTGTGGTCCGCTGCTCCAAAGTTTACGAGACAGAGCCAGTAGGTTATTTAGATCAGCCGCAGTTTCTCAATATGGCAGCAGCTTTGCGAACGACACTTGCGCCCGAGTCCTTGCTGGAAGTGATGTTGGGGATTGAAACGCAGTTGGGTCGTATCCGGGATATCCGCTATGGACCGAGAACGGTAGATTTGGATTTGTTGTGGGTTGAGGGTCAGGTGCTCGATACACCACATTTAACGTTACCGCATCCACGCATGTTAGAGCGTGCTTTTGTATTGTTTCCGCTCAGTGACATCGTTCCACAGAATGAACAATCTTCCGGACTTCGCAAGCTGATTACAGCAGCGCTTCAAGACATAGACGGGAAGGAAGGAATTCGGTTGTGGACAACAAGCGTTTGGGACGGAGGGTCAGGGCATTCCGTAAGCTAAAAGGGTATACTCAACAGGATCTTGCGGATCTTGCCGGAATTTCCTTGGCTGTGCTTGGTGCAGTCGAGAGGGGTAACAGACGATTAGAAGATCAAATTTTAGATAAAATTGCGAATGTCCTAGGGGTTACAACAGAAGAGCTTGTGGATCCCAACTCATAATTTTTAAGAATTAAAAGGCAGGAAGTGATACGAATGCTGAAGATTGGCGATATCGAGATGAAAAATCAGGTTGTTCTGGCACCTATGGCTGGCGTGTGCAATCCGGCTTTTCGTCTGATCGCTAAGGAATTTGGTACAGGTCTGGTCTGTGCGGAAATGGTAAGCGATAAGGCCATTATTCACGGAAATACACGTACTCGCGAAATGTTGTTTGTAGATGAACGGGAGAAACCGCTTAGTTTGCAGATTTTTGGCGGGGATAGAGAATCACTGGTGCAAGCAGCAAAAGTGGTTGATAAAGAAACCAATGCTGATATTATCGATATCAATATGGGATGCCCAGTGCCTAAAGTAACTAAATGTGATGCGGGAGCCCGCTGGCTTTTGAATCCCGACAAAATCTATGAAATGGTCTCTGCGGTTGTCGATGTTGTCGATAAACCCGTAACCGTGAAAATGCGGATTGGCTGGGATAGCGAGCATATTTTTGTCGAAGATAATGCGCGCGCGGTTGAACGTGCTGGGGGTAAGGCTGTCAGCGTACACGGTCGTACCCGGGAGCAGCTTTACACAGGCCATGCGGACTGGAACTATATCAAGATGGCAAAAGAAGCAGTTTCTATTCCTGTTATTGGCAACGGGGATGTTAATACACCTGAAGATGCTCGGGCTATGTTGGATCAGACTGGCTGCGATGGCGTAATGATCGGGCGTGGAGCACTCGGCAATCCTTGGATGTTGTATCGTACGATTCAATATTTGAGCACCGGCGAGCTTATGCCTGAACCTGGCTTGGATGAGAAGATTAAGGTTGCTATTCTTCATATGGATCGACTGGTAGCTCTTAAGGGAGAAGCTGTAGCTGTCCGTGAGATGCGTAAGCATATGGCCTGGTACTTAAAAGGCTTGAAGGCTGCCGCTAGAGTGAAGGATGTTCTCATGACAGAAACAAAACGCGATGGAATGGTGAGGATATTGAATGATTTTGTCGTTCAATTAAAGCATGAAGAAGAGAGCAAGGGCATTGAAATGTCTTCTTCTGCTGTATAATCACCTTTTTTCTGCTGATATTTGAACACATCTGACTTTATATGTGGTGTCATTGACATTTTGTAGCGGTTCCAATATAATTTCACAGTATAAAATCGCCGTTACAGTAAGAGCAATGCAGCAGGGAGGGTTCTTATCCTTCTAGATTAGCATATAGTATGGTGTTTTCAATAATTGTATACGACAGGAGAATCGGTTGAGATGAGCGATAAAGAAGTCATCCTTACGCCGGACGGGCTAAAACGTCTGGAAGATGAGCTGGAGACCCTCAAATCCGTAAAACGCCGTGAGGTTGCTGAACGGATTAAGGTAGCGATTGGCTACGGAGATATCAGTGAGAACTCGGAGTATGAAGACGCGAAGAATGAGCAAGCTTTTATCGAAGGACGCGTTCTCACTTTGGAGAAGATGCTTCGCAACGCGCGTATCATCAATAGCGACGAGATCGTTACTGACGTAGTAAGTATTGGTGTTACTGTAAGTGTCGAGGATTTGGAATATGGGGACACTATGGAGTATACGATCGTAGGTACAGCAGAGTCTGATCCACTGAATAACAAGATTTCCAATGAAAGTCCGGTAGGCAAAGCTATTATCGGGAAAAAAATAGGTACGGTTGTTGATGTTTCTACACCTGCAGGAGTTATTCAATATAAAATTCTCGATATCAGAATGAAGTAATATACAGACCTTAATGTCTGTAAATAGATGTGCTGCCGTATGTATTAGTCATTTCACTGTACATAGGTAGATAAGGGAACATGTTTGGGAAAGCTTCCTTAGGGAAGCTTTTTTCAAATCATCCAGAAACGATAGGTAAAACAAACTGCTTATATTTTGAGCTGGAACGGGACTGTCCTCTAACTATGGAGACGGAGCCGTTTCTTCTTGTGTATATGATATTACTGAGTTATAAGGGGATGAATCGCATGACCGAGGAAATGAACAATGTGGACAATGCAGAGAACGAACTTAGTGAGCTTTTGCAGATCCGCCGTGCCAAACTGGACGAGCTAAGAGGACTTGGTATTGATCCTTTTGGCAAAAAATACGAGCGCACAGCTAACGCTGGCGATATCGTAGCTAAGTATGATGGACTTTCCAAAGAGGAATTGGACGAGCTTTCTGTTGAAGTGAGCATTGCTGGACGTATTATGGCAAAACGCGTTATGGGTAAAGCCAGCTTTGCGCATATCCAGGACCTTAGTGGAAGAATTCAGCTTTATGTTCGTCAAGACAGCATTCCTGAAACTCAATACGCGGCGTTTAATGTTCTCGATCTGGGAGATATTATTGGCGTTCGTGGAACAGTATTCAAAACCAAAACAGGCGAGACCTCCATCAAAGTGCATAATCTCGAAGTCTTGTCCAAATCCCTGCTGCCACTTCCTGAGAAATATCATGGTCTTAAAGATGTAGAACTGCGTTATCGCCAGCGCTATGTTGATTTGATTATTAATCCGGAAGTTCAACAGACCTTTATTGCCCGTTCAAGAATTATTCAATCGATGCGTCGCTATTTGGATTCACTTGGTTATCTTGAAGTTGAAACACCTACACTTCATACGATCGCCGGCGGAGCAGCTGCGCGTCCGTTTATTACTTACCACAACACACTTGAAATGCAGCTGTATATGCGGATTGCTATCGAGCTTCACTTGAAACGCCTTATTGTTGGCGGTTTGGAAAAAGTGTACGAAATCGGCCGTGTATACCGTAACGAGGGAATGTCGACTCGTCATAATCCAGAGTTTACTATGATTGAGTTGTACGAAGCATATGCTGACTACAAGGACATCATGAATCTCACGGAGAATATGATTGCACATATTGCCCAAGAGGTATTAGGTACACAACTGCTGGATTACCAAGGCAAAGAGGTAAATCTGTCTCCAGGATGGCGTCGTGTAACTATGGTTGATGCTGTTAAAGAAGTAACCGGTGTTGATTTCAGTGTTCACATGACAGATGACGAAGCACAAGCTTTGGCAAAAGAACATCGTGTGCCTGTTGAGAAACATATGACGTTCGGTCATATCCTTAACGCTTTCTTCGAGCAATTTGTAGAGGAAACTCTAATTCAGCCAACCTTTGTAATGGGACACCCTGTTGAAATTTCACCACTTGCGAAGAAAAACGATGAGGATCCACGCTTTACCGATCGTTTTGAGCTGTTTATTGTGGGTCGTGAGCACGCTAATGCATTTAGTGAATTGAATGATCCGATTGACCAACGTCAACGCTTTGAGGCACAGATCCAGGAGAAAGAGCAAGGTAATGACGAAGCTCATGAGATGGACGATGATTTCATCCGCGCCCTGGAATATGGTATGCCACCTACTGGCGGACTGGGAATCGGCGTAGACCGTCTGATCATGCTGCTTACCAATTCTGCATCGATTCGCGATGTATTGCTGTTTCCACATATGCGTAACCGTACTGAATAGTATCTATACAACACAGGGCTTAAGGGAGCTGTCTAAGGACAGTTCTCTTGGCTACTGTTGATTAGAAGCGGTGCTTTCACTTCATTGCTCCTATAGAATGTAGAGATTTAATATTAGTTTCAAAAAAACTCTTGCAATGAATCTCTATACATGATATATTCTAAGTCCGGCCAAGAAGTACACATGCCGAGCTCGAAAAAGAAGTTAAAAAAGAGCTTGACATTAAATAGCCGAACATGATATAGTATAAGAGTTGCTGCTGAGACATTAAACGGCGCCAACGAGAACTTGATCTTTGAAAACTGAACAACGAGTGAGTAGGAAATCACGCAAGTGAAATCCAAAATTAGAGAATTAATTTTCTCGTCAGATGTTTCAAAATGAGCATATCGCTCTTTTCAATACTAATTGGAGAGTTTGATCCTGGCTCAGGACGAACGCTGGCGGCGTGCCTAATACATGCAAGTCGAGCGGAGTTATTTTGAAAGCTTGCTTTCAAAATAACTTAGCGGCGGACGGGTGAGTAACACGTAGGCAACCTGCCCTTCAGACTGGGATAACTACCGGAAACGGTAGCTAATACCGGATAATTTCTTTTTTCTCCTGAGAGAAGAATGAAAGACGGAGCAATCTGTCACTGAGGGATGGGCCTGCGGCGCATTAGCTAGTTGGTGGGGTAACGGCCCACCAAGGCGACGATGCGTAGCCGACCTGAGAGGGTGAACGGCCACACTGGGACTGAGACACGGCCCAGACTCCTACGGGAGGCAGCAGTAGGGAATCTTCCGCAATGGGCGAAAGCCTGACGGAGCAACGCCGCGTGAGTGATGAAGGTTTTCGGATCGTAAAGCTCTGTTGCCAGGGAAGAACGTCCGGTAGAGTAACTGCTACCGGAGTGACGGTACCTGAGAAGAAAGCCCCGGCTAACTACGTGCCAGCAGCCGCGGTAATACGTAGGGGGCAAGCGTTGTCCGGAATTATTGGGCGTAAAGCGCGCGCAGGCGGCTATTTAAGTCTGGTGTTTAAACCTTGGGCTCAACCTGAGGTCGCACTGGAAACTGGGTGGCTTGAGTACAGAAGAGGAAAGTGGAATTCCACGTGTAGCGGTGAAATGCGTAGATATGTGGAGGAACACCAGTGGCGAAGGCGACTTTCTGGGCTGTAACTGACGCTGAGGCGCGAAAGCGTGGGGAGCAAACAGGATTAGATACCCTGGTAGTCCACGCCGTAAACGATGAGTGCTAGGTGTTAGGGGTTTCGATACCCTTGGTGCCGAAGTTAACACAGTAAGCACTCCGCCTGGGGAGTACGGTCGCAAGACTGAAACTCAAAGGAATTGACGGGGACCCGCACAAGCAGTGGAGTATGTGGTTTAATTCGAAGCAACGCGAAGAACCTTACCAGGTCTTGACATCCCTCTGAATCTGCTAGAGATAGCAGCGGCCTTCGGGACAGAGGAGACAGGTGGTGCATGGTTGTCGTCAGCTCGTGTCGTGAGATGTTGGGTTAAGTCCCGCAACGAGCGCAACCCTTAACTTTAGTTGCCAGCAGGTAATGCTGGGCACTCTAGAGTGACTGCCGGTGACAAACCGGAGGAAGGTGGGGATGACGTCAAATCATCATGCCCCTTATGACCTGGGCTACACACGTACTACAATGGCCGGTACAACGGGAAGCGAAGCCGCGAGGTGGAGCCAATCCCATCAAAGCCGGTCTCAGTTCGGATTGCAGGCTGCAACTCGCCTGCATGAAGTCGGAATTGCTAGTAATCGCGGATCAGCATGCCGCGGTGAATACGTTCCCGGGTCTTGTACACACCGCCCGTCACACCACGAGAGTTTACAACACCCGAAGTCGGTGGGGTAACCCGCAAGGGAGCCAGCCGCCGAAGGTGGGGTAGATGATTGGGGTGAAGTCGTAACAAGGTAGCCGTATCGGAAGGTGCGGCTGGATCACCTCCTTTCTATGGAGAATCGTTCTCTGCAATGAGAACATTCAAATCGGAAGCTTAGCTTCCAAAACTCAGGTTTAGGCCTGTTACTCACTCGTTGCTCAGTTTTGAGAGTTTAAGCTCTCAAGTAAGACTTGATCCTTGAAAACTGGATACCGAAACGAATTTGCGTTTTAGAACATCTTTTAGCAACTTGTGTAAACAAGTAAATGTTATTAGTGAGATGATTCCAAAAGAGAATGTCATCGTATGATATTTTCCTGCGGAAGAATCAAGGTTAAGCTAATAAGAGCACACGGAGGATGCCTAGGCGCCAGGAGCCGACGAAGGACGTGGCGAACAACGAAACTGCCTCGGGGAGCTGTAAGCAAGCTTTGATCCGGGGGTGTCCGAATGGGGAAACCCAGCTGTGGTAATTCGCAGTTACTCATACCTGAATACATAGGGTGTGTAGAGGCAGACCAGGGGAACTGAAACATCTAAGTACCCTGAGGAAGAGAAAACAATAGTGATTCCGTCAGTAGCGGCGAGCGAACGCGGAACAGCCTAAACCAAGGGGCTTGCCTCTTGGGGTTGTGGGACGTCTCACATGGAGTTACAAAGGAATATGGTAGGTGAAGAGGTCTGGAAAGGCCCGCGATAGAGGTAAAAGCCCTGTAACCTAAACTGTATTCTCTCCGAGACGGATCCCGAGTAGTGCGGGGCACGTGAAACCCCGTATGAATCCAGCAGGACCATCTGCTAAGGCTAAATACTACCTGGCGACCGATAGTGAAACAGTACCGTGAGGGAAAGGTGAAAAGCACCCCGGAAGGGGAGTGAAATAGAACCTGAAACCGTGTGCTTACAAAAAGTCAGAGCCCGATCTATGGGTGATGGCGTGCCTTTTGTAGAATGAACCGGCGAGTTACGTTTAACATGCAAGGTTAAGCCGAGAAGGTGGAGCCGCAGCGAAAGCGAGTCTGAATAGGGCGACTTAGTATGTGGACGTAGACCCGAAACCGTGTGATCTACCCCTGTCCAGGGTGAAGGTGCGGTAACACGCACTGGAGGCCCGAACCCACGTACGTTGAAAAGTGCGGGGATGAGGTGGGGGTAGCGGAGAAATTCCAATCGAACTCGGAGATAGCTGGTTCTCCCCGAAATAGCTTTAGGGCTAGCCTCGGTATAAGAGTAGTGGAGGTAGAGCACTGATTGGGTGCGGGGTCCGCAAGGATTACCAAGCTCAGTCAAACTCCGAATGCCATATACTTATTGCCGGGAGTCAGACAGTGAGTGCTAAGATCCATTGTCAAAAGGGAAACAGCCCAGACCATCAGCTAAGGTCCCCAAGTGTGTGTTAAGTGGGAAAGGATGTGGAGTTGCACAGACAACCAGGATGTTGGCTTAGAAGCAGCCACCATTGAAAGAGTGCGTAATAGCTCACTGGTCGAGTGACTCTGCGCCGAAAATGTAACGGGGCTAAACACACCACCGAAGCTATGGCTAGATACGTATGTATCTGGGGTAGGGGAGCGTTGTGTAGGGGTTGAAGGTGTACTGAAAAGAGCGCTGGACACTACACAAGTGAGAATGCCGGTATGAGTAACGAAAAGATCAGTGAGAATCTGATCCGCCGAAAGCCCAAGGTTTCCTGAGGAAGGCTCGTCCGCTCAGGGTAAGTCGGGACCTAAGGCGAGGCCGAAAGGCGTAGTCGAAGGACAACAGTTTGAAATTACTGTACCACCGTAATCCGCTATGAGCGATGGGGTGACGCAGGAGGGTAGTGACGCGGACTGATGGATGTCCGTCTAAGCAGTGAGGCTGATGTGTAGGCAAATCCGCACATCGTTAAGGCTAGGCTGTGATGGGGAGCGAAAATTATAGTAGCGAAGGTCATGATCTCACACTGCCAAGAAAAGCCTCTAGCCAGGAGAAGGTGCCCGTACCGCAAACCGACACAGGTAGGCGAGAAGAGAATTCTAAGGCGCGCGGAAGAACTCTC
Source organism: Paenibacillus sp. FSL R5-0636 (assembly GCF_037974255.1). Classification (NCBI taxonomy): domain Bacteria; kingdom Bacillati; phylum Bacillota; class Bacilli; order Caryophanales; family Paenibacillaceae; genus Paenibacillus; species Paenibacillus sp. FSL R5-0636. The sequence continues at coordinate 94,926 of NZ_CP150232.1, forward strand.
GTTAAGGAACTCGGCAAAATGACCCCGTAACTTCGGGAGAAGGGGTGCCCCGGTAGTGTGAATAGCACGAGGGGGCCGCAGTGAAAAGGCCCAAGCGACTGTTTAGCAAAAACACAGGTCTGTGCGAAGCCGCAAGGCGAAGTATACGGGCTGACGCCTGCCCGGTGCTGGAAGGTTAAGGGGAGTGGTTAGGGGTAACCCGAAGCTATGAACCGAAGCCCCAGTAAACGGCGGCCGTAACTATAACGGTCCTAAGGTAGCGAAATTCCTTGTCAGGTAAATTCTGACCCGCACGAATGGCGTAACGACTTGGGCGCTGTCTCAACGAGAGATCCGGTGAAATTTTAATACCTGTGAAGATGCAGGTTACCCGCGACAAGACGGAAAGACCCCATGGAGCTTTACTGCAGCTTGATATTGAATTTGGGTACGATCTGTACAGGATAGGTGGGAGCCGTAGAAATCGGAGCGCAAGCTTCGGTGGAGGCGCCGTTGGGATACCACCCTGATCGTATCTAGGTTCTAACCTAGTACCCTAATCGGGTACGGGGACCGTGTCAGGCGGGCAGTTTGACTGGGGCGGTCGCCTCCTAAAGAGTAACGGAGGCGTTCCAAGGTTCCCTCAGAATGGTTGGAAATCATTCGCAGAGTGCAAAGGCATAAGGGAGCTTGACTGCGAGACCTACAAGTCGAGCAGGGACGAAAGTCGGACTTAGTGATCCGGTGGTACCGCATGGAAGGGCCATCGCTCAACGGATAAAAGCTACCCTGGGGATAACAGGCTTATCTCCCCCAAGAGTCCACATCGACGGGGAGGTTTGGCACCTCGATGTCGGCTCATCGCATCCTGGGGCTGAAGTAGGTCCCAAGGGTTGGGCTGTTCGCCCATTAAAGCGGTACGCGAGCTGGGTTCAGAACGTCGTGAGACAGTTCGGTCCCTATCTGTCGTGGGCGCAGGAAATTTGAGAGGAGCTGTCCTTAGTACGAGAGGACCGGGATGGACGTACCGCTGGTGCACCAGTTGTTCCGCCAGGAGCATGGCTGGGTAGCTACGTACGGACGGGATAAGCGCTGAAAGCATCTAAGCGTGAAGCCCCCCTCAAGATGAGATTTCCCAATTAGTAAGACCCCTTGAAGACGACGAGGTAGATAGGTTGGAGGTGGAAGTGCAGCAATGCATGGAGCTGACCAATACTAATCGGTCGAGGGCTTATCCTATACTTAGAATGCAAATTCGTTTCGGATTCAGTTTTCAGGCGATTAAGCCTGTAACACGCTTAGAAATTTATTGTCACTTCTGGTGATGAACCGAATTTCACGCGGCAGCGTCTGTTTCACAGACGCATGTTTGGTGGCGATAGCGGAGGGGTTCCACGCGTACCCATCCCGAACACGACCGTTAAGCCCTCCAGCGCCGATGGTACTTGGACCGAAGGGTCCTGGGAGAGTAGGACGTTGCCAAGCACGCAAGACCACTGTTGAGTAATCGACAGTGGTCTTTTTGTTATGTAAATAGAGAATTCATTAGGCTATATTTTGAGATACTAAGATGGAGATAAGCGTGGCTTAAAAGGTGAACAGAGGCGCATTGTGAATTTTTAACACACTAAATTGTCCACCCAGCACGGACTAACGTCCAATAATTCGCTTACTCGGCGGCCGTTTTTTGAATACCTACTCTGATGATGTAATGTTCTTGACAGTCCAAATGCCCTTTGCTAAGATGGCAATAATATATTTTTGGATAAGCATCTCAAACCTTAATTGAAGATCTACACTTGTTCAGCCCCCAGATGTACAGAATTGTCTGTCGTGAATGGACTGGAGTCAAAGGTTCTTCTTTCATAAAGTTTGTAGGCGGGTATAATTTAAAACAACCGAGGAGGAATGACCCAGGTGTGGAAAGATAAGTTTGGTAAAGAAGGTCTAACTTTTGATGATGTGCTGCTGGTTCCGCGTAAATCTGAGGTACTGCCTAAAGAAGTGGATTTGACCACAGTTCTAAGTAAGAATGTGAAGTTGAATATTCCACTTATGAGTGCAGGGATGGACACAGTCACAGAAGCAGCCATGGCCATTGCAATTGCTCGTGAGGGTGGCATCGGGATTATACACAAGAATATGCCTGTAGAGCAGCAAGCGGAAGAAGTAGATCGTGTGAAGCGTTCCGAGAGCGGAGTTATTACGAATCCATTCTCACTTACGGCAGAACACATGGTATCTGATGCAGAGCTTTTAATGGGTAAATATCGCATTTCCGGAGTGCCGATTGTAGACAGTGACAATAAACTTGTCGGTATTCTAACTAATAGAGACTTACGCTTTATTCATGATTTCAATATTCAGATTAAAGAAGTTATGACACATGAGAATCTTGTAACAGCTGCTGTGGGTACAACCCTTCAGGAAGCAGAAGGTATCCTGCAACGTCATAAGATCGAGAAGCTTCCCCTTGTAGATGAGAATAATATTCTTAAAGGCCTCATCACCATTAAGGATATTGAAAAAGCTATTCAATTCCCTAACGGAGCCAAAGATGCACATGGCCGTCTACTTGTTGGAGCAGCTGTTGGTATCTCTAAAGACACGTTCGAACGTACTGCAGCATTAGTAAAAGCTGGTGTGGATCTGATCGTCGTCGATTCTGCACATGGTCACCACATTAATATTATTGAAGCGGTTCGCCAAATTCGTGAGTTGTATCCTGATCTTACGATTGTTGCTGGTAACGTAGCTACAGGCGAAGCAACCCGTGAACTTATTGAAGCTGGTGCATCTGTAGTTAAAGTAGGTATTGGACCAGGATCGATCTGTACAACACGCGTTATCGCTGGTATCGGCGTACCTCAGGTTACAGCCATTTATGATTGTGCGACAGTTGCTCGTGAGTATGGAATTCCTATTATCGCTGATGGCGGTATTAAGTATTCTGGGGAGATCACAAAGGCTATCGCAGCTGGTGCTCATGCTGTAATGATGGGAAGTATGTTTGCGGGTACAGAAGAAAGCCCAGGGGAATCTGAGCTTTATCAAGGCCGTAAATTTAAAGTATATCGTGGTATGGGCAGCATGAGTGCCATGAAACAAGGAAGTAAAGACCGTTATTTCCAAGATGATGATAAAAAGCTCGTTCCTGAAGGAATTGAGGGACGTATTGCTTTTAAAGGGCCTCTTTCTGACACTGTTCATCAATTGATCGGCGGATTGCGCTCAGGTATGGGCTATTGCGGTACGAAGTCATTGGAAGAACTGCGTAACGATACTTCATTCATTCGCATCACAAGTGCTGGACTTCGTGAGAGCCACCCGCATGATGTGCAAATTACAAAAGAAGCACCAAACTATTCCGTATAATGGACTAACCGTATTATTTTTTGGACAGACAGGACTATTTCGTCCTGTCTGTCTTTTTTTGCGGGTACCCCTGTGTTAGAATAGAACAAGCTATTGATATGAGATTTAAAGGAGAGTCGTAATCATTGAAGCACAAACGAAAATTTAATGGTAAGCAAATTGTAATTAAGACAGCGACTGTAGGTCTGCTTTTAAATATGTTAATGAACCCAGTAATTCCAGCATTGGCTGAAGCGGGCAAAACTCCGGTTACAACCGAAGGTGCCGCAACTACTACTGAAACTGCACCCAAGACCAACGCAGTTAAGATCCCTTCTGTGGAATCTCTTAACTTGGAATTGAGTTCTGCTATTCTAATAGAACCAACTACAGGCCAAGTACTTATGGCTCTAAATCCAGATACACCACTCCCACCTGCGAGTATGACCAAGATGATGACTGAATATCTTGTATCTGATGCCGTGAAAAAAGGAGACATCTCTTGGGATCAGAAAGTTATCATTCAAGAGAATGCTTCCAAACAGGTCGGATCACGAATTTTTTTGGCAGCTGGAGATGAACATACGGTTAAAGAGCTATACATAGCGATGGCCGTAGGATCGGCGAATGATGCCACAGTTGCTTTGGCAGAATTGGTATCGGGTTCAGAAGAACAATTCGTAGAACTAATGAATCAGACTGCACAGAAGATGGGCATGAAAAATACCTATTTTATTAACTCAACTGGACTTGATCGGGCAGACATGCCGAAGAAATTCCGTCCTGATCTTGATAAAGAGACTGTAATGTCAGCTAGAGATGCAGCTACTCTTGCTAAATTTATAGTTACTGACCACCCGGACTTCACTGAATTTACAACGATTCAGTCTTATAAATTCCGTGATCGGGATACAGCGCCGATCATTAACTACAACTGGATGCTGGAAGCTAACAAAAGTATTCCCAACTTTAAGGCATATGCTTATCCAGGTCTAGATGGACTGAAGACTGGGCATACCACAAATGCAGGTAACTGCTTTACCGGTACTGCTGTGCGTGATGGAATGCGTCTAATCAGTGTTGTTATGGGTGCTAATTCAGAGGCACATCGATTCACAGAAACTAAAAAAGTGCTCGACTACGGGTTTAACAACTTTGAAATCAAACAGGTTGTAGCTCCGAAGGCTGTTATTGCTGGCACGGAAACAGTTCCGGTACTGAAAGGCAAGAATAAAGATGTTTCTATAGTTACTGATGAAGGAGTTTCTTTCATTGTTCCTAAGGGAACTGTTTCTCCTGAAGTTACTACAACTGTTGTAACAAATGACCCTGCAACTTTGGTTGCTCCTATAGCCCAATCCTCTAAAGTAGGTAAAGTTACCTATTCCTACAAGGCTGAAGGCATGCAAGCAGCACAGGAGAAAACAGTTAATCTGATCACTGTAGAGGAAGCTGAGAAAGCTGGCTGGTTCAAGTTGTTCCTTAGAGCGATTGGCGATTTCTTCGGTGATTTATTTTCAGGGATCAAGAACTTGTTCTAATGCAGTTCGGTGTCGAAATCAGCAGTAAATCCGAGTAAATGGGTTGTAGATTTCCCTTCATTGGGGTAAAATTACAAGTTAGATTAAGATAGATCATTCGGGGGGTTAGGACATGGAAACAGGTACATCGCGAGTTAAAAGAGGCATGGCAGAAATGCAAAAAGGCGGCGTCATTATGGACGTCATGAATGCAGAGCAAGCAAAAATTGCTGAGGCTGCTGGTGCAGTTGCTGTTATGGCTCTGGAACGCGTACCTTCTGACATTCGTGCAGCTGGCGGTGTAGCACGGATGGCCGATCCTACAATTGTAGAAGAGGTTCTCAAAGTGGTAAGTATCCCTGTTATGGCTAAGGCTCGTATCGGCCATTATGTAGAAGCGAAAGTTCTAGAATCTTTGGGTGTTGATTACTTGGATGAGAGTGAAGTTCTTACTCCTGCTGATGAAGTATTCCATATTGATAAACATGAGTTCACCGTTCCTTTTGTATGTGGAGCGAAGGATCTGGGAGAAGCACTGAGACGTATTAACGAAGGTGCCTCCATGATCCGTACAAAAGGTGAACCAGGAACAGGCAACATTGTTGAGGCCGTGCGTCACATGCGCTTTATCAACAGTCAAATCCGTAAAGTAACGAATTTGTCCAAGGACGAGCTATATAATGAAGCAAAGAACCTGGGAGTTTCCTACGAGCTGTTGCTCGAAGTGCATGAGCTTGGCAAACTGCCGGTTGTTAACTTTGCCGCTGGGGGTGTAGCTACACCTGCCGATGCTGCTCTTATGATGCATTTGGGTGCTGATGGTGTATTCGTAGGTTCGGGTATTTTTAAATCGGACAATCCTGAGAAATTTGCGCGTGCGATTGTTGAAGCCACTACACACTATACTGATTACAAACTGATTGCTGAAGTATCCAAGAACCTTGGTGCACCAATGAAGGGGATTGATATTGCAACTCTCACCCCGGCTGAACGTATGTCGGAGCGTGGCCGTTAATAGAGAGAAGGTTGTAGGATGAAGATAGGAGTATTGGCGCTTCAAGGCGCTGTTACGGAGCATATTGTTAGTATAGAGAAGACCGGTGCAGAAGGCGTGCCTATCAAGCGTGTGGAGCAGCTAGAAGAAGTTGAAGGCCTGATTATCCCCGGCGGAGAAAGTACAACGATTGGAAAGCTAATGCGGAAATATGGTTTCATAGAAGCCATCCGTGATTTTTCTGATCAGGGCAAGCCTATTTTTGGCACATGTGCGGGTATGATCGTGCTGGCCAAAAAAATTGCCGGTGGTGAACCGGGGCATTTGGAGCTGATGGATATTACCGTAGCCCGGAATGCATTCGGCCGCCAACGGGAAAGCTTTGAATGTGATCTGGAGGTTAAAGGCATTGATGAGCCGGTTCGTGCTGTATTTATACGTGCACCGCTTATCAACGAGGTAGGACCGGGAGTTGATGTGCTTACAGTCTATAATGATGAGATTGTAACCGCGCGCGAAGGGAACTTGCTGGTGTCTTCTTTTCATCCAGAACTGACCGATGATTTCAGACTGCACCAATATTTTGCCGATATGGTAGAGGCGAATAGGGAAGTCCAACAACAAAATTGCATATAAAGAACATCCTGACTCTTTCAAAGCTGTAATCAGCATTTTGAAAGAGTTTAGGCTGTTTTCAGGAGGGAAACATTGTGTTAGATGTAAAAATACTACGTAGTGATTACGCAAGAGTGGAAGAGGCTTTAGAAAAACGGGGCAAATCGCTGGACTTAATTGCTGATTTTCCACAACTTGATTTGCGTCGACGTGAATTACTGCAAGAAACCGAAGGTCTTAAGAACCGTCGTAATACAGTTTCGGGTGAAGTAGCGAAAAAGAAAAAGAACGGCGAGTCAGCAGATGATCTAATTACAGAAATGCGTACAGTATCTGACCGAATTAAAGAGCTTGATGACGAAGTACGTGAACTGGAAGCTCAGATTGCTGATCTTACTATGAATATCCCTAATATTCCTCATGATTCAGTTCCAGTAGGGAAGTCTGAGGATGATAACGTTGAATTACGCCGCTGGTCGGAGCCCAAAGAGTTCGGATTCACTCCGAAATCACATTGGGAGCTTGCGCAGCAGCTTGATATTATTGATTTCGAAGCTGCAGCAAAGGTTACAGGATCCCGGTTTGTTTTCTATAAAGGACTCGGAGCACGTCTAGAACGGGCGCTGATTAACTTTATGATGGATCTTCACAGTGGTGAGCATAACTATGAGGAAATGCTGCCGCCTTACATTGTGAACAAAGACAGCCTGTATGGTACAGGACAACTGCCTAAATTCGAAGAGGATCTGTTCAAGCTGCGGGATACCGAATACTATTTGATTCCTACAGCTGAAGTACCGGTAACGAACTACTATCGCGAAGAGATTTTGACGGCAGCTGACCTGCCTAAATACCATGTAGCTTACAGCTCTTGTTTCCGTTCTGAGGCGGGCTCGGCGGGCCGTGATACTCGCGGTTTGATTCGCCAGCATCAATTCAACAAGGTAGAGTTGGTGAAGCTCACCACCCCTGAATCCTCTTATGAGGAATTAGAAAAAATGACAGCAGACGCTGAAAGTGTGCTGCAGCTGTTAGGACTGCCTTATCGTGTACTTGGGTTATGTACGGCTGATATGGGCTTTACATCGGCTAAGACGTACGATTTGGAAGTGTGGTTGCCTGAGAGTGGGATGTACCGTGAGATCTCCTCTTGCTCAAATACAGAAGATTTCCAAGCACGCCGGGCAAATATTCGTTTCCGTAAGGATCCAAAATCGAAGCCTGAATTTGTTCATACGCTGAACGGCTCTGCTTTGGCGGTTGGACGTACAGTTGCTGCAATTCTTGAGAATTATCAGCAAGAGGATGGCAGTGTTCTGATTCCAGAATGCCTACAACCTTATATGCGCAATGTAAAATCGATACAACCAAAAACTATTTAAAGATATAGTTGCTTTTTCTTTGCAATGTATGGTACAATCCTAATGCATGTGAAATTTAAATGCATTTGGAGAGGTACCGAAGCGGTCATAACGGGGCGGTCTTGAAAACCGTTAGGGTGCAAGCCCACATGGGTTCGAATCCCATCCTCTCCGCCATTCCTTTATGAACTTAAAGAATAATTAGATAGAAACCGTTCCCTCTGGGGGACGGTTTTTTGTTTTGTTTGGTAGACCGAGTTCTATTGAGAATAAAAAGCTTCATTTCTCCGCAATGTATTAGAGAAGGAGGATGATCATAATCATGGATAGATCATTAGAAGTTGATCAGCATAAGCTTGTCTCAGCCTGGCAGGAGCGTTTGCCGGCGTTGATGGATGATGGGGATAGTTTCAGTGTGCTGGCGGATAATGGGGATCCGAATAGCTTGCTGATTCATTTTAATGCGGCAGGTCATCAAGGCTATTCACTGGATTTTCGCTGCAAGTATGTAGATAGCAGAGAAGTGGCAGTGGATCTGCTGGATGTGGAACAGAGCGGTCTCCATATTGATGAGCGTAGTGATGCCGTACAGCAGCTGGCACAGCAATACTCACGGCAAATTCATGAATGTGCTCAGGCTCTTCAGAACTTGACCAATCCTTAGGAGGAATGAAAATGTCGAAACCAAAAAGTATCCCTGTTCCTGGGGCAGAGCCAACAAGTGGTGAGCGGAGAAAAGACCATGCTCCTTCAGGTCCAGAACCGCTTTCAGGTTCTAAAAAGGTGAAACAAGCGAACCATGTTGACCACCATAATCCACAAGGTTAACAAATAAAAACGTTAAGAATTTTAAAGAAGTGTTTCTTGATTTTTACAAATGGTTTATCATAGGAGGGGGAGAGATTTCTTTTACAATGGGAGAGGAGAACAATAATGAACAAAAAGTGGGGTTTGTCGGCCGCTGCATTGCTGCTTACAGCAGCAGTAATTCTGCCGGGATGTGCAAGTAAACAGGAGGCGCCAAAAGAGGCCTTAAAATCAGCCGCTACTAAAGCGACTACAATGTCATCTTATGAGATGAAGAGTAAATTCACGATCAACGATCTTACGATCGAGACTTCTGACGCTGAATCTGCTGCAATGACTACACAGGTACTTAGTATGCTTAAGAATGCTGATATTACCATTGATGGGGTATATCAAGCTGAGCCAATGCAGACAGAACTAACTATGGTTCTGAATCTGAAAGGCGATATGAGCATGAGCTTTAATGTTCCTATGGTAATGACTGCCGAGAAGTTGTATGTTAAGATTCCATCTATTCCTTTCGTACCGATTCCTGAGACGATCCTCAATAAGTTTGTAGAGGTTGATCTGAAGGCGTTGGCAGAGCAGGAGGGTGCAGAATTTAACCCAAGTACGATGGATACTCAAAAAATGCAGAAGCTGTCTAATGAAGTGGTGGACACTGTCCTAGCTGAATATGACGAAGAAAAATATTTTAACGAGATTGATCCCAAAGATGCTAATTTACCAGAAGGTGTGGAAGCTAAACAAGTCGTTCAGTTCCAAGTGACTAACGATAATGTTAAAGAAGCAATCACTATCTTGGTGAATAACGCCCTGCCTAAAATCATTGATATCGTAAGCAAGGAAGAATACAAGGATATGCTGCAGATTAAAGATGCAGATCTAGCTAAGGCTAAAGAAGAACTGACATCAGGTGAAGCTAGAACTGAATTGGATAAGGGCTTAGCTGATCTTGATAAGTACCTTACCATCAACCAGTTCCACTATAATACTGCGATCGATAAAGATGGATACGCTGTGTATCAGGATTTATTGATGGATGTTAAAGTAAATGATCCGGAAGATGGCACAAAAGTGGCCTTCTCAGTAAATGGAACGGGCCAATACAGTAAGATCAACGAGAAGCCGGTATTCAAGATTGGTATCCCTCAAGGTGATGATGTAATTACAATGGATCAACTTGGAGAAGAATTCGGTGGTATGGGAACTTATTAATCCCAGTTAGCAAGATTAAGACCCGCATGATGCGTATATTATACGCCCATGCGGGTCTTTTTTTAGGAAAAAAAGTAGCACTCATTCCTGCGACAATGCAGAATCTTATTTCCGTTCCTCAGTCAGCACATCTTCGGTTAAGATTGCGTAGGTTTGGTGATCCTGCCACTGTCCATTTATTTTAAGATACTGACGGGCGATCCCTTCAGGTTTGAACCCACTCTTCTCCAGGACTCTTCGGGAAGCTTCATTATGCAATAAAATAGCTGCTTGAACTCTATGTAGACCTAAGGCCCGGAACGCATAGCCGAGGACTAATCCGACTGCTGCTGTCATATAACCTTGTCCTTGCATCCGATGATCCATTAAATATCCTAAATCAGCATATTGTGCTATACCTCGTGAGACGTTGGACAATGTGATCTGTCCGATTAGCTGTCCATCCAGCAGATAAATGCCGAACATATAAGCTCTGTCCTGTAGGGCGTCCTTAATACGCTGATTGATGATCTGTTGTTGACTCTCCAGGGTAAAGAAGTGCTCATCACGTTTTGGCTCAAACGGTTCATGGGTTACCCGGTTATTTAAACGAAGCTCCAGCAGGCTCTGTGCATCCTTAAGCTCAAGTGGAGAAATATAGATGCCTTGAGAGGTATGATATAGAGTAAGGGTCATTTAGGAGTCCTCCTTTTGTTTTATTGGCTTTTTACGTAAACGGCGAAAGAAGGAGGTGAGTAGATCTGCACATTCTTCTTGTAAAACACCCTGTATTACCTCAGTTCTATGATTAAATCGCGGCTCTTCAAGCAAGTTCATGAGGGTCCCGGCACATCCAGCTTTAGGGTCAGGCGTTCCATATACCGTGAGAGGCACTCTGGACTGCACTATTGCTCCTGCACACATCGGACAAGGTTCTAGGGTGACGTACAGCCGGCAATCCAGCAGACGCCAAGAATTCATGACATTGCTGGCCTCACGAATGGCTACCATCTCTGCATGGGCTGTCGAATCCATTGTCGTTTCTCGTAAATTGTATCCACGTCCTATAATTTCACCATGTCGAACAATGACAGCGCCAATAGGAACCTCACCTAATGCCTCAGCTTTACGTGCTTCTGCGATCGCCTGCCTCATCCAATATTCATGAACCGCTTGTATATCTTCTGGCGATTCACTGGCTTTAATATTCAAGATCATCTTCCCTTCTTCTATAACCATTGTACAACGAACAAATATTCGTTCTTAACAAAATGTGCATAACTCTGTGGATAACAGCCCACTTATACACATTTTTGTACACACCGGACTTTAATAATTTGTTTATATGTGCATAAGATGTGGATGGTTTCTTATATATTGTAGAGAAACACCTTTTGAATTTCAATATTTGGTGAATTAATACGCTTGTTTTAAATGTCCTTTTCAAATGAGGGGGCAAAAGGTATGATGTTTATTATAGGCTCCGCAAGGATTTACCAGTGGATAAGAGGTGAATAACAGTTTGTCCATAAAGACAAAACTATCTGCTATTATTTTTGGAGCGGTACTGCTAATTTTAGCATTGAATCTGACATTTAACCTTTATGCCGCTCAGAATAATCTAAGAAATGAAAACGTAAATAATATGCAGATCACCGCTATGCAAATGGCTGTTTCTGTAGAACAAAGTAACTATAGCTCTAACTATGTAGAATATCAAATCGCGCATAACTTAAGAATGGCTGCCATCTTTGCCTCTAAGGAATTGGGTCCGGATTATAAGAATATAACCAATGCTCAACTAAAGGCCCTAACTTCCAAGTTGGGCGTGTCTAATATTTCAATTCTGGTAAAGACTGATAATGATATCGTGGTGACAAGGGCATCAAATCCGATTGATATTGGAATGTCCACTCAAGGTTGGGGGTACTGGTACCTTGCCCTTTTGGAGTTATTTGATAATCAGGAAGTCACTGTGGGACAAGGACAGGCTTTGGATCATTTTTGGTCAGGCCCATTTGAATATTCAACCTACAATCCCGATTTCATTGAGAAGTGGGGTTATTATCATGATGAAGCAAGCAACTACATCATTAATCCTGTTATTCTCAATACTGCGGCAAGTGAATATATCGAAATCACCAACCCCGATCAAATTGTAGAGCGAACCAAAGAAGTTAATCCAGGGATTTTAGAGCTTACAGGATTTAATCCAACAACATTTGGTTTAGCAAGTATGGCGGGTGATGGAAGCGATGCATTTAAAAAGAAACTTGGCAACCGCCCAATTAAGTTCGGTACCTATACTTATGGTAATGTGGAGCAAGATAAAGCAGCTATTCTATTAGCTCAGCAGAAGCAGAAGCCAGTTACACTGGAGACGAGGGTACATGGGAAAAGAGTGCTCAAAAGCTTCATTCCTATTCAGAATCCTAAAATGGAGCCTTACGTAATCGGTGTAGTTTTGGATTATTCTGTGATTTCATCCGTAGTTCATGAACAATTAGCCAATTATTTGACTACGTCTCTGTTATTGCTAGCATTATTTTTGCTATGTAGTTACATACTTTCAGGTTTTATTACTCGTCCAATTCAGGCTATACTTGCCAAAGTCAATGATGTAGCGCGAGGTAAGTTCGAACCTCCATTAAAGGTAACCTCTCGTGATGAGTTAGGTCAATTAGCCTTGCGGATTAACGCTATGACTTCTCATCTTATGCAACGCACCAATCGTCTTAAGCAGACGCTAGAAGAGAACCGGGCGGTTAAGGAACATTTGGAATCCGTAATTAACGGTACGTCTGATGCTATTCATACATTGGATATGGAGGGACGAATCACTAGCACTAACAGGGCCTTTGAGGAGCTGTATGGATGGAGTGCAACAGAAGTGATAGGCAATATGCCATATCTTGTACCCGCGACAGCGCTTAAGCAAGAGGAAGAGCGGCTTGACGCGTTAAGAAATGGTGCAGTTCTGCCGCCGATCGAGACAGTGAGACTTAAACGAGACGGATCATTAGTTGAGGTTAGCGTTAGTACCTCGATAATTCGAGATGAAGAGGGTTACCCCCATTCCTTTATTCACGTTTCTCGTGATATGACGGAACGCAATCGAATGGAGGAGCTGCTTAGACGCTCTGAGAAACTAACTACAGTCGGCCAATTGGCCGCAGGAGTAGCTCATGAGATTCGTAACCCTCTTACCACATTAAAAGGATTTCTACAGCTTCAACAGGAGAAGGAGCTCTTAGTTCCGCTTCATGTAGAGCTGATGTTATCTGAGCTGGAGCGGATTAATCTTATCGTCAGTGAATTTTTAATCCTGGCTAAGCCACAAGCCGTTCATTTTCAGGAAAAAGATCTTCGCTACATATTAGGCGATGTAGTGTCTCTATTGGATAGTCAGGCTCATCTACATGATATTCAATTTAGTACGAAATTCTCTGAACAACCCGCTACTGTACATTGTGAAGAGAACCAGTTGAAGCAGGTATTTATTAATATTGTTAAAAATGCAATTGAGGCCATGCCTGAGGGTGGCGTCATTTCAATGGAACTGTGGAACTCTGTGGATTGCGTCTTTATTGTAATCAAAGATCAGGGTGAAGGGATTCCAGAGGACGTGCTGCCTAAGCTGGGTGAACCGTTCTTCACGAATAAGGAATCGGGGACAGGCCTTGGGTTAATGATTAGCCAGCGTATTATTCAGGCTCATAAGGGTCATTTGGAAATACAAAGTGAAGTTGGCCGGGGGACAACCGTTATGATTAAGCTGCCTGCAGCTGGAGAGGTTACACCTTGGCTTAACATTAAGGATGAACGGAGTGAAGAACAACGTGAGAATTAATAAATTCATCAGTGAGACAGGGTACTGTTCACGCCGAGAAGCAGACAAGCTTGTGGATGCCGGCAGAGTTACGATCAACGGAGAGCCTGCTGTGCTGGGCAGTCAGGCTGTTCCGGGCGATGATGTGCGAATAGATGGTATAGCGCTTGAAACCTCAAGCCAGACGGTCTACATTGCTCTAAACAAGCCGGTAGGAATTACTTCCACAACAGAACAGCATATCAAGGGGAATATTGTCGATTTTGTAGGTCATCATGAGCGTATATTCCCGATTGGTCGTCTCGATAAGGATTCGGAAGGATTAATCCTGCTTACCAATGATGGCGACATCGTTAATAAAATTTTGCGGGCGGAAGGCCGGCATGAAAAAGAATACGTGGTTACCGTGGACAGACCCATTACGCCTTCTTTTATTACCGGCATGTCCAGCGGTGTGAAAATATTAGGCGAGAAGACGCTGCCCTGTGAGGTAACGCGTATTACGGAGCGTGTCTTCCGTATTATTTTGACAGAGGGCAAAAATCGCCAGATTCGTCGTATGTGCAGCGCTTTTGGGTATGAGGTTCGAAAGCTGCAACGCATTCGGATTATGAATATTCGCCTGGGGGCATTGCAAACGGGAGAATGGCGTGAGCTGTCTGCTGATGAGAAGAAAGAGCTTGGAGCTACGCTGAACTACGAGTTACTGTAGGAGTGTCATTACAATAATACAGTTCCATATAGAATGTAGTACTGCAACAAAAAAAGAGCTGTCCGGGGTCTAAGACCTTTGGACAGCTCTTTTTATTACCTTACGAAATCACTTATTCAGCAGAGGGAACAATCCCTGTAAACTCTTTGGTTTCTTGATATTTTCGAATAATGGAAACCTCTACCCGGCGATTCTTGCTTCGACCGGTAGCTGTGTCATTATCGGAAATAGGATGATATTCGCCGTATCCAATCGCACTAAATTTGCGTGGATTTAGATTTGTGTTCTGCAGCAAAATCTTCATGAACTGAAGTGCCCGATCCGCACTCAGATCCCAGTTGGATGAATAGTTGCTATTAGAAATCGGAATATCGTCGGTGTGCCCTTGCACTACTACATCATAATCCGGGAATTGCTGCAGCATCGTTGAGATGGATTTAGCTAATTGCCGCGAATCATCCTTAACAATGGCTTGGCCAGAAGCGAACAATGCGTTATCACTGATCGTAATCATTAGCTGAGATTGATTAAGCTTCGTACTGAGCAGATCAGTTAGGCCGTTGCTCTTAATATATTGATCGAATTGTTTCTTAAGCTTCTCTAAATCCTCTTGTTCCTTTTGTCGTAGCTTTGCCATTTCTGCTTCTTCAGCTTTCTTGGAAGTAGAGCTACCCATCTTATCATTTTTCCCTAGATCTTCTTGAGTCTTACTAGGCATTGCTGCCCGCTCTTCAAGAATACCTGTACCGCCATTAAGTGCGGAACTGAAGGCCTGACTCATCTCTTCAAATTTCTTGGCATCCGTTGCACTCATAGAATACATAACGATGAACAGAGCCACCAGAAGAGTCATGAGGTCGGAGTAAGGTAACAGCCACGATTCATCGGCATGTTCTTCATGCTCTTCGTGTCTAGTCTTTTTGCTCACCTGATCCACCGTCCTTCTCATTTAACTTAACGCGTTGCGAAGGTGTTAGGAATACAGCAAGCTTCTGATTGATGGCAATAGTAGATACACCGGACTGTATGGACAAAAGACCTTCGACCATCATCATTCGAACTTCGATTTCTTGTTTGGAGAGACGTTTCAGCTTATTAGCAATAGGATGCCATAATACGTAACCTGTAAAGATACCAAGCAATGTGGCGATGAAGGCAGCCCCGATTGCCGCAGCCAGTTTGTTCATATCACTCATATCAGCCAGAGCGGCGATGAGACCGATAACCGCCCCGAGCACCCCGAGGGTAGGAGCATACATACCTGCCTGTGAGAAAATGAGGGCTCCTGCTTTATGTCTATCCTCTGTGGCGTGGATATCCTCCATGAGGACATCGCGGACAAAATCCTGATCATTTCCATCAATAATCATCCGCATGCCGTTTCTGAGGAAGTTATCTTCTATTTCATCGACCTTTGATTCTAGAGCCAACAGACCTTCACGCCGTGTGATAGAAGCCCATTCCATGAACATAGTGATTAATTCGGGTTTACTGATTAATTTCTTTTTGATAAAAATCATTTTGAACAGACTTGGAATCTTTTTGACCTCGTTGAAAGGAAAGGCCATGAAAATAGAAGCTGCCGTACCCACCAAGATAATAACGTAAGCAGCGGGTGTGGCCAAAGCATGAAGTGGAGCGTGCTTGAGGATCATGCCCCAGATTACAGCAACCAAACCAAAAATTAAACCAATTATTGTTGAAATTTCCATTTTGCACCTCGTCCGTGAGATTTAAGATGTGTTCCGACAATGCCGCGTATATCATCCTTGAAACAGCGGCAGGGCACTCTGTGCGAAACCGAATTAACGTATATTCTTATTTATCGACATCATTCGGTTTTTTGTGAAGTCATTTTTTCGGCTATAATGGATAAGGTAAGTAATTATTCATCTGTGAAGAAAACGGAGTGATATACGTGGGTGTAAAGCATGGTAGAGATTACGGTGAAATTCTAACCGATTTGACCGAAGCCGTCGGACGAATTTCCGATGGATATTTATTTTTTGAGATGGATCCGGACGAGTGGCAGGAACTACCCCAAGAATCAAAGCTGGAGGTATGGGAAGCATTGGCTGAGGATCTTTTCTTCGCGCTGGGTAATGAACCTATGATTGAAGTGGGGAGCGGCGTAATTATTTACGATAAGGACACGCACCGCATTAATATTCTAGTTGGCGAAGAGGATTTGGCTTCAGTAGTTTTGATTTAGGCAGAGGAGACGTCTGGACGTAATTTGCCCGTAGTTAGTAGCCCGTGTTAAAATTGATAAAGCCGAGTTATAATCGCTGGGATTTGTGAATACATTTAATCGAAAATATCGCCTTTATCCTGGCACATCCCTTGGACCTCAGAAGCTAAGGGATGTTTTGTTTAACGCCTAAGACAAGTAAAGGGAACTACGCACTTTACTGCAATTTTTTGTAAGGGAGGAAACGAATTGTTATTTACGGAAGAGGAACTGCGTGAGGAGATCACCAAGCTGGAGGGCTGGAAACTGGAAGATAATGTTATGGTGCGAAAATATATGTTCAGCCAATATATGAAGGGCATTGCGTTCGTTGATGAAGTAGCCACGATTTCAGAAGCCTTCGATCACCATCCACATATTACGATTGATTATAAAACAGTTACCCTGCGCCTGAAATCTAATGAAGAAGATGGGATTACAGCTCTAGATCTTCGAGAGGCGCATGAATTTAATGAAGCCTTTGAAAAAAATCATTAGTTTAGCCAAAATCATAAAATAAACGCCCGTGCACAGATAGTCACCTATCTCATACACGGGCGTTTTTGGTTGCTTGGCTGGTTACTTTTTCTCTGAGAGCCAGAGTGCGACGTTGGCGATCTCTTCAGGAGCTAGCTTCTCCTTAAAGGAAGGCATTTGGCCACGTCCTTTGGTGACGATGCTGTAGATTTCCTCAGCGTCATGCTGACCGCCTTCATTCTGAAGACTTGGTCCAACTCCACCTTGAAGCTGATCGCCGTGACAGGTGATACAGCTGGCTTTCACGGTTGCTTCTGCCTTTGCGGCGTCCAGTTGAACTACCGGCATCGTGGGCTTATTTTCTTCTGCTACCTCTTCTTTACCCGGAAGTGTAAACATGAGTACTACCGCAAAGGCACAGGCGGCAAAAAACAAACCGCTCATGATCCATTTCTGCATCCCAATTCGTCCCTTCTATGTAAGCTGCTCCCTACATTATAGCTTATGGTGAAGCGTTATCATAGGGTTTGTGACAAAAAAATGAACGAGAATACAATCATTCTTATGAAATATCTGGTATTTAATATCTTTTGTCATAGACCATGCAATAAAAAGGTTTGTCTCCTGTAGGTGTGCGGCGTTCATACGTATCTGTAATCGTAAATCCACATTTTTGATAAGTTCGAATGGCGCGTTGGTTCCAGGTCAGGACTTCCAGATCTATCTCACGATCAGGATAACGATTCAACGCTGTCTGGACGATGGCATCTACGAATAGTTTGCCTAAACCATGGCCGCATAGATCGGGGCGCATCCCAACTCCTAAACGGACGACTCCTTCCATCGGGAACAACTGTGCGAATCCGCACAAAACCTCATTTTCATTTAATATGGAGATATATTGTTCCTCCCGGAGCTGCGGATCACCAAACTCGATGCCAAGAGCCTGCATCTGCTCCCACGGCATCCAGCCATAAATATTATATGGGGGCGTATAGCTCCACTTACAAATAGCTTCTCCGTGAATTGCCTCCATAGGAACAACATGAAAAGTTACCGAGGGATTTATCATAAGGTCAACGATCTCCTTTCACGAGGACATTGCTATATTACTAATTATATACAAAATGGGGGAGGTTCGACTCAGAAACTTTATATGAGGGGAATGTTTTACAAATTATGAGAGGGGTAAATAAGTAATAAGACAAAAAAACAAGCTCTCCTCCAAGAGTACCTTGGAAAAGAGCCTATGTACGTTATTTATTGCACATCATCATTGTCTTCCGATTCAGCAGCAACCGATTGGTAAGCGTCTGTGCTCATAATGCGCTTGGCACCAACGTAGCGTTTCACGTAGTAGCTATCACTCAGAGAGCTAATCGTAACACCGCGTGAGGTAGAAGCGTGTGCGAACTTACCTTCACCGACATAAATGCCGACATGGGAGACACCTTTGCCACTTGTATTGAAGAATACAAGATCTCCGGCTCTTATATCATCACGGGAGATTGCTGTGCCCATTTGATATTGGGAACCTGATTGGTGTGGAAGGTTAATGCCAATCTTATCAAACACATACATTGTAAATCCGGAGCAATCAAATCCGTTAGTGGATATACCGCCGGATACGTATTTAGTACCGATGGCCTTGTCAATCACTTTATCCATTTTGGAATCTGCGAAAGCGCTTCCTGCTCCGATGGTGAGGATGATGGAAAAGCTTAGTACTGCTGCTGCTAACTTCTTCTTCAAAAGTGTATACCCCTTCCAAATGCCTACGAGGTTAGCTTAAGGGTTCGGTTGAAGGTCCCCTATGACCCCTCTATATAATGGAGGTCAATTCACCCAAAGTTGGTTCCCCCGTTTTCCTAATAGTTAGGAAACTCGGCTCATACTGTTGATTAGGATTAGCTTGTAATCAATACATGACAAAACCTTTGTAAATAACAACTTAATGATTACAAAAATGTTACTAAAATCTCACTGCGCTAATTGTAACAAACAGAAAGCCGCTTGGCAATCGTTTTTAACATATTAATGCAGAAAAATTGGCATTTTTACGGTAGAAAGGCATATGTAAGCGTTAATAATGACCTAATTTTTAATATAATTGCAATTTTTATCAAATAAACGTGTTTCAATTGGGCTCTAATAGTGTAAAAATATATTATGGAATAAAGAAAAACCCGAATTTGATTACGGGCATAATCAGATTCAGGTTCATATAGTTGTAATTGTGAGGTTATAGTTGTGAGGAAGGTTTCAATCGAAGGCTACAGCTTGATAAGCTGAAGTACTCATTACTCTTTTAGCGCCAACATAACGATTGGCCCAGTAGGCCTGACTGAGTGAAGTGATGGTCACTCCACGCGAAGAGGACGATTGTGCGAATTTTCCGTTTCCAACATAAATGCCGACATGGGATACTCCATTGCCAAGTGTGTTAAAGAACACTAGATCACCAGAACGCAGATTGCTTTTGGATACAGCAGTTCCAACGCTATATTGAGCTTTTGATGTACGAGGTAAAGTAAGACCCACATTCTTGAATACATACTTTGTAAATCCAGAGCAATCAAATCCGGCAGTGCTTGTACCTCCGGTTTTATAGGCAACTCCAATAGTCTTTGAGATTACAGAGTCCATTTTAGAGTCGGCAAAGGCGCTTCCTCCACCAATAGATAATGCCATTACAAGTCCTAGCGCCGCAGCGACGCATTTTTTTCTTAAATTATGTCTTTTCAAAAGATGTACTCCTTCCAAGGCCTGCGAGGTTAGCTTAAGGGTTCGGTAGAAGATTCCCTATGATCCCTGTAAAGCGAGATCAATTCACCCAAAATATGGTTCCCCCACTTCCCGGTGCAAAGGAATTAGGCGTGTTAAGCACCAGAGAATGACGTTTCGACAGTTACACTTACGATAAATACATTTAGTTATGTAGGAATCGTTTCAATTGATTACAAAATTGTTACTAATAGCACAGGACTTATTGTAACAGAGCTTTTACGATTTTGCAAATACTCTTAAGTTATCCGTAATGAGAAAAAGTCCCAGCTCCTGAATACAGGAATTGGGACCTTTTTATTATGTCAAATAAGGTTGATTTATTGTGGAAATGCTTTGCTACGCCATAGATGATATTGTGCAGAGATTCCCCACATTTTTAAGAGCGTAGAAGGTAGTGGTGAGATTTGCCGTATTATAAGTGCCGGTAGGCCGGGACAGAACAGACCCGTCAGTCCGCACACTAGCAGTAAGAGCAGGCCTCCCGCCCCAAGTACAATGGAAACACCTATAGCAGGAATCAGTGACCGCAAGCAGATGATCAGTGAGGAGAACATTCCTGTACCGCCGGTGTAACCAAACTGCATATATAGAAGAAACAGGCGCACGATAAAAATATATATAAGCCATGCCAATACGTATGGTACTAAATGAAGTAACAAAGCGTAGTTAAACAAAGAGGATAAGAACAGCCCGTACATTTTTGGAGCAAGCCAGTAAAGCGGCAGCAGGGTCAGCACCCATTCGATTAGGCTAAAGACTAAGACAGGTAGTCCATAGATCTTCATGCCAGGGAAAAAGAACAGTCCACGCTCGCCCTTTCGCTCCTGGTGGAGCTCATGCAGCAATCCTGCCCTTATGAAAGGGGAAAGCAGAAGTCGCAAGACAACAAGCGCCAGAAGCATCCATAACCAAGTGCGTATCGCAGGGTCCGTATTCAAGCTGAACTGTCCCTCGATATAATACAACAGTCTGCCCATACCGCTGCCTCCGGCGTCTTTATCCGGATAGCGCAGTAGAATTGGAATAATAGCAGATCGGATGAAACCATACATAAAGTAGCCCCAGATCAGTCGGTAGATGAAGAGCAGAATTAAAATATAAAATTGCTCCTTCATGCTTTGCCAGCCGCGGGTTATCGATGTTCTCACAATCATTCACCTCACCAGACAAGAGTTCCGAGCACGGTTTCAAGTAGTTTAGTTACACTTAATGTCCAGCGAGAGAGCGTCTTGGGCTCTATTTCCGCCAGCCTAAAGTTGTTTAGATGTTTGCTCTCCAATAAGATGGAATGTTCAGGGTCAATCTCAGCAGAGAGAAGAGGCTTATCGCTTAACAATTGAAACGTAGTCTCTGCTCCTTCACCGTTCCAGACCCGCTGCACCGAAGAGCTGTCGGCGAATGTGAATTTCACGGGAACATCAACGTAATGGCTCCCTTTGTTTGAAATCTTCACTAATGATTCGTAGCTTGGAGCATCGCCGCTGTTATTTTTTTTAAAAGTAATCGTATCTACTGAGAAGTCAGGCGCTCCATCACCATAAATGTAATCATCGAAATAGGCCTGCCATGATTTTTTGGTTACCTTCTCAACGACTTTCTGAAAATCTGACGTAGCAGGATGCTGGAAACGGAACTTACGAGCGTAGGAGGACATGATGTTGTTCATTGCTTTGGTACCTACCTGGCGTTCGATATCTTTAAGTACAAGCTTGCCGCGGATATAAACATTTCGGCTATAGGAATCCGCCCCTGCATATTTCCACGTTTCCAGATTTAACGGCTCAGGTATAGTCACCAGGCTGGCCTGTAAAGGCAAATTAGACTTGATACCGTATTCTTGCTCCATAAGTCTGTCTTCGGCATAGGAAGTGAAGCTTTCATCCAGCCAGGCTTCCTCGAATTCATTACTGGCTACCATACCGTAGAAGTATTGATGGCCGATTTCATGAATGACGGTTCTTTCAAGTGAGGTATCTGGAGAAGAATCCGCGGCCCCAAAGGCTGTAATAAGGGTAGGGTATTCCATTCCTCCAGCACCGTTGCCCTCCTTAGGTGGGACGACAATAGACAGCGTAGAGTAGGGATAAGGACCATACCATTTGCTGAAGTAGGTCAGGGCAGCCTTGGCAGCCTGAAGGTAACGCTCTTTTAAATCTTTGTGTAGTGGGTCGAGATACACCTTAATTCGTACTCCAGGCACCTCCGGCGTAGAGAAGGCTTCCTCAGCTACTGTAAAATCAGGGGAAGCGGCCCAAGCGAAATCGTGGACATCATCGGCGTAGAACTGATATATTTTCTGATCTTGTTTGAGCTTGGCATTTTTTACAGGAAATCCGGTCGCAGCCACCGTATAGTTGGAAGGGACGGCAATCGTTACATTAAAGATGCCAAAATCACTGTAAAACTCAGAGGTTCCGTGATACTGATGCAGGTCCCAGCCTTCTTCTTTAACTCCGCGTGTGCCCCTCGGCTCGTATACACTAAGCTTAGGGAACCATTGCCCAGCCATAACGAAGTTGCCTGAAGCACCCATGCGTGCAAAGATTTTGGGCAGCTGGACTTCATACTGAAGCTTAAGTGTTACACTTTCCCCACCATTAACAGGCTGAGGAAGATGTACCTTTAGGAGCGTCCTATCGTTGATATTGCCGTCATCAGGTTGGACATATTGCACTCTTTGCATTAGCGAAGTTCCTTCTGTCGTGCGCAGATCGGTCAGCGTCATATTTCCGAAGCCATTCTCAGGCATACTGTCGCCTCTGAGCGTCCCCCCGGATTCCTTCATAAAGGTGGTATCTGATGAGGCAAATGCATTTGGATACATGTGAAAATATAAATCACTTACTGGCTTTACTCCGGGGTGTGTCCAGGTTACTGTCTCAGAAGCTTTTAAGGTTTCTGTGTCAGGAACAAGCTGGACATCAATGTGATACTCGACTACCCGCTGGCTTAAAGCCTCCTCTGCCGGGACGGGCGCGCTCTCAGGCAATACCTGCTGTGGTACGGCTGCAGGCGCTGTGCCGCTGGAGGACTTGGCCTCTTTTGAAGCAAAGCTAGTAACAGAAGCTGTAGAGCTATCCCCTGAAAAGGCCCATATTCCTCCTCCCAGCAGCGCGAGGATGGCCAGGGTCGCAAAGATGATGTACTTTAATGATAGTGACTTCATAGTGTGATTCCTCCCGTGACAAGCATCTACGGGATGTATATGTTTGCAATCGCCGCATTATTAGCTAAAATTAAATTATTCGTAAGAGGAAGGGTGTGCACTCGTGGACAACATACAACCGGAGGGCAAGAAACAGATTGCCTTAAATATTGTGAACGCTAAAAGTAAACATAAAGGCTTTGGAGCAGGCTCTATAGATCTCAACAACGTTTCACCTGTCATTATTGATGGTGATGTGGCGGTTATTGATATCGGTGCCATGCATGCCAAGAGCAAAGTGGAAAAAGGAATTAAATTTTCCATGAATCGTGAAGACGTACCGAATGGAAGACAGGTTTGGGTGGTATGGGTAGCGGTAGACCGTACATTGGAAGCTCAATTTTATGGTGGAATCACAGCCTGTGAAATGTGGATTGATACAGAAGCGCGCCGCGGATGGAAAATTCTTGCCGAGCATGTCAATAAGCTGGATGCAGCTCTTAAACGCAAGATCGATGTGGCAGGGCTTGGAGTCATTGAGAAGTCGGCTCTCAAATCCCTTCTGATCTCTCATAATGAAGCATGGTGGAATGCATCCTCAGATGAGCTTAAAGCTGCACTGACTGAATAGTATAGGAGCCTCCAGAAGGGTTATCCGATATAGAAAAAGCTTCGACCTCCGGAAATAGGAGCGTCGAAGCTTTTTTAATTTATGATTTGCTTGTGCTGCTAAGCTTGCGTTTGAGCTGACTCACTCTCGCTTGGCTAATACCGAGGATTTCTGCAAGCTCTTTTTGGTTGGCATAGGGATGATCTTCAATAGCTTGTTCCAGGCGTTGGCACATTTCCTCTGTCTTTGACTTTCGGATACTGGTGTTTTGCTCCGATGCCTCAACAACAAAATCTTCACGTGACTCTGGCAATTGAGACATGCGTTCAGGATCGACAATTTCTTTTAGACAGTTGCTACAAATAAACTGCTCTTTATAGTAGGTGACATGGTCGTGGCTTCTGCAAAATGTACACTCTGTCGAGGTGTACTTCCTAAGGACGATGATTTTTTCGTCTAAAACAAAAAATTCGATAGGATCACCAATGTCGATATTACGCGTCATACGGATTTCTGCGGGAACCACAATTCTCCCAAGACTGTCTAAACTCCGGATCATGCCTGTATCCTTCATCCCATGTCCCTCATTTACATCATTATATTTTGGTTTCTAATAACTATTATAGCAGTAATTGAGAGTTAAGAGAATGGGGTAAGCATAATAAATAAAACGGTTACATCCCTTATGTGATAAGTGATATTTGAATTTGGAAATCCTGTTGTTACTACAATATATAACTTATAAAAAAAGAAAAACCCCTTCAATATAAATGAAGGAGCTAATTCAACCACCAGCGTTTAATGTTCTTCCACAGGGAACGATTCTCTTCAGCAGGATCTACCTTGCTTTGTGTGTCATCGACAGCAGGAGCGGAGCCAGTTCCATGCAGTTCGCAGTATTCGGTGGGCTCAGTTCCACTAATAAAAGTTTCCAGTTCTTTGTCGGGACATGCTGCTGTAGCAAGTTTGCCGGATTGCGGATTGACGTATACGCTGACTATTCCATCTGGAATAGGGAAAATTTTTGGAGGGACATTTTCCAGCGCTTTTTCAGTAAATTGGGCGAAAATGGGGGCTGCACGCCGTCCGTCGGTAGTTGCGATGTCGCGCCCCTTGTCGTAACCAACCCAGACTGCAGTTGATAGCTCCGGGGTGAAACCTACCATCCAGCCATCTGTATCCGTGGTGCCGGTCTTGCCGGCTACCGGACGTTTGATTATGGAAGCCACACGATTACCCGTCCCCCCAGTCTCGAATACTCCCTCCATTAAACGAGTCAGTACATAGGCAGCTGAAGGTTCTACGACGGTTACTCCTTTGGGTTGAGGTGCTTCATACAGGACCATGCCATTTGAATCGGTTATTTTTAGAATGGCTGTGATCGGCATTTTCTGACCGCCGTTTCCAATTACAGCGAAAGCTGCAGCCATTTCAAGCGGACTGATCGGTGAAGTGCCTAGTGCCAGTGAAGGTACGCTTTGAAGTGGACTGTCAATGCCCATCTTCGCAGCCATCTCGCTTACTTTATCCGCGCCGATCTTCATAATTGTATTAACAGCATAGATATTGTCGGATGCTGCGATAGCTTGCCGCATATTAATTTCACCCAGATACTTATCCCCAAAGTTTCGGGGCTGATACGTTTTGCGGTTGTTATCATAATGAAACATCGTTGGCTGACTATTAAAGACCGAAAGTCCTGTCATCTCTTTGGATGAGAGTGCGGCCAAATACATAATCGGCTTAAAGGAAGAACCCGGCTGGCGTGTGGTGGCCAAAGCATGATTGTACTGGTTGGTACGATAATTTTTTCCGCCGACCATTGCTTTGATGTAACCGGTGCGAGGATCGATGGATACAAGTGCAGTATCCAGATCACTAGTTTGATCCATCTCTTTGTCAACGGCATTTTCTGCGGCATGCTGCATGTCAGGGTCAAGGGTGGTATAGACATTTAATCCGCCTTGCTCCAGCTCATCATTACTGATGTGGAGAGACTCTATGGCCAAATTGCGGATATAATCCCGGAAATAAGGCGCAGCTACAAGCGTATCCTTTTGTCCTTGCGGCTTGAAGTTTAAGTTCTCCTGGACGGCTTGTCCCGCTTCTTCCTGAGTGATATTGCCTAAATTGGCCATGACGGTCAGGATGATTCTCTGGCGCTTTTTAGCATTGTCCATGTGGTTGTAAGGTGAATAATAGGTAGGTCCCTTTGGAATTCCAGCCAGCATGGTACTCTCTGCCAGGTCTAAATCCGCTGCAGATTTACCAAAATACATCCGTGAGGCTGCTTCAATGCCGTAAGCACCGTGGCCATAGTAGATATTATTTAAATACATGTTCAGGATTTCATCTTTGCTGTATTTCATCTCCAGCTGCATCGTATAGACAGCTTCTTTAGCCTTGCGCGTCCATGTTTTTTCATGGGATAGGTAGAGGTTACGTGCGAGCTGCTGAGTTAGCGTACTAGCACCCTGCGACCGGTTTCCCTCTTCCAGATTGACTAGAACAGCTCGCGCCATCCCCTTCAGATCAAATCCGGAATGTTCATAAAATTTACGATCCTCGACTGCTAGTGTAGCTTCAATGAGCAGGGGAGAAATTTGACTTAATTTGACGGGTTCGCGGCTGCGGCCGTCTGAGGTAAAGGTGGCAAGAACATTGCCCCGGGAGTCAAACAGCTTGGAGCGCACATCATCGCTAATCGGTGGAAGATCTTTTTGATATAGATAACCGAGCAGAGCTCCGGTGGTTAATACAAATAATATGATCAAGGCTGCCAGCAGCCGAAATAAACGCCGGAAGCGGCTTTTTCGTTTCGGTGGATTCGTTGATTCGCGTGTCATGGCACCAGACTCCTTTCTCTCATATTATGGGGAAGGATCTGGAAGGATATTCATTAGGGATATGGAGGGTAACAAATTGTTTCTATTTTGTGATTGTTTAAGGTAGATAGGCCATCATCTCTGGCGGTATAACAGAGTAGGGATTGTAAGTAAGGGTATATACATATTAGGAGGTGTCATCATGAAATGGACGAAAAAGATTCATAAGACGACAATAACCGCCCTCTCGGCGACGCTTATTATGGTATCAGGCTGGAGTGCACCAGTAACTTCTGTACATGCTGCGGCTGCACCAGCACCAGCGACTTGCGGCACAGGAGATCACGGCTTGCTACAGGCCCTGCAAAACAAGCACTCAGGTGATATATCCACACCGCTTAGCTTTTCTGATGTTCAGTTTTTGAAAGGGAATACCGGACGGGCAGCAGGTAATGGATTTATGATTGGTACCTCTGACGGAGGCTGCCATTTTCAAGAGATCTATCAAGGCCAATGGAGCTTCAAACAATTCGATTTTCCCGATAATGTACATGGCTTTGCGCTTGCTTCTGTAGAGGAGGGGCAGGCTCAATATTTAATCGGTACCTCTAACGGTGGCTCGGAGTGGAAGAGACTTTCGAACAAAGCCGTCAGCTTTGAAAGAATAAATTTTATCGATAGTAAGAAAGGTTTTGCTTATGAGAGAGCCGCAACGTATCACACCAAAGACGGGGGGCTGAGCTGGAGTAAGATTTCCACCCCACCCAATACAAGAGGTGCTTATTTTAGTGACCGGAATACCGGCTGGGCGGTTGTAATCGTGCCGGGAAGCGGGTATCGGGTAATGAAGACCACAGATGGAGGGGCAACTTGGAGCCTTTCACTTAAGGCGGCTTTTGCCGAGCCCGAGTTTGGACAAATCTCCGCTAAGGGAGATCAGGTCGCTGTAGTGCTCTATGGCGGTACGGGGATGAGTCAGACCTCCTACTCGCTGTATGAAAGTGCGAACAGGGGGAAAAGTTGGAATCGTGTGATCGCTCAGGAAACTGCGGGCGGCGGACCTGCGCCAGGAAGTGGCAAGGCTGAATTCAATAAAGGGCCAGCTGCTGGCAAACCTGGGAACCTGCAGCTTGTGGGAAACAGCACCTCCTTTTTAGTGGGGTTTTCCCCAGCAGCAGAGAAAGTGGCGGTTGGACGCTCTTATAACGGCGGTAAGCAATGGACTAATCTTCCGGCGCTCGCTGGTTATGAGGGGGTAATCTCCTTCACTAGTAATAAAGAGGGCTGGCTCGCCATCCGTGAGCTTGATTACTCTTCCTTGTATGTGACCAAAGACGGCGGAGCTTCATGGGAACGCAGGTTTTCTTTGAAAGTGATGACCCAATAATTCTTTACAGTGCAAGAATATAAGTTCCGATGTATTGTGAAAATCGCAAATAGACAGCAGAGCAGCGATTCTCCGGATACTTGGAGAATCGCTGCTCTGTATTTTTGTCGTTGGTATCTTTGCTTGCTTCAATAGTACCCTTATCAGTGCCCTAATCAGATCCCTCATCCTCGGAGGGTTACGGACCCAGATGACGTTATTTGCAAATTTTCGGCCTTTGGGATAGAGTTTCGGACTCCAGTAACACTATTCTCTAGAAAGAGGTTCACATGGGTTGTTTTTTAGGCTAATAGCGACTATGAAGTCCGTTATCGCACCAAATATGGAATCATACTGCGCATAGGGTCATTTATGTCCGATAGGTGCTTGGTAAGTGCAAATATTATCGAAGTAAATGATATACATAGAGAATGGACGTTCAAAGTGTGCTTTTAATCATCAATATGGTAATATTTTATGTGCTTATGAAGATATGCTTGATTCTGTATTGAAATGCTTCTTTGAACTGGATTATAGTGTACAATGGGAAAGCGAAATAGGCCTTTGATTAATATAAAAATGTTTAAGCTTTGCCATTAGACGTTTTTCTTATGCAGAATGCAGAGGCTTGCAGAATGGAGGAACGTGTGATGCCTGAAATACAGTCTGACAAATATGATGTCTCTATTACGCTCGTGAGCCTTCAAGATGGTCAGCGAAATGTTATGGAAGCGAATGGAGAAGTAACATCCAAAGGACCGCATCTATATATTCAATATGAAGAATTAGAGCAGGGTCCTCGCGGGGAGGAAGTTTCTGTTCGTACAACGATAAAGATTGCAGGTAATCAACTGAAGCTAATCCGCCATGGCGGGATTCAGTCAGAGCAGAGCTTTGAAGCTGGACGGCGTCTGCCAGGATTCTACCGCTCGCCATATACGCAGTTCAATCTTTCTACGGAAACGAACAAGCTGGAAGTTGTGCGCGAAGGGCGCTCTTTAACGGTTGCCTGGGAATATGATTTGTACGTTTACGAGGAATTGACAGGAAAGTTCGCTATTAGTTTGCATATACAGGAGGAACCGAAATTATGACACATAGTAAGAATCCGTTAGAGCTTGTAAATGAACGGGTAAAAGAAGCCATCGCCGATGCGATTGTGAATGCTGGGCTGGTTGCACCGGAAGAGGTTCCGGATATTGTACTGGAAGTACCAAGAGATAAGGCGCACGGTGATTTGGCTACGAACGCTGCTATGCAGCTGACCAAAATTGCTAAACGTAATCCACGCCAGATTGCTGAAGCTATTATTGAGCATTTGGATACGAGCAGAGCTTCTATTGAGAAAGCGGAAATTGCAGGACCAGGCTTTATTAACTTTACCCTGTCTAAGAACTACTTGTACCCAATCATCAGCCTTGTTGCTGAGCAGGGGGATGACTATGGCCGTATTAATCTGGGTCAAGGTCAGAAGGTTGAAATGGAGTTCGTCAGTGCCAATCCAACAGGTAGCCTACATTTAGGGCATGCCCGTGGTGCTGCTGTCGGTGATGCGCTGTGTAATGTGCTTGATTATGCAGGTTATGAGGTGACCCGGGAATATTATATTAATGATGCCGGTAACCAAGTGGCTAATCTGTGTAAATCCATTGAAACCAGATACCTGCAGGAGCTGGGTCAAGAGGCAGAAATGCCGGAAGATGGTTACCATGGTGAGGATATTAAGGGTTTTGCGAAGGAGCTTGTGGCAGAAAAGGGCGATACCTTGCTCGAGATGAGCCCTAGTGAGCGTGCTGCTTTTTTCCGGACCTATGGACTTAATAAAGAGTTGGATAAAATCAAACGTGATCTAGGTCTTTTCCGTGTAAACTTCGATATCTGGTTCAGTGAAACCTCGCTGTATGAGAACGGAGAAGTACTGCGCTCGCTGGACGAGCTCCGTGATCGTGGAGAAGTGTACGAGCAAGATGGGGCAACCTGGCTGCAAACGACAAAATACGGCGATGATAAAGACCGTGTCTTGATCAAAAATGATGGCACATATACCTACCTTACCCCGGATATTGCTTATCACAGCGATAAGTATGGCCGCGGTTACGATAAAATGATTAACATTTGGGGCGCTGATCACCATGGTTATATTCCGCGGATGAAGGCGGCAATGTCAGCCCTTGGCAATGATCCTGAGAAGCTAGTGGTTCTGATTGCTCAGATGGTCAGCCTGTTCCAGAATGGTGAAAAGGTCAAAATGTCCAAACGTACCGGCAAAGCGGTTACGATGGAAGATTTGATGGAGGAAGTAGGAATCGATGCGATTCGTTATTTCTTCACCATGCGCAGCATGGATTCTCATCTTGATTTCGATATGGATTTGGCGATCTCTACTTCTAATGAAAATCCTGTATTCTATGTTCAATATGCGCATGCCCGTATTTGCAGTATTTTCCGTCAGGCAGAGGAGCAAGGGATTTCTATCCCTGATTACGCTGAAATTGACTTCTCCAAGCTGACAGCAGTGCATGAATATGACCTGCTGCGAAAAATTGGTGAGCTCCCGGCAGAAATCGCTGTTGCGGCTGAAGGTTATGCTCCACATCGCCTCATCCGTTATGTATATGAGCTGGCTGCGATGTTCCACAGTTATTACAAAGCTGAACGTGTAATTACTGAGGATGCTGCTCAAACCGTGGCGCGTCTTGCATTGCTTGGCGCAACGCGTACTACTATTGCCAATGTACTGCGTCTTGTCGGAGTTTCTGCACCGGATCGCATGTAAATCAACAGCAAACGACAAAAAATCCGCCTTCCGGTTTCCTGGGGGCGGATTTTTCTTTGCTGCCGTTCTTCGCACCGGCATCAGCTGCGCTCACGTCAGAGTGACCCACCCGGTGCCCGGGCGGGGTCTACACGTTCGCGGAGACCGAACGCTTCGCCCTTACTCCTGCTCTCAGCAGTCGCAGGGCATCGGCAGAGCCGCCGCCTAGGGATGCGCGGCGTTGCCCCTTGCGTAGCCGCACCGGGGACGCGGTGCGGCGCAAGAGCAGCTTCAGCTCCCTTGGCGTGAGGCCCGGTCGCAGTGCGAGCAGCAGTGCGGCGGCTCCCGTGACATGCGAGGTCGCCATGGAGGTGCCGCTCATTTCTTTGTAGCCCTCCTTCAGCCAGCAGGAGGGCACGCCTTCGCCGGGCGCGTATACATCGATATATGAACCGCGATTGCTGAAGCCGGCAACCCGGTGTCTTTTATCGATGGCGCCCACGGCTATCGTCTCGGGATAACGTGCGGGATAGTCCCCGCCACGTTTGCCGTCATTCCCAGAGGAGGCAATGACGGCGATTCCGGCCCGATATGCTTTTATAACCACATTGTGGAGCGCCTTGCTTCTAGTCTTCATTCCAAAGCTCATATTAATGACGTCGATTCGGTTCTGCACACACCAATCAATACCTAGCACAATATCGGACACATATGCTGATCCACTATGATCAAAGGCCTTGACTGGATATAGCAGCGCTCGCGGCGCCACTCCCATCATTCCGCGATTTCCCCCTGCTGCCGCTAAGGTTCCGGCGATATGAGTTCCGTGCCCGTTATCATCCAGCGGCAGCATCCCGCGGTGTAGTAGGTTGACTCCAGAGGCTAATGAATGCTTCAGATCGGGATGACGGTAATCCGCGCCGGTGTCAATGACGCCGATTTTGACGTGAACTCCGGTTGATTTAGACCATGCCTGAGGAGCATGAATCGCTTTCACCCCCCAAGGGAGGGCGGCGATTCCGCTCTTTTCGTTAGCTATAGAATGAATTTGAATCTGCAGATCGTCTTCGACGTTTAGAAGGTCTGCAAATCGGTTCATCAGCTTTCCGGCGGCAGCGGGCACGAAGAAGGCCCGAATCAGCGGAGATGCCTGTACTTGACGCAGCTCGGGCTGCTTTGCTTTTAGAGCCTTCCATTGGGAGAAAGCTCCGGCATACTGGCGGGGATCGTTGAAGGTAAGAATACGCCGCTCACCATTTTTTGGGGCAACCGATATTTCTTCAAGAAGCATGTTCCAAAATTTGTAATAGTCCATAGGTTTCGCTGTCCCCCCTCGGTGCCCTGCTGCCATATTGTATGAGCGGAGGGAGGGGTCCGAATGGGAACTTGCCCTTTTTTAAGGAAATGGGCTGCCCAGCGTGTCAAAAGACGGCGCTTTACATAAAATAAACAGAAGAGATTAAAACTCTCTTTGTAACATCCCGTAAGGAGCCGATCCTTGGCGTGGATACAGTCATGCGCGGAGGTCTTCCTCCGCCTTTTTAAATCCCATTTCTAAAAACTTTGGGTGCGGCGACCCTTGCTACAATTACATATCAACTCTTCTTGATGAAGACAGGTTTCCTGTATGGATAATAAGCAGGAGGCTTTTTCTGTTGGGCGGTTCTTGCATTTGACTTGCATTTTGTTGTTAAATAGGTTTTACTTAGTTTTGTTAATGGATATTATTGAAATAAACCGTAATGTGAACAATGCGTGAGAGGAAGTGTCCTTTAGTGAGTACGCCACTCAATTTAAAGCTAGACCCTGAGAAAGTTAAAGAAATGCCAATGGTGGATCTTGCCTTTCTGGTGCTTAAAGCAGCCAATACACCGTATTATTACCGTGATCTGATGGTCGAGGTAGCCAAGTTACGCGGTATGACCGATCAAGAAAGCCAAGATACTATTGCCCAGTTATATACCGAGATTAACATTGACGGGCGTTTTGCCTGTGTCGGAACCAACCTTTGGGGACTGAAACGCTGGTATCCTCTAGAGCGCTCCGATGATCCGGTTGGTAACACTAAACGGGTGCGCATCATCAACGATGAAGACGATGATTTGGAAGATGACGATTTTGCTGATGAAGAAGAAAACTACACAGCTGAAGAAGAGGATTTCGACGCTATCGATGAAGATCGCGACGACCTCTATTCTGACGACGACAGCGAAGAAGAAGTCGACGAAGATGTCGTGATCGATGAAGATGACATAGACGAAGACGATACGGACGAAGACGATGCAGAAGATAGCGACGATGAAGATTCCGAGGATGACAAGTAAGATCAATAATCAGAAGAGTCTTGTCTGTGGCATAATTCCTCCCTTGACAGTGGGGGATCGTCAGAGTAAACTATTGCATGGGCTTATCATGTAAGTTAATAAACGTGTTTTCTAAAATAAAAAGTGCCCCGGTTCTACGGGTGTCACTTTTTTGTTTTTTTAGATGCAAAGTAGCTGTAGATTAATGGAATTTGCGGGATGACGTTTTATGTTTTCCCCGGTGAATTAAACTTTTGATTTCCCCTGTTTTGATGATAGTAAAACGGGTTACGATAAACACCATGTGCCGCTTTTATGTTTGGACTTTATTTAGGAGGGTTTTACAGTGACAAAGTATATTTTTGTAACGGGTGGCGTTGTGTCTTCCCTGGGTAAAGGCATTACCGCCGCTTCGCTGGGCAGGCTGCTCAAGAACAGAGGTCTAAAGGTAACGATTCAGAAATTTGATCCGTATCTTAACGTAGACCCTGGAACAATGAGCCCTTACCAGCACGGAGAAGTCTTCGTAACGGATGACGGTGCAGAGACTGACCTTGACCTTGGGCACTATGAACGGTTTATTGATATCAATCTGTCGAAGAACAGCAATGTGACGACAGGTAAGATCTATTCATCCGTAATCAGCAAGGAACGTCGTGGAGAGTACTTGGGTGGAACTGTACAAGTTATCCCGCATATTACGAATGAGATCAAAGAACGCGTGTTCCGCGCGGGCCGCGAGACTAACTCTGATGTTGTTATCACAGAGATCGGCGGTACTGTAGGGGATATTGAAAGTCTTCCGTTCCTGGAAGCGATTCGTCAAATCAAGAGTGATATTGGCCGGGAAAATGTGATGTATATCCACGTAACCTTGATTCCTTATATCAAGGCTGCTGGTGAAGTGAAGACGAAGCCGACACAGCATAGCGTTAAAGAGCTGCGCAGTATCGGTATTCAACCGAATGTCATCGTGTGCCGTACGGAATATGAGCTTTCCG
This sequence comes from Paenibacillus sp. FSL R5-0636, assembly GCF_037974255.1. Lineage (NCBI taxonomy): Bacteria > Bacillati > Bacillota > Bacilli > Caryophanales > Paenibacillaceae > Paenibacillus > Paenibacillus sp. FSL R5-0636. Next base: position 128,793 of record NZ_CP150232.1, read on the forward strand.
CAGATATGAAAGCCAAAATCGCACTCTTTTGCGATATTGATGCTAATGCTGTTGTGGAATGCCGCGATGCTTCGACGTTATATGAAGTTCCATTGAACCTTCGTGATGAAGGATTGGACGAGATTGTTGTTAATCATTTGAAGCTTACAACACCTGCGCCAGATATGCGCGAATGGGAAAGTATGCTTAGCCGGATTCAGAAATTAGAGAAGACAGTAGAAATAGCAATTGTAGGTAAGTACGTAGCACTGCATGACGCTTATTTGAGCGTTGTTGAATCACTTTCACACGCAGGTTTTGCTGCGAATGCAGAGGTTAAGATCCGCTGGGTGAACGCAGAGGAAATTACGGATGAGAACGTGGACGAAATGCTGCGTGGCATTGGCGGTATTCTTGTTCCTGGTGGTTTCGGTGATCGGGGAATCGAAGGTAAAATCTCCGCTATTCGTTATGCCCGTGAGCAATTGATACCTTTCTTTGGTATTTGCCTTGGAATGCAGGTTTCTGTAATTGAATATGGCCGTTCTGTTCTTGGACTACAAGGTGCAAACAGCTCCGAAATCGATCCAAATACACAATATCCATTGATTGATTTGCTTCCTGAGCAAAAAGATATTGAAGATATGGGTGGCACTATGCGTCTTGGGTTGTATCCTTGTAAGATTATTCCGGACTCTCTGGCAATGTCTTGCTATGATGATGAACTGGTATATGAGCGTCATCGTCACCGGTATGAGTTCAACAATACTTACCGTGATGAAATTGAAAAAGCGGGACTGGTTATCTCCGGAACTTCTCCGGATGGCCGTCTAGTTGAGATCGTAGAGCTTCCAGAGCATCCGTGGTTCCTCTCGGTTCAATTCCACCCGGAATTCACTTCACGTCCGAACCGTCCGCAACCGCTATTCCGTGAATTTGTCAAAGCCTCTTTGACGCATTCCGAGCAGCAGTAATTTATACACAGACAGAAAGAACCCATCGGTTCTTAAATAGTCTAAGAGAGCCTTCATCCGAAGGCTCTCTTTTTGTATTACCCTTTAATAGAAATATTGTAACTGACATTTATTTCATTTTAGACTCTTTATTTACCCATTTTATCCAATTAGCAGGATTTGGACAGTAAAGCACGAATAATAGGTTTCGTATGGAGTAGTTTCTAAAGGGGCCGGTCGCTGTGGAGAGCGCGGTATAGTCAATCTGCCTTAATTTCTGGGAGGGTATCGTATGGAAAAGAAGAAAGTATTAATTGTCGATGATCAGAACGGGATCCGGATTCTTCTTATGGAAGTGTTCAATAGTGAGGGATATACAACATTTCAAGCGGCTAACGGAAAATTGGCATTAGACATTGTTCGCAGCGAGTCACCCGATTTGGTCTTACTCGATATGAAAATACCGGGAATGGATGGACTCGAGATCCTGAAGCATCTAAAGGAGATCAATCCGTCCATTAAGGTCATTATGATGACGGCATATGGTGAACTGGACATGATTAAGGAGGCGACCAAGCTAGGGGCGTTAATGCATTTTACAAAGCCGTTCGACATAGACGAAATGCGCGTAGCGGTAAACATGCATCTTCATAACAAGTCTGTGGATCAATGCAGTTAGAACGGTGATTTCTGTATCGGTCCTATTTCGCGTGGTGACTCCGAAGAGGATGAGTCTAATTGCTATATGGGCTGGATAAAAATCGTCCCACCGGGACATTTTTTTGTTTACCCTATTTAGTATTTGACACAGGATGTGCTATAATAAGCCTGTATGTGATGTCGGTTTAAAAACATAGCCAACCAACATTCTTAGGAGGATGAAACCATGCCATTAGTATCTATGACAGACATGTTGAACAAAGCACTTGAAGGAAAATATGCAGTAGGTCAGTACAACATTAACAACTTGGAGTGGACTCAAGCTATTCTTGGTGCCGCTGAACAAGAAAAATCACCAGTAATCCTTGGTGTATCTGAAGGCGCAGCACGCCACATGGGCGGCTTCACTACTGTTGTTAAAATGGTTGAAGGTCTAATTATTGACATGAATATCACTGTTCCTGTAGCTATCCACCTTGACCATGGATCTAGCTTTGATAAATGTAAAGCAGCAATTGATGCTGGATTTACATCCGTAATGATCGACGGTTCCCATCACCCAATCGATGAGAACATCGATATGACTAAAAAAGTCGTTGAATATGCTCACGCTAAAGGCGTTTCTGTAGAAGCTGAAGTAGGTACTGTTGGTGGACAAGAAGACGACGTTATCGGCGGCATCATGTATGCTAAGCTTGATGAGTGCGTACGTATTGTGAAAGAAACAGGTATCGACACCCTGGCTCCTGCACTTGGTTCCGTTCATGGACCTTACCATGGCGAGCCTAACCTCGGATTCAAAGAAATGGAAGAAATCCGTGACGCTACTAACATCCCAATGGTTCTTCATGGTGGTACAGGTATTCCTGAACATGACATCAAGAAAGCCATCTCCCTGGGTACTTCCAAAATCAACGTGAACACTGAGAACCAAATCGTGTTCGCAAAAGTGGTTCGCGAAGTTCTAGCTGCTAAACCTGATGCTTACGATCCACGTACATTCATCGCACCAGGTCGCGATGCAATCAAAGAAACCGTTATTGGTAAAATTCGCGAATTTGGATCCAACAACAAAGCCTAATCATTGTAGCTTCCGCCTCAGGTGGACAAGCAATTTGTTAAAGGATAGGGCTATTACTCTGTCCAGTTGAATAGTTTGATGAGGAAAGCACACCGCTTAGCCGGTGTCTTTCCATTTTCATCACTAAAAGTCCACAGCACGTATTGCCCACCCAGCTGCAATACACGTAGGGGGAAATTGATAAATCTATGGAAAAATTAATGATTGGCGGTGGACGTCCGCTAGAGGGCGTTGTAACCATCAGTGGAGCAAAGAATAGTGCCATTGCGCTTATTCCTGCGGCAATTTTGGCCGAATCTGAAGTTGTTCTGGATAATTTACCGTCCCTTAGTGATGTAGCCGTTTACTCCGAAATCTTGCAAGAGCTTGGCGCTAATGTATCCTGGTCAGGCAATCAGATGAGAATTGACCCTTCACGTATTGTATCTATTCCAATGCCCAATGGGCCGGTTAAGAAACTTAGAGCTTCGTATTATATGATGGGAGCTCTGCTTGGAAGATTCAAAGAAGCGACAATAGGTCTTCCTGGTGGCTGTAATTTTGAACCTCGTCCAATTGATCAACATATCAAGGGTTTCGAGGCTTTAGGAGCAACAGTTACCAACGAACATGGTTCTATCCATTTATATGCAAAAGAGCTACGCGGTGCGAAGATTTATCTGGACGTATCAAGCGTAGGTGCCACTATAAACATCATGCTGGCGGCTTCACGAGCCAAAGGCTCTACAATTATTGAAAATGCGGCTAAAGAGCCTGAGATTATAGATGTAGCTACCCTATTGAACTCTATGGGCGCTGTTATTAAAGGCGCTGGTACAGAAACCATCCGGATCGAAGGGGTCTCGGAAATGCACGGTTGCCGTCATTCCATTATTCCCGATCGGATTCAAGCAGGAACTTATATGATTGCCGCTGCGGCTACGCGTGGTAATGTGTTGATAGATAATGTTATTCCTAAGCACTTGGAAGCCTTAACAGCCAAGCTTTTAGAGATGGGCGTGGATATTGAAGAGCTTGATGAAAGTATCCGAGTTATAGGTAGAGCTAATTATGAACATGCAGATGTTAAAGCGCTGACCTATCCTGGATTTCCTACAGATTTACAATCTCCTATGACAAGTATGCTGACACAGGCAGAAGGGGTTAGTGTGCTTAGCGATTTCGTTTACAGCAACCGCTTCAAGCATGTGCCAGAGTTGGTAAGAATGGGCGCAAAGATTCGTGTTGAAGGCCGATCTGCAATTATTGAGGGCAGTAAACTTAATGCTGCAAAAGTAAAGGCAGCTGATCTGCGTGCGGGTGCAGCCCTTGTCATTGCCGGGTTAACAGTAGAGGATGGTATTACTGAAGTGACCGGCGTAGAGTATATTGATCGTGGTTATGATAATTTAGTGAGCAACCTTCGGCAACTTGGGGCTCATGTTTGGCGTGAGAATGAATAATATTAGGATATCCCGCTTGGAAGGAGTATTAATTTGCAGCCAAACCGCATATTTCCTTCCATTTGGGGTAATACTAACCTAATGAGCATTTTAATAGAATCATATTTTTGCCTAGTAGATAGACTAGGAAGAACTCATTTAAAAATTGAATAGGTGGTTATTACATGGATCTTCAAATTTCCGATCTGGAAGAAATGAAGCTGACCGAGTTATATAAGCTGGCCAAGAAATACCAGATCCCTTATTACGGACAGCTGAAGAAACGGGAACTGATCTTTGCGATCCTTCGGGCACAGGCAGAGCAGAGCGGTCTCATGTTTATGGAAGGCGTGCTAGAAATTTTGCCTGAGGGCTATGGATTTCTTAGGCCAATTAACTATTTGCCCAGTGCTGAAGATATTTACATCTCAGCTTCACAAATTCGTAAGTTTGATCTCAGAAGCGGAGATCTTGTGTCTGGTAAATGTCGGACACCAAAAGAAAATGAACGATATTTTGGCCTGCTTCAAGTCAATGCCGTTAATGGCGAGAACCCTGCTAGTGCAGCGGAGCGTCTTCATTTTCCAGCATTAACACCACTTTATCCGCAAGACAAGCTACCGCTTGAAACATCCCCTACTCATTTGTCTACCCGAATAATGGATTTGCTCGCTCCTGTAGGTTTGGGGCAGCGGGGTTTGATTGTAGCACCTCCAAAAGCAGGAAAAACGCTCCTCTTAAAAGAAATTGCCAATAGTATTTCCACTAATAATCCTGAGATTGAGCTCTTTGTATTGCTGATTGATGAACGTCCTGAAGAAGTAACCGATATGCAGCGTTCTGTAAAAGGCGAAGTGGTTGCATCGACGTTTGATGAGCTTCCAGAGAATCATATTAAAGTGGCTGAGCTTGTGTTGCAAAGGGCACTTCGTTTAGTTGAGCACAAGAAGGATGTAGTTATTCTTTTGGATAGCATTACGCGTCTGGCGCGTGCTTATAATCTGGTGGTTCCACCCTCTGGACGTACACTTAGCGGGGGGATTGACCCGGCGGCTTTTCACCGGCCGAAGCGGTTTTTTGGTTCTGCACGGAATGTGGAAGAAGGCGGCTCATTAACTATTTTGGCAACAGCATTAATAGATACTGGCTCGCGTATGGATGATATTATATATGAAGAATTTAAGGGTACCGGTAATATGGAGCTTCATTTGGACCGCAAATTGGCGGAACGCCGGATATTCCCAGCTATCGATATTCGTCGTTCAGGTACACGTCGCGAAGAAGTGCTCTTGAGCAAAGAAGAACTGGATACGATTTGGGCGATTCGCAAAAATATGAACGAATCCTACGATTTTGTGGAGGGATTCATCAAAAAGCTGCGTGATACGAAGACTAATGCTGAGTTCTTGGCATCCTTTGACGTTGCTGGGGCAAAAACAACACCAAACGGGACTGCAAGTAACGGGGGCACCTCCAACAGTGGTACAGCTGCTCGTCGTACCACGCGGGCGAAGACACCTTCAGTACCTACAACTTGAGAATTGATAATAAGAGGAGACTAACATGTATTTGGTATATGCCGACGGGCAAGGAAACGTATATGATCATCCCGAACTGTACGGGCTAGCTCGTAGCGGGGATATGATTGTTGAAATGCTGGAGGAAGAATTAATTCCATTACCAGAAGGTGCTACGCTCGTGGGCTTGCCTAGTACACGTGCTGTGGGTATGAATCCTGAGACGGGTGAAATGATGTCTTTGCCGGAAGGCTCGCAGGCTGTCGGAGCGCTGCTGCCGCAAGGTTATACTCGTTTATGTCTTCCTGGTTATGTGAAGACAGATAAGTCTTATAAGCTTCCTCTGTTTGGGTATTCGGCTGTAGTGTGGAAGGATGGCGGGTTCTATGTTGCGGCAGACCCTACCGATAATCCAGAGAAATGGAATCCACTTAATTGTGACAAAGAAGATCTTGAAGTCAGCGTTGGTGAGATGACAGCCAAATATCCTGATAACCGCCTCTATGAGCATCTTTCTAACTGTGCGCTTGGCTATGAATGCCTGACTTCCTCCAATACCTTTTTAGGGCGTTGGGAGGGTGGTGTACCCGTCTCTTATTCATGTAATGCTGGATGTTTTGGCTGTATTTCTGAGCAACCTGATGATAGCGGCTTTGTATCTCCGCAGACTCGGATGAATTTCCGGCCTACGGTCAACGAAATTTCACAAGTTATGTTGGAGCATTTAAAGACGCCTGAATCGATTATCAGCTTTGGACAAGGCTGTGAAGGGGAACCTTCCACGCAGGCAAAACTTATTATAGAAGCTATTCGTGAAGTGCGCTCGATTACTGATATGGGCTATATCAATATCAACACCAATGCGGGATTAAGCGATCATATGCGAGGAATCGTTGATGCTGGGCTCGATTTGATGCGTGTCAGCACAATCAGTGCCCGTGATGACCATTATAATGCTTATTACAAACCACGCGGTTATACATTGGCCAATGTAGAGAAATCTTTGAAATATGCTGCTTCGCAGGGCGTTTACACATCGATCAATTATCTGATCTTCCCTGGAGTGACTGATCGCGAAGAAGAGATTGAAGCGATGCTGGAGTTTGTAAGACGTACTGATCTGAAGCTTATTCAGATGCGCAATCTAAATATTGACCCGGAGAGTTACTTAGAGTTGATTCCTCCTGCCCAGGGTGAAATCCTTGGGATGAAGACGATGCTTGATATTTTCCGCGATGAACTGCCGGATGTAGTTATAGGCTCTTATACACATGTGCCACCAGCAGATATGGCGCGGGCTAAGCGGCGGGGAATCAATATTTAAGCGGCTAAAATGTAAAAATGAAACATATTGCCCAATTCGATATTTCGTGCTAAAATACCACAGTGTAATCATATAACTCTGGGTCCGCATGAGGCTTAGGGCATGAGAGGTGAAATTCAAAATGCAAGAAGCAATTCAACCAAAGTATAATGTAACTAAGGTAACCTGCGCATGTGGCAACACTTTCGAAGCTGGCTCTGTTAAACAAGAGCTTCGTGTCGAAATTTGCTCCAACTGCCATCCGTTCTTCACTGGCAAGCAGAAGTTCCTGGATGCCGGCGGTCGCGTAGATAAATTTAAGAAGAAATATGGTATCTAATTTGAACAGTCGCTTTGCGGCTTAACGGTTAGATTGAGCCCCCAGCTGTATAGCTGAGGGGCTCATTTTATGTCTTGGAGTTGATTTTTGTCCGAGCGTGAGCTATACTTATCTTCGCCGTGCTAGACGGGGAGGTAGCGGTGCCCTGTAACTCGCAATCCGCTGTAGCGAGGTTGAATTCCTGTTAGAGGTGCTATCGATGTGAGGCCTTGGTTCCTATGGGCTGTGTTGACAGTTGGGTCCTCCGCAATGAGTGCTTATGAACCTGGTCAGGTCCGGAAGGAAGCAGCCATAAGTAAGATTACTCTTGTGCCGGAGGGTGGCCTAACTCGAGCAGTCATGTAGGGTTGCCGCTTGGATCGTAGCCATCAATAACAGGTGCACGGTTTATAATTCTGTTTATCATAGCATCTTTGCCACAAGCAAAGATGCTTTTTGTTTTTGGTCAATAGCCGATGAATATAGTATAATAAATTTGCGACAAATGCCGGGAAAGCGGCAGCTTAAGAGAGGGTAATGCATAGTGGAACATATCGCGCTGTACCGTGCTTGGCGGCCGCAGTCGTTTCAAGACATGGTTGGACAACAGCACATTATCCAAACGCTGCAGAACGCAATTCGTGAACAGCGGGTTTCGCATGCCTATCTGTTCAGCGGTCCGCGGGGAACTGGTAAGACAAGTGCTGCTAAAGTCTTAGCTAAAGCGGTTAACTGTGAACGTGGGCCAGGTCCGGAACCTTGTAACGAATGTCCATCCTGCCTGCGAATCGCTGCGGGTAATGTAATGGATGTGCAGGAAATAGATGCGGCATCAAACCGGGGCGTAGAGGAGATCCGTGATCTGCGTGAAAAGGTGAAGTATGCACCTACCGAGGTACGCCGTAAAGTGTATATCATTGATGAAGTGCATATGCTGACTACAGAAGCTTTTAATGCTCTATTAAAGACGTTGGAGGAACCTCCGTCACATGCGATGTTTATTCTTGCGACAACGGAACCTCACAAATTGCCAGCGACAATAATTTCCCGTTGTCAGCGTTTTGACTTCCGTAGAGTGGCGTTAGAAGAACAGACCGCCCATCTGACTGCTATTTGTGAGAAGGAAGGGATTACAGCGGATAACAACGCATTGCAGTATATTGCCCGTCTATCTGATGGCGGTATGCGTGATGCATTGAGCTTGCTGGATCAGATTTCATCCTTTACAGATGGTAATGTTACGTACGAACAAGTGTTAGGAATGACAGGAGGAATTCCCTCCGAGCAATTTGCACGTCTTGCCACTGCCATATTGGAAGGTGATATGGGTCTTCTTCTGGAGCTCGTTGAGCAGCTTATGCATGAAGGTAAAAGTGCAGATAAATGCCTAGAGAATCTCATGTATTATTTCCGAGATTTATTGATGATTAAGATGGTACCCGAGGCCGATCAATTAACAGAGCGGGTGCTGAATCCTGCTGAATTTAAAGATATGGCCACCGCATTTTCTCGGGAGCGTCTATTTCAGATTGTAGATACAATCAATAAATACCTAGGTGAAATGAAATACGCAACACATCCTCAGACACTGTTTGAAGTGGCGCTGATGAAGCTTTGCAGCTTGCAGCAAGAGGTAAGTCAGAGCGCCGCATTTGCTCCGTTAGGTGAAACAAATGCCGTAGTAGGCGCGAATAATTCGAGCGTTGACTCTGGTGAACTGGATCTTCTCAAAAGACAGATCGCAGCACTGGAGAAGAAGCTGGAACAGGCTATGCAATCCGGTGGTATTTCCGGAGGAGGGCGTGATGGTGCTCCTGCACCGAAATCGCACGCGGTTCCAACACTGCGGGTTTCTTCAGCCTCAAAAATGCCTCCTAACGTAGATAAGTTTATTGCTGGTAAAGATAGTCCCGATTTTGCAGCAATCTATAAACAGTGGAGCCTTGTCCTGCAGGGAGTAAAAGAGGAAAAGGTAACGGTTCATGCATGGTTTGTAGACGGTGAGCCAGTATCGATTATGGAGGATGCGGTGCTTGTTGCATTCAAGAACACGATTCACCGCGATACTACTGAGAAGCCGGCAAACAGACAGGTTATTGAGAGTGTGCTTGCAGCGCGTCTAGGCAAACCTTATAGACTTGTAACCATGATGCTTCGTGACTGGAATGAAGCTGCCCAGAAGTCTGTGGGACAGACTGGCAAAGAAGAACTGCAGCTGGAGCATGAACACGATACTGCAGAAGCTAAACCTGAACCTTGGATTGATGAGGCTATCCAGCTTTTTGGAGAAGACCTTGTTGTCATAAAAGAGTAATATAAACATACTAGCGCTAATTGCGCATTCCAAAGGAGAGACGAAGTATGAATAATATGAACCAAATGATGAAGCAAGTTAAGAAAATGCAGGAGCAAATGCTCAAAGCTCAAGAGGAACTCGGAGGCAAGGTTATTGAGGGTTCATCAGGTGGCGGCGTAGTTACTGTTCAAGTAAACGGCCACAAAAAATTGCTGTCTATTCAAATTAAACCGGAAGCCGTTGATCCGGAAGATGTTGAAATGTTGCAAGATCTTGTAATCACTGCTGTAAATGATGCATTGACTCAAGCTGAAGAGCTTGCTAACAATGACATGGGTAAATTCACTGGTGGAATGAAGATCCCAGGCTTGTTCTAATAGCCCACTCCACTTCAGTCTAAAGGAGAATTATTAATTTGTATTATCCCGAACCGCTAGCTAAGCTGATCGATGCTTTTACGCGTTTGCCCGGGATTGGACCGAAGACAGCCGCCCGGTTAGCTTTTCATGTGCTTAACATGAAAGAGGATGAAGTCATTGATTTTGCAAAAGCGCTAGTAAGCGTCAAACGCAATCTTCACTATTGCTCGGTCTGCTGTAATATTACGGATACGGACCCATGTAAGATATGTCAGGACAAAACTAGAGATCCTTCAGTGATATGTGTGATACAAGACTCTAAGGATTTGGTGGCTATAGAACGAACCAAGGAGTTTAATGGATATTACCATGTTCTTCAGGGTGCAATTTCACCTATGGAAGGTATCGGCCCTGATGATATTCGCTTGAAAGAATTATTGACCCGTCTGAGTGATGAAAGAGTAAGCGAGCTTATTATGGCGACCAACCCCAACATCGAGGGAGAAGCAACGGCGATGTACATTTCTCGTCTTGTTCGGCCGTTTGAGATTAAAATCACCAGGATAGCTCATGGCTTGCCTGTAGGTGGCGATCTTGAATACGCTGATGAAGTTACCTTGTCCAAAGCGTTGGAAGGCCGTCGCGAGCTATTCTAGCAGCTCTATAGTGGTATTTTTCAAAAAGGAAGCCCTTGGGTTTCCTTTTTTTTGTTCTAAGTTTGTCCCTATCCCGATATGAATGAGAATAACGAGATGTGTATTTTGCATCAAAATTATTCTGAGGAGGAATTGAAATGGGATGGTGGAGAGAGCTGTGGCGGGGAGTGGATAAGGAACAAGGCAAAAAGGAAAGTGAGGGATGGGAAACCCTCTTAGAGGTCCGTAAGGCGCATTCAGAGTGGGAGAGGGCGTATCTAATGTTCGACGAGGCATTGGGACAGGATCAGATAGATTACGCGATATATATTCTGGAGGCTGCAGAACGTAAATATCAGATACATCTCAAACATGCAAAAAGCTTGGGGTTGAACAGTAGTCAAATATAAGGGCTTATAAATAAATGTATAAGGGGGATCTACATGCTTAGAATGATAGCTATGGGCGTATTGATATTATCCGTTATCTTATTAGGTTTAGTTGTATTTAGAAAAAAGCTGGGTTTTGGGTGGCTAAGCTTATTTGGGGTTCATTTGGTATTGGCTGCACTCGGGATATATGTAGTGAACTTCTCGGGTTTGCTCACGCAGGTGTATATCCCTTTGAACCCTGCAACTATAGGCGCAGTAACGGTTCTTGGGCTTCCTGGCGTGGTTATGTTACTCGGATTAAGAATAATTTTATTTTAATGCTTGACGTGGCTTTGAAAAATATGATACATTAAGTCTCGCCCGTTTGGACAAGCTGTTGATTAACAACTTGCTGAAATGGTCAAGCAAAAAAAGAAATTAAAAAAATGCTTGACGAAAACAAAGGCGCTGTGATATATTATAAAGGTCGCTGCTGACAAGCAACGACGACGAAAGATGAGACATTGATCTTTGAAAACTGAACAACGAGTGAGTGGGAAATCACGCAAGTGATATCCAAAATTAGAGAATTAATTTTCTCGTCAGATGTTTCAAAATGAGCATATCGCTCTTTTCAATACTAATTGGAGAGTTTGATCCTGGCTCAGGACGAACGCTGGCGGCGTGCCTAATACATGCAAGTCGAGCGGAGTCATTTTGAAAGCTTGCTTTCAAAATGACTTAGCGGCGGACGGGTGAGTAACACGTAGGCAACCTGCCCTTCAGACTGGGATAACTACCGGAAACGGTAGCTAATACCGGATAATTTCTTTTTTCTCCTGAGAGAAGAATGAAAGACGGAGCAATCTGTCACTGAGGGATGGGCCTGCGGCGCATTAGCTAGTTGGTGGGGTAACGGCCCACCAAGGCGACGATGCGTAGCCGACCTGAGAGGGTGAACGGCCACACTGGGACTGAGACACGGCCCAGACTCCTACGGGAGGCAGCAGTAGGGAATCTTCCGCAATGGGCGAAAGCCTGACGGAGCAACGCCGCGTGAGTGATGAAGGTTTTCGGATCGTAAAGCTCTGTTGCCAGGGAAGAACGTCCGGTAGAGTAACTGCTACCGGAGTGACGGTACCTGAGAAGAAAGCCCCGGCTAACTACGTGCCAGCAGCCGCGGTAATACGTAGGGGGCAAGCGTTGTCCGGAATTATTGGGCGTAAAGCGCGCGCAGGCGGCTATTTAAGTCTGGTGTTTAAACCTTGGGCTCAACCTGAGGTCGCACTGGAAACTGGGTGGCTTGAGTACAGAAGAGGAAAGTGGAATTCCACGTGTAGCGGTGAAATGCGTAGATATGTGGAGGAACACCAGTGGCGAAGGCGACTTTCTGGGCTGTAACTGACGCTGAGGCGCGAAAGCGTGGGGAGCAAACAGGATTAGATACCCTGGTAGTCCACGCCGTAAACGATGAGTGCTAGGTGTTAGGGGTTTCGATACCCTTGGTGCCGAAGTTAACACAGTAAGCACTCCGCCTGGGGAGTACGGTCGCAAGACTGAAACTCAAAGGAATTGACGGGGACCCGCACAAGCAGTGGAGTATGTGGTTTAATTCGAAGCAACGCGAAGAACCTTACCAGGTCTTGACATCCCTCTGAATCTGCTAGAGATAGCAGCGGCCTTCGGGACAGAGGAGACAGGTGGTGCATGGTTGTCGTCAGCTCGTGTCGTGAGATGTTGGGTTAAGTCCCGCAACGAGCGCAACCCTTAACTTTAGTTGCCAGCAGGTAATGCTGGGCACTCTAGAGTGACTGCCGGTGACAAACCGGAGGAAGGTGGGGATGACGTCAAATCATCATGCCCCTTATGACCTGGGCTACACACGTACTACAATGGCCGGTACAACGGGAAGCGAAGCCGCGAGGTGGAGCCAATCCCATCAAAGCCGGTCTCAGTTCGGATTGCAGGCTGCAACTCGCCTGCATGAAGTCGGAATTGCTAGTAATCGCGGATCAGCATGCCGCGGTGAATACGTTCCCGGGTCTTGTACACACCGCCCGTCACACCACGAGAGTTTACAACACCCGAAGTCGGTGGGGTAACCCGCAAGGGAGCCAGCCGCCGAAGGTGGGGTAGATGATTGGGGTGAAGTCGTAACAAGGTAGCCGTATCGGAAGGTGCGGCTGGATCACCTCCTTTCTATGGAGAATCGTCTTCTGCAATGAGGACATTCAAATCGGAAGCTAAGCTTCCATAATAGAACCTTCGGGTTCGAACACTCACTCGTGTTCAGTTTTGAAAGAGCAAGTCTCTTTCGCATGCGTTTGGTGGCGATAGCGGAGGGGTTCCACACGTACCCATCCCGAACACGACCGTTAAGCCCTCCAGCGCCGATGGTACTTGGACCGAAGGGTCCTGGGAGAGTAGGACGTTGCCAAGCGGACAACCAATTCATTGGTTGATTCACAATGTTATATATGTTATATGGGCTTTTAGCTCAGTTGGTTAGAGCGCACCTCTGATAAGGGTGAGGTCGGTGGTTCGAGTCCACCAAGGCCCACCATATAACATTATAGAGTGATTTTATGGGGCCATAGCTCAGCTGGGAGAGCGCCTGCCTTGCAAGCAGGAGGTCAGCGGTTCGATCCCGCTTGGCTCCACCATAAATTTTTAAATGAATAACTTTTTTAACTTGATCCTTGAAAACTGGATACCGAAACGAATTTGCGTTTTAGAACATCTTTTAGCAACTTGTGCAAACAAGTAAATGTTATTAGTGAGATTTTTCTTCGGAAGAATCAAGGTTAAGCTAATAAGAGCACACGGAGGATGCCTAGGCGCCAGGAGCCGACGAAGGACGTGGCGAACAACGAAACTGCCTCGGGGAGCTGTAAGCAAGCTTTGATCCGGGGGTGTCCGAATGGGGAAACCCAGCTGTGGTAATTCGCAGTTACTCATACCTGAATACATAGGGTGTGTAGAGGCAGACCAGGGGAACTGAAACATCTAAGTACCCTGAGGAAGAGAAAACAATAGTGATTCCGTCAGTAGCGGCGAGCGAACGCGGAACAGCCTAAACCAAGGGGCTTGCCTCTTGGGGTTGTGGGACGTCTCACATGGAGTTACAAAGGAATATGGTAGGTGAAGAGGTCTGGAAAGGCCCGCGATAGAGGTAAAAGCCCTGTAACCTAAACTGTATTCTCTCCGAGACGGATCCCGAGTAGTGCGGGGCACGTGAAACCCCGTATGAATCCAGCAGGACCATCTGCTAAGGCTAAATACTACCTGGCGACCGATAGTGAAACAGTACCGTGAGGGAAAGGTGAAAAGCACCCCGGAAGGGGAGTGAAATAGAACCTGAAACCGTGTGCTTACAAAAAGTCAGAGCCCGATCTATGGGTGATGGCGTGCCTTTTGTAGAATGAACCGGCGAGTTACGTTTAACATGCAAGGTTAAGCCGAGAAGGTGGAGCCGCAGCGAAAGCGAGTCTGAATAGGGCGATTGAGTATGTGGACGTAGACCCGAAACCGTGTGATCTACCCCTGTCCAGGGTGAAGGTGCGGTAACACGCACTGGAGGCCCGAACCCACGTACGTTGAAAAGTGCGGGGATGAGGTGGGGGTAGCGGAGAAATTCCAATCGAACTCGGAGATAGCTGGTTCTCCCCGAAATAGCTTTAGGGCTAGCCTCGGTATAAGAGTAGTGGAGGTAGAGCACTGATTGGGTGCGGGGTCCGCAAGGATTACCAAGCTCAGTCAAACTCCGAATGCCATATACTTATTGCCGGGAGTCAGACAGTGAGTGCTAAGATCCATTGTCAAAAGGGAAACAGCCCAGACCATCAGCTAAGGTCCCCAAGTGTGTGTTAAGTGGGAAAGGATGTGGAGTTGCACAGACAACCAGGATGTTGGCTTAGAAGCAGCCACCATTGAAAGAGTGCGTAATAGCTCACTGGTCGAGTGACTCTGCGCCGAAAATGTAACGGGGCTAAACACACCACCGAAGCTATGGCTAGATACGTATGTATCTGGGGTAGGGGAGCGTTGTGTAGGGGTTGAAGGTGTACTGAAAAGAGCGCTGGACACTACACAAGTGAGAATGCCGGTATGAGTAACGAAAAGATCAGTGAGAATCTGATCCGCCGAAAGCCCAAGGTTTCCTGAGGAAGGCTCGTCCGCTCAGGGTAAGTCGGGACCTAAGGCGAGGCCGAAAGGCGTAGTCGAAGGACAACAGTTTGAAATTACTGTACCACCGTAATCCGCTATGAGCGATGGGGTGACGCAGGAGGGTAGTGACGCGGACTGATGGATGTCCGTCTAAGCAGTGAGGCTGATGTGTAGGCAAATCCGCACATCATTAAGGCTGGGCTGTGATGGGGAGCGAAAATTGTAGTAGCGAAGGTCATGATCTCACACTGCCAAGAAAAGCCTCTAGCCAGGAGAAGGTGCCCGTACCGCAAACCGACACAGGTAGGCGAGAAGAGAATTCTAAGGCGCGCGGAAGAACTCTCGTTAAGGAACTCGGCAAAATGACCCCGTAACTTCGGGAGAAGGGGTGCCCCGGTAGTGTGAATAGCACGAGGGGGCCGCAGTGAAAAGGCCCAAGCGACTGTTTAGCAAAAACACAGGTCTGTGCGAAGCCGCAAGGCGAAGTATACGGGCTGACGCCTGCCCGGTGCTGGAAGGTTAAGGGGAGTGGTTAGGGGTAACCCGAAGCTATGAACCGAAGCCCCAGTAAACGGCGGCCGTAACTATAACGGTCCTAAGGTAGCGAAATTCCTTGTCAGGTAAATTCTGACCCGCACGAATGGCGTAACGACTTGGGCGCTGTCTCAACGAGAGATCCGGTGAAATTTTAATACCTGTGAAGATGCAGGTTACCCGCGACAAGACGGAAAGACCCCATGGAGCTTTACTGCAGCTTGATATTGAATTTGGGTACGATCTGTACAGGATAGGTGGGAGCCGTAGAAATCGGAGCGCAAGCTTCGGTGGAGGCGCCGTTGGGATACCACCCTGATCGTATCTAGGTTCTAACCTAGTACCCTTACCGGGTACGGGGACCGTGTCAGGCGGGCAGTTTGACTGGGGCGGTCGCCTCCTAAAGAGTAACGGAGGCGTTCCAAGGTTCCCTCAGAATGGTTGGAAATCATTCGCAGAGTGCAAAGGCATAAGGGAGCTTGACTGCGAGACCTACAAGTCGAGCAGGGACGAAAGTCGGACTTAGTGATCCGGTGGTACCGCATGGAAGGGCCATCGCTCAACGGATAAAAGCTACCCTGGGGATAACAGGCTTATCTCCCCCAAGAGTCCACATCGACGGGGAGGTTTGGCACCTCGATGTCGGCTCATCGCATCCTGGGGCTGAAGTAGGTCCCAAGGGTTGGGCTGTTCGCCCATTAAAGCGGTACGCGAGCTGGGTTCAGAACGTCGTGAGACAGTTCGGTCCCTATCTGTCGTGGGCGCAGGAAATTTGAGAGGAGCTGTCCTTAGTACGAGAGGACCGGGATGGACGTACCGCTGGTGCACCAGTTGTTCCGCCAGGAGCATGGCTGGGTAGCTACGTACGGACGGGATAAGCGCTGAAAGCATCTAAGCGTGAAGCCCCCCTCAAGATGAGATTTCCCAATTAGTAAGACCCCTTGAAGACGACGAGGTAGATAGGTTGGAGGTGGAAGTGCAGCAATGCATGGAGCTGACCAATACTAATCGGTCGAGGGCTTATCCTATACGTAGAATGCAGATTTGTTTCGGATTCAGTTTTCAGGGAGTCAAATTCCTGTTTGGATTGCTGTGGTACTGATATCGTTTGGAGAGATACCCAAGTGGCTATAAGGGGACCCTCTGCTAAGGGGTTAGACTGCGTAAGCGGTGCGTGGGTTCGAATCCCACTCTCTCCGCCATTTTCAATCCATAGCAATACTAATTATTGTGGCGGTGTAGCTCAGCTGGCTAGAGCGTACGGTTCATACCCGTGAGGTCGGGGGTTCGATCCCCTTCGCCGCTACCATAATACCTGGAGGCTTAGCTCAGCTGGGAGAGCATCTGCCTTACAAGCAGAGGGTCGGGGGTTCGATCCCCTCAGCCTCCACCATTTTCATCTTTTTAGAATTGCTTTTACACCGTGCCGGTGTAGCTCAACTGGTAGAGCAACTGACTTGTAATCAGTAGGTTGGGGGTTCAAGTCCTCTCGCCGGCACCATTTTTAATTAATGCGGAACCGTGGTGTAGTTGGCCTAACATGCCTGCCTGTCACGCAGGAGACCGCGGGTTCGAATCCCGTCGGTTCCGCCATTTTTTCCACAAAATGAGTGGGAAGTGTAAGACTTTTCCGCTTAATTGTCATGTAATCTTATGGCTCGGTAGCTCAGTCGGTAGAGCAGAGGACTGAAAATCCTCGTGTCGGCGGTTCGATTCCGTCCCGAGCCACCTTTTTTGGGGGATTAGCGAAGTGGCCAAACGCATCAGACTGTAAATCTGCTCACGTACGTGTTCGGTGGTTCGAATCCATCATCCCCCACCATTTATGAGCCATTAGCTCAGTTGGTAGAGCACCTGACTTTTAATCAGGGTGTCGAAGGTTCGAGTCCTTCATGGCTCATCCCAAACAGAAAGTCATCACCTTAGGGTGGTGGCTTTTTTTGTGTTTTTATGTCGTATTATAGTAGCGCGCTGCTGTAGTGATTAACATAATATTAGAGAATATGCTAAAATAGGCGAAAAGAGCAAAAGTGGTGGAGTATGGTGACTATGGATAGCGAAACATTGCGAAAAAAGTTAGAGCAGCTCACCGGAAAGAAAACCGGAATCAAGCAGTTAGGGAGGCAACATTCAGCTTCTCTTTTTAGCCTGGGATTGGAAGCACAAGAACAGCCGGTAATCCATGAAGGTCATCTTTGGGCACCATTATATGAGACTGATGGACGTGTAACCGCTGTCTGGGTGGAATTGGATGGACTTAACTCTTTGGAAATACAATTAGTGAATTATGCGGTTCGAAACTTTGCAATTGCACTAAAAGCTACTGGGGTTAGAGAAGAAGGGGAAGCGGAGGCTCGGCAGCTGGGTACCTGGTTGAACACCGAACTGGAGCAAGAGAAAAATGACTCTGAGATACCCGATGAGATGGCTCTAAAGGGACGTTTATTCGGAGATATGGTTCCATTCCTACTTAGCAGTGAGAATGCACATAGCCCGCAGATCACTTATCGTTCCTTAATGAAGCTGCTGCGCAGCTATTTTGAGAATGAAATTCTGCTTATACCTCTTCAAGAAAAAGAATGGTTAATATTGGCCCGGAAGGAACTACTCACGGGCGGAGATGATAAGGATGAGGAAGAAGAGAGTGTAGATGAAATTCTGGCTCAGACCAGCATGGGCTTACACGAACTGATAGCCAGCGAATGGGTAGGTGTATTCCATTTGGCTGTAGCTCCGGCTATAGTTCCTGTTAAGGGATTGACGGGATCCGTGGCCTTGCTGAGGGAGACTATTGTACTCGGTCGTATTTTCCAAGTGGGTGAGTATATTCATTTACCTTGGGAGCTGCATTTGGAACGATTGGTTAACAGCATTCCTGACGCACGGCGTAAACAGTTACTTGGACAGATTGGCGACTATTCTTCCGTATTATCGGATAAAGAGATGCTGATGACCCTGGAGACGTTTTTTGAGATGGATTGTAATGTAAGTGAAACAGCCAAGAAGCTATATATTCATCGCAACACGCTTTTATACCGTCTGGACAAGATCAAACAGGAGACTGGCGCGGATGTGCGTAGCTTTGGGGACGCTGCTATTGTGAAGCTTACTATGCTTTTGTATAAAGTGACGAAAAGGAAATAGGTTTTTTGTGAACGTTACAAATAGCCACCGTGTCCCGTCTAGGGTAATATAAATGTACAAGGAAAAAAGAATTTTTCAATTAATCAATAATTAACTCGAGGGGGAAATACAATGGCAGGCGTACGTTTAGAGCATATTTTCAAAAAATACCCGGGTTCAGATAAAGCAACAGTAATGGATATCAATCTTGATATTAAAGATAAGGAATTTCTAGTATTGGTTGGACCATCCGGTTGCGGTAAATCCACAACTTTGCGTATGATCGCTGGTCTGGAAGAAATCTCCGAAGGTAAAATGTACATTGGCGATCGTGTAGTCAACGACGTTGCACCTAAAGACCGCGATATCGCGATGGTATTCCAATCCTACGCCCTGTATCCGCATATGAGCGTATACCAAAACATGGCTTTCGGTTTGAAACTTCGTAAAGTGAAGAAAGATGAAATCGACAAGAAAGTACGTGAAGCTGCTAGAATTCTCGATATCGAGCATTTGCTAGATCGTAAACCAAAAGCACTTTCCGGTGGTCAACGCCAACGTGTAGCTTTGGGACGCGCTATCGTACGTGATCCACAAGTCTTCTTGATGGATGAGCCTCTTTCCAACTTGGATGCTAAACTTCGTGGTCAAATGCGCGCTGAAATCACTAAACTGGTTAAACGCCTTGAAACCACTTGTATCTACGTAACGCATGACCAAACAGAAGCTATGACAATGGGTGACCGTATCGTAGTTATGTATGATGGTATCATTCAACAAGCTGCTTCCCCTGAAGAGTTGTACAATGAACCAACTAACCTGTTCGTAGCTGGATTTATCGGATCCCCTACAATGAACTTTATCAATGGTACTTTGTCCGAAGCAAACGGTTCTGTCCGTTTCCGTGCTGAGAACCTTGATGTTGAAGTACCAGGCGGAAAAGCTCAAATCATCCGCAGCAAAGGCTACATTGGCAAAGAAGTAATTATGGGCGTTCGTCCAGAAGATATCCATGAAGAGCCAGTATTCTTGGAAGCTTCCCCGAACACAATCTTTACTTCATTGGTTGATGTAACTGAAAACCTTGGTCACGAAATGCTCCTTTACTTGAGCGGCCTTGGTAAATCTACTGTAATCGCTCGTGTAGATGGACGTTCCACTACTCGCGAAGGCAGCAAGCCAAAATTGGCTATCGATATGAACAAAGTTCACTTCTTCGATAAAGAATCCGAAGTTAACATTCTGTTGGGATAAGATCGCAGGATCTTTTCTCTCTTGATAAAGCCACCCGAAAGGGTGGCTTTATTGTTTAATTAGGGTCGTAATGGATAGGCGTTAAGATTGCATTCACAAGCGTTATCAATTAAGATAGCAGGAGAATTACCTCCGGAATTGTAATGAGATCGCTGTCAACCGGACGCAGTAAGCGGACATATACCGCAGGTGACGAAAGGACGAATTTACATGGCTAAGAAAGTAAAAGTATCTGAATTGGTACAACATTTTCAATTAGAGGTTATTTCCGGCCAGGAAGGTCTAAAGCGACCTATTACGGTCGATGACCTGAATCGCCCTGGACTAGAGATTGCTGGTTATTTCGAATATTATCCGGAAGAACGTGTTCAACTATTAGGTAAGACAGAACTCGCATTCTTCTCCATGCTGCCTGAAGCTGAACGTAAAAGTAGGCTTCGTGGAATCTGTAATGACAATACACCTTGTATCGTAATTACCCGTAGTTTGGATGTGCCACAGGAGTTAATTGATATAAGTAATGAAAAGGGACTTCCTGTGCTTCGTAGCTCGATGGCTACGACTATTTTCTCCAGCCGTTTGACGAGCTTCTTAGAAGGGAGATTAGCCCCTACAGCAACGATTCATGGTGTACTCTGTGATGTATATGGTGTAGGTATGCTGATTACTGGCAGTAGTGGTATTGGTAAGAGTGAGACAGCCCTTGAACTTGTAAAACGTGGACATAGACTGATCGCTGATGATGCCGTGGAAATCCGCCAGACTTCAGATAACCAGCTGCATGGTACAGCCCCTGAGTTGATCCGTCACTTGTTGGAAATTCGCGGAGTAGGTATCATTAACGTAATGACACTTTTTGGTGCGGGTGCTATCCGTAATCATAAACGGATTACACTTGTCGTTAGATTAGAGGCTTGGCAGCAAGACAAGCAGTATGACCGGCTTGGACTTGATGAGGAAACGACGCGGAT
The DNA here is from genome assembly GCF_037974255.1 of Paenibacillus sp. FSL R5-0636. Taxonomy (NCBI): domain Bacteria; kingdom Bacillati; phylum Bacillota; class Bacilli; order Caryophanales; family Paenibacillaceae; genus Paenibacillus; species Paenibacillus sp. FSL R5-0636. The sequence goes on from NZ_CP150232.1 coordinate 149,736, forward strand.
TATTGATACCGATGTTCCACTTGTAACCATTCCTGTACGTCCAGGACGTAACCTTGCCGTTATTATTGAGGTTGCTGCGATGAACTATCGCCTGAAGCAAATGGGCTTTAATGCAGCCCTGCAGTTTACGAATAAGTTAACTGCGACCATATCTGAGGATATGGACGATCTCGATTAGGAGTGTGAGACAATGTTCCCATTAGCAATAGATCCTATTGTATTCTCAATTGGATCACTGCCTGTACACTGGTACGGGTTAATACTAGGGGTCGGTGCACTCGCGGGATTATTTCTTGCGATCCGCGAGGGCAAACGGTTCGGAATCCCGCAAGAATTCTTTATGGATATGCTGCTACTGGGTGTACCCTCGGCAATTATAGGGGCACGGATTTATTTTGTAGCTTTTAAATGGGACGATTATAAGCATAATCTGATAGACGTCTTTAAGATCTGGAATGGCGGCATCGCCATTTACGGCGCATTAATAGGAGCGATTATTTGCGGAATTATTTATTTCCGTTATAAGGGTTACCCTTTCTGGCGTATTGTTGATATTTGCGCACCTGGACTACTGGCGGGTCAAATGATTGGCCGCTGGGGAAACTTTGTCAACCAAGAGGCATACGGCAGCGTAGTTGAGGAATCTTTTTTACGGGATAAACTGCATTTACCTGACTTCATCGTTAATCAAATGTACATAGGGGATGCTTTTCATCATCCGACTTTCCTGTATGAATCTCTTTGGAGCTTACTAGGGATTGCGTTATTGATGGTTCTCCGTCGTCAGAAGTTTGTACGTGCTGGAGAAATCTTCATGTCTTACTTTATATGGTATTCCATCGGTCGGTTCTTCATCGAGGCTGTGCGTACTGACAGTTTAGCTTTTAACGGAAGTGCAGGACTGGCTTCGTTTATAAATGGCTTATGGAGTCCGATGGAATGGTTAGGTTTTGAACAAGGATATCTGGATCCTGCCTATGGTAATATTCGTATTTCTCAGCTGCTTTCTCTACTGATTATTGTGGCAGCTATATTATTAATCGTTATTCGCAGAGTAACCGGAGAGCCTAAAGCACATTATTCTGACCCTATCGTATGTACTAAACCGATCCAAGCAGATACTGTAGTGCCAGAAAGCGCAGTAAATACACCGCAGAAAACTCGTCAAGGAACACAACCTGAGCAAGGACAGCCAGCGGATGGAGATAAGAAGGAGCAGTAAAACTTATGATAGAATGCGTTCTTTTTGATCTGGATGGAACGATTGTCGATACGAATGAGCTAATCATTAGTTCATTTATGTACGCGCTGAAGGACAATGGTCTGGCTCCACTGACCAGAGAAGAGATAATTCCGCATATGGGAACAACCCTTCAGCAACAGATGAGAGTATTCTCTGGACTAGAGGATGTAAATGGTACGTTAGAAAAGTCCTATCGTTCTTATAATAATGAGCATCATGATGAGTTAGTGCGGTCCTTCCCGCTTGTAAAGGAGACCATTGAGGAGCTCTCGAGTCGTGGGATCAAACTTGGGATTGTAACTACTAAGATCCGTCCAACAACGATCAAGACTCTGGAAAGGTTCGATTTGCTTAAGTACATGGATACGATTGTGACTGTGAACGATGTTACTGAACCAAAGCCACATCCGGAGCCCGTTCTGACAGCGGTCAAAAACCTTGGCGTTGATCCTCGTAAAACCTTAATGATAGGTGACAGTGCGGTTGATATTCAATCAGCCAAAGCTGCCGGTGTATACGCTGTTGGAGTATCTTGGTCTTTGAAGGGCGAGGATACGCTCCGCAAGTATGATCCGGACTTTATCATCCATAACATGAAGGATATTATAGAAATTATGGAGCGAGGAACGAATGAATCGTGAGAAACGTAACCCGTTATCCAGTAGAAGGTCATAACTCACTTTGGTATATTTACCGTACGGTCAGCCCTTGGAAGGGTGTCCGCAACTTTATTTTTATTCAGATTGCCCGCTATTGTCCGATTCTACCGTTAAAGAATTGGATCTATCGACGGATGCTGGGGATGAAGGTTGGTAAACACACGGCTTTTGGTCTTATGGCAATGGTGGATGTGTTTTTTCCGGAGAAAATAACGGTAGGTGAGAATTCTATTATTGGTTATAACACGACGATTCTGGCGCATGAGTATCTGATCAAGGAATATCGCCTGGGCGAAGTGGTGATCGGTGAAAATGTATTGATCGGCGCGAATACAACGATTCTTCCCGGTGTAACCATTGGAGATTGGGCAGTTATAGCTGCTGGCTCCGTGGTGCACAAAAATGTGGCGGCTGGCTCTTTTGTCGGAGGCAATCCACTGCGAGAGCTGCGCCCCTCTTCAACGGAAGAACATGCGGAACAAGTGTAAACGATGCTTTTTTAACCCTGCAGTTACATATTGCGTTTTTTTAGCGCAGGTTCTGCAGGGTTTCTTGCGTCTTAGAGAAGATTATTAAGGAAACTTTAAGTTCTTCTTAAGTTTTTAGAACAGATACATTCGATATAATTAGCGTTAGTGATAAGGCGAATCCCACGCTAGGCATTCAGCTTCAAATATCAGAATGTAAAATCAGCAGGTGCAGGCTTCCTGGTATTTTCAGTTTCCACATTCCGCTTAGCGTCTCTATGAACAACCATCATAGTAGAGAAGAGGAATATAATATGAACACTGCGAGACAGGAAAGGCTGCCCCAGCTGGATATCTTCAGAGCATTAGCGATCTTAGGCGTATTGCATGTGCATTCCTCATCTTTTGCCGCTGGAGAGCAGGCACTGCATTCACCTTATTATTACTGGCTGAACTGGATCAACATTTTCTTTAAATTCGGTACGCCCTCATTTATTTTTCTGAGCAGCTTTGTATTGTTTTATAATTATTATGGGCGCCCTGTGACACGCAGCTTGATTATTAATTTCTACCGTCGTCGATTAAAGTATATTTTATTGCCTTATCTGCTAGCCTCTATGGGCTATTACGCACTAACCTTATATGTGAACGGACGATTGACCCAGAACCTCGGTGGCAACCTGTACAGCTTTATTAGAGCGTTATTCTCAGGTTCCGCATATGCGCATTTGTATTTTGTATTTATCAGTATTCAGTTTTATTTGCTTTTTCCAGTACTGCTTAAGCTACTCCAGAGTTCCCGATTTTTAATAAAGTGGGCGATTCCACTCGGATTGATACTTCAGTGGGGGTTTATTTTCTGGAATAAATACGAACTGCACATTGTTGAAAAAGGGAGCTTGGCGATCTCTTATCTGGCTTATTATATGATGGGTGCTTATATCGCAATTCACTTTGAGAAGGTGAAGACGTGGCTGATGAAGCCATGGAGGCAGCTAACTGCCAAGCAAAAAGGATGGACTGCCCTATTAGTGAGCGGGTGGTTAATTGCAGCCTTTATCCATGTGCAGCTATGGTATGTGGCCCGCCATTTTGGGGTGTGGACGGATTCGCTGTGGTACGAGCTATTATGGAATGTCCATACGATGTTATCTGCATTGGTTCTGTTGTATGCTACATTTCTGATCTATCGTAAGGCTCCTCGCGGGATTGTTGCTTTTTTAACTCGTTTGGGTGAACTCTCCTTTGCGATATATTTGATTCATCCGCTATTGCTGGCGGTATATCGCAGGTTCAGATATCATATTCCCCTAGAGTCGCTAACATATGTTTTGTTCATCTACGGTGGGCTTGTGGTCGCACTGGGAGGGAGCTGGCTTATTGTGCAGTTTGCTTTCCGGCGAGTTCCGGGTTCATGGATTATTTTTGGAAGCGTGCCTCGCTCTTTGGAGTCCAGTCCGCAGGAAAAGTCAGGTTATATCCCTGAGGAACGGGCAAAGGGATTCGTGCAGCAGGAGAAATAACGTTAAAAGAAGGTCTCATACACGCACACGCTTAAACGTGGGGAGGTAGCCTTCATAATACTTGATTAAAAAGGCATCACTTCGATGCGGAGCTTAACAGGAGGAAAGATTATGAGACAAAAAGAAAGAATTCCGCAGCTGGATATTTTTCGGGCAATTGCTATTTTTGCAGTGCTGGCTATTCATGCTACTTCACGAACGTTGGCGGAGACACTAGGCACAAACATGTTTCATCCGTTCTTATTTATTAATAAATTCAGCCAGTTCGCCGTACCTTCATTCATATTTTTGAGTGGGTTCGTGCTCTTCTATAACTATATTGACCGTCCGCTGGGTGGCAAAACGCTAGGAAAGTTCTACTCTAGAAGGCTGCTTTATATTATTGTGCCTTATGTAGTGTTTTCGCTGCTGTATTTTGCGTTAAAAATGAATGCCGGGAATACTTGGAGCTTACCTCCGGGGGAGATGGCTTCTAAGCTATGGAAGTATTTATGGACAGGAACGGCATATACGCATCTGTATTATATTATTATCATTATTCAGTTTTACGTGTTATTTCCGCTCATTTTGTGGTGTTTGCAAAAGGTTCGTCATCTGGCGGCTTGGGCGCCGCTGATCGGGTTATTACTACAGTGGGGTTTTGTGCTGCTGAATAAATACATGACCAATCATGGGTATTGGCAGTTATCCAAGGGGAGTCTGGCGATCACTTATTTCTCGTATTTCCTGCTGGGTGCTGGGATTGCGGTGTATTATTCTTCTTTGAAAAAATGGCTAGTGCCTTCACGTGAAGGCTGGCGCGCCGGTAAAGGTCCGGTTTGGATTACGTTGTGGTTGTTATGGATTGTAGCAGGGGTTGTTCATGTTGAGCTATGGTTTAACAACTACACGAAAAAAACTGTCATCAACAGCTTATGGTATGAGGGTTTCTCTAATCTACATGCGCTACTCTCTTGTGTGGTGCTGTTGCAAATCTCCTTCTTGCTCTATGGAGCGGGTCGTAGCTTGCTGACAAGACTTTTGGTATCCGTAGGAGCATGCTCCTTCGGGATTTATCTATTGCACCCTATGCTGCTATATTTCTATAGAAAATTACCGTTTCACGGGGGTTCTCTTGCGTACATCGCAGCGATTGTAGGAGGATGGCTTGTTGCGCTGCTGGTCTCATGGCTGGCAGTGGCTCTCGTCTTCCGGTATGTGCCTGCGTCTTGGATTATTTTCGGATCAGGCGCACCAAAGAAAGCTAAAACAGGTTCCCAAAGCGCATAGTTTACTGCTAGGTAATATAAAAGCGCCAGTCTCCCGTATATGCGGGTTGACCGGCGCTTTTTATTTTTCGTCTATTCTCCAGCCTGTTCCCGCTGAAACTCCGCAATAGCTTGATACTGGCTTTCCAGACTACGGTAGACGGAAATATAAATCGGCAGCAGCTGCTTGTACACTTTGGTATGTTCATCAATCGGATCATGCTGGTAAGTTGAGCCGATCATGTCGAATACAACATCGAAGGAGTCCACACGGCCCGTTGCGTAAAGACCAAGCACTACTGCTCCGAGGCAGGAACTTTCGATACTCTCCGGAATGATGACCTCTTGATCAAAAATATCAGACATCATCTGCCGCCAGACTGAGGAGCGGGCGAAGCCGCCTGTAGCCAGAATTTTGCTAGGACGCCCGATTTGCTCTTCCATAGCCAGCAGAACCATATACATATTGAAAATTACGCCTTCTAGTACCGAGCGAATCATATGCTCCTTATGGTGATTCATAGAAAGGCCGAAGAAGGAGCCACGAGCATCAGGATTCCACAGCGGTGCCCGTTCACCAGTTAAGTAAGGATGGAACAGAAGACCACCGCTACCTGCCGGAACTTGTTCCGCGATGCGAGTTAGAACCTCGTAAGGGTCAATGCCAAGACGTTTGGCGGTTTCGACTTCAGAAGCAGCGAACTCATCCCGTACCCAGCGGAACAACATACCGCCGTTATTAACGGGTCCTCCGATCACCCAATGTTTTGGGGTTAAGTTATAACAGAAGGTCCGTCCTTTAGGGTCGGTAAGCGGGTGTTCCACTACGGTGCGAATCGCTCCGCTTGTTCCAATCGTAGCAGCCACTACACCGGGTTTAATCGCGCCTACGCCAAGGTTGGACAAGACGCCATCACTGGCTCCTACGACAAAAGGTGTCGTCGGGAGCAGTAACAGCTCCTCTGCTAGACCGGGAAGCAGGCCTTGCATGATCTCTGTGGTGGGAACAAGCCGTGAGAGTTGATCTGGTGAAATATGGGCTATCTCCAGGGCCTCTTTATCCCACTCCAAAAGTTCAAGGTTGAGCATGCCTGTAGAAGAGGCAATGGAATGATCAATGATGTATTCGCCGAACAGCCGAGCGAATATGTATTCTTTTATAGAAATGAATTTATAGGTTTGTTGGAACAACTCAGGCTGCTCTTCCCGAAGCCACATTAGCTTGGTAATCGGTGACATAGGATGAATAGGCGTTCCTGTGCGCAAATACAACTCATGTCCGTTAAACTCGTTCTTCAGGCGAAGTGCAGACCCGGCACTACGGTTGTCAGCCCAAGTGATGCAGGCAGTAAGTGGTTTACCTAGCTGATCAATTGCAATGACACTGTGCATGGCTGAACTGAAAGAGACGAATAGGATCTTATCTGGAGTTACGACGCTTTGCCGCATGACATTAGAGATGGTATGAAAGACTGCACGTAGGATTTGCTCTGGGTCCTGCTCCGCTATAGAAGGGGAGGGTTGATGCAAGGGATAACCCATATTAGCTTGTGAAACTATGGCTCCATTCTCCTCGAAGAGAACTGCCTTTGTACTTGTAGTACCAATATCAACGCCAATCATATAGGATTTAGTCAAGCGTTAGCCCTTCTTTCTAGGTGAAAGTATATTTTTAGAACACCAATTACAAAATTATGAAGTACAATCGTATTAGCTCATTATAGTATTCGATAAGCGGGGAGGCAAAAATAAAGAAAATGCCAAACGCTCGACTAAGGGTTTGATTGACGAAAAAGCAGTGAACATGATACGATATTGAAAATACTTTAATTTGCTACCACTTTACCATAGTAAAGTAAACATAAACAGTATCTAATGATAACTGACGAGGTGAACAATGAAGATGTCCAAACCAAAGGGATTTGAGAAGCCGTCTGGCGTTCGGGACTATCTGCCCCGGGCCGTAACGAAATTGCGCAAAATTGAGAACGATGTACTGCATTGCATGAGTCGCTGGGGATATCAGCAAATGATGACTCCAACGTTGGAATATTACGATACAGTTGGCGTGGCTAGCTCTACGTCCGACCAGAAGCTCTATAAATTACTTAACAATCGTGGTCAGGCTTTGGTGCTTCGATCAGAAATGACTGCCCCGGTTGCCCGTGTTGTTGCCTCTCTATTGAAGGATGAGCCACTGCCATTGCGTCTGTCATATCACGCGAATGTATTCCGTGCTATTGAGGAAGAAGCGGGGCGGGAAGCGGAGTTCTTCCAGACAGGTGTAGAGCTGGTAGGTGATGATTCACCAGAGGCCGATGCGGAGGTAGTGGCGCTTGCTATTTCTTCGCTGCAAGCCGCGGGTGTGAAGTCTTTTAAGATCGCTATGGGGCATGTAGGCTTTCTGAATGGGTTATTTCAAGAGGCACTTCCTGAATTACCCGAGGCTCAAGAGGAGCTGAAAAGTCATTTGCTGGGCCGTGACTATGTTTCTTTCCGGGAGACTTTACGGCGGCTGGATCTTACAGAAGCGCAGAAGAACGAACTGGATGGGCTGCTGCGTCTGCGCGGAGGCAAGGAGATTTGTGGACAGGCGCTAGAGCTGAGCAATCATCCGCTCGCCCGTCATTCGATTGATCATTTGTGCAAGGTGTGGGAGGTGCTGGTCTCTTACGGCGTATCACAGCATGTACTGATTGACCTGACGATGATCGGGGACTTTTCCTATTATACAGGCATGACTTTTGAAGGTTATGCAGCGGAATTAGGATTTCCGGTATGCAGCGGTGGTAGATACGACAATCTGCTGCAACAGTTTGGGCGTCCGATCCCATCCACAGGATTTTCCTTAAAAACGAATCGCATCCTGGATGGTGTAACTGGAGTGGTCGAAGAGGAAGAGCTGCCTATTTTGATCCAATATGATGCGATTCGCAGAAAAGAAGGCTTGGAAGAGGCAACACGCCTGCGGTCAGAGGGTCATGCAGTCGTTACTAGACTTGCTGCAGGTCCAGAAGAGCTTGAAACGGTGAAGCGTTTGGATACGGACACGGTTGAAGCAGAGGGTGTACGGTACGGTGAAATCTATACATTCGTATCTTTTGTAAGTGAGCATGGCTGAGGATATCGCTAGTACAAAAAGCGATTAACATAAATTTTGCATGGAGATGGAAAAGGAGGCAACTTAACAATGGCACAGATATTGAAGGTGGCTATGCCAAAAGGCCGGATTTACGAAAAGGCTGCTGAGCTGTTCCGCCAGGCAGGTCTTCCGATTCCACCGGACGGTGAGGCATCACGCAAGCTTGTTATTCCGCTGCCTGAGGCAGGGATGGAGTTTATATTGGCGAAACCAGTAGATGTACCTACATATGTAGAATATGGCGTGGCGGATATTGGGATCGTGGGCAAGGATGTTTTGCTGGAGGAAGATCGTGATGTATACGAGCTGCTTGATCTTGGCATTGCCCGCTGCCGGATGTCTATCATCGGATTGCCGAACTGGCAGCCGGGGATTCAGCAGCGTGTAGCGACAAAATATCCGAATGTAGCTTCAAGGTATTTTAGGGAGCAGGGCCAACAGGTCGAGGTCGTGAAGCTGAATGGATCCATCGAGCTTGCACCACTGATTGGTCTGGCCGATCGTATCGTGGATATGGTAGAGACCGGGCAAACGCTGCGGGACAACGGATTAATCGAAATGAAGAGTATATTCGAAATTACAAGCCGCCTGGTGGCGAATCGTGTGAGCTATCGGATGAAAAATGAAGAGATACAGCAACTGTGTGACCGACTACAGGCAGTTATAGGGCAACCTAATTTGCGGTAGGCGGCAACAGATGTTAGGGGTAAAGGGAGGAACCAGCGATGAAGGTTGTGTCGAGCAAGGACTTTAAGCTAGAGCGGGAAGTGGAGTATGGTACGCCAGAGCAAAATCAGGCGGTAAAGGAAATTGTGGCCGCCATTAAAAAAGAAGGAGACACGGCGCTTCTTCGCTATACGGAGCAATTTGACCGGGTCGTACTTACGCCGAATCAGCTGCGGGTAACCCCGGAAGAGCTTCAGGCAGCATATGGCCGAGTAGAGCAATCTTTCGTATCCGCTATTCAAGCGGCTGCAGCCAATATCCGGGCGTTCCATGCCAGACAGAAACGGAATTCATGGATGGACTTGCAGCCGGATGGCACGATCTTGGGGCAGATTATTCGTCCGCTGAAGCGGGTAGGGGTATATGTACCTGGTGGCAAAGCAGCTTATCCCTCCTCGGTGCTGATGAACGTGATCCCAGCTCAGATCGCGGGTGTGCCGGAGATCGTCATGGTGACTCCGCCATCCACCGGCGGCAAAGAAGGGATTGACCCTTACATCCTGGTTGCTGCTGCAGAAGCAGGTGTTAATGAAATCTACCGTGTGGGCGGAGCACAGGCGGTAGCTGCTTTGGCTTTTGGTACGGAGAGCATAGCGCCGGTAGATAAAATATGTGGGCCCGGCAACATATACGTTGCGCTGGCTAAACGCGAGGTATATGGCGCCGTGGATATCGACAGTATCGCGGGTCCCAGCGAAATTGTCGTGCTGGCAGATGAGACCGCTGAGCCGGCCTATGTCGCAGCGGATCTGCTCTCGCAGGCCGAGCATGACGAGATGGCCTCGGCGATTCTGGTCACGCCATCGCAGAGCCTGGCGGATAGCGTGGCGGCCGAAGTGGAGCGTCAGCTGCAAGAACTGCCGCGTCAGGCGATCGCCCGTTCTTCCGTAGAGAATTACGGCGCGATCATTGTTGTGGAATCTATGGAGGAAGGGATCTCCGTAGTGAATAGACTGGCACCAGAACATCTGGAGATTGTTGTCGAAGATCCTATGGGCCTCGTAGGCAGCATTGAGAATGCTGGAGCCATCTTCCTGGGAGCGTATAGCTCTGAGCCCGTGGGTGATTATTTTGCCGGGCCAAATCATATTATCCCAACCAATGGGACCGCACGTTTCTCGTCACCAGTGGATGTGGATGATTTTATTAAAAAATCAAGTCTGATCTATTACAGTAAGGAAGCACTCTTGCGTGATGGGAAGACCATTATAGAGCTGGCACGCCGCGAAGGGTTAGAAGGCCACGCACGAGCCATTGAGATTCGACTCAAGAACGAAGGAAAAGGTGGAGACGGATATGGAGAACAATAACGAACAGGCCTTGCGCCAAGCTGGATTAAGCCGCAAAACAAACGAGACGGATATAAAGTTGTCTCTTAATGTAGATGGAAGTGGAGTTTCAGAGCTGGAGACGGATGTTCCTTTTCTGAATCATATGTTGGATCTGTTCACGAAGCACGGACAATTTGACCTGTCTGTACAGGCGCGTGGAGACATCGAGATTGATGACCACCACACGGTTGAAGACATTGGGATCTGCCTAGGGCAGGCGCTGCACGAAGCACTGGGTGATAAAAAAGGAATCAAACGTTATGCGAGTGTTTTTGTACCGATGGATGAAGCTTTGGCGCAGGTTGTGATCGATATCAGCAATCGCCCGCACTTTGAATATCGTGCAACCTATCCTTCACAGCAGGTAGGCAGCTTTTCGACGGAGCTTGTTCAGGAGTTCCTGTGGAAGTTCGCGCTCGAAGCACGGATTACGTTGCATGTTATCGTACACTACGGTTCTAACACTCATCACATGATTGAGGCTGTATTCAAAGCGCTTGGACGGGCGCTGGATGAGGCAACTTTGATTGATCCACGTGTGAAGGGTGTGCCTTCTACGAAGGGAGTGCTGTAGGATGACTGTTGCAATCGTCGATTATGGCATGGGCAACCTGCACAGTGTGAGCAAGGCGGTAGAACGTCTCGGTTATGAGTGTGTAGTGACGGGTGATGCCGAGCAAATTCTCGCTGCTGATAGTGTCATTCTGCCAGGTGTCGGTGCATTTGGCGATGCGATGGGGCATCTGCGGGAGAATGGTTTGGATCTTGTCGTCAAACAGGTAGCCGCTGGAGAGCAGCCTCTGCTTGGGATCTGTCTTGGCATGCAGCTGTTGTTTAGCACCGGTGAAGAGCATGGCAGCCATGAGGGGCTAGATATTCTCTCGGGTTCAGTGGTGCGGTTCGCTCCTAGAGATGGCTATAAGGTGCCGCATATGGGGTGGAACAAGCTCAGCTTTAGACAGCCGGAGAATCCGCTTTTTGTTGGCCTTGAGGAGGGGCATGTGTATTTTGTCCACTCTTATCACGCGCTTGTAGCAAAAGAGAGTGATCTGCTGGCTGTCACAGATTATGGTTACCCAGTCACGGCTATTGTCGGGCAAGATAATGTGTTCGGTATGCAGTTCCATCCGGAAAAAAGCGGAGAGCTGGGAATCAAGCTGTTGGGTAATTTTTTGAAATATAAGAAAGTATAAGTTTCACAATACACTTTATCCTTATATTTCTCGCTTAAACGCTTACTGTCCTTATAAGGACGACGAAGGCGTTTATACTTGAAGATTAAGAGAGAGCGGGCGTAAGCCACGCTATAAATATAATGTAACGAAAGTGGGGAGCGCCAAATGTCTTCTTTTATTGTATATCCGGCGATTGATATCCGGGATGGAAAATGCGTCAGGCTGCAGCAGGGGGATTACAATCAGGAAACGATATACAATGATAGTCCACTAAAGGTGGCAAAATCATGGGAAGAGCAAGGTGGAAAGTTCATTCATTTGGTGGACTTAGATGGTGCGAAAGCAGGTCATCCTGTGAACGATGCAATCATCGGTGCTATTGCTGCTAATGCTAACGTTCCTGTGCAGGTGGGCGGCGGTCTTCGCAATCTTGCGGACGTAGAGAAATTGCTCGGACTTGGCGTTAGCCGCGTTATTATTGGTACTGCTGCGATTAACGATCATACTTTTACCGAAGAGGTATTGGCAAAATACGGCGATAAAGTAGCGATCGGCATTGATGCGCGCAACGGTTATGTTGCTACACACGGCTGGCTGAACACTTCCGAAGTTCGTGCTGAAGCTCTTGCCAAAGAATTGGCGGCAAAAGGAGCCGAGACGTTCATTTACACCGACATCTCCCGTGACGGGATGATGCAGGGGCCGAACGTGGATGGTATCCTGTCCATGGCGCAAGCCAGCGGTAAAACAGTGATCGCCTCCGGCGGAGTCACCAGTCTTGATGATCTGTTGCGTCTGAACGTGCACAGCGGCAGCGGTGTGGGTGGAGCTATTGTTGGCAAGGCGTTATACACGGGCAATATTGATCTTTCTGAAGCTTTGCGAGCGCTTGGGCAGAAGTAGCGTTGGGCGAACGCGCTAATTCATGAGCGGATGAACAAAAAGACGACATGGGTTAGCCAAGGAATAGTGGATCAATGAAATAGACAGAACCAACAGTGGGTTAAAGAAATAGGTGTAATGAATAAAGTAGCAAATCACCAATGACCAAACTAATTAATAGACGAGCGAATGAACAAAAAGACAACAGTTGAGCAATCCAATGAGCAGTGGATAAAAGAAATAGACGTAACAGTAAATGAGTAACTAATAATAATTAAATGAACGCCCAGAGAAGCAAACTAGCAAAAGTTTAAACGACCAAACGAACAAACGACCAAACAAGTAAACCAGCAAATGGGCTTAACAACAAACCAACAAAGCAACAAAAGAGCTAAAACAAACCAGCTGACCAATAAAGCAACAAACCCAACTAGCTAATGTGTTTCACTTTGCAAAAATCTCATTACGAATGGCGTAACGACTTGGGCGCTGTTTCAACGAGGGATACGGTGAAATTTTAATACCTGTGAAGATGGAGGTTACCCCCTAGCTAAAACCCGCTGCACAATCTGCTACAATAGGCGTAATTAGGCGGCGGGAAGGGTATTTTTCCTCGGATGATGATTTAAGTGTACTTTATACAGCTATTTTTCACATTTAGAGCTGATTAGCTAATTTAGTTGTATTTCGTGCAGCTATAACTCAGAGATGAGTTGATTTATAAGCTCATCCTCAGATTTAGTTGTACGAAATGCAGTTAAAAGAGTGGCTTGCAAAAAGGCTGATAAAATAACTGCACGTTGTGCAACTAAATACTCGTGGGCTTGCAGGTGGCGCGAGCTCTTCCGACCACATAAGGGTCAAAACCGCGGAACTTGAAGGTGTTATGGGTCAAGGAAGCGGCCACGAAGGGGTTAGCGATCATAGCACATGTTCAGCCGTGTGGGCTATGGTTCAGCCGGATGGGTTATGATCCGCCCATGTCAACAATCAAGGTTACCAGAGGGCAGCGGCCCTTGGGCTCCCCCTGGGCTAAGAGAGCTTTAGGGGGACCGACACACTTTAGGCGTTTGAAACGCTTTTTAAAGAAAGGGGGATTTCATAATGTTAGCAAAACGTATCATCCCTTGTCTTGACGTTAAGGATGGACGGGTAGTCAAAGGCGTTAACTTTGTGAATCTGCGTGATGCTGGAGATCCGGTAGAGCTAGCGGCACTGTATGACCGCGAGGGCGCAGACGAGCTTGTGTTTCTAGATATATCGGCTTCCGTAGAAGGTAGAGCAACGATGATCGAGGTTGTGCGGCAGACCGCCGGTGAGATTGCCATTCCTTTTACAGTGGGTGGAGGGATCTCTACAACTGATGATATGAAAAGGATTCTTCGTGCAGGCGCAGACAAAATCGGCATTAATACGGCAGCCATCACTAATCCTCAGTTAATTTTGGAGGGTGCTCGCCGATTTGGCTCCCAGTGTATTGTAGTAGCGATAGATGCTAAATATAATGAGGCTTTTGGTGAATGGGAAGTGTACACTCATGGCGGGCGTAAGCCCACTGGCATCCGTGCTCTGGCTTGGGCTAAAGAAGCTGAGAAGCTGGGCGCAGGCGAGATTTTGCTCACTAGCATGGATGCAGATGGCACAAAAGACGGCTTCGATCTGAAGCTAACCTCGGCAGTATGCGATTTGCTCAGTATTCCTGTGATTGCTTCTGGCGGCGCTGGGAAGAAGGAGCATTTTTACGATGTATTTACGGAAGGGAAAGCCGATGCGGGACTTGCGGCGACCATTTTTCACTATAAAGAGATTGCAATTAATGATTTAAAGGCAGATTTGAAGCAAAAAGGGGTAGAAATCCGATGAGCGAAACACAAAAGAATACAACAATAAGCCAAAAAGAAGCTCTGGCAGGCATTCGCTGGAATGAAGCCGGTCTGGTGCCTACGGTTGTTCAGGATGCTAGCAGTTTAGAGGTACTGATGGTTGCTTATATGAACTCCGAATCATTACAGCTTTCACTGGAGAGTGGTCAGACTTGGTTTTGGAGCCGCTCACGCAGCGAACTTTGGCATAAAGGCGGAACCTCAGGCAACACACAAGCTATTACCTCCATATCCTATGATTGTGATAGCGACACACTACTCGTGAAGGTTGTGCCTGAAGGACCAGCTTGCCATACTGGAGCTACGTCATGCTTTTTCCGTGAGATTCCTTTGAATAACCCAACAACAGATGCTTCGAAACCAGTGTCTAGTTTGACAGATGGTGAGCGTTTTGCTGTTCTTGGTGAGCTGGAGCGTGTGATTGCTGAGCGGGAAGTGGAACGCCCGGAAGGCGCGTATACCACTTATTTGTTTGATAAAGGCGTGGATAAGATCCTCAAAAAGGTAGGCGAGGAAGCTTCCGAGACCATTATTGCCGCCAAAAATAAAGATAACGCCGAGCTGCGCCTTGAAGTCAGTGATCTGATCTATCATCTGTTGGTATTGCTGCAAGAACGTAAGCTTCCACTGGATGAGATTATGGAAGAGTTGAGTACCCGTCACGAACGCCCACGCCGGGATCAGTACTAAGGGGGACTGAGTGATGCATATTGATTACCACACGCATCATGAACGCTGTGGCCATGCCGTGGGTAAGCTTGAGGAGTATGTGCAGCGCGGGATAGAGCTTGGACTTCAGCAGCTGGGGTTGTCCGACCACTTGCCGCTCATCCACGTAGATCCCGCCAGCTATTATCCTGAAATGGCTATGCCAATGGCTGAGCTGCCTCGTTATGTGGAGGAATGTCTGACCCTAAAGGAGCGTTACCGTGGAGTCATAGACCTGCGGGTGGGGCTGGAAGCCGATTATATCGAAGGATACGAAGAGCAAATCCGCGAGATTTTGTCGCCGTATCCATGGGATTATCTTATAGGTTCTGTGCATTTTCTTGGGGAGTGGGATATTACGGATCACCGCCAGGTTCATGGTTGGGAAGGCAGAGATGCGCTAGAGGTGTATCGTCTTTATTACGATGCGGTAAAGAAGTCGGCGTTATCGGGATTATATGATATTATAGGACATATGGATGTTATTAAACGGTTCGGTTATGGTCCACAAACACCGGAGGGCAAGGCTGAGGTGAAGGCGCTGGAGCTAGAGACCTTAAAGGTTATAGCGGATAGTGGAATCACCATGGAGCTGAATGCTTCCGGACTTACGAAGCCTTGCGCTGAGATGTTCCCGGCAGAGCATCTGCTACAGGAGGCCCTAAGGCTCGGCATACCGCTGACATTAGGCTCCGATGCACATGATCCTGCCAAGCTGGGGGACGGGCTGCAAGAGGCGCGTAGCATGCTTTGGCACACTGGTTTTCGTGAGCTGGCTGTATTTGAGGGACGCCGCCGTACCACTGTTCAGTTCAAACTATAATAATTTATAATCCGCAGGAGGGTATTATGCATCATCAACAATTACGTATTTTTTCCGGTTCGTCGAATCCAAAGTTAGCGGCTGATATTGCGGAGCGACTTGGTGTTGAATTGGGGCAGATAAAGCTGACCCGCTTCATGAGCGGCGAGATTTACGTGCATTACGAAGAAAGCATCCGGAACTGCGACGTATTTTTGGTGCAATCCCTTTCGCATCCCATTAATGAGATGTTCGTGGAGCTGCTGGTGATGATAGATGCTGCCAAACGGGCATCGGCTCGTACAGTGAACATTATTGTGCCGTATTATGGGTACGCTCGGCAGGAGCGGAAGTCCGCACCTCGTGAGCCGATCTCGGCTAAGATGGTGGCTGATGTGCTGACGACCGCTGGAGCAACCCGCGTAATCACCATCGATTTGCACGCAGCGGCGATTCAAGGCTTTTTCAACATTCCGGTCGATCATCTGACTGCACTCGATTTGATCAGCAGCCATTTGAAAGCCAAGGCAATGTCTGATCTGGTCATTGTTTCCCCGGATGCAGGGCGTGCGTCTATGGCTGAGAAGCTGGCGAATAAGCTGGATTCACCTTTTGCCATTATGATCAAGAAGCGCCCAGCCCATAATGAATCGGTAATCACTCATGTCATTGGTGATGTCGAGGGACGGACACCTATCATTATTGAGGATCTGATCGATACTGGGACGACCATTGTGAATGTGGTAGAAGGCCTGAAGGAGAGAGGTGCGAAGGACAGTATTGTCTGCGCGACACACGGATTATTCTCAGGGCCCGCGCTACAGCGGCTTGACCATCCTTCTATTCAGGAAGTGGTTACGACAGATTCTATTGCACTGCCTGATGACCATTCAAGTCGGTTTACGGTATTATCTGTTGCACCGATGCTTGCCCAGGCTACGCACATCATCCTTGAGGGTGGTTCAATCGATAAGCTATTTAGAGACGCGGGAATTTAATTCCCCGTCTTTTTTATTTTTTGTCAAAAAAGATGTTGTAAGCAGAGTGGTAGAGTCTTTCTCAACTTGAGATTCTCGCTGTCACATGTGGTATACTGTGTGGAGATACCCGCGCCCAATAAGGGAACGGAATAGCGATTAAGGATGGAGCTCCGGCATACCCCATAGGGCGCCGCCCTCCTATTTTTCGTTAGTATAAGGAAGCTTCTTATAAGGGAGGTGCCTTGCTTCCATGATTGAGAGAACTTCAGAGTATGAACTGGGGAATGATAATGTGATTCCTGTAACTCTGAATGCCAATTTTTTCTTTGAAAGAGCCGTTCGGTCCTTGGATCGCTTTCAATATGATAAGGCATTAAAGAATTTTCGCAAAGCTGTAGAGTACGAGCCGGAGAATCCGGTCAATCATTGCAACGTGGCTGGCGTATTATCAGAAATGGGTAATTATGAAGCGTCCAATGACATTTTAACCCATGTACTGGAGAATATTGATCCGGCAATGACGGAATGTTATTTCTATATGGCTAACAACTTCGCCAATATGGAAAGCTATGAGGAGGCAGAACGCTCACTCGTCACTTATCTCGAAGAAGATGTGAACGGTGAATTTCTGGCCGAATCGGAAGAATTGATGGAGCTGCTGCAATATGAGCTGGACCGTCCTGCTCCACTTATCCGGATTAGAAGCCGGGAAGGTGTAATAGAGCATGAGCGAGCCCGAGCACTGTTGGAGGAGGGCAAGTTTACACAAGCCGTCACTTTGCTTGAAGAGATTGTGAGCAATACGCCTGACTTCCTGGCGGCACATAACAACCTAGCCCTAGCGTATTTTTACATGGGTCGTTTTACCAAAGCTAAGGAATGTATTATGCGGGTGCTGGAGCAGGACTCCGGGAATTTGCATGCACTCTGTAACTTAGCGATCTTCCTTCAGTATGAAGGCGACCGCGGGCAACTGGATGGATTGTTACGCCTTCTGGAGACCACTATTCCGTTTCATCAGGAGCATCTGTTCAAAATGGCCACCACCATGGGGATTCTGGGACGCCATAGAACCGCCTATGGCCATTTTAGACGTCTGTTGAAGGATGAAGAGGTCGGTGGCGACGCCAGTCTCTATCATTATTGTGCGGCTGCTGCCAGCAATAGTGGCCTGTATACAGAAGCCCAGCGCTGCTGGCAGAAGGCGGCTAAGCTCGATCCGGAATCGGCTGTGCCGAGATTTTTTCTAGCTCAGCTGCAGCAGGCGCAGGGGGAAGGCAAAACGCTGTCGCTGGTCAGCTACAACTATCAGCTTCCTTTTCAGGAGCAGCTGAAGCTGTGGAAGGACAACAAGGGCAGCTTTACCGAAGAGGTACGGAACAATCCGCTGCTTCGCTCTTCCTTCTTCTGGGCGCTCCGCTACGGGGATGCCAATACGAAGCTTCAGGTTACAGAAGCTCTGCGGTGGATTGAAGATGAAGAGATGTCCGAAATTCTGCAAGGACTTCTGAAGCAGCAGCCCTTGCAGGAAGAAAAGCTGCAAGAAGCGGCACTTCTTAGTCTGCAGCGGCTGATTGGAAGTGTTCCTGAAGAGAATGTGCTTCAGGAAGTCAAAGAAACCTCTTCCCCGCGTCTGAAGGGACTGCCGGAATGGAGAGAGGATTGGCAGAAAGTTATCGATCAGACCCTTAGTATGATGGATCGAAGATATGATGCAATCCACAAAAAAGATGCTGAATTACTTTGGAAGCAATTTCTGAGCAGCCTTTATCCGGATATTCCGTTTATCCGTCATGCGAATGGCTGGTGTGCTGCCTTAGAATATCTAATTGCTAAAACGCATAACCTGCCGGTCACCTACCGTGAAGTAGCTCAGCGTTACAATGTTTCTGTATCTATGGTCAGTCGTTATGCTCGGCGCATAGATGAGGAATGTAGTTTCGAGGGAAGTGTGAGCGACAGTCTTCCGCCATTTACCGAGAATATCTAAATCGATCATGTAGTATTTCGTAGAAACGGAGCCCTTTTTATATGTCTTGCGTAAACGCTAATGTTCCTTATAGGGGCACCGAAGGCGGCTATGCATGCCAAAAAAGGGCCCGTTTCTTCTAAATAAACCCTATTGTGAGGAGGCCACTGTTATGTACAAAACGATTGTAATCGGAACAGGCCCAGCCGGGCTTACTGCTGCAATTTATTTGGCACGTGCCAACCTAAACCCACTTGTGATTGAAGGTATGCAACCAGGTGGACAACTGACAACGACAACAGAAGTCGAGAACTTCCCAGGCTTTCCTGAAGGAATTCTAGGCCCGGATTTAATGGACAACATGCGCAAGCAGGCTGAACGTTTTGGAGCTGAATTTAAGAATGGCTGGGTGGATTCAGTTGATTTTTCACAGCGTCCATTTAAAGTGACTGTAGATGGATTGGGAGTATTAGAAGCGGAGTCAGTGATCATCTCAACCGGCGCATCTGCCAGATATTTAGGAATCCCCGGGGAGCAGGAGAATGTGGGCCGTGGGGTCAGCACTTGTGCTACTTGTGACGGATTCTTTTTCCGTGGCAAAAAGATTATTGTCGTCGGTGGTGGAGATTCAGCGATGGAGGAAGCCAGCTTTTTAACCCGATTCGCTTCCAATGTAACATTGGTTCACCGTCGTGATGAGCTTAGAGCTTCGAAGATTATGCAGGCTCGCGCACGGGATAACAGTAAGGTATCGTGGGCTCTTAACCGTACACCGCTTGAGGTTACAACCGACGAGTCTGGCGTTAAAGGGCTGACGGTTCGCAACAATGAGACGGGAATTGATGAACTCATCGAAGCGGACGGAGTGTTTGTCGCGATCGGGCACACGCCGAACACCGGATTTTTAGGGGGACAAATTACGACCGATACCAACGGCTACATTGTGGTCAACCCTGGAACGACAGAAACGAACATCCCGGGCGTATTCGCTTGTGGCGACGTGCAGGATACCCGTTATCGTCAGGCAATTTCTGCAGCGGGATCTGGCTGTATGGCAGCAATGGATGCCGAGAAGTACCTAGAGGGCACGATGGTGCATGACTGGAGCGAAACACTGGATAGTTAATTTTGCGAGAAATCGTAGTCCGATGACATATAAGCAGGTTATCCTTTTTCTAAAAGGTTGCCTGCTTTTTTTATAATGGTGGGGCCGTGTCCGGAAATTAAATATGTTGTTTATTTATTACCGCTCAGAAGTTAAAATAACTGTAACAATGTCCTTATAAAAAGACTTGCGCATTTTAAAAATACGTTTACAATGAAGATATAATGTTAACGTGAACAATTTATATTAATACCTATTACAAGCAATGATTTTAAGTTTAAAATATTTATTGGGAAATCAACTGATTAAATTAATGTTCACGTTAAACTTTGTGTAACTCCCATTCGAACTTAAAGGAGAGCAGCAAACCTCATGAGTAAAAAATTCATGGATGAGAACTTTCTATTGTCGAGCGAGACCGCAATTAAGCTGTTTCATAATCATGCGAAAGACATGCCCATTATCGATTATCATTGCCACCTCAGTCCAAAAGAAATTTATGAGAACAAAACGTTCAACAATATTACCGAAGCTTGGCTGTATGGCGACCATTATAAATGGAGAGTGATGCGCGCTAACGGTATAGAAGAGAAATTCATTACTGGCGATGCCAGTGATTATGATAAATTTATGGCCTGGGCTAAAACGGTTCCGATGATTATCGGGAATCCGCTATACCATTGGACGCATCTGGAGCTGCAACGTTTCTTCGGTGTATATGAGTTGCTGAATGAAGCTAACGCACCAAAAATTTGGGATGAAGTGAATAGACAGCTACAAAGTGAAGGATTCGGAGCAAGAGATTTGATCATTAAATCGAAGGTGACTACGGTTTGTACTACCGATGATCCTGTAGATAATCTGGAATATCATGAGAAAATCAGTAATGTGAGTGGGTTCAATGCTAGCGTTGTGCCGGGATTCCGGCCAGATAAAGCGCTTGAAATCAACCGTCCAACCTTCCAGCCGTGGGTAGCCCAGCTAAGCGAAGTTTCGGGAATGGCTGTTGAGAATTACGGACAGTTTCTTGCAGCATTGGAGAGCAGAGTGAGATTCTTCCACGCGAGAGCCGGCCGTGTATCTGACCATGCTTTGGATGCGGTAATGTTTGAGCCAACTACCTTGGAGGAAGCTACAGCTATATTCGCTAAAGCACTTCATGAAGGCACTGTAAGTGAGAGTGAAGAAAAGAAATATAAAGGATTCACGCTAGTATTCCTCGGCAAATTGTACAACGAGCTGGATTGGGCGATGCAATTCCATATTCATGCGCTTCGGAATAACAACAGCGTAATGTTCGGACGTCTCGGACCTGACACGGGTTATGATTCCATCAATGACGGCGTGATTGCTAAGCCTTTGGCGGGTCTGCTCGATGCGCTGGATCGTGAGAATGCATTGCCTAAGACCATTTTGTACTCACTGAACCCTAATGATAATCATGTTATTGCCAGTTTAATGGGCAGCTTCCAGGGCGGCGGTATTCCAGGGAAGATTCAATTCGGAACCGCATGGTGGTACAACGATAATAAAGACGGCATGCTGGAACAGATGAAGACACTTGCTAATCTAGGCGTACTTAGCCAATTTGTTGGGATGCTAACAGACTCCAGAAGCTTTTTATCGTATACCAGACATGAGTACTTTAGAAGAATCTTGTGTGATCTGGTAGGCTCTTGGGTAGAGGCTGGAGAAGCCCCGGATGATATGGAGTTACTGGGCAGTATGATTGAGAACATCTGTTACAATAACGCTGATCATTATTTTAATTTCTCGAAACAGGCATTGGTGACTAGGTAATCGTTATGATATCCTTACATGGAAGAGCCAAACCCGTTTGATAAGGAAGGTTGACCCATGGCACCTACAATCAAGGATATCGCCAAATTGGCGAATGTATCGCATACAACTGTATCGAGAGCACTTAACAATAGTCCACTAATTAAAGAGGTCACACGTAAAAAAATTGCCGAGATCGCTGCGCAAGTGGGCTACGTCCCTAATTACAATGCCAAAAGCCTTGTGATGCAGCGATCCTATACCATTGGTCTGTTCTTCACGAGTATTGCCAACGGCACAACTTCGGGTTTCTTCTCTGACACGATTCGTGGTGTAAATAGTGTCATAGATGTAGAGTACAATCTGTTCATCCGTGGGATCGACGATTATGCGGAATATTCCTCTATTCATCGCAAACGTTTTGATGGAATTATTCTAATGAGCCAGAGTGAAGCAGATAATAAATTCATTTACCATGTTGTCCAGCAAGGCATTCCAATCGTTGTGCTGAACCGGGAAATTGATGACCGCTCCATTATCAACATCATCTCGAACGACCGGGAAGGTGCTTATAATGCAGGCAAATACCTGATCGAAAACGGGCATCAAGACATTGCAATTATTGAAGGTGTCGAGGGCTTTAAATCCACACAGGAACGCAGAGATGGCTTTATAAAAGCTTTGATTGACCATAATATCCCTGTTCGTAATGACTACATGATAAGTGGTAATTATGATATGCAAAGTGGATATGAGGCGATGGGCAAGCTACTGGATCTCGAGAAACCACCAACTGCTGTATTTTGCTCCAATGATGATATGGCAATTGGGGCTATGAAAGGTGTGTTTGAGCGAGGGCTGCAGGTGCCAAATGATATCTCTGTTGTTGGTTTTGACGACATTGGGTTTTCACTTTTTGCCAATCCTTCACTCACCACGGTCAAACGTCCTATTGAGAAGATTAGTGAGCAAGGCGCTCGCCAGCTGTTAAGCTTGGTCAAGGAGCCCTCAGAAAAAGACGGGCGGATCTCGATCGAGACAGAGCTTATTGCCAGAGAATCAGTCAGGAAGTTGCAGAAGTAGAGGCTGCGCATAGCAGCCTAATCCTTTACTATCGTAAAGGGTTGCTATCTAAAATTTTCACGTGTGCATATATTTAATTAATTATCAATATAAATATGATTTTATATAGTTTGTTTAATTAGTTTATCGTGTGCATTTACTATTAGGAGGCGTTTATATGAAAAGATTAAATAGCGATAATTGGACAGCTTACAAGCAGTATCCCGAGAAGGTCCTACAATTTGGCGAAGGCAATTTCATGCGCGCTTTTGTAGATTGGCAGATTCATACCATGAATCAAAAAACGGATTTCAATGGTGGAGTGGTTGTTGTACAGCCGCTGGCTAACGGACTGGCGGAAATGCTAAATGATCAGAATGGGCTGTATACCCTTTATCTGCAAGGCATTAAAGACGGAGCGGCTGTAAAAGAGCACGAGGTAATTAATTGTATTACGCGGACGCTTAATCCCTATTCACAGCATGAGGAGTATATGAAGCTGGCTGAGAACCCTGAGCTGCGCTTTATCGTGTCTAATACTACTGAAGCGGGAATTGCTTTTGAAGCCGGCGACAAGTTAACCGATACGCCGCAGAGTAGTTTCCCGGGCAAGCTGACGGCCTTATTGTACAAACGTTATCAAATTTTTAATGGGGATGCTTCTAAAGGTTTTATCATCATTCCATGTGAGCTGATTGACCGGAATGGTGATGAGCTCAAAAAGGTTATTTTGAAATATGCTGAGCTGTGGAATCTTGGAGAAGGTTTTGTGAACTGGTTGAATGAAGCTAATACCTTCTGCTGCAGTCTGGTGGACCGCATTGTTCCCGGTTATCCAAGAGACAGCATTGCCGAGGTTACAGAAGAGTTGGGTTATGAGGATAAGCTGGTCGTTGTCGGCGAGCAATTCCATCTTTGGGTAATTGAAGGACCACAGTGGATTAAAAAGGAGTTCCCGGCTGAACTAGCAGGTCTTAATGTGTTGGTGGTGGATGATATGGCCCCTTATCGGACTCGTAAAGTGAGGATTTTAAACGGAGCTCATACAGCTATGACACCAGTAGCGTATTTGTACGGTATTGATACGGTTGCTGAGGCCATTGAGCACGAAGAGGTTGGGGCGTACGCGAAGTCCTTAATCTACGATGAGATTATTCCAACGCTGGATCTGCCGGCAGAGGAATTGAATTCTTTTGCAGACGCGGTATTAGAAAGATTCCTGAACCCTTATGTGCAGCATTACTTGATGAGCATTTCCCTCAATTCTATATCGAAGTTTAAGACAAGAGATCTGCCTTCTTTACTGCGATATGTAGAGGCCAAAGGACAATTGCCTGAAAAGCTTGTCTTCTCATTGAGCGCATTAATTGCCTTCTATAGAGGACGCAGAGGGGAAGAAGACATTCAACTGGCTGATGATGCGGATATTTTGGAATGGTTCGCCTCCTTATGGGGAGGGTGGGATGGCACAGACACCGGGCTGCGCGCACTGGCCGTCGAAGTACTTGCCGCAACCAATCGCTGGGGCTGTGATCTGAATGAAGTGGCTGGACTTACTGACAAGGTGACAGAAGGACTGATTGCGATTGAGAAAAATGGCATGAAGCAAGCCTTAAAAGCGTTCGTGAAGAGACCGGCACACAACTAATACCCTGGAGGTGACAATGAGATGATCAAGACGATGAAAGAAGTATTGCAGATTAATGAGGCTGATAATGTCGCTGTTGCACTTAAAGACTATAAAGCAGGCGACACCATTGTGATTGGTTCAAAAGAGATTAAAATTACTGAAGATATCGCTAGAGGCCATAAAATTGCACTATCCAGCATTAGCGAAGGTGAAAACGTATTGAAATATGGTTACCCCATTGGTCATGCTATAGCGTCTATCGCGCCGGGGCAGTGGGTGCATACCCATAACACTAAGACAAACCTAACAGGGGTAGAGGAATATACCTTTGAGCAGAAGCTGACGCCGAATCCTTTTGCAGCGGAGAATTTGACCTTTAAGGGATATCGCCGCTTTGATGGAACTGTAGGTATCCGCAATGAGCTGTGGATCGTCCCTACTGTTGGTTGTGTGAATGGAGTGGCGGAGCAGATCATCAATATTTTCAAAGCAGAGGTTGGGGATATCGCACCTTTCGATAACGTGCTCGTGCTTAAGCATAATTACGGTTGCTCCCAGCTGGGCGATGATCATGACAATACGCGAACGATTCTGGCTAACGCGGTTAAACACCCGAATGCGGGCGGCGTGCTTGTGCTCGGATTGGGCTGTGAGAATAACAATTTGCATATTTTTAAAGATATGCTTGGCAGCTATGATGAGGATCGTGTGCGTTTCCTTGTCTCCCAAGAGGTTGGGAATGAGATTGAAGAAGGCGTGAAGCTGCTGAAGGAAATCTACAATAATGTACAAGGCGATCAACGGGAAGAAGTATCACTCTCCGAGCTGAAGATCGGTCTGAAATGTGGAGGCTCCGACGGTTTATCCGGTATTACTGCGAATCCGCTCCTTGGACGTCTGTCTGATTATATGGCTGCTCAAGGCGGGACCACTGTACTGACTGAAGTGCCTGAAATGTTTGGTGCCGAAAAAATTCTAATGGAACGTGCTGCGGACGAAAATATTTTCCACAAAATTGTCGATCTCATTAATGACTTTAAGCAGTATTTTATGGACTATAAACAGCCGGTATATGAAAATCCTTCTCCAGGGAATAAAGCCGGAGGAATTACTACGCTTGAGGATAAATCGCTGGGTTGTACTCAAAAATCCGGTAACTCTACGGTGATGGATGTACTCAAGTACGGAGAGCTTATCACTAACAAAGGCTTAAATCTCCTTAACGCGCCTGGCAATGATCTTGTGGCATCCTCTGCACTGGCTGCTGCAGGCTGCCAATTGGTGATCTTTACGACCGGACGGGGAACGCCTTTTGGTACATTCGTGCCAACGATGAAGGTGTCTACCAATACCCCATTGTATGAAGGTAAACGTCACTGGATCGATTTTAATGCAGGTGTGTTGGTGGAAGATGGTTCTCCAGATGAGGTCCTGCGCAGCTTCATAAACTATATTATTGCGGTCGCCAGCGGTGAATGGGTTAATAATGAAAAGAATAATTTCCGTGAGATTTCCATATTCAAAACAGGAGTAACGCTATAATAAATAATTAATTACAAATCAGGCTGTCTCTTATGCTTTTTAAGCGTAGGGGACAGTTTTTTTAGGTTCACAGCATACATAATCCGTCTTAAAAGAACGATAAATGCTTTCTTTTGAATTAGTGATTGCAATCACAATGGTCCTCTACGGCCTGTGCTAATCTTTTATTGAGAATAGTTCTCACATAAAGGAGAAGAGTCAAATGGAAAAAGTGCTGAGTTTGGATGAATCTATATTCGAGATGGTATCACGGCATCCGGAGGTCATCGAGATTATGGTAGAGCTGGGCTTTAAGGATATTGCCAAGCCTGGCATGCTGCAGACCGCTGGCCGTTTCATGACCTTATCCAAAGGAATTAAGCTGAAGAAAATGGATCTCGAGCACGTGAAGCTAACTTTTGAACGTCATGGTTTCGAGATTATTTAATAAAGGAGTGTTAATATGAGCGAACTAATTAACAACCGTGAAGTTGATGTGCCGGAACAGACTCGTCGCCAGGCTATGCTTAAGGAAATTATTAAAGAGCTGCATGCAGGCAAAAGTGTAGAAGAGGTTAAGGCGCGGTTCGCCGAAGCTGTGGGTGATGTTACCGTAGCGGAGATTTCCGCGATGGAGCATTCATTAATGACCGAAGAAGGAATTCCGGTATCCGAGGTCCAACGTCTTTGTTCGGTGCATACAGCCATCTTTAAAGGCTCTATTGAGCAGATTCACCGCTCGTCTAAGCCCGAGGAGCAGCCAGGCCATCCAGTACACACCTTCAAATTGGAGAATCGTGAGATCGAAAGACTTGTTAACTTCCGCATGGATCTGCACGCAACAAAGTTTCAAAAGAACGATAGTGAGGAATTGATCTTCAAGTTGTTGGAGGATCTTAGCTTGCTGCTGGATCTTGATAAGCACTATAGCCGAAAAGAAAATCTGCTGTTCCCATACCTCGAAAAATACGGCATTTATGGCCCAACCAAGGTAATGTGGGGAGTGGATGATAATATCCGCCGTATGATTAAAGAGGCAAAAGCAGCGCTCAGCACTTATAGCGGAAATGCAGCAGAAATAGGCGTTCAGCTTGAGGAGATCATCAAGGAAGTTAACGAAATGATCTTTAAGGAAGAAAATATTCTACTGCCCATGGCCCTGGACAAACTGACGGAAGATGAATGGGTCAAAATCGCCCGGGAGAGCGATGAGATCGGGTTCTGCCTAACGGCACCAGAGCAGGAGTGGATCCCTGAGCGGGCTGCAGAGCCGGAAGGCGCAGTGCCGGAAGAAACAGAAGGAGCGACGCCGCAAGGCGGGTTCATCCGTTTTGAGACAGGGTTGTTGTCACTGCATCAGCTCGAGACCGTACTCAACCATCTGCCTGTAGATCTAACCTTCATTGACGAGAATGATGTCGTTCGATATTTTTCACACGGGAAGGAACGTATCTTTGCTCGAACTAAAGCGGTTATCGGCCGTACAGTACAGAACTGTCATCCCCCGCAAAGTGTTCATGTGGTAGAGAAGCTTTTGGAAGACTTTAAGGCAGGTCGTAAGGATGCTGAAGACTTCTGGATCAACATCAAGGATAAGTTTATCTACATCCGTTACTTCGCTGTACGAGACGAGTCAGGCCAATATATGGGCACGCTAGAGTTCACACAGAATATCGCTCCAATCCGAGCACTAGAGGGACAAAAGCGCATTTTATCAGAATAAATCGGTACGTTGGGTTATTTTCCAGATAATAATATAGGTACGAGACTCTCTTACTTAGGCGTAAGGGGGTCTTTTTAGAATATAATAGAGTATACTCTTAAAATAAGGAATTCCCGGGTGTGTTGTCTTTCCTTGACCACAGAGAGGGCTTCTATTATAGTTGGTACTTAGGATTAACTATTTTAGTATAAAAAAAGGTGGCTTGTTACATGTCTGAGAATATCTACGTTGGCGTGGATTTGGGTGGAACTGCAATTAAGGTTGGAATCTGTAATGCTGAAGGTACCCTGCTACATACTTATGAGGGACCTACAGGAACTGCAGAGGGTGTCGATACTGTTATCGATAATATCGAGAAGTATGTACGCCAAATTGTGGAGGATTCCCCGTACTCTTGGGATCAGCTTGCAGGTGTAGGAGCGGGTGTAGCCGGGTTCACAAATATTCGTGAAGGAATCATCATCCTTGCGCCTAACATAGGATTTAGAGATGTGCCGATCCGTTCCATTTTGGAAGATCGTTGGAACAAGCCTGTCAAAATAGACAATGATGCGAATGTGGCTGCACTGGGGGAAGCTTGGAGTGGTGCGGGACGTGGCGTTGATAACTGTGTCTGCTATACGCTTGGAACAGGTGTCGGTGGCGGAATCATTATTAATGGAAAGATTTATCAAGGTTTTGCGGGATTAGCTGGTGAGCTTGGACATATCACAGTAGTGCCGGATCTGGAAGCTATTCAATGCGGCTGTGGCAACATGGGCTGTCTGGAAACCGTTTCCTCCGCTACAGGTATTATCCGCATGGCTAATGATGCAGTAGCTCGTGGCGATCGTACTTCCCTCTCTATGGTAGAGAAGATTGCTGCGAAAGAAGTCTTTGATGCGGCTAAGGCTGGCGATGAAGTAGCTATCCGTATAGTGAATCGTGCAGCGTACTATCTGGGTAAATCCATGGCTTCTGTTGCGGCTGTGCTTAACCCTGAAGTATTTATCGTTGGCGGCGGTGTGTCTAAGGCTGGAGATATTCTATTTGATGAGGTTCGTCGTGTGTTTGCGAAATTGACACCGGCTCCGCTTCAAACTGGTGTATCGATTATTCCAGCTGAGCTTGGCAATGACGCAGGTATTGTTGGGGCTGCCGGCCTTTTGCTGCGTTCTTAAAAGACGGGAAGTATTCATATACTAAATCTAGGGAGGGGACGCTTTTATGACCGAATTGGACAATACCCCAACGGCTGGAGCCACCCTGATTATTATTACGGGAATGTCAGGTGCGGGGAAGACAATTGCTGTACAGAGTCTGGAAGACCTAGGGTTCTTCTGTGTCGATAATTTACCACCGGTGCTGATTCCCAAGTTCGCAGAGCTAATTGAACAGTCGAAGGGTAAGATTGCCAAGGTAGCCCTTGTAATTGACCTGCGTGGTCGAGAATTCTTCACTGCTTTGTCTGAGTCTCTTGCCTATATCAAGGATGAGTCAACCATTGGCTGTGAGATCTTGTTTTTGGATGCTACAGATTCAGTACTTGTTCAGCGTTACAAGGAAAGTCGACGTCATCATCCATTAGCACCTAAGGGGCTGCCGCTTGATGGTATCAAGCTAGAACGTAAGATGCTTGAAGAATTGAAAAATTCAGCTACGTTATGTTTAGATACCAGCAGTATGAAGCCCGTGCAGCTTAAGGAGAAGATCATTTCACGGTTTTCGCATCTAGGAAAAAGTACGCTTTCCGTCAATATTACATCCTTCGGATTTAAGTACGGTATTCCTATTGATGCAGATCTTGTCTTCGATGTCCGCTTCTTGCCTAACCCACATTATGTGGACCATCTGCGGCCTAAAACCGGCCAGGATAGTGAAGTCTACGATTATGTAATGAAGTGGCCTGAAACACAGGTGTTCCTGACCAAACTGCTCGATATGCTTCATTTTCTAATTCCGCAATATCGTAAGGAAGGTAAGTCCCAGATTATCATTGGCATTGGCTGTACGGGAGGTAAACACCGTTCCGTAGCCATATCCGAGTATTTGGGTAAAATGCTGGGCGTTAGCGAGACGGAATCCGTAACCGTTAGTCATAGGGATTCCGAGCGTGATCGGCACTAGAGAGAAGGGGTCATAGTGGCTGAAGAACAAAGACAGCGTCCACGTATCGTCGTTATGGGCGGTGGCACGGGGTTATCTGTCATGCTTCGTGGTTTAAAAGAGAAGCCATTAGATATTACTGCTATTGTTACCGTTGCCGATGATGGGGGAAGCTCTGGTATTTTACGCAGTGAACTGCAAATGCCTCCTCCTGGGGACATCCGCAACGTATTGACAGCAATGGCTGATGTTGAGCCGCTCATGGCAGAGATTATGAGATACCGTTTCAACACGGGTGAGGGACTAGCTGGTCATAGTCTCGGCAACTTGATTCTTGCTGCGCTCACGGATATATCTGGCGATTTCGTTACGGCTGTTCGGGAGCTCAGTAGATTATTCGCTGTTCGCGGCCGGGTATTGCCTGCGGCCGGTGAAGCTGTAATCCTGCATGCAGAAATGTCGGACGGCACGATTATCACGGGGGAGTCCAAAATCCCTGAAGCTGGCGGGATCATCAGACGAGTGTCCTTGGAGCCGCCAGATGTAGAACCGTTGCCCGAAGCGCTTGAGGCGATTCGGAATGCAGATGCGATCCTGCTGGGTCCTGGCAGTCTGTATACGAGCATTCTTCCCAACCTGCTTGTTCCGAAACTGGCAGAAGCGGTTGTATCTTCGAATGCTATCAAAATTTTCGTCTGCAACGTAATGACTCAGCCGGGTGAAACGGATAACTATACCGTCAGCGATCATCTTCAAGCTGTATATGATCATATCGGGATCGATTTATTCGATTATGTTATTGTTAATGACGGTGAGATTCCGGAACAGGTCCAGACGAAGTACGCCGAGAAGGGCGCGCGCCCGGTGCAGCTTGATAAAGAAGCGCTGGATGGCAATGGATACAAGGTTATAGCCGATAAACTGGTTTTATTCCGAACTTATTTGAGACATGATACCGATAAGCTTAGCCATCACATTTATCAGCTTGTGCAGGATTGGATAAACAGAAACCCTAGGGTATAACTTATAGATGAGAATGAAGTACTTATCAAGAAAGAGGTGAGACCCTTGTCTTTTGCGGCCCTTACCAAAAAAGAGCTGACGATGGTGGAGAGTGAACCCTGCTGCGAGAAGGCGGAAATGTCAGCGCTTATCCGTATGAATGGATCTGTGCAGCTTTCAAGCAAAAAGGTTATTCTCGACATTTCGACGGAGAACGCCGCGATTGCAAGGCGGGTATATTCTTTACTTAAGAAATATTACCAGGTCCATATTGAGCTACTCGTGCGTAAAAAAATGCGTTTGAAGAAAAATAACGTCTATATCGTCAGAATTCCAAACCGTGTACAAGAGATCCTAAAGGATCTTAGAATTGTGTCGGAAGGATTTATTTTTACCGATGGTATTGATGATGAGATTGTTGGGAATAACTGCTGCAAGCGTGCTTATTTGCGCGGTGCTTTTCTGGCTGGCGGATCGGTTAATAATCCGGAAGGCTCCTCCTACCATTTGGAGATTTCCTCGATGTATGAGGAACATTGTAAAGCATTAGTGGATCTGGCTGGGGAATTCCACTTAAATGCACGCTGTATTGAACGTAAAAAAGGATTCATTCTTTACATTAAAGAAGGCGAGAAGATCATTGAATTCTTAAGTTTGATTGGAGCGCATCAGGCGTTGTTCAAATTTGAGGATGTAAGAATTATGCGTGATATGCGTAATTCCGTGAATCGGATCGTGAACTGCGAGACCGCAAATCTCAACAAAACAATAAGTGCTGCGGTGCGGCAGATTGAGAATATCAAGCTGTTGCAGCGAGAAATGGGACTGGAGAATTTGCCGGATAAACTGCGTGAAGTAGCAGAAATTCGAATGGCGCATCCAGATATCAACCTCAAGGAGGTTGGTGAAATGCTCAAAGGTACAGTCAGTAAGTCGGGAGTAAATCATCGGCTTCGTAAGATTGATGAGCTGGCGGACAAGGTTCGAGGCGGCTAATTACTTTTTTTCTAGTGTGGTTTACGTTATAATGATATAATAATATAAAATTAATGTGAAACTTTTGGGGAGAACTCAATTAGGGGGTAAGCGTTTCATGACAAAGCACCCGGTAGTTGTTCGGTTGAAGACAGGGCTTCATGCCCGACCGGCAGCATTGTTTGTGCAAGAAGCTAACAAGTTTTCGTCGGAGATTTTCGTGGAAAAAGATGATAAAAAAGTAAATGCTAAAAGTATTATGGGGATTATGAGCCTCGCTATCAGTTCCGGCACGGAGATTTACATTAGCGCGGACGGTGCGGATGCCGATCAAGCTGTAAACGCTTTGACAAGTCTGGTCAGCAAAGAAGAGCTTGAGAACCAATAATAGGAAGACAACATCGTTTCTGCTAGGAAGACTTTATTTATCGCATGACCAAAAGCCCTTCGGGGCTTTTTTTAATACCAAAAAATAGATTGAGACGTGCAACATTTACCAAAATGACTCGTCTAGAGGATAATAACAAATCACAAGAAATGAAAGGGGCTGGCAAATATGAAAGGTTTATTGAAGAAAATTGGTTCAGTGATGATTGTAGGGAGCTTGTTAATTGGAGGGATCAGCATGAGTGGTGTTTTCCAAGGTCCTGCAAAGGCTTACGCAGATGAAGTGCAGAAAAATGTCGTTAGTGTAGTAGGTAAAGGCGAATTGTCCCTCAAGCCGGATATCGTATACTTGACCATCGGTGTGGATACTACGGCCACAACTGCGCAAGAAGCGCAGAAGACCAATGCCGCTAAAATTCAGAAGATTATGACTTTACTGAAGAATACTTGGAAAATTGCAGATAAAGATATTCAAAGCACGCAGTTTTATGTGCAACCCAATTATAGTTACAGCGAAAAAGAAGGACAGCAAGTGAAGGGGTACAACGCCAATCATACGCTGTTAGTGTCTTATAGAGATCTGACCAAGGTTGGTGAATTGCTGGACGCTGCATCTGCGGCAGGGGCGAATAATATCGGAAATGCACGTTTTTCTGTGGAAGATACTTCTGCATTTGAAGCTCAGGTGATTGAAAAAGCGATGGCGAATGCAGATGTTAAAGCAGGGGCTATTGCTAAGGCAGCTAAACGCAGCTTGGGTCAAGTGATCACGGTCAGCCAAAATGATGGCGATGTCACTCCGGTTTATTTTGAACAGAATCTAAAAATGAATATGGCTGCAGCAGATGCTGGTGCAAGCACATCCGTGCAACCCGGAGTAGTTAAAGTTACAACTCAGCTAAGCGTAATGTATGAATTGAAATAGTATCAGAACAAGGTGAATGCAGAGAGGAGAGGTGATCTTCCACTAGTAATAGTGGGGGGCGCCTCTTTTTTTGTGTAAGTTCTCTACGATTCTGTTTAATAAATTGGAAAGGAGAGGAAAAATAAGATGATGAATATTATTTCAAAAGAATCAGTACGCAAATGGGGCATAGGTCTGATGTCGGCAGGTTTATTGTTTGGTGGAGGTCTGCTGCCCAGCGAAACGGGTTATGCAGCAGCTAGTAAAACGGAGAATAAAGCTATTGATTCGCGTATCGTTTTAAAGGCAAACGGGATAAATTCGTTACAGGAAGGTATTTTGAAGGAAGGACAGGCCTGGATTCCCATAACTTTTATGCGAGATGTGTTGGGATTACCGCTTGCGTATGATAAGAAGGAAAATGCGTACATGATTGGAAAAGGATCGGCCAAGGCGAAGTTGATGTTATCCAGTTACGGTACTTCTGTGTGGGTGAATAACTATTTCATTCGAGAGTATGAAGGGAAGTTAATTAATAATCGCCTCTATGTTCCATCAGGATTGTTAAATGATTATATGGGTTATAAGGTAGATTGGAGTCGGGCCGCCAGTAAGCTGAATGTGGTGAACAGACCGCAGAACGCGCTGACGGTAACCACGGAAACTTATGCTAAAGATCGGGCAGAAGCTTTTATTCAGCTTGATTATCCGAAGATCAGTGGATTGGGCAATTCCAGTGCGCAACAAGCTATTAATAATAATTTGAAGGAAAGTGTTATGAAATTCGTGGCGGGTGCAGAACAGGATATCTCCGATCGAGATGGAGCAGAGCCCAAATACACCTATGATTCAGGTTATGTAGTGACCTACAATCAGAATGGTGTGATCAGCATAGTGATGCATCAGTATAGTGATACGGGCGGCGCTCATGGAATGACTAACCGTGAGGCATTCACCTTCTCGCTTAAAGATGGTAAACGTCTATTGTTGGGCGACCTGTTTGGAGCTAATCCAAACTACAAAAAACAGCTGAATGCTAAGCTGAGCAAGCTGCTGAAGGCAGAGGATAGTTATTTGGGAGGATTCAACGGATTGAATACGGAGAAATATTTCTATCTGAAGGATGACAAGGTTGTTCTGTTCTTCCAATTATATGAGTACACAGCGTATGCTGCAGGCTTCCCTGAGTATACCTTTAGTTTCAAAGAGCTTTTGCCGGATGACAGCAGCCCGTTTGCTGGCATGAAATAAATGGAGATACCTCGTCTCCGCTAATGTCAGCACAAGGCATCTCCCCCTTACCGGAGTTGTCTCTAGTTCATATGCTAAAGGGAGTAACTAGTTTATGAACGGGGGAGAGCTATGGGCTACCAATATACTGCAATTGGCGATTCCTTGACGACTGGATTTGGTGCTCTGCCAGGTAACGGTTTTGTTCCGGTGTACCGTAGAATGGCAGAAGGGAGACTGCGGACTACTGTAGCCTCTACGAATTTAGGCGTGAACGGAATGACTACTTCAGAGCTGGAGCAGCGGCTGCGCGGAAATTCCATGATGCGTGAGGCCGTTCGAGAAGCCGATATCATCACTGTGTCTATCGGTGGTAATGATTTGATTCACGCGGCCAAATCAGCAGCAAGACAGCAAGGGAACTTATCCGCAGAACTGCGCAGATCGCTTCAGGAATGCAAACAAAATTTCTCTGCAATTATGAATATCCTTATACAATTGAAGGCGAGGACGCGTAGACCTTTTATCATTAGAATTGTGGGATTATATAATCCCTATCCTCAGGTGGTTGGTGCGACAGAGTGGGTCAGACAGTTTAATCAATACGCAGCACAGTACAGCAGCCGAGTCTGTGGATTTGCTTCGATTTACAGTGAGTTCGCAGGAAATGAGAGAGGGCTGTTATCCATTGATCATTTGCATCCGAATGGCCGGGGTTATCGCGTAATTGCCGAGAAGCTGGATGCACTAGGTTATGGCGGGCTGAATTGATTGGATTTAGGTCTTCTATAAAATATAAAGAGGCTGTGCCCTATCCGTTATGGTTAGAGCACAGCCTCTTTATATTTTTACTTTATAGCTTACACACCGCTAGGCAATGTCTTCTCGATTACTTTATCTACGATACCATATTCAGCCGCGTCTGCAGCAGTCATGAAGTAGTCGCGATCTGTATCCTTCTCAATACGTTCTAGAGGTTGACCCGTACGTTCTGCTAGAATACGGTTCAGCTTATCGCGCAATTTGAGGATGCGGCGGGCACGGATTTCAATGTCCGTTGCTTGACCTTGAGCACCACCCAGAGGCTGGTGGATCATGATCTCGCTGTTAGGCAGTGCGAAGCGTTTGCCTTTGGCGCCAGCGTTTAGCAGGAAAGCTCCCATGGAAGCTGCCATACCCACACAGATGGTGGAAACGTCTGGTTTAATGTACTGCATTGTATCAAAAATAGCCATACCTGCAGTAATGGAACCGCCTGGGCTATTCACGTAAAGGTGAATGTCCTTGTCAGGATCTTCGGCAGCCAAGAACAGCATTTGTGCGATGATAGAATTGGCTACCACGTCATTAACCTCCGTTCCAAGGAAAATGATGCGGTCCTTCAGCAGGCGGGAATAGATGTCATAAGCGCGCTCGCCGCGGTTGCTCTGTTCTACTACCATAGGAATATAACTCACGTGGAAAACCTCCTTGATATTGGTTCTTCAAATGTATTCATTTTTACTCTTGCCGTATTACCCACATGATAAACAAATTCAAACAAAAAGTCAAAGAAAGTCAAACTTATATTCAAAAAAAAGAGCCGACAAGCGGCTCTTTGGTTAAGTAGTAGTATAGGCACTACTAAATTATGTGCAAAAATGAAATTAATGGCGCGCCCGCCAAGAATCGAACTTGGATCTCAGGCTTCGGAGGCCTACGTCATATCCATTGGACCACGGGCGCAACAAAAATGATTATAATACAATTTTTACACAATTGCAATGTAATATTAATACTGGACAAGCGCTCTAGGGGCAGGCATCGGGCGCTATATCTTTTTCTGACCTTATTAATGTATAAGAAGACAAGCGCTTGAGAATTCTACTCTCGGAAGACTTGCGCTTCGAGCAATATTTGGTTAGAATATGGGTGGGACTTAAAAAGTTTACCCGGGACGTTTTGAGACCACGAACAAGGGAATAGAGGAAGACGAAGTTGCAGGAGTGAAAGTATGCGTAATTTATTAGATATCCAAAAGCAGCTTCTGCCTGATCTCATGGAAACCCTTAAGAGACGGTACACGATTCTTCATCAGATCATGCTGTCCGATATTATTGGGCGCAGAACGCTAGCCGCTTCGCTAGATATGACTGAGCGGGTACTGCGTGCCGAGACGGATCTTCTGAAATCGCAAGGGCTTATTGAGATCGAGAGTGTTGGCATGCGCATTAGCGTTGCTGGACGTAGACTGCTTGATTTGCTAGAGCCGGTTGTTAAGAGCCTATTTGGTCTGGATGAGCTGGAAGAGAAAATTCGAGCAACGTATGGTCTGGATAAAGTTATTGTAGTACCGGGTGATTGTGAGTCATCGCCGTTCACCAAACGAGAGCTTGGCCGGGCGGGTGCGAAAGCGCTGCTGAGTATACTTCGCGCAGATGATACAGTTGCCGTCACAGGTGGATCGACGCTTGCTGATATGGCTGATCAACTGACACCGCCGTTGTCCCTTTCCTATAAGAACGCTTGGTTTGTTCCGGCGCGTGGAGGATTAGGAGAGAGTATGGAGATTCAAGCCAACACGATTGCCTCAACAATGGCAAAGCGGGTTGGAGCCAACTACCGGTTGTTGCATGTCCCTGATTTGCTTAGTGGGGATGCATACCAATCGCTGGCACTTGACTCTAATATTGGAGAGATTGTACAAACCATCCGCAGTTCGCGTATTATTGTACATGGGATTGGGGATGCCATTGAAATGACCCGCCGCCGCAAACTGGACGAGGCTACAGTCTCGGAAATCCAGGGTGAAGGGGCAGTGGCCGAATCTTTTGGCTATTATTTCAATGAAGAGGGTCAGGTTGTCCATACCATGCTTACGATGGGTCTACGTCTAGAAGATATTATTCGGACAGAGAAAGTCATCGGTATTGCAGGAGGCAAACCCAAGGCCAAAGCCATTCATGCTATGCTGCGTTTCGGGCAGGAGAATATTCTCGTCACGGACGAGGCTGCCGCAGTAGAAATAGGCAAGGAAATTGACAATCAACTACAGCTATCTTCGTAGTTTTTAGATTGCAGGCAATACAACATACTTCTTGCATCATACTTAACATTGTTGTCATGACAGACCTCACCGTCTGTTTTGAATAAATAAAACGAATTCTAGGAGGAACTATTCAATGAGTGTAAAAGTTGGAATTAACGGTTTTGGACGTATTGGACGCCTTGCTTTCCGCCGTATTCAAAATGTAGAAGGTATCGAAGTGGTAGCAATCAACGACTTGACTGACGCTAAGATGCTTGCTCATTTGCTTAAATATGATACAACTCAAGGTAAATTCCAAGGTGATGTTGAAGTGCATGATGGCTTCTTCAAAGTCAATGGTAAAGAAGTTAAGGTTCTTGCTAACCGCAACCCTGAAGAATTGCCATGGGGCGACCTAGGCGTTGATATCGTACTTGAGTGCACAGGTTTCTTCACAACTAAAGAAGCAGCTGAAAAACACTTGAAAGGTGGAGCTAAGAAAGTAGTTATCTCCGCTCCAGCTACTGGCGACATGAAAACTGTCGTTTACAACGTTAACGATGACATTCTTGATGGTACTGAGACTGTTATTTCCGGCGCATCTTGCACAACTAACTGCCTAGCTCCAATGGCAAAAGTACTGAACGACAAGTTCGGTATCGTTGAAGGCTTGATGACTACAATTCATGCTTACACTGGCGACCAAAACACTTTGGATGCTCCACATGCTAAAGGTGACTTCAGACGCGCTCGTGCAGCAGCTGAGAACATCATTCCTAACACTACTGGTGCTGCTAAAGCAATCGGTCTGGTTATTCCAGAACTTAAAGGTAAATTGGATGGTGCAGCTCAACGTGTTCCAGTTGCAACTGGTTCCCTGACTGAGCTTGTAACTGTTCTTGATAAGAGCGTTACTGTTGAAGAAATCAACGCAGCAATGAAAGCAGCTTCCGATCCAGACACTTATGGTTACACTGAAGATGAAATCGTATCTTCTGACATCAAAGGTATGACTTTCGGATCCCTGTTCGATGCTACACAAACTAAAGTATTGACTGTTGGCGACAAACAACTGGTTAAAACTGTTGCTTGGTATGACAATGAAATGTCCTACACTGCACAATTGGTTCGTACTTTGGAGAAATTCGCTAAAATCGCTAAGTAATTGACTTGATATAAGCAACATCTATAGAGCGGAAACAGAAATTCCTTGTTTCCGCTCTTTCTAAATGTATTTCTTGTTTCCTGCTAGAAACAATTTTGGGTGTGGAGGAATTAATCATGAACAAAAAAAGCGTCCGTGATGTAGAAGTAAAGGGTAAGCGCGTATTTGTACGCGTGGATTTCAACGTACCTGTAGAAGACGGTAAAATTACTGATGATACTCGTATTCGCGAAACACTTCCAACCATTAAATATTTGATCGAGAACGGTGCAAAGATCATTCTTGCGAGTCATATGGGTCGTCCTAAAGGCGAATTCGTAGATTCCATGCGTTTGACTACTGCTGCTGAACGTCTGTCCGAGCTTCTTGGCAAACCAGTAGCTAAAGCTGACGAAGCAATTGGCGAAGCTGTAAAAGCAAAAATCGCTGAGCTAGGCGAAGGCGACGTACTTGTACTTGAGAATGTTCGCTTCTACCCAGGTGAAGAGAAAAACGATCCTGAACTGGCTAAACAATTCGCTGAACTGGCTGATTTGTTTGTTAATGATGCGTTTGGCGCGGCTCACCGTGCACATGCATCGACAGAAGGTATCGCTCATTTCCTACCGGCTGTATCCGGTCTTTTGATGGAGAAAGAATTGTCCGTTCTTGGTAAAGCTCTTTCTAACCCAGAACGTCCTTTCACTGCGATCATCGGTGGTTCGAAAGTTAAAGACAAGATTGATGTTATTGATAACTTGTTGTCTTTGGCTGATAACGTCCTGATCGGCGGTGGATTGTCTTATACATTCACTAAAGCACAAGGCTTTGAAATCGGTAAATCACTAGTAGACAACGACAAACTTGACGTTGCTCTTGGATTCATCGAAAAAGCAAAAGCACTTGGCAAAAACTTCATGCTTCCTGTTGATGTTGTTGTTGCTGATAAATTTGGTGCTGACGCTAACACTAAGATCGTTGATTACAATGAAATCCCAGAAGGTTGGGAAGGACTTGATATCGGACCTAAGACTCGTGAACTTTATGCCGATATTATCAAGAACTCCAAGCTGGTTGTCTGGAATGGACCTATGGGCGTATTCGAAATCGATAAATTCGCTGAAGGTACACTTGCAGTAGCAAAAGCTTGTGCAACTACTGAAGGTTACACTGTTATTGGTGGCGGAGATTCCGCAGCAGCAGCAGAGAAATTCCACCTGGCTGATCAAATGGATCATATCTCCACTGGTGGCGGTGCATCCCTTGAGTTCATGGAAGGCAAGGCGCTTCCTGGCGTAGAAGCACTGAACGATAAGTAAGACCTAAGAAGGAGGCAACATAAGTCATGAGAACACCTATTATTGCAGGTAACTGGAAAATGTTCAAAACAGTTCCTGAAGCAGAAAGCTTTATTGCTGAAATTAAAGGCAAAGCAGAAGTAGAAGGCGTTGAGACTGTAATCTGCGCTCCATTTACTAACCTGCCTGCACTTGTAGCAACTGCAAAAGGTACTAACATCAAGATTGGTGCACAAAACCTACACTTTGAAGATAACGGTGCTTACACAGGCGAGATCAGTGGTGTAATGCTAAGTGATCTTGGTGTGGACTATGTTATCATTGGCCACTCTGAGCGTCGTGCTTATTTTGGCGAAACGGATGAAATCGTGAATAAGAAAATGCATGCTGCATTCCGTCACGGAATTACTCCTATCGTATGTGTTGGCGAAAAGCTCGAAGAGCGTGAAGCTGATCAAACTAAAGCAGTATGTAAAGTACAAACTGAAGCTGCATTCCAAGGTCTTAGTGCCGAGCAAGCAGCAAAAGTTGTTATTGCATACGAACCTATCTGGGCTATTGGCACAGGTAAATCTTCCACTTCCCAAGATGCTAACGAAGTTATTGCTTACATCCGCAGTCTTGTAAAAGATCTGTATGATGCAGCAACAGCTGAAGCTGTTCGTATTCAATACGGCGGCAGCGTGAAGCCTGAGAATGTAACTGAGTACATGGGCCAAAGCGACATCGATGGTGCGCTTGTTGGCGGTGCCAGCTTACAACCGGATTCCTTCGTTCAATTGGTTGAGGGGGCGAAGTAAGATGTCAGCTCCAAAACCCGTAGCTTTGATCATCATGGATGGTTTTGGTTTGCGTGGAACGACAGAAGGTAATGCCGTTGCTCAAGCCAACAAACCTAACTATGACCGTTACCTGAAACAATATCCTAACACTACACTCACTGCTTGCGGTGAAGCTGTAGGCCTTCCGGAAGGGCAAATGGGCAACTCCGAAGTAGGGCATTTGAATATTGGTGCAGGCCGGATCGTTTATCAGGATTTGACTCGTATCGATAAATCGATCCGCGAGGGCGAGTTCTTCGATAACGAAACCCTGGTTAGTGCAGTGAGAAATGCTAAGAACACTGGCAAAAAGCTTCACCTATATGCGCTTGTATCCGACGGAGGGGTACATAGCCATATTAACCACCTGTTTGCTATGCTTGACCTGGCTAAAAAAGAAGATATGCATGAAGTGTATATCCATGCTTTTATGGACGGCCGTGACGTAGCTCCTGATAGTGGGAAGAAGTTTGTCCAAGATCTAGTAGCTAAAATCGAAGAGATTGGCGTGGGTACAATTGCAACGGTGTCCGGACGTTATTACGCAATGGATCGTGATAAACGTTGGGAACGTGTAGAGAAAGCCTACCGTGCTATGGTTTATGGTGAAGGTCCTAAATACACGGATGCTGTGCAAGCCATCACTTCATCTTATGAAAACTCGGTATTTGATGAATTCGTTGAACCTAGTGTAATTGTAGACAGTGAAGGCAAACCTGTAACGGCAGTAGAGAGCGGCGATTCCGTCGTGTTCCTCAACTTCCGTCCTGACCGTGCTATTCAATTGTCACAAGTGTTCACGAATCAAGATTTCCGCGGTTTCGACCGTGGTCCTTTGTTCCCGCAAAACCTGCACTTCGTATGCCTAACTACTTTCAGCGAAACGGTACAAGGTTATGTAGCCTACTCACCGAAGAACCTGGATAACACATTGGGTGAAGTGCTTGTTCAACAAAACAAGAAGCAACTGCGCATCGCGGAAACTGAAAAATATCCGCATGTAACCTTCTTCTTCAGCGGTGGACGTGACGAGGAGCTTCCTGGTGAAACCCGGATCTTAATCAACTCTCCTAAAGTGGCAACCTATGATCTTCAACCTGAGATGAGCGCATACGAAGTGGCTGCAGCCTGCGTAGCGGAAATCGAAGCGGAAAGACAGGATGCTATCATTCTTAACTTTGCCAATCCTGATATGGTTGGACACTCCGGCATGCTGGAACCAACAATCAAGGCTGTAGAAGTGACGGATGAGTGTGTGGGTAAAGTAGTGGATGCGGTTGTTGCCAAAGGTGGCGTTGCAATTATTATCGCTGACCATGGTAATGCAGATATGGTATTTGACGAGAACGGTCGCCCGTTCACAGCTCATACAACCAATCCTGTTCCGTTCATCGTGACTACTGAGAATGTTGTATTGCGTGAATCCGGTATTCTTGCAGACGTAGCACCAACAATCCTAGATTTGATGGGACTTCCTCAACCTGCGGAAATGACCGGACAATCCATGATTGCTAGCCGTAAGTAAGGTAAGGTATAACGCCTTTGATTTTAAGCTATACAAGTAAGACCAAAACAATGTTAAAAGGAGATTAACTTACATGACTATTATTTCTGATGTATATGCTCGCGAAGTCCTTGACT
Organism: Paenibacillus sp. FSL R5-0636; assembly: GCF_037974255.1. Taxonomy (NCBI): domain Bacteria; kingdom Bacillati; phylum Bacillota; class Bacilli; order Caryophanales; family Paenibacillaceae; genus Paenibacillus; species Paenibacillus sp. FSL R5-0636. The sequence continues at coordinate 191,787 of NZ_CP150232.1, forward strand.
CCCGTGGTAACCCTACAGTAGAGGTTGACGTTTATCTGGAATCCGGTGCTAAAGGCCGCGCTATCGTTCCTTCCGGCGCTTCCACTGGTGCTCACGAAGCTGTAGAACTTCGTGATGGCGACAAATCCCGTTACATGGGTAAAGGCGTTCTGAAAGCTGTTGAGAACGTAAATGAAATCATCGCTCCAGAAGTTATCGGTATGGACGCTCTTGACCAAGTGGGCATCGACAAATTGATGATTACTTTGGACGGAACTCCTAACAAAGGTAAATTGGGCGCTAACGCAATCCTAGCTGTATCCATGGCAGTAGCTCGTGCAGCTGCAGCAGCTTTGGATATTCCTTTGTACGTATACCTGGGCGGATTCAACGCTAAAACTCTTCCAGTACCAATGATGAACATCATCAATGGTGGTGAGCATGCGGATAACAACATCGACGTTCAAGAGTTCATGGTTCTTCCTGTAGGAGCTCCAAGCTTCAAAGAAGCTCTTCGCACAGGTGCTGAAATCTTCCACAACTTGAAATCCGTACTTCAATCCAAAGGCCTGAACACAGCTGTTGGTGACGAAGGTGGTTTCGCACCGAACCTTGGTTCGAATGAAGAAGCAATCACTACAATCATCGAAGCTATTGAAAAAGCTGGTTACAAACCAGGTGTTGACGTATTCTTGGGTATGGACGTTGCTTCCACTGAGTTCTACAAAGACGGTAAATACACCCTTGCTGGCGAAGGTAAATCTTACACTTCCGCTGAGTATGTTGACCTTCTTGCTTCATGGGTTGAAAAATATCCTATCATCACAATCGAAGACGGTATGTCCGAAGACGACTGGGATGGCTGGAAATTGCTTACTGAAAAATTGGGCGACAAAGTCCAATTGGTTGGTGACGACTTGTTCGTAACTAACACTGAGCGTCTTGCAACAGGTATCGAAAAAGGTATCGGTAACTCCATCTTGGTTAAGGTTAACCAAATTGGTACATTGACTGAAACTTTTGATGCTATCGAAATGGCTAAACGTGCTGGTTACACAGCAGTTATCTCCCACCGTTCCGGTGAATCCGAAGATAGCACAATCGCTGACATCGCTGTTGCGACTAATGCTGGTCAAATCAAAACAGGTGCTCCTTCCCGTACAGACCGTGTTGCTAAATACAACCAATTGCTTCGCATCGAAGATGAGTTGGGTGAATTGGCTCAATACAACGGCCTGAAATCCTTCTACAACCTCAAAAGATAATCTGCTTTTATAGCAGACTTCGAAGACCCGCCGTTATGGCGGGTCTTTTTTATGATTTGAAGAAGATAGACTTCAATAGGTTTATCCTTATCTTGCAAGAAAAGCTACGACTTAACAGTCTAAGCTGTTGTATTACCGACAGCGCTATGATAAAATAAGAATACTGTTTATGTATCGTGATAACCTAAATTACCATAGATAGTGATGCTTAGGCGTAGGAGGTGGAAGTGAATGGATATCTTTTTGAAAGTTGTGCTCCTGATTTTTTCCGTCGGTCTTATTGCGGTCGTTCTTCTGCAAAAGGGGAAAAGCGCGGGTCTTTCCGGTGCCATCTCTGGCGGTGCTGAGCATCTCTTTGGTAAAACAAAAGCTCGTGGTATGGAGCTCGTACTACAACGTGTAACTGTTGGACTTGCTGCTGGTTTCTTTATCATGGCGATTCTAGCTGCAGTTCTAATCGACTAAAAGATCTACCGTAAGCCCTCGCTCTGTTCTAAATGGAATAGAGCGGAGGCTTTTTTGTTATATTAAAAGGAGTTAAAAAGCACCTAAGGGTGCTTTTCTTTTCATATTCGCAAAGAAAAAGGCTGGATCGATAGGAAGTAAACCTGCAGTCGGCATGGATGTATTTCAGCATTTAAAGGAAATTTTGTACTGTGTTAACCTTTGGATGACAGTAACAGGGATGCGCAGGATTGATTTCGTGTATACTAGGGTATGAAGTAGTAAAGGTAAAATTTACTTGGCATTACTGCAGGGCAGGACAAGATATACATATTTGCCAGCGGCTTGAAGCCGCGGAGGGCTGGGGTGACGAACATGATAACACAAGAAATATTACTCGATTTCATGCGGGAAACTGCATATAAACCAATGACTTATGAAGAGCTGGTGAGTCATTTTGCTCTAGAGGATAGCGAGGGGTTTAAAAAGTTCGAGGAACTGCTGATTGAATTAGAGCAGGATGGAAGAATTGTATTAACCCGTACTGCACGTTATGGCGTGCCAGAACGGATGGATTTGCTGCGTGGACGTTTACAAGCACATGCGAAGGGTTTTGCTTTTCTAATCCCGGATGATCGTGATCATCCTGACGTATATATCCATGCAAATGATCTTAAGGGAGCTATGAATGGCGATATCGTTCTGATTCGTATTACCTCTAAAAGTCCGTCCGGCGGACGTATGGAAGGCGAAGTAGTACGTATTGTAAAACGTGGCGTGTTGCAGACGGTAGGTGTATTTCAGAACCTGGAGACCTATGGTTTTGTGCTGCCTGATGATAAGCGGATTAATCGTGATATTTTTATTCCGAAGCAATCCTTTAAAGGTGCTGTTGATGGTCAAAAGGTCGTTGTGCGTATTGTGAGTTATCCGGAAGGCCGAGCAGCGGCAGAAGGTGAAATTATTGAGATTCTCGGACATAAGGATGATCCGGGTGTTGATATTCTTTCCATTATCCGCAAACATCAATTACCTGAGGCATTTCCAGCTGAAGTACTGGATGAAGCCGATAGCGCTCCTGATTCAATTACAGAAGAGGAGATTGCGGAGCAAGGAAGACGCGACCTGCGCGGACTGAACATTGTTACGATTGATGGCGAAGATGCTAAGGATTTGGATGATGCGGTAAACGTACAGCGCTTGGAGAATGGACATTACAAGCTGGGCGTCCATATAGCAGACGTAGGTTATTATGTGCGTGAAGGCTCTGAGCTGGATAAAGAAGCCTATGACCGCGGTTGTAGTGTGTATTTGGTAGACCGGGTTATTCCGATGTTGCCGCACCGCCTATCGAACGGGATTTGCAGCTTGAATCCTCAGGTAGACCGGTTAACAATGTCCTGTGAAATGGAATTTAACGAGCAAATGAAGGTTGTGAAGCACGATGTCTTTACGAGCGTGATTCGCACCAAAGAGAGAATGACTTACTCCAATGTTCGTAAAATTCTCGAAGACGAAGATCCAGAGCTGTTGGAACGTTATAGTCCACTGATTGACGATTTCCGCCTCATGAAGGAATTGGCGATGAAGCTGCGCGATGCGCGGATGCGCCGGGGTGCGGTTGATTTTGATTTTGAAGAGAGCAAAATCATCGTGGATGAGAACGGCAAGGCTGTAGATATCGTGAAGCGTGAACGTTCTGTAGCGGAACAGATTATCGAGGAGTTTATGCTGGCGGCAAATGAAACAGTTGCTGAGCATTTCCACTGGTTGAAGGTTCCGTTCCTTTACCGGATTCACGAAGATCCAGACCCAGAGAAGCTGCAGAATTTCATGGCTTTTGCGGCCAACTTCGGATATCACGTGAAGGGCCGTGGCAATTCGGTTCATCCACGTGCTTTGCAGGATCTGTTGGAGCAAATCCAAGGCACAAAGGAACAAACGGTCATCAGTACGATGATGCTGCGTTCCATGAAGCAGGCAAAGTATGATGCAGAGAGCACGGGCCATTTCGGACTGGCTGCGGAATATTATTCTCACTTTACTTCTCCAATTCGCCGGTACCCCGATCTGGTCATTCACCGCGTAATGCGTGAAGTGATTGAGAATGGAGGGGCACTGACCCAGAAGCGGCATGATTATTTGTCTAGCCGGATGCCTGACATTGCTCAGCAGTCTTCGGAACGCGAGCGTGTGGCGGTAGAAGCTGAACGCGATACGGAGCAACTGAAGAAAGCAGAATACATGCAGGATAAAGTAGGCGAGGAATTCGAGGCTATGGTCAGCAGTGTGACCAGCTTCGGAATGTTCATCGAGCTGGATAATACCGTCGAAGGTCTTATTCGTCTCAGTGCAATGAGCGACGATTATTATCACTTCGACGAAGGTCATATGGCGCTCATTGGCGAGCGCACATCGCGTGTGTTCCGCATTGGTGACGAGGTGAAGATCCGAGTCGCCAAAGTAAATATGGATGACCACACGATCGATTTCGAGTTGGTCGACATGAAGCCACGCGCGCCAGGCGAGCACCGCGGTGGTGGCTTTGCGGGCGGCCGCGGAGGCAAGGGTGGCCGTTCGGGCGGCGGCTTCATTAAGCCGGCCGGGGGCAAAGGCGCCGCGGGCAAGGGACGCGGCGGTAAAGGCAAGCCCGGCGGCGCTGCTGCAGGCGTGGGCAAGGGCAAGCCGGGTGCAGGTGTGCGCGCCGGTGATGGACCGCGCGAAGCGGCCGGTGTTGGCGCAGCGGGCGGACGCGGTAAGCGGAAGCGCGGGCGCGAGGTCGGCGAGGATGCGAGCCGGGTAGTTGCTGCGCCGGGCGCAGAGCGCGGAGGCGAAGCCGGCGGCAACGCAGGCGCGCCGCGTGAGCGCAGCGGCGGGCGAGGCCGCGGCGGAGACACCGGCGGTGCCGGTGGTGGATGCGGCATCAGCTTCGGCTTTGGCTCCGGCAAAGGCGGATACGGCGCTCCTGCGTCCGACTCCTCCGGCGGCGAAGCGCGGGGCGTGGACGGCAGCACGAAGTTCCGCAGCCGCGAGGATCGCGGGGGTAACTTTGGCGGTGGAGAAGGCCGTAACGGCGCTCCTACAGGCAAAGGCCGCCGCAAAAAGAAAACCAAGGGCGGGGTGTTCATCGGCCAGTCCGTGACACCAGGCAACGTAGAGACATCTGAGCAAGTCACTTCTAAACGAAGTGACAATAATGGCGGCGCTCCAGAAGGAGCACCACGTAAGCGTAAAAAGAAATAAATGACGGTTATGCGCTGCATAACTCTATAACGATACTAAGCACCGTCCCTCCTGTGGCGGTGCTTTTTAACTAATAATCAACTTGGTTAATTGCATTATGTGCAGTTAAATTTGGGTTATGTAGTAAAAGTGGTAGCTAATTGCATTTTGTACATCTAAATCTGATCAGTTACCCATAATTGGTCTGATTTCGCTTTTTTAGCTGCAGAAAGTGCAACTAATTAGTTTTTTGGCGGTGATAAGGCTTAAATAGTTGCACGAAATACATTTATATAGAAAAACGTAGGTGATAGCAAGTGAATAGTTAGAGGATAGGATAGGATAGGATAGGATAGGTACAGTATAGGATTGCACAGTATAGGTAAAAGCAGCACTATTTGAATAGGCGTCGAATAGATGTATATCCAAGAAGAGGGAAGCGGATAATTGAGAACAAATAGGTAATAAGTAAATAGGGGAGATGGATATAGATATGTGGAGATTAGTGGATAACTATCTGTTAATTAAGGCGCTCAAGTAAAAGGGTAACTTCGCTATTTGTTGAAAAACTCCAGATCAACTCAGCTTAATGCTTTTTTGTAACAAATGCTAGATATTGGGTAATGTTACTGACAACTCTATGACAAATTAGGTGAGGTATATTTGGTTGAAGGTTCCTTGCGCTCACTTGATTCCATTTGTTACAATATAGATCAGACATTCGATGGCTGTGTCGTTTAAGATTAGACAGACATGGTTACTTTAACTTATGAATATGATTCAAGGAGTGATTCTCATGGGTAAAAAAGCAGACGGGAAAGTACTTGCCCAGAACAAGAAAGCTTCCCATGATTATTTTATCGAGGATACTTATGAAGCTGGCTTGGTGCTGACGGGTACAGAGATCAAGTCGCTGCGTAATGGCCGCGCTAATATTGGAGATGCTTTTGCTACGATCCGCAATGGTGAGATTCAGATTCACAACATGCATATCAGCCCTTTTGAACAAGGTAATCGTGCCAATCCTACTGATCCCACACGCACACGTAAATTGTTAATGCATAAGGAGCAAATTCATAAACTGCTGGGCTTGTCCAAGCGAGATGGGTTTACGATTGTGCCACTTAAGATTTATGTGCGGAATGGCTATGCGAAGCTGCTGATTGGTCTTGGTAAAGGTAAAAAAGAGTATGACAAACGTGACTCGGCTGCCAAGCGAGATGCTCAACGTGATATCCAGCGTGTACTACGTGATAAGCAAAAGATCGCCAGATAATCTGGGAGAACTAGACGATTCAAATGAGTTCCAGTTTCAACCTTCAATTCCTTTAACCCACGTGTTAAAGTGTTGATAAATGTGCTATACTGAGTAAGTAAGTTAGTTATTGCTTCGTTACAGTTTTCTTGAATAAGAAGCTGTAGATTGGATCTCTCTTGCTTGGAAGATCCGCTTGATCCGAAGCGCCCTTTTTAATGAGGGGCCGTTCTTGGATTCGACGGGGGTAGTTCGAGCATGAGTAGCGAGTAGTGGGGACGCGTCCGCTTCATCAACGCTAAAGCCTATTAAACGGCAAACAACAAAACAACTACGCTTTCGCAGCCTAAGAAACTGTGTGCGTGCTTCTACTCTGCATCGCCCATGTGACAGGGATAGGGGCTAACAAATAGTGGGATACGCTGTCTCATCTCCGCCTGCGGTGAGCTGAAGAAGACAATCAGGCTGACCCAACGTATAGCCGGTTACGGGGCGATACTCGGGTGACATCAAAACTGTGACTACACTCGTAGAAGCTTATGTGCCGTTATCTTCGGACAGGGGTTCGACTCCCCTCGGCTCCATATGGAGTTTTAGAAAAAGCGACCTTTAGGGGTCGCTTTTTTGTATCCTCATAATTAAAGTTAGGCAATGCCTTTTAATGATTTCAGCCAATTCCTCAAATGTGTACTTGTGGTTTATCATGTCTACTATGTGGTCTCGGAATGTTTGGTATGCATATTTTTAAACTGCAAAAGATTTCTCTACCACCACGAATACCATCCGCATGAGGATGGTTCCCATACTATGGTTAACGGTACCCTTTTGCAAAGTTTCTTTGTTATAATTATTATAATAAATCTCTTCATTGGCTGGTGATTATGAATGAGTGAGAAATTTTGGTTAGTAGTACAGTATCCTCTAAAAAGTGAAAAAGGAAGCCAACGTGATAACTGGTTAAGAGATAAAGTCATGGAATACCTGGACATATCTCTAGTAGATACTAACTTAGGTTGTGTTGATGGCTTTGATATGGGTAAATGCATTTCCGACCCGAAAAAATATGCTCTTAATATATTTTGTATCATTACGGAAGAAGAACGGAGTATAGCCTTGATAAAGAGAGTGTTAAGAGATAGCAGGCTTGATTATACTCGTATAAAAATTGCTACAATGCCCTATGGAAAAGAAGAAACATATAGCCTTAAATTTTCCTATAAAAAGGGTGTTACCGATTTTTCGCTATAGCACAGTTTTGAGTTTAGAATTACAACTACACCGTAAACAATTTTCTGGTGGGAGTCATGAATTTTGTGACATCAAAACTGTAACTACATTCGTAGAAGCTTATGTGCCGTTATCTTCGGACAGGGGTTCGACTTCCCTCGGCTTCATAAGCAAAAACCCGCTGAGATAGCGGTTTTTTGCTGTTTAGTGATTGAATTGTAGACCGAATGCAGACAATGAATTATGGGGAACTAATATATTCATTTTTGTAGACATGTTGTCTACGTCTAAAATTAGATCATTCACTTTGAAGTTAATAATTAGTGGCACATTTTCCGAAACTACATCTATAAGAGCTCGAACTGATATAAGATTAGATTATGGCATTAAGCACTCAAAAGCAAAAACATTCGGAGGAATTACTATTATGAGTTTTACTATTGATTATGTTAAAAATAAAAACAGAATTATTGTAACATCGGACGGTATGGAAGTTGAGGATGCCTTTGCGTACGCAGAACAATTTCCGAAAGTACTGAAGAAAACTAAGCGAGGGTTTACAGGTATGACTGTAATTACTGGTGGCCTGGTATTTAAGCAAGAGGTGATGGCAATTCTTGCTCCAACTGGTGAAGATGCTGTGAAAGCTGGAATCTCTACAAAACATAAATGGGTGTATGTTGCGCCTACCGCGTTCTACAAAACGCAAATGAATCGTATGTTTAAAGATATTGCAAACTTGTACGAATCGATAGAAGAAGCTGAAGCGTATCTTGATTCCGCAGGGAATTAGCAACTTCTAAAAATTAAAAGGATCCAGCCATCATCTGTAGCGCCAAAGGTACTTTCTGCGTATTGAAGAAGCACTGTGAAGAACCGATATATTCAGGATTAACTTATATAATTGGATCACTATACTAAGGAGTTATTCCTATGATCAGTCTCCTTAATCAGAATGACTCATCAAATATTGGATAGAATGCTTCTAGGGGACATCAAAACTGTAACTACACTCGTAGAAGCTTATGTGCCGTTATCTTTGGATAGGGGTTCGACTCCTCGGCTCTATTTGAAACCCGCTGATAAAGCGGTTTTTTTCTTGTTTATGGACTAAATTGCAGTCAAGGGATAAAAGGCTAACCTAAGATGTGATGAGTACATAAGGAGATAAATGAAAACCAGTACACTTATGCTATAATTTAATAAAGTGCTTCTGTGCTTTTAGAAAAATTGGAATAAAGGATGCATTGATCAACCATGTATGAGAATCAGACTTCTATGCACCACAAGCTGTTTATTATCGGCGCAGGTGCTGCTGGATTAATGGCCGCTGTTACTGCGCGGGATATGGGTATCGATACTGCCATTCTGGAGAGTAACGACCGGATTGGAAAGAAGATATTAATGACAGGTGATGGCCGCTGTAACATTACAAATGAATCCACTGCAACGGGTACAGATGAAGCAATCGCTTTATCGCGTAAGTATCACAGTAATCAGCCCGGATTTCCACTTAAGGTAGTACAGCAATTTGGCATCCGTCAGACCATTGATTTTTTCTCCTTTCTCGGGCTTCCGCTTACAAGATTGAAGGATGGCTTGATGTACCCGATGTCGCTGCAGGCAGCAGCGGTGCTGGATATTTTCCAGCTTGCGCTGGAGGATCGGAATGTTCCGGTGTACCTCAATAACAAAGTGTTGGATGTTACTGTTTCGAAGAATCATCCGCGCTTCAAGATAAAATGCCAAACGGAGACAGAGGAGGAGGTTGTTTATACTAGCGACTATCTACTTCTATCTGCGGGTGGCCTTGCCGGTCCAAATGCGGGAAAAGAACCTCCTGGGTATACACTTGCTGAACGTCTGGGACACACCCTGATTGAGCCTTTACCGGCCATTGTGCAACTGAAGCTGCAATATCCGAATATGAGAGCACTGTCCACTATCAAATCTCAGGGACAAGCTCATATTATTGTAAACGGTAAAGTCATCGGCAGTGAACAGGGCGAAATTGCCTTTACGGACTATGGTATTACTGGTCCGCCAATTCTCCAGCTAAGCAGGAAGGCTGCGTATCATCTTGCAAGAGGAGAACAGGTGAAATTATCGGTGGATCTGATGCCTGGCCGCACGGAGGAAGAGTTAGTTGAGTTTTTAGAAAGGCTCTGGGAGACTTTTGGACACCGGACGGTTGCAGATTCTCTCGTTGGCATCTTTAACAAGAAGCTTGTTACGGTCCTACTCAAGGAGACCGGCTTAGATCAGCAGCCACAGCTGCTTTGCCAGGCTCTGTCGTTGAAAACTAAGGAGAAATTTTATCGAATCTTGAAGCGCTGGGAATTTAAGGTGACGGATACTAATGGCTTTACGAATGCACAAGTGACAGCTGGCGGCATCGATACGTCGGAAATAATCGAAGGAACGCTGGAATCCAAGCTAGTACCTGGGCTTTATTTGGCTGGCGAAGTGATGGATGTGGACGGAGACTTCGGCGGCTATAACCTACAATGGGCTTGGAGTTCCGGATATGTGGCCGCCATGGCGCTAGCTAAGTCAATTCAATAAATTTATTAGGAAAAGGGATGCATCAATTAACATGTATAAGGATCAGACTTCTAAGCACCACGAGCTGTTCATTATCGGTGGGGGTGCTGCAGGTCTAATGGCTGCAGTTACAGCGAGGGATCAAGGTATTGATACAGCAATTATTGAAAGCAATGACCGGCTGGGGAAGAAAATAATAACGACGGGTAACGGGCGTTGCAACATTACGAACCAATCCACCGCCACCGGTACGGATGAAGCGGCCGCTTTATCACGCAAGTATCACAGTAATCAGGAAGGATTCCCAATACATGTATTGCGGCAATTCGGTGTCCGCCAAACGATCGAATTTTTCTCCTCGCTCGGGCTTCCTTTTGTAAGCTTGGAGAATGGCCGGATGTATCCGATGTCGCTGCAGGCGGCTTCGGTGCCGGGTGTATTTAAGCTGGCGCTGGAGGATCGGAATGTTCCCGTATATTATAAACATAAAGTGTTGGATGTTACCGTTTCGGCGGGACATCCGCGGTTCGCGATAACCTGCCAGACGGAGACAGAGGAACAGGTTGTGTATACCAGCGACTATCTTTTTCTATGTGCAGGCGGCCTTACCGCTCCCAAAACGGGAACGGACGGCTCCGGTTATACGCTTGTCCAACGTCTGGGGCACACCTTGATCAACCCGGTGCCAGGCATTGTACAATTGAAGCTGGATTATCCGTATTTGAAGGAACTATCGGGCATCAAATTTGAGGGAGAGGCCCATGTTATCGTAAACAATGAAGTCATCCGCACTGAGTCTGGTGAGATTCTTTTTACGGACTATGGTATCTCGGGCCCGCCCATACTTCAGCTCAGCAGAAAGGCTGCGTATAATCTCGGAATAGGAGAATCGGTGACATTGTCGGTTGATTTAATGCCGGAGCGCACGGAGGAAGAGTTAATTGATTTTCTGGAGATCCACTGGGGGATCTTCGGACACCGGACGGTTGCCGATTCCCTTATAGGTATCGTCAGCAAGAAACTGATTCCAGTTCTGCTGAAGGAGGCTGGAATTGATCAACAGTTGCACCTGCTTTGTCAGGATCTTTCGTGGAAAACAAAAAAAATATTTTATAAAATCTTGAAGCGTTGGGAATTTAAAGTGACCGATACCAATAGCTTTACTAATGCACAAACAACAGCTGGTGGCATCGATACGACGGAGCTAACCGAAGGAACGTTGGAATCTAAGTTAGTCCCTGGACTGTATTTGGCAGGTGAGGTGATGGATGTCGATGGAGATTGCGGCGGCTATAACCTGCAATGGGCCTGGAGCTCCGGCTATGCCGCCGCGATGGCGCTTGCTGATCGACGTGCTAGCACCACGTAAGGGGGGCAGATGGTTGCTGACTCTTAAACGATCACCTATTACTAGGCAGAGGTTTGCTGTAACAAGTCTGGTTTTAGTAATGTGAAAGCGATGAGGGTTGTTTCTCATCGCTTTTTTGTGATTTTTTAAAGTTTGGTGCTCATTTAAAAATGATTGTTGGGGTTTAGCGAAATATCAATATTCGTTGCTTAACTCTGATGTCTTCATTTTACCTCAACTTTATTGTCGTCCCTTTATTAATCCTTAAGTTTATCAATTAGAGCTAGTATTCGTCTATTTTTTGTATCTTCCTTTTTAGCAAGCTCAATATAATTAATCTGCTCTCGTTTAATGTAATCAGGCTGGTTTAGAAATGTATTCAGCATGTGGTACTCTTCAAGGTTTGTAGTAATGTAATCTGGCACAATCAGTTTACGATTTTCCTCGCATTTCTTAAGTATTATATGTAATGTATCACCGAGCTCTTTTTGTAATGCTCTTCGAATAAATTCGTTATAAACAAAATAATGCCCATTCTTTGACGGCAATAAAGTATGGTCAAATTCGTACCCGTCAACAGAGATTTGAATAGGTACTTTACCATTAGTATTGAATATCTCCCTTACTGAATAGGGGAAATAGACTACTTTCCATTTCATTTTACCTTCCAGCAGCTTTATCTCACTATCAAATTCATAAACCATATTAAATAACACTCCTCGTGGTAAAGAAGCTGATTTCGGTCACTCATTTTATCATAGCCACTTTGCTGTTTCTAGGTGATTCGAATTCAATATGCTGTTGCAATAACCTATATGATGTTGAACATGCCTTATCTGCATGAGGATAACATCAGTTTTAGTTATTTCTTCGTATAGTACACATGGTTCCAATAATCTGCAGTCAGTAAGTTCATCAAAAAAATTACGAGCCACACTCAATATCTCCTCTAGGTACGTCGTCATTTCCTCCTTAGTAGGGTAGTCAGAGCACTCCTTATCTAAGTCTTCTGTTATATCTTTACCGAAGTCAGGTATTTTGAATTCTTCATCCTTCTGCTGCCTAAACCAAAATTTCATGCTGGTTGTAGCGTGGAATATATGCTTCCAGTATTTATGCTTGGTATTCTTCCAAAAATGATCAGGACATACTTCGATAAGATTCTTCAACATTTCTACGGTTGGATCAAACTGTCTTCTTAAAACAGCCACCATCTTATCACTCATGTTCATCAACTCACTTCTTGAATTTTAGAATCTTAACTTTATTCTTGTTCTCAGCAACCAAAACCTTCCATTTTACGATGGTGCATTTGGAAAATTTGTGATACATCATAATTTAATGAAGCTGTCGCTATTTATCTTGAATTAAAAGTATTGCAATATAGGATAGGTTCGCGATTCAATCCTAAAAAATTTATTACTTATACTGGAGGAACCTCTAGAAGATGAACCCACAACTGTTACAGGATTTTCCGTTCTTTGAACATCTTGATGATGAATATTTAGCTGAAATTGCTAAGGTATGTGGCGAGCGTACTTATATAAAAGGAGAGTCCATCTTTTTTGAGGGTGAAGAGGGAGAGGAGCTCTATCTGGTTCTTATCTGGAGTTGTTCAAATCTATCAAGATAACCACTCTAGGGATGTAGTACTCTCTATTTTTAGAGTAGGTGATTTCTTTGGAGAGATGGCTTTGTTGCAAAATGAAAGAGCGCGCTCTGCTTCTGCAAGGACCATTGAGAAGTCTACCTTATGTATTTTGAAAAAACGCGATTTCATTCCTTTACTAAAAAGTAATCCGGAAATACTAATCTGCATTTTGGAAACAGCATTAGATCGTCTGCGTGATGCCAATAAATTAATAACAGGCTTGACCGTTATCGACGTGCGTACGCGTATTGCTCGCGTGTTGTTGCGTCTAACAGAACAGCACGGAGTGCCCTCTGATGAAGGTGTTCTAATCGATTTGAAATTAACGCATCAACACCTGGCGGATATGACAGGAACGGCGCGTGAGACCGTGAAAAAATCATTGCTTGGATTACAGGATGAGCAGTTGATACGTATTGATTAAAGGAAATACATTATGATGCGGCTCCATAGGTAGTAAAAGAAAAGACACCTTGAAGGGTGTCTTTTTACGTTATTGCAGCTTAAAAAGAAGATTCCAACAGTATTCCCGACTTTAATGAAAGTTCCCGGTTTCATTTTCCGTGAATTTGCCGTCGCTGTCATGCTGAGATTGCTTGCGGCGATCATTACGGGCTTGTTGCTGCTGTTGGGCTTCCAGGCTGTTTACGGGCGTGGCTTCCAAATCTTTTACAGTGTTGATCAGATTCTTGTCTGGTTTATTTGCGCTCAATTGAAAATTCCTCCTTGTTTACCTAATGGTTGAGAATTTTATTATGTGCTGGCTACTGTGTGGCTATTCGTGTTGTATGATCACAATCCATTCGCTGTCCTATAATCATTAGCTCAGAACACGGTTAGATATGGGAGATATGAGTAAATGATTGTTTCGGAACCTTTTTTAGTTTTGATATGTTGAACGTGTTCTGGTTCCAGAATTTGTATTATTTTCGAAGGGATACAGGGGCTAGATGCAGGATCTCTTTCTAAATATTTAGGAGGTGAAAAGAGAAACTTCATTTTTTGCAAGCGGTTACAATGATATCTGCAACAAATTTAAATCGGGAGGAAATAAAATGAAAAAAAGAGTTGCAAAGGTAACCAGTATTGTTGTGTTGTTTTCTCTTGCTCTTTCTTTAATAGTAGGTGGATGGACAAATACGGTGGTGCATGCTGCTGGTCTTGCGGTAACAGGCAGTGGAGGCTGGAATGAAACGGCATATGTGGAATGGTCACCTGTAAGCAATGCGACAGGGTATAACGTTTATGTTAAATTGGCAAGTGCAGCGGATTCTGGGTATCAACAAATTAATAATGAGTTAATCCGCAAATATTCTTCCTACTGGAGAGCAGATGCTGTTGGGCTTGCAGCCGGTAATTATGTGATGAAAGTTGAAGCTACCTTGTCAGGGGGTGGGACGGTAAGTGCGGTTTCAAATCCACTATCCGTAACGTCATATGACCGCTCAGGATTTGCTTTTTCGACTAGTTCGCAATATGGTACAGGATCAGGGGCTTATAATGAGAATGGAACCCTCAAGAATGGTGCTCAAGTGCTGTATATAACATCTCAGAATGCGCAAACCGTAACCCTTGGTGTGAAAATCAACAGCTCCGGCGCTGTACAAACAGGGGTTGGTCTGGGTGGTATTCTGACACTGAGACAAAAAGGTTATGATACAACTCCACTTGCGATCCGAATTATCGGAAAAGTTACAGCTGCTGATCTGAGTGGACAGCTTAACAGCAGTGGGTATCTTGAAGTCAAAGGTAAAAACAATTATTCGGAAATGAATATTACTATTGAAGGTATCGGGAATGATGCTTACGCGTACGGTTGGGGAATGCTTCTAAGATATGTAGGTAATGTGGAAGTAAGAAACCTGGGTGTAATGTTATTCCCTGACGATGGCATTTCAATGGATTCCGGCAATATGAATGTCTGGGTGCATAATAATGATATTTTTTATGGAGCTGCTGGAGGCGATGCAGACCAAGCCAAGGGCGACGGTTCCACAGACCTTAAAAATGGATCCAACTATATTACAATCTCTTACAACCATTACTGGGATTCCGGAAAATCCTCGCTAGTTGGTTTGAGTGAGCCGGCTGAATTTTTTGTTACCTTCCACCACAACTGGTTTGACCATTCGGACTCCCGTCATCCGCGGATTAGAGTGGCTTCCGTCCATATCTATAACAACTTTTTCGATGGTATCTCCAAATACGGTGTGGGTGTAACTACAGGTGCTTCAGCTTTTGTAGAATCTAATTATTTTAGACATGCTAAATTTCCAATGATGATCTCCTTACAAGGTACAGATGCTTTAGGGGAGGGTACGTTCTCAGGCGAAAATGGAGGTGTGATTAAAGCCTATAACAATCTTATTGTAGAGGCTTCAAGTCTCATCTATGCGAATTCAAACACAGGGACAGCTCCTGCTAATGCTACCTCATTTGATGCTTACTTAGCTTCGTCAAGAAATGAAACCGTCCCAAGCTCATACAAAGCACTAAAAGGCGGAACAGCCTATAATAACTTCGACACGAGCGTAAATACAGGAGTGAACGTATCTAATATTGATAACGTAAGCAATGTTGAACAGATTGTTATGGCAAAAGCCGGACGTCTGAATGGCGGAGACTTCACATGGGAATTTAATGATTCAGTGGATGACGTTTCGTATGCGCTGAATACAGCGCTGATGTCTGCAATCAGAGGCTACACAACGGGACTTGTCTCTGTAGGGGGGAATTCAAACCCAACGAACCCGACTCCGACTCCATCAGTAACACCTACGCCAACAGTAACTCCTGTGCCAACAGCGACCCCAGCTCCAACAGCAACTCCTGTACCAACGGCGACTCCAGCACCGACGACAACGCCAGTGCCGACAGCGGGAGCAACCGTTCACAACTTTACTACGGATGGAACAACAAGCAGCTTCTTCAATATCCAAGGCAATCTCTCAACAAGTAAGGGAACTGTGGCATATCAGGGTTTAACCCTATCCCAATGTCTAAAAATTGAGAGTGCAACCAGCATTCAATTCACTTCTGCTAAAGCTTCAGCGCTAACCCTAGTGTTCAACACAGAGGGAACGAAAATCAAAGTGGATGGAACAAGTTACCCTATAACCAATGGCATTGCCACTGTCTCTCTGGCCGCAGGTGCGCATACCATTACAAAAGATAGTACGGCGAATCTGTATTATATGAAGCTGGAATAGGGAACTGACCGCCTCTACTTTAATATGGAGTATCAGAAAAGCGACCTGTAGGGGTCGCTTTTCTTTGCTTTTTCTTATGGTCTTATTACTTGAGTTATTGTCGATTGAAAAACTATCAATTTTGTGTTGATTTGATTAATCTTTATCATCAACCAAATCAATAATCTCACGAATATCCTCAATATTTAAAGCTTCTGCAATTTTGCTTATATGACTAAAGTTAATATTCTCCCTTTTTCCATTAGCTAACTCACTTAATGCAGCATGTCGGACATCGGATATTCTGGACAATTCTCGTAGGGAAATCTTATGTTTTTTGGTCAATTCTGATATTTTTACTATAACTCTCTTTCCCACTTCTAATCCCCTCACTAACTCTGAGTTTTCATCTTGACTATACGCATAAGCGTAACGTATAATAATTCCATAACTGGTACGCTTATGCGTATTGAATGCGTATTTTTTATTCTCACCAAAAAAATGTATCTCATATGAGAAGTTGAGGATAAGTGGTGGATATGAGCCTTTATTTAATTCGTATCACTAGAAGCAAACTATAATGAAAATAAATCTCCTCAAATATCTAAAAATGGAGGCTCCTATGCCCAACATTCTCGAATCTCTATACCACGGCAGCTTATTTCCCAGCGTGGATTTCATCTCCAAGGATCCCAGCTACCGTCCGAAGGGGATTTTGATGAGCTGGAGTCTTTATTGGAACTGTATTCTCAAGCCCAGGGGATGGAGATGACTGCTGCATTTGTGTGTGGATTCAAGACCGGAGCGGCAATGATGATTGAAATCTTAGTTGATGATTAATAATAGGATAGTTTCTCTTCATAAGTAGTTTCCTCAAATACTTTCTTGGATTAGCTTTCCCCTCAAGACACCAATCAAGGTGTCTTTTTAGCCTATCAATAAGACTATGTCCTTCCTATGAAGGAATATCCTTACATTCTACCGAATTCCCTACATATTAATTCTAAATACGCGAACACAGAAGGAATAGCCATGGACGAAGAAAGATACCTGATTATTGTTAAAAACAAAGACCGCACCTCAGAAATCGCATCATATGAACAGTTGGGCGTAAACATAAGGTTGATTTATCGCAGTTCTAATAAACCCTATTATTACAATGCAAGTGATGTAATGATTCTAGACAAGCCCGTTATTACAGCAATCACCAAAGAGCAAGTGGTGTTTCATCGGGATAACCCTCTTAGCAATGTTATGCGAGTGCTGGATTTCGGATCTCGGATTCGTGTGTTTTTTAAGGATGGAACCAATCGGGTGTATGAAGCCGTGCATGTTCGAATCGAGAGCAGCGGAGTGAAGAGCTCAGATGCGTTGAAGGTCATGGAGTATTGGCGTGCCATTTCAGGGCATATTGAGGGCGGAGAAGATCAGCCGGAGATGGACGCTTTTTTAAAAAAGGAATTTGCCAAGCTCAGTTTTGTACACCCAGAAAGTGTATTGAGTCACTATGTTAATGGGTCTCCGGTGAGCGAGGAAGTCACTGTTGAATTACAGCCGATCTTCCCATTCAGGTATAACCTTAGCCAAAAGACGGCCCTGGATCATGCCTTACGAAGTAAGATCAGTATCATTGAAGGCCCTCCAGGTACAGGCAAAACCCAGACCATTCTCAATATATTGGCCAACCTGGCTGTGATGCAAGAGAAGAAGGTGGCTGTGGTCTCAGGCAACAATGCGGCGGTGCAGAATGTGCGCGATAAGCTGGAGGCGGAGGGTTATCCCTTTTTGGTTGCGGGGCTTGGCAATAATGAGAATAAAGAAAATTTCTTTGCGAATCTGCCTGTCGCCGAGGTCTCTGGCTGGGAAAGCGAGTTGCCTGAGGCGGAGCTACTATCCAAGATACAGGAGCTGGATGGTCGTATTAATCGGCTGATGGTACTGGATATGGAGAAGGCGCGTTTGAAGCAACAGCTGTCGGCGTATGTGCTGGAGCAGAAGCATTTTGAGAACTACTACGCCAAGCAGAATATAGAGCCATTAGAGAAGTTGTCATTCTATCATGAGACGCCTGAGCGGATGCTTGAGTTCATGAAGGATAGCCACCTTGCGGTGAGAAAAGGTAAAGAGAATGGTCTTTTGTACAAGTTCAAGCTTTTTGTCAAACATGGGTTCACGGAGCTTAAATATTTGAAGGAACAGGGGGCAGATGTGATTCTGAATGTTCAGCGGAAGTTCTATATTCTGCGGATTGAAGAGCTATCGGGTCGTATTGTAAGGATTGAACAAGAGCTGCAGTCTGCGTCCTATCAGCCTTTACTGAAGGAACACCAGCAGTGTTCCGTTCAGCTTTTCCAACATAAGTTGTATGAGAAATATCGTAATCTCCCTCGGTTGAAATGTAATGCAAAAGATTATCGGCAGAGCAAAAACTTTAAGTCATTCATCGAATATTATCCGATTGTCCTAAGCACGACTCATTCTTTGCGTAATTGCGTGCCGGCCAATGATCTGTTTGACTACGTTATTATTGACGAGTCTTCTCAGGTAGATCTGGTGACAGGCGCACTTGCGCTATCCTGTTGCAAACGTGCGATCATTGTTGGGGATACCAAACAGCTGCCGCAAATTGTGAGTATGGAGATTGAGAAGAAGGTTGGATGTGCTGCATCCGCTAACATCGACGAAGCTTATAATTATTTTCAACACAATCTACTGTCATCCATGCTTGCCCTATATGGAGATGATATTCCCAAAGTGATGCTTAAAGAGCACTATCGGTGCCATCCCAAAATCATTCAGTTTTGCAATCAAAAGTACTATAATGGCGATTTAATTACTTTTACGACTGAAGAGGATACAGAAGTTCCACTGCTGATTTACAGGACTGCGCCGGGTAATCACTTGCGAGAAGTAACCATTGGTGAGAAGAAAGGGAAGTTCAACCAGCGGGAGCTGGATGTCATTGAAGGGGAGATCCTTGCGGGTTGGGAGGAAGTAGCGGCTGGTCAATCGGATATTGGCTTCGTCACACCTTACCGCAAGCAGGTAGAGAAAGCAGCAGGACAGTTTGTCGATGATATCGAGAGTGACACGATACATAAATATCAAGGCCGGGAGAAGTCTATTATGATTATGTCTACAGTGTTGGATCAGACACGCTCTGGCAAAATAGGTATGAAATTTGTGAATGATCCCTGTAAGGTTAATGTGGCCGTATCCCGTGCGCAGAAGAAGTTTATTCTGATAACGGATCATGCCCTATTTCGGAAATATGGTAATGAAATTGGGGATCTCACACGGTATATGGAGTATAGCACGCTGGATGAGAACGTGGTGGACAGTGAGATAGTATCCATATTTGATCTGTTGTATCAGGAGTATTCGGGTAAGCTTCGGGCATTTAGAGAACGGGCTAAGAGAGTTAATGTATCTAAATTCAAATCGGAAAATCTGATGCAGGCACTGCTTGAGGGGCTTTTACAGGAGCCGGTTTATAGCGGATTTACACTCGGCAATCAGGTTCTTCTCAAGAATCTATTCAAGGATGTGACTAGATTGAAAGACCAGGAGCGGCGATATATCAGTAATAGAGCCTCTGTGGATTTTGTCATTTATCATAAGTTGGATCGGAAAGCGGCGCTTGCCATTGAGGTAGACGGATTTGCTTTTCATGAGAATAAACCGGAACAGAGAGAGCGGGATAAAATGAAAGATACTATTTTTAATACATATGGAATAAAGTTAAAAAGGTTCGCAACTAATGAGAGCTCAGAGGAGAGAAAGATCAGGGAGCTGCTGGATGCTATTATGCAATCAAGCTGATGTTTAATAATCACAGTACTCCGTAAGTCCACCTCTCAGTTTTTAAGAAAGCTGCTGTAAGTAAAGTAAAAGACATCTTAACCGTGTCTTTTACTTTACTATATAAGCACATTTCAGCGCTTCAGGATAGTTGACCAGCCTATACTAATTCTCGGTTATTCCCCATACCGGTCAATCGCCATAGCTGCGGATTTCAGCATGCGCCGCTTAAGATGCTCACCCTCGACGATTTTTACGCGCAGGCCAAGAAAACGGATTTTGGACAATAGGAATTCGCTGCCGTCTCTCATGTAGATGACTTTGATTCGATAGATGCCCGAATTTTCATCAAAGGACACGGATTTATCAAAACAGGAAAAGGCGTACAGAATTCGGGACAGCTCAGCATTAAAGGTGGGAATGACTTGAATACATGCACATTCTTTCTGATCCTCTAATAATCGCGTTATTCTTGCTTTTAAGTCATCAATCCGTTTGGCAGGGAAGGGAGCTACTTCAACAGAAACAATGTTTTTTAGTTTAGTGGACATAAGAGAACGTTGCCGGGTGCTGTACCATTGCAAATACCACTCCCGCTTATACATGTTGTATTCCAGCTTATGAGGGAACCCGGTTTGGTCAGTTCGTTGGCCTCCATGCTTAATATGGAAAGTAATAAGGATCGCTTGATTCTGCATGATTATACGGCGGAGTGTACGAAGCATTGGGTGATAGACCTGCCGCTCTTTGCTTTTAGCTTTCTCCATAATAATTCCCTGCACTTCTGTGGACGCTTCTGCCTCCAATATGGAGTTCAATTTACTTAAGGTATCCAGTGTAAAAGCTGCTTCTGAGGCCGGGTGCATTAACATGGTTTTCAGCCAGGAACGTTCCTGGGAGGTCAACGCTAATGAACCCACTTCGTCGAGGCGTGAAATGATTTGGAAGTTAAATATTTTCTCAAATGGATTCATAATAGCTGTGAATCTCCTTCCACTCCGCGATAAATTGCTTACGCAGCCAAGGGGGTTCTAATACCTCGCAGCTCGAACCAAAGCTTCGTAACCACGGCTTAATTTCATAAATACCATTCACTGTGATCTCATAAAGGAATGTAGAATCGGACTCTTCCGTAATTACTCCCCACTGTCCCTGCGCTTCAACCCGCTCCCGAATAAAATTAACACCAGAGCGATTGGGGTTATAAAATCTCGCAGCCACTTTAATTGCACGGGTGGTATCTATAACCCAGCTGTTTGTCATCTGCTCTTCCAGATTGCTGAGTTTCTGAGCAAACTCTGATTCTTCCACAGTGTCGCCCTCCTCAATTTGAGTAAGGCCCTCCATTCGGAATTTCATGATGCCCATACGTGAATTATGTCCGATTAAATACCAGCGCCCATATTGATGGTCATAGATGACGCGGAGCGGAAGAACGGTTTCTGTGACGCCCCTTGTTTCCCGCTCAAAGAGAGGATTGGTATTCTGAGAGGCGTAGTTTTTGCCCTTTTTAGGGGATAGATATAGAAACTTAATTTTTTTTCGCTGCTGAATCGCTGCAAAAATTGTGTATAGGTGTGCCTCGTCAAGAATACGTGAATGATAATTATATTTGTATCTATGGGTTTCCGTAGCTTCGGGGTTATAACCCCGCTTCCGCAGGACCTTTTTTAAGGTGTCGCGCAGCAGGTAACCTTGCACCGACGGAGTCTGCGTGTTGGCGATGACATCAACATAGTCGTAAAGATCCAAGAGCTGATCGCCCGATAATTGATCAATCAGATCGTTAGCAGCCTTGTATCGATAAGGACGGCCCTCATTTACACGAAGAATAACGCCAACTTCTTCAAGATATTTCAGATCTCCACGGATGGTCTTCTCATCGGGCATTGGACAATCGGTTGGCATTTGCTCACTGCAGACATCCTGTAGATCTTTAGCCGTTAGCTCCTGAGTCTGAAGCGCAGTTAATAGTAGAGTAAGCCGGATGCTCTCCGTTTCCTTAAGCGACTTCGCCCGGAACAAGAACAGGAGCAGCGGGTCGGCAGATTCATAATAGTTATAGCGGAGCCACTCAGAGAGTTCCGTTCCTTGTTCTGTAGGCAGGTCTTGTTGTAAGACGGTTACCATGCCCTTCAGGTTGCGCAGCGTTTTGTCATAGGTATGTACAGAAATGCCGAGACGATCGGCGAATTGTTGTCTGCTGTAAGCTCCCCCCGCTAAAGAGAGCATGCGAAGAAATTGAATCTCCTTGTCAAAACTTTCCCGGGCCATTTGTATCCCTCCAGCCTGTAGCGAATCCATTAGAAATAGTAGTACTTATTATATTAAGCACCAGAGTTGAATAAAATGGAAGTATTTTTGGCCGCCGCCATACTTCCGCCCTGTTCGTTACAGGGAAGATGAGCGAAGATAGATCCATGAAGCCGAAGCAATTCTGAAGAGGCGTTCGAATAGTATCAATGGTAGAGAATAGTGAAGTAACCGATCTGGAGGGATGAAGATGGATCCTATAAACAAGCTTATCTGTGAGCAGCTGGAACAGATTGAATATGAGGAGCAAGTTACAATATTGTATGCCTGTGAATCAGGCAGCCGGGCGTGGGGATTCCCATCGCAGGACAGTGATTATGATGTGAGATTTATTTATCTGCATAAACCGGAATGGTACCTATCTATTTTTGATAAGCGGGATGTGATCGAGCGTCCTATTAACAATATGCTTGATATCAATGGCTGGGATTTGCGGAAAGCACTGAATTTATTCCGGAAGTCAAATCCACCGCTGCTGGAGTGGCTGCAATCACCCATTCAATATGCAGAAAAGTACAGTATAGCAGAGAAGCTTAGAAGCATCTCCCCGTACACATTTTCGCGGAAGTCTTGTATGTACCATTATTTAAACATGGCAAGAGGGAACTACCGTGATTATCTGCAAGGCGAACAGGTCAAGATCAAAAAGTACTTTTATGTGCTTCGTCCCGTTCTAGCTTGTGAGTGGACTCACCGATATGGAGAGATGCCGCCGATGGAGTTCGATGTACTGGTAGAGCGGCTTATTCCGAAGGATGAAGAGCTGTGGCAGGTGATTCAGCAATTGCTGGCACGAAAAAAATCCGGTGAAGAACTAGACTACGGACCGCAGCTAACCGTGATTAACGATTATTTAGAAGAACAGTTCCAAGTGTTGGATAAGGTGGCGGCGTCCTTGAATGCTAAGGAGAACAACAGAGATCATCAGCTGGATGCTCTATTTCGAGAAGCTTTACAGGAAGTATGGGGACGGGCCCTATAGAAAGATTGATAGGAGGAAGATGGTAGTGGCTATTGTACAACTGAAATCTACGAATCCAAAATTCACTTTTTTAATTAAAAAAAATCCAGTGACAGGTATGCAGCTTCGTCCGGTTCGTCAGGGAGTGGCTTATGGATGGTATTCTGATGAGGCAACTTATAACGTTTATTTTAAGGATGCAGATAACGATATATCCTACAAGCAGAACGGAAGCGAGAGCTTTGAGTATTTAAATGTCTCCCGGTTTAATACACCTCTATTTCCGCTTAATGCGGTCAATGAGTTTTTCTCTACACCCTTCAAAGCCCAGGATGAACGGGATGCGGAAGGATATGAGCATTCTTTTTTCATTAATATGGTTCAGGTTGAGCGGATACACTATATTGAATTTTTCCAAAAGCATTTAAAGGGATATACCTTCTCCTTGCAGCATCAGGCACATAAGAGCTATTCACTGACGATTACCACACATAAAAGCTTGTATCACCTCTTGCATGTTGTTGGTGTGCTGTCCTTGTTCTTATCCATATTTGGGGATGAGTACATAGATATTTCGGATGCTATTTTGGATAAATATATCCGCAGCCTTAACGTCATTGATGCACCCTTTTATATAAGAAGTCTATTTGCAAGGAATTTCCTTACCTCAAAGGAACGGTTCAAGCGATATAAAGCCTCCATCGAACAAACGGACCAGTATTCTATTGGGCTGGAGTATGGCGGTACTGCGATGCAGCGGCGTACTTTTATTTCGAGTGTGCTTCCATTCAATAAGCCGATTCTGGACATCGGTTGCGGAGAAGGTTTCTATGCAATTCCGTTTGCCGGGAAAATAGAGAGTACCTATTATGCGGTAGATATAGCTGAGGAGCTGCTGGAGGTTGTGAATCGGAAAGCGAAAGCTAAGGACATTGATAACATTGCAACCTTTGGCTCACTGGACCATTTTCTGGAGTCGTACAACGGGGAGCAGGTTGATGTGATTCTAACAGAAGTTGTAGAGCACATGAGCGAAGGTGAGGCAGCAGAGCTTATTCAGCAAATAATCGGTAATGTGAATTTTCAACAGCTTATTGTGACCACACCGAATGCTGATTTCAATCGTTATTATGAGCTGGAAGGATTCCGGCATGAGGATCACAAGTGGGAAATGGGACAGCAAGCGTTCGGGCAATGGGTTTTGGATACGATTCAAGGTTTAGCAGTCGAGGTCGAATATTTGATGGTTGGTGACCGGGTTGGCGAGATCCGTACGACGCAATGCGCTATTGTGCGAAGAAAGGAGGAATAGACAGTGGAAATTCAAACACGTGTACATACCATATTTCTGCTTGTAGGAGCAACGGAATGTGGGAAATCGACCTTTGCTAAAGAAGTTCTGATCCCGCAGTTAAAACTAGAGGATGTTTCTAAAGGGTTACGTACGAATGTGCAGTACTTATCCTCGGATAGTATCCGTCAGGAGATATTGGGCTACGACTATGATAAGTATGATCAGGTTATGCTGGAGGCGAGTTCGCATACCTTTCAATTATTGTTTGAGAGATTGAAGTTAGTCACTTCTTTTCCGATTAATGCGGAGTTTGTGGTGATGGATACCATTGGGCTATCCGAAGATTATCGTAGTAAAGTCCGTGAGATCGCCGGGCAAAATAATTACAATCTGGAGGTTATTCTGTTTGATTACCGCAAACGGGAGGATTACTACGCCTCAGAGCGCTCGAAGAAGCTGATCTCCAATCATTTAAACCGGCTCAGAAAAGAAGTCTTGCCTGTTCTGTCACGGGAAGGTTACAACAAGATTCATAAAGTGCGTGCTAAAGATTTTATTCTCGAGGGTGAAGGGATACCTAATCCGGACTACCGGGTGATTATACAGGATTGGGATACTTACGCATCTACGGTACTTCTACAAGCACAAGAGTATATTGTGGTTGGGGATGTTCATGAGTGTGTCGAAGAGCTTCAGGGACTATTACGTAATTACGGCTATCGGGAGCACGAAGGTAAGTTAAGTGCAACAGATAAGCTCAGTAACACACGAGTCATTCTTGCTGGTGACTGGATTGATAAGGGTAAAAAGACGCGGGAGACGATAGAGTTCTTATTTGATAACCGCGAGCATTTCCTATTTGTTATGGGCAATCACGAGAACTTTGTATACAAATACGTAAAGGGGGAGATTCAAGGAACCGATCCGGAACTGCTAAGAACGTACTTTGATTCCACCCAAGTGCTTAAGGAGGATACCGCGCTTTTTAGTAAATTTTCGGATTTAGTGGAGCAATCTCAGCCCTTTTACCGCTATATCGGTATGCAAGGTCCTTCTTTTTATGTTACCCATGCTCCTTGCCGTAATAAGTACATTGGTAAGCTGGATACGAATTCACTACGCCATCAGCGTAACTTTCGGCTGGATCGTGAGGTTTCCTTTGAGGAACAGCTTGATTTCCTAAAGCAAGAGGCTGTGAGTAATCACCCCTTTCATCTCTTCGGACATATTGCAGCCAAGCAGACTTTTCGGATCAAAAACAAACTCCACCTCGACACAGGGAGTGCGCAGGGTAATGAACTAACTTCTGTTCGCATGTCGTTTAAACCTTTCTATAAAAGTCAAAAATCGCATGTGACTACGGTGCACGAAGAGCTACCTATCCTGTTCCGGGAAAAGCAAACCGTATCCTTGCTGGAGCTTGATTACGAGTCTGTGCGCAGACTGCAGTATTCCTCGCAGAACCGGGTCAACTTCATCTCCGGGACGATGTCACCTGCGGATAAGGATGTGGCTGCCGGTGAGCTTGAGTCTCTGCGAAAAGGGTTGGATTATTTTGCCGAGCGTCGTATATCTGAAGTCGTCCTGCAGCCTAAATATATGGGATCACGCTGTAGTGTGTACCTTTATCGGGATATAGAGCAGTGTTACGCAATTAGCCGGAACGGCTATAAGGTTCAGGCGGTCGATCTGACGCCTATCTACGAACAGCTGCTTCATAAATTCGGAACCTATATGGCTGAGCAGGGGGTCCGTGTGCTTTTACTGGATGGCGAGCTTCTGCCTTGGAAAGCGCTTGGGGATGGGTTAATTGAGCGTCAGTTCCGGCCAATTGGCAAAGCGCTGGAGACAGAGCTGGATTTCTTAAGACAATATGGATTTGAGGAGTCACTGGGTAAACTGATACAGGATTTTGAAGTAAGCGGGTTTGAACAAGACCAGCACCATATGTCGAAAGAGACGCTTAACAATAACTATGGGTCTCATGTTTACCAGACTTTTAAGCATGTCCGTGACATAAGAGAATCGTATGTAGATCTTGACCAGCGTGACGAAGCCTACCGAGTATACAAGCAGCAACTGGAGCTGTATGCGGGTGATGCGGAATTAGCATACAAACCTTTTGCAATCCTGAAGGAAGTGCTGGAGAATGGCGCTGAACGGTTACCTGACGGCAAAACCTCCGAACTATACAGTTTTTTAAATGATGATGAATTTCTGGTTCTGGACTTGAAAGAGCCTGATGCTTACATCAGAGCAGAGGAGTATTTCGCAAAGATAACGGTAGAGAAACATATGGAGGGAATTGTAATCAAACCGGAGCAAGAACAGCAGGGGGTAGTCCCATACATGAAGGTCCGCAATCCGGGCTACCTGTCGATCATCTACGGGTACGACTACAAGTTTCCACATAAGTATGCCAAGCTGATGAAGCAGAAGAATATCGCTCCTAAGCTTCGTACGTCCTTAATCGAACACCGGCTGGGCAGACAAATGCTAGAAGTGAAGCTGGATGAGATCTCGTCTGACAACGAGGACTACAAGCAAATTGCAGCAAACTTGTTATTCGAGGTAACGAAAGAGAAAGAGATCGACCCGAGGTTGTAGAGGATTGTTACAGGCGAAGAAACTTGGTTTGCCAATTATGAGAATGAGTTCAGGCTGTCGGGAAGGTCCCGGCAGTCTTTTTTTCGTTCGGGGAGGAAGCGGAAACAGCTATCTTGCAACAAACAGACAAATTAATGCAAGAAAACGTAAGATAGTGGTCATAGGCCTTTTTTGATAATAATATGAAACCTGAGAGGAGGCAGCACAACTTGGAAATCATTTTTGAAGAGGACATAGAAATGGACCGGGGTACTACGAAAGTAACAACCCACCCGGCTGAAAAGGAACATTGGGCAAATATCGAAGTAGCCATTCAAACATCGGAGAAACGGATCATGGTCATCAACGCCAAAAATGATCGCAATGTCTCGATTGTATCCAGCTCAATCGCGGTCATAGAGCCGGAAGGCCGTATGTGCAGTGTACGTGTAATTACGGGAGAAATGTTTCTTCTTAATACACGATTGAAATTTGTTGAAGAAGTTCTGAATTCACCTCAGTTTATAAAAATTAATAATCAGACCATAATCAACACCAGCTACATAAAAGAGTTCTCAGCAACGGATAATGCGAGAATAAAAGTGATTCTGACGAATGGTTCTTGTTATTTTGTCAGCCGCTATTATATTAAAAATTTCAGGAGGAACTATCATGGTTAATCAATTAAAAAATTCATTTTTTCAGGTGTTTACTTTAACTTCTTTATGGATAACGCTACTGTTAACTGTGTTTTTCAAGGATCAATCTATTGATATGTTATATCTATGGCGTATTGCAGGTATCGCCATTATTTCCGCGGGGATATTCGGAGTGATGTACAATGTGTTGTGGAACTATTTCACGTTAAGACCGCTTTGGAATATTCTGATTTCTTCGACCTTCAGTATATTTGGCGGAATGGGAATGGTGTGGTTATTCTCAAAAGAAATGTTCAACTTCATAAGCCCCTGGTTGCCTGGAATGTTGTTGTTATCGGTTATACTGCACACTATAGCTTTCTATTTCTACGCCAGAATTAATAGCAGGAAACAAGCTGAGGAGTTAAATAAAATTTTGAAATAACCTCGTTCTAATTGTAAAAACAGGAGGACGCACCTTATCGGTCCGTCCTCCTATCTATTCCTCATAAATACGCTTTAACCCATAATAACGAGCACGTTGTTTTCTGGCGCCATTTTGGCGACGGGGATCAGGTTGCCTTGAATTTCTTCACCGTTAATAACGATATGGGTAACCCCTTTTTGTACACCTTTCTTGTTCTCCACCTGGATGTTCAGCTTCTTCCCACGGAATTCCCGGACCATGGAAAAGTCTGTCCAGTCGGAAGGAACACACGGGTTGAGGCGAAGGCCATCAAATTGCGGTTGAACCCCCATAATACCTTCCACCAAGGAGACCATTACGGTTGAAGCGGTGCCGGTCAGCCAGTGGACATGGGCCCGGCCTTGATATGGGCTGTCCTTGGACTCGACAAACTGGCCATGTACATAAGGCTCGAGTTTGCGGATTTCGGCCTTATCGTTCATGCTGGCCGGACTGCAATTCAGGAAGTATTCGAACGCGCGCCCACCGTTGCCAATCATGGTTTCCGCCAGAATGAGCCATCCCTGCGGCTGGCTGAAGATGCCGCCGTTTTCCTTAGTTGAGGCGTTGAAAAGAGCCATCAACGCTACTGGCAAACCGTATTCACGGAACGGTGGGTAGAATAACATAGTGCCGTAATCGGTCCGCAGATTCTCATACACTTTGTCCATGGAGAGCTTCGCCTGATCCGGGCGGGCTGCACCGCTTAATACGGCCCAGCTTTGCGGATTAAGCCAGATTTTGGCCTCATCATTCTCCCAGGAGCCGATGGTATAGTTGTCTTCTGTAAATCCGCGGACGAATTGATCGTTCTCCCAAGCGTGCTTTTGAATGTTATCGTCCAGCTCATCAAGCAGGCCCTGCGCCCATTGAATGTCTTCAGGCTTGTTCTTATTTTGTGCAATTTCCATGAACACCTTGAATGCCATATACAGCTGGAATGCGACGAACAACGACTCGCCCTTCGCTCCAAGCCGTAGACAATCGTTCCAGTCGGCATGAAGCCCAACCGGCATGCCGTGTGCGCCCATACGATCCAGACTGAACTGAAGCGCCTGGCGCAAATGCTCGTACACAGTGCCCTCACCTTTATCCGAATAAGGGATTATTTCATCTGTAAAATCCCAGTTGCCACTTTCATTCAAGTATTTAATGACGGTTGGGAACAGCCATAAAGCGTCATCGGCCCGATAATGGGGATGACCAGTTTCCCGTACATATTCCGGATCATCCGGTGTGCCCTCATGCCCAGGATTGTGGTCAAATTTCACCAACGGAAGTCCACCGCCGTTGGAAACCTGGGCGGATATCATCAGTCTAAGACGTTCAAGGGCCATCTCATGATCCAGATGAATGATGCCTTGAATATCCTGCACCGTATCCCGATAGCCCAGTCCATTACGAAGACCGGAGTATTGGAAAGAGGCTGCTCGTGACCAGATGAAAGTGATAAAGCATTGATATGCATTCCAAGTGTTGATCATGTTGTTCAGGTTATCGCTTGGTGTCTGGACCTGGAAGCGGTTAAGCTTGCTGTGCCAGAATGCTTTTAACTCTTCGAGTTCTTTATCTACCACGGACAAGTCTTTATAATGGCTGAGAATCTCGGAAGCGCCTTTCTCATCATACTGTCCCAGTAGAAATGCGATTTCTTTCTCTTCTCCCGGCTGCAAATCTACGTTAATCTGCAGGGCACCGCAGGAGTTAGTATTGTAGTTTAATGAATTGGAGCATTGGCCGTTCTCGACAGAGGCTGGATTGCCATAACTGCGGTAATCGCCTAGGAACGTATCCCGGTCACCGTCATAAGCGGTAACTTCTGCACCTGCAGCGCCGAAGAATCTCCAGGTCTGTTCTTCGGGGGTGTTTTCATTGATGACTTGAAGGATCATATTATTTTTATAGTAGGTCCGTGAAATAAACAAAGTGTACTGAAGGTTGACGGTATCCTGCTCGTAGTTGTTATTGTTGGTTAATTCAACAAATCCGAAGAGAGCCAGCTTGCGTGCTTTGGAGTCATCATTGCGCACCTTCATGCGCCACACCTCGTAGGTTTTGTTCAGTGGCACATAATATAATGATTCTGTATGGATGTTATCGTAATCCGAGACGAGGTTCGTGTATCCGGTTCCATGATGGCATACGGACTTATATTGCTCCAGATCTTTACCCACAGGCTGCCAGGAGCCGGACCAATAATCCCCGTTCTCCAAATCTCTCACGTAAATATAGCGTCCGGGCTCGTCCTTAGAGTTGAAGTGGTAACGGATATGCCGCCCATTTGCGCCAGATTTTACAAAGCTATAACCGCCTGCGTTACCTGAGATGATCGCGCCATATTCCGGCGAGCCGAGGTAATTCGCCCAAGGGGCAGGCGTATTCGGCTTGGTAATGAGGTATTCCTTGTTTTTTTCATCAAAATAACCATATTGCATAACCATTCCTCCTATTAAGTGGTTAATGGGTCAATCTATAAACGCGCGTTCACAAAGGGGTGAAATATCCATGTGTAATTTTATTATAAGATACTTTTAGTAAATCGATAACCCTATATTTTAGCGAAAAAACGAACAAAAATGCTAACTTTTTTGGTAGGTGTAAAGCGAAAGACACCTTGAAAGGTGTCTTTTTTTATTTTTGCGGCATGTCTACTCCACTAAAACACCATTAACAAACGTCATAGTTTTATCTTTGAATTCAAGAATAAACTTGTTTAGAAAATCCAGATCGGTATGAATCTCCGTCCCCAACATAACTTTTTTTCCTACATCATCAAAGGGATTATGAAGTAAACCTCTAGGCGTATACCTAGTTTCAGAACCGATTACATTATTATTCTCATCGCGGATAAATTTAGTTTTTCCTGAGAACACGAGGTCCTTGCCATTTTCCAAAGTTAGATGAACCTCCAAACGATCCTTTGTCTTCTGATAATCTATGACTACATCTTTAGAGGATACAGGGAAACCGATAACAAAAAAACCAATAAGGGCCGTAGCCAGTATAAGTACCGATAAGACGGAATAAATGAGAGTTTTTATATTCTTTTTTTTCACTTTTTTAAAATAATTGAGTTTGTTAACTTCCTCTTTATCAATAATAGGCACACTTAGATTTGCTGTGGCGGTCATTTCATTATAGGATTGAAGGCAGCTTTCACAGGATTGCAGGTGTTTTTCGATTTCTTCGTTACTATGTACAGAGGTTAGCTTTTCAATATAGGAAGGTAATAAATCCTGAATAATCTCGCATTTCATGAAGATCTTCCTTTCATCAATTTTTGTTTTCCACGGTAAAAGGTAACTCTTGCCCAGGTTTCGTCTCTTCCAAGAATTTCGCCAATTTCCCGAAAACTGAATTCTCCGGTTAAACGCAGATATAATACTTCTTTGGTATTTGGATCAAGTAAATGAAGTTGTTTAAATAAATCCATTTTATCCTGAGCAAAAATGAACTGGGATTCTGTTGAATTTGCGTTAGCCAAAGGAGCGTCTTCTAATTCCTCAGACTTCCGCTTGCGCTGCTTGTCCAGCTCCTGATACCACACATGTTTAGCAATTTGACAAAGCCATACGTATACTTTGCAGGTCCCATCGTATTTGTCTATCGATTTTATAGCTCTATAAAAAGTTTCTTGGGTAATTTCTTCTGCCAGCAAGTGATTATGACAAAAGCTAAATACGAATTTATATACTTGGGTTGAATATTCCCTGTATAATTGCTCGTTGTCCTGCATCCATTCACCTCCTCAAGTTATATATCCGTAAAAAGCTATAAACGTTACAAGTTTTTTTAAAAAATTTGATTTATACAATTATCGCTTTCATCCCCGGTATGTGAGGGAATTAAGGAGGTTCAGCGTTAAGGCTGGTTTCACAGTTGTTTTTCCCTTTATAATTACATGAGATCTTATTGTACAAGTTACAAGGGGGTTCATATATGATAACAAAGGTAAACCGGCAGTTAAATGAGGGTCCTAAAATTCAAAAAGAGCAAGAGCTTGTTACCAAAATGATTCGTATATATTGTAAGAAAAAACATCATCATAAGGGGTTTTGTGAGGAATGTCAGGAATTAAATGAGTATGCGCTGAAGAGGCTAGCCTATTGTAAATTTGGTGAAGAGAAAACAGCTTGTGCCAAATGTCCTGTTCATTGTTACAAACCGGATTATCGCCAAAGAATTAAAGGGGTTATGCGTTTTTCTGGTCCGTGGATGCTGCTCTATCATCCCATTGAGTCGATTAGGCATATTCCGCTACCCAATAAATTGAGAAAATAAGTGAAAACCGGACATCATTTGATGCCCGGCTTAATGTGTTTTTAGATATCATTCTCCCAGTTTTTCAGCCTTCACCAAAATCTCTCGCAAAACCCGGGCAACCCGGCTTTTTCTTCTCTTTACTTTTACACTTATCCGTCTTAACGACTCTTGGTATACGGCGGTATCCTTGGGTTCATAGAGCTGTTTGGCGGCAATCCGTAACGTTCTTCTCATTAATATTGCTGATGAACGTGTTAACTTCGTTCGGTATCCTCTGCGCAAGACCCGTATAGTATGTTTGTACTTCTCTAAGTCTTCGTTTGGGGGAACAAGGGCGAACAGATTTAGGGAGGAGTCATTGAACCCGTAGCTTTTGAACATAATTTTTAGATTCTCAATATTTATGAGATTGCCTCTGAAGTGGGTTGGATGTTCTTGGTGAACTCCGACAACTTCTTTGATGCTGTGAAAAGGGATTTTTAATCGATGCAGTCGATACCCAAGGTCCCAATCTTCGAGTCCATAGAGGATAAACTGTTCATTAAAACCTCCAGCACGAGTTAATTGGCTGCGTCTTATGGACACACAACGTGTGACGAGTAACATCCAAGGGGCTACATCTGTGCTGGCAAATTGTTTTTTAGTATTTGGAGGAACTCTTGAGGGAAAGGTGACTTTTGATAACGTCTCCGTCTGCTGAAGGATATCATTGGGTGTGATTAATGGGATGATTTCAGTCGCTGATTCGAAGTCGGGATTCCATAAGTTAGAAGGCGAAAGTGTATTGCGGCAATGCTCTTTTTCTTCAGGAGAAAAGTCTGGGTAGTAGTGGGTATAAGCGTCATCCCATGAGTGTGGAATACCTGAAATTATGGACTTAGGATATTTACGGTGATACTGGTTTACGATCCTAATGAAGTCAGGGAATACTAGAAAATCCGCATCGCAGAAGATGACGTATTTCCCTTTTGCCTGACTCAGCCCCAGATTTCTCACGGCAGAACGGCCGCGTTGTTCCTGCTGAGCGACATAAATAAGCGGATAAGAAGTTTGAAAGCTTTCGACCATTTCCTTGGTACCATCTGTAGAACCGTCATCTGCGACGATCACCTCGAATCGATCCTTGGGATAGGTCTGTGTCTCGAATGAAGTGAGTGTAAGTAGCAGCTGCTGAAGTCGGTTATAGGTTGGAATTATGATGCTGTAACGGATAGCCAGAATGATCACCCCCACCATTTAATAAAAGCCCTTGAATAGGATAAATAATAACAATATATTCAGGGACTTTAGCCTGGTCTAGTCAAACGCCTTTAAGGATCGAAATAGGCAGTGGACAGGGGCCAATATGGGATGATCTTTAAAAAAGACAGCCCCTAAAGGAGATCTATCGATTCCTTTAGGGGCTGCTCCTTTTTATTTTCTATTTTCCACTAGGTAATAATTTATTCAATAAGATCGCTGCCAATGAAGCAGCTAGGATAGGTGAGCCTAATAAATACTGCACGAATGTAGGTAAAGAGTTCAAGTAGTCACCAGGAATGAGTACCAAAGCCAATGTGATGATCATAGGTAAGGCGATAATGTACATTTCTTTTTCGCCGATAGTTACATTCTTCATTACTTGCACACCATTAATTGCGATGATGCCGCAGATGATGGCGAAGACGCCGCCGATTACAGCGGATGGAATGGAAGAGATCAAAGCGGCGAGTTTACCAGAACAACCAAAGAGGACAAACCATCCTCCTACAGCGAGAAAGACCCGGCGGCTGGCAACACCTGTAATGGAGATGATCCCTGCATTAGTTGAATAACCTGTAACAGGAGTCGAACCGAGCACAGAGGCAATAAGACAGCCAATTCCTTCTCCAATTACGCCGCGGTTAATATTTTTGTCTGTCAAAGGTTTATTGATTACATTGCTGACCGCAAACCAGGTGCCTGTTGTTTCAGCCAGCAGCACGATATAAATAATAACCATGGTGATAATAGCTGAAAAGTTGAAGGAAAAGCCGAAATCAACAAAAGCGATCCGCGGCATGCTAAACCATTTAGCGTTGCTTATCGCTGAGAAATCTAAAACGCCCATAATATTAGCCGAAATACATCCGACTACTAACGCCATCATTACGGAAAGAATTCGGAAGATAGATCCTTTATTACGGAACAAAGTACCGAGAATCACAAAAATAAGCAGTGTAGCGCCTGAAATAAGGGCTAATAATACGTTTTGATTAATTGAAGCGCCGGAGGCTCCGTAGATATTATCTCTGATCGCAACAGGCAATAAAGATAGACCTACAATGAAAATGATTGTGCCGCCTACGATAGGTGGGATAAAGTTTTTGACGATTTTATTAAAAATTCCAGCATAGCCCAAAATAATAACCAGGATGGCCCCGATTAAGCTGGCACCTAACACGGAGCTCCAACCGAGCTCCCCGCCACCACTAGCCGCATAAATACTGACGATCGCACCAAGCGGAACATAAGAAGGACCTTGAGCGATAGGCAGCTTCATACAGAAATAGGTTTGCACAATCGTTGCAAGTCCTGCGGCAATAAAGGTGGATTGGATTAACGCGCTGGACTGATTGGGTTGTAAGCCGATTAACATCGCAATAAGGAATGGCACTACATAGACATCCATAGCCAATACATGTTGAAAACCGAGAATGACGGATTTACTAAATGAAACTTTTTCATCGGGTAGGACAGTTAATAGCTGTGATTCCAAATGTGCTTGCTCTTGTACGTTTGCTTGTGTTTTCACTCCGATGCCCACCTTAAGTTTTTTAGTTTAATTAATCTTTAACGCGAATGAACTTTTTCACCCTGTACCCAGACTTCACGGATATTTTCAGGCCGGGCCAGATACATTATCTTTTGAAAAATATCTTGCAAATCCTCATTCTCATCAAAGATGGGCAATTTCGCCGACGGTAATTTCGTATCAATAATTTGAACATCCCAGGTATAACCTTCTAGTAACCGGCCGATAGGTAAGCTTAAGCTTTCCCCGCCGCCAGCGGTAGCAAGATAAAAGGATTCATGGATCGTAATCCGTGATCCGGGTACTCCGCGATTTGGTGCAGACAGGGAAGGATTCACACCATCCTCCAGCATTCTTGAAGACATTACGGCTTGTCTAATGTTATCGAAGAGACTAGGTGAAAAACCTCCGGAAATATCAGAGCCTAAACCAATCTCCACGCCTTTGGCATGGAAGTCAGCGATCGGAATAACACTATTGGCAAAATACGCGTTGGATATCGGACAATGAGCAATAGCTGTTCCTGTCTCTGCAAACAAATTCACATCATCTTCATCTAAAAAATTACAATGTGCCATTACAGATTTATCACTGAGCAGACCAAAATCATGCAAGGCAAAAGCATCGTTCTTCTGGAACCGTTCTTGCACATAACCGTGCGCCCAATCACTTTCACTACAGTGCGATTGAACATACGTATCATATTTAGCGGCTAGTTCTCCCAAGCCTTGTAAAGCCTCATTAGTGCAGCTTGGAATGAACCTTGGTGTCACTACCGGATATACGCCTTGTTTAGTAGATTTAGCGAGTTCTTGTACAGCTAGTATAAATTCTTCCGTATCCACTAGTGCGGTGTGGGTGTCGGAGTCGCGGTAATTCTCAGGATTTCCCTGCGGATCGTCCATAACCACTTTTCCAACGAGTCCACGTTGCCCTTTTTCCGCACATATTTTAGCCAATAATAAACTGGCCTCTTTATGCACCGTTGCAAAATAAAGTGCTGTAGTTGTTCCGTTTGCGAGCAAAGTGCCAACCACGTCATCGTAGACTTTTTTTGCAAAAGCCAGGTCCGAGAATTTAGACTCCAGTGGGAAGGTATAAGTATTTAGCCAATCATAGAGTGGAATATCTAATGCAGTTCCAGATTGAGCCCATTGTGGCGCGTGAACATGCAGGTCGATAAAGCCGGGCAAAAAATACTGGCCTTCAGCTAATACATGAAAATTGTCCTGACCTTGATAAGCATCAAGCAAGGGTTGATAGTCGGGGTGCTTCGGTGCAACAATCATTTCTATCATCCCATCCGTGTTGATACAGAAGAGATGGTCCTTTAAAATTTGAATTTCTTTTGGGGATAGGCTAGAAAATGAAGTGCCTAGGAATATTTGCATATATTTTCTCATAATTTCCGCCTTAATGTTCGTCTTTTGGTGTGCATTCGTTATTATAATCCGTGAAAAAGGATAAGTCCAGACCAAAAGTCGAATAAAGGCGTAATTGACGGATAGGAGGAGCGGAGGAATTGAAACCGAATATGACGCATAGACGTCATGTTCGCTATGCTAGAATACAGAAAAAGATAGGGGGAAGCAAAATGCCAAAACATGAATATAGAAAGCATGAAAAGGAGTTATATCAACCCAAAGCTAAGCCGCAATTATTAGAAGTTGGGAAACAGAAATTCATCTGTATAAAAGGTAAAGGTAATCCTAATCATGAGGATTTTTTAGAAAGAGTCGGGGTTCTATACTCTCTGTCCTATGCGGTGAAAATGATGCCTAAAAATGGATTTACTCCGGAGGGTTATTTTGATTATACGGTATATCCACTCGAAGGATTATGGGATTTGACAGAGGAAGGTAGAAATCACAAGGATTTAATAAAAGATGAATTACTATATACAATAATGATAAGACAACCGGATTTTGTAACAAGAGAGACGGTAGAAAGAGCTTTTGAGATAGTAAATAAAAAGAAACCTCACCCCCTATTGAAAGAGGCATATTTTGATGAATTAGAAGATGGCTTATCGGTGCAAATCTTGCATATTGGTTCATATGATAGTGAACCTGAATCATTCCAACAATTAAAAATGTTTATAGATGAAAACAATTATGTGCTAAAAACGCTTGTTCATAGAGAAATTTATCTGTCGGATGCTAGAAAAGTAGAACACGATAAGTTGAAAACCATTTTAAGATATAGAATTAATAAAAAATAGCAGGTCGGCTTCGATTCCTTTACGGTTATAGGAAATGAATGCGGTTACCATCTTGTGATATAATAGATGAAATCGATCGATAGTTTGAGAAAATTGGATTAGGAGTGTTGCCTGGATGAGAAGATACAACATTTGGCGCCCGTTGATGTTAATTATTGTTGCTGTACTTACAAAAAGCTTGGTCACTAACCTGTGTATTTTGTTTGGTATGCAGGCTGAATCAGCAAGTAGTATGGGGA
Source organism: Paenibacillus sp. FSL R5-0636 (assembly GCF_037974255.1). Taxonomy (NCBI): domain Bacteria; kingdom Bacillati; phylum Bacillota; class Bacilli; order Caryophanales; family Paenibacillaceae; genus Paenibacillus; species Paenibacillus sp. FSL R5-0636. The sequence goes on from NZ_CP150232.1 coordinate 229,465, forward strand.
CGCTGGGCATGGTCATTGCCGGTTTAGTGATGTACAATCGCATGACAAATCGCCGACGTAAATAAGCTGGCCGGATAGATTATAAACGTCTGGTTATTATGTTATAGTAAAGATTGAAATAAAACTTGTATCGACCTGAAAAGGAGTACTTCATGACACAGTTTGTCTACAAACAAATTATTGATGACTTAAAAATGAAAATTTTTGCTGGGCAGTTCCCCGATATGAAATTACCGGATGAACGAACGCTTAGTGAAACTTATCAAGTGAGTCGTAGTTCTATTAAAAGTGCTCTGACTAAAATGGCAAATGCCGGAATTATTTTTAAAAAGCGTGGCTCAGGGACATTTATAAATCCTTTATACATAAAAAATGAATCTATTTTTAACTACGAAGGCTCTAATTTAGGTGTCACCGACAATTTTCAAATGAATGGGAAGAAGCCAAAGATTAAAGTTCTGAAATTCGAGGTCATTCCACCAACGGAAGAACTGCAACGGGATCTGTTTTTAGGACCACATGATTTTGTATACAAAATCGTTCGCTTGCGTCTTTTTGATGATGAACCCTTTATGATTGAAACAGGTTATATCCCAATCAAAATCGTGCAGAACTTAAATCAGACTATTATTGAAGGATCTATCTTTAATTATTTGGAGGATTCACGGAACCTGGCGGTAACCAAATCCTTTTTATCGATATCCGCAGAACCCTCTGAGGCTACGGATCAAGAGCTGCTGCATTTGCAGGCGAATGAGCCAGTAAGCATTATGGAAGGGATTTTCTTTTTAGATAATGGCACACCCTTTGAATTCTCCCATATGCGTTTCCACTATAAATACTTAAAATTTAATACCTTTGTGTCTGTTCATTAAAAGTAAGACTGGGGAATTTTTCTCGGTCTTATTTTTTTTATTTTGCGCAAAATAGATGAAGGAAAAGCAGCAAATATCTCCCGCAAACTTCAGCCCATATTTTTACATATATATTAATATTGACGTATTTTTACAGACAATTGACACCGTTTTTCATACTATGTTCATATTTTCACAAAATTGGACCGTATCATTTGTTGAAAAGGTTGAATTAATTTTTGGCGGCGGTATGATGTACTTGTGGAAGAAATTACGGCAATGTAGACACAGAAAAAATTTTGGGGAGTGGAAGAAATGGTATTATCCATGGATGTTGATTACTCATCAAAAACTTATTTAGAGAAGCTTGATGCATACTGGCGCGCAACTAACTACATCTCTGTAGGTCAACTGTATTTGAAAGATAATCCGTTGTTAAGAGAACCGCTGAAAGAAGCAGACGTAAAGATTAAGCCAATTGGACACTGGGGAACTATTCCCGGTCAGAACTTTATTTATGCCCATTTGAATCGGGTCATTACTAAATATGATTTGAATATGTTCTATATCGAGGGTCCTGGTCATGGCGGTCAGGTCATGGTTTCGAACTCCTATCTCGATGGTAGCTATACTGAAATTTATCCGGAAATTACACAAGATATCCCAGGTCTGAAGAAATTGTTCAAACAATTCTCTTTCCCAGGTGGAGTTGCTTCCCATGCTGCCCCTGAAACACCTGGATCGATCCACGAAGGTGGCGAATTAGGTTATTCTCTATCCCACGGTGTAGGTGCTATTCTGGATAATCCAGATTTGATCTCCGCTGTTGTTATTGGTGATGGAGAGGCTGAAACTGGCCCATTAGCGGCTTCATGGTTCTCCAACCGGTTCATCAATCCAGTTACTGATGGTGCAGTTCTGCCGATCTTGCACTTAAATGGTTTCAAAATCAGTAACCCAACGATTCTGTCTCGTCAATCCAAAGAAGAAATTACTGCATACTTTAAAGGTATGGGTTGGGAACCGTTCTTCGTTGAAGGCGAAAATCCTGATCTAATGCATCCAGAAATGGCTAAGGTGCTTGATACCATCGTAGAAAGAATTGAAGCGATTCAAAAGAATGCACGTGACAACAATGACCTTACGCGTCCGGTTTGGCCAATGTTGGTCTTCCGTTCTCCTAAGGGCTGGACGGGTCCAAAGCAATGGGATGGTGTTCCGAATGAGAACTCGTTCCGTGCCCATCAGGTGCCGATTCCAGTGGATCAAAAGAATATGAAGCACGCTCCAGCGTTATTGGAGTGGATGAACAGCTATAAACCAGAAGAATTATTTGATGAGAATGGTCGTCTGAATGTTGAACTTGCTGAGATCCTGCCAACTGGCGACAGACGTATGGGAATGAACCCAGTTACTAATGCTGGCAACCAAATTAAAGATCTAAACTTACCGAATTTCCGTAAGTTCGCACTTGATAATTCCAAACCAGGTGAAGTAATAGCACAAGATATGGCCGTTCTGGGTAAATACATGAAAGATGTTATCTCTCTGAACGAAGAGAACCGCAATTTCAGAATTTTCGGACCGGATGAAACAATGTCCAACCGTCTGGGACCTGTCTTTGAAGTGACGAAACGTCAATGGTTGGATCAAGTGATTGAGCCGAATGATGAATTCCTAGCTTCTTATGGCCGTGTTATCGATTCCCAATTGTCTGAACATCAGGCAGAAGGTTTGCTTGAAGGTTACGTATTGACAGGTCGCCATGGTTTCTTTGCAAGCTATGAAGCTTTCTTGCGTGTCGTGGATTCGATGATTACTCAGCATTTCAAATGGCTGCGTAAAGCAACAGATCAAAGCTGGCGTGCGGATATTCCATCATTGAATGTGGTAGCAACTTCAACTGTATTCCAACAAGACCACAATGGTTACACTCACCAAGATCCAGGTTTGCTAGGTCACTTGGCTGATAAAAAACCAGAATTTATCCGTGAGTATTTGCCGGCTGATGCGAACTCCTTGCTGGCTGTCTTTGACACCGTCTTAAATGACCGTCAAAAAATTAACTTGATCGTTTCTTCCAAACATCCTCGTCCACAATGGTTCAGTGCGGATGAAGCACAAGAGCTGGTGGATAAAGGACTGAAGATTATTGACTGGGCAAGCACCGATCAAGGTGGAGAGCCTGATGTTGTCTTTGCTTCTGCAGGTACAGAACCAACTATCGAAAGCTTGGCTGCAATCTCTATCCTGCATGAAAAACTGCCGAACCTTAAGATTAGATATATCAACGTGGTAGACTTGTTGAAACTGAGAAGTCAAAAATTAGATCCGCGTGGCTTATCTGACGAAGAGTTTGATCAATTTTTCACAAAAGATAAACCAGTTATCTTCGCTTTCCACGGATATGAAGGTCTGATTAAAGACTTGTTCTTTGATCGCCATAACCATAACCTGCATGTACACGGGTACCGCGAGAATGGCGATATCACAACACCATTCGATATGCGCGTATTGAATCAAATGGACCGCTTTGACTTGGCGAAGGAAGCTGTTCTGAGCTTGCCTAATGCTAACGACTATAAAGCGATCGCAGATGAAATGGATGCTATCGTTAAGAAACATCACCAATTCATTCGTGAAGAGGGTATTGATTTGCCAGAAGTAGAGAACTGGGTATGGAAAGCTTTGAAATAAGCGTATAGCCAGTACCATAGGAAGTAATACAAAAAGACACCTTTAGAGGTGTCTTTTTATTTGTTCAAGTAACCATACAAAACAATTATAATCATTTTTTCATCTTTACCACTGTAAATATATGTGAGTAAATAGGTGGGTAAAGAAAGGGGAGAAATGTATGACATCTATTGATAAACTTCCCAAGTCTATAGAAATACAGCTTGCAGAACAACCTTTATTTCACTCTGTATCTGATTTAATGAAAGATGGGCAATTCGGTGAGCAGTGGCTTGTATTGACTGAGAAGGAGGTTTCCGTTTGGGGGACGGACGGGAAACTGGTCTCAAAGCTTCTAGTCTCGAATATTACCGATGCCCGGGTAGTAGGCGGGGTAGGCGGCGGTTCGTTGCTTGTGGATACCCAAGCGGGGCCTATTATACTTATACGTTATACAGCATCACTTACCTCTATATTTGGTTTTGCTGCTAAATTAATTGGCGCTGTAGCTAAAGGCGAGGAACGGCCAACCGCTTCTGAAAAAGAGTTTCCAAGAAATTGTCCAAAATGCCGCAATCCGCTGCCGGAAGATTCACAAGCTTGTCCGGTGTGCAAGAGTAACGGCAAGGTTCTATTTCGGATGTTGAGTTACGCTAAGCCTTATAAGATCCAAATGATCGCTGCGGCGATTATGTTGATTTTTACTACATTGGTAGAGCTTGTTCCACCATTTTTGACGAAGATGATCGTTGATAATGTGTTGACAGAAAAGGATATGGGCTCGACGCTTCTATGGATTGTGATCGGGCTAGCAGCCACGTCCTTAGTAATAACTTTAATGCAGACTGTACGTGGACTTATAGGGGTATGGATTGGTTCCAAAATCATGGGTGATCTTCGTCATGATGTGTATCATTCCTTGATGAAATTATCTTTATCTTTTTTCGACCGAAGACAATCTTCGCAATTTATTGGACGGGTGAATAATGATTCAGAGGCGATGCGGCAATTTATGACTGACGGTGTAATCTGGGTCTCGGGTGAATCGCTGCGGGTAATCGCTATTTTCACTATTATGTTCAGTATGGATTGGAAGCTAACGCTGCTTGCTATGCTGCCTATGCCGCTTATGGTGGTGCTGTCGACCGTGTTATGGCCGATGATTGGCAGACGTTGGTACCAGCAGTGGAGATCTATTTTTAGATTAAACGCTTTGGTTGGCGATTCTTTGCAGGGGATTCGTGTAGTCAAAGCATTCGGCCAGGAAACAACAGAGATGTCACGTTATACGGTCGCCAATAAGGAGTTGGTGCGGCATAATATTCGGATCGAAGGCTTATGGCAGGGGATGTTTCCTGCTTTTGCGTTGGTTGCTGGTGTTGGTACGTTATTAATTTGGTTTTATGGCGGAAAAACGGTGCTGGAGGGTCAATTATCCATCGGTACGCTAATTGCTTTGGTGACCTACCTTGGGATGCTTCTCGGACCTTTGCAGTGGGTGAGCCAAATGATCAACTGGGCCAGCCATGCGATTTCAGCAGCAGATCGGGTCTTTGAGATTATGGATACTCCGTCAGATGTGCCTGATACAGTAAATCCAGCAGCCATCGGCCGCGTAAATGGTGAGGTTGAGTTTAAGCGGGTTACTTATGGATACGAAAAACATCATCCTGTGCTCAAGAACGTGGATTTAAAAGTGGGTGCGGGCGAGATGATTGGTCTGGTCGGACATTCAGGTGCCGGTAAGTCGACGTTCATTAATATGATCTGTCGCTTCTATGACACAGATGAGGGAACCATTACCATCGATGATGTGGACATCCGAAATATCAGCCAGTCAGATCTGCGTAGTCAGATCGGTGTAGTGCTGCAGGAGACGTTTCTATTCGACGGAACGATTGCTGAGAATATTGCCTATTCTAAACCGGACGCTACGGAATTAGAAATCATGCGCGCTGCAAAAATCGCCAACGCCCATGATTTTATCGTTCAATTGCCGGATGGCTATGATACAAGAGTTGGGGAACGTGGACATAAATTGTCTGGTGGAGAGAAGCAGCGAGTGTCTATTGCCCGAGCAATAATTCACGATCCACGAATTCTAATCCTAGATGAAGCAACAGCTTCTGTAGATACAGTGACCGAGCGGCAAATTCAAGAAGCGATCTCGCGACTGGTAAAAGGCAGAACGACATTCGCGATTGCCCATCGATTATCCACGCTAAGAAATGCGAACCGGCTTGTAGTGCTTGAACGCGGTAAGATCATTGAAGTGGGTACACATGAGGAATTGCTTGCTGCAGAAGGTGCTTACTTCAAGCTAGTTGAGGCACAGAAGGAAATGTCGCAGATTAAGGGGGTTGAGATGCATGAGTGATCCGAATCTTGTTAACGGGGAATTGAATCCTAAAGATCCCTATGAGATTAACATTCTTGAACCGGGTGCAATCTCTTTTAGCCGCAGTCAAGGTGGCGTGTTTCAAGGAGTAGTGGAGGGTCAGGTCTATGAGGAATTAATTCTTTTTCGTATATTTCCATTCCAATATACCACGGAGTATATTTCAGTTCGTAACTCCAAGAGTGAGGAGATCGGAGTCATTCGTGACATTGATCAGCTCGATGAAGAAAGTCGCGTGGAAGTGGACACAGAGCTCCGGCTGCGGTATTTTCTTCCGGTTGTAACCCGCATTGATTCTATTAAGCAAAAAGCGGATATGTGGATTTGGGAGCTGCAAACGAATCTGGGCCAGACCCGGATCGTTATGCGGAACCTGCACGAGCATATGCAATATCCAAGTCATAAGCGAATCATTCTTACAGATATCAATGGGAAAAGATGCGAAATCCGTGATTATCTAGCCCTGGATGTTCAGAGCCGGAGCAAGCTGAAGGATGTTTTATAGTCTAGTTGTGAAAAAGCTCCGCAGCCATTTGTTGATGGTCTGCGGAGCCTCTTTTTTTTATCCGTAGATTCTACGAAGGAAAAAATTGATGGCGTTCTCTCATTGGTATGGTAATATATTACAACCGGATCTTTTCCATATGGGAGGTATGTGAGTGAAGCGTAAATGGATCAATTCGCCGTACACCTTTGCTTTAGGGATGTTTGCGATGATGGTTCCAAGTCAGGCATTTAGTTCATTTTACAGTTACTTTTATGTAGAAAAATTAGGATTGGGCATTGGACTTGCTACATTAGCCAGAACAATCTTTCTGATCTGGGATGCGGTAAACAATCCGTTATTTGGTTATTGGTCAGATCGCACAGAGACTCGTTTAGGTCGACGCAGACCATGGGTATTTGGCTCAATTCCGTTATTTATGCTGGCATTTGTACTGGTTTTCTCCCCTCCCGGCGGATTATCTGAGAATGGATTGTTCACTTGGTTTTTAGTCACACTTATTTTCTATGAGGCAGTCGCTACTGTGTTGTGGGTGAACTATGGAGCGTTACTCCCGGAGCTCTTCCGAGGAGACCGTATTCGGGCAAAAGCTTCCGCGATTCAGCAAGGCTATCAGGTCGTTGCTTTGTTAATCGGTACTGCCTTAACGCCAATTATTTTTGCAGCTATTAATTTCTCTAATATGGCTATAGTGTATGCCTGTCTCTTTGGAGTATTTATGTTTTTATGTATGATGAATGTCCAAGAAAAGAAGGAGCCCACAGAGCAGGAACCCTTGAAGTTGATTCCAGCTTTTCGGGAGACCATTCGGAATAAAAAGTTTTGGGTGTTTAATATTTCGAACTCTTTTGCTCAAACGGTGAATGGACTTGTAAGCTCGATGATTCCTTTTTATGCAAAATATGTACTTCATATCTCAGAGGCTCAGGTATCGATTTTACTCGCAGCTGTGTTTGTTTCGGTCATTCCATTAGTATTCGTGTGGTACTGGATGATTCGTAAGATGGACGGGGTCAAGGCGTGGCGGTTATCACTGATCTTATATGCGTTATCGGTAATTCCGTTATGGTTTGGTTATGATCTCTTAAGTGGTGTGGCTGCTGGCGTAGTTGTCGGTTTCGGATTAGCCGGATTTCTAGTGACCCCAGCAATAGTAGGTGGCAAGATTATTGATGAGGATGCGGAAAAAACAGGTCTGAGAAGAGAAGGAATCTACACGGCTGTAAGCGGATTCATTACTCGTTCAAGCGGGTTAATCTCTGCGTTAGCTTTTTTCATTGTAGGTATGATCTTTGGCTATCAAGGCGGTGATGACCCAGGGTCCAATCCTGAAGCGACATTTAGGTATTTAATAAGTGTGGTGCCATTATGTCTGTTGGCCATAGCTGTTGTCATATCCTTCACAATGAAATTTACATTTATGGACTCTTTGAGAGGTGAGGCTGACTATGAACAAAAAATTAATCATCAATTGTGATGATTTTGGACAAAGTCCCCCCATGAATCAGGCGATTAAACATCTGCTGGAAGAGGAAAAAGTATCCTCCGCAACGATTATGGCGGTGGCCCCTGGGTTTGAGGAGGCAGCTGCATGGTGTAGTCGCAGGCAACAACGAAATGTGGGACTTCACTTGACGATGACTAGTGAATTTGAGGCTTTGCGCTGGGCGAGCCTGACGGGAGAGACTTCTCTTCACGACGAGAGCGGACATCAATATAGGACGGTAAAAGAGTTCGAACAGGGAGCGCAGACAAAAGCCGTACTAAAGGAGATAGATGCGCAGTACGAGCGAGTAAAACAGTCGGGAATAGTGATTAGCCATGTAGACAACCACATGGGTAGTTTATACGGAATGGAAACAGGACGCAGCTTGCTACCGCAGACGTTGTGGAAAATTTCGCGCTGGGGATTGCCCTCACGATTCTTCAGATACATCCATGCTGAGGATCCGCTTTTGGCATCGCTGAAAAATATTAAACGACCAGTTGCCCTTGGAGCAGGGCTGGCGGATACGTTTGGGGTGCCGATTCCCGACTATTTGCTATCGCATCCTTTTGGTGTAGAGGAAGGCGAGACGTATGAAAGTTTTAAAAGATCTATTATTGCTAAGCTGTATTCGTTGCCGGATGGCGTTAGTGAGACCTATATTCATCCCGGGATAGACGATCCATGGATGCAAGCAAATATTCCGCACTGGAGTAAGCGCGTTTGGGAGTATAAGTTGCCCTTTGATGATGATTTTACCTATGCCCTCAGTGATGCTAAGGTTGAATTGACGAATTATCGTTATGTACAGGAGCATCTAAAACGTCCACGGTTAAGATCTGCAGGCAGATTGTTAAAGAACCTGATAAGATTATGAGCAAAAATAAAAGACACCTTGAGGGGTGTCTTTTGATTATCCCATTAATCCTTTTAGCCCGTTAAGGAAGGGGGAAATAGATTTAATCATATTGTAGCCCATCTTCATAACCGGCATAGTTTTTTGTACCATTCCAATAAAGTTGCCGATTCCCCCGAACCCCCCAAATCCGCCAAATCCACCGCCTCCAGAACTGGAAGCCCCTGCTCCTGCGGAGCCTAGAGCGCCTCCACCCATTCCGAAAAGTGAGCCGAATAAGGGCATTAATCCTGATACGTTTGCTTTCCGGGAGCGGGAAGAAGAGTGTTTTTTTGATTTTCTGTGTTTGTTTTTACGCGGTTTGGAAAGGGTCAGTCCATTCTTATCGAGGCCGGTTATCCATCCTATATACGTACGTCCATCATGTAACGTAATACACACGGGTCTACCTTTCAGCTGTTCAGCACGTTTGCGAATCTTCGTTGTATTTGCCATTTGTGGATCACCTCATTGGTCTATTTACTTCTATATTACTCAGATATTTTTGTGTTGCTTGTGCTGGTTCATCATAAAAAAATATTTGGGAGCAGTGATTCTTTATGTACTGCTGTCTCTGGGACTGCCTTATGGGGAATTTGCAATGGGAGGAAGGCATAGAATTATGCCTCCACAAATGAGAGTCGCGTGTGGAGTTTCAGTAGTGATACAGCTAATTGCCATCCTGTACTTATTGCAGGCAGGTAATGTGATCTCTATTGGATTACCTTTTGATAGAAGGGTATGTTATTTTTTCGCAGTCTATTTAATTCTTAATACTATAATGAACTTATTGTCGAGGAGCATGAAAGAAAAACTTGTGATGACACCCTTATCTCTAATAACTGCAATCTGTTTTGGGATTACTGCTATGAATGGGTAAAAAGTAGTGCCGGATATAGATTCGACTTTTCTAGACTTTATATAGGATTGTTTTTAGGACACATCTGGTGAAGATGTGTTCTTTTTGCATCTATTGACTCTTGACCTATAAAAACGGATTCATAAGTCTAGGTCTTTCTTCTTATGTTATTATATTTAACATTGTTTTATATTATTTTTACAATTATATGATAATTGGTTATATTTGTGTGATATAATATCACAGAAATTATGTGAAAATGATAGGGAGGACTAATATTATTATGGGATGGAAGACACGATGGAATAAGCCGATTGCTTCTGTATTAGCAACTGCAGTGCTTTCTTTGCAGGTGTTTGGAGGTATTGGTTTGGGTGCAGCTTGGGGTACAGATAAAGCTGAAGCAGCATCCGCAGCCACAGCCAAACTCCGGCTGATGAGCACGACGGACGTGCACACCAATGTCTACGGCTGGGACTATTTTAAGAATGCGGCTTCAGTAACTGTCGGTCTTGACCGCACAGCAAGCTTGGTGAAACAAGCCAAAAGTGAAGAACCCAACACCCTCCTACTCGACAATGGGGACTTGATTCAAGGAACTCCGCTAGGTACTTATGTGGCGAAGGAATCGGATCTGAAGGATCCTACTAATGTTACTGATATCCATCCGATGATTGCAGCCATGAACGCTATGGGATATGATGCTGCGACTTTTGGTAATCATGAATTCAATTATGGATTACAATTTTTAGATCGTACGATAAACGGTAGCACTGGTAATGAGATGACTACTGGAGCCAATTTTGATTATGTGAATGCGAATATATATAAAATGGATGGCGTTACAAATGCTTATCAGCCTTATGTTATTCTTCCTAAGAAAGTTACGGATAGTAACGGCGATGAGCAGACGATTCAAGTTGGTCTAATCGGCCTAGTTACTCCTCAAATCATGGAGTGGGACAAGGTTAATCTGGAAGGCAAAGTTGTCGTTGAAGATATTGCTAAAACGGCAGAAAAATTTGTTCCTGAAATGAAAGCTAAGGGAGCAGATGTTATTGTTGCTATGGCCCATACGGGGTTTGATGTTAACGCCGTTACAGGAGACGGTTCTGAGAATGATATTAACGCTTTGAGTAAGGTTCCTGATATTGATGCGATTACGTTCTCTCATACGCATAAGGTATTCCCAACAGGGAATAACGATACGTTGGACGCGTCGTTCAAAGATCCTGTTACTAAACAACCGTATGCAAACGAAAAGGCTGTGATCGATAATGTGAATGGTCACATTAACGGTACGCCTGCTGTACAAGCTGGTTACGGCGGAGCTTATTTGGGTCTAATCGATCTGAACATTGTATACGATGGTAATGACTGGACGGTAGACAAGCAAAGTTCAAAAGCTTCTGCTCGTTCTATTTATAAGACAGAGAATAAAGTGAATATACCACTGGTTGAGCCTGATGCGGCTGTAGATGCAGCTGTTGCAGCAGCACATGAGGCTACTATTGCTTATACTGGACAAAAGCTGGGTGTTACAACAGCTCCGATGAACAGCTATTTCGCAATGGTTCAGGATGATCCTACGGTTCAACTTGTTACGTATGCACAAAAGTGGTACGTTCAGAATTATATTGATATCAATGTTCCTCAATATAAGGACCTTGCCATTCTTAGTGTTGGTGCTCCTTTTAAAGCAGGACGCAACGGACCTGATGAGTACACCAGTATTGATAAGGGTGACTTGACTATTCGTAGCGCAAGTGACCTGTATTTATATGATAATACCCTTAAAGCAATCAAAGTTAAGGGTTCTGTTGTGAAAGAATGGTTGGAAATGAGTGCGGGCGCATTTAACCGCATCAAACCAGGGATCTCGACTCCGCAGTCTCTGTTGAATACGAAATTTTCGGTTTTTAACTTCGATGTAATCGATGGGGTTCAATATAAAATTGATGTGACGAAAAACGTGAAGTACAATCCGGATGGTACGATTAATGATGCTTCTTCGAGTCGTGTAACGGATGTCACTTACAATGATCAACCTTTAGATCTAGATCAGGATTTCATTGTTGTTACTAACAATTACCGCGCAAGTGGTGGCGGGAACTTCCCGGGTGTTAAAGGTGCAGAGCTGGTTGTAGACTCTCAAGATGAGAATCGTCAGGTTCTGATGGACTACATCAGTGAAGCTGGTACGATTGATCCAACTGCTGATGGTAACTGGTCCTTGGCACCTATCGAAGGCAATGTTGATGTTACATTTACAACAACACCTAAAGCGGCAAATGTACTCCCAGCGAACATTTCCGATACTGGACAGCAAGATAATAAGGGCTTTGGAATTTTCAAGCTAGATCTAAGTGTGAAGACACCTGCACCGACGGAAGATGTGGAGGTTCACCTTCTTGGAATTAATGACTTCCACGGTCAACTCGACACTGTTTCTACAGTGAACAATAAGTCTGTAGGCACAGCAGCCTATCTCGCGACTTATTTGAAAGCAACTCGTGCAAAGTATGAGAACTCATTACTCTTCCATAATGGTGACTCCGTTGGAGCATCCGCTCCAGTATCATCCCTTGAGCGCGATGAGCCGACTCATGCTTGGATGAACATGATGAAATTTGATGTGGGTTCTCTTGGTAATCACGAATTTGACCAAGGTGTTGATGCACTGATGACACAGCTTTATGGTGGTATCGACCCTAAGGATAATAAAGTTAACCATGCTGGATCTGATTTTGATTATGTTAATGCGAATGCAGTGAATGCCAAAACTGGCGAGCCAATTATTAATCCTTATGTAATCAAAGAAGTGGGCGGTGTGAAAATTGGCTTTATTGGTCTTGTAACAAAATCCACACCAAGCAAGGTAGCGCCTTCCGGTACGGCCGGCGTGCATTTCCTCACGCCTGAGGAGGAAGTGGCGGCTGTGGAGAAATACGCTAAGGAGCTTCAATCTAAAGGTGTTGAGACGATTATCGTGCTTGCACATGATCCTGCAACAACCAAAGATGGTGTGACTACAGGTGAAGCGGCTGATCTGGCCAATGCGCTTCCTGCGGAATCCCCTGTTGATGTTATCGTTGCTGGTGATAACCATGCACTTGCAAATGGAACAGTAAACGGCAAGCTGATTGTACAAGCTTATTCTTACGGTACAGCATTTGAGGATATCAAGTTGATCATTGATCCTAAAACAGGTGATGTGAAGGACAAGTCTGCTGTGGTAACTTCCACCTTCCATGATGGGGTAACACCAGATCCGGAAAGTGTGGCACTGGTTAATGCTTACCTTGAGAAGCATCCTGAGCTCACTCAACCAGTGGGTACAACGGACGGAACTATCACTCGTACCGATGCTTACAATAATGAGGCTGCACTTGGTAATCTGATTGCTGACTCTATGCGTAATGCTGATTTCGGCGATGGTGCAAAAGCTGCCGATTTCGCCTTTATGAATCCAGGCGGTATCCGTGCGGACCTTCCGAAAGGTCCTGTAACCTTCGGCGATCTGGCTAAAATTCAGCCATTCGGCAACACGCTTGTGAAGCTGACACTAACCGGAGCGCAAATCAAAACATTGCTGCAACAGCAATGGAATGTAAAAGCTGATGGAACACCAGATATCAAAACGCTGCAAATTTCCGGACTGAAATATACAGCGAATATGTATCTGCCAGTAGCTGATCGTATTGCGAGCCTCACACTAACTGATGGAACACCAATTAATCCTACGCAGAAATATACAGCAGTAGTAAATAACTTTATGGCTGCGGGTGGAGATAACTACAAGGTTCTGACTCAAGCTAGTGATTCATTGGCTGGACCTATTGATTTGGACGTATTCTACGACTACATTGTAAAAACGTTTAATGGCAAAGAGATTAAAGCGGCCATTGAAGGACGTATTATTAATAAATTAAAGGCTGATTCGGGATCGGGCAATGGCAGTGGAGGCGGTTCTACCGGTGTAACTCCAACGCCTACTCCAACCGCGAAACCAACAGCAACACCAGCACCATCAACAGCACCAACGGTAACACCTGCACCAACTACTGCGCCAGCAGCAAACTTCAAGGATCTGGGTAAGGTAGCTTGGGCGCAAGAAGCTATTGAAGCATTGGCTGCTAAGGGCATTCTGAAAGGTCTGGATGCAAATACTTTTGCGCCAACCAAAACAGTGACTAGAGCAGAGTTCGTTACGATGCTGGTACGCGCACTGAATCTTACGGGTTCAGCAACAACCAGTTCGTTCAACGATGTTAAACAAGGAGTTTGGTACACGGATTCTATCGCCCTTGCGGTGAAGGCTGGACTTGTACAAGGCTCTGGAAATGGCAAATTTGAACCGGGTCGTGAAGTGACTCGTGAAGAAATGGCCATTATGGTTGCTAACGCACTGAAAGACAAACTACAGCCGATTGATAAAAATGCAGCATTGGGTAAGTTTGCAGACAAATCCAGTATTGCTCCTTATGCACAAGAGGCTATCGCACAGCTAACTCAATTGGGAATCGTCAACGGTGTTGATGGTGGGAAATTTGCACCTAAGGGTATAGCTAATCGCGCTCAAGCAGCGGTTATCATCTATCGCATGCTTGGACAAGCATCATAATTCTATTGTTCTAACTAAAAGTGTATCGATGATCCTCGTGAGGGCATCGATACACTTTTTTTAAATATAAGAAAGTATAAGTGGCACCAATACTCTTATAGTCTTCCCTTAAACGCTTACTGTCCTTACAAGGACGCCGATGGCGCTTTTACTTGTTAAATTTGTTGTTGCTCTTTCTGTGAAATCATGTTAACTTATATTCTGCACTGTATTTTTTAATATTTTGTGCGGTCGTGGCGGAATTGGCAGACGCGCACGGTTCAGGTCCGTGTGGGCTAACCCCCGTGGAGGTTCGAGTCCTCTCGACCGCATACCTAAGTGCATATAAACAGGCAATACTTTTGAATCGCTCTTCAACCTGAAGAGCCTTTTTCTATTTATACGCATAATTCAATTTGACAAACTCTATGTAAAAGAAGTGAAGCAAAGATGGAGCCTAATGTAGGTGTAAATACGAAGCAAAGTGTGCGGTTTCTGGAAAAGTATTTCTCTGGTGAATCGATAGATTATCGTCAGATGATTGCTTTATTCATCCCTATCCTAGTGGATCAGGCCTTTGTGGTGGGTCTTAATCTAGTGAATACAGCTATGATAAGCTCGTCTGGTGTGGCAGCTATCAGTGCGGTCAATATGATAGATTCTCTTAATATTTTTCTCATTAGTGTGTTTATTGCCGTCTCAACAGGTGGGACGGTTGTTGTTGCGCAGTATAAAGGGAGCGGCAATGACCTCATGGTGTCAAAAGCTACGGCAGGTGCTACGTCATCTGTTTCGCTGATGGCATTTGCTATTGGGATGTTCGGAATTCTTTTTCACAATCCGCTGTTAAATTTACTATTTGGAGCGGCCTCACCAGAGGTTATGGAGAACGCCCGAATATATTTGATTGGGAGCTGTATCTCTTATCTTGGTATAGCTGTTGTGGAGGCGGTATGTGGTGCTCTTCGTGGAATTGGTAGAACGAGGGCCTCGCTTGTGCTTTCGCTAATTATGAATTTAACTTATGTCTTATTGAATCTCGTCTTTATTAACCTGTTGCATATGGGTGTTCTGGGGATGACCATTTCTATAAATATAGCTAGATACCTGGGGGCGTTTTGCGCACTTTATTATCTATTCCGATTGGACAACGATCTGCATATCCGTATTCGCGATCTTGTAGTGGTTAAGCTGTCTATGCTGAAAAAAATAATGTTCATCGGGATGCCGTTTGCGGCGGAGCAGATGTTCTTTAATGGTGGTAAAATTCTGACTCAGATCTTTATCGTTAGTCTGGGTACGTATGCACTTGCGACTAATGCGATTGCCTCCTCCTTTGCAGGGATTATGCAAATCCCCGGGAATGCGTTGTCCTTGACGATTATTACAGTGGTTGGACAATGTATGGGAAGTAATAATGTTAAGGATGCTCGAAAATTCATTAAATCCTTCCTTGTCACCTCTTCTCTTTCTCTGGTGGTGATGGGTTTGCTGATTATGCCGTTTTTCAATCCGTTAGTGTCGATGTTCCATCCTCCTGCTGAGATTGTGGGAGATATCTTCCTGATTGTGCTCATCAATACGATTGCGCAAATTCCGTTATGGTCCATAAGCTTTATTACACCTTCGGCGCTTAGAGCGGCAGGGGATTCCAAGTTTACCTCCATGGTTTCGATGCTTACGATGTGGCTGTTCCGTGTAGTGCTCGGATACATCTTAGGTATTGTTCTGGACTTTGGTATACTCGGCGTTTGGCTGGCGATGAATTGTGAGTGGGGGATCAGAGGTTTGATTTTCCTACGGCGATTTATGGGCAAGAAATGGGTTCAGCATCGTGTTATATAATAGATATAAAAAAATCAAAGGACGCCCTGTGGGGTGTCTTTTTTGCATGCTCTGATGAGTGCCTCTGGAGAATGCAACTTGAGTATTTCTTGGGTAGCGGGGTAATAATATGTAGGAATTGCGTCTTTATGCTTACTAAAACACACAACAAGGAGTCTTGCACAATGTCACATTTCGTTAGATCCGTTACTTCACCAAAGAAATTTATCTCCGGCCATAACTTACTTTCAGATCTGAATGAGTATATTAAGGCGTTTGGCGATCATGCCTATGTGATCTGTGATGAGTTCATTTTGGAACGTGCTAAGAAAGAGGCGGGAAGTTCCATCGAAGGTGCGGGCAATAAGGCTACTTTTGAAAAATTCAATTATGAATGTACTCAGGAAGAGATTAATCGTAATCGGGAACTTGCCCGTAAAGCTGGGGCGAATATCATCGTTGGTATCGGCGGAGGTAAAACACTGGACACCGCCAAAGCTACTGCTTATTATGAGAAGCTGCCTGTAGTTATTTTTCCGACGATCGCTTCTACTGATGCACCATGTACAGCGCTGGCTGTCATTTATAATAAAGATGGTTCATTTGATCAATACTTGTTCCTCCCAAGTAATCCGGATGTAGTCTTGGCTGATACAGCGATTTTAGCTTCAGCGCCTTCCCGTTTTTTCGCAGCTGGAATTGGCGATGCACTGGCTACTTATTTTGAAGCCCGTGCCTGTTATGCCTCTAATGGCGACAATCTCGTACTCATGAAACCTTCTACAACGGGTCTAGGTATATCAAGACTTTGTTATGAAGCTCTACTTAAGAATGCGGTAAAAGCAAAACGTGCGGTTGATCAGAAGCTCTATACACGCGCGGTGGAGGAAACTATTGAAGCGACAATTTATCTAAGTGGTGTGGGTGCTGAATCTGGTGGTCTGGCTGCCGCGCATGCTATCCATAATGGGATGACAGCCGTTCCTTCACTACACAAAGCTCAGCATGGTGAAAAGGTTACGTTTGGTCTTTTAGCCCAGCTAGTACTGGAAAATGCCTCAAATGAGGAGCTGGAAACTGTCATTAAGCTTATCAAGGATGTAGATCTTCCGCTAACCCTCGCCGATCTGGGGTGTACGGAATTTATCGAATCCGAATGGCGCCAAGTTGCTGAAGCTGCTTGTGCAGAAGGAGACACAATGGGCAATATGCCGTTCCCGGTTACTTCGGAAGATGTGTACAATGCGATAGTGGTAGCGAACTCGCTGGCAGAGTCTTATAAATAACTAGCACAACTAATATGCAGTGATAATGAGGGCACACTTGGGGGTGCCTTTTGTTTTTATATAGGGTAAGCTTTTGAAGTACTGTAGTGGTAAAATTTTGCATATAGCTATTGGCTTCGGCACTTAATCGCGGGATAGGGTGCCTACAGAAACGAGATTATTGCTAATCGCCCCGCTGCTGTGCCAATTGTACTCTATGTAATAAGGAGGAAGGAAAGATGAGAAAAAACCAATTGGGTTATCTAATCCTTATTATCATAATTATTGGAGCGGTAATAATAGCGGTAATTCACGGAAATTCGGAGCGTCAGAACAAGCGGGCAGCAGGAAGTCTTGGGATGGATTATGTGCGCAAAGAGTACACGGAAAGTGCGTCGCTGACAGTTGCAACGGTTTGCAAACCCTTATTTGGAGGGTCGGGTTATCAGGTAGTGCTGGAGGATTCACGTGGGCAATCGTATTATGTCATTATCGTTCTCGGAACTACACGTAATCTTGTCACTATGGACGATCTGACGAAAGAGGTGCGGGAAGGTACATCTGTATTTCCATGCCACCAATAAAAAAATGATAAA
Source organism: Paenibacillus sp. FSL R5-0636 (assembly GCF_037974255.1). NCBI lineage: Bacteria > Bacillati > Bacillota > Bacilli > Caryophanales > Paenibacillaceae > Paenibacillus > Paenibacillus sp. FSL R5-0636. The sequence goes on from NZ_CP150232.1 coordinate 247,426, forward strand.
TGAATTGGATTTCATCTATATGATCATTGGAGGCACTCCTACGGGGTGTCTATTTTTGTTATATTATATTGAATTTTGTTATTTATTTTCGAAATAACTAACATATATGCTAACGTAAAAGATAAAATAATTATAACAAAAGGCGATATTTTGATTGTTTTATGCCAATGTAACCGCTATAATCTTGCATATACCGGAATGTGTAACGAAATAAGAAGTTTTTGTTAGCATTTGTTATCAATAACAAAGTTGGAGATGTGGAGGTGAATAGTTAGCGAGTAGGTCTGTAATTGTCTTCTATAAGGACAGATAGTTATTGGGTTCATAACAGCTGGTTGGCTATTCTTATTATCAAATCCATTTATTTTCGAAGGAGAATTAGGAATGAAAAAAGCGAAAAAGTGGCTGGGGAGTATACTTGCCTGTGCAATGATAATGTCTCCTATCCCTTCTGTAATTTCTGCAGCAGCAGCACCATCCACTGTTGGATTCGGTGATACACAGGGTCACTGGGCACAACAAAATATTGCGAAGTGGGTAGAAAATGGCGTTTTAAACGGGTATCAGGATGGTTCTTTTCATCCCAATGAAGGAATTACAAGAGCTGAGTTTGCTACGATCTTGAATAAGGTATTCGGTTTCTATATGAAGTCAGATCAATCTTTTTCCGATGTAAAAGCGGCCGATTGGTATGCAGATCAGCTTTCGTTGGCACGATATGCTGGGTATTATGAAGGATACTCAGAGAATAAAGCACAAGCTACTGATTATATAACGCGTCAGGATGCGGTGACGATGTTGGCTCGGATATTTACTCTTCAAGCTACTGAAAGCGCTTCATCATTGAGTGGATTTAATGATTCCTCTCAGATTCAAGCTTATGCTAAGGATGCAGTTGATGCGCTCTCAGGATTGATCACAGGGTATGAGGATGGAACCTTTAAGCCGCTTGGAAGGATCACCCGTGCCGAAGTTATAACGTTAATTAATAAAATAGTGAAGAGTTATTACTCGCAATCTGGAAGCTTTGAAGGAGGAATAGTTTCTGGAAATGTAGTCGTTAATCATGATGGTGTTGTGTTAAAAAATGCAACGATAAACGGAAACCTGTATCTAACCGCTGGGATCGGTAACGGCGAAGTGACCCTTGAGGGCATTAAGGTTACGGGCACCACATTTATTGCAGGTGGCGGGGTAAACTCCATTCTTATTAAGAATAGCTCATTAGGCAAAGTAAATATAAATCGTAAAGAGGGTGAGGTTCGTGTCCTCACGAGTGGTACAACCCAAATCTCTCAGCTAACGGTAGATAGTCTAGCAAGGCTGGAGTTTGGAATTGGGACGATGATCACCACGGGAATTCTAAATAGAACTGTGGGACTGATCCTAGGTGAAGGCGCATCGATTGCAAATCTAAACGTTGCTGATAAAGCGACTGGAACCACCCTTTCTGGTCAGGGCGACATTGCAAAAGCGGACGTTAAAGCAACAGGAGTAACGTTGAACGGTAAGCCCATTGCTCCTGGCACAATTGTCATTATCAAAGGCAATCAAGGTCCTGTAGCAACGGCTACCCCAGCGCCTAGCTCGGCATCGGGTTCATCAACAACGCCGGCAGGCCCGACTAATCCAACCGCGGCACCTACAGCGACAGCAACACCAACAGCAACGGAAACACCGACACCAACGGCAACAGCAACAGCAACAGCAACACCGACACCAACGGCAACACCAACAGCAACAGCAACACCGACACCGACCGACCCGACGGGTCCTGTGGGACGTATCGAGAATTTAGCGGATGTTGATGCAAGTAGTGAGACTAAATCACTATTCGCCTACTTACAGGATATCCGCGGCAGTGAGATCTTGTTTGGACATCAGCATGCTACTACAGAAGGACTTTCTATTACTGAAAAGGACGGAACGCAGTCTGAGGTCGAGAATGCAGTAGGCGACCTTCCGGGGCTGTTCGGCTGGGATACACTTAGTCTTGAAGGTTTTGAGAAACCGGGAGATTTAGGCGCAAGCAAGCTGGAGAATCGTGATAAATTAATCGGCGTGATGAAGTCTGCTTATGAAAAAGGCGGCGTGCTTACATTAAGCTCGCATATGCCGAACTTCGTCACAGGAAAGGACTTTTATGACACCAAAGGAAATGTGCTTACGCATATATTACCCGGCGGTGACAAGCATGCAGAATTTAATGCATTCCTGGATATGATTGCGGACTTTGCGAATAACTTAAAAGATGATGATGGTAAAGCTATTCCAGTCATTTTCCGTCCATTCCACGAGCAAAATGGTGGCTGGTTCTGGTGGGGTGCGCCTTACCGTACGAAGGAGCAGTATGCTGAAATCTATCGTTATACCGTTGAATACTTAAGGGACAAAAAAGATGTGCATAACTTCTTATATGCATTCTCACCGGGAAGTCCGTTTAACGGCACAGATGCGACCTTCCTTGAGACGTATCCGGGAGATGACTATGTTGATATCCTTGGCTTCGATAATTATTATGACGGAACCACTGAGGGTTGGTTTGATTCAGTTGTGAAGGATGCTAAGCTGATTTCGAAGCTGGCGGATGATAAGGGAAAAATTGCAGCATTTACTGAGTTCGGTTATTCGGGTGTGAAGCCAACTGGAACGAAGGACCTGAAATTCTTTACCAAGCTAATCGCTGCGCTGCAGTCTGATCCGGATGCTAAACGGATGGCGTACATGCAGACTTGGGCGAATTTCAATACAGATTCTATCTTTGTCCCTTATAGAAATGCTCCAAACGGACTAGGAGATCATGAACTGCTCCCTGATTTCGTAGACTATTATAAGGATCCGTATACAAGCTTCAGCTATGAAGTGGCTGTTGCGGATGCGTATTCGAAACAGGTAACTACAGAAACCGAGCAACCTTTTTTACACATTGCCTCACCAACCGCAAACCAAACAGTGCCCACGACAAAAGCATCGACCCTTCGTGTTCGTGTGTTGAATCAGGACGTGGATAAAGTAACCTATCTGATTGGGGATGACACAACAGAGTACAGTATGGCAGCTGACACAGAAGGTTTCTATTACTTGGCAGATTGGACACCAGGTGTAGCCTTCGACGAATCAGGCGTGATGCTTACTGTTAAGTCCTATGCAAAGGATGGTTCTGTACTTTCACAAACGATCCAAATCTTTGTAAGTGACGTGCAGGGCATTGGGGACCCATTGATTGTAGATACTTTTGAGAATTACAAAGGGAATGATGAATTACTTCGTGCGGCATTAAGTCCTGCGGGTGATCTAAATAAGATCTCACTTGATGCGGACCATAAAAATGATGGTAAGTATGGCCTGAGGTTCGATTATAATGTGGATGGTCAAGGTTATACAGGTCGTACCAAAAACATGAATAATGCCGACTGGTCGGACGCCAACAAATTGAAGCTCTGGATTGCACCTGATGGCAGTGACCACAAGCTTGTTATTCAGGTCAATGCAAGCGGCATCTCTTTTGAAGCTTATCCTTCACTGGCAGGTACGACACCTGGCATGGTGGAAATTCCATTCAGCCAGTTCGCTCCAGCGCCATGGGATACAGGAAATGCCGGTAAAGTAATCACTAAAGAGAACCTTAAGGACATTCGGGCAGTGTCTATCTACGTAAATAAAAAGGACACAGTAGCAAGTACGTCTGGTACGCTGTACTTTGACGATATTACAGCGTTTAATGATGGAACGGGTGGCGTCCCTAACGGGGGCGAAGGTCCTGGCAGCACGCCAGAACAGGCGAAGCTGTTGTATGGCTTCGAAAAAGATACTCAGGACTGGACAGTAGAGCAGAATAATGCCAGTGCAACCGCGGCAGTGATCTCGACTGATGAGGCTGCTGAAGGAACTCATTCGTTAAGCTCCTTGTTCTCACTCGATTCAGGTGGAGCTTTTGAGCTCAGCAAAAATGGCAGTCTGGATCTGAGCGCGGTAGATAAATTAAGCGCACAAATTAAACTGTCGAACGGAACAGCGGATGCACGTTTGTATATTAAGACGGGATCGACCTGGTCTTGGGCTGACAGTGGAGCTGTGAAAGTAGATTCGAGCGGATTTACTACGGTTTCGCTCAACTTGGCAGGTATTGCTGATCTTAATAGTGTAAAAGCCATAGGTATCAAGCTCGAGGGATTCAGTGGCATGGGAACTTCTACGCTGTATCTGGATGATGTTCGGACCCTGAAGAATGGTACCGCACCTGAAGCTGTCGTCTATGGCTTCGAGGACAATACACTGCAAGGCTTCAGCATCAATGTGGATGAAAATAATAAATATAATACAGCACTGGCCCAGAATCTATCGGTGAGCAATGCTGTGTATGCTGAGGGAACTCATTCGATGCAAGCGGACTTAACATTAAATGGAGGGCAGTTCCAGCTGCGTCGTATGGTGGTTACCAATTTAGCGAATGCATCAACAATTACGCTTAAAATCAAGGTTGTACCTATTGATGCAAGCGATGTTAGCGGTGTAATGGCTCAGCTGTTCACCCAAAGTGGCTCAAGCTGGGGAACATGGACTGCTTCTACGGCTGCACCAGTAGATACCAATGGATTTACTACAATAACATTGGATATCAGCAAGGTAGCAGATCGTAATTTGACCCAAGCGATTGGCGTACAAGTCATGACCACAGCAACCGATCCGGTGGGTAGTGCTACCGTATATGTGGACGAAATCACGATTAAATAGAAAGTAGTAAAGCCGGAAGCGAACATTTCACGATGTTCACTTCCGGCTTATTTATTTAGCATCAAATTTATTCATTTTAAGGTCTACGAGAATCTGCTTGAAATTAACGAAGCTTAATAGATCCGCCATCTACCATGATAGTCTGGCCCGTAATATAATCGGAATCTTCACTCGCTAGGAATACCGCAACACGACCAATATCACTTTCCAGTTCACCCAATCTTCTCAAAGGAATTTTTGAAATCATGTTTTGGTAATACTCAGGGTTTGCTTCTGCCCATTCAATCATGCCAGGGGAATTAGCAATTGGAGCAATGATGTTTACGTTGATTCCAAATGGACCAAATTCATTAGCGGCTACCCGGGTAATTCCACGGATGGCTTCTTTTGCAGCAGCATATGTTCCTTGATTGGTGTCACCGTTGAGACCGGCGCCCGATGCAAAGTTAATAATTTTACCTTGAGTTTCTTTTAAATAGGGTAGTGCTGCTTGCATGAAATAGAAGGTTGGATAGAAGCCTGTATCAAAAGATAAATCGAAATCAGCCTGTGTAGTTTCTTCGATAGATTTCATTCTGGATGCGTGGGCATTGTTTACTAAAATATCTATTTTTCCGAATTTATCAGCTACTTGTTTAACAAGGTTAGCTAGTTTATTGTGTTCCTTGAGGTTAGCTTGAATAAAGATAGACTCAGGTTGATGTTCTTGCAATTCTTTAATTGTTTCTTTACCGGTTTCTTCATTGAGGTCAATAATGGCTATCTTAGCGCCTTCTTTAACAAAAGCCAAGGCCATTCCTTTACCAATACCGCCTGCTCCACCAGTAATAATAGCTACTTTTCCTGCAAGTCTGCTCATGTTGCTATCTCCTTTTTGTGAAAAAATGTAGTATTTAACTCTTATCAGAGGTAAGGTGTAATTGTTACTTCGACTATATATTACCCAAAATAGTAGCTATATTTACCATGAAGTAGAAACGGCATCATTTACCAAGATGAATATAGAGGGTGATGATGAATAACACAGCAGCTGATGACGCCTATTCCAGCTCTTATGTACTTGTTAAGTGATTGAATTAAGCTGCACACCAAGTGATGAACAGTTGATGATTCATGTGGCGCACCAAGTGATGCTCCAAGTGATGCAATAAGTGAAGTACTTATAGAGTAATTAGGGAATTTCTCCCTGAAATTCAGAGATTTCTGTTCATCAGACTTATAATTAGGGAAAACTTACCTGATTTTCGGCCGATTTAGTAACTAATTAAGAAATCCCCCTAATTATTAGGGAAGAATTCCCTGATTTCGTTCATTTAGAGCGAATACCGGTTATTTTCAGGGAGTTTTTCCCTAATTAGTTTAAACCCTACCGCAAGCCGTACGAAAATCACACCTAGCAAGTCGCCCACCGCCCACTGCCTACGCCCACCGCCCAACCCAATATCATAGAACACTACGCGTGGTGTCATATGGCACAGTAAAATCCATTACTTTTCTTTTCAAGTCCATTCCATAAAAAAGAAGCTGCCCCCAAGTAGAGTTCACTACTTTTGAGACAGCCTCTTACGAATAATTATAAGGGAAACCCCATCGAGATGACCGCACCGCCATTTCTTCGGTTGCCTGCGCTGATCTGACCTCCACAACGCTCGATGATTGCGCGGGAAATAGCCAGTCCAAGTCCGGATTCTCCGTCTTTTCCTTTTACAAACCGATGGAAGAGATAGGGGAGCAGATCGTCCGAAATTCCAGGACCATCGTCACTTACGGATAACAGGGCCCGGCCCTCCTTGACCGAAACATGGATATAGATATGTTGGTTAGCGTAACGTGTGGCATTCGATACTACATTAAGAAGCGCCTGTAGCAGCTTATCTCTATCCGCACGAATCGTAAGAGAATCTTGATGATCGTGGGAGATATGGAGGGTTAATTCTTTTTTCATCAATAGAGGGTTCATTCTTTCGATGGTTTCTGTAAGTAGATCTTTTAAACAAATATCCGTAGGCTTGAATATATCTTCCTCGCTGTCCAGCTTCGCAAGTAAAGTCATTTCGGACACGAGCTTCTTCAAGCGGCTGCTTTCGCTCATGATAATGTCTAGCCCTTTTACTACATTCTCACCTTCAAAAACTCCATCCTTGATTCCTTCAGCATAGCCGGAAATGGACATTAAGGGGGTTTTTAATTCATGAGACGCATTCTGGAAAAATTGTTTCTGCACATGGTTAAAACGGTTCAATTCATCTGCCATGTCATATACCGATTGTGCGACAGAGCCAAGTTCCCCTCCTGCCTTAATTAATTTAACATCTGAGAAGTGGCGTTCTTTGACTTTGCGGAGTTCTTGTTGCAGCCTCATTAGAGGTTGAATCAGCTTCTTGGTGATAAATAGGCCAAATAGGAACATAAATGCTCCCGCTGCACTGAAAACGATCAGCAGTCTTTTGAGCAAAGCTTGTTCAATAGCAGTGACTGCGCTCATAGGGGTTAGTAGAGTTAGCGTGCCTATAGGTGTAGCCTTCACTTCAGTAATATACCGTGTATCTGTTCCATTCCAAATGTTCTGGAGCTCAGTGGCTTGGCCTGTGACACTCTTGGCATCGTAGTTTATTGCTATTGAACTCATCTCTGATGATGTGGACAAGACTTTTCCTGTCTCATCGCTAAGAATGGCTTCGACGCCTGCAGTGCTTAGAGAAGGTATGGTCACGGGCAGAGCTTCCAGCTGAGTGCCAATCTCCCCGATGTATTTACTTTCTTCAGTCAATGTAGCTGACATCGCCGCACCAATGGTTCTTAAATCCTCTTTTTGTGTTCCGACAAAATGGTTGAGTAGTACAAAATGGATCACGACAGCAGTAATAGATAGTAGCAATACCAATGCAATACTAAAGGCTAAATTAATCTGATGTGCTAGTTTCATTCGTATGCTCACCCCCATCTGTTCTCATGCGGTATCCGTGTCCCCATACAGCCTCAATGGGCAAATGCTCCAGTTTTTTGCGCATCCGTTTAATTAGATGATCCACGGCGCGATCACTTCCAAAATAGTCGTCTCCCCACACATAGCTCAGCAGCTCATCTCTTGTAAATGCCCGGTTAGGGGCATCAGCGAATACTTTTAGCATGGTGAATTCCTTGCTGGTCAAGTCCACCTCTTCACCACACCAGAATACACGTCTTTCTTCCGGCAATAGTAGAAGCTGGTCGATTTCAAGACGGGTGGAAGTGGCCTGACTGTGCAACTTTTCGGCCTGATTACTCATTTTGTACCAGCGTTGAAGCTGCCGTTTGATCCGGGCGACTAACTCACGAGGACTGAACGGCTTGACTAGATAATCGTCACTGCCAAGCTCCAATCCTAATATTTTATCCACTTCATTATCTCTTGCGGAGATCATAATGATCGGTACTTCGGCTTCGTTACGAATCCTTTTACAGAACTCATAACCATCCATGCCGGGGAGCATAACGTCGAGTACCCACATATCCGGGGGGCTTGTCTGCCACAAGGTCCATGCTTCCTCAGCGCTGCCAAGGCCGATGGTGTGGTAATTTTCTTTTTGTAAATAAGCTTCAACAAGATTGCGTATATGTTCATCATCGTCGACTACGGCAATGAGGTATGGATTATTCATTTCGGGTTACCTCCAAATTATTCTCCTACAAGTATATCAATCCAGAGGTGGGTAGGGGCGGCTGCCATCGTTTTTCCACAAATTAACCAATGTTCTGCCACACCCATTTTGTAAGCTTGGTCTTGTAAGATCATTCGAATCGACGAGGAGTGTTGTATTTATGAATCAACAGATGTTATTTAAAAAGTTAGCGCTGTCCACCCTGCTAGTGTCCGCCGTTGCTGCACCGTCTGCAACGAACGCAGCAAGTGGAGCACAAGACGGAAACACGAAAACAACGGCCGCAGCCGTGGTTACTGCTGCCTCTAAAGGAACAATTGCCACTAAAGTAACCACTATTGATTGGGTAGATCCCCTGGAGTTGGCTAAGACCTACGCACCTAATACCCAAGAAGACTGGAAGAACACCTTGGATCAGTATTATAAGGTTGCTGGATTTAGTGTAACCGCACTTGCCGAGCTTGTGCCTGCGGAACTGGTGGAGGGAGTTCAATTATCAAAAGAAATACTATCCACCGAAGCTCTACCTGCGGGATATATCGAAGCTGGTCGTAACCTTGAAGTAGTACCTGTAGTCAATGATATGAAGGTAAATAGCAATATCACTACCTCAATTAAAGCAGTAGACGCGACTTCAATTGCTATTTCCATTCCAGATCTTAGCGACGCGGATAAAGCTTTTTTCAAAGCCCAAGATGATCTGAATAGTGCCGCTAAATCCAAAGATGCGACTGTGATCAAGGAAGCTTTAGCTAATCTGTTGGACCAATATAAAGAGAAGATCAAGGAGCTTGAAACAGCCAAATAACGGCGATTAGCGAGGCTTGATACAGAATAGAGATACTGAAAAGGGTAAAGATAAAAGACACCTCGCGGGGTGTCTTTTTTGAATGCATATCAATCTTCACGCTTTGCCTTTGGCCCTTACTTGCTTCCGCCAGTTCACACCGATCACCCCGGCGATGATCATCACTGTACCAGTCCAATGGTACCATTCCAGTTGCTCATTCAGCAGAAGTACACCACCAAGAATAGAGACAACTGTTGAAAGACTGCCGAAAATGCTCACGCGTGAAGCCTCCATCCGTGATAAAGCATAGTTGGAGAGGAAGGAGGTCACGAGGGAGGAGAGTACGCCGAGATAGAGCATGGAGAATATAAATTTGGGCTCTTGAAAAGGTGTGAAATACTGATCCAAGGTTCCTGCCGAACCATGCTTAATGATCGAAAGTCCATTAAAAAATATAAATCCGAACAAAGTAATCATATAGGTAAGTTCTTTGGGACTCCAGGTACGTGTCAGCTTTCGAGCTGCAACATTATAACCGGCAAGGGATAAAGCTGAGATTAGGATGAGCAAGACGCCCCAAAGACTAGAAGAAGAGATACTCAAACCTGGAATGGCAAAGATAAGAATAATGCCTGCAACTGAGATTAATGTAGAGATCTTTTGGAAGCTGCTCGTGGTTTCCTTCAAGAACATCGCCGCCAAAAGGATGGTGAAGATGGGCATTGTGGCCTGAATAATACCCGCTACAGCGGAGGTTGTATACAGAAGCCCATACGCTTGAAGGGTGAAATACAACGCTGGATACATTAAAGCCAGTGGGATGATCACTGCGGCCTTGGATATTCCAAACTTCACCCGCCCCCACCCTGGAAAAGTAAATAAAGAAGCGGCAAGGAAAGATAACGTGAAGCGATGAGCTAGCGTATCAAAAGGATCCGAGACGGTTAGGGCCATTTTTACAAATATAAAGGAAAACCCGACAATAATAGCATTCAAGACAGCTGCTGCTATCGCTTTTTGAGTAGAAGATGTATTCATTAGTAAAGACCTCCAAAGTGTTGCGCGCATTTAGGTACCGGTCCTGTTCTGCTCTTTATTCTAAGGCTAGAGTAGCTGTGCTACAATGTAATTATTATTCATCTGTACCGGTACAGAATAAGCTTGGAGGAAGGTGAAAGGGATGTATAAGTATTCGGAGTTAATCAACGAGCTGGAATTGCAAATCGCCGAGGATACGTATCGTGAGGGGGATAAATTACCGTCTATCCGGGAGTTGTCCTTACGTTATGGATGTAGTAAAAGTACGGTTATTCGCGCGTTGCAGGATCTTCAGGACAAACATTTAATCTATGCCGCCTCAAAAAGTGGTTATTATGTCATGAAACGAAGCGGACAGCGAAAAGACGAAGGTGCACATTGGATCGATTTTACGGTGTCTGCACCCGACCCGGATATTTTTCCGTATCTGGATTTCCAACATTGTATTAATAAAGCGATTGATATGTACCGCAATGACTTGTTCATCTATGGAACGCCGCAGGGGCTTCCTTCTCTTATTCGTGAAATGCAGCGCCATCTGGCTTCTTATCAGGTATTTGCCAATCCGGATCAGATTTTTATTACCTCAGGTGTGCAGCAGGCGCTTGGCGTATTGACCCGAATTCCTTTTCCGAATGGCAGGCAGCGAGTGCTGATTGAGCAGCCGGGTTACCCGTTGTTTATGGAATATCTGAAGACGTATGGCATTGAGACAGAGGGGATAAAGCGTTCGGACGCTGGGGTTGACTTGAATGAATTAGAGCGGTTATTTAAGACAGGCCAGTTCAAGTTCTTTTATACCGTCCCGCGATTTCATAATCCGCTTGGCGTCTCCTATACCCGTACCCAGAAGAAGGCGATTGCTCAGCTAGCAGCTAAATACGATGTGTACATCGTTGAGGATGACTACATGGCGGACTTGGAGCAGGATGCAAAAGAGGATCCGATCTACGCTTATGACGATGCTTCCCATGTGATCTATTTGAAAAGCTTTTCCAAAATTATTTTTCCGGGCCTGCGTGTCGGTGTCGCTGTACTGCCAGAGGTCCTGTGTGACTCTTTTAACCGATTCAAAAGACTGATGGATATAGATAGCTCTATGCTGTCTCAGGCTGCCCTGGAGTTGTATCTGAGAAGCGGGATGTTCGAGCGCCACCGAAAAAAGATGCGTTCCTGCTACGAAAAAAGATCCACGCTGCTCCATGAATCGATTATGAGAGAGTTAGATACAGCAACAGCACAGCATTATTCTTACCATCCAACCGGCCAGCTTGGCGTGCATACGTATCTGAAGCTTAGTGACAGCGTAAAGACAGAACAGATGATCAAACGTCTGCAAAAAAAGTTCATTCGCGTCGAAATGGCGGACAGCGGGTATTTGCCCTCTTTTAATAAAGAGAAGATTCTAAAGCTTAATGTATCCAGTGTAAAAGAGCCGGATATTCGCTCTGGCATTGAACAGGTAATGCAAGAAATACGCTGAGAGCGCAGCGATAAATCAGTGGATAATAATGGTGGAAATGCTGGGAGCCATCTATAATAAAAGGTCAGTAATCCCTGATTTCTCTATAAATATCCGAACACATTTTCTGGTGCAATCTTCGGCCGAGTCATGCGGACCCAGATGACGTTATTTGCTATTTATTAGCCTTTGGAGAAGAGTTTCGGACCCCAGCGCCGCTATTCAAGTAGAAAGTGATCATATTGAGTGGTGTTCACGCTAACAACTGCTGTGGGGTCCGATAGCACTCTAAAAGTGGGAAAAAGCCGCTTTTAAGGTCAGCTGTGTCCGATATCGAATTGGCTAAGTGCAAATTACCAAGATGCTTTATCCATCTTTGCTTGGGTAGCAAGTATCAGCAACAAGCAAATTGAAAGCTGTCGTTCCTTTCGGTACAATCCATTCCAACATCGTATGATTCCATCAAAAAGGGTGATCACTTGCGTAAAGATACGAAAACCATCGGCGAGGTGGCTAAGCTGCTGGGCACAACTATTAAAACCGTTCGTTATTATGACGATATCGATCTATTGAAACCATCCAGCCACAGCGAAGGCGGGCACCGTTTATATACTCCTGAAGATATTTCCCGCCTGCGGCTGATCACAACGTTACGTTATTTGGACTTCGGCATTGACGAGATTCGCCAAGTTATCGCTGGAGAAATCCAGCTCACTACAGCACTCAACTGGCAGATTGAAGCTTTGGAGACCCAGGTCAGTACGCTGACCAATATGATTTCGATTCTGCGCCAAGCCCAAGAGCATGTCTCAACAGGTGATTCCATGGATTACATGAATGAGCTGGTTGATTCTTTGTCCATGAATGCTGATAAGCGAACCCGGTTCATCTCCAGTAAAATAGAAGAAATACAGCCGCTCGGTCAATTGCCGTCCGAATGGCGGGATACCTTTTTATATTTGTTCAATAAATATATTATGAATGAAGTCAAAGTGACAGCCGGACAAACCGTAGCTTGGAACGAACTGCAAGCACTTATGAACGATACACAGTACATGGAGGAGCTTGTCCGATTTGAGCTGCCTTTTTTCAATATGGTTAGACATCCCCGCGTTCCCGCTGCGGTTTGGATTCGGACGCTGGAGAATATCCGAATTCGGGTGGAAGCAGCCTTGCAACAAAAACTATCAGCAGACAGCGCTGTTGTACAGGCAATTGTTGAAGATTTTGTGATGATGTATGCAGGTCCAGAGCAGTTCCGCGATAAAGCCGCCTTTTTCCGCCAATATGCTCATTTGATGCAAACTGCTCCTACCGAACGGATAGAACGCTTTAATAAACTATGCTTGCTCCTCAATCCCAAATGGGATGTTATTGTGAGAGGCAACGCCTTGCTGATGGAAGGGCTACAATGGAAGCTTGGGCAGGAGAATTCTCATTCCGCACCTTGTTGAAGTGTATACTTCGGATGGTCTCCCAGGTTGTTATTCAAATATTGCAAGGGCTGTCCTTTTAAATAATGGTCAAAAAAATCCAGCGTATATTCATTAATCAGCTCATGTGTTCCGCGCACATCCACATCTTCCATCCATTCAAATAAGGGGGTAAGCAGATATAGATCTGAGAAGCTTATGTGCTTGCTTTGTTTGAAAGTCAGCCAATAGTTCCCGCCTGCAGTTACTGGCTCATACCGGGCGAATAGCTCATTATAGTAGGCTGTAATCTCTTTCCTATCCGTCCGTAGTGCGGCGATTTCAGCATCGCTGGTTTGGTCTACTCCTTTTAAGGTGTCATCGGCACTCATGAGCAAAAAAGGTTTCTTCAAGCCGTCTGCAGGAATCCGTTTTTCACCGTAAAGTACCCCATCCATATCAATGCCTGCTTGTATTCTTTGATCATCCATCAGCATCTGCACCGTCGTGGCTCCCCCAAAGGAATGACCGAACATACCCATATGTTCAAGATCGATCCGGCCTGTAAACAGACCACTAGGATCGTCCGCAGATAAGGTCTCCATTTGATCCAGCACAAACTTAGCATCTTCTACCCAGACTTCATTACGCCGATCCATAAAAGAATACTTCATTTGCTCATAGCCTGTTTTTCCTTCTGAATCAAACGTTACCACAGACTTGTCTGGAAATACCGAAGCTACGCTGCTATAAGCATGTTCAATCCCTACGACAATATAGCCGTGGCTTGCCAATTGCTCGACTTGAAAGGTGTTCTGATTCTTGTAGCCCATAAATCCATGTGAGAAAAGAAGCACCGGATATTTAGTTTCCGTATCTGCCAAACCGGCATTCGCAATAGCGTGGGTGTTGGCCAGTTTTAATCCTGAGAATAAAAACTCCGGCAATTGTAAAAATTCATGCAGCCCTTCTATATACGGAGTAGGATCAGATAAATATGGCGCCGGGCTCCCTGTAGACTCTGAACTTGCTGGATACCAGATTTGCACCATTAATTCGCGGGAGTCACCGGATGTTTCTGTGAACTTTTCTTCCCGTGCAGAATCGGTCCAATGGTAGGTGACGGTTCCTATCTTGTAAGGACCTGTGGGCTCCGCAAAAGAAAATACAGGGAACAGGAGGGGCAGAGCAATGGAAACGGCAGCATAAACCGCCCCAACTCCAGTCAGCACTAGTGTTTTCCAACGCCGTTGCGGTTTTCTTGCTGCCTTTGCTGCGGATCGGAAGAAAAGTCTTGTTCCGCCCACGATTGCCCATAGTGTGATCAGATACACTGGAATCATCGGCCACCGCAACCCTTCCACGAATGCATGGATAAGCAGTAAAGCAGTAGAAATCCCGCCGCCGATCAGCCACCCGCGCTGTGTTTTGGGCCGTCCTAAGGTTAGCCAACCCAACAACAATACATTAAATAAGACAAGTGTGATTTCAAGTAATCTCATAATCTATAATCCTCCTTGGTTTTCTTTTCTGGCTGCTGTACTGAATCCAAGTATAAAACCTCCTGTTAGGGGAGAATCAATTGCTCGCTGTGACTTCACTATATTTAGAGGATTATTTAAGATTTATAACAAGAAAAAAAAGAGACCGGGTTCGGTCTCTTTTAGTTATTTCTCGATAGGAGGTATGAATTAATTCGCAAAAAAGTTCGGCAGGAACTCTTTATTAGCTTCCAGCATTTCGTCCAGCATCCGAATCGCTACGTCCACGGACGGAACAAGCGGGTGATGTGCGAGCGCCTGAAGGGCAAGGGCGCGATCTCCGGTTACAGCGGCGTCAATCGCCAGCTGTTCATAGGTTTTGACAGCATGAATGAGTCCTTTAGCCATGGTTGGAATTTTGGTCAGTGGCAGAGGTAGCGGGCCGTTTTTGGTGACCACGCAGTTCACTTCAATGCTGGCGTCATCTGGCAGGAAGTCCAATATGCCGCGGTTAGCGACATTTAGGGTCTGAATGTCGTTTGATCCGTTATGGAGCGATCTCATGAGATTAACAGCTGCTTCTGAGTAAAAAGCACCGCCGCGCTGTTCCAGCTGCTTCGGCTTCTCGCTTAGCTCTAGATTGCCATAAAGCTCGAAGAGCTCTTCTTCTACACGTTTGACGACTTCAGCACGGTTAATGCCTTGTTTATGGGATTCCATCTGCTCTTCGAGCATGGCATCGGTCATATAGAAATATTTTAAATAGTATGAGGGCAGTGCATGAAGGGATTGCAGGAATTCCGGGTTCCATTCTCTTGCCGGTACGTTCTTAGCGCTGTAGCTGGTTGTATCTGCAAGCATATCATCCAGCTTGTCTTCACCTTCAACATCGATACGAGTAATCCAGTGCAAGTGGTTGAGGCCCACAAATTCGGCATATACGCGGTCTGCTGCTACATTATATTTGGCAGAGACTTGCTTGATCAGGCCGATAGGTGCGTTGCACAGGCCAATACTTTTAACCTTAGAATATTTCAGAACGGCTTCGGTGACCATCCCAGCAGGGTTAGTGAAATTGAGCAGCCATGCGTTGGGAGCCAGTTCCTCGATATCACGGCATACATCCAGAATAACAGGGATGGTGCGCAGTGCTTTCATCATTCCCCCAGGACCTGTTGTTTCTTGGCCAATAACGCCATATTTGAGCGGAATCGACTCATCACGGGCACGGGCATCAAGCATGCCGACACGCATCTGGGTGCTGACGAAGTCGGCGCCTTCGATAGCTTTACGGCGGTCTGTTGTCAGATGAACCTCAATCGGAAGGCCGGATTTCTCCACCATACGTTTTGCCAAGTTACCTACAATATTCAGCTTGCGAAGACCAGGCTCAATATCTACAAGCCATAATTCGCGCACGGGAAGTTCTTTATAGTGAAGAATGAATCCCTCTACTAATTCTGGGGTATACGAAGAACCTCCACCGATAACTGCAATCTTTAATCCTTGGTTAGCTGCCAAGATTAATCACTCCTGTCTTGTAGTTTGTTTGATCGATTCATAATCCTGAAATTTCCGCATTTTGTCATATACTTCACTACTAAGGGCCAATCCATCTTGATCCATAGCTGACCATACTGCACCGACTACAGGCTCTGTGGCAAGGGTAACCACGGTTGCCTGAGGGGCTGCAGCATGTACAGCTTTCTCGATAGGCTGGCGAATCCAACCGCGATCCCCTCGGGTTAGCAGACTTCCTGCCAGCACCACATCGAAGGTCTCCTGCTCCATGCCTAGCTTGTGAATGATAGCTGCCGCAGACTTACCTAGTTCAACCCCTTGCCGATGTAAAATCTCCAACGCTACGGCATCGCCTTCAGCTGCTGCTTCAAAGAGCAGGCGAGCAACATTTACAGGGACTTTTTTCCAATGATCGAGGAAATCGTGAAACAAATGCCCAACTTCCTCATAACCTAGCATTTTTAGCAGTAAGCCTGTTAAGAGGGTGGGCTGTTCCCGGCCGTCCCAAGCTCGGATAACGGAACGAAACACCTCAATATTGAGTGCGCCACCTCCGCCAAAATCACCGTACATATAGTCAAAGCCGCCGCATTGATAATGCTCTCCCTGCAGGTTTCTGCCTGCTGAATTGGTGCCGGTGCCGCAGATGAGCGCGACACCATATGGGCGATTCGTTCCGGCGCGTAGACCGATCATAGTGTCACAGTTAATAGTGTATTTGGTGAATCCTATCTGGCGTATCATCGGATGGAGAATAGCGTAGTCGGCCTCGCGATCAGCACCGGCAAGTCCGAGATAGGTATGCTGGATGTCTTCCAACCGGAGTCCGGCTTCAGCCAGTGCCCCGAATGTGGCCTCTTGAATACTGTTGGCGGCCTCAAGGGCGCCTGTCTGGTGGTTGCCGTTACCGCTCTTGCCTTTACCAAGAACATTGCCATGTTCATCGCTTAGCAGAGCATAGGTTTTCGTGCCTCCCCCATCGATCCCCAAGTAGTAAGTCAATGGTCGTCACTCCTAGTGTATAAAATTTAATCTACTCAGCTCCGGTAGACTCACGTACGATAAGTTCCGGATCAATCCGCATCCCGGCTCCGCGTTTCATCTTTCCAGAGATGCGTTTGAGCAGCATATCCGCGGCTGCCAGCCCGATTTTATCCGCAGGCTGACGTATTGTTGTCAGATGTGGATGAAGCTGTGAAGCAATATAATGATCGTCATAGCCGACCACTGCCACCTCTTCGGGTACCTGAATACCCGCTTCCATCAGGGCATTGATGACTCCTAGCGCGATATTGTCATCCCCGGCGAATACGGCGGTGGGCAGCTTTCCTTCCTTCAGCCAACGTTTGCAGGTATCGTATCCCATCCCAATATCGAAATCACCTGGTACGATCTCAAAGGGGGTCAGCCCTTGTTCCTGAAGCGCCTGTAGGAATCCACTGCGCCGCTCCCGCGTACTCCGGAACATTTCCTGACCGCAGAGATGAGCGATTGAAGTATGTCCCAGCTCCAGCAGATGACGCGTAGCTGCATATCCCCCCTTGAAGTTGTCGATCGTGATGGAGTAGGTATCATTTTCGGGCTTCTGATTATCTATCAGCACATAAGGGATACCCCGCCGTTTTAACTCCACAATATAATTGTCCTCTTCCATTGGAGAGAGCAGAATTAAACCGTCTACACGATCCTCCTGAATTAAATAATGGCTGTCATCCGATTCGATGCCTGTTGAGATGGATATCGCTAAAAAATAACCATGCATCGCTAATATTTCATTCAGCTCTTTGACCACTGCGTCAAAAAAGGAATCTTGCAGGGTAGTGACAATAATACCGATAATTCCCGTCTTACCGCTTGCCAGACTGCGTGCTGCAGCATTAGGGCGGTAATCCAGCTCTTTAATTGCCTCCAGCACTTTTTGGCGATTATTCTCGCGCACCGATTCGGCCCCATTTAACACCCGGGATACGGTTACAACGGATAATCCGGATTTTTTGGCTACATCAAAAATACTCACTTTCATCTTTAATTCTCCTCACGGCAGATTTTCCGATCCTGTTTTCTACTTCCAGTATACAGGGTTGGCAGACTGTCCGCTAAACGTATGATTTCACGCAGGTATACCGTCCCTAAAGGGGCGGTATACCTGCCAAACAGTTATCGCTGAATGATCTCTGTAACTTTCTTCTGAATCGTCGCCATCACCTCTTCAACCGTCTTATGTCCAGTTTCTACTGGCTGCAATTCATTAATGAACATGTCATTAATTTGCGAGTAGTTGGTAATTAAGTGGTTGTAGGATTCGAAGCCGTAGTTAACAGCACCCTCGTAGACATTTTTGATATCCTGTGGATCGATACCTTCAAAATGTTTATAGTAAGCTTCTGCAGCTTCGGTGTTGACTGGTGGGTTACCGCCACTAAGCTCAATGGATTTCTCCTGTACATCGCTTGTGATCAGGTATTTGATCCATTCAAAAGCTTCCTTCGGATGTTTGGAGTCCTTCAAGATCAGCAGCGGATCGACATAAAGGGTGCTGCGTACCTTATCATTGCCTCCCCAAGGCACAGCGGCAACGCCAATTTTGAAGGGGAAGTCATTTGCGCCTGCAAGGTTCCATGAGCCTCCGATAGACATGCCGATTTTACCAGCAACAAAGGGATCACCGTTCTGTCCAGCTACGCTTTTGCTCCATTCGGAAGAAGGAGAGACTTTATCCTTAAAGACAAGATCAAAAAGCTTGTTGTAGGCAGCGATCACTTCAGGGGAGTCAAAATAAGTCTCGGAAGGCACGCCGCCATTAGTCCATGTATCCTCTGAGTAAGGCTCCGCTCCAAAATATAATGGCCGCATATCGCGTTCGGACCAAGTGAAGTCTACGCCATATTGAGTTTTGGCGATATCATCGGATACAAGCGTCATTTGTTTAGCTTCTTCGACCATTTTTTCAAACGTCCAGCTCTTATCTTCATAATCGCTTGTTGGATAAGTCAGTTTGGCAGCATCAAACATGTCTTTGTTATAGAGCATCAAGGTGACATACATATTGACCGGGATGCCGTAAGTGTGATCTTTAACCTTGTAGATGCTCATCAGATTCTCTGGGATGCTATAATCCTCTGCCTTGAAACCATCCTCTTTCATAAGGTCGGTCATATCGAGCAACATACCCTTATTGTAGTATTCTGCGAAACCTCCATACCCCCAGTGACTTGTCACGTCGGGCGATTTGCCGCCGGCAATTAGCGTTTGCAACTTGCTGTCGAACTGCTCATATGGCGCTTTTTCCACTTTCACTTTAATATTCGGATGCTGCTTCTCGAAGTCAGGGATTAATTTTTCGACAAATGTGCGGTCTTCTGAATCTATTGTGTAATGGGTAATCGTTACCGTTTCTGCTTTGCCTCCAGAATTAGTAGAGCCACCGTTTCCTTCAGATAGGGCGTTACCCGCCGATTTGCCGCCGCTACAGCCTGATAAGGCTAGAACAACGAGCATGGTTGCTGCAAGTAAAAGCGCAATACTTTTCCTGTTCTTGTTCATTAGCTAAACCCTCCATGATTTCAAGTATATTTGGCCGCCGGATGGCGGATTATTACTTAATCCCTGTAAGTACAATCCCTTCGACGAACTGTTTCTGGGCTACAGCAAACAGCGTAACGATTGGGACCATAGCTAGAACCGAAGCAACCATCAGCAGATGCCAAGGTGGAATGCGGAACCTCGATGAGGTGAGAGAAGCCATCCCGACGGGTAGCGTGAACTTATCTGATGAGCTTAAGTAAAGCACTGGCGTAAGCAGATCATTCCAGTTGTAGATAAAAGCAAAGATAGCTACGGTTGCAAGTGCAGGTTTGGAGAGTGGGATTGCTATGGTAGCCCACATTCGTATTTCGCCACAGCCATCAATGCGTCCGGCATCAAACAGCTCTTCAGGCAATGTAGAGAAGAATTGGCGCAGCAGAAAAATATTATAGGCTGAACCGAAGAAAGCAGGCACGATCAAGGGTAAAAAGGTATCGATCCAGTTCATTTGCGAAAAGAGTACAAATTGCGGAATCATAATGGCTGGATAGGGTAACATCATGGTGCTCAGCAGCAGGATGAACCACACCTGATTACCTGTACCTCTGAATCTGGCGAATCCATAGGCGACTAGCGCCGAAGAAATCAAGGTTCCCACAACACTAAAGCCGGCGATAATCAGACTGTTTTTATAAAGTGTACCGAACTGCAGGGTATCAAATATTTCTGTGTAATTGCTCCACTGCCAGCTCTCCGGAAGAAAGGTGGGTGGGAACTTCAGCATCTCGCGTTTGGACTTAAGTGAAGTGGAGACCATGAAGAACAAAGGAAGCAGCATCAGAAATGTTGTAACTACTAGAGTAATAAAGCTGAAAATCTTAACAGGCTCCGCTTTCCGGCGGCGTTTTGTTCCTTTAGTCCGGGGGCTTAGCGCTCTGACTGTACTCATTTGCGTCCGCCTCCTTCATAGTGAACATAACGGTTAGACAATTTCATAATTAGTGCGGTGCACAGCATAACTACGATAAGGAGCACCCATGCCAAGGCTGAGGAATAACCGGCACGATATTCTTTGAAAGCACTGGTGTAGAGATTATAGACATAGAACCAGGTAGAGTAATTCGGCCCCCCTTGAGTCATGACAAAAGCTTGGGTAAAGACTTGGAAGGAATCGATCAGTCCCATAATTAGTTGGAAGAGCAGCACGGGAGAGATCATCGGTAAGGTAATGTTCAGGAAGATTCTGAAGCGCCCAGCACCGTCAAGGTTAGCGGCTTCGATCAAGCTTGCCGGTACGCCTTGCAGACCTGCGAGGAATAAAATCATTCCTGAACCTGCTGTCCAGAAAGTCATGATAATCAAGGCATATAGCGCAGTGTCTGGGTTCATCAGCCAAGCCGGTCCATGAATACCGAACCAGGAAAGGATGTAATTGAAGAGCCCGATCTGCGGGTTGAAGATCCAGTACCACAGCAGGGACATGGCCACGCCGGATACCATGCTTGGAAAATACATTGCTGTTCTGAAAAAGCCGCGCAGAGGAATGGTCTGGTGGAGCAATAGCGCAAAGCCAAGACCGAGCGCAAGCTGGATAGGTACACCGATGAAGGTATATCTCAGCGTGACAACCACCGATTTCCAGAACAGGTCATTGTGAAACATCTCTGTGTAGTTAGCGAGCCCGATAAATTTAGGTGGGTGTATGATGTCATAATCAGTAAAGCTGAAGTAAAGCGATGATAAGATAGGATAAAGGGCGAATACTAGGAAGCCGATAATCCAAGGAGAAATGAACAGATACATGTAGAACGTCTGCCGCCTGTTCTCGCGATTGATCATGACACACCAACCTCTCGTTTTAAAAGTATAAGCGCTTTAACTTTTAATCAAACTAACACTATTAATTAGCAATAATACTAGGCGCCTAGAGATTAAAGTTTAATCGCTTTAACTTTTTGATTCGCTTTAATAAGCTTATCATAGAGGATGATCACTAAATAATCAACACTTATTTTAACTATAAAAGCGCTATCAGTTATTAAACGTAACATGTATTCTGCTATTTTTGTGAAAAATGGACCTAGAACAAGATTTGAGAGATTATTGTGTTAACTATTATAACGCAATATTATTATTTTTTGATTGATATTTCTCATGCTATGATTAGGTTTGGTCATATTTTGTTAGAAATGAGGAAACTGAATGACGACTAGACCTTACTTAAAAATGATCCAGCATTCTGTTACAGCCTCAGGGATTAGCTTTGAGGAAATTACACCAAATTTCGTATATAGAGCGACAGATGGAGTGAAATCATTTGTGATGGTAGACGCTGAGATCGGACTAAACAACAGTGCTTCTACGATTATTGCCATGAGTAAATCTCTAACTTATGATGTTTTGCATAAGGCGAATATCCCAGCCGTAGAACATATTTATTTGCCGCATCCTGACTCCAAATTTAGCAATTTGAATCCTTATCCATTGGCTGAGCGTTATTTCCAAGCGCGCAATGGGGAGGTAGTTATGAAGCAGGATAACGGGGCGCAGGGAAAGCATGTGTACAAAATCAATGAGATAGCCGATCTGCACGAAAAGCTCGATTTATTATTTTCTTTACAGCTTAATGGGGCAATAGGTCCTTATTATGAAGCGGAGATTGAGTATAGAATTGTAACCTTTAATCATCAGGCGCGTGTATTCCTTGGCAAAAAAAGAGTTCGTTCGTGGAAGCATAATTTGATTAACGGGGCTGTTACGATTGAGGTGAAAGATCAGGCCAAACAAGAGGCGCTGGCGGAGCTTGCCTCCCGGACCTCTAAAGCGCTGGGCCTTGATTTCTGCTCAGTAGATATCTTAGAGACAAATCAAGGCTTGATGGTGATTGAGGTCAACCATAAGGTGATGTTAGATGAATATTGCAAGCAAAATCCAAGTGAAGTACCTGGCCTCTCAGACCTTTACAGGGAAGTTATTCTTCAGCGTATGAATCAGTTATAAGCCGATATTCAGCAGCGATTGCCCGAATAATCTTTTGGCATTTCCGATTAGAGTTTGCGTACCCACGATTACAATAATCTCCGAAGGTGATTGTTCTTTAAGATACGTAAGAGCATCCTCTAAACAAGGGAATTCGGAACTTTTTTTGAGAAAACTTTTGGCGATTAGCAGGGCATCCGTAGGGAAAAATAGATGGCTTATATCGGGTTTGGTTACGATTAGTTGATCCGAGACTGTGCTCATGACTTCGATGACCCCTGTGTAATCTTTATCCTTAGGGACACCGATGATGGATGTGACGGTACGGCTGCGCTCAGGATTCACTAATTGAATAAGTTCAGCCAGATAGCTTGCAGAATCTCTATGAATAGCTCCGTCAATAATCGTCAGCGGGTCATGATAGATAACTTCACAACGCCCCGGCCATTGTAATTGTTCAAAACAGTGGTGTACGATCTCCTGATCCAAGGGTCCCCCTGTAATCTCTTCACAAAGTGACACTGCGCTAGCAGCATTGACCGCTTGAAACTGTCCCAATAGCGGGAGGGTCAAGGATGGATAAATGGCTTGCTTCGTCCGGACATCAAAAGTAGTCCCGATAGAAGTGGTTGTGATAGATTCAGCTAAAAACTGTTCTTCATAATATTGCACAGGGTTGGAGGAGAGGTTGTCCTTCATGATCGCAAGAACTCCCGATTTCTGTTTGCTAACATAGACATTTGTTGTGTTGTTTTTGACAATCCCCAGCTTGTGCAGTGTAATGCTGCTCAGATCAGGTCCCAAATGGGCTACATGCTCTTCCATAATTGGGGTAATGACAGCCCAGTCATTGCTCAGGACATTGGTGTCATCAAACCTTCCCCCTCTACCGCATTCAATCACATTGATATCTGTACCCTTCTCCTTAAAGTACAAAGCCGCAATAGCCAAAGCAACCCCAACCGGACCTTGATATTCGTCAGCAGCAAGCTGCTCCTCAATCTGGTGGAAGCCCCCGCGAATTACATTACCTAATCGTACAAAATCTTCGGTGGCTATTGCCTGCCCATTGACCCGGATTCTTTCGTTGAAATCCACCAGGTGAGGGGAGGTGAATAACCCCACTTTATATCCCAAGTGACTTAACAGAGAGGAGATAAATCTAGAGGTGGAGCCTTTACCTTTACTGCCTGTGACCAGTATGTATTTTTGATTACGATCCGGACTTCCAACTGCATCCAGTAATACTCTGGTTAACTCCGGTTTTCTAACTTCTTCATCCAAAGTTTGTGTAATGTTGTTAATGGCTCTTAGATAAGAGCTGTAGATCATATCTTCAACTTGGGATTGTGAAGTGAATTCCACGGAAATCCCTCCATTTAATTAATTTTGGCGCGTTCCTCAGATAGTGTTGTGTAGATGATAATCGGAAGTAACACAAGAGAAATGATGACGGTCAGAGCGATGCTCCAGTTCAAATCTTTATATAGCTGTACTATGGTGAACAACAAAGCGATAACAGGTAAGACCAGTTTGTTTAAGTGCTTTAGGAATAAGGAGTACATACTTCTTTTTACGGTAACTGATGTGCCGATGCTTGGAATTTCTAACTCGTTACGCGATAAGGCGGTGATTCCGATAAATAAGTGGCTGTCGATAAATTTAAGCTGCTCATTATCCGCATGAAGCTTGACCGACTGGGCAATATGCTCCGTATCGATGTCTAAGATGGGGATGGTGATTTGTTTTAAATTATAGGAGATCACGATCTGATCTGTTTCTTCCATGCCTAGCAGTTTTCTAACATTCGGATGAATTCTGCATAAATTCTGGTGCTCATCAAAAGGGTAAGGATGGCCCACTCTGAGGGTGAGCTCTCTTTTGCCAATAAAAAAGTTCCCTAATGCACTTAAGGGCCGTTGGATCAGTTGATTGATAAGTTTATGTATACCTGGCTTGGGTTGGGAACGCGTCCTAGCGCGAGTAATGATTAATGGGTCATGCCCCTCGGAATGGGTTTCAAGCAATAACATGATGTATCTGTTGAAGTAAAGGGTATTCGGTTTGGCTGTGCTATCTTCTCGTAAAGTTAGGTTTACCCGGAAGCCGTTTGTGGGATTGATTAGTTCCACTTGATTCGTATATTTACGGACGAGTGCTGGACAGGCTTTTACATAGGGTTTGGCAATCTCGTCCACTTTAGGAATTCCCCGAAGAACTGTGTCGTATTCTGGCTTCGTTATAGTTAATCCTGTAGTGAGGCAGTCCCCGAGCTTGTCCTTTGCCCGTTTGGATAATTGGATTGTACCTCTTGGCACCTCATCTGCCGATAAAATTAAACAGCTGACTTTCACACCATTCTCTGCTGTAAGATCAACGAAGATATGCTGGACTAAACCTAATTCCTTTAACTCTTCAGAGTTCATTGTGATTTCTTCACGAGGTTGAAGGCTTTGTTTGTCTAGAATAGTAAAGGTTTGCTCGATAATAATGTCAGACACCGCCCAATAGTTTAATGATTTGTTCAAGGGAATGAATGGTTTTTTGGAATAAATCAAACGCATTCGGGTTACGATAATTTCGATTAATTTCAATTTGAATACTTTGAACTAACAATTCCTTAGCACAATATGAAGTAATCGTTCCAGGATGGGAAGCGGAAAATGTATGATTTTGTCGAACTTTGGTAATACCATTATTGTTAAAGATGCCTATGACGTCATTTAAATTATTCTCTCGTATAGAGGTTCCGTACAGTGTCCCTAGGTCAATATCAAACTCCCGAAGTTTGGAAGCCCCGTGCAGATCGATCACAAACTGAATGCGATGTTCTTTGACAAGCGCTCGTAGCGCAGCCTTATATTCTCCACCTAAGATGTAATTTGGGTCTTCTTTGGAGAAGCTATTCGAATAAATACAGTAGCAATTTGTGAGCTTTTGTAACAAGAGGGCAAGGGAGCCTGTATACATGTCAGCTGGTTTTACAGCATGTTCTCGAAAATGGTTAATGGCATGTGGAGCTGAGACAAGTACAGGAAGGGAGCCTTCTACAATCGAGTAGGAGGGATCTACCCCGATATCGCCAAAATAATTATTATTGGAGAATTGTAGCTCATACTGTTCGATCAGAGATAAAATATGCAATCACCTATTCATAGTTATTTAATGGGTCGTTAACCATTAGTATGTCCTAAGCATTCACCATTCATGAATAAGGATGAATCTATTATAACGCTTGCAAGGTTTGCCGTGGGCAGTTTTTCCATAAAATGATTCTAAAAGATTAGCTATTGAAAAGTTCAAAATGGTGTGCTAATATTTCAATTGAAAACGTTACCGATAAGGATACCGATAAGGATACCAAAAAGTAGGCTGGGGATTACTTAAGCAAATGAAAACGCTGACATAATTTTCACTGAGAGCATCGGAACGTCTTCATGCGAAGTAATCTAATAAAAAGTACGAGGGGGAAGAAGAATGAAGAATATCAAAAAATATTTAGGGCTCATGTTAGTAATGTCTATGGTTGTTGTCTTAGCGGCAGGATGTGGGAATAAAGAAAATAATTCTGCATCCAATGATGGAAACGCTACATCTGGTAAAAAAGGGTCAGTTTATTTCTTGAACTTCAAACCTGAGATTGCAGAAATATATGAAAAGATCGCTAAGGATTACGAAGCAGAAACAGGAGTTAAGGTAAAAGTCGTAACGGCTGCTGCGGGTACTTACGAAACTAAATTGAAATCCGAAATCTCCAAGTCTGAAGCGCCAACTATTTTCCAAATTAACGGACCTGTTGGTTTTCAATCCTGGAAAGATTACACCTTGGATTTGAAAGATACTAAGCTTTACAGCTATCTGTCCGACAAAAGCTTGGCTGTAACTGAAGGTGAAGGCGTGTATGGTATCCCTTACGTAGTTGAAGGATACGGCATCATCTACAACGACGCAATTATGAAGAAATACTTCGCTTTGGCTGATAAAGCGGTATCGATCTCCACCACAACTGAGATCAATAACTTCGATACTTTGAAGGCAGTAGTAGAAGATATGACGGCTAAAAAAGACCAACTGGGCATTAAAGGTGTATTCGCCTCCACTTCCCTCGCTGCTGGCGAGCAATGGAGATGGCAGACTCACCTTGCAAACTTGCCGCTGTACTATGAATTCAAAGACAATACTGAGTTTGACAACACCGTTCTTGCGGGTCTAGCTTCTAAAGAAGTTGAATTCAAATACAACGATAAATTTAAAAATATTTTCGATCTGTACATCAAGAACTCTGTAACTAAAGAATCCTTGCTGGGTAGTAAATCCGTAGCTGACTCCATGGCTGAATTTGCACTAGGTAACGCAGCAATGGTTCAAAACGGTAACTGGGCTTGGTCACAAATCAACGATGTTGACGGTAACGTAGTTAAAGCTGAAGAAATCAAATTCTTGCCTGTTTACACCGGTATGGAAGGCGAAGAAAAACAAGGTCTGGCTGTAGGTACAGAAAACTATTTCGCAATCAACAGCAAAGTATCTGCTGAGAACCAACAAGCTTCTATCGCTTTCTTGGAATGGTTGTTCTCCAGTGAAAAAG
The DNA here is from genome assembly GCF_037974255.1 of Paenibacillus sp. FSL R5-0636. Lineage (NCBI taxonomy): Bacteria > Bacillati > Bacillota > Bacilli > Caryophanales > Paenibacillaceae > Paenibacillus > Paenibacillus sp. FSL R5-0636. The sequence continues at coordinate 274,597 of NZ_CP150232.1, forward strand.
GTAAAGCTTATGTAACTAACGATCTAGGTTTCATCGCTCCATTCAATACCTTTGAAGACAGCGAAAAACCAGCAGATCCACTTGCTAAAGAAGTATCTGCTTGGATGGAAAAAGATCTTACTTCTGTAGCTTGGACATTCGCAGCATTCCCAAGTGAAGAATTCAAAAACGTCTTTGGTGATGCCCTCTTGCAATACGCTCAAGGAAACAAAACTTGGGATGAAGTTGTAACCATCTTCAAGGACACTTGGAAGGCTGAAAAAGCAAAATAATAAATGCATGGAAAGATGCTTGAATAACTCTCAGTTGTCATACAGATAAAAGCTTAGTGCCACTGGGCTCCCTCGGGATTCAGTGGCACTAAGCAACAATTTGAGTGGATCTTGCTACGTTTCATCATTTTCCATACTGAGATAGGAGAAGACTCCATGGAAAAATCGATAAAAAAATATTTTGCTCTTTTTGCATTACCGACCATAATAGCCTTTGGAATTGCATTTGTGATCCCTTTTCTTTTGGGTATATATTTGTCTTTTACAGAGTTTACTACAGTCAATGATGCAACATGGATAGGGTTTGGCAATTACGCTAAAGCTTTTTCGAATCAAGAGTTTCTAAATGCATTAGGTTTCACCGTTAAATTCACAGTGTTATCTGTTCTTACTATTAATGTGTTCGCCTTCATCTTGGCGATGTTGTTAACTAGAAAGCTAAAAGGTACCAACGTATTTAGAACGATCTTCTTTATGCCTAACTTGATAGGCGGTATCGTATTAGGATACATCTGGCAGTTGATTTTTAATGGGATTTTGTACAAATTTGGTGTCACTTTGACCTCTGATGCAACGTATGGATTTTGGGGACTAATCGTTCTTATGAATTGGCAATTGATAGGGTACATGATGATTATCTATGTTGCAGGTATTCAGAATGTTCCTAAAGATATAGTAGAAGCCGCAAGAATTGATGGAGCTTCACGTTCTAAGATTTTGCGTAATGTGACTATTCCACTCGTAATGCCGTCCATTACTATTTGTTTATTCTTAACCTTATCCAATTCATTTAAATTGTTTGACCAGAACTTAGCATTAACCGCTGGTGCTCCGTCTAAGCAGACCTCCATGTTAGCACTGGACATCTACAATACATTCTACGGAAAATCAGGATGGGAAGGTGTCGGTCAAGCGAAAGCCGTCGTATTCTTTGCTTTAGTAGCCTTAATCGCCTTAATACAACTTGTCATTACTAGAAGAAAGGAGGTTGAGAACTAATGCAAAAGACTAGAGCAAAAGATTACTCCATATTCACCATTTTGTTGGTCTTGGCCATTGCGTTCTTATCTCCTATTTTTATTGTTCTGATGAACTCCTTCAAGGGTAAGTTCTACATTAGTGATACGCCGTTCTTATTCCCTAATGAGACTACATTTGTTGGTTTAAAGAACTATACTAGTGGTGTAGCAAAGATTGATTTTTTCAGTGCCTTCGGAATGTCCTTGTTTATCACGGTATGCTCGGTGGCTGTGATCGTGTTATTTACTTCCATGACTGCATGGTACATTACCCGGGTGAAGTCCAAATTCACAGGTATGATGTATTATGCGTTTGTATTCTCGATGATCGTGCCTTTCCAAATGGTTATGTTCACAATGACTAAGACTGCAAACGTGCTGCATCTCGACAATCCGATTGGGATTATCTTAATCTATTTAGGGTTTGGATCAGGGCTGTCTGTGTTTATGTTTAGCGGATTTGTGAAGTCTATCCCGCTTGAAGTTGAAGAAGCGGTAATGATTGATGGCTGTAATCCACCTCAGGCCTTCTTTAAAGTGGTATTGCCCATCCTGAAACCTATTGCTGTAACTGTAGCTATCCTTAATGTAATGTGGGTATGGAACGACTTCCTATTGCCAGACCTGCTGATTGGTACAGAGTATAAAACGATTCCTATTGCGATCCAGTACCTAAAAGGTGGATACGGATCGATTGACATGGGAGCTATGATGGCGATGCTGGTCTTAGCTATTGTGCCAATCATCATTTTCTACCTGACTTGTCAAAAGTACATCATCGAAGGTGTCGTTGCAGGTGCGGTTAAGGGTTAAGCTTGATCTACCTCGTTAAATAAATTAATATTCATGTAAGAAGCGAGTAGGGTGTTTTTCTTGATGGGTGACCATCAGGAATCCCCTGCTTTCTTATTTTGACTATGAAGTTGAATAAGGATTAAGGAGTTTGATAGATACTAACAAGTAAAGGATAGATAGAAATGGAGAGACTGACTATTATAGACATCGCCAAATTATGCGGTGTTGGCGTGACTACTGTATCAAGGGCTATTAACAATCATCCGGATATTAATGAAGAAACAAAAGCGATGGTTATGAGGGTTATCAAAGAAAATCATTATGTTCCGAACAACAGTGCAAGAAATTTAAAACGTTCTGATTCGAAAACGATTGCAGTATTGATTAAAGGGATATCCAATCCATTTTTTAGCCCGATGATCAAAGTGTTCGAAAAAGAGATTCAACGCAAGAAATACTCCTTCATCCTACAACGAGTTGATGAGAATCAAGATGAGATCGAAGTGGCGATTGAGCTGGAGAAAGAAAAACGGTTGAAGGGAATTGTCTTCTTAGGGGGGTTATTCTCACACTCTCAAGAGAAATTACAGCAATTAACGGTTCCATTTGTCCTTAGTACGATTGGGATGACGGAAGAGTTTGATTTGAGCGACTATTCCTCTGTATCTGTAGATGACTTTAATGAGAGTTATAAAATTGTCGACTATCTATGTAATCTAGGGCATGAGAAAATCGCGGTCATTACTGCACCAGAAGAAGATGTAAGTATCGGTAAGTTGAGATATGAAGGGTATAAAAAGGCTTTAGCTGATCATGGAATCGCTTATAATGAACGGCTAGTGCGGCGGATGAAAGAAGATATCGACAGTTACAGTATGGAAAATGGGTATGCGGTTACAAAAGAATTGCTAGAGTTAGGAGAAGAGTTCAGCGCTATTTTCACCTTATCAGATAGTATGGCTATCGGCGCCTGTAAGGCGATATTTGAAGCGGGCAAGCGAGTCCCGGAAGATTACTCGGTTGCTGGTTATGACGGATTGGATATTTCCTTCTATTATAATCCTTCTATTACTACCATCAAACAGCCGGTAGTAGAGATTGCGGAAGCGACGATTAAGATTCTTTTTGATCTCATCAATAAGAAGGTTAATCATGCGCATCAGATTTTCCCGGCAGAATTAATAGTTAGAGAATCTACGAGGTCTTTATTGTAGTTTCAACAAGTGAGTATGTTTAAGTTTATTTACGAATCGGGGTGGGGAGATAGAACCGCAAGAGATTAAACCTAACGATATCAACAGCATCACACGGTTTCTCACCGCATTTGGTGATCCTACTCGGATTCGGATTGTTACGTTATTAGGGAATAAAGGTCGGCTGAATGTTGGGGAAATTGCAGGGGAATTCGAAATAAGCAGGCCAGCGATTTCACATCATCTCAAAATCCTACGGGATGCCCGCATTGTTGACCATAAAAAGAGAGGCCAGGAAGTTTATTACTGGCTGGCGCGTGAACGGCTAGCAACAAACTTTAGGGCGCTTGCTGATTTGGCAACGTCGTTTAATCATGGGGACTAAGCCATCTCAAGGGAATGGTTCAGTCCCATTTTAGGATAACCAGGCATTTACCATATCCGAGACGGGTTTATAGATAAATATCATCCATCCCAGTGGGTTAGAGAACGAAATATGTAACGCATTAATAAGACTGAAGAAAGTTCCCAGCAACAGAAGAAATGAGAAAATCCATATCTCCTTGATTAATTTTTTCCTCCACATCAGGGGAACTTCAATGGCTGCTATAATGGCTACAACTATGAGAATCACTACTATACCCAATATTCACAACCTCCCAAACCATCTAGTTACCTGCGCTTAACAAAACCAAGTGTAGTAATAGGTTAACACTCGATACTCAAAGATTCCACCTACAGATATGCGCCTTGCGATGTTATACATGGTTTTGTTCACTCCAATTCATCACTTCGTCTCTTCTAGGAAAGAGTTAGTCACTTTCCCTAACAGGCGAATCTTAATATCCATCTTTACGCTTATTGGAAGGTTAACAAAGGTCTCATCCCAATTGTTTCGCAGTTTCTTCCACGCCTGCGGGTTAGAACGATGGATGATTTCGCCGAATCCAAAAATATCGCTTTTGTATTCATTCTGTACCTTTTTAATAGTAGTTTTAAATAAATTTTGGACTTTTTTATTGGCGATTTGTTCTAATTCGGTGATAGTTTTTGTGTCTGTCAGTTCTAGATTTCTACACTGAACCTCTCCTATATCTGATTCTATATGTTGCTCAATACTGACTTCTGGTTTGTCACTATGGATGCTGCCTTTCATTTTGGAACGGGCTTCAAATACATCAAGCGAAACCTTTTTACCTTCGGGACATTGGATATAGAAAACAGTGCTCTCAACTTTATTGGTTAAATAGTTATACACTTTTGATTCCTCAGGATTTAGCCAACCAATCAATTTGTCCTCCTTGAATACGGCCAATCCGGAGTATTTCAATTCTGTTGGAGAGTCTACCGTTTCAACATTATTCGGAGTTTCTCCTACATCTAGACTCCCCTCGATGACAACACCTGTTAAGACTGGATTCTTACCCCTACTCACAAGTTCTGTAATTAGTGTTCCTAATGTCACAGTAGATGTAGGTGCCCAATTTTTCTCCGAGCTTTCCAGACTGAAAAACAATCGCACGGCAGGAATCTTTTCAAGACTGGTTAATATTTTCAACGCATCTTCTGCCTTTGCATCCTTTGCTACCACTATAAAATAATCATTTCGCGTATCGGTATCTCTTGACATGAAATCAAGAACATCACTAATTCCCTCTTTAGCCAAATCCTCGCCAAGGACTAGGATTCGTAAATGAGAGATATAAATTTTACGTGGACTAACGGTTGTGATTTTCCTAAGGGCTTCATATACGGTATGCCCCGTCGCTTTGTAAAGGTTGACTGGTGCCTGAGGAGAGCCTCCCTTTGAGCCAGCGATTTGACTGGGTAAGACCACTTGTGCAGAAACTTGATATTGATCTCCAATTTTATCGATACCTATTCCTACAGCAATCGCAAGATCATTTAATTCTCGGCGGCTCCAGCAACCTGTTACAAATATTTGCATGAGAATAAGAACACAAATCAGAAGCGATCTTCGTTTCATGGTTTAATCCTCCGTTAGATCTTTCGGTATTCATGACTCCCAGCCCATCTTTAGCTTCTAGATTTTAAGCCTTTGCTCAGTGCCCTTCGAAACATCCCCAGACCTAACAACACCAAGGGTAGAAATAACCCGAAGGTTATAACATAGTACACCCAATAATTATCGAATACTTTGTTGTAATAGGTGTAATTTGGCGCAATAAGAGGTGCTAGTGTAACCAAAATTAATCCTGTGGGTAGAGTTAGCACTCGGTACTCTTTTAGTTTGAATAATTGAGACAACCCCAGAACGAAAGCATAGAAGTATAAGGTAACTTCTATAAACAAGGTTAACATCCAAAGTAGTGCTATCATGGCTTCCACCCGCTCGAAGAAACCACCAACGGATATGCGCCTTGCAATGTTATAACTGGGATAGATATCCCTGGTTGTCAGATCCGGACCCAGCACTAATATGGAAATAGTGATTGTCAGGAAGATAATAATACCGCCTAAGAAACAGCCCTGTAATAAGCCTTTGGTTATCTTTTGTTGTTGGTGTACATAAGGGAGAAACATTAGAAAAACAACCGGTTCTAAAAAGGTGTAAGCCGTAATGGAAATAGACCCTCTCACCACTGGTTTTATGCCATCCTCCAATATGGGCAGTAATCTGACAATCTCCATCTGAGGAATAATTGCGACCGTCAGAATCAGAAATAGGATAATAATCATAGGTGTAAAGATCTCTCCAGCTCGTCCTATGACTTCAATACCTAGTCGTGTAGCCATAATCACGATCACCATGAATAAGATTAAAACAGCCGGAATAGGGGTTCTCGGTAATATTTCGGATGTAACGAACTCACTGAGTTCTCGCATGCTTCCAACGGTGACGATAAGAAAATACATTAAGGTCAAAAGCGATAGAATAGTCCCAATCCATTTTCCAAAAGCCTTTTGAATCACTTCAATAAGCGTTAGTTTGGGGTACAACTTTGCGAACTTGCTGTACATATAGATGGCTAGTAAACCTACGATCATGCCAATTAATGCGGAAATCCAGGCATTTTGTCTGGCGTAGTGTGTAGTGGAAGGGGGGATTACGAGAATGGAGTCCCCGATCGTAAGGAACATAACCAGTATGGTAAGCTGGCGAGTACTTATTTTACCTTTTTCGAGCATGGTTTTGTTCACTCCAATTTATCACTTCATAGGTCAAGGTTTCAGGGGCTATTCCTCTGTGAGATCTCCCGGTTTTTCCGGTGGTGTGCTCTTTTCCCGAACGATATTTTTTTTATTGATTAGCTTAGGGCGGGTAAACATAGCCCAATGCGGCATTCGGAAAAAGGTGTCCTTTTGATCGGCGAGATTATAGGGAGCAAACGGGCTCAAATAAGGAACGCCAAAGGAACGTAAGCTGCACATGTGAAGAACTATCGCAATAACCCCGATGATGATTCCGAACAAACCAAAAGATGCAGCAAGGAACATCATCGGGAAACGGAGCATTCTGATGGTCAGGGCAAGATCGAAGGATGGCAGCACAAAGCTGGAGATAGCAGTAATAGCGACGACAATAAGCATGGCAGCAGAAACAATGCCGGCATCAACTGCCGCAGTCCCAATCACCAGGGTGCCTACAATGGATACAGATTGGGCTATGGTTTGAGGCATTCGTACACTCGCTTCCCTTATAATCTCGAAGGCAAGCTCCATTAAGAGTGCTTCAATAAATGCTGGAAGCGGTACGCCCTCCCGTTGTGCAGCTAGACTGATCAGCAGGGTTGTGGGCAGCATCTCCTGATGAAAGGTAGTAATAGCTACATACAAAGATGGGGCTAGTAGTGAAATAAAAATACTGAAGTATCTAAGCATCCGTACTAAGGTGCTGACATCGGCACGTTGATAATAATCTTCCGCTGTCTGCATGAAGGAAACGAATAAGGTAGGGACCGTCATTACTATAGGAGTCCCATCTACTAATATGGCTACTTTTCCTTCCATAAGAGCAGCAGCTATAACGTCAGGACGTTCCGTATGATGGATGGTTGGAAATGGGGTATAGGTTTCATCCTCGATTAATTCTTCGATATAGCCACTTTCCAGGATACCGTCAATGTCGATCCGATCTAAACGTGAGTGTACTTCTTGCAGAATCTCATCACTAACAATGCCATTGATGTACATGAGGGCTACGTCTGTCTGTGTTACACGTCCAATTTGCTGTGTTTCTAACCAAAGATTGGGGTCTTTTATTTTCCGCCGGATTAATGCGGTATTCGTGCGTAAGCTTTCTGTGAAGGCTTCCTTTGGTCCACGAATCACCGTTTCAGTGGCACTTTCCGTTACGCCACGGTCTTTCCAGTCACGCATGCCTATGGTGAACCCTTTGGTATATCCATTGAGTAAGAGGATCACATCTCCGGATAATAGAGAGGTGAATAAAGAATTGAACTCCGTCGCATCTTTAATATCCCCTACAGTGAGCATGTGATCTTTTAATAATTGATAGTTGGCTGTTTGTGTATCAAGACTTGGATCTGGAAGTTCTAAGATTAGTGATTCCAGAATGAAATCCTGAATAGCTTTACTATCCGCCAATCCATCTGTATAGAAAATAGCTGCTTTAATCTGGTGTTTGGAACCAATAAAGAATTCTCTAATCACAAGATCTGTACTATTGCCGAGTTGTTTTTATATATTGAATATTATCTTGAAGTTTTTCTTTAATAGGTTCCTTAGGTAATTCTTTAGTGGGGTTGGGGTGCCCTAATGAAGGGTTCTTAAAAACTTTTGTTATTGTTCTGTTCAGAAATCCCATAGTTGTTATCCCTCTTCCGCTGGTGCTGTAAATATAGCTATTACCATAATGAGGTGGGATTATTCTGAACCATAGATGGGTTCATACACACCAAAAAAGCCGCAGAGAGATTCTCTGCAGCTAGCTAGAAGCGCTTAATTAAGACTTTAAGACGTCCAATCGTTATATAAATGCTTCTCCGTTAGGATGGACAACAACTGAATACCAACCTCATTATGGCCACCTTCAGGGATGATCAGGTCAGCGTATTTTTTGGATGGTTCGATAAACGCTTCATGCATAGGTTTAACTGTACTCAAATATTGATGATGGATCGACTGGATGCTCCGTCCACGTTCTTCAATATCTCTAAGGACCCGGCGGAGAATACGCACATCAGGATCGGCATCCACGAATACCTTGATGTCGAGCATTTCACGGAGATTCTCGTCAGAAAGGACGTGGAGTCCCTCAATGATTACAATATTGTTTGGCTTCAGTTCTACCGTCTCTGTAGTGGAGCGGGCATGGACTGTAAAGTCATACACGGGAGCGAATGCGGTCTGTTCTTCACGCAGAGATTTAAGATGCTCAATGAGCAGCTCGTTATCGAAAGCGAAAGGATGATCGTAATTAATGGATTCACGTTCAGCAAAGCTGAGATGTGAGTGATCCTTATAGTAGTTATCTTGAGATATGAAAGTTACCTTTCCCGTTCCAAGACGGTCAATGACGGAGCGGGCTACGGTTGTTTTTCCCGAGCCGGTGCCGCCGGCGATACCAATAATGAGCATGTGATTCAATAACCCTCCCTAAGATTGCCGTTGCAATTCCAATATTGTAGCACAGCGCTCATGTTTTTTCACCTTAGATCGGGTAAAATTAAGATGGGATTTTTGGAAATTCGTCTATATTAGGGACAAGGTAAATCCGGAAGGGGTTATTCAACGAATGAACGGAAAAAAATCAGTACAAGAGGCTTTTAATGAAACGGCCTATCAAATCGCAGGGAATGGGAATAGAGATGTGCAAGTGTTGAAGGAAGCCTTGGCAGCCGTAGAGAACAGTACGGCATCTGATATCTATGGAACGGGCGAAGTGATTGAAGATTTCCAGACGAAAATGGCGAATATCCTGGGCAAAGAAACCGCGGTTTTCTTTCCGAGCGGAACGATGGCGCAGCAAATCGCTTTAAGAATCTGGTGCGATGAAAAAGAGGTGAAAAAAGTAGCCTATCATCCCTTATGCCACTTGGAGATCCATGAGCAGGATGGCATGAAGGAATTACATCATATTGAGCCTATCTTGCTTGCGGATAAGGACCGATTAATCACTTTGGAGGATGTGGTGAATCTAAAGGAGGATATCGCTTGTCTGTTGCTGGAATTACCCCAGCGCGAGATTGGTGGTCAGCTGCCAGAGTACACGGAGCTTGAAGCTATTTCTGCTCATTGCCGGGCACGCGGCATTAAATTGCATTTGGATGGGGCGAGATTATTTGAGATTCTTCCGTATTACGGGAAGTCAGCAGCTGAAATCTCTGCACTCTTTGATAGTGTGTATATATCCTTTTATAAAGGAATTGGAGGAATCGCTGGGGCAATTCTTGCAGGCAGCGAAGACTTTACGAAGCAATCAAAGATATGGAAACGGCGGCATGGTGGAGACTTAATCAGCTTATATCCGTACATCATTTCTTCTGATTATTTTTTCCGGCAAAGAGAGGGCAGGATGCAGCAGTATTATGAAGGCGCGAAGGAGCTTGCTGCTTGGGTTAATCAATGTCACGACGTAACCACTCTGCCCGCTCAACCTGTCTCCAATATGTTTCACATGCATTTTCACATGTCTAAGGAACAAATTGAACCGATTCTGTCAGCGGTGTATGAGGCGACAGGAATCGGTTTAAGCGCGGGAATAAGAGCTACCGGGGAACATACTTCTTATTGTGAGATCAGCATTGGAGACAAGTATGCCGACATCCCAAAAGAAAAGCTTAGAGAGTTTTTTCTGCTGCTCGATAAGCTAATGAGCGAATCATCTGCCGAGTAACGTACGGAGTAAGGAGATTCGTAATAATTGTTTTTTAATAAGCTTCATGCGAAACTCATTTTTTAATTGATTGTAGATCAGCGGGCAATGGTTAAGCGCCCAATGGTACATGAATTTAAAGTCTGTAGCATCTTTTGCAGAATTTAATAAATAGTATGAGATCGTATCGTAAGCATTATGGTTGAACCATTCCGTCATTTCCTGTGCGTTATATCCATATTTCTGCACGGCCATATTCTTAATGAGTTTCTTTTCTTCCAGATTCTCAATTAAGAATCCCTGGCTCAGATTAAAGGTGATATTGTTCCCGTGTATTCTGTACACGCCGGCAATCACATCAATGAAGCCCGCATCACCTACCAGCAGGGAACGCAAATAGATGGAAGCATCGTTGACCATATTCATATCTAGGATATCCATAGCCATTAAGGCCTCTCGTTTAAAGACAGTAGTTAAAGTAGAGGCGGGTTTTGGATATCCTTTTTTCTCAAAATTCATGAAATAATCGCGTTTCTTAATAATGCTGCTAAGCTGCAGATTGGAGATTTTTAGTTGTTTGGCTTTGGAATACTCCAGGAACACATTCGCAGCTACAAATGAAATTTCGGGATGAAGGAGATGGAAGCGGACCGCTTTACTGAAATAATTCATGTCGATCAGATAATCATCATCATCGAGAAAAAGAACATATTCCCCATCACCATGTGCAGCGAAAGCTTTTCGGCGATTATTTCCAGGTCCGCTATTGGTAGCATTGCGCATGTAAATGACCCGTGGCTCCGCCCCAAAGTGTTGCTGCATTAACTCTTCCGTGCCATCTGTAGAACAATCATCAATCACTGTAATCTCTTTATTGGGATAGTCCTGCATTAAGATACTTTGGATCGCTTGGTATAGGAATGCTTTTCTATTATAGGTAGTGATAATGACACTGATCTTGGGGGAATCGGCTAAGGCCTGGACCGTTGGATAGGAAATTTCCGTATCCGAAATGCGGCTTTCCATTTTAACCAACCCCTGAATTAAACCTGCGATATCGCTGGCAACAATGCTGAATTGTTCAGATAAATAGAATTTCAAGGTATCCTCTGAAGCCCTCCCCGTGAGATAAGCATGAATAACCTCAGATAAGGTTTCCAGATAAGGTTTGATTTGTACATTTTGTTCTTGATCTATGATCTGGCGGCATCTTTGCAATAGTTCTGTATCATCTATTTGGATGGTGGGTGAATGGTTTATTTCATCATTTAGGTCATTTAAAAAGACGTAACAGGCTTGCTGTAAAACCTCGCTATGATCCATTTCCAGTCCTCCTGTTGTGTTATTTGGATAAACCACTTACCTCAGGCTGAGCGTTAATTTTATTTTTGAGTTTATATCGATACTTTTTGAGATGTTCCCATGTATAAAGGAAGACTTCCCGTTCCATTAAAGAGCCGATTACGAAATATACAGGCAAGATCACAAATCCTAGAAGTACACCCCAGATCATAAGCCCCAGATAGGAATGGATCGGGATGTCGATGGCGGTGATGATTAGAATAATGCCTACAAAAACTACTGCATTCGTGAGCCATCTTCTAAAAGTGACCCAAGGACTGCGGTCCAGTAAATGTTTGCTGGCATAGATTACAATATCTATGGAGCGGTATAAGAGGGCAGCTATCGTTCCCATTAGTACACCGTAAATTCCCATGAAGATTACGAAGACAATAGAAGCCACCAGATTAATGGCGGATTCCAGAATGGAACGGTTTTGTGTTTTTTTGAAATGTCCAGCGATGGTAATCACATTATTGGAAGACGTTCTGGCATTGGTTAATAATTTGATGACTACGAACAGGACCGGCAGCCACATATCAATGTAATTCACGTCGTTTACCCCAGCCGTATACAATTTCATAAAGGGTAAAATCAAAATGTAAGCCACCGTTAGAATCGAGAAGATAAGCCCCATAAAATACACTTCGTAAGCATCATAAAATTTAATAAATGCTTCTTTGCTCTCATGGTAGCTTTGCCCGAGGGCAGCCTTCACACTTCCGTTTATGGTCTGGACGATATTATCCACGATCGTAAAAATCATATTGTACATAACATAGATACTGACGATTTTTAGATTCGTAAAGATGGTTAATATGAGTACGTCCGTATTTCTAAACACCAAGTAGGAGATTTCATGGACTAATACGGAATTCTTTTGACCAATGGCTTCATAGTCTGGTTTGAGATTCAGGTTGATCCACTTGTAATTCTTATTCATATAAATATAGAAAGCGATGATTTGAAGTAAAGTTAAGATAAAATAGGAAGCTTGAACCGCAATAATGTCCACACCTTGCAGTAATAACAGAATCCGGATCAGGCTGTTCATAATATTAGCTACAGTAACAATAGAAGTCTCTACATAGCTTTTTCCCTCCGCAGCGAGCAGGACCTTGAATTTCCCCTGAAAATAATAATTGATCGCTCCGCCCATCCCTGTAAGCAAAATAATGACCATAATCGATAATTTATCGATCTCAGAAGAGATCACCAGCGGGTACACGATGGCGAGTAGCAGTACGGCGAAGAAATAGTAAATGCCTGTTTTTTTATAATAGCTGGAGGTGGCAGCCAGAATAGAGTTGATATTGTTTTTATTATCCGAAGCTACCGGCTTATAAAGCGCTTGGATTGAGGCCGCCCCAACACCTGCTTCCAGCAGCGCCAAATAACTAATAATCTGCACAATCGAAGCGATCAACCCATTGGCCTCAGAGCCATAGTTGACCATTATCAGTCTGGGTATAAAAAAACCGAGGATGATCGTGATGAGTTGACTTCCCAGTCCAAAGGATAAGTTAAGAATGCTCCGCTTGGCTTTCATAACGAATCCCCCTTTCGTAAAGCGATAAATACGTATCTAGATGCTCGAAATGCCTTTCGGCTTGTTTTGCTTGCAGTGTGACATCCATAGAGCAGGTGATCATACTTTCAAAAATCTGTGCAGGCTGGACCTGTTCCAGCGTATTGAAATCGGCATACAGACCTGTGAACCCAACATCTTCCATTACGTTGATCATTTTTTTGCTGTAGGCTACGGGGAATACCGGTTTATTAAATACCCAGCCCAGAATCATTGCATGGAATCTTGAAGCCACAATAGATCTGGCATTAGCTAACACGGACAATACTTCTTCCATGTTCGTTTTATATAAATGCACTTGCATAGCATCCTTGTAAGAGGGACCCATAAGATGCTGAATCTCTTCAATTGCCAGTTGATCGCCTTCGTGTTCGCAAAATGACATGAAATGAACCGCGTAACCTTTTTCAATGAAATAAATTGCGAGTTCTTTCATTTTTTCATAATAGAGGTTGTCAAAACCGTTCAGACCTTTCGCAGAAGGTTTAATAACGGATAAGACGATGTAATCCTCCGGTTCGTTTGGAATATCTGGCGGGTCTAGCTGAAAAATAATATCTGGGGCTAAGCGGACATTATCCAGATCCTTAAATAAATCATAAGAGTACTGTTCTCTGAAACATATATCTGTATAATCCTTGAAAATCCGCTTGTGCTCATCATAGTATTCTTGATTTGTAAAAGGGCCAAAATTAGATCCTAACAGATAGTAAGGCTTATTTTGATTACGAATGACTTCTGCATTCTTGAAATGCTCTGCCCAGTGGTCTGCCTCCATGAAAATCGAGCCGCCGATATGAACGACGCCATCTGAGTGATCTGCCAGATATTTGTGAGCCACATTATGTATCTTTAGCTTCCTGCAAATATAGCCAATGCCTCTTAGAAGAAGGGAATCGGAAGGATACACTTTGAGGTTAGGGATCTCTTTGAAACATAGTTTATAGAGGCGTGGTGCGCAAATTCTGAATCTGGTATCCGGATATCTTTCGCATAGCACCTTAATGAATAGATCATCGCCCAGATTAAATTCAGTATAGGCGTATATCAGCATTTTTTTCATATTCTAGATTCCTTTCGGGTTCCGTTCCCTTTAAGTAGGTTTCGCTTGAACCTGGATAAGCTTCTCTCCACAGAGATGAATCTGTGATATAGAAGCGGGGAGATTAAAAATGTTCTGATATAAAGGGTTAATCTGCGATTATCTCCTCTATAACGTCTTATGAGTTCATCCATTTCTTGATTGAGCTTGGGATAGGTATGGTTGATGTCACGAAGTAATTCCTGAATGCTTACCCCTTCCGTACCATTTAGACAGGTTTTGAGGTTGAAAAAGTAGTTCTCAATCAGCTCCCGGTTCATTAACAATGGGGAGATCGTATCTAGTTCAGCAAAGGGATAGGTTTTGAAATATTCATCCACCCTTTTAAAAGCATCCACTACATCAAATTTATTCACGTTATAGCTGTTGGAGATGGAGGAGTTTCTCTGTAAATAAAATGATAGTATATCCGGGATTGAGATGACTCTGGCCGCTCTGGACAAGGCTTTGTAGATGAACTCTTGATCCTCTCCATTCACACAGCGTTCTGTATAACCTAGCTCGTGGAGAAGTAGGAATTCTCGCTTATAAGCGATACTCCCTGTCCATATTCGCAAGCTCTTGTTCACGAAAATCCGCGCCAGTGCTTCACTTCCCGTCACGTCGCTGAAATCAGAGGTACAGCTCAATAGAGTTTCTCTGCCTTCGGAGACATGATTATAACCCCAGCAAATAATCTCGGGTTGTTCATCTTGGGTATAAGACTGAAGGGTTGAGACCAAGTCTGCGGAGACATAATCGTCTCCATCTACAAAAAGAACATAATTACCTGTGGCTTCAGCTAAACCCCTATTTCTAGCCGCGCTTACTCCATGATTCTCCGTTCGAATGACTTTACAGAAAAGGCCGGGATTACGCGAAAGAATCTTTTCTATAACGTTGTAAGTGTTATCCGTAGAACCATCATCTACGATGATGACCTCGAAATGCGGATCGCTTTGGTCAAGGAGTGAATTGAATATAGGGGTTATATACTGCTCTATATTGTATACCGGGATCACAAGGCTTAGATTCATGGGCTCGCTCCTTTCCTGTGTAAAACGGGATGATAAGCTATCTTAAGCTTACCCCTCGTATGAAAAGATTGTATATACTACTTTAGTTTACTTATTGCTGGCTCTACTCGTTGTAGCATCATGTGAATAATAATTATTACAATATGTAAAATGAAAATATTATGGTTTGGTTTAACATAGATAGAAAGCCAACAAAACGTTCGAAGCGGAGGGATCTGGGATGCAGCTGCAAAAAATATTCGTGAACGGTGAGAGACTGAAGAATACAATCGAGGCATTTGCCGATTATGGGCGTACAGATAAAAATGGCGTGACCCGATTATCGCTGGCCGAAGAGGATATTAAAGTTCGGGAGTATTTTCGTGCCTGTTGTGAAGAGCTCGGAATGTCTGTGAAGATGGATGATATGGGGACGATGTATGCCACATTGGCAGGCGAAACTTCCGGGCCTCCGATTGTGATTGGCTCGCATATGGATACTGTGAAAAAAGGGGGCAGATTCGATGGCGTCCTAGGGGTTATCGCGGGTCTAGAGGTTGTGCGGACGCTTGTAGATCACGGGATTAAGCCGAAGGTTCCGGTGACGATTATGAATTTTACGAATGAAGAGGGGGCACGTTTTGAGCCATCGATGATGGCCTCTGGTGTGCTATCCGGAAAGTTTGATAATAGTGTTATGTTGAACAAAAAGGATCCAGCGGGCATTAGCTTTGGTGAAGCGCTGGAGAAGAGTGGATATAAGGGAGAAATGAGCAATCGTATCACCGAAGCCACCGCTTATTTGGAGCTTCATATCGAGCAAGGGCCTGTTCTTGAAAAAGAGGAGCTGGCGATTGGGCTGGTTGACTGTGTAGTTGGTATGGCCTGTTACGAGATTGAGGTGACGGGAGAATCCGATCATGCGGGCACAACCCCCATGGCGATGCGCAAAGATGCTTTGTTTGCTGCCACAGACCTGATTATTGAGCTGCGGAGCAAGCTGGGGGCGCTCGATTCCGAGCTTGTGTATACCATGGGCAGAATGAATGTGCTTCCTAATATCCATACCGTCATTCCCAATAAAGTGATTTTCACTATTGAAGCCAGACATAAAGATATGGAGATTGTGCGTGAAGTGGAAGCCATTATTAACGGTTTGCCAGAGCAACTGCTGGGTTGTGAAGTAAGCAAAACTAAGCTTTGGGGCCGAGATACGGTGTGGTTTGATCAGAATGTGTGTGATTTGGTGGAGCAAGCGGCTCAAACCTTAGGTTATTCCAGTCGAAAGATCGCAAGTGGTGCAGGGCATGATGCACAGTTCGTAGCCAGCTTTCTGCCATCCGCAATGGTGTTCGTGCCTAGCGTGAATGGTAAAAGCCATTGTGAAGAGGAACTAACCTCTTATGAAGACTGCGAAAAAGGGGTAAATGTAGTGTTAGAAACAGTGATGTTGTTATTATCAAGATAGTCCATGTAACTTAATATAACATTATGCGATATGGTAGTCGCTTTAATTTCATACAAAATCGTCAAAAAGGCACTCTATAGGGTGTCTTTTTTTATGAGATAATAAAGATGGTTGTGTTGAGTACCAAAGTGGTTAAAGATTAATGGGCAGTTAAGTCAGATCCTTTGTGTAAAAACACAATCATGGTAGATAATATTTTAATTTTTTAACAAAATGGGAATGCTAATCATATGTTATCATTCTTTACATAAGGGATCTACATTAGATGGGAGAGATGAATGATGATTATCGGAGTACCTAAAGAAATTAAAAACAATGAAAATCGTGTTGCCATAACCCCTGCGGGTGTAGTTAGTTTAATTACTGAAGGTCATCAAGTGCTCGTAGAAGCTGGAGCCGGTGTTGGCAGCGGATTTCCTAACGAAGAGTATGTCTCTGCCGGAGCACAACTGATTGAGGATGCAGCAAAAGTCTGGAGCTCCGCTGAAATGGTGATGAAGGTAAAAGAACCATTGGCAACGGAGTACCCCTATTTCCGTCCAGGCCTTATTCTCTTTACGTATCTTCATCTTGCTCCAGAGCCTGCCTTGGCTGCTGCGCTTAAAGACAAAGGTGTCTTTGCGATCGGATATGAGACGGTTGTTCATGGACGCACCTTGCCGCTGTTAACACCGATGAGTGAAGTAGCTGGCCGGATGTCCGTCCAATTGGGAGCGCAGTTCCTGCAAAAGAACTACGGCGGACAAGGTATTCTTCTTTCCGGTGTTCCTGGCGTTAGCCGAGGTAAAGTGAGTATTATTGGCGGCGGTGTAGTAGGTACTAATGCAGCTAAAATGGCTATTGGCTTAGGTGCAGATGTTACGATAGTTGACCTCAGTGCGGAGAGACTACGTCAATTAGATGACATTTTTGGAGCACAGATCAATACGTTGATCTCTAACCCTTATAATATTGCGAAAGCAGTGGCTGAAGCCGATCTGCTGGTAGGTGCCGTGTTAATTCCGGGTGCCAAAGCACCGAAGCTGGTTACCGAAGAAATGGTCAAGACCATGAAGCCGGGATCGGTGATTGTCGACGTGGCCATTGACCAAGGTGGCATTGTAGAAACCATCGACAGAGTGACGACACATGATAATCCCGTGTTTGTGAAACACGGCGTGCTGCATTATTCCGTGGCTAATATGCCGGGCGCTGTTCCTAAGACCTCAACTATTGCCTTAACAAATGTTACAGTTCCATATGCCCTGCAAATTGCCAATAAAGGTGTGATCAAGGCGATTCAGGATAATGACGGCCTAAGAAGCGGCGTGAATGTAGCCAATGGCAGAATCACCTGCCAAGCTGTTGCCGAAGCGTTGGGTGAGACACCTTATTCGGTTGAGCAAGCCATGGAGCAGACATTCACATTGATCTAAAATAAACACGTTCCATAATGGAATGAGCCAAACAGCAAGCTCTCTGCGGGGAGCTTGCTGTTTGGCGTTTCTTGCGGAGGAGATCGGGTGGAAGTTTGTCAGTACGGTGTTAAAGTAAATAGATTGCGTTTCAGTGTGATTAGATACATTAGATGTTTGCTCGTGTGGTGTGATGGTGGAAAGATTACGTAGTGAAGTTGGCTAGATCAAGCTAATTTTGATTAGCTTTTTGCTTCTGCGACGGTGAAAGCTTTGATGAGAGATGTTTTAGGGAAATTCTCCCTAAAAAAACGCAAAAATAGCTTTAAAATGCTGTTATTAGGGAATTCCTCCCTAAAAAACGAGGAATACGCCTGTTTATACGCAAAACGGAAGAAAATCAGGGAGGATTTCCCCAATTATGATCGTGTGATGCTTAAAGTGCAGAATATTAGGGAGGATTTCCCTAATTATGATCGTGTGATGATTAAAACACAGAATTTCCGGGGGTTATTCCCTAAAAACCACTTATAACATTTGGTAAACACCAACAACTATTAAACCTTCCCAAACACCCCGACAAAACACCCCACAAAACTTCCCACACCACCCCAACAAAACCCCCACCAAACATCCCCGTCCCAAACACCTTCCTCAACTAGCCGATCTCGTCCCTCACCTAAACCAGCTATTTATCTTATAGTCAGTTAGGGGGATGCATACTATAATGAAATCACTCTAGAGTACAGGATTTGGTTATTCTTCAGGTGGGAGTGAAGCTAGTGAAAGATAAAGATCCATTATTTGATCGTTTTTTCGACAGTATGGAATCATTGGCAGATGCGATAAGTGAATCGCTACAGTCTCAAGTTACCATCGAGGACAGCAATCATCATGTGATTGGCTACAGCTCGCATGAATTTGAGAGTGACTCCGCGCGGATTTCAACGATTATCGGGAAGCGTGTACCTAACGCTGTGATTATTGGCTTGCGCAAAAAAGGGATTATGCAGCAGCTGGAGAGCGCGGCACATCCCATTCGAATTCCTGCGGTGCTGGAGGTGGGACTTGGCCCCCGGCTGGCCATTTGTATTAAACATCAGAAGGAAATTCTCGGGTACATATGGGTAGTAGATACAGGCAACCTGGTAGAAGGGCATGCCGAAAATATCGTTGAGAAAGCGGCAGGTATCGTAGGTCGTTATTTACTTAAGCAGCGAGGCTGGAAAACGAAGCAGGACAAAACGCATGAGGATTTTTTCTGGAAGCTGATTACCTCCCACTACGACAACGAAGCAAATATTAAAAAGGATGCGGAATTTTGGTCCATTCTTTTGCCGGAAAAATATTATATTAGCGTGTTTGAGAGTGACAAGGTAATCGATGATCATTTAATACTCCGGTTTCGGCAGGTTATGGCTTCTTATTCCGGTCTACAATTATTATTTCTGACGGCTGAGCATAATCGGCTGATTATTTTGTTTTCTTTCAGCTTTGTGATCGAGGGGGCGGGTGGATTATCTTCATTCCTGCATAAAACAATGGAGGATATGTATAAGAGTGAAGGCTGCACACTGGCTGCTGGCTGTAGTCTCGATTACACTGAATATATGTCCGCGGCTATTGCCTATTGGGAAGCGGTATCCATTGTGGAGATCAAAAAGCTGCTGCCTTTTCATGGGCGAGAGTTGCTATTGTACGAGGAGATTGGATTTTGGGCATATATACCGGCTATTATGGAGCAAAAGCGCAGTCGAATTCGTAAAAGCCCGTTGCTATATCCGCTAAAAGAACATGATCGCGAGCATAAAAGTGATTTTCTCAAAACCATCGCTGTCTATTTATCATTAAGCGGCAATTTAAAGGAATCCGCGGCTTTTTTACATATACACACTAATACATTGCTTTATAGATTAAACCGAATCGCAGAGATTACGGGCAAAAGCTTGAAGGATACGGGTTATCGGACTTCTATTTTCCTCGATATTTTGACGGAAGAGACACGGCAGCTTAACCAATGGTTTGTCGATGCCTGGGAATCATGAGAATTAAGCACCAACCCGGTGACGAACACGTACAATAACCTATATTTAGAACCTATAACATTGGAGGGACTAAGCATGGTGAAGGAAGTTCGTTCACCCGATGCCCTTGACTTTGAACGCAAAATGAGAGAAAGCATCGTGGAATCGGCTGAAGCTTTAAATGAAAGTGGAGTGGATTTTGCAACATTTGATGATTCCCGCTGTAATCCGCTGTTTTGGACACGTACAGAGATTGGTGGACTTCAGCTGAACGCTGGCGTGGAACCCACAGTGGGGATTAAAGATATTTTTCGGAATGGACATTTATATGCCTTCGAATGCGCGACAGCCATGGTTATTGTTTTGTATAGGGCGACAATTGAAGCTATAGGTGAAGGAGCCTTTAATAAGTATTTTAAGGACTTGTTCTTATGGGACTGGAATTATGATGAGAATTTACGCTTAATCACAAACTACAACAAGGACCACACGCAGCGGGGAGACGTTGTATATTTCAAGAATCCCGATCATGCTCCGAGCAAGCCAGAATGGCAGGGCGAGAATGCAATTAAGCTTGAAAATGATCTGTTCTACGGCCATGGCATAGGGATTACTACTGGAGAGATCATCATAGACTCTCTGAATCAGGAAAGAGTATATGGGAGTGATATCTCGGCCTATTTAACGGATGAATCGGTGCATCCAGACTTTAATTACTTACAGCGGTTATCTGCAGGAACGGTTTTACCGGCAGCCAACAATAGAAGCTTCCGATACACTGTATGTTCAAGAATAGGGTCTAGAAACTATATTTATAAGATCTAGCGTCTGCCTATTGTATACTTACTGAGCAATGCAAAGAGAGGGCACTTTTGTATTGTTCATTTTTTTATTCACAAAAGAAAGGGATAGAGCTTCAGATAACTCTGAAAACTCTATCCCTCTTTTTTAATTAAGGACTACCACGTCGTTTCTAATTTGTTATAGCTCAATAAAATCGTTGCGGAATTTCTCGAAATCAGATTTTCTGCATTCCAGCTCAAGGCGTGTGCCTGTTTCTTCATAGCTAGTAGATTGAACATGGGCATGTTCATTGAAATAAGAGACTACATTACCCCGATCAAATGGAACCAGAATCTCGCACTGGACATAGTCCGTAAAAACATGGCTGCGGATCAGAGCGGTAAGTTCAGCCATTCCACTATTTTGCTTGGCGGAAAGGTAGACATTGTCACCTTCAATTTGCGGGTAAGGCAAATCAGTCAGATCAGCCTTATTATAGGCATAGATCGTTGGAATCTGGTCAGCGCCGAGTGCTTTAAGCGTCTCATCCGTAACCGCCATATGCTGTTGATGCTGCGGATCGGAAATATCGACTACGTGAATCAATAAGTCCGCTTCGGTAACCTCTTCAAGAGTGGAGCGGAACGCTTTGACCAGATGATGGGGAAGCTGGCTGACGAATCCGACAGTATCTGTTAATAAAAAGGTTTTGTGATCAGGCAGCTCAATGCTGCGAACCGATGTCTCTAGTGTAGCGAACAGCATATCCTTGGCGAATACTTGTTTATTGGAACCTGGATGGTAAGTCTCTACCATGACATTCATTAAGCTGGACTTTCCGGTGTTCGTATAGCCTACAAGGCAGACGACGGGAACTTCATTTTTATGCCGTTGTTTCCGCTGGATTTGACGTCTTGCTACTTGTTGCTGCAGTTCAACCTGTAAAGCAGTGATCCGCTCTTCAATTCTTCTGCGGTCCAGCTCTAGCTTGGTTTCACCCGCACCTCTGTTTTTAAGTCCAGCTCCGCCACCTTGTCTGCCCAGCGACTCACGAAGACCTGTGAGGCGCGGCAGCATATATTGCAGCTTGGCTACTTCAACTTGCAACTGTGCCTCCTTGGTCTTCGCTCTTTCCGCAAAAATATTCAAGATCAGAATGGTCCGGTCAATGACCTGACGGTCCAGTGCGGACTCCAAATTGCGGATCTGTGAAGGTGACAGTTCGTCGTTAAAAATAACAATAGGAGCATCGTGTGCTTCTAAAAGTGCCGATAATTCCTCGATTTTACCTGTCCCGATATAATGGGAGGGGTTAATTCGACTTGCCTTTTGACTAAGCTCTCCTACGACTTCAAGGTCACAGGCAGCTGCCAGATTGCTCAGCTCTTCCATCGAATAGGCGAAATTCGTTTCGTTCTGAAGCTGGACACCGACTATAATTGCTTTTTCTCGTATTTGTTCCATATATTTATTCATCCTCCAATAGTAAATAATAAACGCAAAAAAACACAGGCAATCTGCCTGTGCTTACGGTTCGTTAGAGGACGTCAGAGTTAGGGCCTTCCATAGGTAGAATGAATTAAACAACAGTCCAGTCGCAGGGAAGAGGCACTTTGATCCCTTGCGAGCAGCAGTTGGCTAATCGGCTTCTATGGATGTTCAATTCTTAAAGGAATGGAGGTGAAGAGAATCCTCCCTACACGCTGTTGTTAAATTATCGGGTTACCTTTAAAAATGGGTAGACCAATCCTGAGTCCTCTGCACATGGGCAGAGCTTTAGCGCTATTCAATTAGCCGCGCAAAGTTCTAACTCGGATAAAGTCTATCACACGTAACCCTCCGTTCATAAAAAGTTAAGTCGAGTTTACCACATTCGTTATTTAGTGGCAAATCTCTATTTAGGCTCTGGAACATCTCTTGTATTTTAATTACATCCAATAATTCTAAACAATGTTTACATATCATATATGAATTGATATATAGGAGGTGTGATGACATTGCCTGTTCTGTCCACAAACACCATTATTAATTTACCTGTCGACGGTACTCGGCCAATAGATCAAGTAGTGATCAAAGTTGTTAACAATGGATCGGCTGGCGCGTTTTGTTATATTACGGGCTTATCCAATAGTGTCAGTCCCCAGGCCATTTTTGTTGAAGAGTTATTTGAGCTGCAATATCAGGAGACCTTAAGCAAGACCTATGTCATGGTAGAGGATTTATTCCAATTTAATTTTGTATATTCGCAGGAGCAGATGAAGATTCAGGTTTTTCTTGTTGATGTGGACGGTGTATGGACCGCCGTTGATCTTGAAGTGTTTCAAGTGAGCCGGATAACTTCGGAAATACGTGATAACGTGTCTGTTACATCGACTGACTTCGCAGCAATCAGTTTTATGAGGCGTCCCGGCTTTGCTATTCCACAAGGTCTTGCGGCTGAGATTCGACCGGCAGCTTTAGATGTTATGTCCAAAAGACCAGTGCGCTATATGATCGTTGCAGGCGGGACACTTGATGGGACCTTCGAGAATTATCCTACACCGACTACGAATATTCCTGCCACGGACACGGCACTGCTAGTGAACTATACCTGCACTACGGTCACGGGTGGAAAAGTTATTATGCAAGGTACAGGATCAGGGATTTCTGGTGCGTATGCGAATCTGGCGGTCAATTTGCTTAATGAGCGACTCTCATACGAGTTCCATGATGAACCTGTCACATTGGTGGTAAACTCCCTCTCGGGCGGGGATGATCTCGCAGTCACCTTTAAAATGTCCGAGCAATGGTAATTATTCTTGTGAAAAAGGAACATTCGCATCTACGCGAATGTTCCTTTTGCTAGTCATTTAAGTCTCTACGCAAGGTAAAGAGATCTTTCAGAGCCTCAGTGGACAGCTCGGTAATCCAGCCTTCTGAGCTGGAGATCACATTGTCGCTGAGCTGCTGCTTATTCTCCAGCATTTCATCAATCCGTTCTTCGAGTGTACCCAGGGCGATGAACTTATGCACCTGGACATCACGAGTCTGGCCCATGCGGTAAGCGCGGTCAGTTGCCTGATTCTCCACCGCTGGATTCCACCAGCGGTCGAAGTGGAATACGTGATTGGCTGCAGTTAAGTTCAGGCCAACTCCTCCAGCTTTGAGTGAAAGGATGAATACATTCGGCTGATCAGACGGCGGTGCGTCTGGACGTGTAGACCCATCTTCCGCAGCAGGGGCTGGTGTCTGAAACCGCTCGATCATACGGTCGCGCGCCTGTTTGGAGGTGCTTCCGTTCAAATAAAGGACAGGTTCGCCCAGCTCCTGCTGGAGAACCGCCTGAAGCATTTTTCCCATACCCACATATTGAGTAAAAATCAGGCAGCGCTCGTCTTCCGCGCGCAGCTCCTTGACCATATCCAGCAGTCTTTCGAGTTTGGAGGAACGGTTAATAAGAAAGCTGGTATCCAGCTTGTTGTCCGTATCCAGTTCAGGGATAGCCTCTTTTGTTACAAGCATCGGGTGATCGCATAGCTGCTTAAGCCCGGTCAGAGCTCCAAGAATTGCCCCTTTGCGCTCAATGCCTTCCAGCTTCTTCATCCGTTCCAAGAGTCCATTTACGGTCTGATCGTAAAGCGCTGCTTGCTCGGCAGTCAGATGAACATAGGTTTTCATTTCGTTTTTATCAGGTAGATCGAGCTGTATATTAGGGTCTTTTTTCTTGCGGCGCAGCATGAAAGGTTTCACTAGATTTTGTAGGTCCGCTGTACGTTTCGCGTCGTGTTCCTTCTCAATAGCATTCGTGAATCGGTCATTAAAAGACTTGGCGCTGCCCAGATAACCTGGGGTTATAAAATCATAAATGGACCACAGCTCGGATAATCTGTTCTCTATAGGCGTCCCTGTTAAGGCAACCCGGTGTAGTGCTGGAAAACTACGTACAGCAGCGGATTGTTTGGTTTGGGCATTTTTGATATTTTGAGCTTCATCCAGGCAGATCGTCGCCCAAGTGAATTCCTTCAGCAGCTCCTGGTCAAGCGCGGCAGTCGCATAAGAGGTGAGTACCACATCGGCTTGCGAAGCTGCGCCATAGAAGAATCCTGCGTCCAGACGGCGGCTTCCGTAATGAAGCATAACATTTAAAGAAGGCGCGAAGCGTTGCAGCTCCTTCTGCCAATTGCCTAACACGGAGGTCGGGCAGATGATCAATGAAGGCCAACCTGGTGGGTCGGTCTGCCGCCGGGCTGAGCTTGCATCCGTGTTCTCTTGGATGTGTAGCAGATAGGCGATGAGCTGTACTGTTTTGCCTAGTCCCATATCATCGGCTAGGCAGGCCCCCAGCCCAAAGCGGCGCAGAAAGGTCAGCCAAGCGAATCCTTCATGCTGATAGGTGCGCAGCTCCGCCTTAAGGCTTGCAGGTACGGGCGGCTTAGGCCATTCTGAGCGCTGGCCCAGCTGACCGATAAGGCTGATCAAATGCTCGTTCAGCTCTACCTCCAGACGCAGACGCGCGGCATCCTCTTGCAACTGCTCTTCCGTAGCTTCAGCGTCTGCCTCTTCACCTGCTCCTAGCAAATGGAGCTGAAGCACGTCTTGGAAGGACAAGCCTTGCGACTTGTCCATTCCCGCCATGGCTCTTTGGATCTGCGCCAGCAGAGCCGGATCGAGCGAGACCCATTTGCCCTTGAAGCGGACGAGCCGTTCCCCTCTTGCGACCAGCTCGGCAAATTCGGCCTCAGTGAGATCCGCGTCGCCGATGGAGATTCGCCAATCGAAATCGATGATCGAATCGAGACCGAACAGCGACTCACCGCCGCTGCGTTTGTCTTCGCCGGAGCTGATCTTTGCGCGCAGGCGCGGCTTTTTCCGGCTGGCGGCTTCCCACCACGCCGGCAGCAGCACTTGCCAGCCTGCTTCCAGCAGCCGCTGGCTCTCGGCCGTCAAGAACCGCCAAGCGATGGCATCGCTGAGCGGCTCGGCCAGCACATCGCCGCCCGCCGCGAAGCGCTCGGGCGGCAGACTGCCGCGGAGGCGCTCCAGCCATCCCGCGGCCCGTTCATGCACGTGAGCCGACCACGCGGCCGGCCACAAGCCGTACGGCTCGCCGTTATCGGCGAGCCTGATGGGAACAAGCGCGGATTCATCGCGCTTGTCCTGAAGGATCAGCTGCAGCCGCCAATAGGATTCATCCTCATCGGGCTCCAGCAGCTGTAGCGCGGGCCGGAAAGGCGCGGTGTCCGCCTTCCAGCCAATGGCGATAAGCCACGCGGCGGTATCCATGCCCGCTGCAAGTGCTCCGCTTCTATCGAAGAGAAGCGGGAATTCGCTGCGGAGGTCGCCGGCCTCGGCCTCCGTGCTGTAATAGCGCTGCGATACGGCGGCAGAGAACGCCGCACGTAATCCGCGGCTAAATTCGCTGCCGCCATTTAGCGCCTCAAGGGCTCCCTTAGCAGTGTCACTGTCCACTGCCACCTGCGCAAGAGCCCCTTCGTCCCAAGTCCATTGCAGCCTCCCGGCGCGGTAGGCTGAGATGTCGGGAATATACTGTTTGTGCTCCAGACATATAGCCAGAAGTAGCGCCAATTCTGTGAGCTGGGCGGCATCGCCCTCCCAGCTCCATTCGATATGCGCCAGAAGCTTCTGCTCGGCAAAGAAGGGGATGACCTGCTCAGCAGGAAGAATCACTAGCTCCACGCCTTCGCCAGCTGGCTGCACGGTTAACTCCGTACCATAAAAAGACGCTTCATGCCAGGCGAAAAGCCGCTGCTTAAGCTGCAAGCCCGGCACGAGATCTTCGCGCTCATTCATTCCAAATATTAAAGCATCGCCATACTGGCTTAATGCAAGCCGGATGGTCAGCGTGCGTAAATGCATGTTCATGGTATTAGCTTTCCTTTCCGAAGCTCCTCTTGCAGCGCACGGAGCCTGCTATGCCTAATGGCGAAGGCAGTGAGGAACTCTTCCCAGCGTTCTTCTTGTTTCAGCTTTTTATACAGCTTGGATAATCGTTTCAATAATTTCACAGCCGCTTTGTAGCTATGTCTGTTCTTATCCAGCACAAATCTTTCGGCGGCCTGATGGTAAAAGGGCAGCAGAACCTCAGGCGCATTCTTTTCCACCGGTTGGAGGTCTTTGACACGAAATTCGGAGGGCTGTTTACCGATGGACAGCTGATAATCCATCCAGGTCTGCCATTTCTCATAGGTGATTAGCTTCTCTTCATAGACTTCGCCAGAGATAGGTAACATGGTGGCTAGTGTATCCCACATTTGCGGCTCAGCTTCAGGCAGGTGACGAACAGCTTCTTCCCAACTGGTTGAATAGCTATTGAGATTATAGAGTCTGCTGCTCAGCAGTGGACCGATTTGAGCAAGCCAACCCACCAAACGGGACCAGTCCCCTGCATCCAGCAGCGGAGAGGTGAAGCTCATGAGCTCATCGGGATGGAGACCCGGGCGCTCGGCCGCTTTATTCAATAAGTCCCAAGCCTTCTGGTCATCCATCAGATAGTAATACATACGGCTCTGAGCTAACAGCCACGCATGTTGTGAAAGGGAAGCACCTAATTCACCCTCTGCTTGCTGCAGCTGTTCGATTTCATTCAGGTAAAGCTTAGTTCCACCTGTATTTGGATAAATCCAGTTTCTCCACAGCAGATCATAGCTAAGAGAAAAAGAGGGTTGATCCCGTGAGCGATCCCGCGACTCCGTCAACATCTCGCGCCGCAGATAAGATAAAGTATCGATGACATACGGCCATAGATCCTGCTCTTGCTCGGGAGATAGCGGGAGTGTCTTTTTTAATAGACCTGTGATTACTTCCTGTAGTTCTGAGACCGCTACCTGTGTGTAATAACCAAGAGAAGGGGCGTAAGCGGCCTGACCGACGGATTGCGCAGAAGGCTTAGCAAGCTTTTCCAACAGAAAAAGATGAGCATGCAGAGTGAACAGCTTCTCCGTTTCCGGAAGCATTTTCGGTTTGAATTTATTGATTGCAGACAAGGCCCGACTCACATATTCAGGATTTCGGGTGGTATGGGCTAGAGGGGAGACACAGAATTCAAAATACTCCCGCCACTCCGTGATTTTTCCGCCAGCAATGCGGTTGGCCATCTCTTTCATTTGCTGCTGACGAGTTGCATCGGCTCCAATAGAGGCATTTGTTGCTGTGCTTGATATTTTGGGCAAAAAGGATGCAGCTTTAGCGTTGGCCAGAACCTGTACAGATCTATTCTGTTGTTCGGCATAATTCAGCAGCACAGCAGCCATATGTTTGCAATGACCTGATACTGGACAATTACAATGACAATTGGTGAAGCCGTCGAGATCAATGGTGACGCGGTAATCCTCTCTACCTTCAACTAGAGCGTTAATCTTACGAGGCTCCGTCATGGTAAACGGCTGCACTCGATTTTGTTTATAATATTGGAACCCTCGCTTGAGGGTAAGATCATCGAAATAATAGGCGACATTTTGGATGAGCTTACTCCACTGCGTATCATCCATAGCATAGGTTGGTTGCATACAATTGGTCTCCTGTAACGAAAATGGTCTTTATTTGTCTTTCATTATATCACTTCTGCAGGCTTCATCTTTAAATCGTTAAATTTTGATAGCTCGTAAGGAAACTCCGTTTAAAAGCTGGCGTGGAGATGATTAGAAGCTAATGGCTTGTATTGAACGGAAGGTCTGAACATATAATAATCGTACTGCAAGTTGGGTCATGATTATATAGGTGTCATTTACGAAAGATCAAACAAAGGTCAAAATTGGTCAAATAAATAAAAAGAACTAATTTTCTCGTGTGAAATCAGTTAATTCGCCTGAATTTGAGCGATAATCGGCTTAAATCGGTTTTGTTATTCCTCAGTTAGGGGACTATAATAAGGTCATAGGTCAAATAAAGTCAAAGTCAATGAGAGGAGAATGGATAATGTTTGATATGGTTCCTTTTGGTAAACGTAGAGATGATGCTTTTGGTATGCTGGCTAAGTCTTTGAATGATGTTTTTAATGATGATTTTTTTGCACCGATTAAGAGTTCCACGATGTCCTTCAGAACAGATATTCATGAGAGTGAGCAGGCTTACCTGATTGAAGCTGAACTTCCTGGTTTGAAAAAAGAAGAAATCGACATTGATTATGCCAGTCCTTATTTGACGATAAAAGCGGTACGTAAGGAAGAAAATGCCGAGGAGAACAATGAACATCAGATTGTACGCAGAGAACGCCGATATGGTGAATATGTGCGCAGATTCTATGTTCAAGATATTGCCGAGGAAGAAATTCGCGCGTCTTTGAAAGATGGAGTGCTGAAGCTGGAAGTTCCCAAACGGCAAAAAATGCAAGGTAAACGCATCGAGATTCAAGACGGAGATTCTAATTCTACCGGTTCGCAGTCTGAATAAGCATAAATTAAGCGGAATGGACTTCCGCTCAGTCTTCTAGAGATGGCAGCGGGCTTTTAATATAGTGTTATGAAATAGAAGGCGCATTGTAGTGGAGGATTCCGGCTATGGTGCGTCTTTTCTCGGAGTGCAATGGTGGTCGGTATGAGATTAGGTATGGAAAGGAGGAAGCACGAGTGGCTAGTAAAAGCTATTATGATGCTTTGGGCGTGAGCAAAAAAGCTACTAAACAAGAAATTAAAAAGGCTTATCAGAAGCTTGCCAAGAAGTGGCATCCCGATGTTAACAAAGCCCCTGAGGCAGAGGCGAAATTCAAAGAAGCAGCTGAAGCCTATGAAGTACTTGGTAATGAGGATAAACGAAAACTCTATGATGAAGAGCTGCTTTATGGAGCTCAACGTGGCAGAGCTAGTGGAGGGGCGGCGAGTGGAGCCTCTTCTTGGGATTCAAAATTTGGTGGAAGTGGAAGTGGAAGTGGAAGTGGAAGTGGAAGCTGGAACGGTGGGACTTATTCAACGGGAGGTTCTGGTATTTCGGAGGAAGATTTATTCGGGATGTTTTTTGGAAATCGGGGCTCGGCGGATCGGGCTGGCTTTGATTTTTTCTCGGGAAGTGGAACGGGGCGTGCGAATGGCAATCCGTGGGGCGAGGCCCGCAGTACTATGCAGGCGCAGCTGGATATTACCTTGGAGCAGGCTTATAAGGGCGCCACTGTAAGAGTACAGGTCAGCGACAAAACGGTGGATGTGAACATTCCGCCCAGATCCCATGAGGGTACAATTATTAAAATCGCGGGAAACACTCCGGGTGGCGATGTGCTGCTTGCACTTCATATTCTTCCTCATGACATTTATGAGATTCGCGATGCTGACTTATATGGCATGGTTGAAATTGCTCCTTGGCAAGCGGTATTGGGCGGAGAAGTGAAGGTTCCATTACCGGGTGGCGGCGCCGTGAAATTGAAGATTCCAGCAGGAATTCAGAGCGGTAAAACGCTACGCATCCCCGGCAAGGGCTTAAAACGTGAGAATGGTGCGAACGGCGATATTTTATTTGGTATTGAGATTGTTATCCCTGAACCCACCAGCGAAGCGGAGAAAAATTTGTACCGAAAGCTGGCAGACTCCAGCCCTTTCGAAGCCAGAGCTAAACGTCAAAACACTGGCACCCAGCGGCAAAAGGCGAAAGTGGGTAATTAATAGATAGGTAGAAGAGGTAGAGGTGAGGTGATTTCACTCGTTTGTGATCAACTCTGATTGGTGAAAGGCTGAATTGAATGCTAGTTGCAGAACAGTAACTTATTTAGCCACTAACTATAAAAGAACTTTTCGCTCAAACGGTGAAAGTCGGCACTATGGTGGGAAAAGAAGTGTCTTCGAAAGTGCCTTCGAAAGTACCAAACTGGGATCGATGGTCGAAAAGAAAAGGCAAAAGTGCCTTAGAATGCGCTGAATCAGGCTCGTTGTTCGAAAAGAAAGCCAAAAGTGCCTTAGAATGTGACGAATGGGGCTCGTCTGGCGAAAAGAGAGGCAAAAGTGCCTTAGAGTGCGTCGAATGGGGCTCGATGTGCGAAAAGAACGGTATAAATCCCGTAGAATGAGCACAAACCAGCCAGTTACTCGAAAAGAGCGGCAAAAATCCCGTAGATTGGGCGCAAAGCGTTCAGTTACTCGAAAAGAACGGCAAAAATCCCGTAGAATGAGAGCAAACCAGCCAGTTACTCGAAAAGAACGGTAAAAATCCCGTAGAATGAGCACATAACGGCCAGTTACTCGAAAAGAACGGCAAAAATCCCGCAGAATGAGCGCAAATCAGCTAGTTACTCGAAAAGAGCGGTAAAAATCCCGTAGAATGAGTACAAACCAGCCAGTTACTCGAAAAGAACGGTAAAAATCCCGCAGAATGAGTACAAAACGGCCAGTTACTCGAAAAGAGCGGTATAAATCCCGTAGAATGAGCACAAACCAGCTAGTTACTCGAAAAGAACGGTAAAAATCCCGCAGAATGAGAGCAAACCAGCTAGTTACTCGAAAAGAGCGGTAAAAATCCCGCAGAATGAGAGCAAACCAGCCAGTTACTCGAAAAGAGCGGTAAAAATCCCGCAGAATGAGCGCAAATCAGCCAGTTACTCGAAAAGAACGGTATAAATCCCGTAGATTGAGTACAAAACGGCTAGTTACTCGAAAAGAGCGGTAAAAATCCCACAGAATGAGCGCAAAACTGCTAGTTACTCGAAAAGAACGGTAAAAGTCCCGTAGAACGAGCGTAAACCAGCTAGTTACTCGAAAAGAACGGTATAAATCCCGTAGAATGAGAGCAAACCAGCCAGTTACTCGAAATAAGCGGGATAATTCCCGCTAAATTAACCTATCCCCGGCCAAAAAGGCCGATTTAATATAATCACTCTTAAATAGAAAGGTGAGAGAGCTATGGATTTCAATAAATTAACTCAAAAGCTGCAGGAAGCAGTGGCTGCGGCGCAGTCGCTGGCATCAGACAGCGGTCATCAGGAGATCGATAATCTCCATCTGTTAAAAGCGTTGCTCCAGCAGCCAGAAGGATTGCTGCCAAGATTGCTGCAAAAGATGAATATCCCTGTGACTGAGCTGATGCGCAGCACGGATGAATTGCTTCAACGCAAGCCGAGCATCAGCGGGTCAGGAGCAAGCACGGTAAGGCGTTTCGCCTCGCAATCGCTGATTCATCTGCTGGAGCAGGCGGAGAAGGAAGCGGCGAAGATGCAGGATGAGTTTGTTTCTGTGGAGCATGCTGTGCTGGCCATGGTGTCAGATTCGAGCGGGGAGAATCGTGAGCTAAGGGATCTTTTTGTCCGCCGTGGGCTGACCCGTGAGAAGCTGATGTCGGTGCTTGCTGAGATTCGTGGACATCAGCGGGTAACCAGCCGGGAGCCAGAAGCTACTTATGAGGTGCTGGAGAAATACGGCCGTGATCTTGTAGCTGAGGTTCGCGCGGGCAAGATTGATCCAGTCATTGGTCGTGATGGCGAGATCCGCCGAGTAATCCGGATTTTGTCCCGTAAAACGAAAAATAACCCTGTGCTGATCGGTGAACCAGGTGTAGGGAAAACAGCCATTGTGGAAGGCTTGGCACACCGGATTGTACGCAAAGACGTACCGGAGGGTCTGAAGGATAAGACGATTTTTTCACTGGATATGAGTTCACTTGTGGCAGGCGCGAAGTTTCGTGGTGAATTCGAAGAACGCCTGCAGGCGGTATTGAGAGAGGTTCGCGAAAGCAACGGCCGCATTATTCTTTTTATTGATGAGCTGCATACAATTGTGGGCGCAGGTAAAACCGAAGGCTCGATGGATGCGGGCAATATGCTGAAGCCGATGTTGGCCCGGGGTGAGCTGCATTGTATCGGTGCCACAACGCTCGATGAATATCGCAAATATATAGAGAAGGACCCTGCGCTGGAGC
Organism: Paenibacillus sp. FSL R5-0636; assembly: GCF_037974255.1. Classification (NCBI taxonomy): domain Bacteria; kingdom Bacillati; phylum Bacillota; class Bacilli; order Caryophanales; family Paenibacillaceae; genus Paenibacillus; species Paenibacillus sp. FSL R5-0636. The sequence goes on from NZ_CP150232.1 coordinate 307,199, forward strand.
GCCGTTTCCAACAGGTGCTCGTGAGCGAACCCGATGTAGAGGATACGATCTCCATTTTGCGTGGTCTGAAGGAGCGGTTTGAAGTCCACCACGGGGTCAAAATCCATGACAGCGCCCTGGTAGCCGCAGGTGTATTGTCCAATCGTTATATTACGGATCGATTTTTACCGGATAAGGCGATTGACCTAGTGGACGAGGCTTGCGCCATGATCCGCACAGAGATAGACTCCATGCCGGGTGAGATGGATGAAGTGACCCGCCGCCTGATGCAGATGGAGATTGAAGAAGCGGCGCTTAAAAAAGAAACTGATGACGCCAGCAAACGCCGACTCGAAATATTGCAGCGCGAGCTCGCTGACCTGAAGGAGAAGCAGCTAGGAATGACGGCGCGCTGGGAGAAAGAGAAGTCGGCCATCCAAGGGATTCGCGACCTCAAAAAACGGCTGGAGCAAGCACGTAAGGATCTGGTCGATGCACAGGAGGAATATGATCTTAATAAGTCAGCCGAACTGAGCTACGGCATTATTCCTGATCTGGAGCGTCAGTTGAAAGCAGCGGAAGAAGCGGCACAGCAGGATCAGGATACAAGATTGCTACGTGAGGCTGTTACTGAAGAGGAAATCGCAGATATTGTCTCCCGCTGGACCGGCGTTCCGGTTAGCCGACTGGTAGAAGGCGAACGGGATAAGCTGCTGCGTCTGGAGGATACGCTGCATGAACGGGTAGTGGGCCAAGACGAAGCCGTCAGCTTGGTGGCCGATGCGGTGCTTCGGGCAAGAGCAGGAATCAAAGATCCGAATCGCCCGATTGGTTCATTCCTGTTCCTTGGCCCGACGGGTGTAGGGAAGACTGAGCTGGCTAAGTCGCTTGCGGTATCTCTTTTTGACCGCGAAGATGGCATGATCCGTATAGATATGTCGGAGTATATGGAAAAGCATAGTGTCTCCCGTCTCGTCGGCGCACCTCCAGGATATGTTGGATATGAGGAAGGCGGGCAGCTCACGGAAGCTGTGCGGCGTCAGCCTTATACTGTAGTGCTGCTCGATGAAGTGGAGAAGGCGCATCCCGATGTGTTTAACATTCTGCTGCAGCTGCTTGATGATGGACGGCTGACTGATTCACAAGGCCGAATGGTTGACTTCAAGAATACAATCATCATTATGACTTCCAATATCGGTTCACCTCATCTGATTCAAGGCACCGATGAAAAAGGTCAGCTCACGGAAGCTGCCAAGGATAGAGTGATGAAGGAACTGAGTGGTCATTTCCGTCCAGAGTTCCTGAACCGGGTGGATGACATTGTAATGTTCAAGCCGCTGACACTGGGTGAGATCGAGAAAATTGTGGACAAACTGGTGGATGGATTGCGTCTACGTCTGGCAGAACGGGAGATCGGGCTGGCATTAACTGAATCGGCGGTGCGTTTTATCGCTAAGGAAGGTTTTGATCCTGTGTATGGGGCAAGACCGTTGAAAAGATTCATCCAGCGCAGCTTGGAGACACGTGTGGCACGTGCGATTATTGCTGGTGAAGCCGCAGAGGGATCAGTTATTCAGGTGGATGAATCCGGCAACGAGCTGACGGTAAGCATTCTGAAGCCAGAAGTCGATGGACCACAGAGTTCTGAATAAAAAAAGGCGTCCACAGAACCCTAATGGTTTTGTGAACGCCCCTTTTATTGTAAGCCTCACTCCACCCAAGGGATTAGATGAGGCTGTTCATCCAAGATGGACATATATTGCTCTTTCCAGCCGTATTTGCCGTCGGGGTCGAGGAGCATATAACGCAGATATTTTTCGAGCCGGAACTCGGCTTTGGACCAACCGAGATGCTTGAGCCGCAGGTTGCTTAGCTGATGAGACAGCTCGAAGATATTTTCCGGGAATCGCCCACAGTGCTGTGGGGATTCATTCCATACATAGTTGAAGTCTTCTTTATAGCGAAGCAAAAAAGGGCGGTAGTTCAGATGAGAGCGCCAGTAGGTATCCTCCCTGTAATGGTTCGCGTTCCATAAATCGTAAAGGCGGAAGCAGAACAGATCGACCCCATCAGCAAACAGCAAGGTATCTATATTTTCCGCGAAGCTGGTTTCAAAGATCTCATCCGCATCCAGACTCAGAATCCACTCGGGATTTGTCTTTAGGACTTCCTCCCACTGCTGTTTTCGCAGCTCAATTTCATTGCTGAACTTGGATTCGGTATTATGCACGAGATGAACGGGAATGCCGTCAAGTGCTTCCAGACAGACAGCTGCTGTATTGTCGGTGCTACCGTCATCAATAATGACAGCCTCATCGATATATTTGCGGTGTTCCTCCAGAACCTGTCGCAGGAAGCGCCCGCTTTCATTTTTTACAACCATGGTAAGGGTTAGCTTGGGGCGTTTTTTGGTTATAGGAGCAGCTGCAGCCTCATTGGAATTTTCCTCGATGGGTGTGGGTGCCGATTCAGCTTTTACCCCTGTTGTTTCTCTGATGAAATCTTCAACCTTGCTCAAATCACTATCTCTGTACAAATGAAGGGCAGGATAATGGGTATCAACAAATAGTGGAATGCCAAGGGCCGCGGCACGAATGCAGAAATGGCGATCCTCGCCCCAGTATGAAATGTTCCGGATCTGATTGTAGCTCACCCCGGCTTTTATCGCATGCTGGCTAATCAATGTACAAGCGCCGAGACCCCCCACTTCATAGATTCCAGGATTGCGGAGTTTGGCTATGAATTCATGAAATCTGCGGTTGATCTCCTCGGGTTGCAGTTTTTCGCCGGGAAGTATCTCCCACTGATTGTATTCGTCATGCATCCAGACCTGCGGCTGAAACATGGTATCTGGCTGCCACTGTGTCCAAAATACTTCTGAAATAATATCTTTGTTCGTCCCTATTAAATGTCCTAGCGTATCTGGGTGGAGGATGAGGTCAGAGTCGATCAGGAAGAGGTAGTCATAGTTCAGGGTTTGCGCTCGGTTAATCATGAGGTTTTTGAAGTTGGCGACTTTCCAGACTAAATCAGAATTCCAAAAGTGGGTCGTATCATTGCGAATGTACGCATCGTGAAAGCCGGAGCTTTGAATAAAAATATGCTCACCCTTGCTTTTGAATTCCTGGAGCAGCCGGCTGGACGCTTCATCATCATTGTCATCAATCAGATGGAAATCCAGTTCGATTTGCTCGATATTCAGGCGCAGCAGGGAATTCAGAAATTCTCGCAACACATTGGGCTTTTGATGGATCGGGCTGCCGATTAATACGCGTGTCTTATTCATTGCGGCCTCCTTGGGGGACTCTCCCTTTCTTCCGAGAGGTATAGGTATGTTCTCAATATATTTACAGTTAGATAGTAATAATCCTTATTTCGCAAAGTTCTTATAGTAAATGAGAAATGAGAGTTGGATAAATTGAACTTTTTAGATATATTAATTTTTATGGATCTGCTGTACAATTACCGGATAATTAGATAAGAATGCCAGCCAGATGAGCACAGGAATGAGACTATGGATAAATCACCACAAAAAGCTCAGTAGTTAATCGATCTGTTACTGGCCATGAATCCTCGTGCGGATGTGTTCTGGTATGATGTAAAGGTAAATACCGACCTCTGCTGGATGGGGATGTTGAGGAAATATACGTACCGGAAGAGACAGCGAAGACTGAAGCTCATATTGGTGGCTGAACAGAGTTTAGGAGAGTAGTCACGATGAAGCTGGTCCATCAAGGTTTTTATAACGGTCTGACTTTCCAACGTGTGGTTCGTGGATTTATTGTCCAAGGGGGTATTGCGACCCTTGGCATACTGTATTCGGAAGAGTCATTTCAGGTATGGACCATGTGGATACTTTAAAGCGTGGGGATGAGTCATGAAAAAGGTCGGAATTATCAGTTCCCTCAATATTACATTAATGTGAAATGCTATCCATTGTAATTCCTAGTATCCCGATATACAATATAAAAAACAAACAAAGACAATATAGACACGGGGGAGAAACTTATGCGTAAAGGATTATCTGGAGTTATTACTTTGGTTTTGTTAACATTTTTGATTAGCGCGTGCTCCGGGGGAAATAACGCCGCTTCCACAAATACAAATCAGACGCCTACGGCTACTGAAGGATCGACAGCAAGCACTGAACCAAAAGATGGTGGCAACTTAATTATTGGGGTCGCTGCAGATCCTGTCATTCTAAATCCGAACTATGCTGGTGATCGTGTCAGTCTGACGATTGACCAAGCGCTCTACGCGCCATTGTTCCAAGTGAATAACGGAGAGAAGACCTTCTACTTGGCAGACAGCCTGACACTTTCCGAAGATAACCTGACTTATACATTGAAACTGAAAAGTGGACTAACTTGGCATGACGGAGAAAAGCTTACAGCTGACGATGTCGTGTTCACGATTGATAGCATCCTCGATGAGAAGCAAAACAGCATGTTGAGAGCGAACCTATTCATCGGTGATAAACCCGTTAAGGCAGTTAAGGTGGATGATCTGACTGTAGAGTTCAAGCTTCCGCAGGTCAGCCCAGCTTTTGAAGCTACACTAGTGCAAGTATTTCCGATTCCAAAGCATATTTTTGAGAATGAGACGGATCTAGAGAAAAGCACCAAGAATGCTGCTCCGGTTGGATCTGGCCCATTTAAATTTAAAGAATACAAAGCAGGCGAATATGTTACACTCGAGAGATTTGATAACTACTTTGGTGGCAAACCACATCTTGATTCTATAACGTACCGGATTGCTAAAGATACGAATGCTGCCAATCTCGCACTTCAGAATGGTGAGATCAACATTAAATATCTAGATCCACAGGATGTTGGAACGATTGAGGCTTCGAACAATTTCGAAATCCTGCCTTATAGTGAAGGCCGATTGTCCTACCTGTTGTTCAATGCAAACAGTGATAGAGGTGCTCTTGCTAAAAAAGAAGTTCGTCAAGCCTTGTCTCTAGCCCTAAGTCGTGATGAAATCATTCAGGCTGCTTATACCTCTAACGAGTATGCAGACCCGGCGAAGTCCTTTTTGACTCCGGATGCATTGTTCTATACTAATGACGTACCTTCTTTTGATAATGATGTAGAAAAAGCCAAAGAGCTTCTGCAATCGGCAGGGGTTAGCGATCTGAAATTGAGATTGATTGTATCGAGCGGTAATAAAGCTCAGGAAGCCATTTCACTATACGTGCAGCAAAAGCTAAAGGCCATTGGCGCTGAAGTTGAACTGCAAAATATGGATGCCTCGGCATATGGTCAGAAATTCAGTGATATGAATTCAACAGATTTTGAACTTGCGATTGCAGGTTATATTATGGGTTACGATCCTGATGCTTACAGAATTTTGTATACATCTACTGCAGACTCTAACTACTCGCATTATAATAATGCTGAAGTCGATAAGTTGTTCAATGATGGTGCAGGAGAAGCAGATGTGACTAAACGTGGTGAGATCTATAAGAAGATCCAAGAGATCATTGCTGATGATGCACCGATTTATCCAATTGCTAATACTAAGACTATTGTAGCTGTCTCCAAGAACTACGGCGGTCTAGAAGAAGCAGTCTTGAAGCCTGTCGTTATTTTTGAAGATTTATCGAAAATCTACCTTAAATAAGAACGGGAAAAAATAAGCTGGTCAATCCAGCTTATTTTTTTACCGATATAGAACTGGGAGAATATACGTATGAGACAACTTATCGTCCGAAGATTACTGCAAACCCTGCCGATGCTGTTTTTTGTCTCGGTTGTGTGCTTTGCGATGATTAAGCTGGCTCCGGGGGATCCGGTACTATCCTTCGTTACGCCGAATATGCACGCGGATGATATTGAGCGCATCCGGCATAACCTTGGGCTGGATAAGCCAGCCTACATTCAATATTTTATATGGATCAAAGAAGTACTGCAGGGCAATTTCGGTTATTCCCTTGTGAATCATCAGCCTGTATTGGAGCAAATTCTAGAACGTTTACCTGCAACAGCAGGTTTGATGGGCAGTGCAATCGGCTTAGCCGTTCTGTTGGCGATCCCGATGGGTCTGCTTGCTGGAGCTAACCGGAACCGCTGGGTGGATAAACTAATTAACTTTTTATCCTATATCGGAATTTCAGTACCTTTATTTTGGCTGGCCATATTACTTATGTACTTATTTGCAATTAAGCTGCACCTGCTGCCTATTATGGGGATGCGAACCATTGGTGTGGAATCAGCGGTTGATGTATTGAAGCATGGTATTCTGCCTTGCGCCGTATTGGCTTTTGGATTTCTGGCCGGTTACGTACGATACATCCGCTCTAGTACGATTGGACAGCTAAAAGAAGAGTATGTGCAGATTCAATATGCTTTTGGATCCAGCAAGACAACGATTCTGTTCCGTCACGTGCTTAAGCATGTACTGTTGCCAGTAATTACATTGCTCGGGATGTCGATGGGTGATCTGGTGGCGGGTGCAATTGTAACGGAGACGGTATTTTCATGGCCGGGTATTGGCTCTTTAGGGATGACTGCGGTTAAAGGGATGGATTATCCCGTAATTATGGGAATAACTTTGTTCTCTTCTTTAATGCTGATCATCGGCAATCTGGTCGCGGATATTCTATATAGCTTCGTGGACCCACGAATTAAATTGACGAGGTGACCTCATGAATCGCAGTAAATGGAAAAGTGTTGGAGATGAGCTATTTACGAATAAATTGGGTGTCGCAGCCCTCATTACTTTAATCGTCTTCACACTAGGCTCTATATTTGCTTTTTTGTCCGGACATGATCCGAATGCAATGGATGTTTTGGCACGTTTGAAAGCGCCCGGAGCGGATCATTGGTTTGGTACGGATGATTACGGCCGGGATTATTTTGCCCGAGCTTTGTATGGCGGCCGGGTATCTTTGCTAGTTGGTTTTGCTTCAATGATCATTGCCACGGGTATAGGTGTGACGGTGGGCGTAATCAGTGGATATTTTGGCGGATGGATTGATAATCTATTGATGCGGATGCTTGATGTAGTGATGTCCATTCCATCTTTCCTTGTGCTGCTGCTGCTCAGCGTATTTCTGAAGCCGAGTGTAGGAAACATCATTTTAATTATTGCTCTATTAATGTGGATGAACATTGCCCGTGTGATTCGTGCGGAGACGATGACGATTAAAGAACGGGAATATGTACTATATGCAAAAGCTTCCGGCCAGAGCAACTTCGGAATTATCTGGCGTCATATTCTTCCGGGGCTAGTACCTGTTGTGATTGTAGGTGCGACGAATAATATCGCTTCCGCGATTATGATGGAGTCGTCCCTAAGCTTCCTTGGGTTCGGGGTACAACCTCCGAATGCCACTTGGGGCAGTATGCTTAACAATGCACAGGGATATATCGCTCAGGCACCTTATTTGGCATTGTTCCCGGGGTTATTGATACTATTAACGGTTCTGAGCTTTAATGTTCTGGGCGATATTTTGCGGGTTGGCTTTGAACCGAAGCTGATCCGAAGATAGGAGTGTGAAGACATCATGACGGAACGGCTATTGTCTGTTGAGAATTTGAAGGTTTCCTTCCAAACTCGAGATGGGGAGAATCAGGCAGTTCGTGGCGTTAGCTTTCATATAGATGCTGGAGAAACGGTAGGGATTGTTGGTGAATCCGGAAGCGGGAAAAGTGTAACTGCGAAGGCGATTATGTCGTTGATTACACCTCCGGGTAAAATTATCGCTGGAAATATCAATTTTCGTGGTGAGAATTTATCTAACCTTTCGGAAAAAGAGTGGAGAAAACTGCGTGGCAACCGCATAGCGATGGTGTTTCAGGATCCCATGACCTCTCTTAATCCTGTGAAAAAAATCGGCCAGCAGCTTACGGAGGTCATCCGGCGGCATCGCGGCTTAAATAAGGAAGAAGCGTTCAAAGAAGCAGCAAGTATCCTGCGGCAGGTGGGTATAAATAATCCTGAGCAGCGGCTGCAGCAGTATCCGCATGAATTCAGCGGCGGGATGCGGCAGCGGGTCATGATCGCCATGGCTCTTTCCTGCCAGCCAGAGCTATTGATTGCGGATGAGCCGACAACTGCGCTTGATGTAACGATACAGGCCCAAATTCTTGATCTTTTTAAAGAGCTAAAAAATAATACCAGTACAGCTATAGCACTGATCACCCATGATTTGGGTGTGGTGGCTCAGGTATGTACACGGGTTATCGTAATGTATGGTGGACTAGTGATGGAGGAAGGTACGGTGGAGGATATTTTTTATCGCCCACAGCATCCTTACACGAAAGGTCTGCTTCGCTCGATTCCGAAACGTGACGGCAAATCGCGTGAACGTCTAATTCCAATCGAAGGTACACCTCCGGATTTGTTGAATCCTCCTTCTGGCTGTCCCTTTATGGAGCGTTGCCCTAATGCTTTTGCCCGTTGCAGCGAACGTCCTCCGGTAATCGAATTATCGCCCGGTCACCGTTCGATGTGCTGGTTAGCAGATGGTGTGCAGGAGACTCCAGCCGTAGCTGGCGTTGAAGGGAGCGGTTCGGTTGAGTGACAATAAGATTCTAGTGGACGTAAATAATCTCAAAAAACATTTCTCCAAAGGCAAGGATATGTGGGGACGCGATACATCGGTGCTTAAGGCAGTAGATGGCGTAAGCTTTCAGATTCGTCAGGGAGAGACCTTTGGGCTGGTTGGAGAGTCAGGAAGCGGCAAGTCCACGGTTGGACGCTGCTTGCTGCGCTTATATGATTACACAGACGGTGAAGTGTCTTTTGACGGGCAGCCGCTGAGCAAGCTTGGAGAGAAGCAGTTAAAACCTTTTCGCAGACGCATTCAGTCGATCTTCCAAGATCCCTATTCTTCACTTAATCCAAGCTTAAATGTGCTTGATCTGATCAGTGAGCCTATGAAAATCCACGGCATCCACGAAGGTGAAGAACGCAAAGAAGCTGTTGCGGCATTGCTGGAAAAGGTAGGTTTAAAAAGAGAACATCTCTACCGCTTCCCGCATGAATTCAGCGGTGGACAACGCCAGCGGATTTCGATTGCCAGAGCATTGTCCGTAAGACCTGAGTTTGTCGTGTGTGATGAGCCGATCTCAGCGCTGGACGTGTCTGTCCAGGCCCAGGTAGTGAACATGCTGGAGGATTTGCAGTCCGAATTTGGCTTGACCTATCTCTTTGTCGCACATGATCTGTCGATGGTACGGCATATTTCTGACCGGATCGGCGTGATGTATGGCGGTCGACTAGTAGAGGTAGCCGAAAGTGATGAGCTGTACGATAATCCTATTCATCCTTATACAAAGGCGCTGCTGTCTTCCATCTTGGAGACGGATCCCCGGCGGGCCAATCAGAGAATTATTTTAGACGGATACTCGCAAGAGTACGGCAGAGCTGAGACTTCTACACTACAGGAAGTAAGCCCGGGCCATTATGTTGCTTATGATTTTACGGTATGATTAGACTCTATATATAGATTGGGAGGGATCAGAATGTCAGAGAACTTAAACCGGGTAAAGTTATCCCAGTGGGATGCGTTATTGGTGGAATCACTCCGCTCCTTGGGGTGGTCTGATGAGGATATTCTTCGTAAAGTGGCAGAGGGCGATTTGCCCGTTGACGAGAGCGAATACCAATTTGATTATAAGCAGCTGACCGCGTTGCAGTCAGAGCAGCCGGAGTTGTTCGGGCAAGCGGTGAAGACAGGCTATCAGATCAAATACAATACGATTCGTGGGATTCGCAGCTGGATATGGGTAGCTCTGGGCAAAGAAGCGGCTCTGGAGCTTGAGGAAGGTAAGGAAGCCGCTGAGGTGGCTTTAACCTTGGCCGAGAAGGAACGTTTGGCCTCTGTGTTGTCCTTCGGTTGGCAGATCGAGAGCGATACGAAGGCAGCGGATGGAGATACAGCTGTCTACCGGATTGCGCCCATTGGACGATAAGCTGAATAGCTACAGTAAAAAACGATTGTTGCGGGGAAGGACTCCCTGTGCACAATCGTTTTTTTTGTTATATTTCTCGCTTAAATGCTTATCATTAATATACGCTTACCGCTGGGTAAGCTACCTCATATTGTGCAGCCTCAATCCAGCTTCCTGTCTTAAAATCTCTGCCCCGGACAAGCACTTTATCGCTATACACTTCCACATAGAAGCCTTGGCTGCCCGTCTTATGTTTATCTTCATTAGTCCAAAGATAGGCGACAGAAGCAGCATTAAACATCGTTGCGATCTCTCCATGGCCAGGGAACATAGTGTTGTTTACCTCCAGCTCCCAATGGGTATGTCCAGTGAATAACAAGGTCTGGGGATATCTCGACAGAATTTCTTTTAATTCCTTATCTTGTGTGACACCATACCAATCTTGCGATTCCAGTGATCCGGCTACGGTGTCTTTAAGCGGTTGATGCAGGAAGAGAAAGATAGGCTGCTCTGGTGAAGCTTGCTCTCCAAGCTTATGCTCCAGCCAATCAAGCTGCTCAGAGGAGAGATCACAGAACTTGGGTAATCCTTGCTCCGTCCCTAGCAAAATAAAATGATAGCCATTGATCCAGTGATCATGATAGGGTCCGGACATTCCGGTCTGTGACGTATACATTCCTAAACGTGATTCCCAATTTCCGAGCCCCACATCATGATTGCCTAAGGTAAAGGTAATCTCGGGCAGGTCGTTTTTATATTGTTTGAGGATACGAAGCATTTCTTCGTATTCAGCAGGGAAGCCGTGGTCTGTGACATCACCGATATGCATAATCCCGCTGCTGCCTTCTCCATGCGCTGCTATATCACGGAGTGCCAGCTCGAAGTTAAGATTGTACTCATGATTGCAGTCAGCAGTGACATGGGTATCCGTAATGATCTGAAAGGTGATAACTGGTTTATCTTCAGGTGATGTGTTCGTACTCATGTTTGGGCATCCTCCTTCATCTATGAACCTATCCAATACTGTTGCTGTTCGCTAATGCGTCTTGCCGCTAATGTTCAGTCCTATGATCCCGACAATGATGACGGCTATCCATAGTAGTGAGGATAGGGTTAGCTTTTCTTCAAAGAACAGGGTTCCTATGAAGGAAATCAGAATGATTCCCGCTCCTGACCATATCGCATAAGCTACGCCTACCTTAATCGAGGTGAGAGCATAATTCAGGGAGGTGAAGCTGGCTCCATAGAACAGGAACATAAGCACGGAAGGCCAGAGCTGGGTGAACCCCTGAGATATTTTCATTGAGATGGTCCCTGAGAGTTCGAACACAATAGCCAGCGTCAGAAACATCCATGCCCACATTCCTTCTATTCTCACAGGGAAGTAACCTCAATTCTGAGCTCAGCATAAGATTGTACAATGAGATCTGCATCCGGGAGAATATGTGTTGAAGCACTAGTACCTTCGCTTTCTGCTAGGCCGATAGCTACCTGTACACCCGCTGCTTTAGCCATTCGCATATCCCCGTTAGTATCGCCGATAACCGCTGTGTACGCGGGTTCCACGGCTAACCTTTTGCAGGCCAGCTGCACCATGTCGGGGAAAGGTTTACCCTGATCCACAAGATCTGTTCCAATTACTTCGGAGAAATAATGCCGTATGCCCAGCCATTGGAGATGTTTGTCTGCGGCCTCTGTTTCATCTGCGGTCACCACGGCGAGAGGGATGCCTGCACTCACGCACTCATCAAGAAAACGATGAAGTCCCGGAAGGGAGTGAACAGGGCGTTTCTCTTCTAACATAACATCCGCTTCGAGACGGCATTGATGGACAAGCTCCATGGACTCCGCCCAAGATAAACCTTGCAGATAACCCTGCCATGACAGAATGGCATAAAGATCACTCATAGTCCCCATAGCCAGCGGTCCGTTGCGATCATAATCGGTAATGCTCCCCTGGGCATTGTGTATAGTTCCCATTAATGCAGGGAGCTGCTCTTCTGCAATCTGTAGTCCTTTTTCCTTCATATACTTCGTGAATCTCTCTAAAAAACATTCACCCCAGCTGCCCCAGAGGGATACGAACTGGAGCAGCGTACCATCCTTATCGAATAGAATAGCTGCTACAGCGTATCTGCCTTGTGGAGTGATGAGCTCAGACATGAAGTCCACCGCCCTTTATTTTAATTTATCAAGCGCTGCTTGTGCCGTTTCTTGTGCTTCCTTAAGTGCTTGTGCTGCTGGGATATTCTCAATTTGCACCTTATCTGCGGCGATTGTCAACGCATCGTTAATTTTGCCGCCAGTTGGGTCTTGGAAAGGTGCAGAACCATGAGAAGCTTGCATCAATGGGACCTTAATCTGTGGATTGCTTTCGCTGAATGACACAAATGCCGGGTCTTGCAATGCGGATTGGCGCACCGAAATATATCCCGTATTAATGGACCAGGACGCAGTATTCTCAGCATTTGTGAAGTAGGTTAGCCATTTCATAGCTGCTTCCTTTTCACTGTCGTTAGCTTTGGATAGAATGCCGGCCATAAGTGCTTGGGCTACGGGTTTGCCCTCACCGATCCCTGCCCAGCCTGGCTGCTCCATAGCCGAAACAATGCTGAAGTCCAAGTCTCCCTGATCGCCGCTGGAGCCGGTGTAGCCTGCGGATTGACCCTTCATTACATCGTCAATCGTCTTGTACCAATACTCCCAGCCTTGACCGCCGGAATGAATTCGCATGATCTTATCCTCGTGAATCCACTTGCGGAACAAATCCCAGGTTTCAATCCACTCTTTAGAGTCGACCATAACTTGTTTTCCATCCTCACTAAGGATAGTGCCTCCTTTGCTGAGTACGGCATCAATCATGTTCCCTGAACCCCACATAGGCTCCCAACCATAAAGGGTGGTTTTGCCGCCGTCCTTCACTGTCATTTTCGCAGCTGCGGCAGCTAGATCTTCCCAAGTCTTTAGTGTGCTCGCATCAATCCCATTCTTCTCAAAAACATCTTTGCGATAGTACATGACCTGCGTTGTTCCATACATCGGCAGGAAGTATTGCTTACCATCAATCTGGCCCTGATTTAGAAAGGTTTGGACAAAATCCTCTTTATTAAAATCTGGCTGCAGTGCCATAAGCTCGTCTATCGGAGCGAAATATCCTTTACGGGCCCAATCTACATTGGAGGAGAGAGCAGCCGCAGGCACTTTTCCTGTAGCGATAGCTGCTTGCAGCTTCTGTTCGGTTTCCGTGTAGTCTGCCTGCGCGATACCTTTGACGATGACCTCTTGCTGAGAGGTATTAAATTTCTGAATCAGTGCCTCCATATTCTCACCAAGCTTGCCGCCGAGACCATACCAGAATTCAATCGTTACCGGCGCATTTTGTGTGGGTGCAGCCTCTGTGGAGGGGGAGGAAGAAGCTCCATTTGCCGCTGTAACATTGCCTGTATTCGCATTTCCTCCGCAAGCTGTTAACATTGTAAATCCGGCAACCAAAGACAGGGTGGACAGTCTCTTCAATACGTTCATCATCATTCTCCTCTTATTAAAATAGAATTGTTAGCTTATCCTTTGCTGGAACCAGCGGTCATGTTGACACTTTGCATGATCGTTTTCTGAGCTAGTAGAAATACTAGCAGCAACGGGGCGATGGTGAATGCGCTAGCGGCCATGATCAGCGGCCATTTTAATCCGTAAGCACCTCCTTGAGTAAAGAAACTACGCAGACCCGCCGAGACTAGCTGGAGATTAGGGTCTTTGGTGATCAGCATCGGCCAGAAATAGTTATTGTACTGATCAATGAAGGTGATCAGGGCTAGCACAGCAAAGGAAGAACGTGTAATGGGGACAAGAATGGTCCACAGAATCCGCATATGTGAGGAACCGTCCACTTCTCCAGCCTCCACCAGCTCATGGGGAACCTGAAGGAAGGCCTGGCGAATTAGAAAAATGGAGAAGACACTTACACAGTTGGATAGAATTAATCCGGCATATGAATCCAGTAGATGGAGCTGGGACAATACCAAATATCCGGGAAGATAAACAGCGGTGGCTGGAACCATGTAGCCGAAAAGAATAACGCCGGAGAACAGCCCTCTGAAGCGGAATTTCATATGCGTAAGCGCATAGGCCATCATCCCGGAATTTATTACCTGCAAAATAACAATCGACACAGCGACAAATATGCTATTGCCCATATATCTGAAGAAAGGGGCTTCGTGCCAGGCGGCTGAAAAATTACTCCACAGCGGATCCTTAGGCCAGATTGTGGGCGGAGACTGCCAGATTTCATCATTGGTTTTTAAGGCGCTGGTGACCATCCAATAGAAGGGGAAGGCCATGATCAGTGCAATAGCTGCAAAAAATAGATGGCGGGTCAGCTTGCCCACGCGTACGGTCGTTGCATTCATCAGTCGTTCTCCTTTACAGCAGTAGTTATTGATAATGGGTTGTCCGTTTACTAACCTCTAGTGAGACTACAGATAGCAGCATACATATAAATACCAGAATCATTGCGACACTAGAGGCTTCTCCAATCTGAAAGGCTTCAAAGGCAGACTGATAATACATATAGAGCAAGGTACGTGTTGATCCCGACGGTCCACCTTGTGTGAGTACGTTAATCTGGTCGTAAGCCTGTAACGCCCCGATGATCTGTACGATGAACAGAAACAGTGTCGTTGGTGAGATAAGCGGTAAGGTAATGCGGATGAACTTTTGAACAGCATTTGCTCCATCCAGTTGAGCAGCTTCCAGCAGATCCGTAGGGACATTGCGTAGTGCTACCAAGTAAAAAATCATCGCCCAGCCTACCGATTTCCATATCGTCACGAGCAGAACGCCGAGCAGCGCCCATTTAGGATCTTGAAGCCAGCCGATTTTTTCTAGACCTAATAGATCAAGTACAGTATTGGCAAGGCCGATTTCGGGTTCATAGATCCAGGACCACACAATGGATACAGCCACGGTCGGCGTGACCCAAGGGGAGAACAGCAATACCTGATAGAGGGTGGAGCCTTTCAGCTTCCCGTTCATCAGGAGTGCTAGTCCAAGTCCGATCAGAATAACGGGCAGCACACTTCCCGCACAGAATAACAGAGTCACTCTAAGTGCTTTATAGAAGGCAGGATTGCTGAACAGATCCAGATAGTTGGTTAGTCCGACAAAGGTTTTCTCGGGGCTCATGAAGTCCCATTCGGTATAGCTGAGATAAAATACATAAAGTAATGGCGCTAGCCAAAATACAACGAATGGAATCATTGCCGGCAAGGTGAAGAGCACCGGTTTCAACTCCCCTATAAATCTCGAACGTTTCATTATTCTGTCGATACCCCATTCCATCTTCTGTTTTTTGCGGTATAATTCTGAGGAAAGCTCTTCCGTTCAAAAAAAATTGTACACTCATCGAGCAGCTGCGTGGTCAAGTGGACGTAAAGATCGATGCGAGATTATGTAAAAATTTAAGAGATTAGCGCAGGTAGTTGCTATTTTGTGTAAAATAGAAGGGTAGATTATAAGTGGAATGAAGGTGCAGCTATGAAACAGGTAGCCTTTGGTGAAGAGAATAAAGACTTATCTCCACGCGAGCAGCTGCTGCGTCCGATGATCGATGCGATTGCTCAGACGATGGACCTATATGGTGCGAATTATTCATTCGGGCAGCTGTATGGAATTATGTTCTTTGAAGACCGTCCGATGACGCTTGAAGAGATGAAGAATGTGATGAATATGAGCAAGAGTAATATGAGCTATGGGGTCCGTTCTTTGATGGCTTCCAAGATGGTCACTAAGCTGGAGGAGAAGCGGGACCGAAAGGATCTGTATGCAGTGGAAACAGATTTCTTTCAGACCTTTAAGAACTTTTTTGGGATGAAGCTGCAGCGGGAGATTGATGTCATGAAGCAAGCCTTGGACGTTGTCATTCCTGAGCTGGAGGGACTGGTTCAAGCCGTGGATACGTCTGAGGAGGAGCGGCAATTCTGCCTGAAGGATCTGGAGAAGCTGGAGCATGCCGTTCAATATTATCATTGGCTGCAGCAGTTCGTGGGCGAGCTTGGGGAAGAGAATTACTTCGCAGATAAGAGAAGGTCCTAGACCGTCTACAATCACATATAGATGTACATAATTGTATATAGATCTCCATTTTTGCGGGGTGTTCCTTAAGCCGGTTCAGGCTTGAGGTTCGCCCTCTTTTTTATGATAAAGAAACAAAAATAAGAAGAAAATGTAACCAATAGCAGGTGGAACTTCCATAAAATATATAGTTACATAGGGACAAGAAATGTTGTTAAGGAGATTCTGAGATTGAAAACGAAAAAAAATATGCTGCTTGTTATCATAGTTCTACTGTTAAGCCTTGCTGCTATTTTGAATACACAACGTGAACCTTCAACAATTACTATTAACGTAAATGGTCAAATGATAAAGACGATAGCTGCCAACCCAGCCTCGTCTGATGATCTTATGATCCCGAAGGCAGTAGCTGAACAGGCACTAAATACACAAATCGGCTGGCAGAAATCCGGACCGCTTCCGAAAGGCATTTACTACAGAGATCAGGTGGCTGTGCTGATGTATCATCATCTTTCCGAGAAGCCCATGCCACAGTTTCCTTGGGTGTTATCGGTTGATCGGTTTGACGATCAAATGAATCTGCTGAAGCAGGAAGGTTTTCATGTGATCACCATGGCGGAATACCGCGAATTTATGCTGAATAACGGCGCAGTTCCGGACAATGCAGTGCTGCTGACCTTTGATGATGGATATGAAAGTTTTTATGAATTGGCGTTCCCCGTTTTGCAAAAATACGGATATACAGCCGTCAATTTTGTTATCGTATCTACAATTGATCACCCAGATCCGAATAGCGTGCCGAAGCTCACTTGGGAGCAAATGCGGGAAATGAAGCATGCTGGGATGGGATTTTATAGTCATACCTATGATTTGCATCATTATGGGATTGTGGATGCCGAGGGCGGGCAGCGGCCAGCTGCAAGTGCTTTGTTATATGTTGATGATGAGAACAGGAATGAGATGAATGTTGAATACTACAGCAGAGTTACACGTGATCTGGCCAAGGCGGAGCAAAGGCTGAAAGAAGAATTGGGCAATACGGATTCGGCAATTGCTTTTCCTTATGGGTCCTACAATGACAGATTGCTGGCTGTTTGTGATTCGCTGGGGATTTCACTGACCTTCAAAATTGAGGATGGGATTAACACTAGAGCGGATCGGAATGCCGCACGAATTAACGGGGGAAGTGAGACACTTACTGCTGCGTTGACGCTTGATCAGATGAAGCATATCGATTTGCCCATGGAATTGACCTTGAACAACCAAAAGGTGAATATGGTAAGGAATTCTCCTGAAATGAGGAAGGGAACCTTGATGGTTCCGTTTCATCAATTATGCAAAGATCTGCATATAGATATGAAATATGATCCGAAACGCCGAATCGTTGAATTGACTCATATGGATGCAGGAGCATGAAAAGTGTCACTTTTATTGATGATGAGATTACAAAAAGTGAGTAATTTCGTCATTTTAGGCGAATCACTAGTTGCTATAAGTGAATTCCTTACTGTAGACTATAAACAGAGTACTAATTGGTAGGCGAATGGAGAGAACTGATGGAATTGTTTAAGCGTTATTACGCAAATTTAACGGTCCGGCGTTTTTTGATTTTAGGATTGGTTGCTCTGCTGCTATTCAGCATTAGAGATATGCTTAATTTGGTACTGTTGACGTTTTTGATTGCGTATGTAATGAATAGCTTTCAAGTGCTGCTCACGAAACGCATTAACAAATATGTAGCAGTTAACAGCAAAGTGATTATTGTTATTCTATACCTTGCCTTAATCGCTGTAGTTGTCATAACCCTCGTTAATTATCTGCCTAAGGTTTTCATACAGATTAAACAGTTAACGAATTTTTTGACCAATTTGACCCCTGAGAACATCCCGCAGAATGATATAGTGCAGTATATATTCGCCCAGCTTAAGGATTTGAACTATCAGTCGTATATGAAAGACGGTATTGAATATGTCTTGAAAATAAGCAATTGGGGCACCAGCTTTGTTTTATCAACCATTTTGAGCTTTGTATTTATACTTGAGAAGAACAGGATCGTTAGTTTCACTTCCCGCCTTAAAGAGAGCAAAATCTCTTGGTTCTATGTAGAGCTTGAGTATTTTGGCAGAAAATTCATCTCTTCTTTCGGAAAAGTAATCGAAGCACAAATTCTGATCGCGTTGTTTAATACATGCTTTACGGTGATCGGACTCTGGATTTTAGGTTTTCCTTACCTTTTCGCATTATCCATTATGATCTTCTTGCTTAGTTTAATTCCGGTTGTAGGTTTTGTTATCTCGCTAATCCCACTTTGTATTATTGGTTACAATATTGGTGGCCTAGTTATGACGATATACGTACTGGCAATGATTGCCGTACTGCATTTTGTAGAAGGCTACTTCCTAAATCCTAAACTGATGTCATCCAAAATGAATTTGCCTATGTTCTATACGTTTATCGTGTTGTTATTCTCTGAGCATTATCTCGGGGTATGGGGTCTGATTCTGGGGATTCCGATCTTTGTATTCTTCCTTGATATTCTGGAGATTAATAGAGAGAACAAGATAGGAACTTAGGGATTCTGTTATAAAATAAGTATTAGATATACAAAAACCGGCTAAATGGAAGATCCATTTAGCCGGTTTTTTTGTGTGTATGTTACAGCGTCGCTGTATGTATTCCCTTAACCGAAGGAAGTATGGACACTATCTGAAACGATGTCCCTCAGCTCCGCTTTATATGCCGCATACTGCTCGGTTGTTATGCTTCCAGCGGCTAACCGTGAATCCAATTGATCCGTTAGCTGGGCAACCTGTAGATCGATTACAGCTTCAATATCTTGGCCTTGTTCTGATGCAATATCTTGAAGTGACTTACCGTCATATATGGCCTCGTATAGATCCTCGTCCGTTGGCTGGTTAAGTACCTCCAATAATTCGTCTTGATCCGCGACCTCTGCGGTGGACCATTTTACAGGCGAACTTGCATTAGCGGTAAGACTAGTCCAAGCATTTCCAAAAGACATCACTACAACTACCGTTCCGACTATGATCACTCTTTTTATATCCATTAGAGTCCTCTTTTCTTGTTCTGCAATAACTTATCTTGCTTAAGCATCCGTCTAAAGTATCGTTTAAAATGGGTTCTAACTAGTTATATTGTAACCCGTGAAGCTGAACTGAAGCTTAAGCAATATTAAAAATAACCTAAAGATTTAACACGGCTATGATATAGCGATAATACACCACAGGTATACTTTCCAGATGAGCTTCAATGCATATTTATGCATTGAATCACAATCAAACAAATGGGGAGTGTTCGGAGTTTTGAGAATAACAGCAAAAGCTAAACGTTTTCTATCCAGCGTAATTGCCAGCAGTCTGATGTTTGGAATCATGGTTCCAGCAGGATATGCCGAGGAGCAGCAGCTGGAGATGGAGCAGACATCTTCCGAATTAGAGGCGCATTTTGATGAACAGGTTGAGCTCGACACGCTTTTAAGTCAACCGACTGTAATGGCAGATGTGTACGCGGTACCTAACCATCCAGGAGCATTACTGATTACAGAAGTTGTTCCGGATACTAAAAATGTAAAAGGGACAGATGGAACCTCTGTAGATGGTTACGAGTTTGTTGAGATCTACAATAATACGGACAAGCCGGTTAATTTTAAGGATTATTATTTCTTTTATAATGACAAAGATACATGGGCACCTAATGGTGATGCTGTAATACCGGCGCATGGAAATATTGTTTTCTGGATTATGAACGGCAATAATCTGAATGTTCCTACGGAGGATTTCATCAAAAACTTTAGTCCTTCTGCAGCTTTGCAGGAAGGAGTGAATCTGTTCCGGATCAACGGTGGCGGGGGGATGGCTAATACTTCTGCGCGTAATTTACAAATTAAAAGCAATGCAGGAGATACGTTAATTGTTTCTGCTTCCTATGGAAAAGAACAGGTGAAGGAGAATAACGGGATCTTCTATCAATATTTGCAGGCAGATAGCTCTGTTATGAACCTCATGGCGAATTCGGGAACGGTTGTGGCTACGCCTGGAACCGTAGAGGCAGAACAAGTGCCTGAGCTAGTTCCTGGGGACAAGCAGCCAGTGATTGAACATATCGCACAGAGTAGTGTTGATCCAGCCGATCTTCCTATCAGTGCGAAGATTACTAATCTGGAAAGCGGGGCAGATGGATCACTACCCGTAGTGAAGCTACAGTATGGCTCTCCTTCTCAGGTGAAAGATACGGTAATCACCATGACCTCAAAAGGTGGGGACGATTATGCGGCAATGATTCCTGCAGCTGCGCTGGAAGAGCCGGAGCTGCATTACAGCATCCGCGTTAACAATGTGACAGAGAGTTATTCTGTTCATGTGAATCTGCCGGCGTTCGATCCGAACAATGTGCCACCGTTGTTAATCACAGAGCTGCTGCCAAACTCGACGAATGTAAAAGGAACGAGCAGCGACGCTTTTGAATTCATTGAGGTCTATAACAATACCGATGCACCAGTTAATTTCAAGGACTACAAGGTCTATTATCGTTATCCTGATAAAGGTAACGCTTCTGATGTGAAGTGGCCTTCGACACCAGAGAACTTTCTGATTCCTGCACAGCAGTCCGTGGTGTTTTGGGTTATTAATAGTGCAAATAGCACTTACACTGCTAATGATTTCAATACAGAATTCAACACAAACTTAATTGAAGGCACCAATCTCTTTTTGATCAAAAGCGATGGTATGGCGAACTCAGGCCGCCGGGCAGTCGTAATCAAAAGTAACACGGAGAAAGAAATTTCCTCCGCGTATTATGATGCAGACCTCACCTACGATGGCGGAGCTAAAGGTGACGATACTAAAGAAAATAAAGCCCTTCTATACAAGTATCCTGTCAATGGACTAAGCAAAATGCTCAAGATCAGTACGGGCTCAGCCGTTCCGTCACCAGGCCATACGGATGTAACACAACTTCCAAACACGCCGATCCATGTGGAGCCGGATACAGAGAAACCATCAGTAGAAGATCTGACGGGCGTAACGGAGATTGACCAGTCGATGGGTCTCGATTTGAAGGCTTTTGCTGATGACAATAAAGCTGTTACTTCTGTGGAGGTTAGAGTATCTTCGGACAAGCAGCCGGAGGCTGTTAGCCACAATCTATCCCAAGACTTCAACGACAGCTTGTATCACTTTAAATTGACCTCTGCTGATTTGATTGGCAGAAATGAAATTCAATATTACTTTGTCGTTTCTGATGGAACGAATGAAACACAATCTCCAGTAATAAAAGTAAAAGTTACAGGAGGACAGGATCAATCCCCACTTCGTTTGAACGTGAAGGAGGGGCAATTGATCAATGGTTCTGTGACCGTAAAAGGAACCTCTGCCACCGCTAAGGCTGATGATTTAGGCTTGAGCATCGACAGTTTGCTACTGGGCAATAACGAGGCATATACTGCACTTGAGAATGATGCCTACTTTGTATTTGAAGCCAAAAATGTGGATTATTATTTTAAAAATGCCATCACGATGGGACCGGAAGAACTAGGAGATGCCAGTATTCTGTATACCTTTCTGGACCCGATTACTACGTATACTACATTGACTTTTCCTATTTCTTCTGCCGCTTTACAAGTGGGCGCGGATAATGTGATTTACATTCGGGCGGGCTCTAAATCTTCCCCCTTTGACCCTCGTCCTGAGGAGAATAAGGATGATTTTGAAGTGAAAAATGTTCGTCTCCTGCTGGCAGACGGTACCGAAATTTGGGATCCGGCTTATGCAGAACGTGATAAGGAAATCAAGATGGGGGACAGCGCAGGTAAGCACGAATCCCTCGGCTTCCAGTTTGATCTGAAAGCGGATTTGTTCCGTTCAAAGGCGTATAACTGGAATACTAAAGAAGTACCTGACGGAGAACATAAAGTAACGCTTACCGAAGGTGGAACGAAAGTATCATCAAACGTGATTGTCGATAACACGCCACCATCCATTAAAGCATCGATAGAAGAAGGACAAACTTACCGTGGCAATTTTGAAATTGCTGCTGAAGTTAAGGATACCTATGCGGGTGTAGATAAGGTCAGTGTAAAGCTGGACGGTAATGTCATTGAACTGCCCTATGCTACTTCATCCGGGAAGTTATCCGCTGGGGATCATACGCTTTCTATCACAGCCTTGGATAAGATCGGCAATCAGACAGAAAAGGTAATTGCATTCCATGTGCCGAATGAGAATCCATTTGCACCACTGCTTATTTCTCCTACGAACTGGGAGACTGCTGTAGGTACTAATCCGACTTTAAAGGTTAAGGTTGAAGATCCTAATCAGGATAAGATAAACGTTACCTTCTTTAGAGGATTCAAGTACGATGCTAACCATCCAGAGCACGGCTTTGCTGGGTTTATAAACGCATCCGATACAGAGCCGCCGAAACAATCCGAACCTGCGGGCGAACAAGCGCTTAGCGGTGACGACTACAGTAAAATAAGTGCGGTGGACGGACAATATTTAATTAATGATGCTGTTGATCAATTCCCTTATCAGCGTTATGAAATTAAGCTGGATGAGTCGGTTAAGGCGTCAGATCGTGTAGATATTAAATGGAAAGGGAATTCGTTGCCGGGACGTAAAGTAAGTCTCTACGCTTGGAGCCCTGCTCAACAAAAATGGTTACATCTGGATCATTTAATCGCTGGAACAGAGGATTTTGAGCTGAAATCCACGGTTACAGCTGGAGCATATGCTAATGGAAATAGCATTGCTGTAATGGTTCAGGACGAAATTGCTTCTGTGGCTAAGACAGCACCTACAGTAACACAAGATACGTATGATTTCTCTTTTGTATGGATGTCTGATACACAATATTATTCACAGAGCTACCCTTACATTTACCGTAAAAATGTAGAATGGATAGCTGACAACAAAGAGAGCTTGAACCTGAAATATGTAATCCATACAGGAGATGTCGTGGATAAATCCTATCAGGAGTATGAGTGGAAGGAAGCTGACCGGAACATGAAGGTTCTGGAGGAAGCTAACATTCCTTATGGTGTTCTTGCGGGTAATCATGACGTAGGCCATCAAACCGGGGATTACACGAAGTTCTGGGAGTATTTTGGGGAGTGGAGATTCAAGAATATGCCGACCTTCGGTGGCTCTTATGACAACAACAGGGGCCATTACGATTTAGTGTCTGCGAACGGAAATGATTTTGTTATTGTATACATGGGCTGGGGATTGGCTGAGGAAGAAATCGAATGGATGAATGAGATCGTTGCCCGTTATCCAGAGCGTAAAGCGATTCTTTGTCTCCATGAATATTTGCTGGTTTCTAATAACCGTGCACCTATTGCGGATAAGATTTTTGAGATGGTTGTGAAACCTAACAAAAACGTAATCGCAGCACTGTCCGGCCATTATCATGATGCTGAGCTTAAGGTGGACGAGCTGGATGATAACGGTGACGGTATTCCAGACCGCAGTGTCTATCAAATGCTGGCAGATTATCAAGGTGCTGAAGAAGGAGGCCTTGGCTATATCCGTCTGCTTCAGTTCGATGTTGCTAATAACAAACTTCGCGTGAAGACTTATTCGCCTTATTTGGATGATTATAACTACTATGATGAAGACGAATATCCAGGCAAAGATGAGTTCGTTCTGGATCTGGATCTACAGCCTGTGACTAAACGTGTGGCTACCGACTATATCGGAGTCAAGGTTTACAGCGATCAGGAAATTTCGGCCAATCAACAAGTAGAGAGTGGCGCGGAGACTCAGGTCATTTGGAGTAAGCTAAATCCGGATAGCTACTACCAATGGTACACAAAGGTTGAGGATGATCACTCCGGCAGTGTGCTTTCAGATATCTGGGGCTTTTACACTGGAAAAGAGGATGTGACGCCGACACCAGAGGTGACACCAACACCGTCGCCAGAGGTAACGCCGACACCTGAGGTATCGCCATCGCCAGAAGTGACGCCGACACCAACACCTGAGGTGACAACGGCACCTCCAGTAGTTTCACCAGTGCCAATAGTGACTCCAACGCCTACCACCACACCGGTAGCGGAAAAAGGAAACATTGAACTTACATTAGGAAGTAATGGAACGTATACAGCTGATCCGTCAGCCTTGAAGAAGCGGATAGAAGAAGCTGCTACAGGGGGAAGCCTAAAGATTAGCGTAGGCGGAGCCGCTTCGGCTCAAGATCAGATTAGAATTGCTCTTGATGCAGCGAGTATACAACAGGCTATCGATAAGAAGCTGAACCTGAATATTGTGTCTTCTAACGTTACATTGAGCGTACCGACAAGCTCCTTACCAGCCATCCCGGCAGGCAGTGATCTGCTGCTACTAAGCATTGATATGAGTATGATTTCTGTACAGGCCAATGTCGCTGGAATGGGTCCAGCTAGAGCTACCGTTACGATGAACCTCAGTACATCAGCAGGCGGCAAAGAAACAGCTATCCATCAGCTTAAAGGTGCTGTTACGGTTACCTTGACGCTGACTAAGGAACAGTTTGCTAAGCTCGATACGGATTTTGCGGGTGTCTATTATGTAAATGGCAGCACGTTGGAATATTTGGGTGGAGTGTTTAAGGATAATACCGTTACCTTCACAACAAATCACTTTTCCTCCTTTGCGGTGCTGGAATACCATAAGCAATTTAGGGATACTGCTGGCCACTGGGCAGAGTCGTATATTTCCAAGCTGACGGCTAAGCATGTGATTAAAGGGATTGACGATACGCATTATGGACCACAGGCGAATGTAACCCGCGCAGACTTTGTTACACTGGCCATTCGTTCTCTCGGATTGGATGAGGCAAGTGGAGCTATCGCCCAGAGTGCTTTCGCAGATGTATCTAAAGATGCTTATTATGCACAGTCGATAGACAAAGCTGTCCAGCTTGGATTGATCCAAGGCAGTGATGGCAAGTTCCGCCCTAAAGATGCAATTACCCGTGAGGAAGCGGCAGTTGTCTTGCAGAAACTGATGCAGTATAAAGCTGGATCGCAAGCTTCCGTTGCTGCTACTGCAAGCTTCAAGGATATGAATAGCGTATCTGAGTGGGCGAAGCAAGCAGTCATTGATTTACAGGCTAAGGGAATCCTTGACGGCAAGGGCAACAATAACTTTGACCCTCGTGGTAAAGTAACCCGCGCTGAAATCGCAAAACTGTTATATGGAATAATTAATTTATAAGATTGGATGGCAAAGGCAGGCAGAGGTGACTCTGGTCTGCTTTTTGTCATTTTTGGCGTGTAGTCTTCATGTTCTTCTATGAAAAAAAGGAAATTCTCACTACTCATATGATTTTTTATATATAATATTTTGGATTAATTTTTAATTTTCAAATTTTTCGAAATAAAAGATAGATTGCAAGGAGTGCAAGTGAAATTAAATATCTCCAATCTGCCACTTCAGGAATCGGGTAAAATATATTTACCGGTTAGAGCGTTATTTACCGGCCGTATCATCTTTTATGCAGGTTTATGATGAAGACAGTCATGCGCTTGTACTGGAAAGTGGTCAATAAGCTTACAAGTTGGAGTGCACCTTTGTGAGTGCTCTTTTTTTGAATTCTTAAAAATACGCACTTGACAGGTAGGAATAAAGGGGTATATGATATCACCAATACTTAAACAGTAATTAAATGAACAGTGAAATAATTCAACCGAGCTGATTGGACCACCAAAGGCTCCCGTACTTTTCCCTTGTCAGGGGTAGGTGCTGGGAGTCTTTTTTTATGGGCTGATTGGGAGAAAGCAGAGGTAAGCATGAGCGAACAATATTGGAGACAGCTGGAGGAGACAGATTGGGCATTTCGCAAGGCGGTTCGCAGATTCGTGAAAGAGCGGGATAAGGTCGCCGTAGCAGGCATCTCCTTACCAGGCATGCTGATTCTGCACAAAATCATTCGCGATGGTGAGCAAAGGCTAGGAGACTTAGCGGATGAACTAGACTTCACCTCAGGTGCGATTACCGCATTGAGCGATAAGCTTGAGGCGGGTGGATATACCGTGCGCAGACGTAAAGAAGGCGACCGTAGAACGGTAATGCTGGATATTACGGATAAAGGCCGCAAGCTGGCGGAGCAGAACAGCAACATCGGAGAACGATGTATTTCGCTTTTGTTTGAGGGGTTTACGGAGGAGGAATTGGCGCAGCAAAATGACTTTTATCAGCGGATCATTAGCAATTTAGAAGGATTCTCGGATATCCTGCTGAAGCTCGCCAAGGAGAATGCAGAGACCTCTCCAACCCTTGAACAGAAGCCACGAACAACCACCAAAAAAAGTAATTATCTTAGCTACTAAAAATTGAAAATAGGAGAGATGAACGATGGGACATTCAACCATTTATCCAACTGGAGCAACCGTATATAACCCTGACAAAGCCTGGAGTGGCTATACTGTATTTCAAGCTGGTGAAGAAGGTGTTGTACTGATAGATATGAACGGTAAAGAGGTACATTTGTGGAAGGGGCTGCTTGGATTTCCGGCTAAAATCTTCCCGGGTGGTTATGTGCTGGGCAGCACAGGAAGAAGAGATCCCAAATTCGGCATACAGGATAATGTAGATCTGGTACAGGTGGACTGGGATGGGAACATCGTGTGGAAATATAACAGCTATGAACATATAGAAGATCCGGGTTATGAACCCCTCTGGTATGCCCGCCAGCATCATGACTATCAGCGCGAAGGCAATCCGGTCGGATATTTTGCACCAGGGCTTGAACCCAAGGTAGACAGTGGCAAAACGCTAATTCTTGCTCACAAAAATATCTACAATCCTCAGATCTCCGACAAACAATTGCTTGATGACACGATCCTTGAGGTGGACTGGGAGGGGAATATCGTCTGGGAGTGGGCTCCAAATGAACATTTTGATGAGCTAGGCTTTGATGAAGCTGCCAAAAATGTACTATTCCGTGATCCTAACTCACGCTCTTTCGGAAATCTAGGTGGCGGTGTTGGGGACTGGCTGCATATCAATTCGGCTTCTTATGTAGGACCCAATAAGTTTTACGATGCAGGTGACGAGCGTTTCCATCCGGATAACGTGATCTGGGATGCGCGGGAAGCAAATATTATTGCGATAACGGATAAGCGTACCGGAGCCATCGTTTGGAGAATCGGTCCGGATTACTCGCTGCCAGAAGTGAAGCATATCGACTGGATCATTGGCCAGCATCATGCGCACATCATTCCGAAAGGTTTGCCGGGAGAAGGTAACTTACTTGTATTCGATAACGGGGGCTGGGGCGGTTATGGTCTTCCAAATCCATCTTCTCCTTTTGGGCAAAAAAATGCACTCCGCGACCACTCGCGAATTCTGGAGATTAATCCCGTGACCCTTGAGATTGAGTGGCAATATACAGCGGCAGAAGCTGGTTTCTCTGTCCCAACCGATTCTTATAAATTCTACAGTCCATATATCAGCTCAGCTCAACGGCTTCCGAATGGCAATACCTTAATTACAGAAGGTTCTAACGGCAGACTCTTTGAGGTTACGCCAGAACATGAACTGGTATGGGAATATATCTCGCCATTTACGGACTCCAGAAATACCAACATGGTCTATCGTTCCTACCGTGTGCCTTATGCCTGGGTACCACAGTTGGAAGCACCAGTTGAACAAGCGATTGAGCCAATAGACGTAACACAGTTCAGAGTCCCGGGGGCTGCACCTAAAGGATCGGATTCTGTGGTAAGTGTGGCGACAACCCTGCCCTTTGTTGAAGGAGCTGCTTGTGTGGCGACGACGGATGAAGGCAGCAGCCGCAAGGTAAATTAACAAATTTGAGGAGATGTGTCGGTTGAAAAAATCATGGATCAGCTCAAGCTTTCTGCTCTTATCTTTATCAGTGGTTATCCTTTTATCGGGCTGCAGCTCCAAGGGCGATGCGGCTGCCTCTAATGCCTCTAAAGAGGGAGCGGCGAACAGCAAAGATGAGATATTAAAGATAAAAATTGCTGACATCAATACGAATCCCACTTTTCGGGTGGCATTAGATAAAGGCATCTTTGCCAAACACGGGATTGACGCTGAACTAGTCAACTTTGGTTCCCCTGCGGAAGGTGTAAATGCCCTTTTTATTAAACAGGTGGATGTGGCTTTCGGGGCAGACTTCCCATTGCTGAACGCAGTGGCGAAGGGCGATTATGCTATTATCGCCTCGGCGGGATTAGCGACTGATGAAGCGTCCACTGAATGGAAATTGTTCGTACAGGACGATATTCAGAAGGCTGAAGACTTGAAGGGAAAGAAGCTGAGTTTCATACGCGGCACCTTCATTCCGTACCTTTGGGATGAATATTTGAAAGAGCATAATGCCGCTCTCAGTGATGTGGAGTTAATAGGACAGGGTGCCTTTGATGAAGCTTATATCGCTTTGAAGCAAGGTGCTGTGGATGGAGCATGGTTTTATGGTTCGGTTCTGAATGATAAGCTCTATGCGCTTAAAGGTGTTCATGAACTGACGGATATGTCTAAAACCACGGTTCGATTGGGGATGGGGATTGTAACGGGAAATGATTTTGCGGCTAAGAATCCGCAAGGTATAGCGAATTTCCTAGCAGCGGTGGATGAAGCTGGAGCCTATGCTCAGGCTCACCCAGATGAGGTTGCTGATCTGATGTATAAGGAAGTGAAGCAGCCTAAGGAATCTACGATAAAAGACCTGCCGAATAATCCGTGGGCACTAGGATTTACTCAAGCAGCGTATGACAGTTTGACCAAGCAGAAGAAATATATGGTCGACAACGGAATCATCGAGAAGGATTTCGATCTGGATAGCAAGCTGAATCTTGAGCCGCTGGCGAAGGCATTGCCAGAAGAGGTTACGTACAAGAAATAGGGGGAGTTCAGAATGTCATTACCTGCTAAGCAGCATACCATTCATATTGAGCAGCTCCGTAAAAGCTACAGCGAACCAACTGCTGGGGACATTCACTACATTATAAAAGATGTAGATCTCGTAATTAAAGGTGGGGAATTCTTCGTTCTGCTTGGGCCGAGTGGTTGCGGGAAATCAACACTGCTGAATATGATCGCCGGGTTTGTCTCCAAATCCGGTGGGCATCTACGGGTGGATAATGTAGAGGTGAATAAGCCCGGCAGAGATCGGGCGGTTGTGTTCCAGCAGGCGGATTCCTCCTTATTCCCTTGGTTAACCGTCCGGCAGAATGTG
The DNA here is from genome assembly GCF_037974255.1 of Paenibacillus sp. FSL R5-0636. Taxonomy (NCBI): domain Bacteria; kingdom Bacillati; phylum Bacillota; class Bacilli; order Caryophanales; family Paenibacillaceae; genus Paenibacillus; species Paenibacillus sp. FSL R5-0636. The sequence continues at coordinate 336,355 of NZ_CP150232.1, forward strand.
GAGTTCGGATTGCGGATGAAGAAAATCGCAAAGGCGGAACGGCACACAATATCGGATAGGTTCATCGGGCTTGTTGGGCTGAACGGGCATGAGGAGAAGTTCCCGAAGGAGCTGTCTGGGGGTATGAAGCAGCGTGTTCAGCTGGCTCGGGTGCTGGCGAATGATCCAGCGATTCTGCTAATGGATGAGCCATTTGGTGCGCTGGATGCGATGACGCGCCGAACGATGCAGAAGGAATTGGTCAACATTTGGCGCCAGACACATAAGACGGTGATTTTTGTAACTCATGATATTCAGGAGGCGTTATTGCTGGGAGAACGAATTGGCATTATGTCAGTAGGACCGTCCTCTAATATTACAGATATTTATGACAATACACTGCCGTATCCGCGGGACGTAACCTCACCGGAATTCTACTCGTTATACAATCAAATTCAAGGTCATTTCGAAGAATAGGATAGGGTGAGACAGATGAGGAAATGGGTGGAGAAGAAGTGGGTTTCCGTAACCCTTCTATGGATTACCGCGCTCTGCGTCTGGCAGCTTGGAGCTGTAATCTATGGCCCCGATGTGATCCCCGGACCATGGAGTACACTTAAGGGCGGACGGGAGCTGCTGGAAGACGGAACCTTGCTGCAATATATAGGGATTAGCTTTTATCGGGTGCTCATTGGTTGGGTACTCGGCAGTTTACTGGCGATTCCAGTAGGACTAATCATTGGGAAGGTGAACTTGATCCGTATTTTTGCGGAGCCTTTCCTGAACTTTATCCGTTTTATCCCGCCGATTGCATTCATTACTTTGTTCCTAGTATGGTTTGGTATTGGGGAGCAGTCGAAGATTGCGTTAATTATGTACGCTACCTTTTTTATCGTGGTGCTGAATACTTTAACCGGTGTGATGTCCGTGGAAGAGGACAAAATCCGCTCAGCCCGCAGTATGGGCGCCAGTGAGTGGCAAATTCTGATTCATGTGGTCGTTCCGGCGACGATTCCTTATATTTTTACGGGTATCCGCTTAGCGATGGGCACCTCATATATGGCGATTATCGGCGCGGAAATGATTGCTTCGAACGAAGGCGTAGGTTATCTGATCTGGAATTCCCGGTTGTTTTTCCGTACGGATTGGATCTTTGTCGGGTTGTTCTGCCTTGGCTTTATGGGCTTCTTTACGGATCGGCTTTTTGGCTGGTTCGGTAAGAAGGTGCTTTACAGATACGGTGTTGTCAGTGTGGCAGCGCGTAGACGGTAGTTATATTCATACATGTAAAACTGCCTGGAAATGTCGGGCAGTTTTTTACTTGGACTGAAGTTTATACGAATATTTTTTGTCATTGTAAGTAAATTGTATTTCTAAGGGAAACGGCGGTCATCTAAAAAAGACGACAGGTCGTTTCTTTTTATTTACAAATATTCCTATTCTCCTTAATGCCGCGAAAATAGTACACGCCTATACTGCAATTGGGTGCCTAACAGTTGGAGCATAAAGAAGCCCGCAAATAAGAAATAGGAGTGAAGGGGAAATCATGAAAAAAGGGATCAAAAATCAATTATCAATGGGTCTAATGTTATCCTTGCTCGTCCTGTTGCTTGCTGCTTGTGGAAATTCAGCCAAGGCTGAAGAAACAACGAATGGAAAGGCTGGCACCAAAGAATTAAGTCTGACTGAGATCGAGAGTAAAGCTAAAGAAGAGGGCAGTATCGTCAGTGTAGGAATGCCGGATTCTTGGGCGAACTGGAAAGATACATGGAGTGATATGGACAGTAAGTATGGTCTTACACATTCGGATACCGATATGTCGAGCGCGGAGGAAATTGCCAAGTTTGATGCGGAAAAAGACAAACCAACGGCCGACATCGGAGATGTGGGGATTGCGTTTGGATCGGTTGCCGTGGAGAAAGGGGTAACCCAGCCTTATAAAACATCCTACTGGGATGAAATCCCTGATTGGGCTAAGGACAAGGACGGAAATTGGATCGTCGGCTATCAAGGCACCATCTCTTTTCTGACTAACACTAAGCTCGTGGCGAATCCGCCGAAGAGCTGGGAAGATCTGAAGAACGGCAATTACAAAATCATCGTTGGTGATGTAACCAAAGCTGCTCAAGCACAGATGGCTGTATTGGCCGCAGCGATTGCCTTTGGTGGCGACGAGTCGAACATTGAACCAGGGATTGCTTTTTTCGAGGATTTAGCTAAAAAAGGACGTCTCTCCAATGCAGAGGCTTCCCTTGCCAACATTGAAAAAGGTGAAGTGGAAGTTACCCTGCTGTGGGATTTCAACGCTTTGAATTATAGAGACCAGATCAACAAAGATGGCTTCGCTGTAGCCATTCCACAAGAAGGCAGTGTCGTGAGCGGGTATGCCACGATCATCAACAAATATGCGCCGCATCCTAACGCGGCGAAGCTTACACGCCAATACATCCTTAGTGATGAAGGACAGATTAATCTTGCCAAAGGTTACGCTCGTCCGATCCGTGACAGTGTAACGTTGCCGGATGATGTTGCAGCTAAGCTGCTACCAAAAGACGAATATGTCAACGCTAAGCCTGTTGGTGATTACAAGGTATGGGAAGAGACGGCAAAAACCATTCCTCAATTGTGGCAGGAACGTGTGCTTGTGCATTTGAACTAGTATGCATTTCTCCCCAAAAAAGAAGCAGGGCGCCTTCGTCATGATGCCGTAAGGCGCCTTTGTTCTATTCCCGCGACAAGGAGCGAGTAAGATGAAACAAATAAGCCGCGGTGTGATCCTGGCACTTATTCCATTTGCACTAATGGTGTTAGCCTTTCAACTGGTACCTATAATATCCATGCTGACGGGAAGCTTACGCACAGCGGACGGAACGGGATTTACGTTAGGCAATTATCTGCATGCATTGCAAAGTGCCTATTACATGCAGGCGATTAAGAACAGTCTGCTAATCTCCATAACCTCAAGTCTGATAGGGATCATTATCGGACTTTTTTGTGCTTATTGCATTACCCGGTTTACCCCGAGAGTACGCGATAGACTTCTAATGCTGTCGAATATGACCTCTAATTTCGCAGGTGTTCCGCTGGCGTTTGCTTATATCATTTTGCTCGGAAATAATGGGGTGTTTACACTCTTATTTAAACAGTGGGGCTGGAGTGTTTTTGCCGATTTTGATCTATATAGCTGGTCAGGTCTAATACTGGTGTATGTATACTTTCAGGTTCCGTTAGCCTTATTGCTTTTGTACCCGTCCTTTTACGGAATCCGTGAGCAGTGGAGAGAGGCAGCGTCCTTACTGGGGGCTGGGCCTTGGCAGTTCTGGAAGACGATTGGCCTGCCTATTCTAACTCCAGCGATCTTTGGCACACTTGGAATTCTTTTTGCTAATGCAATGGGGGCTTATGCCACGGCTTACGCATTGGTTGGCGGAAATTACAATCTGTTGGCGGTACGTATCGGTTCACTGGTTGCCGGAGATGTGGTTACACAGCCACAAATGGGGAGTACGCTTGCTGTTCTGCTTGGTCTGACTACGATTTTGGCGGTTTATCTGAACCATTTAATGGTGCGGCGCGCGGAGAGGTTCGGAACGAAAGCGCTCAGTAAACCGGATGTGAAAACCACAGCTCCCCGGCGTTTATGGACAGCTCGTGAGGAGGTAGGGCAATGAATATACGTAAAGCAGGCTTTGCTCCACGCACCTTCATGCTGCTGCTCATGGTATATTTGCTGCTTCCTCTTTTGGCAACGGGCATTTATGCTTTTGCACAAGATTGGCAGAATACCTTGCTGCCCCGAGCTTGGACCTTGAATTGGTTTGGGGAAATGTTTGAGGATATTCGCTTTCTGGAGGCGCTTTGGACCTCGCTTTATTTATGCCTGATCAGCGTGGTGCTGAGTCTGGCCGTGATGCTGCCAGCTGTTTTTGTCATCACCCTCTATTTTCCGCGCTGGGAGAGCTTTATGAAAGGTATTGTTGTTTTGCCTTATGCGGTGCCTGGTGTTGTGGCTGCGGTAGGTCTTATTCGTACCTATTCCTCTGGTCCTTTTGATATCGCTGGAACAGCGTATTTATTGGTGGGCGCATATTTTGTGGTCATCCTTCCCTATATGTATCAGGGCATTCGCAATAGTCTGTTAACGGTTAATGCCGTAGAACTGCTGCATGCTGCCGAGCTGCTTGGTGCCCGCCGAAGAACGGCCTTCTTGAATGTGATTTTGCCTAATATATGGCCTGGGGTTATCGTCTCTACACTGTTATCATTTTCAGTTCTATTCGGCGAATTTGTTCTTACGAACATGTTAGTTGGCGGACATATTCAGACGATTCAGGTATATCTATATCAAAGGGTTGGTGAAAGTGGACATTTGGCCAGTGCGATTGCGATCTCTTATTTTCTGTTTATTCTAATTCTTTCGATGGTACTAATGAAGCTCGGTAAAAAGATGGGGGGAGGTATTAAGGGATGAATGATTATCTAAAGCTGCAGGGTGTACGCAAAATGTTTGGGAATACCTGTGTGTTAGACAATGTTGATTTGGAGATCCGTGAAGGTGAGCTTGTGACACTGCTAGGCCCCTCCGGTTGTGGAAAAAGCACATTGCTACGCTGCATAGCCGGTCTTTCAGAGCTGGATGGCGGCAGAATTCTTTTGGAAAATAAAGATCTGGGGAGTTTGCCGCCCCGTAAGCGCGAGGTAGGAATGGTGTTTCAGTCTTATGCCTTGTTCCCCAATCTGACGGTGAGCCAAAATATCGAGTATGGAATGAAAATGCGGGGACTATCGAAATCAGCCCGCCATCATCGCTGCGCGGAATTGCTGGCATTGGTCGATCTGGAGGATAAACGGGATGTATATCCGCAGTCCCTCTCTGGTGGACAGCAGCAGCGGGTAGCGCTGGCTCGTTCTCTAGCGGTGCAGCCCAAAGTATTGCTGCTGGATGAACCCTTAAGCGCACTAGATGCTAAGATACGCAAGAATTTACGTGCTGAAATCCGTGATATTCAAAAAAGGTTTAACATGACGACACTATTCGTGACGCATGATCAGGAGGAAGCACTGATTCTTTCTGACCGCATCTGTATTATGAACGGTGGCCGGATTGTGCAGGATGGCACACCTGAGGGGTTGTACTCCGCACCACGAACAGAGTTCGTTGCCCGGTTTATGGGCAGTTACAATGTATTGACCCGATCAGAAGTGATGACGTTGTTCCGGGGGATAGATAGCACGAAGGACCGATTTGCTATTCGGCCTGAGGCGGTTACGCTGCTGCATGAGGGCGCGGGACTTCACGAGGTTGCTGCCGGACTGCAACTGGTGGATGGCATCATTAAATCTGTCTCCGTATTGGGCAATATTGTTAGGTGTACGGTAGAGGTGGAAGACATTTCTTTAACGGTTGATCTTTTAAATGACGGACGCTGGCTGAGGCTGGTGGAAGGGGCTAACGTCACCTTGGCTCTGAACCCTTCTGAGCTGCTGCATCTGGAACGAGAGGGAGCGTAATAAGATGACTGAAATGAACAATAAACTTATTGTGGTAGTGTTGGACGGACTTAGATATGAGGCCGCACGTGAATATATGGGGTATATGGAGCATCTGGTGGAGCAGGGGAAAATATCATGTCACCGAGTGAAATCGGAATTACCCAGTCTGTCACGCCCGCTTTATGAAGTGCTCTTGACGGGTACACCCGTGTCCAAAAATGGAATTACGGCTAACCATATTGTGAGACCAAGCCATGAAGAGAGCGTATTCCATCTGGCAGTGGGCGCTAATTTGCGCACAGCTGCTGTCGCCTATCATTGGGTCAGTGAGCTTTATAATTCGGCCCCTTTTGATCCGCTTGCTGATCGCCATCAGCACAATGTGATGAAGCCCATTCAGCATGGCAGTTTTTATTTCGAGGATCACTATCCCGACAGTCATGTGTTTGCCGACGCTGTGTATTTACGGAGTGCCTATGATCCGCATTTCCTATACATTCACTCCATGAATATAGATGACGCCGGGCATCGTTATGGCGGAGAGAGCAAGGAATATGAGTTTTCAGTGCGTAATGCTGACGGTCTGTTGGCCACTGTTTTGCCCATTTGGATGGAACAGGGCTATAAGATTATGATTACGGCAGATCATGGAATGAACGCAAATGGGTACCACGGCGGGATAACCCCTTCCGAGCGAGATGTGCCATTATATACGTTTGGGGTAGATGTATTATCTTCGGAAAAAGAGGAAGAAGTACTGCCACAGCTGCGACTGGCTCCTTTAATGTGCCACTGTTTGGGGCTGGCCCCTTCGGCAGCAATGAGTAAGGAGGGCTTGCCTCCACTTGTGCAGAAGCAATCCCATGACAAAGTGGAAGAACCTTTGCCGTTGGTATGAAATAAAATAATTAGCACGAGAAAAATCATATATTTCAACCAATTAGGAGGTTGTCTATTGAGCGCTTCTAAAGCTATGAAATGGATTACGGGTTCCTGTGAAATTATTTTGGCAATTCCAATCCTGGGTGCTGCTATTGTTATTGGCACGGGGTATTCCGTTCTGGGGTTGATGTTTATTCTACATGTGATTACATTGATTTTATCTTCAAGAGACCGTGAGTCTATCTACGGTTCAGTGCTAGGAATTATAACTTCTTTATTGGCATGGATTCCTTTTGTGGGCTGGTTCTTGCACTTAATTACTGGGATTCTGTTGATGGTGAGTGGAGGACAGAAGTCCCGTTATCCTTCGAACCATATCTATCCACAGTGATGTAAAATGACTTCAATACAGCCCAATTCGGACGTTTGTCCGGTTGGGCTGTATTCATGTTATAATGAGGGCACATTTTAGCAGTAAGCACAGAGAGGAGGCGCATCCATATGGAAATAACCGCACAAGAAGTAGCAGAATGGATGGTGAAGGAGATTCGTTTTACGGGTACCTTGCATCAGACGGCGGCGATTGAATATGTGAAAGAGAATTTTGGAGAACAATTTGTATTTGTGAATGAGAACGGCAATGCCTCACTCTCCAAAGAAGTGAAGAAAGCTTTCCGGAAACTCCATGGCGGGAGAATTGCTTGGGATCGAGACGGGTTCTTGTGGGCTTGGACCTAAGTTTGGCGCTTACAAAACATGTACAAACTGTTCAACTTATATAATTAGATAAAAAACGGACCATGCATGTACTGCAATGGCCCGTCTTTTTGCATTCTTTTTAGTTAGATATATTCTGTCATTCCCTGTTCCTTTAGAAGCTCCACGATATCTTTGACTGACTGCGCTTTATCCTTGGGACAGATTAACAGTGCATCCCCAGTATCCGCAATGATGAACCCGTCTACACCAATGGTCGTGATAAGTCTGCCATTTCCATAAATGATTGAGTTATGGGTATCTATTCCCACATGATTTGCTTTTATAATGTTGCCTGCATCATCCGGAGGGAAGATTGAACCCAGTGCATCCCAGCTACCGATATCATTCCAGCCAAATTGTCCGGAAAGCACGACAACTTCATCAGAGCGTTCTAAAATGCCGTAATCAATCGAAATATTCTGAAGCGTTGGGTAGATGGCATTAATAACTTCCTCTTCCTGATCTGTACCCAAACAATCACTGATGGGCAGCATGGTTTTGTAGAGTCGAGGTAGATAACGTTTGAAATTATCAATAATGACAGAGGTCTGCCAAATAAAAATCCCACTATTCCATAGATAATTACCGGATGCCAGATAACTCTGTGCATTCTGAAAGTTTGGTTTCTCTACAAATTCATCTACATCATATACAGCCACTGGGCTTGTCGCAATCGGCGTCTTATCAAAGGCAATATAGCCGTAGCCAGTAGATGGGAAAGTAGGCTTGATTCCGATGGTTACTATTTTGTCTGACTCCATGGCAACAGTACAGGCTTCGTCTAGTGTAAGACGGAATTGTTCCTCATCCGTTATATAGTGATCGGAAGGAAGGACGACCATTAAAGAATTGCCATGAGACTTCTCTATAGATAATGCTGCAAAAAGAATGCTAGCGGCTGTATTTCGCGCCACAGGTTCAATTAGAATATTAGCTTTGAGAACGCTGCTGTGCATAATACTCTCCAACAATACTGCTTGGGTACGATTAGTAACGATAACTGTATTCTCCTGAGGAATAATCCCTTTGAAGCGTTCAATCGTATCGTTTAACATAATGTCGTTGCCACTAATGTTCAGCAGCTGCTTTGGGATTTCTTGTCTGGACAGGGGCCAAAACCGTGTTCCGCCCCCGCCGGCTAGGATCGTAGCATATTTATTCATGATGCATCACCAACCGGGCAATTGTGAAGGATATAATGCTCTCCGAGCCTTGATTCAGGTTGAGCCCCGCCGCATGAATACCGTCATAACAAGCACCAGTCTGCGGATCGATTAGGGGGATTCCCAAGGAATTATGCCCTAGATACCAGTTGTAGCATAATTCTGCCTGCGCAAGATAAGAGGGGTCCTCAAGAACAACAGCTGCTTCCCGGCAGGCCAGCAGCATCTCGCAGGCTTCAATGGGCTGTTCATCATAGGGTGCAGCCAGCCCATCGCGCAGCAGCCAGCCATGGCTGCCGATCGGTTTATAGTAGCCTTTGCTGGAGAAGGTGGTTGAAGCTAGGAAATCCAGGCTTTCCTTGGCGGTCTCCCGCAGGTTTTTATTCCCGGAGATTAGGTAGGCCCGAAGCAGAGCCCAGGGCAGCATGGAATTGCCATAAGTGATGCTGTCCTCGAACCAATTCCAGCCGTGCCCCTTATAGCGGGTATATTGATTATGCAGCCGAACCGCAATATTTTCGATCAGACTCTCAATGGTTGCCCTTGGCAGAAAGGCGGCTTCTTCGGTCGTGTTTTCAGTATGCGGGTATGGAAAAGCATAACCTAATGGGCCGGGTGCTTCGGTAAGATAACTTAAGCCGATGATGGCATAGGCTCCGGCCCGAGGTGAGCCCAAGGCTTCCAGATGCGGCAGTGCCTGATTGATCAAATACCGGCAGGTATTCATCAGGTTGTCAGGCAGGGAAGCTGCATGCGACAAGGCGAACCCTAGTGCCCACAAGGTACGTCCCTGGCAATCTTCAGAACCTTTATCCTCTATAAAGGAGCGGTTATAATCCATGAAATTGCGAAAATTGCCGTCCGCTGTCTGGGAATGATAGATAAAAGAGATATACGTATGAATGAGATCGAGTGCCACGGCATCCCGGGAATTCTCGTACATTAAGACCGCAGCAATCAGGGCGCGGGCATTATCATCGGTAGTGTAGCCCTTTGAGCGGTCCGGAACCCCAAACTTGGTATGCTGAAAGATTCCTGTATCGTCCGTGATTCTGCGCATATAGCCTGGTTTAGACTGTACTGTGGTGGAGGTTTCCATTAAATCACGCTCCGATCAGCTGACGCCGAGCTCTGGATATGGCTGTGGAACAAGGCGGCATAGATTTTGGCGATTTCGTTCCAGCGCATAGTGAGCCCGAGCTTCAACGTGCGGTCTTCCATCGTTTGCACCAGAGCAGGGCTGTTCAGCAAGCGCAAAATGCAGGCTTCCAAGGAAGCAGAATCATGAAAATCAGCCAGTAGACCGCGGCCTTCTGCCAGCATTTCCTGGGCGTAGCGGTAAGGGGTCGACACGATGACCCGGCCATAACCGACTCCGTAGGCCAGGGTGCCGCTGACGGCCTGATCCTTACCCAGATAAGGAGTCACATAGATATCTGACATGACCAAGGACTCTATTACTTCTTCTTGGGTCAGCAACTTATCGACGAATTGGACATTGTCCTGCAAGTCAAACATTTCTACGAGGTCCGTCAGTTTCTGGCGGTAAACTTCCCCGGATTCCAGCTTGACGACCGGATGGGTCTTGCCCCAGACAATGTAAAGTGCTTCGGGATGGCGCTTGACCACGCCGCGCATGGCTTCGATGCTGTATTCAATCCCTTTGCCGGGACTGAGGAAGCCGAAGGTGGAGAGGATCTTGCGGTCTGGATAACCGTATTGTGCTTTAAGGCTGGTGCGTGAGGCTGTGCTAACTTGAGGGACACCGTGATGGATGAATGTGATTTTGGAAACTGGGATCTCATAAATAGTAGATAAATCGGTAAGGGTTGATTCTGCCATCGTCACGACCTGCACGCTACGCTCGGCCAGACATCGGATGATCTGATGCTGCTTAGGGGAGGGCTTGGTCAACACTGTGTGAAAAACAACAACATACGGAATGTTCAAACGTTCGACAAAGGGGAGCAGGTATTCACCGCTTTCTCCGCCGTAGATGCCAAATTCATGTTGGATGACCAACAAATCGGTATCAGAATTGTTGAGGAAATCGGCCGTATCTATATAATCTGCGTAATTATGCTGGTCGATCTGCCGTATTACCTGCTGATCGTAAGCGTAGGTTTCATTGTTGTTTATGGCAATAATCCGGGGCGGGTTAAAGCCGGGAAGGTGGATAAGTTCATCTAGCAGATCCTGTGTGAACGTGGCGATACCGCACTCTCGCGGCAGACTGGTTCCCAGGAACACGATGTTGTGATTACGGACTGTATTTTTCATTCAAAGAGCCTCCCTAATGGTCTTGCGATTGGTCTGGATACAAAAAAAGAAAATAAAGAAGACTCTATTTTCTGAATAGGGAAAGGTATTTGGTTTTCTAAAATTAGAAATGTTGCAAATTATTTCCTAATCCAACTGTAACATGACCGTTTTATCTTGTCAATTCGATTGACGCCTTGGGGTTAGTACGGATATATTATTGGAGGAGGTGTATGAATGCCAGTCATACGCAGTAAACTGAGTGAGGTCATGGAGAGGCATGATCCGAAATTATCGATCCGCAAGCTTGCTAAAGAGATCAATTACCATTTTGATTCGGTACGCCGAATGTATAAGAATGAGATGGTGCAGTATCCAAGGGATCTGTTGCTAAAATTATGTGTATACTTTAATGTCCAGCCCGGCGAGCTGATTGCCATGGATGCGGAAGACAACGATTGGGTGATCGATCGTTCAAATGATTATGAGGAGGACGGCGATGACAAGGAACCCGGCACAGACAGCCACCTGTAAGCAGCTTCTGGATACATATCATGCCGGACGCGGTACAACCACTGTAAATAAATTGACGTTCACCGGTGTTGGGCACCGGGATGTCTATAATATAACCGCCCCGTTTATGTATAACGGGGAAGAGGTACTAATGGGAAGAGTTGAGGAACGGGACAGTGAGTTCTCTCAAGTCTTCTTTTTTACATGCCATGATGGGGTTTGGAGACCTCGTGCGCATACGCATACGTACAATTTACAGGACCCGTGCTGGACCCGGATCAGGGGGGAACTTATTGTGGGCGGGGTGGAAGTGATTACGGCAGCGGATGATCCGCATCGGATTATCTCCTGGGTGACCCAGTTCTACCGGGGTTATCACATCGATTCTTTGACCCACTTTTCTTCAGGCCCCGGCACGATGAAGGATATCCGGCTTATCGAGCTTGATAATGGCAGTGTAGGCGTATTTACCCGGCCGCAGGGCGAACGGGGTGGGCGAGGGCAGATTGGGTTCACAGTGATTCCTTCGCTGGACGAACTGAATGAGCAGACCTTCATTGATGCCGAGGTGCTACAGGATCAATTCGTGCCCGAAGAGTGGGGTGGAGCCAATGAAGCTCATCTGCTGCGGGGTGGGAAGGTGGGCGTGTTGGGCCACATTGCTTGCTTCGATAGCGCCGGAAACAAACACTATTATGCCATGGCTTTTTCGCTGAATCCTGAGACTTATAAGGCAACTCCGGTCAAAATAATAGCAGTCCGCAGTGATTTTCCGGCGGGCCCGGGCAAGCGCAAAGAACTGGAGGATGTCATCTTCAGCGGTGGCTTGAAACGTCTTGGAGGAGGCCGGGCGGTATTGTCTGTAGGGGTGAGTGACGCAGAAGCGTATCAGATTGAGATCGCGGACCCGTTTGACGAATATGAATCCTAGCGTTCTTTCAGTTGGTTTGACTAGATTATATGGTCATGTTACACTTAGTGTGACAAGAATTTATGGTCAAAGAGAGCGGGAAACCCAATGAATAAGTTTATTCAATTCAACACACGTAAGACTGACACCAAGTCCAACATCAATCAGGCGCGTAAGCAAGGACGTATTCCGGCTGTATTATATGGTATTGGTAAAGAGACTCTGACGTTGGAAGTGAATGAAAAAGAACTTCTGGACATTCTCAAAAAGAATCCGCGCGCAATTCTGCAAGGTAAGGTATCGGAAGATCTAGAGGTTCCGGTCGTGGTTCAGAACATTCAGAAGGATACCCTGTCCGGCAAAATTCTGCATATTGATTTTCAACATGTAAATATGAAAAAGAGCATGGACAGCAAGGTGACTATTCATTTTGCAGGTGAAGCCGTAGGTATTAAAGCAGGCGGTACGCTTCAGGTTGAAATTTATGAAGTGGAAGTTCGCTGTATGCCTGAAGATCTTCCTACCTCCATGGAAGTGGATATTAGCGGATTGGATATTGGCGACCAATTGCTTGTCTCTGATCTGATCTTTAAGGACGGGATTGAAGTGTTGACCGAACCGTCAACCGTAATGATCCAGATCAAGACCGTGCATGAAGAAGAGGAAGAAGAAGCGGTAGTAACTCCAGCCTAAACCTATATTTTTATTAAAAAAGCAAGTTTCCAGGGAAGAGGAAACTTGCTTTTTTTGCGTTGAATCATACAGGAACTTCTCGTTGGTCCTTTGCCATAGAGGAACTACATAACGGGCAGGGCTTTGAGGTTAAATGATCCTCAGCTCCGCCCGCTTTCATGCGTGTCCAGCCAGGACAGGTATTGCTGGTACAATTCCATACTGGAACGACATGGGTTCTTGTCGCAGTTGTGCGACTGGTAGGTAAGGATCTTGTTGTTACTGTTCTGCTCACCGTAGTCGTTGCTGTGGAAGAAACAGCAGAGCGGAAGGCTGATAACATGAAGCGGGAGACCTCTGCTTTTTTGCCTCGATGCCTCGCAGGTGAACTGATAAATAGCTCTTCCCGGGCTCTAGTAACAGCTACGTAAGCCAGTCTTCGCTCCTCTTCCAGTGCAGCCAAGCTTGAACTACCACTATTTGCAGCGGCCAGCTTGCGGTCCTTGAGCCGGTCGCCCTCCAGTGCGGAGCTATGCGGAAGAATTCCTTCAGAGGCTCCAATCAAAAAGACCACAGGAAACTCTAAGCCCTTGGATTTGTGAATGGTCATAAGCGCGATCCGATTCCCTTGTTCTTTGGTGCTTGGCTGACGATTATGTTCATTACGTTCCGTAACATTATCTATGAAATCTAGAACGGCAGGAATACTATCAAATCGCTCTGCAGACGATTCTAGTTCATCTAGCATTTCTTTTAACGTTTCGCGATGCAAGGTTGCTTGATGCCGCTCATTCGCTTCGATGAAATAATCATAGAATTGCGTGCGGATCTGGCGAATCGCTTGGACTGGGGTTAACTCGCGCATATTGCGAATTAGATCCAGCCGCTCTCTAAGCTTAGTGCCCTTGAAATCCTCCATGCCGGGCATGGACAACAGATGGATTAGTGGGCCTTGCTTTGGTTGTCTGGCTTCCATCTGCCGGATGTGATTCATACCTTTTTCACGGTTCATATATAGAGTAGGCAGGATGTTCTCCATAGCCGCAAAATTCCGCCGATTCACGGAGAGACGCATATGATCCACGACCGGGGAAATTAGCCAGTGTTCGTACAGTAATTGGCCTTCTCCATAATCAATATAGGGAATATCGCGTAAAAGAAGTAATTCCAGAACGGCCCGGTTGCTGCTGGACGCTCTATATAACATGGCGAAGTCGCTATATTCTCTTTTGCCGCTCGAAACCTCGTTTAAAATATGCTCAACCATCTGCTCAGCTTCCTCGTCTGCTGTCTGCGGACGCATATACCGGGGCTGACTCCCGCTGCCTTTGGCAGCTTGCAGGGTTTTGGAACGCCGGCGCGTATTGTGCCGGATAATACCGTTGCCGAGCCCGACTATAGCTGGACCAGAGCGGTAATTAATATCAAGTGTAATAACCCTTGCTCCCGGGTACAGCTTCTCGAATTCCAGAATGAATTCACTGCGTGCCCCGTTGAAGGAATAAATCGTCTGGTCATCGTCGCCAACTACCATCAGATTATGCTGCGGGTGAGCAATCATTTTGACTAACTCATACTGCAAGGCATTGGTATCCTGGAACTCATCCACCATCACGTATAGATATCTCATCTGCAATTCCTGCAAAAGCGTTGGACGCTCCTTCAGCATCCGATAGGCGATTAAGAGGACATCATCGAAGTCGATTTTGAAATTGTCTAGTTTCCATTGTTCGTAGATTTCCAGAATGGATTTCATTTCTTTTTCAGCGGTGGTTCCTTCAGGCAAGCCTTCTACGGTACCCATGTTCATCTTGCAGGAAGAGAGCAGGGAGAGTAGCGTTTCCGGTGGATAGGCATCTTTAGGTAGCCCGAGCTCACGCATGATTTGTTTCAACAGAATGTGCTGGCGCCGCGTCTCACTGAAAATTTCTTGCTGCAATCCTTGTCTGCGCAAGAAAAATAAGAAAAAGGAATGAAACGTGCGGGCCTGCAGCCGCGCGACATCCGCTGGGCCTACTCCCGGTAATAGGGCGATCCGCTCGCGCATTTCCGCCGCAGCTTTACTCGAAAAAGTCAGCAATAGCAGCTGACTTGGCGAGATGCCGCGCACGGACAACAAATAACCGGTTCTACAGATCAGAACCGAGGTTTTGCCGGAGCCTGCGCCGGCCAGTGTTAGAAGCGGCCCTTTATGATGCCGTACCGCAGAAATCTGCGGACGGTTGAGCAGGATGCCGCCTTCTTCCAGCCTGCGGAAATAAGCGGAGTCCTCATCCTCCCGCTTTACCAGTTCTTGGCTTGTCTGCGCTGAGGCCACAGCCGCTTGCGGGATCCGCTCACCAGTAGCTCCCAGCGGGATAGTATGAAATAAAAGCTTATTCAATAGATTCACCTTCATTATTTCTGTATAGAGTAGTGATCTCAACAAACCTAGTTCTATGATGTTTGAGTTCATCTTAAAATGTGCCGAAAATTTAGCCAATCTACAATATACCATCCCAAGCTTTTTGCTGCACAGGAAAAGTGTTGGATATTGAGCCAGTAAAAATCTGGGGATTGGTGTGGGAGTGGGACACAACGGTGGTATGAATCCCGTAGATAGGTAGGGTTGTGGCTGCGCGGACGGAATGTACGGTATAAATCCCGCAGATTAGCTGGAATGTGGCTGCGTGGGCGGAATGTACGGTATAAATCCCGCAGATAGGCAGGAATGTGGCTACGTGGGCGGAATGTACGGTATAAATCCCGTAGATTGGCAGGAATGTGGCTACGTGGACGGAATGTACGGTATAAATCCCGCAGATTAGCTGGATCGTGGCTGCGCGGGTGAAATGTACGGTATAAATCCCGCAGATTAGCTGGATCGTGGCTGTGCGGGCGGAATGTACGGTATAAATCCCGTAGATAGGTAGGATTGTGGCTGCGTGGGCGGAATGTACGGTATAAATCCCGCAGATTAGCTGGAATGTGGCTGCGTGGGTGAAATGTACGGTAAAAATCCCGCAGATTAGCTGGATCGTGGCTGCGTGGGTGAAATGTACAGTAAAAATCCCGTAGATTAGCTGGAATGTGGCTGCGTGGGTGAAATGTACGGTATAAATCCCGCAGATTAGCTGGATCGTGGCTGCGCGGGCGAAATGTACGGTAAAAATCCCACAGATTAGCTGGATCGTGGCTACGTGGACGGAATGTACGGTATAAATCCCGTAGATTAGCTGGATCGTGGCTGCGTGGGCGGAATGTACGGTATAAATCCCGCAGATAGGCAGGAATGTGGCTACGTGGACGGAATGTGCGGTATAAATCCCGTAGATAGGCTGGAATCTGGCTGCGTGACGGAATGTACGGTATAAATCCCGTAGATTAGCTGGAATGTGGCTGCGTGGGCGGAATGTACGGTATAAATCCCGCAGATAGGCAGGAATGTGGCCACGTGGGCGAAATGAGAGGCAAAAATGCCCTAGAAAAGGATGAATCCGCCTCCGTAAGCGAAATGAGAGGCATATTCGCCCTACTAAAGGGCGCTGGGTGCAGGTCTGTTTCTATTTTTATAATATAAAAATTTCCGCCCCGCGCATCACAGAATTGTTCAGCGCACGTTTGCCACTCCCCTGAACAATTCTGTGATGCCCATTCCCTTTTCCTATCATGCTCATATCCTAAAGCAAAAACATGATATGGAGATGACCCTATGCCCTCGCCCAGTAAGGTCCGCATCAGACATGCCGTTACTATAGACGTACTGATTCCCGCGATTGAAAAAGATTTACAGACCCTTCCCCATGTGATTGACGCTGTTAGAAAGCAGGTTAAGCATCCCATCGGCCGGATATTAATTGTTGCTCCCAAAAAGAAACGGATGATTGAGTTCTGTCGCACAAAAGGCTGTACCTTTATTGATGAGAATACGGTGCTGCCGATTACGAAAAAAGACATTCATTATCGCTCACGCACCTGGGAACGTTCCGGCTGGCTATTCCAACAGCTGCTGAAGCTGAATGGCGACAAGCTCTGCACGGCGGATTATTTTCTGGTTATTGATGCCGATACCGTTCTGATCACCCCCCACCGTTTTCGGGCGGACGGCAAGACACTCTTTTACAGCCGGAACTGGAGCCAACCACAGTATTTTGTAACCTATAGGAAACTCATGGGCCGCAAGGTGACCGCAAAATCGTCATTTGTGACCCATTATATGCTGTTTGAACGCAGTCAATTGACTCAAATGAAAAGAGAGATAGAAGCAAAACACCAAATGCCTTGGTATCGAGCTATTTTACACAGTATGAACCGTTCCAAGCAATTTGCCTTTTCTGAATTCGAAACCTATGCCAATTACCTGTATTCGAAGAATCGCGAGGGAATGAAGATTCAAAAAGCGCGTAATAAAGGTCTCCATATGAATGCAGGACAGCTATCCAAGCAGAGAGTGAATCAGCTGGCTGAGAAGTATAGATCATTGTCTTTTCATAAACGAAAGGGGTATGTGAGAACACCGGGGGCTAAATCCAGCGCAGGGGGGCGATAGGGTTGCAGATCGTACTCCTTTCAGGGGGATCGGGGAAGCGGTTATGGCCGCTATCAAATGAGATCAGGTCTAAAGCTTTTTTAAGGCTGCTTCCAACAGAAGCTGGCGGTGTGGAGTCGATGATCGAGCGGGTATGCAGAGGGCTGGAAGAAGTAGGCTTGTTGGATTCAAGCTGCATTGTGACTCATCGCAGTCAGGTGGAGATTACTCGCAAATCCGTTGGTGCTCAAGTCCCTTTATTAGCGGAGCCGCAGAAACGGGGGACTTTTACTGCAGTAGCTCTGGCGGCGAGTTATCTGCATTCTGTGAAGGGTATGGACTCAAAAGAGATCGTAGTGGTCATTCCGGTGGATTCGTATGTGGAGGCTTCTTTTTTTAAACAGCTTCATCAATTTCCAAGTGTACTTGCCGAATCACAAGCAGATATTGCTTTGATTGGTGTTTTACCTGAATTTCCTTCTACACAGTTCGGTTATATTCTGCCTGGTGAAGGGTCAGGGGTAGGAGGGACGTCTTTTTTAAATGTTGAGCAGTTTGCAGAGAAACCGAACGAATCGACAGCGGCTGAGTTCATTTCTCAGGGAGGACTGTGGAATTGCGGCGTGTTTTCCTGCTCATTAGGATATTTGCTATCAAGTATGGTGGAACGGGATCTTCCAGTAGATTACATGGAATTTATGGAGCATTATGATCAATTGCCAGAACGAAGCTTTGACTATGAGGTGCTGGAACACACGCGGCGTGCGGTAGTCATCCCTTATATTGGGGTATGGGCGGATATTGGCAGCTGGGATGCGCTTGTTCCCCATTTGCAAGGAACGGTGATTGGCGAGGGGAGTATCTCAGAGGATTCAAAAGGTACCCATTTGATCAACGAACTCTCTTGCCCTGTGCATATTATCGGAGCCCCGGGTTTAATCGTGGCGGCAGGGCCAGATGGTATATTGGTAGCTGGGATAGAGCAGGCAAAACGAATTAAGCAGAAGCTGGAGGGCCATGCGGCGAAGCCGATGATTGAAGAAAAACGCTGGGGCACCTCACGCATTTTGGACTTCTCTCGCACGGCAGCAGGTATTGAGGTTACGACCTCCAAAATAACCATTTTGGCAGGTGAGCACACCAGCTACCATTTTCATCAACATACTAAAGAAGTTTGGTCTTTTCTTTCTGGAAATGGAGAATACCGGATGAATGGTCAACTTCATACGGTTGCCGCCGGGGACACGGTCACGGTTCCTGCTGGTACGAAGCATGGGCTGCGGGCAATTACAGCGCTCGAATTGATTATCATTGAACTGTTGGAATTTCCTGAGGTGGATGACTATGTACGAGTGTCTGCCGAATGGGAGGGGGAGGACAGCTTCCTTGATGATTTGGGATGAATGGAAAGGTAGTTCGCTTTAACCCGGAGGCTGTTATAGATATGGATAGATTGCGCGGCTGAAGTGAAATAGATGTATCCAGTGCAACTATTTCGTGGAGTAGCGAATGCCTTGCGATATAGATGTAGTTTGTACAGTTAAAAATAGCGAATTTTTGCGTTCTGAATAGATTTGCTGAATATAAGTGTACAGAGTGCAATTAAATCCGAATTAGCTCTTAAAAGAGAGCATTTAACTGTACGAAGTACAACTAATTCTTGAGAGGGACGGGGATGCAATAGGCAAGCCACAGTAAGCTACAGGAAAGCGATAAGTAAGCTATAGGTAAGCCACAAGTAAGCTATAGGCACGCCACGAGCTAAACCTAAAGTGTAAATGAGAGATCCCTGCCTAACAAAAATAAACCCACAAATAGCACCGTGAGCAGAACTGCCCACGATGCTATTTGTGCATTCACTGCTTTATACAGGAATTACTCTTTAGAATTTCTATTCAAAAGATGCTCAATTCCTGCCGCGACTCCGTCTTCCTCATTGCTGGTGGTGATGAATTCCGCCATTTCCTTAAGAATTGGCGCTGCGTTAGCCATAGCAATCCGGTAGCCGGCCTTCTCGAACATCGGCTGATCGTTATAACTGTCGCCCATGACAGCTACATCCGCTAGCGATATACCATAATGGTCAGCAAGCATGGTTACACCGGAGCCTTTGTTGGCCTCTTCATGGTTAATCTCGATATTATTCACATGGGAGGCGGTGATAATTAAGCCCGGAATAGCCGCGAAGCGGGTGGAGGCTTCCTTGAGCAGCTCTCGGTTTAGAGAAAAAGCCAATGTTTTATAAATAACATTTTCCTCCTTGCTCCACACCTCTTCCATACTCTCCACATAGGTTACCGCTGCTTGTTGAAACTGTTGATCGATCATTGCTTTTAGCAGCCAGCTGACTTCTTCAGGAACTTCATCATCGCTTAGTGCAGATAATTTCTCTAACCGTACACGTTTGTTCAGCTCTACATAAACGTTATCCTCAGTGTATACCTCGTAATACAAGTCCGGAATTTCGTTCATCCAGCGTAGAGCGGGAATGATGTCCGCTTTATTCAGCGGCGTGCTTGCCGCGAGGGTGCGATCAGATAATGTGACGACTGCGCCATTTAGACTGACTACAGGACATTCCAGATCCGCTAGCCGAAGCTGACGTTCTGCATCCATAAAAGAGCGCCCTGTAGCAATGATAACAATGTGACCTAGTTTCTGAGCTTTTATAATAGCTTCGCGGTTTTTTGGACTGATGTTTCCTTCTTCGTTCAGTAATGTTCCATCCATATCTAAAGCAATCAGCATATTGTATGAGCTCCTTTTCCAGGTAAAGTGGTACTTTTTAAGGGGTATTGAAACGTTACTTGTATCTTATCATTAATATTCTGAAAACCAAAAACCATTTTCATGCAACTGTACAATAATGAACGTCCAACAGGAGATAAAAGGTTTTTACAGTATATTTTTAGAAAATAGTTCAGGCGTGGTACAATAGTTGTCAAACTAACCGACTAGCCGAATCTATCGTCAGCTTATGTTCGAGGAATGTGACCGACGGTATTTTTCCTGCGTAAGGACATCGGCAGCTGCTTATGTAAAGGGGACTATTTATGAGATCCAAAAACTTAGCCACCATGTCACTCGCCTTTATGGCATGTGGGTTTCTGATTACACTGTTTCTACCTGAAAACCTAGCCGTGATTCTACTGAGAGGTGGTTTCGAGGCTGGTTTGGTGGGGGGGATTGCCGACTGGTTCGCGGTAACGGCGTTGTTCCGCCATCCGATGGGATTACGTATTCCACATACCTCACTACTGCTCAAGAATCGCGATAAGATCATCCAATCACTAATCACCGCGATGGAGACTGAGCTTCTTAACAAGGAAAGCATTGAGAACAAGCTGCGTAAGTTTGGCTTTATATCAATGGGCTCCAAGCTGCTGACAAAGTTTTTTAGTAAAAAGAAGGCAAGAGTACAAATATTGGAGCAGCTTGGCGAATTCGTGTCTCGTCTTCCGGTAGAGAAGGCAGTACCGTTTCTGCAAAAGGCAGCCTCCGAATATGTTCGTGAAGCTGAGCTTGGCGCTGCGGCCGATAAAATAGTTACTAAGTTAATGAATGACGGTAAAGATGTAGCTGCTCTGGACTATGCGCTGGAAGGGGTATCTAATTGGAGCGGACGTCCTGAAACGAAAGCTATGCTTGGCAAGATCGCCAGCGAGAAATTGGCTGAAGTGAAGCTTGGCGGACTTAAAGGCATGGCCTTTCAGGCTTTTGTCGGGTTTATGGATGCAGATATGCTTGGTGAAATGCTGCAAGGTATGTTGCAGTCCGGTATCCGCGATTTTCGGGAAGAGGATAGCCCATACCGTGAAGAGATTATCCGTGAGATTCGAGTGGCCCTGTTCCAGATTGTTAATGATGAGGCTAGACTGGCTTCATTAAAAGAATGGGCACTGAATGAGCTTGAAGGCGAAGCAGCAACCGCATTTCTGCATACGCAATTGGAGAACATTCGCAGCAAAGCAATTTCCCTACTGGAAGAAGATCGGGCGGCTGGCGGACGCAAGCTGTTCACGTTATATACCCTGCTTGTACGTCGTATTGGTAAGGAACAAGAATGGATCAGTAGCTGGGAAGAGCGGATTCGCGCTTCATTAATTGCTTTTGTAGAGGCTAACCACTACAGAATAGGTCTTTTGGTAAAAGAGAATCTGGACAGCATGGATGACGCTAGTCTAGTGAATATGTTGGAAGATAAAGTGGGTAAAGATCTGCAATGGATTCGTGTGAACGGAGCCTTATGCGGGTTTGTCGTAGGGCTTGTGCTTACAGTTATTCAATTGATTTGAATTGAAGGAAATTACCTATTTAATGTAAAATTCACAAAAAAAGCAGAGCAGCGATTCTCCCGTGTTGGAGGATCGCTGCTTTTTGTTGTTGCTTATGGCCTGTCTGCATCGTGGAGTAATAATCCTTCTCTGAGGCTTACGGACCCATATGACGTTATTTGTTAGTTTTTGGCCTTTGGAACATGTTTGCGGACTCCACCGACGTTATTCCTATGGATGCGTTCATATTGGGCATTTTTCATGCCAATAGTGGTTATAGGGTCCTTTAGCATTGCAAATGTGGGATAAAGCTGCGTTTGGGGTCAGCTGTGTCCGATAGCTACCTTTTATACGCATATATGACCTAATTCAATCGGAGATTGGTGTTTGTTTAGCTCAAGCAAACACCAAAAAGAAGGGAACCCAGCAGCCAGTTGATGGCTTATGGGCCCCCCTACTTTTCTTGAGTCTACAATTGCATTCCGCCTGCAAGAGTTCTGTACCCCTGCTGTGGTGATGTAGAAGCTTGGTACAGCTGTTCTAAATGGTTCGCTGTACGCAACCAATTGAAGGCTTCAAGCGCATCTGTTCTCCCTTGTGATCCGATGGTAACTGCCAATTGTGGATTGCGGGCTATCCGCAGCAAATGTCGGGCAAAGGGTAAAGCCTCGCGATATCGTTCTACCAGATAACCGTTATGGCCAGAGGCGACAATCTCTCGGATTCCCCCATTATTAGAAGCGATAACAGGTAGACCGGAGGCCATAGCTTCTACATTAACAAGCCCGAAGGATTCATGATTCTGGGAAGGGCATACAAAGCAGTCTGCTGCCTGATAAAGGGTGTGAATATTCTCATGAGCTACATTTCCTAGAAAAGTAACTGACACTCTCAGCCGCCGTGCAAGTAGCTTCAACTGCCGTATGTACGACGGCTTGCCCTTGCCTGCGATGACGAGATGAGCGGGGAGGTGTTTGTTTAAATGCGACATAGCACGTATTAATATAGGCACTCCTTTGCGGGGTATAACCCGACCAACGAACAAAACGGTAAAGGTCTGCGGAAGTCTGTAAAAACTACGAAGCTGTTGTTTTTCAGATGTCTGCACAGGGGTAAACCGATCAAGATCGGCTCCCAATAAGACAATGTGAATCCCTGTGGTCAGTTGAGGGAAGCGGCGATCCAATCTTCGCTGTAAGGAGTGGCTGTTGGCAATGATCAGATCTGCTTTTGCCAAGGCATTTGCCACTTTATCTGTACCCGGTGTGAAGGTAAGAGAGTGCAGGAACAGAAATACCGGGATATGAGGAAGCTGTTTCTTTACAGCAGACATAAGATGGGGGCGATTATCAACCTGAATGATATCAAAGGATTCTTTCTGAATGTATTCTAATACCGAAGTAAGATAATGGGCTGGGGTGCTTGCGGGCAACCGGATAATTCTGACCTGCTCCAATATAGTGGCAGCAGGTAGTCCAGGTAACTTCCGACTTACAATGGTTACCTTATGTCTCTCCGCGAGCCTTCTGGCAATGGCCCAAATGCAGATTTCTACTGAACCGTCTCCCGGAACTGGGAACTGCTCCGGTGCAATGATACAAATGTGCATGGTTCACGCCTCCTTTTATCCGCTAATGGATATCCTCTTCCACCATATGCAACACAGTAAACAGTAGATACATCCGAAAGCGGAGAGGGCGTTTCACTCATGCCATTTGTACAGTTGCAGCATAAAATACTAAGGCTTACTAAGGCCGTGATTATTTTCTGAGGGACAGGGGAGAGGACAGTTGGGAAAGAAGTTAAAGTCTGCATTGACCAGCAAATGGATTAAAACCAAGGTGCTCATGCGAAGCACTGAAATTTCACCGTTGATTCCCGAAACAGTAAAATTCAGTAAAGTCAATCTGAAAGCTATGCTGCTGAAATATGGAATGGTTTATGTCAAACCAGAATACGGTACCTATGGCAATGGTGTGATGAAGGTTGAACAGAGTAGAGAGACTTATGGAACAGAATACAAGTACCAAAGTGGAACAAGACTTAAGACTTTTAGAACCTTCGACGCCTTCCATTTATCCTTAAAGAAAGCGACGCGTGGACGTAGTTACCTGATCCAGAGAGGAATAGTATTGCTAAAGCACGGGAAACACCGCTTTGATATCCGTGTGATGGTCCAGCTCAGCCCGCAGGGCAAATGGGAAACTACCGGTCTGATTGGTCGGGTAGCTGAGAAAGGTAAGATTGTTACCAACTATCATAGCGGCGGCAAACTAACTGCTATGGAAAAGCTGCTGTCTCCTTATCTGAACGAAGCTCAGCAAGCGCAAATGCTTAGGATACTGAGAAAGCTAGGAGAAGATACCGGACGTTTCTACCATAAGAAATATCCTGGGTTTAGACAGATTGGTGTCGATGTAGGATTGGATAGATCCATGACGCCTTGGATTATTGAAGTGAATACTAGTCCGGACCCATATATTTTTAAACATCTTTCTGATAAAAGCATGTACCGCAAAGTAATGGCTTACCGCAGAGCGAATGAGAAGAAAAAAAATACTAAATGATCTGTTTCCTCGTATTAGCAATGACAACAGAAATCTTTTGTTCTAATTCTATGATCTTTTGCTTGTGCGTTGCGATTTGGCGGTAACCCGAGACGAGTGAGGACAGAGACTGAGTGGTTAATGTAAGGTTTTGCTTGCGAATCGCTGCTTTGAAGTCACTCCAATCTGCGGAAATCCGTTTATTCAATGAGGTGACTACGCTTTTGTTAGATTTAATTGAGACTTGTGGGCTATCAATGCCAGACAAGGTTTTGCGGGCATAGGTTATCTTTCGGGTACGTGTCTGTTTGGCTGCATTCAACTGATTCTGTTTTTCGCTAATCTCTTTGCGAGCCAACTGAACCAGGACCTTCATAGCATCGCCTTGGGCTTGTAGTACGGTATTCAAAGTCTTATTTTTAAGACCCTTGGCGATCTTGATACGTTTATTAAGCGCATTGTATTGGTCGAATAAGGGCTGATAGTGCTGTTTACAGCTCTTAACGGTGACCTCCAGCTGAGCTACGGCTTCTAAATCAATCTCTTTAATTTGCTTACGTACCGCAATCAGTGTTTGCTCATTGTTATAGTGAAGGGTTCGGATCTGCTCCTCACGGTTATTGTATTGCATCTTTAAAGTAGATAATTCATTGTACAGATTAGTCATCTTCATCCTTGCAGGAGCCTCGGCAGTGGCAGCTGTTAGATCAAAAGCCGCTTGAATAGAAGGTGTTAATTCAGTCGTTGCTGCAGCAAAAGCTCCTGTTGATGTGCTTAACGATAGCAGGATCACCAGTAGTAGTAAGGGGAATGACTTTAGTGCGTTCATTGATTCGCTCCTCCTTTTGTCCGTATTCCTGAAGACAACAAAAAAGCACCCGTAGCAAAGGCAAAAGCCTTTATTACGGGTGCTTCCATCGTAATAGGTCACGAACGATATATTTATTGTTAAATATAAGTTGTTTATTTGCTTGCGTCAATAATTTAAATTTAAATATTTCCAATTTAAAATAATGCGCTAGACATTTCTTTCCCCAGTTCTCTTATCGTATACTGACATAAGAAGGTATGAGAGCTTTAGCGCTAGCAACAAAGGAGGTCTGGCTTAAATGGGCAGCTCGGTAGAATTTAACGCAATTCTGGATCATGCATTTATGAGGTCTCCAGAAGGAATGGCCGTACTGTTTTCGAATAACGGCAATTTCAACTGGATAAAAGTCAATCCGGCTTTTTGCAATCTACTTGGCTTTACGGAAGCCGAGTTTCTTGCCGGGGCTCTTTTTACAGAATCGGAAAATAGAGAGGCACATTCAAAAGAGCTCTCCTATAGAGTGGTAATGGATGAGCTTCAGAAATCGCCAGCGGGCAGCTGGAAGAAGGAGCATTGTTTTTTAAACAAAGAAGGTCAACCCGTCTGCCTGTCTCTCATGTTCTCTGGGTTAGGAGCAGAAGAAGGACAAGCGCCTTCGTATATTATAGTATATGCCGAGGATATTACGGAACTAAAGATCGCAGCTCAGGAAACGGTGGATCATCTGGATCAGCAGCAGCAAATGGAAGAACAAATTCGTCAAAGTGAACGCAATTATAGATTAATGTCCGAGAATTCACTGGATTTAATCTCGCGTCATGCGGTCAAAGACAGTATTTTCTTATATTGTTCTTCGGCTAGTCGTACCCTGCTTGGTTATGAGCCTGAAGAGATGGTTGGGACAAGCGCCTATAATTATCTCCATCCGGATGATCTAGTTATGATGCAAGGTTTAATGGAGCAGAGCCGCAGCTCTGGCGTTATTCCGGCTGTAGCTTACCGCTACCGCCATAAGAATGGCACCTATGTCTGGTTCGAGTCGAGCAGTCGTTATACCTATGATGATGAGGGGAATGTCATGGAGATTATAGCGATTGGACGTGAAATTACGGAGCGCAAGCAGTTCGAGTTCAAGCTTAAGGAGAGCGAGCAACGGTATAAATCTTTGTTCGAATATAATCCATCTGCCGTGTACTCTATGAATTTGCATGGAGATTATTTGACCGCCAATGCGAATTTGGAGAAGTTGACCGGGTATTCGCTGGATGAACTGATCGGAATGTACTTTGGCCCCATTGTCCATGAGAAGGACATAGAGAAGACGTTGTATCATTTTAACTTAGCCGCCCAGGGTTATCCTCAAAGCTATGATCTAACGCTTATTCATAAAGACGGACACTTTGTAGAGATTAATACTACCAATATTCCGATTATTGTAGATGATCAAGTAGTAGGTGTGTATGGGATTTCCCGTGATATTACAGAGCGCATCCGTTATACAGAACAAATTGAGAAGCTTAGCAATGAGTACACTCTTATTTTAAATGCAGTTTCGGAAGGCATCTTTGGACTCGACATGGAGGAGAAGGTGACGTTCATTAACCCTGCAGGTTTGCAAATGCTGGACTATGAACATGATGAAATTATGGGCCATCCTTATTTGGATCAAATTCAGCAGATAGCACTCGATGGGAGCCATTATCGGCCGCAGGAATCTCCACTAATGAAGGCTATTAAGTCAGGTGTATCTTATCAGAGTAATGATGCGGTCTTGTGGCGTAAGGACGGTTCTAGCTTTCTTGCGGAATATCAGGTAACCCCTCTGTTTGATAAGGGGGAGCCGAAGGGTGTTGTTGTAGTGTTCCGGGATATCACGGATGAGAAGGAAATCATTCGGGCGAAGGAATCTGCGGAAAAAGCAGACCAGGCTAAGTCTGAGTTCTTAGCTATTATGAGCCATGAAATCCGTACTCCGATGAACGGAATTGTAGGGATGACGGATCTCCTGGCGGAGACGGAGCTTGATGAAGAACAGCTTGGATATACTGACATTATTAAGGAGAGCAGCAGCTCGCTCCTATCTATTTTGAATGAAATACTGGATTACAGCAAAATTGAAGCCGGAAAAATGATGATTGTAAATGAGCCCGTGCAGCTTCAAGCCGTATTGGACAGCGTAATCGATCTATTTACAGCGAAGGCTTTGGAGAAAAATATTCAGTTATCATGCAGCATGGCACCTGGAGTGCCGCCACTGATTATGGGCGATGCCGGGCGGTTGCGTCAGGTATTGGTCAATCTGGTCAGCAATGCAATCAAGTTTACAGATCGGGGCAGTATCAGTATTTACGTAGAGCAGAAGCTGTCCGCAGATCAAAAGAAATTAACTTTGAAATTTAATGTTAGGGATACGGGAATCGGTATTCCTCTAGAGAAGCAGCATCGGCTGTTTCAGTCTTTTTATCAGCTGCATTCCTCGTTTAACCGCAAATATGGCGGGACCGGATTGGGGCTGGCGATTTGTAAAAAGCTCGTTGAGCTGATGGGCGGAGCTATCGCTGTAGAGAGCAGTGAAGGAGAGGGCTCTAATTTCTATTTCACGCTGCAGATCAATCCTGATAGTAAAGCTGAGATAGATGTGGAAGATACAGTGCAGACAGAAGAACGGGAGACAACAATGGAAGGGGCAGCAGTTGTAGAAGGAGAATTGGATGCCGGTACAAATGTGATTTTACTTCCGGAGGCGACTCCACATATTACTCCTAAGTCTAGCCCTTTAAGAGGGGATCTATCTGAATGAAGCATAGACAGCCTCGGATTAGCAACAAACTGCCTGCGGAGCCATATACACAGTGGGAGGTTGGGGTCGAATCCCCGTCCTCTGCGTGTGGCCCAGCTACGATGGCAGCGTTAACGGAGTATTGGAACACCCATTTCGGAGCGGACTTTATTCGGGGGAAAGGTCATTTTCCTTCCAAAGCCGCTCATATTAATTACATATACAGCCATCACGGCGGAAGACCTTGGGGGATGAGTGTGCGCTGTTTTACCAAAGAACTGAAGAACTATATCCATTCATCGACTTTACCTAAGGATCAGCAAAAGTTACTCATTACTACGTTTAATGATTTTGAAGTATATAAAACAGAAATTGATGCCGGCCGGCCTGTGGCTGTTAAATTTGATAAGTGGTTTCGTCTGCGGTGGAGAGGCAAGTTTACTTACGATTACCATTGGGTACTAGGTATAGGATATGAGGTATTTGATGACGGAGAGCGTCCTACCCTGATTGTTCACGATAATGGTGTGCGGTACAAGGATGGTAGAGTTACTCTAGGTAAAGAACGGCGTATTCCGTATTTTGCAAATAAAGACATTATTACGATGGTCGGGTTAGATATTGCAGATGCATCGAGGTAGAGGGGTTGTCCTGACAAAATAGCTTGAAAAATTCGAGTCCAAACGTTTGCACTACTTAGACGATCATACTATAATCCAGTTAATAACTGGAAAAGGGGATAGGTGCTTTGTCCGTACAAAGGGAAATGAAGGAACCCATTTATTATGGGGACCCTGCGGCTACTAGAGGGATTTCCGTGTTTGCTCAGGAGTTTGATCAGTTATTCAGCTATGATGGGGACGATCTTGGCCTAACGTACTCACCGGGTAGTTCAGCTTTTTGTTTGTGGGCGCCCACCGCTCAAGAAGCGGAGCTGGTACTTTATAATTCATGGCAGGGAGCAGCCGAGTGTAAGTATTCTATGATCCGTGATATCCGGGGCACGTGGAGAATTACAGTTGACGGTGATTTAGATGGCAAGTTCTATACCTACCGAGTACGTCTTGGAGAACAGTGGAATGAGGCGGTTGATCCTTATGCACGTGCTGTAGGAGTGAACGGTGATAGGGGAGCTATTTTAGATTTACGCAAAACAGATCCTGAGCGGTGGACGGAAGATAAACCACCCCTGGATGATCCTGTAGATGCCATCATTTATGAGCTTCATTTGCGTGACTTATCTATCCATCCAGCAAGTGGTATGACCCATAAAGGACAATATCTTGCTTTGGCGGAAGAAGGGACCCGCGGACCGGAGGGTATTCTCACTGGTCTCGATCATATCGCGAACCTCGGTGTAACCCATGTACAGCTATTGCCGGTTTATGATTATTCTACAGAGAGTGTAGATGAGACGAGGCTGGATGAACCGCATTATAACTGGGGTTATGATCCGAAGAATTATAATGTGCCAGAAGGTTCCTATGCTACAGATCCTTATGTGCCTGGAGTGCGTATCCGTGAACTAAAAACAATGATTCAAGCACTTCATGATCGGGGCCTCCGCGTCATTATGGATGTGGTTTACAACCATGTGTACGATGGCTACCGCGTGAATTTTACCAAGCTGGTTCCCGGCTATTATTTGCGTTACAAGCAAGACGGAAGCCTGTCGGATGGCTCTGGCTGCGGGAATGACGTGGCTTCGGAACGATTGATGATGTCCAGCTTCATTGTGGAATCCGTAGTTTATTGGGCCAAAGAATACCATATCGATGGTTTTCGTTTTGATCTGATGGGCTTGATTGATCTCGACACGATGGAGGAAATCCGGCGTCGTCTGGATGGGATTGACCCGTCCATCATGACGATTGGTGAAGGTTGGATGATGGGGACAGAGTTGCCGATGGAGCGGCTTGCCCATCAGAAGAATGCGGCGCTTTTGCCGGGAATCGGACATTTTAATGATGATTTCCGGGATGCAATTAAAGGGAATATTTTTCTTCATGATCAACCGGGCTTCATCAGCGGAATGATGGGTCTGGAGCTTGCGATAAAGGCAGGAGTCGCGGGAGGCATTGCTTTTGCCCCAGGCATTGGACAATTTGCCGTGGAGCCTCAGCAAACCGTCAATTATGTGGAATGTCATGATAATCATACGTTATGGGATAAAATATTACTGTCCACACAAGGGGAGACGGACAAACAGCGCCAATCTATGCATAGATTAGCTTCTGCGATAGTGTTCATGAGTCAGGGAATCCCCTTTGTCCATGCGGGTCAGGAATTTATGCGCACGAAAAACGGGGTGGAGAACAGCTATAAATCCTCGGTGAAGATCAACCAATTGGATTGGGAACTGTGCGCTGCTCATCAAGACGATGTGGTTTATCTGAAGCAGCTAATTGCCTTGCGAAAAGCGCATCCGGCTTTCCGTATGCGAACGGCAGATGACATTCGGAATCATCTAGTATTTGAAAAAGCACCGGTAAGTTCGGTAGCTTATACGCTGCGTGGCCATGCTGGAGGAGATGCGGCGAAGCATATCTATGTGCTTTTTAATGCTAATGTTGAACAGACGACTTTGGTTCTGCCACAGCTCGGGGCATGGAAAACGGTTTTTGGAGCCGATCTTGTGCAGAATCTGACGGGTAATAAGCTAAATGTAAGTGGGATTGGAATGGTAGTGCTGACGGTGAACTAGATGGTTTGTTATAGATAATTCGTCAAAAGCATACGGAGTATTGTGCTCAATGAGTACAGTGCGCTGTGTGCTTTTTTGCGCGGAACTTTCTTTTGAAAGGATGCTTTTATTTTACATAAAAAGGTGACATTACTCATTTTCGTTAAAGATCTAGGATGCTAATATTAAGGCATTTACTTTGGCGCTTTAGAGTGGCATAACAGCAGAAAGTGACAGAGAGTACTTTTCTTTGGTAGAGAGGATGAAAGAGATGGGGAAAGCAACCGGATTTTTAGAGTTTGAACGACAGACACCCTCCGAGTGTGAGGCATTGGAGCGAATTAAGAATTGGAATGAATTTTCGATTCCTATGGATGAAGAAAAGCTGCGCGAGCAAGGGGCACGTTGTATGGATTGCGGTACGCCATTCTGTCATGTAGGACGTCTGTTGTCTGGTATGGCTTCCGGCTGCCCTTTGCACAACTTGATTCCTGAATGGAACGATATGGTCTATCGTGGAAATTGGGAGATAGCGCTAAAACGTCTGCATAAGACAAACAACTTCCCTGAATTTACAGGCCGTGTCTGTCCTGCTCCTTGTGAAGGCTCTTGTACGGTAGGGATGAACGGCAAACCTGTCACCATTAAATCTATTGAGAAGTCAATTGTAGATAGAGGTTTTGCAGAAGGCTGGATTGTGCCTGAGCCGCCACTTCATCGCACGGATAAGAAGGTTGCTGTAGTGGGTTCAGGTCCGGCAGGCCTTGCCTGTGCGGCACAGCTTAATAAGGCTGGACATACGGTGACTGTGTATGAACGGGCGGACCGGATTGGCGGTCTGCTTACCTATGGTATTCCCAACATGAAGCTGGATAAAAAGACTGTGCAGCGCCGGGTGGATCTGCTTGCGGCTGAGGGTATTACCTTCGTAACTCGAACAGAGATCGGCCGAGATCTCCCAGCTTCACAGCTCAAGGCAGAGCATGATGCTGTGGTACTGTGTGGTGGATCTACACAGGCACGTGATCTTCCGATAGAAGGACGTGATCTGCGTGGGATTCATCAAGCTATGGAGTTTTTAACGCTGAATACAAAGAGCCTACTGGATTCAGGGCTTGCAGATGGCGAGTATTTATCTGCAGCAGGTAAGGATGTAGTTGTAATCGGCGGTGGGGATACTGGAACAGACTGTGTGGCCACCTCAATCCGCCACGGCTGCCGCAGTGTAACTCAGCTCGAGATTATGCCACAGGCGCCGCTGACTCGTCAGCCTAACAATCCTTGGCCGGAATGGCCAAAGGTGCTTAAAGTGGACTATGGTCAGCATGAGGCCGCTTCACTGTATAAAGAAGATCCACGCCGTTATCTGGTTTCGACGAAACGGTTTGTCGGCGATGAGGGCGGGCAAGTGCAGGAGCTGCGTACAGTGCGCATTGAATGGAGAAGTAATGAACAGGGACGAATGGTACCGGTCGAAGTACCGGGCAGTGAGGAGACCCTGCAAGCGCAGCTGGTATTGCTGGCTTTGGGATTCACAGGGCCTGAAGAAACTGTACTGGGCGAGCTTGGGGTGGAACGCGATGAGCGGGGGAACGCCAAAGCAGAGTTCGGAGCACAAGCAACCAATGTAGAAGGTGTGTTCACAGCAGGTGATATGCGGCGCGGGCAAAGCCTTGTAGTATGGGCTATTGACGAAGGGCGTCAGACTGCGCGCGAAGTAGACCGCTTTTTGATGGGATCCTCGAATTTGCCGTGAGTGTTAAGATATAGCGAGCAGGGCGTTCCTTTGGGAACGTCTGCTTTGCGTTGTGGTATGTTCAAGGTTAAGATTATTGTCTAAGCGCATATTTACTTAAGTTAAGTTGAAAAGGAGAATACATGATGAAGTTAATGTTTATTTCCGACATTCACGGATCTTTATTTTGGCTGGAACGGGCTTTGGAAAAGGTAGAAGAAGAGCAGCCGGACAGTCTTATTATTCTAGGAGACTTCCTATATCATGGTCCAAGAAATCCGCTGCCGAAGGACTATAACCCACAAGAGGTTGCTAATAAGCTTAACGTATATAACAAAAACAAGCCGATAACCGCAGTGCGTGGAAACTGTGACGCCGAGGTAGACCAAATGCTGCTGGAATTCCCGATGATGGGCGATTATGTAATGCTTTTGCACGAAGGCAGACGGATTTACGCTACACATGGTCATGGCTTTAGCATTGAGCATTTGCCGGCGCTTTCCGAGAAGGATATTTTTATTCAGGGACATACCCATATACCAGTTGCCGATGTAAACGAGGGAGTATACGTGCTGAACCCCGGCTCCATATCGCTGCCTAAAGAGAATAATCCTAATTCCTATGCTGTTCTAGAGGGCGGGGAATTTATCGTTAAGGATTTTGAAGGCAATGTGGTAAAAAAGATTACCGTATAGTGAGAGGGATCGTTTAAAGGAACTCCTGAAGATTGAGAGATTGAACAAGGGAGACAATGCCAAAGGACAACATTACCAATCCGGATAGTTTGTTGAACATGAGCTGTTTCGAACGTCCTGACATTATGTTGTTTCTGAACAAAGCGGTGCTCCCTGTCAAACCCATCCACCATAATGCGGAACCCAGAAAGACGCCGCTAACTAGAAACGGCATATTGGAGCTGCTATGAGACAGAAGGACGCCAGATGCGCTGAATACGCCAAGGAAAAAAATAATTGTCATGGGATTGGACAACGTCAGCAACAGCGTTACCGTGTATGAATTCAGTGAGCTTTTTGGGGAATTGGGTTCTGTGCTCTCCGGTTCAGGAGGTTCTAATAGCGACTTCATGCCAAGATAACAAATAAACAATCCGCCCAAGGCTTGCAGTACCGTTTTATAATCAACCAAAAAAGCGGTGAGGGCGGATAAGCCGAATCCGGCGATACTACCGTAAACTGCGTCAGCTGTGGCAGCCCCTAAGCCGCAGCATAGACCAGTTTTGAAACCTGAGCTTAAGGTTTTCTTGATGCATAAGATGCTGATAGGCCCTAAAGGAGCCGCAATAGAAAGCCCCAACAGCATTCCTTTTGCCATCCACTCCCAAGGCATAAGGCTTCACTCCTTTTATCTATTCTTCTTTTAACGTGGACAAAATAAATACGGTATTTGATCTTATAATGTCATGATTGGCCTTGAGCGTATGCGTTATAAAACCCTCTAATTCGGATAAATCCGGCAGACCCACCTTCAAGAGATAGTCGTATTCCCCTGAGATATGATGACATTCCAGTACTAGCGGCGATTGAATAATGGTTGTGCGGAAGTAAAATTATTAAATGATATCCTTCTTTAGATTAAAATAATTAAATTTAGCTTTGCTGTAACGGATGAAACTTAAATTTTTTAACTGCAAAATGAGGGCTGCGAACAAAAAAATTCCTTCCAACATTATTAATGTCCCAGGGAATTGAGCACTAGAACATATTATTGTATGATGAGGAAGGAGTTTTAAGGGTAGGACTGGCTCCAAATATATTAGTAAAGGTAGTTAACACATGAATCCTAAAGATTTGAACTATACAATGCCACCGGAATGGGGCAAGCATGAACGTACTTTTATCTCCTGGCCGGTGCAGGAATCTATGTGTTTCCCGGACAACCACGAGTCAGTGTGTCAAGGTTATGCTGACATTATCACAGCCATCGCCGAGTTTGAACCGATCACGGTCATTGTGAACCCGGAGGACGTGGAGCGGGTAGAACATCTGGTCGGCGGACCGAATGTAACGCTGCTGCCTATTGCGCATAGCGATGCTTGGCTGCGTGATAACGGACCTACCTTTATTGTTAATAAAGAAGGAAAAATGGCAGGTGTGAACTGGAAGTTTAATGCTTGGGGCGGTAAATATTCACCTTGGGATCTGGATGACGAAGTGGCTCCGCAGATTCTGGAGCATGCACAGATCACCCGTTTTGATGCACCGCTTGTGATGGAGGGTGGCTCGATTCATACGGATGGAGAAGGCACTTTGCTTACTACAGAAGAGTGTCTGCTTAACCTAAACCGCAACCCGGAGCTGAAGCGCGAAGAGATCGAAGAGTACGTGCGGAACTATACAGGTACAGAAGCTATTATCTGGCTGAGACGTGGCCTTAGCGGCGATGAAACCGATGGTCACGTTGATAATATTGCTTGTTTTGCTGCACCAGGCAAAGTTATTATCCAGGTCTGTGAGGACCCGCAGGATGAGAACTATGAGATTACGCAAGAAAATCTGCGTATTCTGGAGAACGCTACAGATGCCAAAGGGCGTAAGCTGGAGATTATCAAGATTCAGCAGCCACCACGGGTCGATCATGACGGCAGTCGTCTGACGCTCAGTTATTTGAACTTTTATTTCGTGAACGGCGGAATTATCTTGCCTGTGTTTGGCGGCACCGCAACAGAAACGGATACACTTGCTGAGAAAGTGCTCGCTGGTTTGTTCCCGGATCGCAAGATTCGTACAGTTAACGGAATGGCCGTTATCACCGAAGGCGGGAATGTACATTGCACTACGCAGCAAATGCCTGCACAGCAATAATTTGAAGGAAACTAAACGTCCAAAGGGACATTTATATACAAGGAGGACAGATTCTTGAGAAATGTAAAAGTAGCTGCGACACAAATGAGTTGTTCCAGCAATATTGATGAGAATATCAGCAAAGCCGAGACATTGGTCAGAGAAGCGGCAGCACAGGGTGCGCAAATAATTTTGCTGCAGGAGCTGTTTGAGACTCCGTATTTCTGTCAAAAAGAGAAAGCTGATTATTACGCATATGCAACAGAGCTTGAGCATAACAAGGCGATTAATCATTTCAAAGCAGTAGCCAAGGAGCTGCAAGTGGTGCTGCCAATTAGTTTTTATGAGAAAAAGAATTACGCGCGTTACAATTCACTTGCTGTAATCGATGCTGATGGAACGGTGCTTGGTAAATACCGCAAGAGTCATATTCCAGATGGCCCAGGTTATGAAGAAAAGTTCTACTTTAATCCGGGAGATACTGGCTTTAAGGTATGGAACACTCGTTATGCCAAGATTGGCGTAGGTATCTGCTGGGATCAATGGTATCCAGAAGCGGCTAGAGTAATGAGCCTGATGGGAGCAGAAATTCTGTTCTATCCAACGGCTATTGGTTCTGAACCGCAGGATGGATCGATCGATTCCAAGGATCATTGGCAGACCTGTATGCTTGGACATGCAGCTGCTAATCTTATTCCAGTCGTGGCTTCCAACCGTATTGGTGAAGAAATTGATGAGGATTCGAGCATTAATTTCTACGGTTCATCGTTCATTGCAGGTCCTCAGGGCAATAAAATCGTTGAGGCTGGACGTGATGAGCAAACCGTGCTGGTAAGCGAATTCGATCTGGATGCTTTGGAAGTTGGACGGATCGAGTGGGGAATCTTCCGTGACCGCCGGCCGGATCTGTATAAATTGATCGGTACTTATGATGGAGATATCACACTTTAATAGGTTTAAGGTTAAATCTAAAGGCATTGCTAGGGAGAATACAATCTCTGGCAGTGCCTTTTTGTGTTTGATGGTAATTTTTTGAGAGTGATGTACGTATAAAACTTATAAAATAATAATATTATGTTATATAACCTTACATAAAATAGAAAAGTTAATTGTCATGAATCCTTTAATCTGTTAAAATCTCTTTAAGTTATTTCCAAAAATAGGGGGTATGGAGATATGACAATAAAAATTCGCGCTTTAATGTCAGTTTTTATCGCATTGGTGGTGGTTGGATTGGTAGGTTGTGGAGCAAATAACAGTAAAGCTGGTAACGAATCCCCGGCAGAGAAAATTAAGTTTGCCAGTGATGCCAGCTACGCTCCTATGGAGTACATGGACACGGATAAAATCAAAGGATTCGACATCGATTTCATTAAGGCAGTTATGGAAGAAGCGGGAATAGACTATGACGTAACGAACACAGGCTGGGAAACGATGCTTCAAAGTGTGAAGCAGGGAACGGAGTATCAAGCAGGACTGTCTTCAGTATCCATTACGGATGAACGTAAAGAAACCTATGACTATTCCATCCCTTATTTCGAATCTACCAATATGATCATGGTTAAAGAAGGCAGCGACATCAAAAATGCACTTGATCTTAAAGATAAAGTAGTTGCAATACAAGGGGCCACAACTGCAGATGACCTGATGAGCGGAATAATGGGCGTCGACAACCCTAACTTGAAACGTTTTGACAGCAATGCGGTGGCATTGATGGAACTGAATGGCGGCGGAGCCGATGCGGTCGTAGCGGATATTGCCATTGTACGTGAATACATGAAAAACAATCCTAAGCAGAAGCTGGTGGGGATTGTAGACACGGAGAACTTCGGAGCGGAATATTATGGCATTCTTTACCCTAAGGGCAGTGAGTTAAAAGCGAAACTGGATCCGGCTATTAAGAAGGTATTGGAAAACGGAAAGTACGCGGAAATCTACAAAACTTGGTTCGGCGAAGAACCTAACTTGGATAGCTTATTGAACGCAAAATAAGGAAAGAACCTAATAAGCATGCGTGATGATAGCTATTGCGCATGCTTATTTTTTTAAAGAGATATGACATAAAGAAGAGAAGGGGAGAGCCCTATGGATTTTAGAATGGACATTATCATTCATTATTTGCCCGTCCTTTTAAAAGGGACACTGCTGACTATCGGCATTTCTGTAGTTTCTATTTTATTTGGCTCTATTTTGGGACTGGGAATCGGATTCGGCAAAATGGCCCCAAAATGGTATTTGCGCTGGCCTTTTCATTCATATATCAACTTTTTTCGGGGAACACCGCTGTATGTGCAGATTCTGATTGTTCACTTTGGAGTGATTCCCCCGCTTTACGGCAAAACCAACGCCCTAATCACTGCGTTTGTCGCTCTGTCGCTTAATTCGGCTGCTTATTCGGCTGAGATTTTTCGGGCGGGCATTCAGTCGGTTGATCGTGGGCAACGGGAAGCCGCTATTTCACTGGGGATGACTAATCGGCAAGCGATGAGATTTATTATTTTACCGCAAGCGATCAAACGGATGGTTCCGGCTTTTGGTAACGAGTTTATTGTGCTTGTGAAAGACTCCTCTCTTCTGGCTTTGGTGGCTGCACCGGAAATAATGTATTGGACCAACACGATGAAAGGGCAATATTTGCGGATATGGGAGCCTTATTTGACAGCGGCACTTATTTATTTCATTCTTACCTATTCTCTTAGCAAGCTGCTGAATTACGTTGAACGGAGGCTGAAATAGGATGGAGCCTATGATTTCAGTACGGAACTTACATAAATCATTTGGAACAAATACGGTGCTGGCCGACATAAGTATCGATATTTTCAGTCAGGAGGTAGTGGTGGTTATCGGTCCGTCCGGATCGGGTAAATCGACCTTTTTGCGTTGCCTTAATTTACTGGAACAGCCGCAGCGTGGCGAGATTGTAATTGAAGGCACTTCTTTGATGGCGGCTAGTACGAAGATTAACGATATCCGTACAGAGCTTGGGATGGTGTTTCAGCAGTTTAATTTATTTCCTCATATGAAGGTTATAGAGAACATTATGCTGGCACCGGTTCAGGTGCGTAAATGGTCTCCCGATAAAGCGCGGCAAAAAGCGCTGGAGCTGCTGCAAAAAGTAGGTCTAAGTGAAAAAGCAGAGATGTACCCAGCCTCATTGTCTGGGGGTCAGGCTCAGCGGGTAGCGATTGCGAGGGCGCTGGCTATGGAGCCCAAGATTATGCTCTTTGACGAACCAACTTCGGCGCTTGACCCGGAGATGGTGGGGGAAGTGCTGGCTGTGATGAAGGAGCTGGCCCGTGAGGGGATGACGATGGTCGTGGTGACGCATGAAATGGGCTTTGCGCGTGAGGTGGGAGATCGTGTGCTGTTTATGGAACAAGGTGAGATTGTGGAGGAAGGAAGTCCGGAGCAGCTGTTCGGAAATCCTGTGCAAGAACGGACACGCTCCTTTCTATCAAAGGTGCTGTAATTTTGTGGAAAGTAGAATCTTGTTATTTTATCAGGTATATTAGAAGAGTAACGGTTATTTCAGGGATTTATATGCAAAATCTGTCGGAACGTGGAGAGGAGGCTCTGGGGATATCTTTTGTTATCATAATCTTGCAGTGATAGAGGGAGAATACGATGAGCACATTTAAAAACTGGTTAAACACAACCAAAAGCGGACTAACAGATCAAGTGAAAAAATTCAAAAATAAAGATTTTATGAATGCTGTAGTTGCGGGCTGCGCTTTGGTAGCTGCGGCTGACGGTAAAATAGAAGAAGCAGAGAAAAATAAAATGGCCGGCTATATGAATATGAGTAATGAATTGAAGGTATTTGACATGAGAGATGTCATTGCTCAATTTAACTATTATGTAAGCAACTTCGAATTCTCACCGGAAATAGGGAAACAAGAGGCTTTGAAGGCCATCGCAAAGTTTAGCGGCAAACCAGATGCAGGACGTTTAATCGTGGGCGTATGCTCAGCAATTGGATCGGCCGATGGCGATTTTGATGACTATGAAAAAGCAGTTGTGCGGAATATTTGTAGCGTCTTGGGATTAAACCCTAGCGAATTCAGTTTATAAATTAGGTGGAGTCATAGATGAAAGTTCGTTGAAACGTAATTTAATCTTTATCGTATCACTGATATAACACCTAAAAGCTAGACTAACAGATAATGATTTTTA
This sequence comes from Paenibacillus sp. FSL R5-0636, assembly GCF_037974255.1. NCBI lineage: Bacteria > Bacillati > Bacillota > Bacilli > Caryophanales > Paenibacillaceae > Paenibacillus > Paenibacillus sp. FSL R5-0636. The sequence goes on from NZ_CP150232.1 coordinate 375,294, forward strand.
TCGGAAACGGAGGTACGTTGATTTGGCTGGAATTAATCTGGTAAAAGGTCAAAAGATTGATTTGACTAAAGGTAATGCGGGCTTGTCCAATGTAATTGTGGGCTTAGGCTGGGATCCGATTGAAGCCTCGCGGGGATTCTTTGGAGTCAAGAAACAGGCGAATGTCGACTGTGATGCCTCAGCACTGCTATTAAATGAGGATGGTAAGCTAACTAAGAAGGGTAACCTGATCTGCTTCCACAACAAGCAAAGTCCTTGCAACTCGGTTATTCATTCCGGAGATAATCTGACGGGTGAAGGCGACGGAGATGACGAGCAAATCATGGTTAATTTGAAAGCCATTCCTGCCGATGTTCACAAGGTTCTGGTTGTCGTTAACATTTACGATGCAGTGAATCGCAAACAGGATTTTGGAATGATCAAATCAGCGTATATTCGGGTAATGAATGCTGCCGGGAATAATGAGTTGATTAAATTTAACTTATCAGACAACTACACAGGTTTTACGGCACTTATTTGTGGAGAGCTTTACCGCCAAGGTGGGGAATGGAAATTCGCTGCAATTGGTGAAGGCAGCCACGCCGCTCATATCAATCAACTTGCAGAACGCTACGTATAATCCAAATATAAGAAAAGAGGTATGTAATCATGGCAATTAATCTATCCAAAGGTCAAAAGATCGATTTAACGAAAACAAACCCAGGTCTATCCAAAATCACAGTAGGTCTTGGTTGGGACACTAATAAATATGACGGCGGAAAAGATTTCGATTTGGACGTATCCGTCTTTTTGACCAATGCTAGTGGTAAAGTTGATAAAGAAACAAACTTTATTTTCTTCAATAACAAGCAAAATGAAAATGCTTCTGTTGTTCATACCGGCGATAACCGTACAGGTGAAGGCGATGGTGATGATGAGCAGGTTCAAGTGGATCTTCAGAACATCCCTGCTGATGTAGACAAAGTAGCTTTTACTATTACAATTTATGATGCTGAAGCAAGAAGCCAAAACTTTGGACAAGTCTCCCGTTCCTACGTACGTATCGTAAACGATCTGAACAATGAAGAATTGATTCGTTTCGACCTCGGTGAGGATTTCTCTATTGAAACTGGTGTTGTTGTAGGCGAATTGTATCGTAACGGTGCAGAATGGAAGTTCAATGCTATCGGCAGTGGCTACAAAGACGGCTTGAGCGGTTTGACTCGCGACTACGGCCTGCAATAAATTTCATTCTGCATGCTAAAGATGAATTGAATTCATAAATGAAAGAAGGTTTTGTCAGTGACGATCAGTCTCTCTAAAGGACAACGGATTGATCTTACCAAGACTAATCCGGGTTTGACGAAGGTAGTAGTAGGATTGGGCTGGGATACTAATAAGTATAGCGGCGGCCAAGATTTTGACCTTGATGCTTCAGCCTTTCTACTGCATGAAGATGGTAAAGCCAAGGGCTCCGATGATTTTGTATTCTACAATAATCCCTCGGGTGGCGCAGGTTCTTTGACTCATACGGGGGATAACCGTACGGGTGAGGGGGACGGAGATGATGAGCAGATTGTTGTTGACTTCAGCAAAATCCCTGCTCATATTCAGCGCATCGGAATAACGGTAACGATCTATGATTACGAAACTCGGGCACAAAACTTTGGACAAGTCTCCAATGCCTTTGTACGTGTGGTAGATGCTTCTAACGATCGTGAAGTGCTTCGCTTTGATCTGGGTGAAGACTTCTCAACTGAAACAGCTGTTGTATTCTGTGAGTTCTACCGCAATGGTGCGGATTGGAAGTTCCAGGCGATTGGAAGTGGCTTTGCCGGCGGTCTAAGCGCTTTATGCAGAAACTATGGACTGGACGCGCAATAGCATCCAAGTGGGCGGGGTCATTACCGATCCTGCCCTTTTTCTAAATATTTAGAGCAGTACAGACTCCACTTTGTGGGGTTCTTTTTTACAAAATTATGGGTTGGTTTACTCCATTTATAAAGGTGGCGTAAGAATGAGTGTTAACGTAGTCAAAGGGCAAAAAGCTGATCTGACCAAAGGCAATGCTGGACTTCATTCTATAATCGTAGAAATCGGCTGGAATGCTCCGGCTGCTCTGGAGATTGATAGCTCTGCTTTCCTGCTTGGATCAGAGGGTAAGGTAAGTAAAGACGAGGATTTAATATTTTATAATAATCCAGCCACTTCTTATATTAGGTATAAGGATGTGCCAGGATTCAATGACCGCAAGCAATTCGAAGTTCAATTGGATAAGATTCCTTCCGATGTGATGAAGATTGCCTTTACACTTACCATCTATGATGGGGAGAAAAGGGGTCAAAGTTTTGGGCAAGTAAGTCAGGCCTATTTTCGGATTCTGAATCAAGTAACAGGTGCGGAACTGCTCCGATGTGATCTCGACAATCTTTTCTCCGTGGAAACGGCCATTGTGGTAGGGGAATTATATAGATATAACAGTGAATGGAAGTTCAGTGCCATTGCAGCGGGGTTTGCCGGAGGTTTGAAAGAGATATGCAGCAACTTTGGTATTGAAGCGAATGAGGAGCCTGCTCCTGCTGCTCCACAGCCGGAGGTTAAGCCGCAGATTCCACCACAAATCTTCGCAACGCCGCCTGCGCAGCCAGTGAAACGTGAAGAGAGCCCTCCACCCACACCTCCGCCTTCGCCAATAAATCTCAACTTGAAGAAAATCGAGCTGAAGAAAAAAGGCGATTCCATCAATTTGAAAAAATCAGCCAGTGGTGATCTGGGGGAAGTGTTGATTAATCTCAACTGGAACCAGAAACAGGGCGGACTCTTTAGTCGTAAAAATGGCGTAGATCTAGATCTTGCTTGTCTGTATGAACTGAAGAATGGCAGTAAAGGAGTGGTACAAGCGTTAGGCAATGCCTTTGGCTCATTAAATCAACCTCCTTATGTCATGCTTGATGGGGATGATCGTACAGGCTCCGTAACTACTGGTGAGAATTTGCGTATAAATGGTATCAAAATTTCCGAGATTGAACGCATTCTAGTGTTTTCCTTTATTTATAAAGGGGTAACCAACTGGTCGGAGGCCGATGGGGTTGTCACCATCAAACAAGGCGGAGGACCTGATATCATTGTAAATTTGGACGAGCATAACAACCGAAAAGGGATGTGTGCCATTGCGTTATTCCGGAATGTAAGCAATGAAACATTTAGTGTTGAACGGCTGGTGCAATATTACAGTGGTCATCGTGAGATGGATGAAGCCTATGGATGGGGGCTGCGCTGGGTTGCGGGCAGCAAATAATCGATTTTACCGGAGGCGCAAAGTGTAATGGATTGGTTCGCAGATTTTTTTAGAAATATTAGTGAGAATTACGGGCATTTTTTCTCATGGAGTGATGTAGTAGGCACGCTCTCTGATCCTGTGAGCTGGGGGATTATCGGAAGCTTAATTCTACTAGAAGGTTTGCTCTCTGCAGATAATGCGCTTGTGCTTGCCGTTATGGTTAAGCATCTACCTAAGGAGCAGCAGAAAAAGGCACTTTTCTACGGTATCTTAGGGGCTTATTTGTTCAGATTCCTGGCCATTGGACTAGGGACATTTCTTATTAAGTTTACTTTGGTTAAGGTTCTTGGTGCGCTGTATCTCTTTTATATCGCATATAAAGGTTTATTTAAGGGCAGTGGCGAAGAGCATACGGAGAATAAAGGCACTTCTTTTTGGAAGACGGTACTCCTTGTTGAATTAATGGATATTGCTTTCAGTATTGACAGTGTCATTGCTGCATTTGGACTTAGCGATCAGGTTTGGGTTCTCTTTATGGGTGGTATATTAGGAGTTCTGATGATGCGCGGAGTGGCGCAGGTATTCTTGAAGCTTATTGATAAATTCCCTGAATTGGAACAGGCAGCGTTCCTGCTTATCGCCATTATTGCGGGTAAGATGCTAGCGGGTGCTTTTGGCTTTGAATTGCCGCATGTCGTATTCTTTACAATCCTTATAGCGGTGTTCGTGGGTACGATCCTCTACAGTGCTAGACGTAAGAAAAAAGATGCCCACAAAAGTGCATGATTAAAAAAGTAATTGCACCATAGAGAAGTCGGAGCCGATCATGCAAGAATAGAAACGCCTGCTTCTTTCAGGTAATCGTATATGTTATAGCGTAGGCCTTCACTTATATTTGAGAGAGCCAAGATGCCATCCCAAGGGACAGTATTGCCGGTTCTGACACTCTCTATGAGGAGAGGTCTACGCTTGTTTTGCTTGGCTTCGCAAAACTATAAGGGGGAACCGATTTGAGATACTTCGATTACCTGACGAAAGAACAAGAAAACTCTTTGTTTTACACTTCGCCTATCTCATTTGATCATACCACGAATAAGGAACTGCTAGCCTACGCTGTCGGCGCTGCCCTCTATATGCCGGCTACCCGTGCAAGTGTTGCAGAAGACATCATTAAGCTCAAGAATGCAGGTCTGGTGACGGTTATTATAGATCTGGAGGACGCAATCGGAGATGACCAGGTTGACAATGCAGAGGAGTCTATTATCCAGCATCTTATTTATCTAGCTGCTTACGCAGAAAATGAGCTGGATTCGGCAAACAGCCTCCCGCTTCTTTTTATACGAGTACGTAACCCGGACCAACTCCGGCAAATGATTTTCCGCTTGGGATCCTTGGTAACGATGTTAACAGGGTTTGTTTTTCCTAAGTTCTCTGTGGACAATGGAATTCAATATTTTGAAACGTTAGCTGAGTACAACAATACGCGTGGTTATAATGATCCTGTGCTTTACGGGATGCCAATCTTGGAAACTGCACCTATTATTTATCGGGAAAGTCGAGTGGACAGTCTGCTATCTATCCGTGATTTACTCCGTAATTACCGTGAACTTGTCCTAAACGTTAGAATTGGGGCAACGGATTTCTCCAGTCTGTTCGGACTGCGTCGCAGTCCTGATGTTAGTATTTATGATCTTACTCCTATTCGTGACTGTATCTCGGACATTATCAATGTGTTTGGGCGGGTTGAAGAGGGATATGTGATCTCAGGACCCGTCTGGGAGTATTTTGCGAATAAAGGCCATCGAGTTCTCCGGCCGCAGCTACGGCAGACGCCATTTGAGGATACTTACGGAAAAAACGGCCGTGATATGCGGAATAGCTATATTTCGAGCAGTGTAGACGGGCTAATTCGTGAGGTTATTTTAGATAAAGAGAATGGAATTGTAGGCAAGACGATTATCCATCCTTCTCACCTCAGACCTGTTCAGGCGATGTATACGGTTATGCATGAGGAATACGTAGATGCTTTAAGCATTGTAGAAAGTAATGATGGCAGTTTGGGCGTGTTTAAGAGTCAATATTTTAATAAAATGAATGAAATTAAGCCCCATCTCAATTGGGCAAGACGAACTTTACTACGATCTCAAATATACGGGGTGTTACATGAACAACAGCATTTTGTCGGATTATTACCCGAAAACGAATTTACGCACGTATAACATAGTCGAGAACCTGCAAGTGAATGTAACCGAAACCTTTAACCCCTTTCATATGCCTCTGGATTCTTTATTCTCTATGGCGGCGCGAATTAATAAAAAGCGGACTTTTCTGTTTGTCAGTAAGGTGCTTGGCAAGCATATCCCCGTCGATCCGTATACTTCACTTCTAAGCGGAGCAGCATTGGCGCTGCTGTTATATCAGGAGATGAACGGTGATTCCGTGGACAGTGATCGTATGACAGAGTTATTGGATATGGCGGTTCATGGGCTGATTCATCCTGAATTTGCTAAGGAAGCCTATCAACATTTGCTAGCGGTCCAGCTGGTTTTGCCCAAGCCTGTGGTTTTTATTGGATTCGCAGAAACGGCAACTGCACTGGGTCACAGTGTGTACAACATCTTTGCTGAGCAGGCATCATATATTCATACTACGCGTGAGCATATTCCTGATTTGGAGTCTGTTGTAAGTTTTGTAGAAGAACATTCTCATGCGGTTGATCATCTATGTTATGCCTTGGATGCCGAACTCTTATCTGGGACAGAGCCCATTATATTGGTAGATGACGAGATAACGACTGGGAAAACCGCGATCAATACGATTCGGGATATTCAGTCAAAGTTCCCGCGGGAGGAATATGTGGTAGTCTCCCTTTTGGACTGGAGAAGCGGCAGCAATCTTCAACGCTATAGTGATCTTGAGCAGGAGCTGGGGATTCGCATTAAGTCGTTATGTCTGCTGCAAGGGAATATTGAAGTGATAGGTTCACCAGTATTTAATAAGGATACAGAGCAGCTGGATAGAGAGGCTGCTTTAGAGTGTGAGGTTGTAACCACTTATGCTCCAGATGGAATGGAACGACTGGAGGTATCCTCTATCGATTCATATGGTGAGATTAACACAGCGCCGTATATGAAATATAGTGGACGTTTCGGAATTGTGTCGCAGGATAATCCGGGGCTTGATCAGGGTGTGAAACGAATAGCTGAACAGCTGCGGCAATTGCGTAGAGGACAGAAAGCCTTGGTAATGGGCGTAGGGGAATTTATGTATCTTCCGATGAGAGTGGCGGCGGAAATGGGGGAAGGGATTGCTTATCAGTCTTCCACTAGAAGTCCAATCCACCCTGAGCGTCGACCGGATTATGGGGTGCATAGTGCTGCTGCCTATCCTTCAGCCGGCGACCCGGAGATCACAAACTTTATCTATAATGTAGCTCCTGATCAATACGATGATATATTTGTGCTGATTGAGCGTGATGTACCGCATGAACGTATGAAACCTATGCTTGATATACTGAAGAAACTGGCCCGCCATAAAGTGCATCTTATTGTACTGACCTCGGAAAGAAGAAGTGGAGGCCCTACCAATGAAGGGAACAGTAACTGAAGAAATTCTAAACAGAAGTATAGCCGAACCGGTTCCGCTAGGCAGCTATTCTCCATCAGATGTTATATTTTTGCTAAAGGATCTGAGTGATGTTTCACTGGAGCGGGCGACTGACGAAAGAGAGGCCGCCATTCAATCAGGTGTACATTACTCTGAGATGCTGCCCGTGGAATATCAGCCTACTGAGCAGTATATTGAGTTATTTCACGAGACGCTGGAGCAATCTGCGGAGAAGGTCGCTCTAGCAGTAGCGGTAGTCTCTGAGATGATTGTCGCTCAACGGGGACTTGATACGGTGTTAGTCTCTTTGGCAAGAGCGGGAACACCAATTGGTGTACTGATTAAGCGTTATATCCAAGAGCGATATGATGCTGATTTGCCGCATTATAGTATCTCTATCATTCGGGGCAAGGGGATTGATGAGAACGCAATCCTCTATATTCTGCAAAAGCACGGGCTTGACGCTGATTTGCAGTTTGTCGATGGATGGACGGGGAAAGGAGCTATTCGCCAGGTATTGATTGAAGCGTGCAACAGCCTGTATGAGAAATATGGCATTCGGCTAAATGATGACCTGGCCGTATTGGCTGATCCCGGGAATTGTTCAGGCACGTTCGGTACTAGAGAGGATTATCTTATTCCTAGTGCATGCCTCAATTCTACGGTGTCAGGGCTGATGAGCCGGACAGTGCTGCGCGACGATTTAATCGGTCCGGAAGAATTCCATGGGGCTAAATTCTACAAGGAATGGCTCGATACGGATGTATCTAATGTATTCATTGCGGCGATCTGCCCGTATTTCTCCTCCGTTGCGGAAGAAGCACAAGCGATTGCTGAACAGATGCAGCAATCCCCGCCAGAAATTACATGGCAGGGGCTGCGTGATATTCAGAGTATTCAAGAAGTGTTCGGCATAGATAACATCAATTTGGTCAAGCCCGGAGTCGGAGAAACAACCCGAGTGCTGCTGCGCAGAGTACCGTGGAAGATTCTTGTCGATACTATGGATAATCCAAATCTCCGTCATATTATTCTCTTAGCAGAGGATAGGGGGGTTCCAGTAGAAGTATTCCCTGGACTCACCTATTCCTGTTGCGGGATTATTAAACCGCTGAGAGGTGAGACGGAATGATCTATGCCAGTGATTTGGACCGAACGTTAATCTATTCCCTAAATGCAATCGGTGTCCCGGAGAATACTCCGGGCCTGGTTCCTGCGGAGGTTGTGGATGGCAAGACGGTTTCATACATTTCCCAAAAAGCATTGGCTGATCTGATGGAGCTTACTTCCCGTATTATCTTTATGCCCGTTACAACACGTACAATCGCGCAGTATAAGCGTATTAATCTGTTTCAAGACACGATTATTCCAGACTACGCGATTACTAGTAATGGCGGGAATATTCTGATTGGTGGCGAAGTGGATAAGAGCTGGAGAGCTTCTGTGGGCAGGCTTGTTCAAAATGAATCGGCTGCGGCAGAAGAAGTTAGAATGCACGTTAGGTCTGTAGTGCACGAGGAATGGATCATTAGTGAGCGGTATTGTGATGATTTATTCTATACCTTTGTGGTAGTGCGTGATTTATTACCTATGGATGAGATTACGAATCTGGCAGAGCGATTATACGATTTGGGCTGGCGGGTATCCTTACAAGGGCGCAAGCTATATGTCGTTCCTGCCGCTGTAAATAAAAGTGATGCGATTGTTTATGTACGCCGGACGGTTCGGTCAGAACCGATGGTAGCATCGGGAGATTCCTTGTTGGATAAGAGTTTACTAGAAAGTGCGGACTATGCGATTGCTCCTTGTCATGGAGAAATATTTGCAGAGCAGCAGAGTGGTCTTGTAAAATCAAGGTATCCCTTTACGAAGCAAGCGGGTGTTTTTGCTGGTGATGAAATTCTACAGTATGTAAACATGATCTATAATAACTTAACCGTATTGGGAGTTGGGCCACTATGAAAAAGGTAAACATTTATTTCAATCGCTGGTTTTCCGTCGCTTACCATTATATGAATCTCATCCGCAATAATGAGGATGGCGTTCCTGTACAAATCTTCGCCACGCACCCAGATATTCACCATATGTCACTTCAAGGGGCTGATGTTGCTGGGACTGAACCGGCACTGACTGGAATAGAATATGTTCAATTTTGTGTGGATTTCTGTCGCCGCAATGAGATCGATATCTTTATTCCACGGTTACATATGCTGGATATAGCTTTGCATGCTGCTATGTTTGATGCGATTGGTACCAAGGTTCTGGTCTGTAGAGATTTGGACTTGTTGGAGACCATCATGGATAAGGGTAAGTTCTACGAAAGTGTTAAGGAAACCGGGATTATGACAATTCCTGATTATCATGTGGTCAGTACAGCAGAGCAGTTCAAAGAGGCTTATCATGATCTTGTAGCCAAAGGGCATCGCGTATGCTTTAAACCTACGGAGACAGAGGGGGGCCTCGGCTTCCGTATCATTGATAACACACGTAGTCCTCTGCAGGAGCTGTTTGGTCATGTAACACCGCTGATATCCTTCGAAGAGGCTTATCGTATTCTGGGAAGTGAAGCTACATTCCCTGAACTTATGGTGATGGAATTGCTGGAAGGTTATGAATACAGTATAGATTGCTTGTCAGATGAGAACGGCAGACTGTTAGCGGCTGTGCCCCGTCGTAAAGCTGGCGGCCGTCTGCGGCTGATGGAGCATATTCCGGAGCTGGAGGAGATCGCTTCTCGGGTAGCAGAGGTATATAAAATACCTTTCAATTTCAATATTCAAATGAAGTATAGTGGTGGAATTCCTAAACTGCTGGAGATTAACCCCCGGATGTCTGGAGGTCTTCATATTTCTTGTCTGTCTGGAATTAACTTTCCATACCTGGCTGTCAAAAGTGCACTCGGCGGAGAGGTACAGCCTGCGGAGTTCGGCGATAATGTGCTTGCCAGCCATGTAGAGCAGCCGTTAATTATGAAAATAAACGGCGAATCCGTAATTTCGGATCCCGTGAATTGAGCGTTCGCAATCTCGCTCACAAGAGGTGAGAAAAATTAAATTTAAATCGAAAATATTGCTGTATGCCGGTATTGGCTATGTTGTCGCTGTATTAACGAGCTCTTTTCTGCCTGAGTTACTCTCCTTGCTGTTGCCTGTAGCAGGTGCTGCTGTAGGGGTTCTTGCAACGAGAAGTCCGAGAACCAACCTTCCGGCTGAGGTGCTGCCAGCAGGTCCAGAGACGGTACCTATTGCTCCAGCTCCCTCTGCAAATGCTCCGCAATTAAATAGTGCGGCAAATAATGCTGCACCATTTAATCCGGGCAATAGTGGTAGAACTGAGGCAGAACCGACGAAGATTGGACCGGAATTTGCTCCGGTAGTTGAGTACCTTAGCATTCTGGAAGATATGATTATCTCCGAAGGGCAGAAGGATACACTGGACAATGAAATTGTCGAGAAATCACTGGCGCTTTTTGCGAGACTTCAACGTGTAATTCCGCTGCTGCAGGAGCTCAATAATGGCGATATTAATCACACGGTCCGCAGATTGATTCTGAAGGATTTGAATGGTGTGATTAACCCATTTTTGCGCCTAAGTGGTGAAGCAAAGACGAAGAATCGGAGAACGCTGCTGAACGGTCTAAGAGATGTTGATTCCAAAATATCGGATATTGCTTCGACGATCGAACATAAAGACCTGATGGAACTTCAGACGAAGGCGGAACTGATTCATCAGCGGTATAGCAGTTCCGAATTATAGGAGGGAAACCCATGTCCACGCAGTTGATCCAATTAAAAAAAGAAGATGAACAAAAGGTAGTCGAAGAAGCGGCACAATTGATCGAGAAGGTATCCCAAACAGATACAGTCACACTGGATTCTTTAATGGATGATATCGGGAAGCTTGGGGTGAAGACGCAGGAAAAAGCAGGCCAAACCCTCAAACTGCTGGATCGTCCGGTAAATGACCTGATGTCCGGTAAGCGTGTTGAAGTGCCTAACATGATTATGAAGCTGCGGAATGAGTGTGAAAATCTGCAACAGAGTAAGAATGTTAGCTTTTTCGGCAAAATGCTGCGGAAGAGTCCGATGAAGAACTATGTGTACAAATATCAGTCTGTCCGCACGAATATTGATGCGATTGTTACCGGCCTACGCGACGGCAGAGATACCCTCGAAGAGAGTATTGTAAATATGCGCCAGCTGAAACGTACCTCTATGGAGGAGATCTATAACCTGCAGACCAAAATTGCCTTCGGCAATAAGCTAAAAGAGCTGTTCGAGGTGGAGATTGCGAAGCCTGAGAATGAGTTCCGTAAAGCTTATCTGGAGCGTGGTCTACGTAAAGTGATGGTTCGTATTCAGTCCATGACAGAGATGATTCTATTGTACAATCAAGCGATCGCTGCTACAGATATCATCAATGACAATAATGATAAACTGATCGATTCCGTGAATAATGCGATTGATAAGACCTCTAATCTGATCACAGTGTCGGCAATGATTGCGATGTCGCTGGCCGATCAGGAGAATGTTATCAATGCTGTAGAAGCAACAAATAAGACGATTGAAGATCAGTTTAAAGAAAATGCACGCTTGCTGCGTACGACTACAGAAAAAACGACCGAGCTTCTATCCAAACCTTCCATGTCTATGGAAGCCGTGAATCAAGCGATCGGCGATCTGCTTAGCGCATTAGACACTTCGGAACAGTCAAACCGTCGTATTATCGAGAGCTGCCAGGATTATACATCCAAAATGACGACGATCAATACCCAATTGGGCAATCGTCTAGGTCTCAATGAAGCGGACAAGCCTGAGGCGCTGAAACAAGGTGAAGCAGAGAGCCAACTGAGCAGTTTCTTGAACTAATTAGTTAAAAAAAGACCGTAAAAATATAGCAGAGCAGTGAGCCTTCGTTTCTGGGGGCTCGCTGCTCTGCTTTTTTTGGTCTAATCAAATGAAGTTTGCTGTAGCCAAACATAAAGCCCTATCCACATACATAAGTTGTCACAAGACTACATGTGGAGGAAGTGGGGATAGGCTATGGTTTTAGGCTGTTTGATACTCGTGCTTATCATCGTCGCCAGCAGTGAAAAAGCAGAAGCCATTGCTAAAATCAATGAAGACAATTAGCAAGAGGTAGCTTCGCTTCCCCGTAAGTATTCAGGGATTTTTTGGCGTGAATTGGTTCAAGTAATTTCCAGCGGGTTATTGGGTATAATAACGCAAGGCTGTACGATTAGCCCATAATCAGCTGGAAATACCAAAATCCCTAAGGAGGTCACATGGAGAACGAGGCGCTGCTTCAGGTTGAACATTTAGCACTTAAGAAACAGAAGATATTCCGGCAAAGCGTAATGCGCTATATTGCCAGAGCCATGCTGGCCAGTATGTTTATCGGATTCGGTGTAATTGTAGCCTTTAAGACAGGCAACTATTTCTTTATGGAGCAATCCCCCTTTGCATATCCAATGGCTGCGATAACTTTCGGAGCGGCTATTATTCTAATTTCTTTTGGTGGTGGGGATTTATTCACCGGAGATACTTTTTATTACACATACACGGCACTAAGACGGAAAATGAAATGGTCTGAGGTTGTCCGCATGTGGATCATGAGTTATATCGGTAATATTCTTGGAGCTGCCGTTTTTGCCTTGCTGATTTTTTTGACAGGACTGTTCTATAGCTCAGATGTAAACGGATTTTTGTTATATGTAGTGGAGCATAAGATGGAAGCCCCGGCAGGTCAGCTTTTCTTTCGGGCCATTCTTTGTAACTGGCTCGTTTGTATGGCTTTTTTTATACCCATGAATATGAAAGGCGATGGGGCCAAAATGTTCGCAATGGTCTTATTCGTATTCTGTTTTTTCATCTCCGGCTATGAGCATAGTATTGCCAATATGTGTACCTTTGCGATTGCGCTTGTACTTGATCATCCCGGAACGGTATCGTGGTATGGAGTGTTCCATAACCTTGTCCCCGTTACGATCGGCAATTTAATTGGCGGTGGCGTACTGATGGGGGTAATGTATTATTATGTGAATAAACCTTTTTTGGATGACACTAAGCATTAACAGAAAAACAGAAAAAAATAATCCTCCAAAACTTCGCTCTTTTACAGGGGTGGAGTTTTTTTGTGCAGAAAGTTATTTTTTAACATTGGGATTATTTGATTTTTAAGGATTGAAAAGGATTAGAGGGAGAGAGGTAGAATACATAATTATGCAATGCAAAATTGAAGATTCATACAGAATGGGGTAAGGGCTTTGGATGAGACAACAGGGATACTGACGGATGAGACCATTATTAAGGCTTCCAATCAGCATTGTATAGACCAAGGAATTGATCCTGAGCAACCGCCTGTCTTTGCAAAGGGATATTCTGCTGATGAATTGGGAGCGCAGCTTAGCGTATATAGTGAAGTGATTGAGGTTATCGAATTTTTTGTCAAAAAATTTCTGTCCTCAGTAAAGGGGAACCCGATCCTAATTACGATTTCGGATGATGCAGGTTATCTATTGGCGTTCCAGGGAGATGCGACGATTATTGATCTCGTAGGACAGGTAGGCATCAAAGAAGGCGTGCAGATGAACAAAGAGGTGGGTACCAATTCAATCGCTTTAGCCCTTGAATATCAGAGGCCATTCCAGCTGACAGGACGAGACCATTTCCATCATATTTTGCATCATTTAGTATGCTGTACGGCTCCATTTTATAAAGAAAATGGGCAGGAAATCTTAGGTACAATTTCATTTATGGCAGATATAGATGTAGCCCATCCCCATTTGCTGCCTCTGCTCTGTACGATGGCTGACTCGATTGAACGTGAGATTTTGTTGCGGAGAGGAAATTCTCAGCTGCAATTATTAAATCGGATTTTGCTAGAGACCAATTACTTAGGGGTAATCATAACAGATCAATTCGGAACAGTCGTGAATATAAATGAGAACGGTTTAGCCATGCTTCATTTGGGTGGTGAGCATCAAGAGTCTGTTGTTGGAACTAGTGTCTTTGAAATTAGGAATGTGGGCGCATACTTTCAACATGTCATCATACATCATGTCGCATGTGCCGGGTTAGAAGTGATTCAGGAGAAAAACGGGTTGTTCGAGCATTATATGTTAGATGTACTACCCGTTTACGATGCGAATGGTTACTTAGCGCGTGTGATTGGAAGTTTGCGCAACATCACGGAGATGAAAAGAACGGAAGAAGTGCTGCGCAATACAGAAAAGCTAGTGGTCGCAGGACAACTGGCCATGAGCATTGCACATGAGATTCGCAATCCCCTGACTACGGTGAAAGGGATGCTTCAACTGGCTAATAAAGATTCACGTCTGCTGCATTATGATCTCATTATGTCAGAAGTGGAAAGAATGAATCTCATTGTGAGCGAGTTTCTTATTCTGGGTAAGCCGCAGGCTGCGCATTATATGACTGAACAATGTAGTACGATCCTTCTGGAAGTATTGAATATCTTCGCGATTCAGGTGGAGATGAATAATATAGCGTTGAATACAAAGATCCATTATGATGCTGAGATCGAATGTGACCGCAATCAGATTAAGCAGATTTTCCTGAATATCCTAAGAAATTCAATGGAAGCTTTGCCTTTTGGCGGGAGCATTACAGTAACTCTTGATGTGAAAGATGAATTCCAGGTGATTACCTTTACCGATAATGGAGAGGGTATGAACAAGGAAGTTCTGGAGAAATTAGGGGAGCCCTTTCACACGACCAGAGGTGATGGGAATGGACTTGGCTTCATGATTGTCAAAAAAATCGTGACTGCCCACAGAGGATATGTGGCAATAGCTAGTGAAAAGGGAGTGGGCACAGCCGTTACAATTTATCTTCCAATGGCACATTCATACCACAAATGAAACAGCAATAATTCATAATTAAAAAGACTCTTCCGCCCGGTATAGGCGAAAGAGTCTTTTTGTATATCCATTTGCATCTAATGGTGAGGAATCACCACTTTGAGCCACCCGATGAATTTCCACCGGATTTGCCGCCGCCACCGCCCCAAGAAGAACCGCCGGAGGATTTGCCGCCACTGCCGCCTCCGCCCCAGGAAGAGCCGCCGGAGGAACGTCCCCCACCGAATCCACCTGAAGAAGGAGGACCAGAGGACATTCGTTTACGGGCTTGTGCACGCCGCTGTTGCTCTCTCATCATGGCTAGCTGGGCCAGCCGTTCTTCCTCTTCCTTTTGGCGAATGATTCGGTTCGCTTCATTCACAAAGGAAGTGATGTGAGCGTCATAAGCGCGGCCAATCGATTCCAGTTCCTCTAGGTTGTAAGGCCGGGATGACAGCCGTTGCTCCAACTGGCTATATTCCGGCAATAAGGACAACTCAAAGCGGATTCTGGAAGACAAGCCTCTGCTGTGCAGCATTCGCTGGGTCGTCTCTACCCGGCTTTGTCCTTCGGAGAAGAGACGTTGTACTTTATCAAGTCTTTCATTTAATACATTTAGACTTTCAGAGACACCGTCATATTGCCGGCCAGCTTCATCCTGCAATGACAGCAAGCGCTCCAGCGCATCGTGGGCCTTGTCATATTCGCCCCGTTCATCACTGGTCCAGTTCTCAATTTGCGCCACTTCACCTGCGCCTTCCCGAAGACGTGTGCTCCACTCCGTCAGAATATTCTCTATAGTAGCTACATGCTGTTCTTCGAAATGTACACGTGCTTCTGTAATTCGTGCCTGCAGCTCGTCTCGCCGCTGTTTCAAATGGCTCCATGTGGTGCGGAATGTCTCTAGATCTCTACGGTTATTCTGCCGCAGCAGTGCTTGTTGCTCTGTCATAGCAATAGCTTCATCCAGAAGAAGGTCTAGACTGGCGCCGATTCTGCGCACCTCATCCATATCTCCTATACGCAGTGGCGCTTCAAGAGTCAACGATTCTGCGCGGGCCTGCTCCAGGTGATCATATGGCTTAACCTTCATATTGTGCAGTGAATTCTGTTCAATGATCCCGGTGATTTTGGCACGTGCCGCAGCTAATACCGTAGGGAATTTGTTTAGCTTATCATCATAGAGATCAACATCCTTCAGATCCTGTTCGATCTTTTCCTGACGTTCCTGTGCATCCTCGGTAACCTCTTGTGCAGCAATGGGATCAAAAAGCTCTAATTGGTCTGCCTTAGCTGTCTCCTCCGCAAGCTCCTTAAGTTCTTCTACAATTTCTTGAAGTTCATACCCGGTTTCTTTAACTGCACCTTGCAGTTGCTCTTCAAGCTCCGGCGTATCCTCTTTCAGCTCTGTAATACGCTGTTTGACATTGCGGTCAGCTTCGCTGATGACAGCAATGTGTTTCTCTTCCTCTTCAAGCGCTGCGCGGAAGGAAGCTTCGGTCAGCTGTAATTGTTTCACAGCTGTCTTGAGGGCAGCCAAGCGATAAAATGCCGGCTGAACGCCTTGACCTTCACTTTGTAGTGCAGAGATTTCAACGAGCTTGGCAGACAGCCGCTTAGAAATACCCTCGACTAGCTCTCCCGTCTTGCCTTGAACGATCCCTTGAAAAGGATTTAGCGATTCCAGTGCCCGATTTGCCTGGACCATTAAATTAGATAACTGTTTCTGTTGCTCGCTAAGCTGCTTGCGGCGACGCAGGCCCGTAACCACTACAAAGAGTACAAGGAGGATTAGAAGGGCTCCGATAAGAATCGCTGCAATCATAAACATGGAGCTGCTGGAGCGGTTTACACCATTCCCGGCGCCGACTGCGCTCCCGCTTCCTGCGGTTCCTCCAGTATTGCCGGCACGATCTCCAATAGAATGGATGGCATTTATCAAAGTCTTTGTCCCGCCAGCGAAGTCCCCTTTTTTGGCATAAGGAATGAAATAAGTGTCGAGCAGTTTTTGGATGGCTGAACTTCCCGAGGACCCTCCCTGATTCTTAGACCAAGTATTTAACGAGCTTTGAAAGTCTGGATTTAAGAAATTTAGCTCAATGGACTGGTCACCAGCGGAGATCAGCAGTAGAAGATCCCGCGTGGACAGTTTCCACGAGTCGTAAACCTTGTCTGCATACTTATCAGCTGGAGTACCGTCTGTGGAATCTACAGTGAGTACGTGGATGGTCAGGAGTTCTCCAGTAGCGGTAGCAGAAATAGACGCGGCTTCTGCGGAACTGAACATTTCAGCGTTATCGGTAACGAATCCCTGCTGTGCAGGAATTCCAGCGGCATATGCACCGGGTATCCATAACAGGCTGAGCATTAAGAATAAAGCTATATACTTTTTCAAGCTGACACGCTCCGATCTGAAGGGCTTTTTATTCTATATATTATGCTGATAATTATACTATATCATTAACCATCAGGTGACCTGGAGATACTCCTATTATTATATAGCTATGTCGGCATACTAACAAAAAAAGCCATGCTCCCAATAAGGGAACACGGCGTATATTCAGAAGCATTATCTTGTCGGCAGACAGAGAATGTATTGCAGTCTGGATTTAATTTCTTTTTGCCATTTCAAATCTCCAACTTTAACGGCAAGATTGAGCAGATCCAGATAATCGTCAACCTGTAATGTTGTTCGGGTAGAGGTAACGTTCATGGGTGATCAGTCTCCTTTTAACTTAAATATAGTAAATTGAAATTATTAACGCTTATAATAATGATAATCATTATCATCGTTTGTCGTTATTGCTATTATCCACATTTTCTATGTAAAAAGCAATATAAAAATCCAGACTTCGTAACTTTTATCATTTACAAATAAAAGAGTCCATCGAAAGATGGGGATTTGCGTATAATGTGTGGTTTTAGGAAAGAATTAGCAGGAATCTTACCATATTTTGTCGAATACTTTTTAGAATAATGCTTTAAATTCTAAATTTTTGCAAAAAGGGGAATTGGGCAATGAAGCGGTGCACAATGTTGCTTCTGATTATTTTTCTGCTTTTGCTCGTACCTCCTACAGCCGCTCACGCCGAAAGAGAGGATATAAGGTACCAAGTAGAACTGGAATATCCACCGTATAAATATGTAGAAAATGGGTATTTGACCGGGTTTGATATTAATTTGAGCACGATGATTTTTGAGAAGCAGGATTATCTTATTCACTACAGTACTGGGCAATGGGATGAAGTTTACAGTCGGCTGATTCAAGGAGATATTGAGATAGCAGGTCTTATGGCAATTACGGAGTCGCGTAACCAAGAGGTGTTATTTTCAGATCCGGTTATTAAAAACTATATTTCCATCTATGCAAGGCGAGAGCTTGAGGATGAGATCGATTTAAAGACGTTGGGAAGTTATAAGATTGGGTTAGGGAATGGACAGTATTCTGCAACCGTGCTGAACAGCAAGGTGGGGATTACAAATTACATAGAGTATGCAACGACTCCTGAAGCTTTAAAGGCTCTTGAAAAAGGGGAAATCGACCTTCTATTTGAGAATCAGGAAGTGATCGATTATCTGATTGCTGAACAGAAATTGAAGGGGAGTATTATCAAAAAAATGAGCAATCTCTACCCTAGGGATGTTGCTTTTGCAATAAGTAAATCCGCTCCGGAGCTAGTAACTTATGTTAACGAGAGATTGGATCGCCTGCATCGTTCCGGTGCTTTTGAAGAGCTGTATCAGCACTATTTCTACGTTCATTCAGATTATTATAAAGTTATGATGCGCAATAGATTTATTGTGGGAGCCATTATTCTGCTTGGTCTTCTAATCATTAGTGCGGTTTTGCTAAAAATGTATATTAATCACTTACGGCGTGCGGTTTATTCGGAACAGCAATTTTTTGAGGATGTAATAGAGCATAGCGGTATGGTGGTTTGGGCTGTGCAGGCGGATAAAAAGGTAGTTCGGTTTAACAATTACGCTGAGCGAATGACGGGCCTATGCGAGAATGAAGTAGTGGGCAAAAACATTGCGGATATGGAGGGTCTGACAGGCAGTACGGCGGCTATTCGGAATCTGCTGGAAAGAGCCGTACAGCTTGACTATGTTGATAATATCGAGCATAAACTTCCGGACAATTCGCCAGCAGCGCGGTATTTTTCATTTCGGACCACCTTGTTAAAAGGATTGGATAAGCAGGCAGCTGATATTTTTGTGCTTGTAGGAGTGGATATCGATGAGCGCAAACAAAATGAGCTAAGGCTTCAGCAAAGTTATGAGGAACTGGAAGCTACTTACGAAGAGCTGTCAGCGACAGAGGTCGAGCTACAGGAGCAATTTGCTAAGCTGCAGGTAGGTGAACGACGGTTCAGTCTCGCGACAGAGGGTTCTGGTGCTTACATGTGGGAGCTTGATTGGGAGACAGGACTGTATAATCTATCGGATCGCTGGTACAAGCTCATGGGCTATACGGAGGATGAAATCAATTCATTCGAAAATGGGGTGCTTAGTATTATTCATCCCGATGACCAGCCATCATCCCAAAAGGCAAGACATGATCATCTGGCAGGTTTAACACCTATCTACGAGACGGAATACCGCATGCGGACCAAAGATAATCAATTCGTCTGGTTTGAGGTAAGTGGTAAAGCTATCGTTGATCCAAAGGATGAAGTTGTGTTATTTATCGGTTCACTGATTGATATTAGTAAGCGGAAGCAGGTAGAGCTAAAGCTGAGCAACAGTTATCAGGAGCTTGAGGCAACCTATGAACAGCTAACAGCCACACAGCAGGAGCTTGTAGAGCAATACGATATGCTGGTGGAGAATCAAAAACACATGCATCGTCTAGCTTATGTGGATGAGCTTAGTAATTTACCCAACCGTGTATGTCTACTGGAATCTATGGAGAAATATCTGCAATGTTCAGGAGGCAAGGCGGCGCTGTTGTTCGTAGATACCGATAATTTTAAATACATCAATGATACCTTAGGGCATAAATCCGGTGATGTTCTCATTCAGAAGGCTAGCAAAAGGCTGCAGTCGTTGGTGCGTGAAGGGGATATGCTCTCTCGGCTCGGTGGGGATGAATTCGTGATTTTTATTAAGGATATAGAAGACCACGAGGATGTGTTAGACCTGGCGGAGCGTATCATGAGAGCGTTCAGGCAGTCCTTTTTAATCGGAGAGAGTTATTTGTACGTTTCCGTAAGCATCGGAATTTCCTTTTATCCGGAAGATGGGGAGACCACCGAGCAAATCTTAAAAAATGCGGATGTCGCTATGTACCGGGCAAAAGAGGATGGCAAGGGGACTTATGTGGTATATGACAAATCCATGCATACTGCGTTTAATGAACGGATGAATATAGAGAAGCATTTGCGCAGTGCCATGAATAATAATGAGTTTGAGCTATATTATCAACCGCAGGTGGATATCCAGTCTGGATTAATCTCTGGTTTTGAGGCTTTAATTCGCTGGAATAGTCCAACGCTGGGCTTTGTATCTCCACTTTCTTTTATCAAAATCGCCGAGGATTCCAGGCTGATTATTTATATTGGAGAATGGGTGCTTAGGGAATCGTGCATCTTTATGAAGGGCATTCAAGATCGTATGGGCATTCCTTACAAGATATCAGTTAACATTTCCATTATTCAACTATTGCAGGATGATTTCGTCGAGATGGTGCAGGAAAGTCTGGCTGAAAGCGGGCTAAAGCCTAGTTGTCTTGAACTGGAAATCACCGAGTCTATCTTTATGGAATCGTTTGAGAGTATCGTGAATAAGCTTCAATTCCTCAAATCCCAAGGCATTCGTATTGCGCTGGATGATTTCGGAACGGGGTACTCATCTCTTAGTTATTTGCAGCAATTGCCGATTTCTACGCTTAAAATGGATAAAACCTTTATCGATTCGCTTTCGGAAAAAGCTTACAGCCAGTCTTTTGTGCAGACCATTATACAGCTGGGACACAATATGGGGCTGGAGGTCGTTGCGGAGGGAGTGGAAGAGATCAGCCAGCTGGATTTCCTCAGAAAATCGGGCTGCGATAAGGTACAGGGGTATCTGGTTAGCAGACCTGTTCCGAAGCAGGAAGTGGTGGAGCTTTTGGAACCGCAGAAGCGTTACGGAATATAGCAGTTGATACACAGCCCTCATCTACAAGGTGGGGGTTTTTGGTGTGTAATGCTTCTGAGATTAAGTCTTTGCAAAAAAACAAGCTCCGACAGATAAACAGTGTCTGTGGAGCTTGTCACTAGCTGATGACAATTTTATTCTTCCCGGTGTTTTTAGCTTCGTAAAGTGCATCATCAGCCTGCTGAAAAGTGGAATTTTTGGAGTCTGCGCCTGTGTAATCATGCATCCCGATACTGACGGTTATGCTTTTACCTTCCATTTCGGCAAAAGGGGTATCGGCTACTTTGGCTAGAATTTGTTGCATGATTTCATAGGATCGCTCAAAGGTTTTGGTAGTCAAAATGACAATGAATTCCTCGCCACCGTACCGCGCGGCGAAATCATCAGGACCGATATACTCGAGCAGAATCGCTGCGACTTTTTGTAATACGATATCTCCAACGGAGTGTCCATAGCAATCATTTACTTTTTTGAAATTGTCGATATCCATAACGGCAAGCTGCATGGAGAATGGATTACTCTGCTGATGCTCAATTAGCCAACCTAAATATTCGTGAAAAGTCTTGTGATTATACAGATCAGTCAGGGGGTCTATCTTAGATAGACGATCCATAATTATATTCTGAATGCGTAATTCCTGTTCTGACTTAACGGAGTTCTGCAGGGATTGCATCAAATCACGTCCACGAACGATTACTGCAAAACCTGCCAA
Organism: Paenibacillus sp. FSL R5-0636; assembly: GCF_037974255.1. Classification (NCBI taxonomy): domain Bacteria; kingdom Bacillati; phylum Bacillota; class Bacilli; order Caryophanales; family Paenibacillaceae; genus Paenibacillus; species Paenibacillus sp. FSL R5-0636. The sequence continues at coordinate 396,873 of NZ_CP150232.1, forward strand.
AGCAGTGCCTGCAAAAATAAGAGCGATAATGATAGTTTGGGTGATCGGTAAGTACTCGTGAATGGGTGTCCTGATGAATAAAATGATCGTGTACAGTAGAGAAATAGCAGAAGTGGCTATCATATAACTGCTCTTCAGATAGATCATCGAGACTAGTAGCGGGAACAGCATAATTAATGATTTAACATGCAACTCATCGCTGAGATTGACGATAATCAAAACCGCAAATAGATGGCTTGCAACCGTAATGGCGAGTTGGGCCCACAGAGGCCTCCATCTATAGATTACTTCTAGAATAATGATCAAACTCACTATGATGGAATCAGAAATCAACGAGTGCTCAATATAATCGTTCCTGGTTGGGGTTTCCGGACGCTGGCTCCATAAGGATAGAGAAACAATGAACTGAATACTTAAATACACAATCAGGATGATCCAGAATGAATTGAGAAGCACACGATTCCAATAGGTCTGACGAGGAGTTTGAGGTGTGGCGCGCATAATGTGATCCTCTTTTCCAGTGGCAATATGCTTATATATTCGACAATAAGCTCAGGTTTCCTCTTGATGGCTTTCTTGGAAGCGGGAGTTCAACAAGCATCTTTATAAGGGGAGATTGCCTGGCCCGGGGAATGATTGAACGAAAAGGAATACTATAGAAAGTATTTCCTTTAATTAACTCTGCTGATATAATGTTAGAATACATAACATCAATCGAGTGGAGTGGAATTGAAGATGCAGATCCGTCCAAACCAGATTTTTGTAGTCGTCCTGTTGCTTCTTGTCAGTGTGTACAGCTTATTGATTGACATGCTCTGGATTCATAAGCTGGTGATTATTCTGTTTATGGGTTCTCTAGGATGGTTCTCGCTGAATACATCCCGCTACGGTTATCGCAAAGAAGCGCTGCTGAAGGAGTCACAGAACAAAGTGGAGCTTCTTGGCAATGAGATTGTAGTTACCTCGGATCGGCTGCATGGTGCACTTGAAGAAATCAGCCGCCATACAGAGCAGCTGCAGCAGACAGCGGATTATTCACACGCGTATGAAACGGATTTAAGGATTCGCAGCAACGAAGCTAAAGCCAATATTGAAGGGGCCTATCAGACGATGGGCGGTGTAGCTTCAGTTACAGCACATATCGAAGAATTGACGGAAAAACTAGGCTCGAATATGCAATATGCCCGGCAAGGAATGACAGCAATGGTAGATTCCCTGAGCATTGCAGATGGGGTGATGAAGGATCTGCAAACACAGAGTGGGGACATGTTAGCTAAGTTTACTACCCTGAGTAATCATATTGCGATGGTAGAGGAGATCAATACATTGATTAACTCCATTGTGAATGAGACCTCATTGCTCGCGCTGAATGCTTCTATTGAAGCGGCCCGGGCCGGTGAACAGGGCCGCGGATTTGCAGTAGTGGCCAGCCGGATTCGGCAGCTGGCTGATCAAAGCAAGAGCTCGGTAGACCGCTCCTCAGGCATCTTGCTTGACATTAATAATGGAGTACAGCAGGTGCTGGAATCCGTTACGAAAGAGCAAGTCTCAGTGGAGCGTGGGGTGAACGAGGTCGGCACGGTGAAGCTTCGACTCGATGATATCGCGTCGAGAGTAGATGAAGTAGGCAGCGCCGTGACGGAAACAATCGATGCTGCCGCGAAGCAGGGCAAGCTGATTGTAGAAGTGACAACGGAGCTGAGCGGTGCGGTGGCGATCGTGAATGAGACGATTGCCAATGTAGACCTTACGCTGGAGCAGGTGACACGGCAGCGGGATCAAATTGGGCAGCTGAACGAAGTCAGCGCCAATCTGTTAGCGGAGTCGCAATCCTTGCAGCAATCGGTTACTAGCATTGCGGGCAGAGCGGAAATTGAGATGAGCCAATATGCAGCCCGGCTTCAGGAAATGCAGAGTCTCTTGGAGACGATTTCCGCCAAGGAAGAACTTTACGCTCCAGATACTGAAGTTCATCAAGGTGTTTTGAACGCTTACATTAAGAAAATTCCAGATGTACAAGCCATTTGGTCTAATCGGACGGATGGAACCTTTATCTACTCCGAGCCAGCGGCTGGCTTGTTGAATGCTAAGCGGCGTGATTGGTGGAATGGGGCCATGAATGAAGGTGAATATGTCTCTAAACCTTACGTATCTGCGATTACGAAACGTTCTTGTATTACATTATCTAGAGCAATCCGGAATCGTCAGGGAGATGTAGTAGGCGTGGTGGGTATTGATTTAGCGGTGTAATAAAGCAACAGCAGCAAGCCCTTCTGTAGCAGAGGCTTGCTGTTTTTTTATTCCGATGCTAACACAACTTAGCTTTAGGTAGCGCTGACCTGCAATTGCTTCCACGTTGCCTGCCAGTTTTTTTGTGCAATTCGTTTTTCATAAATAGGGAGTAAGCTTGGATTATTGTTGAAATGAGGGGTAGCCCGCAACACTACATTAATAACATCCGCAATCCCATGCGGAGCGGTTAGGATAACCTTGCCGTATTCATCTAAGGAAAGCCCAAGCGCTGTAGCTGTTTCCGGAAACTTGGAGATGGCATCTACAGATGACGTATAGGGTGCAAGGTTGTTAATGGTATGCATTCTTGCTTCATTCTTAACGGACCATGGCACATGGGGATTTAATTCTCTCAGTTTTGCCTCCCATTGCTTTTCCACTTCCTCATGAAGATTGCTGCCGTCATAATAAATAACATCAATATCTGGCAAAGGGGTCCGTTCTTCAAAGCCATGTAGGGTGTCCCAGATTTTTGAACGTACAAACCCAGCACAAACCCACCAGTCAGGTAACTGTAGCGATCTGGCATTTTCTAAAATATCCATCATCCAGGGATCATTATGTACAAGCTGAATGATATCTGCCTCGTGTTCTATTTTGTGCAAACTGTCACCTCCGATATTCATGCTTCCAATCTGTTAATATCATACAACAAGAGTTTCAATAGAGGTATAAAGGGACAGGCTGAATGGACAGAGGCATGAACTATCTTTATAATGAATCGACATCGAGACCTTTGGAGGCGGTGACCGTGCAATATACGTTTACTATATTACTGCAATTGTTGGAAAGAGCTGCGTTATTGCTGATGTGTCTATTTGTATTGACTCGTCTGCCGCGGTTTAAAGAGGTTTTTCAAAAAGGGAGTTACGCTCCGCAAGAGCTTGCTATTGCAACGATGATCTTCAGCTTATTTGCCATTTTCGGCACTTATAGCGGAATTAATGTGGAAGGTTCGCTTGTGAATGTACGAATTATCGCCATCGTATCTGGCGGGATTTTGTTCGGGCCATGGGTTGGACTTATAACAGGCATCATCTCAGGGGTTCACCGTTTTCTGATTGATATCGGAGGGGTAACCTCTCTTCCTTGTCTGATTACGAGTATCACCGCGGGCATAGTGTCTGGGATAATCTATCGCCGCACCTCTGGTGAGCGTCGCTGGATAGCAGGCATCTTGGCGGGAATGGCCTGTGAGGCACTGACGATGCTGCTCATTCTAGCGATGGCTCAGCCGATGTCGCTGGGTGTGGATATCGTGTCCAAGATCGCTTTTCCGATGATTATGAGCCAGATTAGTGTCGGCCTGATTGTCGTGTTAGTGCAGAGCGTGGAAGGTGAGAAGGAACGGATTGCGGCTAAGCAGTCCAAGCTGGCGCTTGATATTGCCAATAAGACCTTGCCGTATTTTCGCAATATTAACCAGGAGTCGCTGCACACCATCTGCCAGATCATCAAAGAGGATATCGGTGCAGACGCTGTAGCGATTACTGATACTCGGTTTATTCGTGCCTATGTTGGTGTGGGTGAGGAGGATTATGAGACAACTAACGATATTATCAGTGAGGAAACTAAAGTAACGTTGTCCAGTGGTGAAATTACCATCCGTAATGATGATAGTGATTACGTGAATCCGCAGATCAAGTCGCTGATCATTATTCCTTTAAAGGAAAAGGGTGAGGTGACGGGAGCGCTCAAAATCTATTACACCAAAGCCCACAAGATTACCTACTCACTTCAAGCTATGGCCGTGGGTCTGTCGCAAATGATCTCTACCTTGATGGAAGTGTCGCGGGTGGAAGGCATTAAGGAAATGGCGAACAAAGCGGAGCTGAAGGCACTGCAGACCAGCATTAACCCGCATTTTTTATTCAATGCACTGAATGCGATTGCGTCCTCGATTCGAATTAATCCGGATAAGGCGCGTGAGCTGATTGTGAATCTGTCCGGTTATATGAGATACAATCTGGAGCTTACCGATGAATTCATTGATATCAAACGAGAGCTACAGCAGGTCCAGCAATACGTAGAGATCGAAAAGGCGCGTTTTGGAAGCCGGCTTAACGTGCTTTATGATATTGATGAGGTTCAGGTTCGGATTCCGAGTCTGATCATTCAGCCGCTTGTAGAAAATGCGATTATACATGGCATACTGAAGGTAAGAGGGACAGGAACAGTAACGATTTCTGTAAAAGACCACGGGGATACCGTACGGGTGGGCATTCGCGATACCGGAGCTGGCATCAGCGAGGAAACGATAGAGAAAGTCTATACTGGCGATATGCCGGAGAATAAAATCGGGCTGTTTAATGTACACCAACGGGTAAAGCTGATCTATGGGACTGGACTTACCATTCAGAGATTGGATAAAGGGACGAACATCTTTTTTGATGTTAAAAAGGAGGACCAATGAGAGCGATCATCGTAGAGGATGAAGAGCTGGCAAGACAGGAGCTGGCTTATTTAATAGAGACGCACAGCGGGATCGATATAACGGTACAGTTTGAAGATGGGCTGGACGCACTTAAATTTTTGCAGAGTGATACGGTAGATGTGATTTTTCTGGATATTAATATTCCCTCTATCGATGGGGTGCTGTTGGCACAGAATATCAGTAGATTCTCGGTAAAACCCTACATAGTGTTCATCACTGCGTATAAGGAGCATGCCGCTGAGGCGTTTGAGATTGAAGCTTTTGACTATATTCTTAAGCCGTATAGCGAGGTTCGCATTAAAGCCATGCTGCACAAGCTGGAAAATGCGTTTGCCAGCCGTGGACGACAGGGGGAAGAGGAGCGTAATCCGGTCAGTGACAAGGTTAATCTGTGGAAAAATGAAAAGATTATCGTAGTGAATGCCGACGATATTTATTACGCCTCCGCGCAGGAAAAAAGTACAAGTGTGATGACTAAAGGTGAGGAATACAGCATGGCACTTAGTATTAGCGATTTCTTTCAGCGGCTGCCGCAGGATCGTTTTTTTCGCTGCCATCGTTCCTATATTGTTAACCTGTCCAAGATCAAGGAAATCATCCCGTGGTTCAACAATACGTATTTGCTGCGCCTGCATGATTTAGATTTTGAAGTGCCGGTAAGTCGTAGTAAGGTAAAAGAATTCAGGCAGATTATGCGCTTATAAATGCAATTCATTCTTCATTCCCGTCATCTCATGCCGGATTTCTCTCAACATCGGCTGGTTTAGCTACAATAAAGAGGCGATAGAAGCTCTTGTAGCAGACAACGAGAGAGAAAGAAGGAAAAGACCATGACTACGACAATGGACAGCAAAAGCACCAAACGGTGGCTAATCGTATTAGGTACAGTAATTATGCAAATGGGTCTAGGTACCATCTATACATGGAGTTTATTTAATGCGCATCTGGTAACAAAATTTGGCTGGGAGCTTAACTCCGTTTCGATTACTTTTTCTATAACGAGCTTTGCACTCGCTTTCGCGACCTTGTTCGCAGGGAAGCTGCAGGATCGTTTCGGGCTTCGCCGTTTGACTGCTACTGCTGGGATTGTGCTCGGACTAGGATTGATCCTTAGCTCGCAGGCCAATTCACTCTTCATGTTCTATTTATTGGTTGGGGTGATCGTTGGTTTTGCGGATGGGACAGCTTATATCACTTCATTATCTAATTTAATTAAATGGTTTCCGAATAATAAAGGTTTAATCTCCGGCGTGTCCGTTGGTGCTTATGGAACAGGGAGTTTGATCTTTAAATATATTAACGGCGGGTTGATTGACTCAGTGGGTGTGTCTAATACATTTATGTATTGGGGTTTGATTGTTATGGGCATGATTGTAATCGGTTCCTTGCTCGTAAGAGAAGCTCCGGTTCAAGCGGCCCCAGCACCAGCGGGTTCAACGACAGCTGCAGTAATGAGTTCACCGAAAGACTATACGGTCAAAGAAATGCTGCGGACAAAAGAAGCTTATCTGCTATTTATCATCTTTTTCACCGCTTGTATGTGTGGTCTGTATTTGATCGGTATTGTAAAAGATATCGGCGTGCAGCTGGCTGGACTTGATGTACAGACAGCAGCTAGTGCGGTGGCTATGATTGCGATCTTTAATACAGCGGGACGTTTAATTCTGGGTGCTTTATCTGACAAAATGAGCCGCTTGAAGCTGGTAGGCGCATCGCTTGCTGTAACTGCGGCGGCTATGCTGACCCTCAGCTACGCGACCCTGAATTTCGGACTTTTCTTCACTTGTGTAGCAGCCATTGCGTTCTGCTTTGGCGGGAATATCACGGTGTTCCCAGCCATTGTCAGCGACTTCTTCGGACTGAAAAATCACAGTAAGAACTACGGAATCGTCTACCAAGGTTTTGGTATTGGTGCCCTTTCCGGTTCGTTTATCGCCGTCTTCCTAGGCGGGTTCAAACCAACCTTTGTTATCTTTGGCCTCTTGTGCCTGCTGGCCTGCATCATCGCGATTTCTCTGAAGCCGCCAGTGGCGAAGTCGAAAGAGAAAAAAGCGCTGCGTCTCAAAGCAACGGAACGTACAGCTTAAGATGTAATTGAAGCTAGAACCAGGCAGCGATTCTCCGGTTAGTGGAGAATCGCTGCCTGGTTTTTTGATTTGCGGTGGCTTGCTGAGCTGAGACTTGTTTGGGCGGATTATCTTCAATTGGGAGAAGGGGTTTTGATGGGATCTGAGAAGTAACTGCATTCTGTGCAACTATTCCGTATGAAATAGTGAATCTTCGGATTTTAGCTGTATTCTGTACAACTAAAACCTCGAGATGTTGCTTAGAGGCGAAAAAACCAAGGAAATAGTTGCACCAAATACAGCTATATCTAATGGTGGCGTGATGCGTGAAAAAATAGTTGTATGAAATACAGTTAAACGTGACTACCCTTGCACCAGCACCAGCACCAGCACCAGCACCAGCACCAGCACCAGCACCAGCACCAGCACCAGCACCAGCTACATCACTAGGAGCACCTAGCACCTATATCACTACAGGCACCTACACCAGCACCTACATCAGTACCTGCATCTGTACCAACGTCTGTGCGCCTGCACCATCACTTTTGCCATTCCTTTCCCTTCGTCTCTCTTTTGCGTCTAAACATTGCCTCCGTTACTGCTCAATATGTTTATTTAGAGGGTGGATAGATTTGTCGGACGCACAGCGGATTTTTTGTAACTAGGTAAGCAAGTACATCAATAGGACAGTGTGGTCGAAGCAGTGTTGGATGTGATCTGATTCTTGCGGAACTCGGATGGGGAGACCCCGCTAAGTTTATTGAATATGCGGTTGAACTGGGAGAAACTGTTGAATCCGCATTGCCCGGCGATCTCGGAAATCTTCAGGCGGGTGTAAATCAGCAATTGCTGGGCATTACGGACCCGGGTCATCTGAATATATTCTGTCAGCGTGGAGCCGGTAATTAACTTAAATTGGTGTGATAAATAATAGGAGCTGATAAAGAACTCTTTAGCGAGGAAATCAAGGGATAACTCGCTGTTGTAATGGCTATGGATGTATGCGGTGATCGAGTAGATTTTTTGCATAATGGCATTTCCGATCTCCTCTGGGACATAGCTGTTCTGATCCCTGCGCTGGTATAAAGCACATAGAAACTGTTGGAAAAGGCTGTGAATCAGTACTGGATTTAATGGTGAAGTGCTGTGTGATAAGGTGAAGATAGCGTTAAGAGGATCAAACACGGCTTTGCGCAACTCTTTTGGCAAACGGTAGATCGGTATTTCTTCCCAAAATGAGAGAAACATACTTTTGTAAGCGTTCTCTAAACCGGGTATATCCTTGGGCATGGCGAAGTTTATGATCAGCCGCTTAAACGGCGGCCCTTCCGGATATTGTGTCTTATGCATCCGATAAGGACGCAGGAGCACGATGTCATACTGCTGGAGGGCGCAGACATTCCCATCGATAATATGAGTGGCTCGGGAATCCATTAAGATATGAATCTCGTAAAAATCATGAAAATGCTGAAACTCCATATTGATATCGTGAGAACGCTGGTCATAATCAAAATAGTAAAAAAGGGGATCAACGGGCGTGTTGATACGTACGCTATATCCTTGTTCGTACAGTAAGTCGCTTTCAAGCAAATGCTCTCACCGCCTTATTCTGTAATATGCACTTATTATATGTTCAGAAAAGCAAGATTTGCAATATATGAGGGTTATTACAGCAAATATAAAGTAGTTTTTGTATGGAATGGTTTGATATATTACGGGTGAATGGAACTAGCCAACATGAGGGAAGACCCAAAATGGCAGGCGAAGGGGCGGAAAACAGATGAACAACAGCCGGATTAGTAAAGTTGAGATCATTGAAAAGCTGAACCGCGTGACGGATAAGCTGCTGAAGCTGGAGCGGCCGGAAAACGAAGCCGAACTGCAAAATTTAGGGGAGGATGCGGGACGACGGGGGTATTTTGCTCGTGATTTTGGCATGGAGGAATGGGATTGGCCGCAGGGAGTGGGGCTTTACGGACTTCAAAAACTTGAGCAGCATTTCAAGGATGAGCGTTATCAAGAATATGCCAAGCTTTGGATGAGCAAGCAGCTGGGCAAGGGGCTGCCGAGCCGGAATATCAATACAACAGCGCCGTTGCTGTCATTGATGGAACTGAAGGAATCGGAGGAATTAAGCCTGGAATGGGTACAGTGGTTGATGCATGGCCTGCCGCGGACGAAGGAGTCTGGTTATCAGCATGTCACAACAGGAGCGAGCAAGGATGAAGTTACGCTCAACGATAATGAAATCTGGATTGATACGTTATTTATGGCTATTTTGTTCACGGCAAAAATGGGTGTGAAATACGATAATTCCGCATGGCGGCAAGCGTCGCTTTACCAACTGCTGCTGCATATCAAATACCTGTATGATAAAAAGACAGGGCTGTTTTTTCATGGCTGGCATTTTGGCGGCCGGCATAATTTCAGCGAAGCCTTCTGGTGCCGGGGTAATAGCTGGTTTACACTCGGCCTGCCTGAATACCTGGATTTGATGGGGCCGTATCTGGACAGTGGAGTGTTTGAATATCTTCAACAGATCCTGAACGCACAGGCAACAGCTTTATTAGCCTGCCAGAGCGGAGATGGATTGTGGCATACGCTGCTGGACGACTCTAGCAGTTATACTGAAACGTCAGGCTCAGCAGCTATCGCAGCGGGTATTTTGCATAGCGTACGCAGGGGGTTGTTGCCGGAATCGTATGCAGGTCATGCCCTGAAAGCGATCCGGGCGGTGCTGGACAGAATTGACGATGAAGGCACGGTGCTTGGTGTATCCGGCGGTACTCCGATTGGTGCTGCAAAAGAAGATTATAAGCAAATCATTATTGCCCCTATGGCCTACGGGCAGGCCATGGTTTTAGTCGCACTAGGTGAAGCGTTACATTACTGTTGAGGTTGAGTAAATAGCTAAGGCGAGAGTCAAAAAAGCTGGAGAAATATTTGCTTGTAACTTCGCTGGTGCTTGGAGTATACTATTTTCGGGATGGTTAAGCGCTTACCTCGAAGGAGGATAAGCAAACATGGTAAATCCGATCGTAGTTGGCATTATTGGGGCAGGCAGAATTGGCCGGCTTCATGCAGATAATCTGCGTGTGATGCCGTCGTTTAAGTTGAAATCAATTGCGGAGGCTGTGGTAAGTGAGGAATTGCTGGTCTGGGCAGAGAGCCGGAATCTTGGCTCTGCATTTGTGAATGGGCAAGACCTTCTGAATGACCCTGAGATCGAGGCTGTGTTTATCTGCACACCTACGGATACCCACGCCTCATGGATTGAGCTAGTAGCCCGGGCTGGGAAACATATTTTCTGTGAAAAGCCGATCAGCCTGTCGTCAGAGTTTACCCACCAGGCACTGAAGATAGTGGAGGATGAGGGTGTATTGCTACAGGTCGGCTTCAACCGGCGAATGGACCCTAGCTTCCGCAAACTTAAGCAACTGGTTCAGTCAGGAGAGCTAGGCAGTCCACATGTTGTGAAGATCACATCACGTGATCCGCAGCCTCCGGGTGAGGCTTATGTGCGGTCTTCCGGCGGGATGTTTATGGATATGACGATTCACGATTTTGATATGGCCCGTTATCTGATGGGTGAGGAAGTAACAGAAGTTTATACCCGAGGTGCCAATCTCGTTGATCCGATGTTTGGGCGCTGCGATGATGTGGATACAGCTGTCATCACGCTGACCTTTGCCAGTGGCGCAATCTGCGTCATTGATAACAGCCGTAAGGCTGTATATGGTTATGATCAACGTGTGGAGGTGTTCGGTTCCTGCGGCTCAGCCACCGCCGACAACTGCCGTCCAACAACTGTAGAGGTTTCAACCGCTGCTTCGGTCACACGCGATCAGCCGCTTCATTTCTTTCTCGAGCGGTATAACCAGGCTTTCGTGGAAGAGGTTGCCGCATTTGCCCGGGCAATCCGCTTGCAGGAGCCTATCATTTGCAGCGGGCTTGATGGGCAACAGGCGGAACGGATTGCCGAAGCCGCTAAAGAATCCTATCTTACCGGGCTTCCGGTCAAGTTGTCTTCTTGTGCCGGAGAGGGAATATCGGCGACACATGCTTTGTAAGCGGATGCAGATGCTGAAGATGGGGGAGGTCTGTGAAGATGTCCAATCTAATCATAAAAGCCGGAGCACCCGGCAAAGATGGACTTGTAGCGGCAGTTAGCAAGGAGAGCGCTGGATGGGAGTATGTAGGTTTTGAAGTGTACCAGCTGCAGGTTGGGGATACGCTGAGCCGCAGCGCGGAAGGGAATGAAATCTGTCTGGTGCTGCTGGCGGGCAAGGCGGATGTGAGAGCAGGCGCCCAGTTGTTCGCCGGGATCGGTGAACGTATGTCTGTATTTGAGGATTTGCCGCCGTATGCGGTGTATATTCCGGCGGGAGGGCATTATGAAGTTACGGCCTTGACGGAGCTGGAACTTGCGGTTTGCCTTGCACCAGGAACGGGCAAATATGCGCCACGTTTGATCACTCCGTGCGATACTGTAGCCGAAGCCCGCGGTTCTGGCAGCATGTCACGGCGAGTGGTCAACATTTTGCCTGAGCAGAGTGAAGCCGAGAGCCTGCTGGTCGTGGAAGTGCGTACGGGTGGCGGCAATTGGTCCAGCTATCCTCCGCACAAGCATGACTGTGACAATCTACCTGCTGAGTCTTATCTGGAAGAGACATACTACCACCGGGTTAACCCGGCTCATGGTTTTGTAGTGCAGCGGGTGTATAATGATGACCGCAGCCTCGATGAGACGATGGCGGTGTCTGACCGCAGTATTGTATTGGTTCCGGAGGGCTATCATCCTGTATCGGCACCGCCGGGTTATGATTCTTATTATCTCAATGTGATGGCAGGTCCGGTCCGCACATGGGTTTTTCATAATGATCCGGAACATGAATGGCTGTTCGAGATGCAGCAACACCAGAAGGATAAGAAGGAATAGTGTAGCAGCACGCACGAAAAGGGGGCTTCCGCAAGGCGGAGGCTCCTTCTTTGTGTCGATGTATTGACCAAATGTTCGCCACAGTAACAGAGTCCCTTGCACCGCTTAATAGACACTGTCAGAAGAGTTCCTTATAATCTAGGTATAGGATTGTACGAACGTAAAGGCGGGCTCACTAACGATGAAACCTACGATATATGATGTGGCACGGGAAGCGGGAGTCTCCATCGCTACGGTGTCCAAGGTGTTGAACAAGAACGGGAGAATTAGCGATAAGACACGGGAGAAGGTTCATCGGATCATGGAGGAGCTGAATTACCAGCCGAGTCTGGTGGCCTCTGCGCTGACGAGTCGCCGAACGGGAACAATCGGGTTGATGATTCCCGATATTTCCAACCCCTTTTTTGCTGAGGCGGCCCGAGGTATTGAGGATTATGCTCAGGAGCAGGGAAGCGACTTAATTGTATGCAGTACAGACCGGGATGATGAGAAGGCGGCCCGGTATATCTCACTGCTCCTGCGCAAACGGGTGGACGGTATAATCATTGCTTCTCATACAGGGAATCCGGATATGGTCCGCCGCCTGCTGGCTGATCACGTGCCGCTTGTGTTATTTTCGGCTGATATCCGGATGATGGAGAGCAACAGCGTCACGGTGGATGACTATAAGGGAGGCTATCAGGCGACAGAATATCTGTTGTCCTTGGGCCATCGCAGGCTCGGCGTTATCTCTGACAATTTACCGGGGAGTAAGCTGCGCGTGGAAGGCTTTATGGATGCGCTCAAGGCAGCAGGTGTTGGCTTTGACAATCCGGCTAATCTCACGCATACCTCAGCCACGCTGGAGAACGGCCGCAAAGCGGCTGCCGCGATGCTGGCTCAGGCGCAGGAAGACCGGCCGACCGCGATATTCGCTTGCAACGATCTGCTCGCGATTGGGATATTGAAGGAGGCACGCAGCGCAGGCTTGTCAATTCCCCGTGATCTGTCCGTAGTGGGTTTTGACAATACAATGCTGGCTGAAATTTGCCATCCCACCTTGACCAGTATTGCTCAGCCTCTGCGTGAGATGACGGAACAGGCGATGATTCTGCTGAACGAATCTATCGACAATCCCGATAGTCCTAAGCGCAAGATCATGCTGATGCCGGAACTGATAGTCCGCCATTCCACCGGACCGGCACCGCATTAGGAAGACACAAACTCTACAAACGGAGTAAGAACGCCGACTCCTATCTGAAGACCTGTACTTCGCTTAGCGGCGAGATACAGGTCTTTTCTTTGCTTTTTTCTGATACATGAGTTCAGATCCCAACTTCGTTTAAGTTCAGGATTGCCAAACTCCAATTTCTAAACTATACTAATGGAAATTAGGTTAAGCGCTTAACCCATCCCCCCGATGATTGTTGTATCTCATTAATCCATTTCACTGAAGTTTTCTCAAGGAGGCGTCATAATGAACGGTTTACAGTTCGATCCTGCACGACCGCTGGATTTAATCGCTGTCGGTCGGCTCTGTATTGACTTGAACGCTAATGAAACCGGAAGACCAATGGAAGAGACACTGACCTTTACCAAATATGTTGGCGGCTCTCCTGCCAATATCATAATTGGAGCAGCACGGCTAGGGATGCGCACTGGCTTTATCGGTAAGATATCCGATGATCAGATGGGCCGTTTTATCCGAACTTATCTGCAAAGGAATGGCATTGACGATAGCCAGGTGAGTGTTGACCAGACTGGTGCAGTGACTGGGCTTGCTTTTACTGAAATAAAGAGCCCTCAGGAGTGCAGCATTCTGATGTACCGGGATCATGTGGCTGATTTGCTGCTGAGTACGGAGGAGATCTCGGAAGAGTATATTCGGAAGTCCAAGGCACTGCTGATCTCAGGTACTGCACTGGCACAAAGTCCGTCCCGTGAGGCTGTGTTTGTCGCTTTGGAGTTCGCCCGCAAGCACAATGTCACTGTATTTTTTGATCTCGATTATCGCCCCTATACGTGGAAGTCAGCCGCAGAAACAGCGGTTTATTATAATCTGGCAGCTGAGAAATGCGATTGTATCATCGGTACCCGTGAGGAATTTAATATGATGGAGAGCCTGTACAATGTAACAGATGCAGATGACGAAGCAACAGTTAACCGCTGGTTCTCGCACCAAGCAAAGCTGGTCGTTATCAAGCATGGCGGGAGTGGTTCAATCTCCTACACGGCGGATGGGCAGAAGCATCGGAGTGGTATTTTTCCCGCTAAAGTATTGAAGACATTTGGAGCCGGAGATTCTTACGCCTCAGCCTTTATTCACAGTCTAATGCGGGGGGAAAGCGTGGGTGAGGCCATGCGCCGCGGCAGCGCGTCGGCATCCATTGTCATCTCCCGCCACAGCTGTTCGGATGCCATGCCAACCTTGGATGAATTGGAAGCGTTTTTATTGTCTAACGAGGAAATCACTTCAGGTGCAGAGTAAGTAGGCGGAGGTTGGAGAGGACACAACTCAAACAACCCCGGATCGAATAGCTATGCAAGATTAGATTAGATTAGATTACATTCGCGGGATCGCATTAATAGAGATGAAGGAGTGAGTAGAATGGCACAGCAAACCGTGCAAGTGCTGAACAACTATATTGACGGGCAGTGGGTAGAGGCGGCTGCGGAGCAGACAGAAACGGTATACAATCCAGCGTCTGGTGAGGAGATGGCAAGTGTTCCGCTGTCCAGCAGAGTCGATGTTGATCGGGCAGTGGCGGCGGCAAAGGCGGCTTTTGCAGGCTGGTCCAAGACACCGGTGCCGCGCAGAGCGCGGATCTTGTTCAAATATCAGCAGCTGCTGGTGGACCATTGGGATGAACTGGCGAAGACGATCACGCTGGAGAATGGAAAAAGCTTCAAAGAGGCCTACGGAGAGGTGCAGCGCGGCATTGAGTGTGTGGAATTTGCGGCAGGTGCGCCTACGCTGATGATGGGCCGGCAGCTGCCCGATATCGCGACAGGCATCGAGTCTGGAATGTATCGCTACCCTATCGGTGTAGTCGGCGGGATCACACCGTTTAATTTCCCGATGATGGTGCCTTGCTGGATGTTCCCGTTGGCCATCGCCTGTGGGAATACCTTTGTGCTGAAGCCCTCCGAACGCACACCGCTGCTGGCAGCGCGTTTGGTCGAATTGCTAGAGGAAGCCGGGCTTCCGAAAGGCGTGCTCAATCTGGTTAACGGTGCGCATGAGGTGGTAAACGGCCTGCTGGAGCATCCTGATGTGAAGGCGATTTCCTTCGTTGGCTCACAGCCAGTGGCCGAATATGTCTACAAGAAGGGTACGGCGTGTTTGAAGCGGGTTCAGGCGTTGGCAGGGGCGAAAAATCACTCTATCGTGTTGGCAGACGCGAATCTTGAGGCTTCGGCAACACAGATTGTCAACGCAGCCTTCGGCTCGGCGGGAGAGCGCTGTATGGCTTGCTCCGTGGTAACGGTGCAGGAAGAGGCTGCTGATGAGCTGATCTCCATCCTCCTGAGGGAATGTGAGCAGATGAACATCGGCAATGGTTTGGACGACGACACGTTTCTTGGGCCGGTTATCCGCCAAAGTCACAAAGACAAAACGGTCGCTTATATTGAACAAGGCGTGGCCGAGGGTGCTAAGTTGCTAAGAGACGGCCGGGCGGATGATGCGGTGCAGGGACAGGGGTATTTTATCGGCCCAACGTTGTTTGATGGAGTGACCCGGGAAATGAAAATCTGGCAGGAGGAAATCTTCGCGCCTGTCCTGGCAGTGATCCGTGTCAAGGATGTAGAAGAGGCGATTGAAATTGCCAATACCTCTCGTTTTGCCAACGGGGCATGTATTTTTACGAATGACGGCGGGAAAGTGCGCTATTTCCGGGAAAATATCGAGTCAGGCATGTTGGGTGTCAATGTGGGAGTGCCAGCACCGATGGCCTTTTTCCCTTTCTCCGGCTGGAAGGATTCCTTCTATGGCGATTTGCATGCGAATGGAAGCGACGGGGTTGAATTTTATACACGCAAAAAAGTCGTCACTGCCCGCTGGCAGTAACAAAAACGGCGAAAGGGAGGCTTCATGTGGATACGATTAGATTAACGACGGCGCAGGCGCTGGTGAAATTTCTGAACCAGCAATATGTGGACTTTGGCAATGGACCGGAGCGTTTTGTACACGGTATATTCACCGTTTTCGGCCACGGCAATGTACTTGGTTTGGGGCAGGCACTTCAGGAGGCGCCGGGTGAGTTGACGGTCTATCAGGGGAGAAATGAGCAAGGAATGGTTCATACGGCGACTGCCTTCGCGAAGCAGAGCCGCAGACGGCGAATCATGGCCTGCACCGCTTCGGTAGGGCCGGGTTCAGCCAATATGCTGACAGCCGCTGCCACTGCGACGGCGAATCAGATTCCCGTGCTGCTGCTCCCCGGCGATACCTTTGCCACCCGTCAACCGGACCCGGTACTTCAGCAAATGGAGCACACCTACAATCTGTCGATAACGGTCAACGATGCCTTCAAAGCGGTGAGCAAATATTGGGACCGGATTTATCGGCCAGAGCAACTGATGACAGCATTGCTGAACGCGATGCGTGTGCTGACTGATCAGGCAGACACCGGGGCAGTCACGATTGCGCTGCCGCAGGATGTGCAAGGGGAGGCCTGGGACTATCCACTTGAGTTCTTCCGCAAGCGCATCCATCGGATCGTTTCCCGTACTCCGCATCCGGATGAGCTTGCTGCGGCTGCTGATCTTATTGCCAGCAAACAGCGACCTCTGCTGGTCTGTGGGGGTGGAGTCCGGTATGCAGATGCAGGGATGGAATTACGTGCATTTGCAGAGAAATTCGCCATCCCATTCGGTGAGACGCAAGCCGGAAAAAGTGCCGTGGCAAGCGACTGTGCCTACAATCTCGGTGGCATAGGAGTTACCGGGAATGGCTGTGCTAATACGTTGGCCGCAGAAGCGGATCTGGTGATCGGTGTGGGTACCCGGTTTACGGACTTCACGACAGGTTCGAAGAGTTTGTTCGCCCATCCCGAGGTGGAGTTCCTGACAATTAACGCTTCCCTCTACCATGCCTCCAAGCTGGATGCGCTGGCTGTGGTCTGCGATGCTGCCGAAGGTCTTAGAGCGCTGTCTGCCACGTTGGAGGAGCGCGGTTACCGCACCGCTTATACAGATGAAATTGTAGTGGCAAAAAGGGCATGGGAAGTGGAAAGAAAGCGTCTATCTGACGTGGAGTATACGGTGAATCAGAAGGCAGATCGTTCAGATCGTTCTTCAGTTTCCTTCGTGCCGGAAGTTGCCGGACATCTTGACGAGAAGCTATCTGAATATGCGGCGAAGTTGAACACTTCGCTGGCGCAAACACAGGTACTCGGGATTCTCAATGAATATCTTCCGAAAGACGCCATTGTGATAGGAGCCGCAGGCAGCTTACCGGGCGACATGCAGCGGATGTGGAATTCCACTGTGCCGGATACTTACCATATGGAATATGGCTTTTCGTGTATGGGGTATGAAATCTCCGGTGCACTCGGTGTGAAATTGGCGGAACCGGACCGGGAGGTATATGCATTGGTGGGCGATGGCAGCTATCAAATGCTGCATTCAGAACTAGTGACGAGCCTTCAGGAGAATAAGAAGATCAACGTCATTCTGCTAGATAACATGGGGTTTGGCTGCATTAACAACCTGCAGATGGAGCAAGGACTGGATAGCATGGCGACTGAATTCCGCTACCGGGGCCCGGAAGGTCAGCTGAGCGGCGAACTGATAGGCATAGATTATGCAGCAAGTGCCGCGGGATATGGAGTGAAGACCTTCCGTGCGTCAACGGCTGAGCAGCTGCGTGACGCTTTGAGGGAGGCTCAGCTGCAGGATCGTTCCACCCTAATCGACATTAAGGTGCTGCCCAAGACAATGACACATGGTTACGGAGCCTGGTGGAATGTTGGTGTTCCAGAAGTGTCCGGCAGTGAGGCTGTTCGGGCTGCCCACGAGCAGAAGCTTGAACAGCTTGGAAAGGCCCGCAGTTATTAGTATTAGTAATACTGAGAAACGGAAGGGGTAGAATCGATGATGTTCAAAGAACATGCGGTCAAGCTGGCGATTGCTCCTATCGCTTGGACTAATGATGATATGCCTGAACTGGGAAAAGACAATACCTTTGAACAGTGCATTAGCGAAATGGCGCTTGCCGGGTTTCAGGGAAGCGAGGTGGGCAACAAGTATCCACGCTCTCCGGAACGGCTGCGCCGGGCACTGGAGCTTCGTGGACTTGAGATTGCCAGCGCTTGGTTCAGCGCGTATCTGACTGTGCGGCCATATGAGGAGACAGCGGAGGCTTTTTGCGCGCATCGTGATTTTTTATATGAGATGGGTGCGAAGGTGATTGTCGTCTCAGAGCAAGGGCGGAGTATTCAGGGACAAATGGATACGCCGCTATTTGCTAATAAACCTGTATTCACAGAAGTGGAGTGGGCCGCACTTGCCGATGGACTGGGTGGGCTTGGCCGACTGGCTGCTGAAAAAGGGATGGCGCTTGTATACCATCATCATATGGGGACAGGGGTGCAGACTGGGGCCGAAATTGCTAAGCTAATGGAGCTCACGGAACCGGAAGAGGTGTCCCTGCTGTTCGATACCGGTCATCTAGCTTTTGCCGGTGAGAATCCCTTAGAAGTGCTGCATATCCATTTACCTCGGATTAAACATGTCCATTTGAAGGATATACGTCCGGAGGTTGTTCAGCGTGTGCTGCGGGATCAGCTCAGTTTTCTCCAGGCTGTAAAAGCGGGCGCATTCACCGTACCTGGCGATGGATGTATATCCTTTGCGGAGATTTTCACCGAATTGGCAAGTTACTCTTATACGGGATGGTTTGTAGTGGAAGCGGAGCAGGATCCGGCACTTGCCGATCCGCTGGAATATGCGATCAAGGCGCGCCGTTATATCAGAGATCTGAGTGGTTTATAGGCCGAGGAGGGCCACTACTTGGTGCTTGGCGGCTGCTCGGACAGATTTATATGCGGGGGTTCACGGCTATGGCTGTGCGCACCTCGCCTTTTTAATGAGCAGGTGTAAAATACGAATGGCTTCGTTGGTCGGGTTCATGTTGTATGTGTTATAATGGCAGCAAATTAGGCGGAAGAGTTTCCATTTCCATGATGGTGCAGCCAAATATCTATGAACTACTCGTGCATTAACGGCTGAACCGTGGCCGGGTATCCTAACGGTTGTACAGAGGGGGTTATCTATTGTTCCGTTCCTGGTATCGCCGATTACTGCTGTCCTACTTTCCTATTTTTTTGCTTACTGTGACGATACTGATTTTTGCCTCTTTTGTATTTATTAATGATATTTCACGAATGGAAACCAAAAAAGCGGACCGTATCACCGCCAGCTATCTTATGGATAATGTGGACCGAACGATCAAGGAAGCTGAATTGTCAGTGCTGGAGGCTGCTGAACGCAGCGATGCTTATAAACGTTATTTTAACAATCAAGGCCAGATTGATATGGCGACCGTCTACGCTGTTGCCCAGAATCTACGCAGCTTGACGCGTGAATCGCCCTATATTCAGTCCATCTATCTTTATGACAAGAGAAATGAAAGCGTTTTAACAGAAACTGGATTAAAGGACCTTTCAGGATTTGTAGACGAGGATTGGATTGGCCGCATCACCTCCGGCTCTTTATCGGAAGGCTGGCAGCCTGTTAGGGAATACAAAGATGAATTTCAGCGTACGTCTATACGTGTGCTTACCATAAATAAAGGAATGCCGCTGCCCTTCGGCTCGGAGGGAGTGCTCGTAATCAATCTCAAGATGAGCGGAATGGAACAGATCGTCGACGGTATGGTCAACGAACAGTTGTCCTTTCTGACCATCTTTGGCGCAGATGGACAGGTGGTCTATCAGGCCCATTCGGACAGTGAAGGTGCCAAGAATGGGAAGCAGTTGAACACTTTATATATGGAAAGGCTTGGCTGGACGTTTTCCAGCGGGATCAAAACGGGCAGTCTATTCAGCTGGGTGTCGGTGATTTCTTACCTTTGGGTAGCTATTGCCTTAGGTACGGTTGTGTGCGCGATTTTTTACCTGATCTATGTTACGCGGCGGAACTATAAACCAATTCAGGTGATTATGAACCGGATTGAAGGCCATCAAATTCGCAAGCTGGACCAATCCAACGACAGACCGGACGAAATGATGCTCATTGACGGGGTGCTGGAAGATCTAATCAACCATATGACGGATTATGATAAGAAAAGCAGAGAGAATCTGCTGTTACAGCGCAGCAAGCTTTTCAACGATCTCTTGCAAAGCGAACGGTTGGACAATGTCGTCCAGCGGATGGAAGAGCTGTCGCCGCTCTCCGGAGCTCATTCCACATCCCGCTTTATGGTTGTGCTAAGCGAAATCAACCGCTACGACAAGGTTTTTCAAGATCGGTATACAAGGGGCGATCAGAACACGCTTAAATTTGCCCTGATGAATGTCTTTCAAGAATTGGCGCGGAGTGCGGAATTGCAGGCTTGGGCGGAGTGGATTGGGACTGACCGGGCGGCAATTCTCTTCCTGACCACAGGAAGTGATGAAGAGATGGCAGAGAAAATCCGTGTATTCGCTGAGGACTGCCGCACCTGGGTGGAGCAGAATTTGCGCCTCTCCCTAAGCTTCGCTATCGGGCCAGTGGCGGCTGGGCCAGGGGAGATTCGCGATTCCTATGCGGCAGCGGAGAATGTGATGCAGCACAAGCTTTTAATGTACGAAGACATCGCTTTAACGGAATTTGGAGAAACGCGCCAGCCGCTTCTTGAGACATTCAAGTATCTACAAATGATTGCTGAGTTTGTTAAGCAGTTCCGGATGTCGAGCGGCCAATGGCGGGAACTGCTGGAAGGTGTTTTTGATGGTTTTAAACAGGATTATTTACAAGATGATGATATTCGCTCTCTAATTCAGGCCATGCTACAGATGCTGAGCCGGGAAGTGGCTGTCATGTCTGAGCAGCTGCAGGATGAGCTGTCAGCGGAAAATGCGGAGAAGCAGCTGAAGCGGCTGGAAGAGGCAGAATCCATAGATGAAATGAAGGGGATTTTGTTTGAGTATTTGACTGATTTATTCCGCACTTATGTTTCTGTCAGTGAGACTAAAAGCTACCGGGCGATGGTAACCGAGATGAAGAACTATATAGAAGAGAATTTTACAAATCCCGATCTCTCCTTAAAGCATTTGAGCGACCGGTTTCAGGTATCCGGCAAATATGCCAGCTATCTATTTAAAACAGAATTTAAAATGAAATTTGTTGATTTTCTAACAGAGCTACGCATGAAGGAAGCCGAAAAGCTTTTAGTGGAAACGGAATGTTCGCTGCAGGATATTGCACTCCAGGTGGGGTATGCGAATGCAATTACATTCGGCAGGGTATTCAAACGAGTATTAGGAATCACGCCGGGTGACTACCGTTCTTTAAAGCGCGGGCGCGGGACCTCCAGACTATAGGCTGCCGACTTTATTAATCCAATAGCAAGTGAACAATAGTTTTTTATAACCGCATCTGTGCACGCCAACCTCTATGATGGGGGCGCGAACACCGATGCGGTCTTTATTTTCACACTTTTGAAAGCGGTTTATTCTACGAAAATGGTTTGTATAGATAAACCGGAAGTCCGATTTTGCTGGGATATGAGCATCCGAAAGAGGTTTATTGTCAGACTGCCGAAATTCGTGAAATACTGTGGGCATCCAGAACAACAAGCGACCCAGTAGCACGGCAGTAAAAAGCATCACGAGCTATGGATTCCGCTGGGGATGGATAGAGTTAAGGCTAGGGGATCATAAATACACCATTAAAGCCTGCAAGGGCGAAGGGGATGGAAAAATGACAGTGAACGTACATCAAGGAGTTCTGAAGAAAGCAATCGGGATCGGATTAACCGCAATAATGGGCGTTTCTCTGCTAGCAGGCTGTTCCAATGATTCTAAAAACAACACAGCATCCGAGGGTGCCGCAGCCGGCGAAAGTGCCAAGCGCGTTACATTAAAGGTGGAAGTGTTTGATCGCGGCAACAGCCCAGCCCCTCATACCATTACCAATAACTACTTAACTAAACTAGTGCAGGAAAAGTTCGGAGATCCGAATAACATTGATGTGGAATTTGTACCTATCCAACGTTCTGAGGAAGTTACCAAGCTGAATGTTTTGATGGCGAGCAATACGGATGTGCCCGATATCGTATTTACGTATGATTCCAGTGTGTTTTATCGGTATGCCCAGCAAGGTGGCTTGACTGATGTCGGAGAAATTCTCGATGAATATGGCCCGAATCTGAAAAAGTTTATTGGCGAGGATACGCTGGCGTTCGGCCAGCTTGAAGGCCAACAGTATGCGATCCCTGGTAAACGGGCGATCACAGGCCGTTATAGCTCCTACATCCGTCAGGATTGGTTAGATAAATTAGGATTGCCTGTGCCAACGACGACCGATGAGCTGTACACCACTTTGAAAGCGTTTAAAGAAAAGGATCCGGGCAATCTCGGCAGCAAAAACATCCCGATGGGCATGGCACTGGCACCAGCCCAATTCGAGACGTTGATTTTCTCTTTCATGAAGCCGATCAGCGGCGATCTGACCTACAGCCAACGTTATGAGCTGCCGCTGCATGAGGGCTTTAAGGATGCCCTGCAATTTCTTAATAAGCTCTACAATGAAGGGATGATCAGTAAGGACTTCAGTCTGGACGAGGATAAAACACAGTTGGCCAAGGATATCCAGAACGGCAATGTAGGCTACTGGTCGGAGGATGTGGATGTCTTGTTCTATGCCGATGGTACCCTAGATAATCTCTACAAAAATGTAGAGGGAAGCAAGGTGCTGCCGGTAGACGTCTTAACCAACGCCAACGTTGATAACAAGCACATTAAATCCCGGTATGCCTCCAACGGCATGTACATCATGATTCCGAAGAGTAGTAAACGCGCCGTGGAAGCCGTTAAGTATCTCGATTGGATGGCTTCGGATAATAATCTGATTGATATCCAAAATGGCGTTGAAGGTGAAAACTACGATCTGGTAGACGGTATTCCAGTGGCTAAAACAGATGTTTCCCAGGAGTTCGCCGATCGTCTGTTTAACGCGGGTGACATGGCCATTATCTCCAACGGCAAAAACATTGGTGATCAGGCCACTAATGAAAAAGCATGGGCGCTGGGCTTCCCGGAACGTAACCGGGAGATGCTGACTCAATCAATCGCTATCGCCAACGCTGACACGGTGGGTCCGCTCGTCTTCGGCAAGCCGATAGAAGCGGAATCCCAATATGGCACAACGCTTAAAGATAAGCTCAACGTAATTATTGTAAAGACAGCAATGGCCAAACCGGAGCAATTTGAAGCGGTTTACGAGCAGGAAATGAAAGATTATATGACTTTGGGCGGAACCAAGCTGAAAGAGGAACTGGAGAAGTCGTTTAAGGAACTTTCAGCTCAATAAACAAATATATAGTGAAAACCGGGGGGAGATGGTGCTGCGCTCCACCCGGTTTTTCTCCTTAGGAGGAAAACGACTTGAGCAAAGCGACATACTTTAGACGGTATTGGCAATTGTACGCGCTGCTTTCGCTGCCTATTATTTATTTCCTGATCTTCCGCTATGGTCCGATGTATGGTGTGCAGATTGCTTTTAAGGATTTCAATTTGTTTCAAGGGATTGGAGGCAGCGAGTGGATCGGCTTTGATGCGTTCCGCGAGGTTTTTGGAATGAGAGAGTTCTATACCACCTTGCGCAATACCTTTATGCTGAATTTTCTGGATTTGCTGGTCTCTTTTCCGGCTCCGATTATCCTGGCGATTATGCTGTTCGAAATTCGTTCGGTGTGGTTCAAGAAAATATCGCAGACGATTTTGTATATCCCCCACTTTATTTCCTGGGTGATCATCGGGGGGATTGTGTATCAATTATTCGGCAACCAGTCCGGTATGGTGAACGGTGTGCTGGAGAGCTTAGGCCTTACTCCCATTCCGTTTCTGACTGAAAAAAATCCCTGGCTGATCACTTACTTATTCACAGGCGTCTGGCAAAGTGCTGGTTGGGGGACTATCCTTTATCTGGCGGCGTTAACCGGTGTCAACCGAGAGCTGTTTGAAGCTGCTGAAGTGGATGGAGCGACAAGGCTGAAGAAAATCCGTTACATTACGCTTCCCAGTATAAAACCAACTATCGTGACGCTGCTTATCCTCAATCTGGGGAAGATGGTCAGCATCGGTTTTGACCGTCCTTACATTATCGGTAACACTGCTGTGCGTGAGTATTCTGATGTGCTTAGTACCTTTGTGTACCGGGTGGGTCTAGAATCCGGACAATATACGTTGGCTACCGTAGTCGGATTGTTCCAGGCTGTGGTGGGACTGGTGTTTATTTTTGGCTCCAACTATATTTCGAAAAAAGTGACCGGAGACGGTATTTTATGATAAAGAAAGAAGGAGGCGGAGTGCTATGAGTGAACGTACCTCAAACCGGATATTCGATATCGTCAATATAACGTTTGTTGCCTTGTTCGTGTTGTTCTGCTTGGCTCCGTTTTTGCATGTGATTGCCGTGTCGCTTAGTTCCAACCGGGCAATTACTTCTGGAGAAGTAACGATTTTCCCCATTGAATTGAACTGGAATGCATACATTAATGTTTTTTCCAATAATGCGATGATCCGCTCTCTTGTCTTTACGGTTATTCTGACGTTTGCCACAACGGTGCTATGTATGCTTTTCACTGTCGCAGCAGCTTATCCGCTGACCAAAAGAAAATTGAAGGGCCGCAAATTTTTTATGTATCTGATCGTTATCACCATGTTTTTCAGCGGTGGTATTATTCCTGAATATTTGTTGATCCGTGATTTACATTTGATTAATTCGGTCTGGTCGCTTATTCTGCCAGGTCTGGTCAGCCCCTTTAACCTGATTATCCTGATCTCCTTTTTCAATAACATTCCTGCCAGCCTGGAGGAATCCGCCGAGATCGATGGCAGTTCCCATCTTCGTACACTGATGAGTATTATATTGCCGCTATCCATGCCGGTTATGGCCACGTTGGCTCTTTTCTACGCAGTGGGAAGGTGGAACGGCTTTCAGGATTCTCTGATGTATATCAATAATCCTGATTTGTATCCGCTCCAGCTTAAGCTGTTCCAGATGGTGCAGAACAACATGGTATCCGAACTGACACAAATGGAAGGTGCTAACCGGACCCCACTGACACCAGAGAGCCTAAAAGCGGCCACTGTTATCTTTGCAACAGTACCGATCCTTGCCGTATATCCATGGCTGCAGAAATATTTTGTCAGCGGGGTAATGCTTGGTGCCGTAAAAGGTTGAACCGTAAGCTGTAACAAGGGAGGAAAACATAATTATGGAGGACAAAGGCATATTTTCGTTCTCAACTTGCTGGAACATTAAACGCCACACTGCCGGTGACGCCATGCTGCGGGAAATCCGCGATCTCGGCTTTCAGCGGGTGGAGCTGAACTATAATGTGACTAAGGAAATGCTGGAAACGATCGAGCCGATGCTTGAGCGGGGGGAGATGGGGATCTCCAGTGTCCACAACACCTTCCCGCATGTGCATGACTCCGATTATGGCACAGATTCCGTGCTGCTAGGTTTTGAGGATGAGGAGAAGCGGCAGCGGGCGATTGAGCTGCTGATTGGCTCGGCTAAGTACGCTCAGCGTTACGGAGGAGAAGCCGTTGTTGTGCATCCCGGTGAGGTACCCTTTCCAAATGATATCAGCAAAGAGCTGGAGCAAATTTATAACGGAGAGGGTAGAGATTCTAACGCTTATCGCAGCAAATGGGCGGAACTGATGGAGCGGCGGGAAGCTTACAGCGCCGGCTATGTGCAGAAAATTATTGAAAGCCTAGATGAAGTATGTAACCGGGCAGTTTCTGAGGGGCTAAACGTCCGCTTTGGTATCGAAACACGTTCCAAACCGCAGCAGATTCCGACGCTTGCGGAAGCCAAAACGATTATTAAGGCGCTAAAGGGAGCGCCTGTGGGCATATGGTATGACACCGGGCATGCCATTATGATGGACCGTTTGGGTTTGTACGACAGTGTGGGGGAAATGGAAGGTCTGATGGATGATATTGTAGGTGTTCACATTCATGAGACCATCGGTCTGTCTGACCACTGGTGCCCTTATGTAAACAGCGGGAATATGGAATTCTATGATGCGTATCTGCCGATGATTGAACGGGCGCAGGTCAAAGTGTATGAGCTGAAGGCAGCTTGCCAGCCGGAAGAAATTGATGAAAGTCATCGGCTGCTTATGGCCAAATTGGCGCGTAGAGGGCAGGTCTGATGTTGAACGATGAAGACCGTAGGTTAGCTATGAAGTATGCTCCGCGCTTATTTTTCGATCAGAACGAGCCGTTTTTTCCGGTACGTCTCGGTATAACGGTGATGCGGCAGGAGGAGGAGTCTCCTTCCTTCCGGCGCCGTCTAGCTGTGAAGCATCCGGATGTGCAGTTCGTTGTGGAATACGCGATTTATTACGATTATGATATTCAGCATTTATATGATCTGGAGCATGTGTGGGTTTACATCGGTAGAAACGGGGAAGTGGTGGATGCCGAAGCGAGCTTTCACGGGAAATTTCTTAAAGCGCTGCTGCGCGGGGGCAGCAATCTAAGCGGAACACGGGTGGACCTCTATGTCCAACCCGGCAAGCATGCCCTCGCCCCGTTCCCTGAAGTCTTTGAGCTGTTACCAGGATTCGCATCCAGTACACAGGATGGGGCAGGTGCGGAGGGTCTGATTTATGGTGACTTTTTCCGCGATATACTGGCATCGGATGAAGAAACTGACCGTCTTGTCCACCGTTATCTGCAAACCTGCCGGTTCACGCCTTCCCTGTCCTATTCGATCTGGGAATATGCGGACCGGGAGGAATTGTTCGTTTCTTGGATTCAACTGTTCACGGAAATTCCTGAACGTATCCGACAAGAGCTGGTGCGGCTTCAGCTCCTGTTACCACCCAGACATTGAGCAGATTGTTAACATGGAGGGAAGTATAATGTACAAGCAACTGGTAGCCAGTAATGATAGAGCGTCAGTGGAGGGATTATCCCGGCAGGTACTTGATCCGACGAGCCGCTATTACGGAGGGACAATAGATCCGGGTACTGGCGTTGCCTGGGTTAATCATACGACCGGCACACCAACCGATATGTGTTATTGGGGAGCGGCTCTGGTTAACCCGGGTTCCGCATTCTACCGTGATGAGCTGCTTCTGGCCCGCCTGCTGCTGGCGACGGAGTTCGTGCTGCGTGCACAACATGAGGATGGCTCGATCTCTCCGGGCTGGACGAACTATCATTCTCCCCCGGACACAGCCTTTGTCATCGTCGGCTACGCTCAGCTATACCAACTGTTGGCGTCGCAGGATTGGGCACCACTGCAACAGGTGCTTGATAATATGCTTCTGTTTCTTAAGCGAACTATTCCCGTCATGCTTACAGGGGGCTGTCACACGCCGAATCACCGTTGGGTATTGTGTGCAGCACTGGGATTTCTGCATGAACTGTTCGGACTGGAGGAGGCTGTCCAGCGGGCGGATCAGTGGTTGGCGGAAGGGATGGATATTACACCTGATGGAGAATGGACGGAACGCAGCAACGGTATTTATAGTGCGGTCAGCGACATCATGCTGATTCATGCCGCTCGTCTGCTGGATCGGCCCCAGTTGCTGGAGCCAGTTCGTCTGAATTTACACATGATGGTCTATTTGGTGCATCCTAAGGGCGAAGTTGTGACCGATTATTCTGGGCGCCAGGATCTGGGGAGCTTTCACGACCTGTCTCCATATTATTTACCGTACGCTATTCTGGCCCGTTTCGATAAGGAGCCATTGTTTGCGGGGATGGCCGAATGGGCAGGCAGTGCACTGGAAAATCCGGGGGTCTGCTCTGTCAACGTACTTGTACGGATGCTGCTGGAGCCGGAGCTTCAGCAACCTTTTGAAGATTCGGCAGCTCTGCCTGTAAAATATGAGAAAATACTGAACGGCGATTTTCCGCGACACGGCTATCTGCAGGGTATGGAGAAGTCCGGCCATCAAGGGCGAATTTACCACAGCCGGCTGCATACTGATTTCGGAGCACCGGTTGCGCGCTACAGGGACGGGAACACTAGCGTGACCTTAATTACGGAGACGCCGTCTTTTTTTGCACTCCGTCACGGTGCCGTCAGGCTGCTTGCAGTGCAGCTGGCTTCTTACTTTTCTCCGGGATATGTACCGATGCAGAAAATGGTCAAATTGCCGGAAGGATACCACCTGTCAGGAGAACAAAAGAAGGGGTATTACGGTCCTGTCGAAGGCGAACTGCTTCCGCAAACATCTGCGGAGCCGGTAAGCCCTTGGTATCTGCTCCCGCACCAGAGCCGCGCACTTACGCATGAACAGACATTCCGTGTGGAGACGGAGGTTCAGCGTACGGACAGAGGGTGGACCCTCCGGTTGCATGCTGAGGAGCCTAGAGAGGTTATGACACAGTTGTCTTTCGTTTTTGGACGGGAAGGATGTTTCACTTCGGGCGAATTGCAGGCTGTCGGAGAGGACCATTATCTCTGGAACGGCGGTAACCTCCGCTATAGTTGTGAAGAGGACTGGATTGAACTGACAGGGGGCGAGCTTGGCCATCTGGCGGCTACGGTGCGTGAGGCGAAGCTGCAGGATAACTGCAAGGCGGTGTTGGTCAATTTTATGACCTCGTTCGATAAGACGATTACGATCACTCTATCTCCTTCCATGATAAGAGAGTAGCCTTTGTACAATTTACAATCTAGTAGGCTTTGAAGTTACACCTCAGTCTTAGAATAATGAAGCCTTATTAAAAAACCTTCCATTAGAAGCAAACCTGGAGTTATCAGGTCTAATGGGAGGTTTTGTTATGCATCTGCTAAGCATAGACTCACCAGATTTTAACCGTGCATAATGGTATAAGTAAGAAATCCGGGCACACCAGCCGTCAGAAATTCAAATATTCTCCGAAGCTGTGATTATCACCTTTTATAAAATTTCCTTTAGTTTGGTTTACATAGGCACTTTTTTCGGCAGTCAAGTGTTATAGAGATATAAAGGTTAAGGAGGTGCTTACATCGCCACAGGATTCGCTAGACTCGACAGAGTTGGAAGAGCTAATCGTTAGGATTCAGGAGGGGGATTCCGAGCAGTATGCTTTAATTGTCAGAGCATTCCAAAAGCCGATCTATCGCTATTGCTATCGTTTGTTAGAAAACAAGCAGGATGCGGAGGACGCGGTTCAGGATATTTTGGTAAAGGGTTATCAATCTATCCAGCAATACAAATCGCAAATGCATTTCTCGGCTTGGCTCTATCGTATCGCATATCATCATTGCTTAAATCTGCTGCGCAGGCGTCGTCTGCACAAGCAAGTCATGCGTATTTTTCGTCCGGAAGTACTGTCTGCAAGCCCTGAACAGGAGCTGGATGCTCGGTTGTATAGTCCTTCATTGTCTGCATCTTTAGCGCGATTGTCGCTTGAGGAGAGAAACATGCTTATTCTGCGGGTGTTTGAGGAACAAACTTATGCAGAGATAAGTGAGATTCTAGGGGTCAGTCCCAATGCGCTAACTAAAAGAATGAATCGGATCAAGCTAAAGGTTCAGGAAGCTATGAAGTCGGAGGAGGAGATCACATGGAAAGAAACAAAATCAGCAATGAATACCAAGATATAATTTATGCCTCGGCTGGCAATGAACTTTTGGATGAGGTAGATGTAGAAGATAAGGTCATGGGGCGTATTACTGGCATAACAGGTCGAAAGCGATCGTTCTCGCTGCGGGTGATGAATAAAACAACGGCAGTGGCTAGCATGTTAACGCTGTTTCTGCTGATCTCTGTGACTGCGTATGCTGCATCTGAATATATCCAAATCCGCAATAGTGAAGGAGTAGTGAAGGTTCAACATGTTGCGCCGACCGAATCTGCAGAGAGGTCTTCTTATGATAAATATGCGCAGCAAGCAGAACAGTTCGCTAAACCGGGTGAATTGATCGGCTATCTTGTGAAAAATAAAGCAGGTGCAGCAGGCTTGGCGACAGAATTGCAGTTTAAGTATAAAGAGCAGCGGATAGATGCGTATTCTGACTTTATAAAAGAAATCAAAAGAACAGGGGCGCCAATGCTTCCCGAAACGGCAGCGGGGTACGCTTTTAAATATGGTGTAATCCATCCTAATTCTCCGACTACGGATACAGCTAAGCTAGGTTCTCTGTATAAGGAAACATTAAATGATCTTACCGCTCAGGCAAATAAGGACAAGGGGACGCGCAATTTGTTTATGAAGGCTATACCGTGGTCCGAGCCAGGGGGGCTAAGTGTAACTTATTCGAAGAACAATGCTTTTATAGGGATCTCAGCAACGCTCATGCATGGCGGCAAGGTTTTCGTGGAACAAACATCTGAGAATCAAGCTAATAAGCTCACAGTCGCAGGCACAGAAGTTATCTATAACAAGGTAGTAAGGGAAGAAGTCAGCTATGATTATCTGAATTGGTATAACGAGAAGCAGGACGCGTATTATACACTCACCAGCTATGGAGATGAGATTTTGACCATGGAGCAATTTTTACAGCTGGCTGAGGAGCTATTGAAGTAGAGTTTTGAAGTTTGAAGTTTGAAGTTTGAAGTTTGAAGTTTGAGGTTTGAGGTTTGAGGTTTGAAGTTTGAAGTTTGAAGTTTGAAGTTTGAAGTTTGAAGTTTGAGGTTTGAGGTTTGAGGTTTGAAGTTTGAGGTTTGAAGTTTGAGGTTTGAGGTTTGAAGTTTGAGGTTTGAAGTTTGAGGTTTGAGGTTTGAAGTTAGTAGTTAGTAGTTAGTAGTTAGTAGTTAGTAGTTAGTAGTTAGTAGTTAGTAGTTAGTAGTTAGTAGTTAGTAGTTAGTAGTTAGTAGTTAGTAGTTAGTAGTTAGTAGTTAGTAGTTAGTAGTTTGTAGGTGCATTCGCTAAGTTAGTTGTATTATGTGCAATTAAAGTTCACTAATATTCTGTATATAGGTCCTTTAGTTGTATTTGATACAGTTATTACTGGTTAGATTAGTGGAAATAGACGTTTTTACGGATTTTAGTTGTAGAGAATGCAATTAGAGAAGAGGATATGAGCGGATTAGAAATAAATAAGTGTATAAAATACAGTTAAATCGTATGCAGGGAAGGCAGCAAGTCGATCCAGATATAAAAGAAGGTATCCCCCAAGCGAGAGCTGCAGGGATACCTTCTTTATATTCTTAAGTCGAAAAGTCGAAGAGCGTTAGCCTTCTAACAACAGTGCTTCTGGATCTTCCAGCAATTCCTTCACTTTGACGAGGAAGCTTACCGCTTCAGAGCCGTCAACGATCCGGTGATCATAGGAAAGGGCGATGTACATCATTGGACGGTTTACGGTTCTTTCTTCGTCCAGCGCGATCGGACGCAGTTGGATCTTATGCATCCCTAGAATACCCACCTGTGGTGTATTCAGAATCGGTGTGGATAACAAGGAGCCGAATACGCCACCGTTGGTGATGGTGAATGTTCCGCCTTGCAGCTCGGAGAGGCTGAGCGTATTGGCGCGTGCTTTGGAAGCGAGCTCGCCAATTTGGCGCTCGATTTCCGGGAAGCTGAGCCGATCCGCATCACGGACTACTGGAACTACAAGTCCTTCTTTCGCTGCAACAGCAATACCGATGTCGTAGAATTTCTTAACGACCAGATCTTCACCGTCGATCTCGGCGTTCAGCAGTGGATAGGTTTTAAGCGCACCGATCACGGCTTTGGTGAAGAAGGACATGAAGCCTAGTCCAACTTCATGTTTCTCTTTAAATGCATCCTTGCGGCGCTTGCGGATGTCGAGGATCGCTGTCATGTCCACCTCGTTGAAGGTGGTAAGCATGGCCGCGGTCTGCTGCGCTTCGACCAAGCGGCTGGCAATCGTGAGCCGTCTGCGCGACATGCGCTTGCGCTCCACGTTTTTGCCCTCGTCCGGCGTGGCTTTGCTCGCTGCCGGCTTCGCTGGCTCCGGCTTGCCTTGCGGCGCCGGAGCTACCGGTGCAGCGGCCTGCGGCGCTGCTGCACCATGACCGGACACATCGGCCTGACCAATCCGGCCGATAGGATCACGGGCGCTAACCTCGCCGAGGTCGATGCCGCGCTCCCGTGCCAGCTTGCGTGCGCCCGGCGATGCCAATGCAGCGTGGCTGTCGCCACCTGCTGCAGGCACTTCGGGCGCGGCTACAGGCGCGACGGCTGCTACTGCGTTGCCGCCTGCCGGTGCCGCTTTAGGCGCTTCGGCTTCGCTTTCAGCGGCCCGCGGCGTACTGCCGCTTGCGGCTCCAATGATGCCGATGGCTTCGCCAACGGCTACGTTCTCGCCCGCTTGACGCAGGATGGTGGAGATGACACCCTCCACCTCTGCACTAATTTCCAGATTGACTTTATCCGTTTCCAGCTCAGCGAGCACATCGCCTTGACCTACCGTGTCGCCTTCTTTAACCAGCCATTTGTAGATGGTTCCTTCGGATATGGATTCTCCCAGATCGGGTACTAAGATTTCTGACACAGGCCGTTTCCTCCCCAAACATAATGGTTTACGCTATTGTGATACCGTCCTCTTAAGAGGACGGTACAGCCGCTTGTACGTTCGAATTTGATTTTAGGGCTTCTGTTACAATTCTACGTTGTTCGAAGCTATGCACATCTGCATAACCACTGGCCGGGCTGGAACGTTCCGGACGGCCGATATATCTTACGCCGGCATTCTTTGGTGCGATGGCGCGTAACCGAGGCTCACTATAGCTCCAGCCGCCCATATTTTTCGGCTCTTCTTGCACCCAGACAATTTCCTGAAGGGAGCTGAAGGAGTTTAAATGTTCGCTTAACTCTTGTTCCGGGAACGGATAAAGCTGCTCTAGGCGAAGAACATGCAGCCATGACCAATCCTTATCCTGTGCTGCTTCCAGTTCTGTTTGGATGTCGATAGCCACTTTACCGCTGCAGACTACGAGCCGTTTAACTTCACTTGGTTTCTGGCCAAGCAAAGATTCAGCTAATACAGGCTTGAATTGTCCTGAAGCCAGCTCGGTTCCGGCAGAAGTGCTGCGCGTATTCCGAATGAGACTTTTCGGCGTCATAATGACTAGCGGTCTAGCATCTTCCTGCCCGCATAACGCTGCTTGGCGCCGCAGCAGATGGAAATATTGCGAAGCGGTAGTCAGATTAGCGACTGTCCAGTTCTCCTCAGCGGATAGCTGCAAGAACCGTTCCAGCCTACCGCTGGAGTGCTCAGGTCCCTGTCCTTCGTAGCCATGCGGCAGCATGATGACGAGATTGCTGCGCTGTGTCCATTTGGCGCGTCCAGCCGCAATGAACTGGTCAAAAATAACCTGACCCGCATTGGCGAAATCACCATACTGTGCTTCCCAGATTACGAAGGTTTCCGGTGCGAACACATTATAACCATATTCAAAGCCTAATACTGATGCCTCTGACAATGGACTGTTGTATACGCCAAAGGAGGCACGGGAATCGCTTAGCTGATGTAGCGGAGAGAATAAATCTCCTGTTTTACTGTCGTGCAGCACCAGATGGCGATGTGCGAAGGTTCCGCGTTGGGCATCTTGACCGCTCAGTCGGATGGGCGTCCCATTTTTCAAAATGGTAGCGAAGGCTAACGTTTCAGCCAGTGCCCAGTCGACCTTTTCACCCTCATTCAGTGCATCTTTACGACGTTGTAAAATGCGCTCCAGCTTCGGATAAACCTGGAATCCAGCTGGAACCGTCAACAGTTCACGATTGATCTCCTGCAGGCTGGAGATGGATACCGCTGTAGTGTTTGCCGCTGCGCGGTCCGTTTGTAGAGGAATGAAGGCTTTGGGTTCTTTTTTCTTATGATTGCCTTCCTTCATATTATCGTACGCACGCTGCAATACGCTTTCTGCTTCAGCATTCATCTTTTGTACGTCTTCGGCGGTAAGAACCTTTTCGTTTTTCAGTCTCTCTGCATAAACCTTGTAGACGGTCGGATGATTGCGAACCTTGCCGTAGACAATAGGTTGTGTGGTTTCAGGATCATCCATTTCGTTGTGACCATGACGGCGGTAGCCGATGAGATCAATTACGAAATCTTTTTTGAATTGATGGCGGTATGCGCTAGCTAAACGTACGGCTGCTACGCAGGCCTCTGGGTCATCAGCGTTGACATGGACTATCGGGATTTCATACCCTTTGGCGATGTCACTCGCATAATGCGTAGAACGGGAATCTTCACTTTCAGTCGTAAAACCAATTCGGTTATTAACAATGATATGGATCGTCCCACCATTTTGATAACCTTGAAGTTTGCCGATATTAAGCGTTTCTGCAACAATTCCTTCACCTGGAAAAGCAGCATCACCATGCATCAGCACCGCCATAGCTTTACTGGTATCAATCTTCGGCAATCCTGCAGTGCTCCGGTCTTCTTGTGCGGCACGAGTGAAACCTTCCACGACAGGATTGACGAATTCCAAGTGACTTGGGTTATTCGCTAGTGTTATTCTTGTGCGTACGGTTTCTCCTTCACGGACAGCACGGTCTGCACCGAGATGGTATTTCACATCACCTGTCCAGCCATAGTTAATGCCTGTGGAGCCTTCGGAAGGGAAAAGCTCCTTGTTCGGAGAATGATGAAACTCTGAAAATATGATATCATAAGGTTTGCCCAAAATATGTGCAAGAACGTTGAGGCGACCGCGATGCGCCATGCCCATCAAAATATGCTCTGCACCGTCATGTGCAGCAGCGCGTACGATTTCGTCTAACATCGGCACAAGAGCATCATTGCCTTCAAGACTGAAACGCTTCTGACCTACAAAAGTCTTGTGGAGGAAGGTTTCAAATTGCTCTACCTGAATCAGGCGGTTCAGGAGCTCTTTGCGTTCTGTATTATTCAGGGGTGCTGGTGAGCTGGTGGATTCTGCCTGTCTATTTAGCCATTGCAGTTCTTTTTCTTCATGCACATGCCCGAATTCATAGGCGATAGTCTTGGTGTATGCCTGACGCATACGTTGCACGGCATCCCACCCGGTATGCACATCATTCGGCGCATTTTCCCATATAAGCGTGGCAGGTAGTGCAATCAGGTCTTCGCGGGTCAGCCCATAGGTTTCAGGCTCAAGATATTTTGCCATGGGATTCTGATCGCGTACCAGCGGATCAATTTCAGCGGCCATATGGCCATATATACGAATATTGGCGATTAGCTTGGAAGCTCTTACTGCTTTTCTAAGCCATTCGGTGTCTCCCGAGATGCGCGGCTGAGGAGCCGGTTCGCTATCCGGAGTTAGGGGAGGGGGTCCCGAATTTGTAAAAAGCTCGCGATAATTATTTTCTACGGTGGAGGGATCTTTCACAAACTGTTCATATCTTTCTTGAATGTAGCCTAAATTGGGTCCGTAATACTTACTCCAAATGGATTCGTTATAGGGCTCTTTGGCTGCCATGAATACATCCTCCTTAACGGATGAACTCCATACGTGACATTTTGTGTCAACGCTTACTGGAGCTGTGATGATTGCGGTTTCATTTCTCATCTTATTGTGCTACTTTCAGCCACTGTAATCAATTCATTCTTTCGTCCAATACGTTCGCAAAATGGTATAGGTTAGCTTGTTCTAATGAAAAGAAGGGTGTTTCTTCTCATTACCCATTCTAAAGGCCTATTAAAATGATTCTATTATCCTTATTTTTAACTATTAGGTCAGTAAATATTTATTTTGCTAGTACAATTTATTTTATGTAACGGACGAGTATCGTGATAATCGGACAAGATCTTTGAAAAAAAATCTTTTATTTTTCGTTTTTAAAATAGAAAGTAACCAGGAATCGACACACTTTTCCGCTTTCTTTTTGTATAATGTTATTGCAGATAGTAATATTATAGTTTTTTAAGCAGATCCTTTCGTGAAAAGGGTCCAGTAAAAGGTAAACTTGCCGAAAGGCAGGGGCACAAAGTCGCGGGTCTAAGGTAGAGATACTATGACAGCCGGATTGCCTGGGGACGTAAAATCTTAGGGGGAGATTTTTTGGAAAAGTCCAACCAGGGTAGCAACAGAGAACAGCAGTTTATTGATCTGGATCAAGAGTGGGTACATTTATTATTAGCAGCTAAGAAGGCTGGCATTAAGGCAGATGAAATCCGCCAGTTCTTTCATGAGAAAACTGTGCAGATCGTGCAGTAATACATTAGAGGGGTTACATATCGAAAAAGGGCACAGCGGTTCTTCGCTGTGTCCTTTTTCGATATGATTTAGTAGAAGAGAGGATCGTACCAGATTAGTAGGAAGTATTAATCCTTTTGATCGAGCTTCCATTTCTGATAGTCCAGAAATTCTTTGAATTCGCGTTTGCTAATGCCTGAGTCCATAGCTTCCTGCACCAATCGGAACCATTCCGAATCTAAATGTGATTCCTCTGCATCATTTGGTTCTCCATAGAGTAGGGCATGAATGGATACCTGAAGCGCGTCAGCGATCTTTTCGATAAACTGGATGGATGGATTGGATTGGATGTTTCTCTCCACGTTGCTAAGATACGACTTAGCCACATCTGCTCTGTCCGCAAGCTCAGATAGGGAGAAACCCTTGTCTAGGCGGAGCTGCTGGATACGTTGGCCCATATTCTGTGGCACTATGCTGACGCCCCTCCGTAATTTTTGTTATTAGTATAGCAAATATCAATAAATCGGACAAAGTTTATTGTAAAGAGAAGAGCAGCAATCTGCTTATCCGTGGCCGGATTCAGGATCTGCTGCTCTTCGAGTATTTTATTAAATTACTTTATTGATCTTAGTAGTCTTTTTTCGCACCTTGTTTAGCTACGAAATCCCAAGTCAGTGTTAAGCTATCGCCTTGGAAAATATTTTGATCTTGGTTATTTTCCACAAATTCGAATTGGACGGAGAAGCTGTCATTGGTACCGGCTTTAATACCGGATGCTTCGGTAAAGAGTTGATCCCAACCTGTATTTTTTACGAGATCCGGATGCTGACTTTTTAAAGCAGCAAGTGTAGTCTCATAAACTACATTTTCAGGAGAGACGATAGGTACTCCTTTATCATTATTTCTAAGGAATTTAACTTTAATGAACTCGGCTAAATCCAGGTAGTTATCTCCTTTAGCATCCGTGATTTGAGTCGATGTATTCAGAATGATAGATCCGATATCGAGCGAACCATCGTTTTTCAATTTGAAGGATTTAGTTACAGTATCACCTGGTTTCAGGTTAGGAATATTAACGATGACAGAAGGGTCGGAGTTCAGATCGAGTGTACCCGCTGCGAATGTAGCTGTGCTTTGCGCAGTGTCGCTAAAGTATGCGAAGGTTCCTCCGCCGATTAATGATAAACCCAGTGCTGCAGATGCTACGCCAAGACCCAATGTTTTCTTGATACCCATAATAAAATTCCTCCTCAAATTTGTGTTTGAATTTTTTATAAAATTTATATATTGTATCTTCCGGTTCGTAAGCGGAAGTGGACAATCAACTTAGGGCTGTGTTTCTGTTGGGGACGGTGAGGCTGGCAGTAGGGCAGCATTTTTCTTTTCTAATGCAGCTACAGCCTTCCAAGAGGTATACAGAGCATAGAGCAGAAGCATCAAGCCAGGCACGATCATGAGGACTACACTTCCAGCTTTGGAAACCGCGAAATTCATAGCGTAACCGACATAGGGTACAGTGACCCCGGTATACTGAGCTACAACATTCGCAGAACTGGTAGGGTTCATGTCGGGTGCGTCGTTGTTATCGCCTTTAGTGCGATAAACAGCTTCACCAGTAGCGTTATTGACGGTCGCTTCTACAATCCGGTGAGTAATGAGCAGATTATCTTCGTTCCTAAAGGTGATGACATCGCCTGGTTTGAAACGATTCATATCCCCTCCGGGTTTTAATGCGACAATTGAGCCTGTCTGAATTCCTGGTTCCATCGATCCTGAGAGTACGGTTTTGATCTCATATCCGAAGAAAGCAGGTTCACCACCGGAGGCCTTGGATAACACTACGGCTGCCACCAGCAGAATAAAGATCACAAGCATTAAGCTCGATAAGGTATTATTGATAATTTTTTTAATTCGCATCTTATTCTCCACCTTTCTCAGGTTGAGGGTCCGAAGGAGCTTGGGTTGCTACCGGCGGGGTAGTCGTACTGTCTTCCGCCTTTGGCGTCTCTTGTGGAGCCTCTTGCTGAGGAACATCTTTTGGAATTGTGAGCTCTTCACCAATTTCCGGCTTAACCGGGTCAGTGGCTGGGGCTTCAGGTTGTTCTTTATTTGGGGCTTCCGGAGCAGCTTCACCTGACGTTGGAGGGGTTGCCTCAGCTTTCGCTTTATCCTCGGCTTCTTGTTGCTTTTTCTCCTCAGCCAAACGTTCTTCTTCCTTCTTCGCTTCTTCTTCTTTCTTTGCTTGCTCTTCTTCTAGCCGAGCTTTTTCAAGCTCTTCTAGTTTTTGCTCGCGAGTCTGACTGATCATTTGGAGTTTATCTTGAAGGGTAGTGATACCTGAGGTTGCCGATTCTTTAAGGTTAGTCAATTCGGTATTTAGAGCTTCATAAGTGGAGGTGAGGTCGCTAGAGATCACGCCATCTGGTTGAGTGAAGGTAATCAGGAATGGCAGCGGCTGTGGGAACTCTCCTTCGCGTAATTCAAGTTGTCCATAAACATCACTGGTAACTACCGAAGCGAATGGAAGACCGACATCGTGTATGGAGGTTAGGTAACTAATAACTCCATTTAAGGAAGCATTCAAGGATTCCGAGATCACACCACTTTGATTCAGGCTGCTTTGTAAATCTCTGAAAAATTGCTCATCCTTGATTTCTAGACAGTTTGAATCTAGAGAAGTCATATATCCTCCTATCTGGAAGAGTAAGGCTGCTGCTGCACTTAGCTCATTGTGGATTTGATTCCAAATTTGGCTGTTAGCCGCCAGTTGCTCGTTAACGCTATCTATTTGGGATTGAAGCGCCGCTATTTGCGAAGAAATCTCTTGTGCAGCGACATCAAGCTCTTCCAGCGACATCCCTTCTATTCCCGAAACGTCCGAGTAGTTAGCTGATGAGGAAAAGGGTTGTAGTGATTCTTTTAAAGTGAGCGCTCGATTAACATGTTCTTTGAACTCTGTAAGCAGTGCCTTGATCGAATTCGGAAATACTTCGCAAAAGCTAATCGTGCTAGTGGTTTGCGCAGCAGCTCCAAAGCCTCCATAGGTACCACCAACTTGCTGCGAGGTATATAGAAATAAGACGGAGACAGCCATTCCTGATTGCAGTATACGTAAACCAATTTTCCTGTTTCTTCTAGGTCTTCTCCTTGCTGATCTGGGTCTCAGAGGAATACCTCCCCTCAATGTCTGTTTCTTTGGTTCGTTATTATCGTTCTTTATTAAGAACAACTTCTGTAATGAATCATACATGGAATAAAACAAAAAGAAAACTGCCAATAACGCGCATTTGTACTCTATAAAGAACAAAAATGATAATTTATCTCTAAATAACTCCATTTATCGCTCGATTACTAAATATATTCGCAATAAAGAACGATCTATTAGGGTGATTCGCATAAAAATACCCGGCTCGCAGTAAAAACGCGAGCCGGGTATAAGTGGAGTAATGAAGTTGAGAATATAAATGTATATGTTACGGAAGTTTTGAACCACGTGAACTAACATACAGGTCGTACCATTCCTTACGGCTAAGCTCCAGCTTGTCCGCATCGGCACAGGCAGTAATACGCTTCGGATTCACAGTTCCAATAACAGGCTGAATGGCAGCTGGATGTGTCATTAGCCAAGCCAATACAATAGCTTCGGGTGTTGTTCCTTTTTCATCTGCAAGCTGTTGGACCATAGCTGCTGTTTGGACGATATTCTCCGGTTGATCCTCTAATGAACGCCCGCTAAATAGACCTTGGGCGAGTGGCCCCCAGGCTTGAAGCTGAATGTTCTCCATTCGACAATGTTCAAGGGTTCCCTCAGGAAAGATAATATCCTTCCAGGGTTCACGATTTACACTGATTCCAGCATCCACCCAGCTGATCTTAGCCAAGCTCATATGCAGCTGGTTTACGATAAAAGGTTCATCGCAATAAGTCTGCAGCAGCTTGATCTGAGCGGCGCTCATATTGGAAACCCCGAAATGACGAACCTTACCAGCGGCCTTCAGTTGATGTAATGCGGAGGCTACTTCCTCAGGATCCATTAAGGGATCGGGTCTATGCAATAGAAGAATATCAATGTATTCGGTCCCAAGTCGTGACAATATTCCATCCACGCTGTTCAGAATATGTTGGCCAGAGAAATCAAACGTATTAGTGCTGTCCCCAGGCTCCATTAGCTTAATTCCACATTTAGATTGAATTATGATTTCTTCACGTAGTCCTGGACGATCCTTAAAAATCTGACCGAATACCTTCTCCGCCTTGCCACGAGTGTAAATATCTGCATGATCAAACATGTTGATGCCGATAGAAAGTGCGGCATCGACCGCTTCATGCCCTTGTTTAACATTCTCCGCAGTAATCGGCTCATGGTCCCAGTCACCGCCTAGTCCCATGCAGCCTAAAGCAATGCGGCTTGCGGGAATCCCGCGCTTGTTTAAAGGTAACGCTTTCAACAATGTGATTCCTCCTTGGAAAATATGATTGCGTACTTGTAGTTATTGTACACTCTCAGAAGCCCGTATGGTATTTTTTGTCGCTGGAAGAGCGGTGTTTGGTCTCCTCTTTATTCTTTTCTTCTTGCTTTTCCAGTGTCAAATCTTCCATCGGAATCGGGTCTACATTCTGCTCACTTTCATGAAGATCGAATAGACTTTCTTTCTCTGTTGGATATTGTTCCGGGTGATCCCGTTTGTCACTATTCAGCTGATGTTTTTCTTGGGTCATTTTTACCGCCTCGCCTTCCTTTGAGATTTAATGGATATTGTGCTCGTTAATAAACGTATTTTGACTCCCTTAAACAGAAAAAGAGGCCATTAGGCCTCTAAATTCAACGGTGTCCCTACGTCTTTTAGCTTGCGTGCTACAACATCATCGTATAGGCGCTGCAGCCATTTCAGCTCAGTCAGGGTGTGCTCATATGTACCGTACATTAGATGCAGGGCAGAACGAGGCACGATGGAGATATGCTCCTCGTATACCTGATAAGCCAGATTAACCTGATGTTCTGTTTCCCGGAGGCGTTCCTCGAGCAGCTTCTCAACCTTGCTCTGATCGATATGACGGGACATAGCCAGGGCCATATACATCGGATGATAGAAGGGTTCGTTTTTCTTAATTTGTTGCAGGATAAGCTGTTCGAATAAAGCTTTACCTTGCTCCGTTATGGCATAGATTGTTTTGTCCGGCCGATCACTGCTGCGGATGATCTCTAAAGCTTCTATATAACCATCTTGTGCAAGCTTATCCACAGCATAATAGAGTGATCCCATCTGCAGCTTGGTGATCCGGTCCATGGAACGTTCCTTCATCACTAATGTGATTTCATAGGGATGCATGTTCCGCTCCAGCAGTAAACCTAAAATGGCTAATTTCATGGACATAATGGTTACCTTTTGCCCTCTGACGCCTGAACAGCTTTAGCAGGAATGGTAAGACGGTCTTTTGGCATGAGCAGTACAAAGACTAGACCGAGCACTGCAGGAATCAAGGCCCACATAAAGGTTTGTGCAATAGAGGTGGATAACGCACTTGATATTTTCTCTAATATTTCAGCAGGGATCTTCGCTCTTGCTTCAGGTGTTAACGCAGCGCGTGGATCTCCGAAGGCTGCTGACTGTTCACTACCGCCAAAAGCATCGCTAAGACTGTTAGTAAAGCTATTCCGCTGAATAATCCCGAAGATCGTAATTCCCAGCGTCATTCCAAGGGAGCGCATGAAGGTACTGGTTGATGTTGCCGACCCCCGTTGGCGCATATCGAAATTATGAATAGCTGCCATGCTCAGCACGGAGAAGGAAAAGCCTACGCCGAACCCAGTCAGAGCCATAAATACATTAAGCATGAGGCGGGAGGTATCTGGTGATAAAGTGCTTAGGCTGTAGACCCCTGCGACAAAGCAGACTGCGGATAGGATCATAATGTTGCGGAAGCTGGTTTTTGTTGTAAGCAGTCCCCCGGTCTGACTGCCAACGACCGTACCGATCATCATCGGCATAAGGATCAGCCCTGAGTTCGTAGCTGAGCCGCCAAATACACCCTGCACAAAGATAGGGATATAAATAGTAGCTACGATAAAAGCAGAACCATAAAATAAGCTGGTCACGCTGCTTGTTGCAAACAACCGTTTGCGGAACATAGCGAACGAGATCACAGGTTCAGCAGCTACTCTCTCAATAAGGATAAACGCCAGCAAGAGAACAGCAAAACCTACGAATAAGCCAAGGATGGCACTGGAATCCCAAGCATATTGATTACCACCAAGTTCCAGAGCGAACATTAGGCAGATAATCGCGCCAACCAGAGTGAAGGCTCCGCCCCAGTCAATGCGCTGTTTAGCGTGGGAGATCGACTCCTTATAAGAAGTTGCAATCAGGAACAGTGCAATAATTCCTAGCGGCAGGTTAATGTAGAATACCCACTGCCAACCAACATAGTCGGTAATATAGGCACCGAGTAAAGGTCCAAGTACACTGGAAATTCCGAAGACGGCTCCAAAGAGACCGGTCAATTTCCCTCTTTTTTCAGGCGGGTAAATGTCGAAAACGATGGTGAAGGCGATTGGCATTAGTGCACCGCCGCCGATCCCTTGAATGGCACGGTAAATGCTGAGCTGTGTGATACTGGTGGCAGTACCGCACAGAGCCGAGCCAATCAGGAATACAATCAATCCGAAAATGAAGAAACGTTTACGTCCATACATATCAGAGAGCTTGCCGAAGATAGGGGTTCCGGCCATTACCATTACCATGTAAGCGGAGGTGACCCATACGATTTTATCCAGACCGCCAAGATCTGAGACTATCGTTCCCATAGCTGAAGCTACAATGGTATTGTCCATTGCGGACATAAGAATACCAAGCAGCAGGCCAACCACTACGAGTTTAAGATTACTTTCTTTAGTATGCATGCTTCGCAGCTCCTTTTTCTTAATAGTGATAGTGATAGTTCTGTTCGAAAAATGTTCATAATTAGAAGCAAAATTTATTATATTCAAATTTGAATAGGGAGGCAATAGTTTTTTTTAAAAAATAGAGATGTATAGCCAACCGTAGAAGAATACGGCGGTAATATAGGGACAAACTACCAGTGGAGATCATCTGTGGATGAATTAGGAATGCCTCTTGACATACCCTGCGGGGGTATATTATATTATAACCAAGGAGGCTGATTCTTATGTCTACTGCCAAGAAAGAGCAAGCAGCAGAATCCTGCGACATAAATTGTCATTCTTCATCATCAGGAGAACGAAAAAGTCATCATTCGGCAGA
This sequence comes from Paenibacillus sp. FSL R5-0636, assembly GCF_037974255.1. NCBI lineage: Bacteria > Bacillati > Bacillota > Bacilli > Caryophanales > Paenibacillaceae > Paenibacillus > Paenibacillus sp. FSL R5-0636. Next base: position 440,113 of record NZ_CP150232.1, read on the forward strand.
ATTCAAGAATAACTTGAATACGCGCCTCAACCGGATTGAAGGCCAGATCCGCGGGGTAAAGGGTATGATTGAGCGGGATACCTATTGTGATGATGTGCTCAACCAGCTCGCAGCGGTACAGGCGGCGTTAAATGGTGTCGGTAAGTTGCTGCTAGAAGGGCATATGAAAAGTTGCATTGTTGAGCGAATCGAAGCTGGTGAACATGAGGTTATCGACGAGCTCCTAATTACGGTTAACAAATTAATGAAATAATAAGCTAATGCTTCTAGAGCATAGCTTCACAACATTTATTGGAGGTTATATTAATGTCAAACGCTACATTAAACGTTGAAGGAATGTCTTGTGGTCACTGTGTTAACTCCGTAGAGAAAGCCGTAGGCAATCTTGGAGCCACAGCTAAAGTTGATCTTGCTGCTAAGAAAGTTTCCGTCGAGTATGATGAGAACAAAGTAAGCCTTGGCGCGATTAAAGAAGCGATTGAAGATCAAGGGTATGACGTAGTTTAGTTTGAAGCACAGTAATAAGGCTTGGAGTGATATGGGGAAGCAACCCGAAGCTCCAATGCCTTTTCTTTTAGAAATTATCATACCCTATAGGGGTATGTGGAGGCGTGGAAATCATGGATAAAACCAAAACAACAGCTTCACCAAACGAACAGCAGGCAACTGTACAGATTACAGGGATGACTTGTTCCGCTTGTGCAACCCGGATTGAGAAAGGTTTGTCCCGAATGGACGGCGTATCTCGTGCGAATGTGAATCTAGCCTTGGAACAGGCTACTGTTGGATTTGATCCGACAGTATCAGGGTTGCCACAAATTGAAGATAAAATCCGTTCTCTTGGTTATGACACTATTAAAGAATCTGCGGATTTTGATATATCGGGGATGACCTGTGCTGCTTGTTCCTCACGGATTGAAAAAGTGTTGAGCCGTACACCGGGCATAGCAGCAGTTAATGTGAATTTGGCGCTGGAAACAGCACATGTAGAATATACACCCGGTAATATCAGTCCAAGGGAGATCATGGAGAAGGTAAGCAGTATCGGCTATAAAGCTTCTCTTAAAGAAGACCGCAAGGATCATGTGGATCGTCGTGGAAAAGAAATTCAGCATAAAAAGTGGAAATGGATCATTTCTGCAATTCTTTCGTTCCCATTGTTATGGGCGATGGCGGGTCATTTCTCCTTCACCGGCTGGATTCCAACACCGGATATATTTATGAATCCTTGGTTCCAGCTTGTTCTGGCTACCCCTGTGCAATTTATCATCGGTTGGCAGTTCTACGTCGGTGCTTATAAAGCCCTTCGTAACCGGAGTGCCAATATGGATGTGTTGGTCGTATTAGGGACGTCAGCAGCTTATTTCTACAGTCTTTATCTGACCATTGATTCCTTAAGCATGAAGGGAATGAATCATACTGTAGAAATGTATTATGAGACGAGTGCTGTACTCATTACCCTTATCCTCGTCGGTAAATGGTTTGAGGCGCTGGCGAAAGGCCGTTCCTCTGACGCAATCAAAAGCTTAATGGGTCTTCAGGCAAAAACCGCCCTCGTAATTCGGGATGGGCAAGAAATGAATATCCCGACAGATGAAGTCATTCCTGGCGATATTGTATTGGTGAAGCCCGGTACTAAGGTGCCTGTGGATGGCGAAGTTGTCGAGGGATCTTCTTCTGTGGATGAGTCGATGTTGACCGGGGAAAGTATTCCTGTGGAGAAAAAACCAGGGGATACCGTGATCGGTGCCACTATGAATAAGAATGGTATCTTGAGAATCAAAGCAAATAAAGTGGGTCGCGACACTGCGCTGGCTCAAATTATCCGAGTAGTGGAGGAAGCTCAAGGCTCCAAAGCTCCGATTCAACGGATTGCCGATGTAATCTCAGGGATTTTTGTGCCGATTGTTGTGGGTATTGCTGTGATAACGTTTCTGATCTGGTATTTCTGGGCAGCCCCTGGCCAGTTCGCTGATGCCCTCGAAAAAGCTATTGCAGTGCTCGTAATCGCTTGTCCATGTGCGCTAGGTCTGGCAACGCCAACCTCCATTATGGCAGGATCGGGCCGGGCAGCAGAGCTTGGAATCCTCTTCAAGGGTGGGGAGCATTTAGAGGGAGCGCAAGGGATCCAGACCGTTGTGCTAGATAAAACAGGTACAGTGACGAATGGTAAACCCGTGCTTACCGATGTTGTGACTACTACTGGAATTGCAGCTTATGGAAAAGAAAACGCGGAAAACCGTTTGTTAGCTTTAACTGCAGCCGCCGAAAAGCTATCAGAGCATCCACTTGCGGAAGCTATTGTTGCTGGCGCCGCTGATAGAGGTTTGGCTTTGCCTACTGCTGAGCAGTTTGATAATGTGCCCGGACGTGGAATTATGGCGGTTATCTCTGATCAGCAGGTTATGGTAGGCACACGGCGGATGATGGAAGATCATCAGCTCGATATCACAGAATGGACTCCAATTATGAAGAAGCTCGAGGAGTCGGGAAAGACCGCTATGCTAGTAGCGGTAGAGGGAGAAATCGCTGGGATTGTGGCCGTTGCTGATACGATTAAACCGACCTCAAAAGCGGCTGTAGCCGCGCTTCATGATATGGGTATTGAAGTCGTTATGATCACTGGTGACAATAAAATCACAGCTGAGGCTATTGCGAAGCAGGCAGGGATCGAAAAAGTGTTAGCAGAGGTTCTGCCAGAGGGCAAAGCTGAAGAGGTACGCAAGCTCCAGCAAAATGGAACTAAGGTTGCCATGGTTGGGGATGGGATCAACGATGCTCCGGCACTGGCTACTGCCGATACGGGTATGGCGATTGGGACAGGAACGGATGTAGCTATGGAAGCAGCAGATATTACGCTGATGCGCGGGGATTTGAAGAGTATTCCTGATGCGATTATGATGAGCCGCAAAACGATGAGAAATATTAAACAAAATTTGTTCTGGGCGCTTGCTTACAATACAATAGGAATACCGATTGCTGCACTTGGGTTTCTAGCCCCATGGCTGGCAGGAGCTGCGATGGCATTTAGCTCCGTGTCTGTTGTCTTGAATGCACTTCGGCTACAGCGGGTAAAGCTGTAATATCACCATCACTATTTAGGGAGTGGCCACAGTGCAAGTAAATAACGATACAATTTCTCTGTTAATGAAACATGCCTCTGTCCGCAAGTTTCAGGATAAGCCAGTAAGTGAAGATCAGCTTAGCGCTATTATTGGAGCAGCTCAGATGGCTTCAACCTCAAGCAATGTTCAGGCCTATAGTGTTATTGCAGTTACTGACCCGGCACTAAAGACGGAGCTTGCGGGATTAGCGGGCAATCAGGCTTATATAGAACAATGCCCAGTGTTTTTGGTCTGGTGCGCTGATCTGTATCGGCTGCGCGAGGTGACGAAACCTCATTTGCAGGGAGAGACTTCTTATGAAGATTCTGCTGAGAACCTGATTGTAGCTACCGTTGATGTTGCGCTTGCCGCACAGAATGCTGCAGTGGCTGCGGAATCACTAGGACTTGGAATTGTATATATCGGTGGAATCCGTAACCGGATCGCGGAGGTATCGGAATTGCTGGGACTGCCTGAATTGGTCTACCCGATATTTGGGATGTGTGTGGGTTATCCTGACGGAGCTTCGGGCCTGCGTCCGCGGCTTCCACTAGAGGCTGTTCTGCATCGTAATCGCTACAATGCGGAAACCACTGTGGAGCAGGTCAAAACTTACGATAAAGTCTCCTCAGACTATATGCGTGAGCGGACCCACGGCGCCAAAGACACCCCTTGGTCGGCCATTATGGCGGAGCGATTGGCACAGCCAGCACGGCTGCATATGAAGGAGTTCCTGCTGGAAAAAGGATTCCTTCGAAGATAACTAAACTTTCTTCACCTAAAGAGGCTGCCTTATTAGTAGTTCATTCTACTGATAGGGCAGCCTCTCTTTTTTATTCGGAGCCAGGAAGGTGACAGTTGTCATCTTAAAGAAATGACAGTCCATACTAATGTCATGTCTTCTTTTTCCATATGATTGAAATAGATCAAACGCATTCGGAAGCGGAGGGATTACGTTATGGATAATATTATAGAAATGCACGGGGTCAGCAAAATATATAAGGATAAAAAGGCCGTAGATAATATCACCTTTAACATTGCTAAAGGTTCGATTACAGCTATTCTGGGACCGAACGGAGCGGGTAAAACAACGGCATTAGGCATGCTGCTGGGGCTAATAGAGCCTACCGAGGGTACAGTGGAGTTGTTCGGGCATCATCCGAAGGATAAAGCAGTACGTGAAAAGACTGGAGCGATGCTGCAGGAAGTAAGTGTAATGGATCGGCTAAAGGTGCGGGAGATCATTGATCTGATCCGCAGCTATTATCCAAAGTCTATGGATATGGAGTTTCTAATTAAGGCTACTGGACTTGCGCCAGCCGATTTGAATAGATACGCCGAGAAGCTCTCGGGCGGTCAAAAGCGTAGTTTGGGCTTTGCGCTAGCCCTCGCGGGTAATCCGGAGCTGATCTTTTTCGATGAACCTACAGTCGGACTTGATATTACTTCCCGGCGGCGGTTCTGGGAAACGGTTCGTGGACTTGCGGAGCAAGGAAAAACGATTGTGTTCACGACCCATTATTTGCAGGAAGCAGAAGATATCGCGGATCGTATTCTGTTATTCAGTAAAGGCCACTTAGTTGCGGACGGAAGTCCAGATGAGATTAAATCGCGGATTGTGAAGCGTTCCGTGTCCTTCCTGCCTGTGGGTGATCGCTCGCAATTGCGCAGCAACCTGCTAGACCTAGCTGCTATAGAGGATTGTTATGAAAAAGATGGCCGCATTCATGTGACCACAGAGGATACAGATGAGGCGCTTAAAGCGATTTTTGTGGCTGGACTTCCCGTGAAGGATGTTCGAATTGATCAGGGACGTTTGGATGAGGCTTTTGAACAATTGACCATGAACCAAGAGGAGGCTGTCTAACCATGAGACTAATTACTGTACAGTGTAAAGCAGAAATGCTGCGGATCATCCGTAATCCCTATTATGTGTTCTGGTCTTTGCTCATGCCCATCATGTTCTATTTCATCTTCACCCGGGTGGTCAATACAGGTAGCGATGACCTAACGTGGCGTGCTCATTATTTAATGTCTATGGCGACCTTCAGTGTAATGGGCTCAGCCATTATGACGCTTGGCATCCGGTTGGTGCAAGAGCGAACACAAGGCTGGACCACCTTTATTCGGATTACACCGCTGCCGGGTTCGATCTATTTTTTCGGAAAAATGTTCGGACAGACGATGATGCATCTGTTTTCAGTCATTTGTATTTTTATCGCAGGCTATTTAATCAATGGCGTCTCTTTATCCGCAGGTCAATGGGTACTTAGCGGGCTGTGGATCCTGATCGGTTCTCTACCATTTTTAGCGATTGGTACGCTTGTAGGTGCTATGAAACGGGTGGATACAGCCAGTGGAGTCAGCAACGTGATTTATATGGCTCTTGCTGTAGCAGGGGGCATGTGGATGCCGATTGAGATTCTGCCACGATTAATGCAGCGGATTGGTCATTGGTTGCCTTCCTATAACTATGGGAATGGAGCCTGGGAGATCGTTCGTGGATCAGCTCCGACGTGGAGTAATGTCTTGATTTTGCTCGGATATTTGGTAGTTTTTATGTTACTATCGGTCTATATTCGAAAAAAACAGGAAGCGGTGTGAATGAATGGCTGAGCGTGCGAAGTTCCGGTTATTTCCACAAAAACAGGGGTTTTTCCCTTTTGTATGGGCTGTTTATCTGGTTTTGCCCATCCTGAATTTGCGCGGGGAGACTGGAATGAAGCTCATTCTGGGCGGGATTATGATAGCGGTATTTGCCCTCAGCTATCGCCAGCTGTATTGGGTGCGGGGTGGAGTGTTTAATGTTTGGTTAATTATTCAAATGTTGATCATCGTGGTGCTTAGTGTGTTCTATACCCCCTATAATCTGTACATGGGCTTTTTCACCGCAAATTTTATCGCATATTATACGGAGAATAAAGGTTTCAAAATTGCATTTACTTCTTTTGTGATCATGATCCTTTCGGTGCTGGTCTTAGTGGGTCGTGGGATGGAGTGGGGAAGTGTGATATTTTTAGCTCCGTTTATTGTTATTATGTTGATTAGTCCGTTCGGAGTGAGGTCCATGAATCGGAATCAGAAGCTGGAGAAAGAGCTGGATCAAGCGAATGAGGTAATTAAAGAGCTGGTGAAGCGTGAGGAACGAATGCGAATCGCCCGTGACCTGCATGATACCCTTGGCCATACCTTGTCCTTGATTACGTTAAAGAGCCAACTCGTAGAGAAGCTGGTGACGAAAAATACGGAGCGAGCCCAAGAGGAAGCGCGGGAAATCCAGCGCACTTCACGGGCTGCGCTCCGTCAAGTGCGTGAGCTAGTGTCGGAAATGCGTGCGGTCTCAGTAGCAGAGGAACTGGCTGAAGCTGGAGAGATGCTGCGGACGGCAGAGATCGCCTTAGAAGTGGAAGGGGATATCTCTCTGGAGGGGGTATCCGACCTGACGCAAAATATCCTCAGCCTCTGTATCAAAGAAGCGGTGACTAATATCGTGAAGCATAGCAGAGCGGATAAATGCTTCATAGGAGTGGCAAAGCTGGCTGGAGAAGTGCGAATTACCGTTAAAGATAACGGTATTGGCCTACAGCACGGGGAGAAAGGGAACGGCGGGCTTAACGATGGAAATGGCATGAAGGGGATGGCGGAGCGCCTATCCCTGATTGATGGCTCCCTGTCGCTAAGCTCAGCTGAGGGTCAGGGAGCTAAGCTGATCGTTGCCATCCCGCTAATCGTAAAAGATGCACAAGGGGGTGAGACTGCATGATAAGCATTGTTATAGCGGAGGATCAACGTCTGCTTCGGGGAGCGATGGCTTCTTTGCTGGATCTTGAAGACGATATCGAAGTAGTCGGAGAAGCTTGTGATGGGGCGGAGGTTTTAGCTTTAATCGACAAGCTTCAGCCGGATGTCTGTCTCATGGACATTGAAATGCCGTTCAAGAGCGGGCTGGAGGTTGCAGAAATATTGCGGAGTAAGGGGTGTCCGACCCGTATTATTATTTTGACTACCTTTGCCCGTCCGGGATATTTTGAGCGTGGAGTAAAGGCTGGTATTCAAGGGTATTTGTTGAAGGACGAGCCTGTAGATAAGCTAGCTGAATCTATTCGTCGTGTCATGGCTGGACATCGGGAGGTATCTCCGGAGTTAGTCTTTGGCAGTTTGCGGGAGGAGAATCCATTAACAGCACGGGAGCGAGAGATTTTAAAACTGGCTGGAGAAGGGCAAACCGCGAGCGAGATAGCCTTTTCGCTGCATCTGTCTTACGGCACTGTCCGCAATTACATCTCTGAAATACTCAACAAGCTGGAAGTGAAAAGCCGGATTGAGGCGGTACGGCTGGCGGAAGAAAAAGGCTGGATTTGAGGGGAGAAGGGTATTGTTATGCAAATATTTCTGATTCGTCATGGTGATCCGGACTATTCCATAGATAATCTAACGGAATTCGGGCATCAGGAAGCAGCAGCGGCATTGGGAAAACGCATGGCATCTATCGGTCTGGATGAATTATATGCTTCACCATTGGGGTATGAACTATCGCCCAAGGGGATTAATGGGTAATCATGTTTAAGGTGACTGATTAAGAGCGAGCTAGGATATTGTCTATGAAGTGAAAGGCCATCCCGCAGAGGATGGCCTTTTTTTTAAATACAACAAGAACGTATAAGTTCGGCACGATACATTATCCTTCTATTTCTCGCATAAGCGCTTACCGTTCTTTAGGGACATCGAAGGCATTTTTGCTTGCATATAAGAATCGTGCCCCTTGCCCAGTTCCTGATTTCCACTTGCTATTGTACTAACGGACTTAGATGCAGCTATTTGTACATTTTAAGCCTTTTGGAGGAAGTTGTGGACTCGAGAGATCTTATTTTCCATAAATGGAGGGAATATCGTGCTATTTTAGTGATATAAAGTCTCTGAAGTCCGTTAGCATCCCAGAACAGCGAAATAGTTACGAATAAGGGCTGTGGTGTCCGAACGCAATTCTGAATTCTGCTCGCAATAAAGCTACATTGGCAGATAGCAGCAGCTTTTCATGAAATGGTCGACTCATTTTAGTTTTGAGCCTACTCTATCTGAAATTCCACTCTTCACCGTGGATTTAATTTCACCTGTGAACCTTTGCCGCCTGTCTGTATGCCCGTTTCCTTCGTTCCAACTTCCTTCAAGTCAGTCACTAGTCGCTCCAATACGGCCTTGGAGGCAGCCGCTTCTTTGGCGCCGGATGCCTTCACGACTAATTGCACCGGCTTGCCGGAGCGGAGATGCTTATCAGCCTGACGGAGCTTAGTATCGTAGTCGTGCTCTTCAATATGAGCAGTAAAGCGGAGTTCTTTGACCTTCTCCTTGCTGCCGCCCTTTGCAGCTGAACCCCCACTGGCCTTGCGTGCTGAGGCTGCTTCTTTCTGCGCGGCCGCTTTTGCTTTGCCTTTTGCAGTTAGGCTGCAGGGCAGTGGGCTGCTCATTAGCGAGGTGCATACCAGATCAGCACCTGCTGATCTGGCCATGGCCAGCGCCTCTTCCCGGGAGACGATACCCAGCTTCTCACCCCTAAGTCCTGTAAGGACTACTTCGGATGCTCTGATTTGTTCATTGATTAATACTGCCACTTCTATGAATCCTCCCCTGATAACGATGATAAAGCTATCATATATGGAACTAGCTTGAGGTTCAAATGTGGAGCGTAGGATTAGCGTTACTAATCCTCTCAATTTCTTCTTTTATGATTTTTAGGATTAGTTTTTTAGATGATGTTGCTAGATATTCTCGGTTGCGCCGCTGCAATATACCTACTTGTATGAACGGTTCGCTTAGTGCAACATCTATTTTTACGATATCTGTCATTAAAGCTGTCGAATCAAGCACTACCCCTACCCCAGGGTTCTTTCTTACAAAATGAGGAATAGCAGAAATTTGGCTTATGGTGGATAAAGTGGGCTTTGATTCGAATCTCGAAAATTGCTTAGCTAACCGAAGGTAATATAAGCAAGTGCGCCCTCCAGCTATAATTGGATATTCAAGAATTTCTCGAAATGAAATATCGTCTCGTCCGCTTAAAGGATGATTTTCATCTACTATAAAAGCGATTTTCTCGTGATAGAGCGGTTCGAAATAAATGAAAGACAGGTCGGACGGCTCACCGCAGATGGCGAAATCCAGCTCACTTTGGAGGACAAGCTGTGAGAGGGAATCAGTGTTACCCTGAATGAAGTTACATGCCATCTTTGGTTTTTGCTCCTGAAACTTTCGCAAGGCGTTCGGTAGGACGGATTCCATCATGGATTCAATGCCTCCGATATGAAGTGTGCCAATTTCGTCATGCTGTAAAGCTTTGGTGAGTTCTGATACATAGTTCCAGTGTTGAATAAGGTTATCGATTTCCGCTGCAAAAACTTGCCCAGCACTTGTCAGTTCTACTTCCCAGCCTCTGTGAAAGAGTTGTATGCCCAGTTCTTTTTCAAGTCGTTGAATTTGGTTGGTAATGGTAGACTGCGCATAATTCAACTTCTCGGCAGCGCGTGAGAAAGTGCCTTCTTGAAGAATGGTCTTAAAAGCCATCAGTTCTTTTAGATCCATCGATTGTCACCTCTATCGGTATAATTGATTAAGATTATTATCTTATTCAATTATATAAATCAAAATACTGAGAGTACAATAAAAGAATTCCAAAGAAGGAGTGAATTAAAATGCCTTTCATTAGAGTCAGTTATCTGGAGCAACAATACGACATTCATCAGCTAGAAGGAATATGCAGAGCGATTATGAGCGCGTTAATTCAGCATTTCCATGTACCGGAGGATGATATGTTTCAGGTTTTTCATGCGCATAAAGCGGGGGAATATTTTTATAGTAAAGATTATTCAAATATTGAACGAAGCGACGGACTGATATATATCCAAGTTACGCTAAAATCCGGAAGATCAACGGAACAGAAGAAAAGCTTTTACGCGAGGCTAGCCGAGGAATTATCGATGACGCTAAACATCAGAAAAGAAGATATATTCATTGTGCTCGTCGATACGGAATTCGAAGATTGGTCGTTTGGTAACGGTGTTGCTCAAATGCTACAACCTCCGGTTAGGGAGGCGTAATATGGCGCATCAGAAAATCGCCACAAATGTACGGGAATCGTTAGGCGAGTTCGCTCCGGCATTCGTCGAATACTCGGAAAATGTGTTGTTTGGGGACTTATGGAGACGTGAGCAATTATCACTTCGGGATCGTAGCATGATTACGATTTCTGCCTTGGTGATGGGGGGCATGACGGAACAACTCCCCTATCATCTGCGCTTGGCTTTAGAGAACGGCTTACAACTTGAAGAAATCGTGGAGGCTATCACCCACCTTTCTTTTTATGTAGGTTGGCCGCGAGCCTCTTCAGCTCTAGAGGTTGCAAAGGATGTAATAGGAAAAAATAAATAACGTCTAACTTTTCAATCCCATCCGTAACCTTTAGGAACTTCATTGGCACTTGTATATAATACGGAAGAAGGGAGCGGGGGAGAAAATGCTTCAGTATATCGAAGAGGCTAAACAAGGAGACCGACAAGCTTTTGAACAGATTGTTAGGCACTTTACACCGATGGCAATTGCAGTTGCGTCCGAAAAGCTGCGTGACTATCAATTAGCGGAAGATGCTGTGCAGGAAGCTTTCACAGAAGCCTTTTTGCATTTGAATAAATTACGAGCAGTAGAGGCATTCCCGGGCTGGTTTAAAGCTATTGTGGTGCGGCAATGTTATCGCATCTTGCGAAGAAAGCAGCATCCTGCATTACCCTACGATGAAGCTGCGCAAGCGACAGAATCTTCATTTTCTATAGCAGATATTATTGAGAAAAAGGAAACCCAGCGGCTGGTTCACGAGTCTATAGCTGCATTAACGTCCAATATGCGGATTGCTGTTCAATTATATTATTTTCAAGGATACTCACTACAAGAGATTGCTGACTTTCTGGGGACTTCGGTTTCGGTATTGAAGAAGCGACTTTTTGATGCCCGCCGCAAACTGAAAGGTGCATTACCTGTAGCAGATGTTCTTTCCGTATTCAACCATTTGTACGAAGGGGGAAAAGATGTGCTTCACATTGTAAATGGAGATGTAGTGGGAGAGAAGCTGCGGCAAGGAATCGTTAAAGGTGATGTACTGGTGTGGAGAGAGGTATATTCGCATGGGCCCGTATTTTTGGATCCTGCCGATGGAGATAACCGTGCAGTTCGAGCGCAATATTTGGAACAAACGATGGGAATTCCGCAGAGGGAATTTATTGAAAATAGTGAGAGGCAAGAGAAGATTTTAGCTGATTTTCATAAATATGAAGAAGTGGTGTTATGGTTCGAGCATGATCTTTTCGATCAGACGATGCTCAGTTATTTACTCCATTGGTTCTCGAAGCAGAAAATATTAACCACCAAGCTAAGCTTACTATGCATTGGAGAATATCCGGGAATAAGGTTATTTCGAGGACTTGGACAACTTTCTATAGAGCAGATGGAAACATTATCAGGCACATGGAAGCTAATCGGAGCCAAAGAACTAGAAGCAGGTCAAGCACTCTGGGAAGCCTATGTATCACCGAATCCAGAATTGCTGCAACAACGATTAACTACCGATACATCGGCTTTGCCCTTTGCACATGACGCTTTTCAGGCGCATTTATCGCGCTTTCCCTCTACTACAAACGGACTTGGTATCGTAGAACAACTCACGCTGGAGATGATCTATGAGGGAATAAAATCACCCTATGAGCTGTTCAAAAATGTGGGTGATAAGCTTCATATCTTGGGAATGGGCGACTTGCAATATTGGCATATTCTAAGAAAGCTGGTGCAAGGCCCGTACCCTTTGCTACAAACCCATGGATGCAATGAGTTCCCTGTTTATAACGATTCAGTAATGCAATTTAAAGACTGTGAGCTTGTATTAACAGAGCTAGGTAAGAGTGTAATAACTGGAAACGAAAACTGGGTGCAGAAGAATGGCAGCGATGAGTGGTTTGGAGGTGTACATCTGCAAGGATTGACTCCGCGCTGGCGGTGGAATCCGTTGGTCGGTGCGCTTCAGGATAGAAGTGCCGAGGCGTAATTTATTAATCTAAATGTTTGCTACACAAGGCATATTGAGCATAAAAAGACTTCCACTAACTTGGAGATACTCAAGCGCTCCAGAGGGGGAAGTCTTTTTTTGTTGTATCCATATATTATATGAATAGTAAATATAGTATATATCATCTATTTAAAGGGTGATTGATCTTTGTTGGAGAATATTATCTATAGAATAAATAGTGAAAGTATTCACTTGTTGATGTAAAGGGAGGAATATTTGTTACACGATAGGAGGATGATGTATCAATGTCCATACAGAATAAAACAGTAATGATAAGAATTGCAAAAGCGAATTTAAAAGCGGAAAAAACCAAAAATTACTTTGTAGGCAGTGTAATAGCTTTAGCTGCATTTTTATTAACTGTTGTAATGACCTTTGGTTATAATTCTTTTACTAACCTACAAAATGAGTCGAATTTCCAAGCTTTATTCTATAACCTCAATAACAATGAAATCTCACGATTGAAAGAAATAGAGGAAATTAATAAAATCGGACTCTATAAGGAAATAGGCAGAGAGAAAAAAGAAGAACGTTTATTGTCCATTCTCTACACGGATCCAGCCATGATGGATTTATCAAATGCCAATATCGTTCTGGGGAAATTTCCTACAAAAGAAAATGAAATTGCAATAGAAAAAGACTTTCAGTTATCCGATGATCGAAGCCTGGGGCTTGGCGATTCTATTTCTTTGCAATTTAGAAACAACGCCAGCAAAGAATTTCAAACCAGCCAATTTGTGATTACTGGAATTCTGCAAACAACCGCATCAGGTAACGAGAATCGAATCGGTTACAATGCTCTGGTATCAAGCGCGTTCGTTGAGGCGGATCCGTTTCTTTCCAAAGAGGATTACTCCGCGGCAATTAGCATCAACAATAGCAGCAGTTATTCTAACGAGGAACTGAAGTCAAAAATCAAAGAAATAGGGCAGCGAATGGGTATCCCTGAGAGAAATATTCAGATCAATAATGTGAATGTGGATAGTAATAATCTGTCAGGAAGCACTGTGATAACCATCCTGTCTATCATGCTGATTATCGTACTGGCTTGTTGGCTTGTCATCTACAATATCTTTTATATTTCAATTACTAAGCGAATTAAACAATACGGACAACTTAGAGCAATCGGTGCAACAAAAAAGCAGATAAAACAGCTTGTTCTATATGAAGGGAAAAATCTTTCAAGAAAATATATCCCTATTGGAGTTATCTTTGGATGTTTAATGAGCTGGATTTTAAGTGGCTTTCACTGGAATGCAGCTCCAAGTTTTTCACTTGCTTTTTTAGCAGGTTTGCTCACCAAAGTAACAGTTAGAGCTTCATTAAACGCACCATCTAAATTCGCATCAAGAATCTCCCCTATAACAGCGATTAGACATGTAGATGCCGATGTTAATACAAAAAAGGAGAAAAGAAACTCTAAAAGACTAACATCATTTTCTTTAGCTGCATTGAACTTATCAAGAAGCAGGAAAAAGACGGTGTTAACTTTGCTGTCTCTTTTTTTAAGCGGAACGCTATTTGTTTCCTTGGGGACATTGTTAAACTCGGTCGACCCAATCTCAAAAGCAGAGAAATATTTTCCAAATCATGGTCAGTTTGATATTCAAATTAATAATGATTTGTATTCTGAAACAACCTCATTAAGTGATCTTCAGACGGAAAGGCAACTATCTACTTCTTTAAAAAATAAAATCCTAGCTATAAATGAAGTTGAGGACGTAATCGAACATCAGTATATTGAAGCTGCTATCGAAGGAATAAAAACGGATGACGGGGCCGCGATAGTCAGTATTGAGAATATCCCTACGTTAAACAACGAAAGATGGAGTAGTCATTTGGCTGAGGGGAAGATCCCGGATGTTGATTCATCGGATGCATCCTACATTCTCTTGAACAGCGCCAGTAGTGACTTAGATTATTACGGGGCTCATTACGCTGTCGGTGATCATATTTCATTCATAATTGCTAATGATCAGGAGAAGGCCAAACATGATTTTGAGATCATTGGAGATATTCCGGATAAGAATTCAGGAACTTCATTTTATCTTCCACCCAAAGTAATGCAAACTACAGCCCCTTTTAATAGCAATAAGAGCTACGAAGTTATTACTATGGATAAAGCGAATGAAGAGTTAATAAAGAGTGAGTTAGAGGGTATGATTCTCAATGAGGATACACTCAAATTATTGTCTTTTTCCGAAGTTGTGGAATCCAATAGAATTGCTTTTAGAACTATCACTATTTCAGTGTATAGTTTTATGGTTTTTATAGCAGTATTCAGTATGATCAATCTCTTGAACACCATAATCTCCACTATTTCTGCAAGAAAAGGGGAGCTAGGCCTTATGCAAGCCATAGGAATGGGCCGAAAACAATTAATGGCTATGTTAACCTATGAAACAGGATTTTTAGTTGTCGGAAGCTTTACGATGGCTCTTGTTACGGGCAATCTAATGGGATACATGATAAGTAAGAGTGCGGGGAATATGGGGGGGCTTTCCTACATTCAATACCAATTCCCTTGGAGTGCTATTTTCCTGTATTTCTTGGTTATTTTACTTGTCCAGACTGGTATGGTTCAGTTTGTTAGACGAACAATATCGAAGCAGAGCATTATAGAGCAATTAAATTAACGATGCGGAAAGTTTAGCTATATTTAATAAATCCCTCGCCTTTATACGGGCCAAACGTGAAAATAAATAGTGAGTAGCAATTAACGTTGAAGGGTGATTTATATGCTGAAACTACCGGTGTATCATTCCGTTATTTCTTCCCATGCCTTAGTACCCGTAATTAATGATCTTTATGAAATCGGGGATGTTTTGGAGTGTAGTTTTTATGAGAACGGACTTAATGATACCTATTTACTAAAGACCTCTATTGATAAATACATTCTTAGGATCTATAAAGCTCATTGGCGAAATAAACATGAGATTGATTTTGAAGTGGAGGTATTGAATCACTTAAATAAGAAGAATATCCCTGTATCGGCTCCGGTAATCAGCAGGGATGGTGGTTACCTAATTGAGCTGGAGGCTCCTGAAGGAACACGTTACGCAGTACTGTTTACTTTTGCAAAAGGCAATTATTCCGATGAAAAAACTAGCTGTGAATTATACGGTGAACAAGTGGCTAAGATGCATCTGGCTATGGATGATTTCGAATGTGGGCAGCAAAGATTTACGCTTAATCTGGATCATCTGCTTAAAGAACCGCTTCAATCGATTCGCAAGCCTTTATCCCACAGGCAAGAGGATATCGATTATCTAGAATCTTTGTCGGAAGTATTGGCAAATAGCATAGCTGAAATCTCATCAGAGCTGGATTGGGGGGCATGTCATGGTGATCTTCATGGAGCGAACGTACATTTCTACGAGGATACCCTGACTCATTTCGACTTTGATTGCGGAGGTTTTGGCTGGAGGGCCTATGATGTTTCCGTGTTTTTGTGGTCAAGGGTTAGAGGGAAAGAACGAGAGCATTTTGACAATGAACAATGGACTGTTTTCCTGGAGTCATACCAAAAGCATAAAGTATTATCTGAGAACGATCTAAAGGCAATCCCTATATTTGTTGCTATCCGGGAGATATGGTTGATGGGTCTGCACACAGGGAACGCACAGGTTTGGAGTTGTGGGTGGCAAAACGATCATTACTTCAATACTAATCTGCAATTCCTACGTAATTGGTGTGAAGTTCATTCTATCCAATAGACAATACCCAAACAAGAAGCCACTCCATATTTAGGGGTGGCTTTACTTCAGTCATTATTCATAAACGTCTTATGATAAGCGTTACGATATTGGGTGGGCGTCATGTTTTCGTATTTTCGGAAGAGGCGCATGAAATATTTATCGTCGGTGAACCCCGTCTCTGTCGCGATTTCCCTCACGCTTAATGCGGTTCTGGTTAGTAGCTCCTTCGCTTTAGTCACACGTGCTGAATGGATATATTCCAATGGCCCCATGGAGGTATGCTGTTTAAATAGCCGAGCTAAATAGTCCTTGTTGTAATTGAATTTATCCGCGATGATGGCCACGGTAAGCGGTTCGCTTGCATGTATCCTTGTCCACTCAGCTATTTTGACGAAGGTGACATCTTGCTGTGCGCGGATCAGCTTACTGGCGAACGGCTGAAGTGCATGCTCAGATAGCTCAATTAAAAGCGAGGTCAGCAAATAATTAACGCTGGAATAGGTTAAATACCCCGAATTGGCCACATGAAGGATTTGATTCGCCAGAATATGAATCCGGTCACTATGTTCGATTTTTATGATTTGGGGCAGATATAGATCATGTACGGACCATAAGCGCTGTGTGCGCGAAAAGATTTCTTCTGCCTCAGGCTTCATTTCCTCCTCACTCAGCAATAGCCCCTCGTTTGTCAGTTCGAAATGAAACCAATAAAACTTAACCCCGGGTCGTGACTCTCTATAGCCGACATGTGTGCGATTAGGCATGAGCAGAAGAGCTTCGTCAGGGCCTACTTCAAATTGTTTGTTTTCCTCACTCAAATATACTGTTTCGTTCACGCCAATGATTAGTTCGTAGTTCCCCATAACACGCTCCAAATGCTTCCATGGTGTTTCTGAGATGAATTCACCTGCCGCTGTAAAATGAACAGGTACATCTGCATTTATTTTTAAATAGCTCATGCGGTCCTCCTAGCAATCAATAAGTCGGGTTTGTCCACTATTTGTACGACTGATCTACCGACAAATCAACGTTCCGGTGTTATCTTATGGATACAAATATACACTTGTCATCTAACCCTGACAAGATTGCGAGGGAGCGATTTCATTGAAGACGCAAGCTTTTGATCTACAGAACGTACGAATTGATTCAGGTCCACTTCTCCATGCGATGGAGTTAAATACTGATTATTTACTCAAGCTTGAGGCAGATCGGCTTCTGTCGCGTTTTCGCGAATATGCTGGCTTAGAGCCTAAGGCTGCTCACTACGAGGGCTGGGAATCTCAGGGCATTAGCGGCCATACGTTAGGCCATTATATTTCTGGATGTGCGTTAATGTATGCCTCTACGGGAAATGAAGAGCTGCTACAACGCGTGAATTATGTAGTAGATGAATTAGAGCAATGTCAGGATGCGCATGGCAATGGCTTTATTTCCGGCATTCCTCGTGGCAAGGAGTTATTTGAGGAAGTGAAGGCAGGCGACATTCGCTCACAGGGCTTTGACCTCAACGGAGGTTGGGTGCCACTTTACACGATGCATAAGCTGTTTGCAGGTCTTCGCGATGCTTATCGACTGGCCGGCAATCAGAAGGCGCTCGTTATTGAAACGAAGCTGGGCCTGTGGCTTGAGGATATTTTTGCAGGGCTGAGTAAAGATCAGATCCAAGAGGTGCTGCGTTGTGAGTTTGGCGGCATGAATGAAGCGCTGACGGATTTGGCAGAGGATTCCGGGGAAGAGC
This sequence comes from Paenibacillus sp. FSL R5-0636, assembly GCF_037974255.1. NCBI lineage: Bacteria > Bacillati > Bacillota > Bacilli > Caryophanales > Paenibacillaceae > Paenibacillus > Paenibacillus sp. FSL R5-0636. The sequence continues at coordinate 457,756 of NZ_CP150232.1, forward strand.
GTTTCCTCGCGTTAGCGGAAAGCTTTTATCATGGGGAAGTGCTTAATGATCTTGCTATAGAAAAAGATACCCTAGCTGGAAGACATGCTAATACACAGATTCCAAAAATCATCGGAGCTGCTAGACAATATGAGGTAACAGGGCAGGAGCATTATGCAGGTATTTCCCGCTTCTTCTGGGATCGGGTCGTGAATCATCATTCTTATGTGATCGGCGGCAACAGCTATAATGAGCATTTTGGTGAACCGGATAAGTTAAATGACCGATTGGGTGAAGGCTCCTGTGAGACATGCAACACGTACAACATGCTGAAGCTGACCAAGCATATGTTCCAATGGGATGCGTATGCAGCGTATGCGGATTACTACGAACGTGCGATGTATAACCACATCTTAGCCTCTCAGGAGCCGGTAGATGGCCGGGTATGTTACTTCGTATCTCTTGAGATGGGTGGACATAAATCGTTTAATTCGCAGTTCGAAAGCTTTACGTGTTGTGTAGGCTCGGGAATGGAAAGCCATTCTATGTATGGCTCGGCGATATACTTCCATAGTGCAGATGAGCTTTATGTCAATCAGTACGTACCTTCTACAGTGGCTTGGAAAGAGCAAGGCATTAGCTTGCAGCAAGAGACCAAGTTCCCGGCAGAGGGACAAGGTGTACTGCGGATCAGTGCAGCACAGCCAACGAAATTCACATTAAAGCTAAGACATCCTTACTGGGCTGAGCAAGGGATGAGTGTTAGCGTAAATGGTGAAGATGTTCAAGTAAATGTAGGCAAATCTAACTACTTTACTTTGGATAGAGAGTGGCAGGATGGAGACGTTGTCGAATACGATATTCCGATGTCGGTGAGAATCGAGACGATGCCGGATAATCCCAACCGAGTTGCCTTCCTTTACGGGCCACTTGTGCTCGCAGGTGATTTTGGGTCTATAAATGCAGAGGCCAATAGCGATCGCGCCCTTGCTTCCGTATTAATCGGAGATCGGGACACACTGACGGACAACCTCATCCAATCTAATGTGAGCAAAAATGTGTTCCGGATGAAAGGTTTAGGGTATACAGGGGATCATGAGCTTCGTCCGTTCTACCCTATGCATGATCATCGTTATTCCGTGTATTGGGATTTATTCACACCGGAAGAGTGGAAGCTGGCAGAGGCTGAATATCGCGAAGCCGTGGAGAATAACTTGCTGCTTGAGCAGTTAACTGTCGATTCGGTACAACCTGCTGAAATGCAGCCTGAACGCGATCATAATTTCACAGGTGAATTTGTAGGCTTAGGCAAAATCCACAATCGCAAGTATCGGGACAGCTGGATCAATGGCTGGTTCTCCTTCACGATGGAAGTTTTGCCGGATGAGCAAGTGGATCTGGTGGTCACGTATCTGAAGTCGAACGATACTTCGCTGGCATTCGATATTTTGGCGGATGGGGAGCAACTTGGTGTAGGCACTCTTGAGTCTGAGGAGATGAATAAGCTGGAGACGATTCGTTATGAACTCCCGCAACCGATCACGAGCGGCAAATCAGCGGTTACGATCAAGTTTGCTTCTCATGAAGGACATAAGGTTGGCCAAGTGGCCGGACTACGTATCGTTAAACGTAATTCTTGAATAAAAAGGCTTACAGAATTATAATAGGAACAATTCTTTTAATTGAGGTGAAATGGATGTCTTTCCGTACCGTTACAAGGAACTAGTTATCGGGCTGGGTGAAACGCGTACCAGCTATCAAGGGGGGAGTCTACCCTTTTGATTACAACTAACTAGAGCTTTGAACGGTGCCATAGGCAGCTGTTTTTGTAGAGCCAGGCACTTAACCTATTTAACTTAGAGAACCGTTTATTTGTGGATGGTTTTTTACAGTGGGATAGGGGTGCCTGGCTTTTTTGAATTCAATTAAAAGAGGGGATAAACGATATGTTAAAAAAGAGTCTAGCTCACCTAAAATGGTGGGTAGGTGGTTATATTTTATTGGGTTTTGCCATTCAGCTGTTAAGTAGTTTAGGTGTTGTTGTCTTTCAAAAAATATTAGATAAGGCCACGGTAATCAACAGTTTTGGTGAAATATCCACATTAATTATAGTGTATGGGGTTCTGCTGGCTGGGGTGGCGATCCTGAATTATATAGACGAATACCCGAGTGTGTTTTTATCGAACAGCATCACGGAGAGGTTAAAGATTATTGCACTGTCCAAAATATCAAAAATGGATTATCAAGCGTATCAGGATATGGGAACAGGGCAAATGATTAAGGTAATCGAAAACGGGGCAGCGGCTGGAAACAGCATTATTTTTTCTTTTTTTCTCAAAACACTACATGAGTTGTTACCTACTCTTCTATTCAGTCTAGTCTTTATCAGCTTCTATGACCTAAGGATCATGTTAGTGATTGCAGCTGGCTATGTGGTCGTCTTTCTGATAACAAATCTGTTGTTGAAATTTCTGTATGCCATGAAGGCAACCATTCTCCAAGAGCAAGAAAAGATGTCCAGATTCTCTATCCGCGGATTTATGGAATTGGTCGTCTTTAGAACCAACAAGAGATATGAGAAAGAGATCGATAAATTAAGCCAGACCGCACGCACTATCATTCATAAAAATGCTCAGCTAAAAATGATTCATGAAGCTTTTTTTGCTATATTCGAGTTATTTGTCACGATCATTAAAGTTGTTGTCCTGATTTATGGTGTGAAAAGCATTGTCGCAGGCGAGACCTCACTTGGTATTGTGGTCGCATTGTTTATGTTCATCGATAAAATTTATACCCCAATTGCCATCTTCAATGTTTTATTTGTAGATTACAGACTGAATAAAGTGACTTACAGAAGATTCGAGGAATTTATTGCTGCCCCAGAAGATAAGAACTTGGAATCCGGAGAAGCCATCACTGAGCTCCAAGGCAATATTGAGTTTAGGGAGGTGTCCTTTACTTATGGGAATGTGCAGATACTGAATAACCTGTCATTTTCGCTTACGCGAGGAACTTCTGTTGCTATTGTCGGATTAAGTGGAGGCGGGAAATCTACGCTGATTAAATTGATTGTGGGGTTATTAAAAAAGGGCGAAGGTGAACTCTTACTGGACGGTAAGGATATCGATGAGATTCGTTTGAATAGCTACTATGATCATATTTCCTATCTATCCCAAGACACGCCGATTTTCGATGCTACGATAAGAGATAATATTGTATTCGATGAGGATACTCTATCCGATGAAGAGCTATATGAGATTTTGGAAAAAGTTCATTTGCAGGAAAAAGTAAGCCATTTGCCGGATCGCTTAGATACTTTGGTGGGCGAAAAAGGTCTAAAATTATCAGGAGGCGAAAGACAGCGATTAGCCTTTGCCAGAATCATTGCCCAAAAAAGAAATATTCTAATTCTGGATGAGCCTGTGTCAGCGCTTGATAATATCACTGAGCAGAGTCTTATGGAGACGATTATGAATGAATTTAAGGACAAAACTATCATCATTGTGGCCCACAGGCTTAATTTTATAAAAGACGTTGATAAGATACTGGTAGTGGATCAAGGGTCAATTGTTGGGGAAGGGAAGTTTGATGATTTAATAGAACAGTGCGAAGCTTTTAAAGCGTTATGGAATAGAAAAATATCGTTTACAGATTATCGATAAATTGCTAGACTCTTCTAAAAAAAGAGGTGCTATCGATGGCTTGGCCAACACATATTGTAGCGGTGGGTGGAATTGCAATAAATGAAGAGGGAGATATTCTTTTAGTAAAAACACATCATGGTGGGTGGGTATTTCCTGGAGGACAAGTGGAAGTTGGAGAAAACCTAATGGATGCACTAATTCGCGAGATTAAAGAGGAAAGTGGAATAGATGTCGTTGTTTCTCAATTGATTGGCGTGTATTCGAATACAGGTATGCATAAATGGTATGACGGTGAGACGGATGTTCCTACCAAGGTCATGTTAGACTTTATCTGCAAGCCCGTGGGAGGAGAATTAAGTATTTCGGAGGAAACATCTGAAGTGATGTGGGTAGCCAAGGAGAAGGTGCTGGATCTGATTTCTGCAGCGGCTATTCGTACCCGCTATCAAGCTTATTTGGATTTCGATGGAAATACTAGGTACATGGATTATGTAACTGGAGGTGCGTTTGAAGTTAAATTGGATCGGACGGTGTAAAAAAGAAACTTTGAGGCTTTCCCGAAAGGGAAGGCCTCTTTTGTTGGGAATGAGCGATCATTCCGCTATATCGTATAAGGATTGTGACGAATCATCTCAATTAAATTCACTGCGGCTGCTGATAAGGGCTCATTTTTACGTGTACAGATCGCAATGGTGTTCTTCAGATGGATTCCTTCTACATATACTCGGCACAATTCTCCACGCTCTACATATTTGCGTACGACTAATGAAGAAACGAAGTTTGCACCATATCCGGCGATAACGGCTTTGATGGCTTCATGTAGTCCATTAAATTGCAAAGAGATGATAGGAGCGGGTGTGTTGTATGTGCGGCATAAAGATAATAATCGCTCCCGCGTTGAACTTCCTTCTTCACGCATAACAAAGGGTTCCTTCATCATTTCGGATAGAGAAACTTGCTGATTGGCATAACGATGATCGGGTGCGACTACAAACCATAACTCGTCCTGAAATAACTCTTCTGTCTGGATTGTATCTGGATAAGCCTCGGCGATTCCTCCATAAATAGCTATATCCACGTCTACATTTAACAGCTGCTTGAGGGCATCACTTGAGTTGGTAGTGGTGATCATCATCTCCACTTGTTCATATTGTTGCTTAAACTTTGCAATCCAGGTAGGAATGAGAAAGTGAGCAGGCAAATACGTTGCGGCTAGACGGATACTTCCGTTAGTGCCGTTAACATAATCTTGAGCGAATTGCTCAATTTGTTGTTCTACGGCGAACAGTCGCTTGGCGAGTAGAGTAAGCTCTTCCCCTGCATCCGTTAAAGCAATTCCTCTGCCTTGAGGTTTAAATAGGGCAAAGGACAGTTCTTTTTCGAACTTCTTAATCTGCGCAGTGATGGCAGGCTGACTTATATTTAAAATTTCTGAAGCGCGTGTCACACTGCCTGTCGATGCGATTACATGGAATAAGCGTAAGGCATGTAGGTTCATGGTTAAACTCCCATTCTTCAATTTATATATTAAATGTATAAATTATACTTAAAGATATATTATATTTATGATTATAACTGATTTACAATACAGATATAAAGATGAACTTGGAAAGATGAGATTAGGGAAAGGAGTAATGGAGAGGAGGTTTGGAACTGTAGGAGCGTAGCGATCGCCTTTGTCTCCGGATTTCAACCATGAACAAATACTAAAGGAGAAGTGATAAATATGAATCAAACGACTACTTGGGATAAAGTCGATCAGTATATTACAGAGCGCCTGATTCCACAGGACGCTGTGTTGGAAGAAGTGTTGGTCACCAATCAACAGGCAGGGCTGCCGCCCTTTGATGTTTCGCCCAGTCAGGGGAAATTCCTGAATCTACTGGTGCAAATGAAAGGTGCACGCCGGATTTTGGAGATTGGCACCTTGGGCGGGTACAGTACGATTTGGATGGCAAGAGCCCTGCCGTCTGATGGACAGATAGTTACTTTGGAGCTGGATCCCATTCATGCGCAGGTAGCTAAAGCTAATCTTTCGCTTGCCGAGGTGGATCATCTGGTAGAGCTTCGTGTAGGGGATGCATTAGAGCAACTGTCTCAGATGAAACAAGAGGGCGTTGAACCCTTCGACTTTATTTTTATAGATGCCGATAAACCGAGTAATCCTAACTATTTAAAGTGGGCGCTGCAATTCTCCCAGCCCGGATCGGTGATCCTTGGAGATAATGTGATTCGTGAAGGTGAGGTCATTAATGAGAATAGCGAAGACGCTCGTGTAGTAGGCGTACGGGAATTCTATGATCTGTTGGCTGAAGAGTCTAGAATTTCGGCTACTGCCATTCAGACGGTGGGAAGCAAAGGTTATGATGGATTTGTATTGGGGATTGTGAATAGCTGAGGGATTCCACAGGTCCTCTGAGCGTTACGGACCCCAGTGACGCTTTTGCTTAGAAAGAGGTTCATCTGTGTCCGATAGATGCCGGTGCCTCCTACCTGTAAATGATATCAAATCAAACAAAGGTGTCCCTAAGCCATGATGGATTTAGGAACACCTTCGTTATTTTAAAGCGCCTCTTTAATCACCTTTTTGTAATAGAAGACGGACAATATTGCAAAGATCGAATACAAAGCAGTGTATAACAGCATCACCAGAATCATCGGTGTCCAAAGCTCTGTGCCGAATAAGAACCAGCCGGATTTAACGGCGAAGTAGCTGTGAAGCAGACCTATGACTAATGGAATACCGAAGTTGAACAATTGTTTCATCTGTATACCTCTGAGCAGATCACCTTGCGTGAATCCAAGCTTTCTCAGAATGGTGTAGTTAGGTTTTTCATTTTCACTTTCATCCATTTGTTTAAAGTATAGAATACATCCGGAGGTAATCAAGAAGGTTAACCCCAGAAAAGCAACGATAAACATAATGAGTCCCATATTTTGTTTTTGACCTTTTATCGACTCTAATTGAGAGTCTTGTTTGTTATTCTCATCAAATTTTAAGGTCTTGAAAAGTTCATTTGCCTGTTCAACGCTGGCCCGGACTTTCATATCAATCCCGATATTAAGGGAGGATCCTCTTTGAAGGGCAGGATCTAAATCCTTCTTTAAGCGCTTAAAGATCGATTCGTCTACAACCGCAACCGGTAAGCCACCACCTGTGTAATACCCTGAAATGGGACTTTCGATATCTAATCTTTTATAATCCTGCGGAAAAACCTCATGTAACCCTTTGAGTTCAATCGCACCTTTATCTTTCATAGTAACAAAATTATCCAATGTACTGCTTGATTTCGTGAAATAAGCTTTATCTGGAGTTAGATCAACGTCTTCAAGTGCATTTTCACTTATGACCGCCAGGGTCATAATATTTGAAAACATATTGTCTCCGTCCGGTTTTTTAACAAGAATCTCTTCAACATCTACATCGACCTGAAGGACTTGGGTCCTTCTTTCTGTAAATACTAAATCATTTGCCGTTAGGATCTTTGTAAATTGTTCAGCCTCTTGGGCATTCGTGAATACAAAATCCGTTGGGACATATTGCTTGGAAGTTTTCTCAGCAGAGTAAAAGGAAATGTAGCTAAGGGATAATAAACCCAGCGCTAGTGCCGATACCGTTGTAATGATGGTTAATAATACGGCATTGGATTTCATGCGAAACATAATGGAGGAAAGAGATAGAACCTCTCTAATGTTCAGATAGCCGTTTTTCCGCTTACGAATGATATGAAAAATAAAACTTACCGAGCCTTTATAAAATAGATAGGTCCCAATAATGACGGATCCCAAAATAGTAATCATGGATATAGCCAATTGATTCATTGAGGTTACGTCTTCGGTAAGTAATTTAGAGGAGAGCACATAGCCCAGTAGGATTAGGCCAATTCCGACAATCCCTATGATCATTTCAAAGAAGGATAACTTTTTCACTGTACCTTCTGTTGTTGAGGTCACCCGGAACAAGGATAAAATACTTTGTCTTTTAATAAATCCATAATTCATCAGCATGATCAAAAGATAAATCACACAGAATACGATCAACGTCTGAATCAAAGCTTCGATAGAGAAATGAAGGGAGGCTATAGCATCGACCCCCATTATCTTAAATAAGATCATGAGGATTAATTTTGAGATAGAAAAGCCAACCAATATCCCCAGGACCAAGGAACCGAAATACAGAATAAAGTTCTCTGCCGAAAGAATGCGGAAGATTTTATTTTTGGTCATTCCAATTAACTGAAATAAGCCAATTTCTTTACCGCGTCGTTTGATGAAGATCGTATTAGCATATAACAGGAAAATAGAGACAATTACGACTAGTAAAATCGAGGCAGCCATGATTGCTGCGCCCCCTTTGATAGAGCTTTCCAGCTCATCCATCGAGGGATCATATTGCAAGGTGACAAAGGCGAAATATAAGGCCACACTAAAAACTAGCGCAAACACGTATAGGTAGTAATTTCGAATGTTTTTTCGCAGATTTCGAATCATTAATACATTAATGCTCATTCTGCACACCGCCTAATACACCCTGTGTTTTTATAATGTCGTTGAAGAAAACTTGTCTTGATTGTTCTCCTTTATTTAGTTGCGTATAGATTTTTCCATCTTTTATAAAAATAACTCTACTGCAATAACTGGCAGCCACTGGATCATGTGTAACCATAACGATGGTTGCTTTTCGTTTTTGATTGAGTTCACTTAGCTTATTTAATAAATCAGAAGCGGATTTAGAATCCAGCGCCCCGGTAGGCTCATCAGCAAAAATAATACTTGGATCATGAATGAAGGCACGAGCTGCTGAGGTACGTTGTTTTTGACCGCCAGAGATTTCATTGGGGTACTTATTTTTTAATTCCAAAATCCCCAATTCCTTTGCGAGACTTTCGAATTTCTGATTGGCGGCTTTCTTGGGTGTATTGGTAATGGATAGTGGCAGCAGGATATTCTCCTTTACCGTCAGTGTGTCCAAGAGATTATATTCTTGAAAAATAAAACCTAAATGATTTTTGCGAAATTCCGCGAGCTGCTTCTCTTTCATATTGGAGATTTCATTGCCCTCAATGGTAATAGATCCGTTGCTGATTTTGTCGATCGACGAGAGTACGTTGAGTAGGGTTGTTTTACCTGAACCGGAAGGCCCCATGATGCCAACGAATTCGCCTTCTTCTATACGAATATCGAGTCCGCTTAACACGGATTGTTTGTTTAATTTATTGCCATAGCTTTTATGAATTTTAGTAGCTTCTAGAATTGCCATAATGATTCACTCCTTCGTTTCTTCTTGTATAGCCTTATTATAAAAAAGTTTATTGTTCTTATCCTGCGATTGCCCGAACAAAATATAAAAGCATGTGACATTGTTGTCACATGCTTGAGATTTTAACGAATTCATTTTTGAGTGGGAAGGTTAGCGTAAATGTTGATCCCGCTCCGAGCTTGGATTGAACTCCGATGATGATGAGTAATGATTGAGCTGCTTTCTGAGCTAAATATAAGCCCATGCCTGTGGCGGCATTGTCGCGATGTACAGTAGTGGAAGTAAACCCTCTGTCGAAGATGCGCGGCAGGTCCTTCGGATCTATCCCGCGCCCGCAATCCTTCACCTCAAGAACGATATGTTCAGCTTGCTGGTAGCTATTCACTGTAATATCAGAAGCTTCACTATATTTTACGGCGTTGGTTAGGAGTTGTCTGAGGATAAAAGCCAGCCATTTAGCATCACTAAGCACTTCAGCAGCTTCTAAGTTCAACTCAAAGCCGATTCCCTTCTGAATACACCAAGATTGTAATGTCTTAATCTCACTAAAAATAAGCGTTTCTATATCGATTTGCTCCATGTACAGGTCGTTTTCAATAAAGGGTATCCGTCTTTGATGGAGCTGCTGATCCAGCAGCAGGTGAATACGCAGCCACTCATAGGTCAAGTGCCCCTTCATAACATCATCTTCTATACGCTCAATCATTAGATGCATTGCGGTCAGTGGAGTCTTTACTTCATGAATCCAGGATAACAGCTCATCCTTCTCTTGCTCCAAATTCATTAAATTGTCTGAAGCAGTCCGCTTTAACAATTTCACTTGGTTGGTGATGCTCTCTTCGATGATTTTCTCAAAAGGACTTTCGGCAAGAGCGATGCTTGTCAGATCGAGATCATCGTCCCGCTCATTTAAGCTTTTATAAAATCTGGTTTCCTTAGGATAGCGAATGACTAGAAAAATTACGAAAAAAATCATCGATAAAGAGACCAGATAGAGCACTGAAGACAGGGGGATGGTCGGGTCCATAAAGGTGATAAAGAGCATAAATAGATGTACAAAGAGAAAAAGCAAAATCCAACCGAGTCTTTCGAGCAGGTACTTTTTAATCATAGACAATCCTCTTCAATGGCTACGTACCCTTGTCCAACCTTCGTCTCAATAAACGCCCCTAATTCAAGCTCGTCCAGCTTTTTGCGCAGCCGATTTACGTTGACGGTGAGGGTGTTATCACTAATAAAGCGCTTATCGTCCCATAAGCTATTAATTAATTCCTCGCGGGTGACAATTTTATTCTTTTTCTCAATGAGTAATTTCAATATGAAAATCTCATTTTTGGTAAGCTCAATCGATCCCGTGTCGTTGGTCACTGAATTCCGCTCATAATCGACGGTAGCTCCGCACCACGTTTTGAGTTCAATGTTATCCGAATTGTAATTGTACACCCGCCGGAGAATGGCTTGCACCTTGGCAATGAGTACATCGAAATGGAAGGGCTTTTGGATATAATCATCGGCTCCCAGCTGCATGGACATCACCATATCTGTCGGATGATCCCGGGAGGATAAGAAGATAATCGGCAGGTTAGAGTGAGAGCGAATCATTCTGCACCAATGAAATCCATCGAATTTGGGTAATTGGATATCAATTATCACTAAATCAGGTTTGATTTCCGTAAATTCCTGTGTAACATTGTTGAAATCTTGAATGCCATATACATCATAAGACCACTGCGTAAGCCGCTCTTTGATCTCATTAAACAGCGTTGTATCATCTTCGATTAATAAAAGCTTGAACAAATCGGTCACCACACTTTTAGTTTCGTACCTTGCGTTTAGAATACGCTTAAATGATTGAAGCCATACTTTGATTGTGCTTAGAGCATTGCAGATAACACTGTCTGATAATGCGCAAATTCCTTCGTTTCATTAAATTGAGGGCACATTTTCAAGGAGAGCAGGGCGCTTTCGATTAAGAACTCTCTTGGTTCCTTGTTGTTCATGATCTCTTCTTGGATAAAATATAACAGCTTTAGTGCATTGGACAGGTTAGGATCATCAGCGGCGAATGATTTATCTATGATTTTTTTTAAGCTCACGGTCGCAAACGATAAATCATTATTAAAAAAATCAGTGTATTCAGCAACAGGCAATAGTTTCCCTACATGATCGGGGGAGATAAGTTGGATTCCCTTTTCGCTTACATCCTCAACAATCGTCTGGATAAGAGTAGTGCAATAATTAATGATTTGTTGAGAGGTAATGACTTCATTCATGGCACTGTTAATTTGCAGCATATGTTGCAAGATGCCTGTGAAAATGATGGCTCCATCCAGTAGATAGGGCTTCTTATCTTCAGAAAATATATGCAGGAAACGTTCATGCACCCAGGTTAATAAGGTGAATTTAGTTTTTTTGATGAACGTAATTAAGTCCGGATCATTGGAGACCAGGGCATCTTCAACCAGCTGCAACAATTTATTTTTCTTATTGATTTTCATAACCAGTTGAACTTGTTTAGCGAATATATCAATGTCAGAGGGGTCCTGGCCAATGAGCAGGCCATTTCTGCCTTCTTCCAGCTGGTCATGAATAGAGGTGAATACAGCTTTAAAGAGATCCCCTTTGGAAGGGAAATAATTATAAAAAGATCCTTTGGAGATCCGGCTGTGATTCAGAATGTCCTGTATGGATGTGGCGTGGTAGCCTTTTTCAATAAATAATTCATGTGCTTTTTGAATCACTTGCTCTTTCCGTTTATTTATCATCTTAGGTGCCCCTTTAAGCTGGACTCTTTTGTGCAAAAAAAACACTTCACGTAGAATAGACTAGCTTATATTTCCACTTAATACAATTTAGTTTTTAAATGAATTCTGACTTGCCAAGCAGTAAATATAAGAGTAATATATTCTACATTGTAACATAAGTTCAAATTTGAACCGACGGTATGATTATAGAATGGAGGATTCCAAAATGAAAACGAAAGAAAGTAAAGCGTCCTATGGGATTTTGGCAATCCTTATGATTGGTGCATTTGTTGCTTTACTAAGTAATACACTACTCAATATAGCTTTACCATCGATTATGAAGGATTTTGATGTCAGTGCCTCAACGGTACAGTGGCTATCGACGGGTTATATGCTAGTGAACGGGATCATGATTCCTTCAACGGCCTTTTTAATTCAAAAGTATACAGCGAGACGATTATTCTTAATCGCCATTGGATTATTTGCAATAGGGACCTTTATTGGAGGCTTTGCTCCAAGTTTCCCTGTATTATTGATTGCGAGAATGGTCCAAGCCTCAGGGGCCGCAATTATGATGCCATTATTAATGAATGTATTGTTTACCACATTTCCACCTGAAAAACGCGGCTCGGCCATGGGGATGTTTGGTTTGGTTATGATTTTTGCACCAGCCATTGGTCCTACACTGTCAGGATGGATTATTCAGCATTATGAATGGCCTGTGCTGTTCTTTATGATTGCACCTATCGCCGTATTGGTGTTCATTCTTGCCTTCTTCAAACTGCATGATCCTAAAAAAGATGTGGCTATTAAAATCGATATTCTATCTGTAGTTCTATCAGCGATTGGGTTCGGGGGTCTTCTATACGGCTTCAGTTCCGCTGGGAATAAAGGATGGGATGATCCAATGGTCTACTCCACCCTTATTATCGGGGTAATTGGTTTAGTGATATTCATAATGCGCCAGATGAGAATGAAGGAGCCTATGCTTAACTTCAGAGTGTACAAATATCCGATGTTCGCTTTATCCTCAGCGATTTCGATTACACTGAATATGGCGATGTTCTCAGCGATGATGTTAATGCCGATTTACCTGCAAAATATTAGAGGCATTTCACCTCTGGATTCGGGACTCCTAATGTTGCCTGGTGCGTTGATTATGGGGGTTATGTCTCCAATCACAGGTAAATTGTTCGATAAATTCGGCGGCAAAGTCTTGGCGTTAATGGGTCTGGCTATCGTAGTGATCAGTACGTATTTCTTTAGTGATCTAACTGAAACAACGAAATATTCGACACTTATGATTTTGTATTCTGTGAGAATGTTCGGGATTTCAATGGTTATGATGCCTGTGATGACCAATGGTCTGAACTCCATCCCGGCTAAATATACACCGCATGGTACAGCCATGAACAGTACAATTCAGCAAGTCTCCGGGGCGATTGGCGGGGCGCTGCTTGTAACGATTATGTCTAACAGTACCACTTCACATGTCAAAGATATGGTAGCAGAAGCTGTGAGTAAATTAACGGCTAAACCTTCTGCAGAGCAATTGCTTGGTATTCAAAACCAAGTCATCGCAAAAGCAACGATCGAAGGAATTAACGATGCGTTCTTAGTGTCAGTAGGCGTAGCCATCATTGCCTTTATCCTAGCTTTCTTCATAAAAAGAGGGATACAGCCTAAGGATACAGAAACAGTCGAAGAAAAAGTGGCTGTTAAACAAGTTTCATCCGCTAGATCGATGTAATTTGCTATGCAGAAAGACGCTCACCTGTGGTGGGCGTCTTTTTTGTCTTAATTAAAAATAGAGCTCTGAGTGAGTCTTGGTCCATCCTGAATGACCGTTATGGAGTCGTTTCCACCTACATAAATTCTATTTATGAGCGGGTTTAGCACAGTACTGCCTGATACAGAGGGGAATCTTGCGAGCCGTTTAAACGTGGTGGCGTTATAAACGGACATATGATTTTTATCGAAATTACCAACAAATAAATGATTTGTATTCGGATTAATGGTTATGTTGGAGGAAGTAGGAAGAACCTTTGTTGTAATGATTTTGTTGTTATTTCCATTGATGACGAATAGCTTTCCTTTACCTTCAACTTGTGCACTTGAAACAAAAATACGGTTCGTCAGGGGATTTATAACGACCTCGCTTTGCAGACGTCCCAGCTGTACATTACGCAACAATTTGTTGGTTCGGCCATTGATCACAGAAAGAAACCGGCTTAAGTTATTAGCGACATAAATACGATTGGTAATTTTATTAAGTGCTGGCGCTATCACGGGGTTACTTCCGACTTTTATTGTCGCAATGATAGCCTGTGTAGTTCCGTTAATGACGGTGACGCTATCATTTGCTGTATTGGTCACATAGACACGGTTTGTAAGCTCATTGATAACGATTCTGGAAGGGCGTCCACCGATTTCAATCTTTTTGCGGACCTGATTTGTTTTCCCGTCTATGACGAATAGGGTTCCGAATGCGCTAGTTACATAAATCAGATTGGTTAGAACATTCACTCCGATATTGTCTGGGAATCGGCCTACTTTGACAGTTTTGATTACCTGGTTTGTCCGCCCGTTTATGACAGAGACATTTTCGTCACGGAAGTTAGGTACATAAATCCGGTTGGTTTGGGGGTTGATTCCGAGCTGAGACGGCAGTCTTCCTACAGGGATCCGAGCGATAATGCGATTAGTTCTGCCCTCCAATACCCCGATAGTTCCAGCCTCGGTGTCTGGGTTTACAAAGTATACTCGATTCGTGACGACATTTACTTTTATATCTCCGATCGGTCCGGCAGAGCGGACTGTAGCAATCACTTTTGGCTGCGCCATGCTTTTACCCCTTTCCAAGTAAATAGATACTTCATTATATTTAGGCTTAGGCAAAAGGGTACTTCATTTATCCTTGCAAGATATATATTAGGAGTGTAGAATGGTACTCCATTATCCAAATATTAGGTTATGTGTAAGCGTTTTATTTTTTTGAAAAATTGAGATTGATTGGAGGTTGGGGTTGAGATGGTGAAATCAGTGTTGTCGGATATTTTATTAACACCTGATAAGACGCAGCTTCATAGTGAATTGTTAGAGGAAATTGGGCAGTATATCACGCAAGAAATTCTAAATCATCCGTTAATGAAAGAGGAGAGTCAGCGGGTAAGTATTCTCCTTGATGGATCGACCGCACTTGGTGTGGTGGATGAGCAGTCGGATGTGGATGTAATCATTATTTGTCAGGACGAGTATTATAGCAGCATTAATCATCGGTTCGAACAAGCGGGGCTGATCCCTGAGCAAAGTAGTTTTTTTATGGATTTACGACTCCCAAGTGGCAAGTCCGGGCATTACACGCTGCATAAAATTTCAGAAATCAAAGAGGCGTTAATGAGCGGAAGTATGGAATGGCTGTGGAATGCTTCTGTTTCTTATATCTACTATGACCGATTGGATGTAAAGTCACTTTTTGATGCCTATGTCCCCCTCCAACCTGAAGTCCTAATGAGATTTCGTAAGAATTCATACATACAGTTAAGAAGTTATGCCAAAAGCTTAGATAATCCTGTAGTGCGTGGCGATGCCTTTCCTATTTTATTTTTAGCGGTTTCTCTTTATAAAGAAGCATTACGCTGTGCCATTACTATTGAAGGTTATCCCTACCCCTACGACAAATGGCTGGTACCTGTAGCCAAACACACGACTGTCGGACGAAAGATTACGGAGTGTGCGGGCGATTTTTGGAGTTTTATTAGAGATGATGAATCCTTTGCCCCTATGTACCAGGAGGATAATAACTTTGTCAAAATGGAAAAACGTTTCCGGAAGATACTTGTAGAGGAATTCCGCATGCGGGGGATCGATGAACCTTGGTTAGTAGAGTGGTGGAAGTTTATGGAGGAGTGAGTGGAGCTATAGGGTGAGTGTAGTGGTTGAGTGGTTGGGGTGGTTGGAGAGGTGGCGGAGGGAGTGAAGTGGTTATTGTGAGGTGAAGTGGCTATGGTGGATTGTAGTGGCTGCAGTAGCGTAGTAGCTGTGGTGGCTGGAGAGGTGGCGGAGGGAGTGAAGTGGTTATTATGAGGTGAAGCTATGGTGGACTGTAGTGGCTGTAGTAGCGTAGTAGCTGTGGTGGCTAGGGTGGTGGAATGGTCGGGTGGTTGAAGTGGCTATAGTGTTTGGGTAAGTGGCTGTAGTGATTAAGTAACTTAAATGACTCCCCTTCCTCCTCTTGATTATGGTAAGGTATATTGAAGTGGAATTTTAGTGAGAGGTGATTACATGGACGGGACAGTTTCAATATTAGGAGTTCCCTTTTCAAAACTAACACTACATGAGACAACACTTCATCTAACAAAACATATTCAATCCGGAGAACCGAAACTTTTCCATTTGATCACGGCTAACCCGGAAATTACGATAACAAGTCAATCGGACGAGCTGCTACGAACCATACTTCAAGAAGCGGATTTAATCACTCCTGACGGGATTGGCATTGTGATGGCTTCAAAAAGAAAAGGCGATCCTATTGCTGAGAGGGTAACTGGATATGAGCTGCTTCTTGAGCTTTTGGAGCAAGGAAATAGCTTGGGATGGAGTTTTTATTTCTTGGGAACAGATGAGCTTACCAGCTGTAAAGCGGTCGAAAAGATCACGGAGTTATATCCGAATGTGAAGATTGCAGGAAGACATAATGGTTTTCTTACCAAGGAAGAGGAGCCTGCCATTGTAGCAGAGATTCAGCGTGCACAGCCGGATTTTCTGATCGTTGCGATGGGGGCGCCATACTCTGACAAATGGGTATATAAGCACAAACAGGAGCTTACGCAGGTAAAAGTTGTTTTTGGCGTGGGGGGCAGCTTGGATGTAATAGCGGGAAAAGTTACTCCTGCACCAGCGCTATGGAAAAAACTCAATCTGGAGTGGTTGCATCGACTTTTGTTCGCTCCAGTTGCGAAGGGACAAAAGTCGCGATGGCGCAGACAGGCAGTGCTGCCCAAATTCGTGTTCCGAGCTATGATTAAGAAATGAAGAAAAGGCCTCGTTTATGGGGGCCTTTTTTAGGTTCGGTTGGTGTGAGAGGAAGAGGGGGCAGGTGTGAGAGTAGGAAGTAAGGAGTAAGGGGAAGAGTAATAATGGTTAGTGGGAGTGAGGTGAGGAGTAGGGGGAAGAGTAATAGTGGTTAGTGGGAGTGAGGTAAGGAGTAGGGGCAAGAGTAAGTAGTGGGATTGAGGTAAGGCGTAGGGGCAAGAGTAAGTAGTGGGAGTGAGGTAAGGAGTAGGAGCAAGAGTAAGGAGTGGGATTGAGGTAAGGAGTAGGAGTAAAAGTGAGTAGTAGGATTGAGGTAGGGAGTAGGAGCAAGAGTAAGTAGTAGGATTGAGGTAAGGAGTAGGAGTAAAAGTGAGTAGTGGGATGGAGGTAGGGAGTAGGGCAAGAGTAAGTAGTAGGATTGAGGTAAGGAGTAGGAGTAAAAGTGAGTAGTGGGAGTAAGTGTAAGAGTAGCGAGTAGAATGTAAGTGCGACTATAGTTGTGACCTTTAAACAAATTAATAATAATAAACAACACCGATTCTGGTTGATGCCATAGCCTCGTATTTAATTCAAGCTAAAAGCTAAAGGGGTACAATAAGGGGATAAATTCCCTTGAGTCACTGGAATTCCGCCCGAAGAGGCAAGAGAAAGGCAAAAATGCCCTAGAATCGGTGCGATTCCGCCCGAAGTGGTAAAAGAAAGGCAAAAATGCCCTAGATCGGGTGCAATTCAGCCCGAAGCAGCAAATCAACGGTATAAATCCCGCAGAATGAGCCGAATCCGGCCCGACGAAACAAATCAACGGTATAAATCCCGTAGAATGAGCCGAGTCCGGTCCGACGAAACAAATCAACGGTATAAATCCCGTAAATGTCCCCAGCCCAACCCGGTTACTATCCATTACCAACACGGAGGCCGTTTTCGCCACACATTTAATGTGATCCCTACTATGATGAGTGAAATTTGTTAAATGAGCAGATACATCCGCACCAATTGTAAATATGTTAGGGAGTTTATCGCTGCAAAATAAAAAACTGACACCGCTATACCAGCGATATCAGTTTACAGTGCTTAGCGATTAAGCTAGCGGCTGCCTATTTTTAGCTTGTTCCTCTCGCATCCACTGTGACAACTGGCGTTTGAGCTTAAGGAACTCGGGAGAGTCCGTAATCTCATCACGGCGTGGCCGCGGAAATGGCACATCGACTGTATGCAGAATGGAGCCGGGGCGGCCGGAAAATACATAGATACGATTAGAGAGCAGCAACGCTTCTTCGATGTTGTGAGTAATGAACAGCACAGAGCGGCGATTCTCTTCCCACAGCTCAAGCAGCCAGCGCTGCATTTCACTGCGAGTTAGTGCATCGAGTGCGCTGAAAGGTTCATCCAGCAACATTAGCTCCTGCGGAGCGAGCAATGCTCTGAGAAAAGCTGCACGCTGCTGCATCCCGCCAGACAGCATATGCGGATAAGCATGTTCGAACCCGCTTAACCCAACCTTGGCAAGCCACTGGCGTGCTTCCTCGCGGGCTCCATCCCGCAGTGCGCCCTTGATCTCCCCAGCAAGCAGCACATTATCCTCAATCGTACGCCAAGGAAAAAGAGCAGGCTGCTGCGGCATATAACTAATTTCACCGCGTTGACCTGTAACGACCTTACCGTTCATGCGGATCGTGCCTGCATCGGGTTTCACAAGGCCGCCAATCATATGGAATAAGGTGCTTTTTCCGCAGCCGGAAGGACCAACGATCGAAACGAATTCTTGTTGCTCTACCTTGAGAGAGACATTATTCAGAACTTTTGTCTCACGGCGACGATGGAAAAAAGATTTGGAGATGCCGCTCACTTCAAGGGCGGGTGCCGCGGTATGAGCTTCAGGAGAGCTGATGACTTCTGTTGTTCTGTGTTGCATTTGCATCGCTTGAGACATACAGGCATCTTCCTTTCTATGAGTTACGGCGCGGCTTCCAGCGAACCAGCCATTTTTCCAGCAATGCAATAATAGCAAAGAGTACAAGACTTAAAAGTACAATAATAACAATAGCGACAAACATCCGATCCGTACGATAAGCCGATTTCTGCAGAAGCATATAATAGCCAATACCTTTATCCGCGCCAATCCATTCAGCGACCACGGCGCCCATAACCGCATAAGTAGCAGATATTTTTACACCGGAAAATAGTGCCGGGATAGAAGAGGGCAGCTCCAGCTTGGTAAAGATTTGCCACTTGCTTGCGCCAGCCATTTTCATATAATTCATCATGACCTGATCACTTTGGGCCAGGCCGCCCATCGCAGCGACAGCTACAGGGAAGAAACATACTAGTGTAATCAGCACGATTTTGGGCAAAAGACCAAAGCCGAACCAGATAATGAGCAGGGGGCCGAGCGCGATGGAGGGAACATTTTGACTCAGAATAATGAGTGGATAAAAAGCCCGTCTAGCCCAAGGCAAAAGATGCAAAAGCAAAGCGACGATCAGACCTACCCCCGTACCGATGGGAAAACCAATTAAAGTGAGCCGCAGCGTAGCCATCGTATGAGCCCAAAGACCAGAAGCGTTACTGGTGGATTCACGGGCAATATCAGCAGGACTCGGCAGAATCCAGGATTCAATATGAAATACAGATACAGATAGCTGCCATACGGTTAAAAAGAAGACGACCGCCACAAGGGGCGGCCATATTAGCTTCCAGGTCGATCTCACGGCCGATATTTCTCCGTCAATTTATCCATGCTGATTCCGTTAGGATTATGAGCGATTTTGATCTGCGAAATTACGCTTGGACTGCCTGCTTCGATCAACGCCTCTTGCATCTGACGCACAACCTCCAGCAGCTCGCTAAGCTCACCTTCCATTGTGGTTTCCAGCGGATTCACCTGATGTTTAACACCGGATTTTTGAATGACCTCAATCGCTTTATCTACGTATGGGATGGAATCCTCATTGTTCGGAGTTTTTGGAATTACTTGAATGCTTAGTAGGGTGTTAGCCACAATAATCAATCCTCTCATTTTATAAGGTAAGTTCAAAAAGCCAACTTTGATAACGAAGTAATTCAGGAAGCAAACTCGACATCGAATCTTGAACGAACTTGGGAAGTCCGGTACTCACGTAGCACATCACTACGCTCCGTTCCTCCTTCCTCAAGTAACGTCCAACCTTCTTGGTTCTGAAAGCCGACTTTTTGAGCTCTTAAATTATAAGGTGAGTTCAAAAAGCCAACTTTGATAACGAAGTAATTCAGGAAGCAAACTCGACGTCGAATCTTGAACGAACTTGGGAAGTCCGGTACTCACGTAGCACATCACTACGCTCCGTTCCTCCTTCCTCAAGTAACGTCCAACCTTCTTGGTTCTGAAGTCCGCTCTCTACTCCGCCGGTAAAAAATCATTACTGAATGCACTAGCAGCATCCAGCGGTTTATCCAGCAACTTCAGATCATACATCCAGTCGCCGTAATTTTGCCAGACCTCGGTTTTTTGCTCGCCCCAGCGGGCAGCATCGTCCTTGTATTTTGGGCTAAGCCATTTTTGGCTAGCTAGGACAAGGTCGGCGTCCAGGTCAGGAACGGCCTTCGATAACATACCGGCAGCCTCTTCCGGATGATCAATGGCATATTGATAACCTTTTGATGTGGCTTTCATGAAGGCCTTCACCAGCTCAGGATGATCTGCAATTTGCTTCTCACTCGTCGTCAGCACAGGCGTGTAATAATCGAGCTGTGGCGCATAATCCTTTAAGTACAGCATATCCAATGGCTGGCCACGCAACTCAGCCTCAACGCCAGTCCAAGCGTAGAAAATCCAGGCGAAATCAATGTCACGTTTGACGGCGGTAAAATAATCAGCTTCACCGATACTGATCAGCTTCACCTTTTTCACATCGCCACCTTCAGGATCCATGATGGCCTTCATGGCTGCTTCTTCGGCCGGTGAGCCCCAGCCTCCGTAGGTTTTACCTTCGAAATCCTTTGGTGATTTAATATTGCGATCTACTGGAGCGGCGAATCCCGACGTATTATGCTGAATAATAGCTGCTATCGAGACAAGGGGCACGCCTTGTAGACGGGCTAGCGTTAATCCTTCTTGGGCGCTGATGCCAAAAGCGGCTTCGCCAGAGGTAACCATAGTATCAGAACCCGCTGCGCCTGGCTGAACGATCTCGACGTCCAGGCCTTCTTCAGCGTAGTAACCAAGATCCTTAGCTACGTATAGACCGGTATGATTTGTGTTCGGTGTCCAGTCGAGTGCGACTTTAACTTTGGTGAGCTCTTTTGGAGCATCCGTCCCAGCCGCTGCAGTTGGATCAGTAGCATTTGCTTTGTTTCCGGCTGTATTCCCATTGTTGCTGCCGCATCCGGCAATGGCAAGAATGAGTACACAGGTGAGGCACAACGTAAGTGCTTTTTTGAGGTGCATGTCTTCTTCTCTCCTTTAAGGTTACAAGAATCCCGTCTTCACAACATGAACCGTAAAGTGTAGTATGTACGTTTTTCTACATCTTTTAGTGATCTTACAAAAAAAGCGCCCCGAGTGATCGGGACGCTGGCTTGGCGCAAGGTTAGTCAAGGTCACAGGGACCAGAACCAATTGGCGATTCCTACGCTGGCATTATCCAGATCAGGTATAAGGGTCAGTATCTTGTGGGATACAATCTCAGCCGGCCAATTCCAGCACCCCTGGTTCTATGAAGTTAACGGGTATTTCTATGTGCAATATAAGTAAGTATAAGTTTTGTACCCATACTTTATATCTTATATTTCTCGCATACGGTGTATTATAGACGGCTGTACTCGGAATGTCTAGTAGTGCACTCCTGAATTTTTCCAATCCAGTAGTTTCTTTTTTGCTAGTCTAGATCTTTATATTTCTTGCGGTGACGCCGTTTAAGCTCACTAACCAGCGCCCCTAGCGTGAGGACAACGCTGATCAGAATCCCGCTCATGATCACGAAGAGGGCAAGAAATTCAAAGGGGGAATATCCAATCATTTTACTCCATTGAATCTTTCCATCCAGATCGTCAATGACCTGATTCATGCCGTAAATCCCGCTTACTACCGTAAATACAGTGAGAATCATCAGCAGATTATCCCGTCGCTTGGACTGAAACTTATCCTGATACTGAAACAGGTCATTTAAGGTTTCTTTCACTTCCTCGAACAAAGCGTCGTTTCCGTATACTTTGCGCAGCTGAAGAAATATCTCCCGGCCCTGCGACTGCGAAATCAACTCCAAGAAGTAGAACTTCGCCGAGAACTTATTAATGGAGTAAATTAGATTGTCTATCTCCTCATAATCATGATTAATCCGAAGTCGGGAGTGCATATTGGCGAGCTTCAGCAGAACGATTTTGTGGAAAATATTGAGTAAAAATCCGTAATAATATTGCCCGTACATCTGGTTGGCTAGACTAACAGCAATCTCCTGTTCAGCCCGGGTCATGCAGCAAAAGGTCTGCTCATTCATCATATAATACGTGTCTGGGCCCCAGCGATTATAGGAATGCTCATGACAATAGTTTGCAATATACGCTGGATCGCTTGCACTGGCATAGGGCTTTCCGTTCAGATCAATTCCATCAAGCTGTGAGGCGCGATAGCGTAGATTTACACTAATCTCATCAGAACTTTCTTCATTCTGAAAGCCGTAAAAAGCTTGCACCTGCATTCTTTCATCTACGAAAAAAGGAAGGGTCTCAAAATAAGCCCCATTGATATCCGATTGATCCAGATATGGCTCCAGTCCATCCACCAAATTTCGGAAGACAAAATCCTCTACCATCTCATAGGTCTGTTCCCCGCAATGAATATAAGTGTAGTCATCCTGTATGAAGGTTTTCTCTAGCGCACGGAAACGATCCGCGAATTCTAGTGCAATACTAAAGGGAATCGAATCCCCCTCCAGCTGGACACGTATCGTCACGAATCCAAGCTGAAAGGGACATATGAATATATCCGTCGAGAGAATTTTGAAAAATATAGATTGCTGCGGAATCTCCAGAATGCAGTCGAGATTATTTACTCTGGAAAAACGGCGAAACGAGTCGGCATCCTTCCTGCGCGGAAAAAGGACGTGTGCGGCAAACGGTAAATAGGTGCGCTCCATTCGTTCATGGGAAACACAGTAACCTTCTCCATAATAGGCAGCTTCCAGTTCTTTGTTATCCAGAAAAAAACGTGTGAATCCGTCGTCCTGTAATTGCTGGATAAGCTGCTTAGAATCGCCCTTTTTTATAGAGAAGGGAAATATAAACTGCATAAGCGCAGTATGTAACAAAGGCTCAGTTGAAGACTCATTTAAAGACTCATTCATTCATTGTCCATCCTTGTGCTCAGAATATGCTTATAGATCACATTACCCTAAAAGGATAACGTTGATACTATTCTAAATACGGGAACTCTTTCCTTCCACCGCTTGCCTGGCTTGGAATCTCCATGCGGCAATGCTTAGCAGGAACAAGAAGGCAGCAAAAGTGGCAAGTAATCCGGCTGTTTGTGCCACTTCTAAATGGTCCATAGACCAGCCCGTAAACAGAGGTAGCAAAGCACCACCAACGCCTCCGGAAGCAATCATAATGCTGGGTGTTGACTCTTCGGTGCCAGGCAGCATTTTGCTGGAGAAAACCAATGCAATGGAGAAAATACCGGACATAAACAGCCCCAGCAGCAGAATTACAATGAAAGCAGTCATTCGATTGTCAGTGAACGGAAAGAGTGTCAGCAGTAACAAGGTTAGTAAACAGCTGCTGAGAATGTACACGCGATAAGATATTTTTTCGGCAATTACACCCGCAAACAATCTTCCTGTAGACATCGCTAGCCAAAAGAAAGTGACTGTCAGTGCTGCCGTAGACTCTGTCATCCCTAGCTTGGCAATAAAGATAGCCGGCATAAAGTTGACTAAACTCATCTCTGTGCCTACATAAAGAAAAAAGAAAACGATGAAGATCCCTAACAGAATCCATTGCTTACCTTTATACGGAAATTTTTTGTTAGAACGTGAGCTTGAGGAATGCGAATTGTCTGCTCCTTGGACAGAGGCACGTTCATCCAGCATGCGTTGTAGATTACCGAAGTGTCCTCTTGCCCAGAGGATAAGAGAAATCAAAGAGAAGGCAGCGACGATTAGAAAGGCCAATCTCCACGCTCCGGCAGCAATGAGCGGACTGGCGATAAGCGGCATCACGAGTGCGCCTATCCCGAATAGAACTTCGAGCCGGCTCATCGCAATAGCCGTTCCTTCGGTTACAGCACCAATAATGATGGTGCCGATAACCGCTTCGATCATCCCGAAACCAAAACCTGCGGCAACAGCGATAAAATACATCCAGCCCCAAGGCGGTAGAAAGGCATAGGCAACTTCTGCAACTATTAGAAGACTGGTGGCAATGAGGATGCCTCCACGTTTACCGAAGCGGCGATTAAGTAGGGGAGAGACCAACACGCCTGCTAAAAAACCAGCGAATTGACTAAAGATTAATTCACCGCCAGCACTGTAATTTTGATCATAATGTTGCAGTAGAACGGGCAGAATAGATCCCAGCACAACATGTGCCAGACCGATAACGAAGTAGGAGAGACAGCCGATCCAAATCAGTTTTTTCACGAAGTAAGCTCCTTATCTTGATGTAGTTTATGGAGTAAGGTCGGATTCAATGTGAACCTGAAGGGTACATTATAATAAGCACCATTGTTATGATAAATCCAAACGGTGAGCTTGGATATATAAACTTTTGTTTACATGCTTGAAGGGAGAGATTTACGTAATGGATAACAAACAACTGGAACAACTCATTATTAAAGCATTGGATGACAACAAGTTCGGTTCCTTTGGTACGATCGAAGAAGGAAATAAGCCGAAAGTACGTTATATGGCCATTTTCCATGAGGGTTTGAAGATTTATTTGGCTACAAATCGCAAAACTCATAAAGTGGAGGAGTTATCCGATAATCCGAATGCTTTTGTACTGCTTGGCTATGAGGCCGGCGGAAGCAAAGATGTGCTGGAGATTGAAGCGACCGCTACCGTCTCTAAGGATGAAGGCTTGCGCTCCAAGGTATGGAATAAAGAGCTGGAGCCATGGTTTACTGGACCTGATGATCCTAATTATGTGATTTTGGAGCTTACTCCAACACGTATTGAGTATGTAGGTAGCAATAAAGAGCATGGAGTATGGCAGCCATAAGCTATAGCCTTGAATTGATCAAACAGCCCTCCTATCCCCTATGGGGTAGGAGGGCTGTTTGATGTGTTATAATGACTTCAACTTTTTAGGTATTCATATCGGGGAGGAGCTAAAGCTACATGAGCGTTACTCTGTTATATATTGAAGATGATCGTGAGATTGGCAACGTAGTGTCTGCTGATTTAAGCGAAAGAGGATATAGTGTCCGCTGGCTACGAAGCGGCGAAGGTGCGATGGAAGAAGCCGGCGCCTGCCAACTGGCTATTCTCGATGTTATGCTTCCTGGTCTGGATGGGTTTACGATCGGGCAACGATTGAAACGTTCCTACCCTAAGCTGCCCATTTTAATGCTCTCCGCCCGAACCTCGATTGATGATAAGCTGCAAGGTTTGGAATTCGCAGATGATTACTTGACCAAGCCTTTTCATCCGGATGAATTGGCCGCTCGAATCGAGGTGCTGCTCAGACGGAATGGGGCATCTGTACAGGATTCGCTCACACTTAAACATCTGGTCGTATATGAAGGGGATAACCGCGTGATAAATGCTCAGACTCAGGAAGAAATCATGCTTACAGGCAAGCAATTTCAGATTTTTTCCTATTTGCTGCGTCATCTTAACCAGATTATGACGAAGGAGCAGATCTACGAGGCCGTGTGGGGTGAGGCTTATATCGAAGGGGATAAAACTCTGATGGTACATATTCGTTATTTGCGCGAAAAGCTGGAGCTTGATCCGGGTAATCCGGAAATTATCGAAACTGTCCGTGGGATCGGATACCGGGTAAGAGCATGAGAGGATTGGATCGCATTCGCAAGAAACGTAACTCCTCTTTGTTATCAGGGTATTTGCTAATTATCGTATCTGCACTGCTATTTATCCCTGTGGTCCTTCCGTTGTCTTTTGTTGGCTACAATATTCTTAACGAAGTGACCCAAGGTGCCCCGCCTGTAGATACATCCCTGTATTCGAATATTGCACCGCTGGAAACTATGTGGCATAAAGAGGCACTTCACTTAGGAAATGCTTCTTCGGAAGCCATAAATCAGCGGCTGCATGAATTGAGTCAAAAATACACTGAAGCTACTATGTTTTGGGTAGACGGGCAGGGAAAAACCCAGTTGATTCTCACGCCTGATGAAGGGGATAAGGATAAGATTTACCATGAAGTTCCTGATCAGTGGACTGCGGCTGAGGCTATTTCATTTATGAAAGAAAGTACGAATCGTGATCCTTTAGCCATCGTTGCTTTCGTGGGGGACAAAGTGGAGGCAGGCAAGGGATTTATAGTGATGCAAATTCCAAGTGAGCTGCTGAACAAAGGGGCTTATGGGGGATTAGGGGCTTGGGCTTGGTATAACTTTGTGTTATTTACCCTTTTTGGAGGATTCGCTCTGGTTTCGTGGATGTTCTTTAGAAAAATTCGCAAACGGCTATTGCAACTGCAAACCGCGATGACGATTACAGGCCCGGATAGAATGCCTAAGTCTATAGTGACAGGCAAACTGGACGAGATAGGTCGCCTGGAGGAAGCTTTTAATACGATGGTAACCAAACTGGATGAAAGCCGACGCAGGGAAATAGAAGAGGAAGAGTTGCGTAAGCGTCTAGTCTCGAATTTATCTCACGATTTACGCACACCCCTAACCGTCATTCGCAGCCATATCCATGTTATGACCAAAGAGGATCTGACCTCAAAAGGTAAGCAGTCCTTACAGCTTATGGATGAGCGTATTGCGGATCTTAGCGTCCTGATCGAGAATCTTTTATCTTACAATCTGCTCAATAGTGGACGGGTAACCTTAAAGCTGGAACGTAAAGATGTTTTACGCTTGTTGCGGGAAAGTGCGGCTGCTTGGTACCCCGTATGGGAAAAAGAGGGCTTCGACATTGATATTAACCTGGAAGCCGAACCGCTATTCTGGAGGGTGGATGAGGTCTGGTTCCGCCGTATTCTCGATAATTTGTATCAAAACATTGTACGACATGCCAGCAGCGGGCATTATGTCGGGATCTCAACGGAGCAACGTAATGAACAACGTGCCATAATTATTGCGGATCATGGTCGAGGCATTCAGAGTCCATCCGACTACAAGGGGGCAGGTTTGGGATTGTCTATCGTCGATCTTTTGATGAAGCATATGGAGCTGGAATGGGTTATGGAGAGCACAGGCGAAGGCACTTCTATTGTAATCTTTGATCCGCGTCGTGAAATTTAAACAAAACTTAAACTTGGCACTTCCTTGTTCTTAACCTTGGGACGTTATGCTGTATACCGAGGTGAAGAACATGGAAGAAACAGTGATTAAAACTAAGGATTTATTGAAAAAATATCGTGGCCGGGCTGCGGTAGAAAATTTGAATTTAAATATCCGCAAGGGTGAGATTTATGGTTTTCTGGGTCCCAACGGAGCTGGGAAAACTACAACAATCCGTATGCTGCTTGGCCTAATTACACCGACATCTGGAAAAATTGAAGTGTTCGGCCAGGATCTTCGGAAGAATAAGCTGCAAATTTTACGGAAGGTAGGGTCGCTTGTCGAATCCCCCTCGTATTATGGGCATCTGAGCGCTGTGGACAATCTCGAAGTGATCCGCCGCATTCTGGATGTTCCGAAGTCACGAATCGCTGAGGTGCTAGATATTGTTTCTCTAACCGGGGAAGAGAGACGTCCGGTCAAAGGGTTCTCCCTCGGGATGAAGCAGAGACTTGGTATCGCAGCTGCCTTGTTAGGGAATCCAGAGCTGCTTATTCTGGACGAGCCAACGAACGGACTCGACCCGTCAGGGATTCAGGAAATTCGTGGGCTTATCAAACGTTTGCCACAGGAGCAAGGAATTACGGTTGTAGTATCCAGTCACTTGCTTAGTGAAATTGAACAAATGGCAGATACTGTGGGTATTATTCGCCAAGGGCAAATGGTGTACCAAGATACAATAGCTAATCTGCAACAACAGGCTGCTGGCGAGATACGCCTTGCGGTTTCGGAACCAGAGTCTGCGTTACGTCTCGCTGGAGGTCGGGGGTATGAAGGGACACTACAAGAGCAAAGACTGATTTTTTCAAGAATGAACGATGCAAGAGTAGCACTGCTTGTCAAGGCTTTGGTAGAGAATGGGCACGCTGTCTATCGTGTAGAGGAGCGGAGACAATCGCTTGAGGACTTCTTCCTACAGGTTGTGGGAGGCGGGGAATCATGATGTGGCGGGCGTTGTCAGCGGATTGGCTTAAAATCCGCGGCAAAGGAATTTGGTTTCTAGTGTTTCTAGGACCGATTGGTCTAGTAGCCATGCAGGGCCTTAACTTTGGCCTTCGTTATGATTATCTGCGTCAGCAGTATAGCGCGGATTTATGGGGAGGACTACTGGATAATGTGTCCGGGTTTGTGCCCACAGCTCTTTTTCTGGGAGGCACTTTAGTATGCTCGCTGATTGCAAATGTCGAACATCAGATGAGCTCGTGGAAGCAGCTCTTGGCACTGCCTATCTCCCGTACTTCAGTGTTTATGGCTAAGCTAACGCTCTGTCTGCTGCTTGTGGCAGTTTCCTGTTTGTTGCTCTCAGTGGGGATAGTTGTTTTAGGGCTTATTTTGGGCTTCAAAGCTGATCTTATTCCTTATGTGGATGTACTCAGAATTGGCTTTATGTCCTATATTGCGGCTCTGCCGGTCATCGCGCTACAGCTGTGGCTTTCCCTGGCTAATCGTAATCAGACACTGCCGGTTGCCCTGGGGATCACATTATCTTTGACGTCATTTTTCTCCATGTTCCTTTCGGAGTGGGTGCCTTTAACATGGCCATATTTGGCGTGGGACTCCTCTAATCGCCTCTTGTTCAGCGGTGCGGGTCTGCTGCTGGGAATGCTGGTGTTTTTGCCGGGTGCAGTGCATTTCGCTCGAAAGGATGTGGATTAAGATGAAGTCATTTTGGAGAGTATTATCCTCAGAGCGATTAAAAATGTCTAAATCATATGTTTGGCTTTTAGTCATAGGAAGTCCGGTTTTATCACTGGTTCCCGGATTGTTATCGGATAATCAAGGCGAGAAGATGACTTGGGAGCTGCTGTTAAGTGTGATGTCAATGATGCATGCTTTGCTGTTTCTGCCTGTGCTTTCAGGCATTTTTGCGGCCCTGATCTGTCGTTATGAGCATCATGACGGTGGCTGGAAGCTATTGTTGTCTCTGCCTGTAACCCGGTTGTCGGTGTATCTCTCAAAATATGTGATGATCATCGGATTGCTGGCTGCTGTGCAAATAACGTTCCTCGTTATGGTGCTGGGAATGGGCTTGTTCCGTGGGGCTCCAGATCCAATCCCTTGGGCGCTGCTGCTAAAATCAGTATTTGGCGGCTTTGTAGCCTGCCTACCACTCGCCGCATTGCAGCTGGCGATCTCGCAAAGCTGGAGCAGCTTCGGCGCACCGCTGGCGCTGAATGTGAGTCTGACTATTCCCAATATACTGATCGCTAATTCTTCAACCTACGGCCCCTATTATCCTTGGGTACAGCCGATGTTAGCCATGAGTCCTTATGGTGATGACGGATTTGGTGCCTTTAATCTGCCTTTAGAGACACTGATGATGATAGTGGGAGGGAGCTTGATTGTCTTTTTTGCCGCAGGACTAATCTCCTTTTATCGTAAAGCAGTCTGATTCACAATCAGATGCTATAAACTCCTCCTCAATGGACATCCCGTGCTGTTTTTCTTATAATTAAAGAATATAATTAGCTAAGATGGAGGAGGGCGAGAGCATGGAGCCAACGGCATTAGAGGACTGCGACAATACATGCAAGGGTTCAGAGCTTGAACCGGAATCCATTGCATTGATCCTGCCAGACCGTGGGATTACTGATAAAATGGCAGAAATGTTCAAAGCGTTGGGTGATCCAACACGAGTGCGGCTCATTTACGCTTTGTCACAGCAAGAATTATGTGTACATGACTTGTCCGTGATCCTTGATATGGGCCAATCTGCGATATCCCATCAGCTCCGTTATTTACGGAATCTACGGATCGTGAAGCGCCGTAAAGAGGGGAAAACGGTATTCTATTCGCTGAACGATGCGCATGTGGAGCAGATCTTTTTGCAGACCCACGAGCATGTCCGACACGAATAGCTAGTTGCAAAAAAAGAGGGACTCCCAGCAGCCATTGGATGGCTTTTGGGAGTCCCTCTTTTTATTATGCGGACGAGTCCTAACCATCCACTACGGCTTACGGACCCAGCTGACGTTATTTGCACAATTATCGCTTTTTGAGCTGAGTTGCGGACCTCAGTGCAGTTATTCTTTAGAAAGAGGTCTGATTTTGCTCTTTTTCATGTCAATAGCGCCTATGGGGTCCGATAATATGCTAAATCGGGGATAATACTGCTTTTAGGGTCAACTGGGTCCGTTAGCTGTGTGGGTTGCGACAAATATTGCTCTAATGAAACCAAGTTGAATCAACTGAAGCTTTCTATTTTGAAGTAAGGATTTAGCTTATTAACTGGCTTGATTTAGGTTCTTCGTTAGGTTTGGTTTTCTAAAGGACAACACTAGCCAGACACATTGCACTGCGAGCACTAGCAGGATAAATAGATCGATTCCCATGTATTCACTCGTATTATCATTGCCCACAAACTGAATTAAATTATGTATAAAATGAAAGGATATCAGCGGAAGAATATTATTATTTTTTAGCATCAGCAAGGCTAGCGCAAAACCGATCAGAAGCGCATATACGAGTTGTAGAAGAGTTTGTGTGATATCTGTGCCGGATAATGCATTAAGTAAGTGGGTAATAGAGAAGAGAATGCTTGAAGTGATCACTGCTGTTTTAGCCCCTTTAGGAAGCAAGGTCTTAAAAATCAAACCGCGATAGATGCTTTCCTCCACAAAAGCGACCAGCAGGGTGAAGAAAATAAAGAACAGTACCTCGGATGCGCTGATCTCACGAAAACCCTTAAAGGATATGGTAATCAGGACCACTACTAGTGGGGCATAATAGATCCAGTTGCCCGAGGATATGGTGTTTAGAGGTCGGAAGCCGAGCGTGCTCCATTTGCGCTTAACTGTAAAGTAGATGATGAGTACAAGCGCGATTGGGATGAAGGAGATAAGTACAGGGGCGTTGTACGCAAGTTCCTTAATGGTTGCGTAAGCCCCGGCGGCAGTTACGGCTACAAGTAATAACACCTCGATAATAACTACGCTCCAAATGGGGTGTTTCTGTGAAAAAGAAGACGTTTTGGCTAGCTTTGACATGTTCTAAATTCATCCCTTCTGTGTAAATCATTTGCCCATCGAGCTTCATTGATAATGGGGTCATTCGTATGTAAGAAACTTACTTTCGGTCATACATGATTTTACATATTTTCACGTAAAGGTCAATTGATTTAATTTTTAAGATAATGTAGAAAAATGGTGTATATCGCGTATTGACCTTGAAATATAAAGGGAATATAATAGGGCTAAGATAACATATGAACAAGTGCTCATATATGGTTTTTATTTGAGGAGATGTGCCGTATGGATACAATGCAAGGAAAATTAAAACGTCAGTGGGAATTAGAAGGCTTGGATTGCGCCAATTGCGCGATGAAAATTGAAGATAAGGTGAAGAAGATTGAAGGTGTATCGTCTTGTTCCGTTAATTTTGTAACAAAAACAATGACGTTGGAAACCGCCGCAGGGTATGAGGAATCAGCGATTGTAGAAGCGAAGAAAACGGTGAAGGCACTCGAGCCCCACGTAAATGTGAAAGAGAAGGTTGGGGGAAATCACAAGGCGCGCAATAGCGGTGCTCATGAACATACGCATGCTCACGAGCATGGACACGAGCATGTTCACGATCATCAAGCTGCTGGACATCATCATGGTCATGAGGATGCTGAAGGTCATGGTCATACACATGAGCATGGGGAAGGCGACACACGCAAAATATTGCTGCGGTTAGGCGCTGGTGGAATTCTTGCTCTAGCTGGGATATTCCTGCCCGTGGATGGAGTAGTTGAACTGCTAATCTTTTTGGCAGCCTATCTCATTGTGGGTGGTGAAGTTGTCTGGCAGGCGGTTAAGAACATCATCCGTGGCCAGGTGTTCGATGAGAATTTTCTGATGGCTCTGGCAACTATCGGTGCATTTGCGATTGGGGAGTATCCAGAGGGCGTGGCAGTAATGCTGTTTTACCAGATTGGAGAACTGTTCCAAGGTCTGGCTGTGAATCGTTCACGCCGATCTATTACGGCACTTATGGATATTCGCCCCGAGTTTGCCTATCTCAAGCTTGGAAATGATCTGAAGAAGGTCTCACCTGAGGAAGTAGCCATCGGAGATTTGATTGTTGTTAAACCCGGTGAGAAGGTACCCCTTGACGGAACAATACTTGAAGGTAACGCCATGATGGACACATCGGCACTTACTGGAGAGTCAGTACCACGATCAGCTGGTCCAGGAAGTGCGGTGTTAAGTGGTTTTATTAACCGGAACGGCGTAATTACTGTGCAAGTTACGCAGACCTTTGGAGAGTCGGCCGTATCCAAAATACTGGAGCTAGTGCAGAATGCATCAAGCAACAAAGCTAAAACCGAGAACTTTATTACTAAATTTGCACGTGCCTACACACCTGTAGTAGTGATCACAGCAGTCCTGCTGGCCGTCGTTCCTCCACTGCTGATCAGTGGTGCGACATTTTCGGATTGGATTTACCGTGCACTTGTATTCCTCGTAATCTCTTGTCCTTGTGCGCTTGTGGTCTCGATTCCACTGGGATTCTTCGGAGGGATTGGTGCTGCTTCACGCAGCGGTATTCTGATTAAGGGAAGCAACTACCTGGAAGCCCTAAATGATGTGAAGGTAGTTGTCTTTGATAAAACCGGAACATTGACCAAGGGACAGTTTAAGGTGACGGGGATTTATCCGTCGGGTGGCAAATCTAAGGATGAATTACTGCGGACAGCCGCTTATGCGGAGAGCCATTCCAATCACCCGATCGCTGAGTCGATTCGGACGGCTTATGGTGAACAGATTTCTAAGGAAGCTATCACGAATTACAATGAAATCTCTGGTCATGGTATCGAAGTAACTATCGAAGGCAAGACCGTATTTGCAGGCAACGCACGTCTGATGGAGCGGGAGGGGATTGCTTATGAGGTCCCAGAGCAGAGCGGTACAGTTGTTCACATTGCGGTAGATCATCAATATGAAGGTTATCTGGTGATCGCCGATGAAGTGAAGGAGGACTCACTGCAGGCCATTCAGCGCCTCAAAAAGCTTGGTATACGCAAGACGGTGATGCTGACAGGTGATGCTTCCGCCGTAGCTGAAGATGTAGGGAAGCAGTTAGGGGTAGATGAGGTACACGCAGAGCTTTTACCACAGCATAAGGTAGAGGCCATCGAGAAGCTGGATCGTGAAAAGTCTCCACGCGAGAAGATTATTTTTGTCGGAGACGGAATTAATGATACTCCTGTACTGGCTAGAGCCGATGTCGGGATCGCTATGGGGGGACTCGGTTCCGACGCTGCCATTGAAGCAGCGGATATTGTAATTATGACCGATGAACCTTCGAAGATTGCTGTAGCTATCGGAATTGCCAAGCGTACACGGACCATCGTATGGCAAAATATTATTTTTGCTTTAGGTGTAAAAGCTATATTCCTTCTGCTCGGTGCATTCGGGATTGCCACGATGTGGGAGGCTGTATTCTCAGATGTAGGGGTAACCGTACTAGCCGTACTGAACAGTATTCGAGCTTTAAAAGTGCAAGACGAGGGTTAAGTATCTTTGGTGTTTAAATAAATGATTTCAACAAAAGTGAGCTTTAGGATTCCAGTTTTAGGGGTCTTAGGGCTTATTTTTTTTATTTGCCAGCAAAGAATTTGTCTTTTTTTGCCGATATAGAAGATATATCCACATCAGGAGACATTATAACAAATGGAGTGAGGAGGCTATTTCATCGTGAATGAAAATGAAATGAAAGGAAACAAGATGAAAAAAATGAGAAAAAATGTAACGAAGAGAAAAGCGACGTCAATTCAACTTAAGTGGTCATCTGTTATATTAGCTATTGCAATCGTGCCGCTCATGGTAGCGACCATATTTTTACTTGATTATTTCGGCAATGTCACACGCACAGACAGTGAGCAAATGGCGCAGGACACCATTAATACGAACACATTCCGGATGGATGAGTGGCTATCCAACAAAACCTCGTCCGTAAAGGATCTGGTGTCCCAGCATCCTGAGTTCGATTTTACGAATCCAGCGAGTATCTTCCCTGTGATAGAAGTGCTGGAGGAAAGTGACAGTGAGACAGAAGGTTACAGTGTCATCAGTAAAGACGGCCAGTTAACTAATATGATGAACATGACCGCAAGTGTAGCAGATGCGAGCTATTTCTTGAAAGCGAAAGAAACGCATGCGCCTGTGTTGGGGGAAATGTCCTATCTGGAGCAGCTTGATAAATATATCATTCCGATCGTAGTTCCTGTCATGGATAAGGATAAGCAATTTATGGGAGGTATTGTCTTCTCGATTACTCCTGAAGTTCTTGCCCAAATGAGTAATGAAATTACTATGGCGGATACCGGATTTGGATACGTAATCTCAAATGATGGCATGTATTATACTTATCCAGACGTCAGTCGTATGGGCAAAAAAATTACCGATTACGCTAAAGAGCCGGCTCTTCAGAAGGTCGTTGACAAGATTTTGAGCAACAAAGAGGGGTCCGAAACTTATAAGGGCGAAGATGGTAAGAAAGTCATTACATACTTTAAGACCATTCCAGATACTGACCTGAAGCTTCTTGTAACAGTACCGGAGAAAGAGGTTTTTGCCAAAGTGACCTCTGCACAAAGAACAGCAATGTTCATCTTATTGGCAGTTATACTCGTCATAATTTTTGTTTCTCTCTACCTTACTCGCCTTATCGTTAGACCCATTAAAGCTATTTCCTCCACTATGAAAAAGGTGGCAGAGGGTCATCTGAATGAGAGGGTTAAAGTGCAATCCGGAGATGAAATCGGCGAGATGAGTCAAAATATCAATGATATGATTGAGACACTCTCCGGTATTGTCAACAAGATTGATACAACGGTAGTGGAGGTTTCTTATTCCTCAGAAGGAATGCTGAAATCGGCTCAACGGTCGTCTTATACTTCAGCAGAGGTAGCAACAGTTATCCAAGAAGTGGCTCAAGGAATGGAAGAGCAATTCAGAGGCTCGGAGCAATCGGCAAGAGCAACGGAAGAGATGGCCGTAGGTTTGCAACGTATTGCTGAGTCCTCTGCAGCGGTATCAGATCAGGCTGAGACGGTCAACTCAGAAGTAGAGAGTGGCTATTTGGAAATCCAATCTACACTGCAACAGATGGCTGTTATCAGTTCCACAGCTAATCAGACAGCCGAGATGATTGGTAAATTAAGTGAGCAATCGGAACAAATCGGACAAATTGTGGATGTAATTTCTGAGATATCCAATCAGACAAGCTTATTATCTTTAAATGCTTCTATTGAGGCTGCCCGAGCTGGAGAACATGGCCGTGGCTTCGGTGTAGTTGCGAATGAGGTGAAGAAGTTAGCGGAGCGGACGAACAGTTCCATCATTAGTATAGTGGAGCTGATCGGCGGCATTCAGTCTTCGACAACAAGTGCAGCGGATTCCATGAAGAAGAGTATTGAGGAAATTGGCGATGGAATGGGAAAAATGCAAAACGTCGGTGTTTCCTTTGATCATATCCGTTCTTCGATCCGTGAAGTATCGTCGCAAATACAGGATGTGTCAGCAATTAATGAAGAGATGTCAGCTGGCACAGAAGAAATAACGGCTTCTATATCCGATATGCTCGGAATAGCTAAAGAATCTGCTGAGAATGCTCAGGCGGTCTCATTAGCTTCAGCGGAGCAGACGGAGATTATGAAGGATGTCGTGTCCTCGGCGGAATCACTTAATGAAGTGATGTCTGTGCTGAAAGAAGAAATCGAGAAGTTTAAAAAGTAGGAGATAAACTGAGATTCATCTCCTTATAATACAAAAAATCGCTCTTTGGGAGCTGGTGGGCTTATTTCATCAATTCCCAAAGTAGCGATTTTTTTTGTTCTTTATGAGATTAAATGCTTTCTTCCAGCTGTAGACTCTCGATGCCTGCACGTACAATATTGCAGGAGTTGTTCAATTTCTGGGTTTCCTCTGTATTTAAATTAAGCTCCAGCAGCTCTTGAATCCCAGTGTTGCCTATAATGGCGGGCACACCCGTGCATACACCACTATGTCCATATTCTCCATCCAGAATGGCGGATACGGCGATAATTTTGTGCTCATCATTCAGGATCGAACGGGTAATGTAGGCAAGTGCGCTGCCAATCCCGAAATGTGTGGAGCCTTTACGGGTGAAAATTTCCCAGCCGGCATCTTTTGTCTTGCGGGAGATATCCTCCAGATCCAGATGCGGGAACCGCTCGCGATGCTGATCCAAGATTTGTAGAATAGGCTTGCCGCCAATTGTCACATGGGACCAAGCTACAAATTGAGATTCGCCATGTTCACCTAACGCGTAGCCATTAACACTACGCGGGTCAATGGAGAACACATCGGAGAGCAGTGTTTTTAGGCGCGACGAGTCAATGGAGGTTCCGGTACCGATAATTCTGTGGCGAGGCAGACCTGATATTTTCCAGACCATATAAGTGACAATATCGACCGGATTAGCGGCGACTACGAATATTCCATCAAATCCCCCAGCCATGATGTTGGTAATGATTTCTCTAGTAATAACAGCA
The DNA here is from genome assembly GCF_037974255.1 of Paenibacillus sp. FSL R5-0636. Taxonomy (NCBI): domain Bacteria; kingdom Bacillati; phylum Bacillota; class Bacilli; order Caryophanales; family Paenibacillaceae; genus Paenibacillus; species Paenibacillus sp. FSL R5-0636. The sequence goes on from NZ_CP150232.1 coordinate 494,366, forward strand.
GAGGCTTCCAATACGTCAAGTCGGGTCTGCCCGGCTGTTGGATTAGCACCAGCGGTTAAGATAACTACATCCATCTTTGCACAATCGCTATAGGTTCCGGCATATACCTTTGTGCGTGTGCTTGTGAAATCCATACAGTGCGAGAGATCAAGTGCTTGTGCCATAGCCCGATCATAGGTGCGGTCGATCATCATTATCTCGTCACAAATGGCCTGATTAACCATGGAGTAAGCACAGCTTGAACCCACCATTCCTGCCCCGACGATGGCTACTTTTCTCGATTTACTTTTCAATTGCCTTGTCCTCACTCTCTAAAAGTTATACGCAGTATAGGTTTCCAAATGATATTTATTTCAGCATTAAGGTCTTTTGGAAGCTTATCGTTAGGTATGCTTATAGTTTAACGTATCCCTTCGCAGGTTACCTGACATCGGACTTACAAAGAGTATATTTTTTCTTTTTAATGCTGAATAGGTGACATAATGAGTTAGATATTTTAGGTGATCTATCCCTATAGTGTATGTAAAGTACTAAAAGAGGATGTAATAAGAGGATGGCTAATTGATGTCAAAAAAGGGTGGAAAGTAGAAAAAAGCAGAGGATATAACATAAGCTTGAGTTACAAGAGGTAAGAAGTCATCTCAAGGATATCGGGTAAGCACCCTGAGATGGCTTCTTAGGATCATTGTTGACAATCATGGCTGGGGCAGCAGACTCCCCGAGGAAGTCATAGCCTTATAACGCTTGAACATAAAAAATCTCCAATGAACAATCATGCCGAAGGCTAAAATAAAGAACAAACCACCGGACTGTGGGATAGACACATAACGGTTAATAAATTCATGGAGTAAAGTGCGGACTAGAAGAAGTCCGAGCAGGATAAACGCAAAGCTCTTGGAGCGTTGAGCATAAATTTGTCCATCACGTTGTTCAAAATGGGTGCTGCGTATAAGAGGATACGCGAAGATGAACCAGCCAATCAGAAAGGCGACTGCCGCCCACCATAATGGGAACCTGACCGCAGGTGCTACAAACATGGCAAAACCCGTCGACATACCGAGAGGTGGAATCCATATTTTTCGAATGGTAACCGGACGTGCGCTTGCTTTTAGACGAATGAAAATAACCATCAGCGCCATGAACAAAGCCCCTAATGTAGAGCCAATATGTAGAAGCGAGGGGTTTATGTTACCCATGATACACGACCTCTCTATGATTTCAGTCACTTGTATCTTCATTATAACAGAAAAACGATGGCAAAACATTGAAGTGTATTGGCTCCATACCCGCTACAATTCCAGCTTAGGAATTATTTCTTAAAGGAGCGATACATACAAAAATCCCCGCCAGAGCATACTCTGACGAGGATTTATTGATGCGAATATTATTATCTCAGCCCAGACTTACGAACGGCTGCGTCCACTTGTCGAGCGGAGAATAAGGCTCACGATAAAGATCAGCACAACCGCACCGATCAAAGAAGGGAAGAAGTAGAAATCACTTACTTTAGGTCCCCAGCTTCCCAGAAGCACGCCACCGAGCCATGAACCGATAATACCAGCGATGATATTACCGATAACACCACCAGGAATATCTCTGCCCATAATCAGACCAGCCAACCAACCAATAACCCCACCAACGATTAACATCCATAGAAAACTCATGTTACTTCAACTCCTTCGTTTTGTTGTTTGCGATGTCTACTATTAACCTTTGTGACCATCTTTAAACCACATGGAAAAACTTACTTCTTCCGGAATAGTTAGGGAGTAGGCTCTAAATGCAGTTTCGATAATGTATTACAACTATAAACATGCTATAGTGAAAAAATATTATAAAATTATGAGTAAACCCCTATTAGTAAAGGGTAAGTAAGAAGTAATACAATACATAAAGATAAAGGAGCCACTATTATGGAACGGGCTAATGAGGCATTGTTTTATGTAGGAACGTATAACTCTGAGAATGAGAAGGCGATTCAGTTATGTGCGCTTAGTCTTTTATCGGGGGAAATGAGAATTCTTGAGGGTACCGAGGGAATTGAGAACCCATCGTTTTTAGCTGTGAATAGTGCAGGCAGCGTGTTGTATGCAGTTAGTGAGAAGGATCAAGGTGAGGTTTACGCATATGCAATTGATCCCGCAACTAAAGCGTTGCAATCACTTGGAAGTCGTTCTACGGAAGGCGGCGCTCCTTGTTATGTCTCCATTAGTCCTAAGGAAGATTACATATTCGTCTCCAATTACTCGGGAGGCAATGTTAATGCTTTTCCTGTAAATGAAGATGGTTCGCTTCAAGAAATGTCCGACCAAGTAAAACATGTGGGTTCAGGCATTCGTGAAGACCGTCAGGAGGCTCCGCATCCGCACTCTGTCATTCCGGACGCAAGTGGTAGACATGTGCTGGTGTGCGATTTGGGACTGGATCAAATTGTGATCTATCGCCCTGAAGAGGGCAAACTGGTAAAACATCGTGAGCTTAATCTGCCACCTGGTTCAGGTCCACGTCATCTGGCGGTGCATCCCTCTGGACAATGGATTTACCTGGCGAATGAACTGAATTGTACAGTAACGGCATTTGCTAATGATGAACAGGATGCAAATCTAAATAGTTTACAACATCTTAGCACGCTTCCTGATAATTATACTGCTGGTAGTGACGATACAGCTTCCGATATTCATGTCTCCCCTTGTGGCAGATTCCTGTATGTCTCCAATCGCGGACAAGACAGTATCGCCCTGTTCCATATCGATAAATTAACGGGTCTGCTTGAAGCAGTGGATTGGCAGGTTACCGGCGGGCGTACTCCGCGTAACTTTGCAATTATTGGGGATAAGCTGCTTGCTGCTAATCAGAATAGTGATAATATTACCTCGTTCTCCATCGATAGTGAGAGTGGCAGATTAATCCCTACAGGAAATGAATTGGAAATGAAGTCACCTGTTTGTGTGCAAGCGTTGTAGCTGAGACTAGGTTATTGTATGTCGTAAAAATAAGGGCTATTCCCGTAATCCATTCATTTTTTCGTGAGTGGAGGTTGGGAATAGCCCTATTTTGCAAATGAAGACCTAAGGATAATAGCAAGTGATTGTTAAAATGTATTTCTGATACCTAAATCGTAAAAACCGATGTCATCAAGCATGATCCGGTCGCCTTCTTCTTCAAGATAGAAGGTGATTTCCGTCAGGTTGTCAGGATCCAGCTCTGGTTCTTCCTCCTGAAATTGTTCGAACGGCATCTCGTAGGTTTGAAATACAGCTTCGGAAAGGTCGCCGTATTTGCCATCGTTTATCCGCTCTTCAAGCCATGGGAATAACGTGAACTGAGTTTGTGGAAGTGGCAGTATGTCCATTACTTCATCCAGCGTCAAGCGTGCTGAGGTATCGTTATGGTCAGTTAACTCCACCTCAACCTTTGGAGGTTGTGGAGCATCCATTTCTTCATTCATGTCACCATTCAGATTTGCCATGGAGAACGTAAGGCCATCTGCCCCTAAAAGAGCAGTTTCAGTACGGACGCTGTCGTTAAGCTTAATGTTGTAATAAGCCTCTTCGTTTTTGCTGGCTGTGCGTTCAAGGACAACACCATAGGTGGCTTTGCTTTTTGACTCCCGGTCTTTAGCTAACTCTTCTGACCAAGAAACACCCGATGCTGCTGCTGTTCCCAGTTCTACAGTGTTTTTGTTACGGTCATCGTCAAATGTGGCTACAGGACGATATCCCCCGCTTTGGAATCTATTGTAGTAGGCGGTATCTGGTAACCACTTCAGTCCGCTGCGATAATCCCGGAACAAGCTTTGGTATTCCTCTTTTTCATGCAAGGTGGTCTCTAAGAAAGCTGATACATAGACCTTGGCGATTTGCCGTTGTTTGTCTGCATCCATGATTTGTGTCCGATTTAAAAAGAGTCCAGCTGGCAAGGTCTGATCATACCCGCCCCAATCGCTGTTGAATTGACTGTGATTGGCATCCGCAATATACAGCGAGCTTTTGAAAGCAGATGATCCTTGGGAATAGGAAGTGCGTATATACTGCCGATCACCATAGAAATCATGTACATCTCCATCGCGGGCTCCCTGCAAGGTCAAATAATTGATGTCTTTGAGACGGGCTTGCTGGTCATCTATTGTTTTGTCCGTCGGTGCAAGCGCAATTACAGAGGTTATATTAAAGCGATTAACTGCCGCCATCACCGGATCATCCTTAAACCAACGAGTGGCATCCGCGGCCATAGCTACGGCTTGTCCTCCGCGGCTATGGCCGAGCAGGGCGGTTTTTGTGAAATCTATTTTCTGATAAAAAGGACTGCCCGGATCATCTGAAAAATCTGCTAGCTGCTCTAAATGTTTCAGTAGGATCCAAGTACGTACTTTAAAATCATTGTCCGGAATGCCGGACCAAGCAGAATAATTCAGGAAATTCTCATCGAGCGAGATCGCGATAAATCCCCGGCTTGCCAATAGTTCGCCGAGATAAGCGTACCCGCCATCAGAGTAATCTTCCATCATATGATTGCCGTGCACCATCAGCACTACTGGATATGGACCTTCACCTTCTGGCATCCATACGCGACCATTCAGGGGAAGTGCCTTATAATCGAAACCCCAGAATAAAGTGCGCAGCTTTGACCAATCCTTAATATAAGCAGAAGCATCGGCCGTAGAGGATATCAAGCTTGTATCCTTGCCGTATTCGGCACGATGAAGATCGGTACCACTGGCATAGGTGAAGGTCTGATAAGCTAGATTGCCTGGTATTCCCGGATCGGAGGCTGTCAGTGGAACGACTTCCGTATCGTTGATATCGACCGACTCTGAAATAGGCAGTTCTTGTACTCCGCTTGCCAGCGCAAGTGGGGAAAAAGTCACCGCCACTGTTAGCAGAAGCCCTAGTGTTATTCTTTTGCTGCGGAGCAGGCCGATGGCTAGTCCGCCTAATGCCCCTAGCAGTGCAAGCACGACCGCGATGACAACCGCGGCTTCAATCTCAAAATCTGCGTAATATAAGATTAGTAGAATAGCTCCAAAATCACTCAATACACAGCCTGCAAATAATCTTGGGATACGCAGTCCGGTCAACGCTAGCAGAACAGCTAAGATATTGCCGGAAAACGCCAGCAGGACAGTGCCTGCACCTGCAGCAAGAGCGATATCCGTAGGTTTACCTAATCCAGTAGGAATGCCTAACACGGCACTACTAAAGGCTAAAAAGCATACTATCCAAAGACCGGCTATAGCTGTTCTCCAAACTGCTGTATCGTAACGGTAGGTTCCCCTAATTCTTCGTCCAATTTCTTGAGCCATACGTCTGTGGAGCCGTGGTTTCAACGGCGCAGGGACGTACTCTAACTCCATACCCATGAGTCTCTCCCCTGACATAAAGCGGTATTTTCTCTTAACCCATAAGCTGTAGCAATAATATTACTTTATAGCATCAATAACAAGTGGATCTTACAGGAACCGACCCCATAGCTTGTACGGTGTGGTGTGTGGGAGTTTTCTTTGACATAGGCTGGAAAAAAAGGTTTGACACAGTTAAAGGGTTTCAGTATTATATCCATATAAACCAACTAAGTAGATAGGAATAATTGAAGAAAGTTCTTACCGTACGAACGGAGGAACGCCTGCATTAGGCTCGCAGACACGGTCTTAGGACCGGTTTGACCTGCCATACGTAGGCTTTCCTCCGTTCTTTTTGTGTTACCCAAGGGTTTGTCTGGTACGAGAAAAAACATGGGGGAGTGGAAGAGATGAAGAAAAAGATGAATAAAGGGCTTCTTGTAGGGTTTAGCTTGTTGCTGACGGCAGGGCTTACTGCTGCTTGCGGCAGCAATAACAATAACGGCAATAGTGCTAGTCCGGCAACAGACGCACCAGCAACAACCAATTCAGCGGAGGCCACAAATGCGGCTGAAGCAACAAAAACTCCATCTAAAGATCCAGTAGAACTACTGAACGTATCTTATGACCCTACTCGCGAATTGTACGAGAATTATAATAAAGCTTTTGCTGCCTATTGGGAGAAAGAAACAGGACAGAAGGTCACCATTAAACAATCCCACGGTGGATCAGGGAAACAAAGCCGTGCTGTGCTTGATGGTCTGGAAGCGGATGTTGTGACATTAGCACTTGGTTATGATATTGATGCCTTGCAGGAAAAGGGACTGATCAATGAGGGCTGGCAAAGTAAATTCGATCATAATAGCTCGCCTTACACCTCGACTATCGTGTTCCTTGTACGCAAAGGGAATCCGAAAGGAATCAAGGATTGGCCAGATCTGCTCAAAGAGGGCGTAGAGGTTATTACACCAAACCCGAAAACATCAGGTGGAGCACGCTGGAACTACTTGGCAGCTTGGGGCTACGCACTAGACCAGAACAATAACGATGAGGCTAAGGCTGAGGAATTTGTAAAAGAACTGTTCAAGCATGTGCCAGTGCTGGATACCGGCGCGCGTGGATCTACGACAACGTTTGTGGAGCGTGGAATTGGTGATGTGCTGATCGCATGGGAGAATGAAGCCTATTTATCTGTGGAAGAGCTGGGACCGGACAAATTTGATATCGTGAATCCTTCGGAGAGTATTTTGGCTGAACCGCCAGTAGCTATAGTAGATAAGGTTGTGGATAAAAGAGACACGCGTGAGGTATCCGAGGCGTACTTGAAGTACCTCTATAGTGAAGAGGGACAAAAAATCGCGGCTGAAAACTACTACCGTCCTACATTAGATAGCGTGAAAGAAGAATACAAAGATAAGTTCCCGGAAATCAAGCTGTTCACATTGGCTGACAAATTCGGAACCTGGAAAGAAACGCAAGAGAAGCATTTTAATGATGGCGGGATCTTTGACAAGATTTATGTGCCAGGTGCCAAATAACAGATGAATGAAACGCAGGATGTAATCATTGAGATTTGTCCCGGTAGGGGCTGATCGGCTAAAAGGCCGAAGGCGAGAAAGGATGAATAGGGGATGAATGTCACCACTACGGCTACACCAGCAGCAACACGGCGCAAAATACTGCCCGGCTTCGGGCTGACGATGGGCTACAGTGTACTATACCTGAGTCTAGTGGTTCTACTGCCACTTTCGGCGCTGCTGTTCAATTCTACAGGTCTGAGCTGGGCGAAATTCTGGGATGTAGCTACGGACCCGCGGGTATTAGCCTCGTATCGTGTGAGCCTGTCGACAGCTGCTGCGGCCGCTTTTGTAGATGCAATTCTAGGACTTTTGCTGGCGTGGGTACTGGTACGTTATGAATTTCCGGGCAAAAGAATATTTGATGCGCTGATCGATCTCCCGTTTGCCTTGCCGACAGCTGTAGCCGGTGTCTCTTTGACGGCGCTCTATGCAGGCAATGGCTGGATTGGGTCTTGGCTTGAGCCGCTGGGATTAAAGGTGGCATTCACTCCGCTCGGGATTACCTTGGCTTTGATGTTCATCGGCATACCGTTCGTTGTCCGGACGGTGCAGCCGGTGCTGGAGGATTTGGACAGAGATATGGAGGAAGCTTCGGCAACCCTTGGCGCAGGCCGCTGGAGAACCTTTCGCTCAGTAGTACTGCCTGAGCTGTTCCCGCCACTGCTAACAGGTTTTGCTCTAGCTTTTGCCCGGGGCATCGGTGAATTCGGCTCCGTCGTATTCATCTCCGGTAACATGCCGATGAGGACGGAGATTGCTCCGCTGCTTATCATGTCTAAACTGGAGCAATATGATTATGCCGGAGCTACCGCCGTAGCCCTGCTATTGCTCTTCATTTCCTTCCTTATGCTGCTTGTTATTAACACACTTCAGCGCTGGGTTCGTAAGACTTCTCGTTGAGGGTAATCTCCGTGACAGCTGACATCCGATCATGTTCAAACTTACTCGGAGACAATTCGTATCTGTTGTCGATACTGCATACTCGAAGTATCTTGTCTTCGTAAAACCCTTAAAGGAGGAATAATTTTGGCCGGTACCGTCCCCCTCTACACCCCCCGGCTACAAAAGAATGCGTCCTCGTCCGCGACAACAGAAACCCCAATTGTAAAATGGGTGTTGATCGGAGCGGCTGGGCTAGTCCTTTTTTGGCTGATTGCTCTGCCATTAGTTGTTGTGTTAACCGAGGCGCTGAAGAAGGGCTGGGATGTATATATAGCTGCCCTGACTGATCCGGATGCCCGCTCAGCGCTGCGATTGACGCTGCTTGTTGCAGCGGTAACGGTGCCTCTGAATACCTTTTTTGGTGTAACAGCGGCGTGGGCTGTAACCAAGTTTCGTTTCCGCGGCAAAGGGTTTCTAATTACCTTGATTGATCTCCCTTTTGCAGTTTCGCCTGTCATCGGCGGTCTAATCTTTGTGCTCGTCTTCGGTGCTAACGGATGGTTTGGTCCTTGGCTAAGCGCACATGATATCAAGATTGTATTTGCGCTTCCGGGTATCGTGCTAGCCACGTTGTTTGTGACGTTTCCTTTTGTAGCGCGTGAGTTAATCCCGCTGATGGAGGATCAGGGTACACAGGAGGAAGAAGCCGCAATTACACTCGGAGCACATGGGTGGCAAATCTTTTTCAGAGTCACACTGCCTAATATTAAATGGGGATTACTATACGGCATTATTTTGTGTAATGCGCGGGCCATGGGTGAGTTTGGTGCGGTTTCTGTGGTGTCCGGGCACATACGTGGGGAGACGAATACGCTGCCGCTGCATGTTGAGATTTTGTATAACGAATATCAATTTTCAGCATCTTTTGCAGTAGCTTCTTTGCTCCTGTTATTGGCTTTGGTAACGATGATTATTAAAAGCTGGTTGTCGCGAAAAAATGCCCATTGACATGACTTTTAGTTCCATGCTAAGTTAATTCATAGTATACTGGTTGGTAATGACGGAATTGAAGAAATAATGAATTTAGGCGGATACAATCCTTTGGTGAGAAAGGGAGGCTAGAGAATGGCTAAACCGCTGAAAGTGGACGATTTATGGCTTACGCGGATTGCAGGACTTCTGGATGATATGGAATTTGGCTCATTGCATATTGTGGTGCATGAAGGTCAGATTGTTCAGATGGAGCGTACGGAACGCAAACGGTTTGAGAATAGCAGTGGCAACGCAAATGGACGTTATATTGGTGAAAACGGCGGGCGGCGGGCCGATTCTCAATCCGCGGGACGTTGATTCAATCTCTGGGCAATCATAAAGATATATCTCATCTTTTTGGATAAAAGATTATGGAGTTGTCACATAAGCCACGTAATGGCTGCTGGGGCAACTCCTTTTCTTTGTATGCTTGGATATTCTGGCACGTATGACGCATCCCATCGGACTCAGTTGACGCTAAACGCAGTATTATGCCACATTTGCCACGCTAACGGACCGCATAGCTGCTATTGGCATAAAAAACACCACATATGGACCTGATTCTAAGCAATAACGTCCCTGGAGTCCGAAACCACGCTCCAAAAGCTGAAAAGGCGCAAATAACGTCATCTGGGTCCGTAGGTCGCAAGGAATGATGAGTGTTGAAGCAGACCGCTCATGAGTAAGAACACAGTAATATGTCATCCGGGTCCGTAGGTCGCCGGGAATGATGAGTGTTGAAGCAGACCGCTCATGAGTAAGAACACAGCAATACGTCATACGGGTTCGCAAGTCGCCGGGGATGATGAGTGTTGAAGCAGACCGCCCACCAGTAACAGCAATACGTCATCCGGGTCCATAGGTCGCAGAGGATGATCTGTCTTTTACGACTTTTACAAATGATTCGGCCCGTGGGACAGTTACATATTTTGATGTTGCAGGTACGTTTGTTAATAACGAGGGGCTTGGCGTGAGGCGGATACGCCCTCCATTAACAGGATGAACGCAGTGATGGCATGCATAATCCAACCAACGATCGGAATAAAAGCTAAAATCGAGGTGATAATGCCCAGAACGTTACCCATGAATGGTTTATGCTCTCTCTGCAGCACAACAATGGCTACAGCGTGGAGCAAAAAGGCAATGGCCAAAGGGACCCAACCATTTGCAATGATAAAGAGTCCGCCGATCAACGGCAGAGCCAGAAAAGCTTCATAAAGGCATGTTCCCCATTTGAACAGCTTGGCTACAGGAGACATAATGCTTCACCCACCCTTTTATAAATATTGTTACAGATACTATTCCACACAGTCAGTAAAGGAATTCAAGAATATAAAACTTATCCCTCAGTTTCAAAAACATCCCTAGCAGTGAGCCTTGCCTGTGAACCATGCAGTCGTATATAGTGGGAACAGCAATGCTGAACGGAGGAGTGCGGGTGGAAACAACAAGTAAGCTTGATATACGCCATGAACAGCCTTCAGTGGAACAGTATTTGGCGCTGAGAAAAGAAGCTGGGCTGAGTGAAATGAGTGTGGAAGGTGCAGCGATCGGTTTGCCTCGTTCTATTTTTGCGGTAACTTTGTATGAGGAGAATAACCTAATCGGGATGGGGCGGGTGATTGGCGATGGGGGATGTTTTTTTCAGGTCACGGATATCGCGGTCAAGCCTTTACATCAAGGACAAGGTTTGGGAAAGCTGATCATGCGGGAAATCAGAGAATTCCTTAATACTGTACCAGACAAGGCGTATGTAAGTCTGATTGCAGATGGAGAAGCCTCGAAGCTCTACGCACAATATGGTTTTGAATCGGTTATGCCACGTTCTCAGGGAATGTTTTTGCGTCGCTAAGCTAAGGCGAATACATGCTGCTTTTTTTAGTAGAGAGTGCCCCTTGTATTGGTTAAGGGGTTTTTGGTCTGAAAGCGGGTTAGTAGGTGCGATCTGGTTTCGATTGGATCTCAGGGGATAAATAATGTTTAAAGGCTGTAAGGGAAAAGCTATTCAGATGAGCATCAAAAAAATAATTGAGCAGAAGGCTGCACGATAATGGCTTTGCTCGTAGAATGTGAGGAACAACAAGATGGATGTTGTAATATTGGGCGCTTCAGGAACGTTTGGAAAGGCAATTGTACAGGAGGCATTAAAAAGAAAACACGAAGTAACAGCTGCGGTACGCAATCCAGAGTCAATAACTCTCGAACACGAGCGTTTACATGTAACAACGGTGGATATTCTTGATCCGGCTTCAGTAACAGCTGCAGTCCGTGGCCATGAAGAGGTAATCAGTGCTTATGGACCAGGAGCGGGGCAAGAGCAGGATCTGATTACGGCGGCAAAAGCGTTGGTGGAGGGTATGCAGACGGCAGGGTTAAATCGGCTGTTGGTTGTTGGAGGTGCAGGTAGCTTAAAGACTGAAACTGGAGAGCTGCTGATGAATACACCGGATTTTCCGGAAGAGTTTAAACCAGTTGCAGAGGCGCATGCGCAGGCTTATGAGATTTACAAAAATACAGAATTGGATTATACGTATCTCAGTCCTGCTGCGGTAGTTCATCCAGGTCGTCGTACAGGTCATTTTCGCATCGGATTGGACCGTCTTATTCTAGATGAGAATGGTGAAAGCAAGATTAGTGTGGAGGATTTCGCTGTAGCTATGGTGGACGAGCTGGAGGAAGGGAATTTTAGTCGGGCCAGATTTACTGTCGCTTACTGATATCAGACTTGCGCCGGACTTGCGCTCGGACTTGTACTTGGAATTGCGTGTGAAGCTTTGGAACGGTAGATAGCGGAAAGGGGCTAAATCATGTATCTGGTAACTGCTGAGCAAATGAGGCAGCTGGACAGCGAAACGATCCAGCAGCTGGGGATTCCAGCGATTGCGCTGATGGAGAATGCGGGAAGAGTTATCGCCGAGGAGATCATCACGCTTTGCCGGGAGAGAGGCGGGGCAGGCTGCAGGAATGCAGCCGAAAGGAACGATACCGGGCTAAGGGAGGCCGCGCTGGGTGGCACAGGCAAGGCATTTAAGGTCAGCGCAGATCATGCGCTGACGCTTGCCTCTGCCGCAGCCGAGCGATGGTTCATCCTCGTCGGCAAAGGCAACAACGGCGGCGATGGCCTCGCCGCCGCACGGTACCTTCGCGAGACCGGCATCGCCGTCACGCTCGTCTATGCGGTGCCGCCGGATTCGCTCTCCGGCGAGGCCGCCCTGCAGCGCGATGCGGCTGCAGCCATGGGCCTGCCTGCCGTAGTATACGGCAGGGATCGGCTGGACCTTGCCGAGTGCAGCGGCATCTTAGATGCGCTGCTCGGCACCGGCGGCGCGGGAGCCCCGCGCGGCGCCTATGCGGAGTTGATTGCCGCAGCGAACAGCAGCGGTAAGGTCATTGTGTCCGCGGACATCCCCAGTGGTCTGAACGCGGACACAGGAGAGATGCATGAGCCTTGCATTCATGCATCTGTGACGGTATGCCTCGCCTTTCTCAAGCGAGGCCTCCTGCAATACCCCGGTGCAGGCGCAGCGGGGCATGTCAAGGTACGGGCCATCGGCATTCCGACTGCTCTGGCTCTTAACAGCGGTGTGCAGGCACACCTGCTGACACCGGAAGTGCTGCATGCCCATCTGGGTGTCGATCTGGCCCGGCGGCGGTCGCCTGAAGGCCATAAGGGTACTTATGGGCATGTACTCCTTGCCGCCGGCACCCTACGGATGAGCGGTGCTGGACTACTCGCAGCCCGTGCTGCGCTACGCACGGGCTGCGGACTGGTGACGTGGGCGCTTCCTAAGAAGCTGTTACCTTCCGTCATCGGTGTTGTTCCTGAATTGATGCTGGCTGATGTAGGTGGCAGTGAAGAGGGAAACTGGGTGGCTGAGACCGTGTCAGAGCTACTGAAGTTAAGCGAAGAGCGAGATGTAATAGCTGTGGGTCCTGGTCTTGGACGGTTCCCGGGAGATACAGATTGGCTTCGCAGTCTTTGGGAAGGCAGTGATTGCCCGCTGGTTATCGATGCGGATGCCTTAAATATTCTGGCTGACTCCGATTATAAGAGTTGGGTGCGGCGTCATTCTGTAATTCTGACCCCTCACCCAGGTGAGATGGCTCGTCTAGCCAACCTAACTACGGCTGAGGTCCAGCGTGACCGGATCGGTCTGGCTATGGACTATGCCAAGGAGCATGGGGTTACACTTGTGTTAAAAGGAGCGCATACCGTGATAGCAACTCCTGAAGGGCAAGCTTATGTAAATACCACAGGCCATCCCGGCATGGGCACTGGTGGAGCCGGTGATGTGCTAACGGGCATGATTTCCAGCCTGCTGGCTCAGGGACTTCATGCTACGCAGGCAGCAGCTTTTGGGGTATACCTGCACGGATTAGCAGGAGAGAGAGCAGCCCGTCAGCGGAATAATCCGGCGGCTATCATTGCCGGAGATATCATTGAAGCGCTTTGAATACACCTAATAAGGCTTATGACAGCAGTAAACAGAGCAGTGGCAGAAACAGGGCGAATACTGGCAGCAACAGAGGGAATCTTTCCACACCAAGCTGGGTCACTCGAAGAATGAGCAGTCCCAGAATTCCACCCAGACCCCATAGCAGATACTCTGCACCTTGTTCCGCTGCCAGCCATAAACCTGCGCCGAAACCCGTGACGACGTATACAGCCAGAGGCAGGATTTGCGATTTCGAACGCAGAATATGCAGCAGTATATCCGCTACTAACGCCGCAGGCAATCCATAAGCATAAATGGCATAAGGAATCGATAGTGGCCAGCCTTTAGGGATTCCGTCGGATTGTGGAAATCCAAGCATAAGTAAGGTAACAAGGACGTAGGTTAACCCTGCGCAGGCTAATTTGGTTAATGCGTACATGCCACTGCTCAGGCGGACAGAAGAGATATCATAATCGTTTATCTTATTCATTTGATATACATTCCTCTCGTGGTGTAATGCATCAGCTGGTGACCATGTCTCCACCATTGACATGAATACATGTCCCGGTAACATACGAAGAATCCGGTCCCGCTAAATAAAGATAGGCTCCTGCTAACTCATATGGCTGTGCGGCACGTTTAAAGGGTGTATCCGTCCCAAATACACTAACCTCATCTGCGGAGTAGCTGGAGGGAATTAGTGGTGTCCATACGGGTCCGGGAGCTACACTATTGACACGAATGCCAGAGTCTACGAGTGATAAGGCTAAAGAGCGGGTAAAGGATACGATCGCACCTTTAGTTGAGGAATAATCTATAAGCTCTTTATTTCCTTGATAGGCAGTAATGGACGCAGTATTGATGATGGCTGCGCCTTTTTTTAGATATGGAAGTGCGGCTTGCGTCAGGTAAAAGAATGGAAATATATTCGTCTGAAACGTTTGGTAGAGCTGTGCTTCCGTGATATCCAAAATACTTTTTTGTGGATACTGGACGCCATGATTGTTGACGAGGATGTCCAGCTTGCCAAAAGTGCGAAGGGTATGCTCCACAGCCTTGAAGCAGTTTTCCTTATGGCGTAAATCTACTTCGATCCGCAAACAACGTTGCCCTAATTCTTCAATTCGCCGCTGAGTGACCTCTGCATCTGAAGCTTCGTATAAATAAGCTATAGCGACATCTGCGCCTTCCTTTGCAAAAGCAATGGCCGCCGCTTTACCAATCCCGCTGTCGCCTCCGGTGATGAGTGCAATTTTTCCTTTCAGCTTTCCACTGCCGGCAATCTCCGGATCTTCACTGATGGGGCGAGGATTCATTAGACTCTCTAGACCTGGCTGACGGTCTTGGTGCTGCGGGGGAAAAGCAATAGGCTGTTCCTTACATATCGTTTGTTCCCCATAGTAGGGGTAGGTGGGATTCATTTTTACATACACTCCTCCTTGCCTTCTATCTTCCGTATATTTCTATGCATGCGCCTAGAAAAGCGTGCGCTGTTATCCAGTTATACCTGTGTTTATATCCTAGTCGGAGGGGCGTTTGTCCGAGATGAATGATTGGCGAAATATAGATTATTTGAATCACGGAACTCCAGTGCAAAAAGAGGTCTATGCCCTGTTAAGAAAATTAAATATTATGAGTTTGCTGGCCGACTATAACCCGGTGCTGGTTGGCACAGTGCCGCTTGGAATTCAGGTGAAGGGCAGCGACCTGGATATTATTTGTGAGGTTCATGATTCCGTAATGTTTACGGACATTGTTAGTCGATATTTCGGAACCATGGATGATTTTACTAGTGTATCGCGTGTGGTTGATGGGGTCCCTCGAACGAAAATTAACTTTATGGCCGGGGGCTGGCCTATAGAACTGTTTGGGCAGCCGCGACCCACAGCTCTGCAGAATGGTTCCTTACATATGATCATTGAAGCGGAAATTCTAGCTCAGCTGGATAATGATTTTCGCCAGCAGATCATTACAATGAAAACGAACGGGTGGAAGACCGAACCTGCCTTCGCGCAAGTGCTGGGTTTGGAAGGTGACCCTTATGAAGCGCTGCTGATGCTGGAAAAGCTTCCGCGGAGTACTCTTTATGCTTTTTGTCATTCTATACAAGCGAGGGGATAGACATGAATTATCGAGAGATGATTGCGGATGATTATGAAGCTGCCTACCAGCTATGGGAAAATACAGAGGGAATGGGACTCAGCGAAGCAGATTCGAGGCTGGAGGTTGCGCGTTATCTGGAGCGTAATGCTGGCTTCAGCCAGATCTGCGAGAATGAAGACGGCCGGATTGTAGGAACTGCATTGTGTGGACATGATGGGCGAAGAGGTTATATGTATCATGTGGCGGTTAGTAATGACTGCCGAGGCATGGGCATCGGGCGTGAGCTTGTAAAGCGTTGTCTCGGTAATTTACATGCAGCTGGTATTGCAAAATGCCATCTGATGGTTATAGGAACCAATGAACAAGGAAGAGGATTCTGGGAAGGGATAGGCTGGCAGTATAGAGGTGGAATTATGTTATACTCCCAGGATATCTTGTGATACATAAGATGCGAAATGAAGATACTATCTAAGTAAAATATCATTAGATTAGAAGTGGATATATCACAGCAAATGTAACGGTGAACTCCGACTGCCAGTGCAGTATACTATATATGAGTTTGATAATTGCCTATTTGCAGGCAGGAGGTCTTTTATGCGTTTTAAAGATGTGTTTTCAATTATTGGTCCGGCCATGGTCGGGCCTTCAAGCTCGCATACAGCCGGTGCAGCACGGATCGGAAGGGCTGCAAGGCAGGTGCTGGGTGAAGTGCCGCGTGTGGCAGAAGTGACGTTTTTTGGTTCTTTTGCAGCTACTTATCAGGGACATGGTACAGACCGGGCTATTGTCGGAGGACTTATGGATTACGCTACCGATGATCATCGGTTACCCGACTCTCTGGAGTTGGCGGCTGAAGCTGGGATGGAAGTATCTTTTGAGCAAGGAACGGGATTGTTTCCTCATCCTAACACGGTTAAACTGCATCTTATCGGACAAGAGACAGGAAGTGAGCTGACTTTAACGGGGACATCCATCGGTGGTGGAAACATTGAGATCGTCGATGTGGATGGTTTTGGAGTAAAGCTTACGGGAATGTATCCGACGGTATTGATTCATCATATGGATTATTTAGGTGTTCTGGCGAGTGTTACAGAAGTGATGCGTAACGGACAATTTAATATAGGGCATATGTCTCTTGATCGGAAGAATCGCAGCGGTGCAGCCTTAACGGTACTGGAGCTGGATGAAGCTGCTACTCCTGAGCTTATTGAAGCGCTTAAAGCGCTCACTGCGGTGAAATCGGTGAAATTGGTTAATTTAAACGAAGGTAAGCAAGATGAGAAGGGGAAGGAAAGCTTAACATGAATTTTCAAACACTTAGCCAACTGGCTGTATTATGTGAGGAACGTGGCCTCACCATTGGAGCTCTTATGCTCGAAGAGCAAAGCGCGGAATCTGGACGTTCCAGTGAACAGGAATTTGCCACTATGCGTGAGTATTATGGGGTCATGAAAGAAGCTGTTCATCGTGGGATGCATGAAGATACCACTTCGCGCAGCGGCCTTACGGGAATGGATGCCCAGCGTGTAGGAGCCTATAACGCAGCAGATGAACCATGCCTAGGTGGACCCGCTGGTCAAGCAATGGCCTATGCTTTGGCTGTATCCGAGGTTAATGCCTCAATGGGCCGAATAATTGCTACACCTACCGCAGGTTCATGCGGAATTATTCCGGGTGTATTTCTCAGCTGCCAGGAACGGTTTGGCTGGGATGATGATTATATGGTTTCCGGTTTGTTCGCTGCGGGAGCAATCGGTTATGTCATTGCCAACAATTCGTTTGTATCTGGCGCAGAGGGTGGCTGTCAGGCCGAGGTCGGATCGGCCATCGGGATGGCGGCAGGAGCTTTAACCGAACTGCGTGGAGGGACGCCTGCACAAGCAGTGCATGCTGTTGGACTGGCGCTTAAGAACACATTAGGACTGATTTGCGATCCGGTGGGAGGACTTGTAGAGATTCCTTGTATCGTTAGAAACGGATTCGGTGCAGTGACCGCGCTCGCCGCCGCCGATATGGCACTGGCTGGTGTACGTAGCGTGATCCCTTCAGATGAAGTAATCAAGGTCATGCTTGAGGTAGGCTCAGCTATGCCAGAAAAACACCGCGAGACCGCAGGTGGCGGATTAGCACAGACACCTACCGGCCGCAAGATCATGCAGGATTTACGTAAAAAGAAATAATTTTAGAGCATTTTGAAACGTTCCAACTGTTCCCATAAGCCTTCCTTCCGAAGGATTTCTGCTTGTTTGGGTCCCATAAGGTCAAAGTGGGGGAATGGGGAACGATTATGAATATATTTAGCCGGCAGTCCATTTTCCTCACACCAATAGGTTAATCTGGTTAGGTCACTACAGCCTACCTTGGTGACAGTAGTCATGCCGGGAAAACGCGGGTCTAGCCAGTAATGGGTTAAGAAGGCGATTTCTCCTGCGGAGACTGCTTTTTTCCAGCGGGTTAATTCTTCTCTGTTGATGCCGAAGGCCATTACGTCTCCTCCTTATCTAGTATAGTTGACAACATTATAACCCATTGAAAGGGGATTACATCATGAACGGACAGGTAAGAGCCGATATTCGTCCTGGGCTTGAAGTGGATATTGTGCTTAAGCAGGATCAGCCGACGGGTAAGCTAACACATGGAACGGTGAAGGATATTCTCACCAACTCACCTCGACATCCGCATGGCATCAAGGTGCGTTTAACCAGTGGACAGGTAGGACGAGTTAAAAATATTGTTGCTAACTAATAATAAAATTCACCTTTAATTTAAAAAGCGCCCCTAATCAACTGAGATTGGGGCGTTTTCTATTTTATCTGCTCATAAAATCCTCAACGGACTGATCGGCCTTGGTCTGATTACATAACGTACAAGCGCAAACGCAATTATCCGGAGTAGTATGACCACCTTTAGCACGGGGCAGCAGATGATCTATAGTGTCTCCATAGGAGCCACAGAAGTAGCAGGTATAGTTGTCTCTGGTCAATATATAAGCACGGAAATCCTTATTGCTGTATATCCTGCGGATGGTTCGGCGATTCACTACGATAGCGGCATGTTCTCTGACTAGAGTAACCGCAAGCTCGTAGTCAATTTCCTGATGCCAGCGCCGTCCTTTATCACTGTGGCCACGCATTAGAATTTTCCCTTTGGCAGAGGGAATCAATTGCGTTGGATCTTCGGGACTCAGTTTCGCGCCTTGAGAATGAGAATGTTTCCTTCGTTGTTCCAAGCCCCGTATGCGCTGATTTGGGTTGGATTGCGGTGAAGAAGCAACCGTGGAAGAAGGCTTTCCTTGTTTGGAGCGTTCTTTGACAGCCGAAGAAGGGGTTTCAATAGTAACAGGTTGTACTGGAATGGGACCTGCTGCAAGGGTCAGATCTATGTTTTGTCGTTGTTTGCGGCACTCCCGACAAGCACCACGGCGAGACTGGCCTTTGGAACGTTTGCCGGTACGTTTACGAAATTCAGAGAGCGGCTTCTGTTGCTGGCAATAGGTACATTGTTTGGTGGATAAAAGATGGGTATCGTTCATAGATATGTTAGGTTCAGCGCGTCTTTGCGCCCGTCCTGTCTCCTTGTTTTTTAGGATCCAATGTATTTTATTTATTAGATTCAGTCGGCAGGGTTAACATTTCGTTCTAATCTTAGTATAGCGTAAAATACAATCGTTCACATCGCACTCAAAAAAAGCTCAAATACGGCTTTTTGTGTGATATCTATCTTGGTGACGTTCAGGAAAAACATGTAAAATTGAAAAGAGCAGTAAGGAATGCTCTACTTTTTTAACATGGGAAGGGGTATTGAAATGGAACCAACCAAAAGAAGGCCGTTTACGGTAACATTGCTTTATATTCTTCATATATTTTTGGGGGTTGGAGCGTTAGCAGGAGGCGGGTCAATGGTCATAGATCCTAGTGGTGATCTGATACACATGCCCACATCTATGCTGGAAAGATCGCCATTTTCAGATTTTTTAATTCCGGGTATTCTGCTATTCATCGTATTTGGTATCCTGCCCTTGTTTGTGTTTTATGGGTTGATCAAGAGACCAGAATTGCGCTGGGTGAATACTTTGAATCCCTTTAAGAAATTATATAGCTTCTGGGCATTGTCCCTATATATCGGATTTGGGTTAATTATTTGGATTATGGTGCAGACGTATATGTTGAACAGTGTGGCAATCATACATCTGATCTATATGAGTCTAGGGCTTTTGATCCAAGTCTTTACGCTGCTTCCTTCCGTACAAAGTTACTTTTTGCTGGACGGCGGTACCGAAAGACGTTAAAATTGCAGTGAACAGAAGGTATCAGAAGGTATTTCATTAGTCTGGGCAAGGAGTGAACCGGATTGACAACTATATATGATATTGCCAAAAGAACCGGTTACTCTCCTACAACGGTATCCAAGGCGTTTAATAATTATTCCGATGTACGGGAGAAGACTCGCCAGGAAATTTTCCGGGTTGCCCAAGAAATGGGATATTTGCCGAATTCCCATGCCCGTACACTGACTACTAAGAAATCATGGACCATCGGTGTATTGTTTGTAGAGAATACGGGATTTGGTATTCGCCATCCCTTTTTTAGCGCTGTGATTGAGAGCTTTAAGAAGGTTGCTGTGGATAAGGGGTATGCCCTCATGTTTATTTCCAAGGATGTTGGAGGTAAACAAAGTGGTTATTTGGAGAATTGCCGAATTCGTGGTGTAGATGGAGTTGTCGTATTCTTGTCTGATTACGAGGACCCTTATTTCCGTGAGCTGCTAGAGAGTGATATTCCTACTGTGATTCTGGATTTTGAGACTACGCAGTCGCATACGGTATGTTCGGATAATACGGCTGGAGCTCAGCTTGCGATAGAGTATTTAGTTTCTTTGGGTCATCGCAAGATTGCTCATATTTCCGGAGGTATGAACACTTTCCCTGGTAAAACCCGGGAGTTAGGATATAAGAACGCTATGAAGCAGCAGGGGCTTGAAGTGCCGGAGTCCTATGTTGTGAATGGAGCTTTTTATTCTCGTGAAAGTGGTTATCAAGCGATGCTGGAGCTTCTTAAGCTGCCTGATCGGCCAACCGCTGTTTTTGCTTCGGGTGACATGTTAGCTTTAGGGGCTATTATGGCGGTAAAAGATAGTGGACTTTCCGTACCGCTGGACATTTCAGTTGTGGGGTACGATGATATTGATCTAGCTGAGTATGTTACACCTGCATTGACAACCATTCGTCAGGATACGGAACTTTTAGGAAGCCGAGCAGCGGACATTCTTTTAGCATCGATTGAAGGGAAACAGTTGGATAAGGAAGCGGTTCTAGTTCCGGTAGAAGTGATCGAACGGGAATCCTGTGCGCCTCCGAGCGGAAATTAGGGCTGTATCAAATTCCATAAGTACAGAGAGCAGGCTGCTGCCCACAGGATAAATCTTGACGAAAAGAAAAGAGTCCTGATAAAGTAGAGGACATCATAGCTCGAATTCTTCCTATGTGGTATTTGCTACAGCTTATTCAGAGGAATGGGGCTATAATGGGTATATTGTTATGCCGCTTTTTTTTCCTGCTCTTCGTTAGATCATTTTTTTTCGCAACAATCGAAACCGGTTTCGATTTTAGGTTTCGAATGAGCTGAAATCAAAGTTTACCGAAGGCTTCCTTGAATTTTCTCAAACGTTTCAGTGGCCCATCGCTCCGAACCCTAACATCGGATGGTGATCCAGTAAAGACAGTGCTTGTTGTTAGTAACAAAACAATTAGAGGAGATGGATGAAATGGCAAAAGTTCAAACTGTAGTAACTGCAAAAGATACAGGGGAACGCTTAACTCCGAAAGAGGCAATTGTTTTTAGCACAAGAGTAGATTCTGGATCTGCCGATGTAGAGCTTAAGCCAGAGCAGGAGTTCCAAAAGATGATAGGATTTGGCGGCGCTTTCACAGAAGCTGCGGCATATACGTTGTCACGGCTCAGTCCTGAGAAACGGGCAGAGGTTATTCATCGCTACTTTCATCCGGTAGAGGGATTAGGCTATAACATGGGTCGTGTTCATATTCATAGCTGTGATTTTGCGCTTGGAAATTATACTTATGTCGCTGATCATGATACGGAGCTGGCTACCTTTGATATCTCCCATGATCATAAGTGGGTGCTTCCGCTGATTAAGGATGCAATGCAGGTAAAAGGTGGACCGTTCACGATGTTGGCCTCTCCTTGGAGCCCTCCGGCATGGATGAAAACAAATGGTGAAATGAATAATGGAGGATCGCTCAAGCCAGAATACGCTGAAGTTTGGGCACGCTACTATACCAAATTTATTGAAGCTTATGGGAAGGAAGGCGTACCTATTTGGGCGGTTTCCGTGCAGAATGAGCCGGCTGCTGTTCAAGTCTGGGATTCTTGCATTTATAGTGCGGAAGAGGAACGCGATTTTGTTAAAAATCATCTCGGTCCAGTGATGCAGCAGGCAGGCCATTCCGATGTGAACATTGTTATCTGGGATCATAACCGCGATATTATGGTCGAACGTGCTTCGGTCGTGTTGTCTGATCCTGAAGCTGCACAATATGTGTGGGGTACAGGCATCCACTGGTATGGTGGTGAGGAGTTCGACAAGGTAGAGAAGGTACATGATCTATTTCCTGACAAACATCTATTGTTCACTGAGGGCTGTCAAGAGGGCGGCGTCAAGCTTGGCGAATGGTTTACAGGTGAACGTTACGGCAGAAATATGATTGGGGATCTCAATGCATGGACAGAAGGGTATCTGGACTGGAACCTGGTACTGGATGAGACCGGCGGGCCCAATCATGTAGGGAATCTCTGTGATGCTCCAATTATTGCAGATACAACAACAGACGAATTGCACTATAACAGCTCTTATTATTATATCGGGCATTTCAGTAAATTTATCGCGCCAGGTGCGGTACGGATTGGCATTACTTCTGAAGCGGAAGGAATCCTATCCACAGCATTCCGTAATCCGGACGGCAGCCTTGCTGTCATATTGATGAATGAGAGCGAAGAAGCTCGCACGGTAACCTTGGGGCTTGGCGAAGAGATTGCCAACTGCGAGCTATCCCCTCATTCTATCGTAACGCATCTGATTTCATAAATAAGTAACAGTTTAGGAGGACATTAACGTGAGTAATTATTATTTCGAATCAGGTAATTTTGTAATGGAGCAGTTTGATACAGGAAAGCCTTTCTCTAGTTTCCTGCCAGGTCTTGCAGGTCTTAAGGGAATTCCAATGTGGACTTTTTATGTGAACCGGGGGCAAGCGATTTGCAGCTTTGGAGTACGCGACAAGAACTCGCCAATCATGGAATTTTCTCCAGCAAATATCTCTTATAAAGACGTAGGAACCACCGGCTTCCGAACCTTTATTAAAATAAAAGGCGAGCAAGAGATTTATGAGCCATTTCAATCGGCACGTCCAGATCCTGCCGCCAAGCGGATCATGACCATTTTGCCTAACGGACTGACCCTTGAAGAAAGCCATGCCGGGCATGGGCTGAAGACGACCGTACACTATTTCAATCTGCCTAATGACGATTATGCCGCGTTGGTACGTCGGGTGGAGATTGAGAATATCGGGGGCAAAGAGATTGAACTGGAGCTGATGGATGGTCTGCCTGAGATCTTGCCTTACGGAGTAGAAAACAGCGGCTACAAGGAGATTGGTAACCTGCTGCGCAGCTGGATGGACGTATACAATCTGGAGAACGGTATTCCGTTCTATAAGCTGCGTTCCAGCACCAACGATAGCGCGCAGGTTAGCGAAATCACAAATGGGCATTTCTATCTGTCGTTTACTGGAGAAGGAGAAAAAGTCGCGCCAATCGTTGATTTCGAGCTTATTTTCGGCGGCAATACCTCTCTTACTTACCCAGACCGCTTTGCGGGATTAACGCTTTCGGAGCTGAGTGAGCTTCCACAATATCCAGTCAATAAGGTTCCTTGCGGCTTCAGTGGTGTGGCTAGACGTTTGGCACCCGGCAGCAGCTTGACCCTGAATACTTTGGTTGGGCATGTAAATGACATCGATAAAATCAATAAAAAGGCAGAGCATTTATGCCGAGATGAATATATTCTGTCCAAATCCCAAGAAGCCGCAGGTCTGACAGAGGAATTAACAGAAGACATTGCCACGCACACTTCATCGGCTGTGTTTGATGCTTATTGCCGTCAGTCCTATCTCGATAACTTCCTGCGTGGAGGCTATCCTTTTATTTTTGACAATGGCGGAGATGGCTTTGTGGTTCATTTATATTCCCGTAAACATGGCGATTTGGAGCGCGACTATAACTTCTTCTCGCTTGCCCCAGAATACTATTCACAGGGGAACGGAAACTTCCGCGATATGAATCAGAACCGCCGGAATGATGTGTTTTTTAATCCGAAGGTGGGCAGCTTCAACATCAAAATGTTCTATAGCTTAATTCAAGCAGATGGCTACAACCCACTTAGTGTTCAAGGAACAACCTTTGAAGTGAAGTCAGACAGCAGAGCGAAGGCTGCGGAATGGATCGGAGAAGCGGCTGCGGATCATCAAGCTGAGCTTGTTAAGCTATGCAACAGTCGGTTCACCCCAGGCAGCCTGATCAATTACATTGCGGATCATAACGTTACGTTGAAGGTTAGTGAGCAGGAGTTTCTGTCGGGTCTGCTAGCCCTGTCACAGCAAAACATTGAGGCTGCTTTTGGCGAAGGCTTCTGGTCTGATCACTGGACGTATAATTTGGATCTCGTAGTAGGTTATTTGGACATCTTCCC
Source organism: Paenibacillus sp. FSL R5-0636 (assembly GCF_037974255.1). Taxonomy (NCBI): domain Bacteria; kingdom Bacillati; phylum Bacillota; class Bacilli; order Caryophanales; family Paenibacillaceae; genus Paenibacillus; species Paenibacillus sp. FSL R5-0636. Next base: position 518,500 of record NZ_CP150232.1, read on the forward strand.
TGACAAGAAGCAGGAGCTTTTATTTGGGGATAACACTTATGCGTTCTATGACAGCCCAGCATATGTGCTGCCACGTAGTGAGAAGTATGTAATTAGTGATGGAAAAGCCCGGCAATATGGCGCCCTCCTGGAGGATGAGGAGAAGCTGCATAAGCTGAAATGGAAAGCAGGAGATACCCATTGGCTGCGTGCTGAAGGTGGGCAAGGTGCTATTTACCACACCAATCTGTTCGTGAAGATGTTGTCTCTTGCTTTGAATAAATTTGCTACGCTTGACCCTTACGGCATGGGTGTGGAGATGGAAGGCAACAAGCCGGGCTGGAACGATGCCATGAACGGTCTGCCAGGATTGTTTGGCTCCGGAATGAGTGAGACTTTTGAGCTGAAGCGTACTGTAGTCTTTTTGCTGGATGTGCTGAACGGTGCTGAGAATGTACAGGGAGCTGTAAAGCTGCCAGAAGAAATCGCGGAGCTGCTTGAAGTGGTATATCACGCGGTAACTGCTGTCCTAGCAGGAGAAGTGGAACAATTCAACTATTGGGATACAGTAGCTTCAGCCCGTGAAGCTTATAGAGCAAGTATCCGGTTTGGCATTACTGGTGTTGAGTCCGCAGTAACGCTGGAGCACATCCGCGAAGCCCTTTCCAAGTTCCTAGTTAAAATTGATGAGGGGATCAACAAGGCGGTAGAAATGGGCAATGGACTTACCCCCACCTATTTCCGTTTTGAAGCGGAGAAATTCCATCAGGTAACAGATGCTGAGGGTCAGCCAGTAATTAGCGGATACGGACTGCCAAAAGCTGTGGTTGAGGAGTTTAAGGCTTATGCCTTGCCTTATTTCCTGGAAGGACCTACCCGCTGGTTGAAGACGATGAAGAACCCGGTGCAGGCAAAAGAAATCTATAATCTGATTAAGCAAACAGAGCTGTATGATCGGGCAACATCTATGTATCAGACCTCTGTTAGTCTAGAAGGTGAATCGCATGAAATCGGACGAATGAGAGCCTTTACACCAGGCTGGCTAGAACGGGAGTCTAACTTCCTGCACATGTCCTATAAGTATCTGCTTGAGCTGCTGAAGGGCGGGCTGTACGAGGAATTCTACGGTGAGCTGAAGACGTCGCTGGTGCCATTCCTTGATCCTGCTGTTTATGGACGCAGTACACTGGAGAATTCATCTTTTATCGCAACTGGAGGCAATCCTGATCCAAATAACCACGGTAGAGGGTTCGTAGCGAGACTTAGTGGATCGACCGCGGAATTCTTAAGCATGTGGAGAACAATGATGGCTGGAAGCCATGTTTTCAGAATGGAGGATGGAGCGCTTACGCTGTCTCTCGATCCGGTATTGCCAGGATGGCTGTTTGATGAAGAGGGCAATCTGTCCTTCACTTTCCTTGGGAATACGGAGGTAATCTATTCTAACCCAAAACGTGAAAATACCTTTGGCGAGAAGAAGGTTAGCATTCAATCTTTGATGCTTGTATACCGTAATGGAACTATGACTAAAATATCTGGAGCGTTCGTGCGCGGTGAAGAGGCAGAGGCTCTGCGGCGTGGAGAAATCGCGCAAATTCAAGCAGTATTAGCATAAAAATAGAGGGGCGAGCTGCGGCTCGCCCTTAAATTTTCAATGAATCCGAAAAATGAAACCTATAATCCGAAATTCAAAGCCTTACGGAGACAGGCAAAAGCAAATACAATGGATACATAAACATTGTAAGCGCTTTAGATTAAATACAGATATAGAGCCTGGAGGTCCAAAGGATGGAGAACAAAAAAAGCATGGAAGTAAGCTCAGCGATGAAGCCGTTAATTCCTGGCAATTTCGAAACCGGTAAAGTAAATCGCAGTCCGCTTTGGAAGAGGTTCATTGCCCAGCGTCATTTGCAGACAATGGCTCTACTCGGCATTGCATGGATGATAATCTTTAACTACATTCCCATGTATGGAATTATCATTGCTTTCAAAGATTACAACATCGTTAAAACGATTGCAGAAGCCCCATGGGTGGGACTTACACATTTCAAAGAGTTCATGGATGATGACAATCTCTCGAATGTAATTAAAAATACACTCGGCATTAGCTTGTTTAAGCTAATTATCGGATTTCCCTTGCCGATAATCTTCGCTCTATTTCTGAACGAAGTTCGTTCAATGAAATTCAAGAAGACTATACAGACGATTTCGTATTTGCCCCACTTTCTCTCATGGGTGGTACTCGGAGGGATTTTGGCTACATGGCTTGCTGATGTAGGAATTATCAATAACATTTTGCTAGCGCTTCATCTTATTGATCAGCCAATTACATACTTGGCTGAGCCGGGTTACTTCTGGACAATTATTATCTCCTCTGATATCTGGAAAGAACTTGGATGGTCAGCGATTATCTATTTAGCAGCAATTTCCGGTGTATCTCCTGAAATGTACGAGGCGGCGACAATCGACGGCGCGGGCAGATTTCAGAAGATGTGGTATGTTACCTTGCCGGCGATTAAATCGACAATCAGCATTCTCTTCATTCTCGCGGTCAGCGGAGTGCTGAACTCCAACTTTGATCAGATTCTGGTCCTGCGCAACTCACTGAATGATAGTGCAAGTAATGTAATTGATTACTATGTGTACTATACAGGGATTCTCTCAGGCCGCTTCTCTTACTCAACTGCAGTTGGATTGTTAAAATCGGTTATCGCTCTAATCTTGCTGCTGATTGCCAACCAAGTATCTAAAAAAATCAACGATACATCGTTGTTCTAGGATAAGGAGGACCATATATGTTTGCACTTAAGCGTAAAACGAAGGGCGAGGCCCTGTTCGATATCATCAATAACCTCATCATGTTATGTATCTGCTTCATAACGCTTTACCCGATCTGGTACGTATTGGTTAACGCCTTCAATAACGGTAATGACGCCATGCGGGGAGGAATCTACTGGTGGCCGCGGATGTTCAGCTTTGAGAATTTCGAGGCCGTGTTTGCCAGCCCCGGCATCATGCAGGCGATGTGGGTTACTGTCGCCAAAACACTTTTGGGTACTGTACTGCATGTATTTTTCACAGCGATGGTAGCTTATGCATTCTCCAGAAAAAACCTCATTGGCGGTAAGTTCTACATGCTTATGGGTACAGTGACTCTCTTTTTTGGCGGGGGACTCATTCCTACCTTCCTGCTGATGAAGGACCTTCACCTATTGGAGAATTTCCTAGTCTATATTATTCCGGTTATGTTTAGCTTCTTTGATCTTATTATCTTCATGACCTTTTTCCGGGAGATTCCCGATGGGCTGGAAGAAGCGGCACGGATTGACGGTGCTAATGATTGGTCCATCTTTTTAAGAATCGTACTTCCAGTATCCATGCCTGTAATTGCTACCATTGCGCTGTTCCATGGCGTGTATCAGTGGAATGATTACTTCACGGGTATGATCTATATCAATAATACTGATCTGCAGCCGATTCAGACGTATTTGTTCCGGGTCGTCGCACAATCGAGCTCTAGTCAAATGATGGTCGCTGTACAAGGCAGCAGCGTTACGAGAAGCGTAACGTCACAGTCCATTAAGCTGGCGACGATGGTAGTGACCACATTGCCGATAGTATTCGTGTATCCGTTCCTGCAGCGTTATTTCGTTAAAGGGATGATGATCGGCTCCATTAAGGGCTGATGTCTAGCAGTGATAACTCCTCTGGTTGCCTACAGCTGTAGGCACTGGGGTTGAGCTTATAATTAACATTCATAGAAAAGGGGTAAACAAGCATGGGCATGAAACGTAAGCCAAAAGCAATGGGAGTTCTGCTTCTCGCAATAATGATGTCATTGTCAGCCGCAGGCTGCTCCAGCGGGAATAATGCTGGCAAGAATGCCGAAGGTAATGCTAACAGCGCTAAAGCTACTAATACGGAGGCAAGTGCTGAACCGACTGCTGCTGCATTATCAGCAGATGAACCGGGATGGAAGATTGATACTTCACCCATTACATTTGACTGGTACCTGAACTTCTCATGGTTCCCTAATAAATGGGGCGTGGACCCAACCTCCCAATATGTAACTAAGAAGACCGGAGTTGATATTAATTTTATCGTTCCGGCTGGTAACGAGAATGAGAAGCTTAATACGCTGATTGCATCCGGTAAATTGCCTGATTTCATCACTTTGGGTTTCTGGGAAGATGCGATTAAGAAAATGGTCGAAGGTGAACTTGTTCTTCCATTGAACAAACTTGCTGATGAATATGATCCGTACTTCTTTAAAGTATCCGATGCTGATAAGCTGGGCTGGTATACACAAGAAGACGGCAATGTGTATGGCTATCCTAACTCTTCTTCCTCTCCTGCCGACTATGAGAAATATGGAGAAAATTACGTATCCAACCAAGTATTCGCTGTCCGCAAGGATATGTATGAAGCTATTGGAAGTCCAGATATGCGCACACCAGAAGGTTTCTTGAATGCGCTTAAATTAGCGAAAGAGAAATTCCCTGACGTAAATGGACAGCCGCTTATTCCACTTGGTTTGCATGAATTTACCGAGAACGGTAACGATTCTTTGGAAGGTTACCTGCAGAACTTCTTGGCAATCCCAAGAGAAAAAGATGGCAAGGTATATGCTCGTGAAACTGATCCTGAATATATCCGCTGGATGAAGGCACTTCGTCAAGCGAATCAAGACGGTCTGCTGGCTAAAGATATCTTTATCGACAAACGCCCACAAATGGAAGAAAAAATTGCCCAAGGCCGTTATTTCGCAATGCTGTATCAACGTACAGACTTTGCAGCACAGCTAGGAACGATTTACCAACAGGATCCAACCAAAACGTATATCGCTGTTGACGGACCTTCCAATACGAACTTGGATAAACCAACCCTTGATGGCCCTGGTATCTCCGGTTGGACGGTAACGCTGATCTCCAAAGATGTTAAGGATAAAGCACGTGCTATCCGCTTCCTCAGCTACTTGAACAGTGAAGAAGGCAACAAAGACTTGTTCTTAGGCGAAAAAGGTGTCAGCTACGATACGATTGATGGAAAAGATCAATTTAAACCAGAAGTGTTTGATTTGATGAATAAAGACCGTTCGACGTTTGATAAGCAAATCGGATCTTCCTTTACATTCTGGATGCTGCAAAATACGAACATTACGGACCAATGGGCTCCTAAATCGGTAGAACCATTTAAGCAATTGGAAGATTGGACTAGAGGTAAATCCATAGGCTCCTCTGAGTTCCAACAAATCGAACCAACAGGAAACTCTCCTGAAGGCATCATCGCTTCGAAGCTGAAACAGTTGCGCGGTAAAACTATGCCGAAATTGCTCATGGCTTCTTCCGATGCGGAATTCGATAAGATTTGGAATGAGTATTTAGAGAAGAGAAAGAAGGAAGGCGAAGATGTATTTGATGCCTACCAACAAAAGAAATATGAAGAGAATAAAGTGAAGCTGTCCATAAAATAAAAAGCGTGACCCAAAATGCCCGCTAACTGCGGGCTTTTGGGTTATTTTCGAATTATAATAAGGAATAGTTATTAAGTATTTGAATATTCACTATTTTAGCGAGGTGGACAGGACAGAAGTGTATAAAGTGAATAGGCGAGATCGAATCAGAGCATTATGGCATTCTTTTAGTTATTGGTGGGGGCGGAGATCTCTTCAGAGCCGTTTAATTGCAGCTTATGTTTTTATTGTTTTAGGCCCGTGTATGCTGGTTTCTGTCTATTCCTATAAAGCCATTAATAATACCTATCTCCGCGATGCCGTCGAGAAAAATGATTATTTGTCGCAAATGGAGAAGCTGCACATTCATAATCAGATTGAGGCGATGGAACGGGCGGCACAAATGGCTTATTCTGATGCCGAAGTAGAAAAATTCTTAGCGAATGAAACCGAGCCGCAGCTAGTAGATTTGGTTGATTTTAATACAAATGCCTATGTGAATATGACTCGTATTCAATTTAATAATCCGAATATTGAGCATTTACGGCTGTATTCGAGAAGCAATAAGGTGCATGAAATTTGGCCGATTATCTTTCGCGAAGAGCGAGTTTCTTCCACCCCATGGTTTCAGAAAGCGCTTCAATTGAAGGGGCAGGAATACTGGTCTTTTCAGAAAAGTGATCCGGATTTGATGCAGAGATACTTGGGAGCACCGACGGAGAGTCTGCCAAAGGTTTCTTTGCTGCGTGAGAAGAGTCGGCCAGCAGACAATCATATCGGCATGGTGCAGGTGGATATGCTGCTGAGTCGGTTTACACCCAAGACGTATACAGATGTACGGGATAATCAGACCCAGATGTTCCTTGTGGATAGTGAGCTGCAGCTTTTCACCAGGCCGGACAATTCTTTTTTGCAGGATAATCTAGAGATGGCTGATATGATTGCAGAACGGTATAAGCAGTTCCGGGAAACTGGCGAATGGGACAGTAATTACTCGGAGAATGGTAAATCGTTTTTGTTAATTAACACTCCGCTAGAACGAATTGATGCTTATTTGTTAAATGTAGTGTCAATGGAGGGAGTGATGAAGGATATCTCCCGCACGCGCAACTTAATTATTGGAGCCAATGTTGGTTTTATTACTTTACTAACGCTGATCGCTTATGTGACAAATGCCTTTATTCTAAAAAATCTACGTAGATTGACCGAAACAATGAAAAAAGTGCGCAGAGGTGAAGCGTACACTGGAATAATGATTCGTGGTGGAGGGGAAGTCGGGGAGCTTGCCCATCATTTCTCCAAGCTGATGAATACCATCAATACGTTGGTGGCTCAGGCAGTGAGCAAGCAGGCGTTGTCTAAAGAGGCTGAGCTGCGTACGCTGCATAACCAGATTGACGCACATTTTTTGTATAATACGCTGGAAAATATAAAAATGCTGGCTGAAATTGAGAACCAGCGAACGATCTCGGACGCACTGACCTCGCTGGGTGGGATGATGCGCTATAATTTTAAATGGTCCGGAGAGTATGTGAAGCTGCGGGATGAAGTCCGCCACATTGAAAATTACATTGAAGTGATGAATATTCGTTTTGAATATCCGGTTAAGTTAGTGCTTCATATTGAACCTCGATATTTGGAGCTGGAGGTGCTGAAAATGTCACTACAGCCTATTGTAGAGAACAGTGTTAAGCATGCTTGGTGCGACGGGAAAGAGAATTTACAGGACCCGAACATTCATATTCATATTTCGGAAACGGAAGGTGATATTTGTATAGAGCTTCGTGATAATGGCATCGGCTTAACTCCAGAGCGTTTGGTTGCTTTGAACGAGGCGATTTATGCGAAAGATGAGCGCTGTGAGAGTGCCTCAGAACAGAGAGATGTTGACCGCCGAACAGGTGGTATTGGACTGAGAAATGTACATCAACGACTGCAAATCTTTTATGGTGATGAATATGGGCTTGTAGTACAGAGTGAAGCAGGGAGTTGGACGATGGTACGTCTGACCTTGCCGAAAGTTCTTTTGACAGGAGAAAAACAACTATGAAGAAGCTACTGATCATTGATGATGAAAAGAATATCCGTTACGGTCTCAAGACTATGATAGAAAGAGAATTTCCGTCCGTGTATACCATCACAATGGCGAGTAATGGCGCAGAGGGTTTCGAGATATTTAAGACCGAAGGTGCAGATATTATTATTACAGATATACGTATGCCAGTGATGGATGGAATTACGCTGTTGGAGCAGATATCTAAGGTAACAAGTGGTGAGAAAAGCCCGGCAGTGCTGATCTTAAGCGGGTATGATGATTTCGAATATGCCAAAAGCGCGATTCGTTATCGCGTAAAGGATTACTTGCTGAAGCCGATTCGCCGAGATGAGTTGTTCGAAATTTTGAAGAATATCGATAAGGAACAGGAAGAACAGGATCTCAGCGCAAGGCAGCTGGAACAGGAAACGGAACACTTCCGCAGGGAACTGCGGTCCAGTCGTTTACGGGGACTGCTAATGCAGCAGGAGGTTCCGCTGGAGCGTGAGCAGCAAGAGTGGCTAAGTGATCTGCAAGCACCTTTTACAGTTGGTGTGTTGAATTACTATTACAATGACGGAACAAAAATGAAGTCGGGGGATGTTCAGGGACTGGCGGAACGATTGATCGGACCGCTTGAAAAGTTTTTCTCGGAAATCACAACGGATTGGGATGGCAAATTAGTCTTGATCGGGAGTAGAAAACAGGATTTTATGGAGCTGTCCAGACAAGCTGAAGCTAAGGAAATAAAGGGATTATCGATTGGGATTAGCAGCGAAGGAGGAAGTCTTGAGGACCTCCGTTCCTGTTATAAGGAAGCATGCCGGGCACTGCAATATACTTTTTTATATCCGCAAGTGAGTTTATTGGATTATGGGGATGTTGGCCAGGGACGGTCTAACTTTCCGTTACCTAAGGAGGAGCTTCGCAAGCTGCTCAATATGCTGGGAACAGAACGCGAGAAGGAGATGAAGCATCTTCTATCTGTGATTTTTCAAACTGAGCATTTGAAGGAACTGGACCTAGCTTATCTGGAGTCCGTGGGACAGAATGTAAACGAGCTGGTGTTGGATGAAGTGTTTCGGGTGCATGGCGAAGCCTCGGTAGAGGTATTGAAGCTGTATCGTACGGTAGGCAATATGTACAACTATCGTCATTTCCACGAATATTATCGTGCGCTGGAGAACTTACTCTTGAGTGTGAATGAATACATTGTAGGTGTAAGGTCTGCGCATACCGAGCATGCGGATATGGAAGAGGCACTGAGCTATATTGAAGCCAACTACGCCCGTCCACTGAATATGGCTATGGTCAGCAATCATGTATCCTTGAATTATTCTTATTTTAGCGAAGCCTTTAAGGCATATACCGGTGAGAATTTTGTTATTTATTTAAAAAAGGTCCGTATCCGTCACGCTAAAGAGCTATTGGCAAAAGGCTGCAGTAAGCTCGCAACAGTCTCAGAAGAGGTAGGCTTCGAGAACAGTAAACAATTTGCCCGTGTTTTTAAAGAGCTGGAGGGGATTTCCCCAGGTGATTATAGAGCGAAAATAGTATCCGAAGAGTGTTGAGGCTATTGAAGATGCATTTAGAAGCGGCCCTCCTATATAATGGATTTGAGAAGATTCATTGGAGGAATGAAGGGTGGAAGAAATACAAGGCAATTTGATTACGGTTCAGACATTAGCAGCGGATTTTCGTCGACTGGGCGTTAAGGCGGGCATGACGATTTTATTGCATTCTTCTTTTAAATCGTTAGGCCAATGGGTAGCCGGGGGCCCGGTCGCTGTTATTTTGGCATTGGAGGAGGTCCTCGGAGAATCTGGCACGCTGGTAATGCCTACTCATTCAAGTGACCTGACTGATCCCGCAGGCTGGAGCAACCCACCGGTGCCGGAGGCGTGGTGGCAGAGTATCCGCGAGCAGATGCCGCCTTATGATCCAGACCTGACCCAGCTTAGAGGAATGGGGGTTATTCCGGACTGCTTCCGTAAACAAAACGGAGTAAAACGCAGTGACCATCCGATACATTCGTTTGCCGCTTGGGGCAAGCATAGAGATGAAATTATGTATGGTCATGCGCTTGAAATGGGCCTGGGGGAAGATTCTCCGCTGGCTCGTATTTACGATCTGGGCGGACATGTACTGTTGCTGGGTGTAGGCAATCTTAATAATACTTCCCTGCATCTTGCCGAATGCCGCGCATCTTATGCTGGCAAGAAGGAAACCCTTGGCGGGGCGCCCATCATGGTGGATGGAGTTAGACAGTGGGTTGAATTTAAGGAACTGGATTGGGATTCTGACGATTTCGTTCAGCTGGCAGATCAGTTTGGACAAGAGACGGGACTTATTACATATGGACAGGTTGCTTCCGCAACCGCTCAATTGATTCCGCAACGGGAAATCGTAGATTATGCAGTGAACTGGATGGAACAGAACAGGAAGTAAAACTCATTGGATAGGGGAAACGGAAGGAGAAGCTGGCATGAGTACAACAACGATATTTTTAACCCGGCATGGTCAAACGGAATGGAACGTGCAGCATCGGATGCAGGGACATATGGATTCTGAACTGACGGCTCTTGGTGTGCAACAGGCAGAATGGCTGAGCCGGGGAATGCGCACTGAACAGCTGGATGTCATCTATGCAAGCCCCAGCCCAAGGGCGCTGCGCACAGCTGAGATTATTCGTGGAGAGCGGAGTACTCCGCTTAAGACCTCTGAGGCGTTCAAAGAGATTGGCATGGGTGTGTGGGAAGGCCGTGATTCTACTGAGCTGGAGAGCGAGTATTCGGAGCAGCATCGTAATTTCTGGCAAGACCCTGAGCAGTTTAAAGTGGAGGGCAGTGAGACCTTCGCAGAGGTGCAGGCACGGGCGCTGGGTAAGCTTCAGGAAATTCTCGTTAACCATCAAGGTGAGACCATTCTTATTGTCACACATACAGTAGTGATTAAGCTGTTAATGGCCTATTTTGAGGGCAGAGCGCTGCCTAAGCTCTGGGATCTGCCTTACATTTATCCGACCTGCTTATGCAGGGTTGATTTTACGGATGGTGTGCCGGAAATCCTGCTGCATGGGGATACGAGCCATTACGAAGAGAGTGAAGCTGGGATGGAATCATAACACTTCCTACAGATCAGGTTGGTTTATTAAAAAAGGCGGTTCCTCGGGTGCATTACGCACTCGGGAAACCGCCTTTTTGTCTTCAGAGCTGGAGATCAGCTTTTGCTAGTTGATAAATTGGAGAGATTTCAATGTCTTCTCCAGCATCGTAACCGCTTCGGCACGAGTTGCCAGCTTCTGTGGAGCAAAGGAACCGTCTGTTGCTCCTTGGATAATTCCCTCAGCAGCGATTTCTGCTACTGCTGCTTGAGACCAAGCAGGAATGCTTGCTGCGTCACTGAATTTAGCCAGTGCCGCAGGATCGGCATTTAAGGTTTTACCTGTGTACTTGATGGCTTTCGCTAATACCGAGGCCATTTCCTGGCGAGTGATTGGGCTACCCGGCTTAAAGCTGCCATCGGTATAACCGGAAATCAAACCGGCTTCTGCTGCGGTGCGTATAGCATCAGCATACCAAGCACTTGAGTTTACATCTTTAAATGTGGTCTCACCATTACCTGTCGCAAGTCCCAGAGAACGCGTAATTAATGTGGCGAACTCAGCACGTGTGATCGACTGTGAAGGAGAGAACGTATCGTTGCTTGTTCCGCTGACAATTAGTTTGGTAGCTAATAGATCAATGGATGATTTAGCCCAGTGTCCGTTAATATCTGCGAACGTTTTGGAAGACTTAACAACGGTGTAGTAGCTGTTGCTGTTCCGTTTAATCGTAACGTCCGTTGTTCCATCTGTTTTAGGAACAAAGATAGCAGGCACGAAGGAGATCTTACCTGAAGCAGGATCGAAGACCACTGCCGTTGCGTTATTTGAATTTAAGGAAGTAGGTACATTGATCGTCCGATTAACATAAGTACTGCCGAAATTGTTCAGCGGCACACTCTTACTTCCGGCTTGCGCTGAAACGCTGAATTCGATTACTGGAGCAGCTAAAGTAGCATTACCTAGCTGTGATGCGATAGCTTGGTTTGTGCTGCTTAGTGTTCCCGAATTCGCTAGTAGAATAGATACCGTAATTGTAAAGTCGCTGGTGCCTAATTGAGCGGCAAGTGCTGCGCTGTTTACAACACGGAGTGGCAAGGAATAAGAAGCGCCATCAGTAGTAAAGGTGAGAACTGTGTTAGGCTGTGCTGCTGCTTGTTTTACAAGCACACTGCCTGGAAGCACTACTTGAGCGCCGCCTGTAGTAGCTTTAACCGGAATAACCAGCTCTTGGCTACCCGCTGGCAGTTCAGCAAGTTGTTTGGTTAGATCAGCAGCATTAATTGTTGTTACTTGTGCTGAAGCAATTGGTGCCGCAGTTGGAGCAACAGTTGGTGATGGTGTAGCTGTAGCGGTTGGTACTGTTGGAGCCGATGTTGGTACTGATGTAGGCACTGAAGTTGGATCTGGTGTTGGTACTGGTGTTGGGTCTGGTGTCGGAGTTGGATTTGTCTCCGGCAGTGGTGCACCTTTTAGATCAACAATCCGGCCCTCAACGGCGGAAGTGTTCGCAGTGACCGTTCCAACCTTCTGCAGATACTTCGTAAATACATCAAAGTCCGGTAGGTACAGCAGATTCACGCGACCTTCTTTATAGGCCTTTTCAAGTGAAGTATAGAAATCTCCACCCTTAGCTGTGAAAGCATTCGTAGCTACTTCGTAGGATGCGTTCAGATCCAGAGGGACGTATTTATCCCCGTTTTTCACTTCAATACGCAGTACACGTTCGTTCACAGGTTTCGTAGAGTCGTAATAGAATTTCAACCCTGCAACGTGTGGGAAACGTCCGTCTGCTGCCGGCGTTTTGGAAACCCCGTTCTCCATGGCATCCTTAATTTCTTGTCCAGTCAAAGTGATCGTAACCAGATCGTTGTTGAATGGAAGTACGCCGAGTACTTCGCCTTGTGTGATCGGTCCTTCGTTGATGGATTCGCGAATACCGCCACCGTTTTGCAGGGCGATTACGGCATTAGTGCCCGCTTTTTGAGCTGCATAAAGCATGCCGTCGGCAATCAGGTTACCAAGATTGGTTTCCTTTGTGCGCACATTATCGCGAACGCCGTTTAGAACAACCTCTGAATTTCCTACTACTTCATTGGTTAGTTCTTGAATACCCGGCTTATACTCGGTATCCAGGATCTTTTTGGCCTCTGGGTCCTCTGCGATAACGTAGTTAGTGCCGTTCTTAGCATCGATGGAGATTAATTGGTCTTTCCAATCGGTCAGTACGCCATCTTGGTTAAATTTAACTTCAAGTTGTCCAAGAAAAAGCCCTTTTTCACCGGTTTGTACAATAAGTTTCGGTGCGTTAGGATCGCTGTTATCAACAACGGCTTGATTCAGTTGCGTGTGGCTGTGCCCCCCAACGATAATATCAATGCCGTTAACAGCTTTGGCTAACTTGAGATCTTCTTCGTAGCCAAGGTGTGAGAGAACAATGATCTTGTTAACATTCTCTTTTTCAAGCATAGCGACCGTTGCTTCCGCTTTAGCGAAGGCATTCTCAAAGGTCACTTTACCTGGTGAAGCAATGTTCGCCGTGTCTTCTGTCGTCAGACCCATGATGCCGACCTGTTGGCCGTCTACTTCTTTGATCAGCGCAGGGTAGATGGTTCCAGCATTACCTGACCGGCCGATTTCATTGGTGAACATTTTGCTAAGAATATCATCCGCTGAGAAGTTCACGTTGGAGGAGACGAATGGGAACTTAGCGTTGCCGATGAATTTGGATAATACATCAGAGTCTTTATCAAATTCATGATTACCGAAAGTCATAGCATCATATTTGACCAGATTCATAAAGGCCAGATCTGCTTGACCCAGATACTTATTGAAGTAAAGTGTTCCGGAGAACACATCACCTGCGTCTACAAGAATAGGATTCTCTGTAGTCGCCTTGGCATCTTGGATTGCTGTTACACGGCGTAAGATGTTGTTTGGCGAGCTGACAGTATCTAATCCTGCATGTGTATCATTGGTGTGCAGAATGGTTAGTGGGAAGTCTTCAGCAGTATTAAAATCAATCTGTGCCAAAACCGCATCATGATCGGATACCCGGCCATTCGATGGTGAGAAGTCGGCATTTAGATGAACGACATCTACTTTAGAAGAAGCCGTTAGATTTTTACTGACAAGAATATGATCTAGCACTTGAGAGTTTCCGTCATAGGTGTACGTATACTGCTCATTTAAAGGCAATGTATCGATCAAATTGTCTAGTTCTGTACCTTTTAAGAGGGTTGCAGTTTTAGTGAATTGGAAGTCATTCAAATCACCAAGAGCTACGATGTTGGCTTTAGGATTTGCAGTCAGAACCTCTTTGACAAATCCGTTTACGACCGCCGCGATTTTATGGCGCTGTGTTTCACTGGACAATACAGGGGGCTGAACGTTTCCGAAAGGACCGGTATCGCCGCCTTTTGAATTGAAATGGTTAGCGATCACAATTACTGTTTCGCCACCGAATACGAACTGTGCAGCAAGGGGTTTACGTGAACTTGCAAAGGCAGAGTTTGTTGGATCAATTCGGCCCGGATTGTAGGTCAATTGATCTGCCGCTGCATTATATCCAACGGGTTGTGTAGCTGTACCTTTTTGTCCGCTCACACTGTCTGCAAGCTGTACTCTTGCTGGATTGTACAGGAATCCTACGCGAATGTTTCCGCCTGGGGCACCGCCATCCATATTGTTCTCCGGAGCGATGTCTGTGTATTTATATACAGGACCGCCAGCGGTTTCAATGGCTTTAATCAGTTCGGCTGCACTTGCTTCAGTGATTCCATTATTGGTTTCACCATTGCTGTCCTGCATTTCGACAACGCCGATAATGTCAGGTTTTTTCATATTGTTTGTGATGGAGTCGGCTAGTTTCTGGATTTTTGTTGCTCCGACACCGGGGTAGAAGTTTTCAATGTTATACGATGCAATCAACAACTTACTATCATTGACTTCAAGAGTAGTTGTTTCTTGCTTAAAGGTACTTGGAGTGATGGCTGGAAGCTTACCGTTTTCCGGAATCACTTTGAAGTTACCGTTGTTGTATCCGATGACACCAGTAACATCTCCAGCGAACTTATCTCCGGTGATGACTTCTTGCCCCGGATTTCCGTAAGCGATGATGAGGCGCTGAGGATTGTATTGGTTGTATTCTTTGAGAACTAATCCACCAGCTGGTGTGATGACATCAGGTGTATCATTTTCTACTCTTGTAGGGATGTTATAGAGCATAGAATTTCCGCTACCACTTGTCCAATAAGGACTGATAATCGTAGGGGTAGGGAGCTTGACTAGCATACCTTCTAACGATTCGTAGAAATCAATTGCATCTTCATTAGGCTCAAAATTAGCCATGCCGTCATTGTCAATTATGGTAGACGGAATTGCTCTCCCGCCTTTACCAAGTACAACAGGCACCGGCACAGTATAACTTGAAGAGGAGTCCACTTTTATTGAAGTCATAGTAATTTGAGTAGAGGTTAAATTACTTGCGTTACCTTCGTTGTATTCGGAAATAGCTCCACTAACTTGGACTAAATCTCCAATTTGAGGTTTAAGGGATGAATTAGTGCTGTATACAAAAATACCTTCCGAAGTGTTTACATTATCGTCTGGCTGAGGATCTTGCATAAAGAAACCTCTATAAGCGCCAGTTGCAAAGGTGTACCCGTATTGGGTAACGATGCCTTCTACATCAGAAACGTTCTGACCTGTATACTCAGAAGCATGAGATTCTCCTTGAATATCATGTATACGAGGGAGTTCAGACGCTTTATAAGCAAAGGTATAAACCTTACTTGTCTTGCCATCTGCTACGACAATTGCATTGACGGTAAGATCTTGATTAACTGTAATCGGATCTGAATAAAGTTTACTTGCTGTTGTTGGTTCAGTTCCGTTGGTCGTGTAGTAAATCTGTGCTCCAAGAGTAGGGCTGGAAAGGGTCACAGAACTTCCTTTGATGATGCGACCTGCGCCAGGGCTGGCCATAACGGAAAAAGTTTCTTCCACCAAAGCATTTTCGTTAAGTGGAATGAATTGATAAGTCGTATTATATTGCTCGATAACCCCAGTGATATTGTCAAAGGTTTTACCCTTAACTAGTTTAGGCAGGGTTGAAAAAATTGTGAATTGTTGTCCACCTTGGCTAGCAGTCACCGTGCTGCCATTTACATTGTCTATGGTCACATTATTCATAGTTACCAGCTGAGCTTCGTGGCTTTCGCCGTTCGCGGCAGACAAGTCGGTTGCGGTGATCAATTTTGGTGCAGGCACCCCAACATTTTGTGCAGCTACATTGTATTGAAGTCCACTTTGGAATTTGATTTCTTGCAGATTGCTGTAGATATCCATTGTGCCGCTTACTTCAACACGATCTCCAACGTTTGCGAACTCTGGAAATCCATAAAGTACGATCCCGCCAGATTCATCCTGAATATAAATTTTTGCTGCATTAATGTGAGTTACGATACCTTCTGTTAAAATATTCTGACCTTTACTAGCAAGGCGTGCTGTTGCAACATCTGTTTTGGCCAGAATCGTGTAATCAAAAGTCGATACAGGGCTGTCTGGCACATTTGGTTCTGAAGCATACGCTTTAATCGTAGTGTCCTCAGTTAAGGTAATAGGCCCTGTGTAAGGTTGAAAATTAGTTGAACCACCTGATCCATAAACAGCTGCGTAGACGGATGCTCCAACCGTTGGAGAATTTAAAGATATTTCTGTGCCTACCGGCCAGGCATTAGAGGCTGGTGAAGCTAATACGGAACTAGCAGTCTCCGGTAATTCAGGTAATGTACCGTAGCTGCTGTTTCGTGGACTTGGTGCTTGGACAACAAAATCCGTAGAGTTGTTATCCGTATCTAGACCGCGGCTGTCTGCCGGTGCATCAGCCGCAGCTTTACGGATAGCGGCTGTCGTATTGGAGAGAGCAGCGGTCGCAATTCCCTCGACATTTGTGGCTGTTCCGTAGCCAACTAAATCAATCGTTGTACCTGATTTATCAACGAGGTCGACTTTGCCATTTGTACCACTCATAGCAAGGATTCCCTTGCTAACATCAGGAGCAGGCAAGTCGCTAGTTCCTCCAGCTCCAGCGGCCTCCTCAATAAGGAAGTATCCATTTGCCGGGATAGTTCCATTTAAGTCTGTTCCACTACTAAAGGTTCCGGCCGCTGAGGTATACCGAACTTTCCATCCATTCAAATCTACTGGATGATTCGTAGGATTGTATAATTCAATAAAATCATTTTTAAACTCCGCTCCGCCGTTTCCACCACCACCATAGACCTGCGAGATAACAATGTTGCTATTATCCGGTGCTGCCTCGGCAGTCTGGACAGCTGGTAACACACTGCCGGCAACCATTAACATTGCCAGTCCAGTAGCGAACCATTTTCTTACTCTTGAAGAAATAATCATTTGGATAAGTCATTCTCCCCTCGAATCTTTTATTTACAACCTATTAAATCTTAGCATTCAAATGTAAAATGAAAGGTTGTCTTACATGAATATAAATTAAAGTTTGCATCAATTAAATCTAAAAATTGAAATGTTGTGATTTTAGTATAAAAACAGTGCATAAATACAATATTAATAATAAATCTAGTATTTTTATGGTTAATAGATCACCAACATGTTAATTGCATGTTATGTATATTGTTGAATTCAGTATGGATTACGACAAATTTATTCTAGAGTTTTGTTAATTTTTACATAGGGAAAACAATAGAGATTAAAATTATATTGAATGTATCGGAACAAAAATAATGCCCCTCCAGCTTCTTATCGAGAAGTGGAAGGGCATTATTAATTTAAAATCTATTTGGACAACACAGTATTACTGGTGCGGAAGCTCAAGCCGTTCAATTCCATCCATATATTTACGCAGTGCCTGCGGAATGTAAATGGATCCATCCTCCAGTTGATGATTCTCCAGCAGCGGAATTAGGATCCTTGGTGTAGCCACTGCGGTGTTATTTAAGGTGTGGCAGTATTGCAGCTTACCGTCTGTATCCCGGTAACGAATGCCCGAGCGACGAGCCTGGAAATCGAGCAGGTTGGAAGCCGAGTGTGTCTCTCCGTAGGCATCTCTGCTTGGCATCCAAGTCTCGATGTCATACTGCTTATGTGTCTTCAGGGACATATCTCCTGTGCAGACAGCCATGATCCGATAGGGGAGTTCCAAGAGCTGTAGAATATGCTCTGCATTCGCAAGAATTTCCTGCAGCATGCCCTCCGACACGCCCTCATCATTCCGACATACGATAACTTGTTCAATTTTTGAGAATTGATGAACACGGTACAGGCCACGCACGTCCCGTCCCGCCGATCCTACCTCACGGCGGAAGCAGGCCGACATTCCGGCGAGCCGCATTGGCGAATCCAGTTCGACAATCTCATCGCTATACAGCGAAACAAGCGACACCTCCGATGTGCCTACCAGCCAGCGATTGTCTCCGTTTAGCTCATAGGTCTGATCCATCCCGCCGGGGAAGAAGCCCGTACGTTCCAGCGCTTCCGGACGGACGATCACGGGAACATCCATCACCGTGAAGCCGCGGGCAGTCAGTACATCAATGGCCAGCCGCTGTACAGCCAGATGTAACAACAAGCCTGCACCCTTCAGCACATAGCTGCGTGGACCGCCTGCTTTGACGCCACGGGGGATATCGATGATATTGTGGAGCTCGCCTAGCTCCACATGATCACGCGGTTTAAAGCCGAATTCCGGCAACGTTCCGGTTCGTCGTAGTTCTACATTATCTTTATCATCATGACCGATCGGTGTATCCTGCGATACAGGGTTTGGTGCGAGCAGCATGAGTTCTCCACAGCGCCGGTCTGCTTCAGTTAGATCTGCCTCATAGAGATTCAGGCGGTTGTTCAGTTCTCTTACTTGTTCTTTAACTGCTTCTCCTGCCACGCTGTCACCCTGTCGTAAAAGTCGTTCAACCTCTTTGGTCAGGCCGTTACGCTGGGCTCTCAACTGTTCCGTATCTTGGCGCAATTCGCGCCGTTTCTCATCCCATTCCAGCAGTTCATCCAGTGGGAAGTCGACTCTTTTCCAAGCCGTAATGTTTCTTACAAGTTCCTGATTGTCTTTGATCCAGTTCATATCCAGCATACCGTTTCGCTCCTTTTTGGTTAAAAAAACGCAAAAAACGCCCTCATCCATGGGACGAGGAGCGTCAGCTCGCGGTGCCACCCAGGTTGATCGAATCTCCTTAACTGCAGGAACAATCCGACCCTCTTTGGTCTTCGCGGTAACGGGCGAAACCCGGTGAACTTAGGGAGTTGTTGTAGACTCCGGTCGCCGACGCCTCACGGTTGGATGCCGATCATTGGCCTGATTGTTGGATTTAATATTGTTGCTTAGTATAACTTAAGAGCGGGAGGAGCGCAAGTGGTTATGGTTTGACAAAAATATCAATTCTACGTTAGGATTAGTATTAATTTAAAGTAATTTTGTCGGGATAATAAATAAAGCAGTGTGAGCTGCTTAAGTGGGATGGAAGAGGTGGAAAAGTGGCTAAAATTGTTGTGATTAACGGAACGCCTTCCCTGGTATCGCGTATCAATGCAGCTATAGAATATGCGGAGGCCAGCTTAACCAATCGGGGCTTCGAGGTTGAGCGTATTAACGTAGCAGAACTACCCGCGGAGGATTTGATTCACACTAAGTTTGAAAGTGAGTCTATCGTCAAAGCCAATGGCCTTGTAGCGGAAGCTGATGCGGTAATCGTGGTTAGCCCGGTTTATAAAGCTTCTTATACAGGCGTGCTGAAGACCTTTTTAGATCTGGTTCCACAAAAGGGATTGGCCGGGAAAGTTGTACTCCCGCTGTTCATGGGCGGCAGTCTTGCACATCTGCTCACAATTGATTACGCATTGAAACCTGTGTTGTCCGTACTGGGCGCACGTTACATTCTTGGCGGCGTTTATGCCGTGGATTCTCAAGTGGTTCGTAATGATCACGGAGTGGTAGAGCTTGCTGAGGAGCTGAAGCTACGCCTGAACGATGCATTAGATGAGCTTGCAGAAGAAACTACACATCGTGTGGAACGCAAGGCATAAGACTAAGTAGCAAGCCTTCTGTGCTTAGTGCTAATAACAAATGTATAAGCGTCTCTTTCATCCCTGATACCAGGGGAGAGGGGCGCTTTTTGCATTATATAAGCTATAGCAAAAAGGCCATCTCACTGTGAAAGTAGAGAATGGCCTCTTTTTATATATAGGGCTCGTTATATATCCGGTCTTACAAATCGTCGAATCCGTTATCGTCGCCAACCTTACCGTAGTTGCGGGATTTGGCTTCGAAGAAGTCGGTTTTGGTAGCATTAAGCGCATCATCGGAGAATGGTTTGATCCAAGGCATACAGTTAACGTCAACACCTTGGTAAGCTTTTTCCATACCCATCAAAGTCAGACGTTTGTTCGCTGTATATTTGATGTAGTCGCTAAGCTCGTTAAGATCAATGCCACGCACGTTAGTAAGTGTGTAGTAAGCCCAGTTGGTTTCGAGCTCTACCGCGCGGTCGATGGTACGGTATACGTAATCCATGTTTTCTTTGGTGTTCAGCTCAGGGAAGTCTACGAGCAGCTGCTTAAATACTTCTGCGAAGAAGTAGCAGTGCTGATTCTCGTCACGTTGAATATAAGAGATCATTTGGCTGGTCGCCATCATCTTCTGGTCACGGGCCAGATTGTAGAAGAAGGCGAAAGTGCTGTAGAAGAAAATCCCTTCCAAGATGAGATCTGCTACCAGCGCATGGAAAAAGGTCTGTCTCGTAGGGTTATCACGGAACTCTTGATAAATATCAGAGATAAACTGATTGCGTTCCAGCAGGACAGGGTCTTTTTTCCAATATTCAAAAATTTCCTTCTGCTCACTCTCCGACACGATAGAGGATAGAACATAGGAATAGGATTGGTTATGCACCACTTCTTGCTGCCCGATAATAGCGGAGATAGCTTCCAAAGAGGAATCGGTGAAATAACGCTTCACGTCGCTCACGAACATCGTCTGCATCGAATCCAGCACAGCGAGTAGGGAGATATTAATCTTAAATACGCGTTGTTCCTCGGCATCCAGCATCGGGAATTGTTGCGCATCCTTGGACATTGGAATTTCATCCGCGATCCAGTGATTAAGCAGCAGCACCTTATACAGCTTGTACATATGAGGCATGCGAATATCGTTCCAGTTCAGAATACCTGAGCATTCACCGTCGATAATGCGTGTGGATTGATTAGGTGCTTCAGTATTAAAAATCTTTTGTAATTGCATTTCTTATCCCTCCATTTTTTGCGCGGGTAATCTTTCTTTGGTGTCTTGTTCATAGAAAGATGGTGATGGAGTAACGGAGAGGAAGTTTGGAGCTGTAGGAGCGTCAGCGTTCGCCCGAAAGCTTTCCGTAGGAAAGCTCGCATCGAAAGCATATGCTGTCATCGGATGTCATCCGCTAATAGCGGTAAAGATCAAGACATCTGATGACAACAGCGGCCGGAAGCCCAAACATTCCTCGCAGTTACGAAATTCATCATCGTTTTTCTATTCAGGGCACTAAGATAATTAGCTAGCGCAAGATTCACACTCTTCTATAGTCAAAGCACGGCTACGCACATAATAAGTTGATTTCAAGCCGCCCTTCCAGGCATTCAGATGCAGTTCCAGGAACTCGGTAGCCTTGATGTCAGGACGAACATACAGGTTAAAGCTTTGGCCTTGATCGACGTGACGCTGGCGAGCAGAAGCCATGCGGATCGACCAGTTTTGGTCAATTGTAAATGCTGTCTTATAGTACCAGATCGTTTTGTCGGACAGATCCGGTGCTGGGTTAGCGATCTTATAAGTTGTTTTCTCTTCATAGGATAGCAGTTCATACAGCGGATCAATGCTGGCGGTGGAGCCGGCAATAATCGATGTAGATCCATTTGGCGCAATGGCGAACATCCAAGCGTTACGCACGCCGTCCTTAGCTACTTCTTCTTGCAGCTCGCGCCATTGCTCAGTCGTTACATATTTACCTTCTTGCTCACCGCTAACATACCCGCGGGAAGTGAAGTATGCGCCAGTCTCCCAATCGGAGCCAGCAAATTTCGGATAACGGCCTTTTTCACGGGCGAGCTCCATGCTCGAACGAACCAACAGGTAGTTGATATGTTCATATAAATGATTGTTATATTCTACGGCTTCATCGGATTCCCAACGAATGCCCTTGAGTGCCAATAGATGATGCAGGCCGAATGTGCCAAGACCTACTGCGCGGTACTGGCTGTTCGTGTATTGTGCCTGCAGAACTTCAATATTATTAATGTCGATTACGTTATCAAGCATACGGACTTGGATCGGAACAAGTCTTTCTAATACGCCAGCTGGAATCGCCCGTGCCAAGTGAATTGAATTCAGGTTGCAGACTACGAAGTCGCCAGGGATTTTGGAAATAACGATCCGGGTCTGGCCATCTTTAGTTACTAATTCTTCTTGTTCAATTACTGTTGCAGACTGATTCTGCATAATTTCTGTGCACAGGTTGGAGGAGAAAACCATACCTTGATGACGGTTTGGGTTGGTCCGGTTCACGGTATCACGGTAGAACATGTACGGTGTACCCGTCTCTAGCTGTGATTTCATAATCCGTTTCATGATGTCGATCGCAGGAACAGTGATCCGGGATAATTCCAGGTTCGCTGTAGCTTCAGCATATTTTTCACGGAAAGTACCTTTGCCAAGCTCTTCATCGTAGAAATCTTCCAATCCTAGTGGACGGCCATTTTTATCAGTCCAGCCCATGACCTTTTTCACTTCATGAGGGCAGAAGAGGTTCCAGTGGCTGCGCGATTCTACAGCTTCCATGAACAGGTCAGGCAGGGAGACCCCGTGGAACACGTCATGTGCACGCATACGCTCGTCACCGTTGTTCAGCTTAAGATCAAGGAAAGCGAGAATATCTTTATGGAATACATCAAGATAAACAGCTACAGCACCCTTACGTGTGCCCAGCTGGTCTACGCTGACTGCTGTATTGTTCAACTGGCGAATCCAAGGGATTACGCCGGAGCTTGTGTTCTTGTGGCCACGGATATCCGAACCACGTGCCCGTACTTTTCCAAGGTAAACGCCGATGCCGCCACCCATTTTGCTTAGACGTGCTACGTCTGTATTGGAGTCAAAGATACCCTCTAGGGAATCGTCTACAGTATCAATAAAGCAGCTGGATAGCTGTCCAGCGACCTTTTTGCCGGCATTAGACATTGTAGGTGTAGCAGCAGTCATGTAGATGTTGCTCATAGCCCAATAAGCTTCTTTTACAAGCTCAAGACGTTTCTCAGCTGGCTCACGGTGCATCAGGTACATGGCAATAATCATATAACGTTCTTGTGGAAGCTCCATCACACGGCCGTCAAAATCATGCGCCAAATAACGGTCGGATAGCGTAAGCAGACCGATATAGTCAAACAAAAGGTCGCGTGTATAATCGATACACCCACCTAGTTCGATAATTTGTTCTTTGGTGTAATGACTTAGAAGTTCTTCGCGATAGATTCCTTTTTTCACGAGATCCGTAATTAGTGGATACAATTCACCGTAAGGCTCTTCTGGATAAGCTTTGTAGCGGCGATGAACAGCAGCTTTTTTATAAAGGGTTGTCAGAAGGGCGCGGGCAGCTGCGAACTTCCAGGTAGGCTCTTCTTTTGTTACAAGCTCTAGAGCGCTCATGGTGAAGGCGTTGCTGATTTCTTCTCCGCTTACCGAGTCACGACGCAGTTTGGAATTCACTCCACGCAGCAAAGTTTCTTTATTTAGTTGATCGAGACCTTCCAGAATACGGTCAGCGTAGACGGAAAGACGGTTCTCATCAAAAGCCAGTTGGCGATTATCCGGTTTTACTACGAATTGCGGCATGGTTAGTTCATCCCTTCTTATTTCAAATTAATTTTCAATATCAAAAATTGATATATTATAGCGCAGCAGGCTGCCACAGAAAGACCTCCGAGCCGTTCATGCTGGCCGGAATGTCGATAATGCGTTGGTTGGAGCTTCCCCGGTAGAGAAGCGTAGTATCTTTCAGTTCTTCTACAAATCTTCCATCTATTAACACCTGACACTGCTTAAGTAGATCCCATTCCGGCGTACCGGGAAGGGCTGTAAGTTCTTCGTACGTATAACCACTGTAAATCCAGATTGAGAAGCCTGGCAGTACAGCGCGAAGCTCATGAATGAACCCCAGCAACTCTTCTGCTGAGAAAAAAGGATCGCCGCCTGCCAGTGTCAGACCATCCAGCAAAGGGTTAGCGGCGATTTCTGCAATAATTTCATGTTGTCGTTCTAAGGTGAAGACTTCTCCATATTTAAAGTTCCATGTCTCGGGATTAAAACATCCCGGGCAACGATGGCGGCAGCCGCTGAGAAAGAGGACGGCCCGCATGCCCTCTCCCTCGTTAATCGACTCCGGATAGTAACCGCAAATATTCATAGATGCTTAACGCGATCCCGTACTTCAGCTTGTTTGGCGGCATTAAAGCGGGTCTGATAGTCGCCGGTTAAATAACCTGTAACTCTGCGCAAACGGCGGATGTGCACGTCATTCTCATGTGCGTTGCAGGAAGGACAGTTTGTCCCAATTACGCCTTCGTATCCACAGCTGGAGCAGCGGTCAATCGGATGGTTAATGCTGAAATAGCTGACCTGTTGTTCGAGCGCATATTTAATGATTTTGATAAAAGCCGATGGGTTGTTGCGGGCATTGCCGTTTAATTCGACATAAGAAATAGCCCCGGCATTGCAATATTCATGGAAAGGAGCTTCCAAGCTGATCTTCTGAGCAGCACCCAGATCGAAGTATACAGGGATGTGAAAAGAGTTCGTATAATATTCACGGTCGGTTACGCCCGGAATGGAACCCAGTACCTTGCGGTCAACTTTTGTGAATTTACCGGACAAACCTTCTGCTGGAGTTGCGAACAGAGTGATGTTGAGATCCAGTTCCTCACTTTTCCGATCGCAATAGTCCCGCATATGACGCACAATAGCCAGCGCCTTGGCATGAACTTCCATATCCTCGCCATGGTGTTTGCCGTACATAGCTTTCATACATTCCGCCATACCGATGAAGCCAAGAGACAGACTGCCATGCTTTAGCAGATCGCCTACAGTGTCATCAGGTGCAAGATGCTCGCCGCCTTCCCAGACGCCTTCTCGCATCATGAAATCGGAAGCTTTAGCTTTTTGTGCGGTTTGAATGTGGAACCGATGAAGAAGTCCTTCCAGCGCAATATCCATATAATGATTTAGATCTTCATAGAAGCCAGCTTCGTCTGCGATGGTACGTCTGCCTGTTACTGTGCCGTGTGCCAGACCTAGCCGAACCAGATTCAGTGTATTAAAGGAAAGGTTGCCCTTTCCAGAGCAATGATTACGACCAAAACGGTCACCGAGCACTCGGGTTCGGCAGCCCATTGTAGCGAACTCCGTATCAGGATCACTTGGATCATAATACTGCAAGTTGAGCGGAGCGTCCAGATTAGCGAAGTTTGGATATAGTCTGCGCGCAGAACATTCAGCCGCTTTTAGGAACAGTTCATAGTTAGGATCGCCTTGTTGTTGATTGATTCCTTGCTTGCATTTGAAGATTTGAATCGGGAACACTGGTGTTTCTCCGCTGCCAAGTCCGTTCATAGTTGCTGTTAGCAGAGAACTGATCACAAGCTGACCTTCTGGTGAAGTACAAGTACCGTAGTTGATGCTGGTAAACGGTATTTGTCCACCGGATCGGCTGGACATGGTATTCAGATTATGTACCATACTTTCAGCCGCTTGCAGGGTTTCGATTTCGGTTTCCTTTAGTGCAAAACGGAACGCTCTTGGATATAACTCCGCCAGATCGGTCCGGCTCATCGTAATCTCGCCCAAAGATTCATCAGCTTGTCCTTCTTCAAAATAATCCAGACCCTTGCGGAACAGCTTGGCGAAGGATTTGGTTACATAAGGTGCCAGATCATAGTCGAGTTTATTGGCGGATACACCACCATATTGAGCATTTTGCTGGGATTGGAAAATAATCGCTACCAGAGACATAGCAGTCATTATTGAGTTCGGAGGACGAACGCTGCCGTTGCCGGTATTGAAACCTTCACGGAGAAGTTTATCAAACGGGATAAAAATACAGTTCGTCGTTCCAATCGCGTATTGATCCAGATCATGCACATAGACGACATTGTCATCAATAGCCTGCACTAGCTGCGGCGGCATCGTAAAATTGCGGGCGTACCATTTTGAATATTCACTGCCGAACTTGCTCATTTTACCGGAGAAACTCTCTCCATTCAAATTGGCATTCTCGCGCAATAGGTCCATATCCCGACTGTCGATAATATCCCGGCCTAAATCAATGAGCTCTTCTAAAAGAACTTCCCGTGCATTTTCTACTCCATTAAATTGTCTCTCCAACAACGTCATTGTACAGCTCTCCTCTCAGTATAAAAGAAAAACATCTATCATCAAATCCATATATCCATAGGAAGTTGGACTGCCATAAGCAGTCGTATATTTGTTCTGATTACATAAAAAAAGCATCCCCTACCCGAGGATGGCAGAAAATGCCCGATGCGTTATGTAAATATCCACACGGATATTTGCAGAGGTCTCTACGTAGATGACCGCATGCGGACACCATCCCTGTTCCTCGCAGGCATCAATAGTTGGTGTCGTCGAAACAGGTAGGTCTCCTGGCTTCCGTGGGATCTCTCGGCGCCTTCCCAAGGGTGTTCCTAACCCTCAGTGGCATCTGCCGGGAGATGTGGATTCTCAAGCTTCCCAGAAGCTTAAGAAGGCCATCCGGTTACAGTGGCGGGACCGCAGCGGATTCTCACCGCGCTTCCCTATTAAGCTCTAAATCCGGTTAAGGATCAAAGCGCCTGTCTCCACTATATTTTGTTGTCGTTAGATAAAAATAACCCAAGATGTTGTGTTTGTAAACAGTTTTTTAGAAAACCCGCGCGGGGAGCGGGTTCTTTAAAAGTACTCCACAAATGATCCACAGGCTGTCCATAAGTAATCCACAATTGATCCACAGGGAGATGCGAAATGATTCATAAATTGTCCGAAAAGATGCCACAAAGAGTCCATAAATATAGTGCAGATGACCCTAGAATTTGCGCATGAGAAAATACTCTTAGCCCAAAGTCATATTTTGAAGTAATCAGAAGAAATAGAAAAGATAAGGGAGGATAATCTTGCTTAGTTTGTGACAGAGCGGTGGAATTGTTACAATGGAAGAAGATAGGTACTATAAAATTTCGAGGAGGTATTCTCATGCCTATTGCTGAAGTTACAGTTATTCCAATTGGAACAGGCAGTACCAGTCTTAGCAGCTATGTTGCGGATATGCAGCGGGTGCTGAAGACAGTAGAAGGGATTACATATGAACTTACGTCCATGGGGACGATCATCGAAGGGCCTCTGCAACGCATTTTTGCCGCGGTAGAAGCTTTGCATGAGTCTCCTTTTGCCGCAGGTGCAGAACGTGTCTCTACCTCACTTAAAATAGACGACCGCCGCGATAAACCCTCCACTAGCCGTGGAAAGTTAGAGTCTGTGGAGCGTAAGCTACAGGTGGATTAGCAGTTTAGGAGGGCGGAAAACAGGGAGAAATAGGCTTGCGTTTCTGGCTGAAAGTTGTATAATATTTTTTGTTTGACAGAAAAATCAGCCTTAAGCTGGTGTAGCTCAGGGGTAGAGCAACGCACTCGTAATGCGTAGGCCGGGGGTTCAATTCCCTTCACCAGCATCCCAAAAAACCATACGTGGCGCGGATTTCCGAGGTTTCGGGACCGCGTCATTTTTCATTAAATCCCCTGGCTTCTAACATTCTTCTAAAAGATAAGACATGGCGAAATCGCTAATGAAAACGGTATGACTAGTGGTCACTGTCGAGCAGATGGAAGGCGTGTCGCAAGCTGACAGCAATCAGAATGAAGGATGGTGGAGGAGGAGCAGCATAAGCTGCTTTTTTCTTGCGGGGGCAGATCGGTTAGATGGTAATTACTATAAAAATAAAAAAGACACCACAAGGTGTCTTAGTACAGATACTTTTCGCTCGAATTTCACGAGCTCGTCAGTGAACTGAGTTCATAAGCAAGACTGGCTACGGCTAACAGATGAAGAGATAAAGTAATATCAATGTTAAAATGTGCGGTAATATTAATTTTCATAGATAACCACGCTCCTAAAGTATAAATACACATAAAGAAAACTTTATAAAGCGCTTGGCCTGCCATCATCAGTGCCAGGTAGCCATCCTGTACAGACGCCTTAGCGTTTCGACAGTAACATTATACTTAATATTTTGTGTTTTGCAAACCAAAGCCCCCTTAAGACTGAAATAATGAGCAATGTGACAATTATGTCATTCTGAATTGAATATTGTTAGGTTAATCGATGGGGAAGTTTACGTGTCTCCCTTATACTGGAAATTAAATGATTTTATTTTCGAAAGGGGACAATCCACTGATGACTGACGTAATTAAAGCAATAATACTTGGCATAATAGAGGGCTTAACTGAATTTTTACCAGTATCATCTACTGGACACCTTATTTTAGCAGGCGATTTGCTTAGCTTTGAGGGAGATGCTGCAATAACTTTTAAAATTGTTATTCAGTTGGGTGCAGTGATGGCAGTTCTAATTCTTTATTGGAAAAGGTATTTGGAAATTGGGGTTAATATGATTAGAATGGATTTTTCCAAAAGCAAAGGATTAAATGTCATTCATATGATTTTGGCTATGTTACCAGCATTAATCCTATATCTTCTCTTCAAGGACACAATAAAAAGCCAATTATTTGGCCCAACCCCTGTTTTGATCGGTCTAGTTGTTGGTGGCGTGTTGATGATCATTGCAGCGCGAAATAGGCGGACTGAAACCGCTGATACTATCGATGGGATTAATTATAAACAGGCTTTCGGAATTGGTCTGTTCCAATGCTTGGCGTTATGGCCGGGATTTTCGAGATCAGGTTCGACAATTTCAGGTGGCCTGTTGCTTGGCACTAGCCAAAAAGCCGCCGCAGATTTTACATTCCTTATTTCTGTGCCAGTTATGTTTGGTGCAAGCTTGTTGGATTTGTACGATAATCGTGATTTGCTGAGTTCTGACGATTTACTTCTAATGTTAATTGGCTTTGCGACATCCTTTCTTGTGGCAATGATTGCAGTAGTGACGTTCATCAAACTGATTAAGCGACTTCGATTGGAGTGGTTTGCTCTATACCGGTTTGTTTTAGCAGCTCTCTTCTATTTAATTGTCATACAGTAATTGGATTAATCAATATGAACATCATGGGAAAGAAGCTTTTAAAAAGGGCTATACATCATATCCTGCACAGATTAAACTAGAGGTTCAAAACAAGGGGAAATCACCAAACAAGACAAAGCTCAAGTAGTCTATGAACTAAGGAATGAATTTTCGGTGAAAGCATTTCTACAGCTAGCCATTATCCCTCGTTTGTTTCTTCTACCATTAATATCACAAAGTGATTTTACAAGTGTTTGGGAATATGAAAAACCCCACCAGTTTAAGGTGGGGCTTTTGCTTACCAAGTATTATAGTTCGATTGATACTTAACTTGTTTATTCTCATAGCTCTCATTGGGGTAATCACGTCTGACAGACTGCAAGTAGCCTGAAATTGCAAATGCTGCAATAAGCCCTCCTATAATTCCTGTGATTAAGCTGAATGTTGAAAATCCGAATGTGGCAACTACTCCAATGGAAGACAATGCTACAAGCAATAGACTCAATATTTTCATCTTTATACACACCTCCATTTTGTATATGTAGTAATTTGAAAATTAAGATTGATACGTTACTATATTTGATCGGTTTCGATAAAAATAATAATATTTCAGCAAATCTTTAGACGGGCTTCATACTTATTTAAGCTAAGAGGATTATAGTAATCACATAACCCCCTTATAAAATAGATCTAGACCCTGCCGAAAGTGGTGGGGTCACTTTTTTGCACAGAGTAAATTTATAAATATGGTTGCCCAATATAGAAGAGAAACAAGAAATATAGAATGTAGAGAATGGGTAGTTTTATTTTTAATTTCTTGCAGAAATTTTTGAATTTTTCTGAGGTCTTGGACACATTTTTCATCACATATCCATAAATGAAGAATTGTCCAATAACAAAGAAAATGAGCTTAAGGGGAAAGCTGCCCCTGTTCATCTCAGTGAAAATAATAGTGAATGTGACAGCCACGAAGGTTAGTGATACAACTTTTAAAAACTGTGCATAACGATCTGGTGGTTCTTTGATAGGATCCTGTTGTCCCCATTTTCTCTCGTCAATTTCTGTCATGGTAAACCTCCAATCTACGAATGTTATTAGTATTTCACCAGATTGAGATGCTTTTTGAACAATGAGAATTAAGTATAAGCTCCTATAGTTGTTTCGTAAGGTTTCAGTAATTCCAACAAAGAGTAAATTCCCAAATGCTTGGGATTATGCCTACTGGCTTCGGTTGGTGAGCTTTTTCAGTTTACAGAATGTTCCAGAATTATTATATTCAGATTATGCAAATGTTTCGTCCGGGAGAGATTATTCATAATAAAGAAGCGCCGTCCCTTTGGAGAAGCCGCTTCTTTATAGTAGATTCTATTCTTTTTGCTCAATTCTTGATTTTGGTGATTTTTTTGGCGGTAACTTGTGCAGGGAATGAATCATCACTTACTTCAAAAAATACATTAATCTCATCGCCTTTTTTATATTTAGAAGGTGCAACTTTATTTACCCAAATGGCTTGAGAGTACTCATTAGATTCGAGCACCTCCTTGTATTCCTTGTTCAAGTCTTCTTCTTTTAATTCGGAAATTACTAAAATTCTTTTATTTTCTACATCTATTGTATGTACAATTCCTTTCAAAACTTCATCATTCTTACTACAGGCGGTGACTAATAACAAAAAAACAAAAATAAGAGTCCATTTAATAGTAGTACGTGGTTTTTGAATCATGGACCTTCCCCTCTAGTGGTTACGACATTAGTTTAAAATCGGTTGCACAGGCATAGCATTTTGTACATTACCAATATAAGAATAAACAGCAGCATATCCATTATGACGACCTTTATTGATTCCCCTCGCACGCGGCAGTAACAATGTATCCTGAAATGCTTCCTGATGGTTTAGCCAAAAAACCACCATGATTAAACTAATTCGTACTTATAGTCATGTGCAAATTCTTTGAATGTAATGGGTCTTTTACCAAGTAATATTTGTAAATCGGGCGTGATTTTTTTGGCTAATCCAATTTTTGCAGTGAAGTAAATTCCAATCATAACAGTCACAAATTCTTTTTGAATTCCTTTTGTTAACATTTTATCTCTAAACTGAAGAACTGATGGATTAACATATTTGATTGTTTCTCCTAGCTCTTCAGATAAAATTTCAGCTACTTCATAGTAATCTAGCGCTTCAGTTCCCGTTAACGAGTAACCTTTATTTTCATGACCATTCTCAGTTAGGATTCTAGCTGTTACAGTACCGATATCACGAACATCGATAAAGCTAGTCTTGCCTTTTCCTGCGGGTACATAGATCTCCTTTTCTTTACGTAGCTCTTCCCCATGTTGAGAAATTAAGTTTTGCATGAAGAAACTTGGGCGTAAAAAAGTATATGGAATTCCTGATTTTTTAATGATTTTTTCAATTTTATGGTGTGGAACAATTGGGTTTTTCTCTACGCCCAATAGAGATAGAAACACAATGTGTTCAACTCCGACTTCCTTTGCGATATCTATGAGGGGTTGGAAATATTTTTTTGCGTCAGCTATATGAGGAGGGCGCAGTAAAAATAATTTTTTCACTCCTGTTAACGCTGGACGAAAAGAATCAGCATTTTCAAAATCAAAATAAACATACTCACTGTCTTTTCGATGGGAGGCAATTTTAAAAGGTGTTTCACTTTTCCTTAGTTCGTTAACCACTTCACGTCCTACATTACCGGTTGCCCCTGTGATTAGAATCATAAGTCTCACTTCCCTAACTAATATTTAAATAGATCATTTTAAGCACGTTCATAAACGTGGACATTTCTTGTTCAGAAATATTTTTAAGTGCGTTATCCATGATTTCGTCACTAAGAACTTCTATTTGACTCTTAATTATCATTCCCGAATCTGTAATAAATACAAGATTTGATCGTTTATCATTTGGATTATCTCTAATGTCCAGAAGTCCTTTTGCTTTAAGTCGCTCGAGTATACCCGTTATTGTAGGGCGATCCGAGTAAGTTCGCTCTGCAATCATAGCTGGAGTTGTTCCTTCTAAATGAATAGATATATCTTTTAATACTGCCCATTGAGGAGCTGTTACATTATAAAGTAAAAGTTTTTTTGTTAAGCTTTTTTTCATTTCAAGACTTACTCTTATTAATAACTGTCCTGGGTTGTCCATAAATTAATTCCCCTCTTTAAATAGTTTGCACACTAACTACTTGATTAGTATACAAACTATATTCTCCTTTATCAATTTTAATTATTTTATTTGTTTAAATTGTGGGGAGTTACAGGTGAATGTCAATAATATTGATATTTTTATAAGAACTTTTGTTTGTATATAATAAAAATGAATGTTCTTATTTTTAGAGGCGATCAATCATGGAAATGAGTATCGACCAAACGGTTGGGATTATTTATCAAGTCTAGGAGAGCAAGATTACACAACGCGAGATCGAGATCCGTGGCATCCGTGACAAACGTCCAACATAAACAAAGGGGATAGATATCATGCGGTGTATAACAATACGGCAGCCTTGGGCGACCTTAATTGCTCTTGGTGAAAAAGAGTTTGAAACTCGTTCATGGAGAACAGCCTACCGCGGCGAGTTAGGCATCCATGCCGGAATGAGGATTGACAAAAAGATTTGTGAACAGGAACCGTACAAATCAGTATTGGCGAAACATGGCTATACAGCAAATAATTTGCCGACAGGAGCTATTATTGCTACAGGTCAGCTCGCGGGATGTTATGTGGTTACTCCAGAGGTGGATTTAAGGGAATGGATCAATGGGAACGAATATGATTTTGGCGACTATAGCGAAGGACGTTTTGCCTGGAAGCTTGAAGAGGTTCACTCACTGCGCCATCCAATTCCAGCCAAAGGTCGGCTAAGCTTGTGGGAGCATTCGGATCACTTCTGAACGGCGAATGATATTTTTAATGTAATTTTTATGTGCCTATCAGCTTTTTTTCAGGTTCGAGGTATATATTGAAGACACCAAACACCCCCCAGTGTTTTGTGGTATATCTCTCTCAGGTCTTGCCAACTCCCATGGTAAGGCCTATTTTTTTGTTCACTAATTGATTGGGGGGAGAGTAGAGCGGCTTCTATACAGCTTTATTTAATCTGATACTGTTCTTCGTAACTCTTAAAAGAGGAAATATCCAGCCCTAGGTATCTGCGCATATGGATGGCAGCCTGAGCCGCAACAATGTCATTCAACAGCAGCATTCGTTCGTGATAGCCACGACATATATACTTGGCTTCAATTCCCGTATTAAGTCTGTTTTGCTCATACACCTTGATTCCCCGTCTTCTCATTTCTGCACGAACATCCCTTAGATCTGTTGTAGCTACTGCAGCAGCTGTTCCAAGCACCTCCAGATAAGGGGCGGGTGTTCGTAAGTGTGTAGATAAAATGGCGGAGTCCCGTTCGAAAGCTGATAAAATCATCGGAAGCAATAAATAAGATTTCACCAGCATGTTGTCCCTGCTTTCTGCTCTATGCATGAATCTCATCACCTCTAATAGGAACGTATATTCGTATTCTACCCCGATATTCCAAAAATAATCAATGGTATTTCTAAACAGCTTATTCAATGTGATTAAATTCACAACTAAATAACGAAGAATAAATTATATTAAAATTGTAATAATAAAAATTAATGTATCGGACGCACATAAAGGAGAATTATGATGGAAAAAGAGGGCAGCCTCCAGCGTGGATTGTTTTTTGGTTTAATTCTGAGTGTTCCCTTATGGATATCCATATTGGGCTATATACAGTTACTTTAAAATTTAATGAAAAACCTTATGCGAAGCGCCTTTAGGCGCTTTTTTTGTATGGTAATAATGAGGGGGATCATCGAAAGGAATTGATTGACAATTGTGGGTGCCGGGCGCTAAACTGTTATTAATTCAAAAAGTATTAAAAGTCATAGACGGTTATTGGAGAGAATGCTTCGGCTACCAGTTCTGGACTTGCAGTGTAATACATATATATAGTCATGATAATAGCAAACCGTCTGAAAGGGCGGGACGCAAAGTCCAGGAGTCTAAAGTGTCTTAAAGGCACAATGACCGTCCGACTGCCATGAGAAGGGAATTCCACTTCTTTTTGGCGGTCTTTTTTGTTGTTAGGTCCTTTAGAGTTTCTGGTAATTATTCTGATTAATATAAATCATAGTTTTAGGAGGTGTGCCATTTGAAAAGAAGAATAAGACCGTTACTCTCGCTTGTATTAGCTGGGATTTTGACGGTAGGTAGTGGGCTTTCCTCATTAGGAGCTGGAGTTGCTGGAGCTAGTAGTTCTTCTACATTGGGAATTGCAGGGGTCTACAACGTGTTTATTCTAGGGGATATAACAACGGTTTCGGATACGGAAGGAAGGTTTGCTGCTGGAGGTAACGTTACTTTAACCAACTATAGTGTTGGAGATAGGTTGACCGCTGCTGAGGTTTCCTTGACTGACACACTTGTTGTTGGAGGGAATCTTACTTTCAACGGAGGTACTGTTTATGGGAATATCGTGCACGGGGGAGATTTTTCAGGGAATGTAACGCTCCTCAAGGGAGGTACAAAAAGACAGGGGAGTACGATTGACTTTTCAGCCGTAGGTCAGTCTTTGAAGGACAAATCAGCAGAACTTGCAGCATTGCCGGCGAATGGAACAACAGTGTACCAATATGGCAGTCTTACCCTGACAGGTACAGATCCTGCGGTCAATGTTTTTAATGTTCCAGGAGATAACGTCTCTAATACCTATGGAATTACAATAAATGTTCCTTCAGGATCTACAGCAATTATTAATATTGATGGTTCTAACGTAAAAATGAAAAACTTCGGATTTCTACCTAATAACGTGTTGAACAGCAAGAAAATTTTGCTTAACTTTAGCCAAGCTGCGTATCTTGATATGGCAGGCATAGGTGTAATGGGAAGCATACTTGCCCCCTATGCTCATGTTGATTTTATTAATGGTCAGATTAACGGTACTTTAGTGGCGGCTTCACTCAAAGGGACTGGTGGTGGTGAATTTCACCACTATCCATACGATGGTGATGAACCTGGACCAACGCCGACACCAACGCCAACAGTGACACCAACGCCAACAGTGACACCAACGCCAACGCCAACAGTGACACCAACGCCAACGCCGACAGTGACACCAACGCCAACGCCGACAGTGACACCAACGCCGACACCGACACCGACGCCAACAGTGACGCCGACGCCGACACCGACACCAACACCGACGCCAACAGTGACACCGACACCGACGCCGACAGTGACACCAACGCCGACGCCGACGCCAACACCGACGCCGACAGTGACACCAACGCCGACGCCGACAGTGACACCAACGCCAACACCGACGCCGACAGTGACACCAACGCCAACGCCGACGCCAACAGTGACACCGACACCGACGCCGACAGTGACACCAACGCCTACGCCAACAGTGACGCCGACACCAATGCCGACACCGACACCGACACCGACACCAACGCCGACACCGACGCCGACAGTGACACCAACGCCAACACCGACGCCAACGCCAACAGTGACACCAACGCCGACGCCAACACCAACGCCAACAGTGACACCAACGCCGACGCCAACGCCAACAGTGACACCAACGCCGACGCCGACGCCAACGCCGACAGTGACGCCAACGCCGACACCAACACCGACGCCGACGCCAACAGTGACGCCGACGCCAACAGTGACACCAACGCCGACGCCAACGCCAGAAGCAACACCGACACCGACGGTAACGCCTGAAGCAACACCGACACCGACGGTAACGCCAGAGGTAACACCAACACCAGAGACTTCGGTGTTCCCGACACCCACGCCATCATCCGTAATTGGCACTATAGTTCTTGCAGAAGATCCTGTGCCGCTTGGGCCTGTAGCTTCGCCGACACCAGCGCCAGTACCAACACCGTCGAATAGCACAGAAGTACTTGTTGATGATGATGAGATCCCATTAGGTCCGGTACCGGCAGTGACACCAACGCCAACACCAACACCTGATGAAATCATCGTAGTGGACGATACGATCCCATTAGGTAAGCCACCTGTGAAGGAATTGCCAAAAACGGGTGAATCAAGTCCTGCACCTTACTATGTAGCAGGTTTGGGTTTTGCACTTATCGGATTATTAATGAGAACCAAGTTCTCCAAAAAGAATAAATAATAAACGGTAGAGCAACATAGAGTCGCTTTCGGGGGGTGTCCCGATGGCGGCTCTATTTGTATGTCATGATTGCGATAGTTTGGTGCATTCTAAGTAGATGGTATACTCTTGTTGCAAAAGAAATGAAGAGGGGATGGCGAAGGCGAATTGATATGGTTCATTATTAGCGCTGTAATCATCATAGGGATTCTAATCTATGTGGGATTTTTCTTCTATGGTATTGCTATTAAACGAGCACCAAAGGTATTTCTAAGTAATAATCCTAATCTGAAGGCTGATCCTCCGGTTGCCGGAGCTTCTTGGGGGGAGGGGAAGGATTGGGTCTCTCGCCAGAGCTTCGAGAATATTGAGATCGTATCTGCAGATGGACTTAAACTAAGAGGTTTCTTACTCCAATCTAATCGTGCTGCGGGACGCACAGCCATTCTAGCCCACGGTTATTCAGGTAAAGCAAAGGATATGGGGGCGTACGCCAAAATCTACTACGAGAACTTAGGCTTTAACATCCTAATTCCCGATGCAAGGGGGCATGGAGATAGCGCAGGGGATTACATTGGTTTTGGTTGGCCGGAACGAAAAGATTATTTGCAATGGATTGAATACATGATTAAAAAGACTAGGTCTAGTGCTCAAATTGTGCTTCACGGTGTTTCTATGGGCGGTGCTACAGTGCTAATGACCTCAGGGGAAGATCTTCCGCCGCAGGTAAAAGCTATTGTTGCGGACTGCGCTTATACCTCAGTAAAAGCACAATTATCTTACCAACTACGACGCATGTATCGTTTGCCAAGTTTCCCTTTCGTTCAAAGTGCAAGTCTAATCACCCGCTTGAAGGCGGGGTATGGTTTTGGTGAAGCCTCTACATTAAAACAAGTGCGGAAAGCGAAGGTTCCGATTCTTTTTATTCATGGGGATGCGGATAACTTTGTACCTTTTGCTATGATGAATGAATTGTATGAGGCATGCCAGAGTCCAAAAGAGAGGCTCATAGTGCCGCAAGCGGGGCATGGATTGTCTTATGATACGGATAAGGCGGGGTATATAGATGTAGTAACAGCTTTTGTAAGCCGATATGTAAAATAAGTCCTGAACGTAGACAGCGCCCGATATCCGCTAGGTAGCGGTTATCGGGCGCCTATATTTTTCCACACATGACGTAGTCCTTGAATAAGGATCGTACCGTCATGCTTTCTCGTTATATTCATCCCCCGCCGTTCGTGAGTAACGGGTGTCTTGATTCCTTGTTATTTCCAGCAGCCGTGTGGCGAGAATAATCCTTCCAATACGACAAAAGCCCTACCTCTCTTTTGCCCTTGCGGCTCCATTGACCGCGCCAGTGTGAATCGGAATGCTATATTTCGAATTTAATCTCATAAAAAGGAAGAGTACTGCAAGAAAACATAAAGCCTCTTTGTCCAAAATGCCGATGTGTATAATAGTCGGCCTGACATCTTCTTGGTGGGGATATTCAATATATCGAAAAACAAATACCATATAAATATAACACACTATTGTTTAAAAGGCAAATATAATAATGAATTCCAAGATAAGGTTTATTTGATTCTAGAGAGAAACAAACCTCGATAGGGAGCGCTTAGATTTCGAAAGTAACTTAAATTGGGTTAATTGTGAATTATTCCGGAAAAGCTAGTAAACCAGAGGAGATGGGCGATCTCGGTGCAAATGGGCTAAAATGTAAGTTGGATATTTTTGCAAACGCTACAAACTACAACTGAAAATGCCAGAGACGAAGGGCTTGTGTCTGCTGGGGTTATTTTGCGTGCCTATTTTGTGAACAGCTCTCTAAA
This sequence comes from Paenibacillus sp. FSL R5-0636, assembly GCF_037974255.1. Taxonomy (NCBI): domain Bacteria; kingdom Bacillati; phylum Bacillota; class Bacilli; order Caryophanales; family Paenibacillaceae; genus Paenibacillus; species Paenibacillus sp. FSL R5-0636. Next base: position 556,360 of record NZ_CP150232.1, read on the forward strand.
ACTGACAATAAACTCCAACATTGATTGAAGGATTGAGGGTAGACCGTTATAATTAATAAGTCTGGATTTTAATTAAAAAATAAGGGAGATTTTTATGAAACGCGCAGATGTGTGGCTGATTTCCATCGTATTGATTGCTGCGCTCGCTTTTCTCGTACCGAGATGGTTTTCGGACAATGATGACAAAGGTGGGGCCGGTAAAAATCTCATAGCCAATGTAACGGTGGACGGTGAGTTATTTAAAACGGTAAAGCTTACAAAAGAAGAACAAACCATTGAGGTCCGCACGGAACGCGGCTATAACATTTTGAAGGTGCATGATTACGGGATTGAAATGTACGATGCCGATTGCGCTGATAAAGTTTGCCTAGGTTTTGGTTTTATTACCCTGCCCAAACAGACGATTGTCTGTCTACCGCATAGAGTATTAGTCGAAATCACCAGTGCGTCGGGGGAGGATGATATAGATGCCTATGTCCAGTAGTGAATCTGCAACAGCTTTAAAAAGAACAGTGATTATTGCGATTTTCGCCGCAGTGGCAGTAGTGTTAAGTTTAATAGAGGCACAGATTCCGTTATCCGGGATGGGACTGGTGCCGGGTGCTAAGCTCGGACTGGCCAACATTATGATTTTGACTTGTATTTACTTTTTACGTGGACGGGATGCTTTCCTGCTTGTCATCCTCAAAACACTGCTTACTGCATTTCTGCTAGGTACCTTCTCAAGCTTGCTGTTTAGTTTATTTGGTTCACTTTTTAGCTTTGTTGTTATGTTTGTGCTGATGCTGATTAGTGGCAAAGGTAAGAGTATAAGCTTGATCGGAATTAGTATAGCTGGTGGGATTGCACATAATATCGGTCAGCTGCTGGCAGCTTCTATGGTATTTGCATCACTTAGTATTTTTTATTATCTTCCCATGCTGCTGATCACTGGGGTAGTAACAGGAATTGCCGTGGGCTATGCAGTCCGTTATTTGGTGGCGTCATTGTCAAAAATATCGCTGTTTGAAGAATTTTTGGACTGATTAGTCACATCAGCGGAAGGATGACTAACATGAATGAATCATACGAAGGTCAAGACTTAGAGGGAGAAGGACAAGCAGTCATCTCTCTGGATGGGGTATCGTTTGGCTATGATCCCGAGCATCCGATTCTTCAAAATATAACGTTATCTATCTCACAAGGACAATGGGTCAGCTTGGTTGGTCCTAATGGCTGCGGGAAGTCTACGTTGGTCAAGCTGCTTAATGCTCTGCTGCCTAAGGGGGCTGGTGAGATTGAGGTTAGTGGCATGCTGCTTAGTGAGGAAACGATCGGAAGCATTCGGCAATGTATCGGAATGGTGTTCCAAAATCCAGATAATCAGTTTATTGGAGCCACTGTAGAGGAAGATATCCTATTCGGCCTGGAAGGGCTTTGTTTGCCGTACGAAGAGATGGCTGAACGTTTGCACTCCTATACGACAAGACTAGGAATAAATCATCTGTTGTCCAAGCATCCGGGTGAGCTGTCGGGAGGCCAAAAGCAGCGTGTTGCTATCGCTTCCATTCTTGCTATGGAACCAGGCATCGTCATTTTTGACGAGGCCTCTTCTATGTTGGATGAAGGAAGCAGAAATGACCTTCTCGGCATTCTGCAGGATATGCGGGCAGAAGGGAAGTACACGATCCTCATGATTACGCATGATGCAGATGAGATTTTGGCATCGGATCGGGTGCTTGCGCTGCATGGAGGTAGTTTGGCTGCAGATGTTACACCGGCGGAGTTGTTCCGGAACGAGGAGCTTCTGGAAAAATGCCATCTGCGTGAACCTTATCCTTGGCGCCTTGCACGCGAGCTGCAGAACCAGGGTATTCATGTGGATGTTCCGATCAGTGAAAAGGAGCTTATAGACACGTTATGGCCATAGAATTACAGCAAGTAAGTTACACCTACGCTGAACGAAGCCTCTGGAAGCTGACGGCGCTCCGGGACATTAACCTCAGTGTACCCATTGGCTCGATGGTTGGTATTGCGGGGGCGACGGGCTCAGGTAAATCGACGCTGCTGCAAATGTTTAACGGGATACTGAAACCAACCGAGGGTATGGTAAAAGTGCTTGATGTAACCATTCAGGCTGGTGAGAAGTCACCTAAGCTAATGCCACTGCGCCGCCGAGTCGGATTGGTATTTCAATTTCCGGAGCAGCAGATGTTCGAAGATACGGTCGAAAAGGATCTCATTTTCGGTCCCCTTAATTTCGGTATGAGTCTCGATGAGGCAAAGTCACGTGCACGTCAGGCCATGTCAGATATGGGGCTGGATCTCGCGTTGCTGGAGCGGAATCCTTTTCAATTGAGCGGTGGACAAATGCGTAAAGCGGCTATCGCTTCCGTGCTAGCTATGGACCCTGAGGTCATCGTTCTGGATGAGCCCACGGCAACGCTTGATCCCATTAGCCGTGCAGAGCTTATCAGCTTGCTGGAGCGATTATGCCGTGAGCAGGGCAGAACGATCATTATCGTTACGCATCGGATGGATGAGTTATTGCCCTATGCGGACAGCTGGGTTGTACTTAAAGAGGGCAGCACGGCGTTTCAGGGCAGTGTAAAGGCACTTGCAGATGATCCTTCGATTCTGGAACAGTGTGGTTTGACGGTTCCGCAGTCCCTTCGTTACTGGCGTGCAGTTGCTGATCATTTAGGTCTTGTGGATGAAGTCCCCCGCTTGACGGCTGAGAGTCTGGCAGAGCTTATAGCTTCGCTGCCAGCGGAATCAATAAGCACTGGTAAGCCCGATGGAAAGAGGGATGACCATGAATGAGAAACTGATCTTAGGTCGGAGTATTGAGACCGGTTCGTGGGTGCACAAGCTGGATGCTCGTGCCAAAATCACTGGCATGCTATTATACGTAGCTGTTATCTTGCTCTCACGTTCGTGGATGGCCATGGCTGTGTTGGCTATTTTTTCGATAGCCGTTATGGCTTCCACGCGGATTCCGCTTAAATACTTCCTGAAAGCAGCTAAGCCTTTACGTTATTTAATGTTATTTATCTTTATTGTGCAGGTGGTGTCTGTGAAGACAGGGGAGGTAGTGCTGACTCTTGGTTCCTGGTCTATCTATGAGGGAGGGCTAAGATTAGGGGCATTTTCGGTCATCCGCATGTTCTTTCTTATCACCTTTACAGCGCTTCTGACCTTCACAACAACGCCGGGGAAGCTGAATCAAGGGTTGGAGGGGATCTTGACACCCTTCAAAAAGCTTGGCTTATCCCCTGACCGTATCACGCTGATGATCAGCATTTCACTTCGTTTCATTCCTACGATTCTAGATGAATCGCAGATCATAATGAAAGCGCAGGCCTCAAGGGGAGCTGATCTAAAAGAGCTGCCTTTGAAGGAAAAGGGACGGATGTTAGTCTCCCTGCTGGTCCCGATTATCGCCAGTGCCTTTAGGCGTGCTCAGGATCTGGTGTATTCCATGGAAGCCCGCGGTTTTCGCATGGATGCTCCCCGCAGTCGGTATCACCGCCTAAGGTGGGGCAAATTCGATACTGTTTTTATTGGGATGTTTGTGGTCATGGGAATTGCAGTAGCTTTGTTATAATACTCATTCCCTATTAGTAGTATCAACTTGGGAGGGAACTTGAATGGCACGTTATTTTAACGGTAGAGAAATTGAATTACTCGCACCCGCAGGAACGTTTGAGATTTTCAAGGAAGTGATCCAATCACGGTGTGATGCAGTTTATTTTGGTGGACCTGTATTGAATATGAGAATGATGCGTAAAGGTTATAATCTTACTCATGAAGAGATTGTAGAGGCACTTGATATCGCACACCGTCTAGACAAAAAAGTGTATATCACTGTGAATAATCTTTTTAGTGAGGAAGATGTGGAAGAAGCTAGAGAATACCTGCGTTTTCTTGATAGTGCTCGGCCGGATGCCTTGATTGTTCAGGATATGGCAGTGTTGGAGCTTATTCGGGAGATGGAGCTTAACCTTCCTATTCACTCTTCAGTAATGATGAATGTTCACAACCTGGAGATGATCTATGCGCTGCGTGATCTGGGTGTAACTCGTGTAGTTACCTCGCGGGAAATGGACCTGCAGACAGCTAAGCTGCTTGGTCAGCGGAGTGGCATGGAGCTGGAATATTTTATTCATGGAGATATGTGCTCTGTGCATGGTGCAAATTGTTACTTTAGTTCCCATGTTTTTGGTATGAGCAGCAACCGGGGGAAATGTATGAAGCCTTGCCGCTGGGATTATCGGGTTAAAAAAGACGGATATGTATATCCTGCTGAATATCCACTGGCTGTCAAAGATATGTTTATGTATGAGCATCTTCCGGAATTGATTGAATCAGGCATTACTTCTTTTAAAATTGAGGGCCGTATGCGTGATAAGGAATTTATGGTGATGCTGGCGAATAGCTACGGCGAAGCCATTGACCGATATATCGATGATCCGATTGGTTTTGATCGTACGGTTGATACCAAAGAACTGTACAACAACCGCAAGCGCGACTTTTCGACAGCTTATGCTTTTGGTAAACCAGGGTTAGCTAATATCAACCGTCGTTATGAAGGTACGGGCAAATTCTATAGCACTGGAAAAGTATTTAGCACACCAACCGCAGAACGTGAGCTATCTGAAAAACGTGTAGAGGAATTGCGGGAACGTTTGGCGCAAGAAAAGAAGCCTAAGACAACAAAAGCGAAGCTGGCTGTACGTGTGAATAATATGGAACAGGCGCGCGTAGTATTGGAACTGGGTGTGGATAGTCTGTATTTGCCGGGCGATGTATTTGAACCGGACAGACCTTTTACAAAACGTGATATTAAGGAACTTGGTGAACTAAAAGGCGATAGCAAAATATATTTAGGGTTGCCACGCATGATGACCGAGCTGCATTTCGATCAATATGATCAATTGCTTGGTGGAGAACGCTTGCCGATCGACGGTATAATCGTTACTAATTTGGGAGCGATTCGCAGATACAGCTCTACAGGTTATCCGTTAATTGGAGATGGTAGTTTAAATGTCTACAATCATCTTTCCGCCCAATTATATGCAAAATTAGGTTTGACTCAGCTTTCGGTTTCACCGGAAATGACGCTGGAGCACTTTGCTACCTTTGCCTCACGTTGTGACACGCCTTTGGAAGTTGTTGTACATGGTACACCTGCACTAATGTATATGGAGCACGACCTTTATGAGAATACTGAAGTAATGGAACCTATCGCTGAAGAGGATAATCAATATGTGCACAATAATGTATTGGTTCTAAAAACAGACAAAGGTGAGAATCCGGTATATCGTGATCAGCACGGCCGTTGCCATCTTTTGTTCGCAAAAGAGCTCTGCTATTTACCGTTACTTGGTGAGATGATTGATCTAGGCATATCTAGCTTCCGTATTGAAGGAGCGACGTATAGTGCTCAGCAGTTGCGTGAAATTATAATTTCTTATCAACAAGCTATGAATCGTACTGAAGTGAAAGATGACATGCTAGGTGGTCTTGAACCCATTTATGCGGGTTATACTCTAGGTTCGCTGCAATTTAACTAATTCTATTTTTTGGGACAAAATATCGTCTGCTAGTAAGAAGAATGCACAGTACTCTATCAATAAGTTACTATTTTCACAAGAAGAGAGGGAATTAATCATGGAACAGCAAGAATTCATCGGAAGAGAAGCCGTAGTGGCGAGGCGTAAGCAATATTTCTATCCGTGTACACAGCATTTTTACCGCGATGCGCCTCAGCTTGTGCGAGGTTCGATGCAGTTTGTGTATGATGAAAATGGCAAACAATATACAGATTTCTTCGCAGGTGTATCTGTAGTCGCTTGTGGGCACTGCAATCCAGCCATAACTGGACGTACGATTGAGCAATTGCAGCAGCTGCAGCATACGTCTACGATCTATTTAACTCAGCCAAATGTGGATTTGGCTGAACGTCTGGAAGAGGTTATGCCAGGCGGTCTACGCCGAACCTTCTTCGTGAACAGCGGCTCAGAGGCTAATGAAGGTGCATTGCTGCTCGCCCGGATGTATACAGGACGTAAGGGGTTCATTGCATTGGAGAGTGGTCTACACGGCCGTACCAATCTAACTATGAGTGTGACAGGACTGCCGATGTGGCGTACCGATAAATACTTGGATCATGACGTTGAGTTTATTCCTCGCCCATATCATCCAGAACTATCTCTGGAGGAAGCCGCTGCACTCTCCCTGGAATCTCTGGAGCGAGTGCTTGAGGAGAAGGGGAATACTATCGCTGCGATGATCGTAGAGCCAATCCAAGGCAATGGGGGTATGATTATGCCAACGCCAACCTACTTCAGTGAGGTCAAAATGTTGCTGGAGAGATACGGCGTACTTCTGATCGCTGATGAAATTCAAACTGGATTTGGTCGTACAGGCAAAATATTCGCTATGGAGCATTTTGACGTAGTGCCCGATATTATAAGTATGGCTAAGGCACTGGGGAATGGAATTCCGGTTGCGGCTTTTGCGACAACGGATGAGATTGCACTTGCGCTGGACCGTCCGTCGGCTTCAACCTTTGGAGGCAATCCGGTATCTGCTGCAACAGCACTGGCTGTGCTTGATTATATTCGCGATGAACGGCTTCCTGAACGCTCAGTGCTGCTCGGAGAACAATTGAAAGCAGGGCTAAAGACCCTTCAAGAGCGTTATCCTTCGCTTATTGTGGATGTCCGGGGAATTGGGCTTATGTTGGGAGCGGAGCTTGCTGGTGAGAATGCTGAAGGCTCTGCGGCGCTTACAGATCAAGTGCTGGAAGCGATGAAAGACAGAGGATACCTGATCGGCAAAAATGGTATAGGACGCAACGTACTAGCCTTTCAACCGCCGATGATTATTACGGAAGAGGATATCGACGGGCTGCTTAACAACCTGAATGAAGTCCTTGCGGAGCTTAATGTCTAATACAATGAATTTCAAGTAGCGAAGAAAGAGGAAAACGAATGGCTATTCTAAACATTTTTAAAACTGCAGGCCTAAAGCTGAAAATGTTCAGTGAACTGGTGATGTTCTCTCATACACTTTTTTCGCTGCCGTTTGCCATTATCTCTATGGTGTGGGCCGCTGGGGGCTGGCCATCAGGGCATGTAATGATCTGGGGTCTGATTGCATTGATCGGTGCCCGTAATGGCGCTAATGCATTCAATCGGCTGGCAGACCGTACGTTTGATGAACAGAATCCTCGTACGGCACATCGGCATTTGCCACAACGGTTACTGGCAGAAAAAGAAGTGGTTGTCTTTGTTATTGTCAATTATGCCATCTTTATTGTGGCTTCAGGCATGCTGAACTTGCTCTGCCTGCTCTTATCGCCGGTAGCAATCGTATTGATATCGACTTATTCTTATACAAAACGTTTCACCTTTCTCAGCCATTTATATTTAGGCTTTGTCATTGCTTCCGCGCCGATTGGTGCATGGTTTGCCGTAACTGGAAATATCGCATTTACACCGTTTGTGATCGGAACGGTAGTTATGCTCTGGATTGCCGGATTTGATATTATCTACGGCACTCAGGACATTGAATTTGACCGGCGGCATGGGTTATGGTCTATTCCGAGCTTCTTTGGATTAGAGAATGCGCTGCGTATCGCCAAAGGTCTACATTTCATTATGATTATGCTGCTATTATTCCTATACGTATGGCAGGATCTCGGCTGGATGTATCTGGTTGGGATTGGCATCGCTACATTGCTCCTGATGACCGAGCATAAGATAATAAAACCTTCGAATCGTAAGCTGATGAAGGTGGCTTCTTATAATCTAAATCAGGTAATCAGCATAGTGATATTATTGTGTACGCTGATTGATTTTTTCTATGTTAGTTAGAGAGCTGGCTTTGGTGAGCCGGCTGGCTGAGCATTGGCGCATTGCCCGCAAACTAACAACAAAAGACAATAGCCTACCCAAAAGGGGTAGGCAAAGGAATCGGAAAGCTGGCTACGCTAGCTTTCCTTTTTTGTGTTGACTCGCTCCCCGCTCTGTAAGGGGGAAGCTAAATGCAAAGATTAGGGAAAACCTCCCTAATCTTATTACGTTTATTATTTTTAAACTCTGTTTTAGGGAATTTCTCCCTGAAATATAGCTGGTTACTCTTAAAAGCATGCTAAAGTGGACTTTATTAGAAAGGTTTTCCCTAATATCGTAGTTTTCGAGCGATTAGTAGCTAATTTTAGGGAGGTTTTCCCTAATTACGTCCGATGGAGTAGAATGACTAAACGAGCTCATGTGCGCTACGCTGCGTTTGCGTGTTTAGCTTGTCTTGTTGAAGCGGAAAAATATCGGTTTGAATTTGCGACAAGATCAATGAAATGATGTGTTTAAATCAAAAAAACGGATACCCCCAAGTGAATGGGAGGTATCCGTTTTTATTTGTATTAGAACGTACGCTTTAGCGATCACGGTCCGCAAAATATTGCAGCAACGTTTCCAGATCAGCATGCGCCGGGTAGGAGGAGAGCTGCTGCACAATAGCTGCAGCTTTATCCAGATAGTTCTGGCTGACCCGTTCAGCGCGAGCGAGGGCATCGCTATTGTTAATTAGGGTGAGCACATGTGCTACTTCAGCGTCGGAAGAATCCGGGCCGATTGCACGGATCACAGGCGAGAGCTTAGGGTCCTGCAAGGCGTACAGCACTGGCAGGGTGACCTGACCATGTCGCAGGTCGCTACCGGCAGGTTTGCCTAGGACATCGGCGGACTGTGTGAAATCTAGCAAGTCATCTTGTATCTGAAAGGACATCCCTAAGGCTTCTCCAAAATTATAAAGGAGATTGGCAACTTCTTCGGTGCTTTCAGTGGACAAAGCACCAACCCGTAAGCAGGTTGCCATAAGAAGAGCGGTTTTGTTTAAGGATTTCTCCAAATACTGATCCATTGTAATTTCATAATCAAAAGCATGTTCCATTTGCTGATATTCACCCAGACACAGCTGAGCGGTAGCTACAGAGGATAAGTCATGAACGTATCTGTTTTTATCTCCGGTATATTTGCTCAGCAGCTCGATGACCCGAGCGGACATGTAATTACCAACATGTACTGCTGACAATGTACCCGTCTTAATATGTAAGGCGGGTACGCCCCGCCGTAACTCTGAACGGTCAATGATATCATCATGAATTAATGAGGCGGCATGAATAAATTCAGCAGCAGCAGCTAATTGAAGCGCTCTGCGGCCGGTATCCTTACGGCCAAACCGACTGCCAACAATGACCATGAGGGGACGAAGGCGTTTACCACCGGAATTTATAAGCTCTAGAACACTTTGCGCGAGCTGAGATTTCTTAGGTACATCTTTATCACGCGCCACAAGGTTTACGATTTCGCGGTTGATTTCATTTATGTCTATATTTAAGGCCTCATGCAGCTTCATTTATGGATCCCACCTGTCAAATGGCTTTGCTTGTGCGATTACGCTGTCTGCACTCTTGGATCAAGAACTCTTCGATTCCAGTAGCTGGATCATGTTCCGCGAAGTCTCCATTTGACCGTCTAATCTGCATTTTTTTGATCGAAGGAGCTAGATAAGCAACTAAGTCGAGCTCACGGCATTTCACCGCAAACTGCAGGTAAAAGCTATACAAATAATCTCCATCCAAAATGTTGCGTGTAAGGTCGGGATGATGTGGGATACATTCCATATGGCGCTCTGCTGCCAAAGTGAGAATAGTGTAAATACCCAGCAAATTGACTTTGCGGCTGTATTCCAGATCATGGCGTTCCAGTACCGAGATTAACTGTTCACATGCAGCCGGAGAGGGCTGAAGCTCAATTCCGGCAATAGGTGACATTTCAGTATGCAACAACCGGAGGGTATCTTCTATGAGTTGTTTGTTCACAAGATTCTCTCCTTCTTGTCGGTTTTGCCGGAAGAAACCATACCCCGATCATCCCTACAAAACCATTCATTCAAGAAAAAACCACCATTTCCTAGGATTAGGAAGGTTATTTTCTTCTTGTAAATAAGGAGAGTAATGTGTCCTAGGGACACATTACTCTGAAGTATATCAATATTTAACCCTAATAAAATACAATTTGCACATATGTTCTATATGATAAATTACACTAATTCAGGGTTTTATTATCAGTCGGTGTATAGATACCATCGTCTGACGAGCGGAATTCTCTTCCACTGTTTCTTAAGCCAAGGAAGTACATAATAGTCTAGACCAAGTGTGCTTCCTGATCCGCCGATGCAGGCAATACCAGCAGCAACGTACCATAACATTTCTGTCGATGCCATTTTGGTTGACCAAATCATGACCGACATGGCGACAGTCGCTATAGAAGCGAGTGCAGTGAAGAGACCAACGATGAGCATAATACCGAAGACGATTTCTGCACATACCATACCGATTTGGAACCATTTCGCGAGGAAAGTGTAACTTCCGTCGTTGTTGTAGAACATCAAATCCATGAACCAGTTTGTAATGTTGTATACGAAGTTAGGTACAGGCAACGCTTCAACAGCTTCTTTTGCAGTGGATACTGCTGAAGCTGCAGATTGTGCATCTACGGTGTCTTTAACTGCATCTACTGCAACACTGGCTGCTGATGAAGCATCCGTTGCAAAAGGAGCAGCTGGAATCAAGAAAATCTTATCTGGATCTTTCCAAATCTTTTGGATCTTCTCAATACCTTCGTATAACCACATACCACCAAGTAGAACACGAAGTGGTACGAGCCAGAAATTAGGTGAACGTTTGGAGAAGTGACCACCCAAGAAGCTCTTGCGGTTCTCAACATGGAAGAACTCATGCATCATATATGTCCATACTTTATTGAATCCGACAACCTGAGACAGGTAGAACATATTAATAAAGTGTTTGGATAGCATTGCCATGAATCCAGTAAGCATAAAGAACTTACCTGGCAGACCAACGTTTGCTACACCGTAGCGGCTACCAATGGAGACCATTGTACCGTGGAAACCTGGTTTGTAAGCTTTTTTAGCAGTGTTCTGAATGTCAGCGGCAATGTTGCCAGCAACAATCGGAGCTGCTTGTTCAGCGTTCTCAACCATTTGTGGTACAGGACGAGTTTCACCTTCAGGAATGTAGAAAATGTTGTCCCCTACTACGTAAACGTTCTTATGATCTACACTTTCCAGGTTCTCATTCGTAACAATCCGTTTGCGGCCTTGTTGTTGTACTTCAAGTCCACCAACGATTTCGGAGCCTTCAACACCAGCAGTCCAAACAATTGTTTGGGAATCGACAACGTTTTTCTCACCAAGTGCAACACTACCATTGCCTACTTCGGTGATTTTAGCGCCAGTCACGATTTCTACGTTCAGCTTACGAAGGCGAGCTTCAGCTTTTTGAATCAGCTTATCTGGAAGGATAGGCAGAATCTTCGGAGCCATATCGGCCACAATCAGTCTTACTTCGGATGGGTCGATAAAGAACTCCTTGCATAATTCCTCGCGTTGTTCAGCCATTTCACCAACCAGCTCGACACCAGTAAAGCCGGCACCGATAATAACGAAGGTTAGCATAGCACGACGTACAGCTGGATTTTTCTCCATAGCCGCTTTGGTATACATATCGCGGATTTGACGTTTCAATGCTACCGCATCATCGTAAGACCAGAAGGAGAAGGTGTTTTCTTCTGCGCCTGGAATGCCGAAGAAGGTTGGTTTGCTACCTGTGCCGATTACAAGGTAATCGTAAGCGTAGGTAGCTTTATCGGATTTAAGTTTTCTGCTTTTGAAATCGATATTGCTGATCTCATCAAGAACAACATCTACTTTAAGGCCCGCAAAAATCTTCTTAAGATCGATCTTGATTGAATCCTCTGGAGCACGGTTCGCGGCAACCTCATGCAGCTCAGTCAATAGAGTGTGATATGGATTCCGGTCGATCAGTGTAATTTCAACATCTTTGTTTTTCTTAAATTTCTTTGCCAGTTTTTTAGCCGTGAGTACGCCGCCGTAGCCGCCGCCCAAAATGACTATCTTCTTCAAGAGAAATTCACCTCATTCGTCTGATTAGCTGCAGAAGGTCCTGCGAAATTATTTCGCGCCTTCGAGTGCTTTTTCTGCAAGTGTAAAATATTCACCAACATGAATACTCACGCCGGAAATTGCATCAGTTTTGCCTTCAGCATCAAGCGTTGGAGCAACACCTTTGTTTTCAAGGAAGTATTTTTCAGCCAAAGCGATTTCTTCATGCCATTCAGCAGAAGCGCCGCCAGCTTTCATACCATATTTACCATCAACGGAGAATTGCTTCTTGTCATCGCCAGCAGCATTCAAACCACTGAATTTAACAGCTACAACATTACCGTTAGCAACAGTCAGGTCAACAGTGGATTTCCAACCGGATTCAGCGTCCATTTCGCCTTCAGCATGGTAGCCTCCGTCTTTATATTGACCAGCTTCTACTGGACCAGCAGCAAGAGCAGCTTGAGCAGCTTTTACAAAGTCAGATACGTGTACGGATACACCAGAGATGGCATCAGTTTTCCCTTCAGCATCAAAAGTTATAGCTGCTGGATCTTGTTTTTCGATCAGGAATTCTTCAGCTTTAGCTGCTTGCTCGTGCCATTCAGAAGAAGCACCGCCAGCTTTCATGCCATATTTACCATCTTCGGAAACTTTTTTCTTCAGGTCGCCTGCAGTGTTAACGTTAAAGGCATCCCAGTCAGCTTTAGTGATCTTTCCACCTTCTACAGTTAAGAGTGCGAAATATTGCCAGCCAGTTTTAGCATCAACGTCAGCAGTACCATAGTAAACTCCGTCTTTGTACTGCCCAGCTTCAGTTCCAGCGTTACCGGAATTTGTTGCAGGAGCAGTTGTTTCAGCTGGTGCGTTAGTAGGGGCTGCGGCGTTGTCTGTGTTGTTACCACAACCTGCGAGCAATCCAAGGATAAGTGCGCTCGACAAGATAACAGAAGCTTTTTTCATTTCAAATGACCTCCAAAAATATAGTTTAAAATATATATATTAAAATGTAAAACATTTTAATAGTCGAGCGAAGTGATAAAAATCACTTTATAAATGATATTTGTCACTTTAATCTCATGCGTTATTACCCATTTGTAACAGTATCTTGACTTATATCGGCATACATTAGGAAAAAATTTAATGATGTTGTTTTATCTCCGATGGCATTCTAGCACATGGACTAGGAAAACCATTGTGAAATAAATCACTTAAAAAATTAAATATTTAATTTATATCTGGATTATATCAAATTTTAAAAGATTTGAATACATATATTTAAAAATATATGTGACAGAATACGACTTAATTTGCGAATGTCTTGAAATGTGGAAAGATTCATAGCGAATGGGGAAGGGTAAGTAAAGGTAACACGGGATAACAATCCTACCCTAATTAATTCAGCTAAGGAGATGAGCTTATAATGGACAACAATGTATTTAAAGGAAAATGGAAACAGCTCAAAGGCGAGGCCAAGAAGCAATGGGGCAAGCTTACAGATGATGATCTTGACGTAATTGACGGTGAAAAGGATAAATTAGTAGGTAAACTACAAGAACGTTATGGACATACGAAAGAAGACGCGGAGAAAGAGTACCAAACCTGGGGACGTTCCTACCGCGATTAATTCATTACTAATGACGTTAATATAAAATTCCAGAAGAAGAGCGCAAATCGCATCTGATTTGCGCTCTTCTTCTGCGTCCATGGGCGTTAGTTATCGAATGGGGCTTTAGTATGGTAGTATTATGAGATGAAAGTTGTTTTTTATTTTGCCGAGGTGGGAGTGAATCTATGGGTTATCTTAAAATATTTTTTGGAAACACCGCAATGCTAATAGCTGTAGCCTATTTGGCTAATCTTATATATAAAAACACCATTTCAAATGCAAGTGTAGGAATAAAAAAGGTAAGCTGGGTATTACTGGCCATTTTTGCCGGGTGGATTAGTACTCTTTTTGGATATAGGCTGGGTGAGCATGTGATTTTTGATTTACGTTTTGTGCCACTTATTATATCAACGCTGGCTTATCCGCATCCTTTCATTCTTGTTTTGATCGGTATAGGAACAGGTCTTACACGGTTAACTTTTGGAGTAAATGAGGCGGCGATGGCCGGAACCATTAATCTGTCCATTCTAGGATTTGTTTGTGCTGCGCTTAGCTACTGGGTCAGACGATCTAACTTATGTATGGTGAACAAAGGTTTGATCGTGATTCTAGTCATAAATGTAATGAACGCAATCAACATTATGGTGTTTGGTGTGATCCCCGCCCCAGAGTACATAAAAGAGATTATGCCGATTACTTTCCCTGCCGGATTGGTTCTAAGTGTTCTATTCTCCTTAATTATCCGTGACTTTCAATTGGGTCTCTTGCGGAATGGACAGATTGAGCGTGCTAATGAACAGCTGTCTGCTCAGACGGAGGAGCTGCATAAGAATAAGATCGAGCTTGAAGAGCGTGCCGATCAGTTAATGATGGCTTCGCAATTTAAATCGGAATTTCTGGCAAATATGTCTCATGAGCTTAGAACGCCACTGAATAGCATTATTAATTTATCGCAATTAATTGAAGACAATGATAATTCTCTTACGGAAGCAGAAATGAGTGAGTATGCAGCTATTATCCGCCGTTCTGGTGAAGAATTATTGATGATTATTGGCGATATATTAGATCTGTCCAAAGTGGAAGCAGGTCGATTAGATATTATTAATGAAGATTTAAGTGTTAGTGAGATTCCAGAGATTCTGGCTATGCAGTTCGCTGTGACAGCGAAACAAAAAGAACTGGAATTTAATATTGATATGGAAAAAAATGTTCCACAAATGATTCATTCCGACCCGCAGCGGATTCAGCAAATCCTGCGCAATTTGCTTTCTAATGCTTTTAAATTTACAAAGTCTGGCCATGTCGCACTCCGTATTCGTCAAGAGGAACGTGGGGAAAGAGCTATTGTGAAGCATTGGATTGTATTTGAGGTAGAAGATAGCGGTATTGGTATTGCACCAGAGAAGCATGCCATGATCTTTGAAGCCTTCCAACAGGCGGATCGAACAATTAGTCGAAAATATGGCGGAACAGGATTAGGGCTTTCTATTAGTAATGATTTGGCCAGACTGCTCGGAGGTTTCATTACTTTAGAAAGTGAGGAAGGTAAAGGGAGCCGTTTTTCGCTTTATTTACCCCTCGAAATCATAGAAGAGTAAGCTCCAATATTATTTGTTAATTTGGCGTATTGACAGTAGATTGATGCGGAGTAGAATGAAGCAAATGCCGCATCAAAGGAGTGTTACCCCTCTCTATGAACAACATGGAAACTAAGCACACAGTTACTAGTTCAAAGCGTGTCCGTAAAACCTCAGTACATCGCAGAAATTTGCGCATTGCTACCTGGGAAGGTGTGCCATCGACCATTTTCCAGGTACTGCTGCAAGGGCAGTTTCTAACAGGATTCCTACTATATTTAGGAGCCACTTCAAGTCAAATTGGATTTGTGCTAGCGCTTACCACCTTGGTTAATGTGATGCAGATCGGGGTAGCTTTTTTGATTCAGAAGCTGCCAAGCCGCAAATGGGCTATGGTTACTTTTATCGGCCTGCATAGGATACTTTGGAGTTCTACGGGGCTAATTCCGTTTATTTTTCCTAAAGAGTATTGGGTCATGGCTTTTATAGCCTTATATACTACTGCATTTATTGCCAATACGGCGGGTGGTGTGCTGTGGAGCTCTGTGATCAGCGATCTTGTTCCAGCACGTGTGCGCGGACGTTATTTTGGGATTCGTAATACGTTCCTGAATGCACTCGGTAGTCTGGTAATGTATGGTGGGGGTATCGTTTTGGATCGTTATCCCGGGAGCCATGGCTTTCTGATTCTTTATATTGTTGTGTGGATCTTCGCGATCTCTAACGTCGTTGTATTCTTTTTTTATCCCGACGTGCCTTTCGAGAAATCGGAAGAACATAAATTTTTGCCGATGTTTAAGAAACCGCTTAAAGATACTTTATTTATGAAGTCTACTTTGTTTCTGGCCGCCTGGTTGCTGCTGCAGAATCTAACTGTTCCGCTATATTCGTATGTCATGTTGCAGTTACTTCATATAAATTATGAAACGTTATCACTGCTTAATGTGTCCCAGACTCTTTTTATGATGGCCAGTTTCTACGTTTGGGGCAATCTAAATGCAAAATATAGCAATAAACGTCTGTTGTTCTTTACGTTGCCGATTATTGCCTTGTCCTCTTTAATGTGGGGACTCTTGTCTGTGCTGCCGATGCTGTTGGTGTTGTTTGCCGCTCATATTGTTTTTGGTGTAGGTGTAGGCGGTTTCAACCAGCTGGCCTTTAATTTTATTATTGGGGACACGCCGAAAAAAGAACGGCCTATGTATATGGCGACCTATGCGGCGCTTACGGGTTTATCATCCTTTTTTGGCCCGCTTATCGGGGGACAGTTGTATGAAAAAATTGCCCACTGGCCGCAATGGACCCAAGTATACGGTATGCAGTTGGTAGTGGGAACGCTTATGATTGCTCTTGCCTTCCTGCTGGGCCGTCGTATTCTAAAGGACGAATAGAAGTAAAGGGGACTATTCCATGTTAAGGATTGCGTTGGTATTAGGGGCTACTGGGTTAGTAGGGAAAGCGGTTACGGAGGAATTGCTGAATCGTGAAGGTTGGGGTGAGGTGAGAGTGCTTGTACGGACTCCATTAGCTTTAGAACATCCCAAGCTTAAGCAAATCGTTGTGGATTGGGAGAACCTGGCGGAGTATAGCGATTCGTTCGAAGGCGTTCATTCCATCTTCTGTTGCCTCGGGACTACGATCAAGAAGGCAGGTTCACAAGAGAAGTTCGAACGTGTTGATCTGGATTATCCGCTTGCAGCTGCTACTATTGCGAGAGATCACGGTGTTAAACAGTTTTTGGTTGTTTCATCCATGGGGGCAGATGCCAAATCGCGCAATTTCTACAGTCGGACTAAGGGTAGAGCAGAGGAAGCGTTAAGCAAAATCGGTTTTCAAGGGCTGCATTTGTTTCGGCCATCCTTGCTGCTGGGTCATCGTGAGGAATTCAGACTGGGAGAACGCGTCGCGGCTAGATTGATGAAAGCGCTGGAGTTTGTAATGGTTGGCAAAGCAGCTAAATATCGTGCCATTCCTGGTGTAACTGTGGCGAGAGCTATGGTTAACATTGCCTCTGCTGACACGCATGGTTTGCATATCTACACGAATGAAGTAATACATGTGATTGGAAAACGATAAGTTTTTCGGGCTGCTAATAAATTTGCATTACGGTGAGAACAGGACTTACAATGGACAATAAATGATCAGCGTTTAATGGAGAGGGGTAACAAGATGAGTAAAAAACAAGTAGCTACTACAAAAGCACCTGGAGCCATTGGTCCTTATAGTCAAGCCATTACCACCGGTAGTTGGGTATACACTTCAGGACAGCTGGGCCTTAATCCAGAGACAGGGAATTTGGCTGAAGGCGTTCAGGAACAAGCTCGTCAAGCACTTAGCAATGTACAAGCTATTCTTGAGGAGGCTGGTGCATCACTGGATCATGTAGTGAAGACCACTGTATTCCTAAAGGATATGAATGATTTTGCAGCAGTTAATGAGGTTTACAGCACCTTCTTTAAAGAACCTTATCCTGCCCGCAGTGCCATTGAGGTTGCCCGTCTGCCAAAAGATGGCCTTGTTGAGATCGAAGCGGTAGCGCGTAAAAAATAAATATGATTTCGCACTTCTAAATTAATCTACAAAAAAGGCAGGCTCAGAAGGATCACCTTCTGAGCCTGCCTTTTTATAATATCAAAAGGACAATCAGTATCTGCTGTATCTTCTGCGGGGTGTGAGCAATAGCCAAATGCTGTAGAGCAGCAGAAGACCTGCCGTTATTGTGCCCGTCACAAAGACTGCATTAGCCTCTCTATGTTCCAGGGCAATCGCGATGAAAGCCCATACGAAGACCAGAGGATAGATGCTGTCTCGGTTAGGATAGCTGACTAACACCGCAAGCAGTGTCCCCACGCAGAGCATGATCACAGCCCAGGTTATCCCGCTAAGTCCAAATCCATCCCAATGATTTTTCTCTAGAACAACGCTAACATTCACGATAGTAGCCACAGAGATCCAGCCAAGGTATATAATAAAGGGTAGCTTGATCAACCATTTCTCACCTGAAGTAGGATTTGCGATCTGGCGCGATTTGCGATAGATAACAATGATTGAAATTAACATTAACACCATGGCAATCAATGAAAGCTCGATGTATAGATACTGCCAGAGGAAAAGCCAGCTCATATTAAAAACACAGCTCAGGATAAACCAGAACGAAATAACTCGTACAGAATCCCTAGAGCTTGTATAGGAGCGGAATTGATAAATAACGAAACCGGCTAACAATAAATAAATCAGCGACCAAATGGAGAAGGCATAGCCAGCAGGAGTCATGTAAGTCTTATATTTGTCAGAGATCTCTCCTGTACTGTTTCCGCCCAAAGGCAAGGTTACCGCCAGCACATTTACGATAATTACACCCACAAAGAATACGAGGTTCCACCATTTATAAGGATTATAACGTCTCAAATTATTCACTCCCTAGCTTTTTTAATAGGGTGTTGCTTATTTAGAATATACCCCTTTTTGGCACAATTAAGACTATAAAAAGAAAAGAAGTGACTAGTGAGTCATAACATTCTTGGATAGCAGGGCAGTAGTGCGGGGTATTTTAAATGAATCAAATTACTGGGTGTTTCTATATCCTTCAACTTTATTTCATAAAAATCTACAGAAAATATGCAGAAATGTTTTTAAATCAGCGCTTTTTCGTATAAGATGAAGAGATGAAGATTCAAGAAAATATAAGTTTTGTCCTAGTTCTTTATCCTTATATTTACCGCAGGAGTGCATCCCCTCTCTAAAAGAGGAAGAGGCGGCTTCTACTTGTATAGCTTCAAAATTTATTTCTCGCGGAAAAGGTTGCAGTTACCCTTCCTGATGGTGGGGGGCTGGTTCTTTTTTTGCTTGCTTAAAAGACAGGAGATCACCGATGACTAAGCATCTGTATGCAATATGGTTAGGGGACGTTTTATTTTGCTTCTCTGGCGAAACTTCGGAGCCGAAGGTTGACGCTTGGACTCGCGTAGTGAAGCGGATGGAGCTACAGGGAGGAGTGCGTCCTTTTGCAACTGCTGCTCTGCGTCTGGCAGAAGTGAAAGATCCGGCTCCCCCTGTAGAGGGGAAGCCAGCCCGGCGCGGATTGCCCGGACGAACGTTCGAAGGGCTCGCCTTGGTTCCTAGCGATGCATTTCAACTGCTTCTGGCATGGGATGAGACGTTATGCCGAGATCAGGGAGTGGAGCCAGGCGGCGAACTGCGTTACTGGGCAGCAGCGGCACGTTTTGCGCTGGAGCTGATGGGTACAGGCGGGATTACGCCGGGAGCCTTGCCACCACGCCCCGTGGGCTCACGTCGCCGCGGCGGAGAACAGGCGGCGACAGTCTGCTGGTCGCCAGCTTTCCGAAAGCAGGAGGACAAAGAGATCTTTTTGCAGCTGGCAGCATCCATGCCTGTTCTTGCACTAGGAACGCATATCGCAGAGGCAGGGGATCTATCCTCTCGCGATGAGGCTGGAGCTTATGTGCTTTACTCCTTTATGCAGGCTGTAATGACTGCTGAGATAAAAAAGGTAATTGCGGGCATTGAAAGTGAGTTAACCCCTTATAAAGCAAATTATCGCCGGGGTTATTCTCCTTTAACTGAACTGTGGTGGAATAGCCTTCTCACTGGAAGCCGAGATATACCCGTGCAAGGAACTCCAGCAGAGGTGACGGACCTTTTGGTCACTGTGAACGAGACCGCTGGCAGCGATGTGCCACATTCAGAGCCAGAGGAAGCGCGGAGCGGGCAGCTGGGTCTTGGGCTACGGCTGGAGCCGCCAGAAGACAATAATGAAGTCTGGCGGTTAACCTTCTGGGCGGAGAATAAGGAAGAAGGGGAATTCTGGTTTCCCGCCAAATCGATCTGGAGCAGTAAGGAACGAGAGTTTACGTTATGGGGGAAACGCTATCGCAATATCCAGCAGCAGCTGCTTATAGCGCTGGGCCGGGCTGCGAAGATATCGCCGGATATCCAGCGCGCTCTTGCTAAGCCTGCGCCTACGGGGGCAGATTTGGAACCAGAACGTCTTTATTTCTTTTTGAAGGAGACGGTGCAGCAGCTGCGCGATCGGGGAATAACGGTGCAGATGCCTTCGCGCTGGAGCCGTGAAGGACGCCGCCGCATTGGCATGAAGATGAAAATGCAGCCAGGCGTGAACGGGGGCGATAGTCCTGCGCCCGCGGCTCTGGGTATGGAAGAGCTGATCTCGTTCCGTATTGAGGCCTCGCTTGGAGAAAGTGCGATTAGTGAGGAAGAACTAAACGCATTAGTAGAGGCTGGCGTACCTTTTGTACGTTTCCGCGGGGAATGGATCGAGATAGATCCTAAAGAAATCCGCCAGGTTCTTAGATATATGAAACGCCATGAAAACGGAGAAATGACTGCCGCGGATTGGATGCGCCTAGAAGCCGAGGATGGTGAAGATCGGCTCTGGAAAGGAATGTCCGTCACTGGGATGGAGACATCCGGGCTGTTGGCATCGCTTATGCGCGGAGATGTATTACGTAATCTTCCGGTGCGTCCCGTACCTGAAGGTCTGCATGGAACTTTAAGACCTTATCAAGAGCGGGGTTATCAGTGGCTGGCCGAGCTCAGTGGTCTGGGTTTTGGGGTATGTCTCGCCGATGATATGGGTCTAGGTAAAACGGTGCAGGTTATCACCTGCCTGCTGGACCGGGCGTTAAGTGCTCCCCCTGAAGAGAAGCAGGAGCCTGTGCTGATTCTCTGCCCAACTTCGCTTCTTGGCAACTGGCAGCGGGAGCTGCAGCGCTTTGCTCCTTCGCTTAATGTACACATACATCATGGTGGACGCCGTGTTCGGGGAGATAGCTTCTTAGAACTGGCAACCAGTCATGATATCGTACTGACGACCTATCACTTGGCAGGGCGTGACAGCGAGGATTTAGCTAATGTTCAGTGGTCAACAGTGGTGCTGGATGAAGCTCAATATATTAAAAATCACCGTACGAAGCAGGCGCAGAGTGTGATGAAGTTATCAGCGCCGCATCGCATAGCTATGACGGGTACTCCGGTAGAGAACAGACTTGGCGAGTTATGGTCTATTTTCCACTTTTTAAACCCGGGCTATTTAGGAACCTATCATTCCTTCCGGCAGCGTTATGTGTCTGGGGAGGGTGGGGAGCGTCTGCGGGAGCTGCATCGCTTGGTATCACCCTTCCTGTTGCGGCGTCTGAAGAGTGATCCGGATATTTCTAAGGATTTACCGGAGAAGCTGGAGTTGAAGTCTTATTGCCCGCTGACCGAGACCCAAGCTGCCCTGTATCAGGGTGTTGTGGATGAAATGCTCGGCGTGATCGGGGAGAGCAGTGGTATGGCTCGCCGTGGACTGGTGTTATCCTCTCTGACGAAGCTGAAGCAGATTTGCGATCATCCTCAGCTATTCCGGAAAGAAGAAGGTCGCAGTCCGCGTAATGAACATTCCGGTAAAATGGAGGTTATGTTCGAGGTGTTGGACAGTATTGCTGAAGTTGGCGAATCTGTGTTGATCTTTACGCAATACGTAGCGATGGGTGAGCTGCTGGTGAGCAAGCTTACTAAGCGTTATGGTACATCGCCATTGTTCCTTCACGGAGGGATTCCAAAACGAGAGCGTGACGAGATGGTGCATGATTTTCAAGAGGGCAAGGGTCCATCCTTCTTCGTGTTATCTCTTAAAGCGGGCGGAGTAGGTTTGAACTTAACCCGGGCCAATCATGTTATTCATTACGATCGCTGGTGGAATCCGGCAGTGGAGAATCAGGCGACAGACCGGGCTTTCCGAATTGGACAGGATAAGAATGTTCAAGTTCATAAGCTGATTTGCCAAGGAACACTGGAGGAACGTATTGACGAATTAATTGAGCGGAAGAAAAGCCTTTCGGAGCAGGTTGTTGGTTCTGGTGAAACATGGTTGACCGAGATGTCTAATCATGAACTGAAGGAGCTTATTGAACTGCAGGATCAGGATTGGATGTAAGGAAAGACATGAGCAATACGGAGGGATCAAACAATGAGTGAACTGTTAGAGATGCGGCTGGAAGTTGTGCCTGGATTAGTAAAAGCAGCATGGACGACTTCGCCCGGGAGAGTGACGGGAGGGTCGCGGGCAAAGGGTGAATGGAATGTCGGTACTTCTGCTGTTCCTCAGGGACAAAGACCGGAGCGACCTCTCTCTCTGAAGGTTCCAGTATGGCATGCTGCCCGTAGAAAAGAAATATTGCGGCGTCTGGCGCTAAGTCCGGATGAGGTATTTGCATTGTTGCAGGGGAGATTAACGGGTGGGCTGGCGGAACTGGATCTTCTGCCTACAGATACAGAGCTGGAGCAGGCCCTCTTTGAGGGTGAAGGGTTAGAGGATCAGGCGGAGACTCTGCAGCTTATAAAAGAACGACTTGCTGAAGAACCGCTGCTGGCGCTTTCTCTGAGAGGATTTACTAAGGGAGAACTCCTGGATGGAATATTTGCCCTTTGGGCTGAAAGTGATATAGCCGCCGATGATTCTGAGACAGAGGCAGCCCCCGTTAGTGAGCTTGCAACGGAATTAGCACGGCTAGAGCGCAAGGGCCCCGCAATTTCCTCTGGAGAATGGCTTGCAGAAGCGGCTGCTGAAGGTTCGCTTCACCAGCCGGGACCGCAGTTCCATGAGATTACGGCTAGGCCATTTCCTTCATCGCCGGTAGTAGCAGCGGTAACGGAAGACTGGGGAGCTTTGCTCCCTCAGACACCTAAGGCGCTAGAAGGCCTAACTTTGATTATGAATCGAGTAGCAGAAGCTGCTGCCCGTCGAGCAAGTAAGGCGTAATTAAACAGCAGTGGAGTGTAAAGAAGTCGCATCCTATCTGAGGAGGCGGCTTCTTTGTGTAAAGCTTCTGTAACCTTTTACTATTAAACTCTGTCTATGATTATAGAATAGAAGGAAATGGAAAAAGGAGGATTTCATTTGAGACTATATGCCGTTTTTGCCCCGATAATCATTGCCGGGTTATTTCTGCAATCCTGCATGGTAAACGATAAGCTTGGTTTAGATTCGAGTATGGGGACAAATACCGCTGAGCTGAAGACGGATATGAATTCTTTGCAGGGGTATCCTGCTAAATTTAGCATGAATGACATAAAGCATGGGTGGGGAATAGACGAGACTGGATTATGGACTACGAACGATGGAGGGAGTAGTTGGTACCATCCGGACAGCAATATCGTTCCTATTCCACAAGAAACAGGCATCTTTGCCGCAGCAAGCTTTTTCCTGAATGCCACAAATGGCTGGATTATAAGTAGTCATGGTATGGGTCAACCTGTCCTGATCTATCATACCTCTGATCAGGGCCAGACCTGGAAGGAGACAAAACTTCCCGTCACGGAGGATTGGGAGCAAGGATACAGTGGCGGATTTATTCATTTTATCGATGTGAATAACGGGTATGTGCTGCTGGATTCAGAACCTGGTCTCGGGATGATGGAGAAATCCTTGTATCGCACGACAGATGGCGGGAACAGCTGGAAGCGAATCGGAAATCTAACGGGGAGTATTAAAGCCTATCCAACAGGGATGACCTTTCAGGATTCCCGGAATGGCTGGATCACCTCCAGCAACCATGGGCAAGAATACATTTTAACGTTCAGAACTTCGGATGGCGGGAAGAGCTGGAAGCCGGAACAATTAAAGAAGCCGGCTGCTATGGCAGCATTTACTTACAGTAATAGTTATCCACCTAAATTCTCAGGCAAAGACAATATGAAAGGCATCCTGCCGCTGGAGATTGTTGACGATGGGATTCGAAGTATGGTGTTTTACATAAGTGATAACGGAGGTAGGACATGGAAGCCGGGTCCTCAATTACTCGGTACTGAGGCGGTGAGAACAACATGGCTGAACGCTCGGGAAGGTTGGGCCTTGCAGGAGGGTGGTAAACTGGTGGCGACTGTCAACGGGGGGGGAAGCTGGAGGATAATTGCTACTTCGCAGCTATTCACGAAGGCAGAGAATATTCAGTTTGTTACGCCGAAAAACGGTTGGCTGGCGGGTCCTGAATTTCTACAGACCACTACAGATGGTGGCGTTACATGGAAGCCTTTGGTTGGCAAGCCTTGAGGCTGAATACAGCGGAATGCCGGATGTAATGATTAGCCGTTGAGGCTTAGGGACCCAGGGGGCGTTATTCACACATTTACCGCCTATCCAGCATGTTTTCGGACTCCAGTGCAGCTATTTCATATAAAAGGGCACAAATCTGGTGTTTTTTATGTCCATAGCGACTTTGGGGTCCGTTATTATGCAAAATGGAGGATTAATCTGTGAATAAGATCGGCTGTGTCCGATAACACCTTGCTTCGGCGGCGAAGGGTATCGATCAAACGGCCTAATCGATTAAAAAGAAGGGGGTGTCCCAGCAGCCATTGTCATGGCTTATGAGACATCCCCTTAATTTTTGAGAAATGTAGAAATATGAAAGCTTAAACCTGCCCGCCGGCAGGGGATTCCCCTTCTGCAAGTTCCAGAATCTCACGGCGCAGGCGCAACATTTTTTGATCCAGTTCATCGGCGGCGCGTGCGGCATCCTTCAATTCCTCAGCAACATGCGAAGGGAGCTGTTTATCGAATTTATAATACAGAATATGTTCCATACTTGCCCAGAAGTCCATGGCTAGGGTTCGCAGCTGTATTTCTGCTTTGACCCAGCGTGTTCCTTCCAGCAGGACGAGCGGAATTGCGACGATAAGATGCAGGCTTTGATACCCATTCGGCTTGGGATGGGCTATATAATCTTTGATCTCCAATACGCGAATGTCTTCGCGTGTGCTGAGGTGATCAACCAGACGGTAAATATCTTTAACAAAAGCACATACAATCCGCATACCTGCAATATCGTGAATGTGCTGCTCCATATTTTCCAAGTTGAACTCGAAACCTTTGCGCTCCATCTTTTGCAGGATGCTCTTGGGTTCTTTAATTCGGCATTTAACATGTTCGATGGGACTGAAGCCGTCACGGACCTGCCATTCCGTTTTGATCACATCGATTTTATTCTCAAGATCATTTAGTGCATGGCGATAGAGTGCTGGCAGAGACTTAAACTCATTGATAAGATTTGTGAAATCCTCGTTATCCTGCCAATGTTGCAGATCCTTAACGTGTACCTGCATCTGTTTTAGCGTAAGCTGTGTGCTGTCATGTTCTTCCACTGAAACTCTCCCAATTTCGTTATTTGTGATTAATTCTATTTTAACCGATGTAGAACCCCTGACGCAAAATAACGTCTGAAATCAGTGAAAATAAGAATTTATAGGAACATTCTCCGCTAAATCGCGTATTAAAGCACATTAATGAATCTGTTCGATACATTTGGTATGATAGAATCACGTATCGCTGGAGAGGGAGGAACTGTAATGAGTTTTATGAAACGAATCAAAGATAGTGCGAGCCGGGTTACTGAAAAAGCACAAAGCTCTGTTGAGATTGGCAAGCTGAACGGGCTTATTTCCGATATTGAACGTGAGATGGAAGTGGAATTCACGAAAATGGGCAGGCTTTTTTATGAAGGGTATCGCACTAAGGATATGTCGGTAGCTGAAGGCAAAATGGTAGAACTGGCACGGACCTGTTCCAAACTTCAGGAAAAAATCGAAGTCCAACGCGCAAGGATTGCTGAACTGAAAAATGAACGGTTATGTTCTTGCGGCAATGTTGTGGCGCTCGATGCAAACTTTTGTCCAAAGTGTGGAAGTAAGCTGGAGGAGCTAACCACTTCAAGAAAGATTCCTTCACCGCCCGTATTCGTCAAAACTGTGGATGAGGACGAAGAGGATGAGGATCAATACTATGGTGCAGATGAGCTAACGGATGAAGAGAAGGAGATTGCAATGAAGCTCCATCCGCAAAGTATGGTGTATTCTGAGATCCTGCCTTCAGAGGATGATGAGCTGCCATTGGAGGAATATGCGGCGAACGAACATGACATTGAACGGGATCGCAGACATGCTGATCAGCTGGAACGGGAAAGACAAAGACAGCTTGAGCTGGATCGTCGCATCCGCGATTGGAATGCGAATGAACATCAGGAGGAGTCCGCAGTCACCCAGGACAGTGGTGTACGTGATATGATTAAGTGTCAAATCTGTCGGAATGAATTGCCAAAGGGCTCCTTATGGTGCCCGCGTTGTGGATCGGAGCAAATATAGTACAGATATCAGTCAGCTTAGGGCTTAGGGGGACAACAAGATGGAACAGCTGCTGCTGCATCTGCGCAATCTGGGCTTCACGGAGATGGAGTCCAAAATCATGGTCGAGCTTGCGACTAAAGGTCAGGCTTCTGGCTATGAGGTTGCCAAACAGCTCGGAGTTTCAAGATCAAATGTGTATGCGGCGCTTCAGCGCCTAACACAGCAGGGATATGTACGATGTGGTGAAGGAGAGCCTGCGCGGTATAGTGTTCTCAATCCAGAGGAGCTGGCGACGATGATCTCGGGAAGAGTTCAAGCTTCGCTGGCTTATATGGAAAGTGAGATGCCTCGCGGGGGGCCTGTTAGTCCTTCTTTTTATAATGTAGAGGGCGACCGCAATGTAATGGGGGCGCTGATTCGCCAGCTTAACATGGCAGAGCAGGAGATTGTGGTGGATATGTGGCGCGAGGAAGCGTCGCTTCTGCGGAGCGAACTTGAACAGGCCGAACTGCGTGGCGTTAGGCTTTTATGGGCTTTTGACGGTGGCAATGCTGCTGCTGCCTCTTACCCGGTATGGCCGTCATTCGGAAAAGATTCGCAGCGGGCGGATGGACGGAAGTTCTCATTTGTGATCGACCGGAGCTGGTGTATGCTGGGGATGCGTTATGATGATGGATCCGCACAAGCAGTGGTAACAGAGCACCCGGTGTTAGTGGAGCTGCTGTTGAATCATTTTACACAGGAAATGGTCTTATTCGAGCTGGAGCAGGATATGGGCGCAGAATTAGTAGAGCGTTATGGAGAACGTTACAGCAAAATTCATAGCAAATATGTTATGTATGATCAAGGCGATGATGGGGAAGAACAGGCGCAGTAGTTATTATCATAGGGAGGTGAGAAGCATGGAATGTATCGTTCATTTTGAAGTGGTGCACAGTGATGGTCCTAAGAAATTGCGTGGACTATTGTTTCTGGATAAGGGAGCATCTCCTGGAGAAGCAGAACTGGTCGAAATGTTTAAGGATATGAATTTTAACGTGAGACTGGAAGACCGCGAGAAATTGATTTTTAAACCGGTAAATCCGGGAGATTTCTTGGAGATTCGAATTACGGGTTATGATAACGGTCAGGAAAAGAGCAAGGATGATCATAATTTAAAATCGATCGTTGGAAATTTATTGCCTCAGAAGCCGACAGGCCTGTAATGTGGGGAGAATGGATTTAATGATGGGAGAAGGAGGAGCACTATGGAGCTGTTGAGACAAAAGGTATTGAAAGAAGGTATTGTACTCGGGCAAGGAGTGCTCAAGGTGGATTCTTTTCTGAATCATCAGATGGACCCCTTCCTGATGCGCGAGGTTGGCCGTGAGTTTATCCGCCGGTTCGCTGGCGAAGAAATTACGAAGGTGCTGACTATAGAATCCTCGGGAATCGCTCCGGGGATTATGACAGCATTAGAGCTGGAGGTTCCGTTGATTTTTGCCCGTAAGCAGAAATCGCTGACGCTGACAGAAGACATTTACGTGGAGAAGGTATACTCCTTCACGAAGAAAGAAACGAATGAAATTACCGTTTCGAAGAAATTCATTGCTCCCGGAGAACGGGTGCTGATTGTTGATGATTTCTTGGCGAATGGTGAAGCCGCCTTCGGACTTGCCCGTATTGTTGAGCAGGCGGGCGGAAGTGTGGTTGGAATTGGCATTGTGATCGAAAAAGCGTTCCAGCCAGGGAATCGGCTGCTGCAGGAAGCGGGATATCGCGTAGAATCACTCGTGCGTATCGCTTCGCTGGAGGACGGAAGAGTCACTTTCGTGGAAGACGAGGAAGAGCATCTTGTTTGAGTCTTTTGGAATGAATTCTCAGTCAAAAGCTATAGGATATACAAAACAGCAAGCGAACTGGTTACGAACCAGTCGCTTGCTGTTTTTTGTGTGTATGGTATGCACGGGTCAGGTTACCCGTTGCTGCCGCATGCCGCTGCAGTGTCGACGGGCAGCTGTATGCTGTCCGCCGCCAGCGGCGAGAGCACCCGCAGCGCCCCCGGCTCGCAGCGAACGGCCAGCGGCCCTTTGCCGAGGCTCTCGCCGTCGCCGATCGCAGGCCGGGCCTCGGCAAAGCCTACGGCTACGCTACGTCCGCGCAGCATAGACACGAAGGGCAACGCCACATGCTTGCCCTTCAGTACCGTAGGGAACAGCCGCAGCAGCTGCCCGCGGCTGCACCCGTGCACGACGCAGACGTCGAGCTGGCCGTCATCGGCCTTTGCCTGCGGGCAGATCAAAAGCCCGCCGCCGTAGCTGGGCAGGTTGCAGATCGAGACCAGCCATGCCTTCTCGAAGGCATGCTCCGTGCCGTCGCAGACTACACTTACCCGGCAGGGCTTGAACGTCATCAGCGTATGCAATATGCCGATGATATACGCCAGCTGGCCTGCTCCAATGGCATTGCACAGCCGTTTGTAACGGCTGGCATTCACATTCTCGGCCACCTGAGCATCAAAGCCGTTGGCAACGGCTGTTACGGTCAGTCCGTTTGCTCCTGAAAGCAGGTCTGCTTCGATATACCGCTCACTAAGGGCGGCCTCCAGCGCGGCTTCTATCGAAAGCGGGATGCCGAACCCCCGGGCGGTGTCGTTGCCGGAGCCGGCAGGAATCACGCCCATGGGGATATCTTTACCGCAAAGTGCACCCAAAATGCTATGGAGCGTGCCGTCACCACCGATTACAATCACAGCTTTCCAATCCTCGCGATGCTTTAGTGTATTTAAAACAAGGGCTTCTGCACCCTCTACGCTGTGCGTAAACAAGGACATGAAAGGCAGCGAACGCTCCTTCATGAGCGCCTCTACAGTATGCCAGGTCCGGCCGCCTGCTCCCCCGCCGGAACGCGGGTTTATGATAAATAGATACATATGATTTCCTCCAGCCTGTAGAATTCCATTGATGCCCTTTCTACATTGTAAGGAGTGGATGGGCAAAAGGGAATACTTTTCAGCGATCAGAGGGGCTGCTTTTTGGGGGATTACAGATGGCGAATCTGACTTTCTGCGATATCACCTGCCCAAGGGAGTTTATACCACCTGCCACTTAAGGCATGGTAGATCATTAACAGCCACACCCCAAAGCTGCAAAGAGAGACGAGGGCACTCATCAAGGGACCGAGGAATGGGACCAATCCGGTTAGTACGTGGAGGATCATCAGCACCCCGAAGGTAATCAGTGATTGCAGCGAATGGAAAAGCACAAAGCGGCTGCGTTTCTCCAATGCGAGAAAGACGACGCCGCCGAGAAAAGGGAAAAAGTAACACAACGCGCCCGCTATATTATCGGGCAATCCGGTGGATGATTTAAAAGGGGACAATGGGCTCACTCTCCTTCTGCTTGGAGAAGAAGGGGCTTGATTGTTCGAATCCTTCTTCCTTACAAGCCTATGACTTGTCAGGAAAAAGTATGTTTAGCTCATTGAAGGGAGAACATACTTTTCAAGCAGCCTGCGAGGGTTCTTCCAGTTGTTTGTCTTGCTCTCTGCTGTAAAGACCACTACAGCATCCAGATTGGGGAAGAGCAGAATCTGCTGCCCGCCATGCCCGTGGGCGAGTTTGTAGGGCTGCCCGCTCATCGTACCGATCCAAAACTGATATCCGTAATCACCAAACGCTGGATATCCCTTAGTTTGAGTGGTAAGTGCATCCTGCAACCAATGTTCTGGGATGATTTGCTGCTCTGCAAACACTCCATTATTCAGCAGGCAAATTCCGAATTTAGCCATATCCCGAGACGTTAGGTGCAAACCGATATGACCCATGCTATGTCCTTCGGGGCTAGGTAACCAAGCGGTATTAGCCATTCGGAGTGGAGTGAATAAATGCTGTGCTGCATAGGAAAATGCATCAAGACCTGTAGATTCACTAATCATCATCGAGATTAGATGTGAGTCGATGCTTCGATATTGGAACTGGCCGATTTGTTCTGGAATAATGTTCAAGCTAAGGCCAAAGGAACCCCAGCGGCGGCTGCGATGGAGGTTCCGAACGAGAGGTTCACCGAGCTTCTTCCCTGTGATCCAGCTAAAGCCGGAAGTCATGGTAAGAAGATGACGGAGTGTGATTTTTGAGAGATGTGGGGAGTGAAGGTATGGAATATGCTTGTGAAGTACCTCAGATACAGAAATATGGAGATCAGGCATCTCGCCACGGTCGATAGCGATTCCCGTAAGGACACTGACAAAACTTTTGGTAGCAGAACGGAGATCATTTAATGCTCCAGCATGATGGTCGTTATAATAACGTTCGAAGATAAGGTTGCCATGGCGCACAATAAGTATGCTATGCATCTTGGGATATTCTTTTAGGATAGCTTGATGGGCTTGTTCAAGACCCTCCCGGCGTGTAGCTGTGTCCTCTGGCGTTGCGGTAGTCATTACGGGAATTACAGGCTGGGCCATAACGATCTCCTTCTCATTTGTTGATAAATGCAGTTTCACTTGCTGTATTGGTTATTGTATTTTAACCAGTTTGGAGACATATGACTTACGAAGAGAGTTGTAAAAAAATAATATTTTCCAAATAGTACATTTTACAAGGAAAGGTGGAAGTTAATCCGGAATATGATACAATATAACGATAAGGCCCGAAAGGAGTGATTCAGTAAGTGGCTCTTCGGGTAATAAAAGTGTCAAGGAGCTATCGTTCATCAGGCGTCCTTACTCTCAGCCCAAATCACGACGAACCTGCTTCACCGGCAAGGCGGTGTTTCAAAGGCTAGATTTAGCTTTAGATTCCACGTTTTGACGGATAGTGCAAGCCACGTATGTGTAATGGATACTTCACTTGCATTCGAGGTTACGGCGTACTTTTCATCATGCATTCTCTACAACGGAGCATTCATTTTCAATGTTTTGGGAGGGAACTGATCATGGCAAGTAAAGGTCATAACGAAGTCAAGGAAAGTCTACGGGAAATGACACGCATTTTCCGGCCCAAAGATCCCAAGAAATTCGTAAAGGAGTACGTCCGAAAGTATCGGATTACAGGAGGCTATGAAGAGGAACTGACCATGGTCGTGGAACACGAGTTGGTACGGATGAATTCATCCGTCTCCTAGCTAACAGATACGTTTGTCACTTGCTTAACTTTAGACATCATTTTGAGTAATAACATCCACGAGGATTCTTATAAACCGTGCCCGAGCAACTTTTGTTGCTGGAATCGGTTTTTTTTGTATGCCCATTTACGAATAAGGAAAAGTCTTCCTCATAGAATAGTCAAATGAATTAATAGACACATTTTAAAGTGTATGCGCTTTCTTTATTATTTTTTATTTGTTTGCGTTTTCATAAAATGCCATCAAATCCAGATGGGACAAGGGTTTATTGTGTCGAAAATTACAATGTGAACTAGTTGTGAACGATTGACAAAACTTTCCCTTAAACTTATATTAATAGTGATTGTTATAATTGACAGAAAAAAACAGGAATCTACGAAATCGGGAAAAGCGGGGTAGATCAATGATGAAAACGTGGCAGGCTGTAAAGCGACTCCTTCCCATGACCGCTATGTTTGGACTCTTTCTTGCCGGGTGCGGTCGTGAGGACTTGTCAGTACTCAGACCACAGGGACCTGCAGCAGACAGATCTTACGGATTAATGGAGCTGTCGATCAGCATTATGATCGTGGTGCTGCTGATTGTCTTTACGATTGCAGCTTATGTACTGATCCGCTTCCGCAGAAGACCGGGTCAGAATGAAATCCCTGAGCAGGTTGAGGGCAGCATTAAACTTGAGATTCTCTGGACAGTTATTCCGCTTATCCTTGTTGTAGTACTGGCCGTGCCAACGGTGAAAGCAGTGTTTGCCGCTGGAGATGATCATTCCAATGACAAGAATGCGATCAAGGTTAAAGTAACCGGCCACCAATACTGGTGGGAGTTTGAGTATACCGATTATAAGGTAACTACAGCACAGGATCTGATTATTCCGGTGGGCAAAGATATCGCCTTTGAACTGGAAACTAAAGATGTGCTGCACTCCTTCTGGGTCCCTTCTCTTTCCGGTAAAATCGATACCAACCCAGCTGGAACGATTAACCGCTTTAGCTTTAGTGCGCCTAATGAAGGCGTTTACCGTGGGAAATGTGCGGAGCTATGTGGGCCTTCTCATGGATTGATGGAATTTAAGGTGAAATCAGTTAGTGAACAGGAATTTCAGAAGTGGATTGATTCGATGAAAGCGCCTGTCGCTGTGCTGCCGGAGGATCCTGCTTTAGCTGAGAAGTTCAAAGCGGCATGTCTGACTTGCCACGCTGTAGGCGATCAAGGGATTAATAATGCGCCGAACTTGACCGGAATTGGTTCTCGGGAGTCGATTGCTGGAATTCTGCTCAACGACGACACGAGGGAAGATGGTGCGCCGATTGAAGAGAATCTCAAAACCTGGCTGCACGACCCGCAATCCGTAAAACCAGGCAATCTGATGCCTAACCCCAAAGATCTGGGCCTGAGTGATGCTGAGATTGATGGCATTGCAGAGTATCTGGCCAACTATAAGCTGGACTAATGCCTTAGCCTAAAGGCGGGCGGAACTTTCGAAAAGGGGGGACGAACTTTGGCTCAAGCAGCGCATACCTTGAATTCATCCAAGCCTCTGGGGCACGGCCACAGTGTGAAGCGCCATACAGGACTTATGGATTGGCTAACAACCGTCGATCACAAAAAAATCGCGATTTTGTACCTATGGGCCGGAGGATTATTTTTTGGCATCGGGGGAATTGAAGCGCTTCTGATTCGCTGGCAGCTCATCAAGCCGATGAATAACTTTTTGGATGCACAAACGTTTAATGAACTCATAACCATGCATGGTACGACGATGATCTTCCTCGGCGTCATGCCAGTCATCTTCGCACTCATGAATGCCGTCATTCCGCTACAGATCGGTGCACGTGACGTAGCCTTTCCTTTTCTAAATGCACTTGGTTTCTGGACCTTCCTGTTCGGCGGGATTCTACTGAATCTTAGCTGGGTTATGGGTGGCGCTCCTGACGCCGGGTGGACCGCCTACACCCCACTATCTACGAGTACATACAGCACTACACACGGTGTAGACTTCTATACGATCGGCTTACAAATTGCCGGATTAGGGACCCTCATCGGGGGGATTAACTTTCTAGCCACGATCATTACGATGCGTGCACCGGGAATGACCTATATGCGGATGCCGATGTTCGCCTGGACCACATTTATCACTTCCGCCATTATTTTGTTTGCTTTTCCAGCAATAACAGTAGGTTTAGTACTGTTGACATTCGACCGGATTCTCGGAGCCAATTTCTTCGAAGTTGGAGCCGGAGGAAGTCCAGTGCTATGGCAGCATATCTTCTGGATATTTGGTCATCCGGAAGTTTACATTCTCATTCTGCCTGCCTTCGGGATTATTTCCGAGGTCATCCCAACCTTTTCGCGTAAAAGACTGTTCGGATATAGCTCCATGGTGTTTGCAACCATCTTGATCGCCTTTTTAGGCTTCATGGTCTGGGCTCACCACATGTTCACAACTGGACTTGGACCTGTAGCTAACGCGTTGTTCTCCGTATCAACGATGTTAATTGCGGTTCCTACCGGGATTAAAATTTTTAACTGGTTGTTCACGATGTGGGGCGGGCAAGTACGTTTCACAACCCCTAACCTGTTCGCTGTTGGATTTATTCCTACCTTCACTATGGGGGGAGTAACTGGAGTGATGCTGGCGTCCGCACCTGCTGACTTTCAGTTCCATGATACGTATTTTGTCGTAGCGCATTTCCACTATGTTATTGTTGGTGGCTTGGTGCTTGGCCTGTTCGCAGGTCTGCACTACTGGTGGCCGAAGATGTTCGGACGGATGCTGAGTGAGAAGCTGGGCAAGTGGACCTTCTGGACGTTTATCATCGGATTCCATCTGACCTTCTTTGTACAGCATTTCCTTGGGCTTATGGGGATGCAGCGCCGCGTATTTACTTATTTACCTAATCAGCAATTTGATTTCCTGAATCTAGTCAGTACCATCGGTGCAGGACTTATGGGTGTCGGTATGATTATTTTCTTGGTGAACATCTTCCTGACTTCCAGAAAACCAGCGGATGCAAGCAATGATCCGTGGGAGGATGGACGTACATTGGAATGGACCATTCCTTCACCGCCGCCAGAATATAACTTCAAGCAAACACCTCTTATTCGGGGGATTGATGCCTTCTGGAAAGAAAAAGTAGCAGGGAATAAAGGCATGACACCAGCAGAGCCGGTGGGCTCAATTCATATGCCGTCGGCAACGATTTTACCGTTTACGATGTCTATCGGAATTTTTATCGCTGGGCTTGGCTTTATGTTTAGCCGTGATGAATTCGGCAATGCTTTTATGAGCTTCCTGTTTAATAATTATATCGTTACAGCCATCGGTCTTATTATTACATTTGGATCCATGCTGATGCGTTCGCTGTATGATGATCACGGATGGCATATTGAACCTGAAGAGCTGGAAGGAAGTGAGCGGACATGACAACGGCACATGCAGAAGCTTCTAAGGATACCTTTCCGCACGAGCCGGAAAAAGCTACGCTCGAAGGACGCAACAAGGTTCTTGCCTTTTGGTTGTTTCTAGGCGGCGAAGCGGTATTGTTCGGCACGTTGTTCGCTACTTTCCTCGCACTGCGTAATCAGACGAATGAGGGGCCTTCGGCGAATGAACTGTTTCACCTGCCGCTAGTAGCCGCTGCAACATTCATCCTGCTGGTAAGCAGTCTGACGAGTGTATTCGCTATTCAAGCGATGCACAGAAATCGGCCGGCACTGCTACGGAATTGGCTTTTAGTGACTGTAGTCTTAGGTTTAGGTTTCCTGGTTTTGGAGATCTATGAGTTTACTCAATATGTAAGACACGAAGAATTCGGAATGACCACAAGTGCATTCAGCTCGGCATTCTACACACTGGTAGGATTTCATGGTGCGCACGTAGCCTTCGGGATCGCTTGGATCTCCATCTTAATCGGGCAGCTCGCCCGCAAGGGGTTAACGGTAGTTACTGCACCAAAAGTGTATGTGTCAGCCATGTACTGGCATTTTATCGATGTGGTATGGGTCTTCATCTTTACGGTTGTATACCTACTCGGAAAGGTGGGCTAGGCACTATGACGACGGATCAGCATATGCCAGATAGCGGCGGGTATAAGCAACGTCATCGGCATGAAGGACCACAGAAACATATTGTTGTCTTTATTTTCTCCATTGTCTTAACATTGATTGCTTTCGCCGCTGTTGCGGCTGGGGGAGTAAATGCAACCTTTGCGATTATTTTGCTGCTGGTAATGGCTGTTCTTCAGGTGATTGTACAGATGGGCTTCTGGATGCACCTAAAAGATAAAGGGCATCTTCTGCCGATTCTCTTCATGCTGGGCGGCTTCTTTATCGCTGGGACCTGTATTGTTATGTCGCTGTATTGGGTTTGGTGGAACTAACGGACAATAATGAAAGAGGTGGGCTGCGATGCCCCCTCTTTTTGATGTTTAGATATAAGAATTCCTGCGCTAGGAGGTTGGGATTATGCTGGGATTAGAATACTTTAGCTTTGCTGAACTATGGAGTCCGCTTTTTCTAGCGGTAATGCTGCTGCTGACAGCAGGTTATTTTGTGTGGATTGGTCCGATTGCTGGGCGTTATGCCGATTCAGTTACGGTGCCATTTTGGCGTAGAGCGTTATTTGTCTGTGGGATGCTTGCCCTTTATCTGGCACAAGGAGGACCCATTAGCCTTTTAGGGCATATGATGTTTTCCTTCCACATGGTCAGTATGGCCTTGTCTTATCTGGTAGCAGTGCCCCTGATTATGCTTGGAATACCAGATTTTATCTGGCGCAGGATACTAAAGGTGAATCCGCTTCGGCGGTTATCTTTTTTAGCTCATCCAGTGGTCGCTGCCCTATTGTTTAACGGACTTTTTTCCTTGTACCATATTCCTGTTATTCATGATTATGTGATGTTGCATTTTACTGTTCATCGTATTTATTACATTATTTTGTTCCTGACCTCTGCTTTAATGTGGTGGACGCTGATTAATCCGCTGCCGGAACATCGTATGGCGAGTGGGCTTGGGAAGATTGGGTTTATTTTTCTGAACATGGTATTGCTGACGCCAGCTTGCGGGCTGATTATATTTGCCGATCATCCGCTCTACGCCACTTACAGTGATCCAGAGACTTGGGCGCGTGCTATGGGCTATTGTATCTCGGGTGACCCCACTGTTTTACTTCAGAATTTTGGAGGTCCTGCATTCTTTGAAGTGATGTCGCCGAAGGTGGATCAACAGGTGGGAGGCATCGCGATGAAGTTCATTCAGGAATTTATTTTTGCCTCTATGCTTGCTTATGTGTTCTATCATTGGTATAAAAAAGAGAACGGACAAGACGACGATGAATTGTCGACGCCATCCTCAACACTTCAGGAGAGCAACTTGAACCGTGCATAACTGGTAGACTGCCGAGGGGGAGAATCATGGATATTTTCACAGTGTTCCCGACTATTAGTACGTCATTCATCGTGCTCAGCGCGGTGCTGGTGGCTATAGGTTGGTGGCTCATTATCAAGGGCAAACGCGAGGCGCATAAGAAAACGATGATTGCTGCCGCTATCGCTGCGCTGCTGTTTTTTATTGTTTACGTATCGAGAACGTTGTTTGTGGGGAATACCTCATGGGGCGGTCCGGATGAACTGAAGACGATTTATCAAGTGTTTCTGATCTTCCATATCGTCCTGGCAACCGTAGCTGCGGTATTCGGACTTACTACGTTAACTCTTGGTTTCAAGGCGAAGTATTCCAAGCACCGTAAGTGGGGCAGAGTGACATCGATAATTTGGTTTATCACAGCGATTACAGGCGTTATGGTGTACGTGCTGTTGTATGTTTTGTATCCAGGTGGACACACCAAGCCGGTGTGGGAAGTTATTTTGGGTGCGTAAAATAAGTGCTTGAATAGAGCACAGAGTTTAGTGCGTTGAGCGAATGAACAGCACTAGAGTAGCAGAGTCGTAAATAGTTATGAAATAAGCCTATATATCTGCATGTTCCTGAGTAGGGATTGCGGGTAATGGGCTTATTTTCATTTGTGGAGTTTCGGGGATCTGTCCTGAAATTGAACGAAGCTAGCTCGAAAAAGACGCAATCAGGGAAAACCTCCCTGAAAATGAACGAAATTAGCTAAAAAAGGCCATAATTAGGGAAATCCTCCCTAAAATTGAATGGAATTAACCCAATAACAGAGTAATAGCTGAATTTTTAGGGAGGAATTCCCTAAAAGCTCGTAATCTAAGCTCTATTTGGCTGATTTTAGGGAGTTTTTCCCTAATGTTGCTATTCCGTCCGGCAGTCGCCCATATCCCACACCTGAAACTGCACTAGCAGCCGAAACGGTATCCCACACCTGAAACCTGAACCAGTCAGCAGCCGAATCAGCACCCCGCATCTGAAATTGCACCAGCATCCGAACCAGCACCCCACCCTCGAAACCGGACCATCCGCCGCGCACGCATCATACCCCCGAACTAGCACCCCACATCCGAAACCCCCGCCCTCACTCGAACCCGAACCCGAACCTGAACCACTATCCGCCCCGATACTCACCACCCGCCTCCTTCAACGCACATCACACCAACACGTTGCATAGAAGCAGAGAGTGAGCTCTTACTAATTCATTCTACTGAATGAATTATCTAATAAACTCAATTATCCCAGTTACATTCGCCCCGTAGAATTCTGCCTCAATTCCCCCTCAATTCCCCCTCATTGTAGTTAATCTCAATTAATAAGCGGTACCTAACGTCTGAGAGTATCTCCATAAACTTGAAGTATGAGGTTGCCCAAACCTCTTATTTCTTTTGAATAATTTCCAGTTACAGGATTGACAATAAAAAACCAAGGTCATATACTGTGTATATAGATATATACAGTAAGCACAGGGATATGAACACCTGCTTCTGCTAGACGCTGAAGACATTGTAAAGCGAGGTTAGCATTGATGAAAACATTAAAAGATTCATGGTTTATGTTGCGCTCTGATTTTCGCGGAGACAAATTAAAAATATTAGGGACCCTCGTAATAACAGTTGTTTTTATGAGTTATCTTGGTGGACTGACTAGCCTGATAGCAAATGATGTACTAGGTGAGCAGGATCGGACGATGCTAGCGGATTTCTTATTTCTCTCCTTTATCCCCTTATTGGGATTAACATTCTCTCGCCGCTCCATGAAATATTGGAGTGAAGACTCTTACACAAAAATGTTGGTTTACTTACGGACTTTACCGATTCCAGCTGCAGTAATATTATCGCGGAGGAAACTTCAGGGTGTGGGCTCCTTTACACTAAATGGTACGTTATTCTTCGGTATTATTTACTTGTTAGGAGAGAATTTCCGGACAGAACTGGCGGTTCCTTCGTATATAGCTTTTGCGATTACTTGGCTCGGCTTCGGATTCATGGTCTCGGGTCTATATATTTTTATTGAATATCTTTTTAGCGGCAAAGCTTATCTATGGCTAACATTGCTTATCGTAGTTTTATCGTGGGCAACATCGTTCTTAGTTACACTGGGCGGAGGCAGTTTGTTCTTATACAGTATCTCCTATTCAAAGGAGTGGGGGTTGTTATCTCCGATCATGTGGGGGTCACTTCTGCTGGGGACAATATCTGTGCAATTATTCTCTAAATGGACTATACATCGGCTGAAAAGTCGCAATCTCGTATAAAAAATCGGAAATGGCAAGGACTGCGCTCTAGCACGCTAGAGTGGAAGGCGAGGTGTAAATAATGTGGATACCGGTACAAATCAACGAAAATAGTGCAGAGCCCCTCTATCATCAAATAGAGACTCAGCTTAGATCATTAATCATTAGCGGAGTCATTACAGAAGGTACGCTGCTGCCCTCAATTCGTGAGTTCGCAGGAGATCTGAAATGCAGTGTAATTACCGTGCGGCGGGTATATCAGGATCTGGAGAACGAAGGTTTGCTGCGAACGCGACAAGGAACAGGTACCTTTGTATCCCATGTAGGTGACGGAGCAATGGAAGAATATAAACGGGAAACGGTTGGCAAAGCACTTGAAAGTGCAGTGGATATCGGCCGATCGGTACATTGCAGCAAGGATGAACTTGAACAGATTTTTATGGAGATTGTAGAACGCAAGTATAGAGAAAAGGATTGAGAGGGGGGCGCTTACTCATATGGTACAGATGGCTATAGAATTGCGGAATGTACTTAAACGGCGGCGAAACAAGACGATAGGGCCGCTGACCCTGAATATGCCTAAAGGATATATTACAGCTTTGGTAGGTCAGAATGGTTCCGGCAAAAGCACACTGCTGAATCTGCTGATGCAGCTGACTAATCCAGAGGAAGGCGAGATATATTGGTTCGAGAACAGGTATGATAGCGGGTTGTCTCTGGAGCTTCGCCAGACCATTGCCTATGTTCCTGAAACGTCAATTACTGAGGAGAACCACTGGAATGCAGAGGAGGCAGCTCGATTTCGGAAGTATTGGTATCCAAATTGGGACGATCAATATTTTCAGGAGCTGATGGATCGCTTGGAGGTTCCGTATCATATGAGACTTTCGAAGATGTCTAAGGGGGAGCGCCGGAAATTCGAAATTGCTGCAGCACTTGCGGCGCGGCCAAGTCTGCTGCTATTGGATGAACCTTCATCAGGTCTTGATCCTTTTGCCTGGAAGATTATGATCGAGACACTTCGTAAATATATGGATGAGAACAACGCAACGATCATCATCTCCACACACATTGTGGATGAGGTGCGGCGGCTGGCGGATTATATCGTCCTTATGCATCGGGGAGAACTGCTGGGCATGGCTGAAAAAGACAGTCTGTTCGGTGCTTGGACCGAGGTTTGGGTGAATGCTGCGGATGAAGAGGAGCTTGCGGAGTTATCGGCTGAGTTGCCAGGAGGCTTGCACTTTACAATGGATACACCGGGTGTAGCTTCTTTTATCATAGAACAATTTTCTGAAAACGAGAAACGCATTCATAACTTGGGCGTAAAGGTTATCAAGAGCCGCAGTTTGGAACTGGACGAAATATTAAGTTTATGGACACAGGGTCATCGTCCTATTCTAATTGACCACAAGAGAGGGGACTAGAGAAATGGAAGCCTTAAAGCTGGAAAGTGTAGTTAAGCAATATGGAGAAAAAACCGCAGTAAACGGAATTAACCTAACTGTAGGTAAAGGGGAAATTTACGGATTACTGGGGGCGAACGGCGCGGGAAAAACAACCACGATGCGTATGGTACTCGGCCTAATCTACCCTGATGAGGGCAAAATTTTGTATAACGGGAAGCCTTTCAACAGTGAACTGCAGCAACTTATGGGTTATCTGCCCGAAGAACGCGGACTATATCCTAAGGTGAAGATCAGCGATCAAATCGTTTACTTAGCCCGCCTGCGTGGGATGTCAGCTAGTGATGCAGATAAGAGCTTGCGCTATTGGCTGGATCGATTTGAGGTTCCGGATTATTACAATAAAAAGATAGAAGAGCTTTCCAAAGGAAATCAGCAAAAAATGGGCTTTATCGCCGCTGTCGTTCATAAACCGCAGATTCTGATTCTAGATGAAGCTTTCAGCGGGCTGGACCCAGTAAACGTGGAGCTGCTGAAAGATACGGTCAAAGAATTGCGTGATTCGGGAACAAGTATCCTTTTCTCTACGCACCGGATGGAGCATGTAGAAGAGCTGTGCCGTAACATTACGATTCTCGATCGTTCCAATACGGTCGTTCAAGGGGATATCCGCACGATCAAGAATGGCTACCCGCGGGAAGAAGTATTGCTGCGTACAGCTAATGAGGTAAAAGGTCTGGAGTCCATCGCAGGCGTTACAGCAGTGAAACGGCTGGAGCGTGGGTATCTGTTATCGATCAGTGAGATCGGTGCAGCACAGCGTATTTTACAGCAGGCGATAGCACAGGGTGAAGTGGAGCATTTTGAAATCAAGGAACCTACGTTAAACCAAATCTTTATCAGAGCGGTGGGTGAATCTAATGAATAAGATGGGGACAATTATCGGCTTTACCTTTAAAAATAAAGTTAGAACGAAATCATTTATGATTACTACTTTGATTCTAGTATTATTGCTCAGCATAGGGATGAATCTTCCCTATATCATCGATCAGTTTAAGGGTGATTCGGCCAAAAGTGAAGTTACTCAAATTGCTGTGATTGCTGAAGAGGGAAATCAGGTTGCAGAATTGCTGAAGGCTTATACTGCGCCAGAGGGCATGCCACAGGCTAAGATAGTACAATATGCTTCTGCGGATGATGCCGAGTTAAAGAAAGCATTAGATGAAGAGACAGTAGAAGGTTATGTTACTTTTGCAGAACCTACTGGTGAAGGGCTTCCACCCGTTACTTATCACAGTAATGATGGGGAACTAAACGGAGATGTTCAAGTTTATCTTCAAAATGCACTTCAGCAAGCAAACACACAATTCATCGTTGGCGACAAGCTGACCTCTGAACAGATTGCTGCAATGTCAACACCAGTGCAGATTACTACACAACAGCTTAAGGCAGGCGGTGGCAGTGAAAGCTCTCAGGAGGACACTCCGGCCATTAACTACATTATCGTATATGCCATGCTTATGTTGTTCTTTATGTCCATTATGATGACAGGCAACATGATTGCCGCTGAGATAACCTCTGAGAAAAGCTCGCGGATTATGGAGATTCTCATTACAAGTGCCTCACCTTTAGCGCAAATGTTCGGTAAAGTTATCGGTGTTTTCTTAGTAGGAATATTGCAAATTGGGATCTTTGTCGCAGCGATCGTCGTCAATTTGACGCTCCCGCATAACGCAACCGTATTGGCTGACTTTGATCTGGATTTAGGCCAGCTCAATATTAACTTGCTGCTCTATGGATTTGTCTTGTATGTCTTAGGTTACTTCCTCTATGCCTTGATGTATGCGGCTGTAGGTTCGATTGTCAGCCGTACGGAGGATCTCGGCCAGGCGGTAATGCCAATCATGATGTTAGGCTTCGTAGCGTTCTATGTTCCACTGTTCAGTATCTCCAATGCGGATACTCTAGTGGTTAAGATAGCGAGTTATGTACCTTTCACTTCACCATTGACGATGCTGCTCCGAATTGGTGTCGGTGAGGTGGCGATCTGGCAAGTCATTGTATCGCTGCTGATCCTGCTTGTGACTACCTTCATCTTCGGATGGCTGGCAGCCAAGATCTATCGTACCGGCGTACTGATGTACGGCAAACGCCCAAGTATTAAAGAAATCAGAAAAGCAATGAAAGCATACAAGATCTAAGAAGGCCTCATATAACTTTTAAGGAGTGCTAATGATGTCTCCAAGCGAACAATATACCATTATGCTTTTAATGAGTTCGGTATCACTGGCTTCGGTTAGTAGAATGCTTCCGGATGGCTCCACTTTTATGGATTTCGTTCAAGGCGTATTGACCGGTGTTGCTATAGTGGGGATGTTGGCAGGATTGTGGATGTACAGTAAGGCGCGTAAGAGTAAGGCGCGTAAGAGTAAGGCACAATAGTAGGTACTGAATTTTCGGGGGGGATCCTAACAGCCATTTATGGTTGCTGGGATATCCCCGTTTTTGCGTTGGCAATCTCTTTGTATACGAGCTGATATAGCTAACGGACCCAGCAACACTTAAATGCAACAATCATCGAGATTTGGCAAGATATCGGACACAATAGTCGCTATTGGCATGAAAAACGGTGAATTAGTAGCTCTTTTAACCAAATAGTTGCACTGGAGTCCGATACTATGCTCAAAAGGCGATAAACGTGCAAATAATGTCATCTGGGTCCGTAAGCCTTGCCTTGGTGGAAGATGATTAGGGCCTGCTTGAAGACGATCCGAGACGCTCATCGCTCGGGATTTCTACTGGAGTCCGAACGCCGGCCAAATTTGAGGAAAAGCTTCAATTAAAGGCTCCTGAGTCCGTTAGATGCTTCATGCGCTTAAAGATCGTCTGAATTCTAGTCAGTGACTAAATTATAGAAAGATTTGCGCTCGTTCGTATATCCGCTTGGGCGGTCATCTGCTCCCGTACAGCTCTAAGCTGTGCTTTCAGTGCAGGAACACTTTTTTGCAGAATAATGCTTATTTGAGAAAGAGGCAGCTTTAAGCCGTACCACAATACCTTCACAAGCTGTTCCTCCCAAGGTAATCCCTTAGCCGATAGAAGAGAGCGCCGGGCAAAAGAATCAGCACACTGGCGAATACAAGTGCGGTAAGCGTGGATAGAGAATAACTGAGGGTCGAAGTTATCCTGACGATATATTTTATGAAGCTCTGTGAAGGTGCGGATAGTAACCTTGTCTGCCTCATTAGATTGTTCTAATAACATGGAACTGAGTACGTAGACTTCATTAGTATACTTTTGAACACACTCTGCAAATTTAGCACTGTAGGTGGACACGGGAGGTAAGGGGTCAGGCATGGTGAACACGATCCTTTCAGAATGAGAGATTTGCTTGAATCTATAATATAGAAAAGTAAGAGATGGATTTATTGATAAGATCGGCGGTGTCTGGTTCCGGGCAACTGTGTTTCTGCTGGGAGGCAGTGGATAAAGCTTTGGAAGGTTTGTAGTAGAGCCGTTCACTTCTGGAATTGCTCCCCCCAGCTGCAACACTGTACAGACGCCCTTGCTGAATATGCCCAGCCAAGGATTTACCCTGGAGCTTGGCCTTTAAATCCTGCAAAGCACCCTGAACTAGCTCAAGCTTAACCTGCTCCCAATCTGAACCTTCGCGGCGGACCTTATCCAGCGCTTCCTCAAGACGGCAATGACAGATAGCCCGTAAAAAAGAACTCCATTTAATGAGATCGAAATTTTTGGTGTTGGCAGAGATTAGACAAGCCCCCCAACTGCAACCTCCCTTACAGGTGAGCTTCAGAATACCATAACGGCAGCCTTCAGCCCCTTCCATTCCATAGTGAATAGGCTCGGGTTCATCC
Organism: Paenibacillus sp. FSL R5-0636; assembly: GCF_037974255.1. Taxonomy (NCBI): domain Bacteria; kingdom Bacillati; phylum Bacillota; class Bacilli; order Caryophanales; family Paenibacillaceae; genus Paenibacillus; species Paenibacillus sp. FSL R5-0636. Next base: position 600,689 of record NZ_CP150232.1, read on the forward strand.
AATACAAATACTTCAATGCGGGATAGTCTGCGCTGGTCCATAGTAGGGTTCCTCCTTAGATTTCCAAAAGCTTTAAGTCTACATGATGAGTGACACTAGCCTTTTCTACACAAGCGAGCATTTCCATTTTATTCTCACAGACTGCGGTATGCTCTAGCCATAGTCGGAACTTCTCTTTCCGTATAACAGATAGATGTAAGGGAAAGGTGCTGCGGGATCTCAAGACATACCAACCGGCGCTTACATCTTTCCAAGGCTCCTTGAAGGCTGTAAACCACGGGAGTTTTTGATGCGATGACCAATCCTGCTGCTGTTGTTGTTCTCGAATTTTTTTATATATTTCATATACAATCTTAGAGTCTAAACAGTCTTTACAAGAAGAAGGTGTACTGAATTGGCGAAGGGCTTGGATCTGGTTCTGGCCAAATGCATAACCTACAATGTATCTGTGATTATTTTCTTCGAACCACAAGGCCCCGAAACAAACGTAATTTAGACTTATCGGCTCAAGCAGCCCTTGATGTATCCCTAAATAATAGTGCTTCAAAACATTCACCCCATCCAGCGTGCTATCACCTAATAGGCTCAGGTAACGCAAAAACCGCAGCAAGAGGAGGACCTCTGCTGCGGTTTTGGATTACAGGCAGATATACCTGGGCCAAAGCGTGGCGGATCAAGGGTCTCTCTCTTTACGCTTACGAGGTTAGCTGTCGGATTCGGACGGTGAGAGTCGCCCTACCTATTGAGACTTACGCAGTCTCCTTTGGATTCACCCCAAGTAGGCCAGGTGGCCTGATGGTTCCCCCGTTCCCTGCGAATGCAGGAACTCAGCGTTGATTGTTTTTCATGAATTAGATTCAACCCGAATCATACTCTTTTCAAGATTTTCTGTAAAAAACGGAAAATGTTCTTTTAGAGCGATTTTAACCATATCCTGCCGACTACGACTGAAAAACGAGGTAAATAGGTATTTATGGCGTGTTATCGCGCCTCTTTCTCGCTCAACCTCAGCTTCTTGCGTTTCTACCTATAAAGGGAATTTGCAGTATTTTCGCTCTAAAAAGGTGAATAAAATCACATGGGTTATAGATAGCGATTAAACGCTCGAAACTCGAGTAAACAAGAGATATAGAGAGATTAGATATCAAGTAAGCGCTATCTAATGGGAAAATAGTTTTTAATTTGCATTATTTTGGCATCATTCAGGTTTTACAAGTCTTCGTGCATAAGAGTATGATTACTCCTGTTTCAACGACAATCGAATATTTGATCCGCTTAATTTCCGATAAGGAAAGCGGGGGAACCAACAATCGGCAGCCGATGTGAGAGTCGGAAGCTGATTATGGGGTGAATCCTGTAGAGGGTGCGAGTGAGCTCGCATCTATACAGGTAGGGCGACTCTCACCGCCCGAATCCGACAGCTAACCTCGTAAGCGTATGGAGAGAGGATGAGTGCAATGTGACCGCTAGCGAGCCACAGAGGAGATCCTTTGTGGCTTTTTGCTGTGCTCTTAGAAGCAAAGCATTTATGGAGGCCTCCCCCAAGAGGTCGCTAAATTCATCATTAGCGGTATTTGTAAGGCAGCGTCTAATGACGTGACACAACCGAGCTTTAGGTTGTGCCCGAAAATGACGATAGGTCAACATCCTTTCGGAGATTTTCGTTGCCTCCTTGTTGTAAATGAGCAGGAGGAGAAAAAAGAGATGACGGATCAGAATGAATATGTGCTTGTATGTGCGCCTACAAAGGCGGGAGAACATTTCATTAAACTTCTGAAGTTCAGGGGTATTAAGATGGCGGGATTAACCAACAATCTGGCTGAGAAAGCTTTACTAGAGGAGCTCGGAATCGAGCAGGTTATTCTAGTGGATACCCGCCATCAGAGCACTTGGTTTCGCCCATCGTTCCCGGTAGGCAGGGTATATCTGTTTGAGAGCAGCTTTCCGCTTTGCTGCCGCTATATTCAGATGTGCCGTACCTGGACGACACAGCCAATTTTTGTGATTACAAGTTCTATAAATCCTAGATTGGTCTATAAAAGACTTGGTGCGAGCTATGTAATCTATTCCCATAGTGGTGATGCTGATTTTCTAATCGATAGATCACCTCATCAAGGATAATGGAAGGAGTGCGGAAGATATGATGGATCTGTATATGGTGGCTTCGTTAGCTGTAATTTACGGGTTATTTTATGGCTTTATGCGCTGGTGCGCAGGTGTAGTTGAGGATACGGGGAGGGATAAGCTGTGATTCTAGTAATCGCTGTTACCCTACTGTTGTTTATATATCTGGTTTACGCGTTGATTCATCCTGAGAAATTTTAAGGAGGGGCATTCATGGGCATTTTGCAAATAGTCGTCGTAATTGTAATTCTCATCTTGTTGGTCAAGCCGATGGGGACGTATTTATATCATGTATTTTCTAACGAACCGAATCGTACGGATCGCTGGTTTGCAGGCACAGAGAAAGGTATTTATAAGCTGATCGGCCTGAAAAAACGGGACGGAATGTCCTGGAAGAAGTATGCACTCAGCTTTGTTTTAACTAATATCGTACTGGTTGCTTTCAGTTATATTTTTCTAAGATTACAGCGGGGATTGCCGCTGAACCCGAATGGAATTGCCGATATGGAACAGACGCTTTCATTTAATACGGTGATCAGCTTTATGACCAATACGAACCTGCAGCATTATAGCGGGGAGACGGGACTATCGTATTTTTCACAAATGGCAGTCATCACGATGATGATGTTCACGTCTGCAGCGAGCGGATTTTCTGTTGCGGTTGCTTTTGTCAGAGGGATTACAGGACAGAAATCAGTCGGGAATTTTTTTGAGGACTTCGTAAAAGCACATATTCGTGTATTCATTCCATTAGCTCTGCTAGTTTCATTGGTGCTGGTAGGGTTGCATGTGCCACAAACGCTCAAGCCATCGCTTGAGGTCACTACACTCGTAGGGCAGACGCAACAAATCGCTATCGGTCCAGTCGCTTCTTTGGAGTCAATTAAACACTTAGGTACGAATGGTGGCGGCTTCTTCGGAGCCAATTCAGCGCATCCTTTTGAGAACCCTAATCCACTTACGAACGTTCTGGAGATTCTCTCTATGTGGATGTTGCCAGCCTCTTTGCCATATATGTACGGATTGTTCGCTAAGAACAAACGTCAGGGCTGGGTGATTTTCACAGCAATGATGACCTTGTTCGTTCTGCTGCTGGGGCTGAATTATTATGCGGAAACTAAAGGGAATCCCGCTATTAATGCGCTGGGGATCGAGTCTTCGCAAGGCAGCATGGAAGGTAAAGAGGTGCGTTTTGGTATCCCGCAATCTTCGCTGTTCACTTCGGTAACAACGGCAGCTACGACAGGTAGTGTTAACAATATGCATGATACGCTGACACCGCTGGGTGGCATTACCCCTCTGGCCCTAATGATGCTCAATAACGTCTTCGGGGGAAAAGGTGTAGGACTAATCAATATGCTGATGTATGCCATCATGGGCGTCTTCTTATGTGGACTAATGGTTGGCAGAACACCAGAGTTTCTCGGGCGAAAGATAGAAGCCAAGGAGATGAAGCTGATTGCGATTGCTATCCTTGTGCATCCGTTCATTATCCTTGTACCAACAGCAGGTGCGTTCTTAACGGACTTGGGCAACGGTTCCATCACGAATCCCGGATTCCATGGACTTAGCCAAGTGTTATATGAATATGTCTCTTCTGCCGCGAACAATGGTTCAGGATTTGAAGGGCTTGCGGACAATACCACCTTTTGGAATGTTACAACCGGGATCGTAATGCTGCTTGGCCGTTATGTCTCTATAATCGCAATGCTGGCAGTTGCAGGTTCACTGATCCAGAAGAAGCCGGTTCCTGAGACGATTGGCACATTCCGCACAGACAATGGTCTGTTCACCGGAATTCTGATTGGTACGGTAGTGATTATCGGTGCGCTGACGTTTCTGCCGGTCATTGTGCTCGGCCCGATTGCAGAATATTTGACCTTACGGTAGGAAGAGGGAGAACAAGATGAGTACTGTAAAAAGAAAAAAGCTGCTGACGGGACCCATACTCCTAAGCGCTGTAAAGGATAGCTTTATTAAGCTTAACCCGGTGACGTTAATCAAAAATCCGGTCATGTTCGTAGTCGAAATCGGCACGATTATTGTATTGCTTATGGTACTGGCCCCCGGATATTTTAATGCAGAGAAATCGGTAGGCTTCAATATCACGGTGTTGTTCATTCTGTTATTCACAGTGCTGTTTGCCAACTTCGCTGAAGCGCTGGCTGAAGGCCGCGGGAAGGCCCAGGCGGATTCGCTTAAGAAAACGAAACAGGATATCACAGCTAATAAGCTCGTTGGAGGGTCTGTGAAGACCGTTTCTTCCTCCGAGCTGCGGAAAGGAGATATCGTGATCGTCAGTCAGGGAGAACTTATCCCTGGCGATGGTGAAGTGATTGAAGGGCTGGCCTCCGTAGATGAATCGGCAATTACAGGTGAATCTGCACCTGTTATTAAGGAAGCCGGCGGAGATTTCGGCTCAGTCACAGGCGGCACCCGGGTAGTTAGTGATGAGATTAAAGTCAAAATTACCAGTGATCCCGGTGAGTCATTCTTGGATCGGATGATCTCCCTCGTTGAAGGGGCGAAACGTCAGAAGACACCCAATGAAATTGCACTAAATACACTCTTGATCAGTCTGACGTTGATTTTCCTGATTGTAGTAGTGACCTTGCGGCCAATTGCGACTTATCTGGGCGTTGATCTAGATATTCCTGTTATGATCGCCTTGCTGGTCTGTCTGATCCCGACCACAATCGGGGGACTGCTCTCTGCTATCGGGATAGCAGGGATGGACCGCGTCACACAGTTTAATGTCCTTGCTATGTCAGGGAAGGCCGTTGAAGCTGCCGGCGACATTAATACAATGATTCTAGATAAGACCGGTACGATTACTTTCGGAAACCGGATGGCGAGTGATTTTGTGCCAGTTGGAGATGAAACGGAAGCTGAGCTTACGGCTTGGGCAGCTATTAGTTCGCTAAAGGATGAGACTCCGGAAGGACGTTCTGTTATTGAGCTGGCTAAGAAGCTGGAACGCAGCTATGACAGCAAACTTGCTGAAGGCGGAGAGTTCGTAGAGTTTAAGGCTGAGACCCGGATGAGTGGTATAGATCTGTGTGATGGACGATCTGTTCGTAAAGGGGCAGTCGATTCCGTGAAGAAATGGGTACAGTCGAAGGGCGGAGTCATTCCCGCGAACCTCGACAGTAATTCTGATGCTATCGCTCGTATGGGGGGGACCCCGCTTGCTGTTGCGGTAGACAACCGGATTTATGGACTTATTTACTTAAAGGATACAGTTAAGCCAGGCATGAAAGAGCGGTTCGATGAGCTGCGAAAAATGGGAATCAAGACTATCATGTGTACAGGGGACAATCCGCTGACCGCAGCTACTATTGCCCGTGAAGCAGGGGTAGATGATTTTATTGCAGAGAGTACACCTGAGGATAAAATAGCGGTTATCCGCCGCGAGCAGAACGAAGGCAAGCTGGTGGCAATGACTGGTGATGGAACGAATGACGCACCTGCCCTTGCCCAAGCTGATGTGGGCTTAGCGATGAACAGTGGGACTACAGCCGCTAAGGAAGCAGCAAACATGGTTGATCTGGACTCCGATCCCTCGAAGATCATTGAGGTTGTAGCTATTGGTAAACAGCTACTGATGACGCGGGGCGCGTTGACAACGTTCAGTATTGCGAATGATATCGCTAAATATTTCGCAATTATTCCGGCAATGTTCATGCTCGCCATTCCTGAAATGGAAGCTCTGAATGTCATGGGATTGGGTTCACCTAGCTCGGCAATTATATCTGCATTAATATTTAATGCGATTATTATTCCGCTGCTGATCCCATTGGCTATGAAAGGTGTCTCGTATAAAGCGATGAGTTCTATGAAGCTGCTGGGACGTAATATTTTTATCTATGGTTTAGGTGGAGTAGTCGTTCCTTTTGCGGGCATCAAACTTATTGATTTGCTCGTAAGTGTATGGATATAACAACGGATTGACTAATCATTGAAAGGGTGAGAGCATCGTGAATAACAGAAAATCGATTGCGGACGCTGAAGAACAGTTGTCATCATCGAAGGGTGCTAATTTCTTTATTATATTACGGCTATGTCTAGTGTTTGTTGTTCTTTGCGGAGTGATTTATCCTCTGACTACTACAGCGATTGCTCAAGTTCTGATGCCATCGCAAGCAAACGGCAGTCAGCTGAAGAATGACGCTGGAGTTGTTGTGGGTTCAGAACTCATCGGGCAAAGCTTTACGGACCCGGCGTTATTCCATGGCCGTGTATCCAGCATTGATTATAAAGCGGAAGCTTCAGGCTCCAATAACTACGGCCCATCCAACCCGGATATGCTGCAGCGGACGAAGGATTCCATCACACAGTGGCAGCTGGATAATCCGGATGTGCCTGTAAACAAGCTGCCGGTTGATTTAGTAACCAACTCGGGTTCAGGTCTTGATCCGCATATCACTCCTGCGTCGGCAATTGTGCAGATTCCCCGGATCAGTAATTTGACCGGGATTCCAGCCACGCAGCTGGAAGAGCTAGTGAGTAAGCAGACCGAAGGCCGCGATCTAGGGCTGTTTGGTGAAGAGCGGGTAAATGTTCTGAAGTTGAACATGGAGCTGCAGAAATTAACGAACAAATAAATATAGCTAATATCCCTGCCCGATTGTTCAAACTGGGTCAGGGATATCTTGCTTTCTGGCATAGAAGAGTGAATGGATGAACGGGTTATTAAGGAGTGGTCTTGATGGGAACATATCGGAGGAAGACGCCGGAGGAACTGCTGCTCTCTATTTATGAGCTGCATCGTGGACGCCTGAAGATCTATATTGGTCCGGTCAGCGGATCGGGCAAAACCTATCAGATGCTGCGTGAGGGTCAGGCGCTGAAAGCACAGGGCATCGATGTTGTAATCTGTGCGGTTTCAACCAACCAGAGTCCAGAAACAAGGGATCAGCTGGGTGACTTGGAACGGATTCCAAGTATTCATTGGTTTCAGAAGGAGATCGAGAAGAAGGATCTGGACGTGGAGGCTATTGTGGCACGTAATCCAGAGGTTGTACTGACCGATGGATTGGCTCATCATAATCGCGAGGGTGCGGAGAGATCAACTAGGCTGGAGGATATCAAATATTTATTGGGCTGTGGAATTAGTGTCATCACAACTGTAAACGTATACGAGCTGGAGGGCGCAGCAGATCTAGCGCGGAAGTGGACGGGGATTGAAGTGGAATATTCCTTGCCTGCGGAAGTGCTCACCCTTGCAGATGATATCGTTCTAATTGATGTGACTCCGGAAAAGATACTTCAACGTTTGTCCGAAGGACATTTGGGCAAGAAGCAGCGGACTTCGCTTTTTAACAAAGGGAATCTAAGCAAGCTGCGGGAGCTGGCGCTGAGAATGGTTGCGGAGGATGTTAATGGCTCGCTGGAGAAGCATCGGGAGGAGCAAGGATTGCTGGGGGCTTCGGGGATTGCCGAAAAAGTGTTGGTGTCCGCACAGTATTATTGGAATGGCTCGATTCATATCCGCCGTGGACAGCAAATCGCTAAACGGTTAAACGGAGATCTGGCGGTGGTATCCTTCTGGAAGCAGGGCCTGACGCCCTCTAAGGAAGCAGCAACCTTCAAGCGATCCCTATGGAAGCTGACTGAGAAGATTGGGGCCTCGATGGAGGAGATTTCTTTTCGCTCGAAGAGGGAGATTCCGGGACTTCTAGTGAAATACGCCATCCAGCATAATATTACCCGTATCGTTATGGGACACTCCAAGCAAACGGCGTGGCAGGAGCTGTGGAAGGGTTCGATTGCTAACTCATTGTTAAAGCAAATCCGCGGAGTAGATGTGTTTTTCGTGGCTGATCGTGCTGAGCGTGAGGGAGAACGCGTTCTTCCTACCCGGCAGAGCCGAAATGAGCGGAAAGCCGATGCCTATCACAGATTAAGCAGTCAGGAAGTAAAGGATAAAATCGATGCCATTCGTGGGGGCACATTTAAAGTGTACATTGGTGCTGCTCCCGGAGTGGGCAAGACTTATAAGATGCTGCGAGAAGGAAATGATCTCCTAAAGAGAGGGATCGATGTTGTTATTGGACTACTAGAAACGCATGGACGTAAAGAAACCCTTGAACAGATCGGTGATCTGGAGATCCTTCCGCGACTGAGTATTGACTATCGGGGGACTGTCCTTGAGGAAATGGATACGGCAGCTATCATTAAGCGTAATCCGGAGGTCGTACTGGTAGATGAACTGGCACATACCAATATGCCGGGCAGCAAACATAAGAAGCGGTATATGGATGTTATGGAGCTATTGGATGCAGGGATCTCTGTAATCTCCACAGTGAATGTTCAGCACTTAGAAAGCTTGAATGATGCTGTAGAACAAATTACCGGAGTTAGAGTTAGAGAGACTTTCCCAGACAGCATTCTGCAACGGGCCGACGAGGTTGAACTTATCGATGTATCTCCTAAAACACTGCAAGAGCGGATGAAGGATGGGAAAATATATGCGATGACCAAAGTGGATCAGGCGCTGGGGGCTTTTTTCAAAATCGGCAATCTAATCGCCCTCCGTGAACTGGCGCTGCGGGAAATTGCTGATGATGTGGATGAACGTCTGGAGGCCTGGGAACGTGTCGGGTCGCTGCGGGGACCTTGGCGGCGGCAGGAAGTGATCTATGTGTGCATCACCTTAGGAGATCATGCGGAACGTCTGATTCGGCGAGGTTTTCGGATTGCCTATCGTCTAAAAGCTTGCTGGTATGTTACGTACGTACAGGAATATAAGCAGAGCGGGCCTTCTTACGATAAACGAATTAATGATTTGAAAGAATTGACGGAACGACTGGGTGGAACGTTTAAGATGATTCCTAACGTGCTCCCGGCACGAGTGTCTTCCTTGCTGCTTGAAAGGTCTCAAGCCTTACAGAGCACACAGATTATTATCGGCCAATCTCAACGCTCCTGGGTACGTAAATGGCTGCGTGGGGATGTCACTAAGCAGATTCTGCGTTCGGCCAGAAATGTAGATGTACTGGTCGTGGCAAATCTTATGCGTGAGGAACCTTAAGCTTTAGAACAATGAAAAAAGGGGATTCCTAGCCAAGTGGCTGTTGGAATACCCTTTTTTGGTATGCATATATCAAGTGCTAAATAATTAACCGGATGAATTACTGGGCCGCTTCGATGAGTGCTTTCAGCTCGGGAAGATTGAATCCCTTGGTGGCATGATCCCCTGCTACAGTAACAGGAACACCCATGAAACCAAGCTTTTCGACTTCCTCTTGATAGACTGTGCTAGTCATAACATCTCTTACTTCAAAAGGGATACCTTGCTCCGTAAGATATTGTTTGACCAGATTACAATCGCTGCAGCCTGCTGTTGAATAAACAATCACTTGCTGGCTCATTGGTTCACAGCCTCTTTGATAGCATCTCTTGTGATCTTCCAGTGGGAAGTGTTCCAGCGAACCTCATTATCCTCAAGCAGGAAGAGCTGTGGAGATTCATGCTTAATCCGAAAATCCTCGGCAATTTGATTGGAAACTGGACGATCCTCGATGACTAGAACTACTGCTGCTGCAGTATCCGCATCCTTTAGATAAGCCTGGAATTCTTCATTAGCTTTGGCGCTAATCGGGCAGGTAGTGCTGTGTTTGAACAGCAGTTTTTTGCCAGGTTTAGCCACATACTGCTTAAGATCTTCCAATGTATGAAGTTGTTGAATAGACATAGATATCACCCTCCTGGGATCGTTATTTTACTAACCATTGTGTTGTTAACAACCTGTAATCATGATTGTAACATATATTAAATTTAAAACAAAAAGGATTCTGGAGCAGCTAATCCAAGGATGACCAAACCCTCATTTTAGCGCGTTGAAAAAAAGGGGACGGCATGCTAAGGTGAAAGCAAGACAACTTGCTTCAATAATCCTTACTAGGTAGGAGTGTTGATAAGAATGAACAGAGTCGCATGTGTGACTGGAGCTGATCGGGGTCTTGGATTGTCTCTTGTACACTCTCTTTTAGAGAAACAGTTCTTAGTATTTGCTGGACAATACATGAGAGACGCAGATGAATTGAAAGCGCTTCAAGAAGAGTATCCGGAACAGCTGGAACTTATTCCACTCGATATTGGTAGTAAGGATAGTGTAAAGCAGGCAGCAAGGGCTATCGCCAGCAGAACTGGGCATGTTGATATTCTTATTAATAATGCCGGAATTATTCATTCCGCAGATGATGCTACGATGCTGGTGGATATGGATGATGAGGGCATGGCAGAGATTTATAATGTGAATACGCTAGGCGCGTTGAGAGTCAGCAATGCACTTATGGGCCTATTATTGCAAAGTAAGGATAAATTAATTGTTAATATTTCTTCGGAAGCGGGCAGCATTGGCAGAAATAAGCGTATTAATATGTACGGCTACTGCATGTCTAAAGCGGCACTGAATATGCAGTCCTCCCTGATGCACAATCATCTAAAGACGCTTGGGGGTCAAGTGATGGTGTTTCACCCCGGCTGGATGAAGACTTATATGCATGGCGAAAAAAATGAGCAAGCGGATATTTCACCTGATGTGTCCGCAGATCAGATTATAAGTCAGGTTATGGAGTATAAAAAATATCTAGGGGATGAGCCGGCCTATCTTGATGTGGATGGCAATACATGGCCTTGGTAGAGGGGTTTCCCGTAATCAAAAAAAGTACACGAAGAAAGGCGATGATAGGATGTCTACACTAAAAGCACTGGCACTCGGAAGTTATTCGGAGGTTAAATATCACCCATTTGCGGGAGTAGACCGGGAGATTGAGCAGATATTTGCCAATGACCTGCAGGTATTCTCCTCGGAGGATTACGGGCTGCTTAATAAAGAAACATTATCTGACTACAAGCTGGTGATCTCCTATACCGAATTCTCCGATGATAAAATACCGGCGGAACAAAGCAGCGCATTGCTCTCCTATGTGGCTAATGGTGGCGGATTACTAGTGGTACATAACGGAATCTCCTTACAGCGTAATCAGGAGCTAGGCGCCATGCTGGGAGCTCATTTCACTCATCATCCAGAATTCACTTCGCTCCAGATGTCCATACCGGCAGGGGAGCATCCCATTATGCAGGGAATAGAAGAATTTGTGATCGATGATGAGCCTTATTATTTTGAGCAGCATCCCTATTTCGAAACAACTGTGCTTATGGAATATCCTCATGATGGGGCAATGAGGCAGGCGGCTTGGTGCCATGAGTTTGGTCTAGGCCGGGTTGTTTATTTAATGCCTGGTCATCATTTGCCGTCATTTTCCGTAGAGCCTTTTCGCCAGATGATTCGTAGAGGTGGACTTTGGGCGGCGGGATTATTGTAGGATATAAGCGGATATACCTGTTGTAACATAAAACACGAGTCCAACTGCGGGTTAACTGCGGTTGGATTTTTTTTGTTGACTCTAACATTGGTGTCAGGGTTTATACTGGTGTAGAACAATTCTCATGAACCCCGGGGAGAATGCTATGAAAATAGGTGAGCTTGCTAAACTGACGGGCGTAAGCGTCCGTTCACTTCGTTACTATGAGAGTCAGGGATTAATCTCGCCGATCCGTCAGGCCAACGGATATCGGGAGTACTCTTTACTTGCTGTAGAGACGGTAGAAACGATTAAACTATATTTGAACCTGGGTCTGTCGACAGAGCAGATCGCGGGCTTTCTACATTGTGTGTTGAAGAACAAAGAAGCCTTCTGCGCAGAAGTGATGCCACTATACCGCAGTAAACTGGAGGATATTGAACGTCAGCTTGTAGAGCTAAATCAGATCAAGAGGAATTTGGAAGAACGAATGGCATCTATCTTGCAGGAGCAGGATGAGAGCAAGTTGGGCGCGTGTACACTGGAGAACTTGGAATAGGTACTGCTGGTGCTGGAAAATATGAGGAGGAATGGCAAATGTCAATTATAAATGCCGATAGCGCGGATTGGGTGCGGGCAGAAATACGTGGTGGAGGAACCGTGCTGGTGGATTATGGTGCGCCATGGTGCCCCCCTTGTAAGGTGCTGTTGCCTCTTCTGGAAGATCTTCACCAGGAATATGGAGACGATGTTTCTATTGTAAAGGTGAATTGTGATGAACTTCCGGATCTTGCTGGGGAAGCTGGTGTTATGGGGATGCCTACTGTCATTGTATATAAAGAGGGACAGCCTATAGAAAAGCTGGTCGGTCTGCGTCCGAAAGCAGCCTACCAAGGCATACTGAACAAGGTTCTCCAAGCATAAGGCAATAAATATAAAGATGAAATTAGGGAGACTCCATATTGTGGGGTCTTCTTTTTGTGCATGAATTAACCATCTTCGGTAAAAAATACGAACACAGCTATAAAGGAGGTGATGAGGGTGTGGGGTAGTATTTTAGAGCTAATTCCTAAATGGAGCGTAATTTTCCAAGGTTTTATGATCTTTTTCGTTCCGTTTATTCTAATTCGTACGACGAGTTGGGCTAGGGCAAAGGAAGATACGATAAGTACTAGAGCAAAAAAAGCTGCCGGCAGCATAGGCGGGGGTGTTCCTTACGGAGAAACATCTATAGGGACTAGCGGCACGAAAAAGGTTGCTAAGCCAGATGGATCGGCTGATCTAAGTGAAGGTCCTACAGGAGCAAGCTATAGCGGTCAATTTCGGGAGGATTTGCAACGATTTAAAGAGATGAGCACAGATATGCATGATGTGAGTTTTCGGGAGTTGCGTATCGGAGGTATAAAGCTGCAAGCGGCCCTTATATTTGTAGATGGATTGACGGATAAAGATAAAATGGATCGGAATATTCTGAAGCCTTTAATGGATGCTTATCAGGTCTTTAAGGATCCCCATACGATACCGGAAGCAAAGGATCTAAAAGATATTCTCATTCATGAAATTGTGCTTATTTCGGAAGTTGAGTTTACGGATAATGTGAAGCTCTCGCTTCAAAAGGTGTTGTTCGGCTCTGTAGTGCTGCTAGTGGAAGGGATACCGGAGGCTATTGTGCTCAGCACCCCGAAGGGGAACACAAGAGGGATAGAGGAGCCTGAATCAGAGGCAGTCTTGCGGGGATCACGAAGCGGATTTAATGAGACGTTAAGTGACAACACAGCATTACTGCGCAGGCACGGGCAAAGCACAGAGCTAGCGATGATTTCGTTTACTGTAGGAAAGAGAATGAAGAAGGATTTGGTTCTAACTTATATCAAAGATATCGCGAATGATGAACTTGTCGAAGAAGTCAAACGAAGAATTAGGACGATTGATATAGATGATGTGCAAGAATCTGGTTATGTGGAGCAATTAATCGAAGATAATAGCTTCACGCCATTCCAGCAGATTCAGAATACGGAAAGACCTGACCGCGTAATGGCAGCGCTACTGGAAGGGAGAGTAGCTATTTTACTGGATGGCACTCCCTTTGCCCTGATCATGCCAGTTTCCTTCGGGATGCTGCTGCAATCACCTGAGGATTATTACGATCGGTGGATGGTGGGTTCGTTGGTGCGCTTACTGCGTTTTCTCGCGGCATTGATATCAATGTTTGCACCGGCACTATATATTTCCTTCCTCTCCTTTCAGCCAGGATTGATTCCGACAAAGTTGGCTATTTCAATCATCAGCTCCCGCCAAGGTGTACCTTTTTCGGTATTAATCGAAGCATTGATTATGGAGACCTCAATCGAAATATTACGGGAGGCTGGACTCCGGCTGCCTAAACCTATCGGTCCTGCAATGGGGATTGTTGGCGGTCTAATCATCGGTCAAGCCGCGGTAGAAGCCGGAATTGTGAGTCCAATTCTAGTCATCGTTGTTTCAGTTACAGCAATTTCTTCCTTCACCATCCCTATGTATAGTGCTGGAATGACACTTCGCACGCTCCGTTTTGTAGCTATGTTTTCTGCAGCAGTCTTTGGATTATATGGAGTTGTGTTATTTTTCCTTTTCCTGAGTGCCCATTTAATCAAGCTAAGAAGCTTTGGCATGCCCTATCTTGGCATGTTCATACCGTATAAGATTAAGGATTGGAAAGATTTTATATTCCGTATGCCACTGCAATTTCTAACAGGCCGCCCTACGCTGTTGAAGCCGAAGGACCCCCGACGCAAAGGGTGAGGGGTCTAGGTAAAGGAGGAAGAAATTATGAGTACCGAGGTTAAGGACCGAATTACTGCTGTTCAAGCAACGATCATATTAGCCAATTATACTATTGCGGCAGGGATACTTACACTTCCTCGGACGATTGTAGAGGCTAGTGAGACTCCAGACGTATGGATCTCCGTTTTTTTAGGGGGAGTGATTACCTTTTTTACAGGTTTAATTATAGTGAAGCTTAGTCAACGGTTTCCAGGTCAAACCATCTTTCAATTTAGCGGGAAAATCATTGGCAAGCCACTTGGAGTGATTCTCTCTATATTAGTGATTGTTTATTTTCTGTGCATAGCCAGTTTTGAAGCACGTTCCGTGCAGGAAGTGACCTCTTTTTTTCTGCTGGAGGGAACCCCTCCTTGGGCTATTGTTGCCGTGTTTATTTGGATAGCCTTCTATTTGTGCAGAGGAGGGCTTAATGCCATAACTAGCATGTGTAGGTTGATTGTTCCGATTGCATGGACAGTTTTTGTTGGGGTATGTTTGCTTAGTGTTGAAGTTTTTGATATCGATAATCTGCGGCCTTTTCTTGGAGATGGGTTAGGACCGGTATGGAAGGGCATCAGGCCAACCATTCTGACTTTTACTGCTGGTGAAGCGATGCTGTTCATTGTTGCTTTTATGGATAAGCCACAAAAAGCAGTAAAGGTAATTATTGCTGGATCATGTATATCAACGTTCTTTTATCTTTTAGCCGTTGTAATGACTATTGGTGCGTTTTCTATAGATGGAGTGGTCACAAGAACTTGGCCATTTCTTGATCTAGTGAGAAGCTTTGAGGTGAATTATCTTATTTTTGAGAGGTTTGAATCGCTGCTGCTGGTAATCTGGATTATGCAAATTTTCTGCACCTTCTGCATCACTATTTATGCTGCTGCTTTGGGAGTTTCTCAAATATTTCATAAACGATTTAATAGCTGCTTATTGGCTATACTTCCAGTAGCCTATGTAGTTTCCAGAACGCCTCCAAATGTGAATGCTCTGTTTGCATTAGGGACAGTTGTGGGGAATTGGATGATCGTTTTATTTGGATTAATTCCATTGCCGCTGTTAATCATCGCACATTTCCGGAGGGCGGCTTCATGAAAAAGTGGAGAGTGTCGATTACATTTCTTATATTATGTATTCTGTTGACCGGTTGCTGGAGCAGTACACCTGTTGAGGAGTTGAGTATGGAGATTGGTGTTGCCCTGGACAGTGCGGAGGAGACAGGGGATGAGGAGGCAACTCAGCAAGGAGGTGGGGGGAATCCCATGCCTGCCCAAATAATGAGTACCTATCAGTTTACGATTCCTCAAGGCTCAGGAGGGTCAGGTATGAAGTCTGGGGCTTCCCCATCCTCAACCAGAAATTACTATAACATGAGTGAAGTAAGTGATTCGATGTTTGAAGCATTACGGGCACTTTCACTGCGTACTAGACGTACTCCGATCGGACATCACCTTAAGGTCATTGTGATCGGTGAGAAGCTTGCACGCTCTACTAAGTTTTCTGAGTTAATTGATTTCTTTAGCAGGGATAACGATATTCGTCCCAGTGTTCTACTATATGTCAGCAAGGGAAAAGCCAGAGATGTATTGGAAAATGCGCTGCCGGGCCAAACCCCTTCATTTGTATTAGAGGGGATTTTTGTGAATAGAAGTCGGAGCACGAGGATATGGGAGCCAGTTTCAATAGCTAAAGTAGCGGGTCCTTTGCATGGTAAAAGAAGTTTCATGTTGCAGAATGTAATATCTTTAGAAAAAGAGAAGGAGACAAAGCTGGATGGAGCAGGCGTAATTAAAGGGAAAACGGGAAAACTCGTTGGTTTTTTTGATGCATCGGAGCTGGAAGGAATGGTCTGGCTGACTGGAAAGGGAGAGGGGGGTGCTCTCAAAGCATACGACCCGTCTAACAATAAGCTCATTACCTATGAAATCAAATCCCTGGGTAGCAAGTATAAGGCTATTGTGAAGGATGGGAAGATCTCCTTTCATGTGAAAATAGAATCTACGGGGAGATATGGTGAGGCTTTTGCTAAGAGTGCGAAGAAGTTACATGACGGCATTGTAAAGGAGGATAAAGCAGTGCTAGAGAAGCATGTCGTAGACATGCTTCAGGTCACTGTGAAAAAAATGCAGAAGGAGCTGCATACAGAGGTTGCAGGTTTCGGCAACGCTTTGCGTATTCAACATCCAGCCGTATGGCGGAGCGTAGAGGATAACTGGGATGAAACCTTTAGCGAGATTCCGATTACCTATGAAGTGAAACTGAATATTGAAGAGTATGGTGCATCAGATACATCGGCTGAATAGAAAGGGCTATTTGCAATGTTGTATGGAGCTACTTCGTTTGTGTCTGGATAGGAATGACATCATTCTGATGCAGTGCATCGAGCACTTCATCCTTTAATTGAGATGTGAAGGCATTCCATGTTTTTTTACCGATGTCCAGTTCTTCACGTCCAATAGCATTCAGTGTTTCTAGCCACAGACGTTTGTCGTTAATCAGCCCAAGTTGATCTTGAATCTCCTTATAGATCTCCTCATGCGCATGAAATTTCTGATTTAACGCAAAATCGGCTGCACTCGCGGTATAGCGCAGTTCCTTAGCGGCAATTCTTAGCTGGTGCAAAGCGTCGAAGGCTTCTTTAGATTCGGCATTGTCTTCATGAAAAATAGCTTTACAGGTTTTTTTCTTCTGCTCATAAGCGATCTCAAGCTCACGCATAACAACGTTAACATTCTTTTTTGCGACTAGGGCTTCAAGCTGCTCGCTTAGGAAGGTCTTCCACTTTTCCTCGAGGCCTTCATTGATTAGTTCAGGCAGCTCATTAGTGAGCTTCTTGCGGTAAGTTTTGCGCTTGTCCTTTTGGTAAGCAATCACTGCCTTTAACAGGTCTGCAGTTTTAGAATCTCCGTTCTCCTTCGCTTGCTTGCGCTTGTTCTTAAAAGATTCTATTAGAACATCTGCATCTCTCACTTTACCTAATCTCTTTTGCGCTTTTTTGAAAATAGGGTACAGGCCTGAAGTGTGCCGCGGATCAAGAATGGATAATAGACTTAGCAGCTTACGGCAGTTCACTCTTGCCTGGTGGATATCTTCATCAGCGAATTTATTTAATGCGTCATGGCTGTAATCCCAAAAGTTGATATAAAGGTGGTTAAGGGCTTGTTCCCATTGCTTTGTTTTGGTTAGCTGTCGTTCTTTGGTCAGCTTGTCTCCTGTCATGCAGCATCACTCCTTAACGTTTGGGATAGCATGAATTTAGGGCTTCCCCTATTATGCTCTGGGGCAAGTCCATTTACTATAAGAATAGCGTTATCATAACCTCATTTCAATTCTCTACTCACAGCATAGAGACAGATCGGTTACAATATTACTATCATTATTTATACGGATAGGCTTGGATCTTTAGCTGGTAGAGAATAGCAGGTCTCGTGGCTCATATTCGGGAAAGAGGGGCTTTGGTGGATACTCGTGAGTATGATTCAATAGTTAGTAAACTTCCTTCAGAAATGGGGCTCTTTCAACATCTGAGTGCAAAGGATGAGAGCAAAGATACAGAAGCAGGGAGCCTAGAAGATATGTTGGTTCCATTCGCTTTTGAGGAAACCTTATGCAGGGATGTTGGAGCGGGCATTATACCTCCTAGCTTACATCTGTGGAGTCATTCTGGTGGTGTGGCGCTTGGACTTCGGGACAGTAAGCTACCGTGTGCAGCTCAGGCGATGCTTATGCTTGAGGAGCAAGGGATTAGAACGGCGGTTAGGCATTCAGGCGGGGCTGCGGTGCCTCTGGATTCAGGGATCGTTAATGTTTCTCTAGTTCTGCCCAAAGGACGTGGAAAGCTGGACTTTCATGATGACTTTAAGCTCTTGGCTGCTTTGATCACGGAAGCGGTTGCTATAAGTCATCCACAGGCTGCGGCGCAAATTGAGGCTGGTGAGATTGTTGGTTCTTACTGCCCGGGTGATTTCGATCTGGCCATTAATGGTCGGAAGTTTTGTGGGATCGCTCAGCGTAGGCAGAATAATGCTTATTTTGTACATGCATTTGTTGTAGTTTCTGGCTCGGGACAAGAACGCGGTGAACAAATCCGCGATTTCTATGCGCAAGCCTCCGGAGGAGACTCCTCATTAGCTTATCCACGGGTTCGTCCAGAGACGATTGCTGGACTTGGTGAACTCGGTGGACCTGAAGTGGCGACAGTGTTTGTGGAGGGAATTATTCAGGCTTTAATTCACCGGGGAGTGTCTCTTAGACCATCCGGCATTTTGCAGCAAGAGACAGGATACAGCTTGGACTATGATGATCCACGTGTGCTCGATGCAACGCGGGTGCTTCGCGAGCGGTATTCCTGAGGGCTAAGCATGGGTTGGAGTCTGTTAAAAAAGGACGTAATGGAAAGCTGGCTAGAGCCAGCCTACGAAACGTCTTTTTTTAATATTCAATCACGCTCTTTTAATTATACAACTCAGGACGTCTGTCCGAAAAAATCGGAATTTGTTTCCTAATCTCACGCACCTGATGTAAATCGATATCTCCAGTTAGAATTTCTTCCTCTTCAGAAGCTTCACACACAATATCTCCCCAAGGATCAATAATCATAGAATGCCCAGCAAAGATATTGGCTGGATCGCTGCCTGCACGGTTGCAGGCTACAACATAACATTGATTCTCGATGGCCCGGCTGATCAACAGCGCCCGCCAGTGGGACAACCTGGGCAGTGGCCATTCAGCGCAGACGAACAGGATTTCCGCCCCTTGTGCGGTATGGGCGCGAACCCACTCCGGAAAACGGATATCGTAACAGATTAGCCCTGCACATAAGATGCCGTCCAATGTGAAGAGTCCTTTAGTTTCTCCCGGTTGGAGATACAAATGCTCCTCCATCAGCTGGAACAAATGCAGCTTGCTGTATTGTCCAACAAGCTCACCTGATCGATTAAATACATACATACGATTGGTGACCCCAGCATCATTACGGCTAGCCACTGAACCGGCGATGATATTGATGCTGTATTGTTTAGCCAAGCTGGAGATGAATTCCTTGGTAATTTCTCCTTCTAGATCGCCAATATCTTCTAAGCGAGTCAGATCATAGCCAGTGGTCCATAGCTCAGGGAGAATCAGACAATCAGGGGCTGCGGAAGCAGCTTCATTTATTTTCTGGGCAACAGCAGCATAATTCATAGCGGGATTGCCAAATGCTATATCCAGCTGAATCAGGGATATTCTCATAGGTATCCTCCTCTTTTGTTCAAGCGTATAGCACCGGATAAGGATAAGCAATGTTGATTTTTTAAAAATGATTTGATATATTAGTTGACGGGTCAATGATTATGCGTTAGTATAATTTTGTACAAAACAATTGCATGCAATTAAATTTAGAAAGGAGGCATATTTTGACGGAGCACTGTCCTGAGGAAGAGCATATATTTGAACTGCTGCAGGCTTTAAACAAAGGAATCTCTCCAAAATTCGAACGTTGTGCCGGGATTAGTCCCACACGGCTTCGCCTCCTGCACGAACTGTTTCGGGTAGACGAAGTCAGCCAAATCAGTCTGCAAAAGGAAATGGAGATTGATGGGGCAGCCGTCACACGTCATCTGAAGGGATTGGAAGAGAGTGGCATGATCGCCCGCCGCAATAACCCAGCCGATAACAGGGTCACATTGGTCTCATTAACCGATCAAGGTCGGGAAAGAATGGTTAAATATAGCGAAGAGAAAAGGCGGTTTATCGCTACTTTGCTAACAGGTTTTAACGATCAGGAGCGAGCAGTGCTCATTGATATGCTTAATCGTCTGCAATCTAATATCATTCTGTTGTAACTTACAAATCACACACTCAAAGGAGAATTACACATATGAACGCTACACAAACAAATGACTTTCAAGAAATTATTACAGGACGCCGCTCTATCCGCAAATATGATCCATCCGTTAAAATCAGCAAAGAAGAAATGACACAGATCCTTACCGAAGCTACACTTGCTCCATCTTCAGTGAACATGCAGCCTTGGCGTTTTCTGGTCATTGAAAGTGACGAAGCTAAAGCTACTTTAGCGCCTCTCGCTCGTTTTAATAACGTACAAGTAGAGACTTCTGCGGCTATGATTGCCATCTTTGGTGATCTGAACAACTTCGATTATGCTGAAGAAATTTACGGTACTGCTGTTGAACGTGGACTTATGCCTGCTGAAGTAAAAGAAAATCAATTAACCAGATTATCCGCTCATTTCGCTAACCTGCCACGGGAAATTAACAGAGACACCGTGCTTATCGATGGCGCACTTGTTGCTATGCAGCTGATGCTGGTTGCTCGTGCACATGGTTACGATACAAACCCAATTGGTGGATTTGAAAAAGACCAAATCGCTGAAGCGTTTGGTATGGAAAAAGATCGTTATGTTCCTGTAATGCTACTCTCCATTGGTAAAGCTGTTGATGCAGGTTACCCATCTGTTCGTCTGCCTATCGATAAAGTTGCTGAGTGGAAATAATTATAAAGTTAGTAAGCCAACGCGCTACCATAAACACTAATCTTAGGAGGAATATACAATGATCATTATTCATGCTGTACTTAAAGTTAATCCAGAGCGTCGTGAACAGTTTTTGACGGAGTCTAAAGCATTACTGGCTGCTACTCATGCTGAAGAGGGTAACCTTTCTTATGAGCTATATGAGAATGCTGGAGAAGCCAACTCATTTATCATGATTGAGCAATGGCGTGATGCTGAAGCAGTATCCAGCCACAATACGAGCGCTCATTTCACTGCTTTCTCAGCTAAAGCTGGCGAATTCTTGGCTGCTCCTCTAGATGTTAAAGTATTTAGCGCAGAACAGGTAAAATAAGCTGTCTCCATTCTTAGGAATTCTGTTTAAACCTAAACAGGGATGATCCATAGCCATAAAGGCTGTGGGGCATCCCTGTTTTGCATTACACCCCGTTTATAAAAAGGAGATCTAGGGTATCTATCCTTACCTTGATTCAAAGGCATGCAATATAAACGATGGGGGACTTTACATATGAAGACACAGAGAAATATGATTGATTTCTTGAATTATTATCTATCCGGTGGATCGCTTGCCCGTATTATGGGTGTAGCAGGAGAAGAGGTGGAGCGTAAGCTTGAGGGGATAGACCTAGAGGCTGCCAGAGCCTATCGTCAGACGCTTGGCGGAGTCATTACGACAAGTCAGCAGCTATTCCAGCTTCCTGGATTTAGCCCAAGCTTACTGGAACAACTTACTGAAGTATTGGGCAGACTAGACTCAGGCAAGCTAAAGGTTCTGGCTCCACAGACTACTTGGAATAATCAAGTAACACCTTACGTGAATGGTCCAGAGTGTCTAGGAATGATATTAGAGGAGATTAGAAAAACGCAGCATTATATCCACCTGTCTGTCATGCTTTTCTTTAATGATCGTTCGGGCAATCTGGTTGCAGATGAGCTATTTTATGCTCTTAAGCGTGGCGTTAAGGTAAGGGTTATGGTCAATTACACATTGACGGCATTGGGGTACGGTAATAATCTGGAGTACGGCCAGTTCTCCAAGATTGCTGATCGGCTTGAGAATGCAGGCGCCAAGCTGCTGAATACCTTCAATTCGTATTATACAGCCGTGGAATGGCGGGTGAAACGAAAGGCGCTGGAGCAAGAGGGAGTGCCGGAAAGTATTCTGTTTCTGCAGGATAAAGTGCAAGAGGATGTTGAGGTCACAGGACTAAATGTCATCGACCATCGGAAGTTTATGGTCATAGATGGGGTAACCTCGATTATAGGCAGTGTAAACATTGGTGACCAATATACGTATGAGACCCCAGTTCAGGCGTCCTCTGCAATGAGTATAGACGGACATCCACAGGGGATTCCTAGTAAAGAGGCTGAGTGGCATGATGGCTGCTTCCGGATTCGCGGCGCTGCAGCGCAGCCTTTGAATGCGATGTTCTATTCTCGCTGGCTGCTACTAGGCGGAGATCATTTTGACGTGAATGATGTCTTTTATTATCCTGATGTAGATTATCATTTTGGTGAGGAAGAATGTACGCTGTTAGCAAGCTTTCCAGGTAACCCGGTTAACCTGATTCAACAATATTATCTGGATTTAATTACTTACGCGGCTGAAGAGACTATCATCGTGAATCCTTATTTGATTGATCAGGATTTTTGGGATCGGCTCGGGCTGCTTGGTCCGGAATGCTCGTGTAATTTGAACATTTGCAACCCGCTGGAGGTCAATGATCATCCTACAAATCGCGCGGCGGTAAGAGGCAATATGTATATGCCGTTTATTAACGGTGTTTCCTTCTATGACTACAGTGCCACCGGTCGATTTTCCCATTGGAAAATTACCTATGATCATAGATCACAAGCCGTTTTTCATGGTTCATATAATATCAACGAAAGAAGTGCCTGCCACGATTTTGAGCTGGGAATGCTGGTAAAAGGGGAGGCCTTTGCAGAGCAGATAAAGTCTATGATCGATTATGACCTGAGTGTCTCGCGGAAGATTACCAGTAAAAGTGAGTTCTTTAAGCATCCTTGGCTACACCCTAGTACTTATCTGAATAAGGTAACCCAGAATTATACTTGATAAATTGGGCTAATTCTCATGATATAATGATCGTTATAAATCATTAGGGTGGAGTATTGGCTATGCAAATCAAAATTACAAAAAGTGGTTTGAAAAAGGACGAGGTATTCTTTCTCACAGAATTTGGGGAGGGCCGGGGAATCTGGTGTGGTGCTCCTGTGAATCCAGGGGCAGAAATGGATGTGGAATTCGAGCTTTCGGAGCTGCTTATGAGGTGGGTGGATATCCATCCTGTACCTGCAGGTGAGTTCAATATCAGGCTCGAGCAGGATAGGGTTATTTTTACGGGCGTGTTGGAGAATATTGAAGAAGATGGCACAGGATACTTACGAATAGGTGAAGGGTTAGTGATGTTCGAGTGTCTCGGTGAACCTATGGCACTGGGTGTGTTCGTAGAATTGCAGGTCCGTGATGTGCGAATCTATCCCTTCAGTATTTGACGCTTCTTAGGGACTAAGATAACATACAAAGATAACATTAGATTCAGAAAGTTAAGCAAGAGGAGTAGAAAGCTATGAACACCGAAATTCAGCAATTTAAGACCGAATTCTTCAAGGCGCTGGCTCATCCGATGCGTATTCGTATTCTGGAGCTGCTCAGCGAAGGTGAGAAGAATGTGAATGAACTGCAGGCTATTCTCGGCTCGGAAGGTTCTGCTGTATCCCAGCAGCTAGCTGTTTTACGCGCCAAAAATGTAGTAACCAGTGTGAAAGAAGGCACCACAGTCATTTATGCCTTACGTGATCCTCTGATCAAGGACCTTCTGGTAGTGGCCAAACAAATATTTGATAACCATCTCGTGAATACCATTTCATTGCTGGAAGGCATGCGCGGCGAGTGAAAATGGCATAGATTAACGTTATTTTGGCGTTGACAACAGTCGCGTCCTAGAGTAATGTTCTTCTTATATTCAAATAATCAGATATTTAAAGAAAAGAAGGTTTGAACATGACAGGGCGGGGTCGTTATAAAGGCTACAACATGAACGCTTTTCGCAAGGATTTGATATCGGGGACAATCGTCGGAGTTATTGCCATTCCTTTAGGGATGGCATTTGCTATTGCTTCTGGTGTAAAGCCGGAATATGGCATTTATACGACAATCGTTGCCGGCATATGTATTTCATTGTTCGGGGGATCGAAATTTCAGATTGGTGGACCGACAGGTGCATTTATTCCTATCTTGTTCGCCATTGGGATGCAGTATGGTTATGAGAACCTGCTGTTAGCAGGGATGATGGCGGGGGTTATTTTAGTCCTCATGGGATTGTTAAGGCTGGGTGTACTGATTAAATTTATTCCGAAGCCGGTCACGATTGGTTTCACAGCAGGAATAGCGGTTATTATCTTCACCGGACAGATTGCTAATTTCCTTGGGTTAAGGAATATTGAACGGCACGAGAGCTTTGTAGATAACATGAAAGAAATTGGACTTCATCTATCGACGATCAATGGATATAGTATCCTGACCGCCGCGATTTGTCTGGCCGTTGTTATCCTAGCGATTCGCTTCGCTCCGAAGGTGCCGGGCTCATTGGTTGGCCTTCTTTGTGCGACTGTCATAGCAGCGTTATTTTTTAGCGGTAAGGTGACTACGATTGGTTTGGCCTATGGGAATATCCCTAATACACTGCCAAGCTTCCGTTTTCCGACCATTACCTGGGAGCGGATTACAATGCTGATTCGTCCGGCCTTTATCATCGCGATGTTGGGTGCTATTGAATCCTTATTGTCAGCTGTCGTAGCTGATGGGATGACAGGCAGCCGCCATAACAGCAACCGTGAACTGATTGGTCAGGGAATCGCCAATATTGCAGCTCCATTGTTTGGAGGAATTCCAGCTACAGGTGCCATTGCCAGAACCGCCACAAATATCAAAAGCGGTGCAGTTTCTCCGATCTCAGGGATCGTTCATGGGGTAGTGGTATTCCTAATTCTTTTGTTGTTTGCACCCTATGCTTCTAGTATTCCGTTGGCAGCGATGGCTCCTATCTTGATGGTAGTAGCTTGGAATATGAGTGAACGCAAACAATTTCTTCATTTGCTTAAAATCAAAACAGGTGATTCTTTGGTATTATTCATCACCTTCTTGTTGACGATATTTGCAGATTTAACGCTGGCCGTAGAGGTGGGATTAATTCTTGCGGTGATTTTGTTTGTGAAACGGATGGGAGAGGTTCATCTGGTATCCAAAGTATTGCCTGATCCTAATTCCGTCAAGGTAGGGGCACATATGGTAACGGAGAGTCATGATTGTCCGCAGATTGGGATTTATACCGTGGAAGGGCCGCTGTTTTTTGGCGCTGCGTATAGATTTGATGACACCATGCCGGGTTATGGCTCCGATCAGCCGAAAATTATATTAATGCGGATGGGAAAAGTGCCATTCATGGATACTACGGGCGAATCCAATCTGGCGGAGCTGGTGCGGCATTTACATGCTGTTGGAGGGAAACTAATGATCTCTGGTGTTCAGCCACAGCCGCTTGAGCTACTTAAGAGAACCGGGCTATATGACAAAATAGGAGAAGCACAGTTTTATCATCATACCGGTGAAGCGATCAATGAAGCTCTTAGCAGTATTAATCACAACAAATGTATCGGATGCAGTCATGCGGCGTTTAGGGAGTGTACGGCATTATCCTGTCAGGAGGATGCAGGTGGACTACGGGGTCTGACAGGACGCAAGAAGCCAGCATTGCCTCTGAACTAATCAGCGGTACTTGAGCTTAATAAATAAAGTCGGCCTGGGCGCTATTCTTGCGTCTGGGCTTTTGTATTAAAATTGGACTTCGGAATTCTGAATTTGTACAATTGGGTATAAGTTTAATGTAATCAATATCGATAAGGAGAATATAAGCTCATGAAGGAATTGAATTATCCGAAGGTGTTTATGCTCTTGGCGGGATTGTCTGTCGCTACATTGGCGGTATATCGTGTAGTGTCACTTCAGACGGATTCGTTTTACGCTTTTTTAATTTGGAATTTGTTCTTAGCTTGGATTCCGTTTTTATTCTCCATGGCTGCTTATGAGCTAGACAAAAGGAAGATAGGCGGTTTATTACTTCTTCCTTTGGGTGTCGCGTGGCTGCTGTTCTTTCCAAACGCGCCTTATCTCATGACTGACCTGGTGCATTTAACGGTAAGAAAAAGTAGATATATCGTGGAGGGAGCCATTCAGAATCGCTACTGGTATGACTTGGTCACTCTTTTATTGTTCACCTGGAGTGGATGGTTGACCGGGTTCTTCTCATTGTATCAGTTCCAGACGGTCATTTATCGTAAAAGCAACCTGCTGTGGTCATGGGTATTTGTGCTTGCGGCATGTATGCTCGGGGGATATGGTGTACTGCTTGGCCGAGTCTACAGACTCAATAGCTGGGACGTCCTGACGGACAGGCATCAGTTGTATCAACTTGTTCTGGATAGCCTGAATCTCCAGTCCGTATTTTTCAGCTTGTTCATTGCCTTTGTCCTGCTGGTCATTTACGCGACGATGTATTGTCTACTCAATGCTCTTGGCACCGGAGAAAGACGAAGAGTTACCAGAGGGTACTAATCGGTACACTCCGGCTCAAACTGGAATTGCTTCAGATCTACCACACCTTTTTCATTAAAACTAACTCCCTCTCCCTGTAGATAGAGCCTCTGGAGGGAGTTAGACTCATCCTCAGTTAGTGCGATCATTCCCTTAGCATTAATGACCCGATGCCAGGGCAGCTTATATTTTTTGCTCATGGAGTGAAGGATGCGAACGACCTGCCTCGCTCCTCTTGGGCTACCTGCCGCGCGGGCAACTCCTCCGTAAGTCATCACTTTACCTTCTGGTATAGACTGTATGATATGAATAACTCTCTCAGTAAATGGTGTCATAGCAAGCTCAAGCTCCTATATCTTATTTTTATCCATTGCTCAACAGATAAATCAATTCTAAACGAAACGGGGGACGAACAGGAGGATTTTTTGAGGATAGCAAAAAAAGGGTTGCAAAGCAATAAATACGCGTGGTATATTCTAACTGTAAAAATAATCTAAACGTTTAACAATGTGATTGAAAGAGTTCCATAATAAGATAGGAGAAGGTGTAATGAGGAAAACCAGCATTAAAGACATAGCCGCAAAGGCTAATGTTTCGATTGCTACAGTCTCCTATGTGCTTAATGGTACCCGCAATGTACGTTCTGATACAAGGGAACGAGTTGTTGCCGCCATTGAGGAGTTGAATTATAAGCCGAATGCTATTGCGAAGAGTCTCAAACTCAACCGTACGAATACAATAGGTGTTATTGCAGAAGATGTGACGGTATTTAACACCCCCGATATTATCGATGGAATTAATGATTTTGGAGATCGAAACGATTTGCATATTTTACTGGTGAATCTTCGTTTAGACAAGCGTATCGGCCGTAACTTCTCGAATACGGAAGACTACCGAAAGTATGCCGCTAATGCGGTTGCCGAACTGCTCAGCAATCAAGTGGATGGGATTATTTATATCGGTGTTCATCCCCGTGATTTAACGGGTCTAATCGATACGGAGGGTAAGCCGATTGTGTATACCTACTCTTACACACAGGACGATATCTCTATCCAGTATAATGATGAGCAAGCTGCTTACCAAGCCATGTCCTACTTGGTTAACCAAGGACATAGCAGAATTGCTGTAATCAGTGGTTTGATGGATTCTATCCCTTCCAGATTAAGACTGAACGGTTATTACAAGGCAGTTACTGAATATCAATTACCGTTCGATCCACTGTTAATTAAGATGGGAGACTGGGAGAGGGAATCAGGGTATCGCCTTACCTCCGAGTTGCTCGCTTTGCCGGAGCCCCCAACCGCGATTCTTTCCATGAATGATGTAATGGTTGTAGGTATTTTGCAGGCGGCAGAGGAAAAAGGGGTTAAAATACCGGATGATCTGTCGGTTGTCGGTTTTGATAATCGTGAATTCAGTGATTACTTACGCCCGCGTATAACAACAATGGGACTTCCGCTACATGAGATGGGCTATCAAGCTATTGAGGTTTTGTTCAATTTAATCAAGGGGACGAAGATGGATTCACTGACCATGCCGGAGTGCCGGTTGATCGAACGTGATTCCGTGGCTACGTTAAAAAATGCTGTGAAACAAAAATAAGTTTCACAGCTCCTTTTTCCTCATAAATCTAAACGTTTAACTTAAAATATCGAAGAGGTGCTAGGCAATGACGATTCTAGGCAATGAAAACTTCACGATGGAGCTAAGCGACCGCGGAGCACTTCAGTCTCTGATATTACAGGGCGACCCTAGTGAAATGAATTGGGTAGTTGATCCGTCTTATTTGAAAGAGGCAGGTTATGCGGATACAGATAAGCTATTCGGAGAATGGACAATAGAGCTGGACGGGAATATCATAAAAAGCACTGATCTGTTGCCCAAAATTACGCCAGAAGGAAAACACCGTGTAATTGTGGATTTTGAAGGCGCACCGATTGCAATCAGACTTACATATTCTCTGGAAGATGAGCGACTAAGATGGACTATTGAAGCTACAAACCGCTCACCACAATCTGTAAGAATTAATGGACTTCATGTGTGGCTTTCGCTCGCGTATATCATGTACAGAGATGAAAATGTGCAGCGCAATATGAGCCAGTCCTGTGCAGTGTTCCCCCATCTTGGTGGGGATTTCGCTAAAATCGCTGCTATTCGACGGAGCAACAAAGCACCACATCTGGGTGTTTATGGGGTTCAGGGCAGAACAGTAAGCGTAGGTACTTATTGTAGTTATAAGAATCGTTTTCTTGAGCAGGTCTCCCCTTCTTTGGATGGTCTGCTGTATCATCGGCTATCGTTGGTGGAGGACGGATCATCTATGACCGAATCTGCAGCTGCCGACTGGATATATGGTGGCGCTTACAGTCCGCTGGATCTTGGCGCTGGGGAGACCTACAGCTGGGAATACATATTCCATCCCTGTCAGAATCGAGATGATTTCTATAGGCAGGGCATGGCCTATGGACATCCGCGCTGGAGCTATACGCCTGTATTAACCCGAGGAGGAAGGTTCGAAGCTGTTGTTGATCTGCCGCAGGGCCAGGTTCTACGTGAGCTGCGTTTGTATAGCACTTTACCGGGGACGGAGCTGATCCGCCAGGAGAATATTACGAACGAAGCTGTACGGTTGGAATCAGGCAGTAGCTATGCTATATCTTTACAGCGTTTGGAGCCGGGAGAACATAAGCTGGAGCTGGTGCTAGAAGATGGACGGAGCGATATCCTGGTCTGGAATGTACTGGAGTCGATTGACCGGATTCTGGAAAAGAGAGCCGAGTGGTTGGTAAATAATAACTTTGGAGGGACAGGGGAGGTCGAAAGGCCATATGCCTTCCGTCCGCTATCGAATCAGGGAGAATCGCTGGGTAAGGTTGCTTTTCTACTGATGAAGAATAGCATGGCCAAGGCTGTCCCAGAACAAGTAGCTAAGGCCGAGATTGCAGCAGTATTGGATGTGAAGGAGCATTGGTTTGAAGGCGGGGATTTTAATCATCCGCGTCCCTTGTACGGAGAATTCTACCGCATTTATGATCTGGATTATATTGGGCATGTCTTTTATCTATTGTCACGAATGGATGGTTCATTACTTAAAATTCATTCTCCTAGAGAATATCTACAATGGGCTGCCGAAATCATGTGTCTTCGCCTAGACCCTGATCGGCACAGTGGCCAGCGTGAGAAGGATGAGAGCCGTCTAAATGGGATATTTGTGCTCTATATTCTTGATTTATTAGAAGCACTGAAGCAGTGCGGTCTTTCAGAAGAGTATAAACGTCTACTTACCTTATGGGAGCGCTTTGGTAGAAATCTGGAGACAGGGATACAGCAGTATGAGGGAGCTATAACGGAGCATTTTTACGATAATGCAGGATTTGGCCCTACCTGTGAAACGTTGTGTCACCTTGGAAATAAAGAGGAGGCCCAGCGTTATGGACAACTAATTCTGGCAAATATCGGATTCAGCAATGATTACAGAGTGCAGAATCCGGATCGCTGGTGGGAAGCTTTGTCTTATATGATTCATTCCCTTTGGGGTGGATTGGTAGCAGGAGCATCCCGGGTTGCCTATGAATTCCTTGGAGACCCTGAATATTTGGAAGCCGCTTACCGTTCTACGATGGCAGTATTCAATTGTTACGATTGGAATGTACGCTCTACTCCACGCCGTTTGTTGCCTGGAGAGGCAGCTTCTACATATAGTGTGGCAGCTCCTAACCTGAATATGCCAGAATTGTCGCGAAACCGTTTTGGGCAATCCGTATTTGTGGGGGCAAGTGATTCCTTGTTTGCTTCGCTGTTCTCGGGTGTGACAGGAGATGATTGGGATATGGGGGAGGAGCTAGTGGCCTATCTAATGGGCTTCGGGACAACCACATATTTGTACAGGGATCCACGCGGAAAGATGCGCTGTATTAACGGTTATATTGAAGAAGACTCGGAGGGCTGGATCGTAACAAGTTACGCTGCATATCCGTCAAGATATGTGCTGCTTGAGGACAAGCTCGAATATCGCACAACTGAGGGGATGCTAGAGCCTCACGTAAGACTGGCAGGCGGAATGTTCAGCCCTTGTCTGTAATCGCTAAGAATGACAAACCATGATGATTTTAGGCTAAAGCTTTAAATGCTTGGCTTGAAATAAATAGATATGAAAAAAGGGAGGCAACAAACATGAAGTTTGGAAAACGTACTCTAGTTCTATCTTTAGCATCAATGATGGTTTTTTCCGCACTGGCAGGTTGTTCGGGCAATTCCAACAATGCGGCTCCAAAGGCATCTGAAGGGTCTGGAGCAGCCAACAAAGAAACTACGCCTGATAAAGATGTAACCTTGGAATTATTGTATTGGGGTGATGATGTACAGAAAAAGCTGGTAGAAGCGGCAGCAGAAAAATATACAGCCGACACCGGAGTAAAAATCAATGCACAAGTGCTTCCAGCGGATGGCTCCTTTGATACATTTATTCAGACCCGGCTCGAATCCGGCGAACTTCCAGATATCAGTTATATGGGCGAAGGCGATATCCAAAAGTACAATGAAATGGGAATTATCGAAGATATCAGCGATTTATTAGCGGACGGAAGTATTCCTGAAAAACTATCAGCGATAACAATCCATTCACCTGAGCAAAAAGTGATCGGAGTCGGTCTATCCAACCAGCTGGAGCTGCTTTACTATAGCAAGTCCAAATTTGATGCAGCAGGTCTTGAATATCCACCCTCCAAAGTTGAAAATGCGTGGGATTGGGATACATTCGTAACAAACGCGAAAAAGTTAACGACAGATACTAAAGGAAAAACAGCGGCAGATGAAGGCTTTGATGCTGCTCTGACCGAGAACTACGGGCTTGGTATGACAGCGGGACGGGAGTTCCACCATTTCTGGGCAGCTTATGCCAACGGTGGCGGGATTGTTTCCCCGGATGGAAAGGAGTTTCAATGGGATTCTCCCAAAACGGTTGATGCCATCCAGAAGCTAGCTGATCTCGTTAACAAAGATAAGGTTGCATCCGCTTTCAATTACACTTGGAATTCCGGAATTGGTTCTGCGGTAGACGCTTTGAGTGGTGGTTATGCCATGGCGATCAGCGGCTCTTGGGATCTAGCTAATATCAAAGGAAATGAAGATATCGGCGTTGGGGTTCTGCCTAAGATGGAAAAGGCAGTAACGGTGAACTGTGGTGCTCCGCTTGTTGTGTACAATACATCGAAGCACATTGAGGAAGCCAAGAAATTCTATGCCTACATGGTCAACCCTGAGAACAGTCTGGAGCTGCTGAAGAGTGGTGCGTGGTTGCCAAACCAGGCAGATTGGTATACCGATCCTACCTTGGTTGAAAAGTGGACCTCCGATCTTCCTGAAAGCGCAAAAGAAACTATCCTTAGTTATTCGACAACGAAAGATTCTATCGCACAATGGCCTGCATATTACGTTCCTGCCTACCTCAAGATGAATACTGAATATGAGAAATCTATTGATCAGGCATTGGCAGGTAAGAAAAGTGTTAAAGAAGTCTATGACGCGATCATGCCAGCGATCAAGCAGTTGTTCGAGAGCGGCAAGGTTTCCTAATTAGAGCTTATATTTGAAAAGAGGGCTATTGCTTATGAACCCAGAGAGCAAAACCGAAACGGCTGCGGTCTATGTTAAAAAGCATGCCAAAGGTGTCACCAAAGAGGCGGTGGCTGGATATATGTTTGCAGCACCGGCCATTATTGGATTTTTGGTATTGACGCTTTATCCGATGCTGGCCAGTTTGTTTTACAGCTTTCATAAAATAACGATTATGAGCGGAAGCCAAGTTATGGAATGGATTGGGCTGGATAATTTCCGGTACATATTCACCAATACCAGCTCCGAATTCAAGAAATCCATAACGGTGACCTTGATTTATGCCTTCATTAACGTGGCGCTTGTAATCACCTTTTGTCTGATTGTTGCACTCTTATTGAACCGTAAATTTATCGGCAGAAACTTGATGCGGGCTATATTCTTTCTGCCGTCTGTAGTTCCGATGCTGGCGACAACGATTGTGTGGCAGATGCTTCTACAGAACCAAGCCAAGGGTGGACTGCTTAACTGGATTTTATTGCAGATAGGAATAGCCCCTGTTGATTTCCTGACTGATCCCATCCGTATTTTTGAGACATTGTTTATCATGAGCTTGTGGACCTGTGGTGGGACGATTGTTGTGTTCATCGCTACGCTGCAGGATGTTCCGGGAGAATTGCTGGAAGCCATCGAGATGGACGGGGGAAATGCTTGGCACAAGTTCCTCAAAGTAACCTATCCGACGATCAAGCCTGTCCTCTTTTTCCAATTGATTATGTGCATGATGACCTCTATCCAGATTTATACGCAAAGTGTGGTGTTGTCCAGAAATGGTGCACCCGATCGGATGACTTATTTTATCAACGTTATGATCTATGACCATTCATTTGTTCAGGTAGGGATGCGCGGTTTGGCGTCTGCTGAGGCATGGGTCGTCTTCCTAATCACTATGGCCATTACTGGTGTGCTGTTCTACTTCCAGGGCGCATTTAAAAGGGACGATTCGATGGGCAAAAGAAAGAAGGTGAGATAATGGCGGCAACCGCAATTATGAATTATACAAGTATCCAGAAAAAAAAGAAAAGAGCTAAAGCCATCAATACCGGGCTGATTCTGTTCTCCTGTCTGCTCGCAGTGGTGTTTGCTTTTCCGCTCTATTGGCTGCTGCGAGGTGCCTTCGTGAGCCACACAGAAATACTGGCGCGGCCGCCTGTGTTTTTCCCCGAGTCACTAAATGTCGATAATTTTCGGCTTGGATTGGAACGTATTCAGTTCCTGCGGCAGCTCTGGAATTCAGTTTCGATTGTAGTTCCTTATGTGATTGGGACGGTGCTGACGACAAGCTTTGCCGGGTATGCCTTTGCTAAGCTGAACTTTCCGCTGCGCGGGATGTGGTTCGTGCTGGTCATCAGTACGATGATGCTGCCTAGTGCCGTAAC
The DNA here is from genome assembly GCF_037974255.1 of Paenibacillus sp. FSL R5-0636. Classification (NCBI taxonomy): domain Bacteria; kingdom Bacillati; phylum Bacillota; class Bacilli; order Caryophanales; family Paenibacillaceae; genus Paenibacillus; species Paenibacillus sp. FSL R5-0636. Next base: position 634,049 of record NZ_CP150232.1, read on the forward strand.
CCTGCTGCCACAATATTCCCTGTACACTTCGCTGGGACTAGCTGGCAAACCTGCTCTTATTATTCCGGCCTTTTTCTGTGCAGGCGGCAACGCGTATTTTGTCTTTTTGCTCCGGCAATTTTTTATGACGATTCCGCTAGAACTCAGTGAAGCTGCCAAGATTGACGGCGCGGGTTACTTCCGTATCTACTCCCGCATCATGCTGCCGCTTATACGTCCCGCAATGATTGTTGTGGCGTTGTTCAGCTTTATTAACTGTTGGAATGAATTTTTCTATACCATGATTTATTTGAAGACTGAAGCAGATTATACGCTGCCTATGGGCTTGTATATTGTGAACGGGATGCGCATTCCGAACTATGAACAGGTCATGGCACTGGCGCTCGTCGTTACAGCTCCTTGTCTAGTATTTTTCTTGATCGGCAACAAATATTTTGTTGAGGGCATTACATTAACGGGAATCAAGGGATAAAAAGGAGGAATTCATCCAAATGACAAGTCATAAATGGCCCAGAAGAGCTTCTGTGGCGGCATTATGTGCGGCTGTTGTATTAAATGCAGGGATTGTTCCCGTATCGGCTAACTACACGACTGATTTCTATCATGAAGGCGTAGGCACCGATTACGGGCAGGCGAAGTGGAAGGATAATTCTATTGTTAAGGAAGGCGTTAATTTCAGCGATGTCACCGTCGGAGAAATGATGCAGGCGATTGAAGCTTTTGATTTTGAGGCTTTTGCAAAAGATAATTCCGATTTGCCTTGGCTTGATGCCTTGCTTGTTAACGAAGGTGTCATTCCGGATGATGTCAACGATGAAGTTAGCGCCAATACTCTGTTCAGCCGGGGAAGCGCTTTGTACATGAAGACTCAGGATAATACCAAGCTGGGTTTTGTGGGAACGGTGCATTACGCGGATACTTTGAACAAGGACACGATGTATAACATCACCCTTTCTACAGGAGACTTGGCGGAACAGAAAAATGTGCGGAAGAACTACCCGAGTCATGAGAATCAGACCTACACAAGCGGAGGCCTGGAGATTAACCAGCGGAAATTTATTTCCAGCTATAACAGTGCTGTAACGCTGCTTCAATTGAAGAATCCTACGGCCAGTGATATAACGTTGACGATGAAGGTTAAATCACCTTTCGTCTCAGCGGCTGAGGGTGATGAGCTGGTGGGTTACAGAGTGGCTGCTCCGCTAATGATAGGCAAAGCCGGGCAAAAGGTAGTTGAAGCGATGTCCTACGTGGATGTTCATCTGAGCGGAAACGGCATGAGTCCTTCCGGAAATGAACTGGTTAGAGAGATTACAGTGCCCGCCGGTGGCTCCGTTGACCAAAAGGTAGTCATGGGTTGGCTCGCGGATGAAATACCGGGCTCAAAGCTGCATTATGAGAGCTTTAAGGCTGCTGACAGCAATGACACGGCCTTCTCTGCACAGGTGCGGGAGTACAACGAGTGGTGGGCAGAGAACATTCCATATATCGATGTTCCCGATGAGAATGTGAAGAAGGTACTTTATTATCGTTGGTGGTGTAACCGCTTTAATTTGCTGGATGCCAACATTCCGGGCAATGACTGGCAGTTCCCAATGAACATGGAGGGCGTTCTCGGCTACAACAACGGGATTACGGTCAGTGTACCTTGGGCGATGCAGGATCTGAAATGGCTGCGTGATCCTTCCTACTTGTATGGAACCTGGCTGGCTCAAGGGGAATATTCCGAGAATAAGAATTATAAAAATAATCCCGGACGTCCTAACATCTGGACCTGGGATATGATGCAGAACACGTCGCAAGTAGGCTGGGACGCTTACAAGATTTACGGTGGTGGTCAGGAAATATTGAAGAAGTTCGCTGATTTTTCTGCGACTGATGTTACCGGCACACTTGAACATTTTAAAGGCACTAATCCAAATCTTGTTTATTATAACCATGGTCCGATTACAGGTAATGACGGAGATACCGTATCCATGCACTGGAATGGCAGTGGTAACTATGCCCGCCTGGATGGTTCTTCTACTACCTACGCCAATGCAGTGGCAACAGCGAAGATGTACGAGCAGCTTGGAGATACTGCGGGTGCAGCTAAAATGAACACTGTTGCGCAGAATATTAAGAATTCAATTCTGAATGAGATGTGGTACGACAAGGCTGACTTTGATGGTGACGGTGTGGCAGATACGAATGGTACAGGCAGCTTTTTGCATAAAAAAGTTGTGGGCGGTACCGATGTATTCAACCCTTGGCGGGATAATAACATGTTTGTCTTTAACTTTGGTGTAGTACCAACTGAAGGTGAAGAAGGATATGAGGCGAAATATTTATCTCAGTTGTCTGATTACGCAGATCCGAATTATTATCCGATCTTTCCTTTCTTTACAGCGGATCAGAACAGCATTATGAAGCGGGTAGAAGATTTCAAGAATGGCAAGACGGATGCCTTCGGTACAGACCAGTTCGCATGGTGTAACTTCGGCAACTATATTAATACCGTTCGTGCCTCTCTGCGCTATTATCCTATAGATAATATCAACAGTGACGTTTACAAAACACTGTTTGATTGGGGCGCTTGGTTGCATACAGTGGAACCGGGCAATACGGACCACCTGGACTCTAATGAATTTTTCTGGCTGGAGGATTACTTCTTCGGCACACCATGGACAAAAGACAATCCTCCTAACCCTAGTGGAGATATGGTACGGGCATGGATTCACCACGATACGCTTGGCATGATGAATTACACTGTGGTTGAAGATATGGCGGGTATTCAGCCACGGACAGATGACAAAATCGAGCTATGGCCGATTAATGTCGATTATGACTATTTTGCTGTAGATAACGTGCGTTACCATGATGCTAACTTATCTATCGTATGGCAGGATCCTGCTAAGTATAGTGACAATCCTCATTATCAAGGTATTCCAGCAGGTTATTCGCTCTTCATTAATGATGAACTCGTAATGACAACTAACGAAATGTCCCATCTGATTTATGATACAGCTACTGGCAAGGTGGAAAAACCTTCAGGGGATGTAACTGGGGCCGTTGGCGACAACTCGAAGACACAGGTGTTATATGAAAAAGGCAGTGCTACGACGCTTGCTGCGGCAGATCAAACATCCTTAGCCAGCAATGAGAAGACTGTCGACATGTTTAATAAAGCAGGCGTTGATATTGTTAATAACGGTACGAATCTGGCTGTTGCTTCAGGCACTACTGTTGAATCGACTTATATCAAGAGCGGTTCGAATATCCGCAACCTGGCGGACAATTCGACAATCGCATCAATTAATCATACGTCAAACACAGCTTTATTCGGCGGTTCGCCGAATTCTGTCGATACGGTTACGTTCAAATTTGATGGAGTCCAGGCTGTGGACAATGTAAAAGTCTATTTCTATAATGACCGGCTTCTGAACGGTTATGGTACACCACAGACATTTGGTGTCGAATATCAGGATGCTGATGGAAGCTGGAAACCAGTGGAGGGACAATTCCGCTATCCGGAATATATTGCTTCCAACTATAACAATGTGGAGTTCCAAAAGGTTAATACTGCAGCGATTCGCATTCATGTGACGCATCCGCTGGAACTTGCGACCGCCATCAAGGAGATTCAGATCTACAATAATAATCTGGAGGTTAAGGCGGCTGCCAATCAAGCACCAAAGGTTTATCTAGAAACACCATTGAAGGTTGAGCAAAATGTTCCTCTGACGATTATGCCGCAGATCGTTGATGATGGGTTGCCAAGTGGCAAGCTGACTTATACCTGGGAGAAGATTTCAGGTGAAGGAGAAGTAGAGGAGACAGGGCTTGATAAAGCCATGCTGCAAGCTACCTTTAAGACGACTGGTGAATACGAATACCGCCTGACTGTCAGCGATGGAGAACTGGAAACTGTCGTGAAGGTTCCAGTCACCGTATTTGTAGCTACTGCGGAACTGACAGAGATGATCGCGAAGTTTGCGGATCGGGATTCCGGCAGACTTGTCCGGAACAAGGATGATTTTACTGCGGCAACATGGCAAGAGCTGCAAGCTGCGCTGACTGCTGCCAAGGCATTGCTGGCTCAGGGAGAATATACGCTGGAAGAGATCAAGGTGGCAACGGATCAAATGCGGATGGCGGTGGATAACCTTAGATACAGAAATGCTGCCCTTTTGGCTGCCCCTAGTGCCTCATACACTTCGGCATGGGAGTCTGTGTATGGCATTAATGATGGTTATATCCCTTATACTTCAGCAAGTATTTACAATAGCGAAGCAGAAACTCAGTATGGGAACTGGGGCGGTCCCGGTGAAAGCCACTGGTTGCAACTGACCTGGAAAGAGCCCGTGACTTTGTCAGGCAGCTCCGTGTACTTCTATGATGATGAAGGCGGTGTGCAGGTACCGGGAGATTACAACTTCGAATATTGGGATAAGGATGCTGGAAAATATGTACCGGTAACGGGCTTGAGCGAGAAAGGCAAAGCAAGAAATGCATTTAACGAGGTAACCTTTGACGAGGTGAAGACGGATAAACTCCGTTTGATTCTTAATAAGCAGTCCACCAGTATTTGGACAGGCGTTAAGGAATGGCGGGCTATTTCGTCTAAGCCAGAAGGAGAAGTTCCTGCTCCCGGCGACCATGGTGCGATTGTGAGCATTGAACAGATTGCGGTGAGTACGACAGTTAACGTCGTGCCTACGCTTCCAGCTAAGGTTACAGTAACTTACGCCGATAAAACGACAGGCTTGGCAAGTGTGGTATGGGAGGAAATTCCCCTTAACAAACTCACCATTGCTACAGACTTCACTATATTTGGTAAAGTGGCGGGCACCGATATTGCTGCCAGCTGCCGCATCAGTGTGAGGTACGATAAATCTAAACTTAAAGCAGCCATTGATACAGCGGAAGATCCTTCGGTAAATGAAGAGAATTATACCGGAACGCTTGAGCAATGGGAGGCACTACGCATTGCACTAGAGGCTGCTAAAGCCACTTATGCAAATGACGGTGCTACCGATGGTGATATTAATGTGGCATATTCCAATTTGAAAAATGCCTTTGAAGCCTTACAGCCTGTCGAAGCTCATGATGCAACGATCAGCGGAATCACAATTCCGGGCGGATCTATTGATCAGGTAGCCAAAGAAATTATTTTACCGGATACGACTACGCTTGATGAGCTGAAGGAAGGACTTACTGTTCCGGTAGGGGTTACCTTCGCTGTGTACGAACCCGATAGCATTACTATTGCGGGAGAAATCCAAACGGGTTACAAGGTCATTGTGACGGCACTGGATAAAACAACGACCAGAACGTATACCTTAACATTAGTTTCTGTAAATCCACCTCTCATAACGGCACCCTTGGAGGAGAAGCTTAGAGCAATAGAGACTCTGGATAAGAGCCTTTATGTAGAGGAGAGCTGGAATACTCTTGAGAAAGAGGTAGCACGTGCAGTGATGTTGCTGGAGAGTGGAACTGCCACTCAGGCAGACATTGATGAGGCATTAAGTCAGCTTAATGCGGCGGTTGCGGGCCTGAAGTTGCTTTCAGAAGTTACGCCAACACCTACGCCAACATCAACACCTGTACCGACAGCGACACCAACGCCAACGTCAACACCAAAACCAACAGAGGCACCGGGTACTTATGTGCCGGTAGCTACGGCCAAACCGTCTCCTAGCGCGTCTGCGACAGCCCCTGCTGTAAGCAGTGGTAAAATCGTGGTCCAGACGGTCATCGGAGCAGATGGAAAAGCATTGGCTGAACTCACTGCCGCAGATGTTGAAAAGGCAGCTAAAGATGCAAAGGATGGTATTCTGTCCATTGTCGTGAATCCTGCCGGAAACGCGAAACAAATTGTAATTGAGCTGCCACTGCAGTCACTGGCAGCAGCGGGAAATGTTAAATCCCTCAAGATTGATACAGGAACAGCAAGCATAATGCTGCCGGAAAGTTTCTTGAAGACTTACACAGATGCTAAGAACGGCAAACTTAAGCTTATTGTGGGCACTGGAGATGTATCCGGATTGCCACTGTCGGTAAGCAGTCAGTTGAATGCTGGTACAATTAAAGACATCAGTCTTAGCGTAGACGGTGTGGTTATTCCGAGTGATGTTCTGAAGACAACGGGGATCAAGCTGGCACTTCCTTATACGCTGAAGTCTGGTGAGAAAGCTCATAAAGTAGTGGTTTATTACTTGAACAGTAATCAGCAACTAGAGATCGTTAAGAACGGAAGATTTAATACAGGAACACAGATGCTTGAGTTAACTTTGCCGCAGCTTGGCAGTTATGTAGTGGGTCACTCGAATGTTTCATTCAAAGATATCGCTACAGCTAATTGGGCGGTAAACAGCATTGAAGCACTCGCAGCACGAGGTGCAATCGAAGGGATGGATGCTGAACACTTTAATCCAAGTGGAAATGTGACCCGTGCAGAATTCATCAAAATATTGATGAACGCTTTTGATTTACTAGATGAGACGGCTGTAAGCACATTTACAGACGTTAAGGATGGGGCATGGTATGCCAGTCCGATTGCGAGCGCTCAAAAGCTCGGCATTGTTAAAGGCAAAGCGGATGACAACTTTGGTGCAAGCGAGGAGATTACTCGTCAGGAAATGGCAGTCATGATTTATCGTTTGGCTCAGACGATTAATATCCCATTGACTGCCGGAACAAAGGCTTCTGGTGAAGCATTCTCTGATGTGAATCAGTTGTCTGCGGATGCAGCCAAAGCTGTAGAAGCGATGCGTATTAGTGGAATTATTAACGGTATGACATCCAACCAATTTGGGCCAAACGGTAAGGCTACAAGAGCGCAAGCAGCGACAGTGATCTTCCGCCTGTTTGAGCAGCTTCAATAATCGTGCAGCAATACAAGATATAAAAAACACAGGTGTCCTAGTCATGCCATTGACTGGTGGGGTACCTGTGTTTTTTTGCTGCTGACCGTATGTCCCGAACGCCAGCTTTATTAGTTCAAAGCTGCTAGCTCAAAGGTGCCAGCCCCAAACGCCTAACTCAAAGTTGCTGGCTCAGAGATGCCAGTGCCAAACGCATAGAACAAGCTGGCAACCCCTAAGGCCTAACTCAAAGTTGCTAGCATAGAGATGCCAGCCTCAAACGTCTAGATCGAAGTTGCTATCTCAGAGCTGACAACTCAAAAACACCTAATCACATGCTCGTATCCCCCATGCTCTTAAAACAAACTTTGCTTCATGGTATGTCATTTGCACGCAAGAGATCGCTAACGGACCCAGTAGCCGCTAAACACAGCATTTATCGACTTTTGGCTTGCTATCGGACTCCATAGTCACTATTGGCATGAAAAACGCCCAATATGAGCCTCTTTTGATAAAATAGCTGCACTGGAGTCCGAAAATGTGCCAAAAAGGAGATAAATGAGCAAATAACGCCTCCTGAGTCCGTAAGTGCCTGAGGATGCAAGTGGTGTTATCGCGGCTAAGTCCGTAAGTGTCTGAGGATGTGTTCGGTGTTATTGTGCTAGGTCCGTAAGCTCCCCGGGAAGAGGGTGTTTTGGCGCTAACGGACCCAGTAGCCCCTAAACGTAGCATTTATCGACTTTTGGCGTACTATCGGACCCCATAGTCACTATTGGCATGAAAAACGCCCGGTTTGAGCCACTTTTGATGAGATAGCTGCACTGGAGTCCGAAACTGTTCGCAAAAGGCAATAATTGAGCAAATAACGCCTCCTGAGTCCGTAAGTGCCTGAGGATGCAAGTGGTGTTATCGCGGCTAAGTCCGTAAGCGCCTGATGATGTGTTGGGTGTTATTGTGCGAGGTCCGTAAACCCCAAGGGATGAGTGTGATTCGGCGGTAACGGACCCAGTAGCCCCTAAACGTTGCATTTATGGACTTTTGGCGTGCTATCGGACCCCATAGTCACTATTGGCATGAAAAACGCCCAATATGAGACTCTTTTGATGAAATAGCTGCACTGGAGTCCGAAAATGTGCCAAAAAGGCGATAAATGAGCAAATAACGCCTCCTGAGTCCGTAAGCGCCTTAGGATGTACTTGGTGTTATCTTCCCTAGGTTCATAAGCATTTGAGGATGTACTCGGTGTTGCGTGCCTGAGCCGAAAGCGTCTGAGGATATATGCGGTGTTATCGTGCCTGAGTCCATAAGCGTCTGAGGATGTTATGCGGTGAGTCACTATTGGCATGACCCCAAGGGCTGATTGGGTTACTTACCTGCCGAACCCGGCGTATGGAGTAGTCTCGTTTCTTTCTTGTTGATCCCTTTTCAGTATAATTTTGGCGGATAGGATTTGGAGAGACGGGGGATAATTTCTAGGAAACCTAATTCTGACAGGAGTGACTACTGTGGAGGAACGGCCAGCAGGTGGAAACAGCAATACGTCTCAAAAAAACACAAAATCTGAGCAGACTCTGAGTACGTCACTGGATGAAATGATGACTTTGTTTCGAAACATATTCAAGGACGATGAAACGCTTAGAATCAGAGTGTTTAGCAACATGTTTACTGATAGTCTTCGCTTTGGGTTAGTCTATGTTGACGGAATGGTTGACAAGCATTTGATCCAGGAAGGGATTATTAAGCCTGTTATGGCTTTTGATTTTACCAAAAAGAATTGTGACAATAAAGCCGAGCTGATGGAGAACATCCGGACGCAGGTCATTAGCATTAGTGATGTGGTCGCCTCTGAAGATTTTGATGAAATGATTTATTCGATTATAGCTGGCAAGACCTTACTGCTGATAGACGGCTTTGCGGGTGTTCTGAACATTGGTGCGCAGGGTTGGGAGACGAAAGCTCTTGCGGAACCGGTGACCGAAAAAAGTGTCAAAGGTCCAAGGGAAGGATTTACGGAATCACTGTTAGTGAATCTCACCCTTATTCGTCGCAGGGTGCAAGACTCCGAGTTAAAGTTTGTTTTCAGTTCACTGGGAACACGTTCCAAAACACCGATATGTATCTGTTATATGGAGAGCTTGGCATCACCGGCTATTCTCAAAGAATTACAGAATCGAATTGAACAGATTGACATAGATCTTATTCTGGACACGGCATCTCTGGCGGAATTAATTAGAGACGAACCCTATTCGCCCTTTGAGATGACAGGAAGTACAGAGCGCCCGGATGCCGTAGTCAGTAACATGATGGAGGGCAGAGTTGCCGTGCTTATAGAAGGCAGCCCGTTTGCAATGACCGTTCCCTATCTATTTGTAGAGAATTTTCAAGCCAGCTCGGATTATTACATTAACTTTTATTTTGGTTCGTTCAATCGCATGTTAAGAGTTTTTGGAGCTTTTTTGTCGATCAGTATTCCTGCTCTTTATGTAGCTTTAGTTACCTATAGCCAGGAAATGATCCCCACCATGTTGTTGCTCAGTATTTCTACAGCAAGAGTAGCAGTCCCTTTTCCTACAATAGTAGAGGCGCTATTCATGTTAACTATTTTTGAAATATTAAGAGAGGCGGGCGAGCGGATACCTACCTATATAGGGCAGGCTATCAGTATCGTAGGCGCTCTCGTGTTAGGACAAGCGGCAGTGGAGGCCAGAATAGTGAGTGCTCCAATGATTATTGTAGTCGGTTTAACAGGGATCATGACGCTACTTAATCCTAGGTTGACCGGTCCTTTAATTATCGTAAGAACATTGCTGCTGGGTGCGAGTTTTTTCCTGGGGATATACGGATATTTTCTTGGAATGCTTGGTTTAGTAGTACATTTGATGAGTTTGCGCAGCTTTGGGGTTCCATACATGCTTGAAGTAGGCTCTATCCGTCCTCAGGACATTAAAGATACAGCGATCAGGGCGCCGTGGTGGCATATGTATCTGCGTCCGGCGTTGATTGGGGCACGAAATATGAGGAGAAAAGGTTCCAATAAAGTAAGGAGAAGACCATGAGCAAGCTGAAAAGGATACTTCTGATTGTTATATCCATGATGCTTCTGATCTGCAATACAGGCTGCTGGAACTACTTTGAAATTGACGATATGTCGATTGTTGCTGGGGTCGCAATTGATAAGGGGAAAAAAGACGGTCAGTTATTGGTAACGACAGAAATTGTAGATACGAAGGAAGGGTTGAAATCAAGTCAGGCTGGTTTCAAAATGATTACGCTCGCGGGCGAGACCATGTTTGATATTGTGCGGGGGATGATCTCGATTACTGGAAAAAAGTTATTTTGGAGCCATTCTAAGGCGATTATCCTCAGTGAGGAGATTGCAAGGGAGGGAGTCACCAAAGTAATTGATTGGTACAACAGGGATACGGAAACCCGATCAGATGTGTATATCTTTGTCGCTAAAGACAAACCGGCTCAAGAAATCATAAGCCTAAGTAGTTCAACTGAGAGTATTATGTCTTACGCACTTGCACAGCAGATGAGAACTGAGAAGAATGTCAGCACAGCGCCTGTTGTGGAAATCTGGGACTTCATTGACAAGCTTGAGGCTTCTGGAGAATATGCTATCGCTCCGTTAATTTATGTCCATGAACAAAATAAGATGAAGAATGCACGAGTTAGCGGAACAGCTATATTCAAAATGGATAAAATGATCGGTATGATCAGTGGCGAAGAAACGAAATACATGCTGTTTGCCAACAATCAAATCCAGGGAGGTGTGTTAATCGTAAAGGATGAAAGTGGAGAGCCTAACTTTTCGCTCGAGATTTTATCCAATCGCACAAAAATAAAACCTGTATGGGTAAATGGTAAGCTCCAAATAAAACTTAATACACTGACACATGCCGGATTGGACGAGGTCAAATCTTCGGGCGAATTCAATAGTCTGGACAGCAAGAAGACGATAGAAAGGTGGGCTGAAAAAGAACTAGAAGAGCAGATTTTCTCAGTTATTCATAAGGTTCAGAAGGATTACCATGCAGATATTTTTGGGTTTGGAGAGCTCCTTCATGAGAAAATGCCGCGGACCTGGGAGAAAATCGAGAAAAACTGGGTGAAAGAATTTTCCAACGTAGAAGTAGTAGTGAATTCCAAGGTGATTATTGAGAACAGTGCACAAACGACAAGGTCTATCAAGATTCATCAAAAATAGGTGATAATATTGGTTGTGGTGGTCATGTTTATCTATGTAGTAATTGTTTTAATCGATCCTTATGGTCTGTGGAAGCAGGGGATGAAGCGGGATTTTTATGTTTCTTCTGCATTATGTCTAATTTCATTCTGTATTGCCTTTGCATTGGCAATGAGATGGTCGATTCCTAGTCCGTCACCATTCCTTGTGTATTGGATCAAGAAGCTATTCTAGGTATTAGCCTAAAGGGAGAATAGAGTATGAATAAAGAGATCATATCAACAGGGCATGCTATTAGTATTGCTGTCTTATTTATTATGGGGACTTCAATATTTATGGGCGTACCGGGACAATCCGGTAACAGTAACTGGATCGCCGTATTGTTAGCTATGGTGCTGGTTGCCCCACTTTTGCTGATATATGCCAGACTCCACGTCCTATTACCGGGTAAGGATCTATTTGATATGTTGATTACCGTGTTTGGCGGAATCCTGGGTCGAATCATCTCCACTCTTTATATATGGTATTCCTTTCATTTGGGGGTACTAATTATTAGAAACTTTGGAGAATTCAGTCGCACAATTACCTTAACGGATACCCCTATGTTAGCACCTATGATATGTCTGGGACTATTGTGTGTTTGGGTGGTTAAGGCGGGGATTGAAGTGATGGGGAGAAGCGCTAAGCTCCTGTTGCTGTTTGCTGTATTTGTTAATTTAGTACTGATAACACTCGCCTTTTCCAGACTGGAATATCATCATTTACTTCCTCTGTTGGACAAAGGCTGGCAGCCTTTATTAAGCGACACTCTGGGTACTTTTTCTTTTCCATTTGCGGAGATTGTAATATTTCTGGGAGCATTCAGTAATTTATCGGACAAGAGCTCAATACGGAAGATATTATTTGGTAGTCTAGTAATTTCAGGGGTGATTATCATTATGGCTACTTTGCGTAACCTGTTGATGCTGGGTCCTGAAGTTCTATCCAGTTTATATTTTCCCGCTTATGTGTCTGCTGGCCGTATTAATGTAGGTGATTTTCTGACCCGAATTGAAGGTTCATCGGCAGTTGCTTTTGTAATCACTACTTTTATCAAGACAAGTTTATGTCTGTATGTAGCGAGTAGTGGGATAGCAAAAGTACTTAAGCTCAAGAGTTACCGCTCTGTTGTGCTTCAGATGGGACTACTCATGATCTATTTTGCGGATTTTGTGTACAAGGATATTATGGAAATGTACTATTTTTCTTACCATATTTATAAAATATACGCCTTTCCTTTTCAGGTGATTATTCCACTGATGTTATGGATTTGCGCTGAAATTGTTGTGAGCCGGCGTAAAAATAAACAGCTAGCGCCGCAGTCACAGCAATAGCTCTAATAGGAGGATACAGGTGTCTCGTAAGCCTTAAAGTGGCTGGTTGCCCGTGTCTTTTTTTATTTCGTTTTATTTGATCACATTTACGCTTTTAAAGCCGCGGGAAATGTGCAAATAGCGTCCTCTGAGTCCGTAAGTTTCAGGAGAAGGCGATGATGCTATAATGATAGATACATAGATAGAGTTTACTTTTTTATTGAGAACAGGGGAGCTGATCTATCATTGAATACATATATTCTTATATATGATAGCTTTGTGCAGTTTGAGGTTACATTGGCAGCTTATTTTATGAAAACAAAGGGCGAGGTCTATACCTTAAGCTTGGAAGATAAGGCGGTAATTTCCTGCGAGGGTTTTTCTGTGAATCCATTAGTATTGGTTGAAAATGTGGACGTTAGCACCATAGATTTATTGATTATCCCTGGTGGGGAAACAGATAATTTAATAGGGCAGGAGGCTCTATTAGATTTAATCAGAAGCCTGAATCGAGCAGGAAAAGTCATCGCGGGCATTTGCGGTGGGGTATCCATTCTTAAGGCTGCCGGAGTACTGGATGGTAAGGTTTATGTGGACAATGAATCTGGGGTATCTAACGTCGTTGTCGATGGAACAATCATTACCGCTAAACCGAATGGATATGTAGACTTTGCGCTTGAAATTGGGCGAATAATGAGTATCTATAAAGATGAGGCAGATTTGCAAGAAACGATAGATTTCTTTAAACATTTTAAATCCGTCTAAGGAGTAGAAGAGGGGAAACATGTATGAACGTTAGCAATATCATTATGTCCTCTTATTGGGGTAGAGAGGTTAAACATAAATATATCACCCAAGGGTCCAAAGCGCTGGCTGTTATTTTTCCGGGTAAAAATTATTCAGCTGATCGCTCTCTGCTAGATTATGCGGCTAAAGCTGCCCGGGAGCATAATTGTGATGTTCTGCTTTTAGAATATGGTTACCAGAGTGCAAGGGTGGATTTCAAACGTGAAGAAATGAGTATTATCATTGAGGAATGTAAAGCTGTGATCGCTTCTCTTCCGGATTATAAGAGATTTCTTTTTATAAGTAAAAGCATGGGCGCTGTTATTGCAGGTAGAATAGCTGAAGAGCTAGAAATACAGAAGAAGACGTCTCATCTATATATCACCCCGTTGCCTGAGGCGGTGCCGCTGATTCAGCGGAGTCGTGGTACTGTAATCTATGGCGGCAGTGACCCCTTATTTGGTCAAGAACATTCCGGTGAAATTAGTGGGCTGAATCATTTGAAGGTGTATAGAATCGATGATGCTAATCATTCGCTGGAGGTAGGCAGTGTCAATGAGTCACTAGCTATACTGTTGGTCATCATTAATTTCTATCATGAGTTTTTCCGTGATGCTTTAAATACATAACTTTAGGAGATGATGATTGTGATTTTGGAAGCTGCGATGCTGCAAGTAAAGCCTGGTTTGACTACTGAATTTGAGCAAAGCTTCAAGGAGGCGTCAAGTTTAATCTCCTCGATAGAGGGTTATATGGGCCATGAATTACAACATTGCTTGGAGGATGATCATAAGTATCTGTTGCTGGTGAAGTGGAGAACGCTTGAAGACCACACTGTTGGTTTTAGAGAATCCAGCCAATATCAGGAATGGAAAGCACTCCTTCACCATTACTACGACCCATTTCCGGTAGTTGAGCATTTTACCCGCATTAATCTGGACTAAATGGAGGATACCGAATGAAGGCGAAGCTTGTTGGGGAAGGCAGAACAGCGGAGATCTGGCAACATGACGATCAGAGGATTCTTAAATTGTACCGGGAGGATATAGCAGAGCAACACGTCAGCCGGGAATATAAAATCAGCCGGTTTGTACATGCGCGGGGTGTTCGGACCCCTCAGCCTTTTGAGCTTATTACTGAACAGAATCGACAAGGTATCGTTTTTCAACAAATTCAGGGTCCCTCTTTACTAAAGGTGATGGGTGAGAAGCCTTGGAAAGTTACCCAATATGCCAGGCTGATGGCGGGGCTTCATTGTGATTTGCATAAGCTTGAAACTACAGAGGAAATCGGCCAGCAAAAGGATATGCTGAAAAGTCAGATCATGGTTGCCCCTATGCTGAGCGAAGAGGAAAAATCCGTCATTTTGAAGTATCTGGAGAAGCTGCCGGAAGGCACTCGTTTATGTCATGGGGATTTTCATCCCGACAATGTGCTTATGGATGAACAGCTCTGGGTGATCGACTGGATGACGGGTGTAGTGGGAGAACCTGCTGGAGATGCTGCGCGTTCCGTAGTGATGTTCAGTTTGGGAGCTATGCCTCCGGGAGCTTCTGCCTTCTCCAAATTAATGTTAGGTTTTATAAGAAAAAGATTAACTAAGGGATACATTCAAGAGTATCTCAGATTATCAGGACACACTTATGAGGACGTAGACCGCTGGATTTTGCCGATCGCGGCCGCGCGTCTGGTGGAGGGGCTTTCGCCTCCAGAGAAGGAGCTGCTGGTAAAAGAAGTTCGTAAACGTCTACACACCTTAGCCGCAGAGGTAAGCTGATCATGGCACAAAACGGAGGCGTATTCTATGACTACCTATATAGCGCTGCTGCGTGGAATTAACGTCGGCGGGAACAAAATTATTAAAATGCTGGACCTGAAGGCGATGTTTCAAGCTCTTGGATTTGCAAATGTACGAACGTATATTCAGAGCGGAAATGTCGTATTTGAGAGTGATGAAGGTTCGGTGAGCCTGCTTAGCGGAGTCATTGAACGTCAGATTCATGAGGTTTTTGGATTCGAGGTCTCTGTTATTATCCGTACTTTAGCGGAGATGGAGAACGTGATCGCTAACGATCCCTTTCAGCTCTCCGAGCCAGAGGAATTCAAAAGATGGTATGTTACTTTTTTACCAGCCGAGCCTTCAGCGGAAGCATTGGATAAACTGCGCACTTATGAGAATGGACCGGATAAGGTGCGTTTTGTCGGCAGAGAGATGTATATATTATATGAGGTCAGTGTGAGCCAATCGCCGCTTTTTAAAGTCCCTTTTGACAAAATACTCGGGATGCCCATTACCGCACGCAACTGGAACACGGTGAATAAGCTTGTTGCCATAGGCAAGATGGAATAACATAGTTTGGATTGAAAAGAGTACCGAAAGGCTCCACATTGTGGGGTCTTTTTTGCGTTCTGGCAGCCTCATTTATTCAGCAAACATTCAGCTTGCACTCATTGAGAGTTAAGGTATGGATGAAATAATACACCTACGGAAAGCTTGGGCCGGAGTTACAGAACTGCCGGCATATAGAATGATCAAGGGATAGGAGTGAATGGAGATGAGTTTTGCTAAAAAAATAAGCTCGGATCTTATACTGTGGCTCATTTTAATACTCGCTGCTTTTTTGTACGGTTATGGAGTTTGGAATGACCACTATGTGAATACATACTACACCACTGCTGTGGGAAGTATGCTGCAAAACTTTCATAATTTCTTCTTCGCTTCACTCGACTCTGCGGGTTCAGTCACGGTGGATAAACCACCGGTCACCTTTTGGATTCAGACTCTTAGCGCGCTCATCTTCGGGCTTCATGGCTGGAGTGTAATTTTGCCTCAGGCGCTTGGGGGCGTGGGCTCCGTGTTGCTCGTATACCTTCTGGTTAAACCTACCTTTGGTAAAGCGGCAGCACGTTTAGCAGCGCTGGCCATGGCAACAACTCCAGTAGCGGCGGCTGTTAGCCGGACGAATAACATTGATGCTTTGTTAGTATTCACGTTACTGTTGGCGGTTTGGTTTTTATTTAAAGGAACGAAGAGTAATAAGCTGGGCAGTCTCCTTGCCGCATTCGCTTTAATCGGTGTTGGGTTTAATGAGAAGATGCTGCAGGCTTATATGGTTTTGCCGGCTTTTTATCTCTTTTATGTCTTGGCTGCGAAAGTGAACTGGAAGCGAAAAACTGGAGTATTAGCGGCCTCGACAGCTATATTACTCGTGGTCTCGTTATCCTGGGCAGTGATAGTGGATTCGATTCCCGCTAGTAAACGACCTTATATCGGCAGCAGCGGTACTAACTCCGTGCTCAATCTTGCCTTTGGTTATAATGGTGTCGCGCGATTGACGGGTGATCGGGGAACAGGTGGCGGAGGTGGAATGCCTTCAATGAATGGTGGTGAGATGCCGAACATGAATGGCGAGATGCCAGCTATGAACGGTGAAAGACCCGCTATGAACGGGGCAGATGCTGAAAATGGTACGGATAGCGGACGTGGAGCATTTTCGGGTCGGCAAGGCATAAATTCAACCTCAGACGGTCAAAATGGCGCCGATGATGGAGGTTCACCAGGGCAACCACCCGGCGGTGGAACAGATAATCAAAACCGGCAATTTGGTGGTGAAGGTGGGGGCCAAGGACAACGCAGCGGCATGAATGGCGGCGGAGGTGGAATGTTCAATACTGGAACCGCAGGTCCACTGCGCCTGTTCCAATCAGAGCTGTCAGGTCAGGCAAGCTGGATGTTGCCTTTTGTATTGTTTGGTTGTATTGGATTATTCGCTAATCTGCGGAGAAGGAACTTTACGCAAGGGCATAAAGAAGCTCTATTCTGGTTAGCATGGCTGGTCCCGGTGATGGGATTCTTCAGTATTGCGGGATTCTTCCATCAATATTATCTGGTGATGATGGCTCCGCCGATAGCCGCGCTGGTCGGTGCAGGCTGGTCAAAGCTCTGGAGTCTGTATCGCGAGCACTCTGGTTGGCTGTCATGGCTATTGCCAGTTGCGACGCTGGTTACAGCAGTTTTTCAATGGTACATTATTCATCCTTATGACGATACGATTGGCAGGGGCTGGTCGATTGGCATTCTGGCAGCCGGTATAGTTGTTTCTTTGGTGCTGGTCGTTCTTAAAGGCAAGCAGAAGCCATTTGTTTTCTCGGCAAGTATTGTCGCTGTACTAGTATTGTTAATTGGCCCGCTCTACTGGGCAGCTACCCCAATTACTTATGGCCTGAATAGCCAAACCCCTGAAGCAGGACCAGGCAGCAGTGAGGGCAGAGGAGGAATGGGCGGCAATTCTAGCAACTTTGGGCGTAATAGCGCCACAAGTGCGAATGAGAGTCTGCTGTCCTATCTGGAGGAAAATAATACTGGGGAGCCTTATCTGTTTGCCGTATTGGATTATGGCACAGCAGCTCCTTATATCGTCGATAAGGGGGCATCGGTTGTTATTCTGAACGGTTTTTCCAATTCGGACACAGTATATACCACAGATACCCTAAAGGCGTTAGTAGAGAGTGGCAAGGTGAAATACTTCCTGCTGAGCAGCGGCGGTATGGGTGGTGGACGTGGAGGGAATTCTACGCTATCTACCTGGATTACCGACAATGGCACAGAGGTTCCAGCAGCGGATTGGGCAGGAAACGACGCTGGCAACAGCGGAACGTTATACAAAGTTACAGTTAACTAGTTCAGTGTTTTAGGATACGAAGCGTGCTAATACATTTGCAGGCACGCTTCAGCATTCAAATTAAAGGAGGAGCTGCTCATGAGTATCAACGTGCGCTATTCCATTATTATACCGATGTTTAATGAAGAGGCAGTCATTCAGGAAACGTATCGTCGTATTAAAAAAGTGATGGCAATGACGGAGGAAGTATATGAGCTGATCTTCGTGAATGACGGCAGCACAGACAACTGTGCCCAGATGATCGAGGAATATAGCTATTGGGATGAGAGTGTGAAGCTGATCGATTTGTCACGTAACTTTGGACATCAGATCGCTATTACTGCCGGAATGGACTATGCCCTTGGGGATGCAGTTGTCATTATTGATGCTGATTTGCAAGACCCGCCTGAATTGATCTTGGACATGATTGCAGAATGGAAGAAGGGGTATGAAGTTGTATATGCTAAACGGGTGAAGCGAAACGGTGAATCCTTATTCAAAAAGTGGACGGCCAGCCTGTTTTATAGAATTCTGCGTTATTCAACCGATATTTCTATCCCTGTGGATACAGGTGATTTTCGGCTCATAGATCGTAGGGTTTGCGAAGAGCTCAAACGTCTACCGGAGAAAAACCGTTTCGTACGCGGACTGGTCAGCTGGGTTGGTTTCCGTCAGAAGGCGATTGAATATGAACGGGATGAACGTCTGGCGGGGGAAACAAAATATCCACTAAAACGTATGATCAAGCTCTCTTTGGACGGAATCACCTCCTTTTCTTATAAGCCGCTGAAGCTGGCAGGATATTTGGGCGCACTGCTGTCGGCTTCTGGTTTTCTGTACCTTATGTATGTATTGTACCTGGTAATTTTTACAGACTCAGTCGTTAAGGGCTGGGCTTCGATGATTGGAATTACGCTGACCTTTAATGGCTTCGTACTCATTATGCTAGGAATACTAGGTGAGTATATCGGCCGGATTTATGATGAAACTAAGGGACGTCCGCTTTATATTGTCCAAGAGTTCTATGAAGGTAAGGGGCAGCAAAAGAATGTTCGTGAGCACCCTGTGACCCATCTCCGTAAATAAACTGCAAGGGAGGGATTCCTGATGAAGATTAGAAAAGCTGTCATTCCCGCCGCGGGCTTAGGCACTCGTTTCCTGCCTGCAACTAAGGCTCAGCCAAAAGAAATGCTGCCCATTGTGGATAAACCAGCGATTCAATATATCGTAGAGGAAGCCGTTCGGTCTGGTATTGAAAGTATTATCATCGTGACCGGCCGTAATAAGAAGTCGATTGAAGATCATTTTGATAAATCGGTGGAGCTGGAGCAGACGCTTCTGGAAAAAGGGAAAGAGGATCTACTTCGTGAAGTCCAGCTAATTAGTGAGCTAGCGAGCATCCATTACATTAGGCAAAAGGAGCCGCTGGGACTAGGCCATGCCATCCTTTGTGCGGAACAATTTATCGGTGATGAACCTTTTGCTGTTCTGCTTGGTGACGATATCATGGTCTCGGAGGACCCGGCGCTGTTGCAGATGATGAGATTGTATGAGCAAGAGGAGCAGACCATCGTCGGTGTGCAGCATGTGCCACGGCAGGAGGTTAACAAATATGGGATTATCTCCTCCAGCGGCCCACTAAATGGAGTTCATGAAGTAAAAGGATTGGTAGAGAAGCCCTCGCCTGAAACAGCTCCTTCAGAGTATGCCATTATGGGGCGATATATTTTGGAGCCTTCGATATTCACAGTGCTGGCTAACCTCGAACGTGGAGCGGGCGGTGAATATCAACTGACGGATGCTTTGCACGAGGTATGCCGGCATGAAGGATTGCTGGCGCTCGATTTAATCGGCAAGCGTTATGATATTGGTGATAAATTCGGTTACATTAAGGCCACGCTGGAGGTAGGTTTGATGCGGGAGGATTTGCGCCCATTATTGGTTCCGTATTTGCAGGAGCTGGCTGCTAGTCTTAAGGGAAGAGAAGAAGAAGTGGACTCCTTGCATCGGAGTATACACAGTTGAGGGAGAGGAACTGTTTCAAATGATCATAACATCGGCTTCGGCGGTGGCATGAGGTTTTGAAGCAGTTTTTTTGCGTGTGGTGTTCAATGGGCAGGTGAGGGACGAGCAAATAGGTGTACTTTATACAATTAAAAGTATGGGGGGACAGCTGCAAATCGATTTAGTTGCACTTGATACATCTATATCTTCACATCTTAGCTATAATGCTCATTTAGCCTGTTTTTAGTTGCATAAAATACACTTAAAACAGCCGTGTGGGTGTTATTGTTTGAAATAGCTGCATCAAGTGCAGTTATTTTAAAATCTCGTAACTTGGTTCTCCTTGGTGACGAAAAAATCCGGAAGACCGATTCCTAAGAATCATCCTCCGGATTATGATTTGAGTACTGAAGATTAAGCTTTCAACACATCATGATCAACGTAACGCGCGCCATTTAACTCGCTAATTACATTAATAGCTACCTTCGCACCATCGCCTGCGGTAATAATGGCATGTACACTTACTCCAGCAACAGTACCAGCAGCCCAAATACCTGCGATATTCGTTTTGCCTTCAGCATCAACGGCTACTACAGTTTTGATTCTTGGCTCTGTACCATCCTTAGTCTCTACGCCAGCTTTGGCAGCTAGATCTGTAAGGGCGCCTGTGGCAAGAATAACATGTTTTGCTTCATAGATAATTCCATCTTCAGTTTCAATGACAAAACCGTTGCCGCTGGAGGTGAGGTTGATAGCCTGCTCGGAAACCAGCTCAGCGCCAAATTTAACGGCTTGCTTATGCCCAGTTTCGACCAGCTCAGGACCACCTACTTCGGAAATTCCATAAAAGTTCTCAAACCAACCTCTGCGGGTCATGCCCTTATCGTTGTCGATCAGCAGCGTTTTTTTGCCCGCCTTGGCGGCGAACAGGGCTGCGCTTGCACCGGCAGGACCGGCGCCAATTACGGCGATTTCGTACATGTATTTACCTCCTAAAAGTTTTGTGGAGCGATGCTCCTTAGAATGGACTACATAGCAAAACTGGCAACGAAAGCATACGCTTGGTTTTGTGGAGCAAAACTGGCAACGAAAGCATACGCTTGGTTTTGTGGAGCGATGCTCCAGTTCCTCTTAATTATAACGGTTGTTACTGTTCCTTGGCTAATCCTTCCTCACAAGGCAGGCTGACCGTAAATGTTGTCCCCTCGCCGACGGTGCTATTTACACTAATCTTGCCGTGATGCGCCTCGACAATAGATTTTGTGATAGAGAGGCCTAAACCTGATCCGCCATATTTACGTGTGCGAGAGGAGTCACTGCGGTAGAATCGATCAAAGATATGTGGGATATGCTCTGCGGGAATTCCGCAGCCATTATCCCGCACGCTTAAGAGAGTCTGATTTCCTGCGGCTTGTAAAGAGAGATGAATGCTGCCTGCCGCGGCATCGGTATGCTGAACTGCATTGTGGAACAGATTCAGAATCACCTGCTTGAGCTTATAGGGATCATATTTACCACGGATGCCATAGGAGATATCAAAAGTAACTTTACGTTGATCTGCGAGCAAAAGCAGATGCGGCTTCATTTCGTGAATTACCTCGCTGAGAATCAGGTCAGTCATCTGCAGCTGTGGAGCTCCATCCATTCGAGCGAGCAGTAGCAGATCCTCGACCAGCTTATTGATCCGTTTCGATTCACCATGCATGCTTCGCAACGAGTTATATAACTGTTCTTTATTATCGGCGGCGCCCCGCAGCAAGACCTCAAGAAAACCGTGTATTGAGGTAAGCGGAGTTCTAAGCTCGTGAGAAGCATCGGCAGCGAACCTGCGCATCTGCTCCTTGGCCTCCCGTTCATTATGAAAGGATATTTCGAGACGTTCGAGCATACCATTGAATGAATGAGCAAGCTTGTCGATCTCGGCCTGTCCTTGGTCAACTGGAAACCGAATGTCCAAATTACCGGCATTAATGATCTCAGCCGATTCTCCCATATTAGAAAGAGGAACTAACGTCTTTCGCAGGGCCGGCAAGTATAGGAATAATCCAGTCAATAAAGCAATCACTGACAAACCTGCGTAGATCAGCAGCTGCTGCATAATCACATCCGTTAATGGCCCCGTGCTCACACTCATTTGCAGCAGCAATCTAGTATTTCCAGGCCTATAAAGATTCATGAATATGGCTAGATGTTCAGTGCCGTCTTCAGCTTGGATGAGCTTGTAATTTCCTGTTGCCCTATCTGTGGTGTGAATCAGCAGCGCATCGTATTGCTCATTGGTCAGCCTGGGTGCTGCTATATCTGAGAGGGTTAATTGCTGTAAATCCCTGAAGGTGCCATCCGAGCTGTACATGGCGAGAGTTGTATGGGCATCAAGCAGAAGCGGGCGCCGGTTCTCGCCAGTTCGCAGCCCACTTGGCATTTTATTCATGTCTTCTCTTTCCAACGGGAAATTGCTGTTAAACTCATTGTTTGTGTCATTTATACCTGTGGTGTCCTCGTCATAGGAATTAAAAAAGTTAAAAAACATCTCACGGGGGACAGAACGTATTTGCGCTTCCATAGACTCCGCTCTATTGCTGTATATAAAATCTCGCATAAGGATATATTGTAAGACTCCAATTAGCAGCAGCAATCCTGATAGAATGAGCAGCGATGTGGCAAGCAGCTGTTTACGCAGGGAACGTGGTGCAGGTAGTCTGCGAAGCCATCTGAAGATGGGAGTGCTCATAGATCCACCCGGTAGCCTGCGCCCCGCAGGGTACGGATAATACGGTGCTCCTTATCTCCGAGCTTCTCACGAAGCGAACGGATATAGACCTCAACGATATTTTCCTCACCGCCAAAATCATAGCCCCACACTTTATCAAGAATCATAGGCTTGCTGAGTACAAGGCCGTGATTGATAACGAGATACTGCAATAACTCGTATTCCGTAGGGGAGAGCTCAAGTACTTCTTCCCTGAAGCGAATTTCCTTTCGCCGGCTGTCAATTCGGAAAGGACCGCAGCGGACCTCGCCTAGCAGCCCCGGAAACTGATTCCGCAGCCGCGCTTGGATCCGCGCTAGTAATTCATCAAAGCTGAAGGGCTTGACCATATAGTCGTCAGCACCAATAGATAGTCCTTTTACGCGATCATCCACTTCGTCTTTTGCAGTAAGCATGATGACAGCTACCTCTGTCTCTTCTGAGCGCAGATAGTGACATACCTCGAATCCATCCATACCCGGCATCATAACATCCAGGATAGCTACATGGGGCTTGAATTCAGCTGCAATCGAAATGGCGCTTAGCCCGTCCGACGCGGTTCGTACTTCAAAACCTTCGTTAAGGAGACCCAGCTCCAGGAACTGTAATATATGAGGCTCATCATCTACGAGCAGAAGTCGAACTCCTTGTACTGCTTTCATCATAGGTTCCTCCAAATCGGTGATAGATAGCTTCATTATGCCATATCCGGTTGAATGTTTGCTGAAGACCGGATGATTCTTTTTCTAGAATAAATGAGTGGATTTCTTTCACATGGCTTTAAATTGGTTAATCTAGTTATAAGGAATATTAACGTGTTTAATGACAAACAGGGTTAAAAATTCCGGATTTTCGGAATTGCGATAAAGGGTTTTGACGAAGAATATAGAACACTTTACAATAAGGATAATCTCCTGATTCAGGCTCCTGATTTTGGAGAATGCTCTCCCTATTTTAGGTTAGATCATCCGAACGTGTAAAATTTCCTTCCTCGTTTTTTCAACTTTGTCATCTTCCTATCAAGGCTCATTTCTTTCTGGTGTATTTCTTTTCTAATTCACTTCTTTCTGGAATTCTGTTCATTCATCCTAGGTTTGCTGAACTTTATATTACCCATAAGTCAAGGGAGGCTCTTCCATGAAGAAAAAAGAAATGGTAGCCATGCTATTGGCTGGAGGCCAAGGCAAAAGATTGAAAGGTTTAACCAAATCGCTTGCCAAGCCCGCTGTCTATTTTGGGGGCACTTATCGGATTATCGACTTTCCTTTAAGTAACTGCTCCAATTCGGGTATTGATACTGTCGGTGTATTGACACAGTATGAGCCACTTATACTACATTCTTACATCGGAGTAGGCAGTGATTGGGATTTGAACCGTAAGAATGGTGGAGTATTCGTATTGCCACCGCATGAACGTGAGAATGGAAGCAGCTGGTATCGGGGAACAGCCGATGCGATTTATCGAAATCTTAAATTTGTAGATCAGTTCGACCCCGAGCATGTCCTTATTCTATCCGGTGATCACATTTATAAAATGGATTATCATGCTATGCTGCAATACCACAAGGAGAGAAACGCAGATTGCACGATTTCTGTGATTGACGTTCCGCTGGAGGAAGCAAGTCGATTTGGAATCTTAAATACGGAGGACGATCTGAAAATTTACGAATTTGAGGAAAAGCCTGCACAGCCAAAAAGCACGCTAGCTTCTATGGGTGTGTACATCTTTAAATGGGAAATTCTCCGCAAGCATTTACTGGAGGACGGAGAGAATATAGGATCATCTCACGATTTTGGTAAAGATATCATTCCTTTGATGCTGGAAGACGGGAACTCTTTATTTGCGTACCCTTTTGAAGGGTATTGGAGAGACGTTGGTACGGTAGCAAGCCTGTGGGAAGCGAATATGGATTTACTGAGCGATAATCCACCGCTTAATCTAAATGATCCCAGCTGGCGCATATTTACACGCAATCCGAATCAACCCGCCCAATATGTCGCACCTGGGGCGAAAGTGTCAGGATGCATTATTAATGAAGGCTGCATTGTGCATGGTGAAGTGAAGCACTCGGTTCTTTTTTATGGCGTAGAAGTAGGTGAAGGCAGTGTGATTACGGACTCCGTAATTATGCCTAAGGTTAAGATTGGTAAGAACGTACGCATTCATAAAGCGATTATTAGTGAGAATACGGTAATCGACGATTATATGGAAATAGGCATCGAGCGGGAGAACGAGAACGAAATTCTGCTGATCGACAATAAAAGCAAGAAACGTAAATCAGCTGTGGCCAAAACCATATAATCAAGCTAAAACGCCTTCGGCGTCCTTCTAGGGACGGTAAGCGTTTATGCGAGATTTATAAGGATAAAGTATATAGTGAAACTTATACTTTCTTATAAATTATAAGAGGACGGTGGATTCCGATGAAGCAACTCATGGGTGTAATTAATCTGGATCATGAACTAGATAAACTAAATGAACTCACTTATTTCCGCTGTGGTGCAGCCGTACCTTTTGCCAGTCGTTATCGGTTGATAGATTTCGTGCTTTCCAATATGATGCGTGCGGATCTGGAGAGCGTGGGCCTGTTTGTTCGCCGTAAATACCGTTCTTTAATGGACCATTTGGGTGACGGAAAATCTTGGGATATGAATCGCAAGCATGGGGGACTATTTATTTTGCCTCCGGACTGGAATGATCCCACCGATACTTCTCTTGGCGACCTTCAGCATTATCATAATAATCTGGATCTTTTTAAACGGGGATCTGCTAAATATATTGTGTTTTCCGGCAGCCAGCATATTAATACTATCGATCTCCAAGACTTGTACAGCTATCATTTGGAGAAGGGTGCCGACGTTACAGTAGTATACAAAAAAATAGAGCAATTGCAGCCAGAACATGAGTTATGCCAGCGTATTGAAGTGGACGAAGAGAATAATGTGACCAATATCCATCATGAGAAGGATCATCCCAATTTATATCTCGATATCTTCATTATGGAGAAAAAACTGTTCCTGGAGCAGGTGGAACATTGCATTGCACATGGTGAGAGTTATTTTTTCCGTGATGTGATTCAGAAAAACCGCCATAAATTCAAAATCGCTGCTTATGAATATCATGGCTATCATGCCGTAATTAATTCATTGGAAAGCTATTATAAGAATAGTCTGGAGCTGCTTCAGCAGGAGAATTACTTTAGTCTGTTCAAAGAAAGTCCCGTGCAGACGAAGATTAAATATGAGGCTCCTACCCGATATTTAGAAAGCGCAAATGTCAGCAATTCACTGGTGGCTAACGGCTGCATTATAGCTGGAACGGTGGAGAACAGCGTGATCTTTCGTGGGGTTCAGGTACGTAAAGGAGCGAAGATCATC
This sequence comes from Paenibacillus sp. FSL R5-0636, assembly GCF_037974255.1. Lineage (NCBI taxonomy): Bacteria > Bacillati > Bacillota > Bacilli > Caryophanales > Paenibacillaceae > Paenibacillus > Paenibacillus sp. FSL R5-0636. The sequence goes on from NZ_CP150232.1 coordinate 660,015, forward strand.
AACTCTGTTATTATGCAGAAGTGCATTATAGAGGAAGATGCTGTTATTGAGAATGTGATCATGGATAAAGACGTACATTTAAGTAAGAATCGAATTCTCGTCGGGGATAGTAAACGTCCGTTCGTCATCGCCAAGAGCAGCAAAATATAAACCAACTGGATTAGATGAAACGAAACAGTATAACCTATCTGATCTACAGGCATAGTCTAATGCATCCCTAAAAAAAGCTTTTGTCAGGAGGAACCTGCTGTTGTTTAACGATAAAGAAACTTTCAAACAGGTGTTTCGCGAGACGCTCATCAGTAAATTGGGCAAACCTTTGGAGGAAGCCTCGAATGCTGATGTCTATAAAATATTAGGCAACATGATTCGCGAGAATGCCGGGAAAAATTGGGCGGATACCAATCAAAAGTACAAGACGGATAAGGATAAGCAGGTATACTATTTTTCTATGGAGTTTCTGATCGGAAGACTTCTGGGGAACAATCTGCTGAATATGGGCGTGCTGGAGGTCGTGCGTGAGGGATTGGCCGATCTTGGTTTCTCGCTGCAGGATATTGAGGAGGTAGAAGCCGACGCTGGGCTTGGCAATGGAGGACTTGGACGTCTAGCTGCTTGTTTCTTGGATTCACTGGCCTCCCTGCAATATGCGGGGCATGGTTGCGGTATACGTTATAAATACGGCTTGTTCGAGCAGAAAATCGTTGACGGGTATCAGGTGGAACTGCCCGATTACTGGCTGCAAAATGATAATGTATGGGAAGTGCGTCGTGAAGACAAGCAGGTAGAAGTAAGGTTCTGGGGCGTGATTGAGACTCGCGAGGAGAACGGGCGGCTTATCTTTGAGCATAGTCAATATGAGGCCGTTCGTGCAGTTCCGTATGATGTGCCTATCATTGGTGCAGATCGGCGGCATGTGAATACACTGCGCAACTGGAGTGCGGAGTCCATCACTCAGCCAGCGAGAACATTTGGCTCTTTTGCGGGTTCAGACTATCATAAATTCCTGGAATATAAGCGTTCCGTAGAATCCATCTCGGAGTTTCTGTATCCGGATGATTCACAATACGAAGGCAAGCTGTTGCGGTTGAAGCAGCAATACTTCCTCTGCAGTGCTGGCCTGCAAAGTATTCTGCGAACCTTTGGAAAGCTTGGACTCCCTATACAATCGTTGCCCGACAAGGTTGCACTTCATATCAATGATACACATCCGACGCTTGTAATCCCTGAATTGCTGCGGATTCTGATGGATGTACATGGATTAGGATGGGATGAGGCGTGGAGTATTACAACTCGTATGGTGTCCTATACTAATCATACGATCTTGAGCGAAGCGCTGGAGAAATGGCCTATTCAAATGGTCAGGGACTTGCTTCCACGTATTTTTCTTATTATTGAAGAGATCAATGCCCGCTTCTGCGGCGAGCTGATGAGCCGTTATCCCGGTGATCAGGACCGGATTTCACAGATGGCGATTATTCATGACGATCAGGTTCGCATGGCCCATCTGGCGATTGTGGCGAGCCATAGTGTCAATGGGGTAGCGGCGCTGCATACAGAAATATTGATGAAACGCGAAATGCGGCTCTTTAATGAAATGTACCCGCACCGCTTCAATAATAAGACGAATGGGATTACTCACCGGCGCTGGCTGATGCATGCCAATCCGGATCTGGCTAACCTAATCAATCAATCGATAGGAACCCGCTGGATGAGCCATCCGCAAGAGATGATTGGCTTGATTAAATATTGTGAGGATGCTTCCTTCCAAGAACAAGTGGCCAGCATTAAACGGCGGAATAAGCTCAAGTTGGCTGAATACATCTACAGCAAGCATTCGGTACATGTAGACCCCGACTCTATTTTTGATGTTCAGGTGAAGCGCCTGCATGCTTATAAGCGGCAGCTGCTTAATATTTTGCATATTCTGCATATGTACAACCAAATCAAAGATAATCCTTCGATGGATATGGTACCGCGCACGTTTATATTCGGAGCAAAGGCGGCACCAAGCTATCATTTGGCGAAGCGAATTATCAAGCTGATCAATACTGTGGCAGAGGCTGTCAACAAAGATCCGGATGTTAGAGGCAAGATTCGTATCTTTTTCCTTGAGAATTATTCGGTATCTTTGGCCGAGAAGATCATTCCTGCTGCGGATATTAGTGAACAGATCTCTACAGCGAGTAAAGAGGCCTCCGGTACGGGGAATATGAAGTTTATGATGAACGGTGCATTGACCGTAGGTACGATGGACGGCGCTAACGTGGAAATGCATGAGATGGTAGGGGACAACAATATGTTCCTGTTCGGTCTTCGCGCTGAGCAGGTAATGGATTATTATCAGCATGGCGGCTATCACGCACGTGATATCTACAATGGGGATAGTCGTGTGAAGGAAGTATTGGATCAGTTGGTTAATCCGGGACCTATATGCTGTCATGGTGCGGAGTTTGAGACCATTTTCCATTCTCTTTTGGATAATAACGATGAATTCTTTGTACTTAAGGATTTCGCAAGTTATGTCGAGACTCATGTCGAGATTGACCGGGCATACCGCAACCGTCAGGAATGGCTGAAGAAGTCTATTATAAATATTGGTCATTCCGGTAAATTCTCTAGCGATAATACGATTAGCCGCTACGCCGCGGAGATTTGGAATATCAGTCCGGTACGGCTATAGGCTCAACAAGATTAGGCTGTCTTATAAGTAGGAGATTCCTACAAATGAGACAGCCTATTTCTTATGCTTTATAAGGCAGAGCTGCTTTAGATAACTTCCGATACCAGGGCAGCGAACCGCTCTAGGAACCGGCGTTCCTCATCATCAAAACGATCTTTCAGCGGACTGTCGATATCGAGTACGCCAAGCAAACGATCATCCTTGATCAGCGGGACAACAATTTCGCTGTTTGAAGCGGCGTCACAGGCGATATGTCCCGGGAATGCATGGACATCTCCAACTACTAGCGTGCGTCGTTCCGCAGCAGCCGTTCCGCAGACTCCACGAGACAACGGGATGCGGATGCAGGCAGGAAGACCTTGGAAAGGTCCGAGCACAAGCTCCTTGCCATCAAATAAATAAAAACCGGCCCAATTCGTATCCGGCATAGCGTGTTTAAGCAGTGCCGAAGCATTGGCCAGGTTGGCCGTAGCACTTGGTTCGTCCTTTACTAATGCTTCTAGTTGGATTAGAACCGCTTCAAACTGCTCGTTGCGTGTTCCATCGTAAGGCATAGCTTGAAACATGAAGCATCACCTTCCTGTACTTTAAATTCAAATATGAACTCATAACTGTAATTATCAACATAGTACAGCTAGACATGATACGTCAAGCGACAATACCAATCTGTAACAATATGGAATGTTCCTTGAAGTCCATGAAATGCGCAACAGCCACAATAATGTTTCCGAGGATCGGTCAGAGGGTAATGCTAGTATAAATACCGAAGGCTATATAGCCGGAAGAGGTGGAATATGCGCGCTGATGTACAGAACTTGTTCATAGGAATTCATATGCTTTATTGTGCACGGGATAAAGATGTGACGATCTCAGAGATGCTGCTCGGACTTGAAGATCTGGGGTATCGTGTAGGAGAACGCGAAGTGAAACAGGAATTGGAAAAGCTGACACTGGACAACTTTCTGACTGCCCATACCGAAGGGTACAGTATTACGGGGACTGGAATTGAAGAGTTCAAGGATATTCGAGCCAAACTTCAGGTGTTATGCAGTGAAGTTATTCATGAAGCGGAATGAAATCATTGTAGTTAAGTTTAATAAAAAGCGTCTGTATTAAGGGAGTGTATGCCCCCTGATGCAGACGTCTTTTTATGTTAACGCGTAGAATTTGTTCTTTTCAATGTTAAAGAATTTAGAACTTTTATCTTAAGGATATACTCTTGAATGATGTATAATTGATAAGTTGAAGGGGGGCAGAGACTTGTATATCTGCAATGGAGTGATACCCACACTGGTCGGCAGTAGATTGAAGCTGTGCGCTATGACTACTGAGCATGCTTCAGCATTATATCAGATCTGGTCTCATCCAGAGGTCACCCGCTGGCTGGGGGCTCCAGCATTATCCTCTATAGAAGAGACTAAGCAACTGATTGCTTTTTTATCACAGATGGCTCAGGAAGAGGAGAGTTTGCGCTGGAGTATTGTAGGACCCGAAGGTGAAGTTATAGGGAGCTGCGGTTATAACTATTGGCAGTTGCAGGGAGCTTACCGCGGGGAAATTGGCTGCGATCTGGCGCCTGCCTTTTGGGGACTTGGATATATGAAAGAAGCGCTTGGTTTAGTGCTCGACTTCGGCTTTAATAGGATGGGGCTGAATCGGATAGAAGCGCTGTGTCATCCTGATAATAATCGTGCGGAGAGGCTGGTTCAAACGCTCGGCTTTCAGAAGGAAGGTATACTGCGTCAATATCGCCAGACACCTTCCGGCTTTCAGGATGTGACCCTACATGCGCTTCTACGTGGGGAATGGGAATGATTTTATTACATAAAGAGAGGGTTTGGAACATTGAAGTCAACAGGGGATTTAGAACGTAAATTAATACTGATAGGGGTGCTGCTAGCTACCTTTCTGGCTGCGATTGAAGGAACGGTAACAGGACCAGCGGGTCCAGCTATCGTAGGTGAATTTCAGGGAATGCAGTGGCTTAGCTGGATATTCACTTCTTATTTGCTGGCAATGGCTATTACTACTCCTATTTTCGGCAAAATCAGTGATCTCTTTGGACGCAAGCCGGTGTTCATGTGGGGAGCAGCTGTTTTTTTATTAGGCTCGTTATTATGCGGTATTTCGCAAAGTATGGAGCAGCTGATCCTGTTCCGGGCAATACAGGGGATTGGCGCGGGTGCGCTCATTCCAATGACCTTTACCATCATCGGGGATATTTACAGTATCGAGGAGAGAGCGAAGACACAAGGATTACTTAGCTCTGTATGGGGGATTTCCTCTTTGGTAGGTCCTCTTCTTGGGGGATATGTAGTAGATTACCTAAGCTGGCGCTGGGTATTTGTTTTTAATCTGCCATTCGGTTTATTAGCAATGGTATTTATTGCCCGCTATCTGAAGGAAGAGAAGGTACGTCGGAAAGCACAAATTGATGTGGCAGGGGTGCTGCTGTTCGCTGCTGGTATGGGCGCATTGCTCTTCAGTCTCTCCACAGGTGGACAGAATCTGGAGTGGACATCCCCACTGCTAATCGCAACTCTAAGTGTGGCTGTTATCCTGCTAGTCTTATTTTTCTTTGTGGAGCGTCGTGCTCCTGAACCTATGTTGCCGCTGGGTCTATTCTCGAACCGCAACATAGCGGTGTCTACTGGCGCTAACCTGCTGGTAAGCACATTAATTATTGGGCTTTCTACGTATGTGCCATTATGGGTGCAGGGTGTATCCGGAAAAAGCGCCGCCATCTCAGGTTTGCTACTGGCGCCGATGTCGGTAGGCTGGATGTTTGGTTCGATCGCCGGAGGGCGGATGATTCTAAAAGCGGGTTCGCGTCGAACCGCAATGCTTGGATTGATTATGATCGCTGCCGGGGCTATTGGCCTGGCTTTCTTAACAGGGGAGTCTTCACAGCTGCTGCTTTTATGCTTGATGCTGGTCTGTGGAGTTGGCTTTGGGTATTCTTCTACAGTCTTTACGATTATTGCGCAGTCCTCTGTTGCGTATGAGCAACGGGGAGCATCTACAGCGCTTAATGCGTTCACGCGTTCTTTAGGACAGACTGTTGGGGTGGCTATTTTTGGTTCTTGGCTGAACTTGAATATTGATAAGCTGTTAAGAAAACAACCGGATTCGAACATCTCAGGGGATGATATTAATAAGCTGCTTGGATCGCATGCAGGAACTAACCTGTCAGGGGAAGTATCAAATAGTTTGCGTGATGCCCTTGAAGGTGGTCTTCATTCATTATTTATCGTAATGGCAGTTTTCGCTGTTTTGTCGCTGATAATATCCTGGGGTTTGCGCAAGGGTGTGCCTTCAGTAGAGGATGCTACATCGTCCTTGAAAAAGGCATAACTTATTAGGTGGATAGCGTGTTAAAGTGGTTGAACCATACGAATTGACTCTTGGAGTGGCGTACGGAGTGACACATAGAATGACGCATGGAGAGACACATGGACTAACGGACGGAGTAGCACATGGAATCACGCACGGAATAACGGACGGTGGCACGCCAGATTGATGTAACCTCTAGAGTAGAGAGTCGATGGAAGCAGTGGATAGACGCGTTTAGTTGTATTTCGTACAACTATAATCCTGCCGGTAACTTTTTCAATGGATATAGCTGTATTTAGTACACCTATTTTCTTGATTTACTCGCCTAGGGGTGGTTTGTCTGGTTTTTAATTGTACAGAATACACTTAAAGTTAGAATTAGCCGATTTGCATACGAAATAGCTGTATAGAATGCAGTTATTCCCTAAGTTACTGCTCAGGTTCATCAAGATCGGGCGCTGAAAATATAGCGGGTTACATCAAAAGTGAATTTTACCGAGAGCGATAGTAACGGTCAGCTGAAAGGGACGCCCAATCGGAAGCGTGCTCGCCAAGTCTAATCGGAAGCATGCTTGCAAGTCCTGCCGAATAAGGATGACTATGATCCGAGGGTTGCCAAAAGCGGACCTCAAAGTCCGTCTTCGGCATCGACTTGCCGATCATCTGCTCAAGTAAGCCGGTGCAGAACAAAAAAACCAATAGGCGATTCTCAAATAAATCGGAGAATCGCCTATTGGTTTTCTTTTTAACATTAACAGAAATCAATAACAGCTTGTCTGTAACACATAAACAAGGGACTCTTACTTACGGGGAAGAGGGGATAGCTTCTCAGCTTGTAGACCCATCTTTTTGAGCAGAACAATCATTTGTTCCTTCTCATCATCATTCAGACCGCTGAAAGCAAGATGCAGGCGTTCCGAATATTTCGGATACATCTCATTCATGAGACGTTCACCTTCCGTAGTCAGCTCCGCAAAAATCACACGGCGGTCGCTCGGACAAGGCTTACGCTGCAAATAGCCGCGTTCCTCAAGCTTATCGATTACGTAAGTAACGTTGCCGCTTTGCAGCAGCAGCTTGGCGCCAATTTGTTGAATGGGTTGTGGTCCCTTATAGTACAACACTTCCATAACGGCAAAGGCAGTCGGATTAAAACCTTCAATTTTGCTGCCGGTAACAGCATGTTCATTAATGCTCTTAAAAGACTTGGCAAATACCCGGTACAAATGTAGTGTTAATTGCGTATCACGTTCGTAAGATTGTATCATGCTTCTCCACCCTCTATCGTTAATCATGTGTGAACTCATCGCACAGTTTGCAATCAATAGTCATTAGTGCACGGGTTACCTGTGCAACGAACCTTGAGATAACCTTAGAATACGTGAAAGAGCGAATGAAGAACATGTGATTTGTCACAATGAGCACACTTTTAATTATTAAAAATCAAACAATTTTTTAAATACGATAAAAACGAAGGTTTTTTTGATTTCAGTCTTTGAAAGGATAAGAATTTCAGCCTTAGGTTCAAGCGCTATTTACGCCTCCAGACGGATGATTGATGTTCTCCAATATTTTACTATTACTTCATCGAGAAATAGTAACGGGGAGTGAAGTAAGATGGAGGAACAGCTGGCTCATGATTCAAAAGAAGGAAAGCTGACGGCGAATAAGCCCTTTATGCTGCTTATTGCCGCACAGCTTGTATCGAATGTGGGAGACTGGTTGCATATACTAGCGCTACTGACAATGGTAGGTTTTAAATGGAATGCTACACCGTGGGAAATTACGGCTATATCTTTATGTATGGCTGTGCCGTTGCTCTTGGGAGGGCCGTTTGCAGGTTATTTAAGTGACCGGTTTAACCGCAAGGCGCTGATGATTGGTTCCGATCTTGCTCGTGCCGGAATCGTTGTTTGTTTGGTATTTGCAGGTTCTCTCTGGCAGGTATATGTCCTGTTGGTAGCTAAAGGGATCATGGATGTACTCTTTTCACCAGCCAAAAGCGGAAAGCTCAAGGAGCTTGTCCCTGCGGCCCAGATGGATAAAGCCATGGCGCTTAGCTCATCTATTGAACAAATAACTAAAATTGTAGGTCCTGCTCTCGGTGGACTGCTGGTTGCCGCATTTGGTATTGCTGCTTGTTATGTGATTGACTCGGCTACCTTCATTTTATCGGCGGTCATCTTAATAGGACTGCCGCGTACGGCTGCACTGAAGAAAGATGCAGCAGAGGATAGCACAGGGGAGAATGGTGCTCGGAAGTCTTTTCGCCAAGAAATGTCGGCGGGTCTGCAGGTGATCGTGGGAATGCCTGTAGTGCTTTGCGGGATTGCTATGCTGGTGCTAGTGCTGCTAATGCTGCAAATTGGTGATTCGCAGATTGTAACGTTATTCCGGGAAATTCCGGGTGTGAACGGAGATCTGCTGGGTTGGTGTGTGGCAGCCAGTGGTCTTGGCACCTTACTGTCAGCCCTGCTTGTAAGCCGTATAGGCAGTGGTAAACATACGCTCGTCTTCATGGGATTGGGAGCTGTAATTATGGGGGGTGTTTTCTCAAGTGCAGGAATTGTAACTGCCCACGGTCAGGCTGGACTCTGGATGAACATCGCTTTGTTTGGTTCTTTTATGTTTGCTGGTGTGGGGGCAGGCCTTGCGTTTATTCCCTTCAATTCTATGCTGCAACAGCGGACCCCTGCGGAATACACGGGCCGTGTATTTGGAACTATAGGCATTCTAACAAGTGCGGCTGTTATCTTAGGACCTGTAGCCGGTGGGGCTTTAGTTACAGCGTCAGGACCTGTCCCGGCGTTCATTCTCTCTGGTACGCTTACAGCCCTGCTTGGAGTGTTGCTGTTAATGCTGCGTGGTAAAATCGAGCGGAGAGATGAAGCGGCAATTAAACGTGAGGAAGGAATTTCAGCAACAAATAACCTAGAGCTTCTCGGACAGACCTCTCTTTAATGGGAGGTTTCTTTTTAAATATAAGAGTAGTTCTCTTAGCTGTGAAAAAATCAGTATGCTTCCTTGGAGAAAGTATATATAGTACGATTAGAGAAGCTATCTTTCTGGATTGGAATTTCGATAATAATATTTATAAGAAATATTTAGGAGTTGGCGAATATGGAGAATGTAGAAATAACAGGGGATACCGAGAGCGACGAAGAGATTGTACTCGATGTTGAGATCGATGAAGCAGGCTATGAAGCAGGTGCCCCATGCATATTCGATATTTCATTTCAGGTGCGGCGTGGACAGCTGCTCGGACTGATCGGACCAAATGGTGCGGGAAAAAGTACTACAATCAAAACATTGCTCGGTTTGCTTAAGAATACCAAAGCTAAGGTCTCCTTTAATGGAGTTAATAAGTCCTATGCTTATGTACCGGAGCAGCCGGTGTTTTATGAGGATCTGACCTTATGGGAGCACTTAGATTTGGCTGCTGCTGCTTATGGACTAAAATATGAGCAGTTTCAAGAAACGGCGGAGAGATTACTGAAGCAGTTCGGTATGAATCATGTCCGTGATGATCTTCCAGCTGGCTTCTCTAAGGGTATGAAACAGAAAATGATGCTGATGCTGGGCTTTTTGGTACAGCCGGATGTTTATATTGTGGACGAGCCTTTTATCGGCTTGGATCCTCGGGCCACTAAAGATTTCCTGCGACTGCTGGAAGCGGAGCGGCAGCGCGGAGCTGGTGTATTAATGTCTACGCATGTATTGGATACTGCTGAGAAAATTTGCGATGATTTTGTGCTGATCTCGGGTGGCAGGGTTGCCGCTGCAGGAACGCTTGAAGATATACGTGATTATGCTGGGCTGCCGGAGGCGTCGTTGTTTGATTGCTTCGACGAACTGACATGAGTAAGCAGAAGCAGCGAGGGTTTGCTTTTCCTACCTCCAAAAAGCTATTCTGGCGGCGATTATTTTCTCATTGGCGTGAGCAATCTGCTATTATTCGTACGGCAGCCGATTGGACTGTGCTGTTATATATACTGATTCCCGGAGGATTTCTGGGAGGACGGTTATATTACGGGTTCTGGAATGAGGCACTGCCAGCTTGGAGTGCAGATTTGCCGTTTATGTTGATTCCTTCATTATTAGTGCTCCTGCTCTGTAGAGGTGGACTGGTGCTATTATTGCAGGAAGGGGATCTATTATTTCTAAGACAACGGCAGCGATGGATAAATACGATCATGTTTCGCGGGTTGCTGTACAGCCTGATCGTAACATCGTTGAAGTTCTGTGTAGCTTTTGTGCTGTTATTACCTTTCCTGGTTCGGGGATATGGAATGCTGTCATCCGAGGTATGGGCGCTGTTCGCTCTAACTCTGGCATGTAGCTGGTGCGTTAAATTACTTGGGCATATTGTAAAAGTACAAAAGCAAGGCTGGCGGCGCTGGCTGTGGCTGTTTCTGGCCATCTCCGTTCCCTGTGGGATTTATTTCCGTGCAGCTGCGTTTTGGAACAACCGTCCAGTTTTTATGCTGCTGATTGCAGCACTCTTTGCAGTCGTAGCGGTAATCGCTCTTCAGCGGCGTATAGTGATGCGTGGGACATTCATGAACGATGTGCGTGAAGATTATAAGCAGCGGATGAAAATAGCGGCCCTATTGCTCCGCGGCGTACTGGATAAGCCGCGTCCGACCCGCCATAAGCCGTGGATTTTCCGAAAATCACAGCCTTTGCTAAAATCAAAAACTGCCGAGAGCCGTTTCTCTGCGGCAGCGATTAAGGCACTTGTACGGAATCCGGCCCATTTAAAGCTCTACTTATCGTTTACTGCTGTGTCCCTTCTAGCGATATTTATCATTCCATCAGGGTTCAAATGGCTGGGCTTTATAGTTTTAGTTTCCCTCATGACCAATTGGCTGTTGTCGTTCTGGTCGTTATTCGTGGGAGATGATTACATCGGAATTCTGCCGTTTACGAAAGAACAAAAAGCCGAAGCGGGGCTGCGTGCGGTCCCTATCTTACTGTTTCCTTTTTCAATCATTTGTTCTGCGCTGATCTGTATTTCCTTATATGGATGGTTTGGGATTATCCTGTTCATCCCGCTAGGTTATATCGTTGCACTGTTTAGCTCTAGAATATTTGGAACATTTCGCTTAGCGAAATAAAGATATAAATAGAACGGAAGAGTGCCCCATAAGCCGTAAAAAGGCTGCTGGGGCACTCTTCTTTTTTTGTCTTGATTCGATCTATTGCACGCACGTACGTATGAGGTACCTAGCTAGCCTATCGGACACAGCTGCCCCTAAACATACTATTTTTCCACTTTTAGGATGCTAACGGACTCCATAGTTGCTATTGCCATGAAAAACACCATATATGAGCCTCATTATAAGGAATAGCGTCGTTGGAGTCCGAAACCCTGCCAATAAGGTGAAAAATACGCAAATAACGTCATCTGGGTCCGAAGCCGCAGTAGCTGATTAGGCAGACGCTCCACATAGCTAACGAACCCAAAACAGAGGAGCGATTCTCCAATTAATGAGAGAATGGCGCGGTCCGCCATTTTCAAAGCAGTAAGCTGCTTGGAGGATATTCACGTTGCACTAGAGATTATCCCAGTCGAATGTCAGCGGCGTGTTTGCCTGCTGTATATCCTGTTGAGAAGGCCGCTGTTATATTGTAGCCTCCTGTATAGCCATGGATATCGAGTACCTCGCCGCAGAAGAATAACCCCGGCATAAGCTTCGATTCCATTCTTTTGGGATCGATCTCCTTCAGATTTACCCCACCGCCGGTAACAAAGGCCTCGGATAGGGAACGGGTGCCATGCACATAAACTGGCATGCGTTTCAAAATCCCAGCCAATAGAAGCAATCCATTCTTGGAGACGTGATGACCGGTTGTATCCCCATCTAATTCAGCTTTAGTCAGCAAGAGGGGGATGAGACGTTCTGGCAACAGTCCTTTCAGCGAATTGCGGATCGCTTTCTTTGGTTCCTGATCCAGCTTATCCTGCAACATAGATTCTACTTCCTGTGCGTTCAGATCAGGGAAGAGATCGATGGACATCTCCACCGTATCTGTGCCGGATTTACGTTGGACTTGTCTCAGAAATTGGCTGCACCGCAGTGCAATGGGTCCTGATAATCCAAAATGGGTGAATATCATATCCCCTCGATGAGAGATGACTTTCTTTCCTTTAGGATTCCACACAGTAAGGACCACATCACGTAACGACAGACCTTGCAGCTCGCCGGACTTAATCCATTCTTCCCGTGAAAGAATCGGCACCTCTGTCGGGAACAGCTCGGTGATCGTGTGCCCTGCGGCTTCTGCCCAAGGGTAACCATCTCCCGTGGAGCCGGTCTGTGGTACGGACTTGCCTCCGGTAGCGATGATAACAGCAGTGCAGGCGATCGTCTTGCCCGAGCTCAGCTGGACTCCCTTAACAGCCCCTTCGTTATAGATTATTCTTGAGACGGGACTGTCGGTCATAATCTGTACGCCTAGACTCCGTACTTTGCTAATTAAGGCAGAGACGACACTAGAGGCCTTATCGGAAACGGGAAACATCCGCCCGTTATCTTCTTCTTTTAATGCAATGCCTAAACCTTCAAAAAAGGCGATGATATCCTGGTTATTAAAATGGTCGAAGGCACTATACAAAAAACGCCCGTTTCCTGGAATATGGGCGATTAGCTCGTCTCTTTCCTTGATGTTGGTAACATTGCAGCGTCCGCCACCAGATATTCCGAGCTTTCGGCCTAGTTTTGCTCCCTTGTCGATTAGCAGAACGGATGCCCCGTGTTCTGCAGCGGCCACGCTGGCCATTAGACCCGAAGGGCCGCCCCCAATGACGATCACATCGTAATTGCTCATGAAATTTAACTCCTTTACATGTTAAGACACGGAAGCCTATTCCGCGGGTATTCCTAACGGAATCATACCATTCTGATTCACATGTAACCAGTCTTGTCCAATCATTAGGTGATTATCGTTGTCAGGAGAGTAATCCTGTGCTTTAATCTAAGCATGTAGGGTAATTTGTCCATTTTGGGGTGTGATTGTAATTATGGGTGCGGTTAAGGATATCTTATTGCAAATATCGGCAGCATGCTCCTTTCTTTTTCTTTTTCAATGGTGGGTGGACCGTAGATTTGTGACACGGAAAAAGGGGAAGCTTCCAAATGATCAGACCTTTTTGATTTTGGCGTGTACGTTTAGTCTTATCCTGTGCTCTCTTCTTTCGACAACTTTGTTTGGTGTAGCCTATTTAAATTTAGGATTAATCCCTGCGTATATTGGTATTTTATATGGAACTACTCGTTCGGGCATTTTGCTGTCCATTTTTTTGCTTATCTGCAATGTAATCATCGCGGAGCCTACAGGAATCAGTAATGTGATATTGAATTCAGGGATTTTATTATATCCGCTACTGTTTGGACTGGCCAAACCTTTTAAGAAAGGTACAGTAGTTGAGAAGATCGGTATGTTATGGATGATTCTTTGTCCAAGCATGCTATTTATTGCGTTAGTCCCTATTATAGGCGGGAAAAATATATATGAATCTAATTCCGTGCAAGCATTTCTGATTACGGTATATCTGTTTTTCACCATCGCTTTAGGTGGTATTTTTGTATATTATGTTGAGATGGTTAGAAGTAGATTGCAGGATAAAGTACAGATGGAGAATATCAGTGAAAGTTTCCAGTGGGAGTCCGAGAAGCTGCAGCAGATTACCAATGTAGTCCCTCTGAGTATTATGTCTCTGGATGAACACGGAGTTGTAACTGACCTTAACGATTGCATGTTAGGAATGATGCGGGCTCATTATCCCAATTTGCGAAAAGAGGATATTATTGACGAACCGGTAAAAAAGTTTTTTCACAGCTCAGTGGATACACAGGCATATATGCGGGTAAGTGATAATATCCGCTCTAAACGGCGTTCCAGTGAAAAAATGATTCATGAGTCGCGCATCTATCAGATTTATTCAGCGCCGTTAATGCATAAGAGCTCAGGGGTAACAAGTGGTGCTGTAATTATTGTGCAGGATATGACCAATGAGGAAAAACTACGTGTAGAGCTCGATCATGTGGAACGTTTGAGCTTGGTCGGGCAGATGGCTGCTGGAATTACCCATGAGATTCGTAATCCTATGGCGGTAGTTCGGGGTTTTTTGCAGCTGATGAGAGAAAAGAGTGCTCAAGAATTGGATTCTTATTATCAGATTGTGATGGAAGAGCTGGACCGCGCTAATAGTATTATTAATGATTTTTTATCCTTGGCACAGAGCCGGGTTTCTGATAAAGAGAAGGTGCTGCTGCACCATATTATAGAAGAAGTTAGTCCATTGCTGTGGGCTGATGCTAATCTTCGCGGTCAAAGTGTTGAACTGAAGCTGAGCCCATCACTGCATGAATTAGAGCTGAATGTCCGGGAAATCAAGCAGCTCATACTCAATTTAGGACGCAACGGCATGGAGGCTATGGGACCTAAGGGGGTGCTGACGCTGGAAACACGCAGTACTCATGATAAAGTGGAGTTGATTGTCACCGATAGCGGCGTTGGTATGTCAGAAAGTCAACGTGAGAAGCTGTTTCTTCCCTTTTTTACGACGAAAATCCAGGGAACAGGTCTAGGCTTATCCTTGTGCCTAAGTATTGTGGAGCGGCATAACGGTAAAATAAATGTAGAGTCTGTAGAAGGAGAGGGGACGGTATTTACGATCTCCTTCCCATTGGATAAGGAGGAACCCAGCGGGGTTCGCTCTTAGATTGAATCACCCTCTACAGCATCTCTTGCTTTCACAGAGTATGAATGTATAATAAAGTTAGTAAGTACTGCTGTAATATTATCTGACAAACAGTTGAAAAGTGAAGGAGAGTGCAGAGAAATGTCCATGTCTTTTAATCAATATATGAGAGATTCAATTCAGCCTATGCGTGATGACCTGACAAGTATCGGGTTTCAGGAGCTTATGACTCCAGAAGAGGTGGAAGCTACTCTTCCAACCGCAAAAGGAACATCGCTTGTAGTCGTAAATTCGGTCTGTGGTTGTGCTGCTGGACAATGTCGTCCAGGTGTAGCTCAGGCTTTGCAAAATGAAATCACTCCGGATCACTTGTTCACAGTGTTTGCAGGTCAAGAGAAAGAAGCTACTGCTAAAGCACGTGAATATTTTGCTCCTTATCCGCCATCCTCACCTTCCATCGCACTGATGAAGGATGGAGAACTCGTTCACTTTATTGAACGTCATGGCGTAGAAGATCGTTCGGCTGCTGAAATTGCTGCTGAATTGAAAGAGGTCTTCAATCGTTTGTGCCAGTAAAAACAGTTATTCCATATAATCTCGCATCAGCCGGCAAATCGGCTGCATGCGGGATTTTTCAAAATATAAGAGCAATAATGGGATAGAATATGCTTAGAAGCATGAGCTTCGTTTGGGTGGATATTTTGATGGATATGGAACCATTTCTGATGGAACGAGGTGTGTTTGGTGAGTTTACAGAAGGAAATTATTGCGGATCTTGGCGTGAAGCCAACGATTGATGTAGAGGTTGAGGCACGCAAACGGGTTGATTTCTTAAAGTCGTACGTGCTGAACGCAGGGGCTAAAGGATTATTGATCGCCATTAGTGGTGGAGTGGACAGTGCGGTAGCCGCGGGTCTTTGTAAACAGGCTACGGACGAGCTGTCGGCAGAAAAAGGCACAGAGTATATGACGCTTGGAGTATTCCAGCCTTATGGGGTTCAGGAAGATATCGAGCACAGCTATGATGTTGCCAAAGCTTTTAATCTGACTCATACTGTGGAGACCAACATTGAGGAAGCTGTAAATGAAATTGCCCTTGAAGTTGAGCATGGTCTGAAATCAATAGGCCAACACCGCCATATGACGCATCAAGGCAAAGGAAATGTTAAAGCCAGAACACGTATGGTTATGCAATATGCACTCGCTTTTGAGAACAATCTGATTGTAGTAGGAACGGATCATGCTTCTGAAGCAATTACCGGCTTCTACACGAAGTGGGGCGATGGCGCTGTAGATATTACACCACTATCCACACTTAATAAACGTCAGGTACGTCAGCTGGCTGCACATATTGGTGTGCCTGCGGATATTGTCACAAAAGCACCTACGGCGGGCTTATGGCCGGGTCAGACGGATGAAACCGAGCTGGGCATTACTTATGACGATAACAGCGACTATCTGGAAGGTAAACAGGTTAATCCTGAGGTAGCTGAGAAGCTTGAGAATTATTACCGGAGAACGGCACATAAGCGTAATGTTATTCCGGGGATTTAGAATAGGTTGAACTAGAAATCGCCACGGGTCTGCGTAGCAGCAGAGCTCGTGGCGGTTTTTGTGAGTTGGATAGCTGGATAGACAAAGAAGAATAATTATTCTGTAAGCGTAAGTGTCTGATCGATAAAATTAGTTGTCGCAGCAATCGCGAGCTCTAATTGCGGAGTCGTGCCAGCAAAAGGATGCACAGTGTTGAACGTATGATTACCCTCAGGAACCTGCACCCAGCTAATATCTGGCCGAAGTTTGATGAGATGCTCAGACCCTTGGCGGAGATGTACTCCATCTTGACTGCCTTGAATAAGAACAACTGGGAAGGACGCTTTCTGTATGCGTTCAAGGATGTTATAGCGTTCTTTGTTGTTCTCCATATCTTCTAAAATTACAGCATCCAGCGGCATTTGTTGGCCAGTACGTCCATTAAGGACATAGGTTCTTCCTGTTTCCTTCATCTGCTGCTTTTGTTCTTCCGTCAGCAAATCGAGTTTCGTAACCCCGTTCCAGGAGATTACTCCGCTGATCTCATTGGGATGATCAAGCGTGTAGACCAAACAAATTCCCCCTCCGAGACTGTGGCCGAGAAGGAATAAGGGCAGGCTGCCGAATTTCGGGTGTTGGCTAAGATAGGACAACAGGATTTCCATGTCCTTTAAGCTGCGGCGATAGGTGTTGCGGGCGAACTTCTCAAGCTCAGTGAAATGCAGCAGATCTTCCCCGATGCCAGCATGAGAGAAGTTAAAAGTAATTACTTCATGCTCTTGGCTGAGAGTTGTGGCTATGTAAGGAAACATTCCCCAATCTTTAAAACCTTTGTAGCCATGGGCTATAACTATAACGCTTTTGGCTTTGCCTTGGGCTGGGAAGTGTGAGCAGCGGAGAACAGCTCCGTCTCCGGCAGGTATTTCAAAATTACGATGATTCATAGGGTAATCCCCTCTCCATATATAAAAATGAAGTAAATCAGCTAGTCTATCGTGAAGTCGCTGGATAGTCTTATTAGACTTAAAGTGCATTTTCTTTTAAGATAGCAGAAAGAATCTTGCAGGACTATTACTTTTAATAATACTTCATATGATTGATCATACCATTATTGAAGCAAAATGGGATACACGTCCATAAGGAGCGTGAAGTGTTGATTTACGGAATCGGACATGATGTGTTAGAAATTGAACGAATCTCAGAGGTAATAAATAGAGGACTGGGTAAGAAATTTAACCAGCGGGTCTTAACAGAGCAAGAATATCAACTTGCTGAAGAGCGAAGCGGGAGGTTGGCTGAGTTCGTAGCCGGGCGTTTTGCTGCCAAGGAAGCAGTTGTGAAGGCTTTAGGCTGTGGCATCGGCAATGTAGTTGGGTTTCAGGATATTGAGATATTGCCTGATGTTAAAGGAAAACCAGAGGTAACTTTATCGTGTGAAGCCTGGAGCAGACTAAATCTTCCAGATAGACAGAAGTACACCATTCATCTTACGATAACACATGGCCGTGATTTGGCTTCGGCTTTTGCCGTCGTGGAAGGGCTAGGTTCATAAATTGAACCATGATTATAGAAAGGCAAGGAGCGTTATAATGACACAACAAGATCTACAAGTTCAAGACGAACAGGAGCTGCGGGAGGCTAAGCAATATTTCAGCTATCATTTGCTGGAGTGGTATCAAGGGCAGAAACGGGATTTGCCTTGGCGTCGGCACCGCAATCCTTATTATATTTGGATTTCTGAAATAATGCTGCAGCAGACAAGGGTGGATACGGTAATCCCGTATTTCAATCGGTTTATCGAAAGGTTTCCTACCGTGGAGTCGCTCGCCGATGCACCAGAAGAGGACGTGCTTAAGTGCTGGGAAGGCTTAGGTTATTATTCTCGTGCCCGCAATATACAGCATGCGGCCAAACAGGTCAAAGAGCTGTATGGCGGGCAGGTGCCGAATGATCGCGAGGCTGTGTTCAGTTTAAAGGGAGTGGGACCTTATACGGCAGGGGCTATCCTTAGCATTGCGTTCAATCGGCCGGAGCCAGCGGTCGACGGCAATGTGATGCGGGTGTTGTCCCGATACTTCCTGATAGAGGATGATATCGCCAAGGGACCCACCCGCGTAAAAATGGAGCACCTGGCAGCTGAACTGATCCCGGAGGGGGAAGCGGCATCCTTTAATCAGGCCCTGATGGAGCTCGGGGCGCTCGTATGCACTCCTAAGTCACCGCGCTGTTTAACCTGCCCGGTGATGGAGCATTGCGCCGCGCGCCTGGCGGGCTGCGAGACCTCGCTGCCCGTCAAGACCAAGGCCAAGCCGCCGCGCCCTGAGGAGCGGCTGGCGGCCTTAATTGAGGGCCGCGGTGCCCACGCGGGCCAAGTGCTCATCCGGCAGCGGCCACAAAGCGGGCTGTTAGCCCGCATGTGGGAGCTGCCGCACTGGCCAGCGCCGCCTGTGGAAGGCGGCGCCAAAGGCGCGCGGCTGCCGGAAGCAGCGGCGCTGGACCGGCTGCGCCGGTCACTGCGGGAGGCCGGGATCTCTGCCCGGCCTGAAAAGCACTGGATGGCTGCTGAGCATATCTTCAGCCATATCGTGTGGACGCTGCAGGTGTACCGCTGCAGCGTAGAGGACGCCCTTCCGCTGCCGATAGCGGCAGAAGGACGGGCGGTGTACAACGCGGAAGCGGACTTGTTCTCAGGGATCGACAGCAGCATGCCTATCGAGAGATTTGAGGACGGGAACGCTAGTCCAGAGGACGGCGGAGCAGTGCGCTGGATCAGCCGCGAAGACATGGCTAACTATGCGTTCCCTAACGTTTTTCTGAAGCTACTGAACCTTTATTTTGATGAGCAGGAAGAGCGGGCGAAGCTAGAGTAGTAGAAGATTCGCCGTGTTGTGTTGCTAAAGCACTAAATGTACAAAACCTCAGTTTGATGTATGCGCCTAAGTAGAATCGTATGCACCTAAGTATGGTCGTGTGCGCCTAAGTAGGGTCGTATGCACCTAAGTAGGGTCGTATGCACCTAAGCATGGTCGTATGCACCTAAGCAGGGTCGTATGCACCTAAGTAGGATCGTATGCACCTAAGTAGGGTCTTATGCACCTAAGCATGGTCGTATGCACCTAAGTATGGTTGTATGCACCTAAGTATGGTTGTATGCTCTTAAGTATGGTTGTATGCACCTAAGTAGGGTTGTATGCACCTAAGTAGGGGCGTATGCACCAAAGTATGGTCGTATGCACCAAAGTACGGTCGTATGCTTCAGTCTCTTCGTAGCAAATATTTGTTTATTTGGCTTAGACTAGTTCAGTCTTGTTCCAACTAAATTCTTCTGGTGTTCCTATGGCTACGAGAGTGAGTGAAATTTAATTAGGGAATTCTTCCCTAAAAAAAGGTCGATTTGGCTTGTAATTGATCACTTTAGGGAAAACCTCCCTAATAATTGGGCGAATAACGGTTTTTTGCCCATAAAGGATGATTTTTAGGGAGTATTTCCCTAATTACATGTGTTTATGGAGCCTATCGCAGAATTTTAGGGAGTTATTCCCTAATCTATTGCTCAGCGACTCCAAAAGCAGATTTTCATAAGCCGAGTATAGATTTATTGCGATTTATTGCGATTTATTCCGATCCAGTGTATCCATTTAAGCGACGCAAGCGGCGTGAAATGCGGTGTCTGGGAGGATCTCAATCAATCTCTGTCTTTATCTTTATCTTTATATCTCTCTCTATCCAACCTAAACAAAGAAGGTATCCCAGAGCCAATTCGGCTCTGAGATACCTTCTTTTTTAGTTCCATAGCTTAAGCCAAATGTAATTTCTTATTTTGCGCTTTCGTAACGTTTGCCAACTTCTTCCCAGTTTACTACGTTCCAGAACGCTTTGATGTAATCAGGGCGTTTGTTTTGGTAGTTCAGGTAGTAAGCGTGCTCCCATACATCCAATCCGAGGATTGGAGTAGCGCCTTCGCTGATTGGGTTGTCTTGGTTAGGTGTGCTTGTTACTGCCAGTTTGCCATCTTTAACAACTAGCCAAGCCCAGCCGCTGCCGAAACGAGTAGTTGCTGCTGCTGCGAAATCTTCTTTGAATTTTTCGAATCCGCCCAGTTCCTTATCGATAGCTTCAGCCAATGCACCAGTTGGTGCGCCGCCGCCGTTTGGTCCGATAACTTCCCAGAACAGGGTGTGGTTAGCGTGTCCGCCACCATTGTTGCGAACAGCAGTACGGATAGCTTCAGGTACAGCGTTCAGATCTGTAAGAAGCTCTTCAATGCTTTTGCTTTGCAATTCAGGTGCTTTTTCCAAAGCTGCATTCAGATTAGTTACATATGTGTTATGGTGTCTGTCATGGTGAATTTCCATCGTCAATGCGTCGATGTGTGGTTCGAGTGCGTTGTTCGGATAAGGAAGTGCCGGTAATTGAAATGCCATGGAAAAATCCCTCCTGAGTTATATTAGAATTTTGTTATAGATAAAGAATTCTGGCGAACTAACGTCAAAATCCTTTATTGTAAATATGTACTATAGGGTATTCGCCCGATAGGATACCTTAATTAAACCGTATCTAGACCAATAATGCAACACTAAACAAACATAAATGTTTATAAAGTATAATTGGAGAGGGAAAGGGTTTTACAATTGTATTTGGAATGTTAAAATTAATAGTCCCCAATCCTATAGACATATATCCTTATAAATACCCTTTTAATGAAGAAATGAACCCCATCTAAAATGTAAACGCTTGATATTAAGCGCTTTCAAAAGAAAAATGATGATATCACGAGAAAAGTGTGCTTTAATAGATTTAAAAGCAGGTATTCCTCGGTATTTGATGCTTTTTTTTATTTTCTCTATGTTAAGGGAACCCCTTCTTTTTGTTAAATTCATAAGCCATAGACAAGGGAGATTTTAAAGAATGCACGTTCGTTCCTTTCAATTAAGCGACGTTAGCCCTGTGACTGATTTGCTGCAAACCGCATTATCGGAAGAGTGTTTCGAGAACACTATCGAGCCTTTCTCCAGGCAGCTTTCATGGGATTCAGATCTCATTGTAGTTGCGGAAGATGAAGAAGAAATTGTTGGAGCACTGATTGGTACGATTGAGAAAAACCACGGTTGTTATTTCCGGATTGCTGTACATCCTGATTATCGCCGCAGAGGAGTCGGCAGAAGTCTGGTATCGGCTATGGAATCCAGGTTTCAAGCTCGTAAAGTCAGTGGTATCTATGTAGCCGTCGATGAGCATAATTCTTTTGCTTTGCCATTGTATGAAGCTATGGGATATAGCGAGAATCAAATCTTCAAATCTGTCCGGAAGCTGAGCATTGTTGGGTAATTTTGATCACTCAGCTGCGAAAGCGGAAACATTTTCTAGAAAAAAGAACTATAGCTGACGATATAGTCTGTTTCATTCATACTCGAGCGTATTTCCCAGAAGTCCATTGCTAATGGCTGGGAGATATGCTTTTTTATTGTTATAATATCTGCAAGTATAATCTTCAATTATTGAGAACAAGAGGTGACATATTGAATCAGGAGCCCCAAGTAGATTACACGAGAAATAGGAAACAAAGACATAGATCCTCCAGATCCAAGACTACCCTGGGCGGTCGTTTGGTCTCGGAAATGAAGGATTGGCTGCTTACAGCTGTGATTGTTTTTGCTGTGATGTCTGTTCTTAATGTTTTTGTGTTCAATATATCAACAGTTAAAGGTCAGTCTATGCAGCCAACACTCTGGGAAGGAGAAAGGCTCTTCATTAATAAAATTTCATTGCTGTTCGTAAATCCAAAACATGGTGATGTTGTCATTCTTCATGATCCAAGTACCGGTCCTAGTCATAAGGAGTATTTAGTGAAGCGGGTGATTGGCATACCTGGAGATATCATAGAGGTACGGAATCATCAGTTATACGTAAATGGAAAAATAGTGAATGAGCCCTATATCGATACTGAGATTGAAGATCCGGATTTTGCAGCGTTAACCGTAGAAGGTGGCAATTATTTTGTAATGGGCGATAACCGTCATGCATCAGCCAGCAAGGACAGCCGTTACTTCGGCTCTATTTCACAGGATATGATTGTCGGCAGGGCTGATTATATATGGTGGCCTCTGTCAAAACTGAATAGATTATAAGAAAGTAAGCGAAGATATGAAAGGAGAAGGCGGAAATGACCAATACATTTCAGTCATCGTATGCTCCCCCGCCTTCCAAGTGGGCACAGCTTAAAGCAGAGATTCAGGAGGCTGCGACATCACTCGGTATTGATGATATCGGGTTTACAACAGCAGAACCTTTTTTATATTTAAAAAATATACTGCAAGACCATCGGGACAAAGGATATGAATCTGGCTTCGAGGAACCCGATCTGGATAAAAGGACAGTTCCAGCATTGTCTTCTGGAGACAAGCCGTTATCTATTATTTCGATTGCAGTAGCTTATCCATCTAAAATGGAGAAACCTCCTAAATCTGAGCCGGGTGCACGTAGGGGCATCCTCGCCCGGGCATCTTGGGGCAGGGATTATCACCATGTGCTGAGGGAAGCCTTAAGTAAGCTAGAGGAATTTATTCACGAGCGTGTACCGGAGGCTGTGCTGGAAAGCATGGTGGACACCGGTGTTCTAGTAGATAGAGCGGTAGCGGAAAGAGCGGGAATAGGCTTTAGCGGCAAAAATTGTTCTATCATCTCGCCCAAATGGGGATCATGGATTTATCTTGGGGAAATGGTTACGAACATTCCTTTTGCTCCGGATGAACCTGTTGAAGAAGGCTGCGGGGAGTGTACCAAGTGTATTGATGCTTGTCCGACCGGAGCGCTGGTGGGTCCGGGGCAGCTTAACGCACAGGCTTGTATTTCTTTTTTGACGCAGACTAAAGGGTTCCTTAGCGAGGAGTATATGACCAAGATCGGCAACCGTCTATACGGCTGTGATACTTGCCAGATTGTATGTCCCAAGAATAGAGGTAAGAACTGGAATCATCGCCCTCAGATGCAACCTGATCCTGAAATCGTGAAGCCGCTGCTGCTGCCGATTCTGGATCTTAGCAATCGTGAGTTCAAAGAGAGATTCGGCAATAGCTCAGCAGCCTGGAGAGGCAAAAAGCCGATGCAGCGAAATGCGATCATTGCCCTAGGCAATTTCAAGGAAGCCGGGGCTGTGCCAAAGCTATCAGAAATTGTTCTGAAAGAACCGCGGCCAGAGATGCGGGGCACTGCTGCTTGGGCGCTTGGACGTATTGGCGGTGATGAGGCTCTAGCGGCTGTAGAAGCGGGTTTAGAGCGCGAGGAGGATGGCACGGTGAGGGAAATGCTAAGCCGGGCGCAGGATGTGCTCCTTACTGGGAAGAAGGCACGGGAGGACAGCGATATTAATGGAGGAAAAAGTTCATAGACAGGTTGCATATTGCCAATTGCTGTCCAGTTCCTGAAATGCTATGATAGATTCGCGTGCCATATGGCGATGCAGACAATAGAGTGTAGAGGTGGGCTTTAGATGAGTATCGCATTACCTATTATTACATTGGTCGTAGGTCTCATCGGTGGTTTTTTCATCGGTGTATATTATCTGCGCAAACAAATGACAAACATGCAGAATGATCCTGAAATGCTGCAAAAGGTTGCAAAGCAAATGGGTTATAACCTGAACGGGAAGCAAATGCAGCGTGCCCAGCAAATGATGAAGACTCAGGGACAGCCAGGTGCGCGCCCTGGAGCAGCTAAAGGGAATAAACGTAGAAGTAAGTAACCGGGTCCGGATAACATGTATACGGGTGCGGAAGGGGGAGACATCATGGGGAACATCAAGGAATATGTGAACGGTAAAGTTGCAGAGAACCGTGAGCAAATCGAGTATCACGTTGAGAAAATATTAGAATTAATCGGTGAAGATACCGGCCGCGAGGGACTGCTGGAAACACCGGCACGTGTTACGCGGATGTACGAGGAGATATTCGGCGGTTATTCGATAGATCCCCGCGAAGCGCTCGGCGTTACTTTTGATGAGTCTCATGAAGAGCTAGTGATCGTTAAGGATATCGTCTATTACAGCCAATGTGAACACCACATGGCTCCTTTCTTTGGTAAAGTGCATATAGGATACATTCCGAGCGGACGTATTGCTGGGCTCAGCAAATTAGCTCGGCTTGTTGAAGCAGTAAGCCGGCGTCTACAGGTTCAAGAGCGCATTACGGCGCAAATTGCTGATATTATGACGGAGGTGTTAGGCCCCCACGGTGTTATGGTTGTTGTGGAGGGAGAGCATCTGTGTATGTGTGCACGCGGAGTGAAGAAGCCAGGCAGCAAAACGGTAACTATGGCTACTAGAGGGGTCTTCCGTGAGGATGCCGCCGCTCGTGCGGAGTTTCTAAGCTTGATTAAGGAATAAATATCGGGGTGCATACCTCGAAATTGGAAGGACCCATCGTTCACGTAATGTGAATGATGGGTCCTTTTTGGTCAGGCTGTGGGAATAAGAGTGATGTTCACTGTGAATTGAAATAATATCAAAAGGGCTTCCAGGCCAGTTTACTGGCAGCAGCATAACGTTCTGAGACGTAAGGCCAGTTAACGACCTTCCACCAATCCTCAATATAATCGGCCCGATTATTCTGATGTTTAAGGTAATAGGCATGCTCCCATACATCCAGAGCCAGTAACGGAACAACGTCCCATTGTGACAGGTTCTGATGTTTCTCCGCAGTCAAAATCTCCAGTCTATGACTGCGTGGACTCCAGACGAGAATAGCCCAGCCGCCACCTTCAACCTTATTCGCAGCTTCTGTGAACTGTTTCTTGAAGTTGTCATAGCTGCCGAAGCTTTGTTCAATGGCTTCCAGTAAGGCTCCAGTTGGACGCCCGCCACCTTGAGGTGACATTACGTTCCAGAAGATTGTATGGAGATAGTGGCCAGCCCCATTAAAGGCTAGCTCCCGTTCCCAATGCTTAACAAGATCGAAATCTCCTTTCTTGCGAGCCTCGGCTAGCTTGTTCTCCGCTTTGTTTAGTCCATCTACATAACTTTGATGGTGTTTATCATGATGAATCCGCATGGTTTTCTCATCGATGTATGGTTCCAGCGCATTATAAGCATAAGGCAATGGAGGCAGTGTATGCCCGCCAATTGGCACAGCACTCATTTCACGAATATCAAGGATAGTATCTGTAGAAGGAATAAGTCCCTCATTCCGCGTGACATTGTCCTCTTCTGTTCTTACGACATAGTCGGCTGCTGTATAATCTCTCATAATTTGCGTGAGCTGTCCGGGCGAGCTCAAAGTGTGTAGTACGGCAAGGAAATACTCTGATTCACGAATAATATGCAGGATCACAGTGGTAGCAAGGGGGACGGCTTTGACGGCTGCGCTGCTTTCCATGATGGCAAAAAGCTGCCGAACAAATTCTTGGGATTGGGTACAGGAGATGTGCAGCAGCTTTTCTGTTTCCGCAGTGAGTTCAGCCTGACTTGGTGGAGAAGCAGAGAGGGCAGAATTCAATAACTGTTGAGCGGCCATCTCTGTGGCACCGAAGACCACCGCCCATTCATCCAGCAGTTTAACATAGGGCTCCTCCAGGTTAGGTACGATTGCTTTGATAACCTCGGTATGCTCTTTCTCTTGTGTTTTCCAGAATACGATTTCTTCTAAAATACGTACTGGCAGCATCGGCCCGTATACATATAACATTCCAAGAAAACCTCCCGTGATATGTCTTCATCAGTCCATTATATGTGTGCTCATGATAGCTTATGAAGAGCATAAGAACGCGATAATAATATCGTTGACAACCGTTTGATATGGTGAAATAATACAGGAAAATAAAGGCAATGATACCGAAAGGTACAACCTCGCGAAAAGGAGGGTGTACCTTTTTTTGTCGTGTGGACCGATTAATGAAATCCTTTGGGGTAGCAGAAAAACTTTGAGAAATGAGATGAGGGTATGAACAAGCTTGAGAAGAAACAATTTTATAATCAGCTGTTAAAATTAGCGGTACCGATATCCCTCCAAAGTCTAGTCATGGCGGTGCTGTATTTAGTAGATCAATTGATGGTAGGGCAGCTTGGGGGAGTAAAGATCGAAAGAGCATCACACCACTACTGGGATTAAGTCTTGGAATTGGCCTGATATTGTCGGGTTCATTTACGATAGTTGTTTTTTTCAACCCTCGGCTATGCCTGTCTATTTTTACAACGGATAAAGAAGTGTTGGAGAAGGGGTACATTTTTCTA
This sequence comes from Paenibacillus sp. FSL R5-0636, assembly GCF_037974255.1. Taxonomy (NCBI): domain Bacteria; kingdom Bacillati; phylum Bacillota; class Bacilli; order Caryophanales; family Paenibacillaceae; genus Paenibacillus; species Paenibacillus sp. FSL R5-0636. The sequence continues at coordinate 686,493 of NZ_CP150232.1, forward strand.
AAAATCGTTGCCCTCAGTTATATTCCAACGATGTTGACGATGCTCTATTCGGCGGTTCTACGAAGTTCAGGACATGTAAAGTATCCAATGGGTGTGAGCATAGCTGCTGTAGGACTGAATATTATTTTAAACTATGCGCTTATTTTTGGGCATTGGGGGTTTCCAGAGCTTGGACTTGCAGGTGCGGCATATGCAACGTTAATCTCACGTATAGTCGAAAGTACCTTGATCATCGGAGCTGTGTATCGCGGGAAACTGCCGGGTGCCGGAGGAATTAAGGAGCTGAGTTCGTTTTCGAAAGCGCTGTGTATACCTTTTTTAAGAACGATAGCGCCTATTGTTTTAACGGAATTGGTTTGGGTTTTAGGTGAAGCTTGTTATTCCGTAATATATAGCCGTATGGGCACAGCAGAGATGACCGCTATGACAGTGACCTTTCCGCTGCAGGGGTTGACGATTGGACTTCTGGCTGGGCTTTCTGGTGCAGCTGGGATTATGGTCGGACATAAGCTGGGAGAGAATAATAATGCAGGTGCTTTTCAGTATGCTCGTTTTTTTGTTCGAATAGGAGTAGGGATTTCATTGCTGCTTGGTGTTCTTATTGCTGTTCTAGCCCCGCTCTACGTCTCAGCCTTTAACTTAACAGTGGAAGAACGCCGAATGGCCACTTCTGTTATCTGCTTTTTTGCTCTTTTTTTATGGATAAAGGTGGGCAATATGATGATTGCGGGAGGGATTCTGCAGAGTGGTGGCGATAGTAAGTTCGTCTTTATTATGGAAGCCTCTACAACTTGGTTGCTTGGGGTGCCTCTAGGGCTACTGTTGTCATGGGGATGGAAACAGCCTCTTCCCTGGGTATACTTCTTTCTGTCCCTGGAAGAGGCTGTTCGATTGGTTATAGGTTACGTGCGTTTTCGCCGTGGTAAATGGTTGAAGCAACTGACCCATCAGGGGACAGAGGCGGATTGTAGTGCTTAACTAGTTACTTGCCATCGCCGGCTGATTGCCATTGTAGGTTTTGGCTAGTTGAACATTTCCTAAGAAAGCAGAGACTCGCCGCAAATACTCACGCGGGTGCTCACGGAACAGCAATTCATGATGGCTGCCCTCTACGACCCAGGAATCTGAGAACGGATTGCTTTGGTTCGCGGCCAGCTTTTCTGCAATAGGATAAGGAGCTTTATCATCTTCGGTTCCATGCATGAGTAGAATAGGGAAAGGATAATCTTCGGATTTGACCTTCGCATAAGGAATTTGATTCAGCCCCGTACCGTTCAGAACTGGGAACAGCATTTCCATAATCGCCAGGGAAGGCTGGCGGGGCAGATCAATATTTTGCTTAATATTATGATACAGCGTATCTGGCTCTAACAAAAAGGTACTGTCCAGAATCATCGCGTCAATGTCCTCTGATACTAATCCTGTTTGCAGTGCTGTGCCTGCTCCCATGGAGAAGCCCCATACAACTAACTCCTCAGCTCCACGTTCCTTAGCAAAATCAATAGCGCCTAGAAGCTGCTGGGATTCTTTTTTACCCCCGGTTGCAATATCCTTGTTGCCTTGGGCAGCAAAGCCGTAATCAAACATCACGACATTGAAATTCAGACTGTGTGCATAGTGAGCGAGATCGTACATAGGTACCCAAGATTCTTCACGGTTGGCGCCATAGCCATGGCTGAACACGATCGTTTTGGTAGCCCCTTCGGAGGGAATATACCAGCCGCTCATCATTCGACTGCCGTCTTTAGCTGGAAACGTCACATCCTCGTATGCGAGACCTTTGGCCTGCATGGGATTGGAATACAGAGGTGCGACCGTTGGATTAGATAATACCCAGGCGATATAGCCATGAAGTGAGACAAAGCAGTAGGCTAAAAAGAAAAAAATAGATAATAGCAGTGCAACGATAATATGCTTCACACGAATCATCCGCAGCGATAGCCGGGACGAACTGCCTTGTTTAGGTAGTTTAGGTCGACGGGAGACGGTTGTGCCGGTTTGGCGAGTTGCCAGATCCATATGGTCCCCTCCTAAGAATGATGTGAGTACTAGTGCCTAGAAGAATTTGTAAAAATGATTCTAAAGCATCAGTAGATAATTTAATATGTTAATCGTATGAAAAAGCCCTTACAAAGTCAATGAATTAGACGCTTTTGTAATGTAACTGTAAAGTGCGGCCCAACCTTTTCCGGCACATTTTTGGCACAACTCCGGAGGAGTGAATATACTGGACTTTCCATAGAGTTTTGCACTAAGATAGAGTTAGTTATAATGTAACCGAGTTTCATTTGATGAAACACGAGGGGGAGATTGTCATGGAGGACCGAAAGCTTACAGTGCGTGCGGTAGAACGTGCGCTTGATATATTGCTTTGTTTTACGCAGGACAGAGATTTAGGGTTGACGGAGATCGCTTCAAAGATTGATTTACATAAAAGTACCGTCCATCGGCTGCTGGCAACCTTGGAGGAAAAGGGCTTCCTCATTCGTAATCCGGCCACTGAGAAATACAGCCTGGGTATACGAATTTGGGAATTGTCTACGCATTTGCCTGCTTTTGATGAGTCGGCTGCGGTATTGTTGCCGTCAATGGAACGGCTGCGGGATCGGCTAGGGGAGACCGTTAGTTTATACTTACGCGACGGCATAGAACGTGTGCGGATTCAGGCGGTTCAGAGTCAGCAGGCCATACGGCGAGTGGCGCAGATCGGTGCGAGATTGCCTTTATCTGTGGGCGCATCAAGTAAAGTGCTGGCAGCCTATGCTCCTCCAGAGGTGCTGAAAGAATTGCTGGAGAGTTCGGGATGGCCGGACTACGTTGAGAAGGATGTCTATCAAGAGCAGCTTAATGACATTATCCGGCTCGGATATGCCACCAGTTTCGAGGAACGCGAGCCCGGCGCGGCCGCGGTGGCGGTGCCTGTTACGGGGCGCAGTGGAAATGTGATCGCGGCGTTATCACTGTCAGGTCCAGTAAGTCGCCTATCAAGGGATACGTTAGTGGAATATGCCGCGGTACTGAAGGAAGCGGCTAGTGAAATGGGCATGATGATTCCTTAATTCGCTGGCTGAGACATATAAGAAACTAAGCAGCGATCTCTCTGTTACTGGAGGATCGCTGTTTTGATGTTTTGGGGAGGGATGCTTAGTCGATTGTGGGTAAAGTGGCAGGAAACGATGGGTAACTGAGGGGGAATTGATGGCCTGATGAGTGACTGATGAGTGACTGATGGGTAACTGATGGGTAACTGACGGTCTGACGGGTAGCTGATGGGATGATAGATGCGTAACTGATGGCTAATCAACAGCTAACTGATGACTAACTAACGGCTCCCCACCTTGCGTTTGTATGGTGAGCTTCAGTGAATATACGTACCTTTGGGAGCCTCAGTAACTCGTAATGCTGAGGCACGAGCGTTTGAACCCAGGGCCTAGATAGGCAGAGGGACGGAGGGGCGGGAGGGTAGAGAAACCACCACGAACCCACGAACCCATGAACCCACGAGCCAATGAACCCACGAGCCAATGAACCTACGAGCCAACGAGCCAACGAGCCAACGAACTCACGAGCCAACGAACTCACGAACCCACGAGCCAACGAACTCACGAGCCAACGAACTCACGAACCCACGAACCTACGAGCCAATGAACCCACGAACTCACGAGCCAACGAACTTACGAGCCAATGAACCCACGAACTCACGAGCCAACGAACTCACGAACCCACGAGCCAATGAACTCACGAACCCACGAGTCAATGAACCCACGAACCAATGAACTCATGAACTCATGAACTCACGAACCCACGAGTCAACGAACCCACGAGCCAAGGAACCCACGAACCCACGAACCCACGAGTCAACGAACTCACGAACCCACGAACCCACGAACCCACGAACCCACGAACCCACGAGCCAATGAACCCACGAACCCACGAGTCAATGAACCCACGAACCAATGAACTCATGAACTCACGAACTCACGAACCCACGAGCCAATGAACCCACGAACCCACGAACCCACGAACCCACGAGTCAACGAACCCACGTATCTCATAACTCGTACACAAGTAATCTCGGGTTGTTATTTAGATCTTCCCTGAGGCTTCCGGACTCAGAAGACGCTATTAGCCCATTTAAAGCCTTTTGGGCATAGTTTCGGACCCCAGTGCAGCTATTCGACCCAAACGGGAACCTTTAGTGTGTTTTTCATGCCAATAGCGACTATGGAGTCCGATCGCACGCCAAAAGTCGGATATTCGAGCGTATAGAGTCATCTGGGTCCGATAGCGCGGAATCCTAGGCGTCCCCTGAGACGTGCGGACTCAGAAGACGCTATTAGCCCATTTAAAGCCTTTTGGGCATAGTTTCGGACCCCAGTGCAGCTATTCGACCCAAACGGGAACCTTTAGTGTGTTTTTCATGCCAATAGCGACTATGGAGTCCGATCGCACGCCAAAAGTCGGATATTCGAGCGTATAGAGTCATCTGGGTCCGATAGCGCGGAATCCTAGGCGTCTCCTGAGGCGTGCGGACTTAGGGGACGCTATTTGCGAATTTACAGCCAGTTTGGCAGAGTTGCGGACCCCAGTGCAGCTATTCGACCAAAACGGGAACCTTTAGTGTGTTTTTCATGCCAATAGCGACTATGGAGTCCGATCGCACGCCAAAAGTCGGATAATCGAGCGTATAGAGTCATCTAAGTCCGACAGCACGCCAAATATCGGATAATCCAGCGTATAAGGTCAGCTGAGTCCGATAGCGCCGAATCCTACTGATGCCCGAGGCTTACAGGTCCCGAAGTCGGATATAGCTACGTTTAAAGCCGGCTGATTCCGTAAGTTGTCCGTGAATTGCTTCGAGCTGCTCCTATGCGCGAATATCATCGAATCAAACGACGCTTGGAGTTTGGAACCAGCAACGCAGCAATGGTGAAGATCCAAAAGACAAGGGCACCCCACCCGCCACAAATTGGCTGCTGGAACCACCCCATAAAAAAGGGACTGCTCACAGCCACTCATGGCCGTGAAACAGTCCCTTTTTAAGTTACTTTAAACCTATTCTACCGACACCGCGGAAGAGTCTGTAGCATCTGCCAGCATCTGGCGAAGAACAGTCTGCAGGATACCGCCGTTGCGATAGTAATCAATATCGACTGTACTGTCGAGTCGTGCAATGACAGGGAAATCGAATTGTGTGCCGTCTTCACGGGTAGCCGTGACAGTTAGCTCTTGACTTGGTGCCACGTTGTTATCGAGACCAGTAATATTGAAGGTCTCGCGTCCGGTCAGTCCCAAGCTGCTCCAGCCGTGGCCTTCTTGGAATTGAAGTGGGAGTACACCCATACCGACCAGATTGCTGCGGTGAATCCGCTCAAAGCTTTCAGCGATAACTGCTTTAACGCCAAGCAGAAGCGTACCCTTAGCTGCCCAGTCACGTGAGCTTCCTGTACCGTACTCCTTACCAGCGATGACGATCAGATTTTGTCCAGCATCCTGATAGAGCATGGAAGCATCATAGATGGACATAACCTCGTCGCTTGGCAAGAAGGTAGTAACGCCGCCTTCTGTACCAGGAGCTACTGCGTTACGAATCCGAATGTTAGCGAACGTACCGCGCATCATGACTTCGTGGTTTCCGCGGCGGGAGCCGTAGGAGTTGAAGTCTGCACGTTCTACACCATGATCGCGCAAATATTCGCCAGCAGGACCAGAGGTAGAGATATTACCCGCTGGTGAGATATGGTCGGTTGTCACGGAATCAGCAAGCAGCGCTAGAACGCGTGCATCTTTGATATCCTTGATGTCTCCCAGACCGTCTGCCAGATGTTCGAAGAATGGCGGATTCTGGATGTACGTGGAATTATCATCCCACTCATACAGCTCGCCTTGCGGAACAGGAATCGAATTCCAACGTTCGTTAGCGGTGAATACATTTTCGTATTTGCTACGGAACATCTCCGGACTAAGGGAGAGACCAATGGCTTCACGAATTTCAGCAGTAGTTGGCCAGATATCTTTCAGGAATACTGGCTCACCTTGTGGATCAAATCCAAGTGGCTCAGTCTGCAAATCGATATTTACTGTACCAGCCAGTGCGTAAGCAACTACGAGCGGCGGTGAGGCCAAGTAGTTAGCTTTTACCTGAGCATGTACGCGGCCTTCAAAGTTCCGGTTACCGGAGATGACTGCGGCTACGGTCATGTCATTGTCAGTAATGGCTTGACTAACTTCTTCAGGCAATGGACCGGAGTTACCGATACAAGTGGCACAGCCATAACCAGCCAAGTAGAAGCCTAATGCTTCGAGTGGCTTCAGCAAGTCTGCTTTTTGCAGGTATTCAGTAACCACCAAGGATCCTGGAGTCAAGCTGCTCTTAACGTAATCTGGTTTGGTCAGACCACGTTCCACAGCTTTTTTCGCCAAAAGACCTGCTCCAAGCATAACGCTAGGGTTAGAAGTATTCGTACAGCTAGTAATAGCTGCGATTACGACTGCACCTGTGCTGAGCTTGCTAGTAGTATCGTTTTTGTGCTGTACTTCTACGACTTGAGCGATTTTCTCATCGCTGAGACCATAACCGCCTTTGTCTACAGGTGTACGGATAATGCCTTCGAAATTTTCTTTCATATGCGTAAGTTCGATCCGGTCTTGCGGACGTTTTGGTCCAGCCAAGCTAGGAACGACAGAAGCTAAGTCAAGCTCAATCACATCGCTGAACTCAGGGTCTGGCGTATCCGAGGTACGGAACATCCCTTGCGCTTTGTAATAAGATTCAACCAACGCCACCAGATCATCCGGACGACCCGTGCTGCGAAGATAAGCGAGTGTCTCGTCATCTACAGGGAAGAAACCAATAGTTGCTCCGTATTCTGGCGCCATGTTGGCAACAGTTGCCCGGTCAGCCAGACTGATGTTAGCAAGGCCGGGTCCGTAGAATTCGACGAATTTGCCGACTACGCCCTTTTTACGCAACATTTCAGTTACTGTCAGTGCCAAATCCGTTGCTGTAGCCCCTTCGATAAGGCTGCCTGTAAGCTTGAAGCCCACTACATCAGGTGTAACAAAATAGAGCGGTTGTCCAAGCATTCCTGCTTCAGCCTCAATGCCACCTACACCCCAGCCCACAACACCCAGACCATTGATCATCGTGGTATGGGAGTCCGTTCCTACAAGGGAATCTGGATAAACGACAGTTTCACCATCGATAGTTTTAGTAGTGGCAACGGAAGCTAAATACTCTAGATTTACCTGGTGCACGATACCTGTTGCCGGTGGAACTGCACGGAAGTTGTTAAAAGCTGTCTGTGCCCAACGAAGGAAACGGTAACGCTCCTCGTTGCGTTCGAACTCAACGTTCATATTGTATTCCAAGGCGTCTGCTGTACCGAAAGCATCAACCATGACAGAGTGGTCAATTACAAGGTCAACCGGGACAAGCGGATTGATCTGTTTAGGATCTCCTCCGGCTTTTTTTACAGTATCACGCATAGCTGCGAGATCCACGACTACCGGAACTCCGGTGAAATCCTGAAGCACGATACGAGCAGGGATAAATGGAATTTCTTTATTACGGTCAATGTCACCTGACCAATCGGCCAGTTGTTTCACATGTTCTTCAGTAATTGCCCGTCCGTCAAACTGACGAACAGCAGCCTCTAGTAGGACTTTGATCGAAAAAGGCAGGGAAGAAATAGAGCCCAATCCTTGTTCCTCAAGGGACTTCAGATCATAATAGCGATAAGATTTGCCGCCTGATTCCAGGGTCCGAGCCAATGAAAAATGATCCTTGCTTGGCATATATGCGCCTCCTTGTTTCGTCTAATGAAACCCAATTTCAAATTGCTTCTAGCTTAATTATAACGGTTACAAAGTGGGGAGTAAAGTTTTTTTTCCTACATCTAAAGCCCGAATTATGCCTGAGAAAATGCCAAGCTACCCTTCCATTGTTATATTGTATCGTTTCGGGATATTCTTTTTACCTCAAAAAGAGCCATTAAAAGGAGATAATACGAAGGAATTCACCGGAATCCTTGGTTTTACTTATTTATTAGGGGAAATGCAGGCAGAATTTCTCTTCCTCAGTTATTAGGTGATATGGTCCTCGTTGTCGATGTTTGATTGAGATGTCGTACTTGGGGTTAGAGTTTTTACTTGAAACATCCTTAACTATTCAACCGATCTGTATAGCGGCCTGTTTCCTTTCATATACATAGAACAGCAGTTAAAAGGGAAAGAAGGGGCGCGAGTATAATGGAACAACAGTGGAAGCAAAGTCTTTATGTATATGTTGATCAAGTGAATAAGGCCAGGGTGGAGCCTAAGTCATCATCGCATACCGTTTCCGTGTCCGTTAAGGATCCGCGTTTTCTGGTAGAACAAGGGGAGCGTTCAAGACGTCTTGCTGAGTGGTATAAAGAACGTGGGATAACTCCTTTGCGCGGAGAGACAGGGGTTAAGACTTTGCGGACCGTCCGGCAGACTCCGACCGAGGTAGTAGCAGAGGTTACACTGCATAGTGCGCTTTATTATGAAAAAGGCGGCGTTAACCACCGCGAGGATATTATCGAGCTGGAGCGGCTGACCTTTGTACGGGACGGTGGGGGCTGGGAGATTGCTGGAGTGGAACGAAGTGTCCCTGAAAGAAATACGGTTCATCGGGCAGAGGTAGAGCTATCGGGCAGACTATCCAAATGGGGAGAGGCTTTGCCGGCACCGCTGCCATCACAGCCCCTGCTTAACCGGAATGTTCTCGGAGAAATTGCCGGTTCAAGAGAGGTTCGTTATAACCGTGAAGAAGCTGTGGCGTATGCCGACCGCTGGTGGAAAGACGGCAATCCGGAGTTCGAAACCTTCGAGGTGGACTGCACAAATTATGTCTCCCAATGTCTCTTTGCAGGGGGAGCACCTATCAACTATACTGGTAAAAGAGAAACGGGCTGGTGGTACAAAGGTTACCAAGGCAAACAAGAATGGTGGAGCTATAGCTGGGCTGTATCAGACAGTCTGCAACGCTATTTGAGCGGAAGTCGGAGCAGTGGCTTGCGTGCGGAAGTCATGGAGCGGCCGGAGCAATTGATGCTGGGCGATATCATTCAATATGACTGGGATGGCAACGGGCAGTATCAGCACAGCACAATCGTCACAGCTTTTGATGCAGGAGGCATGCCGCTTGTGAATGCACGTACCGTTAGCAGCCGTCATCGCTATTGGGACTATCGTGATTCCTACGCATGGACTGATCAAACGAAATACCGTTTTTTTCATATTAACGACTACTTATAGTACAGAAAGAGGTTAAGGGAATGGGGAACGCAAAACTAACCGTAGGGCTGGTGTACGGGGGCAAATCAGGAGAACATGAGGTATCGCTACAGACGGCTTTTGCCGTGATGAACTCATTTGATTATGATAAATATGAGATTATACCTTTTTACATTTCAAAACAGGGATTGTGGAAGGTTGGAGAGAAGTTATCAGCGCCTTACAGCCAAGTGGAGCAGCTCAAGCTTGCAGAAGCGACCGAAGATATGGGCACAGCCCTGAACGTGGTATTTAGTGGGTTATCCGGTGCGGACAAAACAGTGGACGTAATGTTCCCGCTGCTGCACGGCACGTATGGTGAGGACGGAACGATTCAAGGGTTGTTCGAAATGGCGAATATTCCTTACATCGGTGCTGGTGTTCTTGCCTCTTCGGCAGGTATGGATAAGGTTGTCATGAAGAAGCTGTTCGCTGATGCCGGCCTGGATCAATGCGAGTATTGTTATTTCAACATCAGCGCTTGGAAAAGAAAACGTCATGAGTTGATTGTTGGTGTAGAGGATAAACTGGGATATCCGGTATTCGTGAAGCCTGCCAATCTAGGCTCAAGTGTAGGTATTTCTAAGGCTGCTGATAAGGATAGTCTTGTAAAAGCAATTGATTTTGCTTTCCGTTATGACACCAAAGTTATTATTGAGGAGTTTGTGGATGCGCGTGAGGTAGAGGTTGGCGTGCTTGGAAATGATGAACCAGAAGCCTCTGTTCCGGGTGAAATCGTTTCTTCTGGTGAATATTATGATTACGCAGCCAAATATACGGACGGCAAATCGCAAATGATGATTCCTGCACCAGTGGATTCTGAAGTGGCCGATCGTTTGCGGGAGTCCGCGATAGTTGCTTTTCGAGCGATTGAGGGCAGTGGAATTACCCGGGCAGACTTCTTCTTGCGAAAATCGGATGGTAAAATTCTAATTAACGAAGTGAACACGATGCCTGGTTTCACTCCTTACAGCATGTATCCGCTATTGTGGCGTGAGACGGGTGTATCTTATAGAGCTCTGTTAGACCGAATGATTGAGTTAGCCTTGGAGCGCTATAATTTTAAACAAGGTCTTAAGTACGACAATGAGTAATAGAAGCTATAGCGGGAATATCCCGACTGGAAGGAGAGAAGAACATGGGTTTTCAAACAGAATTCAACTCCGTCTGCAAATTCAAGAGTGAACAAGAGCTGTACGAGCTGCTGGAATATGGGCGCACCAAAATGGTGAAACAAGGCTTTCGTGTGTATCCAACAGGTCAGAAGGTTATTGCTTACACCCCTGAGAACGTAGCTGTAGCCATTGTCAAAATTTCAGCCTCGATTGCAGAGATTAATTTTCAAGGACATGAGGTTACCGCGGTAGAGATGGAGCTTGTGCGTAAGCTGAATGAAGAAGAGTCCAGAGTGCAGACGGCTTTGGCTGAGGAAATGTTTTTTGGAGCACAGGGATGATTGTCCGCTTCGGATATGTAGCGATGTCCACCGTTATCAAAGACTGCTCCCCATCTAAGACAATGACGATGGCCTCTTTTAAGAAGCTGGATGACCGTGAAGCGGCACTTCGGCGTTTGGAGAACATCGCTAGAATGAATCTGCATAATACGCTGCGGTTGATGAAGCATAATGTGGCTTCGGACATCATGGTGTACCGCCTCACTTCCAAAATCATTCCTCTGGCGACGCATCCGGATTTGCAGGACTGGAATCCGTTTGCGGCGCTCGCCGAGGAATTTGCGGAAGTGGGCCAATATGTGAAAAAGCACGGGCTGCGTGTTTCTTTTCATCCAGATCACTTTACAGTACTTAGTACACCCCGTCCGGAGGTGCTGATAAACTCCGTACGGGATTTGCAGTACCATGTGGACATGCTGGTTGCTATGGGGCTTCCTGCCATGGCGAAGAACAATATCCATATTGGCGGAGCTTATGGGGACAAGCCTGTAGCGGCGAAGCGATTCGAGGAGCATTTCCGCGCGCTGCCGTCAGCGCTGCAGGAGCGTATAACGCTGGAAAATGACGATAAGACATTTACAGCTCCGGAGACACTGGCAGTCAGTCAGAGCGTAGGATTACCGATGGTGCTGGATATTCACCACCAATGGGTGAATAATGAAGGAGAGCTCCCTTGGGAGCTGTGGCCTGACATTTTGAAGACATGGCGAAGCGAGCTAGCACAGAAGGATGTTCCTTCGGGAGAGCTTTTGCCGCCTAAGATTCATGTTTCCAGTCCGCGCAGCCCGTCTGATCCGCGCAGCCATGCGGATGGCGTGGAACCTGCGCCTTTGCTGGCTTTTCTGAAACGTATCGCCGCAGATACGCCTGCTGTCGATGTTATGATTGAGGCGAAACTAAAAGATGGCGCGTTATTTGGATTGATGGAGGCTATGAAGGAGCTGGCTGAGGCTGGTAACGGAATTTCCTTATTAAATGGGGCAAGCGTGAATATTGAACCTTAAACAATGAAAATAAGGAGATAGGTCCCGAATACGGGTCCTATCATGACTTGATATGTAACTTGAAATAGGGTACGTTGAATGAAACTTTAATCGCTTATCGTCTTTATATGGACCTAGGGCATTTATGCTCGCAGGTGAGAATTGGGTCCTCTTTTGGCGGAAGTTTGGGAACTTGGGGAACGTTTTGACGTATTGCACGGTATTGTGAATAGGATTGCTTTAGAATTAAAGCCATTGGCGATTATGTTCAAGAAAGTGGAGTGAAGATATGAGTCCTTTAAATCCAGAGGGTAAGAATGAACGTGAACCCTATGTAGTAACAAGCAAGGGACATACGGCGGTGGCCATTAATGCGGCTGCCAAAGCAGGAGAATGGATAAAGAGCAGACAGGGTCTCGTGAAGGAGCTGAATACAAAGACTTCAGCACAAGATCTGGTTACGGAAGTTGATAAAGGCGTTGAGCAAATGATTCGCAGGCTGATCCTGACACATTTTCCCGACCATGCCATTCTCGGGGAAGAAGGGGTTTCCCCGGGAGCAGCAGCGGCTACCGCTGCATTGGAAGAAGCTCGTGAGCATGAATATTTGTGGATTGTAGATCCTGTAGATGGTACGACTAATTTCGTACACGGATTTCCTTTTTACTGTGTCTCCATAGCATTGGTGATTCGCGGTGAACTAACAGTAGGCGTTATTTATGATCCGACTCGTGATGAAATGTTCGTCGCTGAAAAAGGAAAGGGAGCTTACATGCACGGTGTTCCTACCTCGGTTTCTACGGAGACTGATTTTGGGGACAGCCTGATCGCTATGGGCTTTCCGCCGGATCGTGAGTTTGCACAACCTGTGAATATGGCCGGACTGCAAAGTATTCTTCCGCAGATTCGTGGTATTCGTGCCGGAGGCGCGGCTGCTCTACATTTAGCTTATGTGGCGGCAGGCCGGGTAGATGGCTATTGGGAAGTGGGCTTAAGCCCTTGGGATTGTGCAGCAGGAGTACTGCTTGTACTTGAATCAGGAGGCAAGATTACGGATACCCTAGGACGTTCATATGATATTGGTACACGCCATGTAGTAGCAAGTAATGGCCACATTCACGAATATTTGGTTTCGTCACTGAAGAATGCTGAAGCAACAGGATATAAGCTTTAGGGAGGACGATACAGCATGAGTGAGAAGGATGATTTGGAACGCAAGCTGAGCGAAATGTTGGTAGATGGTGAGATGGAACAAGGCGATCGTACGGCTAAAGAAATCCGGGAAATCTCACCTAAATATGAAATTCGTATTCAGACTACGCTCGATCCTATTGTGGAAGAAACATTGCGTTATCGTAAGATTGGATATGAGCTGGATGACCGGTATGATAAATATCTGGAGCGTGCAGGGCAGAAGTTAGAGTCAGATGAAGATTCAGACAAATAATAGCCAGTGATTTGCGAGGGGCGGTTTCCTGAATATAGGAGGCCGCTCTTTTGCGTTGCTACCCTGGGATGGTAGAATGGAATTAGAACAATTTGGGAGGGATACGATGCTAGGCAATTGGAAAAAAATTTGGGCAGCTGGCATAAGCAGCCTGCTTTTGTTATCTGCGCTGATTAGCGTAGGAGCAGGCACGGCAAATGCGGCTGACACGACTGCAATACAAGACTCTGGGCAGGATGTCTTTCGCATCGTAGCTCTAGGTGATTCCATTACTGCTGGCTACGAGCCAGGAATGACGGACGTGAATACCAAGCCATACGGCTATGCGGAGAGATTGCTTGAGCAGGGCTGGTATCATGGCAGAAGTGCACTTACTAATTATGGTATCCTAGGCCTGACTACGGCCGGATTACGTAATTACACAGGAGCAATCAAGGATGGTTCAGTGATTACTGCTGAAGGAGTTCAGGCAGGTCTCCCAGATCCACGAATAGAGCAGTTCGTGAAGCTAACTCCGCAGATCGCAGCAGAGCTTAAGGAAGCTGATCTGATTACCATTACGATTGGTGGGAATGATGTAAGCAGTCTGTTCTTGCAGTTCAAGGAGCTGACGGATGCGGATTTCCAAACACAGCTGGACCAGCGGTTAGCGGATTATCAAACAAATGTGAAGGCAGTGCTGGAGAATATTCGTGCGGTAAGTCCGCAAGCGACGATTATACTGGCCGATCAATATCAACCTGCCCCTAAGGTCGCGCTTGGTCAAATGTACAACAGACTAATGACGGCAGCGGGCAAATTTACGGAAGCAGCGGATAGTGTAGCTGCAAGCGTAAATCAAGAGGGAGCGAAGGTGCTTGTAGCTCATGTTGCGGCAAAGTTTGCCGGGGTAGAAGGCTCGCTGACACATATTATTGGAGCAGGGCAAACTGATTTTCACCCAACGCAGCTTGGATATGAGACTATTGCTAAGGTTTTCGCGGAGTTACAATGGGGAGAGTATCGTGTTCCTACTGTAGCTACAATGGCTACTGCATCGGTACCGATGTCGATTGTAGTGAAGGGCGTGGAGTTGAATACACCCAATAAGCCTATCCTTAAAAATGGGCAGAATTTTTTGGCGCTGAAAGATATTCTAAATGCCGTGGGCGCAAGCGGGAAGTGGGATAACAAAACCTCCAGCGCTACCATCGTGTATGGCGGAAGAACCGTTGTGATCACCATTGGCTCGAAATTTATTAAGGTGAATGGAGAGAACGTGGCTATTGATACTCCAGCTTTTCTGCAAAAGGTAGGTAAGGAGGACAAAACCTACTTACCCCTTGCCGCTTTGGCGACAGGACTTGGATTCGATGTTAATTACAGCAGCAAACTGCGAACTGCTTTCATAAATCCATAAAGCTGCATACTATACATCATAAGAAATTAAATTAAGCCCGTAAGGAAAAGGTGGATGGAATATTGTCTAGTTCAAAATATAATGCTGAATATATCATCACCATGGATGATATAGTGCGGGAGGGTCATCCCGTACTTCGTACCGTAGCACAACCAGTGGAGCTTCCATTACAGGCGGAAGATCGTGAGGCTTTGCAATGTATGCTTCAATTTCTGAAGAACAGTCAGGACCCGGAGATTTCCGAAGAATATAAGCTGCGCTCTGGCGTAGGTCTGTCGGCGAATCAAATCGGACTGGAGAAGCGTATGTTCGCGATGTATCTTACAGACGAGAGAGGGCGGGCTGTAGAGCATGCTTGGGTTAACCCTAAGATCATAAGCCACTCCTTGTCTATGGTGTACTTACCAGAAAGCGAGGGCTGTCTGTCCGTTGATCGTCCCGTGCATGGCTTTGTACCTCGGTATGAAACCGTGAAGGTGAAGGGTTATGATCTGGAAGGCAAGGAGGTTGTCCTTAAATTTAAGGGCTACCAAGCTATCATCATCCAGCATGAAATAGACCATCTCGATGGGATTATGTTCTATGACCGAATTAACAAGGAGAATCCGTTTAAGCTGCCTCAGGGCGTGGAGATCCGGAACTTATATGAGTAGGAGAGTAACTCTGAATTAAAAAGCGGGCGACCTTACAGCGTAAAGCTGATGGTCGCTTGTTTTTTACCTATCGGCAAGATTATGATATTTCAAATATTTTACAAATCAATCGAAAGGATGTACCCTTACAATTAATGGATTTAAATTAGTAATAAGAGGAGGGCGTTAAATGAACTGGAGCAGAATGCCAATTAGAGGATTCGCCAACGAATATAATGATGAGGTTAAAAAGATTGATGAGCAGATTTTGAGTCTGATTCAGGAACGTAAAGCTATAACAGGCAAGAAACGATTATCCCCTGATAGTAAGCTACTTGAGGAATGGGCAACTAGATTCGAGATGAACACTACTCAGATTGTGCAGCATTTGCACCTTCTGAATGAAGCTGTACCCAGAAGACAATATTGGGAAGAGCCTGGTTTATTGCTGGGAGTGCTTCCGATTGTAAAGCGGACGGTCGTTGAAGAATGTGAATATATACTTACGCATGCTATGCAGTATGAAGCCTTCAGCATAGTTACTGTGGAAATCAAATATTTAAAAGAAGCTGTAGGACATATTCATCTTCGAACGGCTTTAACGCTTGAAGTGGCGGGTGAGAATGAATATGAAGTGCAGCCGCATGGTGGTCATGGAGGTGGAGCGCATACACAAATGCAATTCTTGGTCGCCCCAACGCTGCCGGAGCATCTGGAGGGTGTAGAGTTTTCGCTGGTACCCGGGAGCGAGCAAATGTTAAGACCATTAATGACTGAGATTACGTTGGACAAGCAGGTGGATTTTACATGAGAGCAGTAGAATATTTGGACTTCTAAACGCTGTTAGCGGATGAAATCCGTAGATAAAGTGTATTTGAGCTTTTTGCGGTGTGAGCTACAGAGTTATTAGGGAAAAACTCCCTGAAAATAACCTATATTCTCTGTAAATGAACAGAATTAGGGATTTTCTCCCTAAAAAACGGGGTAAGTTCTTTATTTTCCACTAAATTAGCTAAATTATAGGGAGGATTTCCCCAATTATTAGTTTAATGACCAGAAATCCCTGAATTTAAGGTAAATTTTCCTAAATATCTATCGAAGCTCCCTAACCCTTGTACTTAACACAGAGAAGGTCCGGCGATACCTGTTACGTAGCATAGAGAAATTGACGCTTGAGATCGGCTGGCTTAAGCTTGCCACAAGCTACAGATGCAGACCGTGGATGAGTAAAAATGCAGAGCAGCGATCCTCCAATACAGGAGAAACGCTGCTCTTTTAACATTTGCGGTTTATGGGACTGGGACAGCCCGTTAATCTATTCAGCTTTTTTTTAGCTTATAGAGCACTGCGTTTCAAAACAATCTTATTTCTCAGCCACCATAGCGCGGAAGGATTCTTCAGCTGCGATAAGTGTAGCATCGATATCTGCATCAGTATGTGCTGTGGTCAGGAACCAAGCTTCGTATTTCGAAGGGGCAAGGTTAATGCCACGATTCAGCATATGACGGAAGAAGCTGGCGAACAATTCGCCGTCTGTATCCTGAGCCTCGTCATAATTCGTAACCGGATGGTTACAGAAATGAGTGGAAAACGAACCACGGATGCGGTTGATTGTCAGTGGAATGCCATGACGGTCGGCAGATGCTTGAAGTCCATCGGCGAGGCGGATTGCAAGCCGATCCATTTCTTCGTATACACCCTCTGCACTCAGAACCTCTAAACAAGCAATCCCTGCAGAGATAGACGCAGGATTACCTGCCATTGTGCCAGCTTGATATGCCGGTCCAAGTGGAGCTACCTGTTCCATAACATGCTTGCGGCCGCCGTAAGCGCCGATAGGCAGGCCGCCACCGATGATTTTGCCAAGTGCAGTAAGGTCAGGAGTGATGTCCTCATGATTATCCAGCCCTGCATAGGTTTGTGTAGAACCATAATGGAAGCGGAAGGCAGTAATGACTTCGTCATAAATAACAAGGGAGCCATTATCGTGAGCCAGCTTGCAAAGTCCTTCGAGGAAACCAGGCTTAGGCATCACCATGCCGAAATTTCCTACAATCGGTTCAACCATAACAGCTGCGACATCTTCGCCCCATTTCTCCAGCGCCTCTTTCAGGCTGTCCAGATCATTAAAAGGAACGGTGATTACTTCCTGGGCGATACTGCTTGGAACACCGGCACTGTCTGGAATGCCAAGTGTAGAAGGTCCGGATCCTGCTGCTACGAGCACCAGATCGGAGTGGCCGTGGTAACAGCCGGCGAATTTTACGATTTTGCTGCGTTTTGTATAGGCACGGGCTACACGAATCGTTGTCATAACCGCTTCGGTTCCGGAATTGACGAAACGTACTTTATCCATAGATGGAATGGCTTCCTTTAGCATTTTAGCAAGTTTGATTTCGAGCTGGGTTGGGGTTCCGTAAAGAACACCATTTTCTGCTGCTGTAGTAATTGCTTTGGTAATATGAGGGTGGGCATGGCCGGTAATGATCGGTCCATAGGCTTGGAGATAATCGATATATTCATTGCCGTCTTCATCCCAGAAGTGAGATCCACTGGCGCGTTTCATAAATACGGGTGCTCCGCCGCCAACGGCTTTGAAGGAGCGGGAAGGGCTATTTACACCTCCAACGATATGCTGGAGGGCTTCGTGATAAAGTTGTTCAGATGTGGAACGATTCATAATGTGATCATCCTTTCGATTGTTGGTGCTCAAGGGAACGGGCGAACAACGGTGTTTTCCGTTGTCCGCCCGTATTATACCAAGTCACTGCTTTGTGTACATGTGAACTTTGCTTGTCAGGCCCTTAATTGGTCCCGCCAGAACTGCTATTGGAGGTGTTCTCCGATGCAGGGGTTGGTGTTGGCTCAGGACCATTTATGGTATCCTGTATAAATTCTTTTAGCTTCTTTTCGCTACGAATTCCAATAACCTGTGATCCGTCACTTGTAGTTTCCTCGGTGAGCAGATCCATTGGCGGAATTTGCTCGCTGCCACCCATACTGCTATTATACCCTACGCTTGCCAGCTTCCACATATCATTAACTGACATATTGGTTTCAATATAAGGCGTAACCTGCGACAGGATATTTGGCAGCTTGACGATGGAGGTGGTACTGATCAGCTTATCAGCCACAGCCTTGAGAAAACCGCGTTGGCGCTCGGTTCGAGTGAAATCGGAGGTAGCGTCATGCCGAAAGCGAACATATTGTAGCGCCATGTTGCCGTCAAGATGCTGGTATCCTTTTTTCAGATCAATATCATATTCCGGACCGTCTGCAACGGTTTTGTAGACCATATCTTTTTCGACTTCATAATCCACACCCCCAACGGCATCAACCAGCTTGATGAATCCTTGGAAGTCCGTGTAGACATAATATTGAATTGGGATACCGAGCAGATCGCTGACGGTCTGCATCGCAGTATTAGGTCCATAAATAATCGCTGTATTAATACGCTTCTCGCCATGATCCGGAATCGGAACGTACGTATCTCTCAGTATTGAAAATACACTGATTTTCTTCTTCACAGGGTCAAGAGAAGCGACGAGCATTGTATCTGAACGGGGGATTTCCCCTTTCTTCACACCTCGGGCATCCACACCCATTAATAGGATATTGACCGGCTCTGTACCTTCCCATTTAGGAGGCTCAGGGGTGTCAACATCAACGGTCTCTGCATTTTGGAAAGGTGAATCTTCAGTATTCGACATGCTACCAAGCTCATTGTAAATGGTTGTAATGTAGAAAATGGCCCCACCGATAATAAGGAGGAGTATAATGGCCAACGTCCAAAGCAGCGGTTTCTTTTTTGACTTACCAGTCTTTGCGTGCCTTTTCTTTCTAGGTGGCATTTCTCGTTCTTCCTTTCGCATTCACGTTGACTACATTATAATTTCTTTTGGGGATACGTGCAATTTAGGAATAATTCCCCAATCTTAAGAAGGAGTGGATCTATCTTGAACGAAGTAGCTATTGGACAAAAAGTACCCAATTTCACCCTTCCCTCTTCCAATGGGCATGAGGTTAGTTTGAGTGATTACTTGGGCCGAAAGGTCATCTTATATTTTTACCCTAAAAATATGACACCAGCCTGCACGCAGGAGGCCTGCGAATTCCGTGACGCTTTTGATCAAATCACGGCGGTGGGTGCGGTTGTTCTGGGCATTAGTCCGGACTCTTTGACATCGCACGCTAAATTTACAGAGAAGCATAGTCTGCCCTTTCCACTGCTGTCTGATGAGGATCATAAGGTAAGTGAAATGTTCGGCGTATGGCAGCTTAAGAAACTTTACGGCAAAGAGTTTATGGGGATTGTGCGATCTACTTTTCTGATTGATGAGCAGGGGATATTAGTGGAAGAATGGCGGAAGGTACGGGTAAAAGGGCATGTCGCAAACACGATAGCAGGAATAAGCGAATCATAAATTTTACTAATTACTTTTTATAGATGTCTATTACATTTTTAACAGCTTATATAAGGTGTTGTCATGATATAGTTTCCTCATAATTGCTTCAAATTTGGAGCAAGAAGAGGTGGTGGAGTGATAATGCTGCATATTGGGCTTGATATCGGATCAACTACTGCTAAATTAGTTGTCATAGAGCGGGACATCATTGTTTATCAAGACTATGTAAGACATTATAGCGATATTAAAAAAGCGGCCCTCTCTCTTCTGTCTGATGTACGCGACAGATTCCCAGAGAGGGGAGCTAGGCTTACTGTAAGCGGTTCCTCGGGTTTGTCTTTATCCAAATTAGGTGGAGTTCCCTTTATTCAGGAGGTGATAGCCTGCACGAAGGCGATCAGTGCGCTGATCCCGGAATGTGACACGGCGATTGAACTGGGTGGAGAGGACGCTAAGATAATATATCTTCGGGGCGGCATTGAGCAGCGTATGAATACAGCCTGCGCGGGCGGAACGGGAGCGTTCATCGATCAGATGGCAGCGCTGCTGCAGACCGATCCGGCAGGCTTAAATGTTTTGGCGGAGAAGCATGAGCGAATCTATCCCATAGCTTCACGCTGTGGTGTATTTGCCAAAAGCGATGTACAGCCGCTGCTTAATGAAGGAGCACGCCGGGAGGATGTGGCGGCTTCGATCTTCCAGAGTATCGTTAATCAGACGATTAGCGGTCTTGCTTGTGGACGTCCGATTCGAGGACGGGTGGCTTTTCTTGGCGGCCCGCTGACCTTCCTGCCTGCCTTGCGGCAGCGTTTTGCGGAAACGCTGGAGCTGGCGGAGGAGGATATCCTGTTCCCGGAACGCTCACAGTATTTCGTGGCGATTGGAGCTGCGCTCTCCGATGCTGATCCAGTCGTGTTGCCACTTTCAAGCTGGATCACGCGAATTGCGGCAGTTGATTTTACTGCGGATCGAGCTGCGGATGCTGAATTGCCGCCGCTTTTTGAGAATGCCGCCGAGCTTGCAGAATTTCGGCTTCGTCACGGCAAAGCCTCTGCAGCGAGATCAGATTTAGCCTTATATCGTGGACCCTGTTATCTAGGGATTGATGCCGGCTCAACTACAACTAAACTCGTGTTAACCGGTTCCGCTGACGAAATTCTCTATACCTTTTATGGCAGCAACAAAGGCAACCCGCTGCATTCGGTCAGCGATGCACTGAAGGAGATCTACCGGGTTCTGCCTGAAGGCTGCCACATTGCAGGCTCATATGTGACAGGGTACGGTGAGGGGTTAATCAAGGCCGCTCTGCGGACGGATGGCGGAGAAGTAGAGACTGTTGCACACTACAAGGCAGCTTCCAAGTTCATGCCAGAAGTAGATTTCATACTGGATATCGGTGGTCAGGACATGAAGTGCATTAAGATCCGTGGCGGTGCTATCGACAGCCTTATGCTCAATGAAGCCTGTTCAGCGGGGTGTGGCTCTTTTCTGGAGAGCTTTGCCTCTGCCCTGGGACTTGGCATCGAGGAATTTGCTAAGACTGCACTCGAAGCGACTCAGCCTGTTAATTTGGGCTCGCGCTGCACGGTATTTATGAACTCTAAGGTTAAGCAGGTTCAGAAGGAGGGCGCGTCATTAGCGGATTTATCGGCGGGTCTTGCCTACTCTGTGATCAAGAATGCTCTGCAAAAGGTAATTAAAATCCGCAATCCGGAGGACTTAGGGCGAAATATCATCGTTCAGGGCGGTACCTTCTATAATGAAGCTGTATTGCGCGCCTTTGAGTCCTTGACGGGGCGGACGGTGGTTAGACCGGATATAGCTGGCGTAATGGGGGCTTACGGCTGTGCACTGATTGCGCGTGAGCAAGCCGGGGTTAACGGATCCAGTACGCTGCTTGGACCAGAGGAGCTTGCCAGCTTTAAATATGAGGTTTCTTCAGGCCGCTGTGGCCGCTGTGGGAATAACTGTGCGCTGACGATCAGTCGTTTTCCGGATAAGAGCTTTTATGTGACCGGCAATCGCTGCGAACGTGGCGCAGGAGTCAAAAAAGAGAAAAATGTCCTGCCGAATCTGATGCAGTATAAATATGAACGGTTTTTTGAGTACGAGAGTTTACCGGAAACAGGGGCATGGCGGGGGACCGTCGGGATTCCGCGTACCATGAATATGTTTGAGAATTACCCGTTCTGGCACACCTTTTTCACCAAACTTGGCTATCGGGTGATTCTCTCCCCTAAATCCAGCAAGAAGCTTTTCGAAAGCGGAATGGATACAATTCCTTCAGAATCGATATGTTATCCTGCGAAGATGGCACATGGACATGTGCAAAGCCTGATCGGTAAAGGTGTCGATTTTATTTTTTATCCAGCGGTGGTGTATGAGAAAAAAGAAGATGAAGCCGCGGATAATCACTTCAATTGTCCAGTGGTCGCCTCGTACCCCGAAGTCATTCGCAACAATATGGATGGGTTAAAGGACAATGGAATCAAGCTTGTCAGTCCATTCCTGACCTTTGATGATATTTCTGCGCTGACCAAAGGGCTGGTGAAGACATTTACCAGCATTCCGCGAGATGAGATTACGTCCGCGGTGCAGGCGGGACTTACAGAGGCTGATAACGCCAAAAGTGATGTGCGTACTAAAGGTGAGGAGACCCTTGTGTATCTAGCTGATACTGGAACCAAAGGAATCCTGCTCTGCGGGCACCCTTATCATGCCGATCCTGAGATTAATCACGGGATAGCGGATATGATAACCGGGATGGGACTCGCCGTGCTGACAGAAGATTCTGTCTGCCACCTGGACCACAGCGAAGGAGATGTGGCTGTTGTGAATCAGTGGACCTACCATGCCCGGATGTACCGTGCAGCCCGCCTTGCTGCAGTCCGCTCGGATCTGGAGCTTGTTCAATTGACTTCCTTCGGCTGTGGGATCGATGCGATCACTTGTGATGCCGTACAGGATATTATGGAAAGACATAACAAGGTATATACATTGATCAAAATCGATGAGATCAGCAATCTTGGTGCAGCGCGCATTCGGCTTCGTTCATTGCTGGCGGCAATGCGTGAGCGTGAAAAAGGTAAGGTAGTGCCGCAAAAGCCGCCAAAAGTGCAGGCTAATGTGTTATTTACGAAGGAAATGAAAGAGACCTATACCATTCTTGCACCACAGATGTCGCCTATTCATTTTGAATTGTTTGAACAGGTGTTTCGCGATGCCGGATACCGTCTGAAGATACTTGAGACGACCGGACCCGAAGAGACAGAAGAAGGTCTGAGATACGTTAATAATGATGCGTGTTATCCGGCAATTGTGACGATTGGCCAGATTCTATCAGCGCTGAAGAGTGGGGAATATGATCCGGATCGTACTGCTGTGATTATGTCACAGACGGGTGGCGGCTGCCGGGCTACGAATTATATTTCTTTGCTGCGCAAAGCCTTAAAGGATTCAGACCTTGAACAAATTCCGGTGATTTCACTCAATGCTTCAGGGATGGAGAATCAGCCGGGTTTCCGCATCAGTCTTAAGCTGGCGAATCGGTTGATAGCTGCCGCTTGTTATGGTGATCTTATGATGCGGATGTTAAATCACTTTAGGCCGCATGAGGTTGTTCCAGGAAGTGCGGAAGTTCTATTCCGCAAAGGGATGGAGCGTTGCAAGGCAAGCTTATCCAACTTTTCATTCCGAGAATACAAACGCCTGATTCGTGAGATTGTTGCAGAGTTCTGCAAGCTGCCCGTTACGGGTATTGCTAAACCAAGAGTGGGCATTGTCGGTGAGATCCTGATCAAATTCCATCCGGATGCCAATAACCGCATTATAGAGATGATCGAGGCAGAGGGCGGGGAGGCGGTAATGCCGGACTTCCTGGATTTCATTTTCTATTGTGTATATAATCCGATCTACAAAGCTGAGCAATTCGGCAAAAGCAAACGGCTCGGCTATATCAATCCCATGCTGATCTCTTATCTGGAAATTTACCGTAAGCCGATTAAGGTTGCCCTTGAGGATGCGGGGTTAGCTAAAGGACGGGAGAATATTTATGGTCTTGCCGAGAAGGCCAGCCGACTGGTGTCCGTAGGAAATCAGATGGGTGAGGGCTGGTTTTTAACCGCAGAAATGATGGATTTGTTGGATAATGGAGTGAACAACATCGCCTGTATTCAACCGTTCGCGTGCCTGCCCAACCATATCACCGGGCGTGGGATGATTAAAGGTCTTAAGGAATTATATCCGGGTGCAAATATCGTGGCGATTGACTATGATGCTGGAGTCAGCGTAGTCAACCAAGCGAATCGGATCAAGCTGATGATGTCAATTGCC
This sequence comes from Paenibacillus sp. FSL R5-0636, assembly GCF_037974255.1. Taxonomy (NCBI): domain Bacteria; kingdom Bacillati; phylum Bacillota; class Bacilli; order Caryophanales; family Paenibacillaceae; genus Paenibacillus; species Paenibacillus sp. FSL R5-0636. Next base: position 710,448 of record NZ_CP150232.1, read on the forward strand.
AGCAGCCAGGAAGAGACTAAGCCGTCTAATTTAAAACTGCCGGATAAGCCTCAGCAGCAGACTTTACCTGAAAGTTCATACAGCTTAACCTGAGCATTGTTCAGACGAAAAAGCGGACCAAGGATCTACCTTGGTTCGCTTTTTTATGCTTTGTGCACTTATGTATGATTTTCATGTTTTTCCTGCAATATAAAATTACCTTTCAGAAAGTTACAGCAAATTATTGACCGAAATTTAGTTAAGGTGTAAAATAGTACGCATGCGAACTATTAGATGATCTAACTAATTAATTCTTTGGAGGTGAAGATTTGGAAGATAAGGAGCAGCAATTAGATGATATTTTCTCCTCTTTTCGCCGGATTAGCCATGCATTCCAGCAGTTGCTGTGGAAGGATGCCGAAGAGCTGGACATCACACCAACACAGTTAATGGTTCTCCGCAAAATATCTGCAAATCCCGATATTGGCATTACAGATCTTGCCGAGCTATTACATTTGGGGAACAGTGCAGCGAGCGGCGTAGTGGACCGGATGGTGAAAGCCGATTTGATCACAAGACAGCGCTCTGAGGTAGATCGGCGTATATACAACTTGGCGATTACTGAAAAGGGCAGAGAGATCAGGGAAAGAAGTAAGCAATCGCTCAGAAGACACTTACTTCCACTATCCAATATACCTGCCAAGGATGCAGGTGAATTACTTAGGATTCATAACGAAATCATTCAGATCTTAGAGCAGGGGAGAGACAAATAGAATTTATGAGTACAATTACAGGTAACGCTGCAGCGGCAACTAAGGGAATACGTAGAGGACCGATTATTGCAGCGCTCTTAATAGGTGCGTTTGTCGCACTTTTGAACCAAACACTTCTTAATGTGGCATTGCCGAGCATAATGGACGATCTAAAAATCGCTACGAATACGGCACAGTGGCTAACAACGGGATTTATGCTCGTGAACGGTGTGCTGATACCGATTAGTGCATTTCTGGTGGAAAAGTTTACGACCCGCCAGCTATTCATCACCGCGATGTCACTTTTTTCGTTAGGCACACTTGTCTGTGGAATCGGAACAGGCTTTGAAATGATCATGGTCGGCAGAGTCATACAGGCGGTTGGCGCAGGGATTTTGATGCCGTTAATGAATATTGTGTTTCTTCGTATCTTCCCAATTGAAGAGCGGGGGAAAGCGATGGGGCTAATGGCGGTAGCCATGATTTTTGCTCCAGCTGTAGGTCCAACGTTGTCAGGCTGGGTAGTTCAGAACTATTCTTGGCGCGTATTGTTCTTTATCGTTCTTCCGCTGGCCATTCTTTCTACCTTGCTAGGTATGAAAACAATGCAAAATGTAGGGCAAACAACCTCTCCGAAACTGGATAAAACGGGTGTTATCCTGTCTACAATTGGTTTTGGGGGATTGTTGTACGGCTTCAGTGATGCTGGAACCGATGGTTGGGGAAGTGCAACAGTCATTACCTGCCTCATTGTGGGTGTGATTGCACTGGCTTTATTCGTATGGAGAGAGCTTAAGGCTGAGACACCACTGCTTGAGTTCCGGATTTTCAGATACAATATGTATTCACTCACGACATTAATCAATATCATCATTACGATGGCTTTATATTCGGGTATGATTTTGCTGCCGATTTATTTGCAGACGATCCGTGGTTTTACACCAATGGAGTCCGGTCTTATGCTGCTGCCGGGAGCCATTCTAATGGGAATTATGTCTCCAATCACGGGGATTATATTTGATAAAATCGGGGCAAGATGGCTGTCTGTGGTAGGCCTGATTATTACAGTAATTACGACTTGGCAATTCAGCCAGCTTACAGACAGTACGACGTATACGCATATGATTATTACTTACACGGTTCGGATGTTAGGCATGTCGATGTTATCGATGCCGATTGTAACGGCTGGACTTAACCAGCTTCCACAGCGTTTAAGCTCGCATGGTACAGCAATGTCGAATACGCTGCGGACGGTCGGGGGCGCGCTGGGAATGGCGTTGTTCGTCAGTCTAATGACCAATAAGACGAAGAGCACAATCACTGATACGCTTATGAGCGGAACGGTTTCGTTAAACGATAAAGCAGCCATGCTTAAGCTTACGCAAGAGGCTACAATTAGCGGGGTTACGCATGCCTTTAACATTGCTACCTGGATCACTGTAGTTGCTTTGGTATTGGCTTTCTTTATTAAAAAGACTTCACCGCAGCCAGACTTCCTGAAGACGGAAGAAGTGCAGCCACAGCAGGACAATCAATAAAAAGCTGGGCAAAAAAGAATGAAGAAAAAGAGCGTCCTACAAACCGTTATGGTTCCGTAGGGCGCTTCTTTTTGTTGTGCTGCTATTAGTTAGCTGGAGACACAGCTGCAGGATCGCTCCAACGTTTCAGATGTGGCAGCTGCTCCGCGAGAAGTTTACGGGCAACATTCTCGTCCATTCCTTCTTCGACCATATAGCCTGTACAAATGTCAGCCATTTCTTGCAACGTGATGTTAGGCTGTTTGAATGCACCATTCTCATAGCAGTACACGCAGTAATCTTCGATCTTGTTGCCATCCTGGTCCGTTCCAAGCAATTCTGCCGTAGGCATTGGCATCCCACAGCTTTGACAAATTTTAAGATCTCCTTGCTCTACATGTTCATGTCCCATATTTAACACTCCTTTAAAGGTATGCAAGCTCTCGAGCGCCCGCTTTAAGTTCAGTATAGAACAATAAACCTGACGGCATTCCGTCAGGTTTATTGTTAGGTTGTATATTTTGCTCCTATGCCTGCTGCAAGCTGCCCCAGCTTTTGCCGAATATGCGGTGGCTCTAAGACCTCTACATGCATCCCGAAGCTTAGCAGGAAACCATATAGCCATCCATCCTCAGGATAGTTGATGGTAACCTTGTAACCTCCATTACCGTCGGGCAGTAGCTCGGTAGAATCAAACCGCTCTTCCGCTAGATGTTTGCTTTCAGCCTTAAACTGCAAAACGATGGGTGTTGCTGTTGTTACGGTTGATCTCTGATACTCGTTGCTCCAAGGCAGCTCGCTTGCATCTACATCTTTTGCAATAAAAACTTGGGTATTCTTAACGAGCTCTTTCATGCGCAACAGCTTAAACAGACGGAAATCCTGACGATTCAGACAAAATCCATATAAGTACCAGGCTTGCCCCTTCAGCACTAAAGTATAGGGCTCTACCGAACGCTGGCTTGTCTGACCCGCAGCATCTACATAATCAAAGTTTACGGTCACGCTTTCCTCAAGTGCTTCTTTTAGAGTGGCAAGCTTCTCTTCCAAAATACGTTGAAGACCCCATGGGGAGAAGTCGATGATGAGCTGAGTCGTTTTGCTGCGGAAGGCGGCGGATTGGGAGGGCGGGATTACGCTGCTGATCTTTTCCATGAGCAGCGTATGTTCATTTCCTCCATAAGACGAGACGCTCTGCAGAGCCGTGAAAATATCCGCCAGCTCACGATCCGTCAAGACATTGCGGTCCAGCCGGTATCCTTCCATAAGCCCGATCCCACCGTTAGCTCCCTGATAGGTGACGATAGGAATTCCGGCTCCATTAATGCTTTCAATATCACGATAAATCGTGCGCACAGATACCTCGAACATATCGGCTAGCTCCTTCGCCTGAATTAGGCGGCGGTTCATTAGCAGGATAACGATAGAGAGCAATCGATCTATTTTCAAAAGACAATTCCTTCTTTCCCGGAGATTTCCGTGAAGTAATGCTGTATTTCATCTTAGCAAATCCTTGAAAATAAAGCATTGTCATAAATTAATGATTCGATTAACATCTAATTAGATGTATGTATAAATAGATGAAATGAGGTTTATTTTATGAATAATCACTCAGCTGTTGCGATGTTTAGGAGTCATAAGGGATATTCACGATTGTTCACAGCCGGCTTGATCAATGGAATTGGTGATCGTTTTACTAGCGTTGCAGTACTGGCGCTGGTTCTGCAGTTGACGGGATCAGGCATGGCGGTGGGGATTTCGTTAGGTGTGAGACTGCTTCCTTATTTATTTCTGGCCCCGCTTGGAGGCATACTTGGCAGTAAAATTCCACGCAAATATATCATGATAGCTACAGATATGCTGAGGGTCCCAGTAGCCTTAGCCTTTTTATGGGTGGATGGGGAGGAGAACCTGTGGTTGTTATATATGGCAAGTTTTTTGCTGGCAGCGGGCGAAGCCATTTACAGCCCTGTTCGTAAGTCCACTATCCCTTTGCTCGTCACCAAAGATTCTCTGCTGACCGTCAACGGACTAGAGCAGTTAATGAGCGGCTGCGTGCTGATCCTTGGGGCGTTCAGTGGAGGGGGGGTGTCGATGTGGTTTGGTCCGGAGGCAGCGTTCATTATGAATGCAGTGTCTTTTTTAATCGCGGCGATGTTAATTTACGGTATCGAGTTTCCACAACATACGGAAATGGCGACGGTGGCTAAGAAGGCTACATATTCACCTGAGGGGGACTTAGAAAAATCCAATAAAGAAGCACAATACGGTCAACTGCGTGCTCTGGGAATGGTAATTGGCGGAAGCCTAACGTTGCAGGTCATTTTCGGTTATGAGCTGTTGGTGCCGTTGCTAAATGGTCTGGATAATGTACTGATCAGTGTCTATGCGATACAGGTATTTCACGCGGGGGATATTGGAGTAGGGGCATTTTATGCGGCGCTTGGCGTCGGTCTTAGCCTTAGTTTTTTCACCTCACGTTATTTAAAAAAGGGGCTGCTGATTGTAGCCATCGGAGGGCTTTTACTTGAAGGTGTATTATTGATGGGCATCAGTGTCAGCAATCATTTTGCGGCAGCATTTATGTTATATATTCTGCTGTCATTTGCCGGGGGGACGGGGAATGCCTGTCTGGATACGCTTGTTATGCGGAAAGCGCCATCTGCTATACAGCCCTTTGTGTTTGGACTTCTGTCTGCAGTAGGAAATACGCTGCTGGGGTTATCTATGCTGTTCGCCGGGTGGCTATTAGAAGGGGTGGAGCCAAGAATGGTAGGGTTTGTTGGGGGAGCGGGATTTGCCGCAGTTGCGCTTTTGCTTGCAGGATATGCGGGGGTACGCAGCAAGAAAAAACGTACTTAAAAAGGGCGGTGGCTTCACCGTCCCTTGGAAGTTTTTTTAACCTGAGTCTGTAGCTTTATGGCAGCTTTGCGCGGGAACAGGCGGATGCTTATCTTTTTGCGGTAGCGATACAGGATTACAAGGGCAGCTATAGCTACACCGCCGGAGATAATCCATAGTGCATATAACTCGAATAAATGGAAAATACCCATCCACTGCGGACCAAATACCCGTCCTATGCCAAGAAACAGCACTACCCAGAATAATGCTCCACTATAAGCGTAGAGGGCGAATTTACGGAAGGGCAGCGCAACTATACCAGCAAAATAGCCGGTGAAGTGACGAACGCCTGGAATAAAATATCCGATGGAAATAAGGATGCTGCCGTATTTCTCGAACCATTTTTGCGTTTTATCCAGCTTGGCAGGGGAGAACAGCAACCACTTGCCGTATCGCTGGATGAAGGGCATTCCGGCTTTTAATCCGACAAAATAGGTGAGGGTCATCCCGGCGGTGGTCCCTGCAAACGCCACTAGAATCAGCGTTATGAAATCAAGTCTTCCCGTATAGGAAAGGAAACCTGCAAAAGCCATGGTAGTTTCTCCGGGAAACGGCAAGGCAACGAATTCGAGCAGCAATCCAAAAAACAATACGCTATATCCATATTTGCTGAATAATTCTTGTATAAAGTTCAGCATTTCCATAAGATTCTCACTCTCCAAGGGGCAGTTGCCTTATTCTATTTTGAAGCTTGTCTTCATACAATCTACCAAATGGCTTTTGAGCCAATAGAATGCTGGAGGTAGAGAAGATGAAAGGTAACAAAAACACTCACGGCCGCCGAAACTTGATAAGCGGATTGCTTGTTATGGTTGTAATCGTCATCGTAATGCTGGGATGGAACGCAGGGGAGAGTGTAGATTCTTGGATGAATCGTTCATTACAGTCCGCAAGCGCGGAGTCTGTCTCTGTTAAGAATAATCTCCCGTTAGTGGCGATGCAAGAATTGCCTCCTAAAGCAGAGTCCATTGTGACTGCTTCTCCAGAAGTTAAATTGAATTCCAGTACGGCACAAGTATCCAAGGTGTCAACAACATATTCGGCAATCACAGCCGCAAAGAAAGCTTCAAAAACAGTCTATATTACATTTGACGACGGACCGAGTGACAATACCTTCAACGTTCTTGAAATTTTACAGCAGCAAGGTGTGAAGGCGACCTTTTTTGTCCTTGGTAATCAAGCGAAAAGCCATCCAGAGCTAATTAATGCCATATGGGAACAAGGACATGCTATTGGCAATCATACCTATAATCATAATTACCATGATTTATATAGTGGATTCACTGAATTTTGGAGCCAGATTAAAAAGACCGAAGAAATTATTCGGGGCATTACAGGGGTTCGCCCACAACTTATCCGCGCCCCGGGCGGAACCTTTGATCACTTTGATAATACCTACTTCAATTTGTTGAAGCAAGCCGGTTATATCGTTACGGATTGGACGGTGGACAGCGGGGATTCCAAACGCAAAGGGGTACCGGCGTCAGAAATCTTAAAAGGGTCAACCGCGGATCTGAAATCCTCTCGGGTTATTCTGCTGCTGCATGATGGCGGCGGCCATCAGGAGAGTGTTAAAGCACTGCCTGATATTATTGCGCGTTATAAGGCTGCTGGATACAGCTTTGGCCTTTTAGATGAGACGGTGGAGCCTGTACAATTCAGAGTCTCCTCAAAAGCCAATAGCTTGGGCAGAGTGAAACCTTCGGAAGCTTGGATCACCTCGAATATCATACCGAACGCAGAGCTGTTTGCGCCCGGCAAACCTTTGGTGCTGGAGGTTGGAAAGCTGGAGACGAAGCTGGCGCCAGGTGAATATACTCTGCAAAAAGGAAAATATATGGTGCCACTTCGCGCTGTGATCGAACGGCTGGGAGGGCAGATTAGCTGGGATGCGGGCAGTCGCAGTGGAAGGATTGCCTGGAACGGCAAAGATATCATCGCGGATGTGGCGAACAAGGAACTCCTTTTAAATCTTCCTGATCATGTTCAAAAGATAAACGGTGCCAGTGTGGAGATGATTGGCGGTTCTATCTGGGTATCGCTGCGTGAGCTGCTGGAGACAGCCGATCACCCTCCTTTAAATATAAGCGTGACGGAAGGTGAGCGCCGGGTAATAGCCTTCTGAGATTTAGCGCTCGGGCAGTTTTTCTAAAAGAAAAAAACAATGTCTGGGCACCCTTTTTCATGGGAAGAATAGATAGTAATAAGTTCCTCAGCTGGGAACAAGTCTAGACCCAAAGGAAGGGTGTTCCATTGTCCTCTTCAAAAAAAGTAGAACACAAATTAAATAACAAGACTGAAAGAGTTAGAAGCTTCTCCTATCCGCGTAGCCGTAGTGCATTGGCTGAATGGTTGCGGGTGCTGACTGTGGCTGGAATTATAGGTGTTTTATATGCATGGCGCGGAGGCGCATCACTCTTATTTCTGCTGATCGCTGTAGGCGTTATCATGGTTGGCGGACTTATCGTTCAACTTTCAGGTCCACGGGCGATAAAGATTGAACGTACAATCACTCCTGTAAGACCGATAGCTGGAAATACACTGCTTGTGAAGGTGCGGGTGAATTTCTCTTCCCGGCTTCCACTGCCATGGCTGACTATCGCTGATTTTTGGGGGGACAGAGGACATCACAAGCTACTGTTTCCGGGATTCAGACGCTCTTTTGAATACACCTACATTCTTGAGAATATGCTACGCGGACATCATCATTTGCAGGGCTGTAGAGTAACCTGGGGAGATTTGCCCGGCTGGTTCACAGGCCGATCTGAGCCTGCTGAAGAGCATAGCATTAAAGTGCTGCCAGCCCCCCTATATTATGGCGGAGCAGTACCGGACAGCGGCTTTATTAGCGGTGATTCGCTCTATTCCAGAAGGGGAAGAAACAGCAATGATGAGACCATGGAATCGCGGGAATATGAGCCCGGTGATCCACTTAGCCGAATCCATTGGAAGAACAGTGCCCGGCTAGGGAATCTGCAGAGCAAAGTTCCAGAGCGTGAAAAGGCAAAAATGAGCTGTATCGTGTTGGCTAATGATCCAAAAAGCTATGAGATTCCAACCAATGCACTTACACCTCGTGGCAGTCGGGAAGAGCAGCCACCGGTATTTGAGAAGGCGGTGTCAACGGCGATGGGGCTGATGCTCTTTGCTGAGCAGTCAGGTGCTTATGTCCAGTTATTCAGCGGAGGCTGGCCGGAAGGAATGGCTAGGCATGAAGGACTGGGCAAAATCCCAGGGAGAGTGCTGGATATTCTAACTGATATTTCTCCGAATGGAACAAGAACCCTGTCCGAGCTGTTGGAGGATGCTTCTAGAGGCTGGATTCCGGGAATGACCGTTGCTATAGTGACCGGAAGATTAGAGGAACAATCCGCTAAGGTTATCGCTAAATTCTTAGTGCAAGGTGTAAAAGTTGAGCTCTATTATGCTTGGGATCAGCCAGCTCCGGTGCCTGCGGAGGTAACGCTGCAGGAGATCCGCCAGCCTGTGCGGGGAACGGTTGGGGATAGTCTGGGTCGTCTGGGAGCACGGATGTTTTGTCTGGATGATGCATTGCCAGCTTACAGGCTCAGGGAGGTAGAGTACCATGAATCATCCGGAAAACCAACGCTACGGTAAGCGGATACCGGGTGACACAAGCTTCTCTATGAATGGGCAAAGTGGGAAGGAACCAAAGCAGCTCCATTTGGAAAAACTAGAGAGCAGTCATGCCGGTAAACAGAGAAAGATACCTCTGTATTATCGCATGCTGTTCTCTTTGGCTATTTTGGGGCTGTTTTTAGAATGGCTGCTCCCTTTATATAGAACGACTTCATTGGAAGATACTGCTAGATTGCTGCAGATTCTGATGATTTCTGCTGCCGTGCTGTTGATGTGGGGAATCCTTCAGATTCCCGGATGGCTATTGCTAAGTATCCAATGTTTGATGATCGGCACGGCTTGGCTATATCTATGCAGTGAGAGCGTAGGGACAGGATGGTTGGGCATTTATGCAGTAGAAATTCCAAATGATCTGATTTTGCTCTTTTCAGGGCATGTTTCTCAGCTTAGCGAGATCAGCAGACTTTTGATTTTGATTGTTGGCTGGGGGCTGCTGGTATCTTCGGTGCAGCAGCTTGCACTTTTCAGAGGAAGCACGCTGCTGTTTACAGCGGTGACCCTCATTTATCTATTGGTTCTGGATATTGGCTTTGGCGTTAATACGACAACGGATGTTGTAATATCAGTGGGGCTTATTGTATGGATGCAAGCAATGAGTGGTTTGCTCCGTCTGCGGGAACGGGTGGGCAGCATTCACCTGCCGTATGCCCGATGGGGAGTTTTGGCATTAGCGGCTGCCATATTCGTAATGATGACAGCATGGTTCGGTGGGCAGGTATATGAAGTACGACCGCCTAACCAAACTACACTCCAGTCAACCTTTGAAAAGCTGCAGGAATGGGCTTCGGGCCATATGCCGGAAGATAATGAGGCTATACCTGCAGGAACAACAGGGTATAGTACAAATGATGGAGAACTGGGTGCTCCATTGTCACGCAATACCGAGCCAGTCTTCGCAGCATTGACCAGCCTGCGTACCTATTGGCGCGGGGAGAGCATTGCCTATTATGACGGACGCCGTTGGATCAGAGGGGGTGAGGAATTTACTCCGCTTAACTTGTCCAGCCTGCCTCAGATTCCGGCGACGGTAACTACTACTAATGGTGGACGGACTTTACAACAGCGGATACAATTTGCCAGCCCTTCTTCCGGAGGAATTCCTGTATTCAATGCGGGCACCATAACGGATGTTGAGACAGTTCAACTATCTAATGGCAGCCAGCTTGGTTATGTTCTGGCGAATAAGGACAGGGATACCTTTCGTCTGCCAGATTCGGCGGGTTCAACTCGGATCACTGAGTATATAGTTGATTCTATACTTCCCGAGAGTAATCCAGTACTGCTGCGCGGGTTGGGTGATGCTGATCCTCAAGAAATAAAGAACAAATATTTGCAGCTACCTGATTTATTACCTGAGCGAGTGAAAGCTCTGGCAGAGAAGCTCACAGCTTCCTCGGGTAACCGATATGACTCCGCAACCGCCATTCGGGATTATTTGCAAAACGGGTATTCTTACACGCTGGATACCATGGTTCCGCCAGCTGGCGCTGATTTTGTGGATCATTTCCTGTTTGAGACCAAGCAAGGTTATTGTGTGCATTTTGCAACAGCGATGACCGTATTGCTGCGAAGCACAGGCATTCCAGCGCGGTATGTTCAAGGGTACGGACCTGGAACCCAGCAGGAGGAAGCCATGCCGGCGAAGTATTTAGTCACCCAAGGGGATGCGCATGCTTGGGTAGAGGTTTATTTTGCCGGCGCAGGTTGGGTTCCTTTCGATCCGACGCCGGGTCCTGCGCTTGCGGCTGGCTTCCCCGCGCCGGCACGGCCTGCGGCAGCGGCGCTCGCGCCGCAAGCAACGCGCAGCGCGGAACTACCCGTCCTGCCGCTGGCGGGCGGACCCTTTTCAGCGCCGCTGACTGCCGCGGCGCTGCTTCCCGCCGCCGCTTGGCGCTGGCGGCGCAGTCTGGCTCTGCTGCTGGCCGCGTGTCGCGGCAGCAGCTTGAGCCGTGAGAGGCAGCTGCGCGCGGCCTCTCTGGCTTGGCACGGGCTGGCGGAGCGGTTTGGACCGCCGCCGCCCGGCGTTACTGGCAGGGAGTATGTGGACTCCCTGCGGATTTACGATGCCGGACTAGATGTAGCCGTCCGGCAGTTCGTCCGCCAGTGGGAGACCCTGGCGTACGCGCCAGCTTTGGCCTCCACAGCCGTGATCTCTGCCCGCGGCAATTCCGTAAACTCCGCTCCCGACCTTGGCGGCGAGCCTGCGGCTTCTGATGCGGCCGCGTTTATCCGCGAATGTCTGCTCATTACCTTCCGTTTAACATAAACGGCCAAGAACGCTTAGATCCGCTATCTAATTTATGCCATAGCAAGGAAGGTTCTGCATGAAGTTTTATCACTCTCTGATTATGAGAGGCGTGTCCTCCTTTCCTTGACGATGAGAATTAACCATGAGTATAATGAATCCAATAATCAAGGGAGGCACGTAATGAACAAGCCAAATGAAATTATCGTCGTTCTCGATTTTGGGGGACAATACAACCAACTTATCGCGCGCAGAATTCGGGATCTGGGAGTATACAGCGAACTTTTGCCGTACAATACGCCAGTTGACAAGATTAAAGCACTTTCGCCTAAAGGAATTGTCTTCTCTGGCGGACCTAGCAGTGTATACGCTGAAGATGCACCACACGTAGATCCGGCTATTTATGATCTAGGAGTGCCGATCTTCGGTATTTGTTATGGTATGCAGCTGATGGCTCATCAGCTTGATGGTAAAGTAGAACGTTCAGCTAAACGGGAATATGGTAAAGCTGATGTTGACTTTGCAGAAGGAACTGCTTTAGTTGCAGGATTGGAGAACCGCCAGACTGTATGGATGAGCCACGGTGACCATGTAGTTGAGCTTCCAACAGGCTTCAAGCTGGATGCAGGTACAGAAAGTGCTCCAATTGCAGCAATGAGCAATGCGGAGCGCAAATTGTTCGCTGTGCAATTCCACCCAGAAGTACGTCACTCCGTTCAAGGTAACGAGATGATCTCGAACTTCTTATACCAAGTTTGTGGTTGCGACGGCAAATGGACAATGGAATCGTTTATCGATGAAGCCGTTCAAGATATTCGCAATCAAGTCGGAGATAAAAAAGTACTCTGCGCTCTTAGTGGCGGAGTGGATTCTTCCGTTGTGGCTATGCTTATCCACCGTGCAATCGGAGATCAATTGACTTGTATGTTTATTGACCACGGCCTTCTGCGTAAAGGTGAAGCAGAAAGCGTTATGGAGACTTTCGTAGGCAAATTCGATATTCATGTAGTGAAAATCGATGCACGCGATCGCTTCATGAGCAAACTTGCAGGTGTTGAAGATCCTGAGCAAAAACGTAAAATCATTGGTAACGAGTTTATCTACTGCTTCGACGAAGAGTCGGCTAAGCTCGGAGATTTTTCATTCCTTGCACAAGGTACGCTTTATACGGATATCGTTGAGAGTGGAACAGCTACAGCGCAAACCATTAAATCCCATCACAATGTGGGCGGTCTGCCAGAAGATATGAAATTCAGCTTGATCGAGCCGCTAAACACCTTGTTCAAGGATGAAGTTCGTAAACTCGGTGAAGAGCTGGGCATGCCACGTGCGATCGTATGGCGTCAGCCTTTCCCAGGTCCAGGTCTTGCTATTCGTGTCTTGGGTGAAGTAACAGAGGACAAGCTTACTATCGTTCGTGATTCTGACTACATTCTGCAAGAGGAAATTGCTAAAGCGGGATTAGACCGTGAAATTTGGCAATACTTCACTGCCCTGCCTAACATGAAGAGTGTCGGAGTTATGGGTGATGCTCGTACGTATTCCTACACAGTAGGTGTTCGTGCAGTAACTTCCATCGACGGCATGACAGCTGACTGGGCACGTATCCCATGGGATGTTCTTGAAAAAATCTCTGTACGTATTGTCAACGAAGTTGAGAATGTAAACCGCGTAGTGTATGACATTACTTCGAAACCACCTGCAACGATTGAGTGGGAATAGCATATAGCAATAAGAAACCTGCAGCTCCTTATTTATTAAGGGACTGCAGGTTTTTTTATTAACCGTGAAGCTTGTGACGGACCCTATATAGCAACTTTAGAGAATGTGATAAACTGGAAAAAATAAACTTACAGGAGCCATTAGAATGGGATTCTCACTTATTGGAACACTAATAGCTATGGTTATTCTTGCCCCAAGTTTACTGATGATTAAGTTTCCGCCCGATCATGTTCCCAGCGGTTTAAAAGATGCCGGCATCGTCTACACCCTTTTGGAGAGAGTAGGGCAGTTGGGGTGTATAGCTATTCTTGCGATTTCAAAGGATAACTTCGAAAATGTAGAATTCGGGATCTGGGCTGCACTTATCTTTGTGTTTATCACGATTTATTACGGTTTATGGATTCGTTATATGGTTAAGGGACAGCAATTCAGATTATTATGGGCTCCATTATTGTTTCTTCCGATTCCCATGGCAGTTCTCCCTGTTTGTGCATTTGGATTTGCGGCTATATGGGGCAGATCTTTCTGGTTAGGTATTGCAGTGATTTGTTTAGCTATAGGGCATTTTGCTAATTCTTGGCATAGCTATCAGTATTCCAAAGGCCAATAAGCTAGGGCATGTTGAAACTGTTTTATAGGGAAAAATACCCATTTGATAAGGCTTTTGATAGTTAATAAGCTGCATGATTTAATGGATTTTGGGGTTGGAGTTAAAGATAAAAATGTATGAATTACGAACAATAGAAAAAATAAAGTCGAAAATGTTCGCTTTTTTCATTGACAACTTATGTGATGTCCCCCTAAAATGATAAAGCACAACAACATAATTCTTTCGTATATTTCCGGGAATAGGCCTGGAAGTTTCTACGAGGTCACCGTAATGACCTGGCTACGATTAAGAAGAGCTGAGCAACCCGTATTGTCCTGAATCTAGGGCTATAGTCTTTGGTGCTACTCTTTTTTTCGAGCCGGTGTCGATCAGATACCGGCTTTTTGTTGCTGTCAGCCACAACATACCTTAGGGGGAGAACAATTTGAATCGGTTTTTCAAGTTGAAAGAGAACGGCACTACAGTACGTACAGAGATAATGGCCGGCTTGACTACATTCATGGCTATGGCTTACATCCTGTCGGTTAATCCGAGCACATTAACAGCATTTGGCCGCATCGATATGGGCTGGTACTCTGTATTTCTAGCGACTGCGCTGGCAGCAGGTATTTTCACCATTGCAATGGGCGTGTTTATAAACTTTCCAGTAGCATTGGCACCAGGTATGGGACTTAATGCATACTTTGCTTCCGTAATTTTGTCTTCTGCAACCTCAGAACATCCATTCACTTGGCAAATGGGTCTGACCGCAGTATTTATTTCCGGTTTGATCTTCATCCTGCTCACGGTTACCCGAGTGCGGCAGATCTTACTGACAGCCATTCCTGACAGCTTAAAGCATGCCATTACCGTAGGTATCGGGATGTTCATTACAATCCTTGGGCTTAAGAATAGTGGTTTGATGACGATTGGTGTCGAAGCTGGTAAAGATATTTCGGCCAATACATTCACAGATGTCCTATCCTTTGAAACAATTATTCATATGGGTAGTCTAGAGAACACTGATGTACAATTGGTAATTATCGGATTGCTTCTTATTTCCATCCTGATGGTACTGCAAGTTAAAGGTGCGATTTTATTCGGTATCTTGGGTACAACCCTCGCGGGTATACTGATGGGTGTAGTTGATTTTGGCTCATTGTCCAGTCCGACAACCCCTTGGGTGCCTGACCTGACGCAATTGAACTTTTTCGAATTTGACTGGGATGGTATCCTGCACACCGGTATTGTTTCAGCAATCGCAACATTCACTTTTGTAGAATTGTTCGATACATTTGGTACACTTGTAGGTACTGCTCAACGCGCTGGTATTATGGACAACCCTGAAGAAGGTAACAAACGTGTAGGTAATGCAATGTTTGTCGATGCTATCGCTGTAGCTGGTGGTGCGGCATTGGGTACTTCCACTACTACTGCTTTTGTAGAAAGCGCGGCAGGTGTTGCTGAAGGTGGACGTACAGGTCTTACAGCTGTAACAACGGGTGTGTGCTTCTTGCTTGCGTTATTCCTTGCACCAATAGTGGCTCTGATCCCTGGATCTGCTACAGCCGCAGCATTGATTGTCGTAGGCGTGCTCATGGCACAATCGATTCGCGAAATTGATTTTCAAGATATGGTTGTTGCGATTCCAGCGTTCCTTACTCTAGTAATCATGCCTTTCACTTATAATATTGCTAATGGTATTTCCTTTGGTATCGTAACTTATGTAATCCTTGCTTGTGTAGCTAACCTTGCTGGCAAGAAAAAATACGATATTCACTGGATGATGTGGGTACTTGCTATTCTGATTATTCTCCGTTATGTATTTCTTGGTAGTGCGGGCTAACTCATATATAGCATACAGATGTGCATTCAAAGGCTCCTTCATAACTGAGGGGGCCCTTTTTTTATATTTTTGTTGGCACTTAACCATTCAGGCTAGTCTATGTTTCTAGCTTTTCATCATCTATGATTTAGATTATATTGTTGAAGAGGTGATGTTCAGGACGAGGCAGCCTTGGTGTTAGAGTCCAATTTGTTACCCACCTTGATCCTGATCTCTGTTTTTTTTGCTCCGGCATTTGCTTTAGCCACTGCGATTCTTCTATTCTATATAAGAGTCTATATAAGAGCCTTGAAGCTTAGGGCGATCCTATGGAATGGAGTATTGTGGATGGAAGGGTTTGCGATCCAGATAAGGTAAACATGCCCTATATTTATATGCTCTTTTATGAGAAAATCAATCCAAATGATTTCTTAGCAACGGTGAAATACACTAATTCGGGAGCTGTTTTTCAGAAGGTATATGCTTTTGGCTGGACTAAGATGAATATAGGACGAGGTGAGGTTGGGACGATGATCAAGAGTACACGTGCGGCCGTAATGACTGTATTGATGCTGTTATTGTTTGTGCTTCCTGTAACAAGCATTTATGCAGAGGGGAATCTATTGCAGAACCCTGGCTTTGAGGAGGGGGGAGATGATGCGCCTTCTAACTGGACTAAGGATATGTGGATTTCAGGAGACAACTCAGGCCTACTTTCAATCCAATCGGAGGAAGTCCATTCCGGCAGCAAGGCGGCAGTCATTGAGAATATCGAACCCAATCATTCGAAATGGGTGCAGACGATTGAGGCTACGCCGAATAGTTATTATAAAATCTCTGGATGGATCAAAGTAGTAAGTACAGCAGGCGAGGGAATGGGCGCCAACATTCTTGCCGTTGGAGTAGGCGGGGGGTATCCCAGCGTAACTGATACGGCAGGTGAATGGCAGTATCTTGAATATATCGGCCAGACAGGACCGGAGCAGAAGTCATTTGGCATAGGCGCAAGTCTGGGCGGCTACTCTAGCTTAATTCAAGGTAAGGCTTATTTTGATGATTTTGCTGTAGAAAAATTAGACGCGGCTCCCGAAGGGGCTAACGTCATTTCGCTGGATAGTGCAGCGGTTAGTCCAGATGCAGGCGACAAAAAGGCAGACACTCCACATAAAGTATCTCCAACTAAGATGTTGCTGATCTCAGCGCTGTTTAGTGTATTTTTTGCAGTGCTTTATACTAAAGCATTCCGTAGTGAGAAGCTTATGAAGCAGCCTGAGAATATTTATTCCAAATGGCTGAGTATTGCCATCGGAGTTGCTTTTATCCTGAGGGTGTGGATTGGTCTTACCGCGCAAGGATATCAGAATGATATGAATACCTTTATTTCTTGGGGACAGCGTATGGTGGATTTAGGTCCAGGCAAATTTTATGAAGAAGGTTATTTTGCCGATTATCCTCCAGGCTATTTGTACATATTGTACGTGCTTAGCGCCATACGTGGCGTTTTAGGATTCACTCAGGGCTCAGGTGGAGAGAATTTACTCTTCAAGCTCCCTGCGATCCTTTCTGATTTGGTGCTCGGCTACTTCATTTATCAAATGTCACGCAAAAAACTCGGCACAGGAATTGCTTTCGGCTTGATGTTGTTGTTTCTGTTTAATCCAGCGGTACTTATTAATTCAGCGGCTTGGGGACAAGCAGATTCGTTCTTTTTGATCTTCCTGCTGCTCAGTATCCATGGTGCTGCGAACAAAAAGTTTGTTCGCTCCGCAATTTTGTTTGCCTTAGCGACGCTAATTAAACCGCAAGCGTTGATATTCACGCCGGTATTGTTGTTTGCTTTTTATCATCACCGCGCTTGGAAGCAGCTTGGATTCGGAGCTTTGTATGGATTGGGGATCTTCGGATTGCTTGCGGCACCATTTTTCTGGAATAACGGAGGTCTGATAGGGATTATTGATCTTTACAAGAGTACGTTATCTTCCTATCCGTATTCTTCAGTGAATGCATTTAATCTGTATGCACTGACTGATCCGATGTGGTCATCCCTTGATCTAACCTGGCTTGGCATTCCATACCGTGTATGGGGCTTCATATTTATTTTAGTGGCTGTAGCTGTTGCGGCATTTTATTCCTTTAAAAAGGATCGCTTGGACCTGACCAAATCCTATTTTATCGGCATGGTGCTTATAGTAGTGGTCTTTGTGCTTGGCACCAAAATGCATGAACGTTATATGTTCCCTGCTCTTATTCTTTGTTTGTTTACTTATATAGAAAGTCGGGACCGCCGCTTTTTATCGCTATTTCTCGGATTCAGCTTAACGCAATACATCAATGTGGCGTACACCTTATCCCACCTGAATGCAGATGTTAGCCCGGGTGCAGACGGAATCGTATTAGTGACTGCTATAGCTAATCTAGCATTACTGCTTTATATGCTGAATATCGGTTACGATGTGTATGTCCGCAAGGGTATAAAACCTCTTCCAGCACCAATTACACTGGAAGAACAATATGAAGAAGATTTGAGAGTTGTCGGGCAAATTAAACCGCATCAGAAGGGAGGGCGATCTAACGATGAAGTTTAAGCGTATAGATTGGATATGCCTAATAGCTATTACGGCCGTTTACGCAGCGCTTGCTTTATATAATCTTGGCTCTACTAAATCTCCAGAGACTTTATGGGAGCCTGCTGCCAGTGGTGAAAGCTTCTATGTAGATTTGGGACAGAGTAAACCATTGGAACGGGTCAATATCTTTGGTGGCGTGGGCACGGGTAAGTTCAAGCTGGAATTCAGCGACAATCCTGAGGTCTGGAGCAGTCCGATGGATGTCAGTGAGGATGTCGGGAATGTCTTCATCTGGAAAAGCCAACCCCTGAACGTTACTGCGAGATATGTGAAGTTTACAGTTACCTCTCCAGGGTTCACTTTGAACGAAATGGCCTTTTATGAGCAGGGGGGAGAAAGAATACCCCTTCCTATTGCTGGTGTGACACCGGATGCTAACGCAGTTCCTAAAAGAGGAGCAGCGGCCAATCTTTTTGACGAGCAGTCGCTCATTCCGGAATATTCTAACTTTATGAATAGCACTTATTTTGACGAGATCTATCATGCGCGAACAGCTTATGAATATACACACGGGATTGTGCCTTACGAGAATACGCATCCACCGCTTGGTAAGTTGTTAATTGCCATAGGGATGGAGCTGTTCGGGGTCAATCCATTCGGCTGGCGTATTATCGGAACCTTGTTCGGAGTTGCCATGTTACCTCTCATATATGTAATGGCGCTGCGTTTGTTTAAGAAAAGCAAATACGCCGCCCTCGCGGCAGGATTGTTTGCACTGGATTTCATGCATTTCACACAGACAAGAATCTCCACGATTGACGTATACGGAGTATTCTTCATTATGTTGATGTTCTATTTCATGCAGCGGTATTACACAATGAATTTCTACAAGCAGCCTTTGAGAAAAACATTAATTCCGTTATTCTGGTCTGGCTTATTCTTCGGAATCGGCGTAGCTTCGAAATGGATTGTGCTCTATGGAGGAGCAGGGCTGGCCATTATGCTGGCTATCTCCCTTTTTGAACGCTACAGAGAATACCAAGCCTCCGGACGCCTGCTGGCCGAGGGGAAGATTAAAGACAAGGAATTGCTGGGCACCTGTCGTGAAGCGGTAGATTCTTTTTGGAAAAAGACTATTATTACGTTGGCTAGTTGTATCGGGTTCTTTGTAATTATTCCAGTAATTATTTATAGCTTATCTTTTGTGCCAGGGTTATCTGCATCAGTAGAGGGCTTCACTATTAAAGGGTTGATTGATTCCCAAAAGAATATGTACAACTATCACAGTCAGCTTGTAGCTACACATCCCTTTGCTTCCTCATGGTGGCAATGGCCGTTTATGAAGAGACCGGTCTGGTTCTTTAGCGGCGGTGAAGGTTTGCCGGAAGGTCAGGTCAGCAGTATAGTGACTATGGGGAATCCTCTTATCTGGTGGACGGGTATTTTTGCGATGCTGGCAACGCTGTGGATTACGCTGAAACGTAAAGATAAGAACCTCTACATGATCTGGATCGCCTTCTTCTCGCAATATGTTCCGTGGATGCTTGTCCCAAGAGAAACATTTATTTACCATTATTTTGCTATGGTACCATTTATGATTCTTGGTATTGTATATATAATGAAGTTGCTGGATAGTAAATTCCCTGAGGCCCGTTACGTACAGTATGTCTATGTAGCCGTTGCTTTGCTGCTCTTTATCGCTTTCTACCCGGTACTGTCAGGGATGCAGGTGAGTGGAGATTACGTAAAGGATATGCTGCGTTGGTTCCCTACTTGGGTTTTCTAGGATTTAATAAAAATCTATAAAATAAGTTTATGCATGCAGCGTTATTATGAAGTGTAGATGGATGTAACGCTCCAAAAAGCTTGTAGGAGGAATAAAGGTGAAAGCCAGATATAGTGTGATTGTACCCATGTTCAATGAGGAGCAAGTAATTAGCCATACTTATGAACGTTTGAAAAAAGTAATGGACGAGTGCGGCGATACTTATGAGCTGGTCTTCGTCAATGACGGCAGTCGTGATCGTTCCGCCCAGATGATTCGGGAGATCTGTGAACGAGACGAGCATGTCAAGCTGATTGACTTCTCGCGTAATTTCGGACATCAGGTAGCGATTACAGCTGGCATGGACTATGCCGAAGGTCAAGCGGTTGTTGTTATTGACGCTGATCTTCAGGATCCTCCGGAGGTCATTTTGCAAATGATCGAGAAGTGGAAAGAGGGCTATGATGTTGTATATGCGAAACGCCTGAAGCGCCACGGAGAAACGATGTTCAAAAAGGTCACCGCGAAGCTCTTTTACCGCCTGCTCAGCAGTATGACAAGTGTGGATATTCCTACGGATACAGGTGATTTCCGTCTTATTGACCGTAAGGTATGTGATGTCCTGCGGGGACTTAAAGAAAAGAACCGCTATGTCAGAGGTTTGGTGAGCTGGGTTGGCTTCAAGCAGACTATGGTGGAATATGAACGGGAAGAACGTTTTGCCGGAGAAACCAAATATCCGCTGAAGAAAATGATTCGTTTTGCGTTAGATGGCATCACCTCTTTTTCACATAAGCCGCTTAAAATTGCTACGTATATTGGATTCTTTCTTTCATTCTCTAGTTTTCTTTATTTATTTTTCGTCTTGTTCCAAAGGATATTTTTCACCTCCTGGACGGTTCCGGGCTGGGCTTCCATTGTAGGCGTCAATCTGCTCTTTAACGGTATCGTTCTGATGCTGTTGGGTGTGATTGGGGAGTATATCGGACGGATTTATGACGAGTCTAAAGATAGACCGCTATATATTGTTAGTGAGACTAAAGGCTACCAGAACGAAGAACAACTGGACCGCCGGAAGGACCACAATGATGTCAGATAAGAACTTGCGCGCTGCATTCATACAGTTCCTCAAATTTAATGCCGTAGGTTTACTCAATACGCTGATTGATTTTGTGATTTTTACATTGTTGAATTCACTAGGGATGGTATACGCATTGGCGCAGGTGATCTCCTATAGTGCAGGTACGGCGAATAGCTTTATTTTGAATAAAAAAGTAACCTTTCGTGATCGCAACCGGGGTAATAAAGAAGGCTTCGACCGCGTGCAGCTGGTCAAGTTTATCGTGCTGAATCTGGTAGTGCTCGGAATATCACTGCTGCTAATGCATCTGTTGACAGACAAACTAGGTATTCAAGTCTTGATCTCCAAGGTGCTGGTTACCTTTATCACGGTGATCATCAATTTCTTTGGAAGTCGTATATGGGTATTTTAAACATTAATTTCAGGCAGAAGGAGTTGCTATGCTTAAAGGCAAGTAGCTGTTTCTGCTTGATTTGTATATAACCATAGAAACAATATACGGAGGTGAATAACATTGCGTAAATTCTCCTATCTACTCATACTGGCTGGGATACTTATCATGTTATATCCGACAGCTAACGAATGGTACAACGACAGGCAGCAGGAGAAGTTATTAGAAACGGCTGAACTAAGCACTGCCGATAGTACTCCCCAGCCAGATTTGAAGAGCAGGTATGCTGAAGTTACTCAGCTGTTAGCAGAGGAATCGGTTCTGGATGCTCAGGCACAGCCCCAACCCCAAGAGACAGAAAAGCCTGAACCGGAGATTGAGGTCGGTGGCAAAGTAATCGCACTAATTGAAATCGGTAAGATTGATTTGAAGCTGCCTGTATTAGAAGGGGCTACAAAAGCTAATATGAAACATGCTGCAGCCCATATGAAAGAAACGGCACCCCTTGGAGAGATCGGAAATGCTGCAATCGCGGCGCATCGGGCTCGAACTACGGGTCGTTTGTTTAACAGATTGAATGAGGTTGTTGTGGGGGATGTTATCACGGTAAAGACTAGTGATCAGGTGTTTAACTATGAGGTATACGATATTTCTGTTGTAGATCCGAGTGATGTCTCCGTTCTTGACGGGAATGACAAGGATAAGATTCTTACTCTGATTACATGTGATCCGCTAGTGAATCCAACGCATCGGCTGATTGTTCATGCCAAATTAACAAAAGGAGAATAGTGAATGACAAGAAAACACAAATACCGGGAGATATTTATAAAATAATGGGTAATCTAGTAAATTAGGTCTTGTTCACAACTATAAATATGATAGTATTATACTATGAAAGCTAAACACGATAACGGCAAACCTTCCGAAAGGTAGGGACGCAAAGCTAAAGGGCCTTTTCCCGAAAGGATGGCAGCCAGCTACCGAATGAAGAGGCTTTTTTTGTTTGTTTCAAATGGATTCTATCAACTATATCTAGTAAAGCTAGAACAGATAGAGCTTATACGATAACGGCAAACCTATCGAAAGGTAGGGACGCAAAGCTAAAGGGCCTTCCCGAAAGGATGGCAGCCAGCTACCGAAAGGAGTTTTATCCGTGAAAAAGGTTTATTTTATGCTGGTGGCGCTGTTCGTCCTAATGACTTCAGTTCCGGTAAGTACAGCTCAAGCTGCAAGTGCAGATGCCAGCTGGTTGATTACATCCAAAGTGGCTCAAGGTGTTATTGGTATTAACTATGATATTCCGAAAGATAAAAGAATCAAACTCATGATCACCAAAGATAACAGCAGCTATACTTATAACTTGTATGCTTCTGGACAAGCTGAGGACTTCCCTTTGCAACAAGGAAATGGGACTTATAAGGTTTCTGTTCTGGAGAACACAACCGGTAATAAATACAAAGCGTTATATTCCGAAGTAGTAGACGTAACCATGAGTGACTCGAATTCCGTATATTTGGGCTCCGTACAGAATGTGAAATGGAGTTCTTCTGATAAAGCGATTGTCAAAGCTAAACAATTAGTACAAGGCAAAACAACAGACGAAGAGAAAGTTAAAGCGATCTATAACTATGTAGTTGCGAATGTACAATATGACTACTCTCTTGCTAATAGTGTAACTACTGATTATATTCCAAGCATCGATAAGACATTGACTACTAAAAAAGGGATTTGCTATGATTACGCTTCTCTTTTTGCCGCAATGCTGCGGAGTGTAGATGTTCCTGCTAAGTTGGTAATGGGGAATACAAGCTACGTTACGCAATATCATGCATGGAACGAAGTGTTGCTTAATGGGAAGTGGGTTACCATTGATACTACAGTGGATGCAGGACTTGCAAAGAGTGATAAGAAAACCGATTTAATTAAAGCCTCAAGCAAATATACTGCGGCAAAATACTATTAAATTCGTTGCTATAAACATAACTCTATTAAATAAACAACTAGCTTAATTATTAAGCTAGTTGTTTATTTTTATATTAGGGGTTGCTTTTCTATTAATAGTTGGGGTATTATAGGTAAGCGTTGTTAGACAGCGTACAGGCGATACAAACGAGGCTGATAAAAAGCTTCGAAAAATAAAGCTTGCATTTCTGAAAACAACATGATATATTATAAGAGTTGCTGCTGAGGCATTAAACGGCGTCAACGAGAACTTGATCTTTGAAAACTGAACAACGAGTGAGTAGGAAATCACGTAAGTGATATCCAAAATTAGAGAATTAATTTTCGTCAGATGTTTCAAAATGAGCATATCGCTCTTTTCAATACTAATTGGAGAGTTTGATCCTGGCTCAGGACGAACGCTGGCGGCGTGCCTAATACATGCAAAGTCGAGCGGAGTTATTTTGAAAGCTTGCTTTCAAAATAACTTAGCGGCGGACGGGTGAGTAACACGTAGGCAACCTGCCCTTCAGACTGGGATAACTACCGGAAACGGTAGCTAATACCGGATAATTTCTTTTTTCTCCTGAGAGAAGAATGAAAGACGGAGCAATCTGTCACTGAGGGATGGGCCTGCGGCGCATTAGCTAGTTGGTGGGGTAACGGCCCACCAAGGCGACGATGCGTAGCCGACCTGAGAGGGTGAACGGCCACACTGGGACTGAGACACGGCCCAGACTCCTACGGGAGGCAGTAGGGAATCTTCCGCAATGGGCGAAAGCCTGACGGAGCAACGCCGCGTGAGTGATGAAGGTTTTCGGATCGTAAAGCTCTGTTGCCAGGGAAGAACGTCCGGTAGAGTAACTGCTATCGGAGTGACGGTACCTGAGAAGAAAGCCCCGGCTAACTACGTGCCAGCAGCCGCGGTAATACGTAGGGGGCAAGCGTTGTCCGGAATTATTGGGCGTAAAGCGCGCGCAGGCGGCTATTAAGTCTGGTGTTTAAACCTTGGGCTCAACCTGAGGTCGCACTGGAAACTGGGTGGCTTGAGTACAGAAGAGGAAAGTGGAATTCCACGTGTAGCGGTGAAATGCGTAGATATGTGGAGGAACACCAGTGGCGAAGGCGACTTTCTGGGCTGTAACTGACGCTGAGGCGCGAAAGCGTGGGGAGCAAACAGGATTAGATATCCCGGTAGTCCACGCCGTAAACGATGAGTGCTAGGTGTTAGGGGTTTCGATACCCTTGGTGCCGAAGTTAACACAGTAAGCACTCCGCCTGGGGAGTACGGTCGCAAGACTGAAACTCAAAGGAATTGACGGGGACCCGCACAAGCAGTGGAGTATGTGGTGGTTTAATTGAAGCAACGCGAAGAACCTTACCAGGTCTTGACATCCCTCTGAATCTGCTAGAGATAGCAGCGGCCTTCGGGACAGAGGAGACAGGTGGTGCATGGTTGTCGTCAGCTCGTGTCGTGAGATGTTGGGTTAAGTCCCGCAACGAGCGCAACCCTTAACTTTAGTTGCCAGCAGGTAATGCTGGGCACTCTAGGAGTGACTGCCGGTGACAAACCGGAGGAAGGTGGGGATGACGTCAAATCATCATGCCCCTTATGACCTGGGCTACACACGTACTACAATGGCCGGTACAACGGGAAGCGAAGCCGCGAGGTGGAGCCAATCCCATCAAAGCCGGTCTCAGTTCGGATTGCAGGCTGCAACTCGCCTGCATGAAGTCGGAATTGCTAGTAATCGCGGATCAGCATGCCGCGGTGAATACGTTCCCGGGTCTTGTACACACCGCCCGTCACACCACGAGAGTTTACAACACCCGAAGTCGGTGGGGTAACCCGCAAGGGAGCCAGCCGCCGAAGGTGGGGTAGATGATTGGGGTGAAGTCGTAACAAGGTAGCCGTATCGGAAGGTGCGGCTGGATCACCTCCTTTCTATGGAAAATCGTTCTCTGCAATGAGGACATTCAAATCGGAAGCTCAGCTTCCAAAACTCAGGTTTAGGCCTGTTACTCACTCGTTGCTCAGTTTTGAGAGTTTAAGCTCTCAAGTAAGACTTGATCCTTGAAAAACTGGATACCGAAACGAATTTGCGTTTTAGAACATCTTTTAGCAACTAGAAAACAAGTAAATGTTATTAGTGAGATTTTTCTTCGGAAGAATCAAGGTTAAGCTAATAAGAGCACACGGAGGATGCCTAGGCGCCAGGAGCCGACGAAGGACGTGGCGAACAACGAAACTGCCTCGGGGAGCTGTAAGCAAGCTTTGATCCGGGGGTGTCCGAATGGGGAAACCCAGCTGTGGTAATTCGCAGTTACTCATACCTGAATACATAGGGTGTGTAGAGGCAGACCAGGGGAACTGAAACATCTAAGTACCCTGAGGAAGAGAAAACAATAGTGATTCCGTCAGTAGCGGCGAGCGAACGCGGAACAGCCTAAACCTAAGAGCTTGCTCTTAGGGGTTGTGGGACGTCTCACATGGAGTTACAAAGGAATATGGTAGGTGAAGAGGTCTGGAAAGGCCCGCGATAGAGGTAAAAGCCCTGTAACCTAAACTGTATTCTCTCCGAGACGGATCCCGAGTAGTGCGGGGCACGTGAAACCCCGTATGAATCCAGCAGGACCATCTGCTAAGGCTAAATACTACCTGGCGACCGATAGTGAAACAGTACCGTGAGGGAAAGGTGAAAAGCACCCCGGAAGGGGAGTGAAATAGAACCTGAAACCGTGTGCTTACAAAAAGTCAGAGCCCGATCTATGGGTGATGGCGTGCCTTTTGTAGAATGAACCGGCGAGTTACGTTTAACATGCAAGGTTAAGCCGAGAAGGTGGAGCCGCAGCGAAAGCGAGTCTGAATAGGGCGATTTAGTATGTGGACGTAGACCCGAAACCGTGTGATCTACCCCTGTCCAGGGTGAAGGTGCGGTAACACGCACTGGAGGCCCGAACCCACGTACGTTGAAAAGTGCGGGGATGAGGTGGGGTAGCGGAGAAATTCCAATCGAACTCGGAGATAGCTGGTTCTCCCCGAAATAGCTTTAGGGCTAGCCTCGGTATAAGAGTAGTGGAGGTAGAGCACTGATTGGGTGCGGGGTCCGCAAGGATTACCAAGCTCAGTCAAACTCCGAATGCCATATACTTATTGCCGGGAGTCAGACAGTGAGTGCTAAGATCCATTGTCAAAAGGGAAACAGCCCAGACCATCAGCTAAGGTCCCCAAGTGTGTGTTAAGTGGGAAAGGATGTGGAGTTGCACAGACAACCAGGATGTTGGCTTAGAAGCAGCCACCATTGAAAGAGTGCGTAATAGCTCACTGGTCGAGTGACTCTGCGCCGAAAATGTAACGGGGCTAAACACACCACCGAAGCTATGGCTAGATACTATGTATCTGGGGTAGGGGAGCGTTGTGTAGGGGTTGAAGGTGTACTGAAAAGAGCGCTGGACACTACACAAGTGAGAATGCCGGTATGAGTAACGAAAAGATCAGTGAGAATCTGATCCGCCGAAAGCCCAAGGTTTCCTGAGGAAGGCTCGTCCGCTCAGGGTAAGTCGGGACCTAAGGCGAGGCCGAAAGGCGTAGTCGAAGGACAACAGTTTGAAATTACTGTACCACCGTAATCCGCTATGAGCGATGGGGTGACGCAGGAGGGTAGTGACGCGGACTGATGGATGTCCGTCTAAGCAGTGAGGCTGATGTGTAGGCAAATCCGCACATCGATAAGGCTGGGCTGTGATGGGGAGCGAAAATTATAGTAGCGAAGGTCATGATCTCACACTGCCAAGAAAAGCCTCTAGCCAGGAGAAGGTGCCCGTACCGCAAACCGACACAGGTAGGCGAGAAGAGAATTCTAAGGCGCGCGGAAGAACTCTCGTTAAGGAACTCGGCAAAATGACCCCGTAACTTCGGGAGAAGGGGTGCCCCGGTAGTGTGAATAGCACGAGGGGGCCGCAGTGAAAAGAGCCCAAGCGACTGTTTAGCAAAAACACAGGTCTGTGCGAAGCCGCAAGGCGAAGTATACGGGCTGACGCCTGCCCGGTGCTGGAAGGTTAAGGGGAGTGGTTAGGGGTAACCCGAAGCTATGAACCGAAGCCCCAGTAAACGGCGGCCGTAACTATAACGGTCCTAAGGTAGCGAAATTCCTTGTCAGGTAAATTCTGACCCGCACGAATGGCGTAACGACTTGGGCGCTGTCTCAACGAGAGATCCGGTGAAATTTTAATACCTGTGAAGATGCAGGTTACCCGCGACAAGACGGAAAGACCCATGGAGCTTTACTGCAGCTTGATATTGAATTTGGGTACGATCTGTACAGGATAGGTGGAGCCGTAGAAATCGGAGCGCAAGCTTCGGTGGAGGCGCCGTTGGGATACCACCCTGATCGTATCTAGGTTCTAACCTAGTACCCTTACCGGGTACGGGGACCGTGTCAGGCGGGCAGTTTGACTGGGGCGGTCGCCTCCTAAAGAGTAACGGAGGCGTTCCAAGGTTCCCTCAGAATGGTTGGAAATCATTCGCAGAGTGCAAAGGCATAAGGGAGCTAGACTGCGAGACCTACAAGTCGAGCAGGGACGAAAGTCGGACTTAGTGATCCGGTGGTACCGCATGGAAGGGCCATCGCTCAACGGATAAAAGCTACCCTGGGGATAACAGGCTTATCTCCCCCAAGAGTCCACATCGACGGGGAGGTTTGGCACCTCGATGTCGGCTCATCGCATCCTGGGGCTGAAGTAGGTCCCAAGGGTTGGGCTGTTCGCCCATTAAAGCGGTACGCGAGCTGGGTTCAGAACGTCGTGAGACAGTTCGGTCCCTATCTGTCGTGGGCGCAGGAAATTTGAGAGGAGCTGTCCTTAGTACGAGAGGACCGGGATGGACGCACCGCTGGTGCACCAGTTGTTCCGCCAGGAGCATGGCTGGGTAGCTACGTACGGACGGGATAAGCGCTGAAAGCATCTAAGCGTGAAGCCCCCTCAAGATGAGATTTCCCAATTAGTAAGACCCTTGAAGACGACGAGGTAGATAGGTTGGAGGTGGAAGTGCAGCAATGCATGGAGCTGACCAATACTAATCGGTCGAGGGCTTATCCTATACTTAGAATGCAGATTCGTTTCGGATTCAGTTTTCAGGCATCAAGCCTGAAATGCGCTTAGAAATTCATTGTCACTTCTGGTGATGAACCGAATTTCACGCGGCGGCGCCTGTTTCACAGACGCATGTTTGGTGGCGATAGCGGAGGGGTTCCACGCGTACCCATCCCGAACACGACCGTTAAGCCCTCCAGCGCCGATGGTACTTGGACCGAAGGGTCCTGGGAGAGTAGGACGTTGCCAAGCACACGAAGCCATTGTTGATTTATCAACAATGGCTTTTTTGTTCCCTTTATCGCTTAATTTAAATAATGTGGATAAGTTATGGGGAATTAACGAAATTATAAAAGTTACTAACATGTGGATGAAATAATAAAATATATTCAAAAATGAAAGTAGTCCCCAATTTATGTGGATAGAGCAGTGGTATATGTGGATACTTCAAGTAAATGCAAGGATATTTTGCATGGCAGGAGGATAAACAATGAACAACAGTAGCAATCTTGTGTGGATAGAAGATTTTTCTGTACATGCGAGCGACACGGATTATCGTTCGCAGGGTAAGTTATCCTTTATTCTGGATATCATGCAATGTGCGGCAGACTTCGCAGTGGGTAATTTGGGGATAAGTGTGGAAGAGATTCTGAATGCAGGAATGGGCTGGATGATGATTACGTTAGATCTTGATTTTAAGCGTATTCCCCGCCCAAATGATGTGCTTAGCGTACATACCTGGAGTAAAGGTACTAAAGGGGCTTTATGGCAACGGGATTATCGTATTTTCGATGCAGATCATATAGAAATCGCCACAACACGATCCATATGGGCTTTAGTAGATATTGAGAAGAGAAAGATACTCAGACCGAATGCCCTTCCAGTTCAGGTTAAGCACTATAATGGCGATTCAGTAGGCGATATGCCTGTTAAGGTAACGATCCCTTCTGATATTACTATGGAAGAAGCTTATCGGTATCAGGTAAGATATAGTGGGCTGGATAGCAACGGACATTTGAATAATGCCCGATACGGGGATTTATGTTGTGATGCGCTCACTTTAGCGGAATGGGATAATGCAGAGTTCACACGCTTCCGGATTACTTATCTACAAGAAGCTAAGTTTGGGGATGAACTGACTATTTTACGTTCAGCTGTAACGGATGATGGTATATATGTACGCGGTCAGAATAGTGATACTGTGTATTTTGAAGCATGTATAGCGTTAAAAGTGTCAAATAGTACGAATGAGTAATTAATTTATAAATATGGAATATTATTATAAAAGCGATTTCTCCGAACTTCAATCGGGGCAGTCGCTTTTTTTATTGAAAAACGGATAATGTTTCTAACATATTTGGAAAAATTTTTTGAGCCTGTCACAATTAAAGGGATCACATTCGTTATATAGTTGTAGTCAATAACAAGGAGGTGATTCTTTGGAACGTCGCAGCCCCGGGGTCCAAGTGAATCAAACAATAATTGAAGAGGCTATCGATCAGGTTCTTGCGGGTAACCGCGAAGCCTATAGAACTATAATACAAGCCTATGAAAGAAAGATTTATACGTATTGCTATTATATTTTGAGAAGTCATGAAGAAGCAGAGGATGCTGTGCAAGATATATTTGTAAAAGTGTATCAGGAACTCAGACGTTATGAGAAACGAGTCTCTTTTAGTGCATGGCTGTATAAAGTGGCCTATCATCATTGTCTGGATCAGGTTCGCAAACGCAAGCGAAGAAAGCGTCTGTTGTCGCTATATAAAGAGCAGCAGCCCAAAGCCTATTATAATCCTAACGATGAGGAGCCATTGCAGAAGTTATTTATGGATGACCTGACAGCCGAAGAGAGCAATCTTTTGATTCTTAAGGTGGTTGAGCAATACAGTTTTGAAGAAATGGGTCAGATTATGGATTGTAATTCAGCTACTTTACGCAAAAAATTTGAACGTCTACGCAAAAAGTTAGTCCGGCAAAGAATGAATGAAGGAGGCAGCCCTCATGGAGAAATGGCAAGATCCAACTGAAAGTCAGAAGATGGAGCACATTCGTCAAACATTCCAAAATTATGAAATGCCGGTAGACAGTTTCAGCGATTCAATTATGAAGCGAATAGGAGACGAGGGAATGGAAAAACGAGCGTCAAGAAAGAATGGAAATAAGTTCCTGAAAAAATCATTGGTGGCTGCCTCGGCAGCAGCAGTGTTGGGTGCGGGCATAATCGGTAGCGGATTTGTATCCCCGGTCATGGCTGAAACGTTGAAGCAGATTCCTGTTGTAGGAAGTATTTTCAAGGGAATTGACGATAAAGGTCTAAATGCTGCTGAGGAAAAAGGATTATCTACTGCCCCTAACCAAAGCGTTACTCATGATGGAGTGACCTTAAAGGTTACCGATGCCTATTATGACGGCTCGCGGTTGGCATTTGCGATTGAACGGGAAGGCATTGATAATGATAAGATGATGGCTGAGATGATTATTGAACCGATTGAGTTCGATCCATCGCTAACAGAACAACATGCGAAAGTGACAATGAACCAGTCCGAAAAAGGGTTGTTGGGTTCAGCAGAAGTGAAATTGCCGAATGGGAAAAAACTGGAGAGCCAAATGTCATCTTTTGGTGATGTTGAGGGAAAAAAGAATGCTATTTTATACGATTACAGAAATCTAAATAATATAGAGGCTTTGGGGGATGAATTTGAATTAAGCATCAGTGTGCCGGTTACACAAATTGCAGAGCCTTTTGTAATCAAGGTGCCGGTGAAAAAAGTAACGGAAGGAATTATCAAGCTTGATCTGAACCAAACAAAAGAGGCAGAAGAATTCAGTTATACGATTACCAAGCTGGAATTAACTCCAGCCACAAGCAGATTACAGCTCAGCGAAGAAGGTAAAGCGCCAACTGTGAAAGAAAAGGATGGATACACAACCTCTGAAATGTTCTATGAAATTGTTGATGAACTAGGCAATGCGTTCTCATCGGGCGGGTCATTTAACTTGCCAGCTATAGTCTATCCTTTGGTAGACAAAGATTTCATACCGTTCGCGCAAACACCAAAGACAATTACAGTTAAGCCGTTTACTTACTCCATCGATGAAAATCATAAAGCATTAAGGGATGAAGAGGGAAAACAAGTTAAACATTATTATCCGGAGCTTGAACAAACGATTCAGGTGGAGCTAAAGTAACTGTTAATCCCATAAGCAAAAAAAGTCCGTGTCTGCATAGCAGATACGGACTTTTTATTAAAAGAGAAGAATTTATAAGCTACACAACTATAACATCTTTATATTTCTAAAAGAACCGGTTGTCATCTATAAAAGACGACAACGTGGTCTCTTCTTGTAAAAATTCTAATGGAATATAAATTTCACTCACCGAGTTTTCGTTATCTGGTCCAAGGTACAATTCGCCATAATATTCCAATTCAAATGGAATGGACATCCTGTATTCTGTTTTCGGCAGCCAGATTCCGTAGATATATTTATAGGTAGAAGGGATATCACAAGAGCGGCCTTTATGGATGAATTTCAGATAACGTATTACTTCAATTATTTGCTGTCCAGTCGCCCCAAGCAGCAGCCCAATCGGGAACGGTCACTTCCATTACGCGATCTGCACTAGGAAAATAGGCTTTGATGTCGAGAACCGGTGTACCCGGATAGGCATCAAGCCCGGCCACCTCTACTATTCCAGAGTCTACATCGACGGACAGGATTGCTGCTACACTAAGCCCAATTGGATTAGGGCGAATAGGGGAACGGGAAGCAAATACTCCAGTTAAGGTCGCCTCATAAGGAGGCTGAATCTGTGTAGTCTGCCGGAAATGATCATCTGCAAACTCATGCAGCCACCAAAGCACTTGGCAATGACTAAACTGAGATAAACCTTTAAGCGCCGGTCTGAATTCTGGGTTGATTTCAAGCCGCAAATTTTGTGCTGTACCTCTAACCCATCCTATAGGTACTATATTATAGCTTTCTTGTTCATACATTGACTATGACTCCTTTCGGGTATCAGATATGATCTAGTGTATAACAGAGGCATACGGTAAAGCCTGACGATATTTGCTAACATTCATTTAATGCTATAATGAAATTTGATGTGGAAAGGGGAGCATTATGAAGACACTAGTATTGGCGGAGAAGCCGTCTGTTGCACGCGAGATTGCACGGGTCATGGGATGTAATAATAAACAGAAGAGTTATATTGAAGGTCCAAAATATGTGGTTACCTGGGCGCTTGGTCATTTGGTCGGCCTGGCAGAGCCTGAGGATTATAATAAAAAGTTTGCAACTTGGGCCTTGGAGGATCTGCCGATTTTGCCGGAGAAGACCAAGCTGAAGGTGCTGCGGGAGACCAACCAGCAATACAAAGCTGTCCAGCATCTAATGAAACGTCAGGACATTGAGGAGCTTATTGTTGCTACAGATGCTGCCCGTGAAGGGGAGCTGCTGGCTCGCTGGATTATGAATATGGCAGGATGGAAAAAGCCATTCCAGCGGTTATGGATATCCTCGCAGACTGATAAGGCAATTAAAGAGGGATTTGCAAAACTCCGTCCGGGTCGGGAATTTGATCGGTTGTATGAATCTGCACGTTGCCGCGCAGAGGCGGATTGGATGATTGGACTGAATGTCACGAGAGCTTTGACCTGTAAGTTCGGTTCGCCGCTCTCAGCAGGACGGGTACAAACGCCGACATTAGGGATGATCATGGATCGTGAACAGGAGATTACGGGTTTCCGTTCCGTCGATTTTGAGACGCTGACTGCTGATTTTGGGGATTTCCAAGCGGCATGGCGGGCCAGTAACGGTGATGGCCGGATATTCGAAAAGGATAAGACAGCCAGCTTAAAGGATAAGCTTACAGGACGCAGCGGCCGTATTATTAAGGTACAGAAGAGTGAGAAAAGTGAACCTCATCCACTGGCTTATGATCTGACTGAACTGCAGCGTGATGCGAACCGGAAGTTCGGCTTCTCCGCGAAGCAGACCTCCAGTGTGCTGCAGCGGTTATATGAGCAGCATAAACTTGTCACATACCCGCGTACGGACAGTCGTTACTTAACTTCAGATATGACGGGCACACTCAAGGAAAGACTGGATAGTGTTGCGGTCGGTCCATATGCAGCGTTAGCACGTCCATTGCTGCGCAAGCAGCTGCCGATTACGAAACGAATCGTGGATGATAGTAAAGTCAGTGATCACCATGCTATTATTCCTACAGAACAGACCGTATTGTTAAATGGTCTGAGTACTGAGGAACGTAAGTTGTATGATCTGATTGTGCGGCGTTTTATAAGCTTGTTCTATCCGCCAGCTCGTTATGATGCGGTAGCTGTAACCGTCAATGTAGAAGGCGAAAATTTTCATGTCAAAGGGACGACGGTTAAAGATGCCGGTTGGCGCGAAGTATACGGCGGAGATATGAGTAGTGATGACGAGGAGGAATCTGTGGACGAGCCGGCAGCGGGCAGTGTAAAGCTGCCTGAGCTGCGCGAAGGGGCTGCTGTCACGATTAGCCGCTGTATGGTGCGTGCTGGCCGAACGCAGCCACCGAAGCGTTATAATGAAGCTTCGCTGTTGACGCAAATGGAGAAACACGGCCTCGGAACCCCGGCTACCCGCGCGGATATTATTGAGAAGCTGGTAAGCTCCGATACGATTGAGCGGCAAGGTAATCTCCTGCATCCGACAGGAAAAGGTAAGCAGTTAATCGAGCTGGTATCCACTCAGCTACGTACCCCGGATCTAACCGCACGTTGGGAAGCTGAGCTGGAGAAAATAGCGCGTGGTCAAGGCAAACCGGAGCTCTTTTTACAAGGTATCCGCAGTATGGCACAGGAATTGGTAACAGGTGTGAAAACTAGCGGAGCAGAATATAAGCCGCATAATGTCTCTAACAGCCATTGTCCGGAATGCGGTACAAGACTACTCGAGAAGAAGAGCAAACGAGGGAAGCTGCTGGTATGTCCTGCAGATAACTGTGGTTACACCCGTGCAGGTGAGAAAAGATTATCGAATCGCCGCTGCCCACAGTGCCATAAGAAAATGGAGCTTAAAGAGGGTAAAGCAGGCATGTTCGTACAATGTCTAGGCTGTGGAATCACAGAGACCTTAGATAAGGATCACAAACATGTTAATAAACGTGAACAGCAAAAGCTGGTGCAGCAATACAGTAAGCAGGAAAGCATTGGTTCTAACCTTGGGGAACTGCTGAAAGCAGCGCTTGAAGGACAAAAGAAGGATAAGTAGTAGGAATCATCGGATGGTTAGCTTCAATTAAAACGAATGATTAGAATAATGAAGGCTGCTGAGTGTGCTCAGTAGTCTTTTTTATATCCTAG
This sequence comes from Paenibacillus sp. FSL R5-0636, assembly GCF_037974255.1. Lineage (NCBI taxonomy): Bacteria > Bacillati > Bacillota > Bacilli > Caryophanales > Paenibacillaceae > Paenibacillus > Paenibacillus sp. FSL R5-0636. The sequence goes on from NZ_CP150232.1 coordinate 744,824, forward strand.
TAAGTTTATGTGGTCTACGGATAGGCTTTGAATTAGAATGGTAAGCAAATGAGTGGAGCAGGTGATTAGGTGGCAGCTGAGCAGCAGGCGAATCCGTTGAAAGCGGCAGATCGCCCACAGGGGCAAGGAAGCAGCAGGTTTTTCTTTTTGGTTATTGTATTTATGTTTTGGTTCTCTTCTTATATTTATGTGCCGGTGCTTTCACCATATGTTGAGCATTTGGGATCATCGTATTTTATGGTGGGTATGGTGCTTGGGATATATGGGTTAATGCAGATCCTATTCCGTATACCCATTGGCATCGGTTCAGATTATTTAAATAGGCGGCGGCCGTTTATCTATCTGGGATTGATTGCGAGTGGAGTCAGCTGTTTTCTTTTTATGTGGGGAGCACAGCCGGGTTGGGCGTTGGCAGCACGTGCGGTATCCGGGATAGCAGCATCGGCATGGGTTGTGTACTCTGTGATGTTCGCAGGATATTTTCCAAAAGAGGAAGCTGGAAAAGCGATGGGCATGCTGCAATTTACTACAGTAATCGCCCAATTGACCAGCATGATGATCAGCGGCTATATGGTAGAGCATTGGGGCTGGAATGCCCCCTTCCTGATTGGTGGAATTGTAGCTATTGCGGCACTAATTCTTGCGCTTCGGTTACCGGAACAAAAGCAGGAAAAACGGCAAAATGCCATACAGATCAAGGAGCTGGCTGGTGTCGTAAAGGAACCTCTGCTGGTAAAAGTCTCGCTGTTGTCTGTGCTGGCGCACTGTGTGCTATTTATAACGATGTTCGGATATACTCCGAACCAGGCGCTGAATATCGGAGCAAGCAAAGAAAGTTTGGGCTGGCTAACACTCGCTTTTATGATTCCGCATGCCATCGCAACACTCTACGGTTCACGTCTGTTTGGAGGGCTACTGGGTGATAGAGGGAAGCTTATGCTAGGCTTTGCGGGAAGCGCACTGTTTACGCTGCTCATTCCTTCTATGCCGACATTAGCGGCGCTTTGTCTGACTCAGGTGGGGAATGGTTTTATGCAGGGACTTATTTTTCCGCTGCTGTTGAGTAAATCCGTATCAGAAATAGATCCCTTTAAACGGGCTACAGCTATGGGGTTCTATCAGGCCGTTTATGCGATAGGGATGTCAGCAGGGCCATTTGTAGCAGGTTGGATGAGCTCTGTATATGGCTTGACCGGAGGATTCTGGTTAGGTGGGATTGCGGCGGCGTTGGCTACAATTTTATCCTGGGTATGGATGAAGGATACGAAGCAGAAGCAGCTAAAAGAAACTTAACAGACTTGGCAGAGCGTGTAAGGATGATTGGTTTTTTGTGCAAAAGGGGAATATAATAGAGATAGGAAGCAAGGAGGAGGAGCCCGGGAGAATGGTCAAGGTTGTAATGTTGTGGTTTGTGGTAATTAATATTATCGGGTATGTAGTGATGTCCGAGGACAAGAACAAAGCCCGCAAAAGGCGGGAACGTGTACCTGAGAAAACACTTTTTCTGCTGGCAGCCATGGGCGGCGCACTAGGTGTGCTGATTGCCATGTACCGTAAGCGCCACAAGACGCGTCATACATCCTTCAGGATCGGAATTCCGCTTCTGCTGCTGCTGAATATCTTTTTGTACAGCTATTTTTTAAGATAATAGTCTTTAGGATTACAAACTAGAAAAAGAGGTGGCGTACATGTTATTCTCTAAAATTTTGCTAGCCTATGACGGTTCAAAGGCTTCTAATCAAGCATTGGAGCGCGCAATTGAACTCGCTAAAGTCACACCAGGTTCTATATTGCATGTCGTACACGCATTTGAATTCCCAAGATTTTTTATCGGAGAAGCTCTTGCACCTCTACCAGCTTCAGTAAATAAAGAATATTATGATTTGGCAGTGCAGACTACCGAAGAAGTGAAGGGACGCCTTGAGGCTGAAGGCCTGAATGCTGAGGTTGAGCTTTTACAAGGATCTCCTGCGGAAGTGATTTTGAAATATGCTAAGGAAAATGCTATAGACATCATAGTTATCGGCAGCCGCGGGCTTGGCGGTATACGTGAATTTGTTCTGGGCAGTGTCAGCCATAATGTAGTACAAAGCGCTCGTATTCCAGTGCTGGTTGTAAAATAATATAGAGTTCAAAGGGACGCTGATAGCGTTCCTTTTTTTCAATTTAAGGAAGTATAGGTCGTATTCTGGAGCTTAAACAACATAGAGTGTTAGAGCTAGGAGTGTACGGAAAGAAGTCTTTCTTGACAAAATAAAAGGTTGTTGAGAATTTAAATTCGTCCAAAAGCGAACATTTATTATGGTGTTTTTACCAATGTTCGTGTTTGAGTTGACATCATGTGTAGGGGATTGTTAAACTGATGTCATGAAGAGCTCGTATAAAACCGGGAATATGGCCCGGAAGTTTCTACCCGGGAACCGTAAATTACCGGACTACGAGGAAATAGGATGCTAGAATGCGATAGTTCAGTCCATATAATGGAGTGATGCATTGTGCAGCTTTCCGCGCTTAATGCCAGTTTGGTAAGAGGCAAGCGGGAGTGTTTTTTCCTAATTCCTTTACTAGTCCGATCCTCCCGCAGCAAAATGCGTCTGGACATCGGGCTTTTTTAATATAAGGAATAAGTTACACGTAATATATCAACCTTATATTATTAAGGAAAACGATAGTCATCCCTGAAGGACGAGAATGTAGTCTCTGCTTGTTCGGATTTACAAGATAAAGATATCTCATACTAGTGATTGGAAGGTAGGTCGAATCATGTCTGTGCAGGTAGCTGTCATCATGGGTAGTAAGTCGGATTGGGATACGATGGAGCACGCTTGTAGGGTGCTGGAAGAGCTGGGATTGTCTTATGAGAAGAAGGTAGTATCCGCGCACCGTACACCGGACCTGATGTTCCGCTATGCGGAGGAAGCCGCAGGCCGCGGCATTCGCGTGATTATTGCAGGAGCAGGCGGCGCCGCGCATTTGCCGGGTATGGTGGCTGCAAAGACAATCCTGCCAGTGATTGGAGTGCCAGTGCAGTCAAAAGCACTTAATGGGCTGGATTCGCTGCTCTCCATCGTGCAGATGCCTGGAGGCATACCGGTAGCAACGGTAGCTATTGGTAAGGCAGGCGCTGTAAATGCAGGCCTGCTGGCCGCACAGATCATCGGAGCGTTCGACCCTGAAGTGCAGCAGCGTGTGCAGCTGCGTCGGGATGCGATCCGCGATGAAGTATTGGAAAGCAGCGACAGCTTATGAGACCGGAGGAGCTGAAGCTGCAGGAGGCTGGCGGCGCAGCTTCGCCAGCCGCACAAGCGTCCGGTGCGGACACCGTCCGGACGCTGCTGCCCGGCTCGACCGTCGGCGTGCTCGGCGGCGGGCAGCTCGGGCGCATGATGGCGCTGGCCGGCAGCGCCATGGGGTACCGCTTCGTGGCGCTGGATCCTGCGCCGGATGCGCCTAGCGGTCAAGTTACGCCGCAGATCACGGCGGCGTATAACGACCGGGACGCGGCGCGGGAGCTGGCCCGCCGCGCGGACGTCATCACGTACGAGTTCGAGAACGTCGACGCGGGCGTAGCCGCGCTGCTGGCGGAGGAATCGTACGTGCCGCAGGGCAGCGCGCTGCTGTATACCACGCAGCATCGGCTGCGCGAAAAAGCCGCCATCGAGGCGGCGGGCGTTCCGGTCGCCCCGTACCGGAAGGTGGACAGCCTTGCGGAGCTAAAACAGGCGGCGGCTGAACTTGGACTACCTTGTGTGCTCAAGACAGCCACAGGCGGTTATGACGGCAAGGGTCAAGCTGTGATTCGTCAGGAAGAAGAGCTGGAAGAAGCTTTCCGGCAGGTTGCACCCGGTGAGGTGATTCCGGAGCTGGTGCTTGAGAAGTTTGTAGCTTTTCAATGCGAAATATCCGTTGTTGCTGCACGCAGTGCATCTGGGGAGGTCAAAAGCTTCCCGCCTTCTGAGAACATTCATGTAAATAATATTTTGCATCTGTCCATTGTACCTGCAAGAGTGTCAGCAGACATTCAGCGCAGAGCTTGCGAGCTGGCTGAGACTTTAATCGCAGGGCTGAATGCGGTTGGACTGCTTGCCGTGGAAATGTTCGTCACAGCGGACGGTGAATTGTTCGTCAATGAGCTGGCACCAAGGCCGCATAATTCCGGCCATTACACCATGGATGCTTGCGTGACCTCACAGTTCGAGCAGCATGTCCGGGCGATTTGTAATCTGCCGCTGGGCGATACAACGCTTTTGACACCTGTAGTTATGGTAAATGTATTAGGTCAGCATTTGGATGGTGCTATTAAAGCGACCTGTACACATGAGGAAAAAGATAATAAGCTGGGTATTGTACCTAAGCTTCATATATATGGCAAGACTGAGAGTAAGACTGGTCGTAAGATGGGTCATATCAATCTGCTGTGCAAGGATACCGGAGACGGCCTATCCTGGGTGGAGCAATCTAAACTTTGGAGGAACTAAAGAATATGATCGAACGTTACAGCAGACCCGAGATGCGGGCCATTTGGACTGAGGAGAATAAATTCAAAGCGTGGCTGGAAGTGGAAATATGCGCTTGTGAAGCATGGGCGGAGCTGGGAGTCATCCCACATGAAGACGCTGCTAAGCTGCGTAAGGATGCTAAATTCGACATCGCACGTATTGATGAAATCGAACAGGAAACACGTCATGACGTAATTGCCTTTACACGTGCGGTTTCCGAAAGCCTTGGCGCAGAACGCAAATGGGTACACTACGGCCTTACTTCCACAGATGTGGTGGATACAGCACTGGGTTACTTGCTGCGTCAAGCGAATGAGATTCTAGAGAAGGATATCATCAACTTTATTGAGATCCTTAAAGATAAAGCTATTGCTTATAAAGATACACCGATGATGGGCCGTACTCATGGGGTTCATGCTGAGCCAACTACTTTTGGTCTGAAAATGGCATTGTGGTACGAAGAAATGAAACGTAACCTGGAGCGTTTCCGCCATGCTGCGAACGGTGTGCAATTTGGCAAAATCTCCGGAGCCGTTGGTACGTATGCCAACATTGATCCATTCGTAGAAGAATTTGTCTGCCGTAAGCTGGGTACAAGCCCTGCACCGATCTCGACACAAACTCTACAGCGCGACCGTCACGCTGAGTATATGGCAGCTCTTGCTCTGGTAGCAACCTCGCTAGACAAATTCGCTACCGAAATCCGCGCTCTGCAAAAGAGTGAGATTCGCGAAGTAGAAGAAGCTTTTGCCAAAGGTCAAAAGGGTTCATCTGCTATGCCGCATAAACGGAATCCTATTGGCTGCGAGAATATTTCCGGTCTGTCCCGCGTGATTCGCGGACATATGGTTACAGCTTATGAGAACGTGCCGCTCTGGCATGAACGCGATATCTCGCACTCTTCAGTGGAGCGTATCATCCTTCCGGATGCAACGATGCTGCTGAACTACATGCTGAACCGTTTCGGAAACATCGTGAAGAACCTGACTGTATTCCCAGAGAATATGAAGCGTAACATGAACCGTACCTTCGGCGTTCCTTTCTCTGGCCGGATCTTAACCAAGCTGATTGATAAAGGCTTCAGCCGCGAGCAAGCGTACGATACCGTTCAACCACGTGCGATGCAAGCTTGGGAAGAGCAAAAGCAGTTCCGTGATATCGTGGAAGCTACACCTGAAATCACTAATGTCCTCACCCCAGAAGAGATTGAAGATGCATTTAACCCTTCTTGGCACCTTAAGCATGTGGATACCATCTTCCGCAAGCTAGAACTTATCTAAAAAAGATAAGTTAGTGGTGAACTAAGGAGCTAGGAATAGTACGAGCGGTTAATGTTGTGCAGAATTGAAATGCAACTGGTCGATAAGGAACGGAGAGAAATTTTGGAACTGTAGAAGCGTTAGCGTTCGCCTTTATCCTCGGATTTCTACCACGGGCAGTGGTTCAAATCAGGAAATCTGAGGATAACAGCGATCGGAAGTCCAAACATTTCTTGTAGTGGCCCGATTGACCCAACAGATATTTCCGATTTTGCAAGAGACGTTTTCGCTCAAGTAATAATTAATGATCATTAGTTCAAGGGAGGAAAGGTCATGACATCATCGGCCGTATCCACAGCCGTGGAACTCATCAATGCGCCGCTGCTCTACAAAGGGAAGGTTCGCGAGCTATACGATTTAGGGGAAAATGTACTGATCGTAGTTACGGATCGGATATCTGCTTTTGACTATGTGCTGGACCCGGCGGTCCCTGAAAAGGGTAATGTGCTTAACCGTCTGAGCGCGTTCTGGTTCGGAAAGACTAAAGAGCTGATGGAGAATCATGTCGTTCATATCGATGTGGATCTGCTTGGCGACGTAGTTAAGGACAAAGAGGCCCTCAGAAACCGTGTCATGGTGGTACGCAAAGCGGAGCGCATTGATATCGAATGCGTAGTGCGTGGATGCATCACTGGCGGCGGCTGGAGACAGTATCAAGAAACAGGCAAGGTAAATGGTATTGAGCTTCCTGCTAACCTCCGCAAAAACGCGCTGCTGGCAGAGCCGATTTTTACCCCTGCGGCTAAAAATGATGTAGGTCACGATGAGGATATTCCGTTTGAGAAAATGCAGGAATTAATCGGAGCTGATCTGGCGCTTGAGCTGCAGGAAAAGAGCTTAAAGCTGTTCGCTTTTGCTAGAGAGTATTGTGCTGAGCGGGGGATCATTCTTGCGGACTGCAAATTCGAATTCGGCTTGTTGGACGGCAAGGTGATTCTGATCGATGAGATTTTTACACCGGATGCTTCCCGCTTCTGGGCTAAGGATAAATACGCGCTTGATATTGAAATTGATAGTATGGATAAAGAGCCTGTTCGTACGTATCTATCTGCATCTGCCTGGGATAAGAATAGTAAACCTGATCCGCTCCCAACTGAAGTAGTAGAAGAAACTACACGGCGTTATCTGGACATTTATCATCGTCTTACTGGCAAGTCTTTATAGTTCAACATAGTGTGTGCACTCATGGGAATAAATTCAGTATATATTTTTGAAGCTAAATGTACTCATTGTAGAATTTCAGTTTCAGAGGGTATGCTCATTAAAATTTAGGAGGAACTACAAGCATATGTTAAAAGCGACGGTATATGTCACCATAAAGAAAAGCGTTCTTGATCCACAAGGGGTAGCAGTACAAGGAGCACTTCATTCGGTAGGCTTCCAAGAAGTTGAAAGCTTGCGTATCGGGAAATATATGGAGCTGACTTTGGATACGGATAACCGTGCTGAAGCGGAAGTGCGTCTCAAGGAAATGTGCGAAAAGCTACTTGCCAACACGGTGATCGAGGATTACCGCTACGAATTGGAGGACTAAACGACATGAAATTTGCTGTACTTGTCTTCCCAGGCTCCAACTGTGATATTGATTGCTACAAGGCGGTAGAGGACAGTCTCGGCGAACCAGTCGACTATGTGTGGCATACAGCGACGGATTTGTCGGCGTATGATTGCATTTTGGTTCCAGGCGGATTCTCATATGGTGATTACCTGCGCTGTGGCGCGATTTCCAGATTTGCTCCTGTTATGGCGGAAGTTGCTAAAGCAGCAGAGCAAGGGAAATACGTGCTGGGCATTTGCAATGGGTTCCAAATTCTTACTGAGGCTGGTTTGCTGCCAGGTGCGCTTCGCCGCAACATGTCGATGAAGTTCCGCTGTCACGATACAGTGCTTAAGGTTGTTAATAATGAAACCCCATTTACTATTGACTATGCTAAAGATGAAGAAATCATCATCCCAATCGCACACGGTGAAGGAAACTACTATTGTGATGACGAGATTTTGGCAGAGCTGAAAGCTAACAATCAGATCGTGTTTACCTATAGCGATAATCCTAACGGCTCCGTAGCCGATATTGCGGGTGTTAGTAACGTACAAGGGAATGTGGTTGGCATGATGCCTCACCCTGAGCGCGCGGCTAATAGTTTACTTGGTTCAGAAGACGGCAAAAGAATGTTTACATCCATACTGAAGACTTGGAGGGATCGTCATGACGCAGCAAGTATCCGTTAAGGAACCGACCGCAGAACAGATTGCGGAGCAGAAAATTTACAGCCAGTTCGGTGTGTCGGACAGCGAATATGAGCTGATCAAGTCTTTTATGGGACGTTTGCCGAACTACACTGAAATCGGCGTATTCAGCGTAATGTGGTCCGAGCACTGTGCCTATAAGAACTCCAAACCACTCCTGAAACGTTTCCCAATTTCCGGACCACGTGTCCTGATGGGACCTGGCGAGGGCGCAGGGATTGTAGATATCGGTGACAACCAAGCGGTTGTTTTCAAAATCGAAAGTCATAACCACCCTTCAGCGGTAGAACCTTTCCAAGGTGCGGCAACGGGTGTGGGCGGGATTATCCGTGATATTTTCTCCATGGGCTCCAGACCTATCGCAATCCTCAATTCACTACGTTTCGGGAAGCTGGAAAGTGATCGAGTAAAATATTTGTTCGAACATGTTGTGTCTGGTATTGCTGGTTATGGTAACTGTATCGGGATTCCAACGGTTGGCGGCGAAATCATGTTTGATGATAGCTATGATGGCAATCCGCTAGTTAATGCAATGTGTGTGGGTCTGATCGATCATGACAAAATCCAACGTGGTGTAGCTAAGGGTGTAGGCAACCCAGTCTTCTATGTAGGCCCTCCTACAGGACGTGATGGAATTCATGGTGCTACTTTTGCATCGGTAGAGCTTAGTGAGGAATCAGAAGCTAAACGTACCGCTGTACAGGTCGGCGATCCATTTATGGAAAAGCTCGTAATGGAATCTTGTCTAGAACTGATCGACAGCGGCATCGTTATCGGGATTCAGGATATGGGTGCAGCGGGTCTTACATGCTCTAGTGCGGAGATGGCAAGTAAAGCAGGCAACGGTCTGGAGCTATATCTTGATCAGGTGCCACAACGTGAAGAGGGCATGACGCCTTACGAAATGATGCTTTCAGAATCACAAGAACGGATGTTGTTCGTCGTTGAGCCGAAGGATGAGGCCCAGGCACAAGAGATTTTTGACCGCTGGGGTGTTATCTGCTGTAAAGTCGGTAAAGTTACGGATGATGGCCGCTTGAAATTGTATCATCACGGCGAGGTTGTTGGTGACATGCCAGTAACGGCGCTCGTGGATGAGTGCCCAGTATATAATAAACCCTCTGAGGTTCCTGCTTATTATATTGCGAATGAAAAGGTAGATACCCTTCGTTACGAGGAAGTTACAGATCTGGGCGGTGCATTGCGTACAGTACTTGGATCACCAACCGTAGCAAGTAAAGCATGGGTATACAATCAATACGATTACATGGTGCGGACGAGCACAGCTGTACGCCCTGGATCTGACGCGGCTGTAGTTACCATTCATGGTACTCGTAAAGGACTTGCGATGACTACAGACTGTAATGGCCGTTATGTTCATCTTGATCCTGAAGTGGGCGGACGTATTGCAGTCAGCGAAGCGGCACGCAACATCGTTTGTTCCGGTGCTGAACCGCTGGCTATTACGGATAACCTGAACTTCGGAAATCCTGAGAAGCCTGATGTGTTCTGGCAAATGGAGCGTGCGGTTGATGGTATGGCTGAAGCCTGTCGTGTGCTGGATACTCCGGTTATCGGTGGTAATGTCAGTCTTTATAACGAAAATACTACGGGTTCCATCTATCCAACGCCGGTTGTCGGCATGGTTGGTTTAGTAGCGGACACGGATCATATTACGACTCAAGGGTTCAAGCAAGAAGGAGATTCTATTCTTCTGCTGGGAGTGACCAAGGCTGAGCTGGGCGGCAGTGAATTCCAATATGCTGTTCATGGTGTGACCGAAGGTCGTCCTCCGGCTTTGGATTTGGCTACTGAGAAAAAACTGCTGAACGCAGTCCTTACCTCAATTCGTGGCGGTCTGGTGCGTTCCGCACATGACTTGTCCGAAGGTGGACTTGCCGTAGCACTTGCAGAGAGCTGTATCAGCGGTGGAATCGGAGCGAACGTTGAGCTTTCAGCTAACGGTCTTAGATCTGATGTAGCATTGTTCAGCGAAAGCCAATCACGCATTGTGCTGACAGCCGCTCCTGAACGTGCGGAAGAGCTGAAAGCAGCGATTGCAGCCAGCGGTGTTCCAGTGGAGAACATCGGAACTGTAGGTGGAGACAGACTGCGCGTAAATCTGGACGGCGTGTCCGCACTAGATGAAGCTGTAGCAGAATTGAAATTCGTTTGGGAGGATGCTATTCCATGTCTTATGAAATAAAGACCGGGAAAGAGCAGGAGACTCCTATCCTGTGGACTGGTGACTTTTACAATGAAGGAACGGGCTCGGGAGATATTTTTGACACATTAAAAGAAGAATGCGGCGTTTTCGGGGTCTTCGGACACCCGGAAGCGGCGTCCATGTCTTATTACGGCTTACACGCCTTACAACACCGTGGAGAAGAAAGTGCGGGAATCTGCGTAGCAGACGGTCGCGATTTCAACTATCACCGCGGGATGGGGTTAGTAAAAGAAGTATTCGACAAGGACAAAATTGCCTCATTGGTTGGAGACATGTCCATTGGGCATGTACGTTATTCCACTAGTGGAGACAGCCGCTTAACCAATGCGCAGCCGCTGGTATTTAAATATCGTGACGGCGATTTGGCGATTGCTACGAACGGCAACATAGTAAATGAACCGTTGATCCGCAAACAGCTGGAGCAAAGCGGGTCGATCTTTCAAACTACGAGTGATACAGAAGTGCTGGCGCATCTGATTGCCCGTTCGCCAAAGGATTTTGTTGAAGCGGCAAAAGATGCGCTGCAGCAGCTCGTTGGCGGGTTTGCTTTTCTGCTTATGACAAATGACAAGTTAATTGTCGCTTCAGATTCCCATGGCTTGCGTCCGCTAGTGATGGGACGGATTGGTGAAGCTTATATTTTTGCTTCCGAGTCCTGCGCATTAGAGGTCATTGGGGCACAGCTGGTTCGTGATATTGAGCCTGGCGAATTGCTAGTCCTCGACAAAAACGGCCTCTTAGAGGACCGTTTTACCGAACCCAAACGTAAAGCGCTGTGCGCGATGGAGTATATTTACTTCTCCCGCCCAGACAGTGATATGAACGGCTCTAACCTGCACTCCGCCCGTAAGCGGATGGGTAGCCGCATGGCACTGGAAGCTTTTGTCGATGCTGATCTCGTAACCGGTGTGCCGGATTCCAGTATTTCAGCAGCCATCGGGTATGCCGAGCAAACGGGAATTCCTTATGAGCTTGGGCTCATTAAGAATAAGTACACTGGACGGACCTTCATCCAGCCGAGCCAAGAACTGCGTGAGCAAGGTGTGAAGATGAAGCTGAGCGCCGTGCGCAGTGTAGTTGATGGCAAACGTGTCGTTATGATCGATGATTCTATCGTTCGTGGCACGACCTCACGCCGAATCGTCAATCTGCTTCGGGAAGCGGGAGCTGTTGAAGTGCATGTGCGGATTACTTCACCGCCGTTCAAGAATCCTTGCTTCTACGGCATTGATACACCAGACCGCCGCGATCTCATCGCGTCCTACAAGACCATTGAGGAAATGTGCGAAGAGATCAACGCCGATTCCTTGGCATTTTTGTCGCCGGAAGGCTTAATCTCTTCCATTGGTGGACACAACAAAGATGACTATAAAGGCGGACTTTGCCTTTCTTGCTTTGATAATGATTACCCGACGCAGGTGGATTTTGGCGGGGCAGAGAAAGATGGCTGCAGCTGTTAGTAGGGCCATCCCCCTAAGTCTCCCTTGCAAAGTGTGGGTACTCGCTTATATCGCTAGAAGAGGTTGCATGGCGCAGCTCATGCACCGAGGTCTTGAGGTCCGTGTGCAAGGCGCGCACTGCGGCTTGCAGTAGGGACAAACCGGTGGTTGGAGGGAGTTATGGAGAGGAAGTTTGGAACTGTAGAAGCGTTAGCGTTCGCCTTTATGCTCGAATTTCTACCGCTCAGCGGTAAAAAATTCAAAGGAATTCGAGCATAACAGCGATCGGAAGTCCAAACATTCCTCGCAGTAACTCCCCTACAACCACCCAAAAGCCGAATGCGCCCAAACGCGCTCTAAACTATTAAAAGATGAGGTGTCCAATAGTGTCGGAAGCTTATAAAAACGCCGGAGTGGATATTGCGGCTGGTAATGAAGCGGTAGAACGCATGAAAAAGCACGTAAAACGTACTTACCGTCCAGAAGTAATGACGGATCTTGGTGGGTTCGGAGCGCTGTTTGGCCTCAATAAAGATAAATATGAAGAGCCAGTGCTTGTATCGGGAACCGATGGTGTAGGCACAAAGCTCAAAATCGCATTCGCGGCGGATCGCCATGACACGATTGGCATCGATGCTGTAGCTATGTGCGTGAACGACATCGTAGTGCAAGGCGCAGAGCCACTCTTTTTCCTCGACTATCTGGCTTGCGACAAAGTGGTGCCGGAGAAAATCGAAGCTATCGTAGCTGGAATCGCTGAAGGCTGTCACCAAGCGGGTTGTGCACTGATTGGCGGCGAAACGGCTGAGATGCCGGGTATGTATTCAGCAGGTGAATATGATATCGCTGGATTCACAGTGGGCGTAGCTGATAAAGCGAAGCTGGTAACAGGCGCTGACATCGCTGCTGGAGACACAGTGATTGGTCTGGCTTCCAGTGGTGTGCACAGCAATGGCTTCTCGCTGGTGCGTAAGCTTTTGCTTGAGCAAGAGGGTTATGGTCTGAATGACGTGCTTCCTGAGCTTGGCGCTCCGCTGGCGGATGTACTCCTTGCACCAACTAAGATTTATGTGAAGCCTTTGCTGGCACTGCTGGAGCAGCTTCCGGTAAAAGGTATGGCTCACATTACGGGTGGCGGATTCATCGAGAATATCCCACGCGTATTGCCTGATAATGTAGACGTGGAGATCAATTACGGATCGTGGCCGATTCTGCCAATCTTCGGGTTGATGCAGAACAAAGGTAACGTAAGCAACCGTGATATGTTCACTACTTTTAATATGGGAATTGGTCTTGTTCTGGTAGTTAGCGCTGCTGATGGAGAACGCGCTCTTGAACTGCTTAAAGCTAGCGGAGAAGAGGCGTATATCATTGGGAAAGTAACAGAAGGGGAACGCAAAGTAACCTTTACTGGAGCTGAAGTGTGATGCAATCAAGTCGAATCGCTGTTTTTGCTTCGGGGCAGGGCAGCAATTTTGCAGCACTGATCGAGGCACAGAGAGCAGGCTTGCTTGGAGACGGCAGGATTGAATTGCTTGTCTCGGACAAGCCGGAAGCGCCTGTAGCACAACGTGCGGAGGATGCGGGAATTCCCGCCCTCCTGCTGCGGCCAAAAGACTTCGCCAGCCGTGAGCTCTACGAAGCAGAGATTGTAGCAGAGCTTCAGCGGCGGGAAATCGGGCTGGTTGTGCTGGCAGGGTATATGCGCCTCATTACACCAGTGCTTTTAACGCCGTATGCGGGTCGGATTATTAACATTCACCCATCGCTGCTGCCTGCTTTTGCTGGAAAGGATGCGATCGGACAAGCGCTGGATTATGGCGTGAAGCTGACGGGAGTCACTGTGCATTTTGTCGATGGAGGTATGGATACCGGGCCAGTTATTGCTCAGCGTAGCGTAGTTGTGTTGGATAACGACACGGCGGATTCATTGGCGGAACGGATTCATAAGGTTGAGTATGAGTTATATCCTGAAGTGGTTGGCGCTTTTGCCAGCGGGAAAGTGGAACTGAGTGGAAGAAAGACGATTATCCGCGAAAAGTAAGCCACACTGTAGTCATTCAAAGTTTTGGATCGACATTTGGTGACAGGCGGAGAGATTTCAGGGTATTTCTCGGGAAATATTGCATAAGCGGCATTATGTGTCGTGTAGTAGGTAATAGAGTCAGATTCTTTCTTATAGTAATTTCCCAAGCTTTTAGATGTCATCACATTAAATCGCACGTACAACCCGAAGGAGGACTATTCAAAGTGAGTATCAAAAGAGCGCTAGTTAGCGTATCGGATAAACAAGGTATCGTGGATTTTTGCCGCGAGTTGTCTGCATTAGGCGTAGAGATTATTTCCACAGGTGGAACAAGCACGCTTTTGGCTAAGGAAGGTGTTCCAGTCATCGGTATTTCCGATGTTACAGGATTCCCGGAAATCATGGATGGACGTGTCAAAACCTTGCACCCGGCTGTACACAGCGGATTGCTAGCGGTTCGTGACAATGAGGAACACACGCGTCAAATGAAAGAGCTTGGTCTGGACTACATTGATCTGGTAGTAGTAAATCTGTATCCGTTCGCGGAAACCATTGCTAAACCGGATGTATCGTATGAAGAAGCCATCGAGAATATCGATATCGGCGGACCGACGATGCTGCGTTCTGCGGCGAAGAACCATGCTTTTGTAAGTGTAGTGGTAGATGCTAACGACTATGCTACAGTGCTTGAAGAGGTTCGCGCAGGTGGAGATACAACGCTGGAAACACGCAAACGTCTTGCGGCAAAAGTGTTCCGTCATACGGCGGCTTACGATGCCTTAATTTCCGATTATTTGGCTAATGTTACTGGCGAACCGCTTCCTGAGCGCTACACCGTGACTTATGAGAAAATTCAGGATCTGCGCTATGGCGAGAATCCACATCAAAAAGCAGCTTTCTATCGCAAGCCTTTGGCTGCGGGGGATACTCTTACAGCAGCTGAGCAATTGCATGGCAAAGAATTATCCTACAACAATATCAACGATGCTAACGCAGCGCTGCAAATCGTGAAAGAATTTGAAGAACCTGCTGTCGTAGCCATTAAACATATGAATCCTTGTGGTGTAGGTGTCGGTGAAAGTGTATACGAAGCTTATCAAAAAGCTTACAACGCAGACCCAACCTCTATCTTTGGCGGAATAGTAGCCGCTAACCGGATTATCGACGCGGACACTGCTAATCTGCTGAAAGAGATTTTCCTCGAAATCGTATTGGCGCCAGGCTTTACGGAAGAAGCACTGGAAATCCTTACGAAGAAAAAGAACCTGCGGTTGCTCAAAATCGGCAATCTCAGCACGGCTAGTGCGCGTAAGAGCAGCTTCGTAGTTACCTCTATTGATGGAGGAATGGTTGTGCAGGAGAGCGATGTGCATTCTGTGAACCCGGATGATCTACAAGTTGTTACGGACCGTAAGCCAACCGAAGAAGAATTGAAACAGCTGTTGTTCGGCTGGAAGGTAGTTAAGCATGTGAAATCTAATGCGATCGTATTAGCTGCGGATGATATGACAGTTGGCGTAGGTGCAGGGCAAATGAACCGCGTTGGCGCAGCTAAAATTGCAATTGAACAAGCTGGCGAGAAGTCCAAAGGATCAGTCCTTGCCTCTGACGCCTTCTTCCCAATGGGAGATACGCTTGAAATGGCAGCCAAAGCAGGCATTACCGCAGTTATTCAGCCAGGCGGATCCATTAAAGACGAAGAATCGATCAAGGTCGCGAATGAGTATGGAATTGCTATGGTCTTCACAGGCGTCCGTCATTTCAAACACTAGAACGCTGGGAGGATTTTATTCTAATGGATATTTTAGTGGTTGGCGGCGGCGGCCGGGAGCATGCGATTATTTGGAGCCTGTCCCAAAGCCCCAAGGTTGGTAAAATCTATTGCGCACCCGGCAACGCCGGGATCGCGCAGCTAGCAGAATGTGTGCCTATCGGTGTGTTTGAGTTCGACCGTCTGACGGCTTTTGCAAAAGAGAAGGAAGTAGGTCTTGTTGTAATCGGACCGGATGATCCGTTAGCAGGGGGCATTGTGGATGCTTTTGAAGCACAGGCTATTCCTGTGTTTGGTCCGCGCAAGAATGCAGCTGAGATCGAAGGCAGCAAAACCTTTATGAAGGATCTTTTGCACAAATATAATATTCCGACAGCAGCCTATGAAAAATTTGATGGCTACGAAGCTGCACTGGCTTACTTACGCGAGCAACCGCTGCCGATCGTAATCAAGGCAGATGGGCTTGCCGCAGGAAAAGGTGTGACCGTTGCCTATTCACGGGAAGAGGCAGAGCAGGCACTAGCTGATATTATGGTAACCAAAGTGTTTGGTGAAGCTGGCGCTCAGGTTGTCATTGAAGAGTTCCTGGCGGGTCAAGAAATGTCGATTTTGGCTTTTGTTGATGGAGAGACAGTTCGTCCGATGGCTGCCGCTCAGGATCATAAGCCTGCTTACGATGGAGATAAAGGTCCTAATACCGGTGGAATGGGCACCTATTCGCCTCTACCGCATATCGACGAGGCGATTATCCAAGAAGCGATTGAGACCATCATTAAGCCAACAGCCAAGGCTATGGTAGCTGAAGGCCGTTCGTTTAGCGGCGTTTTGTTCGCAGGGCTGATGATTTCTCCAGAAGGTAAACCAAAGACCATTGAATTTAATGCCCGGTTTGGGGATCCGGAGACACAGGTCGTGCTGCCTAGATTGAAGAGCGACTTATTAGAAATATTTTTGGCAGTAACCGAGGGTAGACTTGCGGATATCGACATTGAATGGAGCGACGAAGCAGCGGTGTGCGTGGTTCTCGCTTCTGGAGGATATCCAGGCTCTTATCCTAAAGGAGTGCCGATTGAAGGGCTTGAGGACAGCCAAGGAGGGCTGATCTTTCATGCCGGTACAGCACGGGGGGCAGATGGCAGCTGGGTAACGGACGGCGGACGGGTCTTAGGCGTGGTAGGCTTGGGTGCTACGATTGCCGAAGCTCGTTCAGCAGCCTATGCTAGGGCTGAAGGAATCTCTTTTTCCGGGAAACAGAATCGCAGCGACATCGCTATGAAGGCTCTGGTATAAGGATAAAGCACTGTATCTAGCAATTTTTTGCGCTTTAAGTCCTAAAAAAGGACTGACAAGTGATAGAAGAAGTGCTATAATACTACACGTACGGGGGAAAATGTGCGGATATATACAGATAAGGGCCTTTCCGATCATGGGAAGGCCCTTTTAAATCGGAGTCCTTCAGACTTTGTGCAGTAACCTTATAAAGGATGCCTCGTGCCTGAAAATGTTGATACTTATAGTGCATACTAGCGATACGCTTATGGCGAATGGCTACTCACAGATTTAAGGGGGAATTCGTTTTGAGTAAGATTGGAAGAAATGATATGTGTCCTTGCGGAAGCGGGAAAAAATATAAGAAATGCTGCCTAGGGAAAGAAACTTCTGCAGTGGAATCCATCATGCGACTGGTAACAACGGAAGAATCCGCTGCTACTGTGGCTGTGGCCGAGAAACCAGAAGCGGCAGCCATTTCTGAAGCTAAACTTACCCTAACCACGCTCAAAAAAAAGGTGTCACGTGATCTGAAATGGGAGCATCCAGCACATGAACAATTGGCTATGCACCTTATTGAGACCATGAGAGACAGCTATGACCGGGAGCTAATCTGGGAAGGTCTGGTTCTATGGAATGGTTATTCCCGTCACATCAAGCCTGCAGTGAAGAAAATGGGCTCCTTCTGCGCGGCTATCGAATTTATCTTGTCTGAGGAATATGGTTTCCTTCAAACTCAAGCTGATCTAGCGATCAAACATGAGGTTACTGCACCTACCATCTCCAGAAAAGTTAAAGAGATGCTTAATTATATCGAACAGTATGGCATGGGCGGGGCAGAGGAAGAATTACTTTTGCTCAACGTTTCAGGCACTCCGAAGGATCAGGAACAGGCTTTGCTGCAAAAAGCAATGGAAACTAAAGCATCCAATCGTCGGATCCAGCTAGCAGAAGCGGCATTGGAAGTTTATCCGGACAGTCCGGACGCCTATCTCATTTTGGCTGAGGAAGCCGAGAATGAAGCAGATGCCCGTGCTTATCTGAAAGCAGGGATGGAAGCGGGTGCGCGTGAGCTTGGAGAAGCTTTTTTCACTGAGAACAAAGGACATTTCTGGAGTCTTTACGAGACACGTTCGTACATTCGAATCTGCAAAAGCTACGCTGACTCCTGCTGGTTTAGCGGAAATGCAGAAGAAGCACAAAAGACGCTGGAGCACATTCTAGAATTGAACCCAGAAGATAACACAGGTGCGCGTTACCTTCTAACGGCAACGTACCTTTACACCAATAAGCTTAAGAAGACCGAGAAGGTACTGGAGAAGTTCGGCAAGGATGCAGCAGCAACAGTAGCATATGACCGTATGGTTTTAGAATATAAGAAGAACGGGATTACTTCCCAGCTCAAAATGCTCTACCGCGTGGCGAAGAATGTGAACAAGCATGTGCCGGATTATCTGTTAGGTATCAAAAGATTGCCGCATAACCTGCCTGATTTTGTAGGCGTGGGTGACGCTAACGAGGCTATCGAATATGTTATTGTACATTCACGTTTGTGGACAAGCTTACCAGACCTGGTGAAGTGGATGCTGAAGCAACAGGATTAGTAGGTTTCATAGCGTAGAGACAGCAAATATTAGTAAGAGACTATAGGGTTCCTTTAGTCTCTTTTTCTTTATCACTGATTAGGATGCTTGAAAAAATGTCCTCGGGAGAGTATGTTACAAGAAGTAGAATAACAGATAGATAGTGAGGCGAGAGGGTTATGAGAGAAGAGGAAGACCGAATCGTAGGAATGGAAGATATTGTGCGGGCTCATCACGTACTGCGTGAAGTCATAATCCGGACACCCCTACAACGTGATGCTGTACTGTCAGCCAAGTATGATTGTGATGTGTATTTGAAGCGCGAGGATTTGCAGATTGTACGTTCTTTCAAAATCCGCGGAGCTTATAATATGATTCGTAGTTTGTCAGCAGAAGATAGAGCAAAAGGCATTGTCTGTGCAAGTGCGGGCAACCATGCACAAGGCGTAGCCTATTCCTGTAAGGCGCTTGGAATTAAAGGCAAGGTCTATATGCCAAGCACTACGCCTAACCAGAAGGTTAAGCAGGTACGGCGGTTCGGTGGTGAGTTTGTTGAGGTCATTCTGAAGGGCGATACCTTTGATGACGCTTATGATGAAGCACTGCAAGCTTGTATAGATCATGGGATGACGTTGATCCATCCCTTTGATGAGCCACGAATCATTGCGGGCAACGGCACCATTGCAATGGAAGTGATGGAGAGTCTGGACAACCCTGCAGACTTTATGTTCGTAACCATTGGTGGAGGCGGCCTGGCAGCGGGTATAGCCACCTATGTGAAGACAGTTAGTCCTTCTACCAAGTTGATTGGTGTGGAGCCACTCGGAGCCGCTTCTATGACGGAAGCGATCAAGCTTGGAGAAGTGGTGACTCTAAAGGAAATTAACAAGTTCGTGGACGGAGCGGCTGTAAAACGTGTTGGCGGACTGACATATGATATTTGTTCCCGTCATCTGGATGACATCGTGATGGTGCCTGAAGGCAAAGCTTGTACCACGATTCTGGAACTATATAACGAGAATGCCATAGTGGTTGAGCCAGCAGGTTCGCTGCCTATCGCAGCGCTTGATCAATATCGTGATCAAATCCGCGGCAAAACAGTTGTCTGTATCATAAGCGGCGGGAACAACGATATTGACCGGATGCAGGAGATCAAGGAGCGTTCATTGATTTATGAAGGCTTAAAACACTATTTCATGGTGAACTTCCCGCAACGGGCAGGTGCGCTGCGTGAGTTCTTGGGCGAAATCCTTGGACCTCACGATGATATTACCCGTTTCGAGTATATCAAGAAGCATGATAAAGAAAATGGTCCCGCGCTTGTGGGCATTGAATTATTGTCAACGGATGCCTACGAACCTCTCATCGAACGGATGCAGCAGAAGGGCGTCGATTATGTAGAGATCAATAAGGATTCTAATCTCTTTAACATCCTTATTTAATGCTCGCATCCACTTAATAATCATGTTAATGAACACGCAAAAGCCCGTCCCTATTCATTTTAGGGACGGGCTTTTGTGATTTCTTTATTAGAGAGGTAACGAAGTTTTACGATATTGCTCGACCTCATCGGTCAATTTGTAGCTATTGTCTTTCATTAATTTCATGAAGCTATCCAGCTTTTGTAGAAATGGGCTGCTGTCATTATTTTTGGTCAGAATACTGGAGTAAGCCTTTTGCGCCTCCAAATCCATTTCCAGATTGTCATAATGGAAGAGAGGAGTGTTATTCTGGCCGTAAAACGTATTATTCACATACATAGTGTACAAGGCTTTTACAGCAGAAATTCGGTTTGACTTCGGATGATTTTGAATGAATTGCTCTTGAGATAAAGCTCTGGCTGCAACCTCAGTCCAGGCGATAACTAGCCCGTTGTCCTTGGAAGAGGGCAGGTCCGATTCGGTTGCCATAATGGTAATATAAGCGCTGATATCATTGGTAACGTATAGCTTGTACTTGCGGTAAGCTCCATAATCGATCACCGGGAAAAAAGTACCCTCTGCTGTCTCCAGCTTATATCCGCTTTCGCTGGCACTTTTAAGCAGTGTACGCAGCTGGAGATCATCAGTAATAGCGGCAAGAGACGACATGCTGGCGCCTGCTTTATAAATGGCGGTGAGCTTCCGCTGGACAGTGCTGGTACTGAATTTACTTTCCCAGGCTTGCAGCGCAGCTTTATGCAGATTCTCAAGCTTCAGGGTCATCATTGTTGCACGATATGACCCTACCGCATACATATTGGAGTTCAAATATTTTATGGCTTCGGGTAACTTGTCAGAGGTAGATAACAGCGGTAATGCAGCTTTATAGACAGCCTCTGCATGATTATTGCTAGCTGCTTGAGGAATTGCCTTAGCGCCTTCCCCAGGAGGGCTGGTAGCACCTTCGGCGTGAATAGCACTGGGCAATATGCCTAGCCCTAAGGCTATAGCTAGAACGGAGTAGAGAATATGATGCTTCTTAATCATGGAAGTTTCCCCCTATCTATCGGATGGAATAAAGTTTTCAGCCTAGGTATTTATTTTTTGAAAAATATAAATTTCAGTCCCAACCCCCCAATGATGCACAGAATTAAGCTTACCCACGGGGATATTGTAATGACCGGAAATAACCGATCGAGGAACATGCCGATAAATACAGCAGCTACTGCGATGCCAATATAAATTCCAAGGCTTTTTATATCAAAAGGCTTGGCACTGGGTGCATCGCTTTCCGACAAGGAAGACATCCATTTCATAATCAGTTCAATTAAGATAATGGAGCCTACTCCCACAGCGAGCAGGGTGAAAAGGCTGATCTGTCCGAACATTCCAGGTGAATCGTCAGTCCATTGGAAGAAGAGTCCACCGATTGCCAATATCCCAAAAAGACAGGTCAGAGCTGCGCAGGGAATCATCAAGTAATAGTTCCATTTACTGCGCACCGGGCGCCCGGGAACACTGTCTATGATTTCTTTAAAATAATCGTGCGGATTCTCGCCGAATACTTGCTTGGCATTTTTCCCTTTACGTTGTTCCTTCAACAGCAGCTTGGCCGCATCCAGCAAAAGTTCTTCTCCGCGCAGGGTGTCAATTCGACTGGCCCGCATTGCAAGGATCATATCTTCTAAATAGGAGCGATTGAAGGGCGTCAACTGCTCACGCAGGGCGTTATTTTCCTTAATCATATCTTTCACTTTCATAATTTGGATGTAAACCTCCAGTGTTGTTAATCGGTATAGTCTTTAACCTAGAGTATACTTTTGCATGACAGGTCTACGCAAGGACAACCATTTCTATGGCGATATGCATAATCCTTTTAGAAGAGTGAACACTGATAATGTTGTTGCTTGATCAATATAGCATTGGGAAAGGTTGGAAGCTTTATGGAACATGAGAACAAGAAAGAACAGGGAAGATCCATGGGCAACGGTTTCGAGCCTACGCCCAATAATTCAATGGGGGATTGGGGCGGCTCCGATGGATTCAGCATGTGGGATTCCGCAGAAGATGCTCCCGAGGGCTTGCTTAAGGATTGGGAAGGCAGCCATGAAACCCATGAGATGTTTAACGACAGCTACGATTGATTAACAACCCTGGCCATTCATCTTGAAAAAACAACAGAGCAGCGATCCTCCGATACTGGGGATCGCTGCTCTGTGTTTTTTGGTGGGGTTCTCAAACCCAAACCCAAACCCAAACCCAAACCCAAACCCAAACCCAAACCCAAACCCAAACCCAAACCCAAACCCAAACCCAAACCCAAACCCAAACCCAAACCTCAAGCACCCCCGAACCCCAGACCCCCGGTTGTCGTAGCATCCACCATCTTTCGGACTCAGATGACGTTATTTGCCAAATTATCGCCTTTTCAGCACAGTTTCGGACTCCAGTGACGCTATTGCTCGAAAAGAAGCTTGTATTTGCTGTTTTACAGGGTGATAGCGACTATGGGGTCCGATAGAATTCAAAAAGTGTGCTAAATCTGCGAATAGGTTTTCTGAGTCCTATAGAGCTGCTGAATCCGATGGATTCAGCAGCGGGATTTCCGCGGAAGATACCCCCGAGGGCTTGCTTAAGGATTGGGAAGGCGACCATGAAACCCATGAGATGTTTAACGACAGCTACGATTGATTAACAACCCTGGTCATTCATCTCGAAAAAACAACAGAGCAGCTATCCTCCGATCTGGGGATCGCTGCTCTTTTTTTTGGTGGGGTTCTCATACCCAAAGCCAAAGCCAAACCCAAGCACCCCCGGAACCCGGGAATCCCAGAGCTCCCAGAGCCCCCGGTTGTCTTAGATTCATCATCTTTCGGACTCAGATGACGTTATTAGCCAAATTATCGCCTTTTCAGCACAGTTTCGGACCCCAGTGACGCTATTGCTCGAAAAGTAGCTCGTATTTGCTGTTTTACAGGGTGATAGCGACTATGGGGTCCGATAGAATTCAAAAAGTGTGCTAAATCTGCGAATAGGGTCTTCTGAGTCCTATAGAGCTACTGAGTCCGCTGGAGCAGGTGAGTCCGATGAAGCTGCTGAGTCCGAAGGAGCTACTGAATCGCGATTATTAACTAATCCAACAAAGGTTGGCGTTTAGAGGTTTAAGAGGTAGGTTCCAATCCACTCGACGTGTGCGCCCCAGAGTCATGTTCATATCTTACAGGGCACCCTGTTTGTCGTGCAGACTCTAATGCCCAATACTCCCCGCAGATTATTAAGAATTGTCCCCTTGCTGTTGACAATATGAACGAAATCTTTATAATTAGATTATAATTCATACTAAGTTAATCGGAATTCTAATAAATTAAAATAAATTAAATTATTAATATAATTATAATTATAGGAGGATGCGGCAATGGAACGGAATATTGTAATCCGGCATAACGGAGAAGAATTGACTGCGAGCATACATTACCCGAACAAAGAGAAGGGAACCTCTTCGCGTTGCAAGGATAGACTGCCATTAGCCGTGATCTGCCACGGATTTGTGGGGAATCGGATTGGTGTAGACCGGATTTTTGTGAAGGCGGCTCGTGAGCTGGCACAAGAGGGATATATGGTTATTCGTTTTGATTATGCGGGCTGCGGCGAGAGCAGCGGGAATTATGGCGGTGAAGACATGGAATCGATGATCGCTCAGACTAGAGCAGTGCTGGATTACGGAATTAGCTCTGCTGATGTGGACCCACAGCGGGTGACGCTGATTGGCCATAGCCTCGGTGGCGCGGTGGCGCTGCTGACAAGTATTCGCGATCGCCGCGTGAAGAATCTCGTGTTATGGGCCTCTGTGGGTTATCCTTTCAATGATATTGTGAAAATTGTAGGGCGGGAGGCGTATGATCGCGCTGTGAAGAATGGATCAGCCGATTATGTGGGCTACTCGTTTACGCCGGTATATTTTAATTCTTTGGCGGCATTTCAGCCCTTTCAAGAAGCGAGCAAATTTAGCGGCGATGTACTCGTTATCCATGGCACCTCTGATGATGTCATTCCGGTGGATTACGCTTTTCTTTACCAGAAACTGTTCTGGACACGTCCCGAAGGACGTTGCGATAAAGAGATCATTTTTCAAGGGGATCACACCTTTTCTTCTGGACCGGCACAGCAGCAGGCTGCTTAAGCGGACTATAGAATGGATGAATGAACAAGAGCATCTGCAGACAGAGTGGCAGAATTGGATGATTTAGGAGAAGGTTTTTATTCGCATTAACTTGCAATAAGCGGTAAAATAAAGATGCACACCATATACTGGGTTATGGAGGTTGGCATCCTATGAAATTACCGTCATTTTTTATTGCGCACGGTTCTCCGCTCCTCGCACTGGAGGATAACGAGTATACCCGTTTTCTGGAGCGGCTTGGTCAAGAACTTGAAGCGCCACGCGGTATAGTAGTTTTCTCAGCGCACTGGGATAGCCCTGAACAGCTACTTACCGTTGATGAACTGCACGAGACACAGCATGACTTCTACGGATTCCCTGAAGAAGTTTACACGCTGACCTATCCGGCCCCGGGCGATCCGGCCCTAACAAGACGGATTTCTGAGCTCTTCAAGGATAACAATCTTTCACATCAGCCCGTTCTGGGGCGAGGACTCGATCATGGAGTCTGGGTGATACTGAAAAAAATGTTCCCGAACGCCGACATTCCGGTAGTTGCTTTATCCGTCGATTCCCTGCGCTCTCCCAAGGAGCAATACAATATCGGGCGGATGTTAGCGCCGCTTCGTGACGAAGGCATACTGCTGATTGGAAGCGGTGGACTTGTTCACAATTTGCGGATGCTAAGTGAAAGTGAGCAGCCTGAGGATTGGGCACTTGAATTCGATGCCTGGATTGCCAAGGGACTAGAAGCCTGGGATTTGCCTTCACTTTTTGCGTATGAGAAAAAAGCTCCACATGTACGCGATGCGGTTCCTTCTTATGGAAGAGAGCATTTTGCACCTCTCTTTTACGCGATGGGAACAGCGGATGGCAGCAGGAAGGCAGAGCGTATTTTTCAGGCTTATCAGTATGGGACATTAAGTCTGAATTGCTGGAAGCTAGACTAACTGAATGAATAAGAGACCCGCAGGGTGCAGCCGCAATGGCTGTACCCTTTTTTTAATATAAGAATTTATCTATTCCATGCTATAAAATTTCCTTATGCTTGCTATGAAAAAGGGAGTAGGTAATCAAGACAAATGGGACTGACTGTGATTAAATGGAAGGAATCAGTGAGTTTCATAAAACGTTTAGGAGGAACTACAAGCTTATGAAAGTAAATTGCTCTTCTTCCCGTCTGTTATCTGCCATTGTATTGACCACCCTATTGCTCTCCGCTTGCGGAACACAGAGTGCAAATAATGAGATCACCCCGACACAGCGACCTACCGCAGAGCCCACGCCTATCGAAACGATTCAACCCTCACCTACTATTGATCCCGCTGCTGAGCTCGTATCCGGATTAACAGGTCTTCCAGTTTCTGAAGACAGTCTTCCACGTCCCTTGGCCGTAATGATAAATAATGCTCCTGCCGCTCGGCCGCAATCGGGGGTTAGTGAAGCAGATATTTTGTATGAAATTCTTGCCGAAGGTGGCATTACGCGTTTGATTGGTATTTTTCAGAGCCATACAGGTGTGGTGAAAATCGGACCGATTCGCAGCATCCGCCCCTATCTGCTTGATATTGGCGAGAGCTATGGTGGTGTGACGGTGCATGCCGGAGGGAGTCCGGCGGCTTATGCCATTTTGCAAAAAGAGAAAAAAGAAGATATGGACGAGATCGGCCGTGCCGGAGCTTATTTTTGGCGGGATAAAGCGCGAAAAGCACCACATAACCTGTACAGCAACGCAGCCCAAACTGCGGGAAGGTACCGAGAAGCTTGGGTTTGCGCAAAGTGTGAAGGTGCCCGGGTATATTTTTAATAATCCAGATTACATACCGGCGGACGGAGAGAAAGCCGCTGAATTTAGCATAAACTATCTGCTCAAAAGTTATAAAGTTGACTATAAATATGATACTAAACGTCAGACCTATCAGCGTTATGTGAATGACAAACCTCATTTGGATCTAAATAACGATAATCCGGTGGAAGCGGCCAATGTTATGGTTATAGGAGCGGATCATAAAGTGCTTGATGATGTCGGAAGACTTCAGATTGATGTGGAGCTTGGCGGGGAAGCGTTGCTTTTTCAGCGGGGACAGGTCACCCAAGGCAGATGGTCGCGTGAACCAGGGGATGTGATCCGCTTTGTGAGGGATGGAAAAGAAGAGCTGATGTATCCAGGAATTACCCATATTTTGGTGGTCCCTAATGCGCCTTCATTTAGCAGTCATGTGGTATATGGCGGGGCGGATGGTACAACATAAGAAAGTCGGAATATCCAGTGTTATACAGATTTGTGTTCGGAATAATGGGTATGTGTTAATAGAGTGTAAAAAAGTTCATTTCTATAGCTTCTATACCTTGTACGGATATGATAAGATAACAAGGGTTGTCATTCATTTTCATGCTTTTTACATATGAATGGCTCTGTATTCACGGTAATTTTATGTAAAGGGGTTTAAAACAATGAAGTTGAGAAAAAAGGACATATTCTTTGAGACGCTGGAAAATATGGCCGATACTATTGTCCAAGCTGCAGATTATTTTGCTCAGAATATCACTGATCTCCGGAATAATGTTGATAATTTCGCTGCAGAGATGAAAAAGTACGAATCCCAATGTGATACTTACACTCACACCGTTATCAAAGAATTGAACAAGACGTTTATTACGCCGCTTGAACGTGACGACATTATGGACTTGATCACAAGCATGGATGATGTCATCGATGGTCTGGAGGCATCCGCCTCACGTTTCTATATGTACAACCTTCTTGACCCGGATGAATACATTGTACAATTCGCCGAAATCCTTCGTCAGTGTGCTTATGAAATCCAAAAAGCGGTTCATTTGCTCTCCCAGAAGAAATTGTTGGCGATCCGTGAATATACAATCCGTCTGAATGACCTTGAGAATCAAGGGGACGAAGTGCTGCGTATTTGTACTAAGGTCCTGTTCGAAACTGTAAAAGACCCGATTGAGCTGATTAAACGCAAGGAACTGTATGAGCGGCTCGAGACCACTACAGACAAATGTGAAGATGTAGCCAACATGTTGGAATCGATCATCATGCGCAACTCATAAGGGGTACTAGAATATGGAAACATCTATATGGATTCTTGGAATTGTTATATTTCTTGCGCTTGCGTTTGACTTTATCAATGGATTCCATGATACGGCCAACGCAATTGCTACCTCTGTCTCAACACGTGCCTTAAAACCGCGAACAGCAATTATTATGGCAGCACTGATGAACTTTGTTGGGGCCTTGATGTTTACAGGTGTGGCCAAAAAAATCGGCGGAAGTATCACCGACCCGACCTTACTTGAAAATGGGTTGGATATCATAATAGCGACGCTGATTGCTTCGATTATTTGGAATTTGATTACTTGGTGGCTCGGGATTCCATCCTCATCGTCTCATGCACTGATCGGCGCTTTAGCGGGTGCAGTATACGTGGGGGCAGGCTCAGCACACATCAATTGGGGCGGGTTTGTGGAAATTGTCGAAGGACTGATTTTCTCCCCAATCATTGCGTTTGTTATCGGTTATATTATCATGACCATCCTGAAGTGGATCTTTGCTAAGCGTAGTCCACATACGGTCAACAAGGGTTTCCGCTCTATGCAGGTCCTTACGGCAGCATTACAGTCGTTCACACATGGTACGAATGATGCGCAGAAGGCGATGGGGATCATTACTTTTGCACTCGTTACCTCAGGACGTCAAGAAACTATGGATGTTATCCCTTTGTGGGTTAAGATAGCTGCAGCTACGGCTATGGCGCTCGGTACCTCCATTGGCGGTTGGAAGATTATTAAGACTATGGGCACAAAGATTTTCAAAATCGAACCTATTAACGGTTTCGCGGCTGATATTTCCGCGGCATCTGTTATTTTCTCAGCAACGCGCTGCATTTGCCAGTAAGCTCAACGCATGCGATCACATCAGCGATCCTTGGGGTTGGCTCTGCCAAACGTTTCTCTGCAGTGAAATGGGGAGTAGCCGGACGTATTGTGGTCACTTGGTTCATCACGATTCCAATCAGTGCGGTATTAGCAGGTCTGATTTTCAAAATCATTTTTTAAACACCCTTTAATAAAGATGTCAGTTAGCCATTGGGCTGCGGACATCTTTTTTTGTTGTTTGGACATGAGGATGAGTGAAGAATGTACGGTATAAATCCCGTAGAAATGGCGGAAATCGGCGTTGGAGGGAGAATGTACGGTATAAATCCCGTAGAAATGACGGAGTTTGGCGTCGGAGGGAGAATGTACGGTATAAATCCCGTAGAAATGGCGGAGTTTGGCGATAGAGGGGGAATGTACGGTATAAATCCCGTAGAAATGGCGGAGTTTGGCGTTGGAGGGAGAATGTACGGTATAAATCCCGCAGAAATGACGGAGTTTGGCGTTGGAGGGGAAATGTACGGTATAAATCCCGTAGAAATGACGAAGTTTGGCGTTGGAGGGAGAATGTAAGGTATAAATCCCGTAGAAATGATGGAGTTTGGCGATGGAGGGGGAATGTACGGTATAAATCCCGTAGAAGTGGCGAAGTTTGGCGTTGGAGGGAGAATGTAAGGTATAAATCCCGTAGAAATGATGGAGTTTGGCGATGGAGGGGGAATGTACGGTATAAATCCCGAAGAAATGATGGAGTTTGGCGATGGATGGGGAATGTACGGTATAAATCCCGCTGAATTTACGAAATTCGAGGGTGGTGACAAAAAGAAGAGCATAACTGCCCTAGAATTGGAGACACTTCGTCGAAGAAGCAGAAAGAAAGGCATAAATGCCTTAGAATGACGGCACCTGACTTGTATGAAGGTGGACCAGCCCAACTAAACACATTTCAAGGGAACCCAACGCACCTTAATCCAGCCCATCGTAACGTAACCTTGCACAAGCTAACTCAGCCCAGTCCAAATTACCTTATTTCAGCAAAATCCAGCGCACCGAAGTCCAGCCCTGCGCAAAGTAACCTAGCCCAGATTAACTCAGCTCAGTCCCGCGTAACACATTTCAACGGAACCCAGTGCACCTTAATCCAGTCCATCGCAAAGTAACCTAGTACAAACTAACTCAGCCCAGTCCCGCGTAACACATTTCAACGGAACCCAGTGCAACTTAATCCAGTCCATCGCAAAGTAACCTAGTACAAACTAACTCAGCCCAGTCCCGCGTAACACATTTCAAGGGAACCCAGTGCACCTTAATCCAGTCCATCGCAAAGTAACCTAGTACAAACTAACTCAGCCCAGTCCCACGTAACACATTTCAGCAGAATCCAGCGCACCGAAGTCCAGCCCTGCGCAAAGTAACCTAGCCCAAATGAACTCAGCCCAGCCCAACTTACCTCATTTCAGCAGAATCCAGCACACCGAAGTCCAGCCCTGCACAAAGTAACCTAGCCAAAGTTAACTCAGCATAGTCCCACGTAACACATTTCAAGGGAACCCAGCGCACCTTAATCCAGTCCATCGCAAAGTAACCTAGTACAAACTAACTCAGCCCAATCCATCGTAACGTAACCTGGCCAAATTAACCCAACCCAACCCAACCCAACCCAACCCAACCCAACCCAACCCAACCCAACCCAACCCAACCCAACCCAACCCAACCCAACCCAACCCAACCCAACCCAACCCAACCCAACCCAACCCAACCCAACCCAACCCAACCCAACCCAACCCAACCCAACCCAACCCAACCCAACCCAACCCAACCCAACCCAACCCAACCCAACCCAACCCAACCCTCCTCCTATCCCCCTGCTTTTCTGCCGTCGAAGAATATCGCCTTATTTCCATTATCCCGCCCGCACTCAACTTTACAGTCAAGAATTGCATCCCTATCCCACGGTCACTACCAGCCCAAAGTAAAACATATGTTACTTACGTTAAATGAACGCTAGGCGATGGACTCAACCTTTTGCGAATTCAAGTCCAGCTTGCTTACGATCGAAGGGTTGTTTACCATCCCCAAAGGAGCACTTTTTCACCAACTAATTAGTAAAAATAGCGATAGTAATTCGCAGCTATGAATTTGTCTCACTCATAAACCCGATACCGACAGAAGAGAATAAGGATAGCTCGCTCCCAGCGCAACTAACCCTACACAAATAAATCGAGCATTAACGAACGACGAAGCACCAAATGTTTCTTAGTCTAGCTTAAGAGGTGCTGCTGGTTATGTTTTTTGCTTTTTGGAAGACTTGTCTTCTTGCTGTACAATAGAGGCGTGGAAGAAGATGAAGCGGAGGAACATTTATGATACGTACACTTGTTGTCACACATAAAGGTGAGGTGCTGACAGAGATCCCTCTGCAAAATATCCGGCTGGAGGATTATGCTTGGATATGGGCAGATTTTGCTACGCCTACGCCAGAAGAGACGCTTTTGCTGGATGAATATTTTCATTTTCACCCCTTGGCGATAGAGGACTGTATGCATGTATTGCAGCGGCCGAAGCTGGATCATTATGAGAATGTGCAGTTTTTTGTTCTGCATGCGTTAAATGAGCGGACGTTGGATGCTGAGGAGGTTGACCTATTTTTAAGCGCGAACTTTCTTGTCTCCTATCACCATCAGGAAAAAGCAGAGATGAATGAAGCGTGGGAACAAGTGAAAAGCGAAATACATAGTCGAAAAGGCTGGTCGGGTGGGCCGATGGCAGCTGCATATACGGTGATGGACAAGCTGGTGGACAAGTATTTTCCATGTCTCTACAGTTTAGAGGACGAGCTTGCGGATCTAGAAAGTAGCGGCAGCAGTGAGTCGGTGGAGGAATTGATGAGCCAGGTGTTTGGCGTGCGCGGAAGACTCCTCAAAATGCGGCGGACGATTGTGCCAATGCGTGATTTGATGTACCGGATCGTGAATTCACAGCATGTCCAGAGCAACGGTGAGGAACGGATTTATTTTGGCGATATTTATGACCATCTGCTAAAGCTCTCCGATATGATTGAGGCTGATCGGGAAATGACTGCGGATTTGCGTGACAGCTACATTTCACTCAATTCCAACCGGATGAATTCGATTATGAAAACACTAACGGTAATCACCACCGTATTCATGCCGCTGACGCTTATCGCCGGGATCTACGGAATGAACTTTGTGAAGATGCCTGAACTAGAGTGGAAGTATGGTTATTTTGGTGTGCTGCTGTTTATGCTGGTGGTTGGTTTTGGGATGTTCAGATGGTTTCGACGGAGTGGCTGGTTTAAGTAAAAATAGAGCAGAAGCGCCAACAGCAAATCTCTTTCCTGCGAGAATTGCTGTTTTTCTGGTGCATAGCTAGAAAACGTCACCGCTATTTGCGGCGACGTTTTCCGGTAGAAGAAGTAGAGCGCCGGCGAGTAGTTGTAGTAGATTTGCGACGGGGTGAGGTGGAACGCTTTTTTTTGCGGCGATTAGGACTGTACAGGGCGGCATCCTCTTCGGCGGCTAGTGCGCCTGCTGCGCCTTTGTTTTTACCGAAGCTACCCATGAACAGCTTAACCATTGGAGCCATCTGCTGGAAGCCGGACATCACCTTTTGTACTTTACCCATAGAGTTTACGATCCCGTCAATGCCGCCCATTCGATCGATGATGCCTTTGATTTGCTCCATATTCCCACCAATTCCGCCACCGCCGCCTAAGCCGCTGAGCAGTCCGGCAAGCCCGCCGCTTGCCTTTGTTGCAGCTTCAGCTGCAGGGAGCGCTAGCGCAGTTTCGGTGGCAGCTTCTGCTCCTAAAGCAGGAAGGATTCCGGTCTCACCGGGGAGAGCTGAGGGTGCATATGAACTGAGGCCGGGGTAGGCAGAGGCATTATACGAATCGCTCAGTGAACGCTGATTCCGGCGGGAATGATTATAGTAATGATCAGGCATAATATCACATTCCTTTGTTAGTGGTCTGCTATACTGTATGTCATGGGCGAACATACGGTATAGACGAATGCCCGGGTAATAGGGATAGGAGCGGAAAAGGGCGTATGCCTATAAACAGGTTAAAGTAGTGAAGAAACCGTGTACGAGCTTGATTTTCGGCGCTTTTGTAGTACTATAGTGTAGGCGATAATTCTTATGTAGAGAAAAATACTTGTATTGGGGTACATAAATGGTGTGCGCGTGGGGTGGACGTTTGTCCATCATTTTCGTTCTTTACAGCGTGAAATCGTTAATGCTTGAAAAATGCGCTCCAGTGCAATATAGTAAAGGCAGGATAGTGACATTAGGTTGATGTTTCCGGAGCTAGTTTTGTACGGAGCTTAATCAGAGAAACTAATGCTGATAGAACTTTTAGGGGATGAAAAATTGATGCAACTTAAGAAGTTAAATGATAAAAGTATAGACCAATTATTTGAAGCCATTTTAACATTAAAGAATATGGAAGAATGTTATGTTTTCTTTGATGATTTGTGCACCGTGAACGAGATTCAATCGCTGTCGCAACGACTGGAAGTAGCGCGTATGCTCGGCAAAGGCTCGACCTACAATCAGATCGAAGCAGAGACAGGAGCAAGTACAGCTACTATTTCCCGTGTAAAACGTTGCTTGAACTACGGAAATGATGGTTATAAATTAACGCTGGAACGTTTGGGACGCTAATTTATGGTACCGGGCGTACTTATTATCAGTCACGGCTCCCGCGACGAGGTTTGGGTGTCGATCGTGGAAGAGGCCGTAAGCGAATTATCGCTAGATGAAGAGATGCCAGTGGTGGTCTCTTTTTTAGAGCTGGTAGAGGGCCGTCTGATTCAAGATGGAATAAATGAACTGGAACATGCAGGGGTCACAGATATAATTGTGATCCCATTGTTCGTTTCCTCGGGAAGCACACATGTCGATGAAATAGAATATGCACTTGGGGCTAAACCTGAACCTGAACGTGAGACCGATTTAGAGCCGTTCCACGTGAAGGCTAAGGTTCACTATGGTTATCCTGTCGACGATGACCCGGACATCGCTGTGATGATCTGGGACAAGCTTCGTAAGCTGTCTACGGAACCTGAACGTGAGACAATTCTGTTGGTGGGTCATGGCAGCATCTATGAGGGCTTCCGCCAGCGTTGGCAGCAGGGCATCTCTTCACTGGCAGGACGTGTACGTGAGGTGAGCGGCGTAGCGGCGGCCGATTACGGTCTGCTGAATCCGGACAGTGTAAGAAGCAAAGTGGAGTATTGGCAGGAGCAGGGTCACGAGGTGTTGGTGGCGCCGCTTTTTTTGAGTGAAGGTTATTTCACTAAACATGTGGTTCCGAACAGACTTAAAGGGTTAACCTATAAGTATTCTGGCCAGACGCTTTTGCCGCATCCGCTTCTTCCGCATTGGATTGAGAGACAGGTAGAGACACTCCTCGAACAGATTCGAAAAAAGAGTTAAAAAGCTTCCTTTTTAGTCCACTTAATCATGAAAAATAGTGCCCATTTCCGTGGATAATACGGGATTTGCTGCATAGACATATATATAGTTGTTTTTGCCTAATAAGGTGTCGTGAATTGTTGTATAATGGAATATTTACGATTAATGTCCTCTGACATTGATTGTAGTGGTCCGAATTAGGTATAATCAATTAGGTTATTCTATTATAAAAAACAGGTGGCGTTCCGGTAATGAAAACTGCGAGATTGATTTATAATCCCACTTCTGGACGGGAAGAAATGAAGAAGCGGCTCGCCGACATTTTGGACCGGCTGGATACGGGTGGCATTGAAGCCTCCTGCCATGCAACGACCGGAGAAGGCGATGCTATGTTAGCTGCTGCGGATGCAGTAGAGCGCGGTTATGATCTAATCATAGCAGCCGGTGGGGATGGCACTTTAAATGAGGTTATCAATGGTATGGCGGAGAAACCTAATCTCCCCCCGCTTGGCGTATTGCCACTTGGGACTACCAATGATTTTGCACGTGCGATGGGGATTCCGAAGAATTGGGAAGATTCCGTTGATTTGATCCTTCGTCAAGAGTCGCGTCCGATTGATATCGGTAAAGCCAATGATCGTTATTTCATTAATATAGCAGGCGGTGGCAGTCTAACCGAACTGACCTATGAAGTTCCCAGTAAGCTGAAGACCATGATAGGACAGCTTGCGTACTATTTAAAAGGTATTGAAAAAATGGTCAGCCTATCTCCTCAGGAACTAATCATTCGTGCCAATGGGCAGGAGGTTATTCATGATGAGTTCATGCTGTTCCTGATTGCAAATACGAATTCTGTCGGCGGCTTTGAAAAGCTTGCTCCCGGCGCTCGAATCGATGACGGTCTGTTAGATGTTATTGCGGTCAAAAAATGCAACCTGGCAGAGTTTGTCCGTTTGGTTAGATTGGCCCTTCGTGGCGAGCATTTGCAGGATAAAAAGGTTGTGTATTTCCGTACGGATGCAATGGATGTAATCTCTCCAGGGCATGTCCAATTGAACTTGGATGGAGAACTTGGCGGAGAGCTGCCGGGTCGTTTTCGGATTTTGCCGCAGCATCTGCGGATTTTTGCTCAGAATAATTAGGGTTGTTTAAAAGTAAGAGTGGGATTATACAGTGATGATAATGAAAGAAGTGAACAATAAATAATGAGTAAACACCGCAGTGGACGCAGCACCAGCCGCCCAGCCGGCAAGGCGCCTGTCGCCGGACTGCCTGTGAATAAAAATGATGAGGTTATGCTCGATATTATCGGCATGACCCATGAAGGTGAAGGGGTAGGCCGCGTAGAAGGCTTTACCCTTTTTGTGCAGGGAGCCCTTCCCGGAGAGAAAGTCCGGGCAAGGGTGCTCAAGACCAAAAAGCAGTATGGCTACGCCAAACTGCTGAATATAGTAGAAGCGAGCAGCGCCCGCATCGCGGCGCCTTGCGAGATCTATGACCAATGCGGCGGCTGCCAGCTGCAGCATATGGACTACACCGCACAGCTGGCGTGGAAACGGCAACTGGTGGTGGACAACCTGGAGCGGATTGGGAAGCTTCGGGTGGCTGGTGGCGGGAACAGCGGAAAGAGCAAAGAGAATGAAGCTGTTGAGAGTCAGACGGACAGTGCCAACTATGGCGGCATTGCAGATGGTACGACTGAAGGCGCTGGAGTAACTCAGACAGATGGCATTCTTGTTCGCCCTACACTCGGCATGGACGAGCCTTGGCGTTACCGCAATAAGGCACAGGTGCCAATTGGGGTTACAGAAGGCGGTCTTGTGGGCGGCTTCTACGCACGCGGAAGTCACCGTATCATCGATATGGAAACCTGCTTGATTCAGCATGAAGATAATGATGACGTTGTGCGCAAGGTGAAAGATATCGGCAGAGAACTTGGCATCTCTGCTTATAGTGAAGAAACCGGCCGCGGCCTGCTGCGCCATGTCGTCGTGAAGAAAGCTTTTCGCACCGGTGAAATGATGGTCGTCCTCGTAACCAACGGCCGCGACATTCCACACCTTGACGCCTGGCTTGGCAGCATCCGCGAACAGCTGCCGGATGTAGTCAGCATCTGCCAGAACGTCAACACTCAGCGTACGAATGTCATCTTCGGTGGCGAAACCCGCGTCCTGTGGGGCAGAGACGTCATCTATGACTACATCGGCGATGTACAGTTCGCTATCTCAGCGCGTTCGTTCTATCAAGTGAACCCGGCACAGACCGAAGTGCTGTACGGTAAAACCGTTGAATATGCCGGACTGACTGGCAATGAAACGGTTATCGATGCCTATTGCGGCATCGGTACGATCTCCCTCTTCCTGGCGCAGCATGCAGCTAAGGTATATGGTGTGGAGATTGTACCGGAAGCTATTGAGGATGCCCGGGCGAATGCGAAGTTAAATGAGATGAAGAATGTAGTGTTCGAGGTTGGAGCCTCTGAAGATGTCATTCCGAATTGGAAAGAGGAAGGGATTACGGCGGATGTTATCGTGGTCGATCCACCTCGGAAGGGCTGCGACCCGCGGTTACTTGAAACGATCCTTGCAATGAAGCCGGAGCGTGTGGTGTATGTGTCGTGTAATCCATCGACACTAGCAAGAGACTTGCGGGTGCTCGAAGATGGCGGATACAAGACAGTGGAGGTAACTCCGGTGGATATGTTCCCGCATACGGTGCATGTGGAGTCGGTGGCGTTGTTGGTGAGGGATAACAGTGCAATGAAATCCTTTTATTTACCGGGGATTTCCAATATGGTACAGATTAAAAATGTTGGTGGTACAGATGGCGTAGAACAGACTTGATGTAAAATTGATGTAAAAATGATGTGAAAATTCACCGAATTTCAACCTAAATGAACAGAAGACACCGGGGAACTCCTGTGCGTCTTCTTTTTTTGTGCTGGGTCTCCTTATGCGGCAGCAAGGACTGCACTCTTGCATAATGCGGAAGTTTAGAGTTACCACAACCGACTCGAGTCATGATTAACCTATTGCACCAAATTAGCTGCAACAGGACTTTTCGGCAACCAAGCCCAAATAAAAAAGGGTCGCAGACATACCTATATTCCGTGACGCCAAGGCAAACTGTATCTGGTCAGCATTTTTGGATTTGTACAAGAAAAAGATTGTCGGCTGGAAACTCAGCGGCCATATGACTACAGATCTGGTTATGGAAACTCTGAAGCAGGCGTACAAAGCCAAAAAAATGGGAAAGAACCTCATTCACCATTCGGATCCTGGATCTCAGTATATACTTCCAGGGACTACCGGAAACAACTTAAGAAGTACCACATGAAAGATAGCATGAGCCGAAAAGGCAACTGGTACGACAACGTCTGTTTCGAGGATTTCAACAGTAAATTGAAGCGTGAGTTGATTTACATTAACCCCAAGTTCAAAACGAAGCAAGAAGCGTACGACAAGTTGTATCAGTATTTAGAGTTTCATTGAGAGAAGTTATCTTTGTCCCAACACTAATTCTCTCTTGTTTATTTAGACGGAGATTCATTCCATTTTTTTCATTTGGTTAATGTTCTTTTTTTATTTATATCGTCTTCCATACTGCAAAGCAGAATTAATAATTTTAATTGTATTTCTAAACCAAGCATTTGAAATGGGATCGGAAATCAGAGCTTATAGTTGTTCGTTTAATTCAAAAAAACTCATCATAGGTAGTCATAAGATGAAAAACTCTCTCTTTATAATTCATTAATAATAGCTAACGTTCTGTGCATTCATGATGTCCGATGAATGTCGGATGTATCTGCTGGAATGTCTACTTGAAATCCACCCAGCAGATCAAGGCTCCGTAAGGAGCCTTAGCTTGAATACTATGTTAGGCGTTGTTCCTCAATTATTTATGAGTCTTCCATGTTCATTGGTTTATTCCATTATAATCAAAAAAATCTCTGCTTAGGTTCTTCAACTGGATATATTCGTTCATATCCTTTTCTGTCTTCCGAAACTGCTTCAATGTAATCACAATAATTAAGTTCAGTGAACGCTTCTGTGTATTCAATCCATACCTCATCTATAATACTTTCTTTAACATTATTGCGTATCTCACGAATTAACTCTTCATATCCGTCATTAATTCCCGTCATCAGTCTATAAAAATTGTTATTAAAAAAAAGAATTTTCTTATAATCGTTATTGTAAGTTTCCAGCTTTTTTTCAGCTGATCTAATCGTATCTTTAATATGGCTCGTAGAGGATAAAAACGTAGAGCTTAGTACGCTACAAGCAAACAAGGTTTCACTAATTGAGTCTGTAAGTTGAAGAGAAATATTTAACTTCTTTTCACCAGATTTAATATACTCTTCAGTTTTAATAGAATGTTGTAAAAATTCTGCTCCATTAATATATATATCATCGAAATCACTAATTTCAGGTCTATTATAAAGATTTCTTTTCACTTTATTCAGATTATTAAACTTAAGCTTTATGTATTTGGAAACATCCAAAGTTATACTTCCGAACTCTTCATTTCTTTTTCTCATATATTTAGCTTCATTGTATACGGCATTTAATATTCTAGAGGTTAAATCTTCCTTCTCTAAGTCATTGTATTTATTACCTAAAATAGCTGATAAGCATAATATTGTTTCATCAAAAGTTAGTTTAACACCCCTTATCTCGGATTTTTTTTGGTTAATCTTTTTGCGTATCTCTCTATTTTTTCCCCTAAAGTTCTCTATCAATTCAGCAATTTTTTCAGTAAAGGATATTGTTATATTTATTTCTGGATTAACTAATGTCTTAGCCTCTATTACTGTTTTTTGTCCACCAAAAACGAATGAAATTTCAGGCCTTTTTCCATCTGCTCCTGAAATATCTAAGCATTCGAAACCAATATCTCGTAAATCAGTACTGTAAACTCTATTAATAAAATCATTTAAAAATAAATTCACTTCACATTTTCTCTTTTCACATATTCCGGTTGTAACATAACTACATGTTTGAGTCATATATAAGCTCCTTTTTATATTTATGATTTATTTCTAAATTTAAAATGTACTCTTTACTATATTTTAAGGATTTTCGCCTAACGTTCTGTATTCACGACGTCCGACATAGTCGGATGTGTCTGCTGAAATGCCTCCTCGAAATCCTTCCAGCAGACCAAGGCTCCGTCAGGAGCCGCTGCTTGAATATTATGTTATGCGAAGCCCTTGGCTACATCGAGTTACACTATATCCAAAAGTCTTGTTGCCTTTTCCAATTCCCCTTGAGAATCCAAATATTTAAATGTCTGTTCAACATCATTTCTCTCTAATGACTTCACTATGATTAAATTGTCTATGAAGAGTCCTGGTGGATCCATCCTTGGATTTTCAAAGTGCACTACTAACTTATCTGGAGTCGTTATATTACACCAGCGGCGCGACCCGTTATTAAATAATATTGTTACCTCTACGATATTCAAACTCGATACGTTATCATCAAAATTCCACTCCACCATTTGTAATACAAATTTTTCATCTAAATCGAAATACCATTTACTTATCCATATTCGCTTGCCATGATCTCCTATTATTCGATACTTCTCCGTATTTTGGTTAATCACTTTATATTTTTCACCTCTGGTTATCGCGTGCTCATACACGCCAACACTTGTACAAGTAACTATCTGTTCTTTCAATTAATCACCCTCACAAAGATATATTTTTTTACAAGGGTTTCGTATAACTCCTTATATACGAAATTCGAAAAATAACTTCATATTTAGAGTATTCGGGAAATTATTGAGCTATCCTGCCCCGTAGCTTAAAGCGGCAATTCAGTAATTTGGAGAGCATATCTATTGATTTCATCGTTGTGCCAATGCTCCCGCAACAAAGTTTCTCAGAAATGCTTTTACCATAACTTTTTAAATGAATTATTTCTGTAGTAGTCAATTTTTTGTCTAAATAAAAAGATAGCTTAGTGATGAAATTTAACCTTTATATTAATTTCATTCAAGTTCATGTTTAATTCTGAGCACGTCCATAGGTGTTGTTTTGCTTATAGAGGAGGAGTTAGTATAATTTTGGCGAAATATGTAAGTTGAAGGAATATGTAGGGAGGTAACTTAATGGCCGCAATAAACTATATAGCTGACTGGGCTTCTGAATCTAATTGGAAAAAGCACTTAATTAATAAGGTTATTTCAAATGACTTTGATAATTCTGAAGATGAGACTCTTCTTAAAGAGATCATAGATCTTATTACCTCAAAAGAGGATGTGGGGTTGAAATTATTAAAACAGACTCAAGAGGAAAATGATCTACGCCTTGTTATTAATGAAATAAAGAGACCTGTAAATATTAACGCATTATCTTGCGATACTGCTTTTAATCTTGGAGGAAAACTAAATGTTTTTTACGGAGAAAATGGTTCTGGAAAGTCTTCTTATGTGAGAGTATTTCGTAAGCTAGCAAAGAACTATCATACATCTGCAAAGGATATGAAATTATTACCTAATGTTTATTTAGTTGGGTCTCAAGATAAAGATACAATGCTAAAACAAACTATAGACGTGTCCTACACCAGTAACGGTACTCTTAATCCGATCAATGAAGTTGATATTAATGAAGAACACTCTCATTTAATGCAAATGAATGTATTTGATAGCGATTCTGTATTACCCTTATTGAATAGTAACTTGACCTTTTCTGTTCTTCCGCAAGGATTTAAATATTTTAATAAGATTGTTGAGATTTTAACCTCTTTAAGAACAAAAGTAGACTCTATGATTGCTAATGTACGTGTAGATCAGGGGAATATTTTTAAGGATTCATCATTTGAAATCATTAGATCTGAAATTAATAATATAATTCGAAATGAAAAGCGAACTGATAAAGTTAAGGAATTCATTAGTAAAGCATATCCCTTTGATGAGACCCTAGAAACTGAAATAGCCCAATTAGATTTTAAAATTAAGGAATCAGAAGGCAGTAACATTAGTGATAAATTAAAGATACTTCGTTCACAAAAAGCAAAGCTAGAAAGTTTAGTTTCAGGAATATCGAAATTATCCAATAAACTAAGTCGTGAGAATATAGAGTTTGTTAATAATTTAATAAATGAATATGCTGGGAAAGTTCAAGAGGAGAAAAAGCAAAATGAGGATTTTTCCAAGGGTATTTCCTATTTACAACATGTGAATGAAGAATGGTACGTAATAATCCGTAATACTAAAGAGTACTACCAGGCTCTTGAAAAAGATGGCCCGGAGGTTGGGGAATGCTGCGTATTATGTAGTCAACAATTAGCACAAAGTGAAGTTGATATTATTAAAAGTAGTATTGTACATGTCTGTTCTGAATTGCACTCAGAGAAAGCAAAGCTAACGGAATATCTGGATAAGTATAAGATTACTGATGTTCTTGATTTTAAGAAGGAAGACAATGAAATATTTGAAAAGGAAGTATTAGTTGAAAAGATCAGAGCTATAATTAGCCTATTACAAACAAATATAGAATTGTTTAATGGAGGTATTACTAGTCGTAAAAGCGTTGGTCTGCATACGGTGGTAGACTTCACCGATTTTATAAAGGAAATTGAAGCTGAATCTCTCGATCTTGGGGAGAGAATACAGTCATTAAGCAAATCTACTAGTGAGTTGCAAGAACTATTAACAACATATAAAACAAGGAAACAGGATTTGGTCAAAGCAAAGCTAATTAGTGATTCACTTAGTATGTTCGAAAAGTATTATTCGCATGAGGATTACATTCAAACTCTTACAGCTATTAAATCTGGATTTGCTACAACATCGATTACAAGAAAAGCAAAGGAAGCCTTTGCATCAATTGTAGAAGAAACATATACAACAACCTTTAATAATTATTGTGACCAGCTAAAAGTGAAAAAAGTGAATATAAAGCTTACACCTCAACGTGGACAGACGCATCGAAGTAAATATGTTATTAATGAAGGATACAAAGTAACAGATATTATGAGCGAAGGTGAGCAAAAAGCAATTGCAATGGCTGAATTTGCAACGGATTTAACTATTAGACGGAACTTTAATACTGTTTTATTCGATGATCCTGTTACTTCACTTGATTATAAACGATCTGAGCTTTTTGCAAGACTTATATACAATTTATCTAAAGATCGTCAAGTAATAGTTTTTACTCATAATATTATGTTCTACTATTACTTATACAATAAATGTGCAAACGAAAACGATAAAGAAAATAAATTTTTTATCGTTGATGAGTTTGACAAGGATAATAAAGGAATTGTTTCAGAAACATTTAGTGGTAAGCTAGAGAATCTGAATGGGGTAACAAAAAAAATAAAACAATATCATCAAAAAATAAATAGTAAATCATGTGCTGGAGATGAATTGGAGGAATGTTTAAAGGCAGTGTATTCTAATATTCGAACTTGGTGTGAATTAATTGTGGAAGAGGGCTTTTTTAAAGATTTAATAAAACGATATGAACCTAATATTAGATTCACAGTTATAAACAAAATAAACACTGAATTTGTAGATGAGTTAGAGGCTGTTTCTAGTTTGTTTGATAAGGCATGTAGATGGATGCTAGGACATAGTCAACCAACGGAAACACAAAATTCAAAAGCTACAAGACAAGATTTTAATATTGATTATGAATACATTATTTCAGTTACAGACAGGTTTAAAGCAAAATAATAGCTAAATTATAAAGTATGGGATTGGGTAACTAGATATGGTTTGATGAATCTTCCTAAACCCAGAAAGAAAAAGGAGACGTCAGGAAATTCCTGTACGTCTTCTTTATTGTCCTTGTACAGCATCGGATGTAAAAAACGATTCGAACTTATCAGCAGCAGCCTGATCAGCAGTTTGCAGAGCGTGTTCATAAATATTCATAGTTGTGGCGATGCTCCCATGTCCAAGACGCTCTGAGATAATCTTAGCATGAACACCTTGGTTAATCAGAATCGTGGCTGAGGTATGCCGGAGATCATGAAACCGAATGTACCGAAAGCCATTTTTCTTTATGAACTGTCGAAACCAAAGGTAGGGGCGCTCATGATGAAAAGGTTGTCCATCGGGATGTGAGAACATAAAGAACCAATCTCCGCTATACCACGAATCGCCAACGTTGTTTCGTTCTTGCATTCTATAAGTGTAATATTCTCTTAGCTCCTTTAACATGGAGCTTGGTAATGCTACTTTTCGAATGGATTTTTTTGTTTTAGGAGATTTGACGATAATTTTACCTTTAAGAGCGTGAATCATTGATTGTGAAACATCTAACATCCCATTGTTGAAATCAAGATGCTTCCATTCCAGCCCGAGTAATTCGCCCCGCCGTAATCCGGTTGTAAGAGCCAAAGTAACCATGACCCTCCAGTGATATGGCTCACGCTGCAACGCTCGAAGCATTTGCTCTACCTCTGCTTCATTGTAAGGGACGATCTCTTTGGGATTGACTTTTGGTTTCTGTACATCGATAACCGGATTTCGCTTAATAATTCTCCATTCCACTGCACGTTTGAGTATGTTTTTTAAGATACGGTGCTGAATTTCAATCGTGCCAGAGGCTAAGCCTCCTGTTTTTTTATCTCCACGACTTCCTTCCTTTTCGAGTTGATTCAGAAAGTTTACGATGTGAAGTGGTTTGATTTCCTCAAGCTTTAGATGCTGAAAGTACGGAAGAATTCGGGTCTTAAGATTAGAGTCATATGTGTATAACGTCTTGAATCCCAGATGTTTTACGGCATACTTATCTCTCCATTCTTCGACGAACGCCCCAAATGTTAGTTTCTGAGGCGATACATATTCATCCGCTTCCACTTCCATCCGAAATTTAGCATATTCGCTTTCCACTTCTCATTTTGTTCGGCAATGAACGGTTTTTGTGAAACGAACGTATTTTCCTCTAGCGTCTTTACCAGCATTAACTGTTAAAAACCATGAATTGTCACCACGTTTTTGGATATTAGCCAACTCAAAACACCTTCTACAATGGAATTTTTATATTAGTCATTATGTCCATTCATGAAGAAGTGAGACCTTACCATAATAGATTAATATTGATTGGTATCACCTTAAGTATCCTCAAGAATCTTGGTCAAATCATTCAAAGGTGGTACATATCGCAACGTTGTTCCTACATTTTTATGGCGCAGCTGATGCTGAATATCGATGATGCTCATGCCACCTGTCTGCATCAAATATCCCGCTGTTCGTCTAAGATCATGTGGCCGAATATGCCTGCCAAGACCTGCATCATGAGTTAAATCGGATAGTATACGTTTAATCTTATCGACGGTCATGATTTTTCCTTGTTGATGGAACAGGTATTCATCCCCCTGATTAGCATATTTAAGATATTCAGGATGTTGGATGTACCGTTCAAGTTCTGCCGTGAGATCCTTAGGGAGGGCGACAGGTCGTTTCTCGGTCTTTTGTGCATCAAAAACGTGAACGATCTGTTTATCCAAGTGTACTCGTTTCCGACTTAGGAACCGGACCTCTGAAAGTCGAAGACCCGTGATCAGCATGAACCAG
Source organism: Paenibacillus sp. FSL R5-0636 (assembly GCF_037974255.1). Classification (NCBI taxonomy): domain Bacteria; kingdom Bacillati; phylum Bacillota; class Bacilli; order Caryophanales; family Paenibacillaceae; genus Paenibacillus; species Paenibacillus sp. FSL R5-0636. The sequence goes on from NZ_CP150232.1 coordinate 788,653, forward strand.
AGAAACACAAATTCTTGCCGATAAAAAGGGCTTCTATGTAATGCAGCTTGAAGAAGGGCAAGACACTCTGCTTTCGACAAGGCAGTGTTTTGAATGGGAGACTCGAATTTTGGTCTAGGATATCCAAGTAGTGGGTTATGTTGAATCAGATCCGCTTCAAACAGGAATTCAAAGAAACATCTTAACACAGTAATGGTCGCTGCCAAGTTCATATCTGTAATATGTTCATGTTGTTTTAAGTCAATAAAAAAACGGTCGAAGACCTGTCGTTGAATGGGGAGAAATCTACCGGGGTGCTCACGACTGGCATGAAATCGATCAAAATCAAGTTCGCCTTCAAAACCACTGTGAAGTAAGAAAGCTTCGAATTTCTTGAGTACGCTTATATATTTGTACTTAGATGAATTGCTTAATGTGAATTGGTTGCTCCAGAACTGGAAGTAGGCGGACTGAAGTAAAAAAGCCATAGGGATTGCCTCCTGATTCAAAAGAGATCGCTTGCTTTAAGCTGAGCGAGGGGATGTTGGTCGATTGCTTTGACCAACATACTATCAAACAATTTTAAATAAACCTCCGTGGAACTTAGCCACGAATGCCTCATGAGTTCCTTGATCGTATATAGATTAACGCCGGATTCAAGCAGATAGAGGGCAAAGGAATGCCGTAAAGAGTGTACGGATAGCTGATATGGTTTTTTGTCCGATTCGGGTATAGATGTTGCTTGATCAATCAAGGCAGCAAACATCTTCTGAATCGTACTTTCGTGTAGAGGTGATTTTCCTCTGTCATCTGAAAAAATATATCGTTCTAGATAATCTTGCGCGTCTTTCACGCCATGGTAGCGAAACTTCACGTATGTACTCAGGATTTCAAGGGATGATTTGGTTATTTTGCTAGGCTGTTTATATCCCTTTTTTCCTTTTCCGCGTACAAGGATCTCCTGCCGGGATGAAACAATATCACCAATCTGTAGATGTAACAATTCGCTCAACCGAATACCCGAACCTAAAAATGTCCATAAAATGGTGAAATTTCGATGTGATTCGCGGCCAAGTCTTACAAGGCATAGTAGCTCATCCAACTGTTCTTTGGCAAACGCACGTGGCTCACGGTTTTGATCTATTTCTATTGAGAGAGTTCGTTTGAGTTTTCGAATATCCTGTTTGAAGAAATGAGCAAAAACCTCTCCTAGAAAACTTCTTAAAAAGGCGGATTTTTTGCTGCGTGTATTCAGTTTTTGAACGGGGGCTAAATATTCATTCAAAAAGGCAGCAGAAGAAATCTCTTTGATGTTTGGGTGGGTTCCTTTTAAGCGTTCGCAATACCGTAAAAACAAATTCATTTCATAGCGATATGCTTGTTGTGAGGTTTTTGCTAAGCTTTGAAACGCATCACTCTCGTAATAATGGAGAACCGCATCATCCAGCAGAACCATTTCCTTCATTATTATCGCTTCTGCATTGTTTTGGGGGGATAGGCGCTGCAACATGCGTTTAAACGTATCTGGTCCATATTGATCCGCTAGCTGGATTAGGGTTTCTTCAAAAGCAATATCATTGGCTATCGTATCATCAAATATAGGCATACCCTACCTCCTCATTACTCGTATTTGAGTAGATCAATTTGACTAATCATGTGTTGGTCTCGGTGTGCCATATGCATATACAAGCCAACGGTATCGAGCATGCTTACACGGGCTAATTCTTTTATCGCTTGCGGTAGGACACCTTTGTATGCAAGACGTGTTATAAAAATATGACGGAAGATATGAACGCCACCAGGAAACGGCCAACCCGTGATCATCGCATAGAGAATGAAGTATTCATATAATTCGTGTTTAATCGTAGAGATCTTTTGCCCCATGAGGTATGTTGTTCTCGGCTGTTTTTTAAGCTCTTGTAAAAGGGAATATAGACTTCCAACGAGAGGTAAAACGTGACTCTTCTTGCCTTTACTGTGGATGACAATCGTTCGTGTTCCTAAATTAATATCACTCCATTTAATTTGCGCTACCTCCGATAATCTTAGCCCCAGATGGAACATCAACCGGTACCCGATCTGTTCACGGACGGGATTTCTTGCGTATTGCTCCACCACATGAAAGAATGCTTCGATTTGCTGATCCGTTGGAAGTTCACGAGGGCTATATCGGGGTGCCTTAACGGAACGGAAGCGCTGTAGGGGGGCTGATATCCAAATCTTTCATGCAAAAAACGATAGAACGAACGAATGGCATATATACTGTGGGTAAATGAGATTCGGCTGTAATACCCGTCCCTCACTAGCCTTAATTTGTAGGTACGATACATCAGCAAATGTTCATTTTGAATTTGAAAGACTGAAATCGTATCAGGGGTAGTACTCTTAAACATCCGAACATTTGCACAGAGCCAAACAAAGAATTGATAAACGTGGGTAGATGTGTCCCGAACATGTTTACGGGAGAAACCTTTTTCCTCCATATGCATTTGGAAACTGAGGATTCTCGGATGCATGCGTGGCTGCTTGTCTGATGCGTTAAAGAATGGGAAGCCTTTATCTAGCATTCCATTTTGAATTGATTTTTTCATTAAATAGTGGAATAGAGTTGAGGTGAACCCATCCTTAGCTAAATGTTCGAAACCCTGATGAAGAGAATTCGGATCAAGTAAGTGCCTATCTTGAATCTGGGAAGTTTCGATCCCATGAAGCTTCGAAATATGAAGCAACAGATTGCGAGTGAGGTTGAATTTCCTAAAAAAGTTATGAGGTGTATTGTGCATACCACGACTTAAATATTCTCGTAATAAGCTTTGAGGGATTTCCGGCTGCACTTTGTTTTCCCATATCCACTGATTAATACCTTTTGCACCTAGATACGTGTTGCCCTCGATATGTTGAATTTCAGTTTCGGGTATCCGTTGGTTTGCATACAACATACTTTCCACCTTCTCACGCGTGACTTTTCTAATATCATAATCGTCACTGAGGGTGGAAAAAATACCCTGAACGTCAAGAATCTTTTCGGCAAAAGAAAAATTCTGCCGAAAAGATTCTTGGGTTTCGAGGTTGTTTTGATTTTCTAAATGAGGGGATGTATCAGAAGATTGTTTCTTCATAAGCGTAGCCTCCATTAGGTTTGTTAGCACTAGCCTAACCATGTTGATGATTTGTAGTTAATCACTCATCAACATGAGAAAGCCAACATAATGGAGGGGAATGCAAGCAGTTTCTAAAGAGAGGTAACGTCGGTGTACTGTCGCTTTTCGATGACTTTTAACAATTCTTCAAATGCAGTCTGTTTTTTTGGTTTTGGTCCTATTATCCAGAAGGACCGTTTATGAAGTGGTTGCAAAGGCGTATAGGTTGTCACAAGATGTGTTGCAAACGGAAACATTTTCTTAATGTTGGTTCTTTTTTGAGGATAGAGTGAGGGTTCGTGATTTAGATGGAATTCGAGATACTCTATTTCTGGATAGCTTCTCACCCATCTTGCTGTAATGGGACTATTCTCCCCTTCAAAAAGTGAAAGGGGATCACTGATCCAGTAACCTCGTATGCTCTGAACCTGATTTCGCTCTTCATTAAGTTCATCGATTCGTTTTTCAACTGAAGCGCCGTTAAACCAATATTCTGTTGGAATTGAAAAATACTTCTTATTAGGATTTTGCTCTACAATCGTTTGCCAAGGAACGTTACACATGACTGCATATATATGGACGACACTGAGAGGGGGCTGCTGGCTCGTGTTTAACAGATTATGAACGGTTCCAGATGCAACCCCTGTTACTTCCCGTATCATTTGTTGGCTTAAGCCTAACGAATTTGCAAATAGCTGTCTTCGAAAGAAGACATCAGGATACAGAACTAGCTGCTCCCAAAGAGATTTATAGATTTGAATACGGAATAGATCACGATAGTTTGCATTAAGTACATAGTTACGACACTTCGCTTTTTCTATTTTATCCGTCGTACTCAAAAATTTCTTTGCCATTAGTATAGGCTCAACCCAATATTTATCATGTTCATTCATTTGCATTCACCATATATATCATAACCATGGTGTGGATTGAATTCTGGATCACTCACATAAGTGAGTGATTGATTGAACAAACGAGAGTAGGAGATTAATGCATGTATGGTGGTCATTAGCAAAGTCAAATAGTATCACGCTTCTCCATGTTTGTGTAATTTGCAATGTGGACATAACCTCATTAAAGAGTAGTTGGAAATCAACAGATCAATTAGCGTAATAGTGTAAGATCGCCTCCAAACAGATTCAAGTTTAAGTATTTAAATTGATTAATATCAAGGGTGATTGTTATGAGAGAATATGACTTGTTACGAATTCAATTATTAAAAACGTTAGTACAAATGGAAGAACAGCTACTTATCAGTATCGAGAAAGAAAAGTTTCAATCAGACACACTTGCAGAAAACAGAGAAGAGATTTCAATCTTTCAACAAGATAATCATCAGATGAAAGTTGTATTTTCTGTAACGGAGTTATCTGAGTATCTCGGCGTCTCGACGGACTGTATTTATGCAATGGTGCGAGAAAATCAAATTCCCTTTGTAAGAATACGAAGAAGAATCCTATTCTACAGAGATTCAATCAATTCATGGATTAACACTACCTCCCGTATCCTTGAATAACGGTGCTGCTTTAGCTAGTTTTATTGATTCATGAATACTATTAATCAAAAAAAACCACCACAAAATATCTCATCCGTAACGGATGAAATATACTGTGGTGGTTGATTGTTTTAACAGTACCGCAGGATAACCATTCAAAACAAGTGGTAAATAATTCCTTGTGTTAATAAAACAGTTGCAGAGAAAAAAGGTTCGGATGAATCTATGGCCAAACAGCTCCTTGAAAAATACTATTGTACTATTAAAAATTGGGTAATGAGACCAAATGCCGAAGATTTCGCCGAAATGATTCAGAACATTGATGAGATTGCAAATTGGATAGGTAAAGGAGTAAACTCAGAGACCATTGAAAAGAAAGAGAGCTCCATCGACAGAGAAAAGTTGATTAAACTAATAATGAGCTTACCGGAAGAGAAGTTGTTACTGATCAATGAATATGTTGAAAAAATTAATACGCATTAGAATCATCGAATCTGCTGTGTGTCTCCGCGTCTTCTACGGTTGTCTAGTATGTTAGAACTTCGCCGTCGAACGATAATTTCAAGGTCATATATCCTATAATAATTCAAATAGAGCACTAGCCGTTGAGCGGCTAGGTGCTTTTGTTTTTCAAAACGATTACTGACTCATGATGGGAGTGAGAATAATTTAACTTCTTCCTCAAACCTTACTTTTTAATATTGCCATAAGTTCAGAATGGATGATGAAGTGATTAAGCCAACGGGCAGGATAGCCTAATGATTTCGCGAATACCCTACATATGGAGTTATTTACAAAGTTCGTGAATAAGACGTTAGGTGAAATTGCTGTGAAATCTTTTAAGAGGAGTTAAGCATATGAATTACATTGATCTTAAAATTTATTATGAATTTTTTAATGACGAGTTAACAGAGAGCTATAAAGAATTGAAATATGAAGCAATATACAAATCATCTACTTTCGAAAAAGAGGCTGAAAGGGATTTGTTTGTAGAGATAATGACAGCAAAGAACGATGGAATGACTTTCGATGTGCATTCTATTGGAAGTTATCACACTATTGTTGTTAATTTATTTTATTCCATGGGATTAGAAGCAGATCTAAAGTTAGTCGAGGTGATTCGCAATTGGTGTGAGAAGATGTTCGAAGTATTAGACAGAGTAGATGATAAGCTAGCGTTCGATAACTTTAGAACCACAAGTGATGGGGTGTTGCTCAATTTTGATGATATCTATGATACTGAGTTTCTAGCAGATTTATCAGAAGTGTTTGCCGAAAATAGCTTAGAGGTTCAAATTATAGGACACAAGAAACACTCTTATGAGAGGGGCGCAGGAGACTATCGTGAAGAGTTAATTCTATTCATAAAATCATCGATCGAATCGGGAGTTGCCTGGGATGTAATAAAAGGAATATTTACTCTTATTCTTGTAAAGACGGGAATGAACCAGAACCAACTTGTTATGAGTAAGTCATTTGATAGCGATCAGATAATATCTGCTGTTTCAGAGAAAATTAATGAAAATGCTATGAATATTAGAATAACTGATATCAGAAATAATTCCGAAACTGGTTATACCGATATTGAACTAAAAACACAATATAGTTTGGTTCATCTAACTTGTGACGACAATAATAATTTCACAAGATTTCATGTGGAAGAACTTACCCAAACAAGAATATAAGAGGTATATAAGTATATTCAATGATGCCAGCAACTTCACCTAACATAATATTCGCGCTTCGGGCCAATAGCCCTTGGTCCGGCAGATATTCTTCGAGAAGCATAGGCAGCTGGACACATCCATTACCCTAAGATAAGAGCTATCTAAGGGTAATGGACGTCGTGAATATAAGAACGTTATGAGAAATCAGCAAAGAGCTTAAAAAATCTTTAGGATTGGTGATCTCAGTAAAGGATCCAGTAATTATCGAGCCGTACAGCGATAATTGGTCAAGTCTCTTTAAAGACTTAAGAGCCCAGATCGTAACGGAAATTGGCTTTGATGTACATAGAATTGATCATATTGGATCGACGGCAGTAGAACGTTATCGGAAACTCCTGAAGCGAAAACAAGAAGAATAACCCATTCTCTGTAGGAAGAGAAATCACAGGAGCGGAGGAACGCAAGATCGTGGGGCCTGAAAGCAAGCTAGGCCCAGGTTTCTCCCCCTTTTGAAACACAATAAAGACGAAAAAAGCTTGATAGCTACTTGTTAACCTTCAACGGTAGAAGGACGTAACGAGAAACGGTAGACGAAGGAGAAAGCACGTGGTCGCCGGATTTATAGACCTTATCTAAAAGACACTATAACCTGTATAAACCTATATAAAGCCCGTATAAAATCTGAATAAAACACATTATAAAGAGAAGATCAAGGGTGAGAAACCCAAAACCGATCTTGCTTGGGCGTAAACAGCGGAGCATCCGATAACACAGTATCCACGCTGCGGAACTTGAAGGTTCCTAGGTCGCACTGGAAGTAGTAGTGGCAGATTCACAACGGAGCGAATTCTGTAGCAAGGAAGCAGACTCAGGCGATAACCACTTCGAGGCTAAGTCCTGGCGGACCCAGTCGCTTGCACTCCTTTAAGCCTCTCGGGTTCGTGGAAACAAGAACGTTAGATGAAATCGGCAAAGGAAAGGAAAAAACGATGACTATTCATGATCTATATTGTGATGAATCCGGTAATAGTGGCGGAAACTACTTGGATCCTCAACAGCCATTTTATGTACTAGCAGGATGGCTTATTCAGAAAGATCAAAGATTTAAAGTAGATGGGATAGTTCGAAGATATTTGAAAGAATACTATCCCGAGAAGACTGAATTAAAGGGAGCAGAAATTCTTAAAAGTAATCAAGGTCAAAAAATTGCAAATCAACTATTTCATGAAGTAGGGAAATTAGGCTGTGTACCGTTGTATATTATTGCTGAAAAAAAATACTGTATCTCTGGAAAAATTGTTGAAGCATTTTTAGATTCAGAACATAATGACATTGTCCTTCCTGTTTTTTCTTGGATGAATGGAGTGAAAAAATCAATTGCAGAGATAATCTATAACGATTGTCCTCAATCAATAGCTAAGTTTGCAAATGTTCATAATAATCTTTCTATTGAAGGGATTATTGATGTTCAACAGACTATTATTTCAGAATTAAATAATTCTGGTCATTACAAAATAGCTCAAGCTATAAGTGGATCATCTGGCTACATGGAGGATATTCTTTGGGAAGAGACTCATTCATTAACAGCAATGAAAAACAAAGCATTACATAGTCTAAACCTACCTACATTTGCCTCGTTTATTCAATTATCAGAGAGTTTTGCTCGCAAAGTTGGAATGAGAAAGGTTAGATTTTTTCATGATGAAACAAAACAATTCGAGGAAGCATATCCAGAAGCTTTTAACTGGTATAGAAAAGGGGGTAAAGCAACTTTTAGGTTAGAGAATGGGGCTGAGATCATTTCCGGTTTTGACAGTTTGCAAGTATTTAAGATGGTTAAGTCAACTGACACTCCAATGATTCAATTGGCGGACCTATTTGCAAGTTTTACTAATCTTTTTGCAACTAGGATTTATTTAAATAAAAGAATATCTCATGAGACAATAGAGTTTGGAAAACTAATAATTGGTGGAATGCTAGCAAGTGACAATGAAGTTGAATTAAAAATGAATGACACAGTAACTTCTATAAATTTCCTTAATACACTACTGGAAAGTGTGGGATTACAGGTTAAAATACCTAACATTAATAGAAACACAGGAATTGAAAGGTACTTGAGTAAATAGTTTATCGAAGAAGAGCCGACATCATCTAACATAACATTTCTGCAACGTCGCGTTTGCTCCTTGGCCGCGAAGAGGAGTATCAGGGAAGTAATTCAAGCGACACATTCAGCTGGCCAGTCTCACGACCCGTTCCCTTTGGTCACTTAAGCCACTTGAACGTCAGAAATACCAAACGTTATACGAAGATCAAATGACCCCTTTTTTTAATTATCTTTTAGAAAGAAGGCTTATAATGAATTTGAATAGGAATATATTTTATGTTTCATTGACGATTGCAGGCATATCTATTTTATTATCTATTTTGTTGAATTATTTTGTTGAGTCAATCGACTCTAAATGGATTAGTTTTCTAATCAATGTAACAATTGGATTGTTTACAAGTAGCATAGTTACATCGTTTTTATCAATATCTTCCTATTTCAGAGAAGAAAACAATCTTAATAAAAAATATTACATTATAAGTTCAATATTATTACAGAAGATAATGAGTGTAATCGAGTATGTAGATCATAATAAAAAACCCGATGATCTATATAGAAAGGATATTGATTCAATTAATGAAATTAATTCAGAATTAATGTATTTATTCAATACTGAGAGCTACCTTTTGGAAAAAAGTCAACAAAGTAAGTTTGCTGAATCTGTGTTGGTTAGAACATTAAATATATTAAAGTTGATAGAGTTGATGATAAATATCCGCCATAATAATTCAGCAAATATGATGGATGAATTAAAAACTATTCAGCAAGTAATATCTATTGAAGAAAAGGCAGGAATCCAAAAGTTAATTGAAATTCATAAAACGGAGTTACTCAAAGAAAAAGATAACTATACATTAAAAGATTACTATGGATGAAATAATTTAATACATTTTGTATAATATATAAAACCAGAGAAGTTGATCTTCGTATAAACCAGCTAATCAAAGTCAAGCCTTCGATAATATAATTTTGTCATTTTAAAATTGAACATACTTAAATAAACCTACCCTGGAGAATAGATAAAGCTGAAATTATAATCCATTTTTAGAGTCTAATGAGCCTGAATTGCCGTTCCCGAGTTCCACATGCCAAAAATAATGCGTAAAAGCTTATGAAAGCAGCCATAATTGCGACTTTTGCCGGTTTGCCTTCGTCTCGTTTTTGCTGATTGAATTGAAAGAGAGTCGAATTTCTCGGGCCATGAACCTGCTTGGAAATGGCTGCTACGGTAGCCTGATAAAGAGCTGTTCGAATGTACGAAGAGCCTCGTTTCGATATACGATTCTTCTTGGATTTGAAGGTTCCCGATTCGTGAACAGCTGAGTCTAGCCCTGCAAAAGCTGTTAGCTGCTTCACGGAAGGGAACCTTTGTATATCTCCATTTTCAGCAATGAGCATGGCGGCAGTTAAGGGCCCTACGCCCGGAATCGTACGAAGAAGATGGTAGGTTTCCATCGATTCGACGAGGGTTTGCATAGACTGTAAAAGGTCATCCATGCAATGCTGGTACGTTTTAAGAAGGTGAATATACTGTCTAAGAACTACCTTTTGAGCTTCAATTCCATGAAGATCGGGTAGGCTGTGTCTAGCGATCTCGAGCAACTGCAGTAGCTTTGCTTCGTTCCAAACTTGGCCTTGACGGTTGCCAAGGAGCAGTTTAAAACCTTTTCACGATCTGCGGCTAAGAGCTCGGCAGGAGTAGGGAAACGAGATAATAATTCTAAGGAAGTACGGTTACAGACCTTTTGAAAAGCTTTATCATAACCCGGAAAAAGGACATCCAGAACTGCGCGAAAATGAAGCTGCGTCTCGCCATATTTGGCCGTCCAATGCTGATAAAGCCTACGGCAACGCAAAATTAAAATAAAGCTGAAGGGACAAGGGTTGGGTACATCCGGGCGCCGTATTGGACGAATCATGAAAGAGCAGGGGCTAGTTTCGACCTACACTGTCGCACAGTTTAAGCCCGATAAGACGGTTGTAACAACGCGGCTACAGCGAATGTGCTGAACCGTGAATTCGAGCAAACGGAGGCTAAGCGCTTTGTTGTAAGTGATCTGACCTACGCAAAGGTTCAGAACAAATGGCACTATATTTGCGTGCTCATCGACTTGTTCAATCGATGAAATATATTGAGTCGTGACGTGGATGGCGCAACTAAACCAATAGCATACAACTGTTAGGCACCTCTAATTGTTTGAGGTGCTTTTATTTATATTGGCTCTTGTATTCGTTATTTTGATGAATTGAAACTCTGGGTTCAGTAGTCACAAACATTCGTGGAGTCCATAACTATGCCCGCACGCCGGTTCATAACGTTGTTTGTGTATCCCGGTCATGAATCTATCCAACTGTGATAGAGTCTGGTTTCGGGTCGTTCCTGCAGTTGTACCCGGGGAGGATGTAGATGCAGTTGAGGTGGATTTACTTATGTATTTATTGGGGTGATGGATTGAAGGGGGTTTCAACTGAATCGATTTACAGCAAGAAACGAGTTTGCTTGCGTAATCGAACGTATTTTCACTGACAGCCTGCCTGTAGTTCAGTGCGTTATACTCCTATTACCTGGTGGTCATTATTAACACCCTATCCTCATATTGCAAAAGTTTGTATAATGAACAAGTAGGAAAAAATACCCAGAATTCTCGTTAGTAGCTCCAATCGAATAATGGCAATCTCTGCTCTTAGATGAATTGCAAGATGAGATAGAGCAAGTTCTAGGAGCCAAGTTGACGCAACCGGAGTGGAGTGAATTTCGAAGGAGCCAGAAGTTTATTGATCTGGCTTTTGAAACTGCATATGGCAACCTGTCTGATTTTGAAGAACGGCAGCCGAAGTTTGTCAAGCTAGGAGCATGGGATCTTATACAACATATCCACGGATGAGCTTATCCGCTTTATCCGGAATATCAGGACGATTTCGATAGGCTGACAGCTTATTTACAAGAAAGGGACATTGAGTTTGAGATTAACAGTGAAGGCCCTGCTATTCTTGTAGGCTTTTGCACCGTGCTCACGCGTGTATTAAACATTTATCCTTCTGAGGTTTTTTCATCATTTCAAGCGTGGTATGAAGCGCGGGATAATATAATAGTATGTACATCATGGCGGATGCGAGTTTGGATGGAGCAATTGAAGCCTTGCCTCATCTGTCTCGGCGAATGCCGAGAGGCTATTCTACTATAAGAGAGGAGATAGTTTATGACGTTTCGGGAGAAAATTCAACAATTGCGCAAAGGCGCAAGCGAGGCTCAATCTGCAACAAAAATTATCGATAAGCTCAAGGCGCTTAAAGATAGCAATGGCCCAGATACATCATATAGATGGATTTGGGAGTTGATTCAAAACGCTAAGGATGTCGTGAATACAAGTGGATTCGTTGATATTGAGATTAAATTTAGTGAAGCTAATAAAACTATTGAATTTAACCATAATGGTCGATTATTTACGACTGAAAATATTGTTTTTTTGATTGAACAGGTGTCAACAAAAGAACGCTCATTGACCGCTGAGAATAAGAAAAAATCTACTGGTAAATTTGGAACGGGTTTCTTGACGACTCATTTGCTTTCTGAAAAAGTGCAGGTGCATGGATATTTACAAGATGAGAATGAAAGCCCTCGTTCCTTCGAGACGGTATTAGACAGGACTGGACAAGACAAAGCTGCAATAATGAATGCCATAAGTGATAGTTGTGATATGCTGGACAACGGAACAGAGTGTACTGTGAATGAGAGTCAAATGAATACAAGGTTTGTTTACGAATTGGATAGAGTAGGTATAGAAACGGCAAAATTAGGCCTAAAAAATCTTCTGATTTCTATTCCATACGTATTTGCATTTGTGCCGGAGTTAAGTTCAATAACCGTTAGTGTGGATAATTATCAAAGAGTAATCCGGAGAGGGGAAAAAGTATCTGTAGAACTTGTGTCTGCTAATGTTACCGAGGTGCAAATCTCAACTTCCAAAGGAGGAAAAAAGACCTGTGAAAATAGGTATGTCTTTGTGCAGTCGAATGATAAAGTGTCAGTCGCTGTAGAAATCAAAAAAAACAGCGACAATGAAAAACATTTGATTAGGCTGCATGAGGAGTTGCCACGAATATTTTGCGATTTCCCCTTGTTGGGAACGAATGATTTTTCATTTCCCGTAGTAGTCAATAGTCCATTATTTAATCCTACAGAGCCTCGTGACGGCATTCCCTTGATTCAGTCCGAGCGTTCGGGTGGTGATTCAGATGAGAACAGAAACAGAATTACAGAAGCAATAGAACTATATAACGCTATGCTCGACTATTTTGCAACAAAAAGTTACAAAGACCTATACAATATTGTTAAGATTTCTGAACAATCCGAAAAATACTGGCTCGATTCAAATTGGGTTGAGCGAGTATTGGTTCAGCCAATTAAAGAGCATGTAAAAACAACTACTTTCATTCGAAATAGTTTGGGTGATGCCTGTTCTCTTTATGATGATTGGGGAACCTCATGCATTTTCATTATGAGTGATGAAACTCCTGAACTTAGAAGAAAAGTCTGGGAGTTGTCAAATAGATTGATGCCCACGAAGTTGACTCGACAGGATGAAATCGAACATTGGTACAACTCGCTGTGGGTGGAGTGTCGCAACTTTGGCATTATTGACTTAATAAAAGAGGTTGAAGGATGCGGTAATTTAGTAACTCTGAGTAATCGATTAGATTGTAACTCTATAAAATGGCTTAACGATTTAATTATTCTTTTGTATCTTAATTCTAGAAATTTCATTTCTGAATTAGGATACAGTCCATCCATTTTTCCTAACCAATATGGGGATTTCTTACCATTGGACAAAATATTTGCCGAAAACAATATCGGCGACACATACAAAGATATAGCTTTAATAGCAGGTATTGATTTCAGAACTAGATTACTTGATAGTAGTATTTCAATTGAAAGTCTGCAAGGGTTGCAAGAACTTAACTTGAAGAATGTTTTTTCTGAGCTTATTCATGCCGAAATTAACCAAGAAGCAAAACTTGAATTTTACAAATCGATCATAAATCTTCGTGCAGGCAAAAATGAAAAGCAAAATGAGTTTGTTGAAGTCGCTGAACACCTTTATCAAGATTGCTTTAATCAATACATCAGAGTCCATCATGTTAATGAAAAACTGCTATCTGACGCATTGAAGTTTTGGAGAGAGAAGATTTGTATAGATCTAAGTTCCTGTACTTCTATTAGCAGTGTACTAGAGAAATATGACTTTCAAAATGACAGAGAAGTAGCTCAATGGGTTTCAAAATTGGCAAACCATTTCAGAATATGCGAGGACGAAAACTTACTTGACAAATACGCTGTATTGCCTAATCAAAATGGAGAATTTATGCGAGTGAGCGAAATTTTTTCTGACGACGGCAGTGTAAATGAAATTCTTAAAGACGCAGCTATGTATTCAGACAATGATATAAGAAAAAAAATGTTGTTTAGAGGTATTGCGCTTGAATTGCCTCCAAACCGAATAATTTCGCTTGAATCTGTAGCCCCTGCAATCACTGCTTATGTTCGCAACAATAATAAATCCATAAGTAAGCAGAATTTCGAGTTGCGTGAAACATTTAGAAACACATGCGCATGGATTAGGAATAACCGCAAGGATAGTAAAGTGAGTAAGTGTTTCAAAGAGCTTATAGAAAATCTTCATTGGTTCTATGACGATGAAGAAATTGCTGAAAGCATGGCAAAGTCAGAACAGTATGATGAAGTTTTAAAAAAATATAATGTAGCTGATATAGATGAATTGGCGAATATCCTTGCATCTCATCCAGCTGTAAATACAGCCCAGAGCGAAACAATCAGCATTTCAAAAGAACTGCTTGCTCAGTGGGGCATAGCCTCAGAAGAAGAACTTCTCAGGGCGCTGTCAAATAACGTTTTTGGCTCTGCCCAAATTCATCAATCTACAAATAGTGCTGAGCTCTTTAGTTATGTTAAGAACATTCTTAATCGCTCAAGAATCAATATTGTCAACTTTTTGTATGCACATGATGATTACGAGTTTGACAAAGACAATCTTCAGTTTATAGCAAATACGATCTTTAGAGTTCGTAAATTAGGGCAAGAAATTTACGTTATTGCCAGGCCTTCAGATTTTCAACAAATAATCTTGTACTACGATACCGAAATTGATCTACTGGATTTCGATAAAGACTGTGAGCTGTGGGTGGAGAATGGAGTTGATCCAATCCCAAAAAAAATTACTCTTGGCAGAATACTGAAGTTGACAGGGGTAAACAAAATTCCGTTAAGGAGTTTAAAGGACAATGATTGATAGAGACACAATCAGTACGTTGTTAAGTACAACATCATCAAAAAATTTAGTCGGTGTAGGCATGGAGTTGAAGCCTTATGAATTGGCATTGCTTATGTTGCGTTGCTTGGATAACTCAGAAGAATACGGGTATATTGTGATGGGTGTATCCAAGCTCATCAACAACTACGCGGTTGATGGATTAAGTCCCACGACGAAAGACAGAGCTAAAGAACCCATTGCGACTGCACTGAACCTTATATCCTTTGCAATCGAAGCAGAATACGAAAACGTAGATATTAGTGGAAAAAATGTATTTGTAATAAAGTTAAGAAATAGCCACAAGGCTCTTTCCATGAATTTTACAAAAGATCTCGGCTCGCAAGAATCTTTTGTCAAAAATCTAGTTTTGGCTTGTTCCAATTTACAAGCAAGAAAGCATTATTCTGATGCAAATGAAGATGAGCGTAACGACTATATCGGTGACATACTTGGAGCTATCGGTTATACCATAAAAGACCAAACTAGGCGTGGAAGTTCTTCGTCGGGCAAAGATTCTGGTGAACTAGATATATTCGTGTCAAAAGACGGACTACCGTTTACTGTTATTGAAGCAATGAACCTTGATTCTTTAAACACAAGCAATATTAACAAACATTTGGATAAGATTTTTTCATATGATACTTCAGGAAATAAATTCAATGTATGCCTATCTTACGTCAAAATTGCGGACTTCAATTCGTTCTGGGAAAGATATTCTGCGCATGTGAGGAATCACAGCTATACTGCACCTTTGCTCTCATCAGATACAAGTATTGATGATGAATATGGGTATTCTGAATTAAGAATAATGAAAACCAATCACAGTCGATCGGGTAGAGCGGTTAGCTTGTATCATATTTGTGTCAGAATTCATTGATTTATATTATTCTCAATACCCCATTAATTTAACTTTAAACCTAAATTACGAAAGCCCATAAAACCAGGCATTTAAGAACAGCAGACTTGGAGATAGCATCCAGTTATGGAGTCTGGATTGGTACTTGGCGCCAGTTGGGGTTAGATAAGCGTAACGTCCCTTCTCCCCACATTAAGGGGCAACGGGAAGTATTAGTATACACACCGAGATCGATAGAGCAACAAAGCTGTTAAGGAAAATTCTTTAAAGTGAAGCCTTCTCGAATTTATCTCAAAAAGAGCAATTAGTGGAGAATACATATCTAGATACAATAAATGGTAAGATTAAAGAAACAGTTATTTAGACTAACTTTCGCAGTAATAAGAATCCTGGCAGCGATGAGGTCATCAGTAAGGGACAAATTGATGTGAAATTGATGTAAAACATCAACAGAAATGCACCTAAATCAGCATCGCGGAACGGATGAGCATTGTTGAAAAGCCTGTCAAATCAAGGTTTCTGCGGATTGCAACAGCCCACATCCTAGTGTTACATGTTCCCGCATACGGTGCATGTGGAGTCGGTGGCTTTGTTGGTGAGGAACCCTTGTCAAGTAGACACTAAATAATTGCTATAGTTTTAGTGATAGTACCAGAAAAGAAATGGGCAATTTTAATTCCACTAACAGAGAACTATAAAAGAGCCGCGAGTTAGACGAGCGTAGCCCCTAGGCTCCACCATAAATAAACCGCCCTGTTCGCAATGTTGCTGACAGGGCGGTTTGCTAAGTCATAGAGGGCAGCTTGAAAGTTAGCAGTCAACCTGCACTTTACAAACTATCTTGTACATTTTTAAGGATAACTTATTAGTAGAGCAGTTACACAAAAAATAAGATTACTCTGCTACAACTTGTTTGCCTGCAATCCGGCCGAATGTGAAGATATCAGCGATGGCATTACCGCCAAGACGGTTTGCACCATGAATAACCCCTGTTACTTCACCTGCAGCGAACAACCCAGGGATGACTTCGCCTTTTTCATTCAATACGCGAGTCTTCTCGTCGATCACCAAGCCGCCCATTGTATGGTGAACGGAGGGTACAGCTTTTTCGATGTAGTAAGGGCCTTTTTCAAGAGATTTCAATCCACCGCGATGTTTGAAATCAAGGTCTTTACCTGTTTTCGCATAATCATTTACTTTATTAATCGTTTCTTTCAAAGTGTTCACGTCGATTTTGAAGAAATCAGCTGCCTCTTCAATCGTATCGGCTTTAAAGAGCAAGCCTTGTTTAACGAGTTGATCGTATTCGTCTTGATGAACTTCTATCGTTTTACCGATATCCTCAATGCCTTGATTCCATAATTGATACGTATATCCGCCCGTTTGGGCAAGAATTGCTTTAGAAATAACGTCACGACGTTCTAATTCCTCAACGAAGCGCTTGCCTTCTTGGTTAATCAGGATCGCACCATCGAAGCGGGAGTCTGCAACCAGGGAAATAACACCTGTCTCAGGATTACAGATTGGATATGTTTGAATACTCTCCATGTTTGTCAGTTTGGCGCCAATCGTTTCTGCCATAACGATACCGTCACCTGTAGATCCTGGTGTATCGGTAGTCATATATTTTTCATCCATTGTAGGGTTATACTTCTTACGCATCTCTACATTGGATCCAAAACCACCGGTAGCGATGATGACGCCTTTGTTCGCATGGAATGTGATCTTGTCGCCAGTACCCGAAGTCGCAGTTACACCTGTTACTTTGCCGCTTTCGTCCTTCAGCAAGGTTTCGGCTTTCATATTCGTTTTGATAGTGATTTGATCAGCGTCTGTTTTGGCTTTTAACTTAGTAATCAATTCAACACCTGTATGACCTACAGGAATCAACGCACGTTTTCTGGAATGGCCTCCAAATTGGAACAGATGATCAGGTAAGAACTCTACCTTGATATCATCGCGCAGCCATTCGGCAGATGCTAGAGCATTGTCGGCAAGAATACGAACCATCTTTGGATCCCCGAGGTTGTCTCCGCCTTTCATCGTATCATCATAGAACAAGTCAGCCGTGTCATCAGTGATGCCAAGAGCACGTTCAACCCAGTTGTCCGGCGCATTCATCTCACCACCGGAGATCAATGTGTTGCCGCCAACAGCTGGCATTTTCTCGAGCAGAACTACATTAGCTCCAGCGCTCTTCGCTTCGATAGCCGCACTAAAGCCAGCACCCCCGGCACCGATGACGACAACATCATAGGTTTGCTCGACTTCTTCTTTGTCTTTGCTTCCACTGACTGCAGCGCCAGCGACAAGGGTAAGTCCAGACTTCGTAATTGCATCTTGAATGGCTTCGAGATATCCTTTGCTTGTAACTGTAGATCCGCTAATGGCATCAACTTTTGCGCTGTTAGTTGCCATGACATCTTGCTTGAGCTGCGTATAAACAGGTTCTGCAAGTACTTCATTTTCCTTATGCTCTGTCACTTTAATGTCAGTGATCTTGTTATCTAATAAGGAGACTTGTACTTTAATATCGCCATGTTTACCTTGCCCAACTCCTTCAAAGACTTGAACTCCGTTTGCATCTGCAGCGGGTTCTGCATCTTTACCGCCGCAGGCAGCAAGCGTGAACATAAGACTGAGGACTAGTAGAATAGATAACAGCTTTTTCGTGTGAGTTCGCATAATATCTCCTTCATTCTGTTGTGAATTGGTTACATACACTAGGGAGAGGAAGATTTGCTAGGCAAATCCTTTATCTCTAGCCTAGACATGAATGTTATTTCATGTGAAAATATGCACAAGACCTATTATAGATTTAGTACAGCATTATGTATTTGCACAGATTAGCGTTTTTTTGTCTTTTTCGGGCATGTAAGAAACGGATATTATGAAGGGCTATGATTACAATGAAATCAATTCACTTAAAAATCACATTAATCGCAGGAAGCTGCTTCTTGCTGCTGTTTATTGCATTGCTTGTAACAATATATTTGGAGATGAACCATACGGTTGTCCCTTTGAATAAGAACTTAACGCAGCAAGTGGTTAATGCACGCAGCGACCAGATCGATTATTGGTTTAATCAGCGCATCGGTGAGATAGACATGTTTGCTTCTCTAGCTTCGGACCATCATTGGACACGAGATGAATTGCTGCAAGAGATCGATAAGTTCGAGGCGAAGAAGCAAGTAGAGTACGAATCCATACGCGTGGTGGATATTCACGGAAATTCCTGGTCAGCAAAGGACAAGCCTTTTTCGATACTAAACCGACCCTACTATCTAAAACTGCTGAATTCAGATACCAATTATGTGGTGAGCAATCCGATCGTATCCAAAGCGAATGCAGCCGAAATCGTCGTCATTCTTTATCGCGTGAATCCATCGGTGAATGATGAGGTAGCTTATATTGCCGCAGCCGTCTCCGTCAAGAAGATGAAGGAGATTGCTCAAGATGTAATGCTATATGACCAGTCAGGCCAGCTTATCGTCGATTGCAGAGAGCTGGGTGAAGGAGAAGGAGCGGAGGATGCAGCAGATAAGAAGAACATGAGTGTATTTGAGGCTCCAATTCAAAATGTAGAAGGCTGGAAGTTAGTACTCAAAGTACCGAATTCAAGTCTATCATTAGCGGTGATCAAAACCCAGCGGACTGCATTGCTGGTAGGTGTTCTTATCGGTAGTGCGTTTATCGTCTTTCTGCTGCTGCTTGCTTCTTCCATTATTCGTCCAATTCAGTCGCTTCGTCAGGTAATGGAAAATGTGCAGAACGGTAACCAAACCATACGTGCAGATGTTACGCGCTCGGATGAGATCGGCGATCTTGGACGAAGCTTCAATGACATGCTTGTTCAATTATACGCTGTGGAGCAGGACCGAAAGGAGATGGAACTCAGACTGATTCATGAGCAGATCAAGCCGCACTTTTTATACAACACATTGGATACGATCCAGTGGATGGCAACGGAACATGGAGCAGACAATGTGGTGGAGATGGTGGAAGCGCTTAGCGCGTATTTCCGATTAGGGCTTGGCACAGGCAGTCCCTACATTCTGCTTGATCAGGAGTTGTACCATGTCGAGAGTTATCTTCATATTCAAGGTGTGCGATATGAGGAGATTCTGGACTACGAGCTTCGATATGATGAAAAGCTTGCTCAGTGCCAAGTCGTTCGCTTCATGCTGCAGCCTTTGGTGGAAAATGCGATTTATCACGGGATTAAGCCACTTGGGGATCAAAAGTGTAAAATTTCGATTACAGCATATAAACAGGCCGATTATTTGGTCATTAAGGTTGAGAATAATGGGGTTATGATTCCGGAAGAGAAGCTTGAACAGATGAATCAAGCCCTTCTTGATGATACATATGATCGTTCTGCCACAGGCTTTGGGCTATACAGTGTAAACCATCGCATTCGACTAGCTTACGGGGTGCCATATGGCCTTGCAGTGAAGAGCGAAGATGGCATTACCGTTATGGTCATTCGAATACCTTTGGACGGGGAGTGGAATGAAGATGTGGAAGATTATCATCGTCGATGATGAAACGATCATTCGCAAAGGCTTGCGACAATACATTGAGGAGAGTCCGTATCTTTTTGAAGTTGCAGGAGAAGCGAAAAGTGCAAACGAAGCATTGAATATGGTGGAGGAAGCCCCACCACATGTATGTCTTGTGGACATCAACATGCCGAATATGAATGGGCTCGATCTGATAAATATATTGCGCGAACGCTGCCCGTCGGTTCTGGTTGTCATCATCAGCGGCTACGATAACTTTGAATATGCGCGTCAAGCCGTGCAACTGCAAGCATTCGATTATGTATTGAAACCTGTGCCGAAGAGTGATCTGAACAAGCTGCTTCATCGGATCGATGAGCATCTTCAGGCAAAATATCCTTTGCATTCACATGAAAGCAGGGTGGATAAGGAGCGGGAGCTTCCCGGGTATACAGGGGATGGAACAGTGCTTATCCAAAAAGTGACCGAGTATATTGACAGTCATTATCAGGATCCGGAGCTGTCTATTACTCGAGTAGCAGCGCTATTTCATATCAACCAAACCTATCTTAGCAAGCGGATGAAGCAAGAAATCGGTGCTTCTTTCCTTGACTATGTCACCGAGCTTCGGATATCGAAGGCGAAGGAGATTCTGGATGACGTAATGCCGAATATCAAAATCGGGGATCTGGCCGTGAAGGTAGGGTATAAGAGCCAGTACTATTTTAGTCGTGTGTTTAAAAATAGAGTCGGCTCAAGCCCGATAGAGTACAAAAAGCATCCGTTCGGTTATGGATAGGAGGGCCATTCTCGTCCCTCTGCAGCACGCCATAGATGCTATGCTCAGAGCCGCCTTCTATCAAAACGGTTGGATTTTAAACATGAGCGAGAAGATGAAGTTAAAGCATCCGATTGTGCAATATTTTTATGAACTAAGGCGTAGTACATTATAAAAATAAATAAATTCATTGAATATTCAAGAGCAGATAAAATGTCCGGAAGTGTCTTAGGGCTCCTAATATAAGTTTGTTCACACTGTCCACCCACGCATGTGGAGAGTGTCGCTCTACCGGTAAGGAGGGATACAGTGCAATGAGATCCTTATATTTATTGGACTTTAAGGACAAGTATGAGAAAAAATGTTGTTAAAGGAGATGGCATCATTGCCGTCTCTTTTTTGTTTCACTTTTTTAGTATTGCTCTGACTCTGGTTCCCGCTACGGCATCCTACGATCACAAGCATGAAAGACTGAACGGGAATTAGCATTGATGCTACTTTGTTTATATGTTTAATGCCTCTCTACTCTGCTAGGTGACAGGCATCATAGACGTACTTGCGTGATGTTGCTACGATGTTCCATGGAAATTAAGTGAAAGTGATCACAAGAAATTACAGAAGGAGTCATTTATCGTGAAAAGAATCGTAACCCTAAGCACCCGCAAACTGATGGATACCGCAAAACACGGCGGATGCGGCGCATGCCAGACATCTTGCCAGTCCGCTTGTAAAACTTCCTGCGGCGTTGCAAACCAGAAGTGTGAAAATGCAATGAACAGATAGGATTCGGAATTTTACCGCCCATTGCTCTGATGATGGGCGGCTATTTTTAAGAAATGGACGCTTCCTCTAAAGGATGGCAAAGCCGTTTCTACTTGTGTGCAAAAGGAGCTTGATTAGCAAGTATGATTCATCAATATAAACTAAACGGATACAATATCGTGCTCGACACCTACAGTGGCTCGGTACATGTTGTTGATGACCTAGCATATGAAATTATAGCGGATTATGAGAAAACTTCTGTCGACCAAATCGTGACAATGATGTTAGAAAAATATAAGCATGATTCCAGCATTTCTGAGAGTGACATTCGAGAAACCATCGTGGATATCGAGGAGCTTAAAAATGATGGCCAGCTCTTTACAAAAGATGAGTATGAGAACCTCTCGCTTGATTTAAAAAAACGGAAAACTTATGTTAAGGCACTCTGCCTCAATGTTGCGCATACCTGTAATTTGTCATGCGACTATTGCTTCGCCAGCCAAGGGAAATACAACGGAGATCGAGCGATCATGAGCTATGAGGTTGGACAAAAAGCTATCGATTACCTGCTTGAAAATTCGGGTCATCATCGTAACCTGGACATCGACTTTTTCGGCGGGGAGCCGCTTTTGGCCTGGAAAGTAGTTAAACAGATCGTAGCTTATGCAAGAAGCAAAGAACAAGAATACAAAAAGAAGTTCCGCTTCACCTTCACGACGAACGGGATGCTGCTGAACGATGAGGTCACTGAGTTTTTAAATCAGGAAATGTACAATGTCGTATTAAGCTTGGATGGAAGAAAAGAGGTTCATGACCGGCTTCGCCAAACGGTTAACGGAAAAGGCAGCTACGATCATATTCTTCCGAAGTTCAAGGAATTCGTTCGTAAGCGCGGGGACCAAGAGTACTATGTACGAGGAACCTATACCCGTAACAATGTTGATTTCACCAATGATATATTTCATATCGCAGACCTTGGTTTTGACAAAATCTCGATGGAACCGGTCATCTGTGATCCAAGGGAACCCTATGCACTTACCGAGGAGGACCTCCCGGAGATATATAACCAGTACGAAATTCTCGCGAAGGAAATGATCGGGCGTGGTGAGCAAGGCAAGGGATTTACCTTTTATCATTACATGCTTGACCTCTCGGAAGGACCTTGCATCCAGAAAAGAATCACGGGCTGTGGTTCAGGAACCGAATATCTTGCTGTCACCCCTTGGGGAGAGCTTTTTCCTTGCCACCAGTTCGTAGGGGATGAAGAGTACAGCATGGGAAACCTCTGGGATGGCATCACAAAGCCAGAGCTGCAATGTCAATTCCAAGAGAGCAACTGCTACTCGAAGCCGGAATGCAAGGACTGCTGGGCTAAACTCTACTGCAGCGGCGGTTGTCCTGCCAATGCGCTGCACGCGACAGGTTCCCTGGTCGGAACCTATGACTTCAGCTGTGACGTCTTCCGCAAAAGAGTCGAATGTTCCATGATGGTGAAGGTGGATGAATCCATTAGAGCGATGGAAGAGCAATCTAGCTAATTAATATAACGAATTGATAAACGGTAACCGAGAGATAGACACTTATAAAAGAAGTGCTTTTTCTCGGTTTTTTTATTAACTGAAAGCAGATATTACTCTAAAAGAGTTCGCGGCAATTATCGTATGCGGTTTGGGACCGGATCTTGGAAAAGTAAAGATAATTTTATTGATCTGACTGAGAGTAGCGAGATTATAGGGGATTTAGGTAGGAGAAGATTATCAGATAGAGAATACATAAAACTCTGTAATTAAGGAGGGGAAAAAAGCTAGACTGCAATTATTCTAAGCCCTTCTTTACATTAGAAGGGGACATCTTATAAGATTTGTTCACACTGAGTATTCCGACACATGTGGAGTCGGTGGATATGTTGAAGATAGAAACAAATAGTGACATTCAAGAGAGCTAACTATTTTGGATAAGATTAATAGGTCTGTATAAGAATACTTGAGACTTAATATAGGTGCCTTTCTTTTTGTATGCTACTGAGCCATTATCATAAAATACCTCTATATCAGAGCAAATCTGAAAGAGTAAAGAAGTAACGTAGTAGACCTGTAAGGTAGCGGGCAATCTAAAATATATGAATGTATTCTTGTGATAAATAATGATATATTAATATAATTGATCCAAGTGTAAATTAATATATTGGTTAATAATATTAGAACGTACTACTGAAATTAAGTAATGCAACCAATGATTATATAAAAAAACGATTCTGATAATAATTAAATTTATACCAAAAAAAGTTCTGGTAATTATTTTTCTATAGCATGTTCTATTGAGATGTTGTAATCTAATAATTTGTGTCTTAGTACTTGTAAATATTATCAAGAGGTGTTAAGCTGCTAATATAAGGAACGAATGTTCGTGAGCAAGGGGCGATTAAATAATGTGTAATAAAAAGCTTTTAGCGGTCGATTTATTTTCCGGTGCTGGGGGATTAAGTTTAGGATTTCTGCAAACTGGTCAGGTAGAAATTGCAGCTGCTGTAGAAAATAATAAATTTGCTCAAAAAACTTATAAAAGGAACCATGAGAAAAAAAATTCTTGTCATAATATTAAATATTATGATGATATTAGAAGATTGGACTTTAAGGAACAGATTATAAATGAGTATCAGAAAATAGATCTTGTCTTTGGGGGACCACCGTGTCAGGGGTTTTCTAATGCTAACAGGCAAAAGACTGAGCTTATCTCCACGAATAATCAGCTGGTCAAAGAATATGTAAGAGCAATTCAAGAATTAGAACCAAGTGCTTTTGTAATGGAAAATGTCAAAGCGATGAAATCTTCCAAACATAAATTCTTTTATTCGTCTAAAGATCACCAAGAAGTTGTAGAAGAGCTAGAGATAAAACTTTTGCCAGAAAAAATATTGTTGGGAAAAACAACTAAACTAACGGAGGACTTGATTCGTTTTCTTAAGAATTCATTCCATTATGAAAGACTTTCCTCATATACAATAAATGATAAAAACTTATTTTCCAAAATAAGTCATATTGGTAGAAAAGAGAAAGAGGCTCATTTATACCTTGCAAAAGCTGAGGGGAAATTAAAGAATTACTATCCTACTTGGATGGAACAACATGAGGTCTATTGGAGTGAGAGTTATCAAAAACAGTGGATGATACTTGGAGACCTTTTACAAATAAAAGATCATAGTGATACATCAAAAGATTTTCTTTTTAAAAACTTGAATGAAGTTATAGAGGTTCAAAAAATTTTAATGAGAATGAATGAAATCACAGCAAATAATATTGAAATAAGTGACATTGTACATGATCAAAAGAATGTATATATACAAGTGAAGACTTACGGAGTTTTAGATTACCTAACTTCAAAATTTAATAGCCTAGGATATGCCATTAATGAGGAGCATATATTAAACGCTGCACATTTTGGGGCCCCTCAGCTTCGAGAACGTCTCATTATTATTGGGGTAAAGAAAGAATTTATGGAGGACAAACCTGTAGAATTACCAAAACCTATTTTTAATGACCCTGGTCAGTTTTATACTGTAAAACATGCTATTGAGGATCTTGAAAACATTGCCCCCTTTAAAACAATGATTGATGATCGGCCTATTGTAAAGTCATCATCTAAATATAAAAATTTACTAGCTCAATATCTTTGTGGAAATATTGAAGAAATTGAGAATCATGTTATGACAGAAACAAGATCAACTGCATTAGAGAGATTTAAAGTTTTAGAGCCAGGTCAAAACTTTCATCATCTTGATGAGTCATATAAACAAACTTATTCAGATCCCAGGAGAACTCAAAATACTGTTTATTTAAGGCTTAATTATGATACTCCATCAGGAACTGTATTAAATGTTAGAAAGTCTATGTGGATTCATCCCCTTAAAAATAGAGCAATAAGTATTAGAGAGGCTGCGCGGCTTCAAACATTCCCTGATGACTTTGTATTTGAAGGTACTAAAGATTCACAGTATCAGCAGATTGGTAATGCTGTACCTCCAATTTTAGGTAGGGCAGTGGCTGAGCAAGTAGTGAATTATCTAGGGAAACCTGTGAGAGAAAAATTGGAAGATGTAATAATGTCACATGAATCAGTTACAATAATTTAAGTTATTAGTCTCTGCTCATTTTGAGTTGGAGACTTTTTTGTTGTTGGAAATGGATAATTATTCTTTTGAAGGTTATAGATCCCTTGTGTCGAATAATGCAGTATATAATAGATGGGAGTGTTATCTACAAGTTTCAACAATTTTCTCAATCTAACAAAGTAGTTCTTTTAGGCAATTGCTTATTGCACTTGATAATAAATTTCCTGATAATGGGGGTAACCATATGAATATAATTCTAACTCAGCCATCTGCTACACCTGTTATCCAAGCGCTCCGTTCATTAGGATATAATGCTGGAACTGCAATAGCAGATTTGGTTGATAATAGCATTGACGCAAAGGCAAGTAAGATTGTATTAGAATTTAAGTATTTAAGAAACGATGGGGCAATAATTATTTCAGATAACGGTTCTGGCATGGATGAAGAAATGCTCCAAATGGCTATGAATATAGGCTCGAAAGATCCACGAGAAAATAGACAACCCAATGAACTTGGAAGATTTGGTATGGGACTCAAGACCGCCTCATTTTCTCTGGGTAAACGGTTAAGTGTACTTACCAAATACAACGGGGATTATGCACAACGGTGTTGGGATCTTGATCATGTGTCCCAATGTAATGAATGGCAGCTATTCACGAAGATCCCAGATGAAATTAGGGAGTTAATGATTGATATTGAAGGAGATAGTGGCACCGTTATTTGTATAGATAAGCTGGATCGGTTCATGGGAGCGGGGACTGAGAATGCAATACATACACAAAGTTTTTTTACCAAAGTTCGGCGGATACATAATCACTTAGAGTTTGTATTTCACTCAATCATTGAACATAACAATGTCCAGATTATCTTAAACGAAAATGTTCTTGATCCTTGGGATCCTTTTATGACTAAACATCCTTCTACTTTAGAAGGTGAAACTCAGGTTTTCAACATCAATGGAAACAGAATAATTGCTAAATACTATGTACTACCTCATGCCTCATTTTTAAATGAACAAGAATATAAAAGAGCTGGGGGCAATAGAGGATGGCGAGATCATCAAGGTTTTTATGTTTATCGTGAAAACAGACTGCTGCATTACGGAGATTGGTTGGGAATGTTGCAAAAGGATACTTCATCCCAGCTGGCAAGAATTCGTATAGACTTACCAAATACGGCAGATGATGATTGGCAGGTAGATATAAAAAAGTCAGCTGTGATTCCACCGGACAACGCAAAAATAAGACTTGAATCAATAGCAAAATTTGTTCGTAAAATATCCCGTGATATCTTTTATTTTAGGACTCAAGGAGCCTATTCTAACCAAACCTTTAAAGGGAGTCTCAATACATGGGAGTTATCGGGTAGTGACGAAGGGCTTCGATTTATTTTAAACAGAAATCATCCTATGTTAACAGAAATTCAGAACAGAATAGATGACGAAACCTCAAAACTGCTTAATATGTATTTGAAATTCGTCCAGTTGGGATCTCCTAGTAATATTATTGACTCGCCAAAAGTGGCGGAGGAAATCATTCAAATGGTCACCGACGCTATGAAAGATTTAGTTATCCAATTCTCTTCTACATTAATTAAGCTCCATGTTGTTCAAAATCAACAACAGCTATTAGATGCACTTATTACTCAACCAGCATTTGATGGTCTAAATCGCATAACGTTGAAATCAATTGTGGAAGAGGCGAGTATCAGTTATGAATGAGGCAAGAGGCCTATTTGAGCAAACATTTGCAACTAATTATATGTACTTAAGATCAGTCTTTCCTAGCCAAGAAAAAGCAGCTGAACAAGCAGTGGATCTAGCAAAGCTCGTAATACAGGGGCTAAAAGTAGAGGCGAGTCTGATCGAACAGTGGTCTTTAGAAATGTATATGAAATATAATGTTAACTTTGATATTATAAAGACTCCTGTATTACGTCTAGAAGGAGTGAGTGGCTGGTACAGTTCCAAATTACTTTTGGGAGCTTTTTTTTGGACACGTTACAGAGATTATCTATTAAGAATTAAGCATTGGGACCAAGAGGCTGTTGACTCTATCGATGATTCAACAAATGAAATCATGCGGTCTTTGGGTAACCCAAATGAAAACCATTCTTTTGACAAACGGGGTCTTGTATTAGGGTACGTTCAGTCCGGAAAGACTGCTAATTTTACAGGACTTATTAATAAAGCTTTCGATGTTGGATATAAATTAGTGATTGTACTTTCAGGTGTCCATAATGATCTAAGAGCACAGACTCAGCTTAGGTTGGATGAAGAAGTGATAGGTAGCAGGGTCGATAGAGAGGGCAAACCGGTTGGAGTAGCCCAAATCTATGCCAATACACCTAATCATATTATTTCAACATGGACTACAGTTGAACGTGACATTTCATCTGAACCGAGTGGTATTTTTAACTTAAATCAAAGAACTCTTATGGTTGTGAAAAAAAATAGTATTGTCCTAGAATCACTTAAAAATCAACTTGAGTATCAAAAGAGCTTATTTAAATTAGATATTCCTGTTTTAATAGTTGATGATGAAGCAGATCAGGCATCTGTTGACACCTCTAAACAGGATGAAGATCCAAAGACGATTAATAAGTTAATCCGTCAAATTTTAGAAGTTTTTAATAGAAGGTGTTATGTAGGCTACACAGCAACCCCGTTTGCTAATCTATTAATAAGTGCTGAAGCTAAAACAGAAGAGGAAGGTAAGGATTTATATCCTAAAGATTTTCTTGTCGGTCTCCTCAAGCCTAAAGAGTATTGTGGTCCAGAAGAATTCTTTAATGTTGAAGAAGAGTCGGACGATCCACGTCCAAGTTTGATTCGTCCTTTGAGGGATCCAGATATAGAAGTCTTTACTGGAATTAAAACAAAAGGGGATGCCGGTAAATTTGAAGAGGTTCCTCCGCAAATGGAAGAGTCCATCTTGAGATTTCTTTTAACTATTGCTGTAAGAAATCTTCGAGGCCAGAGGAACAAGCATAATTCGATGCTTATTCATACCTCTCGTTTTAAAGATGTTCAGTCAAGTGTAAAAGACGGTGTGGATAAAGTATTCAAGGAAATCACCAAACAGATACAATATAACAAAAACGGTGAAATTGTAGAAGTAATTAAAGTGATTTATGAGGAAGATGTTATTCCGACAAGCAGGGAATGGCCTGGTTATATTCAGGAATTTAGCTGGGAAGAGGTTTATCAGGAGCTGAGAGAGAGCTCAAAAAAGGTTCGTGTTTTTGAAATTAATGGAAATAGCAAAGATGCGTTAGACTATCATCAATACAAAGAGGATGGTTTAAACGTAATTGCAGTAGGTGGAGATAAGCTGTCGCGAGGACTTACACTTGAGGGACTTAGTATAACTTACTATTTTAGAAATACGTTGATGTATGACACTTTAATGCAGATGGGGCGCTGGTTTGGATATCGGAAAGGTTATATGGACTTGTGCAGAATATATACAACCGCAGAAATTGCTTCGAATTTTGAACACCTAGCTATCGCAATGATTGAACTACGAAAAGAATTTGACAGGCTGGCACTAGCAAATAAGACTCCATTGGAATACGCAGTAAAAATGTTAAGTCATCCAACTATGACCTTAACGAGTCCATTAAAAATGAAAAATGCTGCGATAACAAATATAATTTATCGGCTAACCCTGCAGCAAACTCGTATCTATGAAAATAAGGAAACTTTTTTTTCTCACAACATGAAAGTGACTGAGAACTTTATTAGTGAACTCTCTTCAAGATTTACGAAAACGCATATTGGAACAGGTAAAACTGGTTATTATATGGTTCCGGAAGTGGAAGTAAATACTGTGTTGAATTTTCTATCAGAATACAAGACGAGTCAAGGCGCTGATAAGGTTGATAGCGGAAAAATTGTAAATTATATCCGTCGAGTTAATGAAAATGGAGAGCTTTTACATTGGACAGTAGCAGTGGTTGAAGGTGAACCAAGGGATAAAAGTGGTCTTGAGAAATTCCCAGTACAATTCGGGAAATTTAAAATTGATTCTGCAGTGGTACGTGGGGTTAAGGCAGAGGATAATAACAATCAAGGACAGACTAAAATTGATATACGTGCTATAGTTGCTTCGCGTCAGGAATTTATAGATCTCGATCAAGCTACAATAAAGAATATGAAGGACAAACAAGATATTAGAAATTTGAGGCCAAAAGAAAAAGGAATGCTTCTAATCTACCCACTTCATCCTAAAGTAAAAGTTTTCGAATCCCTTAGTTTTAATTTTAGCGAGAAAATGGTTCCAATTGGTATTGCTATCTCATTTCCTAACTCAGAGTTAGATGATTCTAAAATCTATGAAGTGAACAAAACAATAAAATAAATATTCTAATAGGGCGAGGAATATATGTTGAATCTTAAATTAGAATTCGAGCAAATGATTAAAGAATTAAATAGCCAGTCTCAGCAAGAAGTTTATAAATTGAGGGTTCTTACGGCGGAAAGTCCCATTCTTTTTGCAGGAATAGATACTGTGAATATGAATAGGCAACTTTATATTGATTTGGGATTTGATCCTTGGGAACCGGACCAGCTAAAGGCACTTCCAAAATGGCGAGGATTATCTATCAAAATTGAGTATTATGAAAAGCTGGCATTACTTAAAGGACATTATTATCTGGTTTTACGACAAGAGTCAGAACATGGTACAGATATTTTTGAAGTTGTACTGCAGAATGTTGTGGATCATTTGATTACCAGAGAGCAGAATGAATCGGTGTTTACAGTAGTATATAAAGTCCTTGACAGATGGCGAATGTTTTTTCAAAAAGGTGGTTACCGCAAACTAACTGAGGAACAGCAACGAGGGCTTTTTGGAGAATTGTGGTATATTCGAGACTGGTTAAGTCGCTTTCCAACCGCCCCCCCACAAATAATAGAACAGTGGGAAGGACCAACCAGTGGACGAATTGATTTTAAGCATTCAAATCGCGGCGTAGAGATTAAGACGGCAATAAATAAATTAACCAAAACAATTAAAATTTCGAATGAAAACCAGTTAAGGCTTACAAATGCAGTATCGAGTATTTATCTCTATGTATGCTTTATAGAACCAAGTAAGACTCATGGTATTTCATTACAAGCACTTGTAAATGAGGTTCGAAACCAAATTGCAAATCGTTCCGACCGAATGCTATTAAAGTTTAATGATTTGTTAGAGGATTTAAGATTTAAAGAAGAAAATTATACGGATGATTTCTTTTTTTTAGATAAAGTAGAGGTATACGAAGCCGAAACGAACTTCCCAAGAATTTTACAAGAGGATTTGCCAAAAGGTATTTCTCATGTTAGTTACAGCATAGATCTTACACATTGCATTGAATTCGAAAGAGAAGTTGATGAGGTATTTGATTTGTAATGGGGGATTATTTAGATGTTAGAGAATAGACAGCGAAGTGAATTCCTGAAAGGATTCCTTGAAGAAGTAGAAGAAAAAGCGGCACAAACAGGGGTATATCGAGTTCCTTTTCTTGAAAAAATGCTTCAGTATATGGAAAGGAATGATGATCCTGATATATTAATTCCTCCATATATAGATACTCAAAAAAAAATTGCTGTGAATGCTTACTTTTATGACGAAAGTCAGAACGTTCTTGACTTATATATAGCTGATTATAATTTTGATCAAAACGAGCAACAGTTACTCACGATAAATATGACGATGATGACAGAACTAGCCAATCAGGCTAAGCGTTTTATTACGAATGCTAAAATCTTATCTCATACAATCGATCATTCTCTTCAAGCGCGAGAATTAGCTGTACTTATTTCAGAAAATATAAGTGTTATAGATGAAGTGAATATATTTATATTGACCAATATGATCTATAATTCTAATAAACCAATAGAGCTTTCGATTCCTGGAATAGAAACAGTTAATGTTCAAGTGTGGGATATAGATCGTATACTCCAGATCATTTTGGCCGAACAAGGAGTCCAAACGATTCATATTGACTTCGAGAAGGATTTGGGACATTCATTTGAGATGATGTATGTGCCTAATGTTCAGCATGAAGGAGTAAAGAATTATTTTACATGTTATGTAGGATTCATACCTGCACAATTACTTGCTAAAGCATATGACCAATGGGGTTCAAAGCTGGTTGAACGAAATGTACGATCTTACTTGCAGGCTAAGGGCGGTACCAACAAAGGGATCCTAAAAACTCTTAAAGATCCTAATGAAAGACGAATGTTTGTAAGTTATAACAATGGTATTTCTAGTGTAGCACGTTCAGGTGACATCGAAAAAATAAATGATAGTATTAATCTTTACCGTGTCAAAGGGCTGACTGGCTGGCAAATTGTAAATGGCGGACAGACGACTGCATCAATACATCAGGCTTATAAGAGTGAGGTGGATTTATCCGAAGTGTATGTTCAGGCGAAATTGACAATTCTTCATGTTGAAGCCAATCAGGAGAAAGATCATCAACTTCTTGAAGATGAGATGGTTTCAAGTATTTCAGAGTATGCTAACACACAGAATAAAATCAATAAATCTGATCTGTTAGCAAATTCTAGATTTATGTCGGAATTAGAAAAGTTATCTAGAAATATATGGATCCCGACCTACGATGGCAGAAAGTCAGAGAGAAAATGGTACTTCGAACGCGCGAGAGGTCAATATGCAGTTGATTTAAATAGACGTAAACGTGGTAAGGAGCAAAACGAATTTAAAAAGCAATATCCAAGTGAAAAGGCGCTTACCAAAGTTGATTTGGCTAAACATTATATGTCGTGTGAAGGGTTCCCACACATTTCAAGTAAAGGTGGAGAAGAGGCCTTTAAGCGGTTTATGGAGCAAAATAAACAGTTCTGGAAATACGATAAGGATGATAATGATGAGATTATTCCGCTGAATGAAGTTACCCTAGAAGTCTATCAAAAATTAATAGCAAGAACTATTATTAATCGTCATGTAACTAATATTGTGGAGTCTATGAGGTTGCAGGGATATAGAGCAAATGTAATTTACTATACTGTATCTATGCTCCATCATATATATGGAACCAAAATAGATCTAGTTGATGTATGGAATCGTCAAACATTATCTGATAAATGGGATGAAGTTATAAGAATTATTGCTGATAAGGCATTGTTTTTCCTGCGTGATTCTGCGGGAGATAGAAACGTAACTCAATGGGCCAAACAGGAAGCTTGTTGGGTACAGTTTAAGGATGAATATGCGAAGCAGCTAAGTAATATCATCTGATTATATTTATATTTCTGTGACTATAAATAAGGGAAAACTTAACTACCATTTGGTCAAATCCCTATTTTTCCAGACACTGAAAACCTAAACTGAAACTGCTTTTGGTACTTTGCTAGGGGGGAACTTAATTTGCCTTTGTTGTGGTTGATTTTTCCTTTATACCTCATTTCAATAGGTCTTTTTTTTAGATGCAAGAAGATCCCTTTATGGAGTAATGTCATAACGATTATTCTGCGAGATATGCTGACCCGGGCGCCGATTTTTGGTAGCATGTCATTGTATGCAACAGACGTGTACTGAATCCCGGATGTTGTGAACCTTCAGGAGTTTTAGTACACGTCTTTTTACTGCCAGTTTATTGTACTCATCTATTATGGAATTATTCCATTGTCAAACCAATAAGATGTGGAGAAAGTTACAATGGAATGCCTGCACACGATGCTACAGGCTACCCTTGGCTCACTTTTGGTTATGTGAGTCTGACATAGTGTCTCTTAGAAAAGGTTTTGGACGACTCGTGCAACTTCTGAAAGAAGCATAATTACACCGGCGTCTCAGCCGCATCTGCGGACGATGAAAAAGAATTGTATAGGTCTGAGCATCTTCTTATGATTATTCAACCCATATGTTTGAGTTATAGTAACAACAGCTGGATTTGTCTGTATCTATACACTCCGTTGCATTGGTTGTTCACTTTTTGATGTAACTTTGCCTCCTGATCTCAAATGAATCCTTTACGTTTCAAAAAGGAGGTGTAGTATCCAAATCTAAAGACGCTGAAGAGCTCACAGAGATCTTTAATGAATCTTGATCACTTGATCAATGTGTTATTGATGATGCTCTAGTTGATCTAGTATCTTTAATTCCCCTAACCTTAGGTGTTTATTATAATATCTGGTTTAGAATAATTCTGCATCTGAGTTTACTTTTTATATACGTTATTTAAGTTGAAGATCAGATTGTATCCGTCTTGAGGAAATCTAATTATTGGCATCCAAAAGTCAATCCCATCCCAATTTCGATCTTCTGAGCCAACTATTTTGTATAGAACAAATAATGGAAAGTTTTTGTCTACATTTTTCATCTCATCGTAAATCTGTTCGGATAGAACGGCAGGAATTCCGCGATGTATATTTCTTGATATATTACTATTCGGTATATAATATAAATAAGAAGATGATTTTTTATATTTAGCTTTATACCAGTCTAAGTACTGGGTTATAACCTCAGACTTCCAACTTCCACTTAAATGAATAGGGATCATATTGATTAATTTAATAATTAATTCAGTTTCGACAGTATGGAGAGAACGCTGTTTATATAGACACATAATGTTATCAATATTTTCAGTTATAATCTCCAAGCCTTTATTTTTTCTGTATTCGGGTAACTTAGGCATGTACATAGAGCCTGCCTCGTATGCGCCTACTGCATTAGGAATTACATAAGGCCTCGTAGGATCAATCTTATTATAGTCCAGATAAAGTGTATTACTTATCCCATTTTTCTTTATGATTTCGCGTTGAGTTTTATCGTGATCGGCAATTATTTCAAATAGGCTTGCAATATCTTCGGTTATAAAGACTTTGGTGATATTCAAGTCTTTTTCTCGATAACCACACATTCTCGCATGCTGTGACAGAGTATCAACCTTAGGATCGGAAGTATATCTACCATAATAAGTAGTAATTAATCTAGGAATGGTGAGTCCTCTACTAAGTTTATTACCACCAATTATTAATAGATATTTTGATTTACTGTTATTTAATTTTGAGTCAGAAGATGAATTTAAAACCATAACCTCGAATTCTTTTAAATTTTTGCGAATTACTTCAAAAACATTATTTGCTGTGTATTTTTTTTTCTCTTCATTATTAAATATGTCGTTTATAAATTCTGTATAAAGAGATGCGTAGGACGCCTTAAGAGATAGTAATATCTCATTGTCTAAATTATCGGTTAATGTATCATAAAGATCCTTTTTTAGAGAGAGAATTAGAGTTTTTAGTTTGTTGTGTATTTCAACTGTTTGACTAACATGAATCATGAATGAAAATTGAGGATTTATTTTTTTTCTCCTATTTTCTTTTTCTTCAAGCAATATTTTCAATGTTGCACCTACTAAAAATGAACATATTGCATTAAGCAAGCCAGTTGGTATTCTTACATTACTGTTATCCTTTAATAGAGTTGATATTTC
Source organism: Paenibacillus sp. FSL R5-0636 (assembly GCF_037974255.1). Taxonomy (NCBI): domain Bacteria; kingdom Bacillati; phylum Bacillota; class Bacilli; order Caryophanales; family Paenibacillaceae; genus Paenibacillus; species Paenibacillus sp. FSL R5-0636. Next base: position 823,829 of record NZ_CP150232.1, read on the forward strand.
CTCGGGATCTACATAACTAAGGATTTTTTCTTTTGCTTTTGTGAAAATAGTATCGATTCCAACATAACCATCACCAGCTTCACTAACTAGCGTGAATTTTGGTTGCATAAAATCGTCTTGAAGTATAATCGCTTGTGGTGTTGCTGTCACCTGCAGATATAGGTGCAAATTAAGGCTATTTTTCAAACTCAACAAATGTTGATTTACGACACTTGGAGAGGTGTCTTCTAGTCTTTGCTTTGTGTTTAAACCAACAGCATCGGCTTCATCATCTATTATAATTGCGGGTAAATTAAAAGCTTCTAATTTTTCGATGAATTTTTGTAATGATGTTATGTCTGCAGTATGTTTTTTACAAACAATTGCTAAACCTTCGTTATTCAGTACAGATTTGAGGAGATCTGTATCTTCTGTCTTTAGAGTTGCAATCGTGTATGGATAAACCTCTTCTAAAGAATCCCGTACTCTTTCGAAAGTCTGCTCTTGTAAGGCATTATTATTATCAGTTAAAACGATAAATAACTTATAACCATTGTCCGCGGCTAGGGCAATTGTCATGTTTATAATATTTGTCTTTCCACTTTGCACTAACCCATAGAGTAGCCCTAAGTTATTCTCGAAAACACCATTTGGGTCGGGTGCTTTTATTAATATCTCTTGAGCCTTATCTAAAACGTTTATCGCTGATTTCTCACCAATTTCGTATTCAAGAATCTCATTGAAATAACTAACATTAGTTCCGTTTAGTACAATATCCTTCATTTTTATGCCCCAATCATAGAGTATTCTTAAAATATATTATATGGTAAAATGCAAAGGAAAGAAAACGCTATCTTTAAGGAGATAATCTAGATGAATGAATCACAACTAAAATGGGAACCTGAAATAATCAATCAATTGAATGAATCTGTTTTATATCAAAGATTAAAAGAATTTAAAGACCCATCAGTGGGTAATCTCATTTCGGTAATAAATAAAGCCTGTAGTGATGCTGTACAAATAACTAAAACAATTTTAATACATATGAAAGAGTACACGCTTCATGATGCTGACCATCTATTTAGGGTTTTGCATATAATGGACAGATTAGTACCAAAAAAACTTAGAGAAGAAACACTTAGTTCTATAGAGATCGCAATTCTGATCCTTAGTGCATTTTATCACGATGTGGGCATGGCCCCCAAACAATCGGAGATATCTATATGGAAAGGTCAACGGTCGCCTGAAAATGAAAGTGAAATTCAAAGCAAGCGAAAATTTGATATATATTGTGCTGGAAACATAGATCTACAAAAAAAAATTGAATATCATGTCAAGAATGAAAACGTAGCAGAAGCCGATGCACTGATCGATTACCGACTAAGCGAGTGGATTAGGCGTACTCATGCTAAGAGGGCGAGAGAGATAATTAATGAAAAAAGAATCCATTTTGAATATAAAGGTGTTAATTTTTCGAATTGTCTAATTGATGTATGTTTAAGTCACAATGATCCTTGCTCAAAATTAATGTCTTATTCGACAGGAGAAATGCTGATTTCGGGTGAATATGTCAACATCCCATATTTAGGTGTTATCCTGAGACTTTCAGATTTATTGGATTTTGATGGGAAAAGAACACCTAAAGTATTATTTGAACATTTAGGGGTAAGGGACCCAATAAGTTTAAAGGAATGGAACAAACATAGATCAATTCGCGCCTGGGACATAACCCCACAAAACATTCTATTTAGAGCAGAATGTGGTCATCCTGTAATTGAAAAGGCTATAAGAGACTTTGTAGAAGATATTAAGCAAGAATTAAGAAGTTGTGAATCATTATTAGAAAAGTTGACATATTCCTCAGAAAGAAATGTATATAAGGAACAATATGTCTTGAATACTAAAGCCACTGTGGATTTAAATGTTAGTGCTGAAAAAGATGGAGAAGGCAATGATAAGTATAAATATATGGACGTTCTTTTCCAATTAAATCAAACTCGAATTATTGAATTGTTAATGGGAACTAATCTTTATGGTCATCCTGTATATGCACTAAGAGAATTATTACAAAATGCAGTTGACACCTGTAGATTACGTAAAGTAAAAGCTGAATTATGGGGAGATACTAGCTATTCCCCTCAAATTAAAGTGCTTTTTTATAATGATGGAGTCAGACAAGTCATTGAAATTGATGATAATGGAATGGGGATGGATGAGCACATTTTAAAAAATTATTTTTCTAAGGTAGGAAGTTCATATTATCGTTCTTCAGAATTTAATGAGGAAATGATAGATGTCCAAGATAGATTCACTCCTATATCTAGGTTCGGTATTGGATTTCTTTCTGCTTTTATGATTGCTGAATTTGTTGAAATTAATACCCTACGTATAAAGAGCCTGTCCGATTTTGGTGAGAAGCTCAATATTACAATTCTGGGTGAAACAGGAGTGTTTTATGTAAGAAATGGTATTAAAGAAAGATCGGGAACATCAATTAAGTTGTTTTTAAAGGATGATCATCCATTTGGTAGCGCAGATGCAACCAAAGATGACTCTGCACTCTATAAGTACGTTAAAGAAACTCTAAGACATATTGAATTTCCAGTGGAAATAGAAGCAACTAATATTGTGGAAAAAGTAGGGGAATCTGAATATATTTCGGAATTCGGAGATGTGCTTACAAATGAGTATCCGGTAAGAGCTTTTAATTTTAATTTAGATAATGAGATAAAAGGAATAAAAGGATCTGTTAAATGTTTCTTCTTAATCGAAGGAGAATCTTTTCTTGAACAAGTTATTCTAAAAGAAAGTAAGGTAAACTATGAGAACCAAGAATACCCATATTTACACAAATTGAAAATTGATAGTGGTCAAATCTTTGAGTCATATGAAAGTATACAGACAACAAAAAAAAATATAGTCAAAAGCAATGGATTTTTAACTATGGGTGGTATAACCGTAGGAACTAATCTATTTCATGTAGATCATTCATTTTCTAATGATTTCGAGCAGAATACACAAATAAATTGGCCTTTTGCAATTCATTATGATATAGAAGTTTCAGACCAATTGGAGTTGAATTTGACAGCTTCACGTAATAACATTATATATGATGAACACTGGTTTGAATTTATGGAGGGTTTATCTTATATAATTGCCAAACGTTTAGTTGAAGAGATCGGCAATATTGAAGTAGTTAAGAGTCTTGTCAATATACTAGAAAAGTTTGAAGGTGCTAGTAAACTAAAGGAAAAAATAATTGAGATATGTAAGGATTTGAAGAGTAAGGAGATAGAAAAATTTCTAAGAGAATAAAAAGTATTCATTTTTGACTAAGATCGTCAACAATGAATCAGATTCAGTTAGTAATAACTCTTGAAATTATTTCAAAATAAGGCTTTCACCAACTGAATCAGAATTCAGCATACGATGTATGTTGCATCTGTTGTGGAGTTGGTTTCTGATGTAATCAACACTTGAAGTTATGTAATGAAAAATGGGATTTAGCTGTATCATTATAAAATGAAGATTAGTAAGTATAGGAAATAGCAGGAACCTTATAACTTTGATACCCGAGTGACTCTAGACGAGAACCTGAGTTTGCTCGGTTTTTTTTGTCAGTGGTAAATACAAAGCAGGTGATTAGGTTGCTCTATACTTTAAATATTTTCTCAATCTAGTACTGTTAGAATCACTTCGTTCAAATAATACGTAATTTCTTAATAGATAGAAAGTCTGTTGTTTCAGCCGACGTCATTATCTATAAAGCTTAGAGTTGATCTATGTTCAAAATAAAGTTCAATTCCTTTACGACGGCATCTACATAGCAAATACCATTCTGCAAATGGTTATGAGATAAAGATTTTTCTTTTAATAGATTTAATTTCCCACATTCACCACGCATTCTCACCCTCCCACAATTATCAAAACATTTTGTTAATGCTCCGCCCGTTTTTCCGTATTAACATATGTAAGTTTCTTCACAACAAATTGCGCAATTTGTTTAGCTTTTCGATGAAGGTGAGGTGGAAGGAGGGTGGAGATGGAGGTTATCCAGGGTAAAGTGGAGCGTTACATGAATACCGAAAGATCACGTGAAGCTATCATGTCCAAAGAGGAATTTACCCGGATGTATGATACGTACTACCAACGTGTTTACAAATATATCTGTTATCGAATTAACAACCACCACGCGGCAGAGGACATATGCAGTCAGGTGTTTGAGACTGTGATGTGTAAGTATTATAGTTTTTCACAAGAAAAATCGAATTTTGAGGTGTGGCTGTTTGCCATTGTAAGAAATGCTGTGACGGACTACTTTCGGGCGCAGAAGAAAAGAAGCTATACCTCACTGGATTCGTTGCTGGAGCTTATATTTCCCAAGCCGTCTCCTGAAGAGCTGGCGATCCGTGAGGATAATAATCAGGCACTGTTCAAGGCGCTCTCCAAGCTGCGTGAGAAGGAACGCAATATCATTGCAATGAAATATGGGGCTGGGCTGAAAAATTCCGAAATTGCACAGGTCATGGGAGTCAGTGAGTCCAATATCGGTGTCGTAGTATATAGAAGCTTGAAAAAACTGCATATTTCCTTAAAGGCAGGAGGGTTCAAAAATGAATAAGAAAGATGATCTCACCAAATTCAGCAAGACCATAGAACGGCTTGAGAATGCCGAACAGGGCAGCACTACCGCCAAAGAAAGAATCTATAACCGCTTGATATACAAATTGGACCATGGGGCTCTTAGCCCCCAATCAGAGATAAAGGACGGGATAACGATGAAAAAAAGCAGCTGGAGAAATGCAATAGTGATTGGCAGTGCAGTAATTTGTCTGGGTGGAGCATTCTCTGCAACCTCCTATGCACAGGATATGTTCCAATCGATCATGGCAAAGTTTGAAGTGGGAAATCTCGAAATCACGCAATACGATAAGGAAATTCCTTCGGCTGCACAGTCAATGACTCCATCTGAAGATGCCCAAGGCGGGGAGAATGCGGTCATTGAATTGCCGGTTGCAGCTAAGTTAAATCTGGATGAAGCCCGTGCAGCACTTGGTATGAACTTCCCGGCACCCGACTGGATGGGAGACTATGAGTTTGTGAATTGTGTTCTTCAGGGGACCAGCATGGTTGAAGTGCAGTATAATTCCGGAGAGAATGCTGTGAATTTTCTAATCTCCAAGGGCGGGGACAATGGGATCAGCACTACGGAAGAAGTGAAGACAGAAGTAATCAACGGGACTAAAGTTTATTTTGCAAATGGAATTGTGATTTGGGAAGAGGATGGCTATACAGTAGAGTTGTATTCCCAAGTAGATTTTGACCAAGCTACACTAGGGAAAATCATTGATAGCTTTAACATTGGTGCGCCTGTTCAGCCTTTAGAGCAAGGTCAAGTGAAGGAGAACTTGCAAAAGAATGGAGCAGCGGTTGCAGCTCCGGCTCCGGCTGTAGATTCAAAATAAAAGACTTACTCCGGGCAGCAGCAGCCTATAGTTACACACAGAAGACGCGAGGGGATTAGTCCCCTGAGCGTCTTCTTTTTTGAGCACACTTTTATAGAACGTTCCCCAACCATTGCCACCCCCCAAAAACAAAAGTATAATTGATAATGATTATCAATTAATGAATGAATAAAGAGTTAAGTGCATTTATATAAGCAGTAAAGAGGTGACAGCATGCAAAAACAATCGCAAAAGACGGATTTAACTGAGGTTAGAAAATATATAGAAGAGAATTTCACGAAGCACCTGTCTTTAGCACATTTAGCTAATCTTTCTGGTCTTAGCTCCAGTTATTTTTCCTCGGCGTTTAAACAGGAATATATACAAAGTCCAATGGAGTATGTTACCCAGCTGCGGATTCAAAAGGCTAAACAATTATTGCAAAAGGAAGATGTTCGCTTAAAATTTATAGCAGAGGCTGTTGGATATAGTGATGAGTTTTATTTTAGCCGAGTGTTCAAAAAGGTCGAAGGGATATCCCCAACGATGTATTCCAGCCAGCAAAAATCTAATATCGGTGTTGTAACTGGGAATATGATGGGGTATCTACATGCGGCAGGAGTGGTCCCGTTTGCTGCACCCTTAAGTGCAAAATGGACACCGTACTACTATAATTTGTGGTCGCAAGAAATCAAGCATAAGGTAACCTTGACGCAAAACAAAAATTATTGCAGCCCCAATGAGCTATTGCATTTGTCAATTGATCTGCTTATTTCTCCCAAAGATTTGTCGTCAGAGCTGGTAAAACGGATAGAGGATCATTTTCCAATCTATTGGCTGGATGATAAACAAGATTGCTTAATAGCGTTAACTGAACTTGCTGCCCGACTAAATAAACAAGAAGAAGCGAAACAATGGATCACGCAGTATAGGGCAAGATTGGAAGGCGTTCGTCGGGAATTAGACTGGACCACTACACCACCTAAAGTTCTAGTTATACGTATCTATCAGCAGCAAATCTTTGCTTATTGTAATACAGGCATTCAGCATCTTTTATTTCAGGATTTGGGAGCGGAATCTAGTTATGAGCAGCCCGGTCTATATAATGCAGAGATTACTTTTGAAGAGTTAAGTAGATTGAAGGTAGATAAGCTGTTTACGATTATATGCCCCGATGATGAGTCACGAGCAACTTGGCATCATTTGCAGAGAGATGTTGGGTTTAGACAGTTAGAGGCTATCGAACAGGGACAAATCTATGTTATTCACTCCGATCCTTGGTTTGAATACTCTCCTGTGGCCTTAAAACGAATGCTAGAGGAAGTTGCAGTAATGATGATACCTTGAAAATGTACATGTCTAATCATAAGATGTTACATGGTCAATGCTTCCTATCTCTTATACACTCAATACTGAGAATGATTATTATTGAGAAAATAGGAAAGAGGGAAGGTCTATCATGAAGGGGTTTAATACAAAAACAATAAGTTATGTTGTAATGGTTGGTTTATTATCCATTCTACTGACAGCTTGCGGCGGCAATAATACAGCTAATCAGCAAGCAACAGATACTCCAGTAACAACCAGTGAAACGAGTGCAACTGCAACGGATGAATCAGCTGTGCAAGAAACGGAAGTAGCGGCTAGAGAAGCGTTTGTAGTAACTGATCAAGTAGGCAATACAGTAAACATTCCCGGGACGGTACAAAAGGTGTATGCCCCTGGTCTAGAGGATTACTTAGTTACCCTTGGTGTAACCCCAGTAGCCCAATGGTCCACGGGTGAAAGACCGCAGCAGTATCTACAGGATACGTTAAGTGGTGTAAAAGAAATCAGCTTCGCTAATGGTGTTCCCTCTCCAGAATCTGTAGTAGATTTGGAGCCGGAATTAATTATATTCCCCACTGCTTTTTATGCACAAAATGGTGTTTATGAAAACTACTCGCAAATTGCTCCAACTTACGTGTTTAAGAATGCACTCGGCAATGTAGTGGAGGCCACAGAAACGATTGCGAAATTGCTAGGTTTAGAGGATAAAGCAACAGAAGCTATTGCTGCTTACAATACAAAGCTGGAAGCAACTAAAGCACAGTTAGCCAGCGTATCTGCCGGTAAAAAAGCAATTTATATTAATGCGAATGCCCGTGCGATCTTTTTAGTGGGCAACTTCCATTACGGGGGTTATGTGCTGAGTGAGCTAGGCTTTGCTCAAAGTGCTCTTGTAGAAGGTGAAATGTCCGCTGATATTTCGCTGGAGATGCTGTCTGATTTAGACGCGGATTATATCTTTATTAACGATAATGATGGTCTGGGAGATGCCTTCCTGGCAGACATTAAAGCTAGTCCTTTATGGAAGGCGCTGCCGGCAGTTCAAGCAGGTAAAGTGTTCGAGGTGGATGGCGATCACTGGAGATCCAGCGGATTAATTGCTTATCAAAAAACGATGGACGATATTGTAGCGTTCCTGCTGCCATGATTATCAAACCGTATGTAAAACCAAACTATGAAACGATGCTGATCACGAGTAAAGCTAACAATAAGGACTATGAAATTTTTATTGCCAAGCCTTTGGATGAGCCTGCAAAAGATGGCTACGGTGTCATTTATGTTCTTGACGGTAATGGACTTTTTGAAACCGCAGCAGAAATCACCCGATTGCTGACGCGTAAGCCTAAAGGCTATCCACCCGCGATTGTTGTTGGCATTGGTTATCCTGGGGGTGAGGCGTTTGATACCGTGCGTCGAACCTATGATTTAACCATGCCAGCCGAGCTTGCGAATTTACCGAAACGTCCCAACGGGGAGCTTTGGCCTGAATTTGGCGGGGCAGATGAGCTGCTAGCCTTTTTTGAAAAAGAGTTAATGCCAGCCATTGCCCAGCGGTTCGTTATCAATAAGCAGAAGCAAGCATTGTTTGGTCATTCCTTTGGCGGATTATTTGTGCTGCATGCTTTGTTTACACAACCCACCTTGTTCTCACATTATATTGCAAGCAGTGCTTCCATCTGGTGGAATGATTACGCACTTTTAAAGGAGTATGAGAGTTTTAAAGCTGATTTACACAGCAATACGCTAAGTCAGTTACCTAAAACGCTTATGATTGCCGGTGGAGAAGAGCTGGATTATATGGTCAAGGATAGCTTGGATTTATGTAACAGTATGATGGCCTTACACCTTCCAAGCTTTGAAGTAAGCTGGGCATTGCTTGAGCAAGAGGAGCATGTAAGTGTAATCTCGGGTGCGATTAGTCGGGCCGTCAAATTTTTGCTTACCACATCCTCTGACTTAAGTTAGAAATCATATCGTTTGCATCTGAGCTGGCCCTTGGCTGGCTCTTTTTGTAAAGTGAAGGGAAAGGGTTGGAAACATTGGCCGCAAATGTTCAGAAATCATCACTAGCAGGAGAAAAAAAGTTCTCCTTTTTAATATTGCTAATCTTCATGCTCCTCCTATTAATAGGCGTATTAGTGCTTGCTATGGCCCTTGGCGCGAAAAAAATACCCTTCGCAGATGTATTCATGTCGATCATCGCTTTTGATGATAAGGCTTCTACTCACCAGGTGATCCAATCCATTCGTTTGCCCCGGGTACTTGCCGCTATGGCAACAGGCGCTGGATTTGCAGTAAGTGGAGCAATTATTCAAGGGATTAGTCGCAATCCTTTAGCCGATTCGGGGATTCTTGGGTTAAATGCTGGGGCCGGGGTCACGTTAGTCATTGCTATGGTTTTCCTGCCGACGCTTACATTTACAGGTACACTTTGGCTCTGTATTCTAGGTGCGGGATTGGGAGCGGGTTTAGTTTTTAGTGTTGGCCTATTAAGTAAACGAGGCATGACGCCTATTCGACTTGTACTGGCGGGTGCTGCCATCTCTGCTATGCTAACTGCCCTAAGTGAAGGAATAAGTATCTTTTTTTCAGTGGCACAGCAGGTGGCTTTTTGGTATGGAGGTGGTTTAAGTGGCATTAGTATGGCTCATTTGCAGCAAATGTTGCCGTGGATGCTTCTTGCGCTATTACTTGCCATCGTAATTTCAAAGTCGATTACTATACTTTCTGTAGGGGATGAGACAGCGGAAGGGTTAGGCGTTAATATTAAGCTTATCAAAAATCTTTCGCTTTTAGCCGCATTCATGTTAGCTGGGATTTCATGTGCTTTAGCTGGATCTGTAAGCTTTGTGGGCTTAATTGCTCCTCATTTGGTACGTTACATAGTGGGTGTAGATTATCGTTATATTATTCCATTATCCGCAGTTCTGGGGGCCATCCTTGTTGTGCTTGCTGATTTAGTGGCACGAATCGTAAATGCCCCTTATGAAATCCCTGTAGGTGCTGTAATTGCGGTTATCGGTGTTCCGTTCTTTCTGTATTTGGCACGTAAAGAAAGGCGGGAACTATAGTGAAGCTAAGATGGAAGTTTATAATTATAGCAATCATTTTACTGCTAGGCTTTATATATAGTGTATCTACTGGTCAAAGCAGCTTAAGCTTACAAGAGTTATGGCAAACCGTATTAGGAAAGGGAACACCGAGGCAGGAGCTTGTACTTTTTCAGTTCCGTATTCCACGTATGATCTTGGGTTTTCTAGTAGGTGGCGCGTTGGCAATAGCAGGAATGCTGCTGCAAGCTATAAGCCGAAATGCTTTAGCAGACCCGGGCATACTGGGGATAAATGCTGGTGCTGGATTATCCATGATGTTATTTTTACTGTTACAAAATAGCTCTACCGGCTTACATACTTATGTTCAGCCACTGTACGCTTTATTGGGTGGATTTATCGTTGTCGCTCTATTATTTATGCTTTCCTATGATCGCAATCAAGGCATTATTCCCATTCGATTAATTTATACGGGTATTGCTGTTGCGGCTGCGATTAGTGCATTTATGATTGTGTTAACCTTCGTACTAGATCCTTCGCAATATCAGATGATTAAGGTGTGGCTGGCAGGGAACATAGGGAATAGTAATTGGAGTCACGTGTATGCTATGCTGCCTTGGTTACTTCTTATTGTGCCTTTATTAATTCGGAATCATCTTATATTGGATGTACTAAGGCTTAACGATCCTGTAGTCATTAGTTTAGGGGTATCTCTAAATAAATATCGTGTTTGGTTTTTAGTGTGTAGTGTCTTATTGGCGGCACCAGCGGTTGCTGTTAGTGGGAGTATTGGATTTGTAGGACTAGTAGTTCCACATTTAGTTAGACGACTCTTTCGTGGCCATAAAATAATGATTCCCGCATGTTTATTAATCGGTGGCGGATTAGTTGTTATTGCAGATGCGCTTGGTAAAATGGTGGTAGCCAATACTGAAATACCAGCAGGAGTGATCGTGGCTTTAATCGGTGCTCCATACTTTTTATATTTATTGATTAAAAGTGAATAATTGAAAAAAACTTTGCGATTGGTGCTGGATATAAAAAAGAATGCCTTGATTATGCTATAATCCAAGGCATTCTTTTTTATATAGTTTTCGTTTTCAGCTTTTCTAAAAGATCTTTCCACCAGTAAATAGATTGCTCTAGTTGAGAAGCGTAGTAGCATTCCATGAAATCTACGACGTCACGGGTGGAGCTATCTACATCTATTTGCTGGTAAATTTGATTTAATTGATCTTTTTTTATACGTGACTGTTCAATTTTCTTCTCGATAATCGGGATCACTTTATCAGTCTCTACAAAACGAAGATTCACAAGAGCAACAATCATATCTGAAATAGATTCTGCATCTTCTATTACCTTATAAATTTTGAGCGGGAGTTGCTTGCGCCCTTTATCGGTAATGGAAAACACCTGTTTGTCTGGGCGATGTTCTTCTTTGATAATCTCTACCTGTTCAACTAAGCCCTGTTTCGTAAGGGATTCAAAATGATAATATAGTTTGCTTTCAGATAGATTTAGCAATGTATCAAATGGAATAGGGGTGGATAGTTCTTTTTTTAATTTATAAGGATAATTATTTTCATCCATTAACTTACTTAAGATATAAATTTGAATTGACATCACAGAACCCACTCCTAATTGTTGGCTAAACTCTATCTTACCAAACCTAGGCGGTTATTTCAGCTGTATTTTTAACTTCAACGGGCAGTATAGTTTCTTTAGTCACAGGTACAGGTTTATGAACAAACCGGACGATAACAATGTTAATCATCATAGCCCCGGCAAATACGCCTGCTAATCCCCATAAGAAGGGTGCTGGACTAATAGAACCAAACATTTGTGCCAAATAAGCTTGCACAGAATAATACATCGGTGTGATGCGGCCGAACCAATCGTATGGTGTATACATCATATCACGAGGCATGGTAGCACCATTGGCGATGGTTTGCATGAGCAGGATTGGAATATTTAAGACCATACCGCCTTCGCCAACTAGGAAGACCATAATCGCACACACGTTAAATGCAGCCATATACATTAGAATTTGCTGAGCAGCAACTGGTAACAGTAAGGATAGGTCTACATCTGCAACAGAGAAGGCAATGGTTAAAGCAACGACAGTTGATAATACAGCGATTAATAAAGCTGTGAGTTGAACGAACATAAACAGTTTTGTCTTGCTTGCTTTCCCGCGGTTCGCTTTAAAAGAAGCAACTAATTGCATGGAGGCAATCATTGCCCCAACATAACCAGCCATAGTTAAGAACATAGGTAGCATGTTGTTGTGCATGCCGTCCGGAACATCATTGATGACAACATAATTCCCGACATAACTATTTTCAATTTGTGTAGCCATTGCGGTGGCTTGTTCTTCTGGTACGTTAAAGTTCATTAACACACCTTTTGCGGTTTGCTCTGAGAAGTTCGCGCTTAATTGTTTGTTAATTTCCCCTACAACGGAAGACATGGCTGAAGATACCATGGTGGCAGAAGCTTCGTTGACTGTGAAATCAATACTTGCGGATACCTTACCGCTTTGAACGTTGGCGGAAAATTCTTCTGGAATATGGACAACTAGAGCTAACTTATTATGTTCTAATTCATCCATCGCCTTTTTATTCGATACATCGGTTTTTATCGTTTTGAATGGTAAGCTCTCCGAGAACTGACTCGAAATCTGAGCCCCATATTGACCGGCATCATCATTGACGATAGCAATTTTTAAATCATCCATGTTCCCTGGAAGGGCTGTATACCCTGGTAAGAAAATACCAAGCATCGCAATGGCATAGAACACACCCATAAAAATAGAACCAATGGCCCCTTTGGACTTCAAAAACTGTGAAAACTTCAACTGTATACCTTCTTTCTTCTGAATAACACTTTTATTTTAGTACTCCAATTAAAGTACTTTTAACTGAGTGAGATTTATAGTACGATAATTCATTAGAAATGTCAAATTTAAGATACAATGGGTAAGTAGTGAATGATTAAAAAATGAATAACTGAAGGGACTTCGAATATGAACAAGGTTATTGTAATTGGTGCAGGGATATTAGGGGCTTCAGCAGCTTATCAGCTAAGTAAGTTAGGTGCTGAGGTCATCATTATAGATCGTAAGGATGTTGGACAAGCAACGGATGCAGCAGCAGGGATTATTTGTCCATGGTTGTCTCAACGCAGAAACAAAGCATGGTATCGTCTTGCTAAAGCGGGAGCAAGCTTTTATCCGGCACTTATTCAAGAGTTGGAAGAGGCTGGAGAAACCGAGACTGGATACGCAAAAGTAGGAGCGATATGTATTCATGAGGATTTGAAAAAGTTACTCGCGATGAAAGAAAGAGCGGAGCTGCGCAGAGAGGACGCCCCTGAAATAGGGGAACTTACGATGCTGACGGATCTTGAAGCGCAAGAGAAGTTTCCCTTATTGTCGGAAGGTTATCATGCGCTGCATGTATCGGGTGCAGCAAGAGTGAACGGACGTGAATTACGTGATGCTTTGCTAAGAGCTGCTCAGCGTAATGGTGCGCAAATGATTGAGGGAGATGCTATTTTAAAGTATGCTGATCATGAAATTAAAGGGGTTAGCGTAGGAGAACAGACATTCACAGCGGATGAAGTGATTGTGTGCGCAGGGGCTTGGTCTAACGCTTTGCTTCATCCGCTTGGGATCATGCTCCAGGTGCGTTATCAAAAAGCTCAAATTATGCACTTGAAGCTTGCTCAACAAGCGAGTACAGAGCAATGGCCTGTGGTAATGCCGCCTACAGATCAATATATACTTGCGTTTGCGGATCAAAATATCGTTGTAGGTGCTACTCACGAAAATGATGTCGTAGGTTATGATACTGCTGTAACCGCAGGAGGAATGCAAGAAATATTAAATAAAGGTCTGCAAACGGCTTCCGGTCTTGCGGATTGTAGCCTAAATGAGATAAGAGTAGGGTTCCGTCCATTTACAGCAGATTTTCTTCCCGTGTTGGGCAGGGTTCAAGGCTGGAATAAACTAATTGTTGCTAATGGACTAGGGTCATCCGGATTAACGATGGGACCCTTTCTTGGTGAGCAGCTAGCCAAGCTGGCCATGAATCAACAGGTAGATATTCAGCTTGAAGACTATGCATTTGAGCATGCGATAAATTGATGAGTACGAGCACGAATGGTGGGGAAGTCCAAACATTCACCGCAGTCACGTACTTACCTTAATAGAAAAATCTTAAGTTCAACTAATATAGCGAAGGTTTTTTTTATCCTTTATACTGAAAAGACCAATTAATCTTCCTAGGAGTTGTCTAACGAATCATGATAAAGAAAGAAGTCGCGCATATACGCAAGCAATTTAAGCTGGATCACGATTTAATGAGTATTTACGATATTCTCAACGTGTATATTATGAAGGAAAGCAACGAGATCTATCATTGGGAGCGCCAGCCATTTGGAATGGTGGACAGAGAGAAGCAGGAGCTGTATATGGGTAATTTCAAAAAACTCCTGACCGGTGAACTGGATCAGAAATTGTTCGAGTTGAAGTTTCAAGCGGAAGCGGAGGAGCCAGCGCAGGTGATGCTTCATCAAGCTTTGGTGACAGGGGATCCGGATGAATGGCAGGACCTGATGCTGCTGTTGGTGGACAGAATGATGGCGGATACTCATTATGAACGGGATACGGTGATCACTTTCGTTCGCGGACAGTATTTCCGCCCGACTAAAGATAGAAACGATGAAGCCGAGGAAAGTGAGAAAAACGAACTATTCGCGCATCCTTTTATCCTATGCAGCGTGAATTCCACGGAGAAACAACGGAAAGCTCTCTTGTTTGATTACGTGGAGCGGGAGTTCAAGTACAATGTCATTGTAGATCCGATCGTCAAGTTAAGTACGCCGGAGCAAGGTTTCTTTTACCCAAGCGTGACGGACAATTATTCCGATGTGAACCGCATTCTGTATTGTACGGGGAAATCGAACTTCCCGGATCCGCATTTTGTCGGAGAGGTCTTGAATGCCGAAAGATCCAATACGGCTCTGGAAGAGAGAGCTATATTCGAAGACATCGTGAAGGAAGTGGCGGGCGAACAGCTTGATGCAACCACTCTCGCACAGGTGTACGAGGAGATCCATCAGGTCATCGAAACCAACGACGATAAGGAAGAACCTCCAATGCTCGATTATAGAGATCTGGAACGTGTACTGACGGTAAGTGGCGTAGAGAACGTGACAATGGAAAAAGTGGAACGGGCGTTTGAAACGATCGTTGACGATAAGCATTATGAGATGAAGGCGAGCAGCGTAATGCCGAAATTCACTACCAAATCGATTAAGATCGATACAAAGGTAGCTACGATTTCGGTCAGCCCGCAGGATTTAAAATATGTGAAGCAAGTGAATTATCATGGGAGACGCTGCATTTTGATTGAGGTTGACGAAGATGCCGTGATCGAAGGCTTCACACTTACTACAGAGAATCTTTAGACCGCTACAACAATGTTATGGGCTATCCTTAAAGTCTTTGAACAAGACTAAGGATAGCCCAATTTGTTTTGTGTCAAATACGGTGATTAAAGATATATTCGATATATTCTTTTGCGCTAGTATTAATTTCTTCATCGCTGGCTTGAAATGAAGCTCCAAAAACAGCAAAGTACGGTAGGGCTTCTGCACCTACATGTTTGGCACTGGCTTTAAAGGGTGCGATCACTTCGTCTACGGTAAAAGATACAGAGCCCTCTGGCTGATAATTTTCTTTTTTATCACCGATGGACAGGGCCAGCCCTAGCTTTTTCCCGTTAAGCTTGTCACCGTTTGATCCATAAGCCCATCCGTAAGCCAACACATCGTCAAACCATTTTTTTAATAGCGGCGGATAACTGTACCAATACAACGGGAATTGAAAGATCACATGGTCATAAGCTTCCATTAGATTTTGCTCTCTAGGAACATTAATATTCCAGTCAGGGTACTCCTTATAAATCTCATGAAGGGTAATGTCGTTGGGATATAATAGCAGTTCTTCTTTCCAGCGCTGGTTGACCCTCGAATTCTCAAGGCCCGGATGCGCCAAAATCACTAGTGTTTTCATGATGAATCTCCATTCTCAGGCCTATATTATTTATGAATATTATTATTATCTTGCAGGTTGTAAAAAAAGAAAATACACACAATAAAGTAAGATGGTTACTTCGAGGTGTGTACTGGACTCAGAAAAAAATATATGCAACAATGAAGTTTTAAGTAAGCTTAATTTGATCATTTGAATTACAGCGTAATATTCAGGGCATCTCACAAAAGGTTCTGATCCAGCAGCTTCGTGAACTTGAGAGGGATGGGCTTGTCAAAAGATTCGTGTATCAGCAGATGCCGCCAAAAGTTGAATACAGCCTCACGGAATATGGCGTTACAGCCAATAAGATCGTGGATGTTATGTGTTCTTGGGGAAAAGAAAATATAAAAATAAGACAAAGACGAGGAGAAGAGATCGTCTTGTTGGAGGATACATGTCCTGGAGCAAATTAAAGCAACAACTGGAGAGTTTTCTCTGTCCTGCGTTATCCGGCAAGGTTGAATATCGTGCAAGCAGTTACCGTTATTTACCTGATAAATCAGGGAGCTGTTATATTTCGGTAGATAAAAAGAACGTACTCAATATGAATGATAGAACTAGCTCAATCAGATGGTATCAGACGGAGCAGGAGATTAAGAATGATTCGGAACTCCAAATTCCTGTCCACCCTGAAGATATTGAAGCGGTTAGAAAAGATAGTAAAGGGAACATCCCGGAGGATCGTCTAATAGTCATTGCAAGAAGCAGAAAGATATCAGAAGTTGCAAAGGAGCTTTTGTCAGCACAGACCTCATTAAGTAAATCGAATTTTATCGTTGTAGCTAATAAGTTTTTATCTACTTCTATAGAGGAAAGCATAGAGAGTGATGATATCTTATTGAATATTCTGGCTTTAGTGGACAGAAGGGTTGGGAAAAAGCGGATTTTAAACATGAGCGAGAAGATGCAGTTGAAGCATCCGATTGTGCAATATTTTTATGAACTACGGCGTAGTACATTGTGAATATAACTAAACTCTCCCTTGCTCAATGGCACCTGCTTCATCCATTATAAATAGGTAATCATCTCCCCCATAGAGCGTATCTTTACCTGTATCCATAAAGGAGAGAAAATAGGATGGAACTCAAAAAAATAAATGACTCTATTTATTATTTGGAAAGTGTCCGAGAAACAGACAGACCTGTTTTGGGATATGTTTTAGGTGACAGCTTTTCAATTGTGATTGATTGTGGCAATTCAAAATCGCATTTAGATGCCTTTATAAAGTGTTTAGATGATAACAATCTGCCACGTCCCAAATATGCTTTGATCACGCACTGGCATTGGGATCATACCTTTGGTATGCATGCTTTTGACGGGGAAACTATAGTCTCTTCAGCAACGAATGAGGCACTAAAGCGCCTGAAAGAATGGGAATGGGATGAAGAAGCTGTGGTAAAACGTTTAGAGACCAAAGAAGAAATAGCATTCGCCTATAACTGTATGAAAAAAGAATATGATACGTTTGATAAGATTAAGGTTAGCACAGGAAATATTATTTTCGAGGATGCTTTAACGCTGGATTTAGGGGGCACCACTTGCCAGATTATAAAGGTAGGAGGGCCACATGAAGCGGATTCTTGTGTTGTATATATAAAAGAAGCGGGAGTTTTATTCGCAGGTGATGCACATAGCGGGGATTATTATCATGGAGAAGGTAAAATTGATCCGATTAAAATGAAAAAATATATTGAGTTTTTATCGACTCTTTCATTTACTACGTATATCCCGGGGCACGACGCCCCTATGAGCAAGGAACAAATCATTCCCTTGTTAAATAGATTTTGTGAGGTAAAGTAAAGGCTAGCCTTATCACATAACAGCTTATTTTATTAGGTGAATTGTTAGGTATGAATTCGGTAGTGTACCGGACGCATGCCTTTTTGTTGTGCCTGATGGGGCAGTTCATAGGGGGTGGCTTATTTGCGTTTATTGGGAAGCAGCGTTACGATTAATCATAAGCAGCCTTGCTTCAAACCCCTCCTGAGCTATTAGAAATCTTAGACGAATTATACATCGATGGCTGGGGACATGTACAGAAAGGGAAACAGAAATGGATAAGAAAATAAGCGTAGAGAATCTAAAACTGACACCACAAAATGATACTTATTATATTGCTTGGAGTATCGGAGTCGATAAGAAGTATAAAAAGCATATGAAAAAAGAAATAAAGAGCCAACTCACAGACGTTCTAGGATCCATGACTCAAAATAATGCTGTGGAGGATATTTCAGTTTACAGTCATAACAAAACAGCCGAAAAACATGGAGAATTCATTATATGGGATTATCTTATCCTAATGCAGATCAAGGAAAAAGAAGATGCCGAAATCATTTTACCTAACTTAAAAAATGTGAATATACCTTTCGTGCTCGAAACAATCCGTATGGAGTTACTTGTAACTACACCAAACAGTACGTACCCTACACCAGGGGAAGGCGCGAGAAAACGGCATGTAAAGCCATTTTATGCAATTGAATATGTCGATGTTCAGCCTAATCATTTAGATGAATTCCGGGACATAATGATTAACAATAACGGACCGGCAATGAAGTACATAATGGAGGAAGCGAGATGGTGTCATAATTTTTATGCATTAGAAACGCTGACTGTCTTCTATCATAATTCAAGTTATCCTACTTGGAATCAGATTCATGTCATAGGTTTGTATTTGGAATCAATTTTTCTATATAAAAAAGATTTCTCAAAAGGGCTGGCACTGACCCACAGCATTTCATTTGAAGAAAACTTTGCGCAGTTAAAGAAGATAAGAACCATGTTATATAAAACGATCGGGAGAAAGATGATCTAGAATAGACCAATGGATCAATGGATCAAACCCACCCCGTAAACTCCAATATAGACGCTTTAGCGGATTGTGCTTCGGATTGTGCGCCTTTACGCCATTGTTTAGGTGACTCACCCATAAGCTTGGAGAAACATCGGTTGAAGCTGGATATGGACTGAAAACCGACTTGCTCAGAGATGGAGAGAATGGAATCGTCCGTACTTTTTAACTGCTTGCAGGCCTCTTCAATACGGGTACTGTTTAGGAAGTCGAGAGGTGCGGACCCCATAATCTCATGGAATTTCCTGCGGAAATGAGTGGTACTTAGGTGGCACAGATCAGCTAAAAAATCGATGGTAATCGGCATCATGTAGTTTTTAGTGATGTATTCCAGAACGGGTGAGATGACAAAATCGCCCTTCAGGCTATGCTCTGTGTCTTGATTAATCAAGGGTTCATTCCGGGAATGAATTCTAAGAAGCTCTATATAAAGCGATAACAATAAGCCGTAGGCACTTTCTTGATAGTAAGGATTTTTTTGCTTCAATTCCTCTAAGACCGATGTCGCAAGGGTATAAACCTTGGGATGTTCCTCTTTGTTCAAAATACAGTTTGTTCCCTTAATTGCCCACAGATTCGGCTCAAAGTTGCTGTAAGCGCTCTTGAAGGATTGCTGAAAAAGATCCTCAGGCGAAAAAAAGATATAAGACCACAGACTGGCTTCATTCGGCGAACTATAAGTTGTATGAGGGAGATACCTAGGGATGAAGGTCACATCTCCGGCTTTAAAAGGCACAGATTCTCCTTTGATCTCCATGATGCCGCTATCCGAATGGCAAATGCCAATCTCCAAATGATTATGGAAATGCAGATGTTCACTTTTAATATCAGAAATCTTCCAACGTTCACCGCTTAACAGCAAGATAGGAAAGTTTATCGGTAAGCTGTAGTGGCGGTATTCAATGACGGGCTTCTTTTTTCTGGGCATATTCTCAATACTCCCATTCTTATTACGTAGGTTGAGTAGATTATAGGTTAACGTTATATCAAATTCAACTATATAAAGAGAACTTGATATTATACAATTTTGGAAAAAAGTGGCGGAGGAGAAGTTTGGAACTGTAGGAGCGTTAGCGTCCGCCTTTGTCAGCAGATTTCCACCGCGAAGAGCGGTATAAAATCAAGAAATCTGCAGACAACAGCGGCCGGAAGTCCAAACATTCTCTGTAGTCACGGCCAATCCCGAAATATAAGAACTACTAGTTAATGGTTGAAATTGCACAGTTTAGTTATGAATATGCTTAGAATCAGACCATTTTACTACTTACAATAGAGTTAGTAAAGCGTTTACAATGTGGACGGACAGCTCTCAAGCGCCTTTGGGGGCGTGTGCGAAAGAGAGGAGAAACAAGATGCTTCAATTAAATTATGACAGAGAAGAGATTTTAAGGGTCATCGACAAAGTGGTCAGAAAAACAATGGCGATGGATTTAACATGGGACTGGCCTTGTGGTGTGGCTTATTATGGGGTAACCAGAGCTTATGAAACTACAGGAAATAAAGAGTATTTGGATATGCTTGTCCAGTGGGCAGATGAATATATCGAGCTGGGTCTGCCGGATTGGACAGTTAACACCTGTGCCATGGGCCATATGCTGATCACCTTGTATGAAGAAACAGGCAACCAGAAATATTGGGATATTGTGATGAGCAAGGTGGATTATCTGCAGAACAATGCGCTTAGATTCGGAGATCATGTGTTGCAGCATACCGTCTCTATTTCTAATGATTTTCCAGAACAGGCATGGGCGGATACCTTGTTTATGGCGGCATTTTTCCTGCTCCGTGTAGGAAGCAAGTTAAAGGATCAGGAAATGATCCAAGATGCCTTGAATCAATATTATTGGCATATCAAATACCTGCAAGATCCTAGCAGCGGGTTTTGGTACCACGGCTACAATAATGTGAAGCAGGATCACATGTCTGGACTTTTCTGGGGCAGAGCGAATGCTTGGGGCGCATACACTATGTCGCAAGTTAAAAAGCTTTTGAAAGAATGGTATTTGTATCCGCAGTGTATGGACGTGGAGTGTTCGCTGCGCGATCAGCTGGCTGCACTCAAGCTGGTGCAAACGGAGAACGGCCTGTGGCGGACTGTACTAGATGACGAGGAGTCTTATGAAGAAGTATCCGCGTCTTGCGGCATTGCGGCTGCTATGATCGATAACGGCAATCCGCTGCATACCAAATATGTGCAAAAGGCCCTGAAAGGTATTTTGAACAATATCAGTGATGATGGACGGGTACTAGGTGTTTCTGGCGGAACAGCGGTTATGAAGGATCGGGAAGGATACCGCAATATTCCAAAAGACTGGATTCAAGGCTGGGGTCAAGGCTTAGCATTAGCTTTTCTATCCGATATGCTTAAATAGGAGGGATCCAAGTTGTCCCAAAAAACAACGGGGGCCTTTACACTGCCGGGAGAATCCGGTTATGAGGCATTGACCCTGAAATTAGCTGAACGTTGGGGTGCCGATGTCATCCGTGACAGTGACGGCACACAGTTGTCCGATGAGATTATCAACGCAGGATACGGCATTTATTCTACAATCTGCATCATCAGAGATCATAACGAATGGGCGTCCCAGAATTCAGACAAGCTGCAGCAGAGCTTTTTAATAACAAATCCGAAGGTAGCGGTACAAGATTATTTATCCATCTATCTGATGGAGGATTTTTTTGCTGAACAATTCCGAGTGAATGATTCCAAAGAGGCGTTTAAGTACTGGCAGGTTTTTGACCGAACGACGGGCGAAGAGGTTCCAAGAGAACAGTGGAATTATGAGCGGGAATCGGGAAATGTAGTCATTACTGGAATTGCACCTTGGCATAAATACACAGTCAGCTTCATGGTCTATCGGATTTGGGAAGAGATCTCCATGTACAATCACACCACGAATCACTGGGAAAAAGAGCATCTGATGCAGATTGATCCCATCTATGTAGAAACGCAAAAATATTTACTCCATTGGATAGAAGATTGGTGTCATAAGCATAAGGAAACAACAGTGGTTCGATTTACCTCCCTCTTTTATAATTTCGCCTGGATCTGGGGCAGTGATGAGCGCAATCGCCATTTGTTCTCGGACTGGGGTTCATATGATTTTACGGTAAGCTCAAGAGCGCTTGATCTGTTTGCCAAAAAATATGGGTATTCGCTCACGGCCGAGGATTTTGTGAATGGTGGGAAATATCGGGTCAGTCATATCCCGGCGCAGCAGCGGAAGCTGGACTATATGGCATTTATCAATGATTTTGTCATCGAATTTGGTAAGCAATTAATTGATATTGTGCATAAGCACGATAAGCTGGCGTATGTCTTCTATGATGATAGTTGGGTTGGCATGGAGCCTTACAATGACCGTTTTGAGGAGTTTGGTTTTGACGGGATGATTAAATGTGTGTTCTCAGGGTATGAGGCAAGGCTTTGTTCTGGTGTAAAAGTAGATACCCATGAGATTCGGCTGCATCCCTATTTATTTCCGGTTGGATTGGGAGGGCTCCCTACGTTTATGGAGGGAGGTAACCCTACGCTCGATGCCAAAAAGTATTGGATTAATATCCGGCGCGCCTTGCTCAGAGAGCCTATAGATCGGATTGGACTGGGCGGATATTTGCATCTTGTAGAGCCTTATCCGGATTTTTGTGATTATATCGAAAAGATCGCGGGTGAATTCAGAGAAATTAAAGAGCTGCATCATAAAGGCAAACCGTATCACATTAAGACAAAGGTAGCCATTTTGCACGCTTGGGGCAAATTGAGATCGTGGACCTTGTCCGGGCATTTCCATGAAACGTATATGCATGATTTGATTCATATCAATGAGGCTTTGTCCGGATTGCCGGTTGAGGTGCAGTTCATTGATTTTGAAGATATCCGTCAGGGAGTATTACAAGAGTGTGATGTAGTGATTAATGCCGGCTCGGCAGGTTCAGCATGGAGTGGCGGAGAATACTGGAGTGATCATAAGTGCGTGGACTTACTGACCGCGTGGGTTTATGAGGGCGGTACTTTTATAGGTGTCAATCAGCCTTCGGCGCTTGAAGGTTATGACAGCTTTTTCAGAATGGCCCATGTGCTTGGTCTGGATGAGGATACAGGCTCCAAGGTAGCTCATGGAAGATGGACATTTGAGGCTAGAGATGAGCAAGATTTAGTGCCTGAAGGAGCCAGCATAACACCTAAAAATAACATTTATCTTACGGATGGCTCGGCAGCGGTATTGTGTGAAAAGAGTGGGATGATAACATTGTCTGCCCATGCCTTTGGTAAAGGAAAGGGGATCTACCTGCCTTCTTTCACCTTAAGCTTTGAAAATACAAGATTGCTGTTAAATGTGATTCGTTATGCCGGGAATGAGTTAAAGGACACAAAGTATATTACGGATAATTTATATACAGAGTGTGCGTATTATCCAGATAGCAAAATACTCGTGGTGATTAACAATAGCGACCAGCTTCAAAAAACTACGATTGATACGGAATATGGACAACAAACGTTGGAATTAGATCCGTTTGATACTATTATCCGAACTATTGGCGATTAATTACATTAAAAAAGCTCAAGCCAGCGGCTAACTTGCCGATGCTTGAGCTTTTTGCTGTGAGGCCTATAGTATCTATTATCTACTTATTTTGCTTTTATGAATTCAGCAGATTTGATCCCAGCTTGACGGCCGAAAATAATGATTTCTGCAACAGAGTTGCCGCCAATCCGGTTTTGTCCGTGTAAGCCGCCTGTAACTTCACCTGCCGCAAACAGACCAGGAATAGCTTCACCATCTTTATTCAGAACTTCTGTGTTCGTATTGATCTTCACGCCACCCATGGTGTAGTGAATCCCAGGAGCAATTTTAATAGCGTAGAAAGGACCAGTGGACAGGTCATTGTCCATTCCTGTAGTTCTGCCAAATTCGGCATCCTTTTTATTCTTAACGGCGCTGTTCCAAGTATCAAGCGTTGTTGCCAGCTTATCCTCTGGAACACCGATTTCTTTGGCCAAAGCTTCGATGGAATCCGCCTGAATCACGAAACCCATTTTGTCATATTGTTCAATAGCCTTCACACGGGATTTAACACCGGAATCAAAGACCAGCGTAGCTGCTTTTTCAGGCAGTGTATTGATGGAAGCTGTTACTTTATCACGGGTATCCAATTCGTTGGTGAACCGTGTGCCTTCACTGGAAACAAGGATAGCGCCTTCCCCACGAACAGCTTCGCCGATGAGGTAGGATTTTTCTTGCTGCACAGTTGGGTGAACTTGGATTTGATCCATATCGACGGTTGTGCCGCCGAGTTTCTCAATCATCTTGATGCCGTCTCCGGTACTGCCGATTTGGTTAGTAGTAACGTAGCCTTCCAAGTCAGGTCTTACTTCGGAGATCAAATCCATATTGGCACCGAACCCGCCAGTGGTTACAACGACAGCATCTGCCGTAATTGTTTTTTCCTCTGTTTGGTTAAAGAGGACTTTGACGCCATTTACTTTGCCATCTTTTTCAGTGATTTCTTTGACATCAGCATTCACGAAAAGTGGGATTTCTTTCTCTTGTACGTTTTTCACTAAACCTTTGACAAGGTATTGACCCACAGCAGAGCCATCTTCAGGACGGTGTGTACGTTTTTCGTTCATGCCGCCTGTAATGGTGATATTGTTCAAGTGGATTCCGATGGAATCCAGCCAATCGATCGCACTCGCGGAATTATCAACGAAGAAACGAAGCATTTCTTTGTCGTTAGTGTCATGGCCACCTTTTAATGACTCTTCATAAAATAAATCATTGCTGTCTTCAATGTTTTGTTCTTTTTGGAATTTCGTTTCAGAAGCGTTCATTCCTGAAGAGGATTTGGTTGTGTTCCCGCCGGCAACCGGCATTTTTTCCAAAATAACAGGGTTCATGCCTTTCTCTTTGGCCTCAAGCGCTGCGGACATTCCCGCACCACCCGCACCGACAATGATGATATCATATTTATCTTTTAATTGATCGAATGGTGTGTAGCTTGCTTCAGATGCCCCGGAGACGGCTTCAACTTCTTTTTTCTCGTTGTTATTACTCTTGCTCTCGTTCACCTTGTCGTTTCCATTACCGCAACCTGCGGTAACGAGCATGACAGAGAGGACGAGACTCAGAGCACCAGCTGCTTTCTTTTTCATTGTTAACCCTCCACTTTTATATTTCTCTATTAAGATGTACCAAAAGAACCCGACAAAAAAGAAAGGAAGTATCAGAGGGAGTTGGAAGTGGAGAAGCGCGCGCGTCGCTGTTATTCTCCTAACTTCAAATCTTCTACGGTTACGTCCACAGTTTCCATCGTTATTCTCTTTAGTTCATCTTCTTATTAAGTATACCATCAATCATGACTATTAGTGAAAGTTTTCACAAATTATACAAGTCGTCTATTCTAACATAGGGTAACGAAATATTGAGCAGATTAGGCGAAAAATGGATCATAAACCTTGCAATTAGAAGATTCTGACGTAAGATTTTCTCACTGTAGAAGTGGTAACTGTCACGGATTAGTAAAGCGGTTTTTGTTCTTCTGGATTTTTAAATGGTAAAATGAGAGTATTGCCTACTAGTCAATCCGGAAAGACTAACATGAGACATAGAAACAAATTCTAATTAATAGGTGAGAATATGGAATTTAATAATGTAATAAAAGAAAAAGTAAAAGAAGATAACTATAAAGTATTTGCTTTACTAAGCCGCTATTTGAATAATACCCCCGACTTTATTAACAAAGAAGAAATTGAAGAAATCGTAAACTGTGGTGTATCTTATGAATACGCTTTTGGTTTAATGCTGGCTGCTGCTTTTGGGATGGATACGGTTGATAATGTTGATGATAAGGAATTGTTCAACCAATATTTTAGCAATATGCTTCATAAGCTTGATGCAAATGAATATTATGACAATCCATATTATAAAAATATCAAGATACCAACTATAAAGATTAATAATAGTGAATTAAAATATGAAAAATATAAACCTTTTGAAGGTTTTGTTTGCAATGATATCATCCGGACAGAAGAGGGAAGACAAATTCCTCAGGTTGGCTTTTTTCAAACTGAATTCATGTTCCCGGCCGTATTGGAGAATGATAGAATCTGGATGACGATCACGCCAAATGAAATAGAAACAATGAAAGATGCTGTTGATAAAGCGTGTGGGAATGTTCTTACGTTTGGACTTGGGCTTGGCTATTATGCTTATATGGTTTCTGAAAAAGATAATGTTGAAAGCATTACAGTTGTTGAAAAAAATCAAGATGTCATTGATCTATTTAATAAATATGTACTGCCACAATTCAGTAATGCTCACAAGATCAGGCTTATCCAAGCAGATGCTTTCGAATATGCAGAACAACATATGTCTAAGGAAAAATATGATTTTGTATTTACGGATTTATGGCATGATGTTTCTGATGGAATGGATATGTATTTAAAAATGAAAAAGTTTGAAAAGGAAAGCCCGGATACTGTATTTATGTACTGGATAGAACAATCTATTTTATGTTATTTGTAATTTTGGGTTGCGTAAATCTGTTGTAGCTGACTCCGAAAGGAAGACCCATTTTTGAAAACTCCTATATCTATCATAAATTGGCTAGAGCACAACGAAATCATAAACGACTTATTAAATCAGGAAGACAGCTTAACTGCGCATACAATGGATCAAGGATTTGAAGCTGAGGTCTTAAGGATTAATTCTGATCAAGAGAGCTATGTACTCAAAACATGGAATAAGGAATCCAGACCGGATGTCCAGTTTCAATATCGTTTATTGGATGTTCTATCCGAACGAGGAGTAGCCGTCTCTAAACCAGTGGGCTGGGGAATCAATCCGGAGGGATATAAGGTGTTGTTAACAGGTTTTGACGGAACCCCTATTCATAAAATGAATACCAGGAAAATGAAGGAACTCGCAAGCCTATTAGCAAAAATACATAAAATTCGCGTTGAAGAGATTGGAAATATACAACTGCCAAAATACAATTTCATCGGCTACTTTTTCCCTGAAGCCAAAGAACAATCTGATATTTTTAATGTATTGACTACTCTTGTTGAGCAAACTCCAATGAAGCAAGATTGTATCATTCATGGGGATTTTCATATCGGAAATATAGTGGAGGATAAAGAGCGATATACCATAATCGATTGGACGAACGGCCAGTTGGGAGACTCTAGATATGATTTTGCCTGGTCACTTATTCTGCTGAAAATATATATCTCCGTGCGTTATGCTGATGTGTTCCGAACTGCTTATCTATTGGAAAATGATATGGATCAGGAAGAACTTGAGATCTTTGAAGCTTGGGCATGTCTACGGTGGGTTTTGCTGAATAGAAGAGGTAGCACACCGAAAGGGCCTAATACAACGAAGAGAGTGAAAAGTTTAATCGCTGATAATCGGTTTTTAAAAAAGATGGATAGTAAATTCTTCTGATGTACGCAAGGATGGATGGATTTTCTGGGAGATTGGAAATGTAATGTAACACCGTACATTATTACGTTATTAAATTATTTGTGGTATATTAAAGGCAGAAAAGACGTAAAATGCAAAGAGAGCCGTGCTGTAACACGACTCCCAAGGCAATAGCCGCTTTTAAGGGCGGTAGGCTTCAGCAAATAGGACACGACAGATAGACCGCATGCCTTTGTGAGTGGGCGGTCTATTTGCGTTTATTGGACATCAGCGCTACGATAAGCGAACCAAAGGTTAGCATAAGCATCATTGCTTCAAACACTGTCACAAGGCATCCCTCCCTTCGGTGAGAGGTAGCCGACCGACCCTTTAAGCCTATTCTATTTGCTCCACCAGTATAGCATAATCGTTTGAAAGAGAATTAAGACTCTTGTCATAATACTCCCTAGGATTGGAGTAGTTTTCCATTTTCTCTCTTTGTCTCCGCAACTCTCTCCATTTTGAAACTTCCGTATCACATTTGCGATTTTTTGATTCCCAATTGTAGGACGTACCCCTCTTTCTAAATCTCTTCCTTGCGAATTCCCAAACATCCAATTTTCATTGGATTTTCAGTTTGGGTGTTTATAATGCTTTTTATGAATCGGGGCAGCGGATTGTAAAGGGCTTTCGATTGCGTAAAGGAGGTTTTCCATGATAAGAGGAATTCAAAAAACATTGTATCTCATACTTGCATTCTTTATCGGTCTTTTTATCGCGTCCTCCTTTTTTATTAGGGCGAAATATAATTATTTCGTATATGGGGACACGCCAATTTTGGAGAGACAACAGCTGGGTCTTTTTATTCTAGTGATCGCAGGGGTGCTGGCATTAAGCGTTATTTTGTATAAAATGTGCCTGAAGCTTAATAAGTACAGTTGGAAAATAGTCATTCCAGCCACACTGCTGTTTTCTTTTGCAATCCAGATGGTGATTATCTTTCTGTTTCCACGCTTGCCGACGGATGATTCGCAGACAGTGCTTTCATTGGCACTCGACATGCTGTACAGGAATGATTATTCGTCGTTTGACACGAACGGCTATCTGCATATGTTTCCGTTTAATTTTTCGATCGTTTTATATTTAAAGACGTTGTTGTTGATCTTTCCGGATAATTATCTGGTAATCAAAATATTTAATATTCTGTTTACACTCTTAACCTCGTTAATGATTTACATGCTGTATAAAGAGCTCAATTATAAGTCCAAGGATAAGGATTATGGCATCCTCGTGTTTGCCGCAACCTATATCCCTTCATTGTTTATGAGTAATTTTATCTATAACGATGTGATCGCTACCGCTTTCCTGACAAGTGCTTTATATTTTGCCATAAGATTTATCAAAAGAAGGTCCATTAAGGATATTCTCTTCGCAGCTCTCTTACTGGCAATAGGCAACTATTTCCGCAGTATCGGTGTTATTTTTCTGATTACCGTGGTGGTGGGTCTTTTATTTAACATACGTTCTATCGGGGTGAAAAAGGTTTTTAGCGCTTTGTTTATCACGGCCATATTGTTTAATGTTCCCGGCTGGACGCAAAATGCTGTGCTGCAGGCGACGAATGTTGTAGATGAACCGATGAACGAAAATTCCGCACCTGTCTACATGTGGCTGAATATGGGGATCAATCTGGAGACGTTTGGGTTCTGGGACAACCGGGAGAGCTACGCTATCTATCAGCAGGATGCAAATTATAATAAGGCAGAAAGTACGGAGTTATTTAAAGAAGAAATCCGTAATAAACTCTCCGAGGCGGGCCTAAGTGACTTAGTGAAGATGTATTATAAAAAAATCGTTTGGACCTGGACGGAAGGAACCTACCAGATGGAACGATATGGGCTCGGAAATGACGGGTCATCCAGTAACGGGGGAAGAATGGGCTTTGTCATGGACCGTTATAGCTACACTAATGCTGCTACGGATTTGTTTAAGGCAGACTCCAATTATAGAAGTGGAATGTTGTGGCTGCTGTATGTTCTGAATTTTCTGATGTATGTGTTTATACTCGTTCGCTTAATCGGTGGAATAAGAGCCAAAAGATTTGAAGAGACCTCTTTGATTCTTGTGGTGCTGGGCTTTATCGGATTCTATCTATTATGGGAGATCAAGTCCCGGTATATTTACCCGGTGTATCCGCTGTTGATTGTATTATCCTACATGGGTTTTAAGGATGTATACGATTATATGTTAAAAAGATATTTTCCACGTTAACTATGTTCGCTCGGAAAGAGGGGATTCAAAGATGCGGATCAAGCGATATTTCGCTTTGCTCATAGCAGTGCTAAGTTGTTCCATGGTGCTCGTCTCCTGCGATGCTATTACTGCACAGAAGATAACGAGTACTGACTCCGGGTCAAGAGCGAACGGGGGACAGGGCTTCACCGGCGGGCGGGGGAAAGATGGGGGCGGATCTCCCGGCATGAATGGTGGGACAAGGAGAAACGGCAACCCAGGTACAGATGGCGGTGGCGCACAAGGTGGGCGGCAGTGAACAAATTTCATGAACTTGCCCCAAGCCTACGAAGATTAAGTGTGATAGGATAAGGTTACATTTAAATTCCCCGCGGGGGTAAGAAAAGGGAGCACCATGAGAATCATTATATCGCCTGCCAAGAAGATGAAGATGGATACAGATTTCTTGGATTGCCGCCAGATGCCGCAATTCATAAGCGAGTCGCAGACTCTTCTGGCCTTATTACAAAAGTTGAATTATGAAGAAGCCAAATCGTTATGGAAATGCAATGATGCCATCGCCACGCTGAATGTGGAACGGATTCGGGATATGGATGTAACACGGAATCTTACACCGGCTATCTTTTCTTATGAGGGAATCCAGTACCAGTACATGGCACCCGGGGTACTTCAAATGGAGGAGCTGGAATATCTTCAGCAGCATTTACGGATATTGTCCGGATTCTATGGAATCGTCCGGCCATTTGACGGCGTTGTTCCCTACAGGCTGGAGATGCAGGCTAAGCTTAGCGGACCTGGTTTCAAGTCTATCTACGAGTTCTGGAACAGGAAGCTGGCAGATCAGCTATTTTCGGAGACTGACATCATTCTGAATCTGGCCTCTAAGGAATACAGCAAGTGCATCTCCCCTTATATTGGCGGGAACGTTCGCATGGTTAGTTGTATATTCGGGCAGGAGATCGGTGGTAAGGTAGTGGAGAGAGCGACCCTGGTCAAGATGGCCAGAGGTGAAATGGTACGCTTCATGGCTGAGCGGCAAATCAGCTGTGTGGAGGATATCAAAGGCTTCGACGGATTTGATTTCAGCTTTGCTGATGAGCTGTCGGATGAGAGTACGTATGTGTTTATTCAGAAAAAGAATGACTAGAGCAAGCAGTACATGAAGGTAATTCTGAAGGAGGTTGAATAACCGGCTTCAGGGTTACCTTTATTTTTTGGTCAACGAAACCAGATGCTGAATTCCAGTTTTTTTAAAGGGGATAGATTAGGGTATAGAGAATAAAGTTCGGGTGGAATAAGAACAGGTTAACGAGGAGGACTTATGATTTTCAAAAGAGATCCATTGGATAAACAGAGCTTACTTAAAGAATTGGATTCGCTAGGCTATTCCGACAGAATCAAAAAAGTAGCAATCTTAGGCCGTGATCATCTCGGATCTGTCCAGTACTCCCAATTACTAGCCTCTTTGCTGGAGGATGGCGTTTATGAAGCGCGACTTGCCTTAATCGGCGCCATTGCAACACAAGATGCTGCTATTATTCTATCAGCACTGCGGCATCCCAAGGCAAGTATCAGAAATACGGCTGCGGGTCTTTTGGCAAAGGTGGCTTCGGATGCTGATATTGAACGTGAGCTCCCCCATTTATCCCATGATTGCCGCCGCAAGCTGCTGCATAGTATTTCACAGATTAACCGTCAGGAATTAGCGGAACGCTTATTGCCTTTAGTGTATGCCCGATGGGGAGCGGAGGAAGCCGCGATTATATTGCAGGCCTGTTATTCGGCAACGGTAAGTAAATGGCTTGCTGATATCGGGTATGCCATAAAAGACTGGAAGAAATTATCCAGCCGGCATCTTAACGTAGTAGCAGAATACTTTGCAACAACACTGGAAAGCACACCACTCAGGGAAAAAGGCTATGTCTGGTGGAGATTCTCATCAGCTCTGGAGATCCTATGCAATCTGAAGGCAGACTTGGTGCTGGAGTGTGCGCTGAATCATGGACCGATGGGCATCATACATCCTGCGTTAAAAGAGCAGCTTGGCACGCTTGTACGCCAAAATCCTAATAAGGTGTATCAGCTGTTAACACGAACGGAGTCGCGGAGCGATCTGATTTCTTATGGCGTTCCTGAAGCTGTTCTTAAAAGGAAAAAATATTTATCCATTGATCAATGGATTGAGATAGCGAAACTACTCGCAGATCACCCTATGCACATAGCAAAGCTGCTTCATAATATTGCACCTTCTAACCGCAAAGTCATTTTCGATGCTGTGTATGAAGAAGATAAACGTAATGAACGTATTTTTCCGGAAAGATTACTGTATGTATTACCGCATGCCTTGCGTGACAAGGAAGCCACCCGGATGCTTGCCCTTCGTGAAATCAATGATGACCGGGATAGAACAGTCAGATTTACAGCTTGCCGTTCTATTCTTCATTCAAGAGCAGGACTTGAACAAGCAGCAAAGGTATCCAGTGCAGACGAACGTGCCACGGCGCTTATGCAGCTGATCAGAAGTACCGTTCTGTCGAGACAGGGCATGAATGAAACTTTGGTGTACCTGGGCCGGATTAAAAATGATCAGGATCCTGTCCGGGGCGCTGTGTTTAAAGAGCTATCGGAAAGTCCTGCGTCTGTGTTCACGGATACCCATGTACAAGAGCTTACTTTGCTTGTTGATAGTGTTATAGAGGCCAGAGATACTTCATATGGTACAAAATTTTCCGTTCAACAACTGGCATTTGCTATTCTCCGGCATAACGCATTACTTCCTCACGGTGAGCTGTTTAAGTTTTCCTTAAAGACGATTCAGAAATTGGCCAAGCAGAATGGGCAGCTTTCTCTTCCATCATTGGAGAAGAATTTACCCCGGGGAGTAGAAGAGATTATCTTCGACGAAATTTATACATTAGCTGTACAGGCCAACAAAAGAGAAGATTACAATCTGGTGTTAAGCCTAGCTAGCTCATTCGGTAAAAGAGGTTACGGCATCATAAAACTTCAGAATCTGTTAAAGGAAGCAACGAGGGCAAAGGCAGATTCTACAGCCATACAAGCGGCCAGATACTGGCTTGCGCCTCATACAACGCGTGATGCCAGAGTTAAGGAATTATTAGCTTTAGATAAATCGTATATTACGATCCATGAAGTGTTCCAGCATATGCATCTGAAGCGACAGGAATGGCTCGATCCTTTTATTTCAGGGGCTGTCATTAAGGGCAAGTTCCTATCAGGCAAAACTATCTATCTTGTGCCGGCCGCGGATGGATTCCACAGATGGCTGCCACGTCAGCAACAAGCTTTAAGTGCCTTATTAGAAAAAGTTGCATACGATGCCAAACGTAATCTTTGGGAGCGTGCAAGCGTTATTAAGATCATGGCAAGCATGCCTGATCTCGGTTCGGATAGGTTACTGGGGCTTATGCAGGATAAGGAAGTAACTGTAGTAGAAGCTGCACTTCATGCCTTTTCACTTATGGAAGAACCGGAGAAGGCACTTCCCGTTCTGCTGGAGAATCTGGATGGGGACCGGGCCCGTGTAGCCATGTACTCGATACCCAGATGCATCCGCAGGGTGAATCCGGTGTTACTGGTTACCATGCTGAAAGAGCTGCTGAATCGGGATAAGCTGAAGATCACTGTCAGAAAAGAAGCCATCCGCTTACTGGGCGCTTATAGAAGCGATGACAGTCTTCCGCTATTGATGAACGAGTTCGAGAAACCCAATGCACACAAGGATGTAATCATAGCCATAGGGCATGCTGCGAAACAGCTTTTAGATGATGAACGCGCTTGGGACATGTTAAGTACAATGGCTTCTTCATCAGAAAGTGACATCGCAGGAAGTTTATTATCTCAACAGCCTAATGCTCTTCCGCTAGACTTTAGACCACGTTATCTAGGATTAATCCTTGAAATTGCAAGGCACCAGGATGCGTATATTGGCAGATATGCTTTCATTTCTATGATGCGGTGGACAAATGGAAATGAAGGGATTGTTGCAGCTGCCACCGCTCAGTCTATTACGGATTTGGAAGACAGCACTAGATGGGAAACTGCTATGAATACGCTGGTAGAAACCTGTCGCGATGGTAAGATCAATGAGGTAGTAGTTGGTGTATGTCAGAGACTGGTTAGTGCAGCGATAAGTGATGAATGGAACGCTACTGCCAAAAGAGATTTGCCTCATCGGCAACGTCTACTGAAATTAGTCAACCAGCTGATAGCTTTGCCAAAAATCACCCGGATGCACCTTATCCCTTTGTATACGGATCTGATTGACTGTCTGGCATCTGATGAGACCTTACAGCAAGCTGTGATGAAATTGTATATAGCAGCAATAGACTGGAATAACGTGGAGGAAT
Source organism: Paenibacillus sp. FSL R5-0636 (assembly GCF_037974255.1). Classification (NCBI taxonomy): domain Bacteria; kingdom Bacillati; phylum Bacillota; class Bacilli; order Caryophanales; family Paenibacillaceae; genus Paenibacillus; species Paenibacillus sp. FSL R5-0636. Next base: position 857,607 of record NZ_CP150232.1, read on the forward strand.
CCGCCAATTATCTGAATCGGATCGTTACCACTATTTCAAATCAGCCCCAGCTATTAAGCGATGTTTATAAGCAGGTCGCGTATAATTTAGAAGAGAGCACGGGATACTGGAGTCCGGAAACTTTATTGGAAATTGTAGATGTTCTAGGGTCTGAGAGCCGTTATGAATCTCAGTATATTGGACTTTCGTTGCTTGAAGTTGCCGGAAGTGCTCTATTGTGGAGTCCAGAGCCTGCAGAGCGTCTGCGGTTGTACAGAAATCACACGAACCTTGCGGTTCGCTCACTTGCGCTAAATATTTGGACGGCGATAGATTAGTTTTTGATATTTTTTTGAAAATATAAAACACCAAAAGAGCTCAGGCTGCAAATCGGCCTGAGCTCTTTTGGTATTTCTTCAATTAAGCTTCCATCTTCTGTGCTGTGTAGAGGCGGTAATAAAGGCCCCGCTGTGCGATAAGCTCATCATGTGAGCCGCTTTCCGCGATGCCTTTGTTAGATACGTACATAATACGATCGCAGTTTTTTACGGTGGAGAGGCGATGCGCGATAATGAACGAGGTGCGTCCCTTAAGCAGTTCATTCAGCCCTTTTTGCAATAAGCGCTCAGTCTTCGCATCAATGGAAGAAGTGGCTTCATCCAAGATGAGAATGCGCGGATCTGCTAAAAGTGTTCTTGCGAACGAAATGAGCTGCCGCTGTCCTTGAGACAGCTTGGAGCCACGTTCATTGACCTCTGTCATGTAGCCTTGATCGAATTCACGGATGAATTCGTCGGCGCAAACGGCCTTTGCAGCGGCGATTACTTCTTCTTCGGTCGCATCCAGTCGGCCGTACCGAATATTGTCCAGAATGGTACCGGAGAAGATGAAGCTATCCTGTAACATAATCCCCATCTGGCTGCGAAGAGATTTTAACGTCACCTGCGAGATATCCTGGCCGTCGATCAGAATCTGACCACTGGAAATGTTATAAAACCGTGAGATCAGATTGACGACGGTTGTTTTGCCCGCACCTGTGGGTCCTACCAGCGCGATGCTTTCTCCCGCTTTGACCTTGAAGGAGATATTTTCCAGAATATTAAGCCCCGGGTCATAGGCGAAAGTTACATCGTCGAAGGTGACATGGCCCTGTACAGATGGCAGTATTTTTGCATCCGGAATATCACTGACGGTAACCGGTTCATCCAGCGTTTCGAAGATACGCTCAAGATAGGCAACGGCGTTGATGAAGTTATTGTACAGGTTCGAAAGACTCAGAATCGGCTGCCAGAAGCGGGCAGCGTAGCTGCTCATCGCCAGAATGACACCGAGGGTCATATCTTGAGGACTCAGAGTTAGTAGGCCTACAAGGAAAATCAATGATGTAACAATCGTAGACAAGTTGTCTACAGAGAACGGAATAAGTAAGTTGTAACGTTGAGCCTTCATCCATTCTTTACGGAAATTACCTGCGAGACGTGTGAAGATTCCTTCGTTACGTTGTTCCCGGGAGAACATTTGTGTCACACCAATACCGCTGATGCTCTCTTGCAGATAGGCGTTCAGGTTAGAGCTTTTGTTGGACACTGCTTGCCATGCCCGGCGTTGCCGGGTTTTGATCAGCAGCATGATGCCAAGGAAGACTGGCAGTCCGGCAAGGATGACAAATGAGAGTCGTACGTCGACAGCGAACATGAAGGCTGCGATAAAGAGTAAATTCACGATTTCTAGAATAAAGTTGATAATCCCGTTGGACAGCACATCTGAAACGGCGTTGACGTAGTTTACGACCCGGATAAGGATCTTGCCCTGTGGGCGGTCGTCATAATATTTGAAAGGCAATTCTTGCAGATGCTTAAACAAATCCGTTCGGATGTCAAAAATAATATCCTGCCCAACACTCGTCATGATGCGCGAGCGTATCGTAGCCAGATAAACACTGACCACGATGGTCACAAGCATCAGTGCAGCCCAACCCAGCAGTGCAAGCTTCTCTTTTGCCGGAATGGTCACGTCGATGACATGTTGCATGATCAGCGGAGCCGACAGTGAAATGGCTGCTGAAAGTGCACTGAGCACGAACGCAACAATCATTGGCGTTTTCTTTCGTTTGATATATACCATCGCACGCCGGAAGTGTTTTATATTAAACGGCGATTCAAGATTTTCATCGACGTCAAATTTATTCCTTGCCACTTGCGGTCACCTGCCTTCCAATACCCTCGTTCTGCAGTTTAAACACTTCGTAATAGTAACCACGTTTCGCCAGCAGTTCAGTGTGAGTCCCTTCCTCAACTAGCTTCCCGCCATCCAGAATGAGAATACGGTCCGCTTGCGAGGTAGTAGATACACGCTGCGCAATAATAATTTTCGTACAAGGATAGTCCAGTTCACGTAGACTTTTTTGGATATGCTCCTCCGTCTCAAGGTCGACCGCAGAGGTCGTATCATCGAGAATCAGGATAGGACGGTGTACCGCCAAAGCACGCGCTAAGGCAATACGCTGCTTTTGCCCTCCCGACAGTCCGACTCCGCGTTCCCCGACAACGGTATCATAACCTTCAGGCATTTTGGTAATGAAGTCGTGTGCGGCTGCGAGCTCTGCATAACCCATTGCATCTTCTTCCGGAAGATCAGGATCGCCATAGGCGATGTTTCCATCAATGGTATCAGAGAACAAAAGTACATCTTGGGTCGCCATGCCGATATTTCCACGAAGTTCATCAAGCTCCAGCTGCCGAACATCAACACCGTCTACTAGTACGCGCCCTTCAGCTACATCGTAGAAGCGAGGGATGAGGTTGATGATTGTTGTTTTGCCTGATCCTGTCGCGCCCATGATTGCTACAGTTTCACCGGGTTCAACGGTAAAGCTAATATCGTCCAGTACGATAGCGCTATCATATTTAAAGCGGACATGATCGAATTCAATACGGCCTTCATAACGGCGTTTGTCAGTGACAGTATGCTCGTTAACAATATTTGGCCGGGCATAATAGATATCTACGATTTTGGACAAGCTCGCAAAAAAGCGCTGAATGTCGTTGATAATGATACCGATGTTGCGCATAGGGTTCGATATAGCCCAAATAAGCGAAGAGAAGGCCATAAACTCACCGAAGGTGATCCGGCCGTTCATAAGGAACAAACCACCAACCAACATAAGAATTACGTTGAAGCCCTGAGCGAAGGATTCCAGATAAGGAAAATAATCAAGCCATACAAGGGCGGCCTTTTTGTTCGCCGTAGAATAGTTGACATTCTTCTCTGTGAATTTTTCGACCTCGAATTCCTCGCGGGCAAAAGCCTTGACCACACGGTTGCCTGAGATATTCTCCTGTGTAGTCGTGTTAAGCTGGGACAGCCGTTCACGCAGGTCAATATACATAGGACGGACGCGTTTAGCGAATATGTAAGCCACGATAAAAATGGGCGGTGACAGGATAAGCATCCACAGCGTCAGTTCCGCATCTATAGTGAAAAAATAGATAACGGCGGCAAGGAAGATCGTTAGCGATTCAATGATCGTCTTAAAAATCCAGGCCATAGAGTGACGGACCATGTCCAGATCGCCTGTCATCTTGGTCATGAGATCGCCGGTACGATTATGATCGTAGTATTTTCTGTCCTGTCCCTGAATTTTGTTGTACAAATAAATGCGGACATTGTACATCATATTTTGCGAGGATATCTCGTACTGCATGGTCGTGAAATATGCGAGACCTGTGCGCAGTAGAGAAAATCCAATCATGCCCAGACAGAGCATAATTAATAATTGCCGTTCTTGTGTAAGATTCTGCAGGGCGTTGTCACCGGCTATAAACGTATCGACAATGCGCTGACTGATGTACGGATTCACGATTGTAAGACTTGAGCCCACCACCGAAAGGCAGAGTGCCAGAATGTATCGCGTCCGGTTTCCCTCTAGGTTCTGCCATAGCCATTTCAGTTCGAACATCTGATCACCTGTTTCTGATTGTTCTTGTTCTTTCACTCTTGCCTGAAAAGAGTAAATAAAACAAAGTGATTATAACATTATCAAATGACTAAGTATCGTTTACGGTAAAATTTCCTTGTTACATTATTGTTACAAAAAAATGAACTTATTAATGATGTGAATTTCACCTTGTGTAATGAGGGTTTGCCATTCGGGCTTGAGCGTTCTAATTATGATAAACTGAGACAATGTAGAGTAATTAGACTTAGTTCGGATAGGGACAGGAGGAAGAGGAATGAGTTTTGTTGCTGTAAAAGGGGAGTACAAGCGTTACAAGATGGGCGAGAATGTAATTGTCGCGAATGACGGGATTGATTTTGAGATAAAAAAAGGTGAATTTGCCGTGATCGTCGGCCCAAGTGGTGCGGGTAAATCTACAGTGCTTAATATTCTGGGTGGAATGGATTCCGCCGATGAAGGTCAGGTCATTGTGGATGGCATTGATATCGCTAAGTTTAGTGCCAAGGAGCTGACAGGCTACCGCCGAAATGACGTAGGTTTTGTATTTCAGTTCTATAATCTAGTGCCTAATCTGACCACACTGGAAAATGTTGAGCTTGCTTCGCAGATTTCCCCGCGTGCACTAGATGCACGTAAGGTGCTGGAGGATGTGGGTCTGGGCGCGCGGTTAGATAATTTCCCGGCTCAGTTGTCCGGTGGTGAGCAACAACGTGTCGCTATCGCCAGAGCGTTGGCTAAACAGCCGAAGCTGCTGCTCTGCGACGAGCCGACAGGAGCGCTTGATTATAACACCGGCAAGCAGGTGCTGAAGCTGCTGCAGGATACTTGTCGTAACACCGGGACAACGGTCATCGTAATTACACATAATCTGGCGATCGCTCCGATGGCTGACAGGGTTATAGAGATTAACAACGCTAAGGTACGGAAGATGGTGATCAATCCTTCGCCGGTATCCGTTGACGATATTGAATGGTAAGGAGAAGGCATCTATGAAAAAGCGTGCATTGTGGAAAGATATTTTTCGTGAAATTGGGCATACCAAAGCCCGGTTTATTTCGATTTTTGCAATTATTATGTTAGGCGTCAGCTTTTTTGCCGGAATCAAGGCTACAGGGCCAGATATGCTGAATACAGCTGGAATCTTTTACAAAGAGCAGCGCTTGATGGATCTGAAGGTGCAGACTAACTACGGCCTGACTGAAGACAACATCGAGTTACTCATAAATGTACAGGGGATCGATGAGATTCAGCCGAGCTATAGCGCAGATGTATTCATGGGTGATAATGCCTTAATACTTAAAGTCAATTCTTACAACACGGATAAACCACTTAATCAATACCGTATAATTGAAGGCCATCTACCGGAGCATTCCGGTGAAATCGTGCTGGACGATAAGCTAGCGGAAGAATATGCGTTGGGTGACAAGGTATCTTTCAGTGGAAACGGTACGGATACGGAGCTGTCGAACAGCTTCGAGACACTGGAGTATACCGTAGTTGGCTTTGTTAGAAGTCCACAGTTTATTGAGCAAAGTACCCGGGGCACCAGTGGGATCGGCAAAGGTACGGCGGATGCGTTCGCCGCGATCCCGGAGTCGGATTTCAAGCTTCCGGTGTATACGGAAGCCTATCTGTCCTTTAAGGATACAGCCGGGGTGAAGGCTTATTCGCCGGAGTATGAAGATCTGATCGAACAGCATACCCATGCTGTAGAGCAGGCGATGTCCGGCGTGCCGGAAGCACGGCTTGCTGAGCTGCGGGCGGAAGGCGAGAAAGAGCTTTCTGGTGGCCGCGCAAAGGTGGCCGCCGCCGAGCAGCAGCTTGCGGATTTGCAGCGCCAGCCGGAGGAAGTGCAGCAGGAACAGGCTGCAAGCATGAAGGCAATTGCTGCCGGACTTGCTTCTGCCAAGGAGGAATTGGCGGCAGGGGAGCAAAAGCTTGCAGAGCTGGAGCAACTTAAGGTCTACGTTACTGACCGAAGCGCTAATCCGGGATATGCCGAATATAAAGATAACGCTGATCGGTTGTCGGCGATTGCGAGTGCGTTTCCTGTGTTCTTTTTCCTGATTGCTGCGCTGGTCAGCTTGACGACCATGACACGGATGGTTGAGGAGCATCGCCTGCAGATCGGGACCCTGAAAGCACTTGGTTATGCTAACCGCGACATCATGGCCAAATTCCTGGTCTATGGTACGCTTGCCAGTCTGGCGGCTTCAATTGCGGGTCTTGCGGTTGGTTTTACCCTGTTTCCGGGTATTATCTACGATGCGTATAGTGCAATCTATAACTTGCCGGATATCACGAAGAATTTCTATCTTTCGTATTCGATCATATCCGTTATCGTAGCGTTAATATGTACTACGTTGACGGCGTGGATTGCTTCACGGGTAGAATTACGCAGCAATGCTTCCGTATTGATGCGTCCGAAGGCACCAAAGAGTGGCCAGCGTATTTTACTGGAGCGGGTCACTTTTATATGGAAGCGATTGAGCTTTGTCCAAAAGGTTACCGCACGGAATCTATTCCGCTATAAGCAGCGGATGTTCATGACTGTATTCGGTGTGGCTGGCTGTACAGCGCTGATCCTGACGGGATTTGGTCTCAAGGATTCAATTGGCAGCATCGCCGGGTCGCAGTTCGGCACGATTATGAAATATGATGCACTTGTGGCACTGCATGAAGATGTGTCTGCCGATGTGCTAAAAGCCTACGACCAACTAATCACTGGTGAATCTGCAGTAACTGGGACGCTGAGTGTGGCGCAAGAACGGATGACCGCACATGCTAGTGGTGTAAATGATCAAGAGGTTCATCTGTTCGTTCCTACCTCCGTTGACTCTCTATCCGATTTCGTGGAGTTGCGTGATCGAAAGAGTGGAGAAGGGCGGATGCTTACGGATGATGGGGCTATTATCTCAGAAAAACTGGCTAAGCTGTATGGGCTGGAGTCTGGCGATAAATTGACCGTGGTGGACAAAGATAATGAGACGTTCGAAATTGAGGTCGCAGCGATTACAGAGAATTATGTAATGCACTATGTTTATATGACACCGGCGTATTATGCTTCTGTGTTCGGAGAAAAACCGCTATTCAACACAGAACTGCTGAACTACACCGCACATGATAAGACATGGGAAGATAAATTTGGTGAAAAGCTGACGGCTAATGAGGGCGTCGCTGCCATCAGCTTTTCCAGCAGTGTAGGCTCCGCCTTCGATGAGACTATGAAGAGTATGGACGTTGTAACCTTAGTGCTCATTGTTTCAGCGGCGGCGTTGGCTTTTGTCGTCCTCTACAATTTGACCAATATCAATGTGTCCGAGCGGATCCGGGAGCTGTCAACCATTAAGGTACTGGGCTTCTACGATAAGGAAGTAACCATGTATATTTACCGCGAGAATATGCTGCTTAGCCTACTCGGTATTGTGGCTGGATCGGGTCTCGGCATAGTGCTGCATAGCTTCGTCCTGAAGACGGCCGAGCTGGATGCGACGATGTTCGCTCCGATCATCAAGTGGCCAAGTTATATTTATGCGGCGCTCCTAACACTGTTGTTTTCCGGTATTGTCATGGCGTTCATGCATATTAAGCTCAAACGAATCCATATGATTGAGGCTTTGAAGTCGGTGGAATAGCATCTAAAAACGCCATAGCTGCGGCTTTTTCTATGGATAGCTTCACTGGAGTCCGAAACTATACCTCAAAGGCTATAAATGAGCAAATAGAGTCATCTGGCTCTGTAAGGAACAGGGGATGGTTAGGAATCGACGCTATCGTTCGCTATCGGATGCCATCCGACGATTTCTGACGATATTGTTTGCTATCTGAATCTATGCCCGACGCTATCGGACCCAGATGACCTTAAACGCCGGATTATCCGCCATTTGGGATGTTATCGGACTCCATAGCAGCTATTGGCATAAAAAACGTCAGAAATGCGGCTCTTTCTATGTAATAGCGACACTGGAGTCCGAAACTATGCCTCAAAGGCGACAAATGAGCAAATAGCGCCCCCTGAGTCCGTAAGCAACAGGGAACTATGATTCGGCGATGTGCATGAGGATATAGGCGTAGAAGTAGATGCAGATGCAGATATTAGTTATAGGTGAACCGAATACTCGAAGCCGCTTCGCCTAGCTCCTCTTATCTACTCCTAGCCGCTCCTAGCTTAGCTAACCTAAACTAAACTCTATTGAAGCAGACAAATAAAACACAGAGCAGCGATTCTCTCGTTTGAGAATCGCTGCTCTGTTGTCTTTTACGATACTAAAATGCATCGAACTGTCTCCTGCATAGGAAAAAGCTACTTAAGCGACATGTGCAGGATAGGAAAAGGATTACCTTGTTCGTCGAGTGCTGAACGCTCAAAAACCTGAAATCCCATATGCTCATAGAAACCTAAAGCTTGGGGATTTTGCTCATTCACATCTACGAGGTGTACGTCGAGTTCCTGCATGACATAAGCTACAAGTGCTTTTCCAACGCCTTTTCCCATTACAGCAGGTTCTACGAACAGCATTTCAATCTTATTATTCTGAACCCCTATGAAGCCAATCAACTGTTCCTCATCATCTGTAAAAGCAAACAAATCGCTTATGCCCTCAAGCGCCTGCATAACCAGCGGCCGCAAAGCATCAATATCCTGCTCGGATAGAAAAAGATGAGTATGCCGCACGGATGATTCCCAAATGTTCAGTAGACGGTTTAATAATTCTTCATTTCTAGTTGTGAAGATTTTTATTGAGTCCATATCTTTCCCTCACGATTCAATCTAATTCGAAGAAGAAGCTGCAGCCGCAGCTGACGCAGCCGCTGCCCCGGCAAGAGCCGCCTGCTGAGCAATTATAATATTGGTAATGTTGGTGGAAAGCATCGTAGTTAATACGCCGGTTTGCACATCCTCCACAGATCTGAAGGCTACCAGTGCAGAAGACAAGAGCAGTAATTCCTGCTTGCCAATAGACCAGTTACCGAAGCCCTTTTTTGTACGCAAAAATTCGTAAGTCTCTGAGACATCAGTAACGATGTCCTCCTTGTTGCAAGGGAGCAGGGATAACACGCCTAGCGAGGAGAGGGTATATTCCTTGTCTAGCCGGATACCCTGTGCACGAAATGCATCTCTTAATGCCAATACACGGTCCGCTGCTTGAGGGGCTTCTTCCCCAAGAACCAATACCTGGGTCAGGGCTTGCACACTGTTGCCTGACATAAATTCGGGCTTAAGTGTTACATAGAGCTGCTCCATGCGGTCCACGCCACTCTCAACATCGATATCGGAAAGACCAAGCATAGCGGAGAAGATATAATCGTCTTGTCCGGTAAGGAAACGATGTTTTGCTTTCATACTATCGTAAAATAGCTTTGCTCGTTCTACCGTACGCTGATATCGATCCGATGTTGCATTAGCAGCGATTTGATAGGCAGCAACGACGAGATAATCAGAGGCTCTGAATTTGGCTTCCTTCATTAAATCATACACGGCAAATGTGTTTGCAAGCAGAGTTTCCTTTTCGTCAGAAAGTGAAAGCAGGGCAGCAATGCTGATCACCGAAGCCCCTCTAAATTGAGAGAAAATCCCGGTACTCTCCTTAATTAGCTCGTAGCTAGCACGAATGGCTTCGTCATCTGCAACTTTGTCCTCTACAGCATACAATAGTGCCGCTAACCGATTAACCATTGCATTTTGCCATGGAAAAGCTTTTTTGATCCTCTGAGCGTTGTCTGCGAACAATTCAAGCCTAGCTGGATATTGCTCCTTCATTGGGTACACCTCTTATCTCTACTTTTAATTCATAACATTACGAAAATCCAGTGCTGTAGATTCATTTTACTATAAAAAATAAATCGGATGCCCACGAAAGCGGCTTACCAATAAGCTAGAGGTTGTTCAGGTAACCCAATGATTGAGTTTACTATGAAGATGTTATAATAATTATAAGATGGATCGGCAGGGGCTTAAATGACAACAAAGGAGAAGTGCGACGATGACTGAGAGAATACCTGAAATCATATTGAACGATGGAGTGAAGGTGCCTGCTATTGGTTTTGGTACTTACGCGTTAAATGGTACTGAGGGAGCACAAAACATCACTAAGGCGATTGATGTTGGCTATCGTCTGATCGACACTGCGTTTAATTATGAGAACGAAGGTGCTGTAGGCCAGGCTGTTCGGCAAACTTCTGTGCCTAGGGAAGAACTGCTCATTACTTCCAAGCTGCCAGGTCGCCATCACTCTTATAAAGAAGCATTAGCCACCATACAGGAGTCTTTATTCAGAGCCGGATTGGATTATTATGATTTCTATCTCATCCACTGGCCTAACCCTAGAGTGAATTTATATGTTGAAGCCTGGCAGGCGATGATCGAGGCACGGAAGCAAGGTTTGATCCGCTCCATCGGTGTATGTAACTTTTTGCCGGAGCATATCGAGCGTTTGATACAAGAAACTGGCGTAGCGCCGAGCATGAATCAGATTGAGCTGCATCCTCATTTTAATCAGGAAGAGCAGCGTGCATGGAACAAAGAGCATGGGGTAGTGATTGAATCGTGGAGTCCATTGGGACGAGCTAGCAGCGTACTGGAAAATGAGAAAATAGCGGAAATAGGTAAGGTCCATAATAAATCGATATCGCAAGTTATCTTACGTTGGCATATACAGCTTGGGGCTATTCCCATTCCAAAGGCTTCTTCTCTAGAGCATCAGCGCGATAATCTGAATATTTTTGATTTTCAATTATCGGAAGCTGAGATGACCGTTATTTCCGCATTAACCTCGCCAAAAGGTCGCATAGCTGATCAAGATCCCGCATCGTATGAAGAATTTTAATAAATTTAACTAAAACACGCCAGTTATTGGCGTGTTTTTTTATATTAGGCTAGCCTCAGAATCAGTCAGCGCTTGAGTAATTTGATCTAGTCTAGTCTAGTTTAGTCCAGTCGTGCAAACCGTTGTTCAATTTTATCAAGATGCTTCACCCGCTCTTCTAAGCAGCGATCTGACATCCCGGCATAATTATACCAACGGAGGTTCTTCCGTATTCCCATTTTGCGGAAGGTGCCTCTGAATAGAATTTTGGTGATGGGGTTGCCAAAAATCCAGCGATAAAAGAAGTCGGGTGTGTTCATTACGGTCAGCAAGGACACTCCTTTAATATTTGGGAGCAAGCATTTGAAGGGCCGCCCAGGTTTAGTTTCTTCGTAGACAATGCCTTTTGCGAATACCTTATCAAGAAAACCTTTGGTAAGAGCGGGCATGGCTTCCCACCATATAGGGAAAATGAAGACGATATGATCCGCTGCTATAAGACGCTGCTGATAATTGGCGACTAGCCGGTCGGTGGTTTTCTTTTGTCGCCAAGCAGTGAGTTCTTCGCGTGACATGACCGGATCAAATCCATCGGCATGCAGGTCGATAAGATCAATCGTATGGCCTTTGGTGGTGAGACCTCGCATAACGGAGGCTAATAAAGCTGCGGAATAGCTTCGCTGATGGGGGATATTCTCGGACGCTGATGCACCGTAGGGATGATCAAAAATAATTAAGACATTCATATAAACACCTTCTTTATCATTTATTGTTTCTTAGAAATTAAATATTAACTATGGAAACAATAATACGTTTTAAGTTTCCTTGTTGTCAATATTATTTCTAGGAAACTTTATTTATGAGCTGTATCTTGTTAAAATGAGCATAAGATGAATTTACGAGGAGACGTAACAGTGACGCATTCTTTCGAGAACTTACCTAATAAGGATATTTTGATAAAAAAATTAATAGAGAAGATTCCCCAATTACAAAAGCGATTTCAATCGGAGGATGACGAAGAGAAGGAATGGTTGATTCAGAACTGCAGTAATCCCCTTATCATTGATTTCCTCCAAGACTCCACAGTCATGATGCTGCATGTAATAGATGCGATTGGACAGCTTGAGCCGGTGAATGGTACTACCATTTCGAAGCAATTCGGAATTCCAAAAGGCAGCGTGTCCAAAATCACAAGAAGATTAGTGCAACAGGAAATTATTCGCACGGAGTTTCTCCCCGATAATAAAAAAGAAGTGCTTTTTCTTACAACACCTCTAGGGAAAGAAATATTCGATTTGCATTTAGCCCTACATAAGCAGATGAATAAAGGGATAAACCGGTTTCTACAGAGATATAACACGGATGAATTGTTATTTATAATCCAAGCCTTCGAGGATACTTTGGAAGCGTCATGGGTTCATTCGGAATCTGTTGCTGAAAAAGAACTATTAACTACCGGAGCATCTCTTGAGCCAGTGGAAAACGATGAAATGAGTCAAATCGTAGACATGCTTAACCAACTGGATACGCGCAACCTCAAAAAGGCTAAGGCAGTTCTCCAAGCTATGTTTTTTACCCCTTTTGATTAGCTTTATATTTTTTGATAGTGATTTACCAGTTGCTCTAACTTATCTTTGATTATTTGTTTTAAGGCTTCAGGTTTCACGGATGTAACAGCATGACCATATCGGATAAAATAATTAGCCAAGAAATCCTCTTCACCTGGATTATAGAATCCCTTAATGACTGTTTTCGGACCAGCCTCTATTTCCATAGAAGGATAATGTTCTTTATAAAAAATATCCTTTGCTTGTTCCGCAATCTCAACTTCAAAGTCAATACTTTTCGCAGACTGATAGATTTCTAATGAACGACTAAGAAGTTCTTCTATAGAATAACGAGCCTTGCTTTCCTCTTCTTCAATGAAGGTTATTCGATCACATCTAAAAACTCTATATGTATTCGTCGCAAGCTCTATTCCAGTGGCATACCATTGACCAAACTTAGCGGAAATCCTAAAGAATTGAACAGGGTAGCTTTTTGTTTGGTTTTCTTTTGTATATTCAATGTTACAGGCACTCTCATTTAGAATACTTGCTAGGATTTTATCTAAAAAACGGCTGACATGCTTATGCTGATACATTTCGAATTGCAGGACCTTTTTCATTTTGTGAATCTGGTTGATTTGTGTACTCGATAGACAGTGCTCGAACTTTTCGTTTAGCTTGTTAACACTTAGATGAAAGGGTGTGGATTGATAAGATTCTAACGTCAGCATGGCAAAATACAGCGCATAGACTTCATCTATCGTGAAAATAATAGGGGATAACAATCTGTTTTTTAGAATACCATAACGTCCGTGTCTTCCATGTTCCGCGAAAATAGGCATACCCAATTGTTCTAATGAAGTAACATCACGTAGCGCTGTGCTTTTTGAAATATTGTATTTCTCCATAAGGTTACTTAGATTAAAAAACTCTCGCCCGTTTAAGTATCTCATCATGTCATTTAATCGTTCTGATTTCTTCATATAAAAAGCTCCTTATTAAGGTGTCATGTTTTGATACCTTTATATATGATAATAAGTTTAAGATCACATATCAAATATACGAAGGAGATTTACACTATGAGTACAACACTAGAAGTAGCTATTTTCTTATCGATGAAGGGAAGAGCCAAGGAAGCTATAGAATTTTACAAAAAGCATTTTGATGCAGAGGAATTGTTACGTGTCACCTATCAACAACTTGCAGAGCGTGACAGCTCCATACAGCTTACGGATGAAAATAAGGATTATATTACTCACTCTGTCCTGTTAATCGGAAAAACAAAAATAATGATAGCAGAAGATACAATGAATACGAATGAGAAATATACAGTGGGCAATAACACTTCATTATGTATTCAAAGTGCTGACTTAGAGGGGATTGAAGGTTTTTATAAAAGCTTAATCACAGACGAGCGCGTGAAAATTATTTCTCCGTTATCCAGCAATGTGTTTAGTAAAGCCTACGGTATCATTGAGGATCCCTTTGGTATTCAAATTCAACTCATGTTTGATGAAAGATTACATTAACAACTTTGCTTCTAAAGTAAACCCAGCTCACCGTTCAGCTGATCATAATTCAGGGATTATCCTGATGTGGTCGGCTTTTTTTGTATGTATTGAGGGCTATTTTTTTTATGAAAAACATTGAATTATTATGCATAAAGATGTATAGTGTTTTTTAATTAACGTTAATTAAGTAAGTAAGGGATGTGGAATGTCTTGACCAAAAACAAGTTGAAAGAAGTAGCGATGCGACTATTCGGAGAGAAGGGTTACGAGGGTACGGCTCTCTCTGAAATTGCGAAGGAAGTTGGCGTGAAGACTCCGGCGATCTATGCCTTTTTTGAGAATAAAGAAGATTTGTTTATGACGGTCTTTCGTGAGGCTATGCAGTCCTATAACACTTATATTCAAGAGCTATCGGAAGAGCAGAAAGTATTGAGTGCGCAGGAAAGTCTACGAGGCATATTGTCTAGACAGTATGAGTTCTATCAGAAGAGCCCTGAAGCAAGCAAAATTGTACTGAGGTATGTGGTATTCCCACCGGCATTCTTAAAGGAAACGATTGAGGAAGCATTTCTAGAGTCCGACGCGATGCTGACGAAGATCATTGAACAATTCATCTCGAAAGGAATGGAAGAGGGCATAATTCGCGATCAATCCGTGCAGCTTCTCGCAGATGCTTTTCTCAACTTGATGGATGGATTAAGCATGCAGTATTTCTATTACACTTCTAAGGGAATTTATGAGCGTAAGCTAAACCATGCGTTTGAAATGTATTGGAAAGGTGCGTCCTCATAGCGCTACAGAAGAAGATAACAACAAGGGGATGGGGAGAATGGCAGAAGTAAGTGAAGTAAAGGGGAACGAGCTTAGCTCGGGGGATTTTGAGAGAGAGCCGGTTCCAGCGCATTTGCGTAAAAAATGGCTATCTATGTCGCTAGTCTGGATCGCCATCGGAATTGACCTATCAGCGATGTTCTTGGGTGCTCAGCTTGGCAATGGAATGAATCTGACGGATTCACTCACAGCAACAATAATCGGTTCGTTAATCCTAGGGGTGATCGGAGCGTTATGTGCGTATGTAGGGGCGAAAACAGGGTTATCGACATCGATGATCTCTCGGTTTCTATTCGGAAATGTGGGTGCACGTGTCGTAGCGGTTATCCTCGGTATTTTCTCACTCGGTTGGTTTGGGGTGCAGGTCGGCTTCTTCGCTTCGAATATGCAGACTGCTTTTAGTCAATTATGGGATATTCATCTGTCCTTAGGGGTGCTTTCATTCATAGGTGGGCTTCTAATGATGTCGACAGCTATTTGGGGATATCAATCTATTGAACGACTAAGCACCTGGTCCGTACCATTGCTTATTTTGTTTATCGGAGTGGCTATTTATTCCGCGTTCCACACCAAAGGAGCTTCAGCCGTGTGGGAACCGATTAGCGGAGCAGCGATCCCGATGGGGACAGCGATCTCGCTTGTTATTGGTATCTTTATTGTCGGCACGGTGCTTTCACCGGATATCGCTCGTTGGGCGCGCACACCGAAGCATGCTATAACCGCGGCCTTTATCGGCTTTTTTGTGGGTAACAGCTTCATGACGATTGTAGCTATTTTCCTATCTCGAATTATGGACACAGATGATCTGACGAATATTTTCATTGCGCTAGGACTTGGGCTTCCAGCCATTATCGTCTTAACCCTTGCCCAATGGACGACAAACACGAACAATTTATATTCTGCTTCGCTAGGGTTCTCTGTCGTGTTCCAAAAGGTTCCGAAAAAGCTAATTACTATTGTGGCAGGTATCTTTGCTACGTTGCTTGCCGTATTTGGCATCTATGATAAGTTTTTATCTTTCCTAAATATTATTACGGTGTTTGTCTCTCCAATCGGGGGGATCTACACGTCCGAATTTTTGCTTGTAGATCGAAAGAAATTCACTTTTGAAGGTCTGGATCGCAATAAGAACTGGGTGATTCGCTCCTTAGCGGTGTGGGTTGCAGCTACGTTGTTCGCTTTTATGACAACCGCAGCGCCAGATGGATTTGGATGGTTCCAAATCACGAGCGTACCGGCATTAGATGCGTTTATGTTCGCCTTTATCGTGCAGTGGATTGTCGGCAAAATCATGACAAAGAAGGGATAACAACATGAGAAATCACAAACTAACAGAATTAAATGAACAAGCGGTGCAATACATTGCTGTTGGTGCAGCCGTTCTTGGAACAGGCGGGGGCGGTGACCCGCATATTGGTAAATTGATGGCGATGGAAGCTATTCGCAAATATGGTCCTGTTCGTTTAGTAAGTCCTGAGGATCTGGAGGACGATGCATTGGTTGTTCCTATATCCATGATTGGCGCACCTACGGTTATGAATGAGAAGATTCCTTCGATTCAGCAAATGATCAAGCCTTTGGATATGATTGAGAAAGAGCTGGACCGCAAGGTGAGCGCCATTATGCCGATTGAGGTCGGTGGCGGTAACTCTCTGGTTCCCGTAATTACGGCTGCGGAACGCAATATTCCTATCGTAGATGCGGATGCCATGGGACGGGCTTTTCCAGAATCGCAAATGGTGACATTCTACTTGGACGGTATTGACTGCAGTCCGATTACGATGGCAGATGAACGCGGCAACGGTGTGCTTATGCATGCGATCGACGGTGTTTGGGAAGAGCGGATGGCGCGTGCGGTTACGATTCAAATGGGCGGATCAGCTTCGATTTGTGATTATCCGGTAACTGGAGCGCAGGTAAAGCAAAGTGCAATTCCACATACCTTGACGCTTGCGTATGAAATTGGAAAAACATTGTTTGAGTCCAAGGAATTGAAGCAGAATCCAATTGAAATGCTGCTGAAGCAGCTGAATGGATATGCGTTGTTCCAGGGTAAGGCAGTAGACATTCGCCGTCGTACAGAAGGCGGATTTACACGCGGTGAAGCGATCTTCGAAGGTACAGATGCTAAAAAGGGACGTACGATGACTTTGTTCTTCCAGAATGAGTTCCTTCTTGCCACAGAAGATGGACATTCAATTGCTATTACTCCTGACCTGATCTCTGTGCTTGACCAGGATACCGGTATGCCAATCACGACTGAGAATTTGAAATACGGTGCTCGGGTTAGTGTGGTTGGTTTCCCTTGTGATCCGAAATGGCGTTCACCAAAGGGCCTCGAGACGGTAGGTCCACAATATTTTGGCTATGATGCACCTTATGTTCCAATTGAACAATTGGCAGCAGAGAAAGGGGGAGCAGAGTAATGTCTCATACGAATGTAGACAACATGGAAGAAATATACCGCATTGGGATTGATGTCGGCGGGACAAATACAGATGCAGCCTTGCTCGACTCCAAGCTAAACACCATTCATACGATAAAAGTGCATACCACACGTGATGTGAATGAAGGCATTACTGAATCCATCCGTCGTTTGTTAGCAGAGAGTAGTGTGAATCCGGCGCAGATTCGTTATGCAATGCTCGGAACTACGCACTGTACGAATGCTATTGTAGAGCGCAAGCACTTGGGGAAAGTCGGCTTGATTCGAATCGGGGCACCGGCAACAACTGCGGTTCCTCCACTTGCGGATTGGGACGATACACTTAAGGCAACGGTTTGCCCACATGCTTATGTTGTTCATGGTGGATATGAATATGATGGCCGCACGATTGTTGAAATGGATGAAGAAGAGATTCTAGACTGCTTTTTGAAAATGAAGGGTGAAGTCGAAGCGGTTGCGATCTGTGGTGTGTTCTCCCCAGTGAATACCTCGCAGGAGAAACGTGTCGAAGAACTAGCGAAGCAAGTACTTGGCGCAGATATGCCTGTGACGTTGTCTCATGAGATTGGAAGTATTGGATTGCTCGAGCGTGAGAACGCGTCGTTGCTGAACGGCGCATTACTTAACGTCATTGCTGGAGTCGTAAAGGGCTTCGAAGAGGCGCTTCACACTTATGGAATTGACGCGAGCCTATACATCTGTCAGAACGATGGAACACTGATGTACAGTGAATATGCGCTTCGTTACCCGATTCTGACGATTGCTTGCGGTCCGACGAATTCCATTCGGGGCGCGGCACACTTGTCAGGTCTGAATGATGCACTTGTTGTTGATATCGGTGGCACCACGACAGATATCGGCGTCCTGATGCAAGGCTTCCCGCGTCAATCCTCCGCTGCGGTTGAGATTGGCGGGATTCGCACGAACTTCCGCATGCCGGATATCTTATCGATCGGGATCGGCGGCGGTACAATCGTTCGCTTGGATGAAACGCAGGATCAGGTAACAGTGGGTCCGGATAGCGTGGGGTACGAGCTATTGAAGCGCGGTCTCATCTTTGGTGGTGATACGCTCACAGCAACCGATGTGGCGGTGAAGCTTAATCGATACGAGTGGAAAGATGCGCAGACTGAGGCACTTGATGAATCGATCTGCAAGAGAGCAGATGAGATCATTACGCGGGATATCGAGGAAGCGATTGATCGGATGAAGACAAGCTCAGATCCTGTTGACGTCATTTTGGTCGGTGGCGGAAGTATTCTTGTGGCAGACAAGCTTGAAGGTGTATCACGGATTGTAAGACCGGATCACTATGATGCTGCAAATGCGATTGGCGCTGCGTTAGGTGAGGTGAGCGGGGAGACAGAGCGGATTTATTCCCTGGACGAAATGTCTTATGATGAAGCTAAGGAAGATGCCCGCAGCCATGCAATAGAGCAAGCTGTTCTAGCCGGTGCAGATCGCGATACCGTTCAGATCGTATTGTCTGAGGATATTCCGATTGCATACTTGCCGGGTAATGCCTTGCTGGTAAAAGTAAAAGCGGCTGGACGTTTATAAGATGATTATGGATCTGCCTTGAGGAGTGAACTCTTCGAGGCGGATCTTTTTGTCTTTATAATTGTATTACCAAGAAAGAAAGGGGATTTAGAATAGCTGTCGAAGTGGGTTATGTACATATTTTAACGATGGGAGAGAGGACAATGAAAGTGATTAGCACATTAGAAATCGTAGATGTACAGACTAGGGAGCGTACTGCCCTCCGCTCATTTGATTATTTAATCGAGGCACCCAATTGGACTAGCGATGGTAAGCGTCTTATTTATAATAGTCGAGGTTGTCTCTATTCGTTCGACATCGCAACCTGTGAGCTTGTTCAAATTGACTCGGGGTTTGCTGCGGAATGTAATAACGATCATGTTCTGTCTTTTGACAACACTAAGATCGCAATTAGTCACCATACGAAAGAAGATGGTAAATCTCGTATATATATTCTTCCCATGGAGGGTGGCGAACCGGTTCTAGTTACACCGAATGCTCCAAGTTATTTACATGGTTGGTCTCCAAACGGTGCTGAGTTAGCTTACTGTGCAGAGCGCAATGGTCAATATGATATTTATACCATTCCAGTAGACGGGGGAGTAGAGGTACAACTGACGGATTCGCCTGGGCTGGATGATGGGCCTGAATATTCACCAGATGGGGGACATATATGGTTCAACTCGGTGCGTACAGGGCTGATGCAGATATGGCGAATGAATGCCGATGGCACTGAGCAAACACAGATGACTTTTGATGAGAGTAATAACTGGTTCCCGCATGTATCGCCAGATGGGCAGACGATTGCCTACTTGAGTTACCGCAAAGGAGATGTAGATCCTGGCGATCACCCTGCGAATAAGGATGTTGAGATTCGATTGATGGCAAGCACGGGAGGAGATTATCGCACACTAGTACAATTGTTTGGAGGACAAGGTACGATTAACGTGAATTCGTGGTCTCCGGATAGTAAACGCTTGGCGTTTGTAAGTTATGTGGTGGAGGAATACGAATAAAATACCGATAAAAATTATAGTATTGTTATTTATATATAAATGGGGGGAAGTTGGATGAAGAGGATTTTTAGTGTTTTGCTAATTGTATTACTGGTTATACCAGCGCTCGGCACTACAACCTTTGCGAGCAATATGGTGAAGGCTAAGGTAACAGAGAGCAGTACATATTTTGATGGAGAACAGCGGAACCTGAATGGGTTCAACATATCGAATAACAATTATTTCAGACTACGCGATTTGGCAGAGTATTTCTCGGGAACGAGCAGCCAGTTTGATATCACTTGGAATAAAGCGAACAATGCGATTGAGATCATAACTGGACAAGCTTATACGCCCGAAAAGAAAACTACGAGCAACTATTATAGCCGCAATAAAAATTATGCAGCTACGCTTTCCAACTCTAAGGTGCTGGTCAATGGACAGTTGCAGTCTATTACGGCGTACAATATTGATGATAACAATTATTTTCAGTTGAGAGATTTGGCGGGTAAAATCCCGTTCGATATTGAATTTGACGTTCAGTCTGATCGCATATCGTTATTCTCCAAAATCCCAGATCATGCTTACCGGGTAAAGACGGCGGCTGTAGTTGAGAGTAACGGGGAATCTTCTTATTTTCCTAGATGGAAAAGTACGGCCTCTTCTTATCTTGTGAATAATAAGGATGGGACTGTAAGTGTTATTGAGGCGAACAAAGAGTTTACGATTGAAACGTACAATGAGAAGTACGAACTAACAGGCAATAAGAGCATTCCTTTTGAGCTTCCGGTGTTTGGTGGCTTCTTTAGTGGGGAGAAGTATAACTATATTGCTTTTGGCCAAGAGAACCGCGAAGAGAATGATAGCAAAGAAGTCATTCGTATTGTCCGTTATGATAAAAGCTTCAATAGAGTAGACAGTGTCTCCATAAAGGGTGGGGAGAGCTATACCGTTAGCCCGTTTGATTCAGGCTCCGGTAGTATGGCTGAGGCTGGAGATACGCTTGTATTTCACACCTCACGTACAAGATACACGACAGAAGATAAATTAAATCATCAATCCCAGCTTACCATTATCGTAAATACTAAATCCATGACCGTGACCAATGATCTGGGAAGATTCCAGAAGAATCATGTCAGTCACTCTTTTGACCAATATGTATTGTTTGATGGTGCTACGCATGTTCTAGTCGATCATGGTGACGCTTATCCTCGTTCGATTGTTCTGAATAAAGGAGACGGAGCCAGTTATAACGAAGTAGACTTATTTAATATTCCCGGCAAAATCGGAGCGAACGCGACGGGTGTTTCTATAGGCGGATTTGAGCTGTCCTCGGCGAACTATATAGTCGCTATGAATTCGGTAGATCATTCACTAGTCAAAGAGTATACATCTTATGAGATGGTGGGTTTAGAAACGGACCAAAGGGATGTCATGCTTAGTGTGTTGCCCAAGTCCAACCTGAGCAGTACTTCGGTGAATCACATCACCTTGGCTAAATATGTAGGCACGAACCTGATCGCGTCCATCCCTAAACTAGTAAAAATCACAGACGACAAAATGATGGTGCTGTGGCAGGAGTTTGATAAAGAGAATCATCCGGTTGACCTGAAATATGTTCTTATAGATGGAGCGGGAAAAGCTACTAGCGACATCCAAACGATCAAGTATTTTGCCTTATCAGAGTGCAGTCCTATTATTAGTGGGGACAAAATCATTTGGTATACGAACAATAAGGGGTCCAGAGTGTTCTATTCGATCCCGTTAAATTAACGGATTCAATTAACAACAAAGTGGGTAAATTAGACTATAAGCTATAAATAGGACCTTCTAATTAGAAGGTCTATTTTTTCACGCAAAAATCACATCATCCATGGAGGTCGCTATGCATCGCGTAAATCTAAACCAGGAACAGTTCAACCAACAGGTGATTAATCACGCCTCCTTTGGGATCGCCCTTTTAGCGCCAAATGGTTTGATTCTGACCGTAAACCCGGCCTTTGAACAGACTTTTGGTTATTCCACTGAAGAGTTTGAGGGTATGCGGTTAGAAGACCTTTCTCACCCCGAAGATTTCGGCAACCTTCATGATTTAAAGGCACTCTTGGGTGAGAAAACAAGATTGCAGATGGAAAAGCAGTTTATCACAAAAAATGGAGATTATATTTGGGGACAGCTTACTCTCCACTTATTCAGCGACGAGTCGAATCAGCCAGCATATTTCATTTGCCAAATCGTTAACATTACAAAGCAAAAGGAATCCGAGCAACGCCTTCAGGAGTCTGTTGAACGGTATACGTCGCTTAAAAAATACAACCATGACGCCGTCATTTCCTTTGACCTTGATGGTCGAATCATTAACACCAATAGTATGGCTGAAAAGATAACGGGCTACGCCATCGAGTCCGAGTTGATCGGGATGAAGCTTGCAAGTCTGATTGGAGAAGAGAATGTCCAGCGCATTCTGGAAAGAGCCCTTTACGATAATACGGTTGAGCAGTATATCAATAAGCTTGTCACTAAGGAAAGCGAAGTAGTTGAAGTGCTCACCAGTATTGCACCCATTTATGTGAACAATCATAATATCGGATTTTACCTTATATGCAAGGACATTTCCGAGCAAAGGCAATTGTCGCTAGCTAAGGAAGCCGCAGAGTCCACGAATAGAGCTAAAAGTGAGTTCCTGGCTATGATGAGTCATGAAATTCGCACTCCCATGAACGGGGTGATCGGCATGACTGATATTCTGCTTGAAACAGAGCTTAATGAAGAACAACGTGAATATGTAGAAATCATTCGCAAAAGCGGAGGAATCCTGCTCAATATAATCAATGATATCCTTGATCTTTCAAAAATTGAGGCAGGCCGTAGCGAGCTGCAAGAGGATACATTCGATCTGCGAACTTGCCTCAAGGACAGCTTTTCTGTTATCGCAATAAAAGCTGAACAAAAAAATCTGGAGCTCACCAGCATCATAAATCATGACGTTCCGGAATTTATTTACGGTGACGAGGAACGCTTGAAGCAGGTGTTCTTGAACCTGCTAGGCAATGCTGTGAAATTCACACCGGCGGGCAGCATATCGGTAAAAGTTAGGCTTGTAAAGGAAGATCCCTCCCTGCTTGCCTTTACGGTAACCGATACTGGCATTGGAATTGATCCTGATCGACTTACTGATATTTTTGAACCGTTTGAGCAGGTGGATAGCTTTATGATGCGGAGACATGAAGGTACGGGGCTTGGCCTTGCCATCAGCCGCAGAATTGTCGAAATGATGGGTGGTGAGATCTATGCGGAGAGTGACGGCAAGAGCGGTACGTCGGTTACCTTCACAATCAAGCCCAAGAAATCAGTGGTAATCCCTCGCCAAGAGGCTAACATTAACAAGCTTCATACCGCACGTGAAGCAAGAATTTTACTTGCTGAAGACAACACTATCAATGCGCTAGTACTGACCAAAATACTCGAAAAAATGGGTCACAGCGTTATCGCCGTAACAAACGGCATAGATGCGGTTGAAGCAGCACGGAAAGAACCCTTTGATCTTATTTTATTGGATCTTCACATGCCCATTATGAACGGCATAGAGGCTATGAAGATGTTAAGAGATGAGCATCAAGAGAAATGTCCGCCCATCATCGCGGTCACGGCTAATGCTTTGAAGGGTGACCGCGAAAATTGTCTAGCTGCCGGGATGGACGAGTATATCAGCAAGCCTGTAAAGCGTGAAGTCATCGTAAAGATGTTAGATCAGTTTGTGATCTAATATAAACTGCATAACCTCTTAGTGATATTATCCCCTTCAGGTGAACAGTAAAAAGCCAGTCCATTACTGTTACACTTGGAGGGGATCGCTCTATCCATTGAATTACATAGCATTGCACGTTATACTTTGAAAAGAAATACGGACCCGCTTATCATATAACAGATCCGTCCTTCTATAAGGTATGGATCTTATTTTTTGTATGTATATATTCAGTCAGAGACGGAGGCGCAACATTGCAGCTAATCAATCAATCGGAAGTACAAGATAGGATCGACCTGCTTAAAGATCAGGATCTATATATCCATCTTGAGATGACAACGGGAGCCTACGCTGCCCATTTAGATAGTTCGAAGCATCCAGCCGCTACTTTTATTACCAATGCTATTATTCGATATTCCCATGGTTCGATTTCCGGCAACGGTCCTTATCGGGTCGGCTTAAAAATGTCGCAGGGCTGGGTTTATTCGGAAGGGCTAACTCACTATGAAGAGAGTGAGACAGGCAGATTGATTATGGCTGGACATGATGCTCAAGGCAAACTGATCGTATCGTTACAATTAAGCCGAGAGCCGTTCTAATGGAAGAGGAGATGAAGAGTTCTGTGGAAAAACATATTCTTGTTATTTTGCCACATCCGGATGATGAGGCCTTCGGTATATCAGGTACCCTTGCCAAACATATACAAAATGGGACCCAAGTTACCTACGCATGCCTAACGCTTGGAGAAATGGGCCGAAATATGGGCATCCCGCCCTTTGCGAATCGGGTAACCCTCCCGGAAATACGTAAGAAGGAGCTGGAGGAATCCTGCGAGGCTATTGGCATACAGGATTTAAGAATGCTTGGTTTTCACGACAAGACGATAGAATTCGAAGATCAAGTCTTGCTCGATGGGCAGATTGATGCGCTCTTGAAAGAGCTTAAACCTTCGCTGATCATCACTTTCTATCCAGGGTACAGCGTTCATCCTGATCACGATGCTACTGGAGCTGCAGTGATCCGAACCGTTGCAAGATTGCCGAAGGAAGAAAGACCTCCTGTTCACTGTATAGCTTTTGCTAATAATATTGTAGAGATTGGGGAGCCAAAGGTTATCAATGATGTGAGAGATTTCCTCAAGCACAAGATGGCGTCCATTCAGGCGCATCGTTCCCAATTCCAGGCTGCTGAGCTGTTGGGCAGCAAACCTTTAAATGATAAAGAGATCCAAGCTCGTTTTGGAACAGAACATTTCTGGATTTATCCGTTTGAATGATAATGATCTAGTCAGAATTTTAGCGGTGATCTGTTGTCGGTGCTTAACCGGTGATAGATCGCCGTTTTTGTATGTGAATATTCAACTTTTCAGCGGGGGACGGTGGGAATTTAAGGCGAGGCCTTAAGACACGGGTAATTTGACCTAAAAAATTACTAAGGACTATCCGATATAGAAGATACTAACAATTGAAAGGTGATTAAATGCGAATCGGTCACAACATCACGTCTTTAAATAGTTTGAACAGATTAAATAAAAATAATAAATCTATTACAAGTTCACAAGAGAGGTTATCTTCTGGACTTCGGATAAATATAGCGGCAGATGATGCTGCAGGATTAGCAATTTCTGAGAAAATGAGAGCACAGATTCGTGGATTATCTCAGGCAGCAAGGAATACACAGGATGGTATTTCACTAATTCAGACTGCTGAGGGTGGACTTGGAACTATACAAGATCCTAATCTGCTAAGACTTCGGGAGCTTGCAATACAGGCTTCAAATGATACCTTAACAAATTTTGATCGAACATTGATTCAAAAAGAAGTTGAGCAGATAAAGCTTGGGATAAATGATATTGCTAATAACACTCAATTTAATGGAATTCATTTATTGAATAATGACCTCGAAGTAAACACGAATATTACCCCAGTACAGGGCAATATAAGTACGAACTGGACAGCTAACATACCTGCCAGAGATTTATCTAAGACTTCAGATGGAGGTTACGTCGGAATAAGAATTCCCGGTAATAATCCCTTCAAATTAGATAGTATGGGTAATCTGGTTTGGTCACAAGCAATTCCTAATATGGATGTGTATAGTATTAAGGAATCTAGTGATGGTGGTTATATTTTATTAGGAAATGATTTCTCAGCAGGGGCAATTTCCGATCAAAGGATAAATATAATTAAATGGGATGGGAATTTGAATGAGCAGTGGAGTACAGGGGTATCTGGCGTCTACTCCATTATGGGGAATGAAGTAATTGAGACTAGTGACGGTTCCTTTATTGTGGCAGGGACGGGTTCCGGTATTCAAAATTGGGATGGCCTTATGGCTAAATTTAATAGTAGTGGTGTGCAACAATCCACCTCGATAGTGGGTTCTTCACAATCCAATCCTGTTGGCTATGGAAGCGAAGAATTTAATTCTATTATTGAAACTGCTGACGGCGGTTATTTGGCTATTGGTTCATCAAGTCTCAAACTAAACAGTTCTTATACCGATAAGTCAAGCTGGGTTGTGAAATATGATAGTAACTTAAATCCGTTATGGGACACACGAGTCGGTGCTGCTGGGGATGATGAAGGTTACCGCGCCATCGCAACCAGTGATGGAGGGGCCATAATTGTTGGTTCTTATAACGACTCTACTAAAACTAGTGGATTAATCTATAAACTAGACAGTAGTGGAAACGTATTGTGGGAGAAGAATATCTCAAATGAAACTTCCAACTCCAGTCAACTTACTAGCATTACAGAAATGAAAGATGGGAATTACATCGTTGGAGGAATAGTAGATAATAATTATCGTCTTTCCATTTTTGATCCACAGGGAAATGAATTGGCTAATGTTAATCTAAATGGTGGGGGCTCTACGGATAGATTAAATAACATTATTAGTAATGATGACGGAAGTTACACTTTTTCAACTACAACTGGAATAACCAATTTCAATGTATCTTACGGATCAAACCCTGGTACCACATATGATTACAAAACAGTAAATCTTCAGGTGGGAGCAAACTCTGGGGATAACTTCGCTGTTAAATTAACAGATGCTAGAACTACTGCTCTGGGAATTGCGGATATAGATCTTTCAACTAGACAAGGTGCCGAATTAGCGATTTCGAAAATAGACAAAGCTATAAATACCGTTTCATCCAAGCGTTCAATGTACGGCGCGTATCAAAATGCATTAGAACATATCCATAATAACCTAACCAATTACGAAGTGAACTTAACAGCAGCTGAATCACGAATAAGAGATGCAGATATGGCAAAGGAAATGATGAAGCTTACCAAATACAATGTCTTATCTCAAGCATCACAAGCCATGTTGGCTCAAGCTAATCAACAGCCTCAAGGCGTGTTAGAGTTGTTAAAATAGTGCTATACATACAGTCTATGCATTTCAGTGCATAGGCTTTTTTTAGAATCTATGATGATCTAAGAAATGATTTACAAAAAAATTTCCAGAGACTATTATATTTCTATGCGTAATATTTTCCTTTTTTAACTAGATTATTGTAAGAATTTATCTCTGGAGGTTCAAATGAAAAAGCACGACAAAATCATTTCCTTCATCTTCATGTTCATTATGATGGTGACGGCTATTTTCTGGGTAAACTCGACCACTAGTTGGACTATGATGGGTACCCTTGCTTCCGTGGCCTGTTTCGTACTTTTTATATTATTGGGACTCCGTACTATACCTGTTTTGACAGATTTTGTTCTGACAAATCCAGCGCCTGAAGTAACTTTGGAAAATAAAACACGGGACAGAAAGCAGGCTTGGCTATATATTATCGGCTGGGTAGTGGCTAGTAGGGTCTTGCTTATGATTATCGGGTATATATTTTTGATCATACAGAATGGCTATTCCGGTGGTTTGTTTAACAAAATAGCTGAGACCTGGCATATATCGGGGATCGACGCTTCACATTATTTGGGCATCGCGGAGAATTGGTATGTGACGGAGGGAGATCCGAAATACCATATTGTTTTTTTTCCTTTTTTTCCAAATCTAATTAAAGTAGTTCAAGTATTCGTAGGGAATTATCTCGTAGCTGGATTCATCGTTTCTAATATTTGCTCGCTTGTTGCTGCCTTGGTCGCCTATGAGCTTGCCGCACTAGACATGCATCGAAAGAGTGCTATGCGAGTAGTGAAGTATATTTTTATATTTCCGGCTGCGTTCTTTTTCTTCATCCCAATGACCGAATCTCTATTTCTGGCCTTATCGCTGTTGTGTTTATATTTTGTGAGAAAAAAAGAATGGCTCATCGGATGTTTATGCGGTGCACTCGCAGCGTATACGCGTTCTCCAGGGGTGCTGTTGATTGTACCGGTTGCGATTGAATTTGCACGGGAACTTATAGGGAATTATAAATTACTAGATAAAAAAGCGTTTATACATAAGCTGACCACCGCCATTGGTTGTCTTGCTATCATTTCGATGGGTTTGCTGGCTTATCTTTACATCAACTACTATGTTACGGGAAATGCTTTTCAGTTCAGTATTTACCAGAGGGAGCATTGGTCACAGAAGTTCTATCTCTTTTTCGATACCGTAAGATATCAGATGGAATATGCGGTGGGCACCTTTAAAAGTGGAGATAGCCGTTCTTTTCTCGGCATGTGGCTGCCCAATTTAATCGCTATATTCTCAGCACTAATTATCATGTTTATGGGAGCAAGAAAACTACGGCCATCCTATACTGCTTATTTTATCGTGTATTTTGCTTTCGTAGTGGGAGCTACCTGGCTGCTGTCAGCCCCGCGTTATTTGCTTGTTGCCTTTCCGCTAGCTTTTGCAGCCGTTGCGCTTACTAATGAAAAGCCGAAGGATGTTGCACTTACTGTTATATCTGTTGTGGGTAGTATACTTTACTTGGCAATGTTTGTAGCGGGATATCCGGTGTATTGAGGAATCGTGTTAAAATAGGAGAACGCCTAGGTGCGTTCTTCTTTTTTATTGCGAATAATCTTATAGAAACGATGGTGGGTATGAAGATTGATTACGACAATCAGGTGATCGAGTTTAATGTTCAATATGGAAACGGGAAAAAAATCTCCATTCATATAGATTCGTCAGGGCGCATAACACTCAAGGTACCTAAGAAAACATCTGAAGAGACGATTAAAAGTGTGGTTGAGCGTAATGGCAAAATGATTGTGGAGAAGCTGCAAAGTCTCGAAGCGGCTCGTGAAACGCCAAAGATGATCAGAGCGTACGAAGATGAAGGAAAGTTCCTGTATCTAGGCAAATATTATTCTCTGCATGAGCTTATAGAGACAGCGGAGCTAAGTGAAGAACAACTTCAGTTAAAGCTGAAAAAGTTCTATTTCTCTAGCTGCAAGAAGCTTATAGGAGAGCGGATCACTAGGTACCAGACGCAGCTTAGAGTAAAACCTAAGAGTATCGAAATTGTAGAGTCCAGGACCAAATGGGGAAGCTGCAGTTCCGATAAAAAGCTAACCTTTAACTATCGTCTGGCCATGGCTCCCGTGGAGGTTATCGATTATGTGATCATCCATGAGTTATGTCATTTGCTGCATATGAACCATGATCGCTCCTTTTGGCGACGGGTTGGAAGCCTAATGCCGGATTATAAGGAGAAGGAAGAATATTTAGCAAGATATGGACGTGCTATGACGTTATGAAAAAAAGGGTATTCCAGTGCAACTAGAGTAATGGTTGCCGGGAATACCCTGCGTTATTTTAACCCCTTTGCAGCAATCGATAGAGGTTAAGTGCCAGTTGAATCTCGAATAACTCATCTGAGTTTTTCAGATCTATATTTAGCAAATCTTTGATTTTATCAATCCGGTAAATAAAGGTGTTGCGGTGAATAAACATCGCTTTTGCGGCTTCGGTTACATTCTGATTGTACATAAAATAATACTCCAAGGTAGACATGAATCTCGTGTTCATCGTCTGGTCATGTTCATGGATGCCTCCCAGAACTTTGTTAAAGAATGTCTCCATTTCCGTAGGCTTAATATTGGAATCCAGAAAATGATAGACAGAATAATCCTCGAAGTGAGCAATGCTCCGGCTGTCTTTATTAAACCGCTGCATGAGCCGCATAGCTTCCTGGGCCTCGAAGAAGCTTCTATGGAGCGAAGCAAGTGTCTTATACTGACTGCCAATGCCGATGAGAAAATGATTTTTAGTCATTTCCTGAGCCAGCAACTGCAGCACCTCTTGAGCAAAGGCTTTCGTATCGCTTACGGAAATTGGCGGTTTATTTTCATTTTTGCCGATCAAGATGATGATTTGCTGATTGCGATAGTAACAGATTAGCTCTCCACCTGCATTACTGGACAAGCCATAGATCAAATTGACACATTTTTTGACCATATACTCCATTTCGTATTTTCTATAAACCATGTCCGTGTAGTTTTCCAGCTGTGTAGCTTCAATATGGATAACTGTACAGTAATACGCATAGTTAACTTTGAGCCCATGCATAGCAGACAGGGAATGCAGTGTTTCTGTTGAAGTAATATTGCCAGCTAATAAGTCGTCGAAGAAGTCCTGCCTAATTTTATGCTTTACCTCTTCGATTTCCTTGGCTTTGATCCGGTCCAGTGCAAGCATCGTGGATACATGCTCTAACGCGGTGTAGTCAAATTCAACCAGCTTGCGTACCGTTTGCAGAACGACGATATACGCGTAAGCGTTACTGGATACAGAAACCGGCATAATGCAGCACTTGTACGGCTGTCCCTGAGAATAGTAGGTGCGTTTGATGGATTTTTTGATTTCAGTAATATACTTTGGGAAAGCTACCGTGAACTCTGGTGGAAAAACAGGCCTGTTCTTCACCAGTGGCAGGAATTCCTGAAGTGGAGATGGGTTATCCTTATGATCTGTATAGCAGAGTAGGTTCCAGTCTCTATCTAATATAAGAACAGGGTTATGGATCGTATCGGACAATTCCGCCGATATTTGCTCAATACCGCCGCCTTCGAGCGCGATTTTGAAGAGCGCATTATGAAGGTCGAGCGAACGTCGGTTCACTGCATCGTAATCCGCGTTGGTCTTTTCGTTAATGATCGCAATGACTCTGGACAAGGTGTATTCAAAAGGGAGCTCCAGTAGCGGAAGTCCATGCTTATCAGCAAGCTCGATCATGTTCTGCGGGATAGCATCGAAATATCGCTTCATTTTGATGCAGAGTCCTGCACAGTTATTCTCCACCAGCTCATGAATGAATTTGTTCTGCAGCTCCGTGCTGTCTTTGAAGATATATCCGGTGGATAAAAGCAGCTCGTTCGAGGTCAGCCAGTCAAATACGTCCGGATTCTCGATGATATTAACTACGGAGATTTGATTGTTTAGGCCAGAATGCCCCGCAACGATCTTTATGCCTTCGATGGATTTGATTTGTAAGATATCTTTTATCGTTAGCATCAATTCACACCTCTCATCATCACCCATTGTGCAATGTGCATAGTGATTACTTGTTGTTTTTAGTGTTCTTGTATGATGACCCCCAGTGTACGGAGGACTACAATAAGGGTGTCAGGTAACGTTTAACCGTTAAACTGTGATATATTTCACAAAAATATCCTTTTTCACACAGAAAGCAACTCAATCTTTATCATTCTTGGAATTTTATGAACTGAGTGTAACATCTTCTATCATTCATCATCAACCGTTACGGTTTTTTTATGAGAACGCTTTCTATATAGGATAACCTGACAATAAGTGACCAAACCATTATCTACTTCCTTCTCAAGGGGGCGATCAAACGGAGTATTCTCAGAGCAAGTGTACCTCTTATTTAAAAGCTGGGATATCCAGTGATAGCGCGTTCTTTCATCGGATTCGAGAATCAAGATTTTCCGGAAATATACACAGCATATTTGAGCGGACGATAAATGTAAGGTGCAAGGCAACTGATGAATTATATACCATTGCGAGCAGTAGGGTAGATAATGCGCCTAATACTTTGATTACAGAGGTTAGTAGTTTTTCGGTTCTTGGACTGGTTGTGGGAGAAGAAGTTTTTGCGGAGAATGATCAATTATATATTGGCACTAAGCTTTCAATATCGATCAAGGAACTGACAGTTTGGCAGAGCTCTCTATCTATTTTTCCAAAAGAAGTAAAGACGCTAAGAGATAATTTGGCAGTGGCAAAAGCTTATATCAATAGCTATGGAAAACCAGGCGGTATGAAGCAGTTTGCGGGTTCTAGCTGCTTTGAGAGAGAAACGATGCGGCTGCTGGAAGAGCGATCTTCAGGTCTTCTGAATGCCTTGGCGAATGACAGCATGGAAGATGCTGCTTTTTATGCAATTCGACTAATGGGATTAGGCCCAGGTCTGACTCCGTCGGGAGATGATTTTTTAGTTGGATTGTTTGCTGTGATCCATCTGCCTCAGAGTCCTATTAGTAAATACCAGCCGTGGTGCAGGGAAGTCGTGAACGAAGCAGCTGAATTAACGAATGAAATAAGCTATATGGCTCTGAAAAAAGCGGCTTGGGGTCAGGTGAGAGAGTCAATGGGTCAGATGCTGCATTCGCTCATGTATGAGAGTAAGGAAAATATGCTTCTTGGCTTATCGGCAGTGCTGGATATAGGTTCTTCTTCCGGAACAGATATTGCCTTGGGGATCATTAGCGGTTTGGATCTTAATCTAGAACAACGTTGGAGGTAAGATATGTCGACTAAAATAGTAATTAAAAGAAACACATACTTTGATTCCGTCTCGCTCATGTCGTTGTCGACCAAAGCGAATCAAATAGAGGGTGTCGAACAAGCTTTTATCGCAATGGCTACTCAAATGAATAAAGAGGTATTAGCGAATGTAGGGCTGATAACCCCTGAGCTAGAGGAAGCTAAGAATAGTGACCTGATGATCGTAATCAAAGCAGCATCCCCTGAGCTGGCTGAAGTTGCCTTTGGAGCAATCGAAGAGCTGTTTATTAAAAAAGACAGTGCAGTTGGCGGTACAGAGCTTAAATATCCAACAATTGAGTCGGCAGTGAAGAATAGGACAGCAGCTAATCTTGCAGTGATTTCAGTCAACGGAGCGTTTGCAGCCAGAGAAGCAAGAAAAGCGCTGGAGAATAATCTCCATGTCATGATGTTCAGTGACAACGTAAGCGTAGAAGACGAAATTGAGTTAAAAAAAATAGCACATGAGCGTGGATTGCTGATGATGGGGCCGGATTGCGGAACCGCGATCATTGGAAATATGGCATTATGTTTTGCCAATAAGGTTCGTAAAGGCAATATCGGCATCGTGGGTGCATCGGGCACAGGAAGTCAGGAAATCAGCGTGCGGATTCACGATTTTGGCGGAGGCATCTCACAGTTGATTGGCACAGGCGGCAGAGACCTAAGTGAACGTGTCGGCGGAGTAATGATGCTTGATGCTATGAAAGCGCTTAACGAAGACGAAGCCACTAAGGTCATTGTGTTGATTTCCAAGCCACCAGCCAAAAGTGTGGAACAAAAAGTGCTGAATGAAATCAAAAATATGCATAAGCCTGTCGTGGTCTGTTTTATCGGAGGAACGGAGGAAGCTGTTCTGGAGGCAGGTGGACATTTTGCCAAAACAACCAAAGAGGCCGCGCTGAAGGCGGTAATTCTATCCGGCATAGATGAGAGTCAAATTGACAAGCATCCGCTAAACCTTCCGCTGATTGAAGAGATTAAGGTCAAGCTGAAGCCAGAACAGAAGTATATTCGTGGGTTATTCTGCGGCGGTACTTTATGTGATGAAGCAATGTATCTAGCGATGGAGAAATACGACGATGTCTATAGCAACATTCCAAAAGATCCGGAATATCAGCTGGGTGATATCCATATCAGCCAAGCGCATACGTTTATTGACTTTGGGGATGATGGGTTCACTAACGGCAAACCACATCCGATGATTGATCCTTCTTCACGGATTGCCAGATTCAAGCAGGAAGCGAAGGACCCGGCGGTGGGCGTGATCATTATGGATTTTGTATTAGGCTATGGATCACATGTGGATCCAGTAGGTGTTATGGTGCCTGCAATTATTGAGGCTAAGCAAGCAGCGGAACAAGAAGGCAGACATTTGGAGATTGTTGGCTATGTACTTGGAACCGATCTGGATACACCTTCC
Source organism: Paenibacillus sp. FSL R5-0636 (assembly GCF_037974255.1). Classification (NCBI taxonomy): domain Bacteria; kingdom Bacillati; phylum Bacillota; class Bacilli; order Caryophanales; family Paenibacillaceae; genus Paenibacillus; species Paenibacillus sp. FSL R5-0636. The sequence continues at coordinate 891,078 of NZ_CP150232.1, forward strand.
GTCCAAGAACAGCTTGATAAGCTGGTATCCGCGGACGTTACCTATGCAAGCAGTAATACGAATGCAGGACTTCTTGCCAGAGGTTTTGTAGAGAAGGGAGTATAACATGAGCATAATCAATGAGTTATTTAAGAGTGAACTTCACGTTATCAATGTCGGCCTAGAAATGTTCAAGGATGATATCCTGAAGCAAAAAGGCAACGTAACCCATCTGGAATGGAAGCCACCTGGTGGAGGTAAGCCCGAATTAATTGCTGCACTGGATGCGTTAGAGCAAGAGGGGATTGCTGCAAAAATTGAGGCTGCCAACAAGCTGGCTGTAGAGCGAATCGTGAATTCACAACCGGTATTGGTTGGTTTTGATCAAGCGATCAACGTCGTACCCGGGATGACTAAGACTACGATATTACATGCAGGGCCTCCGATTACTTGGGATAAGATGAGTGGTCCCATGAAAGGTGCAGTTACCGGCGCTTTGGTCTTTGAGGGCTTGGCGAAGGATCTCGATGAAGCTGCCGAACTAGCGGCATCAGGTGAGATTACGTTCTCCCCTTGTCACGAGCATAATTGTGTGGGTTCCATGGCAGGGGTAACCTCAGCCTCTATGTTCATGCACATTGTAGAGAATAATACGTATGGCAACATCGCTTATACGAACCTTAGTGAGCAACTGTCGAAAATCTTGCGGATGGGTGCAAACGATGAAACGGTCGTTGCCCGTTTGATCTGGATGAGAGATGTGCTTGGACCGATGCTGCGTGAGGCGATGAAGTTCTCTGAGAACGGCATTGATCTGCGGCTCATGTTATCACAGGCGCTCCATATGGGAGATGAATGCCATAACCGCAACAACGCTGGAACGACTCTTTTGATTCAGGCATTAACGCCGCTTATCCTGAGAACAGATTTTACTAATGAGCAGAAAATCGAAGTGTTCGACTTTGTGGCAATGAGTGATTATTTCTCCGGACCAACCTGGATGGCTCTTTGTAAATGTGCACTTGATGCTGCCCATGGCATCGAGCATAGCACCATCGTAACAACGATGGCCCGCAATGGCGTGGAATTTGGTATTCGTGTCAGTGGAATGCCAGGCAATACCTGGTTTACCGGTCCTGCGCAAAAGGTTGTCGGACCGATGTTTGCAGGGTATAAGCCGGAAGACTCGGGACTCGATATCGGAGACAGTGCGATTACCGAAACGTATGGTATAGGTGGCTTCGCCATGGCAACCGCGCCGGCGATTGTAGCATTAGTTGGGGGAACCGTAGATGATGCCATGAACTATTCTGTGAAAATGAAGGAAATCACTACGACGGAGAATCCAAATGTGACGATTCCTTTGTTGAACTTCCGCGGAATTCCTACTGGAATCGATATTCGTAAAGTGGGTCAAACCAGCATTATGCCAGTGATCAACACGGCTATTGCCCATAAGGATCCGGGCATCGGAATGATTGGAGCCGGAATCACTCATCCTCCAATCGAGTGTTTCGAGCAAGCCATTCTCGCTTTTAGCCAGAGCATGCATTCATAGAACCACCCGCCCTTCAGGCCTATTCAAGGGTCTGAGGGCTTCATAAGCCATTGGTATGTAAGCGCTAACGATCTAGGGGGAGATTTATTATGGATCAAGTATTTATGAAGATGTTCTGGAAAAAGGGAGATTGGGCCGCGTTTTTCGGGCTGCTTGCTAACAATTTAACCAATCTGCTTACGATGATTTCATTGTTAATTTTTGTAGTAGGATTTCCGGAAGGTATGGTTTACGGCAGAGTCGTTCCTGCGTTTGGACTCGCGATTTTTATCGCAAGTATTGCTTATGGCTGGTTTGGATATCAGCTAGCCAAAAAAACAGGCCGAACGGATATAACCGCATTACCTTCAGGGCCTAGTGCTCCATCGATTTTTACAGTAACTTTTCTAGTGTTAATTCCCGTATTTAGAGAAACCAATGATGCATCATTTGCGCTGCAAATTGGTCTCGTATGGTGTTTGTTCGAAGCCTTGATCCTTATTGTCGGCTCATTTCTGGGAGATGTGCTGCGCAAGGTTATTCCAAGAACCGTACTTTTATCTTGTTTATCTGGACTTGGATTGTTATTGCTGGCCATGAACCCGATGCTGCAATCCTTTGAAACACCTGTGGTTGCTTTTGTTGTACTTGTGATCATCTTTATTAACTGGTTTGGCAAATCGCCGATATTCAAAAAAATTCCTACAGGATTTCTGCTGCTGATTGCTGGAACCGCGCTGGCTTGGATATTTGGTTTGCAGAATCCAGAAGCGATCACAACGGCTCTTTCAACCCTGGGGTTTAATCCACCAGAGGTGCATATTACCAGCTTAATTCAAGGGATTCCGCATGCCTTGCCATACCTGGCTTCTGCAATTCCATTGGGACTGGCCAATTATATTTTTGACCTTGAAAATATTGAGAGCGCACATGCTGCCGGAGACCCTTATAACACTCGTAACGTTATGCTAACGAATGGGGTTGCTTCAAGTATTGGTGCTTTCACAGGTAATCCGTTCCCGGTAACTGTGTATATTGGTCATGCAGGCTGGAAATCTATTGGGGCTGGACTTGGTTATACCATAGCTTCTGGTTTCTCCATGTTAATTATTTGTCTCTTTGGCATAGGAGCACTGCTGTTGTCTATCATACCTGTTGTGGCGATTGTTCCGATTCTGGTCTATGTCGGGGTCGTTACGGCGAATCAGGTGGTTCGAGAGACACCTAAAAATGAAGTGCCCGTTATCTTTATCACCTTGTTCCCATGGATCGCCAACTGGGCTCTAACGCTTGCGAACAACATTTTTAATGCGGCTGAAACTTCGGCTTCCAAGGTGGGGATTGATCTCTTATTAAGCAAAGGGGTTTATTACAACGGCCTGATGCATTTAGGAAATGGTGCACCGCTTAGCAGCTTGATTTGGGGCTCCATCACTATTTTCTCTATCCTGAATAAACCACTGCGGGCTGCTGTCTTTGCTGTAATCGCGTCTGGCCTATCTTTATTTGGAATCATTCACGCGCCGACTGTTGGATTTGCTCAAGCTTCACTTATGCCGTTCGTATACGCCTACTTGATGGTGGCAGGATTATTTGTTTATAAGCATTTTTCAGACCTTCGTGACCCAGCGAACAAGCTGCAATCCGAATAAATAATTGATAAAAAGAAATAGGAGAGCTAAGCCATGACTAATCAAACTCTGTCAGAAGATTTAATTCAAGCAGCGGATCGCGGGGATTTAGCTGCCGTAGAACAGCTTTTGGCTCGTGGTGCCGATGTTCATCATAAGGATGCCAGTGGCCGAACTGCGCTGATGGCGGCAACGCAAAAAAATCATATTCCTCTCGCTCAAAAGCTGATTGAAGCAGGCAGTGATGTGAATGCAAGAGATATCACTATGTTATCACCCTACCTGTGTGCCGGTGCCAATGGATTTCATGAGATTCTGTCTTTAACTCTTGCCGCAGGTGCGGATACAACCAGTGTAAATCGTTTTGGGGGAACTACACTGCTTCCCTCCAGCGAGAAGGGGTATCTAAGAACTGTTCAGAAATGCTTGGAAGCAGGTGTTGCAGTTAACCATATGAACAATCTGGGATGGTCTGCCTTGCTGGAGGCAGTAATTCTCGGGAATGGTGGCCGTTTATACTCCGATATTATTCAGTTGTTGGTGGATGCTGGAGCGGATGTTCATTTGCCGGATCGTGACGGGAAATCATCGTTGCAGCATGCAGAAGAGCTGGGTCAGGAGAGGGTCATCCGTATTCTCAATAAAGAAAAGCTAACGATTCATCCAAGTATTCAAAGCGCTCAAGAGCTAGCTCGGGCAGAGGATTTCCGGAAAGCAAGTTTGGTTATGGAACATGCAATGCAAGTGGACAGTAATAATTCAGATTTCTATTACTATAAAGGATACTTCTTAGGGGAACTCGGGAGATATGACGAAGCTCTGGCAGCCTATCAACAGGCACTTACTATTGATCCGGATGACCTTGATTTCTATTTCTATACCGCAAATGCCTACCGAATGATGAAGCGATCCGAGCAAGCATTAGCAGAGTATGACAAAGCGATAGAACGCGATCCTGGCGAAAGCTTCTTCCGCTATCATAAATCCAATTATTTAAGAGAGTTGGGCAGGCATGAGGAAGCGGTCAAAGTTATGGATCAGCTCCTGGAACAGCAGCCTGCCCGGTATGATTTCTCATTCCATAAGGCGAACAGCTTGAGATCACTTGGCCGGCATCAAGAGGCAGTTGAGGCGATTGAGAACGCAATTGCTAACGATCCGAGCAATCCTTTATATCATCATCATAAGGCTCAGTCACTTGGTTTACTTGGTGATCATGAAATGGCCATTCAAGAAATAGATATTGCTATCAGCTATAATCCTGCCAATCCGGATTTTCACTCCGCGAAGGAACAATTTCAGCTGGCCCTTAAACGCTAATCAATGAGGATCAACTGATCCGTCAGGAGGAATGGAATGAGTAAATTTATAGTTGTAGCCATTGGCGGTAATTCATTGGTGAAAGACAATGGCCGCGATTCTATAGAGGATCAATCTGAGGCAGTACGTGAAATTGCTGTCAATATCGCTGATCTGGTGCAAGCAGGCAACGATGTGGTGGTTACTCACGGCAACGGTCCACAGGTTGGATTCGAGCTGAGACGAAGCGAGGTGGCTTCGGAAGTTACTGGAATGGATGTTACTCCGCTGGTCAATTGCGTGGCGGGCACGCAAGGGGGCATAGGTTATTTAATTCAGCAGGCCTTAACAAATGAATTCATTCACCGCAGATTAGACAAAAAGGTTGCCACAGTCATTACTCAGGTCGAGGTTAGCAAAAATGATCCGAATTTTCAGTCTCCCTCGAAACCAGTGGGCTCCTTCTTCACGCTTGAGCAAGCAGAGGAGATGAAGCGTGCCAAGCCAGATTGGGTCATCATTGAGGATTCAGGTCGTGGTTACCGCCGTGTTGTTCCATCGCCTAAGCCGATTGATATCGTTGAAAAAGACGTCATTAAATCACTCATTGAGACGGGTTATGTGGTGATCGCTGTTGGCGGAGGCGGGATTCCTGTGATCAAAACCGAAAATAATACCTACGAAGGTATCGATGCGGTCATTGACAAAGATTTTGCTACAAGTCTGCTGGCCGAACAGATCGATGCAGAATCGCTGATTATTACAACAGGAGTTCCTCAGGTATGTGTAAATTTCGGTACGCCTGAGCAGAAGGCTCTTGAAGAAGTTACAGCGGCAGAAATGATGGTATATGCGGAGCAGGGTCATTTTCCTGCTGGAAGTATGCAGCCTAAAATTGAAGCAAGTCTTAGCTTTTTGAAAAAGGAGGGACGTAGAGTTATCATTACTAATCCGGAAAATATGAAAGCTGCGATGAGTCAACAGGCTGGCACACATATTGTAAATTAATATGATCTTATTTATCTCATCATTTCATGGAGACCGCCACTGATCTAAATCAGGGCGGTTTTTTGACATGTTCATGAATTGTTACTCAACTGCTGCTTTCAGATGGCCATATTCTGGTGAATAAAAGGAAGATAAGAGGTAAAACTATGTCCACTATATAAAAAAGAATACATTAAAATGCGGGGGTAAAAGATGAGATCGAATAAAGGAACAACACAACGTTTTACCAGGGCTACAATTCTTTGTTGTATTTGTGCATGTACGGTATTGTTAAGTGGATGCACTAAAGCAGCGGATGAGACTCAAGTGGCTACTCCAACGGCTCAAGTAGAAACCACAGCACCTTCTGCAGAAGCTACTACACCTGCGCCTACGAATAACGCAACAGAACAATCTGCGTCACCCGGTTCAAATACTGGGGAACTTCCAGAGGGAGTGAGCATTCAGAGAGTTATCAAGGATGTTTCGTTAAAAGATAGCTATCATAAAAAGGTTGAACTGTTAAGCGACGGTGGCAAGCGGGTTACCATTACAGATCAGAATCAAAAGATTGTTTTGCAGCAGATTGAATATGACGGAAGGATCACTGCGGTTAAGGATAAACAGATTACCGTTCAAGTGGAGGGCGGTAAAGAGCAAACCTTAACGATTCCTGATCATATAGTCATTGAAGATGAAGACAAGCTCGGATTAAATAATGGCGTTGAAATCGAGTGGACGGTAAATGCAGACGGACAAATCGAAAGCGTGGAACTGGACGATTAAAAATTTACCGAGGTGACTGGATGAAATTTCTAATCGTACTTGGTAGTATTATTGTTCCCATTGTCATGCTGATGTTACAAGGTAAATCGATAAAGTGGCGTATGGTATTCAATGTTGCTTCGGTCTTAAGTGCGATTATCTTTGGAAATATTTCCGCTTTGGCGATTTACGAAATATTAAGGGATCATGCTGTATTTATGACCTCGATCCATGCGATATTTTTAAATCCAATGTTTCTTATTACCGGAGCCTATCTTGGCGTTTATTTAATTTATCGGTTGATGATAATTTCGTATGACGAGGTTTATATGTGATGGGTACAATACAAATAGGGGTGTTCCCGCGTAGGGACACCCCTATTTGTGTTGTTAACAGGACGTATGCTTAAGAGGACTTTCCTACAACGTTTGCTCCGCTCTTCGTGATCTTGTAGGTGATGATATCACCATTCCAGAAGTGGAATTTTAGGATAACCTCGCCGTCTTTAACATCTTTAAAGAACGCGGGAAGCAGCTTGATTTCTTTAGTGTTATAAGAAGGTGAGAAGGTATTGCCGAATTCCTTAAATGGAGTCCAGTCCTGCGGACCTGCATTGCCACCAGCGGTATATACAGCTTCCATTGTGGCAAGCTGGTTACCATTAAAGGTGGTCGGAATGGCAAAGGATTCAGTCGTGCCTTTTGCATCGCTTAATTTAGCTGTGTCATACACAATCACCTTAAGCCTCCACGCAACACCCTTGTTGAATTTCAGAGTCAGCACGGCATTTTCACCGTATTTTTGGGAAGCTGTGAGCTTTTTGAGTTGGCTGGCTTTGAGGATGAGCTCCTCACCATTTAATGTGTAATCTTTACCTTTGGTCAGATATTTTCCGTTGGCACTAATGGTGGTTAGCTTATTGCCGTTCAGGTTTAGCTTAACCTTGGTATCTTTGATTTGTGCACCTTTTTTTAGGTAGACCAAATCGCTTTCGGTGCTGGAGGAACGCTCCTTCAGACCAGACATTAATACATTGTGGAGTTCAGGATCAGACCACTTATAAATTTTACGGTTGAAATGCTGCCCGTTATCCCAGAGCATGGAAGTCATTTTCTTTTCTTTCAAATAATAAGTCAGATACTCGAAGAATTTAAGCTTCTCGCCCTGTTCAATCACACCTGTGTCTTTATCGAAACCTAATAAACCAAATTCGCCGACGATGACAGGGATGCCTTTAGCTACAAATGTATTGTAAACGTTATCAAAAGTTTGAGTGATATCGTTTTTTGTATCTTTTTCAAATGTGGTGTAACCGGCAATGTTCACACTAAAAGGCCAGAAGCCATAGAAGTGAACGGTCGCAATAATATTCGGATCGTTTAGAGCCGTAATCGTCTTATAGAGATGATCCATTCTTGTTTGTGTAGGTGAAGACTCTAATGAAGGCAATACAAGTGGGCGGAGGTCGTTTTTCCCACCGGATTTCCGCACGATCTGATAGAAGGAGTTATTGAGTTCAGTAAGCATTTGCTCCATTTTTGCTTCGTCTGTGCTTCCACCATCGGTGAACCGAGGCTCATTTATGCTCTCGAACATCAGCTTATCGGATTTGTCCTTAAAGCGATCGGCAATTTGAGTCCAGGCTGCATTATAACGCGCCAGCGTTTCATCGTGTTTTTCTTCCATATGGCTTACCCATAGCCAGGAATCATGATGGACATTAATCATGACATAAAGCTTGGCGTCCAGTGCCCAGCCGACAACTTCTTCCACACGGTCGAGGTAGGCTTTTTCTAGGGTATAGTCTGGTGCCGCACCCATGTGAGTATCCCAGGTCACAGGAATCCGAATACTTTTATAGCCTTGAGCGGCGATCTTTTTAATAAGTTCTTGGGTCACACGAGGATTGCCCCAGGAGGTTTCGTCCTCACCTGTAGCATCTAAAGTATTACCGAGGTTCCATCCGGGCTGCATTTCGTCTACATAGGATTGGATCTTACTCTTTGGCGCTGCCTTAGCTTGTTGCTCATCCTTAGTTGCAGCTGCAGCCATGGATGAGAACAGAGAGAGCAGAAGAGCGGTGACAAGTGTCAATGATAAGAAGGATTTCTGGATTCGCGTAGTCATTGAATTCTCCTTTGTGAGATAAATTTAGGATGCTTGGACCTGGCTTTGACGCTGTACTTGGTGGTTAGATGAACACGAACACCTCCAATGTTATTTTTGTAAACGCTTTCTGAATATACCCTAACATAGAATTAACTCAGCGAGTACCTTACTAATTTGTGGCAAATTCATATAAGAATTAGTGATTTAAATTAATTTTCCCCACAGTTGGATAAAGAAATTATTTAAATATCCCTACTCGTAGAAATTGGTTATTCAATAGGATTATCTCTAGCTGCCCGTTATACAAAAAAGAAATATAACATGACAAAAGCATATATATTAGATATGATGAAGCATGAAAATTTAAAATTAGAAATAGGTGCCAACTATGAATGTTGCGGAAGTACAATCATAGATTGGTTAAATGGAAAGCGGGTGTGAATCCCGCGCGGTCCCGCCGCTGTGAAAGAGGAGTCCTTGCAAAATGCCACTGGGAAACTGGGAAGGCAGTAAGGGTGATGATACTTGAGCCAGAATATCTGCCTTTTTCTGTTACACCATCAAACTCTACGATCGATAGAGAGGTGCTTGAATAGTGTTTGCCAGCTAGTATTGTGGTTCACTATCTTAACCTCTTGACGTTTATGTTGAGTGGTTTTTTTGTGGTTATGAGAAAGTTTATTCTGTTTTTTTATCATAGGTATGAAGGGAAGGGTTATGGAAAAATGAAGAAAAATAAGTTTTTAGCGTGGTTACTCATTGTAGCTGTATTTATCACGACATTCTCTACAAGTGTTATCCCGGCTCAAGCAAATGGAGCAAGCTCTACCCTTAAAGGGTATGTATCTGTATCCGTAGAGAAATTCACCTTAGGCCAAGGGTATATTAAGGAGCCTATTAAAGTTCCGATTTATGAAGGCGATAATGGCGCATCTTTAATAACACGTGCGCTAGGTGATGGGAATTATAGATATTTAGGAAATATAGATAGTGGTTTTTATTTATCAGAGGTTAAAGATAGTGGCAGAAGTGAAGTCAATATTCCACAATATATTTTAGATATGATTTCAGCCGATGGGAAAACAGTCGGCACTAAAGCAGACCCAGAGTGGTTAAGTCAGTTTGACTATACCTCCATGTCGGGTTGGATGTATGCAGTAAATAATGTGTTTCCTCCGTTTGGGATGACCGATTATAAGCCTCAAGACGGTGACATTATTCGAACTCAGTTCACCACTTATGGCTATGGTTCTGATCTTGGTGGCTGGGGAGAAATCCCAGTTCAACTTGCCAATAAGGATGCTTTAACTGCGGAAATCGCCGAGATTAACAGTGACCCTAATAAAGAAACTATTTTGGACAGACCAGTAGTACAATCGGCAGTTTATCAAGCCTATTCCGTGCTCGAAAATATGGCAAGCTCTCAAATAAGTGTAGATCATGCACTTGTAGGGCTTAACCATGCATTAGACATAGAACCCCCTGTTATTACAGTAAGTGGCATACAAGATAAACAGGAAGTATCCAATAAAGAAATAAGCTTCAAAGTAGCTGTCACAGACAATGTATATAGTGACATCATTCCAGAAGTGAAGCTGAATGGTGTTACTTTATCACCTGCGAATGGGGAGTACAAAGCTTCTCTGAATTCAGGCAGTAATGCAATTACTGTAACGGCTCTTGACGGAGCTGGAAACAAAACAAATGTAACTTATCAAGTTACTTACAAACTGGAAACTACAGTTGCCGTCAAACAACAGTTAGATAAAAGCCTTGCCTATATTCTAAACACTGTAAAGAATCCGTCGTTTGGAACAGGTAGTGGAGAATGGTCGATCCTTTCTCTGGCACGGGCGAACTATACAGTACCTAACGGTTATTACGATCTTTATTACAACAATGTAGCAACGAAAATAGCATCGATCATTAAAGAGGATGGAAAACTCGACGCCAATAAAAGCACAGAGAATTCCAGAGCGATTCTTGGGCTTACCTCTATCGGAAAAGATATCACAAATGTTGCGGGATATGATCTGAGAAAAGCACTCGCTGATTATCAATATATCCAAAAGCAAGGCAATAATGGTCCGATTTTTGCTCTGATTGCGCTAGATAGCCATAACTATGAGATCCCAGTAGTTGATGGAGTTACAGAACAGACCACAAGAGAAAAACTAGTTCAGTACATTTTAGATAAAGAGGTTAAAAAAGGTACAGCAGAAGCTGGTGGCTGGGCATTAGGCGTAACCAAAGCCGATGTCGATATGACTGCGATGGCGATGCAAGCTCTTGCACCTTATTATGCAACCCGAGATGATGTAAAAGCCGCCGTGGATCGGGCCATCCAATGGCTGTCCGATAACCAAAACAATCAAGGCGGATTTACAAGCTGGGGAAGCACTAGCAGCGAAAGTATCTCACAGGTAATTGTAGCCTTAACTGGTGTAGGCGTAGATCCGCACACTGACACTAGATTTGTTAAAAGTGGAAATTCGCTTATTGATGCATTGCTTAGCTTTGCTGCACCTGAGGGTGGATTTAAGCATATCCTCACAGGCAAAGTAGACAATATGGCAACGGACCAAGGTACGTATGCACTTGTGTCTTATGATCGTCTGATCAATCATAGCAGCCGTCTCTTTGATATGAATGATGTGAAAGTGGAACAACCGGAAGAACCGGGGCCTGGGCAACCAGAGGGTCCGAAAGAATTTCCGTTACCTTCTGGGGAGAACCCGAAAGTTGAAATCCCAAATGACGCTAATGATTATATCGTTCCGATCAGCACTGGAGATAGCAACAAAGAAATCACAGTAGCTATTCCGGAGGGAAATCAATCGAAGGTTAGTGTCAATTTACCAAGTAACAGCGACCTTCCTCAGATAGAGGCCATAAAAGGTAACGTATCTGTAGTCATTCCTAAGGGTGCAAAAGTTACAAGTGGGGATGCCTCTGCAATTGAACTGATTTCAGCTTTAACCGGTGGAGAATCTGCACTAAAAGATAGTGTGAATCAGATTATTCCCGGGGACAAGAAGCTTGATAATATTCTTCAAGCATTTTCCATGGGTGGTAGTGCAAGAGTAGAATTCAGTCAATTTATTACGTTAACCTTTAAGGACCTTAAAGGAAAAGATGCAGCTTATATTCAAAATGGCACTCCTCATGCCATTCAAAAATTTGCAAGTGATGACTTAGGTTTTGCAAGCGGTAAGTCTGAGTATGCCTATGATAGTGGAAATGATTTAATTGTAAAAACCAATCACTTCACTGACTACATTGCTTATGCTTCCAGTGCAGTACAAACACCTGGCGGCGACGGTGGTAACGGTAATGGCGAAGGTAATGGTAGCGGAAATGGTGAAGGAAATGGCGGCAACAATGGTGGCGGAACCACTCCATCGAAACCATATGTAATCCTGTCCGTGGATAAGCTTACGATTAATAAGGGATATGTTGTTCCATCTGTACAGGTAGAGCTACAATCTGGTGACACAGTGTGGTCTGTACTAAAAAGAGTGCTGGATGGCCGTGGTATCGACTATAGAGATTCCTGGAACAGTGACTTTGGAAGTGTATATGTTGAATCCATAGCTGGTGATGGGGAATTTGACCATGGCAGCGGCAGTGGATGGATGTATAATGTGAATGGGAAATATCCTAATTATGGTGCATCTTCATATGACCTAAGTGCCGGGGACAGAATTCAGTGGCGTTATACTAAGAATTTGGGTGTGGATCTAAATGCACCGATACCAACGATGAGCCCAACCCCAACGCCTAAGCCTGGTGCTACTCCGGCTCCTGGTGGGGGAGCTAATCCGGAAGGCAGTGGTGATCCAAATGTGAGTCCATCTCCAACAGTGACTCCTAAGGATCCTACCCAGAATACGAATGATATTAAACAACTGTATACAGATGCTGATAAGATTTCTTCCTGGGCCTATTCAGCGATTGAAACAGCTACAGTAAAAGGATATATCCAAGGTAACAATGGTCAGGTGAATCCGAAGGCTTATATCACAAGAGCGGAGTTCACTAAGATTCTCGTTTCTGCATTAGAACTTGATATTAAGAGTGATAAAGGCATTACCTATAAGGATGTCGCTCTAGGCGATTGGTTCTATCCATATGTGAATGCTGCGCATAAGGCAGGTCTAATCACAGGCTTTAATAATGAATTTAAGCCAAATGACAAGATTACTCGTGAGCAGATGGCCGCAATTATCGTCAGAGCATTGGCCATCCCGGCGACGAAGCCTGGAACAGCGATTAAAGATATCAACACAGTATCGGCATGGGCCAAAGCAGATGTAGAGACCGTTGTTGCGACTGGTTTGATGTTAGGCGATGATAATCAATTTAAGCCTAAAGAGCTTGTAACCAGAGAAATGGCGGCTGTTGTAGCTACTAGAACCCATGATTATAAGAGTGGGAACAAAGTGGTTAGTCCAACTATTCAGAATTCAGCAGTTAGTTCTTATATTCAGAACACAGCTGCCTTTTTGCAAAAAACAGTAACAAACCCGGTCATCTCCTCGGTTGGCGGGGACTGGACAGTCTTCGGGCTGGCACGTTCAGGTGTGAAGGTTCCAGATAGTTATTACACTAAGTACTATGCAAATGTAGAAGCGACTCTTAAAGAAAAATCAGGGAAGCTGCATAGCGTAAAATATACGGAATATGATAGAGTTATTTTGGCATTAACTTCAATCAACAAAAATATTGATAAAGTGGCGGGTTATAACCTACTGGAACCGCTCGCGGATTTTGATACTGTAATTAAGCAAGGTATTAATGGACCTGTGTTTGCTCTCATTGCACTGGACAGTAATCATTACGACATTCCAGTGGTTAAGGATGTAAAGACGCAGACGACTAGAGAGATGCTCATTGATTATATTTTGGGCAGAGAGATCAGCGGCGGTGGATGGGCACTAGGCAGTAATGCTACAGCGGCTGATCCAGATATCACAGGGATGGTCATTCAAGGCTTAACGCCTTATTACAAAACCAACGCCAAAGTAACAGCTGCTGTGGACCGGGGGATTGCTTGGTTATCCAAAACACAGACAGCAGACGGTGGTTTTGCAAGCTGGGAATCTACAAATTCCGAAAGCGTCGCTCAGGTGATTGTAGCTTTAACTGGCCTTGGTATTGACCCGCATAAGGATTCCAGATTTATTAAAAATGGACATTCCGCAGTAGACGCATTGCTTAGTTTTGCTGCACCTGAAGGTGGCTTTTATCACGTGAAGCAGGGTGGAGTAGGCAATGGAGGCGCGCAACCAGGAGAAGTAGATCTTATGGCTACGGATCAGGCGATGTATGCACTGGTTTCCTATGATCGGCTCGTTAATGGCCAGACACGTCTTTATGATATGACAGACGTCAAATAGAATTTTATTTAGAGAGATAAGCAAGGGTAGCGTGTATACCCTTGCTTATTATTTAAGGTGGGACTAGAGAAATGAACAAGAAGAAATGGTTAACCGCGATACTAATCATAGGTGTATTGGCTATCGCCTTCTTTTGGGGCGGGGATTACCAGAAGAGCCCAAACAAGGTCGCTAATAGTAGCGTTGAGACACAGGTTATAGAGCCAGAGAACACTGCTTCCGCAACAAATGTTGATGTTGAACCCACTGAGGCAATCGCTACCGAGACAACGGAGATAACACCGTCAGCTACGCCAAGTGAAACAGCTAAGCCTATTGAAGCCATAAAACCAAATGAATCGGCAACACCAACGGATGCTGTAACACCAACAGGAACTGCAGCACCAACAGAAGTTGTAACGCCGGTCGCAACAACAAAACCTGCTGCAACGAAGCAACCGACCGCAACGCCGAAAGCGGCTAAAACGTCCGTGCCGGAAACGAAAGCGACGGCAAAACCCGTAACAAAACCTGATTCAAAAGTAGCGACAACAGAAACCAAGCAGGAACCGAAAAAGGATAAATTTCTTACCGATCCAGTGCCGAGCGGGAAACCTAAACCAGTGGAATGGCAAGATGCAACAGTAGATAAGAAGAAGCAATTAACGGCTACCTTGTCCGTGTCAGCGGCAACAATTTTAGATAACATGGATATTTTTAATGAGGATAAGCTTGAAGTATTACCGGCAGATGGTATCATTTATAAAGCGCAGAAGGTAACCTTTTATGAAGGTGAGTCTGTATTTGATGTTCTACTAAGAGAAATGAAGAAGAATAAAATCCATATGGAATTTAGCATGACGCCGATCTATAACAGTAATTATATTGAAGGCATAAATAATCTGTATGAATTCGATGCTGGAGAGCTCAGTGGATGGATGTACAAAGTAAATGGCTGGTTCCCTAACTACGGCAGTAGCCGTTATGTTCTCAAAGATGGCGATGTCATTGATTGGGTATACACTTGTGATCTAGGTCGAGATGTGGGTGGATATGTAGCCACAGGAGGAGCACAGAAATAATGAAGGATAGCTTTTCTACCTTTCATCCGTTTGTGAATTTTCTATATTTTGTTGTTGTATTGCTGTTTAGCATGGTGTTTATGCATCCTATATTTCAGGTGATCGCCCTTAGTAGTGCTGTAGCCTACTCAATTATGTTAAAAGGAAAAAAGGGCATCCGATTTAATCTGCTTTACATGATTCCTTTTCTGCTATTTATGGCAGTGATGAATCCTGTTTTTAATCATCAAGGGGTAACGATCTTGTTCTATTTAAACAACGGGAACCCCATTACGAAGGAATCGATTCTTTATGGCGTGGCAGCGGCGTGTATGTTTGTGACGGTAATTATTTGGTTCTCCTGTTATAACGTCGTGATGACCTCGGATAAGTTTATTTATATATTCGGAAAAATACTGCCGGCACTGTCGTTGATTTTTTCGATGGTGCTTCGTTTTGTTCCTAGATATTTAGCGCAAATCAAGGTGATTTCTAATGCTCAAAAATGTATAGGCCGGGATGTCTCACAGGGAAATCTCCTCGCGCGTGCGCGGAATGGGATTACGATTCTCTCCATTATGACCACCTGGGCTTTGGAAAATGCGATTGAGACAGCGGATTCCATGAGATCGAGAGGGTATGGATTGCCGGGCCGTACAAGCTTTTCTATCTTTCGGTTAGATGCCCGAGACAAAGTAGTTCTCTTGATCATGACAGGCTTAATTGCGCTGGTAGCCGTAGGGGCAGTGTTGGGTGAGAACACCATGAGATTCTATCCGTCGATTAAAGCGAGCACAATTACACCTTTTAGTATTCTTATATATATCGCTTATTTTGCGTTATGTATGATCCCAGTGCTCATCAATATGGTGGAGGAAATGAAATGGAAATCTATCGAATCGAAGAACTAAGCTTTACTTTTCCTGAACAAGAGCAAGCGGCTCTTTCGAATATTAATCTTACGATTGAAAGTGGAGACTTCATTACCATTTGTGGAAAGTCAGGCTGTGGCAAAAGCACTCTGCTTAGACAACTGAAAACAATCCTAACCCCACATGGCAATCGCCAAGGGGCAATTTATTATAAGGGTCAACCTGTAGAGGAGATCGATCAACGCACACAGGCAGCGGAAATTGGTTATGTACTCCAAAGTCCGGACAATCAAATTGTGACAGATAAAGTATGGCATGAGCTTGCTTTTGGGCTTGAGAGCTTAGGGTACGATAATTCTACGATTCGCCTGCGTGTGGCGGAAATGGCTAGTTTTTTTGGGATCCAGACCTGGTTTCATAAAAGTGTGACCGAGCTATCAGGCGGCCAGAAGCAGCTGCTTAACTTAGCATCCATAATGGCTATGCATCCCTCGGTTCTAATCCTCGATGAGCCTACCTCCCAGCTAGATCCTATTGCGGCTTCCGATTTTCTGGAGACGGTCAAAAAAATAAATCGTGAGCTGGGAACAACCGTGATCATGACCGAGCATCGTCTAGAGGATGTTCTTCCGCTTACAGATCGGTTGATTGTGCTGAATGAGGGAGCTGTGATAGCTGATGATCCCCCGCAAAAGGTGGGCGAGGTTTTATGTAAGCTGAACCATCCGATGTTTCTGTCCATGCCCTCACCGATGCAGATTGTTGCAGGAGTAGATCATGACTTAGTGTGGCCTGTTACTGTAAAGGAAGGACGCCAATGGTTGGATGCTTTTCTAAAGGGTAAGACTCCTGCAACGATGGCAGAAACTCAGCCTAGCACGAAAGAGGCCGGCCCTGTAGTCATAAAGTTTAAGGACGTATGGTTTAAATATGATAAAAATGGGCCGAATGTCATTAAAGATTTGTCGTTTGAAGTGAAGCAAGGGCAATTTTATTGTATTGTTGGCGGGAATGGAACAGGGAAGACATCGACGCTGTCGCTGATGAGCGGAATCCTTCAGCCTTATAGAGGGAAAGTTCTTATCGGCGGGAGCAACCCTGCGAAGATGAATGCCAAAGCGTTGTTTACTAACAATCTGGGTATCCTCCCGCAAAATCCGCAAACCTTATTTGTGAAAAAAACAGTCGAGCTAGATTTATATGAAATGTTATCCCAGCTCTCTTTGACGAAGGAAGAAAAAAACGCCAGAGTTGAAGCTGTGGTTAAGTTCGCAGAACTGGAACATCTCCTCTCCATGCATCCGTATGATCTCAGCGGGGGAGAACAACAGCGTGCAGCGTTGGCGAAGGTCCTTTTGTTAGAACCAAAGATTCTGCTGTTGGATGAACCGACCAAAGGACTGGATGGACCCTTCAAAGAGAAGCTAGCCGTATTCCTGCAAAAGCTCAATGCCGAAGGCGTTACTATTGTAATGGTCTCGCATGACGTTGAATTTTGTGCTAAGTATGCTGAGGTCTGCGCCATGTTTTTTGATGGAAGTATCATCACTACGAATGAAGCACAGAAGTTTTTTGCGGGAAACAGCTTCTATACAACGGCCGCCAACCGTATGGCGCGTCATGTATGGAATGAGGGAGTAACGATAGAGGGTGTGATTGATTTATGTCAAAGAAGCAGATAACGGATCGTCGTTTGAGTCGTCGAACTTTATTAGCGGCACTACTAATCCTCATAGTCATTCCAGCTACGATTTTATTAGGCATCTTTGTGCTAAATGATCGGAAGTATTATTTTATCAGTCTATTAATAGTTATCTATACGATGATTCCTTTTGCGATGGTGTTCGAGAACCGGAAGCCGCAGGCGAGGGAGCTGATTGTTATAGCAGTGTTAGCAGCCATTGCCGTGGCGGGACGCGCAGCCTTTTTTATGTTGCCGCAGTTTAAGCCAGTGGTTGCTATTGTCATCATCGCAGGGGTAAGCTTGGGTGCGGAGGCAGGGTTTCTGGTTGGCGCTGTTGCAGGTTTTGTCTCGAATTTCTTCTTTGGGCAGGGTCCTTGGACGCCTTGGCAAATGTTTTGTTTTGGCATCATTGGCTTCCTGGCGGGCATTTTCTTCAAGAAGGGTCTGCTTAAAAAGAATAAGCTTTCGCTATGTATATTCGGAGGCTTAGCGACGTTTTTCGTATACGGAGGCATTATCAATATAGGCTCGTTGATGATGTTCACTTCAGAGTTCTCCTGGCCGGCTTTAATGACCACTTATATTTCAGGTTTTTGGTTTGATATGGTGCATGCGATCTCGACGGTGGTATTTTTGTTTTTTATTGCTAATCCTATGATTGAGAAGTTGGATCGGATAAAAACGAAATATGGGTTGATTGAGCCTTAGGTTCTTGGTGTTAGCTTTTGGACGTTGTGCGCTGTGGGCTTTTTACGCTGGCGGACGCTCCGCTTTTCCACAATCAGTCCGTTCTCTCCGCTGCTATCAGCGCGAATTCCAAAACACCAACACACAAACACAAACACAAACTAAAGGCTCAACGCCTCCCGCTTCGGTTTTTACCGGAAGGGGGAGGGGAACTAGTGGCTACGAATCAAGCCACTGTGACAAACCACTGAAAAGAGAATATACCTAGTAGCGATGCTCCTAGGTGAAAACTTATAAAAACAGGCGATGTTCCGGTATACCGGTATCGCCTGTTTTTGTCGATTGTGTGGAGTATCTCATTCATTATGCCAAACGTCCTAGAAGTTCATATCCCTATTTTTTTATTTAATGTATAATTCAGAGTGGTTTTTTACATTTTCTTACGAAAAATGGAAGTAAACTAGGCGGCTTGCTCATTTAGAAAATTATAGAACCTTTAAATAAATAGATTAAAAATAATGGGGAGATTTATTTGAGCACACATGTTACCAAAACATTCAAATCTTTAGACCAACAAATTGACTTATTAAAAGAAAGAAAATTAATTATTAGGGATGAAGAAAAAGCTAAACGACACTTATTAGAAAAGAATTATTTTGACTTAATAAATGGATTTGAAACATTGTTATTAACTGATTCAAAAGCTACTAATAAAGAATACAATGGTCTTTTTTTTGAAGACTTTTTATTGTTGTATGATTTTGATAAAAAATTGAATTTAGAGATTTTGAAAATTTTAGATAAATTTGAAATTCGTTTGAAATCTTCCATGGCATATCGGTTTTGTGAAAAACATTATTTAAATGCTTCTGATTCTGCATGTTACATTGATATCAATAAGTATACCAATCCACGTTCAAATCATTTGAGTTTACCTAAAGATTTAGCTAAGAATATTACAGGACATAAAATATTTCAGACAAATATTTATTTCAATGGGGCTACGTATAGTAATTTCATTGAGCATTGCAGAGCTAAATATCCTTATATATCTACTTATGATCACCCACCGTTCTGGGTGACTATTAAAGTCCTTGAGTTTGGTTCTCTCTTTAGTTTATTATTAGGATTTGAAAGAGATATTTTTGAAAAGGTCATTGAAGATATGGGGATGAAGTACATTGATAAACAAAAGTTTATCAACTCAGTACGAATTTTTATTGAATTAAGAAATACTTGTGCACATTTTCAATTAGTTAATAGATTTCGGACATCGAATCGTTTAAGGATTGATTCGGGTTTAATAAATGATTTAGGTTTAAGAACTAAAATTAATACTGCAGGAGTTTCAACTTATTATGAAATAAGACTATATGACACTTTATTAGTACTTTCCCAGTTTGAAAGTCTAAAAGATATAGAAAAGCTATTTAAAGATTTTTATTTTAGACGTTGTAATTCAAAACGTGAAAAAAGCTTAATGGTAAAGATGTTCGAAAGAATGGGGCGGGGAAAGCATTCAGATTGGTTTAAACTAGGAATGAAATGATTTTTTCTTTATTAATTTTAGAATATATGTTATTATTTATACATAAAATAATCGTGCGTGACGGCGAGTTATCCGAGACAAAGGTTAACTGTTTAGTCAAAAAAAGAGATGCTTATAAGCATCTCTTTTTTTATTCATTTCATCATAAATAATTAAAATGAGTTTTTTTAAGCCTATTACCATCTATCGCTCAGTTACAACACTTTGCGATGAACCTTCCACCACGGGGTGCCGATGAGTGGCTTCAAGTGTAGAGAGGTCGCCGTCCAGTGTTTTGAGTCCGGGGAGCAGCAAGGCTGCGCTGGCGCAGAGCATTGGAAGCAAGCCGGCGATGACAAAAAGCGCAGGCACACCATAGAGTTCAGCAATCGCGGCGCCGGCAAAAGCACCAAAAGGCTGCAAGCCGCCACCGATTAAAAAACGGATGGAGTTGACTCTTCCTTGCAGATTACCCGGAACCAGCCGTCCATGGAGTGAAGAGCTTAAGGAGCCGAAGAAGGGAGCTATCGTTCCGGTGGCGAATACGGCGGCGAGAGCAAAAGAAAAACTAGGAAATAACCCCCATAATGTTGTTACTAAACCGATGGTCCCCAGACTGCTGAGCATGACAAGCCGCCTCTTTTTAATTTCCCCTATCATGGAAATGATGCTTAGCCCGACTAAGGTTCCAAGTGCGAAAACTGTACTAAGTGTGCCCATCGTCGCCGCATCACGGTGGAGCACTTCGCGTACAAAAGGAACCATCATGGTCCAGACGGCAATTGAGCTTAGATTACTAATAGAGGCCATCATCATTATCGTAAGCATAGCGGGGAATTGTTTATAGAAGGTAAAACCCTCAGCTATTTCGCGAACATAGACGGTAATGGAGAAACGGCCTGGAGCTGGAGAGGGCTTGGGTAGCTTCTGCAGGCACAGCAAGGTAGTGATGGCCGCAACGTAACATAACATGTTGATGCTAAGGGCTGGCAGTGCTCCACTGGCAGCGGTCAACGCCCCAGCCAGGGCGGGGCCTAGCAAGACTGCTGCACTTTTGCTGCCATCGATGATAGCAAAAGCCCGCACCAGCTTCCGGCTATCGGCAACGCCGGGAATAACAGCCATGGCTGTTGGCATGAACAGAGCGGCGCAGGCCCCGCTGAGACCAGCAGCGACAAACAGATGCCACAGCTGCAGTTGGCCAGCCAGACCCATGCCTAGCGGCAGTGCTATAGCTAACAGGCGAATGGCTGCCAAGCAGGCCATAAAGCGTACCCGGTGGAGTCGGTCGGACAGCGGCGAGCCCAGCAAGCGCAGCAGCAGCTCAGGTATGCCGGAGCTGAGCGCGAGTGCTCCCATCGCTAGTTTGGAACCCGTCAGCTCATAGACGAGCCATTCCATAGCCAACAAGCCAAAAGCATCCCCAAAAGCACTTAAAGTTATGGTTGAGAGTAAACCATAATAGCTGCGTTTTATCATAGCCTGTTCACTCCTTTCTTATATTTCTCGCATATACGCTTACCGTCCTTATAAGGACGCTTAAGGCGTTTATGCTTAATTCTCCAAATACGACCCAATCTGCTGCGGTAGCCCATTTAAGGCTTCCAATCGCAGGCTGTACGATGTGCTTTTAACGTTGGTATGGACAATGACCAGCCCTGCTGCGCGCAACGCGATCAGATGGTAGTGGATTGTACTTTTAGAAAGTCCGACTTCCCGCACGATTTCCGTGAAATTCAACTGCTTGCCTGTAAGCAGACGAAGGATATACAGCCGCGTCTCATCCGAGAGTGCCCGGGTAAGTCGAAGTAGTGCTGGAGCAGGCCGGCCAGCTTCGGGAGGGAGAACATCACAAGAGTAGCTAGTGAACACGAATTCATCAAACATAGAGGTGGTGACCAGTGGGCGGGCATGATATTGCGGAATGATAATGACCTTCTTCAGACGTTTGGTTGGATAGAGGCGCATTCCGTCGGTTGCTGCTTCAAAGACTTCCATATCATTGTTCCCATTCAGTGTCGTTCGTCTTGACTCGGCTTCCTGTTCAAGCCCTTTGAGGATATTAGGGTCGATTCCATTGAAGTAACCCGCGTTCCATTCGCGCAGGATGTCAGAGGCAGTGTCTCTTAGCTCGGAAAGATTAGAGGGGACCGATTGGCCGAAACGTCCAGATATTTCATACAGTTCACCCGAAGTTAACCCATCAAACCAATCCAGAAAGCTGCTAACCGAACGTTCTACTGGACAGCACCAAATATAGGGAGCCAAACTGAAATCATCAAGTTTTTTAACGACCTCTTGCATTTTACGAAGCAACATCGGGGCAAATCTTGCTTGGACTTCACGTACCCAGAGCTTACCGGAATCCATAGCAGTATGGTTCTGCTTGCTTAGAAAAGCAGTCATACTGTTCACACATTCATACATGGGGGCAAAATCGACTTCTACTTTATATTCCATGAGCTTCTCCATTCTTTGAGTAAGTTGCTGAAACATTTATTTGTTCTATAATTATAGAACTTATTATTGGTTTTATTGTAAACGAACTAAAATTCGTTTTCAATAGCCATTCGACTGAAAAACAAAAGAAATTTTAATTACGAAAAAAAGACAGTTCCGGTAGGCACATTTTGTGCACTAGGAACTGTCTTTTGATGTCTACACAATTTATATACTTTTTAGGAGTTCCACTTTCTGTCTTCAGGCTCATAATGAAGAGACTAGGTTAAGAAGTAGCCCACAGTAAAGATCAGCGCAACAATAAAGTAATGAAGCCAGTTATTCCAACCGAAGACAAACTTACCGTTGAGCCAGCGGGAGATAAGACAGGTGAGAAAACCGATAATAAACCAAATGAAGTTAAGCGGTTTACATAAGGCATAAAGGGTGATGACGACTAACGTAATATGAGAAAGCAAAAACAAATAAATATAACCCACAGCAGATTTAGCGGAGCCCTTAATTAGAATCCCCACTGCCCCAAGCACACTAACCATTCCATACAAGATTATAAGGCTTGAACCTATCATTTGATGCACCCCCATTAATAAAATTAAACGTTGCGGGGTTAACCCCGTGTCAATTTATATTTGTATGGAGGAGGTTGTACTTTTGCGAATCGGTGAATTTATAGCCCTAACAGGAACTACGAAAGACACCATCAGACATTATGAGGATCTGGACTTGATTATGTCCAAGGGACCAGATGGTAAACGGATATATACAGAGCAGCATCTGGCAGATTATTTTGCCATTCAAGAGTTGAAAAGTTATGGAGTTATACTAAGGGATATCCAGTCTATTTTTAAATTGAAAAGGAGTTATGGGTGTGGCCATGCAGAGTTGATTAAGGAAGTAGGCGAATCTCTGAATCTTCAGCTGGACGGATTGAGACAAGAAGAATTGGACCTCCGTAATCGGATACGGATGCTTGAAGCGCTGGTCCAACAGATTGCTCAAATATAATCAATTGATTATATAAGTGTTTGGTTATATAATAAATTTGAAAATCAGATGAAGAAGGTGTTATTAGATTTGAAGGAATTGCAGGGCATGAATGATTTGACTCAGGGTCCTATTATGCCTACCTTAATGAAATTAACGCTTCCCATTATTGCGACGAATTTCATCTCCACAACTTATGGCCTCGTCGATATGATTTGGGTTGGAAGATTAGGAAGTGGTCCTGTTGCCGCGATTGGCACGGCGAGTTTTTTCATTAATCTAGCGATTGCATTGTCGACTATGATTACGATCGGTACAGGGATTAAGGTTGCGTTTTGTATGGGATCTGGCCAGATAGAGAAGGCTAAATCTTATATGAAAAACGGGTTTATGATGTCTATTTTATTAGGACTTCTCTATATGAGTTTAGTTCTGTTGACCAACAATCGGTTGATTGGTTTTTTTGATCTTGGAAGTGATGAAGTTGAACGGATGGCACGGCAATTTTTAATGATTTCGATCTTCGGGACGGTTTTTTCCATCGTAAATACTTTGTTTGCCACACTCTTAAACTCGATGGGAAATAGTAAACAACCGTTTCAGATCTTCTCCATTGGTCTTATGGTTAATATTGTCCTTGATCCATTTTTAATTTTTGGCTGGGGCAGTTTTGAAGGTTGGGGAGTAGCGGGGGCAGCCACGGCAACATTGACAGCGAACATCTTAGTTACGGCTCTTTTTATCATAAAGACAAGAAAGTCAGAAATCATTTCGAACACATCAGCATGGGACAGTCGTCAAATGAAAGAAGTAATCCGTATGGGACTTCCGATCACAATCCAACGGGTCACCTTTACGCTCATATCGATCGTCATTGCTAAGATCATTGTACGTTTTGGGGCGGATGCGATTGCGGTGCAAAAAGTAGGGATTCAAATTGAATCTATTTCTTATATGACAATTGGAGGACTACAGGGAGCTATTGCTGCCTTTTTTGGTCAAAATTATGGAGCACGCCGATTGGACCGTATTGGGCAGGGCTATCGTAAGGCTTTGATCTTAACCTCCATCTTTGGCGTGATCATATCGCTTATATTTATCGCGTTCCCGCAGCAGCTATTTTCCTTATTTTTATCAGATCAGACAAGCCTGGAATTAGGCACTAATTATATGCGCATCATTGGTTACTCACAATTATTCATGTGTATGGAATTGATGACAGTAGGTGCTTTTAACGGTATTGGCCAAACCCATATCCCGCCGATCTTTAGTATTACATTTACAGCACTGCGAATTCCACTAGCCTTGATCTTATCCGGACCTTTTGGCTTGAGTGGGGTGTGGATGTCGATTGCTCTAAGCAGTGTGTTTAAAGGAGTTATTCTTGTGTTCTGGTTTAGAAGATCTTTATTCAAAATGAACAAACAGCAGGTAAACTACTAAGCAAAGGATGATCGTTGAAATGGCTTTATTAAATCGTAAACTCATACAGCTTCTGAGGGATAACCATTTGAATAAGGAGCTTTTTCACGGCGAATTTGGACTGGAAAAAGAAAATGTCAGAGTGGATCCAGAGGGAAGACTTGCGCTGACACCACATCCTAAAGCTTTTGGCAACAAAATGGAGAACCCGTATATTCAAACCGACTTCTCAGAGAGTCAAATTGAAATGGTCACCCCTTCTTTTGATTCTATTGATGAAACTTATAACTTTCTGGAGGCGTTGCAGGATATTGTGTCGCTTGAGCTCAAGGAAGAATATCTGTGGCCAAGTAGTAATCCTCCGAGGCTACCGAATGATCAGGACATCCCCATTGCCAAGATGGGTAATCCGATTGAGGATGAATACAGACATCAGCTAGCAGACAAATACGGTCGCAAAAGACAATTGCTGAGCGGAATCCATTACAATTTCTCTTTTGATGAACAATTTCTGAGACAGCTTCATGACATAGCAGATCCGCAGGTGAGCTTTAAAGAATTCAAAGACGCTACCTACTTAAAAATAGCCCGCAACCTATTGCGGTACCGTTGGCTTCTTATCTATTTAACAGGCGCCAGCCCTGTTTTTGATAAGACTTATATGGAACAATGTGTAGCTCGCGGGGAATCAGATGACGACAAAAGCTTTTATTATCAGAATATGAATTCACTGCGAAATAGCGAATGTGGGTATCGAAATGAAAAGCCTCTTTATGTATCTTTTGCTTCGTTAAAGGATTATGTTCATGATTTACAAGCTTTGATCGAATCGGAAGAATTATTAAGTGTAAAAGAGTTTTATAGTCCGGTTAGAGTGAAGACAGCAAGAGGCAAACATCCTTTAGAGGAACTGATGCAAGATGGGATAGCTTATTTGGAGCTTCGGTTTATTGATCTGAATCCACTCTACAAAATAGGAATCGGCAAAGAAACGATGATTTTCATTCATCTATTTATCTTGTATATGCTGCTGAAGGAGGACGAACCGTTCGGAGTAGAGGATCAGAAGATGGCGAATCTTAATCATGATCAATTGATCATGGAGGGGATAAAGCGATGTTTGCATGATTACGGGGATTCATGTACAACGATGGAGCAACAGGCATTAACTTGTATTCATGAGATGCAGGATCTGATCCAACTGTTGAACCCGGAGAATGAAGTGTTTTTGAACGTATTGCATGGAGCTAAGAATAAAATTGTAGAGCCAGACCGGAGTTTTGCAGCTATTGTGAAGTCGGAAGTTCAACAATCCTCTTTTGTACAATACCATCTGAATAAAGCTAAACAATATGCTAAGGAAAGTCTTGCGAATGGATACCGTTTTGTGGGATATGAGGATCTGGAGCTATCTACACAGCTTCTTTTGAAGGCAGCGGTTAAACGTGGCATTAAGTTTCAATTGATCGATCGGGAAGAGAACTTTGTAGTGCTTACGCAAGGTGATCATAAAGAATATATTAAGCAAGCTACGAAGACCTCCCTTGATTCTTATAGTACGGTATTAATCATGGAGAATAAGATCGTTACGAAAGAAGTTCTTAAACAGCAAGGCATTCGGGTTCCCGCAGGAGAAGCTTTTCGAAATCTGGAAGAGGCAATGAATGCGCATAGCACTTACCGTAACAAGGCTATTGTGATTAAGCCCAAATCAACCAATTTTGGACTCGGCATTACTATTTTTACAGACGACTTCTCTAAAGAAGATTATCAAAAAGCTTTCGAAATCGCCTTCGAATTTGATCGAACTGTGCTACTAGAGGAGTTCATGACGGGAAAAGAATATCGTTTTCTTGTCATGGGTGATGAAGTAGTCGGAGTATTACACCGTGTTCCTGCGAATGTGATTGGAGATGGTGTACATACGATTGAACAACTGGTGCACGAGAAGAATAAGGATCCGTTAAGAGGCCGCGGGTACAAGACACCACTTGAGAAAATTCAGATCGGTGAAGCAGAAGCGATGTTCTTGAACAACCACGCTCAGGCTTGGAGTGATATTCCTCCATTAAACGAAGTCATCTATCTTCGGGAGAACTCTAATATTAGCACGGGTGGTGACAGTCTGGATTTTACGGATGAGATCCCAGATAGTTATAAGGCTCTGGCGATTCAAGCGGCTAAAGCTGCGGGCGCCACTTTTTGTGGAGTGGATATGATGATTGATGACATCAAGGAAGAAGCCAATGCTACCAACTATAGCGTTATTGAGATTAACTTTAATCCAGCGATTCATATTCATTGTTATCCTTATAAAGGGAAGAACCGAAAGGCGGATGAACGGATTCTGGATCTATTATTTGGGGAATAAACAGAAGCTCAACCAGTACCTTTGGTTGAGCTTCTGTTTTTAAAGGGGCAATTCGCTCCCTCACCCACTACATGTTCATGTTAGGAGTTACCCGCAGCTGCAACGCCACTAAAGTTTCTGGCTTGGACATTATTAAAGGGATCTGTTGCGGCTGCATTGGTGAAGATCTCCGCTGTATACTGAATTTGACCTGTTGCGACAGCCGCTGGTGGTGGGATATCTACTGCTGTAAAACCGAAAGCTTCATTTTCTCTGCTGATCGCAACCCCAAATGTCGTGGTGAAAATGATCGTTCCGTTTCTGCGAACATTAACGGTATTGGTATTGAAAAGAGGATTGTTTTCTACTTTTAGAAATCCGGTCAAAAGTACGCGGACATTGCCTTGATTCTCAGCCGACACGCCTGCGGTCTGAATACCAATATCCCCAAAAACAAGGGGGGTCGCTGCTAGTGGAATAACTGCTGGTGTAGCATCCGAAGCAGCTTGGTTGGATAGTCTTAAATCTACAAACTGAATGGTCATATTATATTCACCTCCTAGAAATAGAATATGATAGAAGGAGAGTTAACTCTTGGATTTGCTATGTAATTCATCAGCTACCTACTTGCATGGCTTGATGATCAAGTGTTAAATGAAAGAAGGGTTAGAAGTTTAAGGAAAGGCGGGAGCTATTATCAAACATAGGAATAAGTCTAAAAGGATATTATTGATTTCATTAATGCTGTTGGCAGTGGTTATCATTGGTGCGGTGGTGCTTGGGGAACGCGGAGGAATAATGAGTAAATCCGAGAGCTCTTTCAAAAGTCCTGCTGAACCGTCGCCCCTTATCATTACACATGAGAATAGTACAGATGCTATAGAGAACTATGTCATTCTAAAGACGAGCTGGAATGGAGCGGACTATGATCGGGCCTCCTTTTACTATACGGCTTGGCATAATGAACCTACGCTTCTAACGGGTCTGCGTCGCTTGAAACCAGGGGAGAAAATGCAGGTCGACTTTGGAGATTACGCACCGAGTGAAGTCACAGTAAAGATGGCCTATCTAACTGAGAGCTTTGATGAATCGCAGCTTCCAATTGTAGAAGTTCCTGTAACACTCGTGGAAGGGAAATATGAATTTGTGAACCCTCCAGCATCCACCAGTGATATTCCCACTTCGGGTCGCGTCTTTAGTGTAATAGCTAGATGGGGTGAGAACATCTGCGAATATGTCTTCGCATCAGATGGCAAGTTTGATAACTATGAATATGATTTGTGAGGTTAGTCGAAATAATGAGATATTCTAAAGCCGTTTGGCTTAAAGAATATCTCTTTTTTTAATCTGGATTTCTCTTGTGACACTCTTGTAACAGAGATTGGCTACGATAGGTTACGAGGTGAGAGAATGAAGAAGTTTAAAGGATTTATCGTATTGATTTTGTTGGCAGTCGTAGGATGCAGTGCAGCAACACCACAAGCAAATCATGAACCGGAGAAGGAGGTAAAGAAAGAGGTCAATGAGAAGATCGCTTTCTGGGATCAACAGCGAAAAGGAACAAATTTCATGAATTCCAAATCTATACCCGAAAATTATGATGCGGCGAAAGAAAATAATATAGAGTTCATTCGACTTGCGCCAGATAAATGGGCAAAAGATAGTGATTTTCTGTTTAACGATCAACCGGATGCTACTCCAGATAAAGACTTTTTAATAGGGAATGCAGATAAATACGAGGGGCTTGTTGAGGATGATTTTACAGCGTTAAAAGCAGACTTGGATGCAGCTGAGGCGCGGGGTTCAAAAGTAGTGCTGACAGCCCTTAGTCTGCCCGGAGATCGGTGGCGGCAGTTTAATAATTATACAAATGATGATCGAATCTGGAAGGATTTCAGTTATCATGAACAAGCGGCAACGTTTTGGAAGGATCTTGCGGAAAGATTAAAAGATCATCCTGCGGTGGTCGGCTATAATCTTATTAATGAGCCACATCCTGAACAAGCTACTGGATTTAATGATTTTTGGACAGAGGATTACAACGAATGGTATAGCTCAGTGGAGAATACTCCGGCGGATTTGAATCTTTTATATGAGACTATTGTGACAGCGATTCGAACCGTAGATACGGAAACCCCTATTATCGTCAATTCTGGTCTGTATGCTACACCATGGGCCTTTAAATATTTGAAACCCATCGATGATGCGAATGTATTATATGCTTTTCATATGTATGAACCCTACGAACTCACCAGCCAAAATAAGAAAAAAGGCTTAACCTATGAATATCCTGGAACGGTTAAAGTAGGTGAGGAGAAGACGGAAAAAGCATTTAATAAGAAAGCTTTAAAGGATTTTCTAGAACCTATCGCACAGTGGGCAGAAAAGAATAACATCCCTGCTAATCGTATTGTCGCTGAAGAATTTGGCACGAACCGGCTTGTAAAAGGTGCAGATCAATACTTGGCTGATTTAATCTCGATTTTTGATGATTACGGCTGGCACTGGGCGTTTTATGCGTTCCGGGAGGATACTTGGGATGGCATGGATTATGAACTTGGCATTGAGCCTCCAACCTGGGAGTATTGGGAAGCGATAGAGAAGGGTGAACAGCCTGATCGAAAGACAGTCGATAACCCGATATGGAACGTACTGACGAAGGGACTAGAGAAGTTGCAATAGCGTAGCATGAAAATATATGAAAAGGTGAAACCTGTAAAGGATTTCGCCTTTTTCTTCTGATAACTACAGCAAGGAGAATCTAAACTTTGAATATCTTAATTGCGGATGATGAGAAACATATGACCACTATATTGAAGACTTATTTTGAAAAAGAAGGCTATAACGTTTGGACAGCTGCGGATGGTGAGGAGGCGCTTGAGCTCTTTTTTTCGAATAGGATCGATCTTGTGGTGCTGGATTGGATGATGCCTAAGCGAAGCGGTCTTGAGGTCTGTAATGAAATCAAGAAGGTTAGTTTGGCTAAAGTTGTAATGCTGACCGCAAGGTCTTCCCATGATGATGAATTCAGTGCCTTGGATATAGGGGCAGATGAATATATAAGAAAACCATTCGACCCACGGATTTTGATGCTTAGAATTAAAAAAATGCTAGGCACTGAAAAAGTGGCTGCGATTAGGGATTTAGAAATCGATTTTGAGCGGAAGAAAGTGTACAAGAATGGGGCCGAACTGGCGTTATATAAAAAAGAATTTGAATTGCTAACCTTCCTGTACGAGCATAAAGGGCGTATTTTATCCAGAGATGCCTTATTGTCTGCGGTTTGGGGAATGGATTATCTGGGCGAAGAAAGAACGGTAGATACGCATATTAAGAGGCTGCGCGATAAGATTGGGGCCGACCACGTGATCACGCATAGGGGAATGGGGTACAGCTTCCATGATAAAAATTCATAAAATAAGTACGAAGTTATTGATCATGGTGAGCATTATTTTGCTGATTGTTTTTGGTACGTCTTATTTCTTGCACAACTATTTCTCAGCAGATTATTACCTATACAAAATGAAAACCAAGATCAACACCATTTATGACGAAGTAAAGGATCTCCGTTTGGATCAACTCATGGAAAATGAAAGCAGGATCGAGAACAATAATAACGTAACGATTGTTAGGGTTGAAAACAGTGGAAGTACAGCAGAAATTAATGAAAATATTCAATTTGCGTTGTTTAAAGATAAGGTGGCACTTAATAAATTTTGGATCACAGATGAGGTATTACAAAAAGTAAGACAAGGCAACACGGTTAATCTTTTATTTAATCAGGGCAAATTGAAATCGAGTCTGTTAACGAAAATATACGAGCAGGATAGCAGTCTAATCCTCATAGGAGCTGTGGTTGTGCACAATACAGATGCCTTGACCCTCGTAAATCAATTCAGCTTTTACTCCATTCTATTGGGGATTATTATCAGTTTGCTGTTAGTGGCTTATTTTTCAAAAAAGATCATTACACCGTTAGAACAATTGCAGGATGTCGCAAAGGATATATCCAATCTCGATTTTAAACAAGTGACGATTCAAACGGGGGATGAAATCGAAGAGCTCTCGAAAAGCATCAATCAGATGAGTCAGCGTCTAAAGAGCACCCATGCCAAATTGGAGGAGAAAAATCAAAGTTTAAATACCCTTATCTCAAGCATTTCGCATGAAGTGAAAACACCATTATCCTTAATCCAAGCATATACGATTGGCATTCAGGACGGTCTGGATGATGGCACGTATACGGATATCATTTTGGAGCAAGTGAAGTATACGTCGGATATGGTGGATTATTTAATTAAATTGTCCAAGATCCAGAAGTCAGAAGTGCATAAAGAGCCTTTTGATCTTAAAGAGCTTCTGCTAAAAGTGATCTCACAATATAATATTACGTTAAAAAATAAAAACATAACCTTAATGAGCGACTTTCATTCGCTTGAATCCTCTATCGTTGAAGAAGATATCAGCCAAATCGAGATAGTATTCAACAACTTAATTAGTAATGCCATTAAGTATGGTGAAGAGGATTTTTTTGAAATAAAACTACGGAGTGACACTACGCGTACATTAAAATTTACGATCTCCAATAAAACCACTCGCCTGAAAACGGAGCATTTAGCGTATATCTGGGACCCATTCTATGTAATTGAAGAGTCTCGAAATAAAGAAATCTCCGGTACTGGACTTGGCCTGTCCATCGTCGCGGAGATACTTGCTAAAAACGATCTGAAATACGAGTCCAGATTAGAGGACTCGTATATTAGTTTTAGTATTTGGTTTGAAGTTAAGGAGGGAATTTTGGAACTGTAGGAGCGTTAGCGTTCGCCTGAAAGCTTTCCGAAGGAAAGCTCGCATCGGAAGCATAAGCTGTCTCCGGATGTTATCCGCTGATAGCGGTAAAATCAAAAACATCTGGAGACAACAGCGACCGAAAGTCCAACATTCCCGCAGTTACGCACAACACCTTTTCCCTGAGTGCCTTTAATTTAACTTCAATAGCGCCGCATTATCAATAAAAGTAGCCGTATTAAAAAGCAGCAAGACATCCTTGATATCATTTTGAGCCATATAGTCACTGATGTTTCCATTATAATAACGGATATCGATCACATGGATTTCAGGCACATGCTGAGTCAGGAAAGGAATAACGCTATGTGCATAAGAGTCCTTGATGACGAGCAGCTTTTCCTGTTTGACCGTTGTTGGATCAAGCTGGCTGGTAATTTTCATGAGCGCATGTACGCCCCCTAGGAAATAAGAGTACTTATCTTTTTTCGCCAGATAACTTGGGTCATACATACTTGTTAAAGTCTCACCGGTATCTTGAATGTACATTTGGGTGGATACCTCATGATTAGGTTTGTACATTTGAATGGAGTCAGGTGTGACCCCGATAAATTGCCCCCGGGTATGATAGCTTCCGAGAAATGAATTACTCACAGTCTGAATCTGGTATTCGCTCCGGGACAGAGGCTGCCAGCCCATGCTTTGAGCATAGGCTACATAAGCTAAGTAGGCACCGTAGGTTGTCCAGTGATGGTCGGTCCGATAGTAAATGGGTTCTGCGGCATGTGGGCTAAGAACATCAAATCCATTTATAAAAGTAAGGCTATCCCCTACATCCTTAGCTATTGTTTGATTCACCTCAGCTTGCGAGTAGACAGGAGCTAACCAGGGTAGACGTTCCTTGTACAAGCCAACCGATGTAGGTGCGAGTAAGAAAGTGGTGTTTGCATCAGGATTGTTATCGGCAAAGCGTTTCACAGCTGCTGCATATTGCTGAACTTTAGTGTAATCAGGTGCTGCAAATTTTTCGAAAAGATAGCCGTCTTTTCCCTTATAGATTCCGTTATTCTCTTGCTGCAGCCTCATCTGTTCCACCGCCGATTTCACCCATACCCATTTGGCCCGAAATGGAAAATGATCGGTTACAAAGCTTTCGGCCTCTTCCGCATAGGTGTGGGATAATAAATTGTCCCATGTCAGATGGGGTGCCTTTTGCAAATACCGGTTCTCAAGCTCAGAGAAACGCTGAACAGGCAGTAAGAAAAAAAGGATAGCGACCAGAAATAACGTTGCAGCAAATCCCCCAACCAGGATTCGATCCGTCTTCAGCTTCATAAACAATCACCCCCTAATGGTTAGAATCGGAAATATAAAAATGGATTAAAGGTTGCATCTACTAAGTAGGCTACAGATAGGAAAAATAACACGCCATACCAAACAAGAGCAGGAACCGATCTAGAATCCATCCGCTTGGAGAGCTTCACAGGTGTAGAGGCAAAGGTTAACACCACGAGTAGAATCGCGTTCGTGTAAGTGAAGTATAAAGTGGTATTATTCCATAACGGCTGTCCATTAAAGCCAAGCATCGCTTGTAAGTAGCCAATGACCAGAGGAAGTTCTTCAAAAGCGAATAAGACCCATCCGATGAGTATAAGTACTACAGCATATAAATGTCTTGTCCAACGGGGGAGGTGGCTTAATAGCTTTAATCCCCACCATTTTTCAAAGATAAGAATGACCCCGAAGTATAATCCCCAGAGCAGAAAATTCCAGCTTGCCCCGTGCCAGATACCCGTGAGCAGCCATACGATGAGGATGTTGCGCACTTGAACGCCTAACCCCCGGCGGTTGCCTCCAAGCGGGATGTAGACATAGTCACGAAACCAACTGCTAAGGGAAATATGCCATCTCCGCCAGAAGTCAGTAATACTCTGAGAGATATAAGGTTTGTTGAAGTTCTCGTTAAAGCGGAAGCCGAACATGAGACCGAGACCAATAGCCATATCCGAATACCCGCTGAAGTCAAAATAGATCTGAAAAGCAAACGCAATAATCCCAAGCCAAGCGGTTAAAGCAGGCAGGGAATCTAGGTTGGAGCTGGATATGGTGTGCCAGAGCAGACCGATGTTGTTGGCGAGCAGTACTTTTTTGGCTAATCCGATTATGAATCTCCGTACACCTTCTGCGAACATGGGGATATCGACCGAACGTTCACGTAGTTGCCCGGCAATGGTGTTATATTGAACAATCGGACCTGCTACTAACTGTGGAAACAGCGCTACGAATGTACCGAAATCAATCCAATTGCGTTGTGCTTTCGAAGTTCCTCTATAGACGTCAATAATATAGGACATGGATTGAAAAGTATAAAATGAAATCCCAATAGGTAAAGGTAAATCCGTTAAAGGAATATGTGTACCGAGGAGTCCATTTATATTTTGGATGAGAAAATCTGCGTATTTAAAATACGACAATAAGCCTAGATTAATAATGACGGAACTAACCACAATCCACTTGCGCTGCACCGCAGTCAGCTTTGGTCTGCTGAGCAGTAGACCAAAGCTGTAATCTGTAATGGTGGACAGCAACATGATTACAATGTAGACAGGTTCGCCCCAAGCATAAAAAACCAGGCTGCTTAAAAACAATATGAGGTTTTTGATTCGCCAGGGCGAAACATAATAGAGCGCTAGGACAGCCGGCAGGAATAGGAATAGGAAAAGTAGGCTGCTGAATACCATGGTTATTTATTTTTCTGTGAAGTAAGTATCGAAGTCTGCTACGAGTTTATCTTGATCCGCAGGATCAGCAATAACGAACAGGAAATAGTTACCCTTTTTAATAAGTTTATAGTTCTTGGCATTTTCGTATTGATCAGGCAGATAGGTTTCGAATTGTTTTTGAACATCTGTTGCACGCGCTTTAATGGCATCCTCAACAGTGGTCATATCTTTTACATCTTTAACTTTCAGAACGGCGATTTCGTTAGTTTTCACATTCATCATAGGCATTCTAATGCTATAATCTTCAAGCAATTCTGGGTTGAGATGATATAGCTGTTCGACAGTAGCCGCATCAAGCTCCATTAATGATGGCTGCTCAACTTTGCTCAGCATTTGATCGACCATTTCTTTTGCAGTTAGATTCGTTTCAATGGCAGCTCCATTGTTACTGTTGTTGCTGGAACAGGCGCCAAGCACCACACTTAGTACAATGGTTAACGCTAGCATGAAGGTATGCTTTTTCAACTTAGGTCACTCTCCTTGATGTATTGTCTGAATTTCTCTAGTTACTAACGTATATAGTCGATAGAATGTTGCGCTGGATACTTACTTCGGATACTTTACCCATATTTTTGCGGAAATATGATATTCACATGAATTCATGCAAAGATCTTCCTCTCTTAGCTTGCGCAATGGTTGGTTATACTGTTACTGTAAGATAGATAGTTTTTAATAGAAGGGGATTGAACGGAATGATCGAAGAACTGAACAATGAACTACCGGAGAATTATGAGGAATTAAAGAAAGCTGCCAACCGCTCTGCGGATTGGAGAGCACGTCTAGAAGCAGTTGAAGAGCTGGGACAGACCAACCACAAACAAATTATCGATATCCTGACGCGTTTAATGGAGAGCGATCCTGTATATACAGTTCAAGAAGCTGCTTACCTTAAGCTGAAGGCTTTTGGTGAAGACGTTAAGGTGCCATCGAAGAACAAGCCTGAACTAGTTAAAGGCGTATCCAAGATCCTGCTGAGAATTAAAAAGAGCCTGCCAAGAGATCATTCTTACGAGGACTTCAAAGAGAAGCTGAAGAAGATGAGAGTTGACGTGTACGACGCTTATGAAGGTGAAAAAGGCGCTGACTTCGATACGTGGCTGATGAAGATGTGGACTTCTGCGAATAAGTAAAGGATGACAATATGCACACCAATAAATTGACAGAACAATTTCAAGAATACCTTAAGCTGTCCGCAGAATT
Source organism: Paenibacillus sp. FSL R5-0636 (assembly GCF_037974255.1). NCBI lineage: Bacteria > Bacillati > Bacillota > Bacilli > Caryophanales > Paenibacillaceae > Paenibacillus > Paenibacillus sp. FSL R5-0636. The sequence continues at coordinate 926,579 of NZ_CP150232.1, forward strand.
ACGCCCTGATTATATTGCCAGCTTGGGCAAGGGCGGTAACGAAGCAAAGATTACGGCAGTTTTGCCGGAGACTCCTGAACTGCTGAAAGCTATTTATAGCACTGTCTCAGGGACAAGCAGTGAGGAAGAGGAACCAAGCCTTATCGAATTTATTCCAGGGTACCGCCTGATTCATATGGATGAATATGAAGAGGAGATGAAGGTATTAGCTGGGATATTGGAGGAAAAAGGTCAACATCCTGATGGAGTTATCTTGCCTATCTTAACGAACTATGGCAGTGATTTCATTTGTTATTATAAGTCTGCCGATGGTGTGGAACAGGTATGTGACCTGCTCCATGATTTCGGCGATTTAATCGTGATGTATGATTCGCCCGATAAATTCTTGGAGACCTTATGCGAGTTCTACAAGCAGGAGGTTTATTTCCTGGATGAAGAGGGCTACCTCGATTGCGATTTAGTATTAGAAGGCGAAGTTGGCGCGGCGCTGAACCCGGATGCGAAATATTGGTCCGAGTAACGACCTGATGCCAAATAAACAAGAGCAGCAGTCCATTTATGGACTAGCTGCTCTTTATTTTTTAATAAGGTGAATTCCATGGCTATGTTTATTCCTGCGCAGCTTGGTTCTCTTGCTCACGAAGCTCTACTCGCCGTATTTTACCGGAGGTCGTTTTCGGAAGATCCTGAATAAACTCGATTTTGCGCGGATATTTATAAGGGGCTGTCCACTCTTTAACATGGGATTGCAGCTCTTTTACAAGCTCTGGTGAACCAACAATCTCATCCTTGAGCACGATAAATGCTTTAACAATGTGCCCACGGATCTCGTCTGGACTGGCTACGACCGCACATTCCTTAACGGAGGCATGCTTCATCAATGCTTCTTCTACCTCGAAAGGACCGATAGTGTAACCTGAGCTAATGATAATGTCATCCCCACGGCCCTCGAACCAGAAATAACCATCTTCATCTTTTTTTGCCCGGTCGCCGGTTATGAAGAATTCGCCGTGTGTGGAGCTTTCTTTTCTACCGGGATCTTTGTAATAAGTGTGGAACAGGGCTGGCATACTCAAATGTACGGCAATATCACCAACCACTCCAGCAGGTAGTGGCTTGCCGTCTTCGTCCACAACCTCGACTAAGCCGGGTGCGATTGATTTACCCATAGAACCAATGCGTATTGGAGTATCTTTGAGTGTTCCGATAATTAGGGTGCTTTCCGTCTGGCCGTACCCATCACGGATTGTGATATCGAATTCACGCTGAAAGGTGTTAATGACCTCTTGATTTAATGGCTCTCCGGCAGATACTGCACAACGCAGGGTAGACAAGTCGTAACGACCTAAGTCTTCTGTTTTAGCCATTAGACGATATTCCGTTGGGGTGCAGCATAATACTTGAATTTTGTGATCCTGCAATAGCTGCAAATATTTTTTGGGATGAAAGGATCCACTATATACAAAACCTGTAGCTCCGTTGCCAAGAACGGTTAAGAAGGGACTCCAGATCCACTTTTGCCAGCCGGGAGCTGCTGTTGCCCAGACGGTGTCAGATCCTTGAATATCCAGCCATTGAGGTGAGGTGATCCGCAAGTGAGCATAACCCCAGCCATGACTATGAACGACCGCTTTAGGGTTGCCGGTAGTACCTGAGGTGTAGGCGAGAATAGCCATATCATCCCGGCGGCTTGCGACTGCTGTGAAGGTATCTGGTTGTCCAACCATCAGACTTTCTAGATCCAGCCAGCCTTCACCGAGTTCGTCTGAGCTGCCAGATACGGAAAGACGGTAATCGAGAGCAGGAAGATCCTCTGAGATTTTATTAACTTCCCCGGTTACTTCGGACCAAGCAATAACCGCTCTGGCTTCAGAATGGCGCAGGCGGTAGGATAAATCTTTGGCACGCAGCATTTCTGAGGATGGAATGATGGCAAGTCCTTGTTTCAGACAAGCTAAATAGATGACATAAGCGATGATGCGGCGTGGAACCATAACAAGAACACGATCCCCTTGTTGCAGCCCAAGCTTCGCAAGTCCTCCGGCCAGCCGGTTAGCTTGTTTGCGTAATTCACCGTAAGTAATTTCCTCATAATCTCCTTGCTCATTTAACCACTTAAGCGCAATCTTCTCAGGAGCATGGCTTTCCATTTCCGAAGTGAGATTGTAGAACTCAGGTGCGATCCATTGCTGATTATCCAATATGAACCTCTCCTATATCAAACAAGATGTGTATAACTGTTCTATTTAGTATATCACGTTATCCTAGTACCAGGTACTAGTACCTTGAGTTCTTAATGAATTTCGGGTTAAGATAATATGTGTAAGGTATACTTATAATAGACCACAAATCCAGAAAGTGAGAACTTATGTTATGAATCACACAACTTTTGATGAAATATTCGCTATTATGGAAGCCTCATTTCCTACTTCTGAGATCAGAACCTTTGAGGGACAACAGGAGTTATTGGACGTTCCAGATTATCGTCTCATTACCGAGATGAACTCTGAGGGTAAAATTGTTGCTTTTATGGCCTGCTGGGAGTTTCCCGGCTTTCGTTTTGTAGAACATATAGCAGTCGACCCAAGCATTAGAGGCGGAGGAATTGGCAAAAAGCTGATGACTGAATACATCAGTCTATCTAACAAGCCTGTCCTTTTGGAAGTTGAGCGGCCACTGGGTGAAATGGAGCAGCGGAGAATTGGCTTTTATGAGCGGCTGGGCTTTCATTTGAATCCTTACGATTATGTGCAGCCTCCTTTGCGTGAAGGAAATGAAGACTTACCACTCTTAATTATGACTTACCCTAACCCTGTTGATGAAGAAGAATTCCAACTTTATAGAGAAATTTTATATTCAGAAGTGTATAAGGTTACAACTCCGTATCAAGGTTAAAGCTCTCAGCAATCCGTTAAATCCTTATGGGATAAGCGGGTTGCTGTTTTTTTTATACAAACCAGAGCTCCAGATGAATAGTTTCTTTACAAATTGGGTACAAGTTAAATACAACTTAGAGACATATTCTTTTAAAACTTGAGCTAAAGTAAAAACCGAGATTGATCTTCTAAGGAGGCATAACATATGAAAAGTAAAAAGTTCATTATAGCAACGATGGTATTTGGGATGGCAATCACAGGTTCAGCTGGTGTGTACGCGGGAACTAAGCTGCAAAAAATCACCGCATATCTTAATCACAGCATTGGATTTAAAGTGAATGGTGCAGCTTATACGCCTGTTGATAATAAAGGTAACACATTAGCTCCGATTACTTATAACAATACAACCTATCTTCCTGTACGTGCCTTGGCTGATGTGTTGAAGGTGCCAGTGATTTTTGATGCGGCAGCGAATCAGGTCATTCTGGGTACTGGAACTGTGGTGCCGGATAAAGATACATTAACACCAGTACAGTACAGCAACGCTCAAAAAGAACAAATTTCTAAAGCTTTTGCAAATTTCGATGGGTTTAAAACGGTTTATGCACCAGCACAAATGGTGAGTGGAGATGCTTTTCAAAAAGCAGCTAGCTCTGAAGATGGAGTGTATTTTTTGTTCAACCATATGAGAGTGAACGTTTCTCCACGTGACTACTCCTATGATTACAAAGGCGATACCGTAAAGCTCTCCAATGGTACAGAAGCTAAGTGGTACAGCCCTACCAGCGATTCATTGTTTTTGACCTATAAACTGGATGATCGTTTTGTGACGATTAGTTCTCCAGACAAGGCTTTGAGCAAGGCGCAATTAGAGAAGGTAGCCGTGAATGTGGTGAAATGGAGTAAATAACTCCTTTAAAAGCAAAGCTCAATTTACAAAAAGTAAAGCAGCAAGTCACTCCGATCCGGGAGGGCTTGCTGCTTTTTTTGTTTTCGTGGAGGCGTGTTCTATTTACTGTGCTGTTTATTAGGCAGCTTTTGGCTTGGTGTTCCTTTACCGTGATTCTGTTTGTTCTTTTCTGCTTTCTTCTGGGTGTCGTGTACTTTGTCTACAAAAGCTTGAGTATCGTCCATGTTTGTCCTCCTTGATCATAACCTTGCCGTTACTGTAACCACTTTTGCCTGATTAAATACACAAGCCGTTTTTACAAACTAGTGGATCAATCCGTACATTGTGAAAATATTTAGTAGTTACTATGAATGGATGCAAGCATTTCATAATAACAGTAAGGGAGACTGATTATGAACAGGTTATTTAAACAAGCAGTATCCATGACACTAGCCTTCGTTATGGTACTGGGACTTACATTTACAGGAATGCCAGCTTTTGCAGAAGACAGCAATGAGGATGCTGGATTACTGCAATTACAAACGCTAGAGCCAATTACACTACTGGCGGGCAATTCTACATGGAAATATCTAGATAACGGAACGGATCAAGGTTCGGTATGGCGGTCTGTTTACGATGATTCTACATGGGCATCAGGCCAAGCGCCGCTTGGTTATAAAGATTCTGGGGCCGGAGTCAGCAGCAAGCAATTTGGTGCTCTGAATACAAATATAAGCTACGGCTCGGATAAAAAGAAGAAATATCGTACTTCCTATTTCCGGACAAATGTAACTGTGAATAAGGAAGAAATTACAAAATCGGATAAAGTATTGGGTAATTTTGCATTTGATGACGGAGTTGTGCTGTATCTGAACGGTGCAGAAATCTACCGCGAGGCTATGCCAGCTGGTGAAATCGACTATCAGACACTTAGTACAACTAATGGCAGTGATCCAAATGAGTATACAAAGGTTGACCTAACGGAAATCGTAAAAGCCAATCTGAAGGATGGAAGTAATGAGCTTTCAGCTGAAGTTCACCAGACAGGCGACACTAGCTCTGACCTTTATTGGGATATGAGCCTGATTGCTTATCCTGTAGTGGAGACAGTAGAACCTGGAGTTGGGAAGCCAGATTCTATCGCAATTACTTTTAATGGCAACCCGCAGACTAGTATGGGATTTAACTGGTATGCACCTGAAAGTGTGACTGGCACCAAACTGGAAGTGGTAGAAGCTTCTAAATTGGAGAATGGCCAGTTTCCAGCGGCAGGAGCTCAATTGTATGAAGGAACATCCGTTACAACTAGTGTGTATATGACAAAAGCGGATAAATCAGCTAAAAAACCACTTGTGCTAACCAGCCATAAGGTAATAGCGGATCATCTGCAGCCGGGCACGGAATATGCTTACCGTGCTGGAGATGGACAAGCTGATAATTGGAGCGACGTAGGAACTTTTAAGACAGAACGTTCCAGCAACCAAGCTTTTAAATTCCTATATACAACGGATTCCCAAGGGACAACTGAAGAAGATTTTGATATCTGGAATCATACCCTTCAAGAAGGATTGACTAAATTCCCGGAAAGTGAGTTTATTCTGAATTCTGGTGATTTGGTGGATAACGGTGATATTGAGGAGCAATGGGGATGGTTTTTCAATAAGCCTAAGGATATTTTAGCGAATATTCCGTTGGTGCCTTTGGTAGGCAACCATGAAAGCAAAAATTATAGCAATTATAGCTCTCATTTTAATTTGCCGAATGTTTCGAATACAGGTGCGAAACCTGATGGTTCTGTATATTCTTTTGACTACGGTTCAGCGCACTTTATGGTAATTAATACAGAATATTATGGTGCAAGCTCGAATCTTGAGAATAACGAAATTTACAATAAACAAGTGGAATGGCTTCGTAGCGAAGCAGCAAAAAGCAATCAGAAATGGAAGGTTGTGCTTCTGCATAAATCTCCTTATTCCGTTGCCAATCACACCAATGATACAGATGTACTCTTTTACAGAGCGCAATTAACGAAGGTGTTTGATGAGCTTGGTATCGACATGGTAATTGGCGGGCATGACCACACCTTTGCTAGAAGCTATCAGATGTACAACAACAAACCATTGACGGATATTGTTCCGGACTCAAACGGAGTAGTAACTGATCCTAAGGGTACTTTATACCTGATTACAAATGCAGCGGGCAATAAAAAATACAACGTAGCTTCAGGAACATTCCCGTTTGCAGCTAAATACGGACAGCCTGGCAAGGAAATGTTCACGGGGATGACGGTAACGAATGATGAGCTATCTTACGAAGCCTACACCACAACAACTGGTGGTTCTACAGACTTGTATGATAACTACAGCATTCATAAATCGGAAGTAGCAGTTAAACCTGTGCAAAATGCAAAGGCTACTGCAGCAGATGGTGGTAAAATAACGTTGACTTGGGATGCGCCTGCTTCCGGTGCACCAGTGTCTGGATATCGTATTTATGAGCAAAATGAACTGGTATCCGCAAATTGGACGGCCAGTGTTCCTAATGAAGAAGGTAAAACTTCTTATACTTACACTGTAGAAAATACTAATTCAAACCAAACCTATCAATTTGTTATCAAAGCTGTAAGTGAAAGAACAAATTCAGAAGCTGCTATCGCTTCAACGGATTCGATTAAAAAGGTTACAGTTACCTTTAATGGCGACCCAGTGAGTGCAAAAGGCTTCACTTGGTACACAGCGTTGAAGTCTACTGGAAACGATCTGCAGGTTGTAGAAAATACGGGCGTTACTCCAGACTTTGCTAAGGCTGCTGAGTTTACAGGACGTTCGGCGGTTTCCAGAAATTCAAAAGATGAATTAGTTCATAAAGCGGAAGCTTCTGGCCTGAAAGCTGATACAAAATACTACTTCCGTGTAGGTGATAAAGCACTAGGCCTGTGGAGTGCAGTGGGAACTTTTGAAACTGCCGCTAAGACAGGAGCATTTACTTTCATCGATTTGGCTGATACACAGGCTAAGACCGAAGATGAAGCGATTCTTTCCGGTGAAACGATGGCAAAAGCCCTTACGACGTTCCCGAATGCTGAGTTTGTGGCGATTAACGGAGATATCGTAGATACCGGAACTAATGAATCACAATGGAATTGGTTGCTTGGTCATTCGCAGGATACCCTGCTTAACACGACCATCGTGCCTGTTGCGGGGAATCATGAGGATAAGGCAAATGCCTTCTATGAGCACTACAATATTAAGGAAGCACCGGGCTCTGCAACAGAAACTGGAGCATATTATTCCTATGACTACAGCAATGCTCACTTTGTAGTCCTGAATACAAATGAGAATTCCGATGAATTTGCTAACTTCAGCCAAGCACAGTTGGATTGGATGAAGGCTGACGTAAAAGCAGCGAAGGCTGCTGGTGCGAAGTGGATTATCGTAGCTATGCATAAAGGTCCATACACAACCTCTAACCATGCTACTGACAAAGACATTATGGGTACAAATGGAGAAAGAGCGAAGGTTGCTCCAATGATGGCTGAACTGGGCATTGACTTGGTTCTTCAAGGACACGACCATATTTATGCCCGGACCAAGCCAATTAAAGCTGATGGAACTGCGGCAGACACAGTGAAGATCAAGGAAAGCTTCAATGGTCAAACTGTAGAGTACACAGTAAATCCAGATGGAACGATTTATCTGATCCCAGCTACAGCGGGAGCGAAGGTTTACTACAAGAACATGAAACCAGAATTGGGAGATGCGTATTATAATCTCTTCGAAGTAGCAAATGAGAATACAGCAGCTAAATACGGACCGGACCCAAGTGATGCTACGCGTCCAAAACGCGGTCAAGTTCAGACCTTTGTAGGTATTACTGTAGATGCTGGAAAATTAACAGCTGTATCTTATGAGATCGATCAGAATATTAATGATGCTAAACCATACGTTCTGGAAGAGTTCGGTATTATTAAGGAAGCAGATCCTGAAGTAAACCCAACACCAGAACCTACAACAACGCCGACAACGGAACCGACAACAGCACCAACAACGGAACCGACAACGGCGCCAACGACAGCACCAACAGCAGCACCAACAACAGGATCATCAACAGGTCCAGTGGCAACAACAAAACCGACAGCAACACCAACGCCAACAGTAGCACCAACAGCTACACCAGCACCAACAACGGTGCCTACACCATCTGCAACGCCAGTAGTCAAACCATCATTGACGGATACTGGCAGCCATTGGGCAGCAGCGGCTATTGAGAAGGCAGTAGCAGGAGGCTTCGTTAGCGGTTATCCGGATAATACTTTCCGCCCTAATCAGAAAGTAAATCGGGTTGAATTTATCACTATGCTGGCTCGTGCCCTGCAATTGCCGGACAGTGGTAACACTTCAAGCTTTAAGGATTCAGCGAAGATTCCGGCATGGGCTAAGTCCTTTGTAGCTCAGGCAGTAGCTTTGCAAATTATCAGCGGCTATGACGATGGTACCTTCCGTCCTACGCAGGAGCTTACTCGCACTGAATTAGCAGTTATGGTTGTTAGAGCTCTGGGCATTACAGTAGATCCAAAAGCGACCTTAACCTTCAATGATGCTAAGGATGTACCCGCATGGGCAGTACCATATATTGCGGCAGCAGCAGACGCGGGCATTGTGAATGGCATAGGACAAAATCGTTTCGCACCTAACCAAGTAGCCTCCCGGGCCGAAGCAGTAACAATTATTCTGAACTTGCTGGAGAAGCAAGGAAAGTAACTAAATCGGATGGTTTGAAAAAAGATTGCCTCAAGGTCATCGTTGATGACGGAGAGGCAATCTTTTTTTCGTTGCTGGGTAGTCTGAGGGAGGCGGCGATACGGTGGTGCGGCGTGAAAGAGAAGCAAAAGTGCCTCTGATTTGAGCGAATACGGCGGAGTGGCGGAGATAAGAGGCAAAAGAGGCCACGCTTCTTTATCCTCTTTATATTTTCAACCAACATATGTTTAACAACCCACTCATTGCCAGGATATCGATCCCTGCTGGCGCGATAATCTTTAATTTATCCAGCATATCTTTAATTTTGCGGCTATTTGTAAGGAAAGATCTGGGTTAGATTAGGGTGGACTAATCAAAGTAAGACAGGGGGGGTGCCGACAAATATGAATGCGCTTGCACATATGTGGTTGGATACAGAATGTGCAGGCAGAAGAGGGTAGGAGCGGCAGAGGGACGGGATAACAGAAGTAATCTACTTGCTGTTCGGCGATATACTGAGCACACATTACGCTTCATGGATGAGAGTAACCGAAACAACTACAGGACGAGGAGAGTGGAAAATGAACCTTCACACCGGTAAAAAGGCGCGTCGTAAGCTGACATCAGCTGTTCTGGCGGCAGCTTTGCTAGTTTCAGGACTTCCCCTAACGGCTTACGCCGGCGATACGTGGCCTTTTACAGGAGACAGTGCGCCGGGTGCCAATCAGCCTAATGTACATGGATATACGAGCAGCCATATTGCGAACTGGAGTCCGGCAACTGATCCGGATGCAGAGCTGTTGAGATCGCGGGTGCCGCTGCAGAAGCGGAATGCCCCATTTGCTGCAACCCAAGCTAACCCAGCGCTTAGCGCAGACACACAGATGATCAACGTTGCTGGCGACTACGGGAATGCTTTTATTGAGAACGCGCCGTATACGAACAAGTTTGCGCAGTATCATTTTAACTTTTGGCAATATATTGATTACTACTCCTATTGGCACGGTACAGCAACTGCGTACACCCCGCCGGAATATTATGATGAATTGGCCCAGAAGGACTGGCAGCAAAAATGGTTCGAATTCGGCATGCTGAATATCCCGAACCCTACCTACACCGATGCAGCGCATAAGAACGGCGTGCTGTCATTGGCGGGAATCTTTTTTTCCAATAATGACCGTGGACAGCAGACGTACAAACAAATGATAGTTAAAGACGAGAATGGTAATTTTCCGGTGGCGGATAAACTGATCGAGATGGCCGGATATTTCGGGTTTGACGGTTATTTTGTAAATCAGGAAGAGATGAATCCGAATGTCGCGACCCAGGATATCCCCGATTACATCGCTTTTATGAAGGTGCTGCAAGAGGGCGGCCTATATGTACAGTGGTATGACTCTCTGAACACCAATACCGGTGCTAATGCGTTCGCCCGGACGATTAATGATACCAATATCTCCTTTTTAGTGGATAAAAGCACCAAGGAACCCGTCTCCAATTCGTTTTTCTTCGACTACGGGGCTGGCAATACACAGATTACCAACGCGGCTAATTACTTAAGCAATCTGAATGCCAGTCTGGGAACAAGCTACAACTTGTTTGACGTTGGTTTTGCAGGGCTGGAAGCAGGCCGCGACCGGTTCAAGTCCGTTAACGGAACAGCGTTGATGAACAAGCTGGACAGCAATGGCTTGCCACGGCTCAGCTTGGCTACACTCGGTGCGGACTTCGTTCATGCCGGTCTGGATGAGGACATGAACCTGTCTTACCCGGTCTCGCACAGATCCGAAAATGACTACCAATGGATGACAAAACTGCGTGAGCAGCTATGGTGGTCAGGCCCGAACGTGGACCCTAAGAATACGGTCAAATCGGCAACCAATACTGTTTCCGATGTTTATGCCGACAACCGTTACTGGCCGGGAATCTCCTCCGTCATTGCGGAGCGTTCGGTAATTAAGGACAAGAACTTTTACACCAATTTTAACACTGGACAGGGCTTGTCCTATTCCGTGAACGGTGAAGTATCGAACCCGGATGAGTGGTCTAATATGAGCCTGCAGGATATCCCGGTGACTTGGCAGTGGTGGCAGGATACTGCTGGCAATAAGCTTACTGTAGATTTTGATTATGGACCGGAGTACAACCTTGCGGGCACAAACCGGTACAACTATGAGCAGATCGGTGCGTATAACGGTGGCAGTTCACTGGTGGTGAACGGCAATCTGAATGCGAAGAACTTCTTGCGTCTGTACAAAACAGAGCTGGAGGTCAATGGCAACTCCAAGCTGTCGATCAGCTTCAATAAGCCATCTGCCACGGATGCTTCGGCGATGGCGGTAGGACTCATCCTGGCTGATGATCCGAATACCGTAGTAGAGGTCGCTATTCCAAACAGTGGTCAGCACTCGGAAGGTTGGGTGACAAAGGAGTTGGACCTGAGTGCATACGCGGGTCATAATATTGCAGCCCTTGGACTGGTCTTCGATCCCGGGCAAGGAACAGCGTCCACCTACCAGATGAACGTCGGACAGCTGCGCGTTTATGACGGGTCTGCCGTAAAGCCCGCAGCTCCTGCGGAATTAGCAGTTGCGGAAGCTTTTACAGATACAGGTGAAATGGTTGTGAAGTGGAAGCTAGATCCCGATTACACTAAGATCAAGCAATATAATGTGTACGTGAATGATGTATTTATGGGCGGCAAATACGATGAGGTGTTCTATCTGAAGCATCTCCCGGTGAAATCCGGAACCCTTAAAGTGGTTGCAGTGGGTGCGGATGGAGTGGAGGGCGAAGCGGCATCGTTGGCTTTTGATCTGGATGCGGCGGTTTCCGGAGTGAAGGTGGATTCAAGCGCGGACGGGGAGTTGACTGTGAACTGGACGAACTCCGCCCAAGCTTCCGGTGATATTACCGTTCGAGTGCAGTCCTTGAATTGGATTACGACATCCGAACCGGTGTCACAGCAAGTGGTTGTCCCGGCAGGTGCAAGCACTGCGCTGTTCACGGGGATGCCGGTAAACGGCGATGATTACATTGTCACCGTTACCGCAGGCAACACCGATCCAGTCTCGGTCAGCGGCCGGTTCATCGACACGGTCGCGGAACCTTACGCGGAAGAATGGTCCTGGACGGACGGTAAGCTGAATCTGCCGATGCCGAATACCAGGGACTGGCGGTATATGTATGTGTATGAAGATGGGAATCCGAAATCTTTTGCCACAACGTATAGCTCTGGCAATAAGCCGATGATTATCCGTGGACGGACAACTAAGGCGAGCTTAAGCTTTACCTCGACGGCAAAAGTTGTGCATGTGGTGATGGAGGATTATGCAGGCAACCGCTCCAAACCGGTCTATCTGAAAGGCAGCTATCCCGTTCTCTTTGATGCTAATGGGGGTGAACCAGCAAATACTGTGGCCGAGGCTGTGTATGGCACTTTGCTCTTGGAGCCTACGGGCATTGCCAGAGAGGGCTATGACCTGGAAGGCTGGTACGTTGGAGAAGGAGAAGGTGCGCGAAGATGGAATTTTGCCGAAGATCTAATAACCGGAGAACTGAACTTACAGGCGAAGTGGGCCTTGCAAGCTCCAAAGGTGCAGATCGTAGGGGAAGGCTCCTTCCGTGAAAATACGTCCGCGACACTAACGGCAGTTGCCACTGGCGCAGGGCAGCTGACTTATGCCTGGTATGCGGACACAGGCAGCGGTTATGGAGATGCGTTGGGAATGTCCGCCACCTATACTATCCCTGCTTTGACTACCGGGATGGATGGCAATAAGTACAAGGTCATCGTCATCAATGAATCTGGTGACAGCAGTGAAGCAGAGTACACACTTAACGTAACTCCGGCTGAAGCACCATGGGAAGCGCCTGATTTCATAACCGATCTTCCTTCTGCACTTGATGTCATTGCTGATGAAGAAGTGAAGCTGTTCGTACAGATCCGCGGGGATGTGGAATCGGTTCGCTGGGAGACGAAGGCAGCAACCGCAGAGGAATGGACTGTAGCGGAGAGCGTGACTTCGGCGGTATACGCATTTACTGCTTCTGAAGCAGACAGCGGTACGCAGTTCCGTGTGGCTCTGACTGGAAAAGAGGGAACGGAGCCTTCAACAAGAACCGGTAATGAACTTACGGTGACAGTACATCCGGCACCGGATGCGCCAATTATCACCGCTTATAGCGTAGATAAGAATCCGGCAGCTGTAGGTGATAAGGTGTCTTTTGCCGTAGTGGCTTCTGCAGTTTATGGCGAGTTAAGCTACCAATGGTTGAAAAACGGGCAGGCCGTTGAAGGCGCTGTGGAGCGTGATTATACGATTGCTTCTGCAAAAGAAACAGACAGCGGCGAATACACGGCCGTAGTCACCAACACCAAAATACTGAATGGCCGCCCTTATACGGCTGTTCAAAAGAGCGGGATTATTGATTTGGAGGTCCACAATACTCCTGTATCTACACCGCAGCCGACATCGGCTCCAGGGACAGGTACGGGAACTGGCGGAACGACTCCGGCAGCGACAGCAACGCCGCTTCCAAGTCCGACTAGTGCAACATTGACTGTTCCAGCAAGTGCACTCAGTACATCTACTGAGAACGGAAAAGTGACGGTAAATGTGCCGGCAGGCGTTACAGCTATCGAGCTGCCTGTGAATGCAGGTGAATTGCTAGGGATCCGTCAACTTGAATTGGCCGCCTCGGGAACCACACTTGGTATTGCGCCGGAATTGCTGGTGCAATTGAAGGCTCTGCTTAATGAAGCTCAAGCTTCAGGCAGCAAGATTCAGGTGAAGCTCAGCCCGGAAACTTTGAACATGAGCACACTGAAAGCAGAGCGTGGGGTGGTCTTGCGGGGTACGGGGATGACGTTTGATCTGAGCATCATCGCGGGGAATGGTACATCTAACCGTCTTCCAAGCTTCAGCAAACCAGTAACCATACAATGGAGTGCAGCAAATACGGATTATAATACTAATTTGCTTGGTTTATATGCTATTGCTGAAGGGGGTTCGCTTACCTATCTCGGCGGAGTATACGCGAATGGCTTCCTGCTAGGAGAGTTTAGCGGAACAGGCAGGCTGGCTGTGCTGGAGTACAATAAATCCTTCGCTGACGTTCCGTCTACCCATTGGGCTGCGGACACTATCCGCCAGCTGGCGGCTAAACATCTGATACAAGGCACTTCCGAAAATGGATTTGAGCCCGCCCGCAGTATTACAAGAGCGGAATTTGTGAAGCTGCTGGCTGGCGTGCTGGGACTGCAAGCTCAGGCGGAATTGAAATTTAGTGATGTGCCATCTGGTGTATGGTATGAGCAGGACCTGGCGCGTCTGGTCCGGGCAGGTATTGTAGGCGGACGCACTGCTGAACACTTCGATCCGAGTGCGAACATCAGCCGCCAGGAGATTGTGACTATGCTAATGCGTGCCTATGTACTGGAGCATGGAGCGCTTCAGTCATCAGCCCCGGCAACATTCACCGATTCCGGTGAGGTAGCAGCCTGGGCGGCAGACAGCGTGAATGCTGCGTCATCACTGGGTCTGGTGAATGGCCGCACGGACGGGAATTTTGTGCCCGGTGGCTTGGCGACCCGTGCCGAGGCTGCGCAGTTCATCTTGAATTACATCCGGTAGATTATATAGTCCCACCCCGGTCTGCCCAAGGAGCCCTTTGCTCCATGGGCAGACTGTCTTTGCTTAGCGGAGGAATGCAAGCTTTTACCAGCCACAGGCAGGAAGCACCTCATGCTATACTTTATTCATAATGACAAGCAGCGAAGCTTAGGCTTCCCCCCTGCTGTAGGAGGTTGCTGATGTTTCCGGGGAAATTGTACAGAAAGTATCTGAAGAATAATCTGTTTATGAAAATCATCCTGCTCTTCTCAGTCATTGCCGTGGTCACCATTATCACCTTCTCTTACCTGATGTTCTTGCTCATGTCTCAGGCCGTAGTGCAGCGGCAGATGGAGATTCAGAAACGTACCGTGGAGAGCATCAACAGCTATATTGAGCAGAAATATGACTCTGTACAGTCTATGATGCGGGACGTGTACCGGGACACGGAGCTGACTGCTAATACGTCGTATTTGCTGGAGCACCCGTATGAAGATTACGTGAGGTACCGGCTGGACCGGTATTTCAACGAAAGTAATGCTACGACGGATACCGTGCAGTTTTTTCGCAATCAAGTTGAAGATGATCCTGATATCCGCAGTTTAATGCTCTACAGTGCAGCTGAGCAGCAGTTGTATGTCTATAACAACCAAGGCAAATTTCAGATTATTTCCACTAATGCAGCCCATTCTTTTGTACCGGATGCGCTGTATCTGGAGGAGGAAGGCAGTGTCACCGCTCCAAACACTTGGGTCAGTCAGGCGATCTCATCTCCGGAGGGGCCGATGTTTACGGTTCGTACCCCGGTCAATAACAAGATATCACTGCGCAACATTGGTCAGCTTCTAGTCTATTTTGATGCCAGCGAGGTCTGGGGGAGTATGGGCAATTATAAGGATGACTTCAAGGGAAAGATTCTGGTGCTGGCAGCGGATGGGGATGTGTTATTTGATACCTCGGGCACTTATTATGGAAAGCGCTATCCTTATCCCGAGCAGATGAATTCCGCCTATACAGATGGTGAAGAAGTTGGCGGGATGATCATTACTAAGCAGACTCATACCCAAGGCGGATTTACTGTGTTGAGTGCTGTGCCTAAGCAGGAATTAGCCGCCACCTATAGGGGATTGCGGAACATGATCTTCATTATCTGCTTGATCTGCCTGTTGTTTGCGATTATTACGCCCACTTTATTTATCAATAATTTTGCCAGACGGACTCATAAAATTATCAAGTTCACCCGCAAAGTGAAAAACGGTGACCTGGATGCCCGGATTACCGATGTCAGAGAAGACGAGCTGGGGCAGATCTCCAAGAGCTTCAACGACATGCTGGATGAGCTGAATCTTCATATAGACCGTGTGTTCAAGGCTGAAATCAAGCAAAAACATACCGAAATTGCCGCGCTTGAAGCCAGGGTAAACCCACATTTTCTCTACAATACCTTAGAGGTGATCCGGATGAGGGCCATCTCTCAAGGAGCTTCAGATGTCGGGGAGATGATCTACAGCTTGTCGGTGTTGTTCAAAAGCTATGTTCACCAGAAACCCAAGCATACGATGAAGGATGAACTAGAGGCCTGCCGTTTATATCTGGAGCTGTTCCGCATCCGTTATAAGGATAAATTCTCTTATACAATGGAATGCGGTAAAGAGCTTACCGGAAGAGTTGTACTCAAAATGTCGCTGCAGCCCATCATTGAAAACTACATTCTGCATGGGATGCGCGTGGACAAGAATGATAATCACATCAGTGTGGCTGTGGCCAAGGATGGCAAATATTTGCGTGCGGTAGTTACAGACAATGGGCGGGGGATTGCCCCGGACAGATTGGTCCAGCTCAAAGAAGGTCTTTTGCAGCCAGATGAACAATCGGAATCATTCGGCCTGCGCAGTATTCATGAACGTTTGAAGCTGCTTTATGGCAGTGAGTATGGCATTGAATTACAAAGCGAAGCGGGTACCGGCACAACCGTGACTGTGTATTTTCCCGATCTGGGAGAGGATGATCCAAACCATGTATAAAATATTCATTGTGGACGACGAGCCTTTTATTATCGAAGGATTATATGACATTGTGGATTGGGCAGCACTGGGGATGGAGATTGTCGGCCACGCCGAGAACGGCCAGGAAGCGCTGGAGTCGTTGCGGTTTGTCCCAGCGGATATTCTGATTACGGATATTTCCATGCCGCTGATGAACGGACTGGATCTGATCCGGGCTGTGCGGGAGATTCAACCGGAGATCAAAGTTGTTATCCTCAGTGGTTATGATGAATTTGGATATCTTAAGGAGGGAATGGCGCTCGGCATTGAAAATTATCTGCTCAAGCCTATTAATTTGCAAGAGTTCCGGGCAACATTAGTAACTGCCGCCGAGAAGCTGGGTGTCTCCCGCCAAGAGAGTCAATTCAATGCGCATAGTATTTCCATTCTGCGCGATAATGTGATGTACCGTTGGCTGCGGTGCCAGATTGGGCCGAAGGAATTCAGCGAACGGACTGATTTTCTGGGACTTAGACTAGATAAGCCGCTGGTGCAGGTGGCCCTGCTTCGCCCTGAACAGGACGCTGCCGAGCTATTTCAGGCGGTGGAAGAGGTTGTAGGCGGTAACCCGTCTTTGATTGCATTCCGGGATATGGATGGAGATACCGTGCTGCTGCATCTGCTTAGTGAGTATCAGCAGGGTAAAGAAGAGGTTGAGAGACTTCATGAACAACTGCTGTTGTCCCTAACTGGCGGACCACCCATGCGGCTGTCCGTAGGAACGGTGGAGGAGACGGAGGAGGCGGCGGCTCAGAGTTATGCCCATGCAAAGATGACTCAGGAATATTTCATGCTGTTCCCAGAACGGAATCTGCTGCATTATGAGGAAGTTCAGGACAGGCATGAGGTTGCCGTCCAAGGTATGCCGCTGAATTGGGAAGATGATCTCAAGCTGATTATGGCGAAGGATAAGGAAGCGCTGCTGGTGCGGATTCAGGATCATTTTGAGCAGCTGCGGCGGATGGAGGGGATTACACCTGTGCTGCTGCAAGGCATTGCTATGGAATGGTTGATCCGCTTCAAGATGCAGCTGCAGGAGATCCGCCATGTGGAAGAACCGGAGCTTTTTGCAGACGGTTTTGGCCTCATTCGCTCCACAGTTTCCATAAATGAACTGACTCAGATTATTCAGGAAGCCGCTACCATTACGGTAGACGCCTTAGTTCGGGACGTAAAGAGTCCAGTCGTGCAGCAGGTGCTGAATTATATCCATGAGTCCTACAATGAAGATGTGTCACTGAAGACCCTCGGTGCCCAATACCATATTCACCCGGTGTATTTGGGACAGCTGTTCCATAAAGAGGTGAATGAGTCATTCACCGAATATATCAATAAATACCGGATTGAGAAGGCAAAGGAGCTGCTGCGGATTACCTCACTTAAAGTTCATGAAATCGCTCTCAAAGTAGGCTATTGGGAGACCGGATATTTTTACAAACAATTTAAGAAGCATGTCGGGATATCTCCTACGGAGTACAAAGGGCTTGTCTAGCGGACCCCCGCTGCAAGCTTTTTCTTTATTTTCTACATGATTTATTTAGTTTATCTTCTGTTTGAAAATGCTTTCATAAATTACAGTAAAGATAGTCCTTGAAGGAGAAAGCTGCTGGTTTAATTCCGGATTAGGCCAGCGATCTTGAGGTAAACAAAGGGGAGGTTATACAGGAATGGGCAACAACAAAAGAAAAAGGTTTTCCCTGTTACTGACATCACTTATGGCATTCTCGCTTGCGCTCAGCGCATGTGGCGGCGATTCAAACAACGCGGCAACTAACAGTTCAGGAGCGGGCGGCGACGGTGCATCATCCGAGAAACCAGTCGAACTGATCTGGTACACGATCGGCGGACCGCAGAAGGATCTGGACCGTGTCGTGGAAGAAGTCAATAAGTACACTAAAGAGAAGATAAATGTCACCCTGAAGATGAATATGATTGATTTTGGTGATTATACACAAAAAATGCAGGTCAAAGTAGCCGCTGGTGAACCCATGGACATTCTCTTTACGTGCTCTTGGGCGTTCGATTATGTGCAAAATGCCCGCAAAGGCGCTTTTATGGAATTGGACAGCCTGCTTAATGAATATGGAAAAGGCATCGTAGACACGATTGATCCGGCGTTCCTGGAAGGTTCCAAGGTAGATGGACATAATTATGCCGTTCCTGCCAACAAAGAGCTTCCGGCGCAAGAAGTTTGGCGCTTCAATAAAGAGCTGCTCGACAAATATAACCTCGACATTTCCGGGGTGAACACAATGGAAAGCATTGAACCACTGCTGAAGACGATTAAAGAGAATGAACCGGGCATCACGCCTTACGCTATGGTGAAGGATTTCATGCCAGTGCTGCCGTTCGACTACATCATTGAAAAGATGCCAATGGCTGTTTATATGGACACGAAGGATTACAAGATCGTGAACATTCTGGAATCCCCAGAACTCAAAAGCACTCTTGAAACCGTTCGCAAATATTACAAGGCAGGTTATATCTCGCCGGAAGTAGCAACTACAACTTCGGTGGATGATCTATATAAATCTTCGAACTGGTTCATGGATCGCGCGGCTACCCAGCCGATGGCGGACAATCTGTGGTCGGCAAGCTACGGCTATCCTGTAGTTTCCACGCCAGCTGGCAAACCTTACATCTACAACTGGTCCGTTATGGGTTCGATGCAAGCCATCTCGGCTAACTCCGCATATCCGGAGAAAGCGATGGAGTTCCTGAACCTGCTTAACACCGATCCGGTGCTTCGCAACATGATTGACTCCGGAATCGAAGGCGTGCACTACGAGAAGACCGGTGAGAATTCCATGAAGAACCTGGATGAATCCAAGAACTATGACATGCCAACCTTCTCGCTGGGCAATATCATGATCAACTATTTGAACGAGGGTGACCCTGAGAACAAATGGGAAGAGTTCAAAAAGTTTAATGAATCCGGTGTAAATGCACCGCTGCTTGGTTTTAACTTCGACACTTCTAAGGTGACCACTGAAATCGCTGCGGTTCAGAACGTAAAAGAAGAATACTGGTCACCACTGATGACTGGAACCGTTGATCCTGACGAGTATCTACCGAAAGCTATTGAGAAATTCAAGGCAGCTGGTTTGGACAAAATTATCGCTGAAGCGCAATCGCAAATTGATGCCTGGAAAGCGTCCAACAACAAGTAAAACATCAACGTAAGAGAAGATCGGGGCTGGGGCGTGGCCTCTGACCCGGTCTTTTTTTGAAATATAAGGACATACAGGAGGGATCTAAGTGTGAAGACAATCAGCGGATTTATAAAAAATATTATGAATAACAAGATTATGCTGCTCATGGTTTTACCAGGTGCGCTTTGGTTTCTCTTTTTCTCTTACCTGCCGATGATAGGAACGATTATTGCTTTCAAGGAATACCGCTTTAGCCGCGACGGCTTCTGGGCGAGTATTATCAACAGCAAATGGGTGGGGCTAGACAACTTCAAGTTTTTGTTTACCACCAATGACGCGTACATCATTACCCGCAACACCTTGCTCTACAATGGAGCGTTTATCCTGCTTGGCTTGATCTTGTCGGTTCTGATGGCGATTGTGCTGTCCGAGATTGTGAACAAGAAGCTGGCCAAAGTGTATCAGACCGGCATGTTCCTGCCCTACTTCCTGTCATGGGTCGTGGTCGGCTATTTTGCATTTAGTTTCCTGAGCTCCGAACGTGGGATGCTGAACCAGATCATGGGCTTTTTTGGCGCAGAGTCAATTCAGTGGTATTCGGAAAAAGCCTATTGGCCGTTCATCCTGATCTTAGTCTATCTGTGGAAAGCGGTTGGTTACAACAGCGTAGTTTATCTCGCAGCTATTATGGGGATCGACAAGTCGCTGTATGAAGCGGCGATGATCGACGGAGCTAGTAAGTTCCAACAGATTCGCAATATTACACTGCCGTTGCTGAGTCCAATTATTACGATCATGACCCTGCTGGCCATCGGTAAAATCTTCTACGCCGACTTCGGTCTCTTTTACCAGGTGCCTCGTAATTCCGGTACGCTCTACAGTGTCACGAATGTTATTGATACCTATGTCTATCAAGGGCTCAAAACAACAGGTGAGATTGGTATGAGCACTGCCGCAGGTCTGTATCAATCGGTTGTCGGCTTTACGCTAGTGATGACCTCCAACTATATTGTCCGCAAATACAACAAGGATAGCGCTTTGTTCTAGAACCTAATGAAAGGAGTGGGCCATATGTCTTCCATTACTAAGACTAAAAAAGAACGTGATTTCCACCATCTCTCAACGCCCTGGAATATCACTTTTAATCTGATAGCCGGCATCTTTGCGTTTCTGTGCGTGTTTCCGTTTCTGTTCGTCGTGATCATCTCCTTCACCGATGAGGTGGCACTGGCGCGGGATGGCTATAAGCTGATTCCGGCAAAATGGAGTCTCGGCGCATACCGCTATGTGTTTGAATCCGGAGATATGCTGCTGCGTTCCTATGGTGTGACGATTTTTGTTACGGTGATCGGGACGATCATCAGCCTTTTGTTTATCGCATTTTATGCGTATGCCATTTCCCGGAAAAGCTTCCGTTACCGCAATTTCTTCTCTTTCTTCGCGTTTTTTACCATGCTGTTCAACGGTGGACTTGTGCCGACTTATATTATCGTTACGCAGTTTCTAAGCCTGAAGGATACGATCTGGGCGCTGATTTTGCCGCTGGCGGTGAATGCTTTTTACATTATGATTCTGCGCACCTTCTACAGCACGAGTGTGCCTGATGCCATAATCGAATCCGGCAAAATCGACGGGGCGGGCGAGTTCCGTATCTTCCTGAAATTGGTGTTGCCTTTATCACTGCCCGGTCTGGCTACGATTGCCTTGTTCAGCACCCTCGGCTATTGGAATGACTGGTTCAATGCGCTGCTGTACATCGACAACCCGAATTTAGTCCCGCTGCAATCGATGCTGATGCGGATCGAGACCAGTATGCAGTTTATTTTGCAGAACTCCCAGAACAGTTCGCTCAGTCTGGAAGCTCTTCGCTCCATGCCGCAGGATACATCGCGGATGGCGATGGTGGTGCTGGCGACAGGGCCGATTATTTTTGCTTATCCGTTCTTCCAGCGTTATTTCATTCAAGGTCTTACTGTAGGGGCTGTTAAAGAATGAGTTATACAAACCCGAATTTACCTGCTGAAGAACGGGCGGAGCATCTGCTCGGACTGATGACTTTGGAAGAGAAGGCCGGCCAGCTGATTCAGCCTTTTGGCTGGCAGGCCTATGAACATAGAGACGGTAAGATGACCTTGACAGAAAGCTTCAAGGAGAAGGTTGCGGGGGGCGGCGTGGGCTCGCTTTACGGGATGTTGCGCGCTGACCCGTGGACCGGTGTGACGCTGGCCACTGGCCTGTCTCCGCGTGAAGGTGCGGAAGCGGTGAATACGCTCCAGCGGTATGTGCTGGAGCATTCGCGGCTGGGCATTCCGGTATTGATCGGCGAGGAATGCTCGCATGGTCACATGGCGATCGGGGCCACCGTATTCCCGGTGCCCCTGTCGCTTGGCAGCTCCTGGAATGTGGAGCTGTATCGTGAGGTCTGCCGCGCCGTAGCGCTGGAGACACGCAGTCAGGGCGGCGCGGTTACGTACTCGCCCGTGCTGGATGTGGTGCGTGATCCCCGCTGGGGCCGCACCGAGGAGTGCTTCGGCGAGGACGCTTACCTGATCAGCGAGATGGCGGTTGCGGCCGTTGAAGGTCTGCAGGGGGAATCCTTGCAGAGCGGCGGCAGCGTGGGGGCTACGCTGAAGCATTTTGTGGGATACGGCAGCTCAGAAGGCGGCCGGAATGCCGGGCCTGTGCACATGGGCTGGCGTGAACTGCTGGAAGTGGATCTGCTGCCCTTCAAAAAAGCGGTCGAAGCGGGTGCAGTCTCCATTATGCCTGCTTATAACGAAATAGACGGCGTGCCTTGCACGACAAATACAGAACTACTAGAGGATATACTCCGCGAAGCATGGGGGTTTGAGGGTCTAATCATTACCGATTGCGGAGCTATAGAGATGCTGGCCTCTGGCCATGATGTAGCTGAAGATGGCATGGATGCAGCAGTGCAGTCAATGGAAGCCGGCATCGACATGGAGATGTCCGGGGAAATGTACGGCAAATACCTGGTGGCTGCCGTCCGTGATGGCAAGCTGGACCCGGCACTGCTGGATCGTGCGGTCCGCCGTGTGCTGACGCTCAAATTCAGGCTGGGCCTGTTCGAGCAGCCATATGCTGATCCTGATGCGGCTGAACGCGTCATCGGCAGTAAGGCGCATCAAGAGCTGGCCCGGCAAGTGGCGGGCGAGAGCATCATCCTGCTGAAAAATGAAGCAGGTGTGCTGCCATTATCCAAGACGGCCGGCACGATCGCCGTCATTGGCCCTAACGCCGATGCCGGGTACAACCAGCTCGGCGATTACACCTCGCCACAGCCTCCGGCTAAGGTAGCGACCGTGCTCAGCGGCATCCGCAGCAAGCTGGCTGCAGAGCCGGAGCGGGTGCTCTATGCACCGGGATGCCGGATCAAAGGCGATTCGCGCGAAGGTTTTGAAGCCGCGCTCGCTTGTGCAGAGCAGGCCGATACCGTTGTTATGGTCGTCGGCGGCTCCAGTGCACGCGATTTCGGGGAAGGCAGTATCGATCTCAAGACAGGCGCGTCCAAGGTGACGGAGAATGCCTGGAATGATATGGACTGCGGCGAAGGCATTGACCGGGTGTCGTTGACCCTGTCGGGAGTGCAGCTGGAACTGATCCAGCAGGTTCATCAGCTCGGCAAACCTGTGATCGTCGTTTATATTAACGGCCGTCCGGTGAGCGAGCCTTGGATTGACGAGCATGCACATGCCATTCTGGAAGCCTGGTATCCAGGCCAAGAAGGCGGACACGCTGTTGCGGATATCCTGTTCGGCGATGTGAACCCTTCCGGGAAGTTGACTGTATCTGTGCCGAAGCATGTGGGCCAGCTCCCGGTCTATTACAACGGCAAACGTTCCCGTGGCAAAAGATATCTGGAGGCCGATTCCCAGCCTCAGTATCCGTTCGGCTTCGGGCTTAGCTACACCGAATTTACGTACTCCGGCTTGAAGGTAGAACCAGAAGTAATTACGGCTGGGGAGACGGCTACAGTTTCCGTGGACGTTCAGAATACAGGAGACCGTGAGGGCGCAGAGGTGGTGCAACTGTACATTTCCGATGTCGCCAGTAAGGTCACGCGTCCCACCAGGGAATTGAAGGCTTTTGACAAAATCAAGTTGGCTCCGGGTGAGAAGCAAACCGTGTTGTTCACGGTAGGACCGGAGCAATTGCAATATATCGGACCGGATTTAAGACCTGTTGTAGAGCCAGGAGCCTTTAAAGTGCTAGTGGGTAAGCATGTGAATGATACACTGAGCACCGATTTGACGGTGAGGGGGTAAAGACATGGAACGCATTAAACGCTTCATCCGCGAGCTCTCCGAGCAGCAATGGTTAGAGGTGGAGGAATTGCGCGATTGGGAGATTATGTCCTCGGTGTATCAATTGCCGGGACAGTATGACAAGCTGCAGCCTTACAAGGACGGCAGCAATTATGATCTGTTCCCGAGTGTGCAAGGAACGACCTATTTCTTCCGCCGTACTTTGGAGATTCCGGCTAACTGGCTGCCGGGCCACATCGGACTGATTTTTGCTTCAGGTGGGGAAGGGCTGCTGCGGGTGAACGGTGAATCGCGGCAAGGACTCGACCGCAATCATACCTTTGTGACCCTGACAGGCGATCCTTCTGGCCGTCCGTTGGAACTGGAAATCGAACTCTTCGATCCGGTCCCCGAGCCGGTGGACCCATTAAATCAACAGGCGGTGATCCAGCCGCCGATTCGGCTGATCCACAGCCAGCTGGTGCTGGTGAACAGACCTGTGCAGAGTCTAATGTACACGGCAGTAGTGATTCGCGATTCGGCAATTCTGCTGCCTGAGCAGGACCAGCGCCGTAACCGGATGCTGGAAGCTTTGTATGTGGCGATGGATGAATTCGTTGGCCTTACCACGCAGGAGATCCGCGATGGTGGTGAGATTACGCGAATCGAGCAGAAGCTGCGGGGCAGAGTCGGGGAGATCGGCGGTCATGCCGAAGGAACAATCCACATGGTGGGCCAGTCCCATATCGATATTGCTTGGCTGTGGCCTGCGCGCGAGACCGTGCGCAAGACTAGCCGGACGTTCTCGACGGTGAATGCCCTGATGGACGAATATCCTGACTATCAATATGCGCAGAGCCAGCCGCTGCTGTTCGAATATTTGAAAGACAATGACCCGGTACTCTATGAGAAGGTCAAGACGCGCATCCGTGAAGGACGCTGGGAACTGGTCGGTGGAATGTGGATCGAACCGGATCTGAACATTCCGAGCGGAGAATCGCTGATGCGGCAAATGCTGTATGGCCAACGCTTTTATCTGAAAGAGTTCGGGCGCACCTCGCAGATTGAGTGGCTGCCGGATACCTTCGGCTACTGCGCCTCTCTGCCGCAGATTCTGCAGCATGGTGGAATCAAATATTTTATGACCACCAAGCTGGGCTGGAATGACACTAATGTCTTCCCTTACGATCTGTTCCATTGGGTCGGCATTGACGGCACACCAATGTTGTCTTATCTGAATCACGGGGTTAATGAGAATACGCTGCCCAAAGATGTGCATGAACACTATCAGTCCTTCCGCGAAAAAGATAAACATAACGAGCAGATGCTGCTCTATGGGCATGGTGACGGCGGCGGCGGGGTCACGCGCGAGATGCTGGAATATATCCAGCGTGCCGAGCTAATGGTCGGCCAGCCGGAAAGCAAATACAGTAATGCCGCGGATTTTTTCGCGGGCATTACGCACAGTCAGCCGCAGCTGCCGCAGTGGCGGGGCGATCTGTATCTGGAGCTGCACCGCGGCACCTACACTACGCACGGCCGCAACAAGCGGAACAACCGCAAGGCGGAAGTGTTGTACCGTGAAGCGGAGCTGTGGC
This sequence comes from Paenibacillus sp. FSL R5-0636, assembly GCF_037974255.1. Classification (NCBI taxonomy): domain Bacteria; kingdom Bacillati; phylum Bacillota; class Bacilli; order Caryophanales; family Paenibacillaceae; genus Paenibacillus; species Paenibacillus sp. FSL R5-0636. Next base: position 951,758 of record NZ_CP150232.1, read on the forward strand.
AGACACTAGCTTCGCCGCAGCTGGACACAGAGCAACGTGCCGTAGTTGCCGGGCAGCTGCATCAGGGCTGGAAGCTGATTTTGTTGAACCAGTTCCATGATATTATTCCGGGCTCGGCGATTACCGAAGCTTACGAGACCTCGGAGAAGGAATACGCAGAGGTGTTTGAGCTTGGCCGTGTTGCCCTTCAGCCGGGGCTTGCGGCATTGGCGGGGAACATTAACACATCAGGCGAGGGCACACCTTACATTGTTTTTAATAGTTTGGGTTGGACTCGGGATGCCGTGGTCGAACTTGCCCTCAATGAAGAAGGAGTCGCCAGCGGAAACTTTGCGGTGTATGGCGAGGATAACGTACTGCTGGAAGCAGATGTCCTGACGGAAGAGGCAGCAGTTTCTGGTGTCTCGGTTCTCGTTCCGGAGATTCCAGCCTTTGGTTACAAAACGATCTGGATTCGTGAACTGTCTCAGAACACATCCGATGAAAGTCATGCAGAATCTGCCGCTGATGAACATAATCAAACAGTTGTAGGAGCTGTTCCCTTCGGCGACCGTTGGGAGACGGACTATTATCGTATTACCTTTAACGAGCGGGGAGAAATCACCAGCCTTTTTGATAAAAAAGTAAACCGGGAGATCGTAAAATCCGGTGAGCCGGCGAACCGCTTCCACTTTTTCCACGACCGTCCCACGCTTTGGGATGCCTGGGACATTGACAACCGTTATGAAGCCCAACCCGCCGGGGAGGCTGAACTTATAGAAAAGGCAGTGATCCGCACTGGGGCGGTGCAGGATATTTTGCGCTTCCGCTGGAAGCTGGGCCAATCCGAGATTACTCAGGATATGATTCTACATCACCATAATCCCCGGATTGATTTCCAGACGCATGTAAGCTGGAACGAAGCCCATAAGCTGCTTAAGGTAGGGTTTCCAATTGATGTTGTGGCGGATAAAGCGACTTACGAGATACCTTTTGGTGCGCTGGAACGTCCGACCCACCGCAACACCAGCTGGGAGCAGGCGCAATATGAGGTTTGCGGGCACCGTTTTGCCGATGTATCCGAACGCGGATATGGTGTCAGTCTGCTGAATGATTGCAAATACGGCTATGACATCCAAGGCAGCACCATTCGTTTGTCGCTCCTGCGCGCGCCGAAATGGCCGGATGCTACTGCGGATCTCGGCGAGCATGACTTCACCTATTCGCTATATCCGCACCGTGGGGATTGGCAGGAGGCTCATACTGTTCGCCGTGCAGCAGAGCTAAATCATGAGCTGTATACTTTTGCCGCTTCATCAACACAGGGGCAGCTGCCGCCAACGGGCTCATTTATCGGATTCTCCGGTGAGCATGTGGTGCTGGATACGATCAAGCCATCCGAGGATGGGCAGGGGACTGTTCTGCGTTTCTACGAATCCTCGGGAGGCCGCGAGCGGGTTCAGCTCAAATGGCAGCATCCGGTTCAGAGCGTCTACCTGTCCAATGCTCTGGAAGAGCAGCTGGAACTGATCGGACACACGGCTGGCGGTGAACTGGAACTTCACTTTGCCCCTTACGAGATCAAAACAATCTACATCAGAAGTTAAATAATCACATCACAGATGCAAAGGAGCATAACTCACTTGGAACAATTCCGATTACCCAAAATAGCAATGCCCCAGCTACCGCTGCCGCAGGCTGTACAAGAAGTGCTTGCCGAAGCAGAGGAGAAGCTGGCACATCGCCCGAAGCTGTTGCAGCTGTTCAAGAACTGTTTTCCGAATACGCTGGAGACGACGACAAAACTGCTGGATGACGGAACCACCTTTGTGATTACCGGCGATATTCCGGCCTCCTGGCTGCGTGATTCAGTGGAGCAGGTAATTCAATACGTGCCTCTGGCCAAAAACGATCCCGATCTCCAGCGCATTATCGGCGGTCTTATCAAACGCCATATTCAGTATATTCATATCGATCCTTACGCCAATGCATTTAATGAGTCGGCCAATGACTGGCACTGGAACACTACGGATGTGACCGAGATGTCGCCATGGGTGTGGGAGCGTAAATTTGAGATTGATTCGTTATGTTTTGTCGTACGCCTCGCTTATACCTACTGGAAAGAGACGGGTCTGACTGATTTCTTCGACGCGGGGTTCAAGTCGGCCATGCGCCAGATCTTCGATTTGTTCAAAAGAGAGCAGCGGCATTTCGAGCAGTCTCCGTACCGGTTCAGCCGCAATAACGGCATTCCGGAAGATTCTCTGCGCAATAGCGGTCTCGGCATGCCGGTGAACTATACCGGAATGATCTGGTCGGGCTTCCGGTCCAGCGATGATGCCTGTGATTTCCACTACAACATTCCTGGCAATATGTTCGCTGTTGTCGCGCTGCGCCAGATGCAGGAATTCGCGGAGTGGGTCTTCCGCGATCTAGACTTCCTGGCTGAACTTAAAGAGCTGGAATTTGAAGTGGATCATGGCATCAAGCTCTACGGCATTTATCGCCATCCGGAGTTTGGTCCGATTTATGCTTATGAGACCGATGGCTTCGGCAATTACTGCCTGATGGACGATGCGGGAACGCCCGGACTGATCTCCATTCCGTATCTGGGTTACGCTTCGGCGGATGATCCCATCTACCAGAACACCAGACGTTTCGCATTGAGCAAAGAAAATCCGTTCTATTACGAAGGCACAGCTGCCAAAGGGATCGGCAGCCCGCACACTCCGGAGAACTATATCTGGCACATGGCGTTGTCCATGCAGGGCATTACGGCTCAGACTGCCGAAGAGAAGCTGGAACTGATTGCGATGCTGGAAAGTACGGATGCCGGAACCGGATATATGCATGAAGGTTTCCATGTAGATGATCCTAGTGTATTTACCCGCAGCTGGTTTGCATGGTCTAACAGCTTATTTTCGCAGCTTGTCTATCGGGCGATGAAGGAAGGTATTCTGTGAGCGGGGGCCGTATCATCCTGTTCGCGGACCCGTCTTTTCCCGGGTATACCGCAGCGGGCGGACTGACCACAGAACAGGCACAGTCCATAGGATTACATCATACTGACTCTCCTGTTCATGCAGAACAGCTGGCCGAAACGCTGGACAGCGCCAAGGCCGGGGACTGCTTCGTTAGCTTCCATGCTCCATACTTCCCGAAGGAGGCTTGGCCTTCCATCGTCGCTTATTTGAGCAGAGGCGGCAGCTTGATCAGCATTGGGGGTGCCCCGTTTAAGCATCCAGTCCGCCTAGTCGCTGAAGAGTGGCGGATCGAAGCTGAGCAGACTGCCTATCACCGCCAGCTGCATATCCATGAAGCGCTGCGTGTGAGCAGCGCAGATCGCATACAGCAGCATGTTGCGCTTAGAGACATTCCGCTCTTCGTAGGTGATGAGCAGCTGCTGGCTCTGGCGGATACCTGGAACCTGGTGCCGCATGTCACTAAAAGCAGTGACCTGCCGGAGCAGATGGGTTCCAGTGGACCTATGGACACGCGGATTTATCCGCTGCTTAAGGGCATTACCGCCGCCGGGCGGGAAGTTTCAGCTCCAGCTGTGCTGTGGGAGCATATCGGCGGGCCTTTTGCCGGTGGCCGCTGGATCTTCATCGGCCAACCGCTTACGCCTGATTTCTGGAATCAAGGCGGCACGGAAGCATTAACCCGCTGGGCAACTTTTGCCGCTCGGGGTGTAACAGAGCTGTGGCTGAAGCCTAACTATGCTTCTTATGAAGAAGGCGAGCGGCCGCTGCTGTTTATGCAGGGCCAGCGGCTAAGCCGCAGCCAATCGTCACCGACATCAGCGCAGTGGACCCTGAACATCACTCTGAGCAAAGACGGGGAGTCTATCCCATGTTTCACTCACGAGTGCAAGCTTGAGGTCAGTCGCGAGCTGAACTTCCTGCGTGTACCGCTTGCTGTAGAAATTCAACCTGGCCTGTATCATCTTTCTTGCCATGCTGTATCTGAAGAAGGCGAAGTGCGGATGTTGCGTCAAGGCTTTTGGGGATATGACGTCGGCCTGTTATCGCAGGGGGAACCGATTAAGGCTGGAAGAGATTATTTTATCAAAGACGGTCAGCCTTTACCTGTTGTCGGCATGACTTATATGACCTCTGACGTAGCGCGGAAGTTTCTATTCCTGCCAAATGCTGATGTCTGGGATCGGGATATGGCACAGATGCGGAAGGCAGGCATCAACTGGATTCGTACCGGCATCTGGACAGCCTACCGCAATATTATGCAGGTAGACGGTCATGCCTCGGAAGAAGTGCTGCGGGCGATTGATGCTTTTCTACTGACTGCGAAGCGGCATGAGCTGCAGGTTACCTTTACGTTCTTCTCCTTTACGCCGGAGACTTGGGAAGGGACGAATCCTTATCTCGATCCGCGCAGTGTAGAAGCGCAAAAACGGTTCATCCGCTCCATCGTCGCCCGGCATCGCACGACAACCCATGTCGATTGGGATTTGATCAATGAACCGTCAATGTTTGATCCGCCGCGGATTTTCTCGGACGGACCGAGCTCGGCGCGAGATAAATATGAACGCGCTGCTTTCTCTGCTTGGCTGGAAGAACGCCATGGTGATATAACTTCGCTGCAAGAGCGCTGGAATATGACGCCGCTGGAATTGCCGGATTTTGCGGCTGCACAACCTCCTGAGCAAGAAGAGATTAACTTCAGTGTGCAGGATATTCATTCCGGGAAGCGCGGCACACGTTGGCTCGACTACTGCCTGTTCTCCATGGACATGCACAACGTATGGGCAAGGGAGCTTAGCGGCACTATTAAGGAACTCAGCCCAGATCATTTAGTGACCGTAGGGCAGGATGAGGCTTTGGGTGCCCAACGGCCATCGCCGTTCTTTTATGAGCGTGATGTCGATTACACCACTGTTCACAGCTGGTGGTTGAATGACAATCTGCTCTGGGATGGGATTTTTGCCAAAACCCATCACAAACCGAACCTCATTCAGGAGACCGGCATCATGTACGTAGAGACGCCAGACGGACGGGCTAAACGCAGTGAGGAAGAATTGCGGGCCATGCTGGAGCGCAAATATGCCTATGCGTTTGCTTCTGGAGGTGCCGGGGCTGTGCAATGGATCTGGAACACGAACTTTTATATGGATAATGCCAATGAATCACAGATCGGTGCGCTGCGGGCCGATGGGACTGAGAAGCCGGAAGCGGATGTGTCTTATGATTTTGGGCGGTTCATCGGCGAAGCCGGGGGATTATTTGACGGGCGGAAGCTGGAAGAGATTGCCGTGGTTTTCCCTTACTCTAATGACTTCTCTAACCGGAAGCTCGCCTATGATGCGACTACCCGCCTGACACGGATCTTATCTTATCAGCTTCATTTGCCTTTCCGCGCCGTATCGGAATACGATCTGGCTCCGCTGGAGGCAGAGCCGGCTAAGTTGATTCTCCTGCCGAGTGTGCACAATCTGGATAATGACGCCCTTCAGCAATTGCTGGACATAGTGGAGCGTACAGGTGCCGTTCTACTCATTACTGGAGCATTGGGGGTTGATGCGTATTGGCAACCTTCGGATCGTATGGACGCAATAGTAGGAGCCCGTAAACTTGGCAACATGCGCCGTGAGGAGCAGCTTCTATTAAACGGACGCAAGTTTGTGGTGTCCTATGGACAGAAGCGAATCGCGGAGCTAGTAAAAGAAACGCCAGCAAATGCAGATGTTGATTCGTCTAGCTCAGGCGGTGTAGGTGATCACCTCATCGAACGCCAGATTGGCACAGGTCGCCTGATCTGGTGCCCGCTACCTTTAGAACTGAATGACCGCGACGAGCCGATTGCCGCGCTCTACCAATATGCTGCACAAGCCGCAGGTATCGAAACCGAGCTGGAATGGATCAGCGGTGGAGACCTGCCAGGTGTGTACGGGCGAAAGCTTGCTTTTGCAGAAGGTTCATTGTATATCTTCGTATCTGAATACGCCTGGGATGCCGAACTTGAAATAAAAGATCCTGCAACTGGAGCTCATTACTCATTTTTACTGGAGAAAGAACGTTCGGTGTTGTTTGCAGCTGATTCAGCGGGCAAGCTGGTAGCTGTCTACAGACCTGAAGAGGTTTACATTACGCTTAATAAATGCTGAGGAACTGAGGTGTACACACAGATGACCCACACAACAACCAAAACAGCCCATATCGTGTCCCATACTCACTGGGACCGTGAATGGTATTTGCCCTATGAGAAACACCACGTCCGTCTGGTTCAGCTGGTGGATGCACTGCTTGCCAAGCTGGACGGAGATTCCGCCTTCCGCAGTTTTTACCTCGATGGGCAAACCATTATTCTGGAGGATTATCTTCAGGTTCGGCCAGAGAACAAAGAGAAGCTGGAGCAGTATATCCGGGATGGACGAATCTTGATTGGACCTTGGTACATTTTGCAGGATGCGTTCCTGACGAGCGGTGAGGCAAATGTGCGGAATATGCAGATCGGCCATCAGGATGCCGAGAAATACGGCGAGCCTTCCAAAATCGGTTATTTTCCCGATACCTTTGGCTTGGTCGGACAGACTCCGCAGCTGATGTTGCAGTCAGGGATTACGAATGCTTTTTTTGGACGCGGGGTGAAGCCTACGGGATTTAACAACACTGTATCGGATGCGGGTTATGAGTCCTCTTTCTCCGAGCTGATCTGGGAAGGGCCGGATGGATCCAAAATTCTCGGTATCCTATTTGCCAACTGGTATTCTAACGGCAATGAAGTTCCTGTAGAGGAAGGTGCGGCCCGGGAATTCTGGGACCGTAAGCTTGCGGATGCAGAGAAGTATGCTTCAACGGGGGAGTTATTGTTCATGAACGGGTGCGACCACCAGCCTCTGCAATTGGATTTGCCGGAAGCTATCCGCACCGCCGAAAAGCTATACCCTGAAGTGAAGTTCGTGCATTCGAATTTCCCGGACTATCTGCAAGACTTGGATCAGCAATTATCTTCGGGTCAGCGGGAGCTCTCCACCGTTACCGGGGAACTGCGCAGCCAGCGTACAGACGGATGGGGCACCTTGGTGAACACAGCCTCAGCCCGGGTTTATTTGAAGCAGATGAACCAGCTGGGCCAGACTCTTTTGGAAAAAGTAGCCGAGCCGCTGGCCTCCATCGCCCGCCTGTCCGGACAGGACTACCCACATCATCTATTCACCTATGCCTGGAAGACGCTGATGCAGAACCATCCGCATGACAGTATCTGTGGTTGTAGTGTGGATGAAGTGCATCGTGAGATGGTAACGCGTTTTGATAAAAGTCGGCATGTTGCCGAGAACATCATAGATGACAGCGTTAAGTTTATCGCAGATCAAGTGGAGACTTCGGGCTTTTCCGCCTACGGGGAAGATGCAGTTCCTTTTATAGTGATGAATACCACGGGGTGGAAGCGTACGGGAACGGTGACTATAGAGCTGGATGCTGAACGGTTATATCTGCGTGAGGGTTATCCGTTGGATGAGACCGCCCGCAGAATGCTGGCTGTTGATTTGTCCGGCCGGATTCTCGTCGATCACACAGGGGAGGAATTAGCGTCTACAGTGGAAGATCTAGGTTTAAGCTTTGGTTATGATCTGCCTGATGACCAATTCCGCCAGCCGTATATGTGCCGCAAGGTGAGACTTACTTTTGAAGCCCGCAATGTGCCTGCACTTGGGCTTTGTACTTACGCTTGGGTACAATCAGCTGCGGAATCCGCTTGGGGAAGCTCTTTAATAGAAGGAGAGCGCAGCTTGGAGAATGAGTTTCTCAAGGTTGTTGTTGCTGAAGATGGTTCATTTACGTTATTGGATAAGCACAGCGGTACCACTTATCGTGAGTTGGGGATTTACGAGAATACCGGAGACGTAGGCAATGAATACATGTACAAGCAGCCAGAAGGTGAACAAGCGCTGACGACCAAAGGCCAGCCTGCAGTCATTAAGGTGATTGAAGACTCTCCCTTCCGTGCGGCCATTGAGATCCAAATAGATTGGGAGATTCCGGCTTCGGCGGATGACACCTTGGAGGCGGAACAGCGTGCACTTGTGTATTATCCTGAGCGTAAAGCGCAGCGGAGCGTAAATACGGTGGTTTTGAAGCTTCGTACCGTCGTATCGCTGGAGCGGGAAGGCAAAGGTGTGCATATTGAATCCACAATTAATAACCAAGCCAAGGATCACCGGGTGCGAATGCTGTTCCCGACCGATCTGTCTACCGATGTGCATAGTGTGGATTCTATGTTTGAAGTGGCTACACGGGACAATAATCCGGCACCAGAATGGGCAAATCCGAGCAACACTCAACATCAGCAATCCTTTGTCGATGTCAGCAATGGCAATGTAGGACTTACGGTAGCCAACCAGGGATTGAACGAATATGAGGTTCTGCGGGATGGACGCAATACTATTGCCGTCACCTTGCTACGCAGCGTAGGGGAATTGGGGGATTGGGGCTGGTTCCCAACTCCGGAAGCTCAGTGCCTGGGCGAATACACAGCACAACTGGAGCTGATTCCTCATTCTGGTGAGGGAAGTGAACAACGGGCATTTACAGAGGCCTATCAATTTCAGACCCCTTGGACGGTATGTCAGACCGGCCTGCATAGCGGGAAGTTGAACTCTGGATATACCCCATTGGTTTGGGAGGGAGACAACATGGCCTTCTCATCCATGAAAATGAACGGAACTTCCGGCGACTTGTTTTTGCGTTGGTACAATATGTCCGCTCAGCAGACACAATTGCAACTGAAAGTGAACAGTCCTCAAGAGTATTTATTTAAAAGCAATATCTTAGAGCAGCCTAACCCTGCTTTACAAGGAGCAACGTCTTCGGTTGACCACTTAGAGGTCGGACCATCTGAGATTGTAACTGTAGGTGTTAAATTAAGCTTATAGGTAAAAAGATGCCCCGGCGCTTCCCTGCCGGGGCATCTTTTGATTTACTTTCTTCTATAAGACTTGTGCCAATCTTGAATGGCCTCTTGGCGGGAGGGAAATCTCATCTGGATCCAGTTGTTTGTTTCCCATTCATGAATCGCCTGCTGTTTAGTTTGGTAAAAGCTGTAGTCGCAAATGTTCCAGCTGTTATACAGTTTCTGATACCATTTCCCTTTAGGGATGTCGCCAGGGGAGCGGCGGACGGCTTTATTGGCTTGCTTTTTAGCCCATGAGGAACCGTGTTTCTGTTGGTCGCTGCACACGGGTTGCTTTTTCACACTTCTGCTCATTGATTCTCCAACCTCCTTTTAGAGGGAAGCTAGAGATCATGCAAGGTCTTTATATGAATCACCTCTTTGCCAAAAAAATAATGGAGTTGATACCTATGTATGAAGGGGACTTTGATGTTGAATAGATAGACGCGGAAAAGGGGAATGCGGTTGCGATACAATTTCGGAAAAGTATGTGTTTAGTTTTTTTAAAATAAAGCTTGCAATGAATCTCTATACATGATATATTCTAAGTCCGGCCAAGAAATACACATGCCGAGCTCGAAAAAGAAATTGAAAAAAGAGCTTGACATTAAATAGCCGAACATGATATAGTATAAGAGTTGCTGCTGAGACATTAAACGGCGCCAACGAGAACTTGATCTTTGAAAACTGAACAACGAGTGAGTAGGAAATCACGTAAGTGAAATCCAAAATTAGAGAATTAATTTTCTCGTCAGATGTTTCAAAATGAGCATATCGCTCTTTTCAATACTAATTGGAGAGTTTGATCCTGGCTCAGGACGAACGCTGGCGGCGTGCCTAATACATGCAAGTCGAGCGGAGTCATTTTGAAAGCTTGCTTTCAAAATGACTTAGCGGCGGACGGGTGAGTAACACGTAGGCAACCTGCCCTTCAGACTGGGATAACTACCGGAAACGGTAGCTAATACCGGATAATTTCTTTTTTCTCCTGAGAGAAGAATGAAAGACGGAGCAATCTGTCACTGAGGGATGGGCCTGCGGCGCATTAGCTAGTTGGTGGGGTAACGGCCCACCAAGGCGACGATGCGTAGCCGACCTGAGAGGGTGAACGGCCACACTGGGACTGAGACACGGCCCAGACTCCTACGGGAGGCAGCAGTAGGGAATCTTCCGCAATGGGCGAAAGCCTGACGGAGCAACGCCGCGTGAGTGATGAAGGTTTTCGGATCGTAAAGCTCTGTTGCCAGGGAAGAACGTCCGGTAGAGTAACTGCTACCGGAGTGACGGTACCTGAGAAGAAAGCCCCGGCTAACTACGTGCCAGCAGCCGCGGTAATACGTAGGGGGCAAGCGTTGTCCGGAATTATTGGGCGTAAAGCGCGCGCAGGCGGCTATTTAAGTCTGGTGTTTAAACCTTGGGCTCAACCTGAGGTCGCACTGGAAACTGGGTGGCTTGAGTACAGAAGAGGAAAGTGGAATTCCACGTGTAGCGGTGAAATGCGTAGATATGTGGAGGAACACCAGTGGCGAAGGCGACTTTCTGGGCTGTAACTGACGCTGAGGCGCGAAAGCGTGGGGAGCAAACAGGATTAGATACCCTGGTAGTCCACGCCGTAAACGATGAGTGCTAGGTGTTAGGGGTTTCGATACCCTTGGTGCCGAAGTTAACACAGTAAGCACTCCGCCTGGGGAGTACGGTCGCAAGACTGAAACTCAAAGGAATTGACGGGGACCCGCACAAGCAGTGGAGTATGTGGTTTAATTCGAAGCAACGCGAAGAACCTTACCAGGTCTTGACATCCCTCTGAATCTGCTAGAGATAGCAGCGGCCTTCGGGACAGAGGAGACAGGTGGTGCATGGTTGTCGTCAGCTCGTGTCGTGAGATGTTGGGTTAAGTCCCGCAACGAGCGCAACCCTTAACTTTAGTTGCCAGCAGGTAATGCTGGGCACTCTAGAGTGACTGCCGGTGACAAACCGGAGGAAGGTGGGGATGACGTCAAATCATCATGCCCCTTATGACCTGGGCTACACACGTACTACAATGGCCGGTACAACGGGAAGCGAAGCCGCGAGGTGGAGCCAATCCCATCAAAGCCGGTCTCAGTTCGGATTGCAGGCTGCAACTCGCCTGCATGAAGTCGGAATTGCTAGTAATCGCGGATCAGCATGCCGCGGTGAATACGTTCCCGGGTCTTGTACACACCGCCCGTCACACCACGAGAGTTTACAACACCCGAAGTCGGTGGGGTAACCCGCAAGGGAGCCAGCCGCCGAAGGTGGGGTAGATGATTGGGGTGAAGTCGTAACAAGGTAGCCGTATCGGAAGGTGCGGCTGGATCACCTCCTTTCTATGGAGAATCGTCTTCTGCAATGAAGACATTCAAATCGGAAGCTAAGCTTCCAAACTCAGGTTTAGGCCTGTTACTCACTCGTTGCTCAGTTTTGAGAGTTTAAGCTCTCAAGTAAGACTTGATCCTTGAAAACTGGATACCGAAACGAATTTGCGTTTTAGAACATCTTTTAGCAACTTGTGTAAACAAGTAAATGTTATTAGTGAGATTTTTCTTCGGAAGAATCAAGGTTAAGCTAATAAGAGCACACGGAGGATGCCTAGGCGCCAGGAGCCGACGAAGGACGTGGCGAACAACGAAACTGCCTCGGGGAGCTGTAAGCAAGCTTTGATCCGGGGGTGTCCGAATGGGGAAACCCAGCTGTGGTAATTCGCAGTTACTCATTTCTGAATACATAGGAAATGTAGAGGCAGACCAGGGGAACTGAAACATCTAAGTACCCTGAGGAAGAGAAAACAATAGTGATTCCGTCAGTAGCGGCGAGCGAACGCGGAACAGCCTAAACCAAGGGGCTTGCCTCTTGGGGTTGTGGGACGTCTCACATGGAGTTACAAAGGAATATGGTAGGTGAAGAGGTCTGGAAAGGCCCGCGATAGAGGTAAAAGCCCTGTAACCTAAACTGTGTTCTCTCCGAGACGGATCCCGAGTAGTGCGGGGCACGTGAAACCCCGTATGAATCCAGCAGGACCATCTGCTAAGGCTAAATACTACCTGGCGACCGATAGTGAAACAGTACCGTGAGGGAAAGGTGAAAAGCACCCCGGAAGGGGAGTGAAATAGAACCTGAAACCGTGTGCTTACAAAAAGTCAGAGCCCGATCTATGGGTGATGGCGTGCCTTTTGTAGAATGAACCGGCGAGTTACGTTTAACATGCAAGGTTAAGCCGAGAAGGTGGAGCCGCAGCGAAAGCGAGTCTGAATAGGGCGACTTAGTATGTGGACGTAGACCCGAAACCGTGTGATCTACCCCTGTCCAGGGTGAAGGTGCGGTAACACGCACTGGAGGCCCGAACCCACGTACGTTGAAAAGTGCGGGGATGAGGTGGGGGTAGCGGAGAAATTCCAATCGAACTCGGAGATAGCTGGTTCTCCCCGAAATAGCTTTAGGGCTAGCCTCGGTATAAGAGTAGTGGAGGTAGAGCACTGATTGGGTGCGGGGTCCGCAAGGATTACCAAGCTCAGTCAAACTCCGAATGCCATATACTTATTGCCGGGAGTCAGACAGTGAGTGCTAAGATCCATTGTCAAAAGGGAAACAGCCCAGACCATCAGCTAAGGTCCCCAAGTGTGTGTTAAGTGGGAAAGGATGTGGAGTTGCACAGACAACCAGGATGTTGGCTTAGAAGCAGCCACCATTGAAAGAGTGCGTAATAGCTCACTGGTCGAGTGACTCTGCGCCGAAAATGTAACGGGGCTAAACACACCACCGAAGCTATGGCTAGATACGTATGTATCTGGGGTAGGGGAGCGTTGTGTAGGGGTTGAAGGTGTACTGAAAAGAGCGCTGGACACTACACAAGTGAGAATGCCGGTATGAGTAACGAAAAGATCAGTGAGAATCTGATCCGCCGAAAGCCCAAGGTTTCCTGAGGAAGGCTCGTCCGCTCAGGGTAAGTCGGGACCTAAGGCGAGGCCGAAAGGCGTAGTCGAAGGACAACAGTTTGAAATTACTGTACCACCGTAATCCGCTATGAGCGATGGGGTGACGCAGGAGGGTAGTGACGCGGACTGATGGATGTCCGTCTAAGCAGTGAGGCTGATGTGTAGGCAAATCCGCACATCGTTAAGGCTAGGCTGTGATGGGGAGCGAAAATTATAGTAGCGAAGGTCATGATCTCACACTGCCAAGAAAAGCCTCTAGCCAGGAGAAGGTGCCCGTACCGCAAACCGACACAGGTAGGCGAGAAGAGAATTCTAAGGCGCGCGGAAGAACTCTCGTTAAGGAACTCGGCAAAATGACCCCGTAACTTCGGGAGAAGGGGTGCCCCGGTAGTGTGAATAGCACGAGGGGGCCGCAGTGAAAAGGCCCAAGCGACTGTTTAGCAAAAACACAGGTCTGTGCGAAGCCGCAAGGCGAAGTATACGGGCTGACGCCTGCCCGGTGCTGGAAGGTTAAGGGGAGTGGTTAGGGGTAACCCGAAGCTATGAACCGAAGCCCCAGTAAACGGCGGCCGTAACTATAACGGTCCTAAGGTAGCGAAATTCCTTGTCAGGTAAATTCTGACCCGCACGAATGGCGTAACGACTTGGGCGCTGTCTCAACGAGAGATCCGGTGAAATTTTAATACCTGTGAAGATGCAGGTTACCCGCGACAAGACGGAAAGACCCCATGGAGCTTTACTGCAGCTTGATATTGAATTTGGGTACGATCTGTACAGGATAGGTGGGAGCCGTAGAAATCGGAGCGCAAGCTTCGGTGGAGGCGCCGTTGGGATACCACCCTGATCGTATCTAGGTTCTAACCTAGTACCCTTACCGGGTACGGGGACCGTGTCAGGCGGGCAGTTTGACTGGGGCGGTCGCCTCCTAAAGAGTAACGGAGGCGTTCCAAGGTTCCCTCAGAATGGTTGGAAATCATTCGCAGAGTGCAAAGGCATAAGGGAGCTTGACTGCGAGACCTACAAGTCGAGCAGGGACGAAAGTCGGACTTAGTGATCCGGTGGTACCGCATGGAAGGGCCATCGCTCAACGGATAAAAGCTACCCTGGGGATAACAGGCTTATCTCCCCCAAGAGTCCACATCGACGGGGAGGTTTGGCACCTCGATGTCGGCTCATCGCATCCTGGGGCTGAAGTAGGTCCCAAGGGTTGGGCTGTTCGCCCATTAAAGCGGTACGCGAGCTGGGTTCAGAACGTCGTGAGACAGTTCGGTCCCTATCTGTCGTGGGCGCAGGAAATTTGAGAGGAGCTGTCCTTAGTACGAGAGGACCGGGATGGACGTACCGCTGGTGCACCAGTTGTTCCGCCAGGAGCATGGCTGGGTAGCTACGTACGGACGGGATAAGCGCTGAAAGCATCTAAGCGTGAAGCCCCCCTCAAGATGAGATTTCCCAATTAGTAAGACCCCTTGAAGACGACGAGGTAGATAGGTTGGAGGTGGAAGTGCAGCAATGCATGGAGCTGACCAATACTAATCGGTCGAGGGCTTATCCAATATTTAGAATGCAGATTCGTTTCGGATTCAGTTTTCAGACGATTAAGCCTGAGCATTTACGCTGTAAATGCCCGTTTGGTGGCGATAGCGGAGGGGTTCCACACGTACCCATCCCGAACACGACCGTTAAGCCCTCCAGCGCCGATGGTACTTGGACCGAAGGGTCCTGGGAGAGTAGGACGCCGCCAAGCGGACAACCACATTACCCGTGGTATTTTTTTTGCCCTTAATATTAATATGTCTTAGAAGGGCCTTTAGCTCAGCTGGTTAGAGCGCACCCCTGATAAGGGTGAGGTCGGTGGTTCGAGTCCACTAAGGCCCACCATATTCCCTGATAGCTCAGTTGGTAGAGCACTCGACTGTTAATCGAGTTGTCACAGGTTCGAGTCCTGTTCGGGGAGCCATTTATGGAGAGGTGTCCGAGTTTGGCCGAAGGAGCACGATTGGAAATCGTGTAGGCGCCACAAGCGTCTCGAGGGTTCGAATCCCTCTCTCTCCGCCATAAAAATTATTAGCATGGCCCGTTGGTCAAGGGGTTAAGACACCTCCCTTTCACGGAGGTAACATGGGTTCGAATCCCATACGGGTCATATCATGGAGGCTTAGCTCAGCTGGGAGAGCATCTGCCTTACAAGCAGAGGGTCGGGGGTTCGATCCCCTCAGCCTCCACCATATTATTTTCACTGACGCGGGGTGGAGCAGCCCGGTAGCTCGTCGGGCTCATAACCCGAAGGTCGCAGGTTCAAGTCCTGCCCCCGCAACCAATTTACTCTTATACATTATGTTTAGGGATAAGCTGGTATGGTGAAAATGAATAGTATATACTTATTAATGACGCGGGGTGGAGCAGCCCGGTAGCTCGTCGGGCTCATAACCCGAAGGCCGCAGGTTCAAATCCTGCCCCCGCAACCAATTTACACTTATGCATTATGTCTATGGAACCGTGGTGTAGTTGGCCTAACATGCCTGCCTGTCACGCAGGAGATCGCGGGTTCGAATCCCGTCGGTTCCGCCATTTAGTTAATTATTATTGGGGATTAGCCAAGCGGTAAGGCAACGGACTTTGACTCCGTCATGCATAGGTTCAAATCCTATATCCCCAGCCATTTATGAGAGCCATTAGCTCAGTTGGTAGAGCACCTGACTTTTAATCAGGGTGTCGAAGGTTCGAGTCCTTCATGGCTCACCATTTTCTTTAAAGTGTGCGCGTGTGGCGGAATTGGCAGACGCACCAGACTTAGGATCTGGCGTTTCACGACGTGGGGGTTCGAGTCCCTTCACGCGCACCATGTTTTTGCGGACGTGGCTCAGCGGTAGAGCATCGCCTTGCCAAGGCGAGGGTCGCGGGTTCGATTCCCGTCGTCCGCTCCATATAGATTTTGCGCCCTTAGCTCAGCTGGATAGAGCGTTTGACTACGAATCAAAAGGCCGGGAGTTCGAATCTCTCAGGGCGCGCCATTTTATTACTAAGCAGTTATAGTATTGTTAACGGGATGTAGCTCAGCTTGGTAGAGCACCTGGTTTGGGACCAGGGGGTCGCATGTTCAAATCGTGTCATCCCGATTTTATACCTTTGCGGGTGTAGTTCAATGGTAGAACTTCAGCCTTCCAAGCTGATAGCGTGGGTTCGATTCCCATCACCCGCTTATAATGAGAAACACCTGCCGGTATTAGGCGGGTGTTTTTTTGATTGGACATATCTTACGGAGACTTAAATAATAGAAACGCCCCCCTCCTTAATATAGGAAAGGGACGCTGCTGTAGTGGGTTTATAAGGGATCGTCCTTATATAAGAACGCCTACCTCACCATTATTCACGAACTTAATACTTTCGATCTTCACCTCTAGTTGACCTGAAGGAATCGCTAGCTGACAAGTACTGCCGAGCTCAGCCAGCAGCAACTGCATGCCTATAGGTGACAACATAGAAATCTTGTTATCGTTAGGTTCTGCTTGGTTAGGAAATACGATGGTATAGATATCTGTAGTATTATCGTCCAAGTAACGAAGCTGCAACTGGCTTCCGATAAAGACCTGAGAATTTAAATCTTCACCATTAAACTCAGTTAGTAATTGTTCCAGCTCGGAGCAATAACGGGACAACAGCGTTTCAGCATTGCTTCTATCCTTGCTTCGTACCGGAAAGTATTGATTTAGAAATGCGATTTTTTCCTCATCAAAATAAATAAGCTGCTGAAGCAGCTGTGTCCGTGAGCCTTCATAGATAAGACTATGGTTCATAGTAGATTTCACCCCCTCTAAGTAGCACATTCCTTGTAAACTTGTTATGGTGTGTTGCCATCTTAAAATCCCTCCTATACAAATAGAGGTCCCCCAATGGAGACCTTCTGATCAGTATACCAGCTTCTATTTGTAAATCCAATCCATTTTAAAAGGGGAATTAAAACCTTCTAAATATTGTAATGAAAACCTTTGACTATTACATACTTGGGTGCTATGATAGGCTGATGCATAGGCATTTCGTAGAAAACTGCGAAATGCCTATACTATATTTTGAAGATATTTTTACATTAATTGTTACCTGGGGAGTGATACGCCATGTACATTTCGTTGAGTTCACATATAGATTCCAGAACTATAAAATAACTACTTAATTTATTAAAGGAGGAGATCAGGATGATTCAAGTTAAAGAGTTTGTAGATGCTGATAATTCTTATGCAGAGAATAAAGCTAATGAGTTCCTGGCAGGACTACGGGAGGAACAGATTGTGAATATCTGTTACGGTTCGGTAGTTAAATCATCACGTGATGGGGCAGAGCACCAAAGAACCACTATACTGGTCGTGTATAAGACAAATGAAAGGCAATAACTGGAACACGTTTTTTTCATGTCTATCCATTGTCTCTACGCTGTGCGTTGTGATTGTCATCATTTATTATGTTTTCAGCTAATTAGTAAAAAGAGGACCTTTCCCATCTACGGGCAAAGGTCCTCTTTAGTTTATAAGTGCATTTACAGTCTTACATTCCGTCTGGTACGGATAGACCCAAACCGGATGCGATACGCTGTCCCAAGTCTGGATCAGCCTTAAAGAAATGTTCAATCTGGCGACGTTTGATATCGTTACTTTCAACAGGAGTCATAGCGCCAACGATGTTTTGAACTAGACGGGTACGTTCTTCTTCAGACATTAGACGGTACAAGTCACCTGGTTGTGTATAGTGATCGTCACTATTGTAGGCGACACTATCCGCATATCCGGAGACTTCGAACGGCGATGTTTTATGCTGCGGTGATTCTTTTGGTCCCCCTAAGCTGTTAGGCTCGTAATAGGCTCCGGAACCGCCATTGTTGCCCAAGGCCATGCCACCATCACGTTGATAGTTCTTCACTTCTACTTTTGGACGGTTGATAGGCAGGCTGTTGTGGTTAGGGCCAACCCGGTGGCGGTGTGCATCACCATACGCGAACAGACGGCCTTGTAGCAATTTATCCGGCGAAGCTTCAATACCAGGAACGAAAGAGCCGGGAGAGAATGTGACTTGTTCTACTTCAGCGAAGTAGTTCTCCGGATTGCGATCCAATACCATACGGCCAACCTCGATTAACGGATAATCTTTTTGTGACCAGACCTTTGTTACATCAAATGGATCAAAACGGTAAGTCTTCGCATCCTCGATCGGCATAATTTGCACGTAGAGCTTCCAAGCAGGGAAATCTCCTTTATCAATAGCATTGAACAAGTCTTCTGTATGATAATCCGGGTTTTCCCCAGCGATTTTGGAAGCAAGGTCTGCATCTAGATTCTTAATGCCTTGTTCTGTTTTGAAATGGTATTTCACCCAGACTGTATTACCCTCGGCATTTACCCACTTGAAGGTATGGCTACCAAACCCATGCATATGTCTCAGCGTAGCTGGAATTCCGCGATCCGACATCAAAATCGTTACCTGATGCAGAGATTCAGGCGATAAAGACCAGAAGTCCCATACAGCATTCGGGTTCTTCAGATGTGTCTGTGGATCACGTTTCTGTGTATGAATAAAGTCCGGGAATTTAATCGCATCACGAACGAAGAATACAGGCGTATTGTTACCTACGAGATCATAGTTTCCTTCTTCAGTATAGAACTTCACGGCAAAACCACGAGGGTCGCGTACGGTATCAGCAGAACCTAATTCACCAGCTACAGTAGAAAAACGAATGAACAACGGTGTACGTTTGCCTACTTCAGACAAAAAGTTAGCTTTTGTGTATTGGGTCAGATCTTTTGTAACTTCAAAATACCCGTGAGCGCCAGCACCTTTAGCATGAACGACACGTTCAGGAACACGTTCTCTGTTAAAGTGGGCTAATTTCTCAAGCAGATGGACATCTTGCAGCAAAGTGGGACCGCGGTCACCGGCTGTCATTGAATTCTGATTGTCGCCTACTGGAGCACCCCAGCTGGTTGTAAGATTATTATTATTGGAGCTCATTAATAGAATCACCTCATGAGATTTGATTTTAGATTTAGTATAAGTTCTATATTAATGTTTTTTAAAGAAATTGCAACACTTTTTAAATAATTGGCACATTACAATATGTGGGAATCGTCATTACATCGTTGGCACATTCAGATATATATGATAGACAAAGTGATTAATTGCTTAGCAGAATTAAAAAAGAAACAGCGCATCCCTACCATGACTGGAGGGGTGCGCTGCATTTTTTGATATAGAAGATATTCGGTTCTTGTACTTAGGCTTTAATGTACATTCTGTTGTAATATTCATCTAGCATTCTTTTGGTGGCAAACTCCGTACGGGTGGTTTCGATACTCTTTTTCATCATTTGCACCCATTGTTTACGATTCTCGTAAAAGGTTGGGAGCACACGTTTCAATAAGGTGTCGTACAGTGCATCACTATCATGCTTATCCAGCACCTCAAAGTCTGTAGTTTCGAAGCCGTCTCCAATCTGCCAGCCATTCTCACCATCGATGCAGGCTTCCGGCCACCAGCCATCCAGAATAGAACAGTTCAATACACCGTTCATAGCTGCTTTCATCCCGGAGGTGCCGCTGGCTTCCAATGGTCTACGTGGATTGTTGAGCCAAATATCGGCACCGCGCGTCAGCTGGGCGCCAATCGTCATATCGTAATTCTCGAGGAACACCACACTCTTTGGATACTTTTTCATCATCGCTACTAGGTTGCTGACGATTTTTTTACCGTTATCATCGAGTGGGTGCGCTTTGCCGGAGAATACAATTTGTATCTTTCCAGACTCCAGATAAGGTTCGATAATTTCTGGCTGCGAGAAGATCAGGTCGCTTCGTTTATATGGAGCTGCTCTGCGTGAGAAGCCAATGAGTAGATTGTCAGCATTTAAGCTAATGCCGGAACGTTCTTTGATGAACTGGATCAGTTCTCCCTTGATCTCTTTATGCACTGCCCATAAGTCGCCATCTTGTTCGTAGGCTTGCGTCATTCTTTCATCTACCCAGGTAGGAGTATGGATGGCATTAGTAATGCCTATAATTTCTGATCTTCCGGCTACTTCCTTCCACATTTTATTAGCCGTATCGGCGTGTAGCTGGGCAACTGCGTTGGAGATACGTGACAGCCTTAGACCTGCAACCGTCATATTAAATGGCTCGCCGCCGATCCGCTCCATCTGGTCACGGGTTAAGCCGTTGAACGCACTCATATACTCAAGTCGGTCGAGAGGATGGGTTTCGTTGCCTTCTTTGATTGGTGTGTGGGTAGTGAATACTACTTCTTCGCGAGTCGCTTTCCAAGCTTCTTCGAAGGTATGGCCTCCGGACATTTTTTCACGGATTAGCTCGATAGCCGCTAGAGCCGCATGACCCTCATTGAAGTGATAGACATCAATAGGGATTTGCAGCGCACGCATAGCTTTGACTCCACCAATCCCAAGCACGATCTCTTGTGCGATCCGTTCTTCGCCGAACCAACCATACAATTGGCCTGTGATCCAGGCATCATTATTCTCGGGTATATCTGTATCCAGTAAATACAATGTGCTGTTGCCAAAATAATCAGTTTTCCATACTTTGCATACCACATCGGTTTTTCGGACTTTAACAGTTACCTTAACCCCTGTATCTTCAAGAAACTCATAAACATAATTGTGATAGGAGTCGTACGGATTGCCGTTTGCATCAATCTTTTGGTCCGTGTAACCTTGTTTCCACTTCAGCCCAATAGGGATGATAGGGGCGTTGATATCTTTTGCACCCTTAATGTAGTCTCCGGCAAGAATGCCCAGACCTCCGGCATACATTTTGAAATCGGAATGCAGCCCGTACTCCATACTAAAATAAGCGACTGACGGTAATTTTTGTTCGTTCACTTGATAAGCCTCCTAATCACGGATTAGATTAAATTGCAGTGAAGCTGCGGGCATTATCTCAGGTGCAAACGTTTGCTCAAAATAGTGCAGCAATCATTGTGGAAGCGATTGCACCACTATTCTAGCACACTCGATGAATAAAAGCATAACGTCAATTTGGTGAAAACAACCATTTTGAATCCAATTGAGCGGAATTGATTGATAAAGTGGACAGAAGCCCCTAAGATAAAGAGATTGAAGAAATAATTAATGGTGGTGTCTAAGTTGGATATAGTTGTGATTGGAAGCTTGAATATGGACATGGTAGTACGTACAAACCGGTCACCGGATGCTGGAGAAACCCTAATTGGACAAGCCTTTGCTCTATCTCCTGGCGGAAAAGGGGCAAATCAGGCCGTTGCCGCAGCACGTCTGGGTGCAGAGGTTAGTATGATCGGAAGAGTTGGAAAAGATACCTTTGGTAGCGAAATGCTGGAGATTATCAGGAATGAAGGCATTCATATAGAGCATATTTCCGTAAGTGAACATCAGGCAACAGGAGTCGCCTCGATCATTATTGAAGAAGATGGAGAAAATCGGATTATCGTGGTACCTGGAGCGAATATTGAGCTTACGGTAGAGGATATTCAGGCATTGGAGGCTGTGATTAGCCAGACTAAGATCATTGTGCTGCAGCTTGAAATGGATCTGGCGATGAGTGAGCAGGCGATTGCGATTGCCCATCGTAAGGGGATTCCGGTCATCCTTAATCCTGCACCAGCTAGAGTGCTAAAGGATGAGATGCTGGCTCAGGTATCTTACCTGACACCTAATGAGACGGAAGCCGGGATTTTGTCCGGAATGACTGTAGATAGCGCAGAGACTGCTGAGCAGGCAGCCCGTATTTTGCTGCAAAAAGGAGTACAGAACGTAATTGTAACCTTGGGTTCAAAAGGTGCCCTGATTGTGAATGCTGAAGGTGCCAAGGCTGTTCCAGGCTTCCCGGTAAAGGCGGTAGATACAGTTGCTGCCGGTGACTCATTTAATGGCGCATTAGCCCAGCAGCTGGTCTTAGGAAAGACTTTGGAGGAAGCTGTGAGCTTCGCTAATGCTGTAGGTGCATTGGCTGTAGGGAAAGAAGGGGCGATCCCTTCATTGCCGCAGTTGTCCGAGGTAGAGCAGTTTCTAAAACGTAATTCGCTGTAGAATAGACAGTACAGGATACTCAAGATCTATACTAGATAAGATAGGATAAGGAGCTTAAATAATGAGCAGAACAGTAACCGTTAAAAATGTGATCATCGGCGAAGGAATCCCTAAGATATGTGTTCCGCTAATTGGAGCGACCTTGTCTGAGCTGAAGCAGGAAGCGGAAGCGCTGAAAGTACTGCAACCTGATTTGGTGGAGTGGCGGACGGATTTTTTTGCTGAAGTGGAAGACGTTGCAGCTGTAAAGAATGCTCTAAGCGAAATCTGTTCTGTGATTCCAGATCTGCCGCTGATTTTTACTTTTCGGAGTGCAAAAGAAGGCGGAGAGAAGCAAGTCAGCACGGAATATTACACAGCACTGAATAAAGCTGCTGCTGAGAGCGGTCTAGTAGATATAATAGATGTTGAATTATTTAATGATGAGCAGGATGTAAAGCTATTGGTCGAAGCTGCTCATGCTCATAATGTGTCTGTCATTATTTCAAATCATGATTTTCATGGAACACCTCCTAAAGAGGAGATCATCTCGCGGTTATGCAAGGCGCAGGAGCTTGGCGGGGATTTGCCCAAAATTGCAGTTATGCCCCAAGATGCAGGCGATGTGCTAACTTTGCTGGAAGCTACACACATCATGAAGGAAAAATATGCAGACCGTCCGATTATAACGATGTCTATGGCGGGAGCCGGGGTGATCAGCCGTTTAGCTGGTGAAATTTTCGGTTCAGCGCTTACCTTCGGAGCTGCACATAAACCTTCTGCGCCTGGACAGGTAGCTGTCGCTGAGCTAAGGAATACATTGTCGCTGTTGCACCGCAGTCTGTGATTTCTGCTGATTGCTATTGCCGCAAAAAAAGGTGTCCGGATAATCCGGATACCTTTTTCTATTTTAAAGTATTGTTCGTGCGCTTACACATTTTTTCCCGTATATACATGTACGGCATCTCTTAGAAACGCAGCGAGTCCAGGGTGGCGCTTGTCATAGTATTCGGTAAAACGTTCATCATCAACATACAATTGTGCAACACCAGCATGAGCTTCTTTGGAATAGGAATTCCAGTAGAAGGAGAGCCACTCACGGTGTAGGTCAGCACTTTTTTGCGCCAATACACTGGCAGGATCTCCATGCTCCATCGCTTGCAAGAGCGTTTCGAACATCTCTTCCTCAAGCTGTTGTATAGCTGCATATTGTTCTTCTGTCATCCCTTTAAGCTTTTGGTTGGATTGATTAATGGTGTCATCTCCGTATTTCTCCCGTATTTCTTGGCCATATTTCTTTTCGTTATCATCTACCAGCTTTTGCTTAAAGCCTTCGAATTTTTCAGTATCACTCATGGTAATTCTCCCTTCTTTTTGAGCCAGCGTCTTTTCGACGTTAGCGATTAATAGATCTAATTGCTGTCTTTTTTCCAGTAGCTTGTCATGATGCTCCCGCAGCGCTTTGGCTCCGTCGAATGAGGGCTCTGTCATAATAGCCTTGATACGTTCCAGACTTAAGCCAAGCTCCCGATAAAACAAAATTTGCTGTAGTAGATCTACTTCGGTACGGCCATAGATACGATACCCTGAAGAGTTGATTCTCGCCGGCTTAAGAATGCCAAACTCATCGTAGTAGCGCAGGGTCCGTGTGCTGATTCCAGCTAACTCTGCGAGCTTCTGCACTGTGTATTCCGTAGTATCACCTCCTACAATTCAAATGTACACCTTTACGTAACGTGAAGGTCAAATGGTTTTCTTAACATACCCAAAACAGCGGCAGCTACCCTCTGAATGATCATGGGGAAGTCTGCCGCTGCTATGAATAAGTCTATAATGTTGAGCTTTGCTGCTGCCTGAATTTATTTATGGCCCATTTGTGCTGTGAAATAATTGTGCAATTCCTCCAGCTTGCGAGGGTCCGCAAGGGTTGCTTTGTCTGAGAAGTAGTGTTCAACGACAAGGTCCCAGGTAGGTACAATTTTTTGTGAGGTCATTGCCTTAATGGCTACCTTAACTGTTTTGCGTTCTTTGGCATTGGAGAAGGTATCTACGTAATGCTGTGAACGTTCAAAATCCAGATCCTTAAACACGGCGTGGAAGATCTCTGACGTCATCCGTGCATCATCCAGCGCCCGGTGTGCAGATCCAGTAGGCTCAAGCTCAAACAATGCCATCGCGCTTTCCACGCTGACATCATTGCTAAGACCACGCGCACGTAGAACTCCTTTGAGCAAATCGAAATACGTAGCGGACATCCAGTAGGATTCGTCCATCTTGTGCATGCGCACATCCTGAATGATTCGCTTCATATCTTCGCCACCCCAGGTAAGCAGCAGAACTCCATCTGTACTTAGATCAAGCCACTCTCTAAAAGCAGTGATGACTTTGGGGAAGCGGGCGGCAATGTCGATTTCCTCTTGAGGGATACCGGTTTTTTTCTTAATAAAGGAATTCAGGGTGGAGAAATATATAGGTTTGATCAAGGAAGAAAATTCATCCTTATACTGCAGTGAAGAGTCTAACCGGACGGCTCCAATCTCAATGACCTCCATAGGGTGCTCGCTGGCAAACTTACGGCCGTTGAATTCGATGTCCAGAATAATATAATCCACAGGTACTTGCCTCCGTTTCCATGACTGACGCTGTAGTGCTTAATACGTCGACTTCTCTATTTTAACAAAAAAAGTGATGTAATGGGGATTATGGAGACAAGCTAATATTTGCACAAAAAAATGAACCAGCACAACATCTGCGCACTGGTTCATTTAATCAGTATTTAAATTTAATCCTATAAAAGATTAATGTCCTGAATCGGCAGCAGGTTCAGGCATATGAATCGGCTGTTCATTTATAACAGATCCGTCATCAAGACGAAGCCAGGTATTGAAGTCTTGGTTGCCTTTGACCAGTTCTATGACGCGTGCTCCCCGCATAAAGCCTTCTTTTCCATAAGTATTGTAGCCGGTAGCACGGCCATAAGAAAGACGTATGCCATACAGGTTGCCGCTAAAATCGTTGATATGGTCATGTCCACAGAAGGTGCCAAGCACATCACCCATTTCCAACAAAGCCGAGAATAAGCCCGAGTTCACCTCAGGTGAGCATACACGCTCAAACTTATGCCCATGACAGACTTGTGTAGACCAGACATCCCGATATTCGGGAATTGGAATATGGAAGAAAGCCAAGGCAGGCAGCCTGTTCTCAGCAGTCTTCGGATTCAGCCGCGCAGATTCAGCCGTCAGCCAGTTGATCTGATTCCGCCCAACCCAATTGTAGCCCGGGATATCCTCATACTCGGAATAGCCGCCAGAGTCTAGAAAATACAAAATAGCGGCCGCGTGGTCTTCCTGATCTTTAATTTCAAGAGTGTAATTGCCCGAGCCTTCCAGCTCTTCTGGACCGGCTTCGGTCAGGCAGTGGGGATGTTCCAGGGCAATTTGCATCAGTTCACTCTTTGAAATCAGAGTTTCTGTGTCATGGTTGCCAAATACAAAGGTCCAAGGGATGCCGGATCTCTCCACGGCAGCGACAGCCTCACGAAATGCTTGTGCGGGGTGCTCGCATGCCTTGTTTCCCGGTGATACAGGACCAGTGTAAATAAGATCTCCCGTGAAAACCACAAGATCAGGTTGTTCCGCATCCAGAATGCGTTCCATCAGTGCTTCGGTAAGCTGATCCTCAGCTCTTCCATCCATCCAGTGCAGATCGGTAAATTGTACGATTTTAAAAGTGCCATTTTGCTGAAATGATAAACTGTGTCTCATTAGAAGTATCTCCCTCACTATCGAATATTGAATAGCAAGCTGTGGAGGCGCCAACCACTCATTGCGCCAAGAGGGCGTTGAGGGCTGACGTCGTTAGAAGCATAGCTATACGCAGGTCAGCCGATCCAGATCCGCTGAGTGCAATGATCTCCAGAGTTTCTACCGATCATAATATCATATTCCCCAGGCTCGAAGACCAACTGATCATCTTTCCCGTAGAACATTAACATTTCTCTGGTGATTTCGAAGGAAACCACCTGTTTCTCATGCGGTGCGAGTGTAATCTGCTGGAAACCTTTCAGTTCCTTGACCGGGCGCACGACACTTGCGCTGACGTCGTGGATATAGAGCTGAACGGTTTCCTTGCCGGCGATGTCCGAAGTATTCTCTACTTCAATGGAGGCAACCACCCGATCCGCAGCTTCAACATTGAAGCTGTTGTAAGTAAACTTGGAATAGCTCAGGCCATAACCAAAACAGAACAACGGGTCATTCGGGCAGTCCAGATAACGGGTCACGTAACGCACATTAGGATACATAGGATCATAAGGGCGTCCCGTTTGATAAGCATTGTAATAAACAGGAATTTGCCCAACCGAGTAGGGGAAGCTCATCGATAAACGTCCGGAAGGATTATAATCTCCGAACAGCACATCGGCCAGCGAATTTCCTGACTCTGTACCCAGAAACCAAGCCTGCAGCAGAGCGTCGCTGGCATCAAGAACGGGTTTCAGCTCCAGTGGTCTGCCGCTGAATACAATGGTGACGATCTTTTTGCCGGTATCCTTCAGACGCCAGATCAGCTTCTCCTGATTGGCCGATAGGCGGAGATTGGCTTTACTTCCGCCTTCCCCGGTATCCTGCTGATTCTCACCGACAGCAGCGAGAATTACATCACAATCCTGCAGCTGCTGGTAGGCGTCCTCGATTTCATCCTCCACATCAAAAACACCCTCAAGCATGCTTCCCAGCTCACCAGTCATGGCCGTAAGTATATCTTCGGCAGATGTTTTTTGCAAAATGCCGGTGTAGAGTGATACAGCCGGATCTTTTTCTGTCCCGGCCCAACCGCCCAGCACATGAATGGAGGTGGCGAAAGGACCAGCCAGACCAATCTTCATGCCACGTTTAAGGGGCAGAGCTTCATTGTCGTTTTTGAGCAGCACAACTGAGCTAGCTCCAAGCTCCCGTGCGGCCTGCAGATGCTCCGCGCTAGGTTTCGGAGCATCATCCACCAGCGGATCTGCATCCTTGAATGGATTATCGAACAGGCCGAGCGCATCCTTGAGCTCCAGCACCCGGATGACGGCTTCATCGATCAAGGCGATGTCAAGCTTGCCTTCCTCGACCAGAGCAGCGCCGTGGTTTAGATAGTGAGTGGACATCATCTCAATATCCAGCCCAGCAGCCAGACTTTTCTCCGCTGCCTCACGGCCATCTATCGCGGCGCCATGGGGAATCAGCTCATTAACGGAATTGAAATCGGCGATGGTAACGCCGTTGAAGCCCCATTCTTCCCGTAAAATCCCGCGAAGAAGCTCGGAATTACCACTTGCCGGGATACGGTCAATGGTATTAAATGCGGCCATAACCATGGCCACTCCAGCATCTACGGCAGCCTTATAGGCTGGCAGGTAGAACTCACGCAATACGCCGGAAGACATATCCACTGTGTTGTATTCCCGTCCGCCTTCGGGAGCACCGTAACCAGCGAAATGCTTCACACAGGCAGCGATGCGTCCTTTTTCTTTTAGGTCTTTGCCCTGATAACCCCGCACCATACTTTCGGTGACACGGGCATTCAGATAGGGATCCTCACCAGATGTCTCCATGACGCGTCCCCAGCGCGGGTCGCGTACGAGATCCGTCATGGGCGAGAAGGTAACGTGAATACCGGCAGCCGCACTTTCCTTGGCGGCGATTTCGGCAAACCTTTCACAGGCTTCAAGGTCAAAGCTGCTGCCCATGGCCAGCGGAATCGGGAGGATGGTCCGGTAGCCGTGAATGACATCCGCCATGAAGAGCAGAGGAATCTTTTGTCTGCTGGTTTGCAAATGTCGGGTCTGCTGCTCGATTACATTCCGGGCTCCAATACCGTTAAGAACACTTCCGATACTCTCCATTACCTGCGGCTTAATGTTCAGTTCCTTAAATGGTCCGGTTAAATCCACGGTATCGTCCAAACCCCAATAGTGAGGACCTAGCTGGGTTAATTGGGCCAGCTTTTCGTCCAGGGTCATATCGTTCACAAGATCTTGGATAAACGTTTTAGTCATGGTTAACTCCTTCCTCGTGAGCGCATCGAAAGTTAGTTTGTTAAATAGATGTGTAGTTCCCCGCCGGGCAGCGTAAGCATGATTTTTATTTGCAAAGCTTACGTTATATAGGCGATAAGGATGGGAGTGAACCGTTAACTCTCCTGGCACGCAGCTCCGAGATGCGGAATGGGCCTGAGCTATAATCAGGTTCAATTGTTGTGAAAATCATAGCATTTTTCTCTTCGGATACAGGGATGAGGCATGAATTAAATCAGAAGAGGATTGCATCATTAAGATGTTACATATGGAGACTGACATGTCTATGAAAGAAAAGTATAAAAACGTTTCCACAAACGATACACCTCGATATTAGTCTGAACACCAAAAAAAGTCAATCGCCTTTGGAAAAACAGCTAATTTATATTTTTTTACGTGAAAAATGTAACTTTAGTACTTGTAATTCAAAAATAAAATGAATTGACAGCGCATACATTTTGGGAGTATGCTTCTCACACAGAGAGTTTTACAGAAACACTGGAAACGTTTCTACAACGCTCGATACACTTTTTTATGAAGGTTGGGCAAACTGTTTTTATTCTGGCTGCTGGACAAGAAAGGAAGGTAATTTATGCATGTGACTGAATGCATCTTTCAAATTGGAGGTGGGCACTTTGGCGAGACTGAAGCTTGTGGGTGGAAACATTGTTCGGGAAGTCATTAAGAACAAAGTTCTTTTTCTAATGTTGCTGCCTGTAATCGTATATTTCGTTATCTTTCACTATGCTGTAATGCCTGGAGCTTACGTCGCATTTGTAGATTACAAGCTCAATAAGGGGATTTTTGGAAGTAACTTTATCGGCCTTAAGAACTTTGAGTTTCTGGTTCAAAATGGGGATCTATGGAATATTACCAAGAATACGCTGCTCTATAATATCGTCTTTCTAGCTCTAGGTAATATCATTCAAATAGTATTTGCCATTATGTTGTCTGAGATCTCAGGCAAGTGGTTCAAAAAAATATCACAATCCGTTATCCTGTTACCGAATTTCATCTCCATGGTTATCGTCGGTGTGTTTGCCTACAATATATTCAATTTCAATTCCGGGTTTATCAATACGATGTTAACTGGAATGGGGCTAGACCGTTACGAGTTCTATTCCGATCCGGGCATCTGGAAATATATTATTGTGGCTTTCAAGATCTGGGCGGGTACCGGATATGGAATGATTGTTTATCTGGCAACGATCACAGGAATTAATCATGATCTGTACGAGGCTGCTTATATGGATGGAGCGACTACCTGGCAGCGAATCCGTTATATGACCTTGCCGATTCTGAAGCCAACCTTTATTCTGCTTCTACTGTTCGGTATGGGTGGAATTCTCAAGGGATCCTTTGACCTTTTCTATAATCTGATCGGTACGAACTCCGTACTGTATCCGCAGACAGATATCATCGATACCTATGTCTTCCGTTCACTGGTGGGACAATTCAACTTCTCTATGGGTGCCGCAGTGGGCTTCTACCAATCCTTATTCGGCCTGATTCTGGTGCTTGTGGTTAACTTTATTGTACGTAAGGTAGAACCGGACAGCGCTTTGTTCTAAGACTAGACACGAAACAGGGGTGATAAATATGGAAAATACGACCATCAAACAGGATTCCGGAAGCATTCTCATAAAAGCAGTCAGTTATATCTGTATCGCAATCTTTGCGCTATTCTGTTTATTCCCCTTCGCGTTGATGATCTCCTCATCGTTCATGAACGAGCAGGAAATTGTTCGTGAAGGTTATAAGCTGCTGCCGAAGGCATTTTCCTTTAAAGCTTACGAGATGCTATTCAACAACTCTACTCAGCTGGTGAATGCTTATCAGGTAACTATCTTCATTACCGTAGTGGGTACGGTACTCGGACTGTTTATGATGTCGATGGCCGGATTCGTGCTCAACCGTAAGGATTTCAAGTATCGCAACTTCTTTTCCTTCTTGATTTACTTTACAACACTATTCAGTGGCGGCTTGATTCCGACATACATCCTGATGGTGAAGCACCTGCATATGAAGGACAGCTTATTCGCTATGATTCTGCCAGGTGTAGTTGGCGCATGGTCCATCTTCCTGATGCGTAATTTCATGAAGGCGATTCCGGATTCCTTATATGAATCCGCTACCATTGACGGTGCTGGCGACTTTCGCATCTATTGGCGGATATTTATTCCGCTGGCGGTTCCATCATTGGCTACCATCGGGCTTTTCTCAGCACTAGGCTTCTGGAATGAGTGGTATAACGGGATGTTGTATATTGACAGTCCGACGAAATATCCGCTCCAATACTTTTTGCAGCGAATGGTCAATCAGACGAACCTAGGAGCGCTAATCAACTCGGGAGCGGTTATCAATACTGCTGATCTTCCGACGCAATCCATCAAGATGGCTACAGCTGTGCTGGCCACTGGACCGATTATTCTCCTGTATCCATTTGTACAGCGTTATTTCGTAACAGGCCTCACCATCGGGGCTGTAAAGGGTTAATGGACGCAATCTTCTTTTCGAAGAGCGTTTATTATAAATGAAAGTTTCATAAATAGAAGAGAAAAGGGAGGCTTACCTAAATGAAAGGTAAAAAGATCGCGTCTTCTTTAATTGCTGTCCTCATGCTTACTGGAGCACTGACAGCCTGCACATCCAAGAACAACAATGAGCCGAGTAATGATCCGGCAGCCACGAAAGCTCCAGAGGCTTCAGCCAATGCAGGCGGAGTGGATACTTCCAAGGAAGCTAAGCTGGTGTACTACCTGTGGGGCAGCGAAGGAGTTAAAAATAAAGAAATCCTCGCTGAGATTAACAAGAAGCTCAAAGCTGATCTAAACGCTACGATTGAAGTGAAGTATATTGACTGGCCGGATATCGCTACTAAGTACCCGCTGCTTTTTGCTTCAGGCGAAGAATTTGATATGTCGCATGCATCTCCCGGAGCTCCTGTGTCTTATTTCACATTGGCTAGTGAAGGCGCTCTAGTGGACCTTACAGATATGCTGGATAAAGTTGCTCCTAAGCTGAAAGCGGAAATCCCGGAAAGTGTGTGGGAAAATACAAAATACAAAGGCAAAATTTATGGTGTACCAAGTCTTTATAGCGAATACACACCTGCCGGTTATGCCTATCGTTCTGACTTGCTGAAGAAATACGGAATGGACAAAATCACTTCCATTGATGATATGGTTAAATACATGGATAATGTGGTTGCTAATGAGTCCTTCCCGCCAATTAACGGCAAGGCAGAAGATGCAGCCAATATGTTCAGAATGCTCGTAGATACTACAGGGATGTGGCTTAACGCTCCTGGTATATCTTTGAATGAGCTGAATCTTGTGACTAAAAGTCCAGAGGACTACAAGACCGTCTTCCATCCAGCCTTCACTCAGGAATTTGAAGATTGGGCTGTGAAGATGCGTGAATGGGCGGATAAGGGTTACTGGAGTAAAGATGTGCTGTCTGCAACCCTAGGCAGTAAGGATAACTTCAGAGCAGCTAACTCCGCAGGTTATTTGACTCATGCTCAGGACTGGATCGGCCAATACGGTGCGGATTTGAAGGCACAACCGGAATCTGATCCTTACTTCTTTACTTTTGCGGAAGCTAATAAGAAGATCAAACGTAAGATGGGCGTTGACAACTCGACTGTAATCAGCACGAACTCAGCTAATCCAGAGCGCGCTCTGATGGTGATCGAGAAGTTCATGACCGATGAAAGCTACTACAACCTCATCCAAAACGGTATTGAAGGCAAACAATATGTTATGGAAAATGGTGTTAAAAAGCAGCCTGCAGGCTTCAACGATAAAACGGACGGCGGAGGTTTCGCTGCTTGGTCACTTCGTAATGACAAATTCGTAGTTCCTACGGATACAGAAAACCCAATCCGTAACTCCTTATTCGCAGAATGGGATAAAGTGGCTATCGATGATCCTTACAATGGCTTCAGCTTTGATCCAACCAATGTTACAACTGAAATTGCTTCGATTTCCAACGTGAATTCACAGCTCGGTATTCAATTGATGCTTGGTAAAACAAGCAAAGATCCAAAAGCAGCAGTTGCAGAGTACCGCGATCAGCTGAAAAAAGCAGGAGTTGACAAGGTCATTGCCGAAGTAGAGAAGCAATTGGCTGCGTTTGTTCCTGTCAACTAAAGAAAGTTAAGGGGTGTAAGGGAGCTATAATTCGATATAGCTCCTTTACCCATAAATGGGGGAGTAAAGTGGATGTAAATATCAAGGATATCGCGCGGATTTCCGGTGTGGGCATCTCGACGGTCTCCAGGGTAATCAATAACAAGGGACCGGTGAGCAAGTCTACACGTGAGAAAGTGATGAGTGTGGTTAAGGAATACAATTATATTCCCAATTCCAACGCGCGGAATTTGAAAACTACACAATCTAAGAACATTGCACTAATGGTCAAGGGGATTACCAATCCTTTTTTCTCTAATATGATCAGAGAAATTGAACGGCAGGTCAATCTGCGGGGCTACCCGTTTCTTATCCAGCAAGTAGAGGATGGGACCGATGAAATCAATGCTGCAATTCAACTGGTGAAGGAGAAGAATCTGTGCGGGATTATCTTCATGGGTGGAACCTATGATCATTCTGAAGAGAAGTTCAAACAGCTGACGGTTCCGTTTGTGCTGACAACGATCACCTCAACGCAGGAGGTGAACCCGCTTATTTTTTCCAGCGTTATTATCAATGAAACGAAGGAAGCCTATAAGGCTACCAATTATTTGATCTCATTAGGTCATACGAATATCGGCTTTTTAGCCAAGTCTCCATTATTGGATGAAACCACGGGCAACCGGCGGTATTTGGGCTACAAAAAAGCACTCGAAGAGCAGGGTCTGCCCTATGATTCAGGGTTGGTTGAGGATTGTGAATACAGTCCCAGCTCGGGATTTAATGCTGCGCGAAGACTGCTCAACAAGAACAAGGGAATTACAGCTATATTTGCCGCTTCCGACACGATTGCCATTGGTGCTGCCAAAGCGGTGCTTACCGCGGGGTTATCTATCCCTGATGACATTTCGATCATTGGCTTTGACGGGATCGAGATGGCTGAATATTATCATCCTTCTCTTGATACAATCAGCCAGCCGGGTACGGAAATGGCCTTATCCAGTGTAGGTGTTCTGTTCGACCTCATTTCCGGACGTTCAAACCATCAGCATATTGTCTATGATGCGGTATTGCTCAAGCGTGGTTCCTGCAAGATGATTAAACCTCGTTAAGATCACACTATAAACCTTTATTGGAGTGGAACCGAAATGCAAGATACACTGAGAATAGGTACGATTGTACGTGGTGGAGAAGCCGTTAAGGTCATTCCACAAATTGTGGGGCATGGATTTGAATCATTTAATCTGAACTTTTGGCAGACCACCGGCGAAACCGATTTGATAGAAACGGCTGCACGACTGAGGGAGTTAGCTGCTGAACATGATTTTGTCATCTCTTCTGTGGGCATCTATGGCAATCCGCTCGCAGGCAGCGGCGACAATGCCGACACGTTGGCCAGCTGGGAGCGGCTGATTGATCATGCACATTTATTTGGCACAGATATTATAGGCGGCTTCACTGGCCGATTGCCAGGTTTGTCCATTGATGAGTCCATCCCGAAGTTTACAGAGGTGTTCGGAGAACTGGCGAAGAGAGCGGCAGATCGCGGCCTGCGGATTGCTTTTGAGAATTGCGCTATGGGCGGAAACTGGCAGAGCGGAGAGTGGAACATCGCTCACAATCCTTCGGCCTGGGAGAAGATGTTCAATGCTGTTCCGGCAGATAATCTGGGATTGGAATGGGAGCCTTGCCACCAGATGATCGCATTGATTGATCCGCTTCCGCAGCTGCGCAAATGGATGGATAAAGTATTCCATGTGCATGGCAAGGATGCGACCATCGCTTGGGACATCGTCAAGGAATACGGTATTCATGGCCCCAAACCTTATGTATGGGACCGGACCCCTGGCTTCGGGGATACCAATTGGGTAGATGTAATCACCATCCTGCGCCAAGCGGGTTATAAAGGTACGATTGATATCGAAGGCTGGCATGATCCAGTGTATCGTGATGAGCTGGAAATGACCGGCCAGGTGCATGCATTGAATTACTTGAAATATTGCCGTGGTGGCAGCTTTGTGCCTAATCCGGTTTAAATGGTGCCGTATGAAAACAACCCAAAAATGACCTCGAAATCCACAGTGAAGTGGAGGATGAGGTCATTTTTTATAGTTAATCCTGAATTAATCCTGAATCAGATATCCTTGTCCCAGCTGTATTTCTTTGAAGCCAGCCAAATGGCGGGCTTGAAAGCGGATAGGGGTGCTGCCGCCAACCATAATGATATTTTGGATATCGGCGGCCCCTTCTGAAGGCAGGGAAAAGGCTTTGATATAGGCGTACTCTTCGGCTAGCGTCGTATAAATCGCGTTGATAAGCGGGTCATTTTCACCTTTTCCCATTAGATTCATGAGAATATATCCGCTTGTGTTCAGCTTGGAACGGGTAATACTGAAAAATTCGCGGGAGATCAAATGCCTTGGTGTACCAGCGGCAGTAAAGGCATCCAAAATGATGTAATCATATACCTGCGGGTCTTCACCTTCAAGGATCTGACGTCCGTCACCGATCACTACGTTATCTTGACTGTATCCAAAGCAGCGGCGGCTTAATTCGACTACTTCGTTGTCTAGCTCGGCTACTTTAAATCTTTTCTCCGGAAAATGCCCGGCAATTGTTCCAATTCCATGCCCAATAAGAAAAACATCCTCAAAAGAGGGGAGGTTGAACTCCATGAAGTGAATGATGGCCCGCGGATATTCAAAGAGAATTCGTTGCGGGTCATTAAGATCCATCGCACCTTGAGTGGCATGATTCGAGAACTGCATAACGCGGAAGGAGCCTTTTTCACCATATAGTTCTGTTGTGTCGTAGACGGTTATTTCATGATTTTCGCTATTTCTTTGAAGCTCTGAATGCAAGTGATCAATCTCCTTATACAATAGAAATTCGTTTATATTCATTGGGTGTAACCCCGACAACACGTTTAAAAAGCTTGTTGAAATAGGCAGGGTCGCCATATCCAACCTCTGCCCCAATCTCGTGAACCTTTAGGTCCGGAGCATTCTTGAGCAGATGTTTGGCTTTGCGCAGCCGAATTTCGGTGATGTAGTCCGTCAGTGTAAGTCCAGTCTCTTGCTTGAACAGCTTGCTTAAATAGCTTGGGGTCAAAAAAACCATATTCGCCAAAGTGTTCAGATCTGCATGCTGATTATAGTTAGCGGATATCCAGCGTTTGATGGTTTCTATGGCTGTACCGGACATTTCCAGACGATGGGTTCTAATTTCGGTCAGAATATTTGTAAAGTGGGCGGTAAATATCTCCTCAATGTTGCTAAAGCTTAAGCTGGACGCGATTCTGTCATCCAACCTGAGGTCGGGAGCACTTTTATTGCGGGCCTCGAATTCTTGCAGTTCCTTTTGTGCGGTTTCTTCAATCCATCGACAGACACGGAGAATTTGGTCAGGGCCGGCTTGTTGCGCTTTCAACACTGAGAACAGGTCATGAACCCATTCTAAGATGCCTGTCACATTCAGAATCTGCAGGTTATGGATCAGCGGTTCTCTAATTGTATTAAAGTGATCCAGGATGTTTATCTCCGGCTGTTGAATATCCTGAATATTCGCGTAATGCACAGGCTCCGGATTATATATGCCCAGGTTGCACGCTTGTTTAGCATCTAGGTATGCCTGTCTAAGCTTGGAAACCTCATTATAACAACCGCTGGTACCTACATGTAGGATCTTTCCGTGCGCAGATATCCGCATAATGTCACCGATATCTTTTAAATCGTTGTCTGACAGCGGCTCAGCAGAATATACAATCCAGACGTATAGTCCCTTTTGAAGCTCTAAGCTGTCAAAGCTCAACGCCTTCTCTTGCCGCAGACTGTCTGCACAGGAGCAGACGGTTTCTCTGGTGCTCCCTTTGAGGACAAAGACCGAGAAATAAGTCTGGGGCAAGGTAAGGCTGGATAATAGTAGAGGGGAAGAGGGCTCTTCGATATGTAAGAATGTCAATAAAAGCCCGGAACGGTGGCGTTCTTCCTTGTCGCGCGCGAGCTGCCGTTCTTTGTCTAGCCGATATAGCAGCTCGAACAGCTGCTCTTTATTGATTGGTTTTAATAAATAGTCTACAGCTGAGCTGCGGATGGCTTCTCGGGCATAATTAAATTCAACAAATCCACTCATTAGAATAGAGTAGATCTGCGGGTGGGTGGCTTTTAACTGCTTAATCAGCTCCAAACCATTGATTTGCGGCATACGAATATCTGTAATCACAACATCAAGTTGAAGTGTGGTTAACTCATCTAATAGATGTTTTCCGTCGGAGTAGGTGCCGATGACCAGAAATTCGGCGCTTTCTTTACTGATCATTCGAGCCAGTCCTTCGCGGATTAAGATCTCATCGTCAACAATCGCAATACGCAGCAATCAGAGCAGCCCCTCTCCTAAATAAATTCATCTTCGCTATATTTAGCGTTAATATCCTCAATGCGCAGGGTAACACGAGTGCCGACTCCAAGCTCACTCTCTACAAGCAGTCCAAACGAGCTGCCGTAATGCAGGCGGATTCTCTCATTTACATTACGTAGTCCAATCCCGAACCTTTCATTGTCCGTTCCAGTTTGCAGACTATTGTTTAAGGAACGAAGAGTAGCTTCATCCATACCGATCCCATCATCTTCTACACAGAATACGGCATCTCCATGCTCACTCCATGCGGTGATGCTCAAGGTGCCCAGTCCTACTTTTTGATCCAAGCCGTGAAAGACTGCATTTTCTACGATCGGTTGAAAGACAAGCTTAATAACAGGAAGATGAAGGAGTTCGTCCGGCACGTCAATGTTAAGTCTGAATTTGTCTGGGAATCGGATTTCCAGAAGCTGATAATAATTCCGTACATGATCCAGCTCTTGTCTAATTGTAACAGCCTCTTCGTTTCGGACAATGCTGTAACGCATTTGAAGTCCCAGTAAATAGGTTAGCTTCGCCACACGTGGATCATCATTGCTCTCTGCAAGCATGCGGATGGATTCCAGCGTGTTATAAATAAAATGGGGATTGATCTGGTTCTGAAGTGCCCGCATATCAGCCTTCTGCTTCCGTTTCTCCGTGATGGATACTTCTTGTAACAGATCTTTGACCCTTACGATCATCCGATTAAAATGACTGCCCAGCATCCCAATCTCATCATTATATTTGGAATGCTGCCAGACATCCAGATTACCATGCTGCACCCGTTTCATTAGGCGGACCAAGGATTTAAGGGGTTTGGTCAGGGCATGGGAAATTATAGTCGCAACAAAAAGCGCAAAGGCAATGATGATCAGTGTGGTCAAGATAAGCGTATTCCGATTCTTTTGTACAGGGGACAGGATACGTGTTAAAGGAATCGTAACCATGGTGGTCCAACCGGTCTGTTTCGAGACGGTATACACTGCAAGATAAGACTGGCCATTCAAGTCTATTTGAAAATGATCCTGCTGCTGATTTACTTGCTGCAGCAACAGCTTTGTATTCAGAGTTTGTGTATCGGCAGCCAGATTCGGAACCGCTGAATCTTCACTGGCATAGATCAGTTCTCCATTGTTATCTACAATGAACGTATTTCCTTGCGTAACTGCATTTACGGGATCGATAATACCCTTAAACAGATTGATGTCTACATCGAAAACGAGAATTCCTATATTCTGCAAAGTACTTACAGAGTTAATCGTACGCAGAACACTAAAGACCTCTTTATGGACATTCGAGTTGGTACGGATTGTATGTCTGCCCTGAATGACAGGCGCCGCTCCGGCATCTTCACTCATGGCTCTCCATTTGGCTAATCGTTCCTCTGGATACAGCTCATTAATTCCGGCGTCCTTATCATAAAAGACCGAACCGTACTGGTCCACCAAATACACGGCAATGATCTCTTCCTTAGTGTGATTCAAATAGCTAAGGAACATCGCCATGCCCGTATTTTTTTCCCAGTCGGTATTTTGCTGTGTCAGGTAGACTTGCACATCGGTATTATACAGCGGCAGGGCTGTATATCTCTTGAGGTCGGCAATATACCGGTCAATGGTATCTGAAGCATTCGATGTCATTTGACCCGCACCGTCAGTCGCATTCACAAGAACCGAGTTGAACATGGAGCGGGATGATAGATAACTTACATAAGTGATCGGCAGAGAGATCAGAAAGACAAAGATAACGATCAGCTTGCGCTCCATCGGTAGATTGGCAAGGAACAACCACATTTTGCGTAAAGTTAACCGGATGTATGATAGCATTTGCGTTGTTCCTTTCCTGTAATAAGCTACCTTATTTGACCGCTCCGCTGGTTACGCCTTCAAAGATGTAACGCTGCAGGAAGAAATATAAAATTACTGTTGGCAGCAGAATAAGCAGAATAGCTGCACAGATTAAATTCCATTCCCCCGAATTGACCCCTTGAAAACGCATCAGGATCGTCGTAACTACACCAAGGCTTTGTTTAGGCATATAGAGATAAGGGATGTACATGTCATTATAGATACTAATGGTTTTTAAAATAATCAAAGTAGCCGTTGCTGGCGTAAGTAAAGGGAAAATAATCGACCGATAGATTCTGAACAGAGAGGCACCTTCTACCATCGCACTTTCATCGAGATCCACAGGAATATTACGGATAAATTGCAGATATAAAATGATTTGAATTACATCTGCTCCAATATAGAGCACGATCGGGGCGCCAAGCGTATTGTAAAGACCCATATTTTTGATGATACCAAAAGTCGCTACTTGTGTCGTGATACTAGGAATGATAGTGGCTACTAAATAAGCACCGAAAACAATGGGTTTCAATTTGAAAGAAAAGCGTCCTAATACAAATGCTACCATAGTCCCGAACAAAATGTTCAGAATTAAAGTGATAGCTATAATAATTAATACGTTGCCAAAGCCATTGAGTAGACCTCCACGCTGAAACACGGCAATGAAGTTATCGAAGTTTAAAAAGCTTTTTGGCAACGCGGTGGAGCTACTGCTGTTGAATTCTTCGGTCGATTTGAAGGCGTTAACGATGACCACATATGGAGGGAAGAGCACGACGAATACGCCGATAATTAGCGAAAAGTATTTAATGATATCTGTAAAACGAAACTTAGAGTGTGTCATAGCTACTTATCTCCTCCCCGGCTAAGAACAAGTTGTTGTATGAGCAGTACGATGACGACAAAGAAGAGTAGGATTATACTCATTGCAGATGCAAGGCCGTAGTTGTTAAATGCAAATGCGGTATCGACAACCCGTTGTACATAAGTTTGGCTGGCCCCTGCAGGACCACCTTTGGTCAACACGAAGGGGAGATCGAATACTTCCAGTGCCCCTGTAACGGTAAGAAATAAATTAAGCTGAATAACAGCCTTCATATTGGGCAAAGTGATTCTCCACAGCGTTTGAAAGGAGCCGGCACCATCGATCTTAGAAGCTTCATAAATGTCACGTGGAATGGCCTGCAAGGATGCGATATAAATGACCATGTTGTAGCCCATGAAACGCCAAAATCCTGTGGATGCAAGGGAGTAGTTGACTAGTCCTTCTGTTCCAAGCCAACTGGTCTGTCCGAGGCCGGTCAGGCCAATGCTATTCAGGAGCATATTCAATGAACCGTTAGTAGTGTCAAAGACATAACCGAACATAAAGGCTACAGCGACTCCGTTCATGATATAAGGAAGGAAAAGTAAGATGCGGAATGCATTTTTCCCTTTTAGTCTACTATTCAGCACAACCGCAAAATAAATAGCAACGATATTCTGGAGAATTCCCATTGCAAAATAAGCAAAGTTATGTGTGAAAACCTTGAAGATATCAGGATTGGAGAAGACCTCGCGGTAGTTATCTAGGCCAACCCAAGGTTTTTCGGGACTATAGCCATCCCAATTTGTAAAGCTGTAATAGATCAGTTTAAGTGCCGGATAATACGTGAATGTTGCAAGCAGCAACAATGGAATCGTGAGGAAGGATACAATGATTATAGTCTTCTGTTTGTTATAGGAAAGTGTTCCGAACATCGCTAGCCCTTCTTTCATAAAAGCGTGGTATGGAAAGGCAAAATGGATTATCCGTAAAGGCAATAATCCATTTTGCGCCGTTCTGTACTTCTAATCACAAGCTCAAATTAATAGCCGAGGTCCTTCTTGGCTTTAGCCCAAGCTTTATTCCACTTGTCTAATACAGTTTGTGGATCCTTGGCAAGCACGAATTCCTGTACTACAGCAGGAAGATCCAGTTGTGCCTTGTTACCGATCTCTGTAACCTTCGCATCGTCAACAGTTCCTTCTACCAGTTCTACTCCGGTAGCTTGGAATTCTTTCAGCTGAGTCAGATTGGATTCCTTGCCTTTTAATGGAGAGATAAAGCCAGCGAAATCCTCATAGCCCGAATCCTCAATCATCCATTTTACGAAGGCTTTAGCTGCCTCTAAATTTTCGCTGTTTTTGGCAACGGCATAGAAGAAGTCAGGGCTTAGGGTAGCAGATGGTTTACCCGAATTGTCATAAGGGAATGGGAAGAAGCCGACATTGTCTGAAGCAGCGCCTGCTCCGATGACTTGGTTAATAACCCAGTTGCCAAGATAATACATGGCGAACTTGCCGGAAGCGATGTCCTTTTTCGATTGTTCCCAGTTGGTGGAGTTGATGTCTTTTTCCAGATAACCTTTTTCGTTGAGCTCACTAAGCAGGCTAAAGGCTTTACCGTAACCGTTGTCCATAGTGAATGGTGTTTCAGAGTTCAGCTTAGCATTAGGAAAGTCGGGATTGCCTTCAATTAGGCGTGGTGTATCATAAGCCCAAGTACCAAGTGGCCATTTGTCTTTGAAGTTGGAGGACAGTGGAATGACACCTTTTGCTTTCAGCTTCTCGCAGGCAGCCAGGAATTCATCCCAAGTCTTAGGCGTTTCGGTGATGCCGGCATCGGTGAATGCTTTTTTGTTATAAACAATTCCGGAAGTAGAGTTCCCTGTAGTAATTCCGTACAGCTTACCATCAAAGGATTTGAAGTCTTTAAAGGTGATTTGGTCATTCAAACCGAGATCATCCAGTGAAGCAAAGTATTTCGGCAAGTCAGAGTTAGGGATGGAAGGAATAAACATAACATCTGGAAGCTCGCCGCTGGCCATTCTGACTTTAGCCTGTTGGTTATAGTCGGTTTGGGAAGCTTCGAACTCGACTTTAATGTTCGGGTATTTTTCATTAAAGCGCTTTACATATTCGTCATATTCTTTACCGATCATGTCTGTTCTGTTAGTTAGGAAGGTGATTTTGCCGCTGATATCAGCTCCTGCTGCAGGTTCTGCAGTTGCATTCGTGTTACCGCCGGTATTCTCTGTGTTAGTTGCTGCGGGCTTATCAGTTGCGGCAGCACCGTTATTCGTGGTGTTGTCATTATTCGAACCACAGCCAGCAAGCGTTGAAGATAAGACCATAATCATAACAAAGGATAACGAAAATAACTTATTTCTCATAGCTTAATCCCCTTTTCGTTTTTATTGTTAGCGTTTACATGAACATTATAGCTTTATCGAAGCCGTTAATAAATGTATTGTATTATTATTTATTGTCTTTATTTGTTTTGTTTCTGCGTTTATAATTAGCATGTACCTAACAATAAGATAACAAAATACAAAGAATATCAAAAGGGTTCAATGAATTAATTTGAGTCTTATGCTATTTTTGAGAAGTCTATGCTTACCAAACTTAGGCATATGCTTCCGAAGCGAGTTTTGCGCGAAGTCATTCAGAGAAGTCTATGCTTACAAAACTTTTAGGAGGTATTATGAAACATTTGCATATGAATCTTGCGAAGTGGGATTTTAGAGGCTGTGGTGATGAGGAATGGCTTCCGGCGACTGTGCCAGGTACAGTTCATACGGATTTACTAAAGAACGGAAAAATTTCAGACCCCTTTTATGGAACAAATGAACATGATCTACAGTGGATCGATAAGAAGGACTGGGAATATCAAACCTCGCTGCAGTTGGGGGAAGAGTGGCAGGAGCTTGCTTGTACGGAGTTAGTTTTTGAGGGACTGGATACTTATGCAGATGTGTACGTGAATAATGTACATGTGCTCGCTGCTGATAATATGTTTCTGGCATGGAAAGTGGATGTCAAAGAGCAGCTGAAGACTGGAGAAAATAATATACGGGTGAAGTTCCGCTCTGTGGTTAAGGAAGATTTACCGAAATTAGCGAAGCTGGGTTATGCGCTGCCTGCCTCGAATGATCAATCCGAGCTTGGGGGATTAGATGAACAACGGATTAGTATTTTTGCGCGCAAAGCACCTTATCATTACGGCTGGGATTGGGGCCCGCGTTTTTTGACCAGTGGAATCTGGCGTGCAGCATCTCTGGTGGGACGTGACACCGTTCAAATTACTGACCTCTATATCCGTCAAAATGTGATTGCTAAGG
The DNA here is from genome assembly GCF_037974255.1 of Paenibacillus sp. FSL R5-0636. Classification (NCBI taxonomy): domain Bacteria; kingdom Bacillati; phylum Bacillota; class Bacilli; order Caryophanales; family Paenibacillaceae; genus Paenibacillus; species Paenibacillus sp. FSL R5-0636. The sequence continues at coordinate 994,215 of NZ_CP150232.1, forward strand.
AAGAAGCTCGCCTGACCGCAATGGTAGAAGTGGATGCTCCTGCTGCTTGGCGGGGAATGCTGCGAATAAGTGCCGATGGTTTGGAGTGGATGCAAGCGGTTACTTTAGAGGAAGGCAAGCAGCAATTAGAGATGAATATTGTTATACCTGAGCCACAGCTCTGGTGGTGCAGGGGCCTTGGAGAGCCTCATTTATATACCTTCCAAGCGGAATTGCTGCAGGGAACGGAAGTAGAGGTTAGCAAAAGTGTAAAAACCGGACTCCGCAGTATTGAATTGATTCGGGAGCGTGATGCCAAAGGAGCTTCGTTTTCTTTTGCGCTGAATGGAGTTTCCGTCTTCGCCAAAGGTGCCAATCATATTCCAAATGACAGCTTCACCACAGAAGTAACCGAGGAGCGGTATCGGCATGAAATTGCCACAGCAGTAGAATCGAATATGAACATGCTGCGCGTTTGGGGCGGCGGTATATATGAAGAAGATATTTTTTATCAGCTCTGTGATGAATACGGACTGCTGGTCTGGCAGGACTTTATGTTCGCTTGCAGTATGTATCCCGGGGACGAGGCGTTCCTTGAGAATGTGAAAAAAGAAGCCGAATACAACGTCAAAAGATTGCGCAATCATCCCTGCATCGCCTTATGGTGTGGCAATAACGAGATTGATTCGGCCTGGTCACAGTTCGAGGAAAATATGGGCTGGGGCTGGAAAGAAAAACTCGGCGCTGAGCAAAGAGCGACAATGTGGGCCGATTATATTAAAATCTTCCACCGTATTCTGCCGGAGGCTGTAGCCGCATTCCATCCAGGTGTGGACTATTGGCCGTCTTCGCCGCTGCGGGAGCTGACTGGCGATATAAATCAGCATGCGACGCGGATTGTGGGCGAAGGGGATGTGCATTACTGGGGTGTGTGGCACGGGATCGAGCCATTTGAGAACTATAATACAAAGGTTGGCCGCTTTATGAGTGAATACGGCTTCCAGTCGTTCCCGGAACTGAAAACCGTAATGAGCTATGCAGAAGAGCAGGATATGGAGCTTACCTCAGAGGTGATGCTGGCACATCAGAAGAATGGTCGCGGTAATCTGCTGATTAAAGAATATATGGATATGTATCTGCCGCAGCCGAAGGACTTCAAAGCCTTTTTATATATGAGTCAAATCCTGCAGGCCGAAGCGATCCGAATCGCGATTGAAAGCCACAGAAGAAATAAACCTTATTGTATGGGCACTTTATATTGGCAGATGAATGATTGCTGGCCGGTGGCTTCTTGGGCGGGGATGGATTATAACGGGCGCTGGAAAGCTCTGCAATATACCGTGCGTTCAAGCTTCCAAGATGTTTTGTTGTCTATCGACGGTACAGACCGTGAGAAGGTAGACGTTCATGTCGTATCTGATTTAAGAACAGCAGTGAGCGCTGAGCTGGTACTTACTTTGTATCAGTTTAACGGTTCGGTGCTGCGAGAGTGGACACATCCGGTTGAGCTGGGAGCTGATTCTGCTGCTATCGTATTCTCTTCTCCTGTGGCAGACCTGCTAGAAGGTCAACGGGTGGGTGACGTATTGCTTGGGATTTGCTTACAGGCGGATGGCCGGGTGATAGATCACAAGCTGCATTATTTTATTCCGGAAAAAGAAATTGCGTTACAGCGCTCAGTAATTACCGTGCTGGAAACTCCAGAGAGTGGCGGATTAAGCTTCACCGTGACCAGTGATATATTAGCTAGAGGCGTATACCTGACTTCAGAAGACGAAGGAATATTCTCTGACAATTATTTTGACCTTCTCCCAGGTCAGACCAAGACGATAGAGTTCTCACAACGCGGGAACGATGGAAGAGACTGGATTCCAGCCGCACCTAAGGGGCTAAAGGTTCAATCGATGGTTGATTTTGTGAGCGAAGATTTGCTGTAAATCCTAAGGAGAGAAGGACTGGCACATGGGGATTTTAGTTCAGGAAGATAAGGGATTATTCCATTTACAGAGTGCAGGGATGAGTTACATTCTTCAGCTTGTAAATGATTATCCGGCACATGCGTATTGGGGCAAGAAGCTGCGTAGTGACAGCAATTTGGAAGGGCTGTTGAATCTGGGAGGAAATACGGGTCTCGACCGGCTCCCGCAGGAATACCCACAATACGGGACGGGAGATTTCAGAACAGCTGCTTATCAAGTTCGGCTCGAAGACGGCACTCGTATTACAGAGCTGAAATACAGCGGGTATCGGGTAGTTGAGGGTAAACCTTCACTGCCGGGTCTACCATCCGTATATGTTGAGTCTGAGCAAGAAGCACAGACGTTGGAGCTTACACTTAAAGATGATTACACCAAGCTGAATGTTATTTTGCGCTATACAGTTTTTGAACATACTAACGTAATCACCCGCTCTGTGGAGTTCACCAATGCGGGCAAAACGCAGCTGCAATTGCAGCGTGCACTGAGTGCTAGTGTCGATTTCTCGTCTGGCGATATGGATATGATCTATTTGGCAGGAGCTTGGTCAAGGGAAGGTAATCTGACTCGTAGACGTCTGGTGCAAGGTGGTACGACCATTGGGAGCCGCAGAGGGATGAGCAGCCACCAGTTAAATCCATTTGCTGCGCTGGTGAAACCTGAAACGGATGAAAATCATGGAGAGGCCTACGGCTTCAGTCTTGTATATAGTGGAGGCTTTGAAGCTGAGGCAGAGGTCGATTCCTTCGGGATGACCCGGTTTACGATGGGACTGAACTCTTTTGATTTCTCCTGGCTGCTGGAGCCGGGCGAACAATTCCAGTCCCCTGAGGTAGTGATGGTGTATTCTTCCGAGGGGATCGGGGAAATGTCGAGAACCTATCATCGCCTGTACCGGACCCGTTTATGCAGAGGATTATATAGAGATAAGGAACGGCCCATTCTGGTCAACAATTGGGAAGCTACCTATTTCAACTTCGATGCGGATAAATTGGAGTCGATTGCGGCGGAAGGAGCCAAGCTCGGGATAGAGCTATTCGTGCTGGACGATGGCTGGTTTGGCAAAAGAGACGCTGACAACTCCTCTCTCGGAGACTGGGTGGAGGATCTGCGCAAGCTTCCGGGCGGACTGTCTGATGTGGCGCAGCGCGTGAACAATCTAGGCTTGCAGTTCGGCCTTTGGTTCGAGCCGGAGATGATCTCGCCGGACAGCGAGCTCTATCGTAAGCATCCCGACTGGTGTCTGCATGTGCCGGGACGCCGCCGCAGCGAAGCTCGCTGGCAATTGGTGCTGGACTATACTCGGGAGGATGTGCGCCAGTACATTTATGAGTCACTGTCCCGGATTTTCTCGACCGTGCCCATTAGTTATGTGAAATGGGATATGAACCGTTGTTTAACGGAGATTGGCTCTGCAGAGTTACCTTCTGAACGCCAAGGGGAAACCGCACATCGTTATGTGCTTGGTCTGTATGAGCTATTGGAGCAAATAACTTCAGAATTTCCACATATCCTGTTCGAGAGCTGCTGTAGTGGTGGTGGCCGCTTCGACCCAGGCATGCTGCATTACATGCCGCAGACCTGGACCAGTGATGATACCGATGCTGTGGAACGACTGAAGATTCAGTATGGAACAAGTCTGGTGTATCCGGTTAGTTCGATAGGCGCGCATGTGTCTGCCGTGCCGAATCATCAGGTAGGACGGATCACCCCGCTGTCCTTCCGTGGAGATGTAGCTATGTCCGGTAATTTCGGTTATGAGCTGGATCTTACGAAGTTTACAGACGAAGAGAAGGAAATTGTGAAGGAACAGGTTGCGAACTATAAGCAAATCCGCAGTCTTGTGCAGCAAGGGAATCTGTACCGGCTGCAAAGCCCGTTTGAGGGCAATGAGACAGCCTGGATGTTCGTGTCCGATGATCAGCGTGAGGCATTAGTTTATTACTTCCGGGTAATGGCTGTGCCGCACCCGCCCCGCCGTAGCCTGAAGCTGAATGGTTTAAATCCGGAGCTGGATTACATTCTGGAGGTGAGTGGTGAGGTTTACGGTGGTGATCGGCTAATGCAGGCTGGACTGGCTCTGCCGGATATCCAGCAGGATTTTGTTAGTGGATGTTATAAATTGAAGGTGCAGGATTAGAATTCATTAGATAAACAGAAAGCAAACCCCGAGCAAACACGAGCAAGCCACCAGCAAGCCGTGAGCAAGCCATGAGCAAACTACGAGCAAGACATGAGCAAGCTACGAGCAAGACATGAGCAAGCTACGAGTAAGACATGAGCAAGCTACGAGTAAGACATGAGCAAACACGAGCAAGCCACCAGCAAGCCATGAGCCTAGCTCGTGGTTTGCTTTTTTTGTTGGCAATGACGAATTTGAACCAGCTGAAGCTGCGGATGGCAAGGCAGCCTTGACCGTCTCCGCCTATACACATATATTCCTTATGTTATGACATCCTGTGCAGCTACCTTGCGTAAGACGCTGTAGCTTTTTTACCTGTTCATATTCCGTTCATATTAAGGTCATAGAGAGTACATCTTTATTGGTTAATCTTAGATTAGCAGTTAGTTATGGCAGTCCAATACACAGGTGATGACAGGAGAAGATACGATTGAAAATAAAAGAAGTAATGAAAATGAAGGCGGGCACGAGAACAAGTAAAATACTAAACATACTACTTAAAGTAATAGGAGCAATAATTATCGCAATCCTGCTTTTTCTCGCCATTGTTTATACAGTTAATCTGATCAGCAACAAATCGGAACAGAGTAAAATAGAGCCCTATGGTCAGTTAGTACCTGTTGATGGGAAAAATATGAATGTTTATATTCAAGGAAAAGGTGAAGAAACAGTCGTTCTACTACCGGGTTATGGCACAGCAGCGCCAGCTCTTGATTTTAAATCATTAATAGATGAGCTGTCACCGTTTTACAAAGTCGTCATGATTGAGCCTTTTGGGTATGGATTAAGTGATCTGACCAAAAAGGAGCGCAGCACAGAGAATATTGTAAGTGAAATTCATGAGGCTTTACAGGCTCTTAATATTGACCGTTATATTCTAATGGGCCACTCCATTTCAGGCATTTATGGACTAGATTATGTTAACAAGTATGAAAATGAAGTGAGTGCATTTGTCGGGCTTGATAGTAGTGTTCCATCGATAAGCGAGAGGAAAATCGAAGCTTCGGAATTAAAAACTATAAATCTGCTCAAAAAATCAGGTCTAATCAGATTGCAAATGAAATTCAGTGCTGACCCAATTGCTGAACTACCATTTGATGATAAAACAAAAGAACAAATGAGATTGATCAATCGCAAAAACATATTTAATCCCACCCAATTAAATGAAGCTGGAATGATGTATTCTAATTTTAAATCAGCTGAAAGTTTAACATTTCCTAAAAATCTTCCTCTTATTTTCTTTATACAAGCGAATCAACCAGCAACGGATAGATGGATACCAGAGCATGAAAAGCAAATCAAGGACTCTGTACATGGAAAAATAGTGAAGTTTGAAGAGGGACATTATTTATATCGCACTAAAGCAAAAGAAATCGTAGAAGACTTTCAGGCATTTATGAAAGAAATAAAATAAGTTTGCCGTCGAGCCGAGCGGATTTCAGGATTTCCTCTGATTTTCGTTCGGTTTTTTATTAGTCCGTAAGATATGGGGGAGTGCCACCAGTTAACGATGCTCCATCAATAGGGTTTGGTCTGGGATAAGAATGAGAAGGTGCTGACTGCATATAATGGAGAATTTCCTTGGTTGCTGCTAGGTTCCTAGGTACCCTGCTTCGAATCGGACTCAGGAGTCCTTATTTGCTAGAAAAGAGGTAATTGAGGCTACTTTCGGACCCCAGCGACGCTATTGGCTAATTATCGCAACCGCATGGGGTGTTTTGGAGTAAATAGCTGCACCTGAGTCCGATACCATCTCAAATATGTGCTTTTTTCGCAAATAGTGGCTATACGGTCCGTAAGTAAATAGGTGAGTATGACCAGTAGCGCGTGATCAACTAATCGAATGGGTGAGTACGACCAGTGGCGCGTGACCAACTAATCGAATGGGTGAGTACAACCAGTGCGCGCTGACCAACTAATCGAATAGGTGAGTCCGACCAGTGGCACACTGACCAACTAATCAAATGATGCTTCCCAATGATCGAGGGCTGACTCGCTAATTATCCGTAGTTTCCAGTAATCTATGGTGAGCCCCATCTTCCACAACCTCCATAAATCTCACAATGAGCACCACGGTAGCCTTTTTAAGCTAGAGCATGTCCTATTTCCCTATAATCCACATTGACTTGGGTTTGTCACACCCCTATGATGATTATTAATATAAAATATATGACACGAAGAGGAGCGAAACATCATGGCTTTGGAGATCGAACGCAAGTTTCTGCTGCCGGAATTTCCGGAGCAGCTGATTCAAAAGGGAGAATTGAAGATTGTTACCCGTCATAATATCGATCAGACATATCTGGCGATAGATGGTGGTCAAGAGCTTCGTGTGCGTAAAATTACGGATCTGGACTCAGGTGAGGTAACCTACACGCATACGTTTAAGGATGGCAAAGGGATCAAACGCGAAGAGATCGAATATTTTATCTCAGAGGGTTTATATAATCAGATGATCGAAGCGGTAAATGCGGTAGCTTTGGTCAAAGAGCGAATTACAGCGGTGTGGAATGGCACAACGGTTGAGATCGACGTATATTCCCAGCTGAAATTGTCCGTACTCGAGGTTGAATTTGAATCTCTGGAGGAAGCGGAAAGCTTTAAAGAGCCGGAATGGTTCGGTAAGGATGTTAGTACAGAACGGCAATACAGCAACAAAACAGTCTGGAGAGAGCTGCAAAATAAGACAAAGAATTAACGGACTTTAGCGCGTAAACGTGGTAGTATATAGGGAAAACAAGCAGAAATAGCTTTATCATCCCTAACTAGCTTAAGGATAACGTTTAGGGTGAAACTTATAGTTAATTATAAGAACTTATAAGTGGTGCAACTATAATAGCCTTATATTTCTGCGAGAAACAGTTGTCATCTCTATAGGACGACAACGTTGTTTCTTCTTATCATATATTCTTGTCATATATTAACGAGGGGTTCAGGAGGATGAGCATGAAGTTTATAAGCACAAGAGGTAATGTGGAACCTAAAGGTTTTATTGATACGGTGTTGATGGGACTTGCGGACGACGGTGGGCTGATGGTTCCATCCGAGATTCCAGTGGTTTCAGCAGCAACATTGGAAGAGTGGAGAAGTCTTAGCTATCAGGAGTTGTTCCTGAAGATTGTTGCCTATTACACCAATGATGAGATTCCTTACGAGGATTTACAGGAAATGGTCAACACCAGTTATGCCAATTTCCGCACACCTGAAGTAACGCCTATACACCAAGTAAATGATTCTTTATATGTACTTGAATTGTTCCATGGGCCTACTTTTGCTTTCAAGGATGTAGCGCTGCAGTTTATGGGTGAGCTGTATTCATATATTTCCAAAAAACAAAACAAAATCATCCACATCCTCGGTGCAACCTCTGGGGACACTGGAGCGGCGGCCATTCAAGGTGTACGCGGCAAAGAAGGCATCAAGATCTGTATTCTCCATCCACACGGCAGGGTAAGTAAAGTGCAGGAGCTGCAGATGACTACGGTGGACGACAGCAATGTACTGAATTTGTCTGTTCATGGTAACTTTGATGATTGCCAGAAGGTAATTAAGGATCTGTTCGCGGATCTGGACTTTAAAGGTCGGTATCATCTGCGTGCAATCAATTCCATTAACTTTGTGCGGATTCTGGCGCAGACTGTTTATTATTTCTATGCATATCTGCATGTCGATGGCAGCAACGAGAAAAAGATTAATATCAGCGTGCCTTCCGGTAACTTCGGTAATATTTTCTCGGGCTATTTGGCTAAGCAAATGGGGCTCCCTATTAACAAGCTAATCATTGCTACGAATGAAAATAATATTTTGGAGCGTTTCGTGAATACTGGCGAATACAAACCAGGTAATTTCACAAGCACTTACAGCCCTTCGATGGACATCCAAGTGGCCAGTAATTTCGAACGGTATCTGTATTATCTGGTAGGCGAGGATTCTGAGAAGTTATCCGCGTATATGTCCAAGCTGCAAACCGAAGGCAAGATTACGGTTGAAGGCGAGGCGCTTCAGCAGGTGCAGAAGGATTTTGCAGCGCTGGGTGTGAAGAATGATCAATGCTTGAATACGATCGCTAAGTATCAAAAAGAATACGGCTACCTGCTTGATCCGCATACAGCATGTGGAATCGCGGCTTACGAAGCCTTTAATGGCCCGGATGAGATTGGCATTACCTTTGCGACTGCACATCCAGCTAAGTTCGATGAGGCAATTACTTTGATCGATATTAAGCAGGAATTCCCGGCACAGATTAAAGCATTGTTCGAGATGCCACAACATCAAACCGTAGTGGATCATGACAAGGATGAAATCGTGCGTCAGCTGCAAGCTTTTTACGGATTGTAATATCATATACAGTTCTACTTCACAGCACAGCCCCCGTTCTTGGGATAAGAACGGGGGCTGTTTGTGCGTTTATAGTAGCTTCTAACATTAACGTTGCGGCGTACGGGTCTGCTCCCTAGCTTTTTCACAAAAAGCAGCGACCTTGTAAGAGACATAGTACGCCAGCATTTTTTCAGAATCGGTAAAGTCGGTGTCCAGCAGTCTGCTAATAAGATCGAGCTTATATCTGAGTGTATTCCGGTGAATGTACAGCTCGTCTGAGGTAATCTGCATGTTCCGGTTATTTTTGAGATAAACGTAAAAGGTATGATACAGATTGGACTGGTGCACAGTATCGTATTCTTGAAGCTTGAGCAGCTCTGGATGGTAGTAGTTATTATCCTCGTTAAACACAACATCAGCAGAGAGCATCTCATAGAGCTGGATATCTGAGTAGTAAGTCAGCTGCTGCTGCGGGCTGAGAATGGAACCGATCCGAATAGCGTTTCGGGAGTGAAGATAGTGTCTCCTACACTGCGTAAGATTAGTGAATATATTGCTGATGCCAAGCGAGATGCCGGTTTGAGTTAGAAATTCCTGCAGTTGCTTATTTACAAGCTCTTTGGAGAGATTTCCGTCATGGATCATTACAATCTGCCCATCATAATAGGTGGAAGGACTGCCCGGAAAAAGCTGTTGCAAACGTTCTCTTAAATAATCATCATAACGGCCTGAACCCTCATACCAGGTAAGATCGAACAGCAGCACAAGCAGCTGATTTCCGAACTTTAATCCTGCACTCCGCATTCTGTCCTGAATGATCCGGTTGTCCTGAAGCTGTTCCTCTAGCAGTGCGCAGATAAAATCTTCAACTTTTATATTTTTGGCGTTGCGATAGTAGCTATTTTTGCCCATCTCTTCGGCAAGTATGGTAGCGGTGATGGACAGCAGCTCGTTATCTCTGGCGCGAAAAGGATTTTTGCATCCAAGAAGCAATACATTGCCGATTTGTTTGCCGGCTACTTTTATTTTGGAGATCAGTTTGGAGTTTGACGTTTCCTCGCAGGTTACTTCATAAGATTCATCGCTTTGTTTCCCACGCTGGACACTGTTCATTTTACTCACAGCCGCAATGAAGTCGTAAGAGCAATAACCTTTGCGGATATTATCACTCCATATGTAATCGTCGATATCGGATAGGTCAGAGTGAGCTACAATTTTGAAGCTGCAATCAAATACAATGACGGGATTCTGCAGTAGCTCAGCAGCTGTCTGTACGATAGCTGAAAGGCCTGCACCTGAAATGTATGCAGTAAACAAAGATGCGGTATAATGCTCCATTTCGATTTTACCTGATATTTGCTCATTTAAGGAAACATCCATTCATATCGCCCCCTAGTTCAATAATAGTGCAATATGCACTATAAAGAAGTGATTTTTGGTGCTTGTAAATATATTCACAAAGTATTGGACGCCTTAAACTAAAGGTGGAGGTGCTAAGCAGATGAAATATGAAAAACTGTTTGCAGCAGGTAAAATTGGACGCCTTGAACTTAAGAATAGAATTGTATTGCCGGCTATGGGAACGTCACTGGCCGCGGCCAGTGGTGAAGCATCGGACGAAATGATTGCTTTTTATGAGGAACGTGCCGCGGGTGGCTGTGGTCTAATCATTACGGAAATTACGCGTGTGGATAATGAGACCGGAGTAGGTACACCGAACCAGCTGAATGCAAGTGACTTGCTGTTTGTGCCGCGTCTGGAGAAACTGGCAAGAGCTGTGCACCGTCATGACAGCAAAATATTCCTTCAGCTCCAGCATCCGGGCCGGCAAAATCACGGACGGCTTATTGGAGGCAAACAAATTGTTGCTCCTAGCGCAGTGATGTCTTCAGCGATTGGGGAAATGCCCCGGGAGCTGTCTACTGGAGAGGTAGAAGAGTTAGTTCGTAAATTTGTGTTCGGAGCTTATATAGCTAAAACAGCAGGTATTGATGGCGTGGAGATCCATGGTGCCCACGGCTATCTTGTAGGACAGTTTCTGAGCCCGCTTACCAATCTGAGAACTGATAAATATGGCGGTTCACTGGAAGGTAGAATGTCATTCCTGAATGAAATTGTGCTTGGCATCAAAAAGACCTGTGGCGCAGGATTCCCAGTATCGGTGCGAATCGACGGCGATGAATTTGTCTCAGGCGGGATTACACTGGATGAGGCTATCCAGACTGCGAAACATCTGGAAAGCATCGGAGTGGATTGCATAAATGTAAGCTCCGGCACTTATGAATCATCCAATACGATCATTGAGCCGATATCCTACCCGCAAGGCTGGAAAAAACATCTCTCCGCAGCCATTAAGCAAGCGGTGCAAATTCCAGTGATTGCTTGTGATGTGATCCGTAAGCCTGAATTTGCTGAGAGTCTGCTACAGGAAGGAAACACGGACTTTGTAGCCCTTGGAAGAGCCCAACTGGCCGATCCGGAGTGGGGTAACAAAGCGGCAGCAGGCAAAGAAGCAGAGATCAGAACCTGTATCTCTTGCCTGTACTGTATTCAGGAAGTGATGGAGTGCAAGGTAATCAAGTGTGCTGTCAATGCCAGAGTGGGCCGGGAGCTTGAATTTGCAGAACCAGCAAAAGATGGCGATGGCAAAGTAGTAGCTGTGATCGGCGGGGGTCCAGCAGGTATGGAAGCAGCACGGATTTTGGCGCTCAGAGATTTTAAACCTGTATTGTTCGAAGCCAGAGATGTGCTAGGCGGCAGTGTGGAGCTGGGAAGCCGGCCACCATTGAAGGAGAAGCTGAACTGGTTTATTGATAATATGCAGCATCAGTTAGAGGACCTGGATGTTGATGTCCGTCTCTCTACGAAACCTACGCTGGAACAACTGAAGCAACTGAACCCTTATGCGGTATTTGTTGCCGCTGGGGCACAGCCTATAGTGCCTGTTATTCCGGGAGTGAAAAAGGCAGCGGTCTGCACGGTTGTTGACGTACTTAGTGGGTCAGTTGTGATTAAGAACAAGCAGGCTGTGGTCATCGGCTCCGGCATGACAGGGCTGGAAACGGCTGAATATTTAGCCGATATGGGAAATCAGGTCACGGTGGTGGAAATGCAGCCGCGGGTTGGCCCAGACGCCTATCTGCCAAATCTGATCGACATTGTGACTAGGCTGAAAAAGAATGGCGTGGAGCTCTTAGCATCAACCAAGCTGGTAGAAGTGCAGGACGGCGCGATCGTGCTCGAGAATACGTCCACTGGGGAAACTTCGCTGAAAAAGACGGATGCTGTTGTATTATCCATTGGTGTTACACCCGATCGCTCATTCGTTGATGAGCTGAAGCAGGTACTGCCCAATGTGAAGGTAATCGGCGATGCAGGCAAGCCAGGACGAATCGGACAGGCCATTCAATCTGGATTCGAAACGGCATTTGTGCTGAACTAAAGGGTTACTAATCTAAGGAGGGTTCATTCATGGTGAGTTTTGTGAAAAGTTTCGCAGATATGCAGAAATACGGAGGCAAGCCAACAACCTTTTATGATGCTGAGATGCTGACGGTGTATTGGGAGACCAAACCAGAGATTATCGAGCGTTTGTTGCCGAAGCCACTGAAGCCAACAAGCCGGCCGCTGGTAAATGCTTTTATCGCCAATTACCCAGCTACGAACTTTTGTCCACCTTATCGTGAAGCTGGATTGTTCGTTCTAGCAGACTATAACGGACAACTAGGCAACTACTGCCTGTCGATGCCTATTACAAGTGATATCGGGATGGCTATGGGCCGGGAAGTATGTGGTCTGCCTAAGAAAATGGCCGATGTGCGTATGAACACCTCAGAAGCTGGCATAGATGGGGCAATTGGCCGGCATGGCATTGACTTTTTCAACGTAAAAGCCACTATGGATGGACACTTCAATGACAATGGAGCCGAGAAGATTCTGGAGGAATATTACGGCAAAGATATCCCTTTGTATAACATCAAATATGCCAATGCAATTGACGGAAACGGCTTCGATCTGATGCCAATCTTGGTCACACAGCGTTTAGTCAGTGAGGTTAAAGTCTATAAAGCGGCAGAAGCCTCTATCACCTTCCAAGACTCCCCGCATGATCCTTGGAGTGAGCTTGAAGTTGTGAATATGCTGGGCGCGGTTTACACCGTCAGTACAAATGTGCTTGAAAAAGGTAAAATTCTGGAGCCTCTGAATCCAATGGAGTATCTTCCATACTGCTATCTCCGCTGGGACTGGTGGGAAAACAATTTGCAACCTGTTTCCTCAGTATAAGCCTACACGTTTGAAGTCCGTTTGTACGAAATGAAACCGAAGAAGGATCGGCTAACCAAACATTAGGAGGAATTAGAATGACTAACCTTTTTGATTTGACGGGTAAGACAGCTATTATCGCAGGAGCATCCAGTGGGATCGGGGTACAATTCGCAGAGATGCTTGCTGAGCAAGGAGCAGACATTGCTATTTTGGCCAGAAGATATGACAAGCTTGTAGCAGTAGCCGAGGATATCCGGGCTAAATACCCTGAACGCAGAATAATTCCTATTGAGTGTGATGTAAGAAAAGAGGACCAGATTATTGTGGCTGTTCAAAAGATTATGGAAGCCTTTGGAAAAATTGATATTCTGCTGAACAATGCTGGTGTGGTGGATGCGGTTCCGATTGAAGCGCTGGAAGAAGAAGCTTGGGATCGGGTATTGGATACTGATTTAAAGGGCGTGTTCCTGATGTCGAAACATGTGATCCGGCATATGAAAGAACGGAATTACGGTAAAATCGTCAATACAGCTTCAATGCTAGGCCTTACAGCTTCTGCTTCGGTTCCTACGCATTCTTACAATGCTGCTAAAGGTGGAGTGATCCATCTGACAAGAGGGGTGGCGGCAACTTATGCTAAGCATGGGATTACTGTTAATGCGATTGGACCAAGCTTGTTCAAAACTGAAATGACTGAGAATACGTTATTTGCAGAAAAAGCGCTAAAAATGTACAACGCAGTGTGTCCGATGGGCCGCCCTGGTAATCCGGGAGAATTAAACGGTGCTGTACTCTACTTTGCTTCAGATGCTTCCAGCTACACTACAGGTCAGACTTTGTTTGTAGATGGCGGCTGGACGATTATATAGAGTTCATCTGGGTCCGTAAGTTGAGGCAATAGTTGTAACTCCAAAAAAAGGGTATCTCAAAAGCCATGAAAGGGTGGCTGGGATACGCCTTTTTTTGCATTGTACGATGAAAGATGCTCCGCCAGTAACAAGGGAATTGCTGAATTTATCAGAAATTGTCGTTAATTTGCCTTAAAAAGTAGACATGACTACCTATGAGTGAGAAAATAGCATGTAGAGTTAGTAATAACTAAAAAGGACGGGATAACATCATGACAATTCGTTTCGGGGTCATTGGAACAAACTTTATTACAGACCGCTTCGTGCAAGCCGGCTTGGAGAATGAGGAGTTTATCCTGACAGCCGTGTACTCTCGCACAATGGAGAAAGGTCAGGCCTTTGCTGCTAAATATGCGGGAGCTACAATTTATACGAATCTGGAAGATATGGTGAAAAGCAAAGATGTAGATGCTATATATATTGCCAGCCCAAATTCTATGCATGCAGAGCAAGCGATTATGTGCTTAAATCACGGCAAGCATGTGCTCTGCGAGAAACCGGCTGCATCCAACAGTATAGAGCTTAAAGCTATGATTGAAGCTGCGCGCACAAATGATGTGCTGCTGGTAGAGGCGATGAAATCGACCTTTATGCCGAACTTTGGAGTGATTCGGGATAATTTGTATAAACTCGGCCAAGTTCGCCGTTATTTTGCAAGTTATTGTAAGTACTCCTCTAGATATGATGCTTATCGGCAGGGGACTGTGCTAAATGCGTTTAATCCCGCTTTTTCCAATGGCTCGTTAATGGATCTTGGTGTGTACTGTTTGTATCCAATGGTGGTGCTCTTTGGCAAGCCTCAATCAGTACAGGCAGTGGGTGTCATGCTCTCCTCAGGTGTGGATGGTGAAGGAAGTCTCATTATGAAATATGACGATATGGATGCGGTAGTTATGCACTCCAAAATTTCCGACTCCTATCTGCCAGCTGAGATTCATGGAGAGAACGGTACGATGGTGATCGACAAGATCAATGAGCCTTATCAGGTGAAAATTTACTATCGTGATGGTACAGTTGAGGAGCTTACGTTGCCTCAGGTGTTTGAACCTATGTATTATGAGGTTGAGGAATTCATCAACTTGATTAAGAATGGTGAACGGGAGAGCAGAATTAATACTCATGAGAACTCCATGGCCGCAGCAGAGATTATGGAGGAAGCCAGAGCACAGATCGGTCTCCGCTATGCCTCAGATTTATAATAAATAGAATGGGGAGCAGGACTTGAAGACTTTTAAAAAGGTTTATATTGAGATAACAAGCGTCTGCAACCTCGCCTGCAGCTTTTGTCCACAAACCGCCCGGACGAAAAATTTCATGAAGTTGGATACGTTTAATACGATATTGGATGAAATTAAACCACACAGCAATCATATTTATCTTCACGTCAAAGGGGAGCCGTTGCTGCATCCCAAGATAGGTGAACTGCTGGATGCTGCTCATGCCAAAGGGTTCAAGGTTAATATTACAACTAATGGCACGTTAATTCATAAAGCCGGACCTAAAATTCTTGGTAAGCCCGCACTGCGTCAGATGAACTTTTCTCTGCACAGCTTTGATGGGCATGAAGGGTCAGAGAACCGTGAAGGCTATCTTTCAGAGATAATTTCTTTTGTACGGGAAGCCTCTGCGCAAGGGGTCATTATTTCTTTCCGCTTGTGGAATTTGACGGAGGATAATCTGACGAATCTGGAAAGAAACCGTAACCGTGAAACCCTCGCCCTGCTGGAGGAAGCCTTCAACTTGGATTTCAAGATCGAAGAAAAGGTTGTGCCTGGCAGTGGTGTCAAGATTGCCCCGCGCGTCTACCTTAATCAGGATCATGAGTTCCGTTGGCCAGCGCTAAATGAGCCGGAAGATGACGGAAAAGGGTTCTGTCATGCCCTGCGGAGCCAAGCGGCGATTCTTGTGGATGGCACTGTTGTACCATGCTGTCTGGATGGTGAAGGAGTAATTAACCTAGGCAACATCCATGAGACTCCGTTCTCAGAGATTGTGGAGGGGGAGCGGGCGAACAATTTATTCTATGGCTTCTCACGTAGAGAAGCGGTGGAGGAGCTATGCCGCAAATGTGGGTATCGGCAGCGGTTCGGAACCTAATGACTGGAATGCAAACAGAACCGGGACATGGCTATTTCATGAATCCTGGTTCTGTTTTTTAATTAACGGGATTGTATATATATAATAATAGGTCTTTATAGTCTCCACTTTGGAGCGAAGGAGGAGCATATGCTGAAATCACTGGAAGCCATCGCCTTATACCGTGAAGGTGTGCAAGATCATTTGGAGGATAACCTTTGGCTGAAGCTTATTGTCCAAGCGGAGGAGCAGATAGTAAATTTGGAACGTGTGGAATCTCTGGAGGAGCTGGATCGCAGGAATCCCGTACTGGATTATGTGGAACGTAGCTTGCAGATTCTGGACCAACTCCCCCGTTCTATTTGGATAAAAGAGCTGGTGGAAGAAACGTTAATTTGGTCAGAAACGGCTAAGGGAGGTACAGCAAAGGAGCGGCTGGTTTGGCAGGAGGAAGGGATTAATTGTTTTGTACATAATTTAGGTTCCGCACAGTTATATGAGAGATATTTAGGGAGGGCTGTCTCCGAGAAAGGTGCGATGATTCAGCGGCTAATTGAAACTCATGGACTCATAGGACAGCAAATTCGCGGAGAAGTGCCGCCGGAAGTCAATAAGCCACTCCATGATATAGTGGAAGATCAGTTGCTGACCACGGAGGAACTGGAACGCCTGCTGACCGTGCTCAATCATTGCATCATCGGAGCTGTGTCTCCCGAGTTATGGCAGAATGTGCAGCATGAAGTGAAGCAGCTTATTGAGCTGATTTCTTCAGGCAATCTTGCTAGTCCTATGCCGATGAAGGAACGACTGCGCAGAATGCGGCTGGGTCCGATCTCTAGAGGAGAGGATTTCACTACGGAATGGGCTAAGCTGACGCAGGAAGGTTTCCATGCTGAACGGTTGGAGTCATTAAGTAAGATTACCTTCTGGTATGTGGAATCTGCACTACAGACCTTTTCGCTGGAGCAATTTCTGAAGGTGATGGTGCTTGCTGCCCAGAAGGCGCAGAATGAATCCTTAAGCCATATCAGCTTCGAACATGTCATGAACAGCATTTACTACGATTACAAGGGTGTTAAGAAGACCAACATTTATAAGAAGCGGATTATCGAAAAATATTTAGCGGAGCTTACATGGAAGGATATCGAGCAAGGGACTTTGCCTGCTGAGAACCCTCACCTACTCTTGCGGCAATATTCTAAGGAACATCTGCCAGACACGGTATTTTTTCAATTCCAATTCTCGGCAGCGGCTGAGAAGCTGATCGAATTCTGTATGGAGGCTGAAAAATCACCCTTGTATGAACGTGCTGTATTGCTGTTGTTCGACCTATTCGAGCTGCGCAGGGACGCTTTCGACCGTTTTCATAATGAAGATACCTACTTAAGCCAAATGAATAATACAGCAGATTATAAAGCTGTAATTCTGGAACATGTCACTGGTCAAAAAGTGCTGGATATCGGCCCGGGCGGCGGTGTGCTGCTGGATTTGCTGGAAGAGCGTATGCCCGAGGTTACCCCTATCGGCATTGATATCTCAAGCAATGTAGTAGAAGCCTTGCGGCAACGCAAGCAGCGGGAAGGTCGCCAGTGGGAGGTGCTGCAGGGAGATGCGTTGAACCTTAAAGATTTCGTGGAGGCTGGAACGGTGGACACGGTAATCTTCTCTTCGATTTTGCATGAGCTATATTCTTATGTGCCGCTAAATGGTAATAAGTTCAATCACGACACCGTCTCCGCAGCTCTGCGAAGTGCCTTTGCGGTATTGTCAGCTGGCGGGGTTATCATTATCCGCGATGGGATCATGACCGAACCTGCATCATTGCTGCGGAGAGTTCACTTTTTGGAAGAGGACGGTCTGATGTGGCTGGAGCGTTATGCGAAGGATTTTGCTGGACGTCAGATTCAGTTTCAAAGATTAGGGGAACAAGAAGTGCTCATGCCCGTTAATGATGCCATGGAATTTTTATATACGTATACCTGGGGGGAAGAGGCTTATATTCATGAAGTCCAAGAACAATTTGGTTATTTCACCCCTACGGAGTTTGCCTCATTTATTGAACAGATTTTAGGAAAGCAGGCGAAGCTTGAGATCTTCCGGCATTACCTGCAAGAAGGTTATACCGAAGCTTTGCGTGATAGAGTAAGGTTCATGGATGAGAGCGGACAGGAAGTGGCGCTGCCGGACAGCACCTGCTTTATTGTGATTCGGAAGGAATAGCCGAAAAATAACATTAGCTGCATCTAAAAAAGCAATCGGCAGACCCTCTGATGCGAAGGAGATCCGATTGCTTTTTTATATAGAGAATCTTGCCCTTGTTAGATTAGTATTTCTAGCTGCGACTTATCAGATTCTTCGGCTAAACGTTGAATTTCTTGATAGGTAGCTAATTGTTCCGTCCGCTCATTGGTATTCTCTTCAGAAGGTTTAATTTCTGTTGAACCTGCTTTATCGATCTGATCTTTAATTTTATCTCCCGTGTCTTTCATGGCATCGCCTAACGTTTCGTTCATTTCCGATAGTTTAGTTTCGATTTTGGATAACTGCTCCCGTTTGGCTGTTGCAGAATGAGTAGAACGAGCCTCATCCAGCTCTATTTCCTTGGTCAGAACTTTAGCCTCGCCACGCATCTTAGTGTGGGTAGAAGAAACTACCTCCATTTGGCTAACATCTTGGCTTACAGAAACAAGCGTATTTAATCTTTCGTTTTGTATCTCTTGCTCGGTTTTAGGTTCATCCGATTGATTTTCTTTTTGAGCATTTTCTAAGTTTTTTTGTTGCTCTTCGAAGCTGTATTTTGCAATTTGTTGGTCAATCGTTTGGAGCTGCTTGTCGAACTCCTTAAGTTGATCTTGAATAGATTCGAGATTATGCGAACTTTTGGTAGTTCTTTCAATCAGACTGTTCTTACTGTCGATGATACTTTGTTTTTGTTTAAGCAGGGAGTTAACCATTCCGTCCATTTTGGATTGATTTTGAAAAGCGGCCTTTGCAGATTTACTTATTGATAATTTGTCTCCATTACCATTAGTATTGCTGTTTGATTTCATGGTTTTATCGTTAGTTTGGTGACTAACAGAGACATTAAACCTCGTTCCCATAGATGAGGTCATATTCGCTATGTGCATGGTTCTTTATCCTCCTACGACGATAAGATCTATCTATAATATATCGGCAAATCAGCAGTAATACTTAATAAGGAGAGCTGTTAGCCGCAGCGCTGGTTGATGGATACTTAACGGCTTCTTTGTCCTAATTATCCTGGAATGTTATTCGTTTGCAGCGTGTCTAAAGATTTGATTAGCCTATCTGAACAAAGCCCGGAAGAGGAAGATATTTTCGATGCCAGGCTTTGTTATGTCTATTTGCCGGTGAATTTTTGTCGGAAGTTAGAGGGAGAAATGCCTTCTTTCTTGGAGAAGCAGGAAGAGTAGTAAGTAATATGATGAAAGCCAACCTCTTCAGCGATGCGGGCAATGGACCAGGAAGTTTGAATTAACAGCCGTTTGGATTGTTCTAGACGATAGGACAGGAGATAGGCCATAGGGGTCACACCGTATATTTTTAGCATGTTTTTGGCGAGATAGTTGGGATGATAGTTAAGTTCTTTTTGAAGTAAGGAGTTAGAGACATCACGAGTATAATTTTGCCGTATGAACAATTCAATCTTCTCGGCGAGATGAATGGCGGTTGCATCGGATGCCTCGGCCAGATCGCGGTCCAAGAATTGCAGAAACTGTTGAAAGGAGGCTTGGCGCTTCCAGTTGCGCATCGACTGGGGTTCTTGCTCCAGATGGAAAAAGAACTCTAATACCTCCATTGCCTTCTCTGAAATTTTCATATACTTCGGAATAAAAATCGAGCATACATCGCAGTGATTTAAATAAGCTTTTTGTTTATGGCTCTCGATGAGCTCGCTCTGATTTTCCAGACATTCGTTCATATCCTGACACTCGATCCAGCTGCCGAAAGTCTGAAAATGAATCCAGATGATTTCTGTTTCGATAGGACAGGGGGCAAAGCCATAGTGATGGGCATCTGGTCGAAGGATGAGGAATTCTCCTTCCTTTAGCTCCCAGTGCACCTCGTTCTCGGCGATAGGCAACGTACCCTTTTTAACAATGATTAGATCAAATACGCCGATGCAATTACGACTGATATGATAGTCTCCAGCATTGTAGTGAGCACGGCCACAGTCTATGAAATAAGGAATAGGCGGTGTGATAAAGCTAAGAATCGGTGAGTTCATCGCGAGCCTCCAAAAGGTTGTAATTCCTAAAAATCAGGTTGGAATCCATCGTTTTTGCATGAAGTAGATGAGACTAGCCCGCACCTTTCCTAAACTCCGAAGGCGAGCATTTCATCGCTTTGCGGAAAACCTTTATAAAATAGCTTACATTATCAAATCCGACCTCGAATGCGATGTCGGATATTTTTCTTTCACTTTGCTGCAGCAGATCGGCAGCCTGGCGAATCCGGTAAGAGTTGATGTAATCGACTGGCGTTTTACGAGTCATCATTTTGAAGAAGCGGCAGAATTGCCCCTCGCTCATGGGAATAAGCTCTGATAGATCACGGGTACGGATCGGTTCCTGATAGTTATCTTGGATATAAAGGATCACCTTTTTAAGGCGGTTAATCTTGGTAGTATCTGCATCATCCGATTGGCTGCGGTTCTCAAATCGGCCCTCTGCGGTAATCTTGGAAAGCATGATTAGCAAAGTTCCTTTCATAAAGGTCTCAAATCCGGGCATTTTATTAGCGTATGCCTCCATCATTTGCTTCAGATGATGAAGCAGTTCCTGCTGCCAAGGGATAGCGGGTGTAATATGTCTCGGAAAGCTTTGGCGTTTCTCTTGCAGTGGCAAAATCGCGTTTTGCTGGATCGTATCGTACTGGGCGCTAGCCAAAAGATCAGGCAGAAATACAAGCGCACAGAATTTGCAGGGGGTGTCTTCGTTCAGCACATAGGCGGCGTGTATATCGCCAGATTCGATAAATACCGCTTCTCCAGCTCGGAGAGGAAAATATTCTGTGTCTACTTGGAACAGAATTTCTCCTTCTAGCAGCATAAAGAACTCCGCTTCTTCATGCCAATGTGTATCAAGTACATGCGTTCCGGATGGAAGCTCGATCCAATAAGCTGCGAGTGGAAACATACTATCTCCATGAACTCTGTTTTCTTTTAGCAAACTCTGAGTTGTACGGTCCATATAAACGCCTCTTTTCTTAAAAAACATCAAAATAGTGTTATAAATGAGCTATATAGTATTAGTTTTGTTCATTTTTTATCGGTATAATGCAACTATAAACACCAAATTGAAAGGTGGCAAGTACACAATGAAATTTACTGATGGTCTCTGGCTGGTTCGTGAAGGTATCACGATTAACGGCGCAGTTCAAAATTATGTTGTAGAAAAGACTCCCGAAGGATTAACAGCAATTACACAAACGACTCCAATCACAGGGCGCGCAGCAACGCTGAATTCAACCCTGCTTACTGTAAAATTCCATTCCCCGCTTCCAGGCGTGGTAGGCATTAAAATTATTCATCATGATGGTGTACAGGAACGTGGTCCGGTTTTCGAACTGACTAAAGGAACTGGCGATCATGTGAAGATTGAAGAAACGGATCTCGAAACCGTGCTGATCAGCGGCGGACTTCGTGTAGTGATTCGCAAAGGCGAACAATGGGCGGTTGACTTCTATCGCGGCGAAGAACGTATTACAGGCAGTGGCTTTAAATCCATGGCTTACATCACCGACCAAGACGGCAACACGTACATGCGTGATGAGCTGGATCTCGGCGTAGGCGAATTCGTATATGGTCTGGGCGAACGTTTTACAGCTTTCGTGAAAAATGGACAAACCGTAGATATCTGGAACAAAGACGGCGGTACTAGCTCCGAGCAAGCTTACAAAAACATTCCTTTCTATGTATCAAGCAAAGGTTATGGAGTATTCGTTAATCATCCGGAATTGGTTTCCTATGAAATCGCTTCAGAAAAAGTGAAAAAGGCCCAATTTAGCGTAGCTGGAGAAAGCTTGGAATACTTCGTAATCGATGGACCTACCATTAAAGACGTTATTAGCAACTATACTGCTCTTACAGGTAAACCAGCGCTTCCACCAGCATGGACTTTTGGATTGTGGCTGACAACTTCGTTTACTACCAACTATGATGAAGAAACTGTAAATTCCTTCGTAGAAGGTATGGCAGAACGTGATCTGCCGCTGCATGTATTCCACTTTGACTGCTTCTGGATGCGTGAGTATCAATGGACTGATTTTGAATGGGATAAACGTGTATTCCCAGATCCAGAGGGCATGCTGAAACGCCTGAAGGAAAAAGGCCTGAAGATCTGCGTATGGATCAACTCTTATATTGGCCAACGTTCACGCTTGTTTGAAGAAGGCAAGAAAAACGGATACTTGATCAAAAAGCCTAACGGTGACGTTTATCAATGTGACCTGTGGCAAGCGGGTATGGGACTGGTGGATTTCACTAACCCTGCGGCTTGTGAATGGTATGCCGGCTACCTGCGTGATTTGGTAGATATGGGCGTAGACAGCTTTAAGACAGACTTCGGTGAGCGGATTCCTACAGATGTAGTTTATTTCGACGGATCTGATCCGATGAAAATGCACAACTACTACACGCAACTGTACAACAAAGTTGTATTTGAAGTATTGGAAGAGAAGCTTGGCAAGAATGAGGCAGCATTGTTCGCACGTTCTGCAACTGCTGGCGGCCAACAGTTCCCAGTTCACTGGGGCGGAGATTGCTACGCAGATTATGAATCCATGGCAGAAAGCCTTCGTGGCGGTTTGTCCCTAGGTTTGTCCGGTTTCGGTTTCTGGAGTCACGATATCGGTGGTTTCGAGAACACTGCTCCGGCACATGTATTCAAACGCTGGTTAGCTTTTGGACTGTTGTCCAGCCACAGCCGTCTGCACGGCAGCACTTCGTATCGTGTACCTTGGGCGTACGATGATGAAGCTTGTGATGTTACCCGCTTCTTCACGAAGCTTAAATGCAGCTTGATGCCTTACCTGTATGATGTGGCTGGCCAGGCTGCAGAGCATGGCTGGGCTTCTATGCGGGCGATGGTTATGGAATTCCCGGAAGATCCAACATGCGAAGTGCTCGATCGCCAATACATGCTGGGTGATTCCTTGCTCGTAGCGCCTATTTTCCAAGAAAACGGCGAAGTGAAATACTATCTGCCAGCGGGTCGCTGGACACACCTGCTATCTGGTCAAACTGTACAAGGCGGATCATGGCGCAAAGAGAAATATGATTTCTTCAGCTTGCCACTGTTCGTTCGTCAGAACTCCTTGCTGGCAATCGGCAGCATCGACAACAAACCGGATTATGACTTTGCGGATGGCGTGAAATTTGGCCTGTATTCACTTGAAGAAGGTACTACTACTTCTGCAACCGTACGTGATCTTAAAGGTGCTCCTGAATTGACTGTGAAGGCTGCCCGCAAAGGCAACAGCGTAACAGTTACTGCAGAAGGCAGCGGTAAAGAATTCTCGCTTTCCCTTAAAGATCTGGGAGCTATCGCTTCCGTAGAAGGTGCAGAGCAAGTAGATGAGACTACAGTGAAAGTAAACGCAGGTGCAAAATCCGCATCGTTTACCATTACACTGAAATAAGATGATTTCTTAAAGCATATTGATATAGCCATAACCTCTCTTGTAGACTGGGTGAATGATCCGTTCCCTGGTTTATAGGAGAGGTTTTAGTGTTACAATCTTAACTAATAACGGGGGAAACGTTATGAATACTAATTTAATTAAGGGAAGTGGAGTTTTGAATCAGACGGACTATACCTCTGCTACGGTTCTTTCAACCGCCGCTAATTTTATAATGAATAGGCAAGAACCTTTTACACATACCTTCCGGACTTATATTCGTTTACGGGAAAACGGCCCGTTGCAGCTAAAATTTTGGCATAGCAATGCGGTGGATTCCACCTGGGACCAAGGGCTTGAAGCTTCAGGCAGTGAACCTGGGGGCAGTTGGGTGATCGAATCGGCTTTTATCGCGGATGGAGGCACTGAGCCAAACGGAGGTATTCTTGAGCATACACAACATGCTGTCACCTTTGAAGGCAATGTCTCCAAACCAGTAGCGGCCGGTGAATGCTTCTGGAGTGATGAGACAAGCATTAATCTACCCGATGGCCATTACTTAGCTTTTACATGGACGATTAAGACAACCGCTGCGGGCAAATCCATTCCTTTCAATGTAGAAGGCATGCTGGCAACCGCTTATGATGCGCCCGGAAATCTGGCTGCACAGGAATCAGCCGATGGATTTACAGAATCCGACAAGCTTCTGGTACTGCCAAGCTATATCGGGTATAAGAAAGCTGTGAATAAGAAGCTAGTATTTTTGGGAGATTCGATTACTCAAGGTGTGCGGACATTAAAGGACGGATACGAATATTGGGCAGCGAGAATTGCGGATGGTCTTGGTGCAGAGATTGGCGTATGGAATCTCGGCTCAGGCTGGGCTAGAGCGTATGATGTGGCTGCGGATGGCCCTTGGCTTCACAAAGCTAAACAGAGTGATGAACTGATGATTGTCCTCGGCGTAAATGATATTGATATTGGCTGCCGCTCTGCAGATGAGTTACTTGGTGATCTGACAACTATTATTGCTAAGATCAAAACAGCAAATGCTGATGCTAGTATTATTCTAAGTACGGTGCCGCCGTTTAATTTTCAGGAGGCAAGAGAAGAAACTTGGCGTAGAGTGAATCATGAAATCCTGACTAACCCACCCGCTGGAGTAGACCGTGTGTTTGATATAGCAAGCCTATTATCGTTGCCTGCACCAGACGATCACCGGATCAGACCGGAATATATGAGTGGACAAGACGACCCGCATCCGAACGGCATAGCCGGTAAGACGGTTGCGGACGCCTTTTTAAACTGGTATTGATCAACTCTTAAATGTGTCCCGGTAGTCCTTAGGTGAAGATCCGACCTGCTTCTTAAACACTTTGCTGAAATATTTAACATCATGAAAACCGACCATTTCGGAGATTTGGGTCAGCTTCAGACGAGGATTCTGCAATAGCAGCTTAGCTTTATCTATTCGGATATTAACAATAAAGTCGGAAAAGTTAATACCGTATTCCTGTTTGAATCGGCGGGAAATATATTCACGGCTAACAAAAAACTTTCCGGCCACTTCCTGTAAGGACAGGTCGGAAGCATAATTAAGCTCGATATATTTGACGATATCATGCATCGGATTACGTTCTTTAGCTTGTTTCAGGGCGATTACTTCGGCCAGCTCCTGCATTAGGGTATACGACCAGTCACGCCAAGCGAATAAGGAGAACGAGTAACCGTTCGTATAAGGAGCTGGGTGAAGCTGGTCGGCCTGTTCAAGCTCGGCCAGTGCACCTTCAGCTTCAGGGCCTAACATTTCCCGAACCAGCTGGGAACGAAATAATAGAGCATCATTTTTCCATGAGTTTAGGATTTCTGGTGTAACAATCCCGCCTCGGCTAAGCTCATCTACCCAGTGCTGCGCAGCTGTTGATAATATTTCTGGACTTCCGCTGATGACTGCCATTTTCCAATCTTCCTTGACGTCAGCAAAGTTCGTTGCTGATATATTACCGCGAACCTCTGCTTTGGCGATCTCTTTACGATCTCTGAACTCTTCGGAGGAGGAGGAGAAATGGCAGTAATCCTCATGAATTAATAAGTTTCGGCGTTGTAATGCCTCTGCCACCTCTGCACGCTGATAAGGTAACTGCTTAGGTAAGCTGCCGATGCTGCTGATTCCAAAATGCATTCGGACCTGCAAGGTAGAGTAGATGCCATGATTGATTCTGCCTATTAGCTCGACCACAGAGGTTTGAATATCCCACAGAATAATCGCAATCTCCGGAGGACCTCCCCAATAACGAAAAGCAACACCCTTATGCGGACTGTGCAAAAATTCATTACAAATATTGACGATGGCGTAGTTCATTAGCTCGGTGTCTCCGCCAAAACGTTTAATCAAAGGATTGTTACCCGCATCTGTCTGCACCAATATTAAGCGAGCGGAATGGATGTTTTCCGGAATGATCCTATCACTGCATAACCTCCGCAAAGATAAATCAGAATTGATCGGATCATCAATTAGTGCGGATAATAGCTTTTCCCCATAAATGGGCTTGAACTCATTAAGCTGAATACTCTGTTTCTGCCGCTCGCTTCGGTCATCTTCTTCTGAGCGCCAGGCTGCAACTGCCTTAGCTACCGCTACATTGATTGCCTCGGCTTCGATGGGCTTCAGGATATAATCAATCCCCCCATGCCGCACAGTCTGACGTACGAACTCAAAATCATTATGTCCGCTGACTACAATAAACTTAGTGTTGCCGGCGAATTCGTTCACCCAGGTCATTAACTCTATCCCGTTACCTGATTCCATCATCATATCCATAATGACTAATGCTGGTTTAGCCTGCCGGATGATCTCGATGGCTTCATTTCCATTTCCGGCTTCCAGAATTTCATCGATTTGATGGGCTTCCCAGTCGACAAGCAGTCTGACTGCCTTTCTAACTCTTGCCTCGTCATCAACAATCAACGCCTTCATATCTTTTCACGCTCCGCTATAATTTCAATTTCCAATTTCACTACTACTCCGCCTGCTCTAAGGTTATCAACAGTTAAAGTGGCGCTATCTCCGCACACAAACTTGAGTCGAGCCAGAACGTTCGGCAGACCAATACCTGATCCTGAAGTCTCCTTGGTTTGCTCTGTGTTTCTTAATAAATCTATATCTGTTCTAGTAGGATGCTGTAGCTTCTGCTTTAAAAGATCTAACTTCGCTGAAGGAATCGCATTTCCGTTATTTTGGATACAAATTTCCATCCGGTTGTCATCCACTTTTGCTGCGGTGATTTCAATGAATCCGTCACTGCGGGAAAGATTAAAGCCGTGTTTGAAATAATTTTCAACAATAGGCTGTAAAATCATTTTCGGCATAAACGTCTCTAAAAGTGATTCCTCCATATCGTAGCGGAAACTGAACTTATTTTCAAAACGTTCCTTTTGCAGTTCAATGTAGGCTTTGACATGATCCAGCTCATCCTTAACAGTTACGATCTTCTCCTCATTGTACATGCTGTAGCGCATCATTTTGGCTAGAGCTGAAAGAAGTGAGTAAATTTGGGGCACTTTAAGTTCTAAGGCCAGCGTGCCAATGATCTGCAATGTGTTATTCAGAAAATGCGGGTTGATTTGTGCCTGCAGAGCCCGCAGCTCATTGGTCTTATTGGACAATTCCAGCTTGTACTCCCTTAGGATCAGGTTGTTGATCGTGTCCATCATACTGCGGAATCGCTCGGTAACCACGCCAATCTCATCTTTGCCCATAGGTTGAATATCAACATCAAGATTACCGGTCTGCACCTGATTCATGTAACGAGTCAACTGCTTGATCGGGGCTGTGATTCGAAAAGAGATCAGAGTCGTTAAGGTGGCAATTGTAATTAATAGTAGAACAAGGAGGATTATATTGATCGCTGCCGCCTCGTTGGCTTCCCGGAAGAGATAGGACGTAGGAATCTGCTTCACGAGGGTCCAATTTAAACCTTGGGTTTCGATTCTCTGGTAAATAAACACAGCATCTTCCTCTTCAAAATACCCTTGGGAGCTTTGATTGGTAGCGATTTGCTTGTTGTACCAGGAGGCATGTAGACGCTTGCCGTATTCCTCACTGTTGCTTCCGTATACAATCTTGCCATCGCCATCCAGCAGCCAAATGTTTTCCTGTTTCTGATCATATAACTGACTGACGATGTCGGTAAGAGCCGTTAGCTTAACATCGATCGACAGGAAGCCGATTGGAGTGGTAGTTGGAATCCTTTCAATTCGTCTATGCAATGTGAACACAGGCTCCGGTATGAGTTGCGGGATAGGTGAAGTTAGGCCGTAGCTGTGACTTATATGTGTACTTTGTATAACCACAGGAGAACTGCTAGTGATATCTGAGTCGGCATAGGGAGGAATACCCTGCCAACGTTTGGGTGTATTCTGGGTGAGCAAAGTGGCTTTTCTATCCTTGGCACCGTACAGATACACCTGGGATATATCTGGCATGGATGAAGAAATGTAATTTAGAGAAGAATAAATTCGTGTATTTGCTGCCATATCCTCATATCCCGCTTCGAGCAGTCTGTAGAAATCTGAATCTGAATAAACGATAAGGGAGAGACGATTGATCTCCTGAATCAGACTTTCGATGTTTCTATTGCCTTGAAAGAGGAGGTTCGTATTCTCGTCTACTGCCCTTGTTCTTAGGGATTGAGTGCTATAGTGATAGCTAATAAACATGGTGGCCATAATACAAATTAACGTTGGCAGTAGGATAAAAACGATCAATTTTGTGCGAATCGTGTTCCATTTCATCGAAATTTGTCACATCCGATCAATATTTTACACCTGAAAGATCACTTTAGTAGGTGTGAGGTACCCTGAAAAAAACAGATAATATGTGTATAAAGCATAAACAAGTAAGTGAGCAAAAGAAAGGGGGGGGCAATAAATGCGCGGCACTAAGTTGTCCCAGTTAGGTCAACAGCTTTTTTTCGTTGGTCCGGCAGTTTTGTTTTTTACCTTAATAACGATTATTCCATTTTTGATGGGGATGTATTACTCTTTCACAGATTGGAACGGTGTATCCGGTAATGTAAGTTGGGTCGGATTTCAAAACTTTTCCACTATTTTCTCAAATGACCCTGACTTCTGGTCTTCCTTTTGGTTTACGGTAAGATTTACGGTGTTAGGTGTGATTTTGACTAACGTGGTAGGCTTCTTCTTGGCTTATCTGTTAACTAAACCTTTAAAGACACGTAACATGCTTCGGACCATTTTCTTTATGCCGAACGTTATCGGGGGGTTGTTGCTTGGTTTCATCTGGCAATTTATCTTCATCAAAGGGTTCGCCACTATGGGCGACCTGACGGGATGGTCCTTCTTTAATCTTCCTTGGCTCGGTGATGCCACAACAGGATTTTGGGCGATTGTAATGGTCTTTGTTTGGCAGTCTTCCGGTTATCTAATGGTTATCTACATTGCTTCGTTGAGTAACGTATCCAAAGAAGTACTAGAAGCGGCTGATATTGATGGGGCTTCCCGTTGGCAGGTGCTACGCAATATCGTAGTTCCACTAATTATGCCTGCTGTAACTATCGGATTATTCTTGGCCATTTCCTGGTCATTCAAAATGTTTGACCTTAACTTGTCCTTGACGAAGGGCGGACCGTTCAAATCGACAGAATCCGTTGCTATGAATATTTACAATGAAGCCTTCCTGAACAATCGTTACGGGCTGGGTACTGCAAAAGCGCTGCTGTTCTTTGTAATTGTAGCCATCATTACTCTGATTCAGGTCCGTATCACGAAGAGCAAGGAGGTTGAAGCGTAATGAAACCTACAGAAAAAAAGAGATGGAATATTGGCACGGAAGTGATAATGATCCTCCTGGCCCTGCTCTTTCTCTCTCCATTCTATTTCTTGCTCGCAAACTCGGTGAAATCCTTCGGTGAAATTCTGAGTGATGCGGCAAGCTGGCCAAAAGTATTTATGTGGTCGAACTATTCAACCGCTTGGAAATTAGCCCGTTTCGGTGAAGCTTTCCGAAACTCGGTTATTATCACAGTGATCAGTGTTATTCTAATCTCTCTGTTCAGTGCGATGGCATCCTATCGTATGGTTCGGGCGAATACGAAATTCAATCAGTTCTTGCTGCTTATATTTGTAGCGGCAATGGTAGTTCCGTTTCAAACGATCATGATTCCAATTCTGAAGGTCGTAAATGTTATTGGAGTAAACAACTCTTTCCTTGGTTTGATTATCACGAATCTAGGGATCAGTGTTCCGATGGCGATCTTCCTGTTCCACGGCTTTATCAAGTCCGTTCCTCTTGAAATTGAAGAGGCGGCTACAGTAGATGGATGTAATCCTATTACCGTGTTCTTCCGTATTGTGCTTCCTTTGCTGAAGCCAATGGTGATGACAACAATCGTGCTAAACGCACTTGGAATATGGAATGACTATCTGTTGCCATCCTTGATTCTTCAGGCACCAGAGCTTCGGACCATTCCACTGGCGACTTTCTCCTTCTTTGGTCAATACACCAAACAATGGGATATGGCACTTCCGGCTCTCGTAATCGGGGTCGCACCAATTATCATTTTCTACCTGTTTATGCAACGTTACATTGTTGAGGGAATAGCGGCTGGCTCGGTGAAAGGTTAACACCGAGCCCTCCGTTCCAAATATTTTTTAAGCAGTCCACTATTTTAAGGGGGAATATATAATGAAGAAGAAACACTCCGCAGTTGCTCTATCAGCAGTAATGGCAATGAGTTTAGCTCTAACGGCATGTGGTGGTAATAATAACGCTTCTAGTAACTCACAAAATGGAAGCGCTGGCACAAATTCAGGTGAAGTGAAGACCGTAAAGATCTTCCAATTCAAAACTGAAATCGTAGAAGGCCTCAATGAGCTTAAGGTTGAATTCGAAAAAGAATACCCTAACATCAAGCTGGATATCCAAACAGTTGGTGGTGGTGCGGACTACGCAGCAGCATTGAAAACTAAATTCGCTTCCGGCGATGCGCCTGATATTTTCTCCAATGGTGGATATGCAGAAATGGAACTTTGGGGAGACAAGATGGAAGATCTGTCCGACCAACCTTGGGTAAAAGATCTGATTCCTATGGCTGCAGAGCCTATGACTAAAGATGGCAAAGTATACGGTATGGCAATGAACCTTGAGGGTATCGGTATTGTGTATAACAAGGACTTGTTCGCTAAAGCGGGAATCACTGAAACTCCAAAAACATTGTCACAGCTTGAAGAAGCAGCTAAAAAACTGCAAGCTATCGACGTAACTCCTTTTGGTAATGCATATCAGGAATGGTGGCTGCTAGGTAACCAAGGGATCAGCGTAGCCTTTGCACAACAAGATAATGTAGATGAATTCATCAAAGGTTTGAATGAAGGAACTGGTACAATTGTAGGCAATAAAACGTTTGAAGAGTGGAGCAAGTATCTCAAACTGACTTTACAATACGGACAAAAGAATCCTTTGACCACAGATGCTAACACTCACCTGGCAATGTTCGCAAAAGGTGAAACTGCAATGATGCAAGAAGGTAACTGGGCACAAACTCTTGTTGATAACATCACTCCTGATATGAACATTGGTATGTTCCCTATGCCAATCAATGAAGATGCTGAGAAGAATGACAAAATGACTGTAGGTATCCCTGCGAACCTAGTAGTCAACAAAGAATCCGGTTCTAAAGAAGAAGCAAAAACTTTCTTGAACTGGTTGGTAACTTCCGATATGGGTAAAGAGTATATCGTTAAAAAATGGAAATTCATCCCTGCTTTGTCCACAATCGAAGCAACACCTGAAGACATCGGTATGCTTGGAGCAGACGTATGGAACTATGTAAAAGAAAACAAAGTTTATGGCCTGCAATCCTCCAAATTCCCTGATGGTGTAACGCAAGAATTTGCCAGCGTGATCCAACAGTTCATCGCTGACAAGGTTGACGTTAACGGCTGGATGACTGGTATGCAAGCTGCATGGGACAAGCTTAAAAAATAAGTAAAGCACATTTATAGAGAAGATTTAATGGATATTAGTGGTTAACAGAAGCGCTCTCCGTATACCTCATCAATTTGAGACGGGGAGCGCTTTTTTTGGGAAACAGGGCTGAATATCAAGGGATGGGGAGAAGCGCCAATGAAACGATATGATCATGTTCAGATGGGTGTGGACTATTACCCGGAGCATTGGGATGAATCCATGTGGGAACCAGATATCAAGTTGATGAAAGAAACAGGTGTTAAAGCAGTCCGGGTTGCTGAGTTCGCATGGAGTCGACTGGAGCCAACTGAGGGGAATTACCAGTTCGAGTGGCTGGACCGCGCGCTGAACCTTTTTCATCAATATGATCTGCAGGTTGTGATGGGTACGCCAACAGCTACACCGCCAAGATGGTTAACGACGAAATTTCCAGATGTGCTTCCGGTGTTTGCTAATGGAGAGACCTTTCACCCGGGGGTACGTGGACACCGCTGCTATAACAGCACATCACTGCGTGAGTATGGCAGCCGTATTATTCTGCGTCTTGCCGAGCGTTACAGTGAACACCCGGCTGTCATAGGCTGGCAGACTGATAATGAATTTGGCATGTTGGATTGTCATTGTGACGCTTGTAATACTGCTTTTCGAGCATGGGTACAAGCTAAATACGGAACACTGGATGAGGTCAATGCAGAATGGGGAACCGTAGTTTGGAGCGGGGAGTACAGCGATTGGAATGAGCTTACCGTGCCGCTGGGCGGATCACCTCATCAGAATCCATCTTTTCTGCTGGATTTTCAGCGGTTTCAGTGGGATTCGGTGGTAGCGTTTCAGACGGCGCAGATCAATATTTTGCGTATGATTTGTCCAGAGCATTTCATAACCCATAACTTTCACAGCTATCCGCAGCGTCTCGATATGTACGCAGTGGGTGCAGATCTGGATGTGGCTGCGTTTGATTATTATCCGAATACTTCGCCAACCAAACAAGATACGACGCCTTATAGCGGAGCGCTTTCATTGGACGTAACCCGTGGCATTAAACGTCAAAACTTCTGGATTATGGAGCAGCTGAGTGGATCGCCGGGTTGTTGGATGCCGATGTGGCGAACCCCTTATCCAGGACTGATTCGTGCCTATGCATGGCAGGCGATTGCTAGAGGTGCGGATACGGTTGTTCATTTTTGCTGGAGAAGTGCAATTTCAGGAGCAGAACAATTCTGGCACGGGCTGATTGACCACAGCAATGTTCCGGGACGCAGATTAGCGGAGTTCACGCAGCTATGTCATGAGGTTAATAGGCTGAGCGACAAGCTCCAAGGAACGATGCTGAAAAACGAAGTGGCTATCCTCCATTCCCATGAAGAGAAGGCCGCACTGGATATTCAGCCGCAGGCAGAGGGCTTTGATTATTATGAGAACATTAAGCAGATTCACCGGGCGGTAACCAGGCTTGGCATCGGCTGCGATGTTATCGACCTCAGACAACCGCTTGATGGATATAAAGTAGTGATCGCTCCGAATTTATATTTGCTGGATGAGGAGATCGTACGTAATCTGGAGGATTTTGCCCTCGCTGGCGG
The DNA here is from genome assembly GCF_037974255.1 of Paenibacillus sp. FSL R5-0636. Lineage (NCBI taxonomy): Bacteria > Bacillati > Bacillota > Bacilli > Caryophanales > Paenibacillaceae > Paenibacillus > Paenibacillus sp. FSL R5-0636. The sequence goes on from NZ_CP150232.1 coordinate 1,027,136, forward strand.
GACCTTGCTGATCACCAACCGTAGTGGTGTCAAAAATATAAACAACATCGCAGTCATGCAACCGCTGCCCGGGCAGCTGAGCTACTGTACCGGCGTTGAAGTGCTGGAGTATGATCCGATTGGCGCTGAAACACATGCCATCATGGACGCGGAGGGTAACCAATACGAATGTACGCAGTGGTGCGACATTCTCCGGCCGGTAGTGGCCCAGCCGATTGCTTGGTATGGTGATGATTTCTATCGCGGCACACCCGCTGTAACTGTTAATTCCTTCGGTAAAGGTCAGGTTTATTACTTCGGAACTCATGCGGAAGAGAAGTACTGGTCAGTTCTATTAGAGAACCTGACTAAGGAAAAAGGGTTGTTACGCTTTGAAGGATTGCCAAACGGAGTACAAGCCTCCGTGCGGACTGGAAATCAGGGAAGCTTCTTATTCCTGCTTAACCTGAGCCGCGAGTCGGTGATCGTTCCGTTGCCACGAGAATACAGCAGCCTGCTGGATAATAAGATTCGATCGGGAAAGCTCCAGCTCGAGCCGTATGGCGTAGAGGTGCTGGAGATTTGAGTGGTTTTGAGTAAAGAGGTATTGAAGTGGGTTTGGGAGTGTGGCAGGAGAGAGGAAAGTGGAGTGAGGGATGTGTGGAGTAGGGTGAAGTGAAGGTTGGTGAAGATGGAGTGAGGGATGTGTGGAGTAGGGTGAAGTGAGGTTGGTGAAGATGGAGTGAGGGATGTGTGGAGTAGGGTGAAGTGAGGTTGGTGAAGATGGAGCGAGGGATGTGTGGAGTAGGGTGAAGTGAAGGTTGGTAAAGATGAAGTGAGGGATGTGTGGAGTAAGGGAAGAGCGGTGTAGGGGAATGTGTGGAGTAGGAATAGTGAAGTAAGTGGAAGTGTGGAGTAAAAAATGAGTGGAATAGGGTATGCAGAAACTTTAACAGAAGCACAACAGAAAATAGTTGCACTTCGTACACTTATTTGAAGTGTTGGAGTGTTTAATTGGTTTTAGTTGCACTTTGTGCAGCTAAAAATCGGCTTATCCCGCTGCAAGGCCATATTCCGAGAATATAGTTGCACAGAATACACTTATATGGATAATTTCTGCCGTGCAGGCTATTTTAAGTGTACAAAGTGCAATTATTTCGTCTGAATTACTCATACTGAACTGAAGAGAGCTGCACAATGGGCTCCAACATGAGCAGATTTCCACATGAAGTCCATAACATGATCAGATTTCCGCATGGACTCCAACATGATCAGATTTCCACATAGACTCCTATCATGTACAGATCTACACGATCCAGCACAGAGGTGCCGCACACTCGCAGCCAAATGAACCCAGCCAACGTACCGTACCGCACTTCACCGTACCGCCCATTTCTACACAATAGTAGCGCATACCATACTCTTACTACGTTCTAGCCGCATATTCCCAGCGAGCAATTTTTCCACAGTGGGCGGGACATTTTTAATGCAGGCGTCTAAATTGCTCCGGCGTAGTCCCGGATTGCTTGCGAAATGTGGCTACATAATGGCTGACATCGCGGAAGCCGACTAGCTGGGAGATAGCTTTTACCGTAAGATCGGGTTGGCTTACGAGCATTTCTTTGCTTTTGCGGATGCGTAAACGTACGAAGTAGGCATAAGGCGAGAGTCCGAAAGTTTGGACGAATAGGTTGTTAAGATAGCGCCCAGATACCCCTAGTTCATCGGCTAGATCGTTCAGTCCGAGATCAGGATCGCCATAATGGCTGTCCATCCATTTTAGCAGTGGCTGCAGCTTATCTACATTGCGGGAAATCGCCGTATTGTTATGAAGCTGGCCATATTTACTCAAAGTAAGCAAAAAACGATAAGCATCTGTGGAGGCGCCGAGACCAAACATATCCTGGTAGGCATCATGACGATCCAGCATTTCCTTCAGCAGATTGGGGAGAGGCGCTTCATTTTCCCAACGGTAAAAAGAATTACTATTCATCCCAAGCGTCTCCAAAATAGATTGTGCCGAATCGCCACCGAACGTTAGATAATAGGTACCCCAGTTTTTAGTGGAGGCCTCATAACGATGGGGTGTATAGGGGAGTAGTAATACGCCGCTGCCTACGGGCAAGGAAAAGGTTTTATTGTCAAAATGGATAATCCCTTCACCTTCTGAGGTCTGAAGCCAATGATACGTGTCATAGCCATCGGGGCGGGATACTTTTTCCTGATCATGATTGTGCCCCATACTGTCTAAAGTGATTGGCAAGTGCTGTCCACCTTCATGGACGAATACGATCCTGCGATGCATGATTTCGGACAATGCTATCCTCTCCTGTTAGTTCTATATTCTTATATGTATGAGATATTATTTTATATTTAAAGGGCAACCTTAACCATTTACAATAGATATATAATTATACTATAAAGGGTGTGCGAAGTGTGATTAACGATAAATTACCTAAAATTTGGTACGGTGGAGATTACAATCCGGAGCAATGGGATGCGCCTGTATGGGCTGAGGATGAACGGATGTTCAAGCTGGCGGGAATTGATGTTGCCACAATTAATGTGTTTTCCTGGGCTTTAATTCAACCTTCCGAAGATACTTATGATTTCTCCTCATTGGATGAATTAATGGATAGACTATATAAAAATGGAACTTATGTATGTCTAGCTACAGGAACAGGAGCGCATCCAGCTTGGATGGCTCACCGATATCCTGAAGTGACACGTGTCGATGTCCAGGGCAGAAAACGTAAGTTCGGTGGACGTCATAACTCCAATCCGAACAGTTCAGTTTACCGCAAGTATGCAGCGAAGCTGGCTGGTAAGCTGGCAGAACGCTACAAAGATCATCCGGCACTGGTAGCTTGGCATATTTCTAATGAATATGGTGGCTATGATTATTCCGAACAGTCCGCTGCTGCCTTCCGTGTCTGGTTGAAGGAGCGTTATGGTTCGCTGGATGCTTTGAACAAGGCTTGGAATACACGCTTTTGGGGACATACGTTTTATGATTGGGAAGAAATTGTGGTGCCAAATGAGCTGAGTGAAGAATGGAACGGTAACCGTACTAACTTCCAAGGGATCTCGTTGGACTATCGCCGTTTTATGTCTTATAGCTTGCTCGAATGTTACAAAATCGAATATGAAGCGATCAAAGAACACAGCACCAACGTACCAGTTACAACGAACCTGATGGGCTTTTATCCGGAGCTGGATTATTTTGAGTGGGCCAAGCATATGGATGTAATTTCTTGGGACAACTATCCTTCACTGGATACACCGGTCAGCTTTACAGCAATGACACATGATCTTATGCGTGGATTAAAAAATGGCCAACCGTTCATGTTGATGGAGCAAACACCGAGCCAGCAGAACTGGCAACCTTACAACTCTTTGAAACGTCCAGGCGTTATGCGCCTATGGAGTTACCAGGCTGTAGCGCGTGGTGCAGATACTGTGTTGTTCTTCCAGCTGCGTCGTTCGATAGGGGCTTGTGAAAAGTATCATGGAGCGGTAATTGAGCATGTGGGTCATGAACACACACGGGTATTCCGTGAATGTGCTGAGCTGGGCAAAGAGCTGGAGCAGCTTGGAGATCAATTACTGGATGCGCGCAGTGCGGCTAAAGTAGGGATCATCTACGATTGGGAAAATCGTTGGGCACTTGATCTATCAAGCGGTCCGTCGGTTGCCTTGGATTACGTGAATGAAGTTCACAAATATTATGATGCGCTGTATCAGCAAAATATCGAAGCCGACATGATCGGGGTCGAAGAGAACCTGTCCAAGTATGAAATTGTTATCGCACCTGTAATGTACATGGTCAAGCCAGGTTTTGCAGAGAAGGTTGAAGCCTTTGTAAAAGCGGGCGGCACATTCATTACGACTTATTTCAGCGGTATTGTTAATGAGAACGACCTTGTAACGGTTGGAGGTTATCCAGGCGAATTGCGTAAGGTGCTTGGAATTTGGGCAGAGGAAATCGATGCATTACTGCCAGGTATGAGCAATGAGCTCGTGCTGGATAAAACGTGGGGTAGCTTGAGTGGTTCTTATAAATGTGATCTGCTCTGCGATCTGATCCATGCCGAAGGGGCAGAAGTTTTGGCAGAGTACGGTTCTGATTTCTATAAAGGAATGCCTGCACTGACTGTGAATAAATTTGGCGAAGGTAAAGCTTATTATGTGGCGACTAGCCCAGAAGCTGGATTCCTGCAAGGTTTCCTAGCGAATCTGTGTGCCGAAAAGAACATTCAGCCGCTGGTAACTGCACCGGAAGGTATCGAATCTGTTCAACGTGTGAAGGATGGCGTATCTTTTCTGTTCTTGCTGAACCACACCGCTGGTGATTTAAGCGCCGATATTGGGGCGGCTGAGCGTACTGATCTACTGACAGGTAATGTAATTAGCGGTTCAGCTGTTGTGCCGGGTCGCGGAGTATTGATTTTGTCGGATAAAAAATAGTTGAGTCTCGTCTAACCTATATAAATTTGAAATCCCCACTACAAAACGCTTTTATGAAGCTGATCGTAGGTGGGGATTTTTTCTGTTATCTTTTGGTGTTTCAGTCGCTGCTCATTTTGCCTTCAGCCGTACCCATTGGGTTTCCGCTGCTTAAAGTAATGCTCTCCGCCAAAGTGGAATCGGATTTCAACGTATATTGGATAATGTCATCAGCTTTCAGGTCAGCTAAGCTGATCGTGTTCTCCTGACGCGTGCCATTGTCGGAGGTCACCGTTACAATTTTGGTATCAGCATCAATTGTAATATCTGTGGTTTCCTCGGAGAAGGTTTGCTGCATCCCACCACCCTGTGGTCCACCATCTTGTCCACCGCCGTCAGGGCCACCTCCTTCCGGCATTCCCCCCTCTGGAGGTGTACCGTTTTCTGAGCCTTGATCACCTTCGGGTCTTTCCGGTGGAGTACCGGCCTGACCATTTTGCATATCGGCTCTAGCCGTACCTCCCGTGCCTTGTACGGGCGGGGAAGGCATTTCTGACGTATAGATTGTAATTGTGTTGTCGCTGATACTCTTAATCTTGCCGAAATTCATGGACATGTCGGGTCTGCCGTTTTGTTGATTGTCGTTTCCTTGAGATTGCTGTGCCTCAGTGTTATCTGCGGGTGCCGTGTCCGCTTGGTTATTGGCAACTGCTGTTCCTTCGGCCTCCGAATTCGTGCTGCAGCCAGCCAATAGTAGAGAAGCGAGTAGACTTCCTGAGATCATAATCGGGATTAATTTCTTCATTTATTTTCTCTCCTTAATAGTTTTAGATTGATTAGGAGAAATATATCAGACGGTTCTGAAAGGTTGCTTAAGATCAGCTGAAAGTTTGCCTAAAGAAATAGATCAAGGAAATGCTATATAATAATCATATAAGTGGGATAAAACTCTACAAAGGTAAGTCATGGTAAGACATAACCAACGTTCAGGAAAGAGGCAGTACATGAAGAATTTACTCGTAACAGGCTACCGTGCGCATGAGCTCGGTATTTTTGACAATAAACATCCGGGAATTCCTTATATCAAAAAGGCGCTGTCTAACAGATTAAAACCGCTAATTGAAGAAGGCGTCGAATGGATTATTACCCCTGGCCAGTATGGTGTCGATCTTTGGGCTTGTGAGGTGGTAAGTGAACTCAAGACTCAATATCCTGAATTGAAATTAGGGATCATTACGGCGCATACTGGACAGGAAGAGAAGTGGAAGGAAGAGAAGCAGGAGGAATACCGACGTATTATTGCGGGTGCGGACTTTTGCAGGGCGGTCAGTAATGCCCCTTATGACGGCAGCTGGCAGTTCAGGGCCAGAGATGACTTGTTGTTCCGCAAAAGTGACGGGATATTGCTCTTTTATGATGAGGATGCGGCGGAAGGCAGCCCGAAGTTTTTTAAAGAACGCGCGCTGAAGCTGCATGCAGAGGGGGACTACGAGCTGTTTCTTATTCATTCTGATGAGATTCAAAATATTGCCGATGAAGAAAATCAGCGAGATTATGAATAAAGCTACGAACGAAGACATCGCGAAATAAAAAAGCCCGAATCGGCATTGGGAAATCACCGTTACGGGCTTTAGTTTCTATTTGAACGAGAGGTGGAGAATAGGATGAGTGAGGTCAATCAAGCAGATATTTGTTATGTTATTTTGCTAAACCCGACGAATCAAGACCGTAGAGACATGGAGATTATTCGTGGTCATGTTAAGCATTTACAAGAGCTGGACCGCAAAGGACAATTAGTGCTGTGTGGTCCCTTTAGTGATTGTCCTGGCGGCTTGGTTATTGTAAGAGCGAACTCACGCGAAGAAGCCGTTCTCCTTGCCGAAAAAGATCCTTACGTGCTGTCTGGCATTCGTAGCTATGAAGTGCGTACATGGAGTCTTTCCCATGAGGGAAACAGGCATTTAGGTATTGTTCCACTCCAGGAATAGGCTTAATCAAATGAAGCTTTTTAGCGAAGGCGCTTTTCGCACCTTGTAATGCTGCTCATAGGCATAGGCTAGCTTGATAAGCGTGGGCTCCTGATAAGCTTTTGCTGAGAAGGTTACACCAAAGGGAGCACCGGCCGACGTGTACCCAGAAGGAACGACGAGGGACGGATATCCTGCTCTGGAAGTAATTCTGGCGCCAAAATCGGCAGGGAACAGCAGGGCATCCAGATTGTATTCTTTCATAGTGGCATCGATGCCTTCTTCCTTGCACAGCTTCAGGTCAGTCGCACGATGGCGTAAATATTGAGCTTCGCTTTGTGTGCCGGAGGAGGTATATTCCGCATCTATTAACGTAGCTTGACCAAATCTCAAAGTCTCCACAGGGTGTGCATGATTAAAATCAATAATATCCTTCAAGGTTCGCATAGGTGCTCCGGGGCCCAAATGAGATAAATAAGCATTCAGTGCTGTTTTGAATTCGTTTAATACCACCGAAGAGTAACTAATTTCGCGGGCGGTTTTAATATCCGCGGGATCAATGATGGTTGCTCCAAGCTCTCTCATCCTGTTGACGGAAGCGTTGAACAAGGCAAGCTGCTCATCTGTTAGCTCCTCAAAATAATAATCACGTGGTATCCCAATTCTAGCTCCCTGCAAACCATTCGGATCAAGGAATACAGTATAATCCCCGTGGACTTTACCTGTATTTGTTCCCATCGCTGCATCGTGCTGATCCTTGCCCAGCATGGCGTTTAGTAGCAACACGGCATCCTGAACGGTTCTAGCCATAGGCCCTGCGGTGTCTTGTGTATTGGAGAGCGGCAGGATTCCTGAACGGCTGAGCAGCCCCACGGTTGGCTTAATGCCGATGATGGAGCCCAAATTACCGGGATTAAGAATCGATCCTGAAGTTTCTGTGCCAACAGAGACCGTACAGAAATTACAAGCGACAGCTACTGCTGAACCAGCACTAGAGCCGCCGGTTGGCGTAGAAATATTGTAGGGGTTAAGGACTTGCCCGCCGCGGGAGCTGTAACCGGAGGGCATGCCGTTCGTCATAAAATTGGCGAATTCGGTCATATTGGCTTTACCCATAATAATGGCTCCGGCTTCACGCAGTTTGGTAACTATAAACGCATCTTCCCCGGCAAAAGAATTCGCCAAAGCCAGCGAACCCGCACTTGTATGCATTTTGTCCCCAGTATTGATGTTATCTTTCAATAACACAGGTATCCCGTGCAGGGGTCCTCGAGGGCCTTTAATTGCCCGTTCCACATCCAGAGATTCTGCGATAAACAACGCATCAGGATTAATCTCCAGTACAGAGTTAATCGTCAGGCCGTTTTTGTCGTGATCAGCAATACGTTCATAATACATGAGAACTAGTTGTTTTGACGTAATTTCTCCGGCTTCTAATGCAGCTTGGATGTCCGGTATGGTGGCCTCTACGATTTCAAAACTCATATGCGTTCACGCTTCTTTCCCTCTAGGATATGGCTTCTCCTTCATCTAACCATAATTTGGGTGTTGTTGGTAGTTTTCTTTTTAGACTTACATTTTGATTGGCCATTTGATATATTCAGGTGTGCATTGTAATTTTTTTATTTTTCTAGATTAGGAGCTAAATTAAGAACATGAAAAACCACAACTTTGCTTCAAAAATTATCACTTTTTTTGTGGTGATGATAAGTTTTGCTGTTTTATTTTCAAGTCAAGCCTTTGCGGACGACAGTGATCTCAAATGTTATTTGGACGGTAAGCAATTACATTTTAATGTAAGTCCTATCCTGAAAGATGGAGTTACATATGTACCCATGCGGTCGATATTTGAAGCTTTAGGCGCAACTATAAAATGGGATAATCATGCGAAGTCGGTCTCAGCGGTTAAAGGGGATATTAACATTTTTTATCTGGTCAAAGAAGGAAGAGTAATTGTAAACGCCAAAGAGAATGAGCATGTCTTAAAGGGTATCAATTTTCAAAATAATACACTCGTCCCTCTAAGATTTATTAGCGAAGTGTTGGGTAGTAGTGTCACTTGGGATGAAGGTGCAAAATCTATTTACATAACCTCACCAGTTGCCGAGGAGAAGCTTATTGCTCCGGTTAACAGAACAATTTCAGTAGGAAGTCAAGAACAATCAAAATCGTTATCAGATGAGAGAAACAGGTTTGTTATAAACGTAAAGCACTACGGAATTAAAAATAATCAGTTGTATAGCTTGCTCGAATTTTCTAACATGGATAATAAATACATCTCAATAAATTTTAAGTCTGGTGATCAAAAAATCATAAAGACGTTCTCAAAGGAAAAGGACCCCATGCCGACTCTGAAAATTGAAAACTGTACGGAAGTAACCCATAAAGTAGTTATCGATAATATTGGCGGGAATATATATAAAATCCCGGAATTTTCAGTTAATCAGGCATGTGTCAGTTCCAACCAATCCCAACAAGATGCGCTTGATGTATGGCGGAACAACAATTCCGGCCTCTCGGAATTAGGCAGTAACCTCGTGTCTGTCCGTAAATATATTCAAGATCAGACGGGTGGGCTGCAAAACTTTGTGATCCCAGCCAATAAAGCTGAACAGCTGATCTTGGTCGCCCCAGTTGGAGGGAAGGATAGGTTGGTTGTGGAGGGCAGTTATTTTGTAGGAGGTCTATCAAATAAGACTATAGAATTCCAACTAGATTATGAAGTGGTTTCCGAGCTCGATTTGGGTATTTATAGTTACATATATACGGAACCTGTATATTAAGGATCGTTTTATTAGAAAAGAGGTGTCCGAACGGCCAAAATAAATGGCTGCTCAGACACCTCTTTTATTGTTAGTGTGTAGATTAAAGTCTGACAATTACTCCTGTGCTGCTGTAAACCCCTCTTCCGCTAAATATTCTTTAGCTTCCTCAAGCGTTTCAAACGCCATCTCCAGATTGAGGTCGGCATAGACATACCATAAATCATCCTCAAGCTTTAGGGTTAGGGTATGGCCCTCATCATTAGTCCAGAGTGTATCGGCAGTTGCCGCAGCCTTTTTCTTTCTTTTGCTGGCTACAGGAGCATCAGGAATGTAAATAGACAGTGAGGTGATGGAGGCATCCAGCAAACTCCGCAGCTCGGATTCCGAGTAGTCGCGAATATTCACGAAGCCCTTATCGTCTGTCTCGTAGCCCCGCAGTAAGCCTGCGAACACATAGCCATTACCATTTGGATGCAGGTGAAAAGCAACGGTTTTCTTATCATGCTGGCTTTCCTCGTAGTGATAGTTCACGCGCCCAAGGGATACATTTTTGCGTTCCAGCTGGGGGTAAGAGTCGAGAATCGCTAATTTTTGTTCAAAAGTAAGCATATACAGCCTCCGGTTTTCGGTGTGATTGTGCACATGATTATACCATGTCGATGGATCGTAGACTATTTTTTTAGTCATCAAGCGGCAGAGACAGCACGAAGGTGCAGCCTTTGTCTGAGTGCTCCTCAAGCACGAGGCTTCCGTTCATAGATTCGGCCAACAGACGGCTGAAGGTTAGGCCGAGTCCTAGACCACGCAGTGTGCTCTGCTTGTCGCTGCCCCGGAAGAAGGCTTCGAAGACATGCTCACTATGATTGGATGAGATGCCAAGCCCATTATCTTGAACACGGATTTCGGCAAAGCCATGACCTTGCTGCTCCAGCAGTTCTATCGTAAGCTGCACCCTTCGATCAGGAGCTTTGGCTTGTACGCTGTTATTAAGTAGATTGACGATAATCTGCTGGATACGAAGGGAGTCCCCACGCAAAAACAAGGGATTGATCGGCATATGGAGCACGGGTTCAGCAACTTCTTCCGCCTGTGTCAGCTTCCATTGATATACGATTTCGGATATCAGGGGTACGGCATCCAGTCGGTCGTGACGAACGGAAACTATTCCTGCAGTCAGGGCATTGTAATCCAGAAGGTCGGCTACCATTCGCTGCAACCTCCCAGCCTCCAGCAGGGCAATATCCAGAAATTCCACAGCTTCATCACCTTCAACGACCCCTTCGCGGACGGCATGCACCAGGCCTTTAATAGAAGTTACGGGTGTTTTCAACTCATGGGAGACTCCTGCCAGCATTACGGCTCGAGACTGCTCAAATTGCTGTAACTTGCCTGCCATCTCTTCAAAAGATATCATCAGCTCATGAATTTCCCGCTCTTTAGCATCCTTATCTAGAACGATATCATAACGGCCATGGCTGATTTGAGCCGCTGCCTCGACTACCTTCTGAATGGGTTTTGCCAGTTTACGAGATAAAAGGTAAATGGTTAGCCAACTTAAGATGATTAGAAACAGCAGCAGTATGGAGAAAAATATGATCTCCTCCTGTGGAATATGCCGCAGTGATTTTTTGGATTGCAGGACAATAACCTGTCCCAGTGTTTTGTCATTCGAATTTATGGGAGCCACAGCAGCTTTAAACTCCGGACTGCGGGAGTCGTTCAGGCTATCATTAAGCTTATATCTCATTTCCTTGTCAGTTAGAGGTGGCAGGGAGAATAGCATTTGACCTTGTTGATCGGTAATGATCACGCACATCTCTATGGTTAACTTGAAAAACCGTTTCCGGTCTTCGATCAGCTTTTCGAGATTTTGGCTGATTTCAATGGAGCCTTCCATATTTAAGCTGCGATCTGCAATTTCCTGTGCCAAAAGCCCCGCAGTCTGCAGACGATTGCTCATAGCCTCCTGACGGATCCACCATAATGTAGCTAAAGCTGTGAGGAGCAGGCCTACACTAATAATGAGCAGATAACGTATCGTCCAGTAAGAAAGGATAGAGGTGCGTTTGGCGTTGTTTCTCTTTAAGTTGTCCATAATTGATATCCCGTCCCCCTTAGGGTACGGATTTCCCCCTCACTAGTAGGCCAGTGCGACAACGCTTGGCGTAGTCTTTTGATCGACAAATCTACCGCCCGGTCGCTTCCTTCATAATCCATTTCCCATACAAATTCTATTAATTGCTCACGCGTACAAATCTGATTAGGCCTTTCAGCGAGAAATAACAGCACTGACATATCCCGAGGACTAAGACTCAGCTCAGCCCCATTCAAAAAGACAGCACGTGCTGTGAAGTCGATAAACAAACTGCCATAATGCCGTTTACGGCTGCCATCTGACCACTGCGAGGGACGGCGTAAGACAGCGTTCACACGTGCCACCACTTCCTCGGGAATAAAAGGTTTAGACATATAATCATCCGCACCACCGTCGAGGCCGGCTAGCCGGTCATTGATCCCATCTCTTGCCGTCAGCATGATCACAGGGCAGCTGCTTTTTTCACGGATGAGCTTAAGCAGTTCAAATCCGTCCATGTTTGGCAGCATGATGTCTAGTAATACTAATGAAGGAGGGGATATAGCAAAAGACTCCAGCGCAGCGCGTCCATCGGCTACACGGGTGACTTGAAAGCCTGCTTTTTTCAGATAAGCACTGAGGACCCTAGAGATGGCTTCTTCATCTTCTACAACAAGAATGGATTTCGTCAAATTGGAGTACCTCCAGTCCATAAAATTTACGACAAGTTTAACACATCATAGCCCGTTCTGCTCTGACTTCTTCCCGACATATTGCTTTGTTAGAATGAGGGACGAGCTTGAAAGCATACAGAAATTATGAATATTGGAGGGAACAGGATGAAGAGAAAAAGAATAGCCTTGATCGCTGCAGGAGTTATTATCGTAGGAGTAGTCACAGGTTATACATTACTGGATAAATCGCTGGGCAATAATGTAGAGATCGAGTCCGTGATTCCAAATCAAGCAACAACAGCAGGTGCTGGAGAGACAACAAATAACACTGGAGCATCAGCAGGGTTGGCGGTCACAGCCGAACAATTAAACGGGGATTGGACCCTTGCGGAAACCTCTAAAGTCTATTGGTCAGTGACGACCTCTAAAGAAACAGTAAACTTCGTAGACAACAAAGTTCAGGGAACCTGGAAGGTAAATATAGAGGATTCTACTTCGATGGCCGGGGAAGGGACAGTGGATATGAGCGCTCTGGACTCGGGCAATAGCCAACGGGACGAGCATGTAAAAGGAGAGGATTTTCTATCCGTTACGGAATTTCCACAATCCACGTTTGTAGTGAAGTCATTTTCGGAGCTGCCGGCAGAATGGACTGAAGGAGCAACTGTGCCTGTTGAAATGCAGGGGACGCTTACCGTAAAAGGAGTAGCAAAGGACGTCACCTTTCAGTCGCAAGCGGCGTATAGCGGGGGACAGTTGATGTTGTCGGGAACGACAACAGTAGCCTTTTCTGACTTTGGTCTAAGCAATCCCCACACCGTTGTGCTGGGTACAGAAAATAATCTTGAGGTTCGCTTGGAGCTTGTGCTGACAAAATAGTAGCTCTTCTGTAAGGATAACGCTGCTGTGAAATGTATAGAGAGACTGTACTGAAGAGATTTTCCCAGGCCGTGTTGGCTTTTGGGAGAGTCTCTTTGGTTTGGAATGAATTGTATGTTTTAATAGTAGTATCTGTCGAATAACTAGCAATAGTGGAGGTGTTCTTTGTGATCAAGGTGGCGGCAGCAATTATACATAATGTAGAAGGGCAGATTCTTATTGCCCGGCGGCGGCAAGGTAAATCGCAGGCAGGTCTGTGGGAATTTCCTGGTGGCAAAATAGAGCAGGATGAGAGCATCGCAGAGTGTCTGCAAAGAGAGCTTCAGGAAGAGATGGGCATCACAATCCTTCCCTATGAGAGCTTTGGCATAAACGAGCATAACTATGGAGAGATAAAGATCCAATTGATTGCTTGGAAAGCGCGGTATCAGGGAGGTGTAATTGATCTGGTGGATCACGACGAACATAGGTGGGTGCTTCCGGCTGAGCTGGGTCAGTTCATGTTTGCTCCGGCAGATCTTCCTTTTGTAGAACGCCTACTGATGGAATCAAAGCCGGATTGAAGGGAGATAGAATATAATATAGAAGAAAGGAAGAGCTTAAATGCCTGTATATGAAAAGCTAGTGCGTGACGGCATCCCCGATTTGATAGCTTCTCAAGGGAAAGATTTTAACACAAGGATATTAGAGTCCAAAGAATACATAACTGAACTACGTAAAAAATTGCAAGAAGAGTCGGAGGAATATTTTCAGGCAGCAAGTGATGAAGAAGCTTTGGAGGAGCTTGCCGATATGCTGGAAGTGATTCAGGCTCTGGCGGAGACACATGGGAGCAATAGCGTGGAGCTGGAGAAGCAACGTGCAGAGAAAGCTAAACGTCGCGGTGGATTTAAGAAGGGGATATATCTGATTGAAGTGGAAGGAGAATAACGGGGAGATTATTTTTCCGCACAAGGAGGGTAAAACGTTGTTCAAAACCAAACTGACGATGATCTTAAGCAGTGTGGTGGCCTTGATTCCTGTAGCTATTTATTTATTCCTTTATTCCAATATGCCGGATACCGTCCCGATTCATTATGATGGGAACATGGCTGATCGATTTGTAAGTAAAGCTAGTCTGGAGGTTATTTTGCAAAGCGGGCTGGGTTGTTTGGGATTCATAATCATGAAGCTTTTACAGTTCCTTTTGCAAAAAGCGTTTATTCAAAGCTCTAACGAGCACTCAGCGGCTTTGAGCAAGATCTGGAATATTGCTATTTTGGTGGTGACGGTGGTGTTTGCTGGCATCAGTTCCTATACATTCATTAGAATGGTCTGATAGAATTAAAGAGACTTAGCAGAAGGATTAGGAGGAACATGCAAATGAAAATGGACAACGCTTACAAGGTGAGATGGGGAATTATTAGCACAGGCTGGATTGCTCATCAATTTGTTACTGATTTGGCGCATGCCAGTAATGGTGTGGCTTATGCCGTTGGGTCAAGATCTCAGGAAAGTGCCGATGAATTTGCTGAAAATCATGGGATTCCGCATGCCTATGCAACCTATGAGGAATTGCTGAATGACCCGAATGTAGACGCGGTATATATTGGAACGCCGCATCCTTTTCACAAAGAAAATGCTTTAATGGCGCTGCGTGCAGGCAAAGCTGTCCTGTGTGAGAAACCTTTTACCGTAAACAGCGGTGAATTGGAAGAAGTTGTGGCCTATGCTAGAGCGCATAAGCTATTCCTGATGGAGGCGATGTGGAGTCGCTACATCCCGGCGATTGTAAAGGTTAGAGAATGGATTGCTGAGGGCAAGATAGGTGATGTTCGATTGGTGAAGGCAGATCTAGGGTTTCGTACCGACTGGAATCCGGAAGGCAGATTGCTGAATCCGAAGCTGGGCGGGGGAGCGCTGTTGGATGTGGGAATTTATCCGGTTTCTTTTGCCTCCATGGTGTTTGGACCTCATCCTGAGTCTATTTCCAGCACAGTGCACATAGGTGAGACTGGAGTGGACGAGCATTTCTCGATGCTGCTGTCATATGGTAACGGGAAAACCGCTTCGTTGAACGGTGGTATTCGTCTTAACATGTTGGAGGAAGCGCATGTGTTTGGCACAGAAGGCCGTATTATTGTAGAGGGTACATTAGTGAACCCGAAATCGGCTGCGCTTTATATAGGAGATGAGAAGATAGAGAGCTTTGTGGATGACCGTGCTTCTATTGGATATTGTTTTGAAGCGGAGGAAGTAGGACGGTGTCTTCAGGCAGGGCTTACAGAGAGTCCGGTGATGACATTGGATGAATCGTTAGCGATTCTGAAACTGCTGGATCAAGTGCGTGCACAGTGGGGGCTTAAATACCCTGGAGAGTAATTAAAATATAAATTAAACACCCCTCGGTGTAGTGCTGCACAAGTAGCTCCGAGGGGTGTTGTTATATTAACTAAGCTGCGCTAGGTCTGATTATTGGCGTTTTTGCCTGCCTGAACCCAGCCGGCCACTTCAACGGTACGCTTCGCTTGATGAAAAACAGCGTCACGGATCCGATCCTGATCTTCGATCATTTTACCGTCTCCATCTACGCTGACACTTGTTCCGTAAGGGTTGCCTCCCGCACCGAATGTGACTGGATCAGTATAACCGGGTGCTGCAACAATTGCTCCCCAGTGATACATCGAGGTGTAGAGTGCCAAAATCGTAGCTTCTTGTCCACCATGCGGGTTCTGTGCTGAGCTCATGGCGCTGACGACTTTGTTTACTGTTAGTCCTTTGCCCCAAATGCCACCGGTTGTATCAATGAACTGCTTCATCTGGGAAGCAATGTTACCGTAACGGGTTGGGGAACTGAAAATAATCGCATCTGCTTCGACTATATCTTCGGGTGTGGCGACTGGGATATCTTTTGTTTCTTCAGCTAGGGCCTTCATGGCTGGATTTGCGGCGATTTTATCCTCGGGGACCAGTTCCTGCACCTTCAGCAGTTTTACCTCAGCTCCTGCTTTTTCTGCGCTTTCCGCGGCCCATTGTGCTAGCTGGTAGTTAGTTCCTGTGGCACTGTAGTAGATGACAGCTAATTTGATTTTTGACATGCTGTAGTCATTCCCTTCGAGTGTAGTTCCATACTATTAATTACCCTAATGGTGTCTTTATAACCCAGACTGAAATCAATCTATTCGAACTGGACAGACAGGTGTCCACTTTGCCTGTGTATACTAAGTTCAATCACAGGAAATGAGGGAGAATGATGAATACTTATTTTGTAGAGAAAGCAAAAATGACCTTGGCGGGGGTTAGCATACGCACAACTAATGAAGTGGAAATGGGACCTGATGGAGGTTTGCCGCAGCTGTGGGAAACTTATTTTCAGAGTAATATTGCGGGGCAGGTAGCTACGGTAAATCCTGAGTATATCTATGCGTTGTATACGGATTATGAGAGTGATGCGAGCGGAGCATATACCGTTGTGATCGGGCATGAAGTAGCTGAGGAGAGACATTTAGAGGGAAACCAGCTAGAGGAAAACGGGCTAGAGGAAAGCGAGCTAGAGGAAAGCGAACTAGAGGAAAACGAGCTAGAGAAAAGCGAGCTAGAGGAAAACGAGCTAGAGGAAAACGAGCTAGAGAAAAGCGAGCTAGAGGAAAACGAGCTAGAGAAAAACCAACTAGAGGAAAGCCAGTTCACCTATGCGGTTGTACCGGAGAGCAAATACATGGTTTTTACGACGAAAAAAGGTCCGGTATTTGAAGTGGTCGCGCAAGCGTGGGGGGAGATTTGGGCGTACTTTAAGGAGTGTAGGGAGGCAAGAACTTACACGGGGGATTTTGAGATTTATGATTCGCGAAATTTTGATCCTGCTGACACGCAGGTTGAGATTTATATTGCGATTGAATAGATTAGGGGAAAGATGCTTTTGTGTGCTTAGTGGGTTAAGTGCTTAAGCGGGAGGTTTTATAGGGAAAAGTTTTATTTTATAGGAAATTGTTTAAAGGGAAGTATTTTAGAGGGAAAAAGGGGTTTAAGGGAGTTGCTTCTGATAGTAGTACCAAGCAACTTGCGAGAGAAAGGGGGCTGCCGAGAGGTAGTCCCTTTTTCCGTTGGCGTAGCGGATACCGCGATGAAGGGGTACTTGACGGTGGAAGAGAATATAAACAAATTAAAAGAATACATACCCCTGAAAAGAATATATACATCAGTAAAAATAATGGATAACGACTTTTCATCTCATCTGGGGATGTGTTGTTAATCCTTGATGAGGCTTGCATTTAGGCAGCCGGGGGGAGACATAAGAGAAGCCCTAGAGTATATATACTTAACTAATATGTCTGCGGAAAATTGTACGGTAAAAATCCCGTAGATTTGCTGGATTGGGCAGAAGTGGAGGGAATGAACGGGAAATATCCCGCAGAATAGCTGGATTGAGATAAAGTGGCAGGAATGAACGGTATAAATCCCGTAGATTTGCTGGATTGGGCAGAAGTAGAGGGAATGAACGGGAAATATCCCGTAGATTTGCTGGGTTGAGCCAAAATGGCAGGAATGAACGGTAGAAATCCCGTAGAATCGCAGGGTTAGGCGTAGGTAGCAGAGATGTACGGTAAAAATGCTCTACATCAGCTGCATAGCGTCGAATTAGTTAGAAATAAGAGCAAAAATGCTCTACATTAGCCGCATCGAGCCAAAGTAGCAAGAAAGAGAGGCAAAAGTGCCTTACATTAGCCGCAAACGCCGCTCGGACCTAGTCAAAGTTAGTTTGGTAGGGGAGCTAGTGGTACTGGGGTATTGTTAATGGAGTTAATGCGCTTATGGAACTGATCTAGTTGGTGAAACTAACGAGTTGATAGAGCTTGTGTAACTTTGTAACAGCTGGAGTTGGTGAAGTTAGTTAAACTAATGTGGTTGATAGAGCTACTCTAGTGGTAGAAACTAACGAAGTTGTTAGAGCTGAAGTAAATGGTGTAGTTGGCAAAGCTAGTTAGTTAAGCTAATGTGGTTGATGGAGCTGAAGTGATTGGTGAAGCTGATGTAGTGCATGTAGTGCATGTAGTGCATGTAGTGCATGTAGTGCATGTAGTGCATGTAGTGCATGTAGTGCATGTAGTTCGTTGAGTCGGCGGATCTGATGGAGTTGAGTAGAGATGCCCGATTAGCCAGCACACCAATATACAGAAATGGAGAATGCCAAATGGGAAAACAATTTACCGCTATACTACCAATACATGAAGAGTTTATTCTTCGGCAGCACCTTTTTTTCGTAGGGTCGGCGCCGCTTTCAGAAGATGGGCATGTTAACCTTTCGCCGAAGGGGCATGATTGTTTTCGGATTTTGTCTCCTAATCAGGTGGCCTATCTAGACATGACTGGCAGCGGTAATGAGACGAGCGCGCATCTGCTGGAAAACGGAAGAGTGACGGTTATGTTTTGTGCGTTTGAGGGGACGCCTAACATTTTAAGACTGTATGGAACAGGGGCTGTGATTTTGCCTGAATCAGCAGAATGGGAAGCACTGTCCCCTATGTTTACATCTCTGCCTGGAGCCAGACAGATCATTTTGATAGATGTTCATAAAGTACAGACTTCCTGCGGATTTTCGGTTCCATTCATGAATTATGCGGGTGAGCGAGATACGTTGCAGCGTTGGTCTATCCAAAAGGGCGAGGCAGGTCTGAGAGAATATAGAGGAGAGAAGAACACTAAGAGTATAGACGGGCTCCCCACACCTCTTGGACAAAAACTGACTAGACAGGATCTCCCATACTCATGACCAATAGAAGGAACATACAACCCATAGGATTATTCACCCAAGACGCTAGAAGCTTTCCGCGACTTTCAAGGTCGTTCACCCAAGACGCTAGAAGTTTATCGCGACTCTCAAGGTCGTTCACCCAAGTCACTAGAAGCTTTCCGCGACTTTCAAGGTCGTTCACCCAAGTTGCTAAAGTTTCCCGCAACTCTCAAGGTCGTTCACCCAAGTTGCTAGAAGCTTCCCGCGACTCTCAAGGTAGTTTCCCGCAACTCTCAAGGTCCTTCATCCAAGTCGCTAAAAGGTTCTCACTACTCCCAGGGTCGTTCACCTAAGTCGTCAGAAGGTGACACCCTACACTCAGAGTTATTCACACAACCCGCTAAACTTATCTCACTACTCATCATGGTCGTTCACTTGTCGACATAGGTTATGCCACCGTCACTATATTGAATCTCACCCACCACACTACTAACTTCACATATTCATAATAAGTAATCCCGTAATCCCGTAATCCCGTCTCCTGCATCCCATAATCTCTACCGCCCAAAGCTCATGCTACCCACGGATTCCACTATAAACACAGGAACATATTGCTCGCCTATGTCTGTTCCAACAAGCTCATATCCATTCTGATATTGGCCACTAACTAACGCGTTACCTGTAACGGAACCCACTTCTCCTTGGAGCAAAATATAAATCCCATCCGAGTAAGCAAGACTATTACCGAAGTTATCTACGACGATTTCACCATGAAAAGAGACCTTTTCAAAAGGATGAGTGGTCAGATCCGCAGCTGAGATTACAGCATACTCCTGAACAATCTCCGCGAATTGATAGATGCCGTCTACTTTACGGTAAAGTGCCGTTTGCCCGTCAACACCGTCTCCAAGATCCGCATTAGGCACGAAAATAGAGTCATCGGACTGCAGTTCATAACCATCGCCAGCTATTGAAAATAACTGCGAAATACCATTCGATTTCATCTCATATGCTGTGAAAAGGGTGCGTCCACCTTCAACCTCAGATTGGGCTAAAACCACAGGTACACCTGAAGAGGTTGCCAACTGTTCATTAAAAGTAAGACTGCGCAGACTCTCGAAGCGTGGCAAGCTGTTTCCGGTTAATGTGACCACATTGTCGTCGTTATTCATCGCGGCATAATAGAGCACGCCACTGTTATCCGTCCCGGCGACGAGCACCTTTGTACCTAATAGTCCTTTGCGGGAGATGACGTTGTCGTATTTGTCTTGCTCTTCACCGCCAGGAAGGAGGCGAACAGGCTCAGCGATATTCCAGGCCAGCCTAGCAGCGGCAATGTTTGTCGAAGTATCCTCTAGCGGAGCAAGCTCTCCGTATAATTGTATCGCCTCAGCATATTGACCTTTAGTAGTCAGACGTTTGGCATTTTTTAGTAGCTTAGTCTTACTAGTATCGATCAAAGTCAGCACCTTGGATGAAGTGACACCTGCCGATCCTGCAAAATTACGATAAGCTACAGCATGCCCAGCAAAAGCTGTGATATTGTCACCTTCGAGATCTTTGTTCAGGATGATCTTTCCGCTGCTTTCTGCTTGTTGAAGTACCCAAGGAGCTTCGTAATTATGCTGGCTATAAGCACTCATCAGGGACAGGGTGCTTTCCAGCATACCGGTAAAGTTTCCTGCTCCAGCTAAGGATTTTAATATAGCTGTATCATGGCTTTTAAATTTTGAGGCTAGTAAATCCTCTTTGGAAGCTGCACTTCCATAATAAGCATCAGGAATCTGCAAAAGATTCCATTTGAAGTTCTCTTCATTACTCACCCCTCCGCTCTGGTTCTGGGCAAGCTCGGCAAGGAACTGCTCCTTAAACTGACGGAAATAAGAGGTGAACTGGTCTGAAATGCCTGAGGCCGACGATAACTGGCGATAATAGGATTCATAGGGGCCGTCTGGCTTCATATATGTAGCTTTTAAACTGAGCAGAGCTTGGTAGCTCTTCATAAATCCGGCAAAATCCTTAGTCGCTGCTTCCTCCTTAGTAGAGGCTACCAAAACATTCAGAACTTTGCGGATATCTGTGATTGGAGCTAATTCATCCAGACGCTTTGCGACTCTTTCTTCCAGGTAATGAATAGAATGGTTGGCCGCTGCTTGGCGGTACTGATTCTCTGCATTAATCAGATCCCCAGCAGCGTAGAGACGGTCGGCTTCTTTGGTGATTTGTATTTTATCTGCGATGAGAAAAATCTTCTGTCCAAGCAGCACAAGCATGCATATACACAAAATGATCATAAAGTTTCGCAGGGTTATTAATTGTTTGAACGTCATATAGAGTAGCCTCTTTTTTCAAAATATAAGAAAGCCTAAGAAAGTATAAGTTTTACAGTATACATCATCCTTATATTTCTGTGAGAAACGGTTGGTTATCATCAATAAGGGTGATGTTTGCTTTATATTGGCTCATCTTAGCTTTCAGGTCTATTGGACCTCCGGGTCCCAGCGATATTTGGCTTCACGAATGTCAGCTACCCTGAGGTCTAAGCCGTTCCAAGGTTCATGGGGATTCGCAGCAATGAGTTTGGACAACCGCATAAAACGGTCTTTGGGCAGATCTTGCACGTATCGGCCAATCATATTGGAGTAGAGCAGGGCATAACGCTTCATTCTTACCGCCGCTCCCGCAACGCTCGTAAGGATGGTTAAGCCGTTAGCCATCTGGCGGATCTCCACTTCATAGTTCTTCACGTAGCGTAGTGTGCGATCCTTAATGAGATCGGGACGGACTTTAGCGATCTCGCCGATATATTCGGCTAGCAGTGGTTCGAAGTCTTTTAGAAGAAGCTGCTCCAGTTCTAGATCCATATCCTTGCGGAGTAAAAATCCATGCAGCAAAGCCACTCGCTGCCGCGCGATCCGGTCGCCGCGAAGCAGGATGGAGAGCTCGCGCAGCTTCTCATAGGCAAGAACATCATCCTCACGGAGTACGGAGACAGCTTCCTGACGGTTGACCTCCAGCCCTTCCTTGATGATGCCGATCCCACGACCAAGCAGCTCATTGAGAGAACGAAGATTCTCGTTCTGCCTTACTTTTCGCTGCGTATAGTACAATAGTCCAGCAAGCACAAGACCACCGGCACCAAACAATATCATTTGTTGGATGCTATTTCCAAAATAGACAGAGGCTAGTGTGAGCAGTAAGATGAATAGTAGGCGGGTATGCATCTTCCGTCTGGCTAGTGATGCTGCGTACTGTTCTACAGCAATAAGTGAGGCTCTGCCACATTTGCTACAGCGGTCTTCGCCAAGAGCGGTATACCGCCCGCAGTGGCGACAGATGCGCAGCTTGTCATAAGCGTAACGCGGGGCCTTGAAAGGCCGGAAGGTAACGGGTCTTTTCTTATTCACGGCCTTTATCGCCTCCGTTCAAAGCGGCTAGCAGTCGATCGTTAATATCATCACGTGTCAGTGGTTTGCGCTGATGTGCGGCATAAATGGAAATCTGAATTACGGCAATTAGGAACGTAATCCCAAGAATGACGTATGAAATCATGGAACAATCCTTTCTCATGGACGCTCTGCAGTCCAGATGGCTTTTAGAATGATAATCTTCTATGCATCAATGCACTGGGTCCAGCGGTCCTAAAGTTGAAGTTTACAAGGTTTAATTATATCATAATGGCATGCTATTTACAGATTTTAGCGATAGTGCTGAACCTGTCATATGTGCCTAATATAACACAAGAGGAGCCCTATTTATGCTTCGTAAATATCAAAGTATTAGAACAACCAAGACTCTCTTTCTACGTATCTTTCCGGCATTGCTCCTGGCTCTTTGTCTAGCTGCCTCGCCTTTTGCAGCTGTTAAGGCTTATGCGGCAACGTCGGCGCAATCTCACATTGACGCTGTGCTTCTTATTGATGTCAGCAACTCCATGAAGACTAGTGACAAGAACAAAATCGCCAACGAAGCGATGAAAATGTTCATAGATATGTTATCCACCCAAGGTGATAAAGTAGGTATTGTTGCCTATACCGACAAGGTGCAACGGGAAAAGGCCCTGCTGCAAATTAGCTCGGAGAGCGATAAGCAGGATTTGAAGGATTTTATTGATGGTTTGGACCGAGGAGCTTACACCGATATCGCTATTGGCGTAGAGGAAGCTGTGAAGGTTCTGCAGAATGGAAGTGACCCTTCCCATGAGCCTATCATTGTAATGCTCGCTGACGGCAATAATGATTTCAACAAAGCGACAGGCCGGACGCAAAGTGAATCAGATAAAGAGCTGAAGGCGGCCGTAGAGGTTGCCAAAAAGAATGGCTATCCCATCTATACCATTGGACTTAATGCAGATGGCAAGCTGAATAAACAAAGCCTCGCCGACCTGTCCAATGAGACAGGTGGTAAAGCATTTTCGACGGACTCAGCAGATGATCTGCCGCAAATCCTGAGTGAGATTTTTGCCAGCCATTTGAAGCTGAAGGTAGTGCCTGTGCAGTCGATTACTGCAAATGGCGATTATCAGGATGTGACCGTCAACGTGCCTAACGGCAGTGTTTTGGAAGCCAATATCTCAATTATGTCTTCACAGCCTGTGACAGCGAAATTAACGGACCCGTCAGGGAAAGAAGTTGCGATCCCCTCAAACAATGTCCTGCTGTCCAAGTCTTCTACTTATAGCTTGATTAAGCTACTGTCACCGCAGGAAGGAGATTGGAAACTTCAGGTTAAAGGTGTGCCAAAGGATAAGATTGATATTAATCTAGTCTTTAACTATGACTTGGAGCTTAAGATCGATGCGCTGCCATCAGCAACCTATAAAAAGGGTGATAAAATCGACATCACCTCGCATCTGTTCAGCAACGGTACTCAGGTAACACTCAGTAATTTGTATCAAGATATGAAGGCGGTACTGCTTGCTACAGATATCGATACAGGTGATGTGCAAGAAATCGAACTGGATAACTCCGGAGCTGTCTTCAAGGGTACATTTGAGGTAAAAGAAAGCCATAACTACGAGTTGAAGGTACGGGCAGAGGAAAGCAGCTTTTATCGGGAAAGTGCACCTGTCCAAATCAGCGCGAAGACAGGCGGAGCAGCAACAACAGCACCTTCTACAGGGACTGGCAATGAAGAACCCCTGAAGGAAGCTTCATCCAAAACCCTGTATTACATTATAGGGGGCATTCTTTTAGTGCTGGCAGCTGGTGCAGCATGGTATGTGCTGAATAAGAAATCGGCACGTGGTTTTGTAGGACAGCTGGTAGTAGAGGTTAAAGACAGCAATACGGGTGAGAAGACCTACCCACAATATAAGAAGCTTGCAGGCTTCAAGGGCAAGTTCACCCTTCATCAGCTGCTGCAATTGGCGCCTGAACTGAAGGAGAGCGAAAGTGTTATTTTCACACCGGCTAAGAATGACCGATTGCTGTTACGCAGCGGAGAAGGTGTTACTGTGGAGAGATCCGGACGTGCTGCGGATGCTTCGCGTGGTCTTGAACTGAAGAGTGGGGACCGCGTTTCAGTATCTCTACAGACGGTAGATAAGACGATTTATCTGGAATATTTAGTATAGTAGGCAATGGCAATGTATGCCGCAGAAATAGTTTTGCTGCAAGATATCTGAAGTACAGCTTCCGCAAAACTTTTAGGAGGATAAGCATATGAAACCAGTAGTAAGAGAGCATATACAGCAGTTGGATGTATCACTAGGCGGCGGGATTGTCAGCGATAAAATCAGGGTGGATACGATTGATAATCCGATCCTGATCATTGGACTAGGCGGCACGGGCATTGATGCCCTGCTGCGTCTTAAATATCAGATTAACCGCCGCTTTAAGCTGCCGGAGGATCCAATATCCAAGAAGAAACGGGACAAGCCGGATAATGTGGAATTTCTAGCTTTTGAGACGAATGAACAGGATCGCGGAAAAAAATACAAAGGCATTGGGCTGGACCCGCAAAATGAATTTGTACTCCTGGCGAATGCTGAAATCGGCGGACTGCTACAGAACCGTAGTATTCTCGATTCTTATATTACAGATTGGCTGTCACCTGAGTTAAGTATTACAGATGGTATGAATGGTGCCGCTGGCGTGCGGCAGGCTGGACGTCTGCTTTTGTTCACCAAGATTAATCAGGTTGTAGGCGCGATTGATAAGAAGATCAAGACGTTATCCGTAGGCACTAACAAAAAGCTGATGGTCTTTCTGCTGACAGGTCTGTCGGGCGGTACAGGCAGTGGGGCTTTCTTGGATATTGCCTATATCGTACGCGGTATTATTGAACGTGACTACGGATCAGCCGGTATTGACCGTGTGAACACACTGGGTTATCTCTTTACACCTGACGTGAACCTGTCTAATAAAAGTCTAAGTGAGCACACGCGTGAATATATTCGCAAGAACGGTTATGCAGCGCTAAAAGAGCTGGATTACTGGATGAATGTGGACAGTCGTGGTGAGCGATTCCAGCAGCAATACGGTAATATTTTGACGGTAAATTCACCGCTGCCTCCATTTAATCTATGTCATTTGATCTCTGCAACGAATACCGAGGGTAAGCTGCTGGAGAATGCGTACGATTACTGTATGAACGTAACGGCGGAGAACATCACGAACTTTATGGCGAGTGAAGAAAAACAGTCTGGTGAAGAATTCGCCATCCATGACTATATCAGTAATATCCGCACCAACATTGCGCAGATGAACAAGACCTACCCAGCTAACTATGAATACAACATTATCGGTGCCTCGTCTGCTGTGCTTCCGATTGAGGAAATGACGACTTACCTGGCTTTCCGCTTGTTTGATAAAATGGAAAAAATGTTCCAGCAGGCCCCTGGTCAAGAGGATGTAGAGAAATTCGCACGTAAGCTGGGGATTGATCTCGACAGTATGATCAAGACGTTTGAATCCCGTGTGCCTGAGCCGTTGCCAGGCTACGAGAACAGCGAACGCTTGAGCCATGCCAATGTTGTTAAGAATCAAGTGGTAAGCATGGATACAGAGCTGGAGCAGAACTTCCTGGCTCGTGCCCGTGAAGAATATATCAAATCGAAAAAGCAGTTGCCTGGCGAAATTGTGGGACGTTTCAGTGAAGAGCTGGAGCGCATCTTCCTGCACCCAGAGCAAGGGCCATTCTACGTTTCCCGCCTGCTGTATACCGAGAAGGGCTTCTGTATTTTGAAGCTGATTCAGTCTTATATTGAGGCTTTACGTGAAAGCTTGTTGCGTTTGCCACGTGATATTGAGACGGCTCAGGACAGTGCGGATGAGAAGCTGAGCGATGCCCGCAGTGCTTTTGTCTCCAAAGAGAAGAAGAAAAATGCCTATATTGAGGCTAAAATCAATGAATATTGGCTGCACGCCGATGTAGAACGCACTGAGCAAATGATTCAATTTTACGAGGACTTATATGAGCTCTTAAACGATGAGAACAGCCGGATTTACGGTGTGTTTACAGAGATTCTTAGTGCGCTTAGCTCGATTTTTGCCAAAAACGGGGACATCCTTATCAATGGCGAAGAGCAGGCAGACTATAAAGGAAACAAAACTTATTATTGGAACATTGTTAACGTGCCGGATATTTCGGCAACCATCTCCAAGATCATGGATCAGAAGGACGGCGACGACCTGATTCGCGACTTCACCCGTGAAATGCTGAAACATTCCGGACGTTGGGTCAAAGAGCAGGAGATTGATATCGTCCGCTCGATTTCGGAGTTCCTTAGCGATAAGTTTGGGGATCTGATTACCCGTTCGATGGAGGATTTCCTTGTGATGAAATTCGGCCATGAAGAGCCGCTGGATAAATTCGTTGAGCGGATTATTGCCGGTAAATTGGACGAAGAGGCTGTGCCTACCTTCCACCTTAGCAATAGCTCGGGCAGCTTACATTTCCCATCATGGGGTTTCGTTTCCGTGCCTGTTAAAGCGCCGGGTATCCTAAAAGGGATTCGTAATTATCAGAATAATGCGCTTGGCAAATCGCAATTTACGATCAAGGAAAGCCAAGTGAAAAACCGTATTTTCTGGCTTAACACACGTAACGGTGTGCCACTTTTCGTATACACGCCGCTGCGGGTGTTTGAAGAGAACTATGAGCGGACCATTCTCGACAAGGAAGGGATTGGCCGCCATCTCGTGATGACGGATAAGAACAACTGGACGTATCTGCCTTCTCCGATTCCGGAAAAATCATGGGGCGACACTTACGTCAATTCTCGTGTACGTGATTATAACGCTAGAGTGCGTGCAGACTTTGCAAAAGCGCTGGCAAGTGGAGTCATTATTGAAAAAGGTGTAGATGAGAACACAAGTAACAGATATTCTGTTGTGTTCACCAAACCTTTTGATCTGGACGCAATTTTGAGTGGTTTCGATATGCAACTGCAATCCACACGCCCGAATCTCGGTGAAGTGAAGAAGGCGGTTGATGAGCTGAAGAGTCTGCGTGAGAAGGGCTTGGAGCGCGAAGGCATTAAAGATATCTTTGGCAGCATCAACAAGGACATGGCGCAGGAGAATCTCATTCGTTCACCGCAGCTGATTTCACGTGTTCGTGTGGAGTTGGCCAAATATGCTGAACTGACTGCCAAAGCCGCTGAGCTTGAAGGTGTGCTTCATCAATATCTGGACGAAGATAAGTGGATGGATCAGTTCATTGAAGCTTTGTATACGGACAGCATTATCAAAAAAGGCGCACTCTACGTTTATGACCGTGATGAAGAAGAGGACGCTTGGGAGCCGTTTGCTAATTTGATGAAAGAGCGCAGCTACGTAGAGTATGCCGTGTATCGGCACTTCCGGGAGCTGGATGAGAAGAGCCGCAGCGTACTGCTGCGTAAGGCAGCACGTCGTGCAGGTGAAATGACTGCCGCTGAAGACGTTACCCCGCTGCTCTATAAGCTGGAAGGACTGTATGTATCATTCCTGGAAGCACGCGACAGCTTGGAGTACGAACGGGTAGAGTATGAGAGCGGCGATGAGATGTACGGATTCTACAAGAGCATGACTAGCAAGCTCGGCAGTATCCGCAGAAAGTTGAAATAGGCCTATGATCAAAACACAGGCATTATCTTATGGTGAACAATATGCGGTACAGGAAGAGGCACAGCGCAGCAAAGGGGATGGACGCAGCAGCATCCATTACCCTGCCCTGTTTCTGTTCGTAGGCGACAAGGTTGCTCCGGCCATCGGTCCGGTGCTGGATAGCTGCGAACGAAAATGGGATAACGCCGGCGGGGTTATGGCATTACATGCTGTGTCAGGTGCGGAAAAAGAGGGAACAGACGGAAGCAAAAGTAGATCTGATGCGGGAGGAAAAGACCGGGTGCTGGCCATGGCTTTGCCAGAAACGGCAGGGTCAGATCCACGCACTGTGCGTCATGAACTTTACCGCAAGTTTCATGAGGATACACGTTATCTTGCTGAAATGAATAAAGTTATCCGGCGGCTGAGCAACAGTATAGCGGATTATGGACGTCTATATTCATCTTTTGACGTCATCCATCTCTCTATCATTACGCGGGTTGATGATCCGCTTAATGTATTGCTGCCGGAAATTACACTGCTGGCTCGTGCTGTACTCGGCCAGTCCTTCAAGTCCGTACAGACAGATCTCTACGCTCTGATCAATGAGCGGGAGCAAGGGGATAATTTTGGATATTCCAGCTCAGTAGGGCTGGCTTTTCTGCGTGAATTGGACAGAATGCAGGCTACGGACTATAAGTTTAATGCGCCGTTACTTGTGACGGAAGACGGTCTGTCGATTCCAGTTGGCCATGGTCCTTCCGCATTATTTGACCTTGTGTATCTGCTCTCCGATAAGAATGAGCGCGGTATGATGTCTGCACACGGTATGGATGACAACTACGAGATTATTTCTCATATTAGTCTGCTCAAAAATCGGGTCCGCCCGGCTTCTGATCAGGCTACTGGTCATGGCGGATATAACAATATGACCTTCAAAAGCGGCATCAGAGGCAGCACTGGAAGACAAGGCTACGCCTCTGCTGGCTTTTCCGGGGTAAGAAGACCTAATGTTCAAATTGCTTTGGCAGTGCTGTATCATGCGTTCCGGCGGCTTGTCTCCGATATGCGTGAGGGCAGTTCGTGGACTATACGTGAACGGCAGGCGTTGTTAGGGCTGGACCCTGAGAGCTTGCGGGAACACGCGGTACAGCTACTTCCGGAGAAAGACGGCCTGAATGAAATGACGGGTTTAATGAGTCACGGACGCCCTTCCTATAATGAACTGAAGCAGCTGTCACTTCGTGAAGCTGAACGGCAGTTGTTCGGTGAAGGGGGCGAAGCTTATTTCCGCAATAACTTTGTGGCAGAGTCAAACCGGAGAGTAGAGGGAATGAATCCATTACGCCAATGGCGCACTATGCTGGCGGCACAGGAAACATCTACGCCTGCGGTAAGCTTTTATCAGCTTGCGGAGTGGACGGCAGATCGTGATGAAGCCGGAAGTGTGCTCCATCTTTTACGTCAGCATATGGCAGGCTTGCGTTCCGCGATTCTCTCCATGCAGGAGGAGCTTGAGGATCTTTATGCAGAAAGCGTGGAGCGCCAGCCGTTCCAGCGTGTGCCGCTTTTTGACAAAAGAACAGTACGTAACTTCATTCATTACTTATTCTCAGCCGTATATGGCAAAAAATATGAACTATTGGGCCTAGAAAGTGAGCTTGCCCTATGCAGTCGTTTGGAATCTGCACTTGAGCAGCTTCATATGGAAAGTATGGCTCGTGTGAAAGCTATGGAGACTTTGGAGGAAGAATTGCGTATTACTGTTATGGACAGCATTGGGCGAACAAACGAAACAACGGGCCAGAACGTAATGGAATACTACCGCGTAGTCACAGAAGAAGTGATGAAGGATATCGAAACCCGGCGTGGACCTGGAATATTCTTCAGTGAGAAGTACATGGGCAGTATCTCCAAGCTCTTAGAACAAGGGAAAGAAGCTGTGATTGAGCGTTTGATTGATATTTGCCGCCGGGAGCTGCTGACAGCAGAACCTTTCAATTTATCTTTTGAGGAAGAGCTTCTGCGGCGTGCAAATGTTGCGGCAGCCTATGAGAATCGTCAGGTTCTATCGAGGGAAGAGCTGTTCAAGCGCTTGTATCATAATTTGGAAGAGGGCGCGGCCATTAATGTTCGGCTATTCGAATATACGCAAGAGCATCGTCATGAGGAGAAATATTTCTTCGGAGACAGTTCATCAGAATTCCTACGCTACGCATTTGGAGTGGATGAGACAACTCGGATTTACCGGTTAGGATTCGTGCATGAGCAGCGGAGGAGCGGAGTGGAGAAGCTCAACCTGATGGGCGGCTTTCATTTAGAAGACCTGCTCTATTATCGCAACGGTAAGGTCTATTATGAGACTTATGCTCAGAATGGCTATCAGCTCCATGGGCTGAGTGAAGATCAGCTTCCTGAGATGCGCTGATGGCGTAATAGATGGGTACCCTCACTTTGAGTCCCTTTATTGCCTTTGTGCAATATTGATACAGTAGATTTAAGTAGATTTCTGGGATAGGGACATTTCTCCTTATTTCCAATGCACACTGTGCAATAGAATAGAAATAGTTGTTCCTCCTACTCCATTCTATTGCACAAAGTGCAATCTGGGGGATGATAACACATCCGGGTAGCCCGTTTATCAGGCAGCATAACCCCCGGAATGTTTAAAGGATAATAGTACAATTCAGGTTTTCCCGGAAAGGAAGTATAACGATGCAGAGAAAAATCAATCTGCTGCTGCTCTTCTTCAGTCTGATCGGCGGCGGGGTCGCCTTTCTTTTTGGCGAATGGCTGCTAAGCTGGTATAACGATCTGCCTTCCATCCTGCTTGTGGGTATTTATTTTGCCATTGTGGCGCTGGGTGTCGGTGTAGGCTGCCTGCTTGCAGAGATGATCTCGCCACGACTGAACGGAGCTTCATGGAAACAACGCTACCTGGGGTTATCGTGGAAACTGCTGCCTCTGATGATTGTCCTTGCACTTGGAGTTGGAGCCTTAACGGAGTTCGTTTATGAACTGAATTTTGGCGGTGCCAGACCGGTTAAGAATGTGGTGATGGCTATCGATGACTCAGGCAGTATGACGCAGAGTGATCCCGATAATAGCCGGTATTCAGCAGCAAAAGCGTTAATTACAAAAATGGACACTGACAATAAGGTGGCCGTGGTGACCTTTAACAACGAAGCTGTAGTTGTCCAGCC
Organism: Paenibacillus sp. FSL R5-0636; assembly: GCF_037974255.1. Lineage (NCBI taxonomy): Bacteria > Bacillati > Bacillota > Bacilli > Caryophanales > Paenibacillaceae > Paenibacillus > Paenibacillus sp. FSL R5-0636. Next base: position 1,057,865 of record NZ_CP150232.1, read on the forward strand.
TTTAACGCCACTTTCAAATTCGGAGAATCGTGAGAAGGTGCTGACTGCAATCGATAATCTGCAGCCAACCGAAGGCGGCACGAATATTAGCGGTGCGGTCTCGGAGGCACTCAAGGAAATTGATAGTGACGGCAAAAAAGACCAAGGAGCTATGGTCATCTTGTTGTCTGACGGAGTGAGTAATTTCGATACCACAAGAGAGTTGCAGGCTTATGTAGAGCGCGGTATTGCCGTGAATACCATTGGTCTGGGCTTGAATGATCCAGCAGGCAATCAGCTGTTGCAGGATATTGCGAGAGTGACAGGCGGACACTATTATGATGTCAAGGATTCAGCCCTTCTGGGCGATGTGTTCCAGCAGATCTATGACCGTCTGGGAGATCGGACGCTGCTAACTGAGCGCAGTGATTCAACGGCAGACAGTCCTTATTATGCTGCGGTTCGTATATTATCATTGATGTTGATGGGGGCTGCGCTTGGATTAGGTCTGGGAATTATGTTTGATAACCGTCATTTGGCTAAAAGCTTTGGGATTGGCGGCGTAATATCTGGCTTGTTCGCAGGACTGATTCTGGAATTTGGACTTAGCGGTGACTCCTTTACAGATAGTCTTATTCGTCTTCTGGCTGTTCTTATATTAGCTGCTATTATTGCATTATTTACAGGCGTCATTCCGGTAGGTGAAGGACGTATTTATCGAAATAGAAGAAACAATAACGCAGCGCCTGCACCAGCATCGGATAACTTTCCGGGTCGGCGCAGAAACCGGAACAGCAAAGGATTCTAGTGTAGCGGAAAGGGGTTTACATTAATGAGGTACGCCGAGGTTAATGCTTCCGCTCCGGGAATAACGGATGTGACATCCCAAGTGGATGACCGATTCTGTACGCTGAGATGGCGCTGGCCGGACGGCGTGCAGGCGGTGTACATCCACAAAACCTCCGCAGAAGCGGCTGACATGGGAACCGGAGATGATCCGCCAGTAGGGATGAAGCTCTACACTCGTGAGGAATACAAATCTAACAATGGTTATCGTGATCGATTGGATGAGATCGGCCTGATATCCTATACCATATTTGCTCGTCTTGCTGAGAACGGTGAGACTGTACTGGTGAGGCAAAGTGATGGTGTGAACCGGGTGATGGTCAGTGCAGGCAAAGCCCGGATCTATTATTCCATTCAACAAAAAAAAGCCTTATTCGGAAAACAAAAGACCGTACATATGGCGATTACGGCAGAAGTGCCCGTGGCACGGGATGTCCTCTGTTATGTCAAGAAACGTGGAGGGCATCCGGCAGGGAAAGAGGATGGTATTCTCTTTCCCTTCGTACAGGATTTCGCTCCTGGACGCAATGTACTTCCGCCGATTGAAATCGGTAAGGATGATTTTGTACGCATCTTTTTCACCGATGGCAAGAAATATGGGCTTTATTACGAATTGGTACCGGAGTGAGACTCGGTCTACGTGTACAAGCGGGTAATGAGCAGTGCGTTCATAGCAAGTACGTAGATACAACTTTTGGGAGGATGAGTAGATGTCTTTTTTTAGCCGTTTTATGAAAAAGAATCAGCCGGAGCCGCGGCCGCTTTTTTACGATATAGTGTGTCCGTATTGCTTCACCAAATTCTCTCCGGAGGATGTCGTCTTTCGGGCTATGCACAGCCGGGAGGACGATGAAAATTACGCATTGGGTGAGGATGACGCCTTGAACAAATACCGTGAGCGCTTCGGGCTCGATACGGTAGATGACATAGAAGCGATTATCAACCCGGCGGATATTCCGGAAGAATATCATCATTACACGGATCATGTGTTAACTGGGCTTACGGATCGTTACGGTGTGCTTACGCGCAGACGGCTTTGCCCGGCCTGCCATAATGAGCTGCCGGTGACTGCCGGGAAGGTGCCAAGTAACATCATCTCGATTATCGGGGCATCCCAAGTCGGGAAATCGGTGTATATGACCTCGTTGATCCACACATTGCAGCATACTACAGCAGGTCATTTTGATGCCGCTTGTATGCCGCTTAATGCAGAGATTAGCCGTAAGTTCCGTACATTGTATGAAGAACCGCTTTTTGAGCGCGGGGATCTGCTGGCTTCTACACAGAAGGAAAAAATGCAGGAGCCTTTTATCTTTCAATTTGTCTTTAAGGATGAAAATAAACCGCCACTGACACTTGTATTCTTTGATGTAGCAGGTGAGGGTATGGTGGATCAGGATTATCTTGGACTTCATGGTCAGCATATCAAGAACTCTGCGGGTATTCTGTTTATGGTCGATCCGCTGCAAATCCGTTCTATCCGTGAAAAGATTCATATTAACATCGGTGACCGTCCCGGAGAATGGGTCTCACAATATGACGAGCCGCGCGATGTGGTGCTGACGATGTTTGGTGATTTTATTGCCTATCAGGAAAAGAGCAAAACAGACATTCCAACAGCGGTTGTGCTTGCAAAAAGTGATATGCTGCATTCGCTGAAGGATGAGGATGGCGATTATATCAAGTCCAACAGCAATGTGTTCAATAACTATGTTCATCGCAAAACATTAAACATGGACGAGTTCCATAACATCGACGGGGAAATTCGCAGATTTATTGGTAAGGTGGACAGACCCTTTAAAGATACGATGGATGTTTATTTCGCGAATACGGGTTATTTTGCAGTATCTGCGTTGGGCAGCAATCCTGTGAATCAAAAGATTGAGGGTGTAGTAAGCCCGATTCGTGTAGACGAGCCTTTTATTTGGCTGCTGCATAAGCTGAAGTATATTGAGGGGAGCGACGGCCCGTGAATGGTTTCTCAGGGTCAACAATCGCCCAACAGATGTATACCCGCGAACGTCGCGGAGTGTTTCGTTCCACAGAAGGCTTCGATACGGTAGCGAAATCAGATAGTCTAGACAATAATTTTGTGAAAAAAATCCTTCATCCCTTCTGCCTCTACGATGCTCCTGCGGAGTTGACCGCGCGTGGGGAGAAGGATGAGGCTGCATATCCTGGAGCGCTGCACCTATTTCATGCTGAGAACGGGGATACAGTTATTGGGCTTAGTCGTTATCAAGCGGCCGATTTCACAGGCCAACGAAGCGCCTTTTTTGCACATAACTATGTAGTTCCTGCTTCACGTTCCGAAGAAATAGTCCAGAGCTATGGGGACTGGCTGCATGCTGATTTTGCAGAGCGTTATACTGGAGAGCTTGGTGGAACTTTGCCGGAGCTGCCCTCTATTCCAGTTGTTCGCACAGACCGCAGCCCTGACCCAATCGCAGGCTTACGCTTGTTAGGGATTGATGAAGGGATATTCAAGGCGTTATTGCAAGCTGTGATGCTCTCTGTAGCAGGTAAGAAAAAAATCTACGTGGCTCTAAACGTACCTATCACCGAGTTGTCCGCGCGGGCGGTGGAGCTTACAGAAATTCTGTATAGCGTGCTGCCGTATGAATTCCGCCGTAGATTAGGCGTGATTACGTATGCGAATGAACCGCAAAGCCGTAAATATATACATCTTAGCTTTGTGGAAAAAGGTTCGCTGCGTCCCGGTGATCGTAGTATTGAGAAGGATTATACCTTCGATTTGGCTTCCGGACGGATGGGGAATGTCGATTTTGGTGAGTCCCGCCAGCCTTATGCTGATTTGGTGTGGAAGCTGTTACTGCTGAATCCAGGAGATATTAACGACTTTGTAAGCTTCGCTGATCAGATTCTGCGTGGAGAGAGTCCTGAGCATAAGCTATCCCTTGCTTTCTATAATGAGCTGGCTATATTTTATGAGATTGAGCAAGGGAACGAGCATTTATATACGGAGAATAAGAGTGCGGTGCTAAGTGGTTTGCTCTCTTACCTTAAACCAGACGGTGCAATTCATTCTAGAATCCGCTTGAACGATATTTTCTTAGAACGGTTCGACCGGGAATTTGATCTGATTCGGCAAAGGAATGTGCCAGATCCGGCGATTATGGAATGCTTTAAGGAGTATTTTGTACTTAAGGATCACAATTACAGGGTCAGAATCGTGGATTATTTCATCAATGGGATGCTTCATAGTGTGGAAGCGGGCCGCAAGGATATCTTGAGTGCCGCTTACGGGATCATTGAGAGTAATGATGAGTTAAGTGCAGCCTACTTCCAGCGCGTGATGTCTGAAACATATTTCCGTAAGCAGCTACTTGAGCCTTATATGGAATCAAGACTAGCTGCGGCGTCCAGATCTGCGGATATACTGAGCTTTGTACTCCATTGGGGGCGGTTCCTGCCAGTGGCGTTAGAGCAGTCTTTTGCTCAAAATGCTGTGAAGGATTATTTGCTTGAAAAGCTCCAGCTGGAACATGATCCGGTGGCTTCTGTAGCGGAAATTCATGAAATTGTAGATAAGGCAGAAAAAGATCGCCGCAAAGGAACCGGAGTTGCTCCTAAGGCACTCTCCCTAATGCAGGATCTTGCTGCTTCAGCAGATAGATTCTTACTGAACCGCTTATCGCTTTCCGATATGACGCAGGAGGAGCTTCTGGAGGTAGTTTTTTTACGTTATGGTAATGTTGTCGATTGGCAGCCGCCACTGGATAGGATTAGCAAGCAGAAAGAGAATGCGCTGCGCGCCGCTTACCGCTGGTTTGGTGAAGAGAAGCCGAATGAGGAGATTTTTGCAGGATTGTCTCCGCAGGAACTAGACGATGTGCAGCTACTGGGTCGTCGTTTGCTAAAAGAGGCGCGTGTTCTGGAACCCTTTGAACGGCTTCCGCTAGCCTTTTACTATACAACTCAGCGTGAAGGAGGTCCGCTGGATTACGATGCGCTTCTGGAGCTGTTAAAGCGTAAAGCCGGTTCCGACAAAGAAATCATCTATCGGTTTTTTGCTTGGTCGCAAGGCAATCCTTTATTTACGGTTTCGAATAAAAAGCTGCAACCGGGTTACCGCAAAGCGATTCTGAAGTATTTCCTGAGCAGTGATCGTGAAGCGTTCAAGAATCGGGAATTCCGAAAGAACTATGTCGCGGCAGCTCGGCCTGCTCTGCAAAATGTGTACAATGAAGCCCGCTCCCAACTGGCTTCCCCGCTGGCGCGCTGGATCAGCCGCAGCCGATTTCGACTCTTAATCTCCGGCTCCATTACGGGTATTCTGGTGATTATTGCAATTATCGTATTCAGTATGCTGCGCCCGGATGATACGAAGACGGCTCTGCCGGGGACAAGCCCTGAGCCGACCCCTGTTCAGAGTGCAGGTAATGAGCTGCCTCCGGCTTCAGTATACTTGAAGGATCAGAGCGACGAAGGAGATAAGGGGAGCAGCATATTGGTGTTCACCTTCGCAAGTGCAGATGACTGTGTGCAGTTTCAACCGACTGAGATTAGTTCAATGTCTTCGTCTACAGAGATAGATAAAAGCTTTAAGGTCGCTGCTACGAATGGCACTTGTCCAGTGCCGTCAACGGATGGGACGGATGAGGGAAACGCCGCTGACGATTCAGATGCCGCTGGCACTACTGGAGGAACAGCAGAAGGTGCAGATGCTACTAACGAAGTAGCTGATGCTTCTCCGTCTCCTACGCCTTCCTCTGATACTGAGGACAGCACTGGGTTGCCTTCCGCAACAGCTGTGACTGAAGGTGAACAACCATCCTATCAGGTTGAGGTTACATTGGAGCCTGGAGCGACAATTCTAGAGAAAAGTATGATCAAGGCCGGAAGATTTACATTGATCGTAGATCCCGACCCTAATATTCCACCAGCTTCTGATTCAAGTGCTGAACCCTCCCCAACTGCAAGTCCGGAAGGAACAGCCGAATAACAAGCTTTCTGAACAGCAATACCTACCGGCAGGTGGTGTATTGCTGTTCATTTTTTTGCTGCCCATACTAAGCTTTTCTATAGACATGCTATGTATTAATAGATATGATTATGGATGTCAAAATAAGATACTACATACTGGAAAAGGTGCAGACTCTATCAATCTAGTCGTCTGCTTAAAAGGGAAGTCCGGTGCAAGAGTCCGGCGCGGTCCCGCCACTGTATGTGCGGAGTTTTTCTTCTATAAGCCACTGCCCCGAAGGTAGGGTGGGAAGGTGGAGAACAGCGATGAAGCATCAGCCAGGAGACCTGCCTTTTTCGTGAGCGTTTCTATTCTTCGTGGGGTAAGAATGTGGAACATATACAGATGGACTGTTGGCAGGAAGCAAGCGCCTCAGCCTCGATTTGTAATCTTCCCTGACCGCCCTCCAAAGGGGCGGTCTTTATGTTATGCGTCTTATTCCCAGCAGTACCCATTCTTATACAGAAAGAGGTTAAACAATGAAGAAAATCATGTCTTCCAAGTTTGTAGCACTTGGGCTGGCCTTATTCATGGTCATTTCAATTCTAGGAACATCTCTTGCTCCGGCAGGACAAATATTTGCAGAAGCGAGCGCTGGCTCCGGTCTGGAAGCAACTGCTGCGGAGCGGATTAATGTTGCGGATGCGACTTATGCGGCTGCAGAATATCTCTTGAAAGGTGGCGTGCAATCGGATTGGCAAGCTATTGGATTAGCGCAAGCAGGATATAAGCTGCCAGCCAGTTACCATTCAGAGCTTGAGAAAAAAGTAAAGGATGCAGCTGGCAATTTCGCCAATGTAACCGATTATGCTCGAATCGTGCTCGCAGTGAGAGCGATTGGTGCAGATCCTACTAGCTTTGCTGGTAACGGAACGACTCCTGGCTATAATCTGATTGAGAAAATTTATAATAACAGCAAGCTCAGTGAACAGACGCTAAATAATCCGGTATATGCTTTACTTGCGCTGGATTCTGGTAAATATAATATCCCAAGTGACGCGAAATGGACGGCGGATAAGCTCCTTACGGAGATTCTCTCCAAACAAAATCCGGATGGGGGCTTTGCATTAACCTCAGGCGCAAGTGAGCCTGATATGACAGCGATAACCTTGACGGCTCTGGCGGCACATAAAAATAATCCCGAAGCCTACTTAGCAGGGCTACAAGCCGTAGCTTGGTTATCTGCAGCTCAAGATAGCCATGGGGGTTACGGTGACAGTGCTGAAAGTAGCGCACAAGCAATCCTTGGACTCACATCCTTCGGAGTTGATCCTAGTGGATTAGAATACACCAAAAACAAAGTGGATCTAATGGAGAACCTGCTTAGCTATCGTCTAGCTGATGGTAGCTTCACCCATAGCCGTGGTGGAAGCAGTAATGTTCTGGCGACAGAGCAAGGACTTCAGGCGCTGGTTGCGTATAATTTGCTGTATAAAGGAAGCAACAGTAAGCTATACGATTTTTCCAAATCCTCCGTTCAGAGCTCACTCATCTACGCTCCTGTAACGATTGAGGGACCACGGGCCACGTTGGCACAAGGGTACGCCTATGCTGGCAACGCACTTGGAGCGTTAGAGAAGCTGGCGCTTCAAACGAACTTGCCGATCACGAATCCTTCGGGCAGTTATGTGACTGGCATCGGAAGTATTGCTGCTGGAAGCTTTGGTGGTTATGACGGATGGATGTATGTTGTATCACGTGACGGAAAATGGATTAATCCCGATGTAGGCATGAGTGATTTTGTACTTAAAGATTCAGATCAGGTACTGGTTTATTATGCCGGAGATGACACTAAACTTGTGGATTCCGTTACCCTTTCCAAACAAAATCTTAAAGAGGGCGATTCTTTTACTGTCACTGTAACTAGTAAGACGTGGAAATGGGACGCTGCTACGAATACTTCCTCTCCTGTAACGGCAAAAGCTGCGGGTGTTCAGGTCCAAATTGGAGCTCACACGGTAACGACGAATGCTAAAGGTGAGGCCGTATTCTCAGGAAATGTGCCCGCAGGTGACTATACACTGTCTGTAACTGGCTACCGCGAAGGTAAAGCGCCAACGGTTGCTAAATATACAAAAGCTATAAAGGTAACTTCTAAGAATGTAACAGCTTCTCTTACCGTTGAAGGCCCGGAAGGATTGATTAGTGAAGGGACTTTAAAAGCCTCCAATGCTCTTGAAGCGTTGCAGCAACTAGGATCTACCGATGATTTTAAAGTAGATATCACCAAATCGTCTTATGGCAACTTTGTATCAGGTATCCATGGAGTTTCGCAAGGTACTTACGACGGATGGTGGAGCTTCGTAGTATCACGCGGCGGGGAGTGGATATATCCAAGTGTGGGTATGGATGCGTTCGAACTACAGGAATCCGATCGTGTGCTTGTCTATTATGCAGGTGAAAATACACAGGTTATAGATTCTGTGGCGCTTTCCCCAACGCAGCCAAAAGCTAATGAAGCTTTTACCGTAAAGGTTTCCCAGAAAAAGTGGGTGTGGAATCAGGACAGCTTCACTTCTGATCCGGTTACCTCACCAGCTGCAGGTGTGCAGGTTTCGATTGGTGATAAGAAGGTAATCACGAATGAACAAGGTGTAGCTGTTGTTGATGGGGGTCTCCCGGCAAATAGCTATACAATGACTGTTACCGGCTATGCTAAAGACAGCGTACCGAGCGTAGCGCGTTATACTCAGTCTCTGACTGTTGGATCGTCTGTTATTGCTCCAGCTAAAGCTACCGCTACCCTTTCAGTAATTGGAGATAGCCGGAAAGGAACCATCCTAGCCAGTACAACAGTAGCTCTAAAAGAGGGCGAAACGGCTTATAGCTTACTAGTCAGTCAATTAGGCAGTAAGGTAGTATCATCCGGCAATGCTGGAAGCATCTACGTGAAATCTATTGACGGGTTGGCTGAATTTGATGGAGGCCCAAGCAGCGGATGGAAGTATAAAACGAACCGGGATGCTGATCCAAGCATAAGTGCAGACAGTTATATTTTGCAGAACGGTGATACTTTATATTGGTACTATACCTCTGGAGAATAAGGAAGAGGATTGATTAGGCGGGTACATGGATTCGGAGTAACTAACGGATCGGGTGCCCGCCCTTTTTATATTTGAAGGAAAGTCGTTTTATGACAATATATACTTTTATTCGACACAATATTCAAAAAATCATCAAACTCTTAGCCCTTCCGACCGATAAAAATAGATAGATCATAAGATAATGCGAAGGCGGAGTGTAGATGAAAAATTTGAAAGTGAAATACAAAATAGGGCTGCTTTTGGTATTCGCTGTAATCATGGTGAATGTTGTAGGGGGCATAGGCATCATCACGATGACCCGAATGGCCGAAAAGACAAATGAGACATATAATGAAAATTTATTGCCTGTTTCTTACGTGGGGCAGATGCGTACGAATAATCGGGCTATTGAATCCTATCTTTTGGAGCGTTTGATTAGCGTAAATGCCAGCAAAAACAAAGAACTTTCTGAGAGTATTCAAGTGAAGGTTCAGGATAATAATGAACTTATGAACAAGGTGAAAGCGATTCAGTATAATGATCCTGCTATTGTAAGTAAAATCAAAGAGTATGAGTCCTTTTTGCCAGATTATCGCGCACAGCGGGACAACATTATAAAGATTGCTGATAGTAATCATAATCAAGAGGCCTATCGAGTATTTTCAGGCGAGTTTAACGATTCCCGTGAAAAAATGATCAACCTACTTAAAGGAATTAGTGATTCGTTGCTTAAAGATGCTGATGAACACAATTCAGATTCCATGGCAACCGCTAAAAGCATGCGGGTAAACAATACAATAATGATTACGTTCGCCTGGGTGATTTGTATCGTGATTAGTATTGCAATCATTCGACTGATAACAAAACCTCTTAAAGAACTGCAAGGACTAATGAAGCGGGCAGAAAATGGAGATTTGACCGTAATGGCAACGTACACTGCCAAGGATGAGATCGGCCAAATTAACAGTTCATTTAACAATATGCTGCAGGGCTTGCGGAAGATGATGCAAGGGATTGCAGAGAGTGCAGAACTGCTGTCAGCTTCATCGGAAGAGATGAGCGCTAGTGCTGAGCAGACCTCATTGGCTTCACAAATGATCGCTGTATCTTCTGGAGAGATTGCCGCGGGTTTTGATGAACAGACAGAGAGCATTAACAATACAACACGTTCCATAAAAGCAATGACCAATGATATTGCAGCCGTAGAGGGCAGCAGCTATGAAATGTCGGATCTAATGGGCGTAGTTTCCGGTTCATCGGATCGTGGAGTAGAGGCTGTAGACCAAATCATTGTGCAGATGAAGGAAATTGACCTCAGTGTAACTCAGAGTCAGGAGATTGTTTCTAATCTGGGGACATTGTCACAAGAGATTAATACAATTATTACAACGATTAACGGTATTGCTACACAGACGAATCTGCTTGCGCTCAACGCTTCTATAGAAGCAGCACGGGCCGGTGAGCATGGACGGGGATTTGCTGTAGTTGCTGGAGAAATTCGTAATCTGGCGGAAGCAACTAGAAATAGTTCTTTGCGGGTTACAGATATTATTACACATATCCAAAAGCAAACCGAAAGCGCAGTAGAATCCATGGCTTTGGGTACTGAGCTAGTCACCAATGGCGTAGTTCAAAGTCATCTGGTATCTCAAGCGTTTCATGAGATTCAGACTTCCATTAAAGAAGCTACCTTACAGACAGCCGAAATTAGAGAAGCGGTTGCTCATGTAGCCATGGAATCACAAGGTGTGGCAGCAGCTATGGAACAGGTCAACGTTATATCTAGTAAAGGCGCAGAAGGTGTTCAGGACACAAGTGCAGCGAGTCAGGAGCAACTATCCGCAATGGAGGAAATGTCGGCTTCAGCTCAGTATTTAGCGGTGCTCGCAGAAGATCTGCAAAAGACATTGTCCAGCTTCAAACTATAGGCTTCATAATATTGTTAAAACCAGCAGAGCAGCGGTTCTCCAGTAACGGAGATCGCTGCTCTGCTGTTTGTGGTTATAGCAGATTGGGAGCAAGCGCGAGCCAGTTGGTCTCAGTTGGTCAAGGTGGGAGAGATGTAAGTTGGTTTCAGTAGGTTGCGGGCAAACATATGCTATGTGACCTCCAGCGACACTATTGGCAGGCAAGACAGAGGGATGGAAACAATAAAAACTTCGGCGATGATCGGTATGCTCGTACCCCGTAACCTGTAAACCGTACCCCGTACCCCGTACCCCGTACCCCGTACCCCGTACCCCGTACCCCGTACCTCTAGTTTCACCGGCTGATCTCTAGTTTTTTAAACACACTATCTACTTGATATTCCCTAGTCTAAGGTCATTTGTGTCCGATGTGTGGGCTTATACTCATCCGCACAGGCTATCGGACACAGCAGCCGCTATTTGCACATTTATCGCCATTGGGGCGAAGTTTCGGACACCAGCGCAGCTATTGGTGTGGAAAACGCTGAAAACTGGTTTATTTCGCATCAATAGCGGCTATGAGGTCCGATAGCGTCCGAAATATAGCTAAATCCAGCAATTAAGGTCATGTGGGTCCGATAGCGTGGGCTCATACTCATCCCCACTGGTTTGCGGCTTGGAAGCGGAGTATCGGACACAGCAGCCGCTATTTGCCCATTTATCGCCCTTGGAGCGAAGTTTCGGACACCAGCGCAGCTATTGGTGTGGAAAACGCTGGAAACTAGTGTTTTTTGCACCAATAGCGGCTATGGGGTCCGATAGCACCCGAAACAGTGGCAAATCCAGCAATTAAGGTCATCTGGGTCCGATAGAAAAACTCGGGAGCGCGAATGTGATCGGATTAAATAAAAATTAGTTTTTAGATCAAGACCTGAAAAAAAGAGGGCATCCCCACAGCTAGTTCACAGCTGTGGGGATGCCCTCTTGATTTTTAATAAAAACTCAGCGTGTATCCTTCCAGAAATTCAGAGGTTTCAGATCTGAGCTAATGACGTGGAAGGTATATCCTTCTTTTTTCAATGACTCTAAAATACGAGGAAGCACTTTAAGTGTAGCCTTTTGATCATGCATCAGAATAACTGGATTGGTCTGCGATTTCTGCAGCTTATGAACCTGATTCATAACCGAATTATAGATCGTCGTACTAGCATCCTTGTATTTCCAATCCTCAGAGTCCACGTTCCAATCCCACAGATGATAACCTTGAGCCAACACTTTATCTCTAAAGGTCTTTGTGAAATAAGGTTTGCTTCCATAAGGAGGACGAATTAGTGTGGTGCTTTGACCTGTAATCTTTTTCAAAATGGCGTTATCGTTATCCATCTCACCCAGTGCAGCGGCAGGTGAAGCATAAAACTTCTCTTTCCGGTGCGTCATTCCATGCAATGCGAGACCATGCCCTTCATTCGCAATCCGTTTCACTTGCGTAGTATGCTGGTTCATATTCGGTCCGATCATGAAAAAAGTTGCCTTCGCATCATATTTTGCCAAAATATCAAGCAATGTAGAAGTAGTGGCCGTTGGTCCATCATCAAAGGTGAGGTATACGGTCTTACCTTGCTTCCCAACAGTTGGCGTAGAAGTTCCAGGAGTTGCGGTTGGCTTCATTTCCTTTTTAAATTTACTCACAAATGTTGCATCATCTAATGTAGCTGAGCCATCTTTTACACGCAATAAATTTTGATCTGCTTTAAAGGAAATTCCGAAACCAAGATAAGAAGTCAATTTCAGTGGAACCATGGTTTTTCCGTTTTTCAAAAATGTATTCATGGATATGGTCTTTCCATCGCTTAGAGTAGCTGTTGCATGATCATTCAGCAGTTTGATTGATCTGTTCTGACCTGTAACTTTTATCCCATCACTCACTCCAGTTAGCGTTAACTTAAGTTCCTGTGACAGATCACGTAGAGGAACGTAATAGGTATCTTTTACCGAAACTGCTTCAATAGTTGTTAACTTATCGTTCACACCTAACCTAAGGGAGCCTGCACCTGCTGCATTCACTGAATCTATCGCTCGTATTGATCCAGAACCTATGAATAATACGATTAATAATAGCCATACTTTCTTTAAAGACATCGTCAAAAATCTCCTATCTATGTATATTTGTCTATTACCTTATCATACATTGATAGAATGAAATTTGAGAGATTGTAACCCCCAGCAGAATAATTTGTTACCTTTTAGTAGTTAACTGTGATTTCAACCACAATCATAAAAAGCACGTAACTCCGGCTAAATACTGACGCATCAACAAAAATGGTTAAAATAACCCCGTTTTGCGCAAAATAGATGTGTCCAAATTAGCAACTTTAGTAAACTATTGAACAAAGTTTGAACGGAATTTTTCAACCCATAAACAGCGCCGTTACAGTGATCTTTATCATACTATTAGAAACTTGTAACAAATTGATCACACATATTTAACTTGTTCGCCATTATTAAGGTCTTTTTTAGGCTAAATGGGAAAATAAGTCTTTTGCTTTCTTCCCCATAAATTCTTACTATATATAAAGGTTAATGTTGAGGGTTAATAAAAGAAGTATTGAAGGAAGGAGCTTAAGCATGAACAAAAAGGGACCGTTATACGCTTTATTTCTCAGCCTAATTTTACTCTTGCCAGGATGCAGTTCAATCGCTGTTCTGAATCCGAAGGGGCCGGCTGCAAGAACTTTATCTGACACGATCATTCTCTCCATTGTTATGATGCTCGGTGTTCTGGCAGTTGTCTACATCTTATATGTCTTCGTTCTTTTGAAATACCGTGCTAAAAAAAGCAACGAAGATTATATTCCTCCTCACGAGGAAGGAAACAAATGGCTGGAGGCTATCTGGATTACCATTCCGATTATTATCGTGGCATTCCTCTCCGTAGTCACCGTCAAAACAACAGTAGATGTAGAAAATGTTGCAGCGGATTATAAAGATCAGAAACCGCTTGTAATCTATGCTTCCTCCTCTAACTGGAAATGGCATTTCAGCTATCCAGAGGAAGGGATCGAAACAGTAAACTACGTTAATATTCCAGTTCACCGCGCTGTAGAGTTCAGATTGTATTCTTTCGGTACAATCTCAAGTCTTTGGATCCCACAATTGGGAGGACAAAAATACGCGATGAGCGACATGATCACAACCTTGCATCTTTCAGCTGATACTGTAGGTTCTTATGTCGGAAGAAATGCGAACTTTAATGGTAAGGGCTTTGCCCACATGGAGTTTGAAACACTTGCGATGACAGATAAGGATTATCAGGAATGGGTGAAAGACGTTAAAGAAACGGCGGGTCCACTGACGGAAGATGAATTTAAAGGTCTTTTGGAAATGGAACATGTCGGACGTAAAACGTATACGAATACTCACTTATCCTTTAGCCCGCCTCCGGGAAGCCATGGTGACCATATGAGTAATGGTGGCACTGAAATGGATACGGATAACGGAAGCATGGAGCATCAGGATAATAAAGAAATTCACCCGACTCCAGCACCATCCAGTGAGACGGAATTCAACACCGAGCCTAATCCAGAACTGGATGAGCCGACACCTAGTTCTCCATTAGAAGAGAGCACAACACATGACGGACACTAGTCAATGTTAATTGAACAACTTGAAAGGAGCGATTCCTAATGGATTGGGATAAATTTAAGGTCCACGGCGAACCCTTGATATACGGAGCTATGGCAAGTATTGTTCTGGCTACGATCGGGATTATTGTCGGCCTGACCTATTTTAAAAAATGGGGATATTTATGGCGCGAATGGTTGACTACTGTTGACCACAAACGTATTGGGATTATGTATATCCTCGCAGCATTGCTTATGCTTTTCCGCGGCGGCGTTGACGCTATTATGATGAAGTTGCAAACAGCAGCCCCGGACATGAAATTTCTTGACGCACAGCATTATAACGAGGTATTTACAACACACGGCTTGATTATGATCCTTTTTATGGCCATGCCGTTTATTATCGGTCTGATGAATGTTATCGTTCCGCTGCAAATCGGCGCTAGAGACGTTGCCTTCCCGCGTCTGAACGCTGTCAGCTTCTGGCTCTTCTTCTTTGGAGCTATGCTGCTTAACATTTCGTTTGTTATCGGGGGATCGCCAGATGCTGGTTGGTCCGCATATTTCCCGCTAGCAAGTCTAGAGTTCAGTCCAACGGTGGGTAATAACTATTACTCGCTCGCACTACAAATTTCAGGTATTGGTACGCTCATCACAGGCGTTAACTTTATTGTAACGATTCTGAAAATGCGTGCACCAGGCATGAAGTTGATGAAAATGCCGATGTTTACTTGGTCCGTATTGATCACCAACGTAATTATCGTATTCGCATTCCCTGTGCTTACGGTAGCACTTGCGTTGATGATGTTCGACCGGCTGTTCGGCTCTCAATTCTTTACGATGGCCAATGGCGGTATGGATATGTTATGGGCCAACCTTTTCTGGGTGTGGGGTCACCCTGAAGTATATATCGTTGTCTTACCGGCATTCGGTATTTATAGTGAAATTATCGCCACCTTCTCTAAAAAGAACCTGTATGGATATACATCCATGGTATTCAGTATGTTGATCATTTCTCTCTTGTCCTTCTTAGTATGGGCTCACCATTTCTATACAATGGGTCAAGGTGCTATGGTTAACAGCTTCTTCTCGATTACAACCATGGCCATTGCCGTACCAACAGGTGTGAAAATATTTAACTGGCTATTCACCTTACGAAAAGGGCGAATAACCTTTACGACACCTATGCTATACACCCTGGCCTTTATTCCGATCTTTACGATTGGTGGGGTAACAGGTGTCATGCTGGCTATGGCCAGTGCCGATTACCAGTACCATAATACGATGTTCCTGGTTGCCCATTTCCACTACGTTCTTATTCCAGGTGCGGTCTTCGCCGTTATCGCAGGGTTCCATTACTGGTTCCCTAAAGTATTCGGTTTCCGTCTGAATGAACGTCTTGGCAAGCATGCCTTCTGGTGGATTATTATTTCCTTTAACGTATCGTTCTTCCCGCTGTTTATTCTCGGACTTAAGGGTATGACCCGTCGACAATACACATATTCTGCGGACACTGGATTTGGCCCGCTGAGTATGGTTTCATTTGTAGGTGCGATCGGTCTCGCGATTGGATTTGTAATCCTGGTTTATAACATTTACTGGAGTACTCGTTACGAACCAAGAGATACTGATGGCGACCCATGGGATGCACGTACTTTGGAGTGGGCAACGAAAAGCCCGATTCCAGCTTACAACTTCGCAGTGGTTCCAAATGTAAAAACACGCGATGCATACTGGTCTGCTAAACAAGATAAAGTACCACTTTTTGAAGATAAGATTACTAAGATTCATATGCCTAGCAACACAGGAAAACCATTTATTCTGGGTGTTATCTTCTTCATCGCAGGGTTCTCTCTGGTCTTCAGTCTTTGGATTCCAGCGATCCTCTCTGGAGTAGGTATCCTCATTGTTCTAGCTGCTATGTCCTTTGATCGGGATCACGGATTCTACATCCCAGCAGAAGAAGTTATTGCTACTGAAAAGAAATTGCGGGGTGAGACAGTATGAAAATAGATGCGTCTAAGCCGCTTGAATACTCAACAGAAGAGAATAGTAATAAAATCTTTGGCTTCTGGGTTTTTCTAGGAGCGGAGATTGCACTGTTCGCTACGTTGTTCACTGTTTACTTTGTAATGGTAGACCGTTTTGCCAGCGGCCCTAGCGGGCCGGAGCTTTTCGAAATTGGTCCGGTGATGATCGAAACATTGCTGCTGCTGACAAGTTCGTTTACGATTGGTCTTGCGGTTCATGCCATGCGGCATGGTTACCAAAAAGCCATGATGGTCTTTTTCGGACTAACCCTTCTAATGGGTCTCGGCTTCCTTGGTATCGAAATCATGGAGTTTGTCACTTATGTTCACGAAGGGGCTACACTTCAAACCAGTGGTTTCCTATCCAGTCTCTTTGTACTGCTGGGAACACACGGAGCTCACGTATCGTTCGGGTTCCTGTGGGGTGCGGCTATTCTAATCCAGTTGAAGCGTCAAGGTATTAATCCGGCTACGGCCAATAAATCCTTTATCTTCTCGCTGTACTGGCATTTCTTGGACGTTGTCTGGATCTTTATTTTCAGCTTCGTCTATCTGAAAGGACTGATGTAGCATGATGAAGCAATTGTTTCCAATTCGCCATGTGATGGGTTTCTTAGCCTCTCTTGTCCTTTCTGTGGCTGCACTTGCTGTAATCTACCTTGATCTATCCAACACTGCGAACATGGCAATCCTGCTTGTTACAGCCCTCATTCAGGCTTCCTTGCAGCTCTTCCTGTTCATGCATATTGGTGAATCAGCAGATACCAAGAAAGAACTTTACATCAATATCGCCTATGCCTTATTCGTTGGTTTAGTTACGATATTCGGTACGCTCTTCATCTTCGTATGGGGCTGGTATGCTTAATTACAGTAACTAATACTCAAAGGGACGTCTCCTAAGCCTAAATGGCTTAGGCACGTCTCTTTTTTTTGTTTACTTAGGAGGTTTGTTGTAGCGGATGCCCGGAAATGGGCATCTTCCCAGGCAATAGCTGCACAGGAGTCTGCAACTTTGCTCAATAGGCGGAAAATGTGCGAATAGGGTCATCTGGGTCCGAAATCCACGGGGGATGAGGGTGGCTCGGTGCTATCGGATTCAGATGACCTTAAAAGCAGGAATCAGCGGCTTTTGAGTCCGAGAGCCCCGTGAGACAAGGGTGGCTCGGCGCGATCGGACTCAGATGAGCTTAAAAGCAGGAATCAGCGGCTTTTGGAGTTGTAACAGACCCCAAAGCCGCTATTGGTGTGAAAAACGCGCAAAATGAGCGCCTTTTTAGGCAATAGCTGCACAGGAGTCCGAAACTTCGCTCAAAAGACGAAAAATGTGCGAATAGGGTCATCTGGGTCCGAAAGCTAGCGGGGATAAGGAGGCTCGGCGCGATCGGACTCAGATGACCTTAAAAGTGGGAATCAGCGGCTTTTGGAGTTGTAACGGACCCCAAAGTCGCTATTGCCTAGAAAAACGCGCAAAATGAGCGCTTTTCTAGGCAATAGCTGCACATGAGTCCGAAACTTTGCTCAAAAGACGAAAAATGTGCGAATAGCGTCATCTGGGTCCGAAAGCCACGGGAGATAGGGGGGCTTGGCGCTGTCAACCTCAGGTGAACTTAAAAGCAGGAATCAGCGTCATTTGTGTCCGAAAGCCACGGGGATGAGGTTGGCTCGGTGCTATCGGACGTAATTTTGATTAATAACAAGGGATAGATAGATCCCCAAAGGATAATCTTGGGGATTTTTTGTTGACATATAAATCAAACTGTATTAATAATAGTAGTACAGTTAATACACACCAAAATGGATTTAATGCAAGATAGTGGAAGGAGGAGGGTTATGTTCGAACTGGACGTTCGTAGTCGGAAGCCGATTTATGAGCAGCTGACCGATAAGGTCAAGGAGATGATTCTGCATGGTATTTTGCAGACGGATGAACAGCTACCTTCTGTAAGGGCTTTATCCCAGCAGCTAACCGTGAATCCCAATACGATTCAGAAGGCTTACCGTGAATTGGAACGTGAGGGGTATATCTATTCATTACAGGGGAAAGGAAGTTTTGTAGCCCCGATGAAAAAAGAACAAAATGCGATCAAAAAAGCGGAAGTCCGGAATGAGTTGCTGAGGCTGATGGCGGAGGCGGTATACCTTGGGTTCACCGCAGCTGAGATTAGTTCTTTGTACCAACAAGTGGAGAAGCAAAGAGAAGGAGGGAAGAGTGATGATTGAGATTCGAGGAGTCAGCAAGTTATTTCAAGGCGAGAAGGCAGTCGACGATATCTCTTTAACGGTACATAAAGGAACAATTTATGGGCTGCTCGGCTCTAATGGCGCGGGCAAAACTACGCTGCTCAAAACATTGGCGGGCATCTACTCTCCAGATAAGGGGACCGTGCGGGTGGATGGTGAAGCAGTATTCGAACACCCGACGACTAAGCAACGGGTTATTTTTATGCCGGATGCTCCTTATTTTTTCCCACAATCCACCATGCTGCAAATGGCGGCCTTCTATCGCTCGATTTATCCGAGCTGGAATCAGAAGCGTTTTGAAGATTTGGGAACCGTATTTCAGCTCGATAAAAAGCGCAAACTCAGTCGTTTCTCCAAAGGGATGCAGCGGCAAGCGTCATTCTGGTTGTGTTTAAGCTGTATGCCGGATGTGCTGATTATGGATGAACCGATTGACGGATTAGATCCGGTGATGCGGCGTCAGATCAAAAACCTGCTATTTCAGGAGGTTGCTGAACGCGAGCTGACGGTAATCATATCTTCGCATAACCTTCGTGAGATTGAAGATCTGTGCGATCATGTCGGGATTTTGCATGGTGGGAAGATGTTGATTGAGAAGGATCTGGATGATCTTAAGGCGGATACACATAAGATTCAAGTGGCGTTTCGGGATGAACGGCATGAGATTCCGTTAGCTGCCAAGTTACAAGTTCTGCATCAAGAGCGCCGGGGAAGTGTGAACCTATATATTGTAAAAGGGGATCGTGAACGGATCAAAGCGGCTTTTCAGGTGTACGAGCCATACGTATTCGATTTGCTTCCATTGACGTTAGAAGAGATTTTTATTTATGAAATGGGGGATGTCGGATATGACGCGCAGCCATTACTACTTTAATAGCAGTATTTTTCGCCAGAACTTCCGCCAGCATGGCTGGATAGGGATTATATATGCACTCGGCTTATTATTCGCTCTTCCATTGCAGCTCTTCATGAGCAACAATCCGGATGCAAAACCGCAGGAAATTGATCATTTATTTCGCATAGCTGGTAGTGTGCAAGCCTTATTTATCATTACGATCCCAGTTACCGCAGGACTATTCTTATTCCGATACCTTCAGGCAAAATCACCCGCAGATCTTTGGCATAGCCTGCCTTTACGCAGAGAGCATTTATTTACAGCTCATCTGACGAGTGGACTTACCTTACTGTTACTGCCTGTTTGGTTAACTGCTGGGGTGGTTGCCGTTATTAAGCCATGGAGTGGGAATTTTTATATTTTTCAAGGCGCAGATATTTGGCAATGGTGTATCACAGTTAGTATTCTGACTTTGTTCCTCTTCTGCTTTAGTGTTTTTGTGGGAATATGTACGGGCCAATCTATTCTTCAGGGAATTATCATTTATATTTTGCTTATTCTTCCTGCTGTACTGATCTCATTAATCAATAGCCATTTCGTCATGTATCTTTATGGTTATGCAAATGCAAATGTAAACTTCCGTGATTCTAGTTTGCAGATGTGGTCTCCGTTTGTTCATATCGTGTATTATTTTACCGGCAAACCCTTCACTAATACAGAATTATGGATTTATGGGGTATTGGCACTTCTGTTTATTGGGTTGTCCTATCTGTTATACCGTAAACGTAATACGGAAAAAGCGGGTCAGGCTATTGCTTTTGGATATTTCAACCCACTGTTTAAAGCAGGGGTTATGTTATGTACTATGCTTATTTCCGGAAATTATTTTGCACAAATGAAGCAACAGCAAATGGGCTGGGTGATTAGTGGATATGCCATCGGAGCCATTATTGGTTATGTTGCCGCAGAAATGATTGTTCGGAAAACATGGCAGATTATGACGCGTAAAATGGTAGCTGAGTTTGCAGTTTATGCGGTAATGATAGGGTTACTTCTGTATATCCCAGTATCAAGTGTTACGGGGTATGAAGCCAGAGTGCCTTCCGGTGATAAGATTAGCGGTGTATATATGGGAGCTAACTACCGGTTGTATACCCCAACGGATGGTTTGCACACTACACCCTACATGGGGCAGAACCCTTTTTCCGATGATAAAGATTATATAGAAACTGTCCGTAAACTTCATCAAACGGTAGTTGCAGTACGTCCAGAACATACCTCACAACAATATGTTTATGAATATTTTACTCTGGCTTATCAATTGGAGAATGGTCACAAGTTGGTGAGGGAATACTGGATCCCTAATAAGGGGTTTGAATCAGAACTCAAGGCGGTTAAGGATACTGAAGCTTACAAGTATGAAAAGTATAATTTAGCTCTCTTAGACAAAGACCTGGATTTTATGTGGGTTACTAACAGGAATAAAAAAGTAGCCATCTCGGATCCCGGGGAAATTTCAGAGCTAAAGCAGATTATCAAACGCGAAATTTCGAATATGTCCTACGAAGTACAGATAGATAAGGACGGAAAACCTGATGTGGCTAATATCCAAGTAGAGGTAAAGGTAAAAGAGAACAGTAATCAAGTTTCTACAGATTATGGTTATTATTATCCGTGGAAGTCAACTTTTCATGAGTTAGAGAAATGGATGAACGAAAAAGGTTATGCCGATAAAATACGAATAACAGCTGAAGATATCCAATCGGCAGAGATTATAAAAGATGATTATATGGACGAGAAAACACCTAAGAACCCTACTAGTCCTGAACAAAGAGTAGCGCTTGCGCGTGAAAAGAATCGTACGGCTGTTACGAAGGATAAGGTTCTATTAACAGATGTTTTGGCCCATCATTTCAATTATGGTGTTGAGAATGGCAACTACATTGTGAAGTTGATGTACAAAGAGGGTTATAGCGATTTCGTAATGTTAAAAGAATCAGATATGACATCTGAATTGAAAGCATTGCTGAAATAAGCTAAGAATAAGGTAAGTAAAAGATTACAGAAGATAAAAGACTACTGGTTGACATAAACTGGATAGTTGAAATATGCTTTTGGAGATAGGTTAAGGATGAAATGGGACTTTCAGGTCAGCCTCAGAGCCAGTATATTCGTTTCCGTTAAAATAACATCGCTGTATTAACTGGTAAGGAGTTCTGTATTTAGGTGAAGCCCGACCATGGACGAAAGAGTCCATGGTCTTTTTTTGCATATTAAGAGGTAATACATGGATGTGCGATTGCTGTAATGCCTCTGGAGTCTGCTTCGGCAGATCTTTTACTGTAGAATAATATAAATAGGGAACATTGAGGTGGAAATATAATGTTAAGCAATACAGCGGAAGTATCGTTAAGTAAATTTATGACTAAGCTGCTGCGGCATACCCCAGAGCAATATGGTCTTATTTTGGATCCAGAGGATGGTTCCTGTAGGTTGGATGATTTGCTGTCTGTTATTGTCAGCACTCCTAGATGGTCAGAGGTGACTGTGGGAGATATTCGGCAAGTGGTCGCAGGCTGCGACAAGCAACGATTGGAAATCGTTGATGACCGGATCAAAGCCCGGTACGGGCATAGCCATACAAAAATCACTTATGAGCCGGGGACTCCGCCTGCTGTACTTTTTCACGGAACTCATTCTGGTGTGCTTTCTGTGATTTTGGAGGAGGGACTCCAATCGATGGGACGGCAGTATGTTCATTTGTCTGAAGGGACTCATTTTGCCAGTTTAGCCGGAAGTCGCAGAGGGAAATTGATATTGTTAACCGTTGATACGATTAGAGCGGGTCAAATGGGTGCAACCTTTTATAATGCGGGTAATAAGGTTTGGTTGGCAGGTCATATACCGCCTTCATGTCTTAAAGTGTATACCCCGTAAGTTGAACTAGATCGACGTTTGGTTAGGAGGCATAATAACATGGATGAAATTCCAGATCACTTAGATCACGGATTACAGATTGTATTTATTGGGTTCAACCCTAGTATCCGTTCTGGTGAGGTAGGACATCATTACGCGAATCCGCGGAATAATTTTTGGAGAATATTACATCAGTCTGGACTTACTCCCCGGTTGTATGATGCGTCTGAGGACGGGGACTTGCTAAAGCTGGGCTATGGGTTTACAAATATTGTTGCCCGTCCCACACGGGGAATCGACGATATTACTCGTGAAGAATACCAGGAGGGTCGTGAATTGCTTCGCTCCAAGCTGGAGAAATATCGGCCTCAAGTCGCCTGTTTTGTAGGTAAGGGTGTGTATACAGAGTTTAGTCGCAGAACAAAAGCTAACTGGGGATTTCAAGGGGGCGAGCCTCCAAAGGTAGATGGTGTCCGTGAATTCGTTGCACCCTCTTCTAGTGGATTAGTTAGAATGCCGATGGGAGAGATCATTGGAATTTATCGCAGATTAGCCGAGTTTACGCAAGAGAACGATGGGTGATTGATTTATTTGGAGTTAGGTAGCTAAAGGACACAGGAGTCGCTAAAAGTAACAAATCACTCTAATTTGCGTGCTATCGGACTCCAATGCAGCTATTGGGTAGAAATAGACTGAATATGAGTCCATTTTGGGTAGATAGCGTCTCTGGAGTCCGAAATCACCACTAAATGGCCGCAAATCCACGAATAACGGCGCCTGAGTCCGTAAGGATAAAGGCTGGAGAGTTGGCCATGGATCTACGTAGATTCCGTAGATCCCGCAGATCACCGTAGATCACCGTAGATCACCGCAGATCTCCGTAGATTTCGCAAGCTCTGGCAAACTCTCGCATCTTAGCTATCTCTCGCTACCCTCCAACACAAAACGAGCAAGATTCCATATCGGAATCTTGCTCGTTTTATAACTTCAAAAGGCAGTCTCAGTATATGAGACATGCCCTTAGTCCCTAAAATACATTAAGTCTCGATCAGCAGCAGAATGATAGAGGATAAGGATAGACAAACACTAATCAGGCATAGCACGGCAACGACCTGCTTCTGGTTCAGGCCCGCCCGAAGCAGGCGGTAATGAGCCTGGGTGGCATCGGCTTGATAAATGGACTTGCCTTGGATGAAACGTTTGACTACGACAAAAATGTTGTCGAAGATCGGTACGCCCAGCGCCAGAATAGGGATGAACAGCGACAGGACGGTGGCTTGCTTGAACGCGCCGTCGAGTGCAATTACCGCAAGGATGAAGCCGAGAAAGGTTGCCCCGGCGTCGCCCATAAAGATTTTGGCGGGCGGCTTATTGTAGCGCAGATAAGCAAGCGTAACGCCAATCAGCGAAATTGCCATAATGGCAGATGAGGATTGACCCTTCGCCAGTGCGACTACGAATAACGTAACCGCCGAAATGGCCGTCAAGGCACCAGCTAGACCGTCCATGCCATCCGAGAAATTAATAACAGTGGTTACGCCGAAGATCCAGATAATCGTCAGCAGAAACGATAGAATGACTGGCAAAATGATATAATCACCTGAAAATGGATTGTAAAATCCGGTAAAGGCGTTGCCAGAAGCATAAACCAGGATCGCTGCGCTAACTTGTACAATTAACTTGGGCAGGGCTGGGAAATCTTTGCCCTTCGTTTTGTACCAATCATCCACCGTGCCTATGGTCAGCAACAGTACTCCACCAACAAATAATGCGACAGTCTCCATGGAGAAATCACGCGCGAACACCAGATAAGTAACAAAAAATGCGAGAAATATTGCGTAGCTGGCCGTTAGCGGAATGGGCTCTCTATGAATTTTACGCTCAACGTCCTGCCGAGGCTTGTCCACAAAATCAAGCCGAAAAGCAAGCTTGCCGAGCGGCGGAATTAGAAAGTAGACGATAAGAAATGACATTAGAAATGATAAAACGTATAAAATGACGCTCACCACCGTTTTCTTTTTAAAATACCACAGATCGATTAAATCTACCTTAAAAAAGTAAAATTTTGTCGCGAGGGGTGTTAAGTTGACTTGCCAGCATCGCTGTAGTACCTTGTTGAGAAAAGCTCTTTGGGGGATATTTATGAAATACGATGTTATTTTATTTGATGCCGACGATACGTTGTTTGATTATGGAATGGCAGAAAGTCACGCGTTGTCTAATGCCTTTCTACACTTTGGGATGCCCACAGGTGCAGCAGATTATGCTGCCAGTTATCAAGAGATTAACCACGCATTGTGGAGGGATTTAGAACAAGGAAGGATTTCATCTGCGGCGCTGCGGGTAGAGCGGTTCAATCGGTTGTTTGCTGCACATGCGCTTGAGCTTGATCCTGAATCATTTAGTGAGGCGTATCTACGTTTCTTAGGCGAAGGAACCTTTCTGATGCAGGGAGCGATCGAGCTATGCGGAGAGCTTGCAGAGTGCCGCCTGGCGATTATCACGAATGGAATCAAGGATGTGCAAACTTCCAGAATCCAAGGCTCGCTGCTGAGTGATACATTTGAGCAGATCATTATCTCAGAGGAGGCAGGATGTCAGAAGCCAGAGACCGGGATTTTTGATTACGCTTTTGCCAAATTGGGGATCGAGGATAAAGAAAAAGTATTGATTGTGGGTGACTCCTTAACCTCTGATATTCAAGGCGGAATTAATTATGGGATTGATACCTGCTGGTTTAACCCGCTCGGTAAGATTAATGAGTCCGGCGTTCAGCCAAAATACGAAATTCGAAACCTCTCGGAGCTACTAGATATTGTAGGGAAAGCTACTAACCTTCAATAAAAAAATAAGGTGTGAGCGCATAAGCGTCTCACACCTTTTATTTAGTAACCTGAAAGAGGTTTATTGCCGAGTATCCAGCGGCTTCAGATACGCCTCGATTTGCTGGCGTTTCGATTCCAGAAATGGCGGCAGCGCAAGCGATTCACCTAAACTTTCCATAGGCTCATCTGTAGCAAAACCTGGTCCGTCTGTAGCTAGCTCGAAAAGGATGCCGTTAGGCTCACGGAAATAGAGGGAACGGAAGTAGAAGCGGTCGACGAAACCGGAATTAGGAAGCTGTGCCTGGCGGATGTGTTCGATCCATTGCTTCAATTCGTCTTCATTATCGACGCGGAAGGCGACGTGATGCACCCCGCCACGTCCCAAATGCTCTTGATCCAGATCATTGCGTTCCTCCAGATGTACCTCAGTGCCTGACCCGCCTTCACCGGTCTCGAATACGATCACATCTGGCTGACCGGCAACTGTTGAAGGGTAGGTTCCTATACGGCGGAAGCCAAGCAACTGCTCCAGCACCACCGCTGTATGTTCTGCACTTTCGACTGTGAGATGTGCGGGTCCTAAGCCTACAATGCCATATTGGGCAGGCACTGGGCTTTTAGCCCAAGGAGTACCGCCGGCAACACCGTTATCATTTTCGTCGGATACGAGAATGAAACGTTGGCTCTCGTGATCGCGGAAGGATAAAGTCTGGCGTCCACCAAGTACCTGTATCGTCCCATGCTCCACGTTTAGCTCGGTGAAGCGTTGCTCCCAGTAGGTAAGTGCGGCATCGCTTGGGACTCGAAGGGAGAGGGCGGAGATACTGTTATTGCCCTCGCGGTTGCGGCCCGCTATCGGAAGCTCAAAAAAGGTTAATTCAGTTCCGGGATTGCCCTTCTCATCTCCATAGAATAAATGGTACACTGAAAAATCATCCTGATTTACTGTTTTTTTAATGAGACGAAGTCCGAGTACCTCTGTATAGAACTTAAAGTTCTCCTGTGCTTTGCCTGTAATAGCTGAGACATGGTGAAGTCCTTTTAACGTTAAACTCATGGTAGTTACCTCCGTTTAAATGCTTAGGGTTTGTGGATTATTTTTAATATCGATAGAATTATTGGTGAATATTATTAAGTTACTATAATTTTAATAGTAATAACAAACTTTTGCAAGTGGATATTAATGTTTCATGAAATTTAATTCATACATAAGGAGAGAGTATAAGTGCACACAACAACAAGCTTGATGAAACAATTACAGGAGTTGGAGATTGATCCACGGGGGACCATTCTAGTTCATTCCTCGTTAAAAAGTGTTGGCGAAGTAGAAGGAGGTGCGAACACGGTGCTGGATGCACTCAGCGAATATATGAAGGACGGGCTGCTTGTTTTGCCAACGCATACATGGGCTTATATTAATGCGGATAATCCACGCTTCTCTGTTCAAGATTCCCCATCTTGTGTTGGGATATTACCGGAGCTGTTCAGAAAACGTCCGGGCGTTGTCCGCTCTTGGCATCCGACTCATTCTGTAGCGGCTTTGGGTGTTGATGCTGAGGCGTTTACTGCAGGGGATGAACGTTGGGATACGCCATGCGCCCGTGGTTCAGTATGGGGCAAGCTGCTTGATCGTAAGGCGGAAATAGTACTGCTGGGCGTCGATCTGCGGCGGAATACGTTCATTCACGGTATTGAAGAGTGGGTGGATATTCCGGGCAGAATGACGGATAGTCATGAGGAATTATATACTGTGACGCCGGGTGGCGATGAAATCATGGTGCCTTCTCGCAGACATTGTGGTCTCTCTTGGTCGGAGCACTTTTGGAAAGTGGAACGCGAGCTTGAGGAAGGCGGTGCCATGCGTAAGGGGAATTTCGGGGATGCGCTAGTTAGAGTGTGTGGAACAGTAGAAACGACGGATATTTTAAGCCTGATGCTAAAAGAGAATCCTGATCTTTTCTCCGATAATGAACCGCTGCATGGTGAGTCCAAACCAGATCCGCTTCCAAAGACCAGACGTGAACAACCATAGGTGGGAGAGGCTAAACCAATTTTTCAGCCCGCACAATCTGGAAGCCGCTATCAATGTATGGTATATTAATCTCACTAAAACATAGTAAGGAGATTGGAAATGGAAAAAACATTGGTCTTTGGACACAAAAATCCGGATACGGATACTATTTGTTCGGCAATTGCTTATGCAGCACTCAAAAAAGAATTAGGCTGGGATGCTGAGCCAGTTCGTCTGGGAGACGTTAGTGGTGAAACGCAATTTGCGCTTGATCATTTCGGAGTAGAGGCTCCTCGTCTGGTAGAGAACGTAGCTGGAGAAGCTAATCAGGTTATTCTTGTTGACCATAATGAACGCCAACAAAGTGCGAATGACATTGATCGAGTGCGTGTAGTTGAAGTTATCGACCATCACCGGATCGCTAATTTTGAGACTGCACATCCGTTATACTATCGTGCTGAGCCAGTAGGCTGTACTGCTACTATACTTAACAAAATGTATAAAGAAAACGGTGTAGCTATCCCTAAAGACATCGCCGGATTGATGTTGTCTGCAATCATTTCTGATTCCTTGCTGTTTAAATCTCCAACCTGCACCGCTGAAGATGTAGCGGCAGCACGCGAATTGGCTGAAATCGCTGGTGTAAATGCAGAAAGCTACGGCCTTGATATGCTGAAGGCTGGTGCTGATCTTAGCGACAAGAGTATCGCTCAACTGATCTCCTTGGATGCTAAGGAATTCAAAATGGGTGAATACAAAGTAGAAATCGCCCAGGTGAACGCGGTCGACGTTAATGATGTACTCTCCAAGCAGGCTGAACTGGAAACTGCACTGACTTCCATTATTGCTGAAAAAGAATTGGATCTGTTCCTGTTCGTAGTTACAGATATCCTCAACAACGATTCGGTGGGTCTGGCTCTGGGCCGTGTTGCAGGTGCAGTAGAACAGGCGTACAACGTGAAGCTTGATGACAATAAAGCGCTTCTTAAAGGTGTAGTATCCCGTAAATCACAAATCGTACCGGTACTTACAGAGACGATTGCTAAACTGTAAAGCATTTTGACAGTTGTCTATGAGAGTAGATTGGATAAAAAGAGCTCATGCCCCATCAGTAGTTAAGATGGTGACATGAGTTCTTTTTGTTTTACGGCGTATTCTGCTACAATATTTTGGGAGGGGATCCAACTGATCCTTCTAATTGCATGAACTTTGAATCAGCATGAGGAATATGACAAAGGGATAGGGGATATTGGAGATGGAATTGTTTGCAGCATTGGAACGGGACGACTACGAGGAATTATTATTTTGTCAGGATAAGGCATCGGGATTAAAGGCGATCATCGCGATTCATGACACGACACTGGGACCAGCACTGGGTGGAACACGGATGTGGACCTATGCTACGGAAGAGGAAGCTATTGTTGATGCGCTTCGATTAGCAAAAGGGATGACCTATAAAAATGCAGTATCCGGCCTGAATTTGGGTGGTGGGAAAACAGTAATCATTGGAGATCCCAAGAAGGATAAAAATGAAGCCATGTTCCGTGCTTTCGGAAGATACATACAAGGTTTAAATGGACGGTACATAACTGCTGAAGATGTAGGGACTACGGAAGAGGACATGAACATTATTTATCAAGAGACAGATTATGTTACTGGCACCTCACCTACGTACGGTTCTTCGGGCAATCCGTCACCAGCAACGGCTTACGGTGTTTACCAAGGAATGAAGGCAGCCGCTAAAGCCGCCTTTGGCAGTGATTCGCTTGAAGGGAAGACAGTAGCTGTTCAAGGCGTGGGGAACGTGGCCTTTACACTGTGCAAACATCTTCATGAAGAAGGAGCACAGCTTATCGTAACGGACATCCATAAACCAGCCGTTCAACGTGCAGTAGAGGCCTATGGCGCCAAGGCTGTAGATCCAGGCGATATCATCAGTGTAGATTGTGATATTTATGCTCCTTGCGCTCTTGGAGCGACAATTAACGACGAATCCTTACGGGTAATCAAGGCGAAAGTGATTGCAGGAGCTGCTAATAATCAGCTGAAGGATTCCTCGCATGGTGATGCACTTCATGAGATGGGGATTGTATATGCTCCAGATTACGTGATTAATGCAGGTGGCGTCATTAATATTGCGGACGAGCTGAACGGCTATAATAAGGAACGTGCCTTTAAGCAGGTGGCGAAGATTTACGATAATATTACCCGCGTAATGGAAATTTCCCGTTTGAACGGAATACCTACTTATGCCGCTGCGAACCAGCTTGCAGAGGACCGGATAGCGCTATTAAGAAATAGCCGCAGCACCTTCCTGCGTAATGGTCAACATGCACTTAGCAGAAGATCGCTGCGGGGATAAGCTGTAAAAAAACTCGGCAAGCTCCATCCGATTACAACTTCGGAGGGACTGCCGAGTTTTTTATGTTCTTTTATTTCTACAAGAAACGTTTATCCTCTTTCGAGGACGGTAACGTCGTTTCTGTTTATTCCTAATTACTGAACCTTTTGCGGTTCTGGGTAAGTGACGCCGAAGGTGTCGACCGTCACCTTTTTCATTACTGGTGGCTCATCTGGACGATCGGAACCGTCGCGAGGCAGGCTCACAATTCTTTTTACAGCTTCGATACCTTCGGTTACTTTACCAAAAGCGGCGTAGCTTCCATCTAGACTAGGGTAAGCTGCATCCATAATAAAGAACTGGGAACCGGCAGAGTCAGGAGCCTGTGATCTTGCCATCGATAGAACACCTTCTGTATGCAGAAGGTTATTGGTGAACCCGTTGCCAGAGAATTCTCCGGCGATACTGTAACCCGGGCCTCCCATACCTGTGCCATCAGGGTCGCCGCCTTGAATCATGAAGTCAGGAATTACTCTATGGAATATAGTGTTATCATAAAATCCTTTTTGAATAAGTGAGATGAAATTGTTTACGGTGTTAGGGGCAACCTCAGGATATAGCTCAGCTTGGATGATATCCCCGTCTTCCATTTCAATGGTTACTAAGGGATGACTTGCCGTAGCTGAAGGAACGCCTTCAGTTGGGGCTGCACCTTCCCCAGGTGCTGATCCGCTGCTTCCATTATTACTGCTTGCATTGTTATTGTTTGGCTTGTTACCGCAACCTGCCGCAATAACCATGACCAGGCATAACATGATCAGAAGAATAGCGGATTTTGTTCGTGTAGACTTCACTAAATAATCTCTCCTTTTTATTGAATAATCTCGTAGGTACTTCCCATAATACCTCCTTTGTCCTATTACATGCAAAGGTCAGTTATGACTTCTGGGATTGGCACATCTTAAAAAGAAGTTTACAATGGTAGGATGTTTCCAAAGAGAACATCGAGAAAGGATGTGCATAGGATGCTCTTTTCGTGGAAGCGGAATTTGATCGTGCTTTGGATAGGGGTTTTCTTTTGTAGTACAGCTTATTCGATCTCGATTCCCTTCCTTTCCATTTTTTTGAGCGACGAACTTGGGGTTTCAAATCATTTGGAGATTTGGTCAGGGGTTAGTTTTGGAATAACCTTTCTTGCCAGCGCTTTAATCTCTCCCTATTGGGGTTCGCTAGCCGACAAGTATGGTCGGAAACCGATGCTTATTCGCTCGGGTTTTAGTCTGGCAGCTTTATACCTTATTAATTATTTTGTACATGATCCTTATGTTTTTTTGATTGTGCGTGTGCTGCAAGGACTGCTTGCCGGTTTTGTTCCAGCAGCTATTGCAATGGTAGCCACCAATACCCCTGAGCATAAGACGGGGTACGCTTTAAGTATTATGTCTACAGCCGGAGCTACAGGTAGTATTATTGGGCCATTAATCGGCGGTGTAGTGAGCTATTATACCAGCAACCGGATTGCTTTTTTATTCTCGGCGGGTATTGTACTTATCTCAGCGCTCATTGCTACTTTTTTTGCAAAAGAGGAGAACTTCGACCGTTCGGCTCCAAGGTCACATGTAAGTGATGATATCAGGGAAGCGAGAAGTAACCGAGCCTTTATTACTTTGCTCTCGCTGGCGGGAATCAGTACCTTCTCCGTTATGATTCTGGAACCGTTAATCCCAATTTATCTACTGGACATGGGGATCTCCAAAAATAGTGCCTCGCTAAGCTCGGGAATAGTGTTCTCTGCTGTGGGGATTGCTACGGTGCTGATGGCTCCGCAGTGGGGCAGAATCGGCAGCCGAAAGGGCTTTGGGATGATCTTATTTATTGGACTGATCGGGGGCGGCATCGGTAATATACTACAGTTTTTTGTTTCGGGCTATGTAGAGTTCGCTATCCTTCGCTTTGCTTACGGCTTGTTCTATGCAGGTGTGCTGCCGTCAGTGAATGCCATGATTGTACAAGTAATTGAACCGGGATTCCGTGGACGGGCCTTTGGCCTGAATCAGGCGGCATCTCAGCTTGCGACGATGGCTGGACCGATTATCGGCGGCTTATTGGGCGCGGTTATTCCAATTCGCTGGGTGTTTGTAATCAATGGAGTGATGCTGCTGGTAGCAGCGATATTGGTTAAGACCCGCAAGCTGGAAGCGCAAATCGCCGCTGCTCGTCCCGCAGAACAGCCAACAACAATGCAGGGCTAACTGCTAACTCAATGAGCATGTCGTTATTTAGAAACAACATAAAGCCGCCGGGCTATGAGCCCGGCGGCTTTATTCATATTAAGCTGCTATTCTCCCTGCGAACCGTTCAAAACGTCTGTTCCCGGCATAACATCCACTGGCGGGGAGGCAGGGTCAATAATGGAATTTGGATATACATCGTCTGCATCTGGAACATCCTCTAGCGGCTGATCTTCTTCTTCCATCTCCAAGAGTTCCTCATCCTTAGTATAATCCGTATCATCTAGGGTTAATCCTGCGGTTTCAGCGGCTAGATATGCATCGGATTCCACCAACTCATCTCTTTCGATTACATCCTTAGGTGAGTTTAAACCAATATCTGCTGCCAAGTATTTATCGCCAACCAAGACAGGATCTGCGTCATCATCAACAATATCCTCTTCATCCATATCAGCTTGTATATAACGTTCATATTCAAAGTCAGCTTCAGTTTTATTTGGTGAACTATCCATAGCCGTTCACTCCTTTTTTATGATAAAATTTGAACTTCCTATGTTTATCTTTACCCGTTTGACCATGATCGAATCGCTGATCCAATAAATGGGTATGTCTATATTGGATTAGTAAAAAATGGGTGAAAGCAAAAGCCGATGAAAAACGTCCTTTTTCGAGAAAATTTACAAGAATAGGCAGGGATAGTGCGAAGCTTGTCGAAATTAAGAAGCGTATATGAACGTTTAAACAACTAATGAATTACTGAGGTGCTACGATGAAGTTGCCAAAGCCCAATATAGCGGCTGCTTTTTTATTAATTCTACTGCTGACCGCTATGGTCCCTTTTGGTACGGCGATAGTGAGTGCTGAATCATCAGACTCTACGCTGCCCAATTGGGAGATTAAATTTGAACGTATAGAAGTAGATCATATTGAAGAAGCTGTGGCAGCTCTTGATGAAGAATGGACTCGTGTTATGCCTCATGGGAAAAGCCCAGAGACTCCAAGTGGGGCAACCTCAGCCTGGCTGCGGTTTACTTTACCACAAATTGGTGATAAATCTGCGTTATTCATAGATAAAGTATATGGAAATAATGTTAAGGCTTATTTAAATAACGAATTAATATATGATTCCGGAAAAGATTTTAATTTCAATGGCAGTAAGGTTTTCATTCCTCTGTCCAAAAGTGTTGGAGGACAACAGCTATATTTATGGACCCATGGTGGCAGCAAAGACTTAGGGATCCACGGCGAAATAAGAGTAGGCCAATACGATGAGCTGTTATCTGTTTATGTAAAGCAGGGCTTAATGGATCTGATCATTGGAACGACGCTTATTTTTATTGCGATTGTACTGCTGATTTGCTCGCTATTCATGAGAAAAGGTTATTTTTCCGGCGGATTTCTATTGGTGCTGATTATTTTATCCATTGGCGTGTTAGTGGTAACGTATTCATCGTTCCTGCCGACAATCCTAGGCGATTATGGAGAGATTGTACTTGTTTTCTTTGATGTAGCATTATATACGCTTCTGCCCTCCTTTACATTTTATTTTGAAAAAATATTTGGTCCAGGAAAAAAGAAAATCGTTACCCGATTCCGCAAGTTTCAAATTGTCTATTCTATATTCTGTTTTTCTCTAATGGTTGTTAATATCCTTTTGTCATATCAGTTGGATGACTTTTATAGATTGATGACTACGAGTGTGCTGGGTATCCTTATGATTGTGCAATTTATATTGTTGATCAGCTTAGCGTTTATTCATGCGAATCGTGGGAATGTAGATGCTGTTGTTTTTACTACAGGGTTCTCAATATTTGCTTTCATGTCTCTTAGCGAACTGGTCATGTTCTATGTATCGGGCCAATCCTATCAATTATATTGGTGGAAATGGGGAGTGGTGATTTTCGTAATTGCCTTAATCGTCATTCTGGGAAGAAGGTTTACTAGAAACCATGAACAGCTTATTGAATATTCCCATCAGCTTGAGAAGTTCAATAATGATTTGCAGCGCTCGGAGAAGATGGAGATTATTAGTGAGCTGGCAGCTTCGGTTGCGCATGAAGTACGGAATCCATTGCAGGTTACCCGAGGGTTTCTGCAGATTCTTGGGGAGCGTTCAGATCAAAAGGAGCGGGAATATCTGCAAATGGCGGTTACAGAACTGGATCGAGCTACGCTCATTATTACAGACTTCCTAACCTTCGCTAAACCAGGACTTGAAACCGTAGAGCAGCTTGATGTGTCCGAAGAGTTGAGGCATGTGACGGGTATTCTTTCTCCGTTAGCGAATCTGCAAGGGGGCGTCATTGAACTTAACCTGCAGCCAGGACTTTACGTTACTGGATCATCTGCCAAGTTCAAGCAAGCGTTTATCAACATTCTCAAAAATAGTATTGAAGCTTTAAAGGACAATGGGCTGATTAAAGTCACAGCCTGGAAGTCTGGAAAACATATAATAATCAGTGTTCATGATAATGGGGAAGGGATGAACCGGAATGAGCTGGCTCGGTTAGGGGAACCTTATTACTCCAATAAGACCAAAGGAACGGGGCTTGGACTGATGGTAACCTTTCGGATTATTGAGGCGATGGAGGGATGCACTGAGTTTCGCAGTGAGAAAGGGGAAGGGACTGAAATTATAGTAAAAATACCAGAACTTAGAAGAATTTAGAAGTAATTTATGATAATTCCGTTTTTTAGAAGGAAAGAGTGAGGGGCTGAGCGAAGTAGTACAGACAGAATATTGTTTCTGATACTTACTTCTGAGGTGCATATATGCGCTTGATGATTAAAGTCCTACATATAGCAATAGCCCTTACTCTCCTTCTGATAGGATATAGTTCAATTGTTGTATCAGCAGCGACCCCATATCCATCCCAAGAAATTACCAGTTGGCAGATGAGATGGGGCGATGGAAGCGAAAACAGCGGCGTAGTGGTTCCTCAGAATAATGACCAGCAGTATTGGATAAATGTGAATGCTACGAAGGAAATCCCACATCTGCCATCAGGCGTATCCACTTCTTGGACTCGTATTTCCATACCTAACTTTAGTTATATCTCCCCTTCAATCTACATTGATACTTTATATGCTCTTCATGTGAAGGTGTATGTGAACGACCGTTTAATCTTCGAGGAAGATCGTAATTATATTAAGGATAACTATTCTTTGTTGTTGCCTTTGAGTCAAAGCGATAGTGGGAAAACATTATACATTTGGACTGAAACGCTGCAGGATAGAATCGGAATTAAAAATGAAGTAGTGATCGGTGAACACAACCTGTTAATCAATGATTATATTAAAAATGGACTCAGCGATGTGATTTTGGGCTGTGCTTTTTTTCTTGTGGCTATCGTTCTATTTATAAGTTCTCTCTACATTAATAGGGACTATTTTTCCAGTGTGGCTTCACTAGCCGTTGTAATAGGTTCAACCGGAATTCTCTCGATAACCTATTCTCCTTTTATTTATACCTTTTACAGCAATTTGGGCGCGATTAGTAATGTATTTCTTGATTTGGCTTTATTCTCACTTTTACCGGCGCTTACTCTTTTATTTGAAAAAATATTTGGCAGTGGAAAATATGCGATCGTCCGTCGTTTTCGTCAATTTCAAGTCATTTACTCCTCATTTTGTTTGCTATGTCTTTTGATCAATTTTCTATCGAATAATAGCTATATTGAGTTTTATTATTTTGTATCCACCACTATTATCGGGTTCATCCTCATCCTTCAGTTCATCTTGCTTATCGTATGTGTGATTATATTTTCGCTTAAAGGGAATAGGGACGCTATCATTTTTGCCATTGGCTTTGGAACGGCTGCATTTACTGTAGTGTCAGAGTTACTGTGGTATTACATTCATAAGGGGAACTATGATTTATTCTTGTGGAAGTGGGGCATTGTTGCCTTCATAATCTCCTTGATCGTAATTCTGGAGCGAAGACTAGCCTATAGCCATCAACAGGTTGTTAACTATTCTAAAGAATTAGAGCGTTTTAACAACGAATTGCAGCGTTCAGAAAAAATGGAAATTATTAGCGAGCTTGCTGCATCTGTTGCTCATGAAGTGCGGAATCCACTCCAGGTAACTAGGGGTTTCCTTCAGCTGCTTAGCGAGAAATCCGTTGGTGAAGAGGAAATATTTATGTCGATGGCCCTTAGTGAGCTGGATCGTGCTTCCGGGATCATTACGGATTTCTTAACCTTCGCAAAACCGGAATTTGAGACGATTTCCAGTCTGAATTTGTATAATGAATTTAAGCATATTGAGAGTATTATGCAGCCGCTTTGTCATTTAAATGGAGGAAAAATGATTCTCGATGTATCGGGCGAATTATGGGTGAAGGGGAATTCCTCGAAGTTTAAGCAAGCCTTCATCAACATTATCAAAAATAGCATTGAATCTTTCCGTGACGAAGGATTTATCTATATGTCGGTGTATGCGGAAGAGGAGAACGTAATTATTCATATCAAAGACAACGGGGAAGGGATGGACGCGGATGTCCTGCACCGATTGGGAGAGCCTTATTTCACTAAAAAGAATAAAGGCACAGGTCTTGGATTAATGGTCACTTTCCGTATCATCGAAGCTATGCAAGGTAAAGTGAAATTCACAAGCAAAAAAGGAGTGGGAACCGAATCCATCACCATACTGCCATTGGCAGAAGCTCCGGATGATTCTCACTCCTTAGGGGGTTAATCTTGTTGTCTTACCACGAACCGCGTGGTGCTGCGGTTGCCTTCAATACATCGGATGTAGGACTTGGTGGAATTACAAGATAGAATTCGTTGGAGCCTTCTTCAACGGCTTTCAAGGTAACGCTGTCGGGAATGATTACGCCTAGTGCTTCTTGGAGAGCCGCTTTTGGGTCTGAGAGTAGTCTTTTCTTGAAACTTGGATCTTCCCATGCCTTTTGAATGACTTGATTTCTAAGAATTGCTTCTGACATAATAATCACCCTTCCCAAATTGTATATATTTACCTTTAATAATATAACATAGCAAAACTACTAATACTATTCTTTTTATTACAAAATAATAGAATTAATGGACATTTTTTGACAACCAATGATATAATCCTCCGTTTAGCAAGAGCTGCTTGTCCGCCTCGATGGAATCAGAGATCTGCTGTAAGTTACTTACTAGCATGGAATGGAACGCGATAAGATGAGGGGCATTAAGGTCGGAAGCTGTAACTTTGTTATGTGTGTCGTGTGCTAATTCCGTATAGGTATGTAGACCATTTGCAGTGAATAGATAAAATTCGACCTCTTGCGAAGTGAGTTTAGCTGCACTGCTGTTTGGCAGATGTTTGCGAGTTAGGGAGAGAAGACAATTATAGTTGCCCGCGGATAAATCTTCTTTCCAGTCCTCATAGTCATCCAGCATTTGCAGTGTAAGCAAAACCGAATGGATAAGTTCTTCAGCTTGCGGCACTAAATCACTCTTTCCAGACATCAGAAGGGCAGCGGTGCTGGATAGCTTGAGCGGACTGGCTTTATAGGAAATTTTGACCCGATCATTAAGAAAATAGTCACTGGTATTTTCGTTGCTAACACTATCTGCCCACTCCATGATATAACGATTAAATAAGATCCAGAAAGCAGATGGCTCCGGAAATAGTATCCGGTAGATATTTAAAAATTCGACATAAAGCAAATTCGCCAAGGGTAATTTTTCGTATGCGGAGGATTCTTGGCTGTCCATCAGGTCATCCTGTATGAAGAAATACAACATAAAAAAGACGTTGCCCATCGACATCTGGCGAGTAACCTCTGCAGAGATTCCGCATCCCTTCTGCAGCCAAAAGGGTAAAAGATAACATATGTAGTTTTTGTGGCTTTCAGCGTTAAATACGTTAAAATGCTCAAGATAGGACATGCCTTGTTGATTTAGAGGTTCTGGAAATTCAGAAATAATCCGTCTGCTTTCTTGGAATACCAAGCGCAGTTCATCTTCGTAGTCATTTAGCCAATCCATAACAACCCTCCTATAAAATTTTTACGAAAATGGTTCTTTTGCCCTGATTATAGCTTTCTCTTTATTCCATTACAACTAAAATTTAGGAGGTATTAGCAGATATGGAATGGTATACTTTCGGCCAGATGCTTATGGCTATTCGAATGGGTCAAAAGGCGGAAACACCGGATGGCCGCATGGTTATGCGTACTTCCACGGGACTTTTTTGGATAAACGGAATCTTGAAGGGAAAAGTGGTAGAAATCAAAGACTATCTGTTCTCTGACCTATGGCGAATCTATGAGGATGAGGAAAGCCAGCAGGAGGGAATTGGCAGGGAACAACACGAGCAACGTGAGCGGGAGATGCTTGAGAATCAATATGAAGAGCTGCGTTGGGCGAACCGAAAGCGTTAGTTCAACGTTCGATTACCCAACAGCAGCTATATAGTGAATATTAATAAGAGGGATTAGGAACTTACGGATGCGGAGAGTTCTGATTTCAATGCTTCATATTGACTACGCAGGCGTTGAAGTTTCGAGATACTTTGCTCCAAGCCGCCGAGCCGGTTGCGTTCCGTCCACAAGAGACGATATTGGTGAAGGAGTACATCAAGGTCATTGATTTGCTTCGTAATCAGCGCAGGATCAAGCGAATCTGGTGCTGATGTCAACTGTAGCTTGATTCTGCCCAGCTGCACAGCATGCTTCACAAAATGGATGCCATTACTCAGTTCTTTCAGCACAAGAGCAGCATCTTCACATTGAAGATCTAACCCCGATAGCCGCGCCTCAATGGAGAGCAGATATTCTTCGAGATGATTGAAGTGTTCCTCAGTAAGCTTCTCTATGATTAGGAAATTGTCCAGATGGGTACGCAGCAGCAGGGACATTTCTGCATCATTTGAACGGTTGATACTGGATTCAAGCTGATAGTAATTGCCGAGATCCAGGAGCAGCTGGCCAATTCCCTCAGAACGATCTGCAAAAATAAATCTATTTAAATACTGTGCAGTATCTGCTTCCAGATTATGATCTACACTCCAGGATAGGGCTGCGCCGTAGGCGAAGCCGGCATAGCTGACCGGCAGATGCTGCCAGTGTCCAAAATCTCCCCAATCCGTAATGAGATAACCAATAGCGCCGTTGTTTTTGCCATGAATAGCTGCACTGCGCAGATTGGCTAACATATTGTCTGTGCGTCCTGTAATGGAGTTCCATGAGCTGGTGCCTGGGCAGACATAAAAAGGAATACCTGCTTCACGGAATTTGAGCGTATCGGACTCGAAGGGATGCTCAGCGCTATAACCCCATTCCATAGCAATAATATCCTTAGGAAGCTGAGGAATCAGTTCGGGATGCTGGATAATGATATCGCCCCAGAATTGCATCGTTTTGCCACGTTTTGTAACCAACTCATAAATCTTTTGTAGGAATGATAAATAGAGTTGACCTTTGCCTTGAGTTTCTGCCAGAGCTTTATTTTTACCAAGACCGAGTTCATAGGTCTCATCGCAGCCTACATTAAACTGATTGGAGCTAAAGTAAGGTAGCAGATCGTCAAACATTTTGTCTAGCAGAGGTAGTACAGCAGGATCTTCGGTATCAAAAGTACCAGGGTGCATAAATAAGCCTTCTGGATAAACGTCCTGCGCATACAAATTCTTCGGAAGCATAAAGCCTTCGGGAATTTCAGCTAAAGCGTTGAATTCTGGACGAGAGAGCCAGCCCTCCATATGCCCAAAGCTGTTCTGATTGGGAACAAGCTCTATATAACGTGCTTTGCAATAGGCATCCAGAAGCAGGATTTCCTCTCCGGTAATTGGGGTTTCAAGCTCCCAGACTTGAGGGAAGGATTCATAAGCGAACGGAGCACCTTCTATATATAGCTGAAGTTCATTCATCTTCAAATCAGCCATAAGGTCAATGATCCGGTACAAGGTTTCTTGCTTCGGGATTTTATTGCGGCTGATATCTATGAGCAGGCCTCTGGCTCCAAAATCAGGTTCATCGCGAATATGCAGCTGAGGTATAGATTTGCCACTTTGTTCTATGATTTGTTTCAGGGTTGCTGCTGCGTAGAAGGCGCCTACAGGAGAGCTATAGGAGACAACGATACCCTTCTGATCGACAACAATCTCATATGCCTGTGCAGACAATAATGGCACATAGTTAAAGTTACAGACAGATACAACGGTTGGACGTAAGCCAATGGATAAAGTCAGCTGCAGATTCAATGCTTGTGCAATCACTTCCTGTAGTTTTCGTGCAGCTGGCATGGCAGATTGTTCTTCCATATTAGGAAGCACGATGCTTCCGCTTGTTGGGAAATGGAAGGAGCCTTGTGACAATGTGATTTCACGCGGATTAGGGAAAAGCAGTAGTGTAGAATGATTAAGCATAGCGTGGACACCTCTTATTCATGTAGAATATGATCATCTTCACAATAACCTTATCACTACTAAACAAGGGGAGGAATGCCTATAATGTCCAAGCACATGGATTATATGATCAGTCCATATCCAATAAGAATTATTGATCCGAAGGTTGAATCCTCCAAGCTGAAGCTCAAGAATATAAGGGTGGGACAGGCAGGTCATCTGCCAGGAAGAACGTTATTCCGTTCAGGTGTAGTTTTTGAGCACTGGGCCATTGTTTACATAGTGTCAGGTAGTGGCTCCTACATGGAGATTGGGGGAAAAGAGCAGCAGGTGCGTGAAGGCAGCTTATACTTTTTTCGCCCAGGTTACAGTTATAACTTTGGTCCACCACCGGGAGGCAGCTGGGATGAGTATTATATTAACTTTAATGGCACGCGTGTATCCGAATGGCTGGAATCGGGCCTCATAGCCGGGGGAAATGTTTTTCAAGCCCAATCTATAGTAGGTCTTACTACCTTATTTGAAGAAGTGCTGGAACGGATGGAGAGCGGAGAACCTGTTGATGCGGATCGGGCAGCATTATTGCTCGAAAGAATGCTGCTGGAGTGTTCTTTTATAATAGAAGAAAAAAGTTGGAATTCTCAGGCTGATTATATGCGTCAGATTCGGGAAGACCTGAACTTATGCATTTATGGTGAAATGGACCTAGAACAAATAGCGGCAAAACATCATGTTTCGATGTCTACACTTCGTCGTCTTGTTCGACGCAGCAGTGGATACCCGCTTCATGAATATATTCACCGTCTAAAAATGGCGGAAGCCAAAAAGTTGCTTTTTAACACCTCATTACAAATTAAGGAAATTTCTAGTATGCTTCATTATAATGATCCGTTCTATTTTTCTCGTTTATTTAAAAAATATATGGGGATCGCACCCCAGCTTTGCCGGAATAACATTTAAATCGACATCCTCCTACTAGAGTCCCAACAGTAATTGTTATAATTTGTATAATTGTTGTCGTTTTATAAGATATGTTGAAAAATATGGATTAATATTACATAAATGTGTTAGTTCTTATTAACTATAGTGGATAAAATTCCAAATTTTAGTGATAAAACCTACTAAAAAAATAATAAATTTTTTGTAACTATTTTTCAAATGGAAGCGCAAACATGGGAAATGTCAACTTGTTATTGTGATTTTTCTCATGTATGATGCTTTTATCGAGCACAGTACAATCTCGCATTTTCCAAAAAACTGGAGAATAGGGTGGTGGGATGAAAATCAAACCAACTGCAGAAGACAAACTGATTGCGTATTACAGGTATTTTTCATTGTCCCTCACATCACTCATGTATCTTCTAGATAAGACGGGACCTTCCATAATTTATAAATCACTTATTATTGCTATACTTGTTGTGTTTGCACAAACGTTCTCATTTTGTTATCGAAGGCTACGCAGCAGACCAAAGACTCTCGTCCTGGCTGTTAGTATAGAGATGGTGGGAATTATCGCATTGACCTTGTTTACGGGTGGGTACGAAAGCTCTTTTAGGCTCTATGTGCTTAATCCTGTATTGATTGCTGCAGGCTCATTGTCCATTTATTTTGGATGGTCGTTGCTCTTAAGCTATATCAGTATTTTTGCGGTGCTCTGTTATTTTTTTATCAATTCTGCGAACAGAAATTTTTTGGAAATTGTATTTATAAATGGGAATCTGTTTCTAACACTGGTACTTACGGTTATAATAATGCAGATCGTTAATCGGATGAAGCGGCAACGTGAAGAATCGAATGCTCGCACGAAAGAGACGAT
Source organism: Paenibacillus sp. FSL R5-0636 (assembly GCF_037974255.1). Taxonomy (NCBI): domain Bacteria; kingdom Bacillati; phylum Bacillota; class Bacilli; order Caryophanales; family Paenibacillaceae; genus Paenibacillus; species Paenibacillus sp. FSL R5-0636. Next base: position 1,099,810 of record NZ_CP150232.1, read on the forward strand.
GGAGCATATCAAATCCCTGTACCATATCGTGGAAACCTCAAGCCAACATGATTTCATGAATATCGGTCAAGTGATCACCGATTATGTTGTTAAGCTAACGAAGCTAGATAAGGCTTTGTTTTGGTTCGCCAAGAAAAGCGGAGAACCAGCTCCGCAGAGCAGGCAGACCGGCTGGCAGCAGGAAGAGGAACAGTTCCTATTCTCAGAACTGGGAAAACATGAGCATGAATGGAGATTGCAGCGAGAGCCTATTTTTAGAAATCTGCCGGGATTAGGCGATTTCCTGCTGATGCCTGTACGGATGAGCACCCGTTTTGTAGGGATGATTGGACTCAAGCTGGAGTCTACAGAGGGGCTGGAAGGCCGCAGATGGTATATTCAACAATTGATATTCTTATCTGAGCTAAGTGCGAATATTCTTGAAAGACATGAGCTTGGTGTGATCGAGAACCGGTTGATCATCACGAACGAACAGAACCGGATTGCGGATGAAATGCACGACAGTGTGTCGCAGAGCCTTTTTGGTATTGTGTATGCGACGCATTCGCTGAAGGAATCGTGGAAGAGAATGTCTGATCATGAGCTAGAAGAACAAATTGAGCTTATTCATGACTCTGCAACAAAGGTTGCCAAAGAACTGCGGATCACGATCTACAGTCTTAGCTCCAAGAAGAGTGGCGGTCCTACTTGGTTGGGCATGGTAAGATCACATTTGAAGAGCTTATCCAGATTAAATGATGTTGATATTGATTTAAAAATAACGGGCGATGATTTCAGTCTCCCTTATCCTTACCACAAGGCGCTTTTTCGGATTATCTCCGAAGCTACGGGTAATGCCATCAGGCATGGTGCTGCCAGTCGAGTGGATGTAGAACTGTCTCTGAAGCCGACTTGGATTCGATTATTGATTTGTGATAATGGTGTTGGTTTTGATACTGATTTGTTATGGATTGAATCTGAAGATAGTGTAAGCGGACTTGGCATGAAGAATATGCAATATTTGACCCAGTCGCTCGGTGGCGACTTTCAGTTGTCCAGTAATGAGAGCACAGGAACAAGAATTATGATTTCGATTCCTGTCGGTGTAGCTGAATTAAAGAATGCATAAACTTTAGGCGGGAGGTCGTTTCTGTGAAAATCGTCATTGTTGATGATCATCCTTTAGTTAGAAGAGGACTGGCATCTGTCATTTCGATGCAACCGAATGTGCAGTTTGCGGGTGAGGCGACGAATGGCCAAGAAGCGCTTCTTGTGATTGAGGAGACGCAGCCTGATCTCGTATTGATTGATCTTAAGCTAGCAGATGAATCGGGATTGGATGTCATCAAGACAGCGCGTGCTCGTGGTATCGTTAGTAAGTTCATTCTGTTGACGTCATCTGCAAGCAGAGAGGATTTCCTGAAGGCTGAAGAAGTACTGGTAGATGGATATGTACTGAAAGAGGCGTTGCCCGAGGAGTTACTGTTTGCTATCCAATTGGTGCACAAGGGAAGAAAGTATTATGATCCTGGTCTGATGGAAGATAAAATGCGCATGAGTGGAAGCAGCCCAACGGATGAATTAACACCCAAAGAAAAGGAAGTCCTGATCGAGCTGGGACAGGGCGCCTGCAATAGAGAAATTGCTTCACGTCTTTTCATTAGTGAATTTACGGTGAAGAAGCATGTCAGTCAGATTTTAGCTAAATTACAGGTGGCTGATCGTACTCAGGCAGCGCTTTATGCAAATGCTGTCGGATTAACCAAATATGAAATGTCTTACGAGTGAAAATTGAAATAATTCGTAAGCATAGTACATGAACACGGACAGGTTGTCCGTGTTTTTTTGTGCATTAAAACCTGAATTTGCCCTCGATATGGCACTAAAGTATACCTAATCCCCCTCTTAAGAGGTATAACGTCTTACTCCAAAGTGAAGAGGAAAGTGATGGTATGAGCCATGTGGCGAATGGTGTGGATTGATAGAATTAAAGCAACAACTGAAACTTTCATGAATGCTTTCAGAATGTAATTTTAGCGGAAGGAGGGTTACTGTGGAAAAGACGATTCTGGATTACATTAACCTGATTAAAAAAAGGTTTTGGCTCATCATGGTGTTCGTTTTGATCTCCTGTGCTACGACTTACTATGTTAGCAAAAACTTCGTTGAACCCGTCTATTCCGCTTCCGGACAGCTGCTTGTCAACAACATTGCCAAAGCTCCCGAGAGCAACAATCTTAACGATTTGAGCTTTAGCCTGAATTTAATTGAGAGTTACAAGGAAATTATGAAATCACCGACCATCATGAAAAGCGTAATAGAAAATCACCCGGAGTTTGGTCTCACGGCCGATGAACTAAGCCAGAAGCTTGAGATTAAAACTTCAGAGAAGAGTCAGGTGATCAACCTCAATGTTCAGGATGAAAGCTACAGCAAAGCTGCCGGGATCGTAAATGCGGTATCGCAGACATTCATTCGTGAATTGCCATCGCTGATGAGGGTAGACAATGTTACCTTGCTGACACCGGCCGATCCGACTGATGTTCCAGGGCCCTCGAACGGCGGGTTTGCGATGAATCTCATCATCAGCTTTGTTGTATCACTTATGGCTGCCCTAGGAATTATTTTGCTGATGGAAACACTTAACGGCACATTAAGGTCTGAAAAGGAAGCGGAATATGACCTTGGTCTTCCGGTAATTGCTTCGATAGCAACCATTCGTAAACGTGATTTAGGTAAGGCGGCAGGCAACACCAGAGTGAAGGAGGGTGCTTATGTTGCGGCTAAATAAGAGTCTGGTTACAGACGTTAATCCATCCTCGCATATCTCCGAATCGTTCCGATCACTGCGCACATATATACGTCAGCTTGGACTAGCACAGGGCGGCGGAGGAAAAGTGCTGCTCTTTACGTCAGCAGAAGCTGGAGCAGGCAAGACGACAATATTGTCGAATCTCGCGGTCTCTTTCGTCCAGGATGGCAAGAAGGTAGCGGTGGTTGACTGCAATCTGAGACATCCCGGTCTTCATACCGTGTTTGAAGTAGAGGGGAGTGACGGGCTTGCGGCTTATTTAAGTGGGCAAGAGGAAGCAGATAACATCGCTGTCCTCGGAAACTTAGCCAATCTTTCAGTCATCCCGGCGGGAAAAACTCATGTTAGTCCGCCGGATTTGCTAGGCAACCCCAAAATGACCGCTTTGCTTGAGGAACTAAAAGAAAACTACGATCTGATCCTGCTGGATTCTCCTTCGGCAGTCGATTTCAGTGATGCTCGTATATTGGCACCTCAAGCGGACGGCGTGATTCTGGTGGCCAGATATGGAAAGTCTAAACGGGAATCGATTCGCAAAGCGAAGACGCTGCTTGAACAGACCGGCTCTAATCTAATCGGAATTGCCATGAACCAGGCGAAGTAAATGTTTATGCTTTCGAAGTGTTTTTTGCTCGAAGTGAAATCATTGAAGCTAATGCTCACAAAACTTTTAGGAGGTAAAGTGCGATGAAAAAGGTGAAAAAAGTAATCATACCCGCGGCAGGACTAGGTACGCGCTTTCTTCCTGCAACGAAAGCCATGCCTAAAGAAATGCTTCCGATTATCAATAAACCAACCATTCAATACATTGTTGAGGAAGCTATTGCTTCCGGTATTGAAGATATCATCATTGTTACTGGTAAAGGTAAAAGAGCCATTGAAGATCATTTTGACAATGCGTTTGAGCTGGAGTCTAGGCTTCTGGAAGATGGAAAGCTGGATCTGCTTAAAGAGGTTCAGCGTTCAGCCAAGGTAGAAATTCACTATATCCGCCAGAAGGAACCAAAGGGTCTAGGGCATGCGGTATGGTGTGCAAGACGGTTTATCGGAGACGAGCCATTCGGTGTCATGTTAGGCGATGATATCGTCACAGGAGCCGTACCTTGCCTTAAGCAGCTGATTGATCAATATGAAGAAACACAAAACTCGGTTATCGGAGTTCAAGAAATTCCTGATGAATTCACGAATCGCTACGGTATTATTGAACCGGATTTGCAGGACGGTAAATTGTATCGGGTTAACAATTTTGTAGAGAAGCCGCCACTAGGTACGGCACCTTCCAATCTGGCGATCATGGGTCGTTATGTGTTTACTCCGAAGATCTTTAAGTATCTCGATTTGATGGAAGAAGGCGCCGGCGGAGAGATCCAGTTGACAGATGCCATTCAGAAGCTGAATCAGAGTGAACGGGTATATGCCTATAATTTTGACGGAACAAGATATGATGTCGGCGAGCGGCTTGGATATATTTTGACAACACTTGAATTTGCACTGCAAAGCGAAGATTTGCGCTATCCGGTGATGGATGCAATGTCGGAATGGCTGAATAAAATGGGACAAACCAGCTTGAGTAGTTAAGTTGAGTTCGCAAAATTTTAGATGAGGAGGATGAGCATGCAAAAACTGCCGGAAGACTACGAGGCGGTCCTGCCGAAAATTTACATGCTGCATACCGATGAGAGAAGAAAAGAAGCAGAGTCCTATTTGATAATGAAACGGATGATCGATATCTTTTTTTCCGCTCTTGGTCTTCTCGTGTTAATGCCATTATTTGTTGTCGTGGCGATTCTGATCAAGCTGGAGGATCCGAAAGGAAAGGTGTTCTTTCGGCAAAACCGGGTTGGGAAGAATGAAAAGCAATTCCCGATGTATAAGTTCAGATCCATGGTTAGTAACGCTGAGGAGTTAAAAGAAAACCTGATGGCCTATAACGAAGTGAGCGGTGCCATGTTCAAGATTAAGAACGATCCGCGGATCACACAGATAGGGAGATTCCTGCGCAAGACGAGCATCGATGAGCTACCTCAGCTGTGGAATGTGCTGATAGGTCAAATGAGTTTGGTTGGTCCTCGTCCTCCGCTGCCAGAAGAGGTGGCTCAGTATACGGAATATGACAAACAGCGTTTGACGGTTACACCAGGCTGTACCGGATATTGGCAAGTGAATGCCCGAAACAGTGTCGGCTTCGACGAAATGGTACAGCTGGACTTAACCTACATCCATATTCGGAGCACCATGCTGGATCTAAAAATCATTGCTAAAACCGGACTGATGTTACTCGGTTCAAAAGATGCTTATTAATAATGTGGAAATTAGGTGAATGCCGATGCGTGAATACGGAGACGTTCCTAAGCTTTCCATTATCATCTGTACCTACAACAGAGCACCTTTATTGATCAAGACGCTTCAGTCACTTTTAAAGCTGGATCACTTAGAGCAGGCGGAGATCATTGTTGTGGATAACTGTTCCAAGGATGATACTGAAGCTTGCGTCAAAAAGTTTATAGGAAAGCATGGAGCTGATGTGGATATCCGCTACATGATGGAGCCGATGCAGGGGCTTTCAGCGGCTAGAAATACAGGAATTCTGGCTTCCAAATCGCCGCTGATTGCCTTTCTCGATGATGATGCGATACCTTGCCAGCGTTGGATAACAACGATTGTCAGTACTTTCGAGAGTAAACCGGAGGTCATGGCTATGGGAGGCAAAATCGCTCCGATATTTGAAAGTAAACGTCCGGACTGGTTGATTAAACCCTTTGAGCTTCCGTACACGATTGTTGATTTAGGTAGCCGGATTAAGGAATATCCCAAGCAACTTCATCCTTGTGGGGCCAATATGGCGATGCGGAAGCTCGTATTCGACATCAGTCTTTTTCCCCTGGATCTCGGAAGAAAGGGTGATTCTCTGCTCTCCGGTGAAGAGACCTGGTTATTCGGACAGATTCAAAAAGAAGGGCATTCCATCCTCTACCATCCGGAAATGGCGGTTGACCATTTCGTTCCGGCGGCCCGCTTGACGGAAGACTGGATTATGAGGCGCTATTATAGCCAAGGTATCTCTAACGCTATGAAAAGCGAAGGACTAAAAGGCAAGCTGCTTCTAGTGGGAAAGACAGCCGCTAAGCTCGTGTATATCCTGGCTGATTCTATCCTCTCAAGAAGCAAAGGAAGAAGGCTTTTGAACAAATGCAGGCTGGAGAGTATTCGTGGAACGCTTCATATGATTCTCAATCGGGAGAGGCATTCCGCAGCGGGGTGAGGGATTAACATGACAAATTTTGAGTGGGGCTCCAAATTAAATGTTTTGCCATACGGGATGCTCTATCTCATGTCGGCCCTGTTCTTTGGAACGGCGGTCATCTACCAGCCGATGATTGCGATAGCTGCCGTGCTTCTGATTATTTTGCTGGGAATCTCGATTTCACGGCCTGAACTGATCAGTTATTTCGTTCTAATCACAACGGCAATATCGATTAACTTTTTATATGATGGCAGCATGTTCGGAATGGAGATACTGTCCCTTTATAAATTGGTTATCGTGATGCTGCTTGTTCCTTGTATTCTGGTCAATGGCTTGCGGTTTCGTCTGAGTCACCCCTTGTGGGCAATGGTGGCGCTGCTGGTGATTACCTTTGGATCTTCGATCTGGCTGCCGGAAATGACCTCATCCATTGCAGTTAAAGCTTTTATCGGTCTATCCATTCCATTCGTATTTTTATTAATCAACTGGAAAAAGAATGTAGCCGAGCTGCAAATCAAAATTATCTGTATGCTTCCTCTTGTTAGTGTAGTGGTTGGTTTGTTGCTGCAGCTTGCGCATGTTCATAATTTTCTCAACATCGAGTATACAGGCGCTGTACGGATTCAGGGGGCTAATATTCCTGCGCATCTAGCGATGCTGGCCTTTATGGGAGTAGCGATTCCATTTATTGAGGTGAAGCGGAATCCGCAGCAAGCACGCTTTTTCTATATTATGTTAGTTCTGAATTTCTTTATCTTGATTGGAACAGGAACAAGAGGGCCTATCTTGGCACTTGGACTTACCGTTCTCTACTACTTCTATGATATTCTTCGCCAATATTTGAAGGGCAGAACCTATCTGCTAATTCCGTTGATGGGTGCATTTTTCCTGATTATGGTCGCTGTTTTCTGGCAGCTTGATAATTTTGAGAAACGTTCCTTTGAGAGACAGACAGATACGGCTGTTGATTTATCAGGAAGGTCGGAGGCATGGGAGTATTTCTTAAATAAGGCTGCGGACTCTCCTTGGTCTGGTAGAGGGCTTGGAGCAGTGACGGTAGCAAATGATGGAACGTTGTATAAGGGTTTTGTAGTTCCGCACAACGAGTATATCCGCTTTTACTTCGATGGGGGATATATTGGCGCTATTCTGTTGATGTTCTCTTTATTGGCTGTATTTATTCTGGTGTACAGAGCATTGGCTCCGCCGATCAAACCTTATTATCTGTTATTTATTGCAGCGTTTTTAATCTACTCATTCTCCGATAACACGCTGTCGACGGTCCAATTTATTATTCCGTTCTGTTGGTACCTGAACTGCCTGTATCGATCTTCACAGCCAACCGATTCCCCACAAAAAGAAGTGATACGATGAGTCAAGTGAATATGTTCGATGTCAATTTTGATAACTATGATTTCATGGATTTGCTTGATTACATTGATAAAACCATTCAGGAGAGGAATCAGTCTTATATTCTCACTTGTAATGTAGATCATGTGATCAAGCTTCGTAAGGATAAAGAATTTCAAACGGTATATTCGAAGGCAGGCGCAGTTGTTGCTGACGGAATGCCACTGATCTGGGCATCCAAAATGCTAGGTAAACCGCTTAAGCAGAAGGTATCCGGCGCGGATCTATTTAATCGATTGGGCAACGCCTTTGAGCAAAGGAAGTACCGGCTGTTCTTCTTAGGCTCAGCTGAAGGCGTGGCGGAACGGGCAGCAATGAATTTGAAAACAGCGCATCCCGGAATAAATGTGGTTGGCTGTTATTCTCCATCCTATGGATTCGAGCACAATGAGGAGGAGAATGAACGCATTATAGAAATGCTGACAGAGTGCCAGCCAGATATCGTGTTTGTTGGTGTAGGAGCGCCTAAGCAGGAAAAGTGGATTTATCGCCACTATACCTCTTATCAAGCTCCGATATCGATCGGAGTGGGAGCGACCTTTGATTTTCTGTCAGGCTCAGTGAAACGAGCACCTAGCTTCATGCAAAAAACAGGGTTCGAATGGTTCTGGCGGCTTAGCCAGGAGCCGGGCCGGCTCTGGAAAAGATATCTTGTGGACGATGCACAATTTCTACTTTTATTACTTAAGGAACTGCGTAAGCGGGATAAGGTGAAGGAAGGAGGCTTGGAATGAGTGTATTTACGCCCCCATCACTTAGGTTCATCAAGACAGCTGGATTAATAGGGGGGACTGCTGCTGTAGGTGTCTCTCTTCCGCTGATCATTGGCTTCTCCAGTGCGATGCTGAGTTCATCGAACAGTCTGCAGGGAGCCATTCTCTCAGCCATCCTATTCCCGGCTTTCTTGTTAGCCATACTTAGACCGAAAATGCTGGTTGCTTATACCTTGCTAATCTGGGCCGTAGCTCCAGAGCTGCGCCGCATTGCTGACTGGTCAGAAGGAGTTTATCACTCTGTATCCTTGCTGAGCTTAGCTCCCTTGTTAACCGGTGTAACCTTGATCATTCCGCTGCTGAAGGAGATTCATAATATTCAAAAAGCCTCCACGCGGATCATGTTAATGTTCGCAGTTGCGCTGGGTTATGGTGCTTTAATCGGTTTGGCTAAGAATGGCATGGGCTCAGTTTATGACTTAGCGAATTATATTGTGCCACTGCTGTTATTGCCGTACTTTGCCGTCACGAAGTTCAAGCCGAAGGATATCGATCGATTGCTTACTGCTTTTGCCAATATTGCAGTCCTAGTTGCCATTTATGGGATTGTTCAGTATTTGACAGTGCCACCTTGGGATGTGTTCTGGATGAAACATGCGGACATGATGTCCATCGGAAATCCATATCCATTGGAAATCCGAGTGTTCTCTACGCTGAATTCGCCCGGACCGGCAGCAACATTCTTAGCGTTTGCTTTAGTTCCGATGATACTGGAGAAAAAATGGCGGGGAACATTGCGCTGGATCGGCGTTCTGCTAGTTGTAATTTGCCTGCTGACTACTTTAGTACGTGCGGCATGGCTGATACTTCTGGTGATGCTGCTCATGTACATTGGAACCTCTCCTTCTAAGGGAAAGTGGAAAACCTTGATCCAATTAGTTTTTGTGGCTGCTGCGTTGTTCTGGGTTGTGCCGAAATTGCCTGGCGCCGAAGGACTGGTTGCTCGGGTAGAGACACTATCTTCTGTTCAGGAAGATCACTCTTATAATGAACGGCTAAGCTTATGGCAAAACATGCTGCCGATGGTCGCTGCCAATCCAGTAGGTCAGGGAATTGGTAGTGTAGGCCAAGGGACTAAGCTTGGTAATGACGGCGAGCTTGGAGAGTACGGAATTATGGATAACGGAGTTATCGCTTTACTGCTTACCTTTGGTGTTCTGGGTGCTGTTTTCTTCTTCGGAGCTTTAGGCGCAGTTGTCAAACAGATATTCGCTAGAGTAATCAGCAGGGACCAATTGCAGCCCTACGCCCGACTTGCGTTAGCTACTTGGACCGGTGCGATTGTCAGTCTAGTTTCAGATAATGGGTTTCCCGGACTCAAGGGATACTTAATCTGGATGCTGATCGGTCTTGGCCTCAGCGCAAGGGAGATTACTCAAAGTAGAAGGAAGGGAACACCGTATGCAGCAGTTGAATGCAAAATCTCTCCCCGCTAGAACAATCTGGTCATCTTTTAGACTGTTCGCCAAGAGCAAGGACAACAGCTCGGCAGCCGTAAAAACTATGTTTGTCAGTGTCATGATCCTATTGATTAACATGTTAACTGGTGTACTGACCGCCCGTTATCTTGGACCGACAGGTCGTGGGGAACAGACGGCGATGATTAACTGGTCACAGTTTCTGGCGTTTAGCATGAGCTTTGGCATTCCTTCAGCTCTCATCTATAACGCTAAGAAAAACCCGGAGGATGCCGGAGTGCTTTATCGTATGGCGTTGCTGCTCGGTACCATTTTTGGGGTCATAGCGATGATTATAGGTATCGTGGTCTTACCTTATTGGCTGAAGTCATTCAGTCCGGAGGTCGTGACCTTTGCTCAGTGGTCTATGATTCTGTGTCCGATTATAGCGATCTCTCAAATTAACAATGCAGCTTTTCAATTCAGAGGAGAATACAAGAGATTTAATTGGATTCGCTATCTAGTGCCATTGCTTACACTGACTATGATCGGGATATTGATCGCGCTGGATCAGATGAATCCTTTTACAACTGCAGTTGCCTATCTCCTTCCGGGGGCGCCGCTGTTTATCGGAATGACGATTTCCTTGCTTCGCACCTATAAGGTGAAGATGAGAGGGGCCTATCAGAATTTAAAAAGATTGTTCACTTACGGGCTGGGTTCCTACGGCAATGACTTGCTTGGCAATTTCTCTACCTATATCGATCAGATCGTAATTGCCGGTTTGTTAAGACCTGCTGATTTGGGACTGTATGTAGTGGCTGTGAGTCTATCGCGGATGGTTAATTTTTTCTCAAGTTCGATTACGATCGTCTTGTTTCCTAAGGCTTCTGAGCTGTCAAAAGAACAGGCAGTTGAGTTAACATTCAAAGCCTTTCGAATAAGTACGACCTTCACCATGCTTGGCGGAGTAGTTCTGATGCTCTTAGCCCCTTTAGTAATTCCGTTGATGTACGGCAAAGACTTCAATGCGGCATTAACCGTGTTTCGTTTGTTGCTCCTTGAAGTGACTATTAGCGGGGGGACGATCATTCTGGCGCAGGCCTTTATGGCGCTAGGCAAGCCGAAAATTGTTTCGATGCTTCAAGGTTTTGGCTTACTCTTGGTTATCCCAATGTTGTTCCTGCTCATCCCTAAATTTGGCTTACTCGGAGCAGGGATAGCGATGTTGTCATCAGCAATCCTGCGATTTTTCTTCATTGTTCTCAATATAAAGTACACCTTAAAAGTTAAACTTCCGCGGCTGCTTATTACCCGCGAGGACATTCAGTGGATGAAGACGACGATGAATTCTTACATTCGCAAGAAACCTATGGATATGAATGGATAATGCGAAAGATAAAGGAGGAAACCTTCATGGATTCAGTAAAAAGCGTGGTAGGCGGCCAAGGCAATTATCCAATATCGGCTGTCATCATCGCTCAGGATGACGAAGTTCGAATATCTAAGGCCATACAATCCTGCAGGTTATTCGCCGACGAGGTGGTTGTGATTGACGGAGGCAGCAAAGACGGTACAGTACAGCTTTCTGAAAGCTTGAATTGTCGAGTATACGTCAACCCTTGGCCCGGATATGCGAAACAGAGGGAGTTCGGAGTAGAACGCGCGGTTCATGATTGGGTCTTCCTTATTGATACTGACGAAGTGGTCAGCGACGAGTTGGCCGCAAGTATTCTTGAACTGAAACCGGGGCTTATGGATCAATCGGTTGCCTATTCTATCTACCGGATCGGTGATTTTATGGGCAGATGGCTGGATCGTGGCGAATATCTAGTGCGCCTATACAACCGCAAAGCATATGGAATTCGAAATAGCTTGGTGCACGAGATGCCCGAGGTCTCAGAAGAGCGAACCATACGTTTGACAGGAACCCTCTGGCATTATGGTTACCGCAGTATTAACGATCATGTGGCACGTTTCAATAAGTATACTGACTTGGAAGCTGAAAGTGCGTATGCCAAGGGCAAACGATTTCGGGTCAGTCATCTGCTGTTAAGACCACCAGCCCGTTTCCTGCAAAAGTATTTCTTACATGGGTTGTTCAAGAAGGGAATGTCAGGCTTCGGTGTATCCGTATTCTGGGTCATGTATGAATTCATGGTCGGCTTCAAGCATTACGAATTAATTAGATCGGGAAAGCTGACTCAGCACAATGCGAAGACGAGTCAGACCGAGAAGGAGAATAAAGGAGAGAGAAGCTATGCCGTACAGTGACGGATTGAACATTATGACGACAGGCCTTAGCTGGCCGTCGCTACAGCCGGGTGGGCTTAACACGTATTTCAAATCCGTTTGCGAGCAACTCTCCTCACGTAATCGGGTGCATGCGCTGATTTGCAGTCAAGAGACGCCTGCTACCCCTGAGGAATTGATTATTCACAATGCCGGAGATCCAAAAGATGGGATCTGGAAACGTAAGGATGCTTTCCAGCGTAAGGCGGCCGATCTGATGGGAGAGGGCAGTGGCCGTATAGATATTTTATACACTCACTTTGCTCCTTATGGTATTGGTCCAGCCTTGGAAGCAAAGAAACGTGGGATTCCTGTAGTGATGACTTTTCATGGCCCATGGAATGAAGAAATGAAAATCGAAGGTCAAGGCATTAAGCACCGGGTCAAAACAACCATCGCCAAATCCATTGAACATAGAGCCTATAAGCTAGCGGATAAGTTCATCGTGCTTAGTGAGACGTTCCGCGATATTCTCCATAAGCTGCACGGAGTGCCACTACACAAAATTATTGTGATTCCAGGCGCAGCTAATGTGGAACGTTTTATCCCCGCTACGAATCGATTGGCGATTCGCCGGACCTTGAATTTACCTGAGGGAGCAACAACCGTGCTGACTGTCCGGCGTTTGGTCAATCGGATGGGACTACTCCAGCTGCTTGAAGCCTGGAAGCAAGTTGCGGAGCGATTCCCAAATGCAATTCTGCTGATTGGTGGTAAAGGGCCGTTGCGGGGGGAACTGGAAGAAAAGATCGCCGACTATGGCTTAAGCAACAAGGTAAGGCTGCTAGGCTACATTCCTGATCATGAACTAGCCTCTTATTATCAGGCAGCGGACATGTTCGTGGTTCCCTCACAGGCATTGGAGGGCTTTGGATTGATTACCGTTGAAGCCTTATCTTCAGGATTGCCAGTGATGGCTACACCGATTGGCGGCAATAAGGAGATTTTGCAAGGCTTCCGGCCGGAATTGCTATTTAAGAGTTCAAGTAGCGACCACATGGCCGAAGGCATGATCCATATGCTTAGCAATCGAAAGCTGCTTCCGAGCCGTGATGAATGTAGAGAGCATGTACTAGAGAGATATACTTGGGAGCATGTTACGGATCAAGTAGAATCCGTGTTCCTACAAGCCTTAGGAGAGGAGGTGACCACGTAATGCTTAGAGTGGCCTATATAGATCACACTGCTAAATGGAGTGGTGGAGAAGTTGCCCTGTTTAACATCCTTACCCATATTGGAGAACAGATCGATCCACTGGTAATTCTGGCTGAGGATGGTGCGCTGGCTGAACGGCTACGTGAAAATGGGATGGATGTCCGTATTATTCCGCTGGATGAGAGCATCAGAAGTCGTGGTAGAAATGCAGTCAACTTGGGAGCACCTGCTGCAGCCTTCAAGCTGTTGGCTTATGGCCGCAAGCTTGCGCCGCTCTTAAAAGCGGAGAAGGTAGATTGCGTGCACACCAATTCCCTGAAATCTGCATTATACGGAGCCATCGCTGCAAAAATAGCAGGCGTTCCATTGATCTGGCATATCCGGGATCATATTGGAGCCCCTTATTTAAAGCCTATCGTTGCCAAAGGAATTCGTTTGCTGTCGCGACTGCTCCCAAATGGAGTCATCGCGAATTCACATTCTACGCTGAATGCTTTGGAGCTGCCGCGTTCCAAAAAAACGCTGGTCGTATACTCCGCTTTCGCTAAAGCGATTGGTAATGGGATCGGCATGCGGGACCAGAAGAATTTTAACGTACTGCTAGTTGGTCGATTGGCGCATTGGAAAGGTCAGCATATTGTGCTGGAAGCCGCAAAAAGCTTTAAGAACGAACCTCGTGTGAAGTTCTGGCTGGCCGGAGACGCTCTGTTTGGAGAAGAGGCTTATAAGCAGGAATTGCTGCAAAAGATAAAAAACGACGAGCTTACTAATGTAAGCATGCTAGGGCATGTGGATGATATTCAAGGCCTTATGAATACTGCTGATTTACTGATTCACACTTCGGTAACTCCTGAGCCTTTTGGCCAAGTTATCGTTGAAGGAATGGCAGCGGGATTACCGGTGATCGCCTCCAATGAAGGCGGGCCGGTAGAAATTGTAGTTCAAGGTGAGACAGGATTACTGATAGAGCCTGGTGACGCGGCTATACTGGCAGACTCCATTAAATGGATGCTGGATCACCCAGAGGAAAGACGGCGGATGGCGGACAATGGGATGAAACGAGTGAAAGAGCATTTTGTTATCGAGAATACGGTCAAGGACATCGTTGACTACTATAAAGGTTTGTTGGCGGGCACCTGACAGATGATATGACGCGGTAATTCTGAAGATGATGCTCCATAAAACTTTGAGGATGATTCACATGAAAATTGCGATAGCGCACGATTACTTAATCCAAATGGGCGGCGCGGAAAGAGTGGTGGAAGTCTTTCATCACATGTATCCCGAGGCTCCAATCTACACAACGGTTTTTAACGGAAGCCGCCTTACTGACAATCTCAAAGATGCGGATATCCGTGCCTCCTGGCTGCAAAAGATTCCGGGAGTAAAGACCAATTTTAAAGGGGTGCTGCCACTTTATCCAATGGCCATCCGTGATTTGGACTTTCGCGGTTTCGATATCGTCCTGAGTTCCAGCAGTGCTTTTATGAAAAGTATTCAGGTTCCTAAACATACGTTTCATCTTTGTTACTGCCATACGCCTATGCGCTTCGCATGGGACTATGACACCTATATGGAACGTCAGTCGAATTCCGGGCTGTTCAAGAAAATGCTTAAGGTATACATGCAGCAGCTTAAAACGTGGGACCAACGGACTTCCAAAAATGTGAATCAGTTCGTAGCCAATTCTTCAGTAGTGAAGACGAGGATTCAGAATTATTATCACCGGGATGCAGATGTCATATTTCCACCGATTAATACAGCCCGGTTTACAAGCTCTTCTACCATTGGCGACTATTATTTAATTGTCTCCCGGCTTGTTTCCTACAAGCGGATTGATCTGGCGGTAGAGGCTTTCAATCGTAACGGTCTTAAGCTTTATATCGTAGGGGATGGACCGGATCGCAAGCGCCTCGAAGGCATGGCTAAGGATAATGTATCGTTTCTGGGCCGGCTAGAAGATGAGCAAGTGACTGGAATGATGGCACAGTGTCGAGCATTTATTTTTCCAGGAGAAGAGGACTTTGGAATTACACCGCTGGAAGCGAACGCTGCAGGAAGACCGGTAATTGCTTATCAAGCAGGTGGCGCACTAGATACTATTATTCCTTATGTAAATGGTGTGTTCTTTCAGCATCAAGAAGTGGAGGATCTACTTAAGGCTATTTATGAGGTAGAGTCTTACGCTTGGGATATCGATCAAATTATGGAGCATGCACGTAAATTCGATGAGCAGGCGTTTATGGTTAAGTTCAAGCAGTATGTTGAGCAGGCGTACGTCAATTTTCTAAAAGGAGGATGATTATATGAAGCTGACAGTAATCGGTACTGGGTATGTGGGTCTTGTATCTGGCGTGTGCTTTGCACTGGGCGGACATCATGTCATCTGTGTGGATAAGGACGAGGAAAAGATTAAGAAGCTGAAACAGATGGAATCGCCCATCTATGAGCCGGGAATCGAGGAACTGATTGAACTGAATCTTCGTGAGGAACGGTTATCTTTTTCTGCAGATCTTCAAGAGTCGGTGCGCCGTTCAGATATTATCATCCTTGCTGTAGGTACGCCATCACTGCCTAATGGTGAAGCAGACTTAACCTATATTGAGGGTGCAGCCGCTGAAATCGCTAAAGCGATGGAAGGGCACAAAATTATAATGACTAAATCTACAGTTCCAGTAGGGACAAATGAGAAAATCTCCAAAATGATCTCTAGCCATACCCATCATCCTTTTGATATCGTGTCTGCACCTGAGTTTTTACGTGAAGGCTCAGCGATTCGCGATACCCTCCATCCCGACAGAATTGTCATTGGTCTTGATAATCCAGAGCTGGAACCAACTATGCGCGAGCTTCATAAGGGTTTCACAGAAAATGTATTTGTAACAGATATACGCAGTGCTGAAATGATCAAATATGCTTCGAATGCATTTTTGGCCACGAAGATTTCCTTTATTAATGAGATCGCCAATATTTGTGAAAAAGTGGGAGCTGATGTAACCGAGGTAGCACAAGGAATGGGTATGGACCAAAGAATCGGGTCATCCTTCCTGCAGGCTGGCATCGGTTATGGAGGCTCCTGTTTCCCGAAAGACACTAATGCGCTCATTCAAATTGCGGGCAACGTCGATTACGAATTCAAATTATTGAAATCTGTAGTCGAAGTGAATAAGGGACAACGGTTTATGATCATCTCCAAGCTGCATGAATCACTTGGCAGCCTGCGCGGTTCGACGATTGGGATATGGGGGCTTGCCTTTAAGCCTAATACTGATGATGTCCGCGAAGCTCCCGCCAGAGAGATTGTTGAGGCACTGGTGGCTGAAGGGGCAACAGTCAAACTATATGATCCAATCGCAGCTACAAATTTCAGGCAGCAATATGATCATCCGCAGCTTCGCTGGTGCAATCTGCCTGAGGAAGCGGCTGAGGGCAGCGATGCCGTATGCCTCTTGACCGATTGGAGCCTACTCAAGGAGATTGATCTGCATCAGCTGGCGAAAAGCATGCGTAATGGGGTATTGATCGATGGACGCAACGTGTATTCCAAGGAGCAAATCGAGGGTACCGGCCTCGTTTATCATTCTGTCGGCCGCCCGCAGTTGGGCGGATTGAGCGGTTATTCTGCTAGTGTGGCTGGAGCGGTTTAATCTAAGTTATATTGATTGAACTTGTGATTTTTCTATTTAGGGATGAGCCGTGACTCCAGAGAATGTTTGGACTTCCAGCCGCTGTTGTCTGCAGATTTCCTGATTTTAACCGCTGATAGCGGTAGAAATCCGCAGACAAAGGCGGATGCTATTGCTCCTCCAGTTCCAAAATTCTCTTCCGCCACTTCGTTCCCTTATTTTAAGGTTCTAAGCAATTTATAAAGTTAGGTACTCTGATTATATACCGCAGTAGCAGTAGCATTTGTAGTTGTCATTGTCTCTGTCTCTGTGGTGGCAACTAGTCTTGCTCTTGTAGTTGCAGTTGTTCTTGCAGTTGCAGCTGCCTCCCCCGGAGCAGAAGCAAATCTTTAGAAAAACGTGCTCGCTTCCGGCTGGTATAGCCCGGTGCGCATGGATCATTGTTAAAAAGTAGTTGGTTAGGTTAAGAACGGAAAGGGAATTTGGAACTGTAGAAACGGAGTGTTCGCCTTTATCCTCGGATTTCTACCGCGAGAAGCGGTCCAATCAGGAAATCTGAGGATAACAGCGATCGGAAGTCCAAAATCCCTTGGAGTGGTTCATACCTAATAAATTTTTTAAAAAATGCATCCGCTCGAACTAGTGCTAAGCGGAAGCTATACGTTTTGATAACAATTCCATTATGCTCGATTTCCATAATTCAAGGAGGGTTCATTCTATGAAAATGGTACTTCTATCAGGCGGTTCAGGTAAACGGTTATGGCCGTTGTCCAACGACTCACGTTCAAAGCAATTTCTAAAGGTACTTGAAAGCCCTCAAGGTGAACCAGAATCCATGGTACAACGTGTCTGGAGACAGTTGGAGGAAGCAGGGATGGCAGAATCATCTTATCTGGCCACCGGCCGCGGCCAAGTAGAAATGATACAAAGCCAACTGGGAAGTCATGTGCCGATTATCGTTGAACCGGAGCGTCGGGATACTTTTCCGGCTATCGCCTTAACAGCTACCTATCTTTATTCAGTGGCAGGTGTTTCTCCAGCGGAGACGGTAGCAATATTGCCTGTTGACCCTTATGTAGAAGCATCCTTTTTCGATACCATAGCTATGCTTGAGGGGACCATGCTGGAAAGTGGAGCAAATCTGGCACTAATGGGTGTTGTTCCTGAACATGCCTCAGAGAAATACGGATATATTATTCCTACCACTGAAGAGGCGGGGGGGAATGGTTTTATGAAGGTGAGTCACTTTCAAGAGAAACCAGACCGCATACAAGCAGAACAGCTCATCGAGCAAAATGCATTGTGGAATTGCGGAGTGTTTGCCTTCCGTTTAGGGTACTTGTTAGATATTTTGCAGCGTAAAGGGTTGCCTTTAGGATATGAAGAATTGCAGAAGCAGTATAAGCTATTGTCTTCCATCAGCTTTGATTATGAAGTGGTGGAGAAAGAAGAACATATTGTGGTGCAGCCGTATGATGGATTCTGGAAGGATCTTGGAACGTGGAATACGCTGACAGAGGAAATGAGCAGCAAGCATGTAGGAAAAGGTTTTGTGACGGCGGATTCTGAGGGGACTTGCTTGATTAATGAGCTGGACATTCCGATTACGGTAATTGGTGCGAAGGATCTGATCATTGCAGCTAGCCCGGATGGAATTCTAGTTACCCATAAAGCTGAGAGCCCACGGATTAAAGAAGTGCTGAAGACCTTTGAACAGAGACCGATGTACGAGGAACGCCGCTGGGGCCATTACAAAGTTATTGATTATGTGAAATATGATGAAGGCAATGAAGTGCTGACCAAACGGATTTTTATATCCGAGGGGAATAATATCAGCTATCAATTACATCGCAAGCGTAGTGAAATTTGGACAATCGTCAGCGGCGAAGCAAGTATTGTGCTGAATGAGAAAAAACATAATGTGAAGGCTGGGGACGTGGTACGTATACCGGAAGGAACGAAACACGCGATCCTTGCTTTGACGGATGTTGAGTTTATAGAGGTACAGACGGGGTCTGAATTAGTAGAAGAAGATAACATTCGTATTACTTTAGACTGGAATGATATAGAACTACAACAATTCATTTCATAGGTCTAACCTATCTATTTAACCAATTCAAAATTTCTTGAAACAGGTAAATTGACTCAATTATCAAAAAAAGTCATAAAAACACTAAATATATCATTAATTGTCGTCGATACTTACGGTAAGAGAGATTATTTCTCTTAAATTGAAAAGGCAAACCTATCGAAAGGTAGGGACGCAAAGCTATAGGGCCTTCGAAAGAGTGGCAGCCTGGCTACCGAAAGGGAGATTATTTTGAAAGCTTACCGTACGTATCGATTGTTTGGTGCATTTCTGTCACTCGTCCTGTTTCTGACTGCACTTCCGCTTGCTGTTGGAATTTCGCCGTCTATTGTCATAGCTGCTTCAAATTCTGGAACGCCAGTTACCCCAGGTGCCTCACCTGAAGCCGTAAAGCTGCTTAACTATTTTTACTCGATCTCAGGAAAAGGCATTATTGCTGGTCAACATGACTATTTAGAAAGTCCAGATGAAATTAACAATATGCTGAAGGGAACCAGCGGACAATATGCGGCTCTTCACGGTTATGAAATGGGTGCGATCAGTGGTCAGTCCGAAGCAACGATGGCTTGGCAACGTCAAAATGTGGTGAACAGCGCCATCAACTGGAATAAAGCGGGCGGGATCGTAGCTATGACTTTTCATGCTAACCTGCCGGGCACCTCTTATGACTGGGATAATGTGAAAAAAACACTTAGCCAGAGTGAGTTCGATAGTTACGTTACACCGGGTACTAAGCAATATAATAATCTGATCGCTGAGCTTGATAAGGTGGCAGTCTCTTTAAAAAGCTTGCGTGATGCCAATGTTCCGGTGCTTTGGAGACCCTATCATGAAATGAACGGGAACTGGTTCTGGTGGGGGAAGAAAAATAACTTTTCTAAACTATGGAATATAATGTATGACCGTTTTGTTAACGTTCATAAATTAAATAATCTGTTATGGGTATGGAGTCCGAATGCTCCCAATGTTTGGTCAGATCCTTATGCGCTAACTTATCCAGGTGCTGATAAAGTAGATATTCTGGCAGCAGATATATACGAAAATGATTACCAGCAAAAATACTATGACAGCTTGTTGAGTCTAGCCGCAGGCAAACCGATTGCGATCGGGGAGAATGGTGAAATGCCTAATCTGGAGAAGCTTCAGCAATCGCAAAGTAAATGGACGTATATGATGAGCTGGGGAAAAATGCTTTACGAAAATAACAGTGCAGACACAATCAAAACATTTATGAATAGCAACTACACCCTGACCAGAGATAAATTAAATACTGGTCTGGCACCGACACCTAGCGCCGCACCAGCGCCGGCACCTTCCGAAGAAGAGGGGGAGGCAGCAATTCCTCTCGCGAAGGGGCTTGCAGGAGAGTATTACAACAACATGTTATTGTCGGGAGCGGCAACTCTTAACAGAACTGATGCAATAATCGATTTCAATTGGCGGCAAGGCTCGCCGGATGCCGCCCTCGGGATTGATCGTTTCTCCATACGTTGGAGCGGTAAAATTAAGCCGTTATATAATGAGCAATATACATTTTACACTACCTCAGATGATGGTATCCGTGTCTGGGTGAATGGGGAATCCGTGATTGATAGTTGGACTAAGCAAAGTGGTACTGAGCGTAAGGGCACTATAACGCTGAAGGCTGGTCGGCTATACGATATCAAGGTGGAGTATTACGAGAATGAAGGCGATGCGAGAGTCCGCTTGATGTGGGAAAGTGCTAGTCAAGCTAAAGAGACAGTTCCAGCAAGTGCACTTTTTCTTCCGGATGTCTCCTGATTGATGAAAATTAAAGGTCGATCCTTAGTGGCTCTGCGTTATTGCAGAGCTACTAAGCTATAGTCCTCATTAGGTCAGAAGACGATTGTCCGATAACAGGTATGTTTATTTAGCACCTGTAGAGGCAGTACAGCTACCGAAAGGAGGATTTATTTGCGTAAATATTATAAGAAAAACAGATTGTTGTTTACTATGTTACCGGTGTTTATTATTTTTTCCTTGCTGCCTTGGGGAGAGGTTAAGAGTCTTCCGAAGGCTATGAGTGTTTCTTCCTCTTTACCTCCGGTTATACCCAGTAATCCATCGGCTTCTGAAGAGGCTAAGCAACTGCTGAGTAATTTGGTGAATCTACGTGGCAAAGGGATTTTGTCCGGCCAGCATGATTATCTAGAAAGCCCAGATGAACTGGTTCATAAGCTGAAGAATACTTCGGGACAAAATGCCGTTCTACATGGTTATGAATTAGGGGCGATTAATAATCAATCCGAAGGGACGATCGCAGAACAGCGGCAAGCAGTGATAGACAGTGCAATTGAATGGCATCACGAGGGTGGCATTGTAGCCATGACATTCCATCAGAGTTTGCCGGGAACATCTCCAGAATGGTCCAATGTAAACAGAAGTCTCAGTCAAGAGAAATTTAATGCTTATGTTACACCTGGGACAGCTCAGTATAAGAGGCTAATCTCAGATCTAGACGAGGTTGCTGGATATTTGGGACAATTGCGTGATGCCGGAGTTCCGGTCTTATGGCGACCTTACCATGAAATGAATGGCGGTTGGTTTTGGTGGGGGAAAAAGGACAATTTTTCAGAGCTTTGGAGTATTGTCTATGATCGTTTTGTAAACACACACAAGCTAAATAATCTACTGTGGGTATGGAATCCGAATGCGCCGAATGAATGGTCAGATCCTTATGCTGCATATTATCCCGGTGGGGATAAACTCGATGTTCTGGCTGCGGATATCTACAATAACGATTATAAGCAGTCCTACTATGAGGATCTGCTCGCATTGGCCGAGGGTAAACCTATCGGAATCGGGG
This sequence comes from Paenibacillus sp. FSL R5-0636, assembly GCF_037974255.1. Classification (NCBI taxonomy): domain Bacteria; kingdom Bacillati; phylum Bacillota; class Bacilli; order Caryophanales; family Paenibacillaceae; genus Paenibacillus; species Paenibacillus sp. FSL R5-0636. The sequence goes on from NZ_CP150232.1 coordinate 1,121,414, forward strand.
AGAGCGGACAGCTGCCGAACCCGGATGTATTAACTGAGAAACAAAATAAATGGGTCTATATGATGACCTGGGGAAAATTACTGACAGAAAATAATACGCTACAGTCAATTAAAAGCTTTATGAAAGACTCGTTTATAGTATCGAGAGAGGACTATGTTCTCACAACAGGAGGTCCTTCGATAGCACCCGTAACTCCGGTAACCCTAACGGGTTTAACTGGAGAATACTATAACAATACTGATTTAGAGGGAGAAGCGGTACTTATCCGCGATGACCGTAAGATTGATTTTAATTGGCATGGTGCGTCACCTGCCTCAGGGATAAATGAAGATCACTTTTCTGTACGCTGGAAAGGGAAGCTCAAACCCAAATTCAGTGAGAAATATACAATTTCAGCATCCTCTGATGATGGAGTCCGTGTCTGGATTGACGGAAAGCTGATCATCGACAATTGGAAAAATCAAAGTGCAACCCTTCATAAAGGAAGTATCCCGCTCACAGCTGGAACGCTTTATGATATCCAAATTGAATATTATGAGAATGAAGGAGATGCCAATCTTCGTTTGCTATGGGAGAGTTCCAGCCAGAAGCAGCAGGTAATTCCACAAGGGGCATTGTTCCTTCCTTAATCTAATGAAATGATAGGGTAAGACATTCCGGAAGAAAGAGAGGACCTATGGATGGGAATAACGAGGAGAATATCTAATAGAAAAAATAAGATATCTGCAAACAAACCATTACTGTTATTACTAAAATTCGCCGCATTAACCGTCTTGTTTCTGTTGTCTGTCTCTGTCTTCGGAACGAATAGGACAAACGATTATAAGGTAGGTGCCAATATACCGAGACTATCTGCAGGAACTGATGCTGCAGCAGAAATACCGGATGGTACTGTGATCTGGAATCTGGGACAACATGATGGCTCAGCAGCTGAATTCGCTGCGAGTGGCACTTCTGGCAGCAAGAAGGACTTTAATGTTCCTTCTTCGGTGCTCAAATCATCGGCTCTGCAGAGCTTGCCTGCAGGCTTGAATGGAAAGACCCAGCCGGAATTAACGATCACATATCAGCTAAATAAGATCCCGGAGAATGGGGTCTTATTTAGCGTAGGTATTCTGGATGCGTATAAATCCGTGCCGCAAATGAGTGTGTTCTCCAATCATCAATTGTCGGGGATCATTCAAATTGCAGGCGTTGCTGGCACAGAAAGTGAATATAGCTTTCAAAAGACCTATGAATTATATATTCCCAAGGAGCAATTGAAGATAGGAACGAACGAATTGAAGCTGCAAACGGTTCGCTGTTTATATTGCAGTGACAAAGAAGACGAATATTCCTGGTGGACTTGGGATAATCTCCGTTTAGAGTCTCTTAACGCTCCAATTTCTGAGCCTATCCATGGCAGCTACACATTGACCGGAACAGTAGTGAATAATAAGCAATTTTATTTCGATGAAGGTGCAGTTACGCACTTGCCTTATGTTATCAAATGGCTAGGTATGGCTTATAGCGGCAATGTGATGCGAACCAGCTGTGCCAGCGATGTTGGGCGGTCCTGCTCGGATATGATGGAATATTACAAGGTGTTGCAGGATTACAACATGCAGGCGGTTGCTCTGTATTTGCATACTGGTGATATTAAGCTTAAGGCAGACGGATCGTTGCCCGCTGATGCAGAGAAAAAGCTGACGGATTATTTTGAGCAATATAGCCCCTATTTTCAATATTATGAGGTAGATAATGAGCCAGGATTATTCAATCGTTCTAAGGCAGTTAACTTGGCGATTGCGGACTGGCTAAATAAAAAGGGCAAGCAAATCGCGCCCCATTTACAAACTGTTGCTCCGGGCTGGGCGTATTGGCCGAGTTACAGTGAGGATTCCTGCGGTAATCAGAAGGGAACTGGGAAGGAATGTGGAGATCCGGATGGCTGGGAACGTGATCCAGAGCAACGTATGGAGCTGGAGAAGGTTACGGATTTGACCAATGGACATTCCTACGGGGACTCTTATATTTTTAGTAATGGAGGAAGCTTTACTGAGAATTTGAAGACCTTCACTGGCGCAGACAATGGACTCGGCAAAAAAATGCTGACCACTGAATTTGGTACTTCGGACAGTCATGTGGATGCCTATCAATACGGGGCAACGGAGCGGACAGCGGCTGTATTCGACCGGATCATGCGTGCGCATATTGGTTATGCGGATATGTTTGTGCAGCATGCTGCTTTTTTTAAGGATTTCAGTTTATTCAAATACGGGTTTAATTTAGAAGAGCATGATCCGGCGACCACAGAGATTTATTATACAAAAGAAAATGAGGATTCACGTGTCAGCATCATGAGAAGGCTCAGTCTTGCCTATGCTACGCATGGAGCTCCATTAACTTATCAAGTTGCCAACAAAGATGTGTTAGCCGACAAGCTGGTATATGTTCGGGCCGTGGATACTTCTACATTGAAGCCTCTTGCGGGAAGCGGAGCGACCTCAAATAAGGTGCTGGTTAATTTCGTTAACTTTGAGTCTACTCCACAAACTGTGAGTGTAAATGTGACTATGCCGAAAAACGGGGTGTATGAAGGGGAACGTTTTGGAAACGGGGATACGTATGAAAAAGCAAGAAGTTATGTAACAGGTAAAAAGGCTACTCCCACGTTAACTTTTACGGAGACACTTGCTCCAGGAGAGGCTGTGCAGTATATTTTGCAGCCTTCCTCTGAAGTAAAGCCGTCTGCCCCTAAAGGATTCAAAGCCGCAGCAACAAAAGGTTTAGCTGTAAAATTAAATTGGTTGGAGGCACCGGGAGCAAGCTACGAGCTGCTTCGTGCTGAAGGTAGCGGGGGGGAAATGAAGGTGGTAGCCACCGATGTGAAGCTTACAGAATACACGGATCATAATTTACGTGAAGGGACGTTATATACCTACGCGGTAAGGGTATCAGGTTCAAATCTACTTTCCGACAAAATTCAGATTACAGCCACCGGCCTGGTTCCTCTGGATCGGACAAAGTGGAAGGTAACCTCAAATGTGAATACGGTGGCATCAGCTCCAAGTCTGGCCATCGATGGGGATCGGCGCACGCGCTGGGATACGGGGAAACATCAGGTTTCTGGAGAGTATTTTCAGATTGATCTGGGTGAAGCACATGAAATTGAAAGAATAGATTTGGACAGCACGTTATCACCATTTGATTATCCAAGAGACTATGTAGTTTATATTTCTGACGATGCTCAAAACTGGAACAAACTCACCTCTGGAAAAGGCACGAAAGAGCTTACGAAGATAACCTTTTCTAAGGTAAAGACACGGTATATCAAAATTGTACAGACCGGAGCGGGCGGGAATTATTGGTCTATTCAAGAGCTACAGGTGTACTCCAGAGAATAAGCAATTATTTGAATTTATATAACTGTTAATAGAGCATACTAAATAACCTCAGCGGGATCATTCTCCCGCTGAGGTTATTTTTGTGCTTTAAATAAAATGGAGACCAGACATATAAGGTAATGGAATTGCCTCAGATTCCCCTGAGGAATCTGAGGTGCGAAGCGGGCTCGCTGGATCAAACAGCAGCGAGATCAGCTCCTTGTCGTCCACGGACGACAAGTCGAGGCTACGCTTGCGGCATACTTCCGTCTGCCGCAAAAGCGCTTCCCGGTCTGCGATGCAGACCGTCCCGCTGTTCGCGCCGGCGCTTAAGGAGGCGCCGGCGTCCCGCAGAAGCGCGAGCAGGCTGCGCTCCTGCCACGGCACAGGCACTTGCAGCGTGCCAACGCCGTTGCACAGAGCCGCCTTGGCCAGCAACGCCGCTACCGCTTGCGGCTGGCCGGCCCAATCCACCGCCGTCGCTGGGCTCGGCGCCGGCACATCCGCCGCGGGCACAGCCATCGCGGCGAACCCCTCGATGCTGCCGTCCCGCACGGCTACGAGTGTGCGCTGGGACAAGCCCAGCACACCCGCGTAAGCCTCGGCACCCAGCAGCAGCGCCAGCTCACCCGGACTGTACATCTGTCCGGCTTCGCGTTCATTCAGCAGCCGGTTGACGGCGAAGAAGTCGCCCGGCTGCATTGGCCGCAGCGTCCATTCTTCCCCTGCTGCGGCAGCAAGTGCGTGAGCCGAGCTTGCGTTCAGCTCGGCAAATTGCGTACCGCCGAACGGTACGCATCCCGCTCGGGTATACAGCGAGCGGTCACCCGAGACAAAGATAAGTGATGCGCCAGCATTCGCAGCATGGGTCTGGCATAGCTGTAGAAGCTGACCGGCTAGTCCCTGGCCGCGATAAGCAGGATCTGTGCAAACTGCACCGATGGAGAATACGTTCAGGAGAGCTTCTCCAGTGCGGATCGTGGAGGGCACTAATCCCATAAAAGCAGCGATGCTACCGTCCTCGGCAACGGCTGCATAAGAGTGAGTGTAACCAGGGCTGAAAATCAGCGGAAACAGCTCTTTCATAGAAGTGTCGCCGGCTTTGCGAAAGATGGAATGGGCTAGAAGAGCGGCTTGATCCAGCTCCGCAGGTTTAATTAATCTCAATTGCATTTACAGTCAGCCTCCTTATATGTAAATACGAGCAGGGTAGGAAGGAATTATTTTAAGTATAAGCCCCAGCGGATGAAATCTTCAATCCTGCTTATATTATTCAATGTCTCAAAAGGATGTGGATAAGGGTAATAACGTACATAAATAAGGAAGCTTATATTTTAAGCTAGAAGAGAAAGGGAAGTGAATAAACGGTGACCCAACTTGCAGATAATATCATATTATTGCTGGCAGCTCTCTTACTTGTAGGTGTGTTTTCCACCAAATTCTCCACTAAATTTGGAATGCCAGCGCTAGTGCTTTTCCTTGCTGCGGGGATGGTACTGAGTCAATTTATCTTTTTTAACAATGCTTCCTTAACACAAATGGCCGGGATTTTTGCGCTGGTTGTTATCCTATTCGAAGGTGGGATGCAGACCAGTATTAAGGATATCAAGCCTATTATTCGGCCGGCATTATCCTTATCTACGGTAGGCGTATTGTTAACGACAGCTATCGTTGGGGTGTTCGCTAAGCTGATTCTTGAGGTGTCATGGGCGGAAAGTTTTCTGTTCGGAGCTATCGTGGGTTCGACTGATGCGGCTGCGGTCTTTTCGGTATTAGGCGGTAAGAATATTGACAAACGACTGACCTCGACACTCGAAGCGGAATCAGGTAGCAACGATCCTATGGCGGTGTTTTTGACAGTATCGCTGATCGAATGGATTCAGCATCCGGATATGGCGATATGGGGACTTGTGCTGTCCTTTATATGGGAGATGGCAGTTGGTTTGGTGATAGGGATTGTACTTGGCAAAATCGCAGTATATCTTATCAATCGAATTAACCTGGATTCCACGGGGCTTTACCCGGTATTGGCGATTGGATTTGCTGTCCTAACCTACGGGTTATCTGCACTCGTTCATAGCAGCGGCTTGCTGGCTGTCTATGTAATGGGTCTTACCCTTGGCAATTCTGAGCTAATGTATCATCGAACAATTATGAATTTTAGTCATGGCTTCGCTTGGATGATGCAAATATTTATGTTTATATTGCTGGGTCTACTGGTATTTCCACAGGAGCTGGCAGAGGTGGCTTGGCAAGGTATATTGCTGTCCGTCATTCTGATGGTTGTGGCAAGGCCCATTGGTGTGTTTATAAGCTTGCTCTTTTCCAAATTCTCTATTCGTGAAAAAACACTGATTTCCTGGGCAGGCCTGCGCGGAGCCGTTCCAATTGTACTGGCAACCTATCCGCTGCTAGCCAATCTTCCCCACGGACGACTGTTCTTCAATGTGGTGTTCTTCGTCGTGCTGACCTCAGCAGTGATTCAAGGAACAAGCATTTCACCGCTGGCTTCCCGGTTGAAGCTGGTGGGGCAAGAGGATTCAGCACAGCCATCACTGATGGAGCTGGTCGCCCTTGGCAAGACAGATTCCGAGTTCAACCACATAGGAATTGAACCTTACATGCCCATTGCCGGGCAGAAAATCTCCGATATTGGACTGCCAGATGATATCTTATTTACTGCTATTATCCGGAATAAAAGCATTGTCACCCCCCATGGCAGTACCGTCATTGAGCCAGGGGATACTGTATATGTCTTAAGTCCAAAGAGCAAACGCGATGAGATGAGGGCTTTTTTCCGGAGTCAGAAAGGGAAGACGGCGGAGGAAAATATATCTTTGATTTAAGTTTAGAAAGAGGCTGTTATCCAGAGTGTGACAGAGATAATAGGCGGTATAACAAAAGTTATGCTAGAATCGGCAACATGTAAATCTTCAAAGTGGTTGCAAAAAGCAAAAGGATGTGTTAAATTGTATATAGATTTAGAATGAGTCTAAATACAATATAATAAATTAACCATAGGAGGTTTTATTAATGAGTACACAACTAAAGAGCCAAACTGAACTGCACGCTGCTTTGAACCGCCAGACCGCGAACTGGTTCCTGCTTGGGGTAAAGCTTCATCATTATCACTGGTATGTTAGCGGATCCCAATTCTTCACGCTGCATGAGAAGTTTGAAGAACTCTACAATGAAGCTGCTGGTTATGCAGATGATTTGGCTGAGCGCCTGCTTGCTATTGGTGGACAGCCTGCCTCCTCTATGAAACAATATTTGGAGCTTTCCGATTTACAGGAAGCTCGTGGTGGCGAAGATGCCAAGGGTATGGTAATGGAGCTGGTTAGAGACTTTACGACTGTCTCTAAAGAACTGCAAGCTGCGATTGCTACTGCAGAAGAACTGGCTGATCAACCTACTGCGGATCTGCTGATTGGTATTAGAAGCAGCATTGAGAAACATGCATGGATGTTGAATGCTTTTATCGCCTAAGACAACAGTCTTATAAAGGATAGAACCACAAAGAGCGCCTGCGTATAGGATACGCATGGCGCTCTTTGTTTTGTTGTTTTACTGCTGAACACAACTATTTAATAAACACACCCCCGAAGGGGACTACCTCGCGTATAAATCGTTTAACAATTCCATCATCGTTATTATCTCTTTCGAATCGGCGGTTCTGACGTCCTGCCTGAAACAGCACAGGCCCGTGACCTGTCATCTTCCAGTGATAGCTCATATGCTGGCTAGCCAAATGGTTGCCGTAAACGGTGAGCTCCAGCTTGGCATTCTCAGGGTAGGCAATAATGCTGCCTGCATCGACATAAAGGGGGTTGGTCGGATGCAGTACAGCTTCACAGACCGTACCCTCCGTCAGTATGCCAATCATGCCATTGCCCGAAAATTTCACCTTTACAATATCCCGTGTAACGAGCACATTTTTCATGCTTAGCACCCGGGTCTCCAGCGAAATACCTATACTGTAGAAGAAGAGATGCTTAAAGTCGTACAGCAGATCGCTTTTACCATCGAGCTGTAGGATTTTTATGCGATAGCCTGGCGGAAGGGCGGCAACGAAATGGCAAGGACCTGCCATATCGGAACGAATCAACTTTCGCTTGCGGTATATGCCCTTTACATCCATAAATCTGTCCGCTCGTCCTGAGGAAGGACCTTGATAAGCGATAATTTGTTGTGGATGGAGTACATGAACCTCTTCCTTCTCCTGAAGGGAGAAGGCTACGGCTTGTCCGCTTCCACTGTCGCTTTCATCTTGGATATCGATGTTCATAGTTCATCTCCCTCATGCTGTGACTGTGATCTTCAATGAATACGTAAGACTAACGCAGACGATCGCCTTTTCGAGAACGGTAAAGCATGCTGAAACGAATAAAACGGATCAGTATAAAATAACCTAGGATTAGTCCAATCCCTGTAAAAATAGTCACTTTGATTTTATGATAATATTCTTCGCGTGCCGTCCGGTCATTTTTTAATTCATCAACCATCTGCGTCAGTTGGCGATTTTGCTCTTGTAGGCTTTCGTTCTGTATCCGGTAAGCTTCCATCTCCTGCGTGGTATTCGCGAGCTTATCCTTTGCCTGCTGAAGCTCTTCAGCAGTTTGCTGAAAACCTTCCTTTAATTCATTCACTTCGTTTGGCAGCTCGGAGAAATTTTTAACTCCATTATAGATATCACTGAATATATTAGCTTTTGCTACAGGAGCTGGCAGGCATACAGTAAGCGTCAGCAAGAACAGGAGCGAATATAACAGCTGTAGATATGCTCGGGATTTATGTTGCTTCATCTATATAATCACCACCCAATTTAGGCTTGTAGTTCTTTTATTTTAACACAGCTTGACAGCTTCTGACAGCGTACGCCATGGGACTGGCAATGCTTATAATGAAAGTAATTTTTACCTCCTTAAGGTTTTCGTTTACTCATTATTAAACACGATCAGTCCGTGATTATCTCGATTGAGAAGAGGTACTATTTATCGTATACTTTGGACGAAAGGGGCTGCTGTCGATTGAACAAATGGCTTAAAACAATATTGCTTCTGATCGGATCTGCTTTTTTGACTAGATTGATCCCATTTTCATCTTTGTTTCGGAATTTAGACACGATGATTCATGAATTTGGTCATGCTCTGATGACCTTACTACTGTCGGGTAGTGTGCTGAGGATTGAATTATACGCAGATCATAGCGGTGTAACCTATTCAGCCATTCAAGAAGGGGGCAAGGCAATATTAGTTTCCCTCTCGGGTTATTTGCTAGCCTCCTTATTTGCACTTCTGCTCTTCTATTTATATAGTAAGGGACGCCATGATTGGGGCCTTATCTTAGCTACGGGTGTGGCGTTGATTATGCTCCTGCTATACGTACGAGGAAGCTTTGGCATGATGTGGTTGGGCGGATTTATTGCGTTAAATATTCTAATGCTGGTGGTTTGGAAGAAGGCCAGCAAATATTATTATTTGTTATTGGCCTTTTTAACCTTGGAGGAGTCTGTAATGGGAAGTTTATTTCTGGTACACGCGGCTGCTGTATCACCGTCCCGTGCAGGAGATGCCAGCAATCTGGCAAGAATGACTCCCGTACCGGCTATATTTTGGGCCACACTGTTTTTTATATTTTCTCTGTTGTGTGCCAAATGGGCACTGGGACTATTTTTCAAGCGAGAGCGAGTGCAGACTAAATTAGGGAGTCGATGAGAAAAAAACATAAAATTTTCGTCATAAAAAGACAAAAGGGGTTGTTTTTACAAGAGTCAGTCTACTAAGCATGTAGAATGACTCTTTTTTTGTCGATAATATAGAACCGAACATACATTCCATGACATGGAGTTGTCCGCCATTATTGGTACATTAATAGAAGACCCAAAAAAAGAAAGAGGTGGAAATAATGATAGAAAGTATTCATCCCGTATTCACATGGAGTCAAAATCGTATTTTTGCAGGCGGCAATCGTAATGTTATCTTGCTTGTCGAATGGAAAGGGAATATGCCTTCAGAGCACAGCCGACCCAGCAGTTATAAAGTGGTTGCACGTGAAATCGAACTGCGGGTTTGGCTTGAACCCCATGTAACTTTTAAGCGCTCGTATGGGTGTGAGTTTGAAGTCGGTGAAGGCAGTTCGCTACTTCTTAAGCTTGGCAAAATAAAAACGGGGCAACGAAAGTTTATTGCACTGGAATTCAATATCTCTACTACTATTGCAGGTAGATATGAAGCTCTTTCCTTACAGTGGAAATATAAAAAGCCAACCGTAGAGCGTGTTCAAGAGCTTCCAGTAAAGGTTCTTGAGCTAGAATACACTCATCATACTCAGGTTCTGAGTGAAACCTGCTGCTTTCATGTAGAGAAACATCTGGAATTGTTAAAAACAGCTGAAACGATTGAGGAGGCAACCACGTTGCAAAATGAAGGACAACATAGTCAAGCTCATGAAATGCTCTGCCGTCACGCAGATAAATTACTATTACTAGCCGTACGTTCTGGAGATCCTTTACTACTTAAAGAGGCCGAAATGTTGTATAAACAGATTGGATTCGAGTATCAGAAGCGGGGTAAAACTGCTACTGGAAATTGATATAGGACATACAACTAGAAGATGCATATTGACGAAAAAAGACCTATACATAAATTTGTTTTGTCAGCGGGTTCGGCGGAAAATAATCAGAAGAATTGTAATATAAAATGTGGTAACATAGTAAAAAAGTTCTATCACACTATTACTTTTTTTCATAAAATAATGGGTCTATTTAACCATAAATCAAGGGGAACTGAATATGACAGACCGATTAATCCGACTGATGCGCATTATTACACTTGTTCAAGCCAAGCCAGGGATATTAGCCCGTGAATTGGCGGAACGCTGCGGCAACAGCGAGAGAACGATATACCGGGATATGGACGCGCTTAGCGCCATGCATATTCCTATAACCCACCTTGGACATGGAAAAGGCTATGCTTTTATTGGCAATTTTGCACTTTATCCTTTGGATTGGTCGGAAGAAGAGGCGGCTGCGTTTTCGCAATTACGCTATATTATGGAAGATATTAAACCCGTTCTGCCTATCGATTTTGAAGGCGCTTATGAAAAAGTAGTCGCAGCTGAATACAAGCGAAAGGCAGAGCGGGAAGAAACGATAGAACGTGCAAGAAGAGAAGCAGGTACAAGCTGGTTGGAAAGAAGCGGTGCACAGATGGAGCATCAATCTTTTTTAACACCTATTTTGGAGTCTTTATTAAAGCAGAGGAGTATTCAAGCGAATTATTGCGAGAATGCGGTGGAGGAGAAGGAAATAACCATCGATCCTTATTGTTTAGTCCCACTGGAAAATCGTTTTCATCTCATTGGATTTTGCCATCATCAGGGTGTTATTCGTACATATCATATCAACGATTTTTCAAACGTAAAGCCATTAAACCGCTGCTTCTCAAAGGAATCATTTGATTTGCAAGCTTTTATGAAGCAAAAATGGTCACTTGACCGCGATAGTTTGCAGGTAGAGTTTAAAGTGAAATTTTCGGAGCGAATCATGGAAGGGCTAAAGAAAGAGGATTTGCCCTATAAGCCGAATAAAGTAGACCGTCAAGCTCGGTGTTGTTATTTTAAAGTCGCATTGGAACAAGATATTGCATTTGTCCGCTGGATTAAGCGATTTGAAGAGGATGCGGAAATCATAGAGCCGTTTTATTATCGTGAAGTGCTCAGGCAGCAGTTGGAGAAATGGATATCGCAATATAAATAAGATGGATTCTCACCTTCAAATGAAATATTCGTTTACATATATTATTACAAATCGAAAATTATAGAATATTTCTCTTGTTTGGTGAGTCTTTTTATAATAGCGCATACATTTAATAACATAATTGCAATTTAGAGGTTTACTTTTATCCTCGAATTTGACCTTTGTTCAATTTTATACAGAAGAGGGCTATTCTCTAGATCCATTTGATTCTTAAAAATGAATATATTAATCCGGGTGAGCTTCTTGGGGGAGTGGATTATCCATTATGTTGAATGTACTTGGCTTTAACCTGGTGGGTGACGGTCAACATGATGTGCTTGGCCCACAGATGAAGAATTAATATCATTCGTGAAATAGGTGTCTTTGCAGCCCTATTTAGGGGAGTCAGAGGCATCTTTTTTGTGTGCAAAAAGCCAAAATCATCATTATATATTCTCTAATTATAACAATATATAACTAAACATATCTAAACATATCTGTAGTTATAGAAAAACGAAAAAGTGTATGCTAGAATAGCATCTAAATATATACATACGAAATTGGGAGGAATGGAAATGTTTAAGAAATGGACACTCTCCGTGATGGGGATATTGGCAATCGTTCTGGTTGTGAATTTATCTGCAGGTCCAGGGGGAAAGGTGCAAGCAGCCACCAAGAAGACTGAAATTATTGTTTCCGCTGCGGCTAGTTTGCAGGATAGCCTGGATAAGATTGCCCTCCTTTATGAAAAGAAACATCCCGATATTGATTTGGTTTTTAATTATGCAGCATCCGGTACTCTGCAAAAGCAGATTGAGCAAGGGGCTCCGGCGGACCTGTTCTTCTCTGCAGGTGATAAACAGATGAATGCACTGGTGGAAGGTGGACTTATCTCCGATCATAAGGTTCTGCTTAAGAATCAATTGGTTGTAGTCGTACCCTCAGATTCAAAGGTTAAATTAACAACGATTACTCAGCTTACGGATAAAGCTTTTAAGAAGGTGGCAGTGGGACAGCCTGAATCTGTACCAGCGGGTCAGTATGCTCAGCAATCATTGACAGCGAAAAAGGTCTGGGATCCGCTGCAAAGCAAACTCGTATTTGCCAAGGATGTGCGTCAGGTTCTCTCTTATGTAGAAACAGGAAATGCCGATGCCGGTTTTGTCTATAAGACAGATGCGCTTACTTCAAAGAAAACTAAAATCGCTTTGACGGTCGGTCCACATGTACACAAAGCTATTAATTATCCGGCAGGCATCGTGAAGAGCTCGAAGAATCAAAAGGCAGCTAAGGAGTTGTATAGTTACCTTCAAAGCAAGGAAGCTAATGATATCTTTGTAAGTTATGGCTTCCTGCTTCCTTAAATAGAAATTACGAGTAGAAGCGGGTGGAATAAGGTTGGAAATAAATTGGACTGATTTCTTCGCCCCGGTATGGCTTTCCGTAAAAATATCTGTGATTACAAGCATTATTGTATTCATTTTGGCAACAGCTGCTGCGAAGGCTATGGCGGGCCGGAAGTTTCCCGGTCACAGCTTGGTAGAGACTATAATGCTGCTTCCGCTCGTATTGCCGCCGACGGTTGTAGGATTTGTGCTTTTAGTTATTTTAGGCCGACGAAGCTGGATCGGCAGATGGTATGAACAGATGACGGAGCAGACGATCCTGTTCACATGGGGGGCAGCTGTTATCGCCGCTGTAGTCGTAGCTTTTCCACTCGTATACCGCACAGTGAAGGCGGGTTTCGAAGGGATAGAAGCAGATCTTGAAGATGCGGCGCGGGCACAAGGGGCAAGTGAACTGCAGGTACTGCGTTATGTCACGCTGCCGCTTGCGGGCCGGTCGCTGGCAGCCGGTTATGTTCTTGGTTTTGCCCGCGGTCTTGGGGAGTTTGGCGCTACCATCATGGTAGCTGGCAATATTCCGGGCCGCACGCAAACCTTACCCACAGCGATCTATGTTGCGGTAGATGGAGGCAATATGACGCTCGCGTGGATGTGGGTATGTTCAATTATTGTTATTTCAGCCGCTATGCTGATGTTTGTGAATCGGCGTTCTTAAAAAAACACCAGACAGCGATTCTCCGGTTATTGGAGAGTTGCTGCCTGGTGTTTTTGGTTTGAAGCGGGTGGTTTGAGCAGATGCTGGGCAAGTGAACCCGGCAACTTTGATGTCAGCTTCTAGCGCCGTCAGATTTTGATGGAGTCTGTGAGTTAACTGCATTCTATACAGTTATTCCGTCTGCATAAGGAATCGTTCTAACTTTAATTGTATTCTATACAACTAAAACTAGAAAAGTCGCCTATGGGGTAGTAAATCAAGAGAAATAGGTGTACCAAATACAGTTATATCTAATTTGCGAGTTATTCGAAGTAATATAGTTGTACGAAATACAGTTAAACGCTTCTGCATAATGCTCCCGTCTTCTGCTGTGACCCATTAAGTCTCATAAATTATCGTCCCTGTTTCCGTGAGATCATATCCGTGAATGGACCCAAGCTCACTCTGGAAGGCTGGTGAACGCAAAATATCAATCACGGCAGCAATCCATTGCTCATGCTCCGTTTTTTTAATCATCACCAGATCATAGCACTCCTGAATCATAGGAACGAAATCAACACCGTCGACAATCTTAGCGGCTTTCTCGGTGCCGATGGCTACATCTGCTTCTCCCCGGGCCACTTTACCGGCAACTGCCAAATGGCTGTTCTCCTCGTTCTCATAGCCTGATAGGCTGGCTGCTGGAATGCTATGCAATCGAAGCTGTTCATCCAATAATACGCGTGCACCTGAACCTCGTTCTCTATTGATCAGCGTGAGTCCGTTCTGCTCTAAGTGAGACCATTCATGAATACCCCTGGGATTCCCTTTTTGTACATAAAAACCTGCACTTCGGGTAAGTAGGCGAACTACAACATAAGAGCATCCTACGAGTATTTTTCGGATATAGGGTAGGTTGTATTCTCCAGTATCCCCGTCGAGCAGATGTGTGCTGACAATGTCCGACTCCCCTTTATACATGGCTATCAGGCTATCAAGACTCCCGGCATAAGAACGAAGAGGGCGTTCAGGCAGAGCCCGTTCCAAATAGGTAGCTAGAATATCCAGTGACATATCCTGACCTGTAATCACCAAGCTGTGTCCTACAGCTTTAAGGTGGGGAGATTGTGCTGGCATTTGAGCTGGATTTGTACCGGAAAAGGCCAAGGGTATTGCTGGTGGAGTCTGGGCCATTATAGTAGTAGGATTAGCGGTGGACGCCCCACTCCGTGTATTTTGTTTGTAGGTTTCCAAATCGGATTGATCCACGCGCATTTGTTTTCCTACACGGTAGGAGGGGAGCTCCCCTTTTTTAATTAGATCATATACTTTTAATTTTGATATTTTTAATAAGCGGGCAATTTCCTCTGTCGTATAGGATGTATTATCGGACATCACAAAAGCCTCCAGAACTTCATATTAGGACAAGACTACCCTATTTTGAAGTCCTGTGCAATTAGCCTATTGTTGTTTACCCGCCTGCTGTGTACTGGATAATTTGATCAACTCAGAGACAGTGACAAATCGAAAGCCTTTCTTTTCTAATTCCGGCAAAATAATTTTAAGAGCTTCTCTAGTTTGTGACTGCCCGTGCACATGATCATGAAACAGAACGATGTCCCCATTACGTGCATTTCGAATGACCTTGTTCGAAATACTGTATACGCCTGGGCGATTCCAGTCACGAGTATCTTGATGCCAGGACCATAATATTGGCTTCAAGCCCATATTGTTAGACAGATCAACTAAGGTCTCGTCATACATGCCGCCTGGTGGTCTGAACAGTGAACTATGTTTACCGGAGACTTTTATAATCTCTTCTTCGGTCAATCTTAGCTCCTGCTCAAATTGGGCTTCATTAATAGGTTTTTTAAAATAAACGTGATTGTAGGTATGGTTAGCTAATTCATGCCCCTCAGCAATAACTCGTTTCGCTACCTCTGGATAGGCTGCAATTCTTTTTCCTATCGCAAAAAAGGTGCATTTCGCATGATATTGATTCAATACCTTTAAGATTTGATCGGTTTCAGAAGGGTCAGGACCGTCGTCGAACGTCAATGCAATCACTTTTTGGTTAGTATGTACTTCCCAAATCATGTCTCCTCTTTTTTCGTAGTAGTCGCGGTTTTTGCTTGGACTACCTAGAGCAGAGTTCGTGAAGCATAAAAAGAATGCAAGGGTGATCAACATAATTTTGCTGCAAGTTTTCATCATTTCACCTGTTTTTTTATTTTAGAGTGCTCCTTTTGGGGGTCGGTATATTCATAGTTTCAGTTTTGTATAGGCAACCAGTCTTTTTTCGTGCTCATTCTTCTTTCTACTATATCTTCATGTACAGGTTATGAGATTCATTTTGGCTTCTGACGATTACATAGTTATCCACGTGACCGTCTATAATTAAATTAGCCTTTGTATTTTGATGTGAAAATTGTTATGAAAATGCCTTATAATGAAGTACTATATACAGACATTTGGTTAGGGTGGTGGGAACATGACACTTATTGAAAAAAGAGAACACCGGCAGTATCCGGAGATTACCCGCCTAGAAACGTCGAGAGCTGCTTATGAGCGTGATTATTCACGCCTGATTCATTCGCCTACTTTTCGGAGGCTGCAAGGTAAATCACAAGTATTCGGGGCTGGGACGGGTGATTATTACCGCACGCGTCTGACTCATTCACTTGAAGTTGCACAGATTGCTCGTGAGGCGGCGAAAAGTCTGCTGCGATCGTATCCAGAAGTGGAAACCACCAAGGCGGAGAATCCGGGTCTTGTTATAGATCCAGAGGTAGTGGAATGCGCAGCTATCGCTCATGATTTTGGTCATCCTCCCTTTGGACATAAAGGGGAAGAAGTGCTGGATAATATTTTGGAACAGCTTATTGAAAAGAAAACTAACGAAGCTGCGCTGCAATCAGTTGCAACGGGTGTGGATCGCCTGCTGATCCATGAGCAGATGAAGCAACGTTATGAGCATTTCGAAGGCAATGCCCACAATTATAGGCTGATTATGTTTCTGGAGAAGCGTGAGAATATTGATGGGCTAAATCTGTCAGATGCTGTGCTGCTAGGCATAAATAAGTATCCTTTTCCCGGCACCTCGCTGAAGAAGGGGATGTACCTTCACGAATGGGGATATATTTCGGAGATCCGCAAAGAGTGGGGAATACCGGCAGGTAAGAAAACGTTAGAGGCTCAGCTTATGGACCTTTGTGACGATATCGCTTATTCTGCACATGATCTGGAGGATGGGATTAAAGCCGGAAAGATTGAAGTGCATGAACACTTTATGCATGATTCTTATATCCAGCGGTTAATCGTAGAGAAAATCACCACGCTCGAGGATTTCTTCTGGAAGGGCTGGGAAGAGGAAGGCATTCGCGCGAAGGTCGAGGAAGTGCTCAGTTCATTTCTTCGGGTTTGGAAGGAAAAAATGCCAACCTGCGAAAATGACTATTCCCGCACTCGACGTGAAGTTAAGGCTTATTGGGTAAGTACCTTTGTCGCCAGCTTGGGAGTGATCCAAGATGGAGACTGGAAGAAGGTCACCTTTATAAAGGAAGGAAAAGAAGACGAAGATATGCTGCGGACCGTAAGTGTGCTGAAAAGCTTCGCGTGGGTTACTATGATCCGTGATTTGCGTGTGCAGCGGCTGCAGAAACGTAGTGAGTGGATTTTGCGCCGTCTGTGGGGAGCATTTCTGGATCCACAAACCTCTAAAGCCATTATTCCATCGGATTGGCTGCAGCGATTTGAGAAAGATCAGAAGCAGGCAAAACCGATTTGGACTTGGGAGCATATGGTGATTGATTATATCGCAGGGATGACTGATGCTTTTGCAGAGAAAATATATAATGAGCTGTACGGACTGAAAGTCGGCTCGATTTATGATTTGGATTAGAGACGCTTAGACAAGTAGTCCCTGCTGTTCATTTAGGATAATCTAAATGAACAGCAGGGGCTATTTTTATAAGGATTATTGATTTAAATACCACTCATATGCAGTTCTTTCAAGATTAACCACAAATTCTTCTTTCCCGTCTATATAAGCTGCCATGTCCTCTGGGAATTGTTTGGCAAGAGTATCCTTCAAATCTCCGTACTGTTTAACCGTCTCCGGATGTGATCGAAGGTAGTCTCTTACAGCCAGATGACGGTCGATATCTATCTTATTATCCATCTGGAAGACATGAACATGATGGGTTCTGCTATTTCCGCCTTTTCTGAAATATCTTCTGCCACTGATACCGAACTCACCCATACATTCATAACCAAGTGCTGTCATTTGCTGGTTGAACTCATCTACAGCTTCGATATTTCGTACTACAGGCATTATATCTATGATTGGTTTAGCTTTTAGTCCGGAAACAGAAGTGCTGCCAATATGGTGAATATCAACGAGGGCATCAGCAAAGATGGCTTTAATCTTCTGAGCTTCTTCAATGAACGTTAGACTCCATTGCTCGTTAAATTCTGTGACCGTGACCTTCATTTCACTAACCCTCTCTTTATGGATAACTTTGGATTTTCTTATTATAGAACAGATGTTCCTGTTTTGTAAAGCATATTATTAATATTGCCGGTCGTAATCAACAAGATTTAGAGAAGGTGTGCCTGATGATAAGTAAGACTTCACATTTTCGGTAAAAATATTAACGATCCGGTCAGCGTATTGATCTGTAATTCCAGCGGAGTGTGGAGTGATGATTACTTGCTCCATAGACCAAAGTGGATGATCCTGCGGAAGGGGCTCGGTCTCAAAAACATCCAACCCAGCGCCACGGAGTTGTCCGCGATTCAATGCATCGATCAGAGCCTCAGTATCGGTAGTTGCGCCACGGCCAATGTTAATGTAATAGGAGCCTTCTTTAAACGCGGAGAAGCTGGTGGCATTAAATAAATGCTTGGTCTCATCGGTAATAGGAAGGGTATTGATGATGAAATCGCCTTGGCTTACAGCTTCGGATAAACGATCTGTTGTATAGATTTGATCAAAGTCTGCGACTGGCTTACCGGAACGGCTGACACCGATAGTCTTCATCCGGAAGGCTTTAGCAATTCTGGCGGTTTCACTGCCGATCGCTCCAGTTCCAGCTATAACGGCTGTTTTGCCGGACAGCTCGCTTTCACTGCCATCAGATTTCCAAATCCGGTTCTGCTGATTGCGTACAGCCGTATGCAAATTACGTGTGAAGAGAAGGATGAACCCGAAGATTACCGCAGAAATAGGCTCGGCATGAACTCCGCTCCCACTGGTGAGCATGACTCCTTGTTCCTTAAGACGATCGAGAGGAAGTTTCTCAATACCAGCAGACCAGGACTGAACCCAGCGAAGGGAGGACTCGGGCCGAAGGAGTGTATCCGAAATACCTTTAGCCCAGCCGATTACGATTTCTGCGTCTGCAAGCAGCTGCAAATCTGGATTTTTGGCGTCTCCTTGTGTGAATGTATAGCCTGGGGCAGCCGCTTTGATCCTTTCCTGCTGCTGAGATGTAAGTGGTTGTAGACATACTATAGACTTAGTCATGATGTGTTCCTCCTACTTTGTGGTTTAATGGATATGGATCATGTTATAGGTTAAGAATACCAAATCTATTGGAGAAGGTGAAATTGACCATGAATACTAAAGTATCAGAGAACGAATCAGAACGGCTTTTTCTAGCTGTGAAATTACCTTCTGAGCTGCAAGAAATAGTGGCGCAGGCATGTTCAAAGCTATCTGGAAACTTTGAATTTGCTAAATGGACAAATCCGCAAGATTATCATATTACCCTGCAATTTTTAGGAGATACCCCAAAGACCGTAATTCCAGATTTAGTAAAATCATTAAGGCAGATCGCGGGTCAAGGCAGCCCCTTCAATCTCTCTTTGGACAAATGGGACACATTTGGTCTTCCAGCTTCCCCAAGAGTCCTGTGGATAGGGGTTTCTGGCGAAATAGAGGCATTAAATCAATTAGCTGCGAGAGTGCATTCCGCGACGTTTCCATTAGGTTTTTCAGGCGAATCCAGGGCCTATAAACCGCATCTTACCGTGGCTCGAAAGTACCGGGGAAAAAATTCATATGATGATAAATTGCTGGAAAACTTACTGAAATTGGATGATGATTGGAACCTAAAAAACTATCAGAGAGACTGGACGATTGATAGTTTTGTGTTGTATGCTACCAGAATGTATGCCATTCCTATGTATGAAATTATTGAAAAGTTTACAGTTTAAAATCGATAATAAAGTTTTCAAAGCTTCCGTTTTCGGTTACATACAATAGGAATGTGCCGTGAAATAGGAGGAATATCATGTTAATTTTTAAACAAAACCGCTATATTGCGTTGCTCGTTGGCGTTATACTAGTGTGTTTCTCTGCCATAAGCTTATTGCAACCCGAACAAGTTGCGGAAGGGAAGATGGACAGGGTGCAGATGGATAAGTTGCAATCCACCAGCCGTGCATCCGTACTTTCTCTTTTGCAAGATGAATCGAAGTCTAGTATAACGAGTAGCATTACGAGGGGCATTACTGAAGTTACACAAGCCAATAAGCTTAATAACACATTCAGTCTTTTAAGTTCCGCTTGGAAACCGGCGAAGGGTGTGGAATGGCTTAGTGTAAAAAAAATAAAACAAAAAAACACAAAAAACACATCGAACGTTTCCATTATTCGGGTGAAGGCTGATGTAGTACAATCCAAGCCAGCTGCGCAAAAAGCGTCGCAATTGGCGGAAACAGCAACAAAGAGTAGTCAGGCGACAGCGAAGATAGCCTCGGCTTCTCAGAAACATCCCCTCACAACATTGTACTTCTCTCGGACAGAGCTATTAAGCCAGGAGCAGCAAAGTAAAGCAACCCGGCGCTACGCTGTATCCGAAGAAGAACTGCTTCTGCTACAAAAAATTGTAATGGCAGAGGCGGAAGGTGAACCGTACAAGGGCAAGGTGGCAGTTGCCAACGTTGTTCTGAATAGGCTGCGGTCAGCCAATTTCCCCGACACGATATATAAAGTTATTTATCAGAAGAGCCAGTTCAGCCCTGTAGCTAACGGGCGTCTTAACCGTGTGAAGCCTAACGATGATAGTATTAAAGCGGTGAATGCTGCACTCTCCGGAGTAAAGGAAGTTCCCGATAATACTTATTTTTTCTTGTCGCTAAAACTTGCACAGGATCTGACCGTACATCATTCACAGACTTATGTTAAAACTATTGGCAATCATACTTTTTATAAATAATTTGGTGGATCTGTGAACCTCAGCGCTATATAGGGTAAACTAAACTATATGAATCTGGAGGTGGAAGATAACCATGAAAATCACTTATTATGGACATTCAGCTCTGCTGGTAGAGACGGGGAACGTGAAGGTTATTATTGACCCTTTTTTGTCAGGTAATCCGAACTCCGGTATTTCACCTGCCGATATTTCCGTTGATGCCGTTCTGCTTACTCACGGCCACTCTGATCATTTAGGAGATGCTGTCGAAATTGCCAAGCAGAATGATTGTCCGATCTTTGCGGTGTTTGAGCTTGCCGAATATTGCCGGATGAAGGGTGCACAGGTTAAGCACATGAATATAGGTGGTAGTCATACCTATGCAGGGATGACTGTGAAATTTACGCAGGCGTTTCATTCCTCATCCATTCAGGAGGGCGATTCTTGGATTTATGCTGGACAACCCGCGGGGATTTTGTTGACGATTGAGGGTAAGACGATTTTCCATGCGGGGGATACCGCACTATTCAGCGATCTGCACCTCATTGGAGAAAGGAATGCGATTGCCCTGGCAGCTCTTCCTATAGGCGATATGCTAACCATGGGACCGGATGACGCCTTGCTGGCCGCACGCTGGCTGCGGGCGGATAAAGTGATCCCGCTACATTACAATACATTTCCGGATATTGCTCAGGATGGTGCTGATTTCTGCGATCGCCTGCATCAAGAGGGAGTAGAAGGTTTTCCGCTTAAAGCTGGTGAGAGCGTAGAAATTTAACCAATCCGATTTATATTATAAAAAAAAAGCAGGTAGCCGGGGGAAATTCCCTGACTGCCTGCTTATTCTTTAAGGTGTAATACATACAGGTTCTTCATTACGTGCTTGCGCTCTTGTGCCTCTGATTTCAGTTGCCTCGCTTACGGGGTTACCTAACATCTTCAGAACAGTAGTCGCACAGCTTTGCGGTTGATGTTTATCTGGAGCGAGACGTCGTCTGCGTTGCTCTTCCAGAACTGAATATTCACGAAGCATCATAGTGAACCATTTGTTCACTACTTCCGAGTCGAGCACCTCTGCCAGCCCAAGCTCTACGAAATATTGGCAGTTTTTCTCTTCCTGACCTGGAATAGCTTTATAGAAAAGCATTGGAATTCCTTTGGCCTGACCTTCCGTACAGGTCATGCCTCCAGGCTTCGTAATCAGCAGGTCTGAGGCATCCATCAATTTATTGATTTCACTGCTATATCCCAGAATTTTAACATTGGGATGATTGAGCAGTGGATTGGACTTCATTTTGGCGATTAGCTTCTCATTGCTGCCCATACAGAAGACGAGCTGAATATCATCCATTCTGGCGGTGAGGGAATGCATAATCTCTTTGCCGAACATCAGCCCCCATCCTCCGCCCATAATGAGTACGGTTGGAATATCAGCCAATCCCAGCTCCTTGCGTAGCAGCGTCTTGTTGGAGCGTTCCCAGAACTTTGGATGCACTGGGATGCCAGTGACGGTTACTAGCTCTGGAGCGATCCCACGGCCTGTCAGAATGGACTTGACGCGTGGGGTAGATACGAGATAACGATTGACCTCGGAATTTACCCAACTCCCATGTGCATCATAATCAGTAATTAATGTATACAGAGGCACATGTAGTCCACGACGTTTCAGTCTGGAAATGACCGCAGCCGGAATGGGATGAGTGCAGATAATTAAATCAGGCTTTAGCTGCTCAATGACCTGTGAAGCATGTGTATAAAAAATCCGGTGAAGCGCCATTTTAGTCAACGGGTTCAATGATTTATGATATTGTGTCTTATACATCATGCCGACCAGCTTAGGCTGGCTGCTAACTGTTTTGCGGTAAGCGGAAAGAATCCAAGGGGCGACCGTCGGGTTAAGAAATTTCCCCAGCTCGATGACTCGGCATTGGACATCCGGATTCAGCAGCTTTATTCCTTCGGCCAGAGCATAGGCTGCTCCTGTGTGGCCCGTACCGAAGCCTTCCGAAAACAGCAGTACTCTTTTCTTTCGCATAAGTTCACCTGCTACTTTCCTTTTCTATAGAAATGCGTTTCTTCTTCTAATTATACTAGGAAATCTATACTATACTCACATTATACAAGTAAGACGTAAATAGAAAGTTAAAACCCTGCAATAAATAAAAAAAATAAAAGGTTCGCCCAAAGTATTGCAAACTAGAAAACAACATGATAAAGTAGTGAATGACCAATTGACCGGATTAGTAAAATGGTCAGAAGTCAGCGGGGACGATATTTTCTGGAGAAAGGAAGTGTGCACAGGTGGCAGTGGTGGATCGAAGACAGCAGGTGCTTCAGGCCGCAGCAAAATCTTTTTCATTATTTGGCTATAAGGCAACTACAATGGATCAGGTTGCTAAGATTGCAAATGTCGGTAAGGGGACCATCTACACCTTTTTTACAAACAAAGAGCAATTGTTTGACGAGATCCTGCACGATATGATGATGGAAATGAAGACGATTGCTGAGCGGGAGATCAGGCGAGACAGACCCTTCTTTGACAACTTGCATCGTGTGCTGGATGCTCTGCTTGAGTTTCGAAGTGAGCAGGAGCTATTCATAAAACTTTCCCAGGAGAATCGCGAATTCGGTACGCCGCAGGCTGGAGAAGGACTCGAGAAGATCGAGAACGTAGTTTTAGAATATTTAGAACGGGAGGTGCAACAAGCGCTCCAACAGGGAGAAATCAAACCTTGCGATCCCAAAATCGTCTCGGTAGTCATGTTCAGATTATATATTGTATTGACTGCTGAACTGAATAAAACACATACTCCCTTGGACAAGGAACAGATCAAGATGTATTTTCATTTGTTTCTCGCCGAAGGATTGGCACAGTAAGGGTTGATTCAGGACAGGGATGGCGTTCTCAGCTTCACTCGATTCGCTTTCCCTTAACAATTCTCAAGATGGATTAGGCATTGAAAAAGAGCCGCGAGGCATTTTTTTATACCCTGAATTGACCGAATGGGGAAAACAGTCACTTAGTGTTACGTAATATTTCGCAAACAAAGCATTTTAAAGAGAGCATAAGCTCATAAGGAGAGAACCAGAATGAAATCATTATCCGTATTTACCAAGGATCTTGGCGCAGCCCTTAGAAATCCGAAGGTGCTAATTCCAATGATTGCTATCCTATTTATTCCGGTGATGTACAGCGGATTCTTCCTGAAGGCATTCTGGGATCCGTATGGCAAGATGAATGAGCTTCCGGTTGCTGTGGTCAACCAGGATGTCGGCGCTAATTATGAAGGCAAGCAACTACAAGCCGGTAATGATCTTATAGAAGAGTTGAAGGTAACCGACGGCTTCCAGTGGAACTTCGTTTCCCTTGAAGAAGCGGAAGCAGGAATGAAGGACAATACTTATTATATGTCGATCATTGTTCCGGAAGACTTTTCTGCTAAAGCTACTACTCTTATGGATGATGAACCACAGCCGGCAAAAATTATTTATGAGCCAAATGAAGGTTATAACTTCTTGGCTGGTCAAATCGGTGGTACGGCTGTAGCAGAAATTAAAAATAAAGTATCTGCTAAAGTAACTGAAGCTTATGTAGAGTCTGTATTCAATCAGATTACAGAAGTATCTGATGGATTGGGCGAAGCAGGAGATGGAGCCTCCAAGATCGCTGATGGCGCTGGTAAGCTAGATGACGGAGCCTTGAAGCTGAAAGATAATCTACTTGTACTGACAGATGGTACAGGTAAACTTCAAAATGGTGTAGAACCCCTTACACAAGGCGTGACTGATTTGAATGCAGGTGCTACGGCGCTTAAAACAGGATCAACCACGTTGGCAAGCGGATTGCAACAACTGTCTACTGCACATACGCAGCTTCAAGACGGTGTTGCACAGAGTGCTGCCGGCAGTAAACAACTTAGTGACGGCTTGAAACAAGCTGTAACAGGTGCAACACAGCTTCAGGCGGGAACGCAGTCTGCTGTGGATGGTACTTCTAAACTACAAGCAGGAACACAATCTTTAGTTGATGGCAGCGCGAAGCTGGAAGCAGGCTTAACTTCTTCCGTAGATGGCAGCGCGAAACTGGAAGCAGGTTTGCAAGCTTCCGCCGCAGGCAGCACGAAGGTAACTGAGGGTGCTAAAGCGGTAGCTCAAGGATTGGAGCAATTGGCACAGGCTAGTCCTGAGCTGGCACAAAATCCAGCGGTACAGAAGCTGCTGGCAGCCAGTGCAGCTGTGGCACAAGGCAGTGAGCAACTGCAACAAAGTCAAGAGCAGCTGGCACAGGGTGCTACTGCACTCCACAGTGGGCAAGAGCAGCTGGCACAAGGTGCAACTCAATTGCACTCAGGTTCACAGCAGTTAGCTGCTGGTGTAACTCAGTTGCATGATGGAGCACAGCAATTAAATGCTGGTAGCACACAGCTTTTGACAGGACAACAAAAACTGGCACAAGGCGCATCTGCACTTGTAACCGGTGGAGATAAGCTGAATGCAGGGATGCAACAATTTGGTGCGAAGCTTAAAGAAGCTGCAGCTGGAGGCAGCAAGCTGGCTGAAGGCGGTAAAGCGCTTGGCGATGGTACTACAAAACTGTTAAGCGGTGTAGGCGAACTAGGTTCCGGTATCAGTGCTGTAGCAGATGGTTCGAAAAAACTGGCTGATGGCGCAGGCGAGCTGAAAGATGGTATGGATGATCTGAAATCTGGATCAACAGAACTGGCAACTAAGCTTGGCGATGCTGCTGAAAAAACAGGCAGTGTGAACAAAACAGATGCAATGATGGAAATGTTCGCACAACCAGTGGTGGTTGAGGATCAAGTTGTGAATCATGTTCCGAACTATGGTACAGGTTTTGCTCCTTACTTCCTATCCCTTGGATTGTTTGTAGGTGCTTTGATTTCAACAATTGTTATTCCAATGCGTGATTCGGCTGTCCTTGGTGCTAGCCGTATGAACCGTTTCATTAGCCGTACGCTTACTTTCACAATCATGAGCTTTATCCAGTCTATGCTGGCTGCTGTGGTTGTATTGTATGGACTTGGATTGGAAGTACAAAGTAAACCGCTATTCTTCGTATTTACATTCTTAACAAGTTTAGTTTACACATGGGTAGTTCAAGCGATTGTTACTTGGATGGATCAACCGGGACGTTTCGTTGTTATCGTTATTCTTATTTTCCAATTAACAACTAGTGCCGGAACATTCCCACTTGAATTGATCCCTGACTGGATGAAATTCTTTAATCCACTGCTTCCAATGACTTACACAGTTAGTGGTCTTAAAGCAGTAATTTCTACAGGTGACTTCAGTGCAATGTGGGGAGATGTAGGTATCCTGGCAATCTTTGGTCTTGGATTCCTTGCTCTTACCTTCGCTTACTTCATGACTCGTAGCCGTGAGAATGAAGTTGGAGTGAAAAGTGAACAAGTTTTGACTGTATAAACTGATAGATTTTTTGAAAAAAAAGTATAAAAAAGCGTCTCCTCCGGGAGACGCTTTTTTTGATTTAAAATCATAAAAACCCTTTTTCTTGCAAACATATTAGAAGGGATGAAAAATCTTGTAACGCTTTCATTGCATATGCACTTATGCGTTATTTATGTATAATTATGCATCGTGAAGTTTTTTTAAACTTTTACTCGCTAAAGCTGTGATGCAAAAACAAATGTTAATCAGCATCATAAAAAAGTTTAAATTGCGCTGATGTTACCTCGGTGATAAAATAATAGCACTAATCTGGATTGAATAATTATTAAGATTTTCATGTGAAAAATTTTCCTAAGACATTGCATACTTTATAATAGAAAGGTTGCGTTCGATGAAACACACTGAACTGCCCGTAAAACAGGGCCTGTATGATCCCCAGTTCGAAAAAGATGCTTGCGGCATGGGATTTGTAGCTCATATTAAAGGCACACCGTCTCACAATATCGTAAGTAATGCTTTGACAATGCTCTTTAATATGGAGCATCGGGGAGGCCAAGGTAGCGAACCCAACTCTGGTGACGGAGCAGGTATCATGCTTCAAATTCCGCACCGTTTCTTTGCAAGTGAAGCTCAGAAGCTAGGCTTTACTTTGCCGGAACAAGGCCATTATGGCGTGGGCATGATCTTTTTATCTCATAACGAAGAAGTTCGGGCACAGCATGAAGCCCTCTTAAGCAATATTATTGCTGAAGAAGGTCAAATAGTACTCGGCTATCGTGATGTACCTACCTATGATGAAATGCTTGGCAAGACAGCGAAAGCTGCTAAGCCTTTTGTGCGTCAAGTGTTTATCGGCCGCTCGGCTTCGGTCACGAATGAATTGTCTTTTGAACGTAAGCTTTATGTTATCCGCAAACGTGCGGAGCTTGCCATTCGTTACGGTGGTGTAGAAGAGGCTGAATCCTTCTATATACCAAGCTTGTCGTGCCGTAAGATTGTATACAAGGGCATGCTGACTACAGAACAAGTCGGACAATTCTACCTGGATTTGCAGAACGAAGAGCTGGAATCAGCGATCGCGTTAGTTCACTCCCGTTTCAGCACGAACACCTTCCCAAGCTGGGAACGTGCGCATCCCTACCGTTTTATGATCCACAACGGTGAGATCAACACCTTGCGTGGTAATGTGAACTGGATGCATGCACGCCAGTCATTGTTCAAGAGCGAAGTGTTTGGTGAAGATCTGAACAAGATCAAGCCTGTTATTAACCCGGATGGATCGGACACTGCAATGTTCGATAACACCTTTGAGTTTCTCTATTTGAGCGGACGCTCCCTGCCACAGGTAGCCATGATGATGGTTCCTGAACCATGGAGCAATCATGATAGTATGGATGCTGATAAAAAAGCATTTTATGAATATCACAGTACTCTAATGGAGCCATGGGACGGGCCTGCTGCAATGGGCTTTACCGATGGGATACAAATCGGCGCTATTCTGGACCGTAACGGTCTGCGTCCTGCTCGTTATTATGTAACGAAAGACGATATGATTATTTTATCCTCAGAAGCCGGTGTACTGGACATTCCAGCAGAGGACATCTTATATAAAGACCGCCTGAAACCTGGACGCATGCTGCTTGTGGATACGAAGGAAGGCCGCATTATCTCGGATGAGGAAGTTAAATCGGCTATCGCCTCTGAGAAGCCTTATCGCCAGTGGCTGGATGAGCATTTGATCAGTCTTGATGAGCTTCCGGATGCGCCTGAACTGCCAAATCCTAAGCATGACAATGTACAACAGCTACAGCAGGCTTTTGGCTATACTTTTGAAGACTTGCGCAAGGTGCTTGAGCCAATGGCATCTACTGGTGCTGAAGCTGTCGGTTCCATGGGTTATGATGCTCCACTCGCTGTATTTTCGGACCGCCCGCAACGTCTCTATAACTATTTCAAACAAATGTTTGCTCAGGTAACGAATCCACCCATCGATGCCATTCGTGAAGAGCTGGTTACATCCACAACGACTACGATTGGACCAGAGCGTAATTTGCTTAAACCGGAACCGGAAAGCTGCCGCCAGATCTCGCTGCAAACGCCAATTCTTTCGAACGAAGATTTTGCTAAGATTCGCCATGTTCGCCGTGCAGGCTTCAAATCGATGTCTATTCCAATTCTTTTCCCGGCTGAGCTTGGGGCAGAAGGATTACGCATCGCGCTTGAGCGCATGAACGAGGCTGCTGACCGTGTTATGGCTAAAGGGCATAACATTCTGATTCTGACTGACCGCGGTGTGGACAGTGAGAATGCTGCGATTCCAGCTCTGCTTGCGGTATCGAGTCTGCATCATCATTTGATCCGCCAAGGAACACGGACGAAAGTAAGTATTTTGCTGGAATCCGGTGAACCACGTGAAGTCCATCATTATGCGCTGCTGCTCGGTTATGGGGTGAGCGCAGTAAATCCTTATCTGGCTTTTGAAAGCTTGGATGATATGATCGGCCAAGGCTTATTGCGGGGAATCTCGCATGAAAAAGCAGTGAAGAACTATATTAAAGCTGCGACTAAGAGCGTAGTTAAGATTCTTTCCAAAATGGGAATTTCGACGATTCAATCTTACCGCGGTGCGCAGATTTTTGAAGCTGTGGGTCTGAACTCTGAGTTCGTGGATCGCTACTTTACTTGGACACCTTCCCGGATTGGCGGTATTGGCCTGGAGGAAGTGGCAACTGAGGCACTTATCCATCATAACCGTGCTTTTACAGAAAAAGACGGAAATGATAAGGTGCTTGATTCCGGTGGCGATTATCAATGGCGTAATGATGGGGAAGAGCATCTTTTCAATCCACAGACCATTCATCTGCTTCAGCACTCTGTGCGTAGTGGGAATTATGATATGTACAAGAAATATGCTGCCCTTGTTCAAGGAGAAAGCGAGAAGCAATTGACGCTTCGTTCCTTGTTGCAATTCAAGTCAGCCTATGAACCGATTCCACTGGAAGAAGTAGAACCGGCATCGTCTATTATGAAACGGTTTAAGACGGGTGCAATGTCCTTTGGTTCCATTAGTAAGGAAGCACATGAGACACTGGCCATTGCGATGAACCGTATCGGTGGCAAGAGTAATACGGGGGAAGGCGGCGAAGATCCAGCTCGCTATATTCCGGATAGCAATGGTGATTCACGCCGCAGTGCGATTAAACAAGTAGCTTCCGGACGTTTTGGTGTTACCTCGAACTACCTAGTTAACGCTGATGAGATCCAGATTAAAATGGCTCAGGGCGCTAAACCAGGGGAAGGTGGACAGCTTCCAGGACGTAAAGTTTATCCTTGGGTCGCTGAAGTACGTGGCTCAACAGCAGGTGTCGGTCTGATCTCACCTCCACCGCATCATGATATTTACTCAATCGAGGATTTGGCAGAGCTGATCTATGATCTGAAGAATGCAAATCCACGTGCAAACATTAATGTTAAGCTCGTATCGGAAGTTGGAGTGGGTACGATTGCTGCTGGTGTAGCCAAAGGGCGCGCTGATATTATCTTGGTTAGTGGCTATGATGGAGGTACAGGGGCATCGCCGATGAACTCCATTCGTCATGCGGGTCTTCCGTGGGAGCTTGGCTTGGCTGAAACCCATCAGACATTGATGCTCAACAATCTGCGTGACCGTGTTGTTCTAGAAACAGATGGTAAAATGTTAAGCGGCCGCGATCTGGCTGTAGCTGTATTGCTTGGGGCCGAAGAGTATGGATTTGCTACTGCTCCGCTAGTATCTGTTGGCTGTATTATGATGCGTGTCTGCCAAATGGATACTTGTCCGGTTGGTGTAGCTACCCAGAATCCGGATCTTCGTAAGAACTTTACTGGCGATCCGCAGCATGTAGTTAACTTTATGACCTTCGTGGCACAGGATCTACGTGAAATTATGGCAAGTCTCGGCTTCCGTACAATTGAAGAGATGGTAGGCCGTACCGATTGCCTAGACGCAACTCAGGCGTCGAAGCATTGGAAGAAGAAAGGCATAGATTTGAGCAGCCTGCTGCATACACCGGAATTACCGGAAGGAAGCACACGCTTCCGCAGTAAATACCAGAATCATGGTCTGGAAGAGACACTGGATGTCTCGCAGCTGCTCGACCTGGCAGCACCTGCATTGGAATCGGGTACGGCTGTTGAGGCATCGCTGCCAATCACGAACGTTAATCGTGCCGTCGGAACTATCCTTGGCAGCGAGCTGACCCGCAAGTATGGGGCCGCAGGTTTGCCAGATGATACGATTCGGCTTCATTTCACCGGTTCTGCTGGTCAAAGCTTGGGTGCATTCGTGCCTAAGGGAATCACGCTTACGGTGGAAGGAGATTCCAATGACTATGTAGGTAAAGGATTGTCGGGTGGTAAGATTATTATCAAGCCATCTCCGAAAGCTACCTTTGCTGCTGAGGACAATATCATTATCGGAAATACTGCATTCTACGGTGCAACAGGTGGAGAAGCTTATATCAACGGTATCGCTGGTGAACGATTTGCCGTCCGTAATTCCGGAGCGAAGGTTGTTGTAGAAGGCGTGGGTGACCACGGCTGTGAATACATGACTGGAGGCCGAGTGGTTGTCCTTGGTGAAACTGGCCGTAACTTTGCGGCAGGGATGTCAGGCGGTATCGCTTATGTCTACGATCCGGATAGAACCTTCATCGGCCGCTGCAATCTCGAAATGGTACTGCTCGAGAGAGTGGAAGAGTCTGAGGAGATCGAAGAGCTGCGTGAGCTGATTATCCGCCATACCGAGCTTACAGGTAGTGCGGCTGGCGCACGGGTACTGGATCAGTGGGCAGATAGCTTGCCGAACTTCGTTCGTGTCATTCCGAAGGATTACAAACGGATGATGGAGCAAATTCGTAAGGTAGAACAAACCGGGTTGACCGGAGAAGCTGCGTTGATGGCTGCATTTGAAGCGAATATGCGCGAGCTTGCCCGTGTTGGCGGCTAAACTGCTGTACCTGAATGAAATAGGAACTAAATGAATAAGGGAACCTGACTCTTCCTAATGCCGGAGAAGTCAGGTTCCTTTTTTTAGATGGCAGACTCGTATCCTCTAGTGATTTTCGGAAAAAAGGGTATATGTGGTAAACTAGGTTATAGATGAAAGGAAGTGAGACTATGTCGAATACAGAAATATTGATGGAGCCTGTTGCCCGTCTGCAGGGAGTCACCAAAAAAATCGGCTCGAAAACGCTGGTGAGCGATTTAACGCTGGACATCCCGCCTGGACAAATCTTCGGTTTTTTGGGGCCCAACGGAGCAGGTAAGACTACTACAATACGGATGATGGTGGGGTTGATTTCCATTAGTCGTGGAGACATCTTGATCTGTGGCCGTAGTATTAAAAACCATTTTGAAGAGGCTATCGCAAATATAGGGGCCATTGTAGAAAATCCTGAGATGTACAAGTTCCTATCCGGTTATCAGAATCTGCGCCAATATGCACGGATGGTGCCAGGGGTAACGAAGCAACGGATAGACGAAGTCGTCGAGCTAGTTGGACTAGGTCAAAGAATTCATGACAAAGTTAAGACCTATTCACTGGGAATGCGTCAGAGGCTGGGAGTGGCTCAGGCACTGCTGCACAGACCCAAGCTGCTGATTCTAGATGAGCCAACCAACGGCCTGGATCCACAAGGGATACGCGAGCTTAGAGACTATTTACGCCGTTTATGTCAGGAAGAAGGAACAACTGTATTCGTCTCCAGTCATTTACTTTCCGAGATGGAGCTCATGTGTGACAGCGTGGCGATTATCCAAAATGGACGACTGGTGGATGTGAAGCAGCTGAAAGGGGTAGGCAATACTGCAATGCCTCTGGGAGAAACCTTGTTCGAGGTTGATAATGCTGAAGCTGCGCTAGCCCTCATTGGACGTGGAGTATTTAAGAGTGGGGGACTTGTGCTTGAGGCAGAGCGTGAGGAGATCGCAGAATTAAATGCCAAGCTAGTGGCAGGTGGGATTAAGGTGTATAGCATCAGAGCCCTTGCCCGTACGCTGGAGGATCAATTCTTAGAGGTTACAGGAGGTGAAGGAATTGGGTGAATTTACAGCTCTCATACATAATGAGAATATCAAAATATACAGCCGTGTCCGCACATGGATTATGCTGCTTATTCTTGCAGTGATGAGCGTGCTGCTTCCTGCGCTTATTTATTTCACAAGCGAAGGCGATTCATCGCTTATGGGGCTTTGGGACAACTTTCAGATGACGGTGAGTATTGCGTTCTTCTTGAATACAATATTTACCGTTGTAGTGGCTTCTGACTCCGTAGCGGGCGAATTTACCTGGGGAACCATCAAGCTGCTGCTGATTCGCCCGTGGAGTCGCTCCAAGATCCTGCTCTCGAAATATATTTCCATGGTGTTATTCAGTTTGCTTAGCACCGCAGTATTGATTGCTTTTGGCTTTGCTGCTTCGTTAATCTTCTCCTCATCTTCGGGAGATACGATGTCATCCATTACGGCTTGGAGCCCAGCGGAATATTCCTTCCTAGATCTCCTATGTCGTTACATTGAGCTTTTCCTGACCGCTGCTCTGGCTTTCATGGTATCTAGCGTATTCCGCGCAAGTGGACTGGCTATTGGATTATCCTTATTTATTATGTTTGCCAAGAGTATTTTTACGGTTATTTTTAGTCCAGAACGGTTTGAATGGGCCCAATACTTGATCTTCACACATATGGATCTAAGAGGCTACCTATTGTCGGATACGGGTCCGGGGGGCTCTACACTTGGCTTCTCCATAGCTGTACTAGCGGTGTACTATATCCTATTCCTGGCCATTTCCTGGATTGTCTTCCGTAAAAGGGACGTTGCCTCATAGAAATAAGTCTAGCCGGCTTCGAGTGTTCCTTGTGCTTTGGAGGAGCGCTTGGCTGCCTTGTCCTTTTTCATATTACTTTTGGGCTCACCTGCTTTTTCAGAGGTGGGCTGTTCTTGCATGGCAATGGAGCCATTCAGGAGGCTGCCTTCCATAATGCTAAGTGCTCCTGCTGAAATATTGCCATGTAACTCCCCGGTTCCGGTCATAATGAGTCTGCGGTCTGCGGTAACATCCCCGTATACTTTGCCGGCAATCACGATTTCCTCCGCTTTAATACTGGAGCGCACTGTTCCTTCTTCTCCTACAGTCACGACACCACTGCAAATAATCTCACCGCTAAAGGTACCCTCAATCCGCAGGTTTGTATCGCATTGCACCTTGCCCTCCAGTGTTCCTCCATGCCCTATTAGGGAATCGGTAGATTTAAAGGGGACACGCTGCTGCCGTTTGTTCCACATTTATAAATTCCTCCTATTATATAAATTGAATGCATCCCTTAGGGTTTGACATACGCCAAAGGGTTGACAGTTTTATTCTGCTTCACAACCTGAAAATGAAGGTGAGGACCTGTGCTTCGGCCAGTGCTTCCAAGCAAGCCGATTTTTTGCCCCTTGCTAACCTTGTCTCCGGCAGATACGTTCATTCCGTTCAAATGCATGTACCAGGTTTCCAACCCGTTTGAATGCTTAAGCACGATGTATTTTCCGCGTGCGCCCATTTGTTCCGCAGTAATAACCTCGCCATCTAAGGCAGCATATACAGGATCACCGATGTTCCCGGCAATATCGACACCGGAATGGAAAGCAGACAAACCTTTGAATGGATCTGAGCGGTAGCCGAAGCTTGAAGAAATAACTTTGGACTCGGTAGGCCAAAGCGGTACTGCGTTAAGTCTAGCCTTTTCTGCACGGGCCTTTTGAGCTTGCAGATTTGCTTGTACGTTATTCTCATGCTCTGCCTGTGTGATTGTCTGTGTAATACTTTCCACCATTTCATCAAGCATTCCGTGAATCTCCTCAAAGTCATCCTTAGTTTCTTCCACCAAGCTTGTAGCGTCGTTCTGATACACCGCGATGTATTCTCCACCAACCTGTGGGGTGAGTGTTTTTGGAAGGGCTGCAGTAATGGCTCCAAAGCGGAAACTTATGGCGGATAGAGAAGTGGAAGGTGAGTTCTCTTCAGTACTCTGCTTAAAGGAGGTCTCTTTAGGAACAGGAGAAGAAAGACGGCTCGATAAACCTAATGTTGAATTTGAAGTGGCCGATCCAGCTTTTGATTTTTCTGTTGCGGATTTCTCCGGTTGGGATTCATTCGTGTCTGTAGCGGCAGCAGCACCTTTGCTTTTGTTAATCAATGCTTGCAGCTCCTGTTCCAGTGCATTTACACTCTTCAGCTTGTCTTTAATGTTATCTGCCTCTTCCGAAAGTTCGCTGACCTGGCTACGAAGCTGGGTTAAATCTTTATCCTTGTCGGCGACCTTCATTTCCATGCGGAGATTGGTTAGCGATAGTGCGGCTGCCTCGGCTTCTAGCTGTGAGATGGACTGAGAGGCATGGAAATGCATAGAGGTGACCAGACTGGAGATAGAGAGGGCTGCTGCTGCCGGCAAAGCGAACGCTAGCGGTTTGGAGATGTGGAGCTGTTTGACTGGACGTCCGGCATCCCTTACGACAAGCAGCGTAATCCGTTTATGATCTGGCTGACTCTTCATGGCTTCTCCTTTCTGCGGCTTATGGCAGCCGCTTGCGATACCTGAGGCTAACGACTTTTCTTCCATTAGGCTCATCCGAATTGTCCTACTACTCTATGTATTCCATATCTTTCAGGAACATGACAACGGTTTGTTTGAATAAAGAAGGAGAGTTACGGCAAAACCTGTACTAGAGTCATCGCAGAGAGTCTATTGCATCTGTTTTTATTAATTGAGGGGGTAGAGAATTGAAGATTTTTGCGATAATTCTAATTCTTTTTATCATACAGATTGCATTGATTGTATTTCTGGAGTACCGCCGCCCGCAAAGGGCTATAGCATGGTTGTTTATTTCCTTCTGTTGTCCACCGCTTGGTCTGGCATTCTATTATTTTCTAGGTCGTGACTACAGACAGAATAGAAAATTGAACAAAAGATGTACTTCGCTCTTCCGGGAAATTCGTTCGTATGTCACTGGCAAGATTAAGGTAGTAAAACAAGCGTCGGATACTGGAAACGCTCAGTTTGAGAATAACGAAGGTTTATTGGTTTTGCTTGCAAAGCTCTCGGAAGGGCCTATTACAGGCCATAACAAAAGCAGAGTACTGTCAACTGCGAGAGAAGCGTACGACGCAATGCTGAAAGCCATGGAAGAGGCAAAAGAACATATCCACATGCAATTTTATATTTATCGTGATGATGAGATCGGAGAGCAATTTCAGGACGTTATGATTCGAAAGGCGCGGCAGGGAGTTAAGGTGCGTTTGCTTTGTGATGGACTGGGCAGTCATCGATTAAGCCGTAGGTTTATTCAAACCATGAGAAATGCCGGGGTGGAGTTCCACTTTTTTTTACCTCCGGTTAGTTCTTTACTGGATCGTCGTTTTAATTTCCGCAATCATCGGAAGATCCTAGTGGTGGATGGATTGATTGGTTTTACGGGTGGAATGAATATCGGGGATGATTATTTAGGAAAGGACGCCAAGATGGGTTACTGGCGCGATACTCATCTGCGTCTAGAAGGAGATTCTGTTTATTATATTCAGTATGTCTTCCTGAAGGATTGGAGACTGGCCTCTGGTGAAGGTATGAGTCATCCTCGTTTGTTCCCTGAGCATTTTTGTAAGGAGCAAGAAGCCGTGCAGATTGTAGGAAGTGGACCGGATGCTGCGATCGATGCTTCTCAGGAGATGTATTTTGCCGCTTTTTGCTCTGCTAGGGAACGGATCTGGATTACTTCACCGTATTTTATTCCGGACCCTGCGATTTGTCGTGCTTTGAAGAGTGCAGTCCTTCGTGGAGTGGATGTTAGAATCATCATTCCGGCGAAGCCTGATAATAAGCTCGTTTATCATGCTTCTTTGTCTTATCTGGAGAATTTACAAGATGCAGGCGTGAAGTTCTATCGCTACACCAAAGGATTTATGCATGCCAAAGTCATGATTGTGGATGATCTGCTGGGTACGGTGGGAAGTGCGAATCTGGATATGCGCAGCTTCTATTCTAATTTCGAAATGACAGCGGTTTTGCTGCATCCTGAGACGATAGCAGTGCTAGTCGCGGGGTTTGAAAAGGATCAAAAGCATAGTGAATTCATTGATCCTGTAAAATTTAAGGAGAGAGGCAGAATTGTCAAACTCGGTGAAGGGCTATGTCAGTTGTTATCACCTCTGTTATGACCGGAAAGAGGACTAAATCTGAATTTTTCGAAGGATAGTACGTGTTCCATTCATTATTAGAGCATATTTTGTGATATAATAATTGTATAAGAAGAAATGTAAGAAAGTATAGATTGTAATTATACTTCCGAATGTTTCAAAACTATATTGTTAAATTGTAGGGGGAGTTCTATGAATGTGAGTCCACAAATGTTTACCAAAGAGGAGCAGAACAAACTGCAGAAGACCGGTGCCCATAAAATGGCTAAGTTCGCGCAGCGTATGGTTATGTTATCCATTGGGGCCGCCATGATGGCTGTTGCACTTGAGATATTCCTAGTACCTAATCAAATGATTGATGGCGGGATTACCGGTATCTCCATTATTTTATCACATTTATTCGACATTCCTCTGGGTATTTTATTGACACTGCTCAATCTTCCGTTCCTGTTAATCGGTTATAAGCAAATCGGTAAGACATTTGCCTTATCTACCTTATATGCGATTTTACTTATGTCTATCGGCACTTCAATGCTGCATCATGTAGAGGCCTTTACAGTTGAACCGATGCTTGCTGCCGTGTTTGGCGGTATCATACTAGGTGTAGGTGTTGGGTTGGTTGTACGTTTCGGGGGATCTCTAGACGGTACAGAAATTGTTGCGATTTTAGTGGCTAAGAAGCTTCCCTTCTCTGTAGGTGAAGTAGTTATGTTCTTCAACCTGTTCATCTTGTCCGGAGCTGGATTTGTGTTCGGTTGGAATAACGCGATGTTCTCCCTGATTGCTTATTATATTGCATTTAAGGTTATTGACATTACCCTTGAGGGTCTGGATCAATCGAAATCAGTATGGATTATCAGCGATAAATTCCGCGATATTGGGGAAGCTCTGACAGAGCGTCTCGGACGTGGTGTTACTTATTTAGATGGAGAAGGCGGATTTTCCGGTGAGAACAAGAAAGTGATCTTTGTAGTTATCACCCGTCTGGAAGAAGCTAAGCTTAAAACCATTGTTGAAGATTGGGATTCTGATGCATTCATCGCAATAGGTAACATCCATGATGTTAAAGGTGGCCGCTTCAAGAAGAAATCCATCCACTAGCGTAGCTCTTAAGTATCATTAACTGAAAGAAGGTATTTTTACGGATAAAAAAGCAATAAATACGGTGAACAAAGCTAGGCATGCCGTATTCTTATATAGTATACCTTCTGTCCTTGAGTGGGACGCCAAATAAGCTCGTAGCATGTAGTTGATGCTGCGGGCTTATTGCTGTTTTTGGGGCTTTTTTCAATGGGATTGCTCCTTTATGGGAGCTTAGCAATGAGCTGTTCAACGGGCTGTGGTGGCACTTTCTCTAAAAGATCTCCCATACGCTGAAGGCGTTCCTCGATATTGAGCAGATGAAAATCAGAGGGAGATACATTTTGCTGAACCTCCTCCCAGAGCAAGGGTGTAGAAACTGTAGCGAGTGGTCTTGCACGTGGCGTGTAAGGTGCAGCTAATGTTTTTCCGCTATAATGCTGGAGGTAGTCAAAATAGATTTTATCTCCGCGATTCTTTTTTAGACGTTCCAGGGTGAACAGGTTGGGATGCTTTTCGGTGACATAACGACCCACAAAATGCCCGATTTTCCGCAATCCATCAAAAGTAACGCCAGTCTCGATAGGGACGATAATTTGCACTCCGGTAGCACCGGAGGTTTTGGGTACAGAGGAGAGGCCGAGGGAGGTTAAGACCCCCCCAACGATCGCAGTTGCTTCCATGATGCGGGGTTCGATCTCAAGTGACGGATCAAGATCAATCATCCACTCACAGGGCAGCTCGCTGCCTACATAATGCAGGGAAGGGTGGAATTCCAAAGCAGCGAGATTTCCCAGCCAAAGCAGCTCAGGTAAACCTTGCAGCTTGATATAGTTAATATTCTCGTGCACAGCGGTTTGGACAAAGGCCGGAAGCGGATCAGGTGCATTTTTCTGATAAAAGGACATTCCAGAGATGCCGTGCGGATAACGAATGACGGTAAGCAGCCGGTCCCGGCAATAACGCAGCAGATAGGGAGAGAGTGCAGCGAGCTTTTGCAGATAAATCCGTTTTGTAATGCCACATTCGGGCCACAGCAGCTTCTCTGGATTAGTGATGATGATTTCTTCTCCGTCTATGGTAATTGTACCTTTGATCGCTGCCGGCATCGGGGAAACTCCTTTCTGTGATAGGAATGAAGGTATTATGTGTCAGTCTGCTCCTTTTCATGAAAAAAATATTCCCAAAGTGTCCCTTTTGGATGATCATAAGACTTATAAGGATATACGTTAATGAGAAAGGGGAGTTTGCTGATTTTGGACGGGATCGAGCACACCGTTGTTCGGGTACAGGCAGGCGAGGTAGATTCCTATGCCTTAATCGTCGAGGCTTTTCAAAAGCCGATTTACCGCTATTGCTGTCGGCTGCTTGGGAGCCGTACTGAAGCGGAGGATGCAGTACAGGAAATTCTGGTAAAGGCATATCAGCATATAGGCACATACCGCCCTATCGCGAGCTTCTCTTCATGGCTATATAAAATCGCCTACCATCATTGCCTCAGTATGATCCGCAAACGTCAAAGCCAAATAAAGTTTATGACGCTTTTTCAACCAGATCCGCCTGCGGAAAGCCCGGAACAGTTGATGGACCGTTACATATTTAACGAACATCTGACTTTTGCCCTCGCGAAGCTAAAGACAGAGGAGCGAAACCTGTTAGTACTTAGAATCTTTGAGGAACAGAGCTTCCCGGAGATTGCGGAGATTCTGGATAAGAATACTGATGCTGTGAAGAAGAAATACAGGCGAACGATTACGAAGCTTGGCAAAATGCTGAATGCTCAGAAAGGGGGAACGGAATGGTGCGGCAACGAGGCTTTGTTGAAGAGAAAATGATCAAGAAAATGGATGCGGTAGGGAGCTGCGAAGAGCTGGATGTAAAAGCAGCTGTTATGAAGCAGGTAAGAGCAATTCATGAACAACAGAATAGGATTGACGGTGAAAGGACGAGCATGGTTAGCGAGCTGAAGCCGTTCCCAGAACCGGAAGATCCTATTATGCAAAAGCAAAGGGAGATGCCCCAACACCCGTCTAAGTTTAGAAAAAGAGTGCTCACTGGAGTCTCCGCGGCTGTATTGCTGGGGATTTTCGGGTTGGGTGCTCTGCAGCTGTCTGAACACGGAAAGTTATCGGAACAAGGTAGCCAGTTTACAATTGATATCACAAAACCCCAAGGTGGTATTATTACACTAGTGAACAGCGGAGGGAAGGCTGTTGTGAAGACGATGCATAATAATACGCCTGATCCGACAACCTCGCCTGCGATAGAGAAGTATCAGAGCTTATCTATGACTTATAAAGAGCAAGTGCTTGCTCGTTTAAACACTGGAGAAATGGCTGCTTATTATGTGAAGGATGCCGAATTAAATAAGCTGGAGTTAGGGTTAGGCTATGGAAATCAATTGCAGTTTGCTTTTATTTCGCCGGTGTATTCGAAATATCAAGACTTCGTAAAAGAATTAAAAACTGTTGGCGATTTCTGGCCAGGGTTGCCTTCCTCGTTAGCTGATGGTTATGAATTCGAGCAAGGAACTTTTAATGCAGCTCCCCTATACAGGTCGCTAGACCCAGAATATGAAGAAATCCTTGAACAATTTCAAAAAAAGGCTACAACCGATAAAACTGGGCAGAACTTATTTATGGAGAAGATAGCTGCAAATTCCATAGATAATGCTGAAGTTACCTACCACAAGGGACATGAAAGAATAACACTATCCTTAAGGCAGAGTGCCTTTAGGGGTTATACCATGCAAGTGTCTATCTTGGAAGGCCAGACTGCTGAAAAATGGTCTGTGACAGGCACGAGGAAAGAGGCAGTTTTTATCGCGGCGGGTACTGGAAAAGGGAAGAAAGCTTGGTCTTCTCAGAATCGATTGTATTGGTATGATGAAGCCACCCAGATGGTTCTTTCTCTAAGCGACAAGCAGGAGAGTAAACTGACTCGTGAGCAATGGCAAAAGATTGTCACCAGTTTTATTCACTAGCTACTGTTCCTACTGTACATTATGAGAAGCTGTCTCAAAAGTAGTGAATTCTACTTGGGAGGCAGCTTTTTTTAGGGAATAGGAAAAGTAATGGATTTACTGTGCCATGTGACGATATGCCACGCGTAGTGTTCTATGCTACTGATTGGGGCGGTGGGCGATGTGCTATGTGTGATTTTCGTGCGGCTTGCAGTAGATGATTTTGTGGAATTAGTGGTATATGTGACGGTGGACTATGGGCGTTACGTTCTGTGTTTGTGCAATGTATAGAGTGCTTTAAACTAATTAGGGAAAAACTCCCTGAAAATAGCCGCTATTTGCTCTAAATGAACGAAATCAGGGAATTCCTCCCTAATAATCATGGGAATTTCTTTATTCGTTGCCGAATTGGCTGAATTTCAGGGAAGTTTTCCCTAATTATAAGTCCGATGAACAGAAATCTCTGAATTTTAGGGAGAAATTCCCCAATTATTCTATAAGTACTTCACTTATTGCATCATTAGGAGCGTCACTTGATGCATCACTTGTAATGTTAAGAACAAAAAAGAGGCTGTCCCAAGCAACTATTTCATGGCTTTTGGGACAGCCTCTTTTTTGTGTGCAAATGTCCCTTTTTCTAATGTTGGATTGTTATAGAAGTGTAGTTAAAAAAAGTGGTGAAAATACATTACCATTTTGAAGGAGAGGATGTTAGAAATTGAAGCTTCATTATGATTTCAAAAAAACACTGATCGCACTCTCTGCAGCAATCTTGCTGGGAACAGGAGTGGCCGGGGGTGAGGATGTACCTGGCTTGTCCCTTACAATTGCGGTGGCATCAGGACAGCAGGCTGCATCACAAACTGATCAGAAGACTCAAAAGGAATTGCAGGCACTCGTAGCTGGAGTGAAGGAAGGTTCGCTTTTGGCCTACTACGTACGGGATAAAGTCTCCAATCCACAGGATACGATCAGCTTCTCTGGTAAAGGGTTTGTTTTTAAAGACTATAAATCCTTTGCAGCTAAGTTTAAAGCGCTAAAGGGTCCGTCTTCTCCGCAGCCCGGAAATCTTCCCAAAGGCTTCACTCTGGCGACAGCCATCATCTATCCACCGGCTGTAGCTAATGATTCAGAGCTGTACTTGCAACTAGAGCAGGAATTGAAAGCAGCAGCAGCTGCTGGTAATTCTAATAAACAGTTGTTTAGTAAAATCATCAGCTGGAACCAGACGAATTTGTCTATGCAGCTGTATGCCAAAGGAAAAGCTAATTTTAGCATTGTAACTGGGTCGCCGCCCGCCAAACTTCCAGAAGGAGCGGTACCTTTTGTACGAGCTTCGGAAACTAAGAAAGAATTAACGGTCAACGGCAGGAAAGTAGTACTTACAACTGATTCCGCTAAAGACGCAAGCTTTAACACAAAGCTAGTGTGGCTGGATAATTCAGGCACGATACAATATACCCTTTCAGACAATCGGGCTAGTACGCTGACGACAAATGAAATGTTGGCGGTAGCTAAAACCATAATCAAATAACCAAGGGGTTAAAGGAGGATATTATAATGATGATTAAGAAAAGTGCGGCGATTACAGCCTTAAGCTTATTAGTATTGATGAGTGCGGTGAGTGGAACAGCAGGTGCAGTGCCTGCGGGAAGTAATAATAAAAGTAAAGCTACCGCACCCGTTGAGCAGAATACGCCGGTAT
Organism: Paenibacillus sp. FSL R5-0636; assembly: GCF_037974255.1. Lineage (NCBI taxonomy): Bacteria > Bacillati > Bacillota > Bacilli > Caryophanales > Paenibacillaceae > Paenibacillus > Paenibacillus sp. FSL R5-0636. The sequence goes on from NZ_CP150232.1 coordinate 1,163,149, forward strand.
CTTCAACGATTGAAGCTTTGATTGCCAAAGAAAATACGGTTCCCTTACAAGCAGGCGAACTTAAGGTTCTGTATGTAAATGATAAGAAATCTAATCCATATGAAACCTTGAGTATAAGCTATATGCCATATAGATTCAGTTCTGTAAACGAAGCGGCGCAGAAGTTTTTTTCTTTAAGCGGGAAGTCACTCCTGATACCCACTTCTCTACCAGAGGATTATAAGTTGCAGGATGTCGTTTTAAATCCAGTGATTCCAATGTTTTTTAGCTCAGAGTATAAGACTCTCAGGGATCAGTTAAAAGCTAAAGCCCAAGCTGCTGGCAAAAAGGTGATTTCGCAAAGCTTGAAGTGGAGCAATACAGAAACTTCTATCACCTATCTACGAAATGGAGAGAGGGTGAATTTAAGATCTGCACCTGCATACACGCTACCGGAAGGGGTGACTTTGGCCCAGCTGCCTGGCGACCAAGATGAGAATTTGAACATCAACGGAGTTGAGGCGGTTTACACAGTTTTTGGGCCTCATCACGGAGATCTTAAAGTCCAGCTGGTATGGTCCAGTGCTGATGGAAGTGTCGATTATACGCTTACGAGTACAAAAAATACTGCGCAGACAAAGGCAGAGCTGGAGGCCCTTGTAACAAGACTTACAGTGCAATAAGAAACGTCCTCCCACTTCAGATTGGGAGGACGTTTCTTTATTAATTTATCCTTTTTGCTCCATTGTGCATGACTCCGGGGGAAGATCCACTTTAGCTTGAGTAACAGGCTGACGCAGAGTGCCTGAGGTGTTCCATTCCAGAAAATGAACTTTGAAGACGAGCTCCGGCTTTATCCAAAAAGCACCCTTGCCTCGCTGTGGAACATCGGCAAAGGGCATCCGATCCAGCTTAAGGCGGTGTGCCTCCGCAGTTAAGTCGCGTTTATCCTGTACAGTCAATTTGCCCGGACCGGCATGTCCGATATAATGCAAATTTCCTTTATCATCATAAAGACCAAGAAGTAGTGCGTTGACGATACCGTCACGGAACGTCACACCCCCGGCTACAGCTGTAATATCAGAACTGATTTTGCGTTTCTGCCAACGTTTATCTTTTCCGCCCGGAGCATAAGTACTGTTGATGTCCTTGCAGACGATTCCTTCCAAACGCTGGTTCTGAGTGGCGGCGAACAGTTCTGTAGGATCGGTATAACTTGGCACAGCTTGAACATGGGGATGGGGCAGCAGAATGTCACTTAACAGCTGCTGCCGCAAGAATAATGGTTGATCCATCGTCGATTGGCCATTATAAAACAGAATATCAAAAATCATATAAATGACAGGAACCTGATGCCTAACGACGGAAATCGTGGAACCATTTTTTAAACTGTCCCTCCGCATCACCTCGTGAAATGAGGGTTTGCCGTCCTTGAGTGCGATAATCTCACCATCAAGAATAACGGAGCCAGCCTTGCAGTAAGTAGATACATCAGTAAGCTCCGGGTATTGCATGGTACGGTAATTGCCACGTCTGTTAATAAGCTGAGTAGTGCTTCCATCGTAATAGGACAACATCCGCACACCGTCCCATTTAATTTGTGCGATCCACTGGTCACCTGCTGGAAGCTGCCCAGCCAGTATAGGTTCAAAAGGAATAATGGGCTGAAGCTTCATCCGCAGAGCCTCCTAAGATACGGTTGTTTTGCTTTTTGTGCTGCGGCGTTTCGGTTTCGGCGTAATAACAGGAGTCGGCCCGGAGACCTCGTTTTGCTGCTCCGCAGGTTCCGCGGCGGTTGTTTTGGTCTTGGTAGTTTTTCTTTTGGCAGCAGGAGCCGCTTTAGTTTTGGTTTTTGTGGTGCCTGTTAATGAAGGACCAGGGTCTGAAGGAATATGCTGCACAGCTTGAATACTGGCCTGCAAGGCAGCCATTAGATCAATCACATTGCTTTCCTGTTTAGCAGGAGCGATATGAAATTCCTCGCCTGCAATTTTATGTGAAATCAGATCAAGCATACGCTGGCGATAATCATCGGTATATTTTGCCGGATCAAAAGGAGTGGATAACTGTGAGATCAGCAGCTTAGCCATTTCCAGCTCTTTATCGTTCACTGTTCCTGCTTCGGGCAGACCAGGCACTTGTGAGATCGGCCGCACCTCATCGGGATAAAAAATGGTCTCAATCGCAAGGCAATCCTCAAGCACACGGATCGCTGCCAGACTGCTTTTTGAGCGGATTGAAATTTTGGCGATGCCAATTTTACCTGTCTGCTTCATGGCTTCCATAAGAAGTCGATAAGCATTTGAGCCTGCCTGATCCGGGGATAAATAATAGGTTTTTTGAAAATAAATCGGATCGATTTCTGTCAGGTCAACAAAGTCGAGAATGGAGATGCTTTTACTGGTCTCGTCGGATAGTTGATCCAATTCCTCTTTGTCGAAGAGAACAAACTTCCCTTTTTCATACTCATATCCTTTACCGATCTCTTCCCAAGCGACCTCTTTGTCACACACCGGGCATTTGCGTACATACGACAGCGGGCTGCCACATTCCTTATGGATATAACGCAGAGAAATGTCCTTGTCTTCCGTAGCGGAGAACATTTTAACCGGAACATGCACAAGCCCGAAGCTTATGGCTCCTTTCCAAACGGTATGCATGAGAAACACCTCCTGATCTAAGTTGATTTGCTTTGGGTTAGTATGAGGCAGGAAAGGCTTTTCTAGCCGGGTGCATTTTTTGAGAAGCTTGGGAAAAAATAAACTCGGACCTGTGAAGTTGAGGAGGAGAATCTAAGGTATGGAACCAAGAGATAACGAATGGAGCGATGCGCTGAGCGAGCAGGATATTCCGGCCACAGTTGTGGATTGGGAGAGCATTATTGCACCCGCGGAGGCCAGTCAGGTATCCGATTCGGAAAAGCTGGATGCGGAACGAACCCTCGAAGATACATCACCCTTAGAATCGTAAACTTTAGGAAAGATAAAGGAGGAGAACAGTTGTGGACGTCAAACGGGCACAGGATATTTATGCTTCTAAAGAAACGGTAAGTGTACATTTGGATGGGGAGCCTGTATGGATTGAACATGTGGATGAAGAGAACGGAATGGCTACGGTACAAGTTGGTTCTCGACCAACCAATACGCACACTGTGGGTGTTGAACGACTCGAAGAGCAAGAGCACTAACAAAGGTCTACTTAGAGCCTACGTTAAAGCTGAATTATAGTTTTTAAAAAAAGAGACTTTTTATGCTTAAGTTTGCGTAAAGGTCTCTTTTTTGCGTAAGAATTAAAGCAATATATTGGGTCAGGCAGGACAGTCCATTATTGTTGCGCTGAGTTCAGGAGTTATTGCGACAGTATTATTTTTTCAAGCTACGGATATGGTAAGGAGCAGTATGAGCGGATTAGCGGTAGTCGAAGCCACTCAATCTCGCAGCGTTCTGTATCGAAATCCAGCTTAACCACGCAAGCGAAGAAGAGGGCTGTACCTCCTTCGGCTTAAACAATGGGCAGGGACAGTTGTTGCGGTGGATGGACCATACCGATATAATTGAATGTAATGGTTTTCGACAGGGATATTTTAAAAGGTGGTAGTTGTAGTTGGACAAAACAGTCGAAACGGTGTTCACTTACCGTTCTTACAATCTGCAGGATACGGAGCAACTGGCAAGTGCAATAGCTGCTGCTTCAACGGCAGGCATGGTTATCGGTTTGGACGGTGATCTAGGCGCAGGAAAAACGGCCTTCTCGCAAGGTTACGCTCGCCATCTTGGAGTGAAAGGGATCGTAAACAGTCCTACTTTTACTATTATTAAAGAGTACGAAGGTCGTCTGCCGTTATATCACATGGATGTATATCGAATTTCACTTCAGGAAGCAGATGAGCTTGGATTGGATGAGTATTTCTATGGTCAGGGTGTTTGTTTGGTAGAATGGAGCAGTATTATTACGGAGTTAATGCCGCCGCGGCATATGCATATATACATGGAAACAGTTGGACCGGAGGAACGAATCATTACGGTGACCGGAATCGGGGCACCTTATGGTGAGCTTTGCCGGGAGCTGATCCAGAAGTGGGGTTAATAAAAATGACGAACGAGAATACAGAGCCGCGCAAGCGGCTTTTAGCGCTGGATACATCAACTGCTGTATTGGGGGTTGCAGTGACCGAAAATGGAGAATTATTGCATGAAATTAATGCTTCCGGTGAACGGAATCATTCGGTGCATTTGCTGCCGATTATAGAGCAGGCGCTGCAAGCTTCGGGAACAACCGTTGCTAATCTGGGCGGGATTGCAGTTGGTGTGGGTCCGGGATCTTATACGGGAACACGGATCGCGGTTACGGCTGCCAAAACGCTGGCTTGGGCATGGAATGTCCCAGTAGTTGGTGTTTCGAGCCTGCATGCTGTGGCATGGGGTGGGTATGAAACAGCCCTTAAGAATAAGACGACAGCAGAGTCAGGACAAGCCAGTGCGAACAGTGGCTACGGTCCAGACTGGATCATTCCACTGATGGATGCGCGCAGAGGACAGGTCTACACAGGGTTATTCGCAGCGGATGGGAATAGTGCTCTCAGCCGCCTTGAACCAGATGCCATCCGGTTGATGGCCGACTGGGTGGAGTACTTGGCAGAACGTTTACAACAGGCTTCAGCCGAAGGAACTAAACCAGCTATTCTATGGTTTGTTGGAGAAACCGCTGTACATAGCAGCGAAGAATCACTACATCCGCTGGCGGAACTCGGCACTTCTGTAGAAGTTCCTTATGAGCTGGAGGGGCGTTGGACAGGCTTCCTTGGTGAAGCCCGGCTGCAAGTAGAGAATGATGATATTCATAGCTTAATCCCTAACTATACTCAGATTTCGGAAGCGGAGGCCAATCTGCGGTTAAGTAGTAAAGGAGGCTTAAAACGATGACGGAAGTGGAATCATTGAGAGCACAAGAGGCTGATCTTGTTTTTCGCCTGATGAAGCTGGAGGATATTCCGGACATTCTTATTATTGAGCGCGAAGCCTTTACCATGCCGTGGACAGAGGAAGCTTTCCGGAATGAGCTGACGCATAATCATTTTGCTAAATACATGGTCATGGAGCTGGCGGGTCATATAATTGGCTATGCTGGAATGTGGGCTATCGTGGATGAGGCGCATGTGACGAATATTGCCTTACTCGAAGCTTATCGTGGACGTAAATGGGGTGAGCGCCTGTTGGAAGAGTTAATGAATACTGCCTCTTACGTAGGCATGAAGTCCATTACACTTGAGGTGCGGGTATCCAACGAGGTAGCTCAGAATTTATATCGTAAAAAAGGCTTTCGTTCTGCCGGCACGCGCAAAGGATATTATTCCGATAATCGCGAGGATGCACTCATTATGTGGGCGGATCTACCGGAGTATAAGGAGCACGGCTATTTGGAAGGAAGCGTGGACTTGAAATGAAGACAGAAACAGGCACAGCTCAACCTGTACTAATACTTGCTATAGAGACCAGTTGTGATGAAACCTCGGTGGCCGTGGTCAAAAACGGATCAGAAGTGTTATCCAACATTATCTCGAGTCAAATAGAGACACATCGCGCTTTTGGGGGCGTGGTGCCAGAAGTGGCTTCCCGTAAACATGTGGAGGTAATTACGCTCGTAATCGAGGAAGCGCTCGCCAAGGCAGGCGTTACACCCGAACAATTGACTGCGGTAGCGGTGACTCAAGGCCCGGGGTTGGTGGGCGCTTTACTGGTCGGTGTAGTAGCAGCTAAAAGCCTTGCCCTTGCATGGGGCAAGCCGTTAATTGGCACGCATCATATTGCAGGCCACATCTATGCTAACCGCCTGGTTGCAGAGTTGCAGTATCCTTGCATGACACTAGTGGTGTCAGGTGGACATACTGAACTGGTTCATATGGAGCGTGAGGGTGAGTTTCGAATTATCGGCCGCACGCGTGATGATGCTGTAGGTGAAGCATATGATAAAGTGGCTCGGGCGCTTGGGTTCCCTTATCCCGGTGGCCCCCATGTAGACCGCCTGGCACGCGAAGCGACGGAAGTTGTTGCATTGCCGCGGGTATGGCTGGAGCCGAACTCTTATGATTTCAGCTTCAGCGGTCTAAAATCGGCGGTGCTGAATGTGGTGAATCAGAGCAAAATGAAAGGTCTTGAACCCAATGTCGCAGGCATCGCCCGGGGGTTTCAAGAATCGGTAGTAGAAGTGCTGGTGGAAAAGGCGGTACGCGCCGTTAAAGCCACTAACTCCAAACAGTTATTGCTCTGTGGGGGTGTCGCTGCTAATGGTGGACTCCGCTCGGCATTAATCTCGCGCTGTGAAACGGAGGGCATTGAACTTATTATTCCGCCCCCGGTATATTGCACGGATAATGCGGCGATGATTGGAGCAGCTGCATACGTGAAGTGGCAGCATGACGGTGGAATATCGCTGGATATGGTTGCTGACCCTGGATTCTCACTGGAACAATGGTCTGTATCTGCCTATTGACATCATTTGGAGCTAACGAGTATAATCAGTTCAATTAAACAAGCAAACGCGATGAGCGGAAGTAGTAAGGATACTCTGGGATAAGAGAACTGCGGGTGGGTGCAACGCAGTCGAAGGAGTCCTGAACTCGTCTGGGAGCGGAGCGGTGGAAGCATTACTGGCAATTGTCGCCGGAACGTTTGTACACCGTTTACGGGTAACCTCCGTGATAGGGTGGTCTAGTACTTAACATACTGGACCGTAGAGTGGATGTTCAATTGGAATCGGCAGTAACTTAGCCGATACAGAGCATCAACAAGAGTGGTACCGCGAAGGTTAACAGCCTGTCGTCTCTTGAATGAGATGGCAGGCTTTTTTGTATGGATTTAGAGTGGTGAATAATTTATATTACACACGCTAAGAACGGGAGTAGTAGAGTTTGACGGTGAACAGAGAGCTGCGGGTTGGTGCGACGCAGTCACCGGATTTCTTGAAGCTCGCCCGGGAGCGGAGCGGCGGAACAAGAGTACGCTGCCTACGGCTGTCCTCGTTATCGGACCTTTCCGGATTTAAGCTGGCACGCCAGATTGAACCGGGGAGAAGAGCTGGACGCAGCTTTAAGGCTTGTTATTAAGACAGCCCATGCGTCAAAAAGAGTGGTACCGCGGAGGGGTAACCCGCCGTCTCTTTATTAGAGACGGCGGGTTTTTGCGTTCTTGTAGAAGAAGTCCGGGGAATGGACTCATCGCTACATAAGACGCCAAAATTGAACGCTCTGCACATTGTGCAGAGATTCATTTGTATCAGCTGCCGGCAGCAGTGGGTGGGAAATGAGCAGAACCGCAAGTCGACGTGTGGTTCTGCGCTGAAGCATAGGATAGAGATAAAGCATCCAATTACATGAAAACAAACTAGGAGGAATTCAGATGATTATTCCAGTTAAGAAACGTATACAAATTTTCGATACGACTCTGCGCGATGGTGAGCAAGCCCCTGGGGCGAGTCTGACTCCTGAGCAAAAAATATTGCTGGCCTATAAGCTTGCTGATCTGGGTGTTGATGTAATGGAGCCGGGGTTCCCGGTATCGAGTCCTGGAGATTTTGCAGCGGTGCAGACGATTTCGCGCAAGGTGCGCAACGTGGAGATTTGTGGTTTCGCGCGGGCCGTAAAAGGAGACATCGATGCTGCAGTCCGGGCCACTCAAGACGCTGAACGTCGGCGGATTCACTTGTTTATTTCTTCTTCTGATATTCATTTGCAGCATCAACTGCGTATGAGCAGAGCTGAAGTCGTAGCTAAAGCGCGCGAGATGACGGCTTATGCGCGACAATTCTGTGATGTAGTTGAATTCACGGCCATGGACGCTGCACGGACAGGGATTGATGATCTGATTGAAATGGTTGAGGCAGTTATAGAGGAAGGGGCCTCCATTATTAACCTGCCGGATACAGTAGGATACGCATTGCCACATGAATATGGCGAGATGTTCCGGAGAGTGCGGCAGGGAGCAAGAGGTGGCGGCAAGGTCAGCTATAGTGCCCACTGTCATAATGACTTGGGGCTGGCTGTAGCTAACAGTCTGGCAGCGATTGATGGAGGGGCGACTCAGATAGAAGTCACCGTGAATGGTGTAGGCGAGCGCACAGGGAACTGCGCGCTGGAAGAGCTTGTTATGGCGCTCGAAACCCGCGGCGATGCAATTGGTGCAGAAACAGGCATCGTGCTCGATAAACTGTATGATACTTCACGGCTGATTAGTGGAGCGATGCATTTCCCAATCGCCTATAACAAGCCGGTCGTCGGAAGAAATGCCTTCCAGCATGAATCCGGGATTCATCAGGATGGCCTGCTCAAGGATCGTAGTACCTATGAGATTATGGATCCCGAACGGCTGGGCATCCCCCGCAGCATGATCATTCTGGGCAAACATTCTGGCAGACATGCGCTGAAGGATCGGGCTGCGAAGTATGGAATAACGCTGGAGCCTGCGGAGCTGGATGCACTTTATGAGTCCTTTAAAGAGACCGCTGACCGTCAAAAGGTGGTCAGTGATGACCAACTGCTGCAAATGGTAAGCAGTACAACTGGACAACAAGCTCAGGTCTATGAGCTGGGTGAGGTTCAGGTATTGGCGGGCAGTGCCCAGCGCCGTGTAGCCGCAGTTACGGTACGCCATCTGCAGACTGGCCGGGAAACGTCACATACCAGCACTGGCGAAGGCCCGCTTGAAGCGATTATCGCCGCTATTGGGCAAGGGATTGCTGAGGAGATAGACTTTGCAGGACTCGAGCTTCATTCGCTTGGAAGCGGAGAGAATGCGCAAGCAGAAGCAGCGGTGATGGTGGAGTGGGAGGGCCTAAAATTCAGAGGCACGGCCACTCACCAAGATATAATTATGGCGGCAGGCATCGCTTATATCGCAGCCTGTAATGCTGCCCTGCTCTCTACACAGATTGTCTAAAATACGACGTGCCCGCTGTCAGTTTAGGAGATAGCGGGTTCTTTTTTAGCAGAAAATCAGTCTTGTAAAATGGGGTTACGTCTTTTGTCAAGTTGTGGACAACGTTATCCACATATTCTGCCTGAGTTGTGTAAAAAGTGCGTAAAATCAGCAATAACGGCTTTTTTCAAAATGCTCTAATAAACAATTTTGTTGGCAATGAAACACTGTGAGAATTGTGGATAATGTGGATAAATCCGTGGATAATAATTCCTTTTCTTTGAAAACACCGATTTAACGCATAAAAAAGACCCCGAAGGGTCTTTTGAAGTAGGGAGTTATACACGAAACCTGTGTATAGAGCTGTGGATAACTATTTATGAACAAATCTAGAACGATGAAAAAATATTTATAAGGAGGATTTACATTATTCGTCAGCAAGGATTTCCCATTCGCTAAAGAAATCTGCCAGCTGAGATTTTTTGTTCTTTAGGTCCTCTTCATAACCTTGAAGTGCTAAATAATCCTGATAAACTTCAGGTTTAGTCATTTCATGCTCTATAAATACGATCGATTCTTCGAGTGTGGCGATGTTCTCCTCAAGCTCTGCGATACGCCGTTTGCGGTTACGCTCTTCACGCTTAGCCTGCTTGTCTGCTTCAAAAGAGGTTACAGCGCTTTTTTCAGGTACAGCAGTGTCCTTATTGACGTTTTTAGTAGCTAGTTCAGCGGCATCTTTTGCAATCTCTTCTAATTCTCGTTTCTTCTCGACATAGTCATCGTAGTTGCCGAGGTATTGGTCGATCCCTTCGGGATGCAGCTCCAGTACGCGTTCAGCCATTTTGTTCAAAAAATAACGGTCATGGGAGATGAACAGCAGGGTGCCTTCGAAATCAATTAAAGCAGATTCCAGAACCTCACGGCTGACCAGATCCAAATGGTTGGTAGGTTCATCGAGAATTAGCATATTTGCACCGCGGAGCATTAGTTTAGATAACGAAACCCGAGCTTTTTCGCCGCCGCTGAGTGCGGAAATTTTCTTAAGAACATCCTCTCCGCTAAAAAGAAAATTGCCAAGGATCGTACGAATTCTGGCTTCCTCGATCATTGGATATTCACTCCACAGTTCTTCCATAACCGTATTTTGTGGATTAAGTCGGGTTTGTTCCTGATCATAATAAGCAATTTTTACTTTAGTGCCCCAATTCACCGTTCCGGCAGAAGGCTCACGGGTTCCGGTCATACACTGCAGCAGCGTGGATTTACCGATACCATTGGGACCAATCAGGGCAGCAGTCTCCCCGCGACGAAGCTCAAAAGAGGCGTCCTTGAATAAAGGTGAACCTTCATTAAAGGCAACCGCAACATTGCGCACTTGAAGCACCTCTTTTCCAGACATGAAGTCTGGCTCAAAGGAGAAGCTAGCTTTCTTCAGATCGCCCATTGGGCGATCTAGACGATCCATCTTTTCAAGCGCTTTGCGTCTGCTCTGTGCACGTTTTGTGGTGGATGCCCGGACAATATTTTTCTGAACGAAATCCTCCATCCGCGAAATTTCATCCTGTTGCTTCTCATATTGCTTCATCCGTGCTTCATATTCGGCAGCCTTCAAATCTACATACCGACTGTAGTTACCTGTATAACGCCGGGACTGGTGCCGCTCGATCTCTACAATAGTAGTCACGAGCCGGTCTAGGAAATAACGGTCATGGGATACAACCAGAATCCCGCCAGCATAGCTGCGGAGGTAATCCTCCAGCCACGTTAACGTTTCGATATCCAGATGGTTAGTAGGCTCATCCAGCATCAGAAGATCCGGAGCCTGAAGCAAAATACGGGCCAGCGCGAGCCGGGTCTTTTGGCCTCCACTAAGGGTAGAAATGGGTGTATCCGGTGGAAAATCACTGAAGCCCATGCCGTGTAGGACACTGCGAATCCGTGTATTCATTTCATAGCCGCCGTGGTCCTTGAACCAATCCGAACGCCGCGCATATCGTTCAAGCAGTTCTTCGTACCGCTTGGGATCTTCCGCGAGCTTAGGATCAGCAATACTTACTTCTAACTCTCTCAGCTCAGTTTCGGCTTCGATCAGCGGAGCGAAGACCGCCATCATTTCTTCATGAATGGTTTTGTCAGATTGCAGTCCGCTATTCTGAGCTAAATATCCGATTGTTGTTTCTTTTGATTTATGAATTTGACCGCTGTCATAAGACATCTCACCGGCCAGAATTTGTAGAAAAGTTGATTTGCCGGCACCATTCACACCCACTAGCCCGACACGTTCCTTTTCATTTACCTGTAGGCTTATGCCATCCAGTACGTTCTGTATACCATATGATTTAGTAATTCCTGTCGCTTGAAGAAGCATAACGATGAAACCTCCACCCTTGCATATTTCGCCTTGGTATTTATCCCTCAGCCGTATGAACAACTTATTCTATAGTTTACATGAAAAGCGTTTCCCAAGCGAGGGTTCGATCTAATGTAAGGAGGGAATAACGACCTAGTCCGATAACACAGTTCTATCCACCTTGGCGAACCGGGGAGAAGAGTGGTAAACTGGATTTACAAACAAGGATAAGCTAGGGATGAATAAGAGGGGGAAGCCGACAATGTCCAGCAAGGAGTCGGAGATCTCCAGAGTAAAGCAACAACTACGAGCGGAGAAGACCATCGCCCGAAACGAGCTGTCTTCGGACCAGAGAAGTAAACTATCATTTCAAGTCTGCCACTATGCATTGGAGTGGCTGGACACGAAGGATATAACTTCACTAATGGCCTATGTGTCTTTTCGTTCAGAGCTTGAAACCCGCCCACTTATCACACAGGCGTGGAAGGATCAGCGTAAGGTGCTGTTGCCGCGTGTAATTCCAGCAAGCGGTGAAATGAGTGTCCACGTGGTGAATGCATGGAGCGATTTAGAGCCGGGAAATTATGGTATCCATGAACCTATCGTCTCCAGCAGAGATTTATTAGAGGTTGAAGAGATTAAGCTACCTGCTGTTGTTTTCGTACCAGGGCTAGCATTTGATCTTCAAGGCGGCAGGCTTGGCTACGGTCGAGGATACTATGACCGGCTACGTGCGTCTTGGGAGAACGCCGGGTACGTTAGCGCACAGCCTCCGATATGGATCGGGTTAGCTTACAGCATGCAGTTGGTTCCAAGAGTGCCGATGGATGAGCATGACGCTTTAATGGACATGCTGATTACTGAAAATGGTATAGTGCACTGCCGAAAAGGAGAGTGAGCCATGGAATTGACCCATTTCAACGAGCAGGGAAGAGCTCGTATGGTGGATGTGAGTGAGAAGGAGATCACGAAGCGGACAGCTGTCGCGCGGAGTATGATCAAGATGGCCGCTGGAACGCTGAGCGCCATTAAGAGTGGCAAGATCAGCAAAGGTGATGTCCTTGCTGTTGCACAGATTGCCGGAATTATGGCGGCTAAGAAGACGTCAGACTGGATTCCGATGTGCCATCCGCTGCCACTTACCGGTATTGATATCAGCTTCTCCGATAACAGCGAAGATGAACTTTATATAGAAGCAACAGTCCATACTACAGGAAAAACCGGAGTAGAGATGGAGGCTTTAACCGCTGTTTCTGCCTCAGCACTAACGGTGTACGACATGTGTAAGGCTATTCAGAAGGATATGATTATCGGACCGACGCTACTGGTATCTAAGAGCGGGGGCAAGAACGGAGATTATACGCTCGAATAAGTATCAGTTGCTTATGTTCGAAGCGCTGATGCGAGCAGGCTGAACTGTACAGCCAACTATACATATAGAGAGGAAGGACAAACCTATGGCGTGGAAGACAGCAATCCTAACGGCCAGTGATAAAGGGGCCAGGGGCGAACGGGAAGACACGAGCGCCCAGGTTATTCGGGAGCTGGTGGAAGAGGAACTAGGTGGCGAGATCATTGAATATCGAATCGTTCCCGATGAACAAGATGAGATTATCGCAGCATTGATTGAACTGACGGACTATTTTCAGGCAGATTTGGTACTGACCACCGGAGGCACAGATCTGGCAATTCGTGATGTGACCCCGGACGCTACTCGGCGAGTGGTAGAACGGGAAGTGCCTGGGCTCTCAGAAGCTATGCGCAGCACAGTGATGCAAAAAAACCGTGCAGCTATGCTTTTCCGTGGGATATGCGGCATTCGTGGACGCACGTTGATTGTCAATTTACCTGGAACGCCGAAGGGTGTTCATGAGAATTTGGCAGCTATTATGGATCAATTGCCGGAAGCGCTGCTCATGGTAACTGGCCAATACCGCCAATAACCCTTTGTCATCTTCTTGTCACGTCACAACGATAATCTATTTATAGAAGAAAGTGGATGTAACTGTGACATAAGTTATGGTATTATTAAATTAAAGTAAACGATACCATGAACGGACAGGTGGACAAGGAGGAATAATAATGTTTAGTGGAATTGGAACTCCTGGTATTATTTTGTTGGTCATACTGGCACTTCTGCTCTTTGGCCCAAATAAACTGCCAGAGCTAGGCCGTGCAGTTGGACGAACCTTCCGTGAATTTAAGGAAGGCGCGCGTGAAATCATCGGGGATAATGAACCGGTGAAGAAGAGCGAAGCTCCTGTGCCGACGGCCCCGCAAACGGTCGCTGCAGATATTCCTCAGGACAAACGCCTGCCGGAATAATAGAAGATCTTTCAATGGGGCAATCTCAGGAGTCTACTAGACTTGAGGAGACGCCCCTTTTTCTTTGCTTTCCGCAGCAAAGGACACTGCTTTGAAGAAAGTTAGTGTTATCTTTTTTACTCTTGTCATGGGATGGTGTCTGGATGTCTCTGAAATCGGAAGAAATGTCGGTGGTAGATCATCTCACCGAGCTGCGCAAACGGATTATTTATGTGTTAATCGTATTTGTCCTTGGATTAATAGGCGGTTTATTTTGTGCAAAGCCCATTTACGATTATTTGATTAGCACGGACTTGGCGCAAGGTTTTGTTCTGCATGCATTCTCATTCTGGGATGGCATTGGGATGTACATGAAGATCGCGATGGCCGTTTCGCTAGTGATTTCTGTCCCGTTTATTGCCTACCAATTGTGGGCATTTATCAGTCCAGGCCTGCGGCCGGAGGAGCGAAGTGCGACACTGCGTTATGTTCCTTATGTGTTTGTTCTTTTCCTTATCGGTCTTTCTTTTGCTTATTATATTGTTTTTCCAATGGCACTTTCGTTCACAATCTCAATTACCCGGAGTATGGGACTGGAAGAGACCTACGGGATTGCACAGTATTTTAACTTCATGTTCAGCCTAGTATTGCCGCTGGCATTGCTGTTTGAACTTCCATTGCTGGTGATGTTTCTGACCAAACTAAGAGTTCTCAACCCGCTACGCTTGCGTAAAATGCGTCGGTATGCCTATTTCACGCTTGTATTTATCGCCGTGGTTATCACACCCCCGGATTTTATCTCAGACTTTCTGGTGACGATTCCACTGCTCATCCTGTATGAGTTCAGTGTATTTTTATCTGCATTTGTCTATCGCAAGCAACTTGCTGCGGACGCGGCACGGGATGAACGGTATGTTCAGAAGAAGGAGTGAGGAAAAAAGGCTGCCGCTAAGTAGATTTTCTACGAATGTGGCAGCTTTTTTGCTATAAGTTGATTTCATTAGTTGGATTGAATACACTTAATAAGTAATTGTTATCGGCCGATCAGGATCATTAGATGCAAAGGTCTAACCATTCTAGCAACGTTCATATCGATAAGGGGTGAGAGGAAAGCGCTGGAATCCTACGCATATTTTCAAAACCCGTGGATACAATGTAATAGAGTGTGTGCTTGGACAAGCATTGAAACGTATTTTTTGCGAAAACTAATACGAATTTGTGTAAAAAGACTTGAAATCCGGGCTCAAGTTGAGTATCATAAAAATTGTTGTTAGCACTGCACGCTGTTGAGTGCTAACGCTCTTGAAAAATAGGAGATGGGCTGGAGATTAGCAGGCTTCCATTGATATTTTTCAAGAACATCACAGAATTCTAAGTTTGGCCCGTAAGTTCTAAACTATGTTTTGAAGCAAAATAACATAATTTTAAAGGAGGCTATTTTTTCATGATCAAACCATTAGGTGAACGCGTATTGGTGCTACCGAGCGAGCAGGAGGAAACAACTTCATTCGGGATTGTGCTTCCGGACTCCTCGAAAGAAAAGCCACAAGAAGGAACGATTATCGCAGTAGGTAGCGGAGCTTTGAAAGATGGAGTACGTGTAGCGCTTGAAGTTAAAGAAGGCGACCGTGTTCTTTTCTCTAAATATGCAGGAACAGAAATCAAATATGAAGGTAAAGAATATTTGATTATGAAAGAAAGCGACATTCACGCGATTCTTGACTAAGCAGGAGTCGATCATAAGCTAAATCTAAACTACTTAAAGTAATAGGATATACAAAAAATTCTAGGAGGTAATTACACAATGGCTAAAGAAATTAAATTCAGTGAAGAAGCTCGCCGCTCTATGCTTCGTGGTGTAGATGCTCTGGCAAACGCGGTAAAAGTTACACTTGGACCAAAAGGCCGCAACGTGGTGCTTGAGAAGAAATTTGGTAGCCCACTCATCACTAACGATGGTGTAACGATCGCTAAAGAAATCGAACTTGAAGATGCATTCGAGAACATGGGTGCTCAATTGGTTAAAGAAGTTGCTACTAAGACTAATGATGTAGCCGGTGACGGTACTACAACTGCAACGGTTCTGGCTCAAGCTATGATCCGCGAAGGTCTGAAGAACGTAACTGCTGGTGCTAACCCAATGGTTATCCGTAAAGGTATCGACAAAGCGGTTCGTGCAGCTGTTGAAGAATTGCAAAAAATCGCTAAGCCTATCGAAGATTCCCAAGCTATCGCTCAAGTAGCTGCTATCTCTGCTGCTGACGATGAAGTAGGTCAATTGATCGCTGAAGCTATGGGAAAAGTAGGTAAAGACGGTGTTATCACTGTTGAAGAATCCCGTGGATTCGCTACTGAGCTTGAAGTAGTAGAAGGTATGCAATTCGACCGTGGTTACATTTCCCCGTACATGATTACTGATACAGACAAAATGGAAGCTGTTTTGGAGAATCCATACATCTTGATCACTGATAAAAAAATCAGCAGCACTCAAGAAATTCTTCCATTGCTTGAAAAAATCGTTCAACAAGCTAGACCGCTTGTTATTATCGCTGAAGATATCGAAGGCGAAGCACAAGCTATGCTGATCGTGAACAAACTGCGTGGAACATTCAACGCTGTTGCTGTTAAAGCTCCTGGCTTTGGCGACCGCCGCGAAGCTATGCTGCAAGATATCGCTGCCCTGACTGGCGGCCAAGTGATCACTGAGAAGCTCGGTCTTGATCTGAAGAGCACTTCCATTGAACAACTGGGTAACGCACGTCAAGTACGCGTAACTAAAGAAAACACAACAATCGTAGACGGAAGCGGCGACAAAGCGGACATCAATGCACGCGTAAGCCAAATCCGTGCTCAACTCGAAGAAACAACTTCCGAGTTCGACAAAGAGAAATTGCAAGAGCGTCTGGCTAAATTGGCTGGCGGCGTAGCCGTTGTCAAAGTGGGCGCTGCAACTGAAACTGAACTTAAAGAGCGCAAACTTCGCATCGAAGATGCCCTGAACGCAACTCGCGCAGCGGTTGAAGAAGGTATCGTATCCGGTGGGGGTACAGCTCTTGTGAACGTATATAACGCTGTTGCTGCTGTAGACGTAACTGGCGACGAGAAAACTGGCGTTAACATCGTGCTTCGCGCGTTGGAAGAGCCAATTCGCACCATCGCAGCTAACGCTGGTCAAGAAGGTTCCGTAATCGTGGACCGCTTGAAAAAAGAAGCAGTAGGTATCGGCTACAACGCTGCTACTGGTGAATGGGTGAACATGTTCGAAGCGGGTATCGTTGACCCTGCTAAAGTAACTCGTTCCGCGCTGCAAAATGCTGCATCCGTAGCTGCTATGTTCTTGACTACTGAAGCTGTTATCGCTGACAAGCCTGAGCCTGAAAAAGGCGGCGGCATGCCAGATATGGGCGGCATGGGTGGAATGGGTGGCATGATGTAAGGAAATCATTATCGAAGCAATTCGATGATGAGTTTCCTTGAGAGGAAACACCATTTGACCACATAGTACAAAAATGAGAGACCTTTCATAAGTTCATTGAACTTTTGAGAGGTCTCTCATTTTTTTGTGGGTATAATTTAATCTAATTCTTGCTCTAAAACAGTTTTTACTAACCGACGTACTTCATCAGTTGATCTTGTATCCATTAATTGGTTTCTTAGTTCACCTGCGCCTCTAAATCCACGAACATAGATTTTGAAAAAGCGAAGAAGTGGTTTAAATAAACGTGGCTCAAGTTCATTTGAATATTTATCGTGAAGATCCAACTGTAAAAGAAGTAAATTGAGAAAATCCTTCGCGCTGTGTTCTTTAGGTTCTTTTTCAAAGGCAAATGGATTGGTGAAAATACCGCGGCCAATCATGACTCCATCAACGCCGTATTGTTCTACTAATTTTAATCCTGTTGCGCGGTCAGGAATATCTCCATTAATAGTTAACAACGTATTTGGAGCAATTTCATCGCGCAATTTTTTTATTTCAGGGATTAGTTCCCAGTGTGCCTCTACTTTACTCATCTCTTTTTTTGTACGAAGGTGAATGGAAAGGTTCGCAATATCTTGTTTCAATATATGTCCTAGCCAATCGCGCCACTCGTCAACATCAGAGTAACCCAATCTTGTTTTAACACTAACCGGCAATCCACCTGCTTTTGCTGCTTGAATAATTTCTGCTGCTACTTCAGGATGTTTTATTAATCCAGCACCTTTTCCATTCGAAGCGACGTTTTGTGCCGGGCATCCCATGTTTAAATCGATACCACGAAAACCAAGTTTTTTCATATCAATGCTCATCTGTTCAAAAAATACGGGTTTATCACCCCAAATATGAGCGACAATCGGTTGCTCATCTTCTGTGAATGTTAATCGACCACGTACACTGTCTTTTCCTACAGGGTGACAATAGCTTTCTGTATTTGTGAATTCTGTGAAAAATACGTCGGGTTTTGCAGCTTCACTAACGACGTGACGAAATACAACATCTGTGACATCTTCCATGGGTGCTAATATAAAAAACGGCTTCGGTAAATCAAGCCAAAAGTTTTGTTCGTTACTCATATTATCTCCTCTTGTTGTAATATATAAAAACGATATAAGGATAGCAAAGTCCTATACCCATCATACATAGTATCATTTTTTTTCGTTTGATGCACAGAATCCATGATGTGTGAATGTTCGTCCATGGCTATTTGTTTATAATCTGTTTATTGATACTTGTTATAATCCTGTAGATGAAAAGTTTGTAATATAAAGTCGAATCGTGTTAACGAATCGATTATAGACAAACGACATAACGCATCCAAAGAACAGGGGGATAAGCAAGTGAACAAAAAGCAATGGATAAGCTCTATATTGGCTGCTGCTGTATTATCAAGCCCTATCATTATGCCGACCAAAGGATCGGCAGCTGCTTCCTTTATTGATATTGATGGCTCATATGCAAAGAAAGCGATTGTTGAGCTATTCGATCAGGGGATAGTGACCGGTGTTGGAGAGAGTAAGTTCTATCCTACGTCGAATATTACAAGGCAGGATTTTGCAATTATTTTAGCAAAGACATTAAAGCTGGATGTTTCGAACCCTCCTGCACTGCCAACCTTTCTGGACGTTCCCACAAGCAACTACGCATACAGCTATGTGGAGGCAGCTGTCAAAGCCGGATTGATTAAGGGTACAGGCAGTAATCTTTTCGGTACGGGGCAAAATTTATCACGTCAGGATATGGTCGTCATGTTCGTGAGAGCATTGGGATTCAATCCTACGGGTAAAGCTGGAACTTTGCAATTTGCTGATAGTAGCCAAATTGCTGATTATTCTAAGGATTTTATAGCTGCCGCTGTGGAATATGGATTGATTACAGGATATAATAATTTTTTTAATCCTGATACCAAAGTAGATCGTCAGGCCGTAGCTCTAGTAGCTTCTAAGTTTCTGAAGTTTAAGGAGAACGGAAACACTGAGCAGCCCGCTTCCACCCCAACTGCTCAACCGAGCAAAGAACCGGTAACAGTGCCTACTCCTGTTGTTAGAGGGTCTTCGTCTTCGCAAAGTGAGCATAGCAGTAATTCAGATACAAATGCACCTGTGGTTGAAAGTACCAAGTTCGAGGCGATCGACAACTACAACGGGACACAAGATCAGCTTCGCGGGTTAGCGGGAGCCATCGGGGAGCAAGGAGCAGCGGTACAAGCCTACCTGTGGACGGATGCGAATGAGAACGGTGAAGTAGATGCCGATGAATTAGGAACAGCCATCACATTAGGCACCAGTGCAGCAGACGGATCTGTGAGTGCGGCTAATATTGGTGATCTGAACGCAGGAACGTATCGTTTCGTGATTACCGCTAAGGATTCATCCAATAATGAATCAGCGAAGAAAGCTGCACATGCGGTTACGGTGACCTTGAGCAAAAACGAAGTTCCGGATACGAGTGCACCAGTAGTGGACGCAGCCAAGTTCGAGGCGATCGACAACTATAACGGGACACAAGATCAGCTTCGCGGGTTAGCGGGAGCTATTGGCGAGCAAGGAGCAGCAGTACAAGCCTACCTGTGGACGGATGCGAATGAGAATGGTGAAGTAGATGCCGATGAGTTAGGAACAGCCATCGCATTAGGAACTAGTGCATCAGACGGATCTGTAAGTGCGGCCAATATTGGTGATCTGAACGCAGGAACGTATCGTTTCGTGATTACCGCTAAGGATTCATCCAATAATGAATCGGCGACGAAAGCTGTACATGCGGTTACGGTGACCTTAAGCAAAAACGAAGTTCCGGATACGACTGCACCAGTAGTGGACGCAGCCAAGTTCGAGGCGATCGACAACTACAACGGGACACAAGATCAGCTTCGCGGGTTAGCGGGAGCCATCGGGGAGCAAGGAGCAGAGGTACAAGCCTACCTGTGGACGGATGCGAATGAGAATGGTGAAGTAGATGCCGACGAATTAGGAACAGCCATCGCTTTAGGCACCAGTGAAGCAGACGGATCTGTGAGTGCGGCCAATATTGGAGATCTGAACGCAGGAACGTATACTTTCGTGATTACCGCTAAGGATTCATCCAATAATGAATCAGCGAAGAAAGCTGCACATGCGGTTACGGTGACCTTAAGCAAAAACGATGTTCCGGATACGACTGCACCGGTAGTGGACGCAACTAAGTTCGAGGCGATCGACAACTACAACGGGACACAAGATCAGCTTCGCGGGTTAGCGGGAGCCATTGGCGAGCAAGGAGCAGCAGTACAAGCCTACCTGTGGACGGATGCGAATGAGAACAATGAAGTAGATGCCGGCGAATTGGGAACAGCCATCGCATTAGGCACTAGTGCAGCAGATGGATCTGTGAGTGCAGCCAATATTGGGGATCTGAACGCAGGAACGTATACTTTCGTGATTACCGCTAAGGATTCATCCAATAATGAATCAACGAAGAACGCTGCGCATGCGGTCACAATTGAGCTTGTTAATGGTGTTCTGACCACACCTACGGTTACTAGCTCTATATATGGTTTTGACGGAGGCGGCGGTTCAAAAACAAAACAACTGATAACGGGTTCTACACAATCGCGCATTCGCTTCGACTTTTTCTCCGGAGAAAGCTTTACGAATGCTGAAATTCAGGTAACGTTGGAAGGCATGATCTTTACCACAAACGACTATTATACCATTAGTGGATGGACACATCCGACGAGTGATCAAATTAGCAATAATGGGCATACGTTAACTTTCACAGGAAGTAACATAGGTGTTTCGGATATCGCTTTTGAACTTCATAATAAAGTGATGCCGGCACCCGGGACCTATCTCATTAAGTTCAAAGCAGATGCGGATGGACCTGGAACAGCCAGATCTTATTCCGAGGAACAAGTCATTACCTTAATTATTTTGCCACCGGCTTAAACTAGAAGTTTCTCATGAGTTCTTTGAACTTGTGGGAAGCTTCTTTTTTTATGAAAAATAGGATTGCTCAATATAGTCTAAATGATTATTATGAGTAAGGTATGTTCATATAAAAATAGAGATAAACAGGATGGAGAGCACCATGAAAACAACACGTCAGAACGCATTGATTTTCTCGTTTACTTTTATGGCTTTTATTCTGGGTACGACGGAGTATATTATTGTTGGTTTACTCTCTGAAATATCCTCAAGCCTCGGAGTTACGCTTGCGACAGCCGGGGGCTTGGTATCTGGCTTCGCGATTTCTTATGCCATTGGCACACCAATTATGATGTCCTTGTGCAGCCGTGTTCCGAAACGGATTACGATTCTTGTATCACTTGTATTGATTCTGCTGCTGAATTTGTGGAGTGCTGTAACTGGAACTTACAGTATGCTGCTGGTGACTAGAATAGTTACTGCCATACTATGTGGCTTTGTTCTTTCTGTAGCCATTACGGTAGCGAATGAAGCGGTTGATCAGGAGAAGAGAGGCAAAGCGATTGCTACAATTTTGAGTGGTTTTGCTATTGCGAATGTTTTTGGTGTGCCGATCGGTACTTTTGTAGGGCAGTTTTTTAATTGGCCAGCAGCGTTTGTTCTGAATGGGATATTAGCTGGAGTTGCCATAGTTCTAAATTATATTTATATTCCACGCCAATTACCGAAACCTGTGCCTAGCTCACTCAAAGATCAGATTGGATTGCTCACAAACGGCCGCATTATTCTTGCATTTCTCATTCCGGTTACAGCAGTGGGAGCCGTATTTGTGATGTACACTTACATTACACCTATTCTGGAGCAAGTCATGAATGTTCCTAAAAGCTCGGTTAGCGGTGTGCTGTTTGTATACGGAATTGCCACGATTGTCAGCAACTGGATTGGTGGCAAGGTTGCGACCGGGAATGCGGTTAGTAAGCTGAGATTCGTGTTCCTTATCCAAGCTGTGGTCTATGTTATCTTTAGTATGACCGCATCTGTTTCCATTCTTGGAATGATTGTGCTAATGGCTCTAGCCATGATGTCGAGTATTGTGAGCGCCCCTGCACAGCTCTATTTGATTGACTTAGCTAAGCAGTTCTCACCAAAAACGAAGGATCTTGCTGCCTCATTGAATCCAGTAGCCTCAAACCTGGGAATTGCAGGCGGGTCCGCGATCGGTGGAGTGGTTGCCGGGCATGGAGGATTAATCTCTCTTCCTGTAGCTGCTGCCATCCTGGCGATATTGGCCTGTGTGATTACGTTGATATGTTATAAGATGGATCATCAAAGCCAAGTAGCGGTCATCACTCAGCATCATAACTTAACCTAATGAGATGATATAAAATATCCCGGCTTCATACGAGTTCATTGAACTTGTGTGGAGCTTTTTTTATATGATAAGCTTCAAAGCGTTGACTTCCTACAGATTCAGTGCTAAACTTATCTTAAGTTAAAGATATTTAAAGTGAAGATAAAAAATCTCGATACTATCCACCAAAGAGCTTGTACAGTAGAAAAAGATCTTTTTTTAAAGTGATATCTTAACATTAAGATAATTAAACTAAACCTTCTTGTTCTTGGGAATTATATTACGAGTCAAAATCAACTAAACATTAGGAGTGTATAACAATGAGAAACTTAAAAGGGATTCACCACGTTACAGCCATCACAAGCAGCGCAGAGAAAAATTACGAGTTTTTTACTTACGTGTTAGGTATGCGTCTAGTGAAGAAAACAGTTAATCAAGATGATATTCAGACGTATCATTTGTTTTTTGCAGATGATAAGGGCAGCGCCGGAACAGACATGACCTTCTTTGATTTTCCTAACATCCCTAAAGGGGTTCATGGAACTAACGAGATTGCGAAGACATCCTTCCGGGTACCAACGGATGCTGCATTAGACTACTGGGTTAAGCGTTTTGATCGGCTTGCAGTGAAGCATACCGGCATTAAAGAGCAATTCGGCAAAAAGACATTATCCTTCGTAGATTTCGATGATCAACAGTATCAACTTATTTCAGATGAATTGAATAAAGGTGTCGTATCAGGTACACCGTGGCAAAAAGGGCCTATCCCTTTGGAGTATGCAATAACTGGCTTGGGACCGATCTTTGTACGAATTGCTGACTTCAGCTACTTCAAAGAAGTATTGGAGAAAGTGATGTTGTTTAAAGAAATTGCTCAGGAAGAGACGTATCATTTATTTGAAGTTGGCGAAGGCGGAAACGGTGCACAAATTATTGTAGAGCATAACGAGTTCTTACCGAATTCACGCCAAGGTTTTGGGACTGTTCACCATGCTGCTTTCCGTGTAGAGGATCGTGCGATGCTGGACGAGTGGACAGAGCGTTTTGAGGGCTTTGGATTCCAAACTTCAGGATATGTGGATCGTCATTTCTTCGAGTCGTTGTATACACGTGTTGCACCACAAATATTGTTTGAGCTTGCGACTGATGGGCCTGGATTCATGGGAGATGAGGAATATGAAACCGTTGGCGAGAAGCTTTCATTACCACCTTTCTTGGAACCTAAACGTGAGCAAATTGAGAAGTTAGTCCGTCCTATTGATACCGTTAGAAGTACGATCGACTTCGTGAAAGAGTGAAGAAGGGGCTGAGGAGATTGATTTCAATTGATCCAAAGCACAACAGTGAGCGGGAAAATTATAAATTATTGATTGGCACTATTATTCCTAGACCTATAGCCTTTGTCACAACACAATCAGAAGAGGGTCTCTTAAATGGTGCACCGTTTAGCTATTTTAATATCGTTTCGTCTAATCCTCCGATGGTTTCATTGGCTATTCAAAGACCAGCAGGGCGTTTAAAAGATACGGCCCGTAATATTTACGATAATCAACAGTTTGTTGTGCATATTGTAGATGAGGAGAATGTAGCGAAGATCAATCAGACTGCAGCCACATTACCTGCTTCTGAAAGTGAAATTGAATTGGCGAATCTTACACCGATTGAAAGTACAAGTGTAGCTGTGCCTGGCGTTTTGGAAGCGAAGGTGCGGATGGAGTGCAAGCTTGTTCAAGCAATTCCGCTAGGGGGCGAAGAACCCGGGAGTGATTTGTTTATTGGCGAAATTGTTCAATTCCATATCGATGAATCGATCTATCAGGAGGGGCGCATTGACCCGAGAGTTCTAAACGCTGTGAGCCGCTTGGCGGGAAATAATTACGCAACCCTTGGAGAGATTTTTACCATAGATAGGCCGGAATAGGCAACTTTAGAATAGACCTGCTAGTAAGCAATGAAGCCTACTTAGCAGGTCTTTTTGTGTACCGCAGCTACAGCTCGTCCGCAATCCCCAACAAAGCAATCCCTAGAATCACAACGATAATAACGGCATATTGTGCCTTGCTTAGTTTTTCTTTGAGGAAGATGCGCGATAATATTACGGAAAAAATGCTGTATGAAGCAATAAGTGGTGCCGCGATAATCGCGTTGCTGGACATAGCAAATACGTAGAAGAATTGTCCGGTCGTTTCCAGAATGGCTGCGAAGCCCTTATCCCGTTCTTTAAATAGGTTGAACTTTACCTTTTTAAAAAATTTCAGGTATGTAAAAGACAAGATGGCACATATAAAGAAGGTGTATTCATACGCGAGCAGAGCTGCTTTTTCGCTAATCAGGCTGAGTTCATCCAAATAAATAGCATCGGCAAAGGTGCCAAGTCCATCGATTAGGCAGTATAGGATTGGAAAAATGATGGCGATCACGCCAATCTGATATTTTTTATCAATCTGTGTGGTGCTGTTTTGAAGCACTTGGTGTTCTGCTCTCTTTTCCAAGATGGCGATCCCGATAATGCCTAAGGTGATAACGGCAACACCAACGATTTCAAGCGCCCCTAGCTCATGGGTGAAAAAGATAAATAATAATATCGTCGTTACAGCGCCTGATGAATTTTGTACGGGGGAGGCAATGGATAACTCAATATATCTAAGTCCAATATAACCAACTGCCATCGACAGGATATAGAGTGCAGACACAGGGAAATATCGGATTAAGTCTATAGGATCAAAGGTTAATCCTTGAATGAGCATATAAGCTGTTGAGTGAATACCCATGACTATCCCCACGATAATGACAATCTTAATATGGCTATACCGATCCTGACTATCGGTCCCCTTTTTATAAAATAAGTCAGCCCCTCCCCAAGCGAAGGCCGTTAATAATGCAAACATAAACCACATGATCATTGCTCCTTGATGTAATTTAAAATCCCCGCCGATTATACCAGATTAGATTCTACACAGGGTGCTCATTTCGTCACACATAAAAAATACACCCTCTAGAAGCGACCGGACAAACCATAGGTTTATCGAAAGTCTATTCTAAAGGGTGTACTTCATAACATAACAGAGGGGGAAGGCGTTCTATCTTAACGTAGAGTTTTCAATGCGCCACTCCAAGCCAAGACTTGATCCAGCATCCCATTAAGATTGGTAAGATGAAGATCCGCTGGTTTGAACACAGTTCCGTTCTCGAAATCAGTGAACAGTGACAACGCAGGGTGTACACGAACGTCTGCTACCGATAGTTCTCCCAAGATTCCGCGTAGATGTTCAGCTGCACGAGCGCCCCCTACGGAACCATAACTTACGATACCTGCTGCTTTATTATTCCAAGCTTCACGGGCATAATCGAGCGCATTTTTCAGTGATGCAGAAATACTGTGGTTATATTCTTGTACGATAAATACGAAACCGTCTAGTGTAGCAAGTTTAGTGTTCCAAGCTGTTGCTTGTTCAGTTGCATCAGCCTCACCCAATAGTGGAAGCTTGAAGTCTGCAATATCTATGATCTCATAATTAGCATCCCCGCGTGCATCCGCAATCTTTTTAACCCATTCTCCTACTTGCGGGCTTAAACGACCTTGACGAGTACTTCCGAGAATAATACCGATGTTTAATTTTGACATTGTTTGTTCCTCCTCATTTTTTGTTCTACCAAATAGTTTGTCTAGGAATCCCATGAAGTACACAACCTTTTAAAATTATTATCTCAAGAGTAGTAAACTCTGGTTGTCTTTAAGTTAAGTATCTTTAAGATGAGATAATAATACCGCACATAGTGTGCTTTGTCAAGCAACTTTATAATAGTTAGTTTATAGCTTTGCTTCACCTTTACAAAATTAGTTGTTAGGAATATAATTGTTTAAGCAACTATTAAAATAGTATTAATTGAGAAGGGATACGATCATGACGACAAAGCATAACCAATCCGAGCTTACGTTAGGATTTATGATGGGCACGACTTATCGTAAATTAAGCATGTTATTTCAAAGTGGGCTGAAAGAACATGATATAACACCGGAGCAATGGTCAGTCCTTTTTCATATTGACAGAACGGAAGGTCTGATTCAGAAGGACATCGCTAAGCGCTCTGGTAAGGATAAGCCAACTACAACGCGAATTCTGGATCATTTGGAAGGAAAGGGACTGATCTACAAAAGAACCGGTGAAAACGATCGGCGTTCTTTTAAAGTCTATATCACAGAAAAAGGAAGGTCTCTGGTGAAGGAAACCGTTCCTATTGAAGATAAGGTGACAGAAGAGATTATGAACTGTATTTCTAGTAAGGAATATGAGTTGCTCATGGAATTGCTGCTAAGAATAAACAATCATGTAGATCAAATAACAGATGGAGAGTAGGAAGGCAAGTTATGTTAGAACAACAAGAACTACGTACGAAATTATGGACCAAATCTTTTATTGCTTTAACGATTAGTGCTTTATTTTTATTTATGAATTTACAGATGTTGTTATCTTCATTTCCGTCTTACGTAAAAAGCGAATTTCAGGCCGGAGATATTATGGTCAGCCTCGTTACCAGCGTCTTTGCATTAACTGCGATCGCTTCACGTTTTATGACCGCTTTTCTGATGCGGAAGGTTAGCCGCAATGTATTATTATATATTGGCTTAGCAATTGCCGCCGCTATAACCGGCCTTTATGTTGTAGCAGATTCCATTGGCTCGCTGCTGCTGATGCGTGTGGGCTATGGGATTGGATTCGGGATTGCCAGCACGATTATCCCAACGATTGTTTCGCAGATTATTCCGAGCAAAAGAATGGGTGAAGGGATAGGTTATTTCGGTTTATCTACCAGTCTGGCGATGTCGATTGGTCCAATGATTGGCTTGAATGTGATGAAACAATCGGGTTTTGGAACACTGGCTATGATCGGTATGGTAACTTTACTTCTTGCTTTTCCAGTACTTTTATTTTCTCGTTCACTTCCTGCGCAACCGAAAAAACAGCCTACCCCAACTCAAAGCGAATCCACCAAACCTCTCAAGGTTCCGTTTAATACAAAGTTAGTATTGCCTGCCATTCTAAATGTCATGTTGGCCATTACCTACGGGGGATTGCTAAGCTTTATCGCTTTATTCGGCGAATCGGTTCATCTGGAGCAAGTGGGTTTGTTCTTTTTATTTAATGCGGTTACGATCATCATTATAAGACCTATCTCCGGCAGATTATTTGATAAAAGAGGACCAGCTTCTGTCCTAATTCCGGCGGCGGTTTGCGTCGTTGCAAGCTTAACTGTGCTTTCTTATACGACCTCTATGCCAATGCTCATCGTTTCTGCACTGCTATATGGACTTGGCTTCGGCGCTATTCAGCCAACGATCCAGGCTTGGATGCTTCGCACCTCAACTCCAGCACAATATGGTATGGCCAACAGTATGTTTTATAACTCAACGGATTTGGGTGTAGCCAGCGGAGCCATTATTCTGGGGGCAATCTCGGCAGCAACCGATTATGGGATAATGTATCGTTATTCGGCTGGGTTTATGGTGTTGTTCCTTATCGTGTATGTGGGAATTCAGATTAACAAGGCTAGAGTGAATCCTTCAACCTTAAGTCAATAGGGTTCGGAGATTAAGCCAATCTTTATCTACTATTCATATTATTTTAAGCTAAGAGGGTTATAGTAATCACATAACCCCCTTATAATATAGACTTTGACCCTGCCAGACGTTGGCAGGGTCCTTTTTTTGTGTATGAAGAGAAGAAGTACATTATGTCGATGCACTTTTCTGGCAGGATGGATTATGCTTAAAAGAATAGGAATCGAAGGGGGAGAGATTTGCGGATGAATATGACATGGAACTTAGATAGTTTATATCCTTCCTTTGAATCGGAGCAGTTAAAAAGGGATCGCAAGCTACTGGGCCAGCATGTACAAGATTTAAAGCGGTGGGCTAAGCACCATTTGAATGTAAAAGACGTTACAGCCATGCCTGTGGAGGGCTTTTTAAGAATTTATAATGATTATAAAAGCATATATGTATGCTTGTTAGCTTATGCAGAGTTAACACTCAGCGCAGATCGTGGCTGCGAGGAAGCCATGAATCTTGCTGATGATATTGAGGAGGCCAATTCAGAAATCATTGGGGTAGTTGTGGCTTTTAAGCGCTGGTTTAGCACTTGTGATCATATGGATGAGCTTATCGTTAGCTCCCCTTATCTAATGGAGCATCAATTTTATTTGCGAGAACTCCTGTTACAATCCCGCTATGAGTTAAGCGAAGAACTTGAAATGGCTATAGCCAAAATGCAGAGTACAGGATCCAAAGCATGGAGCAGACTGTATATGGAGAGGACTTCAAGTACACTTGCAGATTTAGCGGTGGATGGGGAAACTAGACAAGTGACGCTTGCGGAGCTAAGAAGTATGGCTTATGAGAATAATGCCAGCTTAAGAAAAGCTGCTTATGAAGCAGAGGCAGAAGCCTGTAGTCTTATTGCTGAGGTCTGCGCAGCCAGCTTAAATGGCATTAGTGGTGAGGCGCTGACGATTTATGGCATGCGGGGTTATCAATCTTCGCTGGAAAAAGTGTTAATCGCTTCGAGAATGGACAGTGAGACTTTAGCCGCTATGCTCACTGCTCTTCGGGAGAGCCTGCCAGCCTTTCATACCTATTATCAAAAGAAAGCCGAGCTGCTGGGACATCCGGCAAAGCTGCCTTTTTACGATATTTTTGCACCAGTCGGTGTAGAAAACGGGAAAATTACATACGCTAACGCCAAAGATACAATCATCTCGAGCTTCGCAACCTTTAGTGAGGAACTGGCTTGTTTTGCTCAGAAGGCTTTTGATCAGCAATGGATTGATGCAGAACCTAGATCAGGCAAAGGGGGTTATGGACTTTGCATCGATATTTTCCCGATTGGCGAGAGCAGAATTATGACCCAGTTCACCGGAAATGCCATAGATATTAGTATCCTTGCCCATGAGCTCGGCCATGCCTATCATAGCTCCTGTCTGGCTAATGAAACGATGCTGAATACGGATTACCCGATTCCGATTGCTGAAACGGCTTCGATTTTTTGTGAGACGATAGTGAACCATGCCATAATTACAAATTCAACGGAGAAGGAAGCTCTGCTTATTCTGGAGAGAAGTATTTCTGATGCCGGTTATTATCTTGTAGACTTTTATGCCCGTTATTTATTTGAGATCAAATTATATGAGAGAAGAGCATTAGGCCCGCTGTCTGTTCAAGCGCTAAATGAATTGATGATTGCCTGTATGGTGGAAGCCTATGGTGAGGGCATTGACCCGGGTACAATCCATCCGTACATGTGGATGAACAAAGCTGGATATTTTATGGCTAGTAATGAATTTTTGAATTTCCCGTATTCCTTTGGTTTGTTATTCTCTAAAGGGCTGTACGCGGAATATTTAAAGAGGGGCGAAGAGTTCGCCCCTAAGTATCGCCAGTTCCTTAGGGATACCAGCAAACATAATATTGTTGATGTAGCACAAACAATGGATATAGATGTTCACTCCGTCGACTTCTGGAGAAGTGCATTGAAGCTAATAGAGAGCGACATTGGGGTGTTCATCGCTAAAGCCTAAACAACTCTCCAATTATGGTCACAGGTAGCTTCAATTTGGCCATGCTTTTCAATGTAGTCCGTGACAATTTCAGATATGTCGATCATAATTTCTTGAACAATCGGCTTACCCTTATACATCTCATAATCTCCGCCACCGCTAGCCCTATAATTGTTCATAACAACCTCATATTCCTTAGAGTCCTCTATAGGCTGTCCTCGGTACAGCAGATGGAGGACTCTTTCGCCTGCAGGTCTAGCGGTATCAAGCTCGTATTGTATTCCTTCCCACATATCATAATTGTAATGCTGCGGTTTAGGCTCGATGTAGGCGGGGTTAACGGCTATTATTCCGTTCTCGTCTTGTTGGAAATAGTTAGAGGTTTGTTCTAAGGCCTCTCTAATATCTTGTCCTGTCAGTCTTAGGACGGTTAAGGTGTTGGGATAAATGAAGTTCGATAAAATGTCTCTGCGTGTGATGGTTTCGCTGAAACCCTTGCAATCGTTACTGAGTAAGGCTGCTGTAGAAATGTCTACGCCAGCAGCCTCCATTTGTACCTTATTCATAAATTCTATAAAAGGATGGTCAGCCAAGCGGCATTCATCAGCACTGGAAATAGACAGGTCCCCGATAACCGTTCCTATTCTCTCATCCAGCCAGGTTTGTGTTTCTGATTCAAGAGTACTGCTCAGCTCTAGGATTATTTCATCTGCAGCTGTTGTCTCATTAACGGTAAGGAGCTCGGCATGTTTACGCTGAATCTTCCAGTGTGTATTTTCTTTTTGGAAGATAACTGAAATTTTACCGAGGGAAAGTCCATTACAACCAGGTTGTATGATTGTAACACCGTTCAACTCCCCAGCTATGGAGCGGTGCTGATGTCCGGTAATTAACACATCTATGCCCTCTACCTCTGTACACATGGCGTAGGCTTGATTCTCCCCCGTTAGTCTCTCTACAGGTTCTCCACTGCTTAGATCGCGTTCGAATCCGCCGTGGTAAGCTACAACGAGCAGATCAGGCTGCTCTTCTGCCCGTATAATGGCACACCAATGCTTTACAGTCTCTAGCGAATCCTCAAATTGAAGCCCTTCAATATGGCTAGGGTTCTCCCAGTGGGGGATGTAATGCGTCGTAACCCCTAGAACGGCTACTTTGATTTTATCTACCCATTTGATGATATAGGGTTTACCAAAGGCGGGTTGATTTGTCGTGTTATCTATAATTCCAGCTGATAACCAAGGAAAGCGGGAATCCTGAACGGCTTTATTCAGCAGAGTTTTGCCAAAATTGAATTCATGGTTGCCAATAATTGCAGCGTCATATTTCAATTCATTTAGTGCAGCTATGCCCGGATTCAGCTCATTACTATAATGTGTAGCTGCATAATAAGTTAACGGTGTGCCTTGAATAAGATCGCCGTTATCTATAAGGATCAGCTCAGGAGTATGGGATCTTTCTTGTTTAATGAGGGTAGCAATTGTTGCTAAGCCTGCTGGTCGTTTCTCCCCCGTGCGGTAATCGACGGGCCCAAAATGTCCATGTAGATCACTTGTTACGAGGATTTCACAGGTTATTGAATTCTCTTTATTCATAGGTAGCCCCTCCTGATAATAAGTTCAGACCTCATTCTAGCAGATAAATTGCTAACTTTAAGAGATTGGAATAAATTTTACATATATTTGATGCTTGGTTGCTATTGATTTAATAAAACACATCTATAGTTTAGAAGTACTCAAAAATAAAAATAGAAAACAGTGGAGGTCTTTCGTTTGAGAAAAATCAGTAAATTCGTATTGCCGCTAATGATGTCTATTACATTGCTTAGTGGTTGTGGCGCTAACAACACTACAAATAATGCAAACCAAGGATCGACGGACGGGGCAAATGCACCGAAGGAAACGGCAGCTCCTGTAGCAGAGGGTTATGTTCCAGAGAAGCTTACTGTACAATTTGTTCCTTCTCAAAATGCAGATACGCTCGAAGCTAAAGCGAAACCTCTTGAAAAATTACTGGGTGACAAGCTCGGTATTCCTGTAGAAGTAAGTGTCTCTACTGATTACAACACCGTTATCGAAGCTATGGCCTCTAAAAAAGTGGATGTAGGTTTCCTTCCTCCAACTGCTTACGTGTTAGCTAAAGAAAAAGGAGCAGCTGAGGTTATTCTTCAGGCTCAACGTTTTGGTGTAAATGATGAAACCGGTGGTCCAACAGATGAATTAGCGGATTTCTATAAATCTATGATTATCGTCAAGAAAGATTCTGCGATCAAATCGGTTGCCGATTTGAAAGGTAAAAAAATTGCCTATCAAAACGTTACATCCTCTGCAGGATTTGTATGGCCGGCTGCAACGCTTATGGATGCGGGACTTGATCCGCTGAAGGATGTACAAGCCATTACGGTTAAAGGTCATGATCAAGGCGTGCTTGCTGTGCTGAATGGTGACGTAGATGCAGCAGCTATTTTCCAAGATGCCCGGAACACGGTCGTTAAGGATTATCCAAAAGTATTTGAAGATACTCAAGTTCTCGCCTTTACTGATAAAATTCCTAACGATACGATTTCGGTCCGTTCAGATATGAATAAAGAATGGATTGAAAAAATCCAGCAGGCATTCATTGATATCGCAGCTGACACAGAAGGCCATGAGATTATCAAAGACATTTACTCTCATGAAGGTTATGTGAAATCACAAGACAGCAACTTTGACATTGTTCGCGAATACAACAGTAAAGTAAAAACAGAGTAGAACAGGCCGTTCAAGGATACAACGATGTTGGTGTATAACAGGCATTAAGGATAGCCAGCTCCGGATTCCCCCCCGGATCTGGCTATCTCTTTTATACGAATATACGAAAACACATAAAGGGATGATTTCATGATAGAGCTTCGTAATGTATCCAAAACGTATCTAAACGGAACCAAAGGATTAAACAACATTAACCTGACCATTCCAGCCGGAGAATTTGTAGCTATTGTTGGTCTTTCGGGAGCAGGGAAGTCGACCTTGCTGCGTTCCATTAACCGGCTTCATGATATTTCCGAAGGTAATATTCTTATTAACGGACAGTCCATTACGAATGCAAAAGGAAGCCGGCTACGAATGATCCGTAGGAATATCGGAATGATCTTCCAAAGCTTCAACTTAGTGAAACGTACGACGGTGCTTCGTAATGTTTTGGCAGGACGGGTGGGCTATCATTCCACACTGCGGACGATACTTGGCAGATTCCCACAAAAGGATATCGGTTTAGCCTTCGAATCCCTTGATCGGGTAAATATCGCGGAGAAGGCCTATACACGTGCAGATCAGCTATCTGGAGGTCAGCAGCAACGTGTAGCTATTGCCCGTGTTCTTGCGCAGGAGGCACAGATTATCCTCGCAGATGAACCTGTAGCTTCACTAGATCCGCTCACAACCAAGCAGGTTATGGATGATCTAAAGAAGATTAATATGGAACTCGGGATTACGACCATTGTGAATTTGCATTTTATTGATCTGGCTAGAGAATACGCTACCCGGATTATTGGGCTCCGGGCAGGAGAGGTTGTCTTCGATGGTCCTGTATCAGAGGCAACCGATGAGAGGTTTGCGGAGATTTACGGCAGACCGATTCATCAGGATGAGTTGTTGGGTGAGCCTGTACTCGGAGGCGTGTGAGATGAGTGTGAATGCAGAGAAGCTACATCCCAAACCGCCAAGAAAGATAAAACATTATTTTACAGCCATTATATTAGTAGTATTACTGTGGAGAAGTGCTGTCTTAACCGATTCATCCTTCGGAGAGCTGATTTCCGGTCTGCCGAATATGCTTGATTTGCTTAAGGAAATGTTTCCCCCGAACTGGGGGTATTTTGACAACATTATAGATGCGATGCTGGAGACGATCCGGATGGCGCTGGTTGGCACAACGTTTGGTGCCATTCTTGCGGTTCCGGTTGCGCTGTTGTGTGCAAGCAATATTACGCAAAGCCGTTGGCTTCATTATCCGGTCCGTATGCTGCTGAACCTGATCCGCACGATTCCCGATCTGCTGTTGGCTTCTATCTTTGTGGCTATTTTCGGCCTCGGTGCGCTTCCTGGGATATTTGCTTTGACGATATTTTCGTTGGGGCTGATCGCCAAGCTTACCTATGAAACGATGGAGACGATTGATCAAGGACCTTTGGAAGCAATGACTTCAGTGGGGGCTAATAAGATTCAACGCATTATGTTCGGAGTCATTCCACAGGTACAGGCTCATTTTATGTCTTATGTCCTATATGCCTTCGAGATTAATGTTCGTGCTGCGGCGGTTTTAGGTCTGGTAGGAGCGGGTGGGATCGGCCACTATTATGAAGTCACCCTAGGCTTTTTGGAATACGATAAGACTTGCACCATCATCTTGTTCACATTAGCAGTAGTACTGATTATTGATTATGTGAGCACTAAGCTGCGGGAGAAATTAATATGAGTAAATCATGGAATACCCTTGTCCCTAAACCCCGTAAAAATCGTTTTCGTTGGCTGATTTATGTAGCCCTAGCCGCGTTATATATTTGGGCTTTTTCGGGAGTGCCGTTTAATGGATTCAAAGAAACCGCCGGGATCATTACTAAAGCAATTTTTGCCGGGATATTCTCACCTGACTGGGCCTTCGTTTATTTACCAGATGGGGAGGATCTCCTGCGGGGATTGCTCGAGACGTTAGCTATTTCAATCCTAGGCACTTTTATCTCGACCTTTTTATGTATTCCTTTTGCATTTTGGGCTGCAGTTAACATGAGCAAGGGAAAGGTAATTTCAGGTTCCGGCAAGCTGATGTTGAGCTTTATACGAACCTTCCCTGAGATTATTATGGCTTTGTTATTCATCAAGGCTGTTGGACCGGGTTCTTTTGCAGGTGTGCTAGCTCTGGGACTACATTCGGTGGGCATGCTCGGCAAATTGTTCGCGGATGAGATTGAGAATATCGACAACGGTCCACTCGAAGCTTTAATTTCTTCTGGTGCCAGCCGCATGCAGGTATTGTGGTTTGCGGTGTTACCGCAGGTGCTGCCGGGATTCTTATCCTATACCTTATATAGATTCGAAATTAACGTTCGTTCGGCTACGATTTTAGGTGTGATTGGAGCAGGGGGGATCGGCACACCGTTAATCTTCGCGCTCAGTTCACGGAATTGGGACCGCGTGGGGATTATACTGCTAGGTATCATTGCGATGATCACAATTATTGATTTGATTTCCGGCAAGATCCGGAAGAAGCTGGTGTAACCGAGTTGGATAATGATATGTGAGACAAAGACCTCCTTAGGGTATGAACCGAACCTAGGGGAGGTCTTTTATGATATGATCCATACTATATTGGACCATTCGAAAATGTATGAAAAAGTAATAATTATTTTTTCTGAAACATATGTTGGTCTATCCGACTTGTACCAAAGGAGTTGAAGGTTTGGAATCTGCGCTTATTGGCAGCTTTGTATCGGCAATGGCTACCGTTCTTGGAGCATTTCCGATCCTGTTCGTGAAGAGGTTATCCGAGAAGTGGAAAGATATCCTCGTAGCCTTCACTGCGGGGATTATGGTGTCCGCCTCCACGTTTGGACTCATGCCGCAATCGATCAAAGAATCGGGGATTATCGCTTTAACCTTGGGCTTGATTACCGGAGTGCTGCTGCTTGATTTAATTGAAAATAACATCCCGCATATCGATGTGGAGAATAAGCCCGGTTATACCAATATGGATTCAAAAGCGCTGCTTGTTATGATTGCGCTGTTCATCCACAACATACCAGAAGGCCTCAGTACAGGTTTCAGTTATGCCAGCGAACAGGCCAGTTTAGGTCCTACCGTGGCGATTGCCATTGGCGCACAGAATATGCCGGAAGGTTTGATTCTTGCAGTCTTTCTAATGAATTCGCGAACAAGCAAGCTAAAAGCCTTAGGAATCGTTACGCTTACCGGTTTGATGGAGATGGTATCTGCGGTGATCGGGTATTTTACTGCCAGTTACCTGCATAATGTTGTGGGTTATGGTCTCGCTTTTGCAGCCGGAGCTATGCTCTTTATCGTCTACAAGGAGCTGATTCCGGAGAGTCATGGCCATGGTTATGAGCGGCCTTCGACGTATTCGTTTATTTTTGGATTATTGATCATGGTGTACATCACGCAGATATTTGGGTGAGCAAATAGAACTCTAATCTATAAAAAAGAAGACCAATGAAATGCCAGAGCAGCTTTAAGCTGCCTGACCTCATTGGTCTTTGTCTTGTTATAACTAAGCTTTATCCCCGCAGAATCGCCTCAATTTGCTCTAGCTCTTCAGCGCTAAGCTCTGGGGCATTTAAGGAAGCGATGGCATCTTCAATCTGGCTTACCTTACTTGCGCCGATCAATGCAGAAGTTACTTTGCCTCCACGGAGTACCCAAGATAAAGCTAGCTGAGACATTTTTTGTCCACGTGCGGCAGCAATCTCGTTCAGTTTGCGAACCTTGCCGATCGCCTCTTCGGTAATGGCATTCTCAGACAGGAATACACTTGGGCCAGCGGCACGGGAATCAGGAGCGATTCCGTTTAGATAGCGATCGGTTAGTATGCCACCTTGTAGCGGGGAGAACACAATGGAGCCGATGCCTTCTTCAGACAATACATCCTGCAAGCCATCTTCAATCCAGCGGGACATCATGGAATAGTTTGGCTGATGAATCAGGCATGGCGTGCCAAGTCGACGCAGAATTTGTGCCGCTTCGCGTGTTTGTTCAGGTCCGTAATTCGAAATCCCGACATACAGCGCTTTACCTTGGCGTACCACGAGGTCCAGCGCAGCCATGGTTTCTTCCAGTGGTGTATTTGGATCTGGGCGGTGGTGATAAAAAATATCAACATAATCCAGTCCCATACGTTTTAAGCTTTGATCTAGGCTGGAGACGAGATATTTTTTGGAGCCCCATTCACCATAAGGACCAGCCCACATATAATATCCAGCTTTAGTCGAGATAACCATCTCATCACGATAAGGGGTCAGATCCTTTTTAAGAATTTGGCCAAAGCTTTCTTCGGCGGAGCCTGCGGGTGGACCGTAATTATTGGCAAGGTCAAAATGAGTGATTCCAAGATCAAAAGCTCTTCTTACCATGGCGCGGCCATTCTCAAATAAGTCGTTGCCGCCAAAGTTATGCCATAGACCAAGCGAGATCGCTGGCAGGAGTAGACCGCTCTTTCCGGTGCGATTATATTTCATATTGTCATATCTGGTAGCGCTTGCGTTATACATGATTTATTCCTCCTATAAACACTTATTACTTAGTAAGTTACGTCCTTATTGTAGCGAAAGATCGCGGACAAACGTATGTCAGCAAGGAAGGAGTTTATAGTACAATGTCATTTTCGAGATGACGGCTACGGTATTCTTTTGGCGAACAACCTTTCACCTTCTTGAACATCCGCGAAAAGAGTAAGGGGTCCTGATAGCCTACAGAACGTGAGATTTCACCAATCGTGCATAGGGTCTCTGTCAGCAGCTCGCACGCCTTAGCGATGCGGAAATTTAATAGATACTGCTGTGGTGGCATACCTATTGTCCGTTTGAACAAGGAGGATAAATATTTGCGATCCAGCTTGAGCGAAGAGGACATCATCTCAACCGAAATATTTTCACAATAATGTGTATGCAAAAAGTGCAGGCATTGCTCGACGTAAATACTTTTTTGACGTGGTAAAGGAAGTACATCTGGAACTGCTGGCACCGCTCGAAGTAACAGAGAAAAGAACTCATACATAATTGCTTTTAGAGGTAGATCCAGGCTGTCCGAAGCTTCAGCTGCTTGTGTCAGGAGCTCGTATAGTTTCGGCATAAGCTGTTCATCCATTGGAAAGATCGGGTGCTCAGGTGACAAGGCGGTTTTGGCCAAAATATAATCAACCTGCTCCCCGGTAAAAGCTACCCAAGAATAGGTCCATGGATTTGCTATGTCTGCTGTGTAGGCAGTTACGATATGCGGATAGGTGAGAAAAGCTTGTCCTGGTTTAAGATAATGGGTCTGTTCACCCACAGTAACTTCACCTGTTCCTGCATGGATAAAATGTATCTTATATACGTCACGAACCCCAGGCCCAAAAAAATGCCCGGGAAGACACTGCTCCCGCCCCCAGTAATGGAGATGCAAGTCGGGATTGCCTCGGAAGGGACGCTCAGAATTATAGTTAAATATCGCCATGG
The DNA here is from genome assembly GCF_037974255.1 of Paenibacillus sp. FSL R5-0636. Classification (NCBI taxonomy): domain Bacteria; kingdom Bacillati; phylum Bacillota; class Bacilli; order Caryophanales; family Paenibacillaceae; genus Paenibacillus; species Paenibacillus sp. FSL R5-0636. Next base: position 1,201,176 of record NZ_CP150232.1, read on the forward strand.
ATGATTCCTTCTCTTTCTTTTATAGAGTTGATCTAGGGTAGTTGTACCCGCTTACTTTTATTATACAGCATATTTTAGAAGGAATATGAACTCGGAATTGTTGCGAATTTAAATATCGTAGTTTATCCTTGTCCAGTTTGGTTAAGTAAGCTATGAAGCTGAACGTATGAGCTAACTACATCAATAGGAGGTAATGGAGATGAATAAGAGAATAGTGGGTGTCTTTGCTGCCGAATACGAAGCTTCGCGAGCTATTGAGGAGTTGAAGCGTCAGGGCTGTAGGACAGAGGATATTTCGATTATCGCGAGAAATAAAGCGGATGAGGAAACGCTTAGAGACGAGTCGGGAACCGTGGCCCCGGAAGGTATGGCTACAGGTGCAGCTACTGGTGGTCTGCTGGGTGGAGTAACGGGGCTGCTGATGGGAATTGGCGCTTTGGCTATTCCTGGTATTGGACCTATTATTGCAGCCGGACCTCTTGCGGCAACACTAGCCGGAGCGGCGATAGGCGCAGGCAGTGGCGGTTTAGTCGGCGGACTTATTGGCCTTGGTATCCCTGAAGAGGAAGCAGAAAGCTACGATAACTACGTGGATGAAGGTCATATTCTAGTAATGGTGGATGTGGAAGGCGAGCAGAAGGAGCAAGAAGTGAAACAAATCTTCACAAAGTATAACAGCCTGAACGCAGAACGCTTTGAGAAAGTTGCTAATATAGATCCATTAGCGAGTGAGCGTATTGGAAATAAATAAGAAGCAATTAGCATTCAGTGTAAAAAAAAAACAGGCTATCTCACTAGCAATGGATACTGTTAGTGAGATAGCCTGTTTTTTGTGGTTTTATAGAGAGACAGCATTTTGTCTAACGGTCAGCGCTTCTGGTATTTCTTTTCCTGGTAGGAAATGAATGCTGCGGATATAGCGGATCGTGCGGCTCTGTGCGCGCATGATTACCGAATGTGTCTCCGCGCGTTCTTTGCCGATGAAACGGACACCGTTCAGGAATTCACCTGACGTTACACCCGTGGCGGCAAAGAGGACGTCGCCCGTGCCAACCATATCTTCCATGTATAGCACTCGCGTAGGATTGGCAATTCCCATGCGTACACAGCGCTGCAGCTCTATGGGTCCATCCGGGAGCAATCTGCCCTGCATTTCACCACCAAGGCATTTCAGTGCAGCGGCAGCAAGAACACCTTCGGGTGCTCCACCGGAACCCATATACAAATCGACATCGCTGTCTGGCAGTGCAGCCGCAATAGCGCCAGCAACATCTCCGTGACCAAGCAGCTTAATTCGTACCCCGGCTTCACGCAGGCTATTAATCAGCTGCTCATGCCGTTTGCGATCCAGCACCATTACGGTTAACTCGGAGAGGGATTTGCCAGTGTAATGGCAGGCTTTTTGCAGAGTGATCTCTACAGGGTCCTCGAGTCTAAGCTTACCGGCAAGCTCGGGTCCGCAGGCTAACTTCTCCATATAAATGTCCGGGGCATGCAGCAGGCTGCCTTTATCTGCTATAGCAATAACAGATTGCGCATTATGCAGGCCGCAGGCAACAACCTCAGTTCCTTCGAGTGGATCGACGGCTACATCGACAGAGGGACCTTTTTGGTTCCCGACTTTCTCACCAATATAGAGCATTGGAGCATCATCCATCTCTCCTTCACCAATCACAACAGTTCCGTCGATGGACACAGAATCGAACATGGAACGGATCGCAGTCGTGGCTGCATCATCTGCCGCATTTTTATCGCCCCGCCCAATCCAACGAGCCGAGGATAAAGCACCTAGTTCAGTTACCCGTACAATCTCAAGGGCCAGTTCGCGCTCCATTCTAATTCCCTCCAGTGCATTCTATATATTTTGTAAACTGAAATTTAGATATAACCCATAATAATACCAGCGGTTTCTTCTATAGCCTTGTCAGTAATATCAATTACAGGACAGCCCAGCTTGTTGAACAATGAAGTGGCGTATTCCATCTCTTCGGTGATCCGCTCCAGACTTGCATATTGGGAGCCTGTCGGTAATCCGAGAACCTTAAGCCGCTCAGAGCGGACCTTCAGCATGTACTCGGGTTTCATGGTTAATCCGATAAGCCGGTTCGGCGGCAAGCTTAATAGTTCTTGTGGAGGACCAATCTCCGGGATAATCGGATAGTTAACGACTTTTTTTCCTCTATGGGCTAAAAAGATGCTAAGCGGTGTCTTTGAAGTACGGGACATGCCCAGCAGAACGATATCGGCTTTGAGCATGGCACCCAGATCACGGCCGTCATCACAGGCGACGGTGAATTCTATAGCTTCTATGCGGCGGAAATAATTCTCGTCGAGCTGGTGGAGAAGACCCGGCCGCTGCTGAGGAGCATCGTCGAAGGTATCAATGAAGGCCTGCATCATTGGGCCCATGATATCAACGATCCGCAAATCAAGACGTACCGCTTCCTCGCGGATCATTTCTCTTAATTCTGGCTGCACTAATGTATAGGCGACAAAACCTTGATGCTGAGCTGCTTCTTCCATAAGCTTGCGTAGCTCGTCTTCATGCCTAATATTGCCGTATCTTTTAATGGTGACCTGCTGATTCTGAAATTGGTGAATAACGGCCTGCACGACAGCCTCTGCCGTATCTCCTATAGAATCCGAGCATATCGTTATTAAGTTGGAAGATTGCTCGATGCTCATGGGTTCCTCCTGTTATCCTTTGGCTTCAAGTTCGAGGAGAAGTTTGATGATGGAGGTTTTTGTTAAACGTCCTACCACATCCAGTTTTGTACCGCCGTCTTCAGCGGCGCTGGGAACAACCACCGGCAAACTGTCTACCTCGTGAAAAATCATCTTATGTGCAGCTTCAAGCACCGGCTCATCCGGTGAAGTTGTGACCACTTTGGGCTGGCGCGTCATAACCATGCTTACGGGCATGGAGACTGCACCGGGGTTGCCCAAGGTTACCTTTAGGAAATCCTTACGTGAAGCAACGCCCGTGAGTTTACCCTCTTCGTCACAGATAATAAGAGTGCCTACATCTTGTAGAAAAAGCGTAACTACGGCATCTTGAATAGTTGTGGTCTCACGGATAACTATAGGTACACTTTGAATTTCTTTGACCATCGTTTCCTGCAGCAGATAACCGCTTCCCTGACGACTGGATGATTTCAATCCTGGGAAGTACCCGACCTTCGGCTTGGCGTCGATATATTTGAGCATAACCAAAACAGACAGATCCGAGCGAATTGTAGGCCGGGTAAGATTCAAACTTTCGGCAATCTGTTCGCCGGTAATCGGAGCTCTTTTGTTAACGATATCGATAATCTCTATTTGACGTGATGTCAGTTCGATCACAATTCCCTCCACTTCCGATAAAAAGGCATTCCTCTTTAGAAAAGAAGCGCCGTTAAGCGAATCCCCCTTTCATATATGAGTCATATTTAGCTGTGTTTAATTTAACTTGTTTATATAATACGCAATAGTGGTCATAAATGCAATATATAGTACGTCATATATTTGATTTTTTTAACGCAACAGTGTTTATCTTCTTTTTTTGCAGTAATTGCTTTAAAGCATCAGCATTCACTAGGATTGTTCCGGCAATGATGGTGAACACTCCGAGAATTGTAATCCAAGATACGGACTCCTTGTAAAAGAAAAAGCCTACACCCACCGCAATCGGTGGAGAAATATAAAGCCAGGTAGAAGGAAACACTGGGTTGGTCTTAGCTACGAGCCAGTAGAATAAGGTATGGCCGACCATGGAGCCGATAACTGTGAGATAGAGCAGTGAACCTGCTGTCTCGAATGAGAAGAGAAATGCAGGATGTACTTTTTCCGTGGCAAAAGAAAGAATGAATAACAGCGCACCGCCATACATCATTTGAGCCGCATTTAGCGCAATCGGTGAGACCTCGGGCATACTGTTAATTACTTTTTTGGAGTAAATCGCACCTACAGCATAGCAACACTCTCCAATTAGGACTACGGCGCAACCGATGAGCCACAGTGGTGAAATATCAACGGCGAGATTGGGGAGAACCAGCAGCAGTACGCCAGTGAAGCCGATGATGCAGCCATATAGGGAGATGGCGGGTGCTTTTTGCCGAAGAATAGAGGTTTGGAGCAGCAGGATCATGATCGGTCCAGTGGCAGAGAGTACAGCTGCAAGCCCTGAAGAAACATATTGTTCAGCCCAGTAGAGACCCGCGAAGGTGCCGAAGGTTAGAGCAGACCCGGTGAACAACATTTCTTTGCGCAACAGTAAGGAGAAGCTGGCTTTACGTTTCCAGACCATCCATAGGAATAGAACAGCGCCCGCGACAAAAAATCTTAAGCCCGCTGAAAAAAAAGGAGGCGCACCGGCATCTACGCCGATTTTGATAGCTAGAAAGGTCGTGCCGAAGATCAGACATACAAGTGCATAAGCAAATAAGATCATTTTAAAAGTCCCCTTTTTTGTGCTTTATAAAATATAAAAATTTATAAGCTGGCATTTTGTTAATCATATAGGGGAGGGGACAGAACAGATTGCCTTGAGTAGAACAGATTAATTCAGAAATCGTGTACAATATGATTACAAGGTTGTTCGGAGAGGAGTTGTAGCCAGATGAAAAAGGTTGTGGGAGCGGAGCATAATCATCCTTTGTTTCGGCAGGTCTATGAATTTCTATTAAATCGCATGGAGCGAGGGGAGTGGGTCGCACATGATAAGCTTCCTTCTATACGGCTGCTGGCGGAGGAGCTTAAGGTACATCGACTGACCGTATTCAAAGCGTACAGACGGTTGACGGAGGATGGAAAGGTTTATGTAAAAGATAAATCAGGATATTACGTGGCACCCATAATCTCGCTTCCTGCTATTGAAGTAGGAGCCGCAGTATCGGCTTATGCGCTCACTAACCCGCTGTCTGATATTCAGAGAGTGCCAGTTAAGTATCAGTTCTCGCAGGCGCTGATTGATCCGGGGCTGCTGCCGAATCTTTTTCTATCTGACTATGTCAAAAAAGTGTTCGATCTATATCCCAAGGTAATGGGAACGTATGCCTCGGTCCAGGGGGATAACGAGCTGCGTGAGACGTTAAGCCACCATTTTCGGAAGCAACATCGGCTGCAGTTAACTTCGGAAGAACTGCTTATTACCTCGGGTGCGCAGCAGGCGATCAATCTGATTGCCCGGATTGTGCTTGGTCCTCTGGATACGGTGCTTGTGGAGCGGCCTACTTATAGTGTTGCTATGGATATTTTTCGCCGGGAGGGGGCACGGTTGGTTCCGGTAGAGATCACTCCGGAGGGATATGATCTGGAGGAAGTAGAAGCTTTGATGAAAAAGCATAAGCCGCGTATGTTCTACATTAATCCAACGCATCACAATCCAACTGGATACACGGTGCCTGTGCAACAGCGCAAGCTGTTGGTAGAACTGGCCGAGCGTTATCGCTGTTTACTGGTGGAGGATGACCCGTTCCGCGATATGTATTTTGATGAGGAGCCGCCGCCGCCCTTTTTTGCTTATGATACGGAGGGCTGGGTGATTTATATCAGCAGCTTCAGTAAATATGTAGCCCCTGGCTTACGAATCTGTGCGGTGGCCTGCCGATATCCATTTATGGAGCGTCTGATCACGGCCAAATCACTCGCGGACAATGGTACTCCGCTGCTGAATCAAAAAATATTTCTACATTACTACACCTCCCCACGCTTGCAACAGCATCTCGGTAAGCTGCGCATTGCGCTTCAAGTGCATAAGGAAATCGTAGAAGAGGAGCTGGCGGGTACTGGCTGGGAATGGACGACTCCGCAAGGCGGATTAAATCTATGGGTGAAACTACCGGAGCATCTTACGATGGATCGCCTGTTTGCTTCAAGTATGGCGCAGTCGATCGCTTTTGTTCCTGGGGAGTTATTTGATCCACTGGGGGAAATGAAGTCAAGGCTTCGCCTAAGTTATTCCTTTGCGAGCGAAGGGGTGCTGCGCGAAGGAATACAGCGTTTGATTGGGATCGCGCACAGTTTGTGAGTGGGTACAGCAGGTATTGGGGATTAATGAAGAGGATATGAGGAGTTAAAGAAGATTAGAGGAATTAAAGAAGAGGATTAGAGGAATTAAAAAGAGGATTAGGGGAATTAAAAAGAGGATTAGAGGAATTGCTCCCGGATAAACTTGTATCACTTGTTTGGGAATTCTTGTAACACTTTCCACGTTTGCTCCGTCTGTAAGGTAAAGAAGGGGGTTATCAAAGTGCGAAAGATCAATTTCCGAAAGATCAATTTCCGAAAGTTCAATTTCCGAAGTCCAATGATGATATTTCTAGGTGTCCTATTAATATTTACGGCTTTGCTGACGGTGCGGCCCTCAGTCACTTACGCTTGTTCCTGTGTTATGCCTGCGGAGCCACTGGAAGCTCTTGAGAAAAGTACAGCTGTCTTTGTCGGGAAAGTAGTGGACATGAAGGAGCCGTCTCAGGGGGACATAATTTCTTCTGCTGATCCAGTAAAGGTAACCTTTGAGGTGGATTCCAGCTGGAAAGGGGTCGAGGGAAACCAAGTTACATTGACTACGGCTTTATCTTCTGCAAGCTGCGGTTTTGAATTTGTGGAAGGGGAAAGTTACATTGTCTATGCTTATGCTAGAGACGGTGGAGACTCTGGTAATCTGGAGGCTAGTTTATGCAGTCGAACTAAGCGGCTAACCGCTGACTCAGTGGATCTGAAAGAGCTGGGACCGGGTATTTCGGCAACGACGCCTACCTCTTCTCCGGAGGTAACCCCGAATAATTCACCGGAGTCAGGAGCTGGGAGTAATGAGTCTGATTTAACGGGGAATTCTTCTGGGGACAGTGATTCCTTTCCTCTTGTTAATGTGGGGATTAGTGGAATAATTATCGTTCTAGTAGCTATCGCTGGGGCTGTTCTATACCGTCGTAGAAATGATGGAACGCGCAAAAAATGACTCTACCTGTAGAGTCACGTCATGTAATGGTGAGATCAAAGTAGGCAGTAAGAGTATATAAGGTGTTGTGCTGAAATAAGCGGTCGCTCGGGATAACATCCGAGCGACCGCTTATTTGTTTGAGATGACCTTGAGTAACTGGTGGGCTTGTTGGTGGCTGCTGGTGCTGGTGGTTGTGCTGGTGCTGGTGGTTGTGCTGATGCTGATGCTGGTGCTGGTGCTGGTGCTGGTGCTGGTGCTGGTGCTGGTGCTGGTGCTAGTGCTAGTGCTAGTGCTAGTGCTAGTGCTCAATTGTAGCTCGGAACCATCTAGAATCAATAATTAGGGAAATCCTCCCTGATTTTATCGTGTTTTACTCAATATTAGCGATAATTGGGGAATTCCTCCCTAAAATTCTGCGGAAATTGCCCTTTTTGCCTATAATCGGCTAATTATTAGGGAGAAATTCCGCAAAAAGTTCAATGTGTTCTTATAAAGTTCGATTATTAGGGAGAAATTCCGCAATAAGATTAACGCGCGCCTATAAAGTTCGAATTTGAGGGAGAAATTCCCTAAATATGAGTTCAAGGAGGGCAGAATTCTGTGAAGCAAGATGAACTCTAGATATTGTAGGGTGTTGCAAAGTGAAGCAAGTTGAACTTTAGATGTTGTAAGGTAAAGTAAGGTGAATTCCGTGTAGCAAGGTTAATTTGGGTGATGTGATTAAGGTGAATTTAGTGAGTTAATGATAAATTTTGCGATGTAAGTTGAAATCAGTTGAAGTTAGTTGTGAAATCAGTTGAAGTTAGTTGTGAAGTTACTTGAAGCTAGTTGAAGTCAGATAAAGTTAGTTAAAGTTAGAAGATGTCAATTGAGTTTAGATCGCAAGCCTACCTCGCCCTCGTCACACCCACCCAAATAACCGGGCAAGCTGAGCGACAGCAAAGGTTACTCCGATGGCGATACCCAGCGGAATAACTGCTGAGAGAACGGCCCACTTCATGCTTTTTGTTTCCTTGTAAATGTTCACGAGTGTCGTACCACAAGGATAGTGAAGCAGGGAGAACAGCATCATGTTGAGTGCGGTCAGCCAGGTCCAGCCATGTGAGAGAAAGACATCTTTGATACTGCCTAAGCTGTCGATATCAACCATAGCGCCTGAGGACATATAGCCCATAAGCAAGATAGGCAATACGATTTCATTCGCAGGAAGTCCAAGAATAAAGGCCATGATGATAAAGCCGTCCATGCCGAGCATATGTGCAAACGGATCAAAGAATGCAGCCATATGATTCAGTACAGAATCGCCGCCAATAAACAGATTGCCTAGAATCCAAGTGATAATCCCGGCAGGGGCAGCAACGACGATAGCCCGAGTAAGTACGTTAAGGGACTTATCTTTGGAGGAAATAAGTATGGTCTTCCAGATTTGTGGACGGCGGTAGGGAGGAAGCTCCAATGTGTAATGTGTGGGAACCCCACGCAGCGCAGTTTTGGACATGACCCAGGAAACAGTCAAGGTAACAATGATGCCGATTAGTACCATCCCCATTAGGACGGAGGCAGTGGTGAATGTACGAAGCGCACCTGTCGTAGCGGCTCCTGCCATAAATAAGGAAGACAATAAAATCAGCGTGGGCCAGCGGCCGTTGCAAGGGACAAAATTGTTGGTCAGTATAGCCAGCATTCGTTCACGCGGCGATTCGATGATTCGTGTGGAGAGGATAGCGGCCGCGTTACAGCCGAAGCCCATGGACATGGTTAAAGCTTGCTTGCCATGACCACCTGATTTTTTGAATAGTCGGTCCATGTTAAAAGCAACGCGTGGCAGATACCCGAAATTCTCAAGCAGAGCGAATACGGGGAAAAAGATCATCATTGGTGGCAGCATGACACTGATTACCCATGAGGTGCCTCGATACAAGCCAAGCACAAGCACGCCGTGCAGCCAAGCCGGGGCATGGAGAGCCTCAAATCCCGCTGTCAGATATCCTTCAATGAAGCCAAAGAAGGAAGCGAGCCAGCTAGAAGGGTAGTTAGCCCCGGCAATCGTAATCCAGAATACGACACCGAGAATGGCGAGCATGATGGGAAAACCCCAAATTTTTGAGGTCACGATATTATCCAGCTTATAAGTGCTGTTCAGTTTCTTCTTATCCCGATAAGTAACTGCATCCCCGCAGATGCCTGCAGATACCCCGTATATACCACTGACAATCTCATCCCGAATGGCTCCGCCGTCAGCGAGCTTTTTTGCGGTAGACAATAGGGAATCTAGAGCGTCAGATCCCTTAGTGATAGGCAGTGACTCCATGGCCGATGACCTCCTTTGCTTCGGGTAAATCCTTGCTTTTCATATGCTCTTTGAGTGAAGTAAGCAGGCTGTCATCACCGTCCAATAAGCGCAGTGCAATCCAGCGAGCGGGATATTTGGTGCCGATGGTTTGCTCTACCAATGGTGTAAGCTCGGCAATTCCCCGTTCGATCTCTTCGTTGTAACTAATGCGCAACGGCTGCGCTGTGAATGCGCCTGTAGCCACTCGCTCCACTTGATCCAATAAGGCATCGATCCCGATTTTATTGCGTGCCGATATCGCAACGACGGGTACGCCGAGACGTTTGGAGATACTCTTCAGGTTGATGTCGATGCCCAGCTTACGTGCTTCATCAATGAGGTTGATGCAGACAACCGCCCGTCCGGTAATCTCCAGCACTTGCAAGGCAAGATTGAGATTACGTTCCAGCGAAGTAGCGTCAAGCACTACAAGTGTCACATCTGGCTGTTCAAAAATAATATAATCTCTAGCCGCTTCTTCATCCGCGGAATTTGAGTATAGGGAGTACGTTCCTGGTAAATCTACCGCGAGGTATGAATGGTTATTGTGTTTGAATTCCCCTTCGGCAGTAATGACGGTCTTACCTGCCCAGTTTCCAGTATGCTGTCGCATGCCGGTTAGCAGGTTGAATAGTGTGCTTTTTCCAGTGTTAGGATTGCCTGCAAAAGCGACGGTGAACTGACTCATGCTTCTACACCTCCAATTAATTCTCCGAATATTAAAGAACTTTCTTCTCTACGCAGTGCAATGGTCGTATTGCTTACCCGAAAAGCTATAGGATCTCCTAATGGACTACGCCGCAACACCTCTACGATATTCCCGACTACGAACCCGAGGTCCAGTAATCTTCTTCTAAGCACACCTTGGACTTCAATGTCGCTGATGCGCAGCGTGCTACCCTTTGCAGCTTCTGATAAAGGAATAGTTGTTCCAGTCATGAGATCCCTTCTTTCATTTATATTTTTACCGCCTATGGTTTTTAATTTGTGTATTAGAACATTTCTTGTAGTCTGGCACAACATTAGTATATGGCAACAACTTTGTCCCTGCAACAAGAATGTTTCCCTTAGGCAAAATAAAATTAAGCAAAAAAAGCCCCTGACGAAAAAGGGCTTGTACGCTCTTTTCCGCAGGGTTGAGCTTAATTCCTAATTAGCAGTAAAATTACGACCAGCTGCCAAAATCAAGTGTACGTCCGGTCTCGACCAAGGTTTTAATATTACTCAGAACCTGCCACCAGGCGTTGATACTGCCAGCATATGAAGGATCATCAGGATGCCATTCATCGTGGATAAGCGTAAGCTTAGTAGTTCCACCCACCGGTTCAAGCGACCAAGATATACGCGATTCATATCTTTCTGTACCCTTATGATAGGAGGGGCCGACCTTATGCGTGAAACGAAACGCTTTTTGTGGAGTGAACTCCAGCAGAGTCCCATATACATGTATCGTTTCATCGCCATCTTCACCGGGACCAACATATTCCAGCAATTCGCCTTCTTTAAAGGTGGATTGGATTACGCTCCCGTAGTAAATCTGTTTAGTACCTTCCGGAGAGATCAAAGTCTCCCATACCTGCTCAGGTGTTCCGCCAATATAAAATTCATAGTGAAGTTCTTTCATTTGTTATTCCTCCTTGGTTTGTACAATCATTTATTCCCTTAGACTTATTTACACTATACAAAAGGATCACTGACAACTACGGTCAGTGATCCTAAAATAATCATTTTAAGTTTTATAATAAGTCGCCAGATCGGTAGCTATAGCGGACAGCTTTTGCTTCAGAGCTAAAGGCTCTAGGATTCGTAGTGTTGATCCATAAGGCAACAAGAAGTAAGGCGCATAAGTCAGTAAGGAGGTCTCATCGACTTGAAAGCGGGCTTGTCCGTCAATGCGCTGGACCAGCGTATGTCCAAACAGCCAATGACTACATAGATCGTTAAGGATTCCTTCATCAGCGGCGATGACTACTGCTATGAGTTTCTCTGGAGTATTTGGTGTTGGCAGCAAGCTTTTTAACAAAAAATCACGTGCAGAGAAGTCAGCAGGACGGGCAAACACAGCTTCTGTACGTTTCAGTTCAGTCATTCTATCGACTCGGAAAGACCGAATTCCTTGCCTCTGATGGCAATAAGCAACGGTGTACCACTGCCCTTTCCACAGTACAAGTCCATAAGGATCAATAGCGCGGGAAGAAATTGTCTCCCCGTTTCCCTTCCGATATTCCATCTGGAGGGTATGTCCGTTCGCCGTCGCTAATTCAAGCTCTTGCAGCAGGTGGGGAAGCGGCACAGCAGGGGAGTGGATGGTTTCTATCCCGCCCTCATGACGCTCCATCTGTTCTAATTGCTGCGCATTGCTGTATCGTTTCAGTTTGGCGATTGCTTGATCTAGAGCTTCTACATAAGGATATCCAGTTCCCCGCGCAAAGGAGGCGGCTTGCAGGAGGGAACGCTGTTCGTCGGAGTCAAAGAATAACGGGGCCTCGGAAAAATGTTCCGGAAGGCTATAGCCACCACCAGGTCCACTATCCGCGATAATGGGTACGCCACTGATGCATAACGCGTCGATGTAACGATAGACAGAGCGGACACTGATCTCTAGCGCTTCTGCTAGTTCCCCGGCGGTTCTTCCCCGTTGCTTGAGCATCCAGAGAATGGATAACATGTGATCAGCCTTGGACATAAATCAAGAACCTCCTTGCTTCATTAATTAATAGCTCACTAACTATAGCAAATTGTCTAATGATCAGCTAGAGAACCTTTTGGTGCTGACATAAGTTCCAAGCCGCGAAGTACATCCAGGGTTATGATTCTTTTCGACATGTCGTTACACCATTATTTTCTTGAGACTATGAATGTAACGTGATCTCGCAATAAGGAAATAGATAGTTTGCACAACCAGAAATACAGCTGATGTAGTAAGCACGGGCACAGTTACATTTGTGATATTAATCTGTTTCAGTATCGGACGAATCACGACAAGAGTCTGGATGGTGGCAATAATAATCGGAATATAGAAAATACCGAAATCTGTTTGGTAGCAGAAGCTGACATTTCTTTAGTGCTTAAACCGATTTTGGATAAAGCATTATACATTTGCTTATCTGTATTGAGCTCAGTATGAAGCTTAAAAAAGAGAAAGCTGGCCGATGAAAGCGAGAAGATCAGAGCGATAAAAATCCCTATAAAGCTAAGCATGGCGGCTCCCTGCTTGGTCGATAGATAGCTGTCTGCTCGCGATCCCAGTATAGAGCTGTATTGATGGTTAGCCTTGTTAGCGGCTTTATTCCATTGGATGAGGTCTCTGGTGACAACAGCTTCAGCTGAGCTGTCATTAGGTGTAGGACCGTCCCATGCAGGGATTTTGTATAGATATTTCACATAAGGTCTCGTGTACTTCTCTGTTGAAGTAGAAATCTTATGATATAAGTTGTCATCTACGATTAGAAGTGAGGTGGCCATTGGATCTACTGGATGCACCTTTGGTGTTCGTAATTCTTTTAGCATCAGCTCCTCATCTTTCTGAACCTTCAAATGAATCGCTCGATCAGCAGCAAAATTCTGTGAATCCATATGTGGGTTCAGCAGTAATACAGCTTCTTTTTCAGACAAGGGCCCAACCTCGGACACATCCATTTGTAAGCCCAGTTGATTGAACTGTGAGCGGGATATCAGATCAATTCCAAGTATTTTTTCCTTATCGATTCCTTGAATGGAAGCAGAGATTAGTTCTACTTTATTCTCTGTGTACTCGACTTTAGCATTCTTTAATTTAGTGTGAATGGGCTCTAAATCTGGTGCTTCATCCTTCGGATCATAAATCGTATAACTCACAGCGAATGGGGATTTTTTATAGAGGTCTGAGTTCGCTTGATTAATCGATAAAAGAATTCCCGAAGCCATGCAGGCAAGCGAGGTAACCACAGTTACAAGGAACAGCATTCTTGCATTGTCTTTAATCTTATAACTCATCTCGGAAATCCACAGCAGATTGGTTCCGCGCCACAGCCGCTTGCGTCTTAGTTTTAGTAAGCGAATGCCCAATACAGATAACTGAGAGTAGAAAAAGTAGGTTCCAGCGATACCTGTGACAGCGGCGACTAACAGTGAGGTCGGGGACAATTGCTTCCGAATCGCGAGAGCGCCGACGGTCAACAGTAGAAGCCCAAAGAATGAGAACAATAAGGAGACACGGGGTTCTTTTTTAGGTTTAACATTTCCCTTAAGCAGTTCAAGAACTTGATGCTTACGAATGAACAATAATGTGAAGATCGAAATGACCAGAAATAATGAAATGAAAGAGATAGAGGTAATCATTAACGCCTTCATTGGCCAATAAAAGGGCAGTGGCTCCATGCCCATAATTGTCGTGCTTAGCAGCAAAAATAACTTGGATAAAAGCATGCCGAAAGACACACCTGTTACTATAGAGAGCAGTCCGATCAGCATATTTTCTATAAGAATCAGCTTGTTGATCTGGCCAGGGCGTGCGCCTAAAATCATCAGTATGCCGAACTCCAGATTACGCATTTTCAGAAATGCGCTAATCGAATATAGAACGAAAAAGAACGCAAAGATAAACACGATGTAAGAAGCAATTTGCATGCCGGAGGCTGAATTCGCACCCAGCTCGATGTTGGTAATACTAGGGTGGTAAATAAAGACTGAATAAGAGAAAAAGATCATGACCATAAAAGCACTGCTTAAGAAAAAAGCAAAATAAGCGCGTGAATTACGGCGTACATTATTAAACGCGAATTGAGGAAAGTTCATGACTATTCCCTCCCCAGAACGAAAGTGTGTCGATAATCTTTTGGAAGAAGGCCTGACGGTTATCGCCCCGATGAATTTCCGCTGCTAGTTTGCCGTCTTTTATAAAAACAATTCGGTTGCAGTAGCTCGCTGCCAGTGGATCATGTGTTACGAGCATTAGCGTGGTGCCTTCTTTGTGATTAATATCCTCCAGCGATTCCATCACCATCCGCGAAGAATTGGAGTCAAGCGCACCCGTAGGTTCATCGGCCAAAATAATCGAAGGAGAGGTGATGATCGCCCGGGCAATTGCGGTCCGCTGACGTTGTCCCCCTGAAATTTCATAGGTGCGTTTGCTCAGAATATCGGTAATGTTTAAGCGTTCTGCGACTCTTTGAAGCAAGATCTCCATCTGGGAGAGCTTACGGTTATCCAAAGTCAGGGGCAGCACAATATTCTCGGCGACGGTTAATGTCTCAAGCAGGTTGAAGTCCTGAAACACAAAGCCTAGTTGTTTTCGGCGAAAGTGGGCGAGCTCTTTTTTATTCAAAAGATAAGGGTTTGCTGCCGTTGATATTCACTTCGCCAGAGGACGGCTGGTCGATTGTGGATACCATATTGAGCAGTGTTGTTTTACCGCTACCAGACGGTCCCATAATTCCGACAAATTCACCTTTTTCAATATTTAGATGAATATCAGTGAGGGCTTGGGTCACTATTTTGCCGGGGTATACCTTATGAAGTCCTTTGACTTCCAATACGTTCATATCATTCATTCCTTCCAATACAAAAATGATTTCATCCGCCTTATTCGGGGAACGGGTTATGTATATAATTTATAAGATCGAGAGATTAGTTGCTATGGATTTACCTTAAGGTTTCCTTACAGAGAAGTTAAGGTTATGTTCGCCTTTCTCCTTGTGAAGAATGGGTTGAGAGATAAGTAACCTATAAAGAAGAAGGAGGCTTCAAAGCCATGAATAATGACGACGAAGTCCCCTCAATATTATTTCTGTAGATGATCACTGTTGCTAAAAATAAGCCGCACGCGGGTTCCTTCCCCGAGCCGGGACTGAATATCCACCTTGTGTTCGAGCCTGTTGCAAATCTCCCGGACGAGATACAGCCCCATCCCTGTCGATTCATGATAATGTCGTCCGCGGTCACCCGTAAAGTAGGGATTAAAGACCCGCTTCAGATCCTCAGGAGAAATGCCGATCCCTTGATCGGTAATATCCAGAATAGTGTCGGTGCCCACACGCTGAGCTGAGAGGGTAACGGTTTTGCCAGAACCGGAGGTATAGTTTACGGCATTAGTTAAGATTTGGGCCAGCATAAACATTAACCATTTGGCATCGCTATATACCGCTAGATTGGCATCCACCTGTACATCTACTTTTATGCCCCGGCGTATGAATAGTCTGCGATTTTCGGCTACCGCCTCACTAACGGTTTTGCGCAGAAGTAACGGCTCAACTTGAAAATCATTTTCAAATCGGTCAAGTCTTGAAGTGTAGATGACCATCTCCAGCCCTCCGCGCAGACGTTCCAGTTCCTCCTGAATACTTGCGGCGCCTCCTCTTCAAGATCCTTTAGCGTAAGCTGAATTACAGAGAGCGGGGTCTTCATTTGATGAACCCAGCGATTCATGAATACGATATGCTGATCCATCTGGCGCGCATGCGCATTCACTTGCTCCTGATACTGGCGGTCAATCAGCTGCAATAACTCATGGATAGCTTCTGAAAGAGGAGTGTCTCCTAAGGAAACCAGATGTTTTTGGAGCATGTCCATAGGTTCGCTTAATGCCGCATACAATCTCCGGTGCTGAACGTATCGGTAGCCTAGATATAGCAGTAGAACTACGGTACTCAAGGCGATACCATAAAGCATGATAGAGATAGGTCTGTTCTCACCAGACAGCCAATACAGCAAAGGGATAAGCAGCATCTGAAGCAGATAGAATAGGATCAGTGAGATCTGGTCTCTCCAAAACAGCCTCATGGCGTATCCTTAGAGACATTAAGCCGATAGCCAGCGCCTCTTACGGTTTCTACAATGTCACCAAGACCGAGATCCTTGAGCTTTTTGCGGACACGGGTTATGTAGACATTTAATGTATTGTCATCTATGAAATGCTGATCCTTCCACATGAGATCGAGCAGACGCTCCCGGTTAACCACTCGTCCTTCCTTAAGCAGTAAAGCTTCCAGTAGAACCGCTTCCTTCTGGGTTAGCTCACTCGTGTGCCCGTCGTATTGGATCACATATCGTTCAGGATAGAGGATTAAACCTCCAGACTGGAGTTTATGCTCTTCTTGAGTCTGTGAGTATGAACCGTATGCTCTACGTATGTGGCTGCGGATTTTGGCAAGCACAACCTCATAGTGAAAAGGCTTAGTGATATAATCGTCCCCGCCATTCTCAAGCGCCATCACCTGATCCATTCCACTATCCCGTGCAGAAATGAACAGAATCGGGCAGAGTGAGAGGGAACGGATCTGGCGGCACCAGTAGAACCCATCATATTTAGGCAGATTGACGTCCAGTAAGATAAGGTCAGCCGAGCTTTCATTAAAAGTCTCCAGCACCCTGTTGAAATCTTCTACAATAATTGTAAGGAACCCATATTTTGATAGATACGTGCTCAGCAAGCTTGCCAGCTTGGCATCGTCCTCTATGATTAGAATTGTCTCCATATTGTCACTCCTTTGTTCAGTAATACAGTAACATGGACAAGGAAAATTATGCAAAAAGAGTACTCTTATTCGTGGTCAACGTAAGAATCTAGCTAGATTTACCGAAGGGGAATTTAGCTGATCTAAGTCTAGCTGACCTAGCCTAGCTGACCTAGCCTAGCTGGCCTAGCTGGCCTAGCTGGCCTAGCTGGCCTAGCTCTAGCTGATCTAGCTCTAGCTAACCTAGCCTAGCTGACCTAGCTGTAGCTGACCTAGTTCTAGCTGACCTAGCTCTAGCTGACCTAGCTGTAGCTGGCCTAGCTCTAGCTGACCTAGCTCTAGCTGAATAGCTCTAGCTGATCCAACTTTAACCGATCTACCGCTAATCGATCCAAAACTAACTGATCTAAAATCTAACTCAGCTAGATCTATGCAATCCAAATTTAGCTCAAGCGGCTTATCCAGACTTAATTGCACTTTGTACACTTATTTCTGCGTAGATAGTCCATAGAAGCCATTTAATTGCACTTCGTGCAACTAAAAAGGGTGAATTCGGTGCAATTAAAGGAAAACCGGAAATTTAACTGCACGAAATACAACTAAACTAACTTTTGAATGAGCATTCTGAGGAATAGTTGCACTAAATGCAGTTAACGGATGCGTGGAGCTCATATATCGCTTGAAAATGCTTGATCAGTGACTATTTCCTCCAGAAGAAGATCGCCCACTCAACAAACTTACTCTAATTGCACTTTGTACACTTATTTCTGAGTAGATAGTCCCTAGAAGCCATTTAATTGCACTCTGTGCAACTAAACAGGGTGAATTCGGTACATTTAAAGGAAAACCAGAAATTTAACTGCACGAAATACAACTAACTATCTTTTAAAGGAGCATTCTGAGGAAATAGTTGCACTAAATGCAGTTAACGGATGTGTGGAGCTCATAATTATCGCTTGAAAATACTTGATCAGTGACTATTTCCTCCGGAAGAAGATCGCGAACTCCAAAACTTTCTCTAATTGCACTTTGTACACTTATTTCTGCGTAGATACTCATTAGAAGCCATTTAATTGCACTTCGTGCAACTAAACAGGGTGAATTCGGTACATTTAAAGAAAAACCAGAAATTTAACTGCACGAAATACAACTAACTATCTTTTAAAGGACCATTCTGAGGAAATAGTTGCACTAAATGCAGTTAACGGATGTGTGGAGCTCATAATTATCGCTTGAAAATACTTGATCAGTGACTATTTCCTCCGGAAGAAGATCGCGAACTCCAAAACTTTCTCTAATTGCACTTTGTACACTTATTTCTGCGTTGTTGGTCATTAGAAGCCGTTTAGTTGCACTTAGTGCAGCTAAAAAGGGTGAATACAGTGCAATTAAAGGAAAACCAGAAATTTAACTGCACGAAATACAACTAAACTAACTTTTGAAGGAGCATTCTGAGGAATAGTTGCACTAAATGCAGTTAACGGATGTGTGGAGCTCATAATTATCGCTTGAAAATACTTGATCAGTGACTATTTCCTCCGGAAGAAGATCGCGAACTCCAAAACTTTCTCTAATTGCACTTTGTACACTTATTTCTGCGTAGATACTCATTAGAAGCCATTTAATTGCACTCTGTGCAACTAAACAGGGTGAATTCGGTACATTTAAAGAAAAACCAGAAATTTAACTGCACGAAATACAACTAACTATCTTTTAAAGGACCATTCTGAGGAATAGTTGCACTAAATGCAGTTAACGGATGTGTGGAGCTCATAATTTTCACTCAAGAAATGTTTGTTTTGTGAACGTACGGATCATATTCGGTAGTATAAAATAATAATAACTAATTATGATATATGCTTCATTTTGCATCCCCCTTAATATGAAATTAAAGAGAGGGGCGCGGAAAATGAACATTAATTTTAGAAGCTACCGTTCAGAAGATCTGCTAAAGGTACGTCATTTTCTTATACAAAGTTATAGTAAGCTAAAGACTCCAAATACCTGGCTTATAGACCGCTGGGAATTCGTTGTTTTTTTTCAGGAGACGAGAAGTGGAACGCTGGAGCAGTGGGAACAAAAAGTAGGCTTATGGGAGTATGAGAATGGAGAGCTTGCAGCTGTAGTGTGCATGGACGATGGGTTCTATTTTCAGTGTGCTGAGATGAATCCTCCGGAAAAATTACTTGAAGAAATGTTCGCTTTTGCTGAACAAAAAGCTGAGGAAGAGAACGGTGGTTACGTAGAGCTGTATGTGCCAATACCGGAGAATATGACTTCTGCGGCAGAGGTTGCTCGTAAGAGGGAGTATCATCAAACGGGTGGTAAGGAAAGCGTAAACTCCTTGCGATTGGATAAGGAATTTCCTGTGGAGCTCCCCTCTGGCTTCAGAATTTGCAGCGGAGATGAGATCGAGGTTACTGCAAAAGCGCTCGGACATATTATGGCCTTTGACTATGCAGAAACGGCGGAGGCAGAACTCACACTGCTGCATTATGGGAATATTAGTAACGCTCCAAGTTATAATCCGCAGCTCGATCTTAGCGTTGTGAATGACGCGGGCGAAGTGGTTTCCTTTTGTAATATTTTTTGGGACAGCAGCAATAGAATTGGCGTTCTGGAGCCTGTAGGCACATCCATTAATTATCGAAAGCTGGGACTGGGACGGGCGGTCTTACACGAAGGATTTAACCGTTTAAAACAACTCGGAGCTAGTAAAGTTTACGTAGGTTCTATGCAGCCTTTCTACGAGAAATTGGGCTTTACTACTGAAGTTTGGTTGCAGGTGTGGGAATATTCAGGTCACACAGATTAAGTTGCACCGGCTGCCCCCAACACTGGATCTGTCAGCAGTACCTAAACTGGCAACGTACTATGAAAAATCCCCTTGATGGGTAAGTCATCAAGGGGATTTTTGGGTTTGAGCTCGGCAATCATATGCTGCACAGTAGTTTCATACGTCGTACAGCAATCATACCGCCATAGCAATTATGCGCTGCAAACTGCCTCTGATTGCACTTTGTACAATAGAATCATATATTCTTAGTAGCCGTCTGGCCAAGAGATTTTATTGATATTTGACTACAATCGCATTGCTGATCTGACGCCCAGGGGACGTTAGATATTTGCCGTTGTAGTAGAGCCCGCTGGATGCACCACCATCCAGATTCATGGCTTGATACGCTCCAGCTTGCTTCATCATTTCTGCCAGCTGTGGGATGGTGGCTCCACCAGTGGTCAGCAGAATGAGCTTATGGTCGCGTGTTAATCCGAGCGCGCTGCGTGCTCCGCCGCCGGTCAAGATTTTCGGATCCTTGAAGCCTTCTGCCGCAACATTAAGGGATATCTTGCCGTTCACAAGAAGACGCGGGCCGGCTTGAAGAGCTCCTTCCATGGAGCCGGAAGCGAAGCGGCTTGTGAAATCCAACCCAGGAATCAGTGACGCTAGATGGTTGCTGTCATAGGTAAAAATCGTCCGGCGATCCCCGGAGCTATTTTTAAGCATTTTTCCACCGCTGACAATGTAACCGTATGGAGCTTTGTATGCCCCTTTTGTATAGGCATCAAAAAACGTTCCGTTAATCGCAACTACGGCATTATTACGTTTAGCCAGACTGCTTAGGTCCTCCACTTTTCCGACCGTATTTCCAGCCAGTACGACATCAAGTTTCACCTTAGGATGCAGCAGGGACACTGTAACCGTCTGGGCTTTGAAGGATCTGCCGCCAACCTTGAAGGTTTTACTAGCGCTGACAACTGGTGAAGAATCCGCTTTGATTAGTGCGCCGGACTGTACAGGAACAGTGGTTGCAATATCATTACTCTTAAGGGTTAACGAAGAGGCTTCCTTATCCCAAGTTAATTGAATGCCAAGTGTTGTGCTGATAAAAGACAACGGAATATATACCGTGCCGTTATCACTGAAAGCAAGATCAGTTAGTGTAACCGACTTTTCATTGACGAGCGCAGCGGTTTGACCTAATGTAAGCGTTATGGTTGTGTCTGCATTCGTAATGCTTATACGTTTTTCGTTAGGATTCCATACAGATTGTATACCAGTGAAGCTATTTAATAGACGCAGTGGTATGTATGAATGGTTATTCTTGTCCACATAGACGGTGTTTTTAGGAAGCGGTGTTGCACCAACAGTGGAAGGGCAAGTGGCGACAAGTGGAATGAGCAGTAAGAAGGTAAGAAACAAAGTGGACCCTAGCTTTTTCATCATAAACAATTACTCCTTATCTTGTAGCTGTTGTAAAAAACGACAAGGTTTATTATACCTCATGTTCAAAAACTTGGATAACCTTTATTTTTAAATGTTCATAGGGTGAATCTGATAGAATATAGATTATATTATTTATATTAGCACTGAAGTAGCACTGAAATTAGCATTATAACTAGCACTATAACTAGCACTATAACTAGCACTACAACCAGTATCACAACTGCCACTAGACTCATTAGCTAAAAGGAGATTTTATGACTACAATAGGTTTAATTCGCCATGGAAGTACCGCGTGGAATAAAGAAGGCAGAGTGCAAGGGCATACGGATAATTCATTGGATGCTGAAGGCCTGCAACAGGCACAACTACTGGCTGAACGTCTTAGCACAGAACAATGGGATCACATATATTCAAGTGATTTACTCAGAGCGCGGCAAACGGCAGAGGTTATTGCAGAAAGATTAGGCCTTGAGATCACGGGTTTAGCGCCGGGCATTCGAGAGATGTATGCGGGACTTATTGAAGGAACTACGCAGCAAGAGCGGATTGAACGATGGGGAACCGATTGGAAGACGTTAGATTTGGGTTTGGAAACTCCAGAAGCCAGCGAGCTCAGAGGCAGCGAAGTGATTGAAGAAATTGCGGCGAGACATCCAGGCAGTCATATTCTGATCGTTAGCCATGGTGCAATTTTACGCAGTAGCCTTAGAAGACTACTTCCAGAACTGGACGGCACAGTATTATTGAACAATACGTCAATTACGCGAATAACAAAATCCGAATCGGATGGCTCATGGAACTGCGAGTTATATAATTGTGCGCGGCATTTGGAGAAAGAGTAAGTGTTCAGATAATGTTCAGAGCTTTTTTATATATTGGTATCGCAGTACAGTAAGCTAATTATTTGTAGTTCAGAAGGATGTGCGAATTAAAGGTGGTAGAGGTTCAGATTTATTTACAAACGTTAATGTCCATTATCATCGCAGGAGTTGTAGGTTATTTAGTATTGAGATTTTACCGGGATGTTGCTAGTAAGGAACCAAAACAAAGAGCGGTTTACACGGGCCTTTCCATTATAACTATCGTCGTTGGATTGTGGGCAATGCATCAGCTAGGCAAAAAATCCTTAGAAGAAACTCTAGAGGTCAATGGGGGGATTTTCACTCCGTTATTGATATACGCGCTTACGATAGCTGTTTTAATGTTTTTGCTTACACGGCTGAACCTTGTTTTGGCGGAAAGAGAGCAGCTTAAGGAACTTGCCTATAAGGATGGCTTAACGGGGCTGTTAAACAAGAATGGAATGGATCACTTTTGGGATCGCTGCAAAGTAAATGAGCAACTAGCCGTATTGTTTATGGATTTGAACCGTTTCAAATCAATCAATGACAGCTTAGGACATCATGTGGGCGATTTACTGCTGCAAGAGGTGGGAGGAAGGTTAAGTCAATTCTCCAGCAAAAGAAAACGCCATATTTTCCGCATAGGCGGTGATGAATTTGTGATCGTAGCTAAAGGCTGCAATCAGAAGGAAGCGGAGCAGTTAGCGGTGCAGATTCTGGAGAAGACGACCAGACATTATCAGCTGGGAGAGCACAACCTCTTTGTATCTGCGAGCATAGGCATCAGCATTAGTCATGGCAAGGTGGATCATTTCAGGCTGCTGCATGAGGCAGATACAGCGATGTACACCGCCAAACAGCTCGGGACAGGTCGTTATTCAGTTTTTAAAAATTAGTTTGTTAAATGTAAAATATAAGCGTCAGCCTTGGACATAAATAGATGTCTAAGGCTGACGCTTTTTTAGGCTCCCGGTGTGTGAAACTTGTGGGGCACTTGCTTGCGTCCCTTCATCAAGAAAAGGCAGAGCAGGGCAACTGCCATACTAATCGCTGCTACATAGAACAGGATGGAGTAATCAAAAATATCAATCATTAGCCCCAGCAAAGGAGGCGAGCTGATCGCTGCCAGTGAAGAGACCAAATAATACATCCCTGTTCGAGTACCAATACTTTCCTCAGTCCCCGTAGCAACAACATAAGGATAAGAGTTGATGTTGATACAAGCCCAGAAGATTCCTCCTGTCAGGAGCAACGCTCGAAGCACCAGCAGGTCCTGTGCAAACCCAACAAGCGCAAAGACCGTCATCAGGCCACATACGCCGACGATAATGATCTTCTTTTTCCCGAATCGCCCACCCAGCCAACCGCTCGGAATAGCGAACAGCACAAAGGCAAGGGAGAAAAAGGTAAGGGAGAAGGAGGCTGCTTGTTCACTGAGGCCCAGATGGTTTTTACCATACAACGTGAATAAGGTTTCGACCCCTTGATAAGCTACAAACCAGAAGAAAATCGCTGCCAGTAGAAATACTGTAGTACGATCCAGCTGGCCGCGAAAGGAGACTCTGGAAGGCTTAACTATCGTCGCAGAAGGGCTCCCCGCTGTATCGGATAGAAGCGTAGGGCTTATATTCACACCATCCCGTTTTTCTTTGATGAAGCGCGATACGATAAACAGACATAACAGGGTAATCAGTCCAGCAACGAGAAACGGCAGCGCAGGATTTGATTTATAGAGGATCGAACCCACGCCGAAAGCCAGAATTGATCCGAATCCACCCATGAAATTAATTAGTCCGTTAGCCTTTGTACGCTGCTCTTCAGGTGTTATGTCGGGCATGAGAGCGACGGTAGGGGAACGGTATAAACTCATGGCTAAATTCATCAGCATCATAAATAAAAGCAGTGTAAATAGTCCGGTATGAAACGGAATCAGCATAGTCAGCACGGCAGCGAAGGGCATACCGATCATAAGATAAGGCATTCTGCGTCCAAAACGCGAGGTCGTGCGGTCACTCCGATTGCCGATCCAAGGCTGCAAGAATAAGGCGAAGTAATTATCAATCGTCATCATGAAGCTGATTAGGGCTACACTATGTACATATTTTTCGAGGAAAAAAGGTACAAATGCGTTATACAGACTCCATGTAATGCTGATGCTGAAAAAGCCGAATCCGAGCAGCCAGACTTTTTTCACACCATCACACTCCCTTGTCAGCCAGAAGTCCAGCGAGTATGTCTGGATGATCGGTAATAATGCCTGATACACCCGCTTCAATTAAATATTTCATCCGCTCGGGATCGTTAACGGTCCAAGGATGGTAGGCGACGCCATGCTTTGCAGCTTCTTCGACGAATTCAGGCAGTACCGCAAAATGATACGCATGCAACGCAGTCGCTCCAAGTGTAGCTGCATAATCCCAAGGACGATACAAGCCTTCCCCGTACAGAATTCCTGTTCTGATCTCCGGTGCCAGCGACTGACAGTAAGCTAGTGAATAATGGTTGAAGCTCGAAAAAATGACGCGATCGCTCATCTTGAAATCCCGTACGGCCGCGATCACTTTTTCCTCCATGCCCGGATATAAAAAAGTGCCATTTTTAAGCTCGATATTTAGTATGGTATCTCTACCTTGCAGCAGATCTAATAAATCTTCCAGCAATGGAAGGCGCTCATCTTTGAATTCAGGTCCGAACCATGAGCCTGCGTCCACCTCCAGCAGTTCTGCGAGTGTATGATCCTTCACATAGCCGGTTCCGCTTGTCGTGCGGTTTAGAGTTTCATCATGAATGAGGACTAGGCCGCCATCCTTGGTCATTTGTACATCAGTTTCTATTCCGGTTGCACCCAGCTCAAGACCTTTGCGAAATGCCGCCATAGTATTTTCTGGACACACTGCCGACGCTCCACGATGCGCAAAATTAATGATGTTGTTCATAAGTTATTGTCCCTCCAACTTTAGTGTTTGCTATGCCCCTATAGATGGGGGCTACTTGTCATATTCCACAGAGAGTAAAGAAACCCTGTCTGGAATTTTAAAATCAGTTGTTCATAGCGCCATAAGGGATTCGTTCCAAAAGTCCATCCCCATAGATGCTCCGCAGCTTCAGCTCGGGCATATGAATATAACCGATATAACAATCGCATACCTTCATTCGGCAGCTTCTAACCGCAGAGAGACCTTCGAGCCCATCACGGTAAAGATTGCCTATGACCCCTCTGTCCTTATAGCAGCGTTTCACAAGCCCAGCGCCCTGTACATAAAAAACATCTTTTCCTGCATTGCAGGCTTGGCCAAGGCTTTCATAATCCATAGCATTCACAGAAAAATGTGGATCAATCTCGCTAAGGAAGGCAAAATCCTCTGCTGTATAATAATCCGGTTTATCTTTGTAAGCATTGACCCATAAGTACACGTTCTCTGGTAATGCAGAGCGAAGTGAAGCTATCGCTGAAAAAGCGCTGCGTATTCCAACGCTTCCCACACTAAACGGAACGTCGTTCTCGTATAAAGTCAAACACTGCGACAGAAATTTATCCTCCCGCACTTGCCCGGGGTGGTAGGTGGCCCAAAAGGCCACTTTTTTACGATTCAGCTGGGAGATGAAATCCAGGTTGGCAGAAAGGTTGGTCTGAATCGCTACCTTCTCTACATGGTCCATATTGGAGAGAGCAATCATTGCTTCTTTGTACCAGCGATGAATTAGCCCTTCGCCATAGGGATTAAAAAATATAGAAAGCCGATGACCTGCCGCACCTTGCTCAGAGGCCCATGCTACAAAGGCTTCCAGCCCCTGGCGGTCCTTGGCGAGCGTAGCTGCGCTGTCTCTTGTTTTGCCAAAAGGACAATAGGGGCAATCATAGTTGCAGGACGTGAGGGAGCCGCGGTAGTAGAGGACCGCATTCATGGCAATACGAACCTTTCCATCTGCTCTCGGATCTCCCCAGAAATAAACCAATCCCCAATCGAATCAGAGTAACCCATCCCTTCGGTGGTAAGACGCAGGATGCCATCTCCCTCCTGCCCAAGACCGGAATGAAGCAGGTTGGACAGCTCAGGATAATCACTCCAGAGTGATTGACCGAAACGCTGGCTGTAATCTTCAAGCTTCAGCCCTTCGCTATGTAGAATCGCCTTCAGAATAAAGCGGCGTTTCTGTTCTTCAAGACTCAGCACAATTCCGTAATCCGCAGTATCGTAACGATCCGTCGCAATGTAATCAGCAATAATGCTCTCGGTTGCTTTACGGCTTACCCCATAACGGGAAGCGTAATGCACATGGCGGGTGTAGGATCTGGCTCCGCAGCCCAAGCCGACCATTCCTTCTTCTTGGCAACTATAATCGAGAATGGGTTTAGCTGTTCCGGCGTCTTCCTTGGCGAAACGACGCATGGAGTATTGGCGATATCCTCTCGCTCTAAGCAGCTGACCAGCGGCTTTGTAGCAGTCTAGGCGAATATCGTCCTGACGCTGGATATCACCAGGCTTCACAATCGTATGCTCTCGAGTGTAGAGCGGATAGATGAAAATTTCCTCTGGCTCAAAGCTGATCGCTTGATTGAGCGAATATAGCCAAGAGTCGACCGTCTGCCCCGGAAGCCCGTAGATCAGATCTAAATTTAGTATGGGAAAATCATATTTCCCCAGCAGCTCTAGTGCCCGATACACCTCATCCGGATTTTGTGGGCGATAGATGGCTGCCGATTCAGCTGCAACAAAACTTTGGATGCCCATGCTGACCCGATCCACCGTATACTCTTTAAGAATATTCAGCTTCTCTTCGGTAATCGTCTCCGGTGAAGTTTCCACTGAGATGGAGGCTGTATTTGTATCCAGTCCCATCGTATCAACGGCAATATGGAACAAGCGGCGGAGCTGATCTGCTGCCAGCAGGGTGGGAGTTCCACCGCCGATCGCAAAACGGGCATAAGGCCTGTGTCTGGTGAATTCCGCCCATTGCTTTGCTTGGCGTTCCAGTGCATCCACGTATGTGGCATGAACATTTGCACGTTTATCAGGCAGGGTAAATAGGTTGCAGAATCCGCAGCGTGCGCCACAAAACGGAATATGCATATATAGAAAGAAAGATTCCGCAGGCTCATCACGCCAGAGTGTTTCTAGCGGCATCGGAGGCTGCAAATCCCTGTAAGCCGTTTTGTGTGGATAGGAATACAGATAAGAACGGTAAGGGTGAGCAGTAATGCTGTCTTTCCACTTGTGAAGCTCTTCTAAAGAGAAGGACGATAACGTCATATCAGTTCTCCATCCTTTCCTTGTTATAAATATTATAAAATAAACTCCCGATAAGGGACGTTCCATACCGTCTCGTGGGCAAGGCGATGCCCCTGATAGCCATCTTCCCCATAAGCGGTTCCATGATCTGAAAAAGCCAGGCAGAAGACCGGATTGCCGCGTTCCCGGAACGCATCGAACAACCGGCCCAGTTCACCGTCCACATAACGAAGAGCGGCGCGCTGGCTGTCTACAGAGTCTTTTTTAGCACCAGGTACAAAATAATGATTTGGTCCGTGAATGGCAGAGACGTTGAGGAACATAAACAATCTTTGCTCGCTAGGAGTATCCTTTAGCAGCTTCAAGGCATGGTTCACCTGATGCTCTGTGGAACGCGGATTGGTCACACCGAAGGTCATCCGCCAGTAGCTTTGCTGGAAATAGCTTGGCAACACACGAGCGAGTGGATTTTTTTTGGTGAAAAAAATAACGCCTCCAATACAAACCGTACGATAGCCCTCAGCAGCAAGTCCTGACACGATATCCGGCGTATCGAACAGCCATGTATGAGGATGCGTCTTCATTCCGGTATTTCGGGAATGGAACATGCGGATATGCTCGGTTTTATCCGTTGTAGCTGGAGTAGGCAAGAAGCCGCCGAAAAAAGCGTGATGGGCCGCATAAGTAAAGCTGCCGGGAGTATGTCTTTTCTCCCAGGATCCCGTTCCGCACAGGTTCGGGCAGTTCGCTTCCTCCATAGTAGCTGCATCGTATCGAAGGGTATCGAGTGTGATCATTAGAATGTCATGGGTGCCAACGATAGTGTTCATATCCATTAAGAGGATCCTTCCTTTATAAGCGGTGTTGAGGGATGAGTAATATAGTCTCTGGCGGTCAATACCTTCATTTCCCATTCGTAGGTGCTGCAGCCACGGTATTTCACATCGTATAGCAAATCGCCAAAAGGATTAACATCGGCGACAAAACACTGCTGCGATCCTCCAGATATCAGCACGTCTATCCCGGCAACTCCAGAACGGGGAAATGCCGCCAGCGCTTGCAACGCGGTATTTCGTACCTGCTCCTGTATGAATTCTGATAGACCGGCTTCCGAAGGAGACATCCGCTGGCTGCGTAAATGCAGATTCGTAATTGGGGTGGAACTTACACGAGCAATTGCATGACAGGCTTCGCGAAGAACCACGAGCTGGCGGATATCGAAGGCTTTGCCGTTATGGCCGATCTTAGGAATCCATTGCTCGGCATAACCACCATGCCGATAAATCCAGTTAATAATGCCGGAGATCGTGGCGGCATCTGTGTACCGCCGCAGTTTACCGGAATTATAGTAAATGGGCGGTCGGGTGATGTAATTCTCGACCCCTACTGTAGTTAAGGCAACTTCGGCAC
Organism: Paenibacillus sp. FSL R5-0636; assembly: GCF_037974255.1. Taxonomy (NCBI): domain Bacteria; kingdom Bacillati; phylum Bacillota; class Bacilli; order Caryophanales; family Paenibacillaceae; genus Paenibacillus; species Paenibacillus sp. FSL R5-0636. The sequence goes on from NZ_CP150232.1 coordinate 1,229,571, forward strand.
CTGTAACGGGATGGAGCTGATAGGCGATCACCCCGGAAGCGGCAGAGCCGAAGGCTAGCTTGATGAATACCCGGTGCATTCGCCGGGATATCATCATCTCACGGAGAGAGGCATAGTCCGTAGGCTGCTGTTCCACGCCTAATGGACGAGGAATAGTGATGCCTGCCTCACTTAGAATCTGTTGTGTCCGCCGTTTATCGGTCATGGCCGCAATGTCTGCGGGGTCATTTAACCATAGCGAACCTGGACAAACCTCTTTGGCTTCGCGCTGTAGTCTAGCCAGCATGCGGCAATAACCGCGGAACCATTGCGAAGGATGATGCAGGACACCCTGCATCTCCTTCAATTGATGAGCTACCTTCACACGGAGTGGGCGCGGATCAGGTCTTTCAGCGTAGGGATGCAGCGAATCGTCAACATCAACGGCATCAGGTGCGCCAAGAGCGATTAAGGCACGTTCTACTTCAAAGCTGCTTCCAGGCGATTCCAATCTCAGCAGCGGGGGAGCCGCACTGAGATCTATTCCGTTATAAACAGCCGGCTGGCTGGATAACTGCTGCTTCTGCACTTCCAGCAGATCACCTAACGATTGACCTTGCAGAAATTCAGCGTACGATAAAATGATGGCGGGTGGCATTCCGAGATCGGAACGCGCTTGCTGAATGCCGCTAGTCCGTTTATCCCCAGGAATACCGATAACGATCATCGGCCGCATAGGGGGGTCACTCTGTGATGGAAGGATAACGCCAGTCTTCCTCATCATCGCTTTCCTGTTTGTCGCTGACATCGACAGGCAATCCACTCTGCTGCCAGCGGCTGATCATCTCATCCGACATAAAATGGTGGCTTAGATTCAATGCTTTTAGTCCTTTAATTCTCTCGCTGGCAAGAAGCAATTCAGCACCTTCGTCGCTGAGGGTACCCAGAGATAGATCTAGCGTATCCAACTGATCCAGAATTGGAGCATTTGCTACTGCACCGGCGATTTCATCTTGTATTTCGCTATTTTTTAATCCCAGATAGGTAAGTTTAGGGAACTTTCCTACTTCTAAAAGAGGTAGAATATCTGCGAGGCTTCCGTCAAAGCCGTAGTTATCTACGCCAAGATATAGTTCCAGCTTACGCAAATTCGGCAATTGGCTGGCTGCAATATTTTCAAGCACGGTTTTACTCAAGCCACCAGTAATAATAATTAGCTTTTCTAACTTGTCATGCTTTAGCTCTGAGAGGCTTAGCTCATTTCCACCTTGAATGGTGAGTGATTGTAATTCTGGAAAAGCAGGCAACAGCGGTGATAGATCGCTTTGGGTAATCCAAGAAATCTCGCACTCCTCATAACCCATCTCACCAATAAAAAGCTTGCGTAAAGCAGGGAAGCTTGCACTATGCGTAACCAGCGCATCCACAACCTCATCGGAGCTATTCTCGTAGGCTTGCCCCCAATCACCAATAATTAGGCTGGTTAGTGACGCACTTTCAGCGCTGCTGCTTAACTTCTCAATTGCTTTGCCAATTCTTTGACCTTCTTCGAATTCGTCGTATCCGATGCTAAGCTTTACTTCCGTCATGGGTGTTCCCTCCCGGAAAAATTTAACTTCGAAAATACCCTATCATCTGTAGCCGAGGGAGTCAAATAGCTGAATATAACTATAGTTAAACTCTCCATATTATTGAGGTGAAATTTTGTGGTAGGTTTATACTAGAGGCAATTTTATTTTTTTTGGAAGGAGTTATTCGTATGAAGAATAAACTTCAGGAATGGATTATTGAGGCGGATATAATTAAAATGCAAGAGGCTCTGGAAGCAGGTTTAATTACCTCAGAGGATATAGTTCAAGTATATTTGGAGCGGATCCATAAATACGATACAGACATAAACTCTATTTTAGAAATAAATCCAGAGACTATACAAATCGCGCGAGCACTCGATAAAGAACGAGCAGAAAAAGGGAGCCGGGGGAGCCTGCACGGTATTCCTATTGTATTGAAGGATAATATAGACACCGCGGATAAGATGCATACAAGTGCCGGTTCTGTAGCTTTAGCTGGATCAATTGCGGCAAAAGATTCATTTGTAGCGGCCAAGCTTCGATTGGCGGGGGCTATTTTACTTGGAAAGGCGAATATGTCGGAATGGTCTAATTTTATGTCTAGTACAATGCCTGCGGGATATAGCTCGCGGGGAGGGCTTGTACTGAATCCGTATGGACCTGGGACGGTATTTGTCAGTGGTTCCAGCTCTGGGCCTGCGGCAGCCGTAGCAGCGAATCTGGCAGCAGCAGCGATCGGAACGGAAACCGCAGGATCTATTGTCGGTCCAGCCAGCCAACATGCTCTTGCCGGAATCAAACCTACGGTGGGATTAGTCAGCCGTACTGGAGTCATTCCCATTTCAGTAAGTCAGGATACCCCTGGGCCTATTGCTAGAACGGTTACAGATGCGGCAATTATTTTAGGGGCATTAACCGGAGTGGACGCCAACGATTCAGCAACATTTTCAAGCGAAAAATACGCTAATACAGACTATACTTCAAGTTTAGATAAAAGCTTTATACGACAAGCAAGAATAGGTATTCCACGGCATTATTATAAGCATTTAGACGCTGAGAGGCTTGCAATTATGGAAGCAGCTATCTTGACCTTGAAGAATGAAGGGGCTACCATTGTAGATCCTGTCACAGTACATGTTGAACAACAGAATTGGAATAATGATGTGATTTGTTATGAATTTAAAAATGGGCTCAACCAGTATTTAGCACAAGTAGATGATTCCGTTCCGATTCACTCTTTGCAGGAATTGATAGCCTATAATGAAAGACATGCTGAGATTGCCTTGCAATATGGGCAAGACACCCTGACAAGATCACAAGAAGTAACATTAACTGAAGAGGCCTATGAAGAGAAGAGACAAGAATACAAGGAATTAGCGCTTGAGCAAGGAATAGATTATGTGTTGGAACAATATAGTTTAGACGCGTTATTGCTGCCTGGTGATGTAGATGGCATGTATATTGCCGCACGCTTAGGTTATCCATTAGTTACCGTTCCGGCGGGATATGTATCTCAAGGCATTATTGATGCGGATGGGGATTCGACCAGGGGGCCTTTTGGTGTTGTTTTTTCCGGAAAAGCTTATAGCGAGCCTACGCTCATAGCCTTAGCATACGGGTTTGAACAAGCTACGTATCACCGGATTCCTCCTCAATTGGAGTAGAATTAGGCTAACTTAGAATAGAAGGAAGCGATCAGTTTGAAGTATTGCCTGGAATGTGGGACTGCGTTAGTAATGAAAGAAGCCGATGGGGAAGGGCAGGTACCTTATTGTAATGCATGTGAAATGTTCCGATTCCCTATTTTCAGCACGGCGATTAGTACAGCAGTATTAAACAGGGAGAAAAACAAGATTTTATTAATTCAACAATATAATCGGCCAGACTACATATTACTCGCAGGATACGTGAACAAAGGTGAAGATGCGGAAACGACTCTCGTACGTGAGGTAAAAGAAGAGGTAGGACTTGATATCGTCGCTTATGAATATATGCGCAGCTTGTACTTCGCGCCATCCAATACGCTAATGCTGAATTTTATAGGTGTTGCAGATTCGGAGGACTTGAGCCAGGTGAGTACTGAGGTTGATCATGCTGAATGGTTTACCTTGGAAGAAGCCGCCAGAGCGATTAAAAAGAACAGCCTAGCCGAAACCTTCTTACTGGCGATTATTGAGAAATTGAACGCGGGACAGGTACAGGTCAATCCGGTAGCTGTTGGAGGAAAGTAAAAAGGAGCCATGAGGCTCCTTTTTGTTGTTTCCATGCAAGGGGGTAATTATTTAAGCTTATACACACGAGCTTCATAAGGGCGAAGCTGAATTGTATTTAGTTCTTCTTCTGGATTTACCTCGTAGTTGGCAATAAGCAGTTCCTTCGTTTGAAATTTCACAGTGGGAGGAAGCTCGAAGGTCGCAGGCTCTCCGAAGAAATTCAATACAACCAGTAGCTGTTCTTCTCCAAGAGTACGCAGATAAGCATAGATTTGCTCGTTCTCTTCAGCCAATATCGTATAGCTACCATATACGATAATTTCATGCTGCTTGCGTAGCTCAATAAGTCTCTTATAATAGTAAAAAATAGAATCAGGATCAGCCAACGCCTGTTCCACATTAATTTCCTTGTAATTAGGATTTACGGCTATCCAAGGAGAGCCCGTCGTGAAGCCTGCCTGCGGCTCGGCGTTCCATTGCATTGGCGTACGGCCATTGTCCCGGCCTTTAATGTAAATGGAGTTCATGATAGCTTCTTCCGAATGTCCGGCAGCCAAGTATTCTTTATACATATTCAAGATTTCAATATCTTTGTAATCGTTGATGGAATTAAACTGTACATTCGTCATGCCGATTTCTTCACCTTGATAGATGTAAGGTGTGCCTTGGAGCGTGTGCAGCAGTGTTGCCAGCATCTTGGCAGATTCTTTCGGATATAACTTATCATCTCCGAAGCGGGATAACATACGCGGCTGATCGTGGTTGTTCATATACAGACTGTTCCAACCTTTACCGTCCAGCGCGACTTGCCATTTGGAAATGATGGACTTGATGTCCGCCAGCTTCCAAGGCTGCACATTCCATTTACCTCCAGGTCCGGAATCGACGTCCATGAGCTCGAAATGGAATACCATGTTAAGCTCGTTACGATCCTCGGAAACATACAGTGAAGCTTCTTCTGGAGTGACATTAACGGCTTCGCCCACTGTCATGATATCGTACTTGGACAGGACCTCACGGTTCATTTCCTGCATATACTCATGTACACGTGGTCCGTTAACGAAATACTCGCCTCCAAAGTGGTAGGCAGGCTGTTCTCCGTTATTTTCTGGGGCAACGCTAGGTAATTCCGGTACTTTGGAAATCAAGTTGATTACATCCATGCGGAATCCGTCAATACCCTTGTCCAGCCACCAGGTCATCATATCGTAGACTTCCTGGCGCAGCTTAGGATTATCCCAATTCAGGTCGGGTTGCTTTCTCGAGAAGAGATGGAGGTAATATTCCTCCGACTTCTCATCGAATTCCCAAGCCGAACCGCTGAAGAAGGAGCCCCAGTCGTTAGGCGTCTGTCCGTCCTGGCCCGGCCGCCAGATATAATAATCACGATAAGGATTATCCTGCGATTTGCGGGACTCCACGAACCAAGCGTGCTCATCAGAGGAGTGGTTGACCACGAGATCCATAATCAGCTTCATGCCGCGGCTATGAAGTCCAGCTAGCAGTACCTCCCAATCAGAGAGTGTTCCGAAATCATCCATAATACTTTGATAGTTACTGATATCATAGCCGTTATCGTCGTTTGGCGACTCGTATACCGGGCATAACCAGACTACGTCGACGCCAAGCTGATTTAAATAATCGAGTTTCGAGATAATGCCCTGCAGATCACCGATGCCGTCCCCGTTACTGTCTTTGAAGCTGCGGGGGTAGATTTGATAAACTACGCTTTCTTTCCACCATTTCTTATCCATGTATAACTCTCCTATCTCTCTATATAAATCTTAGTTATTTAATGGACCCTGATGTTAGTCCACTTATAATCCATTTTTGCGCGAACAAATAGACCACGAGCATCGGGGATAAAGCGAGCAGATACGAAGCAAAGGCTAAGTTGAAATCTGTGCTGAATTGACCTTGGAAGACATACTGTACAAGCGGAAGTGTGTATGAATCCTGATCACCGAGCAGAATCAGCGGCAGCATAAAGTCGTTCCAAGTCGACAGACAAGAGAGAATACCAATTGTTGCACTGACCGGAGCAAGAAGTGGGAAGATAATCTTCCAGAACGTTCCGAATGTCGTTGCACCATCTACTGTGGCAGCTTCCTCTAGCTCATAAGGAATAGAGCGGATATAGCCAGTGTATACAAACACGTTAAAAGCCAAGCCATAAACAATGTATAGAATAATAAGACCCAAAATGTTGTTCATATGCAGATCCGTTGTCACTTTGACCACAGGCAGCATAATAATCTGGAAAGGAATAAACATTGCGCTGATAAAGTAAAAGTAGAGCGCTTTGAAGAATTTTCGGTTCATATTGCGGGCAATCGCGTAGGCTACCATGGAGTTGGTAAGCAAGATGAACACTACTGATGTTATTGTGATCGTGGCGCTATTTCCCAAGGCGTTGAAGAAATTAGTTGCCTTAATGGCATTGGCGAAGTTCTCAAAATGCAGGCCAGTCGGCAGTGAAAAGATGGATTGAGCCATTTCCTCGGGATTTTTTAGCGCGATAGCAATAGTCATGTACAGCGGAAAAAGGATCAGTAGTGAGCCTAGCGCGATAAGAATCGTTGCAGGCCAGTTGCTTGATTTTTTGATCATAAGTCCATCTCCCGTTTCTGCAGAAATTTAAGCTGAAGGGCGGAGATCACAACGATCACGATAAAATAAATCACGGCGTTCGCCGATTGATAGGCAAATTCTCCGCCTTGGAAGCCGCCTGTATAGATTAAGTGGGCAATGGATTGTGTTGAACGTCCGGGTCCCCCACCTGTCAAGGCTACGATTTGGTCGAATACCATTAAGCCGCCCTTCATCGCCAGCACCATGTTGATCGTGAAGAAGGAAGCAAGCATTGGAAAAGTAATGCTCCAGAATTCTCTCCAGCGGCTAGCGCCGTCCAGATTGGAGGCTTCGTAAAGATCTTGCGGAATCGTCTGTAGACCTGCCAGATAGAGAATCGTGTTATAAGCAATTCCCTGCCAGACGGCTACAATGACGATACCGATCCAGGCCCAATCGGAGTTGCCGAGAATGTTCTGCGAAAGGAATTCGCTGCCAAGCTTCTCGCCCCAGATAGGGAATACATTTGCGAACAAATAGTTGAAAATAAAGCCGACAATCAGCACGCTGAGGATATTAGGCAGGAAATATACACCGCGGAAAAAGTTTTTGGCTTTAATCTTGGCGTTAAGCCCAAGCGCAATCAACAAACTGATGATGTTGATGAGAATAGTTGTTAAGATGGCATATTTAAAAGTGAACACATATGAATTCAGCACATTTTCGTCTTGAAAAATGTTAATGAAGTTCTTAAATCCTACGTAATCAAAGCTGTCACTGAAGCCGTCCCAGTTAGTGAACGAATAATAAATACCCTGCAGTGCAGGAAAGGTGTGAAAGGCAAAGAAAAGAAGCAATGCCGGTATAGTCATTAGATAAAAGGCGACTCGGCGTTTGGCCATCATGTAATCCTCCTTGGAAAAGAGAAAGAGAAGGGGGAGTCCCGTTCTCTTTCTCGGCTCTTATTTGTCAGGTCTTGTTATTTCCGGTCAGCTACCTTATCCCATTCTTTATCAAGCTGTTTCAGGTACGCATCAACATCTTTCTTTTGCAGGAAGGCTTGATTGATGGTATCCACTTTCATTGCACTTGGGATGTAGTGGTCCGCAAAGTCGGCCAAGTTACCTGAGGTAAATGCTGCTTTGAAGCCGTCCATTGTCGGATCATCTTGTGTTACACCTTGCACAGCTGGGAATGCTTTTTGCTCGTTAATGTAGAGGCTGACATTCTCAGGCTGGAGCAGGAATTCAACGAATTTTTTAGCTTCTTCTTTATGTTTAGTGCTCTTAGAGATAGTCAACAATGTGTCTACGCCAGAAATGACCTTATTGTTAGCAGCATCATTTGTCGCTGGGAAAGGGAATACACCAAGCTCAATGGATGGATTAGCCTTCACGATTTCTGGGATCGCCCATACCCCTTGCAGATACATTGCAGATTCACCTTTTGCGAAAGCTGTGTTGCCGTCATTGTAGCCTTTTCCAAAAATATCTTTCTGACCGAACTCCGTCAGCTTAAGCAGCTTTTCAGCAATTTCGTTGAAGCTGTCTGCGAAAGTCACAGTACCTTCAGTACGCTGCTTGAAGAAATCATTGCCTTTTATGATTGTAGAGAGGGAGTTGAACGGCGTAAGGGTTGTCCAGGAATCCTTAAGTGTCAGGTAAAAAGCATTTTTACCGCTGTCCTTGAACTTTTGAGCAACGGCAATGAACTCGTCCCAAGTGGTTGGCACAGTAACGCCGGCTTCAGTGAACATCGCTTTATTGTAAATGACACCACTTGCGTTCGAAGAGAATGGAAGACCATTCAGCTCGCTAGAACCCGTCAGGTCTTTCAGCATTTGAACATAAGCAGGCTGGATATTTTCAGCAAGTGGATCACTGGAGAAGTCTTCAAACAGACCACTTCCGGATAATGTTTTGTAGGTGTCAGTGGCTCCGATACCCACTACGTCAGGGATGTCTTTTTTAGCTGCACGAGTCTTCAGCACGGTTTCGGCATCCGGTGGGTTCACTTGAGTGACTACGATGTTCGGATTGGCTTCATTAAATTTCGCAACCAGCTTATCGAAGGTAGCTTTGGCTTCGGTCTTATTTTGGAAAAACTCGATTTTCACTTTGTCACCGGAGGAGTTCCCGCCGCTAGATGTGTTGTCAGCCGCATTGTTACCACTATTGCTACCGCAGGCGCTAAGCACGGACATAGCCAGTAGACTAACCATTACGGGTTTAATTGTTTTTTTCATGATAAATCCTCCTAATAATGTGTTGGGTATTATGGTGAATTTGATAAGAGTAAACGTTTACGTTGACTGCAAACTTAAATGATGTTCGTGTTCTTCTAAGCGACGGGTATGCAATAAAGTGGACGGTAAACGTTTACGTAATATTGATAAAAAGACTTAGGTAAGCGATCTTACCGTTTGTCTTTCCACAATTGTGTGATCGACAATCTGGCTGTTGACAGACTCGCCTGTTTCAATCATCTGAATGAGCTTCTCCACGGCGATCTTTCCAATATCGTACAGCGGTTGGCGTACTGTTGTTAAAGGCGGAATAACCATTTTGGCTAATCCAAGATCGTCATATCCCATAATGGAGATATCCTCGGGCACACTTAGACCATTTTTGATAACGGTGGAGAGGGCACCAATCGCCATTTCATCACTAGCACAAAAAACGGCAGTCACATCAGGCGCTTGCTCCAAAAGAGTCTCCATAGCTATACTTCCGCTCTCATACAAAAAATCTCCATAAGCAAGATAGCGGCTGTCAAAAGGAATGCCATTTGCTTCAAGCGCATGCTTATAACCTTCTGCTCTTGGCGCACCAGCGATAAGATCGCTAGGGTTTCCACTAATCATGGCTATTTTGCGGTGACCTTTTGAAATTAAGTAGAGGATAGCGTCAAAAGCTGCTCGATAATCATCTACTTTCACATAAGGGACCTTGGCGAATTCTGTTTGGGAAGAGACCAGTACAACGGGGATCCTCATGGTTTCTAGCACATCGTAATATTCTTTCTTAAGGACTTCACTCGAAAAAATAATGCCATCAACCTGTTTCTCTCTCAGGAGCTGCAAATACTTCAACGTTCTTTTACCGTCCTGATCGGTATTGCATACCATCACACTGTAGTTCCGTTCATTGGCCAATTCTTCAATACCTTTGAGCAGATCGGAAGAGAAGGCACCAGAAACACTAGGGAACATTACACCAATGGTCTGTGTACGCTTATTGATTAGACCCCGGGCAATCGCATTGGGTTGATAACCAATTTCTTTGATCGCCTCATTTACCTTTTGTTTCGTTTTGTCCGAATACCCACTTAAATTGTTTAGCACGCGAGAGACTGTGGCAATGGAAACGTTCGCTTTCTGTGCAACATCTTTAATCGTTGGGTTCATTCCTATGAGCTCCTTAAACTACGGTTATCCTTGAATTAAACGCTTACGCTGATGAGAGTAAGTTATGAAGGAAGAGAACGTAAACGCTTACCCCGAATATAAATGCTGGTAGGCGCTTTTGTCAACTGTACTTAAAAAATAAAAAAATGATCAAAAATACGCAAGAGCAGTAATCTTTTAATAGGAATGATACCGATGTATATACCAAAAATTTACTTAGAAATATCGGAATTGACAAAAGAATATTGGAGGTCTAACATTTAGAGAGTAAACGCTTACGTAAAATTTTAAAATATGGCATGCAAGCCCTGGTTTTAATGATTTACTCGGATAAGGAGTTGCATTTATGAATATTTATCTCGAGATTCCGGATGTAGATAAGCACTTTCCTTACCGCAGTTTACTCTGCAATGGTGATACGTTGTGTTATCCGCATTGGCATAAAGAAATTGAAATTATCTATGTTACTAAAGGAAGCCTGAATCTGGGAATTAACGATACCCCTATTCACATGGAGCAGGGCGAGGTTCAGTTTATCAATGGTGGGGATGTGCATTATTTTCTCTCTTCACCTGAGAGTGAACGGGTAGTGATTCAATTTGACCTGAATTTGTTCCAAGAAGTAGCCGCTTTGAACGGTAATGACTACTCACTTCGTGAGGTCTTTACGCTTATGGAGTATTCCAGTTCAAGATGGCCCGTGGCAACTGCCGCGAAGGTCAAAGGTCTGATTGAGAGTATTTACGAGGAAGATGTACAGCGAAGAGAAGGGTATGTTTTTCTAATCAAGGCTAGATTGTTTGAACTGCTGACCGTTATTTTACGGGAGGTGCCAAAGAGTCCGATCAAGAAACAGCCTAAGTTCTCGGAAGATACACTGAATCAATCCAGAGAAACACTGGAGAGACTAGAGCGGATTTTTATTTATGTGGAGCAGCATTATCAGGAGGCTATTTCGCTGAATGAGGTAGCTAATTATATGGGTTTTAGTCCTTATTATTTTACCAAATTGTTCAAGAAAAACACGGGCATGACCTTTATCGCGTTCTTAAATGAATACCGGCTTAACAAAGCCAAATGGATCTTGATCAATGAAGATCTGCCGATGTCTGCCGTGGCGGAAGCAGCCGGGTTTGGCAGCGTGAAGACCTTCCATCATTTTTTCAAGGAAGCAACGGGGATATCCCCGCTGAAATACCACAAGACAATATTCGGGAATAATACAGCAAGATTGCAGGAAGAAAGCCCTTCCTCAGCTTTGTATGATAGAGATATCAAAACAGGAATAAGTGGAGGTTAGACCAGAATGACTTTAACAGTAGGAATTATCGGCTGCGGAGGTATTGCGAACGGCAAGCACATGCCCGCGTTAAAAAAAGTAGAAGGTGCGCGAATGGTTGCTTTTTGTGATATCGTCGCTGAACGTGCCGAGAAGGCAAAAGCGGAGTTTGGAGATGAGCAGTCCGTAGTTTACACAGATTATAAAGAGCTTCTTAACGATGCAAGTATAGATGTGATTCATGTATGTACGCCGAACATTTCCCATGCGGAGATTTCCATTGCGGCTATGGAAGCAGGCAAACACGTAATGTGTGAGAAGCCGATGGCTAAAACCACGGCAGAAGCACAAGCGATGATCGAGGCCTCAGAGCGAACTGGGAAAAAGCTGACCATCGGTTATCAGAACCGTTTCAGACCAGATTCAGCTTATCTGCATGCGGTATGTGAGAATAATGAGCTTGGTGAGATCTATTACGCCAGAGCTAAGGCTATCCGTCGTCGCGCTGTCCCAACTTGGGGTGTGTTTTTGGATGAAGAAGCGCAAGGCGGCGGTCCGTTGATTGATATCGGCACCCATGCGCTCGATTTGACCCTGTGGATGATGGATAATTACAAACCTAAATATGTCGTGGGCAACGCTTATCATAAGCTGTCCGGTCGTAAAAATGCTGCAAATGCTTGGGGCCCGTGGGATCCTGAGAAGTTTACAGTTGAGGATTCCGCCATTGGATTCATCACTATGGAGAATGGGGCTACCATCGTCTTAGAAGCAAGCTGGGCACTGAATACACTCGATGTCGGTGAGGCCAAAACGGTACTTTGTGGGACTGAAGGCGGAGCAGATATGGAGAACGGTCTGCGCATTAACGGAGAAGCCTACGGTAAAACCTTTGAAAAGCATATCGGTCTGGATGCCGGTGGCGTCGACTTTTATGATGGTGCGGGAGATGATCCTGCGATGATAGAGGCAGCTCAGTGGATTGACAGCATTGTAAATGACACCGAGCCTGTAGTGAAGCCGGAGCAGGCGTTGGTTGTGACTCGCATCTTGGAGGCTATTTATAAATCCTCTGAAACTGGAATGCCTGTGTTTTTTGAATAATTAAGCAAATTCGATGGTCATAGATAAATATGAACTAGGAGTGTGTCCCAAGTGACAAGAGTAACCGTATGGAATGAATTCCGTCATGAACGGCAGGAAGAAAGAATTCTTAAGGTCTATCCGCAAGGTATTCATGGACAACTGGCCAGCTTCCTTCAAGAAGCAGGACTGGACACTCAGACAGCTACGCTGGATGAACCAGAGCACGGACTGACGCAAGAGGTATTGGATAACACGGATGTACTGATCTGGTGGGGACATATCGCCCATCATGAAGTAAGTGATGAGATTGTAAACCGTGTACATGCGCGAGTGCTGCAAGGTATGGGACTTGTAGTGCTTCATTCGGGCCATATGTCCAAAATCTTTATGAAATTAATGGGCACCAGCTGCGATCTGAAATGGCGTGAAGCTGAGGAGAAGGAGCGCCTGTGGGTCATGGACCCAAGTCACCCGATTGCTGAGGGTATTGGTGAATACATCGACTTGGAGCAAGAGGAAATGTACGGTGCGCATTTTGATGTGCCAGCACCAGAGAGTCTTGTATTTGTCGGCTGGTTCGAAGGCGGCAACGTCTTCCCAAGCGGATCGACCTACCGTAGAGGCAGCGGGAAGATCTTTTATTTCCAGCCTGGTCATGAATCTTACCCAACCTATTACAACAAGGATATTCAAAAAGTTATCATCAATGGCGTGAACTGGTGTGCCCCAACGAAACGTGACTATCCGGTTTACGGACATTCTGAAGCCTTAGAGCCTATCAAAGAAAAGGTGGTCGTATAAATGAAATTAGGCGTATTTGATCCTGTATTTGGAAGCTTGAGTCTTGACGAGATGTTAGATAAAATCGCCGCCGCAGGTTTGAATGCGGTAGAAATCGGCTCGGGTGGTAATCCCGGTAATGCTCACTGTCCGACAGATGAGCTGCTTGCCAGCGAGTCAGCACGTCAAGAATATTTGGAAAAGTTCACGAAACGTGGCATTATGATCAGTGCCTTCAGTTGCCATAATAACCCGATTTCACCAGATAAAGAAGAAGCCCGCGCTGGAGATGAAATTCTCCGTAAATCGATCAAGCTGGCTTCACTCATGGGTGTTAAGGTCGTGAACACCTTTTCGGGAACGGCTGGGGACAGCGATGAGGCAAAAGCACCGAACTGGCCAGTCACGCCTTGGCCTACCGTGTACAGCGACATCAAAACCTGGCAGTGGGAACATAAGCTGATCCCTTACTGGAAGGAAATCGGCAAGCTGGCCGAGGAGCATGGCGTTAAGATCGGCATCGAGCTGCATGGCGGCTTCCTGTGCCATACCCCTTATACGATTTTGAAGCTTAGAGAAGCAACTTGCGATGCTATTGGAGCCAATCTGGATCCGAGCCATCTGTGGTGGCAAGGTATTGATCCTGTAGGTGCTATTAAGATTCTCGGTAAAGCTGGCGCGATTCACCATTTCCATGCCAAGGATACTTACTTGGATCAGGACAACATCAATATGTATGGTTTGACCGATATGCAACCTTATGGCGATGTGCAGACCCGCGCATGGACCTTCCGCTCCGTTGGTTGCGGGCACAGCATATCTGAGTGGTCAGATATCATGAGCGCGCTGCGCACTTACGGTTATGATTACGTGGTGAGCATCGAGCATGAAGACCCTCTTATGACGGTTGACGAAGGCTTCCAACGTGCAGTAACCAATTTGCAATCCATTCTTATTCATGACCAACCTCAGGGTATGTGGTGGGTGTAAGGTCAATTTAGAAAGCCATGATTCTCTATTAAGAGAATCATGGCTTTTTCTGTGTGTAGTGGGGGTGGAGGGGAAAACGGAAGAGCGGAAGGGGAGAACGGCAGAATGGGAGGGGAAAACGGAAGATCGGAATGAAAGAACGGAAGAGCGGAAGGGAGTAGAAATGAGCTGGCAAAGAGATAGGGAGGAGATAGAGACGAGTAGGAGCTAATAAGAAACGAACTAGAAACTAACCCAGAAATGAAACAAGAAGCGAACGAAAAGCTAACTAAACACGAACTAACTACCAATCAAAAATGAACTAGTTTGCTAACGGACTCAGTTGCAGCTATTCGCGAGTTTTAGGGTTTTTGGAGCGAGTTTTGGACCCGAGAGACCTTATTGGTCGTGAAAAGCAAGGGATTCGAGGTGTTTAGAGCAAATAACTGCGCTGGAGTCCGATAGCATCTCAAAACAGCGGATTTGTTGCAAATAGGGTCTCTGGAGTCCGCAACTAATGTGCTTATGCGCTAGCTGATCTTCGATGGTAAAACCGTAGTTAGTTTGGGGGCTGGTGCGTTGAGCTTCGGTAGAATGGGATACGGGTAAATGTGCAGCGCAGTTAGTCTGGGACTGGAGCGGAGCGTGGTGGAGATGTGGTGGAGATGTGGTAGAGAAGTGGTGGAGATGTGGTGGAGAAGTGGTGGAGATGTGGTGGAGAAGTGGTGGAGATGTGGTGGAAAAATGGTGGAGTTTTGGTGCAGATGTGGTAGGTAACTGTGCTAACGGTAACGGGCAAATGAGCGGACGCAGTAATGTATGAGACGTAGGGCGGAAATGTATGAGACATAGGGCAGAAGTGTATGAGATGTAGGGCAGTAATGTATGAGACGTAGGGCAGTAATGTATGAGACATAGGGCAGAAATGATAGAGACATAGGAAAGAACAAGGTAGAACTGTGCTAAAGGACTCAGATGCAGCTATTCGCGTGTTTTAGGGTTTTTTGAGCGAGTTTCGGACCCGAGAGACACTATTGGTCGTGAAAAGCAAGGGATTCGAGGTGATTTGAGCAAATAACTGCGCTGGAGTCCGATAGGATCTCAAAACAGCGAAATAGATGCAAATAGGGTCTCTGGAGTCCGATAGCATCCCAAAACAGCGAAAAAGTTGCAAATAGGGGCTCTAGGGTCCGCAACTTATGTGTGTATGCGTTAGCTGATCTTTGCGTATCCAAAGGTCGGCTTTTTGTCGTGCATTCACTGGTTACAGTATTGCAATCTCTGCGTCAAGCGGGAGGGGACGAGTTGAAAAGAATAGGTACAGGCTGGTACGCAACATATTTGAAATGATTTCGTCTTTATATAACGGAGGTGGAGCAAGATGAATTTATGCTTTTCGGGAGGCCGGTTTCAAACTTTTTTACAGCGGAACATTAAACTGATGCTTGTATTTGGGCTTTTGTTCGCTGCTTGCTTTACAGGAGTTGGAAGGGTGGAAGCTGCTGGCTCAGATCTGATCATCGTGAACAAAAAAACAAACAAACTCGCGTATTTCAGTGACGGCAAGCTGGTGAAGACTTTTCCGGTTGCCACAGGGAAGTCGAAGGAACTGACGCCAGAAGGTAGCTTCAAAATGGTGGTTAAAGTAAAAAACAGACCCTACTACAAAGAGAAAATTCCCGGTGGGGATCCGGCCAATCCGCTTGGCGACCGCTGGCTGGGGCTGGAAGTGAACGGGACCTATGGCACGACGTATGCGATTCACGGCAATAATAATGAGTCATCGATAGGGAAGTATGTTAGCGCTGGTTGTATTCGAATGCATAATGATGATATTCATTGGCTGTATCCAAAAGTAGCCAAGAATACTCGAGTTATCATTACAACGAGCACACTGGCTATGGAGAATATTGCAACTAAAAACGGGTATTCTGTAGGAAGCAATAAGTTTGCGGGGACTTTTGAGATCAATGGGACGACAACAAAGCTGAAGGATCCTTTTATATTGGAAAATTCCCGTGTGTTTGTTCCGCTGAGAGAATCCGTGGCCTTACTGGGTGGAACTTTGCAGAGTGAAGCGGGGACAGGTGCACTGCTAATTACGATCGGCAATCGTACGGTGACACATAAGCCATTATCCAATAAGGCTATTGTGAATGGAAAATCCATTACGATTTTACCGTCACGCAATGAAAATAACCGATTACTAATTCCGCTGAGTATCTTGCCTGATTTATTTGCTGTTCAGGTGCAGTGGAATGCGCAGACTCAGGTGGTAAAGATTAAGTTATAATTGTTCTTGACCTTTTATTTCTGATTTAAATTGTTATATACTGTACTTATTCTAAAAATACGGACAATTACGGAGGGCCACCGACTGATGAATAACTAACACGTTTCCTGAAACAGACCATAAAGTTTGTGAAGTGCATATGCACAAGTCACGGAGCACCCGCGCAGGGTGATAACGGTCAGGGATACGTGTGTCGGTCGGGGGCCTTACGATGCTTTTATATGGATAGTTCTATCTATTGTGTTGGTTTACTCTGCATCCAGCAGGTGATCACGGCCGTAGTCTATCCATGTCTGGGCACATTCCCCCTTCATACGCTATTCGACCGCAGACCGCTGGCTGCGGTTTTTTATTTGCAATGAAATCGGAGGAATGAAAGATGACTGTAATTAAAGCGAAGAATTTACGTAAGGAATGGAACGGGATCCCTTTATTTAAGGAGGTATCCTTTGAGATAGCAGAAGGAGAGCGCGTGCTTTTATTTGGACGAAATGGGATTGGCAAAACCACACTGCTTAAGGGGCTGATCGGTCGGCTTACTTTTGAAGAGGGAAGTATCTATCATGGCCTGTCATCTGAAGAATGGGGTGTGCTCGATCAACAGCTTGAGGTACCAGGGGAAGTAACCGCATTGGAATACGTTCTTTCAGGGTCAGCGCAGCTGCCTGAATTAAAACGCCAGCTGGAAGCCCTCAGTCAGAGATTGCAGGAGCAGAAAGCTGATAACGAAGCTGAGTTGGCTGAATATGCAGAGGTGTACGATGGTTACTTGCAGCTTGATGGATATGGCTGGGAGGTCAAAGCGGAAAAAAGTCTAAAGCAGCTCAAGCTTGAACATGCAGTCTGGGATTTGCCATACGCCTCACTTAGTGGAGGGCAAAAGACACGGGTGCAATTAGCAGCATTATTAGCCCGGCAGCCCAAGCTATTGATTCTGGATGAACCGACCAATCACATAGATGGAGAAACGATGGAGTGGTTGGAGCATTGGGTGTGCAACTACCCTGGAACGGTGTTTTATGTATCACATGATCGTACATTTATTGATCGAACTGCGACGTCTGTGCTGGAGCTTAGTCCGGAGGGATGCCGGCGTTATTCGGGTGGATATACACAGTACCGGGAGCAGAAGACTATAGAGCTGAGAACATTGGAGGGACAATATAAAAAGCAGGAGCAAGAAAAGGAGAAGCTGTTGGAGAGCATTAGGCGGTATGCAGAATGGTTCCAGCAAGCGCATCGTGCTGCCGGACAAAATGATTTTCTGCGTTCGAAATCCAAGAAAAATGTGTCTCGTTTTCATGCCAAGGAAGCTGCGCTGGAACGGTTAAATAAGAACCGTGTAGAATTGCCCCGCGAGACTGGCAAGCTGAAGATGAAGCTGGAAAGCGAAGAGTTTCTGGCAGATTCTTTACTGACACTCCGTGAGATAGAGTTTGCCTATAAGGGGAGTGCGCCTTTTCTTAGGAATTTCAGCTTGTCGCTAAATCGGGGAGACCGATTGTCTATTCTGGGTCCTAATGGTGTTGGAAAGTCTACGCTGTTGAAATTAATTGCAGGGATCAATAAGCCTACAAAAGGTGAAGTGCGGCTGCATCCACGGACGACAATCGGTTATTTTGCACAAGAGCTAGATAACTTAGAGATGAACTCTACGATTCTGGATAGCTTGCTTGAACTGCCGGGAATGACCCAGACGGAGGCGCGGACAATTTTGGGTTGCTTTTTATTTACGCGGGACGATGTATTTAAACGGATTGGGGATTTGAGTCTGGGGGAGAAATGCCGTGTGGCTTTCCTCAAGTTGTATTTTGGAAAAGCGAATTTATTGGTCTTAGATGAACCCACTAATTATCTGGACATTGACACTAGGGAACGTGTAGAAGAGGCACTGATGGTGTATCCCGGTGGACTAGTGATGGTCTCTCATGACCGTTATCTTCACTCTAAAGTGGCTAATCGCTTGGTGATATTAGAGCCGTCTCAGGCACCAAAGTTTTTTCAAGGAACGTATGCTGAATACTTCGCAAAAGACAGAACCCGTCTGCTTACTGGTATAGAACAGGCTCGGGAGGATGACCTTGCCCTTCTGCAGCTGCGTCTGAATCAGTTGATTCAGGGTAGCAGTGTGGATTCTGAGGCGGAAAATGCAGCGCTAGTGGCAGAAATCGTTAATTTGCAGCGACAAATACAGGAACTAAGGGGCGAGGGGAAACCCGCATCCTCCTAAGCTGATAAAAAACACAACCTTGCTCAGGATGTATTTATCTTGAACAGGTTGTGTTTTTAGATAGGAGACGTAAGGTGTAAGGTGTATAATTTGGAGGAATGTGGATTTTTTGGCGATAAAGAAACCTTGAGAGGATGGTTGCAGAATTGCTGAAATTGGGCTCTTTTATATTGGAATTACTTCGATTATGTATATTGCTTGTGCTGACTTTATTAGTTTTGGGTTGGGCAGAAAGATTGATCTATCAATTGATATTTGGTCAGCCCGTGTATAACTGGAGTATGGGATTCGGGAATTTATTGTTATTTTTTATGCTGTACCGGAATCATTTTCAGTTTAAAGGCTGGTATAAATCAGAGAAGAACCAAAAGCTAACGCTCCTCACCACAAGAGTAATCACCGTAATTTCCATAGGACTAATAATCCTGCCGCTAGGGCTGGGCTGATCTTATGAAGATTAGAATCATTGGAGCTTGCGGCAGCGGCAAATCCTATATCGCCCGGGAGTTATCTAGAAAATATGGTGTAGAGTATTACGAGACAGACAACTTGGTATGGGACAGAAGTGCCGAGAATTTGCGTTTTTCAGTTGAAGCAAGGGATGCTCAGTTGGAAGAAATCCTTGATAAACCCTCATGGATTCTGGAAGGTGCACATTACAAATGGGGACAAGAGAGTTTTAAAGCTGCTGACTTAATCGTTATTTTGAACCCTAATAAAGTGATCAGGGATTTGAGAGTGTTTACAAGGTTTATAAAAACAAGACTGGGTTTAGAGCAAGCGAATTACAAGCAGTCATTTAAGAATCTGTATGTGATGATTTTTGAATGGAACCGTGGATATGATCAGGAGGCCGCACATAGGATTATAGAGTTAACGGATACTCTGTCTGATAAACGGGTAATTGTTAAAAATAACAAAGAGCTGGAGCCCATTATCCAAGAGCATCTGAGGAAGGGATTGTTAAATAGGGATTGAGCGACAAAGTAAACGATAGAGAGAGGAGTGCTTGCATGGATAACATTCTACCCGAGCATTTGGATCAGGAGAATTTCATAGGGTTTTGGAAAAGAGTGCTGGCTTCCATTCTTGATTTCTTGGTCATTGGAATACCTGGGGTTATCGTATACTGGATACTCAATTCATTAGCTGTTTCATTACACTCGGAGATACCTATTATCCTGGAGTACATTTTGTTTATCGCATTTGATATCTTTATGATCGTTAGATTTGGCGGAACCCCTGGGAAGCTGATTTTAAAAATAAAAATTGTCAATGAACACGGGAATTACCCAACAGTGAAGGAAGCTCTGATTCGAAATGTTTTCCGAATGATTAGTATGATTCTTTCAATGGTAATTGCGGTCAGCAGCTATGACTTTACCGTTATTTCCGCCAAATTATCCTTATGGTCGGATTTGGCTTTTGACCTCACTCAAATCCTGGGTCCAATCATGCTGGTGGATTACCTGTTGGTTGGATTCCATCCCCGTAAACGTGCGATTCACGATTTGCTGGCTGGCACTTATGTTGTTGATAAATCCGCAATTTGAAGAATGCTTTTCACCAAGCATTCTTTTTTTAAATATTAGGTATTTTACTATTAAATATTTTAGTGTTAAAATACTTTTATAAGCAGCCGATCATCATGAATGTCAAAGGAGAACCTCTTGGAAAATCCAGATATTTTTAAGCTAATACATGCAGTTGAATTATTTACGAATGAAGTTATTGTTCGATGGATGAACGCATTTGATCACAATATTGGGATATCTCCAGTTCTAGTCTTGGGTGAATTGAATAAAAAAGGCCCCTTGAAGCAGACTATTTTGGCTAAGAGACTAGGATATACGCCAGGAGCAATGACAAACATTGCTAATCGACTAATTAAGCAGGGGATGGCCGAGCGAAAATATAACGAAGATGATCGACGGAATGTACTTCTATCTATCACGGACAAAGGAAAAGACGTTCTGAAGGAAGCACAGCTTAAGGGACAGGAGCTAAGAGCTGAAATGTTCCAAAAGCTCAATGAGGAGGAACTGCAGCAATTCTTGAAAATCTATGAGAAGTTGTTAACGAGCTTTGATAGCTCTGAAACATAAACCAAGTCATCTTAGAAGCACAATAACATTATAAAGGGGTATGAACATGGGAAGAGTTCAAGGTAAAGTTGCATTAGTAACTGGAGGCGCTTCAGGTATTGGCTTATCAGCTGCCACTCTATTAGCTAGAGAAGGAGCAAAGGTTGTCATTGCCGATTTTAATGTGGAAGCAGCCAAAGAAGCAGCATCTAAGATTAAAAATGAAGGCGGAGAAGCTGAAGGTTTTTTCTTAGATGCCTCCCAAGCGGATTCGATCAAGGAAGCTGTTGATTTCACTGTTGCTCAGTATGGCACCATCACAGTATTGTTCAATAATGTAGGTCTAACTAATCTGCAAAAAGACCTTGATGTGGTCAATATAGATTTGGAAGAATGGGATCGCCTGATGAACGTGAATACTAAAAGTGTTCTGTTAGGCAGCCGTTTTGCTATTCCTCATATGATTAAAGCGGGCGGAGGCTCGATCATTAACACGGCTTCGATGTCAGCATTCGCTGGGGATTCATTGCGTACTGCTTATGGCTCCTCTAAGGCAGCGGTTGTGAACCTTACTCGTTACATCGCTACACAATATGGTAAAGACAAAATCCGTTGTAACGGCGTGGCACCAGGGCTGATCCTGACACCTGCGGCAGCAAGAAATATGCCGCCAGCTGTATTGGATATATTTCAAAAATTCAACGCCCTACCTTATCACGGTGAAGCCGATGATATCGGCAATACGGTTTTGTTCCTGGCATCGGATGAATCCAAATTCATCACAGGCCAAACGATTGAAGTAGAGGGTGGTCATTATATGTCTAACCCAAGTATCACGGATTTCCAGAATTACATGATGGAAGCTAAATCTAAATAAAAGATTATGTGTAATTAAAAATCCGGTCCATGCTCGAATTTATCGAGCGGGACCGGATTTTGGTTTATTTTAATGAATTAGCGTACCTCTAAAACCTCCTGCATAAAGGTCTTCAGAGCGGAGGGTTTGGCACTTGCGATCCATTGCTTTAACTCATCAGTTTGACCATTCATATACCATCCAAGCTTCTCTTTTAACTCTTGGTCAAAGACTTTAGGTTGATTTTTTCGTTCCGCTAACAGTTGTTTAATCATTTGTGGCCAGCGATACCCACTATGACCAAAGCTGAGTTCAGGATAACGCTCAGCAAGTGTCATTACCGAAGAGAGTGATTCACCAGCGTATAATTCTGCCGCCAAAAAGCTGCCAATAAAACGATGGCTATCATCATACTTTAGGGCGATCGCGAATTGTTTACGAGCTTCTTCAAGCTTCCCTTGTTGCATGAGGGCTGTGGCGTTAATAGAAAGTACATAACCGTTAGTATTGGGTCGGTTTAGTTCGTTGTAGTAGGAATAATATTCGTTATACGACTTCCAGTCGGCATGGTCAAAATAGTACTGCGATAATGTGAAGGCATAATTAGTAGAAGGCTGTAGTTGTATTAGCTTTTCGAGTAAAGGAATCGCCTTATCTTCTAATGTTGTATCCTTTGTGAGGGACGATTTTGCAAGCATCATCTTTACTAGCATGTGCAGGGCATGAACATCCTGTGGGTCATCGGCAATATTTTGTTGGTACATTTCTAGTGCCTGATCCGTTTTCTTATCCAGTAGTAGTTGGTCAGCCGCAGTAAGCTCTCTTTCCTTGAGATAAAAGAACGGCAGATTGCCGACAGTGTCTTCGTTCAGCCTGTAGCCATTACTGCGGGTAATCAGGCGTCCATCTGCATCTAAGGCTTCAATATTCCAAGAAAAGCGCACTTCGGGATTCATAAATCCGAGAAGGGAGAGGGGGTCAATAGATTCCCAGCCATCTCCACTGCTGCCATAGGAAAAACCGCCGCCATCGTAAAGTTCTTCTACTGGAATGGAGATATGATTATCTACAATACGATCCCGAATTTGTACACCCAACACGGCCCCCTCCCCGCCACCGCTTAAACGATAGTAAGCTGCACCTTCAACAGCTTTCCAGCGGAAATCTATGGTCTTGCCCGTTAGGGTTTCCTGATTAATGGGAGACTGCAGCTCAAGCAGAGGTTGTAGAACTATGCTCTCATTCAACCTGCCATCCGGTTTAACTTCAATCCAATCGTCATATTGTACAGGCCAGGTCCAGCCGTCGATCTGATCATAGCCAAGTCCAAGCTGTAACTGATAAAAGCCCGGAATCACACCGTGAAATTCGAAACGTCCTTCAGTATCTGTGACGATTCGGTAGGGTTCAGCAGAAGTGATGCTATGGTTAACTTCGCTTTCAGCGCGGAGAAAAATACCAGCCCGTGGAACTGGGGTGCCATCGCTTCGTGTAAGGGTACCGGAGACGACAGCAGTTGAAGTATTTCCCATATCTATAGCAGACTGAATTGCGGTTCGAAGCGATTCCAGCTGTCTTTCAGTATCTGAAGTCCCAGCTTCTGGTGCTGCTGCTGCTGATCCTGTATTGTCTGTGGAGCCTTCGTTCGAACTGCTGGTGGCAGCGTTCATTTGTTTATGAATATCCTGCCAGAATTTTTTGTAGCTCTCCAAGCCATCTTTTACTACGGCAAGTGCTTCCTGCGCTTCGCCTTTTGTAAAGAGTAAACGCCCGGTAAGCCATGCTTTTTGTGCGTTTAGCTCTTCCTGATACTCGGATGGAAAGGGGGTTTGTTCAAGAATTGTTTCAGCGGTTGTTATATCGCCACTATTTAGGGCTCGCTCCGCT
This sequence comes from Paenibacillus sp. FSL R5-0636, assembly GCF_037974255.1. Classification (NCBI taxonomy): domain Bacteria; kingdom Bacillati; phylum Bacillota; class Bacilli; order Caryophanales; family Paenibacillaceae; genus Paenibacillus; species Paenibacillus sp. FSL R5-0636. Next base: position 1,252,775 of record NZ_CP150232.1, read on the forward strand.
CGAAGGAGCTCCAGTTGTTTAGCTATATCGGAGTTGCTGTTTGACTGTTTCGTTGCGGTGATTAGCGCTTGATCTCCATCTTCCTTTCGGCCAAGAGCATCATATTCATAAGCTAACTGCTTAGCCGCAAATATACGTGTATTATCCGAAGGCCCCTCAAGGATATATTCCTCAAGCAAAGGTACTATGTCCTCCGGTAACAGACCGGAACGCTGGGTTTCATCATTACTCCACTGGCTCATCGAAGGGCTGACATTAACGTCATATCTGTAGGGATCATAGCTGTGATCCTTATCAAGGATGTTTGTACGGATTAGCTCGATACGTTTACTCCCGGTTGTGGAAGCCAGCTTTTGCAGAAGATCAGTTCTAGCTATGTTAGATTGAATAGCTGTGCTCTGATCTATCTGCCTTTGTGAAGGTAAGAAGTTAAACAGAAGAATAAGCAGGGAGGCAGGGAGTAACACGAATAACACCAGATGTTTGATTTTTATCTTAATTCTCATGTTTTTTCACCGCCTGCTCGTAGATATCCTTCCAATACGTATTGCCTCCAGCTTCGATTAGTTCTCGGTTCGCACGCTGCGGGGTATTTTGTTGTGGCTGTTGTTTAACCTCTGGTTGATGTAGGGTAAGCGAAACTACTAAAATAATAGCACCGATCGCACCTATAGGTTTGACAGGGATCTCAATTTCTTTATTCCACAGCGCCAATAAACGGGCTCCAAAGGTTGGAGGGTGAGTCTGCTTAATGACCCGGTCGTGTCCAGTGAACTGGAGGTTCTTTAAATCTTCATCCAGCTGCTTTTTGACCGCATCGCGTTCTGTATTCATAAGAAATGTCCCTCCTTCACCAAAATCTTTTTTAAGAGCGTCCGGCCTCTGGCGAGTCTGGATTTGATCGTATTTTCAGATGTATTTAATTGCTCGGAAATTTCCCGGATGCTCATCTCATGAAAGTAATATAACGTCAGACATTCACGGTATAGATAGTCGAGATTTCTCATGGACTCGGCGAGCCTGACATTATGCCATTCCACCATAAAAAGCTCTTCCGCTCCGGCTGTGAAGTCAGCATCCTCGTTAGTTTGCAGCTCTGACCCTCCCGCCGGGAAAATATTACGCCAGCTCCACGTCCTTTGCCTCATGCGGCAGCGATTGACTACTATCCGTATCAGCCATGCCTTCAGCCGATCCGGCTCCTGTAACTGACTCATTTTGGCATAAGCTTGAATAAAAGTATCTTGTACCGCTTCTTCGGCACTTTGTCTATCTTTGAGCAGTAAAGAAGCGGTTCGCAGCAGCATATCTCCATATTCGTCCATTAACAGGCGGAGAGCTGACTCATCTTTTGCCACAATTCTCTCTATAATATTCAGATGTAGCTCCCCTCCCTTTACTAATAAGATGCGGATTGGAGGATTAAGGTTGCGTTTGGATGGAAAATTATTCAACAAATGTCGCGATTGCAGTTCGCCGGATAAGAGGTTACTGTTGGAATCTATTGTACAGATTGCAATGGGTCGCTTTTTCAAGCAGGATTAGCTCCTTTCTATTGTACGTTCTGCAATGAAACCCTTCGAGGCTGGGAATGACGGGTAAGGTCATATAGTTCATAGGTTTATGAGTTTACGAGTTTATAGTTAGATGGAGTTATGTGGAGATTTTAAAAGAGAAACTTACTTGAGTTAGGTGTCGGAAAAAAGGGTTTTATGTAGAAAAATAGAGTGTGTATGAATTTATATTTGTAGATATGGGTAAAAGAGGGTTATCCAGAAAAATTGCCGCTATCCTGCAACTATTTGATTTTCAGCTCGTCTGTATGTTCAGTTTCATTTTTTGTAAGACGACTTTAAGGTAATCTATTAAGGAGATGACATCATGCCAGTACAGATAAAATTAATAGCAGGCTCTATCCTACTCGCAGGAATGATTGGGCTTGCTGGATGCAGTTCGAACAATGAGGCGGGGAATTCAGAATCCCAGGCAACGGCGCCAACAGAAACGGCTGTAACAGCAACCTCTGAGCCGGAAGTTAGTCCATCAAGCACCCCAGCAGAAACTGTACCAGCAGCGACTTCCTCCCCTACGGAGACTGATAAAGATTCAACCGGCTCAAATTCACAAAATAGCGACAAACAGCTTAAAGAGTTGCTCGAGCTTGCTAAATATGGGAAGGTGCCTGGCGTAAAATATGCCGCTCATACCGGACTCATTGATGAGGTCGAAGCGGATTGGGGCAAACCTGATCAACAAGAGTCAGCGGGAAAAGGAATTTATGCTACCTACACTGACAAACATGTCGTGTTTGGATTTAATAAAGGAAGTTTAATCTTCGATGTTCGTTCAAGTGATTCCGCGCTGCAAAAGCTGACGCTGAAGCAAATTGAGGCAACATTCGGCAAGCCTGACGATACCAAAGTGAACGGAGACGATAAGATTTACACCTATCAAGCCAATGACCAATACCAGCTGAAATTTATTATTCCAAGCTCGACCGGTACAGTAGATCATATTTCCGTGTTTAGTGAACAGGACTCTTTTAACAATATGGCTGGGTAAGTGGCATGGGTTAGAAGAGGAGAGAGCAATTTTGCAGAGGAATCTGTGGGTTGCTCTTTTTGTATGTTCTTTTTTGAGGTGGAGTAGGCCTTGGACGGACTGTTATAATGTAACCAATGAGCGGGTTCGGGGAAAGTGAGGTTCTATCATGCAGCTGGAATTAAACGAAAGTGAATATAAAGTGACCGCAGAAGGGATAACGATAGAATTATTCCCAAAAGAATTTACGCTTTTTCAGTTCTTGTATAAAAATAGAGGGCGTACATTCAGTCGAGAACAGCTGTTGGATAAAGTATGGCCGCTTGAATATCCGGTAGAGCGAACGGTAGATGATCATATTTATCGGCTTCGTAAAAAGCTAGGCAAGCTTCAAGACTTAGATATTAAGACTGTTCGGGGATTTGGTTATAGTCTGACTATGCAGGAGCCATCAGCTGCTATGGCCAATCCGACTACATATGACTTAGAGATGCAAAAGACGATGCGGGAGGTATTCAAGAAATATCACCTATATGGCCAAGGTCGCTCGATGTTAATCCTCGCACGCCAACAGGATGTTTTGGGGTATGCGATGGATCCGTTTTATTCGATCTATATTCATTTTGTACAGGGAGATTTGGATTGGCTGCTGAACACAACCGAGGTGGGGATAGAGGAACGGTTTTATTCCTTATTAATCTGTTATGTTCTATTGGGTGATCCTAAGAAAAAATTAGAGTTCTGTGAGTTGGTCCTTGAGAAAAAAATTCTTTTGCCGCCTCAGCATCGCGAAGTGGAGATTCTAAATATTCTGGATTTGTACACGCTGGCAGGGCAACCGGAAAAAGCACTGGAACGACTAAAGCTAACATATGAAGTGATTAAAGAGCCGGGGTATGAGAGTTTCATTCCTATAACGGCGACCTCTGAAATGCTTACACACTTGTGGATGGGAACAGAAGATCACGTAATAGAACGGATGGCAACAGACATTGAAGCACTTTTGCTGGAGAAACCTTATTTGCGTGAGATTGGTAGTTATAAAGTTACAAGGGGCTTGTGGTTTCTACGGCGCAAGTCTTGGCGTGAAGCCGAGCAACTGTTGGATGAGGCACTTCAGGTGCTTGAGATGTCAGGGTTCGTGCCGATACGGATATATGCATTGTACCGAATAGTTCATTTTTGTAAACAGTTTCCACCTAAGCCAGCTTTGTATCGCAAATATGTGGATATATTTGAACGGGAGAAGGAAGAGCGGGGATTCCATCGGTTAGAACAATCCTTGGATACCGTGCTTACGAACCTTGTGACTGCCCCCTGATAATTCTCTGACAATTCTCCATTACATTAAGGTCATGCTAATAAGTTCTTAATTGTAATTTGGAGGAATGTTTAATGAATGCTTCAACACAAGCAGGCACGAGCCTGCTTAAGAACAAGGTGTATATGCGTGTGTACAGCGCATATGCGACGGCTACCTTTGGGGATTGGTTCGATGCCTTAGCAATTCAGGTACTCGTAGGGTACCGCTGGCAGGCCAGCCCGCTAATGCTGGCTTTGATTCCGGTCTCCATAGCTTTGCCGGGGATTTTGCTGGGCTCGTTCGCAGGGGTAGTGGCTGACCGACTGAACAAGCTGAAGCTAATGCGGATGTGTGATCTGCTTACGGCATTGTTAACCGTATTCGTATTATTTGCTCCCAGTATGGTGTGGTTGCTCCCGTTATTGATGTTGCGTGCTGCCATTTCTACGTTAAACGTGCCTGCTCAGCAGTCGATGACCCGTAGTATGGTTAGAGAAGACCAACTGCTTCAAGCTACCTCGCTTAATGGGCTTGTAAATCAAGGCTCGAAAATCGCGGGACCTTTACTGGGCGGCTTCGCGTTGTCTGTTCTTACGCCACAGTGGTGTATATTGATCAATGCTTGCCTTAGAGGCTGTTCCTATTTGCTCCTACTTACAGTTAAGAAAAGTGAAGTAGAACAAGTTGGCACAGAAGGCAAGGGCGATCAAGAGGAACGTGTTGCTCTCCGCACGATGTGGAAAGAAGGCTGGAATTTTATGCTGCATAGTAGGTTGCTGCTAAATACCATGCTGTTTGGCATAGTCTGTTCAATGGCTATTCAGATGATTGATTTTCAATTCACCAGTCTATTTAGGGTACTTGCACCCTCTAATGAATCTTTACTGGGATGGCTCGTGGCGGCATCCGGAGGCGGTGCTGTATTCATCATTATGGTCATGAACAAAATGAATCGCGGAACAGGTTATGGCTGGAAGCTTGGAACGGGTTATGTGCTGATGGGTTTATCGGTTGGGGGACTTGGACTGCTTCAGCCAGGAGCTTCCAGTATTTCTGTATTGCTATTAGGGTTCTTACTAGGTATTGGGAATGGAATTTTTATTATCACGTTCAATTATTGTCTGCAAAAAGAAACACCCCCGCATATGACAGGGCGTGTGTTCGGTATTCAGAGTACCATTCTTAGCGGAGTTATGATTGGCGCACCACTTCTCGGCGGAATGATGGTTCAGATTGCTGGGCCTAGCCGTATCTTTTTGAATTTCGGCATCGTAATCGCTCTGATTGGTGTGCTGGGCATCGCATTTGGGCGTGTGCTGTGGCCCGCGCAGAAAGAGATGAACGATAGCTCTGCGGAGCAATCTAGGACAGTTGAGGTGATGGAGGGGAGCTAGCAGGTAGCACGCTAGTCTAGCTAGCGGGACTTCCTAGCTGAACTAGAAAACTTGAGTGGGAGAGAGAATCTAGCGTGACTCCCTAGCAGATACTTAGCTAGACTAGGCAGGTTGAGTGGCAAAGAAAATCTAGCGTGGCAAACTAGCTAATACTTAGCGGGACTAGAAAGCTTGAGTGGCAGAGAGAACCTAGCGTGACAAACTAGCCGTTTTCTAGCGTGACTAGAAAACTTGAGTGCCAAAGAGAACCTAGCCTGACAACCTAGCCGATACTTAGCTAGACTAGACAGGTTGAGTAGCAAAGATAATCTAGCGTGACAAACTAGCAGATACTTAGCTAGACTGGAAAGGTTGAGTGGCAAAGATAATCTAGCGTGACAAACTAGCAGATACTTAGCTAGACTGGAAAGGTTGAGTGGCAAAGATAATCTAGCGTGACTTCCTAGCATTTAGTTGCAGAATGTGCAGTTAAATTCCCCTCCATCGATCAAACTGGGATTTAGTTGTATTTTGTGCAGCTATTATTTGATATTCTCCCTTTTAGTCTAGGAATGATGATTTTTAGTTGCACAAAGTACACTTATTTGCTCAGGATGTCTCTTTTTACGCTTAATAGTTGTATATAGTGCAATTAAGAGTCTCTTTAGTCATAGTCGCCTTAATATGTGACTTCTCAGTAAGTGACTTCTCAATAAGTATCTCCTTAATAAGTGACCTCTCAATAAGTTATTACTTTGTGATCTAAAGCAACTGCTGCACGAAACGTTATAAGTTACAATATTACCTAGCCCGATAGGACAGTTTCTCGTCCGTAAGGGCTTTTTTAGTGTGTAGAGGAGATTGGCTAGAACATTAGAATTTGTAGAGGTAAAGGATGGAAAGGATGGAAAGGATGGAAAGGATGGCTACTTTTATTTACATGGTGAGGCACGGTGAGTCGCCCAAACTGCCCGGAGAAACTGAAAGGACTCGCGTACTAACCGCGAAGGGGGAGACGGATGCCCGCAAGATAACGGAAAAACTACGTCTGGAAGGAATTCAAGTCTTCTATTCAAGTCCATACCTTCGGGCTATACATACGATTTCTGGATTGGCGCAGGAGTTAGGAGCAGAGATTCAGAGTGTTGAAGACCTCCGGGAAATCCATTTCTCGGACGGAAATAAGATTACGACTGATCAGGAGCTGTATCCATTACTGACAAAAATGTTTGAAGATCCGAATTTTGTCCCAGTTGGTGGGGAATCCATTCATGCGTGTCAGAAGCGTTCAGTTAGTGTGCTGGCAGAAATACTGAGCAATCACAGCGGTCAAAAGGTTGCTATTGGAACTCACGGGGCAGTCATGACGCTTATGATGAACTATTTTGATGCCAAATATGATCTGAGCTTTCTTCTTCAAACCACAAAGCCGGATATTTATAAAATGAAGTTCGCAGGCGGAACGTTAGTGGATGTGGAGAGGTTATGATTATTGGGGACTGCTTACAAGCGTCCCGAGTCATCATCAACCTGAGGCTTACGGACCCAGATGACATTATTCGCAGATTATTAGCCTTTGGAGCATGGTTTCGGACTCCAGCGTCGTTATTCCTTAAAAAGAGCACCTTATTGGGTGTTTTTTATGCCAATAGCGACTCTGGGGTCCTTTCTCATCCCAAAAGTGGGGAATTGCTGCATATAAGGTCAGCTGTGTCCGATAGCGGCTTCACACACGTAAATACGTACGAGTGAATACGCACGAGTGAATACGCACGAGTAAATACGTACGCGTAATTACGTACAGGTAATACGTACACGTAATTAGATACACGTAAATGGGTACGCGTAAAATACATACGCATAAATAAGTACACATAAACACGTACGCATAAATGCGTACAGGTATAAGTACGCGTAAACTACGTCCACGTAAATACATACGCGTAAATTACGTACGCATAAATACGTACGAGTAAATACGTACGCATAAATACGCACGAGTAAATACGTACGCATAAATACGTACGAGTAAATACGTACGCATAAATACGTCCACGTAAATACATACGCAAAAATATGTACGCGAAAATATTACCGAATCAAATGAAAATGGGTAAGGGGATTTGGATTAAGTAAGGTTGGCTTGTGAACAGTACTTCCACTATGAAAAATACGGCTTCACAAGCCAAGCTGTGTTTAATCATAACGTTAGTCTGACTTTAGGCTATTCTAGCTAAGGCACTGACTTTCTTCTACTCTAACAATAGAACTATCTACAAGCAATAGATCTATCTATAGTCTATAGAGCTATCTACAAGCTATAAAACTATCTACAAGCTATAAAATCGCTTAGCATTCGCAGTCACTAACTCTTCCGCTTCGCCGGGGGTGTAACCATGGAGCACTCCCCAAGCAGCGGCGACTTCGCGAATCATAGACGGATGGGTTATATTCCCAGCAAAAGGTCCTTCGAACGGCCAAGGACCATCGGTTTCAGCCATGACTAGCTCTGGGGGATAACGGCGGGCAAGCGCCTGTATCTCCGGCTCATACAGGATATCCGGGGTGAAGGAGATATAGTAGCCGTTCTTAATCATGCGGGCAATGGCTTCTTCTGGACCTTTGAACCAGTGAAAGTGGGCATGCTGTATGTTATGTTTTTCCAGGAGATCACAAGCAATAAGCGCATCTTCATAGACAGCATGCAGCACCACAGGTTTATTGAGACGGGCAGCTAACCCAAGCAACTGATCCAGCAGCTCAATATAGGGGTCCATATCAAAGGTTTCGCCACGTTCTAAAGCTTCAGCACGCGTATAGTAAGGCAGCCCGATTTCCCCCACAGCAATATAATCCTCACTAGATTGACTCTCGATCCATTTCAGCAGAGCAGCCAGCTCAGCATCCTGCGGCAGGGGTTGCTCTGGATGAAAGCCATAAGCTGGACGGACCACGCCGGGATTTATGGCTGCAAGTCTTTGGGTGCGTATACAAGAGTCCAAATTCATAGAGACAGCGATAAGGGCTTTAATTCCCATGTCAGGTACTTCACTCAGTATCTGTTCGGCAACTTCAGGTTCATATTGCTCTAAATGTATATGGGCATCAATCATAACTGTTTACCCTCCACGTAAGAAGCTAATTCCTCATGAACCTCAAAGCGAATAGAGTCGGGTTCCATTCCATCTTTTCCCGGTTTGTAGGCAAAGGTTAGTGTGCCAATACTCTCCAGAAATCCAATATAAACATTTGTTTCCGCCTTTAGCTTGCCCTCTTCCACTATGTAGTGAGTAACAGCACCAATGCCGGCTTGTTCGCCTAGATTGCCATCCTCAGCACGATCTGGATATCGCAAAGTCACCATGGATGGAGTTGAGCCTTTAACTTGAATTTGAATCAGGGCGTCCCCTTTTTCATTAGAAATTTTTGACGTAACCAATGCGGAGGCGGCTTTATCTGCAGAAGGGACAGTGACTTCTTCCCACGGGTTAGGCTTAATCACGTGAAGTTCCTGCATGGACATGCCCGTACCTGTTCCGAGCCACAGAATGACAACGACTTCTTCCTGTCCATCCTGATCGATGTCGGCATAATGAATCTCAGGAGGGTAACTTAGGAGTCTGGGTGTTTCCCAATCAAATGTATGCTTGTTACCGTTCACCTCTACAACAAATCCTTCGTAGGTACCGCCATCTTTAAGGGCAGTATACAGCTTCACTTGGTCATTTTCTGTAGCAATAGCGAGAGGTTCGCTGGGTGTTCTGACGGTAGTACTAACATCCCCTGATGTTATTAATACTTCAGTTCCAGCTGCATTCAGCTGCGCAGTGGCACCAGACAGAGAGTTTAAGGAATCGGCAGGAATATATAAAATACCATTTCGTAGAATAGCTGGTCCTTCAAGCGAGGTTTGATATCCATCAGCTTGCATATACTCATTGTCCGGCGTCAGAACATAACTACTGCTTCCATCAGAGATGGTCAAGGTCTTTAAGTTATTATCCCATTTTTGTTCTGAGGTGTAGTATTCCATTAGTACTTTTGCAGGTACATAGACCTTATCATCTAGGAAAAAAGGGGAGAGAGTAGGAAGAACGGCTTCGCCGTCCACGATTAGTTTCAGTGGTGCTGAAGTAGCTTGTGTTTGATTAATAGCCATTGTTGTATCCATATCTATGGTTGCCGATGCTCCGCATCCGGCCAAAAAGAGCGTGATAGCTCCTATAGCGATGATTTTATTCATAATTACCTCCAGGATAAAGTCCAGTCCCCTTAAGTATAGAATAAAACAGCGCGTTGTAGGTCACTTTCTATTAACAAAGAGAATACAAGCTTGTTACAGTTCGCTAGTTTTTTATAAAATGCAGGCATCCACGCAATAAACGACGAGTGTAATAGAAAGAAATGAACAAAAGTAAGGAGAGGCACAGACCAATTGGAAGGCTGAGAATGTTCGGGAAATCATAATCTGGGAAGGCATTTAGTCCTATCCCTTTGATGCCAACAATACCTAGCACACCACCGATAGGTGCAATGATTGCACAGACAACACTCCCCACGGCCCAGACACTAAGGATCGGTACACAGAACAAGATGGTGGCACCTTTGGCGATATTTTTGAGTACAGTGGCTCCTGACAAATGAGTGATTTTTTCCATGTAGACTCTCCTTTATTGGTTTAAAAATACAGTTCGGTCAACTTGCGACTTAAGATCCACCGTTAGACTTTTGCTATAGCGGATTTCCCCAATGGTACAACCCGGTCCGACGATGATTTCTTCACCGCACACAAGGTCAGCTGTCGTCCGGTATAACGTTATGCTAGTTCCTTCAATCGTTGTGCAGGTAAGTTTTCGAAAAGGGTGCATCAGCGCATTAATCAACTTGGAGGAGGGTTTAACGATAATGTCACCGCCAGCTCTCATAACCTCGACTGTGCTTCTATTGCCTAAACGGATCTCAATCGATGAATCTGCATTTAGTCTCTTTATGTTCACAGCACCTTCAGCATAAAAAGTCCCGGCTGCAGCATTTTCTGCTACGGACATGTATCCAGAAGATCGGAGATTATCTGCTTGGATATTTTGAACGCGCAGACTCCCTAGATTGTTTACCTGATTGGCCTTACAATTCCCCCCAATTGTACAGTCGCCAGATACTTTGAGTTTTGATGTCGAGACACTACTTTTAGTACTTAAGTGGCCAAACACATCAACAGTGACCGCACGAATATTCTCTCGGACAAACAGCGAACCTCTTACCTTCAACGGTGGATCGATCATGTCAGTACGTTCATAAGTATTGTTATTATTGGACATTTACAGTACCGTCCTTCAAAATATATTTTAATGATTAAAATATATATTCATTATAATATATAGTCAATATAATAATTTGGGAGTTTAACATAAAAAACACTGCCGTCAGTTTCCTGACAGACAGTGTTTATAGAAAAGAGTATAGCTGATAAGGAGCAAAATGAAGGCTGTTAGTGCATCATTTGTTCCATCAATTTATTTATTTGTTCTAAAGTTCCGGAGATTTTATTCAGATCTGAGGTAGGAAATGCTTCAAATATTGTATGGATACGCTGATCGCCTTGTTCTGTAAGGACAATATTGACAACTCTGCGGTCTTCTTTAGTCCGCACCCGTTCAATAAGTCCGGCTTCCTCAAGTTTATCGCACATGGAAGAAGCGGCTCCGGGTGTGACCACGAAGCGTTCAGAGATGTCAGTAATGTTCAAGCTTCCGGTAAGCCGGAGTTGAAACAGCAGCATGATCTGATTGTGAGTCAGGGTTTCCTTTTTAGTGATCATATCAATGAAAAACTGGGATTTCTGCTGCACATTTGCCATAGATTCCATGACCTTATGGATAGCATTTTGTTTCTTTTCCTTTGTGCTCATAACATTGCCTCGCTCCAATTTACTTTAGTTACTAAAATATATAGAAGCTATAATAAGCTTGTCAAGTTGACGGGTTACTATAGCTTGGTTAGAAAGACTGAATTTAGCGCTGGAACCCTTCTTTTTTTATATCTTGTAATGAAATTGGAAATATATCGTATTAACTGATGATTTTACTTAGCTAAGTGAAAATTTGGTGGGAAAGGAGAGTTAGATTGATGCATGAGCGCGCATTGCTTCATCCTTTTGTAAAAGAGAATATACAGGAAAATACTGACATAGATGTTTTGTTCACAACGATTTTTGAAACCTACTATAAAAGAATATTCAACTACATCGCTTACCGGGTTAGTTCTCTCCATACGGCTGAGGATCTGACAAGCCTTGTTTTTGAGAAAACGTTGGCGAAACTATCGACCTATTCTCAGGAAAAAGCTCCTTTAGAGGTATGGTTATTCGCCATTGCCAGAAATGTGGTCAATGATCATTACCGGAGTTTTAAAAGGAAAAGTTTCTTTTCGCTGGATACCGTCAAGGAACTAGTTTCTAGCAGGAAAGATCCAGAATGTTTGATCCTCCAGGGAGAACGTAGTGGAAGGCTTAACGAAGCCTTGAATACATTGAGCTCAAAGGAGCGGAATATTGTGGCTCTTAAATTTGGTGCTAATCTGAGAAACAGAGAGATTGCCCAGGTTACGGGAATTTCGGAGAGCAATATCGGTGTGATACTCTACCGGATTATGAAAAAGCTGAAGACTGAAATAGGGAGCGTGGAGCAGCTATGAACAGTAAAGACATACAGCAGAAGTTCTCAGCAGATTTAGATGAAAGTATATATGGAGCGGCAAATGATTTAAAGGGTGCTGGGGAGTACAAGGAGCTGCTGGAGCTAGGCAGGGTTCTGGCCCATAAAGATTTCAGCGAGGGCTCTGACAAAACAGCCATTCTGAATAAGGCTCGGAGAAAGTATGCCGGCCAAAAGGAGGAGAAAGGATTGCATACAAAACATAGATTAAGACGTCCTGCTGTTATGCTGGCAACTTTGCTAGTGGTTAGCGTATTAAGTGTAACTTTTGTGCAGCCGTCATTTGCACAGGAGCTGTTAATGAAAGTATTGCAAACGATAAACTTAGGCCATATTGTAGCCCATGAAGTAGAATTTTCTGCGGATTCCAACGTGATTCCGGATGACTTTAAGGGGAAGATTTTTGATAGCAAAGGAAATGCGCTTGTGACCCTCGACGCTGCTCAAAAGGCAGGTGATATCTACAATGCTGATGGGGAAAAAATCGTCGGAGTTGAAGACGGCAGACTGGTTACGCAATCTGAGAGGGATCAAGAGAAAGCGGAATTGCTGATCGAGAGGGATTCTAGCAAGCTAAATGAATATACGATTTTTAATGTGGGATTGCCGGAGTATTTGCCAGACGGTTATACCTTTGATCGTGCAGAGTTTTATAAGGATAGCAATGGTGAAGTAATCAACAGCAAATATATTAATTTATATTTTGTTAATGAAGCTACCGATGAGATCATCTCGATGCAGCAGCGGCACGCTGATTCCGAAACGGCTTATGAGATGTCGACGGATGGCACAATCGAAAAAGTGAAGATTAACGGAGCTGATGCTGTATTGGTTAATGGAAAAGGGTTGGACTGGGAAGCCAATGGAGTCTTATACGGTGTAACATCAGCTAGCTTGGACAAGAATGATTTGATCAAAGTTGCTGAGTCTATCCGCTGACTGATTTTTTAGAGAGATAGGCGGTTACTGTTCGAGTATATATAGGCAAGGGGATGATCCATATGGATCTCCCCTTTTTCGCTTTATTGAGGGCACATGCAAACAATGAGTGGGAGAATATAGCTGTACTTCGTACAACTATATTTCTGCGAAATAACGCTTGGATGGATATAATTGTATTTCGTACACTTATTTTCACGATTTATCCCACTATAGGAAGTTTCTCCGCTTTTTAATTGTATAGAATACACTTAAAATCAGAGTAAACCTTTTTGCATATGGAATAAGTGTACAGAATGCAGTTATCTCATAGATTTCTGCGGGATCCGGCCAAAGCTGGCGTGTAAAGCCGAACATCAGCTTCCACCTGCCCATAATCTGTTCAAGCAAAGCTGAAGACTAGCTTCCACCGCCCATAATCTGCTCAAGCAAAGCCAAAGATCAGCTTCCACCTGCCCATAATCTGTTCAGGCAAAGCTGAAGACTAGCTTCCACTTGCGCATAATCTGCTCAAGCAAAGCTGAAGATCAGCTTCCACCGTCCGTAATCTGCTCAGGCAAAGCTGAAGACTAGCTTCCACCTGCCCATAATCTGTTCAAGCAAAGCCAAAGATCAGCTTCCACCTGTCCATAATCTGTTCAGCTGGCGGTCAGCCTCGGCTTACTTCATCTACTCCATTAAGCCGCTGCAGAGTAAAAAATAAATCGAACGATTTATTCTCTATGTACCAATACATAGTGTAAGACCGAAGGAGGGATTGAGAGGGATGAAACATCCAAATGAATATTCTCAGCTCATTGCGCTTACGCTAGCCGGCAGCCGTGAAGCGTACAGTGAACTATATGAAGCAACGATTCGGGATGTGTATCAGACCGTTCATTTTCTCGTTCGCGAAACCTCCGATGTGGATGATGTTGTTCAGGAGATTTATATTCAGGTGCACCGGTCGCTTGAGCAATTTGACGTCAATCGTCCTTTTAGGCCTTGGCTTATGGGGCTGGTTATGCGGCAAATTCATGCCTATCGAAGAAAGAGATGGACGCATCTCCGAATGGTTAAAAAAGTAGAGCAGACTGATTTAAGGATGGAACCTGATTTCACTAGTGATGTTGTGGACAGGTTAGCTAACCGCCGTCTACTAGCAAGTGTAGATCGTCTTCCATTTAAGCTGAAGCAGGTGATTATTCTGCACTATTTAAATGAATATTCACAGGAAGAAAGTGCCGCGATACTGGGTATCCCTCTGGGTACGGTGAAATCCCGTATTCATGCTGCACTGCACAAGCTTCGTCAGAAGCCGGAGAATCATACTCTTTTTAAGGGAAAGGTGGAGGACCTGCATGAATTTCAATGAAGAGTTACGGACAGTTCTGCAGGAAGAGGCGAGAAATCTAAGTGCCCCACCGGAACTGAAGGAGCAAATACTAAATCAGACCGAGAAGAGATCAGGGGGAAGACGAATGAAAAAATGGCTTGTAGCAAGCATTTTGGCGGCTGCATTATTAATTCCTACTGGAGCATATGCCGGATATAATTATTTGGCAGATACCCTGTATGGCTCACAAGCAACTGCTGCTACGATTGGAGTAACCCAGCAACAATATGACAGGCTTGAAGCCAAGCTGCAGAACGCGAAACAAAGCTTTAACGAAGAGGAATTTACAAGATTGATGTCTTTACTAGAGGAATTGGGAGCTTACAATCTGCAAATGGCCGATGCTGACGGAGTCTTTCACCTAGAACAATTAAGTGCGAAAGATCAAAAGGCATATAATGATTTACAGGTTGAGCTTAAACCTTATTTCGAGAAAATGAATGAAAATGAAATCCCTCAGGCAAAGGCGGCTGTCGTTGATCGTGATACTTTCTGGAATGGCGTGCTGGAAAAAGCTGAACAGAGGTTTACTAAAGAAGAGTTTGAGGAGATCGAACAATTAATAAATGAGTTGCAAAGCTATGATGCCAAGGTATTTGATGCAGATGGAAGTGTTCATATGGATCGGCTTTCGAAAGAGGAGATACAAAACCAAGAGAAGTTAATTGAAGCGCTCGGTCCTTATATAAATAAGCTGGACATGATGATTAAACCTAGTTCTTAGTTGAATTTAAATGCATGTATTGAATAACTATGGATAGAAGTAGCATTAGAAAAGCCACCAGAAAAGGTCTAATACACCTTGTGTTCTGGTGGTTTTTTACATTCGGCTAATTTGTATTTTATACATCACTAATTGAATAAATGTATAATCAATTAAGCCAAAAAAAAGTATTTGACCACTGGAATAATTAGACATATTATTATTTAAATACTATTGATCTATATATGAATCATGATGGCGAAAGGTGGCTTTGATCATGAAGCAGATGACCATTCGTGCAGAACTGGCGGACTACCTCAAGAAGAATGGAATAACAATTAATCAATTCGCAGAGGTATCTAAAGTGAATTCGGGCACAATTAGCAACATTATCAATGGGAATCGGCCTATAGCCATGCAGCAATTAGACCGTATTACAAAAGGTATGGGATTAGAAGAAGGCGGCTTTTATGATATGTATGTGGAGGAGTGTTTCATACATTCCAATCCCAATTGGAGACGACTTCGACCTTTTCTATATCGCTGTGCTGAACTAGATAAGCTGGAATGTATAAGTCGGGTGATTGGAATCATGATGGACAGCCTATCTTATACACCCTCGTTGTTTGATACAGCAGAAGATTTTTTTGTACAAGGAAAATATGATGCTGCAGCGTTGTTATACCGGAGTGTCGCGGAGAGTGAGAAGTATCAGCATTCAGAGCGGCTGGCTTTTTGCCAATACAGACTGTTCACGATTGCTCTAGGGGGTGATCAGGATCTGAATTTGCGAGCAGCTGTGCAGTTTGAGGGTTTTGTAAATCGGCTTGATGAAGTCGATCAACTTGACGCGCTGAAGGCTCTGGCGAATACATATAGCGCATTGAGGTATTGGGATAAGGTAATGCTCATAGCTATTGAAATTGAAAAAAAAGCATCCATTCAATATAAGTATAATAATGAGCGAGCCAGAAAAAACGGGTTACAGAAGGAACCTGCAATGCCCTTATTTTCATATATTCTATTTTCTTATGTGTTACGTTCAGTAGTTTACAGAGAGCTGGGAGATTATGATAGAGCATTGCAGTATGTTAACCTTTACATGGATATGAGCTGGATCCGTGAGGATACGGAGGAAGCTTTGCAACTTATGAATCGATGTATGGGTTGGGCACAGGCCAATATATATTTACTGAGAATTTTAAAAGGTGATGTGACAGCGCTTCCGGAATATGTGACCTATATTGAAAAAAGAGAGGAAGACATTCTTCCAGGTCTGTTCAAAATCCTTCAGGCAGCCAATCACTATGATTTTAATGTGGATGATATTCTTCAGCGGTTTGAGCAAGAAATATCAGATTATAGAGATCAGCAGAGAAATCTTAAATGTTATAATCGACAAATTATCGAAGACAGATACACTTTTTTTATGGCTGAAATAGCATTGTATTATATAAGAAGAGGAAAATATGAGCTTAGTATAAAGTATATAATGGATAGTTTGGAGACTTCTGTAAGGATTAATAACGAATCCTGTATAATAAAGTGTGTCAGAATGTTTGAGCAGCTTCGGCATACTGCATCGTTAGAAACGCAGAAGCAATACCAAAATCTGATTAGAATCAATGAAAAGAAAAATGGTTTTGTTATTGGAAGTGCCTAGTATTGATAGTTTTATAGAAGAAACAAAAAAGAGTTTTCAGATTAAATCTGAGATCGCTATCTATTGAATTGTAGTAATGCACTTTAATGTAAAATATAGAATTTGACATATACCTCTAATATATTAAATTAGGGAGGTAGTGTTAATGAATGATCAGGAAATTATCCAAAAGAGAATAGAGGGTGCTAGAAAAAAACTTTATTTAATGGAGAGGCAACACGGAGGGCTTTTGCATCCGAATGTGATCAGACAGTCCATGAGATTAGATGAATTAATTAATCAGTACAATAAAGCAGTACATAGCGATAATGAGGATTGAAGAGAATGGTTAAACACCCTACATAATGATATTGCAACTTCTGATGAAGTATAGAGCCAGCGCTGTGCGCGGGCTTTTTGGCTTGTTGGATCTCATAAAATAAATCAATGCTGCACGCTTGTCATGCCCGTCTGCATATTGCGGCCAAGTCCCTCATAGACATGTACTAATCAATGCATTCAAAACAGGTTAAGGGGATGATGTCATGCGCCGGATAACATGGGTACTCGCGATCATTATGAGCGTGGCCCTGGTGATGACGGGGTGCGGGAAGAAGGATGCCGCTTCCGTAGTCAAGGATTTGAACAATGTGGCTGACAAGTTGGAAAGTAAGCAGGGAACGTACCAAGGTTCTGGCACAATGACCCTGTATACCGGGGAACAGCCGCAGGAGTATAAGGTAGAAGTATGGTACAAGAATCCTTCCTACTACCGGATCAGCTTGGCAAATGTTCAGAAGGATATTACGCAGATCGTACTTCGTAATGATGAGGGAGTGTTCGTACTCACACCAAGTATGAATAAGAGCTTCCGTTTCCAAAGCGATTGGCCGGATGATCAAGGTCAGGTCTATCTGTATCAGACGTTGGTTCGTGGCATAGTTTCGGATAATAACCGCCAATTTGTGGAAGATGGAGATAACTATGTGTTCGAGGTAGCCGCGAATTATCAAAGCAATGCCCTTGTGCGGCAAAAGATTTGGCTTGATAAAAAGACTTATGAGCCTAAACAGGTTCAAGTCTCTGATTCTGAGGCGAAGGTAGTTGTAAACGTGAAGTTTGACACCTTCAAATTCGATACGGATTTCACCAAGGATTCCTTTGATATGGAAAAGAACATGGCCTCGGGTAAGTCCGCAGAGAGCACAGTAGCTGAGGTTGATGAGAATGGTAATCCGGTTACAGCTCCTGAGGGCCAAGAACAGGCTGAACAACCAGTGGCAGCAGAGCTTGGAGACTTTGGGATCATTGAACCTGATTATATTCCAGCTGGTGTAGAGTTCAAGGACTCGCATAAATTGGAGGGCAACAAAGACCATGCTGTTCTCATCCGATATGATGGGATTTATCAGTACACTATTATGGAATCCCGTCCACTGGACCGTGCGGTAGCACTGGCGCCTGGAACCCTGAAAGACCTTGGTTTTACGTGGGGAGTTCTGAGTGGGGATGAGCAGCAGACATTGACTTGGATGTCTGAGGGTGTAGAGTACCGAATTACAAGTGCCAATCTTCCTGCTAATGAAATGATGCAAATTGCCGCTTCTATGGAGGCACAATCGGGTAAATAATAAAAAGTAGGCGGATACTGCGTTTTGTGGGATTCTTTCCTCTACAACGTAGTATCCGCTTTTCTTTATTTGCCGGGGCTCCAGCACACATTGACAGCCACCTTCTGTAGCATTACCATTGGTACTAAGACAATGATTAATGCAATGCAGCAATGACGTTTTACTACAACGTAAGAAGGTGACTTGAAGTGCAAGCAAGCTATCGACCGACAGTAGCCGAAATTAATCTGGATGATTTGCGTGCCAATTACGAAGCCTTTCGCCGCTACTTGCCGGCAGAGACAAAGTTTATGGGATGCGTCAAAGGAAATGCGTACGGCCATGGAGCAGTGGAAGTGACACGGGAGCTGGAAAGACTCGGAGCAGATTATGTTAGTGTGGCTTTTTTGGATGAAGCATTGGAGCTGCGTCAGGCGGGAATACTGATTCCTATACTGGTGCTTGGCTACACTTCCCCAGAAGGAATAGCCGTTGCCTGGGAGAACCATGTAACTGTAACACTGTTCACACCGGAGGTACTGGAGGCTATAAGACAGCTTCCTATAGATCCGGAACATCGGCTAAAGGTGCATA
Organism: Paenibacillus sp. FSL R5-0636; assembly: GCF_037974255.1. Classification (NCBI taxonomy): domain Bacteria; kingdom Bacillati; phylum Bacillota; class Bacilli; order Caryophanales; family Paenibacillaceae; genus Paenibacillus; species Paenibacillus sp. FSL R5-0636. The sequence continues at coordinate 1,271,568 of NZ_CP150232.1, forward strand.
TCAAGATTGATAGCGGGATGGGACGACTGGGTCTTTTACCAGCTGACGCACCTGCATTTATCTCTGAAGTGCAGTCTGTTGCGCAGGCGGAGCTGGAGGGTATGTTTACCCATTTTGCCAAGGCAGACGAACAAGACAAAAGCTATACACTGGAACAGCATCGACGGTTCATGAGCGTGGCGGAAACGCTGCGGGAGCAGAACATTCAGATCCCGATCATACATACGGGCAATAGCGCTACGGCCATTGATTCACCTTATTTATCCAGCAACATGGTGCGTGTAGGCATCAGCTTGTACGGATTTTATCCCTCCACAGAGGTGAACCGTCAACTGGTAGAACTACGTCCGGTATTGACGCTGAAGACGCAGGTTGTATATGTCAAAAGCCTGCCTGCCGATTGGGGCGTCAGTTACGGCACTAGGTACATCACAGAGAGCGAGGAGATTATTGCAACGCTACCTGTGGGGTACGCAGATGGATATTCCCGCATGCTAACTGGCAAAGCGGAGGTGCTAATACGTGGACGCCGCGTTCCTGTCGTCGGAACAATCTGCATGGATCAGTGTATGGTATCACTCAAATCTTTCGCTGCAGAAGCGGAACAAATTAAAGCAGGCGAAGAAGTTGTTCTCATCGGCCGTCAAGCTGACGTGATGATCACGGCAGACGAGTTGGCTCTCCAGCTTGGAACAATTCACTACGAGGTTATCTGCATGTTGGCTCATCGGGTGCCACGCGTTTATATAAGTGAAGGCACACTTCCTAAATTAGTAAATGCTCTACTCACAAACTGAAAGTTCTTGACAGTGATGTTATACAAGGGAGAAAATAGAAGGAATTGTATCGTATTAGGAGATGTGACTAAAAGCCTATACGAACCACCATTTCTAGTTTATAATGGGATGCAGCATACTTGATATACTGGCGGCATATATTCCTTGTATAAAATTCCTTGTATATTGTAACACTGGAACACAAGGGCAGAAGGTTTGTGGGGGTGGAAGAGAAGGTGGCTAATTTGCAGAACACCAAAAGAATCATGATCAGCTTGCCCGATCATCTCTTGCAGGAAGTGGACGGAATTGTTCAATTGGAGAATTCCAACCGGAGTGAATTGATTAGGCAGGCCATGAAGCTGTACTTGAGCGAACGGAGGAAACGTTCCATCCGGGAGTCCATGCAGCGCGGCTACATGGAAATGGCTAAGATCAACTTGACCATGGCATGCGAGGCTTTCCTCGCGGAGGAAGATGCAGACAGCACTCTTGGCCGCTTAGTAAGCGGGGTGTAGACATTGATCGTTAAACGTGGCGATGTTTTTTTTGCTGATCTTTCGCCGGTTGTAGGTTCTGAACAAGGCGGAGTAAGGCCAGTTCTGGTCATCCAGAACGATATTGGCAATCGCTTTAGCCCGACGGTAATTGTGGCTGCAATCACAGCCCAAATCCAGAAGGCTAAGTTACCTACACATGTGGAAATTGACGCAGCTGCTCATGGCTTTGACAGAGATTCTGTTATTTTGCTGGAACAGGTTAGGACGATTGACAAACAACGCTTAACTGACAAGATCACCCACCTTGATGATGAAACGATGAAAAAGGTGGATGAATCGCTGCAAATCAGCCTTGGTCTGATTGATTTTTAATCACCCTAGGTTATAGATAACTCATGAGATTGGCGCTCGGGTACGAATCCGGGCGTCTTTTAATGTGCGTTTTTGCGTATAGTAAATAAAGAATCGTTAGGTCTTCACTTTTTGAAAATGATCTGATATTATTAGACCGTACGGTCGGTTTAGGAGGTGCTTAGAATCAAAGGACGCTCAGACGGAGAAGAAACTAAAAAAAGAATTGTGCGCAAGGCCACGCAGCTGTTTGTACAGAAGGGTTATGCTGCCGTAACTATGAATGAAGTTTGTGTAGCCTCGAATGTCAGTAAGGGCAGTCTGTATCACCATTTTCCGAGCAAGGATGAGCTTTTTCTATTTGTAGTGGAAGTGGATACGTTAGAGTGGCTGCAAGCGTGGAATGATAAGAAACAGGAAATTGCAGGGATCGAAGAACGATTTTATGCGTTAGCCGAGCATTACGCAAATGATTTTCAAAATCCACTGATTCATGCGCTCGAGGAATTCTCCAGAAGCAGATGCCACCCGGAAGAGATTAGCAAGCGGCTTTCACTTCTTTATGAAGCAGCCTCACATGCTTGTCGTGATCTTTTGAAGGAAGGGATTGAAACAGGATATTTGGTAAAAGGCGACTTGGAGAACTATGTAATTATCGTGAGTGGCATGCTTGAAGGGATTGGAAGAGTTTCTGAATTCTCGATTCATGAGAAGACCCGGGAGGATATAAAAAAATATTACCGGGAAGCAGTAAATTTATTATTACAAGGGATTCGTACGGGGTAAGATAACGAGGGGCATGAAAAGAAGCTTTACATTCAGGATCATGAAGGCTGAAGCTTCTCAAAGGCACCGGGATAGGAAGGGTTATTTTTTTACTATTATTTAGACCGGATGGTCGGTCTTAACATGCATAATATTCGAAGATTTGGCTTTAAACACACGGAGGGTTAATACAATGTCATTGTTACTTAGAAACAGAGGCGCTATGCTGCTTGTTATGCTTAATATTTTTCTAGCTTTCACTGGAATTGGGCTAGTAGTCCCAATAATGCCAACCTACATGAATGAGCTTGGGATCAGCGGAAGTACTGTCGGGCTCTTGGTCGCCTCCTTCTCGCTTGCCCAATTATTAATATCGCCATTTGCCGGTAGATTATCCGACAGAATCGGTAGAAAAAAGGTGATTGTAGCAGGTTTGATCGTGTTTGCGATATCTGAGCTGATTTTTGGTCTGGCCAATGTACCCTGGCTCTTGTTCGTTTCGAGATTGCTTGGTGGTGCAGGAGCCGCTCTAATTATGCCGGCAGTTATGGCTTATGTAGCGGACACGACTTCTTTTGAAGAGAGAGCTAAAGGAATGGGGCTAATTAATGCAGCCATTACTACCGGCTTTATTATTGGTCCTGGGATTGGCGGTTATCTTGCTGAGCTTGGAATGCGGGTACCCTTTTTCTGTGCGGCTGGTGCAGCTGGAGTTGCAGCTCTAATTACAGTTTTAATCTTGCCTGAGTCTCTGTCTGAAGAGAAACGTAAGGAAGCGACGTTATCAAAAAATAATCAGGAAAGCTTCTTGACGCAGCTGATGCGCTCTTATCGCGAACCGTATTTTTTCGGCTTAATTATTGTATTTGTCATGGCTTTTGGACTGGCTAATTATGAAACAGTGTTCGGATTGTTCGTGGACCATAAATTTGGCTTTACGCCTAAGGATATCGCTTTTGTAATTACCTTTGGTTCTATTGCAGGTGCGGTGGTGCAGGTGTCCGCATTTGGCTGGATCTTGAATAAATTCGGGGAGAACAAGGTGATCTCCACTTGTCTTATAGTCTCATCATTGTTTATTCTGCTGACCTTGTTTGTAAGCGGCTTTTGGGCGATTATTACGGTTACCTTTATTGTGTTCTTTGCAATGGATATTCTGCGTCCAGCAGTAGGTACACAGCTTTCCAAAATGGCCGGAGAATCACAGCAAGGTTTCGTAGCGGGAATGAACTCAGCTTATACAAGTCTCGGAAATATTGCTGGGCCTATCGTCGCAGGGTATTTGTTTGATCTTAGTATTAACTTCCCATATGGGGCAGCCGCGCTCGTTCTGGCTTTGTGTTTTGTATTGTCACTGAGTTCCGGCAAACGGGGAATGGGGCAGCGGGCGTAATCGCTAAATCCGGGCTCTGACCCGTCTACGATGCCTCGCTATATGCGCACAGCGGTTCAGTACAACGCGCGCTATTCGGGCTGGTCTTTGGTGCAGAGCCGAATCTGTGATACTATTTTAATTATGAGATCAAGATATGTATAAGCAGATTGTGTACGGGAAGAGGGATACTAATGGCGGTAGATAACAGCAATACGGAAGTCATTACGGATGAGGCAAACGCACAGCGGGAGCAGGAATTGATAACCGTAGCGATTGCCAAGGAATTGAACATTAGTCTGAAACAGGTACGCACTACGGTAGGACTGCTGGATGAGGGAAATACCATTCCGTTCATCGCCAGATATCGGAAGGAAATGACGGGTGAGCTGGACGAGAATGCGCTTCGTGATATTGAAGAACGGCTGGGTTATCTTCGCAATCTAGGCGAACGTAAAAAAGACGTTATACGCAATATTGAAGAGCAGGGCAAGCTGACCAAGGAGCTTCATGAGCAAATTATCAATGCGGTCAAACTTCAGGAAGTAGAGGACTTGTATCGTCCCTTCAAGCAAAAGCGTAAGACGCGGGCTAGTGTTGCGAAGGAAAAAGGACTTGAGCCGCTGGCTAACTGGATCTTGGAGCAGCAAAGACAAGGGGACCCGCAGACTGAAGCATCGAAATATATTGATGTGGAAAAGGGAGTAGAGAGCGCAGACCAAGCGCTGCAAGGCGCACTGGACATCATTGCCGAGAACATAGCAGATGATCCTGCGATCCGCTCTTGGGTTCGCCAGTATACAGCAAGTCAAGGTATTCTTGTGTCTGAAGCAAAGGATGCAGAACAAGAATCCGTATACGAAAATTATTATAGTTACCGTGAACCTGTACACAAAATGCCACCTCACCGCATCCTAGCAATTAACCGTGGTGAGCGTGAAAATATATTAAAGGTAGGCATTGAGGTCGTCACTGATAAAATTCATGCCTATATTGCACGGAAAATTATTAAAGGGCCATCCCCGGTGAAGGAACTGCTGGAAGCAGTGACTGAGGATGCCTACAAACGTTTGATTGCTCCTTCAGTAGAGCGCGAAGTTCGTGGAGAGATGACCGAACGTGGGGAGAACCAGGCGATTTCGATCTTCTCTGGCAATCTACGTAGCCTGCTGCTGCAACCGCCAGTCAAGGGGCGTTGTGTTCTGGGGGTTGACCCTGCATACCGTACTGGATGTAAGCTAGCCGTTGTAGACGATACTGGTAAGCTGCTAGAGGTAGCCGTGACCTATCCGACGCCGCCGAATAACAAGAAGCGCGAAGCTGCTGCTAAGTTCAAAGAGTTGATTGCTAAGTACGGCATTCAGCTCATCGTAATCGGCAATGGCACAGGCTCGCGTGAAACGGAGCAGTTTACGGCAGAAGTGATTGCCGAGATTGGCAATCCAGAGCTGGCGTACCTGATCGTTAATGAAGCGGGAGCGAGTGTCTATTCTGCTTCCAAGCTGGCGCAGGAGGAATTCCCGGATCTGGATGTAGCGGAGCGCAGCGCGGCTTCTATCGCCCGCCGTGTGCAAGACCCGCTGGCGGAGCTGGTGAAGATCGATCCGAAAGCTATAGGTGTGGGACAGTACCAGCATGACGTCTCCCAAAAGCATCTGGAGGAGAGTCTTAAAGCCGTCGTGGAATCGGCGGTTAACCATGTTGGCGTAGATGTCAATACGGCATCTCCTGCCTTGCTCTCTTATGTAGCAGGGGTTAATGGAACGATTGCTAAGAATATCGTTAAATTCCGCGAAGAGAACGGCAAGTTCACGACCCGGAAGCAGCTGCAAAAGGTTCCTCGTCTAGGTGCCAAGTCCTATGAGCAATGTATCGGCTTCCTGCGGATTCCGGGTGGAGACAACACCTTGGACCGCACGCCTATTCACCCCGAGTCCTATCCGGTGGTGGATCGTTTGTTCCGTGAGCTAAGCCTCGATGTGAATAAGCTTGGCAGCAAAGAAGTAGCCTCACAGCTTGAGGTACAAAATGCCGAGGAGCTGGCTGTGAAGCTGGATGTCGGCGTGCCTACGCTGCGCGACATCCTGGAGAGCTTGCAGCGTCCGGGCCGCGATCCGCGCGAGGAGCTGCCGCTGCCGATCTTCCGCACCGATGTGCTGAAGATCGAGGATCTGGTTCCTGGCATGGAAATGCAGGGAACCGTCCGCAACGTTATCGATTTCGGCGCATTCGTCGATATCGGCATCAAAAATGATGGGCTGGTGCATATTTCCCAGCTCAGCGGCAGCTTTGTGAAGCACCCGATGGACGTCGTCTCCGTAGGAGACAATGTCACCGTCTGGGTGATGGGTGTTGACCTGAAGAAGGGCCGGGTCAGCCTGACCATGCGTCCGCCGCGTGTTGAGGCGGGAAGCGTGAAGTAGACAGATAGCAGTGATCCTCAAAGAACGACAACAAGAAGCCAGTCTCCTATTATTGGGGACTGGCTTCTTGTTGATTATTTTCAGCTGCAACCCTTTTTGTCATTATAGGAGTGAAGGACGTGCACTCTTTGGGTAAGTTTAGAGTAACAGTTGAACTAATGGCTTATTACTAGGAGGAGATAGATGTGGGAAATCCATTGAAAGAATTAAAAAATAGTGTGAATGGCCTAAAGCAATCCCTTGATGGAGTTAAGCAATCGGTAGAGGGATTGAAAGAACCTATAGATGAGATGAAGGGAAATATTCAGGTCACGTTGGAGCAAGCGAAGGACAGATCTGAGGGATTTAAATCGGAGATCAATCGTATGAAGGAATGTGTGGAGGAAACTAAGCTGGTTGTTAATGAGGCGAAGGAAACGGTAATGGAGGCGGGCGAGGTGTTATACACTCAGAAACGCTATAAAAAATTGTTGAAGCGAAACCGAAAAATGCAGCCTGCAAAGGCAGGCCGCCGTTTACTATAATCCGCCGGAAGTCCAAACATTCACCGCAGTTACAACCCGTACCTTTTAATTATAGGAATGAGAGGGAAGCGCATTTAAAAAAATCTGCAACAGCTCATTTACCGAAGCATCCATATTGGAACGTTGCTCAGCTGCAAGCCAATCCTCTTGAATGATGATGTAGCTGCAGGAGCTGCTTTTTAAATAGCTGTATATTATTTGTGCTTCGTCAATCTCATGGCGCCCGATCGCTGCCGAGGTCTGATTGGTTTCACTCTGAAAGGTGTTCATAATCGCTGACTTTATTGCCGCTTGCAGGTGGGTGATATCCGGTTGATCATATTGTAGCTTGGTATGGGACAGGATACGGTTGCCCTTGAGCAGAATAAGTTTAAGCGTCTGTTCATTCATGGCCTCAAGAACTGCGATATTCTGATTCTCCTGTGCGAATTCGATGACCTTCTCTTTGTGAATCAGGAAGCTGACAGCTCCAATATAGTCCCTGTATTTGGCGGCGGTTTCGAAGTCATAGTGCTCCGCGGCCACTGCCATCCGTTGCTCCATTTCCTCAAGGATACTGGAATCTGAGCCGTTTAGTAAGCCAATGACTCGATCAATAATTTTATTATATTGAACAGCGGCATCTCCGCCTGCACACATCCCTATGCATAGGCCAAGCGAATGGTTTAGGCATAGGGAATTTTTAAAGCTAGGGTTACTGCAAAGGATTCTTGAACTTTCTTTAATGCCTTGCACGGCCCGTTCCACGGTGCTTCTGCTTGTATAGGGACCAAAAACCTGAGTGCCTTCTTTGACCGCAGGATCATAGGTAATCTCTAACGAACGTATTTTTTCATCCGCTCCTATTACGATATAGGTATAAGCCTGCGGATTTTTCATTTTTTTATTGTACATGGGTTTGATCTCTTTAATTAATTTGCATTCCAGCATAAAGGCTTCAAATTCGGTATCCGTAAGGATGATTTCCAGATCTTTAATATTTCTTACAAGCTGTTTAACCTTTGGGGAATGAGATTTTGAGTTTTGAAAATAGGATTGGACTCTCCGTTTTAACTGTTTTGCCTTGCCAACATATATAATATGACCGAGATTATCCTTCATGAGATAAACGCCGGGAGTTAGGGGAAGGCTTTTAAGTTTTTCTGTTAAATGAATAGTAACCCCGCCCTCTCATAAGAGTTGTATGATTGATAGTTTTAGTATAAGCTTGCAACCTTCATTTGTTCAAATCAGTCTAAAGAGTGAAGAATCAAAGCTAAGGAGGGATCTTATGTACTTCGCAAAAAAAATCGGTGGGCTGGCGCTTATAGCAGCTATGTTATGGCTTACAGCCTGCAGTGGAACGCCAGAAGCGGGAACGGAGCCGAAGCAGACGCCTGAGCAGTCACAAGAGCAGGCACCAGTGCAGACGCCAAAGCAGACACCAGAGCAGACACAAACTGCACAGCCAGCGGCTACTACACAACCACCACAGGAGACGGAACTACCACAGGAGACGAAGACATCAAGTACGGGGCAGCCGCAGGATCTAGAGGGATTGCCGCCATTAGTTGAGGAAGCGGCGTCTACGGTAATGAACTCCATTAAGAATAAGGATATGAAGCAATTAGCGGCGTGGGTACATCGGGATAAAGGGCTACGCTTCTCTCCATATGCATACGTGGATACAAAAAATGATCTTGTATTCACCCAGGAGGAAGTAGAAGGATTAATGAATGACTCTACCAAAAGAGTCTGGCGAACATTTGCTGGCTCCGGTGATTTAATCGAGCTTACATTCGCAGATTACTACAAGCGGTTTGTCTACGATGCGGACTTCATTCAGAAGGCCGAAATTGCTGTGAACAAGGGGCTTGGACAAGGGACGACGATCAACAACTTAAACGAAGTGTATCCAAAGGAGCAATATGATTTCGTTGAATATCATATTGCTGGTATCGATCCTTCTGTCGAGGGAATGGATTGGCGCAGCCTGCGTCTAGTTTTTGAGAAGATCGGAGAAGACCATGCATTAGTCGGCATTATTCATGATCAATGGACGCCTTAGCTTACGGACTCAGATGGCGCTAATATGGACGCCTTAGCTTACGGACTCAGATGGCGCTATTATGGACGCTGTTTGCCTGCTTCAACTGATTATTCACATCCGTTGGCATACGCTGATCCTTACGGACCTAGATGACGCTATTCGCGTTTTTTTAGCGATTAGAGCACAGTTTCGGACTCCAGTGCAGCTATTCATCAGAAAAAGGCATATCTATGGTGCTTTTTGAGCCAATAGCGACGATGGAGTCCTTTAGTAGTCCAAATGTGCGATTATGCAACGAATAAGGTCAACTGGGTCCGATAGTAGCTGCATTCCTATCCGCTGTAGACCCATCTGTTGCACACCTAACTGCTGCATACCTAACTGGTGCACACCTAACTGGTGCACACCTAACTGCTGCACACCTAACTGCTGCATACCTAACTGCTGCATACCTAACTGGTGCACACCTAACTGCTGTGCACCTAACTGGTGCACACCTAACTGCTGTGCACCTAACTGCTGTGCACCTAACTGCTGTGCACCTATCTACTACACACCTATCTTCTGCACACCCATCTGCTGCGTTCGCATAACGCAAACATTGGAGCATCGCTGACCTGTATTTTGTTTTTGGCTACCTGCTTCAGCGGATTTTCATATCCGTTGATACACGCTGATCCTTACGGACCCAGATGACGCTATTCGCGTGTTTTTAGCGATTAGAGCATAATTTCGGACTCCAGTGCAGCTATTCATTAGAAAAAGGCATATTTATGGTGCTTTTTGAGCCAATAGCGACTATGGAGTCCGATAGCATCGTAAAAGTGGCATATTTTTGCGTATAAGGTCATCTGAGTCCGATAGCTGCTGCGTCTGTGTAAATATGATCTAATCGCTCGAAGTTTGATGTTCATCACCATCAAATAGCCTCATGCACTCAAATATGATCTAATCGCTCGAAGTTTGATGTTCATTACCGTCTAATAGCTACATGCACACAAATATGATCTAATCGCTCGTAGTTTGATAATCCTCACTGCCAAGTAATCAGCATTTCTGAGCCTGAGTTAGCTGAGGACCCAGATGACGCTATTCATATGTTTTTAGCGATTGGAGCACAGTTCGGACCCCAGTGCAGCTATTCGTTAGAAATAGGTTCATATTGGGTGCTTTTTGAGACAATAGCGACGATGGAGTCCGATAGCTAACAACAAGTTGGATTATGAGACGATCTATGGGGAATTACCAAAGACGTCCCACCCCTGTTTAAATATGTGTCAGACCCTGGTGGGGCCTCCTCTGTAAAAGTGGGGGCAAAAATTATAATCAGTACAGCTTTTTTTCGGGAAATATGCTTTAAGCATGGAGTCTCAAGTGCGCTTCAGGAATTTCCCCCTGCACCGGAAGCCACACCAAAAAAACCGGCAGAGGATTCTGCCGGGTAATACAGGATAGATTAAGAAATTAAATATTAGCAGGTTTAAGCTTTCTCGCTTCTTGCAGATGAAAAGACAAGTATAATCCTAATCCGGCAAAAGCCGTCAACGTCCAGAATGCAATGTGGACCCCTTTGAGCATATCCAATGGAAAGGATAAGGAACTGGCACTCGCAGTAGAAGTCATTATCGTTACAAGCAAGGCGCCTCCTATTGAACCGCTGAGCGAGCGCAGCGTGATTGTCATTGGAGAAGCATGTGCAACCATGGTGTTGGGGATACTTGCCATGGCATAGGCCGTAATTGGAGCCATAACTGCCCCTACTCCAAACATAAGCAGGGCATACATTATAACCAGTAGATTAAAGGACGTCTCTGTTGATAACGTGAGGGCAAGAGCCACTGCCATGATCAGAATGAGCAGAAATCCTCCCTGGGTTACGCGGCTAACCCCAAACCGGTCATATAGTCTGCCTGAGATCAGACCGGAGACACCAATCAGCAGTGCACCTGGCAACAACATAAGCCCTGACTCCCTTGGGGTTAAGCCTCTTATCGTCTGTGCATACAGAGGAAGAAGGAGTTCCACTCCCACCATCACCGCAAATAAGATCACCCCCACAATAGAAGAACGGGTAAAGGAGCGGTGCCGAAACAGCTTGAAATCGAGCAAAGGTGCCGTGAGCTTGAGCTGTCTTTTAATAAACAGCGCCACGATCAGGAATCCGGCCAGAAGGATGATCCCTGCGACAACAGGATTTCCCTTTTCTTCCCCGACAATGCTAAAACCATATAATATACCAGCGAATCCGAGTGAAGAGTAGATAATGGACCTGGTGTCGAGCTTGGTCTGATGAGTCTCTCCCACGTTCCGCAGCGTGAAATGCGCTAAGAATAAATTGGCGGCTGCGAGCGGAGCCACAGCATAAAACAATAGTCTCCATGAATGATTCTGAACCACGAACCCAGACAGAGTAGGCCCAAGTGCAGGAGCCAACCCCAGAACCAAACCGACTACTCCCATCGCTGCACCGATTTTCTCCTTCGGGAAGACTCTGAGTATCGTCGTCTGAAACAGAGGGAACAGAAGACCCGCACCGATGCCTTGAACCAAACGCCCCGTCAGGACTAGGGGGAAATTCCAGGCGATCCCGGCAATCAGTGTTCCTGCTGTGAACGCTCCGACAGAGGCCATGAACAAGGCCCTCGTAGTAAACTTTCCGATCAAAAATCCAGCAACAGGAACAGTTATACCTATCATCAGGTAGTACACCGTAATCAGCCACTGCGCTTGATTCTCATGAATGGCAAGATCCTGCATGACACGCGGCAACGCCGTATTTAACATCGTTTGCATTAATTGGGCTAGAAAATTGGCAACCACCAGAGAGGCTACAATAATGCTGGGTTTATTAGTCAAGCTGTCTTCACCGCTTTCAGAGGTATTATTCGGATGCAGTGAGCTGCTGCAAGGCATGTATGGATAATATCCCCACCTCTTGTTGCCGTGGTTGTCCATCCTTGAATATGAGTGTGGCCGGTATACTCATCACGTGGTATTTTCCAGTCGTCTCCGGGTTGTCATCCACATTGACCTTCACTACAGTTATTGTAGCATCCGACTCCCGCTCAAACTCTTCCAGCACAGGTGCAAACATCCGGCACGGTCCGCACCAGGGCGCCCAGAAGTTGACTACAGTTATTCCTTTCGGTTGAATGAGTTGTGCAAAAGTAGCATCTTCCGCATGGAGAACTGCCATTATGAATCATCCTTTCAAGATTAATAAAATATATTATAGATCCATTATATCTATAATTAGGATAAATAATAGACTTAGTGTATCCACAATATATCTAAATCAGTATTTTGTCAAACCGATTTTCACTTACTCCTGTGCTTGTACATATAAAACAAAAAGATCCGTTAATTGCGCTTGAAGCAGTTGATAGATCTATGATTGTAAATGATGCGGTCGAGAGGACTCGAACCTCCACGATATTGCTGCCACACGAACCTGAATCGGGCATGTAATTCGGTCACTAGCGGGTTGTAAAATCCTTGTATAATCAAGGGTTTTTGCGGTTTTTCTGTTTTTCTCAAGCACAACAAGGGGATGCCGGGTTCACCCAAAACGCAGTCAATTTTGTAAGTTTGAAAGAACTCAGAGAGAACTCAGAGAGAACTAGACAAGAAACAGCTGTGTTAAGGTCATCTGAGTCCGATAGCGGCGTTACTTAATCAATCAGAGTTCGGAGTTGGGATAAAGGGGGAAGGAACAACAAACAACAAATAAGGGATGCTTCAGCAGCCATATGATGGCTTTTGAGGCATCCCTTCTCCGTATCTCAGCCGTCATAAACGGCAGCTGGAAGTCCAAATATACACCGCAGTTGCGTTGGACTCTTAACTCTAAAACCTTCAAGTTGAATTTATATTATTGTGCCGCGCTAGAAGACGAATAAGAAGCAGAGCCAGTTACAGGTTGAGCGACAGCTTTGTATCCATCTGGCAGATAAGTGGCAACAGATGCCTTTGTGATCACCTGCGCGTACATTTTCCCTGGTTCAGGAGCAGTCACGTTAAAGTAAATCACAGCCGTATTGTCTTTACCAAATTCGATTCGCTCAATCACCAGCCCATACCCGGGGTTAGGCAGATTATTAACGGTAAGTGTGGCTTTATTTACGCCTTCACCCGCTTTGGTCAACGTAACCTCTGTTTCGTAGGTGGGAGTAGTGGGACTGCCATTAGATACAATTACACGTTTAGCAAAAGCGGCTGCATCATAGATGAGAGCGGCTGCTTCAGAGCGGGTAATAGCATCATTTGGCCGGAAATTACCGTTCTTATCGAGTGTGGCAATATGTGTATTCAGCAGGATCTGGAGACTATTTATAACCTCCGTAGAGAGTTTATCGCCATCCTTAATGTCTACATACATCAGCGTAACAGGGAAGTTACCTTTACTTTGCAGCGCTTGCGTCAATAAGTGAGCGAACTGAGCACGGGTGATGGTTCCGTTAGGATCCACTGTCCGGTCGAGTGAAAGACCATTTTGCTTGGCAGTCAGGAAAGCCGAAGCATACCAGGCTTTGTCGTTTACTTTATCGAAATAATCACTGGCTTTGGAAGAATTACTACCTACCGCTGGTTGCGGAGTCAGATTCAGACCCCCAACGATGAATTGTATCCCTTGCGCAAAGCTTACCTTAGATTTAGGGGCAAACTTATCTTTGTCTACTCCGTTTATAATCCCCTCTTTATGCAAAGAGTTGATTTTTGCTTCCGCAGGATCACCTTTCAAATCTGAAAAAGCAAAAGCGGATGCCCCAAAAGACACACTCGCTGCCAAAATGCCGCAGGCTATAGTCATTTTTTTAGCGTTATTTATGAATAATGGTTTTTTCATTTGCGTCACCTCCATACTCTTAGATGGTAGATTAGACCAAAATGTTGCATAGATTTTAAAATATTATAACGATTCGAGTAAAAACTTATCCGCGCAGGAGTGACTCGGCACCATCTACATAAATCTCAGTTCCCGTAACATGAAAAGATTCATCCGATGCGAGAAATAATACCAGATTGGCAACCTGCTCAGGCTTACCCGGTGCATTTTCCAGCGGATGATTACCTTCCGGAAATTCCACAGGAATCTTCACTTTTTGAAGATCATCGCTTTTATACGTATTATCTCCAATTTGTGTATCGATTGATCCAGGACAGATTGCATTTACACGGATGCCGTATTGCGCCAGCTCTAGTGCAGCCATTTTCATAAAAGCAACTTGTCCTGCCTTGGAAGATGAGTAAGCGGAAGCGCCAATGTTCGAGAATACTCGGTTGCCGTTAATGGAGCTGGTGATAATGATGCTGCCGCCATTTTCTTTCATATGGGGGATGGCATATTTTACTGTGGCAAAGGTGCTGCGTAGGTTGGTATCCAGTGTCTGGTCCCAATCTTCGATTTCTAGTGTTTCGATTGGAGACCATGTACCATTAATGCCAGCATTGGCAAAAACAATATCAATCTTCTCGGCCGCCTCCCCAACCTTACGAATACTTTCTTCGACCAGACCTGGATTGGAGACATCGCATTCAATTACTGTTGCTGTACCGCCAATAGATTCAATCTCACGTTTAGTTTCATAGGAATCCTCGGGAGTGCGGTCAAGCATATATACCTTAGCTCCGTGTTGGGCAAACCTTATGGCTGTAGCTTTTCCAATACCGGAACCAGCACCTGTAACCACTGCAACTTTATCCTGCAAACGTTTATCTGTCATGATGAATTTCCTCCTCTGCGTTAGATTTCTTATTAGTAATTACATACCCGGCATAGCTGAATCTAACCAATTGAACTGGAGGGTGGAACAACGTGGGTGGATATATTACTATGGAATATAAGGATGTAAATAATATAAATTCAGATAAATCTAGCTCATGATAGGGGAACTATAGATGATTCAGCAGCAGGGAGCAGAACGGATTAATGTGGGGATATTTGCCCATGTGGACGCCGGGAAGACGACAACAACGGAGCATATTTTGTATGAAAGCGGTCGCATTCGCGCGCTTGGCAGCGTAGACACTGGGACGGCATTGACGGATTCAATGGATGTGGAGCGGCAGCGGGGGATATCCGTACGGGCGGCATTGGCTTCTTTTGCTTGGAAAGGTGTGCAGATTAATCTGGTCGATACCCCGGGGCACGTCGATTTTCTGTCCGAAGTTGAGCGGTCTTTGCGGGTGATGGATTGTGCGGTGCTTATTCTTTCAGCCGTGGAGGGGGTGCAGGCCCAAAGTGAGATGATCTGGAACGCGCTGCGGAAGCTGGGAATCCCCACGCTTATTTTTGTGAACAAAATGGATCGCGTAGGCGCTAACCCTGAAGCTGTGCTGGCAGAAGCGCGAAATTATTTGTCTAGTGATATCATTCCAGTTCAGCAACCCATCGGCAAAGAGAAGGGGTACATAGGAGCAAGAGATTTATGGGAGAACGAAGCTGATGCTAGCGCACGAACAGAATTATTAGAGGCGTTAGCGGAACGGGACGAAGAGCTGTTGGAGAAGTATATGTCAGGTAGCACTATTGATTTGGCTGAATGGAAAAAATATATGAAAACAGCCTCCTCATCAGGCCGCTTTTTTCCGATGGTTTATGGCGTCGCCGCCAAGGGGCTTGGGATTACTGCCTTGCTGGATGCGATGGTTGAGTATTTTCCGCGCGCTGGTGGGAATGTGGAGGGGGCGGTGTCAGGCATCGTATACAATATTCAGCGTGATAAAAGTATGGGACGGATGGCGTTTGTCCGCCTTTATGAAGGGACGATCCGTAACCGCGATACGCTGATGAATTATACGCAGGATATTCAGGGGAAAGTGACCCAGATCCGCAAGGTCGAAGGTGGTCGGACCGAGGATGTCGGAGCGCTTGAAGCCGGAGATATTGCTGTTATCTATGGCCTTTCAGGGGTGCGCATCGGAGATGTGCTCGGCCATCCGGGGGCCATTCCGGAGGAGGCGAAGCTGGCTGTGCCGCTGCTAACGGTGCGTGTATTCTGGGAACCAGATGTGGATGACCATAAGGTTATCGGAGCGCTGCAGGAACTGGCGGATGAAGATCCGCTTTTGGATGCGCAGTGGCTGCAGGATGAGCGGGAGCTGCATATCAAAGTAATGGGACCGATTCAGCTGGAGATTCTGAACAGTGTTCTGGAGGAGCGATATGCGCTGAAGGTTACTTTCGGTCAGCCTTCTGTCATATATAAAGAAACGCCAGCCCGTGCCGGGGAAGGTTTTATCGCTTACACGATGCCGAAACCGTGCTGGGCGATTCTACGCTTTCAGATTGAGCCGGGATCTCCGGGCAGTGGTTTAGTCTACGATTCGGTAGTGCGGAGTTCCGACCTGCTGCCGCAATACCAGAGCGAAACCGCACGCCGAGTACCAGAAGCCTTACAACAGGGTTTGTATGGCTGGGAGGTTACCGATCTTAAAGTGACCTTGATCGAGGGACAACATCATGTGTGGCATACCCATCCGCTGGATTTTGCGGTGGCGACTCCGATGGGAATTATGGACGGACTCGCTCGGGTAGGCACTAAACTCCTAGAGCCGATTCTGCAGGTTCGCATCGTGGTTCCTGAGGAGAATGGCGGACGGGTGATGAACGACCTCGTTCAGATGCGCGGCACGTTCGAGCCTCCCGTGCTGCAAGGCGAGCGGATGATCATCGAAGGACGTCTGCCGCTGGCAACATCGCTCGATTATCCCGTCAGCTTAAGCTCCTACACGAAGGGGCGCAGCACGTTTACTTCTTTTTTTGCCGGCTATGAAGAATGTCCACCAGACGTATCTGCTGAGCGCACCCGCCGGGGCGTGAACCCACTTGATCAGGCGAAATATATATTAAGTGTGCGAAAGGCACTGCAAGGTTAAATTGAGCTTGAGTGTTAAATAGGCTGACGGGGAATAAAAAACTAGAGAGTGTGCGAGGATGTTGGTACTAAGATATACTCAGAAAACTATTAGAAGATATGAAAGTAGCTCCAGTAGAAGAAGTAGAAGTAGAAGTAGAAGTAGAAGTAGAAGTAGAAGACATCTCCTCGTTTTTTAGTTGGCATGTGAATATTATACAGCTCAGAAAAACATATCAATTCGGTAGCCAAAAGTGATTTCAATAGTTTATTTGAGAGGAATAAGTGGTTGAACACTAGTCAATGTTGGACTAGCTGAAGCTTTTATCGGAAATCTAAGGGGGAATTAAATTGATGATTAGAGAAGCAACAGCTAGTGATATAGACGGGATCGCTTTTGTCCACGCTACGAGTTGGAAAACCACATACAGAGGGCTAATATCAGATGAGTTTCTCGATAAAATTACAGTGGAAGCTAGAAGGAAGCTCTGGATTCGGAATTTTGAAACGCCCAATAAAGACGAGGTTATGTATGTGGCTGAAGATGAGGCTGGGACGATTATTGGTTTTGCAAATGGAGGAGCGCGAAGAGGGCCAGATCTCTCAGATCTCTATGATGCGGAGCTATATGCACTCTATTTGCTTAAGGAACAGCAAGGAAAGGGTCTTGGAAGGCAACTCATAAGAAGCGTAGCACAGAATTTATTGGAGGAAAATTATAGCTCGTTCATGACTTGGGTGGTAACAGGAAATCCCGCGATTCATTTCTATCACAAAGTGGGTGGGCAATCTGTTGCGACAAAAGAAGTGAAGATTGGGAATGAGGTCGTCGAAGAGATCATGATTGGATGGAGGGATATTGGAGTTGTTGGGGGTTAAGAGCCAAGGGGAGCGATGTACAGAAGCTTTTAACTGTATTTTGTACAACTATAATCCTGCAAATAACCCGTCAAAGGATATAACTGTATTTCGTACACCTATTTTCGTGATTTATTACTCATTGGGCACATTTTCTAGTTTTTAAGTGTACAGAATACAATTAAAGTCTTGATGATCCCATTTGGATGCGGAATAAGTGTATGAAATGCAGCTATTTCATGAGTTCATAAAGCTCCGTGCACAAAACTATCTAGAGAAGGCCAGGTTTTTTTCACTAAAAAATAGGATGAGTTAAAGGTTGTGAGAAAGTGAGTGATAAACAAGCACGGCTATTTCGTATGGAGCAACTGAAAAAAAGAGTGAAAATAGAGAACCCATCAGGTTCTCTGTACAGTGAGTGTATCGAAGCTTTAGGTCCCAACACAAGAATATATAGTTTAGAAAAGTCGTCCGAGATTGTAGCTATGATGGAGAGTATAGTTAATTTCACACAGTGGGCGCGGATTGAATGGGAATCTATTGATCAAAAGAAATCCTTTAAGACACCGGAAGAACTGAAAGACATAGAGTCTATTTTATTGCGTGATAACTATTTTATTGTGTGGAATGAGTTCAATCTTCCGGTAGTGGAGACTAATTTAAAAAATATTATAAACAATTTCAATGATGTTATTGCTGTTGGATTTGATACATGGATTGTAAATTTGGATAAAGGAATTATTATTGAAAGTCATCACGAGGGGGATTTAACAGTGGGTTGGATCTCGCCTACTCCATTACCAGCTTAACCGTAGGCTCTAATGGATGCATAGAGAGTAAAAAATGTACGTAATTCACACTGCGCTAATAACCTCAAGTTTATCCTTCATACACATAACAAGCTTATATTAAGTATAAGAGTTTTAATATGATCTATTAGCCTATAGACTTTATTCCCCCTCAGACTCAGCCTTCTTCCGCGCCCGGAAACGCCGCACCTTCATAAGGTTGCCACAGGCTTTGTCATCGCAGTACCGCTTGGAGCGGTTGCGTGTATCATCGTAATAGACCCAGAGGCAATCGGGATTCTCGCAGATACGGAATCTTGTGGGTTCTTTTTCAAGTAATGCCTCGGCAAAAGACGCTGCAATCTCCGCCATTACCTGCTCCCAGCCACTATGGAGTGGCAATAGCTTTATTTCCGCTTGCTCGTCGCTTTTCCACACAATTCGCCGTATAACAGGACCCTTGTCCATATAGACATTGAGCTGTTCCAGTATTTCTCCATACACCGAGTTTCCTTGCACAATGGCCTGTACCCAGTTCCATAGTAGTGAGCGAAGCTTTTTAAGCTGCGCCATTTCTATCGTGTTCGGCATCTGTGTTTCTAATAGAGCATACTCCTTCAGCCATTTAAAAACCCACTCTTCTTCATCGAGTCTGTCCCGGTCTTTATTCTTATCTCCTGTTCGCCAATCCCGCCAGTAACTGTTAATGAAATCCTCCCACAACACGGTCTGTTCATCCTTTCCGATTCAACGCTCATTACAAATCATTGTAACAGTTAAAAATAAGTTTAGCTAGTTACTTGAATACAATCTGGAAATATGCTACATTTCTTTTGTAACCACTATATTATGGTTTAAGTCGTTACATATTAGTTCGCTTTGAAGTAGTTCTTTTTGAAGCTACACCATGAAGTTTATGTTTACACAAATTTTTAGGAGGTTGAACATGCAAAATAAAATCAGTGAGGTCTTGCTCCAAAATTGGGATTATTGCATGGATATCGAGGATTGGGCTCCGCCGCTTAGCGATGCGCTGGAAGGTGTGGATAGCAAACAGGCTCTCTGGAAGCCAGAGGGTGGGGCGGCCAATTCTATCTGGGAAACGGTTAACCATCTAACTTATTATAAGGTGCGTTTGCTGCGAAAGCTAAAAGGGTTGCCCAAACAACCCGATGCTGAAAGCAACGATGATACCTTTACTGTAACAGCTGAAGGAGAAGAAGCATGGGCGAAAGCCGTTGCAGACCTGAAGGACGTGCATGCTGCTCTTAGAGAAATCATTGAAGCGCTGGAAGAAGGCGCGTATGATTGGGGCGGTTCGGGTCATGCACCAGGGGAAGAGGTAATGAGCCTTATCCTACACGATTCTTACCATACTGGACAAATTATTATGCTGCGTAAATTGCAGGGTTCTTGGGTGTCCAACCGTAGTTTTAATTAGAACCTCCACATTTAAAAATACAAGCCGTACACTGCTATTCCGGTATACCCGGGTCAGCGGAGGTACGGTTTTTTTGTGCAACTCTGGTAGGCATGAGTATATATTCTATATTGTTTTTTTTGGTTGATTTGGATAAATTAAAACGCGATATGGATATGGGCTCAGTAACTAATCACTGATATCATATAATCCAAAGGCTGAATTAACAAATAACTAGAGCTGTAGATGATTCCTGAAGATTCAA
Source organism: Paenibacillus sp. FSL R5-0636 (assembly GCF_037974255.1). Lineage (NCBI taxonomy): Bacteria > Bacillati > Bacillota > Bacilli > Caryophanales > Paenibacillaceae > Paenibacillus > Paenibacillus sp. FSL R5-0636. Next base: position 1,291,495 of record NZ_CP150232.1, read on the forward strand.
GGGTCATCTTTTTTGATGAGGAATCAAGTCTATCAGGCGGAAGGGAGTGTAAAGATTGACGAGGTTTGGACAGTTAAACACATTGCGTAATCAAATTTTCCTGGGTTTCATGTTTGTTATGGTGATCGTACTCGCGACGGTTGGTTTTTTTATGTACGGGCAAGTTTCGGTTCTATTACGCAATAGTGCGGAGAAGCATATTGAACAGACTGCAGTTCAGGCAACGGGCAAATTGGATGTACTGATCCGGCAGATTAACACGTTGACGGCGCAAGTGGCAACCAACGCCTCCATTCAGCGATTGCTCGCTCAAGAGGCCGAAGGAAAGCCGATCAGCTTCGCCGAACGTCAAACCATCCAGCAGGAAGTACGTAAATATGAGGCGTATGCGACAGGGATTCGTTCCATTGAGCTGTATGCAGGTGATTATCAGAAATTACTTTCTGTTGATGACGCCAGCCTGAACAATCGAGTATCTGAAGAATGGATCAGCCGGGTGGATGAGGGCAAAGGACGCCTTGTATGGTTTGGACTTGACCCGCGGAATTCGGATATCGTCATCGCGATTCGTAATATTAGACTGATTGATCATTCATTCACGAAAGCTGGCTATATTATGGTTCAAATTGAGAAAAGTTACTTCCAGCTTACGGATGAGGTGGACAGCTCACAGGCGGAAACACGTGAATTAATGAGATTATTTGATGAAGCGGGACGGCAAATTTCTTCCGATTTTTCCGTAAATGTTAATGCAAATAAGATACTGGATCATGGAGGAGAAAAGGTTGAGGTTGGCGGAGAAGACTACATTGTGATTCAGAAGCAGTCCAAGGCAACAGGTTGGAGGCTAGTAATCCTCACTCCAGTTGACTATACGACAGAGGGGATATCTGTCCTTCGTACAGCGATCATCGTATCCGGTGTTGTTGGCAGTTTATTGTTTCTCATTTTTACTTTTATTTTATCCACGATGATTACACGTCCTATACTGAATTTGATAAAAGTGATGCGCGGTTCGCGATTTGGAACCTTGAAACCGATTTCAGTCACTTCTACCACCATGGAGATCAATGAGCTCAATAATACTTACAACCAGATGGTTCACTCTCTGAATGAACTAATTGAAGTCGTCTATCAGAAGGAGATCGTCCAGAGTCGCACAGAATTAAAGGCACTTCAGGCTCAAATCAATCCGCACTTTCTATTTAACACATTAGAAGCATTCTACTGGGCCCTCGATGAAAAAGGTGAGGAGGAATTAGCTCAAATTGTGGTTGATATGTCGGGGCTTTTTCGTTATGTCATCAATCGAACTGATGATGATGAATGGGTGACTATCGGCGATGAGCTCGACCATGCCGAAAGATATTTGAAGATTATGGAGATGCGTATGCTCGACAGGTTATCCTGGCGGATTGAGTCAGATGAAGCTTGCCGAAGTGTTCCGCTACCGAAGCTGTTAATCCAGCCTCTTGTCGAAAATGCGATTCTTCATGGCGTAGAGCAAAGGGTTGGACCGGGGACAGTCATGCTAATTGTAAGGCCCTCAAGTCGTCCGGGATATACATTGGTTACGGTAACTGACGATGGTCCAGGGATGGATGCAGCAAAGATATCGTCTATCTATCACACTATGGAAAAGGGGAGCATGAGGTCTTCCAAAGGGACTGGGATTGGTATTGCTAATATAGAGCGGAGACTGAAACTCAGTTACGTAGACAATACGGACGGGCTTGAAATACGAAGTGAAGAAGGTTATGGAACTAGCATTTCTTTTGAAATACCGAATGAACCTGGAGAGGGGAAAAACACGTGAAAACTATACTTATCGTAGATGATGAACCTAGAACAAGAGAAGGGGTTCGTAAAACATTAGAAGCCTGGTCATCCGGTCAATATCGCATCGAAACCGCAGCAAGCGGTGTTGAAGCACTGGCATGGCTGCAAAATAACGAAGTTAATCTGCTTATTACCGATGTGCGCATGCCTGAGATTGGAGGGCTAGAATTAGTTGAAAAGCTGAACGAAATGCCTCATCCTCCAGTGGTTATTGTGATCTCCGGCCATCCTGAATTTGACTATGCACAGAAAGCCTTGCAGTTTGGTGTGGTTGAATATTTACTGAAGCCACTCGACAAAACGAAGCTGGTCCGAGCAGTGGAACTGGCATTGAAACGCAAGGAGGATATATATCGAATCGAACGAATGGAGAAGCTGATCGATCCCAAGCTTATGGAAACGGTACAGCAGGAGAAAGTGTATAGCACTCAAGTGCGTGAGGCACTCCAATACTTAGACGAACATCTTCACGAATCGATATCCATGCGTGATATAGCGGATCAATTACACATGAATGCCAGCTATTTCAGCGTCCTTTTCAAAGAGCAGACGGGATTGACTTACAGTGAATATGTAACGAGAAGGAGAATACAACGAGCCAAAGAACTACTGGTGAGCACACGGCTGTCCATTGCTGAAATCGCGGAACAAGTAGGCTATCAAACGGCCAAATATTTTGTGAAGGTATTTCGTGCACTCGAAAATGTTAGTCCAGGGCAATACCGCCAGAACGTCATGACCACGGAGGAAAGAATCCAATAATAGTGGTATTAGTCCCAATCCTTATGACCTTACGACATCATGGGATCCAAGCTACAATTTAGTTAAGCGGTTACAAGGCCGCTAGACAACAATAGAAAAGGGGTTGTAAGCGTGCGCAATAAAAAATGGACAATATTGTTCTTAACGATGTGCCTCGTTCTTGTCACAGCTGGTTGTGGTCAAAAAGATAACAATGCAGGTGAATCTAAAGGTAGTGCAAATGGGGGAAGCGACAAAGTCACCGTTAACTTCATGCATTTATGGCCAGAAGGTGTTTCTGCCGGACAAAATAAAATTGTTAATCAAATTATTAAAGAATATCAAACAGAGCATCCCAATGTTGTGATCAAGCAAGAGGTTCTGGACAACGAGCAATACAAAAATAAGCTGAAGGTATTGTCTGCTTCTAACGAATTGCCAGACGTTGGGGTAACTTGGGCCGCTGGCTTTTTGCAGCCTTACGTTGAAGGAAATCTCTTCGCTCCTGTAGATGACTTGTTGAATGGTGAATTAAAAGACAAGTTCGTCGCAGGAACTACAGAAGCTTATGCTATTAACGATAAAACGTATGCGCTTCCACTTGAGTTTAACATCGCACCTATCTACTACAATAAAGCTATTTTTGAAAAATATAATCTTGAGGTCCCACAAACCTACGATCAGTTTAAGCAAGTTGTAAAAACACTATCTGAAGGGGGCATTGCACCGATTGCTCTCGGCAATAAGGATCGCTGGACAGGATCGCTTTGGTATATGTATCTGGCTGATCGGATCGCAGGCCAACAGGCACTTGCAGGTGCGATCAGTGGATCAGGCTCATTTATGGATGAAGGATTAGTAAAGGCGGCTTCTGAGGTTCAATCACTTGTTGACAGCAATGCATTTGTTAAGGGTTTCAACGGTTTATCAAATGAAGAGGCAAAATCAGAGTTCGTAAATGGCAAGGCAGCAATGTACATGATGGGATCATGGGATCTGCCAAATTTCACAACCAATGAAGAAATTCCACTGGAATTCCGTAATAGTGTTGGTTTCTTCAAATTCCCGACAGTTGAAGGCGGGAAGGGCGACATTAATAGCTGGGTAGGTGGACCAGGCGTAGGATTATTTGTTGCTGAGAACTCTGAGGTAAAAGAAGAAGCAAAATTATTCGTCGAGTATTTCGTATCCAAATGGGGAGAGCAATCCGTAACTGGAGCAGGCGTTATTCCAGCTACGAAGGTGGACACCGCCACACTGGATCTACCACAGCTGTACATCGATTTGTTTAACGAAATGAACAAGGCTAGCAGCATCACTTTATTCGCAGATGTTCAAATGCGTGCCAATGCAGCAGAAACGCATCTGAATATGATCCAGGCTCTTTTTGGCAAAGCGGTGACGCCGGAGAAGTATTCTGAGGAGCATGACGCAGCCATCTCCAAAGGCAACTAAAGCTTCGACAACTAGGTGAAGGGGACAATTAGCTTATCCGGCAGCGTGATGCCGGATAAGCCTTTCCTCAAACGGTTTATGAAGGAAAGGAGTCGGACACTTTGGATAAAGTGATGTCTAACAAAAAAATAATCGCGTTATACGTATTTCCCGCCTTGCTTCTCATTCTGGCTATTGTATATATTCCGATTGTTCTAACGGGTTATTACGGACTGAATAAATGGAATGGTATAGGCGCTCTGACTTTTATCGGATTTGATAACTATAAAGCTTTGCTAACAGACCAAACCTTCTGGAATAGTGCTTGGCACTCTCTGCAGTTAGCGTTGTTTTCTACCCTAAGTCTCATTATTTATTTGGCAATTGCTATGGTATTAGCCGCCCGGATCAAGGGAGCTAACTTGTTTCGCAAAATATATCTGATTCCGATGCTGTTATCGTCCGTTGCGATTGCGCAGCTTTGGCTAAGAATTTATCATCCGACGAACGGAATTGTGAACAGCTTATTAGTTTCCATTGGTTTTGCTAATCCTCCTGCATGGCTTGCAGAGCCTACATTAGTTTTGTTTGCTTTATTTATTCCCATTCTGTGGCAATATGCTGGTTTCTATATTCTGATCTATTACGCAGCACTCAAGAATATCCCGACCTCTCTGGAAGAGGCAGCAAAGATTGACGGAGCCTCTGCCTTACAAATCGCTTGGAAAATTAAGCTTCCACTCGCAATGGAAGTCATCAAAGTTACGATTGTTCTAGCCGTTGTAGGTTCTCTGAAGTATTTTGACTTAATCTTTGTTATGACGGATGGAGGTCCTAATGGCTCTAGTGAAGTGATGGCGTCTTATATGTATCATCAGGCTTTTCGGGCTTATGATTTTGGCTACGGGAGTGCAATTGGATTCTTCCTGCTCGTCATCTGTCTCGTCATTACTTGGGTCATTCGCAAATTAACTGCTACGAAAGATTCGATCCAATACTCATAAGGAGGGGCGCTTCATGATGTCTGGAACTGCAGGAAGGCTAGAAATCGGGCCAAAGACAGGCGGCGCAGGTGCGGAGATCACACGTAAATTCGGCTACTCATTGCTATATATCGTGTTGATTGCCGTTGCTGCTCTGCAATTGTTTCCGCTTGTATGGCTGCTGTTTTTCTCATTAAAAAATAATCAGGAAGTGTTCAACCTTCCTGCTCTATCGTTGCCGATGAATCCTCACTGGGAGAATTACGCGAAGGTCTGGAATGTAGGGAACATCAACGTGTATTTCTTCAACAGCGTATGGATTACCATCGTGGCTACGGTGTTAACGGTTATCTTCGGGAGCTTGGTTACGTATGCAGTTACCAGGATGAAATGGAAGGGAAGCTCGTTCGTACTGGGTTTGTTTATGGTAGCGATGATGATTCCTGTTCACTCCACGCTTATTCCGTTATTTAGTATATTCAATAAGATTGGCTTAACGGATCACCCTTTGTCACTTATTTTGTCTTATGTCGCTTTTAACATGCCGATAACGATTATGATTTTGCTGGGTTTCTATTACGCACTGCCACGCGAAGTGGAAGAGGCCGCGGTTATTGATGGTTGTTCCGTGAACAGAATGTTTTTTAGAATTATACTTCCTATGACAAGCTCGGTGATCGCGACTACAGCCATTATTAATATGATCTATAACTGGAACGAATTTATTTTTGTAAACACATTTATTAGTTCTGATTCTTACAAGACGCTGACCGTGGGGGTGCAAAACTTCATTGGTCAATATACAACGGATTGGGGTGCGATCGGGGCAACGCTTATGATCAGTATTTTGCCTATCCTGATTACATTCCTGTTCCTCAGTAACCGTATCGTTGAGGGAATTGCGGCGGGTTCGGTTAAAGGGTAAGTAGAAAGAAGACCTGAATTTCTCAGCTCGAAAAGCTGAAGAGAATTCCGGTCTTTTTTTTAATCCAATCTGGAATTTTGATTCAATCCTGAAAGCCTCGGGTTAATGGAGGCTATCAAAGATGAACATTCGAAAGGAGAGATTGCTGATGGAACCGGGCTATAAGGATAGAAGTGTTGAAGTGGAGCATAGGGAGGTACAACGGAAATCGGATTCCAGCGTTGTCGCATCTACCTTTATTAAATATGCTGCTTACATTATAATATTTTTTGGTTTTCTGTTCTTTTTGGTTAAATATGTATTTCCTAAGTTTTAATAAGAATTGATTCTTAAGGCGGAGTTTTATTGTTTCTCTGCGATGATCTTTTTTATTACTGCTATAGTTTCTGGTGCAGCATTCTCCAGCATAAACTCAATTGCAGCGAACTGCCGCATAACGTACCTGTGCTCAAGCTTCTCTAAAGGGTTGAAAAAGCCTTTCGGATAATCGATAATCTCCAGATCCCGCTCCGTGACCTGTCCTATGTATTCAAAGGCGTATTCGAATGTACCTTCTGAAATATATAAATCGACGACTTCTTCAATTCGCTTGCGATCAATATGATCCACGACAGTTAGATAATTAGGTGCACTCCAGTAGGCCCCATTTAGACAAGCACCACTTTGGATGTATTCTTGTCGGATCGCTTCGATGTTCTTGAAGGTGTAGAAATCCGATGCCCAGCGGGAGCGGTCAGGGAATGTGACTATGACATAGAGATTATAATTGTCCTCTTCCTCAGTCCCACTTTCCGGAGACAGCTGTATATGTCTTGTTCTACTGATCATGATTATAAGTCCCCTTTCTTAACAAAAACGGATACCGTCTTTTTAAAAGACGATATCCGCTGCTTTAAAGATGTCCTAGATCTTAATCATCCGAGGCTATAACTTCATCTCATTACTCGATTCCGCAGAATTACGATAAAAGAACCAGCACTCATTCAGCAGCTTGATCTGACGGCGGTCTTTTTTGTAATAGGCTTTCATTAGCTGATGGCAGAGCCACTGTGGCAAGCGAATCCCTCCTCTAACAACTTACGTAAGTTAGAATATGGAGAAATAAGCCTAAAGGTGCGGATTACAGTAGGCTTTCTGCTTCCTCTTCGTACCACTGCTCCAATTGAGCCTGTAGCGCTCGGATCTCAGTAAGCAGGGAGATCAGTGGGTAGTTCTTCTGCTCTTGAACAGAGGCGAAGGCCTGCTCCAATCTATTGATATAATCCAGACCGGACTCCAGGGAGTAATCCTCACGTAACAGATCCAGCGAGTCACATTCGGCGATGGCTAAGGGCAGATCCGGAACATTATCGGCTGTCAGCTTGTCGATTTCTTTGTTCAGGCGTAAATTGAGCGCACTTAGTTGGTACGCATATTCCTCAGGCATTTCCACGAATTGTAATTCTTGATTTTGCTGCAAAATTACATACCGCATTTTCGGCATTGTTCATTCTCCCTCCGTACTTGTCTTCCTTCTTGACAGTTTAGCCTATGCACAAGTTACAATTCAAGTAGAGATCTTATTTCCCGTGGAAAGGACTTGTGATAGAACGCTATGGAAACTATGAGCAACGAAGAGCTGCAGCTGTGGATTGAGCAGGTATCACGGGACAGCTTTGGCGTGCCGTTTAGACACACGGCGAGCTTTAACAGCCGGTTGTCCTCAACGGGCGGCCGATATTTTACCAAAAGCCATAATATAGAGATTAATCCCCATCAGCTTGCCATGTTTGGCAGAGAAGAGACGGAGCGGATTATCAAGCATGAGCTCTGCCATTATCATTTGCATTTGGCTAAGCGAGGGTATATGCATCGTGACGCTGATTTCAAAAGCCTGCTGGCGCAAGTCGGCGGAAGCCGCTACTGTCAGACACTGCCGGGTGCAAAAGCTCGGAAGTCGCTGCCCTATCGATATAAGCTTGTATGCAGTGCCTGTGCCATGGAGTATCCGCGTAAGCGAAAAGTAGACCCTAAGCGTTATCGCTGCGGTAAATGTTCGGGCAAGTTGAAGTTATTTATTTTATAACCAAACCTAATAATCCGACAAAAGAAACAGCTTGCTGAGGCGAAATGATGCATCCTTCTAAATCTTTGATATCCACGATCAAGCCACTGAACTCGCAGTCACTAAGATCGATCCCATTAAGCTTTGATCCTGACAATGTGGCTTGATCCATATTACACTCGCTGAAGCTGATTTTTTGGAAATTTGACTGATAGTAGTCGGAACTCATTAATGAACTGCTCTCAAAAGCCACTTGCTTTAGATTAGCGAATCGAAACGTAGCAAAATCCCCGATACAATCTACTACACGAACATTTTGGAATCTGCCTCTTGTAAAGTCTGTGCCAATAAGCTTGCAGTTTCTAAATTCAGTTCGATGAATAATGCCATTCGTAAAATCCACATTGGATAGATCACAGCGATCAAAAATCACGTCCATAAGCTCGATCCCAGTTAGGGAGCACTCCGTAATCGTTACATTTTTAAAGATCACGCGATCAAAGCTGACCTTATTAGCCTCTTGATTATCAATAACCGTATCGCTGATGCTGCAACAGCTGAATTCGTCCTTGGTTTGCAGCGAATATATTTGCTCAGGAAGAAGAGAGTCTGGATCTGCTATTTTTGGCGAATCAATTTTGAAATTCATATGTACCTCCGTTTGTTTACTCTTTGCGGGTAGCTAAAACTAACTATCATCGCGTTAAACCGATTTGTCAATCATCATGAATGTTGCGGGGCATTGGATATCCGTACAAATACACCTTTTTATGGATAAAATCGCACATCGTTTTGTAAGCGTTACCAAACTAATATGAAAAGGAAGTCCATATTAATTAGAGGGGGCACATGTATGAAACGAATCAGGTCCGCAATGGCGGGTCTGCTCGCGCTGCTGCTGATTTTTTCAAGCTTGCCTGTAATGGGAACCGGTAAAGGTTCCGTAGGAGCAGAAGGGGTTGGAGGAACAGGCGCTGAGCAAATTCCATCAGGTACGGTACTCATCAAGAATAAGTGGAAAAACAACTTTTTATATGAGACATCCGCAGGAATCGTGCGTTATGGCATGACCAATCCAGCCGATACTTCAGCGCATTGGACGGTTGAGACGGTGAATGGGCTGTCACGAATCAAGAATGTGAAGACAGGCCATTACATTACAATGGATGGTAACAACGGCAAAGAGGATTCACTTAAGGCGGCAGAACGCCAAGGTTCAGGAAGTGTTGCGGATCAGTGGCTGATCGATACTTCCAATCGCAATGGATACATGATCATCCGAAGTGCGACTGTGCCAGAGGGGAAGTTGGTTATCCACGAGGAGAATCAGCTTGGTTATGCGCAAGTAAGCTCGGATATCAATGTTACGTTTGAGAGTCCGCAGTGGGCTTTTATAGATCCAAATGCAGCACCTGTACGGCTAGAGAGCCGTCTCCGCCCCGGTCAGGTAATGTATGAAAGTGAAGGGAACGTTCTTTACGGTAAACAGCCTGTCAGCAATGAAGCAGCACAGTGGTATCTTGAATCAGGGACGGATGACGGAACAGTAATGATTCGCAACCGTGCGACAGGCCATTATATTAAGCAAAATGAAGTGACCTGGGCTGGGGTTTTTTCGCAGGAAGTCGATATGGATCACGTGAAGCTAAGTGAGTGGACCCAAGAGAATGCACCAGGCCCTGATGGAACGGGCTTCATTACCCTTCGTAACAGTGGTTTAACTGAAGAGGGGAGTCCATTATGGCTAAATCCGCAATTCAGCGATGACAATAATGTGCGATCTAACAGCTGGCCGGGTTCAGCCTCTAATCCAAGTGCACAGTGGAGAATCGTGCCTATTTCCGAATTACAGCCTGTACGACTGGCAACTTATACGGATGCACAAGTGGCTACAGATTTTTTATATGAATCCGTAAACGGCGAGCTTAAGCATGGAATTATTGCGCCAGATGCCGCCAACACCTCTGACTATCTATGGTATATAGAGGATTATGACGGCAATAAGCGTATCCGTAATGCGGCAACCGATCATTATGTTTCTTATAGTGAAGGTACCGCCAAGGCCTTGCAGATTAGCGGAAGTCAGCCGTCGGATCAATGGATTTTTAATGATTCCGATGATTATGATGATTACCAGACGCTTCAGAATCTCGAAAGCACAGGCATTTATTTGTCTACATTGGGTGGAGAACAGGCTGGAGCGATTGACGATGCGACTTCTTTGAGCGCTCAGTGGCAGCTTTTAGATCCTAACACACCAACTGACGGCACAATGCCATATTACCGGATTCAGAATGGCTGGAAGTCATTTTATTGGTATGAGAGCGTTGATGGTCTTTTAAAATATGGAAATATGCAAAAGGATGGCTCCGATCAGTGGCTCGTGGAGAAATATAACGGCCGCAAGCTGTTCAAAAACAAGAAAACGGGCCATTACATGAACACGATGAACATGCCAAATGGCCACCTTCAGGTCACAGAGCTTCCAGACAGAAATCATGTGGAACGAGAATACATCTGGACAGGCAAAAATGTTGGGAACAACACCTACGTAATCAGTAGCGTTCTCGACAAGGAACCTAATAAAATCCCAGAGAAGTATATTTCACTTCAAAACCTCACTAAATATGCTGAGTACGGAGTGATCAATCCAGGTTGGGGCAGTCCGCAGTGGAGATTTGTTTCGGTCACCGAGAAAAAACAAGATTTGTTCCGTTTTCAGCTAGATGCTGTAAATGGAGAGGATCAATATCTTAAGGACGGTCCTTTGCTGACTTCTCCAGCTGCAATAGAGGAATTGCCAGAATCCAAGACGGTTACTGAAGCTGTCTATGCTGACCAGGACTCTGCTCACTCTAACCAAAATCTTGCACCTCTAGCAGCTGCCAACGAGGATGTAACAGTAGGCCAGGCTACTTATGGTCCACTTGATTTGAATGACGATTCCTTTGTCTGGCAGTTGCAAGAAATAGCCGGCAGCAATGGATCGGTGAAGATAAAAAATAAAGGCACTGGACGTTATCTCTCCCTTGAGCATATAGGTGGGGCTGTAGATGAGATTGATCCTAATGTTAGTGTTCAAACTTTGCAAACAGTGTACGATGTATGGGCCAGCATTAAGTGGAAGGTTGATATGCAGGCGTCCGGTGTGACTACCATTATGAGCTCATGGGCTGGTCACTATATCTATGGTGCGTCGGATGATAACGGCAACCCAATTCTCCGAATCAGTAAAGCTGCAGATACAGCGGAAAAAAGCAGTGCGCATTTTACTGCTGAAGCGGTTGATGCGATTGCTCCGCCACTGCCTGATTACCCTGTAAGATTCAAGAATGCAAGCAGTGGGGAGTATTTATACGAAAATGAGCATGGGGTTGTTCTGTACGGACAGCCGTCAGCAGACAATGGATTTTCGCACTGGAATGTAACTGTGCAGGAGGGTAAACAGACGATCACCAACCGGGCAACAGGTCATTTTTTAACGCTGAATGGTGATTATTCATATTTGGAGAGCAGTAGTACAGAACCTGCTGTAGACGGAGCCTCTGCCTGGGAAGTAAGCTTGGCTTCCGATTATACACATTACACCATTCGTAGTCTCTTTGGAGAATACGACGATGAATTAATAAACATTGCCAATAAGACAGGATATGCTGAACGTGCGCTTTTGCTAGAGAGTGAGGGTACGGCACTATGGACACTTGACGCGGCTCCACAGGAGTTTACTACTCCATCTGGAGAACTGCGCAATAACAATACAACAACTCCAGTTCAAAATGATACCAACATCATAACCATTGTTCCGAAAGGCATGGCTGGTAAAGTATTGGCCGAAAAAGAGGGGGCTGTCCTATATGCAGATGCTTCCGATATGGCGGCTCAATCCCAATGGCTGGTTCAGGAGATAAACGGACGCAAACGGATTATGAATGTTCAGACACAACATTATCTTTCGCTCAATGAATCGGGCCAAGTGGTCTTGTTAGCTGCTGGAGATACAGAAAGATCCCAATGGAAGCTGGAAGAGAAGTTAGGTTATACTCTTCTGCTAAATGCGAATGGAACAGGTCTTCTTACTCACAGCGCATCGGCTGTTCAGCTTGGTTCTGCTGCAAATGGAACTGATAGTGAGCTCTGGAGCTTCTTACCTATCCCTACTGATGCAATTTATGCAGGAGGAGAAGCATTCAAAGGGGATCGTGTTATACGGTTTGCAGTCAACGCCCAGCAGGCCGGGGAATATGACGCTGTTATTCGATACAAAAATACCGCTGCTGCTGCAACGGATCTGGCGCTAGAGGTGAATGGTTTAAACGAAGGGGGCAAGGTTAGTCTTGGCAAGTCTGCCTCTTGGAAGAATGCACAGGTAATACTGCAGCTTCGTGCAGGCATCAACACGGTTTCTCTAAGTAGTGACAACGTGGATTGGAGTAAAGTAACCCTTGATAGCCTGACCGTAAAAAACAGCGTTAACAAAACATACCGTGGAGCAACGGTTCCATATATCAGCTATGAAGCTGAGGATGCGGCAACAAACGGAACGCTGATTGGCTCGTCGCGGAAATATCTCAGCATGGCTTCCGAGGCTTCTGGACGACAAGCGGTGGCCTTGAAGAATACGGGAGATTATCTAGAGTTCAAGCTTGCGAAGTCGGCTAACTCCATTGTTCTTCGATATTCCATTCCTGATAGTCCAGATGGGGCTGGTGCGGAAGAAACCTTGACTCTATATGTGGATGGAGTTAAGAAGCAGCTTAAGCTGACATCCAAATATGCTTGGGAATATGGCAGCTACCCATGGTCAAATGATCCTCGCCAAGGCAGTGGACACCGCTTCTTTGACGAAATCCATGCTCTGATCGGCGATACTCCTGCCGGAGCAACTATTCGCTTAGAGAAGGGAACAGGAGATAACGCAGCTTCTTACGTCATTGACCTGGTGGATATGGAGCAGGTTGCCCCTGAGTTGGCTCGCCCGGACGAATTTATTTCCGTAACGGATTTTGGAGCGGCAGCAAATGATGAGGGAGATGATACCGCAGCCTTCAAGGCAGCTCTTGCCGAAGCGAATGCGACAGGTAAAGGTGTGTGGTTCCCGGCGGGTACCTTTAATGTCGGTGAGGGTCTGCTGGATCTGGATACCGCTGAAATACGTGGTGCCGGCATGTGGTATACGGTTCTGAATGGAGCTAAGTTTTATGGTCACGGCGGTAAGGTTGGTGTTTACGATCTGATGATTGAAGGCGGCATTAACGAACGGGATGATGAAGCGATCACCAACGCTTTCCATGGTGCTTTTGGCCAAGGTTCGATTATACAGAACGTTTGGATAGAACATACCAAAGCAGGCTTGTGGTTAACTCAGCCGATGGGTGAAAAGGCGCGTACGAATGGTCTGTACATGGCAGGTCTGCGGATCCGCAATCTTATGGCAGACGGGATTAACTTTGCCGTAGGGACTGGCAACAGCATGATGGAACAAAGTGACATCCGCTATCCAGGGGATGATGGAATTGCAATGTGGTCGTTTACAGACGGCAAGTTGACGGATGTGAATGGTACGGAACGTACACCGAGCTATAACAACACGGCACGTTTTAATACGGTATCCTTGCCTTGGTTAGCGGATAACATTGTAGTCTTTGGGGGGAAAGATAACAAAGTCCAGGACAACGTGGTAAAAGACACTGTGACTAATGGAGCCGGGATTGCAGTGTCTACCCGTTTCACCGCCGAGCCCTTCCAAGGAACAACGATTGTGGAGCGAAATACCTTGCTTAGAACAGGCAGTTATGATTCCGGTTACGGCGTGAATCTGGGTGCGTTATGGCTTTATGCTGGTGAGAGTGATCTGAAAGGAAAAGTACTCATTCGCAACAATACGGCACTGGACAGCACTTATTCGGGGTTGATTGCTCAAGGTGATCTAGAGGGAGATACTCTCACTTCCATTGATGGAGTTGTGCTGACGAATAATGTATTTGATGGCGCAGGTACAAGCGGTATAGAAGTTACGAAAAATCTGAAAGGGAGTCTGCTGGTCGACAACATGATTATTCGTGGCGAACGGATGAACCTTCTGACCAATGCCTCTCCTGACCTAAGCATTAAAGAACAAAATCAAGGAATAGCCACAGCCATTAAACCGTTCTCTATCAAACTAGCAGATGGACAGAGCGGGCCTGTGGTATTAGAGCAGGGTAAGTCAGCTACGCTTAAGGTACTAGATAAAGAAGGCAGAGATATTACCGCACAAGCTACTCTAAATATTATGAGCAGTGAGGTTGCTACATTTACCAACGACAGTCTTAATGGAATTAAAGCGGGAATCACAGACTTCACGGTAACTGTGGGCAACGAGAAGAGGGTATATACAATTGAGGTGCTATCACCTGGCGGGACAGATCCTGTAGACCCGATCGATCCTGTGGATCCAACAAGTACTCCTAGCCCGACGAGTACTCCTAGTCCAACGAATACTCCAGAACCAACAAGTACTCCTGGTCCAACAGACCCTACAGGGTCAGTGAACCCTGTTCAAACCGGCACACCGACCGCTACACCAGCACCTACACCAGCAGCTAATCATGATGCGCAGCTAAAAGCTAAGGCGACTGCAGGGCAGGCTGTTATCGAGATTTCAGCTAATGGAGACGGCACAGCCCGCTTTAGTGCAGATGCTTTACGTAAGGCGGCGGCACTTAGCCCCAAAGCTGTGCTTGTTATTGAAAGTGGAGGTATGAGCTACCGCTTCCCGTTAGAGCTTGTGGAGAGTGTGCTCAAAGCCGCACAAATGCCAGCAGGCACACTGGAGTTTAATTTAAATTCGCTAAGCGGAAAAGGATTAGATCAACTGCTTGCCAAGGCTAAGCAGCAAGGCTTTACTGTGCAAGGAACACCGGCTATTGTCACTCTAAAGGTAACGGATGGCAAAACCTCTGTAGCAGCAAGTGGGTTCGGCACCACTTATGTAGATCGTACATTTATGCTTAAGGAGGCGCTGGATGCGAAGACAGGTGTAGTCTTTATTTACGATGAACAGACGGGTTCCTTCCGTTATGTACCTGCATTGTTTGAGCCCGTTAATGGGATGACCAAGGTTACTGTTAAGAGCAGTATTGCGAGCGGTGTATTTGTCGCTGCGCTGCACCCTGTGACTTTCGGGGATATTGCTACACATTGGGCGAAAAATGAGATTGAGAGACTTGCCAGCCGACTGATCTTGACCGGACAATCCACAGATACCTTTGCACCTCAGAAATCTGTCAGTCGTGCCGAGTTCGCAGCTATGTTGATTCGATCGTTGGGTCTTGTAGCTGCGAACACGACGAAGACCTTCAGTGATGTGTCCGATTTGTCGTGGTATGCAGTGGATGCCAGAGCTGCTGCAGCCTTAGGATTGGTTCAAGGCTATGAGGATGGAACCTTCCGTCCGAACGCCCTTATTACACGGGAGCAAATGGCTGTTATGGCAGCCAGAGCAATGAAGCTGCTGAACCTAGAAGCTGAAGGATATGGAGCAAACGTTGCTACAGATGTTTTCACAGACGCTTCAACTATTTCCTCATGGGCTAAAGAAGCAGTGTCTGACCTGGCTGCAAAAGGCATTATGAAAGGTCAACCATTAGGCAGTTTTGCACCTAGCGGTGATACTAGCCGTGCAGAGGCCGCCGTAATTCTTGTCCGGTTGCTTAGAGCAGCTGAATTATTGAATTAGCTACCGTAGTAGAAGCTACAATATAGCATAAGTAAAAAACAGCAGAGCAGCGATCTCCTCCGGTTATTGGAGAATCGCTGCTCTGCGTTTTTAACGTTGGCTGGCCTGCTATAAAAGCTTATGGGCAAGCAAAAGCTCATTGACTTTGCGTAACCCATTCACTTGAACCAACACCAACACCAACATCGCCGAGCTATCATTGGCTGAGGCTTACGGACCCCAATGACGCTATTGGCAAGTTTTTAGCCTTTTGGGCAGGGTTTCGGACTCAAGTGACGCTATTAGTTCGAAAGAGGCTCATATTTGGTGTTTTTCGTGCCAATAGAGGCAATGGGGTCCGATAGTATGCCAAATATGCGATTATGCTGAGTATAAGGTCAACTGGGTCCGATAGTAGCTTCATATCCGATTCCGATGCAGCCTTACTTCAGTTTTCCCATCGATAGATTGACTCTGTAATTTCCGAACTTCAGCAGTTCGTCGAGAAAGCTATTCAACTCCTCTTGGCTTCCGGTACGAACACGTATCCAGTAGCAGCCTTCTCCGCTGACCCTATGTATTTCTTTTACACTATCATGCTGCTTTGCGAATGTCTGAAAGGCTGGGTGAACCGTATTCGAACCCAAAAAAACAGTAATAAAGGCATGAATAGTCTCCCCAACCTTATCCGGATTCCAGCGGACCGTGTAGCCTTCAATCACTCCGGTGTCCTGCATTTTGCGAATACGTGCGCCCACAGCCTGACCGGTCATATGCACTTGCTGCCCAATATCTCTGTGACTGATCGTGGAATCTTCAATTAGAAGCTGCAGGATGCGAAAATCCACATCATCTATAAAATAGGAGCTCATTATTATCTAAAATCCTTTCTGCGTGAAAGTAGAACGGACCAATCTCTTTCCAATCTCAATGTATTCTGTTTCAAGGTCCAACTATAATTAATTGTAGCAGAAGATATCTGAAAGAAAGAAGGGCTTCCGATGAAAATACAGCATATCCGCAACGCGACCCTATGGCTAAAGTATGGTGGCAGTACATTTTTAATTGATCCTATGTTGAGTGAACAGGGTGCTAATCCACCTATTTTTAATACTGAAAATGATCGCCGCAATCCGCTCGTTCCTTTGCCGGGAGCCGTAGAACAATGGCTGAGTCCTAATGCAATTCTTGTCACACATCTTCATCAGGATCATTGGGATGCCGCTGCCATTTCTTTGTTGCCGCATGATCTACCACTATTATGTCAGGAAGGAGATGGAGATAAATTAGCGAAGCAGGGGTTTGAGCATACCACGGAAATTAGCGATTCACTGACGTTTAATGGAATAACTATAACACGTACGGATGGACGGCATGGCACTGGAGTGACTGGTAAACTTATGGGTAAGGTATCCGGGTTTGTGTTTCAGGCGGAAGGCGAACCTGTTTTATATGTGGCTGGGGATACGATTTGGTGTGATAAGGTGAAAATGGCATTGGACGTTTTTAAACCTGAGGTGACAGTTGTGAATGCTGGTGGTGCGCAGTTTTTAAGCGGATGCCATATTACAATGAATGAGCACGATGTCGTAGACCTATGTGAATATGCTCCTTCTACTAAAGTGATTGCTGTGCACATGGACGCCATTAACCATTGTTTGGTTACCCGAGATAAGCTAAAAGCTCATTTAGAGAAGGAATCGTTGGGGGATCGGGTACAGCTTCCGCAGGATGGAGAATGGTGTAATCTATAGGGGGAGGGATGGAAATCTCTTTAAAAAATCTAGCAAGCGGCCGAATCATAGCATAAATTTGAAAACGATCACAAAAATTATTTTGCCCGCTTGACTAGACCTTGAAATCATGATAAATTAATTCATGTTCACTTGTAATGTTCCCTGATAGCTCAGTTGGTAGAGCACTCGACTGTTAATCGAGTTGTCACAGGTTCGAGTCCTGTTCGGGGAGCCATTTTCATGGAGAGATACCCAAGTGGCTATAAGGGGACCCTCTGCTAAGGGGTTAGACTGCGTAAGCGGTGCGTGGGTTCGAATCCCACTCTCTCCGTTCTGAATTACATAAGAAGAGCTTCCATTCTGGGAGCTCTTTTTTGTTGTGTGAATTTATTTTTCGGTTGCTATATGCGATTCTGAGAAACGGTGAATTCAATATTTTGGAAGGGGAATGGTGTGGAGGGATCGAATGTTTATTTGATAAGTGTGAAGAGTTTAAAGGAGGAGCATGAAAACTATAAATCAAATACAAACAAAACCGTCAAGCCGATATGATAGTTTTGATCCGGATCAAGGGGGAAATAAAAATACTATTTTTGCCGACGTAATAATTGATGGTAGATCTCTTTACCAAATGTTAAAAAAATATGATAGGGTTCCTTCCCTCGGGTGGGGTAGTGAAGAGCATCAAAGGAAAATGATTAACTATTTTTTGTTAAACGTAATGCATGAATATTTGTACTACAGGTACCCAATATTAGTCTGTCCCTGGTGTGGCGATGAAGAATGTGGCTTTATATCAGTGTTTATTGAGAGAGAAGGGGATCTTATTATATGGAGAGATTTCAAATTAGAATCCGGTAATAAGGCTATTGATATAGGCCCTTTTTGCTTTAAATGGGATGAATACGAAAAAGTTATTAGAGAGACATTTGGAACTGCGGGGATTCAATAAAGTAAACCTGAAAACCCACGGAAGAGATGTGCTCAAATAATTTATATGGGAAAGATCTATGAGTAAATTCAATTACTACATGATCAAAGGAGTGGAACCAACATGGAACTGTTTAAGCAGATCCCCTTGTACAGATTTTTGGCATTATGCAATGAAAGTGGTATGGAAAAAAACATATTAGACTGCGGAGCGGGAGGGGATTCACCTCCACTAAGTTTGTTTGCGAACTATGGATACAGTACAAACGGAATTGAGATGAATGACGAACAAATTAAAAGAGCTAATCAGTTCGCAACTGAAAGGGGACAGAATCTAAATATACAACAAGGCGACATGAGACAGTTGGCGCTAAGTGATGAGTCGATGAGTTTTGTGTATTCATATAACTCTATTTTTCATATGAGAAAACAAGATGTGAAAAAAGCGATAAATGAAATGAAACGCGTTCTAAAACCTAATGGATTATTATTTGTAAATTTTTTAACCCTAAAGGATTTTAGAGTCGGCGATGGAGTTGATTTGGGGGATAATCAGTTTGAACAGATGGAAGATGATGAATTCGTAATACACTCTTATTATGATTATCATGAAGCAGATTCTATGTTTGATGATTTGCAGTTAATATACAAAGAAGATCGAGTGCTGGAAAGAAAGTTTGAAGGCGAATGGATACGACAAGGATTTATCGATTACATATATAAAAAATAGCTGGATGCTGAAGAACATATTAGTAGCTCCGAAAAAGCTAGATATCTGCGAACAATACGTTCACGCTGTGGACCACGAGGTGTTGGTTCGATAGAAGGTAAAAGGTTTGAAGAAGAGTTAGCCAGGTGGACAACCCCACGAGTCTAATGCTAACGACTGTTTCCTAGGGTGATTTAAGCCGCTTGAATGTCAATCAGCACTTGATACTTGTTCGCAACTAATATACTTCGGGGGGGATTTCAGATGGATGTAATTATAAATAACTCAATGATTCAGTTGATTCAAGGAGATATAACTAAATTAGATGTTGATGCTATCGTCAATGCAGCAAACACAAGCTTGATGGGTGGAGGCGGAGTTGATGGAGCTATCCATAGAGCTGGTGGAAAAGCGATATTAGAGGATTGCATGAAAATTCGTAGTCAAAGGGGAGGTTGTGAGGTTGGAGAAGCGGTAATAACAACAGGAGGAAATCTGAAATGTAAATTTGTTATTCATACCGTTGGTCCTGTTTGGAATAGTGGAAAGAATAACGAAGAAGAGAAGTTAAGGAATTGCTATAAAAATTTATTAATATTAGCTGAATCTAATGAAGTAACAAGTATTGCGATACCTAATATAAGTACAGGAATATATAATTTTCCAAAAGATCTTGCTTGTAGCATAGCTATAGATGAAGTTTCAAAATATATTATAAATAATGAGTCGGAAATAAATAAGATTGTTTTTATATGTTTTGATGAAGCGAACTATGAACTATATAGGAATGAATTAAAGAGATTTTGTTAGAATTTTGATGATTACCAAAAAAGGAGATGTGCCAATGAATAACAGATCAGATTTGCTAAATCAGTTTAAGGAATGGAATGGATTTGTTTTAGAAATTATTGATTTAGATTGGAAAACACCCATCGCTGAAGGAAAATGGACCATTCATGATGTTGTTAGTCATATTTTGTTATGGGATAAATACTTCTATGAATCGACGATCGAACCGATAGCATGCGATAAAGCAATAACACTTCAACTTATTGATTTCGATCAATTCAATAATGATGCTGTTACATATGGTAAGACAAAAACCAAAGACGAATTAATAGAATTGACTATGAAGTACCGTAACTTAATATTAGATTGTATAGGTAGTCTTGAAGAGGGAAAATACTCAGACAAATATGTGGACGGAAGGTTTTCCTTTGAGTCCTATTTAAAGGATTTTATATCGCATGACCTACATCATATGATGCAGATTAAAGAACTAAAAAAGAAAATGATGAGTAATTGACCCGTGACGGAAGTACAAAGAATGGAGCTGACCACCATAATTAGCTTTCTCTCACTCCATTATTGTGTGGGACAGAGCTTTTTTTTGTGCAAAAATAGAGAAACAACTTGACCGGTAACTCATAATAAACTCGAAAAACACACGTCGAAAGAGACAAATGTTATATTATTTATCTTTAAATGCAATCTGTAGGTAAAATCAAAGACTCCCCCCTGAAAATCAAACTTTAAAAATCTCCGTAATTCTCCTGTTTTCTTCTCTTTACCCAATTTCTATCTTTATACATCCCAAAGAATTAACTCGATATGTTATGTAATATAACATAAAATATTGAATATTATAGTAAAAAGCACAAATTTTACTGACGCATGTATAGTACTGTGTTAATATAAGTGACATAAAACAATGAAAATGAATGTAAGCTAAAGAAAGGTGTTTTTAAAAATAAATATGGGGATTGGGGGACGGCGATGGAGTATTTCATTCAACAGTTAATTAACGGGATTTCTGTAGGGAGCATCTATGCTCTGATCGCACTTGGGTACACCATGGTTTACGGGATTATTAAATTGATCAATTTCGCCCATGGGGATGTGTTTATGGTTGGGTCGTTTATTGGATTGTTCAGTGCCAGGTACTTGGCTTCAGCAGGGCTTTCTCCGATACTGGTCTTACTTATCTCATTGGTGATCTCTATGACAATCAGTGCGTTGCTGGGGATGTCAATCGAACGGCTAGCATACAAACCTCTACGAAAAGCTTCGCGAATCGCTGTGTTGATTACTGCAATTGGCGTTTCTTTTTTGCTGGAATACAGCGGTGTGTTTGTGCTTGGTCCTCAGGCTAAAGGATTTCCGGAGATTCTTAATAAGCAGCAATACAACTTGTTTGGTTCCTCGATTCAGGTGGACTCCAATCAAATCATGATCTTGGGGACGACGGTTATTTTGATGATTATCCTTCAGTATATTGTGCACCGAACAAAGATTGGTAAAGCGATGCGGGCCGTGTCTTTTGATATGGAAGCAGCACGGTTGATGGGGATTAATGTAGATCGGACCATTTCAGCCACCTTCGCTATAGGATCTGCACTTGCGGCAGCAGCAGGCGTTATTTTCGGAATGACTTACAATTCAGTGGATCCGATGATGGGGGTACTTCCGGGGCTTAAAGCTTTTGTGGCTGCGGTTTTAGGTGGCATTGGCAGTATTCCTGGTGCTCTGGTAGGGGGACTTCTGCTGGGCACAGTCGAGACAGAGGTTTCTTCTCTGGGATATTCTTCGTGGCGTGATGGTGTGGCATTTGCTGTACTCATCCTAATCCTTATCTTTAAACCATCCGGGCTATTTGGTAAAAATGTCCGCGAGAAAGTGTAGGGAGATGCCGTATGAAGAAGATAAATAAGTCATTTTGGATAGGCATTGTCTTTTCTATCATGCTTTATATCATTATTCAAGTTCTTCTAACAACGGGAATATTTGATGATGTCATGGAGTCTACGCTAATTCTAATTTGTATAAATGTCATGCTGGCGGTGTCTTTGAATCTGATTAATGGGATAACGGGGCAATTCTCAATCGGGCATGCTGGATTTATGTCCATTGGTGCTTATGTTTCTTCCATTTTAACTTTGAACTTTGATATGCCATTCGTGCTGGCGCTAGTGATCTCTGGACTGGTTGCTGCATTTTTCGGTGTGCTAATCGGGATTCCGACCTTGCGGCTGAATGGAGACTATCTGGCGATTGCTACGCTGGGATTTGGTGAGATTATCCGGATTGTCCTGCTCAATACAGAATATGTGGGCGGAGCTTCAGGTCTAAGCGGCATCCCCAATCAAACGACTTGGACGATTATGTTTCTGTTCACATTGGTCACGATTGTTGTGATCAATAACTTTATACGTTCCACTCACGGCCGGGCTTGTATAGCGATTCGTGAGAATGAAATTGCTGCTGAAGCGATGGGGATTAATACAACTTTGTACAAAGTCATTGCTTTTTCACTTGGAGCATTATTTGCGGGAATAGCGGGTGGTCTCTCTGCTCATAAGTTCTACGTCATCAATCCTGGAAGCTTTAATTTTCTAAAATCATTCGAAATTCTAGTCATGGTTGTGTTAGGTGGACTAGGAAGTACAAGCGGGGCCATCGTGGGTGCGATTGTACTGACGGTGCTCTTCACGGTGCTTCAGGAATATCCGGAGCTGCGGATGATTATTTACTCGGCGATTCTAATTCTGATGATGATTTTTCGGCCTAAGGGGCTGCTTGGCAGCACGGGTTTTTCTTTCTTAAAATGGTCTAAAAAGGAGGTCAAACCAAGTGACAGCATCAACAGTGGAAGTGCTTCTTGATGTTCAACAAGCGAGTCGTGCATTTGGCGGGCTTAAGGCGCTTAACGAGGTATCCCTCCATATTAATAAAGGTGAGTTGATTGGGCTCATCGGACCTAATGGCGCGGGAAAAACAACCCTTTTTAATTTGCTGACAGGTGTATACCCGCCTTCCAGTGGCGATATTATCCTCGGCAATCAGGCAGTAGGCGGGATGAAGCCTTATCGGATTAACCGAAAAGGGGCAGCGAGGACATTTCAGAATATTCGTCTGTTTACCTCTATGACGGTGCTGGATAACGTTAAGATCGCATTTCATCAGCATGCCAGACATTCGATGTTCACTTCCATGCTCCGCCTGCCTAAGCATTTTGCAGAAGAAAACGGAATTACGCAAAAGGCTATGGATATTCTCAAAATATTTAATCTTGCCGATCAATGTGATGAATGTGCCGGGAATCTTAGCTACGGAAATCAAAGGCGTTTGGAAATTGCACGCGCGCTTGCAGCAGGACCTAAGCTTTTGCTATTGGATGAACCAGCCGCAGGGATGAACCCGAATGAAACTCGGGATCTAATGAATCTTATTGCCTGGATCCGTGAAGAGTTTGAGCTGACGATCCTGCTTATCGAGCACGATATGTCCCTGGTTATGGGGGTGTGTGACCGGATTTATGTGCTGGATCGCGGAATGTTGATTGCTGAAGGTACGCCCGTTGAAATACGGAATCATCCCAAAGTCATAGAAGCCTATTTGGGACAGGAGGCGTAGTGGACCATGCTTAGCGTACAGGGGATCAATGTATATTATGGGGCTATTCATGCCTTGAAGGATTTAAGTATGGATGTAAAAGAAGGCGAGATTGTAACTCTAATCGGCGCAAATGGAGCAGGCAAGTCCACATTGCTTAAGACGCTTTCGGGACTGCTGAAACCCAAAACAGGCAGTATAGATTTCATGGATAAATCTATTACGAATCAGAGTGTTCAAGCCATCGTAAAACAGGGGCTTATTCATTGTCCGGAAGGCAGGCGTGTATTTGCTAATATGTCTGTGGAAGAAAATCTGGAGCTAGGAGCTTTTTTACAAGATTTTGGCAGCTTAGCTGCTGATTTTGCCAAGGTCTACTCCACCTTCCCGCGTCTTTTAGAAAGAAAAAAACAGCTTGCCGGCACATTATCCGGCGGGGAGCAGCAGATGCTTGCTATGGGGCGTGCGATGATGGGGCATCCCAAGCTTTTATTATTAGATGAACCCTCGATGGGGCTTGCTCCATTACTCGTTCAGGATATTTTTCGGATCATCCAGGAAGTAAATGCCTCTGGAACAACAGTGCTTCTTGTAGAACAAAATGCCCATCAGGCGCTTAAAATTGCTCATCGGGCTTACGTTCTTGAGACGGGCAGAGTCGTGCTTGAGGGAGATGCCAAGGAATTGGCAGATTCGGAAGAGATCAGAATGGCTTATCTGGGACATTAATTCATCGGCTAGTTCATAACAGCATCACAGAAAGAACCTATAAATTATTTATTTTGGGAGGCTGGAAGAGGATGAAGAAAATCGGGGCCATATTGCTGACTGCGTTACTGGCTGGTGGATTGCTGACAGGCTGTGGGAACAAGACAGACAACACTACTGCTGAAGGTGGGAATGCTGGTGGAGGGACCATCAAGATTGGAGCAGACCTTGAGCTTACAGGCGGCCAGGCTTCCTTCGGTGATTCTGCACTCAAAGGGGCAAAGCTGGCGGTAAAAGAAATTAATGACGCAGGTGGAATACTAGGCAAAAAACTTGAACTGATTGAAGCGGATAATGCCTCCAAGTCGGAAGAGGCGACACGCGCAGCGCAAAAGCTGATTACTACCCATAAAGTTGTAGCTATTATCGGTGCAACTACATCTACGAATACACTCGGGATTGTTCCCGTTGCTCAAGAAAAAGGCATCCCGCTGGTTAGCTCCTCAGCCACCAATCCCAAAGTGACAGTTGATGAACGTACTGGAGATTTGAACGAATGGGTATTCCGGGCCTCTTTTATTGATCCTTTCCAAGGTGAAGTAATGGCTAACTTTGCTAAGGATACACTTAAAGCGAAGACGGCTGTTATTTATACGGATGCTTCAAGCGATTATTCCAAAGGGCTGCAGACCTTCTTTAAAGCAACGTTTACTAAGAACGGTGGCTCTATCTTAAGCGAAGAATCCTATCAACAAAAAGATTCTGATTTTAAAGCTGTATTAACACGTATTAAAGAAGCTAATCCCGATGTTATTTATCTTCCAGGCTACTATGAGGAGGTCGGCAAAATCGTAAAGCAAGCTCGCGAAATGGGGATCACCGTTCCGTTTATGGGCGGGGATGGCTGGGATTCACCTCAACTGGCTGAGATTGCCGGAGCGGATGCCCTAAACAATACGTTTATGTCCAATCACTATTCACCTGAAGATAGCTCGCCAGAAGTGAAATCGTTCGTAGATGCCTTCAAAGCTGCTAACGGTGATCTTGTTCCAGATGGGATGGCTGCGCTTGGATATGACGCCGTGAAACTAGTGGCAGACGCCATTACACGTGCGGATTCCACAGAACCTGAGAAGCTGAAGGATGCACTGGCGGGGACGAAGGATTTACAACTGGCCACGGGTAAAATCACAATGAATGAAACGCATGACCCGGTAAAAGCAGCTGTGGTGCTAAAATTTGTAGATGGGGTACAAACCTTTGAGGCAAAAGTAAATCCATAAGCGTTGTGATTAGAGGCGCGTACCTTTATTGGTGCGCGTTTCTTTTAGTTTAAACTTTTTTTAAAAAAAGGCTTGTCAAAATTCTTATGGTTTGATATACTCATTTTTGTTGTGACAAGAAAATAACTTGTAAAGCATGGCCCGTTGGTCAAGGGGTTAAGACACCTCCCTTTCACGGAGGTAACATGGGTTCGAATCCCATACGGGTCATATTATGCGGTAGTGGTGGAATGGCAGACACGCTATCTTGAGGGGGTAGTGGGTGTATACCCGTGGAGGTTCGAGTCCTCTCTACCGCATACAAATAAAAAGTAAGAAACCCTTTGTTCGCAGAGGATTTCTTACTTTTTTTTATAAGATCAGAAGTGAAATTCAGTGGCCTCAGGTCATCTCTTAAAAGCCCCAGCATACTGGGGATAGAGCTGTCTTATGCAGTCTGGGCAGATATCATGGGTGAATTGCAAAGAAAGCTGATGCTTTAAGAAATGTTCAATGGTGATCCATTCATCCTTGGGATTACGAATACATTTACAGGAAGCACAGATTGGGATTAGCTCAAAAGATGATGGTAAGGTTGAACGGAGGTTTATGATCTCCGGATGAAGAGGTTCTTCTTTATAGGGGCCCACATCATATAGTGAAATTATAAAAGTGGCTTCTGGGTGCGGATCTGAGAGAAATGGATAGATCTCCAAACGGAAGATTCGTTTCCCTTTATTAGCGGTTTGTATGGAGAATTCGGAAGTATAAACCTGATGCTCTCTGCGGAGTATATATTTCACTGATTCATAAAGCTTGGCCCATTGATCGGGATCGATAATCACATCTTGCATGAGCTCTGAGTAATACGCACCAATCCATTTCTTATTAGTAGAAAGACCATATTCATGACTAAAGGCCTTCCACCTACTGTTGGTGAACTGGATAATCCCATGACTGTTGATTACCACCGCATTGTGCGGTAAAGCTTCAAGTGAATGGATAATGGAAGATGATAAGCATTTTGACAAAAGTCACCGCTCCCTCCTAGAGATCATTCAGGATGATAAGTTAACAAAGGGGGCCAGACGGTATTCTAACAGATACTTGTCACCTGAGTCGCCTCTTATCGTCACTCCAGCCATATGATATAATCGGATAATACATAACAATACTAATTATATACTTTTTTACGTTATTTTGCAATAGGGAATTACGTAAATGAGTAATTTATTTTTAGATGGAGGGCGATTCACCGATGCAGACCATATACGAACGTATAGAATACCTGATTAAGCAGAAAGGTTTGACCAAAAAATCATTCTGTGAGCAGTTAAATATCAGCACAGGTAATATGGGAGATTGGAAGCGGGGGAAGACTACTCCAGGGACGCATAAGCTGATTGAGATCGGTGATTTTTTTCATGTTAGTCTGGACTGGCTCATTCTCGGCAAAGATATACCGGATACTGTACGAGAGAGCGGCGTAGACTATGATTTGAGTGATGTTCAGCTATCGGAAAGCCGAGTAGATGAATTACTTCCAGCAGAAAAGAATTTTATCAAGGAATATATAGCTTTTGCTGAATATCGTAAACAGAAAATGGTCGACGAAGAATCTTAAAATCTGCATCTTTACTTTTGAGAAAAGTACATTTATAATAATGAATGTTGACCTCAAACAAATCTATGTTCTATGTTTAACACACCGCGCGGTAGTGGTGGAATGGCAGACACGCTATCTTGAGGGGGTAGTGGGTGTATACCCGTGGAGGTTCGAGTCCTCTCTACCGCATACAGAATGAAGAAAGAGGCCTTGCGATGCAAGGCTTCTTTTTTTTGTACAATCCTCAATCACATAACCTACTTCTTTACAAGCGGCACGCATAGATTGGCTTCGAATCCTTCATCATCCGGACCGGACTTTTCCGTGTATTGGATGTAAAAGACTCCATCAGGGTTGAACTTATAACCGGAATCCGGCAGCCATTCATTATGTATATAATTCCAGGTGTGTTGAAAAGCCAACTGAGGGAAACCGTTTGCAGTAAATATAGCATAGGTAGACGCAGAAATTTTCTTATGAACAAGGCCTTCAGGGATACAATCTAACTGCTCGACTTCAACACCAAGGAAAAAATCAATATCCCATGCGGTATGCTCCCACAGTTTAGGCACGGATGTACGGTTCTGAAATAGACCGAGATAGCAACCGCTGCTTTGAACTTTTGTGGGTATAGCATCAAATTTTGCATCAATATCCAGCTCGCCAAAAACATATTCCCAAAGATTCGCGTAAGGCTCCCCGGATGAGTTTACATTTGCCCAGCCAATAACATTTAGTTCGGGTATATCAAGCAGTTGAACAGTCACCGATTTTCCCTCCCAGCAAAAATATTTCAACCATATTATAAAATATTCCAAGAGATTAAAGGGTGCTGATATATAGCGATATTATGACGTTCTTTCTAGTTAAAAAGGATACTTTACCGCATAACAACAGGGGGGCTGTGTGATGTGGTGAGTATCCTTTTTCTAATGAATTATTTTAAAAGCTTGGAGATATCGGATTCGATCTGCTGTGGAGTGGTTTTAGGAGCAAACCGTTTTAGAACACGGCCATCTTGGTCAACCAGAAACTTCGTAAAGTTCCATTTCACACTTTTTGAGCCTAAGACACCAGGGGCTTCCTTGGATAAGTATTTGAATAATGGATGTGCTTCATCGCCTTTTACGTCAATCTTCTCGAACATAGGAAAAGTTACCCCATAATTAATCTCGCAGTATTCTGCAATTTCATTACTTTCGCCAGGCTCTTGTCCAGCAAATTGATTGCTTGGAAATCCTAAAACTTCGAACCCGCGGTCCTTAAACTTCTCGTACACTTCCTGAAGACCTTTATACTGGGGAGTAAATCCACATTTGCTGGCAGTATTCACAACCAGGAGTACTTTACCCTGGTACTTTGACAATGATTCCTCTTCACCCTTAAGAGTGTTGACCTCAAAATCATAAATACTCATGGATGACACCTCCATAGCTAATTTAAGTTTTTAACAATTTAATTGTACACTATTTATGGTCTGGAGCCAAATAAGAAAGTATTATGAATCATTCCTCATCTTCGTTTCAAATCATACCTGTTGTTTAAAGTATAAAGTATGAGCATGACCAATACAGCTTGATGAAGGAGAAGATGACTCATGAAAGCATTATACACAGCAACTACAACAGTCCATGGCGGTCGTGAAGGCTCCATTGAATCCTCGGATGGCGTGTTAAAGCATAATCTAAGCATGCCTAAAGAGCTTGGAGGACCGGGAGGTTCTGGTACCAATCCAGAGCAATTATTCTCGGCTGGTTATGGAGCGTGTTACGAGAGTGCACTAGCGAATATCGCTCGTAAAGAGGGCGTGAAACTCCATGACGTGGAGGTAACTTGTAATGTGTCCATTGGGAAGGATGACAGTGATGGAGGCTTTAGACTAGCTGTGAGAATGGATGTGAAGCTGCCAGGGATTGAGCATGACAAAGCAGAGGAACTGGCGAAGAAGGCTCACGAATTCTGTCCTTACTCCAAAGCAACCAGAGGTAATATCGAGGTTGAATTAAAGATTGTTGATTAAATGTATCTGTATATATTTTATGGAAATAATGGCTAAATAGAGACGTAAATCATAAAAGAGTAATAAATAGCTGCCGTGTTAGGCGTCTTTGGTTGACATCACCCTTAAAATTCTTTAATATGTCTAAGTATCTGAGAATGTGCCTGCGTGTGCAATTTACAACCAAAAATTTAAATAATGGGTGATGAAGATGTCTTACAGACCGAATATTACGAATGTGACCAAAGCCAGCAGCAACGATAAGGAAGGATTGTACGAGTTCATTATCAAGCTTGCTGATGGAACGGAGTGCCGCGCGTTTTATCATCGGTTTCCGGAATGGAAAATGACGAACATCAGCCGCCTGCTTAAAACTCCATGTCCAATTTGCCGCAAAGATTTCATCTGCAAATGCATGGAGGCATTCACTGCTGATTTCGAAGGGCAAATGATCGGGGATCAATGGATTGAGAAAGCAATCGCAGAATAATTAAAGAACGGCACTTGATGGCGCGGGAGGATATCCCGCGTTTTTGTTTACCCAAAAAAGCAGAAATTTACGCCTTTAAGACGGAGGGGGAGCCATGAACGAGGAACTAAACCTTATGAAAGATAAGTCCATCGTGTTGATAGACGGAGTGTGTCATCTTTGCCAGGGGGTAGTTCGTTTCATTATCCCGCGTGACCCCGAGGCTAAATTTCTATTCGCACCTTTACAGAATGAGATTGCGGCTAAGCTAATGAAAGAGTCCGGACTTCAGCCTGGACAATTAAACACGGTGATTTTACTGGAGAACGGAGTGTATTATACAGAGTCGGCCGCTGTGCTAAGAATTGCCCGTAAATTGAGATTTCCTTGGCCTGCCGCATACGTGTTCATCTTAGTACCACGCCCATTGCGCAATGCCCTTTATCGGTATGTAGCTAAGAACCGCTATCGTTGGTTCGGACGTGATGAGCAGTGTATGCTCCCTACCCCAGAGATCAAACGGAGATTTTTGTAAACCATAATCTGGGAGAATGTTATAATGAAACTATAAATTGGTATAGTTTTTTCATATTATCACTAGGGGTGAACGAATAGTGAAACGGAAAGGGCTTCTGCTTTTTATAGTCATGTTGTTATCTTTAAGTATGATCGGTACGGCCTCAGCTGCCCCCAAGCTTCGTATTATGGTGA
Source organism: Paenibacillus sp. FSL R5-0636 (assembly GCF_037974255.1). Lineage (NCBI taxonomy): Bacteria > Bacillati > Bacillota > Bacilli > Caryophanales > Paenibacillaceae > Paenibacillus > Paenibacillus sp. FSL R5-0636. The sequence goes on from NZ_CP150232.1 coordinate 1,321,679, forward strand.
ACAATTCAAGTGTGGATGTTGGTGTGCAAATCGTGTCGGGGAAGACGCTGGTTCCGCTGAAAGCTTTTGAAAGATTCAAGAATACTTCTATTCAATGGGATGCCAATACCAAGCAAGCTACGATTGCTAGAGATTCTATGAAGATTAAGCTTACGGTTGGTTCACGGACGGCTTGGAAGAACTCGGAAGCTGTACAATTGGATGTATCGGCCAAAATAGTGGATGGAAGAGTAGCGGTACCCCTGCGATTTATTGCGGAGGCTCTTGGAGCGAGAGTAACAGTAGATGCTGCTACGAATACAGTCTGGGTTCAGGAACGGGCCAATGCTAAACTTGTGCAGAATTATAATAGTAATGACTTAGTTGTTTCCCGCATAGCTGCTTTGCAATTCCCGGTTGAAGAAAGAGAACCCTCCAAATTGACGGGTGATAATGAAGCATTGTCCATGACGTATTATTTTCCTGAAGGCAGATCTGATGGTTATTTTATAATGTATGGACATTTCGTAAAGTATTATGAGATCAAGGATAATATTGTAAAAGTAGTTTGGGAAGCTGATCTGGATATGTCTAAAGAGGCTACAAATAAAGATTTTACCGCGATATTCGGTTACCCAGTTGCGAAGGAATATGGTAAAGCACCTGTTCTAGCTCCATCTTATGCCTCTTTTTATACGAGTGTTTGGGGAAGTCAGATTATTTATGGAATGGTTCATGCGGATGGAACTACTAAAGTTTCAGGACAGTCTCTGACTTGGGACGATACTAGAAAACCATTTGTCGTGGCTATACCTGGAGAGACCAAGCTTCAGTAATATATAAGTCAAATAAATATGGAGATGAATTATGAATAAGGGGAAACCTAAAGGTTTTATGCGTTTTGATTGGTCTTATCATTTTGTAACTATGCCGCTTGCGCTGATTATATTTGTATGGTCGGGAATTTATGTCGTTCAGGTGTTACGTGATGATGGTGCTTTAACAGTGCCCTTGCTATTATTTGGTTTATCTCTATGCCTGTTATTTGCGATTACTCGAATTCGAATTTATGCCACAAAAAATCAGGATCGAGTAGTGAGGGTGGAGGAGCAATTCCGGTATTTCCGATTGACAGGTGAAGCATTAAATCCAGAGCTTGAATTAGCTCAGATTATTGCGCTTCGGTATGCAGGAGATGAAGAGTTTCCGGCACTATGTCAGCGGGCGGTGAAGGAAAAGCTTAGTCCTGCCGATATCCGGTCTGCCATCAAGAATTGGCGCGAAGATACGATGAGAGTCTAAAAACCACTTGATGTGCGAAAAAACTTATTGCTGCCTTCTTATATATATGCTACTATAGCTGTAAATTAAAGGGATAGTAACGGAAGCACCGTTCAATGTACCGTATCCACGGTTATTGTCGGTGCTTTTTTGCTGTCTTTTTTTTGATAATATTTATAAATTTCTTACGAAAGGAGAGAGGTTTTATGGCGGCAAGGATTGTACTCGCAGTGCGTGAAAGCCAATATATCGAACCATTGCTACACTATCTTCATCATAGTGAGTATGGAGAAATGCTGCGAATTACGGCTTTTAGCCGGCTGGATGCTTTTATCGAATTTATGAGGGGAGAGGATATGCCGGATGCTGTTGTAGGTGACGTTACTTTTATCGAGGCTTGGCTTGTGGAGGGAAGAAATAAGGTGCCTTGGGCAGTTTTGAGTGAGGAGGGTGCTTATCTTAGCAGGAGTTCTAAGAGCTTGGCTGGAGGCATTATGATTGCGAAGTATCAGGCGCTGCCTTCTCTGCTAGGAGCATTTCTTCAGCTATGTGAAGTGAAACGAGCTAGAGGTTCCTCTGTATTAGATGAAACGCTGCTGCTCGGTATCGTCTCCTCAAGCGGGAACACGGGCAAAACCACAGTAGCTATGAATATGGCTAAGCAGCTAGGTGAAATGGGGCTTTCAGTCTTTTATTTGAATCTTGAAAGTGTGGACAGCAGTGGATTATTTTTGCGCCCCCCTGCAGGGGATACGCCTGGACTAGAGCGGCTCCTTTATGAAATCAAAGCTAGCCGAGATAAGGGCGGAGCCGATACGATTGATTTGGGACAATACGTCATCAGGTATGATCACCTTCGAAGCGCTGCATTTAGGCCAATTATTAATGTAAAAGAAATGCTGCAGATGACTACGCAGGATACGCTAGATTTATTGGGGCTGTTGGTTGCCGAAAGGAATTTTGACGTAGTGATTGTAGATACCGGCAGTATTGAAGAAGAACGTGCCAAAGCTGTGTTACATAAATGCGGAATTCTATTGTGGGTAGTTAGAAATGATGAGGTAAGCATTCATAAGACCATGAGATGGCTATCCCATTGTAATGCTCCTAATTCTGGTATGCCCTCCCAAGTGATGGATAAAAGTAGATTTGCAGTGAATTTTGCTGCAGATGGTTTGGAGGTGTGGGCACCTCCCGAAGGGATAACCGTTGAAGGTGTACTTCCATATATCCCATCTTGGACACTGCAGCATCGTGAGGAGCTTTTTCTGAACTCACCACAATTCCAAAGGGAGATCTTACAGCTGTGCAAGCAGATTATAGAACCGTCGCTTCCGCAAGTATTCACTGGTAAGGGTTTACATGAATGAGGAAATGTTTAAGGCACTTCGTAGTGACATCCGGGCAGGATTAGATGTTACTTCTGCAGTTGGAAATCGTGAACTCACCCAATATATTGAAAGGACAATTTTGGACAGCGAAAATCTGCGTTATTTAACAGCACAGGAGAAACATGAGCTCGTGAAGAGATTGTTCGATTCTTTTCGAGGGTTGGATGTGCTTCAGCCCTTAGTGGATAATCCGGCGATCACTGAGATTATGATTAACAGCCATACTGAGATTTTTGTAGAAGAGGAGGGTCAGATTCGTCGCCTTCATTTGGAATTTGAGTCCAGCAGCAGGTTAGAGGATATTATCCAGACGGTTGTATCCGGTGTGAACAGGGTTGTAAATGACTCTTCTCCTATCGTTGACGCTCGGCTAAAAGACGGATCGCGTGTAAATATCGTGCTTCCGCCAGTAGCTCTGAAGGGCCCGGCGATGACCATTCGTAAATTCCCTGAAACACCGATGACGATGCAGGATTTAGTCCGTCGTGAAGCCTTAAGCTTGGAAGCCGCAGAGCTGCTGCAAATCTTAGTGGCTGCTAAATACAATATTTTTATTAGTGGCGGGACCGGCTCTGGGAAGACCACATTTCTTAATGCGTTATCTCAGTATATCCCCCCACAGGAGAGGGTCATTACGATAGAGGATTCCGCTGAACTCCAGATTGTTACGGTGCCGAACCTTGTTTCACTGGAGACCAGAAATGCCAACACGGAAGGTAGAGGGGAGATTTCCATCCGAGATTTGATTCGTACTTCCCTGCGAATGCGCCCAAACCGGATTGTTGTGGGGGAGGTACGGGGAGCGGAATGTCTCGATATGCTGCAGGCGATGAACACCGGACACGATGGAAGCTTGTCTTCGGGCCATAGTAACAGCGCACACGATATGGTCAGTCGACTGGAGACGATGGTGCTGAGTGCTGCGGAGCTTCCGGTAGCTGTTGTTCGCCAGCAAATTTCATCGGCAATTGATATCTTTGTACACTTATCCCGTCTCCGTGATCGTTCCAGGCGGGTGATGGAGATCAGTGAGGTTGCGGGGTTGAAAGACGGGGAAGTGATCTTGAATCCCTTATATGAATTTCAAGAAGCTGGTGAACGAGAGGGAAGGGTGCAAGGGGGGCTGCTTCCCTGTGGTAACCCATTGTTGCATACAACGAAGCTTAGGATGGCTGGTGTAACCTCCTATCCATTGGCTCAATAGAGATTCAAAATTCCAGAAGGGGGGAGGTCATGCTTAAGTTTAAATTTGTTGCTGCAAAGCCTGTAGAAGCGGATCCTGACGGTCCTTCGTTATTACCAGATTATAAGGTATACGAATTGACCTTGCTGCAGAGGATTCTGACCCTTATTGCAGGTGGACTGCTGATGTATGGAATTGGATATCTTTTTTATCATCATTGGCTGCTGTCGTTGCTGCTTATGCCGGGCGGAGCTTATGCCCCGCATATACTGCGTAACTATCTACTGAAAAGACGTCGAAATGCACTGAATTTACAATTTAAGCAGACGTTATTTTCGCTGTCTTCCTCCCTTTCAGCTGGGCGTTCGGTGGAGAATGCATTCCGAGAGGCGGTTCAGGATTTACGTATGCTCGACCCGGAGGGAAGCAGTGATATGATCTCCGAGTTAAACATTATCTGTGCACGCATGGAATATGGACAGCCTGTGGAAGAAGCGCTGCGGAACTTTAGTGTAAGAGCGGGAATGGAGGACATCGAGCGATTCGCGGATGTGTTCTCGGTCTGTAAACGTACTGGTGGTGATCTTGTAGAAGTGGTGCGCCGTACATCAACGATTATCGGTGAGAAGCTGGATATTCAGCAGGATATTGCTGTAAGTATTGCTCAGAAGAAATTTGAGGCTAAGGCACTGCTGATATCTCCGCTGATCATGGTGATGTTTATGAGTTTGACGGCTGGAGATTATATGGAGCCAATGTATACAGGAGCGGGTATAGCCATATCGACATTAGCTCTTGTTGCTTTATTCCTATGTTATCTCTGGACTACTAAAATAATGGACATTCCACTGTGAAGGGGGTGAAAACATGCGCTGGCTATGTGCGGTGGTTACTGTTATTTTGCTGATAGTCTGGGTTTTACTGCGAATTCAATGCGGCAACAGATATGTCGCGTTACGCAGTCTTCCTATGGAAGGATTACGGCTTCGGAAGTTAGGCGAACCGTTATTACTGCTTATTGAGAAGAGTGGTATCGCCAGTCGGTATCCCTCACTGCTGTTCAGAATTCAGCGTTCTCTACAGCGCAGTTATGGGATGCGTTATAGCGCAGAGCGGACCCTGCTGTTCATGGGTGAGATGATAAGTTACAGCTGGCTGTTGCTTGTAGGTGGAAGTTTGATTACAGCATTTAGTGGCGAACAGGCAGGTATGATATTGGGTCTATTTTTGGCAATTGCTCTACCAACCGCTATGGTCAGTGATCTGCACAAAAAGGTGAGGGTAAGGGAGCAGAATATTATGCTCGAATTGCCAGAGCTGCTGAACAGTATTGTGTTGTTGGTTGGCGCAGGAGAGACCGTGCAACGAGCTATTATTCGCTGTGTGGAAAGCCACCGAGGGGATACGAATCATCCTCTGTATAAGGAGCTAATGATTATGACTAGTGAATGGGAGGGCGGATATTCCTTCCAGCAGGCGTTTGAAAATTTCAGCAAGAGATGCGCTGTGCAGGAGATATCGGTATTCACAACGACAGTTCTGCTGAATTATCGCAGAGGTGGAGCGGATTTTGTGCTATCGCTACGTGATCTGTCGCGGATGCTGTGGGATAAACGAAAGGCACTTAGCCGGACGCGCGGAGAGCAGGCATCCTCCAAATTAGTTTTCCCGATGGTAGTTATCTTTTTAATAGTAATTGTACTGGTGGGAACGCCAGCATTTTTGATGTTAAAAATGTAGGAGGCTGAAGCTGATGGTATCAACAATGTTGGACAGTATGAAGAACTTTTGGGAAGACGAGGAAGGTTTAGGAACTTTGGAGATGATTTTGATTATTGCTGTCTTGATTGCGGTTGTTCTTTTGTTTAAGGACAAAATTCAAGAGGTAGTAGAAGCCTTAATTAAAACGGCGGGTGAAAAGAGCCAGGAAGTATTCGATTGAACAAGCTTAAGGGTGATCAAGGCAGCTTTACCATTGAAGCTTCACTTCTGTTGCCGATCGTCATGTTTATTACGATGCTTCTTTTGTTTTTTTGCTTGTATAGCTATCAGAAGTCCATGCTGTTGCAAGTGGCCTCAGGAGCTACTGAGCGGGCGGCTTACAACTGGGACAACAGTCACAAGGAGGCCTCTGGTTCTTACATGGCTGGTGAGTATGACTCCCTTTATTGGAGAATTGGGGATGATGCCTTGCTAGCCTCATTATTCGGTGCAGAAGCTGGCAGTGCTGGCGTGACAATAGAGTTGCCCGGTGAAGTATCAGATAAGGGTGATTTGCCAGTGCTTAAACTGGGCCATTCGTCTGCCATGATTCCGGACAATATGCCAGGAACTATGCGTTATGCTTACAGCCTTACAGGACGGAGAGTAAGTGCTGAGTTAAACCGTCTACTGAGCTTACCTGTGCTTGATAAGGTTCTATCGGATGAGGCTAAACCAACTGTTGAAGCCCAGTCTATCATTGTTGAGCCTGTTGAGTTTATTCGTACGGTCGACCTGATGCGTTATTTCGGAGCTAAATTTAAAGGGGGCCCTGAGGGCAGTGGATCAGCAGTTTACATGGATAAGAAGGATGCTTCTGCTATGCTGACCAAGCTTCAGGATAAGTAAAATCTCTGCTCAAGGGAGGGGGTTTTAATGAAAAGTAAATTTACCGGTTGTCCTGCTAAGGGCAAAACAGAAGGCTCAGTTACAATTTTTCTAATCATGGTGCTGGCTTTCGTCTTTCTTTTTACTGCTGTGCTGATTGATTATGCGCGAATTGCTGCGTTCAACGTTCAGGAGGAACGATTAGCGAGAGCCAGTGTCCGCTCTGTTATGTCTTCATATCATGTTGAATTACGAGAGAAGTACGGTTTGTTTGCATTTGGTGATAGCAATGGAGATATGCTGCTGTCCAAAGTGCTCAACGAAAATTTGCATAAAAGTGGGCGGGGGGATACGTTCAATCTCTTACCCTTTGCACTGGAATCCTCCTCCTTGGAATGGAGCCGGCCGCTGGGAAGTTATGATGTTTTTCGTCATCAAATACTGGAAGAGATGAAGTATAAGGCTCCGGTAGATTTCGCCTTGGAGCTGGCAGGTAAATTCAAACCGCTGTCAGGCGTAATGGCAGAGGCCTCAAGAGCTACCGAATTACTTAGTAAGCTGCAACCTTTATATGATGAACGTGAAGAGAATTTGGATCTAATGTTAGAGAGGAGAAGCCAAGCGGCGGAGAGTGGAAGAAGAATACTGCTATGGATTATGAATCCGCCCGGGGATTCTATCTCGGCCCATTCGCTCGGAAGCATGCAAGCAGCCGCGGATATACCAGCACAGTATAGTGACTATCTCGGGAAATATTACGACGATCTGTATCGTGATAGTAAAAAGCCTGCAAAGTACACTTATCAGTTGGCACTTTATCAGAGCCGAACTTCAGAAATGTTATCGCGGCTCCCAGCCTTATTAACAACCTTTCGTGAAGAACATGGACAATCAATGGAGGAAGCGAAGGATGCGTTAAACAAGGCGCAGCAATTGAATGACGAGATGAGAGATGTTTTGGCAGCTTCCCGAATAAGTGGCGTAAATCTGGCGGACGATCCTGCTAAAGACTGGGATATTCCGGGAAGTTCAGGGGAAATAAGTGCTGAGCCACTTAAAAAGCTGCATGAACAGGAAGATGCCTTGATCCTCTCTTCGGCTGACATTAGTAGTATGGAGAATAGTTTATTTATGCAGCAAAGTGTGTACGAATCCATTGAACCGACGGTAACAGGATTGTCAGCAGAGCTGCAGGAAGCTTTGGGAGTCAACGGCGATTCCTACCAAATGATTTCCTCTGTTCTAGGGGCTTCGCATGTAGTGGACAACTATTATAAAAAATACGGTAAGAAGGGAAGTGTTATCGCTAGTGATTTGGCTTTTCTTGAACAGCATCGCAGCTCGGATAAAGCACGTAAGCAAGTAGAGTGGGAAGCTAAATCCAAGCTGGGCGAGGTTAGAGCACTACTGAACAAGATTAGAATGCTAGGTAGCGGAGCGGCAGCTTCGATGGAACGTTATCAAATCCTTCATCAATTTTATGAGGACAATGTTTCATTTAACAACGGATTGGAGTCTCAATCCTCTGATAAATCTGAAGTATCCTCAGATCCCTATGCTGCTGGAAGTTCGGCGATGAAGGATATTGACGGGATTTATGCAGCAATGAGTGGCATTATGGGGGGCGCTAGAGACAGGCTTTTTCAAACGGAGTATTCCGCGCTTTATTTTCAGCATTTTGATGTTTCAAAGTTAGCTAGTCTGGCACTGAATTCTCTGGAAGACACTAGTGAGCTCACAGATCAGCTTGATCCTCGCGCTCAGGAGCTGGAATACATTTTATACGGATTTCATAATCCCGCGGGGAATGTGGCCGCAGCCTATGCCGAAATATTCGCGATGAGGTTGTCCATTCGCACGATGGAAGGTTTTATAGAGAAGGCAACCTTGGGAAATCCACTGGCTGTTCTAGCGGCGGCACTGTTGTATGGAATCCAGCATGCCATTCAGGATATGTTGCAGCTTTGTGAGAAGGATGCGATTCCTTTATCTAAATATATGCCGGCGCAGCTGACTTACCGTGATCATCTGCGACTGTTCATGATAATGCATGGAGGCGGGGAATTGCAGCTATCGCGGATGCTGGCTCTGATTCAACTGAACACAGGAATAAATCCAGAGGAAAGAAACACCTATGTATCATCGGACATTAAGCTCCAAATGCAGTTATGGTTTCTGCCAGGTGTAGTTAAAATGTTGAATTATACTGCTCATTTTCCGGGAGATGTACAAGGGAATAAGTATCTGAGGGCAGTAAAAGCTGATTATTCTTATTAGCGGGAGGTTGGTAAGGAGATGGGGGATGGGTATGGAATCAGAGGGGAGGACAAGGAAGAAGGTAGCATGGTAGTAGAAGCGGCGATGATTCTTCCGTTCTTCCTGCTATTCGTCCTGTTCCTGATATCTATCGTACAGATGACCTTGTATTCGACAGCTTTGCAAAGTACAGCATCAGACACTGTAAAGTCTATTTCAACTCATATGTATCCTGCGGCTTTGGCGGTGCAGAAATGGGGAACATCCAGCGAAGTAAGTGATGATTCAGGGTGGGATGACAGTGATCATTCTGCTGGCCTGAATTGGACTATTCCTCGCTTGTCACTTACTGATTGGGGCAATAGTTATGCTGAGTCTTTACCCAATCCGTTAAATGAGTGGGTTATGTCCGCTTTAGAAAGTGGTGAGGGACCGTTGCAGAAGCTTCAGGCACAGACCAGTGAAAGTGTACTTGATCTTGCGATCAAACCTTTATTGAAACCATACCTGACATCAGATTTACTGGATTATGAGCGAATTCATGTATCCAATGTTATGGTGCCGGAGCTAAAAGAGGGTACTCGTCCATACCTTGGGCTAGTGGTTAGTTATAAGCTGCCGATGAAAGTCCCTTTTCTAAACCAAAGTATTGTATTAGAAGCAAGTGCTGTTGAACGTCTCTGGATCGGGGATACAGGAGAAGGCACAACCAAGGAGGGGAACGGTACTGGCCAACCAGAAGAATTCATTGAAATCTTAGAAAAGCCGAACCCGGCTGTAGCGAATAAGCAAGGCAAGGTTCGTGCCAGAATACCGCCGGATGCTTCTGCCAGCTTGTCAGTCTTTTATAAGAGCGGGGGCAGTACTGCCAAATATTTAGGCTGGAAACAAGCGGATGCAGATGGATATATCGAGTGGGAATGGAAAATTGGCGTAAATACCACACCGGGCTCGTGGCCGTTTGTTATACAACTGGATGACGGTAGATCTGTTGAGGTTATGTTCACAGTAGTGAAGTGAAAGGGTGGAAAAAGGAGTGTAATAAATGGCAGAGTGGGCATTTTGGGGATGTCTACCGTTTTTAGCAGCGGCACTTATTACAGATTTAAAGTCGATGAGAATACCAAACTGGATCACCTTGTCAGGCTTTTTCACTGGTCTGCTTGCACAAGGGGTGATAAATAGCTGGCATGGACTGCTGAGGGCTTTCGGGGGAGCTGCTGTAGGATTTACAGTCCTTCTGATCATGCATTTAATAGGGGCGGTTGGCGCGGGGGATGTTAAGCTTTTTGCTGGAATCGGCGCGTGGACAGGGATGTTTTTTACGCTGCAAGTCGTGATGTACTCCGTACTATTTGGAGCTTTAATAGGCTGGCTAATTGTTTTAAAGAGACGGGAGGCGATCAGTCGTTCGCGTAAGATCATCAGCAGAATTTCTGGATTCATTTTATGGAAGAGCCCGTTACTATTAAAAAATAACGATAGTGAACTGTTGAAATTCCCTTTCATGCTGGCTGTTATCCCTGGTTCCATATGCGCTTATCTATACTTTTAGTTCGGGAGCTGATGTTTGTTGTTCGGATTAACCCGTGATTTTATACAACAGGATGGTATATATATGATCCTTGGTGAACCCGAAGGAATACCTGCGGAGAAGCTTAATTTGATTCAGGCACGCATGCTGATGAACACCGACATTCCTCATCATTTGAGGCTGTTACTTAGAGAAATAGATATGAAGGTTACTATGGAATACGCTGTTTTACGCAAAAAAATGCTTAGTCATCTACTCAAAGGAGAGAAGCTAAGTATGAACTCGTTTTTCGGGTTATTGCTGCAAATTGCCCAAGGCATGGAAGATGGCAGGTTATATATGCTGCGGGCGGAACAGTATGCTTTGCATGCAGATTACATTTTTATTGAAGGGTCGTTACAGAGCGGTAAAGTATACCTAACCTACATACCCATTCAGGAAAATAAGTCTGGTTCAAAGCTTGGAGAGTCACTCAAGACACTGATTATGGTGTTAATGGCATCTATCACAGAGCTTACTGGCAGTGGTGTGCAAAGACTATTGCAATATTGCAGTGAAGAGGGATTTACTCCAGCTGGCTTAAAGATTCTTTTATCAGAGTTGCTGACAGAAAGAGAGCCCGTTACACCTGAAAGACAGCTTCATGAAGGCGTAAAAGAATATCTAGTGAAAGAGGCAGCAGCTCCACCATTAAGAAAAATATATGAGCATCGCGAAGATAAGGAATTGGAGCTGCAGCCGACTGCTACTCCTTGGATCAGCAGCTATCCTAATCTTAAGATAAAAGAGGAGGAGAGCCTGTCTCTAAGCTTGGAGGATGAGCAGGTAACGAATCCACAAGCCTCAAGCTCAAGAACCTATATAGTGCTAGGGTTTCTATTAGGCGATGCACTACTGTGGAAGTTTCTATATTTGGATAGTCCCAAGCCGTTATGGCTTGCCGTCTGTGGAGTTGTGACGATTGTGTTGGCTGTTTTAAGCTGGATGGTTTGGAGCGGAAGGCTAAAGGTTGGTAAAGAAGATGTTGATGGCCTGGGTGAGGATTCTGAAGATACTAACTGTAATCCGAGTCGAAAAGAATTGGAGTGGAATTTTGGCAGGAACCCTGTGACTTCTACGCGTTCTCCAGCAACAATTCCAAAGATAACTCCGCAATCCTCTGATTCAGCAGCTAGCGTTCCGGCGACACGTTATGAATCACTAGCAGAGGAACAAAGTTCTGTTAAAGCACCAGAAGCAATAGCTCCAACAACCTTATTATCACAGGAGAAACCGCCTGAGCAAGGACGACAAATCGAAAAGCTGGATCGGAGTATTCCTTATCTCCAAAGAAGCGGTGAGGAGGGCGAAGAGGCAGAGATGATCGAGTTAAATCGAACTAGCTTCATTATCGGCCGATCGGCAGAGGTGGCTCAATATGTGGAAAGATCAGAAGGCGCCTCTAGAGTACACGCTGAGATATCTAGAAGCACCAGCGGATATATTCTGAAGGATCTTGACTCCAGAAATGGAACGCTTTTTCAAGGTGAAGCCATGGTCCCGTATAAAGAGTATCCACTAACAGAGGGGACCACATTTAAAATTATAAAAGGAAGCTACACATTTCATACAGTATGAAGGTGAGTTCTAACGATGAATGTGGCTCTACAATTTTTGTTTTTTCAAATCTTCTAAAGCGACTTGAAGTGTAGGGAAGGTAAAGTCAAAGCCATGATTTAATGCCGCTGCGGGCAGGACGCGCTGACCTTTAAGTAAGATTTCGGATAATTCTCCGGCTGCTGTTTTTAACAGGAAGGCTGGTAAAGGGAACCAATGTGGCCGTTTGTAGACTGTGCCAATCGTTCTGCCGAACTCTTCGTTCGTTACCGGATGTGGAGCAGTCGCATTAACAGGTCCGTTAATCGTTGGATTTTGCGTACAGAAATCAATTAGACGGACGATATCCGTCAGATGGATCCAAGAGAGCCACTGCTTTCCAGAGCCAATGTTTCCGCCAAAACCTAATAAATAAGGCAGCTTCATTTTGGGGAATGCTCCGCTCTCATTGCCGAGCACAACTCCGGTACGCAGCTTGACCACGCGGATATCATGGTAGGTTTCATCTGAAGCTTCTTCCCATGTCTTAACTACTTCTGAAGGGAAATCCATGACCTGGGCTGGTGAGGACTCATTAAAAGTATCCTCTAAAGAGGTACCGTAAATCGCCACGGCGGAAGCCTGAATGATTACGGAAGGCTTTTGCTTCATTTGATCTACTAACTTAGCTGCTGCGGAAACGGTTGCAAGTCGGGACTGCATAATCGCTTTTTTGCGACTTGGACTCCAGCGCTGGCTAAGGGAAGCTCCGGCGAGATTAATTAGGGCAGCTGCATTTTCCACTGGAGCGGGATTAGAACCTAGACTGTCCCAGGTGTGGTAACTCAGCTTAGGATGAATTGTTGTTGCGTCTTTTGGTAAATTCCGACCTACAATAGCAACTTCATTACCTGCTTGCAGCCAGTATTTTGCTAGTTCGCTACCTATAAAACCGGTGCCGCCACATATCACATATTTCAAAGGAGGGCCTCCGTTCTAAATCGTACAATTCATTAAAAATTACTTAAACAAATGCTGGTAAGCAGAGTAATCGATTTTATTCTTTTCGAGAAAATTGACAAGAAAACGGTTATCGCGCCGCGGTGTGGCAACTATGTAACCTTTAATACAGTGATCGCGAGTAACTTCTTTTGCATTGCTCTCGACTGCGATTTTTCCGATCTCGGCAGCAATAGAATGCTTCGCAATATCACGAAATGGCCCAGGTACAGGTTGAACAAGCTGGTCCAAAAAGGCCTTTGTTTCGTCACTCCAGAGCGGGCGGCTACGTTCCACCCAGTAATTTTGCCAGTCTAGCTTTGACTTTCCATCAGCTTTGGGCAGGACCTTTAGGAATTTGCGGAACATAAAAAAACCGCCGATACACATGGAACCAAGCAGCATAAATGTCCAGAAAGCGATAGAGTTCATAAACCAATTGCTCGGTGTGGATAATAAACCAAGTCCTGATTGGATAAACATGCATACACCACCTTTTGGCAATGAGGATTCTCACACGAATTATTCTCATATTAAAGTATAGCTTATTTCCAAAGTTTTGCGAAGCAGAACCCGGCATATTGGCCTCGTCTAGATTTATTTTTCCGATCACGGTAGAATAGGGGTTAATTCGTGAAGGAAAGAGGGAAGAAGTATGCTGAAAATAGGTTCACACGTGTCTTGCTCGGACAAGGGTCTTTTGACCGCAGCAAATGAAGCAAATGAGTATGGTTCCAGCTCGTTTATGATATATACAGGAGCGCCGCAGAATACGCGCCGCAAGCCGATTGATGCCATGTATCCCAACGAAGGGAAGCAGGTTATGAAAGAGAATGGTGTAGAGGAGATTGTTGTCCATGCACCTTACATTATTAATCTCGCTTCCTATAAAGAGAATACGTATCAACTGGCTGTTGATTTCCTGCAAGAGGAAATTCGCCGTACGCATGCACTTGAGGTCAAGCATATTGTATTACATCCAGGTGCGTTCACTGATAAAGATGCTGAATATGGTATTCAGCGGATTGCAGATGGTCTGAATGAGGTGCTTGGAGGCACGAACGAAACGGAAGTGCATATCGCTTTAGAAACTATGGCTGGTAAGGGAACAGAGATCGGCCGCAGTTTTGAAGAAATCGCTTCTATTATTGCTAAGGTCGAACATAACGAACGTCTGTCGGTCTGTCTTGATACTTGCCACATTCATGATGCTGGCTATGATATCGTTAATGATTTGGACGGTGTTCTCAACAAATTTGATGAGACTATCGGATTGAACCGTCTTGGTGTAATCCACATTAATGACAGTAAAAATCCATGTGGCGCTCGCAAAGACCGTCACACTCCAATTGGCTCGGGTTGGATTGGCTTTGATACGATTAACAAAATCGTACACCATGAAAAGCTGGAAGGTCTTCCTTTCATTCTGGAGACCCCATGGATTGGTAAAGATGCTAAGACACAACGTCCGATGTATGAGGTGGAGATCGCTTTGCTGCGTGGTAATGTAGCTGAACGATTTGGAGCGGAATTCGTGCAGGATGTTGAAACATTACGTGAATTTTTTGCCAAGCAGGAGATCGATTCCCGTCAATATGTACTTAATGTCTGGGAGCTGCTGAAGAACGATGCCAAAGCTAAAAAAGCTGATCCACGTGAACCACTGGAGCGTCTATACGATGAAGTTGTCGCTGCCCAGCTGTTCCCGCAGCTAAGCGAGGAAGCTATTAATCATCGCTTAATTGCTTGGTTAGCAGGCAAATAAGTGCTCGTGAACGCTTAAGCTATACTTCAGATTGCGTATGTAGATGAGAGGATGGGAAGAGGGTCATGGAATTACACGTAAAAAGAAACAATTCGTCAGGTGTCGAGCATTATTCCAACCGGGCACGTATGCTCATTTCCTGTCCTGACGGACCGGGAATTGTGGCGGCTGTATCACACTTTCTGTATCAGCATGGCGCAAATATTGTGCAGTCGGATCAGTATACGATGGATCCAGATGGTGGAATGTTCTTTATGAGAGTCGAGTTTGACCTACCTGAATTAGGCGATCGTCTGGAAGAGATTCGCTCTCAATTTGGCGGAGTGGCGGAGCGTTTTAAGATGGACTGGAAGATCTTTAATGTTCGTCATAAGAAGAAACTTGCCATATTCGTCTCTAAAGAAGACCATTGTCTTGTTGAACTGCTCTGGCAGTGGCAAGCGGGCGATCTCGATGCCGATATTGCCCTCGTCGTTAGTAACCATTTGGATATGAAATCTTATGTCGAGTCGTTTGGCATTCCATTTCATCATATTCCAGTCACAGCGGATACTAAGGCTGAAGCAGAAAAACGCCAGTTAGAGGTCATCGGAGACGATATCGATGTTATTATATTGGCACGGTATATGCAGATTATTTCGCCGTCCTTTATTGAGCATTATCGCCATCAGATTATTAATATTCATCACTCTTTCCTGCCTGCCTTTATTGGTGGCAATCCATACGCCCAAGCGTATCAACGCGGGGTGAAAATTATCGGGGCAACTGCTCACTATGTTACTGAAGAACTAGACGGTGGACCGATTATTGAACAGGATGTACAGCGGGTAAGCCACAGTGATGATGTTATTGAGCTGAAACGGATTGGACGTACCATTGAACGTGTTGTTCTGGCTCGTGCGGTGAAATGGCATATCGAGGACCGGATTCTCGTCCATCAGAATAAAACTGTAGTATTTAAATAAAGGTATTCTCCGGTGAAAGCAACGATTATGCCCGAGGGCTTTCACCGGAACCCTTTAATTTAATAGTTCTCTAAATCTCTATGAGGTAAAAAAGCATTTTACCAGCAGCTTGGCTATTTATGCCAAGGTGCTTTTTGTCGTTCTCAAAAATCATGTAGTTAAGGAGGTGGAAGGTTTGTCGTTACAGCGGGGACGTTTGTTAAAACGTAATTATTTCTTCGCAAGTCTCATTTTGATTACTGGATTCGGGGGATTGCTAGGTTATGATCTCTATTTCAAGCCCTACGTGCTTTCCCAAACCGTGGTCAAAGTTAAGGTGGGAGCTGGGGAATCTCTACCTAAAAATTATGAGCTGAAAGCAAGTGATTTGTATCTGGATTCTGTTCAGACCAAGGATATACCCTCTGGTGTAATTACGGAAATCGCACAAGTGGAGCACAAAATTACGAATGTGAATCTGACTAACGGTAGTATTTTGACAGCATCACTGGTGGATGTTAGTGATTTAGAGCCTTTGCGGGATGAAGGTATATTTCCTATTCCGAAGGAGGCCATCTATGCCATTAATGGTTCGTTGCGAAGCCGGGATAAGGTAGACATTTATCTTGTAGAAGGTGATCGAGAGAAGCAGCGAGAGGCGCTCGTTTCAAATACAGGGGAAAAAGAAAACGAGGAGCAGGTGAAAGAACAAAGCTGGCTTTGCGATCCTACTAAAGAGATCTTCTTATCTGGAGTTACCGTGAACTATGTGCGAACAGAAGACAATAATGATGTGCAGGATTCTGAGAAAGGTAACAACAATAACCGATTCACTTCTACTGGCAAGGTGGCGACACCAGAATTGAAGCTGAAGAAAAATGAGGGTCAAAGGCTAGGGAAATTTTTGGAGCAGGGCAAAAAGCTGTGGATCGTACGGGTAGAGTAGGGGGAGATTGCCTTGAAAATATTTAGTCTGGGCATAGATCAGTTAACGATTAATGATATCAAAAACGCGGGATTTAATGTAGTTACACAAAACGTGTATCCCGATCCGGCGCATACCGAAGGTCATATGTTAATGGTTACTAGTGACCAGGTACCTGTTCAAGCGCTTAGCGAGCTGCGATACAAATATCCAAGCTCTATGATCCTGTATTTATATCTGCAAAAGGGAATTCGGGGCTATCAAGCTGTGCATATGTTATGTGAAAGCTTAGGTCTATATTTTATTCCTCCTCGTTCTACCTCGTCAGCAGTGATAGAGAAGATTCGTTTTATCCTGGAAGAGGATGGGGAGGAACGGAGCAATTTGGTTGGTTTTTTTGGCTCAGGTCCAGGCATTGGTTGCACAAGTGTGGCGAAGCTGTTTGCAAGACGAATTGCTGCGGCAGGTCTACGTGTTCTTGTACTTGGTTTGGATCTATATGATCCCGGGTATGAGCGCAAAGCTACGATCAGTCTAGACAAACTGCGCCCCAAGCTTACAGGGAAGATGATTCATGATGAAGATTTCCAGCAATTGATTAGACAGGATGGCTATTTGTATCTACCGGGAAATTACGACTATTTAAGTGTTCAGGATTATCTGGAGGAGGAGATCGAATATTTCTTGGCTAGAGCTGGAGCAAATGCAGATGTGGTTATTGCTGATTTCGGTTCAATTCCCGAGAGTGCTGCGTGGTATGTCGGTATGCAAAAGTCGTCGTTACGCATGATTGTCACTCATCCTAAACATGAATACAGATTAGAACCTCTTTTCGAGCTTACGGGGCATATAGATCTGCGTCCGCATGATTTCCAGCTGATCATTAACCGCAGTAATGTGGAGGAAATATCTTCGTCCAAAAATATGGCCCTTAGATTTGGCACTGAAATCTTGCTGGAGTTACCGTATTACCAGCCCTTGCAGGAAAGCTTGCCTCTAGGCAAAAAAGAGCTGCAGCATGTGGATGATAAGGTACATTCTCTATTGGTGTCGATGGGATTAGCGCCAGAGGCCAAAAAGAAAGGGATATTTCTATGATTGAAACTCTCGCGAGTCGTCCACTCTTTTCTCTAAAACAAAGCGTGTTACGCACTAGCAAACCGGGCAAGGAAGATTTTTATGCTTTTTTACAAAAAATGAAGACCGAGATGAACGAAGGATTAGAACGTGAGGATGACGCTTACTTCGAGCTAAATGCAAAGGCTTTGATTGGCGATCCGCAGGCAGTTAGTTTTTTTATGAATGAGATTGAGAAGTACTTACGAAAAACACCTTTTACTGGAAAGGTTCCAGAAGCGTACCGAACGGCGGCAGAGGCGCTGTATCACGAGTGGAAGGGCTTTGGGCCAGCGTATCGTTGGTTTACTGATCGTGCATACAGCGAGTCAACCGGATTACAAATGATTGGGAAGCAAATTTTTTATAACTATAAAGGTGAATTTATAGCTTATCCGTATGAGATGCCTTCACTGGATCGGGTGGAGCAGCTGAAGCGTTCCTTACTAAAAAGTGATCCCAATAAAAAGCTGAACAAGGATAATCCTTCGGTGGAGTTCAAAATGGATGATCCGCTCTGGCCAGGTCGATTTATTCGGCTTGCGATTTGGGTATCACCTAGGGTCTGGGAGGGTTTTACTACGATATCACTGCGGCGACAAGTTGTAGAATTTCTGGATTTGGAGGATCAAGCGGGTACGGAATGTATTCCTGCGGAGGCGGTTGAGTTCATTCGGGCGTTATCGTCCACGTTTCGTAATACCATTATTGCAGGTGCTGTAGGGTCAGGAAAAACAACCTTTGCCAATACGATTGTTGGTGAGCAGCTGCTTGGCTCTTCATCCTGCATGGGAGTGGTGATGATAGAGAAACATCCGGAATCCATTTTACCGTATCAGATTAAAGGCCATCGGATTATTCCAATTCAAGCTGCGAATGAGGAACTGATGGAGGTGGGAGTAGAGTCGCTGCGGCATGACCCGAATATTTTGTATATGACAGAGATGCGTTATAACGAGTGGGAATTTTATTTGTGGAGTGGGGAAAAAGGATACGACGGGATTACCGGAACCTTCCACACTGTGGATTCGGAGGACATTCCTTATCAAGGTGCATTTGCTGTATCCACAAGAATTGGCGGGAGTCTTAAGGGGCATTTGATCTCTGCGCTGAAATCATGCGAGCTGGTGTTTATTTTGGAGAGTGTTCCGAACGGGAAGAAGCGGCTGGCGCGAATATCAGAAATCTTTTACGAAGAGGATAGAAATTCAGTGTTTGCTAATGATCTTATGCGCTGGGAGCCGCAGGAAATGTGTTGGTCTTACAATGACAAGCTGACGAAAAATCTGATGCTGAAAATGACTAAGAAAAATGCGCAGGCTACGCAGATTGTCCAAAAAGAGCTGGGACGACTTGCTTCAACAAAGCCGATGGATCAGCCGCTTAAAGAAAGCTTGAAATCTAAGATAGTACTTAATGAGTGAGGAGGTGCAGCTATGGATTTACTATTGTATATTTTTCGTTTTGTCCTTCATTTATGGATTGCGTGGGGACTGTGGTTACTCACCAAACTGCTCATCGAAAGGCATTTACGGCAGGTAGTCCAGAAAGTGGATTTTCGAATTAAACATAAGATGAGTATTTTTGGCAAAAGAGTCAGCTCGGTTAAAAAAAGGCTGTGGCTCTACCGCCATCTGGACAAGCTTCTCTATTTCGTACACCGGAAGTATGAACCGGGCATTAGCGTTATGCGTTTTGTTATGCGTACAGCCATTTTGTTTATTGCGGTTTTCTTATCAGGACTACTGACACTTAGTGAGCTCCCTGGAAGGTTGCGTTTTAACAATCCTTTTTTGGAGGGGATTACTTTTAATGAGGGACAGCCGATTCAGGGGGCGTGGAGATTTCCGCTTTTTATAGCTGTAATATCTGCGACGATTCCTTATTTTCGTATGAGATATATCTATGCACAGCGGAAGGTACATGGAAGCTACGATCTCCTCGATGTAGTCAAAATCTCCACCAAATTCACACATTTGTCGGTAGATTCGATCCTTGATCGGACAGCGGATTTTCTAACGGATAAAAATGTACTAAAGAGCCCTCTGAAGCTGCTAGGTGCCGCATTTTCTAATTACAGTAATGAGAAGGAGCTTGTTGAGGAGGCAGGGAGATTCTCCAGCGCGATTGGCACCACCTTCGCTTTAGAGTTTATATCAGATTTGCTCTATGCCGAGAAGGAGGGAACCCGTTATTTAAAAAGCTCGCTAATGCTGTTGAATCGTTCTATGGAGCAGCAGAGAGAGACGATTTTGACTGTAAAAGCAGGAAGTAGAGATGCGATCAGCCTTGGCTTATATGGGAATCTTCTGGTGCTGGTATCTACGGTTGGAACCTTTATGTATATGCTGAAGCCCGATGTCTATTTTCAACTGCAGTTCGAAACTACGGCAGGTCTTTCCTTTTTGATGGTGATCGTCTCCGGCCTTTTTATCTCTTTTGTGATCAGTACTATTCTTGCCAGACCCAAACTGGACTACCACTAAGGTGATGAACTATGGATAGATTATTACTACTAATTACAGTGATCGGGATCGTGTATATCGCATTACTTGTGTTTGTGAGCAGCAGCAGTAAGCAGGAACGATATCTTGTCCGACTGGGCATACGGTGGAATGCGCTGGGTGAACGCGTGCAGAGTGATAGATTTCAGCAATTATTGAATGAATGTGGTTTATCAATTTCAGCTCGAAAAGTTACGCTATTTCGTTATTCAGCGGCAATCATCTATTTATTTAGCCAAGTCGTCAGCAATTTCATCCGATCTGTTCCTTTTTCATTCTATGACCCTCTAATTGCTCTACTTATTCTCGTAATCAGCAGTCCGATGCGTTATCTTCCGCTTGGTTGGGTGTTGGCGTGGCTTCACCAAAAGACGAATATTCAAAAAGATGGCGAGTTGATCTCCTTCATTCGCCTCTATGAGAATAATCGCCTACGTAAGCGCGGATATGTGCAGTTTGGTGCTTTTTGTGGGAGTACAGCGGGATATTTTCAATATATACGTCAGGACTTGTATGAGCTGTCAGAACGGGCAGTAGATGAGGGTGTGGAGGGGGCGATTGAATGGTTTTGTGCCAAATTTCCGGATAACCATCACTTTATTAATGACATCCGGTCCATTTTACTGGCTACAGAAGGTATGGATGATGACACGGAAGCTGCAAACTATTTGCGTGAACAAGGCAAGATTATCTCCAAAATCTCCAGCGATCAGTATTTAAAAAAATGGTCATTCATCGGTGATCTATCGACGATTATTAATGTTATTCCATCGATTGCTACTTTTTTGATGATCGTTGCGATGGCGATGCAGTACATTTTGCTAATCAAAGGAAATTTTAATGGAGTCGGCATGTTCCAGTGAAAAATTGTATATTCAACCTTATTTTTAAAACCTAAAATAAAAAGGGAGAAATTAACAATGAAAAAAGACGCTATTTCTACAGGTTTGTTTATCGCTATCGGTTTTTTGTGTGTGGCCATCGTAATTGCCATTTTGATTCCTCTGGTGCGTGACGTGATTAATGCTGCCGATGATAATAGACCGACGATCCCGGGGGTATCTCTAACTCAACCGCTGGTTCCTAGCCAAACTGCTGTAACTATGTCCATGACTCACGTTTCGGTATAAATCAGATGAAAAAAGACTCTATTTCCGTCGCTATGTTTTTGGCCATTGGATTTATAATTGCGGGGATGTTTGTCACGGTAGCTACGCATATGATCGGCAGCAGTCAGGACGACATCATCTCACATACTAAGCAAGTGGAACAGTATTAGAAGGAGGCGTATCTAATGAAGGAGACTGTCCTCCGGGCATTGTTCATGTGGCTAGTCCTGTTTATTATCCTGCAGCCTATCTTCACCTACATAGATTATCTGCTAGATTTACAGGTCAAAGCTAATACGTCCTATATCACACAAAAAGCAGCAACAGAGGGGATGGTTACAGCTTCTATGCGGAATGAAGTAATTTCAAATCTGAAGGCGATTGGATTTTCTGAAGCTTCGATAGAAATTACGAGCAGTACAGACACCGTTCAAGAGCGAAAGCAACGAATTGATGTGTATGTAACCGCGCCGCGGATAAATCTGTTTCCTTATAATTTTTCTACGGTTTCGCAGCCGACTCGATATTATGGGCATGGATCAATTATGAGTGAGTATCTCGATTGACTAAGGGATGAGCGTAATTTATGGATTACATTATTAAGCTGGCATTTGTCCTACTGATCTTTATCTACTCCTGGTTCTTTCAGATCCAGAATCAGGAGTGGGACCAGCTGCGCAGCATGTTAAAAGACGCAAATAATATCGCTGTTCACGATGCCGCACAGGAATTAGATGAGACCGAATTGACTCGTGGTCGTCTGATTATAGATCCTACAGAAGCGTACGATACTTTTCAGCAAACCCTACAGAACAATCTAGGCCTTGATAGCGGCCTTTCCCCCCAAGGGGGCAGTCGCTTTAAGACACAAGTAAAGATTGTGAAATTCGATATTATTGACGATTCCGATGGGGTGACTTTTCCACTTTTATACGAGGATAGCGAATATGGCATAACCAAATACATCGCAGGTCCTTCGGTTATTGCCGTCATTGAGACGGAGCACCCGGTTCTGATCTCCAGATCCAAAACACAACAGCCCATCAGGGTACCAGCAGTTCAGGAGTATAAGTTCAATAAGTAATAAAAATCCAATTAAAGAAAAGGGAGAGATTCAGTGATGAAGAAGACCATTGTAAGGGCAGCTTTGACTACGACAATGTTATTTAGCATGGTATTGGGGCAGAACGTGATTACTAACGCAGCAGCGGTTACACCAGTAGCCACGGCTACACCAACAGCTACAGCAAAACCTACTGCTACACCAGTACCTATTATGAGGGATAACTTAAGTAAATATGGTTTGAAAAAGGATTTGGAGTTGCCGGTTACGGTTACGGCAGGTGGACTTAGCTATACGCTTGAGAAGTTTATGATTTATGATATTAATTCCATTGAAGCACAAAGTTTAATAAAACTTTACAATTACGATACATTTGGAGGACTGGTTAGTAAACCCAAACATTTCATTTGGACTAAAATTACAATTACGAATAACAGCAAAAAAATAGTGAAAAGATCTTTAAATGATCAAAAAGAAAAGTGGAGTTTAAGTTTACAAGATGGTGGGAGAATAGATCAAATTTGGCCAAAGATTAACGTGAAAAAGTTGAATAATAAAGAAGCGTTTTATTATTATACCCTTAAGCCAGGAGAACAACTAACTACTTACCAAGCTTATTTATATGATAAAGACTTTAATTATTTTGTGGTTCGTTTGTTTCATGACGGTGGATTTGATGAAAAATTTGTAGTCAATTCTCCTGAGTAAGTAAAAATGAAAAAAATAATCATCTCATGTCTATGTTTTTTATTGCTCATTCAGCTTATGGCACCTATTTCAGTACAAGCAGCCGACACGAAATTAACCTCGGTTGCTATACCTATTACTACAGGTTTACTAGGATCGAATAATGCCGCTAAAGATTTTTATTTGGAGCTTCCTAGTGGAGTATCTAGTTCATCAGTAAAGACTAATACTTTAAAATATAGTGGATCTAACGAAAAAACCAACCTCTCTCTTGAGAATGGGAAAATTAAGATTACATTAAAAGGAGTCTCTAATCAAAAACATATTAAAGAAGTACAGGGTTATAGAGCCTCTTTTCAAGAACGTTATAAGACTGAAATTTATAATTCAATATGGTTATACTCTGACGGAAGAAGATGGCAAATAAATCAGTATGATGAAAAAAAAGATAATATGGTGACAGATGATAAAGCTGCAACGGATGGCTATCCTTCAAAAAATCCACCAACAACATTAGTAACTGCAGGACCTTATCAAGATAACGAATACCTAAAATGGTACAACGGATCGAAAACTGAGGTCATCGATTCTCAAAATATCATTGAGTCTACTATTAAACCTAAAGTAACTGAAAAATCTTCATATGCTCAAGACCCAAAATTTAAAAATGGAAGAATTATTTTGAACTATACGATTCCTGCGGGAGTTCCTTGGGATCCTGAAGATAACACAGGTTTAACTGGAAAAGCAGAAGGACGAAGATATAAGGCATTTACGGAGTACTATTACACCGCAGACGCCAAAGTAACCACCTACAGCTACGGGGGAACAGTCCGCTTTGAATACGGTCTCCCAGATGAAGCTACACTCACAGGCTCCGCAATTATAGAACAACCTAATCCAAACCCAATTAAGTTTGATAATAAGAACGTGCCAGTTAAAATCGCTTTGAAGGGCGAATTGCTATCCTATAAAGATACTTCGAACATTTCAGAGTGGATTTTTTATGCCAAAGAGAAAGGTAATGAAGGCTCGCTCCAGACAAAAAAGGTGTATACCAAAACTCTAACAGCAAACGAAACTTTCAAATTTGAAATTCCAAAGGAGAAAGTGGCAGGTAAAAGTAACTACAGTCAAGAGTACGAACTAAGTATAGTAGTGAGATTTAAGAATGAAGTCGTGACCAAAAGAAGTAAGTTCGACTCGTTAAAAGAATCTTTTACAGTCAAAGCAGGAGTGTATACAACCTCAGATCCTCCGGGAGGAGGGTTTCCAGGTCCTACATCACCGCCAGAACTACCGAGAGAGTTAAAACCTCCAGTAGCTCTTATAAATGCACCCAAAACTGTAAAAGCAGGACAAGAGTTTGTAGCCAGTGCAGCAGGGTCGTATGACCCTGATGGTTATATTACGGATTACTTTTGGGATACGCCTAATGCTAAGGGAGAATTGAGCACTTTGCCAAGGGGAACGCTTTGGTATGATAAAGACCATTTGGGGGAACAAACACTTGCTTTGACTGTAATGGACGATGACAAAATGACTGGAAGTACTAGCACTGAGATTAATGTCATCGAGCCAAAACCAGATGCATCTATCAGGGTAGATGGTACATTAAAGCAAAATCGAAAGGTTATCATACAAAGTTACGTTAGTAGCCCGACTCACTATCCGTTAGTAGATGCTAAGACTAAAATCACCATCACAGCCGTATCAGGTGGAACGAATTCTGATATTAAATATAGCGGATCCCTGAACGGAGTATATAGCAAAGATGTGCTATTCAAGAAGCCAGGGAAATATAAAGCAACCATTTTTGTGGAGAATACATTAGGGCTAACTGCGAGAAACGAAACAACTTTTGATATAGCACCAGACCAGAAACCTTTTGCGTACTTTACGATGGCTGGAACTGCGTATCGTAATCCTTCAGATGGTAATCAAGCGACCATATCAATAGATGATATGTCTTACTCTCCAGATCAAGATATTGTGGTTAGTAGGCTTTGGGAATATCGCTACGATTCAGATAACAACGGTAGTTTTACAGGTGAGCCATGGGCTATTTTTAGCAATGAGAATTTAGATCGTTTGAATCTCAAGGTAAAGGAAGTCGGAAAATACGAAGTAAGACTAACTGTATTTGAAGAGTTTGGTCAGCCGACTATTGCTGAGTTTGTGACGCAGGCTGATCGGCAATCCATAGATTCGGAAGCTACACAAAATGTAATCGAACGAATCTTTACGGTTAAAAATCAAGCACCTGATGTCGATTGGTCATGGTAGAGAGGATTAGAGATGCGGAAATTAAAAAAAACAATTTCAACGTTTATGGCCCTTGTATTACTACTTCTTTCATTCCCTGAATTTTATTCGGGGAGTGTTAAGGTAGAGGCGGCAGGTGACCCAAATATCGTCAATTTTATGGATATTCGTCTTGAAGGATTTAATAAAACAACTCCTTGGGAGCCTGCTATGGGGAATATAGGATCTTTGAATTTGAATATGCCTGCTATGACCCTAACCAATATTACTTTTAATCTAACAACAAGAATACTGCGCTACGATTATGTACCTGATGCGCCTGTAGTTTTAACATCAGGGGATATTAATTGGTACTATGATACGCAACGTACTAGATTTCTTAATATTTACAGTTATATGTACAGGACAGATGGAAGTGGTAATACTGATTATGCTACTGATGCCTCATGGAGAATTGAAGAAATGCCACCTGTGAAAAGTTCGGATAGTCTTCAGTTTAACCTTGACAGAAATACGACCGCTTTTTATGAAAGTTATGCTTATCCAACGAAGTATGGAATTCCAAAAGCTCTTAAAGTCGCACTAAGAGCAAGTGATGCGCAACACCAACCTAACGAATGGATGAATGGTTGGCATAACAACGTATATTATGATTGGGATAACATACCTCTAATAATAAATTCAGCACCTACGCTCACAGTGACTACACCAAGCGAGCAGCAGCTACTGAATGAGCCAGGATTCAGTGGTATGAACATCGAGGGATATGTTCGAGATGTGGACAATAATGATCTAGTCGTTAGTGCTGAAATCCCTAATGTGTTCTATAAACAAGTCAATATCCAACAGGCATTAAATAATAAATGGTTTTCCATCCCAATAGATGTTTTGGCAGACGGAATTCCTCCTGGACGGCACAATATCATTATCAAGGTTGTGGATCCTTATAATTATAAGGATGAGAAATCGTTGGTCGTTAATGTATCCTATAGGCTTAGGAATAAATCCTTTATATTGATTAACACTCCTATAGACATATCAACCACATACAAGGACTATGAAGGAGATTTTAAATATCAAGAACGCTATAGATACGATCATAACCCGTATTTCTTCGATAATTCGATGGGTATCATTTCGGATAGTGGGTTATGGCGTTCAGAAAGGTATACCTCCTTTCCATATAGCGGACTCTATAAAGCAACCTTTCAAGCACGAGATAATCCTAAAAACGATGACCGATTCGATGACTATCGTTTATGGAGTCGAGATAATTTATCCTCAATGACCTATCATGTTCATCGGAAGCCCATTGCATTGTTTGCTGCCAAACTGGCGTGGGGATCTCTTCAGCTAACAGATAGTTCCTACGATTTGGACCACATCATGGCTGTTAATAAGGGACTTATAGCTTGGCAATGGCAGTATAAAAAAACTGATTCTGAAATATGGACAGACGGTCAACCGCCAGCTCAATTACCGAGTTCTGGACAATATGACATACGCCTTAGAGTACGTGATGTCGATGGCGAAAATGGGTTAGGGGTCTGGAGCGACTGGTGTGTAAGGACGGTGGGGGCTGCAGGTAATCTACCTCCCGTAGCGCTATTTACTGTTGATCCTAATATTGTTTCCTATCGCAAAGCTACTACCATAACAGACAAATCGTTTGATCCGGATAATGATCCATTAGATATGTATTACTGGACGGTTATCAAAGATGGTTGGAACAAAGTTTGGGAGCATTGGGGTGGAGCTACAACGCCACCTAATATCGCAGCTTTTGGAATCGGTAATTATCAAATTAGTTTACAAGTGCATGACAACCGAGGTTTATGGTCAGATTGGTATCGCCAAAATGTCCAGGTGATTAATCACCCACCCGCAGCAGCATTTAACATGCCAGCTGAAGTATATCGAGATACTGTAATTACAATGGATAATCTAACACCAGATCCTGATGAAGATGGAGATTCGCTTGCTTATTTATGGTACGCCAAACTCAACAATAGTCCTTATTATTATGCTGGCAGCAACCGCAACCAATCTTTGACGATACGAGATCTTATTGCTGGAAACGGAATTTCACCGCAACAGGCTATATCAGAAGGATGGGAAATGCGCCTTAAAGCAACAGACGTACCTAATCCCTCAAGTATTGGAGCTTTAAGTTCCAATGCAACACGTGTATTTACTGTTAAAAATCATGTTCCAACAGCTGCTATTAATGGTCCATCGGCAGTATTCCAATATGATACCCGACAATATACATCTTTTGATGAGGATGGAGATCCCTCAGATCTCGCTAGTCTGCAATACTTCTGGAAAGTAACAGATAGTGATGGCATTACGCAATGGTTTCGAACTCCTAATATTGATGTTAATTTTCCTGAGTCCGGTATCTATACATTGGAACACTGGGTTATCGATCAGATCGGTGATAAGTCTAATATAGCTACGTTGAAGGTGAATGTTACTAAGAATCTAGCGCCCTCGATGACATTGATAACCCCGTCGGGAACCGTAACCAATCCATCCGTAATAGATGCCGAAATACAAGGAGATCCATTAATTAAATGGAATTATACAGACCCAGAGAGTGATCGGCAGGAGAAGTACCGTTTAGAATTTTTTTCAAAAGACGGACTCTTAGTTAAGACAGTTGAGAACCTTGACACCACAGGTCAGCTGCGGCAATATCAACTCCCTAACCATACATTCAATCGATTTGAATACTTCACTGTATATGGGCGGGCTTATTCCAAGTTATCCTGGTCAGAAATATCTAACGAAAAAACGTTTATCATCGACAATCCGCCGCAGCCTGGATTCACATTAATCACGGATACAGGTAGAGATGCTGCCAAAGAGCCGATTTATCGGACGGATCTTCTTAATATCAAGAGCAAAGCGACGGATCCAGACATTCCAAAAGGAGATACGATCAGCTATAAGTATGATTTGAAATCATCCAACGGGACGTACGGATTGGCTAGTACTCAAGCTGAATTTACGAAGAAATTCACCTCAAATGGCGTCTTCACCTTGAAACAGACCGTTACGGATTCTCTAGGACTGTATCGAGAGCTATCTCTGATTATCACCGTAGCCAACCGTAAACCGACCGTAACGATAACGTACCCAACAAGTACTGACTCAAGTAAGCCTATGATCGCAAGTACGCTTACACCAATCATCAAGTGGGATTATCAAGATGAGGATGGAGATGAACAACAGCGGTATAAGGTACAAATTATCAACTTGGCGACAGGGATGGTTAAGGTTCAATCTGGCGAACAAAATTCAAGTGCCAAACAGTGGCAAGTGCCCGCGGGAATATTGGTTGAGAACGAAAAATATGCCGTGGAAGTGGAAGCTTTTGATGGTTATAACTGGAGTAATATCTCAGCGCGTAAATATTTCATGGTTAATCTGCTGAGTATTAAAGGTGGGGTCCAGCACACAGAGGAATGGAATAACAACCGTAAAGGCTACAATTTGAACAAGAGCGGTAATGAGGAGAGTCCAAGAGGCTACAATGTGTTTTGGGCAGGTGAGCGATTTATATTGCAAGGGATAGCAACCGGTCTACCTGATACTGTTGAGGTAACGATGACGGGAGGTTATTCTACGCAACTAAATCCCACGAACAGTGACAAAACCTTGTGGACAGGCGAATTATATGATCCAGCATTTGTGAAACTTCCCGATGGTCCAGTGAAATTTACCTTCACAGCTAAGAATGAGTACAATACCAAAATAGATACAGTTACTGTTGTGATCGCTGGCGATTGGTCCGAATATTTTCGGAACCATCGTGTGAAGTAATGATATATCTACGACTTTATCCTTTTTTCATCTAAAAAGGGCTACGCGGAAATACGATCCGCATAGCCCTTTTTTTACGAGCAACAACTTATATAACTCCTTCAGTCCGTTCTTCATTCATTCTCATCATTCTTGTCGCAACGGAAGGTGTATGTAAAGGTATATTCGTCGAACGCGCAGAGGCTCTTTGAGCTCTACGCACATAATAGGATAACTTGCCGCTGAATATTTTATGGGAACAGAGTGAAAGAGCGAAATCCTCCGGGGTAACAAAGCAGGAAGGCTTATTCACAGGCTGAACTGCGGTATTTTCAAATAAGGAAGCAACAAAATGAGAGCAGAAATAAGCGTTCTCTCGATCTATTTTAACATTTAGAAGTACGCCGATCAGGCCTAAAAGATGGTATTTATAACGTTCCTGATTTTTCATCATCCCTTGGACATGATTGTACATGGCATCGTATTCCGTGGCACTAACACGTAACTGATAAATAGAGCAATTTGCGCTGCTATAAAAAGGGTGAATGAAATTTTCTTGAATCAGACCCGCGACGAATGGATTGTGCATTTTTTTTCTTCCGAAGCTGTACACCTCACGTAGTTCACTATCAAAGGCGATCGAAGCATGGTTCAGATCAGCTTTTGTAAACCACTTAATGAAACCACTGAAGGCTGTACCTGTACCGGTAAGCACAATATAAACATCCTTTTTCGAAGTCATGTTCAGAATTCCTTTCCACTTGGAGATATTGGATAATGAATGAAAATTTTACTTGAGTAACTCCATCTTACTTTATATTCGAGCATTGTAAAACAAACTTTAGTCGCAATAGAAAACTAGACCATAGGCTAAGTAAAAACCCGTCTCATGACATAGTTACTTTTGCGTATATAAATGCGTAGATATTGCAAAACATAAGCTGTCAAACAAAGAGTTTTTAAAAACAATTGGAATTGCTTCCACACTAGTGATACAATAAGAGTCAAAATGACATTCTTGAGATTTCAGAGGAGGAACTATTAAATGAGTGAACAAGAACAAGCGATCCAGAAGGAAGAAAACTCAACAGTAGATAACTTGTCTATCACAACTATTCGTACGTTGGCTATTGATGCTATCGAAAAAGCGAATTCCGGCCATCCAGGTATGCCAATGGGTTCTGCACCAATGGGCTACCAACTGTTTGCAAAAACAATGAATCATAACCCTGATCATCCAACATGGGTAAACCGCGATCGTTTTGTATTGTCCGCTGGACATGGTTCCATGCTTCTGTACAGCTTGCTGCACCTTAGTGGCTATGATCTTCCTATGGAAGAATTGAAACAATTCCGTCAATGGGGTAGCTTGACTCCTGGTCACCCGGAAGTTGGTCACACAGCTGGTGTTGATGCAACTACAGGTCCGCTTGGACAAGGTATTGGTATGGCCGTTGGTATGGCTATGGCCGAAGCTCAATTGGGCGCAACCTACAACAAAGAAGGACATAACGTAGTTGACCACTATACTTATGCTATTTGTGGTGATGGTGACCTTATGGAAGGGATCTCTTCTGAGTCCGCTTCTCTTGCGGGTCATTTGAAACTCGGAAAATTGGTTGTATTGTATGATTCAAATGATATTTCCCTTGATGGTAAATTGAATCTTTCTTTCTCCGAAAATGTAGCTCAACGTTTTGATGCTTATGGTTGGCAAGTTCTGCGTGTAGAAGACGGAAATGACCTTCCGGCTATTGAAAAAGCTATTGCTGAGGCGCAAGCTGAGACTAGCAAACCGACTTTGATCGAAGTGAAAACAGTTATTGGTTATGGTAGCCCTAACAAACAAGGTAAAGGCGGCCATGGCGGTACTCACGGTTCTCCACTTGGAGCAGAAGAAGCTAAGCTGACCAAAGATTTCTACAAATGGGTATACGAAGAAGATTTCTATGTGCCTGACGAAGTTCGTGCACATTTTGCAGAAGTGAAGAAAAACGGAATCGCAGCTAACAAAGCTTGGGACGATAAATTTGCAGCTTACAAAAAAGCATATCCAGAGCTTGCTGCACAATTCGAAACAGTAATCAATGGCGATCTTCCAGAAGGCTGGGATGCTAACCTTCCAACTTACACTACTGAAGATAAAGCAGTATCGACTCGTGTCGCTTCCGGTAGTGCGCTTAACGGTCTGACTGCTGGCGTTCCTCAGCTAGTGGGTGGTTCCGCTGACTTGGAAAGCTCCACTATGACGCATTTGAATGGTTTGACATCTTTCACACCAGAATCTTATGATGGCCGCAACATTTATTTCGGCGTACGTGAGTTTGGTATGGCTGCTGCAATGAACGGTATTGCTCTGCACACTGGTCTTAAAGTATTCGGAGGAACATTCTTCGTATTCACTGACTACCTGCGTCCAGCAATTCGTTTGGCTTCGATCATGAAATTGCCAGTAACCTATGTACTGACACATGACAGTATTGCAGTTGGTGAAGATGGTCCTACGCATGAACCAATCGAACAATTGGCTTCCCTGCGTATCATCCCAGGTCTAACTGTTATTCGTCCGGCTGATGCTAACGAAACTTCTGCAGCATGGGCTTATGCTATGGAAAACAAAGAGAATCCGGTTGCTTTGGTTCTGACCCGTCAAAACTTGCCAATTCTTGCTGGAACCGTAGATGGCGTTCGTGAAAACATCAAACGTGGTGGTTATGTTGTCTCTGATTCCAAAAATGGCACTCCACAAGCACAACTTATCGCAACTGGTTCTGAAGTACAGTTGGCAGTTAAAGCGCAAGCTGCTTTGGCAGAAGAAGGCATCGATGTTCGTGTAATCAGCTTGCCAAGCTGGGATCTGTTCGAAAAACAAGACAAAGAATATCGCGATTCCGTAATTCTTCCAGGAGTCAAAGCTCGTCTTGCTATCGAAATGGCACAAACCTTCGGCTGGGAACGTTACACTGGTGACCAAGGCGATATCCTAGGCATCACTACTTTCGGAGCTTCCGCCCCTGGCGATAGAGTTATGAAAGAATACGGCTTTACTGTAGAGAACGTAGTTAGCCGTGTGAAAGCACTTCTGTAATTAACTGAATAATCATTAGGGGGAGAACAAGTAATGAGTCAGTTTAACAACGCAACGATCGAAAAAGCAGCCAATGTATATTATGGCGGACAAGTAACCAGCCGTACGGTAATTTTGCAAGATGGATCTAAGGTGACACTGGGCATCATGTTGCCGGGTGTGTATGAATTTGGTACAGATGGTCCTGAAATTATGGAGATTCTGTCCGGCGATCTTAAAGTGCTGCTTCCCGGCACTGAGGTATGGCAGGAGATTAAGGGAGCGTCAACGTTCAATGTTCCTGGCAACTCTAAATTTGCGTTGGAAGTATTTGAAGTAACTGATTATTGCTGTTCTTACCCGGTTCTATAGAAAACAGACTTTTCTAAGGGTTGTCCTATAAGTAGCTTTTTTCATTGAGTGAGACGACCCGGATACACTTTAAAAATCGTAGAAGTCAGCAAAGCAGCGGTTCTCCCGTTATTGGAGGATCGCTGCTTTTTGTTGTGGCTGGTGATTGCTTGATGTTCAATTATGTATTCATTATGCTCCTTTTGCAGCTTAAGGAAGTAGATGACATTAGGGCTGGGTCGGATAATCACTAAATTAGCACTGAGTCATAACCATCCCCACCGCGTACGGACCCAGATGACGTTAACACTAGATCAACACCAATGTAGCACCGGGTCGACACCAATCCTACCGCTAAGGACCCAGATGACGCTATTAGCAAATTTATAGCCTTTAGAGCAAGCTTTCGGACTCCAGTGCAGCTATTCCATAGAAACAGCCTCATAATTGGCATTTTTTATGCCAATAACGACTATGGAGTCCGATAGCCAGCGACTAACCAGTACTTCGCGACCTTCTTAGTAACTATCTCACCAACACCGCCACAACGTCCCGAGTAACTCTACAGCAACCAATATTTTCTTGCACTACAACTGTTAATTTGGTATTATAAATATACAAACGAACGTTCGTATATTTGATTTAACAATGGAATTCTCCATAAAGAAAAGACCGTATCGCAATATCATGTGCGGGGCGGTCGTAAATGTTCTTATGAAGTAGGTATTGAGTTCTTGAATTTATTTATCGGATACATTTGCACCCATCTTTTGGCCGATCCACTCTTCGTAACATTTCACTACAGCAGAGAGATCTTCTTCACCATAACCTTGGGTGAATCCAGCTTGGAACATGCTTTTAGCCAAGCCCAGCATAGGAGAAGGAACGCCTGTTGAATCGCTGTGGGCAGAGGCAAGCTTCAAATCCTTAAGCATTAGAGCGAGGGAGAATTGATTGCTGAAATCATCTTCTATGATTTTACGTCCTTTAAGCTCAGCTTGTTTGCTGCCCGCTGAACCAAGTTGTACCAGTTCCAAGAACTTGTCTGCTGGTACGCCTGATTTAACGGCAATGGCGAACCCTTCGGCTAGGGCAACATTATGAATGCCGACCATAGCATTGTGAGCCAGCTTGGCCACAGCGCCGCTGCCGTTCTCACCCATATGTAGCAGCTTCTTACCCAAAGTATCAAAGATATCACGATGTTGTTCTATGACCTCAGCACTACCGCCGACCATGAACACTAAGGTTCCTTCAATCGCTGCTGGTTTGCTTCCAGTTACTGGCGCGTCTAGGAAATGTCCACCGCGAGCTTCTACAGCAGCGGCAATTTCACGAACTAGTCCTGGTGAAATTGTGCTGGAATCAATAATTAGTCCACCAGGCTTCACAGCATCAAGAATACCATCTTGACCATAAAACACTTCACGAACCGAATCATCATTGCTGATCATGGTAATAATAACATCCTTACCCTCAGCCGCTTCGCGGGGCGTGAGAGCAGTCTGGGCACCTTCTGCTTCAAGAGGTTTACATTTGGCTGCCGTACGGTTGTATACCGTAACCTGAAAGCCGCCACGTAGTAAATTGGAGGCCATAGGCGCACCCATTGTTCCGAGTCCGATAAAACCGATTTGTTTCATTTATATAGCCACCTTCCGTTTTCTTTATTCTATCACGGCACTTTGTCCAGCACCACAGCACACCTATGTCTTTTGATACAGGAAACGCTTCCAAGGAACTTTGAAAAACTTGGTTCTAATGCCCTCTATGTGCCCTAAGACCTTGCCAGTCAAGGCAAATTAAAGTATCCTAATTATAAAGTTGTAACAAACGGTTTTAAATTTAAAGAGATAAAACAGGAGGTTACCATTACCGATGTCTAAGAAGATTAATTTTGACTACACAAAAGCTCTTTCGTTTTTTAACCAACAAGAAATCGACAACCTTGCCGCCCCAGTTAAGCTAGCACACGAACAGTTGCATAACAAAACTGGTGTAGGTTCTGACTACCTTGGATGGATCGATCTGCCGACAGCATATGATAAGGAAGAATTTGCTCGCATTCAACAAGCTGCTAAGAAGATCCAAAGCGATTCCGAGGTACTGATTGTAATTGGTATCGGAGGTTCTTATCTGGGAGCACGCGCAGCTATTGAGGCGTTATCGCATTCTTTCTACAATAACCTTTCTAAAGATAAACGCAAAACTCCAGAAGTTTATTTCGCTGGTAATAACATTAGCTCTACATACATCACGCATCTGCTTGATCTAGTAGAAGGCAAAGACTTCTCCGTGAACGTAATCTCCAAATCAGGAACTACTACTGAGCCAGCAATTGCTTTCCGCATTTTCCGCGCTGCGCTGGAGAAGAAATACGGCAAGGAAGAAGCTCGTAAACGCATTTACGCTACTACAGACAAGGAAAAAGGTGCCCTTAAGAAATTGGCAACTGAAGAAGGTTATGAATCCTTCATCATTCCAGACGATGTAGGCGGACGTTACTCCGTATTGACACCTGTAGGCTTGCTGCCGATTGCTGTAGCTGGCATTAACATTGAAGAAATGATGCAAGGTGCTGCTGCCGCTGCGGATGAGTTCAACAATCCAGATGTAGCTACTAACCAAGCTTATCAATATGCTGCAGTTCGTAACGCTCTATACCGTAAAGGTAAAACAACTGAAATCCTCGTCAACTATGAGCCTTCCTTACACTTTGTATCTGAGTGGTGGAAACAATTGTTTGGCGAAAGTGAAGGTAAGGACTTCAAAGGAATTTATCCTTCTTCCGTTGATTTCTCCACAGATCTACACTCCATGGGTCAATTTATCCAAGAAGGTAACCGCAACATTTTTGAAACGGTTATCCAAGTAGATCAAGTAGCTCATCATGTTACGATTGAGAATGATCCGGATGATCTGGACGGCTTGAACTTCTTAACAGGAAAGACTATGGATTTTGTGAATAAGAAAGCTTTCCAAGGTACAATGCTTGCACATACAGATGGTCAAGTACCTAACCTTATCGTTACTATTCCTGATCAAACACCATACACCTTTGGATATTTGGTGTACTTCTTTGAAAAAGCCTGCGGTATCAGCGGATACTTGCTCGGTGTTAACCCATTTGACCAACCAGGCGTAGAAGCATACAAGAAAAACATGTTCGCATTGCTTGGCAAACCAGGTTACGAAAAAGAAAAAGCAGAGCTAGAAGCAAGACTTACTGAATAGTATTGCAGTAGGTTTTACAATAGCTAGTTATCACAGAACATTCATACTAATGTAAGTCACCAGGAGCAGTCCATAGGTAATCCAATACCGGGACTGCTCCTGACATTATATGAAGACATCATATGTAA
Source organism: Paenibacillus sp. FSL R5-0636 (assembly GCF_037974255.1). Classification (NCBI taxonomy): domain Bacteria; kingdom Bacillati; phylum Bacillota; class Bacilli; order Caryophanales; family Paenibacillaceae; genus Paenibacillus; species Paenibacillus sp. FSL R5-0636. The sequence goes on from NZ_CP150232.1 coordinate 1,357,431, forward strand.
ATAAGGACTGGAATAATTATGTTAGAACACTATCGAACGGTCCGCTCTTCCGGCTCAAAGGAAGTTGTGATCCGCAAATCTCGCTTCATTGGTCATGTTATGCCAGTGGAGAATGAAGAAGAAGCTTTGTTGTTTATCGAGGACATCAAGAAGAAACATTGGAACGCAACGCATAACTGTTCTGCTTATGTGATTGGGGAGAGAGACGAAATCCAGAGGCAATCGGACGACGGGGAGCCGAGTGGTACAGCCGGCAAACCGATTTTGGAAGTAATCCGCAATCAGGGAGTTAAAAATGTCGCAATCGTAGTTACCCGTTATTTCGGAGGCATTATGCTGGGTGCCGGTGGGCTGATTAGAGCTTATACGGATGGAGCAGTGCTTGCGCTTGAAGCAGGAGAAGTAATCACCCGTGTACTGAGACGAGAGGTATTCGTAGAGATCGAGTACACTTGGCTGGGCAAGGTTGAGAACGAACTTCGAGGAAGAGGGATTCAGACTGGCGAGACTTTGTTCACCGACAAAGTAACGTTGTTATGTTTGCCGCGAAATGATGAGGGTGAGACTTTTATGGCATGGATAACAGATCTAACCCAAGGGCAAGCCCTGATAACAGAAGGGCGGCGGATTTACTACAGCGAAGGGGATTAGTATATGGCAAGGAGAGCAGTGGAGCAGGAGTTGTCGAGGGAAAGGATTCTAGAGGCCGCTAGGCATCTATTTATAACCAAAGGGTATCGGGCAATTTCAATGCGAAGTATTGGTCAGCATTTGGGATATAGCCACGGCTCTCTCTATTATCATTTCAAGGAAAAGGCGGAGTTGTTCTACGCTATTGTTGTAGAGGATTTTAATCATGTGGCTGCTTTACTCAGCCAAGTAATGAATAAACCACCTGAAGAAGGAATGACAAGGGTAGAACAGCTGATTATGGAATTTATTAGATTTGGAATAGATCATCCCTATCAATATGAAATTATGTTCATGATTCGCGATGAGGAATTGCTAGCTTATTGTAGAGCAGAACAGGGACGATGTTTTGATTTATTCTCAAGTATTGTACGCCGTCATATGAAGGAAGAGGGATATGTGTCTGAGGACTGGCAGAATGTGCCGTTAACAATGTTCTTGTCTGCACACGGATTTATTTCTTATTATATCCAGGATAAAGTATCGTTTGACGATGTGAAAGAGGCAGCGTTAGCTCATATAAAGGTTTTATGTCGCAGCCTTTAACATGCTGTTTTTTTTATAGATCTTCACTTTAAAGCTGTGCATTGGTATAACACTGCTTCTCTGCTTGATGAAAGTATTACTAGACTCTAGTTATAGTCTAAATGGCCGCTCCGTAGCGATAACGGAAGCGGCCATTTGTATGTTTATTATCCCTCTACTATTTTTAAGAAACATTGCCGGCGTCTAGGTCCATCGAACTCACAGAAATAAATACCTTGCCAACGACCGAGAATTAATTCACCTTCGTGGATGATCAGGGTCTGGGAAGGCCCGGTAGTAATAGATTTAAGATGAGAGGCAGTATTGCCTTCCGCATGCCGATACTTCGGATGCTCCCAAGGGTAGACCTCATCCAGACGCATCAGAACATCATGCTTCACATCAGGATCCGCATTTTCATTAATAGCAATACCAGCAGTGGTATGAGGACAATAAACTACAATCAATCCGTCTTGAACTCCACTTTTTTTTACATAAGAAATTACTTCCCGAGTAATATCACGCAATTCATCCCGCTTTGTAGTAGTGATCTCCAGAGTATGCAACATAATCATTCCCCTTCCTGTGAGGTGCCATTTTTTAGTGTACCTTTGATACATATATTTTAACCCAAATTCACTTGAAAGTAATTGACGGCGGTGAGAAGGATTTGGTAAAGTAGTAATAATATAAAACCAAGTATATAAATAGGAATAATTAATGAGGATTTTGGTTAGTATACCGACCGGTTATCCGGAGGTGGGAGGGCAAAAATCATTGAATTCGCTGCTTAGACACAAAGGCTGGACTTGGGGTTTCCGAACTACAATTTTGCTCTATTTTGTAGTATTGATCGTGTTGCCCATACTCGGGGTCTATTACAACTCTTTTTCTCTTGGTTTTGGCAATTTTGTGGAAAGCGTCAGCGACCCAATTGCTTGGAAGTCGGTGCTGTTAACCTTAAAGCTGGCGATTATCGCTACTTTAATTAATGTCTTCTTAGGAACTATGATTGCTTGGGTCCTTATTCGTTATCAATTTGCTGGTAAAGCGCTGCTAAACAGTCTGGTCGATTTACCTTTTGCACTTCCAACAGCTGTCGGAGGTTTGATGATTCTACTGCTGCTTGGACCAGGTAGTCTTATCGGCAAAGCAGTTGAGGCACTTGGATTTGAAATTGTTTTTCATCAACCGGCTATCGTAATTGCTATGGTGTTCGTGACGTTTCCATTCGTGATTCGAGCGGTTCAGCCCTTGCTGGAGGAGTTGGATCCATCCGAAGAGGAAGCAGCATATACAATGGGTGCCAAGGGAGCAAGGGTATTCTGGCAAGTTATTCTTCCATCTATGGCGCCTGGGATGATCAGTGGTGGGATGCTCGCATTTTCAAGGGCACTTGCGGAATTTGGTGCAGTGGTACTCGTCGCAGGTAATATTCCGGGCCGTACGCTTGTATCTTCTGTTTTTATTTTTGGTGAAGTTGAAAGTGATAATCCGGTCTCCGCCGCTGCGGTTTCTGTTATTCTCTTGACCTTATCCTTTCTCATTCTTTGGCTGATTAATATGCTGCAGATGCGGGGGAGACGCTCATGAGAAAACTATGGATTGCTCTTACTTATTTAGTGTTTTTTTTGCTGATTGCTGCTCCATTAGGAAAAATGGCTATGGGTGCTTTTAGTGAAGGATTTGGTGGATTCTGGAATGCACTGACTAGGCCCGAAGCGCTGCATGCGCTTATGATGACTGGGCTTGTTGTGATAGTAGTTACGTTATTAAATACATTGTTCGGTATTATGATGGCACTGTATCTTGTTCGGGCGAACTGGATCGGCAAGCGTCTAAAAGGATTATTGAACAGTATTGTAGATTTGCCTTACGCGGTATCCCCTGTAATCGGAGGATTGATGATTGTCCTGATGCTGGGTCCCGATAGTACCTTGGGGGCGATTTTTGAGGGGATTGGACTAAAGATCGTTTATGCGATTCCCGGAATGATCATTGCCACTTTATTTGTTACCTTTCCTTTAATGGTGCGCGAGGTGATGCCGGTGCTTCAGGAGATTGGTTCACAGCAGGAGGAAGCGGCTTCGACATTGGGCGCTCGTAGTTGGACTATTTTTTGGAAGGTAACTTGGCCTTCGATTCGTTGGGCGGTTGTGTATGGTGTCATTCTTACGGTGGCACGTTCACTTGGAGAGTTTGGTGCGGTGCTCGTGGTCTCGGGGAACATTATGAATAAAACCCAGACGGCGACAACTTTAGTCTATCAGGATGTTGAGAATTTTAATGTAACGGCTGCTGGAGGAATAGCGCTAGTTCTGGCTGCATTTTCCGCAGGTCTGCTGCTGTTGATGGAATGGACCAAGAGAAGAAAGGAAGTGCAGTAATATGCATGTAGAAGTGCGGGGGTTAAACAAGCATTTTGGAGATTTTCATGCGGTCAAGGACGTCAATTTCACCATTACAAAAGGTCACCTGATTGGATTGCTCGGCCCAAGTGGAGGCGGGAAAACCTCAATTCTACGTATGCTGGCGGGACTGGAGTCACCGGATACCGGAGAGATTATTTTTCATGGTCAAACGGTGAACAATCTTCCTCCTCAAGAACGTGGGATCGGCTTCGTCTTCCAGAACTATGCACTCTTCAAACATATGACTGTATTTGATAATATCGCTTTTGGTCTAAAGGTTAAAAAGGCTAACAAAACAGCCATCCGCGATCGTGTTATGGAACTTGTGGAGCTTACAGGGTTAAAAGGGTTCGAGAAACGTTATCCGCATCAGCTATCAGGGGGACAACGTCAGCGTGTGGCTTTTGCACGTGCGCTTGCGCCTGAACCACAGCTGCTGCTTTTAGATGAACCTTTTGCCGCTATTGATGCGAAGATCCGCCAGGAGCTGCGCGCTTGGCTGCGTGAACTGATTGAACGTGTAGGTATCACCTCTATTTTCGTAACCCATGACCAAGATGAAGCGATTGAAGTAGCGGATGAAATCATGATTATTAATCAAGGACGCTTGGAACAAAAGGGTACCCCGTGGGATATTTACAAGGAGCCTAAAACACCGTTCGTGGCAACATTTATCGGTGAATCTACGCTGATTGAGAACGCTTCTGAGGTTAAAGGCTTTACAGGTGCGGGGGACGGCAAGCCTACCAAAGCACTGATTCGTCCTGAATATATTGAAGTGGGTAACCTGCATGAGTTCAAGATGGCTTCTGCCACGGAAAAAGGTGTTGTGAAACATCTGCATTTCCGCGGAAGCGAATGGCTCGTTGAGGTTGAAGTAAATGGCCACAAGCTGGTCACCTACCGTTCGTTGGAGAAAGAAACCTTGCAGCCGGGTCAGGAAATTTCAGTACTGGTACATCGGGCTTATTTATTTAATGATGAGCGCAGCTGGATCCAGGAGAACAACCTGAAAGAAGATCCAATGCCGATTTTTATTTAAAAATAAATAAAATGATTTTCAATTTTTTTTGATAGTAGCGAATGTGATGAGCTAGGATTAGAGGAACTGATGTGAAGGTAAGAAGTAATGAAGTGGAAGTTTGGAACTGTAGGAGCGGAGTGACCGCCTTTGTTTCCGGATTTAATCCGCTGAGATTATAAAATCAATAAATCTGGGAACAACAGCGGCCGAAAGTCCAAACATTCCACGTAATTACGGCAAAGACCAAACGTTGGTTACTTGAATTTTAAGTTTCAGCCATAGAGCTACTTTCAAGGAAATATTAAAAATCATTACCTCGAAGGATGTGGGCCGCAATGAATGTCAAAAGGAGCAGACAACTGCACGGATGTTTTGCTGCCCTAATGCTGGCCATACTCACGCTGACAGCAGTCGGTTGCGGGAATGTGAAGGCAGTTACGACGATGGCAGAGCCTTCGAAGCAAGGGGATGTTACGCTGGTAATTGGCGCATACAGTGTGGCTAAGGATGCAATGCAGGATATTTTGCCGTTATTTGCTGCCAAGTGGAAAGCGGATACGGGTCAGGATATTAGTTTTCAGGAGTCTTATGAGGCTTCAGGGACACAGGCACGAGCGATTGTAGGTGGATTTGAAGCGGATGTGACGCTGCTAGCCATGGAAGGTGATGTCGAGAAGCTAGTTAAGGCTGGACTCGTAGCGTCAACATGGAAAGAGCAGGGTGAACAAGGTATGGTGACACGTTCAGTAGTTGCTCTTGGTACCCGCGAGGGAAATCCCAAAGGCATTCGCGATTTTGCGGACTTAGCCAAGCCGGGAATTAAAGTGTTATATCCCAACCCCAAGACCTCTGGTGGTGCGCAATGGGATATCAACGCGATCTATGGGGCTGGTCTGAAGCTGTCAGAGGAGCAGGAGGGCGCAAAGGATCCAGCAGCAGCCAAAGCTTTTTTGGAAAGTATCCATGCCAATGTAGAGTCTCTGGATAAAAGTGGCCGCGCTTCTATGGCAGCCTTCGAGTATGGAGTGGGGGATGTAATTGTCACCTATGAGAACGAACTGCTGGCGCGGATTGCCCAGGGAGTCAAATACGAAGTTATTATTCCTAAAAATACAATTCTGATTGAGAATCCGGCGGCTGTCGTAGAGAAATATGCGGATGAGCATGGGACTCGTGTAGCATCAGAAGCACTGGTTGATTTTTTGATAACCCCACAGGCACAAGAGATCTTTGCAAACTATGGCTTTCGTCCCGTGGATAAACAAGTCTATGCTGAGCACAAAAGCGATTACCCTGATCCGGCGGGCCTCTTTGATATTAACTATTTAGGAGGCTGGGATGAGGTGCGAAGCTCACTTTATTCCAAGCGTGGAATTTGGTATCAGGTACTTGCCGGAATATAAGGTAGAGGTATAACAAAAGAGTCATCCCAGCAGTTCTTCTGTGGTGGGGATGGCTTTTTTTGGTGGGTCTCTTTAAGATAGAGAGAGGGTAATTTAGATTTATTACTTCGTTGAAGAGAACCTGAAGGAGAGATAACAGATGGATACGTTGGTGTTTTTGGGTACAGGGGATGCCATGGGGGTTCCTCGGGTATATTGCAGCTGTGAGACCTGTACAGAGGCAAGGGAACAGGGGGAAAATATTCGCCTGCGCTCTTCTGTACTTATAGATAATGGCAGTGACTTTTTAGTGATCGATTGTGGGCCTGACTGGCGGCGTCAGATGGAAGCGCAGGGAGTACGAAATATGCGCAGACTGCTGGTGACGCACGCTCATTTTGACCATATTGGTGGGCTGCCGGAATGGGCGGATGCCTGCCGCTGGATGGGATATAAAGGCCAGCTCTATGCCCCAGCAGAAGTGATTCCGATTATTGAGCGGCAATATCCATGGCTGCGCAATCAGATCGAGATGATTCCTTGTGATGAAGGCATAGAGCTAGACGGCTGGACAATAGATATCTGGAAAGTGAACCATGGCAAGAATGGATACTCGTATGCTTTTCGTCTGGAGAAGGAGGGCTATGTATGGGTGTATTGTCCAGATTCCATTTCTCTTGGAGCTGAAGAGACACGCCTGATGCATGGAGCTGACTTGCTGGTATTAGGTACAAGCTTCTATTACGAAGCAGCGGAGTTATCGACTCGTTCTGTATACGATATGACGGAAGCAGCGGAGCTGCTGCAAACTGTGAAGCCTCAAAAGGCAATCTATACCCATATGTCGCATGATGTGGATATGAGAAAATCATATATTTTACCGGAAAATGTTACGCTGGCCGAAACGGGGATGAGAATACCCTTAGGATCTTCGGAAATTAGATGAAATTTAGATAAAAAGAAAACTCCCCTCATTTGCTGGAAGGGAGTTTTCGTGATCCCATTTAAACCTGTTATATTCCGCCTTGTTGAATCCGTTTAATTAACTCTTCAAGCCAATAAACGGAGTGCTCTGCTTTAGTTGAAATATTCACTAAATCAAAAAGGGACATCATTCGGGCAACTTCAGCCTGTTGATGTTCCTTTTGTGATTTCTATTGCATTCAGTATTCAGATCCCGATATATACTATATAATCAAAAAGCATATCGTATTATTTTTACATATTTAGAATAATAATCATCGCCAGAGGAGGAGTACGAAGTGGCTGACTCCAAGGATCCAATCCTGCTTGATTTTCCCGAGAGTTTTGAAACAGAGAGGCTGCTCATTCGTGCCCCTTTATGGGGAGATGGAGTTAGCATGAATGAGGCTATCCGTGAAAGTATAGATGAATTGAGACCTTGGATGGCTTTTGCTCAAGTAATACCCACATTAGAAGAATCAGAGAAAGTTACTAGAGAAGGCAGACTGGAGTTTCTAAAAAGGTATAAGCTACATATGCGTATTTTTAGAAGGGATACGGAGGGTTTTATCGGCTGCATTAGCCTGCATCATCTAAACTGGGAACTCCGCAATTTTGAGATTGGTTATTGGATCCGGAGCGCCTGTGCAGGCAAAGGATATATGACAGAAGCCGTAAATGGAATCACCAATTTTGCCATACGGGAACTAGGGGTGAATCGTCTCGAAATCTTTTGTAGTGAACGAAACACCAAAAGTGCCGCGGTAGCCGAACGTGCGGGTTTTACACTGGAAGGGATCCTGCGCAGTGCGAGTCTTGGGTATGACGGGGAACGGCATGATAATAAGGTGTTCGCTAAGGTTAGAGGTATAGAATTTTAAGTGAGAGGGCTGGTTCTTTGAAGCAGAAAGGCGTTTTCTCAAGATTAAGTACATACATGTTAAGGCACAAGCTCTTATATACGATTTTATTATTTACGACTTTATTTGGGATTGTTCTGGATTTAACGATTGCTTGGCTGCTCTCAGTAATTACGGATGCTGCGGTTAGACTCGATGTGAAAGCTTTTAAAGGGCTGGTTATTTTTGGATTAATCTACTTATTAGTGAGTGCAATTAACGGTTTCATCGATCGATATTTCAAAAATAAAATCTCTGCCAAGATCAGAAATGAGCTGCGGTTGGATATGATGCGGCATGCCTTAGCTCTTCCTCAGTCTTATTTTGACCGTAATCATTCCGGGGATTTATTGTCCCGCTTTACTAATGATAATCAATCTGTTGGTAATGCTGCAGGCGAGGTAATGATTGATCTAATCCGTAACCCTTTACTAGCCCTCGCGGCTTTTGGTTATTTGCTCTATATTAACTGGCTGCTGGCGTTGATCTGTTTTGCAATGGGGCCTTTGATGTTCCTTACGGGAAAAATCTTCGGTTCAGCGATGCGTGAGAACAGTGTGAAGATTCAGACTAATATGAGCAAGATTACTTCCTTTTTACATGACGTTCTAGGCAGTAGTATGGTGTTTAAATCCTTTAGCATTGAACGCAGACTAATGAAGCAGTATCAGGAACATAGTGAGAATATCACTTCCGAAGAATTAAAACGGGGAAGAATTGAGGGAGCTACTGGCTCGTTCTCCTCTTTTTTGGGAAACTTTACGTTTCTTCTGGCGCTGGTCGTGGCTGGTTATTTTGTGGCAAAAGGATCACTTGAGGTTGGTGCGATGATTGCTTTCATCCAGCTCATGAATTATTTAGTAATGCCGTTCTCGTCATTGCCGGGACTGATCAATTCGATGCAGCAATCACTTGGGGCGGCGGGACGGATCTTTGAGGTGTTGGATAGCCCGGTGGAGGTTGAGACCCTTCCAGAAGTGGAGACTAAGCAAACAGAATTTGAGAGTATGGTTATGTCGTCGATCTCTTTCTCGTATCCGGGAGCAGAGAGACAAAGTATAAACAAGATTAGCTTAGAGCTTCAAAAGGGAACACAGATGGCGGTTGTGGGACCGAGTGGTGGAGGTAAATCTACGCTTTTTAAACTATTGCTGGGATTGTATGAACCCGATGAAGGCGAAGTAACAATCAATGGGCAGCGGATCAACGAGATGAGTCTGGCTAAGCTTAGAAGTTATTTTTCCTATGTGCCGCAAGAGGCAGGTCTTTATACGGGAAGCATTCGTGATAATATCCGGAATGGAAATCCAGAGGCGGATGAGCAAGAAATTCTGGAAGCTTTGCGAAAAGCGAATGCCTATGATTTTGTAATGGAATTGCCTGAGGGACTGGATACTGATATTGGTGAGGAAGGTTCACGACTGTCCGGGGGACAACGTCAGCGGCTTTCCATTGCAAGAGCAATTCTGAGAAACGCTCCTATTCTGCTGTTGGATGAAGCTACTGCTGCACTTGACAATGAATCAGAAAAACTGGTGCAGCAGGCCATTCGTAAACTAATGGGAGACAAAACTACACTCGTTATCGCGCACCGTTTATCTACGATTCAGAACGCTGATATCATTCTCGTGATGGAGAATGGTGAAATTGTGGAGAGTGGAATGCATGATGTACTGCTTGCTGCCGGAGGAAGATATAATGATCTGTACTATTCTCAGCTAGAGCAGGAAGAAGAGAGTGGAATGGGACCCGAGAAAGTGGAATTAGCTTCTACAGGAGTTTGAGTTTTGGAATAAAAAAGGGTGTAGCAACGTCATGAAATATGGCGTTGCTGCACCCTTTTGCTTAAGGAAATTTAGTTTACTTTATTAAGAATGAATTTATCAATCGCATATTTCACGCCATCGTCATTGTTGCTTAAGGTCACGAAATCAGCAATTTCTTTCAGAGCAGGAATAGCATTCTCCATAGCGACGCCAAGTCCGGCAGCTTCAAGCATCTCATGGTCGTTCCAAGAATCGCCTACAGCGATGGTCTCGGAAAGATCACAGCCGTAATGTTTGGCTAGGAATTCAAGTGCAATGCCCTTGGTTCCTTCATGATGCATGATTTCCAGAAAGTGTGGTTTGGATTTGGTAATATGCACGGAATCACCAAGCAATTCATGCAGGATTGGAGCCAGTTCATCCAAGAAATCAGGATCATCGATAATTAGCATTTTTGGTGTTTTTTGCGGGACAAGCTTTTCCCAGTCAGGCTCAATAAAATATTGCGTTTTATTCAAGTCCGTATAGTCTTTGATCTTTTGGTTGTCTTCACGGGCATATAGCTTGTCGTCAATGTAAGTTTGCAGATGCAGATTATGCTCCACGCAGTAAGTGAACAGCTTGCGGACTGCATCTTGCGGGACGTAACGCTCATACAGTACTTTTTCATCGAGCAAGTTCTTAACGAGTGCACCCTGGTAAGTAATGATAGGTACGTTTAGTCCAGTTTGACGGGCAATGGCTTGAGCGGAAGCGTAAGCACGGCCTGTAGCAAGGGTTACAACAACACCTGCGGCAACTGCCTCTTCAAGCGCAGTTTGGGTAGCGGGTGTTACTTCCTTGTCATCATTAATCAGAGTGTCATCAATATCAATCGCGATCAATTTGTACATTTGTCTCTCTCCTTATCTCTTTCTAAATAAATGTAATTTGGAAAAATAACTCTTCTTATGTTGATTCTGACCCGGTTCCGGGCTCAGCTCTGCCATAAGCATAGCCCCCAGAATACAACCACAACCGAGCAGAGCGGACAACCCGAGTGTTTCCCCGCCAAAGGCTAAACCCGTCAGAACGGCAAATACCGGTTCTGTGGCATAAATAATGGCTACCCGCGATGGGGTAGTATATTTCTGACAGGCGGTTTGAATCCAGAAGGCAAAAGCGCTGGTTGGCCCAATGGAGATCAGCAGAGCCCAAAGCACATCTGGGTCCTTAATCAGCTCCCCGCTGTGGGCGAGCGGTGTTGCCCCTTCAAAAATAAGCGAGGCAGCAATACTGAACAGCCCAACGAAAGCAAGCTGCAGAGTAGCTAGCGGCAACGCCGGATAATGAGGTGCATAAACGCCAGTATAGGCTACCTGTAACGCAAAAGCTATGGCACATAGAAGAATCAAGGCATCGCCTTTATTCAAGGATAATGCAGAGCCCGTGAACGTCAACAGATAAAGCCCGATTGCGGCGAGTGCTGCACTGAACCAAGTGTATCGTGAAATCGCATGCTTCAATAGGGCTAGAGACAGAAAGGGAACTAGGACAACTGATAGCCCGGTAATAAAGCCGGTATTAGAGGTTGTTGTATATAGAAGTCCCATAGTCTGAAAGCCATAGCCCAAAAACAAAAAAAGGCCAAGCAGCAGAGAATCGCGTACCATGCGGAAACTTAGCTGTTTCCAATCCTTGCGGTAAAAAATAACTGTGATTAGAGCCAGCAACAGGGCAGCGCCCATAAAGCGGATGCTATTAAACGCGAGTGGTGGCAGCACCTTGACAGCATTTTGTACAATCAGAAAGGTACATCCCCACATCATCGCCACCAATAGCAGGCTAAAATCGGCTATACGGGAACGCTTCACTACTTAGGTCATCCTTTCTTCAGCAGCTGCCGTCTCTATGTAGACGACAAGGTCAAGTTGTCCAAATTGTATCGTATATTCATGGGGAGGACAAGATAGAAATCGCGCAAAGGCTTATATACTAAGCGATTTCAGCGTTTTATGTAGACAAAAAAACCGGGTCTTGATATACTTCGATAACCGCACATTTGTTCTTGTTTTTGCATCTTAGAAAGGAGCGGTTTCACTATGATGGGCAGATCCCATTTAATTATCAGCACCGGGGTTACCCTATCTGTTATGAGTTTGATGGCCCATGAGATTACAATCCCGGTTATTGCCGTCGCCGCATTAAGCTCGCTCCTGCCAGACATTGATGAACCGAATTCGTTACTGGTACGCAAGGCGATTCCTGACTTTCTGCTCAGGATACTACAGGTTGCTTTGATAGGAGCAGCGATTTATCTTTATTTTGCAGGAATCGTTGAAAGCCCTTGGAATATTGTACTGGCCCTACTTGTGGGGAGTGTAACTTTCCTGCCGGGAAGAAAGCTGCGGCATCTGGTGATGGTACTAATCGCTACTGCGGTATTTGCATACGGAGGGGCGTATGATCCTTGGAACTACATAGTAGCTTGTATACTCGTAGTTACATCACTTGTCCCGCATCGTGGATTGACTCATACCTTATATGCTGTTGCAGGCTGGAGCACTTTATTGTATTTTGCTTCATCGGGTATACAGGATGGTGGTAGTCTATGGATAGCAGGCGGCATGTCTTATGCGCTTCATCTATTGGCCGACTCTCTCACCCAAAGGGGAATTACGCCCCTGCCGCCCATTCCATTTAAGCTGCGTCTAAAGCTAATGAGTACAGGCACGAAAAAAGGTGGAGCTGTAGAGAATGTTTTTATCCTGCTCACACTCGCCCTAGTTGTATATGTATTTATACTTTCTCCTTGAGATTTACGGATATGAAGCACATAATGAATTACCGCTAGAACACACAGGAGGCGGCTGTTATGCGGGGGGATTCCTTAGTGAAGTGGTTTGGAAGATTGCAGATTCGTAATAAAATAATCCTTATTTTTATACCGTTGATCATTTTTCCATTGCTTGCTTTAGGCTTGCTCTCAGGGCAGATGTTCAGCCGTTCGATGATCGAAAAGGCTAAGTACAATTTTAAAGATGAATCCAAGCTCATCATGCAGCAAATAGATACGATTGTAAAAAATACGGAGAGCAGTGCCAACATTATAACTACCGACATCCATCGGATGTATGCTGAACGTCCGTTGTTATCCTCGACAGTGGAGCAGACGCGGTTTCGCAATTTAATGCAGAGCCAGCTTTCTATCGATCTGATTATTTTTCCGGATGTCGATTCTGCTGTATTTGTGGATACGGAAGGCCAGATTTATTCCTCTTACGCCTACGGTAATCCTAACGAGCAGAAGGTATTTACCAGCGATATGCTGGAGAAGGCTAAAGAAAAAGGCAGCTACGGTGTCAACCGTTGGCTTCCCATGGAACAGAGAGATTATCTGGTTAGTGATCCGGCAGTTCCGGTGCTCACACTGAGTAAAGTCGTGTACAATCTTAAAACGGGCAACCTAATAGGTACATTATTTGTGAACGTAAAAGAAGATGCTCTCTCTGCTTTTCTGGAAACCGCTAGAGAAACCTCTTCGGACAAGAAATATTTTATAGTAGACGGAACGCAAAGGACCGTGTCTACCCCTGATAAATCAAAGCTTCTACTGAAGCCTGAGGACAGACTGAACGGCAGTCTTAGGAAGACGGGAAGCTCTGTCTCGGAAATTATCGGCAAGGGGAGCGGGCGAGAGCTGGTCACTGTGACGTATTATGATAAGCTGAATTGGAAGCTTGTGAATACGATTTCGCTGCAGAAGTTAACTGCGGATATTCACCGTAATATAACGTTAACTATATTCGTGGGAATAGGATGCCTGTTACTGTCTCTGCTGCTTGCAGGAAAGCTGTCACAGATTATCGTAAATCCGCTTCTTCAAGTGACGAAGGCGATGCGTAAAGTAAGGGAAGGCGATCTGAATGTCACCTCACCAGTGACTACAGAGGATGAGACTGGGCTAATCTCCACCGTATTCAATTCCATGGTTGGTCGTATTCAGGAGCTGATGCGGACGATTACAAACGAACAAGTCCGGAAACGTGAATATGAACTAGCTCTGATCCATGCCCAGATTAAACCCCATTTTCTGTACAACACACTGGATACGATTTATGTACTCAACGATTTGGAGCTTAATGAAGCAGCTCGGGATACGACCAAGGCACTGGCAGATTTCTATCGGGTTGTTCTTAGCAAAGGGAACGAGGTTATTCCACTGTCCGAGGAAGTATCAAATGCAGCTGATTATTTGGCTATTATGCAGGTTCGCAACCCCGACGTATTACGTTACGAGATTAATATCCCGAAATTTCTCGAAGGAGTCAAGGTACCCAAATTGTCCCTGCAGCCGCTCATCGAGAATGCAATCTACCATGGATTAAAAACAAAGGGCAGTCAGGGGCTAATCTCAATAGAGGCTTATACACACGGAAGAGAAGTTATCATTACCGTGGAGGATAACGGTGTTGGCATGTCCGGGGAGCAGGTGTCGCGGATTGTAGAATACCGCTCACGAGAAGGAAAACCGGCATCCATTGGCATTTACAGCGTTCATGAACGGATTAAGCTGTATTTTGGAGAACCATATGGCCTATCGGTAGAAAGTAAACTGGGAAAAGGTACTGTTATGAAAATGACGATTCCCGGTACGGAAGCGCAGGGGGGCAGCGTAGATGTATAAAGTGATGGTTGTAGATGACGAGCCGCTGTTTCGTTATTATATGCGGACCAAGCTGGATTGGAGTAAATATGATTTCAGTGTCTGTGGTGAAGCGTCAAATGGCAGAGAAGCGCTGGAAGAAGCGGAACGGACGAAACCAGATTTGGCTTTAGTGGACATTAGTATGCCCTATATGGACGGTATGGAGCTGGTTACCCGGTTACAGGCCAATGCTCCTGATATGCTTATTGTTTTTGTAACAGGGCACAATGAATTTGATTATGCACAAAAAGCGATTCGCTTAGGTGTACAAGATTATTTATTGAAACCGTTTAACCAGCAAGAGTTTAACGAGATGATGATCAAGGTGAAGCAGCGCCTTCAGTCACATAAAATAGGTGCACGCAAAGCTGGGAAGCCGGAAATAATTGCAGAAGGAACGGCTTCCAATAAGCTCTTTCCACTCCAAATGGACGAGGAGAATTCCTCTGAAGGGATAGAGGAGTTCTCCTTTCCATCCAAAGAAATCACTCATCTTGGAATTCAGGATGCCATGCTGATGGCGTTAAAGATGGGGGATGGCGATGCAGCGGCGAAGGACATAAGCAAATTAATTGAGATTCTACGACGCCAGAGAGGGGGAGGCAGCTATTCCTTTACTCTATTAATGAGTATAGTATCCCTTTGCCTTGCCTATGCTGGAGAAAGAGGGATCAATCCGGAAAGTCTCTGGAAACCAGCAGGTTCACCGGAGCAGCGGCTACGGGAGATGGATAACTGGGATGAGACTGAAAGCTGGATAAAAGGCTTGTACAGTAAAGTCATTGATCAAGGTCGTGAGCACCGCCCCTCTAAGTCGTACAATTTATTCATTGCCGCCAAAGAGTACATCCGGGAGCATTATTCCGATTGTGAGCTGACAGTTGACCAGGTGGCGAATGGCGTTTATGTAGATACCAGCTATTTACGGAAGGTTTTTCGAAAAGAAGGTGGAATCTCTGTACTTGATTTCATTACCTATACTCGTATGAAGCAGGCCAAGGAACTGCTTGCTGGAGGAAATGTGAGACTGTCTGAAATCGCCGGTAAAGTGGGCTATAATGACCCGAATTATTTCAGTAAATGCTTTAAAAAACACTATGGCATGCCGCCGTCTGAATTTGAGCAGCTGGCTGCCCGTTCCCGCCATATTGGCGTTAATAATGAAATTTAATAAACATATTTGGTGGCGGCTCTCTGGTGAGGCCGCTTTCATTTTGTCCTGTTTATTACCGATTGTGCCCGATATGGCTCTTTTTGGGTCTTCAAGGCTCAAATATAATAGAAACAGGACGATGAAAACGCTAACAAATAGCGGATTCAACTAGCTCCACTAAATAGAGCATCAGAAAGGGGATTCATTATGAGCAACAAGTTATTCAGAACACTGGGGGTTGCAACCGTTTTATCCTTAGCTTTCTCACTTACAGCCTGTGGTGGTAACAATGCCGGAAACGGTGGTTCAACCTCTGAAGGTTCCAATACGACCGCTGGGAATACCGATAAGAAAATTCAAATAAAAATTTATGCACAGCATTTTGACGAAGATACTTCAAAGCCATTTGATTATGCCGTAGAGGAATTAAAAAAGGAAATGCCGGAGGTGGAGATTGTACTGGATGAGGCTGTTCAAGATGGCTACCAGAAGCTGAAAACATATGCCGCGACTGGGAATATGCCGGATATTTATGAAACAGACTGGCCTACGCTGCAAACCTTCGCCAAATCTAAAAATGTCGAGCTGCTAGATGAATACCAAGCCACCAAAGATTTCAAAGCGAATCTAAACACAGGGAATGAATCCCGTCTGATTGCCCCAGACGGTCATGTATATGCATTCCCATATACGGGAATTGAATTCCAAATGTTGTTTTACAACAAGGATATCTTTAAAGAGGTAGGCATCGAGATGCCGATCAAGACGATCGATCAGCTGGCTGAAGCGGCTAAGAAGCTTTCTTCAGCAGGTTATACACCGCTCTCAATTTTCGCGAAAGAGAAATGGATCACTACTTCTTTTTATAGCGGACTTGTGACTCGTGAGGAGACGAAAGGGTTTGGCCCACTCGAAACGAAGGGAACGACAACATTGCCTTCGCCTTATGTAACAGCAGCAGAACAAATGAAGAAGCTGGAAGAAGCAGGCTTGTTCGACGTCAATGCTACGAATACCAATTATGATCAAGCTTCATCTTTGTTCTACCAAGGAAAAGCTGGCATGTTCGTCAACGGTCAGTGGGAAATCTACAGCAGTGCTGAGAAGCTTGGGGATAAAGTGGATTGGATGTACTGGCCAGCTAAGGACGAAGCGACTTATGAGAACAACAAAATGTACATTAACGGTGCAGGAGGTCCTGGTGGCTTTGCCGTTTCTCCAAGCAGCAAGAATGTAGAGACTGCAGTGAAAGTAGCTAGTTTCATCGCACAAAAATATAGCGAATACAAATATACACAGCTGGGTAGCCCGATCGTAGCGACTAAAGTGGATAAAGAAATGACCGGTGAAGTGCCTGCCATGATGAAAAGAATCGCTGAAGAAGTGCTGCCAAACGTGAAGGGTTACGCCAATGCGGTAAGCAGTGTTCAAATTAAAAATGCACTGGACGACAATACACAAAATATGTTGATTGAAGGATTCTCGGCTAAGCAGTTCACGGATAACATGAACCGAGTGCTGAACAAAGAAAATAAATAATTAGAGAAATAAAATAAATAAAAATTGGTCCATGCCCTGCCGCTCACCCGGATCGAGCCCTTATATCGGGTGAGCGGCTTGGCAAGGAAGGAGTGGAATCTTACCGCATGCATAAATACTTAGGTAATAAGAAAGCCATAATGCTGTTTCTGCTTCCCGCTCTGCTGATTTATAGCGTAGTGATTATCTATCCGGTGCTTCAATCCTTTTATCGTAGCTTTTTCGAGTGGGACGGGCTCAGTACGGCTACTTTTAACGGATTGTCCAACTATGTAGAGATGTTTGATGATCCATTGCTTTTGACTTCCCTTCGTAACGGCCTTATTTTTGCACTGGTACTCGCTGTATTTCAGATCGGATTGGGAACCATTCTTGCGCTTGCCTGTGCCGATCCTCGAATCAAAGGGCGTAAATTGTTGAAAACAGCTTATTTTATTCCCGTAGTTCTGTCGGTTACGGTTGTTTGTCAGCTATGGATTGCCATCTACGATCCGAATAACGGATTGATCAATAGGCTTTTTGAAATTTTGCATATTCCTTATCAACAAAACTGGCTTACTTCTCCAACCACATCCATAATTGCGATTGCCTTTGTTAATGCCTGGCAGTTCATGGGTTACCAGTTCAGTCTTTTATATGCGGGGGTTAAATCTGTCCCTGAGCAGTACATGGAAGCTGCCACGATTGACGGTTGCTCCAAATGGATGGCGCATCGTAAGGTGACAATTCCAATGATGAAGGAGACGTTCAAATTCTGTCTGATCATTGCCATTACTTCAGGAATCGGTGCTTTTGTACAAATGTTGATTATGACTAACGGCGGACCGGGAACGAGTAACTATACGCTTACCTTTATGATTTATCGTTATGCATTCTTGGAAAGCAACTACGGCTATGCCTGTGCGGTATCGGTTGTGCTTGTCCTTCTGTCGCTTCTGGCCACCATTATTATCAACAAGACATTTGACCGAAATGAAGCATAAGGCAGTACGCCGGAAAGGAAAAGGAACGTTATGAAAAAAGTGAGAGCATTGCTCATACAGCTTCCCTTATGGATTTATTTTATCATTTCCATCTATCCGCTATTATGGATGATTTCTTATTCTCTGAAAAATAACGATGAGATTTTTGTCACCAACCCTTTCGGATTTCCGACTAATTTCCGGATTGAAAACTATGTGGCCGCTTGGTCACAGTTCAATATACCGCGATATTTTACGAATAGCTTGGTAGTCTCTACGATTTCAACGCTACTTATTATCATATTATCGCTGATGTTCTCATTCGCAATTTCCCGGCTGCGGTGGAGATTCCGTGAAGGGGTCAGATTGTATATGACGATCGGAATGTTCATGCCGCTGCAGGTAATTATGATTCCACTTGCCATACTCGTACGGGATTTACATCTGACTAATACCTACGGTGGGCTGATTGTTCCTTATGTCGCCATTGGATTGCCGTTCTCTTGTCTGGTATTCTACGGCTTTATGAAGGGTATCCCTGGGGAGCTGGAGGAATCCGCTTGTATGGACGGCGCGAATGTATACCGGATGTTTCTGCAGATTATTGTGCCGGTTGTAACGCCAGCTGTCGCAACAGTAGCCATTTTTCAATTTCTGAACAACTGGAATGAATTTTTGCTGGCTTATATTCTGATCTCTGATGAGGGGATGAAAACACTGCCGCTGGGTCTATTGTTCTTCCAAGGCCAATACAGCACAGACTGGGGTGGCATGGGGGCGGTTATGACGATGGCGAGTCTGCCAATGGTTATTGTCTATTTGTTCTTTAGTGAGCAGGTGGAACGGGCAATGACAGTTGGATCTGCTGTAAAAGGATAAAGCGAAGAGTATTAATTCATGCAAAAGAGGACTTCTGGCGAATGCGCAGGAGTCCTCTTTTTGATTCAAATCATGACCAGTGAATTCATCCTATTCCTCTAGGAAGACCAATCCGATAAAATCCTCCGGCTCAATACGACCGAAATAATGCTTCAAATCGAGATCAGCTAATGCTTCTCTAACCTCAGCCTCGTCATAACGTTTGCCACGAAGTGCATTTTCAACATCTACTACGTCACCGACTCCGAAGAAGTCACCATAGATTTTGATGTCTTTAATGAGGGAATCTTCAATATCCATCCGAATATCAATAATTCCGGCAGGGAATTTGCGCGTGTGCTTAACGTTGCTTTTTGGTGACAGACCGTAGTTCCAGTCCCAGTTCTGGTAGTGCTCCTTGGAGATCTCGCTAATTTTGTCCCAGTCGGCTTGTTGCAGCTTGTACTGAGGAACCTCAGAAGAATCCATGCCAAAGATCGAACGCAGCAGGCCGGCGCGGAACTCCTCGATCGTCATATCTGTACCCAGCAGCTCTTTGATATTCGCTACACGACTGCGTACGGATTTGGTGCTCTTTGATTTAAACTTCTCTGGATTCACTTTTAGAGAGGCTTGTACATCATCTAAATTAAGATTGAACATCAAGGTACCATGGCTGAACATACGTCCGCGTGTGGAGAACTGAGCGTTACCGGAAATCTTTTGCTCACCAACTTGCAGATCATTCCTTCCGCTTAGCTCGGCGTTAACGCCCATGCTTTGCAGGTAATCGATGACCGGTTGGGTGAATTTCAAAAAGTTATGAAAGGATTGGCCGTCATCCTTGGTAATAAAGCTGAAGTTCAAATTTCCAAGATCGTGATAAACAGCTCCACCGCCGGATAGACGACGTACGACCTGAATATTATTATCTTTTACATACTCTTGGTTAATTTCTTCGATAGTATTCTGATGTTTCCCGATGATGATGGATGGGCTGTTGATATAAAAAAGCAGGTAACTCTCGTCCATCGGCAAGTGCTTCAGCGCATATTCCTCAATCGCCAAATTGATGGATGCGTCAGTAATCCCTGTGTTATCAATAAAAAGCATAGTGAATTCCTCCGTCGCAGCAAAATTGATTACAACCTTCATTTTAAACCAAAAGCGGTTTTTTAACAAAAGAGATCACATCTTTGAGATTCATGTCGGTTTGGGGGAAGCAGGGGATTTAGCTGGTTCCTTCTGCGAAAGCATTGACGTTCTTCCGGCAAAGAGTCAATAATGGTGGCAATGACATACATATCGTGCTAGAGAAAGTAGATAGAGGGAGTGTAATTATGCTTGAAAAATATGGACATGGCGGTGATTTGCTGACGGCAGCGGAGCTCTATGGAGAAGCTGGGGGCACATTTCTCGACTATAGTGCCAACATCAATCCACTCGGTCCTCCACCGGAAGTTTTGGAGCTGCTCAGAACAGCACTGTCAACGGTGGTTACATATCCGGACCCTGGACACCGACGCTTTAAACAACTACTGGCGGTAAATCTTGGCGTAGATAGTGGCTGGTTAACCGTGGGTAACGGAGCAGCGGAATCTATGGCTTTGCTGCTGTTGGCGATAGCTCCGCAAAAGGTTGGCATCGTGGAACCTTGTTTCTCTGAGTATAGGCAGCTTTCCGGGCAATTTGGTGCTGAAGTATTGTCGGTCCAGGGGACTAGGGAACAGCATTTTCGCGCTGGAGTGGAGGAGATTGCCGGGCTGCTGGAACAGGTGGAGCTGTTATTTCTCGGACAGCCGAATAATCCCAATGGAGTTCAGTATGCTGTGGATGAACTGCGCTTGTTAGCGCAGAAGGCTGAAAGCTGCGGGACTTATTTGGCTGTGGATGAAGCTTTTATTGACTTTATCCCGGAGTCAGAGCGAAATACACTCCTGCCGGAGCTGGAGCAGTTTCCGCATACGGTTCTGGTGCGGTCGATGACGAAGTTTTATGCGATTCCCGGACTGCGTCTCGGGTTTGCGATTTCGCATCCGAAGCTGGCGAAGGCGATGAGCGGAAAGCAGGTCACCTGGAGTGTGAACGGCTTGGCGCTGCTGGCAGGGGAAGCCTGCCTTACAAGCGGACGTGACTATGAACAGCGCACGCGTGAGCTTATTGCAGCAGAACGCGAAACGCTGCGGCAGGGTCTAGTGCAGCTGGGTTGCGATGTCCCACCGGGAGAAGCCAATTTTCTGCTTTGTGGCTTGCCGTCACCGTGGAGTGCGGCTGAGCTGCAGACTAGGCTTGGCCGCGTAGGTATACTTGTGCGCAGCTGCGCTATGTATGCAGGGTTAGGTTCAGGGCATATTCGAGTTGCTGTTAAGGGACATGAGGATAATGCCCGCCTTTTGCTGCAGATGGCGGAGATTCTAGCGACTAAGTGACAGGTGCACGTATTCCTTAATGATGTGCGGAGGGAGCTGACAGCGCTATTGGCGGGGCATCCTTTCGAGGATGGTTGTAAGTATTCAATGAAAGAAATGAGCGGTGAAAGGAGCGGGATCGGCTATGGTGGAAGTGAAGATTCCATTTAATCTTGCAGGGGGAATCAGGGAGTATCGTCCGGCCGTCTGGCCAGGGCTTGCTCTGCAGTGGAAGGATAAGCATCTGCTGCTGGAGCTGCCAGCAGCAGCGGATGGTTTATCGAGCGCGTTCTACGGCGGAGGAATGAACCGGCTGCAGCGGGCGGTCAATTTATATGTAGATCGCAATTACGAATGTAGTGATCCTGTCCAGGATATGGAGAATAAGCTGCGCGATTGGGGTTATCCTTTATCCGGCTGTGCCGGTCTGATGACGGCTGTGCCGCTAGAGCATGCAGCGGTAGCTGAAGAGGACACGGGTTCAGCGGGGATTTTTGTTTGCGTTACAGCCGCCGCAGGAAATGCTGCGCGCTCAGGCGTGGAACGCAATGTATTGGCTGTGTATCGGCCGGGTACGATTAACATCATGCTCTGCATTGATGGCCGCCTGACACCGGCGGCCATGGTCAATGCTGTGCAGACAGCTGTCGAAGCCAAAGCTGCTGCGCTGGCAGATCTCGGGATTACCGATCCGGAGAATGGCCTAATCGCAACCGGCACAACTACGGATGCTATTGTGCTCGCTGTGAGCCAAAGCGGGAGATACAGCGCCGAGCATGTCTACGCCGGAACAGCAACCGATCTTGGAGGCGCTATCGGCCGGCTTGTATATAGCGCTGTGACGGGCAGCCTGCTGTCGGTGCAGGCAAGGAAGGACAGCTAATGACAATGGATAGCTGGAGAAGTAGAAGATTGTTCAGAGGTGATTGCCTGTGACAATCGCTTTGGTGTTGCTTGCGGCTTATGTGATTGACCGGATCGTAGGTGATCCGCGTAACCTGCCTCATCCCGTAATTGGTATGGGCAAAGCAATTACGGCTCTGGAGCGGGCGATCCGTCGTTTATGGTCCCGCCCGCAAAGCCTGCGCAGAGCTGGGGTGTTACTTCCGCTATGTGTGGCGGGCGGTGCTTGGGCACTGACAGCCATCCTGCTATGGATGCTGTCATATATCTCACCTTGGCTCGTCTGGATAGCCGAGGTTTGGTTGATTTCAACCACGATTGCCTCCAAGGGACTAAAAGATGCAGGAATGGCGGTGTACGTGGAATTGCAGAAGGGCGATCTCCCTGCTGCCCGCAAGGCTTTGGGGATGATCGTGGGACGTGATACGACTTCGCTAGACGCCCCTGAAATTGTCCGTGGAACGGTGGAGACCGTCGCAGAGAATATTGTCGATGCGATTATTTCTCCGCTTTTCTACGCGCTGATTGGCGGTGCGCCGCTTGCTATGGCTTATCGGGCGGTCAATACACTCGATTCAATGGTTGGTTATAAGAACGATAAATACCGTGATCTCGGCTGGGCATCTGCCCGGCTCGATGATGTTGCTAACTTCATCCCGGCACGGATTACGGCATTACTTTTGGCTCTATGTGCAGGGATGCTTCGTCTGGATTGGCGTAGTTGCCTGCAAATGGTGAAGCGGGATGCACATCTACATCCAAGCCCTAACAGCGGTTATCCAGAATCAGCTGTGGCTGGCGCACTTGGCATCCGACTCGGAGGCGAAAATGTGTATCATGGCGTCGCTTCTTTTCGGGCTTATATGGGTGATCCGGTACGTACGATGGAACCAAATGATATTATCCAGACCTCGCGGATGATGATGCTCTGCTCTTCAATATTTGTAGGTCTCTGCGCGGTTGCGGCATGGATATGGATTGGAGGCTGAGCGTCGGTATGGCAATTCCCTCTATAGAGCTTGAGCTAGTGCTTATCCGACACGGGCAGACGAAATGGAATGTTGAGCATCGTTACCTGGGACATACGGATCTTCCATTGCTTACTGACGCAAGTGAGCGGCTATCCCAACTTCAGCAGCAGAGCTGCATGCAGACTGAGTTATCAGGTGGTTTTTGGCGTGTGTTCTGTAGCGATTTGCTAAGATGTCGGGAGACCTTGGCTTTCGTAGCACCTTCACTAGAGCAGGACGCTGTTTACGATCAGCGGCTTCGTGAAATGAACTTCGGAGCTTGGGAAGGCTGCACCTATGAGCAGTTGAAAGATAACTCTCTATATAGAAGTTGGATTGATGATCCTTCAAAGGTTACACCGCCAGAAGGAGAATCGTGGACAGAATTCGATGCACGGTTGCGTAGTTTCCTGTTAGATCTAGGTCAAGCTGCTATGGCTGCATTTGGATGCTGTGCTATCAAGGAGAAAAAAAGTGAGGTTACATCGAATAGAGTAATGGTAGTGACGCATGGGGGTGTAATCAGGAATTTACTTGCACAGTTAGTTCCTGACCTCACATTCTACAGTGCAGTGGCTCCTTCTCCAGGGAATGTAATGGTACTAAAAATACTCTGGCAGCATGGACAATGGTCAGCTGATAAAGCTGATATTGTGGAAAAAGGATGAGTACATGAAAAAAGGGTTCCACATCATTAGGAAAACCTAATAGGTGGAACCCTTTATGTTTGAACTATCGTTTGCTGTCAGCAGAATAACGTGGTTAATTAGAGGTTAGGTAACCATTCCGTATAGGTATCTGCACGTGATTGTAATTCATTATACAGCATGCTGGCATGGTAACCGTCGCACACAGCATGGTGGAATTGCCCCGAGATGGGTAATAGTATTTTTTTGTCTTGCTGAAAATATTTCCCTATCGTAAAGATGGGAAGTAGGTAGGTTCCTTCGTTATACACGTTCAGGTTAAAGCTCGTGAAGCTGACCCACGGAATGCTGGAAATAGGGAAGGTGTTCGATGGTTCGTTTGCTTTAGCGATAAATTGTTTCACACTTCCGTACATTTTCATATCATCGAGATAACGGTTATAGAAATCATTAAACTGTTCACCGTACGAAGTCCAGATGCTTGAGAAAGTTTTATCATCATCATGGAAAATTGTAAAACTAGGTGACAAGCTATCCCAATAACCTAATCTACCTTCAGAATCAAAACATGTGCGGAATTCACTATGACGGTTCACCACCGTAGTTATCATGTGGATTAGTGCTGGGTACAGCTTAATTCCCTTATGCTTAAGCTC
The DNA here is from genome assembly GCF_037974255.1 of Paenibacillus sp. FSL R5-0636. Taxonomy (NCBI): domain Bacteria; kingdom Bacillati; phylum Bacillota; class Bacilli; order Caryophanales; family Paenibacillaceae; genus Paenibacillus; species Paenibacillus sp. FSL R5-0636. The sequence continues at coordinate 1,381,914 of NZ_CP150232.1, forward strand.
TGACAGTAGAAGGGTGATATCAATATTTACGGTCATGCTATAGGTGCATCTGACATTGTTTAAATAATGTTCAAAATAGGGTTTTCTACTCCAGTTATCAATGACAATCGGGTTAAAAATCATTTATTATGACCTCCTAAAATTATTTCGTTTTTCATTTTAGGAGGTCTGCTGGACTGATTTCACCATATCCTTATCACTATCCCTTGAGAAAGTATTTTGTAACGATGAGTATACCATCAATTGGAAGGGAGATGCATTTATAATGCTGAGCGAAAAGTTAGTTATTGAAAAATTGCTTCAGCAAAAGCGTACGAGTGTTGCTTCCATCGTAGTGATGATGTGCGGTGTAGCGGGGTCGGGTAAAACAACTTTTGCTAAAAAGCTGGAGAAAGAGGGATTCGCCAGACTTTCGATAGATGAAGATATTTGGGCCACGCACGGCCGTTTCGGGGTGGATTATCCAGAGCAGAATTATGAGTTCTATAAAGAAGAGTCGGAGATAAAACTGCGGGGGGAGCTGGTGAATCTGCTTCAGGCAAAACATCATGTTGTCATCGATTTCAGCTTCTGGCAACGTCAGAGACGGAACGATTACAAGCAACTTATTGAGGATTATGCTGGCGTGTGGGAACTGATTCACTTAAAGGTTCAGCCGGATGAATTACGTCAGAGACTGCTTATCCGGAGTGAACGTTTTGACGCCAATGCCGCATTTCCGATTACTGAGGACATATTAACCCGGTTTTTAAATGGTTTTGAGATCCCTGCTGGAGAAGGGGAGCTTGTGATCGAAGCATAGATCTGTAACTTGATTTTTGGGCATTTGTCCCCTCATAGAACCACAGCCGGATTAAAATCCCATGGCTGTGGTTCTTTTTTTAAGCGAGTGATTGTGCCATGATAGTCATGGGGGCGATTGAGAGATGTTTAAGGATTTTAAGCTCATAGCCGGACGGCCGGTGTATATACAAATTAAAGACTATATGAAGCACTTAATCATAAAAGGCGGTCTGCAAGGCAATCAAAAGCTGCCCTCCACACGAGAGCTCAGCACATTGCTTAAGGTTAGCCGCAACTCCGTAATCTCTGCTTATGCAGGGCTTGAGGATGATGGCTTTGCTTATGCCGTGCAAGGGCAAGGAAGTTATGTTGCAGCTACGCCGCCCGGCAGTGAAACGATCTCTTCCTGGACGATGGACTGGAAGTCACGTCTCAATGATCGCGCGGTGCTGGCGGAGGAACTGGATATCATGAAGCGCGGGATTCGAGCGGAGAAGGGGACGATCTCCTTCACCAGCATAGCGCCTGATGAGAGTCTTTTTGATCTGGATAATGTGAAGCGGTCCTTTATGGATCGGATGTCGGTAGAAGGCAACGTTCTGCTAAATTACGGCTATGCCAAAGGGTATAAGCCTTTAATAGACTATTTGAAGCAGTATATGGAGCACAAGGGCGTTGAAATGAGGGGCAAGGATATATTGATCACCAATGGTTTTACAGAGGGGTTCGATATTGTATTGTCTGCTCTGAGTAAAAAAAATGGTTCGGTCATTTGTGAGAATCCGACGCATCATACAGCGATCAAAAATTTGAAGCTGAACGGTTTTGAGATCACCGGGATTTCGATGGAGCGTGATGGGATTGATTTGGCGGAGCTGGAGAAAGCATTGCAACAGCAAGCTTTTGACTGTGCATACTTCGTCCCTTCTTACCATAATCCGACCGGAATTGTAATGTCTCCAGAGAAAAGACAGCGGCTAATGAAGCTGATGAATCGCTACCAAGTCCCGGTGATTGAGGATGGTTTTAACGAGGAATTACGATATTCGGGCTCACATGTGGCTCCACTTATCGCAGCAGCAGGCAGCGGCAACAGCGTGATTTATCTCGGCAGCTTCTCCAAGGTATTATTTCCGGGACTACGTGTAGGTTGGGTGCTGGCGGATCAGGAGTTGATTAATTCCCTCGAAAGCGTCAAGCGCGCCCGTACCATTCATACCTCGACGCTGGATCAATCCATTTTATATCAGTATTTATTGGGTGGCCATTTAGAGAAATATTTGAAAAAAGCCAGAGCGGAATACAAACGAAAGTATGAATTAACCCTGCAATGCTGCAAGGATTTTATTCCTTATACGGCGCTGTCAGGGGACGGTGGCCTGCATCTTTTTGTAACCTTCGCGGAGGGCTTTAATACAAGGACGCTGTTGGCGGCCTGTCATGAGCAAGGGGTTATTTTTACAGCAGGAGATATATTCTTCACAGACGGTAAAGGGCAAAATACGATACGGATCGGTTTCTCCAGAGTGACGGATGAGGATATCCGCAAGGGGATCGAGGTTATTGGCAGAACAGCTCGACAACTAATGGGATAAAGAGGTGCTTGAGATGAAAGTAGGCGTAATTATGGGCGGGGTATCCTCAGAGTATGAGGTATCCATGAATAGCGGTAGAGAAATATTGAAGAATCTAGACCCCAATAAATATGAAATTATTCCAATTGTGATCACCAAGCGTGAGGAGCTTATTGAGCAGGCAAAAGGGATCGATATCGCACTGCTTGCACTTCATGGAGCTTACGGCGAGGATGGTACGGTTCAGGGGACGCTGGAGACGATGGGGATTCCGTATACGGGCAGCGGGGTTTTGTCTAGCAGCATTTGCATGGATAAAGATCTCTCCAAAAAGCTTATGCGCTGCGCAGGCGTCAATACAGCAGATTGGCTATGCTGGGACAGTATGAAGGATTATTCGGCTGAAGTGGTGGAACGGCTCGGATATCCGGTTATGGTGAAGCCATGTTCAGGCGGCTCGAGTATCGGAATGGAAAAAGTGAGCAGCAGCGAGGAGCTGTTGTGCGCAGTGCAGAAGGCTTTTGCCTGTGATCAGTCGATTTTGATTGAAAGCTACATTCAAGGCCAAGAAATTACCTGTTCTATTCTAAACGGAGAGCTGCTGCCTATTCTGGGAATTACCTCAGCAAATGCCGAGTGGTTCGATTACAGTGCTAAGTATGAAGAAGGCGGAGCAGATGAACGGGTCATTGAATTGCCTACTGAAGTGCATGAGCGGGTACGCGAGGCTGCCTTGAGCTGTTATAAAGCACTAAAATGTAGCGTGTATGCACGGGTTGATATGCTGCTTAAAGAGGGTATTCCTTATGTGCTGGAGGTGAATACATTACCAGGCATGACGAAGGCCAGTCTTTTACCCAAAAGCGCGCAAGCGGCAGGCTACACCTTCAGCGGACTACTGGACGAAATCATCTCCCTTTCCCTAACGGAAAAGAGTGCAAAAGAAGAGGTGTACAGCCATGCATAATGAATGGATTGCTCCACGAGTGCGGGAGATTGCGCCATCGGGGATTCGGGCTTTTTTTGACCTAAGTACGGGGAATCAGGATATTATATCGCTGGGTGTAGGGGAACCAGATTTCGTTACACCGGAGCATGTAAGAGCTGCCTGTATTCGTGCCTTGAACAATGGGGAAACGATGTATACGCCAAATTCCGGTTTACTGGAGCTTAGAGAGGAGATCGCTTCTTATCTGCACACAAGTTTCAAGCTTCGCTATGAGCCAAACGATGAGATTATGGTTACGGTGGGAAGCAGCGAGGCTGTGGACTTGGCATTACGAGCTTTCATTACACCTGGGGATGAGATTATCGTCCCTTCTCCGAGCTATATCGCATATTCGCCGATTACCCATTTGAACGGGGGGGTTACGGTGGAGGTAGAATCATCGGCCGAGCAGGGGTTTAAGCTTACTGCTGAAGCGTTACGGAAGGTGATTACCCCGCGTTCGAAGCTTCTTATGGTGAATTTTCCGACTAATCCTACAGGTGCAGTAATGACTTATGAAGACTGGCTGCCTATTGCACAGATTGTAAAAGAGAATAACCTACTGGTCATTTCAGATGAAATTTATGCCGAGCTTACGTATGACAGTCAGCATGTCAGCATCGCCTCTCTTCCCGGGATGCTGGAAAGGACGATTGTGATCAGCGGCTTCTCCAAAGCTTTTGCAATGACTGGCTGGAGAGTGGGTTATGCTTGTGGCGATCGAGAATTAATTGCTGCGATGCTAAAAATCCATCAATACACTGCGATGTGTGCCCCGGTGCTCGGTCAAATTGCTGCGATTGAATCATTGCGCAATGGAATGCAGCATAAGGAACATATGAAGCAATGCTTCGATGAGCGGAGAAAGCTGCTGGTTAGTGGATTTCGATCCATAGGACTACCTTGCCATGAACCTGCGGGTGCGTTTTATGCCTTTCCTTCCATCGCTCATACCGGAATGAAATCAGAAGACTTCGCTTTGCAGCTGCTCAGGGAGGTCGGTGTCGCTGCGGTTCCGGGTCATGTGTTTGGAGCAGGCGGAGAGGGTTATATTCGCTGCTCTTATGCCGCTTCCTTACAAAAATTGACAGAGGCGCTGGAGAGAATCGAAGATTTTATGAAAGTGAAGTTGTAATTCTAGAAGTCCCCCTCTATCATAGATGGGGGCTTTTCTGCGAATATGAGATAGAATAGGTTATACGGATACATTTAATAGGAGGTCGTAATTATATGCTTTCAGATATTCAAGACGTAATTAAACAAATCATTCCGGCTGATGATCAGTCCATCCTCAAGGCGGAGCATCGGCTGAACATTCTGACCAAACCTCCGGGCAGTTTGGGACAATTGGAACCTCTAGCTGTTAAGCTCGCTGGAATTTCGGGTACGGAGCAGCCTAGTTTCACCAAACGAACAGTTGTTGTGATGGCTGCTGACCACGGGGTATGCTGCGAAGGGGTTAGCGCATTTCCACAGGAAGTCACGCTGCAGATGGCCCATAACTTTCTCAGCGGTGGAGCGGCTGTAAATGTATTGGCACGTCAAGCTGGGGCAGAGGTACAGTTTGTTGATATCGGCATAAACGGCGATCTCGGTCATGTTGATCTGATTGATCGTAAAGTGCGCCGGGGAACGGATAACATGGCTGTGGGACCTGCGATGAGTCGTGAGGATGCCATGAATGCTCTTCTTGTTGGGATAAGAGTTGCGCAGGAAGCGGTTAAGAACGGAACGGAGATTTTTATAACAGGCGAAATGGGCATTGGGAATACTACGGCTAGTGCTGCCATTCTATGTGCTCTCAAAGGAATAGCCCCTGAAGTAGCTGTGGGACGAGGAACGGGAATTGATGATGAACGTTTACTACATAAAATTGCAGTAGTGGAACGCGCCTTAAAGGTAAATCAGCCGAATTCAGCAGATCCGTTGGATGTATTATCTAAAGTTGGCGGACTGGAAATCGCTGGCTTGGCGGGACTGATTCTTGGTGCCGCTGCTACTCGGACACCTGTCATTTTGGATGGTTTTATTTCGGGGGCGGCAGCGCTTGTGGCAAAAGCCCTTGCACCTGAATCCATCGCTTATATGATAGCGTCTCATGTATCAGGAGAACGGGGACACAAGTTAATGCTGGAGCAGCTTGGGCTTGAACCGCTGCTTAACCTCGGTCTGCGATTGGGTGAGGGAACAGGGGGAGTATTATGCCTTCATTTAATCGAGGCGATCTGCCGCATTTTGAGCGAAATGGCAACCTTTGAAAGTGCAGGCATCTCTGGAGCTGGTCAACGATGAGCATTCTTGTAACGGGAGGCGCACGTAGCGGGAAAAGTGGTTTTGCAGAAAAACTGATACAGTCACTGGCAGATCAGGCCTTCTATGTAGCAACCGGACAGGCTTTTGACGACGAAATGAAGGAACGGATTGCTCTGCATCAGCATCAACGAATGGAAAGTGGTTACGCTTGGGAGACGCTTGAGGAACCGTATGATTTACCAGATCTGCTAAAGCGATTATCGGGTGAAAAAGCGGTGCTCGTAGATTGTTTGACCTTATGGTTATCCAATGCATTATTGGCCGTGGAAGGTTTTGAAAATAGACAAGAGCTTGTTGAGAGTGAAATAACAAGACTTGAAGACAGTGTGCGTTCTTTTCAAGGGACGCTTATTCTGGTCACTAATGAGGTTGGCGACGGGATTGTTCCGGAGTATGCGCTAGGCCGATTGTATCGTGATCTGGCGGGACGAATGAACGCCCTGATCGCTCGGCAATGCGAACAGGTCTTTCTAGTAACTGTTGGAATTCCGATTGAGCTGAAGAGCAGGGAGTATCGTTTATGAGGGAGCGTAGGGATGCGGCCGTAGCTGCCTTTCAGTTCTTATCCCGATTTCCTGTAAAAGGTGATCCGGGATTCTCTCCTGAACTGCTGCGCCGGAGTGTAATCTTCTATCCCATGGTAGGCGCAGCAATTGGGCTGTGTGTAGCTGCTGGAGCAGCCCTGACGGGATTGCTTTTACCTGCTTGGCCAGCAGCTGTGCTCACTCTGATTCTGTGGGTAGGCCTCACTGGCGGGTTGCATCTTGATGGCTGGATGGACAGCGCAGATGGTCTGCTCAGCTATCGGCCACGGGAGCGTGCCCTGGAGATTATGAAGGACAGCCGTGTAGGTGCGATGGGCGTACTCGCCTGCGTGCTGCTCCTGCTGTTTAAAGCATCTTTGCTGGCAGCTCTAATCGAAGGCTTCGCCTACTACGAGCTGCCGCTGCTCTTGGTACCAGCGGTCTGGAGCCGCTGGTATATGGTACGGGCAATGGTGCGTTATCCCATTGCCCGTGGAGACGAGGGGCTGGCCGCGAACTTCGCCGGCCTAGCTTCCTCGCATGAGCGGCGCGCGCTGGCAGTCGCCGCGCTGCTCTCGCTGGCCGCCGCCGCTGCGCCACTGGCGCTCGGCGCTGGCTTAGCCGCGTGGCCGCTGCATCTGGCGGCAGCTCTGCTGCTGCCGGTCGCGGCCTTGGCCTGCGGCACCGCAGCTGCGCGGCGGATCAGCAGCCGGCTCGGCGGGCTCACCGGCGACGTGTACGGCGCGCTGAACGAGCTGCTGGAGGTTGTGCTGCTGCTAGTGTTATTGCTGCTTCAGCACAATTTAATGTAAGCTCCACGGATGTATCTTGAGTAGTTTGCTTTAGGTAGCTCTACGGATGAACCTTGAGTAGTTTGCTGAAGGTAGCACTACGGGTGAGCCTTGAGTAGTTTGCTGTCTACGGATGAACCTTGAGTAATTTACTGTAAGCAGCTCCACGGGTGAACCTTGAGTAGTTTGCTGTAGGTAGCTCTACGGGTGAACCTTGAGTAGTTTGCTGTAGGTAGCCCCACGGATGAACCTTGAGTACAATTTGTTATGAGTAACCTTTGCGTTTTTAGGAGATTGACAGGGAAGAGGGATGACATGTTATTTGCCATTCTGCTATTTATAATTGCTGGCCTTGCTGAGATCGGTGGCGGATATTTAGTGTGGTTATGGTTGAGAGAATCAAGGCCACTTTGGTACGGCTTAGTGGGGTCCTTGATTCTGATAGCGTATGGGATTATCCCTACGTTGCAGAAATTCCCTTCCTTCGGCAGAGTGTATGCGGCTTACGGCGGGGTGTTTATCGTGCTCGCGGTCTTATGGGGATGGCTTGTAGACAAGAAGACACCAGACGTATATGACTGGGTCGGAGCAGGTATTTGTGTGATCGGTGTATCGGTCATCCTCTGGGCACCGCGACACTAAGTTGAGTGATGTTTGCTTAGCCATAAAAGCTGAATGAAAGCTGAGTAACCTAGTTTTTACTGAGTGAGTAACTTGGCTTCGGACTCAGGGGACCTTATTTGCGAAAAAAGGGTTATTTTGGAGCGTTTTCGGACACCAGAGGCGCTATTTGAACAAAAAAGGCTGAGTCTGGGTTGATTATGAGGCCATAGCGTCTCTCGAGTCCGAAAAAGCCTCCAAATGGCAGTTTTTCGAGTAATAGCGGCATCTGAGTCCGCAAGCCAGCAGCAAATAGCGTGCTGAGGTCTAAGTGAGAGCTTCGCGCAAGCTAGTGCATGTAGCTGATTCTATTGCTGTAGGTAGCATCCACGGAGGAACTTTGAGTAACTTGCTGTAGGTAGCACCACGGATGAACTTTAAGTAATTCGCTGTGAGTAACTTGGCTCCGGACTCAGGAGACCTTATTTGCGAAAAAAGGGTTATTTTGGAGCGTTTTTGGACACCAGAGGCGCTATTTGAACAAAATAGGCTGAGTCTGGGTTGATTATGAGGCCATAGCGTCTCTCGAGTCCGAAAAAGCCTCCAAATGGCAGTTTTTCGAGTAATAGCGGCATCTGAGTCCGCAAGCCAGCAGCAAATGGCGTGATGAGTCTAAGCGAGAGCTTTGCGCAAGCCTAGCGCATGCAGCCGAGTCTAAGCGAGAGCTTCGCGCAAACTAGTACATGTAGCCGAGTCTAAGCGAGAGCTTCGCGCAAGCCTAGCGCATGCACCCTGAGTCTAAGCGAGAGCTCCGCGCAAGCCTAGCGTATGCCCCCAAGCCTAAGCGAGACCTCAGCAAGCGCTAGCGAGCCATAAACTAAAAACCCCCGTTCAACACTTTCGTGTGAACGGGGGTTTTTAGTTTACAAGCGTTAGATCTTAAATTGCTGCACAGCTTCTTGGAGTTTCTTGGCTTGCTCATACAGATGTTTAACGGTTTCTGCATGGCCTTCCAGTTCGACGCGCTGCCGCTCTGAGTTAGCAGCGAGTGTGTCCGCACTTTCTTGCGATCTTGATGTAATTTGTGCAGTTTCTTCGACGGAAGCACTGACTTCTTCTGTACTTGCCGAGATTTGCTGTGTAGCCGCAGATACGGATTGGATGCTGTGATTGATGCTTTGGATAAGAATCAGGAGGTGATTAAAGGCATCACCTGCTTCTGCTACTTTGCCGACTCCAGAGGCAACCTCAGAATTCACGTGGTTCATCTCGGTAACGGAGCGGCTCATATCTTCTTGAAGCCCAAGTAGGAAGTCACGGATCTGTTCGTTTGCGTTGCGTGATTGTTCAGACAGCTTGCGTACTTCTCCCGCAACAACAGCAAAACCGCGTCCATGCTCTCCTGCGCGTGCAGCTTCGATTGAAGCATTCAGCGACAGCATTTGGATCTGTTTCGTAATTTCAGTAATGCTGTGAACGACTTCTCCGATCATTACTGAACGCTCATTCATGATTTGTAACTGATCCAGCGACTGTAGGGAAGCACGTTCAACCTGGCGCATTTGCAGCACGGCACTTTGAGCAATTTCATTACCGCCACTTGCTTCAGCGGAAGCCTCACTGATTTGCTCCGTGACTTCATTCGCTGCTGAGGCAATACTTTGAATGCCTAAATTGATTTCTTCCATTGCTCTCGAGTTATCTGATGCACTGCTAGCGATAGTCGTACTACCTTTGCCGATTTCTACTACCGATGAGCTGGAGTGATCCGCCATATCGTTGAGAACCTCAACACGTTCTTTTAAAGAGTTGGAATCCGCAACGACAGTATTAGAGGTTACCAGTACATGTCCGATCATTTCTTTCAGGCGTTGGGTCATCGCTTGGAAGCTTACGGACAACTGTGCAACTTCGTCATTTCCTTTAACTGATAATTCTTCGGTGAAATCTCCCTCTGCGAGCCGGGCACTATAAGCTGCCAGTTTTGAGATTGGACGTGTTATACGCACACTCATAAACCATGCACCGGTTAGACCGATGATCAACGTCAGAAGTGTGATTCCGGCACTTGTCCATAGAATACTGTCTGTTTTTTCTTGAATGAAGCTTACGTCACTGCTTACACCGATAACCATCGTACTTCCGGGAATACCGATATAAGCTGTTTTATGTATACCATGTGCGTCGCTATATGTATCGCTTAGTCCAGTTTTTCCTTTAGAGGCTTGTTGCATTGCAGAGGATACGGTGACACTTTCTGCCCGTTGCAATTTTGCATCGTGATCTGCGGATAGAATCTCAGCTTCTTTCCCTTTCAGATTGACCAGAAAAATGGTTTCCACTCCATGTTGTTTCCTCTTTTCCTGAAAATAGAACTCGAGATTGGTGGCAGACTGATCGTTCTTATTTAGGGTTTGCTGGGCGTGCATTACGTTGAGATTCTTATATACGTCCTGAGCAGCGGCAGTAAGGATTTTGTTAATCTGTGGCATAACATAGCTGTTGAAGATATTGATGGAGATAAAGTAGAAGCTGGTGCTTAACAAAAGAGACGTGAGCAACAGAACAACAAATAATAAACGCGTGAATTTGCGACTGATCGAATGCTTGATACGAAACATATCGTTCTCTCCTTTTTTTATGGACGGTGAGGTCATTTCTTTTTTTGGTCTTCACTAGATACTCCATGCCAACTGCTGGAAATTGGCGACCCGAGATATATTCCATAGTTATGTCATATTTCTACTAAATGGATCGGGAATAAGGTGTTTGATACTATTCTATAGAATTAACCTCTGGATGAATAGTGAAAGTTTTGTCCTATAGAGCATTTTTTTCTGAAAAAAATGAATTATTGCTGACTATTTTAGATAATTGTCGAAAAAAAAGAACTGGAACTACCAATTTCATATAAAAATATTATTTTTATGGATTGTTAAGCGCTATTGTGATAGAGTATTAATGTTTTGTTCCAAAAATTTAATAATGTAAGCCGCGGTTCGTAACCATCCCGCGTAAACAAAACTAGGAGGAGTTTCAGTAATATGTTTAATTTGTTGTGGGGAGTTTTATTTGTTATTGTCAATTTTGCCTTTTTTCTACTCTGTTACCGCCTGTTCGGGAAAAGTGGAATGTATGCCTGGGTAGGTATTGCTACTGTAATTGCTAACATTCAGGTAGCTAAGACGATTGCTATGCCATTTGATATTGTGATGACACTCGGAAATACGATGTATGTCACTTTGTATATGACCAGCGATTTGCTTAATGAGAAGTATGGAAGAGCGGAAGCACGTAAAGCGGTCTGGTTTGGTTTCTTCACCTTGCTTATGACTACAGTCATTATGCAGATGGTACTAGTATTTAAGCCACAGGAGACCGATATCGCTCAGTCTTCTTTGGAGACGATTTTTGGGCTGATGCCTCGACTAGCTTTGGGTAGTCTTACTGCTTACTTCATTAGTCAGTTCCTAGATGTTCGGTTGTACTCTTGGATTCGTAAATATTACAGCACCTCAAGTCAGCTGTGGATTCGTTCCAACGGCAGTACGATGATTAGCTCCTTTGTGGATACACTTATCTTCTGCACCATTGCGTTTGCGGGCTTGTATGACTGGAATGTATGGCTTGAAATTTTGCTTACAACTTATCTAGCGAAGTTCTTACTAACCGCAGTAAGCACACCTATCTTATATATCGCCCGAACCTTTACTTTTGCTGAAGAGGGTACACCATCAACCGTTCAAAAGAAGGACTAAACAACAATACAGCCAGCGCGTACCGATCATAATCGATGCGTGCTGGCTATTTTTTAGTTGTAAGATGGACTTAATAGTTACATGAAAATGTGTACATAAAAATAATATAAAGCTAAAATAAGCTATCATAGCAATTCTAGCGGGTTAGTCTAACAGGAGCGCCTGCGATGGCGCTTAACACATATACTTTAGTCTGGGCTGGACTTGCGGGGCAGTCCGATTGAAGAAAATGTATATAATTGGTAGTCACAGAAATTACGAACAGGTGTGATCAAGGATGAATCTAGTAGTTCCTATACTGCGTCATGCAGCACAGCAGCCTGACAACATTGCCTTAACCCATGACCTAGCAAGTCATACCTATACAACATTAGTAGAAACGATGCGGAGAATCGCGAATGGCCTACAGCAAAAGGGTCTGAGGCATGACAAAATCGCGATTTTATCTACGAATTGTATTGAATTTGTTGAGGTTTTCTTGGGGGCGATTTATGCGGGCTGTGTTCCCATTCCCTTAGATCCCAAATGGAGTGCTAATGAACTGCAGGTTATTATAGAACAGTGCCAGCCGACAATGATTTTTGCCGAGCCGGAAGCCGCAAAGAATCTGGTCCTCAAGGATCAAGCGATCCCAACACTGACCTTCTCAAATGAACGAACAAGTTCCTATGATCAGTGGCTGGCTGCCCTGAAGCCGGAGGCTGAGTTGGATGAGACGAATGAATTATTATTTATTGGCTTTACTTCAGGCACAACCGGGTTGCCCAAAGGTTATATGCGTACCCATTTATCATGGTTAAAAAGCTTTGAGGTCTCGAATATTGCTTTTGAATTGGACGCTATGAAGGATGTTTTGGCACCAGGTCCATTTGTGCATTCCCTATCCTTATTCGCCGTAATGCAGAGTCTATATTGTGGAGCAACCTTTCATATCACACAAAAATTTAGTGCCACGAAGTTGTTAGAGCTGTGCCAGCAAATTCCGGGTGTGGTGCTGTTCGTCGTACCAACAATGATCGAATCCATGATGTTGCAGGCTGTACCTGGGCAGATACAGATTGATGCGATTATTAGCTCAGGTGCAAAGTGGTCGGAGTTGTCCAAGAAAAGGGGCATGGAAGTGTTTGGTGGAGCGCGCCTTTATGAATCCTACGGTTCTTCAGAAGCGAGTTATATTAGTTATTTGAATGTTCTGACCGAGCATAATCCGACCTCTATAGGCAAACCTTATCCCGGGGTGCAAATTTCCATTCGTGATGAACAGTTCCGGGAAGTCCCTACTGGGGAGATTGGGCAGCTATATGTGCGTAGTGATATGATATTTTTAGGCTACCATCAATTGCCGAATGAGACAGCAGCAGCTTTTAGAGAGGGATGGCTTATTTTAGAAGACTATGTTTATCAGGATGAAGCTGGTTATTTATATATGGCGGGACGTTTGAAGAATAAAATCATATCCGGAGGCCTGAACGTTTATCCAGAAGAAATAGAGAGGGTGCTGGAGTTTCTTCCGGAAATAGATGAAGTGATGGTGCTTGGCGTGCCTGACGATTACTGGGGAGAACAGCTGATAGCCCTCGTGAAGTGGAGCGGAGAACAGCACTTATCTGTCGACGAAATTAAGAATTATTGCCGCCAGTATTTAGCAAGCTACAAAGCGCCGAAGCAGCTGTTAACCCTGGATGAATTTATCTATACAAGCAGCGGCAAAATTGCCCGGCAAGCGATGAAAGACTATGTGAAAAGAGCGATGGTATGATAGAAGCAGTAATTGTCATGGCAAAACGTACACCGATTGGCAGAATGGGTGGCTTATTAAGTACACTTGAGCCGGAAGCATTACTGGCGCCGCTTATTCAGCATATTGTAGCCGAAACGAACTTGCCTAAAGAACTGATCGATGATGTCATTATTGGGAATGTTGTGGGCCCAGGAGGTAATATTGCCCGGGTAGCTGCGCTTGAAGCGGGGCTGCCTGTTTCGGTTCCGGGCGTCACCGTGGATCGTCAGTGCGGATCTGGGCTAGAGGCAATTAATATAGCAGCAAGACTGATTCAAAGCGGCGCTGGTGAGATTTATTTAGCGGGTGGTGTCGAAAGTACGAGCCGTGCTCCATGGAAAATGGCTAAACCACAGACCTTAATGGGGGTTCCGCAGCTATATACCCGTGCACATTTTACGCCTAGCTCTTACGGTGATCCGGATATGGGAATTGCTGCAGAGAATGTAGCTCGGAAATACGGGATTTCTCGAGAAGAGCAGGATCAATATGCCTTGAAAAGCCATCAAAAGGCGGTTCATGCTCAGCAAAGTGACCGGTTTCAGCAGGAGATAGTACCTCTTCAGGTAGAGGGGCAGTGGGTGAACACCGACGAATGTCCTCGGGCAAATACGAGTCTGGACAAGCTGCAAAAGCTGCCGCCAATTTTAGAAGAAAAGGGTACCGTCACTGCTGGAAATGCCTGTCCTATTAATGATGGCGCAGCGCTTCTATTGATGATGTCTCGTGAGAAATGCCAGCAGCTTAAGCTTACCCCTATTTTGCGGGTCGTGGATGCGCAAGCTGCGGGTGTAGATCCGAACTATTTAGGTATGGGGCCTGTACCAGCTGTGCAAAAGGTGTTAAAACGCCAAAAGCTTACCGTTGCCGATTTAGATATTGTAGAGTTTAACGAAGCTTTTGCTTCACAAGTATTGGCATCACTGAACGAGCTTCAAATTCCACAGGAAAAGGTCAATCTTGGCGGGGGGGCATTAGCAATAGGCCATCCATACGGAGCTTCCGGGGCTATTTTAATGACTCGCTTATGTGCTGAAATGCAAAATGCCCCTTACCAACGAGGGCTTGCTACTCTGGGAATCGGCGGTGGGATAGGTCTGGCAACACTCGTGGAGGTTATAGAATGAACAGTGTCCGACATCAGATCCATATGACTGCTGAATGGATTTCGGACTACGCACAGAGTATTGAAGCACCCTTGCAGACGATAAATGGAAAGCTGATCGCTCCTGCGACGATGCCTATTATTTTCTGGCAAGACTTCGATATTCCTTGGTTAATCATCGGTGAACCCTTGCTTCACGGCACTCAGAAATTTTCATATCGGGCGCCGATTACGGCGGGGATGATTTTGGATTGTGAATTAGCGTTAACGGGCGAGGTGCAAAAAGAAGGAAGACAGGGTAAACTGACTTTTTACACACATACGCTGGTTTGTAGGTGTGAGGGTGAGCTTATAGTCACCGCAGAAACAGTGTTAATTCGGGTAGGTGATGATCATGATAAAAAAGTGCATAACTGCTGAGGCTATCCGGCAATATGCAGCTGCTTCCCAAGATTTGGCGCCTATACATCTAGATGCAGAGGCCGCAGCTAAGGCTGGCTTGAAGCGACCCATCGCACATGGGATGTATCTTATGGGATTAGCCCAATCCTTGTACATTGCTGAGCACCCTACACAGTGGATCACTCAATATGATATGAAATTTCATAAGCCTATAGAGGTCGATAGTGTCGTGATTTTTGATTTTGCAGCTGACGACTGCTTTGTGAAAGTGATCCTTACAACAGAAGCTGGCGATGTTATTGCTGCGGGAGCTTTTGCAGTGAAAGAGGTGTAGTGATGAATAGAGTAGCCTTAATTACTGGAGCAACAAGAGGGATCGGACGTAGTATCGCCATGCAGCTTGGTAAGTCAGGTTATATAGTGGTTGTAAATGGTACGAAACAAGTCTTAATCGATGAGGTTGTGCGCGTGATCCGCCAGGCAGGCGGAGAGGCGCTAGGGTACGCTGCTAATGTAGCCGATCCAGTCGCAGTCACTGCCATGGTAGATGAGGTCATTGCCCGATACGGTCGTATCGAGGTGTTGATAGCTAACGCGGGAATTGTGCAGGATCAGAAATGTCAACGTATGACGGATGAACAGTGGAAGACTGTTCTGGATGTGCATTTAAATGGCACTTATTACTGCATTCAACGAGTATTACCACATATGCGTGAAACAGGTGGGGATATCCTGTTGATGACCTCTGCTGCTGGACTAGCAGGTTCCGTGGGTCAGGTGAATTACAGTGCAGCCAAGGCTGGAATACTGGGCATAATGTGGACGCTTGCAGCAGAGCTGAAACGTGACCAGATTAGGGTCAATGCGATTTCTCCAGCGGCATTAACGGATATGACCAGACCTATAATTGACCATTTGAAGGAAAAACATGCCAGTCGGAATGAACCTTTGCCTGACTTTTGGAGAATAGGTGACCCGGAGGCTATTGCTTCCTTCGTGACTGCATTATTGAATGAGTCCGACGCGGATTTAACCGGTGAAATCTTTGCTGTGAATGGATCAAAAGTGACAAAATGGGAGAAGCCTGCACCTGCATTTTCCGAGAACAGCATTGAGGCATTTTTTGCTGCTTGGCACCTTCAAAAGGGGAGTGAATAAATGCTTACCTTCGATCAAGTTTGTTTTTATTATAAAAAGGGACAACCTCTCCTGGAGGATATTAGCTTTACGATAGAAGCAGGGGAGTTTGTGGCGATAGTTGGCGCGAATGGTTCTGGCAAATCCACTATTGCAAAGCTCATGGACGGACTGCTGCTGCCACGAAAAGGGGCTGTACAATTTAAGAGCTTGGACACGGCAAAACCAACGGATCTTGCGGAGATCCATCAGCAAATCGGTTTTGTTTTTCAGAATCCAGAGGATCAGTTTATCACCACAACCGTTATGGATGAGGTGCTTTTTGGTTTGGAGAATATCCGTGTGCCGAGGGAGGAAATGCGCAGCCGATTGGATCATGCCTTGCAGGCCGTTCAAATGGAGGATTATCTGGAGGCTATGCCACATCAGCTATCTGGAGGTCAAAAGCAACGTGTCGCTATCGCAGCTATATTGGCGATGCGCCCGCAAGTCATTATTTTTGACGAGGCTACCTCAATGCTTGATCCTCAGGGAAGACAGCAGGTTCTTTCCATCATGCAAGAGCTGCATCGTCAAGGCCTGACCCTTATTCATATCACCCACCATATGGAGGAAGTGCTTGCAGCAGAACGCGTATTGCTCCTGCACCAAGGACGACTTGAGTTTGACGGCGATCCACTGACTTTTTTTGAAACCATGCCTGTTGCGGACTATCAATTACATCTGCCCTTCGCAGTGCGTGTACATACATTGCTCCATTCAGCAGCACCGCTAACAGCCGATTGGAAGGGGATAATTCGATCACAATGGTCTACCAATTAAAAAATCTAAGTGTGAACTATGCCGATCATGTGGCTTTGCACAATATAAACTGCACTATTCCTGAGGGCAAATGGATTTCTATTATCGGTCCAACAGGCGCAGGAAAGTCTACCTTTGTCAAAGTGCTGAAGGGCTTGATTCCCACCGTAAAAGGAGACTATTGGATTAATCAGCAGCCTGCCAGCAGAGATGCCAAAGGGCGCTTAAAGGTTGTCCCTGAGTTGGGTTTCGTTTTTCAATATCCTGAGCATCAGCTATTCGAAACAACGGTGTATAAGGAGCTTGCTTTTGCTCTGAATCAACAGGGCGCTTCACGTCAGCAAATTACAGAGGCGATTGAAACGATTTTGCCACAAGTGGGTTTGCCTGAGGGAATTCTCCCCTTAAATCCATTCCAGTTAAGCGGTGGTGAAAAGCGCCGTGTAGCTATTGCCTCTGTACTGATGACAAATCCGAAGCTGCTGATTTTGGATGAACCGACAGCGGGTCTCGATCCTGCTAGCCAAGTGTCTTTGCTGAAGCTACTAAAGGAATGGCAGCAACAAGACAATCACACGATCCTCTTCGTTTCGCATCAGATGGATGATGTTGCCGAATACTCGGATGAGGTCATTGTTTTTCATGAAGGTCAGTTAAAAGGGCATCATGATATCAGAACATTGTTTCTGGAAAAGGAAGAATTACTGCTGGAACTTGGACTATCCTTGCCTGAACCCGTACAGCTCTTGAAGCTAATGGAGGAATTATCTGACCAGAAGATTGAAGTTGCCAGCTGTAAAGAGCAGGATATCCTCGAAGCGATTTTGCCGATTTGGCATTCGAGGGGGCAAGGGCATGGCTGATTCCGTATTAGTCGGTCAATATGTGGAGACACATTCGATTTTTCATCGTTTAGATCCTCGTACAAAGCTTGTAAGTATCGTGATACTCATGCTTAGCTTTATGATGCTTGGAACGGGGATTAGTTATGTTGTTGCAACCTTTTTTGTACTGGGAATGTTGTTACTGTCGAAAGTTCCTGTGCATTTTTTTTGGCGAGGGCTGCGGCCGGTATTATTTATTTTATTGTTTACTTTTGTTTACAATGCCGTGTTCACCAAAGGGACGGTTCTCTGGTCATGGTTTTTTATCGAGGTGACTGAAGAGGGACTGCGAACAGGATTACGTTTTGTATGGCGTATTATATTGCTCATCTTGTTAGCCTCAGTTCTAACCTTAACTACTAAGCCGCTGGACTTAGCTTATGGTCTGGAAAAGCTGCTTGCCCCTCTATCCAAATTGGGGGTACCCGTAGAACAGTTCTCTTTAATGATAGTGATTGCGATCCGTTTTATCCCTACCCTCAAGGAGGAGCTTGATCGTATCCTTCTCGCACAAAAGGCTAGAGGTTATGATCTTACAGTATTGTCACTGCCTAAACGGATATACGCGTACATTCCGATCATTATTCCTCTGCTCTTCACAACGATTCAACGTGCTGAACAGCTGAGCTATGCAATTGATGCGCGTGCTTATGGTAATGGTAAAGGAAGGACTTCTTTTAAAAGACTGCAATTTCAGCAGATAGATTATCTGGCAGGGGGAGTTGCCCTTTTATTTGCCGTGATTCTGCTTTGCTTAAAGATAGGAAAGGTGTAGATGAAGATGAAATGGAACACCCGTATTACGGAGTTATTGTACATAGAATATCCTATTATTCAAGGAGGACTTGCTTATTTAGGTTATGCAGACCTCGCGGCTGCGGTTTCAAATAGCGGTGGACTGGGTCAGGTCACAGCAATGAGTCTTCCGGATGCTGAGGCCTTACGTGCAGAAATACGGCGGGTACGAACACTAACAGACAAGCCATTTGGTGTTAATTTTGCTATCGGCATGCATGGGATTGGTTATGAAGACCGGGTGCAGGTCGCCATCGACGAGCAGGTTCCCGTGGTGAGCCTCACTGGAGGGAATCCAGCCCCTATACTGGAAATGTTACTGCCCACCGATATTAAAACGCTCGTGCTCGTCTCCTCACGCAGACAAGCCCAAAAGGCCGAACAATTAGGCGCTTCTGCGGTTATTGTTGTTGGGCAAGAGGGCGGGGGTCACTTAGGGCGTGACGATGTTGGAACCATGGTGCTCGTTCCTCAAGTGGTCGATGCGGTTAATATCCCTGTGATTGCTTCAGGAGGGATCGGAGATGGCCGTGGATGGATGGCTGCTCATGCGCTTGGGGCTGAGGGAATCGAAATGGGCACTCGTTTCGTTGCTACAGTGGAATGTGTGCACGCGGCTGTTTCTTATAAAAAAGCTTTAGTAGAAAGCTCAGAGTCGGATACGGTTGTAATCAAACGTTCTATTGGAGCACCCGCACGAGTGTTGCGTAGTGACTACATTGATCAAATTCTTGAAATCGAGCGCGTGACACCGACCTATGAAGCATTAAAAGAATATATCAGTGGTGCAGCCAACAAGCGCTGGATCTATGATGATATCAAAGAAGAGGGCATCGGCTGGGCAGGTCAAGTGACAGGAATGATCCAAGATATTCCTACAGTCGCGGAGCTGATCGGCAGGATGGTGAAAGAGGCTAAGTTGGTTCGCGGGATGTGGGGAACACAGGTTTGAATTTAAAAAAACACAGAGCGGCGATTCTCTCATTATTGGAGGAATCGCTGCTCTGTGTTTTTGACCGTGGCTTGTAATTCTTTTCTACAAATGAAGAATAGTCAGTTCCTTAGGGAAGCTTGTTAAGGTCTCTGCGCCTTCAGCTGTAATAATCAGATCATCTTCGATACGCACACCCGCTAGTCCAGGCACATAAATTCCTGGCTCAACGGTGAACACATTGCCGATCTCGATAATGTCATCGTTCTGTCCGTGAAGTGATGGATATTCATGAACATCCATACCCAGTCCGTGTCCGACACGGTGCAAGAAATATTCCCCGAATCCAGCTTCCTCAATTACATCACGTGCAGCTTTGTCGACTGAGCCGAAAGGTGCTCCAGGATTGGAGGCAGCGATCCCAGCTTCGTTGGCAGCCAGCACAGTGTTATAAATAGTGATTAGCTTGTCGTCCACGGATTCAATTGCAAAGGTACGTGTAATATCAGAAGCATAACCATCGGCATACACCCCGATATCAAACATCAGGAAATCGCCTGGCTGAATGACCCGGTTGCCAGGAACACCGTGAGGTAGGGCAGTTTTCGGACCAGAAAGCACCATAGTGTCGAAGGAAGGACCGGAAGCGCCAACCTTTTTCATTAGATATTCTAGCTCCGCTACTAGATCGTTTTCTGTAACACCTGTTTTTACGTGGGTAAGAACGCGGCGCAAGGCTTCCTCAACTAGCTCAGCGGCATGTTTCATGCGCTTAACTTCATCCGGGGTCTTTTTGGAGCGCATGCTGCGCAGCAATGGACCAATATCACTAAACCGTTCAGCTGGAACAGCAGCGGTTAGGTGTTCAAAACGGGCTACTGAGAAATGTTCCTTCTCTATGCCAAGAGTTCCAAGCTTGCTGCTGCCGAAACAATCTTTTAGCAGGTTATAGGGATTATCAGTGTCACTGTGAGTTAGGATTTTGGTGACCGAAGAAGCCGCTTGAGCCGCTTCTGCATCCAATGCAGGCAGAATGAGCATAGGCTCTTCTCCGCGTATCAGCAGCAGACCCAGAAAACGTTCATGCGGATCGCTGGCGAAGCCGGTTAAGTAGTAGACATGCTTGGGATCTGTTACGAGCAGGGCATCCAGGCCTTCGCCCGCCATTTGCTGCTCTAGGCTTGTCAGAGCATTATTCATAGTTGGTGTTCCCCTTTCAACTTCACGATTAGAACTGCAATATTCCTATTATAGATCAAAAATAGACCAGACGCACCTGACGAACTATAACTATCGTTGGCTAATCATGACATGAAGCTTTTCTTAACCCTACTAGTTGGTGTAACATATCTTTAAATATACTTCTCCTAAGGTTAGGCTAAAGCTTATTCGGGTACGGTTGTTGAGAGAGGAGTGATTCTTGGAATGAGAGGAACAATCGCACTTGTTACCGGAGCGAATTCCGGTATGGGGCTGGCTACAACAGTTGAACTGGCTCGCAAGGGAGCCAAAGTCATTATGGTTTGCCGTAATCGCCAGCGGGGAGAAGAAGCACTTGCTGCCGCCAAACAAAAGAGCCACTCCGAGGATATCGAGCTCATGTTGTGTGATCTGGCTTCACTTGAGAGCATTCGCAGCTTTGCTGAGGAATTTACTATGAAATATCCGATGCTAGACATACTTATCAATAACGCCGGGGTAGTCACGATTAAGCGTCAGCTTACGAAGGACGGCTTTGAGATGGATCTTGGCGTAAATCATTTGGGGCATTTTCTACTTACAAATCTGTTACTTAAGTCGTTGCAGGCAGCAGAGCAAGGCCGTATCATTGTGGTTGCCTCCGGTGCTTACAAAATAGGTGCGCTCCATTATGAAGATCCAACCCTGGCTCGCCGTTTTAATCCTGCAAAAGCCTATGCCCGATCCAAGCTAGCCAATATTCTGTTCACGCGGGAGCTGGCTTCGCGTCTTCACGGAACAAGGGTGACGGTGAATTGCTTGCATCCAGGTGCAGTGGGGACGAATATAGGTGTAAACCGGCAGACAGGCTTCGGCAAGTCGGTACTTAAGTTACTCTCATACTTTTTCTTAACACCTGAACAAGGCGCCGATACAGCGATTTATTTGGCTACAGATCCTGATCTTGGAGAGGTAACCGGTCAATATTATTATCGAAGAAAGATTAAACAACTGTCTCCCAGAGCGCAGAATACAATAGAGGCCGAACGGCTGTGGCAATGGAGCCAGGAGCAGGTCGGCCTGAGTTAATTAACACATTTGGAGGAATTAAGGGATGAATTGGGAGAACAGCAGAATTGAAGATGCGACATCTGCAGACTTAGCAGCTATTGTAGATATTTATAACTCAACGATTGCTGGGAGGATGGTAACTGCAGATCTGGAACCCATTACTGTTGCAGACCGGGAGAAATGGTTTCTTGAGCATAACAGCCATCACCGTCCCTTATGGGTACTGAAGCAAGGAGATGAAATTGCAGCATGGTTCAGTTTTCAATCCTTCTATGGTCGTCCAGCGTATAATGTAACAGCAGAAATCAGCGTATACGTGAATGAAAAGTTCCGTGGTGGTGGTGCTGGCAGAATTCTTCTGACAGAGGCCATTGAGAAAGCTCCTAGTCTCGGAATTAAGAATCTAGTCGGCTTTGTGTTTGGACATAATGTTCCAAGCCTTGGTTTGCTGAAAAAATTTGGTTTTAAAGAGTGGGGAATGCTGCCGGGTGTGGCTGAACTTGACGGTATAGAGCGCGATTTAGTCATTGTAGGCCTTAAAGTCTAAAACACCAGATAAAACGCTTACATTTTGAGAGTTGGATTTAGGTTATCGGTGTCGCAATCGACCCATTCTTTGGACCAACTCTGTAAGTCTCGGATGACTGATTCCAGGGCAAGACCTTTATCCGTCAAAGAATATTGGATTCGCACGGGGGTCTCTGGGAACACTTTTCGAAGAACGATCCCTTCCTGTTCCAGCTCTTTGAGCCGTTCGGAAAGCAGTCTTCCACTGATGGGCAATGCCGCTTCAATTACATTGAAACGTTGGGGTCCTTGAAGGAGCTGGTAGATAATTAAACCAGTCCAACGCCTGCCGATAATATCCATACTTTTTTGTAGCCGGGGACATAAATCATTGGACTTCATAGGGCTCACCTCTTAGTAAACATTATAAACGAAAAGACCAATAACTTAAACAAATTCCAATTTAATTCAGTACTAGAAAGGATGATGGACAGTGGCTAAAAAAAAGAAAATGCCTACCACACCAAGAGCCGCTACGAATGATGGCCCTGCTACGTTAAAAGACCTGCTAAGCAGTGATGTTCTAGGAAAGCTGAAGGCGCAATCTGATGCGTTGAAAGCGGAGGAAAATGACCGTAAAGAAGCTGCCCGTAAGGCAGTGGAAGATCAGCGCAAGGCTGAGCAGAAGCGGTTGGATAATGATTTTGCACATCTGCTGGAGAACAGTAATCAGGATTGGAAGAAATTTAAATAAATCCTATGGCTTCTCGCTAAAAATATGGCAGAGATTAAAGAGGCACCCGTTAGGGTGTCTTTTTTTATGTAACTTAAGCAGATAAGCCTAAGTCTTAATTATTTTAAATTTAAGTATATGAAAGGGTTGACCCTCAAAGTGGGCTTAGGTATAATTTAAAACATTGCGAATGAAAATCATTATCATAAAATCGCATTTGTAAACTATTAAACAGATAAGGAACAACTCATGAAACTAAAATATTTGTCCCTACTTCTAATAGTATTTTCATTTATATCTTTGTTTATAGGCGTTAAAGATATATCCCCATTAGATCTCTTTCATCTTACGGAATCTCAAGCACAGACCTTGCTGGTAAGCCGGATTCCCCGGTTAGCCGCATTGATTATCGCTGGAGTCAGCATGAGTATTGCCGGATTAATTATGCAACAGCTGTCACGCAATAAATTCGTCTCACCGACTACGGCAGGGACGATGGATTCCGCAAAATTTGGTATTCTCGTATCCCTCATGTTATTCACAGGCGCAACGCCAATGCAGAAATTGCTTGTTGCTTTTGTTTTTGCGCTATTGGGCACCTTTATTTTTATGAGAATCCTGGATCGGATCAAGTTCAAGGATAGTATTTTTATCCCGCTGGTCGGACTCATGTTCGGCAACATTGTAGGCTCGATTACAACATTTTTTGCGTATAAAAATGATTTGATTCAGAATATTTCATCTTGGATGCTTGGGGATTTCTCGACGATTATCAAAGGCCAATACGAATTAATTTATATCAGCATTCCACTTGTCATTCTGGCGTACCTCTTCGCTAATAAATTTACGGTAGCCGGTATGGGCGAGGATTTCTCCGTTAATCTTGGCATGAACTACAAAGCGGTGGTCAACGTGGGATTGGTAATTGTAGCGTTAATCTCTTCTGTTGTCATTTTAACCGTAGGTACGATTCCATTTCTGGGTCTAGTAGTACCTAACATTGTAACGTTGTACATAGGGGATAACCTCAAAAAAAGTCTGGCGCATACAGCCATTCTCGGAGCGGTGTTCCTCCTGTTCTGCGATATTCTGGGCAGGCTCATTATCTATCCATATGAAATATCAATCAGTCTCACGGTAGGCGTCATCGGTAGTGGTCTGTTTATCTACTTGCTGATGAGAAGAAAGGCGAACTAGAGATGAAGACAAAACTAACTATATTATCAATAAGTGCTGTCGCTCTCATCGTCTTGTTTATGACGTATCATGCTTTGGGAAATTGGGACTACGTTCTGCCCAGCCGGGGAAGAAAGCTGGCGGCCATTCTGATTACCGGAGCTGTGATAGCTGTCTCTACCGTAGTTTTTCAGAGCATCACGAACAATCGTATTTTGACACCAAGTATTCTCGGGCTCGATTCCCTGTACATGTTAATCCAGACGTTCGGTGTTTATGCCTTAGGTTCATCGAATATGACCTTTATGAATAAAAACATCAACTTCTTGTTCTCTGCGTGCCTCATGGTCCTGTTTTCAGGCGTATTGTATAAGCTAATGTTCCGTAGGGAAGGACAAAATATTTATTTCCTGCTGCTGGTAGGGCTGATCATGGGGACGATGTTCCAGAGCGCGTCTTCTTTTATGGAAGTGCTTATTGATCCGAACGAATTCCTGATTCTACAGGGGAAAATGTTCGCCAGCTTCAACAATGTCAGCAGTGACCTATTGATTCTTTCCACCATTGTTCTGACGCTAACTACGTTGTACTTCCTGCGATTTGTTAAGTATTTGGATGTTATTTCGCTTGGAAAAGACGAAGCCATTAATCTGGGGATCAATTATGACTATGTAGTCAAAAGGCTGCTAGTTATTGTATCTATCTACGTTTCGATCTCGACGGCTTTAGTGGGGCCAATCACTTTCTTAGGTTTGTTGGTAGCTAATGTAGGACACCAGTTGTTCCGTACCTATAAGCATGCCTATCTGATTCCTGGAACGATTCTGCTGAGCATTGTTGCGCTTGTCGGCGGGCAGTTCCTGGTCGAACGTGTTTTTGGATTCAATACTACGGTTAGTGTGATTATCAATTTTGCAGGCGGCGTCTACTTCGTCTATCTGCTGTTAAAGGAGAATAAGTCGTGGTAGAAGTTAAAAATTTAACCAAACGTTATGGCGGAGTAACCGTCGTTGATGATGTGTCCTTGTCCATTAAAAAGGGCGCAATCACCTCGTTTATCGGACCAAATGGTGCGGGTAAAAGTACACTGCTCTCCATGATCAGCAGACTTATCTCCAAAGACGCGGGAGAGGTGCTGATCGAAGGTAAGGAAATCGGTACCTGCAAAAGTAATGAGCTTGCTCGTAAAATATCGGTGTTAAAGCAGTCCAATCATATTAGCGTACGCCTCACTGTGAAGGAGCTCGTTTCTTTTGGGAGATTCCCGTATTCACAGGGGAAGCTGAGTCCGGAGGATCGGGCGTTCGTTGACGAAGCGATTGCTTACATGGATCTCCAAGAGATGCAGGATAAATATATTGATCAGCTCAGTGGAGGGCAACGCCAGCGGGCATATATTGCCATGGTCATGGCTCAGGATACAGAGTACATTCTGCTCGACGAACCGCTCAACAACCTTGATATGAAGCATTCCGTCCAAATTATGAAGGTGCTTCGCCGCTTGGTGGACGAGAAGGGGAAGACGATTGTGCTCGTTATCCACGATATTAACTTTGCTTCTTGTTACTCTGACTACATTGTTGCGCTTAAAAATGGAAGAGTAGCTTCCTCGGGTACAGCGGATGAAATTATAGATTCTGCAGTTCTTAAAGAGGTATATGACATGGACATTCCTATTGAAACTATAGGAGGCCGAAAAATCGGTGTCTATTTCTAAAAGGTAACTATTACTATGCGGATATTATTATGACGTAACGTAAGAAGTGAAAGGCGCCAGCTTCTTAACGCATACGCGAATAATTCAAATAGCTTCACTATAAAAATTAGGGGTGAATACATTGAAGAAGAACTTATCTTTACTGATTATGACAGTATTTCTTGCGGTAATCTTGGCGGCTTGCGGCTCCAATAATGCAGCAACTTCAAATAACAACACAGCAGCGGCAGGCAATTCGGAGGCTACTACTGCACCAACAACGGAAGCAACTACAGCACCGACAGAGCTTACTTTCAAGCATGCGCTTGGCGAAACAACTATCAAAAGCAATCCGCAAAAAGTGGTTGTTTTTGACTTCGGTACACTGGATACGCTGGATAAACTGGGCGTAGAGGTGACTGGAGTGCCTCAAAGTAATGTACCGGCTTATCTCTCTAAATATAACGATGCTAAATATGAGAATGTTGGTGGTTTGAAAGAGCCTGACTTCGAAAAAATAAACAGTCTTTCTCCGGACCTGATCATCATTTCCGGCAGACAACAGGATTCTTATGAAGAATTCAGCAAAATTGCACCTACTCTGTATGTGGCTGTAGATAATGCAAACTATATGGAATCTTTTACGAATAACGTGAAAATGCTGGGTCAAATTTTTGGAAAAGAAGCAGAAGTAGAAACTGAGCTTGCGACTATCAATGATTCCATCAAAGCTTTGAATACGAAGGCAACAGCTGATGGCAAAAAAGCACTTGTTATTCTCGCGAATGAAGGAAAAATCAGTGCTTACGGTGCAGGTTCCCGTTTTGGGATTATCCATGATGTGTTCGGATTTGCACAGGCAGATGATAAAATTGAAGTATCCACTCACGGACAAAGCGTATCTTACGAATATGTAGCGGATAAGAACCCGGATTATCTGTTTGTAGTAGACAGAGATGCGGTTGTGAAGAGTGATGGCGGTGAATCCGGTTCAGCTAAAAAAGCAGTTGAAAACGATCTAGTGAAGAATACAAATGCCTTTAAAAACGGTAAGATCATCTACTTGGATCCTAACTACTGGTATTTGTCCGGTGGCGGTTTAATATCCGTTAGCGAAATGCTCAAAGAAGTTGAAGTTGTTCTGTAAGCAGAGTAACTTGGTGAATTAAAAAGCCTGTTGGCGGGAGTAATACTCCTTGCCAGCAGGCTTTTTTCGCTTTTTTCCATAGATTTACTGGTATATTCATACTAGTTGCTAAATTTATCTGTAACTTTTCAGGCTGGGATACGTGGTTAGGTTAAGGGGGGAGTGCATGAAGCGAAATTCATTGGATGAAATATATCAGATGTATGTGATGGATATTTACCGCTATTTGCGCTCCCTTTGTGGTGATCATTATGCGGCTGAAGATTTGATGCAAGAAACCTTTTATCGCGCTTATCTACATTTGGAGAATTGTAAAGAAGAGAAGATTAAACCATGGCTGTTCCGTGTCGCTTATAACGCCTTCGTAGATTACAAGCGAAAGGAAGGCCGCAGTACAGTTCAGAGTGAGGATTATTTCAAAAAGCTTGCTCATCCAGATACCACAGAAAGCACACTGCTTCATCAGGAACGTTGGGAAGAGATGAGGATAGCGGTAAGTGAGCTACCGGACAATCAGAGAAATGCACTGCTGCTGCATGATTTTCATGGGCTGAGTTATCGGGAAGCATCGGACATTATGGATGTGGGCTTGTCCCAATATAAGATATTGATCTTTCGGGCCAGACAGAAGCTGCGTGAGGCAGAGCGGAGGAGAAATGAACATGAGTGAAGAGTTTAAGGAGAAGTTAAGAAGGTATGGCGAAGGCACTCTTGCTGATGAGGATAGGGATGAGGTTGAGCGTGAGTTAGAGAAGATGGAAGCTTACCAGGCTTATCTGGATGAACTCATGGGCGAAGAAAAGCCGGCTCCAGATGAGGAGAAGAGCATAAAATTCGGAAAGGGTAAAAGAAACAGACCCGGCAAAGAAAAAAAGATCATCCGCCGTGGCAAGTGGAAAGCACGTATATCGAATACTTTAACGGTGATTTCTGCGTTTTTGATTTTTTTGATTGTCAGCAGTATCATCACAGCGGTATTTTATAGCACTGGAGAAAGAGGAGAGACTTACCGTGATGTCGTTTCTTCCGCAATTGCTGTTTCACAGCCGAATACGATCGTCCATTTGAGTAGTGATTCCGGACCGTTTTTTAGTATGAATCTGCAGGGTGAAATAATAAAACAAATTGGTGATGCGCGGATTAATGTTGGAGATTATTCGATGAAGTTTCTATTAGGCTGGCCTAGAATCTATAGTTATTCATGGACATATGAACGCAGTGGGACAGGTAATTACTTTATCTATCCCATTGAGAACCAGTCTGCAGAAAATAGGATGGATGACAGCAGTGAGTGGGAAAAACTAGAGAAGCTCCCTGAAGGTACGGTAGGAGAAGCCTATTTGTCTTTTGAACAATTTTTTACGACAGATGAGCTATTGAAGAAGTTTCAGCATAAAAATCTTGAACTTTTATGGTTCGCAGCAGATACAGGTCCAAGGACACAAGAGCCAGTAATAAATGATCCCTTAGGATTTCCAAGTATGCCTATCTGGCATGCTGATGATATGAAGGTGACACAAGAATCAAAGAAAAAGTGGGGTTGGTTTGGAGGGGTGACTAGCCGCATGAGTGTTTCTCCATCTGTTGACTCATATGGGGATGGTGAACTGCGTAATGCGAACTTCCTTAAGACACTGCACTTAATGCAGGAGCATAAATCGATCGCCAACAAGGTAATTCCGTTTATTGATCTGGATGACTCCATTAGCTATCTGGAGAAGAACGGAGTTAGGCTGTATGGAGCTGTCGTAACCGGTCCGGTTAAAGAGTTGCTCAAGTTAAAGGAAGAAAAATGGGTCAGTAATATTCATGTTGAAGAAGTAAGATTATGGAATTGGCAGGATAGAGAGAACTGAGTTGGGATGCTAAATACTGTAGAAGGTAGTAAGCGTAAATGATTTCTTCGTAATTACTTAATGGCAGTCGGATATGCCCTGTGTTAGTGGGGTGTACCCGGCTTTTCTGTGTGGGAGAAGTCACAGAACTTGCTTCTCGTTTAAGCAAATCGTACAATTATTTGAATATGAGATGAGTATGATAGATTAGGAGCTGAGTTATATGAAAGTAGGCGTGGTATCAGATACACATATGACAAGAATGGCTAAGTCTCTGCCCAAAGCGCTTGTTGCTGAATTCCGGAATGTAGACTTGATTCTGCATCTTGGAGATTGGGTGAGTATGGGAATCTACGATTTGTTGGCTGAATTAGCTCCAGTGGAAGGGATTGCTGGAAATAACGATGGAATAGAGATCATTGAGCGTTTCGGGGAGCGCAAGCTGCTAACGCTTGAGGGAGTCCGGATCGGAATGGTCCATGGGCATACGCCACACTCCCGCAAAGGAACGGACGGGAATGCGCTGCTTGCTTTTGCGAACGATAAGGTGGATTGTATTCTTTTTGGTCATTCGCATCAGCCTTTATTGCGGGAAGAGAATGGGATTCTGCTCTTTAATCCAGGATCGCCAACAGATAAACGACGTGAGAAACTGTATTCCTTCGGAATTTTGGATATCGAAGAGGGTAAAGTCAGTGCCCGGCATGTGTTCTACGATTCCAAAGAATAAGAATAATTGTCCAAATGATCTGGCGTTCGCTCCATGGTGCACGGTACGGCTGAAATATACAATAACGTTAAAACGGCCCAAGCCGGAAAGTGAGCGCTGAGGATGAACAACTATCGTATTGAACGTGCGATCTATGATGATTTGGAACGGCTTATCCCATTGTTTGATGAGTATCGGGTATTTTATGGGGCAGTCTCTGATCTGGATGGTGCACGTGCTTTTTTATCAGATCGATTGAAGCTGAACGAATCGGTAATCTTTATTGCGGTGGAGGGAGAAGGCGAGGAGAAAAGAGCGTGGGGCTTCACTCAGCTCTATCCCTCTTTTTCATCGGTATCTATGGAACGTCTCTGGATATTGAATGATCTATATGTAACTACAGAACTGCGGGGACATGGGCTCGGCTCCAAGCTGCTGGAAAGTGCCAGAGCTCATGCGCTCGCTACGAATACGAAGGGCTTGTCCCTGACAACAATGACGGCGAATGTGGGGGCACAGCGTTTATATGAAGCGCATGGCTACATTCGGGATGATGATTTTTATACCTATAACCTTTTTTTCTAAAGCTAGAGAGAAAGATGAGTAAGGGGCGTTAAAGTGGATACAAGTAATAAGCTGGCAATCTTTTTTGACCTTGATGATACTTTATATGATCATTTGGTTCCTTTTAAAGAAGCGGTGCGTCAAGTGCTTAGACCGGATGAGAACAGTCTGGACTTTGCAGAATTATTTTATAAAGTAAGACATCATAGTGATGTATTATGGCCTATGTATTTACGTGGAGAAATTCCGCTGGAGGAGACTAGGGTACGCCGATTGGAGCTTGCTTTTGCAGAGTATGGTTTACAGCTTGATCGTGACCAAGCCACGGCGGTACAAGCGGCATACATTGGCCGTCAGTACACCATTCAATTGATAGATGGAGTCCGGGAGCAATTGGAAAGGTTCATTGCTGCTGGTCATAAAGTAGGTATCATTACGAATGGACCCAAAGATCATCAAATGAAAAAGATTCGCGGATTAGGTCTGGATCAGATGATCCCCGAGGAGATGATTTTTATTTCTGACGCTGTAGGTCTGGCCAAACCAGATCCGCAACTCTTTTTGCATGTAAATCAGCAGTCTGGCACTTCACCAGACCATTCACTTTATATAGGCGATACCTGGGCTAATGATGTAGTAGGAGCGCTTGCGGCTGGCTGGAAGGTCTGCTGGTATAATCCGAGAGGCAGACAGCCGGCTACGGAACATAAGCCTAGTTATATTTTCACGAATTATAAGGAATTTAGCGAGTTGCCTTTGGTGCTGCAAAAATCTTGATCGGGAATTAATTAGGGAAAAACTCCCTGAAATTAACCGATTAGAGCGCGAAATTGAGGTTATTGGGGAATTCCTCCCTAATAAAACCTAAATAAACATGGTTATAGCCATATTCGGGTGATTTTTAGGGAGGTTTTCCCTAATCGAAGGTTTACATTGAAAAAATCTATTGATTTTAGGGAGGAATTCCCTAATTATCAGGCTGCTGGGCGATGAATGGGCAATGAATATCCCTCAGCCACGCCAAAGCCCCTTTATCCACAATAAAAGAGCTTGCCTCCCAAAGCCAACAACGGCCTTATGGGGGCAAGCTCTTTTCGTTTAATCAGCGAAGCTGTACGTAGGATCAGTCAGATTCATTCTTTCTTTAATGCCTGGTGTGGCGTAGATTTTGTTGTCATCGGTAATAAAGAAAGCTTCTACATCTTCAGGTAACGACTCCAGATATTTCATACCTTCTTCGATCCCCATCAAGAACACCCCAGTGGACAAAGCATCCGCATCTGTTGCATTAGGGCTCATAATGGTCAAGCTTTTGAGACCGTTCTGAGAAGGGTAACCTGTGCGTGGATCAAGAATATGGTGATAACGAACATTGTCTTGCATAAAATAACGTTCGTAAACACCAGAAGCATCGATGACCTCATCCGCGATTTTAATCGTTCCTAGTTGTGTGCCGCGGCTTTGGTCAGGGTCTTGCAGACCAATATTCCAATCCGTTCCGTTTGGTTTCGTACCTAACGCAATAATACTGCTGCCGCCGAGGTTGATCATTGCACTGTTAAGGCCTTGCTCTTTTAAATAATCAGCGATACGGTCAGCAGCATACCCTTTGCCGATACCTCCAAGATCCAGTACCATATTTTCCTTCAGTAGCTTCACGGTCTTAGCAGCTTCGTCAATTTCAACGTCCCTGTAATTGGTTAGGCTCTTGGCTGCATCGATAGCTGCTGGATCAGGGACTTTATCTCCGCCACTACCGATGTTCCAGAGGTCGATCAGCGGACCAATCGTGGGATCGAATAGCCCGTCCATTTCTTTTGCATATTGCACGGATTGTTTTACAACATCTAAGGTCTCGTCCGAAACGACAACCGCTTCTTTTCCTGCTGCTTGATTGACTGCGTAAACCTCGCCGCCTTCTTTTGTACGGCTAAGCTCCATATCCATTCGCTCCAGCATTTGCTGGATATCATCCATATTTTTTTGGGCTACATTTTCTCCGAACACTTTGATATTCACGACCGTGTCATAGATATAAAAGGTCTGTGAGAGTGACTTGGCTTCGCCTTTTCCTGAAGCTGTTGCGCCACCCGGTGTTTCCGTCGCTTTGTCATCCTTATTTTTAGTAATTAGCCAAGCGCCGACAGCTATGACGACGATGACGATAACAACGAGGATCAACGTCGTTTTTTTGTTCTTGAACATATTCCACCATCCATAAAGTTAGTTTCTAAAACACATTATTACTATCATACCCTAGATCAGAAGTTGATGGAAATTAATTTCATGGCGTATTTACGTACAACTCCGTCTGCACGAAAAAAAAGCCCCGCAATCTGATTCGGAGCAACGCTGTGGATATAGAGGTAGCTATTAAGCTAATCTAGCATGTATTCACGGTATTTGTTTTTACGAGGATTCATTACGAAAAGGATTCCTTTGGCATAACCGCTAACGGCTTTAAAATTTCGTTTGAGAGTTTCTTTACCTGTAAGACAGGTTAACGTCCAGATCAATGCGGCATAATTCATAGGAGGTGCTTTACGTAAGTTGAGCAGATAATAATGATTGATGGCAGTGGCTCTTGCAACAACGCCCGCCTTATCCCGAGAACCCGGCGACTCATGATGAATGATTTTCATAGCTGGGTTAATGACAAGCTTGCCATAACGGCTAGCCAAATGGGACAAGTAAATATCCTCGGCAATGGAGTAACTTGTCATCCAGGGATAGGGTTTCATATCTTGTAATGCTGAGCGCCGGAATGACATATTACAGCCGTGAAAAAAATCCGTCTCAAAAACCTGCTCCTTCTCTCCCCAGAGGAATAGGGAGCCTGCAAACATGCTTGGGGATAATCTGCCCGGGGATCCAGACATTTGTCCGGTCAGCATGCCAAACAGCCGGCCCGGTTTGCTGCTGCGCATTCCTTTTGCCACACCGCCTACACCGACAATTGAATCGTCCGCTGCATAAGTATCAAGTAATCGTCGAATATATAAGGAATCATCTAATTCTGCATCATCGTCTAAATGAAGCACAATTTCAGCATTTACTAGTCCAAGTGACTCATAACGGGAAAGCCAGAGTCCCGGATTAGTCTTACGATGATATCGAAACTCAGCCTGTGGCAATTTGTTCATTATGTTACGATAATAGGTTAATCTTTCTTCAGGAATCTCACCGTCATCCACAATCCAGAGCTCGATGGAGACATTGTTTAGCTGTGTCTGCTTGCTTATAGACTCTATGCACACTGTAAGGTCGTTTATACGGTTACGGGTAGGTATCACTATAGATACATCATGCATATGGGGATCTCCCTTCGGAATTTCTGGTGTAACTTCATTTTATCTGCCCTGAAGGGGAGCGTATATACCACTTTCGTTTACTTTTTGCTTTAGCATTCACATCTATAAATGTTATTTTAATAAAAGTTAAGTTTGTAATTTTGAGTTTTTAACTATATAATAGTAAGCGACGTATATATAGTTATTACTCTTATATAACAGCTACAAATTATCAATAATATTAGGAGGTTTTTTCGTGAGAATAGATATCTGGTCCGATTATGCATGTCCTTTTTGTTATATTGGCAAAAGACGTTTGGAGAATGCGCTAAGCCAATTCCCGAACCGTGATCAAGTGGAGGTAGTATTCCGTAGCTTTCAACTGGATCCACATGCAGAGGTAAGTACAGACAAGAGTATTCATGAGCTGCTGGCTGCCAAATACGGGATGACCGTCGAAAAAGCAAAAGCAATGAACGCACAACTAGCGGAGCAAGCTAAAGATGTGGGTTTGGAATTTAATTTTGATACAGTAAAGCATACCAACACTTTCGACAGTCACCGACTGAGTCATTTTGCAAGCACAAAGGGAAAAGGTGCAGAAATGTCCGAACGTCTGCTGCGCGCCTACTTTACGGATTCATTAAATCTTGGAGATCGCAGTGTACTGGCTTCACTCGCTGCTGAAGTAGGTCTGGATCAAGCAGAAGCTGCGGCAATGCTGGAAACGGATGCTTTTGCGAATGAGGTTAATGGCGATATTGAAGAAGGAAGCCGTCTTAATATTACCGGTGTACCTTTCTTTGTATTCAACAATAAATATGCTTTATCTGGTGCACAACCAGGTCCTGTATTTACAGAGGTACTGGATACTGTGTGGGCGGAGGAACAAGCAGGACCAACGTTGCAAGTGGTTGGTAAGGGGAATTCTGAAGTATCTACCGATGATGGCTGCGCAGATGGATCTTGCAATATTTAAAGTTTGGATTCGAGTAAAACAAAAGAGCTGAGGGAGCCCTCAGCTCTTTTTGTTTTGATAAAACTGTTCTTTTGTTGCTTCCCACACTCAAAAACAAGCGCTCCCGATATCCGGAAGCGCTCGCCGCTGATTGTGGTTTTATCTGAAAGATGTAACAAAGCTTGAGAATAGTGTGCGTACATCGTATTGATATTGGTTGATTGGCTCAATAGGCCGTTCAATACCAAGTAGAGTATATACCGCAATTCTCGCTGCTCTCACGGAGTATTCTTCAGTGAATACAACGTCATCTGGAATTTCACAGAATTGTCCAATAAAGGCCAGGTTCGTGGAACCCTCAGGGACAACTTTTGGTCGGTCACTATTGAGTCTAGGCATAAACTGAGAAGTGATATAAGGCATCATGCAAGGAATACAGTTGGCGGTAGCCATGATCTCGTCCTTATGTTCTTCAAAGTGAAGATGACCGATCAATTCTTGCATAATTTCTTCGCCGGTACAATCACACATTCTCTTTTTCACGAAATCCCCAACTTTGTCTGGATACAGTCCGTAACCCCAGAACACTTTAACATGCTCAGGCTGATTGCGGAAATGCGGTTGGTAAGCTAGTACAACGGACATAAACCAGCTCGAATCCTTAAATGTGACCAAAGCGCCTGTGCCGGCACGGTTACGTGTGAAATTTTCCATTAGATCGAAGAATTTGGAGTCATGGAAAGTTACAGTAAAGGACTCCCATTTCGAACCGTCTACATGATCATCGAACGAAGAAGGATTGCCAAGACTTGGTTTCTTGGAAGCGATGTTTTCCCATAATTTCCACGAGCTTCCCTTGCCGTTAAGGCGTGGAGCAGAAGTCATAGAACCAAGGCTGGAGCCTTCGGTCATAGAACCGTTTGTGATAATTACGAGATCATCTTCTTTTACATCAATCACATCTTTGACACCTTCGCGCACTACATTCATTTGGGTTACGGTAATTCCGTCACCTTTTTTGAACTGCAGATCAGTAACTGTACATTTCAGTGTGAAATCGACACCGAATGGTTCAAGATATTTGTGCAAAGGCAGAATGATGGAATCATATTGGTTATAAGGAGTGCGAGTTACACCTTCCAGTGTTTGAATTCTTGGGAATTCATGGAAGAAACGAAGCATATATCTTTTAAACTCTACAGCGCTGTGCCAAGGTTGGAATGCAAAAGTAGTAGCCCACATATACCAGAAGTTTGTTGTGAAAAAGTGAGGGGCGAACCAGTCGTTGATACGCGCTTTACCCATTTTATCTTCTGGTGTAATAATCAGCTTGCCCATAGCGAGACGATCAGCCATATCAAAACCCATGGACAATACATCTTCTACTTTGCCGTCTTTGTTTACAAGTCTGGCGTTTGAGTGTGTTGGATTTGCGGTATCAAAAGCAATAATTTCATCCCGCACAGACAACCCCGGACGGTCGACAGAAGGAATCGTTGTTAATAGTTCCCAGAGATTCTCATAAGCTTCATCGTTGAGCATACGGCCGCCGCGGACAACGTAACCATGTTCAGCGTCACCTGCGCCGTCATTGCTACCACCAAGAATCTTCATCTCTTCAATAATGTGAATGTTTTGTCCCGGAAAATCACAGTCTCTGACCAGGTAAGCAGCGCCCGCTAAGGATGCAATTCCGCCACCGACAAAATAAACCTGTCTATTACCGTACTCTTTTTTCACAATGGTCGCCTCCAAGTAGTTGTTTAAATAATCACACTCTTAATGTAAACCAACTCCTATTTTGAAGGTATAATCAAACTCTTTAGAGTGTCTGGATTTTTGTCATTATGGGTGATCTGTCTAGTTTTTAGACAAAAAAAACCGCTGCAACCAAAGGTTACAACGGATGGTTCTCATATTTGTGTAAAGCTTTCAGAAAATTTCCTTCAATTAGATCACTTAGCTTCTCAATCATATGGTGCGGCTGTTCCTTCATGCCTTCTCTCATCCACTGAATGATTAGGCCTGTGAAGGCTAGCGTATAAAAATTGGCTATAAAGTGCTTGTCTTCTTCGCAAACCTCCATCCCGGAGGACAGCTCGTTTATAACCCCCATGATGAGATCGTTTGTCACCTCGTACAGATATGCATCCAGATGATTTCTGCCTAATGAATTTAGCGTGTTACAGCAAAAGGATTTATTCCGCTCAATGTAGCAGAAGATTCTATAAAACCCGTCCGTCCAAGTGCTGTAGCTGCGATACTGGGCGAGGCTTTCGACAGCCTCAGTCTTATAGATCCAACCTAGCAAATCAAATATATCCTGGAAATGATAATAGAACGTTTGTCTGTTTAGTCCGCAATGGTCCACTAGTTGTTTAACAGTAATTTTATTGAGCGGTGTATGCTCCATTAGCTCTTTTAAAGAATGCGACAATGCATTTTTGGTTAGAAAAGAATTGGACAACAGCGTTCACCTCTTCCATTCAAGACTTCGATGCTCGCTTATACAGCAGACGAATACCTTCGGCTAATAAACCCAGTGCAAATCCGGCGCATGAAAATAAGGAAAACGCGAGGAAGCCTGCGAGATCCTCCCAACCGGACATCTCTTGGTAGGTGTAGCCCAGCATAAATGCCGCACCTATGATTATTCCCGCCGTGCTAAACACCCAGAGCAGACGCGCTCCGAGCCAGCCTAATGTGTTGACGATCCCAGCCACTACAACGGAAAAAAGAGCAAAGCGCAGTAAGAGTGTGGCATCCATTTCCTGGGCCAGCATCACGAATCGGTGTAGAGGGAAGAGAAGCCATAGAAGAATGGCATAAACGGTCATCCAGAGAAACCAACTTTTACTTTTGGCAGCAGGCAGGAATTTCATTTCATGCACACCTCTTTTCCCATAGTACGAACGTTAAAAAGTAGGGATTATACCGTGAAGGATTCTAGTTCTTCCGCACTTTGCAGCAGGTGGCTTAGCAGGTTTGGAATGTCCTCCATTTGCTCTTCTGTGAGTTGTCTTTTGAATTGCAGCTCGATGCAGTTATTGTAAGTTTCACTTTCCTGGCCATATATGAAGCTTAAAGATTGCACAGGCTGGAAATCAGGTCCCCAGATCGCTTTTAGAATACTGTCTATCGCCTGACATTCGCTAGGAATATCTTCGACTTCCATATAAAAACGAAGTGAAAGATTACAGCCGGGATCCGTATTAGGAACCTCCAAGATTTCATCGCTGAGATCTTTCGTGGACGAAGTGAGCAGGATTTCGGCGGTTACTTTCCTGCCTGCAGTTAATTGGAAGGAGAGACTGAACTCTCTGGACATCAGCGCCATATTCAGAAGGTCGGAGCGATCCGTAACCACCAATATTCCGTCTAAATTATCGTAGTCATAAATCTGGTTCTCAAAGGCGATCTTAATATTATCGAAAACTGTAGGGTGGAACAATAAGAGCACCTTCTTTGTTTATTTATATTGTAACATGATGTGATAGGAAGTTAAAAAAAGACGCCCAGGACCAAATGGACCGGGCATCTTGTGTAGAAGTTACGGCTTCCCATAAGAGGGAATACTCCTCGGTTGTGGGTATACGTTCACTTCTTAGTTTGTAGGCGCAGGCGCAGTATATTTCAGGAACGTCTTCGGAATCGGGCTCTCAAAGGTCATCAGTTCTCCAGTGGTTGGATGAATAAAAGAGAGCACTCGAGCATGTAGGCCAAGTCTTCCTACCGTTTTGGTCTCTGCACCATATTTCTTGTCACCTGCGATAGGGTGGCCGATATCTGCCATGTGCACCCGAATCTGATTTTTTCGTCCGGTTTCGAGCTTAACCTCTAGCAAGGAAAAATGGCGGTTAGCCTGAATGAGTTTATAATGTGTAATTGCATGTAGTCCATCACCTTCATGAGGACTGGAATACATTTTAAGGGTTGAGGTTTCTTTGAGCCACGAGCTTATCTTGCCTTCAGGTCTTTTAACCGCGCCTTCCACGAGCGCTACGTAAGAACGTTCCTTCACGGTATCTTTCCAAGTAGTTTGTAGCGCTTGCTGAATCCGTTCGCTTTTGGCAAACATCATTACGCCTGATGTATCTCTGTCCAAACGATGTACGACAAAAATCCGATTTTGTGGATTGCTAACACGGACATGCTCCATGAGCTGGCGGTAAGCCGTCAATTCATTTTCTTCCGCAGTGGCGATAGATAGCAGTCCAGCATCCTTTTGAACAATAATCAGGTCTTCATCCTCATGAACGATTTTAAGTCCGATCATCTCTGCTGTTTGTACAGGCTTCTCTTGATCAATAGTAACGTTTTGACCCGGATGCAGTTGGAAATTATGCTGTGTAACTACCTTATTATTCACCGACACTTGTCCACGCGATAGGATGGATTTAATCGCATTTCGTCCGCGACCCGTGACGTGGGTGAGTAAGAAGGGCAATAGTTCAGAAGGTTCGTTTACAGTAAATGTTTTGGGTGCTGCGGGTGCTTTAGTTTTATGATTAAGCTTGCCAGTAGGCTTGCTGTGAGAACGAGTACCTCTTTTGGCTGTTTCCTTAGGATTTCTTCTTGAGTTCATGGATGCATTCTCCGTCCTTTAATATTGTACTCCTCAATATACCATGGGCTGTTAAGAAATACTATGGAGAGGCAGGCGTACTGGTTTGTTTTGTAAATGCTCATAGATAGAACAGCTGGGCTAATCCAAGAAGCAGGAATAAACCGAGATATACCCAGCCTAACCTGCGGGCATATTTCTTTTCCCGGGGCATGGCGCTTACAGCATAGATCTTGGTATCCACAGTAAGCAGGAATAGTCCGGAGAGCAGGAGCACGAGAGTTAAATAAGTTAGTTGATGATAGATCATTTGAACACATCCCCATATCTAGTCTTCTTTAAGACCGACTCTTTCAATATTCGTCTTCACATTAAGTTCTATAGAGAGATCAGAATACTGTTGCTCCCAGTCATGTTTGTCACGAACATTAGCTTTCCAGTAGGAAGGAGCATATGCACGAACATATTCACCCATACCAAAGATATCCGAGTGAGCCTGTTGCGTCTGTTTAATCAGATGGTCGAAGATGGTGAGGACTCCTTTTTGAAAGTTGGCCTCAAGTTTTTTTAAATCCTGGCTGGAATCAATACGAATATTATTACCTAGGTGCTCATCTAGCGCTGCTTCTAAAAAAATATTTATAGTGATATGGGGTTTGCCGTCTTTGATTTTAACTTTAGACCTTGTAAATCGGTCGTTAACTTTAAGAGTCAGTGGGCCAAAGTCCTCTGAATTGAACATGACGGAATAGCCCCCAGGATCAAGACCTTTCATGGACATATATGCGCCAATCTCAATGGGAGTAGTCGAACCAACCATAACGCCTCCGCTAAAGTAAGCAAGACCTTTTATCAACATATTGTCTTTTTGATGTAAAGACACATAAGGTAGATAACCGCTCTCTCCCCATTTAGATTCAGCTGACCAGAATACGCCTATATAGTTAGCTGGGAACTTTCCGGATCTCACGGCTTTTTCCATGGTGGATAGGATATAGAGGGTTGGAACTCGCTGAAGTGGTGGATTAATATTCATAAATTTAGAAGCCTCGCCTTCGGACACTAATAACCAGGTACGGCGACGGACTTCAGGGTTGCGGCGTAAATAATCATTTAAATCCGACAGGTTTTTGCGTGCAAAATCCTCGCTGATGATAATCACCCGAAGATGGATGAGGTAACGTGGGTCAGAGATCTGTTGTTGCAAATTGTTTAAGGCATCATCTAGTGAGTAACCGTAAACTTGTACAACCCAAACCGGATTTTGATTCCCCCCGCTACCTTCTCCCCCGCTGCTAGGACCTAACGGAACTCTCCCTGGAACTGCAATTTGGGCGGTCACACGGATTTTGGGCAAATTAATATTTGCGCTTTTTAGATGTGTCGTTTGATCATCTTCGGTTTTACTATTTGCCGGCACTGAATCTATAGACAATCCCAGCACTAATGCACGATCTTCAATTTCGAGCTGGTCCCAGCAGCCCGTAAGGAATACAAATACCAGAGAGAGAAGGAGGAGAAGACTAATACGCTTGGTAATTACTTTATTCATTCGATAGCCCTCCTTTTTGCCGAATCAGAGCTATTAACCATAAAAGAAGAGGGTAGAGAGTCAAAAAAATTAACCCGATAATCGCTGTGACGGAAGAAAAGGTATAAACCTGATAAATATTTCTTGGCAAAAGTGAAAAGACGAAGATAAGTGGAAGTGAGAAGCTTGATACAAGGCGGTGATCTTTGTACCGAAATACTTGCTGAAGTGAATATGCTGCTAAGTAGTAGTTCGTAAAAATGGTAGTAAATATAGATATTACCCAAACAGTAATAAACAGCGCATCGAATCGTTCTAGTAGTCCTGCACCAATAGAAATGGAGCGGGCGGTTTCTAAGGTTGGATAAGCGAGTAATTTGGTTTCTTGCGCTCCGAACATTCCTAAAGTGGCCGCAACAATCATTACATAGATGAAGCCAATAATAAAAAGGGCAGCAGCTCCTGCTTTAAGCACTTGCTGAGGTTTTTTCATTAAAGGAACCAGCAGTGTGATGACAAATGTACCCTGATAAAGGGCAGCTGAAGTGACAGTCCCTTTGGAAAAGCTTGAAAAGGTGATGTAATTTCCAGTGAGTGGAAGTAAGTTTAAAGCATCTACATTTTTCATGGCTACTAATATAATGCTGAGAACGGTTAACAAGATGAAAGGCAAATAAAAAATATGTACATAGGTGAATTTCACAATGTTTCTGCGGATAGATAAAGCAGCCAAAATAAGCATTAATAGAATGACCGCTTCGATAGGTGTTTTTTTAAACACGACCGCAACACATACCTCTCCGAATTGACGCATGGTAATCCCGGCAGAGAAAGCAAAAAACAAAGAGATAAGTACATTGAAAATATCCGCGATGCTTCTCCCGACTAACCGGCGGCTGAATACAAACAGAGTTTCATTGGGGAATTTCCGACATACAGCGGCTGTAAACCAGCAGCCTAGAAATGCAACAGGGATGCCTGAAGCCGAAACCAGCGGCGCCCCACTGTCTCCGGCTTCAGCCATATAACGGGGAATACTCAAGATACCTATTCCAATAATCGTACTAACGACTACTGCGACGACTTGGATCGTTGTTATGGGGCGGTTGTTGTTCATCGAGTTCACCCTTCTCCTTAAAAATCTGATCTGAATACGTCGTTGGTAACTCATGAGCGAGACGAGTAGGGTCTTGAGTGTTCAAGAAGCTCGGACGTCTTCTCATCCACCATAAGGGGACACGAATCAGACTGTCCTTCAGATCTCTCCATTTCGTGGGCACATATGGTGTCATGTAAGGAACGCCAAAGGATTCCAAGAATAATAAGTGATTCACGATAACGATGGTACCTAACATGACTCCGTAAAGACCAAAACAACCGGCTAGAATAATCAGTGGAAATCTTAGCATTCTGGATGAGATAGCGGCATTATAGGCAGGGGTGGCAAAAGAACCGATAGTGGTTATAGCGACAATAACAACGGTTGTCGGACTTGCTAGGCCTGCTGAAACAGCAGCCTGACCAATAACAAGAACACCTACAATAGAAAGGGCGCCCCCAATCATTTGTGGTAGACGAATAGTTGCTTCGCGGAGCACCTCCATGAAGACCTCCATAATCAGAACTTCCAAGACCGCTGGAAAAGGAACGCCTGCTCTACCCCCTGAAATCGCTACGGCAAATTCGGTAGGCATAAGCTCCGGGTTGAAGGAGATGACGGATACATATAGAGCAGGGAAAAAAAGAGAGAACAACAGGGCAATTAGTCGAATCCCCCGGATTAGGCTGCCTACAATAAAACGTTCCGAATAGTCGTCTATGGTCTGAAAAAATTGATTGAACAATGCAGGGACGATGAGCGAGAATGGGGAGCCATCTACCAGAATGATGACTCTTCCTTCCAATAAGGCTGCCGCTGATTTATCCGGACGTTCTGTTGGTTGAACCTGAGGAAAAGGAGATAATGGGTTATCCTCAATGAATTGCTCGATGTACCCTGCATCAAGGATGCTATCTGTGTTTATCATGGATAATCTCTTCATCACTTTTTCAACCAATTCAGGATCTACTATCCCTTCTATATAGCACACAGCAACCTGTGAGCGTGTCCGCACACCAAGCGGAGCAGTAATAACCCGGAAATCTGGCGTTTGCAGCCGATAACGGAGTAAGGAAAGGTTTGCCTCCAAGTTTTCTATAAAACCTTCGCGTGAGCCACGAATTACCTGCTCGGTCTGTGGCTGTTCAATGCTGCGATGTTCGATTTTACGCAAATTGAAGTGAAGTGCTTGATCCATACCATCTATAAGGAGTACAACGCTCCCTTCTAATAGAGCGAGTGGCAGAGAATTTAAGTCCTTCGTTCGGTTCCCAGCCGCTATTTGTATGGTCGTATTCCAGATGAAATCAGGCAGATCCTTGCGCTCTTCAGGAATTGTCGAGAGATCAGCGGGAGGGCTCATTAACGGTTTAAGCACATGCTCATGAATTTGATTTTGGTCCACCAAAGATGAAAAAAAGATAATTACCGCATCATATAAACCGTATACCCGAAAATTACGCACAACGAGATCTGCATCTTCTCCAAAAATTTGGCTAATGGCTTTAATATTATTTTTTAGGTCGGGATCTAGTGGCTTTTCCGAACGCTGATCAGGAATGGTGGGATCTTCGTGCGTTTTTTTTTGCTTAAAAGAACTATAGTTTTGCTTCCAGTTTTGCACGGCTATTCCCCTTTCCTAAAGAATGATGATTTTTAAAGCTTGGCTCAAAAGCGCTCCTTTTATGTAATTTTTCCAAAAGGAGAAACGAAAGAAGGACTTCTAGAGTGTTGCTCATTACACCATTGACCGCTAAACTAAAGATAGAAACGCCTAAGGAGTTATGAGAGATATGAAGATGCAAGCACCTACTATTGAACAGGCGCAGGCTGAGCTGCAAAAATATTACGGTTATCCAGACTTTCGGGATGGCCAGAAAAAGATTGTTCAGAACTTGCTGGAAGGACGC
This sequence comes from Paenibacillus sp. FSL R5-0636, assembly GCF_037974255.1. NCBI lineage: Bacteria > Bacillati > Bacillota > Bacilli > Caryophanales > Paenibacillaceae > Paenibacillus > Paenibacillus sp. FSL R5-0636. Next base: position 1,425,049 of record NZ_CP150232.1, read on the forward strand.
GACACACTGGGAATCCTCCCTACGGGTGGCGGGAAATCGATCTGTTATCAGGTTCCTGCACTGCTCCTGCCAGGGCTGACTTTGGTGATATCACCACTGATCTCGTTGATGAAAGACCAGGTGGATGCGTTAACTACTGCGGGTATTCCGGCAGCCTTTATTAATAGCACGTTAAGCGGAAAAGAAGTGAATGAGCGGATTCGGGCTGCCCGGCGGGGCGATTTGAAGCTGCTCTATGTTGCGCCCGAAAGACTTGAGCTGGACTGGTTCCGTCTGGAAATGGCTGAGCTGTCTATTTCCTGCGTGGCTGTTGATGAAGCGCACTGTGTATCCCAGTGGGGACATGATTTTCGGACAAGTTATCTGTCGGTATCTCCATTTGTAGATGAGCTGCCTGAACGTCCGATCCTGGCAGCATTTACCGCCACGGCGACGCCGGAGGTTATGGAGGATATGGTCCGGCTGCTGCGTTTGCGCGAGCCGGGTATTTTCATGACGGGACTAGGAAGAGACAATCTGGCAATGTCCGTGCTGCGGGGAGAGAACAAGCGGGAGTTCGTTATGGATTATGCGGCTACGCATTCCCACCAGCCGGGGATTGTATATGCGGCAACCCGCAAAGAAGTAGATGATCTGTATCAGAGGCTGCAGGCCTCTGGCATAGCAGCAGGTCGCTATCATGCGGGTATGAATGATCAGGAGCGGGCAGATAGCCAGGAAGGGTTCCTCTATGACGATATCCGGGTTATGGTGGCTACGAATGCCTTTGGGATGGGGATTGATAAATCCAATGTCCGATACGTAATTCACTACAATATGCCCAAAAATATGGAAGCTTATGTTCAGGAAGCGGGTCGTGCTGGACGTGACGGGGAGCCGAGTGAATGTATTTTGCTGTTTAGTGCGCAGGATATTATGACGCAAAAGTTCCTGATCGAGCAGAATCCACAGGATACTGACCGTAAAGCTAACGAATATCGCAAGCTTCAGCAAATGATTGATTATTGCTATACTACTCGCTGCTTGCGCAGTGCCCAGCTGGATTATTTCGGGGAAGAACATGGGGACAAGCCATGTGGTATCTGCAGCTCATGTACGGATGAACGAGAGCTAGTGGATATGACCGTCGATGCGCAAAAGATCTTCTCCTGCATTCACCGCATGCGGGAGCGTTATGGTGTAGCGTTGGTAGCATCTGTGCTGAAAGGCTCTCGCAATCAAAAGGTGATGCAGTACGGCTTCGATAAGCTGCCCACACATGGGGCGATGTCGAGCCGGACGGAGAAGGAAATCTCAGAGAGTATCAATGTGCTTATCTCAGAAGGGTATCTTGCCTTGTCGGAAGGCCAGTACCCTGTAGTACGGCTCCAGCCTCTGGCTGCCGAGGTCCTGCGCGGACAGCGTGAGGTGATGCAGCGTGTGGCGCGGCCTTCGCGGGCAGGCACAACATCCGGTACGAGAGTTCGTAGTCGGGGGCATGACCTGTCGCCATCAGCCGTCAATGAGACTGTCTTTGAGCAGCTGCGTCTTATCCGGCGTGAATTGGCAGGACGCGAGCATGTGCCATCGTACATTATTTTTAATGATGCCACGCTGCGTGAGATGAGTGTGGTTTGCCCGCAGACCGAAGCGGAAATGCTGAGGGTAAAGGGTGTTGGGGAAGTGAAATACCGGAAGTACGGTAAGGCATTCTTAGAGTTTTTTCAAAATGAAATGTAGAAAAGGTCGTGTAACATGAAAATCGTCCTGACCACGTTAAACGCCAAATATATTCATACCTCACTCGCAATCCGCTTGCTAAAAGCGTACAGTGAGCATGAATTTAAGGATATTCATTTGGCAGAGTACACCATCAAAGATCCCGTGATGAATATCGTGTCCGACTTGTTTCAGAAACGGCCAGATGTGATTGGCTTCTCCTGTTATATCTGGAACATCGAAGAGACGCTGAAGCTGATTGGTATTCTTAAGCAAGTGATGCCTGAAGTTACGATTGTTCTCGGAGGACCGGAAGTTTCGTATGAGCCGCTTCATTGGATGAAAAGAGAAGCTGGCATTGATTTTATAGTCAATGGAGATGGGGAAGAGACGTTCCACCATTTGCTGCAGGAGCTAAGGGATGATCGTAAGTTTCACTTTGTGTATGGAGCCGCTTATCGCAAGGGAGAAGAGATCATCGTCAATCCTCCACGTCCCAAAAGCGATCTGAATACGCTGCCTACGCCGCATCGTTTTCCTGAGGATATTCCAGATTTGAGTAAACGTATTGTTTATTTTGAGACGAGCCGCGGGTGTCCATTTAACTGCCAGTTCTGTTTATCCAGTATTGAAGTAGGTGTACGTTATTATGATATTGAACGAGTGAAATCTGATCTGCTTTATTTAATACAGAATGGCGCCAAAATCATTAAATTTCTGGACCGTACCTTCAATATCAACCGCAACTATGCGATGGAAATGTTTCAATTCCTGATCGATAATCATCAAGGCTGCGTGTTTCAGTTCGAAATTACCGCAGATATCATGCGGCCGGAAGTTCTGGATTTCCTATCTAAGAATGCACCTCCGGGTATTTTTAGATTTGAAATTGGGGTGCAATCTACCAACGATGAGACAAATGAGCTTGTTAAACGCCGCCAGAATTTCAAAAAGCTGTCCCGTACCGTAATGAAGATTAAGGCAAGCGGCAATATCGATCAGCATCTGGATTTGATTGCCGGACTACCTATGGAGGATTACAGCACCTTCCGTAAAACGTTTAATGATGTATTCGTTATGGAGCCGGAAGAGCTACAGCTTGGATTCCTCAAAATGCTGCGGGGAACGGGGCTGCGGGCGCAGGCGTCTAAATATGAGTACACGTATATGGAACACGCACCTTATGAAATCCTTAGCAGTCATATGATGCCTTTCTCAGACATTATTCGTTTGAAGCGGCTTGAGGATGTGCTGGAGAAATACTGGAACAGCCACCGGATGGACCATACGGCTAAGTACTTGATCCGTCATGTATTTGATTCGCCATTCGATTTCTTTCAGGAGTTCGGTGACTACTGGGAGGAGCGAGGCTGGCAAAAGATCGGCCATCAGCTGGAAGATCTCTTCACCCGCTTGCAGTCCTTCCTGATAGATCGCGGGACGCCGTCTATGGATGTTATAACTGGCTTGATGAAGCTGGATTATTTTCTTGGACACAAGTACAAGCCGCGCAAAATCTGGTGGGATTTCGTGCTGGATAAGTCGGATTGGTCGAGTTATTTGAAAGATATCGCGGCTAATCCGGGTCAAATTTCTGCCCAGTTAGCAGAAGCAGGACTTAACGAAAGAGAACTGCAAAAGTATACTGTGCTGGAAGTGTTGCCATTCTCGCTGGAAGCGGTGCTGGATTCCATCAGCGGCATGCGTGCTGATGAGGGCCTTGAGGATGGTGAAGCTGATATGGCTAATCTGGAGGCTTTGCCTTCGGTAGACTCGCCATTACAGGGAGCAGCAGATAGTAGTTTAGAAGAGACTGCGAAAGCAGCAAGCTCGGCTGTAGCAGTAGCGGATCCCGCTTCCATTAGGGAAGGACGCACGCTACTAATCGTAATGTATCAGCAGAACGAGAGCCAACGCGCTCAGTACTACACACTGCCTTTGTGATAGGCGGGTGGAAGGATAGACCGTTCCTTAATGGGACGGTCTATTTCTTTTGCCTTGTGCGCTAGCGCATCTGAGTCCGGAAGCGGCGTGGGAAGTGATGATGTGTAGTTAGCGTCATCTGGGTCCGAAAGCGGTGAGTAACCCGTCGCAGGCGGACCCAGGGGACCTTATACGTGGAATTATCCTGTTTTTTGGATGCTAACGGACCGCATAGTCGCTATTGGCATGAAAAACACCCAATATGGACCTGTTTCGCTTGAATAGCTGCACTGGAGTCCGAAACCCAACTCGAAAGGCTATAAATTAGCAAATAGCGTCATCTGGGTCCGGAAGTAGCGGGAGAAAGTGATGTGTAGTTAGCGTTAGCTGAGTCTGAAAGTAGCGGGAGAAAGTGATGTGTAGTTAGCGTTAGTTGAGTCTGAAAGTAGCGGAGAATGTAATTAGTGTAATGACTCGGCGCAGGCGGACCCAGCGGACCTTATACGTGGAATTATCCTGTTTTTTGGATGCTAACGGACCGCATAGTCGCTATTGGCATGAAAAACACCCAATATGGACCTGTTTCGCATGAATAGCTGCACTGGAGTCCGAAACCTAGCTCGAAAGGCTATAAATTAGCAAATAGCGTCAACTGAGTCCGGAAGTAGCAGGGGAGAGTAATGATGTGTAGTTAGCGTCACCTGAGTCCGGAAGTAGCGGGGAGAGTAATGATGTGTAATTAGTGTCAACCGAGTCCGAATGTGGAGAGGAAATGGTGATGATGTGTAGTTAGTGTCAACCGAGTCCGGAAGTGACGGGGGAGAGTAAAGATGTGTAGCTAGTGTCAAATGAGTCCGGAAGTGGCGGGGGAGAGTGACGATGTGTAGTTAGTGTTAACTGAGTCCGAAAGTGGTGTGGGTGAGTGACGATGTGTAGTTAGCCTCAGCGAGCTCGAAAGCGGTGGGGTAAGTTTATCTACTAAAGTTCAGATGCGCGGAGGAACTGGAGATTGTTAGATTGAGAAGTCTGCTGAGATAAGCTACCCAAACCGCAAACCGCAAACCGCAAACCGCAAACCGCAAACCGCAAACCGCAAACCGCAAACCGCAAACCGCAAACCGCAAACCGCAAACCACAAACCGCAAACCGCAAAGAAGCGATCTCCCAAATACCGGGAGCATCGCTTCTATGTTGCCACATTTGTAATCTCGTTTCTCGTCTCATAAATTCACTAACAACCGCGTTTTTTTCTTAACTTATCGTAGAAACCTCTGAAGGAAGGTGGCTCTCTAACCAGTTGAGTACATCGGCTGTGACTTGATCTCGATTTACTTCATTTAGCATTTCGTGTCTGCCTTCTGGATAGAGTCGGTACTCAACGTCTGATACTCCTCGTTTCTTATACAACTCCGCAAGACGGGGAATGCCTTGACCGTTCATCCCGACAGGGTCCTTATCCCCACCAAATATATAAATGGGCTTACCTGTACATAATGTGCTAAGTGATTCCTCAGTATGAATCTCTCTTAGGAGGTGGAAGAAACCACGGAAAAAGCGTGTCGTACAAATAGCTCCGCAGAATGGATCGGAAATGTACTTATCTACTTCCGCAGTATCGCTGCTCAGCCAGTCAAATGTTGTTCTGACCGGGGAAAAAGCACGGTTATAGCTGCCGAATACCAGACTGTTCAGCAGTACACTACGATGATGCTCACCCTTTAGCTTAAGCTGCGCGCTAGCCAAAGATTCTCCAATACGCAGCATACTGCGTGGACCGTTTGTCCCGCTTAGGATAAACCCTGAATAGATTTCGTTGCCTTCTTCGCACATGAGTTTTTGACCCAGAAAGGAACCCATACTGTGTGCGAATAAAATGATGGGCATTCCTTCATGCTTGGAGAGTGCTGCGGCACCTACCTGCAGAAGATTGCGCCGCATCCAATAAAATCCGTCCTCCCCAACATCACCAAGCAGATTGACTTGACCAGCGGTTCTACCATGTCCCCGGTGGTCATTGGCATATACTGCATAACCAACCCCGGTTAAAGCTTCCGCAAAACGAGCGTAGCGGGCAGCAGTTTCACACATCCCGTGTGAAATTTGCACAATTCCTCTAACTGGCACATCGGACTCAGGTAACCATTCATAGACATGGATGGTTACACCTATGGGATCCGTTAGAGTAAAGCTGTTTTCCTTCATGGTCCATTCCTCCTAAAGGTTCTCGACTTATGGTAAATAAGAGCGAAGCACAGTAGAATGACCCTCGATAGTATAACGGCCTAGGTTGGAAGGAATCAGATAACATTCCCCTGCGGCATAAGGCTGGGAGCCGCCTTCCCAAGTCAGATGTCCGCTGCCTTCGCAGATAACCAGAATAGTGAAGCTGTCTTCTGAAGTGGTGAGATCCCATGAACCATTTACGATCCCTTTTTCGACAATAAAATAAGGTGAAGCGGCAAGCTGCAGCCACTCTCCAGGCACTGCATGATCGGTCTTCATCGAAGTAGCGCCGGCGCCTTCATAAGCTGTAACATTCAGAGAATCCTCGATATGAAGCTCGCGTGGTTTTCCATCTAGACCTGGACGGTCGTAGTCATAAATACGGTATGTAGTGTCGGAATTCTGTTGAATTTCCGCTACAACGACACCAGCGCATAGAGCATGTACCGTTCCGGCAGGGATGTAGAAGGAATCGCCAGTGGAGACAGATACCTCTTGAAGGCTATCCATAACCGTGCCGTTTTCCAGTGCTTCGCGTAATGTTTCACGGTCTACGCCTTCTTTAAGGCCGTAGATGATTTTTGCATCTGGCTTAGCGTCTAGTACGTACCACATCTCTGTTTTACCCAGTTCACCTTTAGGCAATCCTACATAATCATCCGTAGGGTGGACTTGAACGGAAAGGTTGTCGTTGCAATCCAACAATTTGATCAAGAGTGGAAATCTTCCGCCAGCTTCTGATATTCCCTTGCTTCCGAACCACTCATGACCAAATTGCTCACGAATTTGATCCAGACCTTGTCCAGCTAATTCTCCATTAACCACCGAAGATGTTCCATTCGCATGATCGGCAATCATCCAGCCTTCACCAATATGACCTTCTGGTAGATTCAGGCCGAATTTCTCCAGCGCGCGGCCACCCCAGACACGTTCTTTAAACTCCGGTTGAAATTTTAAAGGATATGGTTGTGTCATTCGTAATCTTCCTTCCCAATTACAAGATTGTTTGATTGTTTAAAAAGCTTAAGATGGGGAACCTTTTTTCTTCTCGAGGGCAATTACATAAGGTGCGTCCGTGCGCTGCAGCTGACGGTATACAATGCTCTGCGCTACCTTAGGGGAAACAGTCGTTGCCCAAGCTTCAACAGCGGCGGCTTCGAGATCTCCGCCTGCATGGCCAGGATACAGTACAGCCGTAATAATTCCCCCCGGACGCAGCAGCTGGAGTGAAGCTTCCAGGGCTGCAATAGAGCTATCCGGCTCAGTAATGATATTCTTGTCGGCATCGCCTGAAGGCAGATAGCCAAGATTGAACATTACAGCACCAACGGTGCCTGGCCAGTTAGCCGGGACGGCTTCTGCCATTTCGGCATGGCTGCGTTCCAGTAAGGTAACGCCAGAGAGTGAAGAAGTTTCCTCCCGCGCAAGCCGGAGACGTTCTTCTGCCAGCTTCAGCGCCGCAGCTTGAATGTCAAAGCCGTAGACTTCGCCACGAGCTCCGGTTGTTTTGGCTAGAAAAAGCGTGTCAGCACCAGTACCTACAGTTGCATCAATCGCACGGTCACCTAAAGTCAGCCGCTCAGAGATTAATTTATGAGCAAAGCTTAGAACGGACATAAAGCCCATTAGCCCTTCCTCCAATACTTACCCTGCCAAGTATCACGAGCAACAAGCTCATCGTCAATGGCATTTAGCACTTCCCATTTCTTGAGACTCCACATCGGTCCAACTAAGAGATCCCGTGGGGCATCTCCAGTCAAGCGATGAACAATCATCTCAGGGGGCAGAATTTCAAGTGAATCAGCAATCAGCTTTACATACTCGTCCTGTTCCATGAATCGGAGCAATCCTGCTTCATACTGCTTCACCATTGGTGTTTTGCGCATGAGGTGCAGAAGGTGAATCTTAATTCCCTGCACATCCATGCGAGCTACAGCAGATACCGTTTCAAGCATCATTTCGTGCGTCTCCTGTGGGAGACCGTGAATGATATGGGTACAGATTCGAATATTGTGACGGCGCAGCTTCTCCACAGCCTCCACATAACACTGCGTATCATGCGCCCGATTAATAAGCTCAGAAGTGGAGTCATGTATAGTCTGAAGACCCATCTCTACCCAAAGATACGTACGCTTGTTGAGCTCTGCTAAATATTCGACTACATCATCGGGCAGACAGTCAGGGCGGGTAGCAATAGACAATCCAACGACACCAGGCTGCTGCAAAATAACTTCGAAATATTCTCTCAGCTCTTCGACCGGAGCGTACGTATTAGTATAGGCTTGGAAGTAACCGATATATTTAGCATTTGGCCATTTCAAATGCTGTCTGTCACGGACGTTATTGAATTGTGTGACTAGGTCATCTCGGCGGCTTCCGGCAAAATCACCAGAACCTCTGGCACTGCAAAATGTGCAGCCTCCCTTAGCAATGGAGCCGTCACGATTGGGACAGGTAAAGCCTGCATCAAGCATAACTTTGAATACCTTGGTGTTCATGTGTTCACGCATTTCGTAATTCCAAGTATGAAAACGTTTATCTCCCCAAAGTTGCGGAGGAGAAGTGTATTGAAGATTAGACACGAGAAGCCCCTTTCTGAAAATATAATTATGGATAAGTTCCCTTATCCTTATATTTTTCTGAGACAGATGGCGTCCTTATCCCAGAGAACGCACAGCCGTTTCTTATAATCCAATACATTGTATCAAAAAACCGAGCTCGGCGTAACATTGACTCCCCATAACGGCATGAAAAATAGGCAGGAAATAAGGCGCTTTCGGCTTGAAAATGCTTACATAGTATGTTATATTCAGAGTGTGAAAAGCTACTGTGGCATAAAGAAATTCATCCAGGAGTTCATAATTTCGTGTCGTCCGATCCATAATAATAACCGTGAGGTGATAGCAATGAATTCTCAAACGGTATATGCTGAGGGTAAAGATTCGATTGAAGTCCATTTAACGCCAGATGAAGCCCTTGCACTAACGGGCGTGGAATTTAACGGCAACCCTAAGATCAAGACAGATGCGCAGCGTAAAATTCGTAGCGCATTCGAAAAAAAGACATTTGCCACAAACACAAAGTAAATCCTGATCTGCCAGACAAGAACGAAATTTATTTCCAATATACAACAACGAAGGAATTCCTCTGAACAGCTCATTTAAGAGCTGAACCAGAGAATTCCTTTTTCTTTTTTACCGCAATCCCTTTACTTTTTGGGACAATTTCGGCACAATATTGCAAGTGACAGTTATCGTATAAGAGATAATCGGAGGAATACCTATGCGTTTACGCGGAAGAAAAGGAATACGTGAAAGTTTGGAAGAACAGACGGATTTAGTCATTCTAGATCCTCGGAGTTATAAAGGTGAGTGGTCCAAGCTGTTCGGTAACGATCATCCGATCCATGTGGAGTTCGGAATGGGCAAAGGACAGTTTATTAGCCAAATGAGCTTTAAATATCCTGATATTAACTTTATCGGAGTGGATATGTATGATGAGCTGATCCGCCGTGCTGGAGATAAGGCTAGAGCAGTATGGGAGCCTGCAGGACATGAAACACCGCCTAACCTGAAATTGGCACTTGCAAATATCGATTATGCTGAGGAAGTATTTGCTCCGGGAGAGCTTGAACGGATTTATCTTAATTTCAGCGATCCATGGCCTAAAAGCAAGCATGCCCGGCGTCGTTTGACACATCCGCGTTTTCTTGACAAATATCGCGGTTTGCTTAGCGATCTAGGTGAAATTCATCTGAAAACAGATTCCCGCAGTCTTTTTGAGTTCTCATTAAATGCCTTTGCGGACTTTGGCTTGCAGATGAAAAATATTTCTTTGGACCTACATGCAGATGGCATCATCAACGAGGATCATATCATGACAGAATATGAGACGAAATTTGTCGGACGTGGCGTGAATATCCATCGTTGCGAGGCAATTGTAGGCGTAGAAGCACTCAAACAGTATCAGGCTACCCGATTGGATAAATATCGGTTGTAGTTACAAAGCACTGCTCCATAAGGCATGCTTCAATAAAAAAGCGGCAAGTCTCCATGTGGTTTGGAGGCTGCCGCTTTTTTTATTAACTATTCCAATAATTCGATGATACTCTGAGCACATTGTAACGGGTGATAGCGAGCGATTTCTTCAAGGTGGAGTTTGCGCTTGTTTTGCACATCCTCATAGTTGTTCAATAGGCGCTCCATCCACATTTCGACAACCTCTAAAGATTCGATGGGTTCTCCGAAGCCGGCTGCAGTAAAGTAGCGGCAATTCTCCTCCTCCTGACCGGGAAGAGGGTGATGGAAGAGCATGGGAATACCCTTTGCCAGCCCTTCACTGCAAGTCATTCCACCCGGTTTTGTAACCAGCAGATCGGAGACCTCCATCAGCTTGTGGATTTCACGCGTAAAGCCGATTAAGGAAATATTAGGATGATTATAATGCGGGTCTTCTTTCATTTCCTTTAGCAGCTGCTCATTTTTGCCGAGACAGAAAACAATTTGAATCTTGTCACGCCATTCCGCCAGACAAGCATTTACGACTTGGTCGTTCATGATTCCCCAGCCGCCGCCCATGACTAGAACGGTTGGCATCTCCCGCAGATTGAATTGCTCTCGAATCTCCTGCTTTCCGGGATGCTTCCAAAAATTAGGGTGTATCGGTATGCCTGTTACCTGAATTTTCGTGGCAGGAATATTTCGGCTGCGCAATTTGGATTTAACCTCAGGTGTTGAAACCAGATAAAGGTCTACCTCTGGGCTAATCCAGGTAGCATGCGCATCATAATCTGTTATAACGGTGACGAGCGGCACTTTTAAGGTAGGATCTAGTCTCTTTAGGCGGGATACTACAGCACCTGGAATAAAATGAGTGCAGACAATTACGTCAGGTTTCAGTTGTCTCACAATATTTTTGGCATGCGTATAAAATATACGATGCAAGGCAAGCGTGGTAAGACGATTAAATGATTTCTGGTGACGGTAGACATAACCCATTAATTTTGGCTGTGTCGTTACCGTCTTTCGGTAAGCAGACAGAATAATAGGTGCCATCTTGGGGTTTAGAAAATTCCCAAGTTCTAGCACCTTCGTTTGTAAATTAGGCGATAATTGGCGCAGACTGCTCGACAACGCATAAGCTGCTTGTGTATGTCCGGCGCCAAAACCTTCCGAGAGTATTAAGATTCTTTTTTTACGCAATGTTGATTCACCTATTCTCAAGGGTTTTCCCGGTTATTAACAATAAATGCTTCACATCCATAAGGCTATAGTACCAGCTGCTACGCAGGAACCGATCACTGCGCCAGCTATAACATCTGATGGATAATGCAATCCAAGATAAATACGAGAAAATCCGACAATACAAGCTAGCGGCAGCAGAATAACGGTCATAGCAGGAAACGCCAGCATATAAGGGACCGTAGAAGCAAAGATAGCTGTAGTATGACCAGATGGAAAAGAATGATCCTTTAATGGATTACGAAAAGTATTGGTTTCCGGTAACGCCAGATATGGACGCATTCGCGGGTACAGCTTTTTGGCGATAGCTACGGGTATATGGCTGACAGCTAGTGCTGTCAAGGCTTGTAAACCTGTAGTTCTCCAAGGCTCAGGAGCTAATACCCATATCAGTATATTGATAACAATCGTGCTTGTAGCTCCACCCAAATGAGTAAGGTAAAAGAGCCAAAAGTTCAAAAAACGATTATGCATTCGTCCGTTGATCCACTTAAAAAGATGCCGCTCCCAGAGATGTAGTTTCATGAATAAATGTCTCATATCTAATTCCCTCCGCTAGTCCGGTTACCGTTAACAGATGTTAATGCAGTAATCCGTTCTATAGCTTAGATCTGTCTTAATCATACTTTTTAAAGGTAGTTCATTTCAAGGAAAAGCTCAGGTTTACTCGAAATTTGCCAGTTTTGACTTAGAGCACTATTACGCTTTACAATGATTCAAGCAGACTAAACCTGTTTAAAAGGGTAAGAGATAAATAAGGATTCAAAAAAAGGAATCCATAGAATTCTTTTAAACAGCATATATAAAAATTGTGAAGTCTGCCGAGAATAAGAATACTCTTGGTCTATTGTTAAGGGATGCAACAAAAGGGTCAGAAAGAACGTCAAGCAAGCTAGAGAGAAAAAAAAGAACACCAAGAGTGAAAAAAGGGGGCATCAAAAGGTCATGACAGACGCACTGTTTGTTACGCTCCAAGTGATCTTGGCAGCAATCGCAGTCTATCAGTTTACGTTTTCATTATTCGGGCTGCACAGGAAAAAGAAAAAGACGCAGTATAAGCCGGAAAAATCTTTTGCCGTACTTGTTGCCGCACATAACGAGGAAGAAGTTGTCGGCGCATTAATGGAGAATCTGAAGCAGCTTAATTATCCATCAGAACTGTACGATGTATTTGTAATTTGTGACAATTGTACAGATGGTACAGCTCGCATCGTTAGAGAACACGGCATGAACGCTTGTGTCCGCACCAATGCAAATCTGAGAGGTAAAGGCTACGCAATAGAATGGATGCTTAAAGAGCTGTGGGCTATGCCGCGGCAATATGATGCTGTTGTCATGTTCGATGCCGATAACTTGGCGCATACTGAGTTCCTGATGGAGATGAATAATGATCTTTGTTCAGGTGCACGGGTAATCCAAGGTTATATCGATACCAAGAATCCAGAGGATTCCTGGATTACAGCTGCTTATGGTATTTCGTACTGGTATATTAACCGTTTGTGGCAACTTTCACGCCATAATTTAAATATGGCTAACTTCCTTGGCGGAACCGGAATGTGTTTTGAGACCACACTTCTTAAAGAAATGGGCTGGGGAGCTACAAGTTTGGTCGAGGACTTGGAGTTTACGATGCGTAGTGCAGCACATGGTGTATATCCTAAGTTCAATTATGATGCAAAGGTATTTGATGAGAAGCCGTTAACCTTCAAGGCCTCCTCAAGACAGCGTCTGCGTTGGATGCAGGGGCACTTCACTGTTGCTCGCCGTTATTTTTTTCCATTGCTTTGGCAAAGTATTAAAGAACGCAGCTTAACGAAGTTTGACCTCGCGCTTTATGGAGCGAATGTATATATTGTATTGCTCACTTTTTTAATGACGGCGGTAATGTGGGTGGATATGGCGTTCTTTAACGGACCGAATATCGCTAACATTTACGGCAGCTTGCCGATCTGGCTCAGCTTCCTAGCAATTGGCGCCAATCTGGTGACTTTTGGTATTGCGATGGCATTAGAGAAGGTTACGTTTAAGAAAGTGTATGCTTATCTTGTATTCTTCCCGATCTACTTGATCTCGTGGTATCCGATTACGTTCTATGCGTTCTTCACGCAGAACAATAAGCAATGGAGCCATACCAAGCATACTCGCGTAGTACGACTTGAAGAGGTACAAAGTAAGCAGGTATAAAGTTCACGAAATTTCTGCATAAAAGGATTGACACCCCAAATAGTGTGGTGTATAGTATTCAAGTACGCAAATCATAGGGATTGCAAGAAGAAGCACCTGCTTCTCACCTGACTGGCATATTCGCCGGCTGGTTTTGATCTCAATGCTTTATGAATGTTAATGTTCATGAACGTTGATCAAACACGGGGTGTCGGGTGTTACCGGCACCCCTTTTTTATGGAGTTACGTGAGAATAGTTGTTAAAAAGATCCGGAGGTGGAGAGTTATCAGTAAGGAACATATGATCAATGATGAAATTCGGGCCAAAGAGGTACGGTTGGTTGGTGCGGAAGGTGAGCAAATCGGAATTAAACCGATCCGCGAAGCGCTGCAAATGGCGATCGATCTTAATCTGGATCTAGTCAATGTAGCACCACAGGCTAAGCCGCCGGTATGCCGCATCATGGATTACGGCAAGTTCCGTTATGAAACGCAGAAGAAAGAGAAGGAAGCGCGTAAAAACCAGAAGGTCGTTGATATCAAGGAAGTCTGGTTCCGTGCTAACATTGAGGAACATGATTATCAAACTAAGTTCCGCAATGTGATCAAGTTCTTGGGTGAGGGCGATAAAGTGAAGTGCTCCGTACGTTTCCGCGGACGTGAGATTACACACGCGAATATCGGCCAAAAAATCCTCGAACGAGTGAAGAACGAAGTGGCTGATATATCTGTTGTTGAGCGCCAGCCAAAGCTGGAAGGCCGCAGCATGATTATGATTTTGGCTCCTAAAGCTCAATAAATCTGGAGTCACTTGCTTATCTGCAATTTGGCGCCGCATAATATTCAAGGAGGAAACACCATGCCTAAGATGAAAACACACAGCAGCCTGAAAGGCCGCTTCAAAATTACCGGAACTGGTAAAGTAACACGTTACAAAGCTCACAAAAACCACTTGCTGTCCCACAAATCTAAACGCGCTAAGCGCGTTCTGAACGGAAATCCAGTAATGGCCCCTGGGGATGTAAGACGTTTGAAACAAGGATTGGCTAACTTGAAATAGTTTATTACACATTTTTGGGAGGTTTATTAATATGGCAAGAGTTAAGGGCGGATTTGTAGTTCGTCGTAAACATAAAAAAGTGTTGAAATTGGCAAAAGGTTATTTCGGTTCTAAACACCGTATTTTTAAAACAGCTAAAGAACAAGTAATGAAATCGATGGTTTACGCTTACCGCGACCGTCGTCAAACTAAACGTAACTTCCGCAGACTGTGGATCGTTCGTATTAATGCAGCAGCTCGTTTGAACGGTCTTTCTTACAGCAAGCTTGTATACGGCCTGAAATTGGCTGGTGTAGAAGTTAACCGTAAGATGCTGGCTGATCTGGCTGTGAATGATCTTAACGCATTCAACTCCTTGGCTGGTATTGCTAAAGAGAAAATCAACGCGTAAGTGTTGTAATATAACCGAAAAGCACCGCCTGCGGGTTGCCCATGCAGCGGTGCTTTTTTGTGCGGTAAGATAGGTAGGAAGCAGCATTGGGTTTCCCTACATAAAAGAAAAAGCTCTGCGGATGCAGAACTATTCCCAATACTTTATGGTATTTAATTGAGCAGCGAGCTTTTTGCTGATGTTGCGGCGTACTTTTCGCAGCTCGGAACGTTCATTAGCGGATTCATTGATCAGCTTCTCTTCGTCTGTCTCTGGGATAATAGCTGGAACCGGAGTAGGTGTGCCATCCTCTTCGACTGCGACAAAGGTTAGAAATGAAGTGGCAGCGACAGCGCGCTCTCCAGTATATAGATTTTCTGAAATGATCTTTACAAACACCTCTATGCTTGTCCGTCCAGTCCAGGAGACGAAGGATTCAAAACATACGGAGTCAGTAGGCCGAATGGGTCTCAAGAAGTCTACAGAGTCTGTAGAGGCTGTGACGACGTTAGTCCGACAATGGCGCATAGCTGAAATGGAGGCTACTTCATCGATGCCGCTCATAAGCTTGCCGCCGAATAATGTTTTGTGATTATTGACATCATTAGGGAAAACGCGTCCGGTTTTGAAGACACGGGATTCACGGCAATATTTGAAGGCCGGTGTTGTTTGTGGATTTATTTCTTCGGTCATGATCTGATAACTTCCTTTCAGTGCAATTACTAAGGAATCATAATAATAGAAAACACTTAAGTGTGCAATAATATTTGTAATGTGTTGGAATACTATACAGAGTAAAATCAGGGTTTCTGACATTAACCAGACATAACTATAACATGCTATGTCATGGAAAGCGGTTACTTGCTAAAAAGTGCAAATTATTATTGACCTGAGGTCATTTATGCACTGGATTTTAGATTTTATTGCAGTTATAATTTGAACTAATGGAATGTCCAAGCAGAACACAGAAGACATCCAATATTTTAAGGGGGATTACATTCAATGAAAAAAGGTTTAAAGCTATCTCTTGCAATGTTGCTGTCTCTTACAGTCGTTTTGACAGGCTGTGGAAACAACAATAACAACGCCGCTAAAGGTGAAACTAATGCAGGAACCAATGCAGGAACAAACGCACCTAAATCCGATTTCAAATTTGGTATGGTTACTGACATTGGTGGCGTAAACGATAAATCGTTTAACCAATCCGCATGGGAAGCATTGCAAGCTCTTGAAAAAGAAACAGGTAGTGGCGTTAAGTACTTGCAAAGTAAATCAAATGCTGACTATGAGCCAAACCTTAACTCCTTCGTTAAAGATGGATACAACTTGACTTGGGGTATTGGTTTTGATCTTGGCGACGCAATTAAAAAAGTAGCTACTGAGAACCCAAATGCTAACTTGGCTATCATTGATAGCGTAGTTGAAGCTCCTAACGTAGCTTCCGTTACTTTCTCCGAAAATGAAGGTTCTTTCTTGGTTGGGGTGGTTGCTGGTCTGACTACAAAAACTAACAAAGTTGCATTCATCGGTGGTCTGGAAAGCCCTGTAATCAAACGTTTTGAAGCTGGCTTTAAAGCTGGTGTAGCAGCAGTTAACCCTTCAGCTAAAGTAACACCTACTTATGCTGGTGGTTATGACAAACCAGACGTTGGTAAATCTCTTGCAGCTACATTGTATAACGACGGAAACGACATTATCTTCCCTGCTGCTGGACAAACAGGAAATGGCGTATTCAACGAAGCTAAAGCTCGTAACAAAGCAGGCGGTTCTAAAGTATGGGTTATTGGTGTAGATAAAGACCAATCCATCGAGTTTGGTACTGACGTTACTTTGACTTCCATGATCAAACGTGTAGACGAAGCTGTTCTTAAAGTTTCTAAAGAAGTAATTGACGGTACGTTCAAGGGTGGTACTACAACCGTTCTTGGTCTGAAAGATAATGGTGTAGGTATTTCTGATACTAAGGACAACGTTTCTGAAGAGATCCTGGCTAAAGTTGAAGAATACAAAAAACAAATCATTGATGGAACAATCACTGTTCCTTCCGAGTAATAGTTAGTCTCCATTTATTGCATTACAATAAGGATCAAAGAATAAGGCCGGTGTTGTGCTGGCCTTATTCCTTGTTAAAGCACTGGTTATGATATGAGGAACATAGATATACCGCCTTACAAAGGGCGGTACATCCGTGTCTATAAGGTAGTTATATATTCTGTGATGAGGGTGATTCCATGAGTGCTGCGGCTCCTGTCGTAGAGTTGAAGCAAATCACAAAACGCTTTCCCGGTATTGTTGCTAACGATTCCATTAGCTTGACGCTTAAAAAGGGTGAAATTCTTGCATTGCTTGGTGAGAATGGTGCAGGCAAGTCCACTTTAATGAATATTGTATTTGGATTGTATCAACCGGATGAAGGCAGTATTGAAATCGACGGGAAACCGGTTATTATTGATAACCCCAATAAAGCTATTGAGCTTGGTATTGGTATGGTTCATCAGCATTTCAAGCTTGTGGAGCCTTTTACGGTGACCGAGAATATTGTTCTTGGGATGGAGCCGAAAAAAGGTCTTAAAATTGACTATAAATCCGCTGCGGAACAGGTTCGGAAGCTATCGGAGCAATATGGCCTGCAAGTGAATCCAAATGCCGTTATTCATGACATTTCGGTAGGTATGCAGCAAAGGGTAGAGATTATGAAGACCCTGTACCGTGGAGCGGATATTCTCATATTTGATGAGCCGACCGCAGTACTTACGCCTCAAGAAATTACGGAACTCATGGCGATTATGAAGCGGCTTGTTGCAGAGGGAAAATCCATTATTTTGATCACGCATAAGCTTAAAGAAATCATGCAAATATCTGATCGGGTCACCATTATTAGACGTGGGAAAGTAATTGATACTGTGAATACCGCAGAGACTAACCCTAATGAGCTAGCTGAAAAAATGGTTGGGCGTGGCGTAACTTTCAAAGTGGACAAGAAAGCTCCTGAGGTTGGCCAATCTGTACTCAAACTGAAGGATGTCAGCAGTAAGAGTAAAGACGGGGTTTCCGTACTGGATGGTCTTAGCTTTGAAGTTAAAGCAGGGGAAATTCTCGGGATTGCTGGCGTAGATGGCAATGGACAAAGTGAGTTGATCCAGGCCATTACAGGTCTGCGCAAAATTGATTCGGGTTCGATTACCGTGTCTGGCAATGAAATTGCTAATTTATCACCGCGGAAGGTTTCAGAGATGAATGTCTCTCATATTCCTGAGGACCGCCACAAGCATGGGTTAGTGCTTGATTTCACCATGAGTGAGAATATGGTTTTGGAAACCTATTATAAGAGTCCTTACAACAAAAATGGCTTTTTGCAAAATGATGTCATTGATAAGTACGCAGCGAAGCTTATAGAGCAATTTGATGTACGTACACCTTCAATAGAGACCAAAGCCCGTTCTTTATCCGGCGGAAATCAACAGAAAGCGATTATTGCGCGGGAAATAGATAAAAATCCGACATTGTTAATTGCCGCACAACCTACACGCGGTCTAGATGTTGGGGCTATCGAATTTGTTCAGAAGCAACTCATAGCTCAGCGTGATCAAGGAAAGGCTGTTCTACTTATTTCCTTTGAATTGGACGAGATTATGAACGTTTCTGACAGAATCGCTGTTATCTATGAAGGGAAAATTGTCGGTGAAGTGTTCCCGCAAGATACGAATGATCAGGAACTGGGTCTTATGATGGCAGGCAGCTTGCAGCGGGGAGGTAAGGCAGTTGAATAAGTTCAAAAAAATCTTCACAACTGACAGCTACATCGTTCCTCTGGTTGCCATCGTGCTTGGTTTTCTTGTGGGAGCAATAGTTATGCTTCTGGGCGGTTATGATCCGATAACTGCTTACTCCGCACTGTTCAAACGGGTGTTTGGTAATTTGTATAACTTTGGTGAAGCTGTGCGCGAAATGACACCATTAATGCTTACAGGGCTAGCCGTAGCTTTCGCATTCCGTTCAGGGATGTTTAATATCGGGGCAGATGGCCAAGTAATGATTGGTATGACAGCGGCAACAGTGGTGGGTATTAAGATGGCAGGTCTGCCGTCCTTCCTGCTTGTCCCGCTTGCTGTAATTATTGCGGGTCTCTGCGGTGGTTTATGGGCAGGGATTGCCGGTTATTTGAAAGCAAAACGTGGGATTAACGAAGTTATTACCACAATCATGTTAAACTGGATCGCTCTTTACCTGTCGAATTATATCGTTAGAAACTTTTTGTTGCTTCCAGGACAAAATCGTTCCGAGGATATTCCGGCCTCACTTTCCATGACCTTTTTGAATTCGATATTTGATAATGCACGTCTACACTGGGGTACAGCTATTGCTCTTGCTGCAGCGGTATTCTTCTATGTGTACTTATGGAAGACCAAGCAGGGCTACGAAATGCGTGCAGTTGGTTACAATCCACATGCTGCCGAATATGCAGGGATGAATGTTGGACGTAACGTTATGAAGGCAATGTTCATAAGTGGTGTATTCGCCGGTCTGGCCGGAGCAGGAGAGGTGCTTGGTGTATTCCATTATCAAGCTATTTTCGCGGCATCGCCAGGATATGGATTTGATGGTATCGCCGTTGCTCTTCTTGGTTTAACACATCCACTTGGTGTTATTCTGGCTGCGATTCTCTACGGTACGCTGACTTATGGTTCTGCGGGTATGAGTTTTGCTGCAGATGTTCCACCGGAGCTTATTCGTATCGTTATTGGTTCAATCATATTCTTTATTGCGGCACAAGGGATTGTGCGCTGGGTGCTTAAGCCCTTTTACTTCAAGCGCAAGAAAGAGAAGGTGTTATAGATGGATCTGCAGACGTTAGGTCAACTGCTTAATACAACGCTTGTTTTTTCCACAGCGCTCATTTTTGCCTCACTTGGTGGCATCTTCTCTGAACGTTCCGGTGTCGTAAACATTGGACTTGAAGGTTTGATGATGTTTGGTGCCTTTGCGGCAGCAGTAGGCGGTTATTATGCTCAGGACGCTGGAATGGGCGAATGGGCTCCTTGGGTTGGTGTACTCTGTGCTATAGCTGTTGGTGTGCTAGGCTCACTAATTCATGCGGTTGCATCTATAACCTTTAAATCTGATCAGACGATTAGTGGTACGGTTATTAACTTTTTAGCTGCAGGAAGCACGCTCTATATGGTAAAGCTCCTGTTTGATGGATCTGCTGAAACTCCGATCATTGACGGATTCAGCAAGGTTGCAATTCCTGGGCTCTCCAAAATCCCAGTGATTGGTGAAGGGATTTTTAATTCCTATCCTACAACTTATCTGGCCATAATACTGGTCATCGTTATTTATTTGGTTCTGTTTAAGACGCCATTTGGATTGCGTTTGCGTGCAGTAGGTGAGCATCCAAGTGCTGCAGATACACTGGGTGTAAAAGTTAATCGGATGAGATATATCGGTGTAATGTTGAGTGGATTGATGGCGGGTATTGGTGGGGCTACAATCACTTTAACAACAACCGGAACCTTTGGACATAATACAATCTCTGGTCAAGGTTTTATCGCCATTGCAGCGATGATTTTTGGGAAATGGAATCCACTTGGCGCCTTTGGTGCAGCGGTATTCTTCGGATTCTCCCAAGCGATTCGCAACTATGTTCAATTGTATGAGTGGTCACAAAATATTCCTCAAGAGTTTATCTTTATGATCCCTTATGTACTGACTATCATCGTACTGGTAGGGGCTGTAGGCCGTTCCTCTGCTCCTAAGGCATTAGGTCAGCCATACGATCCTGGTAAGCGATAGACATGTAACTATTCAAAGCCGTATTTCCGGTCTTTTCCCGGAAATACGGCTTTTTTATTAGGATCAGCAAGGATAAACATTGAGGTAGGAGGGCAAGTGTACAGGCGAAGGTCCTTTCCAACGAATAGACTGTTTTGTAGATGATGCGAATGAGAGGCGTACAAAACATTTAGGAGGGGATCATATGACTAAGCCAGTTACGAAGAAGCAAGTTATGAGACTCGTAGGTAAGCAGATCATTGCAGTAAAAAAAGACGGTACTCAGGTGACAGGTAAACTGTTGCGTGTATCCGGAAATCGTCTGATATTACAACGCGTAAGTGGTAAAAAAGTACAAACCAAAGCAATCATTCCTTTAGTGTTGTTTGATTTGCTTGCCATTGGTACAGCACCTTATGCTTTTGGTGGTGGCTATGGCGGTGGAGTGCCTTATGGTGGAGGTCCTGGCTATGGCAATCCTTATGGAGGCTATGGGTACGGAGGCACACCCTATCCACCTTTCGGATTCTTTTAAGTTCAGTTGAGTTTTGATTTAATTAGATGAACCTTTTTTCCAGTTCGTAACAGAAGCTTAGGGATTGATAACGGGCTACGCTGTAGCCCAATTTTTGATAAAAGGCAAGAGCTGCTGTATTTCCTAAATCGACGGATACCTTAGCCCGATGACATCCGCGTGATAGTGCAAATCGTTCTGCTCGATCCATGAGCATATTCCCCAAGTGTTTGCGCCGTGCTGCGGGTGCTATGGCTAACATATCGATATAAAGTAAATCACCATGCAGCAGGAAATGGACAAACCCCATTGGATCACTCTCATAGTCGGGACAGGCGACTAAGGTGATACCGTGTCCCAGACGACGGGGGATATCTTTTTTGATTTTGGCAATTTCAGTCTTTGGCAAATGAGATAATGGTACAAGCTGTCGCTCGATTAAATCAAGGATAATGACGTCATCCTGCTTGGGTCGACGATAACGGATCATAGAGCGCCCCCTTTCTACGCATTGTCGTACATCATATGTCGGGAGCGGGGTGGGGGTTCCCAGCACGTAGAAGTAGGAGTTGTGACAATATTAAAAATAAGGGTATTGACTTATCCATGTTAGGAATCATATAATGTGTCTAAACATTTTATCGAACATACATGTATCGGCAATGATGAGGACGAAGTTTTAAGGGCTCTTTTGCTCAGAGAGTGTGAGGATCTGCTGCAACCTCCACCGAAATCCCTTATATACGAGCTCACCTCGGAGCTGTTTTCCTGAAAGGTCCACTGGCTAGAGTGGTGGAATTATTAGGGGAAATCGTTTAGTCCGCGTTAGGGACTTCAGGTTACAGAGATTAGGGCCCTTGCCTACATCGATGGATTTTTGTATACCTGATAAGGCGTTGCATCGCGAGATGTAATGCAAACATGGGTGGTACCACGGAAGATCAACCTTTCGTCCCTCACGCGCTAATACTGTGCGTGGGAGGCGAAAGGTTTTTTTGTTTTATAAGGAACCATTTGCTGATGTATAAAGGACGGTCCGTCATTTGCATAATGAATGTTAAATATCGGAGGAGGAATACTGATGAGCGCGCAAATACCGGAATTACGGTCTACTGAGCAGTTAAAAGAAAAATGGATGGAGCCGGAGGTCATTTCCGGTTCCGAGATATTACTCCGCAGCCTTGTATTAGAAGGTGTAGACACTGTATTCGGATATCCGGGTGGAGCTGTATTGTACATCTATGATGCATTGTACGGTTTTACGGATTTCAATCACGTGTTAACACGTCATGAGCAAGGTGCTATTCATGCAGCTGACGGTTACGCTAGAGCAAGTGGCAAACCAGGGGTATGTATTGCTACCTCGGGTCCCGGAGCAACGAATCTTGTAACAGGTATTGCTACAGCATATATGGACTCCACTCCATTGGTTGTAATCACAGGTAACGTATTCTCCAGCCTGATCGGTACAGATGCTTTCCAGGAAGCAGACATTACCGGGATAACGATGCCAATTACTAAGCATAGCTACTTTGTAAGAGATGTTGAGGATCTCCCGCGTGTTATACATGAAGCTTTCCATGTGGCGAATACCGGTCGTAAAGGTCCAGTGTTGATCGATATTCCGAAAGACGTGTCAGCAGCGAAGACGTTGTTCACACCAGTGAAAACAGTGAATCTTAGGGGCTACAATCCTTGTACAGTTCCAAACAAACTGCAGCTTGATAAATTGGTTCGTGCGATTGCGGTTGCTGAACGTCCGATTATCATTGCAGGTGGTGGAGTTATTTACTCCGGAGCACATGAAGCTATGTTCGAATTCGTGAAACGGACAGAGATTCCAATTACTACAACCTTGCTGGGTCTCGGAGCTTTCCCTAGTGCAGAAGAACTTTGGATGGGAATGCCGGGTATGCATGGTACGTATACCGCGAATAATGCGATTCAACAGTGCGATTTGCTCATTAATATCGGTGCACGTTTTGATGATCGTGTTACTGGCAGACTGGACGGCTTCGCGCCAAAAGCCAAAATCGTGCATATCGATATAGACCCTGCAGAAATCGGGAAAAATGTATCGCCTGATATTCCGATTGTAGGCGATGTGAAAACTGTATTGGAAATGCTGAATCCTGAGGTTGGCCGCGCATCTAATGCTGATGCTTGGAGAACACAGATTGCTCAGTGGAAGCTAGATCAGCCGCTTCGGTATAAGGATTCAGAAACAGAGCTTAAACCACAATGGGTGATTGAAATGATCAATGACACCACTAAAGGTGAAGCGATTGTCACAACGGATGTTGGTCAGCATCAAATGTGGGCTGCACAATACTATAAGTTCAATCATCCGCGTTCATGGATTACTTCAGGCGGTCTTGGAACGATGGGCTTCGGATTCCCGTCAGCTATCGGTGCACAGATGGCACATCCTGAACGGTTGGTAGTATCGATTAATGGTGATGGCGGCATGCAAATGTGTTCCCAAGAGCTAGCAATATGTGCGATTAACAATATACCAGTCAAAATTGTAGTAATTAACAATCAGGTGCTTGGCATGGTTCGCCAATGGCAGAATCTTATCTATGATAAACGTTACAGCTTTACAGATCTCGCAGGCAGTCCTGACTTCGTTAAGCTGGCTGAGGCCTATGGCGTAAAAGGTCTACGGGCGACGAATAAGGAAGAAGCACGTGATGCATGGCAGAAGGCACTGGAAACACCGGGTCCAGTATTGGTAGAATTCGTTGTTCCAAAAGACGAGAATGTCTACCCGATGGTAACTCAAGGTTCAACCATCGATCATATGCTGATGGGGGATGAATAACAGTGACAAGACATACGATTTCTGTACTCGTAAATGACCAGCCGGGTGTGCTTCAACGGGTGTCGGGTTTGTTCGGTCGCCGCGGATTTAATATTGAGAGTATTACGGTTGGCCAGTCTGAAGAGGTTGGATTGTCCCGGATGGTTATCGTTACTCTTGGAGACCAGCATACGCTTGAACAAATCGAGAAGCAGCTCTACAAGTTAATTGATGTAATTAAAGTCGTTGATCTTGGATCTAAGCCAATGGTTGCTCGTGAGCTGGCTCTGATTAAAGTGAATGCTGATCCAAGTGAGCGTCCGGAAATTATGGGCGTTGTAGAAACCTTCCGGGCTTCAGTTGTTGATATTGGCAGCACTACATTGTTAGTACAGGTAGTTGGAGATACAGTGAAGATTGATGCGATGATCGAGCTTTTGAAACCTTATGGAATCAGAGAGCTGTCTCGCACGGGTATTACGGCTATGGTACGCGGTAACTCTTAAATATTTTATTTTGCGACTTTAACGGATTACTGCTTGATTGCATTAATCTGATATGATATGAATGAACTTCCCGCTAAAGAGCGGGAGCTTGAGGAGCAGCTAGATCTTCTATGAATCCAGTTCTCTTGAAGCACCCGCTC
The DNA here is from genome assembly GCF_037974255.1 of Paenibacillus sp. FSL R5-0636. Taxonomy (NCBI): domain Bacteria; kingdom Bacillati; phylum Bacillota; class Bacilli; order Caryophanales; family Paenibacillaceae; genus Paenibacillus; species Paenibacillus sp. FSL R5-0636. The sequence continues at coordinate 1,449,461 of NZ_CP150232.1, forward strand.
TTTATGATGGGTCTCAAATTAAAGGAGGATATTGACAATGGCAGTTACAACGTACTATGAACAGGATGCAGAACTTAGTGTATTAAAAGGAAAGACAATTGCGGTAATCGGGTACGGTAGCCAAGGACATGCCCAAGCACAAAACCTGCGTGACAGTGGTCTTCAAGTTGTCATCGGTCTTCGTGAAGGTAAATCTTTTGAAACTGCGAAAAATGACGGTTTTGAAGTATTGCCAGTTGCTGAAGCAGTATCCCGTGCAGATGTTGTGCAAATCCTAATGCCAGATGAAACACAGGCTTCGGTATATAAAAATGAAGTAGAACCAAACCTCAAAAAAGGCGCAGCTTTGATGTTCTCCCACGGATTTAACGTACACTTTGGACAAATCGTTGCTCCTAAAGATGCAGACGTGCTGCTTGTAGCACCAAAATCTCCAGGTCACATGGTTCGTCGTACTTATGTTGAAGGCTTTGGCGTTCCTGGCTTGATTGCTATCGAACAAGATGCAACTGGAAAAGCTAAAGAAATCGGTCTTGCTTATGCAAAAGGTATCGGCTGTACACGTGCAGGGGTTATCGAAACTTCTTTCCGTGAAGAAACCGAAACTGACTTGTTCGGTGAACAAGCTGTACTTTGCGGTGGTGTATCCGCACTGATCAAAGCTGGCTTCGAAACATTGACTGAAGCAGGATATGCTCCTGAAATGGCTTACTTCGAATGTCTGCACGAATTGAAGCTGATCGTTGACATGGTATACGAAGGCGGATTGTCCAGCATGCGCGATTCCATCAGTAACACTGCTGAGTACGGTGACTATGTAACTGGACCACGCATTGTAACTGAAGATACTAAAAAAGCTATGAAAGCTGTTCTGACAGATATTCAAGAAGGTAAATTCGCTCGTGACTTTATCCTTGAAAACCAATCCGGACGTGCTTTCCTTACCGCTACTCGCCGCAACGAAGCTGCTCACCCAGTAGAAGTTGTAGGTAGCCAATTGCGTGAAATGATGCACTGGATTAAGAAATAATCATAATCATACTTATGATTAAATAGTATTACCTTCAAATGCGGCCGTGACTTTGCGAGCCGCATTTGAGAGTTTCAGCACAATTTTTGGGAGGTGCTTAGCATGCGGAAAATTTATGTGTTCGATACGACACTGCGAGATGGAGAGCAGTCACCAGGTGTGAACCTCAACACGCGTGAGAAAGTGGAGATCGCTTACCAGTTAGAGAAGCTGGGAATTGATCGCATGGAAGCGGGTTTTCCTGCAGCTTCTCCAGGTGATCTAGCTTCTGTTAATGCGGTGGCAAGAGCTGTGAAGAACGTCACGGTAATCGGCCTTTCTCGTTCTAGAGAGACAGATATTGATGCTGTAAAAGAAGCACTACAGGGAGCGCAGGACCCTTGTATTCATATTTTTCTAGCTACATCTCCTATTCACCGCCAGCATAAGCTACGGATGGATAAGGCTCAGGTGTTGGAAACTGCACAGTCTGCTATCCGATACGCTAAAAAATATTTCCCTAAGCTCGAGTTTTCATTAGAAGACGCGGGCCGTACGGAGTATGATTTCATGGCTGAAATGGTCGGCATGGCTATCCGGGAAGGCGCTAATGTTGTTAATATCCCGGATACTGTAGGTTATTTGAATCCTTCGGAGTACGGAGCTATCTTTAAATATCTAAAAGAGAATGTGCCTGATATTGAACGCGTACAGCTTAGTGCCCATTGTCATAACGATCTTGGTATGGCTACAGCAAATACGCTGGCTGCGATTCAGAATGGTGCAGATCAGATCGAAGGAACGATCAACGGTATCGGTGAACGTGCCGGGAACACAGCGATTGAAGAAGTTGCGCTAGCGCTTGAGACACGGGCTGAATTTTTTGGCGCAAAAACATCGCTTACGTTATCCGAGATCTCTCGCACAAGCCGTCTGGTCAGCAAGCTGACAGGTATGGTGGTTCCAGGGAATAAAGCGATTGTAGGAGCTAACGCATTTGCTCATGAATCGGGTATTCACCAGGACGGGATGCTGAAAGAGAAAACTACCTACGAGATCATGACACCGGAGACTATTGGACTTAAAGAGAGCAAGCTGGTACTCGGCAAACACTCTGGACGTCACGCTTTCCGCGATAAGTTGAGTGATCTAGGGTATGATGTGTCCGAAGAAGAGCTGAACACCGCTTTTTCTAGATTTAAGGATTTGGCAGATAAGAAAAAAGAAGTATCAGATGAAGACATTTTGGCTTTGATTGAAGAGAAATTAATTGATACGCCAGAAGTCTTTAAGCTGCAAACGATGTTCGTTACTTATGGTAATGAAGCTGTTCCAACCGCCAAGGTTATTATTGCGGGTCCGGAAGACCAGCCGATTGTAGCTGAGGCAGAAGGTAATGGTTCAGTAGATGCCATCTACAATGCTATTGATAAAGCCACGAATGAGGAAGTTACCCTTGGAGATTATTCGATTAAATCGGTCTCCCGTGGTAAAGATGCGCAAGGTGAGGTTCATGTAGTACTGTCGCAGGGAGAAGTAGCTGCACAAGGCCGTGGACTTAGCACCGATATTCTGGAAGCAAGTGCCCGCGCTTATATTGATGCGCTGAACAAGCTTCTGGAGAAGCGTAAGACTTACACCAAACGTGATCACGCTAGTCTATAAGATGTACAATGTTGTTATTTTTATTTTCCACTAAGTAGTAAATACGACAGGGATATGCGAGTTATTGCGCATATCCCTGTTTTTTTTGCAATAAAAAGATCTCCAAGACTGTAATAGGATGCTGTTCAGATTATGTATAGATGGACTATTTACAATAGTTGTTAGGTTGCAAATTTATATCATGAAAAAGAGTCAAGGAGGTTAATGCGGGGGAGTAGAGTACGGGATTCAAAGGATAAAGCTTAGGAAAGCACGATAAACGGAGTGACAAAGGAGGCATTTTTAATAATGTTATCAAAAAAGAAAATTAGCGCATTGCTCGTAGTATTCTTGCTTGTGACGCAATGGGCTTACAGCTTTGGCTTTGGAGTCAATTCGCAGGCATATGCGAGTGGCAACGGTACTGTAATTGGAGATGACCTCATTACTAGTGTTACGCTTGCTGTATACACCGATGATAAATACACAAATACGGTTACAGAAAGCGTATATGAACTTGATTCCTATTCGGAATTGAACTATACATGGTCACTTCCAGATGGGCATGGATATAAGGATGGGTCCACCTATACCTTTGATCTTCCAACACAGTTTGAACTTTATAACGATCTGAATGGTGATCTTATTTTTGACGATGAACCTGTAGGGACTTATACCGTCGACAAAAATACTAACCGCGTTGTATTTACATTTAATGCTTATATCGAAACCCACGATAAAGTGGGAGGGACTTTCTCCGTAAGGTCGCTTTTGAGCTCCAAGAAGATTACTGGCTCCACGAAGCAAACCCTGATTTTCCCGATACAAGGCGGTACTCAGACCATTGAGCTTAATTTTAAGCCGAAGGTTAGCTCTACTATAGAAAAAGACGGTTCGCCTAAGCCGCAGTATTATAACCCAACAAGCATCGCTTGGACGGTTGATGTGAATAAGGCACTGGAAAGCGTAAAAAATGCAGTTGTCACAGACACACTCCCTGCGGGATTATCACTGAATACGGTATCTATTGCTGTTTATGAGCTTGATGTGAAGGTCGATGGGACTGTGAGTCTTGGCAATATAGTGGACAGCAGCAAGTATGATGTGACAGGATCCACTTTGGGAGAGTTAAAGCTGAAATTTGCGGATAACCCGCTTACTAAGGCCTACCGGATTGGCTTTTCTACGGATATTACTGGTACTGGTGTAGATGCGAAAACCTTTTTGAATGAGGCAGTCTTAACAGGAGATAACGGATTTTCTAAAAAGGCTAGCACTACAGTTACAGTAGGACGTGGCAAACCACTATCGAAAGAGTCCACTAAATACGATGCAGCGAATCAGGTGATTTCCTGGGCTGTTAATTTCAATTACAATGAAAAAACAATTTTAGCGGCAAATGCTATTTTGAAGGATACATTCAATAACACCCAAGATCTGATTCTCAGCTCGGTTAAAGTTTATCCTGTAACGATCGACAGTAATGGCAACGGGGTTAAAAGCGCGGAAATCGCTTCAAGCGAATATACAATAACTCCAACAACTGCAACGGGATTAAATGGTTTTGATCTGAAATTTAACAATGATATTAATTCTGCCTACCGTATTGAATATCAGACAAAGGCAAATGGCAGAGTATTTGATGATGGCAAGATTACGAACAAGATTACTTATGATGGAAAAACAGAAACGGGTTACAGTGATATCAAGCAGCAAATTCTCCATAAAAATTATAGCAACGTTAATTATGCGACTAAGACCCTCGATTGGACTATCCAAATTAACGATGACAGCAAGACTATGGAAAATTTAGTGGTGACAGATACTTTTGGCAATGCCGGATTAAAGCTTGTCCCGGGTACATTAAAGGTTCAACCAACTAAAGGTGGAACTGCTACCGTCCATAGTGTTGTTTACAATGCGCATGATCCGGTTGCAGTAAACGATGGATTTTTGATTACTTTTAATGCGCCGATAAATGAGCCTTACACAATTACTTATACAACAAGCTTTAACTATGATTGGCTGGCTCCGGGCAAAACTCAATTCACTAATACAGGTGCACTCGATTGGAAAGAAACGGTTAATGGGGTGAAGGAGTCTAAGCATAAAGAAGCGACCGCAACCTTTAATCCAAGAGATGAGGTTAAAAACAATGGGAAGAAGAGTGGTTCCTACAATGCTGTAACTAAGGAGATCACTTGGAACATTGGGGCTAATTATAATCAGAAAACGTTAAGCCAAGCTCAACTGGTTGATACCATTTCAGCTGGCCAAGTTGTAAATATGGATTCTGTGAAAGTGAATAAATGGGAGTATGGAAAGGATGGAAATCCTTCTCCGCAAGCTAGTGTGAATTCTGCTGATTATAAAGTGGAGCTGGATGGCAGTGAGCTGAAGGTGACATTTAATAAAACGATTAATTATGCGTTCTACGTCACTTTCAAAACAACGTTCGCGGATCAAGCGATTGATTCAAATGAAATTAAAAATACAGCTACGTTATATGACGGTACGAAAGTAGAGTCCGCTAAACTGCAAGCTTCTGTTAATATCCCTCAGGGCGGGGAATACGTTAACAAAGAAGGTGCGCAGGATGGCAATAAAATTCATTGGACAATTTACATCAACCGTAACCAATCTTTTGTAAAAGAAGCGGTAATTACGGATATTCCAAGCGACAATCAAATCCTGCTGTCCAATACATTCCATGTCTACAAAACGAAAGTTGCGAGCAATGGGGATGTAACATCCACCAACCAAGAATTGGTGAGTGGTACAGATTATAAGCTGGAAATCACTACGGATAATGACGGAAAAGAAAGCTTTAAGCTTAGTTTCCTCAAGGATATTTCCGAAGCTTATATTTTAAAATATGATTCCCTGATCACAGCACAAAACAATGATAAAGTAACCAATCAGGTTAGTTTCGATGGTAAAAACATCAAGGTAGTTCCAGGTGTAAGTACCGAAGAAATTATCGTTAAGCTCTCTAGCGGCTCCGGTACAGGAAGCGGCGTAAGAGGACCGTTGACGATTACCAAAGTAGAAGACGGGAATACGAGTAAGGTGTTAAGTGGGGCCGTTTTTGATCTGTATCGCGTAGTTGATGCCGATAAGATCTGGATTAAGGAAGGCACTACGGATACCAACGGGATACTTGAATTTACTAAACTGACAGGTGGGAAATATGTATTAATTGAGAAAACAGCGCCTGCTGGTTATGTTCTTGATCAAACACCACATGAAGTGACTATTTCTTCGACGACAGGGATAAGCCTTGAGGTAAAAAACAAAGTTCCGACACCAACAGCAACGCCTATACCGACCGTAACGCCAGCACCAACGGTAACACCAACGCCAGCGCCAACAGCAACACCAACACCAACGTCGACGCCGACAGCAACGCCAACGTCGACGCCGACAGTAACACCAACGTCGACGCCAACAGTAACACCAACGTCGACGCCAACAGCAACACCAACGTCGACGCCGATAGTAACACCAACGTCGACGCCAACAGCAACACCAACGTCGACGCCAACAGCAACACCAACGTCGACGCCAACAGCAACACCAACGTCGACGCCAACAGCAACACCAACGTCGACGCCGACAGCAACACCAACGTCGACGCCGACAGCAACACCAACGTCGACGCCAGAGGAACCGACAGGTCCTATCTGGACACCATCACCGACTCCGGAAGTAGTCGTTACTTCTACGCCAACAGCAACACCAGTTGTGGTGGCAACACCTTCACCAACACCGATGGTAACGCCAGTGTCGACAGCAACGCCAACGGTTACGCCCACAGCTACTCCAAGCCAGCCTGTGGCAACTAGTACGCCTGTTGTTCCGCAGGTAACTCCACCTGTGCAGAAAGAGATTACCAATGAAGATGTTCCTATTGAAGGTGAAATTCCACTTGGGGGAGTGCCAAGCCTGGGAGATGAGCCGGGACATGGTAAAGTAATTATTACTAAGGATGGCAAATGGGTCTACACACCTGATCCGGGCTATATTGGTAAAGATAAGTTCACCATTATTGTTACAGATGAGAATGGAAATGAAGAAGAAATCCTCATAGAGATTGATGTGGAGGAAGTACCAAAGGGTACAGTCACTAAGCCAGGAAATAACAGCAATAAACCGACTCAGCTTCCGAAAACAGGAGAAGACAGCGCATTTCCGATCTACTTGGTAGGTGGAAGTCTGGTACTACTAGGGTTTGTATTAACAAGACGATTCAAACGTAATAACTAGGAAGGTAATAATAAAGACACCCGGTTTTATCCGGGTGTCTTTATTATGTCTTGATAGGGTATTTAGCTCATCGCACTCTATGGTTAAACTGTTCCCATTGCTCGTACCAGTGCTCAACGCTGGCTGGAAGGCCAAGGTTAAGTTCCTTTTGGAACAAATCCTTGAGCAGCTTGTACTGCTCTTCCACAGCGGAACGTTCTCCAATACTGTCGTAGACCTTCATTAATCCTAAATGCCCTTGTTCAAAATAAGGCTGCAGCTGCACTACTCGTTGATAGACAGTAACGGCCTCGGCAATTCTGTTGCTTTCTATATAAAATTGGGCAATGCCCATTGCATGGTGCAGCCAAATGGTACGAAGGCGTTGCCGCTCACTTTCGGCCCATAAATAATCATAATCGTCAAAGTAATCTCCAGAATAAAGCTCGAATAAAACTTGATGCTCCGCACAATTAACTTCACTAATGGTTTCCAGAGCCAGAATCCCCTGTTCCCACTTATCTACATCGATCAACATTGATCCGGTTTCAAGGGTATAGCCTTCCCCCCCGCTAAGGTTGCTGATATGCAGGTCGACTTCATTCTGCTTTAAGCATTGCCGGACTTGATAAATTGTTGTATAGAGATGGGTAGAAGCCTTTTTCAGATTAAAGTCAGGCCACAGCAGTTCAATCAGCATGTCTTTACTTACAAAGCGGTTGCGATTATGGAGCAAAAAAGCAAATAACTCTTGGGCCTTAGAGGTTCTCCAACGCAGATTATTCAGAGATTGTCCGCCTCGTTCAAAACGAAGCGATTGAAGACAACGAATGGTTACCTCTTCTGTTGCAATGATGAGTTTTGGGGCAAGTGACAATCTTTCTTCTAACCGTTGGACGGCCTTCAGTAGTCGGTCATTTCGCACAGGCTTCAAAATATAATCGAGCGCATTGATCTCAAAGGCTTCCACAGCATAATGGTTATACGCGGTAACAAAGATAATATTTGCGTTTGGACAGGTCTCTTGGAGCATCTCCGCAGCTTGAAGACCATTAATTTCAGGCATTTCAATATCAATAAAAATAACGTCAGGATGATAAGACGGAGCCTCTTGAATGGCCTGCGAGGGGTCCGTATAGGAAGCGGCTATATGTATGGATGGTATTTTTTTTAACATAAACTCTAATTTCACAAGGGCAAGCCGTTCATCGTCAACTAATATTGCCTGAATCATTATTAATCACCACTCAGATATAGTATTTTAGCCAAAAATACGTCGAATCCTTACTTGATATTTGGGTTCACAATAGTTTGTCTGTTAATCAGAAAGTTTTCGAATCGGATTTTTTTTGTCAAAAGGAATAATAAAACTCACAGAAGTTCCTTTCCCTTCGGAGCTTTTAATCTGCAGCCCTTTTCCGTAGACCCGCAACAGCCGTTTATGTGTATTTAAAAATCCGATTCCTCGTACATCATTAGACGGATTGCTGAGCAACTGCTGGAGTTGTTCGTTTTTCATGCCTTGGCCATTGTCTGATATCGTGATTTCAATATCGCCAGCTTGTTCCTTAATGGTTATGGACACCGTTCCTCCTTGGGAGCGACTCAAAATACCGTGCCGGACAGCATTTTCAACCAGTGGCTGTATAGTCAGAGGCGGCAGCTGAAAATGCAAGCTTTCCTCATAATCCCAATGAATGGTCATCCTATCTTCAAAGCGCTCCTTCTCTATGTAGAGGTAGGCATGAACAAGATCAAGCTCTCGTTCAATCGGTATCATAGGCTCAGCATTCAGGAAATTGAAGCTTAAACGCAAATAAGAGCTGAAGGCATCCACAAGGTGACTCATTCTATTAATATCAAAAGAGGCCAGCGCGGATATTGAATTTAATGTGTTGAACAAGAAATGTGGTTGTATTTGCGCTTGAAGATAGGCAGCTTCCACACGAAGCCGTTCGTTTACGGACTGTTTTAGATCTGTTAAGGAGCGTACACGGGCCTTCAGCTCTATTGCATTCATAGGCTTCATTACATAGTCATTTGCACCTGAAATGAATCCGGTATAAATATCTTCTGGTTGGTTTCGTGCCGTCAGAAGCAAAATGGGAAGCTCAGCAATGGTGTAACGTTCACGAATTCTATGCGCCAGTTCATACCCGGACATTTGTGGCATCATTACATCTGTAATAATTAAATCCCACTGAGCGGTATCCAGCAATAGTAAAGCATCGTTTCCGCTGGTCACCGTAACGATTTCATAGTCCTTGATGGAAAGTACGTTGGTAAGTATTTTTAGATTAACCGGATCATCATCTACAGCCAGAAGCTTGGGTCTCCTTCCATGGGCTGATGAAACGATACCCGGCGCGGTTAATTTGGATAAAGTGATCATAGGTGGCGTGTCCGAGAATTCTGTCATAGAGGGCAGTTCTGAATTCAATACCCGGCTGGTTGAATCGTATAACGGCATTGTGAATGTGAAGGTAGTACCTTCTCCAAGTGTAGAGACTACACTTATTTTCCCGCCGTGAAGTTCAACCAACTGCTTGCTGGTGCTTAATCCAAGCCCGATGCCACCGCTAACTTCGTTCATGCTGGAGTCGCCCTGTTCATAGGGCTGGAAAGCTCTGAGCAACGTCTCCTCGTTCATGCCAAGACCAGTATCCGTAATATGAATCTGCGCCGATTTTTTATGAATATCTGCATGGATTCTTATAGTGCCTACAGTCGTATATTTAACAGCATTTTGAAGCAGATTGAACAAGATCTGAATGAGTCTTTTTTCATCAGCCACAATAGAAGGGAATGAATCTGGTATTTCTGAGATTAAGGTTAAAGATTTCCCTTCTGTTAAGAATTTGAACATATCAAGCACACCCACTGCGAAGGATTGAATCTTAAGTTCTCTGAGCTGCAATTGTATATTGCTTTCACGGAGCTGGGATTGATCCAGCAGATCGTCTACCAGAAGGGACATACGTCTTCCAACGGTAATGAGCAGTTTTAAATTCTCAGCATTTTGATGCGTTACAGTGTCACGCTCGCTGTCCAGAACAGTTTCGGCAATGTTAATGATACTGTACAGCGGATTTTTTAATTCATGTGAGGTGTTAGCCAAAAAAACATCCTTTTGCGTAACACTTCTCTGCAGGCTGTGCGCCAGTTTTTCTGTCTCCTTAGTGTTCCAGTGATATCGCTTAAATCCAAAAGTCGCAAAGCACAAAAAGGCGATAATTAGATCAAAAGGATAATAGGTAACGTTGACCCAGTTATAATTCTTGAACATTCCCCAAAGTGTGCTGTTAACGATGGCAAGCATGGATAACAACAGGAAAATAGAGCCTTCGTAATTTTTAACAATAGATCTCAGAAAAAGAATTACGACACCTAATGCTAAAACTAATAAATTTATGCCGAAAATCAGTGTGTGAAATTCATAATAGTGAACAACGGGTCCAAATAATATGAACAGGATGTCTACTATGGACAGGATGGTTAGGATACGAATACTTTTTATTTTTAAATCCGCGAACAAAAGATGTTTGCTTGTCTGCAGGATAAAAATAAATACAGCAATATAAGAGATAAAAAATAGTTTGAAATTCCATTGATAGTTCAAGGGAAATACGTGCAATAAAAGCCTGTCATCATCTATGAGTACGGTAGTTATAGCGGATATTACCAGCAGAAAAAAATAGATCAACATCTTTTGCCGCAGTCCAATTATATATAAAATAACAGCATATACAGCGTGCAGCAGCAGTACAACACATAATAGCAACTGTAGGCTAATAGAGAGCAGTCTTTCCTGTGTTAAAGCTTTTTCGCTGCCAAATACAATCGTTTTAGAAATGCCTCCCGTTTGGGAAAAGGAATAGTTGGCTACATGGATCACAATTTCAAGTTCACTTTTATCGGTTGTAAAGGATACTGAATAAGGCAGTATGTATGGGATATAGTGCTCTTTACTCTCAGCAGGAGTGCCAGAGCTGCCCAGCCGTTCACCATTGATATACACTTCTGAAGAAGAGCGAGCTCCGGAAATGAGAAGACTATAAGATTGCTTCTTATTATTATCTGTAAGCACACGTAGTCGATAGGAGCCGTAGCCAAAAGCAGATTTATCACTATCGCTATCGCTAAGTGCATCTTTCCAGTTCCCAGGGACTTGTATATATTTTGTAGGAGCAGAAGTTAGAGATTGTTCGTTGAATGAAGGAAGCAGCATACCCGGGTAGAACTCCCACTGCCCATCTAAAATAAGAAGTTTGTCCGGATTCAAATTTTGATCCCGTAAATCCAACACCCCATTGATCAATGGTGGTTGTGTGGTGTGTGGAGAAATCATTACCCATAGGATACGAAATCCAGTGAGTATAATAAGAAACAATGCGATAATTAAGAAGAGTTTTCTTTTAGTCATAGTAGTTAAACATTATTCGACAACAAACTATATATTCCTCTCTTCGGCCTATTTCAAAAAATTCAAAAAAATTTATGCATAGGTTGCAGGGGGGAAGGATTGTCTGGCGTCTAACGTTATGAAGGTGAAGGAGGGGAGAAAGCTGGAAGAGGCAGAATGGATTGCTGCTGTGCTGAACGGTCAACATCAAGCCTTTGGGCATTTGGTGACACGTTACCAAGGCATGGTATACAGAGTATGCGTCAAAATCACAGGGGAAGCCGAATCGGCCAAAGATATGGCCCAGGAGGTTTTTATAAAAGCATATAAAGCGCTCCCCTCTTTCAGAGGACAGTCCTCCTTCTCGACATGGCTGTATCGGATTGCCTACCGCACCTGTCTGGACTGGAAACGGGCCAACGATAGGGAGTGGAAGTACCGAAGTGCAGCTGATTACACAGAAAATGATTGGGTAACGTCTCAAACTCCGGAGCATGAGGTACTTGAGCAGGAAACATCAGCTGAATTAGGAGAGAATGTGAACAGTCTGGCGGAACCGTACCGGTCGGTCGTCCAGCTGTACTATTTTCAGCGGAATTCCTACCAAGAGATTGCAGAGCTAAAGGGAGTTTCCGTGAAAACAATCGAATCGCAGCTTTATCGAGCCAGACAGATGATGCGTAAACAAAGGGAGGAATGGCGATGAATTGTGCAATAGTGAAGGAATGGATGCCACATTATATAGACGGCCTACTGTCTCCAGAGATGGAGCTGAGTATCCGATTGCACATAGAGTCATGTCCTGATTGCGCAGAGTGGCTGGAGGAAGCCAAAGCAATGTCGGAGCTGTGGTCGGAAATGGATGCTGACAGAGAACAGCTGCAGGCGCAGATGGACTTCCCGGATCTCGCAGCAGATGTTATGACACATATTGAGCAGCTCGAAACAGGGCGCAGATCACGAGCGACTAAGGCGACAAATGTAAGACGTCGTTCTGCCCCAAAAACCTCATGGATTCATTATGGAGTGGCTGCTTGCCTCAGTTTGTTATTGTTGCAGTTTGGGGTATTTGAGAATTTGGCCTATGGCATTACCGAAATAAACGGCCATATGTCGAATTCAGTAACCCAGTGGTTTGGTGGCTTTGGGAGATAGAAAAAAAATAATTGATCATTAATAGATGTTTAAATTGGCTAAAGTTTTGCTACCCAAATTTTAGGAGGATGTATTATGATTAAGAAGAGACGTTGGCTCACTTTTATGCTGGCTATGGTACCTGGAGTAGGTCATTTGTACTTAGGCTTTAAAAAGCAGGGTTTACAGTTTATGATCGGGGCGTCCTTATGTATAATGTTTATTCCGTCCGAGCCCTTGATCTTCCCGTTTGCCCTGGCGGCGCTGTGGTTTTATCAATTGTTTGATGCCCTGCAGAAGGCGGCTTGGATGAAAATAACTGCTGCTGAACACGAACGAATGATGTTTCATCCAGACAGCTTCGGAGCCCCTTGGACCATGGGGATGTCCTCTATGCCTGGATATCCGCATGAAGAGATCAATCCAGCTTGGGTGGGAATCGGCTGTGTTGTTGCTGGATTCCTCATGTTGGTAATCACAGCTTTCCCTACCCTTTGGGATATGCTGACTGAGATCAACATCGGCACGATCCTATTATCAGTGGGTCTGATTGCGTACGGACTGAAGATGTTAAGGAACAATACGAGAGCATAAGAAACGGGGATTTAACTATGGGGAGATGGAAAATAGGAAGTTTCACAGCAGCCTTGGGCTGCATTGCCCTTGGTGTCATTATCGTGATGGCTCAGTATGATATGATCAGCTATGAGGTGCTTGGTTTTTTATGGCCAGCGTTGTTGGTCTTATTCGGACTTGAGATGTTGATAAGACTTTTTATCAAATCCGATGTCAAAAGCCGTGTAAGCGGCTGGGCCATCCTGTTAATTATTGTACTGATCGGAGCAAGTGGTGCTCAGACAGTAATGGCGGGAGGTTCACTTAGCAATCTGATCGGTAATACACATCTAACTCCGCTTAGTGGGAATGTGGAAGTGAAAGAGAATATTACGACGCTCAAAATCGTACTTCCGAGTGGAAAAGTAAAGGTTGAGGGTGTAGCTGGAAGCTCTTTGGATTATGAGGGAAGTTTACTGCTGCCTGGAAAATCGCAAAGTGATGCTGAAAGTGCACTGGAAAAGAAATGGAAGGTTAGTACTGAAGGAGATACACTGATTATGGAGCTTGATTCCGATCATAATTGGTTCTCTAACATTCAGTTTGGATTCAATACCAAAAGTCCTTATCTAAATGTAAGTGCACCCAATAACCTTGCTGTTGAGGTTGAGACAAGTGATGGCTCTATAGAAGCCTGGAATCTAAAGTCAGGTATAGAGGTTGAGACAAGTAATGGTGCATTAAATATTCATGATATTGTCGGCGAAGTGGATGCGCATACCAGCAATGGGTCACTATCCGTACAGAATATCCAAGGTGAAGTTGAACTCGTGAGCTCTAATGGAGCCATAGTATTGGATAACATTGATGGGGCGTTGTCAGCCAAGAGCAGCAACGGCAAAATTACTATAAACTCAGCAGTGACCGGAAACTGGAAGTGTACATCCAGTAACGGAAAGATTATAGTGGGCTTGCCGGCCGTGTCGGATGCGAAGATTATTGCAGATACAAGCAATGGCTCGCTGAAGGGGAATGTACCCTGGGATCGGGACGGCGATAGCTATGGTACCGCTGTGCTTGGTAAAGCCACATATACTGTGGACTTAAGCACGAGTAATGGAAGTGTGACCGTGGACACAGCTGAATAAGTATGAATAAAAGGGAGCTGGGGCTTCAGCGTATTGATTCTGCTGAGGCCTCAGCTCCTTTGTGATAGAACTTACCTACCAAGCATACGCTTTAGGGGCTTCACCGCCGGGTCCAGGGAATATTTCATCTAGTCGTTTAAGCACAGCTTCATCTAGCACAATCTCAAGACTGCGCAGCGCACTCTCAAATTGCTCCAGGGTGCGGGGGCCGATAATTGGAGCAGTTACAGCAGGATTAGCCAGTAGCCAAGCAAGAGCGACATTATCCTGTGGTTCTCCCAGCTCCATACATAAGCTGGCAAAAGCCTCAAGCTGGCTCTTGTGCTGCTCTACACGATCTGCATTTCCGCCACTTCGGCTGCCCTCTATTTTTTTGAGTGCATTTCTTCCGAGAAGACCTCCATCGAGTGGGCTCCAAGGAATAATACCTAGTCCCAGATGGCGAGCGGCTGGCAAAACTTCAAGTTCAGGAAGCCGACAGGTCAGACTGTATTTATGCTGCTCTGAGACTAGTCCAAGAAAACCACGAGCCTTAGCTTCTTGTTGAGCTACGGCGATATCCCAGCCTGCAAAGTTACTGGAACCGACATAACCAATCTTGCCTTGATTCACAGCCAGCTCGAAAGCCCCCCAGAGCTCTTCCCAGGACGTACTGCGGTCTATATGATGCATCTGGTACAATTCAATATGATCGGTCTGAAGACGCTGCAGGGACCCTTCAAGATGGCGGCGAATGATATATGAGGATAATCCTTCTTCATCATTAGGACCATCAAGGTTATCATTCATGGCTCCATAAACTTTGGTGGCTAGTACAACCTTTTCCCGCCGCCCGCCGCCTTGTTTAAACCAGCGTCCGATAATGGTTTCAGTCAGGCCAGAATTTTCGCCCCAGCCGTAAATGTTAGCGGTATCAAAAAAATTAACACCTGCATCCAGTGCAGCGTCCATGATGCGGAAGGCTTCTTTTTCATCCGTCTGCGGGCCAAAATTCATCGTTCCTAGACATAGGCGACTGACCTTCATGCCGGATTTGCCAAGCTTTGCATATTGCACTTCGCATTCACTCCTTAGATAGATGACTTCATATTAATTGTAAACATCTTCAGAACTAAGAGCAAATGTGCTCAGCATTGAGGGTGGTGGTCTGATCCTGATTGTTTATAGGCTATACCTATCAGCTCAATAGAATCTATATCTTTGTCCTTTACGACTGGGTATGATACAACAATATAAAGAAGAACTATGTCTGTTAGAGCAGAAAACTTGAGGAGTGACTGAGATGAGTGAAGTTAAAAAAATCGCCGTTATCGCAGGGGACGGTATTGGACCAGAAGTTGTAGCAGAAGCGGAAAAAGTATTAAAAGTAACAGAAGAAGTATTCGGTTATGCCTTTGAAACAGAGCATGCATTATTTGGCGGTATCGCTATAGACGAGAAGGGGACTCCGCTGCCGGAAGATACACTTGAAATCTGTCGTAGCGCAGATGCTGTGTTATTGGGTGCTGTTGGTGGACCGAAATGGGATAATAATCCAAAGGAGCTTCGTCCCGAAACCGGACTGCTCGGAATTCG
Source organism: Paenibacillus sp. FSL R5-0636 (assembly GCF_037974255.1). NCBI lineage: Bacteria > Bacillati > Bacillota > Bacilli > Caryophanales > Paenibacillaceae > Paenibacillus > Paenibacillus sp. FSL R5-0636. The sequence goes on from NZ_CP150232.1 coordinate 1,465,173, forward strand.
CAAAGCACTGGGGTTGTTCTCCAACCTGCGTCCAGCTGTCGTATTTGACTGTCTTAAGGATGCTTCGACTTTGAAGCCTGAAGTCCTGGAAGGCACAGATCTTATGGTAGTTCGCGAACTGACTGGCGGGATTTACTTCGGAGATAAATTGCGCCGTCAAGGAGAACATGGTGAAGAAGCTGTGGACACCTGTGTGTATAACGTAATGGAAGTAGAACGAATTGTCCGCCAAGCTTTTGAGATTGCCGGCAAGCGCCGTAATAAACTGGCGAGTGTTGATAAAGCGAATGTACTTGAAACTTCACGTTTGTGGCGTGAGGTTGTGAATAAGATTGCTCCAGAATATCCGGAGGTAGAGGTAGAGCATGTACTGGTTGATAACTGCGCAATGCAGCTGCTGCGCCGTCCATCTAGCTTTGACGTTATCGTTACTGAGAACATGTTTGGTGATATCTTGAGCGACGAGGCTGCTATGCTGACAGGTTCTATCGGTATGCTTGCTTCAGCTTCGATGGGTGACGGCAACTATGGTCTCTACGAGCCCGTTCACGGCTCTGCTCCTGATATTGCCGGACAAGGGCTTGCGAACCCGATCGCAACAATCTTGTCGCTGGCCCTGATGTTCCGCTTAACCTTTGGTTATGAGGATGCTGCTGCTGCAATCGAAGCGGCAGTTGCTGCAGTATTGGATGCAGGACACCGTACAAGTGATATCGCCGTGGATAAGAGCAAAGCGATCAGTACAACTGAAATGGGCGACCTGATTGTTGCAGCAATCCGCAAAGCCTAATCTTCTATTTATAATAATTATAAATAAATAATTGATCTAATCTTGACTTTGATTTTGTGCGATGATACCATTTGTTAAGTAGACAAGATATTATCTATTTCAGCATTTTTCAGTATATTGAGAGATACAAATGGTATTTTTTCTTACATAATCAGAGGGAGGATTCTAGCAATGGCGGAACGTTTAGTAGGTAGACCGGCTCCCGATTTTACTATGGAAACCGTATCAGGTGATGGTAAGGATTTTGGTAAAGTAAGCTTGTCTGATTATCGTGGCAAATGGCTTGTATTCTTCTTCTATCCGCTTGATTTCACATTTGTATGTCCAACTGAAATCACAGCTCTCAGTGACGCAGCAGCGCAGTTTGAAGCACTTGATACAGCGATTCTCGGCGCAAGCATCGATTCGATCCACAGCCACAAAGCTTGGATTAATACCCCTAAGGATTCCAACGGCCTGGGTCGTTTGAATTTCCCGCTTGCAGCTGATATTACGAAACAAGTCTCTAAAGACTATGGCATTCTGATTGAAGAAGAAGGTATCGCATTGCGTGGCTTGTTCATTATCGATCCTGAAGGCGAATTGAAATATCAAGTCGTTAACCACAATGATGTAGGCCGCAGTGTGGAAGAAACTCTTCGTGTTCTGCAAGCCTTGCAATCTGGTGGTTTATGCCCAATGAACTGGAAGCCGGGCGATAAGAATCTGTAAATTTTAGACCGTTATCATAGTGATCTTTGATATTCTGATTTCTACCTCCTTGCAGAAAATTTTCTGTAAGGGGGTTTTTTGCACCAAAAGATCTTGTATATCTAAATAGATTTGAAAATAGGCGCGAAAAGTTATATTATGTCCTCGAGTGGAGGAATCTCCATTGGGGTAATGTAATACAATAATAAACAATCAAAGGGTTATCTCTAAGGAGGGCGAACAAATATGAGCTTTTGCTGTGGAGCGAGTATGGTAGGAACAAAGGGGACCCTAAAACATTATCGCACGCAAGTCCATAATGTTCCCCTGCTTTTTTGTCCGGTATGTCATCGTGTGGAGGTTCACTACAAGGTCGAGAATGAATATGAGATCTTAGCGGAATATGCACATGGAGATGGTGTTACCGACGTGGACTTTCAGGACTATGTCATGGAAGACGAAACTGCAATTTTCGAGAACGTCATTAACGTCGAGAGTGAAGATCCTCTAGCCGTTGTACGCAATCAAATCGATATGGCGCTTGATCTGCTAGCTGTAGCCAAACAGATTGAGGATACCAAGTGGGAACGGGAATTGAAAAAAAGGTTAGCTGTGATGAGTCAGCGCCGTCTACGCCTGCAACAAAAGGCATAAGTTTATTACTAATTTTTTGGGCATGCCCCATTTTTCCATGTAAGCCTCCGCAATCGCGGGGGCTTTTTAGCTTTTTATAATCCTTTTTAGTTTTTCGTGATCCTTTTTAGATTTTTTTAAATCATTTAGGCGAATAAATAGCGATAAATATAATTTGATGTGATGTTTCATATGTCTTTGGAATCATTTTATGAATTTTTTTACCATTCGACAGTTTCTCCGATTGCGTTGTCTAGTTCTCTTGGATATGATTGGAATATAATTGAACCGGTTGGAAAAAGTGCAACGATTACCGAATGTTCTGGCGGCTTCGTCATACACTCAAATACATAGTAATTTGATGTCGCTTAAGCGTCTTCGTCAAATGCAGTAAAAGGGGGAACTTCGTATCGTGATTAGCCAATATCAAGAAAGTCTTCTATTACCGGGAAGAACCTATCAAACTGGACCTGTGGATACTACATACGAGGATGTTCTAGAGAATATTGACAGCGGAATCATGCTTTTTGATGAAGAGGGAGTTATAAGTTTTGTAAATAAGCAAATGTACGGGATGCTTGAACTTACCCGTCACTCTCTTGTGGGCTGCACATTTTCCCATCTACTGTCTAATGTTCGACTGAGCCGTTCCAAGAAAAAACAAGTAATGCAGAGCTACAGAGAGATGGTATACAAAGGAAAATCAAATTATGAGTTTCTAGACGAGTATGGCCGTTACTGGAAGGTTACTTTATGCTGCGGAGAGCAAATGAAAGGATGTTATTTGTTCACTGTCAAGGAAATCTCGGATTATAAGTTAATCGAACAAACGGCTTACCAGAACGATAGCTTGGCTATGCTAGGCAAATTATCCGCATCTATTGCCCATGAAATCCGGAATCCTTTGACCGCGATCCGGGGATTTATTCAACTGCTTCATCCATACTTGCACCAACTGGGGAAAGAGGAATATGCCAAGATTATATTGGCCGAGATCGATCGTGCGAACGATATAATCCATGAATTTCTGTCCTCCTCTAAGCCGTCAGTTCCGCAGGTGGGGATGATACCCGTGTCCGCATTGCTCAAGGAGGTTGTTCTCCTTACAGAGAGCGAAGCTTTAATGAAAGGCTGCCAGATCAATCTTCATCCTCTTCAAGAGGACATGGTGATTTCTGGCGATGTCAAACAGATGAAGCAAGTCGTGCTTAATATGATTAGAAATGCAATGGAGGCTGTAGCGGATCGAGAAGATGATTCCATGGGGAAAATCGAGGTTGGTGCCCGCAGAGAAGGCTCTGAGGTCCGTATTTTCATATCTGACAACGGTAAAGGAATGGATATTCGTACACTGGACAGGTTATTTAATCCTTTCTTTACTACCAAAGAGAATGGTACAGGATTGGGTCTTTCCGTAAGTGACCGCATCATCAAAAATCATGGCGGATGCATTTCTGTTAGCAGCAGAGTTAACGAGGGTACTCATTTTGTGATCTCTTTGCCATTAATCCATTAGAATAAGTAATAAGAGGCTGATCCCTGCGGATAATACAGATGCGGAGATCAGCCTTTGTTATGTTACAATGGGTGTTGGTTTTGGGAAACAAATGGAGGTAATCACAATGAATATAGAATACAACAGTGGTGTTGCCAACAATGTGCAGGGTGATGCCCTTATCCTTATTATTTCTGAGTCTGAGGTCGAGAATGGAGGCTTTTCCGAAGGATGGGATGACAGAATTCGCCTATTGGGAAAGACGGGTTTATTTAAAGGCAAGCTTAATCAGACTTATGTACTACCTGCTGAGAATTCATCTGGTTGTCCTGTTGTTATTTTGGTTGGCAGGGGGGACCAACTTCTCACGACTGAGGATCTAAGGCAAATGGGGGCTCAGACAGCTCATGCAGCGCTTCGTTTGAAGGCGCTCAAGCTGGTATTTGAAGTACCGGACACCTTGCAGGAGCTTACCGTAGAGAAGGATGTGACTTCTACTGCTTATGCGCTGACGGAAGGGTTATTGCTTGGTTCTTATCGTCGGACTACCTATAAGCAGGTGCAGTCTTTTTATACAGGCCCAACATCAGTTGTTTTCACTATAAAAGAGAAATTAGAGGGTAATGCCGGACGGGATTGGACTCAAGGCATTCAGATGGGGCTAGCTTTCGGTGAGGCCACGAATTTGGCGCGGAGCTTGACCAACATGCCTGGTAATCTATTGACCCCCTCAGACCTTGCTGTGGCCGCTATAGAGGTTGCTGAGCGATATGGCTTTCCTTCTGAGGTGCTGGATGAACGGGAAATTGAGCAAAAAGGAATGGGCGGATTGCTCGCAGTCGGAAAAGGAAGTGTAAACCCTCCACGAATGATCGTCATCCGTTATCAGGGGACAGGGAATTGGGATAACGTAGTGGGGCTTGTAGGGAAGGGAGTTACCTTTGACACCGGCGGGATCTCCTTAAAAAGAGCACCAGGTATGGAAGAGCTGATTAGTGATATGGGCGGGGCAGCGGCTGTACTCGGAGTAATGGAGGCGCTTGGCCGCTTACGTCCACGAATTAATGTCGTTATGGTTATTCCATCTGCGGAGAATATGCCATCGGCCAATGCTTTTAAGCCTGGAGATGTTATTACCTCCATGAGCGGACGAACGATAGAAGTGTTGAATACCGACGCTGAAGGCAGAATTGTACTGGGAGATGCGCTGACTTATGCTCGGGAATGGGGAGCGAAACGTATTATCGATGTAGCTACACTGACAGGCGCTGTGTTGTCCACTTTGGGAGATATAGCAACAGGTGCTGTAACTAATGATGAAGCGTTTCTGGAGCGATTTCTGGCCGCTTCAAGCTATTCAGGGGAAAAGGTATGGCAGCTTCCGGCATACCCGGAATTTCGTGAGATGCTAAAGAGCGAGGTTGCCGATATCCGTAACACTGCTGGAAGATATGGTGGAGCCACTACAGGCGGATTATTTGTAGGTGAGTTTGCTGAGGGCTTGCCATGGATTCATCTAGATATTGCTGGCACTGCATATGTATCTAAAGAACGTGGAGTTAATCCTAAGGGAGCAACAGGTGTCATGGTTCGTTCTATCATTCAGTGGCTGCTGAGCGAAAGCGAGATCTAAACATCCGGGGAGCTGTCCGTTCTAAACAACAAGGGGTGTTCCCTAAACCAGACTCTGGTTTAGGGAACACCCCTTTATTGAAATCCAAGAGCAGAAGCTTAAACAGTACCACTGGATTTTTTGGCCTTCGATTGGGAAGTGTAAGATTGAATGCCGTTCATAATTTTATCGCGAGTTCCCTTATTCTTCAGTAAATATGCTGCTCCCAATGCGACCGTTGTAAATAATGTCTTTTTGGTATTCATAGGAATTACCTCCTTGGTATTGTCTGTAGTTGCTTATAACAAACATACCCGTTAGTTAAGGAGGCTAAACGATAAATCACTATTTATTGCCCATTTTACAAACCTACTTCTTGTTGTTAACCGGTGTTGAACAACAAGAAAGCGGGGAATCCATCGATGCTGCCGCGCAGCTTTTTCCTTTATCACAGCCTGCACAAGCGCCCTGCTTTCCCTTTTGCACATGTCGATAGATGGTCCAGCCAGAATAACCGAAAATTAAGGCGACAATCACAACATTTATCATAATGGTACCCCACTTTCATCATGAGAATCTTATAATTTACAAGTCTACGACCATCCTAATAACCGTCCGCCTTGAAAAATAATTAAAGATACGATATACGCCAGAACGAGAGAATACCCCATGGAGAAGAAGGTCCATTTCCAAGACGCTGTTTCTTTTTTGATAACCCCTACAGTAGCCAAACAAGGAATATAAAGCAGGATAAAGGCCATGAAGCTGATCGAACTTAGCGGTGTGAAGACTTGAGAGATTTGATTTTCTAAACCAGCAGCATCTGGTGCATGATAGATGATATTCATGGTAGAGACTACGACCTCTTTTGCCAAAAATCCCGGAACCAACGTAGAGCCAGCCTGCCATGTTCCGAAACCAAGCGGTGCCAGTAGCGGTGCGATCATACCCCCAAACTTAGCCAGGAAGCTGTGATCCATGTCCACATTAAACCCGCCAGGACCGGCATAAGACATAAACCAAATAATTGCTGAGCCTGCAAGAATAATAGTTCCAGCTTTTCGCAGGAAACCCTTGCCCTTTTCCCAAGTGCTGCGCGATAAGGTCTTGATCTGCGGCATACGATAAGGTGGAAGCTCGATCATGAAAACTGAGGATTCATTTTTGAATAAATATTTAGAGAATACCTTACAAAGAATCAGAGCAAACACAATACCCATCACATACATGGACAGAACTGCTACGGCCTCTTGCGCCGGAAAAAACACAGCTGCGAATAAAGCGTAAACAGGCAGTCTCGCAGAACAGGACATCAGCGGCATTAGCAAGGTGGTCAGCATGCGGTCTTTGGGCTGTTCGATGCTGCGCGCCGCCATTATGGCAGGTACATTGCAGCCGAAGCCAATGATGAATGGAATAAATGCTTTTCCGTTTAGTCCCATACGTTCCATGGTGCTGTCCATTAATAAGCAAACCCGAGCCATGTATCCTGAATCCTCCAAGAAGGAAATGATCAGGAAGAGAATGAAGATTTGCGGGACAAAGACGAGGACGCCCCCTACACCGCTAATTAATCCATCGACAATCAGGGCATGCGTGAAGCTGGATGCTCCAAGCGTCTGAAGCAGGGAATTGGCTCCATCACTAATCGGTCCGGAGATCAGGCCATCGAGGAGATCTGATAGAGGTCCGCCGACCCAGTCAAATGTGGTCTTAAAGAGAGCATACATAAAGAAGATAAATAAGGGCAGTCCTAGAAAACGATGCGTCAATATGGAATCTAATCTTTCTGTTAAGTTATGAGGTTTCTGCGTTGTTGTATCAAGTACAACCTCACAAATGGAGTGGATATAATCCATCCGCTGTGAGCGAATCCATTGGGGGAGCGTCAGGGCCAGCTTTTTGATCTGTAGCTCACTCTGACAGGATTCACAGATGTTTAGCAGGCGAGTGGTGTCCATACGTGTCTTCAGAAAATGAAGAATAACCGGATTCTGCTCCATAAGCTGTAAAGCAATCCAGCGGTGATTGGGTAAGTCCTTGATAGGAAGTAATTCCTTTTCTATAGAAGATATCGCATGCTCTACAATCTCACCGTAGTTCAATTTGAACTTTACAGCGGGAATCGCAGAGGATTTCTCTAAAATACTGAGGACTTGTGCGCAGCCTTTTCCCGTTCTTGCAACAAGCGGGAGGACAGTTATACCCAGTCGTGATTGTAAGACTTCATGATTGATGCGAATTCCACGTGCATTAGCGACGTCAATCATATTCAGTCCGAGTAAGGTAGGTTTGCCATACTCAAGTAATTGAAGCGTGAGCAGCAGATTTCGTTCCAGCTGTGAAGCATCCACGATATTAATTAAGGCTTCTGGAGATTCTTCTATTAGATACTGGGCAGCAACCCCCTCATCGCGTGAGAGTGGGTGCAAGGAATAGATGCCCGGCAAATCAATGAGCTTGCCAGCGCCGTTCTTCAGGCTGCCGATCTTCTTTTCTACAGTTACCCCTGACCAGTTACCAACATATTCGTATGAGGAGGTTAACGTATTGAAAAGAGAGGTTTTACCTGTATTGGGGTTACCTACAAGAGCTATTGAACTCAAGACACGTTCACCTCAATCAATGAAGCTTCCTTCCGGCGGATGGCGAACAGTTGTCCATTGCACTCTAAGGTAATAGGTCCTAAAAAAGGTCCTTTTCCTTTCAGGCGAATGCTCACACCCTCGGACACTCCAAGATCAGCCAGACGACGGCGTAGGATAGGATTGATTCCTTCTATTTTATGAATATATCCGGTCGAACCCGGTTGTAGTCGCAGCAATGAGCAAGAGGTAGAAGCCATTTTTATCCCTCCAAAAGAGACTGATAATCAATCTCAATGATTTTCTTGTAATGTAGCATTTTTAGGGCTTATTTACTGTGATCATTGTCGCTGACACGATGTGGTAATGGCATTAAGGAGAAGAAGATGAAATTCCTTTACATTTTATTCTTCATTAAAGTATGATTATACGATATAAATTGCATAGTAAAGCTATATTCGCGGTTATAATGATTGCAATAGTTGAAGGGAGATAATTATGAAGACTAATCAATGTAAGATTGTTGACTGCACCATCCGAGATGGGGGCCTAGTGAACAACTGGGATTTTAGTGTGGAATTTGTACAAAACTTATATGCCGGCTTGAATGAAGCTGGTGTTGATTATATGGAAATCGGTTATAAAAATTCACCAAAATTGCTCAAAGGAGCAGAGGGTGCCGGACCATGGCGTTTTCTGGACGATGATTTCCTGCGTAAAGTGATTCCGCAAAAAGGTCACACCAAGCTATCTGCTTTGGTTGATATCGGCCGCGTGGATGAGAATGATATTTTGCCCCGCAGCGAAAGTATGCTGGATTTGATTCGTGTGGCATGCTACAGCAAAGATGTAGAAAAAGCCCTCCAATTGGTACAAACTTTCCATGATCTAGGCTATGAGACAACGATCAACATTATGGCTTTGTCTAATGTTATGGAGAATGAATTGTTGGAAGCTTTTGAAATGATCCGTGAGAGCGTTGTTGATGTGGTATATATTGTAGATTCATACGGCAGCTTGGATCACAATGACATGAATTATCTGGTTGAGAAGTTCAAGACACATCTGCCAAACAAACGTCTAGGCGTACATACTCACAATAATCTTCAGTTGGCGTTCTCCAACACGTTGATTGCTGCTGAGAATGGTGTAGAGTTACTGGATGCTTCTTGTTATGGGATGGGACGAGCTGCAGGAAATTGCCCTACAGAGCTGTTAGTAACTCATTTGAAGAATACACGTTACTCCTTGCGCCCTGTGCTTGATATTATTGAACGCCTGATGATTCCTTTGCGTGAGAAAGAGGAGTGGGGCTATATCATTCCTTATATGATCACAGGTACACTTGATGAGCATCCACGTTCAGCAATGGCACTTCGTGCATCTGCAGACAAGGATAAATCCGTTGATTTTTTTGATAAGCTTACAACACCAGAAGTAACCTTTGGTGACAAATAAACCTGAGTTTCTTAGAAGCACTGAACCCTTTCGTAGGGGGAAGTGCTTTTTTGGTTGCCTGCTAGCAGAAAATGGTTTATATTTATGCAAGATTTATGAATATATAACTTATAAACGCGCCTTCCATTTGAATGCCGATAAAAGAAATGTAACTTAAAAGTCCTATCCCGCCGATATTTATACGTAGGACATAACTATACTTGAATGTTAATTAATAGATATTATTTTCAGACGCGAGGGACTTATGAGACAAGAAGAGAAAAAGACAATTCAAGCAGCTGCTGTAGGCGCCTTGCTGTTCCTTTTAATTCAAATTTTCCATACATCGCTTAACCGATTGGACGATTGGGATATTATTTCTTCTCTCTATCTCATTGTCGGCTGCTGTAATGTTGCTTTTGGATTTGCAATATTTGCACAGGGCTGGTTATTCTTCTCTAGCAGATTATCTAAAGGAAGATTATATGCCGCTGCTCTTTTTGGTGGAATATGTATTATTGATTTCTTGCATACACTGGGTTTTGTCGGCGTCCCGTTGATTTCATCATTCATAACTTTTGAAGAATCGTTGTGGCTGCGAACCCTCTCACGACTAATCAGCGGTTTAGGAATGTTGTTTATTTTTAGCAGGGAAGATAAGCCCGTGTCTGTCTCTGAAAAAAGAAAATTGTTTAGAATAGCCTTCATGCTGATTGTGCTTTCCATTGTTTTGTTTATAATCAGCCACTCGGCGTTGCCACAGTTTTTAACTAAGCCTTGGATGAATCCTTTGAAGCAGATTGCTGATTTAGCAGTTCTTTTTGTTTACTTGGCAGGTGTTGCAGTTATTGTATTTCCTGAAAAAAGTGAAAAGTCAGCCTCACTTCTTATTATTATTCGAGCACTTATCTTTTTCTCTTTGGGCCAAGCCTTTTTTATGAGTCCATTCAGTAGTGGCAATATAGATGATCTTTTTGGAATGGTGTGTAGCGGAGTTGCTTACTACTTGCTGCTTACCGGAGTATATCGTCTGACGATTGAAGAACCCTTTTACGAAAAGCAGTTGGCTGAGGAGCGGATCAATTATTTAGCCTATCATGATGATTTAACGGGACTTCCCAATAGACGTCGACTGACGCAGCGTGTAGAAGAAATGATTATTGCTGGGGAAAAGAATACGAGCGATAAATTCTCAGCGTTAGCTATTATGAATATTAATCATTTCAAGAATATAAATGACTCCCTGGGCCATTTTGCCGGAGACCATTTATTGAAGCTGGTGTCTGAGCGGCTTGTGAATGAGGCCAAATCTACTGAAGAGCTTTATAGTATGGGGGCGGATGAGTTCGCTTTTCTTATGATGGAGAGAGCAAGTCTTGGAGAATGTTTAGTTCGAGCTACGGAGCTGCATCGATTATTTGAGATACCTATTGCTTTAGAGTCGGGGGAGTACCATATATCGCTTAGTATGGGTTTAAGTATTTATCCCGGTGACGGTGAAACTGCGGAACATCTAATTCAGAATGCTGATACGGCTGTACATAATGCCAAGGAACAGGGAGTGGAGATTCGCCGGTATATCCCAGCTATGCAGATGAAAGCGAAGGAACGTCTAAAGCTGGAAAATGACCTCCGCAGAGCGCTTGAACGCAATGAATTCTTTCTGGTGTATCAGCCAAAGGTTTTGCTGGAGACGGAAGAGATCGTAGGAATGGAAGCCCTGCTCCGCTGGAATCATCCGAAGCGTGGTCTGGTCTCTCCTGCGGAATTTATCCCGTTAGCTGAGGAGAGTGGCCTCATTGTTCCGATTGGGGAATGGGTACTCAAAACAGCTTGTCTGCAGAATAAAAAATGGCAGCTGGCCGGCTATGTGCCGATTTGCGTCTCCATCAACCTATCTATGCGGCAATTCCTTCAGCCTAATCTAGCAGGGAGGATTCATACCATCTTAACCGACATTGGATTAGATCCGTGTTATGTCGACCTTGAGATTACTGAGAGTATGACCTTGGATAAAGAAACAGCCTTTGATCAGCTGAAACGTCTGAAAGAGCTTGGTGTCTTCATCAGTATTGATGATTTTGGTACAGGCTACAGCTCCCTGCATTATCTAAAGAACATGCCGATCGACAGATTGAAAATCGACAGGTCGTTCGTATCAGAGGTTATGGAGGACAGCAACAATGCTGCTATAGTCTCTACAATCACTTCTATGGCGCATCATTTGAAGCTGAAGGTTACAGCTGAGGGTGTTGAGAACAAGGAGCAGCTGCAGTTTCTGCGTGAGCAGCATTGTCATGAAGCTCAAGGATTTCTGTTCAGCAAACCTATTCAGCCAGCAGAGTTTGAGGCGATATTTTTAAAAAAGGCACCCCTCGGCGCTTCCCTGTAAACTAAAAAAATGTTGATTTTTACTTGTAGGGATGATACAATATCTCTTGTATTCACTTTCTAGTGCGGGTGTAGTTCAATGGTAGAACTTCAGCCTTCCAAGCTGATAGCGTGGGTTCGATTCCCATCACCCGCTCCATAATTCAAACTTCCAAATCCTTGCGATGCAAGGATTTTTTTATATCCCATCAGCCTATTAATGGTTGGTGGGATTTTGTTGTTTATACTATTTGCCTAATGGAAAAACTTTAATATAGCGTACTTTTAAGAAAAGGTTGTGAAACTTTTGAATGGTGCAAAGATTGCGTTCCTATCTGTACTTAGCAATACATTTATCGTTTCTTTAAAGCTTATGGTCGGAGTACTTACAGGTTCAGTAGCAATTATCTCGGAAGCGATCCACTCCTCCTTAGATTTAGTTGCTTCGTTGATTGCTTTTTTCTCGGTCCGATGGTCGAGTCGCTCTGCGGATAAAGCTCATCCTTATGGTCATGGCAAAGTGGAGAATATCTCAGGGACGATTGAAACGTTGCTTATTTTTGTAGCTGGATTCTGGATTATAAATGAGTGTGTTCATAAAATAATGAATCCAACCGCGATCGAACTTCCCTTTTTGGGCATTATTGTGATGGTGGTCGGAGCGGGGATTAATTATATGGTTTCACGCAAGGTTAAAAAGAAGGCAGACGAACTTCACTCTGTGGCTATGAAATCGAATGCTCTGCATTTGCTTACGGATGTTTTCACCTCTTTGGGGGTTGCATTCAGTTTATTATTGGTCACCCTCACTGGATGGACGATCCTCGACCCTGTCATTGGGATTGTGTTGGCTCTGTACATTATGGGTGAAGCCTATAAACTTCTAAAGGAGTCATTTCCTCCGCTGTTGGATGCACGATTAACTGAGGCAGAAGAAAATGAAATATTACGTGTCATAAAGTTATTTCAAGGGCGATATATTGAATTTCATGATTTTCGTACCCGACGATCTGGTCCAGAAGAATATGTCGACTTTCACCTTGTGATTCCTTCTAAAATGAGTGTTGCTACTGCGCATCAATTATGCGACGAAATTGAACAAGCCATTCAAGGCATATTTGAACGTGCTCAGGTGTTAATTCACATTGAACCCGAACATGAACAGTTGGCTAACAAACCTATATTACATGAAGGCTAATAATGGTGATTACTCACAGATTTTCTCTGCTATTTCAATATTTTGTTTTAAGTGATATGGTGATTATATCTCTTTTATATTCATTCTATATGGGGGACAGATAATGATCGCTTATTTAAGACCTTTAATAATAAGTAGCTCAGTTAAAAGCTTGATTTTTCTTTTAATAATATTGGTGATAGCAATGGTATGGTGGTTTTATAAATGGACTAAGTAATGATGTTTTTTTGTTTGGCCGCATACTAAAAAGCCAGGCTCCCAATTTAGGGATCCTGGCTTTAATTGTTTGTAGGTATCTTATACAGTCTTTAGGAACTCAACGATGGTGAGTAATCCCTTGTCGAAGTTCTCCAGGTTGAAATGCTCATCCGGTGCATGCAGGTTCTCATCATCGAGACCAAAGCCCATCAGAACGACGGGTGCTTCCAGCACACGGGAGAAGCTCTCCATGATCGGAATGGAGCCGCCGTCTTTGGTGAAGAGGGCACGGGTTCCATATACTTTGCCATATGCGTCTGCTGCAGTTTGCAGAATAGGATTCGACGGATCGATGTTAAAGGCACGTGCCTTTTCCATTTGCTTAACATGCACTTTCGCTCCGGTCTGAATATTAGCTTTCAGATGTGCTTCAACGGCATCGAGGATATGCTGTGGATCCTGATCGCCAACTAAGCGGCAGGTAATCTTCGCATGGGCTTCTTTAGGGATAACCGTCTTACTGCCTTCCCCTTGGAAACCGCCGTATACGCCGTTAAGCTCTAGCGTAGGACGAGCGCCAATCCGTTCTACAAAGGAATAACCTTCTTCGCCGTATAACGATTCCAATCCAAGACCTTCGCGTATTTTATCTTCATTCACACCTTGCTTCACGAATTCTTCCCGCAGCATTGGGGAAAGCTCAGGAACGCCCTCATAGAATCCGTCTACAGATACACGTCCTTTGTCGTCATGAAGTGAGCTTAGCAAAGATACTAGGGCATGCAGTGCATTCGGAACGCCACCGCCGTAAGAACCAGAGTGCAGGTCTGTCAAGGCAGTAGTTACGTCAACTTCAAGGGAAGCTAGACCACGTAGCCCAGTGCAGATGGCAGGACGACCGCGTTCCAATAGGGATGTATCGGAGACTAGCACTGCATCCGCAGCGAGCTTTTCTTTATTGGCTTCAAGGAACGGAGGCAGATTCACACTGCCGATTTCTTCTTCACCTTCGATGCAAAGCTTGAGATTCACAGGAAGAGTACCTTCTTGTTTCAGGATCGCCTCAATGGCTTTGAGGTGAACGAATACTTGTCCTTTGTCATCTGTTGCTCCGCGTGCATAAAGCTTGCCATCACGAATCTCTGGTTCAAATGGAGGTGTGGTCCATAGGTTTAATGGATCTACTGGTTGTACATCGTAGTGACCATACACGAGAATGGTTGGTTTGCCTGGAGCATGAAGATAATCGGCATATATAACGGGATGTCCCGCTGTCGGATGCAACTCAATGTTCTCAAGTCCGGCTTTTTTCAGGGTGTCTGTCAGCCAATGGGCTGCCTTCAGTACATCGTCCTTATGTTCAGATAAGGCAGAAATACTTGGAATTCTGAGCCATTGTTTTAGTTCTTCGAGATGTTCATCCCGGTGGGTTGAAAAATACGTTTCGTATGACATAGTGAGTATGTACCTCCTTAAGTTTTGCTGCGCAAAACCGGCTTTGTAAGCGCCTGGGCATAAGCTTGTTGGCCATGCGTGACCGTCTTGTTTAGCATTCTATAGGAACCATTATACTGGAGAACTCACTATGGATCAAAAGCGATGGGGCAAACCTCTCACCAGATGATTGTAGCCGGCGTCACACCTTGGGGAAAAGTATCCTCAGCTTTGCTTTTGTCCATATACATTTCATACCAAACATCAGCGATGATTCCTGGATCTGTAGCTGTGCCGGGTTTAATGAATACACCAAGTGCTAAATGACCTACATAGATTCCTTGTGGAGCCAAATCTGCATGCAGGTTAAGTGCGTAGTTTCTTAATCCGCTAAGCGCAATGCCTACATTACCCATCATCTGCATGGGATAGATGGAGGACAATCCGGTTGTGAACAGCAGTGCGCCGCTGCGTTTCTCCAGCATCTCAGGCAATACCTGTGCTACGCTGCGGATAGCGGCTACAACCAGTGCCTGAAAGGCATCCTGTGCATTTTCTTCTGTTACTTGTGAAGCGGGAGTAGGAGGGTGATTTCCACTTGTCGGGCTGAATTCGAGCACATCGATAAAGCCGTATTTTTTCTTGATATTATCGAAGGCTGTGGCTACTTGTTCTTTATTGTATACGTCGGCAGGAAAAGCAGCAGCCTCGATATTCAGTGCTTGCAGTTCCTGAACAAGGGTGTTCAGCTTCTCTTCATTTCGAGAGATTAATGCCACTTGAAATCCGTTGGCTCCGAATTTTTTGGCGATTGAGAGTCCTAGGCCGGGTCCAGCACCCATGATGGCAATGGTCTTTTTCATGATTTATTAGTTCCTTTCCGGTTGTTGATTACTAACAGTAACCATGATAAGCTGAATAGGCTTGAGGGACAAGAAGGCACTATTACATGCGTAAGTTACATGGAGGTAACCACAGTTGGAACATTCAAAGGAAGAACCCACCCGGTTCATGCCAATGCTGGAGGATTGCTCCATTACCCGCCAGATTCTGGACAGGGTCGGAGACAAATGGAGTGTACTGATCATAGTCAATTTAGGTGCTGAAGCTTTGCGGTTCAAAGAGTTGCAAAGGCGCTCTGGAGGGATATCACAACGGATGCTGACCCAGACCCTGCGCCATTTGGAACGGGATGGATTAGTTTGGCGTAAAGCGACGCCTACAGTCCCATTGACTGTGAAATACGGTCTGACGAGCATAGGAGAATCATTGTTAGGACCTTTAACCTCGCTTGTGGACTGGGTCAACAAAAACAATGGGAAGATCGCCAAAGCGCGTATAGATTATGACCACCAGCACGACACACAGGAGTAACAAGACAGCAGAACAATTCACTGGGATAGAGGATGGATTATATTGCATAAGGAAAGTGGAACAAACACATTTATTTATACTTACACCTGTTCAGAGGACGAGTTATCGCTGTGTCAGATGGAGCTGCGATGTCTTTTTGGCGAGCAGGTGCCGACTGCTCTTTTTAAGAGTGAGGTTGAGGTGGATGTCAGCCGCAGTCCCTTCATTAAAGAGCGGATTGATGTAATGTATGAAGGGGATAGTCTGCCTGAGATTTATGATCAAACGGAGCAGGTGGAGCTTGGCGGCAAGACGTTTAAGGTTATTTTTGTGAAGACCAACGATCTGGGCCCTGCAGACAAAATAGAGTATGATGAGCGCAGAGTGATCGAGCGGGAAATTGGGTTGCGGATTGAAGGAGAAGCGGATGTTAACCATCCGGAGCTGGTATACGGCATTGTTACGCTGGGGGGACGCTGGTACTTCGGATCTTATCATAAAAACAAGGCAACTTGGTTCCGCCAAATGAAGAAGCCACGCAGCTATTCTATCGCGCTTAGTACACGTGTAGCCCGTGCCGCGGTTAATATGGCTATTCCGAATCCTGAAGGTATACGTGCTATAGATCCTTGCTGCGGTATTGGAACTGTAATGGTAGAAGCCTTGTCAATGGGAATCGATATGGTTGGACGTGATATTAACCCTATGATTGCTACCGGTGCGAGAACAAATATTGCCCATTTTGGATTCACCAGTGAGGTAACGCTTGGGGATATTGCGGATATCACTGATCATTACGATGTAGCCATTGTAGATATGCCATATAATCTATATTCTAGTATTACACCTGAGGAGCAGTTCGCGATTCTAGTGAATGCGCGCCGGATTGCAGATCGGGTGGTTATCGTTGCGATTGAACCGATGGATGAGATGATCACTGAAGCTGGATTTACAATCATAGACCGTTGTGAAGCTAAAAAAGGAGCCTTCTCGCGTCATTTAATGCTTTGCCAGTAATCCTAATCAGGTACCGAAAAAGGGGTGCAGCAATGGAGCAGAAATGGTTAACGTGGGCCAAAGAAATTCAGGCCATCGCACAGACTGGATTAACTTATGCTAAGGATGTTTATGATATAGAACGGTATCAAGCTTTGCGGGAGCTCAGTGTAGATATCCTCGCTAATTATACCTTTGAAAGCAAGGAGAGAATTAGACTCTCCTTTGCGGGTGAAGGGGGTTATGCTACCCCAAAAGTTGATGTCCGTGGTGTTGTATTCCGGGAGGATAAAATTCTACTTGTTCGCGAGAAGTTGGACGGGAATTGGGCGCTTCCTGGTGGCTGGGGAGACATTGGACTGTCCCCGAGTGAGGTTGTTGTGAAAGAAATCAAAGAGGAATCGGGTTTTGAGGCAGAAGCAATTCGCTTACTGGCTGTATTAGATAAGAAATTTCATAACCATCCTCCGGAGCCTTATCACGTGTACAAGTTCTTTATTTTATGCCGCATCGTGGGCGGAGAGGCAATGGAAGGGGTAGAGACTAGCGAAGTTTCGTTTTTTGCAGAAGATATGCTGCCTGAGCTTTCAGCAGAGCGGAATACAGAGGCACAGATTCGGACGATGTTTGAATATTTACGAAATCCGGAAAAAGTAGTAATATTGGACTAAGAATCTGCATATACTGTATGACTTCCGTAAATTTAAGTTTTTAATTATTCAAAATTTGGTTAATATCTAATATGTAAGCACTTACAACGGTTTGGCCGCTGAGCCTTTATATCTACCAAAATTCAAAATTTTAATTTTTTGGGTCGAGCGGTCTACATTTTTTCCTCTACTGTGACGATAAGATATTTTAGGAGGGGATCGCATGGAACAAGAAGAATTGAGCATTCCATTGAAACAGGAAAATGTGGTGCGTCCTGCAGAAGGCAATATTGCCACTGGGCTGGTTTGGGGTATCTTAATCAGCATTCCGTTATGGATCTCTGTTATTGGCTGGATTTTGGGATTTTGGCACTAAACCATAAATTAATGAGGATCTAATTCTGTTGAATTTATAGTATACACAAAAGGCTGTCCCTTCCTTGTGGAAGAGACAGCCTTTTGCGTTTTTTGAAGATCTTAGCCTTTTGTAAATACCACTTTGAAATTCTCACAAACAACTTTCATCTTTGGATCAAAGGGTTTGTTTAAGAATTTTAAGGATTCTCGGGTGAAGAACTGCTCATGATCATGCCGCCATGACTTAAGCGTCCGGTCACCTTCTCCTTCAGTATAGGCAAACTCAGCGCTAACCTCATCAAAAGGTATAATTTGTACATCTGTAGTAACAATTATTGCCTGCGGATCACCAGAACCATCCAGCACGATACTGTGACCGCCGACTTGCGGAAACGTCTCGTCACAAGTTTCAAATATATCATAATTTGAAGCAGTTCCTGTCTTAATCCCACGAATCACCAGATCGAGCAGTTCATCGGCCATCTGGGGACTGTCACCAAAGGCCCACGCGTCATAGTTATCCGCTGTTTGTGGATGAAGCTGGGTATATTCTTTCCATAACAACTTAATTTTTTCTTTGTTGTTCATATGCTCATCTCCTTATAGATCAATTTATAGATCAGTTGTCTCCATCCATCCTGTATAGAGCTCATCCAACTGTTCCTGTATCGCATCACGTTCTTGTTGCAGTTCAGCAAGTTCAACTGCATCGCTGCTGATCAGGGGCTCTAACATCTTGGCATCGATCACGCCAAGGCGTTTCTCTACCTCTGCAATGGCCGTTTCCCAGTCGAAGGTGTTGTTTTTCCTACGGGAACTGGAGGATTTAGTGTTGGTTTCTTTCCCTGAATCGTTAGATTGAGGCTTACCAGAGCCTGAACTTGTTCGTTCTGCAGAGAAAGGTTTAGTTTGATCCGCAAAAGAGGGAGCCAGTAATGCCTTTTCAGCTTGTTTTTCCTTGTAATATTCATAGTTTCCGTTGAACACTCCAAACCGCCCGTCTTCAATGGACCATAGTTTGTGAAATAGACGATTGATGAAATAACGGTCATGAGATACCGCCAGAACTGTGCCTGGAAATTCCTCTAGTGCTTCTTCGAGTGCTTCACGAGAATCTATGTCCAGATGATTGGTCGGCTCATCGAGAATCAGCAGATTTGGCTTGCGATGCATTAGTACAGCGAAACGCAGGCGGGTCCATTCACCACCGGACAGATTCGTAATGTCTTTGAATACATCGGGACCATAGAATAGAAAACGTGCAAGCTGCCCGCGAGCTTCACCTTCTTCAAGTCCAGCTTCTTCGCGGAAGTAGCGGAGTACAGACTGTTTGTTATTTTCCGGAACAGCCTCTTGTGCGAGGTAGCCGACCACAGTTCTTGAGCCAAGTGTACAGCTTCCGCTGTCCGGGGTTTCCTGCCCTAAAATAATTCTTAAAAGTGTACTTTTACCTGCCCCGTTACCGCCGATGAGTGCCGTAGTCTCTCCGTAGCGAAGCACTTCATTTGCCTCTGCGAAAAGGCTTCGCTGACCATAGGCTTTTCCGAGATCCTCCAAAATGACAACCTGATTACCGGAACGGTCATTTTGCTGTAGCTGCAAATCCATCGATTTGCGCTCCAGAATAGGACGTTTAACCTTCACCATACGATCCAGTGCTTTTTGCATGGATGCTGCTCTCCGGTAAAAGGAAGGGTTAGGAGGGGTCCCGCGATTGCCAAATTCAATGAGACGTTTGATGCTTTCCTGCATTTGTTTTATTTTTTTCTGCTGCTCTTGATAATCAGCAAATTGTTGAAGAAGCCGTGTTTCCTTCTCCACTTGATAGCCGCTGTAGTCGGTGTGGAAGGTAAAAGCTTCGCCATCTTCAATCTCGATGACTTTCTTGACTACAGCGTCCAGAAAGTAGCGGTCATGGGAAATCGCCAGCACTGTTCCATCATAACTCTGTAAAAATTGCTCCAACCATTCGATGGCATTCATATCGAGATGATTGGTTGGTTCATCCAGTAGAAGGATGTCTGGACGGCGCAGCAGTAGCTCTGCGAGTCCAACTTTTGTTTTTTCTCCTCCTGAAAGAGAGGCGAACAGTCGGCTGTATTGTCCGGTTCCGATCCCGAGACCCGAGACTACTCTCTGAATAGAGGATTCGATCTCGTACCCTCCGGCGGCCTCGAACTTATCCTGCAAGCTGCCATATTCTTTAAGCAGCCGATTCCAGAGGATTTCATCCGTTCCGCTGTTAAAGCTGGACATTTCCAGCTCAAGCTCCCGCAGGCGATGCTGCCATTGCAAAGGTTCGGCAAAGCTGCGCTGCAGAACATCATATACGGTTTCTTTTTCGTTAACTTCTTGAATTTGAGCTAACAGACCTACTACGCTGCCTTTGCGTATTGAGATTTGCCCTTCATCGGGGCGTTCCTCCCCGTTCAGCAGGTGGAATAGTGTCGTTTTGCCACAGCCGTTGCGGCCGATCAGGCCGATTTTTTCCCCTTGGCGGATATCGAAGGTGATGCTATTCAGCACGAGTTGTGCCCCGTGGTATTTTTGAACATTTTGGCATTGGATGATCATATATATTCTCCTTTAAGAATGCCCTTCGCACCGCCAGTACCCTAAATGGCTCCGAAATCCTGTAAAAAACCATAAAAAAAGACCGTAGGGAAATTTCCCCACGGCCTTATCATTCTCCGGTTAACTGATCCGTCCGGGTGATGGCAGGAAAGGCATTTCACAATTGTGTAGTGTTATTAAATTCATACAAATGGACAGACTTCTCCCGTTATCGCCATTTACATGAGCAATGCCAGCTATCGCTTTAGGTAGCCGACTCATAACACTGTTGGTCCAATTGTGATCCATTCCTTCCACACCCCTCTCTTAGTAAATTTAATGACAGTGTAATCAAAAATCAGAAAATAAGCAAGTAAAAAGATGTCAGAGAGTATTTTTACACAGCATAGAATATGGAAAATAGAATAATATGGTTCTGTAGTGGGGGGCAAGTGCCTAAATTTAACGGATGAAAAGAGGAAGAGATATGGCACTTTTTGACGGATTAATGGGCAATGCATCGCAAGTGAATCTTACGGAGGTCCAGCGGGAATACGCACAAATTCTTGCTCCTCAGGAGAAAATCGAACGTGCCTATAAGCTGATTAGAGATATGTTCATTTTTACGGACAAGCGGCTTATTCTGGTGGATAAACAAGGTCTGACGGGCAAGAAAACAGAATATCATTCGATCCCTTACAAAAGCATCTCGCATTATTCCGTGGAGACGGCAGGGCATTTTGATCTGGATGCGGAGCTATGTATCTACATTTCCAGCAGCACGCTTCCGGTGAAGAAGACCTTCAATAAATCCGTAAATATTTACGAGGTGCAGGCCGTGTTGTCGCAATATATTTTAAAATAAATTGTTTATTCGGTGTTCCAAAGCACAAGCCCCCCCTAAGCAAAAGTGGCTAAGATTACTAAGGTTGGATTCAGCTAGATATATCTGAGATAGGCAGCCAGTGGAAGAAATAGGTTAGAGACATATCCGAGATAGGTAGGCATTTGGTGGCAAAAGGTGACTAGACATATCTGGGATAGGTAGCCATTTGACGGTAAAAGGTCACGGTAGTACGCCATGGTAGTATGCGGCTCCCTGTAATTAAAATGATTTTATAATATTCGTAGACGTGAATCTACAAGGTTAAACAAAGATGACCTCTTATTTGTGCATAGCTCACAAAAAGAAGAGGTTTATTTTGCGTTTCAGCGTAACCGATTGACAAAGGATTTTCGTGTAATGTTAAATGACACTAATTAAACCTGAAGTTATAGGGGCTCGCAGAGGAACCTGGTGCAGAAGATAGGAAGATTGAATATGTTGAAGAATCCCGCCGCAGAAGATAGGAAGATTGAATATGTTGAAGAATCCCGCCGCAAAAACAAGGAGTTGGGACATGATGGTGAACTCATAAAACTTAGGGGGATGGGCATGAGGAAGAAACCCGTAAAATTTAGGGGGATGGGCATGGCGGAGTAATCCGTAAAAACATAGGGGGATGGGACATGGCGGAGAAACCCGTAATAGGCACAAAAACTATGGTAGTTAGCCCCCATTATTTAGCCTCGGCTGCTGGTGCACGTATGTTGGAAAAAGGGGGGAATGCCTTTGATGCAGCGGTGGCGATCAGTGCGACATTAGCTGTAGTATATCCGCATATGACGGGGCTAGGCGGAGATTCCTTTTGGTTGACCTATAACACGCAAGAGGCACGTGTTCAGGCCTATAACGGAAGCGGGCGCTCCGGGTACGGAGTCCGCAGAAGCAGCTATGCCGGGGATGCTTTTATTCCGCGGCGGGGGATTAGCAGCGCCATTACGGTGCCGGGGATGGCAGACAGTTGGGATGCCATACTGAGTAAGTATGGCCGCTTTACGCTGGCGGAAGTACTGGAGCCTGCTGTTGGTTATGCTTTGGAGGGGTTTCCGCTGTCGCCGGATCAGCGGAATAACACGGCTGTTGCGGGCTCTGCGCTGTCGCCGGAGGCGGCAGCGATTTACACGCCAGGCGGCGTGATTCCTTGTGCTGGATCGCGATTCCAGCAAAAACAGCTGGCAGCCACCCTGCGGACATTGGCGGCGGGTGGGCGGGACGCTTTTTATAAGGGGAAGATTGCGGAGGACATCTGTGACTTTATGCTGGCAGCTGGCGGGTATCTGACTCGGGATGACTTTGCGGATCATCAGGGCGAGTGGGGCGAGCCGCTTCATACGGATTATCACGGGCATACGGTGTACCAAGTGCCGCCTAACTCTCAAGGTTTCACAGGACTAATGAGTCTTAATATGTTGGAAAATTTCAACTTCGAAGTAATCGAACATGGATCGTATGAATACTACCACCTGCTTGTTGAAGTGTTGAAGCTAAGCTTCCGCGACCGGGATAGGGTGCTTACGGATCCGGATTTTAGTGCTATACCTTTGGAGCAGCTGCTGGATAAACGTTATGCAGGACAATTAGCGTCTGCGATCTCGATGCAAAAAGCTGCGCAACTGACAAGTCAGCCTATCGGCAGTGATACAGCTTATGCTGCGGTTGTGGATGAAGATGGGAATGCGGTCTCTTTTATTCAGAGTCTGTATTTTGAATTTGGCTCGGGCGTGGTCGCTGGGGATACTGGGATTCTGCTGCAGAATCGAGGTTCGTTTTTTTCGCTGAACCCCGGGCACATCAATACGCTTGAGCCGCATAAGCGCAGCTTCCACACACTGATGCCAGCGATGGCCTGCCGCGAGGGAAAACCTGCAATTCTTTATGGGACGCAAGGTGGCGAAGGTCAACCACAGACTCAAACTCTGCTGCTCACACGGATGCTGCATTATGGTATGAATCCACAAATGGCTGTGAATGCGCCGCGTTTTGTGTGGGGGAGAACGTGGGGAGAGCCTACGCAAGAACTGAAGGTGGAGAGCAGGGTAGCTGATGAGGTGCTGGCAGATTTGGCCGCAGCCGGTCATATTGTCCGGAAAGTAGATGACTACGATGGGGTTATGGGGCACGCTCATGTGGTTTCGATAGATGACAATGGATACCGCAGTGGGGGAACGGACCCGCGCTGCGATGGTGCGGCGATTGGGTGGTAGGTATAGGTGTGATGGAAGGATTGGAAGAACTCTGAAGGAATCGTAGGTGGAATGATGGATGGAAAAGCTGCTGATGGGGTCGTAGGAGGAAAGATGGAGAATTGGAAGGACTGCTGGAGGAATCGAAGGCGGGATGGTGTGGGATCCGAAAGGCTGATGGAAGAATCGTAGGTGGAATGATGGATGGAAAAGCTGCTGATGGGTCGTAGGAGGAAAGATGAGGAATTGGAAGGAACGCTGGAGGAATCGTAGGAGAAGCGTGGGATCCGAAAGGCTGATGGAAGGGTAAAAGTAATGGTCTAGGGAGGAGGGGGAATTATGGTTTTGGATAATCGGTATGGTGCGTTTATAGATCCTGAGCTTACGGTTGAGAGTTTAGGAAGCGGGATATTGGATGGACTGACCTTTGCAGTAAAAGATGTATTTGCTGTAACTGGACACAGCTCTTCTGCAGGTAATCCTGATTGGCTGCGTAGCCACCATCCATCCACGGAGCATGCGGTGGCTGTACATCGTTTACTGTTGTCGGGTGCTACACTTCGTGGTGCTGCCTATACGGATGAGCTGATGTATAGTCTGGGCGGCGAGAACCATCATTATGGAACGCCGATTAATCCGCGTGCTGTAGGTCGTATCCCAGGCGGATCTTCAAGTGGTTCGGCAGTAGCGGTAGCTTCTGGTAGTGTTGATTTTGCGCTCGGAACAGATACCGGTGGCTCAATTCGAGTACCTTCCTCTTATTGCGGAGTATATGGCTTCCGGCCAACGCATGGAGCTGTGGATTTTCAAGGTGTTATTCCATTATCTCCGGCTTTTGATACAGTTGGCTGGGTGTCGGATCGCTTGGATGTGCTCCAGAAGGTAGGGGAAGTGTTACTTGTGGCTGGGAGTACATCTGTAAAGACGTCGAAGAAAATAGGAAGTAGTCTAGAAGAAACTGTAGGGAAGAGCATAGAGAAGAATGTATTGGAAAATTTGAAGAACAACTTAGAGGGAGACATGGTGAAGACTGATAAAAATAATTTAGAAAAGAGCCAGAAGGAAAGTTTAGAAACGATTTTGGAGAAACGTATTGAGAAGAGTGCTGAGAAGAGTACGGAGAAAATTTTAGAGATTGGCCCGGAAAACAAGGTAAAAAAGAATATGGAAGACAAAAATAAAATGGGTACTTTATTTGTTGCTACTGACTGCTGGGCTTTGGTTAATCTGGAGAATGCAGCTATTTTATCGGAGGGATTGAGTTGTTTGCGATCCGGGGCAGATCATCTCATGGAGATAGAAATTGCTTTGGAGGGGTTAAGGGTCTGGATGGATGTTTTTAGAGAATTGCAGGGGAATGAAATTTGGGAAACTCATGGCGTTTGGATTGAGAACGAGAAACCAGTCTTTGGGCCTGATATTGCAGCGCGATTCTCGTGGGCTGCCAGTTTGGCGGAAGAGGATCATAGCGTTGCACAATGTAAGCAAAAAGAGATTTCTAATCATTTGCGCCTGCTGCTAGGAGAGGACAATTGTCTTGTGATTCCGACAGTTCCGGGACCAGCGCCGCTGCGTGGAGGGGATTTGCGCCAATTGGAGGTGAATCGTAGTGGTGCGATGATGTTGAGTTGCATAGCTGGGTTGGCGGGTTTGCCTCAGGTAACATTACCTATGCTCTCCACAAGTGGATTGCCACTGGGATTATCCGTTATTGCCGGACATGGTCAGGATCTCCGGTTACTCTCTTGGGTGAATGAAGTGTGGCAGCAGTCTTGAGAGGCTGAGTGCAGTGGTCTTGAAAAAGCAGCGATACTAAACAGACCGTAGCTACGAACAACATATCTTGACACTTTTCTAGTTACATTTCTAGTTACTTTTCTAGTTACTGTTAACCGATACTCCTCCATTACTCTCTTGGAATACACTCTAGAAATACATTCTAGGAAGACGCTTTAGGATTACACTCTAGAAATACACTCTGGGAATACACTATAGGATTACACTCTAGAAATACACTCTAACGCCACACTCACTTATTGATTCACAAATTAACGAAATACACATGTCATTCCCGCCTACTCTTAGTTTTATTTACACCGGGGAGCCCAGTGGAGTTGATTTAAAAACTAAGGTAGCTTAAGTTGGCTCAATAGTGGAGTGGTAGAGTGAAAAAGATAAATTCAGCGCTCGATTATGTGGTATAAGACCAGTAGATTTAAGTGAATACGTCGCTGGAGAGAAAAGAACGGTATAAATCCCGCAGAAATCGGGGGAAGTGCTTAAGTAACTAAAAAGAACGGTATAAATCCCGCAGAAATCAGGGAAATGGCTTAAGTAACTAAAAAGAACGGTATAAATCCCGCAGAAACCGGGAAATGGCACAAGTAGCTAAAAAGAACGGTATAAATCCCGCAGAAATCGTGGGAAGTGCTTAAGTAACTAAAAAGAACGGTATAACTCCCGCAAAATCCAGAAAAGTGGCACAAGTAGCTAAAAAGAACGGTATAAATCCCGCAGAATCCAGGAAAGTGGAACAAGTAGCTAAAAAGAACGGTATAAATCCCGCAGAATCTGGGAAAGTGGCCCAAGTAGCTAAAAAGAACGGTATAAATCCCGCAGAATCTGGGAAAGTGGCCCAAGTAGCTAAAAAGAACGGTATAAATCCCGCAGAATCTGGGAAAGTGGCATAAGTAACTAAAAAGAACAGTATTAATCCCGTAGAATCCGGGGAAATGGCTCAAGCAGCTAAAAAGTACAGTATAAATCCCGTAGAAATCTGGGAAAGTGGCCCAAGTAGCTAAAAAGAACGGTATAAATCCCGCAGAATCTGGGAAAGTGGCATAAGTAACTAAAAAGAACGGTATAAATCCCGCAGAATCCGGGGAAATGGCTCAAGTAACTAAAAAGTACAGTATAAATCCCGCAGAATCCGGGGAAATGGCTCAAGCAGCTAAAAAGTACAGTATAAATCCCGTAGAAATCTGGGAAAGTGGCCCAAGTAGCTAAAAAGAACGTTATAACTCCCGCAGAATCCGGGGAAATGGCTCATGTAACTAAAAAGTACAGTATAAATCCCGTAGAATCCAGGAAAGTGGCACAAGTAGCTAAAAAGAACGGTATAAATCCCGCAGAATCTGGGAAAGTGGCCCAAGTAGCTAAAAAGAACGGTATAAATCCCGCAGAATCTGGCAAAGACGCCTATGTAGTCAAAAAGAAGGGCAAAAGTGCCCTTCATCTCGGCAATTCCGGCCGAATAGCCAAAAAGAAGGGCAAAAGTGCCTTTCACCTCTACCGGCAGCAGTGGATCTATAAGAGCTTGTACCTCCGCCACAGCTATAGTGGGGTGGTATTATCTCTGCTCGTACGGATCTTCTACACTGCTCAATTCCCCGTCTTGCAGCGCTGGTGTGCCTGCGACTTCGATCTTGATGGCCAATTCGAATAGCCTGAGAATACCCTGCCACCTATTCCGACTCCCTATTCAGATTCCCGCGTGAACCCGTAAAAACTTGTTTTTACTCGAAAGCCCTCCCTCAACTCCACCTACTATTTTCCAATCCCCTTATACAGTTCACATGAACGATATGAGCTAAAGTTCAATAATTCATAATTCATAATTCATAATTCATAATTCATAATTCATAATTCATCATTCATGTTCCATGTTCATTTTGTGTTAAGTTTATTAACATATAAATCATGAAAATTTAACTTCCCTCTATTCAACACGGTTCATTTTAATTATAATGTTACATAAAATAACATTATAAATCAGAAATGGTTCTATTGATCCTAATAAGGAGGGGTGGCATGCATCTTACGGTTGAAGAAGCGTTGTCCATTTATCCTTTGTCCGAGGCGAAGCTTATCGCTGGGTCTAAAGGGAAACATCGAATTGTGAAGTCAATTAATGTGATGGATGCTCCCGATATCTCGGATTGGATCAAAGAAGGCGAGATGCTGCTAACGACAGCCTATTTGATAAAGGACAATATGGAGGAAGCCTCTGCCTTGCTGCAGACTTTGAATCGCCGGGGATCTTCGGCCTTGGGCATTAAGCTGGGGCGATTTTGGGATGAAGTACCAGAGCAACTGGTTGCAGAAGCGGAGAGTCTTAACTTCCCGCTTATCCAGCTGCCTTTCGAGTTTACTTTTTCGGATCAGATGAATGGTCTGTTTCGCGCCGAGCTTAGCCGCAGCACTCACGTTCTGCAGAGCATTATGGAAAAGCAGAAAAAGCTGATGCAATTTGCCCTAAGATCTGTCCGCAGCCGTCCGTTGTTTGATTCGGTGTCTGAAGTGATTGGCCATTCACTTGTGGTGGTTAGCGCAAGGGGGGATGTGATCTACAACAACTCTGAATACCATCCTTCACAGCTGCTGGAGGGGTGGCCGTGGCAGAAACGGAATCAGCGCTTTCGTGTTGGAGATCATGTGGGCTACCGTACACCACTTTTGCAAGGAGAGAAGTGCTCTGGATATCTATTGTTTTGTGCCATCGACCCTTTATTGCTCCCAATGGAAGAAAGTTTGTTCGTTCAGGGAGCTGAACTTATTTCATATCATATTCATTCAGGATACGAAGATTATTTTGAACAGGCAGAACACAGGGAGTTTAGCGGATTGCTGAGACGTTGTTTGAGCGGTAATTTATCTTACACAGATTTGGCGAAGGCTGCTCTCGACTTGGAGATTGAGCTGCTTCAATCACCATTTTGTCTCCTATTGACCGATACAGCTGCGACTGGGGAAGAACGCCAAGGTGAGCTGCTCAGACTAAAAGAAGAATATCTTGAACATCCCGGGCTGCGGGAAGTAAAGGGAATTCATGTGATCATAGATCAAGGACTTTTGTCTATATATCCGGGAGATCGTCAGCGTCCTGAACAATTCCGGGATCTAATCCAGGCTTGTTTTAACAACATGAAGTTTGATAAGGGATATTATCCGCGAGCTGCGATAAGCAGTTGTAAAACGAAGCCGGAGGGGCTGAAGGAGGCTTTTGCGGAGGTAAAGGATTGTATGGGAATGCTTCAGGGCGGGGGAGTAAAAGGGAATGTTGTGCATTACCGGCAGCTTGAGCTTAACCTGCTACTCGGGCAAATTCCGGCAGAGGTTATGGAGAAATATTGTAATGGAAGTCTTAGAGGGTTGCTTAACCGAGAACCGGAGTATGTCAGGGAAATGCTGCGAACGCTGGAAGTTTATCTAGAGAACGATGGTCATGTTAATGAGACGGCTAAGAAACTGTTTATTCATCGAAACACGGCTACCTACCGGATCGAGAAGCTTAGTGAGCTGCTGGACGTCGATTTTAAAAAAATAAATGATCTAATGAGGTTGAAGTTAGTATTCATGTTTCGGAGGATGCTCGGAAGGGACTAAGTTCTAAGTTCTAAGTTCTAAGTTCTAAGATCTGGGTTGAAATGCAAACACGGAGGAGGGGAACCTCGTGAATACACATGAAATCGCAATGCATATTCAAACCCATCAGGCGCCTGCGGTGCTGGCAACGCTGATAGAGGTGGAGGGACACTCGTATCGTAAAGCCGGAGCGGTGATGTTGTTTTTTGAAGAAGGTACGATTGGGAGCCTGAGTCCAGGTTGTCTGGAAAACGATCTGCAGCTGCGAACTTCTGAGATCTGGGAACGAGGGCTGCCCGAAATTGTGGAATACAACATGCTGTCTCCGGATGATCTGTCCTGGGGTGAGGTTGTCGGCTGTGGAGGCAAAATCAAAGTAGTGCTAGAACCCGTGCGGGGTCAGCTCTACAAGCTTTTAGTGCAGGCGAGTGACAGATTGGCTAGGGGAGAGAAGCTAATTTTGTTCCGCGAAGCAGTGGAGAAAGGTTTTATCTATAAGCTGGAGCTGGATCCAGACATTGTACTGCCGCAGAGCAAGAAACATCCGAAATTATCCCACTCGGCAAAAGAAAGCCTGGCGGCAGGTCGCTTTATGGCCGCTCCAGCAGAATTGACAGCATTCCATACGTCTTTCGTGCCTAAACCGCGGCTTGTGATTTTTGGTGGTGGGCTTGATGTGGTTCCAATTGCGGAACTTGCTGACAGAGTTGGCTTTCGGGTTGCGGTTGCGGATTGGCGTGAAGGAAGCTTGCACAATAAGTTTCCTCGAGCTGAACAAGTAATTTGTTCCCCCGTGGAGGTTGTTCAGCGATTGGGTGTAGCCCGGGAGGATTATGTATTGATATGCAGTCATCAACTTGGGCGGGATAGACAGTTCCTGGAGAGTGTGATTCCGCTTGCTCCTCTATATATAGGGATTATCGGTTCGAAGGCGCGGATATCTCTTTTACTGGAAGGGCTTGAGGCTCCTGCATCTTTGCATGCACCTGTAGGGTTGCCGATTGGAGGAGAAGGTCCGGAGGAGATTGCGGTCAGTATTATAGCGGAAATTATTCAAATTAGAAGGGTGGGCTCACGAGAGCTGCCCAAAGGAGCGGATAGTATTGAAAGTAGCAGGAATATATTTGGCAGCGGGGCAGAGCAGGCGGATGGGCGTGTCCAAGGTTTCACTGAAATTGTCGCAGGAGGTCTCACTCGGGAGCGTCGCGCTTAGTGAATTGGATCGTTGCAATCTAGAACCGCTAATCGTGGTAGTGCGTGCGGATGACAACTTGGAATGGCTGCCACCCGCGATTGAACCGCAAGCATCCAGACGTACCGAAACTTGCTTAACCGCACATCTAGGATTGTCTTTTTCACTGCGCTGCGGCCTTAATGCGGTATTACCTTTGCAGCCCGATGCAGTAGTTGTGGCGCTTGCGGATCAGCCATTTATTACTACAGCATTAGTGAACCGTCTAATACAAACGTTTGAACAATCTCCGGAGATGGACTATGTCGCTAGCGTCAGCAATGGGTCGGCTATGCCCCCGGCTTTGTTCTCGAAGACGTTGTTTCCAGCACTACAGGGATTAGATGGAGATCGAGGAGCGGCGGGGATATTGCGTTCACCTGATTATAAGGGGATTGTTCTGGAATCTGAGTCTGCCCATTATTTCATGGACGCAGATACAAAAGAGGATTTTGGTGAGATTCAGGAGCAATGGATTCTGAGAAATGGAAAGTGAAGTAAAGAATAGTCTGGAAGGTAATCTGAAAAGTAATCTGAAACAGTGTTCCTTTTCCACTTCTGGTCATATAATGTGACACGAAACTCACCATACAAAAACCAATTAGTGCATTACACACAAAAAAAGTTCTGATTCTTATATTCATATACAAACGTATGTTATATAAATTTACGCCAAGGCCACCTCTAAGTATAGTAGAAGTACATTAATGGTTGCAGCCATGATGAGAGATGATTTGGAGGAGGAGAATTATGAAAAAAAGGGGTCAGTTCATAACATCTTGTCTTGCATTAATGGTTCTAATGACGGTGGCTTTGGTGGGGTGTGGCAGCAATAATAATACTTCTACAAATGCAACGGAGGCACCAGCGACAACTACAGCGGCAACAGAAGCAACTGCAACAACAGAACCGGCTGCAAAGAAACCGACGGTTGCTTTTGTTTATATCGGACCTCCAGGGGATGGCGGCTACACGTACCAACATGATCAAGGACGGCTGTATATGGAGAAGGAGCTGGGGATTAAAGCTGACTTTGTAGAAAATGTCCCTGAAAGTGCTGACGCCGAACGAATCATCACCGAGCTTGCACAATCACACGACATCGTGTTTACAACGAGCTTCGGATATATGGATTTTACATTAAATGTAGCGGGCAAATTCCCCAACGTGAAGTTCCTGCATGCTTCGGGTTACAAAACCGCAGAGAACATGGGAACCTACTTCGGGAAAAACTATCAGGCCAGCTATCTGAGCGGCATAGCGGCAGGAAAAATGACCAAAAACAATCAGCTTGGTTATGTGGGCGCTTTTCCGATCAGCGAAGTGATTTATAACTTGAATGCTTTTACCCTTGGAGCACAAAGTGTCAATCCTGATGTAAAGGTGAATGTGGTATGGACGAATACATGGTATGACCCGACGACTGAACGTCAAGCGGCAATCAGCTTGCTGGATAAGGGTGCGGATGTGCTTTTGGCCTATCAGGATTCACCTGCAACACTGCAGGCTGCTGCTGAACGAGGGGCATTTGCCGGGGGAAATGACTCGGATATGAGCAAATACGCTCCGGACAATTATTTGACGAACCCGGTATGGAATTGGGGGCCGTATTACGTAAAAGCTGTGCAGGCAGTTATGGATGGAACCTGGAAGAGCGAGCAGTATTCCGGTGATATGGCTGACGGTATGGTGGAGCTGGCTCCTTTCGGGAACAAGATCCCAGATGATGTGAAAAAGCTTGTCGAAGACGCCAAAGCCAAAATTATCAGTGGTGAGCTGGAGGTTTTCACAGGTCCGATCTCAGATAATCAAGGGAATGTGAAGGTTCAGGAGGGTCAGAAGCTGACCTTGGAGGAAGTGCTGGGCATGAACTGGCTCGTAAAGGGTGTGGAAGGAACTATCCCGCAATAATGTTTAAAAATAGGGAATAAGATGTGCACAATCTATGGGTGGGGCGGGTTCCGTTAAGCGGAAACTTCCCCACCCGTACTACAACTTGAAGGAAGGAGGGGTTCAGGCCATGCGGGGAACTTCAGTTGAAATGCGGGGGATTGTGAAAAAATTCGGCTCGGTAACCGCCAGTGATCAAGTCGACTTTTCGGCAAATGCGGGTGAGATTCATGCGTTGCTTGGGGAGAATGGGGCCGGGAAGAGCACGGTGATGAGCATGCTGTCAGGGGTGTATAGAGCAGATGAAGGAGAAATCTCCATTCATGGGAAAGGTGCTCTGATCCGTTCTCCTAAAGATGCTGCACAGCTGGGTGTAGGTATGGTGTTTCAGAACTTTAGGCTGGTGCAAAGCCTTACAGCAGCGGAAAATATCGTGCTTGGCGAAAAGTCGTCTTTCTGGCGCGGCCGTAAATGGATGAAGAACAAACGCAAGGAGATAAAGGCATTAGCAGAACGGTTTGGACTGAATTTCCCGGTGGATCGCCCGATCTGGCAGTTATCCGTGGGTGAACAGCAGCGTGTTGAAATCGTTAAGACGCTGTATCGCGGGGCTGACATTATTATTCTGGATGAACCAACCTCTGTACTGACTCCGGGAGAGGTGGAACAGCTATTTGAAACGCTGCGGGTCATGAAGCAGGCAGGAAAAACGGTCATTATGACTACTCATAAAATGAAAGAGGTTATGGCGTCCTCCGATCGGATTTCCGTCATGCGTAAAGGGAAAATGATCGCCACACTGATCACGGCAGATACAGATGAACTGGAGCTGGCTCGTCTGATGGTGGGCAAGGAAGTAACCATCACCCGTCAAGAACGGGAAGCCACTGAAGGGGATTCTTTATTAGAAGTGAAAGATGTGGACGTATATGCCGATCACGGGCGAAAAGCACTGGATCACTTCTCTCTGAACGTATGTAAAGGAGAGATTGTAGGCGTAGCTGGGGTAGCTGGCAATGGGCAAAAGGAACTGGCTG
This sequence comes from Paenibacillus sp. FSL R5-0636, assembly GCF_037974255.1. Lineage (NCBI taxonomy): Bacteria > Bacillati > Bacillota > Bacilli > Caryophanales > Paenibacillaceae > Paenibacillus > Paenibacillus sp. FSL R5-0636. Next base: position 1,498,112 of record NZ_CP150232.1, read on the forward strand.
AAGTGTTAACTGGTCTTAGAGGCTGGAAAAGTGGTGAAATCACGTTTGATGGAAAGACGGTGAAATCCGCTTCGGTTAGAGGGGCAATTGATTCAGGAATCTCCCACGTGCCGGAGAACCGGATGAAGAGCGGTTTAGCTGGACGCCTCGGATCGGTGGATAATCTTTTGTTTAAGTCTTACCGCTCAGAGGAGCACTCCAAATTTGGTTTCTTGAAGTCCGCGAAGAACCGTTTGTGGTCACAGGAGCTGGTCCAGCGCTTTAATGTCAAAACACCTGAGCTGGAGACGCCAGTACAACAGTTGTCAGGTGGTAATCAGCAGAAGCTGCTCTTTGCACGTGAGATCAGTCATCGGCCGAAGCTGATGGTCGCCGTTCATCCGACACAAGGGCTGGATGTAGGTGCCACGGCAGGTGTTCACGACCTTCTTATGGAGCTGCGTGGTTCAGGTAGTGGCGTGTTGTTAATTTCGGAGGATTTAGATGAATTGCTTCAGTTGTCCGACCGGATTCTAGTGATCTATAACGGCTCAATTATTGGTGAGAGTACACATGAGGAAGCGAATCGAGAGAGCATCGGACTACTAATGGCTGGTATTCATAATAGAGAGGAGAGCGCCGTATGAGTCTGGAGAATGGAAGAAATACCGCAGCAGCAGTACTGGAACCCCTCCCCTCCCACTCCGGAAAACGATTCTCTCTACGTTTCGAATACGATGCCAGCCGCATCCGTTCTCCTTGGTGGACACCTATTGTATCTATAGTTTTAGCGCTATTGTTGTGTGCCCTATTTATTGCGGCGAATGGTATGAATCCGGTGCTGGTCTATGAAAAAATGTTCCGTGGCGCATTTGGCACTGCGTATGGGCTCACGGAAACGATGGTTAAAGCGATCCCGCTACTCCTATGTGGGCTTGGGATTGCTGTGGCTTACCGCATTTCGGTATGGAATATTGGAGCAGAAGGCCAGTTAACTGTTGGGGCTATGGCGGCCACAGCGGTCACGATTTATTTTCCTGACTTACCTTCATTCTGGTCCCTGAGCTTAATGCTGCTGTTCGGTATTGCCGCGGGTGCGTTTTGGGGACTGCTGACAGCTATTCCGCGGACGCATTTTGGAGTGAATGAGCTAATCACTTCATTAATGCTGAATTATGTTGCCCTATTGGCGCTCGATTACGTGGTATTCGGACCCTGGAAAGATCCTAAAGGATTTAATTTCCCGGGATCACCTATGTTTACTGCGGCTCAATCGCTGCCTGTTCTCGGAAGTACAAGATTGCATATTGGATTGTTATTTGGACTTATCGCCGTTGTGATTTATTACTTAATGATTCGTTTTACCAAGTGGGGTTACGAGCTCCGTCTGATTGGGGCCAATCCTGTTGCAGCCAGATACGCGGGGATTCCTATCAAGCGCCATATTATTATCGTCATGCTGATCAGTGGGGGGCTCGCCGGGATCGCTGGCATGGCGGAGGTCTCCGGTGTTACACACAAGCTGATGCAGGGTATTTCACCGGGTTATGGATACACCGCCATTATTGTAGCTTGGTTGGCCAAATTGAATCCACTCGGTCTAATCGTTACTTCTATTTTATTCGGTGGCTTAATTGTTGGCGGATATAGTGTTCAAACCATCGGGCTGCCCTCATCGATATCAGAAATGCTGCAGGGCTCCATCCTGTTTTTCTTGATTGCTGGCGATATGATCTATCGTTTCCGCATTCGCCGTAGCCGGGTTCAGCTGAAAGGGGGGAGATAGGCAATGGATTTTACAACACAGCTACTTATTGCCGCTATTTCCGCAGGGACCCCGCTGCTGCTGGCTACGCTGGGAGGCATTCTAAATGAACGAGCCGGCATTATACAGCTTGGGGCTGAAGGTCTGATGCTGATGGGAGCGGTCATCACTTGTATCGTGTATATTCGCTCCGGAAACCTGCTGCTGGCTCTGTTGGCTACCGTAGCTATAACGGCTGTACTTGGTTTGCTGCATTCTTTTCTCTGTGTGACCTTGCGGGCGAATCATACGATGTCCGGTCTTGCGATGACCCTGTTTGGTAGTGGGTTGAGCGCTTATCTTGGTAAACCGATCAGCGGCATTCCTTTGCCGGGAACCTCCCCTAAGCTGCATCTGGCTTGGCTGGAAAATGTACCGTTCATCGGAAAAATATTCGGCAACATGGACTACCTAACCTGGTTTAGCCTGCTGCTAGTGCTTGCTCTGCATCTGCTAATTCACCGCACTTCATGGGGCCTGCATTTGCGGGCAGTCGGAGACAGTCCGGCTACCGCAGATGTGATGGGGATCCGTGTACAGCTTATCCGCTACAGCTATGTGATCACCGGTGCTGCTCTCATCGGCCTGGCCGGAGCGGATATGGTATTGGCCTACGCGCCAACCTGGAATGAAGGGCTGACAGCCGGCCGGGGCTGGATTGCGGTAGGGCTGGTGATTTTCGCCAGATGGAATCCGCTGCGTGCCTTGTTCTGCGCTTACTTTTTTGGGGCATTGGATTCACTTGGCTTCCGTATTCAATTGCTGGGCAGTGCAGTTCCGCCCTATTTTCTCAAAATGATTCCGTACCTTGTGACCATTCTGGTCCTGATGTACCTGGGGTACCGCAATCGCAACAAACCATCCGGCACACCGGAGGCGCTTGGAGTTCCTTATATTCGGGAACAAAGGTTTTAAGACAGGCTATACGAGAAGGGAAGCAGCAATCTGGTACTCAAAAAGGAGGCGGAGTGTATGGGAGTTTTACGGGAAGAGGATGGAAGGCTACCTGATGTAATTCAACCCCGCAGCCTGCACGAAGCTTGGGAGAGAAAAACGGCGTTTGGAGACAGTGCTCGATATGTTGCAGGGGGAACACTGCTGAGAACAGGGTGGGAAAATGGAACGACTCATATGCCCAAACAGCTGATTGATCTTCGGCAAATTACAAATCTCGGCGACATTACCTTAACGGAATTTCACTTATCTCTGGGCGCTCTTGTTCCACTCTCCCAGTGCCGCAGTAATGAGCATTTGCAGGCCGTAGCTCCTGCGCTGCAAGAGGCTGCACGTTGCATATCGGCTCCGTCGGTGCGTAATCTTGCCACGCTCGGGGGCAATATCGCTTCTGGCTTCGGAGATATTCTACCTGCGTTACTGGTCTATGACGCGGAGTTAATCTCCTTTGACGGCAAATTTATGACGGCACTACCTTTGATAGAGTGGCTAAACAATCACTGGAGCGGGATAAAACCTGCGGCGGATCTTGTGGCTGAGATTCGCATCTCACCTACTCGCTTAGAGAGTCCGTTAACGGATAGGCTAGAAATTTTTCGTAAGGTTGGCCGCAGGGAAGCGTTCACCCCTTCACTTGTAACGGTAGCAATCTCAGCATCAATCGATGAGGAACACCGTTTCCGTGAGGTGCGTATCGCCGCAGGTGGGGGCTCTGGTCGGCCACAGCGACTAAGTAGGGCTGAAGTTATGCTTGAAGGTGTGAGGTATACAGATGAGCTGTTGGCTTCTTTATATGAAGGGGTTGAGAACAGCTTTGAGACGTATAGTGATCCCTTTGCAACAGAACTTTACAAGAAAAAGACTGCTGGGAATTTGGTTGTATCTGAGCTGTGGAAGGCTATGAATATACGGAGTTTAGAGGTGAATAACCCGACGAAAGGAGAGAGGGAAAATGCTGCTGAATAAGGAATCCAGCGGTAGCCGCTGGCGTACACGACCTGATGGAGAGGGCAAGGTATCCGGTAAGCTGCAGTATTTGACCGACATGAGGGCAGAAGGAATGTTGATCGGCCGCGTGCTCCGCAGTGAGCAGGCACATGCTCGTATTTTGTCCATACGCATTGAGAAGGCCATTGAAGTCCCTGGTATACACGCTGTAATCACTCATGAGGATGTGCCCGGACTTAACGGCTTTGGCATAGCTTTGCCGCATCAACCGGTATTTTGCAGTGACCGTGTGCGTTACACTGGCGATGCGATTGCGGCAGTTGCGGCTGAGACGGACGAAATTGCGGAATACGCCTTATCTCTTATCGAAGTGGATTATGAGCTTCTACCCTTGCTGGAGAATCCGGAAGAGGCGATGAAAAAGGACGCAATTTTGCTGCATGCCGAGGGAAACGTGCTTCATCATACGGAATATCGGAAAGGGGAGCCGGAAACGGTATTTACGGATTGCTGTCATGTGGTAGAGGAGACTTACTATACACCACGCCAAATGCACACCTATATGGAGACTGAAGGTGGACTGTTTATCCCAGAGGATAACGGACGGCTTATCGTATATTCAGCTACACAACATGGGTTGATGGATCGCCTGCAGCTATCCAGAATTCTGGCTATTCCTCAAGAAGATATTCGCGTCATCTCGAGTCCTATCGGCGGGTCCTTTGGAGGAAAAGACGAGCTGAATGTACAGCCGTATGGAGCGCTGCTTGCCTTGCGGACACTCCGTCCGGTAAGACTGCATAATTCGAGAGCTGAATCGGTACGTGCAGGACTAAAACGCCATCCCATGAAAATCACCATGAAGACTGGCTGCGACCCCGAAGGAATCATCAGGGCACATCAGGTCAGAATTATTTCGGATACGGGAGCTTACGCAACACTGGGGGCGGAGGTGCTCAACTTTGCGACAGAACATGTGATGGGCCCCTATATCATCGATCATGTGGATGTGAAGGGTTTTGCTGTATATACCAATAACGGTGTATCTGGTGAGTTTCGCGGTTTTGGCGGCAATCAGGCGATTTTCGCTTTGGAGGGACAAATCGATCGGTTGGCTGAGCGATTGCAGATCGATCCGTGGGAAATGCGCCGCCGCAATTTGCGTAAATATGGAGATCTGGGGCCACTGGGTCAGGAAATTGCTCAGACCGATGGTGCCTTTCAGGTGTGGGAAGCGCTGGCGGGTTCGCCTCTTATGACTGAGGCCGCATCTACAGACAGTGATTCAGGTGTTGTGGAACCTTGGATCGTAACTGGAACGGGTGCTGCTATAGCTATGCATGGTGCAGGACTTGGTTATGGTATTCCCGATCCGGCGGGTGGCAGGCTCTCTTTGACGCTAGAGGGCAAGATTGAGGCGGTGTTTGGTTACGAGGAGTTTGGTCAGGGGTTAATCGCAACAATGGAACAAATGCTGATTGAACAGTTTGGCTTGGCGGCAGAGGATCTAAGCATCGTCATTGGCGATACGGATGTTGTGCCTGATAGCGGATCTAGTACGGCTTCCCGATCAACCAGCATGATGTGGATGGCCTTGAAACGGCTCCGTCCAGACTTCACCACTCAAGTACTGCAGGCAGCTGCGATGTTAAAGCCGGAGCTGGATAACTATGAAATGAAGCTCGGCCCTGGCGGCATTTGGCTAAAAGACGGCGGTCTGCTTCTGACTTACAAGGACTTGGCACAGCGTATTTCAGAACCCATTGTCTGTAATACAAAGTTTACTTATCCAACCACACCCTTTAAAAGAGTGGGGGCACATTTCCTATACACCTATTCTGCAATCGCAGTCCGCGTGGAAGTTAATCTGCTTACTGGACGTGTCCGTGTACTGGACCAATATCATGCGGTAGCGGCGGGACCGGTGGCTAATCCGCAAGGTTATCTCGGGCAGATCGAAGGTGGCAGCAGTATGGCGGTAGGCTTCACTTTGTCAGAGGATGCTGTGATGTCAGGCGGCAGCTATGTCACCAAAAATTTAGACACCTATTTGGTGCCGACCATTGCCGACATGAATGGCAGCATTCAGGTGCAGCCGATAGAGGATTTGCCGGATCATGACACGTACGGTCCTCGCGGCATTGGAGAGGTGGGTTCCGTCAATTTAGCTCCGGCAGTCGTGTCCGCCATATTTCAGGCTGTAGGGAAGCGGGTAACCAAGCTGCCCATTGATCCCGAATGGCTGCAGTCTACACCGTTTATTCCACAAAAGGTGGTGAACATCCATGCCGAGTCATAATTCAGATCACAATCTAGATGAAGAGAACCCAATCCCAGCTTCGTCTGAGGAAGCCTTCACAGAAGAGAGGTTCACCTTTAATTGCAATCTTAATGGGAAAGCGATATCCATGGAGATTCCACCCTCCCGTCGGCTTTTAAATGTCATACGTGAAGATTTGGAGCTGACCGGCACAAAACGTTCTTGTGAGATTGGCCGCTGCGGGGCATGTATGGTGCTGGTGGATGGACGTCCAGTGAATTCATGTCTGGTTATGGCCTATCAATGCTCAGGTGCGGAAATTACAACAATTGAGGGTCTTAGTGAAGTAGGCTTACATCCCGTTCAGCGGGCTTTTTTAGAAGAGGGGGGGTTCCAATGCGGTTATTGTACACCAGGGATGGTTATCTCGGTAGTTGCTCTGCTGGAAGAGAACCCGCATCCTACTCCGGCTGAAGTGGAAGAAGCTTTATCGGGTAATATTTGTCGCTGTACGGGGTACGGTGGCATTTTACGAGCTGTTAACAAAGCTATTGGAGGTTGAGTGGATGGTCGTTTCTGAAGGCAGGTTTACGTTGGAAGAGATAAATGCCATGAGTATAACGGATTTTGTGAAGCATCTAGGCGGCATTTTTGAACATTCACCGTGGGTAGCAGAGGAGATTTATAAGCAGATTCCGTTCCATTCTTTAGAGCATTTGCATAGCACAATGATGCAGACCGTACTGAGTGCTGACCGGAGCCGAATGGAGGGACTATTAAAAGCTCACCCAGATTTGGCGACTAGGCTTCAAGTTACGGCTTTGTCTGCCTCGGAGCAGCAGGGAGCTGGACTGGATCGGCTAACAACGGAAGAGTTCAATCTATTAAATGATCTGAATCGAAAGTATACGGACAAATTTCATTTTCCTTTTATTCTAGCTGTTCGTGGCAAAAACAAAGATGACATCATCAGCGCCATTGGAGTGCGAGTAGAGCGTTCCCCTCAGGAGGAATGGGTTCAAGCCTTTTCTGAAGTCGGTACAATTACGAGATTTCGCCTAAGTGATTTAATTATTTAATTATTCATTCACTCATTCACTCATTCATTCATTCATTCATCATAAACGGGGAGGGTGTCAGCCATGCTGGAACCAATTAACGGACGTACAATGTTTTATGGAAAAAGTGATGTGCTAACTTATCGTACCTATGCTAAACCGCTGGCCGTTACCCCCGTTCCCGAATCTTCCTTCACGGGCTGCGACAACATTATATTCGCACATAATATTACATTCGCAGTCACGGGCGAAGCGTTTCTTCCTTCTTTTTCAGAGGGGGATAATTCCATGGTCGTTGCTACCGATTCTATGAAAAATTTTATCCTGCGCAATACCGCGGACTACACAGGAAGCACAACGGAGGGGTTATTGCAGCTTCTAAGCAGCCGTTTTCTCGATAAATACGATCATGTCACCGCAGTTTCAGTTTCCGCAGACCGGTTACCTTTTGAACAGGTGATGGTGCCCGGGGTTGACGGGCTTAAACAGAGTCATTTAGTACTGCGTCACTCCAATAATGAATCTTATTCGGCTTCGTTAACTATAAAACGTGGAGAGAATGGGACTGAGGTTATCGCTCATGAATGCCGATTGAAGGATTTACAGCTGATAAAAGTGAGTGGAAGCTCGTTTTATGGATTCGTCCGTGATGAGTATACAACATTGCCGGAGAGCTTTGATCGTCCGCTTTATATTTTTCTGAATATTAACTGGACCTACAGTGATGTTCAGCATGCTCTGGATGGGAATCTAGGGCAATATGTGGCATCGGAGCAGGTTCGCGATATCGCCCATAGCGCTTTTCATGAGCTGAACAGTCCATCAATCCAATCGTTGATTTATCAAATTGGGCTGCGCGTATTGTCCCGTTTTCCACAGCTGGCTACCGTTTCATTTGAGTCCAATAACCGGACTTGGGAAACCATTGTTGAGCCTGAAGAAACTAAAGGTGGAGTCTTCACCGAACCTCGTCCACCCTATGGTTTTCAGGGCTTTTCTGTCAGCCGTGCAGATCTGGCCGGAGAGACAGCGTAATGAGCGGGCGTCTTACCACCCATGTGCTGGATCTGTCGCGGGGGATTCCTGCTACAGGTCTGACGCTTCAGCTCTGGAAGCTTACGGATGGGATGAGCAAGCTTCTGTGTGAAGAAGTCACGAATAGTGACGGGAGGCTGGATGCTCCGCTGCTGGAGGGAAACGAAATGGAGGCTGGATGTTACGAGCTGCTGTTTATGGTTGGCGATTACTACCGTAGAGCTGATGCCAAAGCGTCAGCAGCTGGCATAGAAGTAACAGAAAGCTCAGTAGACACTCAACGTGAGATGTCTTTTTTTCTAGAACAGATACCTATTCGCTTTCATATAGAGAGCTCCATGCAACACTACCATGTACCTTTGCTAGTAGCTCCTGGTGGATATAGTACGTATCGGGGAAGTTAGGAGAAAGTTGACGACCGGAGGAGGTGGCAGCTCATGAAGGAATCCTATGAACTTGTGATTAAGAACGGGAATGTAGTGCTGCCCGATCAGGTACTCAAGCTGGATATTGCAGTATCAGAGGGTAAGATTGTCGCACTTGGAGAGGAACTTTCGCTTGCGCCGCTAACCAAAGTCATCGACGCAGATGGGTTCTATGTCCTCCCCGGTATGATTGATATGCATGTCCACTTTAATGAACCAACGTTTGGACATTGGGAAGGTTTTCGCAGCGGTTCTGCGGCGTTGGCAGCTGGCGGCTGCACAACCTATGCAGATATGCCGCTTAACGGCAATCCACCGACTGTGAACGAGGCTGCACTTCGTCAAAAGGTAGATGCTGCGGCTGGAAACTCTGCCGTTGATTATGTGCTGTGGGGTGGGCTCGTTCCCGGCAATCTGGATGATTTAGAAGTTTTGGCAGCCTCTGGTGTCACTGGGTTTAAAGCCTTTCTCTCCAATCCTGGAGGGGAGGGCGAAGGCAGATTCCGTGAAGTGGATGAGGATACACTCTATCAAGGGATGCTGCGAATCGCTTCTCTGGGCGGGATTTTGGCGCTGCATGCAGAAAGTGAGGCTATCACGGCGGTGTTGACCGCAGATGCAGTGCGAAATGGCAGAACCAGCGCAAGTGATTTTGCGGCTTGCCGCCCTGCTGAAGCAGAGCTGGAGGCAGTGTCCAGGGCGCTGCTGTACAGTGAACGTACTGGCTGCCGGTTGCATTTTGTTCATATTAGTACGGCTGCTGCCATTGAGAAAATCTATGAAGCTAAGCTTCGAGGTCTGGACGTTTCGGCCGAAACCTGTCCACATTATCTGGTCCTCACTGAAAATGATATGAAGGCGTTAGGACCTGTGGCGAAGTGTGCGCCTCCGCTGCGAAGTGCGGTGGAGCAGGAGAAGTTATGGGAGATGCTAGCCCACGGCAAAATCGATCTGATCGCTTCGGATCATTCCCCCTGTCCAACGGAATTGAAGGTGAAGCCGGACTTGTCTTTTTTTGCAGCTTGGGGTGGGATCTCGGGTGCGCAGAGCAGTCTGGAGCTTATGTTCCATGAAGGCGTGAATGTGCGGGGATTGCCTGTGACGTTAATTTCTCGTCTGCTCGCAGGGCAACCCGCAAAACGGTTTGGAATAGAGCATCGCAAAGGCGCTATAGCTCTAGGTCTAGATGCCGATCTAGTTCTGCTTAATCCAAGCACAACCTATACGCTGACTGCGGAGAATTTATTGTATCGCCACAAGCACAGCCCCTACATCGGAAGAACTTTATCCTGCAAGGTAGTTGCTACGATCTGCCGCGGGAATGTGGTCTATACCTCTGAAGAAGGAGTGATCAGTGAGGGAGGTGGACAGTGGCTGCGAATTAGGAAGGAGCAGTACAGCCTATGAATGATTCCAGAGTTCAAGCATCGACTCAGAAACTGCTGGACCTGCTGGAGGAGCTGGCGGCATTCAGCACAGCTGGGCCGGGAGTTACTAGACTGCTATATACGGAGGAATGGAGCCGGGCGCAGATTTTTTTGCAGAAAAAAATGGCTGGGCTCGGCTTAGAAGTTTCCGTAGACAAGGTTGGCAATGTATATGGACGATTGAGTGGACGCGATCCGCAGCAAAAGGTTATTTTAACCGGATCGCATATCGATACTGTAGTCAATGGCGGAAAATATGATGGTGCCTATGGGATCGCTGCGGCTATGACTGCGCTTCAAGATTTGCAGAGGAACTTTGGCCAGCCGCAGCGGACGCTTGAGGTCGTATCTTTTTGTGAAGAAGAGGGGAGCCGGTTTCCGCTTGCTTATTGGGGCTCGGGCCATGTCACGGAAAGGTATGACGGAAGCGAGGCCGAGACCTGTACGGATGCAGAGGGCGTGACGTTAAAAGCAGCAATGGCACAATCCAGCTTCTTACAGGACATAACGGAGGAGAAAGCTTCTAAGCGGAATGGTGTCAGAAATGATATTGGTGCTTTTGTAGAACTGCACATCGAGCAGGGGATTATTCTGGAGAAAACAGACACTCAGATAGGCGTTGTTCAGGGGATTGTTGGCCAGAGACGATATGTGGTCAAGGTCAGGGGTATTGCTAATCATGCGGGCACGACACCGATGTTTATGCGGCAGGATGCACTGGCTAGTGCGGTTGAAATGCTGTACGTGCTTGAAAGTTCTGCTAAAACGGCTGGTGAACCTCTTGTAGCAACCTCGGGTAAGCTTGAGGTGAATCCGAATACGCCAAATGTAATCCCGGGTGAGGTTCTTTTTACATTAGATATCCGCCATAGTGAAGAGGACGAATTGGAACGTTTCTGTGAGAAGCTTCTTGCGGAATGTAATGAAATTGCCGTTAAACGTGGGGTAACTCTGGAGGCTACATCCGTGCTCCACACAGTCCCTGCGCCTATGGATATGAAGCTATCTGCAATGCTGGAAAATATCTGCCGCCAACAGGGGAAGACGTACCGCACGATGGTAAGTGGAGCGGGACATGATGCCCAGCTATTGGCGCCGCGTTGCCCTACTGCGATGATATTTGTGCCAAGCCGAGCTGGCATCAGCCATTCTCCGGAAGAGTATACCTCCCCTGAGCAGCTCGCGGCTGGGCTTGAGGTTCTGACTGCGATGTTATATGAGTTAGCTTATTAAAAAGAGTTCGCCGAACTTTTAAGGGAGGATCATCATGAAGCGTTACGAAGATTTGTCGCCGTCCCAACGCTGTATTATGACTCCGGGTCCGGTCGAGGTAGATCCGCGTGTACTGCGGGCGATGTCTTTTCCGGTGCTGGGTCAGTTTGATCCAGAGTTCACCTCTATTATGAATGAAACGATGGAAATGCTGCGGGAGCTGTTCGCTACTCGTAATTCATGGGCTTACCCTATCGATGGTACCTCCCGTTCTGGAATTGAAGCCGTGATGGTTAGTTTGATCCTGCCGGGTGAGCGTGTGCTGATTCCGATCTTTGGCCGCTTCGGACATCTATTGCATGAGATTGCTGAAAGATGTGGCGCTGAGGTGTTCGTGCTGGAAAAGCCATGGGGGAGTGTGTTTGAGCCGGATGAAGTGATAGCAGCTATGGAGACTTTTAAGCCACATGTGGTGGCAATGGTTCATGGGGAGACCTCTACAGGACGTGTGCAGCCACTCGCGGAAATCGGTAGAGCTTGCCGCCGGATGGATGCTTTATTCATAGTTGATGCAGTTGCAACCATTGGGGGCCTTCCTGTCGAGACAGATGCTTGGATGTTGGATGCCGTCGTTGGCGGTACACAGAAATGCCTGGCCGTCCCTTCCGGAATGGCACCGATAACGTATAATGATCGTGCTGAAGCTAAGCTCATGACCCGAAAACGAGTAGAACGCGGGATTAGAACAAGTGATGTCCAGCCAGGTGACTTATCTTTTGTCCGCAGCAATTATTTCGATCTCGGCATGCTTCAGGATTACTGGAGTCCACAACGTCTCAATCATCATACAGAGATGACCTCAATGCTTTATGCACTGCGGGAGGGCTTGCGGCTTACCCTTGAAGAAGGGCTGGATGCCAGATTCGCCAGACATATCCTCCATGAAAAAGCACTTGTAGCTGGATTAACAGCTATGGGTTTAGAACTATACGGGGATCCTTCCTGCAAGCTTACTGTTGTTACCTGTGTGCTGATCCCTGAGGGGATAGATGGGGAAGCTGTCCGTTCGCTGCTGCTGGGGCTGTTCGGAATTGAAATTGCCAGTTCTTTTGGACCGTTAAAGGGAAGGATCTGGCGCATCGGTACGATGGGTTTTAGCTGTCGTGAGAATAACGTGTTGCGGCTGCTTGGAGCGCTGGAAGCCGCATTACAGCGTCATGGATTTAAGGGGCCTTGCGGGTTTGGGGTTCAGGCAGCACTTGACGTATATGAGGCAAAAGTAAGATAATCGTTGGAATAGAGCGGATGGCGGGAGAGTAAAAACAGGGGCATGTCCGGATGGTTTGGACAATCTTTGGGAATAAGTAAACGGCTATCATCTACAGGGATGATTGAGCCGTTTTTTCTTACAAATACAGACCTGCGCAACTATATTATCCTAGGCTTAATAGTTAGGCAATCCTCTATGATTACGGATCTATTCACTACATCAAGACAACACTTGGATACTAACGGGGGAGAGATGAAGATGACAACTTTTACAAGAAAGCCTTTAGCGGATTGTGTACCTGAGCTTGTGGCTACGGCAAGAGGCGATAAACCGGCAACACTGGTAATTACAGGTGGAAAGCTGGTCAACGTATGCTCTGGTGAAATTCTAGAAGGAATGTCTGTTGGTGTTCAAGGTGGACGAATTGCTTATGTTGGTAAAGATGTGACACATATGATTGGCGAAGGAACGCAAGTTATTGATGCGAACGGCAAGTATATAGCTCCGGGATTGCTCGATGGCCACTGCCATATTGAGAGCACCCAGCTAACCGTTACTGAATTTTCCCGCGCTGTTTTGCCGCTTGGCACAACAGGTGGTTTCTTTGATGCGCATGAGATTGCTAATGTATTCGGGCTGAAGGGTATTCAATTGATGCTGGATGAGATGCGGGGTACGCCGTTAGCTGCTTACATGCAGGTGGCTTCTTGTGTGCCTGCGGCAGGTGCGGAATTCGAGACAACGGGTGCCTCAATGGGTCCTGAAGAAGTTGCCGAAGCTTTTACTTGGGGCAAAGATGTGATTGCTCTGGGCGAAGTGATGAATTTCCCTGGCGTTGTTTACGGCGATGAGAAAATGCTTGGAGAGATTCAAGCTACGCTGCGGGCAGGCAGATTTGTTGACGGTCATTTCACATGGCCTTCCAGCGACTGGAGACTGCCAGTGTATGCTGCGGCAGGGGTAACTGGTGATCATGAGTGTGTTACAGCAGACGATGTGATTGAGCGCGTTCGACTGGGGATGTATGCCAAAATGCGCCGGGGCTCGGCTTGGCATGATGTTGCCAAGACCATCACCGCTCATACAGAGCGTGGACTTGATCCGCGCCGCATGATGCTGGTAACTGACGACCGCAGCTCGGAATCGTTACGCGACGAAGGTCATATGGATTTCGTTGTTCGCCATGCGATTGCTCAAGGCGTGAAACCAGTAACAGCCTTCCAAATGGCAACTATTAATACAGCAGAGCGTTTTGGGTTGTCTCAGGATATCGGTTCTATTACTCCAGGTTCTTTTGCGGATATTATTCTGCTGGACGGGAATTTGGCCGATGTTCACGTGGTACTTACGATTGCCGCGGGTGTAGTAGTTGCCGAAAATGGTGTGATGACGGCAGAGCTTGCTAAATTCACTTATCCAGAGGAAGTTTTGGCTTCGGTTCATTTGCCACAGCGTCCTACCGCCGAAGATTTCATTATCGCGGCTCCAATTGAAACAGGTGAACTTACTGCAAGAGTTATTAAAGTAAGAGAAAATCATGTAGAGACCATTGAACGTATAGTTTCGGTACCTGTAGTGGCAGGGCAGTTGGATGTAAATGCTGTGGAGGGTCTGTGTAAAATCGCTGTGCTCGAACGGCATAAAGGAACAGGAAATAAATCAGTGGCTGTTGTGGAAGGCATCGGTTTTAAAGAGCCGGCTGCTATCGCAATGACTGTTGCTCATGATAGTCATAATGTACTCGTCATCGGCAATGATAATGAGTTAATGGCCAAAGCTGCGAATGCGGTGGCGGACGCTCAAGGTGGGGTTGCCGTAATTACTTCTAGTGGAGAAACGTTATTCCCGTTGGCCATTGCAGGCCTAATGTCTACAGAGCCATTTGAAATTGCTGCTGAGAAATCAGCTGCGATCAGCAAAGCGTTGTATGATGCCGGCTGTACTTTGAATTACGCGTTTATGACTTTATCGCTGCTTGCTCTGGCGGTTATCCCAACGTTACGTATCACCGATAAAGGACTCGTGCGGATTTCACCTGAGGGAATACAGTTAGTGCCACTGTTTGTTTAAGTAAATTAACTGAAGCATAATCCTAATGCGAAAAACTGTTCTGAGGTCGTAATGACCATTCAGAACAGTTTTTTTTGTTTAAATATAAGAAAGTAAAAGCTTCACATGATGCGTAATCTTTATACATCTTATTGTAATGAACAATAATATTAAACAGATTTTTAGAGAATGAAACATTTTTCTGAGCGAAATCCTAAAAAAATATAAATAAAGCATAGTCAGGTGACGATAATAATGTTAAATTAGATAAAATTAAAGTGAATTAATGGAGTTAATTTTACAATAATGGCATATAAAGAATTATAGATAATGGCAGGTTTCGAATAACCCAACTAAGAGGGACGAGGTGCATGGAGAGATGATCAGACTAGAAACGCAAGATATTTTGAATATTAGCATGAAGCAAATTGCTACTATTTTTAAGATGAAGCCGCTTGAACTGAGATTTGTCACCGATTTTCAGGGTGAGAAATATCTCTTAACTAATGATAAGTTACACCTCAACAACCAGCAATATTGGGCAAAGGTTATGGAATGTGTCTTTGATGATCATGTTAGACCTGTGTTAATGTGTGAGGTATTATATTTCCTTCGTAATGAATTTCTGGAAAGTGACATTAAGTTATGTTTTTCTTATGATTACGCAGAGGATGGGAATGGCGCAGCTACAGCTATGGCTGAAGTATCCTTTAATGACTCAGCAGATTTACAGCCGAGTGAGATTGCCGAGCTGATTGATTTTGCGTTGACCTTACAGGACAAGCAGTGGTTCCATGAACTGACTACGAAATATAAGCAGCTTACAGCATAAGTATCCTTTCGATTCTTCATGCTTAACAATTGATATAGCTAACCGTCTTGTCTGCAACAGAGATGATCTGTGGACAAGACGGTTTTTTGTTTTACCACCCTTGGGCATTTTTTTCTACATGTTCAGCCAAAAAATCAAGCCAATCCTCATGGTTATTCAAACAGGGAATTGCCATAAATTCCTCTGCTTGTCCTCCACCAGCCTCGAATTGTTCTCGTCCTTCTATGGCTAGCTCATGCAGCGTTTCCAGACAATCGGTCACAAGACCCGGTGAAAAAATCAGAGGTCTACGTATTCCTCGTCCGGCAAGCTCTCCCAGAACATCCGCTGTAGACGGTCCTACCCATTCTTCTCGCCCGAAACGTGATTGAAAACTAAGCTGCCAGCGTTCGGGCTCCCAATTCATAGCAGAAGCAAGAAGACGCGCGGTTTCCATACATTGCTGCGGATAAGGATCACCGGTATCCGCATACCGTTTGGGAATCCCATGGAAGGTCAGTACAAAATAATCAGGTTCTTTGCTCAGAATCTCCATTTGACGCAGCAGGTGTGACTTCAAGGCTGAAATATAACCGGGCTCATTATAGTAGGCATCAATAAATCTTAGAGCCGGAATCAGACGTTTAGTTACAGGACCAGTGGAGCTTTGGCGACCTAAGGCTGCAAAGCTGGCCTGATCGAATACGGATGCGGTAGTCGTGGACGAATATTGCGGAAACAGCGGCACAATGATAATTCGGGTAACTCCGGCCGTGTCGAATTTCGCCATCGCTTGCTCCATGCTGGGTTCGCTATAAGCCAATCCAAGCTCTACCTGATACCTTGGACCCAGCAGTTCTTGCAATCCAGATTGCTGAGCTGAAGAATGAAGGAGCAGTGGTGATCCTTCGGTTGTCCATATTTGACTGTACAGCTCAGCGGACCGGCGTGGACGTGAACGCAGAATCACGCCTCGCAGCAAAGGCTGCCACAGCAGAGGAGAATAATCTATGATTCGGCGATCTGATAAAAAACGTTTCAGATAAGGCCGTACAGCTTTTGCAGTTGGTGCAGTAGGGGTGCCGATTTGGGCGAGTATAACTCCAATAGGTGGCTGTTTGCTCAAAGCACAGAACTCCTTTCCCATATAAGAGATCGTTCTAAAATAGCATAGCTAACCTTGAATGCACAGTTATTGAGATCACTTTGCGTGTATAAATTAATTTTAATCGCAAATAGTGATGTTTCTTATAGGGTGTGTGATTTTCGATACAGAAGAACCGCAGAAAGGTCTGGTAGTATCAAACCAGAAATTGATGGAAAACGGGTGTAAGTGTTTTTATAATAACTTATGTGAATTATTTCACCTTTTATGCAGCTTTGTGTTAAAAGGAAGAAATGAAATAGATTCAAGATATTTTTTTATTGAAAATCGAGCGTGCAAAAGCATGAGAGGGGGGATGAGTTCTTATGAAGAGAGAAGTTATGCTTCATAAGAAGAGAAGGGGCGCATCGTACGAAAAAGGTTTGGTTAACAAAAAGCTACATATCACTGGGGTTTGGTAAAGGAGAATTTTCATTGAAAAAACTAATTTCTTTAACGGTTAGCGCGGCTATATTGTTAGCGCCGTTTGCTTACACACTTAATGTGCCTGCTGTAAACTTGAAGGTGGATGCAGTATCGGCAGCCTCCGAAGAAGCGGATGTACCGGCAGCAAAACCAACAGCAAAACCAACGGCAAAACCAGCAGCAACACCAAAAGCAACGGCAAAACCAGTAGCAACACCAAAGCCAACAGCAAAACCAACAGCAACGCCAAAGCCAACGGCAAAACCAACAGCAACGCCAAAGGCAACAGCCAAACCAGCAGCAACCCCAAAAGCTACAGCAGCACCAGTAGCAACCCCAAAAGCAACCGCTGCACCAGCAGCGACAGTAGTACCAGCGGAAACTGTTAAGCCTGTGGCTACAGCAAAGCCTGTTACAGTTAATGAAAACGTATACCAAGATGGAGTTTACGTAGCTTATGGCGATGCATACTCCAAAGGCACGGAAGGTGCCAAGATCGAAATTAAAGATGGCAAAATTACTAGCATTGAGCTTTTGAGAACCAGTCCTAAGCTGATTGATAGAGATGCCCGTAACAATTATAGTGCTTTATGGCAAGCTTATGGATTGATGAAGGATAGATTGCTTGGCAAAACAAGAGATGGAGCAGCGGCAGTTGATGCTGTTTCGGGAGCTACCCGCTCCAGTAATGGCTGGAAATTGTCTGTAGATAGAGCGTTTGAAAGAGCTCTAACAGTGAAAGATACAAATGCCGTTTACTTTGATGGAGTTCATATGGGCGTAGATCCTACAGGTAAATATTCTGTATTTGCGACCTACGAATCCAACAAGCTCACAGATGTTAAAGTGTATCCTATGAACAGCGCTGGTGATTTCATTGAGGAGAAAGCTTACACAGCTGAGCAAGCGGCAGCGGTTGCAGCTATAGCTCCAGCCTTGCTGGCCAAAGGAACAGAGGCACAACCTGTTGCAGGTCTTGAAGCCGACTTTAAAGCAGCGATTAACGCTTTCTGGGATGCTGAGCAGAATGCAATAATCAACAATACATCTGCTTATGTAGACGGATTCTATTCCTCTTATGGTACGGCAAGAAGTGTTGGCGTTGAAAGAGCTGACATCGTGATTCGCAACGGTAAGTTGGTTGATGTGAAGCTGTTTAGACTTGGCAACAACCTGATTGACAGAGGGGCAACAGCTTATGCGGAAGTAGTAAAAGCAAATGCTCCTATGACAGCTAAGCTGCTAGCGAATGGTTCATATATCGCTAACTATGATGAAAAGGTTGACGGAATTTCCGGAGCTACGGAAAGTAGTCACAGCTGGAACCAAGCTGTAGAAAGAGCATTTGAGAAGGCGCTGAAGGTTCCTGCTGAAGGTCAATATTTTGACGGCAAATTTGCCGGAGTAGATAACCAATCTAAAGTGCTGCTGCTAGTTGATGTTGATGCAGATGCGGTAACAGGCATTAAAGTAAGTCTGTTTGGAGCTGACGGCAAGCTGATTGCTGACGATAAACTGAGTGCAGAACAAAAAGGATGGGTAGCTACACTCACATCCGGGCTGTTAGAAAAAGGTGTGCAAATGGCCGATATTACAGGCCAAGAAGCATTGTCGGCAGCAGCTAAAGCAGCACTGACAGATGCTTTGACCAATGCATCCAAAGTCCAAGGAACCTATAAAGACGGAACCTTTACTGCATTTGGTGATGCTTATGATAAAGGAACGAACAGAGCGGACGTTACCCTGCGTAACGGCAAAATCGTAAATGTAGCATTGTATCGTGTAGGAATGAACCTTGTAGATAGAGGGAACGCTGCTTACCCTGAGGTGGTAAAAGCAATTCCTCAGTTGACGGCTAGCTTCCTCGCAGCAGGTACTAGAGAAGGTGTGCAGGAAGTAGATGCTGTGTCCGGTGCAACTAGCAGCAGCGTGGCTTTAAAGACTGCGGTGGATAGAGCATACGGAAAAGCTGAGGTTGTAGAAGCTAATAAAGCGGCTTATTTCGATGGAATCTTCATTGGTGTAAGTGCCGATAAGCTTGTAAATGTTATGGTGAATGTAGAGTACGGTGTTCCTGTCAAAATGCTTGTTTATTATTTGGATAAAAACGGAAGTGTAAGAACAATCAATCAGTTAACGGACGCGGAGCTGGCAGTGAAAGGTGAAATCGAGTCGACATCGACCGGATATAGCCTGCACAAATATGGTTACCGTCCAGCAGTCTTCGGAAAAAATGATGCAGAGAAAGAAATATCCGCTAAAGCGGTAGAAGCTATTAAATCAGCACTTGAATCGGCTGGTAAATAATTATCGTTTTATAATAAAAGGAGGATATTCCAGTGCCAGAATATGGCCGGGGAGTAGCCTCCTTTTTCAAATATTCTTGGCTTGTACATAAATATGAAAATAGATCGTATAGTGATTTAAAGGGATTTTGGAGGTGAGTGTCTAAAGTTTAATATAGAGAGCAGGCCGAAAGCCTGTTATTAATAGGAGGCTCCAACATGACACAAATTAAACAGCTCGCTCCACAAGATGAATTTGTTGGCTTTTATCTTTTAAGAGAGCTGGCAATTAAACAAACGAACGGCACTCCTCCAAAAGATTATTTTGACATCGTTCTGGGGGATTCCACTGGACAATTATCCGCGAAATATTGGGATGCCAGCACAACCGATAAAGAAACTTTTTTTCCTATGGCGCTTGTGAAGGTACGCGGGATTGCTCATACTTATCGTGAGAAATTACAAATAAAAATTACTAAAATCAGGTTGGTTAACGATGAGGATGGTGTTGCACTTACGGATTTCATCCGTTCTGCCCCAATTCGTCCAGTAGACCTTATTCATACGATTAAAGGGGGTATGGCAAGTATTTCAGATCCGGAAATTGCTTCGATTGTCTCTTTTTGTGTGGGTAAAGTGGAAGAGAAATTGATGCATTATCCGGCAGCCAAAACACATCATCATGCTTATTTTGCCGGACTTGCTTATCATATGGTGCGTATGCTGGAAATCGGTGATTTTCTGTGCAAGCAGCGTCCGTTCTTGAATCCAGATCTAATGAAGGCCGGGATCATTCTGCATGATATCGCGAAGCCGGAGGAGATGGTCTCCCAGCTTGGGATTGTCTCGGAATACAGCGTTCAGGGCAAATTAATTGGCCATATCTCGATGGCGTCTAATTGGATCACGGAAGCGGCTATCCGCTTAGATATTGATTTGAATTCGGAAAAGGTTATGGCGTTACAGCATCTCGTATTGTCACATCATAATCTGGGCGAATGGGGGAGTCCTGTTCAGCCACAGACAGCTGAGGCAGTCGCTCTGCATCATATCGATGCGATGGATGCGAAGCTGCAAATGGTGGAGGATGCTTTGGATACCACACCGGAGACCGAGGAATGGACACCGTTCATCAGAGGTCTAGAGAATAAGGCTGTGTATCGTTTGAAGATTTAAGTGATGTTCTGTAAAACCAAACCCCCAATCAGCAGAAAAGAGCTGGTTGGGGGTTTTTAATGTTCTTGATTATTTCGACAAAGTGGCGCGGCTGCTATAAATGGAGGGTTTATGTTTAGTGCCTTGTTTCTTAGCAGGCTTTTTCGCGCGAGTCGAAAATGGGGTATACCCACCGGCAAACATCGTTCCGCTAGTATATCCTTGACTGGCAGAGAGCAATAGAGGATCATAGTGCTCCTCCTGCTCCATAAGTTTTACTAGAATTGCAGCGGCTGCGCGTGCGTCATCCAAGGCATCATGGTGCTTTAGCGTAATGCCGAAAAAATCGGAGACTACATTAAGTTTATGGGAGGGCAGGTCGGGCAGCATTTTTTTGCCTAATAAATAGGTACATAAGTATTGAAAGCTTGGGTAGCTCAGGGACATTCCATCGAGACAATAACGCAGGACGCTCATATCAAAAGCAGCATTATGCGCCACGACGATTTGTCCGTGTAGTAAAGGTTCAACGGTGGGCCATAGCTCTTGAAAAGTAGGTTGGCCGATTACCATTGATGGTGTGATGCCGTGTATCGAAATGTTCATGCCATCAAACCGCTGCTGCGGGTCAATTAGCCAAGAATGCTCTGCGGTTATATTTCCAGCTTTAACTTCCACAAGTCCCAAGGCACATGCGCTGGATCGACTGGAGTTCGCGGTCTCAAAGTCAATTGCTATAAAGTCCATTCGTAAAGCTCCTTATCTATCATATATACGTTTCATATTAAAGTAGTAAAATGATAAATACAATCTAGTGAATCACAATGAGCTGTTCAGTAAAAATAAGGAGATGGTAGAGTGCGGCTTATAAAGGGGCAAAAGGTGGATATTACGAAAGGGAGAAACGTGAACAAGCTTTTGCTGAAATTTGGGTGGATGACTGCTGATATTAGGATTGGCATAGACTCTGCTGCTTTTTTACTGTCAGAACAGAACCGTTGCGAACGCGATGAGAACTTTATCTTTTATGGCAATCCGTTGTCTATAGACGAAGCTGTAACTCATTCTGTCTTACAACAAGGGGATAAAGAAGCTATCGCCATTACGCTTTCTCGACTTCCTAAGGATATTACTAGAATAGCTTTAACTTTAACGATCTATGAAGGAGAAAAATTAGGACACTCTATGAAGCAAGTAACCTCTCCTTATCTGCGCTTAGTGGATGCTGCTAGCGGTGAGGAATTATTCGTTTTCGAGTATGGCTCTGACCTGTCGACGGAGACAGCTATTGTGGTTGGAGAGCTATATCGCTATGGTTCAGAGTGGAAATTCAGTGCGATTGGTAGTGGCTTTGAGGGAGGATTGGCTGCTTTATGTACAAACTATGGGCTCGTTATTGAAGAAGACGAAGGAAACCTTGAGGTAGCGGCCACAGCTGAGTTAACCCTGCCTTTAGAGACGATCCGTTATGAAGAGAAGAATGTACTGTCCTCTATTGATTTACGTAAAAAAATTGTTCAGATCACCTTAGAAAAAAAGAATCTGACAGGAGTCATCGCAAGGGTAGGCGTTGTCCTGGATATTACAGGATCTATGAGAAATCTTTATAATAATGGAACCGTTCAAGAAGTAGTTGAGCGTATATTAGCCGTTGCCTGCAAATTTGATGATAACCAATCGTTAGATGTGTGGGTGTACGATACGGAGTTTAGCCGGCTGCCACCTGTGACAGAGCAGGATTTAGGAAGATATGTGTTTACACATATTTTAAATAATCGTACCATTCATAAGTTTGGCCGCAATAATGAACCGCCAGTAATGGAGGATATCATTAAAAAATATACGGAGGAAGAACCCGATTCTACATCGGTATTTATCATATTTATTAACGATGGTGGTGTAGTAAAATCCACTAAAAATGTGATTATGGCTGCTTCGGTCCAACCGATTTTCTGGCAGTTTGTCGGAATTGGTAACTCGGATTTTGAAGTATTGAAGCAACTTGATACGATGAAGGGACGTTTGGTGGATAACGCCAATTTTATTCATCTGGACCAAATTGAAAAGGTGACTGATGAAGATCTGTATGATCAGCTACTGAATGAATTCCCCATGTGGCTAAGGGCAGCGAAAGAAAAAAGAATCCTGCGAGCATAAAAATACATTATTCAGAATGAATAAGCCTATGCGCTACAATAAGCCATAACCACCTATCTTAGGGATGTTATGGCTTTTTCCAGTTTCGCTATCTTGCTATTCTATTCAACAATCCGTACACTGCCAAATAGGTATTGTATATTAGGATTAGGGTCATCACTATCAGATACGGGAGGAAACACTTTGAGCAGCGTAATTACTAAGTTTTTTGATTATGGGCAAGAAGACATAGATTATCTCCGAAGTGTGGATCCAGTACTTGGCGCAGCTATGGCACGGATGGGCAGAGTGGAACGTGTAATTATACCGGATCTTTTTACTGCGCTTATCTATGCTATAGTAGGACAGCTTATTTCAGTAAAAGCGGTTCGGACCATTTGGAACAGAATGTTGGCTCAGTTCGGAGACATCACTCCGCAGCAGTTAGCGTTACATACGGCGGATGAGATTCAAAGCTGTGGGATGACGATGAAAAAGGCACTATGTATCCATGAGATTTCCAATTTGGTCGCTCAGGGTGATTTTAAGCTGGAGGAATTGCCTGGGTTATCAGATCAAGAGGTTATACAAAAACTTATGACGTTAAAGGGCATTGGCAAGTGGACGGCAGAAATGATGTTAATCCATTCTATGGAACGACGGGATGTGGTCAGCTGGGGAGATATTGCGATTCGTCGGGGGATGATGAAGCTATATGGACTTGATAAGCTTACCAAAGATCAATTTGAACATTACCGGCTGAACTATTCTCCTTTGGGTTCTGTAGCTTCTATATATTTATGGGAAATTTCATTTGAATAATGGACGGGTAAGGAGTACTACTATGGAAAAAACAATAAGAGAACAGCTATTGAATTTGGCAGAGGTGGACTACCAGAAGTTTTCTGCGGCCTTAATTCCGACGATAGATAATGTTATAGGCGTCAGGCTACCGGAACTGCGCAAGCTTGCCAAAATCATTGCAAAGGGTGATTGGAGAGCCTATTTGGAGCATGCCGAGACAGATTATTTTGAAGAAGTGATGCTGCAAGGTATGGTGCTTGGCTACGTGAAGACAGATCTTGAAGAAATCCTACGTTATATCGCAGACTTTATTCCCAGAATTGATAACTGGTCCGTATGCGATAGCTTTTGCACAGGCCTGAAGTTTACCGTAAAGAATAAAGAACGGGTGTGGGAGTTTATAATGCCTTACCTATTGTCAGATCAAGAATATGAAATCCGTTTTGCTGTGGTAATGATGCTTAATTTCTTTATTGAAGAGGCGTATATCAGCCGGATTTTACAATTGCTCGATAAGGTCAGTCATGAAGGCTATTATGTAAAAATGGCGGTTTCTTGGGCGCTTTCGATTTGTTATGTGAAATTGCCAGAGCCTACGATGAGTTATTTGAGAAACAACAGCTTAGATGATTTCACTTACAACAAAGCTTTGCAGAAAATCACTGAGTCTTATCGTGTGGATCCAGAAACGAAAAAATGGATTCGCGGGATGAAAAGAAGTAAAAAACAAGCCCCTTATTCAGCACAATAGCTGAGTAGTAAGAGGCTTGTTTTCCTATTTATTTTTTCTCAGTGTTTACTTCAGTGTTGGTTTTACGGTTGCGGATTCGCTCGATTTCGATGTCAACGGCGCTACGCAGGTTAGGATCGATGGAAGGACTTATTCCTGTGCCTGTATTGAATTTATTTTTGGAGTTTTCCGCCAATGCTTCCCACTCGAAAATCTTTTCTTCCATTCGTTCGAAACCTTGTGAAGCTGATCCTACATTTAGACCTTTCGTAGAAGAACGAGGAGCAGAGTTGAGTGTTTCTGTCGCTTGTTGAGCGCGAGCGATAAGTTCAGTTCTTTTCGCTTTGAGATGTTCACGCTCTTCTTTTGCTCTAGCGATATTGATCTCAAGCTCTGCAAGGGATTGCTTAGTTTGTACTTGGCTATTTATGGACTCTTCCAACTGTTCTACGTACCGTAACTTGGCTATGAGTGCCAGACGAGCTCTTTCTTCATTTCCTTGTTCAACTGCTTGAACGGCTTCGGCTTCACTTTGCTCTACTAACTGAGTATATTCTTGCTTGCGGCGTTCCAACACACTTGCTGTAACTTGCAGATCACGCTCATTGCGTTCCGCCTTAGCGATATCATTTTCAAGATCACGTAAATACTGACCTGTCAGCAACACCGGGTTTTCTAATTTGTTTAAACCTTCGTGTAGTGCTGCTTTAGTAATTGTGGAAATTCTTTTTAATAGACTCATGTTCTATCTCTCCTTTTTTATGGTTGGATTAGGGTTAGTTTGTATTAAACGACGATTTATTAATAGAAATCATGTCCATCTGAAAAGCTGTTAAAAGGTTCTTTAGGAACGATGATACTAGCGATGACGTAGAAGATAAGTACTGTTCCGAAGCTGAACAATGCTGCGGCAACAGCAACGAGACGGATTACTGTAGCATCAATACCAGACCAACGAGCAAGACCTCCGCACAAGCCACTTATCTTCTGATCACTTTGGGAACGATATAATTTTTTCATTTATTGTTTTCTTCCTCTCGTATGGGTGTGATTGTTATTGAATCCTGCAACCCGTTTGCTTATGTACTCATTCTAATGTCTTTTTGCATGCGAAAAAACGGCCTGGAGGCGGTTTTGTATACCAGACCTGAGTCGAGGTTCGTTCCCGCAGGAAGGCGGGGAAAGGGTTAGTAAATCGGTTATAGGCTACAAACCATGGACGAAGTTAGGTACAATAAAGAAAGGAATACTTCTGGCGGTGTCGAAATATGCTTATATATGACTACTACGGAATTGGGGGCTGAATATGAGTTTTTTTAACAAAGTAAAAGCAGGGGTAAGCGAGGCTGGGAATAAAGCAAAAACAGTGGTGGAGATTAACCGGTTGAAGCTGCAAAATAACGGTAAGCAAAATGATATTGACCAGCAGTATCAGGTTATGGGCAAACTGTTATTTGAAGCCGTAACTCAAGGTGCAGGGCCACTGCCAAGTGAGCAAATCGAGACTAATATCAATCGTATTCTCGAATTGAAGGCTGAGATTGAGACGAACCTTCAGCAAATTGCTGAGTTGTCCGATGTAAAGCATTGCAAAGCATGCGGTGGGAATGTGGCGATCGAGGCACGCTTTTGTCCGGCCTGCGGATCCACTTTTGAAGTGGCAAAAGAACCTGTCATTGATGTAACTCCATCGTCGATGTCTTTGGATAAGAAGGAATAGATTTACTTCATACAAGAAACTTATGAATAAAGAGGCTGTCTCAAAAGTAGTGAATACTACTTATGAGGCAGCTTCTTTTTAGTAAAAAGGCTATAAGCGGATTCTTGCTGTAGCCAATAGACTCTGGGCTACGCACACAAAGTATTCTATGCCATTAGGTTGGGCGGCGGAATATTCATTTTGTGTGATACCTGTTGGGGACGATATCTATTGGACGGTGCGATAAGCAGTATGCGGGGGCCGTTTGTGTTGTCTGCGTTTATGAATGTGCGAAGCCGGCCTAAAACTAATTAGGGAAAAACTCCCTGGAAATAACCAATATTCGCTCTAAATGAACGAATTTAGGGAATATCTCCCTAATAATAAGGGGAATTTCTTTAATTGCTAACGAATCAGCTGAAATTTAGGGAGGTTTTCCCTGATTATTAGTCTAATGAACGAAAATCCCAGAATTTCAGGGAGAAATTCCCCAATTATTTTAGCGGAGCTTAATTAGATCTTTAAGCGGGATTCGTATCTACAATCTTAATTTCACTTGTCTATAATCTAGTGTCGTTTAAACCTTAGAAGCACGGCGTTTCTTAAATTGATACACAATTAGCAACATAAGCGGCAGAACAAATGCACAGGTGAAATCCCAATCTACCCAGTAGGCGGGGATCTCCTTTACGTAGAAAATGATGTCTTTGGCAATCAGTTGTGACATACCGAATAACAAAAATCCAGTAGGTATGATCAGAGGACGGTGGCTTTTGAGTTTAAATAATTGGGCTGTACCTAAGGTTAAAGCATAGTAATAAACTGCTGTTTTGAAGTACGTGCTGATAATCCATGCTGTAGCCATAAGCGCTTCAATACGTTGCAGAGAATTAGCAATATTAATTTTTTGAGCAAGAATATAAGCGGCATAAAATTGATGTTCAGAAGCGTAAACACCTAGAACGGTAAGGGAAAACAATAAGATGAGGTTAAGGCCCAGAGCTCCGATGATCAAGGCTATGAAAATATCCCGGCTTGTTTTGCTATTTTTCTGAGCATAAGGATATATCATTAGAAACACGCACAATTCGCCAAAAGGATAAAAAACACCATACATCAAAGTATGAAGCATGTCCGGTACTGGTGTGTTTAAGATG
Source organism: Paenibacillus sp. FSL R5-0636 (assembly GCF_037974255.1). Taxonomy (NCBI): domain Bacteria; kingdom Bacillati; phylum Bacillota; class Bacilli; order Caryophanales; family Paenibacillaceae; genus Paenibacillus; species Paenibacillus sp. FSL R5-0636. Next base: position 1,524,880 of record NZ_CP150232.1, read on the forward strand.
GGGTATAAACGTTCCATTTTGACATCGGGGGTCAGCAGGAGCAGCAGACCGATCAAAAAAACTGCAAATAAAGGAAAAAAAAGCTGAGCTGCCCGGGCCAATATTTCTAGGCCAAGTCGTACCCCATATACCAGCAGGAAAATGGCCATGAAACGAATAACCCCACCGGGTGTTTTCTCGTAAATCTGTGTACACATGAAATCTTCAATTTCTCTTATGTAGGTGGAGGCAGCAATCAGGAAGAACCCTAAATAGAATAAGGCCACAGCAGTTCCGACCCATTTTCCTAAAATTTGTAGGCTAAGCTCGATAATATTCTTGTTGGGTTCAAGGTCTGCTAAGCAGAGTAACAATTTTATGGTCACTAGACCCAAGGGAATACTAATCAAAGCAGCAATCCATGCATCTTGTTTCGCTCCTGATATCATTAACGCCGGATACACAAGCGCCATATCCCCAATAAATGTGAATAGCCCGAGTATAATCATTTGATTGGTACTAATTCGATCTTTCTCCAAACTCATATACCCCCTCAAATTTATTGGACTAGTTTTAGTATGGTTGTAGTTACCAGAATTATGCCATCCCGATTTTTTAATCCGAAGGAATAATTATCATAATTAACATCAAACTATACTCATCTATCTATGGAGAAGTGGAGGCTGCATCATGAAAGATACGGAGATTGGTACATTATCAAGCCGGTTGGAAGTTAATATTGCTAATTTGTACCAATTGATGGGTGAAAGCTCTGATGTAGTGATAAAAGAGTTGCAGATAGAAGAGAACACTCATATTTCTTTGATTTACATAGATGGTCTTGTGGATACTCAGGTGCTGCATAATTCAATTTTGTATTCCTTGCAGGAACACATTCCTTACGAACAGCTGAGGGGGCTTTCTCCCGAGCAGAAGTTTGAGATCATTAAGAAACAGATATTAATAGCCGGCGATATAGCCGTCATTGACGATTACAGCCAATTTATTCATCATTTATTGTCCGGTAATATAATGCTGCTGCTTGACGGGTTATCCAGCGCTCTGCGGATCGGCTTACCAGGCTGGGAAGATCGTAATGTAGGGGAGCCTAGCTCACAGTCGGTTGTTCGGGGTCCAATGGAAGGATTCACTGAGAATTTACGGACGAATACGGCACTGGTTCGGCGAAAAATCAAAGATAGCCATTTATGGCTGGAAACCGTTCAGATCGGAAGGGTGACTCAAACCAGCGTATCCATTATGTATCTAAGTAACATCGCGAATAAGGAACTGGTGCAAGAGGTAAAGCGCCGTCTGAATAAAATAGATACGGACAGTATTCTCGAGAGTGGATATATTGAGGAGTTTATTCAAGAGACGGCAGTTACACCTTTTCCTACCGTATACAACAGTGATCGTCCGGATACGATTGCAGCGGGTATTTTGGAAGGAAAAGTGGCCATTCTTGTTGATGGAACTCCTTTTGTACTGCTGGTGCCCACATTTTTTGTGGCATTTTTCCAGTCAGCTGAGGATTATTACCAAAGGGCTGATATTGGAACATTGCTGAGATTAGTTCGTTTTATTTCATTTTTTATTACTTTGCTTGCCCCTTCATTGTATGTTGCGATTACTACCTATCACCAGGAGATGATACCGACCAATCTTGTAATCAGTTTAGCTGCCCAGAGGGAGAGTGTTCCTTTTCCTGCTTTTGTTGAGGCGCTGATCATGGAAATGACTTATGAGATTTTGCGGGAAGCCGGGGTGCGGATACCCAAAAATATTGGTCAGGCGATTTCCATTGTCGGAACGTTGGTGATTGGACAAGCCGCGGTAGCAGCGGGTTTTATTTCATCCGCAATGGTCATTATTGTATCGCTAACAGCCATTTCTAGTTTTGTTATTCCGGAGACAGGAATGTCTATAGCTGCGCGGATGATCCGTTTTGTGCTTATAGCTTTGGCCGGATTTATCGGATTATATGGAATTCTCTTCGGTATTTTTATCATCGTATTGCATTTGTCGAGTCTGCGTTCTTTCGGAATGCCTTATATGAGTCCGCTCGGACCGTATAATTCCAAAGATTTAAAAGACTCTATTTTTCGCTTTCCGTGGCCGTTTTTAAAGACAAGGCCTGCTGAGAATAAGACGCAGAACCTGTTTCGTCAAAGCACATCCAGTGATAAGGAACCAACCAGATGAATAAAAAATTAGTTAGAGGCGTTCTTCGATTAATGATAGCTCTCCAATTTACGTTAGTGTTAAGCGGCTGTTGGGAAAGAAATGAGCTGAATGAGATAGCTTTTGTCTTGGGGATAGGGATTGACAAGGCAGAAAAAGGTTATACCGTTTCGATGCAGGTCGTTATTCCATCTGCGATTTCCTCCCAAACGAATGGAGGAGGGGGAGGCAGTGGAGTCCCAGTGGTTGTATATAAATTTACTGTACCTACGTTTTATGATGCGCTGCGTAAGCTGAATCTGGATAGCTCTAGGTCAAGTTATCTCGGTCATATCCGGGTGTTGGTGATTGGGGAGGAGCTTGCCCGCACCGGAGTGGGTGAGATACTCGATGTATTTAAAAGAAGTCGGGAACCCCGGATGGATTTCTACGTTATGGTTGCCAGAGATACAACCGCCAGCAATGTCTTGAATGTCCTTACACCTATGGATAAATTACCAGCGAACAAATTATTTAGCTCCTTGGATAATTCTTATAAAGATTCAGCAAAAACAGTCGCTGTCACGCTGGATGATTTTATTGAGAATTTATTGTCTGAAGGTGAGAATCCTGTGCTAACCGGAGTGAAAATTATAGGAGATCCCAAAGATGGAGAGGACAAAAGCAATGTAGAGCGAACAATGCCTAAGGCAAGATTGGAATACCATACTGTAGCTGTGTTCAAAAAAGACAAGTTGATCGGTTGGCTAAACGAGGGAGAAACGATTGGTTACAATTATATCAACGATAAGGTAACCGCACATTCTGGCTCGATCGCAGGGGAAGACGGAAAGCCCATTGTAATCGAAGCGATCCAGGCTACAACTAAACGTAAAGTGAAAATCATTAATGGGGAGCCGCATATTTACCTTAGTGTTAAGACGCTTTGCAATATTGAAGAAGTGCAAAGTGTAGAAAATTTGGAATCGGAAAGCACTATAAAACGTTTGGAAAAGGAAACAGAGGAGCGGATTATAGAGCGGATGCAAAAAACTGTGGAGCATGTAAATGATCGTTTCAATGTTGATATTATGGGATTCGGACAATCGATCTACCATGCCAGCCCTAAAGCTTGGGCAAAGCTGCAGCAACAAAAGGGTGACGATTACCTTAAATCATTGCCCATCCATTACAAAGCCTCAGCAGTTATTAACCGCGTGGGTCTCACAGATAATTCTTTTCTTGAAAAAATCAAGGAGTGAAGTCAAATGCTAGTACTGTTATTCTTGGTGATTGCTGTAGGTTGTATGGCACTTGATTTGCCTAAATTAATGCGAAAGCGCCGAGTGCGTGATCTTAGCGTATATTTTATTTTTTGGATTTTGGGTCTTGGCGCGACCTTCTGCTCGTTGTTAAAATTGAACATCCCCAGTCCGCTGTTTCTTATTATCTTTATCTATAAGCCAATAAATAATTTATTTGGCTTATTGTTTCATTAACAATGAAGCTGCAATTATCGCGGCTTTTTTGTTTTATCATGTAGAAGTTCTTGTCCTTAACTTAAGAATATTTCATAGAATGAAAATGAGAGGTTGACCATATTTGTCGGTGGGGCATATTATTTGGAATGAACAATTTTTAAGTAAGCTTACGGCTTTACTTGTACAGGAGCTTGCTCCTTGTTGGATGTATTGTATACTAACGAATAAAAAGAAAACGGTTACAAAGAGATTTTCAATTCAAGGAAAAAGGCATAATCATTCTCAGGGCTGCAAGGGGGAAGAAATGAAACCAATATTCAAAATTATGATTGTTGATGATGAGATGCTTGTAAGACAAGGAATCAAACATCTTTTGGATTGGGAAAATGAAGGGTATCGAATTGTTGGTGAGGCTGCTAACGGTCTTGAAGCACTAAATATGATGGATGAGGCTAATCCTCATGTGATCATTACAGATATTGTTATGCCAATAATGGGCGGGGAGAAACTGGTCAAGATCGTTAAGGAGAAATACCCTCATATTGAAGTAATCGTCTTAAGTAGTTTCAGTGAATATGATTATGTCCGATCCACATTTCAAAGTGGTGTAGCGGACTACATTCTGAAGCCAAAGTTGGAAGCTGATTATCTGTTAACCATCCTAAATAAAACCACTGCTAAATTGGTAGGGATGGAGATGACCGATCAAGGAAAGGATCCTGGGGAAAAGCAAGTTTTGCTAGTTATCGAGAAGCTTATGACCGGATATGAGTCTGGGCTTGAGTCTGCTTTGCTTCATGCAAAGTTTCCACACACACTATTCGCGTTTTTCGGAGCGGATATGAAACATATTAAAGATTCTGGGGATAGGTTAACTTTCACACAAAAAATAGAAAAAGGGCTTAGTAACCTCCCTTTGGGCGATACAGTGTTTATTCGGCTGAAGTTTGTCAATGATTCGGTTATATATTTGCTTAATGCAAAGCCGGAACAGTGGGACGAGCTTGTTATAGAGCTCCGATATCTAGTCTCGGAGATGGACCATTGGGCGAGAGAAACACATTTCGTTATCAGTCAAAGCTTTACGGATTTTAATAAGCTGGGGGAGATTTATCGAGACAATTATTTAAAGCTTACACGATACAGTTTCTACTTGCCGGATCGAAGCTTAATTGAAAATGATCATTTGCCCAGCCTTCCGAGTGCATATCAGGAATATGATATGGGCGAATTAATGGAACAACTGAAACGTAAGCAATACCAGAAGGCATTCACTGGATTTCTGGAATATGTTCATCTCCGTTCGATGGATTATCGGACCGATATTTTCGAATTCAAATCGTTATTGGGGAATTTTATATTTAACGTAGCGACCACACTTGGAAAAATGAAGTACGAGACCGGAGGCTTGGAGGAATCCAAATACGACTTCTTTCGAAAAATAGATGAAGCGATGTATGCCGGAGATGCAATCGCTGTTGCTGAAGCTTTTATTCGCGAAGCTGAACGTGCGATTGGTGAGACGAACCTAACGATCAATCCAAATATGACCCGCTTGCTTGAATACATTCAGGATCATTACGCTGATCCCATCACGTTGACTGGGGTTGCGCGGCAGTTTCATTTCAACGCTTCTTATTTATCGAGCCATTTCACAGCTCAGAATGGTGAAGGATTTAATGAATATCTGAACAAAGTCCGTTTGGAGAAAGCCATGGAGTTACTCGTGACAACGGAAAAAACAATTTCTGATATTAGCGCTAGTGTGGGCTATTCGGATCAGAGTTATTTCACTAAAGTGTTTAAGAAGCAGGCGGGCATTTCTCCGAGCCAGTACCGAAGACGGGACGTAGAGCGACCATGATTGGAACAATCATCAACAAGATTAGAAAACAGGGCTTATTTCTCAAGCTTTTTCTTGTGACCCTCATAAGCATTGTTGCCGTATCCCTTCTGACTTTGTCTATTACCATCCGTATGTCAGAAAATTTATTCTTAAAGACCTTCAGCATAACGAATGGCAAACTACTGAACCAGATGAAGACAAACTTGGAGTCCTACAACAACGTTGTAGCTACGGGTGCTACAATGACAGCTCAGAATGGTGCCATCCGCAGCTATTTGTCCGGGGGAGAGACGGATTCATTGACGCTTGCTATCAAAACCTACCAGATGACAGAAAGCATGCGTGCAGTCCGCTCCAACCTGAGTGCCTTTGATGTGGGTATTATGATTGTAGGTGCGAATGGCAGAAGTTATTCAACCGATCCTTGGTATTGGTCTGCTACTGCTGATGAACTGAAGAACCACCCGATTACGAAAGCGACAGTGGCCCATCCACAGCAAATTCTGTACCAACTTTATCAAAAAGAGGATGGTCAAACCAAAAAGAAAGAGATCCTGTTAGTGGCTTCTAAAGCTCTATTTGATCATTCGACCGGCCGTATCTATGGCACTATGTACATTGCAATTCGTGATAGCGATTTTAAGGCCTTCTATGCCAATTTTACGAGTGAAGGTAATGATGTTGTTTTGCTGAATGCAAAAGGGCAAATTGTATCCAGCAACAGGACAGAGCTGATTGGGCTGACCGATCAACAGCTGCTTCAAGAAGTAGTTGATGAACAGAGCACAGGAGACAATGGAGAATCTGTCTATGTGATGGGGAATGAACGGGTAGTATTCTCGGAATACTTGCCTGAATTTGATGTTTATTTGGTGAATCTGATCGATAAGAAAGCTGTAACGGGTCAGATGGTAAATGCTAAAGCAGTGTCGTTGACGATCATGGCTATCGTAGCCATTTCGCTTATTATTGTATTTTTAATTACCAGGAAAATGACGAAGTCCCTGCGTGTACTCGTTGAACAGATGTCGAGTATTCCTAAGGGGGGATTTGATAATCATGTGGATGTCGCCACTAGTAGTTATGAAGTTAAGGAGCTAGGAAATGCCTTTAATTTTATGCTTGATTCCCTACATGATTATGTTGATCGGTTGATGGAGACCCAGAAGCAGCAGCGTAATGCGGAGCTGGCCGCCCTTCAAATGCAGATCAATCCCCATTTTTTATACAATACACTGGCTTCTATCAAATTTCTGGTGCAACAGGGCAACAAGGAAAAAGCAGCTGGCACGATAAATTCGCTAATCTCACTCCTGCAAAATACTGTCAGTGATGTTCAATCCACTATACCTGTTAGTCAGGAATTAGAATCGCTGAAGCATTATGTATATATCAATCATGTAAGGTATGGCGAGAAGATCCGCGTGAATTATTTTGTGGAGCCTGAAAGCTTGGATTATCATATGCCAAAGCTAATTCTGCAGCCTTTTATTGAAAACGCGTTCTTTCATGCATTCAATCTTAAAGATGAGGGAAGAATTCTGATCATGATCGCCGTTCAGGAAGATCAGCTTGTATGCGAAGTTGTAGATAATGGTGATGGGATGGACCTTGATCCGAATTTGATGAAAGAAGAACAGCTGCCAGCCTCGAAGCACAAACGACAATTATTCTCCGGGATCGGTATACGGAATGTTGATGACAGAATCAAATTGTTGTACGGAGAGCGCTATGGTATTAACATTACAAGCAAACGAAATGAAGGTACGAAGATCATAATTACGCTTCCATTGTTAAAAAGCTAAAATTTTTACAAAAACCTAAAAATAGTACCAGAGTCGATCTTAGAGTAAAAATAGAATCCAATAATAACACCAAAGCTAACAAAGATACTGCCAAAGAAAGCGAATACAAAATGATAAGATGGAAGCGTAGCAGAGAAAACGCTTCCATCTTTATTATTTTACAGATTATCAAGGGGGTTACGAAGTGAAAAAATTATTATCCGTAATGCTGGCTAGTGTGGTTCTACTTTCGGCATGTTCCTCAGGTGGAACGAAAAACGAAACGAGCAACTCCGGAAGCGAAGGTAGCAGCAAGCCACAAGAGATCACAGTTTGGGCTTGGGACCCAGCGTTTAACATTGCAGCCATGAATGTTGCTAAAGAAGCTTATGCGAAAGTCAATCCAGACGTAACGGTAAACGTCGTTGAGAACGCGCAGGCTGATATCGTGCAAAAGCTGAACACAGGACTGAACTCTGGATCTACGAAGGGTCTTCCTAACATTGTATTGATTGAGGATTACCGTGCGCAAAGCTTTTTGCAAGCGTATCCGGATTCCTTTTATGAATTGACGGATGTTGTAAAAGCTGCTGATTTTGCGGATTACAAAATTGGCCCGACCAGTGTTGACGGCAAGCAATATGGTGTTCCGTTTGATTCTGGTGTAACTGGAATGTATGTACGTACAGACTATCTTGAGCAAGCAGGCTATAGCCTGGATGCACTACAGGATATCGACTGGAAGCAATATATCGAGATCGGTAAAGCTGTAAAAGAAAAAACCGGCAAAAGCATGATCACACTGGATCCCAATGATCTTGGACTTATCCGGGTCATGATTCAATCGGCGGGTGCATGGTATACGGGTGAAGACGGTCAAACTCCGACCATTGCAGACAACGCTGCTTTGAAAGAGGCGCTTGTATTGTACAAAGAAATGATGGATTCCGGCATCGTGAAAGTTAACTCAGACTGGAGTCAATTTGTAGGCGCATTCAATAGTGGTGAAGTAGCTACTGTGCCAACGGGTAACTGGATTACACCTTCAATTAAAGCCGAAGCTTCCCAATCCGGTAAGTGGGCAGTAGCTCCACTTCCTAAGCTGGCAGCCACAGCAGGCTCCGTCCATGCATCCAACCTTGGGGGCAGCTCCTGGTATGTAATGAATGTAGATGGTAAAGAAGCTGCTGCGGAGTTCCTTGCAAAAACATTTGCTTCTGATGCGGAATTGTATCAGACGTTAAATACAAAAGTTGGTGTTATCGGCACTTTAAAAGCTGCGGCAAGCGGAGAAGCTTATTCAGCTGCGGATGAATTTTTCAAAGGTCAAAAGGTCGTATCCGATTTTGCGGCTTGGACCGAACAAATTCCTAACGTCAACTATGGCATGAACACTTACGCAATAGAGGACATTATGGTTGTAGCAGTGCAATCTTATCTTGGTGGAAAAGATGTAGATACTGTTCTGAAAGATGCCCAGAAGCAAGCAGATACCCAAGTTCGCTAATCACACTTAGGCTGTACAATCTAGGCCCTTGCTTCTTCTTCTCCTGTAAATTGGATTTCTACAGAAGGATGGGTAGCAGGGGCTTTCATCTCTAATTTATCAGACAGAAGGGTGTGGAGTGGAGTGGAAACTGTAAAGCCAGGGCTAAGCCCTCAAAGACATAAGAGCACTAAAGGTCAACGGCAAATCCATCTGACAGGCTGGTTATTCGTTCTTGTGCCGGTCATTATGATCAGTATTTTCTATTTTTATCCAATGATTCAAGCCTTAATTCTATCCTTCAAGACAGGCAGAGGCAACAATCTTCAGTTTACCGGCCTTGATAACTATATTCGACTGTTTAGCGACATCACTTTTCTTACAGCCGTCAAAAACACCTTTATTTACTTGATTATTCAGGTCCCAGTTATGCTGGTACTGGCACTTTTTATCGCTGTGCTGCTGAATGATGAAAGATTGAAATTCAAAGGATTTTTCAGAACGGCCATATTTCTGCCAACGGTAACTTCACTTGTAGCGTACTCCGTTGTTTTCAAGTACATGTTTGGAGCCGAAGGTATCGTCAATAAATTTCTGGTGAATCTGCATCTAATCAGCGAACCGATTCAATGGATTACCGATCCCTTCTGGGCCAAAGTTACTATCATTATCGCTATCACTTGGCGCTTTACTGGCTATAATATGATTTTCTATTTGTCCTCACTGCAAAATGTCGACAAATCAATATATGAGGCTGCTCATATAGATGGAGCGAGTGCATTTACACAATTTTTCAAAATTACAATTCCCCTATTGAAGCCGATTATCTTGTTCACGACGATAACATCGACCATTGGAACACTTCAGTTGTTTGACGAGGTGGTTAACATCACGAAAGGTGGACCCGGCAATGCAACCATGTCGATTTCCCAATATATTTATAACCTTTCCTTTGAATACACACCTAACTTTGGATACGCTGCAACCGTCTCCTATTCGATTGTTGTAATGGTGCTCATTCTGACGCTTATTCAGAACAAACTAGGAGGGGATAAGAGATAATGAAAACCAAACGCATGTTTACTTACGTGTTTCTAATCATCGCTGCGCTGATCTCTATCTTTCCATTTATCTGGATGGTTATAAGCGCCACGAACCAGTCGGTTGATGTAACCAAAGGGACATTGTTGCCGGGTACACATCTAGTGGAAAATATAAACAATCTATTTAGTTCAGTGGATATGTGGCAGGCTCTCTGGAACTCTGCAAAAATCTCTGTGGTGACTACTGTGCTTTCACTGCTAGTAGCATCGGCGGCTGGATATGGTTTTGAAATGTACCGCAGCCGGAGTAAAGATATCGTATTCAATATTTTGCTGGCTTCAATGATGATTCCATTTGCGGCGATTATGGTACCTCTATTTCAAATGTTCGCCAAAGTATCTAGTGTAGTGCCGTTTCTCGGTATCGATACAGCATCGGCAGTCATTCTTCCGACATTTACAACAGCATTCCTAATTTTCTTCTTTCGTCAAAGTACAAAAATGTTTCCTAAGGATATGATGGAGGCTGGGCGCATCGATGGTCTTTCGGAATTTGGTTTGTTCTTCCGCATTTATATGCCAACGATGAAATCAACTTACGCCGCCGCTGCGATTATCACATTTTTAAACAGCTGGAACAATTATCTGTGGCCTTTGATCGTATTGCAATCACCAGAAAATATGACTGTGCCCCTTCTTATCTCGAATCTAGGCTCAGGTTATGCCCCTGACTATGGTCTGATCATGTCTGCGATTGTCATTACGACCTTGCCGACAGCACTAGTGTTTTTCATGATGCAAAAGCAATTTGTAGCTGGGATGACGGGTTCGGTTAAATAAGTTAGCGATCATGTTATGAATAGAGGAGGAAATATAGATGAAGCAGCAGGTTGAACGAAACCTCACTCCAAGTCTGGAATGGTTATCAAACCCTTCCATTTATGCAATAGGCAGGGTGCACGCGCATTCTGACCATAGATATTACCAAACGAAAAATGAAGCCGAAGCGCTTGGAGAAATGCCCTGGCGCCATAGCCTGAACGGCAGCTGGAAATTTAGTTATGCCCAAAATGCCATGGAACGACAGGTTCATTTTTATAAGGAGAACGTGTCTTGCAGAGGCTGGAAGGATATTAAAGTTCCCGGTCATATCCAACTTCAGGGTTATGGGCAGCCACAGTACGTGAATACGATGTATCCATGGGACGGTCATGAGCATCTTAGACCTCCGATGATCTCTGAGGACCACAATCCTGTAGGCAGCTATGTCAAATATTTTGAAGTTCCTGCGGGCTGGGAGCAACGTCCGGTGTATATATCTTTTCAAGGAGTTGAATCGGCTTTTTATATATGGCTAAACGGGGAGTTTGTTGGCTATAGCGAAGATAGCTTTACACCGAGTGAATTTGATTTAACATCGTACTTGACGGAAGGCGAAAATAAGCTGGCGGTTGAAGTCTATCAGCGCAGCACGGGGAGTTGGTTGGAAGATCAGGACTTCTGGCGTTTTTCGGGAATCTTTCGTGAGGTGTATCTATACACCGTGCCGGATGTTCATGTGCGGGATCTCCACGTTCAAACCGATTTGGATGAAAAGTTTGAGCAAGGAACGCTGACGGCTGAATTGCAGTTGCTGGGTAAACCTGCCTCAAAAGTGCTCCTTGAGCTTAAGGATAGAGCAGGAAATCTTGTGGCTAGTGGTGAAAGTGAAGTTTCAGGAGATTCCCTTTCGCTTACGCTTGCGGCAACAAAGGTGCAGCTGTGGAGCGCAGAAGCTCCTAATCTGTATACCCTTTACGTCTCTGTTTACAACGCATCCGGGGATCTTGTAGAAGTTGTGCCGCAAAAAATTGGTTTTCGGAAATTCGAAATGATAGATAAAATTATGCACTTAAACGGCAAGCGTATTGTATTTAAAGGCGTTAACCGGCATGAGTTTAATCCGCGCTTTGGACGCAGTATTACAAAAGAAGATATGCTGTGGGACATAAAAACCTTAAAGCAGGCGAACATCAACGCTGTGCGGACCTCGCACTATCCGAATATGACACTGTGGTATGAGTTGTGTGATGAATACGGAGTCTATGTCATTGACGAGATGAATTTAGAGTCGCATGGATCATGGCAGAAAATGGGGGCAGTTGAGCCGTCTTGGAACATCCCCGGCAATAAGCCTGAATGGCAGGATATCGTGATGGATCGTGCGATTTCCATGGTGGAGAGAGACAAAAATCATCCCTCCATTCTAATTTGGTCCTGTGGGAACGAATCTTTTGCAGGAGAAGTAATTCTGAACGTAGCCAATTATTTTCGAGAGAAGGATCCTACTCGTTTGGTTCATTATGAAGGGGTGTTCCATAACCGTGAATATGATGATTCGAGCGATATGGAGAGCCGGATGTATGCGAAAGCAGCAGATATCGAAAGGTATTTAACAGAAGATCCGTTAAAACCATATATTAGTTGTGAATACATGCATGCGATGGGCAATTCCGTCGGGGGGTTGCATAAATACACAGAGCTAGAGCAGAAGTATCCAATGTATCAGGGTGGATTCATCTGGGATTATATGGATCAGGTGATTGTGAAAAATGATCGATACGGTAAGCCCTTCATGGCTTATGGAGGAGACTTCGATGACCGTTCAACCGACTACAACTTCTCCGGTAACGGAATTGTGTATGCGGATCGGAGATGGTCGCCAAAAATGCAGGAAGTGAAATTTCTGTATCAGAACGTCAAGCTGCTCCCGGACAGTCAGGGTTTTACAATCAGAAATGAAAACTTATTTGTGGGCTTGGATGCTTATGAATTACAATACGCTCTGAACTATGAGGGTAGGGTCATCCAGCGTGGAACTGTCTTCGCTCAGGTTAATCCGGGCGAGGAAAAATATGTAGAAGTTGATCTACCCGATATTAAGAATCAGCCTGGCGAGTATAGCTTGGATGTTTCACTTGTCCTGAAGGAAGATTCTTTATGGGCGAATAGCGGTTATGAAATCGCTTTTGGCCAGCATGTTTTTCAAGTGGCAAATACGTCAGCCGAGGAGTCTTTAACAGATGCTAAGATAACATCTGTCGTGAATGATTTTCGCGTGGTTGAAGGAGATGTGAATATTGGCGTACATGGTCGTGACTTCTCCGTAATGTTCTCAAAGCAGGCGGGTACATTAATTTCTGTTAAATATTCAGGGCAGGAAATGATCTCTTCACCGCCGGCACCGCTCTTCTGGAGAGCAATGACAGACAATGACAAGGGGGCAGGAATGCATTTTGACTCTTCCCCTTGGTATGCAGCAAGCTTGACCCGTAGAACGTTAAGCTTCGAGCTCGTGGAGGAGAAGGACCGTGCGACGGTGACTTACGTGTACAAGCTTAGGGTATCAGAGGGAGTACGGGTAAGTGTAACTTACACAGTGTTCTCCGATGGAAGCATACAGGTGAAATCAAGCTACCATGGAGCAGCGGGTTTACCAAAGCTTCCGCTCTTCGCTTTAAGCTTTAAGGTGCCAGCGGATTATCATCAGCTGAATTGGTATGCAAATGGGCCGGAAGAAAATTATATCGACCGTGCGTGTGGGGCGAGATTGTGTCGCTTCCAGAATCATGCGATGGATAATGTGTCGTCCTATTTGGTGCCGCAGGAATCGGGTAACCGCACAGGTGTGCGCGAAGTATCCATAATGAATGATTATGGCCAAGGCATTATAATATCTGCACCAGCTGCAGCCCCTGTTGAAGCCAATATCTCGCCTTACTCGGCAATGGAGCTGGAGAATGCGACACATCATTATGAGCTGCCGAACGTTCACTATACCGTTGTTACCATTGCTGGACGTCAAATGGGCGTAGGCGGGGATGACAGCTGGGGAGCTCCAGTTCTTGATGAATATCAAATCAATCCATCCTTAGATATGGATTTTGAATTTACAATTCGCAGAGCATGATTTTTTTGCAATATTTGAAGTTCATGTATTAGATGATAAATATTCCAGGCTCGGTTCAACGTTAAATTTGAACCGAGCTTTTTTATGCTCGTTATAATCCCGTATAATTTGAGCTCAGTAAAACCTTATAAAGTCCTTAGATTTGCTATATATGATCAACGTATAGCAAATGAGAGGATGATAAAGGATGGGAGAGTATATTTTACAAACTAATAATTTATGCAAGAATTTCAGGGGGCAGCGTGCGGTTAACGATATCAGCATAACCGTAAAAACTAATTCGATTTATGGACTGTTAGGCCCAAACGGCGCAGGTAAATCGACGACTCTAAAAATGATAACAGGAATACTTCGAGCGACGTCAGGACAAATTTTATTTGACGGTCATCCATGGACACGTAAGGATTTACTACACATTGGAGCGCTGATTGAGTCCCCGCCACTTTATGGGAATCTGACTGCTGTCCAAAATTTGAGGGTACACACGACAATATTAAACTTACCGGATTCTCGGATTCGGGAAGTTCTTGAAATTGTTGATTTAACAACAACAGGCAAAAAAAGAGCGGGACAATTCTCTATGGGCATGAAGCAACGTCTCGGGATTGCGATCGCCTTGTTAAATCAACCTAGACTCTTGATTCTGGATGAACCGACAAATGGGCTTGACCCGATTGGAATTCAGGAATTACGTAAGCTTATACGCTCATTTCCTGCACAAGGGATTACAGTTATTTTATCGAGTCATATTCTTCATGAGGTGGAGCAAATTGCCGATCATATTGGAATCATTAGTAATGGTGTTCTAGGGTATCAGAATGCAATATTTCCTGGTGATGATTTGGAGAAATTGTTCATGGAAGTCGTGAGTCGGAACAGACAGGAGGTAACCAGATGATCCACTATCTTTTATCCGAAAATATTAAATTCAAACGAACATTTTCGCGAAAACTGATTGTCGTGGTGCCACTGTTTTTTCTTCTATTTTCATTTTTCACACAACAGAACCTGCAAACTGAAGACCACTATTTTATGGAAATGGTCTTTAATTGGTGGCCGCTGTTATTCATGACCATAGGATCTGCTTTGTTGTCTACACTATCGAATAACAAGGATCGTAAGGCTGGAGGATACCGCAGCTTAAGCAGTCACGGAATTAGCATCGTTAAACTTTGGCTCAGTAAAATTATTGTGGTGTCATATTATTTGCTGTTGTCTTCGCTGCTCCTTATTGCAGTAATGTACCTATCTGGTCTTTTGTTTCCTTTGGGTGCAGCACCCTTATCTGAAATTACAACAGCCGCTATGGTTGTTTGGTTGACCTCTTTGGGGATGATTCCAATCTATCTATTCTTAGCTGAACAATTTGGGTCTGTAGTATCTATTCTTGCAGGTCTGTTTGGGATGATTGTGAGTGTACTAGCAGCGGATCAACCTTCATGGATTTATGTTCCGTGGAGTTGGGCTTTAAGGTTAATGTGTCCCATTGTTGGTGTACGTCCAAATGGTGTGGCTCTTTCAGCACAGGATGCTTTAAGAGACTCTTCGGTTATTTTACCTGGAATTGTGGTGTCGCTTGTATTCTTTTTGGTAACCCTCACCTTAACTAGCTGCTGGTTTAGTAGAAGAGAGGTGCGATAGAGGTGGTGATACTCCGGCTATTACAAGCTGAATGGTTGATGACTAAGCACACTGCAATTCGTTGGTTGATATTCCTTGTTCCTGTTCTATATCCGATGATGGTACTTTGGTATTTTTCACAGCGTGCGGATCAGTTTCACATCTATGATGGTTATTTTTCATTAATAGCCTTTGGGTTGCCTGTTGGGATAGGATTATTCTCTGCTTTAATGAGTGGTTTAGAGGAGGGGGCAGGGGGATTCTATAATCTATTAAGTGCTCTTTCACGTCCGAAGTGTTATATAAGAAAACTCGGGTTCATAATCTTGGCGATGATATGGATCGTATTCGGTTCAACATCAATTCTAATACTGGGCATGAAACAAATTTTGCATATAGAGCAGATACAATATCTAATATTCTGGCAAGGAGCTTGTTGGGTAGTAGGCACTGCTCTAATCTTAATGATCTTTCATCTCATCTTAAGTTATGCTGGAGGTTTGGGACTTTCTCTAACGGTGGGTAGTGCAGGTACGCTAATTGCAGCCATCGTAGGTGGAACCATTGTAGGAGATAAAGTGTGGTTATACATACCGTGGGCCTGGTCGATGCGGATGATTCAACTTCCCTTGTTTTATGCACAACCCAACGGGTTCATTGAAACGGAAGTATTGAAGCTGCAACTTCTTCATTCCGTACCTGCTATACTTATTAGTACAATGATAATGGCAATGTTAGGCTTGACATGGTTTCATTACTTTCAGGGTAGGAAATCATATGAATAAATAGGAGTGAGGTCACTGGCTAATATTTTAATAATAGATGATGAACCTGATATTTTGGCGCTAGTAAATAATATTCTTAGCAAAGATCACCATAGGGTTACGGTAAAAACAAGTGCACGACATATGCCTTTGAACGAGTACTCGACATTTGATTTAATCCTGTTGGACGTGATGATGCCAGATATCGATGGTTTTGAGCTCTGTACTCAAATCAGGGATATCGTAGACTGTCCGATTCTGTTTCTAACAGCTAAATCAATGGAGACAGATATTATGTTTGGACTTAGTGTAGGGGCAGATGACTATATCGTGAAGCCTTTTCGCGCAGGTGAGTTGAAGGCTCGGGTTAACGCTCATTTGCGGCGTGAGAATCGAGGGAAAAATCATATTTTAAGCGCATCTGGAGTGAAATTCAATCTCTCGGCAAAGGAGATTTCTATTGATAAAGAGAAAATAAATCTCACTAAAAGTGAATATCAGATATGTGAATTTCTTGCTAGAAATAAAGGTCAGGTTTTTTCCAAAGAACAAATTTATGAATCGGTTTATGGCTATGACAGAGAAAGCGATAGCTCAACTATTACAGAACATGTAAAAAATATCCGCAGTAAGCTGAGTGCGAGGGAGGTTTCACCGATTGAAACCGTTTGGGGGATAGGTTACAAATGGGTGTGAAACGAATACGGCTCCGTACAGTCTTCATTCAATATTTATTATCATTAGGTGCGTGTACTCTATTATTGGCATTTCTGTGTTTAGGGGTATTTACTCTCTTAATGCAGTATGGAATGATTGTTCCAGCAAACCATACTGAGCAATCCATTGCAAAGTCTTGGGATGTTTTGCAGCGTGCGCCAGAAATTACGCAAGAAATGATCCCTTGGGGAGCGGAACATGCGGTATTGGATCAGCAAAAGAACTATATTTCAGGAAATATTCCTAAAGAACGCGCTCTAGATATATTGCAGAAGAATCAAAGCAGTTGTAATCTCATGGGTACAAACTGCACCGATGTGATTGAGCGGGAGCATGAGGTTATCGTACTGCAATATGCAATCGTACCGCAGTTCACCTCGAATTTTCTGCATAACACGCTGCCTAATCCGCAATTAACGTTATTGCTGTTTTTTGTAGTTCTGATGTTACTGGAAGTTATTCTGATTTCTGGATTTTTCGCTCGAAGACTGAGTCAAAAAATGGCTTCCTTGCAAGAAGCTGCACATCACATTGAAGCTAAGAATTTGGATTTTACTGTCGTGTATTCTGGGGTCAGTGAAATTGATGAGGTGCTATCATCCCTGGAACAGCTGAGAGAGGAATTGAAAAAGTCGCTAGAACAGCAATGGAATTTGGAACAAATGAAAAAAGAGCAGATTTCTGCGCTTGCCCACGACATTAAGACTCCTCTTACGATTATTCAAGGAAATGCAGATTTGCTGATAGACTCAGATTTAGCGGAGAATCAGCAAGAATATATAGGGTATATTTCCAAAAATGCGGATCAAATCGAACAATACATGGCAACACTTATTGAGATTTCTAATACGAGGAAACAAATTTCTCCCCGCTCTAAATGGGTTAGAACGGAAGCTTTTATCCAGCAAATTCGTACGCAGTTAGATGCGTTGGTTGTCCCTAAGCATCTTCAGATAGAATTCCACCAGGACAATAATCTGCCCCCTGAGGTGTTGATAGACAATGAACTACTTCATCGGGCTGTGATGAATGTACTCGCTAATGCGGTAGAGTATTCCCCGTATGAGAGTGTGATTTATTTGCAGGTTGAGGCAAAACAAGATTGGTGGAGTATAACGGTAGCAGACAGTGGATCAGGATTTACGAGTGAAGGACTCCAATCTGCAGTTAAGCAGTTTTATCGAGGGGACAGTAGCCGTACCTCCAAAAGTCACTATGGATTGGGACTTTATATTGCTGACACCATTGTCAGGCAGCATCAGGGCAGTCTGCATATTAGCAATTCTCCCCTGACGGGTGGAGGTCAAGTTCGAATCGACGTCCCAGTTCGTGGAGTTAGGTAGAGGTTTATTACACCTCTTAGAATAACATTGGATAAAACTTCTGGTTTATCTGATGAAATTCTAAGGGGTGTATTTTTTATGACGATCAAAACCAAATTCTCATTTGTTGGAAAAGTAGTTTAAAATATTGATTGCTATATACAATTAAATACAATAAAGTTGTCATATAGAGGATAATTTTGTCGATTTTTCTGCAAAAATGTTCCAATCTACACTGTATCAGGTGACATTAGGGTCTATGAGGTTCAAATCCTCTTCCTGAAAAAGACATAAGAAAGTGGTGCGCATAATGAGTAGCAACAGATTTGAAAACAAAGTAGTTATTATTACGGGTGCTGGTACCGGAATCGGAAAAGCTACAGCATTGAGAGTAGCAAGAGAGGGTGGTACTGTAGTAGTTGCCAATCGATCAGATGCTGGCGCTAACACAGTCGAAGAAATCAAAGCTTTAGGTGGAGAAGCACTGTTTGTGCGGTCAGACGTTTCAGTTGAAGCAGACTGCAAAAATATCGTAGATCAAACCTTAGCAGCTTATGGAAAGATTGATTGCCTTTATAATAACTCAGCAATTACAGGAGATAATGCGGATGTTACAGAATATGATCCGATATTGTTTCAAAAGG
Source organism: Paenibacillus sp. FSL R5-0636 (assembly GCF_037974255.1). Lineage (NCBI taxonomy): Bacteria > Bacillati > Bacillota > Bacilli > Caryophanales > Paenibacillaceae > Paenibacillus > Paenibacillus sp. FSL R5-0636. The sequence continues at coordinate 1,543,678 of NZ_CP150232.1, forward strand.
TGATTCAGACAAATCTTAATGGCCAATTCTACATGTTGCATTATGCATTACCACATATGAAATCCGGTGCTTCCGTTCTAAACTGTTCCTCCTTGCATGGTATTTTTATTGGGATGGCAAATGATGCAGCTTATTCAGCAAGTAAACACGCCATTGTGGGCATGACTAAATCGGTTGCTAAAGAAGTGGGTCACCGTAATATCAGAGTAAATGCTATTTGCCCTGGTCCTATCCCTACACCAACCATGAACAGATACGAAAAGCTGTTGTCTGATGATGTAGAGATGCTTCAATCTCTTATCGCTTCTGGAACGGCTTTGGGCAGATATGGTACGCCTGAGGAAGTAGCTGCTTTTGCATGTTTCCTTCTAAGTGATGAGGCTTCATTTATTACAGGTACAGCACATGTGATTGACGGGGGCTACTCCGCAACTAAGTAATTAGTCGGATTAATTTACCTATATAAGCATCTAGTATCGAAGGCTTTGCGGCGTATTCCTGTTCGAAAATCCTGTAGGATGAATGGACTGGAGTTGGAAGGCGCACGCAGAGCCTTTTTTAGTTGTTTCTAAATGATAACGGAATTACACAAGTGTGAATGAAATTAAGGCAAATATAACCATGGATATGTTGGAATTTGTAGAAATTTGTATTTTAATATAAATAAAAAAAGAAATTTGTCGATAATAATATAGGTAATAGGTATGAGTTAAAATATATTAGAAAGGATGTTGCAATAAAACGATACAGGAAATAGATGTCATTTACTATTGATTGTAACGATATGGCATCATTTAAACAAGGCAGTTTGTTCCAAACCCAGTTGCCAAAAGTAGAAGTTACTGAAAAGCCTGGGCAGAAATTTTTTTGTCTGTTGGAGTTACATACATTACTTTCTATTATTAAAAAATAACTATTAAAACTTGGAGGAATACAATTATGTCATACACAATTAAATACAACAAAAGTGAAAACCACATCGATGTAGTATCTATCGATTTTTCTGCTGAGGATGTTCCAGGATACTTGAAAGATTTTGAGAATATCATGAAGCTTGTTAGTCCTAAATTTACGGGTACAACTGATGTAACTGAATCTGCAAGTGTACTTTCTCCTGAAGTTGCAGCAATGTTGGCTCCAACAGGTGAGATGGCGAAAGCAGCTGGTCAAGCAGGATGGGCTTATGTAACTAAAAACCCAATTTGGAAAATGCAATTGAAACGTATTTTTGGAAGAGATTTTGCTGATGCTTACGATACCTATGAAGAAGCTAGAACAGTACTGAAAAAATTGCAATAATCTAATAAATAGATAAAACAAAAAGTGCGGAGAGCTTTCTCCGCACTTTTTGTTTTATCTATATTTAAAATTGAAAATCTTCATCCTTCAGTGGCTCCACATTAAGCGCCCGGACATATCCGTTGCCTTTCTTCGAGAAGAAGTCATGTTGCTTGGTGTGGGTGCTGATCCCGTTCTGAACAATCGGGTTGATCTCTTCCTCGTCAAATAGCGGATCATGGCCCAGATTCATCATCGCTTTATTGGCATTGTATCTTAGGAAAGTCTTAACCTCGTCCACCAATCCGATAGGGGCATAGATCTGCTCGGTATAACGCTCTTCATTCTCATGCAGCAGTCGAAGCAATTCTACCAGCGTATGGTGAAGTTCGCGTTGCTCGTCTTCTGGGAGCCCGTCAAAGATCTCTTGTGCCAGCACGCCGACATATACCCCATGGATGCTCTCATCCCGTAGAATAAGGTCGATGATCTCACCGCTGCAAGTCATTTTGCCCTGCCCAGCCAGATATAGGGGATAGAAGAAACCACTGTAGAACAAGTAGCTCTCGAGCAGCACGGAGGCTGCCATGGCGAGGTACAGGTCTTTAGGTGAGTCTATATTTTTGTAATATTGTGATATGGTCTCCGCTTTGAACTGGAGGAAGGGGTTCTCTTCTACCCAGCGGAATACACTGTCGATCTCCTCTGTAGAGGACAAAGTGGTGAAAATACTGCTGTACGATTTGGCATGAATTTGTTCCATCATACCCATGAAGCCCAGTACGGCTTTACGTTGAAGGCCTTCGACATGCTCCATAATCTGCGGCATACCGACTCCGCCTTGAATCGTATCCAGCAGTGTCAGACCGCCCAGCACCTTCATATAGGAGTCCTTTTCTTGCTCACTGAGCGTGAGCCAGGACATTTTATCATCGGATAATGGAATTTCATCGTCCGTCCAGAATTGCATAATGTTCTGATTCCAGAACATCAATGAGAAATCGTCGTCGGGACGGTTCCAGTTAACGGCTTGGATAGCGGTCATAATATTGCAATCTCCTTTTCTGCGGCTATAGCCTTCCTTTTAGATCGAGCAGGTGAGGCATTCCTCGACAGACAGCTTTTTGGTCCGGGTGTAATACAGCGACTTCAAGCCTTTATGCGCCGCATACAGGTAGGAGCGGGCCAGTTCTCTGGTGGAAACATCACTGTTAACATGCAGAACGGTCGAGATACCTTGGTCGATATGGGGCTGAATTTCCGCGATCAGATCGATTACCTTGAACTGGTCCATCTGGTAAGCCGATTTATAGAAAAACACATTGTCCGGCCGCAGGTACGGCATCGGATAATAAGTAGTTGAATTAGCATAAGTCCGAGTCTCAATCTGCTCAACAATCGGCATAACGCTTGAAGTGGCGTTTTGGATATAGGAAATGCTGGCCGTTGGCGCAATCGCCAAACGGTAAGCATGGTATAGGCCATTTGCTTTTACCGCATCCCGCAATTGTTCCCAGTCAGCTGGGGATGGGATATAAATATCTCCGAATAACTCTTGTACCCTTGGGGTAACCGGACGGTAATCGGTAGTCAGGTAACGCTCAAAATAAGCTCCCGTAGCATAATCAGAAGCCTCAAATCCATGGAAAGATCGGCCCGTCGCGGCAGCGATTTCCATGCTTTTCTCCAGCGAGTGGAAATTCATGGTCATAAAGAAGGTCCGGGCAAAATCGCGGGCCTGCTCGCTTTCATAAGCAATGTTGTTCTTAGCCAGATAGCCGTGCAGATTCATGACGCCAAGACCGACAGAGTGCATTTCCTTGTTTGCTTTGGCTACGCCTGGGGCATTGGAAATACTGGTCATATCGCTAACAGCGGTCAGGGCGATCATGCCCTCATGTACGGATTCACGGATTTTGCCATGTTCCATCACGTTAACAATGTTCAAGGAAGCCAGATTGCAGCTTACATCGCGGCGGATTGTACTCTCCTGTCCGTAGTCGGCAATCTCTGAGGTCTCCTGCAGCTGGAAGATTTCAGTACAAAGGTTGGACATTTTGATCTGTCCGACGTTTTTCAGGGCATGGGCCGCATTGGCATTGCTCTTGTTCATGATATATGGATAGCCAGATTCCAGCTGGATCATGGCAATTTTGGTCAGCATATCCCGTGCGCTCATAGCTTTCTTCTTTTTGACACGTGGATCGGCCAGCAGCTTATCATACATGTCATCCAGATCCATATCGTCGAGATGCGTTCCGTAGGCTTTGTACACACTGTAAGGAGCAAATACATGCAGCGCTTCATTGTCCTTCGCCAGCTTATAAAAGCGGTTTGGAATAATCAGGCCGATGGACAGGGTTTTGAGTCTTGTTTTTTCGTCGGCGTTGATCTTCTTGCTGTCGAGGAATTCCAGAACGTCCCAGCCAAAAATGTTGTAATAGGCTGCTCCTGATCCTTTACGCTGACCCATCTGATCTGCATAGGAGAAGCCGTCTTCCATCAGCTTGAGTACAGGTATAATTCCCTTCGCAGCATCCTCAACACCCTTGATAGTTTCACCACGGGAGCGTAGCTTGGATAGGTTGACGGCCACACCGCCACCGATCTTCGACAACTGCATGCAGGTATTCAGCACATAGTTGATGGAATTGAGCGAGTCGTCCATTTCGATTAGGAAGCAGGAGACGAGCTCACCACGCCGGCTCTTACCGGCATTTAAGAAGGTTGGGGTCGCAGGTTGTAGGCGCTGTTCCATCATCGAACGGGCAAGTACCCCGGCAGTATCGGCGTTGCCGCGTCCCAGGTGAAGGGCGACTGCCGCCACACGGTCCGGGTAATGCTCCAGATATTGTTTGCGGTCATTGGTTTTTACAGCGTAATCCGTGTAGAACTTCGAAGCTGCCATATAAGATGGAAAACTGAAGTTGTAGGCGTGGGTAATCTGGTAGACTTCTTCAATCTCCGCCGTGCTGTACTGTTCGTAAAAATTCTCGTAGAAATCCTGTTCAATCATATAATCAACCTTGGCTTTTGTATTCGCAAAAACCAGACTCCGGCGCTCTACATCCCGCATAAATTCGGCTACTGCCTCAAGATCTTTGTCTAACTGAAAGAAGCCACTTTCGTCTCTCTTCATCAACATGTTGTTTAATTCAATATGCCGCAACCCGGCTCACCTCCTGTTTAATCCGTTCTACATCGCCAAATGTACCCGATAACTCAAATTTACCGATAACGGGCACGTTATACCGATCTGCAATCAAGTCCGCGCTGTGCGCGAACAGCTCGCCCCAGTTCTTATTGCCGCTGGCGGCTATGCCTTTCAGATTGGCATTATTGTTCTTCAAGAAAGTAGACACCTTTTCTGGAATCTGTCCAAAGCCGGTGGTATATGTAATAAGCACATAGGGCTCGTCAATCGTCATATGCTCCTCAATCTGCACAGCCGGCAACTTAAGTTTGCTGATGAAGCGTCTGACATTTCCTGTTTTTGAATCATACGCGACTAGCATGGTGTCTGTCCCCCTGTAAATATTAAAAACTATTGAAAATAGTATGAAAACTGAATGGATAAGCTTTAAATACTGAAAAATTGTATCTATACTATATTTAGTGTGCGTTGTTTATTTTAATTACTATATGTTGAAAAGTCAATATGGGAACAGCCGTCTTAATAGCTGGGAAAGTGTCTCGTAAGCGGTTTTTTGGCAGGCTTTTAGGGCAGAAAGACCGGAGTATTAGTATTTTGCTAGTTTAAAAATAAAAATAAAAAAATTTGCAGGAGTAAGGGTGATACTTAGGGATGCTGCTGAGGGTGATGGCAAGCCAATAAATCTGCAAGGAACAGAGCCTGCTCCTTGCAGATTTATTGGCTTTATTTTTGCGAAGTGGGGTTATTCTTAATAATCTCTTGATCTCAAGAACGGTTGTTTACTCCGAGGCTTCGGTCAGGCGGTGAATCTGCTTTAAGTTGCTGCATGTATTCTCTGGGGGAAATTCCGGTTACCTTTTTGAAGACCTTGCTGAAATAGAAGGCACTCTCATATCCCAGCTTCTGTGAGATTTCGTAGATGCGACCTTCCCCGCGTGCCATCATTTCTTTGGCTGTCGTGATTTTGATCTCCGTGATATATTCCACATAGTTGACCTTGGCAACCTTGGAGAAAAGGTGGCTCAGATAGTTGGGACTGAAATTGAAGACATCTGCCACTTGATTGAGTGAGAGCTTAGTTCCGAGATTTCGTTTAATATACTCTTGGACATTTTTGACGAGCTGCTCCTTGTAGCTTTGTCTGCGGGTAGAGAGGATGTCCGAGCAACCGTCCCGGAACTGGATCAGCCAGCCGGCGATCTCTTCAATCGTATGCATCTGGTAGATAGCCCGGTAGCCCTCCGGTTCATTTTCGAAAATTTGCTCCACAATATTCTCACCGTCTGCAAGTAGTGAAGTGGCCATATACAGAATGTTGCAGGCGGCATCAGTGGCGGGAACCAGCAGGTCGGCCCGGCCGTCGAAGATTTCGATCATTTTGGAGATAATGGCGTATAAAGCTTGGGTATCCATTTCTTCAAAAGCACGGCGGATCTCTGTACGCAATTCGGAGAAATCAAACAACAGATGATCCTGCTCCAGCGACTCTCCTTCGGCAAAAAACACAAACGACTGTGCTTTAACCGCAGCAGGAAGCGCTTTTCGCGCAGCGAGGTAGCTTTCCCGCAGCAAATAAGGATCCTCGACCGCAAAGCCGATCGCGCCGATGATCCTTACATTGAAGTAGTTATGGAGTATGGAGGCAATATGGGTCAATAGCATTTCAATCTCAGGCATCCATTGCCGTGAATCCGTCCCGTTGACGGGCAGGGTTACAGCAAAATTGCGCAAGTCCAGACTGGTCACATAACAAGGTCTTATGGAAGTAAGCGTATCTTTGGCCATTTGGACGGTACTTGAGCACAGAGCAACCATTTTATCGCCGCGGGGCGGGACACTGTCTGGTCCCAAAATACGGCAAGTGCAGACTAGATAAGCAGGTTCCTTGAGCTCAAGGTTTAAATCATCTCTCTGCAGAAGGTACTGGTTTTTATTTGCGAATAAGTTATTGAACAGGCGGATGAAAAATTTATCGCGTTGGGCTTGTAGATTGCCTCTATGAGCAAGCATGGGATAGCTGTCTAGGGTTTGAAAAGCCTCCAATTGGGAAATTGCTTTCCGAATGGAGGCATCAAGTGCCTCTGGTGTCAGTTCCAGCTTCACTAGATAATCTGTGGCTTGCACTTCAATCGCTCCACGTGCGTATTCGAATTCCTCGTAGCTTGTTAAGATGATAAACAGCGGAAGCCGGCCGTGTTTTTTGCGTACCGCATTGGCAACTTCTAAGCCGCTTTTAATTGGCATTTTTATATCGCTGATTACGATGTCAGGACGGAGGGTGTCAATCATTTCTTCCTCTTGAGCCCCGTTGTGTGCAATGCCGACAATTTCTATATTATATTGCTCCCACTTCAGCATGGACTGCAAGCCGATACAGACCAGCGCCTCGTCATCAGCGATTAACAACTTGATCAATTCCATCACATCCTTGCTTGGTATGCTACTCTATTCCTTTTGCAGGAACGGCAGAAGAATCTTCATCCGGGTATATTGGCCCGACTCACTCTCAATCGAAAGACCGTAATTATCTCCAAATGCCAGGCGCAAACGTTCATTTACGCTGCGGAGTCCAATATTCTCGGGCATTTCTTTGCTTCCATCACCTGGATTCGACAGAATCGTGGAGATTTCTTCTTCCTTCATCCCTACACCGTTGTCTTCAATCGTAACTAGAATATCGGCGAATCCACTTTTGGCCACCTTAATGAGAATTTCTCCTCTGCCTTTGGGCTCAATGCCATGGAAGATGGCGTTCTCGACCAGGGGCTGGAGCGTGAATCGTGGAATTAGGCCGGTTAGCAGTTCCTCGTTGTCAATCTCCTTCACCATAGAGACCGTACTGCCATAGCGATATTTCTGAATCAGAAAATAATCATCCAGCAGGCACAGCTCATCCTTCAGCGGCATCAGTCTACGGTTGTCTTTGGCGATGCTGCGCAGCAGTCTAGATAGTGAAGTGGTCATTTCTGCGATGCCGGTAGCATTCTGAATTGTAGCCATCCATTTGATCGAATTCAGTGTGTTGTACAGGAAATGGGGATTGATCTGACTCTGCAGCATCCGGTATTCCAGCTCCTGTTTCTGTTTCTCGTCAGCGAGCCGGCTGTCCATAAGCGCTACGATATCTTGGGACAGGCGGTTAATACCCCGTCCGACATCGCCAAGCTCGCTGTTCCATTCGATATTGCGGTCCAGCAGGAAATTGCCCTGGGCGATCTTATCAATCCGCTTCTTCAGTTTTTCCACCGGAAGACTGATGGTACGGGTCAGATACAGCGTAATGATAGCGCTTAAGACAATAACCAGGAGACAGACGCCGAGCATAACCAGAATCCATATATTTGTCTTGGGAGCGAACAGGTCATTGGATAAAGTCTGTGACAGAATGACTCCGCTGCGTACGGGATAAGATACCACGATATGGCTCTCTTTCTCGTCCGCCAGCTTGACCATGGACAGCTCGGTTTGCGGACCGACAGGTTTATCATTGGTATAGGCCACCGGTTCATACGGCTCTGCAATGGCGATGACCTGATCGCCGATGAGCTGATAATGATGATTGCCGAGCGTCAGCAGCAGCCGGGAATTCTTCGGCAGGGAGTACCCTTTCAGCTTGTCGGTAATAACAGTTGTATTCGCTAACAGGTACACCGTTCCAACCCGGGAAGCTCCTTTGCCGTAAATAGGAAAAACAAAAGGAATTCCGTTCGTGTTGGAGAGCGGGTCCTTGATCACCCGGTCCCATTTCTCCTCGGCATCATTGCTAAGGCCGGTAATTTGACCGATATTGTGTATGGTAAGCGGAACAGAGGTGCCGGTTTTATCCACCTGCAGAAACTTGCCGTTGCTATCCGTAACAATCAGACGGCGGGCATAGCTGTTGGAGCGGTTGTTCAGGAAGTCCTGCTGCATCGAGTTGAATACATTAACTGCTTCCTTAGAGCTAGCCTTAGGTGAGCTGAAGTAGTCTGTGATCAGGGTATTAGTAGAAGAGTTAGTGCTGCAGGTCATCGCCAGGGATGACAGATCAATCAAATCCTGTTCAATAATATGAGATACCAGCTGCAGATTGAACTCGGTCGCCTGGATGGTTGTTTTACGCTGATAATAAGTAATTAATTCATAGCTGAAAAAAGAAAGCAGCGACGCTATCAGCAGTGCGAATACGGCCATGAGCAGAATAATGCGACTTTTAATGGTGGATTTTCTTACCGTATTTAACACTCCTCTACAAAATGTGAAAACATATAAAGCGTTTTCATATACCATAGCATATTCCTGCGTTCCGATACAGGGGGAGGTACATAAGCTGAATATTTTACATGTTTTAGATAGAAAATTACAGGTTTGAACCCGAGCAGGGAAGAAGAGCACAGAAAAGTGAATGAACTTTGTTTGATAATGCATGCCATTCTTGCGGAAAAAGCTATAAACTTTGAACTAAGCTCAGAAGAGCCGATCGTAGTTACACAATCAGAAGAAAAGGGGATATTTAAATGAAACTGAAAAGATTCTATGGCATAACCCTCGCCACAGTATTCTCCATGAGTCTGCTGGCTGGATGTTCTGGTAATAACAACAACGAAGGTGCTGCTGCAACGACAGCTCCAGCAACGGGGAATTCTGCAAACGCTTCCGCTGAACCGAGCCAGGAGCCTGTGACTTTGAAATGGGCCTTGTGGGATTGGGAAGCTACCGCTTACTACAAGCCACTGATCGATGCCTACAAAGCTGAGCATCCGAATGTAACGATCGAATATGTCGATCTGGGGTCGACGGACTATATGACCATGTTAAGCACACAACTGTCCGGTGGCGCAGATCTGGACGTACTTACAATTAAAGATATTCCGGGCTACTCGAACCTTGTGAAACAGAATCACCTGGAGCCGCTTAAAAGCTTTATGAGTGGCAACGCTATTGATCCTTCGGTATATGGAGGTACTGTAGAACAAATCGAAGTGAACGATGAGGTGTATGCGCTTCCTTTTCGCAGCGATTTCTGGATTCTCTACTACAATAAAGATTTGTTCGACAAAGCAGGAGTGGAATATCCAAGCAATGATATGACATTCGAGCAATATGATGAGTTGGCCAGAAAAATGACTTCTGGCAGCGGTTCTGAAAAAGTGTACGGAGCTCACTACCATACTTGGCGTAGTGCGGTTCAACTGTTCGGTATTCTGGACGGCAAGAACACTGTTGTTGACGGAAACTACGATTTCTTGAAGCCAACCTATGAGCGGATCCTGAAAGAACAGGAAGACGGCATCGTAATGGATTACGCCACACTGAAGACTTCAAGCACGCACTATTCTGGCGTATTCTACAATAATTCCGTTGCTACTATGAACATGGGCAGCTGGTTTATCGCTACACAGATTGAGAAAGTGAAGAGCGGCGAGTCCCAATCGGCTAACTGGGGCATTGCGAAATACCCTCATCCGGATGGTGTGGAAGCCGGTACAACCCTGGGTACAATTACTTCTCTGGCTGTAAATCAGAAATCCAAACATAAAGAAGCAGCACTTGATTTCATGAAATTCGTGACTGGTGAAGAAGGCGCTAAAGTTATTGCTTCCACCGGAACCATTCCAGCGATTAAGAATGATGAAGTTATCAATTCCATTACTTCCATCGAGGGCTTCCCTGCGGATGAGAACAGCAAAGCGGCACTGACTACTGTTAAGACTTATCTGGAAATGCCTATGCATGAAAAGAGCGCGGACATCGAAGTTATTTTGAATGAAGCGCATGACAATATTATGACTAAAAATGCTTCGATTGACGAAGGTTTGGATGATATGAATGCTCGCGTACAGCAGCTCTTGAATAATTAACCTTAAGAGAGCCGGTTCTAAGGGCGGGTGAAAGCCCGCCTTTTATATTAAAGCGTATAGATTTGTGGGGAAGTTTTAGAAGGTTTGGAGGAGAAAGAATGCAGAACGAAACCATATTGGGTACAAAAAAGATCCCTAAACGTCATTTGTCAAAAGGTGTCCGGGAAAACCTGGTAGCTTACAGCTTCATTGCGCCGAACTTTATCGGATTTGCCCTGTTTACACTGGTACCTATGTTCTTTGCCTTTATCCTTGCTTTTGTGAAATGGGACGGGGCCAATCCAATGAAGTTTATCGGGCTGGACAATTTCACCCGGTTGATCAGAGATACAACATTTCACAAAGCATTATGGAATACCATTGTTTACACTATTGGCGTAGTACCGTTTACCATGATTGTCGCGCTGGCGCTGGCGATCCTGCTTAATCAGAAGATAATGGCCCGCAATTTCATGAGAACCGTATTCTTTTTCCCTTATGTAGCATCCCTGGTAGCCGTTGCTGCCGTATGGAACTTTATCTTCAGTCCTACGATGGGTCCGATCAACAATATCCTGCATACCCTTACCGGTATCCCGCTGGAGGATCTTCCCCGCTGGGCGGCGGATAAACACTGGGCGATGTTCACAGTAATACTGTTCACAGTGTGGAAAAACATGGGTTATTACATGGTTATTTACTTGGCAGGTCTGCAGGGCATCAACCCTGAATTGTATGAGGCTGCTGAACTTGATGGTGCGGGCGCGTGGAGAAGATTCCGCAATGTGACGGTCCCTCAACTGGCGCCTACCTCTTTCTTTGTTCTGATGATTCTAGTCATCAATTCGTTCAAAGTCTACGATATCTTTATCAACCTATTTGCCGGCGCCGATAACCAGTTGAATGATTCTACAAGGGTTATGGTGTATCAAATCTACAATACGGCGTTCCGCTCGCTTGATTACGGATATGCCAGCGCCATGGCCATTGTATTGTTTCTGCTGGTACTTGGCATCACCATCGTCCAGTTCCGCGGCGAGAAGAAATACGGACAATAGGAGGATTCAAAAGATATGGTTGGTAAAAGTAAAGGACTTAGAATCAGCCTTATGGTTCTTGTGTATATTTTGTTGTTTGCGACAGTACTGGCGATGCTGGTTCCGTATATATGGATGTTGTCTTCTTCACTCAAGATGAACAAAGATGTGTTTTCCTTCCCAATGCAGTGGATTCCACAGAATCCGCGCTGGGAGAATTTCGCGGATATCTGGACACGCATTCCGCTGGGCCGTTTTATTTACAATACGGCGAAATTATCGATTATCGTAACGATTCTACAACTACTGACTTCCAGCTTTGCTGCGTATGCGTTTTCCAAACTGCATTTCCGGGGAAAAAACATTCTATTCCTTGGATATATTGCAACAATTGCGATCCCTTGGCAGGCTTACATGGTGCCGCAATTTATCCTGATGCGTTACATGGGGCTTAACAACACGCATTTGGCAATCATACTGCTGCAGGCATTCTCGGCATTTGGAGTATTTCTGATGCGCCAGTTCTATCAAGGTGTTCCGGATGAATTATGCGAGGCTGCCCGTATTGACGGCTTGAGCGAATATGGAATTTGGGCGCGAATCATGCTGCCGTTGTCCAAGCCAGCATTGTCTACATTGACGATCTTCACCTTTGTCGCCACCTGGAATGACTTCCTGGGGCCAATGATTTATCTGACGGATACGAAACTCAAGACCATCCAAATTGGACTAAGAATGTTCATCTCGCAATATTCCGCCGAATATGGCCTGATTATGGCCGCAAGTGTGGTTTCCATTATTCCGGTTGTAATTGTTTTTCTGGCTCTGCAAAAGTACTTTGTACAAGGTGTTGCAGCATCGGGCATTAAGGGCTAGAACCGTATTTCACCTGGCAGTTGCATTTTTTATAGGCTGCCAGGTTTTTTATAAGTCAAAGGGGTCTGTATAAATCTAGTGATTATTCGTTTAACAACGAAATGAATACGCTTTCTTTTATTGATTTACAATCAAAGGAGGAGAAGAGAATGAACAGAAGTCACTTTCGTAAAAGGTTTTTCTCAATAACGATGACTACTGCGCTCGTAGTTGGGATGTTTCCGGCATTCACTCTGTCTGCAGCCTCTGCTGCTACCGTAAATTCTATCTACGCTGCCGCCCATATGGGGGCGACAACAATTGCAGATACTACTCTGCCATCCAGCATTGATATCGGAGGCCAGAGCACAGCAGTGAACTGGAATATTGGTGCAGATACCTTTGCCGTGCCATACGATGCCGTGACCGTCAGCGGTACAGCGAACGGGGGGCCGGTCGTTGCCAGTGTGGAAGTTATTCCGCCCGCAAGTAATCCGTTGGTTTACTTTGTGGATAGCGGCAGAGGGGGCGATTCCGTAGGCAACGGGCCTACTTCCTCGCCGCTGTACGAAGCGATTCGCACGCTGAGCGGCAGCGATTTGCTCAACCAGTCCCCCGACCAGAAGTATATCAGCGGTACGGCGGACTGGGGATTTGATGATTCCGTAAACAAGGTCAAGAATTCCAAAGACGGGGGACTTACCGATCCAGCTACTGATCCGTCCCTATGGACTGTCGGACTTCGTGCCGACCCTGCCAGCAATCATATCGTGTATAAATTAAAAGCGCTTGAAGCTGGAACCTATACGCTCAGCAGCGGTTTCCATGATTGGTATGGCAGCCGCTCCCGTGTAATACGTCCTCAGATCGAGTATAAGGATGCTAGCGGGGCAACCAAGACGATCTTGTTTGACCAGTTCAACACTAATGTGACTAAGCTAATTTCAGGCGAATTCACCATTCCTGGAGACATTGACGTTAGTAGTCCAATGACGTTGACTTACGCCTATGTTGCTGACGAAAAACCTATTTTGAGCTGGTTCGCCGTTGCCAAGGGCGGAATCAAGAAACAGATCGAAGAAGCTACACAGAGCGCAGCTTCTATGGTCAAGGTTCTGCTTGACGGCAACGATATCCAAGCTGACAATGTCAACGGCCTCACATTCAAGGGATTTGGTGTACTAAGCGCTAACAGCACCAGTGCGCTTTTGCTGGATTATAAGTCAGAGCATCCAGAGGCTTATGCAGAAACGCTTCAGATCTTATTTGGTGGAGAACATCCGCTCATGACGCATGTGAAAATCGAGATGGGCAATGACCGCAATAACTCCACCGGACCTGACCCGGCGACTATGCGTACGGCCGATGAAGAGGCAAATGTTACCCGGCATCCCGGCTTCCAGCTTGCCGCAGATGCCAAGGCAGTGAACCCTGATCTTAAAGTGAGCATCCTGCGATGGAGTGCTCCGGCCTGGGCGAATAACAACGACAAAATCTATACCTGGTACAAAAAAACCATTCTGGCCGCTTATCGTGAATACGGTTATATGGCCGATTACGTTAATCCTTATATCAACGAGCACGCTCCAGATTTGGCGTGGACCAAACAGTACGCTGAGAGAGTCAAGACTGACAGCGAAGGCTTCAACAGCACCGAAGAGCGGGAACTGTACAACCGGATCAAGTCTGTGATTTCCGATGAAGTCGGGATTGGTAGCTTCGGTGCCAGTATGGTGAGTGATCCTTCTCTGCGGGAAGCTGTGCCGATCGCTGGATACCACTACAACACGGACGACGACAGCGCAGGCAATTTCAAAAAACTCGCAGAACAATATGATATTGAGGTCTGGAACAGTGAGGCGCAGTCTACCTTCAGTAATTCCTCTTTCCGTCCTAACAACAATATGAAAGATCCTACAGTGGCAGGAACCGGCATTGGTGGTGTCGGCAGTCCGCTGGAGATGAGTAACACGATTATTAAAGGATTCGTTAACTCCCGCCGGACGCACTTTATTTACCAGCCAGCCATTGGCTCCTTCTATGAAGGCGGACAATATTCCTTCAAGGAATTGGTCAGCATGCGCGATCCGTGGTCAGGCTGGATTCATTATGATGCGGGTCTTGTTACTCTGCAGCATTACAGCTGGTTTGCGAATGTAGGCTGGGAGAACGAGGATAATACTGCTGGGATCTGGCGAGCGGTTCCTCAAGCCAGCTCCACAGGTGCGACAGGCACCAATCCGGTCAGCGGCCGCAACGGTTCCCCTAGCTATATAACCCTTGCAGCACCTGATAAAAAAGATTTCTCGACGGTTATCGTGAACGACAGCGAGTATTCCAAAATCTACAAGCTGCAGACAGTCAATATGGCTTATACGGGTAATCCATCCATGGAAGTATGGGAAACCCGTGCTGCTGATGCAGGAGAAGCGTTCAACAGCAATTATATGCAGTATCTCGGTGATATCACTGCTGATGGCAGCGGGGTGTATACCGTTAAAGTTAAACCGTATTCGACCGTGACCGTGTCTACTTTGAAGAACAAGGACAAAGAAGAATATAATACACCGCTGCCTGTAGAAGGCGAGCGTACCGTACTGGATACCGATACTACAGGAGCGGGACACAGTACTGGGGACAACATTCTGTACGCTGATGATTTTGACTATTCTAAGCAAACTGTCGTGAAGATTGGTGCAGGCGGCCAATATGAGGGTACCCAGAGCTATATTGAATCCCGCGGCGGTTCCCAAAGCGTTACCCCGCGTTATACCCATGACCGCAATGGGGCATTTGAGGCCTATCTTCCGGACGGGTCTGATAATTATGTCCTGCGGCAGCAGCTGGACACGGGAACCATGGGGCTTGGCGGCACATGGAACAGCGGAGATCCAGTAACGGCCATCGGCGACAACCGGTGGATGAACTACAAGGCCAGTGTTGATGTTTCGTTCGAAACAAACAATACTCAGGGCGGAGCCAATTATGCTGCGATAGGTGCCCGTTATCAGGGAGGTGGCAGTTCCCACTCCATAACCGGTACACCGTATGTGCTGAAATTCTGGTTCGACGGCGGCTGGCAGCTGCTGGTCAACAATAGCGCAGTTGCGAGCGGAAATGCCGCGAACGGTTCCGGCGGCGTGAAGATCGACGGATTCGATACCGCATATGACGCATGGCATAATATTGCCGTTCAGGTTGCGGGCGATAAAGTGACCGCCTATCTGGATGGGGTGAAGCTGGCTTCCTATACCGATCCTACTCCTGAATTGTCCGGCCGGGTAGATCTGGCCAGCGGCTACTATCACGTCCGCTTCGATAATTTGAAGGTGGAGAAGGTTGAGGGCTACACGCCGTATTATTCAGAGCTTCTAGACAATCTTGAAATGTATGACCTGGCTGCTGCTCCGAACCCTAAATTGATATATACCGGGTCGTGGAGCCATATAAACGGAGCGGGCATGTACATTTACCAGCGTTCTCTTTCTACCAGCCAGGCTGTAGACGCTGCAATGGAATACACGTTTGAAGGTACCGGACTGGATATTCTAGGAGCGAATAACGGATCGGCGAAGCTTGAGGTAACGGTGGACGGAAAAGTTATTACTCTATCGGCTGATACATTAGCTTCCAAGGAGCTGTACCAGACGTACACACTCCGCGGGCTTAAATATGGCCAGCACCATGTGCAAATAAAGGTGGTAAGCGGCACCTTGGTTGTCGATGCGGTGGCGGTTGTTTCCGGGGAAGTAACCGGTACTGTAGATACTGCTGCTCTTCAGGCGGCGGTAACAGCCGTGAAAGAAATGAACAAACAGGATGAATATTCGGACAGAGACTGGCAGCTCTTCGTAGATGCACAGAGCGCTGCACAGGAAGCGCTGGATAATCCTATTTTATACAAATTGGATCAGGAAGGAGTTACTCAGCTTGAAGCACGCCTGATCTCCGCCCAGAACCAGTTGACTACGGGAGATATACGGGAGCTTGTCGCTCCTCAGGATTTGGCTACTTATGCCGGAAAACTGCCGAATCTTCCAGACAAGGTGGAAGCCACTCGGGCAGACGGATCCAAATTGCTGGTATCAGTAAAGTGGAATGTAAATGCGGCCAGCTTCAATAATCCGTATGAACGGGTAGCTGTAACCGGCACTTATGGAAATCTGAAAACAACTTGTTATGTGGAAGTGGTGCCGGAGGGGCTCTTATACTTCCTCGATGCTGGTGTATCGGTGGACGGTATCACGCCGCCGTATACATTAATCAAGGATTTTGTAGGTGACAGCTTGCTTAATAACAAGGCGGATCAGCCTTCGACAGGCAATAGCGTATGGGGGCATACCAGTACTAAGTACCTCCTCAAGGGGCTTGGTGGCGCTGTAGTTCCTTCTGATAAAAGTCAGACAGGTGTTTATGGTTCGGATACAAAAAATAATCCACTTGTATACCTACTCCCTTTGAACGCAGGCAAATATACGATTACGTCATTCCATCGGGACTGGTGGAACAACACCAACCGCACGATGGATATTACGCTCAGCTATATTGACGCTGAAGGGAAAGAAGTGACCAAACCGGTCCGAACCGGCCTCGTCGCAGGTCCTAATGGCGCTATGATTAACTATGACTTCACGCTTCCGTTGAGCGGTACTGTGAAATACTCAATAAACAATACGTATTCAGGCAATCAGGCTGCATTGATCAGCTATGTGGCTGTAGCTAGAGATAAAGCCAGTGTTGCTAATGAGCAGGCTGTAAATGAGGCTAAGAGTATCATAGAAGGTGCGGTATACAGCGTGCAGAAGGAAGCGGCAAACAGCGAAGAAGCTGTCCAGACTTGGCTGCTGCAGACGATACGCGCTCTGCCCGGTCTCAATGATACTGGAGTTGCGATCGGTGAGATTACCTTGTCTTCCTTCCAAGAAGCAACCGATGAGACTAACGGCAGCTTCAGCTTTACGGTATCACTGAGTAAGGGAGAGGCTACAGCGGACAGTTCAGCGAGCGGAACAATCAAGCTGCCGGAGCCGGATACTGTTCAGCCTTTGATTACTCTGTTAGGTGATGCGACAGTGAATTTGCACATCGGTTCTGAATATACAGATGCAGGAGCGACTGCTTATGATGACAAGGATGGTGATATTACAGACCGTATAACTACAACAGTTAGCAGTGAAGTATACGGCTTGACTGCTCTCGATACGGCGAAAGCTGATATTTATACCTTCCATTATAATGTCAGCGATACTGCAGGCAATGCGGCTGCGGAAGTGACAAGAAAAGTAGTCGTTGCACTTGATCCGGATGTAATGAAGCCGGTGATTACACTGCTTGGTGAACCATCCATTCAACTGGAAAATGGCGCAAGATATACGGATGCCGGAGCCACAGCGGTAGATGACCGTGACGGCGACATTACGGAGCACATTGTAGCAACGATTACGAAGAATGAGGAGAATGTGCTGGCACTGGACACTAAGGCGGCAGGCATCTACACCTATCATTATAATGTGAGTGATGCGGCGGGCAACGCGGCTATCGAAGTGACTAGAACCGTGACAGTGGGCGAAGCAGAGCAACCTCCGGTAGTGACACCAACACCAACACCAACACCAACACCAACGCCGGAACCGGAGCCAACAACAGCACCAACATCTACGCCGGCGCCAACGGAAGCACCAGTGTGGACGGCAGCACCAACGCCAGCAGTCACCCCGTCCCCGGCGCCAACACCGCTGCCGCAGGCCGAAAAGGTTCTTGATCGAAAGGATTTCACGGCACCGGTTGGAGGAGTAATAACGGTTCAGCTTACTGAAGCTACAGAATCCATACTGCTTCCAGCAGGACTATCAGGAATCATCGGAGAGAACACTCTACGTCTGGCTTGGAGTAAGGTTGCTATCGATCTGACCCCAGAAGTGCTGAAGAGCATTCAAGAAAAAGCTATTGGAGGTCAAACGGAGGGGGCGCGAATTAAGCTCTCAGCAGTGAAGGTATCCAGAGATGCTGTGGAACAGTTAATCAATAATCGGGCTGTTAATGGTTCCGTACATTTATCTGCGGCAAGTGATGTGATCAACTTCAGCTTGGAGGTTGTTGCTGCGAACGGCACTGCTGTAACGGTAACTGCTTTTGATAAACCGTTGACACTTACGTTCAACGTAGATCCGGATGCCAATATAAGCTTGCTAGGCAGCTACTATATTTCTGCAAATGGTGCGCTTGATTTCATGCGCGGAACGTTGACTAATGGTAAGTGGACTGCTGAAATACGGCATTTCAGCCAGTATGCGGTCCTGGAATACGATAAGCTGTTCACGGATGTCAGCAGTGACAGCTGGGCTACTAATGTGATTAAGACCATGGCCGCGAAGCATATTATCGAAGGCATTTCCAGTACGGAATTTAATCCGCAAGGGGATGTAACTAGGGCACAATTCGCTGCTATGATTGCACGCGCGCTTGGGCTTAAGGCAGGAAGCCATGCAACATTTGGTGATGTGGATTCCAAGGCCTGGTATGCCGAAGCCGTTGCAGCTGTTAGCGGAGCTGGCATCGTGCTCGGACGAAGTGCAGATTCGTTCGCACCGGATCAGAGCATTACCCGCGAGGA
Source organism: Paenibacillus sp. FSL R5-0636 (assembly GCF_037974255.1). Taxonomy (NCBI): domain Bacteria; kingdom Bacillati; phylum Bacillota; class Bacilli; order Caryophanales; family Paenibacillaceae; genus Paenibacillus; species Paenibacillus sp. FSL R5-0636. The sequence continues at coordinate 1,562,434 of NZ_CP150232.1, forward strand.
AATGGCTGTGATGATCGTTCGTGCTTATGAATATTTGCAGGGAAGCGGGACCAATGAACCTGCTGTAGGATCGTTCAGTGATTATTCCCGGATTCATGACTGGGCGAAGAGCGCAGCAAATATCGCCGAGCAGGCGGGACTGATCAAGGGACGCGGCAATAAGCAATTCGCGCCACAAGAGACGATGACCCGTGCCGAAGGTGCGCAAGTTATCTCCAATCTGCTGGGATATTTGTAAGTAGCATTTCAAAGAACCTGGCAGGCTGCATTAAGCGGGCTGCCAGGTTCTTTATAGATTTGGAGAGGCAGGGAGTGCTTAGGAAAACAGCGGCCGGAAGTCCAACTATTCACCGCAGTTGCGAGTGCATCTTTTTTTGAAAAATCCTTGAATTTGAGTTTTATAGCTCAGCTCTTTTACCATATTTTCCGGGTGGAATGCCCGTGATGTTCTTGAAGGTACGGATGAAATTGGCATAATCGTTAAAGCCGGACAGATAGCAGGTATCGGATACGGAGTTCCCGGCGGACAAGAGCTGCTTGGATAACGCTATTTTTTTGAGCAAGACGTAACGGTAGATGGTTCCGCCTGTCTGCTGTTTGAACAGATGGCTGAGATAATATTTATCGACGTTCAGTTCTCCAGCGATTTGCTCCAGTGACAGATTTAGATGCAAGTGGTTGTCGATATAGCTCATGGCTGATTGAATATGTGAGGAAATAATGCTGGGCACGGTGGATCGGGTACGGCTGTACAGCTCATTGATGAGGACGAGGATTTGAACCAGGTAGGTCAGAGCCAGAACTTCGCTCCCGTACTGCTTATTCTCTAATGTCTCAATCAGGCGGGAAGCAAGGGCTGTATACTCTGCAATCAGCGGTTCATCCATTTGCGCGAGATTATGCTCTCCGGGCTGGCGGTTCTGGAAACAAGCGAGCAGATTTGTAGATGCGGTACAGAAGGGATAGACAAGTGGAGCTTTGAAATGGATTGTCAACCGTTCATAAGGCTCGGGAGATAAATTGATGATTTTATGAATCTCGTGATTGTTGAACAACAGAACATTGCCCCGCTGCAGGGGATAGCTGAACTGATCTACAAAACCGTTCACCTTGCCGCCCAAGAACAGGAAAATCTCATAGTGATCATGGATGTGAAAATCCCTGGTAGGTGAGATGGGCGAGTTTCCGATACCTGCCAGAATATCTCCATCGAACGGCTCATAATACTGGGCATGCTTCATTGGAATTGCCCCTTTCAGATTGATCACAATATACGCAATAAAACATCATTATTCGCAAAGACATTGCAATAATACAACACTAAACTATAGTAGAAGATTACGCAATATAACAAGATTCAGGCGGTAGGCAAGAGAAATAGCTGTAGCTGATTAGACGCAATTGAAAGGGTGGAATTGTGCATGAATGGGAAGGAACAGCGTAAATACTGGCTGGATACAATGCTGCTGATCGGGGGGCCTGTGCTGAATGCTTTGGCTGAGCGGAAATTAAAGGAACAGCTGCCTACAGAGTTTCATAGGGATCGGAGCCAGTTTGCCCATTTGGAGGCTTTTGCGAGATTGGCTTGCGGAATGGCCCCTTGGCTTGAACTAGAGGGACTTGAGGGTGCGGAAGAACAGCTTAGAGCACGTTATGCAGGGCTAATGCTGGAAGCCATTGATGCCGCTGTTGATCCGAATTCACCTGATTATATGGAATTCAAGACCGAAGGCCAACCGCTGGTTGATGCGGCATTCCTGGCACACGCGCTGGTTCGTGCACCAAAGCAACTTGCCGCCAAGCTGAGTGCGCGGGTCAAAGGGAACTTAATAACAGCGTTGAAGCAGACACGCCGGACAGCGCCAAGCGGAAGCAACTGGCTGCTGTTCAGTGCAATGGTGGAAGCCGCTTTGTATATACTCGGCGATCCTGAATATGACCGGATGCGCGTTGGTTATGCGGTCCATATGTTCATGGATTGGTATAAGGGCGACGGAGTTTACGGGGATGGCAAGGACTTTCACTGGGATTATTACAACAGCTTTGTTATTCAGCCGATGCTGGTGGATGTGGTAGCACTTTTTGAACAGGAGTCGGAGCAATATTCCGCATTGAAACCGCTGATTCTGGAACGGGCACAGCGATACGCTACTGTTCTCGAACGGATCATTGCACCGGATGGAACCTATCCCTTTATCGGGCGTTCGATCGTTTACCGTTTTGGGGCGTTTCAACTGCTGTCGCAGGCGGCGCTGCAGCATTTTTTGGAGGAAGCATTGCCCCCTGCACAGGTACGCTGCGCTTTGACAGCTGTGATTACGCGAATTATGGAATATCCGGATACGCTGGATGAGTCCGGATGGCTACGTCCGGGGGTATACGGTTATCAGCCGGAGCTTGCGGAGAGCTATATCAATACAGGCAGTCTTTATTTATGCGCCTCCGTATTCCTCCCGCTGGGGCTGCTCCCTTCTGATCCTTTCTGGTCAGGGGAAGAGATGAAATGGACTTCATTAAAAATTACAGCCGGTGAGGATGTTATGAGAGATCATGCCTTGGAATAAAAAGTATTCAGCCATATTAGTGAAGAATAAGATGCTTCGCGGATCTGACTGATCTATAAGGAGGAAAAAAGGCATGAATAAACAGATGCTTTTGGAAATAGTGCATAAAATGAAGCCAGTCGATCTGAGCTTGTATTATCCAAAGGGAGAGGCGGCTGCTTTTTGGAAACAGGCGTTATCATCGGGAGTACTACAGGCAGATATCAGCGAGATCCGCGCGGAGGCGGTAAGACTGGACGGGCAGTCTATACCTGAACTGTCGTATACGTTATTTTCCATTTATTCGCGTACGGGTTCGAGGCTGGAATATGAACGGGTCTATTTTGAACGGAGAAGAAGGCTGAATACTTATGTATTTCTGGCTTTGCTGGAGCCGGATCATCCGGAAGTACTGGAGAAGCTGGAGGACATCCTCTGGGCTATATGCGATGAGTACACCTGGTGTCTTCCGGCCCACCTCCCAGCGGATCATAATGCAGCTGATATCAACCGGTATATTGATCTGTTTTCTTCCGAGACCGGATTTACTTTAAGTGAAGTTTTACTTTTGCTCGGGGAACGACTTTCGCAGCTTCTGAGATCCCGAATCCACCATGAAGTAGAGCGGAGACTGTTTCGTCCATTTCTTGAAAATGGCCCTTATGATTGGGAGACAGCGCGGCATAATTGGGCAGCGGTCTGTGCGGGATCAATCGGGGCTGCTGCCTTGCTGTCTGTGGAGGACCCGGCCATGCTTGCGGATATTCTGCTGAGGACAGAGCGCGCCATGTTGTATTACCTGGAAGGGTTCGGTGAGGATGGTGCCTGTCTGGAAGGCCTTGGGTACTGGAATTATGGGTTTGGTTATTTCACTTATTATAGCGATCTGCTCTGTTCCAGAAGCGCAGGCAGACTGGACTGGTTCAAGCAAGAGAAGGTAGCGCAAATCGCGCGCTTCCAACAAAAATGTTTCATTGACGGAAGTCATGTAGCCAATTTCTCTGATTCAGTGCCTCAGGTGCTAGTACATATGGGATTGTCCCATTATCTGGCGGAAGTCTGTACGGATGTCGAACGCCCCCCATCCGCTTTGCGTGCTCCTTACACTGAAGATCATTGCAGCCGCTTTGCACCGGCTTTCCGCAATCTGATCTGGACCAGGGCTGGCAAGGAGGACGAAGCTTGGCGAGCCGCCAGCTATTTTCTCCCTGATGCCGCTTGGCTTGTCTCGCGTCATGTGTCGGAGGCGGGTTCATTCGGATTCGCCACTAAGGGCGGGCACAATGCTGAACCGCATAACCATAATGATCTGGGACATTTCATTCTGAGCGGCCGGGGAGAAATCTATGCATCCGATCTTGGGAGCGGAGAGTATACTGCTGATTATTTTGGGGCTGGCCGTTACCAGTATGACTGCAATGGATCGCAGGGTCATTCGCTGCCGATCATTGATGGCCAGTATCAGCTGGCCGGTCGGGAGTTCAGCTCCACAGTGCTGCATGCATCGGCGGCGGAGGAGAGTGATGAGCTGACACTGGATCTGACACAGGCTTATCAGGTAACAGGACTACAGTCCTTAATCCGTTCGTTCGTCTGGCATAAAGAGGAACGTCCTCGGCTGGAGCTGACAGATACTTACCGGTATGCGGGAATTCCGGCGAGCTGGACGGAGCGGTTTGTCACCTGGCGTGAGCCTAAGCGCCTTCATCCGGGTACCTTGCTGCTGCCGGGGACTACGGCTCGCGGCGTTGAAGTGACATACGATTCGCTGAAAGTTGAGCCGGAGATTACTGTGCATGTGTACCGGGATCATTTTGGCATGGAGAAGCTCTGGTATAGTCTGGACTTCCATGTGCTTCAGCTTGGCGCGGAGGGCAAACTGCTATTCACTTTTCAATTTCTATAAAAGATGGGCATGAGCTTATAAAAAGTCCTCTATCAGAGGGTAGAGGCTAATTCGAATAAAGGCGGGATTTAGATGAGTAGATTAGTAAAGCAAGCTTGGGTAGACGAGGCTTGGGGCAAAGCCTTGGAGAAGACTAGAACGAACAGCCGGAGAATCGGTGCAGAATTCCCCCATGCCAGTCAAGGCGGTAAATACGTGCTTGAAGCACCAAACTGGTGGACGGCCGGCTTTTGGCCGGGAATGCTCTGGCAGCTCTATGCTGAGAGTGGTGATGAGGATTTGAAAGCGGTTGCTGAGCGGTGTGAGGAACGGCTTGACGAGGTGCTGGATGGTTATGTGAAGCTGGACCATGACCTAGGCTTTATGTGGCTGTTGACCAGTGTTGCGAACTACAAGCTCACGGGCAGAGAGGCATCACGAGTCCGGGCGTTGAAGGCAGCTAACTATCTGGCTGCCCGCTTCAATCTGAAAGGAAGCTACATCCGGGCCTGGAATCCATGGAGTGAAGGCGAGGATAACAGCGGGGTAGCCATTATCGATTGCTGCATGAATACCAGCCTGCTTTTTTGGGCCTCCGAAGTAACAGGGGATCCACGTTATCGACATATCGCTGAGGCGCATATGGATACGGTGCTGGAGCACTTCATCCGGCCGGATGGTTCGGTTTATCACATCGTCAACTTCAACCCGGTATCGGGCGAAGTGGTTGAGAAGCTTGGCGGGCAAGGTTATGCGCCTGAGTCGGCTTGGTCGCGCGGGGCGGCCTGGGCACTCTACGGACTGTCATTGGCCTATCATCATACGGGCAAGCAGAGTTATCTCAATGCAGCCAAGCAGGTCGCGCATTTTTTCTTGACCCGTCTGCCCGAAGATCATGTTCCACATTGGGATTTTCGTGCTCCCGGTGAAGTTGGGGAGATTCGGGATAGCTCTGCTGGTGCCTGTGCAGCGAGTGGCTTGCTGTTGTTAGCTAGCCAAGTAGATGACTCGGAGGCACATGTGTATCAGAACGGGGCTATAAGAATTACAGAATCCCTTTATAGGAATTATGGAACTTGGGACAATGCAGAAGAAGAAGGGTTGCTGCTTCATGGTACGAGTAACTATCCTGAGAATCGGAATATAGATGTTCCGCTAATCTATGGTGATTTCTTCTATGTCGAAGCGCTAGCCCGGCTAAAAGAAGCCGGACCGTTCTACTGGGAATAGGGGGCACATAATGCAGACTGAGAAGACATTTACGACTATTGCTAAAAATCCGCTAAAGACCCGGGAGGATCTGATCTCTGCTCTTGAACAGCTTACAGATCCGCTTCGGCCGCTCTACAGCAGAGGCGGTGCACGGCTGGCAATCGGCGGAACAGGAGCGAGCTATCCGGCTGCAACTGCAGAAATGGAAGGTTTCTCCCGGGTATTGTGGGGCTTAGTGCCCCTGCTCATGGGAGGCGGTGAAAGCGGGCTTTGGGATACTGTGCTGGATGGCATACGCCACGGCACGGATCCTGCCCATGAAGAATACTGGGGTGTAGTTCAAGATTATGACCAGCGTCTGGTAGAGATGGCGGTCTTCGGTTTCGCCTTAGCCGCCATTCCTGAACAGATCTGGTCACCACTTACCCAGAAGGAACAGGAGCAATTGTACAGTTGGCTGAATCAGATTAATTCCCATCCTTGCTATGACTGCAACTGGCTGTTCTTCAACGTGCTGGTTAATGTCGGATTCCGCAGAGTCGGCTGTCCCTACGACGCGGAGCAGCTGGAGAACAATCTGAAGCGAATGGATGATTTTTATCTGGGTGATGGCTGGTACAGTGATGGAATTAACGGGCATAGCGATTATTATGTTCCTTTTGCCATCCATTATTATGCGCTACTGTACGCGAAGCTGATGGAACAGGAGGACCCGGAACGTTCACAGGTGTTCAAAGAACGGGCCCGGCTTTTTGCCACCGAATTCTTGGGCTGGTTCGCTCCGGACGGATCTGCCCTTCCTTATGGAAGGAGCTTAAGCTACCGTTTTGCCCAGTCTGCTTTCTGGGGTGCCCTCGTCTATGCAGGCGTTGAAGTATTCCCTGTAGGTGTGGTCAAAGGATTAGTACTGCGCAATTTGCGCTGGTGGTTCAGCCAGCCGATCTTTGATGCCGGAGGCGTTCTGACGATTGGTTATACCTACCCCAACTTGGTCATGGCGGAGAATTATAATGCTCCCGGTTCCTCCTATTGGGCGTTAAAGACATTCCTGCCATTGGCTCTCAGCGCGGAGCATCCATTCTGGAAGGAAGAAGAACTGCCGCTGCCGGATATTCCTGCAGTTATAGTCCAGAAGCCTGCGCATCTTGTCATTGTCCGCGAACCTGCTTCCGGCCATGTGGCTGCCTTCAACAGCGGTCATCTATATACGAATGAACATACCCACACGTCTGCCAAGTATGAGAAATTTGTATACTCAACAGGCTTCGGATTCAGTGTGCCCCGCTCCGAATGGGGATTGTCTCAAGGGGCATTTGATTCCATGCTCGCTCTGAGTGAGAGCGGGGACAACTTGTATCGGGTCAGACGGCGGAATATGGAGTCAAGAATTGTGGATAATGTGCTGCACTCCGTCTGGAAGCCATGGACTAATGTTGAGGTTCGGACCTGGATCGTTGCTGGGCTGCCCTGGCATATTCGGATACACCGGATCGAGACCGGACGACCGTTGGACGCCGCAGAGGGCGGCTTCGCGCTTGGTCAGGAAGCGGGGGTGGAACAGCAGATCGGTCTTACAACCGCGGCAGTATCTACAGCATGGGGAATAAGCGGAGTCAAGGGGTTGATCGGCTACGAAAAGGCTGAGCTAATTTGGCCTAATGCCAACACAAACCTGCTTCATCCCCGGACTGTTTTGCCTACACTGACGACTTTCCTTGAGTCTGGAATCCACTGGCTGGCTTCGGCTGTATACGGTGATCCGTCCGGAGATTCTTGCGGCGGTATTATAGAACAATCACCTGAGTCTATTTTGAAGGTTACTTTTGATAAGGACATCATAAAGGTTTTTACGTCTAGTGAAGCGGAAGTTATTATCAAAAGAGAGTGAGAATTACCGCTAACAACATCGTGTTAAAAGACAAGTGAATGAGTAGAGTATGACTGATTTCTCGTATAAAAAATAAATTTCTGTGGTTGTACAATTTCCCCCGTACAGGCACTTCTAGGCGCACGCCCACATACAATAAGGATGACCATGAACCCGTAAGGCAAACAGATCGGTTTCATTGTACAAGTGCGGGAGGTGTCGCCAAGTTGCCTGGATTCTTAAGCACGATTGCGTTGCTGATCAAAGAACTGACGCTGCTGGTATCATACGTAAGGAATAATGCATTTCCACAACCGCTCTCGGAGCAGGAGGAAAGCCGATACTTAGGGATGATGGCTGAGGGAGATGCCAAGGCCCGCAATTTGTTGATTGAGCATAATTTGCGGCTCGTTGCCCATATAGTGAAAAAATTCGATAATACTGGGGAAGACATGGAGGATCTAATCTCCATCGGCACCATCGGCTTGATTAAAGCCATCGAGAGCTACCGCCCGAACAAAGGCACAAAGCTGGCCACTTTTGCTGCCCGTTGTATTGAAAACGAAATTCTGATGCACCTAAGATCCTTGAAGAAGACTCGTAAAGACGTATCTCTCCACGATCCGATTGGGACAGACAAGGAAGGTAATGAAATTACACTCATTGATATCCTCGGTTCGGAAGCGGATGATGTCATTAAAGAAGTAGATCTGAAGATTGAGAAGAGCAAGATTTATCGCAATCTCGATATTTTGGATGATCGGGAGAAAGAAGTTGTGGTGGGTCGTTTTGGATTGGACACGGGTGGGGAGGAACGAACACAGCGGGAGATTGCTAAGGAGTTAGGGATCTCGCGGAGTTATGTATCGAGGATTGAGAAAAGGGCGTTAATGAAGCTTTATCATGAGTTTTATAAGGCGAAGCGGTGAGACTGATGACAATTACACAGTAATAATCCATTAATAATAAAACTTGAAAAGCGACTTGTCTACGGATGAGTCGTTTTTTGTGTGGATAGGGTTCGCCCTACTTATGATACGGTTCATCGCACCATCTGTAACGGCAAGTTATAAGGCCATCCCTTTCGGGATGGCCCTTCCTGTAAACATGGTTACTCAAGTACTCTGTCATTTATAATTGAACTTATTTTAATTATTAGTTTCTAGTAATCTGGATACAATAGTTGCAAACTCAGCTCTAGTAATATCTTTTTCAGGCTTAAATGTACTGTCTGCGTACCCTGTAATAATATTATTGGATGCGAGTGCGTCGATGGAATCATAATACCATGCATTTCTTGTAACATCTTTGAATGATGTGTTTCCAGTACCAGTTAGCTTAAAGGCTCGAGTGATTAGTGCCGCTAATTCACTACGGCTAATCTTCTCATCTGGACGGAAGCTTCCGTCGCTATATCCGTTCATCAAGCCTGATCCGGCTGCTGCACCGATAAACTTATTCGCCCAATGAGTTGAAGCTACATCTGTAAAGTTACTTTCATGTCCTTCAAGTCCCATGTGCGTTGCAATTACCTTGATGGCTTCCGCACGAGTCAAACCTGAATTTGGGCGGAATGTTCCATCGGAATATCCCGTCAATAATCCCTTAGCAATTAGTGCGTCAATGCTTGTTTTTGCCCAATGATTCATTGTATCTACAAAACTAACAACTTTCGGCTTATCTGCTGGTGTTATTGTTTCTGCAGGTGACGGTGTTTCTATAGGCGTTGTTATTGCTGGAGGTGTCACTGTACCTCCTCCAGTATTTGGATGGGTTGGTCCATTATCTGTGTTTGGATCAGGATTAGTAGAGTTTGAAACGTATTGAAGTGCTGGAGCAAATGTTGTAAGTAGTCTAGCTTGACTTTGTTGCTCAAGGGCGTAGCTCATGCCTAAAACTTTTGCATCGTCCCATGCTCTACCAACCAGTTGCATAGAGATAGAATATCCGCTGTCATTCGTTCCTACAGGAACAACTACCGTAGGTAGACCCATAGTAGAGGTTAATACGCCTGTGTTACGGTCTGAACTTAATTGAGAAGCTGCTGCGTCATTGTTATATACGTCGCTAATAAAACCTGCATAAACAACAGCATCAACACCATTCGTGTCCATCCAGCCTTTGATAACTTCCTTATAGTCAGTTCTATACTTAATGTAATCTTGTACAGCCTGTTCAGTCATACGAGTTGGGGTACTATATCCTCTTTGATTATAGATAAGCACTTTATCTGAAGCTAGTACACTTGCTCCATCAATATAAGGGAAGTCCTTATGAAGCTCAATATAACGTGCCCAACCTTCAGTAGATCCATTAATACCTGAAGGACGACTAGGGCCTGATGGTACAGCTGACATTTCAACCATTGTCGCCCCCGCTGCTTGAAGCTCTGAGAACTTATCCATCACTGCCTGTCCAGTATCATCATCAGCATATGCAGATACAAAGGATGCAGGAATATATCCAATTTTCTTTCCTTTCAATGCATTAGCATCCAGAGATTCCTTCCAATCCACTGGACGCTTATGATCTGCATCAGCAGTGACTGTGAAAATATCCTGTGGGTCCGTACCCGTTGTAGCATTCAATATAATAGCTAGGTCAGTTACTGTTTTAGCAATGGGACCTGCATAATCTTGTCCCCAAGTGAGTGGCAGTACACCTGTAGTACTTGCCATACCGTCTGTACCCCGGAAGCTTTTTAAGCTAGCGCCTGTAGTTGGTGCATAGAGAGATACCCCTGTTTGCGATCCCATTGCTGCTGCTGCGAAATCAGCTGCAACAGATACTGCAGACCCGCCGCTTGAGCCAAAAGATGTTTTCGATGGATAGAGTGCATTCCATGTTTGCTGCCAGCCGCTTTCACTAAAGCTTCCGCTGTTAGCAAACTCAGAAGTGTTTACTTTACCAATAATTACAGCTCCAGCTTCCCGCAGTTTTTTCACTTGGAATGCATCAGAATCAGGCTGCCAGCCTTCAAGAGCTTTACTGCCACCGGTAGTAGGCATATCCTTTGTATCATAAATATCTTTTATCGCAATTGGAATACCCAATAAATCACCTTTTACACCTTGTGCACGGGCATCGTCAGCAGCTTTTGCTTGGTTAAGCGCAGTTTCAGATACATGCAGGAATGCATGGAATCCCAATTGTCCCTCATCGTATACCTTGATTCTATCTAAATAGGCTTGAGTAATTTGTACAGAAGTAGTTTTGTCATTAATCATATCCTGCTGCATTTCTGCAATGGATTTATTCTTAACATCATACGGCGATGAAGTTACTAATTCTTTAGGTGCAGGAGCATTTGGAATAACCAGATGATCTCCAGTATCAAGTCCCTCTATAGCAGATATATCCCAGTTGCTAATTGAACGAATTTGTGCGTTTGTTAATCCGGTTACGTCTAGCAGACTATTAAGTCCATCTAGACTAGCAACCAGATTTTTTAATCCTTCTTCACCAGCTTCTCCAACTTGTACATAATTTACTAGGGACTTCGACTCACCCGGCCTAATATTTAATGTGTTAATGAACCCATAGAAATTCGCTTCATTTCCATGCTCAGCTAAGGGTATTGTGAATGGATCCTGTTGCTGATTACCTAGACCGGTTAATCCATTATCAAACGGCTTTGGAGATCCCACTGCAACGCCTAGCGGCTTATTGTTTTTGGCGCTACTATCTACAACAATCCATGAATCATCTGTAGTTACCTTTAGATCGCCTGAATAGGTTGCCTTAACTACTGAAGCATTTGTTGTTGTACCATATCCTAAAGAGCCACCGAATGATACATCAACTTTTATTGCCACATCATTTTTATTAGTGAAAGTATCAAAGAATCTCGTTCGATTATGAATAGTATCCACATACACCTCACGTGTTACAGTTACATTTCCTAGATTTACAGATTGAGCCGAAGTAAACTTATTAACGCCGTCATATTTCAAGTCAAACCCACGCATCATTTGACCATTCATCAGTGGAGCTGAAGGCGAGGACACTTTAACGAAGATATTGCCGAAACCTTGTACTTGTGTAGCACCAACTGTACGTAAACTTCCTGTGTCTAAGCTAGGAGCAAAGACATCGTGAATCTCCCATACTGTGCCACTTTCTGAAGTAACTCTAGTTAAAGCGTCAGCTGTTTGGAACGGAATTACACTCGTAGCAATAACAGATAACGCAATTGAAGTAGCTATAAATTGCTTTTTACTCCAATTTTTTTTTGCTGGTGAATATTCAGATCGGGTGGAACCAGAATGCTCTCTTTTAGTTTCACGTAGACGTTTGAACTTATTCATGTGCGTAATCTCCTTTTCCTGTATGTATTTTATTATTTAATGTTAGGAAATATAACACTAGTATTTGTTTCAGTCAATGAATATTATGAATTTAATATATTTTAAGTTTGTAAAAAGAAAAAAATAGCTCTTTTAATTATATAATGTAATGTATATGTAAACTATTGCGTTAAATATATTACATTTTATGATAGTTTTTGGAGAATCCATAGGATATTGAGTATCATCATCCAGCTGCATCACCAAAAACCTTGAATTTTACTTAACTTTATGTGAATTTGACGAAATGAAAAAGAAAAGGAATAGCTAAAAATTAACGGAGAATATTATGTTTTTCATTTCATGAAAGTGGAAGATTGAAGATTCTATATCGGAGCATGGCATAAGGCAGAATCACTGATGATTCCAGATGCATAGCCGCAAGATCACTAATGGGCATCCTGAAAAGAGTAAAGTATCTGCTGGGAAAGAAGCCATAAGAATAGCCAGATAGTGTATCTGGAATAAGTGAGATTTCATTGTGGAAACCCTTTAGCGGGTGGTAACGTTATAAGGCAGATGAGGATGCAAAGGAACAAGGCTTTGAAATTATTGTGTTTTATATGGGACTAGCAGATGTTCGGCTAAATATTGAATGTATTGCACTACGTGTGAAAAACGGTGGCTATCATATTGAAACCGAGGATATTGTTAGACGCAATTTAACAAGTATGAATATTCTGATATCTCACTTAGAGTTGATTGATCAAGTAAAGCGTTATTTAAATGGATTACCAGGATGTACACAAGAAATCAATCGGAAACTACAAATTAAATATAATATGCAAAAGGAAACCAATTCGAATCAGAATCGATCGTAATTGGTTCATTTTTTTGACCTCACATCGTTGTCCATAACCTTAAGAAATCGATAATACTGTGGAAGACATGGAGGATTTGATCTCCATCGGCACTATCTGTCAAATTAAAGCTATTGAGAGCTATCGTCCAAACAAAGGAAGCAAACTAGCCACATTTGCAGCACGTTGTATTGAAAACGAAATTCTGATGCACCTGCGTTCGCTCAAGAAAACACGTAAAGACGTATCCCTGCATGATCCAATTGGGACGGACAAAGAAGGTAATGAAATTACACTTATCGATATCCTTGGCTCCGAAGCTGATGATGTCATTAAAGAAGTCGATCTGAAGATCGAAAAGAGTAAGATATATCGTAACCTTGATATTCTGGATGACCGGGAAAAAGAAGTTGTGGTTGGGCGGTTTGGATTGGATACAGGTGGGGAAGAGCGGGCGCAGCGGGAGATTGCCAAAGAGCTGGGGATCTCGCGGAGTTATGTTTCGAGGATAGAGAAGAGGGCGCTCATGAAGCTTTATCATGAGTTTTATAGGCTAAGCGGTAAACTCATAATCACAAGGTAGTATCCGTTAACCGGCATACATAGAAAGCTTCAAGGACCATATTAGAATTTTTTAGAGAAGATATAGTTCAGCGAATTTTTTGTATTAAACCAACTCATAAAAATACATGAGAAAGGGAGAGGGCAAATTGTTAAGTGGTGCTCTGAAGAGTACATATATCCAGTCATCTTTTGCGATTATCCTGGGTATTGGGCATATTGCATTTTGGCTGTGAAGATATTTAGCTGTTGTTGCAATTAAAAAGAAAGGTACGGAAATCTTTAGTTAAATACAACACAAAAGCTTATTAAATATAACTAAATTTGAGTATCAAGCGAAATGAAAAACCACTTATGCTCGGAAATCCCAAGCTTGCTTAAGTGGTTAATCGTGCTTTTGAATCTTATAACAACCTTAAGTTGTCGGGTTCAATGCCCCTTGATACTCATCCATTAAATTGTCGATAATCTGCTGTACGGACAAAATCTCTTTAATCTCATGAACTCTGGACCCAGCAAAAACCAATCCGTTCTTAACATCTCCTCTAAGGGAAGTGAGCAGGGATTCCATTGTACAGAAGCGATGTGAACAAACCTTTAGACAATTATAGCATTTGACTATCTTTAATTTGGCATCATTACTGATCCGGTCCGTAAATTCATTCCGAATCGCTCTACCTTCTAGACCCACAGTAGACTTGATTAGGACAGTATCTCCTTGCTGAGCATCTACATACTTTTGCTTGAAGGCTAAGGGAGCATCACACTCAAGGCTAGCCACAAAACGGGTACCCATTTGAACACCAGATGCGCCGATCCGAAGGGCTTTTGCGATATCATCCCCTGTTAGAATTCCACCCGCAGCAATAACAGGAATCGAAACGGCCTCTAAGACTTCAGGAAGGATATCAAACATGGATCTGTCTGTACCTAAATGGCCTCCAGCTTCGAACCCTTCCACAACGACTGCGGAGGCACCAAGTCTTTCGGAAATTCGGGCTAATTTGGCGGATGAAACAATAGTTACGACAGGAGTACCATATTCTTTACCCCAAGCATAAATATCTCTAGAAATTCCGGCTCCGGAAATAATAAAGTCAACCTTTTCCTCCAAAGCAATCTTCATTTTTTCGGCAAAGTCCTTCACTGCGAATAGTACATTCACACCGATGTAGCCATTCCCTTTAGAGAGTTCTCTTGTTTTGCGAATATGCATTCTCAGCTCATCAGGAGTGATCCCTGTACCAGAGATGGTGCCGATCCCGCCTGCATTGGCTACAGCAGCGGCTAGTCCACTTAAGGATATGCCTACACCCATTCCACCTTGAATAACAGGAACTCTCGATTTAATATGTCCGAATTGGATTGTTGGAAGTTTCAATTACACACCTCTTTTGCAAGTTGTTGACATTATTAATACTCCTCTAGAGTAATAAGATATATCGTAACACAGCTAATTCTTTCCCGGATGTGACTGTAAACATGCTCAAACTATGTTAAATATCATGTCTTTCAACTGTTTTCTTTAAGTTGTTGATATCAAGTGAAAATTTAAGAAAACGAAGTGACTATTAAAAAAAGGACAATGAATAACAAAAAAAGAGCCATCCATCCGGTAAAACCTTCATACTTCTATCAACGCTTTTCTATCAAGAAAGTGGATTTTGACATCGTATCGTGTCCACAACCTCAAAAATTCGATAATGCCGGAGAAGACATGGAGGACTTAATCTCCATCGGAACCATTGGCTTGATTAAAGCCATCGAGAGCTATCGTCCGAACAAAGGAACCAAACTGGCCACATTTGCAGCACGTTGTATTGAAAACGAAATCCTAATGCACCTTAGATCCTTAAAGAAAACGCGGAAAGACGTATCCCGCGGCTGTCCTCGCAGTGGGCGCCATCCAGTTTTCCGCTGGCGAGAGGCTTGGCGTATTTCACTGTTCAGCGAATACGGGTCAGAACACTGGCTTGCAAGCAAGCTTGTTGCTGTTAGTCTGGCAATAGTGCTTGGTGTTATTACAAGTATTTTGCTGTGCCATCGGCATTATTACAAGCAATATGGATAGGAGGGAAGAGTGGTGCGAGGAGCTGAGTTAAAACTTACCGCGGTTGAACTTCTTGCAGATAATGGTCACCTGCTGCTAGGGAATGTGAATCTGGCTTTGCCGCCAGGCTGGTATGGTCTGGAGGGAGCCAATGGCAGCGGAGAACAGCATTGCTCAAAGCGATAGCTGGCCTCGGCCTCTAACTGGCGGGCAATGGAGACTTTTCTACCCTTATTATTTGCAAAATAATGTATAGGGCGGTTTTTAAATGAGGATACGTATGAAGGGCAGATTGATAATCCGCTGACACTGAATTTGTATACGTATGTGGAGAACAATCCGTTAACTCATGTCGATCCAACAGGACACTATACTGAGAACCAAGTGGATTTGATGCTTACAACAGCTTGAATTTCTGGGAGTAAATCACAACTCTATTGGGATATTCGTAGCGATCTTGGTTCATCAAAACCTATTCAATATTTAGATGAAAAGGGCAGAAAGCAATGGCTGAATCTCTTTAATATGGCTACATCAGCTGAAAGTAGCAAGGAACAGGTTACATCGGCAAAGAATCAATTAATGAGAGATTATGGAAGAGTCCAAGCTATGGACGATGCTATGCTTGGCGCTGCTTTAAGTCTATTTGCCGGTGGAAGTAAAGATAAAGTTCTAAAAACTCAAGTAAGCGGTAAAGCCTTAAGATTAATAAATAAAGAAACAGATATGTTAGCGGAATATTTGGGTTTTACAAAGACGAAATTAAAAATTAAGGATAAACCAGTGTATAAAAATGGTAAACTCTATATTGTCCAAGATCTTGATTCGCATATCGAAGGTATATGGAAAATGGCTACAAAACCAGAATATTTAGCTAGTAAAGATACTCGTTTGGGTACTTATGATGCGTTATTAAATAGGATTGGAGATTGAAATGTACAAATTCTTTTGGAGGATTACTAAATTTGACCCAACTAATCGTATAAAAGGAGTGTATAAAAATGAAGAATGGACTTCAATAAGTGAAGTGGGAAGAGTATTTTCAGCTGAGAAATTCCTGTTAGAACATTATTTGGAAACTGAATCATTATATATAACGGCTATAAATTTAATAATGAATGAGAATAACTTAAACACAATTCAAGTAGTAGATCTAGAAAAATATTATTTTGACGTGGAGAAAGCTGAATTCCGTGACATCTACACTGACGAGATGAAAAGTGTTTATAACAGTGTGAAAAACGGCGACTATATCTCTATGTATGAATTGAAATTACTTTCTCAATTAATTTTAAGAGAAAAGATTTGGTGTAAATTTCAAAGTAGGGAGATGTTTGTTCACTTTGGTTTTGATTATTACATGTATATTGGGAGTGTGAAGGAATGTAAAGATTCTTTAATAAAGATCAGTAGTTCAGGTTTATTTGTTGAGAGTTTTGAATCACCTTATTTGGAAGAATAGTAGTGCTTTAGCCACATACGAGTGTAATAACTCTATGTGGCTTATTTTTTGTAATTTAGCATTTGACATTCTGAGTATGGCGGTTGTTGAGATTATAGTTATGATGCTCTAAATCGTCTAACCTCCGTCTACGATGCATTAAAGCACACACGCTTTACGTACGATGGGAATGGTCAACTTGCGAAAGTCACAGTGCAAGATAAAGGTGGAACGGAGTTTTGGAAATACAGTTAATAAAATTATTAGAGAGACAGCAAAAGCGCAGCGTGCAGCTGAAAGATCAAGGAATGTAGCAATTCGTGATCAATAAAGGAATTTAAGGCTGCAACGTCAATATGAATGTGAGAATGAGAGCATGCCATTAAACAGTCGATACGTGAATAAAAGGCATATGAAAAAGAAGAAAAAGCGCTATACATAGAAGGACGTAAAGAAGAAACTAAAGATAATAATGAAGAAGTTCATTACCGATTAAATGAATTTAAATCCATTATTAGTGAAACGCTCAGCCTTGATGACAAAATTTCTTTCGAATCACTGTACAAGAAGGATGATTATCCCGAGTTTGTTGAACCTTACGTTAAGCCACTTCCGGCTAATCCCTTACCAGTGAGAGAAGGCTTCTTTGCAGGAGTTGCTATGGAAGCCTCTTATGTGGAAAAGGTACTTGGCCTCGGGAAAAGAAGCGCTTCTAAGATCTATTGAAGCAGCGAAGAATGCATACCACTATGCCCTTAATAATCATGAGTCTATTCAAAATAAAATAAATGATTTAATTACGGGAAATACCTTATTTCCGCAAAATATCCATATAAAAACAAATGCTAATAAAGTCCATACTATTTAACAGAAATACTTATGAAAATATCAGTTCCAGTCCAAGTTCAAAAATAGTTTTAAATTTGATTGAAAAAATGAATTTTTTACCAAAAAGGGAGGGAATCAATTATGGGGAATTTACCTCTAAGTAAAATGGATTATGAGAGTATTAAAAAATTAAAGCAATTAAATAAAAATGATCTTTTAGATCTGATTGAAGGGTTATCGATATATTTAAAGGATAGGAATTTTCCTATATTTGAAGATGTTGTGGATTTATTACTTAATTTTAATAAGGAACTTATTCCACTCATCAATAGAATATTCGAAGGGGAGGAAAGTGATTGGAAATTAAATGTTTTAGAATATTTATTGCCTCAGTTTCCTATTGGAGTTCTTATTGAACTAGAAGTCAGTTTAATCAAGCTTGTTGAAACCCCAACTACATTAGATAGGGAATTAGAAGTTGATATGGCTGCTAAGGAAGTGTTAAAAAAACTCAGGCTTAAGGATGGAGCCGACCCTATCAATATGATTTTAGGTAGGAGGATAAAGATGGAGATCAAAAGATTAATCCCGAAAGATAAAATGGATATCGAGTCAGTAAATAAATTAAAAGCATTGGATATAAATTTAATTAAACCGATTATTCCTGATTTATTAGAGTGGACCGCAGATGCAAATTGGCCTACTTCAAAAGAAATTGGGAAGTTGCTGCTTCCGTTAGGCAGGGAATTAATTCCTCATCTCAGGAAAATTCTCGCTTCTGATGACGACTGTTGGAAATATTCAATACTTGTAAAGTTGGTTATAAATCTACCGAAAACTGTATTATCGGAGATGGAAGCTGACCTTAAAAGATTAGCCTTTAACCCAACTGAACGTGAAAAACAAGAATTAGTCGACGAAGAAGCAGCCGATATTTTATCACTTCTATATCAAATATGAAGAGTACTGAGGAGTGTTTTCCTATATTTCAATATGCAAGGGCACGTTTATTGTTTTATCAATAAATGATACTCTTGTATTTTGAAAATATTTTAGATAATATTGTCTTTGGCCAATTTGGATTGGATACAGGTGGGGAAGAGCGGACGCAGCGGGAGATTGCTAAGGAGTTGGGGATCTCGCGGAGTTATGTTTCGAGGATAGAAAAAAGGGCGCTGATGAAGCTGTATCATGAGTTTTATAAGGCTAAGCGGTAGGGTCTTAGATAATAACTAAATAATCACTATTGAGTGTTTTAGAAGCGACTTGCCAATAAGGGAGTTGCTTTTTTGTTAAGAAAAGTAAAGAGCAGTGAAAGTGATGATATTTCAATGTAGAGACGGACTAATGGGTTTAATAATCAAAGTTTAACAGTCGAACCGAAGGAGATATTAAACTCAAAAAGAATGGGGATTAGGCAACTTGTTGATGAGATCTCTAAGAGGATTGGTTAACATAAAAATGGACAGCATGTACTTGCTTTATCAATAATGTGGAATTAACTAGATATATATGTAAAAATAATTAATTTCTTTTATAATGTTCATTTGAGGTAAGAGGTTCGCTTGAGAAGAAATTCAGAAGACCGGTAAGAACAAAGACCAAAAGTATTAATAAAGAATTTATTAGTATTGGAGTTCCCGGAAAAACAACACAAGTCCGGAGAATGAATCCGGATTGTGTCGATTATAAAGGGCTGGATGAATGGAAGCCGCTATAGCTGGTGGAAGACTCACGTATAATCAGCTGAGGCGGAATAATAATTCTGGTAGGTTCTGACTGATCGCCGTTGATTCGTTTGAGCAGCAGCTTGGCAGCCTCGCTTCCCCATTTATCCTGGAATACGGAAACGCTGCTTAGACCAGGCTTGGCAGTCTCCGTTTCCTGTACATTGTCAAAGCCAACGATGGCCATATGTTTCCCAGGCGTACGTCCTTGCAACTGCAGGCCGATCATGGCGCCCAGGGCAATGACATCATTGTTGCAAAAGCAGGCGGTTGGCGGATTGTTTAACTGCATCGCCTCTTGCACAGCGCGGGTGCCGCCGTCACGGTTGATCGGGCTTGTAATGATTAGAGCGGGATCGATCTCCAATCCAAATTGCTGCAGGGCTTGGCAGTAACCGGCAAAACGCTCCTTGTAGGATGTGTTTCCCTGAGGGCTGCCGCCCAGATAAGCGATGCGCCGGTGCCCTTGCTCGATGAGATGGCGCACGGCCATTTCGGCTCCCAGCCGATAATCTGTCCCGACATAGTCGGTATTCACGGTATCAACCTCACGTCCAATCAGCAGCGTGGGGATGTTTAGATTTTGCAATTTGGTGAACAGGGCGGGCGATGTAGAGGCGACAGGAGTCATAATAATGCCGCACACACGGTGCTCAAGCATTGTTTCCAGCACACGCTCCTGCTTTTCGGTTGATTCAAAGCTCATGCCCAGCAGCACATTGAACCGCTGTTCGTATAGAACATGCTCAATATGCGTCAATATATGTGGATAAAACGGATTTTCGATATCAGTGACAATAACGCCTATCGTTGAGGAACGCTGTAATCTAAAGCTGGCGGCTACGCGATCATATACATAGCCGAGCTTTTCCATGGAGTCCAGCACCTTTTTGTGTGTACTAGGTTTAATGGATTTGCTGCCGCGAACGACAAGAGAGGCGGTTGCTCTCGAAACGCCGGCATCATCGGCAACATCTTGTAGTGTAACTCTTTTTTCTCTAGAAACCACAAACTTTTCCTCCTCTCAACTACCTTCCAGTATATCATAATTCATTTGACAGAAAGGTTTAAAAAATAGTGTTGACAGGCTACTGTAGAGCTGATAACATAAATCAAAGTAAACTGATAGGAATTGTTTTAGGTTAAAATTAGATCGATCTAATTTATTTAGAAAAAGCATTTTCTGGGTGCATGAAAGGAGTGGATAGGATGGTCGGACAACTGGAGGGCAAACCTACGGAGCTTGTCGGTTCAGGCATAGAAATTCGTGATTTATTTAAATCATTTGGAGGTAGGGAGGTTTTGTCTGGTATTAATGTCAACATTACGGACGGGGATATTTTCGGACTTGTTGGGGTGAGCGGCGCAGGCAAGTCAACGCTTTTGCGCTGTATCAACGGTCTGGAGACCTTTGACCGCGGCAGCTTGCATGTCAACGGAGTTGAAATCCGCAGCATGCGGGGAGCAACACTACGCAAGTTTCGCAGCAATATCGGCATGATCTTTCAGCATTTCTCTCTGCTGGAGCGAAAAAATGTGTATGACAACATTATGTTTCCAATGAAATGCTTTGGCTACAATAAAGCGGTGGCTGATGCGCGCGTGAAAGAGCTGCTGCAGCTCGTGGAATTGACAGACAAGGAAAAGGCACTGCCGCGCGAGCTTTCCGGCGGACAGAAGCAGCGGGTTGCCATCGCCCGGGCGCTTGCTATGAACCCACGCATTCTGCTTTGTGATGAAGCGACAAGCGCACTTGATCCCAACATCACCAAATCCATTCTGGGTCTGCTCAAAAAAATTAACAAAGAGCTTGGCATCACCATTGTCATTGTGACGCATCAAATGGAAGTGGTAAAAGAAACTTGCAACAACATCGCGGTGCTCAGCAAGGGTCAGTTGCAGGCTGCCGGAGCGGTGCAAGATATCTTCCTGGAAAACTCCGGTCATCTGAATGATTTCCTGGGCGCACATGAAGTGAAAACTGGCGAGGATAACATTCTGTTTGAGCTTATTCAGCGACCAGGTCAGGAAGACATGCTTTCCCGCTTCGCCTTGTCAACAGGGGTGCCGTTTGAAGTTGTATGGGGCGGACTGGACCGTTATGTGGACAGTATCGCGGGGGCGTTCACCTTATCGGTCAGCAGGCAAGATTTTGACAAGGTCAGGGCCTATCTGGAGCAGAGCGGCATGGAATGGAGGAATTTGTAATGTATCAGTACGATTACCAGACTCTGCTCGATAAAATCATTTTTCCGGGGCTGCGCGATACGCTGATTATGTTGGGCGGCACCGTTGTGACCTGTACCCTGTTCGGTTTCATCTTGGCACTCATTCTCATTACTACAGATGCCAAAGGACTCAGGCCCAACCGAGCAGTCTACGAGACCTTCAGCGCCATCATTAATGTGCTGCGTTCTGTACCCTTTATTATTCTCATTATTACAATAATTCCGTTAACTCGCTTTGTTGTGGGGACGACCATTGGTACAACAGCTGCCATTTTCTCCATTACCATTGTAGGCTCTCCGTTACTGGCGAGATTGCTGGAGGGCTGCTTTAAGGAGGTGAATCCGAGTCTGATCGAGGCTGCTAGGTCATTTGGCGCATCCGATTGGCAAATAACATTTAACGTTATTGTCAGTGAGGCGATTCCATCCATCATTTCAAACTTAACGATTGGTTTTATTTCGTTGCTGGGCTTTACAGCTATGGCAGGGACCGTTGGAGCCGGCGGGCTGGGGGCAGTTGCGCTTTCCTATGGCTACCAGAATTTCAATGACACGATTATGTACACAACCGTTGTTATTTTAATTGTTATTGTTCAATTTATACAACTGGGCGGGAATATGTTGTACCGCAAGTTGAAATAAAACATCAGAAATGAGGAGTTTTACATGAAAAAACAGGCAACTGCCAAGCTGATTCTGATCATGACCACTGTCATTGTGCTGCTGGTCGGATGCTCTCAGTCATCCAGCTCATCCTCCGACGCACAATCGGATGCAAAGTCCCAAAAAATTGTGATTGGCGTGATTGCCAGGGAGCAGCCGGATATTGATTATGTGGCCGAAAAGCTGAAGCCGGAAGGCTATCAAATTGAGACGCAAGTCTTCAATGACAATATTGCTTTGAACAATGCGACTGCAGACGGCAGTATCGATGCCAATTATTTTCAGAATGAAAAATATATGAACAGCTTCAATGAAAGCAACGGTACAGAGTTGGTCGCTTATGGCCCGAATATTTATACAACACCGGTGCTGTTCGTATCCAAGAAATACAAAACTGTGGATGAGCTGCCGCAAGGAGCGAAGATCGGCATTGCCAACGATTCTGCCAACAGGGCGCGAGAACTGCAACTATTGGCGGACAATGGGCTAATCCAATTGCGCGAGGGTATTGACCTGCCAACAGTACTCGATGTTGTCGAGAACAGCAAGAAGCTCGAATTCGTTGAAATTGATCCGCGCAGCCGCGTAGGGGCTTTTGCTGATCTGGACGCCATGACTGCGCCGGCTATTACGGTAGCTCAAATGAATGATCCCCAGGTGACGATTGATACGGCGCTGCTACAGGAAACACCTGAGGTGTACAAACAATATGGCGGTATTTTGCTGGCTATTAAGAAAGGAACTGAAGAGAAGAATAAGGAATGGCTGGATGCTATCGTATCGGTGATGACTTCGAAAGAATATTCGCAATGGCTGCTGGATACGTACAAGGGAGTCAAGAAACCGTATAACGAATAATGCATCCTGAGTAATGGGAATGCGGAAATAAGCAAAGCGTTTGTCTGAAAAAACTAACTATAATGATAAAGGAGTGCTGAACCATGGCAACTGTATTGGCATACGCAACGACATCTCTGAAGGAAGAACAAAAGACAAAATTGGTATGTGAGTTGGGCACGGCAGTAACAACGGGTCTTCGCCTGCCTCCGGAGCTAAGAACTATCTCCTGGATCGAACTTCCACAGGCATCGACAACACCTAAGGACTTTTATGAAATTACATTTTTTGTATACACCGCACCAGGAAAACCAGTTGAGGCGAAGCGGGACTTGGTTCGTAATCTGCAGGAGACTACGGATCGGGTGCTTTCCGGCTTGCAGGTAAAAACGATTGTCATCATTAAAGAACACGCCGATGAAAATGTGGGTGTAGGTGGGCAGCTCCGGCTGGATATTGTTGCTGCACAGGCGAATCAATAAAGTGGGAGGATACAGTCACGATGAGATATAAGGAGATTGGACAGAGCGGCATACAAGCCTCTGTCGTTACTTTCGGCGCTTTCGGTATTGGTGGAGGATTCCAGTTCCCAGATACCAATGATACGCAATCGATTCGCGCCATTCATGCCGCGCTGGATCTGGGCATCAATATAATTGATACTGCCCCGGTTTACGGCTTTGGGCACAGTGAGGAAATCGTTGGGCAAGCGATCAAAGGCCGGCGGGATAAGGTCATTGTTTCGACAAAATGCGGCTTGTGGTGGGGTGACGAGGAAGGCAGTTATCGTTTTACCTGGGACGGGCATCGCGTGAAGCGGAATTTGAGCCCGCGAACGATTCGCATGGAGGTGGAGCAAAGCCTGAAGCGGTTAGGGACGGATTATATCGATATTTACTATACACATAATCCGGCGATGGAGCCTTTTCTAACACCAATTGAAGAAACGATCGAGGTGCTGATGCAACTGAAGCAGGAAGGCAAGATTCGCGCCATAGGCGCGTCCAATTGCGAGCCGCATCACGTGCAGAGCTACATCGATTATGGTGAAATCTCAATCGTGCAAAAAAAATTCAATATGCTGTCCAGAGAACCCGAGCAGGCGATCCTGCCTCTGTGCAACGAGCACCAGATTAGCTTCCATGCGTATTCGCCGCTGGCGCAAGGGTTACTGACAGGACATATTCGGCCTGATCATGTGCTGGAGCCGAACGATCCCCGCCAGAACGATGCCTGGTGGCATGGACGCAACCTGAAGCTGGCCACTGAGTTTGCCGGCGGTCTGGTTGAGATCGGAAGTGAATATGGGGTTAGCGCCAGTTCTATTGCCGTAGCCTATTTGTTGAACAAGCATGCCAATGTCAATGTGATTTGCGGCATTCGCAAGGAAAAGCACCTTCATGAGAATATTGCCGGTGCCGAGGTAGTACTGCCGCCAAATGTCATAGCTGAGCTGGATTTCCGTCTACAAAAGCTGGAACTTGCAGCCGAGCTGTAAACCTGAAAGGGGTGAGCGATTATGACCAGTATGGAGCTGGACAAGCAGGTTGAACAGTTTCTAGCCGATCATCAAGCGGCGATTCTCGAAGATATCAAACGTCTGATTCGTGTGCCGAGCGTGGGCACCACCTTTCATCCGGATAGCCCGGAGCCTTTTGGTGCCGAATGCGCTGCTGTATTGCGTGAGGCGGAGCAGTTGGCCGCGCGGGAAGACTTGTCGGTAAGGGCTTTTGCTGGCTATGGCATTAAGGTGCAGCTGGGAGACAGTGAGGAAGGCATCGGCTTGTTCGCCCATCTGGACGTGGTGCCCGCAGGGCGGGGCTGGAGCTTTCCGCCCTTCTCCCCGTTCGAGAAAGATGGGTTTCTATTTGGCCGAGGTGCGATGGATAATAAATCGGCTGCTGTGCTTGCGCTTTATGTACTGAAGTTTTTCAAAGAGACCAGCGTGCGGCTGGATCATAATGCTTATGTATTTCTGGGCGTCAACGAAGAGAGCGGCATGCGGGATATCCGCTATTTCCTGTCCCAGCATCAGTCGCCGTCCTTCGGGATTGTTGCTGACGCTTATTATCCGGTATGCTATGCGGAAAAAGGGATTGTGCGAGCCGATGTGACTGGAAGCGCGTCCGACGACAGGTTGCTGTCCTTTCAAGCTGGCGAGGATTACAATATGGTGCCCGCTGTTGCGGAGGCCCGGTTGCGCGGATTAACCTCATACGAAGTGCAAAAGCTGCGGTCGGAGGGGTTTGAAGTCGCGGAGCTAGAGGGGATAGCGGTTGTTCGCGCGCAGGGTAAGGCCGGGCATGCGGCGTTTCCTGCCGGGACGCAAAACGCGGCAAGAAAGCTGGCGGGGGCGCTCCTTGCGCATGAGCTGGTTGAGGATGCTGCGGCGCGTGCTGTGCTCACTTTTTTGTCACAAGCGCTGGGTGACCCTTACGGGGAGGGGCTTGGTATCACTCACAGGGATGAAACGGGTCCTACCACCAGCAATGCCGGCATCGTAGCGTGGAATGAGGGAACCGTTCGGATCGGAATCGATGTCCGTTACGGTCTGTCGCAATCCGCGGATGCGCTGCGGGAGCAGTTGGCAGCCTACTCGCGGCAGCATGGACTGTCACTGACTGAGTGGACGGACAGTCCGCCACACTACATGGACAAGGATGACCTGATCATAGCGGCCTTATGCAGGCTTGCCAACAGTGAGCTGGGCTTGTCGCAAGCGCCCTATGCAATGGGTGGGGCAACGTATGCCAGATGGCTGCCGCGCACAGTAGCCTTCGGCCCGCTTCGCACCGATGTACAGACTCCTTTTCCCGAAGGAAAAGGGAGCAGCCATCAGCCGGACGAGGCCATGCGCATCAGCCAGATCTGGGACGCATTCAAGATTTATATTAAGGCAATTGTGGAAATTGACCAGCTGCTGAGTGACCAAGAAGAGACTGGGTGAGGTGAGCAGCGCGGCGGGTTTCAGATAAGAAAATAAATATACACTTTTTATGCCCACGCAACTTGGCTGCCAAGGTTTTTAGCAGACATTAGAAGCTGGGCTTATTTTCATTTTCTGTGATAATAAAAAGACTTGGCTTCGAACTGGACAACTCTTTCTGTTGGGGCGTGGATCTCCATTGGCACAATCGGCCTGATTAAATCTATTGAGTGCTATCGTCCAAACAAAGGAACAAGGTTAGCCACATTTGCTGCTCGTTGTATTGAAAACGAAATCCTGATGCACCTGCGTTCGCTCAAGAAAACACGTAAAGACGTATCCCTACATGATCCAATTGGGACGGACAAAGAAGGTAATGAAATTACACTTATAGATATTCTTGGCTCCGAGGCTGATGATGTCATTAAAGAAGTAGATCTGAAATCGAAAAAGCAGTGTTCCCTTCAAAATAATGCTCAGTGCTGACCGATCTGCTTATCCAAATCATTGAATACTATCAATAAAGATAACCGTCAAACAATAGAATATATGATATAATGACGTGGTTGTTGTATGGTGCAATTTTAATATGAAAAATAGGATGGGCAATATGAAGGGTTATCTTTATAACGTTGATAAAAAACGATTGATTATTATGGTTATCGGCAATGTATTTCTGGGCATGGGAATCAGTATTTTTAAGCTGTCCGGCATGGGGAATGATCCCTTTAGCGGCATGGTAATGGCACTTGCAGAGTGCGTCGGTATAACATATGCAAATTTTCTGATCTTGCTGAACCTGGTATTGTTTGTAATCGAATTCATAACCGGACGAAGGTTTATTGGAGCCGGGACTTTTGTAAACGCAATCTTTTTGGGATATATCGCTACGTTCTTTCATAGTACTTGGCTATCTCTGTTGGGCGAACCTCAGCTGTTATGGCAGAGGGTGGTCGTCGTAGCGATTGGCGTGGTGGTAT
This sequence comes from Paenibacillus sp. FSL R5-0636, assembly GCF_037974255.1. Lineage (NCBI taxonomy): Bacteria > Bacillati > Bacillota > Bacilli > Caryophanales > Paenibacillaceae > Paenibacillus > Paenibacillus sp. FSL R5-0636. Next base: position 1,589,328 of record NZ_CP150232.1, read on the forward strand.
GCAGTTTTGGGGTATCCTTGTATCAGACATCGGCTGTGGGAGTAGCTCCTTACGACAGCCTGTCCCTGATTATGAGGGATAACTTCCCGAAAATATCTTATTTTTGGCACCGGATGTTTACGGATGCGCTTTGTGCTTTGATTTGCTTCCTGGCAGGAGGCGTTATAGGCTTAGGAACTCTAGTGTCCGCACTTGGTCTGGGACCCATTATTCATTTTTTTGATGTGAATTTTACGGAGAAGCTGCTGGCAAAAAAGCGTCCAAATTAAGAAAGGCGGGGCAGATCAATCTGCCCCGCCTTTACTGTAATTTGAAGGTTCATTTCTAATGAGTAAATGCACTCTTAATGTTATTTTTTTTATGAACATCTTCCGTGCCGCTATCCAAGGCGGTCTTGTAGTAGAAGCATTTATGTTCTATGACTTCCATCGTTTTTCTTAATTCTTCCATCTGTGCTTCTACGGAAGCTTTTCGCTCCAGGAACATGTCATATCTCTGCTGCAAGGTGGAGTCCCCCTCAGAGCACCACTCAATGAAATGTTTTATTTCCTTAATCGGCATCCCGGATGACTTCAGGCATTCAATTACTTTTAAAGCGTCCATATCCGTTTCTTTGAAAACGCGTTTCCCGCTGGGGGTTCTTTCTATAAAAGGCAAAAGCCCCTCCTTGTCATAGTAACGCAGGGTATGTGATGTCATATTAAAGTATTCTGCAACTTCACTTATGGAGTATGTCTTCATCATCTATCTCCAGTCTTAATTATATTTTGTGCTTGACTTAGAGTTAACTTTAAGTAATAACATAGGTTTTGTAAAGTCGGCATTACAGTTTTTTATATTAACTAGAAGAGAGGTTTCACTATGATAAAAGTTAATGCACGCGCTACATTCAGTCAGGAAGGCCCGTTCAAGCTAACTACAATCGAACGCCGGAATCTGCAGCCGCACGATGTTCTTATAGAGATTAAATACGCGGGCATTTGCCACTCGGATATTCATACAGCCCGCGGGGAGTGGGGACCGGTTAAGTATCCACTTGTTCCAGGGCATGAGATCGCCGGTATTGTCAGCCAGGTCGGTTCCGAAGTTACAAAGTACACAGTTGGCGATCGTGTAGGGGTAGGTTGTATGGTTGACTCCTGTGGAGAGTGCAGTAATTGCCAGAAAGGTGAGGAGCAGTATTGCCTGAGTGGAAATACGGGCACCTATGGAGCTATCGACCGGCACGGTCACTATACACAGGGCGGATATTCCACGCACATCGTTGTAACAGAAGACTTCGTGGTCCGGATTCCTGACGCTATTCCGCTTGACGCGGCTGCACCGCTTTTGTGTGCAGGAATCACCACCTATTCACCGCTGCGCCATTGGGGAGCCGCTCCCGGCAAAAAAGTAGCTGTAGTGGGTCTTGGCGGGCTTGGACACATGGCTGTGAAGATTGCTCATGCTATGGGAGCTGAGGTTACTGTGTTATCACAGTCACTGAAGAAGAAGGAAGACGGATTGCAATTAGGAGCGGATCATTATTATGCCACAAGCGATCCGGAGACATTTAAGCAGCTTGCCGGTTCATTCGATCTTATTGTGAATACAGTAAGCGCACAGATTGATATCGATGCCTATCTTTCACTTCTGGCATTGGATGGTACATTAGTCAATGTCGGTGCGCCCGCTGATCCATTGGCAGTTAACGTATTTTCGCTGATCGGCCACCGCCGTTCGTTTGCCGGATCGATGATTGGCGGAATCCGTGAAACGCAGGAAATGCTTAATTTCTGCGCTGAACATAATATTGCATCTGAAATCGAGGTCATTTCTGCTGACCGGATTGATGAAGCCTGGGAGCGTGTGCTTGCTTCAGATGTCCGTTACCGGTTTGTCATCGACATCAGCACGATGGGGAATGAATAAGAGACGCCTTCTTTCTTGACGTCGGTTCGTGTCCACAACCTCAAGAAATTCGATAACATAGCGGGAAATCGCAAGGAGCTGGAAAACTCACGCAGTTGTGTTTCGAGAATAGAAAAACGGCGTTGCTTCATACAGCAGCGTAGTGTATAAATGCTAAATAGGCAGAGCAGTGCTTCTACCATTGGGGTAGGAGGGCGGCTCTGCTTATTGTCGTTACTGCAAGTGAATATTTTGGATCAGCTGATTCTGCTGTTTTATGAAAAAGATGATTCTTTAAAGGTTGGAATTTTTAAAAATCAGGTTGAAAAATGCTATTTTCCCTAATAGAAAATCATGACACAATAACAATAAAGCGCTTACTTCATTAAAACATCCCAAGTTCATGAAGACTCTATACCACTTTTTGAAAATATTTACGATATTAAAAGTCGTATCGGCTGGCCGAAATTTCGGATTCCAAGCAAAGGTTGGAATTATTAAAAAAAGTTGGTACTAAACGTTTAACTCAATAACTTAGGGGGTCAAACGGTTGGACATATCTATGTGATTATGAAGGGGGAGAGGGAAATGAAGGTAGGTAAAGCATTCGGGGTAGGTATTCTTTCAACTGCACTAGCATTAAGTGTCATTGGCTGCGCGAAAGATGAGACAAACACAGCAACCAAGGCAACTGATGGACCCAAAGCATCTGAGAACGCCACCTCCAAGCCTGAGGAGAAGGTCAAAATTATCTATTCGATGTGGGGAAGTGCGGAAGAGGGAAATGTAACCCAGGGAGTGGCGGATAAGTTTAATGCTTCTCAAGACAGAATTGAAGTAGAAGTACAAGCAATTCCTTGGGAAAACTACATGACCAAGCTGAATACAATGGCTACGGCAGAGCAATTACCTGATACAGGGATGCTCAGAGAAGATGGGGTCGTTCAGTGGTCTACCCAAGGCATGCTGAATGATGTAAATACAATGTACGAAGGAAGCGACAGCAAACCACTGGATAGCCTAGCCTACAAATATCAAGGGAAAACCGTAGCCTACGCGGCTGCCAATGAAATCTTACTCCTCTATTACAACAAAGATATGTTCGACAAAGCCAATGTACCCTATCCCCCAGCCGCTCTGGATAAAGCGTGGACATGGGAGGAATTTGTAACAACAGCAAAGAAGCTGACCCTTGATAAAAATGGTAAACATCCTGATGAGAGTGGCTTTAATGAGCAGAGTATCGTTCAGTTTGGCGCATCCGTTGAAAACTTACCATGGCAGCTTGAGACCTGGGCGCTTGGTAATGGTGGGGGGTTCTATTCGGGTGATGGGACTGAGGTGAGAATTGGAGAAGACGCCAGTATAGAGGGAATTCAGAAGGTTGCAGATCTTTACTTGAAGGATCATGTTGCTCCGTTGTCTGTCGGACAGACTGATGATGGCATTCAACGAACCATTATCGCGGGAACTGTTGCCATGGCTACTAACGGTGCGTGGAACGTGGGAACTAGTCTCAATACGGCTAAGAATGAAGGCCTGAACTATGGCGTTGCAGTATTGCCTTACATGAAGGATAAGGTTACCCTCAACACGGGTGGCGCCAATGTCGTGTTCTCCCAGACTAAGCATCCAAAAGAAGCGATGGAATGGCTGAAATGGTACAACTCAGAAGAAAATAACTGGGGCCTCATTAGCTCGGGAATCTGGATGCCGACACTGGAGAAGTGGTACACGGATGAGACCCTTACCCGTAAATGGGTCGAAAATCCTAACTTCCCTGTTTATGACGAATATAAATCTGCAGTAGTCGATTATGCGCAATCACCTGCTGTGAAGCCCGCAGCGTGGTTCTATACGAATCATACGACGGAGTTTAACACCTTACTCGGGTCGGTTCTAGGGGATGTATGGACGGGAAAGACGACCGCTAAGGATGCTATTTCTAAAAATCTGGATGCGTTGAAAGCAGCCCATTTAGGCAATTAGTAAAATCCGCAAAGAATGGCCGTTGCCAAGCTCACACCCGCGGCGGCCATATTATGATCTTCAGGTGGGGAGATAGAGATGGAAATGATTAATAAATCTCCGAAACGTCGTTCACGTATCCATGCAGGTGAGGCACGAGCCGCGTATATATTATTGATCCCTGCCTTCATTGGCCTGATCTTTCTAACGTATCTACCTCTTATTGGGGTGCTCGGGATCAGCTTAACGAATTGGACGGGACTTTCAGACCCCAAATTTGTTGGCTTCGAGAATTATATTAATCTATTTACCACTGATCCTTATATTAAAGATTCTATTATAGCTACGGTCTACTTTGCCGTCTTATCGGTAGTTGGAGGTATGATTTATTCACTTTTTATTGCGATGCTACTGAATCGAAAAATTCCGGCAAGAGGGTTTTTCCGAGCTGTTTTCTATGTACCGTACGTTTTGCCGGCAGCCGCAATATATGTAGGATGGTCTTGGTTATACGAAGCTAATTTTGGATTTTTTAACTTTATTCTCTCTGAGATTGGTTTGAACAAAGTTTCTTTTATCGCGGATTCCAGCTATGTCATTCCATCTCTATCCTTGATCTCGGTTTGGCTGTCAGGTAACTTAATTGTTATTTTCTTAGCTGGGCTGCAGAATGTTCCGGTCGTCTACCATGAAGCGGCTGAAATGGATGGTGCGAATGGATGGAAACGATTCTTGCATATCACTTTACCGTGCATGTCGCCCATTATCTTTTATAATTTGCTAATGAGCTTGATTGCCAATCTCCAAATTGTTACGCCGGCTCTTTCATTAACGAATGGCGGTCCGGGTAATTCTTCACGATTTTTAACTTATCTGATGTATGATCAAGCTTTTGTAAATTATAAATTGGGGTATGCTTGTGCGACAACGGCAGTTATTTTTGTTATTCTTGCAGGCTTTACTGGTGTATTATTCAAAACCTCCAACCTATGGATCTTTAATGAAGGAGGCGATGACAAATGAGTGTAGCCACATACGGAAGATTAAAGAGTAAAAAACGTAATAATCAATGGATGAACCTGATCTCGTTTGTCGTTGTCATTTTTTTTACTATACTCGTGCTCTTTCCAATCTGGTGGATATTTCGCACGTCGCTCATGTCGAATGCCGAGATATACAAATATCCGCCTTCACTGCTTCCAGGAAATTGGTTGTTTTCAAACTATGCAGAAACACTAGAGATATTTAAGTTTTGGAAATATTTATGGAACACCATGATTATTATTGTACCCGCTTGTTTGGCAGGAACCTTTACAGCGACCTTATGCGGTTATGCCTTTGCAAGACTGCGTTTTCGGGGCAAAAAATTGATTTGGGCTCTTTGTGTCGGTTCGATGCTTCTACCTGCCATGGTTACACTCATTCCGCTATATATTGGATGGACGAGAGGCTTAGGAATTCATGACAGCTATCTGCCGTTGATTTTGCCTTATTTCTGTGGTGGTGGCGCTTTTAATATCTTTTTGATTAGGCAGTTTATCATGTCTATTCCGAGAGAGCTTGATCAAGCAGCAACGATCGATGGCGCTGGATATTACCGCATTTTGTTCAGCATTATTATGCCGGCCATTAAATCTGCTATGATCGTCGTCGCATTATTTATCTTTATCGGTTTATGGAATGATCTACTTCAACAGATGATTTACATAAACTCAAGCGATAAGTATACGATAGCCTTGGGACTAACCGCCTTTAGAGGCCAACTAAAGCAGGACTGGTCGCTGACGATGGCGGCTACGTGTATGTCCTTTGCGCCGGGTGTCATTTTTTATCTGATTGGTCAAAAATATTTCGTAGAAGGAATCACGTTGACGGGACTGAAAAATTAGCTCCAATGGCTAAAGATAGCGCACTGTAATCTGCTGTGAAGTATTAAGGGGGCACCTTTCTGCTAAGGCTTAAGTTCCGAGCCGGGCGGTATAAGGTGCTCTTTTTTTGTGCTGTGAAAATATAAATTTAAAGATAAAATCCTTTATGAGATAGAAACAATCCCTTTTGCGGTAGTTGCTAGCCATCCTGTCTTATAGACTTGTTAATGTAAGGAGTCCCGTAAATCTTTGAACGAGGACTTCGCATATTCAGTCAAAAGAAGGAGAGAAAATCCACATTATGAACACTGTAACACAGATAAACAACAGCAAAGACAAGCAGACGCATTTTATTCTCAACGGTAATCTATGGAATATTATGGTCCAGTTATCATGGCCCGCTATCATCGCAATGGTTCTCTATGGCTTAAATGCGGTTATTGCCGCTGTATTTGTGGGAAGGTTTGTCGGAGAGGAAGCACTGGCTGGGGTTTCGGTAGCTTATCCTTTAACCCAGATCAGCTTGGGACTGGGCTCCTTGATCGGGGTGGGTGCCGGTTCTGCTTTAAGTTTAGCCCTCGGCAGGCAGGACAAAGAAATGCAGAAGCGTTTGATGGGGAATGTTAATTATCTGTCCATCCTTGTAACGCTTGTCTATATGGTGTTAGGTTTACTTTTCTCCACACAGCTGGTGCGAATTATGGGAGGAGAAGGGGAAACTCTGGCTCTTGGAGACAGCTATTTTAGAATTACGGTGATCGGTTCATTTTTCTGGATTTATGGACTGGCTGCCAACATGATTGTGCGTGCCGAAGGGAAAATGAAATCGGCAGCCGTGGTAATGGGCATTGGACTGGCAGTTGATGTATTGTCCAATTATATTCTGGTAGCCTGGCTGGATTTTGGAGTAGAGGGTGCTGCCTGGGCTACAAATATCGGGATGCTGGTCTACACCTTGCTGGGATGGATTTATTTTGGCAAAGGATTTGCCTCATTCCGAACGAATGTCTTTGCAATCTATCGGGATGCTGCCACAATCAAATCCATAGTTGGACTGGGAATGTCCTCCTTCATTATGAACTTTATGAATCTGGTACAGGCTGTTGTAGTATTTAATGCACTGTCGAGATACGGGACTACAGCAGATATTGCATTTTATGGTGTGGTTTTCCGTGTATTCACCTTCCTGTTGACGCCGATATTCGGATTAATGCGCGCCTTGCAGCCAGTCATCGGCATTAATTTTGGAGCAGAACAGTATGAGCGCGCCATCAAAGCCTATAAAATATTCACACTCGTCTCCATGCTGCTGACTTTGCCTTTCTGGATAATTTCCATGATCTCGCCGGCTTCCATTCTGGGACTAATGCTGCCGGATCAAATCTTTAAGAGCAGCGAAATGTTATATTTCCGGTTAAACATGGCGGTTCTGCCGTTATTGTCGCTCATTTTTATGGCCATGACCTTTTTCCCTGCGATTAATAAAGGGAAGCCGGCGGCCGTTATCGGCATCACCAGACAACTTGTTTTTTATGTGCCAGTGATGCTTGTTTTGCCAAGATGGTTAGGGGTCTCCGGAGTATATTGGGGTTCGCTTGTGATTGATTCTGTGGTTGTAGTGTGGACGGTAATCCTGGTAACTAAGGAATTCACCCGGCTCAGAGCTAAGTCCAAGCTATCCAGGACTTACAATATGTGAAGGCAGGATGCTGGAACCCCTGCTTTGCCTGGATGGACGATTTAATAGATATACCCCGAAAGAGCCTTGGAACTATAAGGCTCTTTTTTGTGCTACTGGTTGACATTATAAACAAAAAGAAAGTATGATATTTTAAATCGTAATAATTACGAATAAATACACTGTGGAAGATGAATTGATTTGTGGATAATGAATGGTCACAAGCCGGCTCTATCGTTCCTCACGAGGACTTCGAACGGCAATTAGCGCAGGTTGAACTGGATTCAGAAAGGATCTTTTGGATTTCTTGAAAATAACCATTTTAAAGGAGCTTTAATAAATAATGAACAAAAGCAGCAACAATCAACGTCTACCCAGAGCAAAAGGGATTGATATGGGTACCTATTATACACCCAAAGAATGTGCCAAAAAGGTTAGACATCTCGTCCTACCCGATATGAATCGAAAGATTGTCGAAGAATTCATTACGATCTTAGGTATGAGGGGAAAATTTGAAGAACATCGAGTTCCCATTCCCAATAAAGTGGTAATGTATGGTCCACCGGGCACAGGGAAAACACTTACGGCATTTTATATGGCGCAAATGCTGGAGCTTCCACTTATCCTAGTTAGACTTGATGCAATTATTCACAGCCATTTGGGTGAGACTGGAAGTAATATCCGGAAAATATTTGAGTATGCCAAAGCATCTCCTTGTGTTCTTTTCCTGGATGAGTTTGATGCCATTGCAAGAACACGGGAGAGTAATGACGAGGTTAAAGAAATGGCCCGTGCGGTGAATACACTGCTGCAATGTCTCGATGATTTTGGTGACAATAGCATTTTTGTAGCAGCGACGAACCTAGAAAATGAACTGGATAGAGCTATTTGGAGAAGGTTTGATACAAAAATGATTTATGCTAACCCGGATGAATCAAGTAGGCTTCAATATGTCGAACTGTTAATTAATGACTTTGAAAGTGAAGCTGGGTTGATGGAGGAGGCATGCGAACGTCTTTCCGGTTGCAGTTTTGCTGATATTGAACAAATTGTCCTGAAAGCGAAACGTAAGGCGATCATAGAGCATTGTCTGCTAAAACGAGAGCATATTGTTCTATCCTATGAAGAATACAATCCTTCCATAAACTAATTGTGGGCGATTATATATACAGGATATTGTAATTGGAACAATTCAACGAAAAAAAAGAACCCCAGCGACGGAATTATTAATCGCTTGGGTTCTTTTTAAATTCATCAACTGATATTAGGTGTAGAGTCTCTTATGATGAGTTTGGTATAAATATGAGAAACCTGATAGGGTTGCTTCGGATCATGAATTCGGGAAAGTAGCATTTCGGCTGCTTTGACACCCATCTGATTACTATAAATATGAACAGTAGTGAGATGGGGTTCAACAATGTTTGATTCAGGACCATTATCAAAACCACAAATGACGATGTCATTAGGAATGGAAAGCATGTTTTTGAGTGACTTCATAAAGGTAACCGCAATATAATCGTTAGCACACACGAAAGCAGAAGGAAGCTCATTGATTTGACTCAGCCTAGTATCTGCCCACTCCGGATTCGAAAAAAATAGTCGATCGTCATCGAGAATACATTGTGAGAGATCAAGCTGGATGCCAGATTCTATCAATGCGCGATTAAAGCCCACCCATCTTTCATTAAAGCTCCTACAGTGATTATAGTCCCCGATGAACCCCAGTGATGTGTAACCGCCATCAATTAACTTTTTTGTAAGTTGATATGTGCTATGTTCGTTTTCCATGAGAAGTACATCTGCTTGGAATTCAGGGTAGCAGATATCTGCAGAACAGTCGATGAAAATAGTTGGAATGCCTAGACTTGTAATTAGCTTACTATATTCCGAATTGAACAACTCAATACAAATAATTCCGTCTACATTGGCGACATCAAAATTATTTGGAAGAGACAGGGACTCCTGATCAATGTCTCTTATAATGTGCATGGATAAATTATATCCTTCTGCACTGATTCGTTTCTCCATGCCACTGATCAGTTTCGATCCAAAGTGGGAAGTGTTAGGTAAGTTTTCTGTTAATAAAGCGATATTTCCAGAGTTTCTTGGTTGAACACTCTCGGTGTCCATAAAAGCAAATTGTTTATATTTTAACTCTATCGCTTTCTTTATAACCTTGTTTCTAGTTTCATCAGGTATACCATTCGTTCCATTTAAGGCTTTGGAAGCTGTATTTCTGGAGATTCCTAAAGCATCCGCGATGTCTTGTATGGTTACTTTTTCCCTGGCCATCTATGTAATTCACCTCTATATTCTTGTTCTTAACCTTCGCCACAAATAGTGTACTATTTGCCATTATTCCAACTCTCTTTAATGTATATTAGTTTACTCAAAATAGCAATATGATATTTACAAATGCACAATTTAGTTTACATTTTATCGGCGGATAAGTGTGCAAAAAAGGTATTATTCTTTTCATCTTCATGAGAATATGTTGACTTTAAAGTATATAATCCTATTTAAATTGGCTGTATTTGTAATTATGTAAAATTATATGCATCATTTATGAACATAATACTTTGTCATATGCACATAAATATTTTTACAAAATGTATTGACGAACGATTAAGTGTTTGGTAAATTGTAAAAGCAGCAGGACATAAGCCAATTGAAAGCCCTTACTGCATCAAGATATAAACATTGATAAGAACGGAGGTAAAGGCATTGCAAAACCTAATAGAAGCTGAACACAGAACAATGGTGAACAAACATAAGAGCTCCTTACTAGACTATCTAAAGAAGTACTACTTTCTTTATATTTTGCTCGCACCAGCTGTGATCCTGACCCTGATTTTTAAATACGGTCCTATGTATGGTGCGATTATCGCCTTTAAAGATTTCAGCCCAATCAAAGGGATTATGGGGAGTGAATGGGTAGGCTTGTACAACTTCGAGAAATTCCTGTCATCCCCCAACTTCGAAGTTATCTTTATGAATACGCTTAAATTAAGTTTCTTCGGATTAATTCTGAGTTTTCCAATTCCTATCCTGCTTGCGTTGATGTTAAATCAAATTCGCCGTGCAGGCGTCAAAAAGAACATTCAGTTGTTCTTGTATGCACCTAACTTTATTTCTGTTGTCGTTGTGGTCGGGATGTTGTTTATCTTCTTGTCCCCAACGGGACCGATTAACCAGTTTTTTACCTGGCTTACAGGTGAACCAATCATGTTCATGTCTCGTCCGGAGTACTTCCGTTCGATCTACATTTTGTCCGATATTTGGACCGGAGCCGGTTGGGCATCCATTATTTATGTAGCAGCACTTGCTAATGTCGATCCTGAGTTACATAATGCAGCCAATCTTGACGGCGCTAATCTTCTACAAAGAATACGCCATATCGATTTGCCAACCATTCGTCCAATTATGGCTATTGTATTTATCCTTGCAGCTGGTGGGATTATGTCCATTGGCTTCGAAAAAGCCTATCTCATGCAAACGGCGATGAACTTGCCAACCTCAGAAATCATTCCGACTTACGTTTATAAAATTGGTTTGCAGTCGGGCGATTATGCCTATTCAGCCGCAGTAGGATTGTTTAACTCTATCATCAACATCGTCCTGCTCATCACCGTTAACTTTACCGTGAAGAAACTGAATGAGGGCGAAGGTCTTTACTAAGAAAGGAGCAACAAGCTATGCCCATTAAACATTCCGGATTAGATCGCTTTATCGTCGTGCTTAACGCGATCTTCCTGACACTGGCCGTACTTATCATTGTACTTCCTTTGATTTATGTAGTGATTGCATCTTTTATGGATCCATCAGTTCTGCTCAGTAAAGGATTATCATTCAACCTTTCGGATTGGTCATTAGAAGGGTATATAAAAATTCTTTCTAATCCGGCCATGATCCGAGGTTTTGGAAACTCTGTTTTATACTCTGTTTCATTTGCTATGCTTACCGTTCTCGTCTCTATCTGTGCAGGATACGCACTGTCTGATGACAGGCTCAAAGGAAAAGGATTCTTCATGACCTTGTTTATTATCACCATGTTCTTTGGGGGTGGGCTTATACCAACCTATCTGCTCGTTAAGAATCTTGGTCTGCTTGATACAGTCTGGGCGGTGATTATTCCAGGGGCAGTTAATGTATGGAACATCATTCTCTCTAGAACTTTCTTCAAAGGAGTACCGAATGAAATGAAGGAAGCCGCTAATGTAGACGGAGCTTCGGAGATGCGGATTTTCTTCAGTGTCGTATTACCGCTCTCCAAACCGATTGTTTTCGTGCTCGCTCTTTATGCCTTTGTGGGCCAATGGAATTCCTATTTTGACGCGATGATCTATTTAGATAATCCTAATCTTCATCCACTGCAGCTCGTGTTGCGTTCCATCTTGATCCAGAATCAGGTAGATCCGGGCATGATCAGCGATCAACTCGCCATGGCGGAAATGAAACGATTGTCTGAAATCATCAAGTACGCTGCCATCGTTGTTTCCAGTTTGCCACTTATTGTTATGTATCCGTTCTTCCAGAAGTACTTTGAAAAAGGTGTTATGGTCGGTTCCCTTAAGTAGGAAACAGGCTGCACATAGATAAAGATTAATTCATTCATATCTAATTTGGAGGTCATACCCTATGAAAAGAATTAAGAAATCAAGAGTATCAACGAAAGTAGCTTCTGCATCTGTACTTGCTTCGTTTATGTTCCTTACTGCATGCGGTGGCGGAGGAGGAGGGGGAAGTGCGGCTAGTAAAGAACAGGACGCCAGCGGTAAAGTAACTTTGAACTTTATTACGCAAAGCTCTCCACTTGCACCAGTTGATCCAAATGAAAAACTGATTAATAAGCGTCTTGAAGAAAAGACGAATGTTCATATTAATTGGAAGAATTTCACGAAAGACGTATTTGTTGAAAAAAGAAACTTGGCTGTGGCAAGCGGTGATCTTCCTGATGCGATTTTTAATGCGGACTATAGCGACTATGAGCTGCTCAAGCTTGCTAAAGACGGTGCCATTATTCCGCTGAATGATCTCATCGAGAACAATATGCCCAACTTCAAAAAGGTGCTGGAAGAAGCACCGGAATACAAGAGTATGATTACGGCACCAGACGGTAATATTTATGCCTTTCCGTGGATCGAAGAGCTGGGCAATGGCAAAGAAAGAATCCAGGCGGTAGACAGTATGCCTTGGATCAATGTGGAATGGCTTGAGAAGCTGGGCCTTGATATGCCTACGACAACAGAAGAATTAAAAGAAGTATTAATTGCATTCAAGACAAAAGATCCAAATGGCAACGGTAAGGCTGACGAAATTCCTCTGTCCTTTATTAACAAGCCTGGAGCAGAAGATCTGGTTTTCCTATTTGCTTCGTTCGGATTGGGTGAGAACCCTGACCATGCGGTTGTGAGCAATGATGGAAAGGTAATATTTACGGCGTCACAAGATGACTACAAAGAAGCCGTTTCTTTTATTAACGAGCTGTATAAAGAAGGACTCATTGATATTGAAGCCTATACACAGGACTGGAGTACTTACCTTGCAAAAGGGAAGGATCAGAGATACGGACTTTACTTCTCATGGGATAAAGCCAACATCACTGGAGCAAATGACACTTACGAGGTTATGCCTCCGCTTGCTGGACCAGATGGTGAAGTTAACGTAACAAGAACGAACGCGCTTGGTTTGGGCAGAGGTAAGATGGTTGTTACTAGCGCCAATAAGAACTTAGAAACGACAGCGAAATGGGTTGATCAACTCTACGATCCGATTCAATCTGTACAGAACAACTGGGGAACGTATGGAGACGATAAACAGCAAAATATCTTCGAATTTGATAAAGAAAAAGAAATGCTGAAGCATTTGCCGCTGGAGGGTGCAGCTCCTGTAGAACTACGTGAGAAAACAAGTGTCGGTGGACCATTAGCTATCCTTGATTCCTATTATGGAAAATTCACAACCATGCCGGATGATGCCAAAGGCAGAATGGATATTATCAAGAACATCATGGCGCCAAAAATGAAAGCAGAAAACGTAATGCCGAGTGTATTCCACTCCATTCAAGAGCTTGATCGCCTTACGACAATTGAGACGGATCTTTTTGCCTACGTGCTTAGAATGCGTACTGAATGGTACCAAAACGGTAAAGTTGAAGCGCAGTGGGATGAATACCTGAAAGAATTGGACCGTCTGGGCTTGCAAGAATGGCTTGAAATTAAACAAGGCGGCTATGACAGAGCAAGCAAATAATAAACTATAAATAATATACGGTAAAGACCGTGTTCGGGAGTAAAGGAGAAAACAATAATGTCTACGATTGCGAAACAAAATTACCGCGGAGTGTATCATTTTTCCCCTAAGGAAAAGTGGATGAATGATCCAAACGGAATGGTTTATTTTGAGGATGAATATCATTTGTTTTTTCAGCACCATCCAGGTGGAATGACTATGGGCGCTATGCACTGGGGCCATGCGGTCAGCAAGGATCTTGTTACATGGGAGGAGCTGCCTATCGCTCTTGCTCCAGATGAATTAGGTATGATTTTTTCCGGCAGTGCCGTAGTCGACTGGAACAATACGACTGGATTTTTTGAAGATAAACCAGGTCTAGTAGCAATTTTTACACACCATTTGGATATGCCGGAAGGCAAGCCAGCCATTCAGCGTCAAAGCTTGGCCTATAGTAAAGATAACGGAAGAACCTGGACGAAATATGATGGGAATCCGGTACTTGAACATGATACATTCATTGATTTCCGTGACCCGAAAGTATTTTGGAATAAAGATACAAATAAATGGGTGATGATTGTAGCTTGTGGTCAAACGGTGTGTCTATATCATTCTCCTGATCTGATGAACTGGACATTTGCCAGTGAATTCGGAGAAGGAATCGGTTCTCATGACGGGGTATGGGAATGCCCGGACTTGTTCCCGCTGGCCATTGATGGCGATCCTTCGAACACGAAATGGGTGATGCTAGTGAGCATCGGTGCGGATCCCGCTTTTGTGGAAGGATCAAGAACACAGTATTTTACAGGGGATTTTGATGGAGAAGTGTTCACGCCAGATGAAGATTCGATAAAAGTTCGCTGGCTTGATTATGGAAGAGATAACTATGCAGGTGTAAGCTGGTCCGATATACCGGCTGAGGATGGAAGAAGACTATTTATCGGCTGGATGAGCAACTGGATGTATGCTAACAAGACGCCAGCAGAAGAATTCCGTGGTGCGATGACAATTGCAAGAGAACTTCAGCTTGAATCAAGACAAGGGGGAACTTTTCTTGTGCAGAAGCCGGTACAAGAGTTGGAATCAGCTCGTGTACAAGTCCTTTCTATAAAAAATGCAACGGTGCAAGAAATCAATACTCTTCTTAAAGAGATTCACTTGGAATCTTATGAGATTATGGCTGAATTCACTCGGGGTAAATCTGTAGGTTTCAAAGTAAGAATTGGTGCGGATGAACAAACAGTGATCGGTATTAACGGTGAGACAGAGGAACTTTATGTAGACCGGAAGGCTTCGGGCCAGCATGATTTCCATGAACATTTCGTAGGACATCATTCAGCCAAACTCGCAGCGCTTGATGAGTCAAATGATCTCCGTATTTATGTGGATTGCTCTTCCGTTGAGGTGTTTAGTAATGGAGGTCAGGCAGTAATTACGGATCTTATATTCCCTGGACTAGAATCTAAAGGTATTGCTGTGTTTGCAGAAAATGAGAATGACTTGCTGATTTCCCTGGATATCTATGAGCTTACTCTCTCTGCTGAGCAAGACAAGAATTAGTCACCGAGAGGAGTCTTGTATATGCGTATAGGAGCGATTGAAGCTGGCGGGACGAAGTTTATATGTGGCATCGGGAATGAAAATGGGACCATTGAAGATCAGATCAGTTTCCCTACAGAACATCCTGAGTTGACGTTGCCCAAAGTTATTCAATATTTTCAAGACAAACCAGTAGAAGCTATCGGAATTGGATCGTTTGGTCCAATCGATATACGCCCAGATAGCCCGACGTATGGTTACGTTACAACAACACCAAAACCAGGTTGGGGAAATTACGATATGCTGGGCACTTTGAAAAGATACTTTTCGGTTCCCTTTGGCTGGGACACGGACGTCAATGCAGCGGCATTTGGTGAAGCCAAATGGGGCGCTGCCCAAGGGTTATCCAGCTGTTTATACTATACAGTTGGCACGGGTGTTGGTGTGGGAGTGTATTCAGAAGGCAAACTTATTCATGGTCTTGTGCATCCTGAAGGGGGGCATGTTCTTACAAGACGCCATCCTGAAGATGAATTCCCAGGGGGATGTCCCTATCATGGGGACTGCCTAGAAGGGATGGCGGCAGGTCCTGCTATTGAAGCAAGGTGGGGGAAGAAGGGACATGAACTTCCTATAGATCACCTTGCATGGGAAATGGAAGCATTTTATATTGCGCAGTCGATTACGGGTGCTATATTGCTTAACTCTCCTCAGAAAATCATTCTGGGTGGTGGTGTTATGCAGCAATCACAATTGTTTCCACTTATTCGGCAGGCCGTGCTTCAGAACCTGAACGGTTATGTTAGCTCAAGTACTATTTTAGAACATATAGATGAGTATATCGTTCCACCAGGTCTAGGCCAACAGGCGGGATTATGTGGTGCTCTGGCTCTTGGACTCACAGCACTGGAAAGTCAGATTTCTGCTCAATTGTAAAAGAATATAGAGAGGAGGTCAGTGCAGTAATGGATTGGCCTCCTTCTTGTTTTTCAATATTAATGATAGAAAAGAGGCTGAAGAAGATGAGAAATAAAGGAAAATTAGTTTTGTCCTTTCTCATGGCAACAGGATTTGTTATGACTTCAGCAGGCATTTATGTAGCAAATCCCGGTACTGGGTGGGCTGCGCCCGCTGATCAGGAGGTAAGTAAACAAGCTAAGGAGGGGCTTTCTATTTTTGAAAGCGTAACCAAAACAAACACAAACTTGACAGGTTGGCAAATAAAAGGAAAAGGTAAGTTGGCGGATACTGTTGAAGGGATTTTACTGACTTCTGATCCACAAGAAAATGTAATGGCAATCTCCGAAACGGTATCAGAGGATTTTATCTATGAAGCTGATGTCATGATCAAGGATATGCAAGCTGACGCGACCTTATTGTTCCGTTCTAATGAAGATGGCTGGGGTTCCTACATGCTCCAAATTGTTCCGAATGCAGGTATGATCCGCTTACGAGACGCAAGTGATGGTGAAGGGAAATTAAAAGAGGAGCGGAAGGTTACTGTTAAGGCAGGAGAGATCTATCATCTCAAGGTAAAAGCAGAGGGTTCATCACTGAAAGTATATTGGGACAACGAATATAAATCTGTGATTGAGGTTCAGGATCATGCGTATCGTACTGGTAAGCTAGGGCTCAATGTATGGAATGGTTCTGTTTTGTTCCAAAATATTATCGTAAGCGACCTGAAAGGAAATCTGGGTGCTGTGGTTACAAATAAAGGACAATGGCAGCCTAATATCAACGGCAAAAAAGGAATGGCAGTAAACCAGATGAAGTCACAGCAAATTTATAATAAACAAGCTGCTGATTTTGTATATGAAGGAAATATATCTCTTCGTCCTGATTCTGTTGCAGCGCTCGCATTTCGTTCATCGGCTGATGGAACAAAGGGATATGAAGCATCCCTGACAAAGGAAGGAAATCAGGTTCGTGTAAGTTTGACGAAAGCTAACGGAGCAACAATTGCAAGTTCACAGCAAACCTATCCAAGTCAGACCGGAGCAAAACATCATGTAGAGATAAAGGCGAAGGGAAACAGAATTCAGGTCTTCCTAGACGGATACACCCCGGCTGCGATCGATCTAACAGATAAAACCTATACCGATGGATATGCAGGAATCGTCGTTAAACAGGGAACGGCTTACTTCCAGGATACCTATGTGACGGATGCCAGCAGTTATTATAATGAAAAATATCGTCCTCAATACCACTATACGCCAATTCGTGGTTCTGCCAGTGATCCTAACGGACTTGTCTACTTCGATGGAGAATATCATCTATTCCATCAGGACGGAGGCACATGGGCACATTCTGTCAGTAAAGATATGCTGAACTGGAAGCGCCTTCCGATTGCGCTGCCGTGGAATGATCATGGGCATGTCTGGTCTGGATCAGCTGTGGCAGATTTGACGAATGCATCAGGTTTGTTCGGGGATTCAGGAGGCAAGGGGCTGATTGCCTACTACACTTCCTATAATCCCGATGGCCCGAATGGGAATCAGCGTATCGGTCTTGCATACAGCAAGGACCAAGGTCGTACTTGGGAATATTCCAAGACGCGTCCTATGGTTATCGGAAATCCAGGCGATAATGGAGGGGAGCCCGGAGGTTGGGATTTCCGTGATCCGAAAGTGATTCGTGATAACGACAATAACAGATGGGTAATGGTTGTATCCGGTGGAGATCATATTCGTTTCTTTACTTCAACAAATCTACTTGATTGGACCCTAACAGATAGCTGGGGATACGGGGAATATGTTCGCGGCGGTGTATGGGAATGTCCGGATTTGCTTCAGCTTTCGGTAGACGGAACATCACAGAAAAAATGGGTTTTGATGATTAGTACAGGAGCGAATTCAAAAACAGGCGGATCAGATGCTGAATATTTTGTGGGTCATTTAACAGCGGAAGGTAAATTCGTTAATGTTAATCCGGCAGGGAAAGTTTTGCGAACAGATTTTGGAAAAGAATTCTACGCTTCAATGTCTTTTTCGAACATGCCAGATCATCGCAGCGTAATGATGGCGTGGATGACAAACTGGGACTATCCGTTTGCTTTTCCAACAACCCATTGGAAAGGCGTACTGTCAATCCCAAGAGAAGTCTCATTAGTAACGACAAAAGATGGGATTCAGCTCGCTCAAAGTCCGATCAAGGAGTTGGAATCGCTGCGTAATCAGCTGTATTCTACTGCTAACAAAGAGGTGAGTCCTTCTTCTCAGAATCTATTGAAAGGGGTTACCTCTGGTGCATACGAAATTGAAGCTGAAGTAGAAATTCCAGCAGGTAGTCAGGTTAGTGAATTTGGCTTTAACGTTCGTGTAGGGGGAAGTCAGCAAACGGTTGTTGGATATAAACCTAGTGAGGGTCGGATTTTCGTGGATCGGTCTGCATCTGGTTTGACGGATTTTTCGAATCTATTTAGTAAAAGACATGAAGCGGCAATGCAAACGGAGAACAAGCGAGTTAAGCTGCGTATCCTTGTAGATGAGTCTTCTGTTGAGGTTTTTGGCAACAACGGTAAAGTTGTTTTCTCTGACGTCATTTTTCCGGATCCAGCCAGCAGAGCTTTGAGTTTTTACACCAAAGGAGGCAACGTAAAAGTCGTATCTCTGAAGGTGAATCAGTTAGGCTCTGTATGGAATCAGGAGACGGGCTCAGCTACCAAGATAATGATGGATACAAGTGATCGCGAACTGAGCAAGGGGCAAAGCGAAATACTTTTGGCGATAGTAGAGAATGGTACCGGTAATGGGGCACAGCCGCTTAAATGGAATTCCAGTAACAAGGATGTAGTTGAACTAAACGTGGTGGATAAATCCCAGGCAACCCTTGTAGCTAAAAAAGAAGGCGAGTCTATCATTACCGTCTCTACTCCAAATGGGAAGACATCAGCTAGCTTATTAGTTAAGGTATCTGGGGGTGAATTTCATACGAACTTAAGTGGGTGGACTAAAGATCTATCTGCAGCCTCCTGGGTCATTGGTGAAAATGGGATTCGTGGAAATTACTTGAGTGACGCGAATTATATCGCAGAGAAGCAGGCAGGAGATTTTACTTATGAAGCAGATATGATGTTAGGGAAATCCGGAGGAGCAGGCTCTATGTTGTTCCGTGCCAGCGAAGATGGACGCAGCGGATACTACTTAAATTTGGATCCGAATATGAAGTCCATCCGTCTGTTTTATAAAATCGACGGTCGTATTGAAGAGCGTCAGATTCTAGCAAAAGTTCCGACGTTCATTCAGCCGGGTCAAACCTACAAAGTGAAAATCGAAGCGAAGGGCCCGCATATCGTGGTTTATGTGGATGGGCAGAAAGTCATCGACCTCCAGGACGGCACATTTGCCGAAGGCCGCTTTGGACTACATGTATTTGGCGGAAATGCTTCATATCAAAACGTTAACGTGAGCGGAGAAACACCTGCCAATTTAACCACTTCCAGTCTAGTAAATGCAGAACTACAGAAATCCCTTTATACAGCAAATCTCGCAAATGGTGAAGCTGTTACACTGAAGGATGCAAATGATTCTACGGATCAGAAGTGGGTATTCGTGCC
This sequence comes from Paenibacillus sp. FSL R5-0636, assembly GCF_037974255.1. Taxonomy (NCBI): domain Bacteria; kingdom Bacillati; phylum Bacillota; class Bacilli; order Caryophanales; family Paenibacillaceae; genus Paenibacillus; species Paenibacillus sp. FSL R5-0636. The sequence goes on from NZ_CP150232.1 coordinate 1,609,060, forward strand.
GACGGGGGACGATGCAGGTACTTATTCTATTCGTACAACAGCCGGTCAGGCGCTTGATCTAGACACAGGGCAAAATAAAATTCAGTTATACCCTTATCTCGGATATAACAATCAGCGTTGGATTTTTCACAAAAATGATGATGGTACCGTAAGTATTATTTCTGCTCATCATAAGAAAGCGCTGGAAGTATCAGCGGATGGGTCGACACTGTCCCTAAGCGAGCTTGATCCTACTCTTGATCGACAAAAATGGGTAATTACCAATTAACCTGAGGATGATAGAAGCAATGGAAGAGGGGAATAGCGTGTCTAAAAAGCAACTTGTCTGCGGATGAGTTGCTTTTTGTTTTGGCTGCATTTTATGTATTGACGGATATTGGAAATGTAAGTAGAATGTAAATTAGTTAAAACCTTAAAACTTTTGTAAAGAATTTTGGTGTTCTTGATAGAGGCAAAGCTGACATTCAGTGTGCAATTTTCAATCAGAACATAGAAATATCACGAAAGGTAAGGTTTTTTTATTTACCTAAAAAGTTTAATCGTTTAAACTTTCGGGTGACGGAGGTATGGAAGCTAAGATGAATATACATGATGTAGCCAAAAAGTCGGGACTCTCTGTAGTGACCGTATCCAGGGTGCTTAACAATTTACCCTCTGTACGGGAAGCTAATAGACAGAAAGTGCTGAAAGCTATGGAGGAATTGAATTATCAGCCCAATTCAGCAGCGCGGAGTCTTGTGAGGGGCAAAACGGGAGTCATCGGGATGTCGATTACCAACTTTAACGACTCTTTCTATGACCGGGTTATTCGCGTGGTGAACCGGAAGCTGGCAGCGCAAGGGTATTTTTTAGCCCTATCGATCGCCGAGAATGAGGATGAGGGCGACAATTTCCTGTTTCAGAAGGATCGCGTTGACGGAATTATCCTGTTGTCCCCACTTGAAGAAAAGGCATATGTAGAGGAACTGAAAAGAAAAAATATTCCGTTTGTATTGCTGGATAACCAGTTTCAGCATGAGGATGTGCCTAGCGTCGTGGTCGATAACTATCAAGGCGGGTATGAGGCTACAAAGCACTTGATCGATCTTGGGCACACTCAAATTGCCTATATTGGCGGCCCTTCGGTATTTCTAAGTGTAGCGGAGCGTAAGCGAGGTTATGTCCAAGCGCTCGAGGATGCCGGGTTAACGCCATTCGGAACGGAATACTGCAGCTTTACAGTAAGCGGCGGCTATGAGGTGGCCAAGAGATGGATCCGCGAAGATAAGCTGCCGACAGCTTTTTTTTCCGGGGATGACTTTATTGCTCTTGGAATGGTTCAGGCTCTCCGGGAAGAGGGAATTCGAGTACCCCACGATATCTCAATTGTTGGATTTGATGATCAGCAGTTCGTAGGTGAATTTTACCCGCGGTTAACGACGGTCAGACAACCTGAGGCACAAATGGGCAATATAGGCGTTGATTTACTACTAAAAATGATCAATGGGGAGGTGATGCCGCCCGCTGTAACGAAGCTCGCTCCGCAGCTACTCATTCGTGAATCCACCGCATCTGTTAGATTACCTTGAATTTTAGGAGTGAAATCATCCGTGAAGTATTTTTTGGGAGTTGATGCAGGAGGCAGTAAAACCCATGCAATGATTGCAGATGAACAAGGGAAGGTCATCGGAGTAGGCAAGGGTGGGATCGGAAATCATCAAATAAACCGTGAGCAGGCGGTGAACAGTTTGCAGCAGGCCCTATCGGAAGCAATTATGGCGTCAGGGCTGACCAAGGATCAGCTGGATTACTCCTGGTTCGGCTTAGCGGGAGCGGACAGAGAGGCTGATTTCCGGATTTTGCGACCGGTCATCAGCAGCTTTGATCTTCCCCAAACTGAGATTTCCTGCGATACATGGATAGCCTTGCGGTCAGGTACAGAGAAGAACTACGGGATCGTGCTGATTTGCGGATCGGGCGTGAACTGTAGTGGTAAAAATCCGTTGGGTGCTACATACCAATGTGGTGGATTCGGCTACCGGTTCGGGGATTATGGCGGTGGCTATGATTTAAGTATTGAGGTATTCCGTAGCGTCCTTCGGGCGGATGAGGGAAGAGAGAAGGAGACGGTCCTAACCGAACGCTTAACGCAATTGTTGGGCTATTCCAATGTGTCGGAATTAAGAGAGGATTACCTGGATCATTTCAGAGACCTGCCTCCCCATATTGCTGAACTATTATTTCAAGCGGCAGAGGAAGGGGACCAGGTTGCCACCGAGCTGCTGGTCAAGCAAGGGGATGAGCTGGGTTTGGCCGCGGTATCGGCCATCCGTCGCTTGGGCATGGAGGAGGACTTCTTCGACATCGTACTTGCAGGCAGCCTGCTGACAAAGGGAGACCGCTCAGGCATCATCCGGCGGGCCATTGAGAGAAGAGTGAAGTTGTCGGCTCCGAATGGCACTTTAAGGATTTTGACCCGGGAGCCGGTTGTAGGATCGGTCGTTCTGGCTATGGAAAGCAGCGGTATGCGTGTAGATCAGAAGGTTCTAGATAATCTATCACAGGGGAAAGTACCGAACACAATAGGCTAGTTTTTATAAGACCAAAATGAAAAAGATGAAGGAAGGGTCTATCATGGAGGAAACATTGAAGCTGGTTGTCATCGGAGCGGGATCATCGTATACGCCTGAGCTTATTGAAGGCATCATCCTGCATCACCAAGAGCTTCCCATCCGCGAAGTATGGCTGGTGGATATTGAGGAGGGAAGGGAGAAGCTGCATACGATTGCAGAACTGAGCAAACGCATGATCGCTGAGTCCGGACTGCCGATTACCGTGGTCCAGACGTTGGAACGCAGGGAAGCCATTGCCGGAGCGGACTTTGTATGCACGCAAATCCGGGTAGGCATGCTGGAAGCGCGCAAATGGGACGAATTAATTCCGCTTCAATACAATGTCATCGGCCAGGAGACGACAGGTCCCGGAGGGATGATGAAAGGCCTACGGACCATCCCGGTCATTCTGGATATTTGCAAAGACATTGAGGAGCTGGCTCCGGATGCCTGGTTGCTGAATTTTACGAATCCGGCCGGTATGGTGACTGAAGCTGTTCACAAATACTCATCGGTAAAAAGCGTAGGATTGTGCAACTCACCGATCGGTTTTCAAAAGTGGCTCTCCGAGTTCTTCGGACTTCCTATGGAGAAGATCTACGCGGAGTTTGTCGGCATCAACCATCTGCACTGGGTATCCGATATCGTGATTGACGGTAAAAGCAAGCTGCAGGAGCTCATTGATTACCCGCAGAGCTACAAGGCGAGCAATGTGCCGTTTGATTCCTGGGACTACCGGTTTCTGAATGCTTTGAAAGCGATTCCCTCTTATTACCTGAGCTATTACTATATGACGGACGCGATGCTTGCGGAACAGAAGGAAGCAGCAGCAACGACTGGATCGCGCGCTGAGGTAGTGAAGAAGGTGGAGGAAGAGCTGTTTGAACTGTACCGGAACGTAGAGCTGAAGGAAAAGCCCAAGCAGCTGGAACAGCGCGGCGGAGCCTACTACTCGGAGGCGGCAGTGCTGCTGATGCGCTCCATTTATAATGATTCCCGCGATATCCAGACGTTGAATGTAAGGAATAACGGAATTATTGACTTCTTGCCGGACGATGCCTCCATTGAGGTGAATTGTATGGTCACCAAGCAAGGTCCGCTGCCGATTCCGCTGCGCATAATTCCTCAGCCCGTAAAAGGCTTGCTGGCTGCAGTCAAACAATACGAGAGCCTCACCATCGAAGCGGCTGTGCACGGAGACCGGGATATAGCCCTGCAGGCTATGGTTCATCATCCGCTCGTGCCTTCGGTCACCGTAGCTGAACAACTGCTGGATGAAATGCTGGAGAAGAACAAATCGTTGTTGCCGTTGTTTCACTAGAATCGTCCAGAGGAGGAAAAGCGGATGAACACGGCCGAGAAACCGCGTAGATGGAAGAAATTTATCAGTCAATTGGATTTGCAGTCCATGGTTTGGCCGGGAATTATCTTTGTATTCATTTTTAGCTACATTCCGATGTATGGCGTGGTTATGGCATTCCAGCAATACGATATTTTTGGCGGCATTATGAAGAGCCCCTGGGTTGGATTTATGCATTTCAGAATGTTCTTCGAGGCGCCGGAGTTCTGGAATGTGATGCGAAATACCCTTGTGATTAGCTTGCTTAAATTGATTATCTCTTTTCCTGCCCCGATTCTTCTTGCGCTGATGCTGAATGAAATAGGAAATATGGGCTTTAAACGCATTATCCAGACCGTCAGTTATTTACCTTATTTCCTGTCCTGGGTTATAGTATCCGGTTTTGTATTTTCGCTGTTATCCGTTGACAACGGGACGGTGAACTATGTGCTGGAGCGATTCAATCTGGTAGGGGAACCAGTTAACTTCCTGGCGTTACCCAAATACTTCTGGTCGATTCTAGTAAGCGTAAATGTGTGGAAAGAGGTCGGATTCGGCAGCATTGTCTACCTGGCCGCGATTGCAGGCATTGATCCAACCCTATATGAGGCCGCTTCTATAGATGGAGCAAGCCGGTTTAAGCAAATTCACTTGATTACACTCCCCAGCATTACCCCCATTATCATCATCTTTATGATTCTTGCCATCGGCAGTCTGCTCAGTGCGGGCTTCGAGGACATTTTGCTGCTGGCAACCAATCCAATTCTGCGACCCTACTCCGATGTTATCGACACCTATGTGTACCGTGTTGGGATTTTAAATGCCAGATTCTCTTATGCGACAGCGGTAGGGCTATTCAAGGCGGTGATCAGTGTCATTCTGCTAGTGACGGCCAACAAAATCGCTCGCCGGGCAGATGTTAGTCTCTGGTAGTACTACTACTCATAGCGAATGCTTCCGATGCTCCATAAACCTTTTAGGAGGGGTGAACAATGAGACTAAGCCTAGGCGACAAAATCATGCAGCGGAGTATTTATATCCTTTTGACGCTGCTGGCGTTACTCATGCTATACCCGTTTTGGAATGCGCTGGTCATTTCCTTTAATCTAGGGAGCGATACGGCGCTCGGTGGTGTAACCTTGTTACCGAGAGCTTTTACTCTGGAAAATTATTATATTGTGTTTCAGGATCAACGCCTGCTGAATTCTTTTCTGATCACCATTCTTAGAACGTTATGCGGCACGGCATTGTCTGTCTTTTTCACGGCACTGTTAGCCTACGGAATGTCCAAGAAGACATTGCTATTTCGAAAACAATATATGGTGTTCTTCATGATTACGATGTTCTTCAGTGGAGGGCTCATCCCTAGTTATTTACTAGTTCGCTCTTTGGGTATGCTGGACACCTTTTGGGTGCTGATTATCCCCGGCATCATCAGTGTCTGGAACATGATTGTCATCCGCACCTTCTTCCACGCTCTGCCGGAGGGGTTGGAGGAATCGGCCAAAATCGACGGCAGCAGCAACTACGGCATTTTTTTCCGAATCGTCATTCCCGTCTCCGGTCCGGTGCTGGCCACGATTGCCTTATTCACCGCAGTAGGTTACTGGAACGACTGGTTTACGGGAGCGATCTATATTACAAAGGATCATTTGCTTCCTATACAGACCCTTCTGCGCCAGATTATGAACTCCAACATCATGACCCAAATAGGCTCATCGAATGCTATCGCGCTGGATCATATGAACCGGAATCGGACGATTACCACGAAGTCACTGACTATGGCTACGATGATGATCGCTACCATTCCAATTATCCTGACGTATCCTTTTCTCCAAAAGTACTTTGTTAAGGGCGTAATGATCGGTTCGATGAAAGAATAGCAGTCTCCATATTATGTAGAAAGAAGGGAAAAGATGCGCAATCGTATGAAATGGGTATCTCTTTTGCTGACTTCACTGGTGCTTCTTCTCGCTGCCTGTAGCGGAGGAGGAAATTCTAACACTTCACCAAACACAAGCGAGAAAAATCTGAATACTGAGGCCGCCACAGATGACGGCAGCGGGATCAAGCCCGTCACCTTCAGCTTCTATGGAAACTATGACTGGCTTACGACATCACCATGGGGGGATAATGAGGCGACAAAATGGATTCAGGAGAACCGTAAGGTTACTGTTGAACCCATACAATCCGGAGGAGCGGCCGGAGAAAAGCTCAACACGATGATCGTCGGCGGTGATTTACCGGATGTCATTTTTACTGACCGGGGATCCTCAGTGGAACGGCTGGTGCAGGCAGGACAACTCGTTGCGCTGGATGATTACTATGAGAAGTATCCGAACTTCAAGAAATATGTGAAGGAATCCACCCTGAATTTGCTCCGTTCAGAAGACGGGAAAATCTATCAAATCCCGAACTGGTATACATCCGGGCAATTCGGCAACGGCGGATGGATGGTGAATAAAGATATTTATAACGAACTCGGCAGACCGGCGCTTGAGACCTTCGATGATTTGTATCAATATTTGCTTAAGGTGCAAGAAAAGTATCCGGATGTAGTACCTCTGGAGGTTGGGGAGAAGGGGGCAGGTCTGGAAATTATGTATGGTGGTTTTAAGGAGAACTCCACCAGTAAGTTCATTTCACTCATGGGATATCCGGATGGCGACAAGCTGTCATCTATCTTGGACGATCCCGCTTACGAGGAGATGGTGCTGTATATTAATAAGCTGTATCGTGAACGGCTGATTACGCAGGATGCTCTGCAGCAAACCCAGGATGCGGTCAAAGAAAAGGTCAATACCAACCGGGTAGCAGTCATGGTCGAATCCAATATCACTACGTATGGAGCCGAGGGACACCGGGCACTGACAGCGAATAATCCGGACAGCGGTTATGAGATTATATGGCCGATTCATAAAGCCGGTCTAGACAAAACACAAGTGTTTGTAAGCGGCTTTGAGACGCTGGGTTGGAACGTTAATGTCATTACGAAAAAGGCCAAGGATCCAGAGGCCATCTTCGCTTATTTTGACTGGATTACGGGTCCGGAGGGACAGAAGGTGCTTTTCTTCGGTCCTAAAGGCTTGTACTGGGATGAAGAGGATGCGGACGGAGCGCCAATCCCGAACGAGAAATACAAGACGACTCCTGCTAACGAGCGCACGGAAACGATGCGGAAATTCGAGGACTTTAACTGGGCGGGAAATACAACCTTTATTGATACGGCGAAAATGAGCCTCGAGGCGCTGCTTTCCGCGAACCAGAAATCCTGGGAGACCGTGGCGCAGTCCACGGTGACCTGGAAAACCGCGTTGGATATCACGGAGTTTGTAAATACCGATCCGATTCCGGATACGGAAATCGGCATCATCGCACAGAATATCGGGGATATTTATACCCTTGCTTACGCCCAGATGGTTCAGGCGAAGTCGGATGAAGCGGTGCTGTCGGCGCTGGAGACAGCTAAAAAGAACACCGAAAAAGCGGGGCTGGCTAAGCTGCTTGAATTCAGAACCGAAAAATGGCAGGAAAATGTTAAGAAAATCAACGCGACGAAATAAGACTATTTATAAAATCTTATACTAGTGGAGGCGAGATTATGGCATTTGCGTTGAGTTCGAGGTTCATAGCACTGTTAAGCATCGTGTTGGTTTCTTCGATAGCCGGTGGTTCCGTTCCTGTTATGGCCGAGGAGAGTAACCCCCCTTTCGAAACGGAAGTTATTGTACGGACCGTAAACCAGTTTAAGAACATGACGGATGTCCAGAATTTCATCGCGCTGTCTACAAGCTATGGCGTCGATGTTATTAGCATGAACGTGAAGCAGGATGAAGATGATGAGGTTCCGTCTGGAAGTGTATTTTATCAGAGTGATATCGCACCAATTGCCCAAGGCTACCAGAATTTCGACGCCCTGCAGGCTGTCATTACGGCAGCCCATGCTGCAGGAATCAAGGTTCATGCCTGGATTCCGCAGTTCCATGATCAGCAGGCCTTCCTGGAGCACGATGAATGGCAGATGCAGGCGCTGGTTGACGGGGTTCAGACTCCGTTTACAGGTTCTAACGGCAACGAATACTTCGTCAATCCGATTCACCATGAAGTGCAGCAGTATGAGCGTTCCATTATTCAGGAAGTGATCGAGAATTATGATGTGGATGGCGTTGTGCTGGATTGGATCCGCTTCGACAATTACAACATGGACGTCAGTGATTATACGGTTGCGAAGTATCAGGCGCAGTTCGGGTATTCACCGCTCAGCATTGACTTCGAGACAGATTCGCCTCAGCGTGAGCAGTGGAATGAATGGAGGACCGATCAAATCGGACAGTATGTGGGCGATATCCGTCAGGATATCACCCAGTCCTCGAAGCCGGATGTGCAGCTCGGTGTGTATATTTTGCCGCCAGAATTCATTGAAGTTGGGCAGAATGTAGCGAAATTCAAGGATGATATCGACTTTGTTGCACCAATGGCGTACTTTGATGACTGGGAGTTCAACAGTGATTGGGTATACAGCACTTCCTACGGCATCCTGAAGGATACGAGCGACCGGATTAACGGCAGTGACGTGGAAATTGTTGCGACGCTGGATAATGACTGGACAGATGATCAATATCAGGAGATTTACAAGGGAATCCGCGAGAATTATCCAGGTGTGAAGCGTCTGTCGTTCTTTGCTTACGGGGCCTGGCCAGAAGATGAGCTGGCCAATATCAAAGAACGTGAAACCTGGCCTACGCCAGGCTGGACGCCTCCGGTAGAACAAGACTATCCGGCTCAATTACCAACAGGATGGAAGGCGCGGAATATCGGTTCCATGCCGGGGAACGTTACCTACAATTCTTCCAATAAGCAATTTACACTCAGCAGCAGCTCTACGGATATTTGGGGAAATGGAGATCAACTGAATTATATATACCAATCCGTGCGAGGCAATGCGGAGATTATTGTTAAAGTGCAGTCCACTAGCCGATTGGACGGCTGGGCCAAGGCCGGCATTATGATTCGGGAGTCGCTGGGTCATAATTCGAAGCATGCAGATATGATGCTTACCCCCGAAAATGGGGCAACCTTCCAGTATCGTGCAGAGACTGCCGGCAATATGGTTGATCAGACTGCGGCTGCCTCGGCTCCAAGATGGCTAAAGCTGACCCGAAGTGGAAATACCTTCAAAGGGGCTATTTCGAGTAACGGGAATAACTGGCAAACGGTCGGAACTGTTCAGATTCCGATGAACCGCAAGGTGTATATTGGCATAGCACTTAGCAATCCCGGGGATGACTCGAGGAATAAGGCTGTGTTTGGAAATGTGAAGATTACGGATTAAGCTTAATACAAGGGCACCGGTTCTTCTTTATCCGGGGGAGTTTTCGTTTATCAGGTTAACCAGAAATATCTGGTTAACCTTTTTTATTTCGGTATAAGGTGATGGTGGGGGATATATCCAATTGAAATCTGAAATGAATTTAAAGCTGCTAAATCCGGTGGTATATTTAATGCAGCTAATTCTATAATATAGCTAATTCTATAATGCAGTTTAGCTTATTAATAATAGTCTTTGAGAATAACTTATACAGAATAGGAGAGATACGATGAGCGAGCGTATACCCTGCCAAACCTCAGGCTGCAAGGGAAGCATACTTCCTGCAACTGCTTTAAAGACAGGTGGAATCTGCATGCCCTGTCATCAGAGGAAGCTTGCGCTGGAGGAAAAGGCTTATATTGAACAAAATCGAAAAGACATTGATTTGTACGCAGGTGTGAATGATCCGGTTGAAATTCTTAAAATCATGCACAAACCGCGGAGATTGAGCCCGCTTGAACACGTAATTCCCTATCACAAAACCGCGCAAGAGTTATATCGTCAACTGACTGAAAGGGAAAGGGAGCGATTGGAATCCTACGCCATTGAATTGATGGAAGAAGATGATTTTGACCAGGCTGAAACCATTTTACTGTCGCTTATATGTTTTTCAAGTGCATCCATTGAACGGGGGCTGGAGGCTTTTTTTCTTAACGGGAAGTATTATCCCGGCATTCTCTATAAAGAAGCGGGTCAGGAGATCCGTGATAAGATCATTCATCAGTTAGAGCATGACTCGGAAAACCGTAATCATTTGCTGCTTGCAATGGCCTGGATTGGTGATGAAGAGGTTGTTCGGCAGTTCGAGACATGGCGGCAGCATCCGCCTCGATGGACATCGGAGTTAAATGTGTCTCCGGAAAGCTATGCTCACGAAGCAGGATGGGAATTAGATCCCGACGGTGGGAAAAGGCTGCTTTTTTACACTGAGAGTTATCATTTTGAAGTAAACAGGGACGGAAAAAATGGGATGGATCGGGATCATACGGCGGTAGCGGCGCTACAGGCGGGTGAGCATTCCTGCCCTTGGTGTGGCGGTAAGTTGACAGTGCTGTTTGATTACGATTTGCAGAATCCACTGGTTCAATTTATGAAGCTTTCCGGCCAGCGGTTAAGGATTGCAGCTTGCATGCATTGTAATTGTTATGGCACCGTGTTTATGAAAGCGGAGCTGGATGGCCAATATTCGTGGAGTGAATATAATACCGTTCCTGATTTTTTGCCTGCAAATGAAGACAGGGAAGAAATAGCATGGCATGCCATGCAGCTATCGGAACGGCAGATGGGAACCTATGAAAATTCATATTGGATGCTTGAGGCGCCTGCGTCGCAGATTGGAGGACATCCGGCTTGGATTCAGGATGCGGAATATCCTGTGTGCCCTTGCTGTTCGACGACGATGAAGTTTATTGCCCAAATGGACATGGAACAGGCCGAGGACAGCGAGGGGATTTATTATGCATTTTTGTGTGAGGGTTGCCTGCAGGTAGCTGTGAATTACCAGCAGACGTAAATCAACTTATTTCTGGTTAGCGTAGATTGGAACTTCAGACTTAAAAGAGAAAAATGCTGCCTTAGACAACTAAGGATGGCATTTTTTTATTTTGTATAAACATGATGATCAAAGTACCTTGACTGTCACAGTAGTATGATATACAATGCGATTATGAGGTGATGAAATGAGTGAGAACAAAATCAGATCCGATCTGCTGCGAGGACATACCGATACGATGGTATTACGGCTCTTGTCCGAAGCCGATCGTTATGGATATGAAATCGTCAAATTAATTGCTGAGCGTTCCGGAGGCGAATATGAATTAAAAGAAGCTACGATGTACTCCAGCGTCCGGCGGCTTGAGGCAGACGGTGACATTGAATGGTATTGGGGGGATGAGTCTCAGGGGGGACGACGGAAGTATTTTCGGATTACCGAGAAGGGGAAAGCTGTTTACGCCAATAACAAGACTAATTGGGAGTACGCAAAGCGTGTGCTTGAAAACTTATTATAAGGAGACTTGATAATATGAATGAGAAATTAAACATGTATTTAAATGGCGTATTCGCACCCTATGACGGGATAAAAAGCGTTGCTGAATTAAAGAGTGACCTCCTTTCCGATTTGCAGGAGCGGTTCAGTGAACTCAAGGCTGAAGGCAAGGATGATGAAACGGCGTTTAAGATGACGATAGACAGCATTGGCGACATTGAACAGACGGTGCAGGAGGTTGCCAATCTCTCCCGTTCACTTGAGCGGCAGGTGGTGACGAGCTTTAGGGCGAGCAACTTATCGAAGAGCGATTTTGCAGGCGTTACCGCCCATAAAGGGGATTTTAAAGTGAGCGCGTTGCGGGGTTCCGATTTTACAGGCGCTGACTTGACTGGCAGTTCTTTCGCGGGCAGTGACGTAGGCGAGGCCAAGTTCGACAGCGCTAATCTGACCGACTGCAATCTGTCCGGCATTGAACTGGCAAATGCGAGCTTTCACAAATCTATTCTTGTTCGCACCAACTTTAGCTCATCAGGACTTACAGGGGCGAAATTTATCAGTGCAAGACTGACCGACGTCAAGCTGTGTACGACTGATCTTACGAAAACAATCTTTGAGAGCTGTATCTTTGACGGTGTGGAATTTAAAACCTCAGATCTGCGGGGATTATGTTTTGACGGCCAGACCTTTATCGGGGTCAAGTTTGAAAAGTCGGCGCTGAACGATATTTCGTTTAGAGGTGCGACGTTAAAAAATGTGTCATTCCTCTCCGGGTTTTCGTTATCCAAGAAGTTTTATCGTGCAATTAAAACGATCAACTTTGACGGTGCAATGATGGATAAGTTGACCTTCGCTGCGCTCAAAGGCATGGAAGCTGATTTGACAAAGGTTACAGTCCTATAAGCCTGAGCTTCCGAAGTGAGTTTTGCGGGGAAAATTCCATGAAGATATGCTAACAAAACCTTAGGGAGGGAATGCAATGAACAAGTCCATTAAAGTGGTTGGGTTGGAAAAGTCCTACAGACAGCTTCAAGTTTTAAAGGGGGTGGATTTTGAAGTGGAGCAGGGCAGCGTTTTTGCCCTGCTTGGCTCCAATGGCGCAGGCAAGACCACCATTGTCAAAATCCTCACCACTTTGCTAAATCAAGATGGTGGGACTGCTGCAGTGAACGGATTCGATGTCGCCACAAAGCCTGATTATGTACGCCAGTCCATCAGCCTGACGGGTCAATTTGCCGCCGTGGATGAGATTCTGACCGGCCGGGAAAATCTGATCATGATTGCGAGGCTCCGCCATGAGAAGCATCCGCGTCAAGTTGCGGACGATCTGCTGGAACGCTTCACTTTGACCGATGCCGCGGATCGCAAGGTATCCACTTATTCAGGCGGGATGCGCCGGAGATTAGATCTCGCGATGAGCCTTGTTGGAAAACCGCAGATTATTTTCCTCGACGAACCAACCACTGGACTTGATCCTGAGGCAAGGATTGATGTATGGAAGATGGTTAAGGAGCTTGCCGACGGCGGTACGACTGTCTTTTTGACGACGCAGTATTTGGAAGAAGCAGAGCAGCTTGCTGATCAAATTGCCATTCTACATGAAGGTAAAATTATTGCGAGCGGTACACTCGAAGAACTAAAAAAGCGTTTCCCGCCCGCAAAAGTTGAGTACATTGAAAAGCAGCCGACGCTGGAGGAAATATTCCTCGCAATCATCGGCAAAAAGGAGGGGAAGTAAATGGAAATGATTAAGAAGCACTTTTTCAGTGACATGAGTGTAATGCTTGGACGCTCTATGCGCCATATTCTCCGCAGTATGGATACCATCATCACGGTAACTATCATGCCAATTGCATTTATGCTGTTGTTTGTTTACGTGTTCGGTGGGGCCATCCAGGCGGGTACGGATAACTATGTGAATTATTTGTTGCCCGGGATCATACTGATCGCTATTGCAAGTGGTGTAACTTATACGGCTTACCGCCTGTTTAACGATGTGCAAAAAGGGATTTTTCAGAGATTCCATTCTATGCCGATTGCACGTTCTACCATGCTGTGGGGACATGTGCTGACCTCCCTGATATCCAATGCGATTTCAGTTAGCGTCATCATTCTTGTTGCATTGATTATGGGGTTTCGTTCATCGGCAGGAGTGCTCTCATGGCTGGCGGTTGCCGGCATCCTCATATTGTTTACGCTGGCTCTAACTTGGGTCGCGGCAATTGCTGGACTATCCGCAAAATCGGTGGACGGCGCGACTGCTTTTTCCTATCCGATTATTTTCCTTCCTTTCATCAGCTCGGCCTTTGTGCCTACCGAATCGATGCCGCCAGTCGTTCGCGCCTTTGCTGAAAACCAGCCCGTTACATCTATAGTAGAGGCGGTTCGCTCCCTCCTGATGGGGCAGCCTGTCGGCAATGATATTTGGGGAGCCATCATATGGTGCATAGCCATTCTAGTAGTTGCGTATTTATTAGCGATGCGGGTATACAAACATAAAGTTGTTTAATTGCCAGATAACGTTACAGGATTTAGAAGCGACTTGTCTGCGGATGGGTTGCTTTTTTTCATTTCTCTACGTATCACTAAGCTGTATCCCTTTTTCTTTCACAAACTTCTCCAGAACCTTGAAATCCTCAGTAACCTTTTTAAAAGGTAAAGCTTCCAGTACCTGATCCCGGTAATCCTTTTTGGCGGCAATGGACAGGCGGGAATCGAGTATGCTGAGTACACCCAGATCAGTTTCACTGCGGATCAGGCGCCCGGTTCCTTGTCTTAACCGAAGCAGCATGTCCGGTACAAAAACCTCTTTCAAGGGATTCTTTGCCATCGAAGTCTTATATTCATAGACAGGATCGGCAGGAACAGGGAAAGGCAGACGGAAAATGATTAACTGCGACAAATCGGAACCCTCGATATTCACACCTTCCCAGAATACACCGGTACTAAGTAGAACGCCTTTACTGCCCCGAAAGTCAGCGATCACCCCGTCCTGGGACGAGCCTTCCCTTTGAACATGTAATGCCCATGCAAGCTTCTCAGAGTTTAACTTCTTATGAATATACTTCATATCCTCTTTAGCTGAAAAAAGAACTAATGTCCGCCCGTCTGTTAAATTACAGAGCCTCATCATTTCCTTGTATGCCGCTTCAAGATAATCTTCCCGCCGCTGATGGTTATAGTAGGGGATATCCTTAGCAATATACAGCATAGTGTGGTTGTCATAATCAAACGGTGAAGCTTGGCGCTCCATATAATCTCCCCTGTAACCGAGGGACTCAGTGAGATAAGCGTATTGTTCCTCCAGCGTTTCTCCGCTTTGACACATGGTTGCTGACGTTAAAATAACTGAGGTTTTCCCGTTAAATAAGGTATATTTCAGAAACTGGCTTATCCCTTTAGGGCAGATACTAAGGGTACTCTCCCGCTGGGTATTACTTGCCCAGATCAGATAGTTATCCTCTACTCCGGCGAGTACATCAAAGAGGTCGATAAGTCCGTTCATGGCTTCAAAAATATTGTCAATCTCCCGTTCATGCCGTGAAGTTAAGACGGAAAGGCTGAGATTAAAATCTTTTAAAACCTGTGCCGCTCGTCTTAAGGGGATTCCTGTGATCTGCGATATTTTTATACGGTCATTGTCCTGCTTGGCTGTTTGCAGTAAGTCTGCCTCTACTTGTTTAAAAATATGGCCAACGCATCTTTTTATAAATTTAAATTGCGGCATAAGCTCCGTATCGGCAGATTGCTTGAAGAGAATCTGTAAGGCGTCATCCAGAATACGGCAGGTTCCCCGGTAAGTAAATTCGAGCGTTCTTGCATCTCTAACCTTTGCTTCCAGATTATGCGCTTCATCAATTACGATCAGAGCCGGCCGTTCGGTGATTAACCCCTTCGTTCCTTCCTTTTTCTTGATTAAATCACGGATGAGCAGATCCTGGTTTACGATAATAAAATCCATGTCGCTCGCGTTGGCATTAATTTTAGCTCTCATCTCATAAAACGTACATGTACTTTTATAATGGCAACGTTCAAATTTGCAATCATTCACACAAACGTTAGACCATACAGCATCACTAACCCCGCCCTTAATATCTGCCCGCTCATCAATTTCATAATTCACAATCTGTTGAGCAAGCGCAGACAGAGGAGTGTTTGAATCATCCGCTTGGAACAGATCTGCTGCCCTATACCGGCAAGCATACTGCCCCATGCCTTTTCCAACTACCGAACGTACCCTTGTAAATCCGAGACGACTTCCGATGAATCTCAGATCTTTATGTATTTGTTCTGAAAGTTGTATGGAGGATGTCGCAATAATAACCGGTTGCCTTGAGATTTGGTTAATAAGCAGGCTGGGAATGAGGTAGGCAAAGGACTTGCCGATACCGACTCCAGCTTCAATCATCGCGTTACGTCCATTTATATAGGCATCAGCGATATCTAGAGACATATCCTGCTGGCCGATCCGCTCTTTAAGTCCAATCCTGGGGAATTTATCATACATTCGAAAGATAGCATTGACTAAAGAGGGCTCGATGTCCTTCTTTAGCTCCTGCTTCTGTAATTTATAGAGATCACTTAACCAGCTAATGACGACCGCCCCTTTTCAAAATCAATGATCTTCCTAATTATAGTTTTTTTGGTGAGGTTGTAATTATCTTCGATGCTACTCTAACAGTCAAGTGTCAGAATATAATATAGTGATTAAAACAAAGTGAATTACTGTGTTTTTGAAGCAGGAAAATATACACATATCTTGAATACAAACTACAAAGAAGGAGGATGAAAATGTCATACAAAGAAAATGAATTGCGTTCGTCATTAACCTTAGCAGTTCCAATCATTTTAAACAGGCATTATCATTCTATGACTATGAAAAACATCGAATTCTCCTGGTTTGTAGAGGCGCATAAGGAATTGTTAGATTCATCATTCAGTACGATATTAATGAGTATGGTAGAAGCCTTGTTTTTTGATTCTTTTGGTTACGATCAATACTTAAACCTGCTAGAAAAAGAGGGGGCTGAGCAAGGGGTTTATACTGCAGAAATATTCGGTGATCATTTTGATATTTTACTTGATATGAGCAAGGATTTAAATTTAACCGCTCAGAATATTATGTTTAAGATCATTGAAGAGTTTGTAGATGATTCCGCGATCCGATTGTTTTTTTATAATCGTTTAATGGAATGCAACTGGACCCGTTTTACTGGCTTTGCACAAGGTTATTTGTCTAATAAAAATCAACAGATTGACAATTTACATGAACAAAAAATTGCTGTTATGGGACAAATGGCAGCAGGAATGGCGCATGAAATAAGAAATCCGCTAGCTTCGATTAAAGGTTTTGCTCAGCTTGTAAATATCAGGCTAAATGAGCCGGAGATCAAAGCGGATGAATTGCGTGCATATCTGGATATAACCATCAAAGAGATTGATGCTCTGAATGGATTAGTAACGGACTTTCTAATACTGGCTCGAAAAGGTGACAGTACAAAAAATAACGGCGTAGTATTTAACGTTATGGAGGTTATACATAGAGTTAATAACATTGTGAATCAACTCATACTTAGTGATGATATTATACTTTCAGTAGAGTGCTCTTTAGAAAAAGTACTGACGTTTGGGAGCGCCTCTCAGCTAGAGCAGGTAATTCTTAATATTTTGAAAAATAGTATCGATTCCTTCACAGCTTTTAGAGGCAGAATAGATATTTCTGTTACCACAGCTGCTGAGACAAACGAAATTATTCTACTCTTTAAAGACAATGGAGAAGGAATTCCACAGGATAAATTAAAACGGATATTTGACCCTTTCTTTACTACCAAGCAAAAAGGGACAGGGATTGGATTATCGATTTGTAAACAATTAATTGAAATGTATGGGGGGCATATTAAGGTAGATTCAGAGGTTCAGGTTGGAACTAGCGTGAAGGTTATTTTGCCTTGGGTTTATGATTATCATATTTGAGATGCTGCTGCATCTAATGAATGAAGGAGCGACTTGCCAACAGGGAAGTTGCTTTTTTTGTTATAGTTCTACAAAAAAATAGGATGTGCGTAAGATCACAAAGCAATTATTGGATACGTTTATACTCAATATATCAATTAAATTTGAAATATAAATTACATAAGCAATTGGAGGCTACTGGCATGGATCAATTTACTTTTACAGATATGAAAAAAATAAAGAGAAAAAATTTAGGTAATGTCGTACCTTTAGAGCTTTTCAGAACGATCAGACTGATTGGTTTATATCAAGCGTTACCCATGAATGGTAAGGGTACAACGTTGACTATAGGAAGAAAAATTGGGGAAGAATTTGGTGTTACCTCGGTTAATGAACTATTCGAGTTATTCGAAGAATTGAAGATAGGGATTCCTATAATAACCCATGAAGATGACAAGGGGATGACGATTGCAGTACACGATTGTTTCTGCGAAGGGTTACCTATTATGGAAGGGAAAATGGTTTGTGACCTGGAGGGGGCCATTATCGAAGGAGCACTTACTAAAATTCGTGGAAAGCGGGTTTCCGTCCGGGAAATAAAATGTAATGTTAATGGGGATGAATATTGCGAATATATCGTCAAATATTAAATCATATATAAAAGCGAGTAAGCGACCTTTCGATTTTTAAAAGGTCGTTTTTTTATGAAGAAGTTGTGATGGAATTAACATTCATTTAACATGGTTCTTATGCTGAAATGATATAACAGTTACAAATAGGTGAAAAGGTGGCTGTTAGATGAAACTTAGCAAAGAGGAAAAATCATGGATTTTATATGACTGTGGTAATTCAGCCTATTCGATGGCGGTTACAACTGCATTATTGCCTATTGTATTTGGCATGTTTTCAAATGTTAACAGCAGCATGGATTTAGGGTACTTTAACTCCATTGCTAGTATTCTTGTGGCTATCCTTAGTCCGATTTTAGGCACGATCGCAGATTGCAAGGATAAGAAAAAGCGCTTTTTCTTATTTTTCTCTTTGATCGGTGTGCTGGCTACGGCTTCGTTGGCATTCGTTGCACCTGCGAGCGGGCAGTGGCAGTTATTGATTGTGTTTTACATCCTGTCTGTCATAGGTTTTGCTGGAGCCAATATTTTTTATGACTCTTTTCTTGTGGATATAACCACTGATGAAAGGATGGATAAGGTATCCACAAAAGGTTTTGCTTATGGATATATCGCCAGCGTCATTCCATTTGGCATCAGCCTACTATTGATTCTGTTTATGGGGATGGAGAAGTCGATCGGTTATCAGATTGGGTTTATCATTACTGCCCTTTGGTGGGGGCTGTTGACCATACCCATGATCAGAGATGTGAAGCAGAGATATTATATTGAGCCTGAACCAAGACCTGTAATCAACAGTTTTAAAAGACTGGGAGACACCTTTAGGAATGTTAGACAGCATAAAGTTGTATTTGTTTTCTTAATTGCGTACTTTCTTTATATTGATGGGGTAGATACGATTATTAAAATGGTAGTGCCCTATGCCACATCGGTTCTGGGTGCGGATGCTTTTGACACCTTTACCTTACTGGGGATATTATTAGTTATCCAGATCATCGCTTTTCCTTCTGCAATCCTGTATGGTAATCTCGCCAAAAAATACTCCGCCAGGACTTTGATAATCGTGGGAATTGTTACATATATCATTTCCTGCATCGCGGCTTTTTTTATCACTTCAGTGTGGCATATATTTATTTTAGGTGCGCTAATTGGTTCCGCTCAGGGAGGCATTCAGGCGCTCAGCAGGTCTTATTATGCGAAGATCATTCCAAAGGAGAATTCCAATGAATTCTTTGGTTTTTACAATATTTTTGGCAAGTTCGCGGCCATTGTTGGTCCTGCTGTAATGTCTTTAACAACAACCTTAACAGGTAATGCTAAATTTAGTATTTTAGCGATTATCCCACTTTTTATTATTGGATTATTCGTATTTATAACTTTACCTAAAGAGCAGCCTGAACATGACGAACCTAAGGGGCTTATTCTATGAAGTCAATTAAAGCACAAACGGCTATGGCCAAGCATTTGATCGTCATCTCTTACGATGCCTTTTCAGAAGACCACTGGGCATTGGCCAGCCGGCTTCCAAACTTAGCGGAATTAATTAAAAACGGAGCCCATAGCGATAAATTGAAAAGTGTGTATCCCACGCTCACATATGTAGTGCATACCACCATAGCAACCGGTGTATATCCGGATAAGCATGGCATCCATCACAACAATCCGTTTCAGCCTTTTATTAAGGAAGAGGAGCAGAATTGGTTCTGGTTTAGAAATGCGATCAAGGTGCCAACGATTTACGATGTTGCGCGCGAGCATAAGATGAGCACAGCCGGAATCCTATGGCCAGTATCGGGTAAATCCTCCATCCAATACAATATACCTGAAATCAGAGCCATCAAAAACGAAAATCAGGCACTGAAGATATTAAAAAGCGGAAGCCCCTTATACTGCGTGGATATGGAGCTGAAATATGGCCGGATCCGCAAAGGGATTGAGCAGCCCTATCTGGATGACTTCACGACCAAATGTGCTATAGACACGATTAAGCGCAAAAAACCTAATCTTCTAATGATGCATCTGATCGATCTGGATGATGCCAAACATGCTTATGGAACTGACAGTGACGAAGTGAAGCAGGTAATCACACGTATGGATAAAAGGTTAGGCGATATTATGCAGGCAGTGGATGAAGCGGGGATGAAGGATGATACGATTTTTTTAATTTTGGGGGACCATGGCCAGTTTAATGTTAGGTACAGAGTGCATTTGAACAACCTTTTGCAGGAAAAGGGCCTGATCTATGAAGAGAACGGCGAAATGAAGTGGAGAGCTTACTTTCAGTGTGGGGGTGGAGCGGCTTACTTGCATATCCGGCAGGGCGATGAAGAAGCTGAGCAAATAGCATTAGCTGTTATTGGAGATCATATGAGAGATGAATCCTCAGGTATAGAGAAATTGTATGCTAGAGATGAACTGGATTTTTTTCATGTGGGCCAAACCACAAAGTATATGCTTGAGGCTAAGAGAGGTTATTGTTTCGACGAAAGTATGGATGAACCAACGATTGTTGATTTGGACAAACAAGGCGTTAAATTTGCCACGCATGGCTATTCTCCTGATAAAGACGGCTATAGATGCAACTTGGTTGTCTCCGGGGAAAAGATTAGAAATGGGTATCCTATAGGGGACATCGAAATGGTAGATATAGCCCCCACGATGGCAAAGATTTTAGGGATTGATTTTAATCCAGGTGACGGAAGACCTTTAGAGGAAATTTTTATGGACTAAATTAAGCAATGTGAAACGGAGAAATTCAATGATTGAAACGCGTAAACAGAAATCAAATAAACTCAAGATATTCTCAAAAGTATTCATGATTATTATTGGGGCGCTAATAGCTGCCTATGGTCTAGAATCGGTATTGATACCCAACAATGTCTCAGATGGAGGTGTCACAGGTCTAAGCATCGTTGGCTCTGAACTGTTTGGCTTACCGCTAGGGCTGCTAATTGGCATAATTAATATCCCTTTTGTGTGGCTAGGATATAAGCAAATTGGTAAAAGCTTTGCTCTTTATTCCGTTATCGGTATTGCTTCACTGGCTATTGGCACTAGTCTTATGCATCATGTACCGACGATTATAGAAGGTGATACTTTATTAATTACCGTTGTTGGCGGGATTATTATCGGTTTTGGTATGGGGTTAGCCTTACGTAATGGTGGAGCATTAGATGGGATAGATATGTTAGCTGTCTTACTTTCACGAAAATTACCTTTTGGGACCAGTGATTTAATCTTATTTCTAAACATGTTTGTATTTATTGTTGTTTCAACAGTATTTGGCCTACAAGGGGCTATTCTATCAGCACTTGCTTATTTTATTGCTTCTAAGGTCATTCATATTATTGAAGAAGGTTTGAGTGGCTCTAAAACGTTTAAAATCATCACTATTCAACCGGAAATCATGGTCGAGACTATTCGTGACCGATTGGGTCGTGGAGCAACTTATACAGATGCTTATGGCGGCTACTCAAATGAACAATTCAAAGAAATCACTTGTGTCATTAACCGTCTGGAAGAAAGTAAAATAAAAGACATTATTCGTGAAATTGACCCTAATGCCTTTGTAGTAGTCTACGATGTTGCAGAAGTTAAGGGCGGCAGTTTCAAAAAGAAAAATATTCACTAATGACTATAAATCGCGTTGGAGAGAAGCTAATTATGCTCTTGCCAGCGCGTTTTTTGTTTTCTTTGAAGGAGAGGAAAGGCTTGGTATAGATTTAATATAATTAAAGTTGGAATACCTACTCTAACAACATGCTTATACAATAGAATTAATAAGGTTGGAGAGGGGACATGGATATGGATGCTGTTCATAAAGAAAAGATCTTAATCAAAAATGAAAAGCTTATTAGCATGGTCATTGAACGGGCTAAGAGAGATTTTTCTGATGATATTGCAATTATTGGGCTTACAGGTTCTTTTAGTACTGGGGATTTTCATGAAAAAAGCGATCTTGATCTAATCATAATTAATAACACAGAGCAAGGCTGGGGGATATCTTCGTGTTTTATTTTGGATGATATTGGATACGATCTATATTGTACGCCATGGGAAACAAGGATAGAAGATCAAGCCAATCTCGAGAGTCCAATGATTTCATGTCTGGTGGATTTACAGGTGTTATACTGTGCAAAACCCGAATATTTGGAAAAGCTAAATTTATATAAACAGAGAGCACTCGATGCTCTGGCAATGCCTATAGGGAGAGAATGTATCAGTAGAGCGAAAAAGTGTATAGACATAGCAAAACAGGAATATGCGAATACATTACTTTCTGCAGATATAGGAGCAGTAAGGTATGCTTCAAGCGAAGTTTTATACAATTTGTTAAATGCGCTAACTCATTTGAACAATACTTATTTCAAACGGGGAATTAAGAGATATTTAGAGGAAATAGCTACGTACCGTTATGTTCCTGATGATTTTGAAAAGATATATATGGCTGTGATAGATGCGAAGACTACCGATGAAATCAGAAGTGCAGCATATAAGGCCCTTAAAAACATCAATGATTTGTATAATAAAATGTATAAGGATTTTGTAGTGCAGCCTGTCCCAAGTTATGATAATCTTGGCGGAACTTATGAGGAATTATGGTGCAACTACCGCAATAAGATTATAGCAAGTGTAGAATCGGGTGATAGATCGTATGCGTATCTTGCAGCAATGGGTATACAAGGTTTTCTTGATGAAATGACAGAATGGAAGGGAACTAAAAAGTTTGATATCATGCAGTATTTTGATTCTGACCATCTTCAAGTCTTTAAAAATGAGTTTCTGAAGGTCATGGATGAATATCTGGAGGAATACAACAAGGTAGGCAGGAAAGTCGAACGATACAATACTTTCGAGCAATTATATAACGAATATATGAAGGTATAGAAAATAGCCCACTACCAATCTTTGGATTGAAGTGGGCTATTTTTTATTTGACAAGAAAACTTGGCGTATTATAATAATGATGACAAGAAAACTTGTCATCATCTTTTCAATTTGAAAGGAGAAATTTTTATGAAAAAGGAAGAAATATTAGAAAAAAGCAGAAATGAAAAAGGAGACGAAGGAAAAGAATTTGTATTTGCTAAAGGCAGAAAAAGCGGATTCATTGGAATGTTGATTGTATTTTGCATTCTGAGTGTCTTCAGTTTATATAATCATAGTCAGGAAACAAATCTTGCATTAAAAGCCTTGATAGCCATGTTTTTTGGATATTTGAGCTGTGAAGGTCTTGGGATGTATTCTGTAACTAAGAAAAAGATGCATTTACTCAATTTCATTTTAGGATTAATTATAAGTGTTTCGTTTTTGTTTATTTACTTTTATGGGATGAGTGATTAGTATGAGTGAACCTTTGGTTTTAAAAAATAAACTGCGCGAAGCAAGAACGGAACAAAAATTATCGCAAGCACAATTGGCAGAAATGGTGGGTGTCTCAAGAAATACTATAAGCTCGATTGAAACCGGACAGTTTAACCCTACTGCAAAATTAGCTTTGATTTTATGTATTGCGTTGGATAAAAAATTCGAAGAATTATTTTATTTTGATTAAAATCAACAGAAGCTTTTCTGGGTTTAACTCTAGATGTCAGAAAAACAGCGATACTCCATCATTGGAGATCGCTGTTTTTTTTTTCAGTCGATTATAGCTTACTCAGGAATTTACAGGGTTCTGTTCAACAGATTTGGGTGTAAAAGCTCTTCGAACAACCTTCGTTAATTCCATTAGGATGAGGGAGCCGAGGGCTAAGCCTGCTGCAATCAGCCACTCTGACATTCCAAATGAAGCCGGAATCGAGAAGATTTCTCTAACTCCTGGCAGAACCGCAATGCCGTAAAAGGCAAAGCAGACCAGAACGGCTCCGATGACGTATTTGTTGCTGAAAAGGCCAGCTTCAATAGCAGTTTGACTGTTCGAACGGGCGGCAAAGGTCTGCAATGTACGAGACAAGATCAGGGTTGTGAATGCCATAGCTACGCCCATATCAGGCGAATCCTGAAGTCCGATATACAGGGATATGATAACAGCTATACCTATGAGTAGACCACGAGTGACAATGGCCTGCATCATTCCTCCTGCGAATATTCCTTCTTTGAGCTCTCTTGGTTTTCTGTTCATCACATTAGGTTCAGGTTTTTCCATCCCAAGAGCTATGGCGGGCAGAGAATCATTCGCCAGATTGATGAATAGAAGCTGAATCGCTGTGAAAGGATTAATCCAGTTGAAAATAAGGGCAAAGAGGATGGCGATAATTGCACCCAGGTTACCGGAAAACAAATAGGCGATCGCTTTTTTGATATTGTCAAATACCGTTCTGCCCACAGATACAGCATTGACAATGGATACAAAATTATCATCGGTCAAAATCATGGCAGCCGCATCTTTGGCAACATCGGTTCCACTGCCCATGGCAACTCCGATATCTGCTTGCTTCAAAGCAGGTGCGTCATTTACACCATCACCGGTCATGGCTGTTATTTTGCCTTTCCGCTGCCACGCGCGGACAATCCTGATCTTGTTCTCCGGAGAGACACGGGCGTACACACCAATCTGCTCGAGTTTGTGATCAAGTTCCTCGTCGGACATGGCATCGAGTTCTTGGCCGGTTACGGCAATTTCATTCTCAGTCATCAGACCGATATCGCGGCCGATCGCTTGTGCGGTTGTCTTATGATCACCGGTAATCATGATGGTTCGGATTCCAGCCTTCTGAGATTCTGCGATCGCGCCGTAGACAGCTTCCCGAGGTGGATCAATCATAGCTGTCAAACCTACGAGCACTAGATTTTGTTCATCCTCCAATCCGACTTCAGTAACTGTATTTGGTACGGTTTTGTAGGCATAGGCAAGTACACGGAGTGCTCTGCTGGAGAACTCCTCATTGGCTTCGAAGAAGCGTTCAAGAACTTCTGGTGTCATCGGCACTTCTTTTCCACTTAACAGTACATGCGAGCATAGACCAAAGAGCACATCGGGTCCACCTTTAGTAATCATTGCTTTTTGTCCGTTAAAAGTATGCAAGGTCGTCATCAGCTTGCGATCCGAGTCAAAAGGTAGTTCGGCTTCGCGAGGGAAATTATCGCGTATTTCCTTATAATCTTTATTCTTGCTGTTGCTGAAGGCAATAAGTGCTACCTCTGTAGGATCACCCAGCTCTTTACCATCCTCATTAATGTTAGAGTCGTTGCAGAGCACGGCAATATGCAGGAGCCGCCGGGCTTCTTCAGACCATTCTTCAGGCGCTTGATTGAATTGATCACGGTCACCTTCTGGAAGAAAGTAATCTACAACAGTCATTTTATTCTGGGTGAGGGTACCGGTTTTATCTGTACAGATGACACTGGTTGACCCAAGGGCTTCGACAGCGGGTAGCTTACGAATAATCGCATGTTGCTTAGCCATCTTATTAGTACCTACGGATAGGACAATAGTTACTATTGAGGAAAGAGCTTCGGGAATCGCAGCAACCGCCACAGCGACTGCAAACATTAACGCATTCAGGATAGCTTCTGTTGTATCCACAGTCTCATTCGATAACCAAACACGTCCGGCCTGGATGGCAAAGATTACAATGGACAGGAGTATAATTGCTACCCCCAGCTGCTTGCTGAATGTTTCGAGCTTGCGCTGCAGCGGCGTTTGCTTGGCTTCGGCGCTTTCAATGAGTTCAGCAATTTTTCCGATTTCGGTAGTGAGTGCAGTTCCCGTTACTACTAGCGTTCCGCGGCCATATACAACTAGTGAACCGCTGAACGCCATATTACGCCGGTCTCCAAGCGGAGATTCTTTCGCGATGATATTTGTATGCTTTTCCACAGCTTCGGATTCTCCGGTTAGCATACCCTCATTTATTTTTAAGCTTTCCGATTCTATAATCCGGCCATCGGCGGGTACGAAATCGCCGGCTTCCAGCCAGACGATATCACCGCGTACAAGTTCCCTTGCCGGGACGGTTTTTAATTCTCCATCACGCAGCACTTTGGCCTCGGGTGCTGACATCTGCTGCAAGGCGTCCAGTGAACTCTCCGCTTTACGGGTCTGGATGACACTTATAACTGCATTGAGAATCAACACGAGGAAAATAATAAGCGACTCCATAACTTGTCCCATAACAATCTGGACAATGGCGGCTATAAGCAGTACGACTACCATAGGGTCTTTGAAGTTTTCAAGAAAAAGCTTCCAAACAGGATCTTTTTTCTTTCCTTTTAATTCGTTAAAACCATAATCTTTTAGACGATTGTCGACTTCTGCCGAAGTAAGCCCGTTAGCTGAACTCTGAACATCCTGTAAACTGTCGGCTACATTGTTGCGGTAATATTCCACTAATGATAGCTCCTCTCTGCTGTGCTGTGTCTTTGTTCTTAAAAATTACGGTTCAAGCCGGGACAAGTTTCAAAATATCGAGCTGCATAAACTGTTTTTACATTATAAATGTGTCTTTTGAGCTTGAAATTGGACGGAAAAATATATGTAAATCTGGTTTCTTCATTATGTTTTTGGCTCACCGAGCACAAGTTTACTATGGGCGCTTTATTTATTATCCTATTTATGAATCGAGTTTATCCCCACCTTGAAGAGTTAAATAAAACTCATAAAGGGTTGAGGCTACGCATTAAAAGAACAAAACAAGACCTGTCTGATGACAGGTCTTATTTGTCTATACTTTCCTATTTGTTAGCGCCCGAATTAGCCGGCTCATGCAATTGCCCTGACTCACGGTGCCTCCGACTCATGAATACCAAAGACAATGCAATTACCGTGAGGATAACCCCAAGGACTTGAAATCCCGCGAAGCTAAACTTACCTCCCATTATGATACCTATTAACAATGAAGAGAGAATGGTTCCCAGGTATCTCGATGTATTAAATAATCCGGAGGCAACACCGATGATTTCTTTTGGAGAACTTTGGAACAAGGCTGCTTGCAGGCCGACATTGTTCAATCCGTTGCTAATACCAAATGCAGCTAAAGCCACACATACACTGATCACCGGTGAAGTCTGATTTAAGGTCACAAGCCACACTGATCCCAATGTCATCAGGACCCCGGACACCAGCAATGCTGGCCGGGGTCCTGATCTATCGATCCAGCGTCCTGCTATTGGAGCAGTAACCAGCGAGCATAATCCCAGCGTTAGCATGAGAATCCCAGTTTGGAATTCACTGACATGACGTACCATTTGCAAGTAGGATGGAATCCCGAAAAAGAGTGAGTAAAAAAGTACATTAACGAGCATGAATTCAACATTAACCCAAGTCATTGCCGGATATTTGGCGAATGTACGTAAAGGAATAAAGGGTGACGCCGCTTTTAGCTCATGCCGGACGAATGCCCCCAGCAGAATGAGTCCTGTTAGCAAGGTAATGACATGTATTAATGAGATATGTCCGGATGATTTTGCTGAAAGCAATCCAAGGAGCACGCCAACCAGCCCCACAGTGAAGAGCAGGATTCCTGACGCATCAATCAAATCAAACCATTTGCGCAGGGACATTCCCCGGGTAATGGTTGTTGACGGTTCGTCCTTGGGGATATGCCTCCAAGATAATAGAAAGCTCGCCACCACGAATGGAATATTGACGAAAAAGATAGCTGGCCAGTCCCACCAGTGAATAATAACCCCGCCAATAAAGGGTCCAATTGCTGCCGCGCCGGATAGGAAGATGGATAAAACAGACAGTGCGGTCGCTTGTTTCTCCGTAATATGAATCCGCACAATGGCCATTCCAACGGCAACCATCATGCTAGTTCCAATGGCTTGCACAATACGGAACACGATGAGACAGCCAAAGTTTGGGGAGAGAGGAGCTAATAAACCTGCAATGAAGGATACGACAAGCCCGGTAAGAAATATTTTCCTCCGGCCGAATAAATCGCTGGCCTTTCCCATGACAGGTTGAGCGATGCTGCTTGCAATGTAAAAAGAAAAAATAATCCAGGAAACACCTGTATAGTCAAGCTGGAATACATTTTGCAGCCTTGGAATAGCCACAGACACCATCGAAGAATTTAAAGGGTTCAATAAAATCCCCAGACCTACTGAAATCATTAACCACCTGTTGCGAACACTCATTTTAAATCCCCCTAAAGCTTATTAATGTCATCGTACTTGAAATCGATTATTCATTCCAACGCATTTTATGTTATGATCTCATTGACTTGAGGGAATGAATGGAGGTGCGAAATGGAACTTCTGCAACTGCAATATTTTCTCGCGGTAGCTCGGTTGGAACATATGACTGAAGCTGCACGAAATCTACACGTTACTCAATCTTCACTAAGCAAAACGATTCAGCGTTTGGAGGAGGATCTGGGGGTACCTTTATTCGATCGGGTAGGAAGAAAGCTGCGACTGAATGAGTCCGGAAGCCGGTTCCTTCGCCGAGCTGAAAGGGCATTATTTGAATTGGAGCAGGGAAAACAGGAGCTTAGCGATTTATCCAGTCCTGAACATGGCACACTCGAATTAGCGGTGACGACCGCAAGCACATTACCCAATATCCTGCGAGAGTTTCGGAAAAAGCGGCCTGATATTCAATACCATGTGCAAATGTTGACCACGCAGGAAATGGTTACACTTCTTAATAGAGGAGAGGTTGATTATTGCTTATCCTCACCTCCAATAAAAGGGGATGACATCGAATGTCAAATCGTCTTTATCGATCCGATTCTTGTGGCTGTTCCAAAGGGGCATCGGCTGGCTAATCGAAGCAGCGTATCTTTGACAGAGCTAAGGGATGAATGGTTTGTTGGTGTAAAGAGTGGTTATGGTACTCGCGATTTAATAGACTCTGTATGCAAATCGGTAGGATTTGTGCCTAAATATGTGTATGAGGGGGATGAACCTGCAAGGCTTAGCACTCTTGTGGAAGCTGAAATTGGCT
This sequence comes from Paenibacillus sp. FSL R5-0636, assembly GCF_037974255.1. NCBI lineage: Bacteria > Bacillati > Bacillota > Bacilli > Caryophanales > Paenibacillaceae > Paenibacillus > Paenibacillus sp. FSL R5-0636. The sequence goes on from NZ_CP150232.1 coordinate 1,637,817, forward strand.
TAGCTTTCATACCAAGCACGGCACGGAATTCACGGGAAGATATCCAATACCTCCAAGTAGAGAATCACGAATTGGAAAGGGAGATAGCTCTATTGTGGCACAGGAGCCGGTACATTTCTCAGGCTGCTTTGGAATTTCGGGAGGTAGTTGTAGAATATTTTGGAGCGTTATCCAAACAGACAATTTAATTACGCCGCAGAACAAATAACAAACCAAGTCCCCGTTACCTTCCGTTACGTTCAACGGTCCGTAAGTGGGGTTTTCTTTTGGGTTAAATACGTAGAATCTTTAATCATACATACGTTTTCCTATAATTATGGGGGGTAACACCTTTAATATTAGCGTAGTAGTGCGTAGCAGCGAGGCTGTAAAATAGTGTGAGTACACATGAAAGCGTTTACATAAAAGGAGGGGGTCTGTAAGTAAAAAGATTCATTTGTGATGATGTTCTACTGCTCTTCGGAATGATTGTGCCACTGTTGAAATTGAGGATTTAGCAGGTAAAGAAATTAGCGTGGGAATATAGGGCTGGTGCTAATAAGGTAGGTCATTAACTGATTTGTATGAAAATCACTAGAGGAGGAATGCATTAAATGAGTAGAATGCTTAAACAAGTAATCTCGATTTTACTCGCAGCTGCCTTGCTTATTCCGACAAGCTGGATCGCTCCGGTTACTGAAGCTGCGGCGCAGGATACGACAGTATCATCAGATACGGTAACGGTATATCACGAAACTTTTGCGAGTGGCAAGGGTATTGCAGCTCAAGCAGGCAGTGCTAGCCTTACACCTGTGACCGATAAAGTTTTTGCGGGCAATGCTGACGGGGCAGCTTTATATGTAAGCAACCGAGCGAATAACTGGGACGCGGCTGATTTTAAATTCAGCGATATGGGCCTAGAAAACGGCAAAACCTACACGGTAACTGCATCCGTGTATGTAGACGCTGATGTGATTGTACCTAGCGGTGCCCAAGCTTATCTTCAAGCGATAGGCAGCTACGCTCTTTTGGCAAATGTGAATTATGAAGCAGGCCAAGCGGTCACCTTGACGAAAGAATTTACCGTGGATACGGACAAAGATACAACGCTGCGTGTTCAATCCAACGATGACGGGAAAACGGTTCCGTTCTACATTGGGGAGCTCCTCATTACAGCAAAAAAAGCGGTGACGGAAACGGATAAAGAAATCTATCACGAAACTTTTGCGAGTGGCAAAGGTTTAGCCTCACAATCAGGTAGCGCTAACCTAACCCCTGTCACCGGAAAAGTTTTTGCGGGCAATGCTGACGGGGCAGCTTTATATGTAAGCAACCGAGCGAATAACTGGGACGCGGTTGATTTTAAATTCAGGGATATGGGCCTAGAAAACGGCAAAACCTACACGGTAACTGCATCCGTGTATGTAGACGCTGATGTGACTGTACCTAGCGGTGCCCAAGCTTATCTTCAAGCGATAGGCAGCTACGCTCTTTTGGCAAATGTGAGTTATGAAGCAGGCCAAGCGGTCACCTTGACGAAAGAATTTACCGTGGATACGGACAAAGATACAACACTGCGTGTTCAATCCAACGATGAAGGGAAAACGGTTCCGTTCTACATTGGGGATGTATTGGTCACAGAAAAGGTGGCTACAGTAGAGCCAACTCCAACACCAGAAACACCTAGAGACCCAGCTTTACCTTTTACCACTGTTACTTTTGAGGATCAAACGGCAGGTGGTTTTGAAGGCAGAGCAGGTACTGAAACGCTTACGGTTACTAATGAAGCGAATCATACAGATGGTGGTTCATACGCTTTGAAGGTTGAGGGCAGAACCAGTACATGGCATGGGCCGACATTACGTGTGGAGAAGTTTGTGGACAAAGGCTACGAATATAAAATTTCGTTATGGGTCAAGCTGATCCAGCCAGCAAGCTCGCAGCTTCAGCTGTCCACGCAGGTTGGCGATGGAAGCAGCGCCAATTATGTGCAGCTCGCACCTAAAACCATCAGCGCAAGCGATGGCTGGATTCAGTTCGAGGGAACTTACCGTTATAACAATGTAAGCAGTGAGTATTTGACCATTTATGTGGAAAGCTCCAGTAATAGCGCGGCCTCATTTTATATCGATGATATTAATTTTGAAAAGGTAGGCTCTGGCCCGGTTGATATCGAAAAAGATCTTGTGCCGATTAAGGATGCTTACCAGAGTGATTTTCTGATCGGAAATGCGATAACCGCTGAGGATCTGGAAGGTGTCAGACTTGAGCTTCTGAAAATGCATCACAATGTTGCTACGGCAGGTAATGCCATGAAGCCGGACGCGTTGCAGCCTACGAAGGGCAACTTCACGTTTACCGCGGCAGATACAATTGTAGATAAAGTACTGGCTGAGGGCATGCAGATGCATGGACATGTGTTGGTATGGCATCAACAATCGCCTGCATGGCTGAATACAACAACAGACGCAGCTAACAACACGATCCCCTTGGGACGGGATGAAGCTCTTATGAATTTGCAGACCCATATCCAAACCGTTATGGAGCATTTTGGTGACAAGGTGATCTCCTGGGATGTTGTAAATGAGGCGATGAGCGATAACCCATCCAACCCAACAGATTGGAAAACTGCGCTGCGTTCCGCCCCATGGAAAAGTGCTATTGGAGCAGATTACGTAGAGCAAGCCTTCCTGGCGGCAAGAGAAGTGCTGGACACGCATCCAGATTGGGATATTAAGCTCTATTACAACGATTATAACGAAGACAATCAGAATAAAGCGCAGGCCATCTACAGTATGGTCAAAGAAATCAATGAAAGGTACGCGCTGACTCACCCTGGCAAATTGCTTATCGACGGGGTTGGCATGCAGGGGCACTACAGCATCAATACGAACCCAGAGAATGTGAAGCTATCCTTGGAAAAGTTCATTTCCTTGGGTGTCGAAGTAAGCATAACTGAGCTGGACATTCAGGCCGGAAGCAACTATCAGCTTTCTGAAAAGCTTGCTAATGCGCAGGGTTATCTGTATGCACAGTTGTTAAATATCTTCAGGGATCACGCTGATTCTATCAAACGTGTTACCTTCTGGGGAATGGATGATAATACAAGCTGGAGAGCTTCATCCAATCCGTTGTTATTCGATAAAAATCTGCAAGCTAAGCCGGCTTACTATGGCGTTATCGATCCTGATACCTTCATTGAAGAGCATGAGCCTGAATCAGTAGAAGCCAATCAATCTACTGCCAAATTCGCTGCACCTGTTATAGACGGAACAGTTGACGAGATCTGGAGCCAGACCGCTGAGATTCCGGTCAATCGGTATCAAACCGCTTGGCAAGGAGCGAGCGGAGTAGCAAAAGCACTCTGGGATGATCAATATTTATATGTCCTAGTCCAGGTGAGTGATACGCAGCTTGATAAGAGCAGCGTGAATGCACATGAACAGGATTCGGTCGAAATCTTCGTGGACCAAAATAATGGGAAAACGACGTTTTATCAAGATGATGATGGCCAGTACAGAGTCAATTTTGACAACGAGACTTCATTTAATCCTTCAAGTATCGCAGCCGGCTTCGAATCGGCAACCCAGATTTCCGGAACAAACTATACGGTTGAAGTGAAGATTCCACTTCAAGGGATCACTCCGGACAACGATAAAAAGCTTGGTTTCGATGTACAGATCAACGATGCTAAAGAGGGCTCACGTCAAAGTGTCGCGGCTTGGAACGATACGAGTGGAACTGGGTATATGGACACATCCGTTTATGGTGTGCTTACTTTAAAGGGGAAATCTGCCGGTCCGGAACCAACCCCAACGCCGACAACAGCACCGACACCGACACCAACGAGCCCAACCGATCCAACAGACCCAACTGACCCAACAGATCCAACGGATCCAACAAACCCAACGGAACCATCGGCAACCCCGACACCTGTTCAAACAGCGACGCCAGCGCCAACAAATGCACCAACGGGTAGCAGCACCGGTAATGTTGTATCAACTCCACAACCTGGAGCCATTACAAACAAAGATGGTATTGTTACGATTAAACTGGAGGTAAAGTCCGATAATGGGTATGTCATAGGTACGATCTCCAGCGACAACATGAAAAAAGCGCTTGAACTGGCTAGTGTAGCGGCAAACGGCAAGAAACAAATTATCATTGAAGTGCCAAAGCAAACGGACACGAAAGGGTATGATATACAATTACCGACCCAAAGTCTAATGGGGAAAGAAAACTATGAACTATTGCTTAAGACGGAAAAAACCACAATTCAAATTCCAAGCAATATGTTGTCCAATGTAACAGACAGTGCTGAACAAGTATCCATACGAATAAATAAAGTCACCAAGGACAGCTTGGAAGCAGCTACCCGCAATATGATTGGCAACCATCCAATTATCGGTCTAAGCTTAGTAGCAGGTGACAAAGTTATTCCTTGGAATAACCCTAACGCACCTGTAACGATAGCCATTCCTTACGTGCCGACAGCGGAGGAGCTTAACCATCCAGAGCTTATCGTCGTTTGGTACATCGATGGCAAAGGCAACGTAATGCCGGTTCCGAACGGTCGATATGATGCTGCAACCCAAACGGTTGTCTTTCAAACAACCCACTTCAGCACTTATGCAGTAACCTTCGTAAAGAAAGACTTCGGAGATCTGCAGAATCTGTCATGGGCTAAACAAGCTATAGGCGTTATGGCGGCTCGCGATATCATCAAAGGAACGTCGGTGAACAACTTTTCACCTGCAGATTCAATCAAACGAGCGGATTTCATTGCTCTCCTCGTAAGAGCGCTTGAACTGAAGGGAACGGGCAAAAGTGCAATAATGTTCAACGATGTCCAAAAGACGGACTATTATTATGATGAACTGGTCATCGCGAAGGAACTGGGAATTGCTACAGGTTTTAAAGATGATACGTTCAGACCCAATAGCAATATCTCCAGACAAGATATGATGGTGCTGACAGCACGCGCGCTGGCGGCAGCCGGCAAGCAAGTTAAGGCGAGCGGTACTGTAGCTGCTTATCTAGATGAAGCAAGTATATCCAGCTACGCAAAAGACAGCGCATCATTGTTGATCAAATCCGGAGTCGTAAACGGAAAGAATAATAGAATTGCGCCGAACGATACGCTTACCCGTGCTGAAGCGGCAGTCATCCTGTACCGTATCTGGAAGCTGTAGTCCCGGCAGCAGAGAAAAAAACTCTGAATTAGCTCATGTTCATTTTTAATCTGAAGAGCGGAAATACGTGTATAACCATCCCTTGCGTTCTTCTGTTTTAAGCATCGCTGCTCACCTCCCTGCGGAGAGGAGCAGCGATTTTTTTGTGTATGTTCCGTTAAATCGGAGCTAAAACGGAAAAAAATGTCACGAAACAGACCGCTCAAGTGTTATAACTGTACTGATAGTAGAAAGGAGACAGTCGTGGACTCTATTGAAGAAAAGATAAAGCGGATACAAGCGGGGGAAGTCTACCTTTTTTCAGATATTATCAGACTCTACCAACAACGGATATACCTCTACTGCTTTCGCTTGTTGAACAATAAGGAAGAAGCCGAGGATGCGGTTCAGGACATATTTATTAAGGCTTATCAGAACATCGGCCATTTTGAGTCTCAGGTGAGTTTTAACTCATGGCTCTACAGGGTTTCCTATAATCATTGCCTGAATCAACTGCGCCGGAAGAAATTTCAAAATCAGCTGCGAAAGTTACTCAGACAGGATGTAACCACTAAAAGCGCTGAACAAATGGTAGAAAATCAGTTGTTCAGTGAATCCGTGGCCTCTGCCCTGGAAAAGCTTAGCGTGGAGGAACGCAATCTGTTGATTTTGCGCATTTTTGAAGATAAATCATTTGCAGAAATTAGTGAAATTCTGGGTAAAAGTACGGTCACAGTTAGGAAACGGTACGAGCGGACAAGGTGCAAGCTCAGAGAAGTCATTGAAAGAAAGGAGAAACAACTATGCGCAAGGACGAATTGACTTCCGAAGAGTTGTTTCTGAAGGAGGGGGATAATTCTGCCAAACTTCCGCTGGTTGATGTTCATGATTCTGTAATGCAAGCCATCGGGCTAGGTAATGGTCGCCTTGCTGTTAAGCCTGTACCTCACCAGCAGGAGGGGGACATCCCAGATATTATGCATAGAGTGGAGCCAGAAACCTATGCCAAACGATACCGTAAGCGCATGTGGAGCAGGCCTGTAAGGAGATGGGCAGCGGTGCTGATCCTGGTTGTCTTGGTAGGAGGCAGCTATTCCTTGTTTAAGGAGAGTCCCTGGCAAGCTGCCAAATTTCAATATGAGGTGCTGCCATACGAGCCGCTTCTTGCAACGAAGGAAGGGGGGACGATTGAAGTATCTAAGAATCCGTTAGTTCCTTCAAAGGTAAAAATTCCTCAGAGAGTGGCGACCAAAGAAGAAGAGCTGCTGAGTGAAAAAAATTTAGAGGCATATAGAGTTGTAGAGAAATTATTACTACCGGGAGAGGGCGCTTCTTACGTGTTAAAAAAGGAAGGTGCTGGAGATGAACGTCCTCAGCTTGGCAGAGTTATTCCTGCGATGCTATTTAATGATTATTCCAGTTATTTAGCCAAAGCAGAAGAGTATAAGGTGCCATATTTGCCACGTCCGGAGTATCTGCCAGAAGGGTATGTTTTTGATCAAGCATGGATACAACCTGATTTTGAGGTCAACGAGAAGGAACTGCTTGCCCTTACTGATGGTATAAAGCTGGAAGGCGGTTACCGGGTTATGTGGAAAAAAGAAGCTACGGCCAGTATTAATTATGACTATTCGTCGATGAGATACAAAAAAGGGGAGAGTATGGTAAGAATTAATGCCAAACACATCAAGGCAAAGTCCGGAACGGTGGAAAGCTTACTAAGGACGAACACCACAATCGTACAGAATATTCTTGTTAACGGAACCCAACTGATCTATACGGAAACTACAAACAATGAAATAAAGTTGGGGTATAGATACAGACTTGTCTGGACGGATCCAGAACAAAATGTAGTATACGATATGACTGCTGCACCGGAGTCTTCTTCTTTAACCAAAGAGGAGGTTATCCGAATTGCTGCCGACATGATGAAATAAGTATAGAAATTTGATGTCACAAATCCGGTAACGTAAGTGTTATGTAAGAGTACTACATATACAGGAAGGTGAGGTATTTTAATGAATAATAGAAAAACACTCATTGCCATGACCAGTATGACCCTAATGTTCGGTTTAGGTTATGGCTTCAAAGGAGAAGCTTACGCCGAGAAGTCTGTTGCTCAGTCTGTGGAAGAAACCGCCATTAAGGCGGAAGTCAAATATATAGCTCAGGGCATCGATGAAGCTGCCAAAGCGAAAACAGATCAGGAACAAAAAAAATTCAAGAATCTCAAAGATCTGCAGCAGAAAGCATTAAGTGAAGAGCTTAAACCTGGAGAAATCAGATATGTGTATATTAATGACAAGGAATATCAAGCCTATGCTAAGGGATCACCCACTGCGGGTGCATATTATTCCCTTTCGTTTAATACGTATAATGAATATGTGGAAAAGTATGCTGCCGGCAATACCTCCATGCCACTGCAATTGCAAGAGCCTCCGGAAGGCTACAATTTTTTCAGGGCAATTGTTTCTCCATATATGACGAAAAAAGAACAGGATAAGATATACTATCAAGTGATCGCCGAGGGTAAGGCGTCCGATAAGAAAATATATGTAAAGAAATTGCAGGAGAAGCGTACAGCTATCAACATCATCTATAATATGACCACAGAGAAAAATGGTAAAAGAGGAGTTCTTGCCATCGCTGCCGAACCTGCAGGACCTAAGGATACGACTGTTGAATCCGAACCAGCAAATGCACAGTCGCAGAAGCTAAAAGTGAGTGGCCAAGAGGTGGTATACACACCTATTGATAAGATGGAGTACAAGTCAGTTGCATGGATGAATCCAAAGACCCGTGTCAATTATATTATTCGGGAAACCGGTGGACACCTGACCAAGGAGGATTTGATTGCTTTGGCAGGACAGATCATTGAAGCTTCGGCGTAGAATGATTCTAAGACACTTACTAATTAATTTGATTAAGGCAGCCCCCAGGGCTGCTTTTTGGTTTGAGTATAAAGATCTATAGTATTCACGCTATTTAGGAGATTAAAAGCGAAATGTGGCGTTGGCAATGGAAATGTGTCTTTTTTAAGTATTCACAAATAAAGAACGAATATCCTATCATTCCAATATTTACAATATTCGATATAAAGTGATATAATTTTCGAGATTCATATACATAAACATGAAAGAAGAGTGTAAGATGCTAAAGGTAACAAGTAAAAAAGTCATGTCAATTATTACAGTTAGCTCAATGCTGTTGGCTGTGGGTGCAGTCGCTTACGCAGACACGACATTGAAGAAGATTTCTGCATATCAGAATGCGGCCATCAGCATTGAAGTGGATAATCAGAAAGTGAACCTGTCAAGTAGTGAAGGAACAATGTACCCAATTATCTATGAGGGACATAGCTATGTATCCGCCAAGGCTGTATCTGAAGCACTGGGGGCAACCGTGAAATGGGATAACAGTCGTCAAGCTGTTGTGATCACATCGGCGAACGGCGGAACATCTACATCCGTTGTCCCGGATAAGGACAATACCGTTGCACAAGCTACTGCGAAGCCAGCAACCGTATCTACTCCGCCTGCAACCGAGTCCACACCGCAGGCAACACCAAAGCCTGCTGCCTCATCTTCCGCTACGACTTCCAGTAACAGCGGCGTTTCGTTTGCAGATGCAGTGAAGTTAGGTACTTCTTTTACTTATACGGACCTTGATAACAATTATAGCCCTAAAGGTGATTCAACATCTGTTCAATATACTTTCACTATCAATAAGGTTACGTCGACTACTCTCGGACAATTACATGCTCTTGGGTTTGAGGAACATGTCACTGATCCCGATGTAGCTGTAGATTATGTCCTGCTTGATGTAACGCTTAAGGTGAAGAACGCCACTCTTGTAAAAGGTAGTCAGGACCAAGGGCGGAAGTTCCTTTCAAGTTTTACACCTACCATTTGGGGGGTAGAAACATCCAGTGGACAATACTATATTGGTGGCTCTAGTGATTATTTTGAGGGATCTCTCGGAGAAAATATCGAAAAGTTGTTAGCTGATTTTCCTGAAGTCACCCCAAGTAAACCGGGTTCTTTTGAAGCTTCGGGTAAAGTTATTCTGCCAATGATCAAAGGCAAGGAGAACAACCTTGTTCTTTATAGAAACGATAGCAAGCTTGAGTCCGACAAAAGGTCCATCTATTTTAAACTGAAATAGTTATGCAAGTTAGCAGATGGTTTGGTCGCTAATTGTTGTAATAAAGATCAAACTAAAAAGAGATCAACGATGTCATTCATCGTTGATCTCTTTTTTATGATTCTTAAACAGTGCTGATAACTTCTATATATCAAGCTTCTTTGGCAATGACTTTTTTTAGCTTCACTTTGGGTTCTTGCTCAGGATCAGGCGCTTGCCCAACACGTTTAATAAAGAAAGATAGCAGCAGACCGAGGATGCCAATTCCCACAATCACTAGATAGGAATCATTGATCCCTTGAATGGATGCTTCCATAATCATATGTTCCTGTGTTCCGTTCTGTGTGCTGCCAGAGGCCAGCATATCCTTCATATGCGTTGTAGTACGGCTCGTCATTACGGTGACGAGCAGGGAAGTCCCGACGGCGCCAGCTACTTGTCGAATGGTATTTGAAATCGCTGTACCATGCGCACTAAGCTTGGCGGGTAGTTGATTTAGACCCAAGGTTTGTATAGGCATGAGAAGGAGAGCCATCCCGATCCGGCGGCCTGTTGACATGTATACCAGATACATGTAGCTGGTTGAGTCGGTTAAGTTCACAAAGCTTAGAGTCGTTGCAATTGTAATTAACAATCCGATGATGGCGAGCCATTTCGCTCCGAACCGGTCGAACAGCTTTCCGGTTACCGGCATCAACAATCCCATTACGAGTGCACCGGGAAGCAGCAGCAAACCGGACTCCATCGCTGTAAAACCGCGGGCATTCTGCAGGTACAGAGGCAGCAGCATCATATCCGCATACATCACGATTGTAACTGCGATACTGATGACAGTCGTTAAGGAAAACATATTGTATTTAAAGGCCCGGAGATCAAGCAGTGGATTTTGGGAAGCCAGCTGTCTCCAAGTAAATAAGCCAAGGGAAAGCACACCTGCTGTTAAAGACAATAACACTTCTGCGCTCGACCAGCCTGCACTGGCAGCGCGGCTGAAGCCATACAGCAAGGTTCCAAAACCAATGGTAGAAAGAGTTACGCTAACAATGTCCAACTTGGGAAAGATGCGTTCTGATACATTTTTTAAATAAATAAATCCGCATATGATTACAATGACGGTCAAAGGAATCATGCCATAAAACATAGTCTCCCAAGAATAATGTTCCAAAATATATCCAGCCAGAGTAGGTCCAATCGCAGGCGCGAAAATAATGGCTAGCCCTACCATCCCCATGGCAGCCCCTCTCTTTTCAGGAGGGAACAGGGTCAAGATGACATTCGTGAGCAGTGGCATGATAATCCCGGCACCAGCTGCCTGAATCATACGCCCGGTCAACAGAACAGGGAAGTTTGTCGCGAGGGCCGATACGATCGTTCCAGCCAAAAATATAAACATAGAAGCTTGAAAAAGCTCTCGCGTCGTAAATCGTTGCATTAGATAAGCTGTAATTGGAATTAGAACACCATTAACCAGCATATACCCCGTTGTCAGCCACTGAGCTGTAGCCGCCGAGATATTAAAATCATGCATTAACTCCGGAACGGCAACGCTCATTACCGTTTGATTCAGTGTCGCAAGAAAGGCGCCCAAAATCATAATGAATAAGATGGGGCCCTTTTTCACGGAACTGCTTGTTACTTCTGTCTTTGTACTCACTCCACTCCATCCTTTCAACTCGTCGATCATGGACTAAATTTACAGTGTGTTGTATAGTTTACAATGCATGAATTAGATTATAAATGAAATTTTCATGTAATCAAGCAACAATTTGCGAAAAAATGTAAAGTAGTTTACATTCGTTCTAAAAATGTAGTTTTTTCTTTTTAAAAAACAACAATTATCTAAAATATGTAGCTTACAATATGAAAGTAAAAGATTGGAGAGTACAAGATGAATAACACAACGCAACGTACAGATCCCCGGGTACTTCGAACACGTCAATTGCTTAGAGATGCTGTGATTGAATTGCTTGAGGAAATGGATATTGAGAAAATATCAGTAAATCGTATTGCAGAGCGGGCTAAAATCAATCGGGTTACTTTTTATCTGCACTATCGGGATCTCCCGGATATGCTGGAAAAGATGGCGGATGAGATGGTGGAGGACATTCTACAAGTGGTGAACAACGATGACAACCATCACCAGTCGGTTGATGAAGAGAATTTGAGGATATTAGAAAGTCTGCTTAAGCATATTGCGGAAAATGCAAAATTCTACAAGGTCATACTCACATCCAAACGAAGCCCGATTTTTACAGATCGCCTGTTTAATTTGATGGCGGAAATCATTTCTGCGCACCAGGAGAAAAAGGAGGGGACTGCTGATCATTCAAAGACGCCGATACAGAAGGACATTGCCGTTTGGTACGGTTCAGCAGCTCTAATCGGCACGGTTATTTCTTGGCTCCGAGATGACATGCCCTATACGCCTGTGTATCTTGCCAGACAAATTAGTATGCTGCGTGCGAACTAGCAACGGGTTCCGACTAATGAACGGAGAGGAATTGAATGAACACGAACAAACAGCCACGCATCGTTGCGCGGCTGTTTGTCGTATTTAGAGTAGGTAAATCACTGCACACTGAGATTATCCCAGTTGATTTGGAATTCCTTCAACATCCCTTCTTTGGTCAGCTTGCCGCCGAGATACCCTTGAATGCTGCTGGATAATTCCTGTGGCATCCCGTTCGGCAGACGGGTCCAGTTCCAGGTCAGCGCTTGATCTTTATCGGTATAGGCCAGCACCTCAGCACCTAGTGCTCCAAGATCTTCTTCGGTTCCCTTAATGTTGTCGAGCGCAGGGATGAATTGGAATTCCTTGGTGATATATTTTTTTCCGGTCTCGGAGGTGACGAGCCAATTCAGGAAGACCTTGGCCTCCTCCTTAACGGGAGAGTTTTTATTGATAACCCAATTGCTGGGTACGCCTACATAAAGCTTGTCGTTGTCTTCGGGAGTGTCGTCAATGGGCATGGGCAGGAGGCCCAGATTAAGATTGGGATCGATGCCGTCGATCTGTCCTTGTGTCCAGTTACCCTGCTGCATCATCGCAGCTTCGCCGCTCGCTAGCATAGTGACTTGAGTATTATAGTCGGTCGAGAGCGGGTTCTTATTGCCGTACTCTACAGTAAGGTCAAGTAGATCGATCCACTTGGAGAAAATAGGGTCTCCGGCGAAGGTTTTGGAACCGTTTGTAAGTCCGGCGATGAATGCCTCCGGATCAGGCTGCTGGGCGAAAGGTACGTTTACATTATGATTGCCAAGCACGAACCATTCTTGGTAACCATTCGCAAAAGGTGTGATGCCTGCCGCTTTTAACTTCTCGGAGGCTTCGCGCAGAGCGGTTAGCGTTAATGGCTTCTCGGTGATTCCGGCTTTCTTAAATAGATCCTTATTATAGATGAAGCCGTATCCTTCCAGATTCATCGGCATCCCATAGAGTTTGCCATCGATGGTCATTTGTTCTGCTGCGAGTGGCTTTATATCCTTGGCCCAAGCTTCGCCGCTCAGGTCCTCCAGATATTCCAGCCACATATCACGTTCATTGTTGCCGCCGATGGTGAAGATATCCGGCTCATCTCCGGAAGAGAATTTGGCACGCAGCGAGGCGCCATAATCGGTCCCGCCTCCCACGCTTTGCACCTCAAGCTTAATATCGGGATGTTCTTTCTCGAATTCGGTCTTGAGCGAAGCCAGCGCTTCGGATATTTCAACCTTGAATTGGTAGATATGCACGGTTTTTACTCCGTCTGCATTGTCGCTGCTTCGTCCGCAACCGGCTGTCAGAGCAGCCAGCAGCAGGGAGCATGCGAGGAGAATTCCACGTTTTGTTCTCATATTCATTCATCCTCTCTGGCTGAAAGCAACATGTATCGTTAGCCCTTTACGGAGCCTTGGGCAATGCCTTCAATAATATATTTTTGCATTACTAGGAAAAAGATGACCACCGGCGTAATCCCGAGCACAAGTCCTGGAAGCGCCAAATCCCACTGCTTCGTATATTGTCCGAAAAAGCTATAAGTGGCGATGGGAATGGTGCGGAGCACCGGATCCTGCAGAATAAGCGATGGCATCAAGTAATCGTTCCAGATCCACAGGGTGTTCAGTATGATGACGGTGACGATAATCGGTTGCATAAGCGGAAGAACAATCCGGAAAAAGGTACCATAAGGACTGCTTCCATCTACTCTTGAAGCTTCCTCGATATCGAGAGGTACCGATTTGACGAAGCCGTGGAATAGAAAAACAGTCATCGGGGCGCCAAACCCAAGATACGCTAAAATCAAACCGGCGGTTGAATCCATAACGCCCAAGCTGCTGACGACCTGCACTAGCGGGATCATAATTGATTGAAATGGGATAACCATGGCGGCTACTAATGCAATATAGAGCACACGGTTATACAAGCTGTTGTTGCGGACCATTTTGTAAGCGCACATGGAGCAAAGGAATGCTAGCAGAATATTACTAATCACCGTGATGATAAAAGAGTTCAGGAAAGCGCGAGGGAAATTGGTAGCTTTCCAAGCTTCCGCGTAGTTGCTCCACTGGAGTGCTGAAGGCAGCGCAGCAGAGTCTGATAGTATTTCACTATAGCTTTTCACTGAGTTAGCCAGCAAAAAGTAAAATGGCACTAAAAATAGAAGTCCCAGCAGGATTACAATCACTTCGATGAGAAGCAGGGGAACATTAAATTTCTTGGCGGTAGTCTCCATTACAGCTCCACCTCTCTTTTCTTGGTTGCTCTAACCTGTAATAGGGAAATCAAAGCCACGATGACGAAGAAAACCATCGCTTTGGCCGAGCCCATTCCGAACCGACTGATGGTATAGGCTTCATTGTAAATATTCAAGGCTACAGATTCGGTAGCTTTAAAGGGTCCACCCTTGGTCAGCGACAGGTTGAGGTCAAACAGCTTAAAGGACCAGGAGATAGATAGAAATAGACAAACAGTTACAGCGGGCATGACCAGTGGAAGAGTGACATGGCGCAAGGCCTGAAAACGTCCGGCTCCATCCACTTTGGACGCTTCAATTAGGCTTTGGGGAACATTGTTGATAGCAGAGATGTAGATCACCATCAGATATCCCGCATTTTGCCAGACAAATACGATAACAATCGCCCAGAATGCTGTCCCTCCGGTGCCTAACCATGGAAGATTAAAGAAGGACCAGCCGGTGGCCTGCCCAATAGAGGAGAATCCTCTGACAAAAATAAACTGCCAAATAAACCCGAGCAAAAGTCCGCCAATGACATGCGGTACAAAAAATACCGTTCTCAGGACATTACGTGTGAACAGTTTACGCGTCAGCACATAAGCGAGTGCGAAGCCAAGCAGATTGGTCAGCACTAGACCGAAGAAAGTGAACTTCGCCGTGAACCAGAATGAATTAAGAAAGGAAGGATCCTTGGTGAAAATATGTAGATAGTTCCGCAGTCCGGTCCACTCGACATGCCGCGAGATTCCGTTCCAGCTGGTAAATGAATAATAGAGTCCCAAAAAGAAAGGAATCAGCACAATAATAAAGAAAAACAAGGAAGTTGGCCCGACAAAAATAAACTGCTGCATCAGGCGTGATCTTTTTCTATGGTCCATCGTTCCTCACCCCTTTTGTTAATTTAAACTTTTCATTCTATAACCGAATTGGTCATTAACCGAAACAAAAAGTAACATCACGCACCAAATATTCTTAACCAGTTGCGGCATCTGGAGAGGTATAAATGCCTATGATAGCGCCGAAGTCGGCTGGACTTTCTCTGGATAATTTTCACTGGCCCGGAGCGATTTATTTTCAGGCTTGACAGCCTTTTCAAAGAATCGGTATGGTGGACTTGTCAGACAAATGGGAGGTAGAGTACATGTCAGGATGGCTTGGGAATCATTTTGTTACGCAGATTGGAATTTTGGTGAATGATGTTGAAAAGGTAAGCACGGCTTATGCGGAATTTTTTGGAATGGAGAAGCCGGAAATTATCGTTACAGATACAGAAGATAAGGCGCAGACTCGGTATAATGGCGAGGCGACGGTGGCGCGGGCTAAGCTGGCTTTTTTTGATATGGGCTCCCTGCAGCTTGAGCTGATTGAGCCAGATCAGCAGCCCAGTACGTGGCGTGATTATTTGAATGAGCATGGTGAGGGACCTCATCATATTGCTTTTGTGGTTGAAGGAATGAAGGAGAAGATTACGCTGCTCGAAGGCAAAGGGTTCCCACTCCAGCAAAAGGGTGAGTATACCGGGGGGCGTTATGCTTATCTGGACACGTTCAAGGAGTTAAAGATGATTGTGGAACTGCTGGAGAACGATAAGGATAAAGGAGAGGATTTATAGTGAATATACTAATTACTGGTGCCGGACGTGGATTGGGTTATGAGCTGGCGGCTGAGGCATTGAAGCGGGGGCATGGAGTCATTGCCGGGGTTCGCCGTCCTGATCAGGAACAAACAGCACTATCCCAGCTTGCTGCGACCTATGGCGAGAAGCTGACTGTGGCCGCGCTGGACGTGACGGATGAAGAAGGAATCGCGGCGCTTGCTGCGAATCTGCAAGGACAAGGCCGGACGCTTGGTGCCATTATTAATAATGCGGCGGTGCTGACCGCCAGGGACACACAGATTGAAGATCTGGATTTCCAAGATATGCTTACCACGATGGATATTAATCTTTACGGACCGATGCGGGTGGTTAAGCATTTCTTGCCGCTGCTCACTGAACCTAAACTTTCGATTATCAATATATCGTCGGAAGCAGGTAGCATTACTAATGCTTATTCGGGAGACTATCCATATTCCATCTCCAAAACGGCACTTAATATGTTCTCACAGCAGCTGCATGTGTATTTAAAAGAACGCGGGGTACAAGTACTCGGCGTACATCCTGGCTGGATGCATACGGAGATGGGCGGGGCAGAGGCGCCAACGAATCCGACCCAAAGTGCTGAGGGCATCATGGACTTGATCGAGAAGCGGACAACACCGGAAGGTCATTTCATGTTTGTAGATTATACGGGTAAGGACATGAAGATTTAAGTAAGAGTGTTCTAACTAAAAGAGGTAACTCAATAGCCATTCGTGGCTTCTGAGTTACCTCTTTTTGATTTTTCTATATGCTTATTTATTTCTTAATCAATAAATAAGTCTATGAATGGTATTATATTATTCATTTCTATGGGACTAATTATAATCTCCCGTTTGGGACAAGCCGCATAAATGACCACAAAGTATAAGAGGAACTAATCTCCTAGATGAATCCATTGGTCCAAGAGTCCCTAAGGTAAAGCGAATATAAATACTACTATGATCCTTCATCCATTTTAAAAGAGGTGAATCTAAGATGAAAAGACAGGTGAAACCTAGTAGGAGAAGAAGACCTGCCTCCAGACTGCAGCCTAAACGTAGTTTAATTCTTAAGGCAAAAGCACAAATCATTAACTTTGCGGTTATTGGTGATAGTCATGTGGGGTATGGAAACAGCGCAAGCATTTTTAGGAATCTTTTGCCTAAAGCTGTGAATAGCGGGAATAAGAGATTTGTTATTTTTGGAGGAGATAATACGCAAGCGGGAGCTAATCATGGAAATAATGCGAATGCTTACTACAAGGACTTCAAGGATACGGTAATAAGCACGCTCGGGAGTATTCCTTATAAAGCATCTATAGGAAATTGGGAGGCAAGTACACAGTCCTTATTCAGACAATATTTAGGTGCTGATGAAGGGCAAATGAATTTCCCGGGTACTCAGGGGAAGGTCAAGTATGTATGGCTTAATTGTGCGCTTGGACGGTTCACTCCAGGTAGTATAAATTTGTTGAAAAATTTAGATGATAGTTTTTATTATATTATAGATTTTCATTGGCCCCTCAAAGTGAGCGGGATTACGGTGGACCCAACCCATGTATTAAGCGCATCGGAGACGAATAAGTTTTTTTCATCCATTCCTACAAAAGTGAGAGATAAGGTGCTAGCTATTTTTACGCATCATGGACATCTGTTTTACCGAAAACTTAGTAATATATATCCCGGTTACAACAAAACTAAATTTTTTGTATGCGGATGTTCCGGGGAATATAAATGCAAAACAAGTGGCGATCGGGGTTATTACAATGCCACATTATCCATCAACGGGACAACATTTAATGTGGATGCTTTTAAGGTAGCGGTCAATTAGTAAAACAAAGCTAAGCTGATTTTCGGGAGAAGCCGGGGTCAGCTTTAGCAACAATTCAGGCACAGGATAATAGTAAGCTAGCAGGATTATTTAATATATTTGTATAATAGTTTATATATGTATTAAATGAATTATATTGGAGGGCTACCGATGAGAGGGTTAGTATTTAATTCTTTAGAACAGGCGGGTGTCTCGGCCTTTGGTGTGGAGCGCATTCGTACAGCCGCCGCGCAAATGGTTGAAGACAATATCACACCTGCGCAAGTTATTGTTGCTGCGAGAAAGGGGACGCTGCTGGTCCATCAAGCGAATGGAAAAACAGGCCCTGAAGCAGACGCAGCGGAATTAACCGCGGATGCTATATTTCCACTCTGTTCCATAACAAAACTATTTACTGCAACCGCTATTATGATGTTAGTGGAACAAGGGAAAGTGGGTCTAAATAGGCCGGTTTCTGATTACATCCCCGAATTTACAGGGGAAAACAAAACAAAGGTATGCGTACACCATTTGTTGACACATACCTCTGGAATTGAGGTTGATGTGATTCGTTCTAATGGAATTGCCAAACAGGCGCAAGAGGAATATCCTCCACACGAACCTAATCAAGATCCAGAACTGCATAGTTACTTATATGGCGGTTATGATGCACCACTTAGCCATGAGCCAGGTACTGTGATGTCTTACTGTGGATATGGTTATGAGCTGTTGGGTGAAATCATACGGCGTGTTAGTGGACAAGCTTATGATGTATTCGTAAAGGAAACCATTTTTAAACCGCTGGGAATGGAAAATACATATTATCGTGTGCCAATGGAAGTGCGGAACAGAGTAGTTAGACGTGCTCCTGAGGCAGCATGCGCGGAATGGGTAGACAGCGAATACAATTTGAATTCTGTATCTGCGGGGGGCGGCGCTTACTCAACGGCTATGGATTTGGCTGTTTTTGGCCAGATGTTCCTTAACGGTGGAATTTATAACGGAGTACGATTCCTTAGTCCGGTAACAGTAAAAGAAATGACCCGCAATCAAATTCCGGGCGTATCCTCACAATATAGAGATGAAGTTTTTCCTGAAGCGTACTGGGGATACGGATGGGCGATTAATGGCACGAAGCGTGACGGCGGAGATCTGCTCTCTCCTGATGCCTATTCACACTGGGGGGCGGCAGGTCCATTCCTCTGTGTGGATCCGATTTATCAGACGGTGACGGTTCATTTATCCGTAGAGCTGGATCACCAGAAGCCATTTAAAAATATGTATGTTGATTATTTCAATAATACCGTTCTGGCAGCGATCACAGATCTGTAATTCGGCCAAGGATCTGCAAGAATTTATCAAGGGTTGATTTTATAAAATCTAATATAAGAAAGCCAGTGGCATATATTAGTCCTATCTAATATGCACCACTGGCTTATTTTTTAAAAAATCTCTTGTTCAGCTACTGTTATCTGTAAACTCGATGATTGTGGCAGGATTTCTTATGTGTGTGCTTAACGCTTCCTTGAAGGAAATCCGTAATCTTTAGCACGCCACGCTACTAGCAGCGCAAGAATCAATAGTATAAACATTACCCACGGGAAGGAGCGGACACCAAGTGTTTCAATAAGAATCCCGCCCATCACGCCGCCACCGCCAATAGCTAGGTTCCATGCCGTCACCAACATCGATTGGGCCACATCTGCACTTTCGCCAGCGGTTTCGGCAACGGCTGTCTGTAGCAAAGTAGCCGCTCCTCCAAACGTCAACCCCCATACACCAACCACTAAATAGATCACTACGGGCTGGCTGCTAATAATGCCTAGTACAATGGATGACAAGGCGAAAGCAGCGAGGCTGATCAGAACCAATGGACGCAGCTTGCGGTCGATCAAAATACCGATGACCCAGATGCCAACAAGCGCTGTAATGCCGAAAATAAGCAGTACCAAGTCAACGCGCTGGGTTAGCCCGGCCTGAGTAAGATAGGGGGCAATGTAGGTATACAAGATGTTGTGTGCCAGTACCCATGCAAGAACAACAAACAGTACCGGCCGTACCCCCGGAATAACAAAAACCTTGTAGAGAGGGAGTCGCTTATCAGGGGCCTCTCCTGGATAGTCCGGTAGCTTCCAAAACACCCAAGCGATTAGCATCAGAGCCAATAGCGACATGATCCCGAAGATAGAGCGCCAGCCTACAAGGGTGCCAAGAAGTGTTCCCGCAGGGACACCGAGTGCCAGAGCGAGAGGCGTGCCAACCATGGCTACCGCCATTGCTCGTCCCTTGAGTGACTCCGGCACCATGCGCCGGGCGTAACCTGCTATCATCCCCCATAAGACTCCAGCGGATACGCCTGCGAAGAACCGAGCTGTCAGCGTAAGTATATAATTGGAAGAAAAAGTGGTGACGGTGTTGAATATGAGAAAACCAAGGATGCACATTAGTAGCAGTGGTCGCCGCCGCCATCCACGCGTCACGGTAGTTAAGGGGATCGCCGCCAACAGTGAACCCAGGGCGTACAAAGTGACAAGTTGACCTGCAAGGGCCTCGGAGACTCCAAGCCCGTCACCTATTTGGAGCAACAAGCCGGCCGGAATCGTTTCGGTAAGAATACAGATAAACCCCGTCATAGCTAGGGCGAGTAATCCAGCCCATGGCAGACGTTCAGAAGAGGGAGTGCTGGAGGCACTTTGTGTGGCAGAAGATGTGTTTTGGCTCATAGAGAAGCCCCTCTCTTATATAATTTTAGCAAACTCAATGATACACACGACGAATAGGTCTACTAGACAGAGCGCCTAGGCCGGTTCATTCCGGACCCAGGCACCTTGTGTTCTTGCTCTATTTATTACGTCTGTCATAAATGGCATCACAAAGGTCAACAGTAAACTGACCCGACATGCCTTCCAGTGCAGTATTAGTGAAAGCCACGACACTGAGGCGTTGCTTCGGATCGACGAACCACGAATGACCATAAGTGCCACCCATGCGCCAAGTACCCGGGGATTCCGGAGTGTCTGCGGCGACAGGATCCTTTAGTACCGTAATGCCTAGGCCAAAGCCTCGTCCTGGCCAGAAGGCCATTGGCAGATCACCGATCTGGTTGGTCGTCATATCGTGAACCAGTGACTCCGGTAGCAGCGGCGCTCCGCCCTTACGTAATGTTTCCAGCAGTTGCAAAAAGTCTCCGGCGCTGCCGACCATGCCAGATCCTCCAGAAGGATAGGCAGTAGTGTCAAATGCTCGGCTAGGGGCAAGCAGGAACCCAGCCGTTCCCTCCACAAAGGCAATACTGTCGGGCTCAAGTAAGGGCCGTGGCTCTGGAGTATCATTGGCATAGGAAGTGGCCAGCCGTTCTCGGTCAACTGCAATAAAACCCGTGTCGCTCATGCCAAGCGGCTTTGTCACGAGTGAATGTACAGCTTCACTGAGCGGTGTTTCTGTGACCTTTGCAATTACTGCTCCCAGCACATCTGTCGCGATGGAATATTTCCACTCGGTACCTGGCGTATAAAGGAGGGGGACAGAGGCAAGACGACGCAGGTTCTCTTCCAACGTGATGCCGGGCTGATCCATACCATCTGATACCCCTGCTGACTGATAGGAACCCTTCTCTTCTTGAAAAAATCGGTAAGACAGGCCTGCGGTGTGCGTCATCAAATGACGAATCGTCAAGGTCGCGAACTCGCCATTCTGCAAACGCGGCTGAAACTCTGGAAGCCAACGATCAACGCGGTCGTCCAGCTGTAGACGACCTTGCGCAACTAATACTAGGGCTGCCGTTGAAACGATAGGTTTAGTAACTGAAGCTAGCCGGAATAAGGCATCTTCTCGTATAAGTCGGCCTATCTCGCGGTCGGCAAAACCGGCAGCACGGCTATAAACCAGTTCCCCATCTATCATCACTTTAATGACAGCACCGACCAAACGCTTGTCAGCGAGGGTTCGATCGATTACTCTATCGATGCGACCTGATAAACATTCTGTATTTATTTTGTTTGAATCCAATATACTCAACTGTCTTCATCCCTTCGGAATAGTTAAAGCCAGGAACACTTTACTATTGTAGGGTTATTATATATAACGAGTTATCTTGATTACATAAGGCAACTAAGTTAAATTAGCCTTATAACGGTTAATTACAAGCTAGTTAATATAGAACACCTTAAATTTAAAGGAGGCGATTTTGATGGACCATGTTGATAAGCAAATTCTTTTCCATCTTCAAAATCAAGCAAGAATTTCTATGACAGAGCTGGGGAAATGTGTCGGTTTATCGCAACCTGCGGTTACGGAGAGAGTTAGGCGTATGGAGGAAAAAGGCATCATCAGCGAATATCGCACCATAATTTCTCCTGAAAAGATTGGGAAACATGCTGCTGCCTACATGTTATTTCATTCTAGGGATTGTAATGCATTCCTTGATTTCTGCCGCTCAAGTCCTGATGTCGTCGAATGTTACCGTATAAGTGGGGAACACAACTACTTATTGAAAGTAGTAACCGACTCTACACGAGCCCTCGAGGAGTTCGGAAATCAATGTGATAAATACGGTACCTACACCATTCTAATCGTGATGTCATCGCCAATCGATCATAAATTTCTTATACCATCGCTTGAAGAAGCAAGCCTAAACTTACTGAGTTAGATTTTAAACATAATCCGTTAGCCTGTCGCAACAAAAAAAGACTCTTCTATATAAATAGAGGAGTCTTTTTGGTGTGGATATTGTAATAAAAATGATTGCAGCTGCTCCTTTTTCGTAGATACATCATGGACTCTCTATCTTATAAGTCTGGCGGTATTTTAATGGAGAAAGCCCGGTGATTTCCTTAAATACCCGACCAAAGTGAGTCATATTATCAAATCCAACATTTTCAGCTATCTTGGCTACTTTAAAGGCAGTATTAATTAACAAGGCACGAGCTTCCTTTATCCGCACATTATTCAAATATTCTGTAAAGGTGAAGCCTGTACTATCACGAAAAGTTTTGCAGAAGTAGGAAGGACTGATATAGAATCTGTTGGCAATATCGCGTATGGAATGACGTTGGTCGTAATAACGATTGAGATAGTCAACAATTTCAAATATTTTTTTGTTCACTACACTGATTTCTTCAGTGATTGCAGGAGGCATCGCTTCCTGGTGGCGATAAATATAAATAAGCAGCTCAAACATTAGTG
Organism: Paenibacillus sp. FSL R5-0636; assembly: GCF_037974255.1. Classification (NCBI taxonomy): domain Bacteria; kingdom Bacillati; phylum Bacillota; class Bacilli; order Caryophanales; family Paenibacillaceae; genus Paenibacillus; species Paenibacillus sp. FSL R5-0636. Next base: position 1,660,436 of record NZ_CP150232.1, read on the forward strand.
TTTTTAGATAGAATTCATAGCCGGGAGGTTGCTTAGTAAATTCAGAGACCATTTTATTGAATAATTTCTCGATAAAGTTTTGTTCAGAACCATTAAATCGCAGCAGATGACAATCTCGTGTAAAAGTGGACAGCAAATCAAGCGTCTTATTGTTCGGAAACAGATCTTCGAGGAACTCGCGTTTAAATACAAGTGTTATTCGTTCAAAGGTCTCCCCACTCGAATTGACAAGCTTATGAATTTTATTGATGTCAATCAGCAATAGAGAACCCCCGACAACCTGATAAGCCTTATCCTCTATGAAATAGCAAATATCCCCCGAAACCATGTAAAAAACCTCATAACCGTTATGGTAATGTCGTGTAGGCATGCTGGATTGACTTTTTTTCTCTCGACTGATGTCGAATTTTTGTACTTCATAAAAATTGGTTTCCATTTGCTATCCCTCCCAATTCAGTTGTATGTCAACTATATTAACAAGAATATATGCAGAAAAACAATATATTTAGTGAATATATGTGCTGAAAATCATATTTTTAGACGCTATGATGAAGTTGTTCCGAATGGTTTAGCAAAGAGGGGGGTGAAGAGAAAATTAGAATGTTATCTAAATTATCGAATTGTGTAATCTATATGTAAACTTATGCTGAAATTAGAGACACTTTGAACGATTTTAAACGAAAAATGAAAAAAGGTGGGACATAAAAATGAAATCTCAATTCTTAAAAAAGAACCTTCTTTCTACATTTCTACCCGTTGCAGTTCTCGGAATGTCATTGTCGGCATGTGCCGGATCTGGTGATAAGGAATCTACTATCGACCCTTCAGGTGTGCAGAGTAATAAGGGAGAGACAGTAGAGATTAATTGGGTGATGGCTGCAGATCCGGATAAAAAAGCTTGGCAAGACGAGACGATTGCTTCGTTCGAAGCCACTCATCCTAATATTAAAGTTCATCTTGAGAATATTCCGTATGATCAGTTCGATCAGAAATTGACCACTATGATCTCAAGCGGCAACGCTCCTGATGTGTGGAATCCGAACCAGGCGGACAGCGGCTTTGCTACTTATATGAAGATGGGTGCCCTGAAGGACTTAACGCCTTACATTGAAAAAGGGGCTCCAGAGCTGGATACGATGGATAAGGATTTGCTGGATGTATATAAAATTGATGATAAATTTTTCGGAATTCCGCTTGTCAGCAATGCGACGTATCTGTTTTACAATAAGGATTTATTCGATCAGCAGGGTATTCCTTATCCAACAACGGACTGGGATGACACTTCATGGAACTACGATAAAATGTTAGAAATTGCTCAAAAGCTTTCTCATGATGTAGGTAATGTGCGCAAGCAGGTATTCGGATTTGCAAGCGGCCTTAGTCCGAATGCTATGGCTTGGTCATTTGGCGGTGATTTTTTTAAGCCAGAAGCGTATACCTCAGGGGTTATGGGGGAGCCGGATCTACTTAATGACAAAAATATTGAAGCGTTACAATTTAACCTCGATTTAATTAACAAGCATAAGGTTGCACCGGACCAACAGACTGTGTCTGCCGCGGCTCAGCTTGGAGATGTGTTCATGACGGGGAAAGTTGCCATGTACATTAATGGAGGTTGGGGATTGGGTTCTTATGAAAAAGCGGACTTTCGCTGGGGTGTCGCAGCTGTTCCCTACCATGATGGCCGCAAAGTGACACTTTTTGTGGACCCATGGAGCATCTCAAACTCAAGTAAACATCCGGATGAAGCCTGGGAATTTGTCAGATATCTGGCCGATCCCAAAACCGATGGGGGCGCCTATCGCTATATGAATGATGTCGGTAGAACGCCAGCGGACAGCAGCTTGTTTGAACTGTGGTACGAAAAAATATCCTCGCAGATTGGGATGGATAAAGCGGAATTCAAACAAGTCCATGAGGGTGCTATTAAGTATGGACGTGAAGCTGAAAATCATCTGATCGTAAAGTTCAATACGATTCTAGAAACCATGAACCAGACCATGTCTTCTGTATGGAATGGAAGTAAAGATTTGAAAGATGGACTGAAGGAAGTGGATCAGAACCTCCGTTCACTCAAACTGGATTAATTAGAACTGGAAGGATAAGCGGCCGCTAATCGCAGACTAGCCGGCCGCGTAAGGAGGATGATTCATGAAGCGAATGGCAACTGAGAGTAAGCGGGAGGAACGCGCCTTCTGGATGTTTATTATGCCGTGGTTTATCGGTTTCATATTGTTTACTGGCGGACCGATCATCGTGTCGCTAATGTTAAGTTTCTCCGAATACAATGTAATTTCGTCTCCTGAATTTATAGGGTTTGATAATTTCAGGCTGTTATTTCAGGATAGGCTGTTCTACAAATCGTTATCTGTCACCATCTATTATTCCTTATTGTCCGTACCCTTTACCATTGTATCTTCGTTGGTGATTGCCCTGCTGCTGAATCAGAAGGTTCGAGGACAGTCATTACTTCGTACGCTGTATTATGCGCCAAGTGTTATTTCCGGGGTGGCTGTGTCTTTCCTGTGGTCTTGGCTGCTTAACCCGACCTTCGGGGTAGTCAATTCCTTACTCTATGACTGGTTTGGTGTGGAAGGTCCAGGCTGGTTCACGAGCCCGGGGACGGTCGTCCCATCTATGGTTCTGATGCAGTTAACGGCGTCAGGTTCAACCATGGTGATATTCCTAGCTTCCTTGCAATCTCTTCCGAGTGATCTATATGAAGCGGCGTCAATCGAAGGAGCAGGTGTGTGGAAAAAGTTCTACAAAATTACACTTCCGCTCATTTCGCCGGTGGTTTTGTTCAATACGATTATTGCAATGATCGCTTCCCTGCAAGTATTTACTGAATCCTACGTCATTACGAAAGGCGGACCGGACTGGAGTTCATATTTCTATGTATACTACTTGTTTGATACAGCCTTTAAACAATTTCGGATGGGTTATGCCTCTGCTCAGGCCTGGATTCTATTTATCATCCTTTTTACACTGACTCTTGTATTCATGTGGAGTTCGAAGCGGTTTGTCCACTATGAATATGACTCTAAAAGATAGGAGGGATTCACATCATGAGACAGCGAAGTTTTTTACACGGCAAGCTGAAGCCCATTCAGAAGATACTGTTATATCTAATCCTTTATGGCGGCGTTATTCTTTTCGCATTCCCGTTATTCTGGATGTTGGTCACCTCGCTAAAAACCATGGGCGACATTCATAAAGTCCCGATGATATGGCTGCCATCCTCTATTCAATGGAGTAATTATAAGCAAATTTTCATAGATGCTCCAATGGGGCGATATTTATTGAATTCGGTAGGCTACACATGTATCTCAGTATTTGGGACTGTGCTTGCCTCCTCTATGGCTGCGTTTGCGTTCGCTCGTCTGCGTGCCCGTGGAAATATGCTTCTGTTTGTGCTTGTACTCAGCACAATGATGATCCCGTCACAAGTGACTTTGATTCCTCAATATTTGTTATTTAATCAAATTCATTGGACAAATTCTTATTTGCCGCTTATCGTTCCGGCATTTACAGGCAGTGCATTTGTTATCTTTTTGCTACGCCAATTCTATCTTGGGATCTCTAGGGAAATGGATGAGGCAGTTAAGATAGATGGTGGAGGACATCTGGTCATGTATTGGAGAATTCTCCTGCCCTTGTCGGCACCGGCACTCGCTACATCGGCTGTTCTAGAAATCATGTCCCGTTGGAATGATTTATTTGGTCCACTTATTTATTTAAGTGAAAGCAGTCAATATCCTCTTTCACTAGGATTAGCAAATTTCACAGCCGCATATGGACAAACACCATGGAATCTGTTGATGGCAGCATCTGTGGTAACCGTCTTTCCGTTGCTGTTATTGTTCTTTTTTGCTCAAAAAGTATTTATTCAAGGAATTGTTATTTCTGGATCGAAAGGTTAACGCGAATCATAAAAAAGTTTATTACCTGGAGGGAACTTATGAAGTTTGATTATCATACACATCATAATCGTTGCGGGCACGCAACAGGAACAGTAAGAGATTATGTAATTGCAGCCATTGAAAAGGGATTACAGGTTATTGGAATCTCAGATCATACTCCTGCATTTGCGCTGGAGGAAGACCTGCCCTGGCCCGGAGGAGCTATGGCGAAGAGTGAATTTCCTGCATACGTGGATGAGGTTCTAGCTTTAAAAAAAGAATTTGCGGGACAGATTGATGTAATGCTGGGGATTGAAGCGGACTTTTTGCCTGATTCCCTGGATATATATCGTAGTGTCATCGCCAGTTATCCCTTTGATTATGTGATTGGTTCGATTCATAATTTCGGCGGAATCAGCATTTACGATGGAGAATACTGGGACGGATTGGATCAGGCGGGGAAACTTGCGACCAAAAATCTGTATTATGATTATGTCTCTCAATCGGCTAAAAGTGGCTTATACGACATACTAGGCCATGTGGATGCTTTAAAGCGGTATTTTCCCGGTTATTCCGGCTTGTGGACAGAAGCGCTGGATTTCACCCTGCAAACCGTTGCAGCAAGTGACGTAGTTCTCGAAATTAATACTTCTGACGATAACTGTGTCCCAGATACGGCTTTTCTAGAAAGAGCTCTGTTTCATGGTGTGAAGGTCACGATTGGATCAGATGCACATGAACCCGAACGGGTGGGAGATCAGTTCGAAGAAGTCCGGAAAAACCTGCAGGCCATTGGCTATCGGGAATGGGCTACATTCCATAAACGGGTTAGAACAATGGTTAGTCTAGACCAAATATAAAATGAATTGTAGCCAAGCTAATGCCGGCATCACCTAGTTTCCAACGGCAGGTCATTATCAGCTGATCATCCTCCAGTTCGGCTGTCAGCGTGCCACCCATTTTATTCATCAGACTTTTGGCGATGGAGAGACCCAGCCCGGAGGCTTGAGAAGATCGGGTACGGTCTGCGGTATAGAATCGGTCAAATAAGAGGTTAACGTCGCTTCCGGCTAGTTCCTTCGCATCGTTTACTATCGTTAAATCAGCTGTTTCCTGCCGTCGTTCGAAACGGATTTCCACATACCCGGTCGCGTGTTTGACCGTATTGACAAGTAAATTCTCGACAACTCTCCGCACAGCGGATTCATCGGCGTATACGGGTACATTTTCCTCAGGTAGCCGTATATCCGGTGTAATATTGCGTTCGTTGAAGGAATCGTAAAATCCGACCAGAATTTCCGAGAGCAGGGCCGTCATCCCAAGCTTTTCGGTATGTAGAGGATAATCTAGCGATTCGATCAAGGAAAGCTCAAAAAAATCATTCAGCAGCGCCTGCAGCCGTTTCGTCCGATTTTTAACGATGGCAACATATTCAAGCTTTTCATCAGGGGTAATAGACTCATCCTCCAACAGTTGAATATAACCGAAGATGGAGGTGAGGGGTGTACGGATATCATGTGAAATATTCGCAACAGCCTGACGGAATTCTTGTTCGACACGTTTTCGCTGGGCATCCGCTTCGACGATTAAATCAGATTGACGATTGATTTGTCCCGCAAGCGCCTCAAGCTTCTGGTCGAATAGAGCCACATCAATTTTTTTACCGGTTGCTCGCTCATTGTAGGTATGCAACTGCCCTGTTATCCGCCCTAGCTCTCGCCTTAGCATCAACAAACGGAAAAGCAGGAGAGCTCCTGCCGCAAACAATATGATTGTCAGAATAAGCAACACTCTCCTGCACCTCCTATTTGTTATTTGATTTCTTTTCGGTGGAATACGAGAATACCGAGTACCCCGGAAACGGCTATTGTCAACAACGGTACAAGTAAAAGCGCTGGCCAATCTCCACTGTCGATACTGGGCTTACCGATATCGCTCACCAGTTTGAAGATGGAATAATCATACAAATTACTAAAGAAAGAGATCTTTGAACCTATACTAGCCAAAACCGTATCAATCATAAGGAAGAAAATCATTGAGAAGCCGATAGTTTTGCCGCTGTCGGTTAGGATTACGGTGAACAGCGCCCCGATGGCTGCGTAACCAGCTGTGTACAACAGGGTTAGCCCGAGGGCTCGCGGTATAAAAAGTGTAGTGCTTCCTTCCGGCAGATGACCGAAGCCCGAAAGCAGCGTGACTTCGACTGTGCTGACAATAGGAAAGACGAGCGAAATCGCCATGGCCCCAACTGCGAATACGATTAGTTTTGCCGCGAACAGCCGGCCTCTGGTGTTGCCCGAAGATGCGATCGTCTTCATGACCCCTGTGGAATATTCGTTAGAGATAAAGAATCCAGCCAGAATGGCTACGCCGAATTTAATAATGTAGGCATTGCTTGAAATAAAGGTAGTCAGAAATTCAGCACCGGTGATCTGAGGTTCCCCATTGGACCGATGATCAAAATAATATAGCAATGGGTAAGCAAGTGAGAGGACGGAAAGTGCCAATAGAAAAGTCCAAAATGATCTATTCTTACGGAGCTTGAAAAACTCAACTCTGATCAGATTATACATTTGGATTCCCCCCAATTCGCTTCGTAAAATAACTTTCCAAGTCTTCACCCATAGGCATAAACTTCTCGATCTCGAGGCCGGCAGAGAATAACGCTGTTGATACTTTGCCTGGCTGCTCAATGCGGCTATACAACTTGATGGTTCCATCCTGCATCACTTCGAAATCGGCCGTACCCAGCTCGTTCTGAATGACGGCTGTTGCCTTGCCGGGATCATCCACTTTGATAAACAAATACTGCTGACATTTCTCGTTTAATTCCTCCGCAGTGAGTTGTTCAAGCAACTGACCGCGATGAATAATGCCATAATGACTTGCCATTAAATGCAGCTCACTTAGAATATGACTTGAGATCATTATCGTAATGCCAAGCTCACGGTTTAGTCGCTTGAGCAGTTCGCGCATTTCGACGACACCCATCGGATCCAACCCATTGGTCGGCTCGTCCAGAATCAGAAATTCTGGATCTCCCAGCAAGGCGATGGCAAGACCTAACCGCTGCTTCATTCCAAGTGAGAAATTTTTGGCTTTCTTCTTGCCGGCGCCCTGCAGTCCAACTTGTTCTAGCATTCTAGGAACGCAATCTTTGCCGGGAATACCGCGTAGAATCCGGTTTGCTTCTAAATTTTCGCTTGCAGTCATATGGGGGAACAAAGCGGGGCTCTCGATAATCGAGCCGATTCGCTTACGAGCCTGGATCAAGGCCTGCTCTTCACTGGCTCCGAACAGCTCGATCGTCCCCTGAGTCGGAAAAGCAAGTCCGGTCACAATCCGGATTAATGTTGATTTTCCAGCTCCGTTTTGCCCAATAAAACCATAAATAGAGCCTTTACGGATTGACAAATTGACTTTGTCCAGCGCCGTATGGCCCTTGAATTTTTTGGATAGTTGATTTGTTTTTAATACATACTCGTACATCTCGTCTTGGCCTCCTTTTCGTGATAGACCAAGTATAGAATTGAAAACATAAGAAGAGCTAAAGCCAAATCTTAAGAATGTCTTAAGGCTTGAGCCGATAACCTATGCCCCATACCGTCTCGATAAATTCGCTTCCTGGTGCGGCCTTGGTTAGCTTGCTGCGCAAATTGCTCATGTGGACATTGACCGTATTGTCGTCCCCAAAATATGGCTCGTGCCAGACTCTTTCATACAAATTCGCTTTCGTAAACACCTTTTTTGGGGCCGACAAAAGTAACGAGAGAATCTCAAACTCTAGAGCTGTGAGCGTCAGTTCCGCACCATTTGCCGTAACCGACATCGCATCTCGATGAAGTACAAGGCCCTGATGCTGGAGCACGTTAGGCAAAGCCGATTGCGCAATCCGCGAATACAAACGTAGATGAGAATCGATCCGTGCAGAGACTTCTTCAACATCGAAGGGTTTTGTAATGAAATCATCCGCCCCCGCCCGTAGGGCAGACACCTTGGTCTGGGGCTCACCCTTGGCGGAAATGATAATTACCGACATATCGTCCCGCCCGGCAATCCTCTCAAGTAGTTCCTCTCCCGACATGCCAGGCAGCATCAGATCCAGTAGCAGCATGCTCCATTGACGTTGCTCCAGATAGAGAAGTGCCTCCGTTCCCGAGTAAGCGGGTTGGGGAATGTAGCCGCTTTTCTTAATAATGTTGCACAGCAATCGGTTGATGTCGCTGTCGTCCTCAGCAACAAGAATATGTATCGGGTTATTCATTTAATCTCCTTTTTCCACCTAAAATAGGTCGTTATTCGGATGAATGCCTATTAAATAGGATAGCAGGTTTTAGATTCTGTATCCAGATCCAGCCAATTTCTGCATTTTGGTTATTCAAATCTATATCACCGATTCTCGTGAGTTCATTTTTATATAAAAAAGAGACTCTTCTATTTAAATAGAGGAGTCTCTTTGCTATGTTAAGGTATTTAGATAAATAGATTATGACCCGACTGATCGGCTTGGCCGAGGTAATAACCAACGCCGCCGATTCCGACACCGTCAATCAGTTCTTCACGAGTGATGCCCATAAGATCCATGGACATTTGGCAGGCGACGATTTCCACACCTTGGTCGATAGCCATCTGAATCAATTCTTCCAAGGAAGAGATATTTTTGCTCTTCATTAGAGAGCGGATCATCTTCGAACCCATGCCCATCATGTTCATATTTGAAAGCGTCAGCTTCCGGCTGCCGCGTGGCATCATGGCACCGAACATTTTACCGATGAAGTTCTTGTTCACATGCACCTTCTCATCCTTGCGGATAATATTGAGGCCCCAGAAGGTAAAGAACATCGTGACTTTTTTGCCGCTGGATGCTGCTCCGTTGGCAATGATGAAGGAAGCGATCGCTTTATCCAAATCCCCGCTAAAAACAACCATTGTGCTTGCGTTGCTAGTTTGAATTACTTGTTCGCCTGCTCCGGTTGGTGCTGATGCTGAAGCCTCGATAACTCCTTTGCGCAGATAAGCTTCGATCATACCAGTAGGCAGCTTTGTTAGCTGCAAAAGCGTATGGTTGGACATACGAGCCCAAGCCTTGATATCCTCATAAAATCCGGGATCGGAAGCAGTTACCTTCAGGACTTGGCCGTCCAAGAGCGGGTCCATACTCATTTTAACTTGGATCAGCGGCCCTGGGCAGCACAGTCCGCAGGCATCAAGCACGGAATCAGGTGCTAGTTCCGTTTCTATTTTGGATGAAGGGGCACCTATTGTGCTGGAGTTAGCTGTGAAAGCTGTAGCATTGACGGTTGGTGTAACTGTGCCAGTCCCAGTCTCTGTCCCAGTCCCAGTCCCAGGCTCCGTCATTGCTCCCGTTGCTGCGATTTCTTTACTGGCTACGGCTGTATCAACGTTTGGCGTCAAGTTATCTTTTTTTTTAGGCGTAAATTGGCTCATCTGATAGGTTTTATACCCCCCAGTCAGATTTTTCACACGGTAACCTTTTTGCTGCAAAATCCGGGAAGCGGTGTAGCCTCTGAGTCCAACTTGGCAATACACCCAAATTTCTTTACTAGGGTCAAGCTCGTTTAGCCGACCACGCAGATCATCCACAGGGATATTAATGGACCCTTCAATATGACCGTTGGCATGTTCGATTTCCGAACGTACGTCAACTAAAATGGTGTTGTTTTTGTCACGACCCTCTAAATCCTTAGGGACGAATACCGTAGTCAAACCTTGCAAAATATTTTCAGCGGCAAAGCCGGCCATGTTCACCGGATCTTTTGCGGAAGAATAAGGAGGGGCATAAGATAGCTCCAACTCCGTCAAATCAGTGACCGTACCTCTAAAACGAATAACTGTAGCGATATCGTCGATACGTTTATCTACACCGCTGTAACCCACAGCTTGTGCTCCTAGCACCGTACCTTTTGGATCAAAAATCAGCTTCATAGATATCGGAGTTGCCCCCGGATAATAGGTTGCGTGTGAGCTTGGATGTATATAAATCACGTGATACGGCAGACCCAAACGTTGTAGTGTTTTTTCGTTATTTCCAGTAGAAGCACCTGTGACTCCAAAAACCTTAATAATAGAAGTCCCTTGTGATCCTTTGTAAGTTGTGCCGAGACCACTGACGTTGTCCGCAGCAATGCGCCCTTGCTTATTGGCAGGACCAGCTAGTGGAATGGCAGTTTTTGTTCCGTTTACGAAATCAACCACCTCAACCGCGTCACCTACAGCGTACACTTGATCCAGATTTGTCTCCATCCGCTCATTGACTACAATATGGCCACGGGGACCGAATTCTAAGCCACTGTCCTTCAGGAAAGAGGTATCCGGAGAAACGCCGATAGCCAGCAGAACCATATCACTTTGCAGTACAGTGCCACTTGCTAATTGCACCTGTATTTGTTCTCCCACCTCAGCAAACCCTTGGACCATATCGGAAAAAATAAGATTAACACCATGCTCGTCAAGTTCTTTTGCCAAAATAGAAGACATTTCAGTATCGAATGGAGCTAATATTTGTGGTCCTGCTTCAATTAAGGAAACTTCCAGACCAGCTTCTCTAAGGTTCTCAGCCATTTCCACACCGATAAATCCACCACCGATCACCACGGCCGAACGTGTGCCTTCCGCAGCGACTTTAGCTTTGACTTTGTCAGTGTCGGGAATGTTACGCAACATGTGTATTTTGGAACTCTCGATACCAGGCAAATTCGGACGAATCGGTTTAGCACCTGGCGATAAAATAAGCGCATCATAACTCTCTTCATAGGAGCCTTTTTCTATACTTTCTACTCGCACTTTTTTGTTCACGGGGTCGATAGACACTACTTCACTTTGAATTCGAACATCGATGTTAAAACGTTTATGCATCGCCTCCGGTGTCTGCACTAGCAGCTTGGAGCGGTCCTGAATGGAACCCCCGATATAATAAGGAAGTCCGCAATTGGCAAAAGAAATGTACGGATCACGCTCAAACATTACAATATGCACATCTTCATCTAATCTCCGAAGTCGGGCTGCTGCTGATGCGCCTCCTGCAACTCCACCAACAATCAATACTTTTTTACTCATGATGACTTATTCCTCCCCTAAAAATAACTGAATCAGATGTTTGATTTTTTCGTCTTTAACAGAATAGTTAATTTCCAGCCCATTACGTTCGGTTTCAACGATGCCTAGTGATCTAAGCTTCTGTAAATGCTGGGACACCGTAGATTGGGGAAGGTCGAGACAGTCCTGCATGAAGCTCACGTTGCAGCTGCCCTTTTCCAGAAGTCCTTTGATGATGCATAAGCGCACGGGATGAGCTATAGCCTTTAAGGTTTCGGCGGTTTGGTTATAAGCTTTAAAATTTTTGTCCATGGTAACGAACACCTCGCTTTACAATATCCTTATATCGTAATATTATGATATAGTGATATGGAAATCAAGTTATTTTTATAAAGGTGAAGGAGAGATGCTCGATGTCTTTTAAAATTTCAAAGGAAATTACCCCACAGCAAGTTGCGGAACGCTTGAAGAATGGCGAGACTCCTACCATGTTGGATATACGCGAACCAGCCGAATGGGTGGAGGGACATGTAATGGGTGCTAAGCATATTCCGCTTGGACAGCTATTGATGCGCATAGATGAACTGGATCCTCATGGAGAGATAATTGTGATGTGCTTAAGTGGTGGCCGTAGTGGACTGGCTTGTGAGCTGCTGAGTGAAAAGGGGTATAACGTTGTGAACATGACGGGTGGATTAGGCGCTTGGACGGATGATTTTTTGGTACGGGAGTAATGGCATGAGCATGATGGTACGGATCCTACTGAGTATCTTAATTGTCTTTAGTATTTTGAGGTTTTTACGTTATGCATGGCCTGTTCGTTCACTTTCTTATATAGAAGTCCGTGAGGTTCGCGAATTAGCAGATCAATCACTGGCTATGAAAATGCTCGATGTCAGGGATGCCGTTGATTACCAGAAGGACAGTATCCGTGGTTCGATAAATATATCGCTTGGGCGGTTACCTTATGTCTGGCAGCACTGTCTATCTCCAGGCGATTCGGTCTTAATTCTTGCAGGAAGCTACTACAATAGAAATAAAGCTGCGCGAATTCTTTATAAGCAGGGATTTCGTAAGTTATATGCGGTAAACGGTGATTTGTTAGGGAACAAAAGAACGCTCTCCGACATTTCTGTGAAAGGTTGTTGTGAAGGATAATGGATTTATGATCATTGATTTCCCGTCTCGGATTGAAGCTAGGGTGTCGAAGTCAGGGTGTCGATGGAATGATCTCTTATGATGCCTATGGGCGAGGCGCTCGGCATGCACATTTGCTAGGTGAGGGAGAGCAGTGAAGAGGAGCAATATGTCACTCTAGTTGAGCCGCTATATTAATGGTGCTAAGTTGTGATGTTGTGGCTAGGTCGCTAAATCAATGTAGCCAAGTCGATGTTGTAGCTAGGGCGCTAAGTGATGTAACTAAGACGCAATCCAGCCAGCCTCACTCGAACTCAGTTTTAATTGCATTTTGTGCAGCTAAACTTCAGTAGTTTTAGGAAAAGTAACAATTAACTGCACTTTGTACATCTAAATTTGATCATTTACGCTTAACTACCTAATATCTCCTTTTTTAGTTGTAGAAAGTACAACTAAATGGACTTTTAGGGGGATAAGGGTTAAATAGTTGCATGAAATACAATTAAATAGAAAAATCACAGGTCGATAGCCAGTGAATAGTGGAGAATGGGAGACGATTTTAGACAATTTCAAAAAGGTAGGTCGAATAATATTATTCTAGGGGAACTTAGTCAAACCGAGATTACTTTAACTGAACCTACTATACAAAACATACTATATTGAGCTAAGTCTAGTCGTCTAACTCAAAAGTAGTTTACTTAACCGAGATTGTTCTTGCTGAGCTAATACTAACTGAACTGTAGTGATCTAACTGTAGCTAAATTTAGCTGAACTCACTGTAGTGATCCAATTCTAGCTGAACTCACTGTAGTGATCTAACTGTAGCTGAAATTACTTTAATGCAACATACTCTAACCAATGTGATTTTTTAATAGGCAAGTATATTTAGCTCGATGCTAACGTTGAATGTAGAGTGTCATTGACAGCATAAGAAGGCGAATACTATACTTTTGAGTAATAGGACGAAGCACGTCCCGCATCCATAATTGGGTGCGGGATTTTTTTATGCCAAGGAGGAGGGGAACGTTATGGGATTTACGGAAGAACATCGTAAGTGGGTGGAAGATCATATTAGTCGAAGAACGGGAGAAAGACGGGGGAGATTGGAGCGGGGACATGGGCATGGTGAGCGAATGTTTGCGGAGAAGGTTTGGTGGCCGATGATGGGTCATTTTGATGATCTCCATCCTGAATATGAAGTGTTGGATTGGCGGGGATGGCCTTATTTTGTTGATTTTGCGTGGAAGCCTGGGCAGGTTAAGTTTGCTTTTGAGGTAAAAGGTTACGGCCCACATGTGCAAAACACAGATCGGACGCGTTATCGGCAGGAATTGAATCGAGAGACTTATCTACAAATCGCGGGTTATCGGGTAGTGGCGATACCATATGATGATCTGGAAGCCAATCCTGAGAATACTATTTTTTTGTTGAGATCATTGCTGATGCCGTACCTCGCTTTGAGGACAGAAGAGAAGGAGGCGTTTAGTCGACTGGAGCGTGATATTTTGCAAATTGCGGTGCGTTCGAACGGGGACATTCGGCCTGTTGATTTGGTGAGGGAGCTTGGTATTGATCTGCGTACAGTTAGGAAATGTATGAGGTCACTTTGTGAGAAAGGTAAGTTTAAGCCGATAGTTTCCCAGGTGAGTGGGAGGGTTTGTCGCTATGAATATGTACATTCACTTAACGATATTCAGCTGTGGTGAATAAACGGTATAAATCCCTTAGATTGTGGGCGTGGAGCGAGAAGTGATCAAATAAACGGTATAAATCCCGTAGATTGTGGGCGTACAGCGGGAATTGGGCAAATGAACGGTATAAATCCCGTAGATTGTGGGCGTGGAGCGAGAAGTGAGCAAATAAACGGTATAAATCCCGTAGATTGTGGGCGTACAGCGAGAAGTGGGCAAATGAACGGTATAAATCCCGTAGATTGTGGGCGTGCAGCGGGAATTGGGCAAATGAACGGTATAAATCCCGTAGATTGTGGGCGTGGAGCGAGAAGTGATCAAATAAACGGTATAAATCCCGTAGATTGTGGGCGTACAGCGGGAATTGGGCAAATGAACGGTATAAATCCCGTAGATTGTGGGCGTGGAGCGAGAAGTGAGCAAATAAACGGTATAAATCCCGTAGATTGTGGGCGTACAGCGAGAAGTGGGCAAATGAACGGTATAAATCCCGTAGATTGTGGGCGTGCAGCGGGAATTGGGCAAATGAACGGTATAAATCCCGTAGATTGTGGGCGTGGAGCGAGAAGTGAGCAAATAAACGGTATAAATCCCGTAGATTGGAGGCGTGGAGCGAGAATAGGGCAAATGAACGGTATAAATCCCGTAGATTGGAGGCGTGCCGCGGGAATTGGGCAAATGTACGGTATAAATCCCGTAGATTGTGGAGATGGAGCGGATAACGAGCAAACCCATGCACTCACATCATCCTCCCTAAATCTCTAATTATGACCTGATTTCTATTTAGATTGTTAAGGTGTTGCGGAGGAGGGGAATCTTCTATGATTAGATGGATAGGACGTATAGGAGTTTTTTTGAAGGATTGTCCTCGGGAATGAATGAAACCGCTATCAACAAGAGACGAAGGAGCGATTTTGATGGGAACAGATATAGCTAAATATCCATTTCAACAGATTGATTTACCTTTAAATGAGCGAGTGCAGGATCTGATCTCCAGACTAACACTTGATGAAAAAGTAAGCCTGATGCCTCAGTATCAAGCTGCCATAGAGCGTTTGGGTGTTGGGGCCTACAAGCATGGTACGGAAGCGGCGCACGGGATTTCTTGGCTTGGAAAAGCGACTTCTTTTCCTCAGCCAAGCGGACTGGCTTGTACTTGGAATCCAGAGCTGCTGAAGGAAATTGGTTCGGCCATCGGAGATGAAGCTAGAGCCTTTTATAAAAAGAATCCAACGGTGAACGGTCTGACGTTATGGGCGCCAACGGTGGATATGGAACGTGATCCACGTTGGGGAAGAACTGAGGAAGCTTACGGTGAAGATCCAGAGTTGACCGGCCGACTCAGCACATCACTAGTGCAGGGAATCCAAGGTGATCACCCGGTCTATTTGAAAGCGGTAGCAACGCTGAAGCATTTCCTCGGCAACAATAATGAGATTGAACGCGGGAACTGCTCCGCGAGCATCGATCCGAGAAATATGCGGGAGTATTATCTGGAAGCGTTTAAGCCTGCTTTTCAAGAAGGTGGCGCACAGTCCATGATGACCGCTTATAACTCGGTGAATGGCGTGCCTGTTATTCTTCATCCGGCAGTAATGGATGTGGTTAAAGGCGAATGGGAAATGGATGGCTTTATTGTAAGCGATGCCGGCGATCTTTTTGGGATCGTGAAGGACCACAAGTATTATGAATCTTTTGCACAATCGATGGCTGAATCTATCAAAAATGGAATTGACAGCGTAACAGAAGAAACCGCAGAGACAATCAAGGTTCTTCACGAAGCGCTAGACCAAGGCCTCTTAGCAGAGGAAGATTTGGATCGTGCGCTTGCCAACACTTTCAGAGTTCGTTTCCGTCTGGGAGAGTTCGATCCGGCTGAGGGGAACCCATACGATGCAATCGACGATTCCGTTATTCTTAGCAAAAAACATACCGCACTCTCCTTGGAAGCTGCGAAACAATCTATAGTATTGTTGAAGAATGAACAAGGCACATTGCCATTGAACAAAAGCAGTCTGAGCAAATTGGCGATTATTGGTCCGCTTGGTGATGAAGCCTTTAGAGATTGGTATTCTGGCACATTACCTTATGGAGTGACTCCTTTGCAGGGTGTTAGCAAAAAGCTGCCTGGTAAACACATTACTTTTGAGAGTGGCGCAGATCAGATCATTCTTACTTCAGCTGCAAACGGCCAAGCTATCGGAATCACAGGTGAGGACGGAAGACTGGCTGTACAACATGACATAGCAGAGCACGGAGAATTGTTCCAACATACAGCTTGGGGCTGGACTAGCAATACTCTGAAGGCGACAAGTCGCGGTCAGTATGTAACTTTAAGCGAAGCAGAGACTCTCACAGCATCTGCTGATGAAATTTACGGCTGGTTTGTAAAAGAATCGATTAACATCGTTCCGGAAAGCGAAGATACGGTATCTTTGCGGACCTGGAATGATAAAATGATCTCGGTGAATCCGGAAAATGGAACGCTGCAAGTGGCAGATCAGGATGCTAATGCGGAAGCACGTCTTTTTAAAAAGAACATTGTAACTAACGGCATAGAGGCTGCAGTAGAAGCTGCCAAGGCTGCGGAAATCGCTGTGGTTTTTGTGGGCAACCATCCACTCCTTAACGGAAAAGAAGAAATCGACAGACCGGATATTGTGCTTCCAGAGGAGCAAGAGCGACTGGTCAAAGCTGTCTATGAAGCGAATCCGAATACAGTTGTAGTCATTGTCGGCAGTTACCCGATAACTTCCACTTGGATTGACGAGAACATCCCGGCTGTATTGTATACCTCCCACAGTGGACAAGAGCTGGGCAATGCGGTGGCAGAAGTTCTTTTCGGCGATTACAGTCCTTCCGGCAAGCTGAACATGACTTGGTTCCGTTCTGTAGAACAGCTGCCTGAGCTGATGGATTATGATATTATCAAAGGCAAAAGAACATATATGTACTTTGACGGAGAGCCACTGTATGCGTTTGGACACGGCTTAAGTTATGCCCAAGTTTCCTACAGCAACCTAAGCCTAAGTGCTAAGGAGCTGCAAGCGGATGACACGTTTAAAATTTCCGTTCAAGTAGAGAATACAGGCGTTGTTGATGGGGACGAAGTGGTGCAGCTATATGTGCAAGCTCTGAATTCCCGGGTGAAACGTCCGATTAAACAGTTGAAGGGTTTTGAAAAAGTAAACCTAACCGCAGGTCAATCGCAAACCATAGAGTTTACGTTGCCGGTTGCCGAGCTGGCATTCTGGGATGTTACCCGTGAGCAATATTGCGTGGAAAATGGAGAGTACATGGTTCTGATCGGCCGTTCATCTGCTGATATCCAATTATCCGCTCAACTATCGGTTCAAGGGGACGTTATTCCGTCGCGTAATCTGTATATCAATACCAAAGCAGAGAATTACGATGACTACGAAGGCGTATATCTGGACGAGTGCAAAGCAGGCGGTGCTTCCATACATCCGGTAAAAGATGGCGCTTGGATCGCTTTTAAAGATGTATTGTTCGAGCAAGGGGCAGGAGCTTTTGAAGCCTTGGTATCCTCTGCAAAAGGTGGCACCCTCGAGATTAGAACGGGCAGCTCAGCAGGGACAATGGTTGGATCTGTGACTGTACCATCGGGTGGCGTGTTGCAGCAGTGGAACACACTTACTGGTGAAGTATCCGTGGAATCTGGAACTACCGATGTTTATCTCATCTTTAATGGTGAGGTACTGCTTAGCCGTTTTCAATTTAATCAATAAGATAAGCTAGAGCGCTCTTAATTTCTTTGGATGGAGAGGTGCCTGTATGGATTGTTTGGGATGTCGGATCGCTAACGGGATTGAGCCTAACGTAAACGTAGTATACGAGAATGAAATTGTAACTTGTGTGCTCGACATTGCTCCATTTAACGAAGGACATCTCATAATTCTCCCTAAAAAGCATTATTGGGATCTCGAAGATATCGATTCAGAAACATCGTATGCGATTATGGACGCTTCAAAGAAGCTATCAGTTGTCCTGAAGGTTTTGTTTGCACCTGATGGCATCAGCATTTGCCAAAATGGTGGGAAGTTTAACGACCTGACTCACTATCATATGCATCTTATTCCTAGATACGAAGGAGATGGCTTCGCTTGGAGCGAACCAATCCATCCGCACAGTGCCGAAAAGTTATTAAGCCAAACTCAAGCTGAAATTCTCAGTATCATAAATGAGTATTAAAAAAAGGACATTCCTGAAAGATCAGGGATGTCCTTTTCGTTTCTTTTCATCTAATCACAACCGCCCCCGCCAGCATCTCCACCACCACCGAAGTCTCCACCGCCACTATGTCCGCCGTCTCCACCCCAGCTATGCCCCCCGCTGTCAGGTCCAGAATGGTGATGTGAGTGATCTCCGTGGTGATTATGGTGGTTCGAATGATTAGAGTGGTTAGAGTGGTTTGGATCCAGCAGATCCGGATGACTGGCAGCCATAAAAGACATGTTGGCGGCATCATTTTGCCTATTTCTATCAAAGGTACTTCTGTTCGAGCTCGAGCCATTCCGTATAACGGCTTGTATAATAATAAATACAGCGACACCTACAAATAGTATCCCAAAAACCATAACGAACCTCTCCCTTCAACTCCAAAAATTAGTTATTAGCTGCTTTCGTCAAAAACTCAAGATTTCTGTAAAAAATACTCCCATAATTCCAGCCCAGA
The DNA here is from genome assembly GCF_037974255.1 of Paenibacillus sp. FSL R5-0636. Classification (NCBI taxonomy): domain Bacteria; kingdom Bacillati; phylum Bacillota; class Bacilli; order Caryophanales; family Paenibacillaceae; genus Paenibacillus; species Paenibacillus sp. FSL R5-0636. The sequence continues at coordinate 1,678,918 of NZ_CP150232.1, forward strand.
TAAGGCTCAGGAATTTCTATATGGTTCACATTCACATTCATGTCTTCGTGTATCAATGATTCGCTAATATGGATTATATCATTTATATACCGTTTTATTTGCTGTAGATAATGTTTTTGAGTAACGGGCCCGTGACCGGGAACAATTATGTTCACATCTAAGCGCTCGACATAAGTAAGTGCCTCCAACCAGGATAAGGGATTACCGTCTACTAATAATGGATGATTATCAACAGCGACAATATCTCCAACAAAAGCTAAAGAATCGGAAGGAGAAAATAGAATAGAATCGCATTCCGTATGGGCAGCACCCACCGATAAGAGCTCAACGGATCTAGCCGAGCCATGTATGGTCATTTTGCGGTCATAAGTTAGTTGGGGAAGCGTTACTTCAAGCGTTAGTATAGACTCTTTGATTTCTTGTAAATAACCTATTTGCGAAAGGTGCTCTCGTTGTTTGGAATCGTTCAGTTCGAGCTCGAGAGAGGTATTAAGCTTATTAAGATCCTCATCAAGATTAGGAAGCAGTTTCTTCATTCGGGCTAGCCAGTCGGGTTGAGTTTTTATCATGAGCTCTCTAGTTCTACTGGAGGATATGATTACTTCTTCCGAGAAGAATTGGTTCCCTCTAACGTGGTCTCCATGCCAATGGCTGTTGATGACGTATTTGATAGGTTTATTAAAATAATACAGAGCGGCATCCCTAAGATCTTTGCCAGCTTGTGGAGTGTTGAATGTATCAAAGATTAATGTGTAATCACCCATATCTATCAAACCGGCATTGCTCATGGCTCCGCCTTGCTCCTTCGCTTCAAGGCAATAAATGCCTTCCACTAGAGGGACGCAGTTAAAATGTCTGGAATGAAACATAAATTAACCTCTTTTCCTAGATAATCGAATGAAATTTATATCTATTTTATAATTTTATGGAAGTTTATACTATGATTTAATTACTCTCGGAATAGAAAAGGTTGCTTTTATACGCCCGATTTGCTACCATACGATGTAACTTAATCATTTATTTGTTTTCTAGGGTTCCGCAGCGAGTGCACAGCTGGTCTGGTCCGAGGGAAAACGCACGAACATTAAGTTTGTGTCTACACGGAGGGATAAAAGCCCGGGAGGTATCGCCATTTGGCGATGACCTTCCGGGCTTATTTGTTTGTCCGTGGGCAATCATAAGATATGGTGAATTGAAGGAGGGCTTGAAATGAAAAAGAATTCAGAGTGGCTGAAGGTAGTTGGCGCTGCGATTTTCGAAGTCATGTGGGTCATAGGTCTAAAGCATGCTTCAAGCGTGTGGGAGTGGCTGATCACAGTTGTAGCCATAATAATAAGTTTCTATGTCATTATTTCAGCAAGCAGTAAATTACCGGTGGGTACCGTATATTCTGTATTTGTTGGGCTGGGGACAGCAGGTACAGTCATTGCGGACATGGTTTTATTCGGTGAACCCTTCAAGCTAATGAAGCTGGTACTGGTGGTTATTTTGCTGGCAGGAGTAATAGGTCTGAAAATGGTAACTAACGAAACCAAAGATATCAAAGAAACTGAAATAAAGGGGGAGTCTTAAATGGCATGGGCATTTTTGGTTGTTGCTGGATTGTTTGAAATGTTCGGAGTGGCTATGATCAACAGGTTGAATAAACACCGGAATCTGCAGTCGTTTTTGCTGCTCTTCCTTGGTTTTGGGGGGAGTTTTCTTTTTCTATCATTTGCAATGAAAAGTTTGCCTATGGGTACAGCTTATGCGGTATGGACGGGGATCGGTGCATCTGGTGGGGCGATTTTGGGGATGCTTTTATATGGAGAGGCCAAAGATTGGCGGCGGGTTATCTGTATTTTTATGATACTGGGAGCCGCAGTGGGGCTGAAGTTGATAGCGTAGTTAGCAATCAATTTGTTGCTTTTTCTCTCCTAAAGGAAAGAAAAGTTATAAATTAGACACGATTCAGATGTTTCGAAAGGGTCATAAAGGTCGTATAAAGTAAGTATACAATTTATCGGTAAGGAGATTTTTACAATGACTAAGGATTCAATCGAGCATTTGGCTGAAATTGTGAAAGTGAACCGAGCTAACCGCATGCTTCTTCCAGATGGTACCTCTCTGCCTAGAATAGGACAGGGAACTTGGAATATGGGTGATGATGTTTCCCGTAGAGAGGAAGAAATTGCTGCTCTTAGATTAGGCGTGGAACTAGGCATGGATTTGATAGATACGGCTGAGATGTATGGGGAAGGAAACTCAGAGCTTTTAGTAGGTGACGCTATTAAAGGAATTCGGGATGACGTTTTCCTGGTGTCCAAAGTATACCCACATAATGCCGGCAACGAGAATCTTATTCGTAGCTGTGAAGAAAGCTTGCAACGACTGAATACGGATCATCTGGATCTCTATTTACTGCACTGGCGGGGAGATATTCCGCTTGAAGTGACTGTGGAAGGCATGGAGAAACTGGTCTCTCAAGGTAAAATAGCAAGATGGGGTGTATCGAACCTTGATGTTGACGATATGAAAGAGCTGCTTAGTATAGCTGGGGGAACTCACTGTGCTATGAATCAGGTGCTGTATCATTTAGGGTCGAGAGGCATTGAAGCTGAATTGCTGCCATGGCAGAAAAGTCACCGCATGCCCGTAATGGCGTACTCTCCGCTTGCACAAGCAGGCGCGCTCCGCAAAGGGGTTATTGAGAGTGAGGCGGTTCAGGAAATTGCCCGTGTTCATAACGCAACACCACTGCAAATAATGTTAGCTTGGACGATCCGCGAGGAGGACATTATTACGATTCCGAAAGCTTCTTCACGTGAGCATGTAATTGAGAATGCTGCTGCAGGTTTAATTACGCTGAGTGAAGAAGAAAGATGGAAGCTGGATGAGGCTTTCCCGATACCTTCGTGGAAAGTGCCACTGGATATGAGTTGATATAGCTGTCTGAGAATGGTCAAAGAGCTCGCCGTGAGGCGGGCTTTTTTTATATGGGACGGGGGATAGTGGAGTATCTATAGGACACAGATGATCTTAAACGCAGAAATATGCCACTTTTGGAGGAGTATCGGACACCATAGTCGCTATTAGCATGAATGACACCAATTATGAGCCCATTTCTATGGAATAGTGTCACTGGGTTCGGAAGCAACATTGGGGGCGTAAATAGTAAACAACATGGGTTCGTTAGCAAGCAACATGGGGGACATAAACAATAAACAACGTGGGTTCGTAAGCATCATGGGTCCGTCGTAGTACCTATAGCGGGATCAGCGGGCAATGGGGTTCATAAGCATAAGCACAATTGTTTTTTAGAAGTAATATCGGGGTTTGTAAACACCACAGGGGCGCAAGTGACACAGGTCCGTAAGCCACGACCCCAAAAAAAGAGCAGCAATCCTTCAAAAAGGATTGCTGCTCTTTTAAAAATAAGAACCTAGCTGTTCTCAATAATCGTTTGCAGTGTAGTGCGGTCGAGGCCTTCTACCAGTTTAACTAGCAGCTCTTTAGCAGCTTCGTAGTCATCGCTATGAATAACTGATGAAGCGGTATGAATGTAGCGGGAGCATATTCCGATGACTGCGGAAGGAACGCCGATTCCACTTACATGAACCTGACCTGCATCTGTTCCACCTTGGGAGACAAAATACTGGTATTTGATCTTGTGAGTATCCGCTGTGTCTTGTACATATTCGATCAGGCCGCGATGTGTAACCATCGTTGGATCAAAAATGCGCAGGAGAGCGCCTTTACCCAAATGGCCAAAGGCTTGGCTATCACCGGTCATATCAGCAGCAGCGCTCGCATCCAAGCCAAAGAAGATGTCTGGGGACAGAAGATTAGCGGCTGTACGTGCTCCACGAAGTCCGACTTCCTCTTGTACGGTAGCTCCAGCATAAACAGTATTAGGCAGCTTTTTGCCGTGTAATGATTTAACCAGCTCAATGGCGAGACCTACGCCGTAACGGTTATCCCACGCTTTAGCCATGATTTTTTTAGGGTTGGCAAGCGGGGTGAACGGACAGATTGGCAGTACTTGTTGACCTGGTCTGACGCCAAAGCTTTCTGCCTCTTCACGGCTGTCTGCACCGATATCAATATACATTTTGCTGATTTCGCCCGTCTTGCCGCGTTCTTCAGCGCTTAGTAGATGGATAGGGGTGCTGCCAACAACACCAGTCAATGTGCCTTTTGGTGTAATGATTTGGAGACGCTGGGAAGCAACAGCAGAAGCAAGCCAGCCGCCTAGCGGTTGAAAACGAATCATCCCGGTGTTAGTAATTCCGGTGACCATAAAGCCCACTTCGTCAAAATGTCCAGCGACCATAATTTTTGGCCCGTTTTCCTCACCGCGCAATACGCCGAACAGACTTCCGAGACGATCCTGCACGAACTCTTCGGTATAAGGTGTCATAGCATCCTTGACGTAAGCGCGGAGTTCGTGCTCAAAGCCCGGGGCTGCAGGGAATTCGGTAAGTGTTTTGAATAGATCCAATGTTTCTTGATTCATTTGAAATCACTCCTTTATTAAAATATAAGGACGTATAAGCTTTGCGTTATACATCATCCTTATAGTTCTACGAGAAACGGTTGCCATCCAAAATGGACGACAACGTTATTTCTTCCTGCCACTTAGTATGAACATTGTGAGCTCACTTGTCCATGCTAAAGAGACAAATGAACACCCGGTGAACGCTCCGCGAATACAATGCAATAGGGGCTCTGGTGGCAGGAGCTTTAGAAAGGATGCGAAGGAAATGAGGGTAGCAGGTAGTGTACCCAAAAGAAGGGTGCAGGGAGGATACTCCAAAAGAAACCTAAAGGTTAGCGGAGCGCGCAGACGTTACTGGCGCCACAACTCTCTGGAAAAGGAAGCGGTGCTTATTCTTGTGCTGTTCCTGCTGCTGATAGTTGTGTTACTGTATTTTTCCTGAATTGGAGGGACATAACGAAGCGGGGTATGGCAAACAATAAGGAAAACTTCTAAGCGAAGAAACAACTTGAGGGGCTCAAAGTGAGTACTACTATGATGCTTGTCAGCCCCCTTCGCCTAACTTTCAGGAGGTGCTCTCAATGCCGGCGAAAACGAAAAAATCGGGTGTCAAGCTGAAGCTTGATACCCTGACCCCGCAAGATTACGAGAAATTGTCCAAGCCCTTTGTACCCGCTAGGCCCGTATTCAAAAACTGTGTGCGAGCATTTCTTGCTGGCGGCCTAATCTGTGTAATTGGACAAGGGATTCAGGAGGCTTATATGGCCATATTCGATATGACCTCCAAAGAAGCCGCAAGTCCAACTGTAGCGACGATGATTCTACTCTCTGTAATTCTGACCAGCTTTGGCGTTTATGACAAAATGGCCCAATGGGCCGGTGCAGGAACTGCGGTTCCGGTTACTGGTTTTGCGAACAGTATGTGTTCAGCAGCTCTGGAACACCGTGCGGAAGGACTTGTGCTCGGTGTGGGTGGCAATATGTTCAAGCTGGCGGGTTCAGTCATCGTATTTGGTGCTGTCGCTGCTTTCATAATTGGTATCGTCTATCTCTTTTTAGGCGTAGGTGGAGGTGCACATACATGAAACAGCTTGGCAGTCAGACTTGGGAGTTCACGAGCCGTCCCGTTATTTTAGGCTCTTCCGCTGTAGTGGGGCCTGAAGAGGGAGAGGGTCCATTAACGTCAGATTTTGATTTTATATTTGACTCCCTGGAAATGGGAGAAAAAACATGGGAAAAGGCCGAGCGGGCTCTTTTCGAAAAAGCTTCCCTACTGGCACTGATTAATGCAAACCTCGATAAGGAGAAGCTGGAGTTTTTTGTTGGCGGAGATTTGATGAACCAGATTATCAGCAGCTCCTTCGCGGCAAGAAAATTAGGTGTGCCTTATCTTGGAGTCTTTGGTGCTTGCTCCACTTCCATGGAGAGCCTGGCGATTGCCTCTATGATCGTTGATTCCGGAGGGAGCAAATACGTGCTCGCGGGAACATCTAGCCATAACTGTACGGTGGAAAAGCAATTCCGTTATCCTACCGAATACGGTTCACAGAAGCCGCCAACAGCGCAATATACGGTCACAGGCTCGGGCTGTGCTGTAGTAGGTCAGAATGATGGGACTGGCAACAATCCGGTAGTGGTCTCGGCTACCCTTGGACGAATAATGGATCTCGGTTTGACAGATCCTTTTAATATGGGAACAGCGATGGCACCGGCGGCGGCGGATACGATCACTGCGCATTTTCGGGATACCGGACTATCCCCCGGGCATTATGACTTAATTGTAACAGGCGATCTTGCATCTGTAGGCTTGCCCATTGCGAAAACCTTATTAGCTAAAGAAGGGATTCCAATGGAGCAAACAACCTTTGATGATTGCGGTTTGCTTATCTACGATTTGGAGAAACAGAAGTATGTGATCGCCGGAGGAAGTGGTTGCGGATGTTCCGCGGTAGTGACTTATGGTCATATACTCAAGCGTATTAAAAAAGGTGAGCTTAAACGGGTGCTGATTGTGGCAACTGGAGCCTTATTATCCCCATTGTCATACCAGCAGGGAGAGAGCATTCCGTGTGTGGCTCATGCTGTTGCTATAGAAAGTGGAGGTGAAGTTTAATGATGATTTACTTATGGGCTTTTCTGATCGGAGGAGCCATTTGCGTTATAGGCCAGCTGATGTTTGATGTATTGAAGCTGACACCTGCACATACGATGAGTACATTAGTTGTAGCCGGAGCGATTGCTGATGCTTTTGGCATCTACGATCCACTTGTGAAATTTGCGGGTGCAGGCGCAACCATTCCAATCACAAGCTTCGGTAACTCTTTGGTCCATGGGGCATTGACAGAGCTGGAACGGGATGGCTGGATCGGTGTAGTTACAGGGATTTTTGATATCACGAGCGCAGGGATTTCGTCAGCGATTGTGTTCTCTTTCCTGGCTGCATTGGTTGTCCGGCCTAAAGGATAATGGGATTCTAGCGCTTTAGATTAGAACCTGCGGGACATTGTGTCCTGCGGGTTTTTGGTTTGTTTACACTTCGTAAGCTTCAACAATGTACTTTGGGTCCCCTAATCATGTAAAATATAAATATTACTGCTTATTCTGACCTAGGAGGATCATATATGCCCGTTCGTCAAGAATCAATGCACATCATGAATGCTGTCCGTAATAATCTAGAATCCTGCATACTTGGAAAATCATTTGAAATACAATTGCTGCTAACAGCGCTGCTTGCCGGTGGTCATGTTCTGATCGAGGATGTACCGGGAACAGGAAAGACCCAGCTTATTCGCGCACTTTCCAGATCAATGTCCGGAGAGTATCGCCGGATACAATGTAATCCTGATATTCTTCCGAGTGATATTACCGGTGTATCTGTGTATCATCCGAGGGACGAGATGTTTCATTTCCGCCCAGGTCCAGTGATGACGAATATCCTGCTGGCCGATGAAATTAACCGAGCCACCACAAAGACACAATCCGCCCTTCTGGAAGTGATGGAGGAACGAAATGTAACCGTAGATGGGGAGACCTATCCGCTGCCGCATCCATTTATGTTGTGCGCCACCCAGAATCCGATAGATTTTGAGGGAACCTACACGTTGCCGGAAGCTCAGTTGGATCGGTTTATGCTAAGAATTAGTCTTGGTTATCCTGATGCAGCAACCGAAAAAAATCTATTGCTGAGCCACCAAGAAGGTCAACCAGTGGACAGGCTTACAGCCGTCACTAGTATGGAGCAGATCGCTAGTATTCAGGAGGAGATTCGTGAGATTTATATGAGTGATCCTGTACTGAATTATTTGTTAGATATTGTGCGCCAGACAAGAGAGCATCCGCTTGTATTGCTCGGTGCAAGTCCACGAGCTTCGTTATCGTTTATGCTGGCTTGTAAAGCTTATGCTTTCTTACAGGGAAGAGATTATGTGCTTCCAGATGACGTAAAGGTGCTTACTCCATTTGCCTTGGGTCATCGTATATTGCTGCGTCCAGAGTCGCGCCTAGATAATGTTAGCGTAGATTCACTGCTTCAAAAGCTTCTGCAGAGCATTCATGTGCCTGTTACGATGAGGCAATAATATGAGACGTTATTTGTCTACGGTGGCAGCTCGCATTCAGCCTACTAAATTCGCCAGCATCCTTGTAATTTGGAGTATTACTCTCTTATATGTACTATTTCAGGGCGGTAAAACTGCATTTATGTTGTTTATTATGGTCTCTGTACTTATTGCATATCTGATTGCTGGAGGTTTGGGAGGCGTTCGGCGGGCTAAGGGTGTTCGCAGTTTTTATGCCGAACAGGATAAGGGAGATTTGCTCTCTGCCGGTGGGTATCTTCGTGTAGGTCTGAAGGTCACAATCCCGGGGATTTTGCCTTTACCTTATGTAGTTGTAAGGGAAGTTCTGAAACGGCATAATGGCGAATCATGGGTATTTGAGGAAAGTCTGATTCCCAGCCTCAGAGGACTTGGGGAACTGCGGTTTCAGACACCAGTTCTGGAACGGGGCACTTATACATTTTCAGATACGGATATCATCAGCCAAGATATTTTCGGCCTTGTCGAGCATAAAGGTACTTTTTTGGCTGAAGGACAGTTTCAGGTGTTGCCTCGTGCAATCTATGTTCCGCGCTGGCAGTTATATGAAAGAAAATCCCGTCTTTCTGGACCACAGACCTCTGTAGTTCAATCCCGTCGTGAGACTACCCAAATTAACGGTGTACGTGATTATGTATATGGCGACCGCTTAACACGTATTCATTGGAATGCAACGGCAAAGACAGGCTCGTGGAAGTCCAAAGAGTTCGAGCATGAGTCGATTCCCAAAACCATTCTAGTTCTGGACGGCTCTGCTTCTGCTTATATGAATTCGAATCAATTTGAACTCGCAGTCTCCGTCGCAGCCTCACTACTTGGATTCGGCATTCGAGAGCGAATTGGGATCGGTCTTTGCTGCTTGGATAAAACCACGAAGGTATTTGCACCTGTTGAAGGTGCTGCTGAGCGTCAGAAAATGATTCAATATTTGATCGATCTTAACGCCGAAGGGCACGGTCCACTCATTTCCCGTTTGGAAAAAGGTTACCGTATGTTCCCTAAAGGCTCATACTTCGTGCTAATTAGTCCTCAACGTGGGCAGCCTGTACTGGATGCACTACGTTGGGCTGACAGCAGAGGGATGACTCCGTCGCACATTCATATAGGGAATTTATCAGAAACGAATAGCAGCACAGATTGGACAGACGTTCTAAGATCACGGGGGATTACAGGCTACAGCATTAGCTCACTGCAAGAGCTTCCCATAGTATTAGGAGGGGAAGTCTGATATGAGAAACTGGTGGAATCAGATGAAATTCTCCTGGCACCGTTCTTTAGGTCTATTGTGGCTTTTGATTATAGCCCACCAGTGGGTCTCTTATACGGAGCCTATCTGGTTAAGACAGACAACTGCTGTTGTGTGGGCTGCATTAATAACGATCACCGTGATTGAAATCATAATTCCTGTAAAAGTTCAGATAAGGCTCTTTATTGAAGCGGCAGCTATTATTTATATCGTTTATCGTATACTTATCAATTATGGTATATACGTCGCTGATCCTTGGGCAACAACCCTCCCGGACAGACTGCAGGATATTGCAGTTCATATGGTGCCCTATATCTGGTTTGCTCTCGGGGCCTCAGCCCTGCTGCTGTTGTCGTCTTGGTGGGCATCCTCAAAAAGACGTATTTTATGGTTTATAGGAATGAACATAGTGGCTTTTGAAGCCTTGGATTCCTTTACATCTATCGTTTTGTGGCAGGAAGTAGCCTGGACGGTATTTGCGGGGATGGGCTGGCTGGTCAGCCATCATCTGAGAAGCTTCCAGCTACATTATCCGCGTGGTTGGGTGCATCTGCTGAAATATCCCACGAAAATTGTCATTAATATTGCCATCGTCTTCTCTTTGGTCATCCTAATTGGAGTGAATATGCCTGGGGTAAGGCCTACCCTAACCGATCCTTATACCGCTTGGCAAGAATGGAATGGGATTGGGAAGTCTTCTGGGAAGGGCACAGTTGGGACCACGAAATCTGAGATGGGTTCTGTCTCCCCTACTAACAATACTTCGTCAGGTTACAGTCTGAATGATGATCAACTAGGCGGCGGCTTTACCTTCGATTATACACCGGTGATGACAGTGGTTTCTGATTTGCGTATTTATATGCGGGGAGAAACGCGCAGATTATATTCCGGAAGAGGCTGGGTCGATAGAGATCGGTTAAATCGGGGACCTCTAGAAGCGGTGGATGTAGGTGAATCTTTAGAGAGCAGTGTGGGTTCTAAAGTGAATACACGAACACTGAAACAAACAGTAACCGTGCTTAATAATAATGAATTTCCTGTGCTGTTTGGCACTTATTCAGTATCTTCGGTGGATTCTTTAAATGGGGAAAAAGCTGGAAATGGACTCTCCTGGAGAAGCCGGGACAGCGAGCTGATCTGGGATGTGGATGGGAAGAAACTCGCTTATCCGTCTACCTTTGAGGTGACGTCTGAGGTTCCTGTAATTCCTGTTCAAGAATTGACAACAAAGACGTATGAGGAGCTATATAAAGGGAACGATTTGGAGAAAATGTTTCTTCAACTGCCTAACGATTTTCCTAAAAGAGTCAGGGAGCTGGCTGAGGAAATCACGGCTGAAGGAAAAACGCCGTATGAAAAAACAGCGCTTTTGCAACAATACTTACAACAAACCTTTCCATATACCAATAATCCAGATATATCACGTGTCACAAGCAACGATTTTGTAGAAGGGTTTTTGTTTGAGTTAAAGGAAGGTTACTGTGATTATTATTCTACGGCACTGGTTACTATGGCGCGCTCTCTGAACATCCCTGCACGATGGGTTAAGGGGTACGCACCTGGGGAACAGCCAGAAATCCCAATGAATCCGGCACAACAGCAATCAGGCACAGTGAATAATAATTATACAATTACCAATGCGGATTCCCACTCTTGGGCTGAGGTTTACTTTGGTGATTATGGTTGGATTCCAGTTGAAGCTACACCTGGATTTAATATTCCGCTTTTAACTCAGAATGAGCAAACCCCTGAGGTCGAGTCAGAAGATCAAGAAGAACAGGCAGAACCTACACCAGCGCCTGTGAATAACGCACAAGAAGATCAAGGGTTTCATGTAGGTCTTTGGGTTGTTGTGGCAGCTGTAGCGGTGTTGCTGTCCTGGACGATTTTTATAGTTTGGCATAGACGCTTTAAGCTTCGCTTCTTCATGCAGCAGCTGCGCAATGGCCGGCCTTTAACGCCAGATCAGAAAGTAGTGGCGGAAACTGAGCGTTGGGTAAGGTATTTGCACCGCAAGGGAATGCTAAAAGAAGAGCACGAAACTTTGCGTGAAGCCGTAGATCGCTGGAGTGGAGAACGTCCGGCAGTGGCTGATCATCTATCCTCACTACTAGCAATGTTCGAAAAGGCGAAATATAGCCCTGAGGTTATTGAAGACAAAGACTGGCAGAGCGTGTATACTGAAGCTTTGTGGGTGCGGAGAAAAATGAGATCCAAGAAATAACACTTTGCGTGAAAGCATAGATACAGATTTATTTGCGATGCGCAAGGAGTATGTTATAGTTTTTTGTATGAAATCGAGGTGAACGTATTGTTTGAAATGTTAGTTCCCAAACTCCGGGTGAATACGGTATTCGATATTGCTCTGGACGAGCTGTATAGACAGGGATATCGCGGAATCATCACGGATCTGGATAACACACTGGTCGGTGCCAAAGCGCCTGTGGCTACTCCGGAGCTGTTGTTATGGTTCGAAAATGTGAAGGAACTGGGCTTTAAGCTCATCATCGTATCTAACAATAACATGGAACGGGTGTCACGCTTTGCAACACCGCTTAATATTGAATTTGTGCACCAGGCTCGTAAACCGAGTAATGCTCCTTTTCTCAAAGCGATGAAGCAGATGGAGCTGCCACCTGAACAAACGATTGTGGTGGGAGATCAAATGCTTACAGATGTATACGGCGGCAATCGCCTTGGCCTGTATACTGTTTTGGTACTGCCAATCTCCGTCAAGGATGAGGGGTTCGGCACAAGGTTTAATCGCCGGGTAGAGCGGGTTGCTCTGACACGGCTTCGCAAAAAAGGATTGTGGCACGAGGAGGAAAAATAGTAATGAACGAACAAAGCGAAACACAGCGTCCTGAGAAGTGCAGCGGTTGCGGCATCAAGCTTCAGACGGAGCATAAGGATCAACCAGGATACCTTCCGGAGGTTGCACTTGAACGGGACCCGGTGATTTGCCAACGCTGTTTCCGGATTAAAAATTATAATGAGGCTTCATCTGTTTCGGTGAATCAGGATGAATTTCTTCGCCTGCTGAGTGGAGTAGGAGAGAAGAATGCGCTTGTTATTCATATTGTCGATATCTTCGATTTTGAAGGCAGTCTGATTTCCGGCCTGCAGCGCTTTGTTGGCAATAACCCTGTTATTCTTGCAGTGAATAAATGTGACTTGCTGCCGAAAGTTACAAACTGGAACAAGTTGCGTAACTGGATGCAGCAGCGCTGTAAAGAGGAAGGCTTGCGGACGGCTGAAATCGTACTTTGCAGTGCGAAACGCAATCAAGGTTTTGACCGTTTGCTGGAAGCCGTAACGGAGTTGCGCGGCCAACGTGACGTATATGTCGTGGGTGCTACCAATGTGGGCAAATCCACACTTATTAATCGTCTGATTTCGGACTATAGCGATTTGGAGCAGGAGTTAACGACTTCACGTTACCCTGGCACAACACTCGATACGGTCAAAATTCCATTGGATGATGGCCACTACATTATAGATACTCCAGGGATTGTGTATCCTTGGCGTTATAGTGAATTAGTAGAGCGTCAGGATCTGGATGCAGTTATGCCTGCCAATCCTTTGAAGCCAACAGTCTATCAGTTGAACGAAGGACAGACTCTTTTCTTCGGTGGATTGGGACGTTTTGATTTCGTACAAGGCCCGCATCAATCCTTCACTTGCTTTATTAGTGGTACTTTAAAAATCCATCGCACGAAGCTGGAACGCGCAGATTCCCTCTATCAGGATCATCGCGGTGAAATGCTGTCTCCACCGGGAAGTGACCGGATGGACAAGCTGCCACCTTGGCAGCGGCATGAGTTCCGGATTAATCGGGGCAGCCGAACCGATCTGTACATTTCGGGTCTGGGCTGGATTAAGGTTAATGGAACTGAAGGTGCAGTTGTGGCCATTCACGTTCCGCGTGGGGTGAAGGTGCTTACCCGCCCTTCGATGATTTAACGAGGGAGGATAATCTATTGTCTACAACAGCAGTCGAAGGCTACAATAGCGGTAATATTCTACTCGGTGTAATGGGAGATCCTATTATACAATCCAAATCTCCAATTATGCATGAAGCAGCGCTGCGAGCGCTGGGAATTCCGGGTGCTTATGTACCGCTTCATATCCACCCGGAGAAGCTGGGCGATGCGGTGCAAGCGATCCGTACGCTTGGTTTCCGTGGAGTGAATGTGACGATTCCGCATAAGGTTGCGGTGATGGAGTATTTGGATGTATTAGATGAGAGTGCAGTAGCCGTTGGTGCAGTCAATACGATTGTTAATGATAACGGAGTGCTCACCGGATATAATACGGATGGAATCGGTTATGTGCGTTCGCTCAAAGCGGAAGCTATTTCTGATTTGTCTGGTGCGAAGATTATGGTTATCGGGGCCGGTGGAGCAGCAAGAGGAATTGTTGCCGCACTACTTCAAGAGAAACCTTCTTCAATCATTATTGCTAATCGCAGCGCTGAGAAGGCAGAGGACTTGGCGACACAGTGCCGGAGCAAAGGGAATGTCATCGGGATTAGCATGAACGAAGTAGCAGAAATGCTAAGTGGTGTAGACGTGCTGATCAATACTACCTCCGTAGGTATGTATCCTCATATGGATGAGACACCGATAGATCCTGGACTGCTTCGTGAAGGAATGGTCGTAAGCGATCTGATTTATAATCCGCTGCGCACGCGGCTATTGTTGGAAGGACTCGAACGGGGCTGCATGATTCATGGAGGTCTTGGTATGTTTGTCTATCAGGGAGCTTATGCTCTGGAGTATTGGACAGGGCAGCCTGCTCCTACGGAAATCATGCGGCAGACCATTCTGGATTGTTTGGGTGGAAATGAGTAAGAAATGGATTCATTAAGTTAGGGTAATAATAGGTAATAATATATGTTAATTAAGGAGTTATTCATTTATGTTAACTGGTAAACAAACACGGTATCTTCGTTCATTGGCGCACCATCTCGATCCTATTTTTCAAGTGGGCAAAGGTGGAGTAAACGATCACCTCGTACGCCATATTGAAGAAGCTATTGAGAAGCGCGAGCTTATGAAGATTAGTATACTGAGCAATAATATTGAGAATCCCAAGGAAATCGGTGCTGCTCTGGCTGAACAATCGGGTTCTGAGCTTGTGCAAGTGATCGGTAAGACTGTCGTTCTATACAAAGAATCACGTGATAATAAAACCATTGAGCTGCCGCGTTAATAGCTGTAAGTATACCTTACCGAGGAGGTCGTCCTCTTGAAAGTTGGAATTATGGGAGGTACCTTTGATCCTCTTCATATCGGTCATATGATGGCAGCGGAAGCCGCAAGAGATACTTATGGTCTGCAAGAGGTATGGTTTATGCCTTCACATATCCCGCCTCATAAACATGAGGCAGGTGTATCTGGAGAAGACCGGCTAGCAATGGTGCAGGAAGCGGTGAAGAATCACGAAGCTTTTTGCACATTAGATTGGGAAGTTGTCAGAGGTGGCGTCTCCTATACCTATGAGACCATAAGACGTCTGCAAGAGGAGTATCCGCATTTCGATCTTTATTTCATCATTGGAGCGGATATGGTCCAGTATTTGCCGAAATGGAACGAGATTGAAGAACTGGTGCAGCAGCTTACATTTATTGGTGTGGGTCGTCCGGGAACACCTCTTGATCTAGATGCATTGCCAGACTTTATAGCAAAAAAGGTATTGCTTGCAGATATGCCACTGGTTGATATTTCGTCAACGATGTTAAGAGAACGGGCGGCAGCAGGTAAATCTATTCGTTATATGGTTCCAGAGGCAGTGTTCGATTATGTTCAAAGGAGTGGATTGTATGGCATACGGCCGCGAAGCGCTGATTGAGGCGGTCTCCACACAGATGCCTGATAAGCGCTGGAAGCATACACTCGGCGTGATGGAGACATCTATTCAACTGGCGAAGCAATATGGTGCTGACCCTGAACGTGCAGAGACAGCAGCGATTCTGCATGATGTGGCCAAGTATTGGCCGGTTGAGCGAATGAAGGAGATCATTGAACAAAATCAATTGAATTTGGATCTTCTGGTGTATGACAAGCAGATGTGGCATTCGGAAGTAGGCGCCTTTGTAGCTGAGAAAGACTATGGGATTACGGATCCTGATATTATCAATGCGATTCGTTTCCATACCTCAGGCCGTGAAGACATGAGTTTACTTGAAAAAATCGTCTGCCTAGCTGACTACATCGAGCCTGGGCGTGATTTTCCCGGGGTTGATAAGATACGCGAGAAGGCACAAGTAAGTTTGGAAGAAGGATTAGTCGCTGGGTTCGATTCTACGATTAGTTTGTTACTGGAGAAACGCCGGGTGATTTTCCCCTTAACGGTACTGGCGCGTAATGATTTAGTTAGAATATTGGAGGATAAAATATGAGTGTACAACCAAGCAAGCTGTTAGAACTGGCCCTTAAGGCTGTTGAAGATAAAAAAGCAATGAACGTCGTGGCACTAGATCTACGTAATGTTTCACCAATCAGTGATTACTTTATCGTATGTCACGGTAACTCGGATATTCAGGTACAGGCGATCGCTACCGAAGTCCGTAAAGTAGTTCATGAAGCAGGCGGAGTCATCAAAGGGATTGAAGGCATGGATTCAGCACGCTGGGTGCTGATGGATCTTGGCGATGTTATCGTTCATATATTCCACCGCGATGAGCGTGAATATTACAATATCGAGCGTCTGTGGTCCGATGCCAAGGTTGTGGAGACTGTATGAGCCTGATTGCAGGAACTACGGTTACACTTCATGTAGAGCGGGAAGTTTCCCCATACGGATTCTTTTTAAATGCTGGAGACCAAGATGTTATGCTGCATTATACGGAGCTGACAGAGAAGGTAAAAGCCGGTGATAAAGTTGAAGTTTTCATTTTCTTTGATACCGAGGACCGTCTTGCGGCAACGATGAAAAAACCATTTCTGACGCTGGGCGAGATGGCGTTATTAGAAGTGGCTGATATTCATCCGCGTCTGGGCTGCTTTTTGGAAATGGGCCTTGGACGCCAGCTGCTGCTGCCTATTCGTGAGCTTCCAGAACTTCCAGAGCTGCGTCCGCAGGTTGGAGACTATGTGTTTGCGATCATGGAGCATGATAAACAGGGGCGTCTGCGTGCCAAGCTGGCCGGAGAACAGGAGCTTGCTCCACTAGCTCTGCCTGCACCTGAATCTTGGATGGGACAGACTGTAACAGCCCGAGTGTATAAGCCGCTGCAAATGGGTACTTTTGTACTTGTGGATGCGGGTGTTCTAGGCTTTGGGATTATCGGTATGGTCCATTCATCTGAGCGGAGCCGTCTGCTGCGTCTTGGTGAGCAGTTTGAAGCACGTGTCTCTCATATCCGTGAGGATGGACGTGTTAACCTTTCTATGGGTCTCCGTAAAGAAGTGGGGATGGATGTAGATTCTGCCGCACTTTTGGAGTTCTTAAATGCTCGTCCAGGTGGAGCGATGCCTTATTCGGATGCTACGCCGCCAGATATTATCAAACAACGGTTCGGAATCAGTAAATCCGCCTTCAAGCGTGCACTTGGGAAGCTGATGAAGGAAGGCCATATTACTCAAAAAGAGAATTGGACTTATCTTGTTGCTAAGGATAATGAAGAAGGAACAACCGAAGGGCAAGAAGAAACGACGGATTAAGCTTACGATTCAATAGACGTAATTTATAAAATGTTGTTATAGAAAGCGGTGTAATTGTGTCTTCCTATGGGAAATTTGCTTATGTATACGATGAGCTTATGGCAGATATGCCGTATCCAGATTGGATATCCTTTGCTGAAGCCGCATGGAGTAAATACGGCAAGCCGTTAACTGTAGCCGAGCTTGGCTGTGGTACAGGGAGTATTACAATTCCTTTGGCGGGTTCAGGATATCATATGACCGGAATCGATTTATCTTCTGACATGCTCTCAGTGGCACAGCGCAAAATGGAGGAGCATCCCCAGGGACGGCGCTTTTTGCGTGAAGGCAGTGTTCGTTGGATTAGACAAAACATGAAGGAATGGGAGCTTCCGGAGCTGGTGGATTCTGTGATTTCCTTTTGTGATTGTCTGAATTATGTGTTGGAAGAGGATGACATCAGCGCTGTTTTTGCCAGTACCTATGCAGGGTTAAAGCAAGGCGGAACCTTTCTGTTCGATGTGCATCATCCAAACACACTAATTCGTTATGAAGAAGAACAGCCCTTTATTCTGGACGAGCCATCTGTGTCTTATATTTGGACTTGTGAGATGGATGTTCCACGCCGCGAAATTGAACATCATCTGTCCATTTTTGCCCGTGAAGACGGACACAGCGATCGCTATCGCCGATTCGAAGAGACCCATATTCAGCGTGCCTACGATCCTAACTGGATGAAGGAAGAGCTGCTTAAGGCTGGGTTTAGTGATGTGAAGATCTATGCCGATTTCGAGTGGGTAGAGGCAGAAGATGATGCTGAACGATTATTTTATGTAGCTATAAAATAAATATTCAAAATGCTAAGAGGGGCTGTCCCATAAGCTATGAAAATAGCTGCTGGGACAGCCCCTTTTTTGACCTTAGCTGATTGCTGGCGGAAGCGAGTGGAATACTGCTGTTGGAAGCACCTAGGTTGACGCTGCCGGAAACAAGTGTGTTTCCGCTATCGAATGCTCATGCATTACCGCTGGCGTGAGCGTGTGGGTTCTCGCTCTCGAAAGCTCATATACTGCCGCTTTGCGGAAGCGTGTAGGTTCTCGCTCTCGAATGCTCATGCATCGCCCTTTACGGATGCGTGTAGGTTTTCACTATCCAACACACATACATGCACAACTACCATCAGATATCCGTATTAGTACTAGCTATCGGACCCAGCGGACCTTATACGCAGCATTTGCTAATATTTTGGGTGCTATCGGACTCCATTGCAGCTATTGGCTTGAAAAACGTCCAATATTGGTCATTTTCCAAGGGATAGCGTCACTGGAGTCCGAAAACATGCTCCAAGGGCTAAAAATATGCAAATAACGTCATTTGGGTCCGTGAGCCACGTGAGATACATGTGAGATGATGGGGACAAGGTTGGAGTAACCAGCCAGCGACCCAAACATAAACAGCGATTCTCCGATATCAGGAGAATCGCTGTTTTTATGACTTCATTCGTTGGAGCAGCTTGTAATTGCGCCAACATAATAAATACAAAATAAACCGGGCAGTGTTCATACCACCCGGCATCTTCCAATCCTTACCGATGCTCAAACAGATCAATGGCACCCAATACGACATGAGCCAGACCAAATCCAAGTACGCCTGTTGCTGCCATCTTATACTTGCTTCCAAGAAAAGCGGCGCTAGAAGCGGTTACGACGGTTCCAAGAACAGCGGGAATTAGACCTTCACGCATTCGAAACACTCCTTCTCGGTGGTTTGGGAGACAAAGTTATTATGGTTCAATATCGAAAAAATATACGAAGCTCAAAAAGACCCTAAATCAGCGTTAGCTGAATTTAGGGTCTTTTTATTTAAATCAGGGTTGGTTACTCTGCTATTATAACAGCGTTACGAGGGAGGCCCTCTCCAACTTCATGTACATCATACAACACACGTGCCAGTAGGTCCTGGCTATAATTGCCGAAATGTTTTCCGTAAATCGTGAGTCCACGTTTGTTTGTAGGCTTGTCGGTTACTGCGATACGGAATGTGAGTTCACTTTTGTAATCCAATTGGATATCATCAAGGGTCACATCAGAAATCCGACAGCCATCAATGAAGCTGCCTTCATTATTGATACGGATCAGCTTCAGCATGCCGTATTGGTTTAGGTGCGGAGGCCACCAATCGGGGTTAAACGTTCCCCGGGTATCTCCGAAATCGCCAGGGCTAGTCCAGAATCCGATTTCAATTCCATTTAAATAGAAATAAAGGTCGGACGGATAGTTATCGTTAGACCCAGGAGCTTCAGAGCCGATCTCCATCGAGAACTGAATTTCGCGGAACGTTTGGTTGGCTTTAAGGTAGTTTGGAATTCTATATTCGAGGAACCCTTCAGCCATCCAAATAATTTCGGATTCAATTCGCTGCGGATCTGCAAAATAACGCGGCTCGTCGAAATCCCCGATGATGCTATCTTTGGTAGCCAGTCCACAAGTTGGAACAGCCTGATAGTTGCTGTAATGACCTACTTGAATTTCTACTTCGTAAAGATTATCAACATCCTTGCTGCGAAGGTCAACAATAAGCTTGTCCTTATTTAAATAGCAGACCTTTTGAATACCGTGTTTGCCCACTGATGTGTTTATCTCAATGAGACCGCTTTCTTCTAACTTTTTAATATGCATGGTAATGGCGCCGTTGCTGAGGTTCAGTTTTTTGGCAATTTCATTCAGGTTCAAGGCTTGATTGGTGGCAAGGAGCTCTAAAATGAGGATTCTGATTTCTGAGCTTAGTGCCTTGAAAATTTCTAATCCACTCATTAAATCTTTAATATAGATCATTTTATCAATACCTTCTTCCGATTACGTCATAAATTATACTATTTTATAAAATTATAAACTAATAAGGCATATAAATAAAGTATACTTCCTTATTTTGTAGAATGGTCAAATATAAGAGGGATTTTTGGCATGATTTTCTTTTAATTTAGTAAAATTTAAACAAACAAAGGATTAAACTAAAGAAAAAGACGATTATTTCGCCATAATTCATTTTTTTCGAGTTTAATTTCATATAAATATGAAAAGGTTTATAGAAATATATTTACAAGGCTTTTTATATATGTTATTTTATATTGTAAGCGAATACATATTTTTTCATTTTAAATTTAATATTTATTGCTGCTCAATCTGTTGCTATTTCTGAGGTGATAATTTAATGGTAAAAAAAACAACAGATCTTGTCTTTCCAAGTTCCCCAGGGAACATGCCAATGTATGATCTATCAGTGATTGATATTGAGTCTTTATGGACGCTTCACAACACACATGATCCAGGCATTATTAAAACAGATGAGGGTTACTATGTTTTTTCTACCGACATAAGAGTCGGAGGAGAATTACGTCCAGGCGTAATGGTTCGAAAATCACAGGATCTTATCCATTGGGAATGGGTTCATTATGCGCTGCCGGGAATTCCCCGAGTTGCGAAGGAATGGGCAGGGGCTACTAATTTATGGGCACCCGATGTGGTGAAATACGGTGATCAGTATCGAATGTATTACTCGGCCTCATCTTTTGGAAGTAGACAATCGCTAATCGGACTTCAAACTTCATCTTCTATTGAGGGACCTTGGACCGATGAAGGTGTGGTGATTCAGACGCGTGCTGAAGATTCACTGAATGCGATTGATGCAAATGTGCTTACGGATGCAGATGGACGGATGTGGATGGTGTATGGTTCTTTTTTTGGTGGAATTCATATCATTGAGCTGAATGCGGAAACGGGCAAACCGAAGCAAGAAGGTTTTGGTACGCTGATCGCTAAACGGGATAACACCATTAAAGATGGAGCAGTTGAAGGACCGTACATAGTGTATAACGAGCAATTCAAAAAATACTATTTGTTCGTCTCCTATGACTCCCTGTTTGAGGATTATAACGTTCGTGTCGCTCGTGCAGATACTATTACCGGCCCATATGTGGATTATAACGGACGAGATATGACTGATAGTGCGCATCAACCCCGATATGAGGTCGGCAATAAAATACTGGGTGGCTATCGCTTTGGACAAGATCCAGGTTGGATTGCTCCCGGCCATAACTCAGTTCTTCATGAGGATGGCAGCTATTATATAGTTCATCATGCACGTGGTGAAATCGATAAACATTGGTCCTATTTACAGGTTCGTCGAATTCTGTGGACAGAGTATGGTTGGCCTGTTGTATCTCCAGAACGGTATGCGGGTGAAGTGGAACAGGATATTCCAGAACAGCTAATCGCAGGACAGTGGGAATGGATTGTAATGGACCCCTCAGTGGATGGCCAGATTCAGTCTGCCCTCATAAGTCTATCCTCTGACTTTAAGCTGGAAGGTGCGAATGGAAAGGGAAGCTGGTCTTTTGATGGACGCAGAGTTCTGACCTTGGTATGGAATGATGTTGTCGAGGGTAAAGGCCGGATAGAGAAGGTGCAATTGCTTCCGTCATGGGATTGGGAGAAAGAAACTCAGACCCTTGTATTTACTGGATTAAATGAAAATGGAATTTCCATCTGGGGTAAGCAAAAGAATGGAGAAGAGAATAGATGACTACTATCAAGCTACATGCAGGTAAAGGAATTAATATGATTAGCAAGTATCTATATGGTCATTTTGCCGAGCATTTGGGCAGATGTATCTATGATGGGATCTATGTGGGGGAAGATTCGCCGATTCCGAACACCAAGGGCTTTCGCAACGACATCCTAGCAGCACTCAAAAAAGTTAATATTCCTGTCCTTCGTTGGCCGGGGGGCTGTTTTGCCGATGAGTATCATTGGAAGGATGGCGTCGGTCCAAAAGAAACCCGTAAGCGGATGGTGAATACGCACTGGGGCGGTGTCGTCGAGAATAATCATTTTGGGACGCATGAATTTTTTGAATTATGTGAGTTGCTGGATTGTGAACCATATATCTGCGGGAATGTTGGCAGTGGCACTGTTCAGGAGATGTCAGAGTGGGTTGAATATATGACCTTTGAAGGCGAATCACCGATGGCGGACTGGCGTCGTGAAAATGGGCGTGAAGAGCCGTGGAAGTTGAAGTATTTTGGTGTAGGTAATGAGAACTGGGGCTGTGGCGGCAATATGCGTCCAGAATATTATGCAGATTTGTACAGACGTTACCAGACATATGTGCGTAATTATGGTGAAAATCAGATCTATAGAATCGCTGGTGGCGCCAACGTTGATGATTATAATTGGACAGAAGTGCTAATGCGCGAAGCTGGACGGTTTATGGATGGTCTCAGTCTTCATTCGTATACGATTCCTGGAAGCTGGGAAGAGAAACGTTACGCTTTAGGTTTTGACGAAGCCGAATGGTTTGAGACTATGCAAAAAACCTTGCATATGGATGAACTGATTACCAAACATTCAGCGGTAATGGATAAATATGATCCGGATAAGCGGGTTGGAATGATTATAGATGAGTGGGGAACCTGGTTCTTAAATGAACCTGGTACGAATCCGGGTTTCCTGTATCAGCAGAATACACTCAGAGATGCATTGGTAGCAGGGGTAACGCTGAATATTTTCCAAAAGCATAGCAGTCGTGTGCAAATGGCGAATTTGGCTCAAGTGGTCAATGTACTGCAGGCTCTTATCCTGACGGAGGGCGACAAGATGATTCTAACACCTACCTATCATGTATTTGAAATGTACAAAGAGCATCAGGATAATGAACTGCTTGAAGTAACTGTTGAGAGCCCTGATTATACGTTTGGGGAGCTAACAATTCCACAGATTAGCGTTTCTGCTTCTCGCGATACGAATGGCAAAGTATATGTTTCTCTCTGTAACTTGAGCCATAATGACAGCGCATCGCTAAGTATTGGTATTGAAGAGGTTACCTTTAGCAAAGTGACAGGTCAGATCTTAACGCATTCCGTGCTGGGTGCGCACAATACGTTTGAGGCACCGGATACAGTTACTCCAGTAGCTTTTGAGGGTGCATCTTTATCGGGTGAAAAGCTGAGCTGCGAGCTTCCACCTGCTTCTGTAGTAGTCTTGACTCTGGAATAATATCATGTCAGAGAATCAAGAAAAAAACCGTCGCTGCAAAAGCTGTGATGAGAACATGAGAATAAGCCCAGAAAAACTGGAGCGTTTAATAGAAATAGCCACTAGAGAAAGACCCTTAGCGCCGGAGGAGCAATATTTGCAGCGTATTGAACATTGCCGAGATTGCTCTGGCCTGCAATTTGGTAGCACTTGCCGTTATTGTGGCTGCCTCGTAGAGGTGAGAACAAGACTACAGGACTCTACTTGCCCTTATCCCTCGGCACCTCGCTGGGAGTGAATACTAAGTTTTTGAAAAGGACGTGAAAATCATCAAACAAAATTTGTTAGCTGCTACGCCCCCGATGGGCTGGAATAGTTGGGACTGTTACGGAGCCAGTGTAAATGAAGAAGAAGTAAGAGGCAACGCAGAATATATGGCTACCCATTTGAAGGACTTTGGTTGGGAATATGTAGTTGTGGATATTCAGTGGTATGAGCCTGGAGCGAATTCTTCGCAGTATCGCAACTTTGTACCGCTGGTTATGGATGAGTACTCCAGACTTCAACCTGCTGAGAACCGGTTTCCTTCCGCAGCGGGAGGCAAAGGGTTTGCGCCACTCGCTGAATATGTACATGGATTGGGTTTGAAATTCGGCATACACATTATGCGCGGAATCCCGCGTCAGGCTGCTCATGCGGCCAGTGCTATTCTAGGATCTGAGCAAACCGCACGCGATGTGGCTCACCCAAATTCTATTTGTCCATGGAATACGGACATGTATGGAGTAGATGCTTCAAAACAAGGCAGTCAGGCGTATTATGACTCGCTGTTCCAGTTGTATGCCAGTTGGGGTGTGGATTATGTGAAAGTGGATGATATTGCCGCTTCTCGCATTTATGGATACCACAAAGAAGAAGTTGCTATGATCCGTAAGGCTATTGACCGCAGTGGTCGCGAGATGGTGCTCAGTCTTTCGCCTGGACCTGCTCCAGTGGAAGAGGCTGAACACTTAGCCGGACACGCTAACCTTTGGAGAATGACCGATGATTACTGGGATCATTGGCATCTGCTGCGCGGGATGTTTGAGCGCTGTGAGAAATGGGCTCCTTATGTTCAGCCGGGCCATTGGCCGGATTGTGACATGCTGCCGTTAGGTCATCTGGGCATTCGTTCTGTAGATGGCGGGGGAGACCGGTTCACGCGGTTTACTCATGACGAGCAGGTCACCATGATGACACTGTGGAGTATTTTCCGCTCCCCGTTAATGTTTGGAGGAGAACTTCGGGACAATGATGATTGGACATTATCTTTATTGACCAATAAGGAAGTGCTTCATCTGCATCGTTATGGTAAAGGCGGCAGACAGGTAGCGCTAAATGAGGAGCATGCGATCTGGACATCTGAGGATGAACAAGGTAACCATTATGTAGCTTTGTTTAATCTTAGCGATGAAACATTAACGCTTCAGGTATCATTCGAGCAGCTTAATGTTTCAATTCCTAGTACTATACGTGATCTATGGCAGAGCCGCGATTTGGAAGTAGTTAACGAAGGTATTTCTCAAACTCTTCCACAGCATGGTTCTGTATTGTTAAAGTTTAAATAGAGGAGAGAGATTATGAATACGAGTGTAGAATATAAAAATCCATTGGTGGAGCAGCGTGCTGATCCATGGGTATATAAACATACAGATGGTTATTACTACTTTATTGCTTCTGTCCCAGAATACGACCGGATCGAAGTGCGGAGAGCAACAACAATCGAGGGATTGGCTGCTGCAGAACCGGCTGTAGCTTGGCGTAAATATGAGACGGGTCCGCTTAGTGCAAACATTTGGGCACCAGAGCTCCATTATATTGACGGGAAATGGTACATTTATTTCGCAGCGGCGCGTACTACGGAGACGAAGGATGGATTATTTGATCACCGTATGTTTGCTCTTGAGAATGAATCTGCCAATCCTTTAGAAGGAACATGGGTAGAAAAAGGCCAGGTGAAAACCGCTTGGGAATCCTTCGCTTTGGATGCAACCACCTTCCAGCACAAAGGAAAATTGTATTATGTATGGGCACAGAAGGACCTGAATATTGAGGGGAATTCTAATCTGTATATTTCTGAAATGAGTAATCCATGGACGCTAACGGGTCCTCAGACGATGATTGCTACTCCTGAATATGACTGGGAAATTATTGGGTACAAGGTAAACGAAGGAGCTGCAGTGCTTAAACGTAACGGCCGTATCTTTATCAGCTTCTCGGCTAGCGCTACGGATTTCAATTACTGCATGGGACTTTTGGTTGCGGATGAAGACAGCGATCTGCTGGACGCCGCTTCATGGACCAAACTGCCGGAACCGGTATTCCAGACCCACGAAGAGAATGGACAATATGGTCCAGGTCATAACAGTTTTACTGTAAATGAAAATGGGGAAGATGTACTCATCTACCACTGCCGCAATTATAAAGAAATTACTGGCGATCCGCTGTATGATCCGAACCGTCATACTCGTGCTCAAGTCTTCCATTGGAATGAAGATGGTACGCCGAATTTTGGGGTTCCCGTTAAGGATGCTGCTAAACAATAATTCGTTGAGTATATAAAAAAGAGGGTTACTCATAAGCCATGTAGATGGCTGCTGAGTAACCCTCTTTCTTATGTTGCACCTTAAGGTATATATTGTTGAACGATCGAAGTAATTACGCCGTCCTGAATGGTGATGTGATACGGGAACTGGCTCAAGTCGATGACATCCGTATTATTAAATTGATCCATAAATTGCTGTAAGGTGATGGACTCATTCCAGTTGATATCCAAGTCTTCCATGTTGCCAGTGTGATCAAAAATTTGCATCGTCACTGTGGCGTTATCCGCTATCGGATAAGTTGTTAGAGTATCAACATCATTTACAATATAATAACTGTCTGGAGCTCCGCCGATTTCTGCTGCAGCTTCTGGATCTCTTTCAGCAAAGATTCGATCGGCATCAGCACCCTGATACCAGTTTATTTCATCGGTCGTACCGGAGATCTTGCCATGGTCGGATTCAATAGTATGAAAGTAAACTGTTTGATGCTGGGTCTTGTCACTATCTTGCGCATCTACCCGTGTTCCAACGGTACTTGCAGAAGTAATGAGGGAAAGAAACAACAGAACAACAACCGGTAACACATACGCTGACTTTTTCTTAAACATTATTAATCTCCCCCTTGAGATATGTAAGACGTTGTATAAAACTTATTACCCGCTCCGTTTTTTCTTAAACGGGTTATATATTACTCTTTACGTGAAATGAGCAGTTTTTGTTGCATTTTTTTAAAAGTTTTTTTAAAAAGCAATGAGAAGTCACGAGTTCCCTAAAATGAATAGTAAAAGCTTATCTCCTCGGGCATATTAAAATATCAAAACATGCAGATTAGGGGGAGCAGCGAATGGGCGGAATACTACGGATTTATAGGAACGATTGGCGTAACTTATTCAGAGTTCCTGTGGCCGTATTGCTGGTTGCCGCTTTGGTGGTATTGCCCTCCGTGTATGATTGGGTGAACGTTGCGTCAGTATGGGATCCTTATAGCAATACTTCTGGCATTAAAATTGCTGTTACCAGCTTAGATGAAGGTACTAAGGTGCAGGAGAAGGATTTTAATATCGGGAATGAGGTCATGGAAAGTCTTCGGAGCAATAAAAACCTGGGCTGGACCTTTGTAGATGCAGAGACTGCACATAATGGTGTCAAACGCGGAGACTACTATGCCAGTATTGTTATCCCTGCTAATTTCTCCAAACGAATGACTGGAATTCTTGAAGGAACGATTGTGAAACCAGAGATCGAATATACCGTCAATGAGAAAATAAATGCGATTGCTCCTAAAATCACGGATAAGGGCGCCACTTCAATCACCACACAGATCAGTGAGAATTTCACGGAAACGATTAGTGAGACGGTATTTACTGTTTTAAGTCAAATCGATAAGGAATTTCAATCTGAATTGCCCATTATACGCAAGGTAGAAAAAGGATTGTTTAAATTAGAGGCGAGCCTGCCAGAAATTGAAACCGCAGGTAAACGTGTATTGAAAATTCAGGAAAATTGGCCGCAGATTCATGCTTCAGCAGAGCGTATTTCCACATTGGAGAATAAGCTGCCAGAGGTGGAAAAAGCGGGTGAGGCTTTAGAGAAAATTGCTGAGCATTGGCCGCAAATCGCGAGTGCCTTAGATCATTTAGGAGGGCTACAGGACAAGCTGCCCAAGATTGAAGAAGCGGCACAGCTAATCGTTCAACTTGATAACCATTATGGTGAAGTTGAACAGATCATGGCTCAGGCCTCGCAAGGTCTTACGGAAGCGCATAAGATCGTTAATGCTGCCTTAACAGCGCTGCCTGAGGCAGAAAAGATTGCCACTGCCGGAAATGATTTTGTTCTGGAGCTTCAACAATTTTTGGAGAAGAGCAGTGCTGCATTTGAAGCTGTTCCAGCAGCTATCAAACAGAATCTTAATCTCCTACAGCAAACGGAGAACTCAGTGGTCAAGCTTGCTGAACAGTTAAAGGGAGAGGATAACGAGCCGCAAGCTGTACGTGAGCAGCTGGAGGTACTCTCAGCACAGTTGGCTGCAGGAAGCAGCGTGATTGAACACACACTTTCTATGTTAAATGCATTGAACACATTTTCACCTGAAACAGTGTCTATTGCTGATCTTGCAGCATTGAAAGGTGTAGACAGTGTTTTGAACAGTCAGAAGTCCTTGGTAAATGCTATGGCGGCTGACGTTCAGAATAAGGATAACGCTGATTCCAGTGCAATTAACCAATTGTTCCTAAAGTCTGGTCTTGGGAAGCTGGCGATTGCGAAGCTTATCTCAGGGTATGATTCGTCGACAATCCCTGCCATAAAAAATACACTGGAGCAAATAACTTCGGCGGCAGATGTCACAGCCACCGCATTGCAGCAGGTGCCAGATCGCTTACCCGCGCTGGGTACCCTGCTGGAAGAGACAGTGTCGGCGATTGAGTTTGGGCAGACAAGCTTAGCTAGTCTGCAGCAGGATTTGCCAGCTATACGCGAAGCGGTCCACACAGCAGCCAGTGGGGTTGCCGATCAGACCCAGGGCTTTGGTGCCTTCATCCGAGATACACTTCCGCTATTGGAGAGTAGCTTGCCTACTGCAGGGGAAAAGATACAGCAAGCTGCGAACTTCGTGCGTCAGGATCTGCCTACTGTAGAAGAGCGGGTTCATCAGGTCTCGGAGTTGATTCGTACAGGACTCCCCCGTGCGGATAAAGGAGTGGCGCTTGCCGCAGATTTGGTGAGAAATGATCTTCCAGTACTGGAAGACTCGATTCGAAAAGCCGCTTCCACGATCCGCCAAATTAAAGAGGAGATTGATCTGGGGGAGATTGCACAACTGCTCGGAGGAGATATTAAGAGCAAAAGTGATTTTTTGGCCAATCCGGTAGTGTTAAAAGAGAATAAGTTATATCCCATTCCGAATTATGGCTCGGCAATGACTCCTTTTTATGTGGTACTTTCCTTATGGGTCGGAGGCACACTGCTTGTCTCCCTTCTCCGCACAGGTGTGGATACGGGTGGGCTAACGTACAAAAGATATCAATTGTATTTTGGCCGCCTGCTGACCTTCCTTACGGTGGGAATTCTTCAGGGGCTGGTGGCTGTCCTTGGCAACATTTTTATTCTGCACTGTTATGTGGTGAATAAGGTGTGGTTTGTACTTTTTGGAGTCTTAATCAGCATCGTGTTCGTAACCATTGTATTTACGCTTGTCGCTGTATTTGGCAACCTGGGAAAAGGAATAGCGATCGTGTTCATGGTGCTTCAATTCTCTAGCTCCGGCGGTACATTTCCGATTAGTACGACAGGGCGTTTTTTTCAAATATTAAATCCGTATATGCCGTTTACCTATGCAATTAGTCTGATGCGGGAGGCGGTTGGGGGAATTCTGCCAGAAGTGGCGATTCGTGATGTGATCTATCTGATTATCTTCGGTGTGCTGGCACTCTTGCTGGCATTACTCCTCAAGAAACCACTGGAGCCTTTTATCCATAAGGCTTCTGAACAAGCCGAAGAGTCTAAATTGATTTCTTAAAGAAAAAGAGGATGTGCCTAAGCCATGGTGATGGCTTTTGGCACATCCTCTTTTGTGTACTATATGGCAAGTGTGCAATAGGTTATCTTGCAGGAGCAAAATCAGCTACTGGCTTAAGAATCTCCTCGATCTGCTGTAAAGTATCAGCGGAGAGTACCGCATCTACAGCTTTGGCGTTTTCTGCAACTTGTTCTGGCTTACTGGCACCAATTAATGCTGAACTTACACCAGGCTGGCGCAGGATCCAAGCCAATGCCAATTGCGAAAGCTTCAGGTCTAAACTGTGAGCGAGTTCATCCAGCTGTCCAACCACAGACAACACATCATCACGGAGGTAGCTGGAGATTACACCATTAACTGAATTATCCGCAGCACGGGTTCCTGCTGGAGGTTGTTGCCCCGGTTTATATTTGCCAGTCAGAATTCCTTGCGCCAGTGGAGAGAAGACCACTTGGCCCAGCCCCTCACGCTGGGATACTTCAAGGACCTCGTCTTCAATATAACGTTCGAACATATTATAGATGGGTTGATTGGAGATCAGTGGACGCAGATTCAGTCTGCGGCTGATACCAGCAGCATTAGAGATTTGGGCTGCGCTCCATTCGCTAACAGCGGAGTAGAGAATCTTGCCTTGAACTGTGAGATCATCCAGTGCGCGTAGAGTCTCCTCTACAGGGGTCTCTGTATCGAAGCGATGACAATAATATACATCAATATAATCAGTGCCTAAGCGGCGGAGGCTGGCCTCACATTGCTCCATAATATGCTTGCGGGACAAGCCACGGTTATTAACATCGTCTCCCATGGGGAAAAAGACCTTTGTACTTAGCACATAAGATGATCTTTCATAGGAACGTAGAGCAGCACCCATCGCTTTTTCGCCTTCGCCACGGTTATATGCATTAGCTGTATCAAAGAAATTGATACCGCATTCAAAAGCTTTGCTTATACAAGCATCGGCTGCCTTTTGCTCTGCTGCGGTTCCATATGTAAGCCAACTGCCTAGTCCGATCTCACTGATTTTGAGCCCTGAATTGCCTAGTCTTCTATATTTCATTTTTCTCTTTCCTCCTTGTATTCTATATGATAACTTTACTTGTATTATAGGAGACATTCAAGTTGAATGATTAATATACTAGTAATCAAGGAGATGAAAGATTCAATGACTAATCCAGCTACTAAAAAATCAAAAGTGATCTTATTTCAGGGTGACTCCATTACGGATGGGAATCGAGGTCGTGATGAAGACCCGAATCATATTCTTGGACATAGCTATGCGTATATCATCGGAGGCAAGCTAGGGAATGAGCGGGCAGAAGAAAATCTGGTATTCTATAACCGCGGAGTGAGTGGAGATCGAATCTCCGATTTATATGCACGCTGGAATGAAGATGCAATTAGCTTGCAGCCTGACATCATTAGTATATTGATTGGGGTAAACGATATTTGGAGAATGATGAAAGGGGAACCAAGTGGAGTTACGGACCGTTTTGAACGCGCTTACCGTCACGTACTTGAAGAAACACGTGAAGTTCTGCCACATACGAAGCTGGTTTTATGTGAGCCTTTTATTTTAAATACCGGAGCTCCAGCTGAACAGTGGGCAGAATGGGAAGCGAAGATTAGACATTATCAGGGAGTGGTTAAACAACTTTCTGAGCAATTTGATACGGTCTATGTACCTTTACAGGATGCTTTCAATGCAGCTGCGGAGAGAGCAGAAGCAGCCTACTGGCTGTGGGATGGCGTTCATCCGACGACTGCCGGGCATGATCTGATTGCTGGGGAATGGCTGAAGGTCGTCTTGGAAAGTGGTCTTTTAAACAACTAAGTTATAAAGTTATTATCTCTCTTTATCTATGCACCTACTGATCACTCAGCGGGCGCATAGATAAGAGATACATGGTAATTATTTAAGAAATCGATCCATTCCTCAGAAGGCTTCTGATCTGTAACGATATAATCCACTCTATCAAAGCTGAACAACTTAATGAACGCAGTCCGGTCAAATTTGGAGTGATCTACGAGCAGAACCACTTTATTCGCCTGCTGCTGCATAAGCACCTTCAGTTCGCTTTCTTCTTCATTTGAATCACTTAGCCCGCCTGTCATGGACAATGCTTTACAGCTGAATATGGCTACATCCACATTATATTTTCGAATTGTCTGTGAAGCGGTATTTCCAACAAAGGAGCTGGTCTCGGGGCCTAAAATTCCACCTGTGGAAATCAGCTTTTGACCGGAGTGTTGAAATTCAGATAATACCACCAGAGAGTTTGTAATAATTGTCAGATTGTTTTTCTCCTCAATAATTCTACGCAAGGCTTCAAACACCGTTGAGCTCGTATCCGTCACCAAGCTGTCTCCATCATTGATTAATTGCAGTACATTATCGGCTATGATTCGCTTCGCTTCAATATTGACCTGATGCCTGCTGGTATAGGAAGGATCTTCATTGGTATGGGCGTTGAGAATGGCTCCACCATAATTTTTTTTGGCAAGACCTTCTTTGTCCAGTTTATCTAGATCCCGCCGAATGGTCTCTTCCGAGACGTTGAATTTTTGTGCTAGCTCTGCGACATGGACCTTCTTCTGTCTGTAAAGCTCTTTAATAATTAGATCCCGTCGTTCAAATGCTTTCATTCGTTCACTCACCTTTATATATAAATCGTCTGCTTTCTAGTGTACTACATTGTTGTTTAAATCTAAAAATAATTACACATTCACATAAAACCACAATATATAATAATTATATCACATAAAACCACACTTTTGTTTAGGTAATATGTTGTTTTGTGTTGACTAAAGCGCTTGCAGATTTTATGATGAAGGAGAAATAGATCTATTAACGATGACTCTAAGATGATCTTGAGGAGGAACGGCATTGATAGAAAACTATCCGAAAATTGGTATCCGCCCAACCATTGATGGCAGAAGAAGAGGCGTTCGTGAATCACTGGAAGAGCAAACGATGGGCATGGCTCAGCGGGTGGCTAAGTTTATTGAAGCGAATTTAAGGTATCCAAATGGGAGTCCTGTAGAGTGCATCATCGCCGATTCTACGATCGGTGGTGTTAAAGAAGCTGCTGCGGCGGCTCAGAAATTCTCCGGGGCTAACGTAGGGGTGTCGATCACCGTGACGCCTTGCTGGTGTTATGGCTCAGAGACAATGGATATGGATTCATCCATTCCGCATGCCGTGTGGGGATTTAACGGAACGGAACGGCCGGGTGCTGTGTATCTAGCTGCTGTTCTCTCTGCGTATGCTCAAAAGGGAATTCCTGCGTTTGGTATCTATGGTGAAGATGTTCAAGAGTCTAGCAGTGAAGAGATTCCAGCGGATGTGCAGTCTAAATTGCTACAGTTTGCTAGAGCAGGCTTAGCAGTTGCTCAAATGAAGGGGAAATCATATTTATCTATGGGTTCTGTTTCGATGGGGATTGCGGGTTCCATTGTGAATGAACAATTTTTCCAAGAGTATCTGGGCATGCGCAATGAATATATAGATATGTCTGAATATGTCCGGCGCTTTGAAGAAGAGATTTATGATAAAGAGGAATTTAAGCGGGCGCTTGCCTGGACTAAAGAAAACTGCCAAGTTGGCGCTGATAATAATCCGCAGCATCTGCAAATCAGTGCAGAAGAGAAAGAGAAGCAGTGGGAGACTTGTGTGAAAATGACATTGATCGCCCGCGACCTGATGATCGGCAATCCGGTTCTCGCTGAGCTTGGTTTTGAGGAGGAAGCTAACGGCCACAATGCAATTGTTGGCGGTTTCCAAGGCCAGAGACAATGGACGGACCATTTCCCTAACGGCGATTTCATGGAGACGATGCTGAATTCTTCTTTTGACTGGAACGGCAAACGGACACCTTATCTCGTAGCGACAGAGAATGACAGCCTGAATGGGGTAACGATGTTGTTCAATTATTTGCTTACGAATACAGCACAAATCTTTGCTGATGTCCGAACCTTCTGGAGTCCCGATGCCGTTAAGCGAGTGACGGGTCATCAATTGGAGGGAGAAGCAGCTCACGGAATACTGCATCTGATCAACTCTGGTTCGGCAGCGCTTGATGGCACAGGTGAGCAGAGGATAGAGGGTAAGCCTGCAATCAAACCGTTTTGGGAGATTTCAGACGAAGAGGCTGAGGCTTGTCTAAGCAATACACAATTCCGGCCAGCTTCTCAAGAATATTTCCGTGGAGGCGGCTTCTCTACCGATTATTTAACCAAAGGCGGAATGCCGGTTACTATGGCTCGCTTGAACCTGGTGAAGGGGCTTGGACCTGTTCTTCAGCTTGTTGAAGGTTACACTGTAGAGCTGCCTGAAGAGGTTCATCATATTTTGGATCAAAGAACAGATCCGACCTGGCCGACGACCTGGTTCGCTCCTAAGCTAACTAACAGTGGTTCATTCCAATCGGTATATGATGTCATGAATAATTGGGGCGCGAATCATGGGGCGATCAGTTATGACCATATCGGGGCGGATCTGATTACGCTGGCGTCGATTTTGCGTATTCCAGTAAGTATGCATAACGTTGAGGAATCACGTATTTTCAGACCACGGGTGTGGTCGTTATTTGGGACGGAGAATCTGGAAGGAGCAGATTACAGAGCCTGTCAGAATTTCGGACCGCTATATTAAAATCTTCTTGTGAAGCAGGTGTGCGTGAAATGGGTGATACGATTAAGCTTCTGGCTATGGATCTTGGCGCCAGCTCCGGAAGAGTGATGTTGGGATTGTATGACGGTAACACCCTTCGCATGGAAGAAATTCATCGGTTTGCTAATACCCCGGTGTATATTGGCGGGCATTTGTATTGGGATGTTTTGAAGCTCTTTCACGAAATGAAAAAAGGAATCCAGAGAGCTTATAGGGCGCGTGGAAAATTGAGGTCTCTAAGCGTGGATACGTGGGGAGTCGATTACGGTTTTATTGATAAAAGAGGGATGTTGCTCTATTCCCCCCATCATTATAGGGATAAGAGAATGGGAAGTCATCGTCAAGGGTTGGAAGTACTGCTTCCGCCAAGGGAGCAATTTAGCGTTACTGGTATTCAACCGAGCTTGATTAATACGGTTTATCAGCTGTTTGCTGATTTTCAGGATAATGATTCTCTGCTAGAGGTCGCAGATACTATTTTAATGATGCCAGACCTGTTCCACTATTTGTTCTCTGGTATCGCGGCAGCAGAAAGCACGATTTGGAGTACAAGTGGCTTAATGGACGCTGTATCTGGTGAAGTCTCTACTGAAGTATTTAGCAGGCTTAGTATCCCGGTTAGCCTAGTGCCACAACAGGTTCAATCGGGGACGGTCATTGGTCCTATCCTTCCGGTAATTCAAGAGGAGCTTAGCGTTGGTCCAATGGAGGTAATTGCGGGTGCTTCTCATGATACGGCTTCAGCAGTAGCTTCCATTCCGTATTCTCTTAAGGATAATGCAGCATTTATAAGCTGTGGAACATGGTCGATAGTGGGCATGGAGACGCCTGAAGCTGTCATTACAGAGAAAAGCTATGAATACGGATTCACAAATGAGCAGTGTTACGGCCAATCTAATCGTTTGCTCAAAAATATAACGGGACTATGGATTTTGCAGGAGCTGCAAAGGAATTGGGCAGAAGCGGGAAAATACGTCAGCCAAGGCCAAATGGTTGAGCTAGCTGAAACCATAAATCATGCCCCAGCAATTATTGATCCGAATGATGAACTGTTTAGTACACCCGGTGTGATGACCCAACGGATTAGAGAATATTGCGAACGAACAGGCCAGCAAGCCCCCTACACGAAAGCTGAGATTATTCGCGTCATACTTGAGAGCTTAGCAGAGTCCTATCGCCATACGATTAACGAAATGGAAGAGATCACCGGCAAAAAAATCAATATCATTCATATGGTCGGTGGTGGGATTCAGAATGAACTGCTCTGTCAGCTTACCGCTAATATTACGGGGAGAAAAGTTGTAGCAGGGCCTGTGGAAGCTAGTGCAATTGGCAATATAATTATTCAACTGGCTGCCCTAGGGGAATTGGAAATCTCCGAGGGCAAGCAGGTAGTGGAAAGATCTTTTGCCTTTAAGACATATCAGCCTTCTTTGGTGAAGGTTTGTGAAAAATAGGATACGAGGAGAGAAACCCTATGGATACATTGGAACAAAAATTACGTTTGCAGATTTGTGATATCGGGAGAAACCTGTTTAATAAAGATTTTATCGCGGCTAATGATGGGAATATTTCTGCTCGCTTATCAGAGAATGTAATTCTGACTACCCCCAGAGCGGTGAGTAAGGGATATTTAGAGCCTCATATGCTTGTGAAAGTGAATTTGCAAGGTGAAGTCCTTGAAGCAGCTGAAGGCTACAGACCCTCAACGGAAGCGAAAATGCATCTAAGAATTTATAATGAGCTGCCAGAGATGAAGGGTGTGGTCCATGCACATCCCCCGTATGCTACTGCATTTGCCATAAAAGGTGAGGCGCTCGACAAGATGATGATGCCAGAGTCGGTGATCATGATCGGAGATATTCCATTGGCGGAATATGGAACACCATCGACGGAAGAAATTCCAGATTCACTGATGCCTTTCCTGGGCAA
Organism: Paenibacillus sp. FSL R5-0636; assembly: GCF_037974255.1. Classification (NCBI taxonomy): domain Bacteria; kingdom Bacillati; phylum Bacillota; class Bacilli; order Caryophanales; family Paenibacillaceae; genus Paenibacillus; species Paenibacillus sp. FSL R5-0636. The sequence continues at coordinate 1,714,621 of NZ_CP150232.1, forward strand.
AAAAACTGCGGTCCTGCTCGAGAATCACGGAGCCCTTACTTGGGGAGAAGATGTTATGGAAGCATATCTGAACATGGAGCGGCTTGAGTATACCGCCAAGCTCACCTTCATTACCCGGATGATTGGCGGGGAGAGAGAATTGCCGCAGCATCGGATTGATGAGCTGGTAGCGTTGCGATCATTTTATGGGAAGTAAAGAGGTGCCTTATGTTAAAAGGAATTCCTAAGCTGCTCTCTCCGGAGCTGGTGCGCATTCTGATGGAAATGGGTCATGGGGATGAGCTTGTATTGGCTGATGCGAATTATCCCGGACATTCGTTGAATCCGAGGGTACTGAGATATGATGGCATCGGTATTCCTGACCTGCTGGATGCCATCTTAGAGTTGTTACCTCTGGATCATTATGCAGAGCAACAGGTGGCTTTTATGGCAGTGGTGGCTGGAGATCCAACTGTACCGGTCATCTGGTCCACATACGAGACTATCATTGCCAAACATGATGCTGAAGCGACGATTAAACATGAGGAACGTTTTGATTTCTATAACCGTTCTAAGCAAAGTTATGCGGTTATAGTTACTGGTGAAGAAGCATTGTATGGGAATGTTATTCTTAAAAAAGGCGTTATTAAAAGTTAAAATAACGGAAATGAAGCCGTTAACCGCTTGGGTGACCAAGGAGTTAGCGGCTTTTTATGCTGTAAGGATAAGTATTTATAACCGGATTACTCTGTACTCATATGCACCAAGGGAGAGGGGGCCGCAGGCCACGGATTTGCCTGAGAGAACATCATGTCCATCCCGCGGGAGTGTGAGACTTCCCCCGTGTCCATCCATATTTACAATGGTCCACACTTCGGTACCTTGGTCATTGCTTCTAGGGCAGACAAGGGTTCCCTTAGTGACATCACTGCGTACGGTAACACCAGTACGTTCTGCATAATGATCAATAAGTTTACATAACATTAGGTCACCTTCTTCACCGGCAGGCATTGAACCCAGCATAACAATAGTACCTTGTCCGTAAGGCTGCTCCGTCAGGAAGGACAAACCCGGTGTCACCCCCTCCGTAATCATTCCGAGACTGGAAGCGGACTCTGAAACGGGTTCAAAAACAGAACTCCACATGGACAAGGGAGCAGATACCCCAAAAGCGTGTCCAATCGTGCCTGTTGATTCCAGCGGATAGATAAACTTAGTTCTGACTCCTGCTAATCGCTCCAATTCCCCAAGTCCGGCATTCGTATGAAGGGTATGCTCCTTCGTTCGTCCTCCGGTAAGAGGACCGACAATCCAAATCCCGCCAGCTGCTGTGAAGGCCAGCGCACTTTCCACATACTCGGGGGACAAATAATGTACGAATGGAGTGAATAACAGCTTGTATCCGGTTAAGTCACCGCCTTCGGGCAGCAGATCCCGGTGAATACCCATATGTAGAATTCTTTTGTAGAAATCGCCCAGCAGACTACGATAATTTAGCTTCCGATGAGGTTCAGTTGCGAGATAAGCTTTGGTTCTGTCCGAATAGGTAATCGCAACATCTGCCCGAAGGGGCCGGGTGGAGAGCATAATTTGTTCAATTTCTTGCCGTGCTTGATTGGCCTCCAGCACATTATCGTACCCTAGAGCGGGTTCTCCCCAGGCACTAAGGATCGAGCTATGTGTTTGTTCACTTCCGGAAGTATGCTGGCGCCAGAGCCAATAGCAAAATGCACCTGCACCCAGCGCATAGGCGGCAACCGCTTCTGCCTTCAGATATCCGTTCGGATGTGGCACACCAAAACTTACTAGAGATGCGGCAAACGAGGGTCCTGTCTCCATTATCCAGAAATCTTTTCCCGGCTTGAAATTTCGCCATAGATCACAGTTAAGCAGATAAGCATGCATATTTTCCTGTGAGGCATAAGTGTCGTAGGCGGCAAAGTCGAGATTCTGAAATAGCCGCTCATTATCTAGATGAAAAGCGACACTGCTGTTGTGGGTAATTGGTGCAGAGGAGTGGCGGCGGATAATATCAGCCTGCTCATCGGCGAATTCAGCGATTTTTTCCATTGAAAATAAGCGGTACATCGTCCGCAGAGATGAATTGTGGAGGAAAGGTGCGGGTCCTGGCTGTGGCACCTGATCAAAACGTTGATAAGTTTGGCTCCAGACGGCTGTTCCCCATGCCTCATTCAACTTTTCAATGGAGCTGTAGCGCTGCTGCAACCAGATATGCCATAAGCCTTTACAGGTCTCACACATGCACTCCGCCACATGCGCTTTGAATTCGTTATCGAGCTGCCAGGCGGTTAACCCCGGAAGTGCTCCGGTCTCCTTGGCAATATGCTCCGTAATGATGGCAGCCCGCTCACGAAAATACGGATTGTTCGTACAGATATGCTGCCGTGCTCCATGTCCCATTACCGTTCCGCTCTCATCCACATAACAGCGCTCAGGATGTCCATGGGTAAGCCAAATGGGGGGTGTAGGTGTCGGCGTACACATTACTGTGTCAATTCCGTTTCTATGTAACCTTTCGATATATTTCACGACGGGACGGATATCAATCTTATCTTCTTCTGGCTCCAAGGCAGACCAAATGAATTCTCCGATTCGTACGATATTAATCCCCGTTTCTTTCATTAGAAGGATGTCCTGCTCAAGCACCTCTTCACTCCATAGCTCGGGATACCAAGCAGCACCATAGTATAACTTGTTCTTCAATTCAGCTCCCCCTTTAAGGCAAACATTTGCTGGAAATCATCACTTGGAATCATAGGTTGTTAGGGTCTTGCGGGCAATAGTAAACTTTTGCGCGGTTTGGACTTTTTAGATAAAATGGGATTTTTAGCTTATATAGAGCGTTCAAAAAAGTCCGATTGCTGGAAAAAATCACTAGCAGCATAATAGGAGTCGCAGTAAGGGTGATTGCAGTAATCCATGGCTACAGTAATCGCGAGATGTACATGACAAATGGAGGTGAACAGGATGAAGCACGTAACAGTTCCGGGAACTGCAGAACAACAGCTAAAACCGCAGACCTATCGAAATATCCGGGTAAGAAGATGGAAACGTTTTAAACGTGATAAATGGTTATATATTCTGCTGCTCCCTGGAGTCCTTTATTTTCTTGTTTTCAAATATGTTCCGATGTGGGGCGTGCTGTTGGCTTTTAAGAATTACCAGCCGTTTCTTGGTTTTCAGAAAAGTGAATGGGTAGGTTTTGAGCATTTTCGTGTTTTTTTCCAGAATCCCGATTTCTTTATGCTGCTGCGCAATACGTTATTGTTATCTTTTTATAATTTGATTTTCTTTTTTCCGGCGCCGATTATTCTGGCACTACTTCTAAACGAAATACGGCTTTCCTTCTATAAAAAGACGATACAAACGATGATTTATGTTCCGCACTTTATATCCATGGTCATTGTGGCCAGTATGAGCTATGTATTTCTAACTACGGAAGGCGGGACTGTAAATGAGTTTTTGTATACGTTTACAGGCAGGAAAATAGACTTTCTAGCTAATCTCGACTGGTTCCGTCCATTGATTATTCTCCAGACGATCTGGAAGGAGTGCGGTTGGGGGACAATTATATTCCTGGCAGCGCTGGCCGGTGTAGATGTGGAGCAATATGAGGCTGCGGTAGTAGACGGTGCGAACAGGTGGCGGCAGATTTGGCATATTACGTTGCCTGCTATTCGCAGTACAATCGTTATTTTACTTATTCTTCGGATGGGAACGATTTTGGATAACGGTTTTGAACAAATTTATTTAATGATGAATGCTCTTAATCGTGAAGTAGGTGAGGTGTTCGATACCTATGTATACGCACTGGGAATCACCCAGGGAGCTTTTAGCTACAGTACAGCTGTTGGATTATTCAAATCAATAATCGGTGTGACGCTTGTGCTCGGGACGAATTGGATCGCCAAAAAATTTGGTGAATCCGGACTTTATTGAGAAGGGAGTAGCTTGCTGTGGCCAAACAATACAAGAGTACGGGTGGAACTGCATTTGATGTATTCAATTATATATTTTTAGGGATTATCGGAATCGTAGCGATTCTCCCTTTCCTCTTTGTGGTTTCGGGCTCCTTCGCTACAGATGCGGAAATTACTAAACGTGCCGTATTCCTGATCCCGACCACGATTTCATTTGACGCCTACCGATTTATCTTTTCAACAGATACGATTATGCGCAGTATAGGGGTTTCTATTTATGTTACGGTAATCGGAACTGTCGTTAATTTATTCTTCACGGTAACAATGGCTTATCCGATGGCAAAACGATATCTGATGGGCCGTAATTTGGTACTCAACCTTGTTATTTTTACGATGCTGTTCGGTGGAGGAATGATTCCAACCTATCTCGTCATTCGGGAACTGCATCTGCTGGATACGCTCAATTCTCTTATTTTACCGGGAGCAATTAGCGCCTTTAACCTGATTATTGTCAAAAACTTTTTTCAGGAGCTGCCTATAGAAATGGAAGAAGCGGCGCGTATTGATGGTTGTTCTGAGCTGGGCTTGTTGTGGAAGATTGTCCTTCCTTTATCCAAACCGGTTCTCGCTACATTTACGTTGTTCTATGCTGTGGGACATTGGAACAATTTCTTCTCGGCACTGCTCTATATTACGGATCCGACAAAATGGCCTTTGCAGGTGATGCTGCGACAGATCGTAATGTTGTCCCAATCTGCGGCTGGTGATATGAGTTCTATGGATCCGAGCTTTGTACAGCCACCGGAGCAGTCGATTAAAATGGCGGTTATTGTAGTAGGTACTCTACCAATTTTATGTGTGTACCCATTTCTGCAAAAACATTTCGCTAAAGGGGTGATGCTGGGTTCTGTTAAAGGATAGCAAACTTAACTTATTCCAATTTGGAGGTATAATAATGGAAGCTAATCGTTCGGTAAAAAAGAAGCGCTGGTTGTTACTTTTACTTGTGGCTATGATGGTTACCACTGTTGTTGCAGGTTGCTCAGGTAATGAATCTGCAGGTTCTAACAGCAAAAGTGAGGGGAGTAGTAATACTGGAGAAGAGAAAAGCGAGTCCCCGCTGGATCTGACCCTCATGCTGCCGATATTCAAAACAAATTATCCGAAGGATGGCAGTCCGGTTGCTGCTGAACTGGAGAAGCAGACCCACACAAAAATCCACTTTGAGTGGGTCCCGAACGCATCTTATGCAGATAAATTTAATATTACGCTAGCTTCTGGGAAGCTGCCGACTATTATCTACGTGGGGGATGTTAAGGCTTCTAGTTTTGTGAACGCTGCCAAATCGGGCGCATTCTGGGAAGTAGGGCCTTATCTTAAGGATTATCCGAATTTGAGCCAAGCGAACCCGGTTATTCTGAAAAACTCGGCTATTGATGGGAAGAATTACGGAATCTATCGGGGGCGTGTACTCGGCCGTAACGGTATGGTTTTCCGCAAGGATTGGCTGGAGAAGGTGGGGCTGCAAACACCGCAGACGGTAGATGATTTCTACAATATGCTGAAAGCGTTCAAGGAAAAAGATCCAGACGGCAATGGTAAAGAGGATACTTATGGCATGGTGCTGGTCAAATGGAGCGGCCAGTGGGCCAGCGGTTTTGATACCATTAAGTTATGGTTTGGAACACCGAATAAATGGGGCGTACAAGATGGCAAGCTGGTGCCTGAGCATGAATATCCAGAATATTTGGAAGCGCTTAAGTTCATGAAGAAGCTGTATGATGAGAAATTGATCAACTCTGACTTCGCTGTGATGGACAGTGCCAAATGGACAGATCCGATCGTGAACAATAAGGCAGGAGTAATCGTCGATGTGGTCGATACAGGCGCCCGGGTGGATGATAAAATTCACGCTGCGCTAGAAAAAGAAGGCAAAGACGAACCGGATAAACATTATGTAGATGTAAGCGGGGGCGTAACAGGTACGGATGGCAAGCTACACACATTGCCGACCTCTGGTTTCTCGGGCATGCTGGCTATTCCAAAATCATCTGTGAAGAGCGAAGAAGAATTGAAACGGGTACTGGCTTTTCTAGATCAAATCAATAATCCGGAATTACAAACGATGTTAGGTTTTGGTTTGGAAGGTACTCACTACACTATGGTGGATGGTTTTATTGAACGCTCCAAAGACACTGTCCTTCTGGAGTCAGAAGTGGAAGGGTTAAACCAAATTCTGGCCTTTATACCTGAGGACAAATCCAAGACTGTAGCTCAGACACCGCTGCGGCTTAAACAAATCGAAGTTCAGAAAGCAAATGAAGCTTCGATCGTGGTTAATCCGGCAGAGGCCTTTATTTCCACAGTATATTCCCAAAAGGGTGCTCAACTCGACAATGTAATTAATGATGCACGCATAAAATATATTGTAGGACAAATTGATGAAGCTGAATTGAAATCAGCATTTGATGTATGGAGAAAAACAGGTGGAGATGATTTAGTTAAGGAAATGAACGAGTTATACGCTAAGGCTGACCGCTAGATCCTTCCTAGTGCTTTTATCCGGCTGGAAAGGATCTGAGGAGCAAAACGAATGTGGTTCGATTGCACTTCAAATTTATCTGATTCGGCTGGTGAGAGCATAGTGATGAGAAATGTGGCGAAATGGAAGCGTTATACAAAAGGCTGGTCAGGCTGTAAGGGCCGATATTATCGTAAAAATCTGATCATTATGCTGGTGGTGTCATCCATTCCGGGGTTTATTATTGGTGCGCTTGTCTACTGGATGGCAGGGGGACGCCTGGAGAGCGAGCTGCTGCAGATGCATAACAGGCAGATTGAACAGCGGGCGGCTAATATTGATGATCAACTGTCCAATCTGGAGCTGATGCTGGCACATTGGGCCTTTGATCCCAAGTTTGATTACAGCTTGAATGGCCTTGATTTTATTCAGGATCATGAGCGGGCTTGGGATATTACGAAGACACTCGTAGTGATGCAGGGCTCGAACACGATGACGAGTAACGTTGAACTCTATCTATCAGGAGATCATCCATTACTATTTAATCCCGAATATGGCACGATTGACTCCAGCGCGGTATCGGGTCAATATGACAAATTGATTGATACTGAACAAAGCACCTATTGGACGCAGTGGGCATTCGATCCCAATAAACCAAATGTCAAAGAATTAACGCTTGTCCATCATATTCCGGGCGGAAGCTTGAAGCCCTTCGGGGCTCTTTTGCTCCGCATGGATACGGAGAAAGTAGCTGCGATGCTACGAACTATGACACCTTATAATAGCGGCGAGACATTTTTGCTGCAGACGACGGGGGATTTGTACGTATCTGGTGGAGACAGTGCCGAGGATTCTCCCTTACTTACCGCATTGCATAATGAGATTGTGAAACGGGGCGCGAACCAAGAGTCAAGTCTTGAGTCCTCTTTTCTCTTCGACTGGGGTAAGGCTACATATGCAGTGACTTATGGTGAGTTTTCCCGACTCTCCGCAGATTGGCTCTATGTGTCCGCTTCACCGATAACCAGCATAACTTCACCTGTCGTCTTCATTTCAAGACTGATATTTTTAGTTAGCTTTAGTGCTTTGCTGCTGGCGGCGATTCTGTCTTGGTTTGCTTCCCGTAAAATCTATTCACCGATAGGACGTTTGCTACAGACTTTGTTGCCTGACCAAGCGGCGGCTGCGAGTAGGGAGGATGAGTTCATTCTGATTGAACGGCATTGGCAGAACTTGCACGGGGAGAGCCATGCCCTGAAGTACACTCTTTCCGAGCAGCTTCCACATGTGAAGGAAAGCTTCCTGCATCAGCTGTTTCAGGGGTATTTATATTCTTATTCTGAGCAGGATCTGCAAAGCCGGATGCGGCGTTTTAAGTGGGAAGTAGAGGATTGTCATTATATTATTCTTTATATTCAGCTTACAGGCATCTCCAGCCAGGAGGGGAAGTTCCGCAACGGTGATGAAAGTCTTGTATCATTCGCCGCCGTCAATATTATCGGAGAATTGTCTGCCGAGCACTTTAAGCAGGCTGATATTATCAATTTCCATGATCTCACGGCAGGATTACTTCTTATCGAACCCGTTGCGAATCCATCGCTGGAAGCGGTGCAAGCCTTTAGCGAAGAACTGACAGGAACGATTAATCGCATGTTAAAAATGAGGGTAACAGTGGCGTTTAGTGCACCGGTTGGAAGGATATCCGGTATTCCGCTAGCGTTCGAGGCTGCGAAGCAAGCCGCTAGTTATCGCCAGTTTGGTGGTGAGAACCAGATTATTAATATGGAGCTACTGGATCGTGAGGGGCAAAGTACGCCTGAACCGCAATATTCGTTCACTTTGGAGCGCGGAATGATTCAGGCCCTGCGCACAGGAGAAGCGGAAGAGGCTTACCGGCTGTTGGAGGAATTTCTGGAGGCACTGTGTGCCAATGGGGCAAAAGTGATTGATGTGCAGCAGGGCATGCTTCATTTGTTAGGCAGTATTCAGCACGCCATTATGGTCTCAGGCATTCATCCAAACCAACTGTTCAAAGGGGCTAATCTGTACGCGGCACTGTCGCAAATTCATGAGCCGAAGCTTATCCTTGCCTGGTTTCAGGAAAAAGTAGTCGCACCGTATCTGACGGAGCTGAGTGAGCGTTCGGATGCCGGAATCAAACGGACGATTGAGCATGCCATGATGTATATCAATGAGCATTATATGGATAATATTTCGCTGGATGGATGTGCGGATTATACAGGGATCAGCCCATTTTTACTGAGTAAATCATTCAAACGGGTCACCGGGAAAAATTTCATCGATTATCTGACCGAATTACGGCTTGATAAAGCCAAGGAGCTGCTGCGTGATACCTCGCTGCGAATTAACGATGTAGCTGAACAGGTGGGTTATCAGCATAGCTATTTTAACCGGATTTTTAAGAAACAAGAGGGAATAACCCCAAGCCGCTATAGAGAGCTAAGCCATAATAATGAAGCTCTTTAAAAGTAAGTGGACGTGCGGCGAAGAACGTATAAAGGAGATGGTTGTTGTGCCTACGGCTCTGCCGATTAGCCTGCATTGGCTAAAAAAGCCCGCTATTGATGTGGGTGTTACCTGGGGGGTTCCTTGGAAAAAAGGAGCGCTCGACAGGGAATCGTTAAAGAATCTCTGCTTAAGTATGCCGAAGAACGAAAAGCTTGTGCCGCTGCAAAGCTGGCCGGCAGCTTTTTGGCCTGACGGGAGCATCAAATGGTCCACGCACTCGGCAGTAAACAAAAATTCGGATATTCAGCAGGATTCCTTAGCGACAATGACAATAAATCAAGCGGCTCCAGCTACGGAAATGACTGAGCGACTAACTGTGCAGGAAACAGAGGAAGCTTTCATTATAGATACAGGTGTTATTATTTGCACGGTTAACAAGCAGGGGAAGGGTCTTATCCGCAGTATTGTGCGCAGAAATCCGGCGGACACGGAAGGAACCGAAGTATGCAGTAATGGAGAGCTTGTATGTATACGTGAACAGAGAGATGAGGGTGCTGGCACCCTGAGCATACGTGAGGAGCGATTCACAGGACGAACGTTAAGTGCCATCCTTGAACAGGACGGACCTGTTCGCGCAGTGGTGAAGCTAGAGGGACTTCACCAAGCTTCACACAATGCTCGTGAGTGGCTTCCCTATACGTTACGTTTATATTTTTATGCTGGGCTGGAGTCTATTCGATTAGTTCATACGTTTCATTATGACGGTAATCCACAGCAGGATTTTATTAAAGGATTAGGAATAGAATTCACAGTGCCGCTGCATGGACCGCTTTACAACCGCCATGTTCGTTTTGCCGGAGATAGCGGCTTGTTTAGCGAGTCTCCTAAGACGTTGCATACACGGCGAACCAAAGGTAAGTACCGTGATTTATTCGTCGATCAGGTAGCAGGATGTGCTGTGAAATTTGATCCAGAAGAGGATGCCTATTTCCTTAGTTTATTGGATGACTCCGCGACTTGGGGCAGCTTTCGGCTGGTCCAAGATTCTTCCGAGCATTATGGGATCTGGAAGCGGACAGAGGATGGGTGCGCTTGGATCAAGGCAGCAGAAGGCCGCCGGGCAGGTGGGCTTGGTTATGTTGGAGCAGAGGGTGGAGGGCTAGCCGTCGGGATGAAGAATTTCTGGCGTAAGCATCCGGCAGGAATGGAGATTGGTTCCACTGCCACAGATGCAGCAGCTCTTACTGTCTGGTTCTGGTCACCTGATGCGGCAGCTATGGACTTGCGGCATTATGATACAAAAACACATGTGGAATCCTCGTATGAAGGTGCAGAAGAATTACGGGCCACTCCATTTGGTATCGCTAATACTAGCGAGCTAACATTCTGGTGTACGGCGCAGACTCCCGGGCCTGAATTGTTGCAGCGGATGCAGGCAGAAGCTGAAGAACCTTCATTGCTGGTTTGCGAACCAACTTATTATCATGAAGCGGGTGCTTTTGGTTTCTGGAGTTTGCCTGATCGGAGCACGCCAGCCAAGGTGTATCTGGAAGAGCGGCTGGACGGGATCATCTCCTTTTACAAGGAGGAGATCGAGCAGCGCAAATGGTACGGTTTTTGGGACTACGGAGATTTCATGCACAGCTACGATCTGGTCAGACATGTATGGAACTATGATCTCGGTGGCTGTGCCTGGCAGAATTCTGAGCTGGTGCCAAATATGTGGTTGTGGGTAACGTTTCTCCGGTCCGGGAGAGCGGATGTGTTCCGAATGGCCGAAGCTATGACCAGGCATACGAGTGAGGTAGATGTATATCATTTTGGCGAATACGCCGGACTAGGCTCGCGGCATAATGTCATCCACTGGGGCTGCGGCTGCAAAGAGGCTCGTATCGCCATGGCGGGTCTGCATCGCTACTATTATTATCTGACCGGAGACGAGCGGGTCGGCGATATTATGGACAGTGTAAAGGATGCTGATTATTCAACAGTTACTCTGGACCCGATGCGGGCGTATTTTCCGAAGGATGAATTCCCGACTCATGTTAGGGTGGGTCCGGACTGGGCAGCCTTTAGCTCTAATTGGATGACCCGCTGGGAGCGGTTCGAGGATACCGCTTATCGTGACAAGATTATAACAGGCATGGATTGCATCAAAAGGGCAAATTTACGGCTATTATCTGGTCCCACATATGGGTATGATCCGGCAACTGGCCTATTGTCGGGAATGGGCGACGATAACTGGGGGCGTCATCTAGCGATTAGCATGGGAGGTCCACAGGTGTGGTTCGAGCTGGCGGCAATGCTGGAGGACCCGGACTGGGAAGATATGCTGGCTGAGTTCGGCGTATTTTATAATTTGCCACAAGAAGAGAAGGACGCATTTACAGGAGGGTTGATTTCAGGAAAACTCCGTTTTGAGCATCCTGTACTCAGCGTAGCCATTGCTGCATATGGAGCATATTACCGCAAGGATCCGGCGACGGCAGAGCGGTGTTGGACGATTTTGCTGGAGAATCCATTTGGTTGTGTGAATCTACAGGAGGAAGCTGATCGGGTCACTTATATGACTGAGTTAAATGAGATCGATTGGATGAATACAAATGAAGCCTCGCAGTGGTCTTTAAATACGATCATTGCCTTGGAATTAATCGGTAGTGCTATACCGGAACTCGCGAATTGAAGGCTTCATTGTGGGGAGGAATGATTTATGGCTAGGCCGATGCAGGACACGGGTATAGGTGGTTTGATCCCTGAAGCATGGAAACCAATCTACCATAATCCCCTCGCTTCAACTAGTGATATCGCTGGATTCCAGATGGAGGGAGAGGGAACGGTTTCCTTCCCTTTGCAACGAATGAGATTAGAGAGCACTATCCATGCCGAGGCCGGACAACAAGCAAATGTCGTTCTCTGGTGTCCAGAGGAGTTCCCGGCAGACCTCGCCGTATCGTGGAATTTCCGCCCATTGTGTGAGCCGGGGTTGGCGATTTTGTTTATAGCGGCCAAAGGAGAGGGTGGGAAGGATTTATTTGATTCCACGCTTGCTCGCCGTACGGGTGAATATGATCAATACCATCACGGGCAGATAGACACGTATCATATCTCGTATTTTCGCAGGCGTTGGGTGGAAGAACGTGAATTTCACACCTGTAATTTGCGCAAAAGCTATGGTTTTCATCTGGTTGCGCAGGCAGCCGATCCGCTTCCGGACGTCAGCGACATGACTGAGCCCTACCGGATGTTAGTGGTGAAACGTGGCCCTATGCTGTCTTTTGCAATCAATGAACTGCCGATTTTTACATGGATAGATGATGGTGAAACCTATGGGCCGCTACTGACAGGCGGGAAAATTGGGTTCCGACAGATGGCACCCCTGATTGCTGAATACTCGAATCTGACGGTTTTTGGACAGTAATGCGAAGGAGGCTTCAGATTGATGTCTATTATTTATTATTGTTACCCTGAGGGCAGACATAAGGCGCTTACAATGAGCTATGATGACGGCAGACGGGCTGACGAAAGATTGGTTGGACTATTTAACCGCCATGGGATTAGAGGAACATTTCATCTCAATTCTGGCCTGCTGGGTGAAGGTGATCGTATTACGGCAGATGAAATAACTGAGCTGTACCAGGGACATGAAGTATCTGTCCATACGCAACACCATCCGACGCTGGCCCGTTGTCCGCAGGAGCAAATCATCCATGAGATTATGGAGGATCGAAAGTATTTTGAGACGCTGCTCCAGGTGCCGATACGGGGAATGTCTTATCCTAACGGTTCCTTTAACAAGGAGATAAAGAAGCTTTTGCCTCATCTAGGCATGGAATATGCCCGTGTGGTGCAGACCACTGGCGGCGGCTTTGGGCTGCCGGAGGATTGGCTGGAATGGCGGGGGACTTGCCATCATAATGATCATTTGCTGGAGCATGCGGAGCAGTTCGTGAAGCTGCATAAACGGCAGTATTTATATCTGATGTATGTGTGGGGCCATAGTTATGAATTTGATAACGATAATAACTGGGAGCTGATGGAAAGCTTCTGTGAAGCAGTGGGAGGACTAGAGGAAATCTGGTACGCGACAAATATTGAACTCGTTCATTATATGAAGGCTTGTGAAGTCCTTATTTTCTCCGCTGCTCGGGATTTTGTATATAATCCGGGAGCGGTATCTGTCTGGCTGGAAATCGACGGTGTGATTATAGAAGTAGCAGGCGGACAAACCGTCCGTTTCCCTGAGATTTAATCGAAGAGAGAAGACAGGAGGATTCTAATGAGAACGAAGGACACACAATCAGTCTATCAGCTGGCAAAAGTAGATATTTCCGCTGCTGGTCCACGCTGTAAAATGCTTATTGGCGATCTGAATGGGGATGGACGTGCAGAAATGCTGCTGGTCCAGCCGGATAATCGCCAGGATGTTCGTTATATTCCCCATCAGGTGCAATGTCTGACTGCTTTTGATATGGATGGCAAGCTGCTGTGGCAGGTGGGCACACCCGATCCTGACGCTGGCAGCCAAGGCTCGGACTATCCAGCGCAAGTTTATGATATAGATGGTGATGGGTCGCTGGAAGTATTATGTGTAATGGATGGACGTTTTCATATTTTTGAAGGTTCAACAGGAACGGTTAAGTCCATATACGACTTACCTGCTGAACATGCACATGATTGTATTATCATTGCCAATCTAACAGGGCAAGAACATGCTTCCGACATCATTCTGAAGGACCGTTATCATCAACTGTGGGCCTTGGATAAGGATTTCAATTTATTATGGACGCATACAGGCAATGTAGGACATTATCCGTGGGTTCACGATCTTCATGGAAATGGACAGGATCAAGTGATGGCAGGTTATGATCTGCTTGATTCTAAAGGTAATTTATTATGGAGCTGCCACGATCTGGATGACCACGCGGACTGTATTTGGGTTGGCGATGTGAATGGAGATGGTTATCCTGAACTGGTTGTCGGCGGAAGCGTAACGGTGATGTATGACCGGGACGGGCAAGAGCTTTGGCGTTATGACGGTTCTATAGAGTCACAGCATCTGGCGTTAGGCCGATTCCGGCCCGAACTGCCTGGTCTTCAGGTTGCCGGGCTGGACCGAATGATCCGCGAAGATGACGGCAAAGGGCTAAAAGGTAAGGATGCGTTGTTCCTTTTAGACTGTAATGGCAAGGAACTGTGGAAAGAAGAGCGCACAACCGATGGTTGGCTGACTATCGTTGAAGCCGTTAGCAACTGGCAAGTGGGTTCTCCGGATTATATTCTCGCGTACCGCCGGGGAGGCGGGGTATATCCTGCTTTGTACGATGGACATATGCGGGTTGTAGCTGAATTCAAGGAGGAAGGTTATGCCGTTCATGGCGATCTTCTGGGATGTGGCAGGGAACAGGTTGTAATTTATAATGATGAGTCAGCATCGGTATATTCAAGCGAGTGGATAGATATTAGTACATGTGCCTCTGAGAAATCGTTACCTCAGCCTAAAAGATTGTACAGCTCGACGCTGTATCCGGGTGGAGAAATAACTGTGTGAAGGAGGATACGTTTAGTGAGTACTTATATTCCAGAATACTTTCCTGATCCTGATTGTATTGCCAAATCTAATGGGGGCGAAATCGAAAATGTACTGGCCGCTGTGGCCAGCCGTTTTATCGGTGCCTATCCCCCGCAGCCTCCGGTTTACCGGGTACATTCGCAGAGTGGTTTCAAACGGCTCCGCGACTGCCGTTATGATATGAATCTGGAAGAACGACTGCCGGAGCTAGAGGCAGGACAATTCGTATATGTGTGGGGAAAGCTGTGGAGCGACAATGAGGTAGAAGCCCCTTTCTCAGTTAGTTGCTACAGTCCAGTTAAGGTTTACATAAATGGACGGCTGGTGTTTAGCTCCAATCTAAATGATGATGTGTTTCCGGACCGGAGGACGTTTTTTCGGGCGGGCATGGATAAAGGCTGGAACCATCTTGTGCTGGAGTATGTAGCAACAGGTACAGGTTGCGGAGGGGTTTTTGGAACGGGCAGCGTCAAAGGTGCACCGGTACACTTTCTTACTCCAACGGCGCAGTTAAGCGGTTGTGAAGGTTGGATTTATAGTGGACCCCAACAGACGTCTTGGGCAGCTTGGCTGGAAGCTGATTTCACTGAAGAGCAGATGACAGCTCGCTGCGCTTGGTTTCCGACGCCGCAATGGTCGCCACAGGAACAGGCAACTGGCAACTGTTCACGTATATTTGGGGAATTACTAGGAGCCAAGGCGTTTGCTTGGTGTAAGCTGGAAGTTAAGAGCCTACAGAAAGATGACATACGCCTGCAAGGTAGCTATCGTGGAATGGCTGAAATCTCTATCTATGTGAATGGGAAACTTGTAGCTGAGCACCAGAACGTGAACGGCACGCTGGATATCCAACTGGAGCTTGGTTATGGACTACATGATCTCGTCGTGGAGTCCGTCTGCGGAGAGGGGAATTGGGGATTTGAACTGGACGTACGGTCTGGTGGTGTTCAGAGTAGTCTCGTGCAACCTTATTCAGTTGAAGGATTAACTGATCCTTGGCTGTACCTTGGACTATTCACCTCGGGGACAGCGCCGAAAGTCTTAGAACTGACCTCTATGGATACTTTATTTGGGGAAGCGGATGAAGTAACCTTTTGGCGGGTGGACCAACCGAATAGCTGGGTTAGGCCTTATTTGGAGAGTGTTATGTTTGGGCGCTGGAATTACCCTCTAGGCGTAACCCTGTACGGATTGCTGAGAACAGGAGTAGAGCTTAAGGCCCCCCATTATGCCGAATATGCACAACACCATATTGAGCAATGTACAGGGCTGCACGAATATGCCTTATGGGACCTTGAACGTTATGGCGCTCCGGGCATCAATCATCAGCTGGCGCTGATGGATTCGCTGGACGACTGCGGATCCTTCGGGGCAACGATGCTGGAAGCAAATAAGCTTCGTCCACTAGAGGGCGCACCGGAAGCTGCTGCTGAAATTGCCAATTACATTACTAAAGTGCAGAGCAGGCTGCCTGACGGAGCTCTGTATCGGACCAGTGGCACAGTTGATTTCATGCAGCAGACGATGTGGTGTGATGATCTGTATATGAGCACGCCTTTTCTAAGCAAATATTATAAATTGACCGGAAATGCGGCTTATCTTGATGATGCGGCGGCGCAGTTTTTACATTACAAGGAGCGGCTGTTCCAGCCGGAGCTTGGCATTATGCATCATGTATATGATTATAAGTTTAATAAACCCAATGGCGTGCCTTGGGGCAGAGGTAATGGTTGGGTGATTTTCTCGCTGACTGAGCTACTTGAAGTTATGCCTGAGCAACATCCGTTGCGGGCTGATTTACTTGATTATTTCCGTGAGCTTAGTAAAGGCTATCTTAAGCTGCAAGATGAGCATGGCTTATGGCATCAAGTGTTGACGGATCCTGAGTCTTACGCGGAGGCTTCTTGTACCTCTATGTTTATTTATGCTTTTGCTAGAGGCGTCCGTTGCGGTTGGCTGCTGGAACCGGAGTCATACGTAACCTCTGCACTCCACGGCTGGAGCGGCTTAACCCGTCATTGTATTGACAAACAAGGCAATGTTTACGGTGTCTGCCGCGGTTCGGGTTATTCGTTTAACAAACTGTATTATAAAGATGAATTGACCTGGCAATTAAACGATACACATGGGATTGGCATCGTGCTGCTGGCCGGAATTGAGGTTCACAGGCTTGTACGAGATTTGGAAATGAAATCACATAACGAAGCAAAATGAATGGCATGATGAGGAATGAGACGACCGTATTAATCACAAAATGACAGCGGAGCAGCGATACTCCATTAGTGGGGATCGCTGCTCTTGTTATGCGTTACAGTGCTACCTAAACCCCCGAAACCCCGAAACCCCCCGGCCCCCCCGAAACCGCCGATTACTCCTGCGAGACAAAGTTATGCGGACCCAGATGACGTTATTTGCAGATTTATTGCTTATTCGGCAGGGGTTCGGACTCCAGTGACATTATTGCTTCGAAAACGATTAATATAGGTAGCTTTTTATGCAAATAGCGACTATGAGGTCCGATAAAATCCCAAAATAGCGATTATGCTGCGAATAAGGTCCACTGGGTCCGATAGCCTCATGAACTTTGTTCGCGCGAAAAGGTAATCTAGTGACGGGGTATTGTTGTTGCTCAGATGCCCCCGATGCTCCTGATGCCCCTGATGCCCCCATATGCCGACAACATTTCACATGTATACTTCCGGGCGACGGAGCGGCTACATAGAGAATCGGTTGTGATTTCTAGCTGTGGATCAGCGGTTTTGCTTGCGATATTGCAAAGGCGAACATTTAACGATTTGCTTAAACACACGCCCGAAGTGGGCGATGCTGTCAAAGCCGGTATCCTCGGCGATGTTCGTAACTTTAGCGTTGGTGCTCTGCAAGAGACGTTGGGCTTCCTTGATCCGAATGTAGTTTAGATATTCTACGATAGTGAAGCCAGTCGTTTGCTTGAACACACGGCAGAGATAGGTGCTGCTGATGAAAAAAGTCTCAGATAGCCGCTCTAATGTAAGCTTTTCAGCATAATGTACTTGTAAAAAATCGATAATTTCGTAGACTTTTAGCTGCTTCTCACTGCTCTCAGGGGCAATGGGCTCACGGCTTATTTCCTGTATTCTGTTCATTTCAATAAATAATTGGATGAGCAGCGTCTGAAGATAGGAGATTTGCTGTGTCCGTGGTTCTGTTTGTTCTTTTAGCATGCTGAAAAGAAGATATTCAATGGCCCCCTGTTCATGTACTCCGGGCCGCAAAAGCAAGCTTTGTGTAGCCATAAATGGAAAATGCAGCTCGAAGTGCGCCAATGTCTTTTGCAGAAAGCTTTCCTCAAAGTTAATTAAGATCCGTTCATGGCTTGCAGAGCCTTTAGAGGTGGTACGATGGAGCTCGTTCTTGTTAATAAAAATCAGATCACCTTTACGCAAGGTGTAGATCAGATTGTTAATGTAATAACTGCGTTCCCCGGCGAGTAAATAATAAATTTCGTAAGTATCGTGATAATGGTCGGAATCCATGCTGAATGGACCGGCTCTTTTTATTTGCTCAATCATAAAAGGAGGCTGAGGCTCCTGTTCCATGCTAAATCTGCTCCTTTCAGATAATGTAGATAATATATGCAAAGTTTTTATTGTTTCTGCTAAGAATCGCTTAGATTCAGATGTATTTTATACTATACACTATAAGAAGAAAACGCTTTTAAATCAATAAGTGATGGAGTGATCCTGATGTCCAACAAGAAATATGCTTTCGTAGGAACCGGCGGCCGAGCGGAGTTTTTTTATGGTGAAATCACTACGAATTATCGTGAAACCTCTGAAATTGTAGCCTTTTGTGATGTGAATGGAGCAAGAATGGATTATGCGAACCGTTTGCTGGAGGAAAAATATAAATATCAAGCGGTTCCTACCTATAAAGCTCATGAGTTTGACCGTATGATTGAGGAAACCCAACCTGACACGGTAATTGTCACGAGTATTGACCGCACGCATCATCGTTACATTATCCGGGCGATGGAGCTTGGCTGCGATGTTATTTCGGAGAAACCGATGACAGTGGATGAAGAGAAATGTCAGGAAATTCTTGAAGCGATTGAGCGGACTGGGAAAAAGCTGCGTGTGACCTTCAATTACCGCTATGCACCACACAACACCAAAATCCGTGAACTCATTATGGACGGCGCGATTGGAGAAGTGCTTTCCGTCAACTTCGAGTGGCTGCTGAATACGCAGCATGGGGCGGATTACTTCCGCAGATGGCACCGTGATAAACGGAACAGCGGAGGTCTCTTGGTTCATAAATCCACACATCATTTCGATTTGATGAATTTCTGGCTGGGTTCGCGCCCGGATACGATTTATGCGATGGGCGATCTAAGATTTTATGGCAGAGAAAACGCGGAGAAGCGCGGGGTGACTGAGTTTTATCAGCGTGCTCATGGAAGTAGCGCGGCAGAAAATGATCCGTTTGCCCTGCATCTTAAAGACAACGAGCAGTTAAAGCAGATGTATCTGGATACGGAGCATGAGGATGGTTACCTGCGTGATCAAAGTGTGTTCGGTGATAATATCAGCATTGAGGATACGATGGCGGTTATGGTCAAATACAAAAATAAGACGATTATGAATTATTCACTTAATGCTTATTTGCCTTGGGAGGGCTTCATTGTAGTATTTAATGGAACGAAGGGGCGGATGGAAGTAAAGGTCGTCGAACAGTCTTATGTAAATGCCGGAGGAAACAAGGAAGATGAAGGGGCGTTAAAAGACAAGCGGATCACGGTCTTCCCTCATTTCGCAGCACCTTATGAAGTGGAGATTGAAGAAGGAGTTGGGGGGCACGGGGGCGGAGATCCTGTGATGCTGCGTGATATTTTTGAATGTCCGCTAGAGGATCGCTTTAATCGTGCGGCTTCCCATGTGGACGGGGCGTTGTCTATTATGACCGGGATTGCGGCAAATCGTTCAATAGCTACTGGACTTCCAGTTAAGGTAGATCAGTTAATAAAATTGAAGTAGCCCGTTTATGAACAAGCGGCTATGGGTTCGGAGGGTGCGTTTCTCCAGAATCCAGGAGGGCCCTCCGCGCTGTCCGCACGTTAAGTCAACTTCTACTTTTAAATTAAGCTAAAAAAAGTAAAATACAAGGCTATCTCTTAGTCATCTACGATGACTAAGAGACAGCCTTGTTTATTTTAGCTAAAGCAATTATTGTTTGACGACGTTAAAGCCATCTTTTTGCAATTGGGTCACGATACCATCGTCACCGAGCATATGCAGCGCGCCAACGACGACAAGGTAAGTCGCTTTTTTATCACTATTCAAATATTCTTTTACATGCTTCACCATGTTGACGTTACGATCCGAAACCAGGCCCTTATAATACTCTGGCTCTTGCGCGACCGCTTTTGTCATCGCTACGAGCGACTGCTCATCACCTTGCATCCACATTTGGGATAGTGCATCCAGTGAAGCTGCTGCGGAAGTATTGTCCGTTTGATTGAGGCTGCCGAGTGTGTCGACAAGAAGCTTTTCTTGCAATCCATCTGAGAACTGGTCGAACATATTCAGCTGCAATTGTGTGTTTTCCAGCTCAATAATAGGTTTGTTCAGCTTGCCTGCTTTTTGTAAAAAATATAAATCAATGCCGGTATCCGCCGTATAACTTGTAACTTGCATCTGTAGACTTGAGACACCTTGGGTAACGACCCACGGTTTGAAGGAATCGAATGCATTTTCCGCCAGACCATTTGCTTTTAGCAGTTGAGTCACTTTGTTATAGGTATCTGCGGATACATGATCCTTGAGCTTGGTTCCATCTGTATAGGAGCCTTTTTCCAAAATAAACTTTTGGATCTCAGCTTGATCAATCTTAGAGATATCTACTTCGACACCTAAATATTGCGAGGCTTCAAAAGCAGCTTCAATCTCCGGACGCAGCGGGTACATTTTGTCGTTAGCCACATGGATAGAACCAAGCAGATAAACGGTGTTGCCTTTGTTCTCCACTTTCCATAAGAATCCGGTGCTTCCTGCAGCTTGAGTATTGGCCACAAAAGTGATGGTGCGCAGCGCTGGACTCCACTCCACTTTATAGCCGATCGTTTCTCCTATAAAGCGGACAGGAACATAGGTGACATTGTTGATGGTCTTAGGAGCCACCTCTAGTTTTTTCTTCTCCCCATTTACCGTTGCAGTTGTGCTGCCAATGGTCAGTGAGAGGGCCAGTCCATTTTTGGTCCCTGTTACGGTTTGGGTTTTTTTATTCCAATTAATATTTACATTAAGCTTCTCTAGCAGAGGACGCATAGGAACTAGGGTCGTTCCTTTTTCTACAACAGGGTTAGAATCGCCTAACTTTATTTCGGTTCCATCAATCCATACACCGACAGGCTTTTCAGCAGCATGCGCAGTGGTAAAGACAGACATAACCATGAAAATGGATAAAAATAATGCACCTAGCTTTTTCATTAATAGGACACTCCGTTTCTAAAAAAGAATGAAAGATGTAAGTCACTCTCTGATTTTAACGTATTTTCCCATAAACAGTTATACCTTTTGTTACTATATTGATTTGATGCCTATGATTGGAAAGTAAACTTACAGTACTTCACGTCATTCAAAAGTCAAAATAATGCACATCAAAGCAAAAATCGCCCCTATTAGATCCTGTTCACTCTCCTTATCATGAAACGTAAGAAACGAAGAGCCTGAAGGGAGCAAGGAACTTATGTGGAGCAGTGCGATTGAAGATGCGATAGAGAAGGTACGTAAGAACATAGACCGGTTCGGGGGCAGTTTCCCTCATGTCAGCAGGAATGGAACTTATCAGCTCAATAACAACGACGACTGGACTAACGGATTTTGGAGCGGCATGTTGTGGTTGTGTTATGAATATACGCGGGATGACAGCTTCCGTATTGCGGCATCCCATACCGTAGAAGATTTCCGCCGCCGTTTCGCGGCAAAGACCGTGCTTGATCATCACGACATTGGCTTCCTGTATTCGTTATCCTCTAAAGCCCAGTGGATTATAGATAAAGACGAATCAGCGCGTCAACTGACATTGCAGGCGGCAGACCTGCTGCTGAAGCGCTGGCGTACAGCTGGCGGTTATATTCAGGCATGGGGACCGGAGGGGGATGCTCAGGAAGGCGGGCGCATCATTATTGATTGTCTGTTAAATCTTCCCCTTTTGTATTGGGCCGAACAACAGACCGGTGATTCCGTATACCGGGAGGTCGCGGTCATGCAGGCGGAGAAAACGAGACGGTATCTGGTACGGGGAGATGACAGCTCTTACCATACGTTTTTCTTCGACCCGAAGACCGGAGAGCCGATTGGCGGCGCTACACACCAGGGTTTTACTAACGGATCGACCTGGACGCGCGGGCAGGCTTGGGGCGTTTACGGTTTTGCGTTATCATACCGCTATACCAAAGATCCGTTGTTTTTGGAAACGTCCAAGCGGATGGGCCGCTATTTTCTGGAGCATTTGCCACAGGATCATGTCGCTTACTGGGATTTTAATGCTCCGGTGTCTCCGGATACTTACCGGGATAGCTCGGCCTCAGCAATAGTAGCAGCTGGACTACAGGAACTGCTGGAGCTAATGGATGGGGAGGATCCCGAACGGGCTTATTTTCAGCAGGGATTAGTGCAGTCTATGACTTCGCTTGTACAGAACTATTCCACGTTCGGTGAAGAGGCGGAGGGGCTGCTGAAGCATGGTTCTTACCATGTGCGCGGCGATCTGTCTCCAGATGACTTCATGATCTGGGGAGATTATTTCTATCTCGAAGCATTGATGCGGCTGCAAAATGGCAACAAGGGGTACTGGTATGAACGCTGATGGCCGACAAATCTCCCCCTATGCCGTCTTTGCGCTGCTCGACCTTGAGTTGCCCGCTTTAGCTCTGGTGAAGAATGCACTTAGCCAAGCGCGGCAGGACGATGCGCTGACTGAATTGCATCGGTATTTGACCCGCCGGAGCACGCCGGGCTGGCGGATAGAGGATAACCGGAAGCAGCAGCTTATTGACTATGTGCAGCGCTATTGTGCAGACGAGCTGGAAGCTGTAATGAAGACAGCGGATGAAGTTGTGGAGCAGACGTTTCTCTTTCGTTTTCCCTGGGATATGGAGCGCAGCCGCATTCCGGTTACCTTTGAGGAAGAAATTGACTGGCGTCATGTTCCAGACAAGGATGTAGAATGGGCTTATATGCTGAATCGCCACCGCTACTGGGTGGCATTAGGACAAGCGTATACGATAACAGGTAAAGAGGATTATGCGAGAGCAGTTTGCTGCCAGCTTGAAGATTGGATAGACCGTAACCCCGTTCCAGACAAGCCTACGAATGATACGCTGACATGGCGCACAATTGAAACGGGCCTTCGCTGTGCTAACTGGATCAAAGCGTTGTCCTATATACAGGATAGTCCACTGCTCACACCGGCGCTGCTGGCCAAAGTGATGATATCTCTGCATGAACACGGCCAATATTTAGCTTTATCGTTTACGGGCTGGAAGAAGATCAGCAACTGGGGGGTGCTGGAGACTTGTGGTTTGTTCCAAACTGTGCTCTACTTCCCTGAGTTCACTAGCGCCAATAACTGGCGACAGCTCAGTAAGGAGAGACTGGGAGAGACAGCTCGAATTCAGATTATGGCGGACGGCATCCACTGGGAGCAATCGCCCACCTATCACCATGAGGTTTTGGTATGTTTTCTCGACTGCATCCGTTTAGCCCGATTGAATGGAGTGGAGCTTCAGGATGAGTTTCAGCAAAAGGTTCAGCAAATGGCTGCCGCTTCATTATATTGGGCCAAGCCGAATCACCGGCAGCCGATGCTTGGCGATAGTGATGACAGCGATATCCGTTCGCTTTTGACTTATGCGGGCTGGTTATTTCAGGATGCTGTACTCCGCTTTGGCGGATACGATCAAATGGATTATGACAATGCCTGGTTGTTTGGGATAAATGGAGTTGAGGGCTACGAGCGGCTGACTGCGGAGCTACCGCCAAACTTGTCACGCTCCTATGCACATTCAGGCCATTATGTGATGCGAACGGGCTGGGACGAGCAGGATTTGTACCTATATTTTCACTGCGGACCGCTTGGGGGTGGACATGGGCACGCGGATCTGCTACATTTCGATCTGTATGCTTATGGGCGGGATTTGCTTACCGATCTTGGCAGATACAACTATAGTGATCATACACCACTTAGAAAAGCGTTAAAAGAAAGCGCTGCCCATAATACGACCACTGTCGACGGAATTGGATTTACCGAAGTCACGGATACATGGTCCTTCTCTCAGATTGCGAAGCCAACGGGCTGCCAATGGATCAGCCATCCGGACTTTGATTATGTAGAGGGCAGCCATGACGGCTACCGTCATTGGGATGATCCGGTCTACCCGTTAAGGCGGATCCTATTTATTAAGCCTTTTTACTGGTTTCTGGTGGACAGCTTCAGTTCCCGGCAGGAGCATACATTTTCTCAGCATTTTCATTTTGCACCCGGAGCGGTTCAGATGGAAGATGGAACGCTAATATGCCGTACAAAAAATGAGCGGGAAGCCAATCTTTGTATCCTTCCTGTTCATGTTGAGGGTCTTCAGGGCAGGGTTGCTGCTGGGGTAATCTCCCGCGAATATAATCTGCTGGAACCCAATCAGTATGCTGTGTACTCCCGAAAGGGGAAAGGGACGGTCTCGATCATGCAGGTGCTGTACCCGCAGTCTTCGGGTGAGTTGTTCTGTCCGCTGGTCGAACAGGTGCCGATTTACCGCCATACAGGTGAACCGGTGGCTGCTGCACACGCGGAGGCCTGCCGCATCATCCTCCCCGAAAGGAATGAGGAGCATATTATCGTGATCAGCCACGAGATTCCATCCAGTCATTTAGATTCCTATGTAGTGGAAGGCGTACAAATTTTTGGAGAAGTAGTGCTTATTGTTTCTGCAGACGGTCAAAAGAAGGTCACGGTAATCAGATAATGTATGAATACTGGACAACGGGCTGATAGAATAAAAGAAAAGAGCATGAGAGAGGCGCGGAGAAAACATGTTCAAATTCACTTACTATAGACGTATCCAGGTTTCATTTCTTTTGCTGATTTTTATCCCTCTGATTGCAGTATCGATCATTTCCTTCGTGCTCATCCGGGATACGATGGTAGAGAAGCTGCAGCTCAGCAACGATAACTTCCTGAACGTTATGATTGACGAATTAAACAAAACTATTGATGATGTGACGTTCGCTTCCCATTTTATTGTAAACGATACCAATTTCCGCGCTAATCTGAAGTCTTTTGCGGATACAGAGCGGCTGAATAGCTATCAGGATTACGTACATTTTACGCAAATTCAAGATGTGTTTTCGCTCATCAACTCTAAGCCGTTGAATAATAATATCCGCATGTATTTGGTCAACCGGAAACACTTTGTGATCTCCTCTGGGACTGAGAATTTATCCGTGATCAATGCCAACCTGGACAAGCTGATGAGCCGTGTCAATATTCACGAACCGGAGACCTTGCAATGGCTTGGGATGGCTGACAGCGGTTCTGGTAAAAGCAGCAGCTATTATATTGCCAGAGTTATCTATGACAGCCGGGAGAAACGGCAGGTGTCCGTGCTGCTTATCTCAATTCCTGAATCCTATTTCAATAAATTGCTCGGACCCGTCGAATTTGGCAAGGTTGCGTTATTTGATTCTGGAGGAGGCTTGATCGCTGGGAACTCAGAATTGGCTCCAGAAGGCAAGGAAGCAAGAGGAAGCGTTCGTACGGCCAGAGCTATCGACAAATCTAATTGGCAGCTGATCTATGAAGCTTCGGAGAAAGAATGGTCGGGCCAGATCTCGCGGACGTTTTATAGTGGCATTGGCTTGGTACTCCTCTTATTTATTGTCTTTTCGGCTACCTCCATGCTGATTGCCAAAAGATTGCATAGTCCGATCATGAAGCTGCAGCGCGTTGTGCGCCAGTTCGGGATGGGGAATCTTGATGTCAGGCTGGAGGTCAAGGGCAAGGATGAAATCGCTGAGCTGGGGCAGACGTTGAATACTATGCTGGACCAGCTGCAAGGTCTGATTCACGACATCGAGCTGGAGCAGGAACAGAAGAGGGTGATGGAGCTGGAGGCGCTGTTTATGCAGATTCGCCCCCACTTTTTGATCAACACGTTGAATTCGATTAAATGTAGCCTTATTTTGGCCAAAGATAAGCTGCATAGCGGGATCATCGATTCATTAATGAGTCTGCTCCGGGCCTATTTGAAGGTCAATGAACCGGCCACCTTGCGGGAAGAATGCAAACTGCTTGGCCATTATATCGATATTATGAAGATCCGTAATGAAATCCCTCTTGAACTGGAGGTCGATCTGGAAAAGGATACAGAGAAGCTCATCGTCCCTAAGCTGATTTTGCAGCCCCTTGTAGAAAATGCAATCGTCCACGGATTGGTTGACCACCCGGCACCGCGTATTGTCGTTCGCTCTCGAACGGTCCCTGATGGGATCATGATTGAAGTTGAAGATAATGGCTGCGGTGCAGGGGCTGAAGTTCTGGCGGGCCTGAACCGCAGGTTACTGTATAAGGACAATGAACAGGATGAAGCTTATCAAAGAGTCGGGTTAATGAACGTAGTTCAAAGGCTGCGGCTGACCTATGGGCAGGATACCCGCTTGTCGCTGCATAATCTGCCGCAGGGTGGGGTGTCCGTTTCTCTGTATTTGCCGCAAGGCAATCATCAGGTTAATCTGTCAGAGAGAGAGGGATATTGATGTATAAAGTGATGCTCATAGACGATGATGTTCCTATGCTCAAAGTGCTTCAGCAGATGATTGACTGGGAGGCACATAGCTTGCAGATTGTCGGCAGCACCTATTCCAGTGCCAAGGCTTTATTAATGTTTGAGGAAGTGCAGCCTGACATTGTGATCACGGATATTGGTTTGCCGCAAAAGAACGGGATTGAGCTAGCCGATTGTTTCACCCGCATGAAGCCGGAGGTCAGAATTATTTTCCTGACCTGTCATGAGGATTTCCATTATGCTCAGCAGGCGGTAAAGCTGAAAGTAGATGATTATTTAATCAAGGACCAGCTTACAGAAGAGCAACTGGAGAAAAGCCTTGCCAAGTCCGTACACTTGCTTAAGTCGAAGATCGGGTTGATCAGCCATGGGGAGACAGGCTACAACAGCCAGCTCTTCCGGCAGAACCTGCTGCAAAGGGTGATTGGCGGTGCTCCGCCCGAAACCACACTGGCTTATGCGGCGCAAATCGGCATATCCTGGACGTATCCGTGGTTTATGCTGGGCACGGTTAGTATTCATTTTTCCAGTTTCGACAAGCGATACAAGCAGAGTGAGTATCCACTTATTTTATATGCTATTTACAATATAGCCTTGGAACTGTCCGAAACATGTGAAGGGATTACGCCTTTCTTGGAGCAAAAGAATATTGTGATTCTATATAATTACCGTGTGAATCTCGCGCAGAATGCCAGTCTTCATTTTCACGATTATTTACAGCGGCTGTGTTCCGAATGCTCCCATCTCTTAAAGATTCAACCGGGCATTATTGCCGTCACAGAGAAAATGGAGCTACAGGCGATTGGCCAGATCCATCGGCAGATTGTTCAGGACAAATGCGAGTTCTATGCAAGTGCGGATTACACGGTTCTGGATACTCTGCAAATCGCTTCTCCACGTTTCCAGCCTGCACCCCAAGGATTTCTGGACAGCTATATCCCGCAGATGGAACGGGCCGTGATTAAAAAAGACCTTGAAGCCATCCGTGGCACTCTACAGGAAATCGCTAGGACTGCAAAAGTTATGTCTATTCATCCTGGCGATTTCGCCCGGGATTTATCCTTTATGCTCCGCGGCATCGAGTTAATGTTTACGAGCCTGATGTTCGATGAGGATCTGTTCGTCTATCTCGTGCAGACCCGCACACTTGAAGATACGATGGAACTGGTGGAAAGAAAGCTTGTACAGATTACAGGCAGCAAACAGCAGGTGACAGGAGCTTCTCCGCAGGAGCCCAAGCTGCAGCTTATCCAGCAGTATATCGACCAGCATCTTGGCGATAATATCACCTCAATTGATATGGCACGTTATCTGTTTCTGGATCCAAGCTATTTTTCGCGTTATTTCAAGCGCATGACTGGCCTGACCTTTACGGACTATGTACATCAGCACAAGATGAAGGTCGCTACCAAAATGCTGAAAATCTCCAGCCAGAACCTGGAGTCGCTGGCCGTCGGCCTGGGATATTCGGACAGAACCTATTTTTCAAAAGTGTTCAAAAAATATGTAGGAACTACGCCAAGCGAATATAAATCCAAACATTCGGTACGCTGAGAAGCACAATTGTTAACGATATGAACAGACCCGCCGCCCCTCTAGGGCGGTTTTTTGTTGTCGGCGGACAAAGGTCAAAATCTTGCACATTCCGGGTCATAATCACTCCTTCTTGCGGAAGGCGGATGTATTACTATAATGACAAATCAAATTGTCGAGGTGATACAACGTGGAGGCTGCAAAACAACCTGTGCCAAAAATTCTGCAAGAGAAGCGGAAATTCTGGACTCCGCAACGGAAAGAGGCTTTAACCGGGTGGCTGTTTTTGGCACCGGAAATTGTCGGGATGCTTTTTCTTAATGTATTTGCGCTTGGATTCTCACTTTATTTGAGCTTCTCGAAATGGGATCTATTGTCGGGAGTCAAAGGAATCGAGTTCATCGGATTGGATAACTATATCAAAATGTTCCATGATCCGAGTATCATTCAAGCTTTGAAGAACAATGCTTTTTATATGATTATGACCGTGCCGATACCGATTGCGATTGCGCTGGTGCTCGCGGCATTGATTCAAAACAGTGTGTTCCTCAAAAATTATTTTAAAGTGGCTTTCTTTATTCCTTATATTTCTTCGATTATTGCGATAGCTGCCGTATGGAGTGCATTGTTCCATCCGTCTCTTGGACCGATCAATCAGTTGCTGATGGAGTTTGGAATTTCCAGCCCTCCGAAATGGCTAGTTGATCCAAAGACCTCACTGTTATCCATTGCTATTATCAGTTCTTGGGCGAGTCTTGGCTACACCATTATTATCTATATGGCTGGCTTGACGAATATTTCCGATGAAATCTACGAAGCCGCCGAAATAGATGGCGCCAGCGCGCTGAAAAAATTCTTTGCCATCACAGTTCCGATGCTGCGTCCGACTACATTTTTCCTGCTTATTACCATGCTGATTGGCTCGTTTAAGGTGTTCGACATCATCGCCTTTTTGACCGAAGGCGGTCCGAATAATTCTTCTACCGTGCTTGTGTTCAGGATCTATGAGGAAGGGTTCAAATACTACAACATGGGCTACGCTTCTGCAATTTCCTGGCTGCTATTCGCTGTTATCGGCTTGATTACCGCAGCCACTTGGAAAATGAGAAATGAAGAATAAAGGGGGGAGATTAACATGCAACTGATTAGAAAAAATATGTCCAGAGTGATCACTACCTGCATCATGGGGGCTTTGTCCATTGTGTTTCTTATTCCGCTGATCTGGATGATTTCCGCAGCCTTCAAGTATGAAAAAGATGTAATGCGCTTCCCGATCCAATGGATTCCCGAGAAGATCAATGTAGCGTATAATTTCAAGATGGTTTGGATGGGACGGGTACCTTTCTCCCATTTCTATTTAAACTCCTTTAAAGTTGCGATTATTACAACCTGCATCACACTGATCATTTCATCTATGTCGGCGTACGCCTTGACCAAAATCAAGTTTAAAGGACGGAATATGGTCTTTCTGGCGCTGCTGTCGTTCATGATTATTCCTGACCAGGCCACGCTGATTCCGCGTTTTCTGCTGATTCGTTGGTTCGGCCTCTATGATACTCATGCTGCTATCGTATTAATGAGTATGTTCTCCATCTACTTCACGTTCTTGCTGCGGCAATTTATGATTGGTATCAGCGACGAATATATTGAAGCGGCACGAATTGATGGTGCAGGCCATTTGCGGATATTCTGGTCTATCATTGTTCCGCTCTGCAAGCCGGTGCTCGCTACCGTGGCGATCATCAAATTTATCTGGACCTGGAATGACTACCAGAATCCGCTGATCTTCTTGCTAAACAAGAATCTGTACACTATCCCACTCGGTATGACACTGTTCCGGGACGATTATTCGAACAACTATGCGATTATGATGACGGCAGCCGTTTCGGCGATCATCCCATTGGTCATCGTATTCATTGCCCTGCAAAAGCAAGTCATTAACGGAATCTCCTTGGGGGGCGTAAAGGGCTGACTTGCGGGTATGCAAAAGAGGGTAAAAGTCAAAAATGTGATCCTACTACAGCAAAATTGTGCACTTGGCTTGTACAGCGGGTGCCTATAATAAGAAATGAACAAGGCACTATACTTAAATTTCAGTGCGGGGGGAAGTAAAATGAAAACAAAGGGCAAAAAAAGATTATCCGTTGTACTAGGCTCCATGCTGGCGGTTTCCTTAACGTTAAGCGCCTGTGGAAATTCCGGAAATTCAGAGAAGAATGGCGGTGCTGAAGCCAGTACGAATGCCGGGAACACCAAGGTGGACAAGCAAGTCGCCATCAAATATTACAACTGGGACAATGAAGCCCAATCAGCAGGCACGGATGCCATGCTGCAGGAATTTATGGATCAGAACCCAAATATCAAGGTAGAGCATGTGACACTCGTTCCCGGTGATTCTGTGGAGATGCTGAAGAAACTCGACTTCCTGATTTCATCCGGCGAAGCGATTGACGTTGTTCAGGTACCAAGCCTTGGAGGCGTACTTGAACGGGCGACCCGGGGAGCACTTGCCCCGCTGAATGAATTCTATGAGAAGGATAACCTCGTTCCTGAGGATGAATATTATGTGAATGCTAAGGTAGACAACAACTATTATGGGATGCAATATACCAAGAGCAGCAACTATGTAATGCTGAACAAAGATGCACTGGATGAAGCTGGGCTGCCTGTACCTACTTTTGGCTGGACATGGGATGACTACCGCGATTATGCTAAAAAACTGACCAAAGGTGAAGGCGTAGACAAACGTTACGGCACATACTTCCACACCTGGGAGTTGTATATGAACGCTCCGGCCCAAACGATGATGAAAGATCCATTCGTGTATGATGACGGGACGACCATTTTCGCGGATCCAACCTATAAATACTTCTTCCAGCTGCGCAAAGATATGGAGTCTGCTGATAAATCTGCGAAAACTTATGCAGACGCTTTAGCGGCTAAGCTCAATTACCGCACGGAATTCTTTAATGAAGAAGCCGCTATGATTCTGGCTGGTAACTGGACGATTGCTGATCCGGGCAATACTGAGCAGTATCCGCATGATTTCAAGACAGCTTTTGCTCCGGTACCGGTGCCTCCGGCAGGATCGGAACCAAAAGAATACGAGGGCAAATACTTCACCAGTGGCAATATGCTGGCGATGGGCGCTACTTCGAAGAACAAAGAGGCGTCTTTCCAACTGATGAGATTTATGTCAACGGCTGTTAGTGATAACAGACTGGAATTCTCCGGTTATAAAAAAGCGGATAATGAAGCCTTGCTGACCAAACTGGTAGCTGGCAAAGAGGATATGTATGATATGGATTCACTCAAATATACACTCTTTGATAGTGCAATTCAGTTCCTTGATGGTGCGCAGGTGATGACGACGGCAACATCCGAATTGACCAAAATAATCGATGACGGCTTCAGCAGATTTATGCTTGGAAATGAATCGATTGATAAGGTGCAGCAATGGATGGTTGATGAAGCGACAAAAATCATCAACGAAAAAGGTGTTATCAAATAAATAGGGAATAAGCAAGTATCACAAGTTGTGGACGGGGCTTTGGAAGGTCATCAACTGGCTTTCCAAAGCCTTATTTATATATTGGGCCTACACAAACATATGGGAGAATGTAGAAATGATGGAAAGCAGATTTTCACAGAACAAGCCGGAAGAGCAACTGGCGCTGCCTTCTAGGGAACAGCTGGAGTGGCAGGACCTGGAGCTGGGGATGTTTTGCCATTTTGGCATCAATACGTTTTGCGATCAGGAGTGGGGAGAAGGCAATGATTCACCTGCGGTCTTCAATCCGCTTCATTTGGATGCCCACCAATGGGTTAGTACAGCCAAAGAAGCTGGATTCCGTTATTTTATACTGACAGCTAAACATCATGATGGCTTCTGCTTGTGGCCGACTGCGACAAGTACTTATTCTGTGGCTTCTAGCCCATGGAAAGAAGGGCGCGGCGATGTCGTCAAGGAATGCGCGGAGGCTTGCCGTGAACTTGGAGTTGGCTTCGGCATTTATTTGTCTCCGTGGGACAGACATGAGCCCTGTTATGCAGATCCGCAAGCGTACGATGATTTCTATGCCCTGCAATTACAAGAGTTGCTTACGGGCTATGGTCCGCTTACGGAAATTTGGTTCGACGGCGCAGGGTCGGAGGGCCGCAATTACGATTGGCAGCGGATTATGGATCTGATCAAGCGCCACCAGCCAGGCGCCATGGTGTTTAATATGGGGGCACCAACGATCCGCTGGGTTGGCAATGAGGATGGCGTTGCTCCTTATCCATGCTGGAACACTGCAAATTCTGCGCGGGGTAGCATGTTCAGTGAAGCTTCATTGAACTGGCTCCCCGGAACGCCGAGCTGGGTGCCTGCGGAATGCGATGTGCCCATCCGTAAAGACCGCTGGTTCTGGCATCCTGAGGAGGAGCATCTGCTGCTGTCTCTGGAGCAGCTAATGGATATTTATTATCGTTCGGTTGGACATGGGGCAACTTTGCTGCTCAATGTAGCCCCTGACAACCGCGGGCTGTTTCCGGAGGCTGATGTGCAGCGGCTGCTGGAATTCGGCAAGGAGATAAGACGCAGATTTGACAAGGTTCTGGCGGTAACAGCAGGTACTGGAGATATTGTTGAACTGGAATTGCCAGCAGCTACTGTGATTGATCATGCCGAGATTATGGAGGATATCGCTTACGGCGAAAGAGTAGAAGGATATATGCTGGAAGCGTACAGCAACGGGGCGTGGCTGGAGTTGAAGCGTGGCAGTTCGATTGGCCATAAGAAAATCGACGCCTTCCCTCCGGTTGTCGCAGAGAAAATCCGCTTACGGGTGTCAGAAGCTGCTGCAAGCCCCAAGATCAGACGGCTTGCCGTCTACCACTGCGGGGAATCGTTAGAATAAATATTAATAAAGGAGGTTGTCGATAATGAGCCTGCTCACCTGGAACGACGGACACTATTTGCTGGACGGACAGCCTTATCGTATCGTATCAGGAGCCATTCATTATTTTCGGGTTGTGCCTGAATATTGGAAAGACCGGCTGCTGAAATTGAAAGCCTGCGGATTCAATACCGTGGAGACCTACATCGCCTGGAATATACATGAACCTAAAGAAGGGGAGTTCGTATTTGATGGCATGGCCGATGTGGTATCTTTTATCGAACTGGCTGGTGAACTTGGGCTTCATGTTATTGTCAGACCGAGTCCATTCATCTGTGCGGAGTGGGAGTTCGGAGGCCTGCCGGGCTGGTTGCTAGCTTACGGGGAACTCCAGCTTCGCTGCTGTGACCCTCTTTATTTAAGCAAGGTAGACCGTTATTACGATGAGCTAATTCCTCTGCTGGTTCCGCTGCTCTCCACACACGGCGGACCAATTCTGGCCGTTCAGGTAGAAAATGAATATGGCAGCTATGGTAATGACAGTGGCTACCTGGGCTATATGCGTGATGGACTGGTCAGCAGAGGGATCGATGTGCTGCTATTTACTTCCGACGGGCCAACCGATGAGATGTTGCTCGGCGGAACACTGGAGGATGTGCATGCGACAGTCAATTTCGGCTCCAGTACAGAGGAATCCTTCCGCAAATATCGGGAATACCGCTCTGAAGAGCCGCTTATGGTGATGGAATACTGGAACGGCTGGTTTGATCACTGGATGGAGGATCATCATGTACGCGATGCCGGGGATGTAGCAGGTGTTCTGGATGAGATTCTGACACAGGGCTCCTCATTTAATATGTACATGTTCCATGGTGGAACCAATTTTGGTTTCTATAATGGTGCGAATCATATCGTCACCTACGAGCCAACGACTACAAGCTATGACTATGATGCCCCGCTCACGGAATGGGGAGATACGACGGCGAAATTTGAAGCTGTCCGGTCGGTACTCAGCAACCATGGATTTGCCCCGACTTGTCCACTCCCTGAGCCGATTCCGAAGATTTCTTACGGGAAAGTCGCTTTGACGGAAAGAGCGGAACTATTCACGGCTTCCAATCTGGAGAAGTTATCAGAGACGGTGAACAGCGTGTGTGTACAGCCGATGGAGAAGCTCGGACAATCCTATGGTTTTATATTGTACAGCACTTATGTGAAAGGGCCGCGCTCTAGACAGAAACTCTACATCGAGGGCGTGCGCGATCGGGCGCAGGTCTTCCTGGATGGACAGGTGCTTGGGGTGATTGAGCGCTGGAATCCGCTGCCACTGGAACTTTCCATCCCCGCTGGGGGAGCGCAGCTGGATATCCTCGTCGAGAACATGGGACGAATCAATTACGGGCCGCTCATTCGCGATCCGAAAGGGATTCTGGACGGGGTTCGGATTGATAACCAGCTGCAATATAACTGGACGATTCGTACTTTGCCGTTGGAACAGGAACAGCTGGATTCACTAGCGTACAAGAAGCACCCGGTGGAGAAGCAGCAAACTGCGACCCTTTCGGGTCTGCCCGGATTCTACCGGGGGAGCTTCGAGGCGGAGGAGATTGGCGATACCTTTCTACGATTCGATGGATGGAATAAAGGGGTCGCCTGGATCAATGGTTTTAATCTGGGCCGCTACTGGAACGCAGGGCCGCAACGCGCCCTATATATCCCGGGCCCATTGCTGCGCAAGGGGCGCAATGAACTTGTTCTTTTGGAGCTGCATGGCCGTGCGGAGACTTGCGAGATTGAGCTTGTGAACCTTCCTGATCTGGGAAGAACTTCGGCCGTCGATGACGCCGTGTTGAATTTTGTGCAGGATGATAACTTGTAGATTCGCAGCTAGGGCTTTGGGGCGGTTCGTTAGAACCCTTCCAGAGCCTTTTTGACGTCTATAAAAATCTCCGGGGTACGTTTCATTTCACCTTGGTATGTGAATAATGGAGGATTGAATAGGAAGGGAGCATTAGAGATGCAGGTGTATATGGACATTGTGCTTAGGGCGTTTGTTGCTATGATCATACTTTTGCTGATCGCCAAAATATTGGGAAAACAAACGTTATCTAACTTGACCTTCCACGATTTCGTGACGGGTATTATATTGGGCTCAATAGCCGCGAACCTGGCGTTTAATAAACAGCTGCATTCTTCCTACATGATCCTGGCGCTTATAGTCGTTACCGTTACATCTTTTATACTATCTGTCATCGCTTTAAAAAGTCGTAAAATGAGAAGCTGGATTTCAGGTTCACCCACTGTACTTATTGAGGATGGGAAAATTCTTGAGCAAAATATGAAAAAGGTAAGGTATTCGTTGGACTCTTTGGATCAGGCATTGAGAGAAAAGGAAATCTTTAATCTAGAGGTAGTAGAATACGCTGTGCTGGAAGATAACGGAATGGTGTCTGTATTAAAGAAACAAGAGTACCAATATGTTACCCGAAAAGATCTAAAGCTGTTGTCCGTTCCTCAGAGCTTTCCCGTTGAATTGATTATGGATGGAATAGTGCTTGCAGATAATCTTAAGGATAATAGCCTGACCCACGAGTGGCTGGAGAACGAGTTAAGACGTAAGGGAAAACAAATTTCTGATGTGTTTTACGGGGTAAGAGGAACGCAGCAGCAGCTCATTTTTGACTATTATGAAGACGGGATAAAGAAACCTATTGATAAAGAATAGCTTTTGTTCATATTGGAGATTGACGGATACCTAAGCAGCATCTTATAATGTTTATATAATTATTAATTAGTTAATAAAAATATAAACGTTGAGAGGCGGTATTTAACCATGGCAGAACGTGCGATCCTTAATACTGACATTCGCAAAGGGACGATTAACAGAAATATTTACGGACATTTTTCTGAGCATCTAGGCCGTTGTATTTATGAAGGGATTTGGGTTGGAGAAGATTCAACTATTCCTAACACCAACGGCATTCGTAATGATGTCGTGAAAGCGCTTAAGGAAATTAAAATTCCTGTACTTCGCTGGCCAGGCGGCTGTTTCGCGGATGAATATCACTGGAAAGATGGTATCGGAGCCCGTGAAGGTCGTAAACGTATGATCAACACTCACTGGGGCGGAACGGTTGAGAACAACCATTTTGGTACACATGAATTCATGGAATTATGTGAGATGCTGGAATGTGAGCCTTACATTAACGGTAATGTGGGCAGTGGTACCGTTCAAGAGATGTCCGAATGGGTGGAGTATTTAACCTTTGGAGGCGTATCTCCAATGTCCGAGCTTCGCCAGCAGAATGGCCATCAAGAGCCTTGGGCTGTGACTTATTTTGGCGTGGGGAATGAGAACTGGGGCTGCGGCGGGAATATGCGTCCAGAATATTATGCAGATCTTTATCGCCAATATCAGACGTATGTACGTAATTACGGGGACAATCGTATTCACCGGATTGCTTGTGGTCCTAACGTGGATGATTATCACTGGATGGAGGTTCTGATGCGTGAGGCAACACGCTTTATGGACTCGATTACTCTGCATTATTATACAATTCCTGGTCCAGCATGGGAGAATAAAGGTGCAGCTACAGGCTTTGAAACGAGTGAATGGTTTAGTACATTAGAGAAAGCCCTTCGCATGGATGAGCTGATCACCAGACATGGCGTTATTATGGATAAATATGATCCGGATAAAAGAGTAGGTCTTATCGTAGATGAGTGGGGAACTTGGTATGATGTAGAGCCGGGAACGAATCCAGGATTCCTGTATCAACAAAATTCAATTCGGGATGCTCTTGTGGCAGGCGTGACCTTGAATATTTTCCATAAACATAGTGACCGGGTACGGATGGCAAATATTGCGCAGACGATTAACGTACTTCAGGCAGTTATATTGACCGAAGGGGAAAAGATTGTGCTGACTCCTACGTATCATGTGTTCAATATGTTTAAAGTCCATCAGGATGCGGAGTTGCTGGATTTGGCACTGGAAAGTGGCACTTACAGCTTTGAAGGCCGTGAGATTCCTGAAGTATCTGCTTCGGCTTCCGTAACTGCTTCTGGAATCATTCATGTCAGCCTTTGCAACTTGAACCATGCAGCTTCTGCTACTGTACCACTCGAGCTTCGTGGTCTTTCCGGGAAGAAGGTTGAAGTGACAGGCACAACACTTGCCGGTGACAAAATTGATGCTCACAATACCTTCAGCCAACCGGAGGCAGTAGTGCCGCAAGCCTTCACTGCCTTTACTCTGGAGGGCGATCTTCTTAATGTTGAACTGCCTCCAATGTCAGTAACTGTGCTGGAGATTACGCCGAAGGCTTAAGGTGGTGTTACCATGTCAACAACATCAACATGCAAGGGATGCAGAGAGGATTATAAAGTTACGCCAACGCAGATTAATCGTATCTTGTCTTCTTCCATGTTTAAGCCAGAGTTTTGTGTTCCAGATGAGGTTTATGCTGAACGGGTTGCCCTTTGTGGGACTTGCCCTAAGCTGCACGAAGGGGTAACTTGCGTCGCTTGTGGTTGTGTCATCCCCGTAGTAGCCAAGCTTAAGGAACGTAGTTGTCCATTGCCCGGGGGGGGCTTGTGGGGCCCCTTTATCGAAAAGAATTAAGCTAAAATAAGAGCCGCATTCGACTCTCCAATGGGAGGTGAATGCGGCTTTATTCTTGGTTATCCGTATAGAACAACTCAACGATTAGATCTTCATTATAATTTCCAAAACCTTTGCCAAAAAGAGTGATCCCGCCAATATGCTCGGCATCTTCATCTACGGAAAGTTTGAAAGACCACTGTTTGTCACGGATGTTCACTTGATCAAGGGTAACTTCTGAAAGCTTCAAACCATCCATAAATGTACCTTTTGCTGTAATGCGCAGCTGCTTGAGCAAGCCGTATTGGTTCGTGAGTGCTGGCCACCAGGCTGGTGTATATTTACCACGGCTATCCCCGTAGTCACCGGGACTTGTCCAGAATCCAAGCTTCACTCCGTTCAGAGTGAATGTGATATCCGAAGGCCAATTATTATTAATGGAAGGTGCTTCGGAAGCAATTTCCATGGTTATAATCAATTCCTCAGGATGCTGGCTGGAGAGTAGGAAATTAGGGATTTTATATTCAATAAATCCTTTGCCGAACCAAAGAATCCCCGCATTCATACGCTCAAGATCCCAGAAATATCGGGGATCATCAAAACTGCCGATCACTTTCTCAGTAGTTGCAAGACCACAGGTTGGCTCGATCAGGAAGTCGGAATAATGTCCAACCGGAATTTCCTTACGATAACTTTTGCGCTCATTGATTTGTCTGCCTGGAAAGGTGATTTCTGCTCCTTCAGCAGCTAGAGTGCAGATCTTTTGCAGACCACTTCGACCAGGTGCCATATGCGTCTGGATCAGGCCGGCAGCTTCCAGCTTACGCACATGCATAGTCATAATGGC
Organism: Paenibacillus sp. FSL R5-0636; assembly: GCF_037974255.1. Lineage (NCBI taxonomy): Bacteria > Bacillati > Bacillota > Bacilli > Caryophanales > Paenibacillaceae > Paenibacillus > Paenibacillus sp. FSL R5-0636. The sequence continues at coordinate 1,752,781 of NZ_CP150232.1, forward strand.
GCTGCTCAAATTTACTGCTGCGGCCAATTCCTTAACATTCATAGGATTTTCGGCAAGCAAACGCAACATGTGTAGGCGTACTGAGCTGGCTAAAGCTTCATAGACGGGAAGGGATTCTTCCGACAGGTCAAGTTTCATAAATGGCCTCCAATTAAAATTTATGGGCTAATCGCCGATGATTAAGAAATTTATTAATAATAATATAAAAATCGACGTTTATCTCGGACGTATAGTTAATGATTATATTAGTTAAATGCTTTTTTTACAATATGGGACTTTAAAAAAAGAACGGAGCCTGTGGCTCCGCTCTCTCTTTTCAAATCAAGTCTTGCTTAATCTACGTTCGAGCTATACTCTGCCTGTACTTCATCTGATTTGAGCGCTCTGCTGTAAATCTTCAGTTCATCAATCATACCCTGAAATGGTGCATCCCAATAGTTGACGCCTAGAGCGAAAACGCCATTCTTATTCTTAAAGACATTCGGGAAGCCCTCACCAGAGAACTGCTCTACTCCGTTGAGGTAAACTTTTACGGTTCCATTGCTGACCGTAAACGCAACATGTGTCCATGTATTTACTGGAATCTTCATGGCAGAAATAGCATCATACCAAGCTTCTCCGGACCATAACAACGTTTTACCGCCACCGTTCTGAGGAACGAAGCTAATCCAGCTATTTTTAGTGGCAGCGCCGAAGAAAGTAGTTGTTGCATCTGTAAGTTGTTCAGGGTTTAGCCACATAGATACGGTGTAGGTATTGCTGTCAATTAATCCATCAGGCAAACGGATACCGGAGGTACCGTTGAATATTGCAGCTTGACCGAGGACACCGTTACCGTATGTGATATTACCTACTGTTGGGCTATCTACTTTTGCTCCTGTAACTTCGCCTTTTCCGTTCAATTGGAAGGAGTCATCTAGGTCGCCATCAAAAGCATAATGAGCTACTTTTCCATCAGTTACATTTACTGTGTAGCTGGCTGAAACTTCGCTTCCATCAGTCGCTGTTGCAGTAATTACAGCTTGGCCACCGACAGTTAGTGCTGTTACTATTCCGCTCGCTGCGTCAACAGCCACTACGCTGGAATCGCTAGAGCTCCAAGTTAGCGCCTTATTTCCGGCATTGGTCGGAAGCACACTTACTTGAGGGGTGAAAGTATTTCCTACAGCTACTGATTTAACAGCTTCACTGAATGAAATATTACTTACTTTGATGTTCGTATCAGGCTCACCGTTTACAAGCCAGCCTACAGCTTCCGCAGACAATGCTCTATCATACACGCGGAATTTATCAACCAAACCTTTGTAGGGTGCATCCCAATAGTTCACACCAAGAGCAAATACGCCGTCTTCTGTATCAAAAATATCTGTGAATCCTTTTCCGGAGGATTTCAATACACCATTTACATACATATTGACTGTTCCAGCATTGTAAGTGAAGGCTACATGCGTCCACTGGTTAACTGGAATTTGTAAGCCTGTATCAGCATCCAGCCAAGTATCGCTACCGAACCAGAGTCTAGTGGTTGCTCCACCGTTTCCATAAGGCAGGAGACTGAACCAGTTCGTTTCGGTTTTAGCACCGAAGAATACAGGAGTAAAAGCTTTTAATTCGGATGGATTCAGCCACATCCCTACTGAGTATGCGCTACTTTGAATTAATCCGTCAGGTAGACGAACACCGGATTTGCCATCAAACTTGGCTGCCTGACCGTCTTTACCAGCCTCAAAAGTGATGTCTCCATCCTCAGTGTTGTTGATCAGATTTCCGGTGACTATGCCGTCAGCTGTACGATCACCATTTTCTGCAAGGTCGCCATCAAAGTCAAAGGCAGCTACTAAGCCGTCTTCCAGTTGCGTGCTCTTTTTTTCCATAACAACGGCGGTGAAGGTTTTAGTTACTGCGACTTCGCCCAGCTTAATTGTAGCAGTCAGTTCAACTGTAGCGTTTCCAAGTCCAAGTTCAGGACGAGTAACCTTACCATTGTTACCAATTACAGCCTCATTGGAAGAGGACCATGAAATTTCTGCTCCGCGCAAGCCTTCCGTAGGGAGGGTGATGTCATCGTATATTTTTCTTGTGTCACCAATACTCAAGCCTGCAGCAATATTGTTCAAAATCTGCTCAACGCTCATCGATTCCATCTGGCTGCCCCAGATAGTGATTCCTTGATCTGACATTGCGGTGAACGTCATAACATGCTGTTGGCGTGAGGAATCCCATTGCTTCACAAATACACCTTTGTAGAGATGTTGTACGGTGTTTCCATTTTCCGTTTCGTTAATAAGCAAATGAGCGAAGTACTCATCCTTCAATTCCCAAGTTCCGGTTAACGATCCAGCGATCGTTCCGTCACTTTTCAGCTCGATATCTACTGTGGGTTTGATGATGCCTGAAACATCTTTGCCGTGGTTAACGAACTGATAAGAGCCGACAACATTATCCCGTGCTACAGCCCCAATAGTTTCACCCGTGTAACGATGTACGGCAGTTACTGGCCAGCCATCTTCGTTAGTGAACATTTGATGCACACGAAGTTCATGTGTTTCACCACGGAGTGGGAAACGAGTGTGGAAGAAGTTAAATATTTTACCCGTTTCATCATCATATTGTACCGAGTTATGTCCTGAGGACACATAACCATACGTTTGGAAATTCGGGTCTGCATTTTGATTTGTAAACATGAAGTTTCCTAATAGCTTATTACCATATGGTGTGTTGTCACCATCGGTAGTTAGAACAGCATTCTGTCCTGCTGCATCCGTATAAGGGCCGTCCGGATTTGTTGAACGGAACTGCCGCATGCTGTAACCGCCTTTGGAGTCAAGTCCACCGTAAGTTACATACAAGAAGTAGTAACCAGTATCCTTGTCGTAAACGATATACGGACCTTCACCCGATTTGGTCATTCCGCCAGAAATATGGGTTCCGAAATAGCGGTCGATAAGACGTCCATCAGCGGTCTTTCCATCTTTGCCTGGATATTTAGGTTCTCCGGTAGCTGGATCAATCTCCAGAATGAATATACCACCTGACCATGAACCATAAGTCATCCAAAGCTTGTTGTCTTTGTCGTAGAAAATAGTTGGGTCAATTGCATTTGTATAGGTTTTGTTTTGGTACAAACCACCTGCATTAAACCAATCTGGATTGACACCTTCCAGCGTTCCATTGCCGATAAGGTCCTTGATATTTGTATTGTCCCATTTCTTATTTACTTTACTGTCACTGTCATAAGCCTCTTCCTTGGTGAAACCGGAATAAATTACGGTATTTCCACAAGTATAAGGCCCTTCGATATTTTGCGAAGTGGCGTAGCCAATCGCCGAACGGATATAAGTAGAAGAAGCGCTGTAATACATCATATAAGCGCCAGTTGTTCCATCAGCGTTCTTATAATCGTTATTCCAGAATACGTCCGGTGCCCAGATGGAGAATCCGCCTTTACTGTCCGAATCGTTCTCGCCAGCCCATTTAAAGGATTCTGCCAGATTCTTGGACAGATCACCAAAAATCACGTTGCCCGGTGTTGTATAACCATTAGTGAACTGTGTCCAGTTCATCAGATCATCTGATTTGGCCGCATCGATATGGGAGCCAAATACATAATAAGTTCCATTATCCACAACCACCGATGGATCATGTACCGAGACATTGGTGAGTGCTGGTGCAGTTGCTCCCGGACTAGGTGTAGCCGTCGGACTAGGCGTAGCCGTCGGATTTGGTGTAGCTGTTGGATTTGGTGTAGCTGTTGGATTTGGTGTAGCTGTTGGATTTGGTGTAGCCGTTGGATCTGGTGTAGCAGTTGGAGCCGGAGTAGCTGTAACTTCCGGAGCTGATGTAGCAACAGAACCGCCGTTAGATCCACCAGTACCAGTGGTTGCCGTAGCCGTTGGAGTTGGTGTTTCAAAATGGATTAGCTGACTGTACTTGCTATCAAAGATAACCTTACCCGTGCCTTGGATGGTTAGGATATCGTTGAAACCAAGGATTAGATTCTTGATTTCCGTACCTGCCTCTACACGCAGCTTGGCTTTTTGCTTCAGTGTAACTTCAGCAATACTGCCTGCTGTCAGATGTAGTGTAGGCTCTCCCAACGCTTGAAGCTCAACGGAATCAAAGCTTCCTTTCAGCTTGAGGATGGAATCCTTAGGCAGCGTATTCTCAACAATAACCCGGCTGAAACCTGCCCCCGTTAATGCATCTTCCTCTAGTATTGCACCGGAATGTACGCGTACGTTTGGTACAGCACTTGTGCCTCTAGTAACGACGCGCAGCTTGCCGTTATGCTTATCTACTACCATTTCAGCAGCATTGGAGTCGCTTAGTACGACACTGTTCTCACCGCCACCGGCAACGAATACTTTTCCCTTAACAGTGACATTATTCAGTGTGATATCGCCCTCAGCAATACCTTCGGTAAGGTAGAGATTCCCTGAGATTGTGGAGTTTTTCAACTCTACGCCTGGGCTGCTGATAACCATATTCCGAGTGTTAATCCCCGAATAGCTTCCGCTCTTAGGTGTGATTTCTCCGCCCAGCTTCTCAATCATGCGCAGTGCTTCCGCTCTTGTTACAGCCTGAGTTCCTTTAAAGCTGCCGTCAGTGTAGCCTTGCAGATAACCTTCACCAAGTAAAGACAATACTGCTTCTTGGCTCCATTCTGGCAAATCAGCAGCATCTTTTGGTGCAGAAGTGCCAACAGATGAGTTGAGTTGGAACAGTCTGTATAACATTACTGCAGCTTCTTGACGACTTACTTGCTGTGCGGGTCGGAAGGTGCCATCGCTGTATCCTGTCACATATCCTGCAGCGGTTGCTTTTTGGATATCGCTGTAGTAAGCACCTGTCGTGGAAACATCCGTGAAGCCAATTTCGGCTTTTTCCTGCAAATTAAAGACCCGATTAACCAGAGTAACCCACTCTGCACGGTTGATTTCTTGATTTGGCTTATATATTCCGTTTCCGTAACCCAGAATCAAGCCCTTATCTACCCAAGATTGAAAATCCTTCTGTGCCCAGTGGCCGGAATAATCGGCGATTTGTTGCTGAGTGGATAATGCGACTGATTTGGAATCGCTTGCAGAAGCTGCAGAAATTAATGGAGCAGGCACTAATAGAGTGAGTGCAAGCAGGGAAGCGGTTAGTTTACCAGTAGTTTTTCTCAAATGTATGATCCTCCGATTCTAGTGATGTAGAGCTTGTACACGCGTATTTTTCCAATTCCTCCCTTTTTTACTGAAAAAAATGTAAAACGCTTACATAAATAGCTACTAAAAAAACGCTTTCGTATATGAAAATGGTTTTAATTTATGTATTACTAAACCATAACAAGGAAAACGTTTTATAATGCTCTCATTTTAAGCATGATATCAGCAAATAGTCAAATAGAAATTTATAAATCCGTGAATCTTTTTATATTTTTATAAATTATAAATTCAAAATAGAGGAAAATGATTTAACTACTGGTGATTAATGCTGAAGTGGATAAGAGTGAAATTTGGTGAATGGATGACTAGGCGGGATATATCAGCATGGATAAAGAGAGGGGGTAGGGCATAACGGGTGGGGGGGAGCTAAGGAAGAATAGCTAATTAGTTGTTCACCCCCGCAAAAAGAACCAGTTTTGCTTAGAACATAAAAGAAAAATTTACAGATAGTACAATTTGAAAATGATATCTTGATCATGGTTTCCGAATTTTTTCCCGAAAATCGTTGCTCCTCCTACATGCTTTGCATCTTCCTTCACTTCGATCCGAAAGGTCCAACGGTCACAAGTCGTATCTAAATCCTCAATCGAAACCTGAGACAGCGGGTCACCGTCAATGTAAGTTCCATTGTGGTTTGTAATTCTAATCGTTTTTAGCAATCCGTATTGATTGATATTGTGTGGCCACCATTCCGGTGTGAATTTACCTCTAGCATCAGCGAAATCCCCGGGGCTCGTCCAAGTCCCTAATTCCAAGCCATTCAAAGAAAAGGTGATGTCTGAAGGCCATACGTCATTAGCAAAGGGGAATTCGGAAGAAAGCTCTAAGCTAATCTCAAATTGCTGTAGGGTTTCCTCTTTTTTTAGGAAATTAGCGATATTATATTGCACATAACCTTGAGTGAACCAGAGAATCTCTGCGTCCACTCTTTTAGAATCCATGAAATACTTAGGTTCGTCTACTCTGCCGATAAACTCCTTATCCGTAGCAAGTCCGCAAGTAGGTTTCAGATCATAATCGGTATAATGACCAATCGGCACTGATGTCTCGTAGGAGGCAAAAGAGTGAAAGATTTTCTTCGGGAAGTTAATCTCAATATGATCCACCCTAAGAATTGAAATTTTTTGCATTCCTGATTTACCAGGCACCTTTTCCGTTTTTATGAGCCCTGCATCTTCTAGTTTTTTAATGTGTTTGGTAACGATAGGACTGCTTATTTTAAGTTCTTCTGCCAAATCTTTGATGTTCATCTTATTTTTGGAGAGCAACTGAATAATTTTGATGCGTACTTCACTCGCTAAAGCTTCGTAAACAACAAGAGAGGATTTGTCGATTTCCAACTGCATTTTACCCACTTCTTTCAAAGTTATTTCATATACTGTAAAGTTTATTAATCTATATATAAAGTAACATGAAAGGTAACCGAAGTAAATATAATATCGCTTTCATCTCCGAGAGATGAATCAAAAGGTTAATTAAACGAAAAAAAATTCTGTTAAGTTTATTTAAATGTTATTGACTACGCTTTCACAATGAATGTATACTAATCTCAAGTTAATCGTTTTCAAAGAAAGTGAACATGAATGGTTATCTTAACATTACAGCTGCAGGGGGAGAGAGTAATGAAAAAGAAATTTGGAGTTTTATTAGCAACGGTTCTAACATTATCGACAGTTTTGGCAGGATGCGGTGGTAAAGATGATAGTAAGACGATTACGTTCTGGACACCGCTGACCGGTGATGACGGTGCTTATATGGATCAAATTGTTAAAAACTACAATGCAACGAATCCCGAAATTAAAGTAAAACATGTTATTACGGCTGATATGTACACAAAGATTTCTACAGTTTTGGCATCTAGCAAAGGTGTTCCTGATTTAGCAATTATCCATGCTGACCGTGTTCCTGGATTTGTTAAACAAGGTGTACTGGAATCCATGCAAGATACCGTATTGCCAGCACAACCTGAACTGAAAGCTGAAAATTACTTACCACAAGCTTGGAACACTGGTAATATCGATGGAACTCAATACACAGTTCCTCTTGATATTCATAGTAACGTAATGTATTACAATAAAGATTTGCTGAAAAAGTATAATGCTGAATCTTTCTTGGATGATAACGTTGTTACTATTGATGAAATGCTTTCCTTACAAGGTAAATTGGATGAAGGCGATTACGTAGTTAATGATGCTTTGCTGGGCTGGGTTATCTTGGCTCAAATTCAAGATTTGGGCGGCGATATCCAAGTTGATGGAAAACCGGCTGTTAACACCCCTGTCTTTAAACAAGCGTTTGAAAATGTTAAGAAAATCGCCGATGCTGGCCTTATGACTCCATTTGGTGAAGACGGTTACTTGATGTTCCAATCTCAAAATGTACTTTTCTCGACAGACGGAACTTGGAGTTCTACAGCACATGCTGGGGTTGAAGGTTTGAACTTTGGCGTGACCAATGTTTATTCTCCTACTCCTGACAAATTCACCAACAGATCTTCTTCTCACTTGTTCGCTATGTTGAAAAATGATAAGAGAACAGACGAAAAAGAAGTAGGTATTGCTAACTTCTTGGAATATGTTCGTACGAATTCGATGGAATGGGCAAAAGCTGGACAAAACGTAGCAAGTAACGTAGTTAACCAAAGCCCTGAGTACAAAGACTTTATGCAATCCTTCTTTACATCTGATGAAAAAGAAATCGAATCCCTTTACATTTACACATATGAATACTACCCATACATTGCGGAAGCTGTAGATACTTACTGTGCGGATATCGTGCGTGGCAACGTTGATATTGATGAGACTTTGGCAACGATGCAAAAATTTGTTGAAGATAAAATTGCGGAAAGCAGCAGTGCAGCAAAATAAAGCAAAATAGAATAGATTGTACGAAGTAATGTGCCATGTTATGGTGCATTACTTTGTGCAAAAGGAGAAATGAATTCCTATGAAAAAGAAAATCAATTGGGCACCTGCTTTCTTTGTAGGTCCGCATGTCATTTTGTTTGCTGTCTTCATTTTATTGCCAACGATTTATGGGATTTATGCTTCATTTACAAAATGGAATTTAATGAGTGATCCGGTATGGGTAGGCTTTGATAACTATAAAGCTATTCTTTTTGACGGCGGATCAACCTTTCATACTCAATTTTTCAGAGGCCTAAAAAACACATTGATTTTCGTTGCTCTGTCTGTTCCGTTGCTGATTATTATTCCATTAATGGTCGCGGTGGCGTTGGAGCATAAAAAAGTTAAAATGAAGAGCTTAATTCAATCTATTCTTTATATTCCTGGCTTGATTTCAATTTCTGCGGCAGCACTGATTTGGCTGTTGATCTTTAATAAGCAACTAGGGATCACTGGTAATCTGTTTGGATCACAAATTGCTTGGCCTGCAAATCAACCCTATGCGTGGATTATTATCATTGTAATTACTTTATGGGGTGGTATTGGGGGCAACATGATTATCTATCGTGCTTCCTTAAGTGGCGTGGCTCAAGAGTTATATGAATCAGCGGAGCTCGATGGTGCGGGTTCAATTAAAAGATTCACCAGTATTACCTTGCCATCTATTCGTTTTCCATTAATTTATACCTTTGTTATGACAACTGCGGGTGCCTTTAATGTATTCGGCCAACCGTTAATGATGACCGATGGTGGACCTCGACAAAGTACACACGTTCTAATGATGTATATTCGTCAATTAGCTTTCGGTAACGGTGAATCCATCGCCGGGATGGCATCAGCTATGGCAGTTTTACTGGGATTAGTTATTTTGGTGATCTCAGCACTGCAATATTATGTAATGAACCGAAATGCTTCATAGGGTTCGCAGAAACTAATTGACTAACAAGGAAATGGAAAAGGTAGGTGTACTAAAATGTCAAACCAGGCAGTAAATCCAGTTGTAAATACAACAGGCAAAATAAAAGGCTCCTCCAGTGTAAGTATTTCAAAATATATATCCTATATATTTCTAGGTATCCTATGTGTGATTTGGATCATTCCTGTTATATTCGGGATTTCCACCTCATTTAGATCACAAACGGAAGTAGTATCCTCGGGCTTTAGACTATTTCCTAAAGAGTGGGTCTTTGAGAACTACGTTACGATCCTAAACAATACTTCTACAGCTCCAATTCTACGTTGGTTAGGTAACTCATTGTTTATTGCTACATCTCACACCATTCTGGTTGTTATTGTTATTTCGATTACAGGTTTTGGTTACACCCGTATTAAGTTTAAAGGAAGAGACACATTGTTCTTTACTTTGCTGGGGATCTCCTTCTTCCCGGGTGTTGTTAACTTGATTCCTTCGTATAAAATCATTGACTCCTTTGGTTGGGTGAACACTTCCTGGGCTATGATTATCCCTGGTCTTGCGGGTATGGGTAATATCTTCTTGGTCAGACAGTTTATGAACGGTATCCCAAAAGAATTAGATGAATCGGCTAAAGTTGATGGTGCAAGTGACTTTAGAATTTTCGCGCAAATTATATTGCCGTTAGTTAAACCAATACTAATTGTTTGCGGATTGTTCTCCTTTACTGGATCTTGGAATGACTTCCTCTGGCCGGTTATCGTGTACACAGACGTAGACAAAATGCCAATTACCGCTGGTTTGCTCTTATTGCAAGACATCTACGGAAACTATCGTATGATCGGACAATTAATGGGCTCGGCAATCATGGCGATTATTCCAACATTGCTGCTATTCGTTTTTGCACAAAAATACTTCGTTCAATCCATCAACCTGAATTCGGGTATCAAAGGTTAGATCGAATGAACTTAAACTTAAATACACCTTGACTTCTTATAAGGAAGGGTGTGTTTTGGTGACCTACAAATATAAAAAAAGAGATAAATATAGGAGTTGTCATTGTGAGAGAATTTAATGTAAAAAATCCACTAGTTGAGCAACGAGCAGATCCTTGGATCTATAAACATACTGATGGTTACTACTATTTCATAGCTTCAGTTCCAGAGTTCGATAGAATTGAGCTTCGCCGTTCTGAATCCATTCAAGGATTGGCTGAGGCTGAAGGAAAGACCATTTGGGTTAAGCATGAAACGGGTTTGATGAGTGCTAATATTTGGGCGCCAGAGATTCATTATATTGATGGAAAATGGTACGTATATTATGCAGCTGCACATACCTCTGATACGAAAGACGGTTTATTTGATCATCGCATGTTTGCGTTAGAAAACCCATCCGCAAATCCTTTAGAAGGTGAATGGGTGGAAAAGGGTCAAATAAAAACAAAATGGGAATCTTTTGCCTTGGATGCAACAACTTTTGAGCATAAAGGAGTTAGATATTACGTTTGGGCACAAAAAGATCCTGCTATCCCTGGCAATTCAAATATTTATATTTCCGAAATGGAGAACCCTTGGACACTAAAAGGTGAGCAGGTGTGCATCACTACTCCTGAATACGATTGGGAAAAAATCGGATTTTTAGTGAACGAAGGCGCGGCAATCCTTAAGCGTAATGGACGTATTTTCATGACATTCTCAGCTAGTGCAACAGATCACAACTATTGTATGGGATTATTGACTGCTGATGAGAATAGTGATTTAATGGATCCAAAATCATGGGTCAAGACACCTGAACCTGTGTTTACGACTTCTGAGGAAAACGGCCAATATGGTCCGGGACATAATAGCTTCACTGTCTCTGAGGATGGCACACAGGATATCCTTGTTTTCCATGCTAGAAGCTATAAGGAAATTGTCGGAGATCCGCTTTACGATCCGAATCGTCACGCACGTGTGCAAGTAATCCAGTGGAATGAAGATGGAACGCCAAACTTTGGTGTACCTAGACCGGATACGAAATAAAAAGGGATTTGTCGCATAAAACAACAGAGCAATGATTCTCCCAGAGGTGGAGAAACACTGCTCTGTTGTTTTTTATAAGAGTCATAGTTGTAACCCTCCTGAGGCTTAAGGACTCAGCTGACGCTATTTGCAATTTTTTAGTCATTTGAGCAAGGTTGCGGACCCCAGTGCAGCTATTCCTTTAGAAAAGGTTCATTTTTGCTGATCTTCAAGCCAATAACGACTTTAGGGTCCGTTAGGTACGCAAATTTGTGATAAAGTTGCATTTAAGGTCAACTGTGTCCGATAGTTGCTTCGGGAACGCGTAAAAGCGAGTTGATCAAGTGAGGTACTCTTATAATGGAAGATCCCGTCTTCTGAACAGCTCTACTCCCAAGGAAAAGGTGAGCACTCCGATCAACAGCAGCCAACTGGAGACCTGAATAATCTCCACGTTGCCCTGAACGATTTCCCCGGGTTGATAAAAGGAGAATAAGGTTAGGAAACGCAGCCCTTCCAGTTTGTCGCTTATTTTACCGAGTAGATCCAGAGTGAAAAATCCGAAGGCGATGGCGCCGGAAATTCCGAGGGCTTTTTTCTCGTCATTACATACAGAGGACACGAGAAAGGTAAGGCCGCCTACCGCAAAAAATAATAAAAAGGCCACGGTATTCAGCTGAGCGAAGCGACCGCTGTTAAAGTCATATTCACTGCCAAGAAACCATGCTTTACCTAATAATCCGGCGAGGGTGGTTACACCCATAATTAAGAGCAATGCTGTAGTGAGTACAAGTGCCTGCGTGGTGGCGACTTTTCTCCGTGTAGTTGGGGCTATGAGCAGATAAGCCATGGAACCGCGATCCACGAGTCGAGCCATAAGCTGCGTTGACATTTGCACACAAACTATGGAAAGAATCAGAACTAGTATAAGTCCATAATATTCTCCGGAGATAAAAGCTTCAGCACTGGTAAATCCGCTATTTAACCCAAAGGCTTTACCCACACCCTCTGGCATCGCCTTAATAAGGTCATCAATTGCTTGTGTACTCCCCGCAATCCCTGGATAAAGCCAGATCATAAACAGAATATAGAAGGCAGAACCAAAGGCGTAATTCAATATTCCTTTCAGGTTCACTCGCATCATTTCCTTATAGAGCGGAAGATTCATTGCACTGCCCCCTCACGGTCATAATAGTCCATGAAGATGTCCTCTAGATTCTGCGTGAATACGTCGATGCTGCGGATATTGTATTTTCCAGTTTCCCGGATGAATCGATCATAATTGCCTTGCACAGCTATGCGGACCCTATTTCCCTCATGAGCTTCCACTTGTAGGCCGGAGGCGGCAAAATCCACTGCATCTTCACTATTCGCAAAAATGACCTCAAACAGCTTCCGTTGCATCGATTGTAGTTCATGAATATTTTTTACGGTGATAATCCGTCCGTCTTTAATAATTGCGGCGCGGTCACAGGTGCGTTCAATTTCCTGAAAGCTGTGTGAGGACATGAGAAAGGTAGTTCCGGCTGATTTTTCCTCCAGTACCAGATCAATAAATACCTTTTGCATGAGCGGGTCGAGACCCGAGGTAGGTTCATCCAGAATAATAACTTCAGGACTGTGCATAAAAGCAGCGACGATTCCGACCTTTTGCTTCATTCCCTTTGACATTTTTCGGATCGGAGTTGTGGCATCAAATTGCAAGCGTTCAATCAGCTGCTCGCGTTTGGTAGTATTTTTGATTCCCTGCATGGCTGACATGAATTTAAGGAAAGAAAGGCCCGTCATCCCATCAAAAAAGTTAATTTCACCGGGTAAGTAGCCAATATGCTTCTGGACTGTCCCTTGTGCCTTCCATACATCAAGCCCATGGATACTCGCATGCCCTTGATCTGGTTTCATAAAACCCATGATATGCCGTATAGTTGTCGATTTACCCGCGCCGTTAGGACCCAGAAATCCAAAAACCTCGCCTTTGTTTACGGTAAATGTTACATCTTCGATTCCTTTGCCATTCGAAAATCGTTTAGTTAAGCCTTCTACAACCAGCATGCCGCCACCCCCGCCGCAAAATAATGAACTAATATGAATTGAATATTTCATATGTTATATTATTCCTAGTGGTTAATGAAGTCAATATAATTATGAAATAATTGAAATGGAATATTTCATTAAATTTAAATACGCATACTTAATAACGAAGTTAGGGTGGAAGCTATGAATGGATTTGAGAAGAGAGCAGCACAGATTAAATTCAAAATTATGAAAACTACTATGGAGATGCTCAAGAGCTGGGAACCCAAACGTCTACGGATCGCAGATATTGCGAAAGAAGCAGGAGTCTCTCAGGTGACGATTTATAATTATTTTGGCAGTAAGGAAGCGCTGCTTAGTGAGTCTTTTAAGGACTTTGTTCAGAAGGAAATTCAGGAGTTTGAAGATTACATTTATCAAGAGCATTCTCTAAAGGAGATTATTGGTTACATTCTAACCATGGAAAGGCAAACTTACAGCGGTTTATCTCCCGCGACTGTGAAGGAGCTTATGGTTGAGGATCAAGAAATGTTCCGTTATATTGAGGAACGATATGCGAATGACATTTTGCCGGTGCTGGTGAAGATGGTTGAGGATGGGAAAGCCCGGGGAGAAATCTCAAATAAAGTATCCACCAAAGGGATACTTTCACTAATGGGGATGTATATGCGTAATGCGGGTGAACTTCTAGACGAAGCTAGCAAACAGGAAGATATGGATGCCTTCATCGAGGAAGCCATCCATATTTTCTTCTATGGCATTTGCGGGAAAGAGTAAGGGGAGCTTGAGCTACGTGAACATCACCCTTAATTGATCAGGTCAACAGCGGATTCCCATTCATGCCGACCCAAAGAGCGGATTGTTCAAGCTGGGCAGCAAGCTGAAGCAGCAAATCTTCACGGCCTTTGTTCGCCATGACTTGAACGCCTAGCGGCAGGCCAGTTGCTGACTTATGGACGGGCACACTCATTGCTGGCTGGCCTGTCAGATTTGCGAGCTGGGTGAACGGTGTATAGGTTAGGCTTGGCTCAAACATCTCGTAAATTAAGCGGCTCTGTTCTTCTTTTGGCAATTCGTTTACGTGCAGCAGCTTTGCTATCTCTGCAGGTTTATGCGTTAATTCACCAATTTTGGGAGCGGAGTTTGCATTCGTAGGTGTTATATATAAGTCGTAATGATTAAACAGTTCCGCCATTTGGGCGGCTGCAACGTCCCATTCATCCAGACTATGTACGAATTCGGCCGCTGAAACATTTTTTCCGGTCTCACCAAGAACCCACGTAATGATATCGACATCGTCAGCAGTTATGGAACGTCCCATATTTCTCTCCAGGGAGACGAACATGGCTGCTACCTCTCCGGCATTCATCGTATAGTAGTTCTCCATCAGTCTTGTGCCATTCACAGGACTTTCTGTTTCTTCAACCGCATGTCCTTCAGCTTCGAGCCATTTCACGGTTTTGAGAACAGCATTTACGGCCTCTTCAGAGACAGGCGTACCTACTGGGGAAGCAGTCGTAAATCCAATTCGTAGTTTACGTTGCGTAGGCTTAAACAGATCATCCAGATATACGCCCGGATATAACGGAGTCTGGAAGGCGGCTTCTGGCTGCACAACCTGCAGCAGATCTAACATAGCAGCGCTATCGCGAACGGACCGGGTTAAGGCAAAATCAATAGAAGCCCCTTGCCATTGACGGCCGACTCCGGGTCCTACTGGTGTGCGCCCGCGCGTGGGTTTAAGTCCGAATAAGCCTGTGAATGAGGCGGGAATACGGATGGACCCACCACCATCACTGGCTCCTGCTACTGGAACGATACCAGAAGCAACAGCTGCCGCGGCTCCGCCACTCGAACCTCCAGGAGAATATTCGAGATTCCAAGGATTACGAGCAGGTCCATGGAGGACATTCTCTGTAATGTTTTTTAAGCCGAACTCTGGTGTGTTCGTATGGCCAAGTGGAATGAAGCCGGCTTTCCTAATCCGTGCAACATAATTTGAATCCCACCGCGCGACATTGTTCTTCATCAGCATAGCCCCACAAGTGATGGGCTCGCCAGCGATAGATTGGGAAATATCCTTTAATAGAAACGGAACGCCAGCAAACGGCCGAGTGTTATCCTGAACAGGCATCTCGTCGGCTTCTCTAAGAGCAGCTTCCCGGCGGGTGCGCACCACCGCATTTATGACTGGATTGACCTCATCTAACCGAGCAAAGGCGGCTTCGACCAGCTCACGAGGTGAAATTTCACGTGCTTTGACAAGTGAAGCAAGTCCTAGAGCGTCATAGGTAGAGTAAGAAAAGGTCAAATTAATACCCACTTTCAATTTAGGATGATTATTATATTATACATCCCATTAGTTATTTTTTGAAAATGGGTAATCTGACATCTATCAATTCTTTTTTAAGTCATATTAGGCTATACTTAGTGTTAAATGATTTTATGGGGTGTACTGATGAACGAAGAGAAATATCAGAATGTGGATGGATTAATGGAGGCTTTCCAACAATTTGCTAGAATGAACTGGCGTAAAACTACGATTTGGGGCTTGAAGCCAAGTGAGGTCCGGATGTTGGTTTCTTTAAAGCTTGGTAAAGAACGGGAAGGGAAGAAGGGACAGACGGTTTCGGAGATTAGCAAGTTTTTGAAAGTCACCTCTCCTACGGTTACCCAAATGCTCAATAGTCTGATTGCACAAGGATATGTGGTGCGTACTTCCGATGCACAGGATCGCCGAGTTAGTGAGATCACGCTTACGGAAAAAGGGGAGCATCTGGCTGAGATGGCCGTAACGAAATCCCGGAATACCTTTAAAGGTATGATTGATTACATGGGCAAAGAACAGACGGATACGTTAATGGAGCTGTTAAACGGAGTTTACGTTTACTTCGAAGAATTGAATGATCAATCAAACGAATCCTAGCCCTTCTTATCAAAAAGAGATGCCGCACAGCCTAAGCTGTTTACGGACATCTCTAATGTAAGGTTATTTGTGATTAATGTGCAGCAGGCACAGATTTTTCGAGTTTTTTACTCCCGGTTTTATCCTCTGCGTGTGCCTCCATTTTTTTCTCTCCACTACGTAATGGAATCTCTTTAAGGAACAGAACGAGCAGTGCTGCGATAACTAACAGCGCCGTACCACTTAAGAACACAACTGTCAGGGAATCGCTCAGTGCGTTCCGCAGCATCTCAATCAATTGATTGAAGAGCGGCTGGATTTGCTCTGGCAATGTTGCATGCAATTCCTTTAGTTTAGGTTGATCTAGCAACATTTGAGGATTCATAAAGGCAGAAAGCTGTTTAGCGGATTCAGGATCGAGTTTGGATAAATCCGGACCTTTGCCTGAAGATACCGCTGCCTCTAATTTTTTCGTTAATGAGGAGTTCATAATGGTACCCATGATGGCAATACCTATGGTTCCACCTAAATTACGGAATAAAGTATTTGTAGCAGTAGCAACACCTAGCATTGAAGGAGCAACAGCATTTTGTACGGTTAGTGTAAATACGGGCATCGATAGTCCTAACCCAACCCCGAAGATAATCATGCTGACTACAGCCGTAGCAATGTTACTCATAAAGGCCATTAATATCATGGCTACAACCATGAATGGCATCCCCATTAGAGCATAACGTTTATATTTTCCTGTTTTGGAGATCCATCTTCCCACTAAAGTACTTAGTACAATCATAGTAAGTGACATTGGCATATTGATAAAACCAGATTTAGTTGGGGAGACGCCCTCTACCCCTTGCACAAAGAAGGGCAGGTAGATCATTGCGCCCATCATACCGGCATTCATCAGGAAACCGACAATCATTGAGATGGATACGATGGAGTTTTTAAATAAGGATAATGGCAATACGGGGCTCTTAGCTTTACGCTCAATCAGAATCAGGATAATCAGACCCAGAATGGAAGCACCAAACAAGCCGAGAATCTCCGGAGAACCCCAGTCATATTTTGTTCCTGCCCATGAAAAGCCGAGCAAGAGCGCAACGATGGTCAGGGAAAGGAAAATGGAGCCTAAATAGTCAATGGACTCAGATGTAGAACGCGTTGTTTTAGGGAACATTTTCAAAATCATAAAGAAGGCCACGATACCGAAAGGTAAGAAGATCCAGAAGATCCATTTCCAAGCCATGTGATCTACCATGAATCCGCCAAGGGTAGGACCAATTACGCTGGAGAAACCAAATATCGCCATCATAATTCCAGTCCACTTGGCTCTCTCTCTTGGAGCGAACAAATCACCTACAGCGGTTACGGTAGCCGACATTAGAATCCCGCCGCCTAGACCTTGTATCCCGCGATAAGTGATCATTTGAAAAATGTTGGTCGACAATCCGGATAGGAAAGCACCTATAATAAAAATGACAATCCCTGATAACAGGAAGGGCTTTCTTCCGTAAATATCGGATAACTTACCGACAAGTACGGTAGCAATGGTTGAGGTGAGCATATAGATGGTAATTACCCAGGTATAATGTTCAATGCCTCCAAGCATCGCAATAATTCGGGGCATTGCTGTACCCACAATCGTCTGGTTGATTGCTGCGAAAAACATAGCCGCCATTAAAGCAATCATAATTGTAACTTTCTTTTTCTGAGTGAGATGCTCCAGAGCAGTTCCTCTCCTTTAACTTCTATATATTGTAGTTTGGGAATTCATGTCGTAATAATTAGGTAGCCAAACTATCATTTATGTATAATACACAAATTCATCAATTAGCACAACAGGTTAATTATTAAATTTTAATTTAAAGAGAATTCCAATTTGACTTGATTTTTTTGGAATAGGTAAGTAATCTAATTAGATTGAGGTATATTGGAGGTGCCCTATGGATACCCATGACAATCAAGAGCAGAAGCTTATCATAGCCCTTGAAAATATAAAGCGTCTGACTGCTCGCCCCTACTCGATTGATGTAGTATCGTATAGAGAGTTTGTTATGATGTACGTCATTCACACTGTAATGAAGCAAAAGAAAGCCACTGAAGGCGACAAACAGCACCGGGGAGTTATGATTTCTAAATTAAGTGACCTGCTCCAGATAAGTAGACCTACTGCCACGCAAATGGCAAATACTTTGGAGGAAAAAGGTTACGTAGTACGTACAACATCCGATACAGATCGTCGGGTCGTATATATCTGTCTGAGTGAGCTTGGAGAGCAGATTTATAGCAGGCAGATGGCATCCTATTCCGGTATTTTGAGTGAAATCACGCAAAAGGTCGGTAAGGAAGAGATCGACCAGCTGATCTTTTTGTGCGATCGTTTTCAAGAAGCGGTGCATGAGGTCAGAAGCCGTCATTTTTTTCCACAGTCGGATGAAGAGTCATTAGTTATAGAATCAGTATAAAAAGCCCAACATCAAAAGATATTCCTGCACACCCGCGGGAACATCTTTTTTTGCATCTTAGAGCAAGGAGCGATTATCATCAGAATATTAGCAATTAGTGACATTCACGGAAGTTATGTAGAATTCAATGCACTGTTATCAAAAGTGAATTATCGCCCAGCGGAGGATAAGCTTATCTTGATGGGAGATTATGTGGATAGAGGGCTGGACAGTAAAGGAATTGTGGAGCAAGTGATGACTCTGCAGCAAGAATGTGGAGCTATAGTTCTCAAAGGAAATCACGATAAAATGGCTTGCGATGCGCTCACCGGCGAAGATGATAAATTGGATACCCATTGGCTTACTAATGGCGGATTTCATACGCTGATGAGTTATTGTGAGGCGGGCTCCGAAGGTTTGCAGGAGGATTTTGGCTGGAAGGATTATATGCAGCTAAAAGAAAAAATTAGGCGGGACTATAGACATCATATAGACTTTCTAAGCACATTGCCGCTTTATCATGAGACGGAAGAACATATTTTTGTTCATGCGGGCATTAATCCATTAATAGAGGATTGGAAGCACCAGGACCCTTATGATTTTATCTGGATTAGAGAACCCTTTTATAAGAATCCGGTAGTTAGCACTAACAAAACGGTTGTTTTCGGTCATACTTCGACGATGGATCTGCATGATTCAGAAGAAATTTGGTTTAGTCCACTTGGAGATAAAATTGGCATAGATGGTGGCTGCGCATATGGCCAACGACTAAATTGCTTGGAGATTTCCGCAGGGAAATACATAACGCATTTTGTTCGGAATGGTGAGACGCTTTGAGCGTTCTCCCATTTTTTTTAGAATAGTAATGAATTAAACGTTAACTATGTATAAAATAAAGATAGGAGGGGTGCAAATAGGTGAATGCAAACAGCAAATATCATATCCTCATGCAAGGGGCCATCAGCAAGAATGTGAGCGAAACCTGTAAGGAGTTTGGCATTTCCCGGACGATCTATTATAAGTGGTCTAAAGCTTATCAACAACATGGAATGGATGGACTTGGGGAGAAGAAAAAAAAGCCGGTAATGCCTAATAAAGTAGATAAGAAAACGGAAAGATTGATTTTGCAGTACGTCGCCAGATTTCCTGAGGATGGGCCTAGACGCATCTTTTATGAACTGCAAGATGAAGGTATGCAAATAGGGGAATCGGGTATTTATAATGTACTACGTCGAAACGGACTAAATAAACGAATAGAGCGTGAAGCTTACGCCAATCAAATCAAAGCAAAGAAGAGGGATGGCGCACAATCCACTCTCACTAAAGGATTTAAAGAGAAACGGAGAACACTAGATTATAAGATGAAGAATCCGATAAATGCTCATCCCGGGTATATGTGTCAGCAGAGTATCAGCTATTTGGGAGTTTTCCCGAGGGTCGGAAAGGTATATCAATATGTAATTTATGATGCCTACTCCAGACTAGGTCTAGTTAAGCTATACAATCGTAAGTCTACCATTCATTTTATAGATTTTATGCATCTGAAAGTTCTCCCATTGATGAAGACATTAGATTTTCATATCGATAATCTGGTTACGAACAAAAGCCGTGAATTCATTACGAACTGGGACAGAGGAAAACATAAATATAGTGAATTTTTACATAAGAACAATATTAATCAAGTAGCTATAACGGTAGACCAAACAGAGATATTTCAGCCCTTGCAGCAATTTGCGGCGGTGTTGACCAAAGAATTCTACCAGCAGGCTTGGGTAGATGATACGATAGATTCTTTTGAAATTTTAGAAAAGCGCTTACATGAATACTTGAGAACCTACAACTTCAGCAGGCAAATTACAGATGGGCCTAATCAAGGTAAAATACCATCGGATGTCGCACTTGCCTATACGGGACAACGAGAAACTTTGCCATTATGGTTATTTACAAGGAGATAACGGATGATGACAAACACGAAGAATAAAGACCGAATTGGGATCATCGGTGCAGGGATTTCTGGGGTTACAGCTGCTTACGAATTAGCGAAAAAAGGATATACCCACATTACCCTCATGGAGAAGTCGGACAGAGTAGGAGGAAAGTGTCATTCTATTGAGTACAAAGGAAAAAGTTATGAAATGGGGACGCTAATCGGCCTGCCTACCTATAAACATACGATGGATTTAATGAGAGATTTTGATCTTATGGATAGGGGACCCTTGTTAGAACGTGGATTTTTTGATAATAATGGGAGAAAAACTTCACAGATTCCCATGGAGCAGATAGAGGCGTTTACACAAGAATTCAAACGACTGCCGGATATTCTAAAACGCTATGAGTCTCTCCAAGAACCGGGATTTCTTCACTTACCACCAGATTTATGTCAGCCATTTTCACAGTGGTGTGCAGAGAATAAGCTGTCTGTCCTTGAACAGGTCTACATGCATTATTTTAATACTTTTGGATTTGGTAGTATCCATAATGTGCCCGCTGCATATGTGTTGAAATTTCTAAGCTATGATAATCTGTTGTCGTTTATT
This sequence comes from Paenibacillus sp. FSL R5-0636, assembly GCF_037974255.1. Taxonomy (NCBI): domain Bacteria; kingdom Bacillati; phylum Bacillota; class Bacilli; order Caryophanales; family Paenibacillaceae; genus Paenibacillus; species Paenibacillus sp. FSL R5-0636. The sequence goes on from NZ_CP150232.1 coordinate 1,773,730, forward strand.
GAAATTACTCATATGATAACCTGGCCTAAGGGTGTTACTGAACTGATAAGACGAATGGCCGACCAAGTGAACGATCTCCGCCTGACTTGTGAAGTGCTTTTTATGGAGCAAGAACAAGATGGACAGGTTCGAGTAGAGACGAGTCAGGACATCTTTTATTTTGACAAGGTCATTTATACAGCAGCTTTAGAGCAAATGGGCGATACAGTTAGCCTGTCCAGTGAGGACAAAACCTTATTAGCGAGTATAACGTATGAATGGTTTAGGGTATATGCCTACAGAGTGAAAGGGCTGCCGGAGCTTTCTGGCTATATCCCCCGGAATATGTACCCTGAACGTAAAGGGCATATGATGGCATGGTACTATCGGTGGGCAGATATGGGAACTACGGATCTAGTTACGGTTTATGTAGCAGAGAATGAAGCTATGACTGATCTGGAAATGCGAGAGACGGTAGAAAATAAACTTCGCGAGCTGGGCGGAGAGAGCATTCGACTGTATATGATGAAGCGTTGGAAGCATTTCCCTCATGTGGATTCTAATGCGCTACATGAGGGGTTTTATGAACGGGTTGATCAGATGCAGGGGAACAACAATATCTATTTAGCTGGAGAAATCATGAACTTCCCTACACTTGAGAATTGTATTGTATATGCGAAACACTTGGTTGAACGATTCTTTTAAATAATAGTAAAGAGGAACCTTGTCCACAAAGAAATTTGTCGACAAGGTTTTTTTTACATTCAAGTTAGGTTTGCAGTATATAGTTCTGTAGACATGCATTCTAATAGATTGCTCAGAAGAAAGGTAGAAACTTTGGCGAATCCTAGTGCTATGGTTGTGTAAACTCAACTTGAAATGAAACTAAAAAAACACTGATAAATCAACGTTTTAAGCGATTTGATCGTTCAAAGAGGGATGTACTATATTGGACCTGAGACACAGATTATATACACCAAACTACAAGGAGGAGTAAAACATGTTTTTATTCGAATCGATTCCCTGGTACTCTGCGCTAATGTGGTTAGTAGTACTAGCAGGATTAATGTTTGTAAATGAAATCGCACGGAAGAGCAAGTGGTTCTCAATCATTCTGTTTATAGTTGTCCCTATTGTTCTTACCATAGCGGTCTGGCCGAATACGGCAGGCGAAGGCTCTAGTACCGGAACATGGTTTCACTGGGTAAAAGTATATTCTGCTTTGGCAGGATGTATAGGGTTTATGGCTATCCGTTATGTTAAAGGATGGGACAAAAATAAATATATATTAATGTTCCCGGCTATTATCCTTGCAGTTAACATTCTTGAAGCAGTTATTCGTGATTTCCAAGTGTACAGCTTGCAAGGTATGGTGGATGGCGTAATGATGGTAGGTGGTCCTTGGAACATTATGAACGGGATCGCAGGTATTCTGAACATTATTACGATTTCTGGTTGGATGGGAATTGTGATCAGTAAAGATAAGAGTAAAGATATGTTGTGGCCTGACCAGCTTTGGTTCTGGATCATTGCTTATGACATTTGGAACTTTGCCTATGTATATAATGCAGTTTCTGACCATTCCTTCTATGCAGGTGCAGCATTGTTGATTTCTTGTACCATCCCGGCGTTCTTCTTCAAAAAAGGGGCATGGCTGCAGCATCGTGCACAGACTTTGGCGATTTGGATGATGTTTACGATGTCATTCCCGGCGTTTGTTGGCGAGTCAAAGTTCTCTGTACAATCCTCTCATAGTGAAACCGCTCTGTGGGTAGTAAGTGCATTATCTTTAGCTGCTAATATTGCAGTGTTTGGTTATCATTTCTATAAAATTATCAAGCATAAACGCAATCCGCTTAAAGAGGAAGTTTATACGGATTTAGCTGCTTATAAGGCTATTGCAGAGGGTGCGAATTAATAGAAATAATATAATAATGAAAGAGGTTCCTCCAGCTTAAAGGGTGGAACTTCTTTTTGTGAGTAATTAAAGTTCTAATTATCAGAGCTCCATCTCCGCCTGATGTTGCTGCGCGCGAAACTCTTTCCTTTTTATACAAAGCAAAAGACAGGTCAGTAATAACACACATAATAAAGTTGCCGTATACGTGAAATTGCTATTCCAAAACACTATCTGAATATTCATTAATGAGTGAACGCCGATCACGAAAAATAGATTTTTGGTTAAGATATAGAGTAGAGCGAATATAACTCCTAGAATTAGAAGCATGATAAAATCATAAACAAACTCCATTCCAACTAATCCTGAGTAAATCCGGTTTGGGATATGTATGGCAGCAAAGATCGATTGTGAAATCAGCATTGCCGAGATCATCCGTGTAGTCTTGTTGTTGATTTTTTTTAAGCATAAATAGATTTGAACGAGCAGGAAGCCGCGAAATAAGATTTCTTCCAATAAAGCATTTCCGAAGATTTGACCTAGAATTTCACCGAAAACTAAATTTGAATGGCTGAAGATAGCATTGTTAAGTGTTAGCTCTGAGTGATTCAGGTGTACCATACACAAATCTACTATATTTATAGCGAGCCAAAACAGAAAGGTACCCAGCAGTCCGGCTCGTAATTTTTCTATTTTTAACCCAAAATCCCGGGGCGAAACTTTAGCTATCAGAATCAAAAAAATAATTACTTCTAAGAGAAGCCCAACTAGATTGGCGGCTAACGTTTCATTGATCCAGTGGTTTGTGTTTTTGGCGATAAAACTTAAATATCCATGCTCAAAAAGGATAAGATTAACCGCAAGAGTAAAGATAATATGAATAAAAATCAGGCTCGCTATAAAAAGGTAGTGTGTAGGCTTTGCTTCAAAAATCGATGATGGATTGAACTCCTTGGAGTGAAGCATCAACGGCAGTCCTCCTGAATACAAAATATTCCAAATTAACCTTAGATTTCACTATATCCTTTTTGAGGCCAAGTTTACTGTTACAAAAATCATGTGTTATTCTTCACATTCGCCCATCCCCAGATTGACAGAAGCAAGGGCACTGGCTATACTTGAAATGTTAAAATGCAAATCGGACAAATCGTTGATGAAAATGAAGTACACCGGAGGATGGCTTGATCAGAGAAAAGGTTCCTTTACGAAACGTTTCGTAATGGCTGTGAGAACCTTGAAGACAGGCCGGTGGAAAGCTAATTTCGGAGTGTGAGATCAATGCTCACCGGGGGCGCCCGTTATCAGCCGCGACAAGGCGATCGTCTGCAATTGTCCCATTAGTGGGGTCAAGGCGATAACCAGGGTGGTACCGCGATATTAATCGTCCCTGAATTATTCAGGGGCGTTTTTTTGTTTTTATTTTTTAGGTATTTTGTAATTTCCGGTGTAAATGCCGAAGTAAAAAGATGAGACGGGAGCTGTAAATTATGAAAGCAAGTGAAATTCGTTCCAAATGGCTTAAGTTTTTTGAAAGTAAAGGTCACAAGATTGAACCAAGTGCGTCCCTCGTTCCTCACAACGATCCTTCGCTTCTGTGGATCAATGCGGGTATGGCACCTTTGAAAGTATACTTCGATGGCCGGGAGGTTCCAGAAAATCCGCGCCTGACTAACTCACAAAAATGTATTCGTACCAATGATATCGAGAATGTGGGTAAGACACGCCGTCACCATACATTTTTCGAGATGCTGGGTAACTTCTCCATCGGCGATTATTTCAAAGAAGAAGCTATCACATGGGCTTGGGAGTTCCTAACCGGCAAAGAGTGGATCGGCTTTGACCCGGAACGTATTTCTGTAACGGTGTACGCAGAGGATGAAGAGGCATTTAAGCTGTGGAATGAAAAGGTTGGCCTGCCTGCTGAACGCATCATTAAGCTAGGCGACGATAATTTCTGGGATATTGGCGAAGGCCCGTGCGGTCCTTGCTCGGAAATCTTTTATGACCGCGGTGAAGCTTACGGCAGTGATATGAGCGATCCGGAAATGTATCCAGGTGGAGAAAATGAACGCTGGTTAGAAGTATGGAACCTGGTGTTCTCACAATTCAACCATAACAAGGATGGCAGCTATACGCCGCTTCCGAATAAAAACATTGATACAGGTGCTGGTTTGGAGCGTTTTGCATCCATTCTACAGGATGTAGATTCCAACTTCGACACTGATTTGTTCCAACCTATTATTCAAAAGACAGCACAACTCGCGGGTGTAACTTATAAAGATAACGTTGAGCAGGATATCGCGCTTAAAGTAATCGCTGACCATGTGCGTACCGTTACTTTTGCAGTAGGGGATGGAGTACTTCCTTCTAATGAAGGACGCGGTTATATTATCCGCCGTTTGCTTCGCCGTGCTGTTCGGTACGGAAAGACCTTGGGTCTGGATCGTCCATTCCTGTATGAGCTGACTGAAACCGTTGGCGAAATTATGGGTGTCTACTATCCATCCGTTGTGGACAACCGCGAATATATCGCAAAGATTATTCGTACTGAAGAAGAACGTTTCCACGAAACATTGTCTGACGGATTGGCTATTTTGGGTGAGATCAGTGCTAAAGCAAAAGCAGAGGGTCTCAGCAATATTGCTGGAGCCGATGCATTTAAGTTATATGATACTTATGGATTCCCATTTGACTTGACCGAAGATTTCGCAGCGGAGCAAGGATTAACTGTAGACCGTGAAGGTTTTGATGCGGCTATGCAGGAGCAACGTGACCGTGCAAGAGCTGCACGTCATGATGGCGGCAGCATGAAGATTCAGGGAGGCGCACTAGCAGACCTGACGGTTAAAAGTGAATTTGTTGGATATAATGACTCGGTAACAGAGTCGAAAATCCTGGCTATTGTTGTGGGTGATGAATTGGTAGATGTCGCCGGCGAAGGCGCAGAATGCCAAGTTATTCTTGAAGCAACACCGTTCTATGCTGAGAGCGGCGGACAAGTAAGTGACACCGGTGTGCTTACTGGGAGTTCAGTTACGGCTAAGGTAAAAGGACTCTTTAAAGCGCCGCACGGCCAACACGTACATTTGGTAACTGTGGAAGCGGGAGAATTGAAAGTGGGCGAATCCGTTCGCGCGGAAGTGGATCGTGCAGAGCGTGAAGATATCGTGAAGAACCACACAGCTACCCATTTATTGCACAAAGCGCTTAAAGAAGTTCTTGGCGGGCATGTTAATCAAGCGGGATCTTTAGTGGAAGGTGCTCGTTTGCGGTTTGACTTCTCCCATTTTGGAGCGATTACTCCAGAAGAACTGAGCGATATCGAACATCGCGTAAATGCACAAATCTGGCGCGGTCTAGATGTAGTGATTGAGAACAAGCCGATTGATGAAGCTAAAGCAATGGGAGCAATGGCGCTCTTTGGTGAAAAATACGGTAATATCGTCCGTGTCGTTCAAGTGGGCGATTACAGTCTTGAGCTTTGCGGTGGTTGTCATGTATCCAACACGTCGCAAATCGGAATTTTCAAGCTGCTTAGCGAAAGTGGCATTGGATCCGGAGTGCGCCGCATCGAGGCAGTTACCGGACGTTACGCTTACCAGTTCACTGAAAGCCAGCTAGATTTGCTCAAACAATCAGCAGGCCTTCTCAAGTCTTCTCTGAATGACGTTCCGAAACGGATCGAAGCGCTGCATAACCAGGTGCGTGAGCTTTCACGTGAGAATGAATCTCTGCAATCCAAGCTGAGCGCTACTTTTGCTGCTGAACTTACAAGCAGTGTGAAGACAGTTGGTGCAGGTACGCAGCTCCTGGCTGTTGCTGTTCAAGCAGGTAATATGGATGCTTTGCGTTCTACAGCGGATGAATTGAAATCCAAGCTTCCGGATGCAGTGCTTGTATTAGGTGCGGCGATGGATGATAAGGTGAACTTTGTAGTATCTGTACCGCAAGACCTTGTGAAGAAAGGTTTCCACGCTGGTAAACTCGTTAAAGAAATCGCAGCGGTTTGCGGCGGCGGCGGTGGCGGGCGTCCAGATATGGCGCAAGCCGGCGGTAAAGATGCTTCTAAGCTAAACGAAGCATTGGCAAAGGCTGAAGAATTGGTAGCTTCCTTAGCCTAAGTTAAAATTACGAAACCATTTCTCTAACTAAACGTATTACGAGAAAACATAGCGGTACTGAGAGTTTGATATCAGTACCGCTACTCTTTATTAGCAGGATGTTAGATTATTCATGAAGAATTGTGCTTGACAATAGCTTAAAAGCCAAAAATATCATAATTTTTGTAGAGAAAATGCCAAAAAAAGCGTTAATAACGGGCAGGATTTCCTCGTTGGGGCATGAATATGTTATGATAAAGGAAGCAAGCGAGCTGCACAGTAGCAACTTTGCGAAGCCGTCCCAAAAGGCGATTTTGCAGAAGGAAGGTGTCACAAATGGACTCCATGGACAAAACGGTCAAATTCAATGTGAAGGGCGACGAAAAGGAAGCTTCTCCCCAGGAAATATTGCTAGCAGTATACGATGCACTGGTGGAGAAAGAGTATCATCCGATCAATCAGATCGTAGGGTATCTTCTTTCCGGAGATCCGGCTTACATTCCGCGCCATAACAATGCGAGAAGTTTGGTCCGGAGAAAAGAACGTGATGAGCTGATTGAAGAGCTGGTTAGATTCTATCTCGTCAATCACAGGGTGGACAATCCGAAATGAAGAAAAAGTTAGGTTTAGATTACGGCGACCGTAGAATCGGTGTAGCCACAAGCGATGTTTTTGGCTGGACGGCACAAGCTCTTGAAACGATTGAGCGCCGAGGTACGGGTAATGAGTTCGAACGCATTCGTGAACTTGTTGCAGAGCACGAAATTGGAGAGATTGTAGTTGGTCTGCCGAAGAATATGAACGGCTCAGTAGGACCCCGGGGCGAAATCTGTATTGAGTTCGCTGATAAGCTACGGGAAGAGTTAGAAATGCCCGTACACCTTTGGGATGAGCGTCTGACGACGGTATCCGCAGAGCGGGTGCTGATTGAAGGGGACGTCAGCCGGAAGAAACGCAAGGGGATTGTGGATAAAATGGCTGCAGCCCTGATTTTGCAAAATTTTTTGGATGCTAACAGTAAAAGGTGAGGGGTGCGAGGATATGACAAACGAACAGATTGGCCAAGAGGAAGAACCGGAAATTATCTATATTCCCGATGAGGAAGGTAATGAAGAGGAATTCGAGGTCATTATGAAGTTTGAGGTTGATGGCTCGGACGCTAAGTATATGATGGTGGTTCCGCTAGACTCCGAGGACGAGGAAACCGATGAGGTATACGCGTTCCGTTATGTGGAAGAAGGCGACGATCTTCAATTGTTCATGATCGATAATGATGAGGAGTGGGCGATTGTCGAAGAGACTTTCAACACACTGGTCGACGAGTTGGACGGAGGATCGGAGAATGACTGAGATATCCGCTGATCAAGCGGTGTGGACTTCACGGCTTAAAGAAGCATACGGAGAAACTGTAGAACTGGAAGATGAGCAAGGCAAATCTTCCATTTACGATATTATCGCCGAATTTGAAGTCGGTGATCGCGGATATGCGGTGCTGAAAGGCTCTGGCAAAGACGTGGAGTATGAAATCCTGCGTATCGTTGTCTCTTCTGACGGACTTCCGGAATTGGAGAGCATTATGGACGATGAAGAGTGGGAAGACATCTCTGAGCTATACGATGAGATGACTTTTCCAGCAGATGGCGCTGAATAAATCTTAAACATGTACGTTACATTTATGATGGGCACGGAAGAGGGCGGAGAATTCCGCGCTCTTTTTGCTTGAAATGCGAGCAATATCCTGTATAAACATCAATTTAAGGAAATATATATTGAATTTTAGGCAATACACTTTTATACTTTATAGTCGGAAAGTGAGGAACCAGACTTGAAATCCGCAATCCGTACTGTGTTAATCATTATTCTTTTGCTGGCAGCAGCAGGAGGTGGGGGAGCATGGTACATTTGGAACGGGATGCAGCCGGTAGAGCCTGCAGGTCCTGCTGTAACATTTACGATAGAGAAGGGCATGGGAAGTGCGGAGATTGCTGATCTGCTTGAGCAGAATGGCATTATCCGTAAGAGTCTTTTTTTTAAGGGATATTTGAAATGGACTAAAGAAGGTTCTAGCTTCAAAGCAGGTACTTATATCGCTAAGCCGGGTGACAGCTATGATGAACTCATTGCGAGATTAAATGCAGGTGATGTAGTTAAGGAAGAAACTGTGGTCTTTACCATCCCCGAAGGATATACTGCTGAGCAGATCGCTAAGAAGCTCGCTGAAGCTTGGAATCAGGATGCGGCTACTTTTCTTGAAATTATGGATACTGGTGCAGGTTTGAAGGGGATTGATATTCTGGGTATCCCGCAGGATAAGAATCTTCGCCACCGTCTTGAAGGATATTTATTTCCCGAAACCTATGAACTGGCCAAGGATAGCACGCCCCAGGAAGTTGTAGAAGCACTTTTGGATCAGTTCCAGAAGAAGCTGGATACGATTCCCGACTGGCAGCAAAAGCTAGAAACGCGTGGATTGTCTCTGCATGAACTGTTAACCGTAGCCTCGCTGGTAGAGCGGGAAGTTGTGGTGGATAGTGAACGTCCGCTTGTGGCTGGGGTTATTTATAACCGCCTAAAGAAAGAACAGAAGCTGGAGATTGACGCTACCGTTCAATATTTACTCAATAAGCAGAAGGAAAGACTTTTGTATAAAGATTTAGAAGTTGATAATCCATATAATACGTATAAGAATATTGGACTTCCTCCGGGACCTATTAGTAATCCGGGGCTGGAGTCCATTCAGGCGGCACTCGAACCAGAAGCTTCTGAATATTATTTCTATGTGACCAAAAAAGATGGTACACAGGGCCATTTGTTTGCTAAGACCTACAAGGAACATTTAGCCAATATCGAAAAAAGCAAGCAAGAATCGAAGTAAACTATTAAAATGAAGAGTGGTGCGGTTGAAATAACTGTACAAGTAGGAGGTACAACATGACTAACAAACCGGAATTGCTGGTGACGGCAGCGTCCTTGGAGGAAGCTGCTGCTCTGCTGGATGCCGGAGCAGATGCGCTGCTCATTGGGGATGACCGTTTTGGAATGCGGCTTGCTGGACATTTCTCACTGGAGGATACAGCGACTGTCGTAGAAATGGCACATTCGCGAGGCTGCAAAGTGTATGCAAGCTTGGGTGGGCTGATGTCTAACCGTCTGCTGGATGAGCTTCCTGCCTATGTGAAGGCTTTAGGTGAGCTTGGCATTGATGGTGTTGAATTCGGGGATCCAGCTGTGTTAACCACAGTGAAGAAAGAAGCGCCAGCAATGAAGCTGCACTGGAATGCGGAAATGACTTCCACCAACTATGCGACCGCGAATTATTGGGGACGCAAGGGGGCTTCTCGTGTCGTGCTGGCCCGTGAGCTGAATATGGATGAAATGACGGAAATGGTTCCGCTTTTGGAGATTGAGGCACAGGTGCAGGTTCATGGAATGACCAATATATACCATTCCAAGCGGAAGCTTGTTGAAAGCTATATGTCACATCAAGGCCGTCCTAGTGATGGAGGAAGTCTCGGGAAGGAACGCGGACTATTTCTGATTGAGGAAGAACGAGATGACCAGAAATTCCCGATTTATGAAGACGAGAACGGCACTCATATTATGAGCTCGGATGATATTTGTATTTTGGAGGATCTGCATATTCTGATGGCTGCAGGTATACACAGCCTTAAGATTGAGGGACTCTTGAAATCGATAGCGTATAATGTGACGGTTGTGAAGACATATCGTAAAGCTATAGATCTTTATGCGGCTGATCCGGAAGGTTATGCCTTCGATGAGGAATGGATGGATGTAATCAGAACGGTGCAGGACCCTGAACGGGAGTTAAGCTTCGGATTTTTCTATAAAGAGCAAGTATATTAAGTTTGACAAAAATAAAGAGGTTATAGGTCCCCACGAAGATTAGGACAGCATTTATAGCATGTGACTTAGCTTTGTGGGGCGATGGAGGGGAGAACAGGAATGGGAACCATGACAAAGCCGCAATATAAGGGCAAACGTTACCGTCTGGACAAACCGGAGCTCCTCGCTCCGGCTGGTAATTTGGAAAAATTGAAGTTCGCAGTACACTATGGTGCGGATGCTGTTTATATCGGAGGACAACAATACGGCTTGCGTTCCGGCGCAGATAATTTCAGCTTCGAGGAAATGCGCGAAGGTGTTGAATTCGCCAAGAAATATGGCGCTAAGGTATTTGTTGCAACAAACATTTATGCTCACAATGAAGATGTCGCGGGAATTGAAGAATACCTGCGTAACTTATATGAAGCTGGCATTGCTGCTATTATCGTAGCTGATCCAATCATTGTAGATACAGCACGCCGGTTAGTGCCTGGACTTGAAGTGCATTTGAGTACACAGCAGTCTACATTGAACTGGCAAGCGGTGTCCTTCTGGAAAGAAGAGGGGCTTCCGCGTGTTGTTTTGGGCCGTGAGACAAGCCTGGAAGAGATTGCTGAGATTAAAAAACATGTCGACATTGAAATCGAAAGCTTCATCCATGGTGCCATGTGCTCCTCATATTCGGGTCGTTGTGTATTGTCCAACCATTTCACCGACCGTGATTCCAATCGCGGGGGCTGTTGCCAGTCTTGCCGCTGGAAATATGATTTGTTTGAGGATGCACGTCCGGAAGGGACTTGGGTGTCTGAGGAAGAGCAGGCTGAAGCGAAATCTCCAGCTCCTCTGCTTCCAGGTGTAACTCAGATTCCACTGCATCAGCAAGGAGATAATCCCTTCTCCATGGGCTCTAAGGATCTGTGTATGCTGGAAAGTATACCTGAACTGATTGAAGTGGGCATCGACAGCTTCAAGATCGAAGGGCGAATGAAGTCAATCCACTATGTGGCTACTGTCGTAAATGCATATCGTAAAGCCATTGATGCTTATATGGCAGATCCGGAAGGGTATGAATTGAAGCAGGAATGGCTGGATGAGCTTAACAAAGCGGCTAACCGTCCGCTAAACACAGGATTCTTCTATGATACTCCGGATCATGAAGATCATATCTATGAGCCTGAAGAAAAAGCAGCTCCGTATGATTTTGCCGGACTTGTAATTGAATACGATGCTGAAAGTGGTACGGCACTAGTTCAACAGCGCAATCACTTTAAGCCAGGTCAGGAAGTAGAATTCTTTGGACCTAACGATACGTTCTTCAAGCAAACGGTTGGCGAAATATGGGATGAGAAAGGCAATTCGCTTGATGCCGCCCGTCATCCACTGCAACCTATTCGCATGAAGGTAGATCAACCAGTTGCATACTTTGATATGATGCGTAAGAAGAAGTTTTAATAAAAAACAGGGAAGCTTTTGGTCATCCAAGAGCCTCCCTGTTTTTCTTTTTGACAAAGCGAACAATAAGTTATATATATCAGGGATTAACAAATATATCCAAGGGAGGAGGTCCAACAAGCTATTTATTATGATTAAACATACATAGGTTAAAAGTTGTAAAAAAAGTCTCGTAAAGCTAAGGAAAAAGACCTAATACGCCGATATATATATTGGTTAACGCTTTCATGCGTATTCTAATATTAGCGGGTAGGTGATCAAGATGGGGGATCCTGATCAAGATAGTATTAGTGAAAAGCATAATGAGAGAAGGTTTAGCATGAATAAAAAGAATAAGAAATCGGCGATTACAGGAAACAAGGAAACAAGCAAGATTGAAGGGGCAGGCAAGACACCTAAGTTTAATTTGAAGAATGGAATAGATTTACGGGGACAGATCAAAAGAGTTAATCCTATGGAATCTGTTGGCGTGAAGATATTCCTGATATTTTTGTGTGCAATTGTAATTGTGGTAATGGCACTTGGACTGCTATCTTATTCAAAAGCCAAGAAGACAATTAAGAACAACGTATCGGAAGCCTACCGTCAGACTATTATTCAGACCTCAGAGAAGTTAGATATTACTTTGAAGCAGTACGAGAACTTGGCTTTACAGCTTTATTTTGATGCGCAGATGCAAGAAGATTTGAAGTCTTTAGTGACTGCACAATCTTCCTATGAGAAATTTGAAGCTACAAGCGCAGTAAGTAAAAAGTTGTCCAGTCAGATTACAACGGATTCTAATATTCTTAGTGTTTCTTTGATCCCGGAGTCACCTGATCAAGACATTGTTACAAGTGGCAGTGGCGGCATTAAGTTAGATAACATTAGAGAACAAGAATGGTATAAGAAGATTGTCGACAACACTGCATCTTATGAATCCTACTATTCTAAAGGTGATGGTGATGCGGCCAAGAACATATGGTTCTCTACAGCTGTTCAAGGTGATGGAGACAAAAATATTGCTATGGCAAGATCTCTCAAAACCCTGGGCTCAGGTACAGGATACATAGTCATCCTTGTGTTGAAGAATACATTGCTGGAGGAATCATTCGCAAGTGTCCAACTGGGAGATGGCTCTCGAATTCAACTTGTCACTCCTGATGGAACCGTAGTAGCTTCTTCGGATTCAAAAGACGATGGTAAACCTTCAGAGTTTGCTTTTATTCAGGCAAGTAAAAAAGATAACAAGAGTTTGGATGAAAAAGATACAAACGGGGAAGAAATCCTTGCTGTCTTTAATCCAATGATCCGGGCGGATTGGAAGTTGGCAGGGGTAGTCCCAACAGATGAGCTAGTGAAAGAAGCACGTCCGATTCTGTTGACTACTTTTATTGCGGCTGCTGGCGCGGCTCTTCTAGCCATAGTAATCGGGATTTGGATGGTGCGTATGATTGCTCGTCCTCTAGCTCGCTTGAAGGATCTTATGGTACAAGGTGCAGGTGGTGATCTTAGTGTACGTACAGAATATGTATCTAAGGATGAAATTGGCCAGCTGTCAGCTTCCTTTAACGTGATGATGGAGCGTATTACTGAGCTTGTATCGCAAACGACAGAAACCGCTCGGGATGTGCTGGAGACCGCTGGTGAGCTTGGTGAAGCCTCACGTAAGACAGCTATTTCTGCGAAGGAAATCGCAGCCGCTACGGAAGAAATTGCCGGTGGGGCAGGCAGCCTGGCGCTCGAAGCTGAACGTGGTAATGAGCTTACAGATGTGATAGCTACGCAAATGCAGACTGTGATTTATGCCAACACTGAGATGGATGAAGCAGCACGTGGGGTTGGTGAAGCTAGTGCTCAAGGTGCTAAGCAATTAACGGACCTGCTGGATCAGACCAGCCGCACTGGAGAAAAAACAAGTGCGCTTGTCGAACGTGTCAACCACCTGAAGGAGACCGTATTCTCCGTAATTAAGGTGTTGGATGTGATGAAGAGTATCACGCAGCAGACGAATATTTTATCATTAAATGCGACAATAGAAGCCGCTCGTGCAGGAGAAGCTGGTAAGGGCTTTATGGTAGTTGCGGGTGAAGTGCGGCAGCTTGCTGACCAATCGAAGCAATCTATTGCCCTTGTTGCTGGAATTACGGATAAGATCATGGCGGAAATGAACGAAACGGAAGCTGTATTATCCGAAGTAGCACCACTGTTTAAAGAACAAGTAAGCTCTGTGAAGAGTACAAGTGATATCTTCTTGTCCGTAAAAGGACAGATGGATGAATTCATAACAAGCTTAGAATCGGTAACAACAGCGATTAGCAGTCTGAATCATTCACAAGGTGTGTTGTCAGAGGCTATGGGGAATGTTAGCGCCGTAGCAGAACAGTCTTCAGCAACTTCCGAAGAAGTAGCTTCACTCAGTAATGAACAGCAAAATGTAAGTGATCAACTCGTTTCATTATCTGGCAAGCTGGAAAGTGCTTCAGGTCAATTGAAGGACAAGCTGTCATTATTCACTATAAAATGAGTGGATTCATCACTAATCTCTAAATTGTTTACCTAACAAAACCGCTTCTTCAACATGAAGAGGCGGTTTGTTGTTGTGTAATGAAGAACTACACCGTATAATAACTTTGTTAGGTATTTGTTATAATTTAATAACAAGTTAGGTAAAAAGTATTAAGGAGAAGGACCAAATGAAAGGTAGACGCATCTCTGGCTGGTGGTCCGTTATCGGGGACATGAGCATGGAACGCAAGCTGCTCCTCGTCTTTTTAATTATCATTACCCTCCCGTTATCCTTCATCAGTGTATTTACCTTCAAGAGCTACTCAGAATCTATTCAGGGGAACACTATTGCTTATTCTGAGAAGTTAATCGATCAAATGATGGATGGAGTAGACGATTATATCGAAGATATGAAGCGTATTTCATCTATGCCCGCCTATGTGAATGATATCAAACTTAATTTAATACGTTCAAACCGCTACCATGAGCAGAAAAAGATTATGGGAGGCGCAACTGGGAGTGCTACTTTATCACCCGGTGATTTTGATCTACTGTTGTCCATTCAACGGGGGATAGAGGGCAACATTTCGTTTATTAACAATATTAAGCGAGGCGCGAACTCGGTTTATATTTTTGACGCTTACGGAAATGGTTATTATTCTGCGAAGGATGGTGGCGTACGGCTCGATCTCGAGCAAAGCTATAAATACTGGAGCCAGCAGACTAAGGATTCCAGCGGAGAAGCATTATTGTTCGGTACTCAGGCGTATACAAGTAATCTGCAGAGCACCCGATATGCTTTTACCGTTGTTCGCAAAATCGTGGATGGCTTGTTAAATCCAATCGGGCTGATTGCGGTTGAAGCGAATATCAGCAATTTGGAGAATCAAGTTACGGAGCTGGATAAAGTCACCCATGGGAAGTCGTTGATTGTGGATGAGAAGGGAATGGTCATCTACGACAGCGACAAGAAGCTGCTGGCCACAGATATTTCTGATTCAGACTTGTTCAAAAGAGTTGGGGGAATATCTGGAAGCTTCTATGATACAGTCAACGGAAAAGAGCGCTTAAATATATACTCTGGTTCTGCCAAAACCAATTGGAAGGTAATTATCTCTATACCTGTTGATGTACTGATGCGTGATGTGAAGGTGACCCGTAATACAACACTTGCTGCTACATTAAGTATCATTGTACTGGCGTTAATTATTTCGATTATTCTTTCCGTTGCCCTTACTAAATCGCTGACTCAAATGATTCAATTGATGAAAAAAGTTCAGGGCGGCGATCTGGATGTGATGTTCAGAGTTAAACGGCGTGACGAAATTGGTCTGCTGGGGCATCAATTCAATCGTATGTTAGCCCGAATCAGGCAGCTAATTCAGGATATCTACCGCATAGAAGAACAGAAAAAGGAAGCAGAGCTTCATGCGCTGCAGAGTCAAATCAATCCTCATTTTATCTATAACACACTGGAGTCGATCCGAATGACCGCTGAGCTGAATGATGATGTCGAAGCTGCGGATATGATCTCTATTCTGGGCAAACTGCTACGGTATAGTACAAGTGATCTGAGCGGTAATACGACATTGAAGCAAGAGCTTGGATATGTGCGTAATTATGTTGAGCTGCTTAACTATCGTTATCCTAACCGGTTTTTGCTGGATATTGATGTGCCGAAGGCGTTAGATAATTACTCTATTATCAAGCTGGTCTTCCAGCCCATCATTGAGAATGCTGCTTATCATGGCTTAGATGATAATAAGCCGCAAATGCATTTAAGCATCCACTGTGAGATTACAGAGCAAATGCTGTTGTTTCATATCAAAGACGACGGTATCGGAATGGATGAGAAGACTTTGGAGAAATTGAATGATGGGCTGCAGAACGAAAGTCCTCCTAAGAAAAGCATTAACGGGGGCATAGGCATGAAAAATGTACAGCAGCGAGTGCGTCTTCATTATGGAGCGGCATTTGGGATCCAGGTATATAGTGAGCTTGGACGAGGGACCGATGTTATTTTGTCGCTGCCATTACTGGAGCCGGAAATGATTGGCTTACCTGAGTAACGAAATAAGAGGGGGCTGTCCGTTGAAGGGGTTGAAATTAGAATGGACTATGCGAACCATACTGTTACTTCTCTTGGTGTTATTGAGTAGTAGCTGTGCCAATAACAATAAGCAGGCGCAATCCACTCCGCCTCCAGTTGGAGACGAGGTGATGTCTGACTTGTCCGGCACCATAGTCATGATGACCAATCGAATAGATCTGATTGAGAACGGAACTTTTCAAGGATACGCGGACCAGTTTAAACAGAGATACCCCGAAGCCAATGTGGAATTTGAAGGTTTGTCCAATTATGCAACGGATATTCTGGTACGGCTGTCCACGAAAGATGCCGGTGATGTACTGCTGCTTCCGGTGAATCTTCCGGCAAAGGAGCTGGATTATTTTTTCGAACCGCTGGATGAAGAAACCGCTGCTAGTGAGCGTTTCACTTCTTTTGCTACGTATAACGGGAAACGTTATGGGCTGTCCACTGGGACTACTACGGTTGGGATTGTCTATAATAAAAGGGCATTCGAAAAAGCAGGGATAACTACTGTTCCGAAGACACTGGATGAATTCTACGAAGCGAGTGCGAAATTAAAACAAGCGGGTATTATCCCCCTATATATGAATTATGGGGCCGTCTGGCCTTTACGTGAATGGGGGAACAGTCTGGTTAACTATATGACAGGCAATCCAGAGTATCTAAATAATATGGTAAATGAGGATAGCCCATGGCAGCTTGATAATGAGTGGGGGAAATCAATTTCCATTGCTCGAACCTTAATTGGTAAAGGCTACGTAGAAGATGAACTATTCTCGAACAATTGGGAGATATCAAAGACTAGGCTAGCTAAAGGTCAAGCAGGAATGTATTTACTGGGGAATTGGACGATTGGACAAGTCCTTGATGTGGGGGCTGACCCGGATGATATAGGATTCTTCCCGTTTCCTTATGATAATGGCAGCACTCATTATGCACCGATCAATCCAGATTGGTTCATGGGGGTTAGTAAATACACCAAGAACAAAGAGCTTGCTATGGCGTGGTTGAATTTTTTTGTAAAGGAGACTTCCTATCGGGATGACTGGGGATTCCTTCCGGCTGATGGAAGCTTGAATTCCTCTATGTCGCAGTACCGTGAGTTTTTATCTTATAAGCCTAAGCTACTTGATGCTACCGTACAAAGTGATGCGTTCATCGATCTGGCGAATAGAGCCAAGCTGTCCTTTTGGTCCGGGGATTACATTCAGGAGTTACTGGCTGCGCCTGATTTACAAAAGGCTTTTGACGAATTGAATGCAAAATGGAAGGAAGCGCGGGCAGGAACATCAGAAACTTCTCAGCCTTAAAGTTAGTACTACATAAATTTGATGACATTCTCTGGAGGGTTATATATGGCTAAAAAGGTCACTATGCAAAAAATCGCTGATCATCTCGGCGTATCCAAATTCGTTGTTTCCAAGTCACTTTCGGGTAAAGGCGGCGTTAATGAGACGACAAGAGAACGAGTGATTCAAGCGGCATCGCAGCTGGGTTATTTTACGCAAAAAAATGCTTTTGTCCAAGGCATAAAACGCACCCCTCCGGTAGGTGGCGGTGATCGGAATAAGCAATCCGTGCTGGTGTTAATGCCGAATATTCGTTCTCAGACGCAGGATTCCTTGTATTGGGGCAAAATTGTGGATGGTATTGCTATTGCGCTGGATCAGGAAGGGCTTGGGATGGTCATTATCTCTGAGAATCGTGCGGATAATTTCGTCAATATTTTGAATCCAAATGGAATCCTTGGCTTAGTAGGTGTGGGACAAATCTCTACTTCCTTACTGCTTGAGGTGCATCGTATTGGTCTGCCGATGGTGTTGATTGACCATGAAGATCCGCTAATTCCAAGTGATACCGTGTTTGCGAATAATGTGGATTCCATGGCTCGACTTACGAATCATTTGATGGGAACAGGCCATACCCAAATGCATTTTATCGGCAATATTGGATTCTCACGCAGTTTCCGCGACCGGTGGATTGGCTTCCGGAGTGCGCTGGAGGAGAGCGGAATAAGACTGCCTTTGGAAGATGATGCGAATCTTTTTCTGGAAGGGGTGGAGGAAGACTTATTTCAGGAGGATTTTAAAAGCTGGGTGAATAAGCGTAAAAAAGCCAAAACACTCCCGACAGCCTTGGTCTGCGCTAACGACTCCACAGCCCTTTCGGTCAGTGACATTCTTAAGGAAGAAGGGTTTAGTATTCCGGAGGATATCTCAGTTACAGGCTTTGATAATATTGAGGATGCCTTAAGAGGAGTTCCACCGCTTACAACTGTTCATGTTCCTAAAGAAGCGATGGGCCGAGCCGCAGTGGAGAAACTTCTGAGCCGTATTCATAATCCTTCTGCGCCGCTTGAGAAAATTCTTATCGCAGCGGACATTGTTCATCGTGATTCTGTGGATAAGCCGCGAGACTAGAACTATGTTGTGATTTGCTTGAGTAAGGGGGAGTTTAGCTATGACAGAACCAGTTGTCATGCCAAGGATTGAAGGCGAACAGATTCAACTACGAGGTGTACAAGTATCCGATTTGGAGGCTTATTATAATTTTTTGCTTGATGTTGAGATGGGGCAATTAACAGGATCACAAGGAGATTTCTCCCGTGAGCAAACAGCAGCTTGGATTCGTAAGATTAGTGTTCCAGCCGAGGATCGTGTAGATCTTATGATTATAGTAAAGGACACGGGTGAGCTCATTGGAGAAGTGGTACTAAATGAAATAGATCCGGACAATCGTAGTGCAAATATCCGAATCGGCATTTGTGGACATGAACATCGGGGTAAGGGTTACGGTACTGAAGCTATGACTCAAATGCTACGATATGGCTTTGAAACTTTGAAGCTGCACCGCATCCATCTCGGCGTATATACTTTTAACCCCAGAGCCGTTCATGTCTATGAGAAGCTTGGTTTTCAACGCGATGGTGTGGAGCGGGATGCTCTTTATGTAGACGGAGAGTTTCATAACATGATTCTGATGTCCATGCTTGAGGAGGAGTTCCGCAGTTTGTACAATTAAAAAAAGTGAATCTATGGTAAGGAAGATTGTAAGTAACTTCCTCACCAGATTCACTATGAATATTAGTCTGTAATATTTCCAGCCATTTTGAGGCGTTTGGCAATTTCTTTAAAGTCTTCGGGGGAGATTCCTGGAGCGAATTCCTCTTCGACTGCCGGAGCAACGGGGATCGGAAAACCTTTAGGGGCTCCCTGAATGACTTCAAGCGGAAGATTATCCTCCGGGTGGGTTCCCTTCCAAATCTGATCGATGGCGCCGAAGTCACTTTCACTCCAGGTGTATAGCTTGGTGTGCACGCCTTTTTCTTCATATTTTTTTGCTTCACTGAATGATTTATTATTTAACGAAGGAATCGGCACGAGCTTAGTTACATTAACACCTGTTGCCACTTCGATTGCTTTGGCATAAGCGACCACGTGGACACCACCACGGACTAAAAGGAATCCGACTACAGCGCGTGCAGCTGGATGGTCTGTCATTTCGTAGACCTTCATTTTATGTGTTCTGGCTCCGCATTCGAGGAAGAAGTTATGTAGCAGATCTTCCACTAGGTTGCCGCTATTAAATACGTTTGCTCCGGTCCACGGGTTCCCCGTTGAATCAAAAGGCATAGCCCCTTGTGCACCAGCCAGAAAGTGATAGGATAGACGCGCATCTTTTGCGGACCCTAGAGGGGTGGAATCGGGCTCTTTATAACTTGTTGACCCTCGAAGACATTTGTTGATGGCATGCGAAACCAGCTCGACGTGGCCAAGCTCTTCCGCTGTTATGCTCATCACCAAATCATAAAAGGGCTTCAGTTTGTCTTTTGAACGGAAATTAAAGGATTGAAAGAGGTAATTGTTAAGGGTCGACATTTCTCCGAACTTTCCGCCAAGCAATTCCTGAACAGCGGCAGCAGCATTGGGATCGGGCTTCTCAACTTCAGGAATCTCGATCATGATTTCATCCATACGTTTGAACATTAATATCTCAGCCTCCTTGAGGTTAGGGGTTACTGAGCTATTTTGAGCTTAATCTATAGGAATTACTCATGAATGGGTTGAAAAGTATGGATGTGCGTCATGTAAATGGCTTTTTGTGTCGAAAAGGCAAACTGCAAATACTATCAAATACGCAATCAAATACGCATAGTAACCCGCTAACGGATACAGCTGACCCTATATGCAGTATTATCCGATATTTGCAATACTAACGGACTCCAGAGCAACTATCGTCCTAGAAAACGCCCCAAATGGACCTCTTTTCAGGGAATAGCGTCGTTGGAGTCCGAAAACATACTTTAAAGGCTAAATATATGTGAATAGCGTCATCTGAGTCCTTAAGATACTTTAGATGATTGATATTCGCTTGAAGCAAACAGTGAATGATTAAAACGCAGAGCAGCGATCCTCCAATAATAGGAGAATCGCTGCTCTGTTGATTTCTAGGGTTTATGAAACCTTGTTTACAATGCTAAATTACGGTCAATAAGAGCAATACGTTGCTGTACACAAGCATAAGAGCGAAGTGGATCCTCTGGAGTGTTCAGCACATAATCTAACATTTGGTCAACGGTAGTTGTAGCCACGTGGATACGAGTGTCGGAGGAAGCGTAGTAAATATAGATTTCACCTTTATCACGTGCAATCACGCCATTACAGAACACGACATTGGAGACATCGCCGACACGTTCTTCACCATCTGGTGCGATGAAATGACCGCCAGGTGAATGAGTGACTTTGTTTGGCTCATCCAGATCAGACAAGAAAGCATATAGTACGTATCGGAGTCCAGCAGCTGTGTTGCGTACACCATGAGCAATATGCAGCCAGCCTTTTGCAGTTTTGATTGGAGCCGGACCTTGGCCGTTTTTAACTTCCTTGATGGTATGGTAGTGGCGTTCATCCATGATGGTCTCACTAGTAATTACGGCATCTTCAATTGTATCCGAGAGTCCCCAGCCAATACCGCCACCGGAACCTGCATCGATAAAGCCATCTTGTGGGCGAGTGTAGAAAGCGTATTTTCCATCTACAAATTCAGGGTGGAGCACGACATTACGCTGCTGAGCAGAGCCTGTTTTGAGATCCGCCAGACGTTCCCAGGTTTTCAGATCTTTGGTGCGAACAATACCACACTGTGCTACTGCGCTAGAAAGGTCACCATGTGGAGCTTCTGGATCTTTGCGTTCTGTACAGAAGAGGCCGTAGATCCAGCCATCTTCATGGCTTACGAGGCGCATGTCGTAGACGTTGATATCAGGAACTTCTGTCTCAGGCAGCACAACTGGATGATCCCAGAAGCGGAAGCCGTCTACGCCATTGTCGCTTTCTGCTACAGCGAAAAAAGATTTGCGGTCATTGCCTTCAACGCGAGCAACAAGATAGAATTTGCCGTTCAGTGCTATAGCACCCGGGTTGAAGACGCCGTTGACGCCAATTCTTTCGGCAAAATAAGGGTTGGTGTCTGGGTTAAAATCATAACGCCAGATTAAGGGCGCATGCTCAGCAGTTAGCAGTGGATGAGCATAACGGTCATAAATGCCGTTTCCATAAGGAAGCTTTTCGTTCTTGCGGGCGATCAGGGCTTCATAACGTTCTGTTAATTGTTGTTTGCGTTCTTGGAATAATGATGACATTAGACAGTCTCCTTTATAGTTGATTTCAGTCGTGCGATCATTTCGAAGCAGGCTCTGCTGTTATGATAAGGACATTTCCAGGCGCTAACCTTTGATCCGTGAGGCAGGGGCTGAAGGTTCTCGTCCACGCCCCAGTACCATTCACCGAGCTTGTGATCCACCATGTATTTATCGATAAAAGTCCAGGAGGCTTGGGCAGCCTCATTAAATTTGCTGTCACCAGTCAGCTGATAAGCATTATAGAATCCAACAACCGCCTCAGCTTGCGGCCACCAATCTTTATCTTTGCTCAGGAGCCCGCTTGGGTCAGCTTCATTCCATATCCCACCATCGCTATCTATACCTTCCGCAAGAACGGCTTCTGCCATGGAGACAGCGACTGTTCGCACACGCTGCAGCAGCAGCTCTTCTCCAAGGGTTTCAGCAGCTTCCACCAGCAGCCAGCTTCCTTCGATGTCATGTCCGTAGGAGATAATATCTGATTTCACATTCCATGCCTCATCTAAGAAAAGATGAAAATGCTGGCCTTTCTGATCAATGATATGATCCAGCATCGTTTCGATTAGCTCGGTTAGCGTGCTCTTTAGCTCCTCCGACTTCCATACTCGATAGAGACCGGTATACGCTTCCAGAACATGCAGATGGGTATTCATAGATTTTTTTTCATTCATATCCTTGCTGCTGAGACTGAGGTTATCAGTGATTTGCCATTCCCGTGATAAAGCTTCGACATAACCTTTATAAATAGAATCATAGCCGTATTTCTCAACTAGCTGGAATAATTGAATCGCATCCTCTAAGACTTCTGGACGTCCGGTCGCATGGTAGAATTCAGCCAGTGAGTAGATAGCAAAGGATTGGCCATAGATCTGCTTTTTCTCTTGAGAAGGTCTGCCCTCAGCATCCACCATCCAGTATAATCCGCCATACTCTTTATCAATGAAGTGTTCCATCAGATAGGTATAAGCACGTTCTGCCATCGCCAGATATTCCGGTTTACCGTAGATCCGGTAAGCGCTCGCAAAGGACCAAAGGATCCGGGCATTAAGCACAAGGCTTTTCTCTGCGTTAGGAGTAATGTTCAGCTGATTGTCGATTTCACCTACAAAACCGCCGTTTACTTCGTCCTTCGTCTGTTTCATCCAAAAACTAAGAATATTATCCTGCAGCTCATCCTCAAGTTGGGTCAACCATAATTCTGGTGAATTAATCATTGTAATCAGTCACTCCTCACATTATTTGGTGATTTTTGAGGTGAAATATTTGTTGATGATCCCAGCGGCTTGCTTACCGTACATACAGTAATCATCATTCTGTGCTGCTTCTTCAATTGGATAAAGATGAGTAGGCCAATCCCAGAGCATAAAGCCCTGAACCCAATCTCTGTGCTCACAGCCTTGAAACATAGCCTGATAGAATTTACTTTGTTCTTCTTGACTTGGTTCGCCCTTTAAGGTCCAATCATTGGGAATCGCAGCGCTCCCGCTCCGGCTTGGGCAACCCGCTTCCATGAAAAAGAACGGCTTATTCTGTGAGCTCACCACTTGCTCAATCCGGTCGAGCTGAGCCTCCCAATCACTAGCTGGATAATACCCACTTGAAGAAATCACATCGAGCGCATCCCACCAGGTTACGTTATCCTCCTGATACTTATCGCAATTATAAGTAAGAATACCTGAGTAGACCTTCCGCACCTCGGCAATAAGCGAACGCCATTCGGCTTCGCGTCTATCCGTCTGTACAAGCTCACAGCCAATACAGAACATTTCACAGCCTGTTTCCTCAGCGATAGCGGCATAGTGCAGAATAAATTTAGTATAAGAGCTGAACCACTCAGACCATTTAGGCTCGCAAGGGACATCCTTATCGAAAAAGTTAATATGGGCACGCCAAGTTCCGTCAGCACAATTAACAATCGGCTTCAGACATACTTTTAGCTGCAGTGACTTCGCTTTGCTGATAGCCCATTTCACTTCTTCGTCGCTAACGGTTGGAGCCTCCCAGTAGGGAATTTCCGTAGAATGAGCGGTAGCTTGAAGCGCACTGAGCGCAATGGCCGTCCAGTTCGCTCCGGTGACAGAGGACATTAATTCCAGCGAACACTCAGCTTCTTTTGTTGTCCATGAACCACGTCTACCTGAGAAACCCCAGGTTACGCCTGCAATATATTCGTTGTTTAACATCATCGAGGATCCTCACTTTACAAATGGAAATAGATAAATTAGCAAACTTAATTTTGTTAGATAGTTATTATTGTTTTGTTAGTTTATAATAACAACTTAATTTAGTTATATACTTTTTCGTAGATGATTTCAAGGACAATTTGTAGTTGGAGCTGGGAAATTTGAATAACTTTAGTTATAGTAAATATAAGACTATAAAAGGGCGCAATCGTACATTGACGTAATGCATGGGGAGATACTATTCGTGATGATAGCGCAATCATAATAACTGGCGGATACAACTGGAGGGAATTACTTAAATGATAAATGTTATGATTGCGGACGACGAGGAAGTCATTCGCAGGGGGCTCGAAAAAATCACATCCAGAATGGAAATAGACGTACATGTAATTGGATCTTACGGAAACGGGTTGGAAGCCTGGGAACATTTAGAAAAGTTATCCCGAGAGGATATAGATCTGCTTATTACAGATATCAAAATGCCTAGAATGGATGGTTTTAAGCTGATTGAACAGGTTAGAGACCATATGGAGGATATACCTATTGCTGTCCTTAGCGGTTTTAGTGAATTTGAATATGCCCGTCGAGCGATCCGCCATGGGGTGATGGATTATTTGCTTAAACCGATTGATAAGACTCAGCTATATGAGCTGCTTAAGAGAGTAGAGGATGTAAAGAAAAAGAACGTGACGGAGCATGAGGAGATTTTCTCACAAGCTGCGGATGGTGGGGAACATTATGTAGTTGAGCAGACAAAAAGCATTCTGGAGAGAGAGTATGATCAGAACTTCGAGCTAGAACGCCTAGCGGAGATGGTGGGCATGAATGCGAGTTATCTTAGCCGTTTGTTCAAATTAAAGACGGAGCAGACGATCACAGACTATCTGATTCGGATTAGAATTTCTAAAGCTAAGGAACTGCTAATGGAGCATCCTGACCTGAAGAATTATGAAATTGCCGAGAAGGTGGGTTATAGCGATCCGGTATATTTTAATAAATTGTTTAAGAAAATGTGTGGTATGACACCTAAGGATTATAAAAGCGGCTGTAAATTCCCGAAAATTGAACGAGAGTTTTAGGCATATATAGGAAGCTATTTATTAGGAGGGCGAAAAGCTCTCTTTTTTTGTAGATATTTTTATAAATTAGATAACAGAATTATTATAAGTAAAACAAAAATAACAAATATAAGACCAGAAAAAGCAATTGAAACCATCGTTTTGCGTCGAAAATAGATTTATAATGGGTTTGTAAGCGATATCATCACTTGTTTTCAAGAGTAATTCAGATAATCCGGTATTAATGACTACTCTTTCAAGTTATGAGTGATGATAAAAGTTATTATATTTGTTATTTACCTAAAACTAGAGTTGAATTGAAGAGAGGGGTCGTAACAGCATGAAAAAAGGCAAAACAATGATGGGCTTGATGGCACTAACACTTGTGGCGGGATTGTTTAGCGGTTGTTCCTCAAACAACAACACTAACAATGAAGCTGCTAAAAACACAGGAAACAATGGTTCTTCAGCAGAGGCAACTGCTCCAGCCGATGGTACAACAGCCAAGGATATCAAAGGGGATATCACAGTCATAACGCAAAGAACAGATATTGTTGATACCGTATTCAAAGAGTATGCGGCTAAATTCAATGAGAAATATCCTGATGTAAAGGTGAACTTTGAAGCGCTCGCTACTTACGAAGACCAAATTAAAATTCGTATGAGCACTAGTGATTATGGCGACGTTCTTTTGTTACCTACTAGCATAGCTGTAAAAGATATTCCTGATTTCTTCGAACCCCTTGGCAAGCTTGAAGAAATGAGCAAACAATACACAGGGCTGGAAGAACGTGCAGTTGACGGAGTTGCCTATGGTATTCCGATGACCATCAACTTTAATGGCATTATCTATAACAAACAAGTCTTCAAAGATGCCGGAATTACAGAGGTTCCCAAAACCCCTGAACAATTCTTGACTGCTCTGCAGACTATTAAAGACAAAACACAAGCTGTTCCTCTTTACACAAATTACGCAGCAGGCTGGACACTGACACAATGGGAAGCGGATCTGGCTACAGTAGCTGGTGACCGTGATTATGTGAACATTGCTCAAGTGGCTAGCGACGACAACTATGTAGCGGGTCAACCACACTATGAATTGTACAAAATTCTGTACGATGCAGCACAAAAAGGTTTGATTGAAGAAGATCCAACTACAACAGACTGGGAATCTTCCAAAGCTGATCTAGCCAACGGAAAAATTGGGACTATGGTGCTTGGATCTTGGGCGATTGGCCAAATCAAAGGCCTGGCTACAAATCCAGACGATGTTGGATTTATGCCTTTCCCAACCAATGCGGATAAAATCCTTGTGCCGCTTGCTGGTGACTACAATCTGGGTGTCAGCATTCACAGTAAGAACAAAGAAGCTGCTAGAGCTTGGGTGGATTGGTTCATCAACGAATCTAATTACCCTACAACTGAAGGCGGCGGTATGAGCCCGGCTATCGGTGCAGAGCTTCCGGAAATCCTGAAACAATATGAAGGTACAGATGTAACCTTTGATACTCTTGCTCCTGCTAAAGCTGGTGAAGAAGGCTGGTCTGATGAAATCGACAAACAAGCTGAGATCGGTGCTTGGCAGCCAGACTTCAAGAAACGGATTATTGAAGCAGCGATTGGCAACAGAAAAGAATCCTATGATGACATCATGAAAGACCTGAACGACAAGTGGAAAGCCGCTCGCGCTAAAGTCACAGCACAGTAACAACTATAAGCTTCTTAGATGCTATAGGCGGTAGTGAATGTGGGAGGGGATATGCTAACAAGCATTTCCCCCTTCACATTTAAACGAGTCTTAAATAATTAAGGATGCTTTTTCTGGAGGTGTATCGGGTGTTTAAGTTTTCAAATTTGAGCTATAAAAATCAAAGAATCGCTATCATCATCTTATTCTCATTAGTGCCGATATTATTGCTGCTCACATTCGCTTATTATCCAGTCATCAGTATGTTTCGGTACAGCTTCACCAGTTGGAATGGATTGAGCAAAAATATGGAATATGTCGGTTTAGAAAACTACAAGACCATTTTTACAAAACCTGAGTATTTTTCTGTGTTTAAGGTCAGCTTGTATTATTTCTTTACCACTTTTATTCAGATGGCACTTGCTTTGTATTTTGCAACCATCTTAAGCTTTAGTGTTCGCATGAAAAACTTGTTTAAAGGGATTTTGTTCTTCCCGACCTTGCTAAACGGTGTAGCGATCGGTTTTATCTTTCTCTTCTTCTTCAAACCAGATGGAACGCTAGATACGATTCTTAATCTGATTGGGCTTGGCAGTCTGCAGCAGAAGTGGCTACTGAATCCTAATTTGATTAACTTCTCGCTCGCAGGTGCATCACTGTGGAGATACATGGGAATGAACTTCCTGATTTTCCTTGGAGCTATTTCTTCTATCGGTAAGGATATCTATGAGGCCGCTGAAATTGACGGTGCAAACAGATGGCATCAGTTTATGCATATTATTTTGCCAAGCATTAAACGTATTCTGCAATTGAACTTGATTCTTGCGGTTAGTGGCGCCATTGGGGTATTCGAAATTCCATACGTCATGACAGGCGGATCAAACGGAAGTAGTACATTCGTTATTCAGACGGTCGATGTAGCTTTCAAATACAGCAAGGTTGGTTTGGCATCGGCGATGGCCGTGGTATTGCTGGGTATTGTTATCATAGTTACTATTTTGCAGCGCGTTCTGATCAAGGAGGAGAAATAAACTATGCATTCTGTAAAATATACCACTGCTAGTATATTCAAATATCTCACCTTGATTTTGGGAGCACTTGTAGCTTTGATACCTATCGTGGTCGTGTTTTTCGCTTCATTAAAGACCGGAACGGAATATGCTTCTACCGGACCGTTAACGCTGCCAGAGAATTGGTTGAATTTCTCCAACTACACAAAGGCTTTTGTAGACGGGAAAATGCTGCTCGGTTTTAAAAATACTGTCATTATCGTTGTGATTTCTATTGCGGGTGCCACGTTGACGGGTTCGATGATGGCTTATATTTTATCGCGCTTCAAATTTAAAGGCAGTAAGATCCTAATTAGTATGTTCCTGATTGCTACCCTGATTCCAGGCGTAACTACACAAGTGGCTACTTTCCAAATCATCAATCACTTGGGATTATTTAATACCAGATGGGCGCCAATCGTTATGTACTTGGGCACGGATATTATCGCTGTTTATATCTTCATGCAGTTTTTGGATTCGATCTCCGAGTCACTGGATGAATCCGCGATGCTGGACGGAGCTTCGTATTGGACGATTTATTGGAGAATTATTTTGCCATTGTTGAAGCCGGCGATTGTAACTGTAGTGATCGTGAAGGGTGTTAATATTTATAACGATTTTTACACCCCTTTCCTTTATATGCCGAAAACAGATCTGCAAACGATCTCCACAGCACTCTTTAAGTTTAAAGGTCCATATGGATCGCAGTGGGAAGTAATATGTGCGGCGATTATGATCGCAATTATACCTACATTGGTTGTGTTTACCGCCTTGCAAAAATATATCTACAATGGTTTTTCGCAAGGTTCTGTAAAGTGAGCTCAACAGTAAATTTAATAACAGTACTAGATAAAATAGCATACTGAAAAGTTGCATACATTTGGAGGGAAAACTAATGAGTGAAGTAAAATTGGTTGGAGCAAGTGCAATTAACATCCCGAACATGCCTTGGCAAGAAAAGCCTGCTGGCTACGAGAATCCGATTTGGAGACATAATGATAACCCGGTTATCAAAAGAAATCCTGCAAAAGGTGTAGCCCGTATTTTCAATAGTGCGGTTGCTGCGTATGAAGGCAGTTTTATTGGTGTATTTCGTGTAGAAGATAACACGACTCGTCCGCATCTGCGTATGGGACATAGTGTGGATGGTTTGGATTGGAAAATCGATGATGAGCCGATCCGATTTATAGATGAAGAAGGTAATCCTTATCAGCCGCGTTATGCTTACGATCCACGTCTGGTGAAGGTTGAAGATACATTTTATATTATCTGGTGTACAGATTTCTACGGCGCAGCTATTGGTGTAGCTAAAACACAAGATTTCAAAAACATTTATCAGCTTGGAAAACCCATTCCTGCCATTCAACCGGAACGGCGTACTGTTCCCTAGAAAAATCAACAATAACTTCGTGATGTTGTCCCGTCCAAGTGACAGTGGCCATACGCCATTTGGTGATGTGTTCCTTAGTGAGAGCCCTGACTTCGTATATTGGGGAAAACACCGCCATGTAATGACCAAGGGTGGTCAAGGCTGGTGGCAAAGTGTCAAAATTGGTGGCGGACCAGCGCCGATTGAAACTACTGAAGGCTGGTTGATGTTCTACCATGGCGTAACTGGAACCTGCAACGGTCTTGTGTATAGCATGGGGGCGGTTATTTTGGATATCAATGAGCCCTCAAAAGTAAAATATCGCTCGAAAAACTTTGTATTAACGCCAGAAGAATGGTATGAGGAAAGAGGTTTTGTGAATAACGTCCTGTTCCCATGTGCCACACTGCATGATGCAGAAACCGGCCGTATCGCCATTTATTATGGCGCTGCTGATACTTATGTAGGCGTTGCTTATACAACGGTTAATGAAATCGTCAACTATGTCATCGAAACTCATGAAGAGGTTGGCGATGATGCAGGTTTAGGCAAAATCTAGTTGGACTTAATAACCTATATTTGCAGAGAGCTTGCTTGTCCGGAGAATTGCGTAGCGTAGAGTTCGAAAGAAGTGTTGGGATTGGTGTTGTTAAGTGTGCTCAGTGCGGAGGTTGCCATGTGCGGCCTCCGTTCTGTTGCAGAATGTGCAACAGAACAACTCAATATTGCTTGTAATAGATAAGTAGCAGGTGAGGGGGAATTCGTCTCTGTTGGCGGCTTTGTCAGTCTGTTGCTTAGTTACTCTGTGGCTTGGTTACTCCATGGCTTTGCTACTCAATGGCTCTAACGTAAATAGTTGCACTCTGTGCACTTAAACTAACATTTCTTTGGTTACTAGGTGATATAGTTGCACTTTGTGCAACTGTATCAGCCAAGTAACCTTCAAAAGCTCCTTTTAATGTTTTTTAGTTGTACAAAGTGCAACTAAAAGGGGAAAAAGACATATTCCGCTGTAATAGCTGCACAAAGTGCAACTCTATGGCTCTGACGTAAATAGTTGCACTTTGTGCACTTAAACTAACATTTCTTTGGTTACTAGGCGATATAATTGCACTTCGTGCAACTATATCAGCCAAGTAACCTCCAAAAGCTCCTTTTGCCGTTTTTTAGCTGTACAAAGTGCAACTAAGAGAGAAAACACACATATTCAGCTGTAATAGCTGCACAAAGTGCAACTATCCAGCCAGAAGCTGTTACTGTGCCGATTATAAAGAAGTTAATAGCCAAGGTGGAAATGTGGGTGTTGTGGAGGTAAGAGGAAGATAGCGGATAAGTGGAATGTGAGTGGTTGTAGAGGTAATAAGAAGGTAGTAGGTACGTGGAGTGTGATTAGTTGTGGAGGTAATAAGAAGATAGCGGATAAGTGGAATGTGAGTAGTTGTAGAGGTAATAAGAAGGTAGTTGGTACGTGGAATATGATTAGTTGTAGAAGTAATAAGAAGATAGCGGATAAGTGGAATGTGAGGGGTTGTAGAGGTAAAAAGAAGGTTATAGGCACGTAGAATATGATTAGTTGTGAAGGTAATAGGCAAGCAGCGAGTGAGTGGTGAATGTGGATCTGTTGGTGATTCTGCTACTCTGTTGCTTAGTTACTCTAGGACTTCGACGTAAATAGTTGCACTCTGTGCACTTAAACTAACATTTCTTTGGTTACTAGGCGATATAATTGCACTTCGTGCAACTATATCAGCCAAGTAACCTCCAAAAGCTCCTTTTACTGTTTTTTAGTTGTACAAAGTGCAACTAAGAGGAAAACACACATATTCAGCTGAAATATAGCTGCACAAAGTGCAACTATCCAGCCTCGGAGCTGCAATTAAACTATTCAGTCGCAGAAAACGCAACTAACCCATCCCACTATCCCGTCCCACTATTCCATCGCAACTACCCCCTCGTAGATATCAATACATCAACGGAAAACCCATATTGGGTTTTCCGTTTCTATCTAGCATAGTAACTCCAATGATGCTTCGCGGTTACGAACAGCAAGTGAACAATATCGTTACATAACTTAAGGAGGATCATTATTTTGGGAAGCGACATGAATTTGTCACAGTTAAGGGAATATAACGGAAGTAGTCCAAAGCCGGGTGATTTCGAGCAGTTTTGGAAGCGGGCATTACGTGACCTGGATGCACAGCCGCTGGATTATGAGCTGGAGCCGGCGGAGTTTGTCAGTGAACTTGCGGAATGTTTTCATTTGTATTTTACCGGTGTTGGCGGTGCAAGAATCCATTGCAAATATGTAAGACCGAAGAAAAACGTACATAAAAGAGGCCCCGGTGTAGTGATGTTCCATGGGTACTCCTGTGACAGCGGGGATTGGATGGAGAAGGTGGCTTATGCTGCCCACGGGATTAGCGTCCTGGCGATGGATTGTCGCGGACAGGGCGGCCTCTCCGAAGATAATCTTACCGTAAAGGGCACCACGATACGTGGACATATCATTCGAGGGATTGATGATCCTAATCCAGATAACCTTTATTATCGCAATGTGTTTTTGGATACGGCACAGACTGCCCGAGTTCTGATGTCTATGGATGAAGTTGATCCTGAGCGTGTAGGTGCCTTTGGACTATCTCAAGGTGGAGCACTTACTGTCGCTTGTGCAGCATTAGAGCCTCGCTTAAAAATAGCCTTGCCTGTGTATCCCTTCCTTTCAGATTATAAACGTGCTTGGGAACTGGATATTACCACCTCAGCTTATGAGGAGATCAACTATTATTTCCGGTTTTTTGATCCCCATCATTTGCGTGAGGATGAGATTTTTAATAGGCTTGGCTATATCGATATTCAGAATCTTGCGGAAAGAATTCAGGCTAAAGTACTGTGGGTTACCGGGTTATCCGATACGATTTGTCCACCTTCAACTCAATTTGCCGCATACAATAAAATACTAGCGTCCAAAGAGCTTATGGTTTATTATGAGTACGGTCATGAGTATTTACCATATCTTGCCGATCGGGCGTTGGAATTGTTCATGACCTTGTAAGAGATAAGCCAGCAGGCATAACTGAAGACAACGGTGGTGAACAATTGATGAAGTCGCAAGCAAAAAAAGAAAAGGCGCATTTCCAGCTGCACCCTGCCAAATCGATTGGGGTGCGGCTTTTTCTCATCTTCTTCATCTCAACAATGGTGCTCGTTCTCTCACTTGGCTACATTTCCTATTCCGTAGCTGAGCAAACGATCGAGAATAACGCGCTGTCAGCCAATCAACAGACAGTCGTCCAAGCTGCAGAGAAGTTTGATGTTGAATTATTGCGTTATGAGGACGGCCTAGGAAGAATTCTTTACAACAATGAGATTCAGGATGCACTCAAACAAGGGAATAATTCCACTACAAGTAATGAGGAACGTAATTTGCAGTCTAACCAGATTAGCGCCGAGCTGAATGCCTGGCTGACCGCATCAAAGGGGGTAGAAGCTGTATACCTCATCCCGATGAATCAGGAAGTCCCCACTTCGTCAGCGGGATCAAAAGACAGCACTTTTATCAAGGGATTCAGAGAGTCCTCATGGTTCAAGCAGCTTGAGGAGCAACCGCAAACATTGTGGATTCCCCGAACAGAACAGGGGCAAGCCGGAAATACTTCGGGTATGTTTCATTTGGCACAATCGATAGCTGGGGATACACAAAGCCCGGGATACATAATTATCTGTGATATTAGAATTAGTGAATTAGAAAATCAGCTTCGTAAAGTTGATCTCGGACCCAGCTCTTACATGCAATTGCTGACGGATAAGGATGAATTGATCGCATCGTCCCAGCAAGTAGGAACAGATACTTATCTCAGTCTGGGAGGGACCCTTCTTCATGGTTTGGAGCATGAGGCGGGGTCATTGCCAACGAAGGATGAGAAAGGGAAATCCATACTAGCTGTGTATGGGACGATGGAAAGCTCCAGCTGGAGATTGCTTGGTGTTGTTCCGGCTGAGAATCTTACGAAAGACGCACTTCGTATTCTAAAAACTACATATATTATTGTTGCGGTGGCTGCTATTGTCGCCATTCTAATTGGTTACTGGATGTACAGAATGGTATCCAAGCCCTTGACCCGGCTTAAAGATTTAATGTCTAAGGGGGCAGATGGGAATCTTGGAGTACGCACGGAGATTACCTCACGAGATGAAATAGGTCAGTTATCGGGTTCCTTTAATAGGATGATGGAACGGATCACAGAACTGGTTATCCATACTAATGAAACGGCTCGAAAGGTAATGGAAACGGCCAATGAACTTAGTGGGGTATCGCGTAAGACAGCGATGGCCGCCAAAGAGATTGCCGCTGCAACAGAAGAAATTGCCGGAGGTTCAGGCAGCCTGGCTTTGGAGGCGGACCAGGGCAACGAGCTTACGGGGCAAATTTCGGTGCAAATGAACAAAGTGAACTCAGCTACGCATGAGATGGATCATACCGCACATAGTATCGGCGTGCTTAGTGAAGAAGGTTTTAATGAGTTAAAAGAGCTGCTTGGCAAAACCAATAAGACGGGCGATATGACGAATAAGCTCGTGTTGAAAGTGAATGAGCTGCAAGACACCACATCATCAGTGATGAAGGTGCTTGATGTTATGCAGAATATTACACAGCAGACGAATATTTTGTCTCTAAATGCAACGATAGAAGCGGCAAGGGCAGGGGAGTCCGGCCGGGGATTTATGGTAGTGGCCGATGAAATACGCCAGCTTGCAGATCAGTCCAAAGATTCCATTGCTGTGGTGGCTAATATAACAGACACCATTATGAAGGATATGAACGAGACCGTAGGTGTTCTCTCGGAAGTAGCCCCTCTTTTTAATCAGCAGGTGACTTCAGTGGAGAGCACTAGCGATATCTTCGTATCTGTACAGGATCAGATGCGTCATTTTATTACACGTTTGGAATCTGTTGCTTTATCGATGGATAGCTTGAGCCAATCCCAAAAGGTGCTGTCAAATTCCATGGGCAATATCAGCTCCATTGCAGAGGAATCATCAGCAGCTTCGCAAGAAGTGGCTTCGCTTAGCGGGGAGCAACAAAGTGTGAGTGATCATTTAGTGGAGCTGTCTGAGCAGCTTGAGCATGCGTCCCGGCAGTTGCAAGAAAAACTGTCCAAGTTTAATTTGTAACCTTGCATAACCTCAGTAATTATTTTCAATACAAAGACCAGTCTCCAATTATTTGGGACTGGTCTTTGTGCTATTCAAAAGGTTATAAAATAGCTAACTAAGCATGAGTGTAAATAATCCAGCGGGTGGGACATAATAAAGGCTATGAACGTCAGTCAGGAGGAATGGGATTGCACAATAATGTCCACAGACGCATACTCGGCGGACTGATTATTTTATGTTCAGTGGTAGCCGTGTTGGTCCTTAGGCTGGCGTGGATTCAACTGTTTATGAAGGAACAGACGGTCCCTGGAACGAAATATACACTTGCAAAGATGGCGGAAATTCAAAGCGAACGGGAGACTGTATTGGATACTGGGCGGGGGCGCCTGTATGACCGAAAGAGTGAACCCCTTGCCGGGGAAACCATTTGGACGGCTGCTTTTTTTCCTCAAGAGGCGAAGGCTAGGAATACCGTGACGAAGGTTGTATACGAAGAAGCTGAGTCCATGCACCGATTGGCAGCTATCCTTGGAGTGAGTTATGAGCAATTGCTAAACAAGCGCTCTTCCCTTAAAGAACCTCTGCTTTGGCCATCCTCAGTGGGAAAGGGACCGCTCGCACTTACATCCGCACAAGCAAAAGAAGTGAGTGCGCTGGGGATCGACGGAGTAGGCGTGCTTCCCTTTGCTCGCAGATATGATGGAAATTCAACTGGACGGCAGTGGCTTGGATATTTATCGGAAGCGGTCCCAAACACTGATGGGAAGGCATCGCCATCGGGGCTGAGAATTCCGATGACAGGAACGGACGGGTTAGAAAAGACCCTGGAGCCGTTGCTTCGAGGCGTCGGGCATACTGAGGCATACGCTCAGGTTGATGCGCACGGGCAACGTGTCCCGGGCAGTCCCATTCAAGTACGAGCCCCGGGCAATCCGTATTATCCGCTGTCTTTATATACAACGATTGATAAAAAGCTTCAGGAACAAATAGAGGAGTTAGCTGTCAAAGCTGGAATGGAGGAAGGAGCCGTGGTGGTGTTAGACACCGGAACGGGAGATATTGAAGCCATGGTATCTTTACCTTTTTACGACCCAGAGAAGATATCCCCTGAAGGGGGAGAGTGGAATAACCGGGCGCTGCAGGCTGCTGTACCTGGATCAATCTTCAAAATCGTCACAGCAGCAGCGGCACTAGAAGCCGGGGTCACCTCAGCGGATGAGCTCTTCTATTGTTCAGGGCAATATGAGAAATATGGATTATCTTGTCTAAAAGGAAAAGGACACGGCGCCCTCACGCTGGCGCAAGGGTTCGCCGTGTCCTGTAATACAGTATTTGCTGCGCTGGCAGAGCGCTTAAGTGGGGCGCAGCTTCAAGCGACAGCACTCGCGCTGGGGCTCGGAAGAGATATTAGCTGGCAAGCGGAGAATACGCTTGGTTTTCCAGTTCTTAAGCCACTATCCGGTGAGCAGAAGGGGACGATCTTCACTTCTTTGCTGCCGGATGATCCAGGCGCCAGAGTGCAGACGGCCATTGGGCAGCGAGATGTGCAAGTGACACCACTTCAGGCAGCCAACCTGGTAGTGACGTTACTGCATGGAGGGGAAGTGAGAGCGCCAAGAATTCTCCAGCGTGTGACCTTTGCAAATGGTCAAAAGCTAGAGGATCTGCCGGGTCATCTTTCCCCTTCAACTGCAGGGAGGATCTCAGAATCTACAGCCCGCCAGCTGCTGTCCTGGATGCGTAAAGTTGTTACGGATGGAACCGGCACAAGTCTGCAGAGTACGAAATGGCCGGTTGCCGGGAAATCAGGTACGGCACAAACCCTTGTTAAGGGTGTGCCGCGTAACAATCAATGGTTTATCGGCTATGGGCCGGTGGATCATCCCAGATATGCTGTGTCGGTAGCAGTTGAGAACGTTGCTCCGGACAGCTCTCATCTAGCCGTTAAGCTGTTCGGTCAGGTATTGGATTTATTATCATCGGTTCCCTCTGGAGCTTGAGGTTCAGGTGGTGGCGCAGAACTGGTATGATTGGAAGCTGGACCGTTAGCAGCAAAGGGGGCGAAACGATAAATTCCTCTTGCGGAAGATAGATCCAGCTCTGAAGATACCCTTGTTGAATCAGTTCTTTTATCAGAATAAGCAGAATCGGCGAAAGGATCAGACCAGCCATACCGAAAGCAGACGTGGACAGAATGACGAACGACAGCATAAGGAAAGCTGAGGATACGCCAATCGAATTCCCGGTAATCTTCGGCTCAAGCAATTGCCTAACAATTAGTACAATGGCAAGGAGGATAATTAATCCAATAGCCAGTGAAGTATTGCCCACGATGAACAAATAGATGATCCAAGGGACTAAAATTGTCGTCACGCCAAGAAGCGGCAAAACATCAAATACAGCGCAAACTAACGCCATTGTGATTTCGTTGCCGGTTCGCAGAATAAATAAGCCGACCAGAACTATGACAAAAGTAATGCTGATCAGAATAAGTTGTGCTTTTAAATAGGACCCGATGGCTTTAAAAACATTGCCTTGTAAAAAGGCAAAGGCGTTCTTAAAAGTTTTTGGCATTTTGTCATGCGCGATTTTACGCCAATCTTTGATCTCCATGCTAAGGAAAAATGCCAAAATGATGGCTATCCCGAAATTGGCCATGAAGGTGGAGAAGGAGCCAAGAATACCGGCCATATATTTTAGAAAAGTAATCAGCCATCCTGTTAGGACATCCGTGGCATCTTTAAAGTAGCCGTTGACCTTGTTCGTAATATCGGGTGGCAAGTTATCTATTTTTTGCTGCAGGTAGGTCGTGGTCTCCACAAAATGCTGCTGCACCACGTATGTATATTTAGGGAGGTTCTCTTGGAAGTGAAGGGCCTGGATCGTAATCAGTAGACCGGCACCAAATAATGTACCTAACAGCACAATCAGAAAGAGCAATACTGAGATGGCGGAGGCAAAAGGTTTACCAAGACCACGGCGGTTCAAGAAGCGGGCCAAGGGTTCGATAAGCAAAAATACAAAAAAAGACAGGAATACAGGTGCAGCTAACTGGTACAGTTTACTAAAGGAGAACATAATTAAATAAACCGTGAGGACAATTAATCCGATGTCAAAAAATGTGCGCCAATATTTTTTGTATAACGGCAGCATAGATATAAACAACTCCCTTTTTTTATAAGTGGATATGCCAGGTTGATTACATTGTACATGATTTTACTTTAAAAGCGTCTATTTCTTTGATACATGTGTTAAAATAGGGGGTAACGTTTTTTTTATTCTACTTCACTTGGCCGTTTCACAGGTTCTGCTTGCAGACATTAGGCGAGCCAAAGTCAACTCTGGAAAAGCGGGGAATTAATATGCAGACTTTGCTGCTCTGGTTATTTTACATCTCATCATTTTATGCTTTTATCCCTGGTATGATCAGCCGGATTTTTGGTTACCGTGTCTTTCGTAAAGGAACTGGGCGAAATGAATTCGCTCTGACCTTCGATGATGGACCTGATCCTCGATTTACACCATTACTGCTGGAATTACTGAAGAGGTATGATGCAAAAGCGACCTTTTTTGTAGTAGGCTCTAATGCTGAACGTTATCCTGATCTTATTCAGCGTATCCATGATGAGGGACATCTCATCGGGATTCATAATTATGTTCACAAGACGAACTGGCTCATGCGGCCAGCAACCGTCCGCCGGCAGATTCAACGTACGAATGATATTATTTATAATATTATTGGCGAACGCAGTACGTATTACCGTCCACCTTGGGGCATTGTCAATTTATTTGATATTTCCAAACGACGCCAAGTTGAAATTGTGCTTTGGTCGGCAATGTTTGGCGATTGGCGTGAGAAGCTCGGCGCCGAAAAACTTACTGAGAAGATGCTGGCCCGTCTAAATCCCGGGGAAGTGATGTTGTTGCATGATAGCGGCACAACGCTGGGTGCAGATGCGGATGCTCCAGGGAATATGCTTGTGGCTCTTGAGCAGACACTGGAGGAAGCCCGTAAACGGGGACTCCGCAGCATTCGGATTGACGAAATGATTAAGATGGCTGAGACGTCACCTATCCGGCGCTTATCTTTTGGTAAACGGGTGCTTGTAGGACTTTGGTTAGCTTGGGAACAGGTATTTCAAGCTCTTTTTCATCTCCAAACGATTACTCCGTCAGATCCTTTCCTGCATTATCGGATGCGGAAATATCAGGGCGAACCGGTTGAACTCGAGGGTGGAGCACTGCTCCGTAAAGGTGACAAAGTCATTGAGCTGCACATCGATAATAAACAGTTGTTCGAATTAGGAATTCATTCACGTTCTTCCGCTCAACTTGCGATTCGAATGATCCGCAGAATGGAAAAGGATCTGCCCATTCTTGCTGAGATCATTGCCAAAGATGTGGATCTTGCAGAAGCCAAAGCGCTTTACGGAGTCAGCATGATTAACCGGGGACCGGAGAAATTCGGCTTTACCGTACGTGATTTGCCGGATGGCTTATTCGCACGTTCCTCCAAATTTTACTTAAGGATCCTGTTAAGTGTGATTCATCCAGCAGGTGGGGCAAGGCTTAAAGAACGGAGCGAGGTCCTTGTGCCGAAGCTTATCCTGATGCCTGTCTCAGAGCTGCTCAAAAAGATGAATCAACAGCTGCCTCATCATCCGAAAACTGCAAAAAAACGCAAATCGCAACAGGAAGAATCGTTGTCACTTAATGATTCGGTTGCGGAAGTAGAAATGCCAGGTGCGACAGTAACAAATTGATTCATGATCTTATTGATAAATATTATACAGTGGACGTGTAAAGAGATGTTCTACAATCCAGCGATGGGTTGTGGAACATTTTTTTGTTGGGATAATTTAAAAAAAGAGCAGCCCGCCAGTAAAATACTAAGGTGGGACTGCTCTTGCTTGTTTTAATATTCTTTTCTGCTAAAGGGATTAGATCTTCAGCACAGCGCCGTTACTTGCGTTGGTAACCATTTTGGAGTAACGAGCCAGGTAACCAGTTTTAACTTTAGGTTCGAATTCTTTCCAACCTGTACGACGAACTGCTAATACTTCTTCTTCAACCAGCAATTCAATCTTCCGGTTGTTGAGATCCAGTTCAATGATATCTCCATCCTCAACAAAAGCGATCGGACCGCCTTCAGCTGCTTCTGGAGAGATATGACCGATACTGATTCCGCGGGAAGCCCCCGAGAAACGACCGTCTGTAATCAGACCGACCTTAGCACCCAGCCCCATACCCACGATTTGTGAAGTAGGCGCCAGCATTTCCGGCATTCCAGGTCCGCCCTTAGGACCTTCATAGCGGATAACGACTACATGGCCTTCTTTAACTTTACCGTTGGCGATACCTTCCAGTGCAGCTTCTTGGGAATCAAAGCAGATCGCAGGACCTTTATGATATCCGCCTACTGAAGCATCAACTGCACCAACCTTGATGATAGAACCCTCAGGAGCCAGGTTTCCGTAAAGTACGGCCAGACCGCCTCTTTCGGAGTAAGGGTTGTCGATAGTATGAATTACGGAAGTATCTTGGATCTCGTGTCCGATTACGTTCTCGGCTAATGTTTTGCCGGTAACGGTCATACATTCCCCGAACAGAGCACCTGGTTTCTTCAGCAGTTCATTCAATACAGCACTAACGCCGCCCGCACGGTCCACATCTTCGATAAAGATATCAGAAGCTGGAGCCAGCTTAGCCAGATATGGAACACGGTTTGCAACTTCGTTAATGCGTTCAAGCGGATAATCGATACCTGCTTCTTGAGCTAATGCAAGGGTGTGCAGCACTGTGTTAGTAGAACCACCCATTGCCATATCCAGTGCAAATGCGTTATCAAGTGATTCTTTAGTTACGATATCTCTTGGTTTAAGATCCAGCTTAATCAATTCCATCAGTTGTGTTGCGGATCTGCGAACAAATTCTCTACGCTCATCAGCAACAGCCAAAATTGTACCGTTACCTGGCAATGCCAGTCCAAGTGCTTCTGCAAGGCAGTTCATGGAGTTGGCAGTGAACATTCCGGAACAAGATCCACAGGTTGGACAACCGAATTGTTCTAATTCAAGCAACTCTGCATCGTTGATTTTGCCGACTTGGTGAGCACCAACGCCTTCAAATACCGAGGTCAGAGAGAGCTTGTTACCTTTACTATCTACGCCGGCTTTCATTGGGCCGCCGCTTACGAACATGGTTGGGATGTTAACACGCAGTGCGCCCATCATCATGCCCGGTGTAATTTTATCACAGTTAGGGATGCAGACCATGCCATCGAACCAATGCGCGGAAACTACGGTTTCCAAGGCGTCAGCGATGATCTCGCGGCTTGGCAGTGAATAACGCATGCCGATATGTCCCATAGCAATTCCGTCATCTACGCCGATCGTATTGAATTCAAAAGGAACGCCACCAGCTTCGCGAATCGCTTCCTTAACGATTTTACCGAACTCTTGCAAATGCACATGCCCTGGAACAATATCAATATAGGAATTGCAGACCGCAATAAACGGCTTTCCGAAATCTTCTTCTTTTACTCCGGCTGCTCTCAGGAGACTACGGTGTGGAGCACGGTCAAAGCCTTTTTTAATCATGTCTGAACGCATTTTCTTGGCTGCCATAATGACATTCCCCCCTAAATGAATTTCAATCAAATATAGTGTCGCATTAACGCAATGAACTCCAAAGACCTGCGTATATACGGTTTATAGAAAGAACGGGGACCTGCTTCCTCAATAAGAAAAGCGATGCCGTTTCTATAAAAAAAGCCGCTGTTTTGGTATAAACAGTTACCGCCTAAAATGAACGGAGAAGTCATTGTTATTAGTGAGTCTATCACAAAGAGCACGTTTTTTCTACCGGACAATGTGAAGTTTGTCGATTGACGCAAAGCGTGGGAAGTGGAGGAAAAGCTCATTTTCGAAAGGAAAGTGCTTTATTTGGAAAATGGATCAGGGTTCGGATGTATCTATTTACCACTCTAGACAACTTTAGGAGAGCTGAGTATGATGGGAGTTATTATTTTATGGGAGGTGCTGGAAAATCGGGATTTGTGTATTATTATCGCCGCGGTGGATCGTTTTTACGGGGATGAAAAGCTAAGGAGGGAAAGGGAATGTCACAGCGTACAACTTATTTAAATCCAATTGTAGCAAGCTCAGGAGACCCATGGGTATTCAAACATACCGATGGATATTATTACTTTATGGCCACAAAAGCTAAATGTCTGGAGCTGACGAGATCTAGAACCTTGACCGGCCTTGCGGAGGGCGACAAGAAAGTGATCTGGTCTCCCGAACCGGGGGGCAGCTACAGTTACAATCTGTGGGCGCCGGAAATTCATCATTTGGACAACAAATGGTACATTTACTACACTGCGAATGACGGAGGAGGCGACGATTCACGACGGATTTGCGTGCTGGAGAATGAAGAGGCAAACCCGCTGGAAGGGCAGTGGGTATGGAGAGGTGCTTTGCAGACACCTGTCCCAGGGTTGGATGGAACAGTAATGTCATTGCGGGATCAGCTGTACTTTCTGTATGCGGGATATGGTCATTTCCCTGATTATGGGTCGGCTATTTACATTATGCGAATGAGTAATCCTTGGACCTTGGAAGGGGAACATCACCTGCTTACCGCTCCAACTCTGTCATGGGAGAAGCAAGGTGGCATGGCGATTAACGAAGGTCCGGTAATTTTGCGGCGCAACAATCGTATTTTCATGGTTTATTCGGCAAGTACGACTTGGTCTGAGGATTATGCACTAGGGATGCTCACCATGAGCGAAGCGGCAGATCCTTTGCAACCGCTGTCATGGGAAAAATCAATGTCGCCTGTATTTTGCAAAAGTGTAGAGAACGGGATTTTTGCCACGGGGCACAATAGCTTCACACGATCTCCTGATGGCAAGGAAGATTGGATAGTCTATCATGCGCTTCCTTCCGCTGGAGCGGATGTGTCTTTGCGAGCAACCCGTATCCAGAAATTTGGGTGGAAGGTGGATGGGACACCGGATTTTGGGGTTCCTTGTAGGGATACGCTTGCTCAGACCGTACCGTCGGGAGAATAAGAATAAAACAGAAAAACAAGATTGAAAAGGCCATTTATTACAGAAAAACTGTAATGAATGGCCTTTTCATGTAATGCAGATATTTTTATTCGCTGTCGATAATAATTGACGAAAAACGCCTGTGTTATAAGGGTTTTTTCGCCAAAATACAGGGTGTTTAGTACGTTTTTTTAATAGGTTTGTAGTTGGTGTAGCCATATATTTGTTTGAGAAAAGTTCGTAAGATTACAAAATTATTGTATGAAAGCGTTGACATATGGATTTTGGATGCTTATAATTCGATCTGAGATACAGAAAAACTGTATTAATCAAGGGGAGTTATCTACAGGGCAAAAAGGAGCGTGGTTCCAAGCTTTGGATTTGCTTAAGGCGTTGTGGCAAATATTTTATAGTGGGAGGTTAAGTATGAAGAACAATGCAAAGCGTTTTTTTAGTCTTTTATTTGTGTTAATACTGATCATTTCGACTGTAACAGCATGTAGTGGCAACAGTGCAAACAATGGGGCTGATAACGGTGGCTCCAACAACAAAGAGAACGAGAGCACAGCCAAAGACCCGGTTGAGTTTACAGATATCAGCGCAGACATACGCGGCAATACAGCCCCAACGCAAGAGCAAATCGACGAAGTTAATCATTCCTTGAATGATACATACCTCGGCGACGTTTTCGATGAAGTCATTCCAAATGATTACTCAGCTTATCCTGTTAAAGGTGATGTGGTTCTGGATGTATGGATGCCTGCGAATTCCAATATTCCGGATATGAACAATCATGCTGTCCAGAAGCAGGTGGAGCAATTAACGGGAATCAAAGTAAACTTCATCACGCCGCCAATCGGCCAGGAAGCGGATGCCTTCACGCTGATGATCTCCTCCGGTGAACTGCCTGACATTATCATTGAGCCGGGACGTTATCCGGGAGGTTTTGAAGCGGGCGTAAATGACGGCGCTTATATCGATCTGACAGATCTGATGGAGAAAAATGCTCCGAACTATACGAAGTGGCGCAATTCGGATGAATCAAGAAGAAAAACCACGGTCACGGATGACGGCAAGCTGCTTGGCTTTTATGGCATCGCCCCATATTCAGAGTGGACTTGGTTTGGAACGTTGATTAAGCAAGAGGCGCTGGATAAAACAGGGCTTGAAGTTCCAAATACGATTGATGAATGGCATACCTTCCTGACAAAAGCAAAGGAAGTCGGATACAAAGCACCACTTAATTACGGCTCTACTTACGGCCAGATT
The DNA here is from genome assembly GCF_037974255.1 of Paenibacillus sp. FSL R5-0636. Classification (NCBI taxonomy): domain Bacteria; kingdom Bacillati; phylum Bacillota; class Bacilli; order Caryophanales; family Paenibacillaceae; genus Paenibacillus; species Paenibacillus sp. FSL R5-0636. Next base: position 1,817,043 of record NZ_CP150232.1, read on the forward strand.
TTTACCGGCATCATAAATGGCGCATATGGAGTATGGGATTGGACGTTCCTTGATGAGAATGGCAAAGTGGCCTGGGGGCCAGCACAGCCGAAAGCTAAGGAATATTTGACCACCATGCAGCAATGGAACAAAGAAGGATTACTGAACCCGGACTGGGCAACGGCAGACTTTAACCAGAGAATGGCGAGTGCCATTTCGGGAGATACCGCGATGATGATGGACTCTCCGGATACGATGTGGAGTTATTGGAAAGAGCAAAGCGGTATCGACTTTGTGGGGGCACTGAACCCGGTTCTAAACAAAGGAGATAAGTCCGCAACCACGTACAAAAATTTCAAAAGAGCGGGGATCGAAGCTGCGATCACAACGCAAAGCAAAAATGTAGAAGCGGCAATGGCTTGGCTTGATTTTAATTACAGTAAAAAGGGCTGGGAATTGATTAACTTTGGTGAATACGGCACGGTCCACCTGATTGATGACACGGGAATGCCTTATTATCCAGAGAACAGTTATATCTTTAAAGACCCTGAAGGTCAGCCCGTATCGACAACCTTATGGAAATACCGGATGCACAACTGGCCGGATATCCGGGATGAGCATCATTCCAACCCGCTGATCGCTGCCAAAGGAAGTTATTCGGGAGACATTCGCAAGAATTGGACAGAAAATATGGACACCAGTATGGCTATGCCACCTATTTCCTTTACCAAGGATGAAGCTTCGCGGGAAGCCGAGCTTGGAAACCAGCTGTCGACACTGCGCGGAGAGTATTTTGCAAAAATCATAATGGGAGACCTGCCGGTAGATGCCTATGATAAATTTTTGAAAGAAGCTCAGAGCATGGGACTGGAAGAGTTTTTGAGTATCCATCAGGCAGCCTTAGATCGATATAACAAACGATAGGTGGTTGTTTTATGGAAATGTTACGAAAAAACAGAGCGATAAAGCCCACTCCTCAGGACGCCAAACCTAAAAATACCAAGCTAGTGATTAAGAAGGATTTGAAAAAGAACTGGTTTGTCTATCTGTTGGCCGTCCCTGTTGTAGCATGGTTCCTGATTTTCTGCTACGGGCCGATGTGGGGGGTTATGATCGCCTTCAAGGATTTTAAACCCCTGCTGGGGTTTGGCCAGAGCGAGTGGGTAGGGTTTAAGCACTTTATTGATTTTTTCCAAGGGCCTTATTTCTGGCGGGTCGTTAAAAACACCCTTCTCCTCAATGTTTGGGGGATTGCCTTTGGATTTACAGCCCCGATTATTCTGTCCTTGATGCTGAACGAAATCCGTGGGGTTAAGTTTAAAAAAGTGGTCCAAACGATCACCTATATGCCGCACTTTATTTCCCTGGTGGTGGTATGCGGGATCATTCATATCTTTGCCGCAGATGAAGGGATTATCACGCAAATCCTGCAATTTATTACCGGAAAAGAGTACTCTTCACTGCTCGGCTACTCTTCGTTCTTCCGGCCGATTTATACCTTCTCCGGCATTTGGCAGAGCATCGGCTGGGATAGCATCATCTACCTTGCGGCGATGAGTTCCATCGATACTTCATTATATGAAGCTGCTGAAATTGACGGAGTGGGACGGATTAAAAAAATGTGGCATATTACGCTGCCGCAGATCAGCCCAGTTATCATCATTCTGTTTATTTTTGCCATCGGCGGGTTGATGTCATCCGGGTACGAGAAGATTATCCTGCTGTACAATCCTCTGATCTATGATACGGCGGATGTTATTGCCTCTTATGTTTATCGTCGCGGTTTAAGAGAAGCCAGTCTTAGTTATTCTACGGCTGTGGGCTTGGTCAGCTCAATCGTTAACTTCGGGCTGCTCTGGATGACAAATACAATAGCCAAACGCAGGTCCGAGGTCAGCTTATGGTAAGAAAGAGGGACAGCTATGAAAGATAATTTGCAGCGTAAAACGAAAAAAAGACGAAAACATAAATCCATCGGCGACAGAGTGTTTGACGGCACGCTTTATACTCTGCTGACCGCATTAACCTTGGTGTGTTTTTATCCGATCCTGCATATCCTGTTTGCTTCCGTCAGCGACCCCGGCATGTTGATTGCTCATAAAGGGATTTTGCTGAAACCGCTGGGGTTCACTTTGGATGGCTATAAGCTGGTGTTTAAAGATAACAGTCTGATCAACGGCTATAAAAACACGATTATATATGTAGGGTTAGGCACATTAGTCAACATGATCATGACCATTCTGGGAGCTTATGTATTGTCCAGACGAGGTTTGTATTTTAAAAACTTCATCATGATCCTGATTACAATCACCATGTTCTTTGGTGGCGGGTTGATTCCTTGGTTCTTATTAATGAAGGATATTGGTTTGTACAATAATTTGTGGGCCATGATTTTGCCAAGTGCTTTAAGCACATGGAACATTATTATTTTACGAACTAGCTTTCAAGCCATTCCGCAGGAATTGGAAGAGGCGGCTACTATTGACGGGGCAAGTCAGGCCCATATTTTAACGAATGTGATTCTACCGCTGTCCAAAGCTACGCTGGCCGTAATCTTTTTATACTATTTAGTGGGGAACTGGAACTCATGGTTTAATGCGATGGTGTTGTTGAAGGACAGACAGCTGTTCCCGCTGCAGCTATTAATGAAAGAAATATTAGTAGCTAATGATGCAACCGCAACCTCGATCGGCAGTGCAGGCGGGGTAGTCATCGATAGCGCCCAGAGCCAGACGGCATTCCGCGAGCTGGTTAAGTATTGCGCGATTGTCGTTTCTACGCTTCCTATATTAATGGTATATCCTTTCTTGCAAAAATATTTTGTTAAAGGTGTTTACGTAGGTTCGATTAAAGGATAGCGGGCAAAAAAACAAGTTCATCTTATATAGAAATTATTTAATAGGAGTGAAGTACACCATGTTGACAGAAGCAAGCAGCACATCCGTTCCACGTCCAGAATATCCAAGACCCCAATTTGCCCGTAAGGATTGGCTTAGCCTAAATGGAGAATGGGATTTTACGTTTGATGATGAAGATGTCGGTGAGGAAGAACAATGGTATCGGGCGGACGCAAAGGGTTTATTTTCACGGGTTATTCAAGTGCCCTTTGCGTTTCAGAGCAAGCTGAGCGGAATTGAAGATCCTTCATTTCATGATGTTGTGTGGTATAGAAGAACTTTCGAAGTTCCTGAGGGTTGGAACGGGAAGCGGATTGTCCTCCATTTCGGCGCCGTTGATTATTTGGCAAAAGTCTGGGTGAATGGTCAGCTGGTGGCCGTGCATGAAGGCGGACATACGCCATTTCAGGCCGATATCACTCCTTCGCTGATCAAAGGAAATAATACCATTATACTGCGCGCAGAGGATTTCAGCCGCGATGTCACCTTGCCGCGGGGCAAGCAATATTGGCTGGAACAGTCTGCTGCCATCTTTTATACCCGCACAACCGGAATCTGGCAGAGTGTCTGGCTTGAACCGCTGTCTGCAGTGCATCTGAGTAAAACTATGATGACACCAGATATTGACCGCAATGAAATCCGGCTTCGGACCTTTCTGCAAGGATTTAAGTCTGCTGATCCGCTCAAGCTGCGCATAACGGTATCGTATGACGGTGAAGTGATCGCAGAGGATCAATATATGCTCAAGAATGCAGAGCAGCTGCGGGCTATCGGCTTGGGGGATTTTGCGGATCATGGTCTTGGACGTTTATGGAGCCCTGAGCATCCGAATTTGTATGATATTCAATTCCAATTGCTTCGGAATGAGGAAGTAATTGATGAAGCGGCGAGTTATTTCGGCATGCGCAAGGTGTCGATTGAAAATGGCAAGCTATGCTTGAATAACCGCCCATATTTCCAGAGACTGGTGCTGGATCAGGGGTACTTCCCTGACGGGATACTAACCGCACCTACAGACGAAGAGCTGAAACGTGATGCCCAGCTGACGAAGGAAATGGGCTTTAACGGGGTGAGGAAACATCAGAAGACAGAAGATCCCCGGTTCCTGTATTGGTGTGATAAGCTCGGCCTGCTGGTATGGAGTGAGGCAGCCAATGCTTACGAATATTCCGAGGAGTATGTCCGCCGCTTCACGAAGGAATGGCAGGAGATCATCGAGCGCGACTATAACCATCCTTGTATCGTGACCTGGGTTCCGCTTAATGAGAGTTGGGGGGTTCCCAATGTCCAGATTGATACACGCCAGCAGCAGCACGGATTGGCAATGTATCATTTAACGAAATCCTTGGATGAGATGAGACCTGTTGTGTATAACGATGGGTGGGAGCATATGACTACAGATTTGGTGACTATTCATGACTATGAGAGCCATCAGGAAGTGCTGGAGGATAGATACGCCACGGCTGAATCTTCTGTAAATGCGATGCCGGCCAACCGCAAAATATTTGTCGGTGGAGCTTCGTATCAAGGCCAGCCGATTCTCGTATCCGAGTTTGGTGGAATTGCCTTCAAGAAAAGTGAGTGGGAGGGCTGGGGTTATTCTGGGGCAGAGAACGAAGAGGATTTCCTGATGAAGCTCAAGGCTGTGGTTGACCCGATGTTCACTTCCCCGGTGATCCAAGGTTATTGCTATACCCAGCTGACGGATGTCGAGCAGGAAATCAACGGACTGCTCACCTATGATAGACAGCCCAAAGCTCCGCTTGAAGCGATCCGCAACATCATGATGCATATCAAATAAATAACATTTATTAAAAGGAGTTACACCATGACACAACAAGCAACGCTTCCGCGTCCTGAATATCCCCGCCCTGACTTTGTTCGACCAGAGTGGATCAATCTGAACGGCCAGTGGCAATTCGAAATTGATCATGGCAAAAGTGGGAAGGAACGCGGATACCCTGTTAACGAACATAATTTCTCAGGGACAATTACTGTGCCCTTCTGTCCGGAAAGCAGGCTGTCCGGCGTAGAATACAAAGATTTTATGGCTGCTGTATGGTATAAAAGGGAGTTTACCGTGCCGGAGAACTGGACAAATGGCAGAGTTATCCTTCATTTTGGCGCCGTTGATTATATGGCGGAGGTCTGGGTGAACGGCGTATCCGTAGGTACGCATCGCGGAGGATATACTCCGTTTAGCTTTGATATTACTTCTAATCTTTTAGCGGGCGGTAATGTGATTACTGTATATGCTGAAGACGACGTTCGATCGGGGCGACAGCCGCGGGGCAAGCAGAGTGAACAGTTCCATTCGCACGGCTGCGACTATACACGCACTACAGGAATCTGGCAGACGGTATGGCTTGAGCAAGTGCCTGAGACCTATCTGTCTAATCTGAAAGTTGTCGCTGATCCCGACAATGGCTGTGTGCACCTCGAAATGAAGGTACAAGGGAACGTTGCGGGGGACACGCTTAGCGCTACTGCTCTTTATGGCGGCAAACCCGTCGGGGACAGCAGTGTGATTGTTTCCGGGCCCTCTATAAAACTTACGATTCCACTGTCAGAGATTCACTTATGGGAAGTTGGAAACGCCAGATTGTATGACCTGAAGTTATCCTTGCATTGTCAGGGACGGGAGAGTGATGTGGTCCATTCTTATTTTGGACTCCGCACGGTACGACTGGATGGGATGGCATTCCGGATCAATGGGAAATCCTTATTTCAGCGGTTAGTACTGGATCAAGGTTTTTATCCGGAGGGAATCTATACCGCTCCTACTGATGAAGATCTGCGCAGAGACATCGAAATCTCAATGGGGCTTGGCTTCAATGGCGCGAGACTTCACGAGAAGATCTTTGAGCCGCGTTATCTTTATTGGGCTGACCAATTAGGTTATCTTGTCTGGGGAGAACATGCCAATTGGGGGCTGAATATTACTGGAGCGGATAGCCTGTCTCACTTCCTGCCGGAATGGCTCGAAGGTATGCAGCGTGATTTCAATCATCCCGCGCTGATCGGCTGGTGCCCTTTTAATGAGACCTGGGATCGGGACGGTGTGAAGCAGCATAACGCCGTGCTACAGATTGTTTACGACGTAACAAAACGTATGGATCCAACACGTCCCGTAATTGATACAAGCGGTAACTTCCATGTGGCTACAGATATCTTCGATCTTCATGACTATGACCAGAATCCGCAGACGTTCCGGGACAGATATGAACCGATGAAGCATGGCGGCGAAGTATTCAATACCTTCCCGGATCGCCAAACGTATGAAGGTCAACCTTACTTCATCAGCGAATATGGCGGAATTTGGTGGAACCCACAGCAGAAAGATGAAAAATCATGGGGGTATGGGGACAGACCGACCTCAGAGCAAATGTTTATCGAACGCTACGAGGGGTTGACGAATGTTCTATTAGATCATCCGCTGATGTTTGGATTCTGCTATACCCAGCTGTACGATGTGGAGCAGGAAGTTAATGGACTGTATACTTATGACAGACAGCCGAAGTTCGATCCTGACCGTATCCGCCGCATCAATGCACGGAAGGCTGCAATTGAAGATTAGAGGCGCTACGTAACTATTCATTCGAAAGGAATGTGATAGATTATGAAAGTGAATTTCCGGCAAAAATGTCTGGTCGCCTTAAGTGTTCTTCTTATTCTTCCAATGGGGAAGGTGACCCTTGCAGTCTCTGATCATAATGACTTTTACAACGTGGTTATGCAGGACGGGGCGGACCCATGGGTGTATAAACATACAGATGGCTTCTATTATTTCACCAAAACAACAGGTGGCAATGTTACTCTCTGGAAGTCAGCCCAGTTGACCACTATTGATGCAGCGCCTACTAAAGTTATCAACACGGGCGGTAGCGGCATCTGGGCGCCTGAGCTACATTATATAAACGGAGCTTGGTATATCTACTATGCGATGGACGACGGAGATAACGTAAACCACCGCATGTATGTAATGGAGAACACAGCGGCAGACCCGATGCAGGGAACTTGGCAGTACAAAGGCCAGATCACAGATTCAAGCAATAAGTGGGCTATAGACGGTACTGTGCTGCAAGTGAACGGCGAGCTGTATTTTATCTGGTCCGGCTGGGAGGGGAATGTTAATGTGCGGCAGAATCTCTATATCGCGCATATGAGTAATCCCTGGACCATTGATTCCGAACGCGTAGAAATTTCAAGACCAACGTATAGCTGGGAAACGAATCATTCCCCAAATGTGAATGAAGGACCGCAGGTGATTATAAATGGAGAAGTCATTAGTTTGGTCTACTCGGCAAGTGGAAGCTGGACTAATGATTATTGTCTGGGACTGATCACCGCAGACATCTCCAGTGATCTGTTGAATCCGGCATCATGGAATAAACGCAATCAGCCTATCTTTTCCTCAGGCAATGGACTTTACGGACCTGGACACCATTCGTTTACTAAGTCTCCTGACGGCCAAGAGGATTGGATCATGTACCATGTCGCCAAATACAACAACGCTGGCTGGAACCGCGAGGTACGGATGCAGAAATTCAGCTGGAATGCTGATCATACACCTAATCTGGGCATTCCCGTTGACCCTAATCTTCCTATAACTTTGCCTTCAGGTGAAAACATGCATACCCGCTACGAAGCGGAAAAAGGGACATTTGGCGGCGATGCCTATGCCTCTTCGAGTCCCAAGGGCTCGGGTGGGCTTAAGGCGGGTCATATTGATACGCCGGACAGTTACGTAGAATTTTCGGTTGATGCGGCAGCCGCAGGCGAGTATATTCTTTTGGCTCGAACGGCGAATGGAACGGCTGGCGGGAATTGGTCGAATTTTCAGCTTAGTGTCAATGCAGGACCTTCCGGACCATTCTATATCACCAATAAAGGGTGGGAGAATTGGGGGCTGTCCACAGCCCGGATTCAACTGAAGGCAGGCATAAACAAGCTTCGTTTTACCAAAGGCGAAGGTTACGGAGAAATTGATTTCATTGATATTAAGCCATTGTGAATCGAACAAACCTAAGAGACCTACGAGATGGCTTCCGGTTTTCCGGAGGTCATTTCTAGGTGAAAGGGCCTGTAGTTGTAATTGTTTTTCATCTCATTAAGAAGTAAGATTAGGATAATTATTAGGATACAAGGAGAGCTGATTTGTGCTGGAACTTAGCTTAAACGACCCGGAAAAATTAGTCACAGTAACGCATGCTTTATCAACCCGTTCTAGGGTTGATATACTTCGGCTCTTAAACTCCAAAAACTTAAATATTATTGAAATCGCTGAGAGGCTGAAGCTTCCAGTGTCGACGGTAGCAAGCAATATTAAAGTATTAGAAGCAGCAGAGTTAATTCATACAGAATTGCTTCCGGCTTCACGCGGGGCGATGAAAGTTTGCAGCCGGAATTATGATGATCTTCATATTGCCTTGAATTTAAAAGAGCCGATGCCAAAGGGATTAACTCATGTCTATGAAGTAGAGATGCCGATCGGTCATTATAGCGACTGTGAGGTATCTCCTACTTGCGGAATGGCTAATAGCGAGGGTCTTATTATCAAAGAAGATGAACCGTCGAGCTTTTATCACCCTAAACATGTCAACGCTCAGCTGATCTGGCTCCGCAAAGGATTCCTGGAATATTTGCTGCCTATGGATATCCCCTCCGGAGCACAAATTGAATCGCTGGAATTATCCATGGAGATCTGTTCGGAAGCTCCGAATTATGACCAGAACTGGCCTTCGAACATTTCCGTGTGGGTGAATGGATCGGAGATCGGCATGTGGACCAGTCCCGGTGATTTCGGTGACCGGCGGGGCAAGCTGAATCCGAACTGGTGGTGGGATGGATCCACACAATACGGGTTTCTCAAGACCTGGCGTGTTGACCATGAAAAGACGACACTTGATATGGAGAAGGTGTCGAATGTTTCCTTAAATGATCTTCTGATTAACCGGAGCCCCAAATTGCGGCTGCGCATTGGAATCAACCCTGATGCAGTTCATCAAGGCGGACTTAACCTGTTCGGGCGTCAGTTTGGCGATTATGAACAACATATTATGATGAAGGTGAAATATACCATGGACCAGGATGAAGTAGAACTTTAGCTTAGGAGATGAACAAAGCAAGGCGGTTCCTCGGAAACGAATCTTCGTATCCAGGGAACCGCCTTGCTTTGTTTGTTCTGGATGTAAAATCAGAGTGTGCGGCGTAGGGCGGCACGCTGAAGGGTGATCATCCAGTCAACGGACGGCTCAACCAGCGGGTGAAAGAGCCGTTTAACTGACGGCTGAGCCAGCAATACGGTGAATAATACGGCGGTGAGCAGCAGGACTACTGCCCCAGCAGCATTGCCAATATAGGTGTAAATCCCAGAAACGGCAGCCAGACGAACGATAAAACCATGAAGCAGGAAGACATACAACGTGCGGCGTCCCCAGTCGGTCATGCGGCTCGCTCCGTAAGGTACAAGACCGAGGAAAGCGAGTGAAGCGACAATTTGTAGTCCGTACAGTCCCAGGCGGTATACGCCTGCATACCATACATTGGCATCAAGCTGCATATAGGTCATGTTGCCATATAACCAGCCAAAGGGAAATCCTGCTCCCCATGTAGCCATGATGGCAAGGAGTAGAACGGAGGCTGCTGCTGCAAAGATTTTGATATATTTCTGATAGAGCTTGACGAAGGTTTCGAAGGAGAAATGATAGCCGATAATGAAGAAAGGCAAATATACAAAGGTACGGCTGATGCTAAACCATACACCGTCCAGCTGGAGATATCCCACAGCCACCCCCGCTGTTACAGCGAAGAGGAGCTTAGCGGTTATTGACCATCTGCTCATTCCGAGCATCAGGAGGCGCCAGCAGGCATGACTGGCCAGAAACCATAGGAGCAGATAGGGTGCGAAAATGGAATGCTGGATGTTGCTTACATGAAAGAGGGAAACGTCGAGTGCGGAATATAAGCTTTGAAAAATGAGGTATTGCAATCCAATTTGCAGCAGCATTTTGCGGCCGGTAGTTCCGGCAAGGCTTTTTCTGGCGAAATAGCCGGTCACCAGTACGAACAGCGGCATGTGAAAGCTGAAAATCCACATATATAATCCGTGTATTCCGCTCATTTTGTTAATCAGAGGTTCAATTGCATTACCGGCAAAAACAGTGATAATAAGCATAAAACGCAGGTTGAGAAAAAAGGTTTCTCCGCGCGTTTCCAGCGAGTTTTCCCCTACCATGATTTAGCCTCCAAATTATGCTGTATGCAAATTAATTTAATTTTAAAATACTAGATTTTCTTTGATTTAATTGTGAATTAAGTCACAATAGAAAGCGTTATCATGTGTGCGAAATGTGGCGATGTGTTGAAGGTTGTTAGAATAGAGGGATTCCACTATAATTTTTATATGCATTAACATCTGGGAGTGGAACATGTTGAAGAGAAGAATAACTAAGCGTCGCGTCGCTATTTTTGTATTGATTATTTTAGTTGTAGCTGGGTTGCTGATATGGAAGTATTTAACGCCATATGCACCGGCTCAAGAAGCCGAAACCGCACTGATTTCAAGTGGTGGAGTTACCGTCGAACAGAATGATAATTGGATTTCGTTCGAACCTTCCATTACTAAAGGCGCCTCGATTATATTTTATCCTGGGGCTTTGGTTAAACCGGAAGCTTACTCCCCTCTTGCGAAGAGCGTCGCTGCTGCAGGGCATCCCTTCTACATCGCCAAAATGCCGTTTAATTTAGCCGTAACGAAGGGGGATGCCGCAGAAGAGATTATTCGTGTACATCCGAAGCAATCTTTTGTGCTGGGTGGACATTCACTTGGGGGTGTCATGGCCTCACGTTACGCAATTGAGCATACGGACCAGCTGGAAGGTGTATTTTTCTTAGCCTCTTATCCAGATGAAAAGGGCAGTCTACGAGAGACTACTTTGTCAGTGTTATCGGTTGTGGGTACTGAGGATCAAGTGATTGACAGAGACAGCTACAACAAAGGGCGCTCCTATCTGCCAGATAATACAGTTTATAGTTCAATTGTAGGTGGGAATCATGCGCAATTTGGCAGCTACGGGCCTCAGAAGGGGGACGGCGAAGCCACAATATCCGAGCAAGAGCAGCAGGGTCGCACAGTAAGTGCCCTGTTGGATTGGCTGGGAAATTTGAGGTAGTTACGGGTCATTCAACAGAGGGAGGAAACAATTCATGCCAGTATTACACATTAACGATGAATGCGTTCCCTGCTCTGGAATATTGTTTGATAAAGACGGGACATTACTCGATCTATTAGCCACCTGGGGGAATTGGGCGGAGCTTGTGCTGCGCGGACTGGAAGATCAACTAGCGATCATGGGAGCGGGATTTATTGTAGAGCGCAGCAAGGTGCTGGGTACGCAACATGATCCGCAAGGGAAGTTAATAGGGTACGACCCGGCGGGGCCGCTTACTATGGCTACAGAGGAAGAAAGTTACGGTGTACTCGCGTGGCAGCTATATGCAGCAGGAGTTCCTTGGAATGAAGCGCTGACCCGTGTGAAAAGCATAACTAAAAACGCGATGTATGAATTACGCCGACGCCGTATGGCACAGCCTTTAGCGGGACTTCATTCTTTTTTGGAGCAATGCTCTGCGGCATCCCTTAAGCTTGGCGTGGTTACCTCCGACGGGGCAAAGACCACCGGTGAGCATTTGGAATGGCTTAATGTGGCAGGCTATTTTGATTCGGTAGTTACTAGGGACAGGGTAAAAAACGGAAAACCCGCTCCTGAAATGGCTGAATTGGCCTGCCGGGAGCTAGGGCTTTCGCCTGAAGAGACGATTATTATTGGGGACAGTAATGCCGATATGCAATTAGGTAAAGGTGCAGGGCTTCGCCTCGCAATTGGGATTTCCGCCAGTGGTGATGGGGAGCACCTTATAGACGCAGATGTAATCATTTCCGGTTTTAATGAGCTTCGGATCACTTACTGATCAGCTAATAAAAGGAAAGGATGTGCTACTTAGCATGGATCAATTGCAGACACTTGCTTCTTGGATCAAAGAAAGTGACAACATCGTTTTTTTCGGAGGGGCGGGTACGTCGACAGAGAGTGGAATTCCCGATTTCCGCTCCGCAGCTGGATTATATCAAACTCAGCACAATTCACCTTATCCACCTGAAGTGATGCTGAGCCGCACTTTTTTCATGTCCTCACCGGACATTTTTTTTGATTTTTACCGCAGTAAAATGATTCATCCAGAGGCCCGTCCGAATGGTGCGCACCAGCTACTAGCGGAATTGGAACAGCAGGGGAAGCTGAAGGCGGTGATTACGCAAAATATTGACGGCCTGCACCAGCAGGCGGGTAGCCGTAGTGTACTTGAGCTGCATGGTTCGATCCATCGCAACTATTGTATGGACTGCTCACGGTATTACGGGCTGGATCAACTGCTGGAAATGACTGAGATCGTTCCTCGCTGCCCGGAATGTGGCGGAATTATCAAGCCGGATGTGGTTTTATATGAAGAAGAATTGGATCATTCCGTGCTTATGGGCTCTGTCGCAGCGATTGCCTCTGCAGATATGCTTATTATTGGTGGAACCTCGCTAACGGTTCAGCCTGCGGCCAGTTTGGTGACTTATTTCCGTGGCAAACGTACGGTGCTGCTAAACGGAGATCCCACACCTTATGATGACCGGGCGGATCTGCTGATTACAGATCGAATTGGAAAAGTAATGGGCAGTGTCAAGGATCTATTAAGCTAGATGGAAAAAGCTGTCCTTTGGTTTCTCTTGCCAGATTATTATTACGCTCAGAAGTTTAAAGATAAGGTAGGCTCACAACAGCGTGTAATGAGAGGCAGGGATAAGCAATGGTATATGTAGCAGACGATAAACGGTATGACAACATGCGTTATAATCGTTGCGGGAACTCAGGTCTCAAGCTCCCAGCAATCTCATTAGGATTATGGCAGAATTTTGGTGGGATCGATAATTACGAGAACGGCAGAGAAATGATCACTCGTGCTTTTGATCTTGGAATTACCCATTTTGATCTGGCCAATAACTATGGTCCACCAGCTGGTTCAGCAGAAGAGCTGTTCGGTAAAGTTCTTGCCAATGATATGTTTCCTTATCGTGATGAAATAGTGATCTCTACAAAAGCAGGGTATAACATGTGGCCCGGCCCTTATGGTGAATGGGGTTCGCGTAAATATATGCTGGCTAGTCTGGATCAGAGCCTGAAACGGCTAGGCCTAGATTATGTTGATATTTATTACTCTCATCGTCCAGACCCGGAAACACCGCTTGAAGAAACCATGCAGGCGCTGGATTATGCGGTACGTTCTGGCAAAGCTTTATATATAGGACTATCCAACTATAATGCGGAGCAGACGGCTGAAGCCCTCAGCATTCTAAAAAGCCTGGGCACACCGCTCTTAATCCATCAGCCTAGTTATTCTATGCTCGATCGTTGGATTGAGGGCGGCTTACAGGATGTACTGGAACAAAGTGGTGTAGGAAGCATCGCTTTTACACCCCTGGCTGAAGGTTTGTTAACCAACAAATACTTGAATGGTATTCCAGAGGGATCAAGGGCTGCCAAGCCGTCTGCCGCCTTGAATGAGAGCCGGATTACACCGGAGGTGCAGCGGAGGATTCGCGCACTTAATCAGCTTGCAGTTTCGCGAGGACAGAGTCTGGCTCAGTTTGCACTGGCTTGGACACTCCGGGGGGGCAAGGTTACTTCTGCCCTAATTGGAGCAAGCAGAGTGGATCAGATTGAAGAGAATATAGCTGCTTTAGCTAAGCCTGATTTCAGTCCAGAGGAGTTAGAGCGGATTGAAACGATTCTAAAGACAGAACTATAGCGTATTGAACACATTAACAGCCCGGTTCCTTAAGTTAAGGAAGACGGGCTGTTGTTGTAAGGTGGATTTATAAATTAAAGGTCAAACTAACGTTCAGGTTTCTCTGCTTGTCTCGTTGTAGTCATCCGGTAAGCCGTCGGTGACTGGGCACAAAACCGTTTGAATTGGCGAGAGAAGTATAAAGCATCGGTGAGCCCCACGGATGCTGCTACCTGTTCCACGGACAGCTCCGGTCGTTCACGCAGCAGCTGTCTGGACTTTTCAATACGCAGCTTCAGCAAGTAGGTCACCGGAGATAATCCGGTCTCTTGCTTAAATACACGGGACAGGTAGGCTCGATTATAACCCAGCGTATCACACATTTGTTCAATAGAGACCGGGTGCGCATATTGAGAAGCCATATAGTGGATCATTTGCTTCACAGTACGCTTAACCTGTGATTCTGTTCCGGGAAGACGGGAGAAGGAAGAGAGCAAATCAGCTGCCTCGCCGACAATGAGATAGAGATACCCAAGCGAAGTAAGATGGGCACTTTCTTTGTTGGCGTTGAAGGCTTGCATGATGCTGGACAGGGCACCTGGAATGAGGCTTTCACCTGTTGTGGTCACCACGGGTTGTTGTGGTGTGAACCCCGTCTGCAGCACCAGATCGTCAGCTTCGCTGCCAGTAAATGCTGCCCAGCGATAGCACCAGGGCTGATCTTTATCAGAGACGTAACTGACTAATTGTCCCGGATGGATCAAGAAGCAGTCTCCTTTACCCAACTCATATTTATGATGTTCTGTACGGAAAACGCCCGAGCCAGATTCTATGAAATGCAGCAAATAATAATCATAGATCTTAGGTCCAGCTTGATGCATGGGCAGGGTCTGACTCTGGCCGGCAAACAGTACATGAAGGTTCTGTTTATCGTAATACACTGGATTGGATCCTACGGAATAAGTATGCTCCATTTGGGATAGCCTTTCTTGTGTTAATGTCATTTAATGGCTTATAGTTTAGAGAGTAACAGTAATATATGTAATTATTATATTATGGGAAGTCACATTTATCCATACATTACACACATGATTGCATTATCAGAGGATGAATGAATCTATTATAATGAGTACATAAAGAACGCTTTACTAATTCCCACTGGCTGAAGCAGCGAAAGGATGGAGTGGCATTAATGAGCATACAGGAACTTAATAACAAATTTATTGAAAAATATGGGGTGAGCGGGGAAGAGGCTAAGGTGTTTTATGCACCAGGTCGTGTCAATCTCATCGGGGAGCACTTGGATTATAACGGGGGGTATGTACTTCCCGCAGCTTTGGAATTCGGTACAACGCTGATTGTGCGTCCACGTAGTGACAGCAAAGTGAATTTTGCATCGACTAATTTTCCTTACGAAGCTTCTATTGATTATAGCGAAATTGGCAAGTCCAAAACTGGTGAATGGATTGACTATCCGATTGGGGTAATGGTTGAGCTGGATAAGAAAAGCACCCCGGTATCCAAAGGGTACGATCTGCTGTTCCATGGCGATATTCCGAATGGAGCAGGCTTGTCCTCCTCGGCATCTCTTGAAGTCGTTACTGCTTATGCGTTCCTGACTCTCGAAGGCGGCGATACAGACACTGTTGAGATTGCACTTTTGTCCCAGCGTGCGGAGAATCAGTACGTAGGTGTAAACTCCGGAATTATGGATCAGTTCGCAGTTGCTAACGGCAAACGCGATCATGCAATCCTGCTGATGTGCGACACACTTGAGTACAATTTGGTACCATTCATCACAGGTTCATACAAATTGGTTATCGGCAACACGAACAAACGCAGAGGGCTTGTAGATTCCAAGTACAATGAACGTCGTCAGCAGTGTGATGAGGCATTGGCTATTTTGCAAAAAGAAGTGCCTTCGCTAGCTTATCTGGCACAGCTCAATCGTGAACAGTTCGAAGCACATCAAGATAAAATCACAGACGAAATTGTAAGACGCCGCGCTCGCCATGTCGTGGAAGAGAATCAACGCGTGCTGGATTCCGTTGAGGTATTAAAAAACAATGATCTGAAGCAGTTTGGACAGTTCATGAATGATTCGCATGCGTCCTTGCGCGATTTGTATGAAGTTAGCTGTGCAGAGCTTGATATTATGGTTGAAGAAGCTGGACGTATCCCAGGTACACTCGGTTCCCGTATGACTGGCGCGGGTTTCGGAGGTTGTACAGTATCTTTGGTACATGAAGATGATATAGAACGTTTTATTCGTGAAGTTGGTGAAGCCTATACCACAAGATCTGGTTTGGTTGGCGAGTTCTACGTTTGCGGCATCGGTAATGGTGTCCAAGAATTGAAGGGAGTGTAATCAGATGGCGATTTTAGTAACAGGTGGAGCAGGGTATATTGGGTCTCATACTGTAGCGGAGCTGCTGGATCGTGGCGAAGAAGTGGTGGTCATCGACAATCTGCTAACAGGGCATCGTGAGGCGTTGCTGGGTGGCAAGCTGTACGAAGGTGATCTGCGTGATAAAGAACTGCTGGGTAAGCTGTTCGCTGAAAATGAGATTGAAGCGGTTATCCATTTTGCCGCAAGCTCGCTGGTCGGAGAAAGCATGAAGGACCCTGTAAAATATTACGACAACAATGTATATGGTACACAGTGTCTTTTGGAAGCTATGCAAAAAGCTGGCGTAAACAAGATCGTATTCTCGTCCACAGCTGCAACCTACGGCGAACCGGAAAAGGTGCCGATTGAAGAAACAGACCGCACTGAACCGGCCAATGTGTATGGAGAAACTAAGCTGACCATGGAACGGATGATGGCTTGGTTTGATAAAGTACTGGGCATCAAATATGTAGCATTGCGTTACTTCAATGCAGCTGGCGCACATGCCAGTGGCAAAATCGGTGAAGACCATCGTCCAGAAAGTCATTTGGTGCCGCTGGTATTGCAAACGGCTTTGAAGCAACGTGACAGTATCGCTGTTTTCGGAGATGACTATCCTACAGAAGACGGTACTTGTGTGCGCGACTACATCCATGTCAGCGATCTGGCTGACGCCCATGTCCGTGCGGTAACTTACCTGCGCAGCGGAAGCAGCAGCAATATTTTCAACCTGGGCAATGGACTTGGATTCTCGGTAAAACAGGTGATTGAAACGGCGAAGAAGGTTACTGGACTTGAAATTCCTGTAGTCATTCAAGAACGCCGTGCCGGCGATCCTGCTGTGCTGGTAGCTTCCTCCGACAAAGCGCGTAGCGTCCTTGGATGGAACCCGCAGCATGCAGATTTGGAAGATATCATTCAAAGTGCATGGAACTGGCACTCTGCCAATCCGCAAGGATACGGAGAATAAGGGACTTTAGGTTAGCTTATCTTGAACTTGAGACCCTACTTAAGGAGAATTAAAATGCACAACGAGAATAAGATTATGCCTGCTGGCCAGATAGCATTACATGCGATTGAGCAGCTTGTTCTGTTCGCACTGCGCCAGCAGCTTATAGCTCCATCCGATGAAGATTATAGCCGTAATGTGCTGCTCGAACAGTTTGGTTTCAGTGAGCCGCTTGTAGGTGACATCGATCAAAGTGCATTGGAAGGGCCGCAGGCTCCACTCGATGCACTGATTGATTATGGTTTTGAAATCGGATTGATCCCAGAGAATAGTGACACTTACCGTGACTTGCTGGACGCCAAGATTATGGGACTTCTCATGGCCCGTCCTTCGGATGTAAATGCTGAATTCTATAGTCTGACTGCTGAAAAAGGCATCTCCGCGGCTACAGACCGTTTTTATAAATTGAGCATTGATTCGAACTATATTCGGATGGATCGGATCTCCAAGAATGTCTACTGGCTGCAGGATTCGCCGTACGGAGACATTGAAATGACGATCAATTTGTCCAAGCCTGAGAAAAATCCGAAGGAAATTGCGATGGCTCGGCTGCTCCCGCCGCCAGTCTATCCGAAATGTCTGCTGTGCCGTGAGAATGTAGGTTATGCCGGACGGATCAATCATCCGCCGCGCCAGAACCTGCGTATCATTCCGCTTAACCTGAATAATGAAAAATGGTTCTTCCAATACTCGCCATATGTTTATTACAATGAGCACTGCATTGTATTCCATCATGATCATGTGCCAATGAAGCTTACCAAGGATACCTTGAAGCGGCTGCTTAGCTTCGTGGAATCATTTCCGCATTATTTTATTGGCTCAAATGCAGACTTGCCGATTGTTGGCGGCTCTATTCTGACGCATGACCATTTTCAGGGCGGACGCCACACGTTCCCGATTCAAAAAGCGCCTAAGGAAGATACATTTACACATGCTTCTTATCCGGGTGTCAGCATTAATATCGTAAAATGGCCGATGTCCGTATTGCGCTTAAATGGTGAAGATCCTGCGGTTCTACTGGAATGCGGAAATGCGCTTTATGAAGCTTGGAAAGCCTACAGCGATCCAGAGGCGGAAGTGCTAGCCTTTAGTGAGGTTGACGGTGAAGTACAACCTCATAATACCGTTACTCCTATCGTCCGCCGGGCCGAGGACGGCAGCTTCGAGATGGATCTTGTGCTGCGGAATAACCGGACTAATGAGCAATATCCTGAAGGGATTTTTCATCCGCACCGGGAAATGCATCATATCAAAAAAGAAAACATCGGCTTGATTGAAGTTATGGGACTGGCGATTCTGCCGGGCCGTTTGAAGGAAGAACTTGATTCCATCGCAGGTATTCTTGCAGGAGATCAAGCGCTGTTAGAAGCGGTGAAGAATGACCCTAGTCATTCTCTTGCGCAGCATGCGGCTTGGATTCAGGAGCTGGTGGAGCGATTCGGAACTGCACTGCAACACGAGGAAGCGCTCAAGATTGTGCAGAACGAAGTTGGCATCAAGTTTACGCATATTCTTGAACACGCTGGCGTTTACAAACGGACTCCAGAAGGTCAAGCGGCTTTCCGCCGTTTTGTAACTAGCTTCGGTGCTTTGTAGTAAGTGAATTTAGATTTAAGGATGTCCTCAAGCCTATGGGCTTGGGGCATCTTTTTTTATTCGGAATGACGAAATCCAGCCACCTAATTTGAATGCGGGTAACCAGAGGTTTATAATACGAAGGAGTAAGACATTATGAATTAACTACTGGAGGTTTACACATATGCGTAAATTTGAATTTTATAATCCTACCAAGCTGATTTTTGGACAGGGTACCCTTGAAGCCTTGAAGACGGAGGTTCCTAAGTACGGTAAAAATGTGCTTTTGATGTACGGTGGCGGCAGTATCAAGCGTAGCGGTTTGTACGATAAAGTAGTTGCTGAGCTGAGTTCAATAGGCGCTACAGTGACTGAACTCTCTGGAGTAGAACCCAATCCACGTCTTTCCACAGTACATAAAGGCGTAGAGCTGTGCCGGGAGCATAATATTGACCTTGTTCTCGCAGTAGGGGGCGGAAGCGTATTGGACTGCGCAAAAGCTGTTGCTGTTGGAGCGAAATATGATGGTGATATGTGGGACTTTGTAGAGCGTAAAGCAGCGGCCCAAGACGCGCTTCCACTGGGCACAGTGCTGACAATGGCTGCTACGGGATCTGAAATGAATAACGGCTCCGTAATCACAAACGAGGTTACTAAGGAAAAAATGGGCTGGGGCAGTGTCCATGCCTACCCGGCATTTTCGATTCTTGATCCAGAGAACACTTTTTCTCTGCCACGTGATCAGACCGTTTATGGCATGGTGGATATCATGTCACATGTTCTGGAGCACTATTTCCATACAGACGGCAATACACCGGTACAAGACGGTTTCTGTGAAACTTTGCTGCGCACTGTAATTGAAACCGCGCCGAAGCTTATCGAAGATCTGAATAACTACGAGCTGCGTGAGACCATCATGTACTGCGGTACGATGGCGCTTAACGGAATGGTCAGCATGGGTTTTGCCGGAGATTGGGCGACTCATAATATCGAGCATGCAGTATCGGCTGTATACGATATTCCGCATGGCGGAGGTTTGGCGATTCTGTTCCCGCAATGGATGAAATATAACCTCAGCACAAACCCTGCACGTTTCCGCAAGCTTGCGGTAAATGTGTTCGGAGTTGATCCTGCTGGCAAGACTGATGAAGAAATCGGGTTGGAGGGTATCGAGGCTCTGCGTAATTTCTGGGATTCCATCGGTGCGCCGAAGACACTTGGTGATTATGATATTGATGACAGCGAGATCGGCAGTATGGCTGACAAGGCTGTTCGTTTCGGAGCGTTTGGTAATTTCCGCAAGCTTGAGCGTGAAGATGTAGTTGAAATTTATAAAATGGCTTTGTAAGTAACTCTTCTACGGAAAGAGACCATTTGTCTTTATTCAAGAAGCCGCAATAGAATGTCAAAGAAGCGGATCCTCCGTTAATGGAGGATCCGCTTTTTTGTGTTTATGGTCTAGTGTGACTTGCTCCTCTTGCACAACTTCACTCGCCCACGTCCCAAGTTCCGCTACCGCCGACTGCACCTCCTATGCTTCTGACCGTAAACTCCGCTGCCGCTGACCGTACCTCCGCTGTCGCTGGCCGCGCCTCCGCTGCCGCTGACCGAATCTCCGCTGCCGCTGACCGAACCTCACTGCCGCTGACCGCGCCTCCGCTGCCGCTGACCGCGCCTCCGCTGCCGCTGACCGCGCCTCCGCTGCCGCTGACTGATACCCATTGCCGCTGATCGCACCTCATCAATCACTGTTCGCACCCGTAATCTAATCCGTCGACCGTCCTCGGGAGTCTTACGGACCCAGCTGACGTTATTTGCGAATTTTCAGCCTTTTGAGCAAGTTTTCGGACACCAGAGACACTATTGCTTCGAAATGGCCTTATATTTGCTGGTTTTCATGCGAATAGGGGCTATGCGGTCCGATAGCATACCAAATGTCGGATAAATCGTCGAATAGGGTCTGTTGAGTCCGATGGGCCGAGGAGCGTAAGCAGCATAGCCTCTTCGTACGCGCGAGAGTGTTACCAACAAACTAGTATTTGTAAGATCCCCACACGACGGATTCCTCTTCCAATGCACGCCTACCCTACGGACCCAGCTGACGTTATATGCGAATTTTCAGCCTTTTGAGCAAGCTTTCGGACACCAGAGACACTATTACTTCGAAATGACCTCATATTTGCTGGTTTCAATGCCAATAGAGACTATGCGGTCCGATAGCATACCAAATGTCGGATAAATCGGCGAATAGGGTCTGTTGAGTCCGATGGGCCGAGGCGCGTAAGCAGCATAGCCTCTTCATACGCGTGAGAGTATTACCTAACCAACTAGGGTTTGTATGATCCCCACACAACTGATTCCTCTACCAATACACGCCTACCCTACGGACCCAGCTGACGTTATCTGCGAATTTCCAGCGTTTTGAGCAAGTTTTCGGACACCAGAGACACTATTGCTTCGAAATGGTCTTATATTTGTTGTTTTTCATGCCAATAGAGACTATGCGGTCCGATAGCATAACAAATGTCGGAAAAATCGGCGAATAGGGTCTGTTGAGTCCGATGGGCCGAGGCGCGTAAGCAGCATAGCCTCTTCATACGCGCGAGAGTGTTACCTAACAAACTAGGGTTTGTAAGATCCCCTCACGACTGATTCCTCTTCCAATATACGGCCTACCTTAGGACCCAGCTGATGTTATATGCGAATTTTCAGCCTTTTGAGCAAGTTTTCGGACACCAGAGACACTACAAATTTTGCTGTTTAGATTAAGTAACTTTCCAACAAAAATCAGCGCCTCAGCAACTATTGGACGGCTTTGGGACAACCCCATCGTATGTAATAAAACAGTGTCAATGTGCGCATGCTTATCCTCTGAATGGAACTTATTTGGGTGAATATCCAAAGATTGTGAAACCAAGGACCTACTTTGTACGTTTAATGTAATATGACAGTCCTGATTGAAGACAGGAGGAAACAAAAATGCAAACGCTGTATTTAGGCTGCTTGGCGCTAGGCGTCATATTTGCCATAGTCAGCGTCCTGGTGGGCGATGTGATCGGAGATGCCTTGCATGGGGCCTTTGATTTCGTATCTGTAGATTTTCTGAATCCCACCGTGCTGGCAGGAGGAATAACCGTGTTCGGCGGAGCGGGCATTCTTCTAACCCGGTACAGCGCTCTGGAAGCTGGGGCGATCATTGCTTTGTCTTTGTTAGCCGCCGCTTTTTTGGGAGTACTTATGTATCTAGGGGTGGTTAAGCCCATGGAAAAAAGCGAAATGTCCAATGGTTTCTCAATGAGTGATCTGCCTGGTAAGATCGGGGAAATCACAATTCCTGTTCCCGCCACTGGTTATGGTGAGATTATGGTAAAGTTTGGCGCCGGCAATAGCCTGCATACGGCAGCAAGCTTTGATCATGAGCTGCTTCCGGCAGGGATTAAAGTTGTTGTAGTGGAGGTTAGAGAAGGCGTTGCATTGGTGTCAGAATTCGAAAAGAGAAGAGGAGTGGATCTTTAATGTTCGGTATTCCTGAGTATTTGTTAGTCCCTGCTGTTGTCGTTGCTGTTTTGTTTGTGCTAGGTATCGCATTCTGGGCACGTTACAAAACGGTTGGACCCGATGAAGGGATGATCGTAACGGGGTCGTTCTTAGGGAAAAATCATATTTCAGACGATGGTTCTGGTCGTAAAATAAAGATTGTACGCGGGGGCGGGGCCTTTATACTCCCAGTCTTTCAGAAGGCTGAATTTATGTCGCTTCTTTCTCATAAACTCGATGTGACGACCCCGGAAGTATACACCGAACAAGGGGTTCCGGTTATTGCCGACGGCGTAGCGATCATTAAAGTGGGTAGCTCAACGGAAGATGTGGCGACAGCTGCTGAGCAATTTATGGGCAAACCGATTGAAGCACTGAAGAGCGAAGCACAAGAAGTTCTTGAAGGTCATCTGCGGGCCATTCTCGGTTCGATGACCGTTGAGGAAGTATATCGTAACCGTGACCGCTTTGCGCAAGAGGTTCAAGGCGTGGCGGCACGTGATCTTAAGAAAATGGGTCTGCAAATTGTTTCCTTTACCATCAAGGATGTGCGAGACAAACATGGATATCTAGAGGCACTGGGTAAACCGCGGATAGCTGCTGTGAAGCGGGATGCAGAGATCGCTGAAGCAGAAGCAGTGCGGGATGCGAGAATTCAAAAGGCAAACGCAGAAGAGCAAGGGCAAAAAGCTGAGCTGCTGCGGGATACGAATATTGCCGAAGCCTCTAAGGAAAACCAGCTTAAGGTGGCTGCGTTTAAACGGGATCAGGATACAGCGAAAGCGGAAGCCGACCAGGCTTATCATATTCAAGAGGCACGTGCAAAGCAGACCGTTGTTGAAGAACAGATGAAGGTTGAGCTGGTACGTAAGGAACGTGAAATCGATTTGCAAGCCAAAGAAATTCAAGTTCGCGAGAAGCAGTATGATGCTGAAGTGAAGAAAAAAGCAGAAGCGGATCGTTATGCAGTAGAGCAAGCGGCGGAAGCCGATAAGGCGAAGAGAATGCGTGAGGCAGATGCCTTGCAATATAGTATTGAAACGCAAGCAAAAGCGACATCTGAGCAGAAGCGTCTTGAAGGTCAAGCGATGGCGGATGCAGAGCTGGCTAAAGGTACAGCGGATGCTGAGGTTATCCGGTTGCGCGGTCTAGCGGAAGCAGAAGCCAAAGAGAAACTGGCGGAAGCTTTCCAGAAATTCGGCGAAGCAGCGGTGCTCGACATCATCGTCAAAATGCTGCCTGATTTGGCTGGCCAAATTGCGAAGCCGCTGGCATCTATTGATAAACTTACCGTTGTAGATACCGGTAATGGGGAAGGTGCAGCCCGGGTCAGCAATTATGTGACTCAGCTAATGTCCACCGCTCCAGAGATGCTGAAGAGCGTCTCAGGGATTGATGTAGAGGCACTGATCAAGGGGCTGACCACTAAAGCTTCCGGAAGCAAAGGAGCATCAGTTACACCAACCGCAGCAGTTGCCCCTGCAACTTATATTCAGCCATCAGTAACATCCAGTGCAGCCAGCGAGACTTTAACTTCTCTGCCTGAACAAAAGGAAAAATAGTTTAATGCAAATTATATTGATTTAATTTACTTAAGGTATGACTGGCAAAGCTGCTGGTCATACCTTAATCTTTATGTGTTGATCTAAAACAGACAACATGATAAACAGCTCGTGCGTATACAGGTGATTTTTGGTGAAGGCTTATAGCTTATCGAAATACCATGGGAATTATTGTATAAATGGACATCGTCGCTTTCACTGGTGTTTAAAGATTTTTTCAGGTAAAATAAAAGCCTTTAAGGCTGTTCACTCTGATCTACTAGCTTAGTAAGGACACAGAGTGTTCTTCTAATATGCAATTCTTGGTGTTATGATGGTAGCAAAGCTTGTATTTATCGTACGATTTCTTATTGCGAATGCTGCTGGAAGTTAGGTGTTTAGAAATAAAAGAGGTGTCAAAAATGAGTAGCATAACAGTGGCGAAGGTGTTAAATAACAACGTTATCATTGCCCAGCATCCTCAATATTCTGAGGTTGTAGTTATCGGTAAAGGGATAGGGTTTAACCGCAAGCTGCGTGATCAGATTAATCTATCCTCCGTGGAGAAGATGTTTATTCTTCGTAGCCAGGAGGAGCAGGAACAATATAAACAGCTTCTTCCCCAAGTGGATGAGAAGTTGATTGAGGTCGTTCAAGAAATAGTATTACATATTATGCATTGTAACCGTCAGCCGCTTAATGAGCATATTCACATTGCACTTACCGACCATATTTCTTTTGCTATCCGTCGTTTTGAACAAGATATCCCAATTCATAATCCATTTTTGTATGAAACTAAGGAGATTTATCCTGAGGAATATAAGATGGCAGAATATGCGATTGGACGGATCAATGAGGCTATGGGCGTGGAATTGCCGGTGGATGAGATAGGTTTTGTGGCTCTTCATATTGTCAGCGCACTTAGTAATAGGCAAATTTCCGAGGTTAGACAACATTCTCTCTTGATTGGAGAGCTGGTTGGGTTAGTCGAGAATTATCTGGACTATCGAATCCCACGGGATTCACTTGATTACTCAAGACTGGTAACCCATCTGCGATTTGTTCTAGAAAGATTACGCCGTGGAGAGGCGGTACAAGAGACCTCAACCCTGGATGGACTCATGAAACGGGAGTATCCTGAGATGTATTCGTTGGCTTGGAAATTAACAAAAATTATCGAACAGCGTGTGCGAATTCCCGTGTATCAAGCTGAGGTAAGTTATTTGACGATTCACCTGCAGCGTATTGCCCAGAAAAAAGTGGACGAACAAGATATGGACAAGAATGGTGAAGCTCCTTAAAGTGCAAAAGTTGTAACAAATCATGGTTTCAAAAAAAACGCTTGCTACTTAAAAAAAACGATGCTACAATGTTCACTGTCATCAACAAAACAGAATATCGAGCGTGTAACTGATTCGATCAGGCATGAGTGAATTACAGTATTTTGGTTGTTAACCCCCTTCTTGGGGCAATCTAACGATAGCGTTAGATTACAACTTCTATACTGTGTTGCTCATGCCTTTTTTGGCATCTGTTTTAGTGAAATTAATGAAAGGAGTAACCTAAATGTTTAAAAAGTTGTTTGGTGTTTTACAAAGAGTTGGTAAAGCTCTGATGCTTCCAGTAGCTATTCTGCCTGCGGCAGGTTTGCTTCTTGGAATAGGAAACATGCTGGTAAACCCAGACTTCCTGCAATATGTTCCAGCACTGGAGAACCATGTTGTTCAGGCTGTTGCCAACGTATTGATGAATTCAGGACAAATTGTATTTGATAATCTAGCCTTACTCTTCGCGGTGGGGGTTGCGATAGGTTTAGCCGGGGGTGAAGGTGTTGCGGGTCTAGCTGCCATTATCGGTTTCCTCGTAATGAACATTACGATGGGTACAGTTATTGGTGTTAATGATTACGTTCTAAGCCAAGGCGACTTCTCGTATGCCAGCGTATTAGGGATTCCAACACTGCAAACAGGGGTGTTTGGAGGTATACTCGTCGGTATATTGGCTTCGGCCATGTACAAGCGATTCTTCAAAATCGAGCTTCCTTCTTACCTAGGTTTCTTCGCAGGTAAACGTTTCGTACCGATTATGACGGCGGTAACAGCTCTAATCTTGGGCTTGTTACTGACAATAGTATGGCCACCTATTCAACATGGTCTGAACTATGTGTCACAAAGTATGATTGATACGAACAAAACGCTTGCAGCGTTTATCTTCGGAACGATCGAACGTTCGCTCATTCCTTTTGGACTGCATCACATTTTCTACTCTCCATTCTGGTATGAATTTGGTACCTACGTTGATAAAGCAGGAGAATTGGTACGTGGTGACCAACGGATCTTCATGCAGCAGCTTCGCGATGGAGTAGACTTCACAGCAGGGACATTTACTACGGGTAAATATCCATTCATGATGTTTGGTCTTCCAGCAGCGGCTTTGGCTATCTATCATGAAGCTAAACCTCAGAATAAAAAGATCGTCGGAAGTTTGATGATTTCCGCGGCATTGACATCGTTCTTGACAGGGATTACTGAGCCGCTCGAATTCTCGTTCCTATTCGTGGCTCCATTGCTGTTCGCTGTACATGCTGTGATTGCAGGTCTGTCCTTTATGACTATGCATATTCTGGATGTTAAAATCGGAATGACATTCTCGGGTGGCTTTATAGATTTTGTGCTATTCGGTATTATCCCGAACCGTACAGCTTGGTGGCTGGTC
Source organism: Paenibacillus sp. FSL R5-0636 (assembly GCF_037974255.1). NCBI lineage: Bacteria > Bacillati > Bacillota > Bacilli > Caryophanales > Paenibacillaceae > Paenibacillus > Paenibacillus sp. FSL R5-0636. The sequence continues at coordinate 1,843,518 of NZ_CP150232.1, forward strand.
ATTCCGGTAGGTCTGGCCCTTGCCTTAATTTATTACTTCGGCTTCCGGTTTGTAATTCGGAAATTCAATCTTATGACACCGGGTCGTGAAGAAGATACGAATGAAGAAGAAGAAGTGAATACGGAGTCTGTCTCCAGAGCCGGTGATGATCTACCGCGGAACATTTTGTCCGCTCTAGGTGGTAAAGAAAACATCACTCATCTAGACGCTTGTATTACCCGCCTTCGTGTTGAAGTTAAAGATAAGGCAGGCGTAGACAAGAACCGTCTTAAGAAACTTGGTGCATCAGGTGTGCTGGAAGTGGGTAATAACGTTCAAGCGATTTTTGGCACACGTTCAGACACGATTAAATCGCAGATTCAAGATGTGATTAACGGAAAGACACCTGCGGCTTCAGCAGCTCCAGTAGTGGTTACTCCAGAGCCAGAAGAAGAACAACAGGCAGGTGAAGCTGGTGAAGCGATTATCAAGGAAGATATCGTATCTCCAGTAAACGGTGAATTGTTGGATATCACAGAGGTGCCAGATCCAGTATTCTCCCAAAAAATGACGGGCGATGGCTTCGCGTTCCTATCCGAAGATGGGAAGATTGCTTCACCGGTTTACGGTAAGGTATTTAACGTGTTCCCGAGCAAACATGCCATCGGTATTATGTCTGACGGAGGCAAGGAAGTGCTCGTTCATATTGGGGTTAATACGGTTAAGCTTAAAGGTCAAGGCTTCACGGTATTAGTTGAAGAAGGCGATCTTGTAGCGGCTGGGCAACCGATTATGGAAGTGGATTTAGAGTATGTAAAAGCACATGCACCTTCTGTAATCTCACCTGTTATTTTCTCGAATTTACCAGAAGGCTCTTCTGTAACATTGAAGAAGCCGGGTAAGGTTTCTATAGGAGACCAAGACATCATTACGATTCAGTAAAAGTGCAAGGGCCGATGCTTCCTTGTTCATACAAGGAAGCGAAGCTTTCACTATAAATTTAAAATACTCTAATAACAGAAAGCGAGTTGGATAATATTATGCAAAAAACATTCAGAATTGTCGATGAAGATGGAATTCACGCACGTCCAGCAACTGCCTTGGTAAATACAGCAACAAAATTCAAAGGTACAGAAGCATTTGCAGAAGCTAAAGGTAAAAAAGTAACTTTGAAATCCATTCTTGGCGTATTGTCATTGGGTCTTGAAGCTGGAGATACTTTGTCTTTGATTACTGAAGGAAGCGAAGAAGCAGAAGCTTTGAACGCTCTTCAAGAAGTAATGATTAAAGAAGGGCTAGGGGAAATCCATGAATAAGATTTCAGGAATCGCGGCTTCAGCAGGGATTGCAGTAGCCCGTGCTTTTATCCTGAAACATCCGGATTATACGATTACGAAGACAAGTATCAGTGATACTGAAGCAGAAGTCGCTAAGTTGAATGATGCACTCGCCAAATCAAGAGTGGAGCTGCAAACGATTAAAGAGCGTACTTTGGCAGAGCTGGGGGAGAAAAAGGCTGAGATTTTCGAATCACATCTGCTTATTCTTGATGACCCAGAGCTGATCAATCCTGTAATTGATAAAATCCGTGAGGAATCGGTTAACGCGGACTATGCGCTAAACGAAGTGGCTACGCAATTTATTGAAATGTTCGAAAATATGAAGAGTGCCTATCTGCAGGAACGTGCAGCTGACATGCGTGATGTTACCAAGCGCTTGCTGAACCACCTGCTGGGCATTCATTATGTAAGTCCTGCAGAAATCAGTGAAGAAGTAATCGTGATTGCTCAAGATCTAACACCATCGGATACAGCACAGCTTAATCGTAAGTTCGTTAAAGGCTTCACAACGAATATTGGTGGACGGACTTCCCACTCTGCGATTATGGCACGTTCTTTGGAAATTCCAGCGGTTGTTGGAACTAAAACGGTTCTGTCCGAAGTGAATTCTGGCGATTTGGTGATTGTCGATGGTCTGAATGGAGACGTTCTGATCAACCCTAGCGAAGCTGAAGTGGCAGAGTACACTCGCAAGCAGGAAGCTTACGACTTGCAAATCGCAGAATGGAAGAAACTTCGCGACGAACCAACAATATCAGCAGACGGTAAACATGTTGAGCTAGCTGCCAATATTGGTACACCAAATGATGTGAATGGTGTAATCGAGAATGGTGGCGAAGGTGTAGGTCTGTACCGCACTGAGTTCCTTTACATGGGTCGCGATAAGCTGCCTTCTGAGGAAATCCAATATAACGCCTACCGTACTGTACTTGAGAACATGAAGGGTAAGCCGGTAGTCGTACGTACCCTGGATATCGGTGGCGATAAAGAGCTGCCTTATCTGGACCTTCCGAAGGAAATGAATCCTTTCCTTGGTTTCCGTGCGATCCGTCTGTGCTTGGATCGTCAGGATATTTTCCGTACTCAACTACGCGCATTACTAAGAGCAAGTGTTCACGGGGATCTTCGCATTATGTTCCCTATGATAGCTACGCTTGGTGAATTCCGTGCTGCGCGTGATCTTTTGCTCGAAGAGAAAGCTAAGCTTCGGGAAGAAGGTAAGGAAGTATCAGACAACATTCAGCTCGGCATAATGGTTGAGATTCCATCAACTGCTGTACTGGCTGACCAGTTTGCTAAGGAAGTTGATTTCTTCAGTATCGGTACGAATGATCTTATTCAATATACAATGGCTGCTGACCGTATGAATGAACAGGTATCTTACCTGTATCAGCCTTACAATCCAGCCATCCTGCGTTTGGTCAAAAATGTAATTGATGCAGCCCATGCAGAAGGTAAATGGACAGGGATGTGTGGTGAAATGGCTGGTGACGCAACAGCTATTCCGCTGCTACTGGGTCTTGGTCTTGACGAATTCAGCATGAGTGCAACTTCCATTCTGCCAGCGCGCAGTCAAATTTCCAAATTGTCGGCTGCCGACATGAAGGATTTGGCTGCAAAAGCTTTGCAGCTTGGCACGGCTGAAGAAGTAGCTGCACTTGTTCAAAGTATCGCTAAGTAACTTTTTACGCATGCATTAATCCGTTTTAGCGTTCTACTGTTTTCCAACTACTATTGCCGACTTCCGATGGCTGGAGGTCGGCTTTTTTATGTTTTTTAATCTATAATTTACTTTAATTCGACCTCATTTACTGTTCACTGTTTATTTTCTTTATTGCGCAGATGTCTATACCGATAGTATTAGTAATGAGCATAAAGTCGATAAGGAACCCAAACCTATAAATATGTCGTACATATAATAGTAAGGATCCATAGAAAGTTTATACTCCATTTGCCGACTTGCAGCGCTGTGCAAGTATTAATATGTAATAAATTGGTAATATATGGACTTATAAGCAACCCTACAGGTTAGGTGGGGAGCCATAGGATGGTGTTAATTCATGAGTAAAAATTATATAAATGCAGAATTGATGATGGAAGTCTATGAGGGTAAGGACTTAGGCTTGACGTATTCAACGGAGTACAGTGTCTTTAAAGTCTGGGCACCTACGGCTCTTGCTGTGTCCCTTGTCCTGTACGAAACAGGTGGTTATCAACTGAATAGTGAGTCACATAAGAGCGCTGTGGACAGTGGTCGGATTGTATATATGCAGCGTAGTAATGGCGGAGTCTGGCAGACCAAGTTATCAGGTGATCTAAAAGGGAAATATTATATGTACCGTGCTGTTTTTGCAGATGGTAATGTGACAGAAGCAGTAGATCCTTATGCAACAGCCGTATCAGCTAATGGTTTAAGATCGGCAATCGTTAATTTGCAGGATACGAATCCAGAACATTGGGATCAGGATGTAGCGCCTCCGTTACAGCATCCTGCCGACGCAGTGATTTATGAACTGCATGTTCGTGACTTTTCCTCACATGAGAGCTCTGGTATGTATTATAAGGGTAAATTCAAAGCATTTACCGAATTTGGATTAAAGGATCCGGCAGGAAATACAGTGGGGATTGATCATCTGGCTGAATTAGGGATTACCCATGTTCATCTGATGCCGGTATTTGATTTTCAGACCGTGGATGAGCTGAAGGTGGTTAATCGGGGTTCCTCCATAGCTAATGTGGACTACAATTGGGGGTATGATCCCCAGCATTATAATGTACCTGAAGGATCTTACAGCACCGATCCTGCCAATCCTGGCTTGCGGATCCGTGAATTTAAAGAGATGGTGCAGGCCTTGCACAGCCGCGGGATCGCGGTAATTATGGATGTCGTTTACAACCACACTTATGCTGTGGAGAATGGACCTTTTGAGCCGCTTGTACCAGATTATTTCTATCGCCGCGATTTTATGGGACGTTTGTCGAATGGCTCCGGGGTTGGCAATGAGCTGGCTACAGAACGTCCGATGGTCCGAAAATTTATTAAAGACTCCCTATCTTATTGGGCTGCGGAATATCATATCGATGGTTTCCGGTTTGATCTGATGGGTCTGATGGACAGTGTTACCATGCGGGAGATTACGGAAGAGCTCCGTCTAGAAGTGAATCCGAATCTGTTGCTTTACGGTGAACCTTGGACGGGTGGAGATTCTCCGCTGGCCACTAAAACGCTAAAAGGTGTACAACGGGGCAAGGGTTATGCTGTCTTCAACGATAACTTTCGTTCAGCGATCAAAGGGGATAGTGATGGCTTCGGAAGAGGGTTCGTGACAGGCGAATACGGCAAAGAAGGTGCTATTGCAGCCGGAATTAAAGGAGCAATTCATGAGTTTACGGACTCGCCTGTGGAATCTGTGAACTATGTAACTGCCCATGATAATTTGAATTTATGGGATAAGTTGCTTATCGTTCAAGGGGGGAGCCAGAAAGCTGATTTTCCGGTAATCGCCAACATGGATAACGAGGATCTGGAAGATGCAGTGGCCCTTGCCAATCCATACGTGAATGTAGATCCGGAGAACATTCTCGGTAATGAAACTGTACGTCGTTCCTTGCTTGCTAACGGAATTATTCTGACATCGCAAGGGATACCTTTCCTGCATGCTGGAGATGAGCTCCTGCGCAGTAAATTTGGGGATCATAACAGCTACCGCAGCGGTGACGCGATCAACTCGATCCGCTGGAATATGAAAAGCGTATTTAAGCCCGTATTTCAATATTATAAAGGCCTGATCGAGCTGCGGCGCACACATCCGGCATTTCGTCTGCATGGCCGCCAGGAAATTGAACGTTCGTTGGAATTTCTGCGATGTGATGGCGGAATAGTATCGTATCTTCTTAGAGGCCATGCAGGAGGCGATCTTTGGAACAATATAACCGTTATCTTCAATGCTAATAATGATCGAATGACGGTGGCTCTTCCTGAGATTTCTAACGGGTGGAGTATAGTAGTAGACCATACCCGTGCCGGGATAGAAGCCATCCGCAGAATCGAAGGCAATGAGGTAGAAGTGGAAGGGTTGTCGATGATGGTCCTTTATGATGAATGTGGTGAGCCAGCCCCACGCTCTAAAATCATCGAAATACACTATGAACGCCCTGATCAGAATTACCAAGGCTGGAATCTTTGGGTTTGGGATACAGGAATCCAGGATGGACAATGCGATTTCCGATATATGGAGAACGGGCGTGCAGTAGCCCGCATCGAAGTGCTGCCAGATACCCAATCCATCGGATATATTTTGCGGCTTAATGATTGGGAAGAAAAAGATGGAGACGGAGACCGCTTCATTGATTGTTCTACGAATGGAGAGTTAACCAAGGTCTTAGTTCGGGATCGTGATCAGGAGATTGATGGAATTTCAGAGGATCATCTTCGGTTAAGCAGTTAGTGGCAATACAAAAAAAGCTGTTTCAGGGTTGATTGTATCCTGAGACAGCTTTTTATTTGGTTTTATGGTTTTACAATGGTCTGGTCAGCAAACTCTTCGTCCACAAGCTCATAGTAAAGATTGGCTTTATTGCCACCATGGTCTTTGGAGCGGTACATCGCCAAATCGGCGGCACGCAGCAGTTCATTGATACTGCTTCCATGTTCAGGAAATAAAGCTACTCCGATACTCGCGGAGGTGTGGAAGCTGGACCCGTTATCAACAGACCAAGACTTATTGAACAGTTTAAGTAACCGCTGCAGCGTTTCATCAAGCATCTCTGGAGAAGTGAATCGATGCAGTACAACTGCGAATTCATCTCCGCCGATCCGGAAGGCCTGACCTATTCCTTTGACTGTATGCTGAAGTTCACGGGAGAGCAGCTGAAGAAATTCGTCTCCAGCCAGATGGCCTAAGGTATCATTTAGCTGCTTGAATCTGTCACAATCCAGCAGGGCCAGTGCAATTTTTTGCTTCCGTTCTTCGGGTTGTGTGATAAGGTTCTCCATATACATTTTGAAATGAGCCCTGTTGGGAATCGCTGTTAAATGATCATAGAAGGCTAGCTTATGTAGTCGTTCTTCGTATTGTTTTCGCTGGGTAATTTCTCGAGATAACAGCATGAATTGTGCTGGGAATTTACGGCTGCCGAGAACAGGTGACACCTTAGTTTCAAGCCATACCCATTGGCCTTCTGCTCCGCGCATGCGCAGTTCTGAAATGCGCGGGGTTCCCTGAACCACGCTCTTTAATTTAGCCCAGGCAATCTCCGGTTCACGTATGTAGTTGGATAACGGATCTCCTTTTTTAGGCACATAGCCTAGAATACTGGAGTGTGAGGGGGAAGCGTATAGAATCAACCCGTTAGGATCCGTCAAAATAATGAAATCAGACATGGTTTCACCGATTAGCTGATAAAGTGTTTGTTCTTCCAGCATTTCATTCTGGAGCCAGATGATTTTGCGTCCAAGGTAAATAATGACCAGGAGAAACACAAGTAAGAGGAGCGAATACAGGGAGAACAAAGCGCTTTTTTTATCCTTAAAACCGTCCGTTACTTGCAAGGCGTAGTTGCCAATCAAGTCCTCTGCTTGATCGAGATATGCTCTAGCTTCATTGAATTGCGAGTTTAGGGTGAGCGCAGAATATGAATCCGGATTCCAGCTACTCTTCGTCCGTTCCGTTATTAGCGTATGCCCTGAATTTTTCCACATGACAATGGTAGTTTCGAAGGAGCGCAGCTCGTTTTTTAATTCGGAAAGGATAATTCCACTTTGTTTCATATCACTGTAAGGTTTTTTTATAGCGTTGATATTTGCTCTTGCTAGACTTATTCGTTCCTGCGCTTGAAGATTATTATCTATAAACTCCGTAGTGAACTGTTCACCTTCTGCGGCTGTTAGGTTTGGATCCATTGCGATTTGCAAGGCTACAGCAGCTTGATGCAGATCACGATCGGCGCTCAGTATGAGCTTAGAGTTCTGATATATATCATCATAAAGAGAATCTGACAATCTATTAATAGTGTGATTTAAATAGAGTAGCGAGGACACGCTGATCCCGACCAGAAGGACGGAGATTGCAGCGAAGACATAGAATAGTTTGCGTGTTACCTTGAATTCGAAGAACCCTGCCACAGTCATCTTCTCCCTGTATAAGATGATTAAGTAAATCTATTGCTGCTTAAGTAGAACCTGCAGAAGTCAATCTATGGTCAGGCGTAATTTAAATCAGTCACTGATGTTTGAAGGTGCTTTTGGAATAAAAGAGGTATTGTATACATAGTGGAAAAACATAGGAAAATGTACGTGTGAGTAAATGGTAGTTTCTAGTATATCAAGTATATAGGACGTGCTGCTTATAGAGCAATCTTTACTCATAATAATCCAAAAGACAAAATTTAAAGTTTAATATATGGGCCTATTGAATTATCTATATTCAAACCGATGGATCCTATTACCCCACTCGATCATAAATGATACGGCTTACAGCTGCTGAAAAAAACTGCCCTTAGTCATAATGACTACAGGAAAGCTAATCATTCATTATTCGTTACGCAGTGCGTGAATGGGGTGAAGTCGTGCGGCTTTGTTCGCAGGCATCATTCCAAAAATCACGCCTGCCCGCCCCGATGCCAATCCAGCTTGTCAAAACGACAGATTTTGCATATAATAAAGAGACATATCTCTTGTAGTAAAGAGATACCTGACAATTAGCATGAATTGTGAAATGCAGTGATGGAGAAGAGTACACAGTGCCTGACTTACAGGGAGGAGACGCCGCGGATTGAGAGCGTTTCTAAGAAGCAGAGCTGTCGAAGTTCACTCCGGAGCAGTTCCCTGAATTCCTTAAGCTGTCTAATAGGGAAGGGTAGGGGATACCGGTCACAGACCGTTATTTCTGTATAAAGTGAGATAGGTATCTGTCCAGCCAAAAGAGGGAATGAAGCTCTTAAGGGGAACAGATCAGCTTGTCTAACAAGGGTGGTACCACGGTCTTTTCGTCCCTTACCGGGAGGAAAGGCCTTTTTTTGTTGAACTAGACAATGATTGAAGGGGGCTGTACACGGCCATGAAAGAGAAGTTGGAAGCATTGAAGGTTGAAGCGCTGGCTAAGCTGCAGGAGGTTATGGATCCGCAGGTACTAAATGATTTAAGAGTGAAGTATCTCGGTAAAAAAGGTGAGCTTACAGAGGTTCTGCGCGGTATGGGAGGACTTAGTGCTGAGGAGCGTCCGGTAATCGGGCAAGTGGCGAATCAGGTTCGCAGTGCTATTGAGGAGATTATCGGCGCGAAGCAGGAGGCTTTTCAAGAGCAGGAAACCCAGCAACGTTTGCAGGCTGAAAAAGTAGACGTAACCTTACCGGGTCGCCGTTTACAGCAAGGGGGCATTCACCCGCTTAGCAGAGTCGTACAGGAGATTGAGGATATTTTTATCGGCATGGGCTACCGTGTAGCTGAAGGTCCGGAAGTGGAGACCGATTATTATAACTTTGAAGCTCTAAATCTGCCTAAGAATCACCCGGCACGTGATATGCAGGATTCTTTCTATTTAACAGATGACCTGCTAATGCGCACTCAAACCTCGCCAGTACAGATTCGTACTATGCAGGCTATGAACGGTGAAGCTCCTGTTAAAATCATCTGTCCGGGTAAAGTATTCCGCCGTGATGATGATGATGCAACGCATTCCTTCCAGTTCCACCAAATCGAAGGTTTGGTCATTGGAAGTAACATTCGAATGAGTGATCTGAAGGGCACCCTGCAACAATTTGTGCAGGAGATGTTTGGACCGAATACAGGCATTCGTCTTCGTCCGAGCTTTTTCCCATTCACGGAGCCAAGTGTTGAAGTAGACGTAAGCTGCTTCAAATGTGGTGGCGATGGCTGCAGACTATGCAAGCAAAGTGGATGGTTAGAAATCCTTGGCGCAGGTATGGTACACCCGAATGTACTGAAAATGGGTGGCTATGATCCTGCTGAATACAGCGGCTTCGCCTTCGGAATGGGTGTAGAGCGGATTGCAATGCTTAAATACGGCATCGATGACATCCGTCATTTCTATAGTAATGATATGAGTTTTGTGAAGCAGTTCAAGGGCGTTTAGTTATTGTGGTGCGCTGGCTGTTAGTGGCTGGAGAATGGGTTTTGGAGCATCTGATTTCCTTGTAAGGACCGTCCTTAATAGTGTGTAGCTGAAATTGAGTGCACTTCATCCGTTCTCCCACAGGAAGCAGCACGAACGACAGTGAAATAAATACATCTGAAACATAAAGGAAGTGAGCGGATATGAAAGTATCAACCGGATGGTTGGCTGATTATACATCGATTGAAGGAGTAACCGCCGAACAGCTAGCGGAGAAGATTACCGCTGCCGGCATTGAGATTGACGGCGTAGAGCGCCGCAATAAAGGCATTTCCGGCATCGTAACCGGCTATGTGAAATCAAAGGAAAAACATCCTGATGCCGACAAGCTGAACGTATGTATCGTGGATGCGGGCCAAGATGAGGATCTACAAATCGTCTGCGGCGCAAAAAATGTAGCTGCAGGTCAAACTGTACCTGTAGCACTGGTCGGTGCTAAGCTGCCAGGACTGGATATCAAAAAAGCCAAGCTGCGCGGCGTCCTATCGCAAGGGATGATCTGCTCGGCCAAAGAATTGGGACTGAATGATAAATTGCTTCCAAAAGAGCAACAAGAAGGTATTCTTGTGCTGCCTGAAGGGACAGAGATTGGTCAGGATATTTCCAAGGTCCTCGGCTTAGATGACGAGATTCTGGAATTCGATCTGACTCCGAACCGTTCGGATTGCCTCAGTATGATTGGTGCTGCTTATGAAGTAAGTGCGATTCTTGGGCGTGAAGTTAAATTGCCTGATCCAAAAAGCGAAATTATTGAGATCAGTGGTCCTGCTGCGGATTCCATTTCCGTCAAGATTGAAGATGAAGAATACTGCAGCCATTATGCAGTTCGTTATATTGCAGGTGTTAAACCTGCACCATCACCGCTGTGGATTCAGAATCGTCTGATGGCTGCTGGGGTTCGTCCAATTAATAATATCGTGGACATTACCAATTACGTGATGCTGGAATATGGACAGCCGCTGCATGCTTTTGATGCAGATAAAGTGCAAGGTGGAGAACTCGGCGTTCGTCTTGCCCATGAAGGTGAAGTTTTGGTTACACTTGACGGTCAAGAGCGTAAGCTAGAGCCGCAAATGCTCGTTATCGCTGATGGAGTTAAAGCTGTAGGTCTGGCCGGAGTAATGGGTGGACGGGATACAGAGGTTACTGCTGAGACGGTAAACCTTGTTCTGGAATCTGCTAAGTTTGATGGTGGTACGATTCGTAAAACCTCGCGTCAATTGGGACTTCGCTCTGAAGCCTCCCTTCGTTTCGAGAAGGAAGTGGATCCAAGTGCAGTTATTCCTGCATTGAACCGTGCAGCAGTGCTGATTGCACGTTATGCTGGCGGATCGGTCCATGAAGGCATCGTGCAAGCAGGAACTGACGCTGTTCAAGAGAAGGTTCTCACCTTGTCCTTAGAGAAACTGAATCGTTATCTGGGAACGGATTTGTCCTTGCTGGAAGTGAAGACATTGTTTGGCCGTCTACACTTCAAATGCGGAGATACCGCACAAGGGCTGATTGAAGTTCAAGTCCCAACCAGACGTGGCGATATCAGCTATGATGTTGATCTTATTGAAGAAATTGCCCGCCTGTACGGATATGACAATATTCCAACGACTCTAATTGAAGGAATTACAACGCCAGGAGCACTAACTCACAAGCAAGCGCTCCGTCGTGAACTGCGCCGCTTATTGTCACATGGCGGTTACCAAGAGGTGATGGGTTACTCCTTCATCCAGCCGCAACAAAGCACAATGTTCCCTGCGTTATCAGAAGGAGCAGTAGCGGTGAAGCTGGCTATGCCGATGAGTGAAGAACGCAGCGTACTGCGTACCAGCCTTCTTCCGCAACTATTGGATATTGCCAGCTACAATACCAATCGTCGTCAAAGCGACTTGGCATTGTTTGAAATCGGCAACGTCTTCTTCACGGATGAAGAACAGCTGACTCGCCAACCACGCGAACTGCCAGTGCTGGGGCTGTTGCTTAGCGGAAGCTTAACAGTGAAGCAATGGAATGTTTCGGCACAGCCTGTGGACTTCTTTGATTTGAAGGGTGCGCTGGAAACGGTATTTGCTCATTTAGGGCTGACTGATAAAATCGTCTATGTGGGAGACAGTCCAGAAGGATTTCATCCTGGGCGTTCCGCATCGGTATATTTACTCGGGAACGAGGGCCGTGTGAAGATCGGAACGATGGGGCAGATTCATCCGGATCTGCAAAGACAGCTGGATCTGGTGGATACTTATGCGGCAGAAATTTTATTGCAGCCGTTATATGAAAGTGCGCAAAGCCGTTTGCAATATAATGAGCTTCCGCGTTTCCCGGGAATGGAACGGGATATTGCTGTGGTCGTGGATTCCGCTGTACCAGCGGGCGATCTGCTGGCTTCCATCCGTGATAACGGAGGTACTTTGCTCCAGTCCGTACAGGTATTTGACGTGTACACTGGCGGTAAGCTGGAGAGTGGAAAGAAGAGCATCGCGATCTCACTGCTGTATCGTCATAGTGAACATACACTGACTGATGAAGAAGTAGGAGAGGTGCATGAGAGGGTATTAGCATCTCTTCAACAAACTTTTGGTGCAGAATTAAGAAAGTAGCAGGAATTGTGTAAAGCCGCAGCGAATCCATTTAGAAACTGAGATTCGCTGCGGTTTTTTCTAGGTAGAGTGCAAAGCGGAGAATATCAGCCATAATCTATTGAATATTAGGGATTTTGCCAAATGCTTACCAAAAAAGCTACAATAGAAGAAGTGAAACTAGCTTAGAATCCGCACACATACAAAGGAGGGCACAACTGTGGCTATGGACCGGACACGTGTCGCCGTGGAGATATACGGAACTTCCTATAAACTCGTCGGAAGCAGTACTGAATATATGAAACAAGTGGCCCGTTATGTTGATGAACATATGCGCACGATTTCTAAATCTCACACCAGACTGGACACACCGCGTATAGCGGTGCTTGCAGCTGTACATATGGCGGAGCAGGCTATTCAGGTTCAGGACTTCAAAAATGAACTAAACATGATGACAGGTGAACGCAGTGAACTGCGATTGGAAGTATCTCGCCTGCTGGAGGTACAGCGGGAGCGGCAAGAAGAAATTGAGCGACTTGAAGCTGCGGCCAAAGAAGAGGCTGGGCGACTGATTGCTGCTGCTGAGGAAGAACGTAAGCGGCATTTGGAGATTCAGGAGAATGAACGCAAGGTACATGCGGAGCAGCTTCAGGAGGCAGTGCAAGCTGTGGAAGTTGCACGCAAGAAGCTGGAAGAAGAATTGCTTGAGCGCGAGATAGAGCTGCAAGAACTGCGGACAAGCTACGAAGAAGAGCGGGCAGCTAGTCGTGAACAACAGCGGCAGGAACTGGCGAAGGCGGAAGCCATCCGCTTGCAGCAGCTGGAGGAGCAGAAGGCTGCTCATCTGCAAGAGCTGGAGAACATCCGAGAGACGCTGACCAAGGAGAAGACAGACACGCTGTCTGCTCTGCAGCTTGAGCTGACCGAGACCAAGTCAACACTGGAGGAAGAGCTTGAGGTTACCAAGTCTACATTAGGTAAAGAACTCGAAGATACCAGATTGACGCTGGGTAAGGAGCTTGAGGATACCAAGTTGACCTTAGGTAAAGAGCTTGAGAGTACCAAAGCGAAGTTGGGCAAAGAGCTGGCGGAAGAACGTGAAGCACTGCAGCGGGAGCAAACCAAGAATAAGGAACTGCGGCAGTCACAAGGCACTCAAGAGCATAGACATAAGCAAAGCATTCAAGAGCTGGAGAAACAGCTGGCGGAGCTTCGTGGTGGGACCGGGCAACTTCAGTCCAGATTACGGGCGGCTGAAGCCAGTCTTAAGAGTGAGCGAGATGCAAGACAGACGCTGCTTGGACAATATGAAGCGATTGTTAAACGTGAAGAACAGCTCAGTGAAGAGCTGCGCACGGCTACTGAGCTGGGCACACTGTTGAATGAGGAGCTGGAAGAGTTACGCCAGCGTTATCAACAGTCACAGAATGAAGCGACAGAGCTAAGAGCGTCTCTACAGGAGACGAGTGAGAATCTGCACCGTGTTCAGGAAGAACTTGCGGGATCAGCAGCAGAGGCGGCTAACTGGCAGGAGCTTTCGGATAAACGTATGGAAGATATTGGTGAACTGGAAATGAATCTGCTGGAGTCTGAGGAGAAATCCGTGTTGCTTCAGAAAGAGATCGACACGCTACGTGGGCAAGCCGATGGATTAGTACAGCAGCTGGATCAGGAGGTTCGGCTTCGTACAGATGCAGAACGCGAAACAGCGGCACTTCGGGAGCAAGGTGTGCAGGTTCAGAAGGAGCTGTCTGCGCTTCGTGTGCGTTATGAGGAATTGATTGCTCAATACGATGATGTACTGCAAGAAGGAGAACGCCTGCAGGAAAGATATCAACTGCTGCAGGAAGAAGGCGAAGAGGCAACACGACGCTTAGAAGAGCTGTCTGAAGCTAGTCGTGAAGCCGCTGCTACTGTTGCTGAGCAACAGGAAGTGCTGAAGGAAGCAGAGGCGTACGGAGCTTCTTGGAAGCACAAGTACGAGGAGCTATCCGATCGGCAGCTGCAGTGGACGGATCTCGAAGCGAAGCTGCGCGAGGAGATCGACATTTGGCAGCAGGAAGCCGGCGAGGCTGAGATGAAGCAGGAAGCTATTGATCGTGAACGTAGCGAGGTGCTTCAGCAGTTAGGTGAAGTTGGTGAAAGCTATGAAATGGTTCAAGGACAGCTTCGTTTGTTGCAGGTCCAGTTTGAAATGCGTCAGGAAGAGCTTGACAAGCTTACGGACGAGCATCGTAACCTTAAAGAGGAATATGCCAAGCTGCAAAATGAATATAATGAATGGATTCAACTGATCGAGCAGGACAGTTGAATGCCGGATGCAAGTAAGAGGGCTGACCTGATGAGTAGAGAGATCTATTTCGGGTCAGCACTCTTTATTAATGAGCTCAGATTAAAAAAACAGCCGATATCAGGGAGAATCCCTAATAATCGGCTGTTTATGTGTAATCTATTCCACGATGATAGTAGCTCTCATTCCGCTATGTCCGGAGCCACACATAATGGAACAGGTCATTTCGAAAGTTCCAGCTTCCTCTGGTACGATCACCTTTGAGGATTTTTTTTCATTAAGCTGCAGCTCGAACTCAGGAATAAGGATACCGTGATTGCCGTCATCATTTTTAAAAATGATTTTGACGGGCACACCCTTTTTTAGATGATATTCTTCCTGATCAAAGCTGTAATTCGTAGCTGTAATTATGAGTTCTGTTTCTGCCTCGATCTCCGGCTCCGATGTGTTAGCATTGCCAGCAGCACTATCATTGCTGTTCCCACAGGCTGTAAGTGCTATAACGAACACCATTGAAAGTAGAATTGCAAATTTTTTAATGATCTAAATCCCCTCCCAAGAAGTCCAAGCATAGTGAAAATGTGACAATTATGTAGACATCATAACTTAAAATTTAAGAAAGCGCTTTGATTAAATGTGAAAAATCTGTGAACAGGCAGACTGTTCAAACTTTGTCGTAAATTGCAAAAAAATGATGAAAATATAACTAAAATTTATTATAATGAAAGCTATTACATTAACGTCTAAAAGTAGGGGATACATATTACAAGTATTAACGATGCGCTAAGTACGGAGGTTTGGCACCGTAGAATCTTAAAAGGCTATTGGATGGTAGTCATTCTTTTATTAATCTCACGGTTGCTGTTTTTGTCGAATATTGACCGACTCCAAATAAAAACAACAATGGACACGAACCTGTGGCATTTATTTATAGCCTGTAATTTACTAATTGTGGTCCTTATGATTACTGCGGAGCTGTGGCTGCGTTATAGTAAACAGTCCCCTAAATATGGGGTGGTTAGCTGTGGTTTTTTAGTGTCCTACCTTATGTATTTTGTATTAGAGCCTTTTGTTGACGGTGCTCAGATGACACTTATGATGCCGATTATGGTTGCTCTTATTTATTTTGATCGTAAGCTCCTGTACATAATGGGGTTATTTAGTATTGTGTTTTATGCTGGGGTATATTTTGGGTTGGAACGGCCATTCCTACATAAACCGCTGCTTGAATTCTTGATGGTAGAGTGTGTATTTTTGGTATTTGTGCTGATGGCTATTGCAGTAATTATTCGTGCTCGTGAAGCGCGTATAAATTTAGAGAGATTAACGAAGGCGGGCCAAGATCTAATGGTGGAGAGGGCTATTTCGGATAAGCTGCTGAAGATTGACGCACTTACTGGACTCTATAATCATAAAACCTTTCATGAATATTTGGATTCATTATTGGAGCAATGTGAAAGCAACAACCTTCAACTGCAGCTGGCTCTTTTCGATATTGATAACTTCAAGCAAGTGAATGATACCTACGGACACAGGGTTGGAGACCTTGTGCTTAAGGTGATAGCGGACAAGGTAGGCGGTATGATTGAATTAAATGATTTTGCGGCTAGGTATGGCGGGGAAGAGTTCGCTGTGATTTTTACAGATAAAAGTTTCTCGGAGTCCTATGAAGCAGTAGAAAAATTACGGAAAAATATTGCTCAAATTGAACATTTGCAGGCTGGGAACAAGCCGATCACCGTTAGCATTGGAATTTGTGATTATCAGCTTGGGGATGGGAAAGAGCTTCTCTTCCGTAAAACAGACAAGGCGCTTTATACCGCTAAAAAGCAAGGCAAGAACAGAGTGGTCAACTGTGCTGAAAGTCATAAAGAGGAGATTGTGTCTTTTGCATAAAAACAACACAGAACCCCTTATTGCCGGAGAAGAACCGGGAATAAGGGGTTCTGTGTAGTGAAGAGCTTTTGTTACTTAGCGGCCTCAAATGGAGTGGATACCGGCAGGAACAAGTCGATAATCCCAATGACCAGAGCTGCTAAAATGGCACCCAGAATGGATACGCTGACTCCGCTGACTACGAATTGAGCGACCCAGATAACTACCGCACTGACAATAAAGCCGACGATACCGCGACCGAAAGGCGTTGCTTTTTTGCCGAAGATTCCTTCGACTACCCAGCCGAGTAGCGCAATCACCAGTGCAAGGATTAGAGCGCTCCAGAACCCACCAACCGTGAACTGTGGAACAATCCAGCCAACAACCATCAGAACAAGCGCTGCGACCACAAAACGACCAACATGACTTAAGAAATTCACTGTACTAACCTCCTTTGGCCCATGCTAAGGATATGTGCAGTTCTTATTGTGACCTTATTACGTGATTCTATGCTTAATAATAAGACCCAAATAGCGAAATTGACCTGAATTCTGTATAATGGAAACATCTATGAAGGGAGCTGTGACTGTAATTGGACGACAAAATTTTGCATACGCTTGAATATCGCAAGATTTTAAATAAATTAATGCAATATACGCAAACCCCCATGGGGAGATTGGCTGCTGAGCAGCTAAGACCCTCCGGCGATTTCGAAGGCGTGAAGAAGCTGCTTCAAGCCACGGATGAAGCGGCTAATGTGGATCGCCTGAAGGGTATTCCTTCGTTCGGCGGGGTAAGCGATATTC
The DNA here is from genome assembly GCF_037974255.1 of Paenibacillus sp. FSL R5-0636. Classification (NCBI taxonomy): domain Bacteria; kingdom Bacillati; phylum Bacillota; class Bacilli; order Caryophanales; family Paenibacillaceae; genus Paenibacillus; species Paenibacillus sp. FSL R5-0636. The sequence continues at coordinate 1,860,507 of NZ_CP150232.1, forward strand.
GAGCTGCACTAAAACGTGCGTCTATAGGCGGAATGCTGGGAACAACTGAGCTGCTGGCCGTTGGAAATACCATTGGCGGCGCACGCAGAGTCAAACGTTTCCTGGCAGCTATGCATGAGGAAGAAAAGATTGAGCTCCTGTTCTCACTGAGCGACGTTTTATCGGAGCAAAAACATGTGGAAGATGCCATCCGCTTATGTATAGACGAGAATGCTGATGTACTTGATACAGCTAGTTCTGAGCTGGCTAACATTCGCCGTGAATTGCGCGGAGGAGAGACCAGAATTCGTGAGAAGCTGGATTCGATGATTCGTTCGTCTTCAGTAGCGAAAATGCTGCAGGATCAGCTGGTAACCATTCGTGGTGATCGGTTTGTTATTCCTGTAAAAGCGGAGTACCGTGCCCATTTCGGCGGTATCGTACATGATCAGTCTGGATCAGGAGCGACTTTATTTATCGAGCCAGAGTCTATTGTGGCGATGAATAATAAACTTCGTGAAACACGGCTGCGCGAGGAACGGGAAATTGAGATCATTTTACACAGGCTGACGGCACTTGTAGCCGACATTGCGGAAGAAATGACCTACGATATTGATATTCTGGGAGAACTGGACTTCATCTTCTCCAAGGCGCGTCTTGCTCGTGATATGAAGGCTACTCAGCCGCGCATGAATGACCGCGGTTATCTTAAGCTGCGCAAAGGGCGGCATCCGCTTATTCCAGCGGAGCATGTGGTTCCTTTGGACGTGGAGCTGGGCAATCAATACAGCTCAATTATCGTAACCGGACCGAATACCGGTGGTAAGACCGTTACCCTCAAAACCATCGGCTTGTTAAGCTTAATGTCGATGTCCGGCTTGTTTATTCCAGCAGAGGAAGGCAGCCAGATGTGTGTATTTGATGCCATTTATGCTGATATTGGCGATGAACAGAGCATTGAGCAAAGTCTGAGTACCTTCTCTAGTCATATGACTAATATTATCTCCATTCTGCGTAGAATGACTCCTAAGAGCCTTATTCTGCTTGATGAAGTGGGTGCTGGAACCGACCCGGCAGAAGGCTCTGCGCTGGCAATTGCCATTCTGGAGCATATTCACCGGATCGAATGCCGGATGGTCGCAACAACACATTATAGCGAATTGAAAGCTTACGCTTATGAGCGTAAGGGAGTCATCAATGCCAGTATGGAATTTGATGTCCAGACCCTTAGCCCAACCTATCGCTTGTTGATCGGCGTACCGGGACGAAGCAACGCCTTTGCGATTGCTGAGCGTCTAGGCCTGCCTCATGCGATTCTGGAGCATGCCCGCGGTGAAGTGAAGGAAGAAGATCTGCGCGTGGAGCATATGATTGCTTCTCTCGAAGAGAATCGGCTGGGAGCGGAACAGGAGCATGAACGTGCAGAGGGCATCCGCCGTGAAGTGGAGGAGCTGCGCAGCAGACAACAGCAAGAGCTTGAGAAGCTGGAAAGCCAGCGCGAGAAACGCCTCGAGAAGGCAGAGAAGGACGCCAGCGCGATCCTGGACAAAGCGCGTAAGGAAGCTGAGGAAATTATCAGTGATTTGCGCCGCTTGGCTATGGAAGAAGGAGCTTCAGTTAAAGAGCATAAGCTGATTGAAGCGCGGCGACGTCTGGATGAAGCTGAGCCATCACCGCGCAAGAAGGCTGCTACCCGCAAGACTGCCAAGGCCCCACGGACAATTGGTCCTGGAGATGAAGTGAGAGTCGACAGCTTGAACCAAAAGGGCTTTGTGGTGGAGCTAAGCGGTACTAAAGAGGCGCTGGTGCAGTTTGGCATTATGAAGATGAAGGTAAGGCTGGATGATTTGGAATTGCTCTCCTCGAAGGCAACAGCTGCGCCAACGGCCCTTCGCCATGCGACAACCGTCAAACGTTCCCGTGATGAGAACATTCGCAGTGAACTGGATTTGCGCGGCACTAACCTGGAGGAAGCTATCATGGAGACAGATCGTTTTATCGATGAAGCCTTTTTAGGTAATCTGGGCCAAATCGCCATCATTCATGGTAAAGGAACGGGTGTGCTGCGCACAGGAATTCAGGAATATTTGCGTAAGCACAAGCATGTGAAGAGTTATCGGCTCGGGAATTATAACGAAGGCGGCGCGGGCGTAACTGTGGCTGAGCTGCAATAGCGGGATTTCCCGGCAGAAAGAAGGGGAAAGCGTGCAAGAAGATATTGATCTTTTGCTGGGTCATCCGCTAGGTGCCTTGCTTGGCTACTTCGCAGTGGCGATTCTTGGGCTAGTTGTATTTCTGTCTTTTTTTGAAATGGTAACGAAATATAATTGCTGGGAAGAAATACGTAAGGGAAACCTGGCAGTGGCAATGGCCACAGGTGGTAAAATCTTCGGGATTTGCAACGTACTGCGTTTCAGCATTGAAGCTGGTGTTTCAATTTATGAGACCATGAAGTGGTCCGTCGTCGGTTTTTTGCTGCTGCTGCTTGCCTATTTTTTATTTGAATTTCTGACCCCTGTATTCTCTATTGACGAGGAGATCGCTGCGGATAACCGTGCTGTTGGACTTATTGCCATGCTGATCTCGGTATCGTTGTCTTATGTAATTGGTGCGGCTATTTTTTAAATCCGTCCTTATAAGGACACCCTGCAAAGGATTATGATCTGGACAAGCTTTGAAATGAGCAGTCCCACTCTTTGTGGGGTATCTTAGGAGGAAATCATGAAGATTCTCACCCGAGTTCTGTTTCTGTCAGCGATTGCTTTTATAGCAGCCGGTATTATTTATTTAATGATGAATTAAATTTAAAAGTGAAAGTATGAAGGAGATTAAAAAGATGGAAACAACTGTATGCCCTTGGTGTCATACTGAAATTGTATGGGATGAGGAATTTGGACCTGAGGAGAATTGTCCTCACTGTAACAATGAGCTTAGCGGATACCGCACGGTCACTGTTGGGATTGACGGCATCGAAGAAGAAGAAGTAGAGGAAGTCGTAGAAGAACCCAAACAAGAGGTTGTTAATGACGATGATCTTTGGGGAGAGCCTGATAAAGACAGCGTAGTTCCAATTTATAATACGCTTAATCAATTCGGCGATGATTATGATTTGAACAAGTACGAAGAGAGTGTTTCAGCTATTCTAGCCATTCAGGAGGAGGCTCCGGAATGTACTCAATGCCATGAGCTTACGATCCTTGCGGGTAAGCAGCCTGTGAGCAGCTTTGAGCCGTCTGCTCCAGCAACATTAGGTAAATCGGTATTAACCGCTCCATTCTCACTCAATGTTTACGTGTGTCCTTCATGCTTCCATGTTCAGCACAGTCTGGCACAGGAAGATCGTATTCAGCTCGTACGCAATTTGAGCAACGCTCAGGCGTAAGGTTAAGCATATAAAAAAAGGGGCTGTCCCATAAGCTTATAGCTGCTGGGGCGTGCTCCTTTTTTTGGACCTTACTTGACCGTTGTCGAAATCGTGCGTATATGTAATCACTGACGGATGCGCATAGTAACCCGCAAACGGACACAGCCGACCTTAAGCGCCACATTATTCGATATTTGGAATGCTATCGGACTCCAGTGCAGCTATTGGTCTGAAAAACGCCTAAATATGGGCCTCTTTCCAAGGATAGTATCACTGGAGTCCGAAACCTTGTTTTAAAGGCTAAAAACATGTAAATAACGTCAATTGAGTCCGCAAGCTCCATGGAATGATGGATTTACGATTAAAGCAGGCAAAATTAAAAGCAGGATTGTCCCAAAAGCCGTGAGAGGCTACGTGGGAGAGTCCCTTTTTTATTTTCTATGTTAATCAGCTTTGTTTCATCACGTCCAAATTCTTAGAAGGAGAGGGTTTGGCTGACCGGGTGAGTGAGAATAAATCTAACTCAGGCCGATGTTTGCCGGCAATCGTATCCGTTAACAACTCCGCAGCGATCATACTGTACACAGTCCCATTGCCTCCGTAGCCCTCGATGAAATAACAGTGAGGGAATTTTGGATGGGGGCCGATATATGGAAGTCCATCACGAGTAGAACCGAACACAGCACCCCAGGAGTACTCCAGCTCAATGCCTTTGATTTCTGGAAATAAGGCCTCAAGCTCCTCAAGTAATTTTTGACCTTGAGAGATTACCCGGACCTCACGACGTTCAGGGTCTGTCAGCTGCTCATCCTTGCCTCCCGCAATAATCCTGCCTTCAGGAGTTGTCCGAAAATATAAATAAGGGCGGGCTGTCTCCCACAGCAGGCTACGCTCATGCCATTTTGGAAGATCCTTTAAAGGTTTGGTCATCACTGCATACGTGTTGATCAGCTCAGCGCCCCGGTCTTTTTTGAACTCTTGTGTTTCATAACCCATTGCAAAAATAACATCCTTGGCAATAATCCGGCCATTTTCTGTGTGGCAAATCACGCCATCCTTAGTAAACTCATAATGTTTCGCTTCGCTCTGTTCAAAGACGCGTACACCATTCGACGCTGCCTTGGCGATTAAGCTGTGCACCGTTCGATAAGGATTCGCTTCGGCATCCCCACGTGAATAAAGTCCTGCTGGTTTTGAAAAAGAGTATAGAGCTGCAATCTTTTCCTCTTCCCAGAATTCAGAATCGAAACCGTTAGCTGCGAGATTCTCATATTCTTCCCGCAATGCAGGCACATCCTCTGATGTGCTGGCATATAAAAGACTGCTGCGTGGAATGATCTGTGGATCGATATCGAGCTTGTCCGGCAGGTCCAGAATGTTCCTAACCCCAGCTTGGCATAACTGATAAAAGAGCAAACCGTTCTTTTGCCCAAAAGTGTTCATACATGAGGTTAAAGATTTATCGTTGGAAATTTGCAGGAGCCCTGTGTTAGCATGCGAGCTGCCGCTACCGACCCGTTTTTTTTCAATCAGAACAGCATCCGCTCCACTTAAGGACAAACGATAGGAAGCCATTGCTCCACCCATTCCCGCGCCTACAACCAGACAATCACAATGAATAGTACCTTCTAGAGTGGGGTAAGTCGGAGGGTTCTGTAAAGTGCTAGACCAAGGTGTGTTTCCACTATTTAAATTCATGAATTGTTCGCTCCTTCATTCGTGCCGTGATTAGTATTGGCGGCAATTTATCGACTCATTCGCAGCGTGTTCTTATTTCTGTCATAACTCTCTAGTGCTTTTCGGCAAATAAATAGCGCGCTTAAGCGGCATACTAATGCCTGTTTGAATCAACTACAAGGAGGGACTACAACAAATGCAATCAACGCAAATGCAAGCGCTAAGTGGTAAAGAATTGGAATATATCGCTGACTCCATCTCCAATGAGGACTTGCTTCTTAAGCAATGTGCAGCAACGGCTGCGACAACACAGAATCAACAGGTTCGTCAAATTTGTATGCAGCATATGCAAAATCACACCAAGCACATGACTGAGCTCACTCAGTTAATCCAACAACATCAACAATACGCGCCAACAAGCCCACAATAATTGCAATATTAATTCTAAGGAGGTTATTTAATGAACGCGCAAAATACTGGAGCATTTATGCCGGATGAGGATTTACTAAACACCATTTTGTGTGATTTGAAGCGGACCGTACGCGAATATGCTACAGCTGCTACAGAATCAGCATGTCCAGCGGTTCGTAGGGTTTTTAATACTATGACCATGGACACACTGCAACTCCAAGGTGATTTATACACGCATATGTCTCAATTGAATATGTATCCTGCACCTGCAAAAGCATTGCGCCAAGATGTGGACAAGCAGCTTCAAACCGCACAGCAAATGCAACAGCAAACAGGGCAATTCGTTCAACAAAAAACAGGGCAATTTGGCGCATCCGCTCAGAATGCTCATATTCCGGCTAACGGACAACATCAGCCTTCTCATTTAATGTAACCATGATGGTTGGCGAATGAAGCAAATCGCTTCATGTGTGTGGAGCTAACGCCCGTTTTTACTGGTTAAATCCGGTAGAACGGGCGTTTTTTCTATATTTTTGAGTATGCTCTATATAAACTCAGCCTTTCATGGGAGCTCCTATAGGGTTATTTTGTTTGCAGAGATGCACATTTCATGTCATATTAGTATTAAACTCTTTTCGCGGGGCGACGCATTAATAGCGTACCGTCATTAGCGAACTATCCGGAGGGAAGGCATGAAGGAAATGAACGAGCTTAAGAGGAAAGTGCTGGAACTGCTTAAGGAAGACGCGAGAAGATCTACTGCACTCTTGGCAACGCTGCTTGGCGCGGAGGAAGAAGATGTGAAGACTGCGATTGAGCAGTTGGAGAAAGATCATGTCATTGTAAAATATGCTGCCGTTGTAAACTGGGATAAAGTGGACGATGAGAAGGTAACCGCACTGATTGAGGTGCAGATTACGCCTGAACGAGGGCGTGGTTTTGAAGGAATTGCCGAGCGAATCTACCTGTATCCACAGGTCAAATCAGTTTATCTGATGTCTGGTGCTTATGATCTTCTGGTGGAAGTGGAAGGCCGGAATTTACGTGAAGTGGCCAATTTCGTATCTGAGAAGCTGTCTCCAATCGATTCAGTACTTTCAACCAAAACGAATTTTACCCTTAAAAAATACAAACAGGACGGGATCATCTTCGAAGAGCATGAAGAAGACAACCGTCTGATGATCTCTCCATAAAGGAAGTAATCATATGATCACGAATAAATCGCAGCTAACTGGAGAAGACAGCAAATCAATGGATTCTTATTTGGCCCCGTTGGTACAGCAAATTCAACCTTCGGGTATCCGCAAGTTTTTTGATCTGGCTGCAGGTAGCAAGGATATCATCTCTCTGGGAGTCGGAGAGCCTGATTTTAAGACCCCCTGGCATGTCAGAGAGGCTTGTGTCTATTCGCTGGAAAGAGGGTTTACAGGGTATACATCCAATGCAGGGATGCCTGAACTGCGGGAAGGGATCGCAAATTACTTACACAGCCGTTTTGCTGTGGAATATGATCCTGCCAATCAAATTATTGCAACCGTTGGCGGAAGTGAGGCCATCGACTTGGCGCTACGTGCGCTGATTTCACCGGGGGATGAAATTCTGATTCCGGAGCCTTGTTATATCTCTTACTCGCCGATTACCGCGATTGGTGGAGGGATACCTGTAGGTATTGAAACGGTTGGTGAGAATAACTTTAAACTTACTGCGGAAAGCCTGGAAGCCAAAATCACTCCGCGCTCCAAGGTTCTGATTTTGTGTTACCCAAGTAACCCTACGGGAAGTGTAATGACCCGAGAAGATTGGGAGCCGATTGCTAAGGTAGTAGAGAAACATGATCTTATAGTGATTTCAGATGAGATTTATGCAGAGTTGTCTTATGGCATTAATCACGTCAGCTTTGCCTCTTTACCAGGCATGATAGACCGTACGATTCTGGTTAGCGGCTTCTCCAAAGCTTTTGCAATGACCGGATGGCGGATGGGTTATGCTTGTGGTCACCCGGATCTTATCGCTGCAATGCTTAAGATTCACCAGTACACTGTGATGTGTGCTCCTTCTATGGGACAGGTGGCTGCACTTGAAGCGCTGACCAATGGTATGGAAGAGAAGGACCGGATGGTAGATTCCTATAATCAACGGCGGAGGTTGGTCGTCAAAGGCCTACGCGATGCGGGGCTGGAGTGCCATGAGCCGCAGGGCGCCTTCTACGCTTTCCCAAGCGTGCGCAAGACAGGGCTGACTTCTGATCAATTTGCTCAGCGGCTTTTGCTTGAATACAAGGTTGCAGCTGTGCCTGGAAGTGTCTTTGGATTAGGTGGAGAAGGTTACTTGCGCTGTTCCTACGCCACATCAGTATCCCAACTGAACGAAGCAGTAGAACGCATTGGTGCTTTTGTCACAAAGCTTACACGTGAGAGAACGGATTAGTGAAAATTGAACTATAGCCGATCATACAATCCTATGGTATTATTTTACTTTGAGAGTAATTAGCCCCTATAATAGAACTTACAAGGATCCATTTACTCTGGAACTAAGCGTTGCTTTGAAGTTGCTTTATTTAACTTTTATGCTATTTTGCAGCACGCGCTCAATAATACTTTTGGGAGGGATGATTGTGCTTAGCGCCGATTATTACTTACCTTCCTATGGTGGGAAATGTTTCTCTGGAAATGGGAAAATACCCCCCAAGGGTGATGCTTCTGCTCGCATACTCTCTCTGGAAGATGAAATTAGAATACTCCGCAGCAAGATGGAGCAGCTTTTCCTGCAGGAAAAATCATTCACTTCGGATAATGTGATTGAAATTAGCAGTTTATTGGACCTCAAAATAAATGAGTACATGAAGGGGCGTCCGGCTGGAAAATAGTGCTGCTGAATGCTCTTGAGAGGACCCTAGGGTCCTCTTTTTGTTGTTCACTCTTACTAATGACGGTGTTATTGTGTATACTCTTAATTTGCTATCTTTATTGCCTTCCTTATAGCAGAAAGCTTAAACTATCAGTATGTGATTTCAAGAATGGATAGGAGGCTTAAACCATGGCGATTTATACACGTACGGGTGATGCAGGTCAGACTTCAGTGATTGGCGGCCGGGTCGGCAAGGATGATGTCCGCGTCGAGGCCTACGGAACGATCGATGAGTTGAATTGTTTTGTAGGGCAAGCACGAAGCCTGATGGAAAGTGATAATTTCGACGATGTCCGCGAGCAATTGCTCGAAATACAGCATGAGCTGTTTGATTGCGGCACGGATTTAGCATTTGTTAAACTTGCTGACGGTGGTCAATATATGGTGACAAGTGAGATGGCTCAGCGGCTGGAAGGCTGGATAGATTCTCTACAAGAGGAGAATCCACCACTAGAGAAATTTATCCTGCCAGGAGGTAGTCAGCTGGCTTCGGTTCTACATGTATGCCGCACGGTTTGCCGTCGTGCGGAACGCCGGGCAGTTACCTTAGGGCGAAATGCGGACATAAACCCAGAAGCGGTGATTTATCTCAATCGATTGTCGGATTATTTTTTCGCGTTGGCTAGAACGGCTAATACACGGTCAGGGATTACTGATGTAGAATACATCCGTAGTAAAAAGGTGTTTCGAGACTAATATGACAAGCTATTATTCACCCATTACTTATATCATACCGCCAGAAGAGGATGACTTCCTGCTGAAGACAATCCTGCACAAACGGATGGATGTCTCACGCAAGCTACTCTCCCGGCTGAAGCAGACGGAACAAGGCATTACATTAAACGGTGAACGTGTATACATTAGTGTGCATGTTAAGGCAGGAGATACCGTGCAGATCCGCATGGAAACGGAGACTTCGGATGATATTTTACCGCAGCCGATTCCATTCGAGATTCTATTTGAAGATGAACATCTGCTAGTGGTTAACAAGGCAGCGGGAATTATAGTTCATCCAACACATGGACATTACACTGACACGCTTGCCAATGGCGTGGTTTATTATTGGGCGCAGAAGAATGAACGCTTCCGTTTCCGGCCTGTTCACCGCCTGGATCAGGAAACCTCCGGTGTGTTAGTGATCGCCAAAAATCCATACAGCCATCAGCATATTTCCGAGCAGATGATCGCTGGTACTGTGGATAAGCGTTACGCTGCATTTGTTCATGGGGTTCCTGCGGAGCTATCCGGTATTATCGACGGCCCTATCGACCGTGATCCTGAGGAGCCACATCGGCGTATCGTGACACCGGATGGATATCCTTCCCTAACCCGCTATGAGGTTAAGCAGGTGTATTCGGCCGGCTCCAGAGTTGAACTAAAGCTGGAGAGTGGACGTACGCATCAGATTCGGGTCCATATGACCTCTATCGGCTGTCCACTGATTGGAGACAGCATGTATCGTCATGAGCTGTACAATCTACCAGAATTTACTTCAACGCAAAGCGAGCAGTTGGAGTCCGTTGCAGCACTCGATGCTTCCATACCGCGTCAGGCACTGCACGCAGTGCGTCTGACGTTCAAGCACCCGGTGCTTCTGCAAGAAATGATATTCGAAGCCCCGTTGCCACCTGACATGGCAGTCTTGGAGAAAATATTGGAGCAAGGTCTGACAGCGAATTTGTGATAAAATTATGATTCAGGCGATAGAGTGGCGAAGGGGAAGTTTGGAACTGTAGGAGCGATAGCGACCGCCTTTGTCTGAGGATTTCAACCGTGTTTAACGGTAAAATTGAAGAAATCTGTAGACAACAGCGGCCGGAAGTCCAAACATTCCCTGTGGTTACGGTATTATTAGCCGATTATTAAAGGAGCACATCATGAGCAAATTAAAAGTATATCAATATCCCAAATGCAGCACCTGCCGCAGCGCAGTGAAATGGTTGCAGGGACAAGGTCATGAGCTGGAGCTTCAGCACATCGCAGAGCAGCCACCTACGGTGGACGAGCTGCGTGAGCTGCTCGCGAACAGCGACCTTGAGCTGAAGAAGTTTTTTAATACAAGCGGTGAAGTATATAAATCATTAGGTCTGAAGGACAAGCTGCCCCAGCTTTCGGAACAGGAGAAGTTAGAGCTGCTCTCAAGCCACGGGATGCTGATCAAACGTCCGATTGTCACCGATGGAGTTAAAGTTACGGTGGGATTCAAAGAAGACCAATATGCCGATACTTGGACTAATGTTTAATATCAATACAACGATCAAGGGAGAGGTTTATAAGTGAGAACAGAAACAATGGGCCGGGTAATGCTTGTAGATGGAATGGCTCTGCTGTTCCGGGCCTTTTATGCGACCTCTTATGGAGGATATATTCGCAAGACAAAAGATGGATTGCCAACGAATGCGGTATATGGATTTTTGCAGTATTTTTTTGATGCAGTAAGTACGTTTGAGCCTTCTCACGTCGTATGCTGCTGGGATATGGGCAAAGGAACGTTCCGCACCGAGAAATATGATGGATACAAATCCAACCGGATCGAAGCTCCGCTGGAATTAATTCCGCAGTTTGACCTAGTAAAAGAAGTGGTGGCTGAGCTAGGTGTGCCAAACATTGGTCTTGCCGGCTATGAAGCAGATGATTGCATAGGTACGCTGGCATCCTGTTACAGCGATAATTCTGAGGTTTACATTCTGACGGGTGACCATGATATGCTGCAGCTTATTGATGAGAATGTTAAAGTCGTCATTATGAAAAAAGGACGCTCCAACTATAAAGTTTATGACCTTGCAGAATTGCTTGAGGATAAAGGTCTAACCCCTAGACAGGTTATTGACCTGAAGGGCTTTATGGGCGATGCAAGTGATAATTACCCTGGTGTAAAAGGGGTTGGTGAGAAAACCGCGCTGAAGCTGTTAACAGAGTACGGTACAGTTGAAGGTGTAATTGAGAATCTTCACTTGCTCCCTAAAGGTGTACGGTCCAAAATTGAAGCCGACCTAGATATGCTGCATCTATCAAGGGAGCTGGCTGAAATCCGTTGTGATGTGCCTGTGGTCTGTGAGCTGGCAGAAGCTTTATGGCAATTACAGCGGGAAACAGCCGCGCGTAAATTTCAAGAACTGGAATTCGGCAGCCTGATGCATTTGATCGCTGAGGTGCAGGACGAACGGGGAATTGTACAGATTGAGTTAGGTGATCTGGGTTAAGGAGAGAGGTTCTCTTCTGATGAAAATGTGAATAAACATAATGGCAGGTCAAGGTTACTATCCTTGACCTGCTTTTTTTGTTGTCGAATTCATGTGGAAATTTATCAATATATGTCTTTTTTTGACTGAATTACAAATTAAGGTTTCTAATCATGGATATTGGTTTAATGAAATTTCAAAGGAAATAGATAGGGATTATTTTCCATAGTAGGTGATGATGAGATGAAGATACTTTTGGTCACGCACAAGTTCCAGAAGATAGTAGGTAATTATTGCAGTCGGACCATGGACGTAGTGAACGAGTCTGAATTAGTCCTTGGAGGTGTTTTGGAGTTTTTGCAAAACATCAATCCTTCTATAGATAGCATATTAATAACAGATGATGCATTATCTCTGAGGATGGAACAGAACAGGAGTGATCTAAATAACCTAATCAATTGGCTCGTAGCTAATCAAAAGTCAAATGTAAAGATTTTAATCCTCACCAGGTACATAAGGAAAGATACAGAATGGGAGAATCTCAGCTATAGATATCCGAATCTCCAAATTAAGAATTACGAATACATACGCATTACACCAGTACTATTTCAGGAAGCTCTTGAGCATTTATCCGATACCAAACCTCAATTGAAACAACATTCCAGACCTCACGACGATAAGAGTAATCACCAAAAGAGTACAGACAGAAAAGGGTCGTTTCTGGATCGCTTTAAACCGAAACCGAAAGCCCCAACTGAATTACAGGCTACGGATACCCTTACTAGGGAGCTTGATAAGATTAGCCGAGGGATTAGTCGTATTGTAGCGATAACCGGGCATAGTGGATGCGGAATTACCAGCACAACTATCAATGTTGCAAGTGAAGCGAGTAAACGGGGGCTAAATGTAATAATCGTGGATATGGATATCGAATATCGAAGTACGAATATGTATTTTAGCAGCTTTCATGAACGAACCAAGCGGGATGAAGATATAAATGCATCTCTCATCCGAACGTTAGCAAGACCTCAGGATTATTTGACTACGGCTTTTCATTTGAAAGAAAACCTATGGCTGGCTGGACTGGGTTACAGCTTTTCCGATTCCAAGTTAATCCAGCAATTTTACACCAGCTCTAAACTTGTCGGTCTGTTGTCCTTACTCCGAAACAAATTTAATTTGATCCTATTGGATCTACCACTGAACTTATTAGACAGATTTCGAGAAGCATTAATCCATATCGACAGCTTTGGCCTCTGTATTCCCAATAATCTATATGCTGTTTTAAGCACTCTGAGGAATGTGGAAGAGACACTGAATAAGGAAAATACGGCCTATTTGAATGCTAAATCAAAAGTAATTGTCACCAAATATAATGACCGTTCCAGATTTCAAGGTGAAATTTTCGTACCAGACAAGGTAAGTGCAGTTGCTACATCCGGTCTTTTAGAAAGCTTTACATACGGAATGAAAGTGGCAGGTCATATCTCTTATGACACGGACTTTGATACTCAGATTGAAACCGATGTGCCGCTTGTATATTCAAACAAAGACCATGAGCGGGCATATGGAAATATACTTCTTAGATTACTGGAGGGGAGTAGTTAATGGATTTAAGTGGGCTTAAAAACGCGACACCCAATAAGCAAATGTTCAAGCGGGTTGCAGCATTGCTCTTTAGTCTATTGATCATCGTGGTTTCTTATATGTTCATTACGAAAGCCAGCAAAGATGCCAGCGATGTGGTAGAGGTGTTGCGGGTCAAGCAGAGTGATGGTATTCCGGCTTACGTAGTCATTACGGAGCCTATGATTGAGAAATACAATATTATCAAAAAAGAATACACGGAGGACATGGTGTTGTCTGAAGATATAGATTCGGTGAAGGATAAACTGTCCGCATATTATCTTCGAGAAAACAGCGTGCTCTACAAAGATCAGTTGCTGGATGAAAAACCGCAAAAAAATGAATGGCTGTATCAAGTGAATGAGGAAAATGAGGTCTTGACGCTTCCTTATAATTTTCTGGAGGTTGGTGGAGATATTCTAATGCCAGGAGACCGTGTTCGTATCCGTGTGTCCTATGAGGTAGAGGAGAAGGATGCCCCGGGTGGCAATCCAAACGCTATTTATTCCGAGTCCACGAATACGATCAAAAAAACTGAAGTATTGTTTGAAAGCATTGTTGTGAAGGATATGCTCAACGCAAGTAGTCATTCCATCTACGAAGTATATAAAGAGGTGCAGAAACTGGATGAGGATAAGAAACAAAATGTTATGAAGAGTAAAGATTTCTTAAAGAACATTCAACCTAAAGCATTACTCCTCGAGGGGACGAGTGCACAAATTAACAATTATGCCAAATACAAAGGACTTAATGGAAATTCATTTCTGATTACCATACTGAGCAGAAAAAGTAGTGATGTCATCATTGACCAACTGCCCACTTTGGAGAAAGAGGTGGAATCGTGGATCGGAAAAGAGGATTAGGAATCGACAGCATTTTTCAGAAAATATCATCTAAGGATCTCGTCGGTGCCGAACTTCAAGAGAATAATCTGATTTATAGTGTAGTAGGTTTTATACCTGCTTGTGATGGTGTAGATAATGCCATGCTCATAAGCAACTTAGGATATTTATTATCTCAAAAGGGTCTAAATACTTGTGTGGTTGACCTTAAGGTGTTTTATCCGAACTTATATCAATTTCTAGATGTCTCTGCACATAAGAAGGGGCAAGGATTAATTAAGGTCTTAAAAAGCGACAAGGTAGATTTCCGAGATGAATTGCAGCGGACCAAATACGAGAAGCTGTTCCTGTTATCAGCTAGTCCACAGGATCTAATGGAGGAGTATTTTGATTTTGAGTTTGGAAATTTAGAGCGTGTAATTACTACACTTAAGCAGATGTTTGATATCGTGCTGATCGACATTCCCAACAACCCTCCATTGGAATTTTGTCTGGGTGCCATGAAGTATTGTCACATAGGATTCTTTACGGCAACAGAGAGGATGGAAGCTACAATAAATATGGTGAAGCTGCTGGATTATGCTAAATCGGTGGGGATAAGTACGGCTAAGTTCACCAGTGTGGTGATGATGAATATTCAGCATATTGAATTTGATTATAAGGTTATGAAGGACATGGGTTTTAACATAGTTTCTGTACTGCCACTTGTGAAGGATGCCGTAGTTCGTGCACATGAGGGCAGGCTGTACATAAAAGATAACCCCCTAATTAATAAATATTTTAAAAAAGAGATTCAAAAGCTGGCCGATCGGTTGGCGGATCAGTAAAGGGGAGAGCGACTTGCTGACACGTGCGAAAATTAGCGATATGCAGCAAAAAGTACTGCATCAGGTAGGGCCGAAGGAGAACATGGAGGATCTGGCTAGTAAATATACGACCATAAGCTTTGATGAGGCTTTGGAGTTATGCCAAAAATATATTACGAAAATAACGACACATGCCTATAGGCGAGAAAACGACCCTGCTCGAAAACGCGAAATGACTAAGGCATACATAAATGAATTTGTAGACGCGCAGAAACCTTCTGTCGAGGGATTTTATGATCTAGCAGAGTTGAAAAACGCACTCACCAATGAAATCACTCACTATGGTCCCATTACCAAGGCTATGGAGGACCCTAGTATAGATGAAATCAGAGCCAACGGGCCTGATCAAATCTTTGTGGAAAGCGGCGGAAGAAGCCTGCAGTGGGATCAAAATTTTACAGATCGTGATCATATGGAACGGATTATCGCCAAGCTTATAGGTATCTCCAAGGTTCGGCTGATTCCAAAGATACCCATGGTAAATGCCAGAACGATTGAGGGGTATCGTGTGAATGCCACTCATGCTGAGATCTCACCGTATGACCAACCGGCGTTTGTGATCCGAAAGTTCAGCAAGAAGAGTATTGTTCCGAAAATGCTCATTGAGAATAAATCCTTCTCCTCAAACATGTATAAATTATTGTCTTTGATCCCGAAATCAGACTTATCCTGGATTACAGTGGGACCGACAGGAAGCGGAAAGACTACGCTAAATGAAATTCTTGTGAAGGAGATCAATCCTCTATCAAGGATCATTACCATTGAAAATCCTTCAGAGATGAGATTGATTCAAAGAGAAGATAACAGCGAACACGGTAGAGTGCTGAATGATGTGTTGCAATACGAGTCGGTCCCTGATGATGATGACTCAAGCCCAGCGACTATGGAAAATTTGCTTATTAATGCGATGAGACAATCACCTCACTGGATTGGACCAGGGGAGCTTCGAACACCCGGTGAATTCGCCACAGCGCTTCGAGCAGCACAGACGGGACACTATTTCTTTTCCACACTTCATGCAGAGGGGGATAAGGAAGCGATCTTCAGATTTCTAACGGCCTATCTAATGGCCTCTAATGAGCCAGCGGAACTTGCTCTACGAAATATCTGCAGTGCTGTGAAATTTGTAATCTTTCAAGAGAAACTGGCAGATGGTACTCGTAAAGTGACTTCAATTTCAGAGATTTTGGGCTCAGATGGCTTGAATCCACTGATTAATCAAATCTATAGATTTGATTGTGATGATGTGATTGAAGAGATGATTGAAGGCAAGAAGATGATCAAAATTGTTGGCAGACATTTACGTGTAGGAAAGATCTCGGAGAATGTACAGCAGCTAATGCTCAAGGCCGGAATTAAGAAAAGCAGGTTTGAGTTCTTTACCAAGGATCCGTTGGAGGGCGAAACAGAGGTGTACGAATTCGATGAATACAACTTTAATCATTAGTCTACTTCTTGGTATGGCTGCATTTGTACTATTTAACGCCATCTTTGAGGTCAAGTTTTTTCAGGGTTCTGTAAGATATGTTCTCGACGTTATGGATACCCTCGCAGAGTACCTAGGCAAGTATAACACGAAGCGTTATGTTGACCGGATCAAGAAGGAGCGAATCGTCAGGCAGAAGGAAAATATTTATGCGAAATACAATCGAATGGTAGAGGGTTTGATTTTAGACTTTAATATGCCGTTTACGCTGGAGAGCTTTACCTCAATGCTGTGCATTTGCTTTGCGATTATAGCTCTGCTAGTGGTTCTGCTTATGAAAAGCGTTACGCTTTCGCTTGTGATTACGATTTCAATTTTTGTAGGATTGTTTACTTTTTTCGTGATGCAGTCTAGAGCCATCCAAGCAGAACGGCTTGAAAATATAATGGATGCCGAAGATGTGATTTGTCCGTTAGCCCGTGAAGGTGTACTAGTAGCCATTAAAAAGGTGATGGAGAGCGATGAATATATCAGTCCTAATCTTAGGCCATATTTTCAGCAATTTATAGATAATTGCGACAACAACGGCTATTCCTTTAAGCAAGCTATTACGCTATTAAATAGACAGCTTGGTCCCAAATTTGATAATTTCACAAAAAAAGCAGTGGTCTTCGAATATAACGAAAGAAAAGGTATGGCAGACATTTTCCTCGATATTGTAGATGAAAATGCCGTGCTGCGCGAGATTAACTCTAAAAAGGAACGGATTTTTAGAAAGATGAATCGAGATTTTATGTTTAAAACCGGAATCATTGTGCTTTTTTTCTTGTACGCATTAACTGTAAAGGATTTTAGAGAATTTATGCTTGAAAGCAATGTTGGGAAATTGATCAACACGATATTGATTAGTGTCATTTGTTTAAGCTTTGCACGCAGTCAGGTACTCCAAGGGAACGTCGGCATGGGTGGTGAGCGCAAATGATATTCCTAGTTAAGCTGATAGCCATGCTCTCCATCCTTTATTTGATCAAGATATTGTTATACCCCTTCTTCAAGCCTGTGAGCAGAAAACAGAAAAAACGTGCACGTCAATATATCAAGCAGCGTAAAAATGCGGCGCTAAAAGAGAAGTTCAACCAATATAAACGAAGAATTGCAATGAAATATGTTAAAGGGTTATTGGGAAGTGCTGAAAGATTAAGATTCAAGAAAATCATTGACCGACTTGATCTACAAAAGACTCCAGAGGAAATACGGACCGAGCAATTCATGTACACGCTAAGTGCTATTGTGATTATGTTGTTGCTATGGAAGGTGAACATCCTGCTTGGCTGTATCTCTGCCATCTTCATCATGCTGGGCTGGCTCTATCCGGTGGTCGAGTTGGAGAAGATTATCGATAAGAAGAACAAAAATATATCCCTGGATTTCCCAGCCTTTTATAGTATGGTCTATTACCAGTATATAAAGTCGGTTAACATTCATTTCTCAGATGTGCTTAAGGACTACATTCCTAGTGCAAATCCTGATATAGCCGAGGAGCTCGGTGTGATGCTGGACAATATTGATTACGGAGAAGAATTCGCTTTTAAGCAGCTGAAGAAACGGATTCCGATGCATTACGTGATCAAGTTCTGCGACATTATGGAGACGAGGCTTAAAGGATACGATAATGTGTCTCAGATGGCATATCTCAAGAATGAATTAGATGGCTTCAGAATCAGGGCTTTGGAAGAAGAGCTGGAGAGTAGGCAGCGCAGCAGCGCAAGGATCCAGTTTCTACTTATTATAGTGTTGGCTATTTATATCGTTATGTACTATTTGTTTACCATTCTGAGTTCAATGAAGATGTTTCAATAAGCCAAATTTATTTATAGGGGGATAAACGAATGAAGACAGATCTTAAGGAATTGCTAGTGGAGGAAAAAGGAGAAGTAGGGATCAAGCAAATTGCCATCACGGTTGGCGTTATTATTTTAATTGGAGTGGTAGTGACCTATCTAAAGGGTGGAGTACTGACAGGATGGGTTGATGATGTTTGGGAATTCTTATTCGATGATTTGATTGGAAAGATGGTTAGCTAATTTGGGGTGAAAACACAATGCAAGGGATAGCAAAGGCAGTATTACTTACCATTCTGACCTCGGTTACGATTTTGCTGTTTGTAAATTTGGCTTTCTTTTTCCCATGGTATTTAACGCTGGTCACAGAGACGTATAGTGTTTCGCAGATTGTAGCTGGTGATAACTACTTGAAGGAATCGTATTATGAGGATGTTATGGAGAGATTACAGGAGCGCCCTATTTACCGAGATAAAGCCGATGATATTGTCATTACGGTCACTAATGCAGATCATGATAATGCGATTGGAAATGATGATGAAACCTCATATTACGATGAAGGGAACGAATGGAATAAACCTTATCGGCAAAGAGGCGAACCGCTTACGGTTGAGATTAAAGCTGTATATCCTTTCTCTATCACTTTATGGGGAAAGAAGCTGGAGCGTGAAATTCCGGTCCACTTCTCCATGTCAACGACAGGCCTGAAACATTATAAGGATCTGGACTACTATATAGATTGATAGGATGACTTTGTGTGAAAAATATTGCAGTAGGAGTATTGTTGATTATTCTAGTGTCAATTGTTGTGGAGCCTTTGGTGGAGATGGGCATTGTATTTAGAGAGAAGGTAGTGCTGAGCACTGCGATCTCTAATGCTTGCCGGGCAGCCAAGGATCGGAGTTTAGAGTATGAACTGCTACGTGGACTGGATGCGGTGATTAACGAGGAGAGGTTCAAAGAATACTTTTCAGATGCGTTCGAAAGTGCTCTAAATGTATCGGAACAGACCGATAATGGCAACGTGCTTACATTTACCTCCAATGATGATAGATACAATGATTTTACGGTAAATTTAGATTTTTCTAACATAGAGAACACCCAAACCAGCCAATGGGTATCAGAAGTTAATGTGAAAGCACAGGCAACATACAAATTTAAAACCAGATACTTAAAGCTCGCTGAAGAAGCAGACAAAGAAGTAGATTATCAGTTAATTAGCGAGAGGAAATATATTCTCTCCGTTAAGAATTGATGAAAGGAATAATCAGAATGGACTATATCATGGTTACTTTTCAAACGGATACAGGTCTAAGAATGGACCTAAAAGTCCCGGTGTTTGTGACTATAGAAGAACTGTTAGACATGTTAACGGAGTCCTTGAGCTTAAAGGAGAGAAGCGGGGCTAAGCTTCAGGCTGAGCCATTAGGCAGAATATTAAGTAATAGTAAAACCTTGGATCAAGAAGGTGTAGCCCAAGGCGCACTGCTCACACTTATCTGAGAAGGGGCAATGAAATGAATGGCAACCTGCAAAGTGGCGGATTAATCCTAAAGGCTGATGAATCTCTTTTTATTACGGATATTAAAAACTATTCAGGAACCTATTCTTTGGACAGAGCGAATGATCAAGCTGTGCCTATTCATTATGAGGGTTTGTTCTGGTTCATGAATGAGGCTGGCAATTTCCTTTATTACAGTGATCAGTTAAAGGGAAATGTGCTCTGTAAGCTTGATATTGTAAAGCAACATTCAGAAGTATTGTTAGACAAACCTTGTTATCAGCTTCAGCGACATGAAGATTGGATCTACTATATTCACGAGGAGGACCATCGATTATATCGCTGTTCTACTAGTGGTAAACGTGATATGAGGCTGATTGATGAGCATGTGGAGAGTTTTCTCTTGTACGAAGGACAAATCTACTATGCTACACCAAATGGGATTAAGAGGAGCACAGAATCCGGTGAGGCAAGTGAAAAGATTAGTGAATTGGTTACAAGTTTACTGATTCGGATAGGAAATAAGCTGTGTTTTTCAGATGCCGAGAATGGACATCGCTTGACGCTACTTGATGTGGAGCGTCATACGGTAACTATGGTAGACAATATAGTTGCCCTTAGTATAAGCACGGATGACAAATATATTTATTGTGCTAACCGATTAAATGACAACAGTATATATCGCGTAGATCCATTGCATGGAGGGAGTATTCGAATATCTGGGGAAAGCGCGGACTATTTACATGTTCTGGACAATGATCTTTATTTTTGCAGTGGTCGTGAATGGCATCGAATCTCTCTATTTGGTGGAGAGGCGGAGACAATAACCTTTATAGGAAGGTAGATCTAATGAGCTATGAATTCAGTCGTCAGCCCCGTTTTCTACCGGATATGCCCCGGGGAGAAATTGATGTTCCTAATCCACCTATGATTAACGAGAAACCAGAGATCTCTTGGTTCGGAATATTGCTTCCACCTATCGTAATGTTGATTATTACCGTATTAATCGCAATGACTTCACAGTCCATCTATTTACTGATCTCAGTTGCGACCACAGTAATGACACTGATTGGCTCATTGACAGGAGCAACTTCTCAGATTCGGAAATATAAGCTAAAGAAGAAGGAACGGGAAGAAAAATATCTTCAATTTATAACCGATGTCCGCAGCGAATTGTCGATAGCTCGCGAACAACAGGTGAAAGCCATGAATGAAATGAGCCCGGATCCTGCGGAATGTGTGCAACGAATCTCGCGCAGGGATAACAAGCTATGGGAAAAAACGCCTTCACATAATGATTTTCTGGCTCTGCGGATCGGGGTGGGAAGTGTACCCCTGGAACTGCACATCAAATACACCAAACAGGCGATCATCCTTGAAACGGACCCGCTGCTGATGGAGCCGCAGAGATTGGCCATGGAATTTGAGAAGGTCCCGAACGTTCCTATAACGGTTAATCTGTTGACTACCGAAATATGCGGGATTGCCGGTGAAAGCGATAAAACAGCTGTGCTAATAAAGCTGATGCTGCTACAGCTTGTGACTCATCATGGTTATGACGATGTCAGGGTTATTGTTCTTGCCGCAGAGGATGAATTGGAGAAATGGGATTGGCTGAAATTTGTACCCCACCTATGGGATGACGGTTTTAATATCAGATTTCTTTTATGTGGTAAAGTCATTGCCCATCAGACCTTGTCCGAGATTTATGGCTCTTTGAAGGAGCGGGAGATGAGGTCTTTGAGCGGTGGTGTATTGCCCCATTATCTCTTTATTGTAGAGGACGCTTCCTTGCTTGAGAATGAGCTAATCAGTAAATATTTGTACAACGGCAGTGTAAAGCTTGGAGTATCAACCCTTTTTATCGCCAAGAATTCCGCTTATTTGCCCATGAACTGTAAAACGGTTATTCATTTAAACGGAAAAAGCGGTGAAATGGCCAATCGATTAACCGGGGAGAAGATCGTATTTACTCCGGATCAGGCAGATATAAAAGATTTAGATCTAGTCGCCAGAAAGCTCGCACCGCTACGAATCAAAAATTCAAGTGCTAATTTCTCACTTCCATCCTCCATCACACTGATGGAAATGCTACAGAACGAAAAGGTATCTGAAGTAAATGTAATGTTGAACTGGACCCGCAACAAAACCTATATGGGCATGAGTGTACCTATAGGGGTGAGGGCTGGTGGAGAAGCTTTATATTTAGATATGCATGAGACGGGGTTCGGGCCCCATGGTCTTGTAGCCGGGACAACAGGTTCTGGCAAAAGTGAATTATTACAAAGTATCATCGTATCCCAAGCCATTCATTACCATCCGCATGATATTGCTTTTGTCCTTATTGATTATAAAGGGGGCGGCATGGCAGATGTATTCAAGGGAATGCCTCATCTGGTCGGTACCATTACGAATTTGGATGGGAATCAAACGACGAGAGCACTGCTATCTATCAAAAGTGAGCTCATGCGGCGGCAACGTGTCTTCTCGGAATATGGCGTGAACAATATTGATAAATACCAGAAATTATTTTATAGCAAAAATGTAAAAGGTGACATGCCAGCCATTCCCCATCTGATTATGATTGCGGATGAGTTCGCGGAGCTTAAGCAGGATCAACCGGATTTCATGAAAGAGCTTGTAAGTACGGCCCGGGTAGGTCGAAGCCTTGGCGTCCATTTGATCCTTGCCACCCAGAAGCCTGCCGGCGTAGTGGATGACCAGATATGGAGTAACTCGAAATTTAAAATATGTCTTAAAGTGCAGGATGAGGCTGACAGTCGGGATGTTATTAAACGTCCTGATGCGGCCATGATTAAGGAACCGGGAAGGGCGTATATACAGGTCGGAAATGATGAGATCTTTGAGTTGTTCCAATCTGCGTATTCTGGTGCTGATTATGATCCGAAAGGCGAACTGCAGAAACAGGAGAACAAGACCAAACGAATCTATAAGGTAGCTCTGAATGGTAGAAGCGAGCAGATCTTTCCGCTTGAGGAAGAGAAATTCTCCCAAAATGAGTCTGCTTCCCAACTGCATGCCATGGTTGAATACATTACAGAAACTGCCAAGCAATATGGGATTTCTCCAATGAAAGGGCCTTGGCTACCGCCACTGCCTGAAGTAGTCTACCTCGATTTATTGCTGCCGAATAGCTTAGCAGATGGTAGATGGCCGCAGCAGCAGAAACTGCTCAGTGTGCCAGTGGGGATCATGGATGATCCAAGAGGACAGAGACAGGAAGCGCTGGAGATAGATTTTGCATCTGAGGGGAATCTGTTTGTCTATGGAACGCCGGGTA
Organism: Paenibacillus sp. FSL R5-0636; assembly: GCF_037974255.1. Lineage (NCBI taxonomy): Bacteria > Bacillati > Bacillota > Bacilli > Caryophanales > Paenibacillaceae > Paenibacillus > Paenibacillus sp. FSL R5-0636. The sequence continues at coordinate 1,883,430 of NZ_CP150232.1, forward strand.
CAGGTAAAACCGTGTTCCTCAAAACGTTATGTTTATCGCTGGCTCTAATGTATCCGCCGGATGACGTCAATATCTATATTATGGATTTTGGCGGAAGCTCACTCAAAGCTATGGAGAAACTCCCTCATGTCGGTGGGGTAATGACACTGGAGCAAGAAGATAAAATTGACCAATTTATGCGCTTTATGTTCAGGGTTATGGAGGATCGAAGAACGCTGTTTCAAAATAATGGAAGTGAAGGGTTCAATGATTACCGTAGAAGTGGACGAAAACTGCCCGCATTTATAGTCATAGTCGACAACTACTTTGCTTTATCGGAGACCTACGAAGATTTTGACGCTCAAATGGTGCTGCTGGCTCGTGAAGGTTTTAAATACGGTATTTATATGGTCGCTACAGCAACCAATAGTGCTTTGGTCAGATATAAATTTTCGGTTAACTTCAAAATGGCGATCAGCTTCCAGATGACTGAGAAGAGTGAATATGATGGTATTGTAGGACGAACGGAAGGCTTGGAACCCGCTAAGGTTGCAGGCAGAGGATTGGTAAGAGGCAAGCCGCCTTTGGAATTTCAGACTTCGCTTCCTGAATATCAACATACCGCTACCGAGCTCATCTTGAAGAGAATGGAGGCTTTGAATCTAACTGGAGCCGCACCAATTCCGGTGATGCCTTCTACGATTGATCTGCGGCAGCTCAATAATAATACAGAGCAACTGGCAATAGGCTTGGGCAACAATGATTTACAGCCTGTGTTTATAGACCTTGTTGCAACACCAGTGCTGATGATAGCTGGAGAGGCTATGTCAGGAAAGAGCACTTTACTTGTATCGTGGATGAAGCTGCTGAGCGAAAAGGAGGATCTAGAGGTATATGCGCTGGATTCATCTGCTATGGGCATTTATGAACTGATACAACAGTCTTACGTAACGGATTTATCGAACGTGGATGATTTGGACAATTTCATTGATGGGATCAAAGAACAATTGGAAACTAGACGCAGTGAGCTTCTCTCATGCAGAATGTCCGGTGGTGACGTTGGCGCTCTGATGAAACAGTGGAAGCAGATAATCTTCGTTATTGATCGTCTAAGTGAATTTACGAGCGGAGACAAGTATATGCTGCATGAGCTGATTGAACGAATTGTGAAGCAAGAACGCGGCATGAAGGTAGCTGTTCTAGCGGCAGATAACACAAATGATCTTACCTCTAATTGGGATTCCTTGGGCAAGACTATCCGAGAAGAACAGACCGGGATCCTGCTAGGTAGAATGAAAGAACAAAATCTTTACAATGTGTCCTTACCTTACGGAATCCAGGAGAAAGATGGGGAGCAAGGTGATGGCTATCTCATTGTAAAGAATAAATATACCGGATTAAGATGTGCCGTATGGAGTAAGGAGAATCGAGTTAATGCGGGAGTAGGAGTTTAGGATGGAGGTGCAGCTAGTGTCAGTTAGTCCATCAGAAATCAGGGGAAACGCTTCACAAATCCATAGTCTAATCAATGAAGTGAACAGTACTTCAAAAAAACTGCAAAGTGATTATACACAATCGGCCAGCTATTGGACCGGTACGGCTTCTAAAGCATTTCAAAGTGAATACAACGAGCTGGATAGCGAAATGAAGACCCTGCTTACAATGCTGGATAGGCTCGAAAGTGGGGTCCAAAGAGTGGCTTCAGAAGTGATCCGTGCTGAACAGGAAAGAGAAGAAAAGCGAAGACTAGCAGAGAAGGCGGCGCAAGAGGCACTGAAACAAAAGCAATTAGAAAAGCAAAAGCAAAGCCAGAAGTAATGACAGGGGTGTTGAGATAGAAATGCTTTGAAAGGAGGTGAATAATGTGGCGGGAAACAATCTTACATTTAATCCGGATCAGGCACTAGGTGTAGCTAAGTCTATTAAAACCAAAGCAAACAATGCAGATACTCTTATCAAACAATTGCAATCTGAAATTCATGCTGTTAGCGGTTGGTGGCAAGGAGAATCACAAACTGCTTTTATACAACAATTCGATGGACTTATGCCTAGTTTTAAGGAAATGGTTCTCTGTGTAGAGAACATCAGTAAGAACCTAACGCAAATTGCTAACATCAAGCAACAAGCCGAGCAAGAAATGGCAAGTAAACTGCGTGGAAAATAATGCTGGCATACATAACAAGGCAGATTTTGAGCTATCTGCCTTGTTAGTATGATTTTAAGTAAGTATGAAGTGAATTTATTTGGGGGGATCTGTAAGTGAAGCTGACCGAACAACAATACATAACACTGGCATCAGTTGTAGAAGCAGCAGACGGTCTCGAACTGACGGATAGTCTGACTTTTGCTGGTGCAGCAGCCTATGCCTATAGAGATGAGCATGATGATAGATTAATTATCTTTACATATAAAGGAAAAGATTGGCTTGCGGATCTGCAGTCTCTGTTAAGCGGTCAGAGCAGCATGCCGGAGGAAGCATCAAGATTTTTATTAAAAAACAAAGGGGAGAAGGATTGCCAGGTTACTGGTTATTCCATGGGCGGTGCCTTAGCTCTTTATGCAGCAGCGGTTAATGAGGGGATTGGTGGTGTGGTATTCGACGCACCAGGTATAGTAAACATTCTGACTGCGGAGCAAAGGGGGAAGCTTCAGGTTAAAAATATTGTGGCTTATAACAGTCTTGTATCCGCGTTAGGCAAACACAACGAAGAGATTGTATTTGCTAAATCGGGTATAGAAGAAACGGAATTTCTAATTCCTGATTCGCTTTGGCAGCGCTATACCTTTGACTCTGAGGGGAATGTGATTATAGGTGAAAAAGGGAATGCCTATGCTTTGCTATCCAAGATTAATATCCTAACGGAAGAGCATACGCCTGTTTTTGATGCTGTTATGAGTGGATTTGGGGATACCGTCGGACTAACAGAATCTGCATCGGATCATTTGGGTTACGTGATATTTACCTTAATAGATCAGTTAGATGTAGGAAAAGTGCGAGGTGCACTGATTGAAATTGCCCACAAATATGAACGAATGTTGGATGCGAAGTTCAGCGAGTGGAGAACCGAAATGAATAATATTCAGGAATCCTTCTTATTCGATGACATCCGTGCGAAATTTGAACAACTATCTGAAGCAGCCATGCTAGAGGCAGCGGGAATAGCAGAAGAGCTTAATGAAATCACGCAAGCTGTCTTATCCATCTTGCTGATTTGCAGTCCGGTAGGGGATAAGCTGATGGACCATGTAGAGGAATGGTTGAATAAACTGACAAATGCCCTCATGGAACGTATGGAGAAACTAACGAACCAAATGACATTACATCTCGATAAAGTGGTTGAAACAACCATGAATCAAATGCTCAAATTTCCAGAATTGAAGCTGGATTTTGAGTTCTGATTACTAACTGGAATCGCGATCAAAAAGGAGTGAAGCCAGCATGAAAAAGATTTATACAAGGAAGGTGTTGACTCTGATGTTGATATTATCAATGTTCAGCTTTATGGGATGTGGCTCTAGAGAGGAGAAAAGTGAAAAGAAAATTTTGAGCTCCTTGCAGGAAAAGTATGGCGAGGAATTCATCCTTGATGGCATAGGCGGCGGTTGGGGAACGATGAACAACAATACTTTGAAGGCGACTGTGCATCCTAAGAAGGATGACACGATTAATGTACGGGTGGAAATCACGAAGGATTTGGAAAAGGTGTATGACAACTATTTAAACCAGGTGGTAGCAAAAAAAGACGAACCAATGATTCAAGCAATCGCTGCTAGCATTTGGCCTGACAGTAAAATTATCGTTGCCAACGAAACGGGGTTGGTTTACCCCAAGCATAACGATACAAAGATTTCCTACGAGCAATTTCTGAAGTTATATCCAACGAATACGCTGGTGATTTCAGTCTATTTAAATAGTGATAACTATGTTGATGGTAATGGAGATATGGACCAAGAGGCAGAAATGAGAAAATATATGGATTTTGCAAAAATACTAGCAGAAAATAAATATGTGAGTAGTCTGATAGGGATAGGATACCTCACTCCAGAGGCCTATGGTCGATTAGAAGAGGTCAAAAAGGCAGAGGAAAGTGTTGACATATATTTTAGTGACGAAACTAAAAAAACAGGAATTATTAATATAGTTACAATGGCTGGATTCAAATTAGGAGTTGATGGAAAGATTGTAGAATCTCAAGACAAGATTAGAGAATTCTTTGATATATGGAAAGAGGACAGAATAAAAAGAATGGAACAAAGAGGGGGATTGTAATGGACGATACGCTTACAGAGGTAGAGTTAAAGCAGATCTCACAACTTGTTTATTTAGATATACTCAACATTAAGGATTTGGAAAAAACATATGCATTATATAAAAAAATCACTCTCGGCGAAGTTCTCAACTTCTACGCTTCTCCCGCAGGTCAGCAACAATTAAAAGAACGCTTTCCTGACGATCTTAACGGAGTCAAAGAATACAAGCAGTGGAATGATCTCATAGAGCAGATGAATATATCTGATTATCAGAATTGGGAAATCTCCAATATCGTCTCTCATAATAAAAAAGAGGAATCAGGTTTTGTTGCATTTACAGTAGATACCAAGAACGGGGCAAAGGTAGCGGCGTTCCGGGGTAGTGAACCAATGGATAACCCGCTTTACCATAATGACTGGAAAAACAACGGAACAACTGCATATGCCCTTGAATCTTTACAACAGGCGGAAGCTAAAGAATATATGGATAATTTCAAAATAGATGCGGGTTATGAATTGTTTCTGACTGGGCACTCGCTAGGAGGTAATCTAGCCCTATATTCCTCTTTTATATTACCTGAGAATTTACGGAATCAACTAACTTCCGCATCAACGTTTAATGCACCGGGATTTAATGGAACCTTGCTTGATAAACACAGGGCCACTATAGATGAATTGAATGAGAATGACAAAATTAAAGAGTTCAGAAATAAAAATGACATCGTTCCGGCCTTATTTCAAAATCCATCAGCAGGTATTTACATTGACACTGAATCTGAAAGGAATACCGTGCTGCCACATCATTCCTTATTCTCACTGAAGATCGACGGGAACAATGAGTCCTTTCAACGTTCAGAGTCACAGACTCGGGCTTTGGTTCCTAACCTTGTGCATAATATTACAGTTGGTTTAGAAATTGTGCCGGGGCCACTAAAGGAAGCATTGGTTGAAGGGATTTTTAAAGTATTGGATGGGGAAGTAGATCTGCGGCCATTAGCGTTTGCGGGAATAGCCGTAGTTGGGCTTTTAATGGTGACTGTTGGGCCCGTTGCAGTTGTTACTGCGGCGATTACTGCAGCGTTAGCTGCGCTCGTTGTCACTATAAAAGCTCTGGTTGCGCTTTATGTGATTGGTTTTGTAATTGACAGTGTGATTCCCTGGATTGAGCAAAAGGTGGAGGATATCAAGGAGAGAGTGGTCTCCTTTTATAATCAAAGTGTTGAATTTGTAACGAATATGGTGACAGAAGCTGTCCGAGTGACTAATTTGATCGGTGATAAAATTGAGGAGTTTTCACAAAAGGTAAAGCACGCAGTCTCTGATTTTATGACGAAATTAAAAGAGGGCTTTAATCGTTTTGTAGAGAATGCCATTCAGTATATTGAAGCTCAGAAGGAATATTGGATTAGTGTAAAAGACAAAGCAATGAAGAAAATGGGGGATATATTCCAAAGTGTAAAATCTAAAATTAAGAAAACTAAGGAAGAATTTATCGCTGGCGTACGCACGATTAAAGATTCAGCGATCAGCAAAGTCAAATCGACCGTAACGAAAACCATAACGAAGATTGCAGTTGCATCTGCTAGTGTCATTCAAGGAGCCAAGATTTTGGCGAATATGGATAAACTGGAGAGTCTGCAGAAAAGTCTGGTGCGTAAGGAAGAGAGCATTGCTGAAGCCGTCGAGAGGATATTATCTATAGCTTCAGGAGTCAGTTCTAACGTGGGCAGGACTTACAGTGAATCTTATGTTCAAGCTCAATTAAGAGAAGTTCAACGTTTAAGCAATGAAGTCCGGACACAGAAAAATCGTGTAACAACAGCGATTAACGGAAAAACTGCAGGTTTAAGATACACAGTTACAAAATATCGAGAGATTGAATCCAAAATTGTTGCAGCTGCCCGTGCAAGTACTACCTCAATACATCTTAACTAATTATATCAGGAAATAGAAAGATAAATTGAGAGGAGTAATTATATGAAAAAATTAATCAGTTCTCTACTTTTATTACTAATGGTATCCCTGATGACTTCTGCATTTTCAGGTTTTGCAGCAAGTCTTCCATTGAGGGTAGTAGTAAATGGAGAAAAAGTTATTTTTCCAGACGCCCAGCCTTTTATCGATGCGCAGCAAAGAGTACAGCTACCCGTGCGTTTTATAAGTGAAGCGCTTGGAGCTAAGGTGTTATGGGACAGTAAGGCCAAAAAGGCAACAATCTCGCTTGAAGGCAAAACAATGGGTGTCTATATCGGGAAAAAGAGTTATGAGCTCAATGGAAAAACAAAACAAATGGACACGGCAGCATTGTTCAAACAGTCAAGAACCTTTGTCCCACTTCGATTTGTATATGAAGGACTCGGTGTAAACGTGAAATGGGATGATGCTGTGAAGACGGTCTACATCACTACTCCTTCAGGTGAAATAGCTACCTCTGATAAGCCTGCTACGGGAGAATCAACGAATGGAGCGAAGACGGTAACGATTCATGGGTTTGAAATCCCGTATACTCAATTGGGGGCCAATCTAGAGTCGACTTATATTACCGATTCACAGCTGACAGTATACAACAATGATGATCGGAAAGCAGGTCAGTATCTTTTTCAAATCACAATTACATTTACTAATATAGGCTCTGACCCTGCACTGGAAGCGAAGGAAGCGGAGAATATTCTTAGACAAAACATTGAGGGCGATGTCGTAGATTCGATTATGAAGTATGTTAGAACAAAAACAAAAAGAATGGATGAGCTAGATTATAAAGTCTTCCAAAGCAAAGATTATAAAATTGATGTAGACTCTCCTGGTATGGGGGATATAGGAATCGCAGTATGGCCGAAGTAGGAGAGGTGAAGGTATGAAAAAATCGATATGGCTTAGTATAGTGACAATATTCTTATTCCAATCTATAGCTTCTTCAGTTTTCTCTGAAGAGTCAGTGAATGATACATCTAACAATCTTCCAAAAACAGCGACAGCTGTTATCGAGAAGATCAATAAAGATATGGCGGAGCTCTATAAAAAATCTAATTATTACACAATGGAGACTAATAAAGGAAAGTTAAGAGAGGATTTGTTGCAAAACCAGATAAAATCTAACAATAGTAATTTTGAGATTGTTTATGGTGGAAATCATGAATGGCTGGAGCATAGCAATATGTTTGCTTTTTCCGGGTATTCGATTGATGGGGACTCGGTCTCAACTGAGGGAGCTCCATGGTATGCTGGATGGAGCGGGATTCAAATTCAGAATTTTAATATGATTAAGGAACCTTGGAAGGACTCTGGCGTAAAATCAAGCTACAAAATTAGAAAAAATGATTTTGATGCATTTGTAGGTCGGGATATTGAGTATCTAGCAAATTCCGGCGGGACTTTTGAGCAGGCGATTCTTACTGGACTAAACCTGAGCTATGCCGGTAAGAAATATGAACGGTTCATCTATAACAATCAAGACAAGGAGTATAAAGACAGGGTTGTATACACTCAGAATACTACACCGTCTAAGGGAGGGCGATGGATAGATTATGTTCACGTCTTGCAACCGCCTACCTATCTGTCTTGGGGATCAGGCAGGATTTACATCCAAGGTTCCAACGGAAATATTACTTACTTAGGCATTCCTATCGCACCGTTTATTTTGCAGGTAAATGATTTATCCCCTCATTTCGAAACTTTGCCAACCGGCGCGGTAGCTGGACAAGAGGTAACCGTTGGAATCAGACTCAGATCCAGCTTCGCCACGCAGAAAACAACAGATTACGCTTGGAAGATCACGAGTAACGGAAAGGAAATCCCTGTAAGATACCATGGTCATGCGTCAACGTTAGCAGGTGAAATTATGCTTGCGGCTAATACGGCTGACAATATTCTTTTCGCGACATTTACAATGCCTGATGAGGACGTATACATCCAGTTTAATCTGAACAGGTTGAAGTCACCTAATGAAGTCTTTTACGGAAATAATGAGATTTACGGATGGATTAAGAAGGTCAACTCGATGCCAACAACTAAAGGCTCCTTCGATCTGGATTATAATGTGTTATCGAAAAAAGTGAAATTCGGGTTAGCCGATGGTGCTGCTATAAAGGCTGTTCTACAACCGCAATATTCTGATTTTACTTGGAGTGGGAATGCTACAGGCGCTTTGGAAGTAATCAATAATTCGGATACTATCTATCGTTATTTCCGTGTGGAGAATAATCCGCTGGTTAACGATGCCGCCAGTACTATAGTTAGGCAACCTGACATCATAGCTAGTCTACAGCGTCCTGATTTTGGTGATGATCCTGTTAACGGTAAGTGGTACATTAATCCGGCTCCGTATACACCTAATCAAAAGTCAGGTAATATCAGTTTCCAGGGTACTGTGAGCAGAAATTTCACTCGTAATTATCAGGTGTGCAGCACAACTAAGAACGGGCAAGGTAAAGATGTTGAATCTTGTCAAACGTATACGGAGAGCGGCAGCACTTCAGCTCCGTTTACACCAGGTGAGGATGTCAAAACCATTCGGACCTATATTTATAACGGGGCCAAACAAATAGCACCTAAGCTGTACAAGAATTCAATAGACAAGAATAAAGCGGATTCTTTGATTCGAAAGCTCCTCTGGACAAGTGAGCCTTACAATTATAATGTAATCCGCTGGATGGCTCATGAAGATGAGAATAAGAACTTACAGGATTGGACGAAAGTAAAGGGGCAATTCGAACGAATCTTCACACAACAGGCAAGCGGAGACATCGGTTGGAAGGTAGAGAATAGCATGGCTCAAGCTTATAAGAAAGCCAGAGCTACCGCTAAAAAAATGCTTAACGACAAATCTAATTATGATACCGCCGTGTTTGCGACGGATAAGCAACTTCAAGGGTATGATTATCCGATTAAATCCGGATATTATTTTAATCCTGTTGGAACGTATACCTTTACACTGGAGACAGTTACGTTTAAAGATACGGATAAAGACACGAAGGACCATAAGGATCTTGTTGAGGAACTTACGAATTCTTTCCGATATGAAACTGATCTTATGTATATCAATAATGATAAAGTTGCGGTCAATCTGCGGAATGAACCACTGAGCAAAAACGGGAATAACTTTGCAAGAAAGCCAGCAGCTTTATCCGTAGAGGATAACACCGGAGTGAATGATGCGAAATTGTTGACGGTGGAGAACAGCTTTACTAAAGATGTGGAAGAGATCCCATATTCACAAGAAAGAGAAAGTGATAATGGCACCCATGAATTCTGGAAGAATATATTAGAGGGTTACTCACAGTCTAGTACACTGGGAAGCTTCGACAATTTCAAATACCGTGAATATGTGGGCTTGAATCAGAATATGTACAAGATCACGGAAAAGTCTACGGTGACGATTACGATTAATAAGGACCATATTCCTGTCTATACTACAGCTGAAATGCCAGATGGGAAGTACTATGTTAAGGCTTGGTTGGCAGATGTGGAGCTCTCCAAGAGTACCAACGCATACAAATCACTGGGCAAGCTTGTCGGCATTAAGCCGCTGGATCAAATTGAGGTTACGGTAAAAGGCTCTATGTTTGATGACTTAAATAATTAAACAATAATAAAACTCCCTTCATGCAAAATTGCATGAAGGGAGTTTTATTATTGTGATAGCGCTTCATCCAACGTATAATAAGGGCTGTTGATTGTTTTATTTTATATTGTTTTTTTATTTTCACACTGGATGGCGGATTATTGCTTATTGGAGAAGGGAGATAGTTGCTATGAAGTTATTGGGAGCGATTGAAGCAGGCGGAACGAAGTTTGTATGCGGGATTGGTTATGAGGACGGTACCATTCTGGACCGAGTTAGCTTTCCGACAACAACACCGGAAGAAACGATGGGACTCGTAATCGACTATTTTAATGGGAAGAATGTAGAAGCTTTTGGTATTGGATCGTTTGGACCGATTGATCCCGTGCTGGACAGCCCTACTTATGGTTACATAACAACGACACCAAAACCTCACTGGGGACAATATAATCTGGTAGGTACAATGGCTGAGCAATTTAACGTGCCGATCGGTTTTGATACGGATGTGAATGGTGCAGCGCTTGCGGAAAGTAAATGGGGAGCGGCTAAAGGTCTGGACAGCTGCCTTTATATTACGGTTGGGACAGGTATTGGAGCGGGAGCAGTTGTTGGAGGTCAGATGGTGCATGGATTGTCTCATCCTGAGATGGGACATATTCTAGTTCGCAGACATCCAGAGGACACGTTTGAGGGCTACTGCCCTTATCATGGCGATTGCCTTGAAGGGTTAGCCGCAGGTCCGGGGATTGGCAAACGCTGGGGACAACCAGCAGGCGAGCTGCCTGTTGACCATCCAGCTTGGGATATGGAAGCTCATTATCTTGCACATGCACTTATGAATTACGTGCTGATTCTGTCTCCCGAAAAAATCGTAATGGGCGGTGGGGTCATGAAGCAAAGCCACTTGTTCCCGCTAATCCGTACCAAGCTGCAGGAGCTGCTTAAAGGTTATGTTCAGCATCCAGCGCTCAATACCGATATTGATAATTACGTTGTGCCACCGCAGCTTGGAGATAATGCAGGACTTGCAGGTGCGATTGGACTGGCAACCTTAGCTTTGGCAAGAAACTAGTATAAAAAGATATTGACTGTTAGGAAATATATGGTATTGTAGGATCTAACAGTATAGCATTTAATGAGGGAGCACCTCTTTCACGTTTATCGTGAGAGGGGTGCTTTTTTGCGTTTTCCGAGTCTGACAGTGTGGGATTCACACCAGCGAAGAGTAGTTCAGACCCGGTAGGTATAGTGCTTGCTGAAGACTAGAAAGGCAGGGATGAATATGCAAATTGTATTTATGAATCGCTTATCCAGAATATCTGGGGTGGATCAAGAGGTGTTCGCTCAGCTATGGATTGGAGAGGAAGAAGGAGTGTGGAGCCTGGGCTGGCGTGATTTTTCAGACGGTGAGGAGACGCAGGAGCATTTGTGGTATGCGGGTGGTTCTTGGAATGAAATGCTCTGTGTTTACAGGCATGAGCTGGCGGTGAAGATGGGGGATGGCTATCGGCCGTTGATTGATGGCGTATTTCATGAAGAAGACGGCCTTACTGGGCGCAATCAGGAGCAGCTAAGGCTGCAATATTACAGTGAATATAATGGGAACGAAGCTATTTATGAGGAGTTATGTGCTTGGCGCCGCAGCCGAGCTTCTAGTGAACGGAAAGCCCCTTACATTCTTGCCAGCAATCGTTTGTTACGTTTGATAAGCACTTTCTTGCCGCATACACCAGAGGAGCTGCTGCAGATCCCTGGTGTAGGGGAAGGAAAGGTAGCCCAATATGGTACGGATTGGTTGGCTATAACCTCTACGGCTGCAAGGGAACATTCCTTTCCTTTGAATTGGGTACACCAAGAAATTGAGGAGGACTCTTTTGTATCCTGGCTCTATAAACAGAAAGAGGTCAAATATAAGAAACAGCTAGAAAGACTGCGATTACGGCGAATTCTGCTGCAAGGGATCGAGAATGGGTTAGGGTTAGAACAGCTTAAGGTGAACAGTGGAGTGAACCGTCGCGAACTGATTGAAGCGGTAGAGGAGCTGGAAAGAGAAGGTTATTGCGTGGAGAAACTGATCGAGGTAGAACTGAAAAATGTGCCGCAGAATGAGCAGGAGGCGATATGGAATGCCTATGTAGAGGTAGGAGATCTTTTTCTAAAGCCAGTGCTGCATAAGGTGTATGGGGAGGATTTTTCAGCAGCAGAAGGGCTGGATAGCTATTATGAACGTCTACGGCTGATGCGCATTCGTTTCCGGCGGGAGCAAGCTCCTAAAGTGGACATGGCGACCAGTTTCTAGTAGCTTTTTCTCATATCAAAAAGACGAAGGCTTCCTTACACCATAGGGTTAAAGGGCCTTCGTCTTACCTATTCGTCCGTTTATTTTCATAGCCATTCTTTCTTGCGGAATACATACAGCATCCCACAGCCTAACGTCAACATTAGACTTATCACGGCAAAATAACCGTATTTCGTATGCAATTCAGGCATATGATCAAAGTTCATCCCATAGATTCCGGTGATTACGGTCAAAGGCATGAATATCGTTGTAATCGCGGTAAATACTCTCATAATTTCATTGGCGCGGTTGGCGATACTGGATTGGTAGGCCTCACGTAAGTTGCCCATGAGATCGCGGTACGTCTCAAAGGTTTCGGATATTTTAACTGCATTTTCATAAATGTCGCTAAAATACTTCTGCAGCTGATCATCAATCAGACGGAGGTCTTTTTTGTTCAGGGTATTGATAACCTCTTTCTGTGGTCCCAGCATCTTCTTTAACCATAAGATTTCACTTCGAAGACCGATAATCTCACTCAGATGAGATTTCTTGGTATGCATTAGAATATCCTCTTCAAGCTTCTCAATCCGGGCTTCAATTCGGTCACCTACGGAGAAATAATTATCTACGACAAGGTCAATAAGCAGGTAAAGGAATTGGTCAGGTTCGCTAACCTCTTGTTCCCATAACATGGGCTTCAGGATGCGCAGCTCGTGGATCTTTTGTTTCGTTACAGTAATAATATAATGTCTGCCCAAGAATATATTGAGTGCCCGCAGGAAAATTTCCTCATCATCAAAGCGGATGCTGTTTACAACAATAAAGTAATGACTTTCGTATATTTCGATCTTTGGACGTTGATCCTCTTCACTAAGGCAATCCTCAACAGCGAGATCATGCAGGTTGAACAGGGGCTGAAGCAGCTCCAAATCCTCCACATCTGCATCAATCCAATAGAACCCTTCTGTTGGGGGTGTCAATGTTTCATCAATTTCATCAATAGGTGTAAAAACCCCTGCATTCACCAGCCGGATTTTCATCTGATTCCACTCCTTCTATCCCCGGGTCTTCACCAGGGACTGCTAATTAAGCACAGAGAAAAAATCAGCTTGGCCGGCGTTACAATCAATACAAGAGGCCGAATGACGATTCGAGGGCATGAAGAAGAACTGCTCCCGCCGCCGGCAAGCTGATGATTATCCTGTGTGGTTGCTCATTTTGTACACTTAATTGCGAGCTCGGGTCGCCTTCCATTCTTCTTCTCACCTCTTCTTTTCGTTCAGGTATGAAATACTTGTCTAGTATAACAACGGAGTATGCCTCTTTCAAGCAAATTTATTGTTACTTTAAGGCTACTTCAGCATTGTATGGACTTGACGAAAAGGAGGTTCATGATTTAAAGTAAATTTTAAAGAAATTTAATTGAATACAGCTAAATCTTATCAAGAGCAGGTGGAGGGACTAGCCCTATGAAACCCGGCAACCGGCGTGTGAACGCACGGTGCTAATTCTTGCGGAACTTTGCTGACGACTAAACCCCGTCCAAAAGTTTCTGGCAGATGAGAGAGGCGCATATGACTGTAGATATGACCTTTCTCGTTTTCCGAGAAAGGTCTTTTTATTGTTCAGAAAGCCGCGATGTGACAACATAACCTAAATACAGTTAAGGAGTGGAAAGACAATGCCAATTAAAATTCCCGACAGTTTACCAGCAAAAGAAGTACTATCCGGAGAAAATATTTTTGTGATGGATGAAAGTTTGGCTTTCCATCAGGATATCCGTCCACTAAGGATTGCTATTCTGAATCTCATGCCGACTAAAGAAACGACGGAGACTCAATTGCTGCGTTTAATAGGAAATTCACCGCTGCAAGTTGATGTTACCTTGCTGCATCCACGCTCACATACTTCTAAGAATACTTCTGCTGAGCATTTGAGAAGCTTTTACAAAACTTTTGACGAGATCAGCCACCGCCGTTTGGATGGCCTTATTGTTACAGGAGCACCCGTAGAGCAAATGGAGTTTGAGGAAGTATCCTATTGGGAAGAGCTAAAAGAGATTTTTGAATGGAGCAAGGATAATGTGACCTCGACCATGCATATCTGTTGGGCGGCACAGGCAGGGTTGTATCATCATTTTGGTGTTCGTAAAGTGGCATTGCCTGAAAAATGTTTTGGTGTATTCTCCCATACGATTAATCAAAATAACATTAAATTGCTGCGCGGTTTTGACGAGGTATTCCATGTACCGCATTCCCGTCATACCGATGTCTCCCGCGAAGATATTGAGAGCAATCCAGATCTGCAGATTCTGGCAGAATCCGAAGAAGCTGGTATGTATCTAGTAGCTACGACCGACGGCAAACAAATATTTGTGACCGGACATTCCGAGTACGATCCTCTATCCCTGAAATGGGAATATGATCGTGATTTGGAGAGGGGCATGGAGATGGCCTTGCCGAAACACTATTTCCCTAAAGATGATCCAGAACGGACACCTCCTGCAGTGTGGCGTGCACATGCCAACTTATTATTCTCTAATTGGCTCAATTACTATGTATATCAAGAGACACCTTACGATATCGACCCGATTGTTTATTAAGATCAGCGCTACATTATAATTTAGGAGGCATTTATCATGGACGACAAACTTAGGATTGAAAGCAGACTGGCACAAATAGGTTCACAAGAAGATCCGGCTACCGGAGCCATTAATTTTCCTATCTATAATGCTACGGCATTCCGTCACCCGAAGCTTGGGCAGAGCACAGGTTTCGATTATAGCCGTACCAAAAGTCCGACCCGTTCCGTACTGGAGAATGCGGCTGCGGAATTGGAGTCTGGTGATGCAGGTTTTGCCTGTAGCTCTGGGATGGCGGCTATTCAAACCATATTTACCCTGTTTGGGCAAGGCGATCACTTGATCGTTTCGCTGGATCTTTACGGCGGGACCTATCGTTTGTTGGAACGAATTATGTCCAAGTTTGGAATCACTGCTTCCTATGTAGATACGAATGATTTGGATGCGCTTGGGGCTTCCCGTCTTCCAAATACAAAGGCGATATTTATTGAAACGCCAACGAATCCTTTGATGATGGTTACGGATATTGCAGCGGTTGCTACTTGGGCTCGTCATCATGGGCTGCTCACAATTGTAGACAATACACTGCTGACTCCATTTTTCCAGCGTCCTCTGGAATTAGGTGCGGATATTGTAGTCCATAGTGCTACCAAATATTTGGGCGGACACAATGATGTACTTGCTGGTCTTATTGTATCTAAAGGGGCTGAATTATCCGCTGAAATAGCGATTCTACATAACTCTATTGGCGCTGTGCTTGGGCCAACAGACAGTTATCAGCTGATGAGAGGCATGAAGACACTGGCTCTGCGTATGGAACGGCACGAGAGTAATGCACTAGCAATTGCCCGCTATCTACAAGAGCACCCGGCGATTGCGGAAGTGTTCCATCCAGGCCTGCCGGATCATCCGGGATATGAAATTCAGAATCGCCAGTCCTCGGGCAATACCGGAATTTTTTCTTTCAAATTAAAAGATGCCAGATACGTAGAACCTCTGCTTCGTCATATTCGGCTTATAGCCTTCGCGGAGAGCCTCGGCGGGGTTGAATCGTTAATGACCTATCCTGCAGTACAGACGCATGCGGACATTCCTGTGGAAATTCGGAATGCGGTGGGTGTAGATGATCGGTTGCTGCGCTTCTCGGTGGGCATTGAACATGCGGAGGATCTAATTGCTGATCTGGGTCATGCTTTGGAGGCTGCGCGGGCGGAAATCGAAACGAAGTAAAAGTAACGGCAACCCAGATCGGCACCGAATTGCTGGAAAATATCGAGGATCTAACTCACCGTTGATTTAGAGCTGGTGTTAGACTGAGGATGAAATAGAGCTGTCTCATAAGCCGGGAATTGGCTGCTGGGATAGCTCTTCTTTTTGGACTTTTTGCTATTGGACACAGCTGACCTTAGATACAGCATTATTACACATTTGGAATGTTAACGGCCTCCACAGCAGCTATAGCGCTAAAAAACAGCTTTCATGAGGCTCTTTTCATGGAATAGCATCACTGGAGTCCATAACTATGCTCTAAAGGCTAAAAACTTGCAAATAACGTCATCTGTGTCCGACAGCCTCAGGGAATTTTGATTCAACGGGTGCAGGCAGCAATGTAAGGACTCTTTCTGCTGGATGGTATCTTGCTGAGAAAGTAAAAAGTTTTTCAAGCTGTTCAGATTGTGATACGATGAGGAAATGAACTGTTCATTTATTAAAATATAAGGTATAAGTTACATACTATACTTTATCCTTATGTTACTACGAGAAACGGTTGTTATCTCTAAAGGACGACAACGTTATTTTTTCTTGTGATTTTGTGAATCTACCATATCCCTAAGGGTTTAAAAGGAGGATGCGAACGATGAGTGCGATAGATCTTATTTTGGATAAAGCCCTGCGGGGCGACCGTCTCCAATTGGAAGATACCATCCGACTATTCGAGAGCAACGAAATTGAGAAAATGGGTGCTGCTGCAAACACTATTATGGAACGCTGGCACCCGGACCCGTTAGCCACTTTTGTAATTGGCCGTAATATTAACTATACGAATGTATGTGATGTGTACTGCCGTTTTTGCGCTTTTTACCGCAGACCAGGCTCGGATGAAGGCTATGTGCTGCCAGATGAGGCGATTTATCAAAAAATTGCTGAAACAATTGCTGTTAATGGTACAGAAATTCTTATGCAAGGTGGAACTAATCCTAACCTTCCATTTAGCTACTATACAGATATACTGCGCGGAATTAAGCAACGGTTCCCTGAGATTACAATGCACTCCTTCTCTCCTGCGGAGATTATGAAGATGAAAGAAGTATCAGGATTACCACTGGAACAAGTGGTTCGTGAAATTCATGCTGCGGGTCTGGATTCATTGCCAGGCGGAGGCGCAGAAATTCTTGATGACCGTACACGCCGCAAAATCAGCCGACTAAAAGGCTCGTGGCGCGAGTGGATGGATGTAATGCAGACGGCACATAAAGTGGGTATGAATACCACAGCGACAATGGTGATTGGGCTTGGGGAAAGTATGGAGGAACGTGCTTTGCACTTACTACGTGTGCGTGAGGCTCAGGATGAGTGTATTGCCAACAAATATGATTCTGAAGGTTTCTTGGCCTTTATCTCATGGACATTCCAGCCGGACAATACCAACCTGAAGCTGGACAGACAAACGCCTGAGGAGTATCTGAAGACGGTGGCGATCAGTCGCCTTGTGCTGGATAATATTAAGAACTTCCAATCTTCATGGGTCACTATGGGACCAGAGGTCGGCAAGCTCTCCTTGCAATATGGCTGCAACGATTTCGGCAGCACAATGATTGAAGAGAACGTAGTATCTTCGGCGGGTGCGACTTACAAGGTAAACATCGAGTCGATTACTCAGCTGATTCGCGAAGCAGGCAAAGTTCCAGCGCAGCGGAATACACGTTATGATATTCTGCGGGTGTTCGATGATCCTAATGCGAAGATTGATAATGATTTTGTAATGCAGAACTAATATATATTAATTAATCAACGCTTGATGCTTGTTAATCCTTCAGTGGACTAATGAGCATCAAGCGTTTTTTTGTAAGGTTAGGATTACGATCATTAGCAAGCCTCATTGCAGAACACATCTGAATCTTCGCTTGTTATATCATCCGTTAGGCGTATGGACCCAGTGGACCTTATTCGTAAATTCAGCGTCTTTTGAGCAGGTGTTCGACCCCAGCGACGGTATCCTTGAAAAGAGCCTCATATAGGCTGATTTTTAGCGCAATAGCGACTGTGGGGTCCGATAGAGCTGCAGTATATGAAATATGAACAGAAAAGCATTTTTAATTTCTTTTTACCTATTCACATTATTATCCAAAAGTGATATCATAATCATATCAAAAGAATATCTATTGGGGGTGCTTTTATGAAAGAGAAAACGCTTCGTCCTGTCAGTGGATTTTGGGTTCTCGCCTTAATTGCAGTTTGTTTAGCTGGGGGAATTTATGGTGCAGTTCAAGAGTATGTCGCAGTGCCAGTCATTCTGTTCGTTGTAGCTGGGGTATTATGTACAAGTGTTACGGTTGTGCAGCCCAATAAATCAGTCGTAGTTACCTTTTTCGGGCAATATGTAGGGACTATCGTGACAAGTGGCTTGTTTGCAGTCATTCCGTTCAGTTTGCGCAAGACGGTTTCCCTCCGCGTGCGTAACTTTAACAGTGTCAAGCTGAAGGTTAATGATGTGGAAGGTAATCCGATTGAAATTGCTGCAGTTATCGTATTTAAGGTAATTAACTCTGCAAAAGCGCTTTTTGATGTAGATAAATATATGGCGTTTGTGGAAATCCAAAGTGAAACAGCGCTGCGTCATGTAGCCAGTAAATACCCGTATGATAACTTCAATGAATCGGGCATGTCCCTGCGGGCTAATGCAGATGAGATTGCTAAAGAATTGGCAACCGAGCTGCAAGAACGTTTGTCGATATCTGGTGTAGAGGTCATTGAAGCGCGGCTTACACACTTGGCTTATTCCACAGAAATTGCCAGTACAATGTTGCAACGTCAGCAAGCATCTGCAATTCTGTCCGCTCGTCAAATCATTGTTGAAGGCGCCGTAGGCATGGTCGATATGGCGATTAAACAGCTTAAAGAAAGCGGCGTAGTTGAGCTTGATGAGGAACGCAAAGCGGCGATGATCAATAATCTGATGGTTGCGATCGTTTCGGAGCGCGGAGCGAGTCCGGTCATTAACGCCGGCTCGTTGTACTAAGGCGGTGCATCATGGCGGCCAAGAAAAGCTTTCCACTGCGGATCGATCCGGATCTGCATGAGGCGCTGGAACGATGGGCGGGAGAGGAATTTCGCAGCGTAAACGGACATATCGAATACTTGTTGCGTGAGTCTTTGAAACGTGCAGGCCGCTTACCTGAAAAAAAACGGCGAGAGGAATAACCACAAAAGGACTGTTTCGGCATCCATGTATTGGCTGCCAGAACAGTCCTTATGTGTGTCTTCTGCCTGAGTTTCTATCATTTTGGACCCTTTTCTGACTTGACTGTCAGAGAGGACAGATTTATAATTACTCCATAATTCACGTTAACAGCATTGACGAAGATATGAGTTGATTGTTCTGGACCGTTCAGAGAGAGGAAACTTAGGCTGAAATTTCCTCCGGCATCCTGCTTTCGATTTACCCCTTTGTAGCTGCCGTTTTGAACTCCCTGCAATGGGATAGTAAGAACTGCCGGTTCATGGTCGTTACTCCATGCTTACGAAGGATTCTATCTTCACTCCGCTTGAGGTTTCAAGGGAGGCTAGAGAGAATCGAATTTGGGTGGAACCACGGGTGTAATCGCTCGTCCCTTTGCGGGACGGGCGTTTTTTTGTGTGCGTGGATATTATTGTTCCGCAAAGGTTAAAGGGCCGTTAGGCTTAATTATATGAAGGAGGAATTAGCAATGTCAGTAAGTATTAAGCTTCCGGACGGTTCTGTCCGTGAATACGCAGAGGGTAGCAGTATTGATGATGTAGCAGCTTCTATTAGCAGTGGCCTGCGCAAAAATGCAGCAGCGGGGAAAATGAACGGTATCGTTGTAGATTTATCTACTCCCCTTGAAGAGGGCGCACTGGTAGAGATCGTAACTTTGGATTCACCTGAAGGTCTGGAGGTTATGCGTCACAGTACAGCTCACTTGATGGCTCAAGCGGTTAGACGTTTGTTCGGAACAAAAGAAGTTAAGCTTGGTGTAGGTCCGGTCATTGAAGATGGCTTCTACTACGATATGGATCTGGAACATCCTCTAAATCCTGAAGATTTGCTCAAAATCGAAAAGGAAATGGACCGCATAATTTCGGAGAACCTGCCGATCGTGCGCAAAGAAGTTAGCCGCAAGGAAGCACTTGAAATTTTCGGTGAGCTAGGTGATCCTTACAAGCTGGAATTGATCGAGGCATTGCCTGAAGATAGCGTGATTTCTATCTATGAACAAGGTGAATTCTTCGATCTATGCCGCGGACCGCATGTGCCGTCGACTGCCAAGATCAAAGTCTTTAAATTGATGAATGTAGCTGGTGCTTACTGGCGTGGCGACAGCAAGAATAAGATGCTTCAACGCGTATACGGCACAGCTTGGATTAAAAAAGCTCAGCTTGATGAGCATCTTCGCCTGCTTGAAGAAGCGAAGAAACGCGACCACCGGAAGCTTGGTAAAGAGCTTGAAATCTTTACATTTAATCAATTGGTAGGACAAGGCTTGCCAATCTGGTTGCCTAAGGGTGCCAAATTGCGCAGTATTCTGGAGCGTTATATCGTAGATCTGGAAGCAAGTCTTGGCTATCAGCATGTATACACACCAGTTCTGGGTAATGTTGAACTGTACAAAACTTCAGGACACTGGGAGCACTATCAAGAGGATATGTTCCCTAAGATGACTATCGACAATGAAGAATTTGTTCTTCGTCCAATGAACTGCCCGCATCACATGATGATTTATAAGAGCTCGATGCACAGCTACCGTGATCTGCCGATCCGTATTGCTGAGCTTGGTATCCAGCACCGTTATGAAATGTCAGGCGCATTGACTGGCTTACACCGTGTACGTTCGATGACTCTTAATGACTCCCATATTTTCTGCCGTCTGGACCAAATTAAAGGCGAGTTCATTCGTGTAATCGAATTGATTAAACAGGTATACAGTGACTTTGGTATTAATGACTACCGTTTCCGGTTGTCCTATCGTGATCCTAAGGATACAGAGAAATATTATGCGAATGACGAAATGTGGGAAACTGCACAGCGGATGTTGCGTGAGGTAGTAGAGGAAGCAGGACTGCCGTTCTACGAAGCAGAAGGCGAAGCTGCATTCTATGGTCCTAAACTTGATGTGCAAATTAAAACTGTATTAGGTAAAGAAGAGACTCTGTCTACTGTACAAATCGACTTCTTGCTGCCTGAACGTTTTGAACTGGAATATATCGGTGATGATGGTCAAAAACACCGTCCAGTCGTTCTGCACCGCGGAATCTTGGGTACTATGGAACGTTTCGTTGCCTTCCTGTTAGAGAACTTTGCGGGCTCGCTGCCGCTTTGGTTATCTCCACAGCAGGTTAAAGTAATTCCTGTATCGACAGCGTTCGACGATTATGCCAAGGAAGTTACAGACAAGCTGCGTCGCCGTGGTATCTCTGCTGAGGCAGATCTCCGCAATGAGAAGCTGGGTTATAAGATCCGCGAAGCTCAGCTTGAGAAACTGCCATACATGTTCGTAGTTGGCGAGAATGAGATGAACGCTCAGACGGTCTCCATCCGTAAACGCGGGGAAGGCGACATTGGAGCTAAGCCGCTTCAAGAAGTGATTGAGCTCTTGTCTCAGGAAATTGCTGATCGTGTGATTTCCTAATTTCTTGTAATTAACAACACCAAAATTACGTCTAAATAAGACCTCTGTTATATGCCCATGAGGATCAACTTCTGATCTTCATGTATAAAATTTTGTGAATCGGGAAACCTTCGCTAATAAGGGGGAGGTTTATCACATGAACAAAATGGGCATATTTCAGAGGTTTTGGTGTCTTTTTGTCACCATCGTTTTGCTATTGACCGCTGCTGGAATCATTCCAGAATCTAAGCAACAGGCAGTAGGGGCCATTGGGACAGGAGACACTTTACAGCACACGGGTATTAACAAAACGCTATCGAACGAGTTGCAATATACCAAAGCTAATTCTGTGTTTATGAGAACCACAGATGATAAGGTCGTTCTTGCGACTGGCCGCGCCACACTAATGTCAAACGAGGCGCATTCCGTCGCACCTGTATTACCTGCAACAACAAAAAATAAACCAGCAGCGACAAAGGCACCGCAGAGCACCAAAGCTCCAACCACTAAAACAAATGGTGGCAGCGGATCCTCAAAACAGTTACCAAATTCTATTCCTGTAGCCGCTCCTGCGGAAGACCAGATTATTACTTCAATGAAAGTAATGGCGACTGGCTATACTGCGGGTTATGAATCTACAGGTAAAACATCTAAGCATCCCGAATATGGAATCACCTATTCAGGTGTAAAAGTGCGCAGAGATAAGAATACAGTCTCAACCATTGCTGCTGACCCTAAGGTTTTGCCGTTGGGTAGTATTCTTTATATACCGGGCTATGGATACGCCATAGTTGCTGATACGGGCTCGGCTATTAAAGGGCGGAAGATTGATCTGTATTTTGCTACTACGAAACAGGTGTATAAGGAATGGGGCAAAAAATCGGTTGTAGTTCAACTCATTAAGCGTGGTAACGGGACTTGCACGGAAGTCATGCTGAAGAAGCTGAGCCAAGCGATTGAGACTTACAAAGCAGTGCCGCAATCCCTGCTCGAAGAATCCATTTAATGGGATTGAACTTATTTTCACTTGGTCATGCATAATAGTGACATCACCTTGCCATAATACGGACTGGGGCAAAGCAATTGCCTCTTCCGAGATGTTCTCTTAGTAAGCATATTCTATGCTGCATAAGAGAAAAGGAGGTGAATTCCGTGGCCAATAACAAGAAATCTAAAGTACAAGAAAATTACAAAACACCAAATGAAAAATACAATGCTGAGTTTGCTGTTGAGAATGACGGCGCTACTAAGCAAAGTGGAAATACTTCTAAACCAGCTCAGAAACCGCAACAATAATGCGCTAACTGAAGCAGAAGACTGCTGAAAAAAAGAGACTGTCCAAATCAGTTAATTACTGAGGGACAGTCTTTTTTCATATATAATGAAGTAAATAGAATTTTATCCCATTCATCTCAGTCTAGAGACTGAGGGGAAGTTCCTTCTCTCGCCGCTGTTTCTCAGCACTTCATTCCTGTAGACTAAGGCTATAAGATTGAAGAAGAGAGCGTTCCACTACTTTAAAGGGGAAATGAGTCATGAAAAGAAGGTTCACCAGCCAGGTTTTAGGCGGCCTGATCCTGATAGGGATAGGAGCTATGTTTCTACTGAGACAATTGGGTTACACTGATTTCAGCTTAGGTTACCTGATTTCGAATTATTGGCCGGTTATCTTGATCCTAATGGGAATGAAACGGCTTTTAGGTACAGGGGAGGAGCAATCAAAAGGTTCTTCACCTATCGGCGGCTTTTTCTTTCTGGCGATCGGAGTGTTTTTCCTTGGACGGAATTTAGATTGGTTTGATATTTCGGCCGGGGATTTTTTCAAAATGTTCATTCCAGTCATGTTGATTGGCGGCGGACTTTATGTGATTTTTAAACCACGCGGTTCAGTACCACCTGTGCCACCAGCTCCACCGTCACCACCAGATCACTTTCCTTCAGGAAAAAGCTCACTAGATGTGGAGCCGCCCAAACCGCTGGATTCCACACTTGATGAACAATTTGAGCAAAAATTCGGCAAGGCTTCTGGTCAACGCGACTGGAAGGACTATCTTCAAAAAGATGAAGAAGACGATGAGGACGAAACAGGATCTTATAAGTCCGGCGCTGAAGCACGTTGGCAAGAGAAGCAGGAACGACACGAGCGCAGACGTCAGGAACGTCATGAGCGTCATGCTCGTAGACATGGTGAATGGCATGAGGAATTCCATGAATCAAATAATCAAAAGGAATCGACCAATCGCTCTGCTTTTATCGGAGATGTCCACATGGGGCGCGAGCATTTCCAACTGAAGAACACGAATATCTCGCAGTTTATCGGCGATACCGTACTGGATCTGACGAATGCACAAATTGCTTATGGCGAAACGAGGATTAATATTTCCGCTTTTATAGGCGACATTAAAGTGTACATTCCGAATGATATGGATCTTGGCATCTCGGTGAACAGCAGTTCTTTTATCGGGGATATGGAAGTTCTGGATCAGTCTCGCAGTGGGTTTATGAGCAGTGTACAGTGCAAGACTCCTTATTATAAAGAAGCAGGCAAAAAAGTCCGTATAAATGTAAGTGCATTTATAGGTGACATTAAAGTTAAAACGGTGGGTTAGATGGGGACAATCTTCAGTAATACCAAATGGTTGCTGTTGTTTTACTTTTTGCTCACTGGAGCGGTAAGCGCTGGATTGATGTATGCAGGCACTTGCCTTGGTTATATCGAAGTGAAGGATTATCGGATGTGGCTGTACTTATGTCTCGGGATTGTGTTGTTCACTGTAGTTATCGGCTACATGGCAGGCCAGCGGATTCAGCGCCGGATTGATCATCTGGATCTGAATATGCTGCAGGTAGCCAAAGGAAATCTGTCCGTACGGATGCCAGAAAGTGACGATCAGTCTTTTGCCCGAGTGTATCACGAGTTTAATGTCATGATGGATACGGTTGAGAATAAGATGCAGCTTCTACAGCGATTGGGTGAACAAGAGGTTATTGAGAAGGAACAGGCAGCGGAGAGTGCGGTGTTGGAGGAAAGAAGGCGTATGGCCCGGGATCTGCATGATACGGTGAGCCAACAGCTTTTTGCCATCCATATGTCCGCTTCTTCGCTGCCTAAAGTTCTGAAGGTCAATGAAGCTCAAGGTCAAATGGTCATGGACCAGTTGATTACAATGTCTCAGATGGCACAAAAACAAATGAGAGCATTAATTGCACAACTGCGTCCAGTGGAGCTGGAAGGTCGAAATCTGTTCGAGGCGCTGGAAAAATGGTTTCCCGATTATTGTCGCCAGAATGGCTTAAAAGGAATGAAGGAGCTCGAACTTCAGGGCGAGTTATCGGAAGCGATCGAACATCAGCTGTTCCTAATTATTCAAGAGGCGATGGCGAATATTGTGAAGCATGCTGAAGCTAGACTGGTCAGCCTATCACTGCGTGAAGGATCAAGACAAGTTGTGCTGAGTATTAGTGATGACGGTCAAGGTTTTGAACATGTGCAGCAAAAACAAGGCTCCTACGGTCTCACCACCATGCGCGAACGCGCGGAGAAACTGGGTGGGCAAGTGGAGATTATTAGCCGCAAGGGTGCGGGAACGACGATCCGTGTACATATTCCTAAGTTTGTTCAAGGGAACCCAGAATTAGAGCAGAATAGATCGTTAGGAACAGATACACAGGACGAGGAGGAGTAGAGCATGAGTGTCATAAAAGTGTTGCTCGTAGATGATCATGATATGGTACGGATGGGCCTCAAAACTTATCTAATGCTGGAGCCTACATTCGAGGTCATCGGTGAGGCGGCGAATGGACAAGAGGCGCTGGAGATGCTGCGTGCTGGTGGACATGAAGGTCTGCCTGACCTCGTGCTGATGGATTTGATGATGCCTGTGATGAATGGTGCCGAGACCACAAGAGCAGTGCTGGCTGAATTTCCTGGCCTCAAAATCGTGATCCTCACCAGCTTTCTGGAGGATGATCTTGTTGTAGATGCTATAGAGGCTGGTGCTGTCAGCTACGTGCTCAAAACAGTGTCGGCAGAAGAGTTAATCTACGCACTGCAAGGGGCTTACCGCGGCATGCCCGTCATGACGGGTGATGTGTCACAGGCGCTGACCCGTGGTATACGCCAGCGCACCGTGCAAGGTGATTCCTCCGGTTTAACAGAGCGTGAGAAGGAAGTCCTGCTGCTTATAGCTGAGGGCAAGACCAATAAGGATATCGGTGAGGAGCTGCATATCAGCATCAAGACAGTAAAGACGCATGTCAGCAATCTGTTGATGAAATGCGAGCTTGATGACCGTACCCAGTTGGCTATTTACGCTCATCGGAAGGGCTGGGCTCAGGGGTAGGACTTGTAGACTAAGGTGCATTACTATTTGAAATGGTTTTAGAAGCTCGGGCCGCGACCTTTTTCGCGCCCGAGCTTCTTTTTTCTGCTTCCCTGTATAATCTCCTCCCATTTGCCTATATCTTTTATCTGCGCTTAAATTGTTTTTAATGTGACCTTAAGGTTTAAAGTACAAAATAAGAACATGAAAACAAATTAATCCTTGTCACGGCGACAGGAAGCAGGAGGAAAGATAAACATGGACGATAACAAAAACAACTTCAATCGCGACAATGGACCAGCACCAGATCGGGAATGGGACAATAATAACAATAGCAGCAATAATAATACTTCATCTGAAACAGGATCATCATCCTACTACTATTCTTACGGACCTTTTAAATCTTTGAACAAAGATGAGAATAACGCTGACGGAGGCGCGCAGCACTACAATCGGATGGAGCCAGAACGGGTCGAGGTTACACCTCCACAGCCTGTAAAGCCATTACCATATAACACATCACTTCGTACCACTGGTTATGATGGCAATGGTGGTGGCCGCGGAGGAAATGGCGGTGGCGGTTCTGAAGGTGGCGGCGGCTGGCAATATAATAAAAAACCAAAAAGCTCGTTAAAAACAGTGCTGGTATCATTCCTAGCCGGTATGGTCGTTCTCTCGGGCTCAATGTATATGGCAGACAGAGGTAACTGGTTTACGGGAGATACAGCTACAACTGTTGCTAGCTCCGGAACGAATGGAACGGCGAAGACAACGGGCGAGAGTGCAGGTGTTGCGCCTTCTACTTCTACTACATCCTTGGTGACTGGATCTCGTGATGTGACAGGTGTTGTTGATGCGGTGGGACCAGCAGTCGTTAAGATTGAGACACTAGTGAAATCTAATTCGCGTAATGGAAGCTCATCCAGCCCGAATCTGAGTGATCCCTTCTCACAATTTTTCTTCGGGGATCAATACAGTGGAAATGGTTCTTCACAAAATGAACAGGATTCCAAATCAGGATCGGATTCTTCATCACAGCTTATCCCTTATGGAATTGGAACAGGCTTCATTTATGAGAAATCCGGCTATATTTTGACCAACCAGCACGTAATTGACAATGCTGATGTAATCCAAGTCACCGTGGATGGCGTAACCAAGCCTTATGAAGCGAAGCTGCTAGGTTCTAGCAAAGATCTGGATTTGGCTGTGCTTAAAATTGAAGGAGATAGTGATTTCCCTACCGTAGCACTTGGAGATTCGGATAGCATAAAGGTAGGTTCAGAAGTGGTTGCTATCGGTAACCCACAAGGCTTCGACCATACTGTAACTTCCGGTGTTCTTAGTGCAAAAGGACGCAGTATTGATATTAACGAAGAAGATGGCAGTGGAACTCGTAATTACAAAAATCTGCTGCAAACCGATGCTTCTATCAACCCGGGTAACTCAGGTGGGCCGTTGCTCAACATGAATGGACAGGTAATCGGGATGAACGTAGCCGTCAGCACGGATTCTCAAGGTATTGGTTTCGCAATCGCTGTGAATACGATTAAAGAAGTCGTAGATAAACTGGAAGCCAACCAAGCCATTCCGAAAGAGCCGGTACCTTTCATTGGTGCAACTCTTATGACGATTACAGATGAGGTTGCTAAGCAAATGGGTACGGATATTAAAGAAGGTTCTGTGGTTGCAGATATTATCTATAAATCCCCAGCGTATACCGCTGACCTGCGCCCTTACGATATCATTACCGGTGCGAATGGAACGAAGTATGCAACCAACCAAGATCTGATTACCTTCATTCAAACGTTAAAAGTTGGAGACAAAGTAACATTAAATGTTGTGCGCGATGGTAAAACCATGGATCTTTCAGTTACCATCGGTAACAAAAATGATTTTGATACAACGACTACACAACAAAGTCAGCAGCAATAATACCGGACGGTAAGTCACACGGAAGGGGCGACCCTTCCGTTTTTGTCTAATTCTGATGTAAACTGCTACAATATATAAAAAGAACTGAACAATGGGGGCTGCTTGATGCGACCGAATATTCTAATTATTGATGATGACGAAAAGATTATTTCTATGCTGCGTAGAGGTTTAGCTTTTGAAGGTTACGATGTGAAAACAGCGGTGAATGGAGCGGATGGATTACGGGCAATCTTGAGCAGTGATCCGGATGTGGTAATTTTGGATGTAATGATGCCTCAGGTGGATGGCTTTGAAGTATGTCGCCGCTTGCGGGAAGGGGGCAGTAATGTTCCTGTTCTCATGCTTACCGCGAAGGATGAAATTGAGCACCGTGTGAAAGGGCTTGATCTGGGCGCGGACGATTATCTGGTTAAACCTTTTGCCTTGGAAGAACTGCTTGCACGTGTACGTGCGCTGCTTCGGCGTAAGAGTGAGCAAAGTGAAGGTGGGGAGCAAGCGGTCTCTTATGAAGATATTACGCTGGATGTGGATTCACGTGAGGTTACCCGTGCCGGTAAAAGACTGGAGCTAACAGCGAAGGAGTTTGAGCTGCTTCATCTTTTTATGCAAAATCCGAAACGTGTGCTTTCACGGGATCTGATCATGGATAAAATATGGGGTTATGATTATAGCGGTGAATCTAATGTGCTTGAGGTATACATAGCCATGCTACGTCAAAAGACGGAGGAGCATGGCGGTAAACGCCTCATTCAAACGATCCGGGGTGCCGGTTACATTCTAAGAGGTGACAACTAACATGTCTATAAGATTGCGGCTGACTGCTTGGTATTCAGGGATTTTGGCCGTTATGCTGCTGGCCTTATCAGCCGCAATTTACGGTTTTGTTTATTTTAATACTTATGGGGACTTGAAGAATCGCCTCCAGGTGCAAGCTGAGCAGACCATTCCATTTTTCAGTATCAATTTATACAGCGGTGAACTAATGATGGATGGGGTCAGAACTCCTGAGAATTCTAATACGTATACACAGATCTATGTTTATGATACTAAGGTTATGCAGCGAACGACAAACATGAGAAATGGTAATCTTGCATTTGATTATCCCGAGCGGGATAAAATTGTACAGGGATTTCGTAATGTTGTAATTGAAGGCAATCAATTTCTGATTTATGAACGGCCAATTCTATTGGAAAATTATAAAAATAATCCTGCTGCTGTGTTACAAGTGGCTACCTATGTAGGTGAACAAAATAAGCTCTTGGAGCGTTTAAAAACTATCCTGCTCGTAGGTTCTTTTGCTACCCTGATCGCGGCATTTACCTTCGGCTTGTTCCTTGCGCGCAAATCCATGAGTCCAATCGGCAAAGTAATTGAAGCTGCGAATGGGATTCAGACGGGGAATGATTTAAGCTCGCGTATTGAATATGATGGGCCGCCAGACGAGATAGGAAGGCTTATTGAGACCGTTAACAGTATGCTTGGGCGTATGGAAGGATTCTACACAGAGCTGGAGGATTCGTATGCGGCTCAGCGCCGTTTCGTTTCAGATGCTTCACACGAGCTTCGGACACCGCTCACTACGATTCGCGGAAATATTGATCTGCTGCAAAAGGTTTGGGAGATGGAACCCGGAGAAGGGAAGATGAGTGAAGCTGAGATTCGCCAGCTATCGCTTGAATCGGTGCAGGATATCGCAGACGAGTCTAAGCGTATGAGCCGCTTGGTAGCGGATATGCTCTCGCTCGCGCGTGCGGATACTGGACGTACTTTTGATATAGAGCCCGTGGCACTGGAACCGATGATGAATGAGATTGCGCGCCGCGCCTCTTTCCTGCCGCGTCAAGCCGAGTGGGTTACAGGTGATATGTCAGTCTTAAACGGCAAATATATAGTTGGGAATAAAGATTATCTACAGCAAATGCTCTTTATTTTTATTGATAATGCCTTTAAGTACACGCCTTCTGGCATCGTGAGTTTGGATACCCTTTTCTATCAGAATCAGGTTGGTATTCGGATCACTGATACAGGTATTGGTATGGATAAAGATGAGGTTCCATATATCTTCGATCGTTTCTATCGTGCGGATGAATCGCGTGGAATTACGGAAGGGATTGGGCTTGGTCTATCCATTGCTAAGTGGATTATTGACGAGCATGGTGGGTCTGTGGAGGTTGTTACACGCCAAGGTGAGGGTACTACTTTTGTCATCTGGTTGCCGCTTCTCTTTGCTCCGCCGCTGGAATAGGGTATAATTTAGAAGTGTCCTATTACAGAGGTCAATGAAAGCAGAAAGCTGGTGAACTCATGGAAGTCATTAAAATCTCTCCCCGGGGATATTGTTACGGAGTTGTCGATGCAATGGTTATGGCACGGCAGGCTGCGCAAAATCTCGATCTTCCCCGGCCGATTTATATACTGGGTATGATTGTTCATAACAGTCATGTCACGAATTCGTTCGAAGATGATGGCATTATTACTTTGGACGGACATAATCGTCTGGATATTCTGGATAAAGTGGATAGTGGGACTGTTATATTCACTGCACACGGGGTTTCTCCTGAGGTGCGCAAGATGGCAAGGGATAAGGGTCTGACTACGGTCGACGCAACCTGTCCTGATGTCACGAAGACCCACGATCTTATTCAGGAAAAAGTAGATGATGGTTATGAGGTCATTTATATCGGCAAAAAAGGCCATCCGGAACCAGAGGGTGCTGTGGGTATTGCCCCTGAGCATGTGCATCTGATTGAAAAAGAAGATGAGATTGCTACGTTATCCATCCCTTCTTCACGTATCGTCATTACGAATCAGACTACTATGAGCCAGTGGGATATTAAACATATCATGAAAAAGCTTCTGGAGACCTTCCCAGGTGCTGAAGTGCATAATGAGATATGTATGGCTACCCAGGTACGTCAAGAGGCTGTAGCGGAACAAGCAGGGCAATGTGATCTGGTGATTGTTGTCGGTGATCCGCGAAGCAACAACTCTAATCGTCTGGCACAGGTGTCGGAAGAAATCGCTGGGGTTCCTGCCCATCGTATTTCTGATGTGTCTGAACTCCAAACAGAATGGCTAGAGGGTGTAAATATCGTCGGGGTCACTTCTGGCGCGTCCACACCTACACCTATCACCAAAGAAGTGATTAACTACTTAGATCAGTATGATTCGGCTAATCCGGAGACGTGGGAGATCAAACGTACAGTGAATATGGCGAAGCTGCTGCCACCGGTTAAGAATAAGAGTGCAAGTACTACTTAATGTAATGGGCTAGGCTCGAACTTATATATTATGAACGCTGCAACAAGAGCGCTTAACTTCGTCAGTCGAGGTTAAGTGCTCTTTTTTATCGAAAGAACGCTTCCAGCATAGGAATCTAGAATATAGATTGACTATAATCGCTTTTTGAGGTAGAATTACTTTAGTGATTAAAAGCATAAAAGCTTAAAAGCGAACACGCGTCATAGCGCGATAGTATCTGGCGGAATTATTATAAATTTTAAGTGTAGAGAGGGAGTTATAAATATGATCGTCATTACATCAAATCAAACACCGGAAGAGCAGGTTAAAGATATAATTGCCGTAATCGAAAAAGAAGGTTTGCAGGTGCATCTCTCCAGAGGAGCAGATCACACGGTGATAGGTTTAGTGGGAGGCGTCACTCCTAAGCTCGCCGAGCATTTGCGGCAAATGAAGGGTGTAGAGAACGTCGTGAAGATCTCCAAATCCTACAAGCTGGCCAGCCGGGATTTCCATCCTGAGGATACGATTATTGATATCAAGGGTGTGAAGATTGGTGGAGAAAACCTGGTGATCATGGGCGGACCTTGCGCCGTTGAGTCTCCAGAGCAGATTGATGAGATCGCCCGGCTTGTTAAAGCGTCTGGTGCTCAGGTACTTCGTGGAGGCGCGTTTAAGCCCCGCACAGGACCGTACAGCTTCCAAGGCGTAGGTGTGGAAGGTTTGACTATGATGGCTGAAGCAGGAAAGCGTCATGGCCTGTTGACGATTACAGAGGTTATGACACCGGAGTATGTTGATATCTGTGCGGAGCATGCGGATATTCTGCAGGTGGGTACACGGAATATGCAGAACTTTGATTTGCTGCGCAAGCTGGGTACCTGTGGCAGACCTGTTCTTCTAAAACGTGGCTTCAGTGCGACCTATGATGAGTTGCTCAATGCAGCGGAGTACATTTTGGCAGGCGGTAATAAGGATGTAATGCTCTGTGAGCGCGGTATACGCACATTTGAGACCTACACTCGTAACACACTGGATCTATCGGCTATTCCAGTTCTACAAAGCTTAAGCCATCTTCCAGTAATCTCTGACCCAAGTCACGGAACCGGTCGTCGTGAGTTAGTTGAGCCTATGGCCAAAGCTTCTGTTGCTGCTGGTGCAAACGGGCTAATTATCGAAATGCACACAGATCCGGACAATTCCATGACAGGTGATGGTGTTCAATCGTTATTCCCTGATCAGTTTGATAACTTGCTTAAAGATCTGGAAAAGCTGGCTCCAATTGTTGGACGTAAGTTTTCTACTTCGCCAGAAACGGTTTCGGCGCTATAAAATTCAATCTAAGAGCTTCCTCGGAAGCCCTCTTAACCCGCGACCTAGTGGGAAAAGAGGGTTTTTTTGGAGTTGAATAAAATAAATGTGACATCAAAATATGCGAAAATAACAGATTTCACGAAAGCGTTAGAATATCTTACATTGCTGAAAGAAATACCTGACATAAGCATTGACGATGTTAGGTATGAGATTTATAATTACGACAGCAAAAAAAATTAAAACAAGAACATTTGCATACTGTGAGCGGCCTAATGTTCGGAACTTGGGGGAGGAAAAATTCATGTCGGTTGAAAAAGTGTTGCAAACAATTAAAGAGAACAATATCGAGTGGGTAGATTTTCGATTCGTAGATTTAGGTGGTCGTGCCCACCACATCTCTCTGCCAGCTTCTGAAGTGGAAGATGAAACTTTTGTAAATGGGGTAGCATTCGACGGTTCTTCCATCAAAGGTTTCCGTGGTATTGAAGAATCAGACATGGTTATGATGCCTGATCCGAATAGTGTGTTCATAGATCCGTTTACAGCTCATCCAACGCTGAACGTGATGTGCGACATTTTCACTCCTGATGGCGAACGTTATGAGCGCGATCCTCGCGGTATTGCTGTGAAAGCAGAAGAATTCCTGCAAAAAAGCGGAGTAGGTACATCTGCATTCTTCGCACCTGAATCAGAATTCTTTATCTTTGACGATGTTCGTTACGAAAGTGGCATGAACAGATCCTCATTCTTCGTAGATTCTGAAGAAGCGGCTTGGAATACGGGTCGTAAAGAAGAGGGCGGCAACTTGGCATTTAAAGTTGGCGTTAAAGGTGGATATGTTCCTGTAGCACCAGTTGACTCCCAACAGGATATCCGTAGTGAGATGTGCCGTCTGCTTGCTGAAGTTGGACTACGCATTGAACGTCATCACCATGAAGTAGCCACTGCAGGTCAAGCGGAAATTAACTTCCGTTTTGATACCTTGAAGAAAACTGCTGATAATCTCATGACTTATAAATATATTGTACAAAACACTGCACGTCAGTATGGCAAGGTAGCAACCTTCATGCCAAAACCGCTGTTTGGTGATAACGGTAGCGGAATGCACGTGCATCAATCGATCTTTGACGGAGATACTCCTTTGTTCTATGAAAAAGGCGCTTATGCTAACCTGAGCGAAATGGCTCTTCATTATATCGGTGGTATTTTGTACCATGCACCAGCATTGATCGCTTTGACTAACCCAAGCACCAACTCCTTTAAGCGTCTGGTTCCTGGCTACGAAGCACCGGTTAACTTGGTTTACTCCAAAGGAAATCGTTCTGCAGCAGTTCGTATCCCAGTAGCAGCTGTGACACCAAAAGGCTGTCGTATCGAATTCCGTACACCGGATTCCACGGCTAACCCTTACTTGGCATTCTCCGCAATGCTGATGGCAGGTCTGGACGGAATCAAGAACAAGATCAACCCGCAAGAACTGGGTTATGGTCCTCTTGATAAGAACATCTATGAATTGTCTGATGCAGATAAAGAAAAAATCCGCAGCGTTCCAGGCAGCCTGAGCGAAGCGCTTGATTCTTTGGAAGCTGATTACGAGTTCCTTACAGAAGGCGACGTATTTACTAAGGACTTCATTGATAACTATATTGCTCTGAAACGTTCTGAAGCACAAGAGGTAGCGATTCGTGTTCATCCACATGAATATGCCCTGTACTTCGATCTATAAGATTCCTGCTATATATAATCTTTATAATAAAAGAAGCTGTCTCAAAAGTAGTGATTCTACTTGGAGGCAGCTTCTTTTTTTGAATTGGGAAAAGTAATGGATTTTACTGTATCTTATGAATGTGTGCCACACGTAGTGTTCTAAGCCATGAGTAGTGTGTTCTATGCTATGAGTAGAGATCTAAGCCATGAGTAGTGTTCTATGTTATTGGGGTGGGCGGTAGGTGACTGCTATGTGTGATTTCCGTTCGGCTTGCAGTATATGATTTGTGGTATCTGTGACGCTGGACTATGTACGGTGAGCGATATGCGTTCTGTGTTTATGTGATGTACAAAGTGGATTTAAACTAATTAGGGAAAAACTCCCTAAAAATAGCCGATATTTGCTCTAAATGAACGAAATCAGGGAATTCCTCCCTAATAATCAGGGTGATTTCTTTATTAGTTACTGAATAGGCCGAAATTCAGGGAAGTTTTCCCTAATTATAAGTCCGATGAACAGAAATCTCTGATTTTTAGGGAGAAATTCCCCAATTATTCTATAAGTGCTTCACTTATTGCATCATCCGGAGCAACACTAGGTGCGCCCATAGAATCCATTTGGACATTAAGTAGTGTTAAGAACATAAAAGAGGCTGTCACCAAGCCATAAAATGGCTGCTTGGGACAGCCCCTTTTTGCTATTCGTGTATTCTCCGAGAAAGGCTACACTAGCCCCCGTTCAGGAGCGCCGCAGGACTCTCTAATGATAAGCTCTGGTTCTACGCTGAAAGAACTCGTACCTGATTGGTTGTTTATTAGATCATACAGCATTAGTGCTGCTAGGCGACCGATCTTATCTTTATTTTGGCGGATGGTAGTCAATAGGGGTGTTGTATAATTGCAGGCCTCAATATCATCACAGCCAATAATTGCAACAGTTTCAGGAACAGCGATAGAAGCCTCTTTAAGGGCACGCATCGCTCCTATAGCAAGCTGATCGGACGCTGCGAAGATCGCTCTAGGTAAATTTCCATTCTCAATCATTCTACGCATCGTCTCATACCCACTAGCCTCAAAGAAGTTACTTCCGTTTAAGAACCAACTCTCGTTAATAGGCAGCCCCAAATCTTCAAGAGCTTTGCGATAACCACTTTCGCGCATATTGGAGATGTCTGAATCTGAGGAGCTGCCAATGTAGCCAAGCTCACGATAGCCCAGTAAATAAAAGTGTTCTACCACTTTGGAGGACATTTTGAAATTATCCGACATGATAAAGCCAGAGTTGTCACCCGTTAGTTTTAAATCTACGCCGATACATGGAATAGCACTGTTGTCTAATTCGCTGATAGAGGTTTCTAGCTCCTGTCCGGATAGAAGCACACACCCATCTACATTAAAATGCTGACAACGGGCAAGATAATCGTTAGTATCGCCACTTTGGAATTTTTCATTGGAAAAAAAGATAAGGTCGTAACCTAGTAGTCCCATTTGTTTTTTAAATGAATTTAGCACCTCGATGAAAAAAGGGTGGGTAAAGTCGACATTCAGCATTCCGGCAAAAATCACTCCGATTAGATTGGACGATTTCGTAGCCAATGTTTTAGCTGAATTGGAGGGGGTATATCCAGTTTCTTTTATAATTTGTTGAACCCTTGTCTTGGTATCTTCCGAAATATCACTGTAGTTATTAATGATTTTGGATACTGTCGAAACAGAAACTCCAGCAATTTTCGCTATATCTTTGATGCTGTAGGCCAAATTAAGTCCCCCTTATAGTGAAAAATGTTCCGTAATATATGTTTAAAATCTACTCAAGGCTATTTTTTTATGACTTGAATTTATGATTTACGAAATAGTTTCGTTACTTATTTTATAGTTCAATAAGATTATAGTCAATGGAATGTTTACTCTTAAACTAGGATTATGCTTGATATTAAAGGTTTTTTTGAATGATTGGTTCAAAAAACGTTCAAAAACGAACAATGAAAAAAGACTTTACAAAGACAAATAACGATGTAATAATGAAAACACCGAAACCGCTTTCTGTGATATCATCCTTACTGTTTCGTGATTTTCAGAAATTAGCATGTGGTTTCGTTAAAGGGTCATAACAAATTATCTGGGGGGTAACAAAATGGTAAAGAAGCTTTCTGCGGTATTGTTGAGCTCAGCGCTAGTGCTCTCATTAGCAGCATGTGGAAGCGGCAATAACAACGCGAATGGTGAGGCTACTCCGGGCAGCGGAACAAACAAGCCTGCATCTGGTGATAAGAAAGTGATTAAGATCTTACACTGGAAACAAGAGAATATTAACAAGGTCATTACAGAAATTAATAAAAAGTTTGAAGAAAAATATCCGGAATACAAAGTGGAGTACACAACCACTGGTCCGGATGATGAATTCAAACAAGCACAAAGAGCAAGAATTACAGCTGGTGACGTAGATGTACTTGCCGATCTATCCGGTATGAGATTGTCTCCGAAAGATTGGACACCAGGTGCGAAAGTGCCAGACTGGCAACAATGGATTGATTCCGGGCTGATTGCTGATCTGAGCGGCGAAGCTTTCGTTAAAAACTACAATGCGAATGATATTGCTAAAGCCGGCACTTATAAAGATAAAGTGTATGCAATCCCAACCGGTAAAGTAGCAATGTCAGGATTCTTCTATAATAAAGAAATTTTTGAACAAAACGGTCTGGCTGTACCTACAACTTGGACGGAGTTCATTAGTGTTCTAGATACATTGAAAGCTAAGAGTATTGTTCCAATCGTAGTGGCTGGTAAAGACGTATGGCCATTGAAATTGCCAGTGTTCGGTTTGCAAGCTAAGATTCTGGGTGGCGGCAACCAACAACAATGGATTGAGGGCGTTTGGAAGGGAACTTCGGCATTTAACGATGCTGAGGCTGTAGAAGTATTGGAGAAAATGAAGACGCTTCAAGATAACTACATCATCGACGGTTTCTTGGGTATCGACTATGCAACAGCACCTTCGTTTTTCGCAACAGGAAAAGCAGCTATGATTGCTGACGGAACTTGGGATGCTCCTACGATCGCGGCAGCAAATCCAGATGTGAAATTTGGTTACTTCCCGATCCCAGCTACAGAAGATGCTGCTAAGAATAATTCTCTTGTCGGTAAATACGATGTAACTTGGTATGCAGCAGAAAAAGGCCCGAACAAAGAAGGCGCTTTGAAATGGCTGGAATTCTTCTCTGAACCAGAAAACTACACAGAATATGTTAAAGCAGCAGGATTCTTGCCTACACAAGACAATATTGCCACTGAAAGTGACTTTATTGACAAAGAACTTGCTCCATACATGACTGGAGATTTCGAGCTTGCTTATGAAATTATGATGATTAACCGTGATAACGTTGGTGAGCACATTGCAGCTGAAGGCGTTCACACTGAGTATTTGGCACCAGGCGGCGAGTTTAAAACCGCTAAAGAGCTTGCAGACGTACAACAAAAAGAATGGGAAGCAGCAGCACCTAAATAAGTAGCTATCCCGATAAATAAAAAAGAATCTACAACATACTGTACACCAAACATGTTTTACAGCTTCGGGGTCTGTTTTGTGCAGGCCCCGATCATTTTATTGAATTAGGATTGGGTAGGTGAGAGAAATGTATCCGTTCGGGAAAGGTTTTAAACGATATATACCGCTTCTGCTGCTAATGATTCCATTATCATTGTATGTAATTTTCTATTTTGGCCCATCTATGATGACGGTCATCTATTCATTTACAGATATCACTAACGTTCCTGGAAGCAAGATGAGTTTCGTAGGCCTTGACAATTATTATGATGTATTTTACTCAGGAAATTCAGGCGAGCGTTGGGATTCCATTATACGTACTATTTATTTCATGGTCATTGTAACCATTGTACAGAACGGTGTCGGTCTGCTTATGGCCGTAGTTATCAATCAGAAGCTGAAAGGCGATTATTTCTATCGCGCGGTATTCTTTTTACCGGTTGTGCTTGGTGTGGCGGTAGTTGCACTGGTATGGGGCATGATGTTCGATCCGCTGAGTGGTCCGGTTAACCAACTGTATGATTCTTTGTTCGGTTATAAAGATATGTTCTTTGGAAGCTTCACTCATGCGTTCGGTTATATTATATTTACGCAAATTTGGATGTATATGGGATATTCGATGTTGATTTTCCTTGCGGGACTACAATCCGTACCGAAAGATTTGTATGAGGCTGGATATATAGACGGAACTACGAAGTGGCAATCTTTTAAAAATATCACATTCCCACTTATCGCTCCATCCTTTACGATTAACATTATTTTGTCTATTATCGGTGCGATGTCCACCTTTGATATTATTCTCGCAACTACGGACGGTCGCTTTAACACAAGAACGATGGCATATGACGTTTATAAAGAGACGTTCCGTGGTTCTCTACAGATGGGACTTCCTTCCGCGCTTTCCGTGGTTCAGTTCCTTATGATTCTGGTGTTTGTAGTATTTGCAGTGAAACAAATGCGTAAGAGAGAGGTGGAATATTAATGAAGGATTCCAAAACCGCCAAAACTCTCTCTTATATTCTGATTGCAGTGTTGCTTGTTTTGTATATCATGCCGTTGTTATTTGTAATCAATATTTCATTCAAGTCCTTTACAGAATATCTGTTAGATCCTATCGGTCTCGTAAAAAGTATTCAATGGGATAATTATAAAGAAGCTTGGCTACAGGGTAATTTCTCTAATTATTTCTTAAACAGTCTGCTGTATACAGCCGTAGCAACAGTGCTGACCCTAATTGTTTCGTTATTCGGGGCCTTCCCGGTGGCGAGAAATTATGTGAAGTGGAGCGGATTTATTTATTTGTTCTTCTTGATGTCTCAGTTCCTGCCGAATCCAATGGTCGCACAGTTCAAGCTGATGCTTACCATGAAACAGGAGCTAGGATTTGTAGGTTATGACACGAAGCTGGGTTACATTCTTCTTAAAACAGGCGGAACGGGTATCGTGTTCATGATGTTTGTAGGTTACATCAAAGGAATTAGCCGGGAGATGGATGAAGCAGCAGGTATGGATGGCGCTGGATATATGCGTTATTTGTTCCAGATCATCATGCCACTTATGAAACCAGTAATTGCTACAGGTGTTATTCTAACAGCAATTAGTATCTGGAATGACTTCGTGGGGCCGGTCATGTATTTACCGAGTCCAGAAAACTATCCAATCACCTTCGGGCTTAAAGAATTCCGCGGTCAATACGGGAACAACTGGCCTATGTTGGCGTGCGGGATCATGATCGTATCTGCACCGCTTATCATCCTATACACCTTCATTCAAAAGTATATCGTTGACGGTGCATTGGCAGGTGCGGTTAAAGCTTAAGTAGTTGTGTAAATGAGAGGATGGAGAGAATGGATCGTAATAAAATTCATGGCTTCGAATTCACCGGTAATGATGGGGAATTCAGGCTTCAGCAACCGGATCGCAGCAGTTTTCTATATTTCCCTCTAGTGAATGAAGGGGGAATGATGTCGACAGTAACTCCAAAACTTCATGGACAGGTTACCACAGGTCATAATACATTTTTAACACCGCCATTATCTGTTGAAGATTTGCATAATTCGCGGGCTTCCCGCAACTTCTGGGTATACGTAGACGGCAAGGGAGCTTGGTCGGCAGTGGGGAACTCCGCTAAGCAAAATGCCGATTTCTATACATCTTCTACTGATGAAGCAGTACTAGAGGCTGGTTTCCTGTGGCAACGCGTAACGCGTTGTAACGCAGAGATGGGTGTTAAAGCTGAAATCACCAGCTTTGTGCCAAGTGGTAATGATAAAGTCGAATTAATGAAGGTTACGTTGACGAATACAGCAGCAGAGGCTATTACGCTGACACCGACAGCGGTAGTTCCGATCTACGCGCGTTCGGCGGATGATCTGCGCGATCATAGACATGTAACCTCTTTGCTTAACCGGATCTATACTTCACCCTATGGTGTTGAGGTTCAGCCTGCGCTCTCCTTTGATGAGCGGGGACACCGCATTAATCACACTTCTTATGGAGTATTTGGTGCAGAGGGTGACGGCAGTCAACCTGCGGGGTTCTTTCCGGTGCAGGAGGAGTTCATTGGAGAAGGTGGAAGCCTGGATTGGCCGGAAGCTGTTATCCTGAACAACACGCCGGAGATTGGCAAGGGCGGAGGCGTACAAAGAGAGGGATATGAGGCTATCGGGGGTCTTCGTTACGAGACGCTTACTCTGTCTCCTGGTGACAGCCATTCTTATATAGTAGTTATGGCGATCCATAACGAGAGAATTGACGTGGATGCTTTGATGAACAAATATGGTACATCTGAAGCTTTTGATCATTTGCTTGAGGAAACTAAAGCCTTCTGGGCAGATAAAGTGAATATGGTAGAATTTCATACCGGTGATTCAGATGCTGACCAATGGATGAAATGGGTTACGATTCAACCCGTGCTTAGAAGACTTTATGGTAACTCCTTCTTGCCTTATCATGATTATGGAAGAGGCGGACGTGGCTGGCGGGATCTTTGGCAGGATTGTCTAGCACTTCTTATTATGGAACCGGCTGAAGTACGCAGCTTACTGCTGAACAACTACGCTGGGGTAAGAATAGATGGTAGTAATGCCACTATTATCGGTCAACAGCCTGGTGAATTTATTGCCGACCGTAACAACATCCCGCGCGTGTGGATGGATCATGGAGCTTGGCCGTTCTTAACGACTATGTTATATCTGGATCAGAGTGGTGATCTTGATTTCTTATTGCAGGAACAGACGTATTTCCGCGATACCTTTATGAGTCGCTGTAAGGAACGCGATAATTCATGGGATACCTCGCTGGGAAGTGATCTCAGAACTACTTCTGGTGAGGTTTATAAAGGTACGATTCTGGAGCATATCCTGCTGCAAAATCTGGTTCCGTTCTTTAATGTTGGAGAGCACAATAATATCCTGCTGGAGGGCGCAGACTGGAATGATGGTCTTGATATGGGCGCAGACCGGGGTGAGAGTGTAGCTTTCACAGCATTCTACGCAAGTAACTTATTGGATATTTCTCGTGTGCTACGTACGCTAAAGACTTCTAAAGGGCAAGAGACAGTTGAATTGGCAGAAGAAATGAAACTATTGCTAGATTCGCTTGGTGAGCAAGTGGATTATGAATCTGTATCAGGCAAGCATGAAAGACTTAATCAATATTATGCTGCCGCTCCGAACAAAGTCAGCGGTATTCGTGTAGGACTCGACATAGAGACAGTAGCGGACGATCTGGAACAAAAAGCAGAGTGGATCTTTAATCACTTGCGCCGCAATGAGTGGGTGGAAAGTGAACACGGTGGAGGCTGGTTTAACGGTT
The DNA here is from genome assembly GCF_037974255.1 of Paenibacillus sp. FSL R5-0636. Classification (NCBI taxonomy): domain Bacteria; kingdom Bacillati; phylum Bacillota; class Bacilli; order Caryophanales; family Paenibacillaceae; genus Paenibacillus; species Paenibacillus sp. FSL R5-0636. The sequence continues at coordinate 1,924,805 of NZ_CP150232.1, forward strand.
ATTATAATAATGATGGAGAACAAGTGGAAGGGGAATTCGCAGAAGGCGTTCGAATGACGCTTACGGGTCAAGTATTCCCGCTGATGGGCCATGCAGCTGCACCAGAGCAAATTCCGCATATCATTGCCGCCGTGGATCGTAATCTACTGGATGACAAAATTGGGTACAGACTTAATTCCCGTTTCGGCGGGATCCAGCAGAATCTGGGTCGTGCCTTTGGCTTTGCCTTTGGACATAAAGAGAACGGTGCTATGTTCAGTCACATGACCATCATGTATGGCAATGCGTTGTATAAACGCGGATATGTGAAAGAAGGACATAAAGTACTAGAATCTCTGTATAGCTTAAGTACTGACTTTGCAAAAGCCCGCATATACCCAGGAATTCCTGAGTATATTAACGAGCAAGGCAGAGGGATGTATACGTATTTAACAGGATCAGCGAGCTGGCTGCTGTTAACTATGGTTACTGAAGTATTTGGTGTAAAAGGTAAGCTAGGTGATCTTTTGTTGGAACCGAAGCTTGTTAAAGAGCAGTTTGATTCCGAGGGAAAGGCCTCTATTAAGACAATCTTCGCGGATCGCGAGTTTGAAGTGGTCTATAAAGCCACAGGAAGCTTAAACTACGGGGAGTACCAAATACACTCTGTTACCCTGAATGGCAGCGAGGTGACGCTGCAGCGCGGCTCAGGAAGTGCGATTATTCCGCGTGAAGAGTTGCTCTCTCTGCAGACAGAGAAATGCCACTTGATTGAAGTGACATTGGCGTAGCTTTATACGATATTTTAAGACGTCTGCACCGTTATTCATAGCGGCTGCAGACGTTTTTTTCAATAATGAATATTTATTCATTGTAACAATGAACGAAAGGGCGCGTTAGGTATGGGTTGCAGACTGTCAAATGGCATATTAACTGTCGATATCGCTGATATCGGAGAGTATAAGGGCACTCGTTTTGACTGGACAGGATTTATTACACAGGTGACATTAGAAGAGGGGAAACATACGTTTTGTGTGCCGGAAAGCTTGAAGCCAGGCGAAGGAACTGGAGGCAAGGGGCTTTGTAATGAGTTTGGCATTTCCCGGGCAATTGGATATGATGAAGCGCCAATCGGAGGCTGGTTTCCAAAAATCGGAGTCGGATTGTTACAAAAAGGAAATTCCCCATTATACAGTTTCAATGAGGAGTTCCCCTTAACCTCTTTTAGTAAGGATGTCGAAGCAGGGAATGATGCTGTCACATATACGATCCACCCAATGGAAAGCAACGGATATGCTGTGCAGCTAACTAAAACGATTTCTTTACAGGGGGATCAATTAATAATTGCATATGAATTGCACAACAAAGGGCAAAAGCCTTTCCGTACGGAGGAATATATTCACAACTTCATCGGAATCGATGGGTTGAATATTGGACAGGATTTCGAACTGCGTCTCCCGAGGGAACTCAAGGTAGTAGAACCAGAATCCTCCTATACGAAAGAATTGCTAGAGGTATCTGGGAATACTCTTACTTGGTCAAAGGAACCGGATAAACCCTTTTATTGCAAGTTGAGCGGTTGGGAGGGTCAGGAAACTGAGTTCACCTGGGAGTTGGTTCATAAGCCTAGTGGAACAGGCGTGCGAGAGAGTGGGGACTTTCCAATAGAACGTATGGCCCTGTGGGGAGAAGGTCATGTAGTCTCTCCTGAAGTATTTGTGAACATTAGTCTTTTACCGCGTCAAAGCAAGAGCTGGCGCCGATCTTACCGGTTTTTCACTGCGAAATGAGTACCGTTTTAACCTTTTATGTGAATAATTATACTTGCTGGTGCGGGAGAATATTGCTATCATAACCATATCCATATTGATAGGAGAGAAAGGGTGGGGAGCAGTTTTGAATAAGAGAGCATACAATTTTAATGCCGGACCGGCAGCATTGCCGCTTACGGTACTGGAACGCGCACAAGCGGAGTTTGTTGATTTCCGGGAAAGTGGAATGTCTATCATGGAGATGTCGCACCGTGGTGCAATTTACGAATCCGTGCATAATGAAGCGCAGGAACGTCTGCTTTCGCTCCTCGGCAATCCGAAGGGCTATAAGGTATTGTTCGTACAAGGCGGAGCAAGCACACAGTTTGCAATGATCCCTATGAACTTGATTTCCGAAGGCCAAGTAGGTAGCTATGTAATGACAGGTAGCTGGGCGGATAAAGCTTATAAAGAAGCCAAATTGGTAGGAGGCGCTCATGTTGCCGCTTCTTCCGAAGATAAGAAATTCTTGGCTATACCTGAATTAAGTTCGATCAAAGCTGCGGAGAATGCTGCTTACCTTCATGTTACTTCCAACGAGACCATTGAAGGAACGCAATATGCAGAATTTCCGGATGCAGGCTCGATTCCGTTAATCGCGGATATGTCTAGTGATATACTTTGCCGTCCAATCGATGTGAACCAATTCGGAATGATCTATGCCGGAGCACAAAAGAACCTTGGACCTTCAGGCGTGACTGTAGTTATCGCGAAAGAAGAATTGCTTGCAGAATCACCTTCTAACATTCCTACGATCATGCGTTACAGCACTCATTATAAGAATAACTCTCTTTACAATACACCTCCATCTTTCTCTGTATATATGGTGAACGAAGTATTAAAATGGATTGAGGAGCAAGGCGGCTTAGCTGGCATCCATTCTAAGAACCTTGAAAAATCGGGTCTGTTATATGATCACATCGATGGAAGTGACGGTTTCTACCGTGGCGTTGCAGAACAAGGCAGCCGCTCTATTATGAACGTTACTTTCCGGATGCAATCAGAAGAACTCGAAAAGCAGTTTGTCAAAGCTGCTGAACTGGAAGGTTTTGTCGGCTTAAAGGGTCACCGCAGTGTTGGGGGCTTGCGTGCTTCCATCTACAACGCAGTTCCTTACGAAAGTGTAAAAGCACTGTCCGATTTCATGAACCATTTCCGGCAAACTCAAGGTTAATGAATTCTATCTATAACCTTCCGCCTTCTTGGTGGAAGGTTTTCAGTTTGTTTGGAGAAGCTATGGTTAGGCACTAGAGTAAAACATCTGGCTATTAAGCCTTTAGAGAGGAAGGAACCATATAATGGCACTCCATATCGTATTAGTCGAGCCGGAAATTCCGGCCAATACTGGCAACATTGCGCGTACTTGCGCCGCTACAGGCACTCATCTTCACTTGGTTCGTCCACTCGGATTCCGTACAGACGATGCTACATTAAAAAGAGCAGGATTAGACTATTGGCATGCTGTTACTATTGAATATCACGACTCCTTTGCTGAGGTTTTGGAGAAATATAACGAGGGGCGTTTCTTTTACGCAACGACGAAAGCAGAGAAAAGATACAGTGACTTTGAGTTCCAAGATGGCGATTTTTTTGTTTTTGGCAAGGAAACGAAGGGGCTTTCTGCAGAGATTCTAGAAGCAGGTAAAGAAACAAAAATGCGCATGCCAATGAGTGATGCTGTGAGATCTCTGAATTTATCCAATTCGGCAGCTATTATTGTGTACGAGGCGCTTCGACAATTGGATTTTCCTAATCTTATTTAAAAAAAGACAAATTTTTTATTTTTTTCAGCAGGATTCGACAATTAGGTAACGAAATATATTGAAAGAGCCGAAATAAGTAGTAGCTACTAAATAATTTTTCTTGAACAGGAGAGGTGTACGTTAGTTATGAAACCTGCTGGTGTAGTTCGCAAAGTGGATCAGTTGGGTAGAATTGTTCTGCCTAAGTCCCTGCGTAAAAGGTATCAGATGAATGAAGGCGACCCGGTTGAAATTTTGGTACAGGGTGACCATATCATCTTGGAGCGTTACCGTCCAAAATGTGTTTTCTGTGGATCAATGGATGGTGTAAGCGAATATAAAGATCGTTATATTTGTTCTGCATGCCTTTCGGAAATGACTCAATTGCCAAGACATGCCTAAGAAGTACATATTTTGAATTTTGACAGCCAAGAGCTTATAAAAAAACTGTCCTCTTCGTAGAACTCTTCTACTTGGGGGCAGTTTTTTTATGTATACGAAAAATGCCCCCGCACCAAGTGGGTGCAGGGACATATCGGCTTTATAGGCCTTTTGTTTTGTCGTCGTTGTAAGATGAGGTAAGGATGCCGACCGTAAATAACACAAATACGAACATTACGATCCAAAAGGTTAATGAGAACGACATACTGGCACCTCCAATAGCGAATGTATTCGTTATCAAGATTATAACCTGCAATTTAATAAAAATAAACGCAAATGTGATATGTTACATAGACAATTTACTATATTATTTAAAAAACAGGAAATTCGTTGGCACAGCTCTTAGATTTCCATCGGATGGTTTATTGATAACTCTTCCGTTAAAGATCAATGAGGAAGAGCCACCACCATCTAAATTATAAGCATCTACGAGGCCCATATTCGATAATTTGTTCTGAATCTCCTCCAGCTGTGCACCAGAGCTGCCATACTCATTATATCCATCTGCTACAAAAAGCAGGATCTGATCATCTTTATATTTGCCGATCACGGTACGTGGTGCCCGATTAGGGGATGTTTTCCACTTTTCGGGTATGGGTGTTTTAATGTTGTTTTTAAGGAGGACAGGCACAAAGGTGGCGCCGAATACCGGATCTAGCTGATCTAATTGTGCGCGACTGTAGAATTTCCCGCCGATTAATTGCCCGGATTTGTTCAGCCCAACAAAACTTAGGTCCTTGTACGTTGGCTCAAAACCGTATAAATACTTTCCATCCACAACAGTTGTGCTTAAGGGATAACGTTTTCCGGATTGATCTGCAAAGCCGCCCGCATTAATACCAGCAATGGCACCATTACGCTGTACGGCATGCATAGTAGTTTCCGCACCGGAGGCTGTCTCCGCCAAGCTCATCTTCATAGCGGTCGGGTCCTTCAATTTGATTTTCAACGCATAAGCTTTGTAGTTTCCTGGATTCAATCGATATAACTCAACTCTTATACGGTCGCTGGTAACAATCTCTGAAGGTATACCAAGCTTGGCTGAAATCCTGCGGTTATAGATCAGTTCAGGCCGGTTCGCCTGAGTCTTTGCTGTTTCGACTAGCTTATTCATCGTAGTGGTAGTCTCTTTATATAGCTTGGCACTAGCGCTGACAGCATCAATGGTGTAAGCTGCGGAGGCCTCTGCCAGAGTCAGCTCTTTTTTTAAGGAAGCTGTTTCATTCACTGGCCCAGCGCTTGGTGAGAATTGTCCTACATCAAGGTCTAGCTGTAGCGGTGGTCGATACCACGACATACATATAAACAAGCCTATGAACGGTGCAGTTAGAAGCATGAAGAAGCGATTTACTCTTTTGACTGGCGTCATCATTTGATCAGATCCATTTCTTTCTTCAAAGCTTCTAACTGTTTGCTTACCTCACTCAATTGCGTATATAGCTTGTTGCTGTTATCTGTCTTGGCACTAGCATTATCTTTAGTGAAGGTTAATAGTTCGTTAAAGCTTTGCACTGTATTCTGCAATTCCTTCACTTCTTCAGAGAGAACGGCAATTTTTGCTTCATAGTCGGTCTTCAAAACGGTAAGCTGCTGCTGGCTCTGAGTACTAAGTTCGGTTAGCACTTGTTGCTTCAGATGGTTCGTGTAGCTGTATACAGCATATACGCCGAGTCCGATCATCATAATCCAGAACAGTAAAAACCATTTTACGGAAGGGCCGTTTCTCGCAGTAGTAGAGCGCGAGCGTACCGGGGACGTTTCCGCTAGCGGTTGCATTTTATCACCTCGGGTTGGTCTTTTTTTCAAGTCCCCATTCTATCAGACTTTGACAAGATTCGCAAAAATGTAAGAGAGTATGAAAACTAGAAAAAGTAATTGCATCCTATTAAACTACTGCGATACAATTTCTATAGATTGGAATTCTGATAGACGTACACAAGGTAACCAGCTAGAGATTATACAGACAAGTCATCATACAGCCTTGCTTGCGTTTTAACCGGAAACGCTGCGGCGCTTTCCTTTCTAGATGATTATATATAGAGCAGGGGGTCAGGGCATTAATGATGAAGGTTTGGCAGGTGGTCATTGTGGGGTGTCATCCTACAAGTATGCTGGGGACAAAATTGATTTTGGAAGAGGAAGAGGGGCTTAAGGTTCTGGGAATGTATTCCACTTGGGACGAAGGCGCTACCATCGTAAGGGAAAAAAATCCCGAGCTAGTGCTAGTAGATTATCATATGCCTGAGGGGAATATTGAGAGTGTGCTGTTAAATATGAAAAAAAGCTCACCAAACTCACATTTTGTCGTGATGACAGACGAAGACGGGCGAGAACTGCTTCAGCCCCTCGTAGAACTAGGAGCCAGCGGGATATTCTCGAAGGGAGCTTCTCCCCGTCAGCTTTTACAGCTGATCCTGGGTTTACGGGAGGGTTTTCTTTCAATGCCGTTGGAATGGATTGAAAAAGGAGCTTGGCCGATTTCGACATTTAAAGGATTAGATGATGTTCTGCAACTGACGGAGACAGAGATGTTTATCATGGAGCGAATCGTTCAAGGGATTACCTACGATAAAATTGCGCTTGAAATTGCGGTAAGCCGTCGGTCCATTGATAATTATTTGCGCAAAATCTATGTAAAGCTCGATGTTTCGACCCGGGCACAAGCGATTGAGAAATTCGCGCTCTTCTCAAGACAAAACAGGCAAATCTACGCCTAACCCACGCTTTACGACATAATGACGTATGGGGTGGAATATTCTTGGAGTAGAAGTAAGAATATCATGTTGAATGGGTAACCATCCCATCCTTGGATGAGGATGACGAAGCCGTTTCTACTTGGTAAAAGGGAAGGGGGATTTCGCATGATTTACGAATTTTCTGCTCGCGCACACACATTGTTGTCGTCATCGCTTCTTAGTATCCGCACCCAAACACGGAGAAGCTCCATGATATCGCTAGCTGAAGAATTACCAGCGGAAGAACTATTCCCATTGTCACTGCTTGCTGAAGCAGCATCTACGGTGATTTCAGCAGATGCGGGAGCACTGCAATATGGTGATCCTGCCGGGTACGGACCCCTTCGGGAGTGGCTTGCTGGGGATTGGCTTAAAGAAAAAGGGGTAAATGTTGTTGAGGGTGGAGTTCTGCTAACAACGGGTAGCCAGCAAGCCATTGATTTGTTGTCGCGGGTGTATATTGATCCAGGAGATCGTGTATTAGTAGAAAATCCGACCTCTCCAGGATTTTTGCAGACTCTTCGGATGCAGGGGGCCGTTATTATTCCTGTACAGGGTGATTTGGACGGGCTTGATCCGGAGCATTTGCGGAGCCAGATTGAGCTGCATAAGCCGAAAATGCTGTTCGCAACCCCTAGCTTTACCAATCCAAGCGGCATTTTATGGAGTTTGGAGAGACGCCGCGCAGTATTGGATTTATGTATCGCATATAACATCTTGATTGTGGAAGATGATTCTTATGGGGATTTGCACTTCCAGAAGCAGGGTGAACACAAGGCCAAAAGATATCCGTCTTTGTATGCACTGGAAAATATCAGCGATGGCGGACATGTGCTTTATATCGGTTCGTTCAGCAAGACCGTTGCGCCCGCGCTGCGGACGGGCTGGGCGGCAGGCAGCCGAGTCTTGATCAGAATGATGTCTGCGGCTAAGCAGATGGCCGATTGGCAGTCGAGCGCATTAAATCAGCGGCTGCTGCATCATTTATTGGATGTGTCTGCGTTTGATCTGCGTGAGCATATCGCGCAGCTGAATCGAGAGTATAACACCCGTCTGAAGCTTATGGTAGAACTGCTAAAGCGGCCTGCTTGGAAGGGCAGCTCCTATGATCTGCCGTCAGGAGGCATGTTCCTGTGGGTCTCACCACCAGAGGGAATGGATGTTATGGCGTTGCTCAAATGTGCGCTAGGTAAGGGAGTGGCTTTTTTGCCGGGTCCGTTATGTAGTGTAGATGGAGTCAGCAATCACCTTCGCCTTAACTTCAGCCATCCCGGCCGGGATGAGCTGCTGCTTGGCATGAACCTGATGAGCGAAGCGGTTAAGGAGTTCACGGCACGGAGTTAGGTAGTGGAATGAAAGTTGGGAATGAAATGATTGAAATGATGAAAACACAAGACACTCTTAGAGCTAAAACACGGACAGAATTACAAGTCGGGCAAGACGAAGTGCGTGATGTGAGATTAATTAGGGAAATCCTCCCTAAAACTGGTCGATTTGAACTCTAAAATGGACTGTTTAGGGAATTTCTCCCTAAAAAATCAAGGGATACCCCGTTTTAGGGGGTAATCTGGCGAAAATCAGGGAGTAATTCCCTAAAATGCGGTTTTTAGCGTGTGAATCGAAGAATATTAGGGAGGATTTCCCTAATAACTTAGTGTGCCTTTTTCGGAATGGTGTTTTTAAAGCTTATTTTGCTTTGAATGATTTAGTATTAGTGGATGTTGAATGTAGCATAGGGGTTCTAATGTGAATAAATCAGCAAGAGTAGCATGTTTAAGCAAGAGTAGAGAAAATAGTAATTAATAAATAGCGCTCGTGTTCGAAGATTGTAAATAAGTTAGTTAAGTACAGTTAAGTAGAGCTGGATGAGGTACGCAGAGATATGAACGTGGTAAGAGTGAAATGCAAACGTGGTATGAATGAGTTACTAATGTGATGAGAGTGATTTACGAACGTGGGAAAAGCGAGTTACGCACGCGGTAAGAATGAAATACGAATGTGGTACGTATGAGATAGAGCGTGGTACGAACGAGATTCTAGTATGTTAAGAATGCAGTCTGAATGTGATACGTATGAGATACTCATGAGATATGTGTGAAATAAGACATGATACGGATGAGATACTAGTGTATTAAAAATGTAATCTAAATGTGATATGAGTATAGTAAGAACGTGGTACGCACCAGATACTAATGTGTTATGTGTAAGATAAGAACATGGAATGTACAGAGATAAGATTCAAATAAGATTAGACATACGAAAAAGCATCCCGTAGTTGGGATGCTTTTTGGCGTTATTTAATATGTTATGTGTGCATCAGAATAATAAGTTTAAAGTCTGAGTAAATGATTAGAACCGAGGTAAAAGATTAGAACCCGACTAAAAGAGGTGCTCGATTGATGTACTGTCCAGGTTAGGTTAGCTAATTACTGGGATGATTGCTGTTATTGGGTACGCCGCTTGTTATCGCGGCATATTCAACCAGCGCCGCATGACCGGCTGGGGTTAGGGTATAACGCCCACGGCTTACCCGGTGAAACCAGCCGTAGTAGTTGTTCTGAAGCATAGCGGCGGCGGTGGGTACGCCGCTACGCTTCCGCAGCTCGGCCGGAGTGATGCCGGCTGAGCGGGGAGCGCTTCCTGCGGCCAATACGGCCGCTGGAAGCGTGCTTGAGGCAGCGCTAGGGGCACCGCTTCGCGTGCCTGCCGCCGCTGCCTCCCGTGCTGCCGCGTCCCCGGCAGCACGGCTCTCCGGCGCTGAGCTCAGCGCCGGAACCTGTTCAGCGGTGCCCGCCGCTGAACGTTTGGCGCCTGCGAGCGAAGCCTTCGCAGCTGCCTTCTCTGCAGCGGCGGCGGCGTCCGCCTCCGCTGCTTGCAGAGAAAGCGCGACACGCAGCGCTTTCTCACGGTAGGCCGTCACGAGCTTGACGCGCGTGCTGCCGCCGGTGTTGTAGTCTCCGCTGCGCTCGCGGAACTCATAGAGCAGGCGCTCGCGCCGCCGCTTGTTGCTGCGCTGCGCAGGCGGCTTCTCGTCTGGCTCTACAAGCACCTCGACCAGCGGTGCTTTGGTCTTATAAAAGATAACGGTGATCAACCCAAGACCGAGCCGGCGGCATAACCCGCTAAGCTCGCCCCAGCGCTGGTTCACCGCACCTTTTTTATCACGGACACGTTCCACTGCGAGATAGACGATGGGACTGAGCTTCAACCGTTCTACCCCTTGCAGCAGCAAGGCGAGATTGAATGATTTTTTCATCTCCACGATCAGAGGATGCTCAACGTCCTCCCGAATCCCCACCAAATCGCAGGTCCGGACCTCACCTTTGATGCTGTAACCCTGCTTTTCAAAAAAAATCTTCAAAGGAGCGTACAGCTCCGTTTCATGTCGTACCGCCATCTTGTCACTCCCGTAGGCCTTTATTTTCGGGTTTCTCAATAAGGTTTTACAGCCATTTTCTGATTCTCTATTATAGCACAGTAAAAAAGAGGTCAACTATTCCGCGCTTGCCGCATAGGTATGTAATACACTTTTTAACGCTATAGGAGAGCAAGTAGAAGAGCAAGTAGGAGCGCAAGAGGAGGCAGCGAGCAATGGACATTTTTGAGCGTATAGCTTCGTATCGGGCTGAGAACGACCGGTTGGCGTGGAGCGGCACCTTCAAGCAGTATATAGAACTGTTGAGAAAAGACCCCTCTCCCGCAAAAACCGCTCACTCCCGCGTTTATGACATGATTAAGTCGCACGGCGTAGAGGACATAAACGGACGCAAACGGTATAAGTTTTTTGAACAGGAGATTTTTGGACTTGATCGTGCAGTCGAAAAGTTGGTCGAGGAATATTTTCACTCTGCAGCACGTCGGCTTGATGTTCGCAAACGGATTTTGTTATTGATGGGACCTGTCAGTGGGGGGAAATCGACCCTGGTCACGCTGCTTAAACGTGGTTTGGAACAGTACTCGCGGACAGATGCGGGTGCGGTATACGCAATAGAAGGCTGCCCGATGCATGAGGACCCGCTGCATTTGATCCCGCTGGAGCTCCGTCCGGAGATTGAGAAGGAACTTGGTGTACGTATTGAGGGCAACTTGTGCCCATCCTGCCAGATGCGTCTGAGAAATGATTATGCTGGTGACATTGAGCAGGTTAAGGTGACGCGTGTTATTCTGTCAGAAGAAGAGCGGGTAGGGATTGGTACCTTTAGTCCATCTGATCCGAAGTCTCAGGATATCGCTGATTTGACAGGAAGTATTGATTTTTCGACCATTACTGAATTTGGTTCGGAATCTGATCCGCGTGCCTACCGTTTTGATGGTGAGTTGAACAAGGCTAACCGTGGGCTGATGGAATTTCAGGAAATGCTCAAATGCGACGAAAAGTTTTTATGGAACCTGCTGTCACTGACGCAAGAAGGCAATTTCAAGGCTGGCCGCTTCGCGTTGATAAGTGCGGACGAAATGATAATTGCTCATACAAATGAAACCGAGTATAAGTCGTTTATTTCTAATAAAAAGAATGAAGCGCTCCAATCCCGTATGATTGTTATGCCTGTTCCGTATAACCTCAGAGTTTCGGAAGAGGAAAAAATCTACGCGAAGCTGATCGCCCAGAGTGATATGAGTCATGTGCATATTGCACCACATGCGCTGCGTGCCGCTGCTATTTTTTCCATCCTAACCCGTCTTAAAGAAAGCAAAAAACAAGGTATGGATCTGATTAAAAAGCTGCGGATGTACGATGGAGAAGAGGTCGAAGGCTATAAAGAGGCTGATCTTAAGGAGATGCAAACGGAGTATTTAGATGAGGGCATGTCCGGAATTGATCCGCGTTATGTTATCAACCGCATTTCCAGCGCTCTGATCAAAGGAGATCTGCAGTGCATGAACGCACTGGATGTCCTGCGGGCGATAAAGGATGGCCTGGATCAGCATCCATCGATTACAAAAGAGGAGCGGGAGCGTTATCTGAACTTCATCTCCATTGCCCGCAAGGAATATGATATTTTAGCGAAAAGCGAAGTACAAAAGGCATTTGTCTACTCCTTTGAGGAATCTGCGAAGACACTTTTTGAGAATTATCTAGATAATATCGAAGCCTTCTGCAATTGGTCGAAAATTCGTGATCCGCTGACGGATGAGGAAATGGAGCCGGATGAGCGGTTAATGCGTTCGATTGAAGAGCAAATTGGTATCTCTGAGAATGCAAAAAAAGCGTTCCGTGAAGAGATCCTGATCCGGATTTCCGCGTATTCACGCAAAGGGAAGAAATTCGAGTACAACAACCACGACCGCCTGCGGGAAGCGATTGAGAAAAAGCTGTTCACAGACCTCAAAGATATCGTCAAAATCACCACCTCGTCCAAAACACCTGATGAAAGTCAGCTCAAACGAATCAATGAGGTATGCGCCAGACTTATTGATGGACATCACTACTGCCCAATCTGCGCCAACGAGCTGCTGAAATACGTGGGAAGTCTGCTAAACCGTTAAAAAGAGTTCATTTATGCGGGGTGTTCCAAAAGCCATGAAAATGGCTGTGGAGCACTCTTTTTTTGTCCTTCCATGTTTTACTGCCTCCTTTTACCCTCCTAATGTTGATCTAAACGCCGCCACCCATCTGACTAATTTGGCTGTTGTGCGTAGGAAGTTGCTAAAGGACACAGGAGACCCTAAACGTAGATTTTGAGCATCTTTAGCAGGCTATTGGACCCTATGGTCGCTATTAGCAGGAAAAACCTAAATATGAGCCGTTTTTTGAGTAATAGCTGCACTGGAGTCCGAAACACCGCTCAAAAGGCGATATTTTGGAAAATAACGTCATCTGGGTCCTTTAGTCAGTCGTAGGGAGCAACTGAAGTGTAAGTAGGTTACGTGAATCCAGCGTTGTCTACTTCGAGGCTTAACCAAAATGATGGTGACTAAGAATACGCAGAGTTGTGATCCTTCTGTAAATGGAGGGGCACGCTGCTCTGTTTTTTTATACAGGCAATAATGCAGCTCAGCAAAACAGGAACAGTCCATCTCATGCGCAGTTGATATAATGAAATCACCGTACGGGGGAAGGCTGGTGCTGCACTTGAATTACAGTAAAGATATAGAAAAATGTGTTGAATATATAGAAGCTCATATCAAAGAAAATATAACGGTGGAAGAAATAGCGACTGAGGTCGGATATTCGGTGTATCATTTTTGCCGAGTGTTCAGCTTGTGCAAGGAAATGTCTGTGATGGAATATGTGCGGAGCCGAAAATTATCCTTAGCCTCAATTGAATTATTTGCTGGAAAAAAGATCATTGATATTGCGCTGGACTATGGTTTTGAAACACAAAGTGGCTTTACTAAAGCTTTTCGCAAAACCTTTGGTTATAGTCCGACACAATATGCGGCGCGGATGGATGGGTTTAGTAAAGGAAATTCAATATTTGATATCGGAGGTTATATTATGAATCCTGTTTTTGTTCGTAAGCCTGCTTTTAAGGTGGCTGGTTATGGTATCCAAACTAATGTTGCGGGTAGTATGTACACTAAGGATATTGCTTCTTTTTGGAGCCATTATGAGGGTGAAAACCTGGAGTCCAAAATGTATAAAATACTAAACCCGCCTAAACACGGAGAAGTTGGTTTATGTATTCCGTCTTCAGATAACGGCAATGCCACCTATCTTTTGGGTGTTATTGTTGAGGACTACTCCAAGGTAGAAGCTGATATGTTGACGATGGATGTGCCAGAAGCCGAATATGCCGTGTTTACAACACCTCCGGTGGATACTTCAACGGATACAGAGCAAATACAGTTTGCCCAAGTCATAAAAAGCAGCTGGAAGTACATCTTCGAAGAATGGTTTAAGGATAGTGGTTACGTTTATGACGAGACTAAGCTGGATTTTGAGTTTTACGATGAACGCTGCCATTCGCGGCCAGATACAGTGATGGAGATTTACGTTCCTGTGAAAAAGTTGACTGAATAGTCGATAAGGGCAAATACCGCTCGGTGATAATTGTAATTTCTGAAATGTTTGGACTTTATGTCGCTGACAAAGGCGAACGCTACGCGCCTACATTTTTAAACTTCCTTACGTTACGTTCACCTGGGCATTTGCCATGTGCAGTTATTAAGTCGATATGAGGGTGTCGATGAAGGTCCGCAGCGTGTTACCGCTGCGGGCCTTCTTTTTTAGGAATTCCCATATGGGAAACGTAGATACCTTGGAGGAGTTATACATCGAAATTAATACGTTTGACGAGTATGATCTTCCGTAGTTTAATAGAGTCAATTAATAAGGTAATTCGAAAATAACGGAGAGTGAAGCAGATGATTAGAGAAGCGAGAGCAGATGACTGGCAAGACATAGAGGAATTATTAGAACAGTTGGGATATCCGAATACAGAAATGTTCATGCAAGAAAAAATAGAAAAGCTAATCCTACATCCGGATGAGGAATTATTGGTTTTTGAGGAAGATGATAAAGTGGTAGCTTGTATTTCCATGCATTACATACCCCAATTAGGTCTGGTAGGAGAGACTGCAATTATAAGTTATCTTGTGGTGAGTAATGCCATTAGGAGCAAAGGAATTGGACGTAAGCTTGAGGAGTATTGCGCTGAATTAGCTAGAAAAAGAAACTGTGATAACATTCAGGTACATTGTCATTCCAGAAGAACTGATGCGCATAGATTTTATGCTCGGCAAGGATTTGTTGAGGCTCCAAAATATTTCTCGAAGTCGTTAAAAGAATCTGAATCCTCATTTTAGCCAAAGCAAAAAGCGGCAGACCAGGGTGTTAATACCCGTTTAGGTCTGCCGCTTTTTAATTCTAAATAAACTTCCGCTGCACCTTTTTGCCATCGTATGAAAAACGCGCCTTTTTGTCTTCCACAACCGTCTGTAGATGAACCGTCCGCCCCCATAAAGAGTAGATGTGAGGGAGTGTGCGCTCCAGGTACTTCAGATCCAGCTCGATGCTTTCATAGCGATGAGTTATAAATAATTCACCATTCTTCTCGAAGTCTGCATCCTCAATGACCAAGTAAGGAGACCCCCCATTGACCCGGGCGAGCACCAGTTGATCGCGTACATTTTCCCATGCTTTATCGGTGATTTTCCATTCGGGGCCTTTTTTCTCAAAAACATAAAGATCGAGGTCGTTCACCAATTCCTTAGATAGATAGCTGCGGATAAAAGAGGTATCGGATTCCAGCTCACGTACTTCAAAGATTTTCTCGCGGTCCCAGCGGCGTTCGATGTCTTCAAAGATTTTCAGCCCCAGATAGTAAGGATTCAGGCTTTGCCGTGAGGGCTGCACGACGGATGAATTCAGTTTTGCGTATTCCACTGTTTCCTCTTCGGTCAGATCTAGTTCGCGAACGATGCGCTGATGCCAGTAGGAAGCCCAGCCTTCGTATTGCTAAGGTGCTTGATCATAGATTATGTTTAGGTTACATTTATTGAAGCTATACCAAATTATGGTGAGAGGATATGGTCAATATTATTAAAAAAATTATTGTCGATGGATTGAACTCTAAAATTTCAGGGGAATATCCATTTCATCCAGATATAAATGTACTAACTGGTAAAAATGGGGCAGGAAAGACAAACTTTCTAAAGCTTATTTGGTATCTTACAAGTGGTCATATTCAAATGGTTCTTTCTGATATAGATGTTAGATACGTCGAACTTCATGGTGATGATTATAGACTAATTATTAATAATAAGAATAATTCAGAAAATTATCTGTTTGAAAAAGATGAACCAGATGATAATGAAACTGCAGAAATCACGTTCTACTCCAAAAACGAAAAGCTAATTGAAACAAAAGTACATAGAGTATTTTCTAGAGGACCAAGAAAAAGTAAGTTGGAAACCCTGCATGAATTTATCGAAGACAAAACTAATAAATCAGTTTTTTTTCCGACTTTTAGACGTATTGAGTATGCTTTAAATGATTCAGAATATTCGAGATATGGAAGAAATTCTGTAACTCATTTGGCGGAATATCTTACGACTAAGAATCATGTTTTTGTAACAGCTATTTCTACTAAGGATATAGTTGAACTTGTATCAAGTGAATTTGCCAAAATATCAAATGAAATAGTAAAAATGAACATGGATTTTTCTGAGCAAATAAGAAATGAAGTTAAAGTTTACAGAAATACATCATTAAGGAAGAACACGATGGATGAGAATGAAGTATTGCTAAAGAATGCTACCTCTGCGTTAAATAAAATTACTGATAGTTTAGACAAATATGAGAACTACCGAAAAAAATTACTTACCCCGTTTAACCAATTGGATAGCTTTATTTCAGATGTATTTGATGATAAGGGGATCAGATTTACTGATGACATAAAACTTGGTGTAGGGGACGCTATGCTATCTGATAAATTATCTGCTGGTGAACAACAAATGTTAAGCTTCTTATGTTACAACGCATTTATGGATAATAGCACTATTTTTATCGATGAACCTGAGCTAAGCTTACATGTTGACTGGCAAAGAGATTTATTTCCAATTCTAATGAACCAAGGAAAAAATAATCAATATTTTGTAGCTACTCATTCGCCATTTATATATTCAAAATATGAAACTAATGAAATTGTCCTTTCAGAAAGTAAGGGGTGGTAAAATTGCCTAAGCCTAAGTTTAATATGACTATTGATGAAATTGTGTCAACAATTAAAAGATCAGACAGGCCTACTCTCTTTGTAGAGGGCTCAGACGACGAAAGGATTTTTTCTGATTTTAACAACAAGTTTGTGAAAAAGAAAATAAATATTCAGCAATGTTATGGTCGAACACAATTGTTAGAGGTATTTAAGCGAAAAAACGAAGTTAACATAAACAAGAACGTAGTTTTTTTCGCTGATCGGGATATGTGGGTATTTGATGATAATATACCTCAAGATTATGCATCTATTTTTTTTACTGAAGGGTACAGTATTGAAAATGATCTTTATCGTTATTCTAAAGCATCGATTATTGAAACACTCTTAACTCCTCAAGAAATGGTGAAATTTAATCTTATTATGGGAAAAGTAGCGAAATGGTTTGCACATGAAGCTAATAATTATAAAGAAGATAAAGAATTTATATCTGATTTGCATATTAATACAGTTTTGTGTGAACGTACAGATAATTTTAATGATGAATTTTTGCGCAAACGTAACTTCGTTGAACAAAGTGAAGAATTAGTACTTAGCATAATACAAGATGACTATTCTAAATTAAGAGGGAAATTTATTATTGATGGGTTAGTCAGAATATTTCACAGAAGACCTACTGGTAATCCTAAATATAATGATGTTCAGCTGTTTAATATTTTTATATGCCTAAACGAAAATGAAGAGATTAGAATTTATTTCAAGAATGTATTTGATGCCTTACTTAATACACCACATCCCCCAAAAAGAGCTGATTCTACAGAGGTCTTAATTGATAACGGATATCTAGAATCAGCCGCAGCAAGTGATATCGCTGGATAGGTGAAAATAAAAGGTTACAAAGAATGTCATGCAACCATAGCAAAAGACATTTTTTGTAACCTTTTCATTGAGAAAATTTATAAGGAAAGAATTTAAAATTTACAATAATCAGCTGAAATTTAACATAATCTCCAACTCCCCCTCCCCCAAAACCGTCACCTTCTCAACCAACGTTCGAAGCAGTACCTTAGCCTCCTCAACAGGCAGCACATATATCGCATCCAAAACTGACTTTATCTTGCTCTCAAGTATTTCCTTCAGCTCATCCGCATGCATTTTCTCTCCCTGTTCATTTGAACTCTGATTCTCCTGTATAACCTTCTCCATCCGCTGCTTCTCCTCGTTTAAGTCCTGCAATTCAATTAGTCCAGCAGTATAGGCTTCGACCTTTCGTTTATAACGGTTTCTGGCTGCCGTGATTTGTTGATTTCCACGGCTGCTCTGGCTACTGCGGGCTTTCTCCACGAGATGAGGGACCAGGTCAAGACTGAGTGAATCGGATAATCCTGCAAACCCCTGCAAAAACCAGGACTCCGCTTCGTCGGCCTTGTACTGCTTACTAGTGCATGTTCCTTTGTTCTTGTTCGCAGAACAGCGGTAGACGCGATAACGTCTGTCTCGTGAGCCTGACCAACCAATACTCATCCCTGATCCGCAGTTTCCGCATTTCAATATGCCGCCGAGAAGATGAGGGCTGGTCTGGGCGCGGGGGGCAATGCTGGGTCTGTTCATTTTGGTCTGCACTCTTTCCCAAGTGTTCTTGTCGATAATGGCGGGTAGGCAATCGTCAATGACAATCCAATCTTTATCATCCTTTATGGTTCTTTTCTTTTTGCTTGAATCCACACGATTCCATACAAAAGTGCCTTTATATACAGGATTGGTAAGCAGCAGTTTTACAGAACGAATGGACCATTCTTTGTTGTGTCTGGAAGGTATACCTTCTTCGTTCAGTTGTCTGGCAATTGCGAAGAATCCCATTCCTTGATTGAGGTATAGATCATACATCTGTCGTACAGTCTTTGCCTCGGGCTCATGGATGGTAAGTACTTTATCTTCCAAGCGATATCCGTAGGGGCTCTGGGTCAGCCACTTGCCCTGGTTGGCAGCATGGAACATATTATCCAGTACACGCTCTCGAATACGCTCGCGTTCAAATTCTGCGACAGCACCAAGCACTTGAAGAGTCAAACGGCCTGATGGCGTGTTCGTATCAAAGGACTCACTGATTGAGATGAACGCTACTTGATGCTGCTGGAACATATCGATCAGCGTAAGCAAATCGAGCAGTCGACGGCTCATACGATCCAGTTTGGTGACCATAACCTTTGAGATTTCGCCGTTCTCTATGTATGTCATCAGCCGCTTGAGCTGGGGGCGGTCTGTGCTTTTTGCGGAGTAACCATCGTCGATGAACAACAGGACCTCGTCTGACCATCCCATGGCCTTGCAATAGGCCTTCAGACGCTCCTGCTGCTCATCCAGGGAAACACCCTCACGGGCCTGCTCATCGGTCGATACGCGGCAATAAATCGCTACAAAACGGCTTGCGGTATTCTCAACATTCATTGGCGCTCCTCCTGATGGGCTGGTCCTTTATTCTATGCACCAAAAATTTGATTTACGATTATAGGGTTGTCCTCTCCAATCCGCCACATAGGTTGTATTAAAGGGGGGAGGCACGATGGACCTGAAGATCCGTTTTACTGTCAACACTCCTTCGCAGCAGATCTGTTTTGGCAATCTTAGTGAAATTGATCATTCCGAAACATTAGAGAAGTTAGCGGAACACTTCGCTTCCTGGGAGAAGACGCTAAAAGAAAGAGCAGCCGCACATCTGCTTACAGAGACCATTGGCTCGGAACAAGCAAGCGGGTATCGAATTAGCTTTGTTCATAAAGCAGAGAGTCTTCCCGAGGTGGGATAGACTCTCCATTTTTTGATGCGATGGGTCTGATACGCACTAGGCATATCAAGTAAGTTTTATACGCAAAGAGGAGAGCCTTCCCGTCAGGGAATAGGCTCTCCTCTTTTGTTAGGTTTATTCATTCCGATAAACGGTCATTCACCTTAATGTATACAACCCAATAAATGGGCGCATATTAATTTTAGCTAGCCTGAATGTTCGCTAAATACCGCGATTCCCTTCTCAATGGTTTGAATCAGGTATTGAACGGCCTGTGGATTCTCTTGTTGTAGCTCGGCAAGCATGTCATGAATTCTCATGATGCGCAGCTGCAGTTCGTTATGATCCTTGTCATGCATTCCGTGACGAGGGACTAGCACCAATTCCTCTTGCAGTTTCTCCAAGACCGATAAATGAATCGTTTCTGTCTTGCCCGTTTCCAGATTGCTCAGGTAGCCAGGGGAAACGCCAAGCTGTTTGGCATAGGCATTCAGGCTAATATTTTTCTGTTGTCGGAATAAACGAACTTGTTGTCCCAGATGGCTCATAGTTTCATCTCCTAATTCATATTCTGAAAGGACTGTATATCAACATGGAAGAAATTAAGGGACTGAAAATTACCGACATCACATATGTCCATGATGCAGAAGCCATGCAGCGTTGGTTGGATCTATACGTATTGTTGTTTAAAGAAAGCCTGTTTAATGATGTGGAAAATCTGGAACAATCGAATCACAAGCATTAAGGAAAAGGAGTAGATTCTGTTGCCTACTGCGCTTTACTGCCGTTCATCTATCGATTCCCAAGAGCATTCAATAGAGATGCAAAAAACAGTCGCTTATTTCGCAGCAGCTAATCGCGCCACATTGATTGATGAGGAATATGTTTACATCGATGAGGCTGTTTCTGCCCGAAAGACGCAAATCGATGAACGACCTGCTCTTACGAGCTTGGTTCGTCATATACAGGCGGGTAAAATCTCCACCCTCATTGTATATAAGCGCGATCGTTTGGCTCGAAATGTTCAGCAGCACCTCGAATTGTATGAGCTGTTAAAGAAGCATAAGGTTGAAGTTGTCTTTAGCGCTCGCAATGAACTTGCGATGACTTACACGCCTTCTGGAGAGTTTTTTGAATTAATCATTGCGGGTTTCAACGAGCGCGAAGCCAGCCAGATTGCCTTGCGGATAAAGGAAACGAAGCAGGCCATGTTTCTTCTTGGAAAAAATCACGGCAGTAAGCTGCCATACGGATATTACAGTGATCAGAATAAGGAAATACAGCGGGATGAAAACAAGCTTAAGGATGTTTTGTTTGTGTTTAACCAGCTGATGTCTACAAACTGCCGCACATTTAGCGACTTCTGTAGATATTTACAATCGGCTAGCACTTTACCAAGAGATTTGTTGAATTATCAGAGGTTAAAGAAAATAATCGAATCCAAAGAATACATGGGAATACGAACGGCGAAGTTTGATGGAGATGTAATTGAAATTGAAAAGAAATCTTTAGTGATCCTATCCGAAGAAGAATGGAATCAAGCTCAGGACAAAATGAAAATGCTGATTCGTAAGAGAAAAACTGATGATGGGTCTGAAGATTCAGGGATTTTAGACGGCCTTGTTTATTGCGGAGCCTGTCATACTCCAGCGAAACGGAAGAAAGTCAAGATAGCGAGCAGAGAAGAAAAAGTATACATTTGTCCCGTTCATTATCGACATAAAGCGATTATCTCACGACTGGAAGAGATAGTTCTGGACAGGGTAGAGCAATGGATTGAGCAACTGGCCCTTGCACAGGAAAGTGAATTATTTAAAGAAGTATTATCAAAGATTATTAACGAATCCCAAATCAAGCTTCTTCGATATGAGACAAACCTGCCTATATTACGAAGCAAGATTGATGAAATAACCAACAAATGGCTTGAAAGTAAGGATGAAGATCTGGAAGGGGAGATGTTCCGATTATATGAGAGCCAGGCCCAATTGTTAAAGCAGATCACGGTGACGAACGACCTGATACAGGGGATTACCCAATACCCTGAACGAATCCGAAAATTATGGGAACAAGTGACTGGGAAAATCAAATTAAGTGGTATGAAACCCTCAGATCAAAGAGAACTTCTAAGAGATGTGGTCAATCAAATCTCAATTCAATCCCCGCCAAATGTAAGCATAGAGCTAAAGAACCCATGGGTCGAATTTATGGATGGAGGAAACGGTCTTGCCTTTAAAGTCAGTGATTAAACCTGGAATGAGAGCTGTTTTTTATGGCAGACATTCAACAAATAAGCAAACCATGGACGCTCAAAGAAATACAGTCAAAGACTTTATGGATAAGTACGAGTGCCAGTTTGTTGGCGAATATTTAGATCCTGCTGTCTCGGCCCGAAAAACAAAACTAAAAGAACGAAACGGGATTTCACAGTTACTGGCTGATGCCCACATGGATAAGTATGATCTGGTCGTTATTTCTCAGCATGATCGGATTGCCAGGAACCCGAGTGAACACCAAATGATACGGATGACTTTGAAGAACTACAATATTCCCGTATGTATAGCGAGCACAGAGAACTTGTATGATTCTGGTGATTTGATAGTCGATATAATCAAAGATGGAAACTCTAAACTGGAAGTGGATAACACCCGAATTCGCACAAAGGATACGATGTACAATTTATTTAAACAGGCTAAATGGCGGGGAGGGAAACCTCCCTTTGGTTATAAATACAACAAAGCTACGAAAGCCATTGAAACGGTTGATCATGAACTTCAACTGGTAAAGGATGTCTACAGTATGTATTTACAGTTTGAAGGCTTTGATGCCATCGCTTGCAAGCTGCCTAAAGGTTCTTATTCGGGAAGCGACTGGACAGATCAAGCCGTAAGAGCTGTCGTGACCAATCCATTCTATGCAGGTTACCTGCACAGAGGGCGTAAAAAGCAACAGGCCAATAACTCGCTTAATGCTCGGGCCGACTGGGAGCTTGTTCGATCTAAGTTAATTCACCCAGTAATCACCATTGAAGAATGGGAACGGGGGTGGGATCTTTATCAGAAAAGAGCAGAAGGTACGCATGCACCGAATCGGTATAAGACCAGCTTCCTGCTAGCTGACTTATTGGTCTGTGACTCCTGTAATGATAAGTTAAGGGGAAAGGACCAAACGACACGAAGCAAATCAGGCGCAAGATATGGTAAAAAGGTATACTTGTGTACTAATTGCGGCTATAAAATTGATATACAAAAGACCCATCGTATAATCGACCATCTTTTGAATGACTTAAAATTTCGTCATGAAGAGATGATCGTGGATAAAATTATTCAGAGTCTTGAGCTGGACTTGCTGAATTTGCAAAAAAATATTCAGGTACTCCAAGCTTCAAAGCAAACAATTCAAGATAAGCTAAGCAAGGTGAACCATGAAATTAACGAGCAGTTCAAATGTGTACAAAATCCTGGTGACAAGGATGAGCAGCAAAAGAGAGCTGAAATGATGATTCGCATCTTGACAATGACTAAAGAAAATTGTTTAAAACAGATCAATAGCTTTGATGAACAGATCACCCAGAAACAGCTGCAGATGAACCGAATTCGAACCGCAGATTTGAATGCTGACCATATCCGCAGTCGGGTAGATCAACTCATGGACTCACACACCCAAGGGAAATTGCTTCGGGGGTTACTCTTGGAATTTGTTCATCAGATTCGTATTGATAAAACGGGTCGTGTGAAAATTAGCGCCCGATATGCCTTGCTTGAAACGGAGATATAACGATAGGGCTCGTGATACCAACGAGTCCTTTATTATGCTTATCTCGGTTTTTAGGTTGAATTTCTGAGGATGAATGGGCGGTTTTTCTCGGTTTTTAGTTAGGATTCCGATCCCGAGGCTTGTATAAAACCGAGAAAAATGAGCCTGTTAGCAGCTTAAAACCACTTGGAACATGGGCTTGTTGGCTATTTACCAGTATGGACAGTTGTTCTCCAGAATAAACGTCTCGGTTTTTGGGTTTACCATACATGTGTACATTTGATGAATTGAACTAAATAATGGAGGAATTACCTCGAATGCTGTAGAATTTGCTCTCATTCTGATTACAAGGGAGAGCTACAAATGGACATCGCCATGTATGAGGGGGAACTTCTTAATATCACATCTGAGCTAAGCAGATATGAAGAAAGTGAAAAGGAGAGGGTAATTGACAAATTCAAGAAAGCGGCCGAGAAGAAGGCCATGACTTGCCCTTACTGCCATGAGCAGCTGCTGCTTCGGGCAGGAGAAATCCGTGATATTCATTTTGCACATCTTAGCGGTAAGACCTGTCAGGAATCAAAGGCTTACGATACATACAACAGGCAGACGGCTCGTGAAAGCCAGAAGCATACCGTGATTAAAGAAATCATTTATAACGAACTGAAGGGGCAGGAATTGATCCGTCCCGACTTGAAGGTAGAGTACGGTTATAAAGAAAAGGCCACGGAGAAATGGAGTCAGTATCCTGACATTTACGTTAACAAGAATGGCCGTGAATTTGCAGTCTCAATCATAACAAATGTGCACCAAATCGGTGACCAAAAAGTGGTTAAAGCGATAAATTCCCGAAATAAATATTTTGCAGGTAAAGGGCTGGAGACGATCTGGTTTGTCGAGGACAGGGAACTGGCAGACGATTATGAGCGTAGAGTGCTGCATCTATGGGAAGCCGAGTATGGACTTGCAATCAAGACGGAAGAGGACCACAAATGGGACAAGCTTCTTCAAGAGCTATACGAGGAGTTTCCAGAATACAATCTCTATACTTTATTTGGTTATAAAGCTCACGGTTCAATGAAAAGCGACGTGAGAAGCCTATATTACGTCCATTCTGTTGGTGATGAAATTACCTTCTCGGTATACCGATTAATCCTTGATCAAATGCGCTCACCGTTTCGTGCCTTCGCGTTAACCAAAGGATATCGAATGAATATTTCGCAAGCCCTGGTCATTCGGGATGAAATTTTGCTTAGCGATAAGGATCAAGAGGATAGAAACCGAACAGAGTTTGCAAATCAGGTACTTCTTCAAATCAATACTATTCAAAGAGAAGCTTCACTTAGGGACCAGCATACTGATGGCGATAATGAACAAATGGAGAAAGGGTACAATTATTCAGAATTGACTCGGCAGACGATTAAAGAGGCTGCTGCAACTACAGCCTACTCTCCAGACTTTGATGTAGTAGCATCTATAACAAACTTGAAAATTCTGACGATTGCTCCGTATGAAGCAGAATGTCTTTATTGGTTCCTGAAACGGCATAAGGACGAACTGGGCGATTATGGTTTGACTTGGCTTGAGGTTAAAAAGTGGGTTCTTTATGCGTTAGGGAGAGTAAATGATCCAAAGATCCGTAAATGGCTTGTTGATATTGAAGAAATAAGATAATGAAAGATAGCCCAACTACCAGTAACTCTTGTAGTTGGGCTATTCTTCGTCAGGATCGATGCCCCAGAAGATATAATGGGACAGACCTGTATTGGCAAAATAACAAGCATCGACATACACTGTGTGAAGCTCCTCGTCAATCCTGTAAATGACGACTACGTTGCCAATCAAAATCCAGTAGTATCCGTTGAACTCAAACCCAGGAAAGTCAGAAACTCCATCAGCTTTGTATTTCGGCTCATCGGCCAAGACAGATTTAGAACGTCTGAATACGTTCAAGGGGTCTACCTTATATTCCTTCATTCGGGCAAGAGCTACCCTAGCGTAAGTGGTCCAAAGCACCTTGTAACGGTCAGTCATTCTGAACCTCTTTCAGTAATTGTGCAAACTCCTCTTCGCTGTCACTATATGTGGAAATCCCATTCTCTCGGTCATGCTTGGCCTGACGAAGCTGGGAAAGAACGTCTTCATCTTTAAAAATGACCGAAGTCATCCGCTTCTTCTGTTCATCAGTAAATGTAGGCTGCCCATCTTTTCTTTGCAACGTAACGTTAAATCCAAAGTTCTCTTCGATTAGCTGGACCAAATCTTTAAGGTCTACATAAGATTTGCCCTGAAAGCTCTGTTCCAATTGCTCTTTTGAAATAGACATACAGTTCACCGCCTTTTCGTCATTATATCATAAACCAATACCAATCTTAATGTGTTAAGATTACATTTATTAACACTTGAATATCATGATTTTCTTGATTCAAAGGGGGCAAATCTGTATGAGCCAACATTGTCGTGAATTACATGAGATCGTCAATAAAATGACTCGGCATCATTTTCCCTTCGAGGAAAAAATGATCCCCAAAAATGGGGTCTATTTGCTCTTTGAAAGGGGGGAATACGGGCATGACGCAGATCGGATTGTTCGAGTTGGTACCCACACAGGCCCTAATCAACTTAGGTCGCGTTTGAAGCAGCATTTTGTTCAGGAGAATAAGGATAGAAGTATTTTTCGCAAGAACATAGGCAGATGCTTACTTAACCGAGACAAAGATCCATACGCAAGTGTATGGGAACTCGATTTTACAACTCGGGAAGCTAAACTAAATAATGGTCATTTAATAAATCCAACTTATCAGTCAACTATCGAGGGCAGGGTCAGTGATTATATTCAGAAGAATTTCTCATTTTGTGTGCTGGCTATACAAGATAAACCAGAGCGCTTATCTTTGGAATCCAGGCTCATCTCTACGCTATCATTATGTGATGAGTGTGCTCCTTCTGTTCAATGGCTTGGGATGTCATCACCGCATGAAAAAATAAGAAGAAGTGGACTTTGGCAAGTGAACGAGTTGTATAAAGAACCATTGAATAACCAAGATTTTGACAGAATCGAGGTGCTCGCCAGTGAATCGAGATAAATCGCTTTGTATTATTCCCTGCGGTGCCGCGAAGATATGGGATAAACAGCCTTCAATTGGAACTGTAGAAGCGCAGTATGTTTATACTGGTGTTTTTGCGGTGGCCTGTCAAAGGTATGCTAAAACCTTCTTCGATCATTGGGTAATTCTGTCTGCAAAATATGGTTTTCTATATCCTGAGGATATCATTCCAGAGGACTATAACGTGTCCTTCATTAAGCCTTCCAGTGAGACTATTCTTATCGCTCAATTGAAAGAGCAGGCGGAAAGCAAAGGATTATTCAAATATATGGAGATTACGGTGCTGGGCGGTAAGCATTATGCGGATCGAGCTAAGGCTGTATTTAATCAAGGACAGGAATTGTTCTTTCCTCTAAGCGATTGTACGGGGATCGGCTATATGCTGCAAAGGTTGACCCGAGCGCTGGAAGGACAGGAGGCGTTGTCTGTTGATTCACTGGAGTCACCGTCCGAAGTTATTGTACGGCCTACTTTGAAAAAACATAGAGATCAGCCAATGAATCTTACGGAGAATAACGTTGGGAAATATGTTTCACTTTATCGATATTTGCTGAGTACTGAAGGCAAGCAAGTGATTATGACCATAGATCAAATCGAAGCGGTACTAGGTTTCGCATTGCCTGCATCTGCGAGTAAATATCGTCCATGGTGGGCTAATGCATTGACGAATACACAAGCTAAGTCATGGCTGCATGCTGGTTGGGAGGTGGATTCAGTCGTGCTTGGAGAAAAGACTGCATTCAGAAAAATAGGTGATGAGGTGTAGCTCTGTTGAAAATAGAAATCGGAGAATCCTTGATGCTCTCATGGCTGAGACATGCAAAAAATTGTCAGCTTGTTCAATTGAACTGGAAGCCATCCGTGAAGTCTTGGGAAATTTATAACGAAGCCGTTGTTGAAAGTATGATGAAAGATTCAGACCAATATTTTAAAGAGAAATACAGCCTTGATTTGTTCAAACAAAATAGTTCATTCTCCCAACTACTCCAACAAGCTGAGATTGATGCTCTGGGCTTAGAAGTAGGAGGGGGGAATGGTGTTCAAAACATATATGGTATTGATGTAGCTTTTCATGAGAATGGCTTGAATTACGGCTCCAAGGAAGAAACGATATCCAGAGTACTGAAGAAAATGATTCGCACTGCTATGGCGATCCATGGCTACTTCAATTTGAATGCTGGGAATATTATATTTGCTGCTCCAAAAATATATGTTGCAATACGTGAGCCGCTGCAACTCTACATAGCCGAACTCCAGGAGCTGTTCTATGCAAAAGGTTTAGATTTTCGTTTTGAGCTTCTGTGCAATGAAGACTTCAAGGAGAAAATCTTCAATGTGGTTACAGCCTTATCTAATTCTGTGTCTGATACTTCGGAGCTGTTTATGCGAAGTATACAAATGTATAATCTTTTTGCAGATGATAAGCAGCCAGTAGGCCTACCGAAATCGCCAGTAAAAGTAAAGAAATTACCTGCTGATTTTAAAGGATCTGAGGAAATAAAAATTGGTGCTTTGGTCAGATCCAGTTTTGAGCGACTGATTGCAGATGATCTATTAACAGAGCGCGAAGTTGAGCGATTGCAGCGACTGGACTACGCCAAGAGGACATTTAATATCACTTATCCTGTATTGAAAAAAGTCGACCCTACTCTATCTTTAATCGAACAACGAAATATTAACGGACGGCCGAGATTCTACAGTGATCCATATTCGATCTATGGTTATGATTATCTATTATGTAATCATTGGGTGGAGAACCTCAGCAGAAGTTATTTCGATGCCTGGCTAAGACGTATAGATGAAACAAACGTAGGGGACTCAATTTGAGTCCTCATTTTTTTATACTCCTCTTGTATTTAGACATGTTATTATGAACTTAGGAATATTTTCCTATGAATCATTTTACATTTTAAGAATAAATCATCCAGAGGTGAATGGTATGAGTAACAGCAATTTCACTTTCTTGTCGAACCATTGGAATATTCTATCCAATTTGGCCGAAATGGCCGAGCGGAATGTTTATATTGACCCGAATACTTCCCTGATCAAGCTTCGGATGTTTGGGGAGACGATAACGAGATACATATGTGCTTTTGAGGAGCTGCAATATCCAGAGCGAGCGACTCAGGACGATAGACTCAGGCTTTTGAAGCAAGAAGATCTCCTGACTGGAGAACTGTTGGATATCCTCCACGCTATTCGCATGATTGGGAATAAAGCTAATCACGCTGAAGGAATTTACGGAACTCCAGAGGAAGCCAAAGCTTTGTTGAACATGGCCTTTCGCTTATCTGTCTGGTTTATGCAGGTATATGGGGAGTGGGACTTCATTGCTCCTGAATATGTCGAACCTTCTCAAGTAGAGGATGCACAGAATCAGGCGGAACTTCAGTCGTTGGCAGCTTCTTATGACGCGAAAGTACAGCATCTGGAGCAGGAACTGCAGAAACTTACTCAACAGCAAGATTCCAAAACTTCAGATGAGAAGCAAAAACGTCATACCAAGGCCAGACAACTGGGCAGCGCCCTGAAGCTTACCGAAGCTCAGACCCGTATGATTATTGACGAAAAGCTCGTTCAGGCTGGCTGGGAGGCAGATACATTACAACTGCGTTTTAGCGCAGGTACTCGCCCTGAAAAAGGCAGGTACCTTGCTATAGCCGAATGGCCTCTGAAAAATGGGTTTGCGGACTATGCTCTTTTTTATGGAATGGAATTAATCGGTATCGTTGAGGCTAAACGTCAGAGCAAGGATGTTCAAGCCGACATTGAACAGGCAAAAAAGTATGCCTCTTATGTAGTTAAGCACAGTGAAGAAGTCATTCATGGCCCATGGGGAAATTATCAGGTGCCGTTTTTGTTTGCAACGAATGGGCGTCCCTATTTGAAGCAGCTTGAGCATAAGTCAGGAATATGGTTCTTAGATGCGCGTAAGTCCACGAATCATGCCAGAGTGCTGCAAACCTGGTATTCACCTGAAGGGTTAAAAGCTCTTTTACAGCAGGACATAGATAAGGCGACAAAGGATCTCCGTGATGAATCGCTGGATTACCTGCATCTGCGTGAGTATCAAGAGAATGCGATTTTGTCAGTGGAACACGCGATAGAAGCTGGACAGCGCAGAATTCTGGTAGCCATGGCAACAGGTACAGGCAAGACAAGAATGGCCATCGGCTTAATTTATCGTCTGATCAAACACAATCGTTTTAAAAGAATTCTATTCCTCGTGGACCGTTCAGCGTTAGGCCGTCAGGCTGAGGCGGCGTTTAAGGATTCTAAGCTGGAAAGTTATCATTCGTTTACTGAGATTTTTGAGCTTCAGACGTTGGATGACAAGAAACCCAATACGGAAACGAAGGTTCAGATTGCTACCGTTCAGGGCATGGTGAAGCGGCTGTTTTATAGTGAGGATGATACGGGCATCCCTTCTGTAGATCAGTATGATTGCATTATCGTGGATGAGGCTCACCGTGGTTACACGCTGGATAAGGAAATGACTGAGATCGAACTGGAGTTTCGTGATCATGCCGATTATGTGAGCAAGTATCGGAAGGTACTGGATTATTTTGACGCTGTGCGAATCGGGCTTACGGCTACACCAGCTCTTCATACGGTTGAGATTTTTGACAAAGCAATCTTTAACTACTCCTACCGTGAGGCAGTGATTGACGGCTATCTGATCGACCATGAGCCGCCTATTCAGTTTGAAACAGAACTGAAGAAAAACGGCATCAAGTGGCAGATTGGTGAGGAAGTAGCTGTATACAATGTTGACCTGGGAACCGTGGAGAAAGAAATGCTGGAAGACGAGGTCAACCTAGAAGTAACCCAGTTCAACAAGACGGTGATCACGGAGAATTTCAATCGTGTAGTGCTGGAGGCGCTCACTGAATATATCGACCCTGAAGCGGATGGAAAGACCTTGATTTTTGCAGCAACGGATGATCATGCGGATATGGTGGTTCGGATCTTTAAGGAAGAATTAGAGAAGGTCTACGGCCCAGTAGATGATGGAGCGATTCTAAAAATCACAGGTTCGATCAAAGATCCACTACATGCCATTAAGTTATTCAAAAATGAGCGGCTACCGAACATCGTTGTCACGGTGGATCTCCTTACGACTGGTATAGATATCCCGAGTATCTCCCATGTGGTCTTCCTGCGGCGGGTCCGCTCCCGTATCCTGTATGAACAAATGCTGGGACGGGCTACCCGCCGCTGTGATGAAATTGAGAAGGATCATTTTATGATCTATGATGCCGTGGGGATTTATGAGTCGCTCAAGCCCTATACAGACATGAAGCCTGTTGTGACAAGACCACAGGTCAGTCTGGGTCTCCTGGTTGATGAGCTGAAGCAGATGAAGAGTGAGCATCACATCAAGTCGCATCAGGAAGAGATTATTGCGAAGATGCAGCGGAAGAAGCAGAGCTGGACGCCTCAGGATCATGAGGATTTCAAAGCTTTATCCGATGGGCAGAATATTGATGAATTTATTGATGAGATAAAAAAGGCAAGTGCAGAGCAGGTTAGTGAAGCTTTATTAAGCAAACCACAATTGCTTCTGTTTATTGAAGAGAATAAGGGGCGGCATAACCGCCAGTTCATTTCGGATCACAAGGATAAACTGATCGGAGTTACACGCGGTTATGGAGATGCCAATAAACCAGAGGATTACCTGGAAGGATTTAATGGTTTTATCCGTGAGAACCTGAACCTGATTCCAGCTCTAAATATTATCTGCACACGTCCGAATGATCTGACCCGTGAAGAGCTGCGGAAGCTTCGTGTGGCTCTGGATCAGAAAGGTTTTACGGAGAAGAACCTGCAAACCGCATGGCGCGATGTGAAGCAGCAGGACATTGCCGCAGACATCATCAGTTTTATCCGTCAGCAGGCGCTTGGTGATCCACTCATCAGCCATGAAGAACGGATTGAGAATGCCATGAAAAAAATCTATGAGATGCGAGTATGGCCAAAGGTGCAGAAGGATTGGTTGAAGCGGATTGAGAAGCAATTATTGCAGGAATCTGTACTGGACCCGAATCCAGAAAAAGCATTCGATGTGGAACCTTTCCGCAGTAAGGGCGGCTATAAGCAGTTAAATAAAATTTTTGATGGTCAATTGGACGAGATTGTTGCTACAATAAATGTTGCGCTATATCCAACCAGACAGAAGGAGCAAGCTTAAACCATGAGGAATCAGGAAATTGTACAAAAGCTTTGGAACCTGTGTAATGTACTGCGTGATGATGGCATCACGTATCACCAATATGTAACGGAACTCACTTATCTGCTGTTTCTTAAAATGATGAAGGAAACGGACAACGAGAAAATTCTGCCTGAGCAGTATCGTTGGAATTCCTTAGAGGAACGCCACGGGCTGGAATTAACTAACCATTACCGTCAACTGCTGCTTGATCTTGGAAAGGAAGGTAACGAGATCATCAAGCAGATTTATATGAATGCCAGCTCCAACATCGATGAACCCAAGAATCTGGAGAAAATCGTGCGTTCGATTGATCAACTGGATTGGTATTCCGCTAAGGAGGAAGGTCTGGGGGATCTTTACGAGGGATTGCTTGAGAAAAATGCGAGCGAAACCAAATCAGGGGCAGGGCAATATTTTACCCCGCGTCCGTTGATTGATGTGATCGTAAAGCTGGTTAATCCACAGCCAGGCGAACGCTGTAATGACCCTGCCGCAGGTACGTTTGGGTTTATGATCGCCGCAGATAGCCATATTCGGAGCAAGACGGATGAATATTTTGATCTGAGTGAAAAAGAAGCGGAGTTTCAAAGAAACGAAGCTTTCACAGGGGTTGAGCTAGTTAAAGATACACATCGCTTAGCGATGATGAATGCAATGCTTCATGATCTGCATGGAGATATTATGCTGGGAGATACTCTTTCTGATCTCGGAAAAGGCTTGAAGAATTACGATGTAATCCTGACTAATCCCCCGTTTGGTACCAAACAAGGTGGAGAAGGACTTACGCGTGACGACTTAACTTTTACGACTTCCAATAAGCAGTTGAATTTCTTACAGCACATTTATCGTGCGTTAAAAGCAAACGGAAAAGCCCGTGCTGCTGTAGTGCTTCCTGACAACGTATTGTTTGAAGGTGGTGCGGGAGCGAAGATTCGAGCAGACTTAATGGACAAGTGTAATCTGCACACAATTCTGCGACTGCCTACGGGGATTTTCTATGCTCAGGGAGTAAAGACGAACGTTCTGTTCTTTACACGGGAAAAGACAGATAAGGAAAGTACAAAGGACGTTTGGGTCTATGACCTGCGGACGAACATGCCTAGCTTTGGGAAGCGGACTCCGCTGACTACAGCGCATTTTGACGCGTTTGTGGAGGCTTATTCGGCGGGTGATCGTAGTAGTGTACAGGATGAGAGATTTAATGTATTTACTCGTGAGGACATTCGTAAGAAGGACGACAGTTTGGATATTGGTTTGATCGCGGATGAATCCTTGTCAGCTTATGACAATCTGCCTGATCCGATTGATTCGGCAGAATTAGCGATTGCCAAGCTGGATGAAGCAATGACGTTGCTTCTTGAGGTTGTGGCGGAGCTTAGGGCAGTGGAGAACAAGCCAGAATCTGCTGCTGAAGAGGGTCAAGAGTTGCTTCAGATTGCTGAAGTGCGTGGAGAGTATAAAGTATGAGTAAGAACAAAGGGAAGACAGCAGAGGAGTTGCTTCAAGAGGCGCTGGTTCCTGTGGAGGAGCATCCATACCCAATTCCTGAGAATTGGGTTTGGGTAAAACTGGGCTCTTTAATAACAGTGAAATCAGGCGATGGACTTACAAGAAACCAAATGATTGATGGTCCCCATCCTGTATATGGTGGTAATGGAGTAAATGGATTTCATAAAGAAAATAATATTTCCGAACCAAGTATTATTGTCGGAAGAGTGGGGTTCAATTGTGGGAGCGTACATTTATCAGAAAACTATTCTTGGGTAACGGACAATGCTTTTATTGTGAGTTTTGATAAAACTAAAATAGATATTATATATTTGTACTGGTTATTAAAAAATCTAAATCTTGGGCAATATAGCAAATCAACTGCTCAACCAGTTATATCGGGTAAAACTATTTATCCTATAATGTTCCCGCTTCCACCGTTGAAAGAACAAAAACGAATTGCTGACAAAGTCGAACGTCTTTTGAGTAAACTAGAGCAGGCAAAAGAGTTAGTTGTCCAAACTATGGAGAATATTGATTTGAACAGGAAATCAGTAATTGTTAACGCATATCTTGGTAAATTAACTGAGGAATGGAGAAGAACTAATCAAATAAATGAAAGCGCGTTTGATTTAGTTATGGAAATCCAAAAAAGAAGAAAGATTGACTATTTATCGAACGTAGAGTTAATAAAAGCAACAAGTTCACTAATAAAAAATAAATCAGAATCAGATTTCATTCCTTACATTAGTCATGAAGACAGCAGCCTTCCTAAGAATTGGTGTATAACTAGGATATTAGATCTAACGGAATGTTTAGATAGATTTCGAAAACCAGTTAGTAAAGCAGAGCGAGAGAATCGTCCAGGGAATATTCCATACTATGGGGCTAACGGACAAGTCGATACTATTAATGATTACATTTTTAATGATGATATTGTATTGGTTGTAGAAGATGAAACTTTTACAGGTCGAGAAAAGCCATTCAGTTATATTGTTAGGGGAAAATCATGGGTTAATAATCATGCTCATGTTCTTAGACCTCTTGGTGGCATAGATGTTGAGTACCTTAATATATGTTTGAGTTACTATAATTTTATTCCATTAACTTCGGGTTCAACGGGTCGTAGAAAATTAACTCAAGCTGCCTTAAATCAGGCTCCCTTAAGACTAGCTCCTCTTAGTGAACAAAAGATCATTGTAAGTAAAGTGAGAAAAGTTCATGATGTATTAGACAAAGTAAAACAGAATTGCATAATTACGTTAGAACGTATCGAGTGTAATAAAAAGTCTATTCTAAACAAAGCTTTTAAAGGTGAACTTGGAACATATGATCATGGTGAAGTAAAAGCGATCGATTTATTAATAGAAAAGGAAATAGGATTAAATTATAGAGGACGATAGACATTTAGTGAATGCCCTCATACTGATGTTGCAAGTAAAGCTCACAATTTCTCTATAGTCGCCGACTTTGACAACCAAGTGCGGGAAGTATCCGTTCACCCGCGAATAGGCGAGCTGATCGAGGAAGTTCTCCCATGATTTATCTGTGATTTCCACTCTTGTCTATATTTAAAGGAGCAGGTTATGACCTGCTCCTTTAAATTGATTATAAAAATTTACAACTAACTTTCTTCCCATCTACATAAACAACAAGGCTTTATCTTCCACAACCGTCTCCAAATAAACCGTCTTCTCCCAAAGCTGATAAACATAAGGCAGCGTCCGCTCGAACGTAATATCGCTTGGCAAGCTGTTTAACTTGGAAGCCTAATACGATAAAGCCGATTCCCATGGGAATCGTTTTTTTTACTCCAGATATTAAGCACCTTGGCGATACGAAGCCCAGCCTTCGTTCATGATCTTTGTTTCCATCTGTGGCCAGAAGTAGAGCATTTCATCATGGAGCATCGTCATAATGTCACGTTGCCAATCCTCCAAAACAGTGGAATATTGCTGAATGAACCAGACCATATCTTTTTCTGGCTCTGGGGGGAAAGCACGATTTCCAGAGGGTGCTTCCTGCGGACCGGTAGTGCTTTTATCTAGATTCCATAATTCGTCATAAGGATTGGATGATTTCGAGCCACCTGGAGGGGCATCTTTGAGCTCCTTCATCTTAGCTTCCAGCAGGTGAGTTTTGCCCAGCTTGCGTGGTTGGATCAGACTGGGGTCTATATGCTCTTGGATAGCCAGCACTGAATCGATGAAGCTCTCCACAGCATCAGTTCCGTAGGTTACAGAATAACCGGCAATCCGATCTGCTGTAGCTGACATACTCTCGACCATATCTCGGTTGGACATGGAGAAACGCATATTATTTTTGAAAAAATCACAGTGCGCTAGCACGTGGGCAACAATCAGCTTATTCTGAATCAGTGAATTTCCATCCAGCAGGAAGGCATAACAAGGGTTGGAGTTAATAACGAGCTCGTATATTTTGCTCAGTCCGAAATCGTATTGGGATTTCATTTTATGAAAGGTTTTTCCAAAACTCCAGTGTCCAAATCGTGTAGGCATTCCATAAGCGCCGAATGTATAAATGATATCTGCGGGGCATATTTCATAACGCATGGGATAAAAATCTAAACCGAAGCCAGTGGCTATTTCCGTAATCTCGGCAATTGCCCGCTCTAGCGCATTAATTTCTTCGCTTGGCATGAATCTTTCTCTCCCTCCAGCTTGGGCTTATGCTGCAACCTATTCTGACAAGGCTGCAAAGGTTCCGCGACAACGTCCGGGACTGTTCCATTTATATATATGGGAGAGTAGATGAGTGTATGACGTTCTGAATTTCTGAGCAAAGATAATGTGATTTTGCATACATTATTGGAAGGAAGCACTAGCTTTTTTTGTATGCGAATTCTAACATCGGCACCCTTCTCGGTGAATTCGGACTCAGCTGACGTTATTTGCAAATTTCCAGCCTTTTGAACAGGGTTTCGGACCCCACAGACGCTATCCCACAAAAAGAGGCTCATATGTGGTGTCTTTCTTACCAATAGCGGCGATGGGGTCCGTTAGCATACCAAAAGTGGAATAATACTGCGATTAGTGTCATCTGTGTCCGATAGAAGCTCCATATGAGTTCGAGGAGCAGTTCCATAGGTACCCGATAGAAGCTCCATATGTGTTCGAAAAGTATTCCATAGGTACCCATAGTACTCCACAAGTATCCGATTAGTACTCCATAAGTGTTCGAAAAGTACTCCATAAGTGTCCAATTAGTGCTTCACAAATTCCAGATTGCTCACCACACGAGCATAAGCAGTTCAGAGTTCCCAACCCTCAGTACACAAACCTCCGTTGCGCCCAATAGCTGAATAAGAAGATTGAAGCCTCGGTCAGTAGCTTGGCGGCGACAAGCGGAATAATCAGCTTTTCATTATAGAAATAGAGTAGCCCATAGTTGAACAACAACACGAGGATCACCAGCGCAAAATATTTGGGAAGCGACGCCTGAATCTTGGAGCGTTTGCCGCCCGTGAAGACATATTTTCGATTCATAGAATAGTTGAAGACAGAACTGCACAATCTCGCGGCCGCGACGGACAGGAATAGGTTATGGCTGAGACTCTGGAACAGGAATAAGAGTGTGAAGTCGAGCAGAGCTGACAGCAGCGAAGAAGTGCTGAATATCAGTATTGGCAGATAAATCCTAAAGGAGTCCATCAGAGGCCGGAAATGGGAGGATTTATTATCGTCCAGATAGACGGTATCGATGTACTCTTCCGTAATGGTGTACCCCTCTTTATGGGCGGTCAGCAGCATGTTCATTTCATATTCAAACCGTTCACCGGGAATATGGCATAGCCAATCAAGCATTGATATGGGGTAGCCGCGCAAGCCAGTCTGTGTATCATAAATCTTAGTGCCTGTAGTTAAGGAAAAGACCGTCCGGGTTACCGAGTTGCCGAAGCGGCTGCGCAGAGGAATGGTTCCGGTGAACCGGCGGCTGCCGAGTACGATTCCCGGGGTAGTCTGGTTCCGCAGAGATTCAACGATTCGGCTAATATCATAAGGCAGATGTTGGCCGTCGCTATCCGCGCAGACTACATAGTCCGGCACCCCAACTTCCTGAATATACTGGAACCCTGTCTTCAGAGCACGTCCTTTACCGAGGTTGACTTCATGGGTTAGGACAGTGCAGCCGAATGCTTCGGCCATATCGAAGATTTCACGGTAGTGCGGGCCGCTGCCGTCATCCACAAGAACAATAGGTTCAAGCTGGAAATTATGCAGCTGTAAAATCAAATCGAGCAGTCGTTCATCTGGCTCATAGGCTGGGATCAGTATAGTCATGATGTTGCACCCTCCTTGATATAAAGAATGTCGCTGACGCCCCGCTCCTTGTTTTTGCCCTGCGGATTATTTACGACCCGTCCCATGAAGTACATAGTGGATGAACCACCGCCGTCCAGATTGTAGGCTTCTGTGGCGCCAAGGTCGGACATTACATCGGCTAGCTCAGTAAGGGTCATCCCACGGCTGTACCCTTCATTGCGCCCGTCAACTACGACAAAAACATAATGGTTTGGTTCGATCATACCAACTGCGGTGCGGGGATTCGCATTCTGGATGGAATGGTTGCCGAAGTTGGTATCGATTTTGACATTGCTGAAATCACTGGCAATCTCCCCGTCCTGAATCAGAATCGGGCCAAAGGAAAGGGTATCGGTGGCCCCTTGCGCCAGCAGTTCAGAGGAAGAAATCTCTTCCTCGTTATAGGTTTGCATCGTTCCGTCATCGAACAGCGCCATTGCATCCCGCACAGGATCATCACGATACACCGTGCCGTTACGGATAATCACTCCGTCATTGCGGAAGCCATAGTAATCCCCGTTGATGGCAAATATCGCATTGTTCGCGGAAGCAATGTCCGAGGTATCCTCAGTGATGTTTGTTCCAAAGCTGTTGTCGGCAAAGGCAGTGCGCAGGCTGTTCGCTTCCTTGAGGACGACATCAGCGACAAAATAGGTGATCTGGTCTGAACCGGACCCTGTCTGCACTTGATCGACCTGGATCTGAATATCATCGCTGGAGTAATTCCAGTCATCAGAGGTTGCATTAACTTCGGCAGCTGTAACGGCTGTAGCTCCTGAGCTGCTAGTTGTAGCTGCATCATCCGCAACCACGACTTCGACATGTTCGATTAAGTAACGATCTGCCAGACTATATATCACTGTGCCGAGAAGCAGGAGGACAATGATCATCACGATCAGCAGTTTTCGTTTGAAGCTCCAGGCTTGTTTACTGCTCTTGTTCAACATTGAAGCATCACCTCTTTTTGTAAGTTGTTAAGGCCATCATACCTGGGCTACCTTTAACGAAACTGAAATAAAAACTGAAATAGTAAGCGCTCCGGGAAATTGGTATAATTTAACGAAGAGGTTTTCGACTACGGGGAGGTTTGGACATGCCACAGCGTGTGCTGCTGATTGAGGACGACGAAGCAATCAGTGAAATGGTCAGGTCTTATTTGGTAAAAGAAGGTTATGAGATTGAAGCTGTATTTGACGGTGAAGTAGCGGAGAGAACATTTCGGACCGGGGGTCCATTTGATCTTGTGCTGTTAGACCTTATGCTGCCGAAGCGAAGCGGGACTGACATTCTTCAGACTATCCGTGCGGGGAGTCTGGTTCCAGTGTTGATCATGTCCGCCAAAGACAGTGATGTAGATAAAGCGCTTGGGTTAGGCTTTGGGGCAGATGATTATATTACGAAGCCCTTTTCTATGATTGAGCTAGCGGCTAGGGTGAAGGCAGCGATCCGTCGTGCAGGTTATGCATCTCCCAGTATCCAAGTGGAAGATCAAGCTCCGGTGAAGCAAATGATCTCCATTGGTCGATTGACTGTAGATTTAGATAACTTCTCTGCGTTGAAGAATGGGGAAGAAGTAAAGCTAACGTCGAAGGAATTTCATATTCTTAAGCTGTTTGTGACACATCCGGGCCGAGTATTTACCAAAGCGCAGATTTATGCGAGCGTATGGGAGGATGATTATTTCGGGGATGAGAACGTCATTAATGTACATATGAGAAGATTGCGTGAAAAAATAGAAGACGACCCCTCCCATCCCGAATACATTAAGACGTTATGGGGCATCGGGTATAAGCTGGGAGAACAGCTATAATGATTGCGGTGCTAGGTATTGTCATTGTGCTCTTACTGGCCGTCATTGTGTGGCAATATCAGAATTCGCGTAAAGCTTCTAATGATTTGCGATATATGCATGACAAGTTAAGCAGCATTATGGAAGAAGGCTCACATGAAAGATTGCTGCTGTTCAGCGGTAATTTGGAGCTGCAAAACGTGCTGATTGACCTGAACCGGCTGCTGGATATCAATCATAAAGGAAGCATTGAGCGTGTGAGGCTGGAGAAATCCATGCGTAATATGCTGTCTAATATTTCTCATGATCTTAAGACTCCGCTAACGGTTGTGCTTGGTTATATTGAGACCATTCAGCAGGATGAGCATTTGCCGGCTGAGGAACGGGAACGGATGATGAAGATGATTCATCAAAAAGCCAATGAAGTGATCCAGCTGATGAACAAGTTTTTTGATTTGTCCAAGCTGGAATCAGGAGATCGGGAAGTTGCTCTTTCACGAGTTGAGGCAGGTGAAGTATGCAGACGCAACATCCTTTCTTTCTATGATATCCTCAGTGCTAAGGGCAGTGAGGTGGAGATTGAGATTCCGGATGGGGCTGTTTACTTCATGGGAAATGAAGAGGCTCTTGATCGAATATTGTCCAATCTGTTGTCGAACGCAATTTCTTATGGCGACGCGGGGGGCGTATTAGGATTAAAGCTCTATAGTGATGAGAACAAAGTATACATAGAGGTGTGGGACCGGGGAAAGGGCATTAGTGAAGTACACCAAGATAAAGTATTTGAGCGTCTGTATACGCTGGAGGATTCAAGAAACCGGGCTTATCAAGGCAGCGGTCTAGGTCTGACGATCACCAAAAGATTAACGGAGCAAATGAATGGAACGATTACACTGGTTAGTCAGCCGTATGTGAGAACGGTGTTTACCCTTACTTTTCGCAGATTACGCTTCTAAGGAATAGAATTGTGCGCAGCTTAAGATTTTCGTAAGAAACGAGTAATAAAAAAGAAAATTCTGCTGTGTACAATAAGAACTAAGGAAGACGAGACGAAAACAAAGGGGAGCGCGGAATTGACTACAATACTTCGGACAAGAAATTTAACGAAAACCTATCAAGGTAAAGAAGTCGTAAGCAATGTGAATATGAATATTAAGCAAGGTGAAATTTACGGGTTTCTTGGACCCAATGGTGCTGGCAAAACTACCGTGATGAAAATGGTCACGAACCTCGTTAAACCTACGAGTGGAGAAATTGAATTTTTTAATGAAAAAATGACAGAGCATTCTTACGAAATGCTGAAGCGGATGGGCTGCATCATTGAATATCCCGTGTTTTATGATAAATTGACAGCCAAGGAAAATCTGATTTTGCACGGAGAGTACATGGGCTATTATGATCCGCAAGCGATTGGTGAAGCGCTGGAGCTCGTAAAGCTCACAGGTGTCGATAAAAAGCCGGTGAAGCAATTTTCACTTGGGATGAAGCAACGACTGGGTATTGCCAGAGCCTTCATGACGAAACCTGAGCTGCTCATTTTGGATGAGCCGATTAACGGGTTAGATCCTGTGGGAATCAAGGAGATGCGTGAAGTGTTCCGGATGCTTAGCCGTGAATATGGAATGACGTTACTTGTATCTAGTCATATTCTGGGGGAAATAGAGCAGATTGCTGATACGATCGGTGTGATCCGGCAGGGTGCTCTGGTAGAAGAAGTGGCGATGGATTCCATTCGTGGCCAAAATACTGAATATATCGAAGTGGTTACGAACGAGATTAATAAAGCAGTGTATGTGTTGGAGCATAAGCTTGGGCTTAATAATTTCAAAGTGCTGGACCATATTACAGTAAGAATATATGACGATGGAATCTCACAGCGTGATCTGAATAAGGCGTTAGTGCTAGCAGATGTGGAAATTGAGAGTATCAGCAAAAAACAACATACGCTGGAAGATCATTTTCTGCAATTGATTGGGGGTGAAAGCATTGCTTAAATTAATATCTTTGGAGATTCGGAAGAATAAGCTAAAAACGCTTCTTACAGGTGCTGCAATCGTTAATCTTGCGATTCTTGCTTTTATGATTATGGTTTTATTCGTTGATCAAAATGAGAGTGAACCGTCGTTTGCTTCTTATGCAGAGTTGTTTGAGGGTGTGTTCGTTTTTGTAAAGGCTGCTTATATTATTTTCGCTTCGGTTATTATTAGCAAGCTGGTGATTGATGAGTATAAGAACAACACCATTACTCTTCTCTTCATGTATCCTATCTCACGTAAAAAGCTAATGACTGCGAAAATATTGATAGTGTTCGCCTTCACATTTGTTGCCATTATCGTGGCAGACATTGTAGTCGGCGCTATCCTAATAGGATTCAATTCCTTTGCAGGGCTAATTCCGGGTGAACTGACCCTTCATGTAATCACATCAGAGCTGATTAAGTTAGGCGCAAACGCATTTTATGCCGCGGGTATCGCTCTAATTCCATTGTACTTTGGGATGAAGAAAAAATCAGTCCCAGCCACCATCGTCTCAGCTGTGTTAGTTACCTCCCTAATTTCTGGGGGATTTGATCAAGCGCGTTTAGGTAATTTAGCGGCGGTGTCGATCTCACTTGGTTTGCTAGGAGCAGCCATTGCCTATATGGCCATTCGCAACATTGAACATAAAGATATCGCCTAATAGATTCGGAATTCCCCCCTTTTATAACCCTTTTGTAACGATGAAAAAGCATCGTGATTGGAGTTATAAAGGGGGATTTGACGTTTATCTACGACTGATTTCCGTAATTTTGATATAATAGATATGAAATATATTTTAAATTTTAGATGAACATTGCCCGTTTAGGGGTAATGATAATGGATGAGAGAGCCTGAGGGGATGTGAACTGTGGATAAAGACTGGACGTCCATTCTGAGACGGTTGCTTTCGGAAGAGAGCGCTTATAAATCGTTATATGACCATCATCCTGATTTGATATTCGTTCTGGATAGACAAGGTCGCTGCGTAGGAACCAACCTAACGTTCCATCTAGGCTCCGGCGCAGAAGCGCAGTTTCAAAATACAAGTCCGATATCAGCAAAGAGAAAAAAACTTGGCAATATTGCTAGTTTTGAGGCTGCTCTGCAGGGGAACTCCTCAAGCTTTGAGCTACAAGATTTAGAGAATCCCAAAAAAGGCTCGAATTGCGTAGGCGTTAAACTTTTACCGATCAGAACGGAAGAAGGGATCGCCGGGGTATTCGCGATTACCAAAGTAGCTAACGGAAGCGCTCTTTTACATGCGGAATTGTTACAAGACTGGTTGGATGAATTGGCAGACACCTTGGACACTGAAATACCTGCCAAGGGAGAAGCGGAGGTAAGCTCCAAAGATACCTCAATAGTAGCTGTGAAGGATCAACAATCGAGTCTCATTCTGAATTCTGTCTCTGCGGGAATCTTTGTGCTCGATACAACGGGGCGAACTCTTTTTATTAACCGTGAGGCAGCAGATATGCTAGGCTATCAACCTACAGAATTGATGGGTCTGAAGCTTATGGATTATATCCATCATATCCAAGGTGACGGTTCGCGCTATTCGACGCCTGATTGCCAGATTAGTCTTACGATAGAGGATGGAATCATCCGTAAAAAAGATGATGAGATCTTCTGGCGTAAGGATGGCACCAGTTTTTTTGTTAATTACCGGGTGGCACCTCTTATTGATGAAGGGCTGATCGCAGGTGCGGTTATTGCCTTCAGTGATATTACGAATGAGCGAGAAATCATTCGTGCCAAAGAATCAGCAGAGCAGGCAGCGCAAGCCAAATCTGATTTCTTAATGATGATGAGCCATGAAATTCGGACGCCGATGAACGGGATGATCGGAATGGCTGATCTTTTGTTGGATACTGAGCTTGGAGAAGAGCAGCGAGGTTATGCCGAGATTTTACGCAGCAGTAGTTATACGTTATTACAGATCTTGAATGACATTCTTGATTTCAGCAAGATGGAAGCAGGTAAAATGTCACTGCAATCCGAGAAGTTTGATCTCCGCGAGATGATCTCAGACGTCATAGATTTATTTGCACCGAAAGCGGAAGAGAAGAAGCTGGCATTACGGTGGTGGATGGATACTAGCGTTCCAACCATAATCATTGCTGATCCGATCCGGTTGCGACAGATTGTTGTGAATCTGGTTGGCAATGCGCTGAAATTCACTGAACGTGGGAGCGTGACCCTATCGGTGAAGAACATTCCACTATCTGATGAACAAGAATTTTTGTTGGAATTTTCAGTGCGGGATACAGGTGTAGGAATTGCCGGTAACAAACTCAATCTGTTGTTTCAATCTTTCTCACAGCTGCATCCGTCCATAAACCGTAAATATGGAGGCACAGGTTTGGGACTGGCGATTTGCAAGCAGCTCGTTGAGCTGATGGGTGGGACGATCTTTGTAGAAAGTGAAGAGAATCAAGGTTCTACGTTTCGTTTTATGCTGCCTTGCAGAGCAGAAGATATAGAGCTGGAAGTAACTTCAAACTAGGGGGGTTACACACAAATCTCCGGTCCATTTGCTTAAGAAGCAATGGCCGGAGATTTGTGTGTTATTAGTCCTGAAGCATATACATGAGACCTACAGTATGCGGCCCACAATGGCTGCCAATTACACAACCAGCATGGAGAATTGCTATTTCATTAACTTGAGTTTTCTCTCGTAGTGCTGACTCCAGATAGAGTGCATCTTCTTCCGCCAAGGTATGGACAACGATGAGCAACTCTTTATCCATTCGATCGATGTGAACCAAAGCGTTCTGGAGCATTTGTTCCACAGCTTTTTCCTTTTTGCCACGGATTTTGCTAGTAGGTATGATGCTTCCATCTACCAGTCTAAGAACAGGACGGATTTTGAGTAGACTACCGATGAAGTTCTGCATGCCTGAACAGCGTCCACCCATATATAAGTAATCTAGCGTATCCACAACGAATTCAGTTTCCACAAGGTTGCGGCTGTGCTCCAGCATGGCTGCAATCTCTACGGCAGTGTGGCCTTTTTCAGCAGCTCTGACAGCCTTCATAACAAGGAGGGCAATGCCTCCGCACAAGGTTTGCGAATCTATGACCTGTACGCGTCCCTCAGGAAATTCCCCGGCAGCCAAAAGTGCATTCTGATATGTAGAGGATAGTGAGGAGGAGAGACTGATATATACAATATCTTGTCCGCTACTAATCACGGGTTGAAATGCAGCAATGAAATCTGCTGGCGAAGGTGCTGCCGTTTTCGGCAATACTCCACTAGCGGCTACACGGCGATACACTTCCTCGGGTGTAATATCTTCACCATCTTTGTAGGTACCTTCTTCAAATACTACATAAAGAGGAACGATGCCGATGTCATAAGTATCCTTCCAGTTTTGAGGTAAATCGGAAGTGCTGTCTGAAAATATTTTTACAGTAGACATGAAATTCTCCTTCACCGATAATTCGGATGACAATAATCAATAATCATTATAGAACTATATAATCTATTTATTATACCAAGACTATGCCAATTCTCAAAATGAAATAGTAGGCAATCACAAGAAAAAAGACTATCGAGGTTTCGATAGTCTTTCTAGTTCTATTCTTTTTTCGTAACAGGGATCCATATCTCACAGCGATAGTCCTCTGCGTCTGGTCTCCCCGGAAGATATAGCTCAAACTCAGGCCCGCCTGTATGCTCGTAGCCTGTGGAAGGGAACCACTCCTGGAAAATGCGTGCCCATACCTGCTGGATAGCATCAGGCATCGGCCCTACTGAGGTGAACACAGCCCAACTTGCAGCTGGGATTGTTGTAGAAGCAAAGCCCTGTGCATCAGTCTCTGGAGTAGCTTCGACAGCGATCCAATAGGAGAAGGTTTCTTTATCATGGTTCATGTCAGAGCAGATGCCTAATAAATCCTTATCTCCACCGAGCTCAATCAGCTTATCCGACGTACCATTTTCATTAGCTTCTATCCACAACTGAGGGATGCGGCGCAGA
Organism: Paenibacillus sp. FSL R5-0636; assembly: GCF_037974255.1. Classification (NCBI taxonomy): domain Bacteria; kingdom Bacillati; phylum Bacillota; class Bacilli; order Caryophanales; family Paenibacillaceae; genus Paenibacillus; species Paenibacillus sp. FSL R5-0636. The sequence goes on from NZ_CP150232.1 coordinate 1,969,566, forward strand.
TTCTCCCCATCTTTCGTTGTCATTTCCTCTACTAGTCCGATAACATTAAAGGCGTCTCTTTTCTCAATTCTGTAGTCCATTTCTTTATCTCCCTTCAGTGATAGATGGAAGGAGAGTCTAGGGAAAGCCTTGAGCTGTACCCCTGACTCCCGCGCAGCAGAAGGAGTAATTCCATGTGCCTTGCGGAATGCTTTGGCAAACGACTCGGGCGAGTCATATCCGTATTTCAGTGCAACATCCAGCACTTTAACTTTAGAAATAGCAAGCTCCTGTGCAGCCAGAGTTAATCTGCGCTTACGGATATAGTCTTTAATAGATACTCCGGTAAGCATATTGAACATGCGCTGGAAATGAAAGGGGGAGGAGTAAGCAACCTTGGCGATTTCTTCAATCGTCACAGATTCCTCCATCTTGCTCTCCATATAATCTAAAGCTTCTTTCATGCGGATAAGCCATTCCAAGTCCGTCATCTCCCTTTAAGTTCATACTATCAGGCTGCATTTGCAAAATCCTGTTATTCCGTGCTCTCTAATGACAGGTAGCAGGCAGAAGGATAATCTCATAAAAAATCATCCTAAATAGTATAACTCAGGAAGATAGACAAAGTTAGTCTTTCAATCGATACACTCTTGCTTCATAAGGTCGTAATAATTCCCGTGTGGGTGCATCATCAGGGTAATTTCCAATAATAAGTTCCGTAGCCTTACTTAGCTCTGCGGAAAGATCAACAGTCTGTGGAACCTCATTGAAATTGAGCAGCACCAGCCACTTCTCGTCATCCAGAGTACGCGTATAGGCATATATGTCCTCATGCTCTGGCAAAAGTAGCTTGTATTCGCCATAAGCCATGATCGGATTTTTTTTGCGCAAAGCAAGCAGCCTTTGGTAATAATAAAAGATAGAATCCGAATCAGCCAGCGCCTGCTCCACGTTAATTTCCTTGTAGTTCGGATTAACTTTGAGCCACGGCTCCCCTTCAGTAAAGCCGGCATTCGCAGAATCATCCCATTGCATCGGAGTGCGCGCATTATCACGGCCTTTGATATGAATAGCGTTTAGAACGCTGTTAGGATCAGCGCCGCCTTCGGTAACCTTTTCGCGATACATATTGAGGATTTCTATGTCTTTATAATGTTCAATGGCTGTGAACTTTACATTGGTCATCCCGATTTCTTCGCCTTGATAAATATAGGGCGTCCCTTTCAGCGTGTGCAGTAAGGTAGCGAGCATTTTGGCAGAGATCACGCGATACTTACCGTCATCCCCGAATCTTGAGACCATACGTGGCTGGTCATGATTGTTAAGATAAAGACTATTCCAACCCTTATCCGCCAGACCCACTTGCCATTTATGAAGAATATCGCGCAGCTTCGACAACGTCCACGGGGCTACGTCCCATTTGCCGTCAGGACCCGAGTCCACATCCATATGCTCGAACTGGAATACCATTTGCAGCTCTTTGCGTTCCTCGTCCGTGTAAAGGATGGCATCTTCAACTGTAGCGCCAGGAGTTTCACCGACAGTCATAATGTTATAGTTGGATAACACTTTGTCATTCATTTCATGTAAAAACTCATGAACACGTGGTCCATTCATATAATATTCGCCACCCCAGGCAAGTTCCCCGGGAGCGAGGCCGTCTCTATGGGAGGAAGGGAGACCTTCCACTTTGGAAATCATATTGATTACATCCATTCGTAGACCATCCACACCCTTGTCGAGCCAGAAGGTGATCATCTTGTATAACTCCTCACGCAGCTTCGGATTCTCCCAGTTGAGATCCGGTTGCTTGCGCGAGAACAGATGCAGATAGTATTCACCAGTAGTTTCATCCAGTTCCCAAGCCGGGCCGCTGAATACAGAACTCCAATTGTTGGGGCGCTCACCATCTGGTCCACCCGGACGCCAAATGTAGTAATCACGATATGGATTATCTTTTGAAGAACGGGATTCTACGAACCAAGGATGCTCATCTGAGGAATGATTGATTACAAGGTCCATCATCAGTTTTATGCCACGGGCGTGCAATCCAGTCAGTAATTCTTCCCAATCCTGCAATGTGCCGAACTCATCCATAATATCTTGATAATCGCTGATGTCATAACCGTTATCGTCATTTGGCGATTTATAGACAGGTGACAGCCAAACTACGTCGACACCTAGCTTTTGCAAATAATCCAGACGTGAAATGATTCCTTGCAGATCTCCAATCCCGTCACCATTGCTATCTTGAAAGCTGCGGGGATAGATTTGGTAGACAACGGCTTCTTTCCAAAAGGTTCTGTTCATTCATAATCACTCCTTTTATAAGTTAGCTTCCTAAAAAATAAAGAGACCCCAAAAGCTTTAAGCTTCAAGGGTCTCTTGGGTGTAAGTTTTATACTGTGACGGAATTGCTATCAGCAGTGATGCTGCTTAGTCCGTTTACGGTATATTCTTTGTCGTAGATAGTAATAGAAGCAGGGATATCAGTTTCATTCGTAACAGTAACTTGTGCATCCGTAACGCTTACTTTCAGACGGGAGCCGCGGAACATAATTTTAAAAGAGTAAGCAGTCCAGTGACCTGGGTTAGATGGGCTCAGTGTCAGTCTGCCGTCATGTACGCGGAGTCCGCCGAAACCATGTACAATCGACATCCAAGTACCAGCCATGCTAGTGCTGTGCAACCCGTCTTCTGTATCATTGTTATAGTTATCAAGATCCAGTCTTGAAGTACGCAAGTACATTTCATAGGCCTTATCCTTATATCCCAGCTCACTGGCTAGAATGGAGTGGATACAAGGGGAAAGGGAGGACTCATGAACAGTGATCGGTTCATAAAAGTCGAAGTTGCGTTTTTTTGTATCCAGATCGTAACGGTCACCCAGGAAATATAATCCCTGCAGAACGTCTGCTTGTTTAATGAAGCAAGAACGCAGGATACGGTCCCATGACCATTTTTGGTTAAGTGGCAGATGCTCACGTTCCAGATCTTTGACTTGAATGATCTCTTTGTCCAGGAAGCCATCTTGTTGTAAGAAGATACCCAGCTCTTCATCCGCAGGATAATACATCTTAGCAATGATGTCTTTCCATTTTGTAGTTTCGCTCTCTTGCAGCCCTAGTTTGTCAACTAGCTCTGCATAACGAGCAGGCTCATTCTCTTGCAAGTATGCCAGTGCTTCCATGGTGTATTCCATAGTCCACGAAGCCATACGGTTTGTATACCAGTTATTATTAACGTTATTCTCGTATTCATTCGGGCCCGTTACGCCGAGCATTACGTATTTGTCTTTGCGTGATGCGTAGTGAACACGTTCTTCCCAGAAGCGGGAGATTTCCACGAGAACCTCTAGGCCATATTGTCCCAGATAAGCTTTGTCTCCGGTGTAGTTCACATAGTTGTAAATGGCGTAGGCAATGGCACCGTTCCGGTGAATTTCTTCAAATGTAATTTCCCACTCGTTGTGGCATTCTTCACCGTTCATAGTAACCATTGGGTACAGCGCACCTTTTTTGAATCCAAGCTTACGGGCATTTTCTTTAGCTTTCTCTAAGTGCTTGTAACGGTAGATCAACAAATTGCGGGCAATGGAGGAGTCCGCCGTACTGAGATAGAAGGGAACGCAATACGCCTCTGTATCCCAGTAGGTGCTGCCGCCGTATTTTTCACCGGTAAAGCCTTTAGGCCCAATGTTCAGGCGGTCATCTTCACCATTATAGGTTTGATTGAGTTGGAAAATATTAAAGCGAATCGCTTGCTGAGCCGAAACGTCACCTTCAATAATGATGTCGCTTTCTTTCCATTTTTCTCTCCAAGCTTCAATTTGTTCAGTCAAAAGGGTTACGAACCCAGCTTCCTTAGCAGCTTGCAGAGCAGTTTGGGCGGCGTCGATCAATTGTCCCAGACCGTGATTCCGAGAAGTAACATTGGCTACATATTTATAAATGACGATTTGATTGCCCGCTTGTGCGGTTACGTCCAGTTTGCTGGCTACATATTTCTCTTGTTCGATGACTTCTGCTTCGGCAGTTACCTTTTCACCATTGACAAGGATATCAAAAGCCATAGCAGAGGTGACATGGAAGTCGAGTTTCTTAGTCTTTAGGGTGAGATGTCCATGATCAGGTCCCGCTTGTTTCTCAACTTCATTCCAGAATTTCTCGTCATAGTTGGAATCCTTGTTCTTCACATCACCATCAAGATAAGGAGTAATCGTAATCTTGCCTGAGAAATTGACAGGAATGATGGAATAGCGAATCGCGCCGATTTCTTGACGAGTCATGCTTACGAACCGGATACTTTCTACTTTAACTTCCTTACCATCTTCGAGTGTGGCAGTGAAGCTACGGGAGAGCGTTCCTTCTTTCATATTAAGTACCCGGCGGAATTCGGAAACGGTGCACTTTGCCAGATCAAGGGGTGTACCCTCGATTTCAATGTTAATACCGATCCAGTTCGTGCTGTTAAGTACTTTGGCAAAATATTCAGGATAGCCGTTTTTCCACCAGCCGACACGTGTTTTGTCAGGGTAGTAGACGCCAGCCATGTAGCTGCCTTGCAGGCTGTTACCGCTATATTGCTCTTCGAAATTGGCCCGGCCACCCATAAATCCGTTACCAAGACTAAATACGCTTTCAGAAATTTCTTGCGTCTGTGGATCAAAGGATTCCTCAATAATGGACCATTCATCAATTGTTAAATATTGTTTCACGATAACCGCTCCTTTAAATATGTTAGGGGGATATATAAAATGAACAAATCCCTTGTTAAACTTTCGGTGATATAAAAGTGACTGCGATGAATCTTTGGACTTTCGATCACATTTTGCGGATGAAATCTGATTATAAAGGCGAACGTTATGCTTCTATAGTTCCAAAATTCCTCTCCGTCACTTCATCACCAGAAGGCTAACGATTAATTATTAGTTCATTTAATCTTTGGTTGGAATGTCCACAACAACTCAAATCAGTACTATTTGAGTTAATTATGTTCAATAAACTTATGCAAAAGATTCTTTGAGCAGGGACACACTCATATGAGCAAGCGATGGGACAACAATATTCGCTGCACTCAGGGTTTCCGGCGAACCAATGCCAACACTGAACATACCGGCCCGGGTAGCGGCCTCAATTCCCGCTTCTGCATCTTCGAAGACTACACAATGTTCAGGTGCGGCATCCAGTGCTTTGGCTCCTAATAGGAACACTTCCGGATCTGGTTTAGCAGCACTAGTGTGTGTGCCGTCGATGATTGCATCAAAGTAAGGGGTTAATCCGGTATTATTCAAGATCGTCATAGCGTTTTTGCTGGCAGAACCGAGAGCAACTTTGATGCCATTCGCACGGCACTCTTTTAGGAAATCAAGCGCACCTGGCAGAATCTCAGAACTGTCCATTTTCGCAATATATTCGACATAACGATTATTTTTCTGTTCCGCAAGCTTAGCTTTCTCTTCTTCGTCAATCGTTAGTCCGCCGATTTCCAGCAAAATATTTAGTGAAGCCGTTCTGCTGACTCCCTTAAGGCGTTCGTTATCTTGTTCTGTGAATAGAAACCCCAGTCCATCTGCAAGCTCTTTCCAAGCAATATAATGGTATTTTGCTGTATCGACGATTACTCCGTCCAAGTCGAACAAGCAGGCTTTAATTTCCGACATTGTAGTACCTCCTAAAAGTTTTGACAGCGTCGTGATCCAGCGGATGCCGTATTAGAATCTTATTAAACCGTTTAAACTTTGATTAAGATGTGTAAGTTTATCCTAACCTAAGATCCTAGAAATCACCCATAAAGAACTGGATCAATAAGTATTGTATGATTTAGCGCAAACGTTTGTACAGATTTTCAAAAAATAAATGAAGCGGTTAAACGCTTCACTTATTCATTCGGTTTTATGCTTTGCCAGAGAGTGCATGGATGACTCTCTCACGATCAGACGATGGGGAATGACAAATCGGTTGGTATGACCTGAACCGTTATCCGGACTCTTGATATTTTGGATAAGTACTTGTGATGCGGTGTAGCCAAGATGATAAATTCCTATATCAATACTGCTGATCGGAGGACTAGATAATTCAGATAATGGAATATTGTTAAAGCTTACAATGGCGAGATCGTCTGGAACCTTGTATTTCAGTTCATTCAACCCGCGCAAAATTCCGAACGATACCATGTCATCCACCGCTACCAGCGCAGTGGGGCGATTCGGCAAATTCATGAAAAAGGACATCGCTCTATAGCCGCTATCCTGTAGAAATTCACCTTCTACAATCCATTCATCCCGCATTTCTAAACCGCTATTCTGCAATGCTTTACGATATCCGGCGAGACGGTCACGAGAAACGATTAGATTAGGTGGTCCACTTACGAAGCCAATACGTTTATGCCCCATGGAAATGAGGTGGTTCGTAGCATCGTACGCTGCCATCACATTATCATTATCGACTGATAAAATATTCTCATATTTATCACTTCGGCCAACAAGCACGAATGGATAATCGTTGCTCTCTAGAAAATCAATAACGGCATCATCCGTACGAGAGTAAAGCAGAATAACGCCGTCAACACGGCGACCCTTCAGAAGTCGTGAAACGGCTTCCAGTTCTTCTTTCTCGTTCGCTCCGGAGCTTATTAACACATCGTAACCGGAACGGCTGGCTTGTGTAACGATCCCGCGAATTAATTCCATAAAAAATAGATTAGAGAACAGCTCTTCAGCAGGTTTAGGAAGACTGAAGCAGATGCTGTTAGTAGTTTTCGACACCAAGCTCTTAGCCATCATGTTAGGGGTATAGCCCATATCCTCCATAATAGCTTTAACTTTGCGGGAAGTTTCCAGGCTGATTCTGGGATGGTTGGACAATACCCGGGATACCGTGGAGGGAGATACTCCCGCTTTCTTGGCCACATCCTTAATGGTAACTGTCATTGAAACCTCCTTATGGAACCGTTTGCTTTACACAGTAATATTAATCTAAGAGTTCTAAATTGTAAATAGATAAAGTCATTCAAAAGGGGGAAATTGCTACTTTTGGAAGGAACACAAGAAATTTCAATGTAATATTGTTGCTTTTCACCAAAAAAGTATGAATGATTCGGGAATTTTGATCTTAATATGTATAAATGCGGTCTGGATTTTGCGAAAAGAGTATTCGCTGAATGCAAACGTATGGCTTAAATGATGCAAGAACTTAGCTGAAAGGAAGGGAAGAACAAGTTTCGTTTTTATTGCGGATTTAAATTGAGCTTTTATTTTAGAAAATACTGGTTGACAATACCGCAAATTCGGCATTAGTATGTAAATCAAAATACAGCAAGCGTTTTCATTGGGTGTTTTTAGGTTGAACCAGTTGCACAAACGAATGGGTTTTATGGACTAGTGTTTGTGCATAGCTTTTTGCAAACGATTGCACTAATTTCGACTTGATGTATCAAGCTTTTACTTTGATAAAAGGATGGTGACAGCGTTGAATTGGCTTGACGAGCCCTACATATAGACCTTCTTCACCTTCAGAAGGAATACGCATGATTTATAATCTCATAAATTGGTGGGGTTTGTGAAATCATGTATCCGCTTGCAAAAAGGGAATTCATAATTATGGGAGGTTTTGCAAAAATGAAAATAACTTTATGGGGGAAGAGGGCATTTGCGATCTTTATGATTATTGCTCTCGTGTTCTCTGGTCTTGGACTACATCCTGTTAATGTTACAGCAGCAACGACGAAGGTTGTATTGGTTGGGGATCTGCAGTCTAAATTTACATCGACAGGTGCGGAAACGCCGGGTAAGGATTGGGATGAGACATCAGTAGTTACCCAAATGACCTATTCAGATAATGGCCTATATTCTTTTACAGGCACTCTGCCGGCAGGAGAATATAACTACAAGGTTACTCTTAATGATTTATGGGATGAGAACTATGGATTCACAAGTTACACCAATCCTCAGGGAACAAATGATGGGGAGAATATCCATATCAAGCTAGAAACAGAGACTGCCGTAACCTTTTATTATAATGACTTAACTCATAAAATAGCTGATTCCACGTATTACACACCGATTGCTTCCGCTAAACTACCAAGATTGACAGGAAACCTGCCGGCAGAAGCACTTACCGTATTATCTGATCCTGATTTTGATGATGTTTACAGTACGGTGGCTACCCTTCCTAAGGGAGATTACACCTACCAAGTTTCTGTTCCAGGAGACGGTGAAGCCGGGGATCAATTGTATCCCGAAACTGCTAATAATCTGAGTCTTCCTTCAGATCTGCCGGTTACCTTTAAATTTAATCCACTGGATGGCAGTGTGACAGCAGAATATAAAATTCCTTCTGAACCTGTTGAGGTTACTCCTGTTCCGGCTGGACACATCCGTATTCACTACAATCGGACAGCTGGTGACTATGAAAATCAGGGATTATGGACATGGGATGATGTTCAATCCCCTTCCGCAAATTGGCCTACAGGTGCAACTCCATTTCCTGAAGGGCAAATCGATTCTTATGGTGCTTATGTTGACGTGCCAGTGAAGGATGGAGCTAAGAAAATTTCGTTCCTTGTGGTAAACCGAGTCACTCAGGCCAAGGATGAAGGCGATAAGCTCTTTACTATCAACACGCCTGAGGCGAATGAAATTTGGATCAAGCAAGGTTCAAATGATGTAACACCGTATGAACCAGTTACACTTGCTCCTAATACAGTGCGAATTCACTATACCAGAGCTGATACAAATCATGATCAATATGGACTGTGGCTGTGGGATGACGTCGTAGCCCCATCCGAAAATTGGCCGTCTGGAGCTACTCCTTTTGTAGCAGATCAAACAGATCGTTATGGTGCATATGTTGATGTTCCGCTTATTGAGAATGCGAAGAAAATCGGCTTTATTGTGATGAAACCTTCGAACGGTGATAAGGACGGTGACAATAAAACCTTTAGCCTGCTGGATCGATACAATCAGCTATGGGTTAAAGAAGGAGACAACAATGTTTATGTTTCTCCGTTTGGTGAGACACCTATTGGCTTAGTATCCGCAGAGGTGCTGTCGACGAGCAAAATCCTTCTCGGCTTCACACTGACTGACGGTTTGGATCCAGCAGCCTTAAAGACAGCAATTACAGTTAAGGATAAAGAGGGTGCTGCAATCCCGATTACTGCTGTAACCCTTACAAGCAAAACTTCAATCGAAGTGGATACAGAAGCATTTGATCTGGAAAAAGTTCCGCTTAGCGTTACCTATTCAGGTAAAACGGTCTCAGCCGCAAGTGGCTGGAGAATGCTTGATGAAATGTACAATTATACAGGAGACGATCTTGGAGCTACGTATAATGCTGACAAAACAGCCACATTGAAATTATGGGCACCTAAAGCAAGCTCGGTCGTTGTAAATCTTTACGATAAGAATGACTCTAACGTGCAAGTGGGCAGTGTTGCTTTAACGCTCGGCGAGCAAGGGGTTTGGTCAGTCCAGCTGAAGCCAGCTGATTTGACAGGCACAACGGCAACAGATGTAAGGGGCTTCTTTTATCAATACGAAGTAACGAATGACGGTGTAACCCATAAGGTTCTTGATCCTTATGCTAAATCAATGGCGGTATTTACTGTGGATACCACAGGTGCTGCTGGTGCTGGCGGGGATACAGTGGGCAAAGCGGCTATTGTTGATTTAAGCCACACGAACCCAGATACCTTTGGGTATGCTGATATAAAAGGCTACGAAAAACGTGAGGACGCCATCATCTACGAAGTCCACGTGAGAGATTTTACATCGGATGTATCGATCGAGGATAGTCTGAGTGGGGAAAGATGGGGTTCTTATAGCGCTTTTGAAAAGAAACTTGATTATATTAAATCTCTTGGTGTAACGCATGTTCAGTTGCTTCCTGTGATGGCTTGGTATTACGGGGATGAGACGAAGATGGGGACTAGAGAGCCGGATTATTCCGCAAAAAACAATGAATACAACTGGGGTTATGATCCTCACAGCTATTTTTCACCGGACGGGGCCTATTCACAGAACCCTGCCGATCCAGAAGAGCGGATTAAAGAATTAAAAGGTTTGATTGATGCCGTGCATGAAGCTGGAATGGGTGTCATTCTGGACGTAGTGTATACTCATATGGCTAAAAAAGAATTTTTAAACGACATCGTACCTAATTACTATGCCTTCCAAGATGCAAACGGTAACTTTATCGGGGGGTTCGGCAACAATTTAGCCACCAACCATAAAATGGCTGAGAAGCTGATGGTTGATTCGGTAAAATACTGGTTTGAAGAGTACAAGATTGATGGAATGCGCTGGGATATGATGGGCGATGCGACAGCTGATGCTGTTCAGCATGCTTATGATGCCGCAGCAGCAGTGAATCCGAAGGCACTCTTTATTGGTGAAGGCTGGAGAACATTCGGCGGCGCCGCGGCTGATCCTTCTCTCGCTGGGCAAGGTGCAGATCAGGATTGGATGGACAAAACGGATAGTGTCGGTGTTTTCTCAGATGAATTCCGTAATGAATTGAAGTCTGGTTATGGTTCCGAAGGTCAGCCTAGATTTATTACAGGTGGAGCACGTCCGATCGCTACAATCCTGGACAATATCAAAGCTCAACCTTCGAATACACCAGCAGATGATCCGGGTGATATCGTCCCATATATCGAAGCTCATGATAATCTGACACTTCATGATGTCATAGCACAATCGATCAAGAAGGATCCGGATATCGCTGAGAATGAGCTTGAAATTCAGCAGCGGATCAGATTAGGAAATATGCTCGTATTAACTTCTCAAGGTACAGCCTTTATCCATGCCGGTCAGGAATATGGGCGGACTAAGCAGTGGAAGGGCACAACGATTCCTGAGGATAAATTCACAGAGATGTTCGACAATAACAACCAATCGTTCGGCTATTTCATTCATGATTCTTACGATTCATCGGATGCAGTTAACATGTTTGATTGGACCAAAGCAACAGATGAATCTAAGTTCCCAGTACAGAACACGACAAGAAAATATACGTCGGGTCTGATGGAGCTGAGAAAATCAACGGATGCCTTCCGATTGGGCGATAAGGATTTGGTTGACTCTAACATTAACCTGATCCCTGCTCCAGAAATGAAGGATAACGATCTTGTCATCGGCTATTCCAACAAAGCAACAGATGGCACTGGTATCTATTATGTCTTCATGAATGGTGACAGCACAACTAGAAAGCTGACCTTATCTGAGGATTTGACGGGCGGTCAGGTGCTTGTGGACAACGATGAAGCTGGTGTTACAGCGATACCGGCTGCACAGCAGTCAGGTTTTATTTTGACAGCAAATTCAATTACACTAGAGCCTTTGACGGCCGTGATTATTCAAAAGGAAGCTGCACCAGTTACGCTGAACTCTTTGGAAACAGATAGTGCAAGCTACACGCTGGCAGCAGGAAATACGCATCAAACCGCTGTTTTTGCGAAATATGATGACAATAGCAGAAGTAATGTTACTACGAAGGCTACTTACCTCTCTAATAAACCTGAAGTAGCTACAGTAACTGATAAAGGTCTAGTCAAAGCGGTTGGGCTAGGAACGGCAACCCTTACTATCTCTTATGAGGGTATTTCTACAACCGTCACCGTTAAAGTTACTGACAAACGATATGTTCAATTCACTTATACCCGTAGCGATAAGGACTATAAGGATTGGAATATCTGGGTGTGGAACACTGGAGCTAAAAATGACCAGATTGATTTCACAACCTTTAAGAATGGCACAGCGAGCGTTCTGATTGAGGTTGCGGAGAATGCAACAAGCGTTGGATTTGTCCTGCGCAAAGGTACGGATTGGAACACGGGGAAACTAGACTACCCAGACGATCGTGTTATTCCGTTGACCCCTGGTGAACCGTTCACTAAGGTGTATGTAACCAGTATGGTTAAAGAGCTTGATATCAAACCAAGTATTAGCGGCCCTATTTTAAAAGATGGAACGATTACTTTCAGATACCGCGACGACGCTTTGTTCCGTAATGGAAATATGGACGCAATAACAGCTGCTAAAGTAAAAGTGAACGGCACTTCGTATCCAATGATCTATGATCCGGCTAACGAGTGGTTCACTTACACACTGGCTGATTTAAAAGAAGGTATGTATAAATATACTTTCTTGATTACTAAAGACGGCGTCACTACCGAAATTACAGATCCAAAGAATACGGTGAATGATGAATCTGTTATTGATTATCATCAACCTGTCGTTAAGATTGCGACATCCGTAAGTCCAGAGGCAGTCACATCCAATCAGAATGCTGTTGTAACCATCCACGCTTCCTCTTCGGAAGAAGTAACTTACTCTGAAGCATATATGGATTTAACTAATCTTGGGGGCCCTAGCAAAGTTAAGCTGGATACGGAACTCTTGAAACAAACGGTTGCTGTGGAAGACACGGTGTCAGCGGGCATCAAGGATATTCCGATTACGCTCGTAGACCAATACGGCAATGCACATAAGGAAAAGGCTACACTTGAGGTAAAAGCAAGAACCTATACAGGGGATAAGCTGGATTTTGATTGGGATGAGGCTCGAATTTATTTCGCGCTTACAGACCGATTTAAAGACGGTGACCCAACGAATAATGAGAATGTGAATAAAGATCATCTGGAAGCTTATCATGGTGGAGATTTCCGGGGGATGATCGACAATCTCGATTATTTGCAAGAGCTAGGAATTAACACGTTATGGATCACGCCAATCGTAGATAATATTGATTTTAACAAAGGCGTTGACTTTGGCAGCGAACAATATGGATACCATGGGTATTGGGCAAAAGATTTTACCAAGCTCGACGAGCATCTTGGCGATATGGCCACCTTCAAGGAGCTGATCGAAAAGGCGCATGACAAAGGGATCAAGATCATGGTTGACGTTGTACTCAATCATACGGGTTACGGTCTGAAAGCTGAGGATACCTATCCGACAATTACAGCTGAGGATAAAGCACGTTTCGAAGGGATGCTGCGCACGGATGGTGTATCCGCAGATACAGATCCAATTAAGGGCGAACTTGCTTTCCTGCCAGATTTCAAAACGGAAGATCCAGCCGTTCGTGAAAAAATTATCGCTTGGCAAACAGGCTGGTTAGACAACGCACGTACGGAACGTGGAGACACGATTGATTATTTCCGTGTGGATACGGTCAAACACGTGGACGATACGACTTGGAAAGCCTTTAAAAATGCACTGACAGCGATGGATCCAAACTTCAAAATGACCGGCGAATACTTCGGTGGAACCATTGATAACAATGGTGGAATGCTCGAAACTAGCCAGATGGATGGGCTGCTTGATTTTGGATTTAAAGATGCAGCCAGAGATTTTGCAAATGGTAAGGTAAACAGTGTGGATGCTTATCTGCAGGAACGTGAATTGAAGATCGACAATACGAAGATGATGGCTCAATTCCTGAGCAGTCACGATGAGAATGGTTTCTTGTCTGATTATGTGGGAGGCGATAAAGGCAAGCTGAAGATTGCTGCAGCTCTGCAAATTACCGCCAAAGGACAGCCGGTAATATACTACGGAGAAGAACTGGGTAATTCAGGCAGCAATGCTGGAAATATGTCTGAAGGTCAATTCAGTGAGAACCGTAAGGATATGCCTTGGGATCAATTAACGGCAGAGAAGCCACTACATGACCATTATCAAAAGCTGTTGAATATCCGTGCGAAGTACTCCAAAGTGTATTCCAAAGGTGCGCGCACGAAGCTCGCAGGTTCAGATGATTCAGGTTATTTGGCTTTCAACAAATCTTATGAAGATGAGAACGTAGTGACGGTAATCAATACTAAAACTAGTGAGAGTTCTGTAACGATTCCAGTACCGTTTGCTGCTAATTCATCGGTAACCGATGAATACAGCGGTAAAACATACATGGTTTCCGAGGATCAAAAGGTAAATATTGATCTGCCAGGTAGAGATGATGGAGGTACGGTTATTTTGGCTGAGGTATCGGATGTTATACCGACACCAACGCCAACGTCGACACCAACACCAACGTCGACACCAACATCAACGCCGACACCAACACCAACACCGACACCAACGCCAACGCCGACACCAACATCGACGCCAACGCCGACACCAACATCGACGCCAACGCCGACACCAACATCGACGCCAACGCCGACACCAACGTCGACGCCAACACCGACGCCAACACCGACACCAACGTCGACACCAGAAGTAACACCTTCGCCTGAGGTGACACCAACGCCAGAAGCTACAGCGGCACCAACCTCTGGAGTTGTTGTTAACCCTAGCCCTACACCGCCAGCGGATACTCAGGTTGTGAATGAGGATAGCTTGAAGAATGGTAAAGAAGGCAAGGTGCAAATTGATGTTGCTGCTGGTAAGACAGCGGTACGCTTACCTTTACAAGCTGCACAAATACTAGGAACTGATGATCTTGTGTTTAAAATGGGAGATCTGTTAGTTACTATCCCTAGCCAGCTTTTAAGTACAATGCCAAGTTTAGCTTCAGGTATTGATGGGGTAGGTGCCCAAATCTTGCTTGAACTGAAGCCACTGGCGCAGTCTGCTGCGAAAGCCATAGTAGACGGTTTAAACAATGATAGTGCTCATGTTAGCTCTCTTTCCGATGTATTTGAATTCAGACTTAGCGTGCTGATGAAAGACGGTACTCGGATTGTAATTAAGCAGTTCGATGAGCCGATTACGATCTCATTTAAGATTAAAGGGCAATTCAACAAAGACTTAATCGGAATCTATTATTTAAGTGATAATGGCGGGTTAGAGTACGTGGGAGGACAGCTGAATGGAGAGGTGATCACGGCACAAGTCACACACTTCAGTAAGTATGCTGTGCTTGAAATCGATAAGTCGTTCAAAGATGTTCCTGCAACCTATTGGGCATTTAAGGCGATTCAATCACTTGCCGCCAAACAAATTGTGTCAGGGGTTACTACCTCTGAGTTTGATCCGAAAAGTAATGTTAGCCGTGCGGAATTTACAGCACTACTAGTACGTGCACTTGGCTTAAAAGCGGAAGGGCAGGTCCTGTTTACTGACATCAGGTCAGATGCATGGTATGCCTCATATGTAGCTGCAGCTACTAAGCTGGGTATTGTTAGTGGACGGAGTAATAATATTTTTGCGCCGAATGCATCAATTACCCGTGAGGAAATGGCTGTTATGGCGATCCGCGCACTTGAAGTGAAGTCTGGTAAGAAGCTTGAACCTGTAGCAGCCTCTACGGCATTTACTGACGCTTCAAGTATTAGCAAGTGGGCGGAAGCTTATGTGAAGACTGCAGCAGACTTAGGACTCCTGCAAGGCCGAGAGAACAATCGGTTCGCTCCAAAAGCATGGATGACCCGCGCAGAAAGCGCACAGGTTATTTATACGCTGCTGAGCAAGTAGGCTGGACTTTGGTGTGCTGAATTCTGGCACACCTTAGTTTGAGCAGCGGTTAGCACTTTAGTATTCTCCAAAAGAAAACAGGGTATCCCGAAGCGATTATCGCTTGCGAGATACCCTGTTTTGTTATACCTGTATGACTGAGCAGTGGAAAGAAACCTTTTAGATGATTGCCTTTAGGATAGTGAATCCATAGGCTGGCATCTTCACGATCAGCTTGCTGCGTTCTGTGCGCAGTGTTTCGCCTGTAAACAAGTTCTCCCAATCCCGCTCGTCTACGTCAATACGGAAGGTCTGAGCGGTCTCTTCACTGTTGATTAGTACGACAATTGTCTGCAGATCCAGTCGGCGCTCATAGGCTAGCTTGCTGCCTTGTTGTCCTGCCTCAAGGAAGGTAAATGTACCTGTGCGGAGAGCAGGGTGATCGTTGCGTATTTGAATAAGCTGACGATAGAACTCGAAGAGCTCACGATCCTGCTTTTCAGGGTTCCACTCCATGCATTTGCGGCATCCAGGGTCACCTTCACCATCCATACCGATCTCGTCACCGTAATAGATGCAGGGAGTGCCCATAAAGGTGAATTGGAACAGTGCCGCTAATCGCATCTTGTTTTTGTCTCCAGCAGCCAGCGTAAGCAGTCGTGGAGTATCGTGGCTGTCCAGCAGATTAAAAGCAACTTCACTTGCCTGCAGCGGATAGCGCGATAACTGTTTACCAATGGAATTGGCGAATTCTTCAGCATCAAGAGTGCCATGCACAAAGAAGTCAAGGACAGCGTCAGTGAAAGGATAGTTCATAACGGCATCAAATTTATCGCCTTCTAGCCAAGGTGCAGATTCATGCCAGATTTCTCCCAATATGTAAGCCTCAGGATTAGCACGTTTAACCACCTTGCGGAATTCCCGCCAGAAATCATGATCCACTTCATTGGCAACGTCCAGACGCCAGCCATCGATCCCAACTTCTTTGATCCAGTATTCTGCGACTTTCAGTAAGTATTGTTTAACTTCAGGATGTTCTGTGTTTAGCTTTGGCATTAGCGGTTCAAAAGCAAAGGTGTCATAAGTAGGGACACCGTTTTCAATTTGAAGTGGAAACTTGCGAATATGGAACCAATCTTTAAAGGCGGAAGCCTCTCCTTTTTCTTGAACATCCACAAAAGGGGCAAAGGTTCTGCCAGAATGATTGAATACGGCATCTAGCAGGACACGAATCCCACGTTTATGGCAGCTATCGACGAGCTTTTTTAAAGTCTCAATATCTCCAAAATGCGGATCGACTTTCATATAGTCTTCTGTATCGTATTTGTGATTAGTAGTTGCATCAAAGATAGGTGTGAAATAAATAGCAGTGATCCCAAGCTCGTAAAGATGATCTAAATGATCAATAACCCCTTGCAGGTCGCCGCCAAAAAAATTGGTTGGTGTTGGTTCGGAGCCCCATGGCTGAACATTTTCCGGATCAAGGCTCGGGTCACCATTTGCAAAGCGTTCTGGGAAGATCTGATAAAAAACAGCGTCCTTTACCCAGGCAGGCGGAGCGAATACATCAACGCGGTTAATGAAGGGGAATTCGAACAGCTTGTTTGGGTTTTCCGGCCGCACCGTTTGAAAGTCACTTTCGGTCATCCAAATTCGTTCGTTATCTTTTTGAAGTAAGAAGCCGTATTTCAAGCGGCGGTAGAGAGGTACTGAAGCACATTCCCAATAGTCAAACATAGCATCGGAGGTGAAGAGGGTCATGGGAATTAGTTCTTTTGTGGTATCCCAAGCGTATTTATCTCCAGCAAAGGCGAACACTTCGGTTAAATCCCCTTTTTTAGCGCGCAGACGCAGGTGAATCGTACTTTCATTATAGGCATAAGACCAATTTAACCGCGGACGATGATACACTGCTTCCAGTAACATGATAAATCCTCCTAAAGTTTTGTTAGCGTTACTTCCTCGGACACTTCGGCAAAACCACATCGAAAGCATAGGCTAAGTTTTGTTAGCGCTACTTCCTCGGACACTTCGGCAAAACCGCATCGAAAGCATAGGCTAAGTTTTGTTAGCGTTACTTCCTCGAACACTTCGGCAAAACCACATCGAAAGCATAAACTATTCCCGGACGATACTCCACAGAGCGCGTGGAATGTAGAATGTCGCTATTGTTATTGGTTGCACAGTTTTTTATGCAACATGCACTAAATCAGTAGCAGAGTAGCACATAACAAAGAGGCACAGCCACCGCGACGTAGCTTGCCCGAGGTTGTACCTTTGATAAGTAACATTGCCTTTTAATTGTATAGAACAGGAGGCAGACAAGAGATGTTGTGCTCATGCTGGACAGCCTCTTAACGTTTTGGATTATAGCATGGAATAAAAGGGCTTTCAATACTCTTGTTCAAACCATTGCACTAAATTTCACTAAAGTAAACGAGCATTGTGAACGTTAATTTATGAGAAATCTCTTGAAATAGAGAAAATGTGGCATATTAGGGGCAAATAAAATAGATATTCCAATATTAAACACATGAATTATCGACTAATTAAAAGATATCATGTGAAAAATGGAGATATATGCCTATAATGTATATCAATTAATGGAAAATGACCCAATACAGTATATGCAAACGTTTTTAAAAACAATCGTTACTGTTGTATGATGTACTCATGGATGAAGCGCTTTCTTACCTGTGAAATGCAGATACAGAAGGAGCAAGCTAAAAGAAGAACTTTTTTTTTAGCCTTTCTGAAATCGTTTGCGCAGATTGCAGCACTACTATTTTCCATCTTACGTTTTTAAAAATTGGGAGGGGTTAAAGTAATGAAATTGAAAAAAATGATGGTTATCACCGCAGCTTTCTCAATGGCTCTGTCCGTTACAGCATGCGGTTCGAACAACAACAGTACGAATAACGGGGGCAACAACGCAGCAAAAGCTACTAACAACGCTACTACAGAGACTGCAGCGCCAGAGAGCACAGATGCAGCAGTAACAGATGAAATCGTACCTGAAGATGGCGCAACTCTAGTGGTATGGGAAAGTAAAGAAGAAAGACCTTTTGCAGATGAGATTGCTAAACAGTTCACAGCAAAATATAACGTTCCAGTCAAGGTTGAAGAATTGGCACCCCCGGATCAAGTAACTAAGCTTACTCAAGATGGTCCTTCAGGATTAGCGGCAGACGTTATTCTTATCCCTCACGATAACTTAGGTAAAGCGGCAAGCGCGAGCTTGGTTCTTCCTAACGATGTTTTCGGTGAAGAAACAAAAGCTAACAATACTGAAGCTTCGATTATCGGATCTTCGTACGAAGGCGAATTGTATGGTTACCCAAGAGCAGCAGAAACTTATGCATTGTTCTACAATAAATCGCTTGTTAAAGAAGCACCTAAATCATTCGATGATGTTCTTGCATTCAGCAAAACATTCACGGATAAATCGAAAAATAGATATGGAATTATGTGGGAAGTAGGAAACGTGTACTTCAACTACATGTTTATCGCATCCGATGGCGGATACCTCTTCGGTAAGGATGGTACGGATAAAGATGATATCGGTCTTGCTAACGATGGCGCAATTGCAGGACTTAAAGAATTTGTGAAATTGAAGGAAGCATTGCCAATTAAGAGTGGTGATATCAACAGTGATATCAAACGCAGCTTGTTCAACTCTGGTGATGTAGCTATGGATATCACAGGTCCATGGG
The DNA here is from genome assembly GCF_037974255.1 of Paenibacillus sp. FSL R5-0636. Taxonomy (NCBI): domain Bacteria; kingdom Bacillati; phylum Bacillota; class Bacilli; order Caryophanales; family Paenibacillaceae; genus Paenibacillus; species Paenibacillus sp. FSL R5-0636. Next base: position 1,988,658 of record NZ_CP150232.1, read on the forward strand.
AGCTTGGAGGATACAAAGAAGCTCTTGGTGACAACCTTGGTATTGCTCCAATCCCTACTGTGAATGGCAAAACAGCAATTACATTCTCTGGTATTAAAATTTTCGCAGTTAACTCGTTTACTCAATATCCGAATGCTGCTAAATTGTATGCGAATTTTGCTTCAAGCAAAGACGCTCAGCTGTTACTGAACAAAACGATTGGTTCGGTTCCTACAAACAACGAGGCGCTTCTTGATCCACAGATCTCTAGCGATCCTTATGTGTCCGTTTTTGCAGAACAAGCTAAGAACTCCCAACCGATGCCTTCTATCCCTGAAATGGGTAACGTATGGAGTCCAGTAAATGCTGCCCTTCCAGAAATTTGGGATAAAAATGGGGATCCAAAAGCAGCAATGGACAAAGCTGTACAACAAATCAAAGATTTGAATAACAGTGCATCTCAATAAGGATCATAATTCACTGTCTTAACAGCATACAGTGAATCAAGCTGCCCGCCGCATGTTTAGCGGCTGGCAGCTTCTTATTTTCACTCTGAGAGGAGAACGGAAGCGAAATGCAACGACATCGCACGAGGGCCGCAATACTGTCGACGATTTTTATGGGATTGGGACAAATATATAACCGCCAATTCGTTAAAGGAATATTATATTTAGCCGTAGAAGCTGTAGCCGTTTTTTATTTTATTGAGAATCTTGCCAACTCCTTATGGGGCATTGTAACACTAGGAGAGAATCCGAGTCGTCTGGTTAAAGTGAAGGGGATCGCCAAGATGGTTACCGGTGATCACTCGATTTATATTATGATCCAAAGCTTGATCACCATCCTTATTCTTATTCTATTGATTATCGCGTGGTATTTGAATATCAGAGATGCTTACAAGATTGGAGAAAAACGTGATAACGGTCTTCAGGCAAACACTTTTAAACAAAGTGTTCGTTATATCCTGGATTACAAGTTTGCTCAAGCGTTTCTAGTCTTGCCGGGCATTGGTGTTCTATTCTTTACGATTATGCCAATTATCTTCATGATCCTGTTGGCCTTTACGAACTATTCCGCACCTGATCATCTTCCACCCGCCAAATTGGTGGACTGGGTTGGATTTCAGACCTTTCGTAATTTATTGGTCCTTAAGACATGGAGCCACACTTTTTATGGTGTATTAACATGGACAATTATATGGGCAGTTCTTTCAACCATTACTACATACTTCGGAGGACTGTTGGTCGCTTTGCTGGTGAGTCAGAAGGGCATTCGCTTCAAAGGAATGTGGAGAGTAATTCTGATTGTGCCTTACGCGGTGCCACAGTTAATCTCGCTTCTGCTCATGCGCAACTTATTTAACGGTCAATTCGGGCCTATCAATCAATACATGGGGTATTTTGGACTGGATGGATTACCGTGGCTGACTGACCCATTCTGGGCTAAGGTTACCGTAATTATCGTTAATATGTGGGTAGGTATTCCTGTTTCTATGCTGCTTATCATGGGCGTTCTGACTACTATCCCACGGGATATGTATGAAGCTGCTGAGGTGGATGGAGCATCGGGTTATCAGAAGTTCCGTATCGTAACGTTGCCGATGGTATTGTTCTCCACAGCACCAACCTTGATTACGCAGTTTGCAGGTAACATCAACAACTTTAACGCAATCTTCCTATTAACTGGGGGTAGTCCGGTAAATGGTGACTATCAATATGCCGGTTCTACGGACTTGCTAGTAACCTGGTTATACAAATTAACGCTTGATCAGAATAAAAACAACATGGCTTCGGCAATAGGGATTATTATCTTTATCATTGTCGCTTCATTCTCCCTGTACAATTACCGCCGGACGAAGTCATTTAAAGAGGAGGATATGATCCAATGAGCAGAAAAGTCGCGAACATTATTCGCTTAGCAGGTAGTTATATTATCTTGATTGCTTTGTCGATAGCTGCACTCTATCCTGCCCTTTGGATTCTCTTAGCTTCCTTCCGACCTGGTAAATCATTGTACAGCAAAACGTTTATTCCCGAGCAATTCACTTTATCACATTACAGAGAATTGTTCACATCACCCAGCTATATGTTTGGGACTTGGTATGCCAATACCTTGAAAATAGCTGTGTTCTCGATGCTTATCGGGGTAGTTCTTACTTTGTTAACCAGTTATGCCGTATCCAGATTCCGGTTTAAAGCGCGTAAAACAGCGTTATCCACCGTATTGATTCTTGGTATGTTCCCTGGTTTTATGAGTATGATCGCTATTTATATGCTGCTTAAAGAGTTTAATTTGCTGGATACACATATTGCGTTAATTATCGTTTATGCGGCTGGGGCACCGCTGGGTGGGACCTTTATCGCTAAAGGGTTCCTGGATACGATTCCTCGTTCTTTGGATGAGGCGGCTCGAATAGATGGGGCGAGTAATTTCGGGATATTTATGCGGATCATCTTACCCTTGTCACGTCCTATGATCACTTACATGGCGCTGACTCAGTTTGTTGGTCCTTGGGTGGATTTCATTTTCGCCAGACTTATTTTGCGGACGAAGGAGAACTGGACGGTCGCAGTCGGAATGTGGGATATGGTTAACACGAACCAAAACACGAACTTTACCTTGTTCTCTGCGGGTGCGGTTTTGATCTCCATTCCAATTATGATTTTGTTTGTATTCTTGCAACGTCTGCTAGTAGATGGCTTGACAGCAGGAGCAAGTAAGGGGTAAACCCATTCGCTCGCTTCATGCTAATAAATAATCAGGGTACAGCCTTTATACAGAAATGGAGGGCTGTACCCTTATTTCGTCATGGGGAGTGAACTTAATGAAAAAGTCCTGGACTCTATATTTTAAATCTGTTGGAGTTAAACTGTTCGTTATTTTATTTAGTTCTATAGTTCTCTTATCCTCTGTGCTAGGATTAACTTCCTATTTTGCCGCCAAAAATATCATTACGAATGAGGTTGCTGCAGCCTCCACACAATCTGTAGTTCAGGCAGCGGACAAGCTGGATTTTGTGCTGGCAGAGTATGAGGCACTATCAAGGCAGTTTGCACTCGACTCTGTGTTAAAGGGTGATTTAGAAAAAATAAATAGTGGCGAGCTTACAACTGTGGCCAAAGCGGGTGCTGAAGATCGGATTCGCAGAAAGCTGGACTTGGTAAAAGGGTCTGATGAGCGGATGTATGGCGTCAGGCTGGTATCCAAGAGCTTGGTAGAATCAGAATCTTATAAATCTACCGGTATAAGTGGGATTCGTAGTGATGAAGGCATTTCCGCAAGATTAGAGCAAATTGCCGCAGCTAAAGGAGAGCCAGTCTGGTTTCCCGTTCGTGAGAAAGGCTTTTTTGATGCTTATACTGAGCCATCCTTAACTATGGGGAGATTGCTGCGTAATCTTGTACATCCCGAAGCGGAGTATTACATGCTAATCGAAGTGAAAGGGAAGGCCATGACTGAAATGCTGTCTAACCTTCAGATTGGGATGACCGGTGAAATTCGTATCTTGAGTGCGGATGGCAGCATTGTGTATGGTGTGGATCAAGCTAAGCTGGGTCAACCCTCTTACATAAAAGTTTCAGAAGAACAAGGTAAAGAGCAGAATCATTCATTTACAGCGGAGGATGAGAACGGAAGTTCTCAGCTTGTTGTATACCAGCCCTTGGCTACTGCCAAGTGGACGCTTATGGGGTATGCTCCCGTCAGTGATTTTACCAAGTCTGCGGACAAGCTTTTATATATTACATTTTCTGTGGTGCTAGCGGCAGCCTTAATAGCACTACTAATCGGTTATATTCTTGTTCGTTTGGTAGGGCGTCCGCTGGGTAAGCTGGCAGTCTTGATGGAAGAAGGAGAGCATGGGAACCTACAGGTACGAACCCATTTTAAGGGCAAGGACGAGATTGGCCGCTTGGGTCACAGCTTCAACAAAATGATGGAGCAGATCTCTTTGCTTGCAAGGCAGAGCGGGAATTCGGCAGATGAAGTCCTCCTTACTTCGGAACAATTAGTACAAGCATCAAGTACAATCTCCCTCCATGCCAGAGAGGTTGCGACCGCTACCGGTGAGATTGCAGCGGGGTCAGCCAGCCTCGCTGTTGAAGCCGAACGCAGTTATCACAATGTTGAGATTATCGGCAGCAAAATGAGTGAAGTGACGGAAATAAATACAGTGATGGACCATTCAGCAGAACGGGTCATTGAGGTTAGCAATCAAGGTACAGAGCTGATGAAGCTGCTAGTAGAACAAAGTGAGTCTACGGTAGAGATGATCAATCGAATTCAAGATAATTCTACTAAGCTCAGAGAAAGCACCCATTTAATTCGCAGTATTCTCAGCCCTATGATTGCCGTGAATAAGCAAACCAATATTTTGGCGCTAAATGCTACCATAGAAGCAGTTAGGGCAGGTGCGGCCGGAAGAGGGTTCATAGTGATTGCTGATGAAATCAGGCAGCTCGCTAACCAGTCGAATGAGTCGATTCAATCGGTCTCCAAGATCACGGAAGAGATTGGTCTACATATCGAGAACACCGTTAAGGATATCAATGAAGCCGCTCCTAAGTTCCGTGAACAAATCTCTTCTGTAAGAGAGTCGTCAACGATATTTGCGAGTGTCAAAGAGGAAATGGAACATTTCATGAGACATATTAGTGAATCTTCTGCTTCTGTCCTCGAATTGATTGAGTTCCAGCGTCAACTTGGTGAATCCATGGCCAGCGTCAGCTCCATTGTCCAGCAGACCACAGCTTCGACGGAGGAGGTAGCTTCTATGTCATCTCAGCAATTTACGGTTAGTGAGGAATTGGTTGCCTTATCGGAAAAGCTGGAGGGCTTGGCAGCGGATCTCAAGCACTCTTTGGTTTCTTTTCAAGTATGACAATAATATTCTAATAGAGACGAGCAATTTTCCAGTATAGTGGAGAGTTGCTCGTTTTTGTTGATTTGATCGCTATCGGAGGTTATCTTGTCTTCGAAGTGGCTAAAGGGATACACTTGTATTAAGTAATAAATGAAGAAAGTAGTGATCCATTGACGAACTTAAATCTGAGTCCTAGCGGGAGTCTTTTTCAGCAGGTTTTAATCGAGGGAGATTATAGTCCTCATTTTTTTGCTTACTATTATAAACAGTGGAATAACTACAATATGTCTTACCATCAGCATAATTCAACGGAAATCATGTATTTGATCTCAGGGAGTTGTATCGTAGATGTCCGTCCAAGCTCAGGAGGAGAAGAGAGAGTTCGGCTGAAGCGGGGAGAATTGATCATCCTAGACGCGAATGTTCCGCATAGGCTAATTGTTGAAGAGGGGGCACCTTGTCGGATGCTAAATGTGGAATTTGGCTTCATGGAATATAGAGGGGTTGCACCCTCTGTCGGCAAGCTAGCCCGTGAAGAAACGGCGCTCGCAGAAATGCTGCAGCTTCCTTTTTCCAGTTTAGTAATGCCTGATCCGGAGGAAATCTATCATGTTCTAAAGGGACTTGTGTTAGAGCTTGATCAGAGCGGCGGGAAGGGGGGAAGTATGGTTGATTTATTATTTTGTGAGCTTCTGTTGCGATTATCCAGACTTCGGCAAGAGCAGCTTCATACCAGCCAACAGCCCTCGCAGCTTTATGTGCGCCGTAGCATCGAATTTCTGCATCAGAACTATGACCAGAACATTCAGGTTAAGGACATCGCTGCCGCAGTAAATCTGCATCCCGGATATTTACATCGAATTTTCAAGAGCCATACGGGTCGGACACTCAGCGATTACTTGAATATGCTGCGAATGGAGAAGGCGAAGATGCTGCTTGGGCAGAGCGACATCCCGATTGCTGAAATTGCAGATTACGTAGGAATTAGCAGCAGGCAATATTTTCACCTTCTTTTTAAAAAATACGCCGATTGCACGCCTGTAGAATTCCGCAATTCCATTGAGCGTCACGCCTGGAGTTATGAAGAGCATGATTTTTAGTTGATAGGTTAGGATTTTTGACACCTTCTTTCAAAAGAGGTCATGATATTGGTTACGCTTTCCTCAGGTCCCTTGCTACAATGGACAGGAACAACCAATTCATTACCGGAGGATGATAACCATGTCATTTAAAGTGTCTTTTATAGGGGCAGGCAGCATTGGATTTACCCGTGGATTGTTGCGGGACTTACTAACTGTACCGGAATTTAAAAATATCGAAGTCTCATTTATGGATATTAACAGCCACAATCTGGAGATGGTCACGGAGCTATGCCAGCGTGATATTAAGGAGAATGGTTTAAATATACAAATTCAGGCCACAACGGATCGCAGAGAAGCACTGAAGGATGCTAAGTACGTATTTTGTACTATTCGGATGGGTGGGCTTGAAGCCTTTGCTACGGATGTGGACATTCCCTTAAAATACGGAGTCGATCAGTGTGTGGGAGATACTCTGTGTGCGGGAGGTATCATGTACGGGCAACGCGGAATTGCGGAGATGCTGAATATTTGCCGTGATATTAGGGAGATGGCAGCACCGGATGTGCTTTTGCTTAACTATTCGAACCCGATGGCTATGCTGACCTGGGCCTGCAATAAATATGGTGGTGTTCGGACCATCGGTCTATGTCATGGTGTACAGCATGGGCACCAACAAATTGCGGATGTGTATGGGCTTAAGAAATCCGAAGTTGATATTATCTGTGCGGGCATCAATCACCAGACCTGGTATATTTCAGCAAGTCATGAGGGGAAGGATCTGACCGAAGGTCTTTTAGAGGCTTTTGAGAAACATCCGGAATTCAGCCGTACGGAAAAAGTGCGCATTGATATGTTACGTCGCTTTGGCTACTATAGTACAGAATCCAATGGACACTTAAGTGAGTACGTGCCATGGTACCGTAAACGCAGTGATGAAATTATGGATTGGATCGATCTGGGGAGCTGGATTAACGGAGAAACTGGTGGTTATCTGCGTGTCTGCACGGAAGGTCGAAATTGGTTCGAGACAGATTTTCCAAACTGGATGAAAGACGCGGCACTGGAGTATACGAAGGAGAATCGCGGGGAAGAGCACGGCTCTTATATTATAGAAGGCTTGGAAACGGGACGAGTGTACCGGGGGCATTTTAATACAGTGAACAATGGCGTGATTTCTAATCTGCCAGATGACGCTATTATCGAAGCACCGGGATATGTAGACCGGAACGGGATCTCCATGCCGCTGGTAGGCGAATTGCCGCTTGGACCTGCCGCCGTATGCAACGTTAGTATTTCAGTAAAACGTCTGGCGGTTGAAGCAGCTGTACACGGCGATGATAAGCTGTTGCGTCAGGCATTTATGATGGACCCACTCGTTGGTGCCGTATGTAATCCAAAAGAAATCTGGCAGATGGTCGATGAGATGCTCGTCGCAGGGGAACAGTGGCTGCCTCAATACAGCGAAGCTATTGCTAAGGCCAAGGAACGTTTGGCTTCAGGAGAGCTTATCCCAACGAACGCTAACAACGAGGGCGCTGCTCGCCTGAAGGTGAAGACGGTGGATGAGATGATGCAGGACCGGGAAGCAGCGAACAAAAATGCTGGTGAGTCTGATAAAGGCAAGGATAGAGAGAAGGTTCATTAGGGTGTAGTGGTGAACGCTTTTTAAATATAAATAACCTCCACATTCCAGAGTTTGGGATTGGAGGTTATTTGCATGGTGGAAATCTAAGCGGGGGAAAAACAAAACAGCAGTCATAGCTTACGATAACAAGCTGACATGGGTGGGGAGTACAAGTTTATCGGTACCGATCCAAATTGTGAAATTAGGTGTATAGTAGGAGTTATTATGTAACTGAAAAAAGAAAGTTAGTTTAATTTCACTGGCTTATTTTTTAATCTATACCGTAGCGCCGAGCGCTACAGTAATCCCACACAGTTGCCCTACATACTATTCTGACGCATTCTTTGATATTTACGGACTCAGATGAGCAATTTGCCCATCCCCGATACTTACGGACCCAGATGACACTATTTAGCAATTTATCCCTTTGGAGCATGATTTCGGACCCCAGTGCAGCTATTGCTCAGAATGAAGCTCGTTTTTGGTGTTTTTCGTGCTAATAGTAGCTATGGGGTCCGATAGCAATCCAAATGTGCGCTAAAGCTACTTATAAGGTCATCTGTGTCCGAATGCGCCGATCCCCCAGTAATTCCAAAGTTGCCCTACATACTATTCTGCGTATCCCCTGATCTTGCGGACCCAGATGACGCTATTTGCTCATCCCCGATGCCTACGGACCCAGATGACGCAATTTACGAAGTTTGTTGTTTTGTTCAAGAAGGAGCAACGCCAAAAACGCGGATGTCCCATCAGCCATTCTTGGCTTTTGGGACACCCGCGTTTTGGAGTGGGGCATTAAGAATTAACCGTACCCTTTGGACTAAAGAAGGTCTTCAGCGCCTGATACACTTCTTTTTTGTCTTTAATGACATAATGCATGAATTGTTCATGTTTCAGGTGGCGATAAGCTGACATTAAGGTACTGCTACGATTGTATTGATTCACCTCACCGTAGCCGAACATATTGCTTCGTTTCAGCAGTTCTCCGATCAGCTTCACACAACGTTCGTTGTCGGAGGTGAGATTATCACCATCGGAGAAGTGAAATGGATAAATATTGTACTGTGCTGGCGGGTAGCGGCTATCGATAATTTCAATCGCTCGCTGATATGCTGAGGAACAAATCGTTCCCCCGCTTTCGCCACGGGTGAAGAAATCATGCTCACTGACTTCCTTAGCCTCCGTATGGTGGGCGAGAAAGACAATCTCTACCTTCTCATACTGGCGGCGCAGAAAACGGGTCATCCAGAAGAAGAAGCTGCGGGCGCAGTATTTTTCAAAAGAACCCATCGAACCTGACGTATCCATCATGGCAATAATGACCGCATTGGAATGAGGGGTTCTAATATCATCCCATGTTTTGTAGCGCAGATCATCTGGGCTGATACTGTGGATGCCGGGATTGCCGCTGCTTGCATTGCGCCGAAGATTCTCCAGCAGCGTACGTTTTTTATCGATGTTGGACATCATCCCTTTTTTACGAATATCGTTAAAAATAATGGATTTGACCTCGATCTCTTCCTTATTCTTAGGCTTCAAATGTGGTAATTCCATATCCTGAAATAGAATGTCCTCCAGGTCTTCCAGATTGACCTCTGCTTCCACGGTGTCTTGACCGGGCTGATCGCCTGCTTTTTCTCCTTTGCCTGGCTGTGCCGATTGTGAATCGCGCCCAAGCACATCTCCGACCTGGCTTTCTCCGTCCCCCTGTCCTACATGCTTCTGTTTACGGAAGTTATAAATAATCCGGTATTCATCCAGACTGCGAATCGGAACCTTCACAATCTGCTTACCGCCTGACAAAATAATATTCTCTTCGGTAACGAGGTCAGGCAAATTATCCTTGATGGCTTCTCTGACCTTTTGCTGATGGCGTTCCTGATCCTGATGACCTTTACGATGAAGGGACCAATCTTCTTTTGAGACTACGAAGGAAAAGGGACCGGATGATTGCGACAGGATGACCACCTCCCATGGAATATGAATGTTGATTGAAGGAATCTTTTGCAAAGTATATATTTGGATCCCCCGCAAAGTACCTGAGTACGCATAGAGAGCAAAGCCTCACCTTGTGGGGATGTTTTGGGGTTGTAACTAAAGTATATTCATGGGGATGAGGGATATGTGATTTCTTATTCACTGATCTCATCTACGGTCAGCACATAACTGTTAGATTGACTTTCGCCAGAGTAGTCACGTCCATCCATATTGAAAGAGTATTGAGCATTCACGGAGCCCTTAAGGAAACGACCCATTACCTGTTCACTCACCTGGATAAAATAATGAATGTTAACCATAGATGCAGCATTAACTATTCCCAGCGGCAAGGTGCCGGTAAATGAAGATTGTGGATTCGGAACTCCATCAATTACAATGCTGTTGGGATCAAGAAAACATTTTTCCGGGGTTAGACGATTCAGAGATATTTCCGCAGGCCAATTTCCGTTATTGGTTAGTGAGATCCAGCATTGGACTCGCTCACCTGCTTCTACAATAGTTGGTTTTGCATGGACTACCAGTGAAATGACAGGTGTGACTACTAGGGTGGTAACTGTATTGGAACGAGAGGTTTGTCGTACGGTCCGTCCGTCTGGAAGCACAAAGGTATACTGAACGCTAGCATGGTTTTGTACGGCTGCGATTTCATGTATGTTAATGGCTGCAGGTATACTCACTTGAAAAACTACAACTGCTGTAGTTCCGCCTCTTAAAGAACCTAACTGGATGCCTTCCGCTGGTCGTGCACCTTTTTGCAACACTCCATTTAAGAGAACACTATCCCATACGAAAAGAGCACCTGAAGGTATAGCATCTGTTAGGACTGCATTTACAGCCAGATTCCCGTTGTTGGTTACCGTAAGCTCATATCTCAAATTGTCGCCCGGAGCTGCTGTAACATGATCCACTTTTTTACTAATGGTGACCCCCGCTTGGACAAGTGAGACAACCGCAGTGTTACTTTCGGTCGTAATTGTATGCTCATCAACTGAATAGGTGACAATTGCACTATTGGTCAAGGCTAACGAGGGAGAATACTCTGTTACCCGGACACGAAAAGTAATATCAACGCTTAGGTCTGTGTCCAGCGAACCGAGTAATATTCCTTTCGCCGGGTCTGCTTCTGGGTAATAAATCCCACCTGCAATGACACTGCCTGGAATAAACACTGTCCCGTCCGGAATAGAAATTGTTGCACTGATTTGAGTTAAGAGGCTGTTGCCTTCATTTGTAAGTCGCAAGGTGTAAGTTACTACATCCCCAATAAAAGAAGTCGGAGTACTTGCAGACAAAGAGGTCGAGAGCTGGTAGGAGCGTAAAGAAACCAGTACAGAGTTAGACGCAAGCTCACCCTTAACGGTTCTTCCCTCCGGAGTGGAAAAAGAAAAACGGCCTAGCGCTTTATTTTGCAGCACTAGGGAAGACGGCAGCGAAATGATGACGACTTGAAAGGCGATGCTCACTTGACTCTGCGGTGCAATAGAACCAAGGGGGATGCCTGAAGACGGTGTAGCCCCCGGAAGAGGCACACCGTCTCTGAGTACACTGTTGGAAATAAAGGATACACCTTCTGGAAGAATGTCAAACACCGTCAAAAAAGCATCTGTATTTCCATTATTACTGGCTTTAATGGTATACACCAAAGTGTCGCCTAAAGAGGCGTGGAGTTTATCTGTACTCTTCAGCAATGAAAGCACGGGGCCCACGACCGGGGTGTTAACGGTATTGGAATAGACAATTCCATCAACACCCGCTGCCGAATTGAAGAGTACCATGGATTGATTGGTTACGACAGGTTGGGTACGTGAGCCGGGAATCATAACGCTACTACCTGAACCTGGAAGGTAATGGTTGAAGAAGCACCTGCAGCAATTGTACCAATTGCGATTCCCGAAGCCGGACTGCCACTAGGACGAGGGGCTCCATCTACGGTAATGCTTCCCGTTACGAACTGGCTGCCAGCTGGAATAGGGTCAACCATGATGACGTTATTGACTGGTGAAATCCCTAAGTTGGTGACAACTATCGTATAGGTAATGATATCGCCAACAACCGCATCAATAGAAGTAGTGCTCTTAACAACACTTACGTCCGGAGAAGATACAGGGATAATGAGGACGTTTGAGACAGAGGAGCCCGTGAGTGAACGTCCATCTGGCGGTGTGAATGTGAAATTTGCTGTAGCTTGATTGACCAACTGCTGCGGTGAAGGCAGGGACGCAATAGTAACCTGTAAGGTAATCGTTACTGTTACTGTACTTCCCGGAGCTACCGACCCAATACTTAAGCCTGTAGACGGATCTGATCCTGGTTGTGGTACCCCATTCACGAGCACGCTGTTTGGAACAAAGACAGCTCCGTTAGGGATGGTATCGGTGATAACTACATTTGCGATGAGGTTACCAGTATTCGTCACATTCAAGGAGTAAGTAATCGTATCTCCGACAGTTGCGGCGGTTCTGTCCGCCCCTTTGACAACTACAATAATAGGTTGATATACCGGAATTACTAGTGTATTTGAGAATGAGGAGCCTGAAAATGCGCCAGAGGTGAAACTGACAGAAGCCTGATTACTAAGCGTTGCAGGATTAGGGAGCACATTGACAATTGTGTTGAATGAGACTTGGAAAGATGCGCCTGGCGCAAGCGTGCCGAGCGAGATGCCGCTCGCTGGATTGGCGCTAGGGCGTGGAGTGCCATCTACGGTCACACTGCCAGCGACAAAGGTAGAGCCCGCAGGTATTGGATCACTGAGGTTAACGTTACTGATATTTGCTATTCCGCTGTTGGTAACAGTGAGATTATAAGTGATGGTATCGCCAACAACGGCATCGGTAGCTGTCGAAGATTTAGTGATGACAACGTTCGGTGAGGATACTGATATTGTTGTCGTATTGGAATTGATCGAACTGTTAAATGTCCGTCCATCCGGAAGCGTATATGCAAACGCGACCGAAGCTTGATTGAGCAGCTGTTGGCTTGCCGGCAATGTTGTGATAAGAACTGAGAAGATCACAGACAGGCTTCCGTTCGCGGAGATTACACCCAGTGGTATGCCAGCAGCCGGGTCTGCTCCTGGAGCAGGAGCACCTTGAATGAGTACACTGTTTGGAATAAACGTTGTACCCGCAGGAATGGTATCACTCAGGGTTGCTAAAGCACCGTAGTTGCCTGTGTTGGTCACATTGATAGTATAAGTAATCGTATCCCCAACTGTAGCATTGACTGAATTGGAGCTTTTTACTGCTGCAAGGATAGGCAGATAGACAGGTGTGGAGACGATATTTGAGAAAGCTACATTCGAGACAACACCTGAGGTGAAACTGACCGTTGACTGATTGTTTAACAATCCGGTAGCCGGCAGTGAAACTACATTTACGGTAAAAGCAACAGTTACGGTTACACCAGGTGCTATGCTGCCTAAGGTTACTCCAGTAGATGGGCTAACTCCTGTACGAGGCACACCGTCCACAAGCACGCTGCCTGTCACAAATGTAGTACCAGCAGGAAGTGCGTCTGTGAAGACCACATTATTTACAGTGGCAATACCGTTATTAGTTAAAGCTATGGAATAGGTGATAGTGTCACCGACCGTAGTTGATGTTGTGGTTGTAGTTTTAACTACAGCAATATTAGGTGAGGAGACAGGAATAGTGACGGTGTTAGAGAGTGCAGACCCATTAAGTGTACGTCCGTCGGGTAAGGTGAAGCTGAATGCTGTGGTTCCTTGATTGACCAGTTGCTGAGGACTAGGCAATGAAGTGATGTCAACCGTGAAAATGACTACGGTGGTTCCTCCAGGCTGTATTATTCCAGCTGCAATTCCGGTGGAAGGATCCGCTTGCGCTAAAGGGAGGCCGTTGATGAGCACACTATTCGGAACGAAAGTGGTACCTGCGGGAATATTATCCGTCAGTGTTAAATTAGCAGCATAGTTTCCTGTGTTACTCACTGTCAGTGTGTAGCTAACTGAATCGCCAACCGTGGCATTGGCTGTACTAGCACTCTTGACTACGGCAATGTTCGGCTGGAACACAGGGACTGTAACAGTATTAGAAAAAGTGGAGCTTGAAATAACGCCTGAAGTGAAGGTAACGGATGCCTGATTGATGAGTGAAGCTGTAGGAGGGACAGAGGTAACAGTAACACTGTAAGTAACCAGCGCTGAAGCACCGGCTGCTAGAGTGCCGATAGATATCCCCGAAGCAGGACTCAAGTTCGGGAATGGAACTCCGTTGACCGATACGCTGCCTGTTACAAAAGTACTCCCTGCCGGTGTAGGATCACTCAGCAAGACGCTAGTAACAGATTCTATACCATTATTAGTTATATTGACGTTGTAAGTGACCGTTTCACCAACAGCAACTGATGTTGAAGTGGTGCTCTTGGTAACGACAATGTTAGGAGCAGAGACTTGTAATGTGACAGTGTTAGACACAGCAGTCCCAGATAACGGTCTACCGTCAGGCGGAGTAAAGGTAAAGCTTGCGGAAGCCTGATTACTAATCTGCTGAGGTGTAGGTAAGGAGATGATATCAACGGTGAAGCTGACAGCAATACTGGCACCAGGAGCGACATTTCCTACAGCTATCCCTGTATCTGGGGCTGAACCAGGTTGAGGCATACCACCCACTATGACACTATTAGGAACGAAGACAGTACCTGCTGGGATGTTATCAGTTAGTGTTAAATTTGCAGCCAAATTACCTGCGTTGCTAACAATCACTGTGTAGATGACAGAATCACCGACAACTAGAGCATCGAAATCGCCGTCTCCATCAGCGGCACTTTTTACTAAGGAGATTTGGGGCTGAATAACTGGTGTAGTTGTGATATTAGATGAAGAAGAACCGGAGAATACACCGGATGTAAAACTGACAGACGACTGATTGTTAATCTGTGATGGTATCGGCATTGTTATCCTCACCTCGAATGTTACGGTAGCTGTGACGCCAGGGCTCAAACTACCGATTGGAATGCCGGCGGACGGAACTGCTAGCGGCAGGGGAGTGCCACTTACAATTACGGTTCCGGGAATAAAAGCTACATTCTCAGGCAGAGGATCGCTGAGAATGATATTGCTTACTGTTGCAATACTGTTGTTGGTCAATACAGAGGTAAAGGTAAGGATATCACCAGTAACAGCAGTAGCAGCGTTTACGCTTTTTACAACACTGACGTTAGGGGCAGACACTGGGACAGAGAGCGTATTGGACACTACATTTCCACCGAGCTGACGCCCGTCTGGAAGGGTGAAATTATATGTCGCTGAAGCAGAGTTCAGCAATACTTGTGATGGAGGCAGGGCTGTGATTGTGACCAGAAAACTTACGGTGACACTGTCACCAGGAGCGAGCGGTCCAACTGGAATGCCAGTTGCCGGATTATATCCGGGCAAAGGCGTTCCTCCAATAATTACACTATTCGTGTCAAACACGGCTTGGGGTGGCAGGATATCAGTTACTAATAGAGTAGCTGCAATATTCCCGGTGTTGCTGATCAGGATGGAGTATGAGAGAGATCCCCCTACAGATGCCTGTGCTGCATTGGCGCTTTTGACCATACTAAGGATGGGCTGAAATACAGGTGTTACTATCGTGTTTGAGAGCGAAGAACCGGTGAACGCCCCAGAGGTGAAGGAGGCGCTGGCTCTGTTTGTAAACTGTGCTGGACTTGGCAAGGTAGCGACATTCACTCTAAAAGACACCGTGACAGAGCTGCCCGCGGCGATACTTCCGATTGCTATACCTGTACTTGGGTTAGCCGCTGCTACCGTCGAACCGTTGACAGTCACACTGCCTGCTACAAAAGCTCCCCCCGTAGGAATAGGGTCAGAGACAACGACGTTGGTGACAGCGACGCTGCTTGGGTTGGACACTACGACTGAATAAGTCAGATTTTCTCCAACCGCTATATTAGTCAGGTTTGCAGTTTTGGTTAGTGTAATGTTTGGAGCGGAGACCGGAATGGTTAGGGTATTGGACAGACTGGTCCCGGAGAATGATCTTCCACTTGGCAGTTGGTAGGTGTAATTGCTGCTGCCTTGGTTATTCAGAACAGGTGGAGCAGGCAGAGATTGCACAGAGACAAGGAAGGTCACAGGAACAGCTGCCCCTGAAGCTAAAGTACCTAAGTTAATTCCTGTAAGTGGAGAGTCAGCAGGTCTAGCAACACCGTTAACAGTTACACTTCCCGAGACAAAGGTGCTTCCTGAAGGAATATTGTCGCTCAGGGTTACAGCCGCCCCGATATTTCCAGAATTCTGAACATTTAACGTATAAAGAATATTGCCGCCTACAGTTGCACTGGAAACGTTCGAGCTTTTTGCAATTTGGATTACAGGCTGATACACGGGAGTTGTCGTCGTGTTTGAGACTGAAATGCCAGTAAAAGCACCCGAGCTAAAAGAGGCACTAGATTTATTCAATAGCTGAGCGGGACTGGGTAATGAGATAACGTTGACCTGAAAAGTGACGGCGACGGAGCTTCCTGGAGCGATGGTACCGACAGAAATCCCTGTTCCAGGATTAGCTGAGGGTTGTGACACACCGGCGACGGTAACACTTCCGGGGACCAGCGATGTACCCGCAGGGATGGTATCTGAGAGTGACACGTTGGTAATTGCTGCAATTCCGTTGTTGCTGATTACAGAGGTGTAGAGTAGTATATCTCCGACAGTTACGTCGGCGAATCCAGCGCTTTTGACTACGGTAACATTAGGTGTTCTAACTGGAATAGACAAAATGTTGGACGAGGCAGATCCAGCTACTGTTCGCCCATCTGGAACTTGAAACGTATAAGCGGCGCTTGCTTGGTCGACCAGCTGTGGCGGAGAAGGTAGGCTATTCACGATGACCCGAAATTGAACAGTAGAACTGCCACCGGCGGCAACCGTACCGATAGCAATCCCTGTGGCAGGGTTACCGGCGATAGGATTTCCATTGACGGTGAAGCTACCTGCGACATAAGAGCTGCCTGAAGGAATATTATCTGTAAGTGTTGTTACCGCGCCGATATTTCCTGTGTTAGTGATTTGAAGGGTATAGGTGATCTGATCTCCAACCGTAGCATTGGTAGTACTGGCTGATTTCACAATGTTAAGGACGGGTGAATATACAGGTAAGGTTACTGTATTAGATGGAATGACCCCAGTCATGATAGGGCCTCCGGCTACACTTTGAAATGTAAAGGCAGCATTAGCGGTATTAGCGATATTTTGCGGACTTGGTGGTAATGAAGTGACTTTGGCTTGATATGTAACAGTTATTGAACTGCTTAAAGCTAATGAGCCTAGTGAGATTCCTGCTGTAATATCAAAAGTAGGTCTGGAGACACCAGCAACAACTACGCTTCCAGTTACAAAAGTGGATCCTGCCGGCAGCGCATCTGATAAAACGACACTTGCTGCTCCCGCTGTTCCTGTATTACTGACAGTCACCGTATAAGTTACCGTATCACCGACTATGGGGCCGGCTACATTAGCGCTTTTAGTGAGGTTTATTTTTGGAGCATTGATATCAACCTGTATGGCATTACCGTTGAGTACATAAGCATCGCCTGAGGTGGTTAATTGTAATACGGCTGAAGATTGATTGTTTATCAGCCGTGCGGAGACGTCAACATTGGTAATATCCCAGCCTTGGCGACCACCGATAATGTTGGTTCCTGGATTTCCGTTTATTTGGTTGCGGTTTCCAAAGGTACCCGTTGTGTTTAGGTTACCTGCATCATTGTTAATCTGCGATGCAAAAAAGTTGTTGGCAAAGTTATTAGGTCCCGATAAAGCAACAAGTGTAGCAGAGGTTGGACCAAATAATGCCTGATCCCCCGAACGGTTGGCATCCCCCTCCTGCGCGCTGAATAACGCTCTGCCGCCAAGCGCACCAGTAATGGGTGTGGCAAATCCAGTTATTGTAGTGGATACCGGAGCTGAGTTTGCCTGTACAAGTATTGCACCTGCCCGAAGGGACATATTGCGAAAAGGTAAGGCTGTATTTTGGTAGATTACACCCAGCGTCCAGCCCGCATGGTTGGCTGTAGAATCACTAGGGATAACAATCGTACCCACTACACCGCCAGTGGTGTAGGTGCCGGCACCGCCTTGTTGGATAATGCTGGTCACGTTGGCGGAACGAACATATGCTGATGCACCACCTCCCAAATCGACTACGTTGCTCGTTGCTGAATCAGGAGTAACACTGAATGTAGTGCCGGCAGGGGTTATGAAGGAGACAGGGTTGTTAATGGCCGAACTAAGGTTTACATTTCCGTTAATATAGGTACCGCCCCAGATTAGCTCCGCATACAGTACGGTACTGCCTGAGGGTAGGACCAGTATGGCTGCTGAACTGTTGCTTGTATAAAGACTAGTAGTTCCGCTAGGATAGGTACCAAATGTTGATGAAGTATTAACAGTAGTAAAGCCACCGATGCTGTCTAGTGTCCCTGGCACTCCGATCGTATCGGAGCGGCTAAGTCCAAGCGTGTTGCCGGTAAATGTGATAGCACCGGTCGCATTGATCGTTGCCCGTACGACTAGTGGGATGATTCTCACCTCCTTCGAGGTTGGTTTTGATCAAAAGTGTGCCGTCCTATAACTAGGACGGCACAGTTAATACCTGTATGTTAGCCTATGACACAAAATGGGTATTAGTGTATGTCCCATCTTAAAATTATAGAAAAAATTGTCTGTTTTGTGATTTAAGTCTTCGTTCGACAAGAACATGAGGTTCAGGATAATGGCTTCTGCTCATCAGCTCTAACTCCTGATCGTTGATATTGTGCTTAACTACGACAAAATGGTACATGATTTCATGCACTACATTTGCTTGAAGGGTCTTTAGTATTTCTAGTTCTTCAGTTTCGTAAAGCGGATCTTCATAAGGATGCTGATAGAATAACTCCATCCGCAGCAACCGATAATCGAAGGGTGGTGCGGGTACAGGGTAGTCTGGAATAGCTGGGCATACTGGACCGGATGGAGGCTGGAAGAAGGATCCTGTAAAATGCCGGGGGGTATATTCGTCAAACTTCTGCTTGAAGGCAGGGTTGGACATATGGGCAAAGCTGTGGGCATAGGGTGCTAGAATGCAAACAACTGCTTTATGGATGCTAATTCTGTGAATTTCCGACAGGGCTGCGAATAAATTGTCCACATAAGGCAGTACACGGCTAGCCATAACAAACTCAGCACTATTGTCAGGGAGAGGAATCTCTTGGCAAATGTCACAGACAATATCTACATCAGGACCCGCGATCCGATCGATCCCGAGATAACCTGCTTCCTTATTAGATCCACAGCCGATATCGATTCTCAAGGGGCTCACTCCTTTGGGATAAATCAGGCTCACACTATTGTATTAATACCGCTGTAGCCTGCATCCGACGGATGCCTAATAGAAGCTGGAAGTTATCTAAAATTACTTCATATGAAACTTTCATAGAGTGGTTAACGTTATAGGAGTATACTTATGAAGATGACTTTGAAAATAATCGCCACATAGAGGAGGCACTCAACATGAAAAAACAACGTTCATTACCCGCCATAGCAGCGATTGCTGCCTTAACATTTGCCTTAACCGCTTGCGGTGGGAATAATTCGGCACAGACTTCAGGAGAACCGACTGCAACACCTTCTCCAACACCAACCGAGAGCGCAAGCACTGCTGAGCCTACAGAAGCTCCAAGCACTCCCGTACCCACTGAGAACCCAAGTACAGCCACACCAACCGAAAATCCGAGCACAGCTAAACCTAGTTCTACTCCAAAAGCTGAAGGTAAAACAATAAAAATGACGGCCGTTTATATCGGACAAATTGATAGTCATTCCGTTGAGATTGCGACAAAAGAAGGTCCAACCGCTTTTGAGATTTCAGCTGGAATGGAGAGCATACTTGACACTTTGAATTCGGATGATTCCGTAGTTATTGAATATGTGGAAAAAGCAGTGGAGGGCGATCCGTCCGTCAAGCAGCGTGTGCTGACAAAGCTGGCTCTAGCAAAATAATTGAATGTATTGATTTGCAAATTAATAGAGGGTGTCTCAGCAATCATATAGTGGTTGCTGGGACACCCTCGTATTTGTTAAGCATAGTTCTTGCTCAAAACACTAAACTTTGTTTGGTCGATCACAGTACGCATACCTAGCTGCATCACTATGGATCTAGCAGCCCCACTAACGGAACTAGTAGCCCCACTAACGGAACTGGTAGCCCCACTATCGGATCTAGTAGCACCACTAACGGAACTAGTAGCCCCACTAACGGAACTAGTAGCCCCACTAACGGATCTAGCAGCCCCACTAACGGATCTAGTAGCACACTAACGGAACTGGTAGCCCCTATATTGGACTCAGCATCATCGGACCCAGCGGCCCTTATACGCAGCTTTTTCCGATATTTGAATTACTATCGGACCCCATAGCAGCTATTGCCATGAAAAGCGCCCAATAGGATCCTTTTTCGATGCAATAGCGTCACTGGGGTCCGAAACTGTGCTCCAAAGGCGTAAAAAACGTAAATAACGCCATCTGAGTCCGCAAGCCGCGGATGAGGGATAGGATCCAGCATTATCGGAATTAGCATCATCGGAATTAGTATCATAGGAATTAGTATCATCGGACCCAGCGGCCCTAATACGCAGCTTTTTCCGATATTTGAATTACTATCGGACCCTATCGCAGCTATTGCCATGAAAAGCGCCCAATAGGATCCTTTTTCGATGCAATAGCGTCACTGGGGTCCGAAACTCTGCTCCAAAGGGCGAAAATCCGTAAATAACGTCATCTGAGTCCGCAAGCCGCGGATGACGATGAGGACTCCCCGATGCAGATTTTAGCTTCATACATAAAATGAAGGTATCCCCACAACAGCTCAAAGTTGTTGGGATACCCTTTTTAATGAAGTTAACATGTTTAAAATAAGCTTAAAGCGTTCCAGCATTGACTAGGAAGGTTGTAATAAGCAGCATAAAGAGTAAGATAATAACACCATTAACAATCGTGCCAATAATGCCAAACACCTTGCGACGTTTCCGAATGGAAAGCCCAATGATGCCGATGACTACTCCGATTACATTAAGAGCAGCTAAAATAATAACCGTTAATCCTAGAAGCATTATGAATTGCGAGGACTGGCTTAATAGTTCAGAATTCTCATTAACCAGTGAAGAAGACTTCATTATAATAGAGATAAAGATGGCTGCGTAGCCGATGATCGACACGAGACAGATAATGAATGAAGCAATACCAGGTCCAGAATGTTGAAGATCATGTTCTACTTTTTGATGCGTAGACGATAAATCAGCGCTTGGGTAATCCGGATGAGGGCTGGGATTTCCCACCTCTGCCGCAGGTACGTCTGATTTTGACAGAGAATTTAAGTCCATGGTTTGCACTCCTTGAGAGATTAGAATGAAAATGTTGTTAATATCCACTTTTTCATATTGATGCTAAAAAAGCAACCCCTGAATGAGGCAAATTAAAAAATGACTGCTGGAAATAGGAACTCGAATTACGTTATGATAGAATGAGTCTAAAATTAAGGGGGGTGTAATCATTTGCAACGGAAATTTATGGCCTGGGGGGCTGTACTAGCAATGCTGGCAGTAGGAATTGGTGCTTTCGGTGCCCATCTACTAAAACCAGTTATCAGTGAAGACTATATGAAGGTATATGAGACTGGCGTGCAGTATCACTTGGTACATGCGCTGGGGGTAATTCTCATCGCACTGGCTGTGGGCCAATGGGGCGAAAGTGCCCGATTACGTTGGGCGGGTCGATTGTTAATTGCAGGTACCATTTTGTTCTCTGGCAGTTTGTATGTTCTGAGTATCTCCGGAATTAAGGTGCTAGGAGCGATTACACCTATCGGTGGGGTATGCTTTATAATTGGCTGGTTATGCCTTGCGATAGAAGGATTTTCACGTAAAACGTCGTCTTAGTTGTTAGGAAAAGAAAGACCAATAAGCACCTATTCCCAAAGAGGGAGGGTGCTTATTTGCTTGTAACGCATGCGCTTACAGAAACTCGTCGATTTCATTTAGATTAAAGCTGTACACCTGCTTCTCATCCACATGGTAGACACTTATAGAGTTGGCTGCTTCATCAAAGTTTAAAATACGACAGGGCATGGACACTTGTTTCCCGTACCGGTTCGCTCGTAAACGTACCAATTGATTATTCTGAATATACTGACGAATCTTCCCGTATGCATCAGCTGGCGTTTCAATTGCCGTTTGCTGTGCAGGCGTTTCTGCCTGTTTTTTTATCGGTGTATCCAGCTGCTTCTTTGTGGATTTTGGAGGCAGCTTTAATGAAATGGGAGGAGCAGAGTTTTGATTCAAAGCTAGTTTAGCGGAGCGTAGCAAGCTGTCAATGGTTCTCCCTAATTCAAGACCGGAGTTAATGTTGAAATCTGTGATATGGTCATTATTGTTCAACATTTCGAGCAGAAATTGCAGTGCAAGCGGGTTGGTACGGGCATTAATCAGGATGTCGACGTTAAATAAATAATTGCCGTCTGTGCGTTGTAGTTTCTCGTCCATAAATCCCCCAGCTTTTCGTTTAGAACATCTCTGAATGGTTACAGGAATGTAATTAACTATAACATTAAACATGCAATATTCATATACCCAGGACTACTGGAATAGGGACTATTATACTGTATTTTATACTAGGCATAGGACTACCGTCAGCACACCCACGGGAAAATTAGCATACATATACAACGTGGATAGTGAAAAAAAGGAGGTGCTGCTATTGGTTACTATGGAGCCTATTACAGTAGGTGAACATACGCTGATCGGGGTAGAGGTTAAGCTTCCCAAAACTACACTGCTCTCCATCAGCACGAACCGAGGTTATATTATGTGCGGTGCACTGGATGTCGGTCTCCTTAATGAAACACTTAGTGATCGGCATATCATCGCGGCTCGTGCGGTGGGTGTACGGACACTTGCCCAGCTTTTAGCTGCCCCGTTGGAGTCTGTAACGATAGAAGCAGAGAGTCTTGGCATCGTACCAGGTATGACGGGTGCGGAAGCGTTACTTCTTATGGTCTGACCGGAAAATTTAACAATTCCAAACAAACGGGGCTTAGGCCCTTTTTGTTTGTGTGCAAGTATTCACATTTAAGCATAATCGGGTGTGTCTTTGCTCATGCTAGTACAAATAAAGGGGTTATGGAAGGCTTCTCCTTGTTTCGTATTACAGGTAAAAGGGTAAATTAAGAATAGACAAGTTACTACCGGACGAAGGAAATAGTAACCGGTAAATATAATGGATAAGGTAGGGATCATCTCATGGCTAAAGCATCGAATAAAGTAAATACAACTTCACTGGAACAGATCATGAATCGTCAGGTTGCTAACTTAAATGTCCTGTACGTAAAAATTCATAACTTTCATTGGTACGTCAAAGGAGAACAGTTTTTCTCCCTTCATGTGAAATTTGAGGAATTATATAATGAAGTAACCCTTCACATGGATGAAGTAGCAGAACGCTTGCTAACCATCAAAGGCAGTCCGGCAGCAACATTGAAAGAATATTTGGAATTAGCTACAATTCAAGAAGCTACAGGTAAGGAAGATACACGGGGAATGGTTCAGTCTCTGATTGAAGACTTCGCCACCATCTCTGAAGAGCTGACAGAAGGCATCGAGCTTGCCGAAGAAACCAAGGATCAGCCAACCTCAGATATGTTCATTAAAATCCGTAGTGATCTGGAGAAACACCAATGGATGCTACGTTCATTTCTTAGCTAATCATTAAGCAGTTTGAATAAGACTTCCTGCGGGAAGTCTTATTTTTGCGTTAGTCTTATACTTAATGAAAATCTTCTCTGAGTCACAAGTGATTAGCTAAAGAGAAATTTGTAAAAAAACAAGGTTTGATATAAAATTAGTGAGAATCATTGATAATCATTGTGATTCAATTTATAATAATTATAATGTGATAGAAAATCTAATTGTGCTGGGAATCAGGATTATCCTGTTTCAATACAACTTTTGATTTCGCAAATCGATCAATGGAGGGAATAATATTATGGCAGCAGAATTTGTCATTGAGGGTCTTAAAGCGACGATTGAGGGAAAAGAAATTTTGAAGGGGATTAACCTTCAAATGAAAGGTGGCGAAATTCACGCCATCATGGGACCAAACGGTACAGGTAAAAGTACTTTGGCTTCGGCGCTAATGGGTCATCCTAAATACGAAGTAACTGATGGAACTGCAACTCTTGATGGTGAAGATCTTCTGGAGATGGCTGTTGATGAACGCGCACGTGCAGGTCTTTTCCTTGCAATGCAATATCCAAGCGAAATCTCTGGAGTAACTAACTCCGACTTCTTGCGTTCTGCCATTAATTCCCGTCGTGAAGAGGGAAGCGAAATCTCGTTGATTCGTTTTATTCGCCAAATGGAAGCAAAGATGAAAGAACTAGATATGAACCCTGAGTTTTTACACCGTTACTTGAACGAAGGCTTCTCCGGTGGTGAGAAGAAACGTAATGAAATTCTACAAATGATGATGTTGGATCCAAAAATCGTGATCTTGGACGAAATTGACTCCGGTCTTGATATTGATGCTTTGAAAATTGTAGCTGAAGGCGTAAACTCCATGCGGAGCGAAGAACGCGGCTTCTTAGTTATTACCCACTATCAACGTCTTTTGAACTACATCAAACCTGATTTTGTTCACGTTATGATGCAAGGTAGAATCGTGAAATCCGGTGGTCCAGAGCTTGCACAGCGTCTGGAAGCAGAGGGTTATGAATGGATTAAAGAAGAACTTGGAATTGAAGATGAAACTGTAGGGCAAGAAGCGTAAGAAACGCCAGGAAGGAGGAGACCACTATGACGACACAGACCATTCTTCCGGTGGATGCCGAACGCTTGAGCGAATTATCGCACAGCAGCGGCGAACCGGGTTGGCTGAAAGAAAGCCGCTTGAAGGCACTAGAATTGGCAGCTACTCTGACACTGCCTAAATTAGAGAAGACACGGATTGATCGTTGGAATGTCAATAATTATGGTAGCTATAAAGCAAGTGAACCTTTTGCTTCGCTAAGTGATGCACCTGCATCTATTTCTTCCTTGATCAAGGATCAGGAGGAAGGCAGCCTGATTATTCAACGCAACTCTGGTGCAGTATATACACGTATCGCTCCTGAGCTTGCAGAACAGGGTGTTATTTTTACAGATCTACAGACAGCTGTTAAAGAACACGGAGATTTGGTTCAACGTTACCTGCATAAAGCCATTCAGCCAGACGAGCATTCTATCGCAGCGCTTCATGCTGCATTGTGGAATGGTGGAGTATTCCTCTATGTTCCTAAGAATGTTGTTATTGAAACTCCGCTTCAAGCAGTGCTGTTAACGGATGATGCGGAAGCTACTTTTGTTCCACACATTCTGGTCGTAGCTGATACTAACAGTTCCGTAACCTATGTAGACAACTACGTATCGGATAAAGAAGAAGCTGGACTACACAATGGTGCGGTAGAGGTATTCGTGGGCGCTGGCGCTAAAGTTCGTTATGCTACAGTGCATCAGCTTGGTGTAGATACTACAGATGTAACTTATCGCCGGGCTGTTGTTGAGAATGACGGAGTCATCGAATGGATCGTTGGTGAGATGAACTACGGAGATACTGCGAGTGATACCAAGTCTGTGCTTAAAGGCAACGGTTCTAGCTCCGACGCTAAAGTAATTGCAGTAGGTACGGGATCACAGAAACTGAATTACACCACTCAAGCTCAGCATTTTGGCAAAAGCACACCAAGTGATATGATCACTCGTGCAGTTATGCGTGATTCTGCTACTTCTATCATCAACGGAATCACCAAGATTGAGAAAGGTGCTACTAGAGCGGATGGCCAGCAAACGGAAAAAGTATTGATGCTGAGTCCAAAAGCCCGTGGTGACGCCAATCCGATCCTGCTTATTGATGAAGATGATGTTACAGCCGGCCATGCCGCTTCCGTAGGACAGGTCAATCACGAGCAAGTCTTTTACCTAATGTCCCGCGGAATTACACGGCATGATGCAGAGACTCTGATCATCTACGGCTTCTTGGCTCCTGTTGTGTCACAAATTCCACTGGAGGGACTGCGCAATCAGCTCCAATCTCTTGTGGAAAGGAAGTTAGTTCAATGATTAGCAACGCCATCCGGGAGCAATTTCCCATACTGAACCAAAATGTGAACGGACATCCACTGGTCTATCTGGACAGTGCTGCTACTTCACAGAAGCCTCGGAAAGTGATTGAGGCGGTCAAGTCGTATTATGAGTGGGATAACGCCAACGTACACCGTGGAGTCCATACTTTAGGCAGCCGAGCAACCGATGCCTACGAGGGAGCCCGGGAGAAGCTAGCTAAGTTTATTAACGCCCGCAGCACTAAAGAAATTATCTTTACACGCGGAACAACTACAGCATTAAATATTGTGGCCTCTTCTTATGGACCCTCTGCTGTGGGTGAAGGTGACGAAATCGTCATCACCTTAATGGAGCATCATAGTAATCTGATTCCATGGCAGCAGCTCGCTAAGAAGACAGGTGCTACATTAAAATATATACCGTTGCAACCTGATGGAACGGTTACGTTGGAAGCTGCCGAGCAGACGATTACGGATAAAACCAAGATCGTTGCTATCGCTTATGTATCCAACGTTATGGGAGTAACTCATCCTATTAAAGAGCTTGCGGCTATTGCTCATCGTCATGGTGCAGTAATTGTCGTAGATGGTGCACAAAGCACACCACATATGAAGGTCGATGTGCAGGATCTGGATTGTGATTTCTATGCACTATCTGGTCATAAAATGCTTGCACCAACCGGAATTGGCGCTTTGTATGGCAAGAGAGCACTTCTCGAAGCCATGGAGCCCGTCGAATTCGGTGGCGAGATGATTGATGATGTGGGTCTTTATGAATCCACATGGAAAGAACTGCCTTGGAAGTTTGAAGGCGGTACGCCGATCATAGCTGGTGCTGTTGGTTTAGGTGCAGCCATTGATTTCTTACAAGAAATCGGATTGGATGAGATACACCGCCATGAGAAAGCTCTTGCAGCGTATGCAGAGCAACGTCTGTCAGAGATCGAGGGTCTGAACATTTATGGTCCTCGGAATCGTGAAGTCGGCGTTGTCACCTTTAATCTGGGTGACGTTCACCCGCATGATGTCGCTACAGTGCTAGATGCGGAAGGTATTGCCATCCGCGCTGGTCATCACTGCTGTCAGCCGCTGATGCGCTGGCTGGAAGCCAGCTCTACAGCACGTGCAAGCTTTTATCTGTATAATACTGAGCAGGATGTAGATCGATTGGTGGACGCTTTAATCAAGACAAAGGAGTACTTCAGCTATGAACTTGGATGACTTATACAGACGCGTAATTATGGATCATTATAAAAGTCCTCGGAATCGCGGTTCATTTGAAGATGATGCTCTAAAAATCGAACTGAATAATCCAACCTGTGGTGACCGTATTACTCTTCAGCTTAAGGTAGAGGATGGAATTGTAAAGGATGCCCGTTATAATGGTGAAGGCTGTTCGATCAGTATGTCATCGGCTTCGATGATGACTGAGGCGATCAAAGGACAAACGGTTGAACGTGCGCTTGAACTGGCCGATAACTTCTCCTTACTGATGAAGGGTGAAGACGTGGATTTTGGAGATTACGAAGACATTGAAGCCCTTTCGGGTGTGAATAAATTCCCTGCGCGGATCA
This sequence comes from Paenibacillus sp. FSL R5-0636, assembly GCF_037974255.1. Classification (NCBI taxonomy): domain Bacteria; kingdom Bacillati; phylum Bacillota; class Bacilli; order Caryophanales; family Paenibacillaceae; genus Paenibacillus; species Paenibacillus sp. FSL R5-0636. Next base: position 2,015,930 of record NZ_CP150232.1, read on the forward strand.
AATGCGCAACACTGGCTTGGAACGCACTTCGTAAAGGAATTGACGAAGAAGAGTAACATAAATAACAGTAGAACAAGGAGGCTGACACCATGGCTAAGAAAGCGCCTGATATGGAAGAATACCAGTACGGGTTCCGTGATGAGCATAAGTCGATATTCCAGTCTGGTAAAGGTTTGACGGCCGAAATTGTTAAAGAAATTTCAGCGATCAAAAATGAACCACAGTGGATGCTTGACTTCCGCTTGAAATCTTTGGAGCAGTTCCGTAAAATGCCAATGCCTACATGGGGCGGCAATATGGATGATTTGGACTTCGAGGATATTCAATACTATGTAAGACCTTCAGAGAAGCAAGGGAAGACTTGGGAAGAAGTTCCTTCCGAAATCAAAGAAACCTTTGATAAACTGGGAATTCCGGAAGCGGAACAGAAGTTCCTCGCCGGCGTATCGGCACAATATGAATCTGAGGTAGTCTATCACAGCATGCAGAAGAGCCTTGAAGATCAAGGGGTTATTTTTACAGATACCGACACTGCATTGCGTGAGCACCCAGAGCTTCTGAAAAAATATTTCGGGACGATCATCCCTCCAACCGATAATAAGTTTGCCGCACTTAACAGTGCAGTTTGGTCAGGCGGCAGCTTCATCTATGTTCCTAAAGGTGTGAAATGTGAAGTTCCTTTGCAGGCTTACTTCCGTATTAACTCCGAGAACATGGGACAATTCGAACGTACTTTGATCCTTGCTGATGAAGACAGCTTCGTGCACTACGTAGAAGGATGTACTGCTCCAATCTACAGCACGAACTCTCTGCACAGTGCGGTTGTTGAAATCTTGTGTATGAAGAACGCTCGCGTTCGTTATACCACAATCCAGAACTGGGCTCCAAACATCTACAACCTCGTTACCAAACGTGCGGTTGCAGAAGAGAATGCTACGATGGAATGGGTCGATGGTAACATCGGTTCCAAGCTGACCATGAAATATCCTGCGGTTGTTCTTAAAGGCCGTGGTGCTAAAGGTTCAGTACTATCCATCGCGGTAGCAGGTAAAGACCAGCATCAGGATGCGGGTGCCAAGATGATCCATTTGGCTCCAGATACAACATCCACCATTGTATCGAAATCCATCAGTAAACATGGCGGTAAAGTAACTTACCGTGGTCTAGCTTCCTTCGGCCGTCAAGCAGAAGGTGCGAAATCGAACATTAAATGTGATACGCTGATTTTGGATAATGAGTCCACTTCGGATACTATTCCTTACAATGAAATCATGAACGATAACATCGTTCTTGAACATGAAGCAACCGTGTCTAAAGTTTCTGAGGAGCAACTGTTCTACCTGATGAGCCGTGGCCTCACAGAAGCTGAAGCGACTCAAATGATCATCATGGGCTTCATCGAGCCGTTCACAAAAGAACTGCCGATGGAATATGCGGTCGAAATGAACCGTCTGATCAAGTTCGAGATGGAAGGTTCAATCGGTTAATAAGAGCGCTTATGAATGGAGGCCCGTCCTCCTAACGTTTATATTTCTTCAAAGCATCCGTAGATATTTTTCTACGGATGCTTTTTTTATGGGCACAATTGAAAAAATCCCCGAATGCTCCGGGGACTTACCTTTAATATTTTCAATTATCCATTTCCGGCAACGGCAATTCCACTGAAGGATCTGGCTCCCAGAGATGCCGTTCTAATCGCTGATGCTACAATGGTGTATTGGATCTGGCCAGTAAGCACATCGGTCGAAGGCGGATAGTCGACAGCGGTGATTCCAACCATTTCATATTGGGTCGTTGTATTATTGATGTTTCCGGGGTACGTTGTACTAAAAATTAATATATTATTGCGGTAAATACTAAAAGTAACATCATTCTGAACTATAATGCTAACATCAACACTAAGTCTGGCAAAAGCATTCAATGTGACTCTCACTAAGCCTGCATTTGCAGGTGTAACATTTACTGTCTGAAGTCCAATGTCACCGAAAATTGCACCTGAACGAACTAAATTAAGATTTTGCGCATCCATAGTGCTGCCCTGTGAAATCCGCATATCAAGAAACTGTATACTCATCCTATTCACCTAACCTCTCATTGTTGATTTTATATTTTATGAGAGAAAGAATAGAATGGCACCAAATCATTGACGGGGTTTTTTATATAGTAAAGGCTACTGTTTTGCCAGATCATTCACTTCTTTATTAAAAGCCTCTGAATATTGATTAAATTTACCTGCATCAAGTGTTAAGCTGTCATCGTTTGCTTTTGGAGGTGTCTCCTGGATCTGCTTATATAAAAGATCAATTTCTGGTGAAAGCTTGGCCCAAATTTTCTTAATAGAATCATACTTAGTATCTAACTTGTTCATATATGTATCGTATTCTTTTTTCTCTTCCATGGCTTTGCCAAGCTGTTCGACCGTAAAGTCTATGTCCATGCTCGCTCCTGTACTGCTTGTACCACTTCTAGTGTATGAGATAACATCTACAAACCCTACATTCCAAATGTCGGCAATAACAAAATTGCTTATTTCTCTTAGCGTTTTTTCAGGTGAGGGTGCTGCTGTATCTGCTTTTGAGGAAATTTCCCCGAAATTAAACAAGTTTTTAGATTCGTTGATCGCTGTGTTTGCGTCCGTAGGGTTATTGTTATTTGTATTGCTACACCCTGAGAGAAGGATAATGGCGATAATACAATATAAAATAAGCTGCTTTTTCAATATAGTTCCCCTCCATAATATAAGTAAAAAGTGTTGTATTACTATATTACGGTAAATTGTGGTAAAAGTTTTACATCTGAGGCAAATTTAAGACGGCGAAAAAGTGAACTCTTCGAAACCCGGAATAAATTCCAATAATTATGCAAAAAACCGAATAAAGGTCCTCCTAATATTACACGATGATTACAATATTCATGTAGATTCTTCATTCATCAGGATTAAGGAGGAAACACGAGCATTTTAAGATAACGAGGGTCCTTTATATCATGTAGATGCTGCTTTTTTCCGAAATAACCGCAAAAACGCGCAATTCTCCCCTTTGCCGCATTAAATTATGGATGATACACTGCATAAAGTCACTAAATTGTAAGCGCTAAAAAAAGCTAGCTTACGATGTAACATTTGCTTTATACAAAAAAACGCTTACTAGGTAAGCCTTAAGGAGGAGAGATATGGATGTTCTCAGGCAACTGCGCGGTTATTATCGAGAGAAGCTGCATTTTCTGATTCTTTCGATTATATGTTTGGCCGCTGCAACTGCAGTGGGGCTGATTACCCCCAATTTGTTAAGAAAGCTGATCGATGATGTTATTGTGCCACTTAAGTTTACAGAGGTGCCAGTGCTCGCATTGAGCGTGTTAGCTGTAGTAATAGTAAAAGCATGCCTGCAGTTTGCACATGGTTTTTTTGGAGGACGGCTAGGTAACTTTCTTGCATACCGGCTGCGTAATGCTTGTTATGAGAAGCTGCAATTCCTATCTTTCCGTTATTATGATACCGCGAAAACTGGGGATTTGATGTCCCGACTAACCGGAGATTTGGAAGCGATTCGTAACTTTATCGGTTTCGGTTTTGCTCAGTTGCTTAATGTCTTTTTTATGGTCATTTTTGGTTCGATTATGATGTTCTCACTCAATTGGCAGCTTACTCTAGTAACTTTGATTACGATGCCAATCCTGGCGTTTATTGCGCTAAAATTTGAGTCTAAGATTCACCCGGCCTTTCAAGAGATGCGCCTTGCGCTCAGTTCTCTGACTACGGCTGTACAGGAGAATATCACGGGTGTGCGCACCGTCAAATCGTTTGCGAGAGAGGCTCATGAAGTAGAGAAATTCTCGCACCGTAACGAACGTTATAAGAATAACCAGATTTTTGCTGCTGAGCTCTGGAGTAAGTTTTTTCCAGCGATGGAGTTTTTAGCATCGATCAGTGCAGCTATTCTGCTTGGAGTAGGCGGAACGTTAGTTATTAAGGGGAAAATGTCACTGGGCGAACTGGTTGCTTTTTTCAGCTTAATTTGGTACATCATTGGACCGATTTGGGGTCTTGGATTCCATATTAATAACTATACACAGTCCAAAGCATCGGGAGAACGTGTATTGGAAGTACTTAATCAGAATATTGATGTGAAGGATAAAGAGAACGCCCGTGAACTGGTACCTTCTGAGGTTAAGGGAGATGTAGCGTTTAATCACGTCACATTTGCTTATGGAAACAAAATGCCTGCGGTTACAGACATTGATTTTGAGGCTAAATCTGGTGCGGTTATAGGGTTCCTTGGAGGAACGGGCTCTGGTAAATCGACCATTACACAGCTGATGATGCGTGCTTATGACGTTAATGAAGGCAGCATCACACTGGATGGGATGGACATCAGAGAATACAATGTTCGCAGCTTGCGTTCACAGATCGCGACGGTCTTTCAGGAGACCTTCCTGTTCTCCTCCTCAATTCGCAACAACATCTCCTATGGGTTGAAAAATGTAAGCATGGAAGAAATTATCCGAGCTGCACAACTTGCCAAAGCCCATGATTTCATCATGGAGATGGAAGATGGTTATGACACTGTGGTGGGTGAGCGCGGAATGGGTCTTTCCGGTGGACAAAAGCAACGGATTGCCATCGCTAGAGCCCTGCTTAAGAATCCGCGGATTCTTATCCTCGATGATGCGACCAGCGCTGTCGATATGGAGACGGAGCACGAGATTCAAGCCGGATTCCAAGAGGTCATGAAGGGGCGCACTACACTTATTATTGCCCATCGGATCTCCTCCTTGCGCCATGCGGATCAGATTATCGTCATGAACGAAGGTCATGTACAGCAGCGTGGTACCCATAAAGAGCTAATTGAAGTGCCGGGTCCTTATCAGGATGTATACCGGATACAGTATGCTGATTATCTGGCCAGAGCGACCGGAAGAGGGGAGGAGTGAGGCATATGAAACTTGAAGCCAAACCAATGACCGCTACGGGAGCAAAAAATAAAGCAGCCGAGCAGCAAGAGCTGGATGAACGTTTTGTATATAAAGATGATGATGTCATCGATAAGGCTTTTGACTGGAAGCAATTCACCAGACTGTTCGGGTACATGAAGCCTTATGCAAAGCAGATGCTTCCATTGGTGTCCATCATGATGATTCTGGGAACTATCACGAAGTTGACCGTCCCGTTCCTAACAAGTTTAGCCATTGACCGTGCGATTGCGCCAAAGGTGGGGAATCCCAGCTTATCTCTGCTATATTCGCTTACAGCAGGGGTAATCGTCTTATATCTGATTCAATGGATTGCGGGAGTATACCGGATTAAATACACGAACATCATCGGCCAAAGAGTGATTTATGATTTGCGCTCAGATTTGTTCAAGCATATTCAGAAGCTTTCCTTTAACTTCTTTGATAAACGTCCGGCAGGTTCGGTATTAGTGCGGGTAACCAATGATATCAACTCTTTGCAGGATTTGTTCACAAACGGGGTTGTCAATCTGATGATCGACTGCGTGCAGCTTATGGGGATTACCATTATTCTGCTAGTGATCAACTGGAAGCTAGGTCTTGCAGTAATGGTTACGGTTCCGATTATGTTCTTTGTTTCAACTAAGCTGCGCCAAAAGATTCGGATCGCTTGGCAGGATGTGCGGATGAAGAACTCCAGAATTAATTCTCATTTAAATGAATCGATTCAGGGAATCAGAGTCACACAAGCCTACACCCAAGAACAAGAAAATATGAATTATTTCGATGTTATGAATACCGACAGCAAAAAATCCTGGAACAAAGCCTCTGCGATGAACCAGGCGTTCGGTCCGATTATTGAGGTCACAGGTGGTTTTGGAACAATGATCCTCTTTTGGCTGGGGGCTTATCTGATCCAATCTGGAGAACTCACAGTAGGTATGCTGGTAGCATTCAGTTCTTATGTCAGCAACTTCTGGGACCCGATTAATCGCCTTGGGCAGATGTACAATCAGCTGCTTGTGGCAATGGCTTCCTCGGAACGGATCTTTGAATATTTGGATGAGCAACCTGCGGTTCAAGATAATCCTGGTGCTAAGCCAATGGGAACGATTCGTGGGGATATTAACTTTGAGAAGGTCATTTTTGAATATGAAAAAGGCCGGGCTGCATTAAAAGGTATTGATCTGGATGTAAAAGCAGGACAGTCGATCGCGCTCGTAGGTCATACAGGTTCTGGTAAAAGTACGATCATTAACCTGATTGGCCGGTTTTATGATATCAAAAGCGGCCGAATCACGATAGACGGTGAAGATATCCGCGGGGTTACGTTAGACAGCCTGCGAAGGCAGATCGGAATCGTGCTGCAAGATACCTTTATTTTCTCGGGAACGATTCGGGATAATATCCGTTTTGGCCGTCTGGAGGCTACAGATGAAGAAGTGGAAAATGCTGCAAAAGCCGTGGATGCCCACGACTTCATCATGAAGCTGCCCGGTGGGTATGAGACAGAGGTGGAAGAGCGCGGCAGCGCGTTGTCGATGGGACAACGTCAGCTTCTCTCCTTCGCCCGGGCGCTCTTGGCAAATCCGCGTATTCTAATCCTGGATGAGGCAACTGCCAGCATTGATACGGAGACAGAGCTGAAGATCCAGGAGGCACTCAAAATCCTGCTTCAAGGCCGAACCTCCTTTATCGTAGCGCACAGACTTTCTACCATCCGCCATGCGGATAAAATAGTCGTCCTCGATCACGGAGAGATTAAAGAAGAAGGAAACCATCATGAGTTGACATCCCGTGATGGGGTATACAACGGTCTGATCGAAGCGCAATTCCGCTTCCTATAGACCGACAGAACAGAACAGAACAGAACAACAGCTCATTCCCGTTGCTTAGGCAACTGCGGTGTGGGCTGTTTTTTATAGGGATATAGAATGTAGAGATTAATGGGTCCGGGGTTAGAACAGGCAGACCAGAGTAGAGTGGAGTATGGCAGAGGTATTACGGGACAAGGTAACCGAAGAACGGCAGAACGGAAGAACGGAAGAAGGGCAAAACGGAAGATTGGAAGAACGGCAGAACAGCAGAACGTAAGAATGCAAGAACAGCAGAACGGCAGAACAGCAGAACGTAAGAATGCAAGAACAGCAGAACGGCAGAACGGTAGAATGGAAGAATGGAAGAATGGAAGAATGGAAGAATGGAAGAATGGAAGAATGGAAGAACAGCAGAACAGCAGAACAGCAGAACGGCAGAATGGAAGAACAGCAGAACGTAAGAATGCAAGAACAGCAGAACATAATACAGCAGGGTTAGATTTCTATTCAGTTACTTAGGACGTTTGGATACCCTGCCCGTCACACGCAGCTCAAACATTTGTGCACAAATATCTTGATGCCATTGTAGATCAGCTGTCTGTTCCGCTAATTGGATTTCATTTTGCAATCGGGCCATCTCATAGCAGTAGGTAGCGTTTATTTGCAGGCACTGCTGTTGTTCCGTTTCCTCAGCAGCAGTAAGCTGCCGTCTACGGCTCAGGGTGAACAACTCGGCAAGGCGTTCATGGACAGGAAGCATGCTTTTTTCCTCCTACAGCAATTTAAAACCACATATTAGTTTCGCCATGAGAAGAGAAATTCAAACGTTACGTCAGATAATTAAATTGAGGGGCCTTACTATGTTGAGGGTAGGAGGAACTATCTTCGAAGTCAGAAGGAAACAAGTAGAGGTGAAAATCGAGGGAAGTTTAGGAGTAATCAGGAAACGAATCCTTTAGTTGCAGTTTGTACAATAGTAACCGCCATTCTCGTTATAAAAATACTGTTAATTGCACTTTGTGCAGCTATTTTCGAGAAATGTGCTTATTAAGGGCATTTTCCTTAATTCTAGTTGCACAAAGTACAACTAAATCAGAAATCGGCTCGCTAGACGTGGATTTAGTTGCACAAAGTACAACTAAATCACAATTCAGCTCGCTAGACGTGGATTTAGTTGCAAAAGTACAACTAAATCACAATTCAGCTCGCTAGACGTGGATACTGTTGCACAAAGTACAACAAAATCAGAAATCGGCTCGCTAGACGTGGATTTAGTTGCACAAAGTACAACAAAATCAGAAATCGGCTCGCTAGACGCGAATTTAGTTGCACAAAGTACAACTAAATCAGAATTCAGCCCGCTAGACGCGAATTTAGTTGCACAAAGTACAACAAAATCAGAAGTCAGCCTGGTAGACATGAATTTTGTTGCACAAAGTACAACTAAAAAATCCCCCGTAGTCAAACCGGGGGATTTAGTGTACAAACAGCAGCTCTGAACCTTTTGCTAAACAATGCAGGACCTCAAGAAACGCCCTAGTCCATGTAGATTTCCACAATCGTAACGTTACGTTCGCGGGCTAGATCGACAAATAATCCATCGATCTTTACCAGCGGACGGAAAATATCAACTGGATTGTTCATGATAATCACACCTGTATCCCCCGTGTTCAGTAATACTCGCTTGCCGATAAAGTTAGGCATTAAATGCTGTATAAAGGCTTGAACCGTTCTGCCGTTCAGCTTACCAAAGCTGAGGTCATTTAGTTCACGTAGGACAGAAATAAGCTCTTGCTTGGACTGATAGACGCGTTTAGAAGTCATCGCACTATAGATGTCAGCTACAGCAGCAATTTGCGCATAAGGATGAATATCGGATTTGGTTAGCTTATTAGGATAGCCAGAGCCGTCCTCACGTTCATGATGCTGCAAGGCTGCCAAGGCTGTATGTGAGTCATCCATAGAATTGCGGATAATTTCGTAGCCGTACTTAGTATGTAGTTTAACTTCTTCGAATTCTTCCGCGGTTAATTTCCCAGGCTTATTTAATAGTGCAGGTGAGATTCTACATTTTCCAATATCAATTAAATATCCAGCTCGTCCAATCTCATAGCATTCTTGTTTGGAATACCCAAGCCAGATTGCAATATAATAAGAGAGCATACCTACCTGCAAAGAGTGATTGTAGGTATAATTATCTTCGCGATCGAGCAGAAGCAGCAGGGAGACTACATCCTTTTGCTTGTCCAACGATTGAAGCGAAGGCTGAAGAATGTCGTTAACCACGGATTGGTTAAAGCTTCCTTTTAATAGTGCTTCCATATAAAGATTCTCAAAGCCGTCAATCATGGTATCAAAACTAGTGGTCACCGTCTGAATAATTGAAGGTCTGCTTAATGGGGCAGGTTCTTCCACTAACGTCCGGATATCAACATAATCAACTCCATGCTGCATCAGCTTGGCGATATCATCTATCTGGAGCAGCGATCCCTTTGGTAATACATGCAGACCTCTTGAACTATAAGCGTCTGAGTTGAGGTGATTACCAGGTTTTAGATCCGAGACGTGTACTCTCAATGCCTATGCCACCTTTTATCCGATTTTATCCAGAATATCAACAAAGTGCAGATTTTTCAATGAAAAAGGAGTGAAGATTAATTGTGGAGGGAATCGGCAGCCTTTTGTTCAGAGCCTACCCAGTGCTGGCCTGATTCATTGATGTCTTTTTTCCAGATAGGGACGGTCTGTTTCAGCAGTTCAATGGCCAGACGACTAGCCTCGTAACAGGTATCGCGATGAGGGGTAGAGACGGCAATGATAACGCTTGCTTCCTTCAGGCCTACAAGCCCAATGCGGTGGGAAATCGCGCAGCGTGCATTCCAGCGATTCTGCACCTCGTCACCAATTTCTTTCAGCTTGCTTAAGGCCATAGGAATATAGGCTTCATAGTCTAAGGCTGTTGTACGTTGTTCTCCGGTCATTTCGCGTGTAGTTCCTACAAATAACAGGGATGCTCCATGATTGGCGTCGAGGACGGCATCCAGAAGCTTCTCAGCATTTAAAGGCAGATCCGTTATGCTATAGAGGCCGTCAGAAGTGCTCTCATATAAAGAACCATTCTCTCCACCGGAAACGGGAGGGATTAATGCAACTTCGGCAGACTCGGTGATGAGGGCTTCATCAGGTGCATATTCCCGGTCAATGGCGACCAAAGAAGTTCCAATTAGGGATGCTGCATCCGGATAAGAGGTTGAAAGGAGTTCTTTTAACTTCCCAGCGGTTAAGGGATTCTCTGTCGCATGAAAGGTCAGAGAAGATGAGCCGATAATCTCAGCCAAACCCGCGAACAGACGGATTGTGATATGCATACTTATTCACCTCTGAAATATGTTGTAATGTCTACAATATACCATAATGAGCCTGAAAATGTTATGCTAGGCTCTATAAGATCATGCATCGGCTGCTTCATTTAAGAGCGGCTCAACAGGTAGGAGGAATGTTGCTAATGGGGCATGTGCCGCAAAGACTGACCATACTTCATACCAATGATATACATAGCCATTTCGAAATGGTGAGTCCATTGGCAGCAGAAATCGAGAGACAAAGAGCTGCAGCGGGGGAAGAGCCTGTGCTGTTGCTGGATATTGGCGATCATATGGATCGTGCAGCCGTCGAGACAGAAGGAACTATGGGTCAGGCTAACATCGATGTACTTAACTTAACAGGATATGATACTGTAACCATCGGTAATAATGAGGGGTTAACATTCTCACAGGAGATGTTATCCTCTATTTTCTCCGGGTTACAGTGCCCAGTGGTATGCTGTAATTTTGTGGAGACTGCAACAGGGGAACCTCCCCACTGGATGAAGCGTCATGCCATCTTGGAGAAGGATGGAATCAGAATAGGAATAACTGGAGCGACAGCGGCATTTAGTTCGTTCTATTCCTTGCTGGGCTGGGATGCCCTGGATCCCGAGACAACCCTTCGGGAACAATGCCTTCTTTTAGCTCCCCAGGTGGATATTCTAATCATCCTTTCTCATTTGGGGCTTCCCGCAGATCGAATTCTGGCAGAGCGGCTGGAAGGTGTGCATGCTATTCTTGGTGGACATACGCATCATATGCTGGAAGAGCCGCTCATGATTAACGGAACAGCTGTATGTGGAGCGGGGAAATTCGGGCGTTACCTCGGGCGGCTTCAATTTGAGCGGAGAGAGGGACAAACTGGATTCAGTCTGGTGGCAGGTGAATGTATTCCGATTGACCCAGAACTGAAGGAAGAGGTTGTAGGTCCTGCCGCTACTATTCATTTGGAGCGTGGTCGTGAGGCTCTTCAGCAGACCGTTGCGATCACAGATCGTGAGCTTCCTTTGAATTTGCAGGGAGAATCCCCTTTTGGCAATCTTTTAGCCCAAGCTGTACGTAGATTTACAGGCGCCAGTTTGTCGATAGTTAACACAGGTCAGCTTCTAGGACCTTTGCCTGAAGGGGAGGTTACAACGGGAATGCTGCACGCCCTATGTCCTTCTCCCATTAATACATGCGTAATCAAGCTGAAAGGCCTAGATATTCGCATAGCTTTGGAGCAGAGTCTTACGGAAGAATTTTATAATAAGGTGATTTTTGGGTATGGCTTTCGCGGGAATTATCTGGGCAGCTTAGCAGTAGATGGGATAAAAATCTTGTACGATCCGCAGCAGATACCGTATGATAACAATATTGCAGTTTTTGTCGAAGGAAATCCGCTGGAGGATGATAAAGAGTATAATGTTGGTACGCTGGACATGTTTACTTTCCGTGCAGGCTATGAGACGATCGCCAATGGGAAGGATCCTTTATTTTTGCTGCCTCATTTTTTACGCGACCTGCTTGGGATGGAATTGCAGCGCCCGGACAGTCTTGATGAATGCATGCTCACTCGCTGGCAGATCAAGTCTGAGTAAACCTGCAGCTTACAAGATTTACTTTTTGATTCCATTTAGACAGTGCTAGATTCCCAAAAAAATAGGAGGAAATTATGGACACGATCACAGCTATTATTTTAGCAATTGTCGAAGGGATCACTGAATTTATTCCTGTTTCTTCTACAGGACACATGATCTTGACCTCGAAGCTTCTGGGCTTTGATGAGCAGGATTCGATTATGAAGACTTATGAAATCGTTATTCAGCTAGGGGCAATATTGGCGATTGCGCTTGTTTACCGCGAGCGTGTGCTTAATTTGCTGGGCATTGGGCGTAAGAACTCAGGAAGAGGCGGTGTGATGCCGGCGTCTCGTTTGAACTTAATCCATGTAATACTTGGGATTGCCCCAGCACTAGCTGTGGCATTTTTTGCCCGCGATTTTATAAAAAGTCTCTTTGGGGCCACGACTGTTCTTTGGGCGCTTGTCGCCGGAGGGATTCTAATGATTATCGCAGAATGGGTAAATAGACGCAAAATTAGAGTTACAGCGCATGAGCTAGACGATCTTTCTTACGGACAGGCGCTGGCTATCGGGATGTATCAGATTATTTCAGTGCTTTGGCCAGGATTTTCCCGTTCGGGATCTACGATCTCCGGAGGGATGTTAAGTGGAGTTAGTTATAAAGCTTCTGCGGATTTCTCCTTCCTTATAGCCATTCCTATTATGTGTGCGGCTTCCGGATATGAACTGTTGGATTCTTATAAGAACTTCACTAGTGAGACGATTGGCTATTTTGTAATTGGATTTCTGATTTCTTTTGTAGTGGCTTATGTAGTGGTCATTTTGTTTATGAAATTGATTCAAAAGATTAGATTGACGCATTTCGCGATCTACAGATTTATTCTTGCTGCTATATTCTGGTTGTTTATTATGCGTTAATGCCCATAGGCAAAGACCTAGACACACCCGATGTTCTTCATGGTGCACCTGTCTGATCTCTACATAAACGGTATAGACAAAGCGTGTGACCCAAGGATTTCAAAACAGAATAGCATTTTACCGTTAAAGGCAGGAGTGAGCTAAGTGCGTTTAGTATCCGTGAATCAGCTTCAAGCAGGCATGAAATTAGGTAAAAAAATATATAATGATGAAGGTCTAACTCTCCTCGCGGATGGGGTGGAGCTTACTGATGCGTTGATCAAGAGGCTTGCAAGAATTGACATCGGTTATATTTACATAGAGGACTCTGTCACGGACGATGTTGAGATTATAGGTATGCTTCAAGATGAGACGCGCAATCAGGCACTGAAGGTGATTCGTAATCAGTTTCAGCAAATGACAGGCGCTTCAGGAATAAGTAAGGGATTCTACCATCTGGATAAAAAATTCTCAAAAATCATGGATAGCATCCTGGATGATTTGTCTTTACAAGAAGATCCGATGATCATGCTGCTTGATATGCACACTGCTGATAACTACTTGTACGTCCATTCCCTGAACGTCTGCTTGTACACTTTGGTGCTTGGCATTGCGCATGGGTACAGCAAAGAGGAGCTTCGAGTGATTGGTCTGGGTGCGCTGCTGCATGATATTGGCAAGACCCAAGTCCCGATAAAAATCATTCAAAAACCCGGCAAGCTCAGTGAAGATGAATTTCGGCATATGCAGGCACACACCGAGATCGGGTATCAGATTCTCAAGGAAGAACCGAATATCCCGCTGCTCGCGGCTCATTGTGCGCTTCAGCATCATGAACGCATTGACGGATCCGGATATCCGCGGGGATTAAAAGGACCTCAAATTCATGAATATGCCAAATGGTTGGGCGTGGCTGATTCCTACGATGCTATGACCTCCAACCGGGTCTACAAAAAGGCTATGCTGCCACATCAAGCCGTTGAGGCGCTTTATGTAGGTTCCGGTACATTGTATGAGCAGAAGCAGCTAGAGTTATTTAGAGATCGTGTGGCTATCTATCCACTTGGTCTTACGGTGAAGCTCAGTACGGGTGAAAGTGGAGTTGTTGTCAAAATAGATCCAAGTACGCCTCACAGACCGATCGTACGTGTGCTTACAGGGCCTGAAGGAGAGAAAGTCGTACCGTTCGAAAGGGATCTAGGAAAAGCCCTCTCCGTTGTTATCGTTGACGTCGCAGATCAAGGCGATTCTGTGGGAACGCCAAAATATTTATAATAGCAGCGAAGAGAGAAGAATAGGCTTGTCCGCATAACTCGCGGAAGCCTATTCTTCGTCTCGCTGCTATTATTTTTTACAGTGAGAAAGCTTGTGAGGACAGTCCGAAAGACATCCGAAGTGCAGTTTTTCTGACTAACGTGGTATGATATAGGATAAGACACCGTTCAATCTTCATGATTATGGGTTAATAATAGGAATAAGATTTAAAGGAGCTAGTACAAATGAATGTTTTAAGACCATTAACATCTTCACCGAAGGAGCTGTCGCCAAGCTACGATCCATGGGATCCCATTACTTCTGTACGCAAGCATGGACGCCATGTGCTAACGAGTGTGGAATTTACAGTAACCAATTTATGTAATATGCGGTGTGAACACTGTGCGGTAGGTGATAGTTTAACCTCTAGAGAAGGGGATATGCTGCCGCTTAAAAATATGTTGGACCGTTTAGATGAAGTAGAGCATCTGGAGACTATTAGTATTACCGGCGGAGAGCCTATGTTTTTGGCCGGAACGGTGGATAATATCATAGTGCCGCTCTTAAAGTATGCCAAAGAGCGAGGGATTAGATCGCAAATTAATTCTAATCTGACGATGCCGTATGCTCGATATGAAAAGCTGCTTCCGTATTTGGACGTTATGCATATTTCTTTTAATTATGTGAACGGAGACGATTTTCATGAAGTTGGTTTTGCCAACAGCGGGCATGCTGTTTCAAAGGAAAGTGCATATCGGTTATATAATGCAATGATTGAGAATTCTCGACGGCTAAGTGAGGATGGTATGCTAATTTCTGCGGAAACTATGATTAATTACCGTACACATACTAAGCTGCCTGAAATTCATAAGTTGATTCTCGACATGGGCGCCAAACGGCATGAGGTACATCCTATGTACAACTCCAGCTTTGCTTCGGCGTTGCCAGTGTTGTCCTTGAATGAAATGCGGACGGCAATCCATAAACTACTGGATACCCGTGATCCGGAGATTTGGATGCTGTTTGGGACCCTTCCGTTTTTTGCTTGCAGCTTCCTGGAAGAAGACCAGAAGCTGATAAGCAGAATGCGCGCCGAGAAGAATGTTACCCTTCGCAATGATCCGGATGGCCGGAATCGAGTGAACGTAAACATGTTTACGGGCGATGTTTTTGTTACAGATTTCGCTGATATCGCAGCCTTTGGCAACATCGAGAACCAAAAGCTGGATGATATATTTATCGATTGGCAGACTAAACACCCGCTGAACCAAAAGGTGAACTGCCACTGCGATGCAGCAGGCTGCTGCGGACCTAATCTGTTAGTGGCGGATATGTATTATCCGGAAGTTGACTTCAAAACTAGAAAAGCGATCAATCTGTAGAAATGAGGCGTTGTTAAGTGGTGCATACGGAATTTGAAGTAGGGAGATTATTGCTTAATCTTTTGCTGGTTCTGGTGCTCGTATTATTGAACGGTATTTTTGTAGCAGCGGAATTTTCATTAGTTAAGGTCAGGCAGTCCCGCCTGACCCAACTTGTCAGTGAAGGTAATAAAATGGCTGGATATGCTCTGAAAGTAAATAAGAGACTGGACTCCTATTTATCCGCCACTCAGTTTGGGATAACACTTGCATCGCTGGGCTTAGGTTGGGTTGGAGAGCCCGCGATTTCTGAGCTGTTGGTCGAACCTTTAATGTACCAGATGGGGATCACCGATCATACCCTGATTTCTACTGTATCTGTGATTATTGGATTTTCGATCATTACATTTTTACATATTGTACTTGGGGAGCTTGCTCCTAAATCGCTCGCGATTCAAAGAACAGAAGGTTCGGCACTGTTGTTATCTGCACCCCTGATGTTCTTCTATAATGTGTTCATGCCTTTTATCTGGGTGCTGAATGCTTCAGCCAATGCGTTACTTCGGTTAGTCGGTGTGGAGCCTGCAAATGAAAGTGAAGCAGCACACTCGGAAGAGGAAATACGTATTCTGATGAATCAGAGCGCCAAGAGTGGCGTCATTGACAAAGATGAAATGAAACTAATGGATAATATCTTTGAATTCTCAGATCTGCTTGCACGTGAAGTCATGCTGCCGCGTACAGATATGGATGTGCTTTACAGCAATCTTTCGTTAGAAGAAAATATGAAGATTATTACCGAAACGAGACATTCACGTTATCCGGTTGCTCTGGAAGATAAGGACCGTATTATCGGTTTTATTCATATTACCGACCTGTTGTTTGCTCCACCGGAGCAGCAGAATGATCTTACAACTCTGGTTCGGCCTATCCTTAACGTTCCGGAATCGATGGAGATCAGTCATACTCTTCGTTTTATGCAGAAGAATAAGGCGCAGCTAACGTTGGTTGTCGATGAATATGGCGGCACAGCAGGTTTGCTGACAGCAGAAGAGATTCTGGAAGAAATCGTAGGAGATCTGCATGACGAGTTCGAAGATGAGCGTCCAAGTGTGGAACATAACGGGGAGTATATCTCTGTTGAGGGCCGGATGCTGATTGAGGATGTCAACGATCTTACGGGTGTTGTGATTGAAGATGATGAGGTGGATTCCATCGGCGGCTGGTTGTTTAAGGAGCTGGAGGGTAATCCAACCAAAGGAAAACGTGTCAAAGTTGAAGATGTTATTTTTGAAGTCGAGGAATCGACAAGATTGCGTATCACTAGAATTAATATCCACCGGGAACCCCGTGTTGAGGATGAAGAAACCTCATCAAAATTGGACGAGGATAAAGAATAATCTATTAAAGATTGTAACGTATTGTTCCGGTTGATCAGGGATATAATGAACTCCTCCTGTAAGAGCTTTATGGCTCACGACAGGGGGAGTTTTTTGTGGACACATAAAGGACATAACGCTCGTCTATGCTAATGTTTATAAATTGTTTGAAAGCGGGGTCTAGATTGAAAAAGAAACTTCTTCTCGTTGAGGATGAAATTCGTATTCGTGAACTGGTATCTGATTATTTCTTACAGAATGATTGGGAAGTACTTGAAGCGGATAATGGAAGAGATGCATTGGTTTGGTTTGATTCACTGTTGCCGGATCTGCTGATTCTGGATATCATGATGCCTGCTATGAATGGCTTTGAAGTGTGCCGTGAAGTTCGTGAGAAATCAGCGGTACCCATCATTTTGTTAACCGCCAAGTCTACAGATGACGACAAAATCTATGGATTTGAATTAGGAGCCGATGATTATGTTACAAAACCATTTAGTCCAAAGGTGCTGGTAGCCCGGGCAAATGCACTCATGAAGCGGGTTGAAGGCACCCATCAGCCTGAATCTGGCATAATAAAATTTGGTTCCGCGATGTTTAATACCTTAGCTCATCGGTTGGAGGTAGAAGATGCGGAAGTGGAGCTTACCCCTAAGGAATATGATCTTTTATGGCTTTTAATACGAAATAAAGGGATTGTCATTTCAAGGGATACGATCCTCAGTCGGATCTGGGGAATTGAATTTGAAGGAGATTCCAGAGTTGTGGACAGTCATATTAAAAAGCTGCGAAGTAAATTGGGTTATGAATCACGTTTTATTCGTACGGTAATTGGCACAGGATACATGTTCGAGGAAGAGGCATGAGAAGACGGGGAATTACTTTTAAACTGTTTGTGATGACCGTTATCTTTTTCCTTTGCTTCTATGGCATGGTGATTCTAAGCCAATTGCTGTTGTTTGACAATTTCTATCAGAAGCAAAAAGAGCACCGCGTGGAGAAACACCTTAAGAGCTTTGCGGCAAGATATATAAGTGAGCCATGGGGAAGCACTCGAACCTCTCAGGAGCTTGTCCGGTTTATGCTGCGGAATAAAACACAAATGGTTATTTTGAAGCTGGATGGAAAGATGAATTCAGAAGATCCATTTCATATAAAGCTAATCGATGATGACGGGAAGAGTATGGTTGTTTCTTTATCCCTATTCATGAATCAGTACGGAGATTCACTGAGAGCAGCAAACATTAAAGTAGATGATCAGTTGAGCGTGGAAGGCGAACTTTTGGACGAAGACAGTGCTTCACCCGTTATACTCTACCCCATAAGCATTACAAAAAAAGGGGGCGGAACAATAGGGGAGACGGGAGAGACTGGGACGATTCATGCATCTGGTACTGTTGCAGAAGTTGTACTGCCTGATTTGAAAATATGGAATCCACGCCAGGGAATACTGTTTGAGGCTCTAGAGGAATGGTTTCCTTTGACACCGGCGCAGGCAGAAGACTTCAAAAATTTGAAAATACAGAAACAAGACTGGATTGCTCCCTGGAGTGGGAGTCGCAATTCTGTGGTTATTCTGCCCCTGAAGCAAAGTAACGGAGAAATTGAATTACTATTCACAGTCACTTCATTACAGGAAGTTAAGGATTCGAACGATGCGTTGCGTTGGTTCTTTTTATATCTGGGAATGGGTGGTTTTGTCCTGATTCTGGTGCTTTCTCTCTTTTTCTCGAAAATGGTAACGCGTCCGCTAATTAAATTAAATAAAATAGCCAAACGTATGGTTTCTCTGGATTTTACAGGGGACACATCGATTCGGCAGAAGGATGAGTTAGGCAGCCTTTCTAACAGCATGTTCACCTTATCACTAAGTCTGGATTCTGCTTTACGAGAGTTAAGAGAGGCCAATCAGCAGCTAGTTGAGGATATGGAGCAGAAACAAAGAATGGAGATCATGCAGCAGGACTTTTTTGCCAACGCCTCCCATGAATTGAAGACACCACTCAGTATTATCAAAGGTTTTGCTGAAGGCTTGGAAGATGGCGTTAGCGCCGGCAAGCAGGATCACTACATTAAGGTAATTATTGAGGAAGCCGATAAAATGGAGTTTCTTGTTAAAAATATGCTAGATCTAGCGCGGTTGGAGTCGGGCACGATTAAACTTCGGAAAACTTCCTTTATGTTAAGTGAACTGACGGAAAAGGTGACGGACAAGCTGGTCCACTTGCTGAGTGAAAAACATTTGGAAGTCATCATTATTCCTGCAAATGAATTACCGGTCTATGCGGATGTGAACTGGATCGAACAAGTTATGCTAAATTTTATGACCAATGCTATCAGGCATGCGGAAGAAAGAAGTTCTATCACCGTCAATATTGAGAGTCATGCCCAGACTATTGTATTCACTATTCAAAATATAGGAGAATCAATCCCTGAAGATCAGCTGGAGCAGATCTGGGAGCGGTTCTATCGGTTGGAGCCATCCCGCAGTCGAATGACAGGCGGTACGGGTCTGGGGCTTTCCATTGCGAAGCGAATACTAGATATGCACGCTTGTCTTTATACAGTGAAAAATACGGAGAACGGTGTCAGCTTTACTGTGACCTTTGTAGGTTAAATCGGATCAACAGAAATACTGCTATGAAAGGGGTGAGATTGTATGAAATTGAACTGGTTGCCTTCAACGTGCACACTAGGAAACTTGGGACTAGGATCACTGTCCTTATATTTTACGATTCAAGAACGATATAGCCTAGCTTTATTAATGATTTTGCTCGCGGCAATATGCGATGTACTGGATGGATTACTGGCAAGAATATTGCAATGTACTAGTGAATTCGGTAAACAATTGGACTCATTGGCGGATATTATATCATTTGGTTTAGCGCCTACCTTCCTTATCTTGTTGTATAGGTTAGAAGATGCCCACTGGATTGGACCTGCAGCTGCAGTTTTCTTTTTGATCTGTGGCGCACTTCGTTTGGCCAGATTTAATCTGTCGGCGCCTTCCAAAGGGTTCGTGGGGATGCCGATTACTGCTGCTGGAGTCATTCTGTCGATGATTTCTTTACTAGATGAACGTATGAAACCAGGACTGGTCATCGGATTAATGGCATTGCTGTCCGTAATGATGATTAGCCGTATCCCATTTCCGTCCCTTAAAAAATCCTTCAACAGGAAGTGATACACCCATGCCTTGGATTATAGAGTTTATTTCACAGTACGGATATTTAGCCATATTTGGCCTTATGGCACTTGGGATTATCGGACTTCCTGTGCCTGATGAGGTGTTAATGCTGTTTGTAGGCTATTTATCCTCCGTTATGGTTTTGGATTTTTCACTTTCCGTATTGGTTTGTTTTATGGGATCTATCACAGGAATGCTTATCAGCTATACCATTGGTTTAAGACTAGGGCAACCTGTGGTAGCAAAATTCGGCAAGTGGGTTGGCCTTACACCCAAGCGTTTTGCGAGTATGAAAAGATGGTTTTTGCGGTTCGGAAACTGGGCGATTTTCATTGCTTATTTTATTCCAGGTCTGAGGCATGTATCGAGCTATATCTCTGGAATCAGTGCTATGTCTTTCAAAAAATATATACTTATAACGACTGCAGGAGCGCTAACCTGGTCACTCCTTTTTGTTTCTATCGGCTTTTTTGTGGGGGCTAAGTTTTCCTTTTTATAGCCATTGAAGTTTAACATTATTAATCGCAATTGAATGGAGCAAGATCAATGAATGTATTCAAGCGATTCTACGCGAATAGGACTACCAGACGCTTTTTTATTCTCGCACTTATCGGGTTGCTGCTGTACATGGTTCGTGGGATGCTTAATCTGGTGTTGCTGACGTTTCTGATTGCTTTTGTCATGAACAGCTTTCAGATTGTGCTCAGTAAACGAATTGGTAAATTCATGAAGGTTAACAGTAAGGTGATTATTGTCATTCTATACCTTGCTTTAATCGCATTGATTGTACTGGCCCTTGTAAAATATCTTCCTAAAGTATTGGAGCAGATTAAGCAATTAGCCATCTTCCTCACCAATCTCAAATCAGAGGATCTTCCGCAGAACAAGATTACATTATATTTGTATGATATGCTCAGGGACCTTAACTATCAGTCCTATATCAAAAGAGGCATCGATTATGTGCTGCAGGTTAGCAACTGGGGTGCAACTTTCGTTCTATCAACCATTTTAAGCTTTGTGTTTATTCTGGAGAAGAACTGGGTCGTCAGTTTCACTTCTAGGATGAGAGAGAGCAGGATTGCCTGGTTTTATATAGATCTGGAGTATTTCAGCCGAAAATTCATCGTTTCCTTTGGGAAAGTAATAGAAGCGCAAATTCTCATTGCCATGTTCAATACCTGTCTTACTGTTATTGGCTTGTGGCTGCTTAACTTCCCGTATTTATTTGCCCTGGCGATTTTGATTTTTCTGCTCAGTCTCATTCCGGTGGTTGGTTTTTTGATTTCGCTCATTCCGCTTTTAATAATTGGTTACAACATCGGCGGTCTTATAACAGTTACTTATGTGCTGGCGATTATTGCGGTGTTGCATTTTATCGAAGGCTATTTCTTGAATCCTAAGCTGATGTCCACAAAAATGAATTTGCCGATGTTCCTCACCTTTAGCGTGTTGTTGTTCTCTGAGCATTATATAGGTGTCTGGGGACTTATTCTTGGTATTCCTATCTTTGTATTTATGTTGGATATCCTTGAGATTACCCACGAAGATTCGTTCAAAAGAGCGAACCCCTAAGCTGAATACTAAAAGACTCAAGTTATAAGCTGTTTCCGGTACTTTTCCGGAGACAGCTTATTTGTCGTGCACATTGCTCAAAAAAATTGCTAATGGGCTTTTTTTGTAAATAACGTTTTATATTGTGTCCTGCTGTCATAAGTTAGCTAAGGGAGTAATGTTCAGAGTCTTTAAAGAAGGAACAGGAACAAAGGAGGTACAAAAAAGATGGAATCACAGCTGCGGAGGTATACCCCCTTTAGGGGCCCGTTTGATCCTTGCCCACCGGTGCCGTTCAAGACGTATGTAGTTCCACCCAATCAATTTATCACCTTTCAGCCACCCGATTTGCCACAGTTTAGTTTGCAGGAGGCTCTGAAGTATGGAACGCTCTGGCCAGCACTATTTAGTCCGTATGAATCCAAGTGCAAAGGAGGAGGAAAATAGACTATGGAGGCAAATCCTTGCGACCAACGTTATTATGAATTGCTTGAACAGTTGCAGACCCTTGATTTTGCCTTAGTGGAGTTGAACTTATATCTAAATACGCATCCTGACGATCTGAGAAGTATTGAACAATTTAATCAGCTTACGCTGGAACGAACCAAGCTAGCGAATCATTTTCAGGAGTTATATGGTCCGCTGCAGAATTTTGGCCGCGCTTATTCTAAATGTCCATGGGAATGGAATCAACCCCCTTGGCCTTGGCAGGTGTAAGAGGAGTATAACCGTAAGGAACTATTTTTCTAGAGGAGGGAAGTTCCCGAATGTGGATATACGAAAAAAAACTGCAATATCCGGTACGGGTGGGTAAATGTGATGTCCGGATGGCGCGTTATTTGAGTGAGCAATACGGAGGAGCAGATGGCGAGCTCGCCGCTGCACTACGCTATATGAATCAAAGATACACGATTCCAGATAAAGTTATTGGCGTGTTGAACGATATTTCTACTGAGGAATTCGCTCACCTTGAGATGATTGCCACGATGATCTACAAGCTGACGAAGGATGCTTCGGTATGTGAATTAGAGGAAGCGGGATTAGGGCCACATTTTGTAGCGCATGATCATGCCCTGTTCTACACGGATGCTAGCGGTGTTCCATTCACTGCAGCCTATATTCAAGCTAAGGGAGACCCTTTGGCAGACCTTTATGAAGACATTGCGGCTGAGGAAAAAGCCCGGGCTACATACCAGTGGCTGATTGACATGACGGATGACGTGGACCTGCAGGATAGCCTCAAGTTCCTGCGGGAGCGGGAGATAGTGCATGCTCTACGGTTTAAGGAAGCGGTGCAGATTATTATTGATGATCGGAATCAGAAGCGGGTGTTCTAAGGATTTTTGTGAAAAAAAACATTAAAAGCCGTTCTCTTCTATAAGAGAACGGCTTTTAATGTTAGAAAATATGGAGCGGCCAACAATCCAGCCATGCATAAAGCCATTTTTCAAGCCTTGTTTGGTCATTTCAATGGTAATGGTGAAAGCAGTAAAGCTCTTGCAGCCATTGGAGATGAGACACGTTAATCCATCAACATTGCTTTGATTGAAGGTGAAAGTGATTGCGAAAAAGAAACAGATATAATCGAATATTTGAAAAAAATAGCCATGTCAGCTTCGGCTAACAAGGCTATTAATAATGTCACGAGTTCTGGATTCCATTATTTAATTGTTATCTTTATCGGTTTGTTTGATCAGTTCATAAGCGATATACCCCATCATTCCCAAGAACAACCCTGTGCCTGCAATAATGTAAACGATCGTAAATATTTTTCCGAGTGCTGTCTGGGGAACAAATGTTGGATGACCTAATGTACTAAGCGTTGCAACACAGAAATAAATAGCATCCAGGACAGACAAACCTTCCTGTTTGACATAAAAAATGGTTCCAGACAACAGCGTCATCAAAACTAATAAGAATAATGCTTGGAAATTTTTACGTTTGAGCGCTTTCCATAAGCCCGAGAATAAACGTTTTAAAGTTAGTAAAAATGATAACATGCAGCTCCACCCTTCATTTATATTAGAGCATACATAACAAATCGTAGTCAAACTATTGAAACCAAGCAGCCTCTTATGAGGTTGCTTATTTGTTTTGAGAAATAGTTAGAGTCAGCAGCACCTTCCTGGTTCTCTCCCAAGTTAAATTCCTTCTAAGAGCATAAGTTTCCTTCAATTTGATAGAAAAATTCTGATTCATAGGATCTATTATGGAATGTTGATTTCAAAGTAAAGCTTTGAAATCTTCTATTTAGCAATGGAAGTGGATAGGAGTGATGAATAACCTTGGAAAAGTAAATGTGCCAAATGTCTTAAATTAAACTAAAAGAAAAGTACGATGAGGTGACCTTAGAACTGGATCTATATACACTAGTAATTTTACTATTATGAAAATAATGGTTATTTATTGGGGATCTTTGAACCATTTTAGCAAAAAATGTTATGGAAAATATAAACTATTAAGTATACAAACCGATAATGCAGTATGTATATCCTAAATTGGAAAATAATTTATAATTTATTTAAAATTTACACTATTATTTCTTGTTAATCCAAAATTCCTATCCAGTGGTGATGAAAAAGATGAGTGCTCAAGAAATGCTAACCAATCAGGTACAAAGAACCCCTCGAATTAAACCGAATTACCCGGAAGGTGAAATGGTTTTGGAGGATCCTGCCCGGCCATCGGGAAAACCAACCTTCTCATGGTTGACGATTATAGTCCCCCCTATCGGGATGTTAGTCATTTCTATATTTATGTCAACATTGACCAGGTCATTTACCATGCTGATATCAACCATGGGTATGACTCTTCTGACGGTCATGGTTTCAATTTTAAATTATAAATCCAGTGTGAAAAAACATCATGAACAGAACAAAAAACTTGAAAAGAAATATCTCAACTACTTATTTCAGGTTCGTAATGATTTACAAAGTGCCGCGAGTACGCAGCGAGAAGCCTATACATATATCCATCCAAGTATTCAATCTTGTGTTGAAATCGTACGGGGGAGAAGCAAGCAGCTGTGGGAAAAAACAGGAATTGAAGATGATTTTCTGAATCTCCGGGTTGGTGCTGGAATCCAGCCGATTGCTCTGGTGCCAACATATAGCTCAAAAGCGAAAGCAATTGATGACGACAACCCACTTGAAGAAATCGCCAGTAAAATATGCGAAGAGATGTATTTTGTACGAGACATTCCAGTCTACATACCGTTAAGGAGTATTAATACACTCGGAATATACGGCAAACAGCAGGAGGTTCGTGATTTCCTCAATGCTGTCCTGGTTCATTTAACAACACACCAAGGCTACGATGATGTAAGGGTAATATGCGTGATGCAGCCTGATGATCTGGAACACTGGGAATGGTTAAAATGGCTGCCCCATACATGGAATAAAAATCGAAGCCAGAGAAGTTTGGCTACAACATCCTTTGATGCCTCCAATATTGCGGATGAATTACTTCCAGAGCTTAGAAAAAGAGAAGAAAATAGCAAGAATGGTTATGGACTACAGCCAATGCAGGCCCCACATTATGTTTTTCTGGTTTTTGCTCCTGAACTGTGGGACAGCACGGATATGATGAAGTATTTGCTCTCGGGCAATGCTTCACTTGGAGTGACCAGCATTTTTACATCAGAGAAGATTGATGTTGCGCTGCCGCTGAATTGCCAAGCTATTCTGGAAATTAAGGACGGTAAGGGAATGGTTCGCAAAGATACTAATCAGCTGTTAAGTCATTTAGCTGATTATTTTACTGCCGATTCCCTGGATAAAAAAAATTCGGAGTTTTTTGCCCGTTCTTTGTCTCCGCTCAGAATTAAAGAAGGTCAAAATAACAGCTATATCCCTCCAATGGTTACTTTTCTGGATAGCTTTGAGGTTGAGCAGGTAGAGTCTCTAAACGTAATGGAGCGCTGGTCAAAAAACCAGGCTAACCGTACCATGTCCATTCCTCTGGGGCTCGGGGCAGGTGGTAAATTTCTTTTGTTTGATATGCACGAAAAAAGCTATGGTCCACATGGTCTAGTAGCCGGCACCACCGGATCGGGGAAAAGTGAGCTGCTTCAGTCATTACTTTTGGGTCTGGCGGTAAATTATCATCCGCATGAGATTGCTTTTGTACTGATTGACTATAAGGGTGGAGGGATGGCTAATGCTTTTCTTGGGCTTCCGCATCTGGTGGGAACAATCACCAATCTTGGTGGTAATCAGATCAATCGGGCTCTTGCCTCCATCAAAAGTGAGCTTTTACGGAGACAGCGACTGTTCAGTGAAGCTGGAGTGACCAGCATTGATAATTACATCGTTCTTTACCGCAATAAGGAAGTTAACCTTCCCTTGCCGCATTTGATCATAGTGGTGGATGAGTTCGCGGAACTTAAATCAGATCAACCGGAATTTATGAAAGAACTGGTCAGTGCGGCACGGGTCGGAAGAAGCTTGGGGATTCACTTAATATTGGCAACACAAAAACCTTCTGGCGTAGTCGATGACCAGATCTGGAGTAACTCCAGATTCAAATTATGTCTGAAGGTCCAGACACCTTCGGATAGTCAGGAGATGCTAAAACGCACGGAGGCAGCAGAGATCAAAGAAAAAGGCCGTGGGTATTTGCAAGTTGGTAATAATGAAGTATTCACTTTGTTCCAATCCTCCTGGAGCGGAGCACCTTATCAAGCAGGGGAGGCAGATCAGGATGGAAGTCCCAAGATGGATATCGTTTCACTAAGTGGTGAACGCAGAGCCCTGATTACGAAGGGGAAAAACAGTGATGATGCCTCGCAACTGAGTGAGCTGCAGGCTGTGGTTAATCATATTGCTGCCATTTCTGCTGAACAATCGATCGGAGAGGCCTTTCAGCTGTGGCTGCCTCCACTTCCAGAGACCATGATTTTAGCAGATGTTATGGATCAGAATCAGATCTGGAATGGGCAATCATGGAAGCAGCCAGATCAGAATCTTATTGCCACCGTTGGACGAATTGATAATCCGTCAGATCAGGAGCAATACAATCTGGATATTAATTTTAATCAGGACGGACATTTACTGGTTTATGGAGCGCCGAGCAGCGGTAAGACAACGCTGTTAAAGACAATTATCATGTCCCTCGCCTTGAAATATGAACCTGATTACGTTCATTTCTATATATTGGATTTTGGTACACGTACCTTGGGAGTATTCCACGAGCTTCCACATGTAGGGGATATTGTTTTTCCAGAGGACGAACAAAAGCTTGGAAAACTGATCAGTTGGTTGTTGTCCCAACTGGATGAACGCAAACGTAAGTTTTCTCAGCTTGGAATCAGCAATTTGGTCTCTTACAGTGCGGCCACTGGAGAGAAGGTTCCTTACATTGTTATTCTGCTCGATAATTACACAGGATTCTCAGAAGCATATGATGACTTTATCTTAGAGCTTTCCAAGTTGGTGCGTGAAGGTGGTAATTACGGGATATACTTCGTGTTCGCTGCCAATGCTGTAACCTCTTATCCTTACCGAATCAGCCAGAATATTAAGCAGGCTCTAGTATATCAAATGTCTGATAGATTGGATTATTCCAGTATTCTGGGCAGAACAGAAGGGATGGAGCCAACGAATACCGTAGGCCGCGGACTGCTCAAAGATAACCGGATTTTGGAATTTCATACCGCGCTTCCTGTGGATGGCAGCTCGGATGATCAGATTGCTGCCTCTCTCCGCCGGATTAGTTCGGAGATGAAAGCAGTGGCAGGTGTGAATAATCCTGTAGGAATTTCAGTGATCCCGGACAAGCTTTCACTGGCAGAGCTTTTGGAACGTGTGCCTAAGGAACAACCGCAAGGGAATTATCTGGTACCGCTTGGGCTGGATTGGGATACTACGCTTCCGGTAGAGATTAATGTAAAGCAGGTTAGCAATTTTGTAGTGTCTTACACCACTCAAAAGTATGTGGACTTTAGATTTAACGCCTTAATACAAGTTCTTGATAAATCGGCAGGCGAAATAAACATGGAATTCCATCTGTTTGACAGTGGTGTTGTCAGTATACCAAGCCTGAAAGTTAGTTCAACGATTACCCGCTATATGAGTACAGCTGAAGAGTTTTTACAGCTCACACAATCCTTAGTGGATCAGCTGCAACTAAGGAAAAATGATGCCCGGCAAGCTTTTTCAGATGTCCAAAATCGTGAAGAATTTGACGAGGCTGAGTATATTCTGTCTAAGTACCCGCTTCTTGTCATTGTAATGCCTCATCTTAAGTCTGCTTTTGATCTGATGGAGAATGATTCACTGGATCATTTGGAGCGGATAGCGAGGTTTGGCGGTGGACTTGGTGTAATGCTGCTGGTCGGCAGCGATTCGTTTGAACTGAGTCAAATGCAATTGGTCACTGATTTTGCCGGTGAACTGATTAACAGTGGACATGCATTGTTGTCCGATGGAAGACCCAACGATCATTTGTCTTATGCTCCACTACTCGAGGGATTGGAATACCATGAGCTGAACGAGGTGTTGGACAATACTGAAGCGATGCTGTTAACAGAGGGATCCATTTCACGCCTCAAAATGATTACAGAACTATAGATAAGCAGGTGAAGAAAGCGATGAAGCCGGCTCGTGAAATATTTGAATTGCATCCTTTAGAAATTATCTATTTAACTGCTTTAATAGGAGGAACCAGTTTTCCAGGTCTGGAAATCGATCTTAAAGGCGAATCGGAGCGCAATTTACGCTCCCTAATGGATACACAGATGAGGTCGCTGGAAGTAAAGGGATATTTAGAGGTTGATTTTGTGGGGCTCGCCAAAGTGAATGAAGTGCTTCATAGAGGTATCGCTGTTGCATCCAGTTGCAAATCTTATTGTTGTCAGCTTATGCATACAAATCAGCAGACTTGCAAGGTATTCTATTTTGTTCAGGATGAAGTTTGGTTTGAACTTGAGCATCAGCCGGAAAGTAACACCTATAAGCTTCAGGAGATTTATGCACTACATGAGCTGATGTATCAGGTCATTGAGAGAATCCCTTTAGTGTGGGAATTGAGCGATAAAGAAAAATTACAAAAAGCGATAAATAAAGAAGTAGATCTTGAAACGTGGGTGGGGAAGTCTCTTCAAGCAGGTGCATTCATAACTTCCTTGGCAGAAATCCAATGCATTACTGAGGAGGCACAGGTGATTCGCGAACTGAACCTGTTGATTCATGAAGAACAAATGTGGCTGCTGCGTGGTGTGGAAGATGACGTCAGTCAAACCACGCATTCCTTGCCTGCAGTAGTAAATGAGTTATGTAATTGGCTGCAAGAAGCTTAACAAATCTGGGGGATCAGACTATGTCAACTGCACTGACTACTTTTGTATTTAAAGGTGAAAGAGAGAAGTATTTGGATTTGGAAGTCTCTCTTTCTATTTCTACAGGGCAATGTATCGAGCTACTTAAGCAAGCCAACTGGCTTCCGGATAACTGGGAATTTAAATGTGAAGCCAGCCGTACGGGCGAAGAATGGATGGAGTTGGGGCCGCATGCTGTTCTCGCAGAGATTATACAAGGGGACGGAGCCATAGTTCGTATTTTACCCTATTGAGCTGGGAGATCGTAAAGGAGGATTCCTATGAAAAGCGTACACTTAGTCTGCTCGCCTGAACTTATAATGCTGCTATCCAGGTCGCTGGAGCATGAGGGTTATGTAATTTCCGGTAAACATTCTACATTACATAGTTTTATAAGTGGTTTCAGTAGCAAGGAAGTCGATCCTTCATCCATTGTAATTATGGAGGGCGGCGCGGGTCTGGGCACACCGGTCAAGGCTGAGGATATTATCAGTTTCATGACACTGATCCGCAAATATCTTAAACATACACGGCTGATTGTTCAGTTAGATCCGGTGCTGCAAACGGATATTGAATTTATACGGACCCTTGTAAATATGAACATACATGATCTTCAGTTCACTACGGAATTCCAGGGCGATGATCTTCTGAATTGGATCAAAGAGAAAAAAACTACAAGGGATTATTATCATATCCTGGGTAAAAAGAAAGGCCTTTTTGCATCGTTTAAAGGCTCATCATCAAGAGCAGCTTCTGACGCGGCAGTGGAAGAGGCGCCGTCTGCTCCTCCGAGACCGGTGGAGTCGCTTACCCGTCCACAGCCAGCAGTCGGTTCTAGAACTGTAGCAGATGCCGCCAACAGGAGACCTTCCGTTGCTCCTCGCTCTTCAGCAGGATCAACCCCGCCTAGACTGGGGCCTCCGGCCAGAAAGGAGACCCCGTCATTAGCCGAAGCGGAAACGCTGGAGAGTCTGGAACAATCTATTCCGGTAGAAGAAGAGTCGATGCCAGCAGCAAATACGAGAATTCTGGGCAGCAATGTACCACTTGTCATCGGAGTTTGTGGTGTTGGAGGGGAAGAAGATGTAGGTGCGGCGGCATTTCTGCTGGCTGCGGGTCTGGCAGAACTGGGTTGGAAGCCTCTGGTATGCGGAGATGACAGGCCCGAAATCAGTTCGCTTGAACAGATTGTTTTTAAGGGTGAGAAAGAAGATTCGGTTTCTACCATGTTCGAATATGAAGGAGTCACTTTCTACCGCAGAGGGTATTCGTGGGATATTTCGGAGCTTTTGGCCAGTGAGTTCACGCATATCATTCTATGGGTGGATATCCATCGGGAGCGGAAGGGCACCAGCGGACTCGAGCTGTGGTGGAACTCGCAAATTCCTATTTTGGTAGGCAACGGGGCTATGTGGAAGTATGAACTGCTGAAAGAGAAGCTGAACACCCTTAACCCTTATGAGCGCAAGCGGTGCAGGTTACTGCTGGAAAATGGACATCAGGAAGTATTACAAATGTTGAAAAAGGATTTTGCAGAAATTCAAACGACTCTGATGCCTGCACATCAAGATCCTTTGTATCCAGATAAAGCGGCTGTTGAATGGGTAATGAAGCTGCTGACCGTTCAGAAAAAGCTCTTTCGCAAGCAAACGTTGCTCTGGGGAATTGTTGGGATGGTCTTATTTGTGACCTTGTTGTTAATAGGCATAGGATTTTCATTCGTTCCGGAGAGCCGGTAATTATAAATCAGGAGGCTGGGTATGAATTCAGGTATGGTTAGAGGCATTGCTTTTGATTGCCATCGACTTCTCTCCCCTGCCCAGGAGTGCAGCGATAAGATGAGAGCGGCAATCACAGGAGTGTCTGGTTATTGGGTAGATTTGGGTGGGGAAGAGTTTAAGCAGCATTGTGAGGAATGGATTAAGAAAATGAACGAATTTAAAGCTGCCGTAGCCCAAATTGAATCAAATATGATGAACTATGCAGATAAATTGCAGGTGGAGGAAGAGAGAGCAGAGGCAGCCAGAATTAAGGAAGCTGAAAGACAAGCCTCCGAACGGGCAGCAGCGGCAGCGGCGACCGCAGCCGCAAAATCGACAGGGAAAATTAAATAGGGATGGAAATGAGGTCTTGAAGTGGCAATACGTAAGCGGAAAAAAATACTGAGATATACGATCCTATCAGGTTGTCTTGTTGCCGTTGCCACATCCGGGGTATGGTTTGCAACTTATCGCCATTATAACGCTAAGCTGATCGACGAGCGGGCAGCTTACGAAGAACAGCTGAATGATAAAGATGAAGTCTTGCAGCGCTATATGGACCAATCCCAGACAGCCTATGTATTGATATCTCCAAAGCTAGCTGGAGAGGTGATTACTGCTGAGGATGTAACGGAAGAGAAGCTACCCAAATTCTCCTCACCGGATAATCTGATCAGCGAGTCTAAAGCAATTGTTGGTAAGTACTTGAAGATTGATGCATTATCAGGCACAGCGGTAACTACTGAAATGGTACGTGATGAAGCGAGATTGGAGCCTTCAGAACGAAAAGAAGAGACTGAATATATTAAACTGCCGCTTCGGTTAACGAAAAAAGATGTCGTAGATATTCGGATAGTTTTCCCAAATGGCGAGGATTACATAGTAGTAGGAAAGAAGTCGCTGAAGGACGTAGATTTAGCGAATCAATATACATTTTTTAATGACAATGAAGAAGAAGCACAGCTCCTGCAAGCTGCCCTGGTGGATGCATACATAAATAACGCAGAGCTGTATATGAAACAGTACGTAGAACCGGAGCTTCAGCCTGAACCTGTAGTCAATTATGTCCCTAATCTGGATGTACTTGGAGTAATTAAGGATAATCCGTTCATTATAGATCAGGCCAAGTGGAGTCTTGCTGCCAATCTTCGTAAGGAACTGGAGAAACGGCTCGAAGTTATGGAGGATGAAGATAGAATTCGTGTGGGAGCACAGGCACCAAGCGGCAGTGGTGTGATCCAGAGAAAGGCTGTGCAGGGAGCGGCGGCAGCAGAGGAGGCTGCAAAAGTTGATGACAGCCAATCCGTGAACGGAGTGATAGATCGGACCAATCAAGCGCCGATCGATTCAAGTGCAGACCAGAGTTCAACGGGTGTGACGAATAAAGAAGCACCCACAGATGACAGTCTTCTGGAAGGAGAGTGACCGATTTGCACATTGTTGTTGCAGGGGATTGCGAGAAGCATGATTTCATACTGGCAGCGGCTATTCTGTTGAAAAGTTATTTCAACAACGAGGTCATGATTATTTCGGATAACAGCAGGAATTATCAGTATTTTGAAGGCGAAGTGTCTGGTATAAAGATTGCAGATTCAACCGTAGCTGACAAACCGGATATCGTTCTGTATGACTGGCATCATGGGTATCCTGAGGGTCTTGAGGAGGAGATTATTGTCTTCGCGACCACTTATGACCGTCAGGCTATGGAGAACGTAAATAAGTTGCTGGATCAGAAACGGATGCCTACTGTACTGCTTGTCATAGAAGAAGAATGCGGACTTGGGCTGAAGTATGTGGATAAATATTATCCAGTGATTACTTCGAAAATCAGTTACATCAGTAGTCCGGAGCGAAGAATTAATTGGGTCCATGATGGAAGGGTGGATCTTAAGGTAGATAAGGATTTTGCCGAAGCTGTAAATGACTTTTTGATTGAAATTTGCGATGTTCCAAAGCAAGACATCAAGAAGCTGTGGCAGTATGCAAGGAAACGGGGGTAGGTAATTGTGCTAGTGGCTTTCTGGGGACCTGCTCAAGGGCAGGGGAGAACAACTTCGAATATGGCAGCTGTTGCGGCTACCGTAGCGCTAGATCATCATATCCGCGTGTTAATGACACATACGCATTTGGAGCAAGGTGTGCTTGAGCATTTGTTCTCACAGACAAGAACAACGCTTCAATCTGCGAAGACCACAGGTGGAATGGATGCGATTGAGAGATTAGTGCAGTGTGGAATGCTTACACCTGAAGGAATTAGAGATCATGCGGAGTCCATTCTTAAAGATCGGTTGGAACTGCTTAGTGGATCTATGAGTGCTGAGAAACATGAGACAAAGCTCTTGCTTCCGCATATCTTCAAGGATTATCGCAGGTTTTATGATTTGTTATTTGTGGACCTCTCCTCCGAAGATGATCCGGAGGTTGTGTCTCTGGTTATGGAGCAGGCAGATTTGATTGTGGTTAACCTAAATCAGAATCAGGTAAGTCTGGATTCCTATTTTTTGAACAAAAACAAAGCTCCTGTGCCGAGTCATAAGCCCGTCCTCTATTGTATTGGGGCTTATGAGCGCAGCTCCAGGTTCAATAAAGAGAGAATAATTAAGCTGTATGAATTGAAGAAAAAAGCAGTAGGTGTTATCCCACATCATATTGGTTATATGGATGCTCAAAATGAACGGCGTTTTGTTCAGTTTTTATTGAAGGCAAGAGAAGCTAAATCCCGTTTTCTGGAGTTTAGTGAGGATGGAAGCTTCACTGAGGCGGTACGACATATGGGACAGCTTATTCTCTGGATGCTGGAGATTTCTCCAGTATCGGAAGTGGATGCTGCAAATGATTAATCTGATTCTGATCTTTGTAGTCCTGATAGCTATTGGAGTGTTCCTGTACTTATGGCTGGGCAGACGTAAGGATGCTGCTCCACCTTCCGTCCAACTGAAATATGATATGAATGAAATCGTTCAGTTTCTGAGAAGGGCCTTTGAGGAGATTATAGCTGCGTCTCTTTATGAAGGAAGCCCAAGTGAGGAGGAATACAACCGTCGGAAGGCGCGGCGAAGGGAATTGCAGAAAGCGCTCCGAAGTTGCATGCATGGCGATCTATCCGCTAAGAAATACGTGAAGCTTTATATGAAAGATCTATTAGTTCAGACCTACGGTCTGGATGAAGGAAATGTAGATAAGATTATCAGCTTCGGTCATACGAATCGATTGACTTCACAGGATTGCTTCGATATCTTGCTTTATGTTTTCAAAAAAGATCATGGTCAGAATGCATTTAATGTAATAGTAAGCAAATATAGCCTAGATACACTGCAAAAACTGCCTGATGGATCTAAGGGGTATAAGATCACTGAAGAGCAGATTCGCCATATCTATCAGTCCGAGCAGCCGAGATTGTCCATTCAGGACAAGATTGAAATTATTGTTCAGAGAGCTTATCAAATTTATAAGGGGCTCGGCATTATTGATGAGCTTCGAGATCAGAATATCGACGGAGTCAATGGAGGAACAAGTGGCATGCCTCCTGATGTCGTGCAGACTACAGATTTTCTGGAATATACGAAGCAGCAGCATTTCATACCACAATCCTATGATGCGGTGTGGACGTTCTACCGCGGAAAGTCGCTTCACCTGGAATTCTTAAGTTTTGGTTCTGAGAAGGAGCTTAAGCGGGTTTGCCAAAATATCTATGGGTTTGGTAACCCTGGGCAATTAAATGAATCCAAGGGTTATATCATCAACGATATGGCTGATGGCAGCCGGGTCGTGGTTGTGCGGCCCAAAATGGCTGAAAGCTGGGCTTTTTTTGTCCGCAAATTTAACGATTCTCTCGTGGAATTGGATCAGCAGATCCAAGATCAAGGGGCACAGCTTGCGATTGATATGCTTGTTTTTCTCATCCTGGGCCATCAGGTCACTGCCATCACTGGCAGACAGGGCTCGGGGAAAACAACGCTGCTTAAGGCACTGATCAAATATATTGATGCGAAGAATATCCGGATCCAGGAGACCTCCTTCGAGATCTGGGCGAGAAAAATGTATCCGGGTAAAAATATTTTATCCTTTAGAGAAACACCCTCTGTTAGTGGGCAGGATGGGCTGGATGTGCAGAAAAAAACGGATGGCGCTGTGAATATCGTCGGAGAGGCGGCTACTCATAGTGTGGTCAGTTATGTGATTCAGGCAGCCCAGGTAGCTTCTGAATATACATTGTTTACACACCACGGCAAAACACTGCCCAATTTGGTCAGCGCTTTGCGCAACAGTCTTATCGCATCGGGAGCTTTCAGTAATGAGAAAATTGCTGAGGTTCAGGTTGTTGAGGCGCTTGGTTTCAACGTTCATCTGTTACTACGTGCTGGGAAAAGATATATCGAACGGATTACAGAGATTATCCCGGCAGATCCCCAGTTCGAATATCCTCAGAACTACAAGGGTCCTGAGAATATTACGGACAAGCTGGATGCTTTTATGGATACCGTGACCGAATATTTTGGCCGGATGACAGATCGGCGTTCCTATGATTATAAGGATGTCATTGTGTGGGAAGCCGGAGAATACGTGGCCAAACATCCGATCAGCAGCCGTAAAATCGATGAGATGCGCAAAAATATGGATGAAGAGGATGCACTAGAATTCAGTGCATTTCTTGAGAAGTATTGGGGGCAATCCGCATGAATCTGCAAAACCTATTGTTGATTATTTTGGGAATCTCAGGAGTGCTACTGGTTGTCCTGCTTGTACTGCTTAATGTAGTGCAGCGTAAATTGAAGGGAACACAATATCAAGAGCAAAGGCGGCTAAAGGCTCTGCTGCCAACGAGAACTAAGGAAAAAAGATGGTTGGAGCAGGCCCATAAAACTTATCCGGTACTTGATGAACTGCCATTAGTGAAGAAACTTCTTCACCGGATGCGCTCGCGTCTGACCTTGGTTCATGCAGGCAATGAAATTATGATCAGAAGTCGTGCGGCTGCGCTAACGCTAATGATTGTTGCTTGTATTCTGATCATTTCGTTGAGTTCATTCCTCTGGACTTCATCGTGGGTAAGCCGTGCGACTATTATGCTAGTCTCAGTTTATCTTGGAGGTGTCCTTAGCGATCTCTTCATTGGGCGTTTAGTGAAGCAGATGTTATATGACCAATCGTCCATGATTCTGGATATTCGCCATGAATATCATCAGACACATATGGTGCAAGTCAGCTTGGAGAATTCTGCGGAACGTTCGAAACCAATGGTAGCCGTGCATGCTCGGCAGATTGCTGGAATTCTGGCAGCGGTGGACCCGGAAGATGAACTGCAGAAATATTATGAGATTGCCCCTAACCGTTATATGAAGCAACTAGCTGGAGTGAGTTACAAAATAGGTGAATATGGCGATGCGGATATCCATAAAGGGGAGCGTTCGATTTATCTATCGATGCTTGGCAATATCAGAGAAGAGATTCATATGGATATTAATCGCCGTGAGCGAATCGATCGTTTGTTATACGGTATTGTTTTTGTAGCCATTTCGCCGGTATTCATGCTGGATCCAATCCGCAATTGGGCGGAGGGAATGTTTCCTATTGTATCTAATTACTACAATTCGGCCTGGGGGTTATATTCTTTAATCTTACTTTATATCACGTTCATAATATCGTTTATTGCCCTGCGGATTCTCAAAGGTGTGGATGAAGACACTCAATCTATCAAAGATGAGGGTAAGTGGTTAAATCGGATCCTGAAGAAAAAATGGATTTTCAAACTGGTGGATCGGATCACTCCGGCAGAACATGAGCCTCTTCATTTCAAGGTAGCCGGCAAATTGAAGGATGCTAACTCTGGGCTGTCGCAACATGCCTTCTTTTTGCAGAAAACACTAGCGGCAGTAGTTATCTTTATGCTGATCGTATCGCTTCAATTTTCCATCCATGCCAATATCAAGCACAACATTTTGCACCCCAATAAGCAGATTACAACAGGGGGCAATCAGACAGAATCTCAGAAGCTGCTGAGCGAGGAACGGTACGCTTTTGAGCAGACTTTAATTGGAGAACTGGTAGCGAAGGATATTACACCGGATCAGATGTTGCCCTACATTCAGGAGAAAGCGGAGAATAAGTCTTTCCTTCAGAACAATCTGAACCAGAATGCCTATGCTGCACAGTTAATGAACAGGGTAGAGCAATATCATGAGGAGTACTACAAATGGTATGAACTTTTGCTGGCTTTTGGGCTGGCGGTGGCAGGGTTTTATCTTCCGGATGCTTACTTAATCATTCGTACTCAGCTGCGAAAGTGGGAAATGCAGAATGAGGTTGATGGCTTCAATACACTTTCCATGATGCTGTCTCAATTTCCGAATATCAGCGTGTACGAAATGATAGAGTGGCTGCATCGTTACAGCTATATTTTTGAGCGGCAGCTGTTGCGCTGCATGCTGGATTATGAGGCTGGAGGCTGGAGTGCCATTGAGAATCTGAAGGAGGACGCACGTTTCGTTCCCCTCGAACGGCTCGCAGACCGCTTGCAGGTTGCAGCCGATCTGATCCCGGTGAAGAAGGCGTTTGATGATATGGATGCGGAGAGGGCATTCGCGATGGATCAACGCAAGGAGCACTATGAGAAGGTCATCAGCAGGAAAAGTACACTGGGTAAAATGTTTGGGTTCTTGCCGATGCAGGCAACGTTCACCTTATATTTACTGCTTCCCTTCGTCTATATGGCCTTCCAGCAGCTGGGTGATCTGACTGTTGTAACTGGCAAAATGTGAAGGAGATACAGGCATGGAGAATATAGCAAGCTTTTTGAAAACAACGATATCGATTCTGATCACTCTGGCCATTATATCATCCGGTCTGTTCTTGTGGGGGAAGACACAGCCAGTTGTCGAATTGGCGAATAGCCAGGCGGCGGCACAGGCTAGGGAGCTTTCGGAGCAGCAATATTCTGCATTTGACAATCAGATTGTCAGCGGCTCCCAGATTCTCACAGCTTATCGGAGGTACGAATCGCAGCAAGGCTTCTGCCTATACGTTGAGAAACCATATGCCAATGGTCAGAATGAGGCAGAAAGAAGATTTAGCATGAATCCAAGTGGAGAAGGTTATTGCCGTGCGTTTGATTATTCCGGAGCGAAGTTCAAGGAGGGAATCGAAAGTGGTGTAGATGAAGAAGAAATTTCGAATGCTTCAGGAAAATATTATATTAGTCCGCAAGCTAGATATAGAGCGAAGCTGATAAAAGATAAAAATGAGCGGATTACAGCTATTTTTTTCGTTGCGGAGTAGATGCGTTAAGAGCAATAAAATAAAAATTAGCTTCAAATAAGGTGAGGAGGAAACATCATGGAGAATATCTCGACCGGACTTAAATGGGTGATTGGCATTATTGTTACCATTCTGATTATTGCCGCAGGTGTCAGTATTTATCTGGTTATCAACAACTACTTCATCCGCGCACAAGAACAGACTCTGGCCCAGACCCAGATGATTAATCAAGCGGAATTCAATAGTTATGATAACAAGGATGTATCCGGCCAAGATGTGATTAATGCGGCAATGCGGTATAAGGGACGTCCGCAGTTCGCGATTTTGATTAAAACAGGGGAAAATAAGACTGGGTTCTATGCGGAGAATACTTATAAATCTAGTTACGAAGAACCTAAAGATACGTCTAATCCGGTAGTTGATTTATCTAAGGATAATAAAACAGATGGTATTAGTGTTTCTAAGATGCTTGATCAGACAAATTCAGATTCATATAACAGTGATAATTATTTAGTAAATACACTCTCCGTCTTTAAAGCTGTTGTTTATAAGGACAGCAATGAGGAGGTTCGCTTAATAGTTTTTACCCAGAAATAAAAACGATATCGAAAAGGGTGGGTACAGATGGAGAATATTTCTACGGGACTTAAATGGGTGATTGGCATTATTGTCACAATTCTGATTATTGCCGCAGGTGTCAGTATATATCTTGTCATTAATAATTATTTCATCCGTGCCCAGGAGCAGACCTTGGCCCAGACTCAGATGATCAATCAAGCGGAGTTCAATTCTTATGATAACAAGGATGTATCTGGTCAGGATGTTATTAACGCGGCAATGAGATATAAGGGACGTCCACAATTTTCTATTCTGATAAAGACTGGAGTAAATAAAACTGGTTTTTATGCGAAAAACACATATAAAACTTATTATGAGCCTGCGAAAGCGGCCAGTGGCGGAAACCCGGCATCAGAGCTTGATCTTGGAGACAAGAACAGTGGTGCTGATAATTTTAGTGTATCAGCAATGCTCGACCAGAGCTCTGACCAAGATAACAGTAAAAACTGTAATGTCAATACGCTTTCTATTTTTAGAGCTACCTTACATAAGGACAAAAATGATGAGGTTCGAATTATTGAATTTAATCAGAATCCGGATCATAAATGAAAACTAGTACTCAATTTCTACTAACCCTCTTTGCTTGGATCTTGTTTGCTGTCGGCGGATTTACGTTTTTGCGGCTGGAGATGGAGAGTTCTGTTCCAAACAGGCACTATGAGCTGCCGACAGTTGCATCGGCACCTTACAAAGGGATAGGTGATTTGAACAAAATTAGCGGTGAGCAGGTCATTGGTATGATCTCTCCAGCACTGGAGGGGGAATATATTTTATATATCGATGGCATTGCAATTAATGAGGAAACGGACCTTACAGCAGTGGATTTACGTGGAGTGCCTGATGCTGCTTATCAGTTAAGAGTCACGCGAACCGAAGAGATGATTACGGAAATCTCCGCCACCCGCTAGAAAGGAGGAGCCGCATGGCAGACGCGCTGAAAGGTGTAATTATAATTATTTTGCTGGCATTTGTGTTCGGAGTCTATCCGGCATTCCGTCAATCCGAAGTTGTAGAAAGGAATACTAAGCTCGCGGCCAATGCGGCTGTGGTGGAATTCGTGGATACCGTTCGTGCTAAAGGATATGTGGATACTTCCGATTATGAGCTGTTTCTTCATTCGTTGGATGCTTCATATGGTGTTTTCAAAGTGCAAATGGAGTATTACAAAAAGAATTTACAGCCCTTATATACGAATCCTGATGATTATTCTACATTCCAGAACAGCTTTAGTGTCCGATATGACGGATATTTCAGCAAGGATATTTTGGAAATCTTATATCCGCATTCAGGAACTTTACTGGCTTCAGATGATCCAGGTAGAAGGTTTACCATGCATGTAGGCGATCTGTTCAATGTCCGGTTAGAATCTGAAGGGACGACACTTGCCTCACGGATGCGAGCGTTGCTTTTTCATAGTGAAATGATTCCGGTCAATTTGAAGTATGGGGGGATGGTTCGAAGTGAAGCCCCTTAGTGTTGTGCTTGTTTTTCTAATTCTGGTCATTCCTATTGTTCTTATGGGCGACACTCGAGAAGATCTTCAGGTCTTCAATCAGGACATGTATAAACGCTATTCGGATGATTTTCAAGCCGCAGTGGATGATGCTGGTGATTATCTGTCACGACTGGAACAGCAGCCTACTACCACAGCAGTGCACTATGGGCGGGAACGCCAACTGCAACTGGATCAGGATGTGCTAAGTGTTTTTTACAGTGATTTAGCTTTGAAATTTGGGCTGGAGAACAACCAGACTGAAATGAACAATTTAAAAATGCATATACCCGCACTGGTGATGTTTGGATATAACGGCTATACGTTGGTTACTTTGGACGACACGGCTAGTAATAGCGGGAAGGATGAACTTAAGCCTGTGAGTTGGCCTGAGCGTCCCTATTATTACAAGCTTCAGAATGGCAATTTGCTTTATTTCACTTTGGATGACAATGCGCGGGTGTATGATACTACCTCTAATGAATTCTATGAGGGGGAGTATACAACCCTAGCGGCTGAGACCAATCTTAATCCTCTGACCTCTATAGAACTATTTCACGAAATCCGGCAGAGTACGATCACATCACTCGTTGAAAAAGACTTGGCAACAACCATTAACAGACATTTGGAGCTGGTGAAACGAATGGGCTTGTCGATTCAGTTCACCCTTCCCCGTGGCTTGCAGGAGCAATCCATACAGGATGTAGGGATCATGGCTTTTATTCAAGGTTATCCACTTCCTGGGGGAGAACTGCTGGATGCATATTCCTTAGGTAGTGGGGCAGTAATGCGACGAAAGGTTCTGATAGGTACCCGGAATTCAGCAGGGAGACATATTGCTTACGGAGAAAGCTGTGTACCCCCGGGGGTTACTGTTATAGAAAGTCTGTTCGATCCAGAGGAGGCTGCTCGAAAAGGGTATTTTATTGAGGATTGTGCGGTTAGGTGATAGATGTTGGAGTAAAAGATTTGATATGGAGAAATATGGAGAATAGGGTCATCGGATTAAAAAAGTTTCATTGTGGAGGAGTGAGAACATGAGGAATTTTAAGTTTAATAGTCTATCAGCAATTATTAGATCAAAGAAGGCAAGAAGAGGCATGACTATAGTCATTTGTGTGTTCGCAAGCTTAGGGTTGTTAATTACTACAGCGGGAGCGGCAGGAACAGCTGCCAAAGCAGTGAACGTCATCATAGACGGCATTAAATATCCACTGACAAAGGGACATCCTTATTCAGAAAATGGGACGACAATGATCCCATTCCGCATGATTTCAGGAAAACTCGGCACACAAGCTAACTGGAATGCAGCAAACCAAACGTTAACTCTGCAGCAAAAAGAAAACAAAATTGTACTGACAGTAGGTTCTTCTTTTGCGAAAGTGAACGGGCAACCAGTAGCGCTTGGTGCTATGGTTGTACAAAAAGATGGAATGACGATGATTCCATTAACCGTTGTCTCTAATCTGTTATCCGCAGAAGTGGAGGTGGACGAATTTTCTCAAAGTGTGCACATTCACACGCCGGGTAAAGATTTAGGGGAACTTGATTATTTTGGAAGGAAAATACGTACGACAAACCTACCTAAGAACTATAAAGATTATCCATACATTCTGGAAGACATCCCGAATGAAATGTACGAAATGAGGCATACCATAAACTACTCTGCTGGGGATGCTGAGACTGGAGCGCAGGTGTTTAGCAAAAAAGAGTTAACGAGTGAAGATATGGCCAAAATCATTAAACGTATGAAAATTGGGTTTGATCTACGGTTGAACGTGGATTATAAAACGATTAATCCGGCAAGTTATGCGAAAGAATCCTTTAAGTACGAGAATCAATCGTCTTCTATCCGGGAAAAGGAAATTGAAGAATATGCCGAATGGGTGAAGAAAAATAAGATTCAAATTGAAGGGGCAATTGACCCTGAATCGTCCGTGTTGTATTACCCAGGAACCGGGGATTACCGTGTTCGATCCATGTTCCGATTCAGAATTAATAGTTTTACAGAGTATAAGGATTTATTTAATGACGTATACTTCAAACTTGCTGAATTCAGACTTCACGAGAAATTAAAAAAAGGGGTCTGGTATGAGGGTTATGCTGATTTAAGTATCTCTACGAATTACTATAATCCTATAGTAGGTGAGCATTTTAATATAGATGCACTCTCAAGCTTGTTTGAAAACACCACCCTTCATGAAGTGAAGTGATGAAAGATGCGGCGTAAATGCCTCGGTTGTCTATTGTTAATTCTAATAAATTCTTTATTGTTTTCACCTTTTATAAGTCTTGTAGAGGCTGCCTTTATGGCCAAGTTTAAAGATGGGGCATTTCTTTATACAACAACTTCCAATGAAGCCTCTTCGAGTATAAGATTCCAGACGGTAGGTTGGTATATTCATACCCAACCAACGTGTGCATCCTCTGGAGCCTATGGAGGTGAAGTGCAATGCGACCCTACCTCATTGCCTTCTAATCAACGTATTAAATTACAAGATAATGGCGGGGGGCATGTGAAATCAGAAACTATTGTAGATGGGATAGTGACTACAAACTTCGAATGGACTAAAGCAGAAGTGCTCGCCGCTATTGGACAAGCTAAGGCGGAACAAGTCATCTCTGAAGGCACTCCATTATACGCTAGCGCCATAATGCGAGTAGTGACGGGGTCCAGAACGAACCCAATCCAAGTTTCCGGACCCTATCATACGTTGTATGATATTAAACACTCAGAGAGTTGGGCTCATCCAGAAGATTTGAGACAATATTTCGATGTCACAGTTCCCTTTCAGGGAGAAAATTATCCGGTTAATATGATTCTTAAACTTTCGAACGGAATCGTGGTGAGCGATCAATTAATTGGTAATTATAAGGCTGGTTATAACATTGTAAAGTCTTTTCCCCTGACCGTTCAATACGAGGGAGAGGAATATCAAATTAACCAATCTTGGCTTTCTCCGATTCTGAGGCCAAGCGATCAATTATATATTCAAAGTAAAGCTTCGAATGATCCCAGCTTAGTTCAGCGTAATTTTAAGGTTTATGTAGGTGGAGTCAAAATGGTGGCCAGTTACAAAAAAGTTGGTGGCCCTCCCACCGAGGGAGAAGGCTCAGGCGAATGTAAGTATACTATTGATCCGCCAAACAAGATCGCTGCTCCGCAAACGT
This sequence comes from Paenibacillus sp. FSL R5-0636, assembly GCF_037974255.1. Taxonomy (NCBI): domain Bacteria; kingdom Bacillati; phylum Bacillota; class Bacilli; order Caryophanales; family Paenibacillaceae; genus Paenibacillus; species Paenibacillus sp. FSL R5-0636. The sequence goes on from NZ_CP150232.1 coordinate 2,058,865, forward strand.
CATTTATGGAACCGGATGCGAACGGGGCAATTCTAGGTGATGATACAGCAAATGGACGCCATTTTGATGCACCGGTGGGAATCCCCACCTCTGAGAATTTATTTTCCAATGTGTGGGGAAAGAACTATTTGTTTGAACATACCTTCGCCAATATGGCAGGTCAGATTCGTTATTCCTGCAGTGTTAAAGTTACATATCCGACGAAGTGGGAGGAAGCGCAGCCGAATCTTCCAGGACCAAATGGAACATCGATTCCTCAAGCTCCGCTTCCTAAAACAGGGAAATTTGATAAGACCTATACCTTTGACTTGACTCCAAAAGAATATACTTACTGGCAGGTAGATCAGTTAGCTGTTTATCAAATCGATCGTGCCCAGATGGAGAACTATGCGCTGCCTGGAGGAGAAGTCACTCTATATCCTAATAATTATGGTTCGCCGACGCTTGAGCTTACCAATAGTACAGAAGTAGAAGACCATGTTGTTCCCCAAGATACGGGAGGGATTGAATTCAAGCCAGAAGTGGTAGATGGTGGAGACCACGAACCGGGTCCTGACGATGTTGATGATACAGACGTGCTCACAGACCTTGCGGAAATGCAGACCAAAGATCCTGAGGTGCAGAATGACCGACTAGTATTTAACGGGGAAACGATTATGGATGATACCGTTGCTAACAAGACCGGGCCCACCCCAGGGAGGATTCCTGATCCGCAAATCATCGGAGACGAGGTGCTTTACGAGGGCCAGTTGATGATCAATAGTGGTTTACTCAATCGGCAGAATACAACCAGCACGGGTACCATTTATTATACGATGCTGTCGGAGAACGTAGAGGGAAACGGAGATCAGGAATTTTTGATCTCTCCGATAAACTCCGTCACCGTGCACACACCGGTCGTCAACTACTCGCTTCTTCCTGACGATAACCGCCCATTCGATCAACGTATGACACCGGATATGACTAGGGCAGTGCTGATCTTGGATCGGCCGTTCACCATACATTTTACGGAGAGTGGCCAGCATCTCAATATCCCTGGGTACGGCAACCGGGATTATGCCAAATACACGAAAAACAAGCGGATTCAATTTCCGTTTGGTGTGTTTCAAGGCAGCCAGTATTACCCAGAGAATACCTGGATCTACATCCCTGTTGGAACACAGTCCATGACCTTTACTATGCCAACCTGGGTGAATGAAGGCGACTATACCATTTATACGCAGTCTTGGGCTATAAACGCCCCGTCAGATGGATCGGATCTTTGCGAGGAGAACTTGAACGGTAATTTGACGAATTACTGCGCTTCGGAGAGTTTTAATATTGGGGTCGTCGGTCGACTGTTCGATTTTCGGATTTGGGACATCGGTGATTTTCGGTTTGAGAAGGTGTTTCGAACTGGTGTGGGGACACTTGAGCATAGCAACACGATGTACTATACGGGAGGGAATGATGAGAATGGCATACCGACCGCTTTAAGCGGACAACCACAGTGGCAGCTGCCGATCCGCAAGGGTTCTCATCCTACGGAGCAACGGACGGTACCGCATAACGGCTATTCCTTCTTGTTTGACTTCCGGACCATCGGGAACCTTTGGCAGCCGGGCGAGGGTATCCGGATCGAGCCAAGCTTCTATTTTATTCCGAAAAACGTAGGTACAGCGACACCTGTCGATCTGTACTATGATATCTCCGGTTCGAATAATAAAATGATCGGAGTCGGCTCTTCCAAGGATAAGCTGAGTTATTCTCGGACCTACCGTTTGGCGGATGGCTTGCGAAATATATCGAGTGGTGAATTATCGACGGCAGCAAGCTATGAGTACAATTACATACTGTCCGAGGCGGAGCGGGAGAACACCTCTTGGCTGAAGTTCTATCAGCAATATACAAAGCGCAAAACTAAAATCGCTACAGGCTATAACCTAGAGCTTCTACCTTATAAATCGAGAACCTTAGTAGGGCCGACTGATATCCCTAATGGAGTGAATCCGATAGCGGCGGTTCGGAGCGTTCAACACTGGTACGGAGAATACAACCTGCCGATAGCCCCTTACATCCTGCATAAAGGAACAGACATTGTCACCCTGGCGAATCATTATGGAGGGGCACTAGATGGGCATGAGCAGGAGTTTATCACTGGCGGCTTTATCCTGATAAATTTCGAAATTTATACGGTTAAAAATGGGGATGCCGACACTCGTATTTTAGGCTACAAGGCTCCTATTGCTAACATGTGGGCGATTGAAGGCCAGATGACTGGGAGCACAGATGAAATGGGGCAAACGTTCTCTTTTTCCTCTGGGGATATCATTCTGTTTGAATCAGATTACTCTGTACGAAATGATTATCAGGGTCAGGCAAAATAAACTTTGAAAAAAATAACTTAAATGTTTTATTTATCTTTAAATGGATTTAAATATAAAATTCATATCATTGAAGACCGATAATTATATAAAGGAAACCGGAGCTATAATAATGAACTTGAAAGATCTTTTGGGGTGTTAAAAAGTATTTTTAAAGTTCATTTTTATATAAAAAAATCACTTAAAGGAGAGGTTAATAATGGCAGAAAAAGTTACATTGAGTTACGAAGGATTAGCAGGGCAGGCAAGTACAGTTTTGAAACAAAAACTAGAGTACGATGCATTAATGAAGAAGATTATGACGACTGCAACGAATCTGAATAGTATTTGGGAGGATGCAGCAGCTAGAGACTTTGCTGAAAAGGTAAAAAGTATGCAGAAAACTTTCGATGCATTTGGTAAAGCGCTTGAGGATATTGGAACTCATATGAATAATGTATCTAAGAGTTATTCGCAATTATCTAGAGATATTAAGACTTCTCAAAAAGGTTTCTAGGAATCTTTAATATGATTTAGACAGCAAGAGCTCTAATACATAAGAATTCAATTAGCTATGCAGAGTGCTGCATAGCTAATTTTATTAGAAGCAAGCAGGGGGAATCATATGGCGTCAACGAAGCTTACATTTAACGTAGATGAAGTCGAGCGCCTGCAGACAAAAATCAGACTGGTAAGCCAAGATACCAACCGGCTGTACTTGCAGCTGAGAGGTCAGACCAATAACTGGGGTGGGATTCCGCTGGGTTCAGATTTGATACGAGCTCAGACGCTCATCAACGAACTGACGGTGGAAGCGGAAAAATTGGAAGACATCATTCGAGGCGCGATAAAAGGTGTTCAAGGCGCACAGGATGAGAATAAGCGGCAGGCAAATCAACTTTTTCAGCAGCTCGGTGTTCTTGGGGGTATGTTCGAAAGGTTTGGGGGCGGAAGTGCAATTGGGCAGTCTTCTATTCCGACGACGGCTCAGAAAGCGGTCACGAATCTGATCACCTCAATTGCTACTCTGTTGGGTTGGGATGAGTTGAATAGTGATCCTATGGTGCAGAAGCTCCAGGCAACTGTTAAAAAGTCAGGATTGGGAACGATCGACTCCATAGCCGCGCAAAGTAAACTGAAGGATATCTACCTGGCGCGGGATCAGATCGCGAAGGCGCAGACAGCCTATGAGGTATATCAGGCGTTTGGAAATCAGACTCAAATGGACGCAATGCATGAGCTAGCGGAAGACGCACGCAAGAAGCTGAAATCTTTGGGTATAGACGAGGTCCGGTACCAGGCGGGTAAGGATCTAAGCACTTATTTTAAGAAACCAGCGGTTAAGGCATGTGATTATGATCCGTCGATTACCAGTAGAAGCATACCACTAGTGCAGAATGAAACGTATCAGTTGTTACTACGGACGGCAATGGAAAAAGGGGAGAAGGGAGCCTGGGCAAAAGGGCAACTGGAAGGCGTTCAAACCACCATGGAACAGATGATTGCTACTGGAGTAAGTTTGGGTGTACACGTGATGACAAACCAAGGTGGAAAGGCTTGGGGAGATGTTATAAAATTGACTTCATCAGTCGCCCAACTGGATTCCTATAATCTGTTTAGAAAGAATAAAACGGAGGAACAAGCAAAACCCGAGGATTCTAAAAATGCCTTTTATAAATCAATAGACAGTTTTAAAGAGATTGGAACGGGTTTTGTAGGTACATTAAGAACTCGTGCGGATAAGGCCACAGACTCCCCCTATGACTTTTTCAACTGGTTAACATTAGGCATAACAGGAGATATTCCGGTCGGGATATATGAAGCAGCCAAAGATCGAGCAGAGCATATGTTTGATTCAAAGGAGAAGTTTGCGGATTGGTTAACACTGGGAACAGTGGAGATGGCGAAAGGAGCATTTAATCCAGACGAAGCATGGTCAGCGGATCATTGGCTCAATAGTTTGGGAATGGTAACGTTGTTGTATGGTCCGGTAGAAAAATCTTTGCTTCCTACAGGAGGCGGAGGTCTAAAGCCTCCAAAAGGGTTAGATTCTGTAAAAGGTATTGAGGTACAAAAACCGTTGCCGGCATTTAGCACAAATGAAGGTTTTCAATTCAAGATAAATAATCTAGATATAGATACGCCGGCACTTCCACAGACCCCGATGCAAATCAATTTTAAGAATGAAATGGACCGAATTTTAAAAGAGAAGATGGAAGGGAAAAGTGACAGTAATCATTCAATAAAGGATGTAGAAGTGAAGGCGGTTGAGGGGACGGGTGAAGGTAGACTAAAACCCACAAAACTATCTTCTGAAAAAATCCAACTGGATTGGTTACCAGATAAATATACTGCTGTAGAAGTAAAAGGATCTGTTAAAGTGGCAGGAAAAGATGTAGATGTATCAAGAAGAGTGTACCAAATCGAGATTGATAAAAACTATGTGCCGAAAGATCCGGCCGCAGGCGGACTAACTAATAAGGAACTAATGTCGAAAGGGAAATCTCCCTATGCTGTAAAAGACGGTGTGGAGAGTAAAGTTGAACTGCACCATTTGATTCAAAAAGAGCCAGGAGGTATGGTTGAAATTGCTGAATCTACCCACGATAAGTACAGCAGTCAATTACATGGTTTGGTAGAGGATGGAAATAGCTTCAGGAATGATCCATTGCTTGAAAAACAGTATAATAATTTTAGAAGCAATTACTGGAAGATGCGTGCAAATGAAGACTAGAAAAGAGGGATACCATGAATGAGAAAATAATAAAAATGATCGAAGAATATGGTGAAGAAAGGGATTTTTTTGGAGGGGCTTCAGAGGAAGATATTCGTAATGCTGAAGAAATGCTTGGCTTAAAGTTTCCTCAAAGTTACCGAGAATTTCTAAAAGAATATGGCTCAGGAGGAATATGTGGTGTTGAAATCTTAGGCGTTCAGGGAAATCTTGGGGCGTCTGTAGTAAAGGCGACTGAAAGATGGAGAAACATAGGGTTAGATATTGGGCTAATTGTGATTGAAGATTCAGGAGAATTTGTTCGATGTATGTACTCCGCTGATGTTAATGACAATAGAGTATTTAGTTGGATTAGGGGGGGGGGAGAACTTTCAGTCCGTTATGATACCTTTGATGATTATACAATAGATATGTTTCAAGAAGGTATTGATAACTTATAAATATAATGGTCTTGCCAGTCCTCTAGTATATCATTTGGGGGCTACCCAGTGCCGAATGAATTCATCATTTATCCAGTAACACACTTAACCTATGTAAGACCCGTATAGAGATTTAGTCATTTCGTTTGTACGCACAGTAATGCTCGAAAAGTATAACCTAAATAACGCTAAAGCGTTACTTAATACAGGTCGATTATGGTCAGATACTACCATGATTGCCCTGTTTTTTGTTTTGTTCGCTTTCTTGCGGTTTTTTCAAATTTACTCGCAACTGTAGATTACCCTGTAGCGATAGTGAGGGAGAGGAAGACAGAATCGCACCTTTCAAGATGGATAGCACGACAACTATAGTAAGGTGTTATTCAAAGAATAGGACTTTGTCCGCAACTTAACTGACCCTTGTAACGATGTTTAGGGTGTACGAAAGCATTCTGGTGACAACCAGTCAACATATAAAGGTAAGGCAACGTTGTAAGGCTAGCCACCTTGCCCTCTAATATAGTCCGAAATTCGTTAAAAAATTTCGTTTTGGGGGCTGAACATGGAAGGGGTACAAGTTTGAATTGACCGTATTGTAGTAGAGTTTACGGATGTATATTGGGATTTCTAATAGGAGACATTCACCGCTTCTCCAATGCGGATAAACTAGCTCGATTTACCGGAATCGCTCCAATACGCTTTAGATCGGGCGGCAAGGGTAAGGACCAAGCAAGCGGTCAAGGAAATAGGGTACTGAACAGTATCTTCCACAACTTTGCTGTACAACAAATCTAAGTAGCTAAAGGAAAGAACAAGAGACAGCGTAATCCCTTGTTCTACGAGTTCTATCAACGGAAACTAGCAGAAGGTAAGACGAAGAAGCAAGCCCTTATATGCGTCATGAGAAGGCTTGTGAACGTCATATACAGCATGATGAAGAACAAAACAGAATACAGGGCGGCGAGTCCTCTAACGGAACTCAAAGCCGGATGATACAATGGTGGTAATTGGTAAACAGTTATCACCTTTCCTTTAGTAGAGTTTAAGATTACTACTTAGGGGACGGGTAAAGGAAAGGGTGGTAGTAGAGCACCTCACCTAAACAACATTGATGAATTTTTATCGGGGAGTAAAACTTTTGATGAAGTTGTTAATGACTATGCTAAGCATTATGTTGAGGTAATAGACACTAAAGGGTGGTCTTGGGAAAAAAGTATTTCTGGAGGAGATAGTTTAACTGGTGGGCAAAAAAAGTTAATAAAAAGTATAGCCGAGGAATTAAATTTCATACCTAAAATAGAAATGAGAAAAGTAGATGGTATGCGTTATGGGTTTGCTGATTTTGAGGGTGCAGGCGTGGTAGTGAATAGTGATGAGCTCCCAAAAGATTTGTGGAAAAAAGGTGATACAGAACAGTTTGACTGGTTAAATGATAATCTTTCAGAAGACATAAGAAAACTGGTTGAGAACGGATCGTATACATGGCACCACACTGAAGTCCCTGGGAAAATGCAATTGGTTCCTTATGGAATTCATAACATTACAACTCACAATGGCGGAAGGTCTACTCGAATGTGGGCAGATGCCGCAAGATAAATAAGAGGGAGGAAATTATTATGAAAATAAAAAAAGAGACTATAGTTTATCCTTTACCGTCTGATCAACTGTTATCGAAAGAAGAAGGTTTTTGGAGAGTAGAATTGCCATTAGAATATAAAGAATTTATAAAAATAAATAATGGAGGTGCGCCAGAAATTCGTTCGTTTATTTGTAATGATCATAACTATTCAATTAGTAGATTTTTATGCATTCTTGAGAATCCAACAGAAAATGAATTTGGAATATTTGATATTGACGCTACTAAATCTCAGCTTGATGAGAGACTAATTGATGATGAAGATTTGTTAGGAGTTGCATTATTACCAATTGCTGTTTTATTTGCTGGTGATTTTCTATGCTTAGATTTTCGTGAATCTAGAAATAATCCTAAAGTTTGTGTGTGGGATCATGAAAATTCTGGCGAATTTGCCCCAGTGAGCTATCTTGTTGCAAATAGTTTTGAAGAATTCCTAACAATGCTAACTGAATAAAAAGCATTAAGGGCTAACTAGTACCGAATACACCTATCATCCAACCAATTACACACTTAACTTATGTATTGCCTGAATAGAAATTTAGTCATTTCGTTTGTACGTACAGTAATGATTGAAAAGTTAACGCAATAGCTTTACAAAAAACAGGTCGATTATGGTCAGATACCATCATGACTGACCTGTTTTTTATTCATTCTCCGGTGTTGTAGCTTGCGGTGCCAATCCAATATCCCTATGTTATTATTACCTTATATTTTCCTATAAATAACAATATATAGAGTTTGGAGGTTTATGAATGAGAAGTAAGCGTAGCTTGATAATGCTGTTATTGTTTGCTTTGACGATTATACTTTCAGCCTGTAATGATAAAAAAACTGCAATATTATCCATGGATGAAATACAGGATCTAGCTCATCAAGGCGAGGCGTTGTCGTGGAAGGATTTTGAAGGTTATCCCTTTGAAGATGTCGGTTCAGGCTTGTACATCCGTAAATATGAAATCAATGAAAACTACCATGTGCTGGTGGGTGGCGGAAGTGTTGATGCAGCTCCTCTGTATATAAATCTTGTCAAAAGAAACGGAGAAAAGATCGATATCCGTTATGATGACATCGATCATTTTATCCTCAATTAAATGAGGGGCATTTAGGTCTATGGTTGGCGGGAATGGTGCGGAGAAATGTAGATCCAGAACAACGCGCCAAAAATGTAACTCCATCGGAGCTGGATGAGATTGTGAAGGTAGTTATTTTGAGCAGTCTGAACGGGGAACAACTTATTCATAAGCTGCAAAATCTGCCGATTGTGATCTACCAGCATGGACAAGAAGATATTATGGATATAAGTCCCCAAGGCGTAAACAAATGGACAGGACTAAAAAATTTAGGCATAGAACCGCAGCAATTTATTGCTTTTGGTAACGATGCTAATGATATAGAAATGTTCAGACATTCCGCACACTCGGTTTGTGTTGGCGATCATATAACCTTGGGAGAAGTTGCAACGGAAAAGGTTAGTAGCGGTGAAGAGCAGATTGTTAGAACAATAATGGAGCTGGCGGGAGGGCTGCGATAATTGTTGGGATGGTGATCACCAGCTCAGAGGTCATTGTTGCGGACTGTATAGTCGCTATTTCAGGATTTAGCTTCATTAGGCGGAGTGTTCGGACTCAGGAGGCGTTATCAAGTCAGAAGACAGCGGTTTTTGCACAAAAACAACTCAATAACGACTCTGGGGTCCGAAAAACCTCGTTTCTGCCTATTTCGAAGCCAATAAGGTCATTTGAGTCCGATGGTGGGAGGTTGGTCGCTATTTGCAACAAAACAACCTGCCATGAAATCAGCAGGTTGTTGCAGGGATGAGCAGAAGTAAGTGCGATAACTATTCTATATAAGTTCTTGGCGGCGATTTAAATAACGATATAAAACACAACCGGATATCGCGCATATAGCTGCACATAAACCGATAAAACCATACCCAGCTTGAAGTCCACGTAGCAAGCCAGTTTGTGTTTCTGCTCCGTAAAGCCGCTTCACACCTTCGATCACTGCACCTATGGCATAGTTGCCAATCACGCTACCGACTCCCATTAGTGTAACTGTAAAGGTGATGGCAGTGTCACTGCCATGCGGATACCTTTTTGCGATAAACGCCATGACGGTCGGATAAATCATAGCGATACCTATGCCTGCTGCCGCGAATAGAAACGCGAGCTGTTCTCCACCCAAAATAGCAGCAAACGTACATAAGGCAGAAAAGGCTGAAAAGATGATAAGCGATAGATTGAAGCCAATCTTATCTGTAACCGGCCCCAGCAGGAGCCTTGCTAGCGAGAAGCAGAGAAAAAAGGTGGACAACATACCAGAAGCTGTAACTGTATCCCACAAGTATGCTTTTTCTAGGAAATTCACTAGCCATCCACCTACTGCAAGTTCTGACACTACACCGAAAGAAAGAATAAGCACCATCAGCCATAAAGCGGGATCGCGGACCAGCGTTTTTAATGGGATCCGGTCCTCTTGTGGAAGATCGTCACCCGGAAATGTACTGCGCAAGGCAGATAGAATAGGCAGTAAAGATAAGCTTAGCATAATCAAATACATTCCGCGCCAGTCGAGTGGATGGCCAAATATACTTACCGACATGAGTCCTGTTGCCAGCAGTGGAGCTAAGGTTGAACTAAATCCGTAGAAAAAATGGGATAAGTTCATCATCGTCCCGGTATTTTTTACGAAGATGCGTGCTCCCAAAATGGCAAGACCAATCTCCAGCATTCCGTTTCCGATGTACATCAGGAAATAAGAAGCTGAGAAAAAGGGGTAGCTGTGGGAGATATAGATTAACACTCCTGAAAATATCATGGATGCAAAAGCAATGATACTGACAGCCTTGATCCCCCACTTCCGAACCAATACAGCTGTAAAGGAGCAGGCGATCAAATAACCTAATGCATTTAGGGATAAAAGGGTGCCAAGCTGTTTCTCGTCCAGATTAAAGTCGAATTGGATTCGCGGAATGGCGGGTCCTTTAATATTTTCCGATATGCCAAACACTATAAATCCTAAAAAGATGGTCGCCAATTGCATGGCATAAATCTTGTTAAATCCCCCGAAGCGCTTTTTCAAATTAAGATCCTCCCAGAACGGGTTACTTTATTGCTCAATGTCTCTGTAATACTCTTCTTTAAGTTTTTCCCAGTGTTGCTTATCGTCTTCGGTGATTGCTCTTAATACCTTGCATGGGTTACCCACCGCAATTACATTGTTAGGGATATCCTTAGTTACGACTGAACCTGCACCGATGATTACATTGTTGCCGATTTTTACCCCAGGATTAATTACCGCGTTTCCACCAACCCACACATTGTTTCCAATGGTAATCGGTGTACCGAATTCAAGCATACTAATACGCACGTCCGCATCTATGGGGTGACCAGCAGTATATACGCCTACTCTAGGTCCAAAGAGAACATTGTTACCAATCGTTACTTTAGCTACATCAAGGATAATGCAGTCAAAATTAGCGTAGAAGTTATTGCCAACGGTAATATTACTGCCGTAATCACAACGGAAGGGAGGTTCAACATATAATGATTCTCCTGTAGACTCAAATAATTGCTTGAGTAGTTCTACTCTATATTCACCTTGTTCTTCCGTCGTATTGTTAAATAAACGAGTGAGCATTCTGGATCTTTTGTTATCCTTTGCTAATTCTTCACCGCCTGCCATATATAGCTTTCCTGCGATCATGTTTTCTTTGTTTGTTGCCATTCGTAGTTCCTCCTGAAGTGTATGTTAGTTTTATGTTTTTAACGGCGCTTCTCAACCAACTGCAATGAGTAGGTTAAGCTTTCCAGTGTGATCGCAATTAATCCGTTCATGTAATGATCATCAGGTTGATCCAGCACAATTAAGTGAGGCATATGCTCCTCTGGAATCACTTCCAGACAACGTTGATAAATCGGCCGCACATTCTCTTGTTTGACTTGTTCTCCTGTGAGAGCTATGGTCTCTGGATTAATAATTGCAATCAGGGACGATATAGTGTGAGCCGCCAAAGGGATGAAGGTATCCGTGTGGTCCAAGCTACTCAATTGCTGTTCACGCGAGATTCCAAACGGTAAAAAAGAGACTTCACCAGCAAATCTAGTATTACCTTTGTGGATATGCCCGTCGATCATCATCCCGGCGCCTGGAAAAGCTCCTTTGATAAAGGTCACCACGACAATGGTTTTATCCTCTTCATAATCCTGCTGTTTATAGAACCCGTAAACGGTCAGATTCATATCATTTTCAATCGTGACTTCAAGCTCGTATTTTTCTCTGAGCAGTGATTCTAAGGGAGCATTAATTAACTCTTTAATGTCACAGATATTAATGACACCTTGGTGAGCAAGGCCGGGAATTCCAATCCCGACTGCCTTGATGTTGTTATATTGTTGGATAAGCGTATCCAGCAGATGGTCGATGGCTGCAGCATCTATGTACTCTAATTCCATCCATCCATGATCCACACGATCACCAACTGAATTGGTCACCGCATAGGTTATGGATTTCTGGCCATCCTCAATTTTGGCATAGATACATGCAATATAGGAAAAATCAGCGTTATAGATAAATCGTCTGGCCGGTCGACCTCCATTTGATGCCTCCAGTTCAGTCTCAATGACTTCACCAGTCTCCAGAAGTTCATTCAGGATATTTCCGCAGGTAGCAATACTTAATCCGGTGGCACTTGCAATCGTGGATTTGGTTCCTTCTTTCATCGATTTCAAGGCCTGCTTGATAAGCTCCTGATTTATCTTTTTAACACGAATAGAATTGTTTGCGATTTGGTTTATTTTATTCACCTCTAGACTTTTAAAAATGGTTATTAAAAGTATTATCAATACTATAACTTGGCTCTATATAATTGTCTAGCAATCGACAGTTTTTTATTATGGATTTTTTTGAAATGACATGAGGCTTTTAATCAACCAGCGGTGTCTAATTAAATGTAAGGTCAAGAGGAGGTTCTTACAATGTCTGGAGCTCATGACAAATCCACTGTTTATCCGGATGCACAGGGAGACAAGCAAAGCTTTGAAATCACTTATAATCAATATCGCGAAAGAATCCATAAATATCTTTTGTTGAAAGTAAACTCGGGTCAGAGCAAATTCATAATCTTGTTATTCCTACTTTTCAATAATTAAATTCCGAGGGCTGGGATCTTTAAACGATCCGAACTAGAGTTGCATGAACAATTTGTTGTATATTTAAAAAATAGATAGTTAGATTTCTATTCAAGGGAACCCAGTAGCCATCTGGATGACTACTGGGCCCTGAATATTTCGATGGAATGCCTAATATGATTATCGGGTTTAAATCAGAATGTTAGCTTTAATTGGCATCCGCTTGTATAACAAAAGCATATCTATATTCTTTTTCTCCCCAGCTTGCCGTTATGCTAAAGCCTCTATAGTCTTTTTTGTTCTCTTCGTAAAACGAACTCAATGAAGAAGCCATATGCTTTTCGATCGTAAAGGAATATTTACCGTCTTCTTTTGTAATTGGAACTTCTAGTGTTTCTCTGGATGAAAATTGATAAGCTCCACTCTTATTTAGTACGCTATCTTCGAGCGATACATTATCTGGCTCAGAATCTCCAAAGTCTAGAGTAATGATTTCTCCATTTTTTAAATATTGAATATTCTTTACTGCATCCTGCTCAAAGGCGAATTCAAATCCACTTGCTTCAGCGTTTGAGGATGAGTCACTCTTAGTGTTAGATAATGTTGTACTTTTAATTTCTTGATCTCCTGCGCTTATCTTAAGATCTCCTATATTACTCTCTGCACATCCGCTTATACCTATTAAAGAAACCAACAAAAGAATAGACAGCATTATTTGTTTCATCGAACAATAATCCACCTTTTCCGAAGAGTTTCACAAAAAGACCACTTGTAATGAGTGTACACTATGGAAATTAATAGAATCAATGTTATATAATTCACTAAGATACAAGCTGAGAATGTTCACTCATAATTTGAACCGGGGACATAATCTAGGGGAAATTTATATTCGGCCAGCCAGAACCTTCTGGTTGGTCTTTTTAATGTGATGCGTCTACTTTGTAGGCGATTTCGTTATATTTAGTAGATTGGTAGATTGGAGGGGAATTAAATCGGAGAGGACAAATGGGTCACAGAAGCGCAGCAGGGCAATGAGGCAGCGGTGGAATTATTAATTCGGTATACCTATAGCGATATTTATCGATTCATCAGATGGAAAATACATAATGACGAATTAGCCTGGGATCTTGCACAGACGGTGTATGAAAAAGCATGGGCCAAGCTTGGCAGCTATCAAAATAAACAGGGGAGTTTTCGAGCTTGGTTGATGGCGATCGCGCAAAATGTCTGCATTGACTATTTTCGCAGCAAAAGTGCTCGGCAAGCAGAGTTGAATCAAAGCTTATCTGATGAAATCACAGTCGAAGGAGACTTTCTTGAAGGAATATTACTTCGTGAAGAGGTTAAGCAGGTATACGCCGCGATTTGCTCACTGCCAGAGGAACAGAGGGATGCGCTCTTGTTAAGGTATAAATATGAATTTACGTTTACAGAAATAGCTGCCGTAACTCATGAACCTGAATCAACTGTGAAGTCAAGGGTAAGTCGATCACTGATAAAATTACGCGATTTACTAAGGTATTCCAAGCAAGAGGATATATCCCAACCCCTAAAGAAAGGAGCAGGGAAATGAGGGTTAAACGTAACCATCAAGATTACCTCAATCTAAATTTACAGGATGAGATGACAGCAGAGTCTGTAGAGGAGATCGTGAATTCCATCAAGTGCATTCCTGAACCGCCACTCCTTGACGGTTTTGCAGAAGAAGCCATGAGCAGGTGGAGAAGATCCAAGCGGGCTTTACCTGCGCCAGTCCCACCAGTTCCTCTATTTGTACGGGAACAGATGAGGATTCTTTTTTCACAGGGATGGTGGAGAGAAGTTGTGCTTGGTGTGATCTTGTTTGTAGTAGGATATTTGGTGCTGAGTGTTACGGAGATTGTTAGCCCTATGTTTATTCTGTCCATCGTGGGTTGTATTCCTTTACTGGTGGTCGTCTCTCATACGGCTCGGAATACGCTCTGTGGAATGGGAGAACTCGCACGTAGTTTTAGAATCCCGTTGCATCGGTATGTGCAAGCTCGGTTCCTTATGGCAGGGCTGATCTCACTAATGATTAACTTTAGTGTTACTGCTATGGTAACCCCTTTAGGGGGAAAGGAGTTTATGCTGCGTATGACCTTGCTATGGTGCATCCCAATCCTAATGAATGCGGCGGTAGCGTCAGTATTATCTACGCTGATACGTAATTTTAGACAATTAACGACCGTACTCTTCAGTTTGCCTCTCTTTTGGATGATTTTATTTTCCGGAGAATTTGCAGTGAGCTGGACGACGTCGGTTGAGTTATTTTGGTTAATGGGACTGGGCGTTCTGTCGGCAGTGGTATTTATCCTAGCCATGAGGTTTCAATCCAGAGTATTGAGCAAGGGAGGGTTTCTGATTGGAGCTTAAACTATGTAATATCGTACATGATTTCGGCAAAAAGCGAATTTTGAATACTATTAACCTTTCTATGTCACCTGGTGTGTATGGTCTTCTAGGACCTAACGGAACAGGAAAAACGACATTGATGCGTATTGTCGCAGATGTTCTGTATCCGACTCGTGGAAATGTACTTTTAGATGGACAAAACAAGGATGACATGGGGGATCAGTACCGGGCTCAGATTGGTTATTTACCACAGGAACTGGGGATGTACAATCATTTTTCAGCTCGTGATTTCTTGTATTATGTTGCTGCCCTAAAGGGGTTGACCAAGAAGGAGGCGAGTGATCGTATAGAGGTTCTGGCTCAAACGGTTAATCTATCCGGTGAAATGGATAAAAAATGCGGAAAGTACTCCGGCGGGATGAAGCGTAGACTCGGTATCGCACAAGCATTGCTTAATAATCCGAGCATCCTCATATTGGATGAGCCCACAGTAGGACTTGATCCCTCGGAACGCGTAAGATTTCGTAATTTAATTTCTGAAATCTCAAATGAGCGCATCGTTATTTTGTCTACTCATATCGTTTCTGATGTTGATCATATAGCTAAACAGGTGCTACTGATGGGGCGAGGAGAGTTACTTCGTCAAGGAACAATTAAGGAGTTGACCAATGAATTGCAAGGAGAGGTTTGGGAGGCACATGTCCCCGGGCGGTTGCTGGCTCAAATCGAAGAGAATGGAACTGTAGTGAATGTGCAGCAGACAGATACTGGACTAGTGGTTCGGGTAGTCAGCAAGACTTTGCCAGTTGAGAATGCACGGATGGTGAATCCTTCATTAGAAGATGTATATATGCATTATTTTCGGAGGGGATGACACACATGAACCGTCTGGTGATGTTTGAATTACGCAAAATTATGATTCCCAGAGTCTGGATTTCTATAGCTGGAAGTATTGCATTAGCAATTTTTTGTTTTGTTAGTTTCTACCCATCCGGTACGGATAGTCTATTGGTTGTAAACAAGGAAAAGCCTGAAGCTATTGCCACTCATCTAGGATCGATTCAACCAGATTTAGCTTTGAAATACGCACCTAGACTCAAAGAAGAATATGCTGAAGACAGCGCTTGGCCCAAAGAGGAGAAGATGAAACGAATTCTGGAGCAACACTATGCTGGTACAGCTTATATGGCAGATCAATTCAACAGAAATTTAACAGAGCTGAGAGAGCGGAAGGTTTTATTGGAGAAGCAAGAACCAGGATCATATGCACTAAGAGATGTTACTAAAAAACTCTCCATGCTGGAGGAGGGAAAACCACGGGGGTTTTATGTAACGGAGGACTGGGACTTATTACATATATTTTTTTCAAGCTCGCCTGGCGTCGGCGATCTTCTGATCGGTCTTATTCTAGTATTTGCGCTGGCACCCTTGTTCTCTGGTGAGGAAAACTATAGAATGGATGCACTTATTCTATCTAGTAGATACGGAAGATTGAAGATTGTTGCGGCAAAACTATTAGCTGGATTTATAGTTACGTTTAGCTGGGTTACTCTTTTTTACGGAATTTGCACATTGCTGGCCTGTTTACCGTTCGGCTTCGTGGGCTGGAATGCCCCGCTGAATAGTTACTTTTATTTTGATGAGACTCCATATGCCTTAACCCAGCTGCAGGGATTTGCCCTGAAATATGCTGTAACCTTGCTGGCTGCATGTGGTCTATTGTTATTGACGGCGCTGATATCCGCTTTGTGTCGGAGTAGCTTAAGCAGTCTTGGACTGGCAGCATTCGTAGTTATTCTTCCCCTTTTCTCTTTGCCTGGAATGTTGGGCAAAATAATCTCTTTTTTACCGTCAGGTGTAATGGTTAGCAGATCCTTAATCGAAAAATATGTATCCTATAACATTTTTGGCATCCCTATATTACATCTACCCTTGTCAATCCTTTCGGTGATAATCATAGGTATACTTGCTATAATGCTTATCCCCATAGCTTTCGAACGTCGATTAAAGGTCTAAGTAGTAGGTAGGTTAAGATCGTTCCCGCTATGAAGGGGAGCGATCTTTTTTGGCTTTTCTTGTGAAAAAGGAGAGCAGTATATTTACGAATCAGACTTTTTACCCGATAGTTAAGATAAAGGGTTAATCACGATAAACCTGACAAAGAGAGCAGGAACCCCTTACCGATAAGAACGAAAGGGATTATTAAATTGAAGATAATGAAGCTATTGGTACTAGGTCTTATCTCAGGGACAATTGTAACATGCGGCAACGTGAGTTATAGAGTTCATGCTGACACGACAACGTACGAGAATACAGGGACATATGAAGAAGTGGAAGAGGACGGTGAAGAGGATCCGGCATATTCACTGTTCACTGACATTCAAGGTCACTGGTCCGAGCCTTGGGTGCGCTGGGCGTTGGGCAACCAATTGATGGTTGGTTATGATGATGGGAGCTTTCGACCGGATCAGTCGATTACGGAAGCAGAATTTTTGAAATTATTTTATCTTTCTTTCGGCTATCCAAAGGCTACTAGCATAGGCGAAGAATGGACAGCAGCACCGTATAGAATGGCTAAGTGGTGGAATCATCCAGTTACTGGACTACAATATCCAGTGGCAAGATCGACTCCAATCACCAGAATGGCCGCCGCAAGGTTAGTTGTATCTGGTCTAGGGATGAATTACAACGACACGGATTCCGTCGTTTATTTGCTGGGTAACTCTCTACTTCCACTTCCCGGGGAGCCAACTTTAGTCGGTTTCAAAGGAAATCTCCCGCTTACAAGAGCAGAGGCTATACAATGGATGAGAATGCTCAAGCTTAAGGGAATATATACTGTAATTTCTCGTCCAGAAGAACGATCGGATCGGAGTCTATTACCGTCATTACCGGAACAGGGTACAGGCTTGAAGGATTTTATAGCGGTTCCGGTAACTGATCGTGATTTCGGAATAGCGGATAGTGGACGTAATCTTTTTATTGATTTTGGGAGTTCAAGAATGTTAGTAGAGGAACATTACGGGGATTCAACAGGTCAAGATGTATTCAATAATGAAATGTATAAAGAAGTATCTGTACATTATGATACCGAAGGTCGGCTGAACGCTTGGAAAATAGACAAAGATAATGAGCGCATTGATCCAATCCACATAGGTACATTGAACAATATTCGACCTGGGGTAAGTACATTGGAAGATGTGCTAAAGGCATATGGTACATACGTTGCAGTGGATAACGAATACGGGATTATAGTGAGTTACTGGTTTGAGAACAAGGGTGGAGTGTATGAGCCCCGATTGTCACCTTTTGAAATGGATAATATGGAGGGTGGGTTCTATATAGGCTTCATTATTGACAAACAATCTCTGGAAGTTCAAACCATACTCATATCTACAGCTCAGCAGGCAATGAATCCTACGGATATATAGGAATTGTACTGGAACCTTATTCATTCTTTAAAATGTGACGGCATGTCTTTCTGAGGCAGCCGTCTTTTGTTTTATAATTTTTTTCACCTCATAAGCTAACATTCCGAGAACTTTATCGTTATACATACGAAGGGAGGTGCAGGATGAAGCCCGGGCAGCTACATCAGATACTTCAACCTAAAATGTTAGAAATTCAAAAATACTTGATTCGTCTCGGGGCACCTGCAGCCGACGCTGAAGATATCGTACAGGATACGGTGTATAAGGCTCTTTTGTATATTGATTCCATTGATGAGAACAAATTCAGTGCATGGTTATATAAAGTAGCGATCAACCGCTACTATGATCTGTGCCGCCGCCGCAAGCGGATAGTCATTCCTATTGACTATGTAGATGTGCCGGATATGGAATTGCCAGAGGATCATGTGCTGTTAAAAGAGAAACGGGAAGACATCGAAAGAGTGTTGGATGAGCTTCTACCGCTCCATAAACAACTCATTATTATGAAATATGAGCTGGAGCTGTCCTATCAGGAGATAGCTGAGCTTCTGGGAATTACGACAGATACAGTCAAATCGGCATTGTTTCGCGCCCGCAAGCAATTTCAAAAAAAGTATAGAGGTGAAGTGGAATGACAGCTCCATGGGAACAAAAGGATGATCAGAACCTTTCAAAAGTAATTAAGAAGGCAAAACGAAAAACAATGATTCGAAATACGATCATTTCTCTAGTGGTGACGGTTATAGTATTATTCGGCGGGATGCTGGGCAACGCCCATCTGACAAGCTGGTTGGCAATGCGTGGTCTGGATGAAGAGAGGATCATGATGAAAATAAGCAGTCCTAACCTTCAGGAGTTGAGAACTGAGCTTGATTTAGGGTTTCTATCGGGTAAAGTCGAACTGAGTACTTACAAAGTTGTTGAGGGTGTACCCATCGTATGGGATACAAAAAAACTGTATTTCGATATGGGCAGCCGGTTTTCTCTGCTTAATAGGGGATACTCTAGTATAAATGTTCCTGACCCGGTAATGACACAGCAAAATTATGAATACTACCGAGGATATAACAGTCAAAATGGTCAGCGGGAAATGATGTTTTATGTGCCTGGAGTGAATTATAACGAAAAAGTGCTAAATGACCTGCCTGCACTCGAACAAATGGAACCTGGCAAGCTCGTAGAAATGGCTGTTTCTTTTGATAAAAGCTACACTCAGGCAGAGGTAGAGAAGATGCTGCCGGCGGGTTTGACACAGACTTGGTATTGGGTAGATACGTATGACAATAAAAAGAACCTTGAGTTTATTAGGAATGACAGCAGCCCGAATAAATATGCCTTACCGGAATCTGCTAGACAAGTATATGGCTACGGTGGAGAATGGGAAGGGTTATTTAAGCCGAAACCAGAGGATTTTTTACAATCCTTAACCTATGGGCTTCAGATGAAGGGCAAGCATTACGGAGAGTTTGAGCGAATCTCGAATTACTTGAAAAAGGATAAAGCGGCGCCGGACGCCAGTGATGTACAGCTATTGGGAGTTGTCGTTACTGGAACTGCGAAAGAGCTGCAAAGCCTCAAAGGAAAACCCTATGTAAATACGGCAGTTCTCGGCGCGATTGTGGATAAATATTAGATCAATATAGTAAAAATGTTGGAGGGGTTGTTCTACAGGTGGATTTTTTACGAAAGAAGACAGCCTCTGCTGACCTCAAGCGGCAATTTGTCTATGACGTGATCACAGAAATCGCTGGTATCTCCGGTTGTTTTCAGTTAACCAAATACGCATTCCGACTCTATAATTAGGGAATTTCTCCCTATAATTCTTAGATATTTGGTCATCTAACTTATAATTAGGGAAAACCTCCCTGTAATTTACCTGATTTGGTGAAAAAGAAAGGAATCAACCCGATTTTTAGGGAGAAATTCCCTCATTATGCTCTTTTTTAGCGAATATCAGCTATTTTTAGGGAGTTTTTCCCCAATTACACTAAAGCGCACATCACACATCGCACACCGCGGCGCATCACACACAGCACACAGCACACCGCACACCGCACACCGCACACCGCACACCGCACACCGCACACCGCACACCGCACACCGCACACCGCACATATCCCATGGGTTAAAGTAAGAATCCATTGTATAGCCAATTTATAAAAAAGAAGCTACCCTATAAGTAGAATTCTCTACTTTTTGGACAGCTTCTTTTTTCATCAGTCACAATCTGCTCAAGCTAAGTCCATTTCGCGGACCACAGCTTCATTTCCTTCAAAATTTGATGTAAATCCTCACCTTTGGGAGTAAGCGAATATTCTACCGTAACAGGAACAGTCGGAAATACGTGACGCTCAAGCACACCATGCTCCTCCAGATGGCGCAACGTAGTGGTCAGTGCGCGGGGAGACACATTAGTGATTTTTCGTTGCAGTGCCCCAAAACGCTGCGTGCCGTCGAATAGCTCTCTGAGGACAAGAAAGGCCCATTTTCCACCTAATACTTCAAGTGTTTTTTCAACATTACATTCAATAGTAACAGGGGTTTTGGGGATATAATTATTAGTAGATTTAGCTGTCTTCAAGGTATCTCCTCCTGTTTGTGAAGCTACTATACTCTAGTATAGTAACTACACTAGAGATCATATAATAAACTAATTTTCACTTCTTTCTATTATATACAAACTATTCTAGAATGAATATGAGTGCTAAGCAACCTGCCAAAATCAAACACGGAACTATGGAGAGGAGCAGTTATTATGAAATATCGCAGATTAGGTGGAACCGGTTTAAAAGTCAGTGAGATTAGTTTGGGAAGCTGGCTGACATACGGAGGCTATGTGGAAAGAGATAATGCTGTTAATGCCATTGAAACCGCTTACGACTTAGGCGTGAATTTTTTTGATACTGCAAATGTTTATGAAAAAGGTGCTGCCGAGAAAGTACTAGGTGAGACTTTACGTAACTACTCTCGTGAGTCCTATGTATTAGCTACTAAAGTATACGGGGAAATGGGCTCGGGACCTAACGACCGTGGACTATCCCGCAAACATATTACGGAACAGTGTCATGCTAGCTTGAAACGTCTCGGAGTAGAATACGTGGATATTATGTATTGCCACCGTTTTGATCCGGAAACTCCAATTGAAGAAACCTTACGTGCGCTAGATGATCTGGTTCGGCAAGGCAAGGTATATTATGTCGGTGTTAGTGAGTGGACGGCGGCGCAAATGACCGATGCGTTAGCTGTAGCAGACCGCTATTTGCTAGATCATATTGTTGTTAATCAGCCGATTTATAATATGTTTAACCGTTATATTGAGAAAGAAATTATTCCGCTCGGCGAGCGCCGTGGGATTGGACAGGTGGTATTTTCTCCACTGGCTCAAGGGCTGTTAACTGGAAAGTATAACACGGACATCCCTGAGGATAGCCGTGCTGCTAAGCTGGATCGATTAAAAGATTCGATTACAGAAGAAAAGATTGAAAAAGTCCGCCAATTGAGTGGGATCGCCACGGAACTGAATATTTCTGTTGGGAATTTGGCTTTGGCTTGGATTTTGCGTCAACCTAATGTAGCTAGTGCACTGGTGGGTGCCAGCCGTCCGCAGCAGGTCGAAGAGAATGTTAAGGCTTCGGGTATTGAGCTTTCGGAAGAGATTTTGAAGCAGATTGAGGAGATTCTGGAGTAGTTGTTAGCTTCATAAAAAAGGAGACACGCTCATGGCGAAAGTAGTTGTTACAGGCGGCAGTGGGATGTTGGGCAGATGGGTGGTCCGGAATTTTGTAGAGCAAGGGTATGAGGTTGTGAATGTAGATACGCAAAAATCCGCAGATTCTTTGTGCCCAACGATGATTGCTGATTTGAATAATTTGGGTGAAGTATATGGTGTACTTGCTGGCGCTGATGCAGTTGTACATTTGGCTGCGATCCCAGCTGCAAATATAAAGACGAGTGAGGTCACCTTTCAAAATAATGTAGTATCTACCTATAACATTTTGGAGGCTGCAGCGGGTCTCGGGATTCGAAAAGCAGTGATTGCTTCCAGTGAATCCTCCTACGGAATCTGTTTTGCGGTTAATCCTTTGGGGCCGAAGTATGTGCCTATGGATGAGGAGCATCCACAGTTGCCTGAAGACAGCTACGGTCTGTCTAAGGTTGTGAATGAGCAAACCGCTGAGATGTTCTATCGCAGAAAGGGTATACAGGTCGTTTCCCTAAGAATCGGAAATGTTATTGATCCATCGGCGTATGAACGTTTCCCTTCCTTCATTCATGATCCAGCGCAGCGCGATCGGATTCTATGGAGTTATATTGATACACGGGATGTAGCAACAGCTTGCCAATTGGCAATCGAAACGGATGGATTGGGCGCGGTTGCTCTTAATATATGTGCAGATGAGACCAGCATGGCTGTTCCTAGCAGAGAGCTAATGGCCGCACGTTATCCAGAGGTGACGGATTTCCGCCAGCCGCTGGAGGGTCACGAGTCGCTACTCAGTAATGAGAAGGCCAAAAAGCTGCTGAATTGGCGCCGAAGCACGTATGGCGAGATTATGTTAACCAGTAAATAACGAGCCGGATTCACTATAAGGAGCGTGCAAAATGAAGGTCTTATTTATTGGAGGTACGGGATTAATTAGTCAGGCTGTATCCCCGTTGGCTGTAGCTCAAGGAATCGAGCTGTATTTGTTCAACAGAGGACAGCGGGATGAATTCGTTCCAGAAGGTGCAAAAGTAATTAAAGGAGACATTCGTAATCCGGCAGAAGCCGCATTAGTATTACGAGATTACGAATTTGACGTAGTGGTAGACTGGATTGCTTTTACACCGGAACATGTGCAGGCAGACATTGACCTGTTCACTGGTAAAACGAAGCAGTACATTTTCATCAGCTCAGCCTCTGCTTATCAGAAGCCGCAGCGTAATTATGTAATTACAGAAAAGACACCGCTGGAGAATCCTTATTGGGAGTATTCGAGGAATAAAATTGCGTGTGAGCAGCTGTTGATGGAAGCTTACAAGGCGAACGGATTCCCGGTTACGATTGTTCGTCCTTCCCATACCTATGGAAATACAGCCATCCCTGCGGCACTTACGAGTGGCCAGCATCCTTGGTCATTGATCGATCGTATCCGCCGCGGCTTACCTTTAGTCATACATGGAGATGGAACCTCTTTGTGGACACTGACGCATAATTCGGATTTTGCCAAAGGTTTTGTTGGATTGCTTGGACATCCGGAAGCGATAGGGGAGGCCATTCATATTACTTCCGACGAGGTATTGAATTGGAATCAGATCTATGCGGCCATCGGACAAGCGGCAGGTGTGGAACCTAAAGTGGTGCATATCTCCACAGACTTTATCACAGCCTTTACCCCTCCAGGGACAGCGGATGGCTTGATCGGTGATCAAGCGGTAAGCAGTGTTTTTGATAATAGCAAAA
Source organism: Paenibacillus sp. FSL R5-0636 (assembly GCF_037974255.1). NCBI lineage: Bacteria > Bacillati > Bacillota > Bacilli > Caryophanales > Paenibacillaceae > Paenibacillus > Paenibacillus sp. FSL R5-0636. Next base: position 2,082,372 of record NZ_CP150232.1, read on the forward strand.
TCAAACGTTTCGTGCCTGACTTTCAGGCTACTGTGCCTTTCTCCGAAGGGATCAAGCAGTCGGTTGCTTGGTTCGAGGCTCATCCTGAGCAATGTACGGTCGATGCGGAATGGTCTGCGTTACTTGATAAGTTGATCGAGAGACATGGAATTGAGTCCAAACCTCTTTCATTCTACGCATAAGGTTTATACTATACAGTTATATTTAAAGACGGTCTGTTCCTAAGGGAGCAGCCGTTTTTTTGGGTTTGTCTCGTTCAATGTAAGGTTATGGAATGAATCAGCAAATCATGAATATACTCTCACTACCTAAAATTCCGTTGAAAAAGGAGTCCTGGCCATGCCAACCCATCCCTTTGTCTCGCGTTTTTTCGTAAATTCAGATGCACGTCGTGAGAAGTTGATTTATGATCTGCCGGAATCATGGTGGAGCCGTCCCTTTGAATATGAGTGGTGTATTAACTTTATTTCTCCGCATGGTGTTGTGCTGGATGCCGCCTGTGGGATTCCTCATCCCTTGAAGTTTTATTTGGCAGGGGTTTGTGCAGAGGTCTATGCCTGCGATAAGGACAGTAGGGTTATTTACCCGAAAGCTATCCAAGAATGTATTGAGAATGAGATTGGGGAAAAAGCGGCGAAGCAGGTTATCGCTAGAAGAACAAACAACCTGCATTTCGCTCAAGCTAATCTGACGGATCTGCCTTATGAGGATGAGAGCTTTGACACTGTCTTTTGCATATCAGTATTAGAGCATTTGAGCTTTGAGGATACAGTGGGTACTTTACGGGAATTTCACCGGACGTTGAACGAAGAAGGATTATTGGTATTGACATTTGATTACCCGACGGTAAATCTGAGTCTTATGAATGACCTGCTGCTGCAAACTGGATTTCAGTATTGGGGGAGACGGATTTTGAGTTGCCTGCGGATGCTGTGCATACGGATGCGTGGGGCGGATTAAATTGCTTCAGAGCCGTTCTGAAAAAAGCAAAGGAATAACAGGTCTTTCTACTCTTAATTTAGTAACCTCTTTCCAGTATGCTAGGATCATAGCTAATAAAAAGATGAGAGGAGGCTGTGTTTTTTGAGATTAGGATCGAAGGTTTTGCGTAGAATAGCACTTATTACACTTATGTTATCACTAATAGTTCCTGTGACATCTGCTTCCAGTGCAGCTTCACTATCTTCAGATCCTATAAAGCTTGCTTTTGCGGGTGATATCCTTTTGGACGGTTTTGTTGGCGATCAGATTGCTAAATATGGGGTGAACTTTCCGTTTGTAAAGGTCGCACCTACTCTGCAAAAGGCTGACATCGCCTTCGCCAATCTGGAGACGCCTGTGTCTATCCGAGGGAAAGCGGCAGAGAAAACCTTTGCCTTCAGATCCAAACCAGCAACGTTAGGTGGCTTAACCTATGCCGGGATTGATGGAGTGTCCTTGGCGAATAATCATATTTTGGATTATGGAAAAGACGCTATGCTCGACACGCTGATCCATTTGGATCGAAACAAGATTGGCCATACAGGAGCTGGCAAAGATGAAGATGAAGCGTTCAAGCCTTATACTAAGACAGTAAAAGGGAAAAAGATCGCCATCCTTGGCGTTAGCCGTGTGCTTTCAAATCCTTCGTGGTATGCCGGCAAAAACAAACCGGGAGCCGCTTCAGCTTACACCTCGCAGCCTATGCTTAGCGCCATTCAGAAGATGTCCAAGGAGAATGATTACACGATCGTATATATTCACTGGAATGAAGAGTTTAAGGATTTCCCTGAAAAGTACGCTCGCACACTAGCTAAACAGATGATTGATAGCGGGGCGGATTTAATCCTTGGCGCACACAGTCACTGCCTTATGGGCATCGAATACTATAAGCACAAGCCCATTTATTATTCACTTGGGAACTTTGTATTTAATCGCTCCACACGTGGTGGGGAAAAGACACTTAATTCTATGCTATTGAACGTTGAGATTAAGGACTCCAAGATGACCAGCAAGATTACACCTGTCAAAATTATTGGCGGACAGCCTAATTTCATGGATGATTCCTACAATAGGAAAACGATTAAGCTGATGAATACCCTATCTTTTAATGCCAACATAGACGCTAACGGCAGGGTCACGGAGAAGGCGCTTTAATTAATACAAACTCTGATTAACTATTCACGGATTGCGCCCGATCTCGTTGGAATGCGAAATGTGTGGAGTACTTATGGAGTACCTATGGAGTGGCATGAAGTACGTATGGAGTACGTATGGAGTCCGTAAGGAGTACGAATGGAGTATGTATGGTGTACGTAGGATGTGGCGTATGGAATACCTATGGAGTGCCCATGAAGTATCATCGTTGTGTTTGTGAAATAACTGCATTCTATACACCTATTTTATATGTAAAACGGACCATTTTGCTTTTAAGTGTATTCTATGCAACTAAAAACTAGAAAATCGGCCTAGAGGGCATTAAATCAAGAGAATAGTTGTACGAAATACAGCTATATCCATCGGCCGAGCGAGTTGCAGAGTTATAGTTGTACAAAATACAGTTAAACTACTAATTAGTATTGGAATGTCTGTATAAAAAGCTGACTGTAGCAGTATGCAGAGAGTATTTATGGAGTCCGTATGGAGTGCCCATGAAGTGTCATCGTTGTGTTTGTGAAATAACTGCATTCTATACACCTATTTTATATGTAAAACGGACCATTCTGCTTTTAAGTGTATTCTATGCAACTAAAAACTAGAGAATCGACCTTGAGGGCAATAAATCAACAAAATAGTTGTACGAAATACAGCTATATCCATCGGCCGAGCGAGTTGCAGAGTTATAGTTGTACAAAATACAGTTAAACTACTAGTTAGTATTGGAACGTCTGCATCAAAAGCTGACCGTAGCAGTATGCAGAGAGTATTGGAACGTCTCGGCCGAGCGAGTTGCAGAGTTATAGTTGTACAAAATACAGTTAAACTACTAGTTAGTATTGGAACGTCTGCATCAAAAGCTGACCGTAGCAGTATGCAGAGAGTATTGGAACGTCTGTATAAAAAGCTGACTGAACTGCAGTATGAAGAGAGTATTTATGGAGTCCGTATGGAGTGCCTATAAAGTATCACCGTTGTGTTTGTGAAATAACTGCATTCTATACACCTATTTTATATGTAAAACGGACCATTTTGCTTTTAAGTGTATTCTATGCAACTAAAAACTAGAAAATCGGCCTAGAGGGCATTAAATCAAGAGAATAGTTGTACGAAATACAGCTATATCCATCGGCCGAGCGAGTTGCAGAGTTATAGTTGTACAAAATACAGTTAAACTACTAGTTAGTATTGGAACGTCTGCATCAAAAGCTGACCGTAGCAGTATGCAGTATGAAGAAGTATTTAAGTATTGGAACATCTGCATCAAAAGCTGACCGTAGCAGTATGCAGAGTATTGGAACGTCTGCATAAAGGGGGAGATCCATATGGATCTCCCCCTTTTTATGCAGAAGCTAGGTTTGGAATTAGATAATCAGCCCTTCACCGCCCCCGCAACAACACCCTTAACGATGTACTTTTGCAAGAAGATGAATACCACGATCGATGGCAGCACCGCCATGACCATAGCAGTCATCGCATATTGCCAATCTGAGGTATATTGGCCCACAAAGGTGTAGGCAGCCAGTGTCAGCGTTTTGGTATCTGGGGAGCCGTTGACCATAAGCAGCGGGAGCAGGAAGTCATTCCAAATCCACATTACGTCGATAATGACAATGGTTGTTGTGACCGATTTCAGCAGTGGGAAGATGACACTGAAGAACAGGCGGAAGCCGGAAGCTCCATCAATCGTGGCACTCTCATCAATTTCAACCGGAATACCCTTGACGAATCCATGGTAGATAAACACGGCGAGTGGAGCACCGAAACCCCAATATAACAATCCAAGTCCCCAAGTACTCTCAGAGAGATTTAAGGTCTTAGCGGTTTGCAGAACGGTCAGCATGATCGATTGGAACGGAATCAGCATCGGCATAATGCAGAGGAAATAAATCACCCCGCTCAGTCTGGATTTCGTCCGTGCCAGCTTGTAGGCTGCTATGGATGAAATGAACACAATACCCAGAAGACCTACACCGGTAATGACAAAGTTGTTCAGAAACAGCTTCGGATAGTTGATAAACTTCCACACGTAGGAATAGTTGCCGAATACCAGATGTTTTGGCAGGGCGATGACATCCGTCATGACTTCGCTAAAGCTTTTTAACGAGTTGATAATCGTCAGAAATAGCGGATATAGAAACAGAAGAGAGAGGATGACCATAACAACCTCTAGAATGATTCGGCCTGCTTTGCGGTTTGTATTCATTATGCCTCAACCTCTCTTCGTTTGAAGAATGCTAACTGGAGAATGGTTACCACCAAGACGGCCAGGAACAGGATAAGCGCTTTCGCTGTACCGTATCCATACAGATTGTTCTGGAAGGTATCCCGGTAGATATCGTAAGCGATACTGTAGGTAGTTCCGCCAGGTCCGCCCCCGGTTAATGACAGGATGACATCGAACACCTTGATCGAATTGGTCAGTGCCATGAACACAGAAATCGTAATGGATGGAGCGAGCAGCGGCAGTGTAATACTGAAGAATTTTCTCATGGGACCAGCGCCATCAACTGTCGCTGCTTCTTTGAGATCCTCAGGTACAGATTGCAGACCGGCAATATAAATGACCAGATAAAAACCAATCGACTGCCAGATGGAGACGGCCAGTATGGAGACGAAAGCAAGTCCCGGCGTCCCTAGCCAGCTTAGACCAAATATGGACCAGCCTGTACTTTCTCCGAGTGAGTTGAAACCTTGCATAAAGATAAATTTCCAGATAAAACCGACAATGACAAGACTGAGGATATAAGGAATAAAGAAAGCGGCTCTCAGCCAAGGGGTGCTCTTCAGCTTCATGTCCAGAACCAGTGCAAGCAGAATGGCCAGCACGTTAACGAGAACAATGTACAGAATCGCATACTTTATGGTGAACCAGGCTGAATTGGCGAAGTTGGTGTCGCCCATAAAGATTTGTTTGAAATTATCAAGTCCGACAAACTTAGGGTGTTTCGAAATTCCGTTCCATTTGGTCATCGAATAGCGGATAGTCATGGCAAACGGAATGTAGAATGCTACAGCGATACAGATTAGGACTGGGAGAGTGAATAATCCGAATTCTGTTTTCTCGCGCCATCTTTTGCCGAGTGATTTTAACATGGATGCACCTCTTCTTGATTTGTTGGGTGGTAATATCGACTAGGCTTGCCACACATAACCATTCCGGTTAGTCTATATTGTGTATTATAGAGCAGTGCCCTATACTCAAAAATGGATTTAAGAGTACAGTTAGGGGTAAAAAGGTGAACTGAAATATTTATAATTAAGCCTGTAAATCGTGGGGGAGGTTGCCGGTCATTATTAAAAAGTGGATCATAAAGCGGTTTGAACCCGTGCTGGAGCTTGTCTCACGCAGGTTGGCGAACAAGCTTATTTTGCTGTTTACAATCATCATTGTTTTGGTGGTGACCTCACTGACGTTCATTTCATACGGCATGCTGCGAAAAGAATCGGTGGATAACAGCATCGCCAGTACGAGCAACAATCTGTTGCTTGTCGGCCGGAATCTGGAGAGTTATTTGGACGGCATCGAGCAATTATCCCTGCCGCAAATATCGTATGACGAGATCACCTATGCGATTTTGCATGAATCGGAGGATTATGCCTCGAAGATGTATGTGGAGGACTACTTGAAGAACCTGTACTTCTCCCGCAATGATCTGGAAGCTATCTACCTGTATGTGATCAAGGAGCACAAGTATTATTATGTCACCAAAGAGAACTACAATATTACCGTGCGGGTCGCCGAGCATCCGTCGATTGAGAATCTTTCCTGGTATAAAAAAGCGCTGGCCAGCCCGTTTAACCGTTCTTACCAGTCTTTTGTAAAAAACCAATCCTCGATGATCAATAGCTCCGACTACCCTATAAATAAGGATAAAAGCTTCATGGGCTACCATCGATTGCTGCGCTCTATAGTTTCCAGGGAGCCGCAGGCGGTGCTCTCCCTTTATTTCAACTCCTCGGTTACGGACGAGATTATGAAGGATATTCCCTTCAGTAAAGGGCAGCACCTAATGTACGTCAGTCCCGATAATGAACCTTTTGTGGTGGATGACCCCGGGTTTTATCAACAGAGCGAACAAGAGGGACTGCTTAAGGAGCTGACACCAGCCTCAGGAGGACGCGTGACGTGGTCGGATAAAGAAGAGAAGTATCTAGTGATTTATGACATCAGCAAAAAAGAAGGCTGGAAGCTGATTAAGCCGATTCCCTACAAAGAAATTTATGAAGCGGCCACGACAACACGCAAATTGAACTATTTCATAGGACTGTTATTTTTAATCGTTTCGGTCATCTTGGTCAGCTTTATTTCGAACAAAATAACGAACCCGCTAAAGAATCTGTCGCTGCAGATGAAGCGGTTCAGTACAGGCAGCTTTGACGCTGAAGCACAGGTTGAAGGAAAGGATGAAATTGCCTATCTGTCTCGCCACTTCAATAAGATGGTGGAAAAGACGAATGAGCTGATCAATGAACGGTATAAAATGAAAATTGTCGAGAAAAATGCTGTACTCAAAGCACTGGAAGCTGAGATCAATCCGCATTTCTTATATAATGCCCTGCAAGCCATTTCCACCAAGGCGCTGAAAAACAACAATGATGATATTGTCGATATGGTCGATAATCTTGCTATGACGTTGAGATACTGCATTAGCGGTAAAGATGTGGTCCATGCCAGAGAGGAATTAAAGCATATTGAACGTTATTTGGCACTGCAGAAGGCTCGTTTTGGAAACAGAATGCAGGTGGCCTACCAGTGGGAAGACCCTTTGCTGGAGCTGGAGATTCCGAAGCTGTCCATTCAGACCTTGGTAGAAAATTGCATCAAGCATGCGCTGGAAAAAGTATCCACAACGATCACAATTACCATTGAAGCGCATGTGACGCCTAGCCATACTGTTATTTCAGTGACGGATGATGGACCGGGGTTTAGCGGGGAGCGGCTGGAGCAAGTGAGAAATTCTCTTCAAATCCAGTGGGAGGATCAGGGCGGAGAAAACGCTGCCGAAAGTGACACGGAAAGCATTGGACTGAAAAATTTGAACACGCGGCTGAAGCTTTTGTATGGTGAGGCTGCGGGTTTGGCCATTACCAGTGATGCTGGCGGAACAAAGATGGACATGCGGTTACCGCGGGGAGGGATTAACCATGTATAAAGTACTGATTATAGATGATGAGGAACCGTTGCGTGAGGCGATCAACATCCTGGGAGACTGGAAAGGACTAGGTGTCGATCAGGTACTGGAGGCTACGGATGGAAATATGGGCCTAGCCATGCTGCGTGAGCAAAAGATCGACCTTGTATTGGTTGACATGAAGATGCCGGAGCTGAACGGAAGTGAGCTGCTGCAGATCGTGGAGAAGGAGTTCCCGGAACTGCTGACGATTGTAATCAGCGGCTACAATGATTTTGAATATACCCGCCAGGCTATCCGTTCTAAGGTAGTTGATTATTTGCTGAAGCCGGTCAACCGGGCGGATTTGAATGCGGCCTTGCGTAAAGCTATAGATGTGCTGGAGGCCAAACGTAAGAAAGAAAGTGAGTTCATCAACAGGAACATTACGCTCAACATGTCTCTGCCGAAGCTAAAGGAGAAAATTTATCTGTCGATCATTGAACGTAGCTTCAAAAATCAGTCCAACGAGGCTTTTCTGCCGTTGATCGGCGCTGATACGACCGGAAACTATTTTGCTGCGGGTGTACTGCGGGTGCTCAATTTGGAACAAGTGCGTCGTAATCGCTTCCATGAGGACCGGGATTTGCTGCATTTTGCCGTCACAAATGTGATTAATGAGAATAGCGATGAGCATTTTCAGGCCTTCAGCTTCGCCAGCCATAAGGGAGAACGCGAGTTTATCGCCATCTTCACGATGAAAGGCGGCTATGAGGAGGACGCAACTTTCCGCTCTTTACATCATATGAAGAAGTTAGTCTCGACGCTGAAAGAGCTATTCGGAATTGTTGTTGCCGGAGGAATTGGACAGCCCTATGGTGACATCATGGCGCTTGCTCAATCCTATGAGACTGCCAAAGCCTCTCTCGACGGGATTGACCTCCTGACGCTGAAGGGAGCGATTGTCACAAATAGCAGCAACGATACTTCACAGGGGAAAGATAATCCTTCCTTGACGGGACGTATGCCCTTGATTCGCAACGCACTGGAGAGCGGGAACATCAATCATGCCAAAAGTATTTTAAGCGAATTCACAAAGAAATGGGAGGCTTCCGGACGTTTTAATCTGGGCGAGGCTGACCGGCAGATAGAGGAATTTATTATTTTACTGAACGATATTGCGACGGAGCTGGATGCGGTCCCCGAACGTATTCGCGGCGGTAAAGATAAAGGATTGCGTGGGCTAGGCATCGGGAGCGATTTTGCTTCCTTTGGCGAATTTGAGCGGGTACTGAGCGGAATTCTAGATTGCTATGGCAATGAAATCAGCAAAAGCCTTGCTGGCAATCGCCCCAGCATACTGGAAAATATTAAAGCATACATTGATAATCACTATTTTGAGAATATTAAAGTATCGATGTTCACGGATAAATATTTCCTGAGCAGAGAATACTTGATGAAACTTTTTAAAGGGCAATATGGTTATGGCATACATGAGTATGTACAAAAGGTAAGAATGGATAAGGCAAAGGAGCTGCTATCCACCCCCGATTTGAAAATCCAAGACATTTCCGAGATGTTGGGGTACAAGGACAAAAATTATTTCAGCAAGGCGTTCCGGAATTATTATGACTGTTCACCTTCTGAATATCGGGTTCTGCTATTGAACGGGGAGTAGTGAAGCGGTTACATGAACACTTTTTTACCCTAATAAGTTCACTTATGTACATTCTTATCCTTTTTCTTTTTCTTTAGAATTGTCTCAAGACCACTAGATGCATGAGGAAAAGGGGGCAACATCATGTTAAAAAGATTTATGGCTTTATCTGCGAGTCTGCTGCTCGTCGGCGGATTACTGGCGGGTTGCGGCGGAAACAACAATGCCGCTGACAATAGCGGAACAGGGAATACTCCTGCCACAGATTCTGGCAAGCCGGTCACGATTAATATGTTCACCGCATCACCCGAGTACACTGATGCTTTTAACGCTTATATTGCCGAGTACAAGAAAGTTAAACCGAATGTGACGATTAATCTGGAGATTATGCAGGCTGACTACAATACGGTGCTCAAATCGAAGATTGCTGCGGGAAGTACACCTGACGTATTCCAGACCACAGCGGGTGGAGATATTGATACCTTTGCGGAGTATAGTGCTGACCTAACTAATGAGCCACTGGCTGCGGCGATGACCGATGCAGTGCGTTCTAACATGAGTTCTACGGACGGTAAAGTGCTCGGTCTTCCGGTAAAAGGGAATCTATTTGTCCTGATGTACAATAAGAAACTGTTGGCTGATGCTGGGATTACGGAAGTTCCTAAGACAACAGCCCAAATGGACGATGCGATTACTAAGCTTGAAGCTAAAGGCATTACTCCTTTTGCCAACGCCTATAAAGAGTGGTGGGTATGGAAACACATCTTCCAACACTTCGTAGATGCGGCAGCCCAAGATGCAGGTACGGATGCTAAGACACTAGTAAATGATTTTATTGCCGGAAAAACCACGATCAAGGATCACCCGGTGCTGTACAATAACTTCTTCAGCTTCGTTGATACCACTGTTAAACATGGCACAGACAAACCGCTTGAACGGGACAGCAATGCTGAAGTCAGCGACTTTGCATCCGGCAAAACAGCGTTCATGACTGGTAAAGGCGCATGGGATGAAGAAGCCATTAAGAAAATCACACCTGACTTCGACCTGGGCATTATGGGTTACCCAGTCAGCGACAAGGCTGAACAGTCCCAGATCATTACTGGTGCGGATCAGGCCCTGCGTATCAATAAGGATTCTGCTGTAGCTGGTGAGACTATTGAATTCTTCAACTGGCTGTATACTTCTGAATACGGTAAGAACTGGTTCTCTACAGTAGCAAAGGTTATTCCTCCAATTAAGGATGCTCCAATGCCTGACCTGCAAATGCCAAAAGAAATGGAAGAAATCCTCAAAACAGAGAAATCCGGCGACCTGTCCGTGAACTACTCTCTGGATACCTTCCACCAAAAATTTGGTGAGCTCATGCAGGCTTACATCGGCGGCAGCAAAACTAAGGATCAAGCCATCGATGAAATTCAAAAAGCTTGGATTCAATTCGGATCGGCAGAATAACTAGGTTCAGATCAGGGGGCGGGCTCCAAGGTAAGATTCACTTACTGGAGAACCGTCCCTTTTTTATATGTTATATAATCATAAGAAGATACTGAGATAAAGTCAGGAGGTACATTATTATGAATAGCAAAATGATTGAAATCATTGAAAATGGACTATTTCTTACGATTGAAGTTACGGAAGATCAGGATGTTCGGCTATTGCATTTTGGCGCGGCACCTTTGGAAGCAGCCATAGCGGATAAGAACAAGCAAGGCTTCCGGCTGCTGGAGCTGCAATTATCGGGCGAAGACCGCGCCGAATATCACGGGCGCACACACCGAGCATCCTATCCGGGTCTTCGGATGGTATATGCGGGACACAGCGATACAGTGAATGCGCTCGGGCGTAAATTGGAGCTTAGCTTGGCTGATCCGATTACAGGAATCCAGGCAGTGCAGCATTTTCAGTTCTACAAGGGCGTGCAAATCGTTCGAAGCTGGACAGTGCTAAAGAATGCTGGAGAAGCTGAGGTGGCAGTGGAATACATCTCCTCCTTTGCTCTTACAGGTGTAGACAAAGAGGGGAGCGGGGAGCGCAATGATAAGATTGAAGTAACCCTTGCCCACAGCGGATGGCAGAGTGAACTTCAGTGGCGGACCTACCGCCTGCCTGAGCTTGGGATGTATCATTTGGCAGACCGTGGCTCCAAACGAATTGCCGCAAGCAATACAGGCTCTTGGTCAGCAGCGGAACTTCTACCGATGGCGGTTTTGCATAATAAGGAGAGCGGGACAAGCTTGTTCTGGCAGATTGAGCATAACGGCTCTTGGCATTGGGAGCTGACGGATCAATACGATCAGCTTACACTGCTGGTCAGCGGACCTACAGAACATGACAACCATTGGTGGCTGAACCTAGCTCCCGGTGAAGAGTTTACTTCGGTGCCAGCAGCTGTGGGTGCTGTGCAGGGAGGATTTCAGAGCGCGGCAGAACAGCTTACGGTATATCGCCGGATGATCCGCAGACCTAATGAGGATAATGAGCTGCTGCGGATTATTTTTAATGACTATATGAATTGCCTATGGGGGAGCCCAACGACTGAGAAGCTACTGCCTTTAATTGATGCTGCCGCGGAAGTAGGTTGTGAATATTTCTGCATTGATGCTGGCTGGTATGCACCCGGAGAGTGGTGGGATGGTGTAGGCCAGTGGGAGCCTTCCAGCGATCGGTTTCCGGGAGGGATTAAATATGTGCTCGACTATATCCGCAGCAAAGGGATGATTCCCGGACTATGGCTTGAGCTGGAGGTTATGGGCATCAACAGCCCGAAGCTTGCGGAGACTGATGACAGCTGGTTTTTCATGCGGCATGGTAAAAGGGTTAAGGACCGTAGCCGCTATCAGCTAGATTACCGCAACCCGAAAGTCATTGATCATGCAAACGGTGTTATTGCGCGTCTGGTTAAGCAGTACGGTGTAGGATACATTAAAATGGATTACAACATCAATGCAGGCATTGGGACAGAAACGGATGCGGACAGCTTCGGAGATGGGTTGCTACAGCATAACCGCGCTTATCTGGCTTGGTTGGACAGCATCTTTGTTCGTTATCCGAACCTTGTCATCGAGAACTGTTCCAGCGGGGGAATGCGCATGGATTATGCGATGCTCAGCCGACACAGCATCCAGTCTACTAGCGACCAGGAGGATTATGTACAGTATGCGGCCATTGCCGCAGGTTCTCCGGCAGCACTGACACCGGAGCAGTCCGCAGTTTGGTCTTATCCGCTGCGCGAGGGTGACGATGAGGAAGTCATCTTCAATATGGTTAATGCGCTGTTGCTTCGTGTACACCAGAGCGGTCATTTGGCGGAGCTTGAACCTCACCGCAGAAGTCTAGTTAAAGAAGCGCTGGATTATTACAAAACCATTCGCAGTGATATCCCACACGCCACACCTTTCTGGCCGCTCGGCCTGCCGGACAGTGAGGGCGAATGGGTCAGCCTTGGCCTGCGGCGCGGCGAACGACGGTATGTCGCGGTATGGCGGATTGACGGAGAAGCTGCAAATGTCCAATTGCCGATAGAAGAGCTGAAGGGATTTGAACCAGTGATCGCCTGTGCCTATCCTCAGCAGCATAGTTCAACTTGGAATTGGGATCAATCGGCAGGGGTTTTGACGGTGGCACTCCCACCAGGAAAAACAGCGAGATTGTTTGAGATTACTTCGTAAAGCTTGCGGCGGGCCTGCTCCCCTTCAGTCTGCTGTTGGGGAGCGGCCGCTGTACTTGCTAGGGAAATAGTTTTTTTCACTGCCTTTCTAATTCGGTCAGGTTTGGCTTAGCTGCTGAAAGTATGTTTAGAAAAGGTAGTACAATGATTGTTTCGAATTCATTATTTTGAGCGTTAGTAACTAGATGACCTCCGTATTTTTCGGTGACACTTTGAATATTTGTTAAGCCGAATCCGTGAAAAGCGGGATTCTCTTTAAAATTATGCTGCACTATAGTGCTAGAATTGTTCCGTGAGTTGGTGACTTGGATAAACAATGAAGTATCGGTAGTGAAAATTAGCAGCTGAATAAATCTATCTTCTTTTTTTGGAACTCTTGCAGCGGCGTTTAGAGCATTATCCAGCACATTCCCGATCACGGTACATAAGTCAAACCGATCAATATCAATAGCTTCGGCGTGTATATGAATATCATACTTAATAGCAATTTTGTGTTCACAAGCAATATTTAGCGCGTTGCCAATTAAAGAATCAATTACCAAATTACCTGTTGATAGTCTGAGAGAAGGCTGATGAATTTGACCGAGCATTGAATTGATATGATGGATAGATTCCTGAATCTCATTGTTCTGAATACAATTCCGGACATATACCAAATGCTTGTTCGTATCATGGATAACTTGTTTGATGCTTGTAAGGGAATGTGTGGTTTTTTCATAGCTGATGTGTTGATAATCCATCTGTTTACGTAATTGCAGATTTTCTTTAGTCAGTTTGGTGTTTTCATTAATTTTACCGAATAAAAGGATGGTTTCTCTGATTAGCAGAATAAGCAACATCATGATGACCATTGATAGATAAAGAGTCATCCTCGTTCTTTGAATTGTGCAATCATATAATAGGCGTAGGCTTCTTTAACCTCTTTTGCCTGAGTACGGCCAATAGGAAACTGCTCTTGATTGTGCATGACTACGGAAGTAGCTGTAAACTTATGGACATGTTCCAGATTAACAATAACGGAACGATGAATAAGCATAAATGGACGGTTTAGTTTACTTATATATTCTGAAATTGTACCTGGAATTATGTAATGCTGCGTAGAGGTAATGATCTTTAGTCGGTTTTTAGCCAAGGAATGTTTGATTTTAACAATCGCAATAATGTCAGAATTTTTGATCACCATATGTCCATCTTCAGTTTTAATCATTAGAAACCTATTTACAGAAGAAATGATATAGTTACATAGCTTTATTATCTTTGCCTCAAAACACTCATAGTTTACTGGTTTAATCAAATAATGGTAGGGTTGCACATCAAAGCTGCTCATTACGTACTGCGGATAGTTTGTCAAGAATATAATTTGAACCTCCCGATCCGGAAGTGCACGGATTTTTTTTGCAACCTCGATTCCATTTAATCCTCTCAGTTCAATATCCATTAGAAGTATATGAAAAGGATAACTACTCTGTTGATTATAATAGTGAAGCAATTCCTCACCGGAGGTAAAATATTGAGTCTCGAAAGAGTAAGCCGTGCTTTTCATAAGTCTTGGGAGATATTCCTTTAGCAAATCGTGTTCCTTTTTCTCGTCATCGCATACGGCTATGCGTAACAAAGCCATCCCCCCCATAATTAAATTTGTTAATCTTCAGAGATACCAAAACCTGACACGAAACGTCATTCAGCCTCCTATTCCAACCATTAGCTACCAAATTACCCCAAATATTCTTTTATATGATATATTGATAGCGTTATCAATGTCAAACCGAAGCTTGAAAGTAGAAGAGGATATATTCTATGAATGATAAGGATACCCTTGAAAAACTTATCGGATTATTTAAAGCGCATAAAAAGAATTTATGTATTATTTTTCTGCTCTTAATATTTTCTACTTTGATTAGTTCCATTTTGCCGATGTTCAACAAAATTATTATTGATGAAGGATTTATGAAATCAGATGTTAGAACCATTATTTTAACGGCAATCTACATCTTTCTTTTGTCTATGTTCAGTAGCTTTTTAGATTTGCTCAAAGAAAAACGAAGAATAAAAATAGCTTCAAATATTATCTACTCCTTGCATAAAGCTGCATTTGATCGACTTATGAAAGTGAAAGTGAAATATTTCACTGATAAAAACTGCAGTGAAATTTTAAATCGCGTTAGCACCGATATATCGAATATTTCGCAAATAACGGATGGTAGCATGCTTTTTATTGTTAGTCAGTGTTTTAGTTTGGTAGGAGGAGTTATTGGACTTTTTATCATAAGTTGGGAACTTACACTTATTGTGCTTATTTTAATCCCTATAGAATATTTAATTTTGAAATCGTTTGCTAAAAAAAGAAAGTCTCTTGCGGAAAAATACATCACGAAGGATGGAGAATATTCGCATTGGTTTGAGGATAGTTTGAATGGTGTGAAGGAAACAAGGCTTTTTAATTTATTCATTTTCAAAGAAAAAGAATTTGCAGACAAGCAGAATCAAGTAATAACCTCCCATATGGGAATCAGTTTATTGGATAATTGGCGGATTACTGTGGAGAGATTTCTAATTGGAGGACTAGTTCTTCTAATATATGCTTCTGGATCGACGATGATATTAGATTCAAAGCTTTCGGTAGGAAGTATATTTGCATTTATTACCTATAGCGCTTATGTGACCACTCCTATCTCATCGATGTTGAATATTGGATACTTATTGTCGGGAATAATGCCTTCTGCCCGAAGGTATTATTCATTGCTCGAGGAAGAAATCGAAGCTTGTGATGTAGAATCCGCCAACATTGGTATGAAGCGACTCAACCCTTTTGGGAGCATTCAGTTTGAAAATGTAAGCTTTGCTTATGATACTGAACTGATCTTGTCAAATGTGAATTTCACGATTGGCAGCCATGAGAAAGTGGCCATTGTAGGAATGAATGGTTCGGGGAAGTCTACAATCCTAAATTTAATCCAGAGGTTTTACGAACCACTTGCAGGAAAAATTTTATTTGACGGAGTGGATATTAAGGCTATTAATTTGAATGAATATCGGGAATTAATTTCGACTGTTAGTCAAGAGATATATCTTTTTGACACAACCATCGAAAATAACATAAAACTTTACAGTGAAAACCATGAGGAGCAGTATAGACAGGCTATTGAGGCTACCCAATTATTAGAGAAGGATACAAGCTGGTTTGAGGATTATGTCGTAGGTTCTAATGGGAACAAGTTGTCCGGTGGACAAAAACAAAAAATCGCGATAGCCAGAGCATTAGTAAAAAGCAGGCCTATGGTGATTTTTGATGAAGCGACCTCCAACCTTGATCTTCACTCTGAACAAGCCATCAACCATCTATTAGATACAGCACTCAGTAACAATACAGTGATTATAGTCAGTCATAGGCCGGAAATTCTGAAGCATGTGGATAGAGTAATCTTTTTAGAAAAAGGCCAGGTCTCCGCTATTGGACTTCATGAGAAGTTGTCTTATACAAATGAAAGGTATCGGCTCATCACACAACAGCATCAATTCGTTTAATGGGTTTACCCTTCGAGTGATTTAAATATCAAATATTGATATTTAGATAAATACGATTTGAAAGGAGGAATAGGCATATGAAACAACTTGTAAAAAGAACAAATGCAAATTATGAAACGTTGGAGGCATATGCAGCTTGCAGTGCATGTCCTTGTTATGCATGTACATGCAATGCCAGCGGATCAAACAAAGCAGCCATGAAACAAGTAACCTATACTGGTAACTCCATGAAGATGACTGCTATTGGAATCGGGTAGTAAGTGCAATCTTAAGTATAGCTAAGAGCAGGATGGCTAAATGGCTTTATTAAAAAAGCTGTCCTGCTTCACTTTTAGAGTGGGGGGAGTTCAGGTGCCAGTATTTCATTTATTTGAAACGGTAACGGGAAAATATATGTTCGATGCGAATGCAAATACATTTCTTAAATTAAATGAAAGATCTTATCAGGCTTTGTTGAACTATAGAAATTCAAACTTTGAACAAGTGGAACCGGAGATTCAAAACTTATTTGATTCCGGTTTTTTGGCGGAGAAACAGGATTTTGAGATGATTCATCCCATGAGCGACTCTTTGCAGCACAATTTAAGCAGAAGCGTTGGCTCGATAACTTTGCAGGTCACGCAAAACTGTAATTTAAGATGCAGCTATTGCGCGTATTCAGGGAGCTACTTACACAGAGTACATACCAATAAGAGAATGAAAAAAGAGGTTGCTTTGAAAGCAATTAAGTTTTTGATTGAGCACTCCGTAGATTCTCCAATTATTAATATTGGATTTTATGGAGGAGAGCCCTTACTGGAAATGGACTTAATAAAAGCTTGTGTTGCTTATGCCAGAGAACAAAGTGCGGGCAAAGAACTAACGTTTAACCTTACTACAAACGCAACTTTAATTACCGACGAAACCTTAGAGTTCTTATCTTCTAATGATTTTAATTTAACGATCAGCCTGGACGGCGATGAAGTCGCGCATGATAGAAACCGAGTTTTTGCGGTAAATAATAAAGGCAGTTTTCAGACTATTATGGATAATATTGAAAATATCAAAAACAAAACACCAGACTATGTTGATAAAGTGATGTTCAATGCAGTAATTGATCCAAATTCAGATTTTAGCTGTTCCACAAACTTTTTTTCAAACTATGAGACCGTAAAAGACTTTGCTGTTATGGCAAGTGATATAGCAAGTAGCTACAAAAAAAGTGAGTCCTTAATCAATGACAGTTTTATCAAGATGTATAATTACGAAGTTTTCAAATTATTTCTTTATAAATTTGATAGGCTTAAGAAAAATGATGTATCCAAGCTGGTGATGGAAAGCTTTGATCAAATCCAGGAGAATGTCCATAACAGGCTTAGAATCTCTTTCTATGATGTAAAAAAAGACCATCATTCCGGACCGTGTGTTCCAGGAGTACAACGATTGTTTGTGAATGCTGACGGTGCTCTGTATCCCTGTGAAAGAGTTAGTGAAGCATCTAGTGTAATGAGGATTGGGCATATAGATACAGGCTTTGAATTGGATAATATCCGGAACATACTAAACATTGGAACAATAACGGAGAAAGAATGCAAAGAGTGCTGGGCCTTTAGATATTGCACTTCTTGTGCAATGGCCGCCGATGATATCAGTGAGTTTTCTGCTGCCAAAAAATTAAGTATCTGCAATAAAGTTAAAGAAAACACTGAGAGTTTGTTTAAAGATTATTGCGTACTAAGAGAGTTAGGCTACGACTTTGATAAAGAAAAAGTGTAATGGGGGAGACAATGGTGAAAAAAAGAGCAATTGTTTATCCATATCATGCAGATTTCGGTCCGGTCGTCAGATTCTCCAATTTACTGGGCAACTTTGAGCTTGTTTCATTAATGGCACCTTTAGGTTTTGGACTGAATGAAAAAGATGCAGCGTACAGCTATTATGGTGAGGATGTGGGTATAAAAGTTAAAGATTCTTTTTCAGATGATGAATTTGATGTGTTAATGATTTGTGAATTTGAATGCAGTTTTGAAAAAGTGGTGTTCCCGACAATTATCAAAGCCGCAGAGATGGGGAAAGATATTGTTCTGCTTAACAGATGTGCTGATCATGAAGTTGAAATGGTAAAGAAGGTATGCCTGAAAAATAATGTGGAACTCACAAGTTTTTTTGGAATTGACATTGACAGAACGAAAGTAGAACTCGTTGAGAAAATACTGCTGGATATTAATGTTCCGATAATCTGCGTGGCGAGTCTTATGGAAAAATCCAATAAATTTGATGTTCAGCTTAGCCTAAGGGATTATTTCTTGAAAGAAGGGTACAAAGTAAGTCAAATTGGGACAAAATCTTATTGTGAGATTATGGGATTTCATTCTTTTCCTGATTTTATGTTTAATCATAAAGAAGCGGAGATAGATAAAATATTTCTTTTTAATCACTTCTGTAAATATATTGAATTGAACGAACGACCTGATGTAATGATTATCGGAATTCCAGGCGGGACAATGGTATATAATAATCTGTTTACCAATAGATTTGGTATTACTGCATTCGAGGCGGCTAGTGCAATCCATCCGGATGTCGGTATTATGAACTTGACCTATGATGATTTTAATGGAGAGTTTCTCGATAAGATATGTGTGTCAACAAAGCATAAATTAGGTTTTGATATTGATTGTTTTAATATGTCAAATCATAAATTTGATACGGGCAGAAGCAAACAGGATAAAGAATTGAAGTTTTTTACGGTTGATTCTAAGTTGGTTGATGAAAAAATTGCACAAATATCGCTAGAGTCAAAGGTTCCTCTGTTTAATTCGTTAAATGGGACAGACACTTTGAAATTAGCAGAATGCTGTGAAGCTCTATTGTTACAGGAAAATATGCAAATCGTATAAAAGAAGGGTGATATTTATGGATCTGGATCAAGTGCGTGAACAGATAAACGAAATATTATTCGACGTAATGGGAATGGACAAGATCAAGCTTAATGAAAACTACTTCTATGAAGATTTATTGGGCGAGGCGATGCAGTTCTCACCACGGGATTTGTTGGTTCTATTTGTACATATTGAGGAAAAACTAAAAATACAAATTCCGGAAACCGATATATTAAATGGATGCTTCAACAGCCTAGATCGAATTAATAATACAGTTTGCCGCATTCTACAGGAAAAAAGAATAAGGGAGTTGGTTTAAGTTGTTGAATGTAGCTTCACTCAGTAGCCTGAATCGTGCGGGGGCTGCAATGGTAATCCAGAAAAATAAGAGTTCAGAGATTTCATTTCAAGACGCGCTATCGACATCGAGTTCGGAAGCGGTTTTGACGGAATTGGAAAAAAAATTCGACATTAAAATCAACGTTCAAGCCATACCAAAGAACAATGAAGCAGTGAAAAGTGTATACTCTGGTAGTGTTGGCAAAGGGAATGTAACCATTGCTCCAAATATACTGAATCAGTCGGCAACAGATCCACAAATGCAAAAAAGGGTAGAAGCAATTATTCAGGATCATTTTGCTTCCAGCGCTAATGATAAACCCGGTGATGCCAGTGGCGTCATTATACATCCGGATGGAACAGCTACTTTTTGGGTGATTGGTGATTATTTAACACCTGCCGAGCGGGAGAAGATTAATAAAGAAGTAGAGGCAGAAAAAAAAAGAAAGGCGGAGCAGTTAGACTCGTTGAGTAAATTAAGTAGCAGCTCTAGCCTATCACAATTCGGGTTATTTATTGACAACTCCAATAATGGTGAAGAAGATAGCATGTATTTAAATAGTGTGCTACAAGCTAGTCTGGATTCGATGCTGCGGAAAAAGAACCTGTTTAATTAAATGATTAATCACTTTTTTAATCATGACTACCGCCTGGGTCAATGGATTTGTGACCAATGAGGCGGTTTTATTTTTGTCGATCTGTAAAAGGAGATGATGAACATCGAAGCTAAAGTGAAAATTGCCGTGATTGATGATGGTATCAACGAATATTTGCTAGGTGAACCGGTTGTTCAACAGTTGATCTTCAATGAAGATTTCACAATAGACGCTTATACAATAGACAGTCCCGAAAGAATAACTCACGGCACCATCTGCGCAGGCATAATTAAGCACTATTATCCGGAAATCTATATGTATAGCTTGAAGATATTGTCTGATACCTTAAGGGGAAATATCCAGAAGTTGTATAGTGCACTAGAATGGTGCGTTCAAAATGATATCCAAGTTGTAAATATCAGCTTGGGAAGCCATTGCTCAGCGGATTTATTAGAAACGCAGAGAGTTATAAACAAGGTTGCTGGTCAAGGCTTAGTTATTGTAAGTGCCGCAAGTAATCATGATTATATTACATATCCAGCTTCTTTTTCAAACGTTATAGGCGTTAAGAGAGAGGTAAGCAACACGCTGCACGAAGGGGAGTTTTATCTCAATGATAATATCATCGACGGTATAGAATTTACGGCTTTTGCTAGACATCATTTGAATGGTAAAGAGTGCAGCAACTCGAACAGCTTTGCCGCGCCCATGATTACAGCCAAAGTATGTGAACTCATTGGTAAATCTCACCTAACTAACTTGCAGCAAATAAAACTCATGTTGTCGAAAATGGCAAATAACTATAGGGACGATAAACACTTGTTTATTTGCTATGCTGACCCTGATTGGATAAGTGATATATTAGTATGCTATGTGAACGGAAAATGCAAATTGGACAATCGGAATCTTTGCGTTAACATACACGGTGAAATTGTCGTTCCCGCTGAGTCGGCTTATGATGCTGTTGATGCAGCCCTATTGGCTTACAATGAAAATATTGAGACTCTCGTTGTGATCAGCAGAGATCTTTACCCTGATGCTTATGTTGAATTACAGTGGATTGCTTCGAAATACAATAAAAATGTAGTGTTTATTGACAATTACCAAGGAAAAGATATGAACAAGATAGTTAACAATCAGTGTA
The DNA here is from genome assembly GCF_037974255.1 of Paenibacillus sp. FSL R5-0636. NCBI lineage: Bacteria > Bacillati > Bacillota > Bacilli > Caryophanales > Paenibacillaceae > Paenibacillus > Paenibacillus sp. FSL R5-0636. The sequence goes on from NZ_CP150232.1 coordinate 2,103,408, forward strand.
CTAACATTAAGTTATGGCATAGCTTATTCAAAATACACAACATTTACACACTTAACAGCACCCCGTTGCTGATCGAAGAGCCAATGGTTTCTATTTACATCCCTGCTGACACTGACTTTGAAGTTATTCTCTGGTTAAAAGGGCAATTTAAAAATAATAACTATAACAGTTATTTTGCATCGAATCACCCTATCGGAGTTTTATACGGAATAGACTATGTTCCTGAGACAAACTCAGCGCAGACATCTTCCTATTTTTCCTTAATTCTGAATAAGAAATCTTACGATATCGCGATATATGTCTTATATGGCTATGATATTTCGGATAAAATAGAAACGGATATTGAAATAGACATTGAACCATTAAACGGTTACTTTCAAGCAACTTTTGCTGTAAATGGCTTATGCCAGGAACGTATTATCAATATTAAACAGATTGATGAAACCTTTATCGGAGAACTTTATAATTCTATAGTTTATTTACTCTCTTAATGGGGGACAAAAATCATCAAACACTTAGAATACCCTCCATTAATAACTTCTTTGCTAGCCCCTCGTTAGTCGACTTCCGGATTCATCGTATTTACACTACAGTGATATCATCAGCCTTGTATTTACATGAGGATTCGATACACACACTACTCATAGCGAAATTATTATTCCAATGATAGATCCTATTTAAGTTTGACTTACTAAACATCTGGGTAAATGACGGAGTAGCGTTCTTGCTAGTTTTCGACAATTTCCTACTTGTGATTGCGGATAAGCGGAGTGACAAGATTTACAAATAGATTAACGAAGGTATTTTAGGGTAGAATTGTCATCAAGTAGGGTTACATTCTGGGTGGATTTCGACATTCCAGAGAAGCCCCTATTTTTTTGTGTTCTGACACGGCTTCATCTCTTGGTGCTCAACAGATATCATACATTGTCGAAATTTTGTCGAATAATATCATATAATGTAGAAAAATAATTGACAGGAAATGAATAGAACTTTAGAATTAGGTAGTAGCGTAATCATTACTATCATATAGAAGCGTACATAGCTTTTAGCAAGAATGATTATAAATGTGACTTCAAGGGAGGATGTACGATGATGAAAGCAACAGGCATAGTAAGAAAAGTGGATGAATTGGGACGTATCGTAATTCCTATTGAACTGCGTAGAACAATGGGAATCGACATAAAAGACCCGCTCGAAATTTTTGTAGACGCTGAAAAGATTATCCTTAGAAAATATGAGCCAACTTGTATCTTCTCCGGAAGCTCAGAAAACCTGATCAATTTCAAAGGTAAAATGGTAAGCAAAGATGTTCTTGATGAACTTATTGCAAGCTTTGATAGAGCATAATCCATATACCACATATGATTTCAAAAAAAAGAACCGGTATTACAAGCACAAGATGTGCCTGTAATACCGGTTCTTTTTTTTATGGTGTACTTTCGAAAGCGGGTTTTATTTAGACTCTAGCACACTTTGGATTTTTTTGATAAAAGCATCATATTGTACGAGGCCTAGCTCCATGCACAACTTCTGGTAGGAAGATAACTTGTAATCTAGCTGGTTCAACTTCTGTTCCAGATCGTCGTACATTGCCTGCTTTTCTATCAATGCTTGCCGAAGCAGATTATCTATGTTCTCTTTGTCCGTCTTTTCCCCAAAATACAGGTGCATAAAAAAGTCAGAACGCAGAACATCTTTTTCGGCTGGTGATTGTAGATAAGCGTGGAACTGATCCAAGCCGGCAGAGGTAATGGTGAATACATTTTTGTCGGGTTTGCCTTCCTGTCGCACAGATTCTTTAGTGATCAGATTCAGCTTTTCCATCTTGCTTAGGGTAGGATAGATCGTGCCATAGCTGGCATCGAAGAAAAATGAGAAGTATTCCTCGAAATGTCGTTTTATCTCGTAACCAGAATGAGGTTTTTCGCTTAAAATCCCCAGAATAACATCTTGTATGTTCATAAATCATTGCCGCTCCTTTCTTTCACTTCCTACCATATCACAACTGCATATCGCTCTCAATTTGAAATGGCATAGCCGGAGTGGCAAACTGTATAATTACGCATTTACTGGCACGGGCTCTTGTTCTCGTGAGATCCGAGTTTCTTTACGGAGGAAAGTGACAAGTACGCTTAATACAGCAATTGTTGCCCCAATACAGAGTAAATAGAACATATCTTTCCATACCCCGTTACCCCCGATAACCAGGTCGAGCATACCATTAACTGCATAGTAAGCGGGTGAGAAGGGACCGATCCAGTTATAAAAAGGTGAAAGCACATCGCGTGGAATAGTTGCTCCGGACGCTAACATTTGCATGGAGAGAAGGGCAATATTTAGCCAGCCGCCAGCATCCCCGAGGAGCAGCAGACTAAACTGAGCAAGGATCATGCAGGAGAGAATTACCGTGAACTCGAACAGCCACATAAGCAGAAAGCCACGATTAGAGTGGATACCGAGTGAGTTAACCATGATAGTTCCCACTAGTGAGATAAGCACAGCCGTTCCACCCATAATGACAAATCGGGCTGCAAAGCGATTCCATTTACTAAATTGTCCAGACAAGTTGGAGGAAGCTTTATGGAGATTCATCGCGAGTAACATTGCACCGGTAAATGAGGCGGTAACGATCATTAAGGGAACCATAGTTTGTGCAAAATTAGTTGTAGGGTTAATGATTTCGACGTTGGCGGAAATGCGGCTGCTTGCAGCACTTTTGATGATCTCCGCTTGTGCCTGCGGCAGATTCATAGCATCCAAGGTGTGGCTTAGTGCTGAATTACTGCTTTGAGTGTTCATTGCAGCCGTGACTTTAAGTGCTACCGTCTGCATGACATTGCTGACCATCTGCGGATTAGATTCATTTAAGAAGTAGTGGAGTTCAGTCTTTGCAGATGGATTACTGATCTGTCCAGTGAACCCTTGGGGAATATTGATAATCATGCGGATTTCTCTATGCTCAAGTGCTTCTTTTGCATTTTCTAGTTGGAGATCCTGTCTGGTTACGAACTGAAGTGATCCTGCAATCCCATCGACTATAGGCTGGGCATTTGTACCATCCTCATTAACAATAGCAATGGGCAACTGATCTACCCGATCCGTTACATGATCGTACCCTGTAATCCAAATTAAGCTGAAAAAAACTTGGAACAACAGTGCAGTTATAATTCCAATGATGGTAGCAGGCTGCTTGAGGAAGCGTATGATTAATGGATTTGACATGGTTATTTCTCCTTTATATTTCAAGTTGTAATATTACAGATTGAAATATAGCACAACGAAATATAAACTGCAACAGAAAAAGTTAAGAGCATGGACATTACAAAGCGATTTCATATATCATAGGGCTTGTACTGGAAATATCGCACAGATGAATGTCTTACCTGAAGTAGAACAGAATGGGGAGGAACAACAGATGAGTAACGAAGTACAAGGAACGGAACAAAACGTGGTTCATGCGAAACTGAACAAGCCAGAAGCGATTGTATTTGATATGGATGGAACATTGTTCCAGACTGAAAGTCTTTTATTGCCTGCATATCATAAAATGTTCGATATTTTGCGGGAAGAGGGACTATACGTAGGACCTACACCACCAGAAGAACGTATTCTAGGCTGCTTAGGAATGTTGCTGGCAGACATTTGGAAGAATGTTATGCCTGAAGCAGATGAAGCCGTGCACCGCCGGGCGGATGAATTGCTCCTGCAGCTGGAGATTGAAGGGCTTGAAGCCGGAGGCACACTACTGTATCCACAGGTGGTTGAGACACTGACAGCGCTTAAAGAGCGCGGAGTGAAGCTGTTTGTGGCTAGCAACGGGCTGGAGGATTATATTCACAGCATCGTTGTGGTGCATGAGCTTAAGGCGTTGTTCGAAGGCTTGTATAGTGCGGGAGGTCAAGGCACTGCGACTAAGACCGAGCTGCTACGTATTCTTTTGGATAATCATGGTATCAGCAGTGCCTGGATGGTTGGGGATCGTTCTTCTGATGTTCAGGCAGGTAAAGGAAATGGCCAGACCGTAATCGGCTGCGCCTATGCAGGCTTCGGACGTCAGGATGAGCTGAAGGGCTCTGATGTCATTATTACCTCCTTCGACGAATTGGTTGACTTATACGATAACGCAACGATTAGTGAATAAGAACTTACGATGGGGAGTTTGCTTAGCTTACAAGCAAGCGCTTGATCACATAAAAGACAACCTTCTTGAAGAAGGTTGTCTTTTTATTGAAGTCAAAAAGATGGTGCTTCAGTTGAAAGAAATCGGTATCGTCGTCAGGCAGTAAAGATATATACATAAATAAAGGAAGTAATCCGATAAAAAATGGAGAGGGTCTATATATGTTTTGCATGCCTAATATGTAAACCCTTTATGTTAAACTATCGTTCTCTGTGGGTTAAATTACCAATCGGATTCATTTACTTTAAAAGAAGTGACTCAATAAATGGCTCTATGTCAAAAGGTTTAGTCGTTGTTTCGTATCTACCGTATACATGACCGTTTCTATCGATTAAAAACTTCGAAAAATTCCACTTAACCCCATCGCCGGCATATATGTCCGGATACTTTTCCTGCAGAAAATCCTGCATCCATTTACCGCCTGATGTCTCAGTATCGAATCCTTGAAATGGTGCTTGCTGTGTTAGATATTGAAATAAAGGATGGGCAGACGGTCCCCTAACCTCAACTTTCTCAAATAAAGGAAACTTAACTCCAAAGTTGCTCTCACAATATTCATGTACTTCCGAGTTGCTTTCTGGCTCCTTCTCGTTGAATTGGTTACAAGGAAAACCAAGTATTTCAAACCCTTGCTCATGGTGAATTTCGTAAATTTTTTGGAGATCAGGTAATTGGCGAGAATAGCTGCACCTACTGGCAGTGTTCAGAATAAGCAGAACTTTTCCTCGATAAATGGACAATTCAACAGGCTCACCATGAATTGACTTTGCTTGAAAATCATAAATAGACATCAGACTATCCCTCCACGTTATTATTATAAATAACATAATAGCGCTATAGGCGTTTATTGGTCTAATATATAATAGAAATAATATTTATAGTATTAACCTATAACGGGCAACACTCGATCATTAATTACAATAAAAGTATTCCTCCAATATTCCCTTAGTTGTTACCGGTTAGTTTAATAGAAAAGAAGAGCTACCTTATAGGAAGCTCCCCCACTATCGTTTTCCGTTAGTGTAGTCTCTAAAATACAAATTCTTTCTCGTTGTTTTCCCCATCAAGATATCTAACCCTACAGTAATCTTTCCAATTATCCCAATTTGTTATACTGTCAACTTCCACGCGAAATAATTCATTATATGGCATATTCATCGGATTAGAAAAATCATAAAAAACAAGTTCATAAGGACATGCCCAATAGCATCCATCAATCACTATTAATTTTTTTTGTTGAAAATATATTATTTCCCCCCAGCAAAATCCATGACCTTTATATGCCTCTTCAGGAACATAATGTTTGGTTTGTTTATTTGATAAATTAACAATTGAATACCCTTGATAATCTAACCCACCTAAAAGATATTCTATGCCATTTATCTCTAACCAACTGAATAGAAATGTGCCGAAGTTTCTATATATTATGTCGATGGTTTTATGCTCACTATCCGTAATAATTCCTTTTGTATAATTATATCTAATAATACCTACTACATGGTTATAGTGATGGATTTCAAGTTTAAACTTCCCTGATGGTGAATAAAAAATTTCAGTTTTCTCAGGATTGTAAAATTCATCTTGAAAATAGTACATCATCGTAGCTCTTTCACTGAGAAACTGAGTATCATTAACAATATTCCTCAAAGTTTTTCACCCCGCCTTAGTATTACAAATTGTACCATAATATCGGACATGCTATTACGCTTTTCTGCCTGTTAGCTACGTCGTTCGGTGACGCCAAAGAAGCGTGTCTCCATTAAGGAGCACGCTTCTTTGTTGACCGGTATGATAATTGCCGCGGCGGTGCTTACTGCTGCTTAGCGTACCATTCGGAAAATTGTTTTTGGTATTCAGCGATATATTTGTCTATTCCCGCTGCTTTTAGTCTGTCCAGCGCTTTGGGGAAGGCGGTGTCATAATCGCTGAAGCCACTGCCAATCGGAGCGAGGTATTCAGTGAATACGCCGTTCAGCTTCGTTTCTTCATTCTTGACGGGTGTATTGTCAAAGTTGAAGCCGGCACCTTTGGAAATGATAGCTCCATCGTCCCAAGCTTTATATTCTGCAATAAACTCATCCGGTACCGTGTTATCGAAACGCATGAAGTTTTTGTTCATCAGCAGCCAGTCAGGGATCAGCGAATCAGTGGTTATTTTAGTCAAACGCCCGTTTTCATCCAGCGTATAGTCTGTTCCTTCTATCCCGTAGGCGAACAAGTCGTACAGCTCCTGGTTTTTTTGCAGCAGATTGAAGAACATAATATAACGTTCAGGGTCTTTAGCTGCGGTGGAGACAAAAAAGGCGGTGCTGTAAGTGCCGCGGCTGATTTTTGGACGGCCGCTGCCGAGGAAATAGTTGACCAGTTTGGCATCAGGCACTGCTTGTGAGATGGTTGCCGCACCTTCGAATGGGCGTGCCGCTGTGCCGGCCCAGAACATCGCTTTACCGGAGTTCCAGTCAGATTGCAGCTGCGGAACATTGGTGGCGGCATATTTCGGAATGATTCCTTTTTCATACCAGCCGTGCATAAGGTTCGCATAACTCTTGAACTCTTCGGTTTCAAACCAGCTAATAATTTGATCATCCTTCACAGACTCATCCAGGGCAATAAAATCATTTTGCCAATAGAGGTTTTTGTCCGTGTAATCATATTGTAGGAGTCTGCGCGCATCGGTGTTGGCGTACCCGATCAGTTCGGGATGAATGGCATGGACCTTATCATAGAACTGCTCTAGTTCCCCCAGCGAAGTAACCTGCGTCATGCCGGCTTCTTCAAGCAAATCCTGTCTGACTAGTGCACTGTAGAATTCCGCAGAATTCGGTTTGTTGCCGACGGGGATCGCATACTGCTTGCCTTCCAGCTGAAAGGCTTTGAAGGAGGCCTCGTCCACATTTTTACTCAAATCAGCTGCTGCATCGGCATACGGAGTGAGGTCGGCATAAAGCCCCTTTGCCACAGATTTTACCATGTAATTGGCATCTGTATAAGTTGCGAAGTCTTCTCCTGTAGACAGCATTAAGTCAGTTTTGCCGCCGCCATATTCGGTCCAAGGAAGAAACTGAAATTCAACCTCAGCATTGATTTCTTTCTTAATAGTGTCGTAGAACGATGTCTTCGCTAGTTCCTTCATCCGGTTGGACTCATCCCCGTACAGCACAATTTTCAATTTGGCAGGAGTCAAGGCGCTGCCGTCATTACTACCGCTATCCGTAGAGGAAGAGGTACCTTCATTTCCAGTCCCGGAACTAGGGGGAGCGCTTTCATTGTTGCCCTGAGCACAGCCACTTACCAAGAACACCGCAGCTAGGAGCAAACTTAACCAACCTTTTTTCTTTTTCATGATGAACCCTCCTGAAATAGAATCATAATGTTTGAGGCATCTATTGCAAAGGTCGAGCTCCCTTAAGTCCCATTGTACATCAAGAAGTAGGGGAGCATAAACCCGGTGCAACCGAACATAATTTGGTATCTTTGCTGGAAATTAGCCTTTGACTGAACCTACGATAATGCCTTTGACAAAAAAGCGCTGGAGAAAAGGATATAATATGGCGATTGGCAAAACGGTCAGACAGGTCATTGCCATTTTGGCTGTCTCCAGTGGCGGTGCGATGATAGCTCCACCAATTTGAGCAGCGTTGCCGGAAGCCAGGAACTGAATGTTCGCCATCATGTTGTACATCAAATATTGAATCGTATAGAGATCCTGATCGGATACCAGCATTAGTGGCAAATAGAAGTCATTCCAGAATTGCAGTGCGTAAAAGAGCGAGATGGTGACCAGTCCGACGCGGCCCAGCGGAATCATAATGCTGAAGAAGATACGCAGATGTCCGGCACCATCGATTTGCGCAGATTCCACAATTTCATGCGGGATGCTGCGGAAATAGTTAGCCATGAGAAACATCAGAAAGACGCTTAGCACATAAGGGATGAACAGGCCGATGAGCGTATCGCCCAAATGATAATATTTGGTGCTAAGCAGATACCATGGCAGCGTTCCTCCGCTGAACAGCATTGTAAAATAGGCGAAAAAGGCGAAGAAATTTTTGAGCCGGAAGCCTTTAACGGATATGACATAAGCATAAGCGGTGGTCACCAATACGGCCGACACGGTACCCAGCACCGTAACGATCACCGACATGGAATACGCCCGCAGAATCTGCTGCGCCTTGGAGCCAAACAGGAATTCATAGGTTTCAAAGGTGAAGCCTCTGGGCCAGAACGAATATCCTTCCGCGGCGATTCTGGATTCGGTAGATAATGAGCCGGATACTGCCAGAATAAACGGCGCTAGACAGATTACTGAAAATACGGCAATACAGATGTAAAAGAAAATGAGCAGGCCTTTGTTTTCGGTAGTTTGCATCTTATCAGTCTCCTAAAATAGTTTGCTGTCTTTGTCATACCAGCCGGCTAATTTGTTGGCCACCAGCACCAGAATGAAACCAAAGACGGATTGATAGAGCGTAATGGCTGAAGCAAAGCCGAATTCACCGGAACGGATGGCTGTGCGGTATACATACACATCGATAATGTCGGTAGTCGGCAGAAGCAACGGATTCAGGAACGTTACCCCCATAATCATACTGAGATCGCCTTTCAGCATGCCCCCGATGCCCAGCAGCGTCATCAGAATGATCGACGGAATCAGCATTGGCACCGTAATTTTGGTGATAATCTGCCATCTGGAGGCACCATCGATTCTTGCAGCTTCATAATAGGAAGTGTCGATGCCTTGCAGCACCGCATAATAGATGATGGCGCCGTAACCAGCGCTTTTCCAGATATTCGCTAGCACGAGAATGATTACGAACAGCCAAGGGCTGGAATACCAGTCAACCTGAGAGAAGCCGAATGTCTGGAGCAACTGGTTCATAATGCCTTTGTCGTAATCCAGCAGGGAGAACAGAATGGCTCCGATAATAATCCAGGAAATAAAATACGGGAAAAACATGACGCTCTGCGTGATTTTGATAAACCATTTGCTGCGCAGCTCATTTAGAATAATGGCGATGGCCACTGAAAAAAACGTGCCGGTTAGCATATACAGCGCATTTAACATCACCGTGTTGCGTGTAGCCCTAAGAGAATCTTCCATACTAGAGAAGAAAAACTCGAAATTAGAGAAGCCGGCCCACGGGCTGCCGAAGATTCCGTCGTTGAAGTTGTAATTTTTAAAGACGAGAATCAGACCACTCATCGGCAGATAAGCAAAAAGAATTAGAATGACGATTCCCGGAAGAGCGAGCAAATAAAGCGAGCTGTCCTTCCTTAGGGATTTACGGAAGCTCTTGGCTTTGGCCGTCCTGATTCCCGGACTTGGCATTCCTTGTGTCTCCGATGTAGCCTCTTGCATCATTAACAGTCCACTCCTTTATACTAGCGTTGTCATTTCCGTCCCTTGTTTTAGGAGAACGCTTTACATGAAAATCATAAATCCACCCGGAATGTAAACGCTATCATAATAAACGGAAAAAAGTTAAAAAAAGCGGAAAAGGACGGCTTAAAAAAACGAAAAAAACAGAACTTTTTTGTTTTTTAGGTGCTAAAAAGCCTGATTTAAAGGGAAATCTCATAGTATATGCGACGCGAGGGATTATTCATAGAAAGTCAAAAAGGGAATGTCTCCGGCTATGAAAATGCTGCCGGGACATCCCCTTTGTTCCTTACTTTTAGCGGGTCAATCAGGAAGATTCTGTTTTTGCAGAATATGATTCATTCTCCATTTGGAAGGTGTAACCCCATAACGCTTTTTGAACTGGGTTGTAAAATAGGTGCTGCTGTTGTAGCCCACTTTCTCGGCAATTTCCCGGATATCCAAGCCAAGCTCTGTGACTAATAACATCTGCGCCTGCTCCAGACGCAGCAGGTTAACGAAATCGGGAAAGCTGCAGTTTACTTCGTCGGCAATAAGTCTACTGAGATAAGCGGGACTTAGCGATAGCTTGTCGGCAAGGGCATTAAGGGAGAGCCTGGAGTCATCATAATGATCTCTGATATAACAAATGGCTTCACCAGCAATGCTCTTGGTCTGTACAGCACTCATGCTGGCAATGCGCTCGTGGGCGGTATAACAGCTGTCTACAATCCAATTCCATAGCTTGTCATAGCTTTGGATCTGCCAGATATGCTGGTAATTATCTAGAAAGCCGGAATGCTGGACGTCTGCATTAAGCTCAGCCGTGCGACTGAGCTCAAAGACCAGTCTCGATAAAGCGATGGTGGCAGGCTCGACGCGGTAACTGCAGGCTACTGCCAGCAATCTCTCCACTGCCTGCGGAATATGGTTCGAGAGTTCCGTCTGCTTAACGGCTTGCAGTACCGGTTCAAGGGCACTGTCGGGCATTGGGCTGCTGTTCAGATGGATCGTATCATCGGCAAAGATGATGTTCTGCTGCACATGAAATTTAATATATTGCAGACAGTCTGCAGCCTCATTGTATTTAGTCCTTAGTAGGTTTAAATCATCCGTCAGCCCGCTGATTCCGAAGACGCAGCAGGCTCCGGAAAGCTGTAGCTGAGCGGCGATTACTTCCCATTTGCCGCGGTACAAAGTGTAATCGCCGAAGCTGCCGCTGTGAAGCTCGCTCAGAATCAGTACAGCAGTGCCCTGATGCGGGCGGAAGGATTGAATGGCTGCAAGTTCACAGAAGGCATGTTCAATCTGCTGTATGTTTTCCTCAAAGGTATGCCGGAAGTCGGAGTCTTGAGGTTGTTCGGGCTCCAGAGCGGCCAGCACGCATACACAATATGCTCCCCCAGCAGCGGCTATACTCATCAGGGGTGTCCTGCTGTTCTCCGGTGTTCTCTGCGGGGAAAGCAGCCACCGCATCAAGGCGCTATCATCGCTTTCTTTTTTTAGCTGCTCCAGCTTAACGCCAATCTGTTCGAGCTCCTGGCTTACGGTATCGAAATCGCCACCGGTTTTCAGCGCTTCTTCATTGCCAGATAGATGAGCGATATTGCCGAACAGCCGGCCGATTGGCTTATACATCCGCCGCGAGATCAGGTTGGCGGTTATAGATGCGGCGGCAATCAAGGCCAAGCATAGGCCAGTCATCAGATTGCGGGCATTGGAGATATCACGGATGCTATCCTTGTAGGAAGTCTCCGACACAAACCACAGCTTGTCCGCTGCAGAATATACATAAGTAATCAGCAGCGGCTCTTCACCTCCCCTATAGACAAAAGAGCCTCTCTCAGAGGTGGAGGACACCACCTGCTTTAACATGCCCTCTTCCAGAGGGATGTCAGATAATGCACTATGCATAAGCACAGATGCTTTTCCGTCAAGCACAGCGTAACGGGTGGCTTCGCCTTCTTTTTGCGTAAACAGATTATTCTGCAGCTTTCCCAAATTGACGGTCAGTGCTACCGCACCATTATATTCGCTATCCGCAAAAGCCCGGTCATTATAGAACACGGTGAGCAGGGTAATGGGGGTACCGTTATTCAAGGTTGCCTCCCACAGAAAAGGTGACTCAACAATGATGTTATCCCGCATTCGCGAGAACAGCTCCAGCTTCGATTCAGGGCTTAGCGGAAGGTTTTCGAACATGGCAACAGGCTCATCCACTCCCATGATGTAGGCATTCTCCATATATTGGTTCACAACCAATGCTCCGCGGATTTGGCTTAGGGCACTGTACAACTGGTCGCTCCAGCTGGTATCGCCATTCATCATGAGCGCGTTGATGTTTGGATTCCTATAGAAGTCCATAGCGTAGTTCTGGACGATCTCTTCATAGTTTGTAAAAACGGTTTCAGTATTCACCAGTACATTTTGGTTCGCCTTGTTGACATTATCTATCGTAATATTCCGGTACCAATAAAAGATCACTACAGCCAGTACTAGAATACAGCAAACTGAAATCGCGGTTAGGCTCATAAAAAAGCGGGAGTACAATTTCTTTCTTTTTCCCAAGCTGCTCACCCCTTCAGGTAAATCCTATTACACCCATTCTAGAGGGAAAGGCTATTCGCTGACAAGGAGTGAAATATGGGCAATATAGCATGAAAGTATAAAAATGAAGAAATAGAACATAGAAAATACAAGAAAGTTAAACTTATACGAACTATAATTGGTGGTGCTTACATTTGAATTGTTTTGAGGAGGATTACTTTTAATGAGAACATTCCGCAATCCAGTGCTGCCGGGATTTTATCCTGACCCTTCCGCTATCCGTGTTGGTGAAGATTATTATCTTGTGACTTCAAGCTTTGAATTTTTCCCAGGCGTTCCTATCTTCCACAGCAAGGATCTGGTCAATTGGCGCCAGCTTGGCCATGTACTGGACCGCCCGTCCCAGCTCAATCTGGATCACTCGATTCCCTCCATGGGCATTTGGGCACCGACGCTCCGCTATCATGAGGGAGTTTTCTATATGATTACTACTTTTATTGACAATGACAAGAACCAGCATAATTTCTATGTAACAACAACCGATCCGACCGGAGACTGGTCTGACCCTGTATGGCTGGAGGATGCACCCGGTATTGACTCCTCTTTGTTCTTCGATGAAGACGGCAAGGTGTATTATACCGGCAACCGTGTTCCGCCGGAAGGGCAGGATTATCCGAAGCATATGGATATCTGGCTGCAGGAGATTGATCTCAGCCAAGGGAAGCTAATCGGTCCGAAGCATAGTATTTGGCAAGGCGCACTCAAGGTAGCTCATGCGCAAGAGGGACCGCATATTTATAAGATCGGCGCTTGGTATTACGTGCTGATTGCCGAGGGCGGAACCGGGCATACTCATGCGATTACGATTGCCAGAAGCAAGAGTGTGACAGGTCCTTATGAGGGCCATAAAGCCAATCCGATTCTGACGCATCGCCATCTTGGCAGAGCGTATCCTATTGTTAATGTGGGTCATGGAGAGCTAGTGGAGACTCAGCATGGTGACTGGTGGATGTTCTGCTTGGCTTCACGAACCAGCGGTGGTTATTACCGCAATCTGGGACGTGAAACCTTCCTGACACCGGTAATCTGGGAGAACGAATGGCCTGTGGTCAATCCCGGCAAAGGGGTGCTGGAATTTGAGACGGAGGCTCCGGATTTGCCGGAGACAAAATGGCCGGAATTGCCTGCGCGCGATGAGTTTATAGGTTATGAGCTGGCACCGATCTGGAATTTCCTGCGGACACCGCGGGGTGAATTCTGGAGTCTCACCGACAAGCCTGGAGTTCTGCGGCTTCGCCTGAAGCCAGAACGGCTCTCGGAGATTGCCAATCCATCTTATATCGGTAGACGCCAGCAGCATTTGAGCTTCAGGGCGGCGACTGATATGACGTTTAGTCCCGCTGCAGAAGGGGAAGTGGCTGGTCTTGTTCTCCTCCAAAATGCGGATCACCACTTCCGTTATGAACTGGGGCTGGAGGCAGGCGAACGTGTATTACAGCTGATTCATCGGATGGGGGGCAGCGAGCAGCTGCTGGCGTCAGTGCCATATCCACAGGATCAGGTACAGCTTAAGGTGGAAGCCAGAGGACAAGAGTACAGCTTCTATTACAGACCTTCTGAAGCCGCCAAGTGGACAGCCTTCTGCGAACGGACGGATGGCAGAGTGCTCAGCACCGATCTGGCCGGAGGGTTCACAGGAGCATACATCGGGATGTACACAAGCTCTCAAGGTGCAAAGAGCGAAAGCTATGCTGATTTTGACTGGTTTAGCTATGAAGGACTTGAGTAATAGGAGGAGGTGAAATTCAATGAGCAGCAATCTTGTAACCAATACGTATCCGATTCCCGAGCTTCCCCAGATTCCCGAGCGGACTTTTACAATCACGGATTATGGGGCGGAAGAGGGTGGATTAACGCTATGTACCTCTGCTATTCAGGCTGCACTGGACGCCTGCGCTGCAGCGGGAGGCGGAAAGGTTGTTATTCCCGCTGGTATCTGGTGCACAGGACCTCTTACTTTGCATAGTCGAATTAATCTGTATGTAGACAAGGGAGCATTGGTGCAGTTTGATCCTGATCATACCTTGTATCCGCTACTTTCTTCCCATTATGAGGGGAATGCCGGCTGGCGCTGTCAGGCTCCGCTCGATGGAGAAGGCTTAAGCGATGTGGCAATAACCGGTGAGGGAATATTCGACGGCAGCGGTGAAGGCTGGCGTCCAGTGAAGCGGTTTAAGATGACCGAGAAGCAATGGGAGCGTTTGATCGAATCTGGAGGAGTACTTGATCCCCAGGGCGAAGTATGGTGGCCTTCCCGGGAAGCCATGGAAGGTGAGGACTTCTGCCGGAAGCTGTGGGACAAGGGAGAAACTAGTATGGAGGCTTATCTGCCTGCTCGTACGTATCTGCGTCCGACGTTACTTAGCCTGCGCAACTGCCGGCGGGTGCTGCTGGAAGGGCCGACCTTCCAGAATTCACCTGCTTGGTGTCTTCATCCCATTGGTTGCGAACAGATTACCGTACGAAATGTTCAGGTACGTAATCCTTGGTATTCGCAGAACGGGGATGGCCTTGATTTGGAATCCTGCACGCATGCTCTAGTTGAGCACAGCAGCTTTGATGTGGGTGATGACGCCATCTGTCTCAAGTCAGGCAAGGATGAGGAAGGCCGTAAGTGGGGAATGCCCTGCCAGTATATTACCATCCGGAATTGCACGGTATATCACGGACATGGAGGCGTTGTGATCGGCAGCGAGATGTCCGGAGGTGTACATGCAGTTCGAGTTAGTGACTGCCTGTTCATCGGCACGGACATCGGCCTGCGGTTCAAAAGCACCCGGGGAAGAGGCGGTGTGGTGGAGGATATTGTAATGGAGAATATCAACATGACCGGCATCATCCACGAGGCTGTATCCTTTCATATGTTCTATGCAGGGGTTGAAGGATCGGAAGGGTATGACGAGCAGTTATTTTCGGTTACAGAGGAAACTCCGCAATTTCGGAAGATTACCCTGAAGAACATTGTGTGCCATGGTGCGGCAACCGCTCTACTGGTTAACGGGCTGCCGGAGATGCCGCTTGCTGATCTAACCATTGAAAAATTCCACGCAGTGAGTGACCGGGGAATTGTGCTGCGGCATGCTACGGGGCTTAAGCTGGATCGTATCCGGTTGCAGACTTCGGAAATGCCGAAGATAACAGCGCATAGATGCAGCCACGTCACGCTCACTAATTCCGAAGATTTGACGATCACAGAGAGATAAAAAATTCTATGGATGATGGAAATCCGTCTTGAACTTCCGTGGGTGTGACCTTGCTTCTTTTCGGTATTGGAGCGGGGTCAGACCGGTTGATTTTTTGAATGTTTTATTGAAATGGGAAAGATGTTCAAATCCGACAGCGGAGGCGATCTCCTGGATTTTGCCTGTAGATCCGACAAGCAGGCGTTCGGCTTCCCTTACGCGGACATGAACGATGTATTCCCGAAAGTGAAAACCCGTCAATCGGTGAAATACCCGGCTCAAGTATGAAGGACTAATGTAAAAATTACTTGCAGTCTCTTCCAGAGTAAGGGCCTCACGGTAGTGATCGCGGATATAGGTGGCTACATCAGTTACTAGATGATGGAGCGGATGTTTCGTCCCTCCAGCTTGTGAGATACTCTCTGAACGCTGAAGGAGAATCATCAGCTCGGAGAATAAAGCGATTACGCTGGTTTCGTAATACGGCCGCTGCAACCGGCATTCTTCCAGCATCCGGTTCATTAGGATTTCCGCTTCGTCCTGCTCGCGCAGGGTCAGCTTGAACAAGCGGTACCCGCGGTCATGAAACCAGATGGCTTCACTCTGCAGGGAAGGCGGTAGAAGAGCAGGATCATAGTTGATCAGAATCCGCTCGAATTCGGCTACTTCCGAGCTTGCTGTGGAATGAAGCTCCCGGCCGGAGATAAGAATAAGCTCACCCTTATGAACCGTAATGACTCGGTCGTCCACAAAGTATACCCGCTCCCCTTGTATCAGATAGTACAGCTCGGCTAAGTCATGGCTGTGGGGACGTGGCATAGCAGTGATGCCTTTACGTTTCATATGTTGGATGCTGTAGCGGTCTTCTTCAATATGATATTTGTGATTGGGGCTAGTCAGGCTAGTCATAATTCTCCTCTTCTCTTACGAAGCGTTACGGTTATTATAGAATAAACTCAGGTTGATAGGAAAGGAGCCGCAGATGTTAATTACAGTCTCTAAGAGTGTCGACGAAGGATTCAGTAGTCTACAGGCAGCGTTGGATTCAATTCCACAGGAACACAAGGAAGAAGTGACGATTCGTATCAAACCCGGCATTTACGAGGAAAAAATTACAGTGAAACAGGGAACGCCTCCGGTTCTGCTATTGGGGGAAGACACGAATTCCACCATCATTACCTGGTCAGACAACGCCCATACTTTAGGTCCGGACGGAGAGCCGCTTGGCACGTTCAAATCCGGCACCTTGAATGTATTCGCTGAGCATTTCACGGCTGAAAATCTGACCATTCGAAATGCATCAGGTCCCGGCACTGGCCAGGCGGTGGCTGCTTTTGTTGATGCTGGTCATGCTGTATTCCGGCGTGTACGCCTGCTGGGTGATCAGGATACTTTGTATACAGGGCAAGGGAAGCAATATTATAACGAATGTTACATTGAAGGCGATGTGGATTATATTTTTGGCGCGGCTACGGCTTTGTTTGAACGTTGCTGGCTGCATAACAAGCGTTCCAGAGGATATATTACAGCCGCATCAACGCCTGAAGACGCATCGTTTGGTTATGTATTCCTCGATTGTGAAATTACTGGCGGTCAAGGTGTAAGTGAAGTGTATCTTGGCAGACCTTGGCGCCCTTATGCACATGTTGCTTTTATCCGCACGGTCATGGACAGTTCGATTATCGGCGAAGGCTGGCATAATTGGGGGCAGCCGGACAGGGAGGAAACTAGCCGCTATGAAGAATATGGCAGCAGTGGACCGGGAGCTAATCCCGAAGCCAGAGCTGCATGGTCGCGGCAGCTGATTCCACAGGAAGCTGCGGAGTATAGGGTGCTGTCCGTGCTTGATGGCTGGCATCCTGAAGGATATTAAGGGAAGGAGCACTTCGGATGGAGCCTCTGGAACAATACATGAAAGAACTATCTGGTTCAGCTCAACGCAACTCGGCTTTCAGCAAAGATATACCCTTTCAGCAATGGCGCGATGAGCTTACCGCAGCATTTACGGAGCGATTAGGTGGCTTTCCAGAAATAGCTGAGGAGCTGCAACCGGTTCTGCTGGAACGTACAGTCTGCTCCGGGTATACCCGTGAACGTATAGAGATAACTACCTATGAAGGGTTGCGCATGCCGCTGTATCTTTTGATCCCGGATCAGCCGTTCTCTACCCCTGCCCCTGCCGTTCTTGCCATTCATGGACATGGCTATGGAAGCCGGGAGATCGTAGGCTTGAATCCGGACGGATCGGATCGGCAGGGAGATCCCGGGCTGCACAAGGACTTCGCTGTTTCACTGGTAAAACAGGGTTTTGTAGTGGCAGCTCCGGAGCTGTTCGGCTTTGGCGACAGACGACTGGAAGAAGACCTAACAAGCGGGGAGCCTGGACGTAATTCCTGCTTCCGCCTGTCATCAGCATTGTTGATGGTTGGGAAGACGATGGCCGGCTACCGTATCTACGAAACCATGCGGGCACTGGATTATTTGCAGACAAGAAAAGAGGTTGAGAGCGAACGGATTGGAATTATGGGTATTTCCGGTGGAGGACTGGTAGCTGGCTTCACAGCTGCACTTGACGAACGAATCGCTTGTGCGGTCGTAAGCGGGTATGCCAATACTTTCGTGGACAGTATTCTGACACGCAATCATTGCCTTGACAATTATATTCCAGGGATTTTGCTGGAAGCGGAGATGCCTGATCTACTGGGCCTCATTGCCCCACGTGGCCTGTTCCTCGAATCGGGAGATGCCGATCATCTGTTTGGCCCGCGCGGAACAAAATTTGCTTTAACCCAGTTGCAGACGATTTACAGGTCGGCGAATCATATCGGACAGGTAGAGGCGGACTTCTTCACCGGAGGTCATGAGATTCATGGTGAACCAGCCTTTGCCTGGCTGCGCAAGCAGCTCACCTGAGCATAAGATTAGACTTCATATGGATGACAAACGAAGGAGGAATAAGGATGTCTATAACTGAAGCAACAACCGTTCGCTTGTCCAGTAAAATTGCGAATACGATTCTTAGAGGGTGCAACAAGCAGGGAGAGCATGAATATGTGCTGGAAAGATGGGCGTATGTTCCGGGCATGTTGCTGATGGCAATGGCCCGGGCGGGTGTTCAGCTCCACCAGTCTGAGTATGTCTCCTTTATGGAGCGGCATATGGACACATTTATTGGAGATGATGGTTCCATCCGTACCTACAGGCTGGAAGAATATAATCTGGACCAGATTAACGAGGGGAAAAACCTGTTCCTGCTATACCAGAAAACCGGAGAAAAACGGTATGCTGAAGCAGCCCATTTGCTGGCCGCACAGCTTATTGGACATCCCCGCACCTCCGAAGGGGGATTCTGGCATAAGAAGGTATACCCTTTCCAGATGTGGCTGGACGGGCTGTACATGGCATCGCCATTCCTAGCGGAATACGGCAAGGTCTTTCAACGACCTGAACTGATTGACGAAGCGGCGCATCAGCTGCTGCTGGTTGAGCGACGGACCCGCGATCCACGGACCGGCCTGCTCTATCATGGCTGGGATGAGTCCAAAGAGCAAGAATGGGCTGACTCGTCTACCGGATTGTCCTCTCATTTCTGGAGCCGGGCGATGGGTTGGTATGCGATGGCTGTGGTTGATTGCCTGGAGCATTTTCCGCTCACTCATCCGCAGCGGGGGACGATCATTGGCATTTTCCAGCGGATGTGCGGCGCGCTTCTGGAGGTTCAAGACAAGGAGACTGGCCTCTGGTACCAGGTGTTAGATCAAGCGGGGAGAAAAGGCAATTATCTTGAAGCTTCCGGCTCGTGCATGTTTGTTTATGCGATGGCTAAGGGACTAAGATTAGGTTATCTGGAACCCTCTTTTATAGAGGCGATGTTGCAAGGGTATGAAGGCATTCTGACGCATTTGACTGAAGAGGATGAACAAGGTGTTCACTTGCACCAGATTTGTCATGGAGCGGGTCTGAGCAAAGACCGTAATGGCTCATACGATTACTATATCTCTGAGGACGTACTGTCGGATGTGCCTATGGGCGTCGCTCCATTGTTATTAGCATCACTTGAAGTGGAACGGTACCAAGCTGAAAAATAACAGAAGCCCAATCATTCCCTAAGTAATGGAATGATTGGGCCTTTTTTTGCTGCCAGATATATATTTATTAGCGTTTCAGCAGATCCTCGCGGATTGGTGTAAAGACATCGAGCAGCGCGGAGTCTGCTTCCAATGCGGTTACACCGTGCTTTGCATCTGGCGGTATGGCAATACTTTGCCCCGCGGTTACCTTATGCTTCTCGCCGTCAATACGAAATTCAAAGCTTCCACGCAGACAGTAGCTCATCTGCTCGTGAGGATGGCTATGCTCATAGCCCTCGGCTCCCTTTTCGAAATGAACCTCCATCATCATCAGACTGGCTGCAGCATTCAAGATACAGCGTTTAACTCCCGGTTCTGCTGGTTCCCATACTCCAAGATTGCTCATGTTCTAATCTTCCTCCTTCTATATAGTTATCGGGGCATGGCGATGTGAATTTTGCCTGCCTCAATTCTTAATTGGGTTGGTTCAGGTTGCCCGGACGTTGACTCAGGTTCTCCGAGAAGCCTAAGCGGTCCGAGACCCGGAACAGTAACAAGGCGTTCCTCCTTGGTGCCGTTGATGGCGGCGATAAACCATTTTCCATCCGTACGGGATATCCTGTACAAGCGTACTCCTTCGACAGCCTCTTCATAATCAAGCTGTTCAAGCTGTAGTGAAGGAGCATCTTCTGTCCGGGGATGAAGCAGAATGACGTAGTCGCTTGTACCACCATAAACACGGAAATGTTGCTGCTCTACCAGCGGATAATTCCCGGCTACAGCGCCTTCTCCCATTGTAATCACTGGAAGTTCTGGCTCGGCGATATAAGCGCTTAGGTGCTTGCCGTTCAGGCAAGCTGCATCAATGGATTGCTCCATTATACTTGCATCAGTACTGAGTGTATGCAGATTCCAGACGCTGTTAGATGCTCCCTCGATTCGATCCCATATCAAGTAGACGTTAAAGCCTGCTTTAATGAATAAGAAATTCCGCTCATATCCCCTGGCGTTAGCATCTGGAATAAGACTGCTGGCATGATCTAACTCTTCTGAGAAGCGTACTTCCTTGCATGTGCTTTGCAGTGGCCCATTGGCAAAATTTCCGAATGAATCGGTAAATTGAACAACATTATGAGCTGCGCTGGACACATACCAATGCCGGTCTCCGTTATAGTAACCTCCCGTTCCAGAATCAAGGGTTACTGGAACACCATCTGCCCAGATGGAGAAGTGCCCTTCATCGTGATGAGCGTGATAAGTCAGCGGTGAAGCCTCGTAGATTGCATAATGCTGAAGGTTCTGTTCTCCGTTGCGGAAGATGACATAACCGATATCGGGATAATGTACGGAGTCGAGTGCAGGCCTTTGTTCTGCTAAATCGGGCTGTGGATATAACAGCGCGACCAGAGGCAGAGGAAATGCGCCACTATCCTCAATCGGTTCTCCGCCGTGCTTCCACGTCCAGAGCATTTCCCCGGCAAGCTGGGGGTCTTCGTCCATATAGAATGGGGCAGCGTATCCAAGCAGGCGAAACCATTGTTCCTGCACATTGGCATCGCCGACCGCTGGTGTAAGCAGGATGGGGGAGCCAGAAGAGCCTCCTTGAATAATATCGGGTACAGTCACTGTGCCGATTAGGAAACGGTACATGCCCTTAACCTTTTCATGCTTGAAATAATCAATGCCCTTCAAACGCTTTAATAGGACGAAGAAGAGAAAATAGCGATGCAATACTGCGCCATGGTAGCGAATATTTTCTGGCCATGCGCCGTCTGAATCCACCACTTCTGCCAGCTGCCAGTTGATGACAGAGAGGGCATGATCAAGATATGCCTCACTTTGTTTTTCATTGGGAAAGAGGAGGGCATATACACCCAGTCCGGTTGCCCGGTCGGCATTCCAATTACTGCGTTTTCCTCCCTTTTCATCTGGGAAGGTCTCCAGATCAAACCGGTAGTAGTGGGTATCCATCATCATGTCTGCGATATACCGGAAATGAGCGAGAAGTTCGGTTTCTTCTCCAGTGAGGAATACACTGCTGCCAGCAATCTGATCGTAGATTACCGAAGCAGCAGCGAGCCCCCTCCCGATATGCACCGCGCCGTAAGTATCATCGTCATGCCAGCCGTCTCTACGGAAAATATCCATGCCTACCCGCATATCGGCAAGCATGTACTGGAGCTTTTGCTTGGCTCGAACCGCAAATTCACTTTCACCCGTGATCATATACATATTGGCGTCCGCTCCCGTAGCCTCCAGCAGGTAGGCCCAATTGGTAAGCGTCGGCCGATTAAAAAGCGGGGAGAGCTGCTCGGTTCCCAACGGCTGCCCCGCAGCATTTAGAAAATGGACCCCGATGCAGATTCCTTCGTCTAGAGGAGCTTCCAGACTGAGTGCTGTCTGCACGCTGTAATGATCACCTTCGTATACAGGTATGGTCTCTCCATAATGAAGGATTGTCAATCCCTTCACTTCCTCATTACTGATGCAGATACATTGCAAATCGTCTGCCAGACTAGCGCCAGATGGAGTCACACCAGATGGCTGAAGACCCTGCTGCCAGCTGGCCAATTTCTCTAGATATACTTTGCTTCCGTTTTCTCGGTCCTGACTCCACCCCAGCATCCCAGATTCTAGACCGCCATTCGCTAGTTCAACCGGCAAGCCAAGCTGCGAATGAGTCAGACGCAAGCCCCCGATGCGTGCCGTGCCCTTTCCCCGAATCTGTACAGAAAGCTTCAGGAAGGCCGTACTGGGAGGGGTTTTAAAAACAAAGGGTTCTACCCGGAACACGCCGAGTTTATGGAGTGGCGCAGCAGCTTCTCGGCTGGCAAATTGTTCAGATAGCTGCCGTTGTCTTTCGTACTCTTGCCGGACCTTGGGAAGCTGTTCGATTCTAAGGCGTATGCCCTCCAGCTCTCCTTCCGTATAACACCCGAAGGGGCGTGTACCGCCACCATATGCTGAAATCATCGGTAGTTCTAACCTCCTTGTAAAGTTGTCATATTTCGTGGGTGAGCTTTCTCTTAATTAGTATAAACGTGGCTTTACGAAGGGCGGGATAGATAAACAAATGAAGGAAAGGGGACAAAGCAACTGAAAAAGTGAAATTCTCCCCCAAGCGCAGTCGCTTTCTCCCTAACCGTTACGAACGGATAGAATTATCATTAAGGACATAAGCTTAGTCCAATGGACAGGAGGAACAATAAATGAATTTATCAAAACGTCAAATTAACGCCTGGACCTTCGTTGCTCCCAGTTTGATTCTGACGCTGGTTTTTGGAGTATATCCGATCTTTTGGGCTCTGAAGTACATGTTCTATGATTACCAGGGCTTCGGCGAACCCCTGTTTATCGGACTGGAGAATTTCGAGCGCTTATTAAGGGATCAGGAATTCTGGAAGTCAGTGGTCAACACCTTTATCTACGCTGGAGGCAAGCTGCTCATCACCTTGCCATTATCATTTTTACTGGCGGTTGTCCTTAACCGTGCACTAAAAGGGCGGCAGCTGCTAAGAGCGATTTACTTTATGCCGACCGTAATCAGTGCTTCGGTTATGGCCATCGTATTCTACGTTATCTTTAATTCATACAATGGGATGGTTAACCAGCTATTGGTCGGCTCTGGAATTATTTCCGCTCCGATAGATTGGCTAGGGCCGAAATATGCCTTACTAACAGCTATTATGATTGCGATATGGGGGGCTATCGGTAACTATATGCTGCTCTTTATCGCTGGTTTACAGAACATTCCTGAGGATCTCTATGAGGCGGCATCTATAGATGGAGCTGGACCCTTCAGAAAAATGTGGAACATCACCGTTCCCATGCTCGGACCTGTATTGCAAATGATCATTATGCTCGCTATTACCGCCTCCCTAAAAGGCTATGAGAGTATTATGGTGCTTACCGAAGGCGGTCCTTATGGCAAGACAGAAGTTATGTACCTGTACCTGTATAAGCTGTTCTTCCCTGTATCCAGTGGAGGTACAAGCATTCAGCAATTTGGCTACGGTAGTGCGGTTGGTTTTGCCACAGCAGTTATTGTAGGTCTGATTACCTTAGTCTACTTTTATGTATCTAAAAAGCTAAATGATATCTATTAAAAGAGAGGAGAATGAACAGTGAGTACATTACATGCGGAGACGAAGAATACTTCGGTCCAGCCTGTCCGATCCTTCAAGACCCGAGCGGTGCTGTCCCGGACCTTGCTGTGGATTTTTCTACTTATAGTGGCGGCTTTTGCATTGTTTCCGATTATTCTGGCTTTTTTCGGATCCCTTAAGACCAATCTGGAGTTGACGACAGGAACCACCTTGCTGCCTAAATCTTGGCAGATTGGAAACTACGCGCAGGCTTGGAATTCGGCTAACTTTGCCCGCTTTACATGGAACAGTGTGTTTATCAGTATCTTTACCACCTTAGGCACTCTATTAATTGGAACGATGGCCGCATATGCGGTAGCGAGAGTCGATTTTTATGGGAAACGCATATATGTTGTAATTCAGTCCTGTACGCTGTTCATCTCGATCGGTGCTGTGGTGCTGCGGCCGCAATTTGACCTTATGGTAGCGCTTAATCTACAGAAATCGTTATGGGGTGTCATTATTATTCTGATTAGTGCACATGCTACGGCATTTTTTATGTTGATTGGTTTTGTACGAGCGATTCCGAAGGATCTGGATGAGGCTGCTTTTATTGACGGCTGTAATTTCTATAGCGTATACTTTCGAGTTATCTTACCGCTTCTGACGCCCGCCCTTGGAGTCACGGCGCTCTGGACCTTCCGCGGAGCATGGAACGAATATATTCTGCCGCTGGTTTTTACCATGACTCAGCCAAAATTACAGACACTCACCGTAGGATTGGCGGGGCTAAAATATGGTATCGGCGATGCGGCGCAACCTCAATTGATGCTCGCGGGTGCATGTCTGTCCATGTTGCCAATGATTGTTGTCTATATTTTCGCTAATAAATCGTTCATGCAGATGACAGCTGGCTCTGTAAAGGGCTAAATTCGGGGCGGGCTTCGGACAGCTATTCAAGAAGGATGTGAATACATGCTGAAGGCCTGGGTTTATCGTACCTCTTTGAAGAAAAGAATATGGCTATCTTTTACCGCACTGACGGTATTCTGTATTTCAGTCACCGGTTTATTGGCTTACTCCATTGCTTCTCGGGCGATGGAGCGTAACTCTGTCGAGTTAAATCAAAATGTGCTGAATCAGTCAATCAATGTCCTAGACCAGAAGTTAAAGCAAATCATTGTGGCTTCCTCCACGATGATGTTGAGCGAAGCTTATCAGCAGACCATCCGGGATATTAAAGCTCATAATATGGAACGTTTTTTTGCCAATTTTTCTATGCTGCAAGCGCCCTTCACGCAGGTAGAGTTGACGGAAAACTCTATTGAATCTATCTTGATCAGTACGCCAGACGGGGATTTCTACTCTACCAGCAATCAGCGCAGAACCTTGACCCCATTTCTAGAATCTTCGCTGTACCAACGGGTTAAGGAGAAACCTGAATCCAATTGGGTGGAGAGCCATCGGGACGAGCTATTTGCCGGGAAACATCATGTTATTTCCCTAGTCTTGCAGCCGCTTACAGACAATTATGTCCCTGATCTATTTTTGATCGTTAATGTAAAAGAGGACATTCTTGAAGATACTGTAAGTGGAGGCGGGAGTCTTGGCTCCGCGCGTTTTTTACTGATCAATAAAGAGGGAACAAGCGTCTTCGGAGACGGGGAACGCCCGGAATGGTCTCGGGACTCTGTGTTTTTAGACAAACTGAGGGAGGCGGACCGGGGTAATTTTGAATATTCCGCTGGTGACGGGACAATGCTGCTCAGCTATGCCAGTTCAGGGTATGCAAAAGACTGGGTGTTGGTCAGCTACCTGTCCAAAAAGGAACTGCTGCAACCTGTTCGGAGTATTCAATGGCTGGTGTTGATGATCATGGCGGCATGTATCGTCATCGCGCTTTTTCTTGCAAGGTATCTGTCCGCTTTGCTACTGGGACCGCTGCTGAAACTGCAACGGACGATGTCTCGTGTAGAGCAGGAGGATCTCAGTGCTCGCTTCCAGAGTCCTTTCCAGGATGAGATTGGGGAGGCAGGACGCAAATTTAACCAGATGTTAGACCGGATCGGCGAGTTGATTGTTGAAGTCAAGGATACAGAAAAAGAAAAGAGAAAAGCGGAGATCAAGGCGCTTCAGGCGCAGATCGAGCCTCATTTTTTATATAACACATTAAACACGATTTTCTGGAAATGTGAGATGGATGAATATGAGGACGTGAAACAGATGGTCATTTCGCTGTCTGCGCTGTTTCAGCTGGGACTGAACAACGGGCAGGAAATTACGACCTTAGGCAAGGAACTGGAACATGTCCGCCAGTATCTAAACCTTCAGCAGCAATGTTATGAAGGGTTGTTTGACTATACAATTGATGCCGGAGTGGAACTGCTGGAGCTTCCTGTGTTGAAAATTATTATTCAGCCCTTGGTAGAGAACTCTATCCTGCACGGTCTTAAGGAATTAAGGGGAGGGGGAGTGATCCGGATCTCCGTAGAAGTAGCCAAAAATACACTGCTCATCCGGGTTACTGATAACGGAACCGGCATGAATGCGGAGAAACTCAATGCCTGGCTGAAGGAGCCGAACGGCAGTGGAGGGTACGCTCTGTCTAATATATGTAGCCGACTGCAGCTGTACTACGGCAAAGAAGCCGGATTGGTCTTTCGAAGCAGTCCGCGTGTTGAAACCGAAGCTGTTCTATCCATTCCTGTGGAAGGGGGAATAAATCCTGAGCGCCCATTCAATTAAAATATGTATTGTTGATGATATTCCTGCAGTGGTCCGCGGATTGTCGCAGCGGATTCCTTGGGAGGAACATGGGATTGTGATCGCGGCCACCGCGGCAGACGGGGAAGAAGGTCTGGAGCAGATCCGCAAGCATCGTCCTGACATCGTATTGACGGATATCCGAATGCCTTTTAAGGATGGTTTAGAGATGATGCGGAGCCTTCAAGCGGAGCAGCCAGGCATCAAACTGATTTTTTTGACGGGTTATTCTGATTTCACTTATGCCCAGGAAGCTGTTAAGCTGGGTGCCTTTGATCTGATTGTAAAACCGTACACCAAGGTTCAAGTGCTTGAATCCGTGTTGAAGGCCAAGGAAGTGTTGGAACGGGAACGCAGTCAAGCTGAGCAGATGATGGACATGGAACAAAAGCTGCGCGAGAGCTTACCCTATTTGCGTCAGGAATATATGCGTCTGCTCATCCGTTACGGAACTAGACAGCAGCATTTGAGCCAGCAGTGGGATTTTTACAATATCGAGATGAATAACCATAACTTTTGCGTGATGGTAGCGGAAGTGGATTTTTTTGTGGAACGTACATCAGAACTTACGGTTTCCGAGGTGGAGTTAATCCGCTTTGCCGTACAGAATATTTTGGAAAATACAATATCTGAATACACTCGGGGCATTGTGTTCCGGGAAAATGTGAATCAATTCGTTATTGTGATGAACCCTCTGGCGGAGCCGAATATGGAGCAACTTGCAGAGAAATGCCGGGAAAATGTACATCGGTATACGTACCAGACGGTGTCCATTGGACTGGGTGGAGAGGTAGAAGAGGTAGGGCAGCTTTCTGCTTCTTATGCGCAGGCACTGTCTGCACTTGCGAACACCTTTCTAAATGGTGGGAACAGCGTGTACACCTATGTTGAAGATGCAGTCGTGAATGCCGCGCTACCCAGATACTCATATGACAAGGAGAGAGAATTGCTTTATTGTCTGCGTTCGGCAAATTTGTCCAAAGCAGAGGAGCAGCTGGATAACATTTGGCATGATTGGATTACTGCACCGGCAACGCCTAACCCGTCCATCGTTAAGACACTCTGTCTTGAA
The DNA here is from genome assembly GCF_037974255.1 of Paenibacillus sp. FSL R5-0636. NCBI lineage: Bacteria > Bacillati > Bacillota > Bacilli > Caryophanales > Paenibacillaceae > Paenibacillus > Paenibacillus sp. FSL R5-0636. The sequence goes on from NZ_CP150232.1 coordinate 2,130,729, forward strand.
CTGGCTCATTCTATCCATCGGATTTTTTCGGAAAAAGCAACAGATTCGGAAGTTAAAACTCTGGAAAACAAACTTGCAGACATGAGCAGTGCAGTCTCTTTTGAAGATCTTAGCCGCCAGATTCGGGAATTTTGCCGTTTGGGCTGTACGTATTTGCAACAACGCCAATGCAGTGACGCGCGTATGCTTGTGGATCGGGCCATCACTCATATCAATGGAAATCTGCATCGAAATCTATCCGTCGCCGACTGTGCACGGGAGGTGCATCTTAGTCCTAGCTACTTCTCCAATCTTTTTAAAAAGGAGACAGGGATGACACTCGCCCAATATATTATCGGGAGACGAATGGACAAAGCCAAGGAGCTAGTGCTGGAAGGCATACAGGTTCAGGATATTGCCATCTCTTTGGGCTATGAGGATCGACCCTATTTTACAGAGCAGTTCAAAAAATATACCGGAATGACGCCGACTGACTTTCGTGCAAAATATACCTTACCCAAAGTGGAGGGAAACAGTGATTTCGTCTCCCATTGACAGTTGTTTTCTCCTTCACTGATAAAAGGGCAGCGGAATTATAATTTTCTTAAGAAATGAATGCGATTTCAAAAGAAAAGGGAGGCATTTTAGATGAAAAGAAACAAATGGATATTAGCTGGAGTTTCGCTGATGCTGGCTGGCTCGTTGGCCGCCTGTTCATCATCCGAATCTAATACGGAGGTAAGCAGCAGCAATACAAACTCCGAAAAAACAAAATTGGTCTACTGGACCATTGATCGTCACGATTCTGATTTTATTGAACAAAAAATCAGCGAGTATGAAGGTCTTAATCCCAATATTGAGATTGAAATGAAGGTTATGGCAGAGAACTATACCCAGTCGGTGGATATTGCCTTCTCCAGCATGCAGGCGCCTGATATTCTCCGGGTGGATACTTATAACGTGCCAACGTGGGTCAAAAGAGGGTATCTGGAATCTTTTGATAGCTACATTTCACCAGAGATGAAGAGCCGGTTCGAGAACGTACTTATCAACGAGAAAAATACCGTTGACGGCAAAATATATAGCCTTCCCAATATCGGTCAGTTCTGGCGCCTCATCTATAACGTAGATTTGTTCGAGAAGGCTGGCATTACAGAGCCGCCTACCACACTCGCAGAGATGGTCGAGGATGCCAAGAAAATTACGGAAGCGGGAAAAGATATAGGCGCTTACGGCTTCGCGGGTAATTTCAAAAGTACCAGCGGATTTGAGCGTATCGCTTATCCAATAACAACACTTAGCAAGACTAAGGGCACAGAGGGCTTCGACTTCCAGACCGGGCAATTTGATTTTAGCGTATATAAAGAGGTTGCTGAGGCGCTGCGGCAGATTAAGGTGGATGGAAGCATGATGCCAGGATCGGAATCGCTTGATATCGACCCGCTGCGTGCGCAATTTGCTCAAGGCAAGATCGGTATGTATTTCAACCATTCCGTTGAGCCGACGGTCTACAAAACCCAATTCCCAACTGAAATTCGCTGGGCAGCTGCGATTCCTCCAACTATTGACGGGGAGCAGAAGGGTGTCAGCCAAGTTATTGCAGGAAGTTATTTGGCTATGAGCAAGGATTCTAAGCATAAGGAAGAAGCTTGGAAGTTTATTGAATGGATGTACAGTGATGATGTGCAGATTGCTTATCAGGAAGCAGGGTACGGGGTTTCGGTTATTCCATCGGTTGCTACTGTTGCCAAGGCACCAGACATTGCAGGGATTGAAGATTTTCTGCCTACAAAGTTAGACGGGATTTATCCAGCGACTCCGATGGTCATTAGTGAGGGACGTCTGGAAGGACTAAAGAAGGTTGATGTCTTCAATAGATACATTTTTGGTGGTGGAGATTTAGATAAAGAGCTTCAGGACTTGAATACTCGCTATAATGCGGCACTTGAAAAAGCCAAAGCCGCAGGTGACACCGATATCGAAGCACAGCCGGACTTCGATGCAGGTTCCCTGCAGGGATCATTGGCCAAATAAATCGAAAAGACGCCCCTTCGGCTTCGTATTAATACGAGCTAGGGGCGTCTTTTTTTGATGACTATTAAGATAATTTTTATTCCTCAGTCGTTTTAGCTGTGCTGGGGGTTCCTTTGTTATTGTAGAGCCACAGCGCGTATTCCAGAGGGCGAATAAGGGCTTTGCGGTATGTGGTTCCGTCACCTGATCTTGCGAACACTTCACGGGCGGGCTTTGGATTAACTTCCAGCACGTAAATTTTCCCTTCGCGATCAATGGCCAGGTCCAATGCAAGCTCACATAAGGCTCCGTAACTTTCTTCCAGGAAGGCTGCGGCATCAAGGCCTAACCTCTCGGCAGTCTTCATGACCTTATCGGTTTTATCCTGACTACCCAGCCATTCCTTCAGCAGTGTTTCCGCTCGAACGGCATGACCACCGCCATGAAGATTGGAGGTTACACTCCGCGCTGCACCGACCCGTGCTGCCATACCTGTGAGTTCCCAGACACCTTGCCCATTCTTTTGAACGAGCATCCGGTAATCATGGAAACGTCCGCCCGGCAGACGTAATGGAATCCCCTGTTGGATAAGGAAACGTCCGCCGATGCACCATTGCCGTACGATGGAATCCAGCCGAGTAGAAGAGACTTTACGTGTGGGAATGATTCGGCGATCTTGGCGACGGCCTTGAATATCATATACCCCACGCCCATTCTTCATTCTCTCAATTCTGAGGATGCCACGTCCACCTGTGCCGTTTGCCGGCTTGATATAGACTACTGAATTGGTTTTCAGCATCCGGCGCAGGTCGGCAGAGGACTGATAGAGTAAAGTTTCTGGCATATGTTGCCGGAAACGGCTTTTTTGTGAGAAGGTTTGGTGAATGGTCCATTTGTTGCGCAGTGGACGATTCAGAAATAACAGATGATTGTAGCGTTCTCGGAAACGAAGCAGTTGCTGAAAGCGTGAGCTGCGCTGAATACGGCAACGGTCATAAATCATGTTCGGAAAAGAACGCCATTTGCGTGACCATTTTCCGCTCTTGGGATCAAAGACAAGGGCATGGATCTGCTCTTTACTGGGATGAACATCCATGGGGGTGAAAACAAAGACATCCAAGCCAATTCGTTTGCCCTCGACGATCATTCTCCGGTACACGGCCTTTTCTTCAAGCTGCTTGGCTTCGTTAATATATAAAGTAAGAATGCCTAAGACGGGCTCTGGCACAGGAGTTCACCTTCTTGTGGAGAATTAGTAGTGCTGCCGGTATGATGGGGTGACCGGAGCAGTAATGTTGGCTTGCCGGTAGGACCAGTGGTAAGTGTGTCGGCAGCAAGGCCGATATTGAAGCACATCTTTAGGCTAGCTGTATTGTCACAGGCAACACTGCATTGCAGATGCCCGAGGCGTTTCAGCTGGGCAGCCATTAAGGCAGTGCCGGTGTGTCTATTCCGGTAGAAGGGGTGCACAGCGACAAGACAGGCTTCTGCACCGAAACCGGATACGAAGCTGACTCCTGCGAGCTGGCGCCCATTCTGACCGCGTACGGTGGCAACAAGCAGCGAGATACCCGGCTCTGACAACTGATCCGGTGTTAAACGGGCCAGTACTTTGCAAGCTTGGTTTGTGATTCGCTTCTCCCCATGCGCTCTTATAAACTCAAGCAGTCCAGCCAGCCGTGATTTCCACTGTTTGGCATTTGTGTCATAGATGGAGGATATCTGCATGCTGTGTCACATCCTTTTAATGATTTCTATTTAAACTGGCGCGCTAAGTGCTGGCCGTAGTGAAAGATTCGCTCTAGGGACAGCTTGCGGATCGCGGGTTCATCAAATTTCATCGGCCGGGAGTTGGCCTCAAAGAACCAGAGTCCCCCGTTCTCATCTACACCCAGATCCATCGACATCTCTCCGAGCATAGAGTCAGAAGCTCTTTCGATTTGTCTAGCGATAAGAAGGGCGGTTGTAGGCACGCTCTTCAGGATCATGGCTGCTCTTTCGGTTCCAAATGTACTTTCCAGCATGCTGGCAGGCTCTTCAATACTACCGCCGCGTGGTACATGTGTCGTTATACTTCGGGCACCGGCGAGGCGTGCGCCTATGCCGGTCACTCCCCAGCCGCCTCTGCTGTTTTTTTGCAGCAGCACCCGCAGATCAAACGGTCTTCCCCGATGAGTCGCCAGTTCAATAGCCTGCTGCACAATATAACGAGAGATTCCTTTTTCTTTTCCGATTCTTGCCCAGAGCCGGTCCATGGAAGCTGCTTTGTACGTCACATTTTTTTTGCCGCTTTGAATTTGAAGCCGGTAAGGCAAAGCGGTATCTGCACGATATTTCAGGCGCATAATTCCTTTTCCTGCTTTGCCGTTCTCTGGTTTAAGGTAGAGGCTGGTATGCTGGTTCAGCATGGCAGTAAGGGTGTTTGCACTGCGTAATCGTCTCGTTTTTGGAACATGCTTTGAGGTGGAGTGCGAACCCCTTAACCATTCGAATAGACTCCATTTATTGAAAAAATATGGATTATATAGCTTAATGCCTGGATGTTCCAGGCATTGAGCTATTTTACGTACCACAGCAGGTTTTTCCTCATCCTCACGGGTGGGAATTCGGTTATAAATGATTTGTGGAAGAGGTACAGGAATGCTGTACCAGATTTTACCGCTGGACGATGGGACATATCCGTTCACCATCCGTTCCTCAAGCTTGAGGTCACGGACAGTGACGACGTAGACAAGAAATCCCATTTCTTTGCCTGTGCGAATAATGTCCCGGAAGTTGCTGCGGTTGCCATTAAATTGCCGTACTTTATCGCTGGTTGTCAGTATGGCAATAACAGGTTTTGTATCTTCCGGATTATGGGTGCTCACATCTCATCCCTCCTGCGGAATTTGCTGAGGTATAGACAATGCTCCAGAATGTGCTCGATGGAAGCTTTGCCCTCAGCGCGCAGGGAAGGGTGACGGAAGATGGAACGACCTGGTTTGGCGTTGGCCTCGAACATCCAGATGTCTTCATCCTGATCAATTCCGAGATCAAAGCCAATTTCACCGAGCAAATGACGATGCTGGACTTCTAGTGATTCTGCCAGCTTGATGGCTGTAGTCTTTGCACGCTGCAGTACTTCGTCAGCTCTTGCGCCGAATACACGTCCGAGTGCTTGCTGAGGTGTAAGCAATGCTCCTCCATTTTTAAGGTGAGTGGTGACACTGCCACGGCCGGCTTTTTTAGCGCCTATGCCGACTACAATCCACTGATTACTGCCGTTTTTATGCATATGGAACCGGAAATCAATCGGGCAGCCATCTATTTCAATGAGGCGTATTCCCTGCTGAACTATATAATTTTGCAGATTTTGACCGTGACGCGAACGAAGCATACGCATAAGGGCTTCAAAGGTGGTAAAGCGTAAAAGAACGTTTTTTCCTCCCCGACGGTAGCGGGCAAAATACCCCTTTTTCGGGAGATAGGTAAGCCGATAAATGCCGTGACCCAGACTTCCCGCAGAAGGTTTATAGTATACAAAATGATGGTGATCCAGCATTTCTCTCATTTTTTCCGTGGACGGATTGCTGTGGGTTTCAGGTACGTAACGATTTGCCGCCCCATCATTTTCTAAAAGCTTATAGATATCGGATTTATTGAAAAAGCTCCAGTTAAAGTATGGAATTCTTTTCCGCATAAATCGTTCGCGAAGTTGGTTGATATAGGGTGAGGTCTCAGCTCTCCGACTGGGCAAGCGATTATAGACAACATCAGGCAGAGGGACCATTTTTCGTTCAAACTTACCGCTTGAAGTCAAAAAATATCCATAGACCTGTTCCTGTTGCCAGTTGATGTCACGCGGCATAAAGGCAAATATATAACATTTGTTGCTGCCTTCCCGCAGTAATTGCTTGATGAACCCTGTGCGAGAACCGAAAGGCTGAGACGAGGAAGCAGGACCATCGGACAATATGCCAACTAAAGGTCCTAGCTGCACCTCGTCATTCTGTAGATTGCGTAAATAGACACCGCCTGATTTCGGAACCTTGATAGCGCTTTTTACGCCTGAGGCGAGATATAGGTGATTTCCGGCGCGCTTGATGGGCTTGATCATGGTCGGGGTGGCATCTTTACCGAGCCTTAAGCGTATATTTTTTTTCCCGGTTAACTTCAAGCTTTTCATCAGTGCACCTGATACATATACAACTCTTTGGGGCTGCTTAGTGAAATGCACATTGCAAAAAGTGAGACTCATTTATGAATCCTCCTTAGGAACCATTGTTATCATTCTCCCGTTTGTAACGGAGCTGTCCGTAGATAGGGATGGTATCCGTCGTTGTGTGAGCAGTAGATGGCGCGCATAAGACAGTGGATTCTCGGCGGCGAGCTTAGCAGCCCGGCGGTCGCCCGTCAGCCGGAATACCGTGCGCCCTGGCTTGGAATTTGCTTCTAGTAAATGAATCCGACCGCTCGAATCAATACCGAAATCAAGGCCGAGTTCTCCAAGCCTGCCGCATGCAGCCTCCAGTAGTGGAGGCAAGTATGCAGCTTCTGCAGCAAGCTCACGCATGATGTCTTTTCCACCCTGACCATATTCTGCAAGCAAAAAAGGCAGGGGAGAAACAGCTGTTCCGCCGCCATGCAGGTTCGAAGTCAGCGAACCTTGGTTACCCAGCCGTACGGCCATGCCGGTAAGAGTCCAGCGGCCAAGGCCATTCTTTTGCATCAATACACGCACATCGAACGGTTGCCCCTTACTATTAGTTAGGTGCAGGAAAGGCTGTATAATATAGCGGCGTGAGCCGATAAATTCATGAATCCAGTTCAGTCCTTCAGCCTGTGAGTCGAAAACATATTGAAATGGTGTATTTGTTCCGTCACGCCCTCGTACTCTCATGCCTCTGTTCTGCAGTATGGCATGTAATGTACGTTTGCCATGGGTGCCGGCCTTGGGCTTTAGAAAAACTCCATATTCTCTTTCAGCAAGCATTGTACTTAACCTGCGGGTACCGGTATAGAGTACAGTTTCCGGCAGTATTGCCGCTGCTCTCCGGTCGCGCTTCAATATCTCATGTACACCCCATTTATCTGGCAAACCTCGAGACCAAGGTAGAGAACGATGAAGAGAAGAAAGTGCAGCGGAAGCTTCTTTTCTTTCTTTCGGACCTTCGTGAAAACAGCGATTATAGACAATATCTGGCGGTGAAGAAGTGGTATTCTGCCAGCTTCCATCTTTCCAGGTATAGCCGGTAATGGAGGAACCGTCTGCCGCTACTCCGTCTGGATGAAATACGAGGACTTTTAGGCTGTATAGAGGAGCTGCCCGGCATAAATGACTGCAAAACTCTGGCTCGGCGATCGGTGGATTCCCGTTGCGGCGGCCTGTCATAATGCCGAGGAACCCCACTTCTTTTTCAGTCATCGTGTCCTCCTTATAAACCGGCCAAGTAGCGGCAATATAAAATCATTTGCTTGACGGACGGTCTTATTTTTTGATCGTTTAACGGTGTATTATCGTTCTTGGAGGGCTTGGAGTTAACCTCTAAGAGCCATATTCGTCCTGATTGATCCAGTGCCAGATCGATTCCGAGCTCTCCGAAATGAGCGGGGATAAAGGTTTCGACCCCTCTTGCAATGGCAAGTGCTGCTCTGGGCAGCTGAAGCTGAACGTTTTCTTTTGCGCCCGGAGGAAGACTGCTCTTGCTAACCGCTTCTTTCACTGTGCTGAGACTGCCACCTCTAGCTAAATTAGACACGAAGTGATTGCTTCCGGCGGTGCGGGCGACAATGGAGGTAACTCCCCATTTTCCGCTGCCATTCTTCTGAACAAGTGCCCGGAAATCTACAGGTCGCCTTCCTAGCTCCATCAAAGGCAATCCCTGCTGAATCTGGTATCGAGTGGTCTTCATTTTGGGAGCGATGGACTGGTACAATTTAGCGAGAGTGGTGTAGCTTTGCTTGCGTGTACCTATGGAGGTAGTAGACAATAGACGGTAACCTCCGCCTTCTTCTTTAGAGATACGAAGTATGCCTTTGCCGAGACTGCCTCGTACAGGTTTCAAAAATACACTTGGGTAATGGCTGCACATCTTCTTCATTACGGCAAAGCCGTTCAACGCATGCGATTCAGGTAAATACCGCTGCAGGGAAGGGTCTTGCGCTAAAGCTTCAAATACCTCTGTCTTGTCAAGAAATTTTTCGTTGAAGAAATGCGTTCCATATCGCGATTTTACATCCGCCAAAAAATGCTGTACGCTAGGTTTATTCTCCACCTTTCGCGTCGTTAACCGATTGTTGATTACATCGGCAATGGGCAGACTCATTTTTCTCCAACCCTCGTTGTATACCCAGCCCTGAATGGAAGAACTGCGTGTTTCCAGCGCTTCCGGGGTAAAGAAATATACATAGGCGCCTTGTGTGTGGCAGGCATTTGTCAATTCCCGGCAGAACATGGTAATGGGTCCAAACAACCTGTCGAGATTATCTGGATGGTCACGACTGACGAGCACGCCGATCAACGGTCCAAGCCGCAAGGTGCGGCTTACAGAGCTGTAAGAAACGTTGAGGGTTTGTCGGTGTTTCCATCCGGTCCGCCGCGCCAGTCCTTCGCTTACACGCAGGATGTCAGATTTGGGAGCCGAGATAATGGTAACCTCCTGCCGGAAAGAGCCGAATGCCAGCTGGAGTGTTCCGTGAGACGGGATTTTGAGTCTTTTCATGGATTTTTCGCCAAGCATTATAGCGTTTTCCTGCAGGATGCCCGAGTTGACCGTATGGACCGGGATCTTGAATTGGGACATCGTGGATCTCCTTCCGGTAGGCAGCATGATGCCGGCAATTTGGTAGCTAAGGGTTACATATCATTCATCATATGGAGACAGATGACCCTTGGTGATTGACCTAATCGCTAAAAACCTTGCCCAGTCATTTCATAAGCTCGGCCCAAGAAGCGAAACAAGTATGGAATGAGCGAATATTGGAAACTAAAGCAGCGTGGATTCAGGAAGCAGCTGCTAACAAAACTTAAGCGTATGTTTTCGGAGTGAGTTTTTAGAGCAGAGTAGATTCAGGAAGCAGCTGTTACAAAACCTAAGCGTAAGCTTCCGAAGTGAGTTTTGCACGAAGACGATAGGAAGTGTACGCTAACAAAACTTAAGCGTAAGTTTCCGAAGTGAGTTTTGCACGAAGACGATCTGAGGAGTGTACGCTAACAAAACTTTTAGGAGGAATCATAATGAGCATTCACGACAAAGCACATGAACTGGCGAAAGCCATTAAAGAGAGCAGCGAGGTATCGGACATCAGAAATGCCATGAAGGTCGTAGAAACGGATCCTGAAGCGAAAGCGATGCTGGACAATTTCCGCCAAGGTCAGATGGAGCTGCAACAACGGATGATGAGCGGAGAAATGCCTCCACAGGAAGAAATGGAAAAGATGGAGAAGCTGTTCGAGGTGCTTAATTTGAATCTTGGCATTCGTCGTCTGTTCGATGCGGAACGCCGTCTGAGCGTTGTAATCGAGGATGTAAATAAAATTATCACCGAGAGTTTGTCCCAATTGTACGGTGAATAAATTTCAGCAATGAAAATCAAAAGAGGGTGTTCCCGAAGCCGATGGCTCTGGAAGCACCCTCTTTCTTGTGGCTGTGACTATATGGCTAGCCTAAGCTCAAGCTCGACCTCAACCTCAACCTCAACCTCAACCTCAACCTCAACCTCAACTAATCTTGTTTACCTTCGACTGCGCAGAGAAGAATACCAGCTGCCAAACCTAAGCGGCGATCAAGCTTGCCTTTTCGATCCTCCGAGAAGTCAGCCATAATTTTGGTGACAAATGGATTGAAATTTTGCTTGAAGGCAGGGATCGTAGTATCATCCATCTCGATATTATATTTCTGCGGAATAATAGCGATGAAGCGGCGCAGTAAAGCCATCGCGGTGCTGTCTTCCTTGATTTTTCCGATTTCCTGATCATGACGGTCAAGAATAATCCATTCATCCTTCAAAATAGATTTGAGACCCTTACGGCGAAAAGCACCAATATGCTCACCGGACTCTGTATCGTGTACATCATAAGTAGCGCTAAAATCGACGACGCTACGGGCTTTTATGCGCAGAAGCTCCTTCTGCATAGATTCATCCGTATAAAGTGCAATGTCTTCTTTAAGCTTGAACGCTTTCATTTGTGAATAGAGCACAAGCTGCTCAGAGCTGTCAAAAATATGAAGTTTCGCACCCATGATCGAAAATACCTTTTTGCGAATTATGTATTCGGTATGATTATAAGCTGCATTCAATTCAAAAACGCCTCCCCTAAATGAAATCATCATCTCATATATAAGCGTCTCTTGCTATATAAATGCTAACCTTTTATACATAATTTTGAAAAGGTTATATTTTTTAATGGACTTGTCTCATATTACGGGCCTCATGTTCATAGAGTAGAGATATAGATTCAATCGAATATCCTGTCTACGAAGGAGCTGTTATTAATGAGAAAAAGAAACAAGTTCAAACACGGTGTCTATCTCTTGCTGGCGTTGGCCATGCTTTTGTATGCACTGCCGAAGCTTTCGCTTGCGAATGGACCGAGTTGGGTGTTTGGTTTTGGAGTCGTCTGGTCACTTTTTGCGTTTATGGTCATTGCGGCACATCTGCATTTTATTATCGGGGTTGATGAGGAAAAGACCAAACGTTTGGAAGCTGTGCGAAAAGCAAAGCTGGAGCAATGGCAGACAAAGTGGAATGAAGAAACTAGAGTTTCGCAAAGATAATAGAGTTGGGGTCGATTACTAAAAAAGCTAGATTAGCTTCAGGTCTCTCCAAAAGCACGGCAGTCGTGCAAAGAGAGGCATAAATGCCTCTGGATGCCGCGGAAATCGCACAAGTAGCCAAAAGAGAGGTATAAATACCGTAGAATGCCGCGCAAATCGCACAAGTAGCCAAAAGAGAGGTATAAATACCGTAGAATGCCGCGCAAAACACCAAAGTAGCCAAAAGAGAGGTATAAATACCGTAGAATGTCGCACAAAACGCATAAGTAGCCAAAAGAGAAGTATAAATACCGTAGAATGCCGCACAAAACGCACAAGTACCCAAAAGAGAGGTATAAATACCGTAGAATGCCGCGGAAATCGCACAAGTAGCCAAAAGAGAGGTATAAATACCGTAGAATGCCGGGCAAAACACCAAAGTAGCCAAAAGAAAGGTATAAATACCGTAGAATGTCGCACAAAACGCATAAGTAGCCAAAAGAGAGGTATAAATACCGTAGAATGCCGCGCAAATCGTAAAAGTAGCTAAAAGAGAAGTATAAATACCGTAGAATGCCGCGGAAATCGCACAAGTAGCCAAAAGAGAGGTATAAATACCGTAGAATGCCGGGCAAAACACCAAAGTAGCCAAAAGAAAGGTATAAATACCGTAGAATGCCGCGCAAAATACCAAAGTAGCCAAAAGAAAGGTATAAATACCGTAGAATGCCGGGCAAAACGCAAAAGTAGCCAAAAGAGAGGTATAAATACCGTAGAATGCCGCGCAAATCGTAAAAGTAGCCAAAAGAGAAGTATAAATACCGTAGAATGCCGGGCAAAACACCAAAGTAGCCAAAAGAGAAGTATAAATACCTCAGAATGCCGAGCCAAGCGCAAAAGTCACACAAAGAGGCATACAAAAAAGACACACTCATACGAAAAAGCCCACTAGCCTAAGCCAGTGGGCTTTAATATGCCCCCTGTATTGCTTGCAGGGGGTTAAATGTTATTTTCTCATTGGTGAGATCTCTTCCAGCCTTCTTTTCTTCGGCAGATATCCGTTTACCAAGAGCCGCGTAATACCACACTGCAGGAACGAGGACCGCGAGTATAAAAAGAAATTGCATAAGCTCAGCTCCTTTCACGTCGATAGTATAAACTTTTTTCCTGATCGTAGAGAGGATGGACATAATCCTACCATCCTACCATCATCCGACCATCCCATCCACGTGTTAAGCAAAAACAATCCGATTACTTTTTACTGACCGAGCATTGAACTTCAAATACATAACTGGCGCTTCCCTGAGGCCATCTTGCATGGATGATATATAGGTGTCTGCCGCTACCTGCTGCGAGTTGAAAACTGTTTTTGTCCACGGAAAGGGCTTCGTCCGGTCGTTCCTCACCAGGAAATGAAGCCATAACCTCCATCTCCTTGGGTGCATATGAGAATTCGAGTTCTACCTGATCACCGCTGATGGCTTTGGGATGTACCTTCTGTATGGAAACCAGCTCAACGTTAGAAGCTATATCCACACATACGCCTTTGCCATTATCGTTCCAGCAATAAGAGCCTTGAATAGCCTCGAACTGCTCACCGCCAACAGTAACTTGAACGCTTGGGGGCTGTGGGTTAGCAGTGTCTTCTGATTAATTCTTATCTTCATTAAAAGTTGATTGAAACAAGTCCAATAGATCCTTTTTGCTGGTATCTGACAGGCGATAGTGGCCCATTTGTCCTGATTTAATGAGTAACCCATTGTTACTTCCGACGATCCAAAAAGAGAATTCATAACTTATGCCATCCTTCATGTTCACAGTGGTTCTGTAATCGCTGGAAGCAATATCTAGTTGTCCTCTATCATATTCAGCAGTAGTTATGGCTTGAACGAAACGTTCAAAGGAGGATGTATCCGAAATAGTGGCCATTGGCTGTTTTTTCTCAATTAAGTTGATAGAAACTATATTATTTGCATCCAGCTCTATCTGGTCTGCTTGTTTTATTTCGTTTCCCGTATTTCCACAGCCGACCAGTCCTATGAAAAGCAAAGTAAGGGCAAGTAGTAATAAAGCGGTCTTGTTCATATCTTCAATGCTCCCTTTACACATTCTTTAATTCTCAGACTATAAAAAAGAGGAAAAGGTTGCTAAATAAAGGCAGCGAATTTTTAAGGTCAGCTTAAAACGCATCAGAGATATTCAGTTTCAAAAAATTCGATTTTAAGGTGGTTTTCAAACCTGCTATGTGGCAATACCTACCTTAATCGTAGATTGTGTAAGGAGAGTGAAATTCGAATCCGAAGCTTATGAATCGGTTGTACTGAGCCATTCTATCGTTGTATAATAGGTACAGTATAGTACAGATCGGAGCATGGGGGTGTAACAGTTGGAAGGTCAAGGCGATGCGATTACTAAACACGAGCAACTGCTGCAGCATATTGAAAGTCTTAAGGTAGGCACCAAAATATCTGTTCGCAAGCTCGCCAAAGAAATGTTAGTCAGCGAAGGGACTGCTTACCGTGCAGTGAAGGAAGCTGAGAATCTCGGGATAGTCATCACGAAGGAACGGATTGGTACAGTTCGTGTAGAAAAGAAACCTCGGAACATTTCAGAGCAGCTGACGTTTGGCGATGTAGTTGATATTGTTGAAGGGCATGTGCTTGGCGGGGCAAGTGGACTAAATAAACATCTGCATAAATACGTGATCGGGGCGATGAAGGTCGATGCGATGATCCGTTATATAGACGCTGACAGTCTGTTGATTGTGGGTAACCGTGATGATGTTCACTCTCTGGCGCTGGAGCAGGGTGCAGGGGTTCTGGTGACAGGGGGCTTCGGGACGAGCCGTGAAGTGAAGGCATTGGCAGACGAGCTGGATCTTCCCATTATTTCTTCGAGACATGACACGTTTACCGTCGCTTCAATGATTAACCGTGCTATTTTTGATAGATTGATAAAGAAAAAAATTATGCTGGTAGAGGATATTATCGACAGCAAACCGCGCCTGAATACGTTAAAAATCTCTAGCACCGTCGGCGAGCTACGACAGGTTTCTGAGGAAACTGGAGAGCAGCGCTTTCCCGTTACGGATGAATGGAACCGAGTCATTGGCATTATCGGTCGCCGTGATGTAGAGGAATTGACGGAAGGGCAGATCATTGAAAAAGCGATGATTCGCAGTCCGGTTACGGCTGCACTGCAAACCTCACTAGCCTCCGCGGCCCAGATCATGATGTGGGAAGGCGTGGATTTTCTGCCCATAGTGGACCGTAACCGCAAACTGGTAGGCTCCCTAACCCGTAAAGAAGTGCTGCAAAGCTTACGCGATGTTCGGAACCAACCTCAGCTGGGAGAGACTTTTGATCATCTCATTTGGAATGGTTTTGCGGATGAGCGGGACGAAGAGGGACGATTGTTCTTCCATGGCTTTATTACGCCGCAGATGGCCACGGATCTTGGGACGATTTCTGAAGGAATATTGTCTACGCTTATGACGCTTTCGGCATTTAAAGCAGCTAAGGATATCACAGGAAATGATTATGTACTAGATAATATGTCCACTTATTTTATCCGACCGGTACAGATCGAACACGCGATCATTGTAATGCCGAGACTGCTCGAAATCAGCCGTCGTACCTGTAAGCTTGAAATTGAGATCAGCCACTCGGATACTCTGGTAGCCAAAGCTGTTCTGATGCTGCAATCCATTGATCATGGCTAAAAAATGGTTTGCTAGCTGGATAGCATCCGGTAAATAGGATCGTATACATGCTAAATAGACTGCCCTCATCATTGAAAGAGAGGGGAGTCTATTTTATTCTTTCTATTCCGCCAGAGCAGCAGCTAGGCTTTTGACTGGTGTTGTTCCTGGCTACGGCTACGGCTGTAAAAACTATAGCTGCGTAGACCCGAGAAGATGTTGAACGCACCAATCAGCAGAAAGGCAGCTTCAACAATGATATTAACGGTAGAGCCGCGAAACAAAAACATGGATATCAAGGATAGCGTTACGAGCATAGCACCGAGCATCACATTCATGACGGAGCGTTTCAGCCCTTTATCTTGGGGATTTAAGGTACGGCGGGAGGATATGCTGAACACAGCGGCACCGATTACAAAGATCACCAGCAGGATAAACAATAAATACTTGATAAATAAAACCATGGACAGCCAGCTCCTTTATCGTGTCTTGCAGTAGCCAAGAAGTAATTTCCACGTCTGTCCATTATTGTATCACACGATGGCTGTCAGCTGCGCTTAAAAGGACTGATTTCTACCCAGATTTGCAGGACGCCTTCCATGACGAGCATGGTTCGGATTTTGACAGAGTATTCCTTGTCACGCACAATGTATAGCTTGCCATCCAACAGCAGTCTAACCAGTTTGCTGTCTGTATCAATATCGAACATGCTGCGGCCGCGCATCGGTTCCAGATCTGAGCCCATTTGGCTTATGATTAATTTTACAGTTACGGGGTCAAGTGGGGTATCTTCTTTGGATTTGCTTTCCTCCGATCGAATTTTGATTTCTCTGATCACGGTTGAGGTATTATTGTATTTTTTGAGTGTCTGAATATCTTTTTGATATTGCTCGATCTGTACACGCAGATCTTGATTATGAAGCCATAATACGTTATATCCTACATGGTAAATAGCATTGTATATCACAGCTCCTACGACGATCCCTAGCATGAATATAGCGGAGATCTGGGTGAATCTGCGAAAACGACTGAATGGTGGAACTCTCATTGGCGTTACCCCCTGCCGCACACCCATTTTACTAGCTCACTGCCCATATGTGCTCCTAGAAAAGCGAAGGCAAGATACATGATTTGTTTGATGGCGGGGGAGAGGTTGCCTCCAATCATGTTACTTTCAATGACCCGTAAGGGATCCATAGTACCTCCTACAGCGGCTGCTAGTGCCCATATTTTAATCCGATCTGCCACATCCAGCATCGTTTGCGTCGGCGGTTGCAGGGATACAACGGCGCCGATTCCGCCGAGCATAGCTCCGCCAAGCACGATGCCGAAGGCGATAAAGAAGTCGAGGATAGCTTTGCTCATAAAAATGCTCATACAGGCCCCTTCCCGGACGAGGCATTTACAAGCTTTGCCTGTCCTTATGCTCTTAATCCATTGTATGGGCGGGTCCCCCTTTAATATGATAAAATAGTTTCATCTTATGTTTGATTTTTGCAGTAGAGAGGAAGTGGGGTTATGAGCCCTTTCGTGCATTTGCATGTGCACAGCGAATACAGTTTACTGGACGGGGCGGCGCGCATTACCGATCTCGTGCGCCGGGCCGGCGAATACGGCATGAAGTCGCTGGCGCTTACGGATCATGGAGTGATGTACGGGGCCATCCCCTTTTATAAAGCGTGTAAAGAGAATGGAATCAAGCCGATTATTGGCTGTGAAGCTTATTTAACCGCGGGTTCACGCCGTGAGCGGGGCAGTCGAAAAGATCAACCGATCTACCACTTGATTCTGCTCGTCAAGAATGAAACCGGCTACAAGAACCTGATGAAGCTGATCTCTATCGGCCATCTGGAAGGCCATCATTATAAACCCCGGATCGATATGGAAGTGTTGGCAGCTCATTCAGAGGGGATTATCTGCCTTAGTGCTTGTCTGGGCGGAGAAGTGCCGCAGCATCTGCTGCATGGTCGTGATGAGGAGGCGCGAAAGGCTGCGCTGCGATATAAGGCGATTTTTGGCGAAGATTTCTATCTGGAGCTGCAAGACCACGGGATCTCTGAGCAAAAGAGAGTGAATCCCAAGCTGATCGCCCTTGCCGGGGAATGTGAAATTCCACTTGTGGTGACGAATGATGTCCATTATTTGGCGAAGGAAGATGCTGAGGTTCAGGATGTGCTGATCTGCATCGGAACAGGCAAAACGGTGGATGATGAGGAACGTCTCAAGATCGGAACAGATCAGCTGTTTCTAAAAAGCAGCGAGCAAATGGCGGCATTGTTTCCGCATGTGCCGCAGGCTATCGCCAATACCTTATTGATCGCAGAAAAATGTAATTTGGAGCTTACCTTTGGCAATCATATTCTGCCTGCCTATTCTCCGCTCCCTGAAGGCATGGATTCCGCTGCTTATTTGCGTGAGCTGTGCTGGAAGGGGATGGAGGAACGATATATAGATACACCGCAATGGGCTACACCTGAGCAAAGAGAGACGGCTGAGAAGCGTCTCACCTATGAGCTGGGCGTTATCGAGAGTATGGGCTTCAGCGATTATTTTCTAATTGTGTGGGATTTTATTGCTTATTGTCAACGTCAGGGAATTGCTACGGGACCCGGACGGGGATCTTCCGCGGGTAGTCTCACCGCATACGCTTTGCGAATAACTGACGTGGACCCATTGAAATATAACTTGCTCTTTGAACGTTTTCTAAATCCAGAACGGATCACCATGCCGGATATTGATATCGATTTTAGCGATGAACGGCGTGATGAGGTTATTGGTTATGTAGTGGAGAAATACGGCAAAGAACATGTGGCGCAAATTATTACTTTCGGAACTATGGCTGCACGGGCTGCCGTTCGTGATGTAGGCAGGGTGCTGAACTTGCCTTATAACGAGGTAGACAAAGCTGCCAAGCTTATACCTGGTCAACTAGGGATCAGCCTTGCCAGGGCGCTGGAGAGTACACCAGATCTTAAAGCACTGTATGATAGCAATCCAAAGATTAAAGGGTTGCTGGATATGGCAATGAAGGTGGAGGGCATGCCCCGCCATGCTTCGACACATGCTGCTGGGGTTGTTATCTCGAAGGGTCCGTTGACAGATGCAGTCCCACTTCAGGAAGGTAATGAAAGTACGGCGTTAACCCAATACTCTATGGAGCATTTGGAGAGCGTCGGGCTGTTGAAAATGGATTTTCTGGGTTTGCGCACGTTGTCGATTATCGAACGCTGCATGAATTCAATTAAAGAAATGAGCGGAAGTGTTCCAGATTTCCGTGTCATCCCAGATCATGATCCAGCTACGTATGAAATGCTTGGGGCTGGTGAGACAACAGGGGTCTTCCAGCTGGAGTCGGCGGGCGTTAGACGAGTACTTAAAGATCTGAAGCCTAACGGCTTTGAAGATATTGTATCGGTTCTAGCGCTGTATCGTCCGGGTCCGATGGAATTTATCCCGAAATATATAGCAGGCAAACACGGTGAGATTGAAGTAGAGTATCCACATTCTGATTTGAAGGCTATTTTAGCGGACACCTATGGGATCATTGTGTATCAGGAACAGATCATGCAGATTGCTTCTCTGATGGCGGGCTTCTCGTTAGGAGAAGCGGATCTGCTCCGTCGAGCGGTCTCTAAGAAAAAACGTGAGACTCTGGATAAGGAACGGAGCCATTTTGTTCAAGGCAGCTTGCAGCAGGGGTATAATGAAACGGATGCGAATGCTGTTTATGATATGATCGTGCGCTTTGCCGATTACGGCTTCCCGCGTGCTCATGCCGCGGCTTACGGAGTGTTGGCTTTCCAGACAGCTTATCTCAAGGCACATTATCCGGTGCAGTTTATGGCGTCTATGTTGACCGCTGTAATGGGCACTCACCGCAAGGTAGCGGAGTATGTGCTGGACTGCCGCCGCACGGGCATCGGCGTGTTGCCGCCGGATGTGAACGAGAGCGGCGTATTGTTTACTCCGGTTCCAGGCGAAGGAACCGGAACCGGGCATATCCGCTTTGGACTCGCAGCCATTAAGAACGTCGGCACGCTGGCAGTGGAGAACATTATGGCGGTCCGCAAGGAGCGTCCGTTCGACAGTCTGCTAGATTTCTGTCGACGTGTGGACCTGCGGGTCTGCAATAAGCGGGTAGTGGAATCATTGCTGCAGGCGGGAGCTTTTGACTGTCTGCCGGGTCACCGCGCCCAGCTGCTGGCTATGCTGGACGAGACGGTTGACGCTGCGCTGAAATGGCGCAAGGAGCGGGATGAGCTGCAAATCCAGCTGTTCGACGATTTGGTGGAGACACCGAACTGGGAAATCCGCTATCCGGATATCCCTAAGTTCACCATTGGCCAGCAGCTGGAGATGGAACGTGAGCTGCTGGGGTTATATCTTTCGGGCCATCCGCTTGATGATAGCGCGGAGCTGCTTGAGGAGCCCGGTATGCAGCGGCTGATGGATCTTGGTGAAGCCGCGGATGAGAGCCAGACGGTTACGGCCGGAATGGTAGTATCCGTTAAGGAAATTACGACGAAGCAAGGAAAATCGATGGCCTTCGTCGAATGGGAAGATCAGATCGAGCGCTGCGAGGTCGTGCTCTTCCCTGAGGTGTGGAAGCGAAGCCGCAGCTTGATTGCCAAGGGCGCGCTGCTGGCCTTGCGCGCCAAGGTGCAGCAGGAAGACGAAGGCTTCAAGCTGCTGGCCGAGGAAGTGGCGCTGCTGTCTGCGGAGGCTCTCCGCGGGCTATTGCAGCGCCGCAGTGCCGCCGCGTCCCGCTCGTACAGCGCGGGACGCTCGGCCTCAGCAGGAGCGCCGCCACGCGGCGCAGCTCCTGCTTCCCGGACCAGCGGTGCCGCCACTGGTCCGGCTGCCAGGCCAGCAGGCGGCACAACGCCGCCTGCAACAACTGCACAGGCCGCGCCAACAACAGCGGCGACCTCAGGCCAGCGTGTCTTTATCAAGATCACGCCGGCCTCAGAGAATGCAGCGTTGCTGTCGCGCCTGAAAGAGCTGCTGCAGAATCATCCCGGTCCAGCTGCGACGCTTCTGTTCTATGAACAGGATCAGAAGCTCCTAGCTCTTAGCGATAATTATCGAATTAAGCCGTCCGAGGAACTTTTCGCGGCGATCGAGGTTATGCTGGGTGCAGGTACGGTAAGAATAAAATAAGAACAATTCTCCCCTTTTCCGCATACATTAGGAAACCACAGGGCACATCCCTGTACGGAAAGGGGAGTCGCAGCATGTCCTATCAAATGGCAGTAGATCTGTTGGAACGCAGAGGTGTAACACTTTCCTCCATTGCTGAAATCGTATATATTTTACAATCGGTTTATTATCCTGGTTTAACTAAGGATGAATGTCTGTCCAGCGTCAAGTCTGTTTTGGGCAAAAGAGAAGTGCAGTATACTTTAATGACAGGTGTTGCTCTTGATGAATTAGCCGAGAAAAAACTGCTTCCACAGCCGCTGCAGGCGGTAATGGAGGCTGATGAATCCCTCTACGGAGCGGACGAGACTCTGGCACTTGGTATAACAGGGGTATATGGGATGATCGGACTGACAGGTTTTGGTTATTTGGACAAAATAAAGCTTGGAATCATTGGTGAACTGAACGATGATAAAGGTAGGATTCATGTGTTCTTGGATGACCTTGTTGCCGGCATTGCTGCCGCCGCTTCCGCCAGAATTGCTCATCGGCATGAAGGGGCAAAAGTATATCCTTTAGGCACGGACAAGGAATAATTGAGCCCCTTTATTTCGTTTGAACAAGTTCCTCAGTCTTGCTTCCTATGCCCTACTCCTGTTGCGGGAAAAAAGAAAACTGTGTTATCATAATTCCATTATACGGGATACGGCTGGGAATTAAGATTGGGGAGGCCTTGCAGGGCATGTGGACGGTAATATATATCGCGCCGACCGCCAGAGTGGCGGATATGATTAAGAGTAAGCTAACAGAAGAAGGTTTTTTGGTAGAATGCCGTCCAATCAATATGTCCAAGCAGCAGTTTGAGATATTGGTTCCTTCAGGTGAACTGGAGGAAGTACAGGAAGTCCTTAATCTTATTCTGCATCCCTGAGTTTCTTACAAGACAAAAGTCATGACAGCGGCAAGCTGCATAACGCAAATAAACGGCTGAAGAGGTGCGGGTGTGTTCAAAGATTTATTTCAGAAGAAACGGAAGTACGCGACTATTCCTTCAGAACGTCTGGAGCGGAGCGGCGGGCCTGCGGAAGGCGAACGCCCCAAACGTGAAATCCCTGAAGGATTAATGAGCAAATGTAATAAATGCGGAACGATCCAGTATAGTAAGGAATTAGAGAAGAACCTAAAGGTATGTCCTACTTGTGGTCACCACATGCGCCTAAATGCTGTGGAGCGCATTGCGATGACATTAGACCCTGAGGGCTTTATTGAGTTTGACAGTGAAATGTATTCTATCGACCCGCTGAAATTTCCGGGTTACGCTTCCAAAGTGGAGCAACAGCAGCTGAAATCTGGACAAACTGAAGCCGTAATTACGGGTCAGGGTTCCATTGGTGGCCATCCAGTCATCGTAGCTGTGATGAATTTTGAATTTTTCTCAGGCAGTATGGGCTCTGTAGTAGGGGAGAAGATCACCCGTGCGATAGAAGAGGCCACGGAGCAACAGCTTCCACTCCTTATTTTCTCTACTTCAGGTGGAGCGAGAATGCAGGAGAGTATTCTTAGTCTAATGCAAATGGCGAAGACCAGCGCTGCGCTGGCTCGTTTTAACGAGGTTGGAGGTCTTTACATCTCGATAATTACGGATCCTACTACCGGTGGAGTATCTGCGAGTTTTGCCAGCCTTGGTGATATAATTATTGCAGAGCCTGGAGCGGTATTTGGTTTCGCAGGACGTATAGTCATTGAGCAGACCATTCGCCAGAAGCTTCCGGATGATTTCCAGACCGCTGAATTTAATCTTCAGCATGGGTTGCTTGATATGGTCGTGCACCGCAAAGAAATGCGCGCTACATTGACTAAAATTTTGGAGCTGCATGACGTGAAAGGGGGATTTTAGGTTGGCAGGAGAGTTGCCTTTTGAAATGCCTCTGGTAGAAATGCGCAAGAAGATTGCTGAACTGAAGCAGTTTGGCGAAGAGAAGGGTATTGATTTTACGGACGAGGTAGCTAGGCTGGAAGAACGATACCGTGTGCTGGAGGAAGAGATATATTCTAATATTTCTCCTTCGCAAAAAATGCATTTGGCTAGACATCAAGGACGTCCGACTTCCCTTGATCTTATGGGGCAGATCTTCACAGATTTTATTGAGCTCCACGGTGATCGGATGTTTGGGGATGATCTTGCTATTGTAGGCGGCATCGGTAAACTAAATGGGTTGCCGGTTACAGTTATTGGCCAGCAGCGCGGTAAAGACACCAAAGAGAATATTTTACGATTCTTCGGCAGTGCACACCCTGAGGGCTTCCGTAAAGCGCTGCGTCTGATGCAGCAAGCGGACAAGTTCAAACGTCCCATTATTACCTTCGTGGATACGAAAGGTGCATACCCAGGCAACACAGCCGAGGAAAGAGGTCAATCCGAAGCGATTGCCCGTAATTTACGCGAGATGTCTCAGTTTGGTGTCCCTGTAATCTGTGTGGTCATCGGTGAAGGCGGAAGCGGTGGCGCCCTGGCATTGGCGGTTGGAAATAGAGTGCTCATGCTGGAACATGCCATTTATTCGGCGATATCTCCAAACGGAGCGGCCTCTATTCTGTGGAAGGATGCTTCGAAGGCTGATCAAGCGGCAGAAGCCATGAAGATAACGGCTGCTGATCTGCTTGAGATGGAAGTTATAGAAGAGATCGTACCAGAGCCTAAAGGCGGCGCTCATCGGGATTACGAAGCAACGGCAGCGGCGATTAAGGATGCATTATGGCGGCATCTGCAGGAGCTAACCCAGATGAACTCAGTGGAATTGAAGGATGATCGATACCGTAAATTCCGTAAAATTGGTGAGTTTGCAGAGGCTCAGCAGGAACAAATTTTCATTGAAGAAGAAGTGAAGTCAGAAGTGTAAAAGTGCAAAATCATTTGCACTTTAAGACATATAGCTATACTTAGTGGGTCTTTTGGATATAGTGTAAAATATACAATTTATTGGAATTAAAATAATCTCGATCCACTAACGGGATTATTTTAATTTTTTTTATGTTTACAGAAAATTCGACTTAAAGTTACACCCAAAAGTGCCTACAACATTGATTTTGTGTCTGGTTTGCAGTAATATTCATAAGGGCGTACTTAAAGGCACATGTGACAAAGTTCCTATTTTATTAGTTAGCCTTGTAGTAGATTTTGTAGTTGGAAAAAGTGAGACAGAGAGAACGAAAAAACGGAGGAAAACCTAATGCGGAAAAGTAAAATTGTATGTACGATCGGACCTGCGAGTGAATCGTTGGAGAATATCAAAAAATTGATTTTGGCTGGTATGAATGTGGCCCGTCTGAATTTCTCCCACGGCGATTTCGAAGAGCACGGTGCTCGGATCAATACGATCCGTCAAGCATCTAAGGAACTGAACAAAACAGTTGCTATCCTGCTCGATACTAAAGGACCGGAGATTCGCACAGGCAAGCTGGAAGTAGAACCGATTGAACTTGTTCAGGACGAGTACCTGACACTGACTACGGAAGAGATCCTTGGTAATCAAGATCGTATTTCCATCACGTACAGCGAACTTCCTAACGATGTTCAAGTAGGATCCACAATCCTTATTGATGACGGTCTGATTGGTTTGACAGTTGTCGACATTCAAGGTACAGAAATCAAGACCCGTATTGTAAACGGTGGTACGATTAAGAGCAAGAAGGGCGTTAACGTACCAGGAGTAAACATCTCCTTGCCGGGTATTACGGAAAAAGACACCAACGATATTCTTTTTGGTATCGAACAGGACATCGATTTTATCGCCGCTTCCTTCGTTCGCAAAGCTAGCGACGTTCAGGAAATTCGTGAGCTGCTTGAGAAAAACAACGCTTCTCACATCCAAATCATTTCCAAAATCGAAAACCAACAAGGTGTTGACAACCTTGATGAAATTTTAGAAGCTTCTGACGGCCTGATGGTTGCTCGTGGTGACCTTGGTGTTGAAATCCCAGCTGAAGATGTACCTTTGGCTCAAAAATTGATGATTCAAAAATGTAACGTTGCTGGTAAACCAGTTATCACAGCTACACAAATGTTGGATTCCATGCAACGCAACCCACGTCCTACTCGCGCTGAAGCAAGTGACGTAGCAAACGCTATTTTAGATGGAACAGATGCAATCATGCTTTCCGGAGAAACTGCTGCTGGTAAATATCCAGTAGAATCCGTACTTACAATGTCCCGCATTGCTGAGAAAGCGGAATCCGCTCTGAACCACCATGAAATCTTCATGAAACAACAAACTGCACAAGAAACTACAGTTACAGAAGCAATCAGCCAATCCGTTGCAATTTCTGCTTTGGATCTGAACGCTAAGGCTATCATTTCTTCGACTGTAACAGGTCATACTGCACGCGTTGTTTCCAAATACCGTCCTAAAGCACCAATCATTGCCGTTACAACACAAGAAAGAACTATGCGTCAATTGTCCCTCGTTTGGGGCGTAACGCCAGTGTTCGGACAAGTTGCATCTTCCACAGATGAGCTGCTGGAAACAGCAATCAAAGGTGGTAAGGATTCCGGTCTGGTTCAAACTGGTGACCTAGTTGTGATTACTGCAGGAATTCCACTTGGACGTTCTGGTTCCACTAACTTGGTAAAAGTAAGCACAATCGAGTAGTTTTCGACTGGCTTCACCTGTTTAACAGGTTCCATAGAGCTTAATTAAAGGGTTGTCTCAACTGTAGTGTAAATCTACAAGCGAGGCAGCCCTTTTTTCGTGTTTATCAACATATTCGATTGAAGATTATGTTAAATCCATTTATGCTGTTAGTAACAAATCTTGAATGACAGGTTCGAGAATTTTTATTTGGGGTATGTTCGTTTGACAGTAAAAGAATCCCCACGATGGTTTGGACAAGAAGGAACGGCGATAGTAGCGTTATTTTGCACCATGATTCCTCCCATATTTAGGGTAAGCCTCGGACTTTTGCCATTAATTCGACAGCAATAGAAGCAAGTAGGGGAGACGCGCGCCAGCTTTGCGATCGAGCCGTCTACCTCGGGAGCCTCCATAATCCATTCACCAGAGGTTTGTGGTCCGTTGTATCGCTGCAATGTTCGAAAAATCCAATTTCGGCTCAAATTGCGGAGCGTAATCGTCCATTTGTTGCGGCCTACCTTCGTGATGTTAGCTTTTATATGGTCTCCAGGGCTCACTGGAAGGGGAATTACCGTTTCAACATCAGGTAAAATTTCCCACCAAGCGTAATACCGGGCACGACCATTTACGAATTCATGGCCTGTTCCCGTTTGGATCAGGCTGCTGTTCTTGAAACCGTCGATTCCAATCCAAGCAGAGGAATAGGAAGGTTTAGAGGTTGGTTTTACGGAGGGAACGATCCATTCGCCGGCAATGCGGTTAAGGGTCCCCTTTTTTCCAGTGATTGTATACCCGCTCCAGTTTGTTGAAGACCAGCCGAAGCCGGAGCTTTGAAATTTGTTCGCATTAGATTTGTCTTTTAGACATGGATGATTGACCCGAATAGAATTTTGTTTATCATTCAACTTGTCCACCGCCTTTATAGTACTGCTATATTAAATGCGGTGATTACATAGGAAGTACGGGTGTTCTGCTAAAATATAAGAGAGTGCAATGCTTGATTAAGAAGCTGGAGAGGATTTGTAGCTTAAAATGGAAAAATTATCGAAGCTGCGTGGCTTTTATCTGTTTTTAGGATTGGCCGGTGGTTCATTTGGCTCATATCTAACGCTGCTGCTTGTACACAATGGACTTGATAGCGGGCAAATAGGTATACTAATGGCAACAGGCACGCTAATTGCGATCACGATTCAGCCAATATGGGGAATTGTCTCGGATCGGTATAATCAGACACGTTTGGTACTAATCCTAAGTGTGGCGATACCGGCTTTATTAGCGGTCTTTTACCGTTCGGAATATTTTATAGTGTTACTGCTGGTGTATACCCTCTCAACAATCTTTTCCTCAACACAGGCGCCTATAGCCGATTCTTACGCGATTTCAGCGGCGAAGAGGGCTGGGGCTACTTATGGTAGTATAAGGCTTATGATGAGCATTGGAGCGGCTGTGGGAGCCTATTTAGGCGGATTGTATGTATCGTCCTTCTCTGTATCCACGATATGGCTGCCCTTTCTTATGTTTAATCTAATAGCGGTTCTTATTGCATTGACGCTGCCGAAGCAGGCAGAAGAGAATCATATGATGCGGCAATCGTTTTCTCAGGGGGTTAAAAAGCTGCTGGGGAATCGGGTGTTCCTAGCGTTTTTGGGTGGCAGTTTTCTTGTGAACCAGACGATGACTGCTTTTGGAACCTACTTCGTTATCGCGTTTCAGTCGGTTGGAGGTTCAACTCGTTATGCAGGAATTGCGCTTTTTCTCGCATCTGTAACGAACGTGCCCTCCATGCTGTTTGCTTCCAAGGTAATCAAAAAGCTGGGTCGCGAGCGGACGCTGCTCCTTGGTGCACTTATTTATGTCTTGCGGTGGGGCATTCAGGTGGCATTCCCTTATCCATCCGTAATGATTGGAGTGCAGGTACTGCATGGTCTGTCATTCGGGTTCTTTTATATTGCTGCCGTTGAATATGTATCTCAGATCACCTCTAACGAGATGCAGGCGACTGGGCAAAGTGTTTTTAATATGGTGTTCTCGGGTTTTGCCGGTGTTGTTGGCAATTTATTAAATGGATTCTTGCTCAATCAAGGCGGTGTAGAAGTGATGAACCTGTCTTGTATGTTGAGTTCAATCGCAGGAGCGATGCTGCTATTTTATGTCGCCAGAAGCTCCCGAAGCAAACTATCAACGACAAAGCTATCTTCAGACGGGGCCAGGGCATAAAGCTCTCCCTGCTGCCTATGCCGAAAGGAGTATTTATAAATGGAATTACAGCAAGACGGTTTGCGAAGCCGGTGGTATGAATCGACCCTGCGTGTTCGATACCAGGAAAGTGATCAGATGGGCGTTGTGTATCATGCGAATTATTTGAACTGGTTTGAGTCTGGCCGTACGGAGTTGTTACGTCAGCTTGGCTTTACTTATCGTGAGCTTGAGAATCAGGGAGTGCTGCTTCCTGTTACCTCAGCCGATTTGCAATTTAAAAGTCCGGCGCGATATGATGATCTTATCTCCGCGTATGCGCGAATGACTACCTTTTCGGCGTTAAGAGTCGCATTTGAGTATCAGGTGCGGAGGCTCTCGGAAGCAGAAGGTAGGAATTTAGAGGGGTCAGCGGCTACTTTGGGACAATTGCGGTCGATGGACCTCCCCGGGGAACTGCTGGTTACCGGCTCGACAAATCATGTTTGGGTGAATCGAGAATGGAAGCCTGCCAGGCTGGATAGAGCCCTTCCGGAGCTGTTTCACGCGATTAAAGGAGCGCTGCGGGAAGAAAGGGGTTCTGTATGATTAGAAGCAAATGGTTGTGGGCTGCATTATTTATCATTCCTGCCGTGGAATTATTCGGCTTTATCTTTGTAGCAGATCAGCTTGGAGCATTCAAAACGCTGCTGCTTATGTTGACCACCTCGGTTATCGGTTTATTGATGATGCGTTTCGAAGGGAATAAGGTGCTGCAAGACAGCAGAACACATATGCAGGAGGGACGCGTTCCTGGCCGGACGATGCTGGATGGCCTATGCATTTTTTTCGGGGGCTTACTGCTGATCTTACCTGGTTTCGTAACGGATATTGTAGGTTTCTCCTTGGTGTTTCCGTTGACTCGGCCTTTGTATCGTATATTTTTGCTGAAGTGGATTGAGAAAAAGATGAAAAACGGCACCTTCACTTTTTACCGCCGCTAGTTATAATCAAAACAAAAACAGAGCGGATCCCCGTCATTGATAGGGATCCGCTCTGTTTTGCTATTCTAGGAATTGTAGGGTATTGTTTATTATCTTAGTCTTCCGCTGACAATATAGCTGTGTAACGCGTGAAATACACCTGCTCGGTTAAAGGCTACAAGGATAACTAGAATAACGGGACCGATGATCAGCCCAAGCATGCCGAACAGCTGCAAACCTGCAAACATACCGACCAGCATAGCAAGGGGATCAAGCCCAATGCTGCTGGCGAGCACTTTCGGCTCAAGCACTTGGCGGGTTATAAGGATAACGGCATATAGGATAGTAAGTCCGATCCCCAGTGCCAGATTGTCTGTCATGTAAGAGTATAAAGCCCAGGGAATCATTACGATTCCAACCCCTAAATAAGGCAGCAGATCCACAAAACCAATCATTAAGCCAATAGCGAAAGCAGATTTTACACCCAAGAGCAGCAACCCGATCACGACAATGACCGCTGTAATCGAGATGAGGATTAGCTGAGCCCGGAGATAGCCGAAGAGAGCTTTTCGCAGATCCCGCCAGATATCCGATACAGGCTTTAAGAACGGTGCTGGCAGCCAGCTTGTGAGTTTAGCATTATGTCTTTCCCAGCTAGTACTAATAAAAAAGGCAGCGAGAACGACCACGATAAGAATTGTACCCATACTGGGTAGAGCAGAGATCAGCTTTAAGATCACATTAAAAAATCCGGTCACCACTTGCGTAACTGCGTAACCAACTGTTTCCGTTGTTCTGCTGATATTGCTGTCAATGGTGGCGTGATAGTCAGGATTGTCGCGGTAGAACTGATTTATCTGGTTAATGATATTCTGTATGCTTGCATTCTGGCTCAAAGACAGCAGAAGATCTCTCCATTGGTCCGTATGAAGATTAAAGGTCTGCAGCAGCACGATCAATTCTTTCACTAGCCTTGTAATCATCGCGGTCAGTACTAGTGCGGTTCCGCCTATGTAAAATAGCAGCGAGAGCGACACTGCGAGCCACGCTGGGAGCTTAAGACCTTTAAGAATCAACACTAGTGGATGCATGATATAAGCGAGCAACCAAGCGAGCAGGAGGGGGTATAACAGCGGAAGCAATAAATAGATTGCCAGCAGGAGGATAGAGGTAGCCAGAACGACCCACAGGCCGCGCAGCAGTCTTTTTAATGCTAATCGGTCCATACGAAGATCTACACCTCCTTCATTCCTGCTGATGCAGGGGAATAAAAGCTCGTCTTCATATATATTCATAGAACGTATTTAAAGACTAGGAAACGGGATAAATATTGGGCTGAACCGGATGCTATAAACTAAAATCTCAACTGTGAATCAAGGGTTTAGAAGTTTTTTTCTATCTCTGTGATAAAATCATTTGATGCGCTGCAAAGCTTCCACATTGTTCACATAACCGACAAAATCCAGTATGATGAATAAAGATTCGATTACGAAAGTCAGACAACATCCTCGCCGGATATGTCCTTGAACTGCACTTATTAGATTTTTCAATGCTTTAAATTGGAAATGTTTTCATGAAACCGAGAATGCTTTTTATACCTTGTTGGCAAAGGAGAGATATGCTATGACAGCTACCAAAGGCTTGGAAGGTATCGTTGCAACAACTTCATCCATTAGCTCTATTGTGGATGGGGTACTCACTTACCGTGGTTATGATATTGATGATCTCGCAGAAAATGCTACCTTCGAAGAAACCGCTTATTTATTGTGGTTTGGCAGTCTACCAACAACACCAGAGCTGGAAGCGCTCAAACGGGATTTCAGTGCTTTCGCACGGATTCCTGAGCCAGTTATCGAGCAAATGAAGCTCTATCCAAAAGACACCAACACCATGGCAGCATTGCGGACTGCTGTATCAAGCCTTGCTCTCTATGATGAAGCGGCTGACGATATGAGTAGAGAAGCTAACGAGATTAAAGCAGTAAAACTACAGGCTCAGCTCCCGACGGTTGTGGCAGCCCTATCGCGTATTCGCAAAGGTCTGGAACCTGTGGCTCCTAAAGAAGGCGTCTCGATTGCCGAGAACTTCCTGTATATGCTATGGGGAAAAGAGCCTGACAGTGTATCTGTTAAAGCGCTTGATACCGCACTTGTGCTTCATGCGGACCATGAGCTGAATGCTTCAACCTTTGCAGGCCGGGTTACGGTTGCAACCTTGTCCGATATTTATTCAGGCGTAACCTCTGCTATCGGTGCACTCAAGGGTCCACTTCACGGTGGGGCGAATGAAGCCGTTATGAAGATGCTTGAAGAGATCGGAAGTTTGGAAGCGGTTGAACCTTATATTCGTAAGAAGCTGGATAACCGTGAGAAGATCATGGGCTTCGGCCATAGAGTATACAAGAATGGTGATCCACGTGCTAAACATCTGATGAAAATGTCACTTGAACTTGGCACAATGAAGAATGATACTACGCTGTATGATATGTCCGTAAATATCGAGGAATTGATTACCGGACAAAAGGGACTTAAACCAAATGTTGATTTCTATTCGGCATCAGTTTATACACAGCTGGGTATTGAACGTGAGCTGTTCACTCCTATCTTTGCAATTAGCCGGACTTCAGGCTGGACTGCGCATATTCTGGAGCAATATACAGATAACCGTATTATCCGGCCACGTGCAGAATACACAGGTATGATTGAACAGAAATACGTTCCAGTAGACGAAAGATAGAAGGGCAGCCTTGCAGGCTGCTCCTAAAGTTTAGTAGAATGAACCCTAGAATATATGCAATAATGCATATTCATACGTAGAGAGTTTTGTTCGAGGCTTGTCCATGAGAAATTAAATCCCACAAAACTTTAGGAGGAATACACTCAAATGTTGAAACTAGAAAAATTCGATCTGCCAACAGAAGGCGAACAAATCACAATTAAAGATGGTAAACTGCAGGTTCCTAATCATCCAATCATTCCTTTTATCGAGGGTGACGGCACAGGCCGTGATATTTGGAAGGCTTCCAAACGC
The DNA here is from genome assembly GCF_037974255.1 of Paenibacillus sp. FSL R5-0636. Taxonomy (NCBI): domain Bacteria; kingdom Bacillati; phylum Bacillota; class Bacilli; order Caryophanales; family Paenibacillaceae; genus Paenibacillus; species Paenibacillus sp. FSL R5-0636. Next base: position 2,161,114 of record NZ_CP150232.1, read on the forward strand.
GTACTTGATGCAGCAGTAACTAAAGCTTATGGCGGCACAAAGCAAATCGCTTGGTACGAAGTTTTTGCTGGCGAAAAAGCCTTCAATACATATGGCGAATGGCTGCCAAATGATACATTGGAGGCAATCCGTGAATATTTTGTAGCTATTAAAGGTCCGCTTACGACTCCAATCGGAGGCGGTATTCGTTCATTGAACGTAGCTTTGCGTCAAGAGTTGGATTTGTACGTATGTCTGCGTCCAGTTCGTTATTTCGAAGGGGTTCCTTCTCCTGTTAAACGTCCTGAGCTGGTGGATATGGTTATTTTCCGTGAGAATACGGAGGATATTTATGCAGGGATTGAATATCAAGAAGGTTCTGCTGAAGTGAAGAAAGTCATCGAATTCCTGCAAAAAGAGATGGGAGTTAACAAAATCCGTTTCCCTGAAACTTCTGGTATTGGTATCAAACCAGTATCCTCCGAAGGTTCGAAACGTTTGGTGCGCGCTGCGATTGAATATGCGATCAAACACGGACGCAAGAGCGTAACGCTTGTGCACAAAGGAAACATCATGAAGTTCACTGAAGGTGCCTTCAAAAACTGGGGTTATGAAGTTGCTGAGCAAGAGTTCGGAGATAAGGTCTTCACTTGGAATCAATATGATGTGATTAAAGAACGTGAAGGTGAAGCTGCTGCCAATGCTGCTCAGAAGGATGCTGAAGCTGCAGGCAAAATCATCATCAAGGATGCCATTGCGGATATCGCATTGCAACAAGTTCTGACTCGTCCGACTGATTTTGATGTTATTGCTACCTTGAACCTGAACGGGGACTACCTGTCTGACGCGCTTGCTGCGCAAATCGGCGGTATCGGTATCGCTCCTGGAGCGAACATTAACTATATTTCTGGACATGCGATTTTTGAAGCCACTCATGGCACCGCACCTAAATATGCAGACAAAGATGTTGTGAACCCTGGTTCCGTGATTCTGTCCGGTGTAATGTTGCTGGAGCATCTGGGCTGGCAGGAAGCAGCAGATCTGATTTATAAAGGTATGGAAACAGCTATTAATAACAAGACCGTGACTTATGACTTTGCCCGCCTGATGGAAGGCGCAACTGAACTGAAATGCTCTGCATTTGCCGACGAGATTATTAATCACCTCTAAGAGACTGGCTCAACCAACTGAATATATTGAAGTTTAGCTAATACAAGCTATACCGACACCGTTCTAGGAGGAGAATCCTTGGCAATCAAACGTTATAAAATTACAGTTGTAGGTGCCGGTTTTACTGGTGCTACTACAGCTCTTATGCTTGCTCAAAAGGAGCTTGGTGACGTTGTGCTGCTTGATATCCCACAAATGGAGAACACTACCAAGGGGAAGGCACTAGATATGCTGGAAGCAGGTCCTGTACAGAAATTTGACAGTCAAATTACAGGAACCTCAAGCTATGAAGATGCTGCGGATTCAGATATTGTAATCATCACTGCAGGGATTGCCCGTAAACCTGGAATGAGTCGCGATGATCTCGTGAACACCAATGCAGGTATTGTGAAGTCGGTATGCGAGAACATAAAACGTGTAGCACCAGATTCCATTGTAATCATTCTGAGCAATCCAGTTGACGCTATGACCTATGCGGCATTTAATGCGCTGGGTTTTCCGAAGAGTCGCGTAATTGGACAATCCGGAGTGCTGGATACAGCCCGCTATAACACGTTTATTGCACAAGAGCTGAAGGTATCCGTTGAAGATGTACGTGGTTTCGTATTAGGCGGACATGGCGACGATATGGTACCGCTTGTAAGGTATTCCAGTGTCGGTGGCATCCCAATTGATACATTGATATCTGCGGAGCGTATTGATGAGATTGTGCAACGTACACGTGTGGGTGGCGGAGAGATTGTTAACCTCTTAGGAAATGGTAGTGCTTATTATGCACCAGCGGCTTCTTTAGTTCAGATGGCGGAAGCTATCTTGAAGGACAAAAAACGGATCATTCCGGTTATCGCCTTGCTCGAAGGAGAATATGGCTATGATAACCTGTTCATGGGTGTTCCGGCGTTACTTGGTGCCAATGGTATCGAGAAGATTTTTGAACTGGAGCTTACAGCTGAGGAAAAAGCGGCTTTAGATAAGTCTGCTGAATCCGTGCGTAGCGTAACAGCTGTGCTAACTGTATAGATTGTGACAGAGGTATGAAGAAACCCCCATTTTGTTCACTTAAAATGGGGGTTTCCTTTTCTTCTCAAGCAATAATGGGTATAATTAAATGTAACTATTATCACAGTTAAAATGGAGGAGATATGTTATGGATTGGAACGTTTTGTTTTTCTTACATATGATCGGAACCTTGGCACTTGGCTTCTACCTTGTGCTACCCTTCATCCTAGGACGTGCAGAGAAACTGTCGTCTGGGGCTAAAGAAGGAACGTTAAGTGCAGTAACCGGATTTAATCGTTTTGCGCAGTATGGATTGGTGATCCAACTCCTTACAGGCGGTTACATGATGACCAAAGGTGATTATTCAGTAGCGTGGATGATTATTGTTGTTGTGTTACTGCTAGCGATGTTTGCGCTTGGCGGTATTATGAGCAAGCCTTTGCGTCTTGCAGCAGCTGGAATTCGTGAGAACCGCGACGTTAGCGCAGAGACTGGCAAATTGCGCACACTTAGTGCACTGCTTACGGTGTCATTGCTATTGATGGTATTCTTCATGGTGTTTAACGACATAGTTTAATTTACAGCGAATTATACCCGCCTCCGTAATGGAGAGCGGGTTTTTCGTATGTTCCGGTAATTTATCTTCATAAACGTTAATCCCTGATAGGATTAGTATAAGATTTCGGCCGGTAGTTTAAGGGAGAAACACCCGTCCATCGCTTGAATTGTCGGCTGAAGTGGCTCTGGGAAGCAAACCCGAGTTGTTCAGAAATCATCTGTATTTTTAAATCGGTATGAAGCAGTAAATGTTTTGACTTCTTTAATCTTAGGTTAGTTATGTACTGCCTAGGAGATATCTTATACACCTTTGTAAACAACTTATGGCACTGCACCCGACTTAAGCAAAGCTGCTCAGCAATCAAATTAACCGTGAGCTCCGGTAAATGAATATTGGCTGCAATATATTTTTCGATCTGATGAGCAGTTTCCACCTCGTACAAAGAGTTTGCTTGTCTCGCTGTGTTGGAATTCTCTGAATTCGAGAGCTGTACATCAATGAGTTCAGTCAAAATCATCAGAATGATCGCTTGCAAACGAAGCCTTTCTTTTACAAGGATCATTTCTTCAATTTCCTCGGGAAATCCAGTGGATGCAGTCGTGGCGAGAATATTGTTCTTAATAAATTCATCCAAATGTTCCAACTGGTGATTTAATCCCGAACGCTGCATTTGTTGGTTATTCCATTTCTGTACAGCCTGAGATTGAAACCATTCACGAAACTTTAAATCGTCAATATCGAAATGAAAGGAGAGGTAGATATAGTTGCTCAGGCCTGAATTAACTACATAATGACGTAAGCCAGGCGGAATGATTAACCAATCCCCTTTACCAAAGGCGATGGAGCTTCCTTCTACATATTGATGGGAGTTGCCATCGTAGCAATACAATAGTTCGAAGATTTTGTGATGATGATCAGGGTATGCCCACCCAGGTTCTGCTACACGATAATGAACACCGATCAGCTGCAGTGTACTTATAATGTTCGGAAAGCTGACTTTGTAAGCGATAGGAGTTCTCCTCCTTAGGATCAATAGGGATGTTCTTAATTATATCAAGGATACCTATACATATGACCGTTTTGCAGTGTGAGCCGTTGATCAATTCCAAGTTTTACGTTACAAAAGGTCAAAAAAAAGAATGAAATCATCATTTGAATCACTTTAGAGAAAAGGGATAATGGAGGAACCTAGGTAAGTACTTCGAGAAACGGAAGGAAGTGTAATGCAGTGAGAAAGCTGTGTAGGGATATACTAATCTTATCTTCTTTACTTATGGCTTCATTGACTCTTACTCACGGTATAACAGAGGCAGCCCTTATTAAAGATGGGGTAGAGGGGCAACCTCCAATCCAAATTGCAAACGCATACAAGTTCAATTTTACAAACCAAGTTAAAACAGGGTATCAATCCGTTAGGTATGATCCTAATCGCGGTGCGCAATTGTATGACTCATCATTAGGTTATGGTTTTGTCCAAGAGACCAACGCTTTACCCGCTAGAGAAGTGCATACCGATTCAATTACATCCGATGGAACAGGTTTTTTCATCACAGAATCTTATTTTTTTGCTGAACCTAAATCTGAAAAGGATAATTATAATAACTACGGCATGGCGTTTCGAATGGATGCTTCCCCTGGAACCTACAACGTATATGTAAAAACGACTTCTGACGCAGAGGATGGGATCGTGTCAGTATCAGGGATGCAGACCAGCCGCTTGTTGAAAAGTGGACATTGGGACTCGGCAAAGCTTGTACCCGTCAAGCATACGGCTGTAGCCAAAGGGAAAGAGTGGACTTATACGTATGTAAACGGCCGTGACCATATAGATATTGAGATTGAACCGAACAAAGTGAACACAGCTGTAGGGATTGAGGAGATCATACTGGAACCGATTTTGCCACAGCATAGAGCAGCTGGAGCTCTTCCGAATTTATTTATACTTGGAGATTCCACGGTCAAGTCCTACACCTTCGACGAAGCGCCAATGAGTGGTTGGGGCCAGATTATTGGCAGTATGTTTAATCAACATAAAGTGAGTGTAACTAACTATTCCATGGGAGGACGCTCGTTTAAAAATGCCTATACAGAAGGTCGACTTAACGACATTTTACTGAGTGGCAGCATTGGGGATTATGTGTTTATTCAATTCGGACACAATGATGAGAGTGCAGATGAGTTCAGACGTTACGGCAGAGGTTCGACTGAGGCAATGTATGAAAACTACCTTAAAGAAGTTTATCTCCCTGCGATCCAAGCCCGGGGCATGATACCAGTACTGGTAACGCCAATGTCCAGAATTAAAGGGAATGCAAGTCCGGGATATATCTATGAGAATTCTTTTAAATCAAGAAAGTTTGTAGATATTCTTAAACGGGTTGCAGATGAATCTGGAGTTACACTTATTGACCTTAACTCGGAAAGTCTGAAATATTATAACGAGATCGGAGTAGAAGCGATAACAGCCCTCTTCATGTCAATTGAAGCCGGAGAAACGCCAGGCAAAACAAATGACGGAAGTTACGCTAACGGGCATCCTTCAAAGAAAATCGATGGGACTCATTTTAAAGAAGCGCTCGCCAAACAATTTTCGCGGATGATTGTTACGGAGCTTGTAGAGAAAGGTGCTACTGGCGATTCTACTGCTGCCTCCATTACTGCTTATCTTAAAGGGAACGTTAAGCATGCGGCACTAACAGGCAACTGGGATAAGGTTTTTCCGGAAATAACTAATGATACGACGACCGGGGAAGCTGCTTATTACCGCAATCAAATTGAAAAATTAATCCAGCTGGGAGTAATGGGCAAAGACCGTCAAGGGAATTTTAAGCCAGATACGGAGATGACAGTTGCTGAATTCACACGCAGTATTTCTAAGTTAATGAAAGTGGAAAGATCAGATCTTGCCTATTATCCGAAAGGTAAGCTGTCACGTGAAACGATGGGTGCTATTCTCTATGATGTTTACCAAGTAAAGTTTGCTAATAAACCTAAGTACATGACTGATTATAACGGCACAGCAGTAGTGCCAGGAGATCCTGGTTATGATTTCAATCTGGATCCAGGAGCTAGAGGAGCGATGTACTATCCACTTGTATCCTGGCAGCAGCTGGTTGATACGGCGGACATTTCTCCCTTTTTAATTTCAAAAGTGAAAAGTGCTTATGAATTAGGGCTTATTAGATCTGAAGTGGGGATTGCTAGAGGTCAAATGGTCAATGGGACAGAACTAGAACCTAAAGCCATAGTGACCCGGGAGAAAGCAGCTAAGGCTCTTTATTTTATGTGGGTACTGGAACATGAAGTGAATGCAGAAAATCATGTTTCTTCTTTGAAATAGTTAGGGTGAACAATTCAAGGCACAGCAGCGGTGCTGTGCCTTTTTGTATGCAGTGAAGTCCTCTCCACTTACAGCAGTTTACATCCACGGTTGTTTATTTCTACTTGCATTGTGGTAAGTAAGATTCGTAAAGCGATTTAAGAAAATGACAAACCCAGCGTATAAACATGCATTGTTGTGCCATCCTAAGATGATCAGTTAACTATCAATTTGCTTAACGAGAGGAGATAGGGAAGATGTCAGGCAATAATAAACAAGCTACAAAAACCTTACCCCCACAGGAGCAGCATCATCAGCCAGGGATTGAGAGTGAAATGACGCCGCTGCCCAAATACGAGCCGGCAAATTATAAAGCAGCAGGTAAACTGCAAGACAAGGCGGCGTTGATTACCGGTGGAGACAGCGGAATTGGGCGTGCAGTTGCTGTGCTTTTTGCTAAAGAAGGTGCTGATGTGGTCATTTCATATCTTAATGAACACTCAGATGCAGAGGAAACTAAACGTCAGGTCGAGCAGGAAGGCCGCAAATGTATCCTAATTCCAGGTGATATCGGTGACGAGAAATTCTGTAAGGATCTTATTAAACAGACGGTAGAGGGCTTAGGAAAGCTTGATATTCTCATCAATAACGCGGCGGAGCAACATCCGCAAGCTAAGATCGAGGATATTACTTCCGAGCAGCTAGAGCGTACTTTCCGTACGAATATATTTGCGATGTTCTATTTAACAAAAGCAGCTATGCCTCATTTAAAAGCAGGATCTACAATTATAAATACAACTTCAATTACCGCTTATCGCGGAAGCCCGCAGCTGCTGGACTATTCATCAACTAAAGGAGCTATCCTGAGTTTCACACGATCTTTGTCCACGAATCTGGCGGAGAAGGGCATACGGGTAAACGGTGTAGCACCAGGTCCAATCTGGACACCGCTAATTCCCTCTACCTTTGATGCGAAGCAGGTTAGCGAGTTTGGAGGCACGCAGCCTATGAAACGGCCTGGACAACCAGAGGAGCTGGCGCCAGCCTATGTATATCTTGCCTCTGACGATTCCAGTTATGTGACTGGACAGGTTATTCATGTAAATGGTGGCGAGGTAGTAAACGGTTAGATTAGTACAGCTAATGTGAATAAATGGGTGTATTTCAATAAAAAAATATGTTACTATAAACCACGTTAGCATTTAAAATTGTATATTTATGTCACTAGGGGTGCCGTTTGGCTGAGACGGAATGGATTTCCGGACCCTTTGAACCTGATCTGGTTAAGACCAGCGTAGGGAAGTGGAGAACGAATTTCTGTTGTCGGGCTATTTGTAGTACCGTCTATTTACAGATTCTGACTGCCTTCCTTACGGGGGCAGTTTTTTTGTTTTTTACTGACCTACAGGGAAGTGAGAGAGAGGAGATCGCGAGTGGTACAAGCTGAGATCCATCTAATATCAGACGGCAAGCAGCAGTTGAGACAATTTGTTGAACTGGCTGTCACGGTGCAGACATGGGTCGATTATATTCACTTAAGAGAGAAGCAATGTCCAGCACGCGAACTGCTCTCTGCGGCACAGGAGCTGTTGGCTGCCGGTATACCCGCTACCAAACTGATAATCAATGACCGGATCGATGTAGCATTGGCAGCTGGTGCCGCGGGTGTTCAGTTGGCTGGGCACAGTCTGAGCCCGGTTACAGCCCGGCGAATTGCACCTCAGCTTTGGCTGGGGAGATCGGTTCATTCTCCGGAAGAAGCGGCGAATGCTTCAGAGCAGGGAGCTGATTATTGCTTGTTTGGCCATGTATTTCCCTCGGCGAGCAAGCTAGGGCTGCCCGCACGTGGGTTAGAGCTGCTTGCAGAAACGGTGAAGACTAGCTCTATTCCTGTAATTGCGATTGGCGGAATTGGTCCCGCTAATGCGGCACAGATCATTAGGCAAGGCGCGGCAGGAATTGCTGTGATGTCCGGTATTTGCGGAGCGGATGATCCTTATGAGGCCGCCAAAGCTATTCATAAGGCGGTTCATTCATAGCCGGGAGGTAAAAGCATAGGCGAAGGGGGTGATTCAGAATGAGACTGTTGATTAACGGGAAATCCGCAGAGTGTTCTGGTGGTGTTCAAACTATAGCTGATTTGATCAGTCTTCCTGAGTGGTCGGGTCGTCTGATGATCATTGAGCTGAATGGAGAAATTGTCAGTAAGGAGAATTATGAAAGTACTGCTCTGAGCGAGGATGATCGTTTGGAACTGGTGCACTTTGTTGGTGGGGGTTGAGATGGAGCGGTATAGAATTTTGAGAAATTTATAAGAACCAAAGGGAGGTAATTTCATGCATGACCCGTTACATATTGGAGGCATCGGATTAACTAGTAGATTATTTATCGGAACCGGAAAATATAGCCGGAATGCTCTGATCCCCGAAGTGATCGCAAGCTCTGGTTCTCAGGTGATTACTGTAGCGCTTCGCCGAGTGGACCCGGAAGGTGGAGCAGAAAATATCATGAACCACATTCCCGGCCACATGACTCTTCTGCCTAATACCTCAGGAGCGCGTACAGCGGAAGAGGCAGTCCGTATTGCAAGATTAGCAAGAGCTGCAGGTCTGGGGAACTGGGTGAAGATCGAAGTGATCAATGATCAAAAATACCTGCTTCCAGATAATCTGGAGACCATACGAGCTACAGAGATTCTAGCGGCGGAGGGTTTTGTAGTACTGCCATATATGAGTCCGGACCTTTCGGCTGCTTTACGTCTGAGAGATGCCGGTGCTGCTGCTGTGATGCCGCTTGGTGCGCCGATCGGGACGAATCGCGGCCTGCGCACCAAGGAGCTTGTGCGTATTCTTATTGAAGAAGTGAATTTGCCGATTATTGTAGATGCCGGAATTGGCAAGCCCTCGGAAGCGGCGGAAGCAATGGAGATGGGGGCCGCTGCTGTTCTGCTTAATACGGCTATCGCAACGGCACGTAATCCGCTCGTCATGGCGGAAGCGTTCCGCGAGGCGATATCCGCTGGCCGCAAAGCTTATTTGGCAGGACTCGGTCCTGTAGAAGAAGTTGCTTTTGCTTCGTCACCGTTGACTGGATTTCTGAACTGAATTTGATAGGTTCACGAAAGGAGGGAGAATTAGCATGAGCTTTTTTGACACACTGGCCCGCTTGGAGCAGTATCCTTATGAGCAGCTGTGGAAGGAGTTCCGGGAGGATGACGTTAAGCGGGCGCTTGGAAAAGACAAGCTGAACGAAAATGATTTGCTGGCATTGCTCTCTCCGGCAGCAACGCCGCTGCTAGAGGAGATGGCGCAAGCTGCTCAGCGACTGACCCGTGCACATTTTGGTTATTCGATGCAGCTGTTCACACCGATGTATCTTGCCGATTTTTGTGTGAATCATTGTACCTACTGCAGCTTCAGCTCCATTTATGATTTTCCGCGTAAAAAGCTGTCCTTGGAGGAGGTTCGCAGGGAGGCTGAGAAGATTGCAGCTACAGGTCTGCGGCATATCCTCATTTTGACTGGTGAATCGCGCCGGGAGAATCCTGTCTCATATATTAAGGATTGTGTAGTTGTACTTAGAGAATTTTTTTCCTCCGTCAGTATTGAGATAAATCCTCTATCGACTGCAGAATATAAAGAGCTTCTTCAAGCAGGGGTGGATGGACTAACACTATACCAAGAGGTTTACCACCAGGAGACTTACAAAAAGCTGCATGTTAAAGGGCCTAAAAGAAACTACCGGAATCGCCTGGATGCACCTGAACGCGGCTGTCAGGCAGGTTTTCGTTCTGTGAATATTGGTACGTTGCTCGGGATGTACGATTGGCGGCAAGAGGCATTCCAAAGTGCCATGCATGCCCGCTATCTACAGGATCGGTATCCAGATTGCGAGATCAGCCTGTCACCCCCACGGTTTCGGCCTTATTTAGGGGAATTTAACCCAGAGTGCGATGTTACCGATCGATCACTAGTGCAGATTATTTTGGCATACCGGTTATTTTTACCCCGTTCGGGCATTACTTTATCTACAAGAGAGCCTGCCTCTCTACGCGATCATTTAATTCATCTAGGAATAACTAAGATGTCAGCCGGGGTCACAACTGAGGTGGGCGGTCACACTAATGCAGGGGGAACTCCGCAATTCGAAATATCCGATAGCCGCAGTGTGCAGGAGATTACGGAAATGCTATATACGAAGGGTTTGCAGCCGATTTTTAAAGACTGGGATATCCTGACTGAATCAGTAACGTAACGCTTGTATTTTTATTATTAATCACTAAAGGGACCCCTGCGAGATTCATGCGGAGGTCCTTTTTTCTATTGTGTAGATGGTGTTTAGTTTCCAGCAGAGAGCTCATCGAGAGACATTTCGAAGCTCGGTGCCATATGAGTCAGAAAATAATCCACTTCCTGCAGGCCAAGCCCACGAAGTTTTGCTGCTGTCTGCTCCTTCGCGGCGGCAAATTCTCGGTTGCCTGCAGCAACCTCCCATACGCATTTCAAATAAGCATCCAGCCGATCAGCGGCTTTCACATAGCTGTGCAGCAGAATGTCCTCCGAATCGGGAGGGCTGTCTTCCGGTCGTATGAGCTGAGTGTAGATGCTTTTTAGCTCTGATGGAATCATTCCAGTTAAGCGATCAGCTGCAACTTTTTCCATTTCGCGGAAGCTGGTGAGCAAGCGAGGATTGTTGTATTTTACCGGCGTGGCAATGTCGCCTGTGAATACTTCGCTGGCATCATGGAAAAGAGCTATGGTTGCTGCTCGTTCCGCGTTTAATGAACGCCCGAAATGTACATTACCAATGGAACAGAGCATATGTGTGAGCAATGCAACATGAAAAGAATGCTCAGCGACGTTCTCCGGTGCGGTGCTGCGCATCAAGCTCCAGCGCTGAATATACTGAAGACGATATAGATAGGCAGAAAAATGGTAGCTCAATTTTAAAGTAACCCCTTTCATGCGGTGCTAGGTATGATATTATTATACTAATTGTATCAAACTTTAGATAACCTGGAACTGCCGAGAGGAGCTTGAATGAAGATGCAGCATTTTGAAGACAGTATTTATAACCTTATCGAAGAAACTTCCACGAATTTGCCGGGAGATGTACGCCGGGCAGTTGCAAAAGGTCGCGCGCTGGAAGACAGGGCTACCCGGTCCGGTCTTGCTTTAACCACGATTGCGCAAAATATCGGAATGGCTGAGCAGCAAGTGTCTCCGATCTGTCAGGATACGGGAATGCCTACATTTATCATTCACACCCCTGTGGGAATCAATCAGATTGAGATGAAAAAAGATATTCATAATGCCATTGTACGAGCGACCAAGAATGGTAAACTTCGTCCCAATTCTGTAGATTCATTGACAGGTGAGAATAGCGGAGATAACTTGGGTGCAGGTACACCAGTCATTCATTTCGAACAATGGGAAGAGGATAAAATAGACGTTAGACTTATTCTGAAGGGTGGAGGCTGCGAGAATAAAAATATTCAATACAGTCTCCCGGCAGAATTAGAAGGACTCGGCAAAGCGGGTCGGGATCTGGACGGAATCCGTAAATGTATTTTACACGCGGTATATCAGGCGCAGGGACAAGGCTGTAGTGCCGGTTTTATTGGCGTGGGTATCGGTGGTGACCGTACGACTGGCTACGAGCTGGCTAAGAAGCAGTTGTTCCGCAAAGTGGAGGATGTTAATCCGATAGAAGACCTTAGCAAGCTGGAAGACTATATTATGGAGAATGCTAACAAGCTTGGAATTGGCACGATGGGTTTTGGTGGTGAGGTATCGCTGCTGGGCTGTAAGGTTGGCGTTATGAATCGTCTGCCAGCTAGCTTTTTCGTATCCGTTGCTTATAACTGTTGGGCCTTCCGCCGCCAAGGGGTGCTGGTTGATCCATCAACTGGCAATATAGAGGATTGGTTATATGAGAGCGGCACAGGGATATCTGTAGATGATGAAGGAGCACATGAATCTGAAGCGGTAATTGCTGAGGGAGCTAACAGCCCAGCCTCTGAGTCGCGGGAAGTACGTCTTACAACGCCGGTAAGTGAAGAGGATATCCGTAGTCTGCGTGTTGGAGACGTGGTTATTTTATCCGGTGAAATGCATACAGGCCGTGATGCTCTGCACAAATATTTAATGGATCATGAATCTCCGGTAGATCTGGAAGGGGCTGTGATTTATCATTGTGGTCCTGTGATGATGAAAGATGAGGAAGGCTGGCATGTAAAAGCTGCGGGCCCAACTACGAGCATTCGTGAAGAGCCTTATCAAGGCGATATCATCAAAAAATTTGGAATCCGTGCAGTCATCGGAAAAGGTGGTATGGGTCCAAAAACGTTAAAAGCCTTACAGGAGCACGGCGGGGTATACCTCAATGCGATTGGTGGAGCCGCCCAGTATTATGCAGAGTGCATCAAGAAGGTCAACGCTGTTGATTTTATGGAATTTGGTATTCCTGAGGCAATGTGGCATCTCGACGTGGAGGGTTTTGCAGCGATTGTGACGATGGATGCTCACGGCAACAGTCTGCATGCGGATGTGGAAAAAGATTCTGCAGCTAAATTGACTCAATTCAAGGAGCCAGTGTTTAAATAAATGGGGTTACAACCGGTGGATAAGTCATGAGGAGGGCAGATTCTCTGAATGGCTTTTCCATGGGTTTTAATCAAATTATAAGGATTTATATGTTCCAGACTATAAATTATCCTTAAGGAACGCCGAAGGCGTTTTTGCCTGTCTAAAGGAGGACAACGAATGGCACCACATTATATTAGAAATGGTTTTCTTAACGTTACGCCGTATTTTATTGCGGAAGATGCAGACCAATTGATAGATTTTGTTGTGCACTGCTTTGATGCCAAAATTATTGATATGCTGCGAAACGATGAGGGAAGGATTAGGCATGCCGAGGTCAGAATCGGTGATTCCATCATTGAGATTTCTGAAGCGAATGAAAAGTATTCACCGGTACAGCTTGCCATTCATCTTTATGTAAGAAATGTTGATGAGACCTACCGCAAGTGCCTGGATGCCGGGGCCTCTATTATTGAAGAACCACTGGATAAGTCCTATGGAGAAAGAGGAGCAGGGGTTAGAGACCGTCAGGGTAATCAGTGGTTTCTTGCCACCCGTACAGAATAAACTCATGTGTTTTTACAAAAGTAATACAAAGTAACAGTCCAGAGTTAATCAACTCGGGCTGTTATTTTTATATAATTTACTCTGGGGGGCTTTTGTCACGGTCATAGTCGTACTGGTATTTTGGAGAAAATGAAGTTAGGATAAAAGATACAATGATAAAGGGAGAGGCACATTTCAGATGAAACCGTTTCGCGCTCGTCTTACGTTTATACTTATGGCCTTAATCGGTATTTCCATGATTGGTACTGGATTTACGATGGCTCATCTGTTTAAGAGCTCCCATATAACTGCTCTGGAAGAGAATATGTCCCGGGAAATAAGTTTGCTCTCAGGCACACTGGAATTTGTAGATATGAATTCTTCAAATGCGATCCCGTATTACACTGAACAGGCGGAGCATATTTCTAAACTTTTAGATTCTCGGATAACGTTTATTACAAAGTCGGGTAAAGTAATTGGCGATTCTGAGAAAAACCCCTTGGAAATGGACAACCACTCCAATCGTGAAGAAGAGATAGGGGCTGCGAAAGAGGGAACTGGACGGGCAATCCGTTACAGCGAAACTCTAAAGCATGAGATGTTATATGTGGCTGGAAAGGTAACTTCTGATCAAGGATTTGACGGCTATATTCGGGTCTCAATGGGACTTGATGCTGTAACGCAAGGTCTTAAGCATGCATGGATGATTATGGCTGCAGGTCTAATTATCTTGTTCTTGTCAGCAACGATTGTGAGCTATAAAGTAGCTTCAAGCATGACTTCCCCGTTGGAGCAAATCACAAGAGTCGCCCGGCGGATTACCGATCTGGATTATGATGCCAGAGTTCATTTGAAGCGTAAAGATGAAGTTGGACAGCTGGCTACAGCGATTAATGCGATGGCAGACAGTCTTCAAGACCAGCTCAAGACGATTCGTGATAATGAGGATCTGCTGCAAAGCGTGCTGGATAATATGACTGGCGGCATCATAATGATCAATGCGGAAGAAGAGATTGCGCTGCTCAATCGGGCTTCAGAGCGAATGCTTGATGTCAGCAACAGTGAAATGGCGGGTCATTCGTACAAAGAGTTAAAACGGCATTATGAGCTAACCCGTCTGCTTGAAGAAGGGGTATTAAGCCGGGAGCCGATTCATGAAGAGCGAAGTATTTATAACCCAAGAGAGCGAATTGTACGGATGGACGCGGTTCCGATGATCCAGGATGGTACGTACAGAGGTATGCTTTTCCTATTGCAAGAGGTTACGGAAATTCGCCGTTTGGAGCGGATGCGCAGTGAATTTGTCGCTAACGTATCGCATGAACTAAAGACTCCGGTTGCAGCGGTCAAAGGGTTTGCCGAGACCTTACTGGGAGGCGGAGTTAAAGATGAGAAGACGGCGAGATCCTTCCTGCAAATTATATATGATGAGAATGAGCGTTTAAATCGCTTGATTGGAGATATTCTGGAATTATCTAAAATCGAATCTAAACGGGTGCAGCTCGATTGCTCACCGGTTCATATCATTGAATTCTTTGATTCCGTGCTGGGAACCATCAGTAAAGTCGCTGAGAAGAAAAACATTAGTCTTAATGTAGAGGTTCCTGAGGAGCTGTTCATTGAGGCGGATGAGGATAAGCTGCGTCAAATCTTTATGAATCTTTTCTCTAATGCGATTAATTACACACATGAAGGCGGAAACGTAAAGGTCTACGTTAAGAGTCTACTGAAACCAGACGGCTCCGAAAATGTTCAATTTACTGTTAGCGATACGGGTATGGGGATTCCTAAAAAAGATCTGCCGCGTATTTTTGAACGTTTTTACCGTGTGGATAAGGCAAGATCCAGAAGCTCCGGTGGAACGGGATTGGGGCTGTCTATTGTGAAGCATTTGGTAGATATGCACCATGGAGTGATTTCAGTTGAAAGTGATCTGGGAATCGGCAGTTCCTTTGTGATTGAATTGCCTTTGCTGCAGGAAGAAAAGACCGATTAGATTTTTGTAAATTCACTTTTTCAATTTTACACTAAGTTAACATTACGGTGATATGATGGTTTTGTTGCTGTTTTGTAAAAATCAAACTATATGGAAGACGGGGGAACCTATGGCTCAACGATTGCTTGTCATTGAAGACGAACCGACACTAGCCCGGCTGCTGTCCTATAACTTAACGCAGGAAGGTTACGAGGTGACGGTAGAGGATCATGGAACGGCAGGATATGATCGTGCGACGAGGGAACCTTTTGACTTGATCGTATTGGATCTGATGCTGCCAGGAATGAATGGCATTGACATCCTTGATAAATTGCGTGGACAAGGTATCCGCACACCTATTATCGTATTGACTGCTAAAAATGCTGAAGAAGATGTGGTTAGAGGGCTGAAATCCGGTGCTGATGATTATATAACCAAACCTTTTGGAGTATCCGAATTGCTTGCAAGAGTGAGCGCTGTATTACGGCGGATTTCCGGCCTTGCTGAGGAGGCTCCACAAGAGACACCTATATCTGCTTCAACGATCATTCTGGGACAACTAGAAATCTATCCTGAGCGGTATGAAGTTTCCTTAGGAGGACATAGCATCAACCTTCGACCTAAAGAGTTCGAGGTATTGTTATATTTGGCCCGTAAACCCGGGGTAGTGCTGACAAGAGATGATCTTATGAACGCTGTTTGGGGCTTTGATTATATTGGTGGACAGCGTACAGTTGATGTGCATGTAAGTTCACTCCGTAAAAAGCTTGAGCTAGATCCAGAATCCGTTCATATCGATTCCATTCGAGGTGTAGGTTATAAATTAGTTGTTAACAAAAAGAGAGCTCCGGTCATTTAGCATGACGGGAGTTTTCTTCTTTATCCCGTTCATAAACAAGATTCAGGTGAGATTACACGCCGAATTGTAGGGAATACTATCACGTGGACTAATTCATCTTCACCAATTTTACATTGCGTTAACATTTCTCTCCAACTGTATTTACATTAAAAGCTTATTATGGAGAACGAAGATGATGAGAAGGAGACGTAAATGCTAATGAAATCCATCATTGACATAGAGAAACTTGATCTCTACTATGAGTCATTTCACGCACTGAAGAATGTGAATCTGCAAATTCCGGAGAAACAGGTTACTGCTTTTATCGGACCTTCCGGTTGCGGAAAATCCACTCTGTTGCGCACGCTGAATCGTATGAATGATATGATTCCTGGTACACGTATTGAAGGAACTGTAAACATCGGTGGCAAAAATATTTATAGTGACGAGGTAGAGGTAGAAAGCCTGCGTAAACAGGTCGGCATGGTATTCCAACAGCCAAATCCTTTTCCAAAGTCGATTTACGACAATGTAGCTTACGGTCCTCGCCTGCATGGCATTCGTTCAAAGAGCGAACTGGATGAGATTGTAGAGCAAAGTCTGCGTCATTCCGCGCTGTGGGAGGAAGTTAAAGATTTTCTGAAAAAATCTGCCCTTAGCTTGTCCGGCGGACAGCAGCAACGGCTGTGTATTGCCCGAGCTTTGGCAGTTCAGCCGGATATCCTGCTCATGGATGAAGCAACGTCTGCACTGGATCCTGTGTCTACGCTCAAGATAGAGGAGCTTGTACAGGAATTAAGAAGTAAGTATACAATCGTTATGGTTACTCATAACATGCATCAGGCGGCACGTGTATCTGGTCGAACCGTGTTTTTCTTGAATGGTGTAATTGTAGAGGCGGCGGATACAGAGGTGTTGTTCTCGACTCCTAAGGATTCCCGCACCGAAGATTATATTTCTGGACGTTTCGGCTGATACGGGCTACAAGGGCGCTCGTCCTTGGAAATGGCAAGCTGACCATACATTAATGAGGAGGATCGCTCTTACTATGATTCGCAGAAAAGAATTTGATAAAGATTTGGAAGAGCTGCGCAGTCTGCTGCAGCAGATGGGTGAACATGTAATAGATGCTCTTGGTGGAGCAATTGTTGCTTTACAGAATCTTGATACTGTACGCGCTCAGGAAATCATTAAAGCAGATTTGCAGCTGAATGCCATGGAAGATAAAATCATGGAAATTGGCTCACGGCTAATTATTACGCAGCAGCCTGTAGCAAAAGATTTGCGCCGCATTATCGTTGCTTTCAAAATATCTAGCGATTTGGAACGTATGGGTGACTTGGCTATTGATGTTGCGAAAGCAACTATGCGCATCCATGGACAGCAGCTGATCAAGCCGCTTGTAGACATTCCACGTATGGCGGAAATTGTGACGACCATGATTGATGAGGCTATCCAGTCTTATCTGGATGAGAACACTGATCTGGCTTATAGAATGGCACAAGATGATGATCAGGTCGATCAATTATATGGTTCGATGATCAATGAGCTATATAGTTATATGGTGGCAAAACCGGATTCTGTGTCCCAAGCTATGTTATTAACGCTGGTAGGCCGTTATATTGAACGGATTGCCGATCATGCGACTAACATTGGTGAGAGTGTTGTTTATCTGGTCACAGGCAGCCGTCCGGACTTGAATCAGTAATTTGTACTTACACATCTTTTGTTATATCTTTAGTTAAACTAAGTAGCCGCCCTTTTAAAAGGGCGGCTACTTGTTGTATATCCTTAACATATCAGCTTATCCCACTGTCTAGGTTGGTAAAGCCGTTTCTACTTGTACAGGGCATATGGTAAGATGTAAGGAGTAAGCATGAAAAAGGCGAGGTGCACTATGGACAAGTTGATACTTATAGATGGAAACAATATTATTTACCGTGCTTTTTTTGCGATGCCCCCGCTGACGAATACAGCAGGGCAACAGACAAATGCGGTGTACGGATTTACAACGATGCTGCTTCGTTTAATCGAAGAACATAAACCGACACATATGATTGTCGCTTTCGATGCAGGGAAAGTTACTTTTCGGCATGAAGGTTATCAGGATTATAAGGGCGGCCGGCAAAAAACACCGCCCGAGCTCTCCGAGCAGTTCCCATTGCTGAAGGAATTGCTGACTAATTTAGGTGTACCGCAGTTTGAAATTGGCAATTATGAGGCTGATGATATTATTGGCACCATTTCGCGCCAGGCGGATGAAGCGGGACGGCAGGTTATGATCGTGTCGGGAGACAAGGATATGTTGCAGCTGGCCTCTGAGCATACGACCGTTGCTTTAATCCGCAAAGGGGTCACTGAAGTTGAGCTTTATGGGCCGGAACAAATCCGGGAGAAATATGACCTAACCCCAGAGCAGATCATTGATCTTAAAGGGCTGATGGGCGATGCGAGTGACAACATCCCGGGAGTACCCGGCGTAGGTGAGAAGACAGCTTTGAAGCTGCTGCATCAATTTGGATCGGTGGAAGGTGTCTTAGCTGGAACCGGTGAGCTAAAGGGTAAAATGAAAGAAAAACTGGAAACCCATGCGGAAGATGCGGTAATGAGTAAAAAATTAGCGACCATCTATCGCGAAGTGCCGCTTGAGCATTCGTGGGAAGACATGGTCTTTAATGGAATTTCAGCGGATACAGCCGGCCCAGCGCTTGCCAAGCTGGAATTTAAATCACTGTTGGAACGTTTGTCTCTTAGTGCTTATGCTCCTGTTGCCGAGGGAGAGGGAAGTGCTGCTGAAGTAGAAGCAGCTGTACTTGATATTACGATCGTAAGTGAAGAAGAACTTAAGGGGCTAAGTGAAGCCCTGGCTGGCATTTCGGCGCTGCATGTGGAATCGAATGGAGATAATCCGCATCGTGCCGAGGTAATCGGAATAGGATTGTCCTCTCTGGAGCGGCATTACTATGTGCCGTTTGAATTACTGCATAAACCGGCTGCTGCGAAGCTGCGTGATTGGCTAGGAGATGAAAAGGCTCCGAAAAGTGGATATGATCTTCACCGCGCTGATTTGGCTCTACACTGGCAGGGAATTGCTTTTGCAGGTGCAGCCCATGATGTGCAGCTGGCGGCTTATTTGCTTGATCCTACGGAGGCTAATCAGAATCTAAACGATCTCACTGCTAAATACGGCTTGCCGCGGCTCTCTCCTGATGAAGAGGTATTTGGTAAAGGTGCCAAATACAAAATCCCTGAGCTTGAAGTCTTAGGAAATCACGTTGCACGAAAGAGTGCAACGGTTCTTGGAATCGCACAGAAGCAACAGCAGGAGCTGGTGGAGACCGCGATGACAGGGCTATTCGAGGATCTGGAAATGCCTTTGTCACGAATTTTGGCGGATATGGAGAAACAGGGGATTGCAGTCAATGCTGGTGATCTTAAAGAGCTTGGAAAAGAATTCGAGGCGCAAATTTCCAAATTGGTCAGTGAAATATACGAGATTTGTGGCACTGAGTTTAATTTGAACTCACCAAAGCAGCTGGGTGAAATCTTGTTTGTAAAGCTAGGTCTGCCTGTCGTCAAGAAGACGAAGACGGGTTATTCCACGGATGCCGAAGTGCTTGAGAAACTTGCGCCATACCACGATGTGGTGCGTTTGATTTTGCAATATCGCACAATTGCGAAGCTTCAATCTACCTACGTAGAGGGGCTGCTTAAAGAAATTTCCCCGAACACAGGGAAGGTGCATACATTCTACCGGCAGACGATTGCCGCTACAGGACGGCTTAGCAGCCAATTCCCGAACTTGCAGAATATCCCGATTCGTCTAGAGGAAGGACGCAAAATCCGCAAGGTATTCGTTCCGTCCGAACCGGGCTGGTCCATCCTGGCAGCCGACTATTCGCAGATCGAACTGCGTGTGCTGGCGCATATTTCAGGTGATGAGCGGATGAAGGAAGCTTTTCTGCATGATATGGATATTCACACGAAGACAGCGATGGATGTGTTCGGTGTGACCGCGGAACAGGTGGACAGCAATATGCGCCGTGCCGCAAAAGCCGTAAACTTCGGGATCGTCTACGGGATCAGTGATTACGGCCTCTCGCAGAATTTGAATATTCCGCGTAAGGAAGCCGCTCAATTTATTGAGCAGTATTTCGAGGTATATCAGGGTGTGCGCCGCTATATGGACGATATCGTAGTAGAGGCGCGAAAGTATGGTTATGTGACCACATTGCTCGAACGTCGCCGTTATCTGCCGGAGATTAATGCGAAGAACTTTAATCTGCGCTCTTTTGCGGAGCGGACAGCAATGAATACACCTATACAGGGAACAGCAGCGGATATTATCAAGCTGGCGATGGTGCATATGGACAAGGCATTATTTGATCGTGGGCTTAAGAGCCGTATGCTGCTTCAAGTACACGATGAGCTTGTATTCGAGGTGCCAGAGGATGAAATGGAGCTTATGAAGACGCTTTTGCCGGAAGTAATGGGTGGAGCACTGAAGTTATCTGTGCCACTTAAGGCAGAGGTCAGCTTTGGAAGTAACTGGTACGAGGCGAAATAGACTCCCTTTAAGGTGTGCATATCAGCTATAATGTAGTTGAGGTGAAGACATCATGCCGGAATTACCGGAAGTAGAGACAGTCAAGAGAACACTTAATGAGTTAGTTAATGGAAAGCAGATAGAGAATGTAACCGTCCGGTTGGCGCGGATTATTCAGCGTCCGGATGATATTCAGGCTTTTGCCCACTTGCTGGCAGGTCATAGCATTGTTAAAGTTGAACGAAGAGGAAAGTTTTTGCGTATTGTGCTGGATGGTCTGGTGCTTGTGTCACATTTACGGATGGAAGGCCGTTACGGACTTTTTTCAAATGATGACCCACTGGACAAGCATACACATGTGATTTTTCATTTTACGGATGGAACTGAGCTGCGTTACACGGATGTTCGCCAGTTCGGGACGATGCATCTTTTTCAGATGGGAGAAGATCTTCAGCTGCCGCCTTTAAACAAGCTGGGGCAGGAGCCGCTGGAGCCTTCTTTTACACCGGAGAGGTTTAAGCAGATCGTGTCAGGTAAAAGCACCAAAATTAAATCGCTGCTGCTTAATCAGGAATATATCGTCGGCATCGGCAATATTTATGTAGATGAGTCGTTGCACCGTGCGGGCATCCATCCTGAAGACAGCGCCAAATCGCTCACGGACAATCAATTGGACAAGCTGCATCATGCCATTGTAAGCACGCTGGCCGAAGCGGTTAACGCCGGAGGTTCATCTGTTAAGTCATATGTTAATGGCCAAGGTGAGAGCGGTACGTATCAGCAGCAGCTATTGATTTACGGTCGTAAGGATCAGCCGTGCAGTAACTGTGGAACGATGATTGAGAAGACGGTTGTAGGCGGTCGTGGCACGCATTATTGTCCAAATTGCCAGCGCCCGACTGTTAACTGAATTTGTTGAAATAATAAGGTTGGCACCCACTACTTGTCCCGCCCATATACTGTGTGAAGAATGCTTAATAGAGAACGGAAGCTGAAACGATAAACTTTTCAGTTTGCCGGTTCTTCACAGGAGGGATTGCGGGTGCTCAGCCCATTATTTTCACTGCTATTGCTAGCGTTTGCCTTGAGTTTGGACGGTTTTGGTGTAGGAATTACATATGGGCTGCGTAAAATGAAAATACCACTGCTCTCCGTTCTGATTATCTCGCTCTGTTCGGGGGTAGTTATCTGTGTATCTATGCAGGTTGGGGTTTTGCTTGCCAAGGTAGTGTCTCCGAATGCAGCTTCTATGGTTGGTGCGGTTATACTTGTGCTAATGGGGTGCTGGTCACTTGTTCAGATGCTGATGCAAAAAGAGAAAGATGCAGATGGCGGACGTAAAGCTGAAACGGTAGATGAGGGCTCATTTTCCGAGCAGGCTTGGGCAGAGGTAGCTGCTGATTCTGAAGCGGGTACAGAACCTGTTATGAATGATGAACCGTTGAAATCAGCTGTTTTTTCGCTTGAGCTTCGCCGTTTGGGGATTGTAGTGCAGATCTTGCGTACCCCGTCTTCTGCGGATATGGATGCCTCAGGAAGCATCTCTTCGATGGAAGCGATGATACTTGGGATTGCGCTCTCTCTGGATGCTTTTGGGGCTGGACTTGGCGCAGCGCTGCTTGGCTTCAATCCGATATGGACATCACTTACAATAGCTTTGTTTAGTGGTACATTTCTATTGCTGGGTATGAAGACTGGACTTAGATTTGCCGGGAACTACTGGATGAAGCATGCTGCCGCATTACCAGCGTTATTATTAATTGCAATGGGAATACTGAAGCTATTATGAGGTGAGTACATGATTATAGGCTTAACCGGAGGAATCGCATCCGGAAAAAGCACAGTGTCTGCACTGCTTGTGAACAAGGGAGCGAGGCTGGTTGATGCCGATGTGATCGCCAGAGAAGTTATGCTTCCCGGGCATGAAGTGTTGGCTGCTGCTGCTAAGCAATTCGGAAAAGAGATCCTTTTTCCGGATGGAACACTGAATAGGGCCAAATTAGGTGAAATCGTCTTTCAAGATCCGGTGGCCCTGCAAACCTTGAACAATTTGACGCATCCTGCCATCCGGCAGGAGATCAAAGACCGTATGTACAGCATGGAGCAGGAAGAGCCGAAGCGGCTTATTATTGTGGATATTCCGCTTCTTTTTGAATCAGGGCTTGAGACCCTGTTCCATGAGATTGTAGTAGTCTACGTTCCCCGTGAAATGCAAATTGCTCGATTAATGGAACGTAATAGGCTCTCTTTAGAAGAAGCAGAAGCGCGATTGAATGCACAGATGGATATTGAACAGAAACGTAATAAAGCGGACTACATCATCGACAACAGTGGCGATCTTGCGTACACTGAGCAACAGGTTGCTGTTTTTTGGGACAGGCTGGGTTTATCATGAAATGGTTACGTAAAAAAAGAGTACTGCTTCTGCTATTTGTTGGTTTTACGGCAATATTGTTTCTGAGTACAAACTGGATGTCGTGGTTTTATCCCATCCATTTTAAAGACGAGATTCGCAAGCACAGCATCACTTATGAGATAGACCCGTTTCTTGTAACCGCGATTATTCGTGTAGAAACGAACTTTAAAACTGGACGAGAATCCAAAAAAGGCGCACTAGGGCTGATGCAGCTTATGCCGGATACCGCGAAGTGGGCGCTGGAAAAGGCCAAGCTTCCAAACGTATCTATGGAAGAACTCAAGCATGAGCCTTCGGCTAATATTGAACTGGGTACATGGTATCTTTCAACTTTATCCCGTCAGTTCGAAGGCAAACGTACAGCAATTATCGCAGCTTATAATGCTGGGCCGGGAAAAGTTCAACGCTGGTTGGACGAAGGGATCTGGGATGGGACAGATGCAACCATTAAAGATATTCCCATTGGTGAAACCAGGCATTATGTACAGCGCGTTAATTATTACTATGATCAGTACACGGACATTTACAAAGAATTTTAATTTCTGCCGCGTTATGTATAAAAAGAAGTATTAAACGACTTGTAGGTCGTTTAATACTTCTTCAAAAAGCTTATGTTGGTCAGGTTATTTGTATTGACCTGCCAGTTGTTGTTCTGCCAGGGTTACAAGACGTTTAGTGATGTAACCACCGATCGAACCATTTTCATAAGAAGTTTTATTGCCTTGGTAACCATCTGGGGAAAGCGTGATTCCTAGTTCTTGGGCAACTTCGTATTTAAGTTGTTCCAAGGCACCGCGGGAATTTGGAGCTACAAGGTTATTGGAGTTGTTGCTTTGGCTCATTGCTGTTCACCTCCTCTGTTGGTAACTGTATTATGTGCCGGACTTGCCATTATCATTACAAGAAAAAAACGGTGATTTCTGGAAATAATAAAAAAGCCGTTCAAAAGCCGGATTTATAACGTTCCGGGACCAAACCATTATGTATTAGGAAGTGATGAAGCTTATGAAATGCCCTTACTGTGATCACACAAATACTAAAGTGCTGGACTCGCGACCAGCGAATGAAAATAAGTCAATCCGTCGTAGGCGTGAATGTGAGCGTTGCAGCAAACGTTTCACTACTTTTGAAATGATTGAAGAGACGCCACTGATTGTAATTAAAAAAGACGGCAGCCGTGAGGAATTCAGTCGTGATAAAATACTCCGCGGTCTCATCCGTGCTTGTGAGAAACGGCCGGTTTCTGTGGAACGTCTAGAAAAGATCGTGTCCGAGGTTGAGAAATCTTTGCGCGGCATCGCCGTGGCTGAAGTGGAAAGCCAACAGATTGGTGAATTCGTAATGGAGCAGCTCTACCCAGTAGATGAAGTGGCTTACGTTCGTTTTGCGTCCGTATATCGCCAGTTCAAGGATATTAACATGTTCATGAAGGAACTCAAGGGGCTGCTGTCCAAGAGTACGGGAGAATTAGAGGGATTATAGGGTTTTGCCCAGTTAGGGCGTTACAGCCAGTCCTAGGGTCTGCTAGGAGTGCTTCTACTGGTTTGTTTCCTCTAAGTTCTCAGCGGGGAATTTGA
Source organism: Paenibacillus sp. FSL R5-0636 (assembly GCF_037974255.1). Taxonomy (NCBI): domain Bacteria; kingdom Bacillati; phylum Bacillota; class Bacilli; order Caryophanales; family Paenibacillaceae; genus Paenibacillus; species Paenibacillus sp. FSL R5-0636. Next base: position 2,185,622 of record NZ_CP150232.1, read on the forward strand.
GTGGAAAAATGAATTTTAAAAAAAGTGTTGACATAGAGGGCGATTTTTTATATTATATAGAAGTCGCCTACGACGCTTGAGTTTATCGGAACAACTCAATTACGACCAAACTAAAATTAAAAAATGTGTGGTTACATACATCTGAAATTTCAGTTTGGGGCCATAGCTCAGCTGGGAGAGCGCATCGCTGGCAGCGATGAGGTCAGGGGTTCGATCCCCCTTGGCTCCACCAAACATCATATGGACTCTTAGCTCAGTTGGTAGAGCAGTAGACTCTTAATCTATTTGTCCAGGGTTCGAGCCCCTGAGAGTCCATCTTAAAGAAACGGCAGAAATGCCGTTTTTTTGTTGTTTGGGGAGTGAGTGACTTTTTATTTGGTTTTGATCGTGGTATAGTTTGGGTAGATAAAAGCGGCTTCGGAAGTTTAGTCAGGAAATAGACCGCATTCCTTTGCGAGAGGGCGGTCTATTTCTTTTTGAGGTAGTTGAGCAATGCAATAATGAACATGCCGAAGATGAATATCAGTGACAATTGTTGGCTCTAATTAAAGACAATCCATATCTAAAGAAACAGCAAGATGCTGTTTCTTTTTTTGTTCCCATTTATTAATTATCATTAAATCCATTAAACTCCTGAAGCATTTCGATAAATGTCTCAAGCTGTTGATTATCCCATTGGGCTATGCGCTCATAAAATATGAACTCCTTATCCTGTAACGCGTCAAAGGTTTTTTGCCGTCCAAGATCAGTGAGAGTAAGAAGTATAGCTCGACGATCGTTAGGGGAGTCTTCCCTTTTGATATAACCCAAATTCTCGAGTTGCTTGATGAGACGGCTGACTGAACTACGATCCATAGCCGTAGATTCTGCCAATACAGAGGCACTTGTTGGACCATAGGAGTACAGCCAACGAACTATATGGAAAGCAGCAGGTTGTACAGATGAATCGAAAGCGGCAGCAGTTCTGACATTTAGGGCATGCGAAGCGCTAATAAGGGCACTAATTTGTCCACCTAGCTTCAGTTCTAATTGTCCTCTCGACGTGTCTTTACGTTCAGTATTCATTGTTTTAACCACCTAACCTTGTATTTTAAAGTCATCAAACATCTATGTAGTTGACATATATCAATCATCGTCATATAGTTGATATATATCAATTATATGTTTTGGACAATACGCTGTCAAAATGAAATTGGCCCTTATGAATTCCTTATATAAAGGAGAATGTTGAAGATGACAAAGCCGATTATTGTAATTACTGGAGCTACAAGCGGTTTGGGACAACTCGTTGCACTTGAAATGGCTAAGCGAGGTGCCCATCTTGTTCTGACTGCAAGGAGTAATACGCGTTCGGAAGCAACTGAAAAAATGATAAAGGAGAGCGTACCAGCAGTCGAAATTAGTTTTTTTTACGGAGACTTATCCTCAATGAAGGATGTCACTAGGTTAGGACAAGAAATATCTAATGTTTTTCCGAAGATAGACGTTTTAATAAATAACGCAGGGCTTCATGGGTTTGAACAGCGGATAACTGCCGATGGATTCTCAGAAATGATGGCTGTGAACTATTTTGCACCATGGTTATTGACACATACCTTAGAGCATTCTTTGAGAGCAGCAGGAAGTGCAAAAATCATAAATGTTGCTTCAGAAGCTTCACGCCGGCATGGAGTGCTAAAGTTGCCAGAAGATTTGCTCAATACAGCTTCTTTTACTTCCAGAGGATCATCTGAGATTTATGGGAAAACCAAACTGTTAAATATTATGTTTACCAGTGAGCTTGCACGTCGCTGGGCGGAAACGGGAATTAGCGTTCATGCATTGAATCCGGGTTTTAACGTTACAGGCCTCGGGCGTGAACTTTGGTTTTCTTCGATGCTTAAGCACTTATTGAATTTCTTTCGTATTGGCGATCCTCGTAAAGGAGCTGAGATCATTATTCGTTTAATGACCGATCCTAAATATCAAGAGAGCAGTGGGGGATATTTTAACGTTGGGACAGGCAATCCCATTGTACCCGTACAACCGGGAGGAGATAAGGTAATGGAAAATAAATTATGGAACGATACGAGAGACATTGTGCAGCAGAAAGGTTTCGTTGGAAACTGATGTGATTAGTGAAACTGACCTCATTTCCGTTCGAATCACCTACTTTTGATCCTGCGGACTGTATGGCTCTTATTTTCTTTATTCGGTGCAATTAGTCGAGTGATCGGACCGTAGCGCACTTATTTCCTCTCCAGTAGCAGTATTTTGTTTTGAAAAGACTAGATAAGTGCGTAGGAGTCCGATAGCTTGGGAAAACGCCCCATAATGAGAAAATAAGAGCACCTTGGTCCTTTGTATCTCAACCTTCCGCCAGGCCGACCTTTTATAGTACTACGAGCAGAAATAGACCGCATCTCTGGTGAGAGAGGGCGGTCTATTTTTCCATTACCGTTCCCGTTAGTTACGTATTCCTTGAAAAGCGTACCTCACCAACTGCTGCACATAAGCATCGTCTATGGGTTGGCCGGTCACCAGCAAGCGGTAGAATATCGGCCCGTAAATAAGATCGGTAACTACTTCAATATCGAGATTATCCTTCAATTCCCCGCGCTGAACACCCCGTTCCATAAGCAGCCGTGCCTCAAGCCGACGAGGCTGGAAATATCGGGTCCGATAAGCTTCCGCCAAGCCTGAATCCATCTGTCCTTCGCCAATGATCTCCGTAATGATTTTACCCTCTCGACTAATCAGGAACCGGGATAAGTTCGTTGCATGCATGAGAATATCATCAAATACTGAACCTGTGTCAGGTACTGGTAGTCTGTCCGCAGCGGAGGATAGGAATCCATCCATGACCACGGCAGCCTTGTTAGGCCACCATTTATATATCGTAGCTTTGCTAACCTTGGCACGATCCGCTATTTTTTCCACCGTAACTGCTCCAAAACCAGTTTCCAATAATAAATCATAGGAAGCGGAAAGAATAGACTTCTCCGTCTCAACATTACGCGGACGCCCTCGTTTACTCTCCATCTGAAATCACCCTTTCGTTAATCTGTTTCCAATCAAAATATAAACTATACGTTCAGTATACTAAAAAAACCTGAAAAAATAAATGACCATCGCCTATTTACAAAACGATACGTTCAGTATATTATTTAAACATGAATTAGTGAACTGAACGTACAGTATTTAAATTATTAAGATAATCTGAGGAGGATTCACATGCAAAAAGAACAAGCGGTGAAAGAGAACCACATTTCAAGTTGGATGATGTTTATGTTAGCAGCTGCATGCGGGCTTATCGTGGCCAATCTTTATTATGCTCAAACCCTTGTTGGACCTATCAGTGTCTCGACAGGACTTTCTTCTACAGCCGCAGGCTTGATCGTCACTTTAACTCAAATCGGTTATGTTGTAGGTTTGTTATTTATCGTGCCGCTGAGTGACATTGTGGAGAATCGGCGCCTCACGATAATCACGTTAATGGTTGCAGTGGGTGCATTGCTGGTTGCTGCTTTCGCAGCTAATGCGCCTTTATTCCTGACAGCATCTTTGTTTATAGGAACCGGTTCAGTGGTAGCCCAAATCCTGGTACCTTATGCCACCTATTTAGCGTCTGAAGAGCAGCGTGGCCGTGTGGTTGGTAATGTTATGAGTGGACTCTTGCTAGGCATTATGTTTGCCCGGCCAGTGGCAAGCTTTATCACCAGCATCTGGGGGTGGCAAGCTGTGTTTATTTTTTCAGCGGTCGTGATCACGTTGTTAGCCATTCTGCTGTCGCGATTTCTTCCTGAACGTAAACCTGCACCTTCGGTAAGCTATGGTAAATTAATTGTCTCTTTAGGCACCCTTCTAAAACAAACGCCTATATTGCGCCGACGTGCCTTATATCAAGCTTGTTTATTTGGAGCTTTTAGTCTCTTTTGGACGGTGGTTCCGTTGCGGTTGGCGGATGATTTTGGAATGTCGCAGCAAGGTATTGCATGGTTTGCTTTAGTAGGTGTTGGTGGGGCTGTAGCCGCACCGATTGCTGGAAGACTGGCAGATAAAGGTTGGAGCAAATGGTTAACCGGGCTGGCCATGATCATTGCCACCTTGTCTTTTTTACTAATTCATCTTTTCCATAGCCACTCAACTTTTGCTCTCATTCTGCTCTTTATTTCCGCGATTACATTGGATATGGCCGTATCCGGAAATCTTGTACTCGGACAGCGTGTGATTTATTCATTGGGTAGTGAAGCGAGGGGGCGTCTTAATGGGATCTTTATGGCGATTTTCTTCGTGGGTGGAGCCGTTGGATCATCTTTGGGTGGTTGGGCTTATGCCTATGGGGGATGGACCTTCGCCTCACTCATCGGAGTGATCCTGCCGCTATTGGCTTTGGTTTACTTTTTCACTGAAAAAAGATCAACTAAAGCTGTTGAATAAAGCCTTGCTTTAAGAGTGGGGGTTAGGTTTTACACGGCAGAATAGACCGCTACCTTTGGTTAGGGCGGTCTATTTCTTTTTGAGGTAATAACGCGCTTGATAAACGTTAGTTATGCTCCGCTAACTGCACCTCAAACCCGTCCGGGTCCAGGATATAAAAGAACCGCAGGTGGGGATTGGGGGCGATTGGTCCGCGCGCTACTGGGATACCTTGGCTTTTTAAACTCTCCATCGCTTCATCAAGTGACTCCACTTCGAAACCCACAGAAACGCCACATTCCGGTTTCAAAGCCGGGTCACTTCCCTGAATAAGCTCGATCTTGGGTTGCCCCTCCAGACCTAACATGACGATCTGTTTTCCACTGCTTTCAAATCTACGCTCAATGGGTAGCCCCAGTATCCGGTTATAAAAATGAAGGGAAGCCTCCAGATCGCGGACCCGAAGCGTAATCCAATTCATACTCAATTTCATGGTTTTATAGTCTCCTCTGATGAATATTCTATATCGTATATTATACGCTATCATCTTGCCCGGAAATAGGGAGAATGGGGAATCAAGAACGTTTAATGAGGATAAAAGCCCGCAAAATCAGCTGTGCAACCAGTGGTTGACAGTATGTAAGGGTAGATAGGTAGTCAATTACAGAACGTTATAATATGATGAGCATGAGGTGATGGCGAATGGACTTTGCAAATAAATTGCAAAGCTATAGGAAACAGAGAGGAATGTCCCAGGAGAACTTGGCGGAGGTGATTGGTGTTTCGCGGCAAGCCGTGTCTAAGTGGGAATCAGGTCAATCCTATCCCGAAATGGATAAGATGATTAGTTTAAGTGAATTATTTCACGTAAGTTTGGATCATCTGGTGAAGGATGCTTCAAGCGATACCAAAGCAGAGCATGTCGCAAGCCCCGTATATGTAGATCTGAATTCCTTGTTTCATTATGAGTACAAAAGTAAGAGAACATGCTTTGGAATTCCTCTGGTTCATATCCATATCGGACGGGGGCTATACGTTGCCAAAGGGGTTATTGCCATAGGTAATGTTGCGATTGGTGCTGTGTCCATTGGTATTGTTGCTTTGGGCGGATTATGTTTAGGTGCGCTTGCTTTAGGACTCATCAGCTTTGCAGGTCTGGCTCTAGGGCTTTTGTTAGCCGTTGGGGGCATTGCGGCGGGTACAATGGCCGTTGGTGGAATAGCATTGGGGATATTTGCTGTTGGAGGTTTAGCTGTAGGTATGTTCTCCTTGGGTGGTCTCTCTATCGCTTCCCATATTGCAATGGGTGGATATGCAAGCGGGCATATAGCTATAGGGGATACCGTAAAAGGTGCTTATACCTTTATTACTCAAGATAATAATTTCAACGACATCAAGGGGGAGGAGGTAAGACAGTTAATTCAGCAAGAATATCCACATCTTTGGAAGCCCATTGTGCAGGGAATTATTTCAATCTTCAAATAGCTGATTAATTTGCGGAAATTTCTTAACGGTTGTTTCATATGGATATAATCTGGGTAATAAACGATTGGCGTTTGTCATATATGGATCCGGCAAAAATACTTGTTGCTCAGCAACAAGTATTTTGATTTTGTGTTGGATATTTGTGAAAATATAAAACCTGATATTAGATTTTTTGCTGAAAACCGAAATTTTTACAGAGGAGTATTTATTTGAAAAGCATTCATAAGCGCTTATTATTCTTGCTGCTTGTGTTTATAATTCTACCGTATTTTTTATCCGTGTTGTTGATCTATCGGCAGACGAAAGAGAATGTGGAACGACATGAACTTGAGAACAGCCAAGAGCAAATTCAGCAGGCGTCAGCCGATCTAGAGCAATATTTTGATGAAATCATTAATCTTCCATATATTTTATACCGAAATCCAGACTTATTCAGGGTGTTTGAAGAAGGGTTAGAAGAAGATTTTTATTTTAAGCAGCTTGAAATTAATAAGGGTATGACTAACTTCTATCTCATGAGGAGTGAAATTCGTCAGATTCGTTTATTCATAAACGAAGGGAAAAGCTCATTTACAGTTTATAATGCCATGTTAAGTTCCCGTAAAAGGAATCCGGATTTATTACAGCAAGCTTCCATTCAGAAGCTGATGAGCTCTAATAGCAATTATCTTATTGAAGCTCCGCATCTGATTGAGAACTATAACGATACCTCCATTATGCCTCCTTCGGATAAAACGTTGGTTTTGACGGTTCATCACAAAATCGTGGATGTCCTAACGCAGGAATTTCTGGGCGTCATCACTATAGATATTGATTTGGACAAGATTGCTCATATCGCTAATCATTTTCTACAGAAAAATAAAGAGAGCGTGTGGCTTTCCGATGCGGAGGATCATGTCATTTACGCCAGTGATGAAACATGGATAGGCAAAACCGTTCCCGATGAACTGCAAAGGAAAATAAGTCCGGCACAGGCAGATACTAAATCTCCAGAAGGAGATATTGTGTTTACTAGAACATTGCAGGAACCGATAAAAGAGTGGCATTTTGCTAAGGTAACCCCGAGCTCTTTTTTATTTGAAGATGTAAGGAAAACCGCCTATACAAACATCATTGTAGGTGTGGTTGTAGGTGGACTGGGCTTGATAATGATAACAATCATTTCATATGGATTTACACGGCCGATAAAATTGCTTAGTCAAAAAGTCCAGCGTATCGAGGGGAGGAATATGAATGCCCCATTCGACGATATGCGGGAGGACGAAATCGGTATTCTAGAAAGACACATCAAGGAGATGATGAATCGGATCAACCGTCACATTGACCGGGAGTATAAGCTTGAGATAGAGAACAGGAAAAATCAGCATAGGGCGCTAAAGTCGCAGATCAATCCGCACTTTTTATTTAATTCTTTACAATCCATTGCAGCTGTTGCCCTACTCTCTGAATCTCCAAAAGTATATCAACTGATTACCTCTTTATCCAAAATGATGCGGTACTCGATTCGTGTGGATCAGAAGGCGACGGTTCAAAGCGAAGTGGATTATGTACAGGCTTATTTGAATCTTCAAGCGGAACGTTTTCAGACTGATTTTAGCTATTCCATTGATATACCTAAAGATATTTTTGATATTCCGGTTCCTAGTATGATCCTGCAGCCGCTCGTTGAGAACTTTTTTAAGCACTGTTATGACGAGGGCTATGAACAAGCTTACATCCATATTTATGGTGAAATACAAGGTGAATATTTGAATCTAGTCGTAGAAAATAACGGAAACAGCGTGACGGATGATGAACTTGAGGCATTAAAAAATAATCTCTACACACCGGTTAAAGAAGGCAATCCTTCTTTTGCACATATCGGGTTAAAAAACATTCATGATCGCTTGGTTCTTCATTTCGATCACACAGCGGGAATCAAACTAGATTCGATGCAGGGACAAGGGTTCACTGTACGGCTAGTAATTCCACTCTACCTAAAGGAGAAGTAACGTTTATGAAAGCTCTTATTGTAGATGATGAGTCTAATGTTAGAAAAATCATCCGTTTTTTGGGACGGTGGGAACAATACGGGATTACCGAAGTGCTGGAAGCCAGAAATGGGCTCGAGGCTAAGGCGTTGATTGAGCAGAAATCTCCAGAGATCATAATGACAGATGTCAAAATGCCCAAAAATAGCGGGATGGAGTTAATCGAGTGGTTGGCTGCTAAAGACTATCCGGGAAAAGTGATTATGATTTCAGGGTTTGACGATTATTGTTTCATGCGTAAAGCGTTTAAGCTGGGATGCTTTGATTATTTGATGAAGCCAATTGAAGAGAAAATGCTGAATGAAACTATAGAAGGGGCGTTGAGAGCCTGGGAACAAGAAGAGGGAGACCGTCGCAATATGGAGTCCGGATTTTATGAAGAGGTAAAAATGTTTCGCTTAAACAGGGAGATTACTGCTGCTTGTAACGGTGAAGCTTTTGATGCAGGCGAAATTGCCTCGGCTCTCCCACAGGCAGACATATACGACTTTACTATGATGTATTTTTACCAATCTCACTATTCGGAGCCATACATTCAGCTTTTGACCGAAGAACTGGCTACACGGGAGTGGGGAAATGCATTTACGCTTCAAAATGATCCTAATGTCTGTGTGATTCTGTCCCTTCATGGACAGTTTTTCCCGATAGAGGAATGGATTACCCAGCATTTTGATATACCTGTTCGTTTGGTTAGCGGCCCTTCCATCCAATCGCTTGCAGAGATATCGTTATCTTTTCAATCTGCACAAAGGTCTATGGCTGAACAAAATTTTAGAGCAATCCATCGTTTGGCGGATTTAGATGATGTTAGGCGTATGAATGATATTGTCGCATTTGTTGATGAGCATTATATGGAAGAGTTAAGTTTGGACAAATTATCCACCCGTTTTTTTCTGAGCCGAGAACATATCTCGCGGAGATTTAAGCAAGAAGTAGGGATGACTCTTACTAACTACGTCATTCATTTACGAATAAATCAAGCGAAACAGTGGTTACTGGAATCGGATGAAAAGATGTACTCGATTGCCTTAAAGCTAGGGTATCAAGATGAGATTTATTTCTCTAAGCTGTTCAAAAAAAACGTCGGTATGACGCCTGCTGAATATCGTAATTCACAGGGAGCAAGAGAAATAGACGCGGAAGTCAGGATAGCCAATACATAAGTTCATTGTTGAATGCATCTGGGGGAATTATGAAAATAAAAAGGGTTCAAATGATTATCGTGGGGTTGATTACGCTAACGCTTTCTTCATGTGGTGCGCATACACGTCTACTGAAGGAAGCGGATTTGAAGGTAGCGGATAAGACAGTCACTTTGGAGGTACTGAATCCTAAAGTGGAAATTTCTATAGAATTCGAGCAGATGGTTAAGGAATATGAAAAGGAAAACCCGAATATTAACGTAGAAATTCTAACCTTTGGCGGAGGAGCTAACTACCTTGATGAGCTAAAGGCGAGGTTTGCGGCCAATGTTGGTCCGGATATTTTTCCAAATGGCGGTTATGAAGAAGCGAGGGCATGGAGTAGATATCTTGAAGATTTATCGGATCAACCCTGGGTGGAACAGGCTTATGACGAGGCGCTAGAACCGATGAAGATGGACGGGAAAATATACGGGATGCCGATCAATTTTGAAGGCTACGGTTTTATTTATAATAAGGATTTATTCGCAAAGGCTGGGGTTGATCCTCTCCCAACAACGTTTACGGAATTAAAAGAGGCGGCGAAAAAGCTGAAGGCTATAGGTGTGACTCCTTTTTCTGTTGGGTATTCAGATCATTGGTTTTTTGTACTCCTGTTGAATATTGCTATTGCCCAACAGGAGGAGCCGGATGCTTTTATTCAAGGGTTAAACAACGGAACACAATCTTTTCGAGAGAATAAGGAAGTTAAAGATGTCATTCGGATGCTGGATTTGACCGTACAATATGGTAACGAAAATTTTTTGACAACAGATTATAATTCGGAAGTTGAGTTATTTGCAACAGGGAGAACGGCGATTCTTAAACAAGGGAATTGGGTTCAGTCTAAAATTGATCAAATATCGCCGAATATGAATATCGGTTTTTTACCCATGCCTATTAATGATGGTGCCGAAAACAATGCGTTGCCAGTAGGGATATCTAATAATTGGGCTGTTAATAAAGAATCTTCGCCAGAAAAGAAGAAGGAAGCCAAAAAGTTTTTGAACTGGATGGTTTCCTCGGAAACAGGGAAAAAGTTCATGAAGGATCGCTTTCATTTTATTTCAGCTTTTAAAAATATAGAGACGGACCGTTCGGGAGCGCTTGTAAAAGATCTTATGCGATACGTCGATGAGCAGAAAACATTATCTTGGAATTGGTTCAAATTCCCTCCCAGAGCAAGAGAGGAGTTTGGCTATCTTATGCAAGCTTATGTAGGAGAGCAAATCAATCGGGATCAATTGCTTCAAGAGCTTCAAAAATCGTGGGATAGCCATGTGAAGTAATAAAACCAAATCAATATAACCCTGTAAATGCATCAATTCACGACATACTCATAACGTCTACTCTTCATTAGAATTTAAAAGGGGAACAGCACAAAGGAAGACCGAAACCCAAATTTAAAGTATAAGAGGAGTTAGATGATGAATTTCAAGAAAATGATTAAACAAACAACAATCCTAACCTTTACAGCTGCTTTAATGTTAGGTGGAGCTACTCAAACCTTTGCGAAAGGAAATAACAAGCCGAACAAGCCGGAGTACAATGACTACGGTTTCTCTCATATCACTCGCGCTGACATGTTGAAATTACCCAAACAACAAAATAGTAATCAATTCCAAGTCCCAAAATTTGATGCTTCAACGATTAAGAACATTCCTGCAGCCGTTAAGTTCGATGAGAATGGAAACAAAATTGAAATGGATGTTTGGGATACTTGGCCGCTGCAAAATGCAGATGGAACTGCAGCAAGTTATAAGGGGTATCAAATTGTTTTTGGTCTGGCGGGCGACCCTAATAATGGATCAGACACATTTATTTATTTGTTCTATAAGAAAGAAGGAGACAACTCTATCAGCAGCTGGAAGAATGCCGGCCGGGTGTTTAAGGATAGTGACAAACTTGTACCTGATGATTATGTTTTAAACAATCAAGCCGAAGAATGGTCCGGTTCAGCAACCATGACATCTGATGGCAAAGTTCGCTTGTTCTACACCAATCGTCATCCTTGGGATCCAGATCGCGGATTTTACGGGAAACAAACTTTAACTACAGCTCAAATTAATGTCTCTGCCCCGGATGGGGATACCCTTAAGATTGATGGCGTAGAAGATATGAAATCCATCTATGATGGTAATCAAGGTGAAATTTATCAAAGTCTTGATATCACCGGTTTCAGCAAAGGCGATTACGACGATAATCATACCTTAAGAGATCCTCACTATGTGGAGGATAAAGGCCACAAGTATCTTGTGTTTGAAGCAAATACAGGGACAACTACGGGTTACCAGGGTGAAGAATCTCTCTTTAACAAAGCTTATTATGGTAATAGCAATGCCTTCTTCCAAGCGGAGAAAAAGAAATTACTAAGCAGTGCTTACAAAACATCTGCGGAAACCGCGAATGGTGCGCTCGGTATCATTGAATTAAATAATGATTATACATTCAAAAAAGAAATGAAGCCGCTACTTGCCTCCAATACCGTGACAGATGAAATTGAACGTGCGAACATATTTAAATTGAATGGCAAGTGGTATCTGTTCACAAGCTCAAGAGGTTCTAAAATGTTCATTGATGGCATTGATGATGAAGACATCTACATGCTCGGGTACGTATCTAATTCTTTAAACGGACCGTATAAACCATTAAATGGTACAGGACTTGTCCTCCATCAAGATCTTAATCCTTATGATATTACCTGGACTTATGCTCACTTTGCGATTCCGCAAGTGAAAGGGAATAATGTAGTCATCACAAGTTACATGACGAATAGAGGTTACTTTGGGGATCATCATTCCACTTTTGCCCCAAGCTTTGTGCTGAATATTAAAGGCTCCAAGACTTCAGTTGTACCGAACAGCATTTTGGAACAAGGGCAATTGACACTTAAAGGTAACAAACCGTATTAATTATTTACAAAGTAAATGCCAATGTAGTTGGCGTTTACTTTTCTTTTTATAAGCTAAGATTAGCAATGTGAAAAAAGCGAGGTATATTTTGAATAAGAAAAAAATGATAGGAATCACTATATTAATCCTTTGTTTAATTTGTATTGTGACAATAGTATTAGTAACTTATGGCGCTGGAGAGAAGAATAAGCCGGGGACCGACGTTCCTGATCATAAACCTACCACTCGGGCTAGCTATCATTTCACTGTACCTGAGCATTGGAAAAACGATCCGCAGAAGCCCATTTATTTTGATGGTAAATATCATTACTATTATCTCTATAATGCTGATTACCCGGATGGAAATGGTACAGAATGGAGACATGCCACATCAACGGATTTGGTGAGCTGGACAGATGAAGGCGTTGCGATTCCAAAATATACAACACCCAATGGTGATCCCTGGTCAGGATCTGTTGTTGTTGACGATAGCAATACAGCAGGTTTTGGCGAAGGGGCAATTGTGGCGATTTTAACACAGCCCTCTGCAGAGGCGGGGAAGCAAGAACAATATTTATGGTTCAGTACGGATCGTGGGCTGACGTTTAAATCTTATAGTGATGATCCTATTTTGCCAAATCCGGGCACAGAAGATTTCAGAGACCCGAAGGTAATATGGGATCAACATTCTCATAAATGGGTGATGACACTAGCCGAAGGTACGAAAGTGGGCTTTTACGAGTCTGACAATTTAAAGGATTGGCACTACACAAGCGGCTTCGAAACAGAAAATATCGGAATTGTGGAGTGTCCTGACTTCTATATGATGCGGGCGAATGATGGCACTTATAGATGGGTTCTTGGGGTCAGTGCAAATGGTAAGTCGATAGGTAAACCCAACACGTATGCCTACTGGACTGGAGATTTTAATGGGAATGAATTTATCACGGATTATCATGAACCACAGTGGCTAGATTATGGATTTGATTGGTATGGTGCTGTGACTTTTGAAGAGGGAAAGGACAAGGATCAATACAATCATCGATATGCTTTGGCCTGGATGAATAATTGGGATTACCCTCATGTTACCCCCAATCTTAACGAAGGTTTTAACGGAATGGATTCAATCGTACGTCAAATAAAATTAAAACGAGATGAAGAGCAGTCGTATCAGTTAGTATCACAGCCCATCGAAGCATTAGATCAAATGGTAACTTCAACGGATTCCTTGCAACAAATAAAAGTGAACGGCTCGTCAACACTTGATATCACAGGCGAAAATTACCAGCTCGATGCAGATCTATCTTGGTCAGAGAGTACCAATGTAGGCTTAAGACTTCGTGAATCCGCAGATAAGACGCGCCATGTGGACGTAGGAGTGTTTGTTGAAGGACAATATTCTTATGTTAACAGAGCCTTCACTGGACAACCTGATGAGAGTGACAGATATCTTGAAAGCAAGGCCCCCTTTGATGTGAACAAGAAAAAAGTGCATCTGAAGATCCTTGTGGATAGAACAAGTATTGAAGTTTTTATAGATGATGGTGAAATTGTATTTTCTAATGAAATCTTCCCGGAAATAAATGATCAAGGCATTACCTTGTTTTCTGAAGGTGGCACCGCGATTTTTAATAATGTTGTAATTAAGCATTTTGGCAAAGATTAGAATGAATATACAGAATTTTTCTAATTCTTGCGTAATAAGAGGGCACTCCAACCTAATTTGGGTGATGCTATAGATGTTAATGCTTTTGGTGATCTATTTTTGCATTGACATACCAAGCTGTTAACACTATGATATGAATGAAAAAATAATTATTCATTCACGGAGAGACGAAAAGTGGAAGACAAAAAAACAAAGATATACGAATGCGCGAAAGAGCTATTTAGCAATAAAGGCTTTAAAGATACTAATGTTTCTGGCATTACCAAAATGGCTGGAATAGCTGTAGGAAGTTTTTACAACTATTATCCCTCTAAGGAAAAGCTTTTTATGGATATTTTTTTAGAGGAAAATGAAAAGCTCAAAAAAAGCTGTATGCAATCGCTCGATATGAGCCAAAGCCCACTGGCAGTAATACGGCAGATGATGGCGCTTAATTTGGAAGGTATGATAGCCAACCCCATTCTTAAGGAATGGTATAACAAAAGTGTTTTCGCAAAAATCGAACAGTTGTACCGGGAAGAAACCAACATTCAGGTAAACGACTTCTTGTATGATAGCTTCCATGAAATCATTAAGCAGTGGCAAGCCGATGGTAAAATGCGCAGCGATATGGATAGTAAAATGATTATGATGATTTTCGCCGCTATGATTAATGTGGAAACCCACAAGGAAGAAATCGGGCTGGAGCACTTTCCACAACTTCTGGACAATATGCTGGAACTAATCATGAAGGGTTTGACAGACTGCCCCTAATACACTTATGGTGCAGTTTTTTTTTCTTGTAAAATGAATGAATAATTAAATATTCATTCGAAATTGAAATCCAAAGGAAGGAGGCAAGCAGGTGAGTAAGAGAAGAGGAAAAAAGCGAAAATTTAATAAATGGATTATTGTTCTCAGCATTCTATGCGTGATTACAGTCATAGGTTGGATAGGTGGTATTCTCTTGACTGCTCCGGGAAGGCATGAGGTTCAGCAGCTTACTATCAACGTCATAGATATACAGAATCTGCGGGAGGGTACCTATGTGGGGGAATACATTGGCATCAAAGATCATTCCAGAGATACCAAGGTGAGGGCAATAATATCTGCTGAACGGCTGACAGATATCAAAATACTCAAAGGTGCCTTGGACAAAACAGGGAACCCTGCTGAACTGAAGGATGGTCTAGGCATTGGTGATTTGTTTAGTCATGTGATTGAATCGCAGTCTCTTCAGGTGGATGTTATCAGCGGTGCAACGCTTACCTCTAAAACACATCTTAAGGCACTCGAAAATGCCCTACAGCAGGCGGAGACGAAATAATTCATTTTAAGGAGAATTTATATGAACATTGCAGTCATTTCGTATTCATTCACAGGTAATAATGAAGCATTAGCAAGGAGTGTGGCGAATGCGTTGTCGGCTGAACATATCCGAATCTCGGAAGCCAAACCCCGAACACTCGGTAGGATTACCTTCGATATGATTTTTGACAGGATACCGTTGGTTCAACCGAAGCCTGAGCAAATAGGAAAATATGATATTATCCTATTTTTTGGACCGGTTTGGATGGGGAAAGTGGCCACACCGCTCCGTGCCTATTTAAAGGATTTGAAGAAAAATCCGCAAAAGTATGGTTACCTTTCAATCAGTGGCGGAGCTGACGGTCCAAATCCGAAGGTGCCAGGGGAGCTCAGAAAAAGAACTGGAGCAGATCCTGTTGTATTCATCGAGCAGCATATCGCTGATCTGATATCGGCAGATCACAAACCTGCACGTAAAGATACCTCAGCTTATAAGTTAAATGAGGGGGATATTAATCAATTAACTGGTAAAATAGTGAAGAAAGTAAGGGATATGATCTAGCTATTGAGCTCCAGCGAGACGAACAGAGAAACGGCAAAGCTGCCGTTTTTTTGTTTTCTCTGCAATCTGGTAGAAATTGTTCTATTATAAAGTGTTCGTTCAATTCGCTAGATGGTATGATAGGTATGGGAGGGAATTATAAAATGAACAATGAGACGACTAATGAAAATGAAATAACAAATGAGAATGAGGAAGTAAATGATAATACAGAAATGTCTGAAGAGGATATGGCACAGCTGCTAAAGGCTGTTCACCATAACGGCCTTGTAGCATTGAGAGTACACTTTAAAGATGTTGAAGGACAAGTATTGAACATGGAAGCCTACGGTCCTGTTTTTGTTTTTCACGTGAAAACTGAATTAGATCAGGTGTATTCCTGCGGATTTTTTCTGCGCGAGTTAATTGCAAGATTCCAGTCGGGTAAGGATCCGGCAGCATGGATGGCCTCATTCTTCGTTGAGCTGATGAAAATTGAGGGAGGCAAAACACTTCCAAAACCACCAGCAAGTGAAGAAGAAGCAAAAGGGATCATTGACAATGTGTTAGTTCCGCTTTGTATTGAGGAAATTACCCAAGAATTTGCTCCAGAAAAAGTGCATGTCGGGCTAGCTTGGAACGAGAAATTGGGACCAGTCTTCGAGGCTGGATTTCCAGCGATCACCGATGGGAATAACGTATGTGCATTCCCGCTTCATCTGTTGCTGACCCATTTGCAATTGAACCGGGATCCATCTGAGCTGCTTGTTCAGGGTATGTATAACATCCGCAGAGAACATGGATTGGAGTAAAACAGGCTCTGAGCCCTGACCATCCATAACCCAAAGAAACGGCAGAAATGCCGTTTCTTTTTCTTTTGACATTCAAAGAGTAGATCCTTGCTTGATGAATTCATTCATATCTACTTTGAGCTGATAGCTTTAAGCTGATAACCTGCTGCTTGAAGGTTTCGTTCACATTATCTTCGGACTGTATAGCGCTTATCTTTGCTTTTTAGCTCCATTTACCGAACTCGCGGACCGTATAGCACTTATTGTCTGTTTATTGCCTATAAAAGTAGGAGGATTAGCCAAATAGTTGCATCTCAGTCCGTTAACAGAAGAATTCTCTTGAAAATGAACCAATAACGTCTCCTCGGTCCGATAGGCCTTGGTGTTGCTGGATTATATAAAGAAACTGTAAATACTTTTCAGATATTTTAGGATAAAATTTCATTTACTGAATACGTTTGCGGACCAAGCTATATGTACAGCACCACTATACTTTTTCAGAAAAATAACAGAAGGTGTGGTAACAAGATGAAATATCTAGTTTCAATACTACTAATTGCTGCAGTGATAGCATCTGGTTGTTCCAATTCCACTCCAATCCCTCATCCAACTTCTAATCAGGAAACTTCTCCTTCTCCTTCTCCTAATCCTAATCCAAATACAAATTTGAATTCTGATACTGATTCTTCAGATAACCGCAGAGAAGATACTGTGTTCCTCAACAAAAATATAGGTTGGAAAGCAGTCTATCATTTTCAAGGAATGTCACGTGAAGATATGGAGCTTTATACAACTAGTGATGGGGGAGAGACTTGGAAGGAGATGGGGGATAGCTTACAAGCAGGAAGTACTCTTCCTAGCGGGGTGAAATCGGGACTTACTTTTGTTAACGAAAAAGAAGGCTGGATTACAACGAATGCGCCTTGGCAGGGAAAAGTTGGTTTATATAAAACAATGGATGGTGGAGTTACCTGGAGTGAACAGACAGTCACAGTGCCGGATGAGTTAGTAAACTCGCAAATCTATGCTTATCCTCCCCTCTTTCTTACGAAGGATCAAGGAATCTTAATTACTCGGCCCGCTGAAAATGAACATACATTGTTATATATAACGATAGACGGGGGACAACATTGGAAATCATTCCTTGACGATCAAAAGGACCAGTATGTTGGTATCGCATGGACGCTCTCAGAGAGTATGGCGACGGTAAAATACGCAGAGAAAACCTGGACATTAAGCATGCAGAACTATGGAAAATGGTCCCTTTAATCGAAATGTTGGCATATTGCGTTTAGAAAAGACGTACACATCAAATGAAGCGAGGCGTTAACCTGACTCTGGCTGTTATAGCTGTTTATGGGATAACGTTTTGTTTTATCCATTATTCGAAACCGGTTTCAAATGTGCGAGCGCGCCGCGCAATGAAATCAGTAGGAGGAAAAGACGATGTTACGAAAAGGAAAAATGTTAAGTCTATTTCTGCTGTTCACCCTATTAATTGCTTGGGTACCTACAGGGAGTTCAAGCGCGGCATCAAGCTGGAATCTGGCATGGAGTGATGAATTTGATGGGAATTCTCTGAACACTAATAATTGGTCGGCGGAAATAGGTACGGGTAGCGGAGGTTGGGGAAACAATGAGCTTCAGTATTATACCAGTCGTCCGCAGAACCTGCAGGTAACGGGTGGGAATTTAGTGATTACTGCACAAAAGGAGTCGTATGGGGGGATGAATTATACCTCTGCACGGATCAAAACACAGGGACTCAAAAGCTTCACCTACGGAAAAATCGAAGCTAGAATCAAATTACCTTCAGGACAGGGACTCTGGCCAGCATTTTGGATGCTTGGGGCGAATATTGATTCAGTGGGTTGGCCGAAATCTGGGGAAACGGACATTATGGAGCGTGTGAACAATAATGCTTTTGTTAACGGGACGGTACATTGGGATGCCAATGGGCATGCCGAGTACGGTCAGGTATCTAGTAACCTCGATTTCTCACAGTACCATGTGTACAGCGTGGAATGGGATGCGAATTATATAAGATGGTTTGTAGACGGCAACCCGTTTAATGCTTTTTATATTGAGAACGGAACCGGAAATACGGAGGAGTTCCAGAAACCTTTCTTCATCCTGCTAAACCTTGCCGTGGGTGGAAATTGGCCGGGAAGTCCAAATGCTTCAACTGCTTTCCCAGCTCAAATGCTGGTTGATTACGTACGTGTGTATCAGGCTGCGCCTACCTCAAGCATTGTTAGTGGTGGAATTTACACTTTAGCTGACAAGGCTAGTGGTAAGGTTCTGGACGTAGTGGATGTATCCACAGCAAGCGGGGCGAAAATGCAGCAATGGACCAATTACACTGCCAATAATCAGAAATTTAAAGTGGAGAGTACAGGCGACGGTTATTACAAGCTTACGGCAGTGCATAGTGGAAAAGTGTTGGATGTGCCGAACTCATCGACCGCGAGCGGTGTACAGCTGCAGCAGTGGGATGACAATGGTACCAACGCTCAGCGATGGAGCATTATTGATGTTGGAGGGGGCTATTATAAGCTTATTTCAAAAGTGAGCGGATTAGCCATGGATGTATCCGGAGCATCAACAGCCGATGGCGCAGCTGTCCAGCAGTGGACGGATAACGGGAGTGATGCTCAGAAATGGTTTTTTACGAAAGTGAACTAAAGAAATGCCGCCCCATATCAAATGGGGCTTTTTCTAATCGGTCTAATTTGTTTTAAATCGGATAAAAGAATAGGGGTTAAGTTCAACTGAACAATTTTTATTTTCTGCTTGTTTCTTTTTCGGGTGAGGTGTGGTTTTAAAGGGCTGCTTTTCCGTTTTCTTCGTCTGATTTTGGCTCTGGTGATTCTCCAAGGGGTTAGCTTTAGGAATTGCTGATATAGGGATGAACCCGCGGAATCTTTATTCCAGCATTTATCATCTCCGGCAAAATGGATGATTTTGTTAGTGAAATCATGGTCCGGAATGTTTGTGTTGAACGAATTAAAACGGATATCTAGGGGGAGGTAATTCCCACCAAAAACCGCATTCAGAACATCCTGATCTGGCATGGTGACATCAGGAAAGGTACGTAGGAAGGTTAGCATTTCTTCGTACCAGTTGGTATTCTGGCGGATATTATGCAAAGAAAATAAAATCACTCCGGAATTAAAATAAAGATCAGGATTTAATCCCTTAGCGCTCACAATATGAGCAACCTCTCTAATCCCCTGGTCCCAAATTGCGGCCAAATACTTGTCATTCAATTCAACCTGCCATAATTCAGTAATGTCCATATTCACTAATACATCGCAGTCCAGATAGATGATTTTGTCCACGGGTATTAGTGCAGGAAGAAGCAATCGATACATACATGCCTGCGTCCATACATTAATGGAGTTAACATTGGCTAGCACCTGAGTTAGATCATCAGGCATAGTGATTGAATAAAAGCTAAGGGTATGATTATGTTTTGTAGTTAATGCGCTAAGCCTGCGCTTATTAGTTTCACTTAAAGAAACATCATGTAAAATATGAATATGAATTGGGGAACTCGTATGATGAAAAATTGACGCTAGAACGACTCCGGCATGTTCAGCATATTTCCCATCCTTATCTTGAAAAGCCAAGGCGATATCGATCATTTGATTTATCCTCTCTTCACGTTTGTGTACGAATGTACCACAGTATACGTTCGCCTTGATCAGAGGACAGAGACATTAAACCCAGAATATTCACCCAATTTGATGTGAGCACCAAAAAAACCAAGTGCTGAATCTCAGCAACTTGGTCGGCTAAGGACTTCAATCTTTATTTTCGCAGCTTAATTCGATCTACGTGATGATTGTTGTCCTTATGCATTATAAGATCCGCACGATTTCGGGTGGGCAGAATATTTTGCTGCAAATTAACGTAGTTTATTTCTTTCCAGATCCGCTTTGAGATTTCAATAGATTCCTCTAGAGACAGCTGTGCATATTTTTTGAAATAAGATTGTTCATCTTGGAAGGCAGTATCTCTGAGCTTAATAAACCGATCAATGTACCATGTCTCGATATCGTTTACATCAGCATCCACATAAATAGAAAAATCAAAAAAATCAGATACAAAATAGTTAGGCATATTATGATTATTTGTAATCGCAGTCTGAAGAACATTTAAGCCCTCAACAATTAGAATATCCGGATTCTCAATCGTAATATATTCATCTGGCACAATATCATAAGTTAAGTGAGAGTATACAGGGCTTTGGACCCGCGGCACCCCAGACTTCACATCCGTTAAAAAAGAAATTAAACTACGCGTGTCGTAGCTTTCAGGAAAGCCCTTTTTCGTCATTATACCGCGCTTTTCCAGCTCTGCGTTGGGATGTAGAAACCCATCAGTCGTAACTAAATCCACCTTTGGATGGGAAGGTAATTGTGAGAGAAGTTTTTGTAGGAGTCTGGCCGTAGTGCTTTTGCCAACAGCGACACTTCCCGCGATGCCTATGATAAATGGACCTTTTTTTACATCATTGTTCAGAAAGTGATTTATAGATTCATTAAATTTATGAGCAGATAGAAGTTGCAGATTTAGCAGATTGGACAGAGGAAGATAGACCTCGTTAACATCCTCGCTGGAGATTTTTTCATTAATACTTTGGACTTCCATAAGTTCTTCTTCTGATAATTGGATAGCGGTGAAATCGCTTAGTTTTTTCCAATCCTCACGTAAATAAAGTGTATATGCTGAATTATTCACCATTAAATTTTCCACATCCCTGAAGTTTTTAGAGATTTCTTATGCACTTAGGTATTATAACCGTTCATACAGCTTCATTCCATTCATTGTAATCGACATTATTATGGACATTAAGGAGATTGCATTTCAGTAAATGGGAAAATCAATTAAAATATAGAATATTAGGAAGAATGGGGTGGAGCAATGGGAGTTTTTCGAAAAGTTGAATTATTGAAGGATTACACACGCACGGAAACGTTCCAAGAAGAGTCAGAGGGAAGGAAAATAGTTATAAGTATTTATTATCCGGATACAGAGGGTGTATTAAATAAAAACGCATCTGCAATGAAGTATATGGAGCTTTTCGGGCCCTGTGAACAACAGGCGAGAGAGCTTCTACAAGATATTGGCATGAATATGGAAATCATAAATACATTATCAACCTCAATCAGCGATCGAACCTTTCAAAGCAAATCCAAACGCTCCTATCCAGTCATCATCTATTCACCTGCATTAGGTTTAGATAGAGATATGTATATTTATAATATAGAAGCGTTGGCCAAGCAAGGTTTCATAGTGGTAACGGTCAGTGCTGCGTACGAAGCTATGTTTACTGTTTGCCCTAGTGGAGAATTTATTAATCAATCCGAAGCCATAAGGCAAATAAAAGCTGCGGATTATACCGATTTACATAACTTAATCTCCATTCGAAAAAAAGATATTCAATACGTTCTGGATCACCTGTCCACGCTTAATTCTATGGATAAAGATGTGAAGGGCTTATTTGATATGAATAAGATTGGTATTATCGGCCATTCCATCGGCGGTGCTACTGCATTAGATTTAACTATGGAAGACGATAGAATTAAAGCTGCTATTTTATTAGATGCAAGCATGCACTTATATATTGAGAATGAAGAGAAGAACAATACTGTGCCGCTTCTTGTATTAAGGCAAAAGGCCTCGACCTTAGAATCCTTAAGTAATATATTACAGGAGAAACTGGCAAATGATTTCATCAAAGGACAAGAGGCGCTTTTTCAGAATTGGAACGGATATAAATCTTTTCTGAAAATACGAAATGCTACACATATGTCATTTAGCGATCTGCCTCTTTATGAGGAAGGAGAGACTTTAAAACAAAGAACCTGTGAAATTCATACTTGCTTAAATGAGCTTATAAGTAAGTTCCTTTTGGAACATCTTTTAGATCAGGGGCAAGGTTATTCGGCATTAATTAGTAGTGTTCATAAAGATTTTTGTGAGATCCATGGTAGTGGAGAAGAAATTCTGTAAATTAGCAATAAACTCTCCTTTGTTTATACCGATAAACATATATAAGGGAGGGAATTATGAATGCATTCTGCTCAGTCTAATGAGAAAATATGTAATCATATTGAAAAATACATAGGTGTTATTGATAATGTTTTTAAAGAAATTATTTCAGGTGTTCTGTCGATAGATATTCTAATTCTTGATCCGACGCCTGAGCGGAACTTCTATACTTTAATTACTTCTGGAATGAGCGAATTACCGATGACGGTGCCAGAAGGTGCAGAAGAATATCAATATGCTGAAATAATGATTTGTCTCCCTCCTACCTGGAAGCTGTCGGATGAGGCGTTTAAGGATGAACGGAATTATTGGCCGATTCGGGCCCTGAAAACAATGGCTAGGTTTCCGCATGAATATAATACATGGCTTTATATGGGGCATACGCTTGTGAACGGTAATCCCGCCCAGCCTTATAGTGAGGATACAGGATTTCAAGGGATGTTCGTTTGGGTTCCAGATGTAAAAGATAAAGCCGGTTTCTTTAATTTAGAAATGACCCGTGAGAAAGTGGTGCACTTTTATACGTTAATTCCGCTCTATGGGGAGGAGTTAGATTATAAAATCAAGCATAGCGAGGAAGAGTTACTACACAAGTTAAATAAGATTGGGGTTACGGATGTTTTGGATCCTTCCCGTAAAAATAGTTGTAAGAAGTTATGGGGACTCTTTTAAATACAAGAAAAAACGGCTGAGAGCCGTTTTTTTTATTTTTTGATTCCAAAAGCAATCCAGCGACCATCTACATCTTCGATCACAAATTCTTTGTTATTATAATCGGTGTTTGATAAAGAACGAACAATATGAACACCGGCGGCTTCGAACTCCTTCTCCAACTCTTCTTGCTGCTTCGTAATAAAATAGGCATCGTATCCATAACCGTACAACTCTCGATTGGGAATGACCTTTTGTCCATGGGATTGCGTAAGGATAATCTCTGTATCGTCGCGATACAAACAAAGATGTGGTTCTTGTGTATCTAAATAGGGCACAGCTTTAAAACCTAAGTACTGGCTGTAGAAGGCAGCAGTTTGCTCAATATTCAAGGTAGGGAAAATACTATGCGATTGTAAGAGCTTTTTGTCCACGAGTGAGGTCATCCTTTCAAAGAAAAATAGATATCCATATATTACCTCAAGGTAGAAGTTTCAACAATACATGGAGTTTCCATTAAGCAGAAGATTATTCACGGTTGACACCATCGCTGTTCTATAATAATATACATGCATGAGCATGCATTTATAAAAATATATAAGATGAACTTAGAAACTCATGTTCACTGGTAGCATTGATCATACTATACTTAGTTTTTTATAAAGAGGAGAGATATCATGAAGGACTTGTTCACCCCGTATGAATTGAAGGATTTGAAGCTGAAGAACCGCGTGGTTATGCCTCCGATGTGTCAATATTCAGTGTCTAACAAAGACGGAATTGCTACGGATTGGCATTATAATCATTACGTAAGTCGAGCCGTTGGCGGAACCGGATTAATTATTATTGAAATGACGGACGTGGAGCCTGATGGACGGATTACTGATTTTGATCTTGGCATTTGGTCTGATGAGCAAATTCCTGCACTGGCCAGAATCGTTGAAGCTTGTCATTCTTATGGCGCTAAAGTAGGTATTCAAATTGCACACGCCGGACGTAAAGCAGAAGATGCAGCAGTTCCTGTATCCTCATCTAACGTTCCTTTTGACGCTGACTCCAAAACACCACGTGCATTAACAACTGAAGAAGTGAAAGCTATGGTTGAGAAATTCCGGTTGGGCGTGAAGCGGGCGATACAAGCGGGATTTGATGTTATCGAGCTTCATGGAGCGCATGGTTATCTTATTCATCAGTTCCATTCCCCTCTAACCAATCAAAGAACAGATGAATACGGCAAGGATTTAACACTGTTTGGTACAGAAGTCATTCGCGCAGCAAAAAGTGAAATGCCGGAAGGAATGCCATTGATTATGCGTATCTCCGCCCAAGAATATGTTGAGGGCGGGTACGGTATCAAAGAAAGCTTGGAATTTAGTAAAGCTTACAAAGAAGCGGGCGCAGATATTTTCCATATCAGTGCAGGTGGTGAAGGTCCTATCGCAGCTGCCGGGAAACCAGGGACGCATGCAGCTTATCAGGTTCCTTTGGCTAGAGAAATCAAGTATGGCTTGAATGTTCCGGTTATTGCGGTTGGCAGATTGGATGAGCCTGTACTTGCTAATGCCGTGATTGGGAATGAGGAAGCTGATCTTGTTGCCGTGGGCCGGGGCATGTTGAGAAATCCATACTGGACGCTGGAAGCTGGGGTTGAACTTCAGAAAGATGCCGGCATTCCTAGACAGTATACTTTCGGGTTTCCAAGAATTAATGGGTAAAGACTAATATAAATGGTATGAAGTCTGAAGTCCAAACAAAATAATTGTAAAGTGTGGAGGGGCCGGCTTCTTGGAGAAACGGTCTCTCCTCTTTTTTAAAATAAAATAAAGTATAAGTATCGAAGCTATACTTTATGTATGGTTGTGGATTGTAGTACTATTATATAGAAGGAAAAAATCATGAAAAGCCATACACCCGGGAGATGAATAATAAAATGGACGACATTCTTAACAATGACCTTATAACGAGTTGGTTGACGTTAACGCATATACAAATGAATGTGACGAATGAATTGGAAGCTAATCTACAAGCCAAACATGGCTTATCCTTAAAAGAATTTTATTTGCTGTTATTTTTATCGGAAGCGCCGGAGAAGAAACTGAAATTGCAGAAGCTAGAAGCTATGGTGGGTTTAAGCCAGAGTGCAGTTTCCCGACTGGTTAGTCGGTTTGAGGCCAAAGGCTGTGGCGCTTTAGAAAGAAAAGCGTGTGATGCTGATCGCAGAAGTATCTATACTGCCTTGACTGCCATTGGCGAAGACAAGCTTCTTCGTGCACAAGATACCTTTCAAGAAACCCTGCTTGCAGCTTTTCCAGAAAAAGATGTGAAAGAGCTTTTGGATCAAATGCTTCGCATGAAGCATCAATCATGAATTCACAATAAAAACCTCTGTTTTGGTAAATGGACCGAATCTCCATTTCCCATACAGAGGTTTTTTAGTGTAAGGCGCTATTTACATCATACCTGTTCATCCCGCTGTTGCTGGGAAAAAAGCCGGTAGTAATTATAGTCTTCATGTTCAATTGTAATCTCGTCAAGAAGCTCGAAACCACATTTTTGAATGACTCTATTAGACGGGATATTGTGTTTCAGAGCAATGGCGTTTAATACATCGGTAGAGCTATTATCAAACAAATACTTAATTAATCCCTTGGCAGCTTGAGTAGTGTAGCCGTTACCGCGATGATCCTTGGATATGGCATACATAATCTCTCTGTTAGGAACGGGCAATTCCTCCTTAATTCCTGTACAACACCAACCAATAAACTCACCGGACACTTTTAAAATAATGCCTAAACGAAGACGAAGCTCTCCGATATCTCCGCCCGCTGAGATCACTTGAAGAAACTGCTGGTTCTCTTTTATTTCATAGTTTATTAACCAGTCCAACCGTTGTTCTTTAGGAACATTCCAATCTGGCAAGAATTCAATAATTTCAGGCTGTAGAGTAAGCGCATGAAACTCCTCTAAATCCTCCACACTATATTCCCGCAGAAAAATATCTTTACAATCAATCGTAAATAAATCACTAGAATTGGCCTTTTCATTCACAGCTTCGCTCAACTTTCACCACTCCTTTATTAACTAACAGATATTTTACCATGGAATAAATGATTGATTTGGTAATATTTGATTATAAAAATTGTTTTCTTTTATTTCACATAAATATTAATTGGTTAATATATTAATTGACTATAAAATATGTTATTATGTTTCGTATAAACGGCAATGAACTAATACAGTTAGGTTTTTAAGATTTCTACTATAAAGATAACAGGTGATATTTTATGAAAAATGACAACGGTAACAAATTTATTAATGGTAGTCTAATTGCGCATTATAAGTTTGATAATCCAGAGGATGTGGGTCAAGATTTCTCGGGGAACGGCAATGATGGAACCGCTTCAGGTACTACGCTGCCGGCTATTAAATCCGTAGCAGGTAGACAAGCTGTTTCGCTTGCTGGGGGAGAACATGGCACATCCTATATTTCATTACCTAACGATCTGCTTAAAGAGGTCAGTGACCATACAGGAATTACAATTTCGACATGGATGTATGTAAGCAAAGCTTCAAGCTTATGGGAAAGAATCTTTGATTTTGGTAAAGGTGAAACAGGACCTTATATTTTCGTAACTCGCAATTTGCGGGGGACTTGTTTTGCAGGGGAAGACTTAATCGCAGATCCAGGGAAATCCTTTGCGACTGATGAATGGGTACATGTTTCCTTTGCAGTTACAGGTACAGAAGGTGGAACACTAAGCAGTGCAGGTCCTGTGATGTATGTAAATGGTGAAGTAGTTGCGGATGGAATGATCAGCCAAACCTCGAGTGGCACATATGCTAAGCTGCGTACATGGTTTGCTACTTTTGAAGATCAACAGAATTATAGCAATAATACAATCGGGAAATCCCAATACGCGGCAGATGTTGATTTTAGCGGCTATATTTCGGACTTCCGTGTATATAAAGCAGGTTTAACTCAAGATGAAGTGATTGAAATCATGTGCGAATCTTTGACGGATGAAGATATCGTAAAGCTTGCAAAAGATAAATACTTAACCTTCCCAAGCTCGATCATTACCAAAGATATTGAGTTGCCAGTTTCGCTGATGGGCGGAAAAGTTGACGTATCTTGGGTATCCAGCGATTCCAAAGTCATTTCTAATGAAGGTGTTGTGAATAAAGGAGTTCAATCTGCTCAAGGCGTAACGCTTACAGCACATTTGAAAAAGGGAGCTAGTACAGTAGAAAAGAGCTTCACGGTGTCTGTGCTTCCGGAAGATTTGCCACCATACACCTTAACTATTGATGGTAATCAGGAGATTTTGGATGTTAGCCAAATTCTATATGGTTTATTCTATGAGGACATTAACAACGCAGCAGACGGTGGGATCTATGCAGAGCTAGTGCAGAATCGCTCCTTCGAATCTTTTGCTTTTGACAGCTATTCGCATGTATGTGGTGTACATGGTGCTTCCACCGGAAGAAATTATACACCTCTTCACGCATGGTCTGGGGATACAGAGAAAATGACTGTCCATAATACAGGCGGATTAAACGATTTCTTCGGCATCGAAGATAAAGATATGAATGCTCATTATGTGACGGTAGCGGATGGCGCGACTATTAATAATAGAGGTTTTGCGGATTCCAATCAGCACTGCTCGATGTTTATTAAGGAAGATGCCAAGTACAACTTCACAATCTGGGCGAAGGCAGAAGCAGCGGGCACAATTACCTTGCAATTGCTCGACAAAGACGGTAAAGCCATCAGCGATACTGCAGTTGTTGAAGTAAACGGTGACGGCAACTGGAAGAAGTATGGTGTCGATTCTAAGCTTGTATTAACAGGGTCTGAAACTGTGCTTGGTCAGCTGGCGTTAACCTTTAACGGTGAGATCTCCATTGATATGGTATCCTTAATTCCTGATGACGTTTGGGGCGCTGGTGAAGAGGAACGTTCTGCTACAGCTCATGCTAACTATAAAGGAAATCCAAACTATAGATTAAGAAAAGACTTAGTGAATGCACTCGTTGATCTTCATCCTACATTCCTGCGTTTCCCTGGGGGTTGTATTTCTGAAGGTTCTCACATTTGGGAGAACGTGTACGATTGGAAAGAGTCCGTCAACGATATCGAATTGCGCAAAGAGAACTATAACGTATGGGGCTACATGATGACCATGGGTCTTGGATATATGGAGTATTTCCAATTAGCCGAGGATTTGAACGCAACACCACTTCCGGTTATGGCCTGCGGCGTACTCTGTCAAGCTCGTTCGGATTATGCGAATCCAGCTGGCGGTGCGTTAAGAGATTATTATGTGAAGAACTTTACGGATCTGATTGATTTTGCGATTAGCATGGATTTTGACAATAATGAGTGGGCTGCATTGCGTAAAAAGATGGGCCATGAAGCAGCGTTTGACCTGCGTTATTTGGGTGTGGGGAATGAAAACTGGGGTACAGAGTTTTTTGCCAACTTCGAATATTTTAAAACAGTGATTGATGAGTATATGGTGAAGAACTATCCTGATCATGAATTGACTATTCTCTCTACCGTGGGTGCACAGGCAGATGATGATGCTTACCAGCAAGGTTGGAAATTCCTAAGCGGAAATTTACAGGGCTCGGAAAAAATCAGCTTTACGGATGGTACATCGAGCATCGAAGAGACTGTTACCTGGTACGAAAAACAAAAGAACTACATGGATACCATTGCGGATGAGCATTACTACCGTTCCAATGAGTATTTGTTAGAGAATGCTGATCGTTACAACTACTATTACAGAGCCTATAAGGAAGACGGCAGCTTGGATGAGGCTGAAACTTCAAAGGTTTTTGTGGGTGAATATGCTTCCACAGATAAAAACACATTGGCAGGAGCTGTTGCTGAGGCAGCGATTATGTCCAGCTTCGAGAATAACTCTGATGTGATTAGATTGGCGGCAACGGCACCGTTGTTCAACAAGGTTCTGACAGATGGCACCTATAGATGGACACCGGATTGCATCTGGTTCGATGATGAGACCGTATGGTACACACCGAACTATTATGTTCAGCAGCTGTATGCTAAATACCTGGGAACCAAAGTGGTTGGCACCTCATTTTCGACTTATCGCAACGGGGAGAAGGTAGACCTCATTCCTCATGGAGGAATTGAAGTGGCTGCCGGGAAATCAGCTGTGATCGTGAAACGGGTGAAAGTGACCTCGAATGTAGATGGCAGTGTTTGGTTGGATCAAGATTTCACGCAGCCGCTGAATGAAGCTTGGAAAGTGATTCCTGGCTCTGCCGGATATACGATTGATCCTTCCAAAGGTCTGGTATTGAAAGCGCAGAATGGCGGACTGAATGGATTGTATATCCTTAATGACGCGTGGACTAATTATAAAGTAGAGGTTGTAGCTGAAAAAGCTTCTGGCGAAGATGGCTTCTATGTAGGCGCAGGTCTGACAGAAATCTCACCGGAAAATAAAGATGTCATCGAATATGCGATTGGCTATAATGGTGATGCCACAGGAGTCAAGGTGTACAAGCAAGGGATTGAGGCTTATACTCTCGGCGATTATTCCTCTAGTACCGCTGCTGGTAACCTGAGAGCCAGTTGCTATGAAGAGCTTGCGGATCATACGGAATATACTATCACCGTTAATTATGGTGGAGCAGATGGCAAACATTTGATTTGCTCTTATACAGATGGCAAGGTAACAAGCAAAGTACTGGATTATAAGCTTGAGGCTTATAACAGAGAGGTATATAATTCCGTAACTAAAGATGATAAGCATCTTTATGTGAAGCTTGTAAATGCGGATGGTGTAGAAAAAGCAACGAAGCTTGATCTAAAAGGCTTAAAAGTAGCTGCTACTGGTAAACGGATTACCTTAACCGGAGACGCCTCGCTGGTTCACACACCTAATGTGAACAGAAAAAATGATGAGAAGGTTACACCAGTCGAAACAGAAATCGTAATTGATAAAGACACGGCAGTTGTGAAGCTAGCTGCCAATTCCGTAAATGTGATTGTTCTGGATCTGATTTAATAGAAAATATGCTTTCCAACACGCGCCGATCTTTTTGTTCGGCGCGTGTTGTTGTTTAACAAGCCTCTAAATCGGTTGATGATTATATAGAGAGAACTGTCCACTTGCTTGATGAATCTCAAAATCTATCTTACACTGGTGAAAGTACAATCACCGACTGACCCTCCAGCCCGCGATCCTCCCAGATGTTTTATCCACAGCTGCCCTTCATTACTCCAGAATACAGTGCATACCCTAGCCCCTAAAAAGGAGAACGATAAAATGATGAAATCATTCAAAACGGACTGGAAAGCAAATCTGAAAAATCCTCAAACGATTATGGCCTTGTTTACTTATCGTTATGGAAATTGGGTGTATTATCGAGTGAAGAATGGCATCGTGCGAAAACCTTTGTGGCTTTTATATCGAATAATGGATGTGCTTTTTGTCCGTATTCTTGCAAATGGAGAGCTTCACGCTCAAGCTCAAATTGGTGACGCGCTTCATTTACCGCATGGTTTAAATGGGATTATCATTAGTCCTAAAGCGGTGCTTGGAAGCCATGCTACTATTTTTCATCAAGTGACGATTGGCGGGAGAAATAACTTAGGAGAGCCTGTGATTGGAGACAGAGCTTTTATTGGAGTAGGCTCCAAGATTCTTGGACCGGTTGTCATTGGTAACGATGTTAATATCGGGGCCATGTCTGTAGTGGTAAAGGATGTGCCGGATAATGCTTCGGCAGTAGGTATTCCTGCTAAAAATATATTGCGGAGTGAACCGAAACCAGAGAATACAAGATAAAGACGTTAGGTTCTAGTACATAGGGTACGCGTGCGCTTTATTTTAATATCTTACAGGGTATAATTAAAGCATCCAAGTAATCTTGTAATAACCTTCTAGAGATCGGAGTAATGAAATGAAATATAGCAATTTAGAAGAGTGTGTTAATGATTTAGAGAAACACGGACATTTAGTTCGGATTCGTGAAGAAGTGGACCCTTATCTAGAGATGGCGGCGATTCACCTAAAGGTTTATGAGGCTGGTGGACCCGCATTATTATTTGAGAATGTAAAAGGCTCGAAGTTTCGGGCCGTATCTAACCTTTTTGGAACGCTAGAGCGCAGTAAGTTTATCTTTCGGCGGACTTGGGACTCCACACATAACGTAATTGCCCTTCGCAACGATCCCGTAAAAGCACTCAAAAATCCATTTAAATATGTTGGAACCGGATTATCCGCGAGAAAAGCATTGCCTATTAAAAAGCCAGGAGGTCTGCCAAGCGGTTTCCAGGAAATTAGTATCTCTGATCTTCCGCTAATCACACATTGGCCGGGAGATGGTGGTGCTTTTGTAACCTTGCCGCAGGTGTATTCAGAAGATCCGGACAAGCCGGGCATTATGAATTCCAATCTGGGAATGTACCGTGTGCAGCTGACTGGAAATGAGTATGAATTAAATAAAGAAGTGGGCATTCATTATCAAATTCATCGCGGCATTGGCGTACATCAGGAAAAAGCGAACCGCCAAGGACAACCGCTTAAAGTGAGTTGTTTTATCGGTGGACCACCCGCTCACTCCTTATCGGCGGTTATGCCTTTGCCTGAGGGAATGAGTGAGATGATCGTTGCAGGTTTATTATCAGGACGCCATTTCAGCTATAGCTATGTGGATGGTTACTGTATCAGCAATGATGCGGACTTTGTGATAACAGGTGAAATTCACCCTGGTGAGACGAAGCCGGAGGGGCCATTTGGCGACCATTTAGGCTATTATAGCTTGGTTCACCCTTTCCCAGTAATGAGAGTACATAAAGTGTACGCCAGAAAAAATGCAATCTTTCCATTTACGGTTGTCGGTCGGCCGCCACAGGAGGATACCGCGTTTGGTGAGTTAATTCACGAGCTGACAGGTGGGGCTATCCGCCAAGAAATTCCGGGCGTCAAAGAAGTTCATGCAGTCGATGCTGCGGGTGTTCATCCCCTGCTGTTCGCCATTGGCAGTGAACGTTATACGCCTTATCAGCAAGTAAAGCAGCCGGCGGAAATTCTGACCATTGCTAACCGGATTTTAGGTACGGGTCAGCTTAGTTTAGCTAAGTTTTTGTTTATTACTGCAGAAGAAAATCAGCCTATCAGTACACATAATATCGAGGATTTCTTGACGTATATCTTGGAGCGGATTAATCTTCGTAGAGATATTCATTTCTATACCAACACCACGATTGATACGCTTGATTATTCCGGCACAGGATTAAACAGCGGAAGTAAAGTGATCTTCGCAGCAGTAGGGGATAAGAAAAGAGAGCTATGTACAGAGGTACCGGGCATGCTTAAAGAATTACAGGGATTTGGACATGCACGAATGGTGATGCCTGGTCTTGTTGCCCTTCAAGGTGCTAAATTCACAAGCTACGCTGAAGCAGCATTGGAAATGAACAAGCTTAGTGAAGCTATTCAGGAGCAAGGGGCACTTCCTTCTTGTCCAATGATTATTTTGTGTGATGATAGCGAGTTTTTGAGTGAAAAGATCGACAATTTCCTATGGGCGACGTTTACCCGCAGTAATCCATCTCATGATATCTATGGAGTGAACAGTTCTACTGAGTATAAACATTGGTCCTGTGATAACGTGATTATTGATGCTCGGGTAAAACCCCATCAAGCCCCACCACTGATCCCAGACCCAACCGTTCAGAAGCATATCGAACGATTATTTGCGTCAGGTGGCAGTTTAAGCGGAGTTAAGATATAGAGAAACATTCATCAGCCTTCTTGGGAATCCAAGGAGGCCTATTTGCTGTTTGTGAAATGATTTTGCTCATATGAAATAAAAAAGGCATAGGGGTATTATGGGGTGTATGGTATATATTTACTATTAATATTGGGGAAGTGTTGTTCTGATGGAAATTATGGAAACCGAACGTTTATGGATTAGAAGGTTCTCAGCAGAGGATTGGAAAGACCTTCATGAATATTTGTCGCAAGAAAGTGTTGTGAAATATGAGCCCTATTCCTTGTTTAGTGCAGATGAATCTCGCACTGAGGCGCTCAGACGGTCATCGGACCGTGCTTTTTGGGCAGTCTGTCTTAAATCTACGACCAAAATGATCGGCAACTTATATTTTCAAGAGAGCCAACCAGAGGCTTTTGGCGTTTGGGAATTTGGATATGTTTTTAACCCTGATTTTCAGGGAAACGGGTATGCTACAGAGGCTTGTAATCAATTGTTAAACTATGGCTTTGATAATCTGAAAATGAGACGTGTGATTGCGAACTGTGATCCCGAAAATACACGCTCATGGAAACTGCTTGAACGATTGAAGCTTCGTCGAGAAGGACATTTTTTGCAGACGGGTTATTTTAAATACGATAGTAATGGAGAGCCAATCTGGCATGATACTTATTCCTATGGATTGCTCAGAAGTGAATGGTTAAGGATGAAGGAATAGCAAAACTGTTGTCGTGATCTCAAAAGGCGGGTGTCCCCTCACTGATTCTTCTGTCCTAACTGCTTACCAAATCGTAGGTTTTTATAACTATAGGCGAAGAAATTGAACGGTTTAGTGTATGATAAAATCTGTTTTTTAAATGTTCAGAGTGACACTTAGGTGGTAGTATCGTGTTGGATATGAGTAAAACTGGAATCATCTACCATACAGCTGCCTGAGCAAAGAGGAGGGGATACGCGCACGAAGTGAACTTATATTTGAAGAACGAATGACAACGAAGCTTATTGTAAGCGTTTACTACAACAGGGCTAGATGCGTACTAAGTTCTTTCAATCATAAGAAAGCGGGTGAAGCACGGAAGATGAAGAGGAATAAACTTGGAAATAAAATATTTATGGTGTTATTGTCGTGGATCTTCATTTGTTCATCAATACTTCCATCTACAACATTTGGGGGGCAACAGGCCAGTGCAGCTTCAGGCCCAATAACCTTGCAATATGATTTTGGAACAGCAACAAGTCCTGTTATGAGTGGTTATACAGGCGTGCATGAATCTAAGTTATATACGAATGAGCTAGGGTATGGTTTAGATCAGGCGGTTGCTTCGAGGAATCGTTCGGGTGGAGACGGTATGACCAACGATTTTGTATTGGGACTGTCCTATTCTTTTTTGGTGGATCTTCCTAATGGGGATTACGATGTGACTGTATACTCAGGAGATTTACTAGCGGGTACAAGTACAACCAAAACTACGATTACTTTGGAAGGTAGCACGGCTGGGTCGATAAGCAGCAAGCAAGCTGTAAATCAAGCTACCTATCGGACGACTGTTCAAGATGGTCAACTAACTGTCGGCATTACGGGTACAGGGGTTGGCGGATATTTAAATGGACTAATTATTCAGCAGATTGTACCAGGTCCATTGAAAGCCCCTGAGGGATTAGTGGTTCATAATATCACCCCCACTGAGGTATCTCTGGGGTGGGGCAGCGTGACAGAAGCAGTCTATTACAATATTTATCGAACGGTTCTTCCTAGTGGAACCCTTCAAGCCATAGGTCAAGTTGCTGCTAACAGCTTCGTGGATTCAGATGTAGATGAAGGCAGTGGTTACATTTACAATGTGTCAGCTGTAAATGGAAAGGGTGAGGAGTCTGTTTTGAGCGCATCTGTGACAGTAGACAAAATTCCGGGGGTAGAGGTTCCCGCAGCACCAACCGGTCTTTCAATTGTCAGTGTAGGTGTAAGTTCTGTTCAACTGAGTTGGAACAGTGTGGCTGGAGCAAACCGCTATACGATCTTAAGGTCTGATGCAGCAGATGGAACATTCCATGAGATTGGTCAGTCAGAGAAGACGACATTTACGGATGCCTCAGCGGACACCTCAAAACGGCAATATTATGGGGTGAAGGCAGCCAATGGCCAAGGAGAATCAGAGCTATCTAACAAGGTGGAAAGTGCCGTGTATACGCCTCCTGGAACTTTGCCAGAAGGAGATGTTTATTCCTTTGATTTTGGCCCGGGTGCTGTGGCTGAAGGTTATCTTAAGGCAGATGCAGGGGTATCTTATTCCTCTGAGGTCAAATATGGATTTACAGATATATCGAAAGTAACTGGGGTAGACCGAGGAACCTCAGATCCTTTGCGTTCAGATTTTGTGGTCCCTAAGGATGCAACTTTTAATGTAGATTTACCGAATGGCGACTATACAGTTTCACTTATCGCTGGTGACAGCGCCGGAGATACAGAGATTGGCATCAAAGTAGAATCCATTCAAAAAGTTCAACAGACGAGCAAAACAGCAGGCCAGTATTTGGAAATGAGCTTTGACATCGCTTTGGTGGATGGACAAATGAACTTGGTGTTCTCTGGCACTAAGCCTAATATCAATGCACTGGTGATTACTAAGCAGCCAGACCGTCCTGCTAATGAATTGCCAACAGTTTATATTGCGGGTGATTCAACCGTGCAGACTTATGATCCTTATTGGATACCACAAGCAGGCTGGGGACAAATGATTCCTGATTTCTTTAGTGAGGAAGTAACGTTTAAGAATCACGCTATCGGAGGCCGCAGCTCTAAGTCATTTATTGTCGAGGGAAGGCTGGATGAAGTCCTGCGTAAGATCCAACCGGGCGACTATTTCCTTATCCAGTTTGGTCATAATGACGCAACGATTAGCGTTCCAGACCGATATGCTTCTCCAGCCGATTACAAAGTTTATTTAAAAACTTATGTCAATGGAGCTAGGCAAAGAGGAGCAACTCCGATTCTGGTGACTCCCATGGGCCGCAGAGATTATAATGCCGCGAGTGAAAAATTTAATGTGAGCTTTCCAGAATATGTGCAGGCTATGAAAGAAGTAGCAAGTGAGTTGGATGTTGACTTGGTCGATCTTAGCGCACTCAGTGTAGCTTATTACAATTCTATCGGTTTTGCAGCTACACGCTCTGTATTCCTTCACCTCGATGCAGGGATATATGGTGCTTTCCCAAATGGCTCGACAGACGATACTCACTTTCAAGAGTACGGAGCCATTCAAATGGCCCGTCTGCTGGCCAAAGGAATAGGGGAATTAAATATTCCACTCTCCAGCTTTGTGCAGGACATCAAACAGCCGGAAACGGTGCCAGCGAAGCCTGAAGGACTTGTAGCTGGGAGTATCAGTAATGCAGGTGCAGTACTGAAATGGAATAAAGTAGAAGGTACAGATATCTATAAAATCTATCGTAAGCTAGCGGCAGAAGCCGAATCTGCTTATACATTAGCGGGAACTTCAACTGTCCCTTCATTGACATTAAGCGGGTTGGTTGAAGGCCAAAGCTACTCGGTAAGAGTGACTGCAGTGAATGGGCTAGGAGAGTCTGAGCCTTCAGATGAAGTGAAGCTGACTACGAAATCCGCTCAGTATCGTTATGATTTCGGACCTGTTGGTTCACCCGTTGCTGCGGGTTATACGGAAGTGAATGTGAATGTCCTATATACCCCAGAACGAGGATATGGTTTGACCTCGAGTGCAGGGATGATCGATCGGGATCGGGGAAATGCGACGGACGATCTACGCAGAGATTTTGTGATTTATTTTGGAGGATCGTATGAATTCAAAGTTGATTTACCCAATGGTTATTATTCTGTTAAGACTTATACAGGAGATTGGATTGGATCTGCCAAGACGAATGTAGCCATTGAAGGCAAAGATTACGGAACAGTCTCCTCAGGTAAGGAAAATATTGCTGAGAAGCTGTATAACCAGATTGCTGTCAAAGACGGGCAGATGAATCTTGTCTTTAGTGGCACAACCGCTCATCTCAATGGGCTGGAGATCACACCGTTATTATTAGCCCCAACGAATCTGAAACTGGGTAGCCTGGATTTAAACAGTGAGCCTATTACAGCTAATCTTTCTTGGGACAGTATGGAGGGGGCGCTGAAATACCGTATATATCGTCAGGCTACGGTTGCGAATAGTGCAGAGCTGCTGGGCGAGACAATAGAGCCGTTCTACGCAGATACCACTGCGGATATTGGTATGGAATATATCTATACGGTAACTTCGGTCGACAGCACGGGACTGGAATCCGTAGGCTCTAATGCGCTAAAAGTGTCTATGATTGATCCCTCCGTAGCAAAAGCACCCGTACCTAGTGGTCTAGCTGTACAATCTACGAACAAAAATGATGTGACCTTTACTTGGAATGAGGTACCGGATGCACGGATGTTCAACATTTATCGTGCGAAATCCGCAGACGGTGAGTTCATCCTGATCGGCAAATCATTCGAAGCTTCGTACACAGACATGACCGTTCTGACTACCATTCCTTACTATTACAAAGTAGCCTCGGTAAATGCAGGCGGCATCTCTGATCTATCCGCTACGTTGGAAACCTCAGCGGTGACAACTTTATACCGGAAGATGGAGGCGCTGGATCGTGCGCCTGTAGCGGTTAAGACAGATGAAGGTGTGTATATCAGCTGGCGGATGTTAGGTCTGGATCCGGAAACGATAGGATTCAATCTGTATCGTGGCGATAAGAAACTAAATGATTCGTTGATTACTCAAAACACGAACTATCTCGATATTACAGGCAGGGAGGATGCCAAATATAGAATCACATCAGTAATCAATGGAGTCGAGAAATCTGCTTCGGAACCATTCAGCGTATGGCAGAAGCAATATCTATCGATCCCTTTGCAAAAGCCAACAGATGATTACACCAAGGATGGTCAACCGTATACGTATAGTGCGGGAGATGCAAGTGTAGGTGATTTGGACGGTGATGGTGTATATGAAATCATCATGTTGTGGTCACCTTCGAACAGCAAGGATAACTCTCAAGCTGGGTATACTGGACTTGTCTATATGGACGCTTATAAATTAGATGGAACTCGCTTATGGCGGATTAATTTAGGGCCTAATATTCGTGCCGGTGCACACTATTCTCCATTCCTGGTATATGATCTGGATAGTGATGGACGTGCCGAAATTATGATCAAGACGGCAGATGGCACAGTGGACGGTCAAGGAAAAGTCATTGGCAATGCCAGTGCAGACTATCGTAACAGTTCGGGTTATGTGCTGCTGGGCAATGAATATTTAACGGTGTTCGAAGGGGCAACAGGCCGGGCCTTGGATACCGTGGATTATGATCCGCCACGTGGAGATGTTGGCGCTTGGGGGGATACCTATGGTAACCGTGTAGACCGCTTTTTGGCAGCTGTAGCTTATTTAGACGGCGAGCAGCCAAGCGTGATTTTTAGCCGCGGTTATTATACTAGAACTGTACTTGCAGCTTACAATTATCGCGAGGGCAAGCTCGAGAAAGTATGGCGTTTCGATTCTAATGATGAAGGATATGGAGACTTCGTAGGTCAAGGAAACCACAATCTTTCTGTAGGAGATGTGGACGGCGACGGTAAGGACGAAATAACCTTCGGTGCGATGGCAATCGACGATGATGGGTTGCCGCTGTATAATACAAAGCTTGGGCATGGTGATGCAATTCATTTCGGGGACCTTGATCCTACCAGACCCGGGCTGGAAGTCTTTGATGTTCATGAGCATACCGATTCGAAGTATGGGATTGAAATGCGTGATGCAGCTACAGGAGATATATTATGGGGTGTGTTCACGGGGATTGATACTGGACGGGGGATGTCAGCGGATATTGATCCGCGATATGCTGGCGAAGAGGTATGGGCTGCAACGATCACCAATGAGGAGCATATACCTGTTACGGGCCTATACAGTGCGCAAGGTGAACTAATTACTAAAAAACTGCCTTCCTCCACGAATTTTGGTATTTGGTGGGATGGTGATCTTTTACGTGAATTACTGGATGCTAATCGAGTGGATAAGTGGGACTATAGCAATCAGACAACGGTTAACTTATTGACGGCTGTAGGTGCTTCTTCAAATAATGGCACCAAGGCGAATCCAAGCTTGCAGGCAGATCTGTTCGGGGATTGGCGTGAAGAAGTGATCTGGCGGGCAACGGACAGTTCTGAACTACGGATCTACACAACAACGGATATGACAGATTATCGTATTCGCACATTGATGCATGATCCGATCTACCGCCTGGCAGTAGCTTGGCAAAATGTAGGCTATAATCAACCTCCGCACCCTGGATTCTTTCTTGGTGAAGGGATGGAACAACCAGCGGCTCCAAAAATTCAATATGTAGGCTCACCGGGAGAAACTGAAGATACTACACCACCTACGATTTCTGGTTTACCTTCTGCTCAAATGAGTGAAATGGATGTATTGAAGGTGCAGGTCGTAGCGGAAGATCCAGAGTCTGGTATTCGCAGTCTGGATATTACTTTTGATGGTAAACCTGTAGTTTATGGAGATGAGATTCCACTCACAGAACTTGCGGGAGCGCATACGTTCATCGCAACAGCCATTAATAACGCTGGACTCTCAACGACAGAACAAGTGATTGTGGTCGTAAGTGGACCTCAGAAGGCTACAGGTGTTCCGGGGCAATGGGTTCTATCCAATAATAATGGGCAGGATACAGGACTTTTGGACGGGGATTACCAAATCACAATGAATATGTGGTGGGGCAATAATGGTACGGTCTACAAGCTATATGAGAATGGTGCCTTAATCGACACGCAAACCTTACGTGATGATTCCCCAGCTGCACAGACTGCAGTGACTAATATTACCGGAAAAGAAAACGGAACCTACACCTATACGGCTGAGCTAACCAATTCTTTTGGCACAACGGTGTCTGCTGCTCATGTAGTTATCGTGAAGGATGCTGCACCAGCTAAGCCGGTGTTGTCCAATGACAACTGGGATGGCGATGGAGAGTATAAAGTGACTATGAATTTATGGTGGGGGATGAACGGCAAAGAGTATCGCTTGTATGAGAACGGAATACTGATCGATACTCAGACTTTAACAGCAGGCACCCCAAACGCACAAACGGCTTCTACTTCTATTACTAACCGTTCTCCAGGCGTCTATGAATACCGGGCTGAGCTGTTGAATGATCAAGGGGTAAGTGAGAGTGCTATCATGAAAGTTACGGTAAAATAACTGAATATTTGTTAAAAAAACGCCTAAGTCGGTAATATCCGGCTAGGCGCTTTTTTAAGATTATCTAAGATTTAAAGGATCTGCAAGACTAATTCTCCTATCAGCCTCATATGAATCTAAACAACGAATGATAGGGGGGATTGTAAATATGGATTTGACGCATATGATCTCAAAGCTTGTGGTAGTTATACATGTTATAGCATCCATAGTGGGAATTGGACCAGCTTTTGTGCTGCCAATACTGACAAGCTCAGCCAAGACAGGCAGTCAGCTTCGTTTTGTATTTGGTCTTATGAAGAAAATAAACAGATTCCCTAAGACAGGTGGGATCACCCTGATCGTTACAGGTATTTTGTTAATGATCATAGATAAAATGGGCTTGTCGGTGTTGTGGTTAAATCTGTCGTTATTATTTTTTATCGTGATCGAAGTGATTATTATTGGAATGGTTGAGCCCCGATTGAAAAAGCTAACCCAGCTCGTAATGACCAGCGAAGGGGAGGAAATCCCTGAGGGTTACACTACCGCTATGAACAAGATCGCTCCCCTAGAAGCGGCGGTTCATGTGCTTACTATCGTCATTATTATATTAATGGTAGTAAAGCCGGTATAAGATCATAACGTCTATTCTCAATGATCTCTTCATAATCGCGGATGAGTCCATCAAAAATATTCTCCCAAGAGCGGCCGAGTGCCAGCTGTCGACCTTCATGTCCCATAGCAGCTAGCTTTTGAGGGTGCTCTATACATGCACAAATCTCACGAATAAAAGCATCCGGGCAGCGGGACTCGACAATCATTCCTGTGCGGCCGGGTGTGACCAGATCCTTCACTCCACCTTCATTTACTGCGAGGACAGGCAGTCCTGAGGCCATAGCCTCAAGGACAACATTACCGAAGGTTTCCGTACTGGAAGGGAAGACGAACAGATCTGCTGAGGCATATAATTGGGCAAGCTCATCACCATGTTTATAGCCTGTAAACGTGACATTATGGGGCGCCTGTGCCCGCATTTCCGGCAGAAGGGGGCCGTCCCCTACGACCAGCCAATGAACCTGAGATTGCATAGATTCGGGTAATTGCTGCATGGCGAGAGCAAGGGTGTTTATATCTTTTTCAGGGGCGATCCTTCCCACATATAGAAGCAGTAACGGTGCGGTAATTCCGTAGCGCTCACGGACCTCATGGCTGCGTTTTTTGGGGGTGTACTGCTGGCAGTCGATGCCTCTGGACCACAGCTTCAGGCGATGAAAGCCTTGAGCTTGGAGGGAATCGAGGGTTTCGTAGGATGGTGCAAAGGTGGCGTCGCAGGAGCGGTGGAACCACTTCATGTATTTCCAATAGAGCGGAGCGATTTTTTTCATCCGGTAATATTCAAGATAGCGGTCAAAATGGGTATGGTATGAGGCGACATGGGGCAAGTCATGTTTTCGCGCATAACGAAGGCCGCAGAGACCGATATTGAACGGAGTTGCCATATGAAGCAGATCGGGACGAAAAGCTTTCAGCTCTGATTGGATAGAGGACATATTGGGCAGTGCGAGTCTACATTCGGGGTATAAGAAAAAGGGGATGCTGGTAATGGGACGTATGGGATCGGCATAACTGTC
Organism: Paenibacillus sp. FSL R5-0636; assembly: GCF_037974255.1. Lineage (NCBI taxonomy): Bacteria > Bacillati > Bacillota > Bacilli > Caryophanales > Paenibacillaceae > Paenibacillus > Paenibacillus sp. FSL R5-0636. The sequence goes on from NZ_CP150232.1 coordinate 2,227,234, forward strand.
TTCAGGAGCAGATTTCGGTGAGAAAAGCAGATGTTCAATACCACGCCCTTTCAAATGAGTGGTTAATCGTTGAAGCGTACGTGAAACTCCGTTGGTTTGCGGAAGAAATGTGTCCGTGAATAAAGCAAGACGCATGGAACCCCTCCCAGATACTCTTGATGCCCTGATCATAACAGGCGATTATTTGATGGAGGTCAAACGGATGTTAAACAGAATATAAAAATCCACTGCACCAAGTAAGGTAAAGAGGTGTGCAGTGGATTTATTAGTTTTAATGGGATGAAGCCCTACAGGGATTCGTATAACTGTTGCAAAAAGGTAATGCTTTCTCCTAAATGTGACTCAGGAGTGCTTTCCAGGATTCCTTGAATATGAGGACGTTCATATTTCATATAACGAAGAATCGGCTCAAACTCTAGCCACCCTTGACCTACAGGGACAATTTTTATAGCTCCATCTTGGACGATAAAGTCTTTTAAATGAATGATAGCAATTCGATTTCCTAAAAGCTTCAAAGCCTCCATAATAATAGCTTCTTGATGCAAGTAATTTGTAGGTGACATTAGATTTGCGCAATCCAATATGACCTGAAGATTGTTAGAAGGGACTTCATCCAGAAGTCGGCGGGTTAAGGGCGCGGTGTACAGCGGATGATGAAGTCCTGCTTCGATTCCTACCGTCACACCAAAACGTTCGGCCTCCGCCACCATGGCCTTAACTGATGTCACCACCTCTTGGAAGGCTTCTTCTGTAAAATTATCTGTGGTATACCCAAGTCCCACACTTCCGGTTTCCGTACCTACCAGACTAGCGCCAAAATCTCTGGCCAAGCGCAGATGGGTATTAAACGCGGCTAACGCTTGTGCCCGTTTGTGAGGATCGGTATCTACAATGTTTACATAGCAGCCCAGAACCGCAATCTGAATACCTGCCTGCCTAAAGGCATTGCCATAATAGCTGGCTGTTCCAGGGCTTATAGCCGTCAGACTAGGGGCACTATCAGGAAAAGATTTCTTAAGTGCAAACTGGATATGAGTGAAATGATAGGACTTAATCTTCTCAATTAACTCTTGCAATGGAACTTGTGTGAAATCATGTGCTCGAACACCTAGATGAAGGGGAATGCTCATATGATCGATCGCTCCTATTAGTATTGTTGTTTGTGAGGTGCTAATTTGTCCCAGTCAAAGGTAACGCCAGTGCCCGTTACTTCAGGCGCTACTGCCATCCCATTGTCTTTGTTAATCACTAGCGGACGTGTAGTGTATTGATCGATAGGGAAGCTATGCATTTCGAGATAACCTGCATTTGGCATAGCTGCTAACAAACTAACGTGTAATTCCTGCATCCCATGTGTGGAAACGGAAAGGTTATAGGCTTGTGTTAAGTGAGCTACCTTTAACCAGCCCGTAATTCCGCCTATATTGGAAGCATCAGGTTGAGGGAAATCAACATGACCATATTGCAGCATGTGATGGAATTCGGTTAATGTGCGCAAGTTCTCCCCGCCTGCAACGGCCATTCCTGTTTCTTCAGCAATCCGTGCATAGCCGGCATAATCCTCCGGAATCGTTGGTTCTTCTAAGAAAAGAATGTCATATTTCAAAAATTCACGTGCGGCTTTTATCGCTTTTTCCACACTCCAGCTCATATTGGCATCGACCATAAAGGCTACATCCGGGCCGACCAATTGGCGTACCGCAGCCACTCGTTCCACATCTTCAGCTAATGTTTTTTGGCCTAGTTTAATTTTGACAGCCTGGAGGCCCATATCTAAGTATTTTTGATTGTTGCGCAGGAGCTTTTCTAATGGGAAATTCAAATCAATCGCTCCACCATAACATTTGACCTCATTGCTTGCGCCACCCAGAAGTTTGTAGAGAGGTTCATCTGCTTTCTTCGCACGTAAATCCCATAACGCAATGTCACATGCCGCAATGGCGAAGCTAGCCAGACCCCCGCGAGCAACATAATGTATTCCCCAGTTCATCTGCTCCCAGATACTTTCCACACAGCTGGCGTCTTTGCCAACTAAAATATGTGTTAATTCATTAGCAATTAGTGAACAGATCGCTTTGCCGCCAAATCCGCCAGTATAGGTATAACCTACACCTTCACGACCGTCATCCGTTCTAATTTTGACAATGGGTACTTCAAAATGAGTATGCAAGCCGTGTTTAGCATCCTCCATGATTTCTGGCAAAGGGATACGATAGTACTCTGTAATAACTTCTTTAATTATAGACATCTGTGATCACTCCTTATAAAAGTTGTTGTAAGTTTGATATAGGTGAGGCTGTATTTTGTTTAAGTGCTTGAACCACAAGTTTAGCAATTTGCTGGGCACCTTCATCCGAGAAATGAGTATCATCCGTAACTCCATTGGGGTAATTGGGATGTGTTTTCTCTGGTAAGTGCATGAATAACTTCTTGGATTCTTCTTCGCCTAATGAACGATAGAGCGCTTGCGAGGCTGCGAAAATATCAAGTAGCGGAGTGTGCGTTTCTTCAGCCACTTGTCTCATTACCTCGGGATAAGCACCTACAGCCAACGGGTCAAGCTCTCCATCGGCGTTAAAGCGGCGGCGACTTACAGAGGTTAACAGAACCGGAGTCCCCCCTAGCTGCCTAGCAGCATCTATATATTGAATTAGATTGTGGCGATATTCGGTTTCAGGATCGGTGTAACGTAATGGATCATCTTTTTTCTCATCGTTATGTCCAAATTGAATAAACAGGTAGTCGCCGGGTTGAAAGTCTTTTTTGATGGCATCCAGGCGGCCGTCTGTTATGAACGATTTGGTGCTTCGACCATTAATTGCACGATTCTGGATTTGAATAGAAGTCCCAAAATAACTTTGCAGGTATTCTCCCCAGCCGGTCATAGGTTTTTCTCCAGCGCCTTTAATAGCCGCAGTGGAATCGCCTGCAATAAATAGCTGTTGTCTCATAAGGTCTTCTTCTCCTTTAACGTATTGGCGTTCCCTTAACCAATTCTCAGCAAGGGAAAGCCATTGCTGGCAATGAGGGTGTTCTTTAGCAAGCCCTAAACCATGCCGCCCTTCTTCAAAGATATGTAATTCAAAAGGTATTCCCTGATTAGACAGGGCAGAGGCGAACAACAGACTATTCTCCACGGGAACGCTGGCATCGTTTGCTGTTGTCCAGATAAAGGTTGGAGGTGTGAGTGAATCCACCTGGGCTTCTGAGGAAAAGGAGTCAAGCTCCGCTTGTGATGGGTCGTCTCCAAGAAAATGTAGCCGGCTTCCCTTATGCGAATGGGACTCTTGGAAAGTGATTACAGGATAACCTAACAGAAGAAGATTTGGTTTCTCTACTCTAGTGGTAGAAAAGATGGAAGCTAAGTGTCCTCCAGCCGAGAATCCAATCATCCCTACTTTGTCTGAGATCACATTCCAAGCTTTGGGTGCTTCCCTAATCCATTTGAGAGCTTCCTCAACATCATTTAACAAAGAAGAAACGTTGAAGTCTCCGACCTGATAATCTAGTACACCTGCATGAATACCTAGATTGTTTAGCCATTGAGCCACAGGTTCTCCTTCATGTTTGGCTAAGTGCTGATAACCTCCACCAGGCAATACCAATATAAAAGGACGGGGTTGATCCGTCTCGAGCGGATAGAGGGTGAGTAGTGAGGTTTTCTGAGAAATCTCATCTTGTTCTACACGGTTAGTATTTAGTCGAAAGTTCAACATTGCGTTCAAATTCCTCCCTAAATGGTTATATGCACACGTTAACATATTTTCCGAAAAAAAGAGAGACTCTTTTTTTTTTAGATTCGACCTTGAACGATTATTTTGTGATTTTTACATAGATTCGTCAAATGTTGGTTTGGATTTAGTGCCTGTATTGTTATCCCGGTACTGTCCAGGGGTCATCCCTTCCTGTTTACGGAAAGATCGAATGAAATTCTGAGAATTGTTGTATCTTAATTTGGCTGCAATATCTTTGATCGGCATATCGGTTTCCTGCAGCCATTTTTTCGCCATTTTAAATCGGTACATCGTTAAATATTCGCTGAAATAGTATTGGGTCTCCTTACGGAAGACACTGCTGATATAGTTGGCGTTGTAATGCAGCCGAGAAGCGCATTCTTCCAAGGTTAGATCTGTATCATATTCATGTTGGATCAGATCAATGATTTTCTCAGAGATGTTTTGGTATTGGGCATTTTGCCTGCTGATAAAAATTTTGATCATCGGGTAAATGACCATGCTCCAGAACCAATCCTCAATCTCAGCCACGGTATGAAGGTCATGCAATTCCTCAAAAATAGAGCCATTAGCATGATAGATCTGATTTAAGCTAATGCCCGATTCCTGCATCATAATGAGCAAGTTATTGAGTAAGCGGGTCAACGGGATTTGATATTCCTGTGGTGAAAGCTCAAGGGCAAAGATAGATTTAAAAAGCAAATGAATCAGTTCCTTGGCTTTATCCGTTTCAGCCAGCTTGATAGCATCCATTAGATCGTTTTCTTTATGCGTAGGGTAGTTCAAGTTCAGATAATGTTTGCCGGAGTTAATGTTCTCATATTGAATAATAACGCCTTTGCCAAGCTTAATGCGATGTTTCAGTGCTTCTAGACCTTCTCTGTAGGCGATGGCTAGTTTATCGAAGGCGTTGAAGGGAAGGCTCAGCCCAATACTCACCTGCACCTTTAGATAATTATTTATTTCTTGCTGCAGCTTCTCCGTTAACGAATACAGTGTCTTATGAAAAGACTGGGTATCGCAGTCTGAACTGCCCAATAATACGACTACCGCATGGTCCATGATTACAGGAGCCAGCCGTTGTTCAGGACAGATTAACTCTTCGATCATATTGTGGGCAGCGAACAATAAGAGGCTGAGATCTTTTTTCTCATAGCTGGAATCCTCGGCATAATCAATAGACAACGTAATTACTGCCATGGTTTTCCATTCTTCAAGCTGTGTTTGGTAGCCGAATTGCCCTAATTCTTCGAGCAAATCACGTTTCTTAACATTTCCGTGGAAGGCATTGATCAGAAAAAACGTTCGCACCTGCTGAAAGTGTTGCCGGACTTCTTTTTCCAGCTGTGATTTGGATTGGAACAAAGAATGAACTTGTTCTCCTATAATCTGAAATTCATTGCGATGTCTCGATTTAATATCCGGTTTGCGTTGGCCCATCTGATTAAGCAGTCTTTCGATAGGGGTGTACATACGCCTGGAACCGATCCATGCCAGAAGAATGGAGAACAAGAGCATAATGGTGCACACGATTATCGTAAACATCCCGATTTTATTGGACTCCTTCGTCAAGCTTTCCATAGAAGTAACCGATAGATAAACCCAGCCATTTAGCTGAGAACGCATGAAAGTGACGGAGTAATTCTTTTTATTGATCACAGTCTTGAACTGTCCGGATTGTTTAGAAGGATCAGAGATTAAAGGGACTTCTTTAAATCCGCCTTGCTCTTTAGGTTTTCCGATTAAGCTGGTATCCGGATGGAGCAGGAAGCGGCCAGCTTGATCCAGAACGATAATGTCATCGAGTGGCTGCACATCTGAATTAATGAAATCCTGAAGACTGCAGACCGGAATATTAGCTAGGGCAAGCCCATATTTTTGCAGCTTATTGGTGGGAAGCTTTTTGATAAGACTAATGCTGTAATTGCAGCCAGTGACGTTAATGCTCTCCTCGCTATAAAATAAGGACGATGGATTCAAAATCCATGAAGTATCGTCAGCTATATTCATTAGATTAGAGAGTTGCGCGTGGTTTTTGTATTCATTCAGACGGTAGACGCCTGAATTTTTGATCATCCAGTTCTGCTGCTGATTGAGCAGGATGACATCCTCCAGTTTCGTATCGAAGGATTGCATATTGCGGATTTCGTTTCTTAAATCATTATATAAAATGAAATCGGTTTCATTTAAAGGGTTATTTAGTGCTTTTTTTAATACACTAGAGTTGATCACTTGGTTTAATGTTTGATTGACAGTTGTTAACTTATGTTCTACATTTGAGGTGATTTGTAATATAAGTTCCATTTTACTGTTGTTTACGTTCTTTTGGATCTCATTAGATGATGTGAAATAGGAAAAAGAACCGATGAATATCACCGGCAACGTGCTAATTACAAAGGCAAAAATCGTTAATTTACTTAAAAAGCTTAATGGTCTCACGGGGCTCAGCACCTTTACTTATGTAGAAGTAGACACTTGTTCTTAGTGTATGAAACCTGGTGGAAAATAACAATAATCATCTCGTTCTGCAATAATCATTAATCCTAATTATGACTACAAAATGGAAAATCTTCAAGCTGTAGGGTGAAAATCCTTACAATACCTTAGGAGGCTGTAGAAATGTTTAGACAATTTTTGTGTAGAAGGGCAACGTTTTGTTTCTGCTTATTTTTCATGCTTGTTTTCCCTATGTTAAGCGCTTGCAGTGATGGAAAGTCAGCTGGTTCTGTACTGCAAGAAGCTCGCCCGAACATCTCCATCTTGGCACCCCTTCATTTTCCACAGCAGCCTTCAAAAAAGATTATAGCTGAGATTGAAAGATTAACAGGGGTGGAGCTTGATATCACGTGGGTGCCTGAGGGTGTTTATACCGATAAAATGAACACGGCGTTGACCACTAATTCCTTAGGAAAAGTCACCTTTGTGAAGTTCTCAGATTATAATCTGGTGAAAAACGCCATCCGTTCTGAAGCATTTTGGGAGATCGGCCCATATCTTCAGGAGTTCCCCAATCTTAAAGCACTGGACCCCGCTATTCTTAAACAGACCGCTGTAGATGGAAAGATCTACGGCCTATATACAGAACGCCCTTCCTCCAGACAGGGTGTCATTATACGTAAGGATTGGCTGGACAATCTTCATTTAAGCAATCCACAGACCTTAGATGATCTATATGAAGTAATGAGGCAATTTACATATAACGATCCGGATCAGAATGGCAAACAAGATACTCTTGGATTAGTCGATCGTAATGATCTTGTTTATGGTGTATTTAAGACACTAAGCTCTTATTTTGACACACCAAATAATTGGAAGCTAGAGAATCATCAATTTGTTCCGGAATTCGTAACAGCGGAGTATATGAACACAATGAATTTTATGAAGAAATTATATGATGAAAAAATCATAAATCAGGACTTTGCTCTTACCAGTAAAGAGGTTCAACGCGATAAATTCATTAACGGAATCGCTGGTGTGTTTATTGGCAGCATGACTGATGTGCAGCGGTTGTCAATTGAAGCTCAAGCATACAATCCAAAGGCTGAACTTACCCTGATCAATCGTATCGAGGGGCCTGATGGATATAAAGTGTGGTCTATCCCCAATTACAACGGACTGTATCTCTTTTCCAAAAAGTCCATTGCCACAGAGGAGGAGCTTCGGCAGGTGCTTGGATTTTTTGATCGGACCATGGATAAAGATGTAGCCAATATAATGATGTATGGCTTTGAGGGGCGGCATTATAAGCTTGAAGGCGGCAAGATTATCCTTCCCGAGGAAACCTCACAACTGCGGGTACAGGAAGTGAATCCGCTATATGCTTTAATGATCGCGGACATTAGTAATAAAAACATTATGGAAGTGGCTCAGAAGGAGCAATTAACCTCTCTAGCAGATCAGCTGAGTAAAGATAATGAATCTTTTCTGGTCGATGACCCGACAGTTTCTCTGAGCTCATCTACTTTTGATGAGAAGAATATGGAGTTATCTACAATCATTGTGGATGCTACATATAACTATATATTAGGTAATATTACCGTCGAGGGATTCCAGCAAGAGGTTGAGAAATGGAGAGCTCGTGGAGGCAATCTTATTATTAAGGAATATGCTGAGGCTGAGTTTGGGACAGAAAAGTAAATAGGTTAAAAAGGTTTTGATCCACTGCGGATAATGCGGTGGATTTTTTTTGTGCTGCGATATCACGATAATCATTTGCTCAGATCCCTTTCAGAACGCGCCGTTATGGGGAAATGATTGTTTTCGTAACCTTGCCGACGATGTAACGTGGAACTCGTAACCAATACAAATTATGGAGGTCAAAATGGTATGAAGAAGAAATCCTTCACCATGTTGTTAACAGCACTGTTAACATTCAGCACATTGTTAGCTGGATGCGGTGGTAACAACAATAACAAAGAAGAAGCAGCAGCCCCAACTACAAGTGCAGAGAACACTACGAAGGTGGAAGAGACTGAAGCACCTAAAGAGGAACCTACAGAAATCAAGATCATGCTTCCATTGAATACATCAGAGACTCCGCCTGATACGATTAAGAATGAACTAGAGAAATTGACCAACACGAAGCTGACTTATCAATTTTTTCCGGCTGATACTTATGAAGAAAAACTGAATTCATCTTTTGCAACGGGTTCACTGCCGCAAGTAACATATTTGAAGAATCAGACAACCTTCATTCAGATGAAAGAAGCGATAAAAGACGGACAATTCTGGGAAATCGGTCCACTATTAAGCGAATTTCCGAATTTGAGCAAACTGAAACCAGAAATTCTTAATAACACGAAAGTAGATGACAAGCTTTATACCCTATATATCGGGCGTCCACTTGCACGCCAAGGGATCATTTACCGCAAAGACTGGGCAGATAAATTAGGACTTGCTGCACCAGCTAATGTAGATGAATTATTTGAAATGGCTAAAGCCTTCACAGAACAAGATCCAGACGGTAATGGAAAGAAAGATACTACCGGTATTATTGACCGTAATGAGTTGACCTATGGAGCTTTCAAAACTGTTTCGTCTTGGTTCGGAACACCGAATACCTGGGGTGAGAAGGATGGCAAATTAGCGCCTGAATTTACCTTCGATGAATATTTCGACACAATGGATTTTTTCAAAAAAGCTCGTGATGGCGGATACATTAATCAAGATTTCGCTGCCACCAGTAAAACGGATGCAGTAAATATGTTTAAGGCTGGAAAGGGTGGACTCTATATTGGGGGCTCCATGCAAGATATTGATTCCCTCAATAAAGATACTATTAAGAATAACCCTGACGCTGTTTTGGATGCGCATAGTATGGTTGCAAGTCCAGATGGAAAATATGCTCAATGGATGATTCCAGGCTATAACAATGTTGTCTTGTTCCCGAAATCTGCTGTCAAGGATGAGGCAGAGCTGAAGAAGATTCTTGCTTTCTTTGATCAAATGATGACCCCAGAAGTAGCTAATTTGATGTATTGGGGAATTGAAGGTACTCACTATACCGTTGAAGACGGTAAAGCGAAAGCTGCAGACGACAAAGAATTGATTGAACGTGAAGTAAAGGGATATAAGGACAGCGTTATCGGCGAAGCTGAAACCAATGGAATGTACGAGAACTATAACACGCTGCCAGGAAGAATTCATGCAGATCAATTGGTTCTTGAGAATGTCAAAGTTGGTGTAGCGGATCCAACAGCTGCTATGGATTCGGCTACCTATACAGAAAAAGGCGTAGAGCTTCAACAGATTATTACAGATGCAACCTATAAATATATTTATGGTCAGATTGACAAGGCTGGATTTGAGAAGGAAGTAGAGAACTGGAAGAGCCGTGGTGGAGATAAGATTATTGAAGAATACAACGCGTTATACAAAAAATAGTAACCCGTACTGGAATAGTTAAGCGACAAATTGTAGCTGAAAAGGTTGTTGATCTTGTTTCAACAACCTTTTCTATTCCTCACTGGGTTCAGAAATATCGTGTTTGAATAAAGAAGGAGAAAGGAAGAATATCATGCAGGAAGTCACCGCACAGCCCAGCTCAGCTCCTCAAATGAATCCTAAGCCTGAAATTTATAAAAGCAGCAGCGAACTGAAAAAGCGGCTGTGGAGAAATAAATGGCTCTACGTCATGCTAACTCCGGGAGTACTGTATTTTCTGATTTTTAAATATCTTCCAATGTACGGATTAATTATCTCATTTCAGGATTACAAACCCTATCAAGGGATCAACGGTAGTGATTGGGTAGGGATGAAGCATTTCAGCAGGTTGTTCACAGAGCCGGATTTCTTAAATATATTAGTGAACACACTTATTCTTTTCGGATTAAATATTCTTATCTATTTCCCGATGCCGATTATTCTTGCCCTGATGTTAAATGAACTTCAAGGCAGCTTTTTCAAAAGAACCTTTCAGACGATCTTCTATTTGCCCCATTTTCTGTCATTGGTTATCATCGTCTCCATTTCTTATGTAATGGTCACGATGGATGGAGGGATTATCAACGAGCTGCTTGTCTATTTTGGCTTTGAACCAATCAATTTCCTGCTTAATCCAGGGTGGTTCAGGCCCATGTATATTATTCAGGTGATTTGGAGAGAAGCAGGTTGGGGAACGATTATTTATCTAGCTTCCATAGCTGCGATTGACCCAGGGCTTTATGAAGCATCGCGTATGGACGGAGCTGGAAGACTTAGACAAGTCTGGCATATCACTCTTCCAGCGATTAGAGGCGTAATTATTACATTATTTATTCTGAAAATTGGTTCCGTTCTTGATCTTGGATTTGAACATGTATATCTGCTACTTAACTCCATGAATCGAGAAGTTGCGGAAATTATCGATACGTATGTATATACTGCTGGTTTGAGACAAGGGCAGTTTAGTTACAGTACAGCTATTGGATTCTTTAAATCGATTGTAGGCTTTGTAATGGTGATGATGGTGAATAAATTATCCAAGAAAATGGGAGAAGAAGGCGTTTATTGATATTTTGTGGGAGGAATCGAAATGGTAGAAGATAAAACAATCAGTGGTAGAATCTTTTCTGCTATAAACTTTACGCTGCTTGCGATCATTGCTTTAATTACTGTGCTTCCCCTTGTTCACGTTGTAGCAGGCTCTTTCACAACGAGTGCAGAACTAGCTTCTAGCAAATTTGTACTGATTCCAAAGGTATGGAGTCTGGAAGCGTACAAGTTCATCTTTTCGACGAATACAATATTTAAAGCCATGGGTGTTTCCATTGGTATCACGGCAATTGGTTCTATTTTTAGTTTGTTTATAACTTCTTTGATGGCCTACGCTCTTACCAGAAAAGATCTGGATGGTCGTAAAGTGGTTAACTTCATGGTTGTGTTCACCATGCTTTTTCATGGTGGGATGATTCCAACGTTCCTTGTGGTGAAGGAATTGGGACTAATTGATACGTACGCATCATTGATCCTACCGTCAGCGATTAGTGCCTTTAATATGATCATTTTGAGAAACTTTTTCCAAAATATACCTGAAGGGTTGGAGGAATCGGCCAAAATTGATGGTTGTAACGATTTTGGAATATTATTTCGGATTGTATTGCCACTATCCTTACCTGCGTTAGCGACTATCGGATTGTTCTATGCGGTAACGTATTGGAATACCTACATGAATGCGATTCTGTATTTGAATGATAGTGCGAAATGGCCAATACAGGTTCTGCTCAGACAAATTGTCGTCCTTGCCAGCGGTATGGATCACAGCGCTACACTGGATGCTGCTGTTCCACCGCCAGATCAATCAATTAAAATGGCTGTTATCGTTGTAGCTACCTTACCAATAGTTTGTGTGTATCCGTTCCTGCAAAAGCATTTTGCCAAAGGTGCCATGTTGGGTTCTATGAAGGGCTAGCAAGAAAGAGAGAGACTATACTTAGGGGAGGAGCTTCGAGATGACTGTACAGATACCTACAACGCCGATAGAGTGGGCAAAAAAAGCTTGCGATTCACTAATGGATACTTACAGGGCGGGAGAGCTTCCCCCCGCGCATCGATGGCACTATCATCAGGGTGTATTTCTGTGTGGCATGGAGCTTTTGTGGAATGCTTATCAAGAAGACCGTTATATCAACTATATTCAGGAATATGTAGATGATTTGGTGGATGAATACGGGAACTTTTATTTTGCACGTGATGAGCTGGATGCGGTTCAAGCAGGACAGCTACTATTCACTCTTTATGAACGGACAGGCAAACTTAAGTATCGTATTGCAGCAGAGAAGCTAAGAAATTTACTGCTCACACTAAATAAAACCTCTGAGGGCGGGTATTGGCACAAGGATAAGTACGCCAACCAAATGTGGTTGGATGGACTTTATATGGCCGGCGTATTCTCCTTGAAATATGCTAATGTCTACGATGAACCAAGCTTGCGTGAAACGGTCCTTCATCAGGAAATGTTAATGCGCAAGCATATGAAGGATGAGACAACGGGTTTGTTATACCATGCCTGGGATGAGAGCCGGCGGATGCCTTGGTCGAATCCGGAGACGGGTTGTTCACCGGAGTTCTGGAGCCGATCATTAGGATGGTATGGTCTCGCCTTATCGCAATTTCTGGATCTGTTACCTTCCCATGATTCAGCCCGGACAGAGCTTTCTACTACGCTGAGAGATTTTGTGGATGCACTTATTCGTTACCAAGATCAAAAAAGTGGACTTTGGTATCAAGTCGTAGATAAGGGACATGAGCCAGATAATTGGCTGGAGACTTCAGGGTCATGTTTGTTCGTCTATACGATTGCCAAAGCCGTGAAGCATGGCGTTGTAAGTGATGTGACTATCGCTACAGCTGCCGCTAAAAAAGGATATGAAGGGTTAACCAAAGTAATCCAGTGGGATGAGCATAACCGATTAGTTCTGCCGGACATTTGTATCGGTACCTCAGCTGGAGATTACGAGAGTTACGTGACTCGGCCTAAGGTTAAAAATGATCTGCATGGTGTGGGCGCATTGGTGATGGCTTGTGTTGAAATACAGTCAATGCTCCAAGACTGAATCGCTCCGTATCCTTACTAAACAATGACTTGATTCTCTGAGATTGCAGAGAATCAAGTCGTATTATTTTATGTACAAAGTAATCCTTAAATCGGGTGAACCTATTTATAGTTTTTGAGCTCTTAAATTTATAAATATTTTGGGGGTTGGGATGAAGAAATCACAGTGGGCAATTCAAACGGCAGACTCTATTATGGCGCGGACACCGAAGCTTTATGAAGATAAAGGCTACAAAGGAAGCTGGACCTACGATTATGGCGTGGTATTGAACGGTTTTGAATGGCTTTGGAAGCAGACCGGTGATTCGAAGTATCTGCAGTTCATTCAAGATAATATGGACTACTTTATTCAGGAAGATGGCAGTGTCAAGGGCTACCACCTAGAGGAGTATAACATCGATCATATTAACAACGGAAAATTATTATTGACTCTATATAAAGAAACGAAGCAGGAAAAATACAAAAAAGCGGCTGCTCTACTTAGAAAGCAACTTGAGACCCATCCGCGAACCTCGGAAGGTGCTTTTTGGCATAAAAATATATATCCCTATCAGATTTGGTTAGATGGACTTTATATGGGCGCTCCTTTTTATTTAGCCTACTTGCTAGCTTTTGAAGAAGGGCAGGGACTTGAGGATGTAACCAAACAATTTATCTTGTGTGAGAAGCATACGAAAGATCCGGTAACAGGTCTGCTATATCATGCATGGGATGAACAGCGTATTCAACCTTGGTGCGACCCTGAAACAGGACTTTCGCCTAACTTTTGGGCCCGTTCACTTGGCTGGTATCTCATGGCATTGGTTGATGTTCTGGAATTGCTGCCTAGTGAGCACTCAGATTATCCAGAGCTGGTACGAATACTAAATGATACCTTAACTGCGGTGAAGAAATATCAGGATAAGGAATCCGGGGTCTGGTATCAAGTGATTAATCTAGGGGAACGCAAAGGAAATTATCTTGAGGCCTCTGCTTCAAGTATGATCGTGTATGCCATGGCTAAAGGTATCCGATTAGGCGTGTTAAACGCTGGATGGTACGAAACATTAGATCTGGCTCAACAAGGACTTATCTCGGAGTTTGTACTAGAAACCAAAGAAGAATGGGTCAATTTAAATAAGAATTGCCAAGTAGCAGGATTAGGTGGAGTGGACCAACGTGACGGTACTTTCGCTTATTACATTAGCGAGCCTATTGTCACTAACGACCAAAAAGGTGTGGGTGCTTTCCTTCAGGCCTGTGTGGAATACGAACAATTAAGAGGCTGGATCTGATATAGAACAGGGGGGCTTATGAATGTTGATCTACAATATTGAGGATTTTGGAGCGCTTAAGAATAGTAAAAAGTTAGCGACTGAAGCGATAATACGTGCGATTGAAGCGGCAAATAAAGCCGGTGGAGGAACCGTTTATGTGCCGGCTGGCACGTTCTTAACCGGTGCAATTCATATGAAAAGCAATATCGAATTGAATTTAAATCCGGGTGCCATTCTTTCATTTAGTACGAACCCGGAGGATTACCCTGCAGTGGAATGCAGATGGGAAGGAGTGAAGCAGCAGGTTCATTCACCTTGTATTTATGGAAGAGAGTTAGTTAATGTATCGATCACTGGCAGCGGAATGATTAACGGAAATGGTGAACTCTGGTGGGATAAGTTTCGGAACCGCCGGGAAGAGCTGCAGTATCCCCGGCCGACTCTAATCGGCTTGGACAGCTGTCAGCGGGTAACCCTTAAAGATATCGCGCTGGTCAATTCTCCAAGCTGGACCGTTAATCCGATAGGCTGTTACAATGTGACTATTGATAATATTTCCATTCTGAACCCGGCGGACTCTCCAAATACAGATGGTATTAATCCAGAGTCTTGCACCAATGTGCGAATTAGCAATTGCAATATTGATGTCGGTGATGACTGCATAGCGATCAAGGCAGGAACTGAGGATACCAAAGAACGAGTTCCTTGTGAGAATATTACGATCACCAACTGCACTATGGTACATGGACACGGGGGTGTCGTACTCGGTAGTGAAATGAGTGGAGATATTCGTAATGTCACGATTAGTAATTGTGTGTTTAAACAAACCGATCGTGGAATCCGGATGAAATCAAGACGGGGACGCGGGGGAACGATTGAAGATATTCGGATCAGCAATATTGTAATGGAGGACGTTATTTGTCCGTTTACTCTAAATCTATATTATTTCTGTGGACCACGCGGAAAAGAAAAATATGTGTGGGATAAAAATCCTTATCCGATTACAGAGGAAACGCCGTGTTTTAGACGCATTCATTTTGCCAATATTACCGCACGTAATGTTCATGCCGCAGCGGGTTTCTTATACGGGCTTGCGGAGCAGTATGTATCCGAGATTACGTTTACCAATGTGGACATCTCCATGGCGACGAATGCAATTCCCGGCCATCCAGACATGATGACAGGGATCGAAAACATGAATAATCGCGGGTTTTTCCTCGGGAATGCAAGAGATGTTCAATTTCATCAGGTGACGATTGAGAACCATGAAGGGCCTGCTTTTTACATTGAAAATGGAGAAGCTGTAGAGATCATAAATTGTCGATCAAAAAACACGAAGAAGCCGGAAAAATTAGTAGAACAAGCTACAGTGTCACCTGAAGAACAGAATGTCTGTCCATAAGAGAGAGTCATCAATTTATTGAAAGGAAAAGAATCCACTATGCTTGTTGTAGGAAAAGAATCCTTTTGCGCTTATCACACGATTCAAGAGGCGATAGATTCACTAGAGCAGGGGCCATCCGGTCAAGCGGATACGCTTTATATTTTGTCAGGGGTCTATAAAGAGGCAGTGCGGATTTATCGTTCTAATCTTACGATCATAGGGATTGGCTACGTGGAGATTGTTATGAATCATTACGCGAAAGAGCGTGATGAAGCGGGCGAAGAAATCAATACATTCTCTACACCAACGTTATTTCTGGGCGGCAGCCATCTGATCTTGGAGAATCTGGTGATTACCAATAATGCAGGGCAGGGTGAAAATATCGGGCAGGCGGTAGCCGTGTATGCTAATTGTGATCAAACCGTATTCAGAAATTGTACTTTAAAAGGGTATCAGGACACGTTGTTCACGGGACCTTTGCCACCTGCACCCAAAGAGCGATCTACGTTTGGAGGTATACCACTGAGAGAGCACCATGCCCAATATCGGCAGTTGTATCAGCATTGCTATATAGAGGGAACAGTGGACTTTATATTTGGTGGGGCTACGGCTTATTTTGAGAGATGTGAAATTCGCAGCTTGCGTCATAGTGAGAATCAAGCAGGTTATATTACGGCAGCCTCCACACCCGTGGGACAATCGTATGGTTATATTTTTAAAAATTGCTTTTTAACAGCGGCTCCTGATATTGCTCCGGTGTTTCTGGGCCGTCCTTGGCGTGAGTATGCTAAAACCGTATTTGTAGATTGTCAGCTGGGTGCACATATTCATCCACTTGGCTGGGATAACTGGAACAACACCGCTAATGAACAAACCGTTTGTTATCAGGAATATGGCGTGAAGGATGCAATTCTCCTGAGTAAGCAACGTGTTTCTTGGGCAGATTGCTTTGAAGATGGGGACGAGACGTTGGATAAAGAGTTTGTTTTTGCTGGTACGGATTTTTGGAAATAGATAATTTAATTAACGAGTACACAAATAAAAAACGGTAGTCTAGACGAGAAGCATAAAGTCTTAGACTGCTGTTTTATTTATGTGTTGTATCACTTTATTTTTAATATGATCTTTCCTTTAGCTCTGCCCGATTCGGAATACTCCATCGCTTTCTGCGCCTCTACAAAAGGAAACACTTGATCAATAACAGGTTTTATTTGTCCGGATTCAATAAGCTCTGAAATGATTTCTAATTGGCTGCCACTTGGTTTCATGAACAGAAAGCTGTATTTGACCTTGTATTTTGCCTCTAATTTGCTCAGATTCCGGGTAATCAAGCGAAAAATATTAGTTTTTATGAACCCAGCTCCATACTCTTTTCCGAAGCGAGCATTAGGCAACCCTGAAACCGATACAATTTGTCCTCCTTGTTTGACTGTTTTAAAAGCTTTTTCTAATGTTTCACCGCCAATGGTATCGAATACTCCATCATAATTTTGTAAAACCTTATCAAATGCTTCTATTTTATAATTAATAATTTGATCGGCTCCAAGTGACTTGACCAATTCTGCTCCAGCATCGCTTGTAGTAGTAGCCACGTATATCCCCATCGCTTTGGCAAGTTGGATAGCAAAAGTGCCAACCCCGCCCGCTCCCGCTTGAATCAATACCTTTTGTCCTGCCGTTAGCTGTAATATATCAAGCAATGCTTGATAAGAAGTAAGCCCGACTAATGGGATGGATGCAGCTTCCTCAAAGGAAAGATTGTGAGGTTTGAGCGCTATATCCTCTTCATGTACGGAGATATATTCTGCGAAGGTTCCAATTCTATCTTTTCTGGGCCGTCCGTAAATCTCATCACCTATCTTGAATTTTTTAACATTCTTTCCTACTTGAATGACAATCCCTGAAAAATCATTTCCTAAAACTAGGGGCATGTCGTATTTCAACAGCGTACGGACTTTGCCATCCCGCACTTTGAAATCGATAGGATTAATACTTGCTGCGTGGATCTCTGCCAATACATCATAATCACCCACTGCGGGTGTTGGGATGTCGGCTAGCTGAAGAGGGGAATTCCCGTATTTTTTTATGATCATTGCTTTCATCCTAAAACCTCCAATTCATTAAATATTCATTTTTGCTGATCCAGAAAAATAACTCATCTCAACAGGGGAGATGTTTTTTGGTTTCGATTTGTCCTCGCTTTTATCTGAGCAGTCTCGGCGATATTTTCCTTGTTCCAGCTTCATATCAATAAAATCGACAACCTGCTGCAGCGACGAGATTTGGCTGACGATGTTTTCTCGATGGTTTCTTAAATGCTCCACCAGTTCAGGATAATCCGCGGGATCAGTGTCGGCGGAGACCGCCAAAAATGGCTGCATTTCCTGCAAGGGCATGCCTGTTTTTTTGAGGCAGGATAGCAGCAGGATTGTATCTATGTCTTCCTGCCGGTAAACGCGATGCCCGTTGTCCTTCCGGTCCGCCCGGGGAAGCAGCGCGATCTTTTCGTAATAGCGGATCGTATCCTCTGATATTCCGGTTTGCGCGGCGGTTTCTTTTATCGTAAACGTCTGCTCTGCCTTCATACTCTACCTCCTGGAGATTGCTTTGTGTGTGCATTATACAACTTGGAGCTGACTCCAAGTCAAGACCTTATCTCTGGGACAAAATCTTTTTATTACGCCTTGACTTGGAGTCGACTCCAATTAATAAAATGTGCGTTATAAGAAGAAGATATCCCGAATTCAGGAGGAGATTTACAATGAGCACTCAGCAACGTGAAAATATCGCATTGATTACAGGCGCTAACGCCGGGATTGGATTGGAATTAACTCGAAAACTGCTAGCGGAGGATTGGCAGGTGATTGCTTTGAACCGTTCCGATTTTCCGGCCGACGATGTGAACATCCAAAAAGCCATCAAAAACGGCTGGCTTCGTATTTATAAAACAACCGATCTCGCGGATTTTGCCAGCTTGAGAGGGACGCTGGAAGAGATCAAAGGCAAGGAGCAGCGAATCGATATTTTGTTCAACAATGCCGGCGGGAGCTTCCCCGAACTAAGCTATTCGAAACAGGGGCGCGAAAAGCACTATGAATTGATGACCGTTGTTCCGTATATTATTTTAATGGAATTGAAGGATATCCTACAAAAAGGACGCTTAAAAACGGTGATCAACACCTCATCCTCAGCGCTTAATTATACGAAAGAGTTTACGATAGAAATCTTGGAGCATCCCATAACCTTCCGCAAGCTGCTTGGTCCTTACGCCACCTCAAAGCTGGCATTATCGTTATGGACACAGGCCGCCGCGCCGCAACTTGCTAACGAGGGCATCATGATTCGCAGTGTTGATCCGGGTAGCAATAACACATTGCGAAAAGGGAAAAATTCTGGACTGCCTCTTATAGTTAAACCGTTGATGAAGCTGTTTTTCTCTCCGCCAACCCACGGCGCCGGCCAATTGTATGAGGGTGCTCTGGGAGAACACCGTGAAGAGACAGGTATATTTCTTCGGAAAGGCCAGGTTGCGGATTTGAAATTTAAGGATCAAGCCCGGAATGTTTTGGAAAGGATTAATAATATCTACGAAAATGAGTATCTTCGTTGTTAATCTGATCTTTAGATCTCTAATTTTTTTTTGTAATTCCTCCAAACGTATGAGATAATAGAGTTTTTCCGTTGATTCTATTTTTCATGGCATGGTAGAGATGCCTGATCAAATATTGGAGGTAGGCTTGTTGGCGAAACAGTATCCTTTTGAATATGATCGGACCAAACCTTTTATGGAGCAAGTAGGGGAATGGGTCGGAGATGTATTCTATGAAATTCTTCCTGAGGCTGGATTTGAAGTACGTGATGAACAGATATACATGGCCTTTCAGGTAGAGCGAGCTTTTGCCGAGAAAAAGACGATTTTTTCTGAGGCAGGGGTCGGAACAGGCAAGACATTAGTGTATTTGTTGTATAGCATTTGTTACGCGCGTTATATGGGCAAACCTGCGATTATTGCATGTGCGGACGAGTCCTTGATTGAGCAGCTTGTGAAACCGGAAGGCGATATCGCCAAGCTTGCGAAGCATCTGAACATGAATATTGATGCCAGACTAGCGAAATCTCCGGATAAATATATGTGTCTGAAAAAGCTGGATCAGGCTCGGAACCATGATGATGAAAGCTTACCACTGGAGAGCTTGTACAGTACATTACCTGATTTTGTACATTCACATGCACCGATGCAGCAATTCCATGCTTATGGAGACCGCAGAGATTACCCTGATCTGAATGACGAACAATGGAACAAAATTAACTGGGATACGTTTCAGGACTGCTTTACTTGCGATATGCGTCACCGCTGCGGGCAGACCTTGTCCCGTGATCATTACCGGAAATCAAGTGATCTGATCATTTGTTCCCACGATTATTACATGGAGCATATTTGGACCTATGAAGCGCGTAAGCGGGAAGGGCAAATCCCTTTGCTTCCGGATCACTGTGCGGTTGTATTCGATGAAGGACATTTATTAGAATCAGCGGCCATGAAGGCGCTTGGCTATAAGATGAAGCATGTCGTCTTTGAAGAATTGATTTCTCGCCTGCTACAGAACGAGATTCGTGAAACGCTGGCCGTTCTGATTGATGAAGCGATCATGCAAAGTGAGCAAATGTTCAAAGCGATTCGCCGTCAATGCCGAAACATACCTGGATCAGATCGGAAAAGCATTGAGCTGAATGCTTCATTGATTCGTGAGGTACACCGGATGCGGAGTGTAATTGCTGCTATCGAAGAAGAATTAGTATTCGAAAGCGGACTCTACACGATTGATGAATACCAACTCCGAATTGTGGAGGAACGTTTGGAGACCATAGAGATCGCTTTGCGATTGTTTGAGGATTCAGGGGCTTTAATCTGCTGGGCGACAGAAGAAAGCGATGGTCTAACGCTGTCGGTCATGCCACGAAATGTCAAAGAGGTACTTCAAGACAGCCTGTTCACGCAAAAAATGCCAATCGTATTCTCATCGGCTACATTGTCTGTGGATAAATCATTCCAATACTTGAAGGACAGTCTTGGGATACAAGATTTTTTATCCTTCTCTGTAGACTCACCTTATGACTATGAGCACCAGATGAATGTCTATGTGCCAGAGCTTCAGAGTGGGGATTTTGCTGAGAAAATGGAAATTTCCCTGAAGCTTATTCAGCGGACTGAAGGTAGAGCACTGCTATTGTTCCGTACTCGTGAAGAGCTTCTGCAGTTCAAGCAGCTTAACTCGTTACGACCGGAAAGCAGTTCATATTCATTTTTATATGAAGGGGATCAAGAAATCAGCTATTTGATTTCGGCATTCCAACGGGATGAGCATAGCGTGTTATGTGCGGTCACCTTATGGGAAGGGCTGGACATCCCTGGACCTTCATTATCTAATGTGATCATATGGTCGTTGCCGTATCCTCCGCTTGATCCAGTGTTTATGGCAAAACGGGCGGAAACCTCCACTCCTTTTGAAGATGTGGATTTGCCTTACATGCTGTTAAGACTCAAACAAGGGATGGGGCGGCTGATTCGAACCGGTACAGATCAAGGAATTGTAACTGTACTTGCGGAAGAGGAAGGGCAACATCCAGTACACGAATATATAACTTCTGTACTTCCAAAAGGGACTCGACTACAGAAGCTGGAAGCTTAAATATCACTAACGATTATAATTGCTCCTTTGGTGAGGCAGATGCTACGGCATTTATGTTTCACTCGAAGGAGCTTTTTTTGTCTAAAATTAAGCATAAGTATTCCTAATTTTACGGATAGGATATTGGTATTTAACTTCCGAGCGATGTCGTATTATTGTTGAGCATGGGATGTATTTATACAGCATCATCTAGAGATTCATCAAGGAGTGTATACGACATGGGTCAATCAGAAGGTTTGTATCAACCAGATCACAACAAAAAGGTTGGGTTTGCATTAGGGATAGGGCTAACCTTAGTTATCGCATTATTGGCGAAATTTTTAGCGGGTTTTCCATTCCTATCTATTATGGGGCAATTGGTCATTGCCATCTTAATCGGGATTATTTGGCGAGCTACGATAGGAGTGCCAAATAGCATCACACATGGCACCGATTTTTCCAGTAAAAAACTGCTTCGTCTAGGGATTATCCTGCTCGGTATGCGGCTTAATCTAATGGATATCGTTGCTGCAGGACCCCGGGTATTTCTTTTGGCAGTCATCGTCATTATATTTGCGATCTCCGTTGTATACGGACTGGCTCGACTGTTCAAAGTAGATAAGCGCCTCAGTATCTTAACTGCCTGCGGAACTGCGATTTGCGGTGCGGCAGCGGTGGTTGCCATCGCTCCACAGATAAAAGCCAAAGATGACGAAACTGCCATTGGTGCAGCTATAGTAGCTATATTAGGCACAATATTTACACTGCTGTACACATTTTTATATCCTTTTCTCGGCTTATCAGATTTAGGTTATGGGGTATTCTCAGGAGCGACTTTACATGAAATTGCTCACGTAATCGCGGCTGCGGATGCTGGTGGAAATGCTGCCGTTGATATGGCGGTCATCGTTAAATTGACCCGGGTGGCCTTACTTGTGCCGGTGGCTATTTTAATTGGGGTTTGGTCCAATCGTGAAGAAAGAAAAGTGCAAGGTGAAGCGGCTAAAGCTTCGTGGAAAAGCATTCCAATCCCCTGGTTTATTCTAGGATTTCTAGTTGTCAGTGGTGTGAATTCGTTAGGGATCGTCTCTGCATCAGTAGCCAATGGGATCGTTACAATTGCTTATATGTTAATCGCTATGGCGATGGCAGGGCTTGGGTTAAACGTTGATTTGGCGGCATTTAGACGGCTTGGAATGAAGTCTTTTGCAGCGGGACTTATAGGATCGGTCATGTTATCTCTAGTTGGATTTATGTTAGTTCACTTACTTGCACTAGCGTAGTTAGCATGTACACCCTGAGTATGAAATGAGTTACTTCATATCCAAACAGCGTCCTTCTCTTTATCATTTAGTGTGGTAGGGTATGCATGAAATGAATGGAGGGACTTCAGGTGAAGTATTGCATAGGTGAATTTGCTTCCATTCTCGGGGTAACTGCGGATACGCTGAGATTATACGAGAAACATGATATTGTTAGGCCCACAAAAGATAACAGCAATAATTATAGATATTTTAATGATTTAGATGCGAGGGATCTGTTAATGAGCAGATGGTATCGCAGTATGGAAATTCCATTGCCCGAAGTGGCACTTTTAATGAAGGAGTCCTCTATTGAGCAAGTTATGGGAATGATGCAGCAGTCTCAGCAGAGTTTAGAAGAAGAGATTAAGCAAAAGACGATGCTGCTAAACAAGATGAATGAAATTCATAAAGAGCTTAAGGAAATAGAGTCCTCATTATATATATGTAAACTTAAACAACTGCCAGGCATGTACAGGCTTAAGCAAACGGATAAAAATGCATTATTAAAAAATGATATCGTAAAAAGCCTCGTCAACACTTGGATGGATAGGCTTCCTTATGCGTTTTATTCTTTTAAGATTGAGGACGCGGGGGTGTTATCCGGTGATAATAACTTTGACTATAGCTGGGGGCTTACCTTACCCGAGGAGGAAGTGCAGAAATTTGCTATGGATATCGATGAATATGTAGAGTACATTAGCCCGAGTACCTGTGTCTCTGCTATCATGTTATCTACGGATGGACATTATATCACGAAGAAATCCTTGCAGTTTATGATAGATTACATCGAAGCAAATGGTTATACCATAGCGGGTGATGTGGTGGGTAAATTAATGCTTACTGAAAAAATAGAAGGCAATAACCGCTCGTATTTGGAAGTGAATATCCCAATTGTATAAGTGTATTTCTATAAACACCTGCTCTGAGAGCGGGTGTTTTTCTTTTTGGACAAGAATTGGACATTGACCTTGGTGCTGCACCAATGTTTATACTTCGGTATATAGCTTGGCAACGTTCGGTAGATATGTATAGATATGAATGTGAAAAATATCACGTTATTGACGAGCTATAAGATATTAGATACTGGGGGAGAAGAGAATGCGCAACAGAAATTTCACCAAGAAAATGCTCATGTTAACTTTTTGTATGGTGCTGATCGTTTCCATGCTGAGTGGATGCAAAGGAAATGGGGAGTCGGCAAATTCGTCATCATCATCTTTTAAAGCCGGTACATTCGCTGGGGAAGCGGAAGGCAAAGAGGGCGTGATTAAAGTAGAAGTCACTATGGATGAGCCAGATAAAATTAAAGATATCAAGATCGTAAGCCAGTCAGAAACAGGTGGTCTAGGCGATAGTGCACTTGAAAAAATAAAAGATCAAATTCTGGAAGGACAAACCTTGGCAGTAGATGCTGTTAGTGGTGCGAGTCTTTCCAGTGAAGCAATGCTCGCGGCCGTTGAAGATGCCGTAACCAAAGGTGGAGGAAATCTGGAAGTCCTCAAAGCCGGTGGCGTGCAAAAAGCGGGTGAAGGTAAAACGGAAAAGCTTGAAACAGACGTAGTGGTAGTAGGCGCCGGTGCATCTGGTGTGTCCGCAGCGGTAACCGCTGCTGATAAAGGTGCCAAGGTTATTATTATCGAAAAAACAGGAGTTATCGGGGGAGCAAGTAATCTATCCTGGGCCGGTAAGTTCTATAATTCTTCCGCAGCTACTGACAATAATCTTAAAGTAAATGTGGAAAAAGAAATTACCGATTGGATTGTCAACAATCACTGGAGAGTTGACGCTGCAGCGATTAGACAATACGTAACGAAATCCGGTGAAACTTATGATTGGTTAGCGGAAAAAGGTTATAAAACCAGCTTTCTAAACTTTTTCGGAGAGCAGCTGCATGTACTGCCAGCTTATGAAACCCGGGAAGAGACCCTTCGGAAAATGTTGGCTGAATCGGTTGAACAAAAGGGTGGACAAGTGATCACCGAAACCACTGCCAAAAAGCTGATTACCAATGAAGCAGGAGAAGTTACAGGTATTGTGGCTGAGAAATCAGACGGGACTACTCTTGAAATCACAGCCAAAAGTGTCGTAATGGCAACAGGCGGTTATGCTGCAAATTCGGAAATGGTTAAAGAAGCTTTTGGTTTTGAAGGGGTTAACGGAGGACTAGGTCAGAATGTTGGGGAAGGTCTGAAGATGGCTTGGGAAGCAGGAGCCAAGGTTCCTGATAACTTCGGTGGTCAGATGCTGCACCAAACATTAGCCAGAGCAACACAAGGACTAAAAGCACAATATGAGCCTTTTGAAGCAAGTTATCCGCTGATGTTGACGTATCTGCCTAACTTCATGAATGTAGGTTCTTCCGGAGCACGTTTCAGAGATGAAGCAGCGACATTAACATCGGTCGCCGCAGCTAATACGAGTGCATTTAATGGTGCTTATCATATGGTTATCGTATCAAAATCACAATTGGCTGCTCTTCAGTCCAAGGGGATGAAAGGTGTTAACGCACCAAGCCTGCCAGGAATGCCACCAGAATTTTATGCCGAATTTGCAGATCAATTCACGTTAGAGAATCCATGGGTAAATGCAGAAAAGGTGTTTGATTCTATGGTAGAAAACGGAGATGGCTTCAAAGGAAATACAATCGAAGAATTAGCAACAAATGCAGGTATGGATGTAGATGTGTTTGTAGAAAATTACAATAGTTATAAAGAAGCTACAAAAACTGGTGTGGATACTGAATTTGGTAAAGCTGCTGATTATTTAGAGCCAATGGGCGAAGAAGGACCGTATTATGCCATCGTCGCTGAAATCAACAACTTGGGTTCTGTAGGTGGCTTGCTGGTAAACACTAAGTTCCAAGTGCTAAATGATAAACGTACACCAGTAAAAGGATTGTTTGCTGTAGGGCTTGAATCGGAAGGCGTATTATTCAACGATACCTATGTAGGCAATGGGGTTGGAATTGGTTATTCCTTTACCTCAGGTCGTCTAGGTGGAGAGAGCGCGGCAAACAGTGCTTTGAAAGCTAATTAACGACAATTTTCCGGAAAATAATTCAAACTTTTTAAAGCCGCAGAGTAGACAACTCTGCGGCTTTTTTTGCTGGAGATTAGAGCCAATCTTCTTTTAGCAAAGATTTAAGAAGCTCTACATTTGTTACTCCCAGCTTGGCAGCGATCTGCTGCTCTAATTCAATTTTGGTGATCATCATTCTGTTATTGCATTCTATACCCTTTGGAGTGAGGACAATATTTTTGTCACGCTGATTTCCTTCGACTTCAACGGCTTCAACATAACCACGGGATAACATGCCTTGAATACTTTTATGCGTGCCCTGTCTTGAAATATGAATTATTCTACTGATTTCTGAGATCGATAACATTTCTCGGGCCGCAAGAACTGCAAGAATGTGGGATTCGGTCTTATTGATTTGATCCGGGTCTTTGTCTGTCACTATTTTACGTAAAGCTAGATGCTTCTCACTGAGTAAATCAATCAGGTTCATTTTTTGCAGCTGCTTATTCATTAGAACACTCCTAAATGATGGCTCGTTTATCCCAGTATAAGTCATTTGTGAATATTGTCAACTTGGTTGACTTGATTTGAGGATCTATGTTATTGTAATCCAAGTTGACAATACAGAGATAAAAGGAGCTTGAAGATGGGAAGAAACAAAAAAGAAGCATTTTTATTTACGTTCATCATGTGTTTTTTAATGGTGCTGGGGATGAGTATTTACAATGTAGCACTAATGGAGGGTTGGTCAGGCACGTTAGTTAAGGATGTGATTGTCGGCTACTTGCCTGCATTTATAGTTGCACTCATTCTAGATGTATTTGTTGTAGGCAAGGTTGCAAAGGGGATCGCGCATAAGCTGGTTAAAGAAAATGATCCGATGATCAAAAAAATCATGTTCATATCCTTTTTTATGGTGACCGGAATGGTATTGTTCATGTCCTTCTATGGCGCAGTTCTCCATGTTGGATTTTCTGCTGAACTACCAAGAGCTTATCTGTCTGCCATAGGTAAAAATTTTATTTTTGCACTTCCACTGCAGATCATTTTAGTTGGGCCGCTTACACGATTTATTTTTGTGAAAATTACTCCAGCTGTGTCTGCGCAGGGAATAAATCAATAGAAGCAATGTACAACAAAACGCTCTCCGTCTGCCCGAATAAGCAGATGAGAGCGTTTTGTTTTTTTAAAGATTAGAAACGTTTATCTATGGCTCGCTCATTTACGCAAGCGCGTGAACTCTCTTTTTTACAGGTTCGAGTAGATTTAGGGCATACTCATTTCCGCTACCTTTGGGACTATCGTTACGGATATGCTCCTCAAGACATAATCTGGAATTGTGATCCGCTTGATAATCAGGATGAGTATCCAGATACCCCATTAGGGCTTGCCATGAGCCGTAGATATCATCAGTGCTTTCTGTCAGAGCATAGAGGCCGCCGTCGAGCCGCATTTCCTTTAGATGAGCTGGTATCTTCACATTTTCCGGAATTGAGGCACAGAATCCATATCCGTAAGGTTTATTCTCACCAGTTGGATGCGGGTTCGTATTGCCGCCAAAAAGCCGTGCTGTGCCTAATAGTTGACTAGCTTCCAGCCATTCATTAACTGGGATCATAGCCTCATCTTCTGGAGAGGTACTAACCGCAACATTGTAGGCAAATCTCATAGCTGGAAGAGTAATGAATCTTACATGAATAGGGGTAGAGTGATTAATAGTTGGCATAGATATAACCTCCTCAGTTTTAGTCATACCATCCGATGGATTGCATGACTTTTCGTTTAGTTCAGATAATAATTGATTTGTAATGGGTTCCTCGACATGGGCGGATATCCACTGTAAAAAGAGATGGATTTCACTTTCTCTATTCGTTAGTTCTGCTTTTTGATTGTGAATAGAAGCCGCTTGCTGGCTGAGCGCTTCGTACATGGACTGAACGGACATATTTACAAGCACGGTTCCAATATCCTTGATGCTAATATCCAGCTTTCTTAATAATGAGGTAACCCGAATGGCAAGTATTGCTTTCTCATCATAAATCCGCCAGCCAGAGCTGCTATCCCGCTTACTTTCAAACAATCCTTGAGCTTCCCAGTGACGCAGAGTCCGACTCGTCAGTCCGAATTGCGCAGAAAGCTTATCAATGGTAACAAATCCGCTCATAGACAACTCCCATTTCATAGTTTGATAAGGCGCCTTATGTGGATTATTTTAGCATTTAACGTTACGTCAATTGCAAGGAGAATTAATGATTGGGTATTCGAGATAATTTACATTTCTCATACAAAACATTGTCCAGTATTTAACGTCCAGCTTCTACAATCAAGATATTGGTAGAATGTACCTATTGCAATATGAGGCTTTATACGGAGGATGATATTGTTGAAAGCTAGGTCTATGCATCTAACTATGAAATGGAAGTTGATTTTGAGTTTTTCCGCCGTTGTTCTTTTCTTTTTGGGAGTAGCGTTTTATCAAAACCATAAAATCAGCCAAGTGGAGATTTCTATGGAAACGCAAAAAGCTGAGATGGAAAAACGAATTACCGTGTCAATCATTACGCAACTGCTGCAGGAAATGAATGCGGTAGAATCTTCGTTAGCGGGTTCGAGTGATTTGGAGTTCGTCCAACCCTTTAAGGACAAGCAAACAAAGCTGACTAAAGAGTTGGCGACGGTGAATTTTGCGGCAGATTCGCCGGCATTTAAAGAGTTAGAACAATTACATAGTCAGATTGGGGAATATACGGGATATTTTGACGAATTGGTAAAGACCATAGAAGACGAGCAGCTTGATCCCATGAGTGTGCTGGAACAAATCGATGAATTACATACGAAGGCTACAGCGTTGAGTGAAGTCATGCTAGTGACTAATGAAAAATTGTATACGGCAGCAGCAGAAAATGCAGAAAAAGCACAGGATTATTCTTTTGATCTGCTTAATCTAACCACCTCTATAGTTGCTTACGCAGCTGTGCTAGTGTTTATTTTCACATTAGTGATTGCGGTTATGCTCATACGTTCCTTCCTGAATCCTATTCATAAACTGCAAGTGGCTCTGCGAAAAATTGCCGAAGGAGATTTGCGTCAGCAGATTAATTCTCCTTACAACGATGAGTTGGGCAGTTTGAGTCATCATTTTGATCATATGGTAGAGCGGGTCCGGGAAATGCTTCAGCATACCCAGTCAGTAGCCTCTTCGCTGGCAACTTATTCGCATTCTTTTCAAGAATCTTCATCTATAACTGCGCATACGAATCAAGATATCGTAAGCACTATACAGGAAATCTCGGTAGGGGCAGAACAGCAGGCAGGACAATCCGAGCAGAGCGCTGGCCTAATTCAGGAGCTGGAACGTGAAGTGAATGAGATCACGGAGTATACCGAGGTTATGCTGGCTACCAGTCAAACGGCTAATCACAATACTCGTAAAGGATCTGAATCCGTCATCGCCCTCCGGGAGGTGTCTGAGCATTCGCGAGAATCTGTGAATAAAGTATATCTGGCTTTAACCAAACTGAGTGATCAATCAAAGGACATCTCGCGCATTACTAAATCCATAACAGATATTTCTAATCAGACCAATATTCTCTCACTTAACGCAGCAATTGAAGCAGCCCGGGCAGGTGCCTACGGAAAAGGGTTCGCTGTCATCGCTGATGAAGTAAGACAATTATCTGTGCAGACCAAAGAGTCCTCCGTACATATCAGTCAGATTATTAGCGAGCTGCAATCCGGGATGGATGAATTCCAGCAATATATGCTGGTGACCAAAGGAAATCTTGAGGAACAGGATCATAAAGTGGCTGAAACGTTGTCCTCTTTTGAAGCGATTGATCAATCTATTGTGGAGATTAGTAAACAGATTGGGCAAATTCACGACAAAGTGGATATGACGCAGACTATGAACCGTAGACTCGCAGAGTCTGTGCATGCCGTCGCGGCCATCGCCGAGGAAACTGCGGCAGGGGTGCAAGAGGTGAACGCCTCAAGCGTACAGCAGGATCATGCTATCCGTGATATAGCCCGTCAAGCCATTGAGATTAATGAAATTTCGCAGAATTTATTTAAAGAAATCAATATTTTTAAGATTGATTCAGATGGGGACGATGGGGTCAGCGATGAAGGGGACAGGGATACAAAGCATGCTGGCACTCCAGAAGCTGGGGACACATTAGGAGACGCATTAGGAGATGATACATTAGGTGCTGGCGATCCTCCAGATGATAGCGGTACTCCAAATGATGGTGGTACACCAAATGATGGTGGTACACCAAATGCAGACGCTTCTAAAGAGGGGTCTTATCTGACAATCTCTGCGTAGCTCAGCGGGAATTGGCATTCGTAGCGTAAGGTGGAATAGAGAATAGAAAATAGAGAATAGAGTAGGGAGTAGGGAGTAGGGAGTAGGGAGTAGGGAGTAGGGAGTAGAGTCCAGAGATTAGAGTTTATAGAATAGAGTTTAGAGATGAGAGGCTAAAGTTTAGCGCTTAGTGAGGTTCTATCTGCCGTTTTGTTTTTAAGTGTATTTTATACAACTAAAAAGGTTTGTATTTAGCTTGATTAGGGTTTAGTTGTATTTAGTGCAGTTATTTCGAGGCGAAATGACGATAACGGTGGTTTGGTGGGGATATAATTGCATGAAATACAACTAAAACCAGGTGGGAGTGCACATACCTGAAAATAGTTGTATAGAGTGCAATTAACTCAACGCATAATTGTGTTTTGTTGCACGAAGGAGCCAGCTTTTTTATGTAGAAATATAATTAGTCCTCGTAAGTTTGATTTAGGGTGCTAACTAACTCTGGGAGCCAGTCGCTTAGAGTGAGAAACTTGTATCCCTCCGATTGAGCTTTAGCTGTATCCATAAACCAGGATTGTGTGATCCCGAATGGAGAATTATGCGCATCCGCTGTTTCGCTTTGAATGACGGCTTGTTTTCTGGTCTCTTTTTCAATCAGCGAGATAAGCTCCTTAATACTAACCGTACCGTCTGAGCAAGCGTTGAGAGGACCCGTCACCGTCGAGTTGCCAAGCCAATACAGAAAATCAGCGGCTTCGTCCGAACGGATAAAACAAATATTTGCATCTGGATTCGGAATCCCGATGGGCAGTTTATTACGTACATGTTCAATATGAAAATGGAGTCTTCGTGTATAATCGTCAGTTCCCAGAACAATCGGAAAGCGGACAGCGGCTACAGGGAAGTTAGCTTGTTGGATAAGGACGGCTTCCGCCAGTCTTTTCCCCTCCTGATAGGTGAAGTCATTTCGTCCTCCATAACGAATAGGGTGCGTTTCAGGATCGAACACCTCTTCCGTCAGCGCTTGCTCACTGAAATCATAAACAGATAAACTTGAAGTCAGTATGTAACGTGTGGTTTTGCCGTCAAAAATACGGCGCGCCTGATCCGCTTCATCAGGTGAAAAACAAATATTATCGTAAACTACATCCCAACTCGTATCACCTAATGCTTGAGCGAAGGCCTCCGGTTGAGACCGATCCACCTGTATCCGGTGAACGAGATCGCCAAAAGGGTCGCTTGTTTCCCCGCGCGTTAATATGGTTACTTCGTTCTTAGAATCCTCAAGCAGACGCTCGACCAAACGTTTCCCAAGAAAGCGTGTGCCGCCTAAAATAAGAATCTTACTCATCAACCTCACTCCTTGATTGCTATTAATGGTTATTAAAATGACTGTTTATTGGTTTATGTGAAGCTTCTGATTCATTGTAGAGAAGCGGCGGGATCAGCCAGATCAGCAGCAATGTATTGAGTTTTGAGTGATACAAATTGGACTAAAGGGGAAGAGTTAGTTTTGAGTGTACTTCGTGCAATAGAATTCGTATTAGAGTGGAGAAAATTTGAATCTATTGCACTCTATGCAATCAATGGATGAGTAAGTGGCATTAAACTAACTTTTCACCAGAATCTATTGCAGAAAGTACAGCAGATTCAATTTTTGCTGCCAGGACGGCGGAGTCTGTTGCACAATATGCAACGTTTGTAGCTAGTTACCACAAACAGCCCAAATGTTAATTACACATTAAGCGAACTAATCGCAAATATATCTGTTCGTTTTTAACGTAACGAGACACTTAGCTGCCCGAAATCGAGCTTAACGAAAAACTACGCCACCATACACATTCCTGGCGTGGTATAATTCCAGCTGTTTGAACTGAATCCACCAGCTTGGAAGGTCTGGAAGCCTTGCAAGCTTTGGCTCGATACCGCCATTACAGGTTCCTGGCTTTCGTCCGCAAATACAAGCTCGATCAGCTCGGCAATTTCCCCATGTTCATACGCGGCTGCAAGGCGGCTCAAGACAATCTGCATGGCTGTGTCCTGTGGTAAGGAAGGACCATCGGCCTGAAGCAGCTCTTGTCTTACGAGAGGAAGGGCTTGCCGGGCTCGGTGCAGAGCGGCTTTTATTGCCCCTTCTGTGGTATCGAGAATCTCGGCAGCTTCCATTGCAGAGTGTCCCAACACATCTCGAAGCAGGAATACCGCCTGCTGCAGCGGAGATAAATGCTCCTGTAGTGCTTGAAAAGCAGCTTCAATCTCAAATGAACCATACTCCGCAGAGGCTTCAGTGGGGGACTGATCCAGCTCCAACACTCGTGACAAGGTGGCTTTTCGCCGCATGATATCAATCCATGTGTTTCGGGCAATCCGAAAAAGCAATGCCTCAGGATTTGGGTGATTTGTAGAACTTGTATGATGAGTAGAATTTGTAGGAATCGTAGAATGCATTGCAGATTTTGCAGATTTTGTAGATGGTGCAGTCTTAGATGGCGTTACAGCCTTAGCAGACGTTGCAGCCTTAGAAAACGTATAGTTCATTTGATTAGTTTGATTAGTTTCAAGTTTTTCATTAGCTCCATTTGCTCCATTAGCCTTATCATTTTCAATGGTTTCTTTATTTTGTTTAACTTCATTCATTGGACTGTTCCCATTATTTGCGCTCGATGAGTTCGAAGTCTTCATATAACCTAGAGCCTTGACCCATGTATCCTGAGCTAAATCATCGGCATCCCACGGGGATTGTGTCAATGCAAGACAATATCGCTTCAGAGCTATCTGCAAAGACCTGCTGTTACTTTCATCCGGCTCATCTCCGGTGCTAAGCTTCTCAAGGATGATCACTCTGCATAACTCCTTTTCCAGTAAGGTGATTTCGATTACTTCTAATAATAAACGAATGAGCAGGAAATTAAGATACGCAATTTTAAAAAATAAAAATTCTCACGCCTAACGTATCCTATCCCCATATTAATCCGTTTACAGGGTAGATTTCAAAACTCTAAAACAGATGGAGGTCGAATACGGATGGCGTACGTTCCTTATGTAGTCGAACAAACGAATCAAGGTGAAAGATCTTACGATATTTATTCGCGGCTGTTGAAGGACCGGATAGTGTTCGTAGGTGCGGAAATTGAGGATCAGCTGGCTAACAGTATTGTTGCCCAGTTATTGTTTTTATCAGCAGAAGATCCGGATAAAGATATACACATGTATATCAATTGTCCAGGTGGCTCTATCACCGCAGGCTTCAGTATTTATGACACGATGCAGCTTATTAAGCCTCCGGTAAATACCATTTGTACAGGAATGGCGGCTTCTTTTGGTTCTTTGTTGTTATTGGCTGGGGCCAAAGGGAAACGTTATGCCTTGCCGAATAGCGAGATTATGATTCATCAGCCGCATGGTGGGGCGCAGGGGCAAGCTAGTGACATTGCGATCAGTGCCAAACGTATTTTGAAGGCAAGGGAAGTGCTTGTGCAAATTACAGCGGACCGAACTGGGCAGACGGTAGAGAAGGTACTGCAAGATATGGATCGAGATTATTTCATGTCAGCCGAGGAGGCGGTTGAATACGGAATTATCGATAAGGTCATCACAAATCTCTAAGACGAAGGAGTGAAGAAGGCTATGCTGGAGGTTTTGCAGGGAAAAGAGGTAACAATCTATTTTGTGGATGGCTCCAACGCTACAAAAGGAGTGCTGGAAACGGTAAGTGAAAATTTCGTCAAATATCGGACGGATTTTGAAGAGTTTTATATTCCAATCAGCTCGATCTGTTCCATCTCTCTAGATACCAAAACGCGTGAACGAGCCAAAGTAGGATTCACACAATAACATCACCAACATCATCTGTATAAAAAAGGGTTAGGAGCTCCACAGCTCCTAACCCGTACTTTCCCGAATAGCCAAATAATGAGCCACATTTGCATGATGCGGCACAACGGTCTCCCCTTTAATCAGCTTGATTAAGGTTCGGGTGGCGGTCATCCCAATCTCCGTTCCAGAGTATTCAACCGAGGAAAGCTTAGGTCGAACGATAGAGGCAATGAAGCTGTTATCAAAACCGAACACGGCGACATCAGCTGGCACCCGTAGACCGTTATCGGTTAAATGATTCATGGCTCCAACTGCCATCCAATCTGTAGAGCAAAACACCGCAGTAGGTAACTCCCCGCTATCTATAATTCGGCGCATGGCGTCGCTCCCATCTTCGACGGCCATCGCACTTTCTACTACCCATTCTTTCCTTAAGGTTATGCCTGCATCCATAAGGGCTTGTAGATAGCCTTTATACCGATCGCCACCCACCGCATTATCTCCCGATCCGCGAATCATAGCGATTTTGCGATGACCTTTTTGAATCAGATAAGTAACAGCTTCATAGGAGGCAGTTATATTGTCCAGATGAACGGAAGGAATCATATCCACCTGCGATTGTTGCCCGACAAGCACGCAAGGTGTATTTGAGCTGCGGATGATCTCCAGATGTTCATGGTTTGGAATTGAACCCACAAATATATTTCCTTCCGTCCCAATACGCTGGAACATCTTCAAATAGTGTTGTTCACTTTCTGCACTGCCGTCCGTTAATCCGACCATAATGTCGTATCCATACAAATCCGCAAGATCGCGAATACCAACATTGAAGTCATCCAGTACAGTGTTGCTATTCTGCGGAATGATCACACCGATCAGCTGTGTATTAGCTTTGTCCGTTTCAAGGCCGATGACATTCGGACGGTAGTTGGTTTGTTTAATAGCTTCCAGTACTCGTTTACGGACATCTTCGTTTACTGGTTTGCTGTTATTGATTACCCTGGACACCGTAGAGATCGAAACGTTCGCCATTTGGGCTATATCTTTTATCTTTACCTTCAAGAAGATCACCATAACTTTCCATATGATTCACTTGGTGTTTCAACTCTCGCAAGCATATCACGGATAGCTTCAAGAATCCAAAAGATTGTTGTTGACCTAGGAAATAAAAGGTCCTATAATGATCGCTGTAGGAAAATTATTTCCTTGAAAAAAGCTTGTTTTGAACGATAAAGTTGGATTTTTGCTAAAAACAATAACTAAATTATTAATTTTAATGAATTTCGGGAAAAAATTTTCCTGTGAAGGGTATATGAATACGAAGGAGCTGCATGCATTGAACAGAACATGGTGGAAAGAAGCCACGGCGTATCAAATTTACCCACGGAGCTTTATGGACAGCAATGGTGATGGTGTAGGGGATCTGCAAGGAGTCATTTCTAAACTTGATTATTTGCAGGAGCTTGGCATCAATGTCATTTGGATCTGTCCTATTTATAAATCCCCAAATGATGATAATGGTTATGATATTTCGGATTATCAGGATATTATGGCGGAGTTCGGCAGCATGGCCGACTTTGATCAGCTGCTGCACGAGGTTCATGCACGAGGCATGAAGCTGATTCTGGATCTAGTGATTAATCATACTTCGGACGAACATCCATGGTTTGTTGAAGCACGTTCAAGCAAGGATAATCCGAAGCGGGATTATTATATTTGGAGTGATCCTAAGGACGGGGAGGAGCCGAATAACTGGGAGAGTATTTTCAGCGGTTCGATTTGGGAGCTTGATCCCGCCACAGAGCAATATTTTATGCATGTATTTTCCAAAAGACAGCCAGACCTCAACTGGGAGAATCCTGAGGTGCGCCGTGAATTGTATAGCATGGTCAACTGGTGGCTGGACAAAGGAATCGACGGCTTCCGGGTGGATGCCATTTCACATATTAAAAAAATCACCGGACATCCCGATCTGCCGAATCCACAGAATCTTCCGTATGTTCCGTCTGGCGATGGTCACATGAACCGTGAAGGGATTCACGATTTCTTGCAGGAGCTCAAGCAGGAGACGTTTGACCGATATGACATCATGACGGTTGGCGAAGCGAGTGGTGTAAATGTTGATCAGGCGGAGTCGTGGGTGGGTGAAGAGCAAGGCAAATTTAATATGATTTTTCAATTCGAGCATTTAGCTCTTTGGAATAAGAGTGTGACAGGTGGATTGGATGTTCTGCAGCTAAAATCAGCTCTCTCCCGTTGGCAAAAAGGTCTTGAGGGCAGAGGCTGGAACGCATTGTTCATCGAAAATCACGACCAGCCGCGTTCAGTTTCTACTTGGGGAAATGATGGCCAGTATTGGAAAGAGTCAGCTAAATCGTTGGCTACGATGTATTTCCTGATGCAGGGAACACCATTTATTTATCAAGGTCAAGAAATTGGGATGACCAATGTAAGATTTGAATCAATGGATGATTACGATGATGTGGCGATGAAGAACTTGTATCGTTTGGAGACTGAAGCCGGTAAATCACATGAGGAAGTCATGGAGGTAATCTGGAAGAACGGTCGGGACAACTCTAGAACACCAATGCAATGGAGCGACTCTGAAAACGCTGGTTTCAGCAGCGGCAAGCCATGGATGAAGGTGAATCCGAATTATACGGAAATCAATGTGGAGCGGGCGAAGCAGGACCCTTATTCCATCTATCATCATTACAAAAAGCTTATCGCTCTTCGGGCTGCTAATCCCGTTACTGTTTACGGGACTTATGATCTCATTTTGCCTGAAGATGAACGTATTTATGCTTATACTAGGACGCTTGGAAATGAAAAACTGCTGGTCATGTCTAACCTGACAGCAGAGGAAGCGCTGTTTGACCTTCCATTTGAATTGGAGTTTGATACTAGTGAGTTGCTCTTGCATAACTATGAGGTTGATCCTGCGGAGCCGATTGAGACTGTCGCATTACGGCCTTACGAGTCCCGTGTGTATATGCTGGTTAACGCACCTGTAGAGCAAGAGGGGAGCAGTGAACTTGTACCTGCACAAGAGTTAAGTGAAGCTTCTTTTCCAGAAACAGTTTAATATATTATTGTAATTCAAAGCGCCCGGTTATCCGGGCGCTTTTTTTGTTGCGGTAGTGTAGGACTCTTGCACAAAATGAATACGCTTACCTAGGCAAGTCGTATAAAAATATTATTTTTTCTATTATTTTTGTTCCCAAAATTAATAGAATACTATATTATGTTATGAATACAGATTCATATAAGTGTATATTCATTCAATTTGGGGTGAAAGTAGACAAAATTATAGGAGGTAAAAAATGTCCAAGAGAATACTATCTTTATTACTAGCTTTTACACTTATGATGTCGGGTCTGCTTCCAGCTGCATATGCAGGTGAAGTTGCAACCGAAATTAACCCGCAGGCGGTTGTTGCTCCGGTTTCTACGGAGAACACAGCTGACCCAGCGGTGCTTTCTTCAGAACAAATTACGGTAGCGACTGCTGTCTATGAACAAATAGCGGCGACAGTTTCCACAGAAGTATACAAAGCTTCTATGACGGAAGCTAGAACATTAGAATTGACTTTAGATCTTCCTGATGGGGCATCGCCTCAAGATATCATCTGGAATTTTGGCAGAACGGCGGAAGAGATGAAGCCGCTGGCAGAGTGGAAAAAATGGAATAAAGATGCGAAAGATTATTCAGGTAATCCTTTCGTAACAGTGACATATGAGCCGATCTCAGGTTCAAAAGTAAAGGCTTTAATTCATTTTGATTTGCTGTACGGAGAGAATCTCTCACTAACGGGTATACGTGCAGAGTACGTCAAACGAGTGGGAATTTATAATCTAATCGGGACATTACCTGCTGGAGATGTGCTGGTAGAGCAGCAAGTCAAACTAAATCCATATGAAACCTATCATACATATGATGAGATTAAACCTGCGATCGATAGGATTACTGCTGAAAGCAATAATAAATATGATCGATATGTAGAGTATCAGCAAATTGGGACCTCAACTCAAGGTCGTGCCATTCATTTCTCTATTGTTGCTAAGGATAAGTCCTCAGTAGATCAATATTTGAACGAGACCTTACCGCTTATGATGAATGATCCTGAAGCCCTGCAAAAGAAAATTAACGACGGGGATCTGCAGAATTATAAGGTACCTATTTGGTTGAATAACATTCATGCCGATGAAGCCAATGGTGTCGATGTAATCATTAAGTTTTTGGATACGCTGATGACACAGCAAATTGTCACCTATGATACCACTGATGAGAATGGAAATCCGAAAAAGGTAGTTCTGAACATCGACGAAGCGCTTGACCATGTGATTTTCCTGCTTGATTATGTAGAGAATCCTGACGGTCGCGCGTTAAACACGCGTCAAACTTCAACGCTGCTTGATCCAAATCGGGACAACTCTTACCAGACCCAACCTGAGACACAAGCGGTAACTGCACAAATTGCTAAGTGGACGCCGCTTACGTTTTTGGACATGCATGGATTTGTAAGTGGCTTCTTGATTGAGCCTTGCACACCACCTCATGATCCTAACATTGAATATGATCTTGTAATGCCAAGTATGCTTGAGCAAGCAAATGCCATGGGTAAGGCGGGGATTGCTAATACAAAATATGATTCCTACCATATCCCTTATGAAGAATACGAAAAAACACAACAGGATCCGAACTATAAAGGAACGAATGCAACAGGTTGGGATGATGCTTCGCCAGCCTACACAGCTGTATATGCCATGCATCAAGGAGCACTTGGGCATACCATTGAAGTGCCTGAATTGAATGAAGATTCACTGGATGCCTTTTATTATGCGGCTTTGGGGGCCACCGATTATGTGATCAACAACAAGCAGGAACTGTTCCTGAATCAATTGGAAATCTTCAAACGGGGTATCCAAAATGAGAATACTAATGCTGCTGTTAAAGATTATCTAATCAATGCACAGAATGAGTCTATTGGACGTCCAGGGGTAGATGAGAATACGAATTTCTTCCCTGAGTATTACATTCTTCCGGTTGCAAAAGATTTGCAAAAAAATGATCTGGAAACCTACAAAATGGTTCAGTACCTACTGCGTAACAATGTGAAAGTAGAACGGACAACAGCCAGTGTAACTGTAGATTCTGTAGTCTATCCGGCTGGAACCTATGTGGTGAATATGCATCAAGCCAAAAGAGGTTATGCGAATCTTGTCTTGTATGATGGACTAGATGTCTCGGATTTTAATGAGATGTATTCCGATACGGTACAGAATTTCTCGGCTATGCGTGGTTTTGACCGATATATTAGCCGTTCTGTAGGAGCATTCACTGGGAAGACAGAAGAGGTTAGCGGTGTAACGATCCCTAGTACGAATCTGGATCAATCTCCGTTCGAGCAAAATTATGTGATTAAAAACAGCAACAATGATGCGATAAAAGCTGTGAATGAGCTGCTAGCCAACCATAAGGCAGTGACACTGCTGGAGAATGGGGGTACAGGCTACGAGAAGGGAAGTTTCCTTGTTTCCAGATCCAATCTTAGAACGGTATCGTCTAAATATCTGCTGGATATTGTGCCGTTTAGTGCTGCAGAGAACAGAACGGGTAAATTGCTTAAGGCTCCTAAGGTAGCTATTGCAGGAGCGACTGCATTTATGCTGAAGGATCTTGGTTTTAACGTAACTACGGATACAGTGGCAGCAGATGTTCTAATCAATTCGGGAACGAATCTGATTGCTACAGGTAAACCGTTTATCGGTTATGGAAGAACGATGCTAAAAACTGTTAAAGGGCTTAAGGTCCTCCCTGGACTGGACTATTCAACTCCGGTCAATAAGGATGGTAAAGAAGATGCTCATGAGGGATTGTTTAAGGCTGAGGTCTCTCAGGACAATGTAATTACAGCGCCTTATGCCGATAGCGAATATCTCTACACAGTTTCCGCGGCTTATATTACAAAAGTGCCTGAAGGCGCAGAGATCTTGGCGAAATACGGATCAGGAGCTGACTTTTTCAAAGCAGGCTGGTGGCCGAATAACGAGGCTGCACAAGACCAAGTATTGGCGCTTACTTACAATACAGACAACATCCATGTGACGTTATTTGCGAATGATCTGATGAATAAATATCATCCGCAAAATCAATTCAGATTGCTTGCCAATTCAATCTATGCTGCTGCTCCAGCGGCGACTAAAGAGGATGGTATGGATAACGGGGTGAATGAACCAGAGCCAACAACACCTTCGACACCGTGGCAGCCATCTGTAACATCAACACCTGCACCGACCGTGCAGCCGTCTGCAACACCAACGCCAGCTCCAATTCCAACTGTGCAGCCGTCTGCAACACCAAACCCAATAGGTTCTAACTTCACGGATCTAGGTAAGGTGGCGTGGGCAGTATCGGCAATTCAAGAGCTGGCGGCAAAAGGGATCCTGCAAGGAGTGAGCGATAATTCCTTTGCTCCGCTTAAAGAGGTGACGCGTGCCGAGTTTATTACCATGATCGTGCGAGCTTTTGATCTGCTTGATGTGAAATCAACCGCTGCCTTCAGTGACGTGAAAGCTTCTGACTGGTCTTATGGATACATTGCATCCGGGGTCAAGAACGGATTGATTAACGGTGTAGGCAATGGAAGGTTTGATCCTAACCGTGCGATTACACGCGAGGAAATGGCAATCATTGTATCCAATGCACTTAAGAAATTTAAAGGCAAGTCGGTAAATGATACAAATGCCGCTTTGGCTAACTTTAAAGACCAGGCAACAATCGCTGCTTACGGTAAAGAAGCGGTGGCATTACTAACTCAGGAAGGTATTGTGCAAGGTCTGACTGCGGATACCTTCGGTCCTAAAAACATTGCCAACCGTGCTCAAGCAGCAGTGATTATTGATAGGATGTTGAAGCTTAATTAAGTTTTAGATACTTATAAAATAATACAAGAATGCCCCTCAGCTATTTGGCTGAGGGGCATTCTTTTTATAGTTACTCTGCATTATCCGTAGATGGTAAATCCGGCAGTTGTTGAATGTAGCTGTTAGACATATTTAGAAGCCGCTGAACGGCGTCAAATTGTTCTTTTGTCGAACCGCCCTCTGTTTCAGAGCCATCGATTAGATTAAAGTTGTCTCCATCATCGTAATCGACACCAGTCAAATACATGCTTGTGTCATTAATGAAAGAGCCGGTAGGCAAAAAGTGTCTGACAGGGAGCATGTTGGTCTGTTGGTTCATCAGATCTTCTCCGAAGTAGAGCTGATCTTTCATTGAAATCCCTAACAGGTTAGCTACAGTTGGCATAATGTCGATCTGGCCGCCAGTTTGGCTGTAGACCGTAGGTTGACCTACCCCTGGCGCATGTACGATGAAAGGAACGTTGAACATATCGGTATAACCATATTCGTGACCGACCATTTCTTCCATTAACGATTTCTCGTTGCCATCAAGGGAATATAGCGATACACCCTGATGGTCCCCGTAAAAGACAATGACGCTATCATCCCATAGACCACTGGACTTTAATTGATCCAGAAATTGTCCCATTGCATAATCTGCGTAATTTTGAGCTAGAATATAGTTGCCAACTAGGGTACCTTCATACCGTTTAGGCAGCGTCATTTTATTTTTTGACTCTGGCATTTTATAAGGGTGATGAGCACTCATAGAAATGACCATTGCATAAAAAGGATCATCTTTAGCATCCATTTTGACTAATTCAGGCACAGTCTTGGCATAGAGTACCTCATCAGAAGCACCGAATGCGATATGATCACCATCCCCATAGAACGCTTGATCGTAATACTTATCAAAGTCTAGGACTTTGTATAGAGTTTTGCGGTTCCAGAATTCTACGCTATTGGTGTGAAAGGTTGCTGTATTATATCCATTAGCTTTCATCAGCTTAGGCAGGCTCGGAAGCGCCTTATCCATATAATTGGATGAAGTGGCTACCTCGTGATGAGGAACGTACAACGAAGTATTCACCACAAATTCAGCATCCGAAGTTGTTCCTTGCCCGGCATTAGTATAGAAGTTATTGAAATAATGTTCGCTTTTCAAAAGCTTATTTAGATTGGGTGTTACTTCCTGTCCGTCAATGCTCAGGCCCAGCAAAAAGTTCTGAAAAGATTCCATTTGTACCACGATTAGATTTTTACCTTGAGCTGCCGCCCAGTACTTCGGTGAGATAGGCTCTGTAATCCCTTTGGTCTCGTTAATGGATGGTTGCGTGATTTCTTTGCTTTCGATTATTTCTTCTGTTTCCCTTGTATCGGCAAAAATAGTATAGACCTCGTAATTAAGAATCCCCATACTCTCCGCTTTTTTGTTCTCGTTCATACTGGCATGATTCGGCCAAACATTAAAGACACAAACTGCTAAGGAAACACTGATGATCCCAAACAAAGCGGTCCGGTTCATGCGGCGGTTCATACCTCTTTCTTTCCAGATCGCAATATATTTCGGACGGAACATAAAAAACATGAACACTACAATATCCACAAAAATGAACAAATAGTAAGGGTCCAGCAACGAGTATGTGCTTTCTCCCACCTTAGTTACTTTATCTGCTTGTTCCAAGGCATGATAAGTAGCAATTACACCGTAATATTTGTAATACATTAGGACGGCGAAATATATGACTGAAATCAATAGGTTGGCTATCATGTAATACAGAAATTTTCGTTTGGAAGCCATCCATTCAATAAGTCCAAATACGATAAAGAAAAATGGGATCTCTGTCAGCAGCATGCTCCAGTTAGGACCGTCGCTAAAAACTACGAACCAGGCCACTGCGCATTTTAGCAGCAGGACGAAGCTAAAGACTAGGAAGGGTTTGTTTTTTATATCAAAATCTTTTTTCACTCGTTATCATCCTCTCTGATGCAATTACACCAAGGTCCTGCATATACCTGTATTTCATGGAAATCCGTTGCAATATGCCGAAGCTTATTATGCTCCCGAAGTTATCAAGTGTCAAAAGGTGGACGAGAGTCCTAGAGTGAAGCAACAAGCGATTTATGCCGCATAAGCAGGTAAAATCAACGCCAATCCCAAACTACAGGGTCCTATGCGTATAAAATGATTTTAATAATTTCCAGTTTCCCGCAACTTTGTATAATATTCCTCAGTCTAAATATAGAGGAGTGATTAGAGAGGAGGGAATTAGATGAACCAGCGGCAGTTCATAACGATGGTAACGATTTGTTTTCTTGTGCTCTTAAATTCAGGTTGTAATCAAGGGGAGAACTCCATTGGTGTGGAGCCTTCTGGCTCTATAGCTTCAACGTTCGTACCACAGGTAACGCCGACTTCTACTCAAGTAACCATGATTCCCGAAGACTTTTTGCTAACACTGGATTATAAAGTTCAGAACCATCCGGATACATTTGCAGTTGAGGTACCACAGAACTGGGAGGTTAAGCTGGGGGAGTATCCAGTGGGACTTTACTGGCGATTAGCGAATGAGTTCTCTAAAGATGCCGGATTGGATTTGACCCTCCTGAAGGGTGCCACGCTAGAGGTACAGCGGTATTCCTTAGTCGATGGTTTACCTGGTTCTGGCGAACAAAAAGAATTTTCTTATCCCTCCAATCTCGTTTTGCTTGTGCAATCAGGAAATACCGTTGGTGCGTGGCTGGAATTTAATATTCAAAGTATCGGCCCTTCTATTAAGAAGCGTAGCTTGACCGACATTACAGGATATACATTTGAGGAGTGGACGGAGAGAGAAGGTTTGTTTGCTAAGGAAGGTGAGAATGGTGATTTAGCCTCATTAGGCCATTTCGAGCTGCTGGATGCTTTTTTTCAGGCTATACAGGTTGGTAATCATACCCGCGCCCGCGCATGTTTGAATCCTAATGCCTTACTCACTGCATTGACGGTTAACCGTCAAGAGCATCAACTCTATAACCCGGGTTTTGGTGGTGAAAATGCTCTCAGTGAAAGTATTGTTGAGGCTAAGCCCACCTCTTATAAAGTGATGGATTATGATACTGGCTCTGAAATCAAAGACATCGGTGATCGCACAACGTTAAATATTGTGGTCGATCTGTATATGAAATCACTAAATCCCGTCTTCAATACCCCAGATGGCCGGGAGACTCGCTTCGCAGTGTTGACCAAACACGCTAACGGCTGGAAGATTGGAGGTTTTGGAACGGGACCGTGAGTTGTTGCGTTATCTATTTATTAATAAAAGGAGTGATCTCAAGTGTTTAAACAAAGTTTGATGTCAAAAGTGCAGGTAAGGCGGATATGTAGAGTTGTTGTCGGGACTGTTCTTAGCTTGGCTATGGTCTCACCCTTAGTGGCAGCAGCAGATAATGTGAATTCACCTGAAGAAAAGAAATTATTGTCTGGCATCACCCAACTGGACGCTGGTGACAGAAGTGCGTATGCCGTCACTGCGGATG
Source organism: Paenibacillus sp. FSL R5-0636 (assembly GCF_037974255.1). Lineage (NCBI taxonomy): Bacteria > Bacillati > Bacillota > Bacilli > Caryophanales > Paenibacillaceae > Paenibacillus > Paenibacillus sp. FSL R5-0636. The sequence continues at coordinate 2,271,173 of NZ_CP150232.1, forward strand.
GAACAGCCTGGGCGTGGGGTGGTGGGTACGGCTCTATTGGTAATGGGGCGACCACACCAGCGTATACTCCCGTCAAAATGCATATCGATCATGTAAAGCAAATCTCAGGTGGTTATCGCCATAACTTGATGTTGAAGGACGATGGAACAGTGTGGGCAGTAGGGGGGAACGAGCATGGACAACTTGGCATTGGAACACAGTCCTCTAAGATTCTTGTAGAGCCTGTTCAAGTGCAAGGGCTAACAGATGTGAAAGCTGTTTCTGCGGGGGGCACCTTTAGCTTAGCTCTTCTTAAAGATGGAACGGTCTGGGCGTGGGGAGGCAATGAACAAGGTGAACTCGGTGACGATTCGCGGAAAAACAAGCTAACCCCGGTGCAGGTAAAGGGACTACCCTCTGTCCTATCTATAGCAGCGGGATCGAATAATTCAGTGGCGCTTGGTAATGGTGGAGAGGTATGGGTGTGGGGATCGCAGCAACCGCTGGGAACGCAAAAAGGCGTAATCTTAAAGCCTACGCTTATTAAAGGAAGCGGAGAATATAGAGCGGTTGATATGGACGGAGCCTATGGGCTCTATGGGGCAGCATTGAGATGGGATGGTACAGTATGGATTTGGAATAATTACATAGACCCATATCTGGGAGAAGCTCTAAAGCCTGTTCAGGTTCCAGGGCTTTCAGACGTCATTTCGCTGACAACAGATTCCGCGGTGAAGGCGGATGGGAGCGTGTGGCAGTGGACGGTTGGCGATAAGAACAAGATTAATGTTACACAGTCTAAGGGTATTCAGAATGCAGTTTCCATTTCTAAAGGGAGCAGAAATCATTATGTACTCTTAAAAGATGGTCATGTCCTTGCCTGGGGAGCAAATGAATTTGGGCAGACGGGTCTGGGGGTCAGAGAGATCGAGGTGAATACGCCTCAGCTCGTGAAGAAATCTATTCAAGTATTGTTGAATGGGAATGAAATGGAACTGACTATGCCGCCACTACTAATTAATAATTCGACATATGTTCCTTTAAGAGGAGTCTTCGAGCAGATGGGAGTTAATGTTCGTTGGGATGTTCCATCGAGAGCTGTGGTCGCTGTAAAGGGATCTACAACTCTGATCTTGAATTCGGTAACTGGACAAACGACTGTTAATGGAAAGGTAATAGCAACAGATCAAAAACCGGTCTTCATTAATGATAGCGTTTATGTACCCCTCAGATTGATAAGCGAAATGTTGGGGGCGCAGGTAGAATGGGATGCAGATGCTTATGCAGTTCGAATAAATTCCAATAAATAAGTTGACTATTTATTAGAAGCTTTAGGCTGAATTCTCCTTCTGGAGAGTTCAGCTTTTTGCGTGGAGCGCAGAAGATTTAGAGGGAAATGCAATAACGGTAAACAAAGCGTATGCGATTTTGAAGAATGTAAGCGGGAATCTTTTCGAGGATTATTTATACGGATGATGATGAATATTGGAAAAATGGGACAACTTATAATTATCCCAATGATCGTTCAATTCTGGTCACGAAACGGATGGGCATAGCAACAACGATTAATATTGCGACAAAAACGGGTAAGAGTATATATTACGGCCTCTTTGTATTTGTTGCAGTGCTGTTGATCGGAATGGGTGGGAACTGTACGTCTTTACGCGGAGTTGAAAGGATGGTGAGGTTTTTCATTGATTTTAAAATAAATCGTATGAAGTATAACCCTCTTGTGATAGAATAATCTAGTTGCTCTAGTTTCTGAAAATCCACTCTGTTCCAGCAAAACACCTGATCTATACACGTGGATAATCGAGGAAATATGAGCATTTAAGAGTATTAACAAGATTTCTTAGAGATTTTACACAAAACACATCATTTTTTGTCGGTTTTTATTGATTTATTCAAAAATATTATGTATAATCAGCCTTGTTGATTTTGCAAATGGAATTTTAGGAGGTTTTTATTTTGGGAAAAGCGTTAATTATTGGCGCTGGCGGCGTAGCAAGTGTTGTTGTTCATAAATGCTGCCAGAACCCGGATGTATTTGAAGAGATCTGCATTGCCAGCAGAACTGTCGCGAAATGTGACGCTCTGAAAGATAAATTAGCCGGAGGCCGCACGAAGATTTCTACTGCTCAGCTCGATGCAGATAACACGGACGAAGTCATTGAACTGATCAAGAGCTTTGAGCCGGATGTCGTTATTAATGTCGCTCTCCCATATCAGGACCTGACGATCATGGATGCGTGCCTGGCAACAGGAGTGCACTATGTGGATACTGCCAATTATGAACCACAAGATACAGCGAAATTCGAATATTCCTGGCAGTGGGCTTACAAAGAAAGATTTGAGAAAGCTGGCCTTACCGCTTTGCTCGGCAGTGGATTTGACCCAGGTGTAACTGGCGTGTTCACGGCTTACGCGCAAAAACACTATTTTGACGAGATCCATACCATTGATATTGTAGACGCCAACGCTGGCGATCATGGATATCCATTCGCTACAAACTTTAATCCTGAAATCAATATTCGTGAAATTACAGCTAATGGCCGTTATTTCGAGAATGGCGAGTGGATTGAAACCGCACCACTTTCTGAGAAGAAGGTTTACGATCTTCCGGAAATCGGACCTAAAGATATTTATCTTTTGTACCATGAAGAGTTGGAATCCTTGGCTGTTAATATCAAGGGCGTGAAGAAGATCCGTTTCTGGATGACTTTCTCGCAGAACTACCTGACTCACTTGAAAGTGCTTGAGAATGTGGGTATGACTTCTATCGAGCCTATCATGTACGAAGGCAAAGAGATCGTTCCTTTGCAATTCTTGAAGGCAATGCTGCCTGACCCGGCTTCCCTGGGACCAAGAACAAAAGGTAAAACTAACATTGGATGTATCATCCAAGGTACTAAAGACGGTAAGCCAAAAACTTATTATGTATACAACGTTTGCGATCATGAAGAATGTTATGCAGAGGTTGGCTCCCAAGCCATTTCCTATACTACAGGCGTTCCTGCAATGATCGGAGCAATGTTAATTATAAAAGGAATCTGGAAGAAACCAGGCGTGTACAACGTAGAAGAGTTCGATCCAGATCCATTCATGGAAGCTTTGAATAAACATGGTCTGCCTTGGCAAGAAGATTTCTCGCCAACGCTGCTAGATTAAGGCGCGATTGATGGATATTGATATCAGCGTTGTCCCGTCACCATGTTACCTTGTAGATGAAAGATTGCTTACCCGCAATCTTGAGATTATGAATTCTGTACAAGAACGTACAGGAGCTAAGATTTTGCTCGCGCAAAAAGGCTTCTCAATGCACTCCTTGTATCCGCTAGTTGGCAAGTACTTGCATGGCGTAACTTCCAGCTCCTTATTCGAAGCCAGACTTGGCTATGAAAAAATGGGCAAAGAGGTTCATGTCTACGCACCAGCTTATGTGGAAAGTGAATTCGATGAGCTTCTTGAATACTCCGATCACATTGTGTTCAATTCTTTTGACCAGTGGAATCGATTCAAGGATCGTGTGAAAAATGCACCGAAGCATATCAGCTGCGGCATTCGGGTGAATCCGGAGTATTCCGAGATCGAAGTTCCGCTGTATGATCCATGCTACAATTATTCCAGAATGGGAGTAACTCTCCCTAACTTTAGACCTGAAGAGCTTGAGGGAATTGATGGATTACATTTCCATACCATGTGCGAACAAAATTCAGACACACTGGAGCGTACGCTCAAGGTAGTCGAAGAGAAGTTCGGACCTTATCTCAAAGGGATGAAATGGCTTAATTTTGGTGGCGGTCATCATATTACACGTCCCGATTATGATCTGGAGACCCTTGTCCGCTGCATTCTGCATATGAAAGAGACTTACGGTGTGGAAATCTATCTGGAGCCAGGTGAGGCCGTTGCGCTTAATACTGGATATTTGGTAGCTACCGTTTTGGATGTTATGCATAACGGAATGGACATTGCGATTCTCGATACTTCGGCTGAATGCCACATGCCAGATGTACTGGCTATGCCATACCGTCCGAACATTATCGATGCTGGACAACCTGGGGAATATCCTTATACGTACAGATTAGGTGGAATGACTTGCCTAGCCGGAGATGTTATTGGAGATTATTCCTTCAAGGAGCCTTTGAAATACGGCGATAGACTCGTATTCCTAGATATGGCGCATTATTCTATGGTGAAGAACCATATGTTTAACGGCGTGAATCTGCCAGCTATCGTCAGCTACAATGACGAAGAGGGAATTAAAGTAATTAAACAGTTCGCTTTCGAAGATTTCAGCGGACGTTTATCTTAATAGAATGATCTAAAAAGGTGTCCCTTCAGGGACACCTTTTTTGCTATGGTTCCAGTCCTTTGAATGCGTGATGACATCTAGGAAAAGAGGAGTGATGCTAAAGGACCGTATGGCAACTATTGGTGTTTATTAGCTCATTTAGCTAAGGTTATGGACTGTATAGCTCTTATTGGTCGGATAGTGACTATTATTAGGGCGCATTTGGTAGAATAGCTGCAACTGAGTCCGATTGTATGCTGAAACAGCCGATTTTTCGGAAATAGAGTCTCCTCGGTCCGATTCATCCTCGTGGGGAGAAGATAGATGTCGAACCGATTTTTCAGAGGAATAACTCTCTTATATATGCGTTTATCTTACAGTTGGACACTTGTATTACTGGAAAAGTTTCTTCATAATTAGCCGCTCACAAGTAAGGTCTCATGTGATACAATAATTTAGTCTGTTTTTTAAAATTAGTTATTGAAGGGTCCGTATCTGAGGAGGAAGTCAGCATCAATGGAACATGCACCGTTTATTGCAGTGGAAGGCCCGATCGGGGCTGGAAAAACAACATTAGCTTCGATGCTTGCAGAGGAATTAAACTTACCGATTATTAAGGAGATTGTGGATGAGAATCCGTTTCTGGCTAAATTTTATCAGAACATGGATGACTGGAGCTTTCAACTGGAGATGTTTTTTCTCTGTAATCGGTACAAGCAGCTTGAAGATACAGTAACTCAGTACATAGATAAAGGTAAACCGGTGATCTCGGATTATCATATTTATAAGAACCTTATCTTTGGGGAACGAACGCTGAAGGGAACGAAACGAGAAAAGTATCGACAAATCTATCATGTGCTGACGGATGACCTGCCGAAGCCAAATATTATTCTCTATATAAAAGCAGATCTCGATACCTTGTTAAAAAGAATCGCCAAACGCGGACGCCCTTTTGAAGGGGATATGGATACTGCGTATTTGCAGCAATTGATAGAAGATTATGATGATGCGATGGGCTCTCTAGCGATTCAAGAGCCGTCTACCGTTATTATTACCATAGATGGAAATGCAGTCGATTTCGTGGAGAACCCAGAACACTTCGTCGAAATTGCCTCTCACATAAAGGAGCTAATGAAATGAATCCATATAACATCCCAGCTAACGCCATAATTACCGTGGCAGGAACCGTGGGGGTGGGGAAATCCACTTTAACAGGTGCTTTGGCTAAAAGGTTAGATTTTCAAACCTCGCTGGAGCAAGTTGATCATAATCCTTATCTTGAAAAGTTCTATCATGATTTTGAGAGATGGAGTTTTCATCTACAGATTTATTTCCTAGCCGAACGTTTTAAAGAACAGAAGAAAATGTTCGAAATGGGCGGTGGTTTTGTTCAAGATCGCTCGATTTATGAGGACACTGGTATTTTTGCTAAAATGCATGCGGATCAAGGCACGATGTCCAAGACAGACTATGAAACCTATACAAGCTTGTATGAAGCCATGGTCATGACACCCTATTTCCCGCACCCTGATGTGCTGATTTATATTGAAGGCAGTCTTCCTTCTATTTTAGCGCGAATTAATGAACGCGGCCGCGAGATGGAAATTCAAACGGACGTATCCTACTGGGAGCATATGCATGGCAGATATTCGAAATGGATCAATGAGTTTACAGCTTGCCCAGTGCTTCGTCTGAACATTGATGATTATGACGTAAATGACTCGGCATCAATGGCGGATATTCTCACGAAGGTAGGCAACACCATTCGTAAGCCTGTTGATAAAATATAATAGTTGATGATTAGCAGCTCCCGTGGTTTGGGGGTTGTTTTTTTATGTGCTCATAAAAAAACCCAAATCTATGATTTGGGCCTAATAGGGAAGTGTCAGTTGTCCTAATCATAAAATACGAAAAGTAAATAAAAATGGTGTGGACATTGTAATGTACTTAAGGGCCACCTCCTACTTTATTAGCCCTTTTTTATGAAAATAGGTTCCAGTCTAATAGAAACTAGTTATTGGTCCATGTCTAAAATTAGTAAGATGCGTACACTGAACTATATTTATAGGGAGGTGTACGCATTGAGTTGTCCAGACGATAAAAAGTGTCATAAGAAAAAAGTCGCCACTGTATTTCCTTCGAAAAGAAAAAGAAAAGAACATCGTCGAAAAGTTATTAAGAAGATTGTAAAAGTCACTTGTCCTCCACCAGAAGTGAATGTTACTACACCGACAGTCGTTGGTGCTACAGGACCGCAAGGGCCGCAAGGAGCACAAGGACTCCAAGGAATACAAGGGGCCCAAGGCGTTCCCGGAGCTCAAGGAGCACGAGGACTCCAAGGAGCTGAAGGACCTCCAGGACCCGCCGGCGGACCTCCAGGACCCCAAGGACCTCAAGGTGAACCAGGGCCAGCGGGAGCGATTGGTCCACAGGGTGTAGCGGGACCCGTTGGTCCTCAGGGTGCCCAAGGCGTGCCGGGTGCCCAAGGAGTTGTAGGTCCTCAGGGATCGCAAGGTTTACCTGGTCCTGCAGGAGCTATAGGACCACAAGGTTTTGTAGGAGCACCGGGAGCACCGGGAGCAACAGGAGCAACAGGAGCACCAGGAGCGCCAGGAGCGCCAGGAGCACCAGGAGTAGCTGGAGCAACCGGAGCACCGGGAGCGGCCGGAGCACCGGGAGCAGCAGGAGCACCGGGAGCAACCGGAGCGCCGGGAGCAGCTGGAGCACCGGGGGCAGCAGGAGCCGCGGGAGCAACCGGAGCACCGGGAGCAGCAGGAGCTGCGGGAGCACCGGGAGCAGCAGGAGCAACGGGGGCAACCGGAGCACCAGGAGGTGTATTAGGTTTTGCTGATTTTTTTGCCCTAATGCCTCCTGATAATGCAGCAACTGTAGCACCGGGCACAGACGTAAGTTTTCCTCAAAACGGACCTACCAGCGGGACGACAATTGCACGAACGGGTCCTAGTTCTTTTAATTTAGCAGCAATAGGGACTTATCAGGTGTTGTTTCAGGTTAGTGTAACCGAAGCAGGACAACTCATCTTGACTCTTAATGGCGCGGATCTCGCCTATACTGTAGTTGGACGCGCAACAGGTACATCACAAATCGTAGAAATGGCTATAGTGCAAACAACGGTTATTAACACCATCCTGACCGTTCGGAATCCTGCTGGTAACTCTACTGCACTTACTATTACTCCTCTCGCTGGAGGAACAAGATCTGTTTCAGCACATCTCGTTATTACACAATTAGCGTAATAAGGTGTATTTCGTATAGATAAGTTGGTCACCTTAATATTGGTGATTTTACTTATGATTATTGTAAAGAGGAGGACGAACGAAGGTCCTCCTCTTTATTCAGAGTATTTACTATTAACATTCTATTGTTTTTCTATCGTCTAACGACTTGAAATTAATCATCTATTTATGTGAATTCTTTTGATTCTATCTTAAGATGCCATATCGCTTTCCTCATGATACAATAAAAGATAAGTTTATAAGGATGAGGTGACTTTAGTTGAAGTATGATTTCGATCGCGTAATTGACCGCCGTAATACTAGCTCTTACAAATGGGATCAATCCGAGAAGTTGTTTGGTGAGAAGGATATTATGCCGCTTTGGGTGGCAGACATGGATTTTGAAAGTCCTCCCGCAGTGAAGGAAGCCATTCTGCGCCGCGCAGAACAAGGAGTTTACGGTTACAGTGTACCTAGTGATACTTATAAAGAAGCCATCACGTCATGGTTTAAAAGACGGCATGATTGGCAGATCAAACCGGAGTGGATTTCAGATTCTCCCGGAATTGTAACTTCCTTAAGCCTCTCTGTTGAACTGTTTACTGAGCCTGGGGACGAGGTTATTTTACAATCGCCAGTTTATTATCCCTTCTATGATGTCATCCAGATGAATGACCGGAAGGTTGCCAAGAATCCGCTTATCGTCCGTAATGGGCGCTTTGAGATGGATTATGAGCAGTTGGAAGGGCTGATGTTGGGTGGAGCTAAGCTGCTGCTGTTATGCAGTCCGCATAATCCAGGCGGTAGAGTATGGGAAAGAGAAGAACTGTTGAAGCTCGGTGAACTGTGCTTGCGCCACGGAGTGACAGTTATCTCTGATGAGATCCATTGTGATTTGGCGCTTCCAGGGTATGAGCATATTCCTTTTGCATCTTTGTCTGAGGAAATTGCCAATATTACGTTAACCACACTTGCCGCGACCAAAACCTTCAATCTTCCGGGGCTTCAATCCTCTTTTATCGTGTCCTCGAATCCGGAATTGAAACGTAAATTTGATCAAAAAATGAAAGCCTTGAGCTTACATATGGCTAGTTTCTTCGCGCAAGGAGCAGTACAAGCCGCTTACAACGACGGAGAAGAATGGCTGGATGAGCTGTTACAATATGTATCAGATAATGTGGATTATACTATAAGCTATTTGTCGGAGCATTTACCACAGGTTCATGTGATGCAGCCGCAAGGAACCTACCTGTTATGGGTAGATTGCCGCGAACTGAACTTGGAAATAGACGGTCTGAAGCAGCTGATGCACAAAGAGGCTAAAGTTGCGTTTAATGAAGGTTCTGTTTTTGGAACAGAGGGCAAAGGCCATCTGCGGATCAATCTGGCTTGTCCGAGATCTACGTTAGTTGAGGCATTGGAACGCTTTTGCAAGGCAGCCGCAGCTTATACAAAGAAATAAACGGTGATTTACTGAAGCTTGATGATTCCGCTAATGGGGTCGTTAAGCTTCTTTATTTTGCAATAGGGTAAAAAGAATAATAAAATGGAGTCCATTACGACAAGCAGGAGGACTGCAAATGAAATGGGTAGCCCAGCTTCCGTATTATAAGATACAACGAGAAATTAGGGATGGAGAACAACGAAGTGTTGCTTCCAATCGGCTAATGTATCTATATCAAGATAGAATTGTAACTCGTCATCGGGAATTCCCGCTAAAAGATATTTTCGATATGTCTTATCGTTCAATGGGGGATATGGGCGGCATGTTCTATCTGCACACGAGTAAGGGTGTGTATGCTTATTTGATAGAGTGTGATCCCGAGCGGTTTATTGAAGCCTTTAAAGAACAGGAATTGAATAAAAATTGAGCGACCCTCGTTGGCCGTGATATGATAACTTTTATGAAAAAAGCATAATGGGAGAGAACATAAATGAGCAAAACACGAATTATTATTGATGCAGACACAGGTATTGACGATGCACTGGCGATTCTATATGCCTTACGCGCTCCAAACGTAATTGTAGAAGGAATTACAACCGTGTTTGGGAATATTGATGTCGAAAAGGCGGCGGACAATTCACTGCGGCTAATTGAGCTTGCTAAGCCTGGTTATGAGATTCCTGTAGCGATCGGAGCATCCAAGGCACTTGTTCGTGAGCACTCAGGCTACGCCACTCATGTGCATGGTGAGAACGGTATTGGTAATGTGGAAATTGCTCCATCCAGCCAGCGTCCCATTAGCGAAACTGCATCTGAGTTTATTGTTCGGATGGCTAATGAGAATCCCGGAGAGATTGTATTAGTCACACTGGCACATCTAACTAACCTTTCTATGGCGCTTGACATGGACCCTGGTATTAAGAATACTTTGAAAAAAGTAGTGGTGATGGGCGGTACGATCTTCAATCCCGGCAATAGAACACCGGTTGCGGAAGCGAATATTGCTGGGGATCCGGAAGCTGCTGATCATGTATTTACATCTGGGCTTCCTGTTATGATGGTGGGTCTAGACGTTACGCTTAAGACGCGGATTACCCAAGAGCATATCGATTTATTAAACCGTTTTGGACGTGAAGAAAATAAAGCGATCATTTCGTTCATGGAACAATCGCTTACTCATTATTTTAATTTCTATCGTGAAGCGAACTTTTTGATCAACAGCGCACCGCTGCATGATCCACTCGCACTTATGGTTGCGCTGCAACCAGATCTAGTAACCTACAAAGAGATGAATGTTCGTGTGGAGCACAAAGGTGAGTTCACATCGGGAATGGTCGTAGCGGACTTGCGGGCTCAGCCAAAAGTAGGTAAACCCATAAAAGTTGCAGTGGATGTAGATGTTGAACGAGCAGTGGGAACCTTTTTGAGCGTGTTTATGTAATTTTGCCGACCTCTTCTAATATGAAAAATAATTTCGAAGCTCATAGATGACAATCTATTAATTTTACAATTGGATAATCTTTGGTAAAATGGTAGAGGACATATAAGAGTTTACAAGATTAGACTTCATATCATAGAAGAGGGAGACTTATCATTCATGAACAAGCGAATCGGTAAATTAGTATTATGTTTGGCTATTTCGCTAGGAGGCACCACGGCTTTAATCCACAATACCACACAGGCAGCCACAGCTGGTGGAGTTAGTATTGTGCTGGATGGTTATCCACTACCCTTTCCAGTAGAACCTGTTGTGATGAGCGGAACAACGATGGTGCCATTCCGAGCTATATCTGAAGCTTTGGGAATTAATGTCGAGTGGAATCAAGCGCAGAAGAAAATTACGGCTACCAAAACAGATACTGCAGGGACCAAAGTGGTAACCCTGACCCTTGGCAGCAAAAATGCAGGTGTTAACGGCGCGGTTGTGAAGTTAGGAGTTGCTCCGCAGACGATCCGGGATACAACGATGATTCCCCTTAGCTTCTTCGGCCAGCAGTTTGGTGCGGGTGTAGCTTGGAATCAAGCCACGAAGACCGTATCTATTACTTCACCGAAGACTGAACTGTACACTCTCGGTTTCTATGCTCTGAGTTCTTATAGTGAGATTTCCTTACTTCCTAATTTTGATGCTGTGGCCTTTGGTTGGAGTGGGATTGATAAAAGCGGGCAATTCACCACAACGGGGACTGATTTCAAATGGCCTCAAGCGGCTGGTGACGTAACGCCAGAATCGATTGTCACGAATGCAGCGGCAGGTGGAACAGCTCCTTATCTGATGGTCTTCTCTGGAGATACCGCATCAGAGTTAACTAAGAACCTGGAAGATAAGCAGCTTCAAGAACAGACGATTACTGGAATCGTAGATCTTGCAACGCAAAAAGGATTCCAAGGCATTACCCTGGATCTGGAGGGCCTAGGTCTAACAGGTGATAAGGCGAAGGTGCAAGCAGATTACAATGCTTTTGTGAAAAACCTATCACAAAAAGCACATGCAGCAGGACTTAAACTTACCGTTATTCTTCATCCATTAAATAGTTCTTATAAAGGTTATGATTACAAAACTTTAGGAACACTTGCAGATGATTTGGTCATTATGGCGTACGATTATTTACAAGAGAAAAAAGTTCCAGAGCCGATGAGTTTAGTTGATGAAGGCATCCGGCTTGCGCTTCAGCAAGTGAGTAAGGATAAGCTGATCCTCGGGATCTCTGTGTATAGCGAAAACGAATCTTCAGTGAATTCGAAGGTAGGACTTGCTAAACGATATGGTCTTAAAGGAATTGCAATCTGGCGTTTAGGTCTGATCGGACAGCCTGTCTGGAACGAGATGGGGAAGTCAGTAGAGCTGTAAGTGGAATTTGTATTGACAGGGAATATTTGTTAACTATATACTAGGTCAAAATACAATACGGAATAAACGTAATGATTGGGAGTATTAAGGAATAACTACTGCCCAGAGAGCTGCCGGTTGGTGCAAGACAGCGTAGTTAGGTTCCCCAACTCACCCATGAACGGTAAGATCGAACCTCAGTAGATCTTAACGGCTAACCCTCCGTAATCGGGTTCTAAGATTCGTTGTTTACTATGAGAATAAGCAACGATCAAAAAGAGTGGTACCGCGAAGGTTAAACCTATCGCCTCTTTGGAGGCGATAGGTTTTTTCTGTTCTCTACAGAAAAAATACAATTGAAGTGGGTGTTTTGGTTATGGGCAATATTATTGATTATTATTCCAAATTTGATGAGTGGGGAAGATTGGATAGGGAGCCGCTGGAGTTCATCATTAATCTGCATTATATAAAACAGTATTTAACTACCGCACAATCTATACTGGATAATGGTGCTGGACCCGGTAAATATGCCATGGAGCTGGCGAAGCTGGGCTATAACGTAACGTTATCGGATCTTACCCCTAAGTTAGTTGAAATAGCTAAGCAGAAGGTTAATGAATTAGGATTAACTGAGCAATTTAAGGGTTTTCATGTGCTGAATGCAACTAGTTTAGAGGGAATATCAGACGAGAGCTTTGATGCTTCTCTGATGTTAGGCCCTTTATATCATTTGCAAGAAGAAGAGGATCGGATTTTAGCAGTTAAGGAATTGTTACGTGTGACAAAGAAGAACGGCATCGTATTTGTAGCCTTTCAAAGTCGAATGAGAATGACTCTTACATCCTTACAGTTCCCACAACACTGGAAGCCTAATGACAACATGGATTCAATTAAAGAGTTTTATGATAGCGGGATTTTTAATCATAAAGATGAAGGTAGGTTTACGGGAGCTTATTACTTCAATATTGAGGACATAAAATCTTTCATGGAGGAGAATGGATTTCAAACCATTGATTTAATTGGTTCTTCTAGCCTCGGAGCATTACTGACAAATGAGCAGAAACAATACTGGACAGACCGGGGTGAGCATGAGGAGCTCTTTGAATTTCTCATTAATGCAGCAAAGGATCCATCCATTTTGGGGATTTCATCTCATCTGTTGTATATAGGGCGTAGAAAATAAAAAAGAAAAAAAACATTTTATCATCAGGGGATTGAGGTAGGTCTAGTGAACAATGATTACAGGGTGCGTATTCAGACTGTTCTTCATTTTATCGAGGACAACTTAGATCAAGAAATAAATCTGGAAACGTTAGCTGAAGTTTCTAATTTTTCTAAGTATCATTTCTCTAGAGTTTTTTCTGCAATAACAAATAAAACACCGATGACCTATCTGACGGAAAGACGCCTACATCACGCGGTAACCTATCTTGAGACAACAAATAGAACGATGCTGGATATCTCAATTCTATGCGGTTTTAGTTCCATCTCAAGTTTTAATTCATCCTTTAAAAAACTGTTCAAGACAACCCCAAGTGAGATGAGAAGGTCAACGCAAGAACATAGCAATTATCAGTTAATGTCCAGCAATAATCAGGAAGAATTGCCTCCTTCTAAAAATTATGATGTTAGTATCAACATCAATAATTTTTTAAGGAGAGTATGGGAAATGAACATTGAGGTAAAAGAACTTCCAAGTTATCAAGTGGCATATGTAAGGCATGTTGGCAGCTATCTTGAAACGTATAAGGCATGGGAAACACTCAGCAAGTGGGTTGAGAAAAATGATTTACCGTCAACAGAATACTTCATTGGTATTTCTTTAGATGATCCCAGCGTGACTGACGAATACTCTTGTAGATATGATGCCTGCATAACCATTCCAGAAGAGTTTGTTAAAGAGGTTGATTCGAGCGTAGAGTTCAAAACTTTATCTGGTGGTCTTTATGCCTTATATCCGTTTTATGATACGATCGACAAATTGGCTATTGCCTATCAAAGTGTGTACGGTCAATGGCTACCTAATAGTGATTATGAACCGGATGATCGGTATGCGCTCGAATTTTGTATGAATGATCCATATACAGACCCAGCAGGTAAAGCAAAAGTTGATCTTTATATCCCTATAAAAAGTGTCGGTGGACATCACCAGTTTGAAGATAACCTGTAATATACATGCCTGAATGCGTATCTGTTTATCCATCACTTCACGAGGCTTTCGGACTCGGATGACGTTATTTGTATGTTATCAGCTATCAAAACATGATTTCGGACTCCGCTGACGCTATTCATTGGCAAAAGGCTCATATTGGGCGTTTTTCCGGTCAATAAGTGCACTGGAGTCCGTTGCCATTCTTAAAATAGGATAATTTTAGGTTTAGGGTCAGCTGAGTCCGTTACAGGTTACTATGCGTATCTGAAAGTGATTACGCATGCGCTTCCGACTACGATTATGGTGAAAATTTGAGTGTTGTTCAATGGATTCGTTTATCAAGTGAGATCATAGAAATCTGGAAATAAGCAGCGGCAGATCAGTATTCGTTAATCAAACCGTGCAATCCGAATGTTATAAAACTCACATTAACCTAAGCCATAAACCTATATAATCTCTAAGGTTGAACTTTTGAACTAAATTCATTATTTTTCAGGAGGACTTTAGAGTATGAGATATAAAGCATTAGAGCTCGACAAACCGCTTACTTATGAGCTGGAAGGGTTAGAAATAGGGGTAACTTCGAACTGTAATTTCCGCTGCGATTATTGCTGTGCATATAATAGAAATGATGGACAAAGCATCAAAGCCAAAGAGGTCATCCGCATTCTGGACGAACTTCCAGGCCTTAAAAGAGTACGTTTATCAGGTGGAGAAGTGACGCTGAAGTTCGATGACTGTGTGGAGATTGTAACCTACTGCGCATCCAGAGGGATTCAGACACAACTGAATTCCAACGGCAGTCTTTTAAATGCTGAACGAATTGGCCAATTGGTTTCCGCAGGATTAACGACCATACATATTTCCTTCAATTTTACTACTGCGGAAGCTTTCTCAAAATATTATAATATTCATCCAAGCATTTATGAGAAAATAAGAGAAAATATTACCCTGTTCGCCGCAACAAGTGTAGATACTGTGCTGGAGACGCTGCTGTTCAGTGAAACCCAGGATAATATGAAGGAGATCAGCGATCATGTCTACGCAATGGGCGTGCGCACACATGAAATTCAGAACAGTATTATCATGGATCATACAGGGTGGAAGTCGATTGCTGCGCGGGAACAATTAAAGAATGCAGTGAGTGAGCTGATCGCACGGAAGAAAGAAGATACGATTCTGTATTTCACCTGCATGGACCGCTTTATGGACGCCCTTGGGTTCGAAGAGCAGCCGGGTGTGTATTTTCCTCACTGTATAGAGGGGAAGAAGCAGCTTCATTTGCATGGAAATGGCGACATTTTGATTTCAGAGCTTTGCCATCCGGTGATTATCGGCAACATTTATCAAGGAACTTCACTAAAAGATTTATACAATAATATGCCAGCGCCATTGGCACAGTTTTTGGATAAGCAACCTTGCCCAGCGCTGGATGCATTGTTTCCACAAGGCATAGAAGTTTAACACTCTATATAGATTACTTCGAGGGACCAATTTAAGAATTGGTTCCTATTTTTTTATGGTAGACTTAATAAAAAACACAGATAAGGAATGTATGAGCTTCATACATAAGGTGTACTGCCAAGTGTTTGCTAATATAAGAAATGGACTTATCAAATCTAATGTTGTTCTAGAAAAGATTATGCCGTTATTAACACCCACAGCCATCGTGGTCGGTGTGCTTAACGAAAGCAGACTGCTGCCGTTCACAGGTCTCGTGCCCTGGATTTTCGCTGTAATGACGCTGATCGGTAGCTTGAAGTCCAACCTAAAGGACCTGCTAGGGGTACTTCTGAAACCCCAGAAGCTGATTATTCTAATGGTAATTTTACATATTGTAATGCCGCTGATCGGCTGGCTTGCAGCCATGGCTTTTTTTCCGGGAGATCCATATACAGTGACTGGTTATGTATTGCTGTTCGCGATTCCTACAGGTGTTGTAAGTGTGGTATGGGTGTCGATGTACGGAGGAAATATTGCATTGACATTAGCCCTTATTCTGATTGATACGCTCTTGTCGCCAATTGTTGTCCCGGGTACCTTATATTTGCTGATGGGAGCGAGTGTGGAAATTCAGCTAGGTGATATGATGAAAGGGCTGCTATGGATGGTAGTCATTCCTTCTGTAGTTGGGATGCTGCTGAATCAATGGACAAAAGGGAAAGTCAATACGGTATGTGGACCGCCGCTTGCTCCATTTGTTAAAGTCGGATTATTTGTAGTTGTTTCTATTAATGGGGCCAGCATTGCCCGTTATCTGAAACATCCGGATGGCAAATTAGCGATCATAATTGGAGTGACCTTCATAACCGTTGTGCTTGGATATGTAATCGGAGCTTTGGTGTCACGCCGTTTCCGCTTTAGTTATGAAGATTCCGTGGCGGTGCAGTTTAATTCGGGTATGCGGAATTTAAGTGCGGGAGCTGTATTAGCAGTGAAATATTTTCCTCCTGCTGTCGCACTTCCAGTAATTTCGGGGATGTTGTTCCAACAAATACTCGCTGCGATGTCTGGTCTATTTTTACGTAGTAGAACTAAACGACTGTTAAGTGAGGGTGCATTAATGCAAGTGAATACTGCCTCTCAGATAGAACCACCTGTTTCTTCTAGGACAGATGACAGGCCTTGTTAACCACCTTATGAAGGATATATGACCTAAAAGCTGTGATATTTTATTCATTTACATGAAAATTTTCGACATTTTATGATATATTTCTTATTTTTGCGCGATTTATATTCACAATTCAACTTGCCCACCCGATAGTAATTGTATTATTTACAATTTCATTGTTCGCAAATGAACAAGCAGTCGGAAGGATGAAAAGAATATGAAGATTCGCCTAAAGTTATCACTTGTTATGATAGGTGTGACTCTTTTATGTATTTCTGTAATGGGGATATTTACGTATTTGAAATCAACTCAGGCGATTGTGAATCTTACTGAGAATTCTATGAAGCAGGTCAATACGAACAAAGCTCAGACCATATCAGCCATGATAGCAAAAGAGCAGAGAAGCACAGAGCTTATTGCGAGCCGCTCGGAAATTGTTGATCTACTGCTGCAAGCTGGGAATGGTGGAGTTAGCAAAGGTGATAAGCTTCAGAATGAGGTGAACGCCAGTCTTCAAAGCATTGTGGAGGAAGCAGGGAACCTTGAGCACATTCTTGTCAGTGATATGAAAGGTATTAGTGTGGCTGACAGTGATACTAAGCTTATAGGGACAGATTTTAGTGAAAGAGATTATACGAAAAGAGTAATGGAGACGGCTGAGCCTGTGATCAGCGAAACGCTGAAATCAAAATCTACAGGAGCTTATGTAGTGGCTTTTGTACAGCCCGTAAAGAGTAATGGAAAGATGATTGGATTTATTGCGTCAGCTGTTTCCGCAGATAGTATGATTAAGTATTTGGCCGATACCAAAGTGGTAAACACGACGAGCTCTTACGCTTATTTACTGGATGAGAACGGCAATAAATTATATTATCCGGATAAAACACAAATTGGTCAGCCTATTGAGAATACGCAGATCGCAGCTGTTATGGAGCGTGTGAAATCTGGTGAGAAGGTAGCGGATGGCCTGCTAAATAATACATATAATGGTGTGGAAAAAAAATCTACCTATACAGTTTTGCCTGAGACGCACTGGTTGCTTGTATTAACCGCAGACCTTGATGAAATCGTGAAACCTGTCACTGATATGAGAAATTTCAACTTATTTCTTGGTGTGGGAAGTTTAATTATTGCCTTGCTGATTGCTCTTTATTTTGCTAAAAAAATCTCTTCTCCGATTGTTAAACTAACGGACATGATTAATAAAACGGCAGAATTGAATTTGACGCATGACTCAGAGTATGAGTATTTGACTAAAAACAAAGATGAGACAGGGACGATCGCCAAAGCGATGTTCCGCACCCGGGCTACACTTCGTGAGATGGCTGGAAGCTTAATTACGATCTCGTCCAAAGTGCTTGAAAATGCAGAAACGCTGGAGAAGCTGTCTATAGATGTGCGGGAAAATGCCCACGATAATTCAGCGACTACGCAGCAGCTATCGGCAGGTATGGAAGAGACCGCAGCCTCCACAGAGGAAATGACAGCAGCAATTACTGAAATTGATAACAATGTATCCGGGATCACCAATAATGTGAAGGAAGGCGCTGCCGTTTCTAGACAAATTAGTGAGCGGGCGCTGACTCTCCAAGATGAGGCAACAGAATCTACGACGAATGCTAAACAAATTTATGAATCCGTGCGAATCGATATGGAAAAAGCGATTGAGCAGTCGAGCGCGATTGCAGAGATTAATGTACTGACAGATACGATTCTATCCATTGCCAGTCAGACCAATCTGCTGGCCCTGAATGCAGCTATAGAAGCGGCAAGAGCGGGTGAGGCAGGTAAAGGTTTTGCGGTTGTAGCTGGTGAGATTCGGAAGTTGGCTGAGAAATCGTCTAAGATTGCGGCTGGAATTCAAGGTGTGGTAACAGGTGTATATTCCTCTGTTGAATCCATGAAGGAGAATTCTGAGGCATTACTTTCCTTTATAGACCAGAATGTCCTAGCAGATTATGAACGATTAACTGAGGTAAGTCAGCAATACAACAGTGATGCTGCCACTGTAAATACGCTGTTAAAACAATTCGAGAGCGCAGCTGATCATTTGAGTATGGCCATATCAAGTATTAATATTGCCGTTAATGAGGTAGCTGCTACAGTAAACGAAGGAGCTATAGGGATTCAGGATATCGCGGTGAAAACGGCGGATATTGTGGAAAAAACATTCCTGGAGGTTACTATGGCCGATGAAAATACTCAAAGTGCCAAAGAACTTCAGGGGTTAGTAGATAAGTTTAAGATCTAAGGGTTTGAAATGAATTAAGGGAATCCTTATCTCTTTTTCATAAAATATTAAGCTTGCAGGGTTATAGTACATGTATAACCTCCCTTATATATAGACTTTACCCCGCCGGTCGCCGGCGGGGTCTTTTTTTGTCCGGATCTTTTTAGAAGAATATCAGGCAGTAGTTTATCCAGTAATAAGGTAGATGGCTTCATCTAATGGAACTATAACCTCTGTTTGTTCCTTCATATCCTTCAGCCGCACCTTATCCACACTGGATTCACTCTCGCCGATCAGAATAACGTAACGGATTTTTTTGGATGAGGCTGTGGCGAGTTGCTTTTTAAGTTTTCTTTTACCGGATACCAGAGTGGTTCGGATAGAACAGGCACGGAGCTCGGCGGCTGCAATTAAAGCCTGTGGGAGCGTCTCGCCAATCGGAATGACCATAACTTCTGCTGTCTTGTGCTCTTGGATAGGACGTTCTGCAAGGAGCGCCATGATAGACTCCATACCAAAAGATAAGCCAACCGTAGGATATTGAATATCCTCTCTGCCCACCAGCTGTCCGATGATAGCGTCATATCTGCCTCCACCCCCCAAGCTTGAGGTAAAGGAACCGGATGCATCAAAGATCTCGTAGACGGTTCCAGTGTAGAAAGAAAGCCCGCGGGATAAAAAAGGATCGAAACGACAAGTCTGTTGCAGATGAATGTCTTGGAGCAGCTTTTGCAGGACAAGAACCTCCATCGCTCCCGGTTGTCCGGTAAGACTATATTTTTCGCATAACTGCTCAAAGCTTGGATTGTCCGTTTCGATAAGCTCTAGGATAGCAGCGATGGTTGTAGGTTTGATTTCCTTGCTGATCAATTCATTTTTCACGCCGCTGAGGGTGATTTTTTCTAATTTATCCAAGGTTAGCATAACGGACAACTGGTCCTCAGCAGGTACACCAATCGATTCCAGAATCTCACCGAGAAAACGTCTGTTGTTCCATTTTAGGATGATCGGGATATCCAGCTTGCGAAAAGCTTCTGTGGCCAGCTGCATCAATTCAGCTTCCGCCTCAGGTCCTGAAATACCAACGACATCAACATCGCATTGCAGAAATTCACGCAGGCGCCCACCTTTCACGGGACCATCACGGAATACTTTTCCGATCTCATAACGCTTGAAGGGAAACTCTATTCCAGGATTTAAAGCGATCACTTTGGCAAAAGGGATGGTCAGATCATATCGTAAGCCCAGCTTGCGGTTGCCTTGATCGGTGAGTTGGTACATCTCCTTGAGAATTTCATCCCCACCTGCATATTTCGAGGTTAATAAATCCAGTTCATTTAATAATGTGGTGTCCATGGATTCAAAATCATAGAGTTCGAACAAATCCTGCAGCGTATTTTGAATGTTCTTTCTGAGCGCCTGCTCTTTTCCAAAGTAATCATAAGTTCCTTTAATGTTTTGCATCATTAGTAGCTCCTTTGAATTGGCATAGTTTAGAGAATAAAAAAACGCGCAGGACCTCATGGTCCTGCGCGTGATCTATGCCGCAGGGAGGCCAACGCGAGTAGCGTTAGCCTCCCTGAGAAATTCAGGGTTGCTAACGCTGTTTGTGATAATAATGAAGTTGATTCAGCATGATTGTTATGGTGTTCATCAGAATCAATTCCCTTCGACATTTTGATTACTGCCGATTATAGCGGATCATTTGGAGTCGTGCAAGTAAGAATTTGTTATAACGAAGATTTTTAGTAGGCGAATGGACAGGCAATCAGCTATAATAGGGCTTCGATATTTCATAGGCGAAGGGAGCTTGTTGACGATGAATCAACCTTTAATAATAGCCCGGGCGGAAGAATTTGTTAAAGAACAACTGGGACAAGATACTACGGGTCATGACTGGTGGCACACCCATCGGGTCCGCAGCACGGCATGTGAAATTGCTGAGATCGAGCGTGCGGATGTGTTTATCTGTACGATGGCAGCCTTGCTGCATGATGTTGCAGACGAGAAGCTTAATCCGTCAAAAGAAGCAGGTCTGCTTAAAGTCCACACTTGGCTCACGGCAAACCTTACAGAGGAGGAGCAAATTCGTCATATCATGCTGATCGTTGAAACGATGTCCTTTAGTGGTGGTGGAGGAGAACCTATGCAGACTCTGGAAGGTCAAGTGGTGCAGGATGCAGATCGACTAGATGCACTTGGCGCGATTGGCATTGCCAGAACCTTTATTTTCTCAGGTGCAAAGGGACGTCCGGCTTATGATCCAGAAGTGGCTCCACGCGAGGAGTCGCTGCAAAAGGAATACAGGGATTATAGCAAGGGGACGGCTGTGAATCATTTTTATGAGAAGCTGTTGAAACTAAAATTCTTAATGAATACGGCTTATGGACGCAAGTTAGCGGAAGAACGGCATGATTTCATGTTGAATTTTCTGGACCAGTTCTATAAGGAATGGAATCAAGGACGCCAATAACTGTTATAATGATAAGTATGCACAAGATGGAAGGATCGCGGAGTTTCCGCTTTAACCAGAACAATCGGCATAGAAGAGGTTGAACGATGAGTGAATTGCAATTTAGAGATTATGAGTTAGACGAAGAGATAATTAAAGCACTGGATGTTCTGAAATTTATGACACCTACGGAGGTACAGAGCAAGGTAATTCCTGTGGCTTTGCAGCAAAAGGATCTGATTGTGAAATCGCAAACAGGCAGTGGCAAGACGGGAGCTTATGGTATTCCGCTTTGCGATCTGGTGGATTGGGTGGAGAATAAGCCGCAGGCTTTGATTCTTACGCCAACTCGAGAGCTTGCGATGCAGGTGAAAGAGGATATTACGAACATCGGACGTTTTAAACGGATTAAGGCAGTTGCTCTTTTCGGCAAGCAGCCCTTTGCTCCCCAAAAGATAGAGCTTACGCAAAAAACACATGTTGTCGTAGGTACGCCTGGACGCGTATTTGACCATATTGAAAGAGGCACACTTCCGCTAAATCGAATCAAATATTTGATCATCGATGAAGCTGACGAAATGCTGAGCATGGGCTTTATTGAGCAGATCGAGAAGATCATTAAGCAGCTGCCCAAAGAGCGAGTAACCATGTTATTCTCAGCTACCTTACCCGAAGTGATTAAGAACTTGTGCCGAAAATATATGAACGATCCAACGGATATCGAGATTCAGGCAAGTGGAATTACGACGGCTACGATTGAACATGCGTTGATTGAAGTGAGACAAGCTGCCAAATTCTCTTTGCTAAGCGATATCATAACGGTGGAGAATCCGGATAGCTGTATTATTTTTTGCCGTACGCAGGAGCAGGTGAATGCTGTATTCAGAGGACTGGCGGATCTGGAATATCCTTGTGATAAGATCCACGGAGGTATGGAGCAGGATGAGCGCTTTGAGGTCATGAATGCTTTTAAAAGAGGGCAATTCCGCTATTTAATCGCTACCGATGTGGCGGCTAGAGGGATTGATATCGAGAATATCACCCATGTGATTAATTACGATATTCCACTGGAAAAAGAAAGCTACGTGCATCGTACAGGCAGAACCGCGCGTGCAGGCAAGACGGGTAAAGCGATCACTTTTGTCACTCCGAATGAGCAGAAGTGGGTAACTGAAATTGAAAGCTATATTGGCTTCAGCATTCCGCATATGAAAGCTCCTTCGGACGACGCAGTTGCCTACGCAAAGGAAGCGTTCGAGCAGAAGATCAATAAGCAGCCTGTCCGCAAAAAGGACAAAAGCGAAAGCTTAAACAAAGAGATTATGAAGCTATACTTCAACGGCGGCAAGAAAAAGAAGCTAAGAGCCGTGGATTTTGTCGGCACAATAGCTAAGCTTGAAGGTATTTCCGCCGAAGATATCGGGATTATCTCGATTCAGGACAATGTGACCTACGTGGATATTTTGAACGGTAAAGGCGCAATGGTGCTGCAAGCGATGAGAGAGACCACCGTAAAGGGCAAGCAGCTGAAGGTTCATATTGCGAAAAAATAAATCAAGGATGACAGCTTATTGCTAAGCTCCTTGCAAATATGCCGCTACTGATGCGGTTTATAGGAAGAGGGAGTCGTGTTCACTACACGGCTCCTTCTTTAATTTGTTGTTTTATCTCAGCATTTCTATGTTTTCGTTGTGAAATTATAGAAATTAGAATATAACTTGTGAGAGGTGATAGATTGAAAGCTGAATCTAGGAGCACAAGGATGAAAGCAATCCTACAAGTTACCATTGTTATTTTCTTACATTTAATAATTATCTACCTTTTGGGAATGAAAACGGGGAAGTTGGAAGTAGAAGTAGTAAAACAAATGTTTATAATGTATGCAGCACCAATAATTCTTCTGAATGTGTCTTGCAAGATAGCTTTAAAGACGCAAAAGCTTAGGTACAACATTTCTTGGTTAGTTATTAGTATTGTTCCTAGCACGAGAATTCTATTTTATTTAAAAGAATTACAAGGAAAAGAGTCTAGAGGTTCAGGGGTTGTTGATTTAAGGTTTTTTGATATGAAGCCTGACTTTGATCAGATAAGTCTAAGTCTTATTTATTTTTTTCCTATAATATATTTAGGTATTCAACTAGTTTTGATTTTTTTACTATTGATCATGATAGTAACGAAAGAAAAATCAATAGCTGACTAGCATAATTTTCTTGTACATACTAGGAATGCCGAAATGAACGGTAAAACTCCCGTACAATTGGTCGATCCAGCTGCAAGTGGCGAAATGAACGGTAGAACTCCCGTACAATGTGCTGATCCAGCTGGAAACGCCGAAATGAACGGTAGAAATCCCGTACAAAGTGCTGGTCCAGCTGGAAACGCCAAAATGAACGGTAGAATTCCCGTACAATGAGCTGATCCAGCTGGAAGTGGCGAAATGAACGGTAGAATTCCCGTACAAAGTGCTGATCCAGCTGAAAGTGGCGAAATATACGGTAGAACTCCCGTATAATGAGCTGATCCAGCTGGAAGTGGCGAAATGAACGGTAGAAATCCCGTACATTCAGCCAGCATATTATGTAACCCAAGAGACAACACCATAATGGTGTCGTCTCTTGGGTTTTTTCGACGCTAAACGGATCTGATAACGCAGATCCGTTCAGCTTAAGTAAAATAAGATCGAAAATAATTAATTTTAGTTCCATAAATGGAAACAAATGTGATATTATGGCGATATAGAGCCCATACTTCACGGATGACCTGCCTAGCTTGGTTCCTCCTGAGGATAGGCTCTGATTTTTTTATGAGGAAGGTGGTGTGGCCCGAGCGGTATCGGGGACAGGAAGAAACGAAGCAATAAGGTTCGAACCTAATTCAGAAGGGAGAATCGAAGCGATGAAAAAAGGAACTTTTTTGAAAGCGCTTAATTTTGTTTTGGTTTTATGTTTGCTTGTACCTGCGTATTGGGCTGCACCCGCACATGCGGAGAACACGCTTATTCAGCAAAGCGATTTTGAAGATGGTACTGTTCAGGGCTGGAGTGGACGTGGGGAAGTTGAGGTGCTTACGGCCAAAACAGATGCGGCACGCAGCGGCACATATGGCCTGGAGGTAAGCGGCCGAACAAAAACGTGGCATGGACCTTCACTGGATGTGACTAGCCAGCTGGAAGTGGGACAAACTTATGTGTTTATTGGATGGGTGAAGCTGCCGGCCGGATCATCTAACGCGAATATCTATATGTCATTGCAGCGGACATTACCTTCTACCATTCATTATGACAATTTGACCTTTGGTGCAGTGACAGCGAACGGTTGGGTGAAGCTTCAGGCGCAGTACAAGCTATTGGAGCCGGCAGATCAACTTTCTATTTATTTTGAAGTGCCGGGTAGCGCGACAACTTCTTTTTATTTGGATGATTTTCGATTGGAAAAGCTACCGGATCTCGGTCCAATTGTCATCGAGGATGCGATTCCTTCGCTGAAGGATGTGTTTGCAAACAAATTTCTGATCGGCTCGGCTTTTACGAATAGTGAGCTGCTGACAGCTCCGGATCGGCAATTGTTATCCAAGCATTTTGATAGTGTAACGCCAGGAAATGTTCTGAAATGGGACAGCACGGAGCCGCAGGAAGGTGTGTTTAATTTCGCTGACGCTGACACGGCAGTAGCTTTTGCTACCGCAAATGGGCAGCAGGTACGTGGACATACCCTGGTCTGGCATTCGCAGACACCGGATTGGGTGTTCCGTGACGCCAGTGGTAATTTGGTCTCCAAAACGGTGTTATATGAGCGGATGAAGAGTCATATTAAGACCGTTATGGAACGTTATAAAGGTGAAATCTATGCTTGGGATGTCGTCAACGAAGTGATTGACACTTCGCAATCTGATGGCATGCGCCGCAGCCTGTGGTACCAGATCGCGGGTGAAGAGTACATTGAGAAGGCGTTCCAGTTCGCTCATGAAGCTGATCCTAACGCAAAACTGTTCATCAATGACTACAATACGCATGAGCCAGCCAAAAGCCAAGCACTATACAATCTGATTGTACGACTTCAGGCTAAAGGGGTTCCTATTGACGGAGTAGGGCATCAAACGCACATCAGCTTGTATTATCCTTCGCTCTCTGAAATCGAAAATTCGATTATCAAGTTCAAGGCTTTAGGGCTGGAAACTCATATTACTGAGCTGGATATTAGTGTGTATTCTGATAATTCTCAAGCCTATGAGACCTTCCCTGATCATTTGAAGCAGCGCCAAGCGGCTTTATACAAATCATTATTTGAGATCTTCCTGAGGCACACGGATACGGTCACGAATGTCACTCTCTGGGGGAAGGATGACAGTAATACTTGGCTGCGCACTTATCCGGTAGCCCGCAACAATTGGCCTTTATTATTTGATGAGCGCCTTCAATCTAAGCCGGCCTACTGGTCCGTATTGGAGACAGTGGCAGCTCCCGTAGTTCCAGCTGCTCCTGCTAACTTGAATGCAGCTGCAGGCAATGGGCTCGTGAATCTTAGCTGGAGCACCTCGGCGGGCGCAACTTCCTATACGGTGAAACGGTCACTTACGAGTGGTGGCCCTTATACCACTCTGACTACGGCTACCGGGACGAGCTATAGCGATGCGGCCGTTAGCAACGGAACGACTTATTATTATGTTGTGAATGCTGTCAATAGTGCGGGTACGAGCAGCAATTCTGTACAAGCGATGGCTACACCGCAAGGCTCGGGGCCTGTCGAACCGGTCACCGGGCTTGCAGTGGCGTATCGGACAGCGGATACTAACCCAAATGACAACCAGATGAAGCCCTATTTTAATATTAAAAATAACGGCACAACTGCAGTCGATCTTAGCGAGCTGAGCATCCGTTACTGGTATACGATCGATGGAGACAAGCCGCAATCCTTTTTCTGCGATTATGCCCAGATCGGCAACAGCAAGGTAGCAGGCAGTTTTGTAAAGCTGGACACGCCTCGAACGGGAGCAGATTACTACTTGGAAGTACAATTCAACGCAGGTGCGGGCATGCTTGCAGCTGGAGGTGCTTCCGGGGATATTCAGACCCGGATACACAAGACAGATTGGAGCAATTTTAACGAGGCCAATGATTATTCGTTTAATTCACTTCAGACCGCTTATGCGGATTGGAACAAGGTGACCCTTTATCGGAACGGAGTGCTGGTATGGGGAACAGAGCCGCAATAGCGAAAGTAGGGGAACTGAGCTTTAATTGTGCTGTTTTTAAATTTTTAGGCAAAACCTCCCTGAAAATAGCTGATTTATGCTGGTTACTTAGCTTTTCAGGGAAATCCTCCCTAAATATCGCCTGAATTCCACTATTATGAGCAAATTGGGGTGAATCTGCGGGAGGTTTTCCCTGATTGCAAGGATTAGAGCAATAAACCAAAGAAAATCAGGGAGGAATTCCTTAATCAAGCATCACGTTTGCTGCAAATAGAGGAGTTACGCGAAAAAGCAAGCCTAGTCGCCAAAAACATGGTGACTAGGCTTGCTTCATTTTTGCCCAGCTGTGGCAAATTACTTTTTAAAAGTTATATTGCGCCTGATGCAGACGGCTGTAAATTCCATCAGCATGGACTAATTCTTCATGTCTGCCTTGTTCAGCGATTCCTTCTTCATTCACGACCATAATCCGGTCGGCATTTTTGATCGTCGTCAAACGGTGAGCGATGACGAGTGTGGTTCTGCCTACGGACAGATCAGCCAGGGATTGCTGAATCGCGGCTTCGGTCTCTGTGTCCAGCGCGGAAGTAGCTTCATCCAGAATCAGAATCGGCGGATTCTTGAGGAACATGCGAGCGATAGCCAGGCGCTGCTTTTGTCCACCGGACAGCTTCACACCGCGCTCCCCGATGACTGTCTCCATTCCATCTGGCAGATTCTGAATGAGCTCCTCCAGATGAGCACGTCGCGCGGCTTCCCAGATTTCAGGCAGCTTTGCATCCAGTTTCCCATAGGCGATATTCTCGCGAATTGTCCCGGAGAACAGGAAAACATCCTGCTGCACGATCCCGATTTGTTTACGCAGCGATTCCAGCTTCATGTCACGGATATCGATGCCATCAATCGTGATGGCCCCGGCTGTGACATCATAGAAGCGCGGAAGCAGGCTGCAGATTGTTGTTTTGCCTGCGCCGGACGGCCCAACAAAGGCAATGGTTTCGCCAGCCTTTACGTTAAGGCTTATATTTTGCAGAACCGGACGATTCTCTTCGTATCCAAAAGATACATCCTGGAATGTAATGTCACCGCGCAAAGCGTTGATCTCCACGGCATCCGGTTTGTCACTGATGTCAGGTTCCGTGTCAATGATCTCCAGATAACGTCTGAAGCCGGCAATTCCTTTAGGATAACTTTCGATTACTGCATTGATTTTCTCGATAGGGCGGAAGAAGATATTCGACAACAAGATAAACGCCACAAATTCACCGATTTGCAGCTCGCCATTGATGAAGAACCATGCGCCGCAGATCATCACCAGGATGGTAATGAGGCGGGTCATCATATAGCTGACGGACAAGCTTCTAGCCATGATTTTATAAGCCAGAAGTTTTGTTTTGCGGAACATTTGATTATCTACTGCGAATAGTTCCTGTTCATGTTGCTCATTGGCAAAAGATTGCACGACCCGAATCCCACCGACATTGTCTTCGATACGGGCATTGAAACTGCCTACATTTTCAAATAGCTGGCGATAAGTTGAAGTCATATTGCGGCCGAAGTAGATGATTACCCAAGCCATAATTGGAACGATAATAAAAGTAATAATCGCCAGCTTCAGATTAATATCAGCCATTAGGAGAAAGGCTCCGACAAGGGTCATAATTGCAATAAATACATCCTCAGGACCGTGATGCGCCACTTCGCCGATATCATTTAAGTCATTGGTGATTCTTCCGATTAGATGGCCTGTTTTATTATTATCAAAGAATCGGAACGAGAGTTTCTGAATATGGTCAAACATTTTTTTACGCATATCAGTTTCGATATTTATGCCCAGCATGTGACCCCAGTAGGTGACAATATACTGCATCACCGTATTTAAGGCGTAGATCGCCAGCAGCGCAACACAAGCGATAAGAATAAGCGGCCAATCTTGACCAGGAAGCAAATCATCAATAAATTTATTGACGGCTACCGGAAAAGCCAGTTCTAGCAGTCCCGCAAAAACAGCGCAGGAGAAATCCAATATAAATAGTTTTCTATACGGACGATAGTAGGAAAAAAACCTTCGAAGCATTCTGTTCACTCTTTTCTGTGGTTTAAATATGAGTCCAATTGAAATTAATTCTCAACTACCCGATGATATGGATACTAAAGATGGCCAGCGGTTTTGTCAATAATTCGGGTATAAAATTACTTAAGGGTTGTAACTTCTAATAGAATAGTAGATGATGGTTCATAGTGTTTAAAATATTTCAAATCCTTGACAAGCTTTCTGCTTGGCGGGGTTATTTGTTTGTAATTTAGGAGGATACACGATGAAAGCATCACAACGCGAAGGACAGATTCTGAATAATAGCTTAATGGATAGCAAATATGATCGCTGGCTGCTTGTGCTGGGAATTATTTTTATCGCTGCAGCGCTGCGGGCTCCATTTACTTCTGTGGGTCCATTAATACAATTGATTCAGGATGACCTCGGCTTATCCAATACTCTAGCAGGAGCTATTACTACTTTACCATTATTAGCTTTTGCCATCTTGTCCCCGTTTGCTCCAAAGCTGGCCCGCCGTTTTGGTTTGGCTAATGTGTTATTAGTTGCCATGGTCATGCTTGCTATGGGAATTCTAATTCGCTCGGGATCTGGAGCAGGTCTGTTGTTCACAGGTACTGCTATACTTGGATTATCTATTGCTGTGTGTAATGTACTGCTTCCAGGTCTTATTAAGGGGAAGTTTCCTCACAAAATCGGGCTAATGACAGGTATCTACACGGTTTCTATGAATTTATGCGCAGCTATTGCCTCAGGAATTAGTGTACCGCTGGCAACGAATGCTGGATTCGGTTGGAGAGGGACCTTGGCCATCTGGTTTATGATCGCAGCTCTAGCAACAGTGTTCTGGATTCCGCAAATGCGTAAGCTTAATCAAGGAACCGGCTCTAAGAGTGCAGCCTCAAGCAAAAATATGTGGCGTTCATCTCTTGCTTGGAAAGTCACGATCTTTATGGGCTTACAGTCGCTGCTTTATTACGTCTTTATTGCCTGGTTTTCGGTTCTCCTCGGTGAACGGGGAATGTCGTCGAGTAATGCGGGTTGGTTTCTCTCGCTCATGCAATTGGCACAACTACCCTTTACTTTCTTCGTGCCGCTGTGGGCAGGCCGGATGAAAAACCAACGTATTCTAGTTATAATCACTGCTGTTCTTTATTTCATCGCATTAGGTGGCATCTGGCAGGGCAGCGGCGCTTTAATGGCTGTCTGGGCGATATGCTTTGGTATTGCCGGAGGATTTGCCTTCGGTCTTGCGATGATGTTCTTCAGTCTAAGAACAAGAAGCACCCAAGAAGCGGCAGAGCTGTCAGGAATGGCCCAATCTGTGGGTTATGTACTGGCAGCAATGGGACCGGCATTATTCGGCTGGCTGCATGATGTAACGAACAGCTGGACGGTGCCATTGATTTTACTGCTGGGTGCAAGTGTGCTGTTGATGGTTGTCGGACTTGGTGCTGGCAGTGATCGGTACGTTGGAGATAGAAAATAGGATCCCGTGTAAAAAGAGTGTACTAACGCGTACTAAGCGCCAGTGCACTCTTTTTTTGATTATTGAACATGGGCAGTAATTTTCATCTATATTAGCTTCGTTTGTAAGCAACAACCCGGATTCTGCGATAGTCCATTACCCAGCGGCCGTCCTGATATAGCGTGGGTTTCAGTTTCTGTTCCATAGAAGAGAGAACTTCTGCGCGTTCAATGGGTGTGAGCACACTTAAGATTCCATCGGCAAAAGTATTCAACCACCGCTGAAATCCTTGCTCCAAGCCTTCCAGTGGTGTTGGCCGGTTAAAACAAAGAGCGAGGTCCACGGTCAGTCCGTGCTTCTCTAGTAGAGTTGCGTACTCGCCAATGCTGGGGAAGTACCAGGGCAAATGCAGCTTATGACTACAGCCAATGGCTGCAAAAGCTTGTGGAAGGCCAGCGACGATGGAAGCAATATTGCCCAGTCCACCGAACTCGGCCACGAAACGGCCGCCTACCCGCAAGCTGGCAACGATTGACGCCGCCGCTCCGTTTGCGTCTGTTAGCCAGTGAAGGGCAGCGTTGCTGAACACAGCATCGACTGGCTGTTCCGCGACATAAGTTTGCCCATCAGCTAAGACAAAGCTTAGATGGGGATGTTTGTCACGGGCTGTCTGAATCATTTCGGCAGAGGCATCAATACCTGTCACAGTGGCGCCTCTAGCAGCAATGGCTGCCGCCAAATCTCCGGTTCCACAGCCCCAATCGATAATCTGTTCGCCAGGCTGTGGGCGAAGCAGCTCAATCAAAGACTCTCCAAACTGAGACACAAAGGCCATATCAGTATCATAGGTTTGGGTATTCCACTGCTGGTTCATAAGTATTCATCCTTTCTATTGATAGATTATTCAGACATCTCCGTCATAACGCCATACTTTATCTATGTTGTACCATATGAGATCTTATAATAGAAATATATAAACTGAATAATATTGATTGGTTGTGCCTATGAGGTCTATATATAGCCCAATTCAATAATACAAAAACCTTGCGTTTTATATGCAAAGGGAGTATAGTATTATGTACAGGCGGTTTTGGTCGCCAGTTACATAATACGCGGTCATGGCGGAATTGGCAGACGCGCTGGCTTCAGGTGCCAGTGGTAGCAATATCGTGGAGGTTCGAGTCCTCTTGACCGCATCATAGCTTAATAGAAAGCCCCTAAATTCGCTCCTATGGCGATTTGGGGGCTTTTTTATTTGCAATTATCATGTAGCTAAATTAGCAATTATGTAGCTGAGCAGCAGTCATGTAGATCAATAGCATCCAACTGATGAATCTCAGCGTTCTCAAACAAATTAACGAAACTATCTCTAAATACAGTCACCGCCAGAGCGCATGGTGTTCTTTAGGTCCATAAACGGAACCTAGGTGAACGGTGTTAAACTAACGGACCGTATGGCCGTTATTATTGATATTTGGCACATTTTACAGGGGTTTCGGACTGCATAGCGCTTATTGCTAAGGAATCGTGTGAAAAGCGAGTGTTTGGTGACGAATAGCTGCATCTGAGTCCGAACGTAAGCTAAAACACGCTATTTTTCGGAAATAGCTGCATCTGAGTCCGATACATCATAATGAGGAAGGAATAGTTGCCACGGTGGGAGTAGCTAGCTGCTGAGTAGCCCCCCCAACAAATCCGTCCTTAGCTAAGTGCTGGGCGGTTTTTTTGTTGCGCTCATAATCGCTGCGAAGAATAAAATGGGTGTTTTTGTATTGACAATTATATCGGCTTCCGTAATAATGGTATTACGGAAGCCGATATATCGACAACAGTAATAGAATGGGGATGAAATGATGCCTGAAAGCACAGAAAGAGGCGCATTAACTGAAGCTGTATTTTATATCTTATTGTCTCTATATACAGCAATGCACGGATACGCAATTATGCAGAATGTGAAGGACTTAAGTAACGGTCGGGTTGATCTGGGCGCGGGCACTTTATACGGAGCACTTAACACTTTACTGGAAAAAGGCTGGATAAAAGCAGTGGAAGGGGAGCAAGGTTCCCGTCGAAAAGAATACGAAATTACCGACTTAGGAAAGTCAGTGATTCAGGGAGAGATTATCCGTCTGGAAGAATTGATAGCGAATGGGAAGAGAATAGCTGGAGGTGAGTCCAAATGAAACATGTGGTTCGCAAGCTGATTTGGGATTATGAGAAGGAAGAAAAGTGGCTTAATGAAATGTCTGCGAAGGGGATGGCTCTATCAGAATTATCTTGGTGCAAATATGTGTTTACAGAGACCCCCAATAATGAGTACACGTATAGAATTGAGCTTTTAGATAACATGCCTGATCATCCGGATAGCATCAAATATCTCAAGTTTTTAGAGGAAAACGGTATAGATTGTGTTAGTACTTACATGCGCTGGGTTTACCTTAGAAAGAAGTCGGGAGAAGGTCCGTTTGATATTTACACAGATCTGGAATCCAGAATAAAACACTATAAGCGAATCAACAGGTTATGGAAATCTGTAATGTGGCTAGAGTTGATTTTAGGTCTATTTAATGTGATGATTGGTGTAATAAATTATTCTTTTTCATCACAGGATCTCAGTATAGTAAACGTAATAATGGGCGGAATGTTGATTTTGTTAGGTCTTGTTTTTTTAATTATTGGTGCACCTATCCGTAAGAAAATTAAGAAGCTTCAGCTGGAAAATTTGATAATAGAATAGGACTTTAGAGTTGTAACATGCACACACGGCAAGTTTCCTTTTCAAAGGGAGACTTGCTGTTTATTTTTGCGCAGTTTTACTGCGAAATTTACCAGTCTATCATTTAGGACTCAACTATCAAGCTTATTTACCGAAAAAAAGGTATACTGAAATTATTACAAGTTTGTTAATATAGTCCCCCATTTTCAAAAGAGGAGGCTTACAGGTGTCTGATTTTCTTTTTAAGCAGCTATACTTACGGTCTTCTATCGGGATTGCGGTAGTCTCTCCGAAGGATGGGACGTTATTACAATCGAATCCTGCGCTATGCCAAATGTTTGGTTATGCAGAAGAAGATCTTTTGAATATAAATTATCTGGATCTTGTGTATCCGGAAGATAAAACTAATAACGATCATTCCGTTATCCTGAACGATCTGCTAGCTGAGCCTGGGACTGCATTGGAGAAAGAACGGCGGTTTTTGCGTAAGGATGGCGAAATCATCTGGGTAGCCCAACATATATTTTTAATCTATCAGGAGAATTCCAGTGAACCCTATGTCCTGATTTCTGAGTTAACGGATATCACTGACCGAAAACTTGCTGAACAGAAGATTCAGGAAGATGAGCATTTATATAATTTGATCACGCAAAATACACCGGATATGATTTCTTTTGGCGATCCTGACGGAACACTGCACTACGTATCTCCCTCAGTGGAGCTGCTGTTAGGTTATTCTGCACAAGAAATGATAGGTACCAAAAGACCCGAGTATTATCACGTAGATGATGCTCTTGAGATGATTGAACAAGGCAAGCTATATTCGGATACGGACGTATTTACTCGTAGAGCCCGTCATAAAGATGGACATTATTTGTGGATCGAGAGTTCTTCCCAAGTGGTACGTGATGAGCAGGGGAACATTAAACAGATATTAACCATTGGTCGCGATATTACTCAGCGCAAGAAATACGAGGATATGCTGGCTAAAGCTCAACACCTTGCGAAGATGGGATCCTGGGAATGGGATATGACAAAATCACGGCTGACGGTTTCCAGAGAGATGCGTAATATTTTTGGCTTTTTGGAAGATGAGAGCAATCATTCTTATTTTGATTACAGACGTGTTTTTGCTTGCATTGATCCTGACGATTTCATCAGACTTGAACAGTTAGTACATCAATCCATGGAGAATGGGACTAATGGCGAAGCAACGGTCCGTATTCATAGTGCGGATGGAGAGCTGAAGTTTCTGGATGTGCACTGGGAAGTGATTACAGATGAAGAAGGAAGACTGCTGCAGATCAGCGGGATAGCCCAGGATGTGACCGAACGTCAACGAATGGAAGAACAACTGCGGGAAAGTGAGCAGAACTATCGTCTGATCTCAGAAAATTCTATGGACTTCATTTCACGTAATGCAGCGGACGGGAGCTTTACCTATCTGTATGCCTCACCCATCTGCCAGACTATGTTTGGCTATGCACCAGAAGAAATGTGCGGAACTAGAGGGATTGATTACATACATCCGGAGGACAGAATCAAATTAACTTCATATCTCAGCAATTGTATGGAAGGGAAGAAGCTTGAGCCTGTTATTCTCCGGTTTTTTTGCAAAGACGGAACCTTTATTTGGACAGAAACGACTCTGCGGTATATTTACTCTGAGACCTGCGGGAATCAGGAGCTTGTCTGTGTAACCCGCGACATTGGGGAACGTACGCGTCATTTTGAAGAAATACAGAAATTAAGTAACGAGTATGCGCTGATCTTGAATTCGGTCTCTGAAGGCATATTTGGGATGAACCTTGAAGGCAACACGATGTTCATTAATCCAGCAGCCATTACTATGTTGGGATTCGATCCTACTGAGTGGGGAAACAGCAAATTTCATGCGATTCACCAAACCTGGCTGGATAACGAGTCTTTTACAGGAATTCAGAAGACGCTGCTTCCTTCACGCTCCAGTAATCTCACTATTGAAGATAGGGAGGGTGTGTTTTGGAGGCAGGATGGTTCAAGCTTTTTAGTCAGATATCGAATGACCCCACTGTTTGATGGTGATGAACGGATTGGGGCGGTTGTCGTCTTTCGAGATATTACGGAGGAGAAGGAGATTGTGCGGGCGAAGGAGTCTGCCGAGGAAGCGGACCGGGCAAAATCGGAGTTTCTAGCGATCATGAGCCATGAGCTGCGCACGCCTATGAACGGCATTATTGGGATGGCTGATCTTTTATCTGGGACGGAGCTGGATGAAGAGCAAAGCTACTACACACAGATCATTAACAAAAGCGGTGAGGCATTGCTTCATATTCTGAATGAAGTGTTGGATTTCAGCAAAATTGAAGCAGGCATGATGACGCTTGAACTACAAATGGTGGATTTGCATGAAGTGATACAGAACGTTTGTGAACTGTTTTATCCGAAGGTTAAGGAGAAAGGGCTTTTACTTACTAGCGAGCTATCTCCTGAGCTTCCAGCCGTCATCATGACTGATGGGGCGAGATTGCGTCAAATTCTCGTAAATCTGGTTGGGAACGCAGTGAAATTTACGGAGACAGGTGAAATCAGTATCTCTGTTATGTTAGAAGCTTCAGAGGCATCCGGAAATCTTATCGTGAAATTTATCGTAAAAGATACAGGATTGGGGATTCCAGTTTCCAGCCAAGGTTTATTATTTCAATCCTTCTCGCAATTGCATCCGTCGATCAATCGTAAATATGGTGGAACTGGGCTTGGACTTGCCATAAGTAAAAAGCTGGCCGAGCTTCTTGGCGGATCTATCGGTGTCAATAGCTGTGAGGATGAAGGCTCGGAGTTTTATTTTACAGTGGAGGCCTCTCTACCCAAAGAGGAATGGGATCAGAAAGTGACCGTTAACGCCTCAACAGATGTGGTCAGAAATGATAAATCTGCTGTTAAAGAGTTAACTACTGGTGAGTATGGACCGATGTCCATTCTTATTGCTGAAGATCATCCTGTGAATCAGCAGCTTATGCAGGCTTATCTGAAAAAGAGGGGATATGTTCCTGACATCGCTTTAAATGGTGAGGAAGCGGTTCGGGCTGTGCTTTCCAATCATTATGATCTGGTATTTATGGATATTCAGATGCCTATTATGGATGGAATTGAAGCAACGGGAATCATACGTGAGAAGCTTGGGCTGACTCCAATTATCATTGCGGCTACAGCTTTTGCAAGAGATGAAGATAAGATGATGTGTCTTAGTGCTGGAATGCAGGATTTCATTTCTAAACCCATCTCGATTAAAGAGCTCGACCGGGTATTAAGAGAATGGTCTGCCCAAATTCGTTTAGGTGAGCATCATTGACAAATAGGGTTATGATTAATATATTGATATTAATCGTAATCATTACGTATATTATTTGTCATGAAAGGACTCTTACCTTGTTAACAATGAAGCGCGGGGATATTTTAATTATTGTGATAGCCTTGTTAGCTGCGGGCTTGATTTATGGCATGAAGTGGTGGGACAGCAGCAATGAGCAGTATCAGCAAGGGGATTTGAAAGCTATAATTACGGTGGACGGTAAAGAGTACAAAACCGTTTCTTTGACTAAAGAAGAACAAATTATAGATATTCAAACGAAATTCGGCCACAATACGCTAAAGGTGTTTGATTATGGAATCCAAATGACCTATTCTGATGCTCCCCTAAGAATTGCTTTGGAAATGGGGTTCATCTCAAGACCCAAACAGCAAATTATTTGTATTCCAGCCCGTATTATGGTAGAAGTATTTAATCCTAATAAGTCTGAGAATGATGAGGATGAGCTAGATGCGATTATTTAGTAATCTTAGTTGAACCTTCTAACTCTTTCCATGCGGTGATAGAGTCAGGACTGGTGTAAATGTAAGGTGTTGCGGGTTGTTTGATAGGTGTAATAGACTCAGCACTAATTTGCATAATTTCTTGACCTTTATAGGGAACAACTTGAAGCTTGCCCCGGACCTCTATCCAGGTATCGGTAGGCAGGCTTTTTAGTTTGCCGGAATCCACTAATATCCCAAAGGGTGTAGCATCGGCAGTGCAGCATTGGACCAGAAATCTACCTATGGCAAAAGAATTCTCTGAATGTTCACCTTGATCACGATATAAAAAGCCGGAAATAGTAATTTCTTTGCCTGCAAATTGTTGTTTGTACATCTCAAGGGCACCTAAGGTTTCGGAGAAAATCGCTGAATAAACTGGGACCACAGGTTGTGCATAAAGGATCTTGGCCAGCTCGGTAAGCTCCTCATGGTAAGGATCAATGGACTCGAATCTCGCGGAATTTTTAGCTTCAGTGGGCAAGGAGGATAGGGAGATTCCTTTTTTAGCAGCGGCCATACTTCCCAAAGCGCGATCCGGAAGGAGAAATCCGAGCAGCAGTGGAAAAAGGAATAATCCATATAGCGCTGTACTTTTGAAAAAAGAATGTGGAAGCCGATGCTCGCAGTCACAGAGAACACTACCCTTGCCAAATAAAGCCTGTACGGCCAGACTGAGCGCCATAAGTGTCAGCGGGATTGGACATAATTGAACCCAGCGTGCCAGCTTGGGCGCTACATAATAATGCAAAGCGTCCTGCTGTACCAGATGCCCGATATAGAGGGCGAAAGCGAGCAGAATGACCGCCCTTAACAAATAGTGAAACCGGATGCTTCGAGAGTCATTCATGCTCTATCCTCCTACCCATGTTGTAAGCAACAGCTTACCACCTCTATGAATTACAGCCACAAGGACATGAATACCGCCCCAATAAACACGCTTGCGAAGATCAGAAAGAACAAATAAAGAGCGAATTTGGTCTTAAACAGTGAGAGCAACATCAATGAATTTTTGAAATCCAGCATCGGTCCGAATACCATAAAAGCGAGCAGAGCACCAGATGGAAAAGAATGTACGAAGGTGGAAGCTACAAAGGCATCTGAGGTGGAACAAAGTGAGAGCACAAATGCCAGTCCCATCATGAAAAAATATGAACCCAGCGGCTTAGCTCCGATCGCAGCCAGACTGTCTTGAACCATAAATGTCTGAATGCCAGCGGTTAATAAGCAACCGATAATTAAATATTTTCCCATCTCAAAAAACTCATCTGAGGTATGGACGAAGACAGCGGCTATTTTTCCCCCACGAGAATTATTGTGATGAACTTCCCCCGTTTCACGCTGAACATTTAGGCGGATGGGAGATTTTTTAACCGTTGCGTAGATTATCAAACCTATGAGACAGGCTACAACAAAAGCCAGACCCATACGGGCATAGGCCAGCTCCGAGTGGCTGCGAAATGCTGTCATGGTCGCCCCATAGACGACAGGATTTAGGATCGGTCCGGACAAAATAAACACGATAGCCACGTAAACAGGCATACCTTTATGGATAAGTCGGCGGACGAGCGGGATCATTCCACATTCGCAGACCGGAAAAATAATTCCGAGCAGACATGCGAACAGAATGGCCGGAAGAGGTCGCCGCGGAATCCACCGGGAAATCATTTCATCCGGGATAAAGACGCGAAGCAGTGAAGATAACAATGCTCCTGCTAATACAAACGGCAAGGCTTCCAGCAATATGCCGATAAAAGCGGTTTTGAAGGTGTCGATGTATGCATTATCCAGCAGTTCCAGATGATTCGGCAGCCATACAAAGCCAATGATAATCAGGAACGAGATCGGGAGGAGCAACGGCAGTATTTTTAATGGTGAAAAGGTAGTCAAAACTCGAATAAGGCGGACCACCGATCTGCCAGCTGTTCTTCATCTATATTCATCCCGATGAACACCACATAAGGCATACCAGGATAACGAGAGGCTTCCCAGGTAGTACGCATCCCCGCATATTGAACAAGCTGAACCGGCTCCTGTTCGGACAAAAGAATATGCCCCTTGGCACGTAATAGATTGTCACCCCATTCTTGGAAGAAGGCCTCTAGGCGTTCTTTAGAAGGCATAGTTGTCCTTACCTGCGGAATGGTTAACGTGATGGCTGTTACCTGCGAGAAAGAAGCGTGCTGCTCCTCATGCAGCTCTTTTACAGCGGTTCCCCCATGCTCTGAATGCATTTGTTTCAGTGATGCTCCTTTGAAGGTTTGAGGCGCTCGCTGTGGAGCCGGAGCTATAATTTTACGTGGGATTATTCCTGACAATATCGGAGACAGGTTGATTTCACTGTAATGGGTGTATACAATTTCAGCCTCCGTATTTTGTTTACGAACTCCCTTTTCAATTCTCCATAAGGTTTCCGGCTCTACGAGATCGCTTTTATTAACGACAATAAGATCAGCTATGGAGAGCTGCTTACGCAGGGTCCGAACGAGCTGTTTGTCAGAGGAGAGTCTGCTGTTATATTCCAGAGCATTTTCCGCATCTAACAGAGTGATGGTATAGTGCAGCTCCACCAGATCCTGTAGAGGGGTTTCCTGCAACGTTTTGGCGATTTCTTCAGGATCGGCGACGCCGGTCAACTCCATGTAAATGGCATCTGGACGTCCTCTCAGCAGCACCATCAGGCTATCTGCCAAATCCTCTTTACGGCTACAACATACGCATCCGTCCAGCAGTTTAGTTACAGCTGTACCGGTATGCTCCTGCAGAATATACCCGTCCACATCCCGTTTGCCCAGTTCATTCATTACTACTCCTGGATTCAGCCCTCTTACCTTGCTTTCTTTCAGCAGGGACAACAGCAGAGTTGTCTTCCCGCTCCCCAGAAACCCGCTCAAAATAATTACTGGTATCTTCATGATCTCCACTCCTGCCTGATTCTCTAGGAATTACAAGAATCATATTTTTTATAATTCCATCTATACGTAATTTGTCCACCAGAAAGACCACAAAATTAAGAGAGTTGAAATTTTTACAAGATCATAGTTGACAGATTGTGAATAAACCGTGTACGATGTGTTAATCGTAATTATTACGATTTAATCAAAAGGAGATGGAAACGATGAGAGTAATCATTACTTTGGCATGTACGGAGACAGGAGATCGCAACTATACCACTACCAAGAATAAGCGAAATCATCCAGGGCGTATGGAAATGAAAAAATATTGTCCACGCCTAAAGAGAGTAACCTTACATCGCGAAACCCGTTAAGGGCGGAGGCTTTTAATCTTGATTTTATAAACGATAGGAGTGGTATAGATGAAAAAGCTCCCTGTTACCGTGCTCAGTGGATATTTGGGCTCTGGGAAAACAACGCTGCTGAATCATATTCTGCACAACCGTGACGGGCTTAAAGTAGCTGTTATTGTAAATGACATGAGTGAAGTCAATGTGGATGCGAATCTGGTGAAGTCCGGAAATACGCTTTCTAGAACAGAAGAGAAATTAGTTGAGATGTCTAATGGTTGCATCTGTTGTACGCTTCGTGATGATTTGATTGTCGAAGTACAAAAGCTGGCTGCGGAAGGGCGATTTGATTACATCCTGATTGAATCCTCAGGCATTAGCGAACCTGTACCAGTGGCACAGACCTTTACCTATGCCAATCCCGAGTTGGATATTGATTTGACTTCGCTTGCTCAATTAGACACGATGGTGACTGTTGTGGATGCTGGGCGTTTCTGGCATGACTTCTCTTCTGGTGATAGTCTGATGGACCGCAACCAAACGGCTGGCGAAGGAGATTTCCGCGATATTGTGGATCTGCTTATTGATCAGATCGAAACTTGTGATGTCTTGCTGCTTAATAAGTGTGATCTGTTGAAAGAAGATGAACTCAACAAGCTTGAAGCTGTGCTCCGTAAGCTTCAACCGTCTGCCAAGCTGATCCGCACGATTAACGGCGTAGTAGATCCGAAGGAAATTCTGAATACCGGATTGTTTGATTTTGAGAAAACAAGCTTATCCTCTGGTTGGATCGCGGAGCTGAATAAAGAGACCCATACCCCTGAAACGGAGGAATACGGAATTTCTTCCTTTGTTTATCGCCGGAGAACACCTTTCCACCCGCAAAGATTAAGTTTTTTCTTTAGCAACTGGCCGGAAGAGGTCGTTCGGGCAAAAGGTGTGGCATGGGTAGCTGCAAAAGGTGATCTTGCAGCTACTATAAGTCAGGCAGGACCTTCCATTCAGTTCGGACCTGCTGGCTACTGGTTGGCTACAATGCCTAAGGATCAGCAGCTGGAGGTACTGGAAAGCGAACCTGAGCTGCAGGCGAAATGGGACGAGCAGTGGGGCGATAGAATAAATGAAATCGTATTTATCGGTGTAAATATAGATCAGGCACAACTCGAAGCCAGATTGGACAGATGTTTGCTGACGGTGGAGGAGCTGAAGCAGGATTGGACAAAGTTCAACAATCCACTTCCGTGGCCTGTTGAAGAACTCCTTGCGGCTGCTGAGGAATAGATACTTAGTAAATTAGCGATGGAAATCCGGAATCCAGAAGGTGGGATTCCGGATTTTTGCTGTATGAAAAAGAGGTCTAATAGTTATTATTACGATTAATTTTTAATTTTGGGTTTACAAATCGTAATGATTACGATATTATCAAATTTGTTAAATCGTAAGACTTACGATTTAATCTGAGATGGACATAACATCAGTCAGAAGGGAGGCGAGGCACGATGATCCTATCATCCATGCGGAATGTAGTGTTCGGGTATGGGGATGAAGCTGTCCTTGATAACATTTCATTAGATATTCATACCGGACAGTTTATTGGTATAACGGGACCCAATGGTGCTGCTAAGACCACCCTGCTGAAGCTAATGCTCGGCCTGCTTCGTCCATGGAGTGGAACGGTTCAGTTGAATAAAGAGTTATCAGATAACGGAAAGATGGTTATCGGCTATGTTCCACAGCAGGTAGCTTCTTTTAACGCAGGATTCCCAAGTAAGGTGATCGAACTGGTTCGCTCGGGTTGTTATCCAAGGCTGGGATTATTTAGACGCTTTACACCTGAGCAGGACGAGATCGTCGAGCGAAGTTTAAAGCAGGTGGATATGTGGCATTTGCGAGACCGGAAGATAGGAGAACTGTCAGGCGGCCAGAAGCAGCGGATTTGCATCGCTCGAGCATTGGCACAACAGCCGCAGATATTGGTTCTCGATGAACCTACTACGGGAATGGATCTGGACAGTCGCATTGGGTTCTATAAGCTGATGCGCCATGATGTCAGTGAACACGGCCGGACCGTAATCATGGTGACGCATGGCCTGGAAGAGACCAGTTCCTATCTGGATACGTTGATCAGCCTGGAACGAAAGGAGAATGAGGGTTGGCAATGTTTAGTTACGAATTCATGCAACGTGCATTTTGGGCCGGTGGTTTAATTGGCATTATTGGTCCGCTTCTCGGGGTATATCTCATGCTTCGCCGTCAGGTCCTAATGGCGGATACCCTCTCTCATGTTTCGCTTGCAGGAGTAGCACTAGGCTCAATACTACAGCTTAATCCGGCACTAAGTGGTTTCATGGTGGCGATTCTCGGTGGTATTGTCATCGAACAGCTTCGACGTTCTTATCGTACATATAGCGAGCTTCCTGTAGCTATTATTATGACCTCTGGATTAGCATTGGCAGTTGTACTTATGAGCTTAAAGCAGAATTTAAGTAAAAGCTTCAGTTCCTATCTGTTTGGTTCCATCGTTGCGGTCAGCGACACTCAACTAAAGATTATCGCTGTGGTTGCTGTAATCGGTCTGGTCTATTTTATTGTGTTACGCAGATCTTTATATAATCTGACCTTTGATGAAGAGACCGCTAGTATTAGTGGAGTTCATGTGGGCTGGTTATCATTTTCGTTTGCTGTACTAACTGGAATGACAGTAGCTGCTGCGATGCCAGTTGTTGGAGTGCTGTTAGTCTCAGCGCTTATTGTTTTGCCAGCTTCGATTGCCTTGCGTATAGCGTCTGGTTTCACGACAGCTATATTGATATCAATTGGCGTAGGGTTACTCGGCGTTTTTAGTGGCCTAAGTGCCTCGTATTACATCAATACACCGCCTGGTGGGACGATTGCTCTTATACTGCTATCGTTCTTATTAATCGCAATTTTGGTACAGAAGCTGATCCGACTTAGAAATCGTCGGCGAATTCATAAATCTATTTCCAGAAAAGGAGTTACAACTCTCAATGAAATTTAGAATCCATCATTTAGCCATTTTGTCCCTGTCCGCGTTACTTATTGCCGCAGGTTGCGGTAATAATAATGCCAGTAATTCTTCTACTACTACGAATGCATCTGGAGCCGCAGAAGCCACAGCCCTTCCAGAGTCATCTAAACTAAATATTAAAGTCAGTTTCTATCCAATTTACGAGTTTACCAAAAATGTGGCAGGAGATCTGGCGGACGTGGAAGCACTCATACCGGCAGGAATCGAACCCCATGATTGGGAACCGACTGCACAAGATATGGCAGAAATCTCAGATGCGGATATGCTGATCTATAATGGCGCAGGAATGGAAGGCTGGGTAGACCAGGTGCTGGAAAGTATATCTGGCACTCCGTTAATTACTGTAGAAGCGAGCAAGGGTCTGGACATCATGGAAGGCACGGAAGAGGAAGAAGCTGACCACCACCATGAAGAAGGAGAACATGCTCATGAAGAAGGAGAGCATGCTCATGAAGAAGGGGAGCATGCTCATGAAGAAGGAGAACATGCGCATGAAGAAGGAGAACATGCTCATGAAGAGCATTCGCATGATCACGGTGGATTAGATCCGCATGTGTGGCTCAATCCTACACTAGCCATTCAAGAAGTGCGTAACATTGAAGCAGCTTTAGCTGCTGCCGCACCTGAACATGCCGAGGATTTTAAGACAAATGCAGAGGCTTATGTAGCTAAGCTGGAGCAACTGGATCAAGAATTTAAGGACGGTCTTAAGGATACTAAACGCAAGGATTTTATCACTCAGCATGCGGCTTTTGGTTACCTTGCCAAGCAGTACGGATTAACTCAGGTCCCGATTGCCGGACTATCTCCGGAGCAGGAGCCTTCTGCCGCAAATATGAGTAAGATTGTGGAGTTTGCGAAAGAGCATAAAGTGAAGACGATTTTCTTCGAGACACTTGTATCCTCCAGTGTGGCAGACACAATAGCAAAAGAGATTGGTGCCAAAGCAGCCGTTCTAAACCCAATTGAAGGATTAACAGAGGAAGATCGCAGTCAAAACCTGGATTATTTAGGAATCATGCGTCAGAACCTGGAAGCCTTGAAGAGTGCATTGAACGAGTAGATTTAAAGGATGGAAGGAGAACGAACATGGCCAAGAAATCTAAAGTTGTGAAAGAATTGAAGAGACAAGCACTAGTCGCCAAATACGCTGTTAAAAGAAAAGAACTAAAGGAACAAGGGGACTATATGGCTTTGCAAAAGCTGCCACGTGATTCCTCCGCAACTCGTCAAAAAAATAGATGCCAAGTGTCTGGCAGACCTCGAGGTTATTTGCGCAAATTTAATGTTTCCCGAATTGTATTCCGCGAATTGGCGCATAAAGGCCAGATTCCGGGTATTACCAAGTCGAGTTGGTAAATGAGAACGGCCAATCCTCCGTAGTTTAGAGGATTGGCCGTTTTTGCTGCTCATCCATCATGGACTTTAGAAAATTCGGCTATGCTAAGAATAGGAAAATGATTTATCATAGAAGGAATATATTTCTATTTAATATGGAGGTGATG
Organism: Paenibacillus sp. FSL R5-0636; assembly: GCF_037974255.1. NCBI lineage: Bacteria > Bacillati > Bacillota > Bacilli > Caryophanales > Paenibacillaceae > Paenibacillus > Paenibacillus sp. FSL R5-0636. The sequence continues at coordinate 2,315,457 of NZ_CP150232.1, forward strand.
CAAATGAGCTATACCGATACTTTTATTCGTGTAGCAGAGGACTGCCCTGAGGAAATCGGAGTTCCTCCGATGTCTTGCCGAACACTCCCGCCTGCACATGTGATTCAATATGAACTGTTAATTAATGAGCCCTACAAATACAATCATGAAGAACTTCTGTACGAGGTTCATGTGCGCCATAAACAAATTCCACAGGAAGAACGTTTGGCCCGTAAGGAACAAATATGGAACGAGCTATTTTCCAAAAATCATCCTTGTCTAAGGGCTTCACTGCTGCCGAAGCGGTTTGGTTGGGGTGTTCATTATAACGGTGAGGGTAAAATAGCTCTTTATGGCAAAGAGTCTCCCGAATATGACTATTTCACTTCCCAAGAGGAGGGAACTGTGAAATTACTGCCTGCGATGCGTAACAAACGTGCTTCAAGAGGAGAGGAATAAGCTGTATAAATTCATAGAAGAAATCACACTTAATACTTGGGCTGCGGAGCAGAGCGTTCTCCTGCAGGGCTGGATTCTACGTACGGCAGCTGGTTATACAAAAAGGGCCAATTCGGTCAATCCATTATACGGGGCTGACAGCTCTCAGGTTGATCTCGCAGAACAAATCAAGCTTGCGGAGCGGTATTATGAGCATGCTGGACTACAGCCAGTGTTCAAAATAACCCCCTATATCCAGCCGGCAAAGCTTGATGAGATGCTTGCGGATCGCGGTTATACAATTGTCGAGCCTTCATCGGTAAGGCTTCTTGATCTGGGGGGCTTAGCGAGCCCCGATCTGTGTTATACGGTTCAGATGCAGGAGAGCTTGACTGAAGAGTGGCTGCACGCCTTCAGTGAGCTTACCGGGTTGTCTGGCAAGAACCGGGAAACCTTAACTAGAATGTTGTCTGCATCACATTTGCAGCAGGGTTATGTCCTGTTGTTTAATCATGGTGTTCCTGCCGCCTGCGGACTTGGTGTGATTCAGAATGGATACTTGGGTCTGTATGATATTGTCACTTCCCCTGCTCATCGTAGAAAGGGAATGGCGGAACAGCTGCTGCTAGCGTTGCTTAATTGGGGTAGAGCAAAGGGAGCAACAACTTCCTTTCTGCAAGTTGTGCAAGCGAATACGGGGGCTTCAGCCTTGTATGACAAGCTGGGTTTTAAGGAGATTTATCAGTATTGGTATAGAGTGAAAAACTAGCTGAGGAGGGGATGCGGTGAGAAAATTAGGATTAAATCTCCTGATCATTAGTGTGTACTGTTTTCCATTTGTATATTTCGCGATGGATAAAGATTTCAATAATGGTTCAATAGTTGGTTATTTAATGATGATCGTCATAACATCGCTAATAGCTTTTTTGGGAAAATGGTCTAATAATATAATTGCTGTAGTCATTGGGAATATCGCTTCTGCGTTTGTTTCGTATTATTTTATTAGCAAATTGTCAGGAGAAGGCGGTTGGGACGGGACGTTTTTCAAACCACTTGGACCTACAGGATCGTTTTTATTTTTTAGTATGCTAAACCTGATCCCTCAATTCCTTGCGATGAAATTAGCGAATAAATTTAAAAAGAAGGTCTAATCTATGTCCGAATACTGGAGTCGAAGATTTGCTCAGGAAGGCATGATCTGGGGGAGTGAACCTAGTCCTACAGCCCAGGCAGCAAGGGAGATATTTCGGCAATATGACGTGAAATCAGTTTTAGTCCCGGGTGCGGGATACGGAAGAAATACGAAGGTGTTCTCAGATGAGTTTAAGACCTTAGGCGTTGAGTTAAGCGAGGATGCGTTAAGGATGGCGGCAGAATGGGATCCCAAGAGCCATTTTATCTCAGGTTCCGTATTAGAGCCTATTTCTGAAGTACAGGTTGATGCTGTCTACTGCTATGACGTGTTGCATTTATTTCTCGAAGAGGATCGCCGCAGGCTCGTAGCTAATTGTCTGGAACAGCTGCGGCCGGATGGCTTGCTATATTTTACCAGTTTTTCCGATGAGGATGCGAACAACGGCTGTGGAACACTTTTGGAACCGGGAACCTACGAATACAAAGAGGGAAAATACGCCCATTTTTTTAGTGATGAAGATTTAAGACAACATTTTGCAGGTACGAAAATAATTTCGACCGGCTCATGTGTGGAGACTTTATGTGGGCCGCTTGGAAAAAAACATCAATACATACTGAGATATATAGTCGCACGTAAATCTGCACTTAGCAAATAATATAGGGAGGAACTCCCTATAATTTCGTTGAATATCCGTAGAATCGGCTATATCAAATGAATTATAGGGACTTTTTCCCTAGACCTCTGCTCGATGATCAGGAATACCTTATTTACACAAATTTACCTTGACCCGGTAGCGCCATTTCTTTGAAATTTTTGCATAAATGAGCAAGCTGGGTAGACAGCTCCTCACCTTCCATGGGTACTCCATGTCCCGAAAGAACAAGATGTGGATTCAGCAAGGCAAGGGTACGGACTGATTTCTCGGCATCTTCCCAGTCTGTCGTGAAATAAGAGGGTGGGCCATGCACCACCTGATGCTGCGTAGCCACTGCAAATACGGATTCCTGTTTGACCGTAAGGAACGTATCACCAGCGATCAGGACTCTATCCTCAGGCCTGAACAGGGAGATATGCCCGGGACTATGTCCAGGGGTATGGATCCATTCCCAGCCCTTCGCACCAGGGACAGTCCCGTCTTCCGGCAAGGGGTGAACGGCTGAACCAAGATCAATGCCATGATGTGAAAATAAAGGGGATATCATGCTCATAAGCCCGCCGCCTACGGCCGGATCGGCTGGAGGGTAATCTTCTTTACCTGTCAGAAAAGGCAGTTCTAGCGGATGAGCATATACAGGCACGTTCCATTCCTCAACAAGCCTTTTCACACCCCCAATATGGTCAAAATGCCCATGCGTCAGGATAATTGCCACCGGAGGCTTATCATAATGCTCCGTAGCAAAATCAATAATATTGCCTGTATATGAGCTAAGACCAGTATCTACAAGAACCCAATCCGAAGAGGGCTGGCCAATTAATGCGACATTTACAAACATAGTGCGAAGTCCAATGACACCAGGGGTCACATTCCAAGTATCGGTATAGCCCTTTGACAGTATTCCGTTAAGTTTCATCTTGCGCCTCCTGACCCGTTCTTTAGTACTACACAATGTATCTACATACAGTAGTATGACCTCTTTTTAAGAAAAAAAGGTATGGCAAATAACCCTTCTCATGATTTCTTGAAGAAGGGCTGTGTTAAACGTGTTCTGTGAGAGGATTGTATTAGAGCGTTCCGCAGTCTGCAAATAGAATATGGCGTGGAATCCGAAAGAAAGCTTCGGCTTTTTCCTGCAGAGCAGGGGTCGGCAGATGGCTGTTGTGGAGCCATTTCCGAAACGTTCCGGGATGGACGCCTATCCAAATACTTACATCCGTTACTGAGAAATCGTAAACCATACAAAGTCCGGTCAGGATAACATTGCTGCGCGGTGAACTGGTAATACTTCTTTTCATAAATCGTGAGGGTGTAGGCTGACATACAATGGGGCTTTGACGAATCAATGCTTCATTGAACAGAATGTGGGGTGGGTACCCCAATAGGCGGCAGGTCTTGTCAATGTTATTGTTGGAAGGGATACGACCTTCGTATACCCAAGCGCTTACACTGCGTGAGGATATACCAAGCTCTTCTGCGAGTCGTGACAGCTTGATATCCTTAGCCATCAATACAGCAAGCAGCACACGGTTTCTAATCTGGCTGCGCTTTGGACGGCGAAATCTTTTGACTCGAACGCCTTGTCCAAGGTATTTGCGATTGATCAGAGACCACGCCTGGATATTATGAGTTTCTTGTTGGTTATTAGGCATAATTCCTCCGATTTTTTAATTTATATTTGGAACCCCTTGTAAATCCTAGAGTTATAAAGTTTATTTGGGTTCGTATTTAAATAAAAATAACGTAAAAATCACATTTCTTGCTTTTGATTGATATCTAGGATCTTGCCGAAGTGGATTCTGACCTTCTCATTCGCACTTTTTTTCATACGTTCTGTTACATGAGTGTAAATTTTCAAAGTTGTTTTTGAATCACCATGACCTACTCGATGCATAATAGTCTTAAGGTCCACTCCAACCTCAGTCAACAGACTGATATGCGTGTGCCGTAAGATATGAGGGGTTGCATGTTTTTTAATGGATGTTTTTTTCATGATACGTTTCATTCTGTCAATTATATTCTTTTGCACGTATGGATATCCATTGTCGTGACAAAAAATAAACTTTCCATTATGGTAATCATCAGCCTGCTGGCAGTACCTTTGGTGGCGTATAACTTGTTTTTCCTTATAAGACTTTAACATTTCGATAATACTTTCGTCTAGATCAAACGTGCTAATGGAACTTTTTGTCTTCGGTGGGTTTAGCTTATATTCACGCATATTATTATCTGGATTATAAATTGTCTTCGTAATGCGAACATCGTAAGTTTCAAAGTTAATGTCTGACCATTTCAAAGCACATAACTCCCCAGGTCTCATCCCAGAAAAAGCTAATAGGTAAAAAGTTTCTAAATCTCCACGTTTTCCAAACAATTGGACCTTTTCTAGAAATTCCTCAAGCTCGTGCCTCTCGAAATACTTTTCTGCCAGAATATCATTTTCTATTTCCTCAACTGTACTTTCCTTTATTGGTATTACAGATCCTTCACAGGGATTATCTTTTCGTAGCCCATGAACAACCGCAAAATTAAAAATCATTCCAGCTGTAATTTTTGTGCTATTCATGCTTGAGTGACTATATCCATTGTTATCCATAGTAATCAACATTTTTTGAATATCTTTCAGTTTTATGCTGTCAATATTTGATTTGGCGAAATGGTGAAGCAATATCTTAACGGATTTACTTCTTGTTCGCACGGTACTTGATCTAACACCACTTTTTGAATATGTTTCTAAAAAATCAGTTGCAACTTCTTCGAATCTAGTTTTCTTGGCTTTCTTAATGTCAATTCCACTTCTAAGGTTGTTAACAGCATCTTGTGCACGTTGTAAAGCTTCGTTCTTAGTATCCGCCCTACGGGACACTTGCTGCCTTACTCCAGTTACGGGATTGGTTGGACCTTCCAAGACACATATCCATTTATATCCTTGTTTATTTTTTGCTTGAACTTTCGAGAAGTAAGCCATATCTTATCCACCTTTCATTAAAAATTCAAAGCGTCATCAATTACGTCCAAAGGAAGGTATAGTTGTTCAATATCATTGCCATGCCGCCATGCTACGCGGGATAAATTTATCGTTATACTACCCTTGTCTTTGGAGATTGAGAGGTCACTCGGGATGATAGAAGCAATATCTTTCATTCTTCCAGATGGCTTGTCGCATGTTTTGTAATCACGATTGATCTGTATATCTAGTGATCCATTCCAATCAAATTCGATAGGGTGTTCAATCACTAAAGCATGAGGACGAGAAAAATCACCATCCCAACTGTAATATGCTCGGATACGAGGCTGAGTTTGAGTATCCCTTCTAAAATGAAAATCAGCTGCTTTACTGTGCGTATCTTCTTGTTTTGAAGATGCTGCTGCTATAGCACCTAAAGCAGATAGCATATCAGATTGAGCAATTCGTTCTTCAATCTGTTGAAATCTCTTTTTGGCTATTTCTAGTGGCATCTTAAACTCATGGGCAATAAAGCCAATAGCCTCATTTTTGTTATTAGGTAGTGGTAACGACTGAAATATATAAAAAGGAATAGAAGTGTAAAGAGAAAAGAAATCAGCTTCATTTTCCTGGGCATCTCTAAATAATGATGGCATCCAACGCTGATCCCCTGAATGCCTTACGACATGACAAAGTTCGTGGAAAAAAAATTTCCTGAGTAGATTCTCTTCCTCATATTTATTTAAAAAAATGATGCGTTCCTCATTGTCACTGAAAGAGGTGTGCTCATAATAGATTACTTCGGTATTAAATATTCTAGAGACTTTTTCAATAGTGAGATCAGAAGGTCGAAAAATTCCATTTTCTTGATATCTGTCTTCGATCCATTGTTCAAGTGGAGTTTTAAAGTATTGGTAAAAGTTCATATGTATTCCTCCTAAAAGCGCACGTATGTTCTGTTTTATATGGAAAAGAAAAGCCATTGCTGGCTAGTTCTTGATTCTTTATTTTTTTCTGTCTTCCATTTCTTCTCGAATCCGTTTCTTGTTCTTTCTATATCTCGCTAGAGCTGCCTCCATCTCTTCTATTTCGTCAGGAGTGTATTTATCGGGTCCACCATAAAATGAGAGGTTGGTTTCCTCCAAGTTTAGCCTATCGGTTCGCCCCATCAAATAGTCAGCAGAGACATTGAAGTAGTCCGCAAATTTATTTACAGTATCCAAATCCGGTTTTCGTGATTCGTTTTCATAACCTGAAATTGTGGATTCTGCAAGACTAAACTTTGCGCCGAATTCTTTCATAGTTAAATCTTCATTTTTGCGCAGTTTGCGCAACCGGTTACCACTAAACATTCGCATCACCTGATTAACATTATACTTTGCACTTTGCATACTGAAAATATAAAGGGGGTAAACTTTGCAAAATGCGTTGACACTTTGCGTAATGCGATGTATTATGGAAATAACTTCACATTATGAATAGCTGATCGGGGGGAAGAGAAGTGAACAGCCTCATTAAAAAAGCTCGTAAAGATGCTGGGCTAAGTATTGAGAAAGCAGCTGAAGAGATTGGAATACCCGCTGGATACCTATCTCAAATTGAAAATGGTCATCGTCATGTAGACAGCGAACGAGCTGACAAGATATCTCTTGTGTATGAATGCGAAAGAGATCAAATTTTTTTAGCCATTCGCTACGCGATACGCAAAGTTGAAGGGGAAAACTCCGCGTTGAAGGGGGTGAGATGAATGTCCGTTGCAGTAATAGAAGTTGAAGATCTAAAACTATGGATTCGAGAAGCTGTGGCGGAAGCGTTAAAAGATCATCTTATTAACGAGCTACCGCCCTTTCTAACCCGAAAACAATTTATGGAGTTGATGGATATTGGCGAGTCGAAAACAGCAGAACTTTTCAACCGTCCAGATTTTCCAGTCAATCGTGAGTTCGGGAATCCAAGGGTTCCAACGCACTTATTAATGAGATGGGTGGACGAACACACCGAATGGGTGAGTAACCATGCTGGTGAAGGATGGAAAAATCGTAAGAAAGCTATATAAAGAGGAAACCCACCGTGCTGTACGGGCTGCGGCGGGTGGGGGAAGGCTTGGGCAAGGGGAATTGCTTAAAAACATCATACATTATTCCCTTGTCCAATAGCATCCCATCAATTTGGACAAATAAGGGGGTATCAAAATGGCAATTGGACATTTTCCGGGAGCACTGCAAGAAGTGCTAAAACGGACTGGCGATTCATATGCAAAAGCTGGAAAGGCAGCTAATGTTGATGGTTCCCAGATTGGCAAGATAGTTAAAGGTAGCCGTAAAGCTACTAAACAAGTTATGCAGGCTACAGTCAGACACTACGATGATATTCAGTTGATTATCGGCGCAGCAGAAGAGGTTACAGGTGGTGCATGTGTACCTTACTTAGATGGCGCTGACTTACATCCAAGTTCAACATACATAAAAACAATCGAGGAAATCCAAGAAGCATTACTGGCTTTGCAGTCAATCCCAATCACTAAGAGATTAGACCAGTTGACGCCTGCTGATCATGAGAACGTCAAAAATGGACTAATGGAGCAAATCGAAGCCATAACGGCACTTACACATAATGCAGCAGTCCTTTGTCGGAAATATGGTATTTCTTACCTTGGATTATGGGCGGATCATCGGAATGAACTGAGACAAAAAAAATATATGAATTGAGGTTTTTTTATGAGAATCGAAGATTTGGAAGATCAAGCGCGGTTTGAAGCTAAGAACGCTAAGCGGAATCTGAAAATGATAAAACGCCAAGCAGAACATATTGATCCGATCAAGTTAAAACGAAATATTCGTTGGCTGGAAATGCTGATTTGGTTGCACGAATGTGAATTGCATCATGCCAAAGTACAGCATAAAAAAGCCCGCCTGGCAGGGCGGACCTCATTGAGAACCCGATTAAAGTTTCTCGTTGCGTCTATTTTACGCGATGCCCATCGTAAAAGCAAGGAGGGAACAGCTTGAGTGAACAAGACGAAATTCAATTTGCTAAAGCTCTTGCTGAATTGTATGTGAAACGTAGAAACGAGTGGTCTTCTGCTATAGACCAGGTGCTGAAAACGGAGATTACCGCTGCGAACAATCAGGTCATGAGTTCTGTAGAAAACTTTTATCTTGCAGACAGGCATCAACAAAAAGCCTCGGGCAGGTGGAATCAGATTGTTGAAGTCGTAGAGTTTCTACCATTGAACATTAAAACACTCGTAATGCAAGAAATAGACAGGATCAAATGAAGAAGGGCTTCGGCCCCTGTCTTGGAATGTCGGACCTTAGAAATAACCTTCCTCCGTCCGGGATTCCAAGATGTGGCTGACGCATCAAAATTCAATTTGAAAGGGGTATTTACTATGATTCCGAAACAATTACTGCAAGATCGGTATTGGAAGGGACTGCTGTATATATTTCAGAACCATAACAAGCTTAAACAATATCTGGTTCCTGAATTTATTGACTTCGAAGAGCTTACCGTTCATACGGACAAGCTTAAACGAGCTTCTAAGGGATGGAGCACATCAGAAAAGTTCATGCTTGCTCTGGCACTACACCTCTATAACGGTCGAAATAAGGTGGATTTGTCCGAGGCTGACCGTCTGGATGATAAGAATACTGATATCGCTCTGAAAGCTCTGCGGCTTCGGTATGCGGGGTAAAAGGGGGCAGCGGTGATGCTCGTTCTCAAGGGTGATACAGTCCTAACAAGCTGTGGCCTGTCCGGTGAGGTACTGGATACATGGGGCATTGCCCGACCTTGGGCCAAGCTTCGAAAGGACAATGGAGAATTAGCATTCGTCTTGCGTACGAATGTGACAGAAATTATAAATCGCCCCAAACCGAAGAAGGGAAAATGATGATTAATACAGAGGTGAGCTTATGCCAACAGATAGCTTTCCTTTTCCGATTTTCTCCGGGTTATTTTCGCCGCAACACTACGAAAAAATAGGATCGGCGATATGGCTATTCGCTTGGTGTGTTAGCTCCACGACTAAGGAAGTCGAAGAGGACGGAACTGTTTGGGGACTTGTCCTGGGTGGCAAGCCGATGAAGCTTTCTGAAATCGGTGAGAACTTTGGGGTTACCGATAAAAGCATCAGCAGATGGATAAGTGATCTCCAGAACCACGGTTACATCCATATCACTAGAGCGCCCCGGGGTTTGATCATAAAGGTTAGAAAGTCCAAGAAAGGCATGTTGAAGAGATCAGACAAAAATGTCCGTTCGCAGGATAATGATCAGACAGAAATGTCCGTTCACAGCGAAAGTGATCAGACAATTTTGTCCGATCAGTCCGACAGTGATCAGACATATTTGTCCATTCACAATGACAGTGATCAGACATATTTGTCCGTTCACAATGACAGTGATCAGACAAAAATGTCCGATCATGAAACGATTTTAACGAGTGATCAGACAATATTGTCCGATGCAAAAGATATTAAAGATCTTATTACTACTACTACTATTTTAGAAAATGAGTTTTCAGAAGAAATTAGCCCAGATCCTAAAACGGACGGGATGATCGCAATTTTAAATGCTTATTGCAAATTGCATGATAAGTTCGACATTCACGTCTCCACAAACGATCGCGAAGCCATGGGTAAGATGGTCGCCGCAGGGATGCCAGTACCCTTTACCATCACAACTATGGAGAGCCAATACAAGGCAAAGCGAAAACGCGAGGGAGAAGATTTCGAGCAGCCAAACAGTTTTACTTATTACGTGAAAGGCTTGAAATCAGCATGGCGGAACGCTAACAAGACTACGAAGCATAAAGGGTCATTAACCCAAACACCAATGCCAGCACCGCCGCAGCGACTAACCAAGCAGCAGCAAGAGCTTGCAGACCTTAAACGTCGAGCAAAGGAGGCAAAGCAGCTTGAAGAGAACACAAGTTATTGATCTACTCATTAAGCTCAAAGAAGAATACGCACATCAGATTGATACCAGCAATACTGAAATAGACCGGCTACATGAGAACCTTAAAGATTTCCCTTTTGACGTAGCCTGTAAAAACGTGGAGCAGCACATGCTTACAAATCCGTGGCCGCCGAAGATTGCACAGATCCGTGGTGGTGTGGGTGATTTACGAGATCAGCGAAAAGCCAAGGATCAGACAGCGGAGTATTTTGCAGAAAGGGACAAGGCTCAAGCTGCTGCTAAACCTATGCCCGCCGGATGGAAGGAGGAACTTTATGCGCGACTTAAATCGGGAACAGCCGCACGACATTGAAGCCGAATGGTCTATCCTTGGAGCGATCATGATTGATAACACGGGAGAAGCGATAGATAAGGCGATTTCTATAGCGCCGGAAGTATTCTATGATCCGATGAACCGGACAATCTTCTCAGGAATGGTGGATCTTCACAATGCCGGTGAAGAAATTGATATTCGCTCTCTTACAGGGATAATGCTTCAGCGTAAGAGCCTAGATAAGGTTGGCGGCGTTCATCATCTTACCCGTATAGCCCGTTCTTCTCCAACAGCAGCGAATATCGAATATTTTATTGGCATCATAAATAGCAAATTCACCTTACGCCAAGCCCTGAAGGATGCTCATGCACTCATTGATATGGTGTATGAAAGCGAGGATGCCGATAGTGTCGTGTCCTACGCTCTCACCAAGTCAGCCGCACTATCTGATCAGTCTGTCTCAAAGCAAGACTTTAAATCCACCAGAGTAATCGGAATGGCGCTGATTGATACGATCGAGCAGCGTGTAAGCAACCGACTCAGTGGAACCATTAGCGGGAGAGAGACCGGATTTGTGGATTTGGATAAGCTGACAGGTGGATTTCAAAAGCAGGATCTAGTTATTGTGGCAGCTCGTCCATCCGTTGGTAAAACGGCATTTGCCTTAAATATTGCTCAAAATGCGGCTGCGATATCGGATGATCCGATTGCAGTGTTCAGCTTAGAAATGTCAGAGCAGCAGCTCATGCAGCGCATGGTCTGTGCTGAGGTTAACCTCGACGCTAATGACTTGAGAATGGGCGATATTACTAGTGACGATGATTGGGGCAAGTTGACCATTGGCATTTCTTCTCTTGCAGACAAGAACATTTTCATTGCTGACGATCCAGTTGTCACCGTGCATGATATTCGAGCCAAGTGTCGCCGTTTGAAAAGAGAACAAGGCCTTGGAATGATCATCATTGATTACCTGCAGCTGATTCAGGGAAGTAGTGGTAAACGTGGGGAAAATCGACAACAAGAGGTTTCGGAAATTTCCCGAGTGTTGAAGCAGATTGCCCGTGAATTGGATGTGCCGGTTATAGCGTTGTCTCAGCTCAGTCGGAATGTTGAACAGCGCCAGGACAAACGTCCGATTATGAGTGACCTTCGTGAATCAGGTTCAATTGAACAGGATGCCGATATTGTCGCTTTCCTTTATCGGGATGATTATTACAACCAGGAATCCGAGAAGAAAAACATTATCGAAATCATCATATCTAAGCAGCGTAATGGTCCTACTGGAACGGTTGAACTTCTGTTCCTCAAGAATTTTAATAAGTTCATAAATTACGGACGAGCGCATGCCAATAACTTGCCGCAGCCAGCCTGAGAATATAGAAAGCCGGGCATTGGTGCAGAGTAGAACAAACTGTGAAGGGAGGTGCGATTTTATGAAATATGTAATATACGTGGAAGGGCTAAACGAATTTTACAGGGGAAACACATACACTCACCAAGGGGAGACATTCCCCGCAGGGTGTAAATTATCTGAGGCTAAACGCTATTCTTCTAAAAAACGTGCAGAAAATACTGTGACGGTACTAGAAAGAAAGTGTGATGATAAATTTTGCGTACATGAAATTGAAGAATGATGCAAAGTACGAGGACACGGTAAAGGAGTGAAACGACAAATGTCATATAAATATCATATCTCCCCTGAAGACTATGAACAGGCAGCCCTTAACGGTATCAAACGCAGGACGCTAGAATGGCGTGTTCGAGATGGTGGATGGGACATGAAACGCGCGACTACAATACTTCCACGAAAATTGAATAGTCGTCCTGAATGGGTGAAAATCGCAACTGAAAATGGTATCCCGTATCAAATCTTCATTAATCGTGTAAGTGCAAAATGGTCATTAGAACGTGCGGCTACTGAACCACTATGGACTAATGAAAAGCGCATTGAACAGATGAAGAAACATAATCCTGCAAAACGTAAATATCCAGAAAAATTAATCAAGCAGGCAGAAAGTATCGGGATTTCCCGAAGAACTTTTTATGCGCGAGTTAACTATGGTTGGTCTTTAGATAAATCCGTATCTACACCACTTGTTCCGCCAGGGAGCCAAAGTCCAGGGGTAGATCACCCTTGGAGAACTGAAAATGGATTGTTTTTCATGAGCAAACAAGAGAAAAGATATGTGCAGCATGGGCAGAGGTACTAAGCCTTATCAGAAAAGGGATGAACGGTAGACGCAAACTGTGAACTAATAGGGCACCGAAGTGCCCAACAAGTTTCTATTATTTTTCTGGTGTGAAAGTAAAGGTTTCTTTGTACTTTCTATGATGGGTTTCGTTGTTTGAAGGTTTTCCGTACCAGCTAATTTCGATTTGAAGTTCCTTTGAATCAACTGAAATAGGGAAGTTAGAAAAGTCGACTAACTCACCATGTTTAAAATTCTTATGATGATCGTCTGAAATGCTTAATCCATACTTTGTTTGGGTATTTGGTTCATCTCTATAGGAGTTAAATACGACATTTTCTAATCCAGCTCCGATATTGGTGATGATAATGTTGTACATTTCACTTTCATTTTCACGAGGTTTTGACATCTTGGAGGTATATTTCTCAACTTTTTTGATTTCAACTTTCCACTGATCAGATTGTTTTGATGTAGGTGTTTTGTAGAGATCATTTGATGCTACGGCAGCATATGGAGAAATTCCAACGGCTATAAAGCAAAAAACAAAGAGAATTATTAGTTTTTTCAGCATTGTTGCCTCCTGTGAAATAAACAATTTTTGATTAGTATCTCTTTAAGAAGAAAAAATATTCTATTGCACAGTACGAAGATGATGTTCAGAAAGGAGTTTTGTTAAGATGGATGGTTTGATTATTAAACCGAAGTGGGCTGATCTAATTTTATCCGGTCAAAAGATATGGGAGATTAGAGGGAGACTTACACATAAACGTGGCACAATCGGTATCATCAAAAGCGGCAGTGGCAAAGTTTACGGGACGGTGGAACTGACAAATTGCATCCCTTGCACGGTTGGACGATTTATGGCTTACAAGGATAAGCATTGCATCGAAGATCCCAAATTTGCTTTTCATTACAACCAAGCGTGGGCGTGGGTTGTTAAAAACCCAATCATTTTCTCGGAACCTGTACCCTATAATCATCCACAGGGCGCTGTGATTTGGGTCAAGCTTCCAGAGGGAGGGAATTATGAGCAACTTTTTCTCAATTCATCCACAAGCCGTGAACATGATAAATGTCGCTCTTAGCGAAATAGTCCGTAAAGGTGGCAAGGTTGAGCGCATGCATCTGCATGTATGCCCTTGGTCAGAACTGGCTCAGCATCAGATCATTCAGACAGCTTTCGGTGACTTGCGGATTCATTTAAATGATTTTGTTCCAAAAGGATATTCTTATGTACAGGAAGATCCAGGCGGAGATAAGCGAGGATTTGCTTGGGTATCAATACCTAAAGATGCGAGGATAATGGAGAATCGGCAAAAGGAGGCGTAGAAGTGATCATCAAAACAGTCAAAAATATTAATTCGCCAGCAGGAAGTATTGTTTCAGGAGTGTCATTCCGTGCGCAGCGTGAAAAGAATGGGTACAGCATAACATTCGGAGAATTCAAAGGTCAGTATATCCCAGCATCATCAGCAATCATACTCAGTGATATCGTACTCGACGAAGATGGAAAAATGCCGCGTGGATCTAGATATGCATAAAGGACAAAGCAAAGACCCCTTATCCTTGGTCGGGCGGGGTCAATGAACGGTAAATAATACCTCAAACCCATTATAACACAAAGGGGAATGAGGGGAATGGCAATGGTATGGGAACAAGGGGAATTGTTCGCAGTGGCATCTAAAAAAGAAGTTAAATCAACCGAATTCTACCTTGGCAAATATACTTCCATGAAGATATTCATGTCTGATTTCGAAAACCATCAAAGCGACCTGGCTCAGGTCGCTATTGACGGTGAAGCAGCCAGAAGAATTGACCAGGATGAATTGCATGCAGATAAAACGGCCAATGCTGTGATTCTAACCGAGAAGCAGAAATGGGTGTATGAACGGTACCGCGTTTATACATACATGATCTATCGGGCATACAGTCAAATTCTAGATCCCGATGTTAAGGAGATCATTGGTGTGAGATTCATCCAAGGCTTTACCCGTAAGCAGACAATCCTGTTCACTCGGCAAGGGACATCGGCTAGTACAGTGGATCGATATATTGAGAAAGGAATCAGGTCGATTGCGAACTCATTACATCAAATGGGATTTTACGATGAAGTCCTGAAAGAATTTTGACGACAAATTGAGGACAATACGGGGAATGTTGAAGACCACTTGACGAATATTCCGTGGTACATTGGTAATGTAGAAATTTAGGCAAGGCAGATGAAAGTATTATGGAGTCGCTCAATTGTGGGCGGCTTTTTTGTTGCCCATAAACCAATATGAAAGGGTGAAGGTAAATGGTTAGACCAGCTGAATTGCGGATTGATATACTGAACATGGAGCAAGTGAAGGAGACAATAGAGATCCTTCATGATGTGGTGAAGGACGAACGGATTCCTGAATCAGTAAGGAATGAGTACATTGGGCGATTCGATGCCATTGTGTGGGAAGTCGCTACCGACTAGGAGTGATGGCATATGAACTTTGTTCAGCCTATCCGTGACCCGGAAACGGTACAAGACATTAAGGATTATCTCAAGAATAAGAACCTCAGAGATTTCATAATGTTCCTGCTAGGCATTTATACAGGCTTACGGATTAGTGACATTCTGAGATTACGCGTTAAGGATGTGTCTGGGTCGCACATCTCTATTAGAGAGAAAAAGACCAATAAACAGAAACGAATATACATGGCTCCTGAGTTAAAGAAAGAATTGTTGTCTTATATAGAGGGAAAGCCTCCGAATGAATTCCTGATCAAAAGTAGAGAGGGTATGAATCGGGCTATCACTCGTGAGATGGCTTATAAGATTATGCGTTCAATCGGCGATGAATTCGGGCTTTCAGAAATGGGTTGTCATACACTTCGGAAAACGTTCGGTTACATCTTCTATAACGAAACAACTGATAAGGACATTGGCATGCTGATGGACTTCTTTAATCATGCTTCGCCGAAGATTACGCTGCGCTATATAGGCATGGCTCAGGACAGTATGGATATGGCGTTGAAGCGTCACAAAGCGTAATCAGTTACTCATATTAAGGATAGGTGAAACTCGTTTTCTGGACAGGCTGAGAAGCCATGTAGAGCATGGGTTTGTGATGGGTGTATGAGTTTAACACAATGTAAGATATGTGTAATTAGATCGCACAGGATTTACCAGTTATTTAATAGCAGCAGAGGGGTTAATTATGGGGCAATCACCACTTAAACCATGTAGTCGTGTGGGCTGTAGTAACCTCTCTAGAGGGCGTTACTGTGCCGACCATACACAAGAGAAACACCGCTATGATAGATACCGTGGGACAGCTGCACAGCGCGGTTATGACGGTCAGTGGCGCAAGGCTCGGCTCGGGTTCCTGCGGAAGCATCCACTGTGTGTATATTGCTTGAAGGTCGATAAGATTGAGGCTGCTACAGTGGTTGACCATATCGAACCGCATAAGGGTGACAAGGAATTGTTCTGGAGGCGCAGCAACTGGCAGTCACTTTGTAAGGTGTGTCATGATGCCAAGACAGCAAAAGAGGATGGAGGGTTTGGAAATGATGTGAGATAATGATAGCAAGGAGTGTGACTGCAAATGATAGTTAGATATACAAACCCTAGTCGAATAAGGGATCAGCTCTTACATTGTCTAGATGTATTGGGTGAGGAATACAACGAATTAGATTATGTGGTCGATGTCTACAAGAATGAGGATAGATTGAGAAAAGAAATGGCTGAATGTCCTGATATGTCACCGGAGGAATATCAACAGATACTTCATGGGGCGACACGGCCTCCTGCTATTGCAATGATGGAGTCTCGTACAATCAAGATTTTTTATTTTAACTTATCCAAGGAGAAACATAAACAAGATTTAGATTTAGCTTTTTTTCTCTTTCATGAAATGCGTCATGCATGGCAGAATCATCACGGATTATATCTTGATGAGGAAGGGGTGGCAAACCTTGATGAAAATATGGAAGAGTACAAGAATAGTGCCGCCGAGAAAGACGCCAATGAATTTGCAATGGTAACGATAATGGAGAACAAAGATAAGATCAGAAAAATTTTCAAAATGCCTGATTTCGAATTGAATTTGAAATGGTAAAGTCGCCATTACGGGATTTTTTTTTAATTTCTTAGGCCCCCCACCATCTTAAAAAAAATTTTTTGTTCGTAATAGACCGCATCGGACTCTTGTGTGAAAAAAAGTCCCCAGTGAAAGTTTCTAAAGGAGGTGCGGAAAATATGCCAGATATTGTAAATTTTAATCACATGCGGGTGGGACAGAAAGGCGGTGGCAAGCATTGGACGGAGGCTGAGGTAATTGCTCGGGAAGCTGCTTCGAAAAAGTTTGATCGCAAGAAAAAGCTGACTTTGAAAATTCCCGGCTGGCTGAACGATGAAGCCCGGAAGGTTTGGCGCAAGACAGTAAAGGATATGGCCGAGTTTGAAGTCCTAGATAAAGTGGATGAAGATGTGCTGGGAGCTTATTGTGATGCGGTGGCAAAATATCAGGATGCGAACCGGCTTATTGACATTGAAGGGTATACGGAAACAAATGCTCAAGGGAATATGGTTGTCAGTGCTTATGTGAAAATGGCACAGAGCTATTCGCGTCTTATTCTTTCTTACTCCAACAAGCTTGGACTCAATGCGGAATCGCGGGCGCGGTTAGCGAAAAAGACGGCGGACCAGGAGGAAGATGAGAATGCCGGACTCTTCGATTAATTGGGAGGATGTTCACCCGACTAATCGCTACGCCGCCGAAGTTGTCATGGGATTACGGCCAGCCTGCAAGCGTGAGCAGCAGGCGTGCCAGCGACATTTATCCGATTTACAGCGGCAGGCGACGACTGATTTCCCTTACGTTTTCGATGAGTCCAGGGCTGACCGTATATTCGAATGGTTTGAGCGCTGCTGCCGTCATGTTCGCGGTCCGTTTTCCGGACAGCTTATAGAACTGCTGCCCTTCCAAAAGTTTGATTTGGGATGCGTCTACGGTTGGGTGCATATGGACAGTGGAAAGAGGCGCTTCACCAAGGCGCTGCACCTTCGGGCGCGGGGGAATGTCAAATCAACTGAAATGTCTGGCCTGTCCCTTTATGGCATGTGCGGGGATTGTGTGTATCCGCCTGGAAAGCCACATTTGAAGCGTTACGAAGAAAGCCCGGAAGTTGAATGTGCGGCTGTCGATAAACAGCAGGCGAAGCGGGTCTGGTTGGATGCGAAGACCATGGGGGAGAACAGCCCGGACATTTCCAAACGGCTGCGGATCAAACGCACATACATCGAGCACGCCCGGCGCGGCGGCTGGCTGCGTCCGTTGTCTAAGGATACTAAAAATAAGGACTCAGGCGCGCCGTGTCTGGTCATTATTGATGAGTATCATGCGCACCCGACCAGTGAAATCCTTGACGTATCTTATTCCGGCTTCGGTAAACGGCTGCAATCCTTAATGCAAATCATTTCTACTGCCGGTAAAGATGCCGAAAATAGTCCCTGTAAAAAAGAATATGATTCCCTGTGTAAGATGTTGGACGGCGATACTCCAATGATAGAAACCTATTATGTGATGATTCGGGAGCTAGAAAAGGCAGACGATCCACATAATGAACAAAATTGGGTCAAAGCCAACCCTATCCTACAGGAAGACAATGAATATGCCCAAGAGCTGAAGAAACAAATACGAATTGAGCATGACGAAGCGTATAATTCAGCAGATCCGCAGAAAATTCGGGAGTGGTTGACCAAACGTGTGAATCTCTGGCAGGCAGATAGCGAAAATAAATACATGTCCGGCATTATGGACAAATGGAAAGCACTCGCAGTGTCACGGAGTGCTTTTTTGGATTTGGTTCGCGGTTATGCTGCGCACAATGGACTTGACTTGTCTAAATCAACGGATTTAACCGCATCTGGCTTTGTGTTTCGGCTGGAAGACGGCCGTTATGCGGTCACTGCTCACGGATTTATGCCGGATGAAACAGCGACTAAGCATGAACACGGTGACCGTGTGCCTTATCGGGATTGGGCGGCAGGGGATTGGTGTACCCTTACACCAGGTTCTGCCGTGGACTACAGTTACATTAAAACCCATATGCAGAAGCTGGAGCGGGAACAATCCTGGTTCATTGAGGAGGTTTGTTATGATCCATATAACGCCACTCACTTTACACAGGAGCTTGAGGCGGAAGGATACAACCGGGTAGAGATTCGGCAGGGCGTTCAAACCCTTTCGGAACCAACAAAGTTCTTTCGTGAGCTGATTCTGCGCGGCCTAATTGTTCATGATGGCAGTCCATTGCTAACCTGGTGCTTGTCTAATGCCATTGAAGTTTCGGATAACAACGGAAATATTAAACTTTCCAAGAAGCACAAGGATGACAGTCAGCGAATCGATTTATTGGCGGCCATTATTAACGCCATGGTCCGGGCCATGGTGGGTGACTCCACCATTAACCTGAATGATCACATCATGAGCGAGGACTTTTCCTTTTAGTAAGGAGGTGAAATGTGAAACGAAGAAACTTTGTGCAGCGCTGGTGGGACCGGCGATCTTCGGAGGACAGTTTACTTCATCCCCCGCAGTGGCTGCTTGATCTTTTTGGTGTCTCCAACACGGCAAGCGGCGAAACGGTAACCCCGGATTCCGCGCTGCTAAACAGCAACGTGTACACCTGTGCTTCCGTTCTTGGCGGGGATATTGGGAAACTGCCGATTCAAGTCTTTAAAAAGCGTGGGGCTGGGATCGAGCGTGACAGTAGTCACCCTGTCTCTCGGCTGCTGGGTTCTCGTCCCAATCCGTACATGAGCGCCTATACATTCAAAGAATTGATGATGGTTCATGTCACGGTTTGGGGCAATGGGTACGCAAACATTGAGTGGGAGACCAGCGGTCCCAATAACGGACAGCCAAAGGGGCTTTGGCCTCTTGATCCTTCCAAGACTGACGTTCAAGTCGATAAGGATACAGGACAGGTATGGTATGTGACGACGCTGCCGAATGGAGAAATGCGGAAGCTGAGACACTTTGATGTGCTTCATTTCAAGTCGATCAGCAAAAGCGGCCTAAAGGGAATCACGCCTATTTCCGTTATCCGGGAAGAACTTGGAGTGCAGAAGGCCCAGCGGAAGTTCTTAGGTGCCTTTTACGCTAACGGAACAGCCACACGCGGGATTCTCAAAATACCGAATGGCACTTTGGACAAACCGGCTAAGGATAAGGCTCGGGACGAATGGCAGAAAGCGAATTCAGGCTTGAACAATGCTCACCGGATAGCCATCTTGGATGCGGGCATGGAATATCAGAACCTTGGTATGCCTCTGAATGACGCTCAGTTCATTGAGACCAGTAAATTCGGCATCATGGAAACGGCAAAGATTTACAAGGTTCCAGGGTACAAGCTGGGATTAACCGATGTGAAGTTCAGCAATATGGAGAACCAGTCACTAGAATATGTGAAGAGTACACTACAGCCGATCTTCACGAATTGGGAGCAGGAATGTGATTATAAGCTGTTTACGGAGTCGGATCAAAGGAAATATTACACCAAATTTAATGTAACTGGCGAATTGAGAGGAGATAGCGCCAGCCGCGCAGCCTATTACAAAGAAATGATTACAATGGGAGTTTACACCATCAATGAAGTGCGGGAGCTCGAGGAGCAAGACAATATCGGTGACAAAGGAGACGTACACTTTGTCAGTCTGAACTATGTCAACCTGGAGAAGATGGACCAGTATCAAATGCTGAAAGCGGGCCTCGGGAAAGAGGCTACGAATGAAGGGGGGTGACAACAACAATGAGTGAAAAGGTTATTCGCTACTTGCCTGCCAAAATTGAGGTGCGTAGTACGGAGGGCGAAGGCGAAAGTCAGACGCAGACAATCGGCGGGTATGTAGTCAAGTTTAATCAGCGCAGCCAATTGATTTGGGGTGAATTTTACGAGCGTGTAGCCAAGGGGGCGTTTTCCCGCAGTCTTTCGGAGAACGTGATTAAGGCATTTTGGAATCATCGTAGTGATTTTGTTCTTGGATCGACAAAGCCGGGGACGCTGCGATTGCTGGAAGATGATGTGGGCCTGTCGTTTGAAATTGATTTGCCTAACAATACATGGGGCAATGATGCCTATGAATCTGTACGGCGCGGCGATGTTGACGGTGTGAGCTTCGGCTTTTATGTTCGGAGTAACGGCGATGCCTGGGAGTATATAAAGGAAGAGGATGTGTATATCCGTACCTTGCTTGATATCAATTTATTCGAAGTATCACCGACTCCCTTCCCGGCATACCTGGACAGCGAAGTGGATCAGCGCAGCATTGATCAGCTGGGCATTACGTCCAAAGAGCAGCGGAAAAATGAAAAAGAAAAACTATTACTCGAAATCGACCTGTTAGGGCTTGCCTAATAAGTCGATTTTTTGTTTTCCCAAAAAAATAAGCGGAGGTACATTATGGATCCGAAAGAACGCGAATTACGCCAGAAACTGGCGGCAAAGTTGGAAGAAGCTCGGTCACTTATGGAAGGCGGCAAGATGGAAGAAGCTCGGAACGCAAAGGATGCAGCTGCGGAATTGCGTGCACAAATTGATTTGATGGTGGAAATGCGGGGTCTGGATACGCCGGGTGATGTTGCACCGGTTGCAGAGCCAGAACATCGGGATAACAAGCCAAACAAGGAAGAGCAGTACCGTAACGCTTTCCTAAAGGAGCTGCGCAAGCGCAATCTGACAACGGAAGAACGCACTTTGTTGGATGCTTCAGCAGAAGAAACTCGTGCAGGCATGAGCGGCGAAACCGGAGAAGACGGCGGGCTTATTGTTCCACAGGATATTCAAACGATGATCCTGGAAAGAAAGCGTCAGTTTGTGTCACTGGAATCCTATATCACCGTAGAACCTGTATCGACTCGTTCCGGTTCGCGGGTTATCGAGAAAAATGCTGATATTACGGAATTTACTGAGATTACGGAATTGACTGACCTTGACGATATGGACAATCCCAAGTTTACACCAATCTCATACACCATCAAGGATCGGGGTGGCATCCTTCCTATTTCCAATAGCTTGATCCAGGACACAGATCAAAACCTGATGTCCTATATTGCCAAGTGGATTGCAAAGAAATCCGTAATCACACGTAATAAGCTTGTCTTGAATTTGCTGGAAACGCTGACCAAAGTAGCTGTCTCAGGGCTGGATGCGATTAAAACGATTTTGAATGTAACCCTTGATCCGTCTATCAGTCTGGGAGCAACCATTATTACGAACCAAGATGGATTTAATTTCCTTGATTTGTTAAAAGATTCTGACGGAAAGGCCCTGTTGCAACCCAATCCGACACAACCCACACAGAAATTACTGTATGGTAAGCCGGTTGTCGTCATTGCTAATCGCTGGTTGCCTACTACTGGAACCACCACGAAGAAAGCGCCGATTATCATCGGCGATCTGAAAGAAGCGATTGTACTCTTTGACCGCCAGCAGTATTCCTTGGCTTCGACAAATGTCGGTGGGAAATCCTTTGGACGTAATTCGACCGATGTTCGTGCCATTCAGCGGGAAGATGTTAAATTTTTCGATAACGAAGCGGTTGTCTATGGTCAGTTGACCATTTCCGGTTCTGGTGCCTAATGCTGACTACAATTGATCGTCTACAGAAAGCAATGGGCGTTCAAGGTGATTCCTACGAAGATGAAATGCTGCAGATCCAAATTGCAGCATCTTCCCAGGTCATTGAAAACTACTGCAAACGTTCATTCAAGCTGCAAAGTTATATTGAACGCCATAGTGGGAATTCCAGTTCCTCATATATTAACCTGCGGAATTATCCAGTGGAGAGCATCGAAGAAGTAGTTATTCCCGGAAAGCCAGTAGGAGATTATGAGCTGCTAGAAGAAGGGCGGATCTTTTGCCCTTCCGGCTGGCCTGTGGGTGAACACAATATAAAGGTAACGTACACCGCCGGTTATGTGTTGCCTGGTGATGCGACTACGGAAAAACCGCGCACGCTGCCGGAAGTGTTGGAGCTGGCATGTATATTTCATTCCCAATTAATGCTCCGTACACCTGGTGTGACTGCGGAGCGGGTAGGCGATATCTCGGTCAACTACAGCGCAGACGGTGATGGTTTACCACAAACTTTGGTATCTCTTATTTCTCCGTATGTTGGAAGGTGGGTATAGACATGGCAAGCCAAAGAGCAAGAGCACGACGGGTCGGTGTGCAAGTCACCGGCGAAGATAACCTGCGGTTGCTAGCCGAGCGACTTCGCCCATTGACCAAGAATAAGATTCGTATTGGTATGCAGGGTGATGCCGAACTGGCTATGATTGCCGGAGTCCATGAATACGGCTCGGTGAAAATGAAGATTCCAGCCCGTTCGTTTATCGGGACCGGAAAAAAGAAAGGACAGGCTCCTATAGGCAAGTTGGTCCGGGTTGGGGTGACAGAGATTGCCCACGGTCGCAAGCGGGTAGACGAATTGTTTACGGAGATTGGCGAAACCGGGCTAGACCGAATGAAGAAGAATTTTGAACGAATCAAGCAGCCACCCTTATCCGCCCGTTATGCCTCAAGAAAGACCGGCTCCCGAAAGCTGCTGCACCGGGAAGACGAGCTGCGCGACTCCCTGATTTATGACATTGTACCGAAGGGAAGGTAATCATGCGGAATTTCAGATTTGCTGGTACGCTTCGAAAATATGCTGAATCATACAAGTTAATTCGGGAAGCTGGAGGAACGCGTGACGATGCGGGAGATTGGATAGCTCAAGAACCAGAAACTATTTTGCTTAGGGGTAGCGTTCAGCCCATCAATACCCGGTTGTTGGCTGTGGAGGGTGGAAACTACACTGAATCTGACCGCAGGTTGTTTACAGTTTATAAGCACAAAAGTGACGAACTGATTCTGCATGCAGGTATTAAATACCGGGTTGTAGAACTGACGGAGCGGAATTATAGCGATGTTAATCAATATGTATTAAGGCGGGTGGTTGCTCATGCTGCCGGTTAGAAAAATCCGTGTGACAATCAAACGAGGGATAGAAGACGCCTTGTTCATTCCTGTCATTCCAATGAACAGCGGGGGAGACATTCCAGATGGGGATTTTATCACATATCATCTTGTTGGCGGATTTAAGCCTGTCGGTGGGCAACCAGTAATAACCCAGCAATCCGAACAGAAGTACAGGCGGGAGACGGTGACTTTTACCGTCTCTTTCAATGTTTATGCCGATACAGAAGATGATTGTTTAGTTAACGCCATGAGGGCGAGAGATTGGTTTAAGTCAGACGGACATGAGCTGTTAAAGGGTAAACTTGACGTGATCGTGATCGAAATCGGGGAAATACAAAACCGGGATATTAACATCGGTGAAGAGTGGGAAAGGCGTCAGGGCTTTGATGTTGAGTTTCGGGCCACGGATGTTGTGATAACGGATATGTCAAGCTGGATAGAGACAGCACCAACAACAAAGGAGTGAGTATTTTGAGTATTAGTGATGTTACGGTAACCATTGCCGTACAGCAGCCTACGCCAATATTGGGCGGATTTGGCAAGCCCTTGATCTTGGGTAGCGGTACGGCAGGCAAGGTTTTTAAAAACTACGCAGATATCAACGCGGTAAAGGCGGATTATCCGGCTTCGACGGAGGAATATAAGGCTGCATTTGCTCTGTTTGCCCAAAAAAATCCACCAGCAGAGATTGCGATTGTGTCTCGTAAGACGGGGGCGCCTACGGTAACACTAGAAGATTTGCTACCGTCCCTGTTCCTCAAGGATTGGCACTTCCTGATTACGACATCAACTGTAGTAGCAGACATTATTGCAATAGCTGACGCCGTGGAGGCAGATAAGTCTAGGCAATTTGTAGCCCGGACCAGTAACAAAGAGGATTTAGCTACTATCAAGGCTAAGGGGTATAAGAGGACGTTTGGAACGTATCACAAAACCATTGAAAACTATCCAGATGCAGCTTGGGTCGGGGCTGTGGGAAGTCTTCCCGTGGGTAGTGTGACTTGGAAGGGCTGGACGTTGGTTGGCATTGAACCTATGGACATTGACGCCACTGAACTTAATGCAATTCACGCATTGGGTGCCAATACCTATCTGACTAGAGCGGGAACCAACGTCACTAGTGAGGGGAAGTCGTTCAGCGGTGATTACATTGATTTTATTCACTGCCAGGATTACATCGTGTTTTCCATTCAGTATGCAGTGCAAGACTTATTTAACCAGGCGCAAGCTGCGCTTACGAAGATTCCATATGATAACCGCGGAATCGCTCAGATTGAGAGTGCAGTCCGCACTGTCCTTCAGCGGTCTTTTCTTCAAGGCATGATCGCTGCTGATGATGATGGCGTACCACTGTATAACACTACGTTTCCACCACGTAGCCAAGTGGACCCGGCGAATATCGAGGCGCGTACTTACCCTGATGGTAAGTTTGAGTTTGTGATTGCTGGAGCAATTCATAAAGCTGCCATTAGCGGTACTATCAAATTTGCGTAATTTAAGGAGGGATTCAATTGTCAGAAGCAAAAACATATGACCCTATGGACGTCACCGCAATTGTGGGTGGCGTTTTTTTAACGGGATTCGCAGAAGACTTAGTCACCGTGGCTAAGGATGAGGAAAATTTCAGTACAAAGGTAGGAGCGCAAGGTGATGTGGTCCGAACAAAGGTAAACAATCCACTCGGTACGATTACGATCACCCTTCAATGCACCAGCCCGCAGGTGCCTTATTTAGACGGACTAGGCAACAGCGGGAAATTGGTTCCGGTATCCGTTGTTTATTCCGGGACACCCAAAGAAACAAACACTGCAACGCAGGCCTATCTTAAAAAACCATCAGACCGTGAGTATGGTGCGGAAGCTGGAGATCGTTCGTATGAATTTCAATGTCTTGACTTAAGCATGAACTAAAATCCAAAACTTGAGAGGGGCCTAATATAATGGCTATTACAAATTTTAAACAAAAAGAGATTACTACAAAAGCAGGTAAGACTTATACGCTTCAACATCCAGGTGTGCGCAATGTTACCCGAATGAATGACCGGGTAAAAAATAAGCATGGTGTGAATTCCGAAGAAAAGATTTGCGATGAAATGTTCAAACATGTTGTCGTACAACCCAAGGTAACTATTGACGATTTTGAGGACTACGGAGAAATGGTTGAGGTCGCCAACAAAGCCTTTTACTTTGTTACTGGCACTCCTGATCCAGACGAAGTAGACCCGGAAGAAGACAATGACGATAAGTAAAGAAGAAGCAAAGCGGCGGGCTACAGAGAATTGGTCTTTGTGGCGGCTTTTACTGTCGGATATGGGCATTACCTATAATGACCTGGACAATATGGATCAGGATGACGTCGCCGAAGCCAACGCTGCCTTAGATATTCATATTGAACAACAGAATAAGCAAAGTAAGAAATAACAGGCGTCCTCCGGGGCGCCTATTTCTATTGCTAGAAAGGAGGGCATATGGCAGGTGGAATAATTGGATCATTAATGTACTCCGTGGGGTTCAAGTTTAACAGCAAGGGCTTGAATGATGCAGATAAGAAGGTTGGGAAGCTCACAAAAACGGTTGTTGGTCTTGGAGCTGCGGCTGGCGTTGCAATGGTCGGTATTGCGGCAGCTGGTATAAAAGCAGCCTCTAACTTTGAAACAGCAATGAAGCAAGTCGAAGGAGCTACCGGGGCAACGGCGGAACAGATGGAAGCTACTCGGGGGATTGCTAAGGATCTTTATTCCAACAACTTCGGTGAGGACTGGAACGATTTAGGGGCTGCCATTGCTAATGTAAAGCAAGTTACCGGGCAGACTGGGGTTGAGTTGGAAAATACTACACGAAACGCCATTCTGATGCGGGATCAATTTGGGTTTGAAATACCAGAATCCATCAAATCTGTAGATACCATGATGAAACAGTTTGGTATAACCTCTGAGGAATCTTATAACCTGCTTGCTCAAGGTGCGCAGCGGGGGCTTGATAAATCAGGTGAGCTGGTGGATTCAGCGAATGAGTATGCCAACCAATTTAAATCGTTAGGCTTTACCGCTGACGAAATGTTTGATGTCTTCGCCGCTGGATCTGCGGAAGGTGTTTTTCAAGTTGATAAGGTGGGGGATGCGGTCAAAGAGTTTAACATCCGTTCCAAGGATGGCAGTAAAACATCTTCTGATGCATTTACAGCTTTGGGACTTAATGCAGAAGCCATGATGCAAGTCTTTGCTAAGGGTGGTCCAGACTCGAAGCAGGCATTCAGTGATATCGTATCCATGATATCGGATATTGAGGACCCCGTAGCTAGGAATAATATAGGCGTTGCGCTCATGGGTTCACAGTTTGAAGACCTTGAGGTTAATGTCATATCGGCAATGGGGGCTGCAACGCGGTCGTTTGATAAGACGAAAAAGACCATGGATGATTTGAACCGAATCAAGTTTGAAAAGCCTGGAGAAGCGATGAAAATGTTTGGTCGTCAGATCGAGGTCGGCATACTGATTCCTGTTGGACAAAAGTTGTTACCGTATTTAAACCGATTCGGTCAATGGCTATCTGACCATAAGCCGCAGATCGAGGCGGTGGGCAATGCAATTGGTGACGGTCTTGGTGCAGCAATCAATATGGTAAGCGGCTGGATTCAGGCGGCAATGCCTTATCTACAACAATTTGGAACACAAGCATTGCAGGTGTTTGGGTACCTGATTGATAAGGGGAAAGAATTGTGGACCTCTATCCAGCCGGTGGCCGTGATGATTGGGGAGACCTTGTTAAATGCCGCAATTCAATTATGGCCACATATCCAGCAAATCGGTTCATCAATTGCTGATGCAGCTAAAGCATTCTACGATTGGGAAGGATTTGCACCGGTGGTGAGCGGAATTGTCGCGGCACTGGTCACATATAAAACAGTCGTAGGCACGATAACAGTCGCAACCAAGATTGCGGCAGCAGCGACCAAAGCATGGACTGCAATTCAGAAGGCTTTTAGTATAGTCATGGCTGCCAACCCTATTGGCATAATTATCGCCGCCCTAGTGGGTTTAGGCGTGGCGCTGGTAGTCGCTTATAAAAAATCAGATAAGTTCCGGGCGTTTATTGACGGGATGTGGTCTGGAATCAAGACGGCTACCATGGCGGTACTGAATTTTTTCAAAATTACGGTTCCCCAGACCTTCATGACGGCCTTTAACGCAGTGACTGGATTTTTGAAGACTTGGGGAGTAACGATCCTGGTTGTGATTGGAGGCCCCATTGCATGGATCGTTGCCTTGGTCGTTAAATACTGGGACGAAATTAAGGCAGTGACATTTGCAGTGTTCAGCGCAATTGGTAGCTGGTTATCATCCATATGGAGCAGTATTAGTAATACTGTTTCTGGAGCTGCAAACGCCGTTTGGAATGCGATCACCGGCGCTTGGAATAGTGTTCTATCTACTACGTCAAACCTGATGACACAGGTATGGAATAAGATAACAAGCATTTGGGATTCAATCGTAAATGGAATTAAGACAGCTGGGACAAATGTTTGGAATGCCGTGACCACGATGTGGGGGAAGGTAACTGGTTTTTTTGATGGAATTAACCTTATGGACACAGGCAAAAAAATTATTCAAGGTCTGATCGATGGAATTAGTAATATGGCGGACACTCTTATGACTAAGGTCAAGGGGATTGCAGACAACATCAAAGGATTTTTTGGGTTTAAAACATCTGCGAGTGTGTCCGTTTCCACCGAAACTACAGGTTCCGCGGCGGTTGATGGTAGTCACGCGAACGGACTAGCAAATGTACCGTTTGACGGATATATTGGCGAACTGCACAAGGGCGAACGCGTTCTAACCGCCGAGGAAAACAAAGACTACAACAGAGAATACACGCCGGATTCGGCTCCTGCCCGGACAAGCAATAATCAAAAGATGAGCATCCCAGCACCAATAATCAACATTACGGTGCAAGGCAATGCGGATACAAATACGGTTCAGGAGATCGGAAGCGTTGTAGATCAAAAACTACAAGACTTTTTAGAAGCAGCAGCCCGGATCATGGGGGTGGAGATCGTTGGCGCTAATTGATGGTAAGTATATCACTGTAGAGTCTGAATCTCCGTCCTTTCCAGTGACTGTTACAGAGCAGCCAGTGGAAAAGGGGATTACCCTTATCGACCATGTGCAGCCCCAGGCTCGGATGTTGTCTTTATCTGGTGTGATCGTCGGACCCGAAGCAGCGAAGATCCGAGCCTATGTCATTGGGGCTAAGGATAAGGGTCAGATTATCAACTATATTGGCCGTAACCAATTCAAGGGCTTAATCACTGATTTTTCTACCGGGCATGAATATACCATTGCGGATGGCTTCACATTTTCCATGGAGCTGCGAGAGATAAGAATTGCAATGTCTTCGTATGTGGACACTCTTCCAGCACCTATAAAGACACAAGCTGCCAAAATCGTCAATTCTGGAACGAAACAGACCAAGGAGAAGTCTAGTAGTAAAAATAAGAAAACAACAACTACAAAGACTAAAACTAAAACAACCACCACTAAGAAAAAAGAAAAAGAGAAAGAAAAGGTCCAAAAGGTTAAGTTTAAGGAAGGTAGTAAGTGGAGGGAATAATATGAAGATTATCGAGATCGAGAAGGAAAACATTCCATATCGGTTTGATATATCCATCGCTGATGAAATCTTTACTTTCGAAGTTCATTATAATTCGGATTATGATTTCTTCACTGTGGATCTTGAAGGTGGTGGCGAGCAACTAGTATTTGGCGAAAAGCTTATCTATGGATTACCACTTTTTTATGACGTTCAGGATAACCGATTTCCCAAGTTGCTTATCGTTCCTTGGGATGAATCGGGAAATAGCACAGCAGTATCTTGGGAGACGCTTGAGACAAGCGTCTTTTTGTATGTTATGGATGAGGATGAGGATAATGGCGAGTAGAAATTTCGGGCGGGTTGCGGAGATTATGACTGCCAATATGAAAATCATGCTTGATAAATACACGATGGAAGGATCTGTGCCTTTTGACAATGACGCGCTACCGAACGAGTCGGAGTTGCGGTTGTGGAATCTGGCACAGACCACCATTAATAACATCAAGCGTAACGCTGTAATCATGGTTAATGCAGGCTACCGTGGAGATATTGGACTTATCCTACATGGTCGTATTTCATCGGTCAGAACCAAGTGGGAGGGCGTGGACAAGATCACTACCATTAATGTCCTGGATAGTGAGGACTTGAGCAAACGCGAGGTTACAGAGATTGCCTTTGCTAAAGGCACCCTTGCCAGTGCGATCATTAAGCAAATGGCAGGATACATTGGCTTGCCGGTGGCACAAATGACACTTAATCAAGATTACAGATATCAAGATGGGTATACGGCAAAAGGAAAGGTAACGGATATCATTACAGAGGTTTGTAAAGATTGCGGAACTTCATGTTTTATTAATCAGAGTAAGTTATATGTTCGAAATCTCCGCAGCGGTGCTGACGGAGTCTTTGCCTTGTCACCAGATACTGGTTTGATCGGCAGCCCGGAGTATTTTGAAGACAACGGCATCCAGGGCTTTAAGATACAGGCTCAACTACAGCGCCGTTTAACCACAGCATCGGTCATTAACTTAACCTGTCGTGAGTGGTCAGGCAAGTTACATGTCCGCAGCGGTAGTCATAGGTTTTCGAATACCGGCGACTTTATCACAGAAGTGGAGGCGATTATGTGAATAAGACAGACCCAGCTGGAGCGCTGGCCCGTATGCTGGGCGGGCATGGAGCAAAGCAAGCTGACAATATCAACGTGGCTTTGCCGTGCAAGGTAATAACCTTTGACCCTGTGACGCTTACAGCCTCCGTGCAGCCTTTGCTCAAACTGTCCGCCGCTGCTCCTGCTCAAATCATGTCCGTACCCGTTAGCGGGCAGAAATTTAAATTTGAATTGGATATCGGTAACGGTCTCCGGGAGTTTGAAACGATCATGCGCCCAGCACTGGAACCGGGAGACACTGTCTTTGTCGTTTGCGCAGATGCTGAGATTAGAAAAACACTAACTGGTCGCGTGGCTGCGCCAGACTCCGTCAGGCGGCATAGTCGTATGGATGCCGTAATTGTGGGGGTGATGCCGTGTTCACTTTAAAAATTGACGATACCGGTGATATTGAGCTGAAATCTGGACAACTACAAATGGTTTCGGGTCAGGATGAAATCGCTCAATCCTGCCGGATTATCCTGGGCATAAACAAGGGCGAATGGTTTCTTAACCCAGAACTAGGCATTGATCATTCTAAATTTCTAGGCAAAGGTGTATCTGAGGATGAAATGCGAGATGAAATCATGTCAGGGCTTCTGCAAGAACCTCGGGTGCAAACAGTGGAATCCATTGATATAGAGATCGACCGTGCCAATCGGAGTCTAGTGATTTCATTTGTTGCGACTTCGAAAGAGGGTCAAGTCATAACGGCTGAGGGGGTGGAGATCGGTGGATGAACAAGGATTTAAGCGTCTACGCTTTGTAGACTTTTTGGACGAAATGACTGATAAAGCAAAATCAGCGTTTGGCGACGAGGTGGACACCTCAGAAAATTCACCACTTGGAATGATCCTGCGCTTGTTCGCTTGGCATCTAGGCAAGGAAGATGAAAGATTAGAGGATGTCTACAACTCAGCTTCTCTCAACGCCTCCACGGGGGCAAACCTTTATAAACTTGGGGGTAATGATGGGTTGTCTATTTATAGTGAAGAATTTGCAAGTGGGCAGTTAACGGTAATGGGTACACCGGGTTATGTGTTGCAGGCTGGATTTTTGGGTGCTACAGATTCCGGGGTGCGTTTTGAGACCATGGAGGATCTCACGCTCTCTGCAACTGGAAACGGGATAGTTGAAATTATGGCGATGGAAATGGGGGCGGCAGGTAATGTAGAAGCTCACAAAATAACCGTTATTATCAACCCTAATCCAGATGTGTTCAGCATTACCAATGTCACACCTACCAAGGATGGGCGGGACCGCGAGACTGATTTAGCTTTTCGGGAACGCATTTTACAACGGAAGCAAAATCCTGGTACGAGTGGCAATAAAGCGGACTATCTTCGCTGGAGCCGGGAAGTTCCAGGTGTGGGGGCGGCAAGAGTGTTTCCATTGTGGGCAGGTCCTAAAACAGTAAAGGTTGTCATCGCAGATGCTGAAAAATTGCCCGCCTCTGCTAACTTGGTTGCCGAGGTTCAGGCATATATTGACCCGGACCCTGGGCTAGGAGAGGGGCAAGCGCCTATTGGTGCTGTGGTAACAGTTTCCGCCGCCGTTGCTAAAACGATTAACATTGCTGCTAAGGTTGCTCTAGTTTCCGGTTATGCACTACAGGATGTCATTGAAGCGTTTC
This sequence comes from Paenibacillus sp. FSL R5-0636, assembly GCF_037974255.1. Taxonomy (NCBI): domain Bacteria; kingdom Bacillati; phylum Bacillota; class Bacilli; order Caryophanales; family Paenibacillaceae; genus Paenibacillus; species Paenibacillus sp. FSL R5-0636. The sequence continues at coordinate 2,347,410 of NZ_CP150232.1, forward strand.
GCCTTAAGGTTGAGGACTGGCGAAAGAAAGCTGCGTTTGAAGTTTCCTATATCAGTCAGGCAGTGCTTGGTGCGCTGCTACTTGGAACGGATGGGGTGCTTGATTATTCATCTCTGACTTTGAACGGCAGCGGAGCAAATATTGCACTGACTGATGAAGAAGTGCCACTTCTTGGTACTGTAAATCTGGGGGTGTGATATGTCCTATCCAAACGACATTGATGTTTTTAACGAGAAGCTGAATAAGAATCAAACCGGGAAGAGTTACGTGATCGAGGAACGTCTGTCGATTGTAGGCGGTGTCTACGATGGTCCACTACTGCACGATAATATCAATAACCAAACGATCCGGGTATTTGCCGGTTCCCGGTTTACAGGAGAAGAAATAAAAAACTATAGTATATCATTCCCTGATGCTACGCCATGGCGCCGGTTAATCAAGATTTTCACCTCTTTGTCTGAAGTTTACGTAACTTACGAAACACCAGGTGACACGGTAGAGGCTGATGATATTAATGCGCTACAAAGTGCAGTAACAGCCACACAAACAGAGGTAGAGCGGTATAAATCGAGTGGACTTATAGACGGCGGTTCATTTACGAGAGGGGTATAAGATGGCACAGACGATACAAATAAAACGTGGTACCAAAGCTCAACTTAGCACTTACGGTGCATTACTCATTGGCGAAATGGGCTTTTGTACAGACACAAAAGAAATATATATCGGAGACGGTACAACAAACTCAATGGTTGGCAGAGCTTTATCAGGTGCAGAGGCTTCGCGTCCGGTGGCCGCATCGGTCGGACGTCTGTTTTATGTAACGAGCGGAGCCAATAGCGGATATCTTTATTTTGATGATGGGGCAGCTTGGAGGCGAGTGAACGCCCAAGCACTCAGTGATTTATCAGGGTCGCTTGATAATATAGCGGATGGTGCTACTTATGCAAAGGTACTAAAGGCTGATGTCAGTGCAGGTCATATCAATAAGGTGTCAGATGGCACGAACACTAAAACTGCTGCTGAAATCAAAAACCATATTGATGATGCAATTAAACACCGAGTCATTAATGATAGTGGGATTGCTATTACGGACTTATGGTCTGCCCAAAAAATCAAGAATGAGATTGAGTTAGCCAAGCATAACATCGAGCCGCAGGCGTCAGTTAAAGATCAGCATTTGACCGCCCCGCCAGCAAGTCCCGTAGAAGCCGACCGTTATATTATTCCAGCATCAGCGACAGGGGCATGGGCAGGTAAGACAAATCAGATAGCAGAGTATCAGTCTGGAGCCTGGGCTTACTATACGCCTGCTGTCGGTTGGACTGCTTACGTTGACGATGAACAAAAAATCTATAGTTGGAACGGTACGGCTTGGGTTCGGACAGGTGGCGCCTTACAGACAATTACAGCGGGTAACGGTCTAACCGGTGGCGGGCAGTCTGACAGTGTTACATTGACGGTTGGAGCCGGGAACGGGGTTGTTGTGGATTCTACAACCGTTGCAGCCAAGGCAGGCAAAGGCATTGTTGTTAACGCGACCGGGATCGAGGCTAATATTGATAGTTTCAGCATCGTCTACGATACAGCTAATGGCAATAAACTTACGGTGGCTACGATTGATGGCGGTACGTTCTAGGAGGTGAGGCAATGGCTAGAAAAGTAATGATTCAGATCCGACGAGGTCTAGAAAGTGCTATCGGCACACTAGCTGTCGGCGAGCTTGGCTATTGTACTGATACAAGCAAGTTATATATTGGTGGGACTACCGGTAATGTCTTACTGGTGGCTGCTCAAAGCTCAGGGGATATGCTTAAAAGTATCTATGATACAAACAATGACGGTAAAGTGGACTATGCTGCCAATGCTGATACTGTTCTATGGTCTGGTGTTTCAGGCAAGCCGGCAACATATCCCCCATCATCACATACGCACTCTGAATATATGGTTAAGGGTCCGGTAACGTGGAACCAGATTAAGGGGGTATAGTGTATGGCCTATGGAGAATCTCAATATGGCACATTACTATTTTCTGAACAGTCGGAAGATTCAGATTCTTCGGTCGTTCCGATTCCTGATATAAGTAAATCCTTACCTGATATTTATCATAAATCTCAGAACGGAAATCTCAAAAAGCTACTGGATATCCTGGCAGAACAAATTGCAATTCTCAATAATCGAACGGAGGACATAAGGGCGCAAAACATTGTTGATATGTCCACTTGGAGCCTGAGCCGTTGGGAGCAAGAGCTAGGTTTATCCGTTGACACCTCTAAATCATTCGATACCAGAAGGGAAATGATTAAGGCAAAGTTGCGAGGAATAGGGACAACCACTCCCCAAATGATTCAACGGACAGCCTCCGCATTTTCTGGCGGTGATGTATCAGTAGAAGAGGTTCCAAATGAGTATAAATTTATCGTTCGCTTTATCGGTGTTTTGGGCATACCGCCCAACATGACTGGTCTGATTCAGATTCTTGAAGAGATCAAACCTGCTCATTTGGCTTATGAATTCGCCTACACCTATACGTTTTGGGAGTCGGTTAAATCTCTGCTATGGTCCTCAGCCGCAAACAAAACTTGGAATGAATTAAGAACCTACGGATAGGAGAGAGGAAATGAAAAATACAGGCAACTTAGGTCTGAAAAAGCCAGAAGGTACAGATTTGGTTGATATTGACGATCTTAACTATAATGCTGACATACTAGATACAGCTATTAATAACAAGGTTGATAAGGTCACAGGCAAACAGTTATCTACCAATGATTACACAGCATCAGAGAAAACAAAGCTGGCGGGGATAGCAACAGGAGCAACGAACTATACTCACCCGGCAACTCACCCACCATCTATAATCGCGCAAGATGCAAGTAATCGATTTGTAACTGATGCTGAAAAGGCAGGGTGGAATGGAAAAGCACCGAATACTCTTGTTTCAGCAGCACCGCAAAGTGACGGGTTGATGCGGGCAACTGACAAAATAAAGCTCGACGGAATCGCCACAGGAGCAAATAACTATGTTCATCCAGCAAATCATCCAGCAACTATGATTACTGAGGATGCTACTCATAGATTTGCGACTGACACAGAAAAGTCTAACTGGAACAGTAAACCCAATTTAGTTACTACACCGCAACAAACAACATCAGACCTTACCTACTATGTCCGTACAGATGGTAGTGATAGTAATGACGGATCAGATAATACGGCGGCTAAAGCGTTTAAGACGATTACAAAGGCTATTAGTTTTATTCCACAAATTGTAAATCACGCTGTTACTGTTAACGTCGCGGCGGGAACATATTCGGAGATTATAACTCTTAGCGGTTATTCTGGTGGTGGATCTATATCAATACAGGGTGATACCGTGGCATCTTCATCCCGCACCGTACAAGCAATTGCAATTATTAACAACAGCACACGCACTGCGCTGAATGGTCTTAATTGTAATGCTTCAAATACAAACGGAGTATCTATATCAAAATCCGTTTATGTTGAAATTTCCTATTGTAATCTGATAGCATCGGCTCCGACCGCATCGGGGGTAGATGCTTCGGCATCAACCGTTAGAGTAAAAGGTTGTGCGATATCCAACAAAGGTCAAGCTATTTTATCTGCTGATGGATCGCGAATTCATAGTGATTCCAACTCTGGCTCTGGAAATACTTATGCGTTGTATGTCTATCAAGGTGCTGGATTAATTACACAAAGCGGTACCCAACCATCGTCAACAAATGGCAATGGTGCTGCAACTGGCTTGGTGCTGTCAAGTGGTGTGCTTAACCCATGGGGAGATAATACAAGAGATACTCGGTCAGCAGTAATTGCTTTTGCGACTAGCAGCCAGCAAACGATAGCTGCGGCAACTGCAACAAAAGTTAATTTTGGAACCGAGGATTGTGATAATTTAGATGAATTTTTGAATAGTAGATTTACCACAAAGCAATCAGGTATTTATCAAATCAGCGCACTGACAACATTTATTGCACAGCCAGCAACGGCAGCTTGCGAACTGTATTTATACGTGGATGGCGTTTTCTTGAGACGTTTAGCGCTCGCTGTTAACGGTTCATCGACGTCCGCAGCAAGTCATGCCACCACAGGATCATTAGCTGTCCGACTTACTGCAGGGCAATACGTAGAGATATATGCGAGATCTTCAAGCCCAGCAACCTTGGGAGGCACTATTGATACTTGGTTTAGTGCAATTCGTGTAGCTTAAAGGAGGGATACAAAATGAATATAGCATCAGTAATCATGCACCTATACCCGGACGTAGACCCAATGCGGGATTTCATGGTTCAGGACAACGGCCCAGAACCTGTATTACGTGCGGGGGCAGAAGAAAAGGGACGTGTTCTCTACGAGATCAAGCCGCCAGAAAAAGGCGAAGAACCCATAGAGGGAGTACACTACTGTTACGGCATCGACTACAATCTACTTACCGAGGGCGAGGATTACGACCTAGTTGAGAGAGGTCCACATATTGCGATGTGGAATCTGGACGATCCGCAGCCCACAGAGGCCGAACTTCAAGCAGCTTGGACAGCCTACCTGAAAGCCGAAGCTAATAAGCCGCCAGAGCTGACGGAAACCGAGCAACTACGCGCCGACAATGCAGCTTTATTACTGGAGCTAGTGCAGACGCAGGCTAGGCAAGATCAAGCTGAACAAGATCAGGCTGCCTTACTGCTGAGCCTCGTGGAAGGAGGTGTGCTATAAATGAACTGGTACGCACTGGTTAAGCGATACTTTGACGCAGGGTTGTATACGGGGGAGCAGTTACAGGTATTTGTTACCGCCAAAAAGATAACAGCTAAACAAGCAGAAGAGATTACAACCAACGCCGAATAGTAGGCGTTTTTATTTTGCCCTCGGATCTCCGGGGGCTTTCATTTTGGGGAGATAGATGGGGGGAGGGGCAATCGTGACAGAAATGGATGTACTTAAATATTTTTTAACGCAAGGTCCATTCGCGGTGTTATTCGTTTGGCTGCTGATCTACGTAATGCGCGCGAATAAAGAGAGGGAAGGACGATTGCAGGATCTACTAGGTAAGTTTTCTGAAAAATACGATGTAATCATCGTGGAGCTGCGTGAAATGAAAGAGCGATTTCCACACAGAAATTAATATTATTGAGAGGATGAATTTATATGGAATGGAATGTAGTTGCGAATTTTATTAAACCGGAATTATTACTTATTGTTGCTGTATGTTGGGTGATTGGCTTTTGCTTAAAACAAACTCCGAGAGTACCAGATTGGACAATCATTTATCTGGTTACATTGGCCGCGATCATCATTGTATGTCTTACTCTTGGCTTTAATGTAGATAGTTTTGTACAAGGCATCTTGTGCGGAGCTGTGGCTGTATATGGTAATCAGTTGCTTAAGCAGGCAAAAAAGGGGGTTGATGAGTAATGCAAATCTTTCAGAAGGGAAATAAGCACACAAATTGTAGCGGTCGAGGTGGTCATATACCGATTGCTATTGTAAATCATATAAGCGGCGGTACGATGAGTTCTATGGATAGTTGGTTTCAATCTTCTGGTAATTTAGTTAGTAGCGCTCATTTTGGCGTTTCTAAATTGGGGGAGATCCATCAATACGTTGATATAACAAAAATGGCTTGGTGTAACGGAATCACAGTCGATTCAATTCCCAAAGCCAAGGCGGCAATCGTCAAGGAACAATCACCAACGAATCCTAATAAGTACACTATCAGTATCGAGCATGAGGGTATGGATGGTAGTTTGACAGAGGCACAGTTTGCTGCCTCCGTATGGCTACATAAATTTATTAGTGATGAAGTAAAAAGGCTCTATGGAAAAGCTATCATCTTGGACGAGAAACATGTGATAGGTCATTTTCAAATTGATCCGGTGAGAAAGCCTTATTGTCCCGGTGCGAAATTTCCATGGAGTCGGTTGTATACTGCTCTAAAAACTAAGGAGGCGGAAGACGTGAGAGTAGATAAGGCTAGCACTGTAGTAAATGGGGAAAAACTGAATGAAGGTAGTTTTCTGATTGAGGGGCGTACTTACGTACCATTGGCAGCCATCGGCAAGGCGTTGGGTGCAGTAGTATCTTTTGATAACGAAACTAAAACGGCTACTATCACTACCAAAAAGTAAATATCTAACGATTAGAGATATGAAAAAGCCTCACTAACCTACATAAGGTCAGTGGGGCTTTTTTTATTATAAAGATTAACGGCGTCCACTGGCTTTAATTAGTGCTGCAATCGAGAGGACCAATGCAGCCACAATTACTATCCAGGTAATCACGTTCAACATAATTTATTCCTCCTTTAGAGGGGCCGCAGCCCCCCGTTACTTAAAGAAAATCTTCGAAACTGAAGGTGACTGTTCAAGATCAAACAGCTCATCCTCAGTCACCCAAATTTCATTTGATCCACCAAAACTCCAGAGAACTATAGTTAATCTTGCCATTTCCGTTTTCCTCCTGTGTATGCCCGCCGGCTAATTGTATCGTTCAAACCGTTTATGTTATGATTGGGTGGAGAGCAAGGGGTGCAACCCTTACTCTCCGGGAACCTATTTACGTTTGCGTGGTCCGCGGCGTTTTTTGGTTCCTTTCTTTTTGTCCTTTAGCAGCAGCGTTGCGGTAATGAGTTGAATGATTGCTGTAAGGAGCGTAACCCAATCTTTCATGTGCTTTGTTCACCTCCTTTATATCTTTATTATACAACGAAATTCGTTGAATGTCAACGAAAAACGTTGAACTATATATCGTGATAGTGTATATTCTAGTTGAGGTGAGAAATAATGCTGAGATTGAAAATTAAACAACTAAGAGAAATAGAAGATATGAGTGTACGTCAATTAAGCGAAGCAACTGGTATACGCTGGAACACTCTTAGTGATATGGAGAAAAACACAGCGAAACATTGGCCGCCTGAACACTTAGAAACGCTTATGACATACTTCAAGTTAAAACACATCGATCAATTGATTGAATACGTGGAGGAACCCGGAGAATAACCGTGGCTCCTTTTTTTTACATTGATTTAAGAACGTATGTTTGGTTATAATACAAACAAATGTTCTTGTTTTGGAGGGGAAGCAATGCTCAGTGACACAGCACGGAAACTGCTCATGATCATGACTCACTCAGCGAATCATCATGCTCATATGCCGAGTCTGCCTGAACTGGAACGTCTAAGTGGACGTATGCCAGTACCAATTAAAGCGGCTTTACTTGAATTGATACAAGAAAACTATATCGAGTGGAATCCAAACACACCGCCTGAGACAGCAATCATAATTGAAGGCTGGGAACGCCCAGATTCTCGTTTTAAAAGGCTTGGGACAGTGACCAATGAGATACAGTGGGGCATGGATGGCGGAAACATCGAATATTGGACTAAGTACTAGGAGGATTTGGGATGGCTGGAAAATTAGAAGCTAATGGACTATGGGAGGGAAGTCGAATGATTATGCCTGAGCACAAGCAGCGTATTCTTTCTGATTCGCGGCAAGAAGAGGTTCGTAGCAAGCCTGAGCTAGATCCTCAAGCGATAGAAGAGATCCAACAAACAATAACTCAATCAATGGAGGATCATAGCCCAATCACACTAGCGTTGTTTGATCCGATTGAGGACAAATCAATTCACGGTATAGTTATGAGGGTTGACCGTCAGCTGGGTCAGATAAAGTTTCGTCATGATGATGATTGGGATTGGATTAAAATAGAGGATGTTGTAGGTGCGAATACATAGTAAATTCCCAAGCGCTTACGAATTTAAAAACCCCGCCATTCAAAAGGTGGGGTTTAGCTATGTTCTATGTAAAGATGATAAGAATCAAAATCAATACGGCAAAGGCAATACCTATAAACTTAAATATAGTAAGATTCTTTTTTCGATTTTCAATTTGTTTTGGTGTCATTTCATCCACATTTAGTGTCGGGTTACTACGACTAGAATGTGACGATTTCCCTCCACCAATTTTTTTAGAGTATGAAAGCCCGGTTCCAGGAAGGGATACTGTAGCCCTTTTCCCACTAGGACCGGCACTAACTCGCGCACCTTTTACACCGGCGCTGATCCCAACGCCTTTTTTACCTACATTCAACTTCACTCCGCCACCAAGATTTATAGACTTTCTAAATCTGAACGATCCCATATTAATCACTCCAACAAGGAAATTTATTCCTAGTGTATAATATATTATTGAATGATGATATATAAGTTATCATTTATTAGTGGTTTGTATAAAAATAAAGGGGACAAGTCTATTTAAGCCGACTTCCATAACTAATAAAAATCCCATCGACCATTTTTAATCGACGGGATAATATTTGTTTTCATAAAAAAAGTAACGTAAAAAATAACGGAATCGGAAAAGGATAGAAAAGATACTAAAAGGAATAATTCTCAGATGTCATTATATATACCGATGTTAAAGGCGAAAAAAAGTTCTCGTAAGTCTTGAAAGGGGTAGGAAGTAATTCCTCCGATTTTTTAAAAATATACTACAACACTTTCTGGTATATCGGCAATGGTTAATGCTGCTATTTCTGACAACACTGTTTAAGTTTCTTTCAGAACAGCTACGCTTATGATATATTTTTAATATCTAATTACAATATTACATTAGGGAGCGATATAGAATGATCAAACATATTGTGTTTTTCAAATTAAAAGATCGGTCCGAAGAAAGCGTAGCGGCAACGGTAGCGGTATTGCGTAATATGGAAGGCAAGATTCCGCAGCTTCTCTCCATCGAGGTGGGTGCTGACATCATTCATTCCGATCGTTCCTTTGATATTGCTCTAGTCACAGAAGTGGCTTCTCTAGAGGATTTACAGGCGTATCAGGTTCATCCGGCTCATAAAGAAGTTATTGCTCACATTAATGAAGTCAAAGAGCTCTCAATTGCTGTAGATTACGAAATTTAAGCTGCTGCTTGAATATAGTATCATCATTTTATACCGGAAGCGGTGACAGGAATGCGTGAGCTTGAGTATCCAATGGAAGCGTTAACTTATTTAGTCGTTTTTCTCGGAGCATGTTTCGTAATGTTCTTCTGGCTGAAACGCCGTGGCAAACGCGGTAAGTAGAGATTAGGACGATTCTCTAACTATTATCGACATGGGGGTATTGCTGTGTATTATGTCAACCGCAATCAAATCGAAACCATTCTTGCTCAAATCCCTGATATTACCGCTGGTCTTCGGACTGTAGCAGCTTCCTGGGAGGGTACAACATTAACCGGACTAATACAAGAACGCTGCCTCCATCTGGCAATAGAGGTTGTAACAGACGTTGGTAGCTGTCTCATTGACGGGTTTATTATGCGTGATGCTGGAAGTTATGAGGATATAATTTCTATTATTCATGAAGAGAAAGTGCTAGGTCAAAGTGAGATTTATGAAAGATTGATAGAATTAGTTGCTCTGCGTAAGCCACTCGTTCAGGATTATTATGCCTGGGAGAGAGGTGATCTGCATCCACTTACCCCCATTCTTTCCGAAGTGCTTGAGCAGTTTGCCGTTGAGGTATGGAAATATTTGGACCAGGAGCTTGGAGCCAGCGTACCGCTATAATAACATAGGATAGAATCACATAGAATAGGCGATAGCCGTGAAAGAGAGGGGTTCCTTTATGATGAAGATGGGGCAGGAAAACGGATCGACAAGACAAATGATTATGACGCTCCTGAAGACGAAAGGAACACTGACCATCGGCGCGCTGGCAGAAGAATTGGGAATTACAGAGATGGGTGTCCGTCGTCATGTGCTTCAGCTGGAGCAAGAAGGGCTTGCAAAGACAAAAGTGGTCCGGCAAGCGATGGGGCGGCCTTTACATATGTACTCATTAACGGAGAGAGCCGAAGAATATTTTCCGAAAAGTTATCACAACTTGGCTTTGGAGCTTCTGCGTGAATTGGATTACGGCAGTGGACTGGATGCTGTTAATACATTATTTGAAGGCCGCCGCCGCCGGATGCTCGCTCAGTATGCTCCGATGATGGAACGGCGCAATTTGGAAGAACGCGTCGCCGAATTATCTTCCATCCAAAATGCCGGTGGATATATGGCAGAATGGAACCGCGAAGAGGATGGCTCATATGTCATAAGGGAGTACAATTGCCCGATTCGCCAAGTGGCTACCCAGTATCGTAAGGCTTGCCAATGTGAGCATAGTCTTTTCGAAGAACTGCTGGATGCTAAGGTAACACGTAATGAATGTATGGCAGAGGGCGGCCATTGCTGCCGCTACGCTATCGTACCCAAAAATGTTACAGACAAAACTTCTGAAAAGTTATAATAATTAGTCACAAGACAATCCCCTGCTGCTTATGATATAGCAGATATAGGCATTAGCCCGGTAGAGCGGGGAGCAATGAATTTAAAGGAGAGATGAAACGATGAAAAAGGACACCAAAGGTTTATTATGGGGCGCTTTAGTCGGCAGTGTGGTTGGATCGGTGACAGCATTGCTGTTCGCGCCTAAACCAGGTAAAGAGCTGCGCAAGGATATTGCAGAAGGAACTACCGCTGGTATTGAAAAGGTTCAAGAACTTGCCGTTCAAGCGGGAGATAAGAGCATTGAGATTTATGACAAGGCAAAAGATTCGATTGGGCATGTAGTACATGAAGTTCGGGAATGGAGCAAATCATGTGCGAATGCTGTTGATGAAGAAGAAAAAATTACAGTAACTGTCAGCGGCATCGCTACAGAAGAAGCTGTAGAAGCAGTTGACGCTGTAGAAGCTGTTGAAGAGGCTGCTGCCACTTTGGAAGTGGAAACTGAGTTGGTTGAGGCCACTATAAGTGAAGATGTAAGTGAAGAAGCCAGCTTTGAAGAAGTCGTTCAAGATGACAAGGTTAATAAAGAAATTCTATAATGGAACCGTGGTTTAAATCCTCTGTTTCAGTGGTAAAAGAGTACTCATTCTCTTATAATAGAGCCGCTTTTTCGCATTGGGCGGAGGGTGGCTTTTTTAATTAGTTTGCACCCGCTTGTTAAATGATGGAAGAAGACTAGTCTTGAACTCAGAGGGCAAAAGGAGTAATATCTGCAATTGGGGCTGAAAGCCAGGTACATTTTGTTTTCACCTTACATAAGCTACACAAAACAAGTAGAAGGAAGCGGTGTGTTCGTGCAGCAAGCTATAGCAATATTAGACTCAGGTGTGGGAGGGTTAACAGTTGTCAAAGAAGTGATGAGGCAACTCCCGCGGGAGAAGATCATTTATTTCGGAGATACTGCCCGAGCTCCGTACGGACCCCGTTCGACCGAGGAAGTACAACTGTTTACTGAACAAATTGTAGATTATTTGATCCAGTTTAATCCTAAAATGATCGTTATCGCTTGTAATACCGCAACAGCTGCGGCACTCGATTATATCTCAGCTAAGGTCTCCATCCCTGTAATTGGGGTGATTCATCCCGGAGCCCGCGCAGCAATTAGCGCAACCAAAAGCGGACATGTCGGCGTGATCGGTACGGTAGGAACCATCAACAGCGGTGCTTATACTAACGCATTAAAGCAGTTGTCCCCTTTTGTTGAGGTTGTAAGTCAAGCCTGTCCAGCGCTTGTCCCACTCGTCGAGCAAGGCAAGTTCCGCTCAGAGAAAAGTTACGATATCGTAGAAGAGGCACTAGAAGGCATTAAAGACACTAACATCGATACTTTAATTTTAGGATGCACTCATTATCCATTTCTTGTAGAACCCATTGGTGAGACTATGGGATCGGGAGTCAAGCTGATCAGTTCTGCAGATGAGACCGCTCGTGAGATCAGCACAATTTTATATGATAAAGGCAAGCTGTCCATCGGGGATGAAAGTCCAATTCACCAGTTTTTCTGCAGCGGTGATGCTGAGATGTTTCAAAGCATCGCGCGAGACTGGCTTGGAGAACAAATTAGACGCACCCCAGTAGTGTGGCAAGTATCCACGTTATAAGCAGGAGCAATGTTGAATTGAATAGGGACAAACTCCATGGGAGTGTAAAAGAAAAACAGACTGGGAAAGCACATTTCCCAGTCTGTTTTTTTGAAATATAAGCACTTATATGCTGCGGAACTGTAATATCCTTATTTTTCATGAGAAACGGTTGCCATCTATAAAGGGCGATGACGTTGTTTTTTCTTGTGATTCATTTCTCCTTCATGCCGGGTAGTGGCGCTTGCATACAATAGAGTTAAGTGCTGTATGCCGCTGTTTTTGTATTGCTGTATCAGCAATTTAAGGCCGAGAGGATGAGACCTAATGCGACAATATATTGCAAACAGGGGAGATACCGTAAGCCGAATTGCCGCTCTACATGGATTAACTCCTGAGCATGTTATTCAAGGTAATCCATGGGTTGGGAGACAATCTTATTTATACCCAGGTCAGGTTTTATTTCTGCCATCTTCGCCGCGTAAAAGGTATGCTGTGCAGGAAGGGGACACTCCAGAACGGATAACCTCATTATTTAAGGTGAATTTAGAGGATTTGGAGAAGCTTAATCCTGGTGTGACCTCAGGGCGCTGCTGTACACCTGGAAAAATACTTGTCATTCCACCCCCAATTCCAGACCGCGTGGTGTTTCTGCGCGGGGAGTACGGTCCGGCTGAGGTTGAGAGCGACATTGACAGCTTGCTTGTCCAATACCCGTTTATACAAGCAGCCACAATAGGCACGAGCGTGCTCGGCAAGCCGCTCCATGTACTCAAGATCGGGAATGGCACTCGTCATCTGCATGTTAACGCCGCTTTGCATGCCAATGAATGGCTGACTTCGCCATGCTTGATGTCCTTCATAGAGGAGTATGCAACAGCTTATGCTGAAGGCTTGGAATGGAATGGACACAGTCCTGAGGTTTGGTTCCAAAACTGGACATTATGGGTCGTGCCTATGGCTAATCCAGATGGCGTGGAGCTGGTTCAGGAAGGGGTTTTGCCAGACCATCCGTTTTATGATGACCTCATGAAATGGAATGGTGGACGAAGCAGCTTCCGGCATTGGAAAGCTAACATCCGCGGTGTGGATCTTGGGGATCAATTTCCCGCTCATTGGGAAGAGGAGCGGGAACGTCGGGGAGTAAGGCTGCCCTCACCGCGGGATTACAGCGGCCCTGAGCCGCTGAGTGAGCCAGAAGCAGCCGCTCTGGCTGCCCTGGCTGAGGCAGCGCCTGGCGAAGCTGCAGTGTCTCTGCATAGCCAAGGAGGAGAGATTTATTGGAACTACCGGGGGTATGAACCTCCCGAGAGCCGTGAATTAGCCGCGCAGCTGGCAGTTGCGAGCAGTTACCGGGCAGTGGAGCTGACTGGAAGTGATGCCGGATATAAGGATTGGTTTATTCAGACCTTCCGCAAACCTGGATTTACGGTGGAGCTGGGGATCGGCAAAAATCCGCTGCCACTAGCAGATTTTGAAGATATGGCCTTGGAAACAGGACTTATATTGGCAACGCTCCTTTCTAATGTGAAATAATTATGAAACATTTGCAGTAAACTTGCGTAAAATAAAACATGGGGTATGGCCGCTGTCGTCACTACACGTTATCCGCGGCTGTATCCTTTTTACTTGGGAGGAGGGTCACCATGAAACTGAAAAAAATACTGTCACTAAAACAATGGTCCCATATCTTCAGTAGCTCCTGGCAATACATCCGCTCCCCTAAAGTAGCAATGGGGGACAAGCTGTTATTTACAATTCCAGTACTGCTCTATTGGGTCTTGCCGGACTTCATGCCATTTATTCCGATCGATGATATTGGAGTGACCATGCTGCTAATGGGCTGGTTCGTGTCACGAATGGGGCGGAAATATCCTACACTTCAGCAGGGTGAATAGGATCGCACCACACATTTTCGACAAGAACTTCAGAGCTAATTAGCTAATATAGTTGCTTTTAGATGTCATTTACCTTTAAAATAAGTAATTGAGTATTTAATTTTCGGACTAGGAGATGGAATATAGATGAAGGTCAAAATTACCCGCAATGCGGCTAAAGTGATAAAGAAACAAATGGAGCTTGAAGGAAACAGCGAGTTGAAGCTGCGCGTAGCAATTACACATGCACACGGTGATCATGCTCACTACGGACTGGACTTGGACACGCCTAAAGAGAACGATGTTGTAGTGTCGACAGATAAGGAAATCGATGTTATTCTTGATCCGAGTCAACCACTCCTTGATGGCGTGGTCGTTGATTATTTGTATCTTCCACAAGAAGGTTTTGTCATTACGAATCCCTCTAAAGGTAATCACGGCGATCACTAAACACTCGCCTGTAAATTTCGAACACAAAGAAGGGTTGCTCCATGGCTAACGAAATACAAGTGTGCGATGAATGTAATTTCATGAAGTTGAAAAGTATTATCCCTAAGCTGCAAAAAATGGCACCTGATGCCGAGATCAAGGTCGGCTGCAAGTCGTACTGCGGTCCATGTGGCAAACGGGCTTTTGTTTATGTGAATGGTCGTTATGTGAGTGCTCCAACGGAGGATGAAGTGTTGAAGAAAGCAGAAGCTTTTATCAAACAGCCCTCCGTTCAGAAATAATACTGAGTTCTTATCAACTAAGATAATAGGGTCGATCCCTCTTCATTCTCAGAATAAGTAAAAGTAAACAGAGCAGCGATTCTCCTGTTATTTGGAGGATCGCTGCTCTGTGTTTTCTGGTCATTGGTGGCTTACTTCAATCGTGTACATCATCCCATCATTTCTCCGTCTCCTCATCTCATCGACCCATCGTCCCATCATCTCACCATCTCATCGACCCACCATCATCTCCTCATCCCATCATCCTATCATTCCACCATCCCACGATCTCCTCATCCTACAAGGGTTACGGACTCAGATGACGTTATTTGCGTGTTTTTAGCTGTTAATGCAAGATTTCGGACCCCATGAAGCTAGAATAAAAAGTGGACAGTAGTTAACAGACTGGCGATAATGAGTCCACGGAGGTGTGTTCACATGGGAGAACATCGACAACGGTATAACGAAGAATTTAAAAAACAGACAGTGCAGTTCATTCAAGAGCAAACAAAGACAGTGGGCGACTTGGCGGAAGAGCTCAACATCCCAAAAAGTACCCTGCATCAATGGATGAGTCAGTATCGAGAACTAAAGAATGAACCGGCAGCTAGCGTGGATCGAGTACGGGAACTCGAGGCACAGTTGAAAGAAATGAGCCGTCAACTTCAAGAAAAAGATAACAAGATTGCTGATGTGGAAGAGGAATTAGCGATCGTAAAAAAAGCAGTGCACATCTTCAGCAAACCAAGGAACTGAGATTCCAGTTTATTGAAAAACATCGCTCCGAGTTTCTCTTGGAGAAGATGTGCATGACCCTACATGTGTCACGGAGCGGGTACTACAAGTGGCGGACAGAAAAAAACAGTACGCATATGCTTCGTAAGGCTGCGATAATGAAGCGAATTCAGTATCATTTTGCAGACCATCAAAAGCGGTATGGGAGTCCGAAGATCACTCGCCTGTTGCATCAAGAAGGTTATACCGTTACCGAACGCACGGTGAGTGTGTACATGCGACATATGAAGCTTCGCTCCATTGTCTCCAAAACGTATCGCGTACAGACCACCGACTCCAATCATGACCATCCGATTGCCCCAAATACGCTGAACCAGCAATTTAAAATACTCAAACCCAATTCAGTATGGGTTACCGACATTACATACATTCCTTGCCGGGGAGGGCGCTTGTACCTGGCTAGTGTGATGGACCTTTGCACGCGTGAAATCGTGGGGTGGCGCTTGGAGAACCATATGGAAACTAGCTTGATTTCGGGCGCCTTACAAGATGCTTACGAAGCTAAGCAACCGGAAAAGGGTCTATTACATCACTCCGATAGAGGTTCTCAATATACTTCTCATGAATACACGAAGCAGTTGAAAGCGTATGGCATGGAGTCCAGCATGAGCCGCAGAGGTAACTGTTATGATAACGCCTGTATCGAGTCGTGGCACAGCATTTTGAAAAAGGAGCTCATTTATTGTAATCCACGATTCAAAACTAAGGAGCAAGCCTACCAGACACTTTTTCAATATATTGAGTTTTATTATAACCGCAAGCGAATGCATGGCGCGCTGGGGTATCTTTCTCCAGTTCGTTTTGCTGAGCAATTGACTAGAATGTCTGTTGCGTGACTGTCCACTTTCTTGACAGAGGTCCACCATGGACGCTATTCCTCAGAAAAGAGGCTCATATCGGCGTTTTTCAGGCTAATAGCTGCTCTGGAGTCCGTTAGCATTCCAAACCTCGGATATTGCTGGGTTTAAGGTCAGCTGTGTCCGTTAGTGAGATACTTCGCGTATCTAAGTCGGAAAACCCAACGTGCTTCCAACAACGATCAGGAGTGAATGTCCAACATAGAGAGGATGTCGCAGCAGCCCTTTTCGATAGTTTTGTGGACAGTCTCTTCATTTACCGGGATATAAGCTTAAGGTGCAGATTGTGTATTCTTAAGCTTTTTGATTCCATCATATTTCATGATATCGTCGGAGATCTGTAGGCGGAGCTTGCTGGTCTCATACCCGATGCTGCACTCCCCTACGTCCACGGCTTCGCGGCTTTCGAGGCTATAACAGGTTCCGCTGGCAAATTGCCCATTCTCGCTGGGGAGATAAGACAGCTTTGCATCGGCATAGGCGCCGGATCGCAGCGTTACAAGACGCTCATGCCCGCTAAACAGATTATTGCCCATGAGATAATAAGGATCACGTGAGATCCCGAGCAAATGGAGCAAGGAAGGTGTAAGATCCAACTGACCAGCTGGAGCTGAATCTAGGACAGAGGCGTTAAAGCCTGGCAGATGAATGAGCAAGGGAACCTGATGCATTATTTGCTGCATATCGAGTGCGCTAAGGCTTTTGCCGAGAAATTGTTCGTAATAAGCGATCTCCTGGATCGAATTATCATGATCTCCATAGAAAGCAACAATGGTATTATCCCACAGCCCACGCTGCTTCATCTCTTTGACCATTTCCCCTAAAGCTTCATCCGTATAGTGAACAGCCTGCAAATAATCTCCGAAGATCGTGCCCTTGAACTCTCCAGTATCAAGCCCTTGTTTATCTGCAGGGAGAGAATAAGGATGATGGCTGGATAGTGTAGTCAAAAATGAATAAAAAGGCTGCTGTATCGTTTCTGAAGTGTTCATAATATCGAGGGATTGCCGTAAAAAGGATTTGTCACCCAGAGACCAGCCTAGAGGTTCGTCTATTGTATAGTCTTTTTTGTTATAAAAATGGTCATAACCCATCGCGTTATACATAATCTGCCGATTCCAGAAGCTACCTTCGTACGCATGAAAAGCATTGGTACTGTAGCCCTTTGATTTCAAAATAGCAGGCAGCGTGTCAAACTGATGATCCGGGTAACGGACAAATACCGAGCCGGAGACCAGCGGGTACAGGGAAGCGTTGGACGTGAAATCCGCATCGGAAGTTCGGCCTTGTGAGGTCTGATGGTAGTAATTGCTGAAATAGGTGTTTTCTTTGATTAGAGCGTTCAGATTAGGTGTGATCTCCTGGCCGGATATTGAGCGTCCAACTACAAAGTTCATAAAAGCTTCAGCTTGAATAACAACAATGTTGCTTCCGCTGTATTTTCCAAAGCTGTCATTATTGGCACTTTGCTCAGTGTTTTGTTCATTGAACCAGAGCTGCATCGAGGTGGCTTCTTCTTGTGAAAGCTCGGACTGCGGACCTAGATGATCTTTAGCATATAAGTAAATATCATAACCGTGAAAACCGATTAGTCCGGTTACGTTATACATGGCGAGACTCCACCAGTTGCCAGTGAATAGATCTTTAGCCCAGGTAGTCGCGTAGGTGTGGATAGGGCCAAAGGTCAGCACGCAACCTAGCACCAGAGCAACGATCCCATTCACGCTTCTTTTTAGCGTCCTGCTTAGGCGTGAAGAGCGGCGGGAATAACCGGTTTGAGAATAAGAGTGAGATTGCCCATAACGGCGAGGGACGGCATTAGACAAGTATGTATGGGATTTGCGGCGGTATAATTCTACGCCGATTCCGTATGCAATAAGAAATAGCCAGTCAGCGAACAAATAAAGATCTGAAGGACGCAGTAGGGCGAAGATACTTCCACCAAGCGCATCCATCTGTCCAGCCTGAAACAATACGGGTACCGTGATAAAATCCTTAAAGTAACGATAGTAGACGATATCCGAATAAATAAGCAGCGTCAGAAGCAAGTTTATACTTAACAACGTTATCGTCTGTCCCCGGCGGGGAAGCCACAGGGTCCAAAAAGACAATAACATGACTGAACCTACAGCAATCCATTTGTCCTGCCGGTTCATATCTATATTGGGAGCATGCAGCCCACTATGCAGAAATAATAACTTGGCCAGCATGATGCCAAGAAAAAAGAGATAACCGATATATCGGGAGCGAATCACAGTAGCTATTGTACCTGTTACAGTTGTAATGCTCCGATTCGATGGAAAATCTGACATTTTGAAGCCTCCTAGCACAGAAAATAAACAAAACGAGAAGAAACAACGTTGTTGTCTTTTTTAGATGACAAACGTTTCTCTTAGAAATATAAGAGCGTAAAGGATGGGTGCTAAACTAAAACTGTCTTATACTCGGAGAAAAACGGACACCCTCCTCATACGATACGAGGTAGATGTCCGTTCTGCATTCAAACCAATGGTGATCCTAATTATTTCGGATTTCTAGGTGGAAGTGGACCCAAGTATTGATAATATTGACACTCGATACGTCCGTTATACAGTTTGCGGCGTTTGTCTGCCTTACGACCGTAAAATTGTTCGAATTCCTTGTAAGGGCTAATCGCAAAAAATGACCATGTTGGCAGATATATCATCATTTCACCAAACTGGCGGGTGAGCTTCTCCACTTCTTTGTCATTACTGATCCGTTCACCATACGGAGGGTTGGTGATGATACAACCATATTCTCCTTCAGGTCTTGCTTTGGCGGCAGCCATCACTTTGAAGGTGATTTCTCCGGACAGTCCAGCACTCTTGGCGGCGGCTTCAGCAATTTCAATTGCTTCTGGATCGATGTCCGTACCCGTTAATTGCAAAGGATAATCGTCGCGCACAGCATCGAAAGCTTCTTCGCGAGCCTCTTCCCAAAGATGTTTCGGAATGACTGGCCAATGTTCAGATGGAAATGAGCGGCGTAGTCCTGGTGCAATATTCCAAGCGATCATGGCGGCTTCAATTAACAGTGTTCCCGAACCACAACATGGATCGAACAGCGGCCGATGGCCATTCCAGCGGCTAAGCTGGATTAGTGCAGCAGCCATTGTTTCCTTCAGTGGAGCCTCTGTTGCATGTCTGCGGTAACCACGTTTGTGAAGTGCGGGTCCTGTGGTATCTAATGTGATCAAAGCGATGTCATTTAATAAAATCACTTCGATCACATATCGAGGACCGTTCTCCGGGAACCAGTCTGTATGATACGAAAGCTTCAGCTTCTCGACGATGGCTTTTTTGACAATCCCTTGGCAAGCGGGTACACTCGTTAGTTGTGATTTATGGGACCGTCCTTCAACCGGGAATTCTCCATTCTCTGGAATCCAGTCTTCCCAAGGCAAAGCTTTAACCCCTTCGAATAACTCGTCAAAGGTTTTAGCAGGGAATTGGCCCATTTTAACCAATACGCGGTCAGATGTACGCAGCCACAAGTTACAGCGACAGATATCGATGTAATCACCGCTGAATAATACTCGTCCGTTCTCGACCTTGGTCTCATAACCCAGTTCGTTTAATTCGCGCGCTACCACAGCTTCTAAACCCATAGGGGCAGTAGCGATTAATTGTAATTTGCTCAAATACTCTCAACTCCGTTTAACTTGTAGATAAATACAAAAAGCCAGTACAATAAGAAGAGACGACATTGTCGTCCTTTAAAGCATCCATACAAGTATAGGGGAATGTGGGACACTTCACAATGCCCGGCATTCCATAAATCATAAAATGTTCCCCGTCATCCCTTACTATGAGCAAACGGGGGATCCTCAAAGGAGAATCTTTATGCTTACGCAAGAAGAATACAGTGAACAACTTTATACAGAGGACGAAATTCTGCTTCAAGTAAAAGAAGCAATCGTCCAAGCAGGCATGCCGCCGGTGTCTGTCGAGCCGGGGTACGGAAGACTGCTCACCATGCTAGTTAGACTGTCTCGCTCTAAGCGTATTTTGGAAATTGGCGCACTTGGCGGTTACAGCGGAATTTGCTTGTCCCGCGGTTTCTCTGAAGGTGGCACACTGACTTCGCTAGAGCTGAGAGCCGACTATGCCGAGCTTGCCCGACGTAATTTAGAGCTGGCAGGCTTCAGCGATACTACGGAGTATAGAATAGGACCCGCAATGGACAGCCTGAAGGCACTGGAAGCAGAGGGCGCTAGGTTCGATTTCTTTTTCATTGACGCAGATAAGTTGAACTACACTAACTACTTGGAATATGCCATCAAGCTGGCCAATCCAGGAGCGATCATTGCGGGTGATAATATTTTTCTCCGTGGACGGACCTTAAATACAGATAGAAATGGTCCTGCCATCCTGGCTGTGCGCCACTTCAATGAGATGATCGCCACGGATGAACGTCTTATCAGTACATGTCTGCCTGCCTATGATGGATTGGCGCTAGCGATGGTGAAATAGCTGATTAGCGAAATAACCGCGGTGTTGTTACTTTGTACAGCTTCAATCGAACCCAAATCGTATTAACCAGCAGCAAGCAGCCGGATATAATGAAAAGCCCCTCAATTCCGATGTAACCTGATAGAAAGCCGCCCAAGATAGCTCCCAGCATATTGCCTAGCGCCAATGTACTGCTGTTGAAGCCGAATGCGCGGCTTTCTTTTCCGTCAGGGGTATAGGAGCGGATAAGCGCATTAACGCTGGGCAACAGTCCACCCATGAAGACTCCCATTAGGAAACGGACTATAATCAGCTGCCAGACACTAGTTACGAATGCCTGCGGAATTAGGAATAGTGAAGCGCCAATTAACGCATAGGTCAGAATACGATGTGCGCCGACTTTGTCACTTAGCTTACCAAGCAAGGGAGAAGCCAGCATATTGGAGATCCCTGTAACGGCACTGACCATTCCGGCCAAGAAGGCTATATTCTCGGCGGGTCCATTTAATTTTTCTACATAAAGTGGCAACAAGGCCATAGGACTAATCATTGCAAATTGCAGCAGAAAGGTTACACCGAATAGAGCTGGCAGCTGAGGGATTTTGATTAATTCCTTCAAACCTGCGAGTACAGAAACCTGCGGTTCCTGTGCAGCTTCGGCGCGGTCGAATTTTTCCTTAACAAGAAATAATGCCAGGAGAGAGGCGATAAAGAGCAAGGCCCCAACGACATAAAAAATCGGCCGAAATCCGATTAAATCGGCAAGTAAGCCACCAATCAGTGGCCCTAGAATTGTTCCTGCTACAGATCCTGATTGCATTAATCCCATGGAGAAGCCCATACGTTCTTTGGGGGTAGTACCTGACACCAGTGCGATGGAGGCGGGATTGAAGCCAGAGATTGTACCGTTTAAGAGACGGAGCAGGAGCAGCTGTAAAGGGGATTGTGCGAAGCCCATTAATACCATGACAATAGCCATCCCAAAGCTGGAACGCAGCAACATGATCTTACGGCCATACTTGTCTGCAAGCTTGCCCCATAATGGCTGGAATATGAAAGAGGTTAAGAAGTTTGCGGCAAAAATAAGTCCCGCCCAGATTCCAATTTCATGTTCACCCTGGACACCAAGATCCTTCGCAAGGTACAAGGTCAGGAAGGGTGTAATCATTGTCATTCCAGCATTCACCAAAAATTGCCCGAACCAAAGCACTAAGAGGTTGACCTTCCAGGTCTCCCATTTCTTCATAGTGCTTTCACATCCTTTCAAAGAATTTCAGAGAATATATGATTCACGGAAAAAATGCCATTTTATCAGTATATCATTTTTTGCAGCTTAATGTGTGCAACACATGTCATAGTAATGTCATAGGATTGTCATTCCAAACTCTTCGTATTAGTTGTTACAAGCTTTTAAAAAGGGCATAATAGTAGATATGCCGATTAAAAAAATCTAATAAAATATAATGGAGATCTTATCATGACCTACAATGACACTTTTATCCGCGCCTGTAGAAAGCAGGACACGGAGCACGTTCCCGT
Organism: Paenibacillus sp. FSL R5-0636; assembly: GCF_037974255.1. Taxonomy (NCBI): domain Bacteria; kingdom Bacillati; phylum Bacillota; class Bacilli; order Caryophanales; family Paenibacillaceae; genus Paenibacillus; species Paenibacillus sp. FSL R5-0636. The sequence continues at coordinate 2,369,575 of NZ_CP150232.1, forward strand.
ATGGTACATGCGGCAGGCCGGCCGTTATGATCCCGAGTACCGTAAAATCAAGGAAAAGTATTCATTGCTTGAAATCTGCAAGCAGCCTGAGCTGGCAGCGGAAATAACCATGATGCCCGTTCGCAAGCTGGGTGTGGATGCGGCCATTTTGTATTCCGACATTATGAATCCAGTTGCTTCAATCGGAGTGAAATTCGATATCGTTAAGGATATCGGTCCAGTAATTGAGAATCCGATCCGTAGTGCAGCTGATGTGGAGAGACTAAAACCGATTGATGTAGAGGGTGATCTTAGCCACATTTTGGAAACGATTGCTATTTTGGATAAGGAACTGGACGTTCCTTTGATTACTTTTGCAGGCGCGCCGTTTACAATTGCCAGCTATTTGATCGAAGGTAGACCTTCCAAGGGGTATATCCGTACGAAAGAGCTAATGTACAGTGAACCCCGTGTCTGGGAAATGCTGATGGACAAGCTGGGCGATATGATTATCACTTACCTCCGAAGCCATGTACGGAGTGGAGGCAAAGCCTTCCAATTGTTCGACAGTTGGGTTGGTGCGCTTGCTCCACGCGATTTTGAAACGTATGTGCTGCCGACGGTTTCTCGTATTTTTTCCGAATTATCTGATCTTGATGTACCGAAAATATACTTTCCTGGTGTGAGCTCTGGAGAATTGCTGCCAAGTCTTACGAAGCTTCAAGCAGACGTAATCGGGCTGGATTGGCGTGTTAGCTTGACTGAAGGCCGACGCAGAACAGGCAATAAATTTGCGATTCAAGGAAATCTTGATCCATATTTGCTTACAGCTCCGATGGACCTCTTGAAGGAACGCGCGAAAGCACTGATCGATGAAGGTGTGCTTGAGCCAGGTTATATCTTCAATCTGGGCCATGGATTATTCCCGGAGGCTTCATTAGATAAACTTAGAGAATTGACGGAGTATATTCACACTTATTCTCAGGAAGTATTACAAAAAACGGCTAAGCAACGTTCGTAAAAATATAAGAATTTATATGTTCCACGCTATTAAATTGTAAAGGGGACGGAATCCGTGACAGTAAAAATAGGTGTTCTCGTCATGTCGTATGGCACTCCTAAGAGCCTAGAAGATGTTAAGGCTTATTACACGCATATTAGACGGGGGAATCCGCCATCAGCGGAGCAGCTTAAAGAGTTAACCGACCGTTATGAAGCAATTGTCGGGGGGGTATTCCCACTGCGGGAGAATACAGACCGGCAAGTAGAAGCTTTACAAGCAGCATTAAATGCGGATAAAGCGGGAGCAGATGTTGAATTTGTCTGCTATCAAGGCTTGAAGCATGCCAGTCCCTTTATTGAGGACGGCGTGGAGGCTATGGCGAAGGATGGCATTACTCAAGCAGTGGGTATTGTTTTGGCGCCACACTATTCCAGTATGAGTGTGGGGAGCTACATCAAGCGTGCACAGGAAAAGGCTGATGCATGCAAGATTGACATGGGTTTTGTAGAGAGTTACCATATGCATCCTGAATTGATCGATGTGTTAAGCCAAAGAGTGTCGGCGAAGCTGGATCAATATATTGAAGCAGGCGCGACCCGTGATGAGATTCGCGTATTATTCAGCGCTCATAGTCTTCCAGAACGTATTCTGGCTATGGGTGATCCATATCGGGATCAACTGCTGGAAACTTCGCAAGCAATTGCAGCTCAGGCAGGCGTAACCAACTGGCAGTTTACTTGGCAAAGTGCTGGTCGCACAGCTGAACCGTGGCTCGGTCCGGATATTCTGGACACGCTGCAACAGCTTAGTAAAGAACAGGTGGAATACGTATTGGTGGCCCCTATCGGATTCGTATCCGATCATTTAGAGGTACTGTACGATCTTGATATTGAGGCAACAGCCGTAGCTTCGGAGCTTGATATGCGTCTTATGCGGATTGACTCACTGAATAGTGATCCCGCATATATGTCTGTATTGAGCGATGTAATTCGTAAACGACTGGAGCAGATGAAGGCCGCTCAATCATGATTGGCCCCACAAGAAAAATTGTTATCATAGGCGGAGGGCTGAGCGGACTCAGCGCCGCCTTTTATATTCGTAAATTTTATAAAGAAGCGGGTATTAAGCCTGATATAGTCTTGCTTGAGAAAGAGAAAAACCTCGGTGGAAAGATTGAAACCTTACATCGCGATGGTTTTGTGATTGAAAAGGGCCCAGATTCATTTCTAGCGGAAAGGGCGGAGATGTGCGAGCTGGCTAAGGAATTGGAATTGGATCACGAGCTGGTATCCTCCAACCCTCTTGCTAAGAAGCGATATATCTTGCAGCGGGACAAGCTTAATCCTCTGCCAACCGGTCTTGTACTCGGTATCCCTACCGAACTGAAACCTTTTTTATCAAGTGGGTTAGTTTCGTTTGGGGGCAAAATACGTGCGATGATGGATTTTATTCTTCCTCCGCGGCGTAATGATGAGGACGAATCGCTTGGTGAGCTTATTGCGCGACGTCTAGGATCTGAAGTGCTGGAGAATTTAACTGAGCCGCTCCTTTCTGGCATGTACGGCGGAGATATACAAAAGATTAGCCTGCAAGCTACATTTCCGCAATTTGGAGAATTAGAGCAGCAGTATGGGAGCCTTATTCGTGGAATGCGCACAGGGCGAAAGAATAAAAAGGCACAGGAAGGTACTACACAGAGTACCTTCCTCACGTTCCGCAAAGGGCTGCAAAGTCTCGTGCATAGTCTGATTTATGAGCTGCATGATGTAGAACAACGGACGGAGTCTAACGTAGTTTCTATACAGACTGCGGGGAGCTCTTCTCGTTATGAGGTAGCGCTGGAGAATGGTGAACGGTTGCTTGCGGATGATGTATATATCACTGCACCTAATTTTTCGGCTGCTGACTTACTTCGTCCCCATATGGATGTTACAGCGCTGGAAGCGGTGGATTATGTTTCAGTAGCGAATCTAGTCATGGCTTTTAACAAAAAGGATATTGTTAACGAATATGATGGATCGGGTTTTTTTGTGCCTCGTAAAGAAGGGCGAAATATTACTGCCTGCACATGGACATCTACGAAATGGCCGCATACGGCTCCTGATGATAAGGTGCTCTTACGCTGTTATGTGGGTCGTTCTGATGATGAACAGAATGTTCAGCTGCCTGATGAGGCTTTGACGGAGCTTGTACTTAAAGATTTGCGAGAGATCATGGGCATTACTGCGAATCCAATATTTACGGAAATCACCCGCTTAGAGCATTCCATGCCGCAGTATCCTATAGGACATCTTGATAATATTACCGAATTCCGCAAAGAATTAGCAGCTTCGCTTCCTGGTGTGTATGTCATTGGCGCCGGATTTAATGGCATAGCAATGCCGGATTGCATCAAGCAGTCCAAGCTTATTGCGGAAAGCGTTGCTAAACAGCTAATGAATGAAATGTGAGTACGATGACTAAATAAAACAGTGAAGCGAAGCATGAGGCGCTTCACTGTTTTTCTTTAGTTAGTAAAATTTTCTATTTCTATCGACTCTCTTATTTGTAGGGTGCTGTGATAGATATGCTATAATAAAAACAATTTGAGAGTAGAGGAGATCACAGAAACCATGTATCCGCCGCGATCGCGTTCTAGACAAAAGAACAAACATAAGAGCAAACGCAAGCGCAGAACGGCCTGGGCTTGGATCAATGCAGGTCTTCTTCTGATGATTACCGTGTTATTGACTTATAGCTTTACGAATGACCCTGACAAGAAAAGCGCCTCACCGCCTCCGGTTGCAGAAGCGACAGCTACGCCTATACCGGAGAGTAGTGATCAGCCTCAGACAGCACCTCCGGTGGTTGCAGTTGCAACGCCTGAAGCTACAGAGACGCCAAGCCCTTCTCCTACGGCAACTCCAGAGCCAACGCCTACACCGCAGGAGGAGCCCGAAGAGATCATTGAAACACAAGCTCCTGAAGCGACAGCAACCCCTGCGAAGGATGAGGACAGCTCGGAAGCAGCAAATAATGATCCAGTGTCTGGTCTGCCGTCAGATGATGACGCGTCTGGTAAGACGGTGACTTTGAATTTTGGTGGAGATGTTATATTTTCCGGGAAAGCTGGAGAACTGCTGGAGAAGAAAGGTTATGATTATTCGTATGCCGCATTGGAGGGTCTGTTCAAGAAAGATGATCTTACGATCTTGAATCTGGAAACTCCAGTGACCACAGGGGGCGTAAGTGCCACTAATAAGCAATTTGTATTCAAAGGATCACCACTCGCTCTGGATGCGCTTAAGTCAGCTGGTGTGGACGCAGTAAATATGGCGAATAATCACACGCTTGATCAAGGAGAGCAAGGCTTGCGGGATACCCTTAACCACCTTGCTGAAAGAGGAATTCCTTATGTGGGTGCGGGGCTTAACAGTAAAGAAGCATATTCGGCGCAATATTTTGAACGTAAGGGCATTATGATCGCTTTGCTGGGATTCACCCGGGTGATTCCTGCGTCGGATTGGATGGCAGGGAAAAATAAGCCGGGACTTGCCTCCGTATACGATAGTGCAGAAGGACTGAAGGCTATTGCTGCAGCCAAAAAGAAAGCCGATTTGGTGGTCGTAGTTGTCCATTGGGGTAAAGAACGGGTAGAACAATATGATAAAACGCAACAGTCGCTGGGCCATAGCTTTATCGATGCAGGAGCCGATCTTGTCATTGGCGGCCATCCACACGTGCTACAAGGCGTGGAGCCATATAAGGGCAAATGGATTGCCTACAGCACCGGGAATTTTATTTTTACGAGATCTACAGTGCCTGCCACTTGGGAAACTGCGGTTTTTCAGGCGGAATGTAGTGTAAAAGGTCAATGTTCCCTAAAGCTGAAGCCTATGAAAGCCGAGCTAGCACAGCCTGTGCCGATGAACGCAGTGGATGGACAACTTTTGTTAAAAAGAGTAGAAGCTCTATCCGCAGGACGGGTAAAGATCGGCAGCGACGGTAAAGTCACTCAAGTTACCAAATAGGGTTCCTGGGAGGTCCTTATGATGAACAATTTGTGTGTAGCCCATCGAGGGTTTTCCGGTAAAGCTCCAGAGAATACATTGGCAGCCATTCGGATGGCGATTGCCATGCCCTATGTGCACTGGATGGAAATTGATGTCCAGCTCTCCAAAGACGGCGTTCCTGTTGTCATTCATGATTATACGTTGGACCGGACGACCAATGGTCATGGCAAGGTGAAGAACATGGACTGGGAATATATCCGGCGTCTGGATGCGGGGAGCTGGAAAGGGCGTTCTTTTCAGGGCGAGCGGGTGCCTTCTTTGGAAGAGGTGCTGTCACTAGCCTCCGGAAGATTGCGTCTGAATATTGAACTGAAAACAGTGGGAGATATGTATCCTGGCATTGAGAAGACGGTGACGGATCTTATTTCTGCAAAAGGTATGCGGGACGACGTGATCTTGACCTCTTTTGATACTGGAGCATTAAAAAAAGTCAAGGAAATTGATCCCCGTTTTCGCACCGGATTGATCTTTGATTCCAGATTTGGCAATCCTGCACGCAGGCTGCATGAACTGGATTGCTCTTTACTTTCGATTAGCTTCTCGCGTCTGAATCCTAGACTGGCCAAGCTTTTGTCCGAGCGAGGGGTGGAAATTATGGCTTGGACTGTGAACAAAGCGAAAGAGATGCGTCGCTTAGCCGACATGCATTCTGATATAATGATCTGTACAAACCGCCCGGATATATGGGGCGACACCTTTCTGAAGGTATAAATAATCCAAATCGATGGGAAAGAGAGCTGACTGTTTATGTGCGCTGCTGTTAATAATCTTTATTGTGTTGGACGCAACTACAAGCTACACGCGGAGGAATTGGGTAACAATGTGCCAGTGGAGCCGCTCATTTTCATGAAGCCCTCACATGCGGCTGTTTCCCTCGATAAAGCAGTAATTAAGCTGCCAAAGGATGCGGGTCAGATTCATTATGAAGGGGAACTTGTACTGCGTATTGCACGTGATTATACACCAGGCATGAGCGTGGAGGATCTGGTAGATGTAATGGCACTGGGACTGGATTTCACGCTGCGTGATGTGCATAATGATCTGCAGAAGAAAGGTTTGCCATGGACGCCAGCTAAAGGCTTTAAAAATGCCGCACCACTCACCCCTTACATAGCGTTTCCAGATAAGGAAGAGCTGGAGGGAACTGATTTTACAGTGGTGAAAAATGGGGTGGAAGTACAACGCGGCAATGTTAAAAACATGATTTTTTCACTTCAAAAAATTGTTGATTTTATCGCCGAGCGCTACGGGTTAGGGAAAGACGATGTGATATTTACAGGTACTCCGGCAGGCGTGGGTCCTACTGTAGCTGGAGACGCTTTCGAGCTGTACTGGGGCGACAAGCTGATGGGGACTTGCCTGATCGGTTAATAGATCTGTTGGAGATGAATCTATGCAGTGGGTTATTGGCGCTTTAGGCGCTTTGATTGTTGCGGGAGCGGCATATTGGAAGCAGTCTTTAAGTCTCTCTGGCATGATTGCCGCGGTAGTGATGGGCACTATTTATTTTGGTGCCGGAAATGCTTTTTGGTTTGGGATATTGCTGATCTTCTTCATCACTTCAAGCCTGCTGTCCAAACTTCATCATGATAATAAAGCAGAATTAGAGCTGACGTATGCTAAGACGGGCCGCCGCGATGCCGGGCAGGTCTTTGCTAACGGTGGACTTGGCATGGTTCTGGTTCTCCTGAATGCGATCTTCCCGCATGAGCTGTGGGGGTTCCTATTTATTGGTGTAATGGCTACAGTAACCTCGGATACATGGGCTACGGAGATCGGAACACTGAGCAAGAAACCGCCTCGTTCTGTCCTTACGGGTAAAGTTCTTGCTGCCGGAGCTTCGGGAGGTGTATCCAGCTTGGGTACGCTGGCGGCAGCAGCAGGAGGCGCACTCATCGGTGCGTCAGCTTGGCTGCTGCGAATGATATCCGGCATGCCGGATCACTCTTTCGTGCTGCTTACCCTAGCAGGACTTGCCGGAGGACTAGTCGGCGCCTTTGCCGACTCTATCCTTGGTGCAACCGTGCAGCAGATGAACCGCTGTACCGTATGCGGCCGCGAAGTGGAAGGCTCACAGCATTGTGGGGCTCCAGCTGTACACGCAAGAGGCTGGAAGTGGATGAGCAATGATGCAGTCAATGCCATCAGCTCTATCCTCGGCGGTGCAGCTGCCTTACTGCTGAGCATGATCATTTAGCATTTGAATTTAAGCTTTGAACGGCACAGTTTAGGGAGGGACCGATGAGTAGCGCATCCAATCAAAAACATACTGCTATTCTGGATGCCGCATACGAGCTCTTCGGTTCAGGTGGATTTTACGAAACGAAGATGTCGGAAGTGGCGGAGCAAGCCGGGATAGCAAAGGGCACCGTTTATTTATACTTCAAGAGCAAGGAAGATTTATTCATGGCAGTGACGCGCCGCGATTGTGAGGGATTTCTCCTGCAATTACAGGAAAGGCTGAAGGCTAGTGATGCTTTGGCCGGTAAACTGTCGATCATTGCTAAACATCACCTGAATTATTATTATGAACGCAAGCGGCATACGAAGCTCTTTTTCCGTGCCCCTAACAATAATCCTGAATTAGTGGCGTATATGACACAATTTATGGAGCAATACATGCAAGATGTGGTCAAGGTATTATTAGAAGGTGGAGCATCCGAGCCTGAGCTTATGGCACAGTCCTACATAGGGATGTTGGATCGTTTGAAGATGGATATCTTATTTGATCCGTCTTTTACGGAGGAGGACGCGTATAAACGCGCTGATTTCGCTGCTGGTCTTTTTATTAGAGGGGCCATGATCACCTGAATTTTGGATAGGATGATAGACCGGATAAATAGCATAGGTTAGATGCGGCCGGTTTTATGAAAATATAAGGCAAGCGAGGAAATAGCATGAATATTATGACCGTGGAACATCTTTCCAAGAGTTATGGCGAGAAAGTACTCTTTAGCGACGCTTCATTTGGTATGGACGATCGGGATAAAATTGGCTTGATCGGTGTGAATGGAACGGGTAAATCAACATTTTTACGGATTATTGCCGGTCTGGATACTCCGGATGGTGGGCAAATTGCCATCGGGAATAATGTAAGAGTACAATATTTGGCGCAGAATCCTCCTTACGATCCTATGAATACAGTTTTGCAGCAAGTGTTCGCCGGGGATGATCCAGACCTTGCTACCATGCGTGAGTATATGGAGACTATGTCTCTGCTTGAACAGCAGCCTGGTAATGCTGAACTGGAAGGAAAACTAGTAAAGATTGGGCAGGCGATCGACGCTGCGGGAACATGGCATTTGGAGAGTGAAGCCAAAAGCGTGCTTACCAAGCTAGGCATCTTAAAGTTTGATGCGCTAATGGACACACTTTCTGGTGGACAACGTAAACGTGTGGCTCTGGCAGCTGCACTGATTACCCCCTCTGAACTGCTGATTCTTGATGAGCCTACCAACCATATTGATACGGATTCCGTGGCTTGGCTGGAGCAATATTTGCAGAAACGGCGCGGCGCTCTTTTGATGGTGACGCATGATCGTTACTTCCTGGAGCGTGTGGCTAGTGTCATGCTAGAGCTAGATGGTGGCCAGCTTTATCGTTATGAAGCTAACTATTCACGGTTTCTAGAGCTTAAAGCCGATCGCGAAGAACGAGAAGCCTCTGCCGAACAGAAGCGTAAGAACCTGCTGCGTACAGAGCTGGCTTGGATTCGTCGCGGTGCCAAAGCCCGTTCAACAAAACAGAAGGCAAGAATCGACCGCTTCGAAAAGCTGAAAGAGAGTACAGGAAGCAGCTCGAACGGTTCATTGGATATTTCTGTGGCTTCTACACGTTTAGGTCGCAAGATCATTGAAATTAATGACCTGTCGAAAGCGTTGGATGGTCGTCAGCTAATCAAAGATCTCAGCTATATCGCTGTACCCCAGGATAGAGTGGGCATCGTCGGCCCGAACGGCAGCGGCAAATCAACACTCTTAAATATGATTGCAGGTCAGCTGCAACCCGATAAAGGTGAAGTTCAGCTTGGCGCTACGGTTAAGCTTGGTTACTTTACACAAGAGCATCAGGATATGGATGACAGTATGCGTGCCATTGAATACGTGAAGGAAGAAGCAGAAGTGATACGGACAGCAGACGGTAGTGTGATTACGGCTGGTCAAATGCTGGAACGCTTCTTGTTCCCTCCTGCGATGCAGTGGACACCGATCTCGAAGCTGTCCGGTGGCGAAAAAAGACGCTTGTATCTGCTTCGTGTATTGATGGGAGCACCTAACGTATTGCTTTTGGATGAACCTACGAACGATTTGGATATCGGCACATTGGCTGTATTGGAAGATTATCTGGATGAATTTCCGGGTGTCGTCTTTACCGTATCCCATGACCGTTATTTCTTGGACCGTACGATAGATAAGCTGATTGCTTTTGAAAATGGCGATATCCGGATTCATGTGGGCGATTATACGGAATATGAAGAATGGCTGGCCAAAAATGTACCGCCACGCATTGGAGAATCGAACAAAGAAGATGGAAGCTCAAAGCGAAAAGAGGCCGCGGACACTGGCAGCAACTCTGCTGCTTCAACGGCTCCCAAAACAAAACTCAAATTCAGCTTCAAGGAACAGCGTGAATATGAGGGCATTGATGAGCAAATTGAGCTTGCAGAGCAACGTTTGACGGATATTAGTGTACAGATGGAGGCGGCTTTTGCTGACTCTGGAAGGCTGCAGGAGCTAGTAGAGGAGCAACGCCTAGCCGAAGCAGAGCTGGAGCGTCTTATGGAACGCTGGACCTATCTGAACGAGCTTGCGGAGAAAATCGCTGGTAAGGCTTAAACCCGTTGGATGGCTTTGAAAGAAAATAGGGGAGGGCTCTGTGTGGAAGATAAACTTAAAGCTGCCGTAGCCCTACGCAACGCTGGTAAAGCGGAAGAAGCCAAAATGATGCTGTTTGAGCTATATGAGCAGAATGCTGGGGACGCTGAACTTCTATATCAATTGGCCTGGACGCATGATGTGCTGGGTTTGGAGCGGGCGGCAGTACCCTTTTATGAGAAAAGCTTGGCGTTAGGGTTACCCTCTGAGCAGAGAGTTGGCGCTCTATTGGGACTGGGCAGCACCTACCGGACACTCGGAGAATACGAGAAGTCAAAAGGTCTTCTGATGCAGGCTGTTCAGGAGTACCCGGAGAATAAGGAATTTCCGGCGTTCCTAGCCATGACCTTGCACAATCTTGGAGAGCATAGTCAAGCGATGGAGCTGCTGCTTAAGCTGTTGGCAGAAACCTCTGCGGATGAAGGGATAAGAAGTTACAGTAAGGCCATTTCTTATTATTCAGATAAGCTGGAGCAAGTCTGGGATTGATGCTAGCTTTTAGATCACATTAATACTTACGAAGTACTATCCGGACACCACTGACCTTAAACGCAGCATTATTGCACATTTGGAATGTTAACGGACACCACAGTCGCTATTGACTCTAAAAGCGCCCAATACGTTCCTTTTTAGCGTGAATAACGTCGCTTGGGTCCGAAACAATGCTCCAAAGGCTAATAATTTGCGAATAACGTCATCTGGGTCCATAAGCACCCACCGAAGGGGTTGACCCCCGAAAATTCCGGCAGTGTCTGTTGAAGAACAAGCGAACCACCAATAAACAAAAAAAAGAGTAGGGTCCTCCATTAATTGGAGAATTCTACTCTTTTATTTTTCTACTCTTTTATTTCGTTCCGTCCACAGCAATCATTTGCACTACAGACCGAGAATCGCCGGGTACAATGATTTCCTTCGCATTCATCTGGGAAGAGCCATCTCCGTCCAAGAAGATACCCTCCAGACCCTTGGCAGGAACTGTCTGGAGGATCGCTGAGCGGAAATCTGCCGCTGTTGAGAGCGTTGGGGTAACAATCAGCCAGAGCTTTGCTGTGTTGTCATACACCATGCCTGAACGCAGGCGTTTCTCATCAGCGTAAGGAAGATGCTCTTCAGCTACTGCCGCTTCCCATAAGTCTTCGTGTCCCAGATTCATACTAATGCCACCTTGCGCAAAATAATGCTGGCGATCAGTAATCTTCAATTCTTCTCCAGAAGAGACAACCTGTACGGAGAAGCTACGGCTGGCACCATCCCAGACAAGAGTTCCACGTGCGTATTTAGCATTGAACCAGCCAGACCCATAACCCTTCTGGGCCCCGTTGACTGGAGTATCATTCATGATAGCCATGGATAAAAGCGCATCTTGATAGAAAAAACCACCGTTAATCCCATATGCATTAACTTGCCGTAAAGGGACACCCGCGGCCCTGAGCTTAATATCTTCAGGTGAAAGTGACATCATATAGAGCTGCACATTATCTGCACTCACTGTTTCCAAAAAGCTATAGGCGTGAGGAAGACCTTTAAAGGGATCTTCCTTGTGATTTCTAAATACCAGAAACAACGATAGCGCTAACCCCGCTATCAATAACACCAGGAGTGAGACGATAAGTCTCTGTCTGCGCCTCCAGAGCTGTTTTAGCTTGCCAGAGCTAGCCTCAGTTTGTACCCACATAAGCAGCGAGAAGCTTAGCAGTGTTCACTACAGCTTGCTTATGCGTACGTTCCATGGAGTGGGAGGCATGTACACCTGGGCCAATCAATGCTGCACGGATATTGTTTCCGCCTCTGAGCGCTGCGGAAGCATCGGAGCCGTACATAGGATAAATATCAACGGCATAAGGAATTGCGAGTGCCTCTGCCAGTTCAATCAAACGGCCTGTCATAACATAATCGTAAGGGCCGGAAGAGTCTTTTGCACAGATGGATACATCGGTTTCTTTACAGCTGAGATCATCACCCATGGCGCCCATATCGACGGCAATCATTTCATTGATTTCACCAGGAATCCAAGCTGTACCATGTCCCACTTCCTCGTAGTTAGAGATGAGGAAAGAAAGGTTGTGGAGAGGTTTCCAGCCTTCACGTTTAATACTTTCCAGTAATCCAAGAAGGGCAGCCACGCTTGCCTTGTCGTCTAAATGACGGGATTTAATGTAGCCGCTAGGCGTAATCACTGCACGTGCATCGAAAGAAATGAAATCTCCGACGGAAATGCCAAGCTTGAGTACGTCTTCTTTAGAAGATACCAGCTCATCAATACGTACTTCCATGTTCTCCTCTGATCGTTTGAAGTCACGAGCGTCTGGATATACGTGAACAGATGGATGGCTGGTTAAGATGGTTCCTGTATAAGTTTTGCCGCTGCGGGTATGGATCGTGCAATATTCATTCTCAATGCTGTGCATGGCGAAGCCGCCTACTGAGGTCAGTCGCAGTGTACCGTTAGCTTTAATCGAGCGTACCATGGCACCAAGTGTATCCACGTGAGCGCTGATGCCAATAGTACGAGAGGGATCTAGGCCCGGGACGTTAAGAATTACGCCGCCTTTTTCATTCCAGCTTAAAGGTATGTTCAGCGCAGCTGCTTCTTCAGCAACTAGTGTCATTACCTGTGCAGTGAAACCGCTTGGGCTGGGGGTATCGAGTAATTTTTTTAGGATGGAAAGTATGTAGTCTTCATTAGGTTGAATGGTAATCATTAGTTAAGCCCTCCTGTTAAGCCATCATTGTCTGTGTTAAAAGAATCCAGTGAAGTGTCGGCATCACGAAGCTTGGTAAGCTCAGCAGTTAAGCTTTTAATTTGCTTTTGTAGTTTGTATTGACGAAAAATGCCGTAAGAGCCCACGATGATTCCGCCAATTAACGCGCAGCCAAGAATAACGAGTATAAGTGGTATATTAACCACATCAAAACCGAAATTGACTTGAACGGGATCAACGTTGATGACTGCGAATATGGCGGTTAGCAGCGCGAAGATTAGACCCGCAATTAGTGACCATTGAATTCTCATTGAATTCTTCCTCCTCAGGGGGATATAACAATATAAAATCCCCTGCCCAGATAGGGCAAGGGATTAATGTAATACTAAGCTCTCTGCCTTATTTGGTCAACTGTTCCATTTGCGCGATAACACTTTCGAACACACTCATCGCTTCGCGAATCGGCTCAGGAGACGACATGTCAACGCCTGCTTTTGACAAAATATTGATGGAGTAATCACTGCCACCGCTCTTCAGGAAGCCGAGGTAACGATCTACCGCCGGTTTGCCTTCTTCAAGGATTTGTTTGGCAAAGCTAGTCGCTGCCGAGAAGCCTGTTGCATATTTGTAAACATAGAAGCTGTTATAGAAATGCGGAATTCGTGCCCATTCCATCTCGATATCCTGATCTACAACCATTTCTTTGCCGTAGTATTTGACATTCAGGTCGTAGTAGATACTCGAAAGATCTTGTGGGGTAAGCGAATCGCCCTCTTCAACACGCTGATGAATGATCTTTTCGAATTCTGCGAACATCGTTTGCCGGAAAATCGTTGTCCGGAACTGATCGGCATAGTAGGTGAGCAGATACATTTTTTCCTTAGGATCTGTAGACTTTTTGAGTAGATAATCCATAAGCAAAGCTTCATTGGTAGTCGAGGCAACCTCTGCAAGGAAAATGGTATACTGTGCATCCCGATAGTTCAGAGCGTTGTCTGAAAAATAAGAGTGTAGAGCATGACCCATCTCATGTGCCAGAGTAAACATACTGTTCAGATTATCGTTATGGTTCAGCAGGACGTATGGGTGTGTGCCATAAGGGCCCCAGCTGTAAGCTCCAGAGCGTTTATTCTCGTTCTCATAGACATCAATCCAGCCATTGTCGTAGCCTTTTTGCAGCACATTCAGATAATCTTCACCCAGCGGTTTGAGGCCTTCTTTGGTAATTTTCTTCGCTTCTTCGTACGTGATATCTAGCTTATATTCATCTACTAGTGGTGCAAATAGGTCATACATATGTAACTCATCCACACCAAGCAGCTTTTGACGCAACTTCATGTAACGGTGCATTAAAGGAAGACTCTCATGAATCGTATCGATCAGGTTGGTATATACCTCTTTTGGAATGTTATCACCGTAAAGAGACATTTCCATTACAGATGGATACTTGCGGACGTGTGAGAAAAAGACGTTTTTGTTCACATTGGCGCTAAGCGTTGCTGCGATGGTGTTTTTTTGCTTACGATAGGTGTCATAGACTGCTTTAAAAGCATTTCGGCGAACCTCGCGATCGGAGCTTTCCAAGAACTTGATATAGTTGCCGTGAGTCAGCTCGACCTCTTTGCCATCTTCATCTTTAATCTTAGGGAATTTCAGATCTGCGTTGTTCAGCATACTAAAAATGTTCTGAGGCGCTTGTGCTAGGTTTCCAACTTGGGCAAGCAGAGCTTCCTCAGCCTTGGACAATACATGCGCTTTCTCACGTTTCATCTCTTTTAAAGTGAAGGTGTAAGCGGACAGTTCAGGATCAGCAATAAATTGATCCAGCTTCTCAATAGGCAGTGCCAAGATTTCTGGGGTTACAAAAGAAAAGGCTTCGCCTGCTTCGATCCCAAGCTTCTTCGCTTTGGAGGACAAAGCTTGATATTCAGGATTAGCAGTGTCTTCATCCTGACGCATATGAGCATAGACAAAGAGTCGCTCAGTGGAGACGGACAGCTTGTCATCCAGCTCAAAACATTGTTTCACAGCTTCTGCGGAATCAAGTTTACCTTGGAAATCAGCAGCTTTTTTGATCAGTGATTTAGCTTCAGCATATTCTGCATCCCAATCCTTCTGAGAGGCAAATATATCTTCAAGCTTCCAACGATTCTCAGCAGGTACTTCACTTCTCTTCAATAATTGTTCCATAGAAACCCTCCTAGAATGATGAGATGTAGTAGGCATAATCTCCCTCGGCAATACTGTGGATGATATTTCACCCGGTAGCAAGCTGAGCACAAGTAGAAGAGGGATGGACTTGAGTGTAATAGGCATGACGTCCTCCTCTTTGAAAAGTAGAGTCAGCTTATTATGTCCTGCTAAGTCCTGATTATTAATATTTAGTCTTCTTTATATGGTAGTTATGCCAACAAGCTATAAATAACAAAGATGAAAGCAAACAGAATCATTACGACCGCAGCCATGGCCATGCCCCGCTTTAATTTCGGCGGGACACGATCCTTGGTCATAATTAATACTGCGCCTAGACAGAGGACTAGGACAACATAAATCGTGAGATTTTCGTTATTCATTTCCTGTTATACCTGTTTGAAAGCTGCAATGATGTTTTTGTACTCTTCTTCATTGTCTTTATAAGATTCTTTGTTGAAGCGGTTATTCACCCATTGCATCATCGCTGGACGACTCAGGAAGGTATGTGTTTCTTCTCCCCATTGATCGGAAATTTCGCGGAGTACAATGTAGCGGCCTTGAACTTCTACCGTCATCATATTCCATTTGTCTGTTTTGTATATTTCATGTTTTTTGATCATTATCATTACCACCCTGGCGATTTTTGGCTTTTGGCTCAATGATAACGCACTGGAGAAGGGAAAAGCAAATTAAATCATATATTAAGGGTTGGGTTTGATTGATTTGAACAGAAGATTGCAGTATACTATAGTTATACGCCATATATGGCGGTTATTTTTAGGAGGTTGTTCAATTGAAAGGTACAGTAAAATGGTTTAACGCAGAAAAAGGTTATGGTTTTCTTCAAGTAGAAGGCGGCGAAGATGTATTCGTACACTTCTCAGCAATTCAAGGTGAAGGATTCAAGACTTTGGACGAAGGTCAAGAAGTAGAATTCGACATCACTGATGGTAGTCGCGGACCGCAAGCTGAAAACGTAGTAAAATTATAAGAAACAGCAGGACAGTTAAGCTGTCTGCTACAAATATATAATTTACTTGGCAAGCCCTTGCAAGAGTGGTTACCAACTTACAGAACACAGTTCTTTCGGGAACTGTGTTTTTTTACGCCCACTATAGAAGTTATCCAAAATGAAAAAGGTCGTTGCACTCCAGTGAAGGGGAGTGCAACGACCTTTTTGTATTATGAAATAATACCAACCCTAATTATAGGGAGGCTTTTTTGTTCTTTTTTCTGAAATGATTGATCGGATCCAGGTTGGATTTCAATAAATGCTGTCCCAGAAACCCTGCAAAAGCGAGTAAGCTGAAACCCGTAGCCACTATATAAAAAATATAACGCCCCGCCTCTTGATAAATAATGCCGCCAAAGGTACCGCTAAGCAGCCCAGACGCACTTGACCAAACGACGGTGAAAATGGCAAGACCTGTTGCCCGAAGGCGATCCGGAATAATCCGGGTGATATAACGGACAGATGTTACATAAAAAACACCAAATGATATACTGTGCATGGCTTGAATGGCAATCATTGAGCCCGGATGATCCGCTAGGGACATCAAAAGAAAACGCAGAGCATACATCAGACTCCCCAAGGCCAGCAAGGGCAATTCTTTGAATTTGTCGCCGTATCTGCTGAGGATAAATAATACAGGGATCTCACTAAGAGCTGACGCGAGCAGTGCCCAGCCAATGATTTCCTCACCAGCGCCTAGTTGTTTTAGACTGATCGTCAGAAAGGCTTCGTTCATTCTATGGCCTAACGCGAGTACAAACACACAGCCGAAGAACCACAGCACCTCTTTTTGCAACAATATATCTTTAAGTCCATTTTTGCTATTATCAGCTTCAGCTGTGTCCTTATCTTGATTCGTTGTTTCTATAACAGCAGGTTTTTTAACATCCTTAAGTCCTAGGGTAATTAAAAGTGCAGCAATAATGATGATGATACATAGGGTCAAGCTCCAAGTAGAGCCCAATGCTCTTAATGCATAGCCAACGGTTAGAGCAAAGAAAGAATAGCCTAAGGAGCCAAAAACGCGAATGGTAATGAAGTTCCGTCCGTGTCTTTCGGCAACTTTGATAGCCATTGTATCGGCAAGCGGAAAAACTGGGTAATAGAAGAAGTAGAAGAAGGACAAAATAAGCATGACAGATGAAAATTCCGTCGCTCTGGCTAATAGAAGACCAGTTACTAATTGACCCGCAAGTAATATGAACATGATCTTTCGAATGGTGCCTAAATTATCGCTTATCATACTCCAGAATAGATTGGATAGGATGGAGATAAGGGGGCCGAGGGAATACAAGTAGCCTATCTGAGAACTGCTAAACCCTAAATGTGTGTAGAATAAAGGAAAGTATGATACTACAAGGACGCTGGTACCATATATGGTAAAGAGAAAGGAACGCAGCCAGTTTTGATCGCTGTAAAGGCTGCCGGTCCGTTTTGAAAACATGGATTGCACTCCTCCGAAATTGAAATATGCCTAGTATAGCATAAAGCAATGAGGAGATGTTTTTAAAAACTGCTGTATTTCTGAATCTTTCATGATTTTACGAAAGTGATTTTGTTGTTTGTACAAATACGCCTGATCATATTATAATAAGTGGTGATTTGGATAAGGAGACAACAATGTGGAGGCACTGTCATTGAGTGAATTAGAGCAAGGCCGTTACCTTAGCCCGCGTGGTCCACTGGGACTTATGAACAGGGTCTATAAGTACGTGCTGCCGGAAGTGAGAGAATGTCTCCATTTCTGGCGCCAAGATGCGAACGGGATTCCCGATCCCGAGCTCCGGAAGCAAGCACTTGCCAGCATTGAAACTAAAGAGTTTCATTGCATAGGCGGTGGTATTTATGCCGCCGGCAATTTATCGATGAAACATATACTGATTCCGCTAATTGTTGCTTATCAAACTATCAGTGATTATCTGGACAACTTATGTGATCGCAGTACTTCGCTTGATCCTGCAGATTTCAGGCTGCTGCATCAATCTATGCTGGATGCTATTGATCCAAATGCTGAGCCAGGTAATTATTATGCGCTTCGAAGTGAACAGAATGACGGCGGATATTTGTACAGGCTGGTTCGCAAATGCCAAGAGATGATTTCTTTGTTGCCAGGTTATTCCGCTGCTGCAGCGGAGATTCGAGAACTGGCTGTGCTCTATACAGATTTACAAGTGTATAAGCACATCCGCCCGGAACTCAGGGAAACAGCCCTGAAGGAGTGGTGGGAGGAACAGGGCAGTCGAGCACCACATCTGCAATGGAATGAATTTTCGGCTGCAACGGGATCAACGCTAGGTGTATTTATGTTATTTCTATCCGCATGTGATCCGAAGCTGAACCAAGCTTCTGCGGCTTCGATTCGAGCCGCGTATTTTCCGCATGTATGTGGTCTGCACATTATGCTGGATTATCTGATTGATCAGGAAGAGGACCGAGCAGGCGGTGATCTTAATTTCTGCAATTATTATGATGACACGGATACCATGCTGAGTCGGATCGCTGCAATGGTTGAGTGGGCCCGTAAGGATGTTCGTAATCTTCCAGAGTCTTCGATGCATCGTATGGTGATTGAGGGATTGCTGGCACTTTATTTATCTGATCCGAAAGTTAGCGAACAGCGGGAAGTTCGCTCTGTATCTAAAAGCCTGATGAAAGGCAGTCCGCTTACAAGACTGTTCTTCTTCGCTAACAGCCGTTGGATACGCAAACGCTTTTTGTAACCATGTCGCGAAGTTATTTTTATAAGAAGTATCAGGCTTCGCACAATTTTAAGGAGGAACAACAGAATGTCTAAAATTCAAAAAATCGCAGTATTGACTAGTGGTGGAGATTCACAGGGAATGAACGCCGCTGTTCGTGCGGTTGTAAGAAGCGCACTTTATTTCGGTATTGAGGTATTTGGGGTGCAACGTGGTTATCAAGGTCTGCTGAATCGCGATATCTTCCCAATGGATCTTCGCAGTGTAGGAGATATTATTCAACGTGGCGGTACTGTTCTGCAGTCTGCAAGATGTCTGGAGTTCACGAAACCGGAGGGACAGCAAAAAGGCGCGGATATCCTTAATGAACTGGGTATCGATGGTCTAGTAGTTATCGGTGGAGATGGTTCCTATAAAGGAGCTAACAAATTAAGTAAACTCGGTATCAAGACTATGGCTTTGCCAGGTACGATTGATAACGATATCTCCTTCACAGACTACACTATCGGGTTTGATACAGCGGTTGGCGTTGTTGTAGACGCTATTAACAAGTTGCGTGACACTATGTCCTCCCATGAACGTTCTTCGATTGTAGAGGTTATGGGACGCCACTGTGGCGATATCGCGCTGCATGCTGGACTGGCTTCCGGAGCAGAAACAATTCTTGTGCCGGAAATGCCGTATGATTTGAATGAAGTTGCTGACCGGATGCGCGATAATTTTATCAGAGGTAAACGTCACAGTATCGTAATTGTTGCCGAAGGCGTTGGCAAAGGTGAAGATGTGGCTCAAGCTCTGAAAGACCGTCATGCTTCTCTGGATGCACGTGTTACTGTACTCGGACATATCCAACGTGGTGGAACACCAACTCCTGGAGACCGGAATTTGGCTAGCCGTCTTGGCGATTTTGCCGTACGTAAGCTAATCGAAGGTGAATCCGACAAGGCTTGTGGTATCATCAAAGGTGAATTAACCCTTACGGATATTGATCTCGTTGTAAATACGAAAAAGGGCTTTGACCTGGAGCTGTACGAGCTGGCTTCCCGTCTTTCCCAATAATTAGCGACCCTATATATAAAAAGGAACAGCTGCGAGATTCGCACTGTTCCTTTTTTGTGTAATATGGATCGTTAACTCTGTGGTTGTTCCTGTGTGTATTGTGCGGCATAACGCCGTTGAACTTTGATAAGCCGAGACAATAGCAGGGTCGCACCGATGGCAAGACCGGTGATAAGACCAATCCAGTAGCCGAATGCTCCTAGATCTGTGTAAGTTGCAAGTACATAACCTGTAGGTAAGCCAATTACCCAATAGGCAATAAAACAAATGATAAAGGCTGGGTTAACATCCTTATATCCGCGAAGCGTACCTTGAGTAGGTGTAGCAATCGCATCTGAGATTTGAAAAAAGATTGCATAGATCAGGAAATGCTGAATTAACGAGATGACATCGGGTTCATCTGAATATAGACCAGCTACATGATTTCCGGCAAACAAGAGTAATAAAGCTGTGGCCAGTGAAAGGATTGCCGCCAGTCCGATACCCATTATGGCATATTGGCGTGCATCCTTTTGTCTGCCAGACCCGGTCTCGAAGCCGACGAGGATGGTAAGGCTGATGCAAATACTGAGCGGAATCATATAAAGTGTTGTTGCAAAATTGATTGCTGCCTGATGCGCGGCAATTGTTACGGTATCAAATCGGCTCATTAACAAGGTTACAGCGGAAAAGACAGCTGTTTCGAAAAAAATTGAGAAACCGATGGGTACTCCGATTTTGAGCAAATCTTTAATGCTGTTTAACGATATAAAATAGAACTTACGGAATAATCTGAGATTTACAAAGGCCTGAGAACGATATATGAACAGTAGAGCAACGGCAAATATAACCCAATAGGTAATAGCTGAAGCGACCCCAGCACCAACGCCCCCGAGACGAGGGAATCCGAAGTTCCCGAAGATGAGCAAATAGTTCAAACCTACATTTACAGGCAAAGCTATTAGTGTAATACACATGGATACGCGTGTTTGCCCTAAAGCGTCTATACAGCTACGAAGTACCGTATATCCAAACAGGGGGATAATTCCGAACGAAATAGCACTGAGAAAGCGGAAAGCAACATCTCTTACACCAGACTCCAAGTTCATAAAATTAAGAATAGGTGACAAGGCAAAGCTGCCAATCAGCAAGACGATGATCGAAACAATCAGTGACAGCCAAATACCTTGTGTGACTTGAAAGGCAACATCCTTATCCTTTTTGCTCCCGATGAGCTGTGAAACAATAGGTGTGATCCCCATAAGAATACCGCTGAGACCGGTTTGGATTGGAATCCAAAGACTAGTTCCTATCGCAACTCCTGCCAGATCGACGGTTCCGAATTTACCGGACATATTAGTATCAAAGAAGGTGATCGCGGATAAAGCAATTTGTGTAACAAGGATTGGGAATAAAATATGAAAAAATTGTCCTGCCTTTTGTTTTAAAGAGGTGGTCTGTATCATAATTCTGTGCCTCATTCTTTATGATTTTTCAAGGAATAGGTTAAATAGTTCAATAAGTTTCCGTTAAAAGACCCGGCAGACGCCGGGTCTTTAGCATACATATATCAGATCAGCTATAAATAATAAGGGCTGTATTCATTGTTTTTCGTAATCAACATCGGCAGTATAGCGATTGTTGGCGTTCCAGAGAAGGAACTCATCCACGTTCTCATCTTTTAAAGCGCGGATTTGATCTTCCACCTGTTTTTTACCATATTTCACATAATGACCACTTCCGAGCCAGCTTGCTGTAAAGTCTTGAATCCAAGGTCGAATAACGGGTTTATAGCTGCCCAGTGGATCAAGCTTCTTATGTGTATCAACCATGGAACCTTTGATTGTAGCGTAAGGATCTAAGTCGGGCTCTTTCACGCCAAACCATCCCGTTGAATAGTGGCTTGGATAAACCATTGGACTGATAACATCCACATTCTTGGATATTTTAACAAAGTCCTGGCCGATACCCTCAGCAGGGGCAGATGCGGCATATCCAAAAATATCTACGGACACACGGACACCAAGTGGAGCTAGCTCTGCTTTGGCATATTTAACAAAATTAGATACGATTTCTACGCGTGAGTCAGTGGTTTTAGTGTATTTAAGGGTATCAGCACGTTTTTCGAATCCTTCCGGAAAACGAACATAGTCGAACTGAATTTCTTTGAAGCCGAGCTTAACAGCTTCCTTGGCGATATCCACATTGTATTTCCACACATCTTCATTATAAGGATTAACAAAGCTGTCGCCGCCCTTATTCTTCCATACAGTGCCGTCAGTATTAACAAAAGACATCTGCGGGTTCTTTTTGGCAAGAATGGAGTCTTTAAAAACAACAATCCGGGCGATAGGATAGACATCATGTTTCTTCAAACGTTCCATTAACTTATTGATATCTCCAATAAAAGGCTGAGGGTTACCGAGCTTCTGGAGGTCGGTATTATCGGTCTTATACGTGATATAACCCGCATCGTCCTTAATGTCTATTACCATTGAGTTAAGTTCGGTTTGGTCAAGCAATGTAAGCAGCTTTTCCATTCGTTCCCCACCAGCACTGTAGGCGGTAACATAAATGCCTTTTACTTTGGGTGCGTCTGGTTGTGGATCGGTGTGTAACATACTTTCTGAGTTTGTTGCTTCAGGTGAAGCGCTTGGAGCTGGAGTTGCTACATTCGAATTGTTGTTTTGTTGTGCAATGATGGGGGGATTTATGGCGGACTTCAAAGCGATCGCCACTTCAGCGTCATGTTGGTTCTGTTGTACGCCTACGCTTCCCAAGGCCATCATCAGTAGAGCCCAGGTGATGTTCATTCGTTTTTCTCTCCCTTTATGTACTTTCCCCTAAATTATATAGGAACGGTTGCTCCCAAAAAGAACAGTGTTGTAACAATATTAGCTCAGATTGGGAATAAAAAACCGCCTTTGTTGTTTATAAACGAGATGTATGGATTCGAAACGGTATGAAAAAAGTAAATGCCGCCTTAAATCGGCAACAGGGCCGAACCCAAGGCGGCAACTATCAAGACTTCTCTTGCGGCTTGCTCATTGAAGATACGCAGAATTCTGATGTTCACAGATGCTGTAATGGATAATATCCATGGCATCTGCAGGTTCCAGAATACTTAGCCCGTCTCGCAGAACGATTACTGAATTTAATTCGTCCTGTTTGAGAAACGGCATCATATCAGGATACCACCTCATGACGATTGCTGACAGTTTTACCGTTTCCATTTCCACAAAAATCACCCTTTCCTTTTTCGATAGTTCTGAATAGATTCAGTGTTCATCGGAAAACGAAGTGCTTTGGAAAAAAGAGGGGTAAATCTCAATCTTTATGAAATTGTTAGGGTTCTGCGTGTGTATAATATATCATAATTCTGAGGTTGGTGCATTTTCCAATACTAGGAATTTTTATTTCCTCATTTTGTCTTTCCGGAAGGAACCCATAACACCAACTGTTTCAACAATATTTACAAAAGCTTGAGGATCTGTCGTGCGGATGATACGTTGCAGCTCTGCAAGTTCGTAGCGGGTTGTTACCGTCATTAGCATGTCCTTTTCAACGTGAGAATAAGCACCTTCTGTTTTAATCTTTGTGACACCTCGTTGAAGGCCTATTAGATGTTGCAGTAATTCATCTGTACGGTTTGTTACAATATATACAGTCACCTTTAAGTGGCTGATATGAATCATATCCAACACTTTACCTGTTACATATATAGATACCATTGATGAAAGTGCTAAATTCCAGTTCTGGTCAAGATAAGCGGCCGCCAGGATAACAAGTCCATTTAAACTTACTACTACATTGCCGACCGGGAAATCTCGGTATTTAGTGATAATTGAACCCAAGATGTCAAAACCTCCGGAAGAACCTCCTGCACGGAAGGAGATACCACAGCCAATCCCAACGAGAACTCCGCCAAACACAGAGGACAGCAGCATATCTGTAGCCACCAGATGCTCGGGAATCACTGTTAAGAACCAGGTTGTAAACACAACGGACAACATGCTCATAATAATAAATCTCCGGCCTAACTGGAACCAGCCTGCAGCCAGCAGAGGAATATTAAAGAGCAAGTATAGGAGGCTTATGTTTAATGGAGTGAAATAACCCACTAACATGGAAAGCCCAGATACACCACCACTTAGTAAACGGTGTGGAATTAAAAATAGATTAAATCCACTGGCGATCAGTGCTGCCCCTAAAAAAACAACCAAACAATTCAAAATCTGTCTTAACAAGTAAATCCACCCTTATATATATATTTAAAAAAATAAAACATGAAAGCAATGAAAAGAAAGGAACCCACTGGTATTCTCACATGTGTTTGTGATATAATGTATAGGATATTCTTGAGTAGAACGTTACAATGGTATTTTTGCATTGCATCGGATGTAAAGCTACAGTTGCTCAGGTACAACAAGGTACCTGATGATTAGGGAGGCTTTTCGTCCCAAAAGCGCTATATCATGCAGAAAATAGAGCATGATTGGACAGCCTATAAATGTGTTTACCGCTACTTAAGAATACAGACAAGCATGTGGAATGTCCACTGTATAGAAGGAGCATGAATAATTTGAAAACATTCGCAGAATTTGGCTTGGAGCCAAAAGTGCTACAAGCAATCACAGAGTTAGGATTTGAGGAGGCAACACCGATACAGGAACAGTCGATCCCATTAGCATTGACTGGGTCGGATCTGATCGGTCAAGCTCAGACTGGTACAGGTAAGACTGCTGCTTTTGGTATCCCCCTCATTTCGAAGATTAACCGTGAAGACGAAAAAATCTTGGCCCTTATTATGGCACCAACACGTGAGTTGGCCATCCAAGTGTCAGAAGAAATTGGCAAACTAAGCCGTTTCAAAGGTCTTCGCTCGTTGGCGATTTATGGCGGACAGGATATTGGACGTCAAATCCGTGGATTGAAAAAGAAACCACAAATCATTATTGGTACACCTGGTCGTTTGCTCGATCACATCAACCGTAAAACGATCCGTTTGGATGATGTTCAAACCGTTGTATTGGATGAAGCAGATGAAATGCTGGATATGGGCTTTATGGAAGATATTCAGACTATCCTGAAGCTCGTTCCTGTAGAACGTCAAACCATGTTGTTCTCTGCTACAATGCCACCAAACATTCAACGCCTAGCTCAACAATTTCTTAACAACCCGCAACATGTCTCCGTTATTCCGAAACAAATCAGTGCCCCACTGATTGATCAAGCTTATGTGGAAGTGCCTGAGCGTCAAAAGTTTGAAGCTCTTAGTCGTTTGATTGATATGGAATCACCTGAATTAGCTATCGTATTCGGACGTACTAAGCGCCGGGTTGATGAGCTTGCTGAAGCTTTGCAAAAACGCGGATATTCTGCTGATGGATTGCATGGTGATTTGTCACAGAACCAACGTGATGCTGTAATGCGTAAATTCCGTGATGGCAGCATTGACGTGCTGGTAGCTACTGACGTAGCGGCACGTGGTCTGGACGTATCCGGCGTAACTCACGTAATTAACTTTGACTTGCCACAAGATCCTGAAAGCTATGTACACCGTATTGGTCGTACAGGACGCGCAGGTAAAGAAGGTACGGCTTGGTCATTCGTTACTCCACGCGAAATTGATCACCTGCATTTGATCGAACGTGTTACTCGTCACCGGATTACTCGTAAACCTTTGCCAACAATGGCTGAAGCTATTGAAGGTAAACAACGCGTTACTGCTGAGCGTTTGCTTGAAGTGGTAGAAAGTGGAGAGTTGAACGAGTACAAAGGAATTTCTATTCAATTGCTTGAGCAATATGATTCCGTACAATTGTTGTCCGCAGCTATGAAGCTTCTCACTGGCGACAAGAAGGATTCCGCAATTGAATTGACTCCTGAAGATCCAATTCGTGCTAAACGTCGTGGTGGCAAAAACGATATCCGCAGTGGCCGTAAACCTAATGGTGGTTATGGCGGAAACCGTGGTACTTCCGGTGGCAGCGGTAGCGGTGGCGGATACCGTGGTAACCGTGATAATAACGGTGGCGGTAGTCGTGGTGGCTATAGCAGCGGTGGCAGCAACTACGGTAGCGGCAGTGGCGGCTATGGCGGTGGCTATAAAGGCAACCGTGATGGCGCACCAGCTCGTGACGGTGGTGCAAACCGCAGCGCAGAGCGTAAACCATACACTCGTCCAAGCAGCACGAGCACTCGTCCTGCAAAACGTGAAGATTTCGATAATTAATACTTCGTCAAGATACCAAAGAAGACGAGATGCCGCATTGCGGTTCTCGTCTTCTTTTTGCTGAAATATAAGGATGTTTGGTGAATTGTTATGTCCTTAGTAGGGCGCGAATTTGTTTTGTGTGATATTAGTATCCGAATGTACGAGTGATGATAACGAGCAAGATAAACAATACGAGGATCGTGCCTGTAGAAGTCCAACCGCCGAAGCCAACAGGTGTAGACATGAGATAACCTCCTTTAGAATGTGGGGATTTTGGTATTTCTTATGGTTACAATCCTAATATATGGACTATAAAGGCTTTACGTATAGACGATAGTCTATAATTCAGAAAGTTGGGCTATGGAAATGAGGAGGTCAAATGAGGTATAGTTAAGATATGTAGTATGTAAGAGACAGAGGAGGAAGGGAATTGGAGTTTAAAGGAGCAATGGGCGGCTTATACCGCGTGACAGAATGGATTTCACGTATCGCAGGCAGTAATATCTTATGGGCACTATGTTCCGCCCCGTTTTTGTTTTTTGGTGTTTTAAAGATGATTATGTTAGGGACAGGCGCAGGTGGAGCGAACGAGCAAATTACATTGAACTGGGCAATGGGGATTTTAGCGCCCTTTACGGTGTTTCCAGCTTCAGCCGCTTTATTTACCGTAGTGCGTAAATGGGTAATGGGGAATACGGATGTAGGAACTTTTCGTACATTTTTTCAGGGGTATAAAGAGAACTATGTAAAAAGTATGCTCGGAGGAGTTATCTATACATTGATGTTCGTTGTTATGTACGTTGATGTAACAGTTTACATGACACAAATGCCTAACTTCAGAATTGTTGGTATTTTGATGTTGGTGCTGATGATACTTTTGTCGGTATCCATGTTTAACTTCTTTTCCATTGTGGTTCATTACCAAATGGGCTTCAAGCAAGTGATGACCAATTCTATATTGCTGACTATAGCACGCCCAATTCGTGTGTTCTCTACATTGATTGCAGCCGCAGTTCTTGTTTATATCGGTCTTAGATATCCGGCTCTTTATTTCATTTGTATTCCAACGTTGATTGCAATGGCGGCCTTCTTTAACTTCTACGCTACTTATAATAAGCTACAGCTGCAAGTAGAAAAGAAGAAGCTGAAAGAGCAGGAAGAAGCAGAAGCAGCAGCATTGAACAATCGGAATGAATATGACGACGATGACGACGATGATGATGACTACGAGGATGAAATTGATGAAAAGGACACCAAACGCATTTAACAAAAAACTGGATTAGCGTTGGATATTTCCAGGTAATTAATTCCTGTGTAAAAATAAAGCGCATACAGGTTTACTTTTTCGTTAAAACGCAATATAATAATAACAAATCCTGCGATGTACGTTACGGTTACTCGTTGTTTTGAACCAATGATAATGTCTTGGGAGATCTACACGAAGCGCAGCTGAACCGCCCTGTCTATATGACTTGGGGAATTCAAAAACGTTTTCTGCGATCACCCACCTGCTCTAGCAGGTTCAGAAGACACTGTAGCCGGACGGCATAAGCGGGTTTTCTCTTGTTTAAGCCAAGGCGCCCTGTTTCCCGTGAATAATGGGAGCGGGCGCTTTTTTGTATGTCTGGAATAAAGGGAAAGTGAGTTATACCCTTTTGTTCCTGAGACAAGAGTGTTACACTTAGAATAATGAACTTGGGATTTGTAGAGGGGGAAGAATTTTGTCGTTAAAAAGAACCTTGGTTGGCTTATTCCGCAGTCATGATGGAACAAGCGACCGCGCCAAAGATCCGACATTAAAAACGCGTTATTACAATCTAACTAAAGACAAAGCATGGGAAGAAGTTTCATCGACTTTAAAGAAAGTTCCTGGATTTAAGGTGCTTCACGAAGTGGAGTCTGTAGGTGAGATTACTCTTGAGAAGAGAACGGCATTTGGCCGTACGCTGGACATTACGGTATCGGTGCTTAATACGACGCCTGTTCGTTGTGGTGTAGATATGTATTCTGCATCTAGAGGTTCACTTGGTGATCTCGGGGCGAATTACCGTGTGATTCAACGCTTGTATGCATCTTTGGACAAAAAATTAGGAAAATACAAAGCAGACTGATTTTTAGAGGCCCGTCAAACCCTTCTTGCTTAGGGATAGTATGAATGCGTTTACGTAAACGGTGAGCTGCTCAGTGTGTTATCGATAAATCTTTCTATTACAAAAAAAGCGGGAGAAGGATGGACCTTCTGCCGCTTTTTTAACAGAGATTATTAAGTATTGTTGTAATAACCGCTACTGATTGGAGAATTAGAGCAGCTTCTTCACAGCAGCAATAGCATCTTCATAGTTAGGGTGCTCGGTCATTTCACTCAAATATTCAACATATACGATCTTGTCGTTCTTATCCAGAACAAAAATGGAGCGCATATCTAAGCGGAATTCTTTAATCAGCACACCATAGGCTTGTCCGAATGAGGTTGCTTTGTGATCGGATAGAGTAATAACTCGATCGATGCCGGCAGCACCGCACCAGCGAGCTTGGGCAAACGGCAGGTCCGTGCTTACAGTGAGAATTACCACATCGTCACCAAGCTCTGCGGCTTCACTGTTGAACCGGCGGGTCTGTGCGTCACATACCCCGGTATCTAGAGAAGGGACAACACTGATCAGCTTGATTTTACCGGCATAATCACTTAGAGACACGTCTTCCAGGAGATTCTTGCTCAGAACAAAATCGGGTGCAGGATCACCAGTTGTTAGCTTAGGTCCTACGAGAGTGATGGGGTTGCCTTTAAAAGTAGCTACGCCTGTTTTTTCTTGCGTCATATCCTTGTTTTCCTCCTCGAATTATAATATTGGATTCTTACTGCCACAATAAATTATAATCTTAATAGCAGGAAGATGTCCAACCGGACAAGATATATATGTAAAGGGATGGGTGTTATGATATTTATTCGGTACGAAAATTGGAAAAGTTATGTCCGGTATTATCCGGTAACCTGTCTGCTCATATTGGCCAATGTGATCATGTTTATCCTGATGGCAGTTAACGGAGGATCAACAAATATTCAAACGCTTGTTGATTTTGGTGCTATAGTTGATGTGAGTCCGTACAAAGAGGAACTGTGGCGCTATCTGGCCGCTATTTTTTTACATAATGGGTTTTCCCATCTGTTCTTTAATTGCTTCGCTCTCCTGGTGTTTGCACCGCCTCTGGAGCGATTGCTGGGCTGGTGGCGTTATGCGCTGCTCTATCTGGTGGGCGGATTTCTGGCAAATGTGCTTACAATTGCGATTAGTGCTCGCTCAGTAGTAGAGTTTGGTACGGTCTCGGTTGGTGCTTCTGGAGCAATCTACGCCATTTATGGTGCATTTTTATACATTGCAGTTATTCAACGGGCCATGATGGATGAGGGCTCGCGTAAAACTTTATATGGATTGTTAATAATCGGGATCATTATGTCGTTTGCTACACCAAATGTGAATTGGGTTGCGCATCTCGGAGGTTTGGTTTCTGGCTTTTTCGTATATGGGCTAATTATTCGTATATTCAAAAAAAGCCTAAGACAGGGGCGATGATGGAGTGGAGCTAAGACAGCTGCAATATTTTTTAAAGGTAGCTCAAAAAGAACACGTAACAAGAGCGGCAGAAGAGCTTCATGTAGCGCAGTCTGCGGTAAGCCGTCAGATTCATCAGCTGGAGCAAGAGCTTGGGGTTGATCTATTCATGCAAAAAGGGCGCAATCTGCAGCTTACGCCTGTTGGACAGCTCTTTTGCAAGAAGGTTGAGAGTATCCTTAAAGAGTTGGAGCATTCGGTAAATGAGGTGCATGAATTTCTGGATCCTGAGCGTGGAGAGATTCGGATCGGATTCCCGCATAGTCTTGGCACACATCTCATCCCGACTATCGTTGCAGATTTTCGTAAATATTATCCTCATGTCAAATTTCGTTTTAAACAAGGATCTTACCCTTCTTTGATAAAAGACGTATTGTCTGGAGAAGTGGATTTAACTTTCATTTCGCCTTTTCCGGAGAATGATGAGCATGTCTCGGGGGATATTGTAATGACT
The DNA here is from genome assembly GCF_037974255.1 of Paenibacillus sp. FSL R5-0636. Taxonomy (NCBI): domain Bacteria; kingdom Bacillati; phylum Bacillota; class Bacilli; order Caryophanales; family Paenibacillaceae; genus Paenibacillus; species Paenibacillus sp. FSL R5-0636. The sequence continues at coordinate 2,399,409 of NZ_CP150232.1, forward strand.
GAAGAGTTGTTTGCGATTCTTCCGCAGAATCACAGGTTGGCAGGAGAGTCTGAGATCCGGTTGGAACAGCTGCAAAAAGAGAAGTTTGTTCTATTCAGCCAAGGCTATTCGTTAAGACCTATCGTTTGGCAAGCTTGCTTGCAGGCGGGATTTCAACCGCAGATTGCATTTGAAGGCGGAGAGACCGATACCATTCGTGGTTTGGTGGCCGCAGGGATGGGTGTAAGCCTGCTTCCGGAGATGGCGTTCTATCAGACGAATCCTCTTCAACCAGCTCAGGTGAGGGTTGTGGAGCCTGCGGTGACGAGAACGGTTGGCTTGATCTACCGTACAGATAGTAAATTGCCGCTGGTGGCACGTTCCTTTCGGACTTTTTTAATCTCCTACTTTAAAGCTAGACAAAATAATACCCCGGTCGGCTCTTAGCCTTCCGGGGTTTTTGTTGTTTAGAGGTATGCGATATTAGTCGCGGTTGCCTAAAAAGACGGTGATTAAGCGAAGCAGTTCAAGCAAGGATACTAGAGCAGCGGCAACGTAAGTTAATGCAGCGGCGTTGAGAACCTTTGCTACTCCGCGTTCTTCTTCGTTACGGATGAAACCTTGTTCTACCATGACCTGACGAGCCCGGTTACTGGCGTTGAATTCTACAGGCAGGGTTACGAGCTGGAATGCAACAGCAGCTGAGAAGAAAATGATACCCAAGCCTATAAGATTAAAGTAACCGAAGATGAAACCTGCCATCAGCATGAAAGGCGCGACACCTGATGCGAAATTAACTACCGGGAACATCCGGTGACGAAGTGTCAACATAGGGTAACTTACTTTATGCTGAATCGCGTGGCCTACTTCGTGACAAGCGACAGAGATTGCAGAGATGGAGCTTTCATAATACACAGGCTCTGATAAGCGTACAACCCTGTGGATGGGGTCATAATGGTCTGAAAGTGTGCCTCTTACAGGTTCAATCGGAACATCGTGTAAGCCATTGGCGTCGAGCATACGTCTAGCTGCTTCATATCCAGTCAGGCCGTTCGAATTAGCTACCTTCGACCATTTGCTGAAGGTTCCTTTAACTCTAAACTGTGCCCACAATGAGAAAAGAAAGGCAATAATTACTAACAGGTACATAAACATAGGTGCATTCCTCCACTGTATTGTAAATATGGTATTTACATTGGCGGTCCTTGCGTAAGCAATAGCCGGATCGCTTCCATGCAGGCTAATCCCTGAGGGAGCAGATTTGAAAGTACGCGACTGGCCTGTCCTGGCTTCAAACCACTTATAAGAGGTTCAAGGGCTTTTACTTCCCGTTCTAGCCGCTGCATTTGCTGCTCTAACTCGACTAATTTATCAGAGACGTCGGTTTCTGGTGTTGCCTCATTCCATTTGCCTAGCATAGATTTGATTTCTTCCAATGAATACTTGTCATGCTTTAATTGAGTAATACGTTCTAAAGCAGCCAAGGTTTCATGGCTGTATAGCCGATAATTTTTGGTGCTTCTAGATTCCGGGGAGATTAATCCCAGTTTCGTGTAATAATCAATAGTTCGTTCACTAATGTGAGCAGCCTTAGCTAATTCTCCAATTCGATACAAAATCATATCCCCATTTAATCTCGCCTCACTAATTGAATACGACTGCCGATAAGTGGCGGTCATCTTCTAAATTGATGGTTTCTTATGCTATCTGTAATGATAACAAACTGGAAACCATACAGTCAAACGTCATACTTTCATAAAGTATATGCAGTAAAGAAGGTAATTCATGAACGGTGATCTGTAGTTTCTATACAATACACTCAAACTCAAAGGGATATCAAATTTGAAGAATGATTGGGGATGAAAACTATAAGTTACCCCAATACATAACATTAAATGTTATGTATTTTGTGATTTTGGTAAAAGATGCGTTCAACAATTAGGTAATATAAATGAGATTGTACACGTAGTTATTTTAATGAAAATGCAGCTAGAATCAGGCCTTTAGGACCTCTAGTCCATTAGTACTGTGAAAATTTCGTGTGCTCAAATAAAATAAAATAAAAACATTCCCAAAATAGTCTTGTCAATTTACCTGACTTCTGATTATAATGACATTAAGAGTTTCACGCTTTGTTAGAAAATATAACATTGGGGAGTGGGGTAAAAATGAAAAAGAAATGGTTGATGATGTTACTGGCCATGATTACACTGATGATTTATCCGGTAAGTGCTTTTGCAGCGGACGGTCCGACGAACGTTGACTTACAAGTCGGATTGGACACAGCGTTTACCTTCCTGGCATTCATTTTAGTATTCTTTATGCAAGCAGGGTTTGCAATGCTCGAAGCGGGTTCGGTTCGGATGAAGAATGCAGGGCACGTAGCAGGTAAGACAGTACTCACCCTGGCTATCGCAAGTCTTTGCTTCTGGGCTATCGGCTTTGGACTTGGTTTCGGTAACGGCAATGGCTTCTTCGGTACTACAGGCTTCTTGTACGGAGGAGATTCAACCGCAGCTTCTTTTGAATCACTTGCATTTTCTGATGTTACTTTAAATGTTAAATTCTTATTCCAAATGGCCTTTGCAGCAGTTTCCTTGGCTATCGTATCTGGTGGTATGGCAGAACGTGCGAAGCTAAGCGTGTATATCATTTTCGGAATTTTGTTCTCCGTCGTAATTTATCCAGTTGTAGCTCACTGGGTATGGGGCGGTGGCTGGTTGGCTGAGCTGGGAATGCAAGATTATGCAGGTTCCACAGTTGTCCATCTTACAGGTGCAACGGCAGCAGTGGTAGCAACCATATTGCTTAAGCCTCGGCTTGGTAAGTTTAATAAAGAAGGAAAACCAGTGATTATTCCAGGTCATAACCAAGTATTTACTGTACTCGGTGTTATTATCCTCTGGTTTGGTTGGTTCGGATTCAATCCAGGTAGTGCTTTGTCCCCAATGGGCGGTTTCTTCGGTCACGTAGCCCTAACTACGAACATTGCAGCAGCAGCAGGTGGTTTGGCAGCTCTAATTGCATCTTGGTTGTATTTTGGTAAATCTGATATTCCAGCGATGCTGAATGGTGTTCTAGCTGCATTGGTTGCAATCACAGGAGCATGTGCTTTCGTTGATCCATGGGCAGCAATCATTATTGGCTTTGTAGCCGGTGCTTTTACATTCATGACTTCCCAATGGCTGGAACGTGCAGGGCTTGATGATCCAATCTATGCTTTCTCGGTGCATGGTATTGCGGGGATGTGGGGTGCAGTTTCAACGGGTCTGTTCGCTGTACCTGAGCTTATTACTAAAGGCGGCTTGGTAGGTGAAGCTGGGTTGTTCTACGGTGGCGGTTTCCATCAACTAGGGGTTCAAGTGCTGGGTGTGGTAGGAACATTTGTTTTCGTAGCCGTTCTTTCTTTCATCATCTTATATGTAATGAAGGTAACTATCGGACTTCGTGTTACAGAAGAAGAAGAATTGATGGGTCTGGATATCAGTGAGCATGGTACTTACGGATACCCTGAACAAATGAAATTGATCGCAGATTCGGAATCCAAAACCCTTAAACAATAATATTTCACCTCGGACAGGGAGGCGGACCGTGTGGCATCGATGGAGTTAACAGATGGGTATAATGAAGAAAGCTTTAGGACCATCGTATTGGCCGGTTCGTCAGAGGAGCTTAGGGAGAGGCGTGTTGCCTGTCAAAAAGTACTTCTCGAAAAGTTGAATGTTATTCCTATAGAGGAATGGATGTTCCGTGTGAATACTATGCATGATCTTATTGCCCAAACCGCAGTACTCATATGTGAGGCGCAGATGAAAGAGGCGGGCTATGGCCCGCCTCCCTGTGCTTATTCCTTTATTGTGTTTGGCAGCAGTGGGAGACAGGAGGCAACGCTTTGGAGCGATCAGGATAATGGCCTGATAGTCGAAGGAGAGCCTGATGGGGAAAAAAATCGCTATTTCGAATTTTTCGGAACTTTGTTATCCGATATGCTTGAAGAAGTAGGGTATGAGAAATGTGCGGGGAAGGTGATGTGCTCCCAAGTTATGTGGCGTAAGACATTATCTGAATGGATAGAGCAGCTTGATAGCTGGAGAAATCAGTTGGAATGGGAGCCGATCCGGTATCTTATTATCTCTTCTGATATGCGTCATGTGGCAGGAAGCGTGGAGTTATCAGCGAAGTGGCAAGAAGCTTTCTATGAAGGCTTTGCGGACAATGAGCAGCTGTCTAATGCTGTTCTTCGCAATACAGTACGCCATAAAGCGACTTTGAATTTACTGGGACAGGTGTTAACAGAACGGTTTGGTGATTATGCAGGCGGATTTGATGTTAAGTATGGGGTCTATATTCCGTTAGTGAACATTGTTAGACGGTTGTCCTTACTACATGGCATTAGAGCTGGCTCGACATTAGAGCGGATTGAAGCGCTTGATAGGCTTGGGAAATATCAACATTTAGAGGATATTCGCAGAGCTTTCTTGTTAGCAATGCGGTTGCGAGTGAACACGCCATATAGTGTTCAGAATGGATTGTTAATCAGCAGTGATTATGTAGCTGAGAGTGAATTGAAGAATAAGCAGCTGCTGTCTGAGCTGCGTGAAAGCCTGCTGCTTGTCAGACGCCTTCACCGGGCGCTGCAGCGTCAGCTCCGCTCAGCGGAAAGGTGGCGGTCATGAGGGAGCCGAACAAAAGCGGAGGATTCTGGAGTAATCTAAGACAAGGTGGAATGCCCTCGGCTATCGCTTCGATGAGAGGTGGGGAAACTGCGCAACAGACTGCGCAGCAAATGGCCTTTATTCGATCTTTGATGCGAGAGAAGCGGCGTCCTGAGGTCCTGCATACCCCATTGTCTGAGCTAGAGACAGTGATATTTGATTTAGAGACGACAGGCTTTTCCCATCAGCATGGGGATGAGATTATGTCTTTTGGAGCCGTCAAGGTTGTTGGAGAGCAGATTAAAGAAGAAGAATGCTTTTATACACTGGTGAACTGTCAGACGGCTATTCCGGAGGATATTACAAGGCTGACTGGGATTACGGAAGAAATGACACAATCCGCTCCCTCCTTAATGGATGGTCTTCATAATTTTATGTCCTTTGTAGGTCAGAATGTGCTGGTGGCACATGCAAGCTCACATGATAAGGCTTTTCTTAATGCTGCTTTATGGAAAACCTCTAAAGTTCAGCTTACACACCGTGTGCTGGACACGATGATGTTAGCGCGTTGGCTTGAGCCACAACGAAGTAATTATTCGCTGGATGAGCTGCTATATGTGCACGAAATTCCGATTCATGGCCGTCATCATGCCTTGGAAGACGCAAAGATGACAGCGCAGCTGTGGGTGATCTACCTTCGGGAAATTTCGGAGCGCGGCCAAGTGGATACCTTGGGAGATCTCTATGCTTATTTAAGTAGAACGTGAAGCGGGGCTTGGGATAAACCGCGGGACAAATTACCGTGGTCATCAGGCAAACGCTCAATATAAAATCCGTTCAGAATTGGATTGCCGCTGTCTTTGGTGTTGGGAGAACCTATAAGATAGAGGGCAAACTCAGGTCCTAGTGCTGTTAATCCTTTATAATCGGCAACTGAAGGGATAGGTGCTGAATGTGGGTGGGAATGAAATAGACCGATGATTGTCGGTTCGTTGTAAAGAACATTAATCCACTCTTCGGGGTGGGGAGTGAAGGTGTGCAGCGGGTCTGGCGCTACGTTGCGCAAGGGTACGTAAGTATCAATGAGCATGCCACCCGCTGCGGCAGCACCCAGCAGGATTCCGCATGCTTCATGCGGATAACAGGACAGCAGGTGCTTCCCCAGTGCTTGCTGTACGGAATATTTCAGTCTTATTGGCTGGACATTTCCCTGGAATGCTGCCATTTGTTCACCCCTCTCTCTTCTTTAGGGTTTCGTCGCAGACGAAACCCTCTTTTTTATTATAAAAGTATATATTATTGTGTAAAATATGAATGGTTTGAAATTTAACCTAATGAGGGTACAATAGTAGAAAACTATTCCAATTGTAAAGGAACAGATGACTATGAAAGCAAGTAACAAATTAAATATAACAGTGTTGCTCATAGTTGTATGTGTTGCTGTGTTTGCGGTGTGGCATAATCGTGAGCCAAAAGCAGAAGCTGTGCTTGCGCAGCAAAATGAGCTGCCGATGAAGAGTGGACCTAAGGCTGGACTGCGTGCACCTTCGTTTTCACTTCAGGGAACAGATGGGACTACCTATGTTGTTGATGGCCCCAGAGATAAAGCGGTAATCCTTAATTTCTGGGCTTCATGGTGTGATCCCTGCCAGCAGGAAGCTCCTGAACTTAATACCATGGCCACTAAGTATAAGGATGTTCTAGATATTTACGGTATTAATGTGAGCAGTCAGGATTATAAACCCAATGCTGAACGTTTTATCAAGAAATACGGTCTTGTGTTTCCGGTTATGTTTGATGTAAAAGATGAGGTGTACAGCAAATATAATGGAGCTGTTTTTCCCACCAATGTGCTCATAGATAAGAATGGAGTGATCTCCGAGATTATTTTAGGTATTCTTAGCCCTGAAGAGTTGGAAAAGAAAATAATCAAGCTTACCGAATCATGAAGCGGGCTGTCCATATAAGAGACAGATCTGCTTTTTTCTCCAAACAGCAAAAGTCTAAAGATCAGCGATTCTTCTTATTGGAGGATCGCTGATCTGCGTTTTTGGTCATACGCGATTTGCTTTAGTGGACCACAAGCATTAATTTCACTATACCGTGGAGCAGAAATGGCTGGAACCCCGAAGAAAGCCGCGTTAGAACAATTAGGGAATTTCTCCCCATAAATTTGAGATCTCGGGTCATTCAACGAATAATTAGGGAAAATATCCCTCTAATTTAGCTGTTTTGGTAAAAAATAATGAAATCACCCTAATTTTTAGGGAGGAATTCCCTGTTTCTGTTTATTTATAGCAAATATCGGCTATTTTCAGGGAGTTTTTCCCCAATTACTCTACCTCGCCACGAACCCGCACTTGCATCCCCCACATCCCGCACCCGAACTCGCACCCCATGCATCCCGTACATCCCTCAACGCCCACTGCACACTGCCCACCACCCATAGTCTATGGGCTAAAGTAATAGTCCGTTATATAGCCTATTTAATAAAAAAGAAGCTGCCCTATAAGTAGAATTCTACTTTTGGGAAGCTTCTTTTTTTGTCTTACAAAAGTCTATAAGTGATCAATTAATGATTGACCAGGCCTCTAGGTTCATTGCTGGTTGTCTTCTCATTCTCCAAAGAGAGCTCATTGAGAAGCGCGTAGCGCATACTGTCAACAAGTGCCTCCCAGCTGGCTTCAATTACGTTACTGGAGACACCAACCGTACTCCAGGTGTCTGTGAAGTTCTTGGATTCAATCAATACCCTTACCTTCGCTGCAGTCTGATCCTGTTCATCTATTACACGGACTTTATAGTCGGATAGATGCATTTCCTTTAATTGTGGGAAATAGGTCTGTAATGCTTTACGAAGCGCGTTATCGAGTGCGTTGACTGGACCGTTACCTTCAGCAGCAGTATAAAGATTCTCACTGCCAACTTTCAGTTTAACGAACGCTTCAGATACTACTGGATGTTCTGCGGTTTTCTCAACTAACATCTTGAAGGATTCAAAGGTAAAGGTTTCATTCATCTCGCCGGTAGCTTCCCGAAGGAGTAGCTCCAGTGAGGCATCGGCACCTTCAAATTGATAACCTTGATGTTCCATCGTTTTAATCTTCTCGATCACCCGGCGAGCCTGCTCGCTGCTTGGATCCAGATTTAAACCCATATCCTGCGCTTTGGAGAGTACATTGCTCTGTCCAGCCAGTTCGGAGACCAGCACACGCTGCTTGTTCCCGACAAGCTCAGGAGCGATATGCTCATAGGTCCGTGAATCACGCATGATGGCGGAGACATGGATTCCACCTTTGTGGGCAAAAGCTGCATTTCCGACATAAGGCTGATTTACCGGCAGATTAACATTGGCCACTTCACTAATATAGCGGGCAGTGTTGGTAAGCTGTGATAATGAATCGCCTGGAATACAGTGATAACCCATTTTGATCTGTAGTGTAGGAATAATAGAACATAGGTTGGCGTTGCCACACCGTTCACCGTAACCATTAATGGTACCTTGTACTTGCCGTGCTCCAGCTCCGATGGCGCTAAGTGCATTGGCAACCGCCAGCTCACAGTCATTATGAGTGTGAATTCCGAGATTGGCTCCGGGTAATTGTTGATTTAGAGCGGTAACAATCTCATGAATTTCATAAGGTAAGGTTCCACCGTTGGTATCGCACATTACAAGCCAATCTGCTCCGGCTTCCCGGGCTTTGGACAGAACAGCTGCTGCATATTCAGGATTATTCTTGTATCCGTCGAAGAAATGCTCGGCATCAAAAATCACTTCAAGGCCTTGGCGTTTCAAGTAGGATATGGAGTCGCCGATCATGGCGAGGTTCTCCTCAAGCGTAGTCTGTAATGCAGTGTGTACATGGAAATCCCAAGATTTTCCGACGAGTGTAGCAGCAGGAACCCCTGCGTCAATCATACGTTTTAAATTGTCATCGTTTTCGGCCAAGGAATTCTTACGCCGAGTGCTGCCGAACGCTGTAATTTTGGCGTTCAGATGAAGCTCCTTGACTCTTTTGAAAAATTCAATGTCTTTATTGTTGCTTCCCGGGATGCCACCTTCAATATAGTGCACACCCAGATCATCGAGTTTCTTGGCAATCTTCAGTTTGTCGTCAGCCGACAGACTGATGCCTTCACCTTGGGTGCCGTCGCGTAATGTAGTATCGAAGATGGAGATGGACTTAGACATGAGAGTCCTCCTTATAGGGAAATGAATTTATATATTATAGCATTTTTACGCGGGAATGTAACAAAGAACTTTACAGCCTCTTAAGTTGACCTAACCGCAGCGGAGAGTTATTCTAAATTGGACAATAGAAAACCTGAGGATAAGAAGGTAGATATTGTGCAGAATGTTGATCAGTATTATCCAACGAGCGGCAGGGTTATCCTGCATGTCGATATGAATGCTTTTTACTGCTCTGTGCATGAGGCAGAGGACCCTGACCAATATAGAGGCAAAGCTACTGCGGTTGCGGGTAGTGTTGAATTGCGGAAAGGGATCATAGTGACTTGTTCCTACGTCGCCCGCAGAATGGGGATTTCGACGGGAATGCAAGTTCAGAAGGCGCTTCGTATTTGTCCATCGCTTATCGTTATTAAACCGGACTTCCATTTATACCGCAAATATTCTAATGCTTTTATGCAGATTGCATATAGCTATACTCCGTTACTGGAAGCAGTGTCCATCGATGAATGTTACCTTGATATAACTGGCTCCAGACAATTCGGTACACCCATGGAAATAGCGGAGACGATTCAGCGCCGTATAATGGAAGAATTGGGCTTGCCATGCTCAGTGGGGATCGCTCCCAATAAGCTGCTTGCGAAGATGGCTTCCGATTTAAAAAAGCCAAACGGCATTTCGGTGCTGCGGCTGCGGGATGTGCCTAAGATTTTATGGGACAAGCCCTGTAATGAAATGTTCGGCATTGGTGGGAAGACAGCAGAAAAGCTCCGCAAACTGGGCATTTACAGTATTGGTCAATTAGCAGCGGCTGATGAAAATATGCTGGTTGAGAATTTCGGAGTTATGGGCTCATGGCTAAAGCGTGCCGGCAACGGTATTGATCATGGGATCGTTAACCCTGAGCGGGAGCAGAGTAAGTCGATTGGGCACACCACAACATTGCCGCGGGATGTCGTAGGTCTTGCTGAGGTACGACCGATTTTGCTGAATTTAAGTGATCAGGTAGCTCGGCGATTGCGTAAGCAAGGTCTTGTTGCCTCAGGGGTACAGCTGACCATTCGGACGCCCGATATGAAGACTATAACCCGCTCGCGTCAGCTAGAGGCTCCTTCGGAGAGTGGGGAGGATATCTACAAGTCCGTCTGCGATCTATATGTTCGTCATTGGAATGGGGAGAAGCCTGTGCGGTTGCTGGGTGTGACCCTGCAGGGCTTGATTGCTAAAGAGGATTCCGCCATTCAGCTTGATTTGTTCGATTACGAACGTCAGCCTAAGAAAGAGTCTCTTAACAAGACTATGGATATGCTGCGTAATAAATTCGGTGAAAATGCAGTGTTAACTGCCGGGATGTTAAGCGATTCTCACTCTGCAAGGCTCCGCAATCATAAAGAACGGGGCACTTCACTGCAAAAGGATAATCTTCTATCTGTCGAGTCTGATAAAGAGTGACAAGAACATTCTATGACATGTCAAAATAGGTGTCGTAGAATGCGTCAGAAATGCAAACGTATTGAAAATCGATTGAAATTGTATTCTTTTTATATTAATATGAGAAAAATAAGACGCTGGTACAACAGCGCTGTATTGCTCAACGGGAGGCAGAGATAAAATGGCTAAGTACACTTGGGTCGAAAAAGACACTTGTATCGCTTGCGGTGCATGTGGCGCAACGGCTCCTGATATTTTTGATTACGATGATGAAGGTTTGGCAGAAGTTATTTATGAAAATGACGGAAACCACGGCATCACAGCGATTCCGGATGATTTGTTTGATGATCTCCAGGATTCTTGTGATGGATGCCCAACCGATTCTATTAAAATTGCGGATGAGCCTTTTAACAAAGAGGGCTAATTAACCGGGATTTTGTAACTTCCAGCACAACATAAAGACATCTCCTGCGAACTTTTGTTCAGCTAGGGATGTCTTTTTTGCGATGTCTGACCGATATTAATGTAGGAAGGAATTATAAAATTTCGGAGGTTCCGATGAAAAATTCTCAGCACCTCAAAGCATATGTACAGATGCATCCAGACAATAAGATGGCATGGTACTTGCTGGGTAAGGAATACTATAAGAACGGTCAACAGGGGAAAGCTAACTATTGCTTCAATCAGGCTGGAGAAGTATATGAAGCTTTCGAGCATAGTAAGGTGCCTGCGGAAACGCTGCGGGAATATGAGGAAGGGCTGCTTCAGGCAAGCCGCCAGCGGGATCGAAGGCAGCAAAGATTCCGCTACATTATGCTTGGGCTGATGCTTCTATTACTGGTTATGGTGCCATCGGCTGTGGCTCCGGGTCTAGATATTGCGGGAGATCAGGATACGGTCCAAGACACGGTTACTTCTGAAGTTAAAGATCCGCTTGATCAAAAAGATATTGAGAAGAAACCCGTTCTAGAGGCACGAAAAATGATGTATACAGCGCAAGAGAGTGGAGCTTCGGCTTCGTCAGGGAAGCTGATGGCAACCATGCTAATGCGCAAGGAACCGTTTCAAGCTGCTATTTTGGGCATGGAGCGGGAAGGGAAGTGGCTGCTGTGGAAAGAGAAGCTTCCGCTGAATTCCACATTGCAGAAGAATGGGAATGGACGGTTGGTATACCAATCCTATGATTCAGCGGCATGTGCATGCGAACCGCCAGAGCAAGGGGAAGTTGCAGAGGATGCAGCTGAGTGGCAGGGGGATCAAGAGGAGCTAGCTACATTATGGAGTGCAATGAGGGCTTATCAGAATCATAAAGGCAAGCTTCCGGTTTCCTTGGCGGAATTGACTAGACCTTTTCCGGAGAATTGGATTGGCGGGACGACACCAGTCATGAAGCGTGATTTCAATTCTCTAAAGGAAGTAGCAACTGCTAAGGCACTTGGGATACCAGAAGTTGCGGAGGAACCTCCAAGCTCAACTGCTGAGGCGGGAATGGTCATACCGACAGCGTTAAGTGAGAGTGGAAGTAGTGGAAAGGGCGTTCCCTTTTTTGACCAGCCGCTTAGAGTGATTGTGGATAAACAAAAACACCGCTTGGCAGTAGTCAGCGGCTCTGTCATTCTACGAAATTATGAAGTAGGGCTTGGGGGAGACAAGACTCCGGAAGGCAACTTCATCATTACAGATAAAGTGGTCAATCCAAATGGTCATGATAATGGGGAGTTCGGAAGCCGCGGACTACAACTTTCAGATAGTAATTACGCTATTCATGGCACCAATGACCCAGAAAGTGTCGGCAAGGATGAATCCCTTGGCTGTATTCGGATGAGTCGAGAAGATGTGGAAGAACTATTCGCTATGATTCCAAAAGGAACAAAAGTGGTGATCAGTAAAGGGGTTCTGCCTGAAAAGCAGCTGCTGCCGGCGAAACGCTTCAACCCTGCTGCTCCGTATGATCAGACCAACCCCCACAAAGTGTACCACTGGCTGAATTAGTTCCCGGCAACTATAAACAGAACGATGATGAGAAGAATTAGTAAAGTTAAGCTTACGCCGATCCACATTAGCGCTTTACGATTAACTTCTTCTTTCTTTTGCTGCAAAGTTGGTGGTTTACGTTTAGTTGACATCCAGCATACCTTCTTTCTCTCTTAATCGCTGATTACCCCTATATTGTAATGCGTTTACAAGAAAATTACTATACTTTGGGTTAAGCTCTCTGCACACTTACAGGGTAAAATGCTTTTCTTTTGTTCAAGAAAAGGCTAAAATTAAGAAGAAACCTACAGAATCGGGTAGACACGTGGATTAGTGAAGTACCCCTTAAGGAGCGAGAACGGTGTTGTATCGTAATTTTGGTAAACCAATTTTCTTTAAGCTGGACCCTGAGAAGGCTCACCATCTCGTCATAGGTGGATTGGATAAATCATCATCAGTTCCAGGGGGAAGCGCGGCATTGCGTTTAATGTATGGCGTTCCTGAAACGGCAGATTTAGCAGTTGATCTGTTTGGCATACATTTTCCGACTCCAGTTGGACTGGCAGCAGGCTTGGATAAGAATGCCGAGGCCGTTTCTGGATTCTCTTCGATCGGATTCGGATTTATGGAAGTGGGGACGGTTACCCCTAAGGGTCAACCGGGTAATGATAGCCCGCGTTTGTTCCGTCTTCCCTCTGATGAAGCTCTGATCAATCGTATGGGCTTCAATAACGAAGGGGCTGACGCTATGGCAGAGCGTCTAAAAAAATTAAAAAATCGCAGAGTTCCAATAGCAGTAAATATTGGACGGAATAAAATAACTAGTAATGAAGCGGCTCATGAAGATTATCGTCAGTGTATCCGTACGCTTTATCCGTACGGTGATTTTTTTGTGGTCAATATCAGCTCACCAAATACACCGGGGCTGCGCAGTCTCCAGCATGGCAGCGAATTAGCGTTCCTGCTAGCACAAGTAAAGGAAGAAATGGAGATTCAGCGTAAAGCCACAGGCATGAATAAGAGCTTGTTGGTTAAGATTGCTCCAGATGTAAGTGACTCTGAATTGGAGTATATGGTTCAATCACTGACAGAAGCTGGTATGGATGGTATTATTGCTACGAATACTACGTTGAACCGGGATGGACTTAGTCATGAAAAGGCTAATGAGACAGGTGGATTAAGCGGTAAGCCACTTCGTGACCGGTCAACGGAAATCATTCGTAGGATTTATCGCCAGACTGAAGGGAAGATGCCGATCATAGGTTCAGGGGGCATATTCACCAGTCAGGATGCGTATGACAAGATAAGAGCAGGCGCAAGTCTGGTCGAAATTTATACAGCACTCATCTACGAAGGACCGGAGGTTAACCGCAGGCTGCATGCCGGATTACGGCAGCTCTTACGGCGGGACGGATTCAGTCATATCTCTGAAGCAGTGGGTGCTGATCATCACTGATTGAAGGAGTCGAAAGGACAGGAGGACGAAGGCGATGGACGGCAGGGACTGGGGAACTTTTTTGCTTCCATATGAACAGACTGTGGAAGAATTGAAAGTTAAATTCAAAACAATGCGTTCGGAGTTGAAGAAAAGAGAGGAATACACGCCGATTGAATTCGTAACTGGCCGTGTAAAGCGGCTGTCAAGCATTTTGGAAAAGGCTAAGCGCCTGAATGTGAAGATGGAGGATCTGGAGACAGGCATTGAAGATATAGCCGGGATCCGGATTATGTGCCAGTTCGTGGAGGATATCCGCAGAGTGGCCGAATATATCCGGGCTCGTAAGGATCTTGAAGTCCTGTATGAGAAGGATTACATTACCAATTATAAAGAGAGCGGCTATCGCAGCTTTCATATGATTATTAAATATCCTGTGCAGACAGCTCTGGGACAAAAAATAGTGCTCGCAGAGATCCAAATTCGTACACTAGCTATGAATTTCTGGGCAACCATAGAGCACTCTCTGAATTATAAATATCGGGAAAGCTTGCCGGATGAAATGCGAGTGCGCCTGAAAACCGCAGCTGAAGCAGCCTCCATCTTGGACAGCGAAATGTCCAGTATTCGTGATGAAATCCTGGAAGCACAAAAGACCTTCGAGGAAAACTCGAATATGACGACTCAAATTCTCAAATCTATTCATCAATTGTATTTCTATCACTTGGTGAATGAGGCTATAGATACTCAGGCTCGATTTAACGAAATATGGCAGGCTCAGGACATGGAAGCGATGAAGGAGCTTCTGGATCATGTACGGGGACTTCTCTCCGCAGCTAAAAAGGATAGTTTGCCGGATGGCTTATGATCCGTTGTACTTGGCTTATCTAGTGTACTTTAATCGTGACCGGGATTATTTCGAATGTCACGAGGTGCTCGAAGAGCTATGGCTTGCCAAGCAACGCGACCCATTGTACAAAGCACTTCTCCAAGTAGCTGTTGGGTTGTACCATTGCCGCAATAATAATATGCGTGGTGCAACGATTATGCTAAGTGGGGCTGCTGCCAAGCTGGAAGAATATTCAGCAGTGACACTTGGCATTAATTTGGCTAAGCTAGTGGTGGAAGTGAAGGATTATGTTCGCCGCTTGGAGTCGTGTGAGCAGCAGCCATTTTCTTATTATGATCTGACTATAGAAATCATTGATCAAGGTCTGGCGGACGAAGTGAACTCTGCGGCTATGGCGATCACACCGAATAATCCTCAACGACGAGGTCCTCAAAGACCGACCTCTTCTCATCGTAAATAATGAACCTCTATAAATGAGTATTGCCAAAGGGACACCCGTAAGGGTGTTCCTTGAATCTTTAAACACCTAAATTTTAGCAGTACTATCAGGAGGACGGCATCATGGCGGCACAACTGCCCAGTTCTTTCAGCGAGCGTATGATGGACTTGCTGGGAACGGATTATAATCAATTTGCGGATTCGTACAAGGAGACCCCTAACGGAGGCGTTCGTGTTAATACATTGAAAATTTCAGTGGAGAAATTGCAAGCTCTTTCCACTTTAGAGCTGGAACCCATTCCGTGGTGTCCAACCGGATTCTATACAGAGGATGGGGCCAGACCAGGTAAACATCCACATTATCACGCGGGATTGTATTACATTCAAGAGCCAAGCGCTATGGCACCTGTGGAACTGCTTGATGTACAGCCAGGAGATCGTGTCCTTGATTTATGCGCTGCACCTGGGGGCAAATCCACACAGATTTCTGCCAAGCTCTCAGGAGAAGGCTTGTTGGTTACCAATGATCTTCATCCAGAACGCACGAAAGCCTTAGCCAAAAATCTAGAGCTGTATGGGGTGCGCAACGGTATCGTATTAAACGAAAGTCCAGATCATATTGCAGCGGCATTCCCGCTTTATTTTGACAAAATCTTGATTGATGCTCCATGCTCAGGTGAAGGGATGTTCCGTAAAGACGAAGACATGGTGAAGCAGTGGGATTCAGGTACACCTGCCAAATATGCTGCCATGCAGCGGGATATTTTACGTTCTGCTGCAACAGCGTTGGCACCGGGAGGTACACTTGTCTATTCCACCTGTACATTTGCTACAGAAGAAAATGAGGAAATTATAGCGGAGTTTATTTCTGAACATCCACAGTTTTCGGTGATTACAGTTGGAGGTACTGGCTCGTTTGCTCCAGGTTTTGGAGAATTATCAGGGACGGCAAGACTATGGCCGCATAAAGTAAAAGGTGAAGGACATTTCATGGCTGTGCTGCAGCATGTAGGGCCAAAGGTATCTGCGGAGGAACGTGATCAAGCCGAAGTTAAGTTGAGCGCAGTTACACGGAATACGAATAAAAAAGGCACTGCTCATATTAAATCCGCAAACAAACCAGAAGCCAGACGAGGGAAAGAAGGTAAGTTCTCTAATAAATCTGCTGCTGGCGCTGAACGTGGCCGTCAAGGTTCAGGAGAAGAGCAAGCATTGGCTGCATATGGAGATTTTATAAAAGATCAGCTTGGCTGGGAGCCAAAAGGGTATCCGATTTTCTTCGGTGATCATCTGTACATCTCCCCACTACCTAAGGAAAGATTAAATGGATTAAAGGCGATTCGTCCAGGATGGTATGTAGGACATGTCCGTAACGGCAGATTTATCCCAGGACATCCAATGGCTACCGCGTTACACCCTGAAGAGAGCTGCCGAAGTGTCTCACTTTCCAGTACGAGTAATGAAGCTATTTCCTATCTTAAAGGAGAGACATTGTTGATTAGTCAAGAACGTCTCTCTATTAAAATAGGAACTACCCAAAAAGGATACGTACTGGTCTGCATAGATGGTTATAGTGCAGGCTGGGGGAAGTGGCAGGACGGTGTGCTCAAGAATGAATATCCCGCAGGCTGGAGGTGGATGTAAGAATGAGCCTATCAGGGAAAACTGCAAAAAAGCAGCGTTTAGATAAAGTATTGTCCCATATGGGGGTAGGATCACGCAGCGATATTCGTAAACAAGCCAAGCAAGGTTTAATTACCGTGAATGGTGCAGTCGTCAAGGATAGTGGATTTCATGTAGACCCTTATCACGATAAAATTGTGGTTGGCGGCGAGCTTGTTACCTATCGTGAATTTATTTATCTTATGATGAATAAGCCACCGGGAGTTCTGTCGGCAACAGAGGACAAGCGGGATCGGACCGTTCTGGATCTTTTAAAGCAGGAAGATGTACAGTTTGAACCTTTTCCTGTAGGAAGGTTAGATAAGGACACAGTAGGGCTGCTTCTGCTCACCAATGATGGAAAGCTTGCCCACGAGCTACTATCGCCACGCAAGCATGTCCCTAAGACGTATGAAGCTACAGTTGAGGGAGACGTAGATGCAGACGATGTAGCGGCTTTTGCGGCAGGTGTCGAGCTGGAAGATGGATATGTTACTTTACCTGCACAGCTAACTATATTGGGAAGAGAACGTGGCAGTAAAGTAATCTCACATATTTCGCTGATCATCACAGAAGGAAAGTTTCACCAGGTGAAGCGAATGTTCCAAGCTGTCGGCAAAAAAGTCACTTTTCTGAAACGAGTATCTATGGGAGAATTGAGGCTGGACGAAAGTCTGCCACTGGGAGCTAGCCGGGAACTTACGCTAGAGGAACTGGCACTCTTAAGTACAGAAGCACCAGAACAATAATATATAGAAAAAATGGTATATAAATTGAATTTGGAAACTTGGGATAAGGGAATGGAGTGACGGAGGGGAAATTTGGAACTGTAAGAGCGATAGCGACCGCCTTTGTTTCCGGATTTCAACCACTATTAAACGGTATAAATCAAGAAATCTGGAAACAACAGCGGCTGGAAGTCCAAATATTCACCGCAGTTGCGACTGAAACTTAACTCAAATAGCCAGGTTCAATATATATAGAAAAAGAAAGACAAGGATGGTGGGAGTATGAGATACAAACTGATTGCACTAGATGTGGATGGTACACTGTTGAATGATGATCACCACTTGAGCACTGAGAATAAAGAAGCCATTGCTGAGGTTACGCGTCTTGGCGGGCAAATCGTGTTATGTACCGGCCGCAGTCCGCAGAACTCGATTCCTTTTATGGAGGAAATGGGGTTGTCTGGTTATGTGCTGGGTCATAACGGAGCTGCTACAGTTCGTGTGAAAGATCGGGAAGTACTTCATCAATATGGTATGGATGCTCGTGGTCTTGACCCTTATATTGATTATTGTAGAAAGCATGATATTCATTATGATGTGAATACGGCTTTTGATATGTATGTAGATAATGTAGAAAACCTCACCAAAGAAGCTAATTATATGTATGAACACTTCCGTATTGCACCGGCTACACTGCCAGCATGGGAAGATTTCCGTGAACCGATTGTTAAGTTTACTGTATTTACACAACCAGAAATCCTTGACGAAGCTGAACGTGAATGGCGTACTTGGACCCATGAGTACAATATTTTGCGGAGTGGTGAATTTTTCGTTGACTTGATGCATCCGGAAGCCTCCAAGGGCAACGCCTTAAAGAATCTGGCTGTGAAGCTGGGAATTCCGCAAGAGGAAGTTCTTTCGATCGGTAATTATTTTAATGATATTTCTATGCTTACATACGCGGGTATGGGCGTTGCGATGGATAATTCTCCGGTTGAAGTCAAAGCGGCAGCGAATGCTGTCACGGGGTCAAACAACGAGCATGGTGTGCGAGATGCGCTGGTTAAATATTGTTTATCTTAAGTTTTTAGGATTTGTAAAATAAATGTAAAAGGAAAGCATAAAGCGGACTTGAATCCGTTTTATGCTTTTTTTACGTAATATACTTTAACTCAGGCTTTTTTGGCGATAATTTTTTTTAACTTTATTTCGGACTTCTTCCCGGTTGAAGGTCCAACTTGTTTGATGAAGAAGGAAAGTAGTAAACCAAGGATGCCAATTCCTACAATAACGAGGTAGGCATCATTGATGCCCTGGATGGTAGCTTCCATCATCATGTGATCCTGTGTTGCACTCTTTGCGACATTTGTCGCCATCAGCTGCTGCATATGAGTCGCGGTACGGCTCATCATGATAGTTACAAGCAAAGAAGTACCTATAGCGCCGGCGACTTGTTTTACGGTATTGGAAATGGCGGTTCCGTGTGCATTAAGCTTAGCCGGCAATTGATTTAATCCTGCAGTTTGTATAGGCATAAGGAACATTGCCATTCCGATCTGCCGGCCTGTTGACATGAAAACCAGATAGATGTAGCTAGTTGAGTCCGTTAAGTTAATAAAGCTTAGAGTCGTGGAGATTGTTATTAGCAGACCGATGATGGCAAGCCATTTTGCCCCGAACCGGTCGAACAGCTTTCCGGTGACTGGCATGAGTAGTCCCATCACAAGCGAGCCGGGAAGCAGAAGCAAGCCCGACTCCATAGCCGAATAGCCGCGGGCACTCTGAAGGTACAGAGGAAGCAAAATCATATCTGCATACATCACGATTGTAACTGCGATGCTTATAACGGTGGTTAAGGAGAACATATTGTATTTGAAGGCCCGGAGATCAAGAAGCGGGTTGTGAGAAGCCAGCTGCCGCCAAATAAATAAACCAAGGGATAGGGTGCCCGCACCAAGAGCCAAGAGCACCTCCGCACTCGTCCACCCCGCGCTGCCAGCCCGGCTGAACCCATAAAGCAAAGATCCAAATCCGATAGTGGATAGGGCGACACTAATCATATCAAGCTTGGGATAGGAGCGTTTCGATACATTTTTCAAATATATAAATCCGCAGACAATAACAACGACAGTGGGTGGAATTATTCCATAGAACATGGTTTCCCAACTGTAATGTTCCAAAACATATCCGGCCAGAGTAGGTCCGATCGCAGGGGCAAAAATGATGGCCAATCCGACCGTGCCCATGGCAGCACCTCTTTTTTCAGGAGGGAATAGCGTTAAAATGACATTGATGAGCAGTGGCATGATAATCCCTGCGCCGGTTGCCTGAATCAAACGTCCTGTCAACAGAACCGGGAAGCTTGCCGCGATGGCCGCAACGATCGTTCCAGTCAGGAAAATGAACATGGAAGTCTGGAAAAGCTGGCGGGTAGTGAAACGCTGCATTAAATAAGCTGTAATCGGGATCAACACACCGTTCACCAGCATGTAACCAGTTGTTAGCCACTGAGCGGTTGCAGCAGAAATATTGAAATCATTCATTAATTCTGGCATGGCAACACCCATTACCGTCTGATTCAACGTCGCAAGAAAGGCGCCGAAAATCATTACGAACAAAATGGGTCCTTTTCTTAAGGTACTGATGTTTACTTCTCTCTCTCTACTCACTCCACTACATCCTTTCAAATCTTTATTTACAATCAGTTGCTGGTCCTCTTATAGGCATAACGCCACCAATTCTGTGTCGCAACTTCTCAAGCAACATCCTCAGTGTGTACTTAAAATGTTGCTGAGTTGTTAGGCACTTGTTAATGAGATATTAATTCTAATAACCACGACTTGTTTAACATTTATTTAACATCTGTAAAAGATAATAGAGCAGCATCAGATAAACAGACTACAGCACAGAATGCTTGGAGGAATGTTAATGAATGATAGTTTTTTGAAGGCCTACGCAGCAAAAGTCAACAAAATTATTGTAAGTATTTTATGGTTTGCTTTGATCGGATTTTGTTTTTTTCTTGGTGGCGATCAGGTAAGAGTGGAGGTGGTTTTCTCACTTTTGCTGGAACTGCTGTTTGTCACATTTTTTATTTTCAAAAAGAAATATCAGCTTCAGACCACAGTCATTTTAGTAGTTGCCATTTTGACATGTACCATTCCATACATAGAATCGCCCGGTGCGGGAATGTTGATCGTGGTTGTACTCTGCGTGGTTTCCTTGTATTTAAACAAAGCTTTGCTTTATGGTTTTGGCGGGATGTATAATCTTTCGTATTTCGTAATCTATTATTCAGAACATCATCAATTCGATACAACCTTCTTTATGACCATAGGTTTTATTGAACTGACTATTGTGGCTTTATACTTTGTTTGTAAACGAAGTTCCGATTTGATCCAGTTATCTCTTCGCAAAGAGGCCGAAGCCCAAGAGCTTTTGGCGGCGATGGATAAAATGGTCAGTGTTATTCATGAAAACACATCCGGGTTAAATGTCGATATCGCGCATTGCAATAACGATATCGGAGTTTTAAAGGATATCAGCGATACGATAACTGCGAATATCCAGGAAGTAGCGGAAGGAATTATAGACCAGTCGGAAAGCATCACTCATATCAGCGGAATGATGCATGAGGCAGATAGGAAGATGTCCGAAATCAACCAGTTGTCCCAAAGTCTGGCCGGCACCTCGGAAGCTACTGGTCAAGTAGTCCGCCAAAGCTCAGACAGGATTCATCAAATGGGCGAACAAATGAACATTATCAACACAGCGGTAACGGACTCATTGACCACAGTCGAGGAATTAAACCAAAGCATGGATGATGTAAATACTTTCCTGGGTGCGATCAACCAGATTTCTGATCAAACTAATCTGCTAGCTTTAAACGCTAATATTGAAGCCGCAAGGGCTGGAGATGCCGGTGCGGGGTTTGCTGTCGTAGCCAAAGAAATCCAAAAACTAGCTCAGCAATGCTTAAATACAGTTAAGCAAATCGACGGAATTATTAACAATATCAAAAGTAAGACGCAGCTTGTAGTTGAGAAGGCGAATAATGGTATTATCGCTGTTAAAGAAGGAGAGACGATCAGCGGGCAAGTACTCGAAAGCTTCGACAGCATTAAGACTGCATTTGAGCGTATTGATCGATTCATAGCAAACGAACTGGATATGACCGATCATGTGAGTGTAATCTTTTCACAAGTGAGCGTACAAGTTGAGAATATCTCTGATATCTCCCAAAAGCATGCTGCGGCAACGGAAGAGATGCTGGCAACGACTCAGGAACAGGAGAAAAATATCGATATCATTTACGAATTTATCGGCAGTATCAACAGCTCAAGTATTCGGTTGCAGCAACTGATTGAGAATAGGTCGAAGTAGAACTATTTAAGGTAGCTATAAACTGTGGCCGTTTCTCGGTATTTTACCAAGGAACGGTTTTTTCTCGATTTCCCAGCAGAAATTGCAGGCCTCCTCACTTAGTGAAGGCTTCCGTTTCACTGTAAACAAATAAACAACTCATTAATAAACGAGTTGTTTTTCTTACACAGATATTAATTATTAGCAATCACAAAGGTTGCAAACACTAGGCATGATTAAAGTACTCTCTGAGGATGAGATAGCCAACAAACAGGACAATAAACTCTCTAACCATTCCTTATTCACTCCTCATGTGAGGCTCAGTCTCACTAATCATTGTCTCACTGATCATTTTTGGGGTTTCAATTTCACGTTACTTCACTTTGTTGTACACCCTCTGGAAGTGGAATCTTTTTCTTTTTTAGCAGCATGTAAATCCCTAGAAGAAAAAATAAAACACTGCATCCCATCCCGAACAATGCGCTGGAGCTGATTGCATTAGCGGATTTTTCCATCAAAAGCAGAGTGTATTGAGTCACCACAATGGAAACCATTGCATCTATAAAGCTAATTATTTTCAGCGTAGAGACAATAGGACCTTTCAGATGCCGGTTAGCCATAGTTCCGTAAATGGCAAACCCAAGCTTGGAGAAAGCAATAGTTGCTACCAGATAAACAATGTAACCTCTGAATATTATCACATCACCGACAAAGTACATCCTCATACAGACTAACAGATAAGTGATTCCTAGAAGACAAAGGAAAGCACCACTTCGCTGATAGACATGAAATTCTATATTATATCTTTGTTCGGGGTCCTCGGTATTCTTGGCCACTGTATATTTATACAGTGCCTGACCTCTTGCGGCACAAAGGATTAAGTAATACAACGCGTTTATGATGAACCATCCGGAAAGGAGATAGAGACCGAGGATCAACTTGCCGATGCCCATCAAAGCATTAATAATAAGTGAAGCAACGTTTGTTACGGCAGCTCGGTCTTGATAATCTAACAGGTTGCGGTCAAGTAAATCCTTAATATTTATCTCCTCCCTTCATGTTGTAATGGGTCTTCAGAATCTCGTATCAGTGTCTTACTTTCCTAGTAGAGCATTAGCTTTTTCACACACCTCGTAAATCTTGTCAAACTTCTGATCGATCAGAGGCGCTACCTTGTTCGTTTTTTTCTTGCTGATACTGCTGAAGAGAAAATATGGGATGATCCAGCCTACGAAACCGGGGACTGCTAGAATTATAGAAAGCGGCAGCATGTCAGCTTGATTAGCAAATACAGAACCAGCCATAAACGATGTTCCAATAACACCAATAACATAGGCAACCACAGAAGCACCGATGACTTTGGAACTCTCCAGTGTCTCAATTTCGGCAACAGCGGCGTCAAACTGGCGTTGCAGGCGGGTCAGTTCAACTTTATTACGGATCTTGCGGTCCCGCTTGAACTTTATGGTTACGGAACCAACATTCTGAACTGAGGTTGAAGTACCTTCCAGCGCCCAGCCAAAATTGTTATATCCGTCTGTATATACCGACTCCATTTTGCGTTTTACTGTAATATCTTTGTACTCATAGCCGATAAAATTAGATTCATTTCTTGTGATCTCACTCATGATAATTTCTCCTTTATTTTAAAAAGTTAATTTGTCGAACAATTGCTGCCTCACCTGATGTGATCATTTTACCGTCGATATATTTATGAATTGCTTGCAAATTGTTTATAAAATATTAATTGAAGAATCGTAATGAACTGGAATTGAGGTGTATTTCTGTTTAATGAAAAAAGCAGTCTGAATTCGTTTTGCGAATTCAGACTGCTTTTTTTGATCTTATCAAGATAATGAATTATGGTTTAAGGGAATTACTTATTTCTCAGCTTTTAATTGGACTGTGAATGTCGTGCCCTTGCGTAGCTCACTCTTAACAGATATGGTTCCACCGACTAGTTCAATAACACGCAGTGAAAGAGCAAGACCAAGGCCGTTACCCTCCCCGGAGTGAGAAGTATCGCCTTGATAGAATTTATCGAAAATATGTTTCATCGTCTCCTCGTCCATTCCGCAGCCAGTATCTGATACCATAACCGTAATTGTATCTTCATCTGAAGTCTGCGATAAGGTGATGCTACCGCCAGGGGGTGTGAATTTCAAAGCATTGGAGAGGAGATTAAGCCATACGATCTCTAGCATGCTTTCGTCGGCATGAATGATAGCACGGTCCTCTATATCCGCCACAAATTCGATGTTCTTTTCTTCCCAATAATTTTCAAAAGTAAGGGCGCAGTCGCATAGCTGCCTGCACAGATCATAGGGCTCTGCAACGTGATTAATCTCCTGATTGTCCAATTTGTTTAGCTTCAGAATATTGATCACCAGTGTCGTTAATTTTTGGGAGGCCGAAATGATAGTTTCAGTATATTCCGTTCGAAGTTTTGGCGACAAATCAACAGTTTGCAATGCCATTGCGTAACTATGAATGACGGATAATGGTGTTTTAATCTCATGGGATACATTCGATATAAAATCATTTTTGAGGGTTTCAATACTGCCCAGTTCTTCAACCATCTTATTAAAATCCTCGAACATCACGTCTACATAATCCTTTTTATCCGCTCTGTGAAGCGGCTCAAGATAGACTGAAAAATCTCCCTCTGCTACCTGGTTTGCCGCCTCGCTGAGTTTACGCATGGGTTTATCAAAGGCGATGTACTTTTGCCGTGCGGTGACAAGGCAAAAAATGAAGGCAACAATGATCCAATATCCAGTGATTCCAAAGATGTATTGAGTTGGAACGCGTTCTACTGAAATGTAGGCGTCGTATATAAGTGCTTGACCTGCTGTTAGCGTGGACAGCACAATAAAGGTCCACAAAAACTCTTTCCATGAAAAACGCTTGGACTTGAACCGGGCATGCTGCTCCTGCCTCTTACTCATTGCAGCACTGCCTTGTAGCCAAGCCCATGCACTGTCATGATCTTGAAGTCCACACAACAAGAGAACTTGTCGCGAAGTTTGACGATGTATACATCTACGGCACGCAGGCTGGTTTCGCTGCCAATGCCCCAGAACTCGTCCATTAGCTGGGCACGGGAAAAGGTATGTTTGGGGTAGGAAAGCATTTTGTAGAGTATGTTGAATTCCCGTACCGTCACAGGGATTTCCTCATCGTTTACCGTTGCTGTCATATCATCCGCGTCCATCATAAGACTTCCTACCCTCAGTTTTTTTTCGTGGGCAATATTTGCACGTCGAAGTAAAGCGCCCACACGCATTACCAGTTCGTCCATATTGACCGGTTTGACCATGTAATCATCAATTCCAGCGCGAAACCCTTTTTGTTTTGAGGAAATATCATCACGAGCGGTAACAAAAAGAAGGGGGATCGTTTTGTTAATAGCCCTAACCGTTTCCGCAAATTCAAAGCCGTCAATCTCTGGCATCATAACGTCTGAGATGATAAGGTCATACAGGCTGTTATACATCAAATCATATGCTTCTCGTGGGTTTAAACACCCTTTAGCGTCGTATCCATTATTGCAAAGATAGGTGCAGATAATTTGATTAAGCTTTATATCATCCTCGACAACAAGGATATTAACCATGAAAATCATCCTTTCTAAGAAAACTAAAATAATTATAAGAGTTATATATTAAGAAAATGTTTGGATGGATAGAGAAACTAAAAAACATACTTATCATAGCATAGTGATATACCGAAACGGATTGATAGTATAACTCAGCTGAACCTCAGATATCTGGAAAACTTGGACGAATTGGAAAAATGCAAAACTTTAGTATTTCTTCTGAGTATCATAGCGAATTCGAATGGAAGATAAGTCGTTTACAGGTAATTATAACCATGATAAAATTAGCGGTGGGACATGCGTCCCTAATCTATTAAAACTAATTGAATGTCCGCGTTAAAGGTAAAATCATCGAAAGATGATGACACAAAGCCATGGGTCTAAAGCCTTTCGACAGAAGGAAATGATCGCCAGGCCGCCATAGGGATGTCTTATGAAGCATAAAGGATAGCTCTAAGAATATGTAGTCTATTTTGAGCTCTTTTATTATTTCGACCTATACGGCGTTACATTATCGCAAGGGGCCGAAAGGGGAAGTACATGAACAGTTTTTTCAAAACAATAGGTACTAGTTTGGCAGTAGGTGCTTTATTGCTGTCCGGAACGATCGGATGGATGTCTAATCCAGGAGTAGTGTCTGCAGCTACCTCAACAGTAGTAACCGCGGATCAGATGATCAGCAAAGTAACGGCAGCCTCCAAAGCAATAAAGAATTTCCATCTGGATGTGACCAAAAAACAGGATATTCAAAGCGGCGGGGTGCGTATCAGCAACACCAACACTCTGAAGCTGGATATCAACCGTCTGCCGAATTTTGCCGCAGCAGGCACTGTCGCTAGTAGTCTTTTAGAAACATCGTACAGTCTATATGCCAATGACAAGGAGTTTTACTATCTTGTAGACGGAAGTGAACTGATCGATGAATCTGAAGATGAAGGTTACGACGATGACGGGGAGCCGATCGATCCTGATGCACAGTATTGGCTTGGACTGGAGAAAACGGAATGGGATGCCTTTTACTCTAAAGGCCAATACGATCCTGTTTCCATGCTTGATTCGGTCAAAAGTTATAAAAAATCCATGAAAGTCAGCACGGCTGGCGCACAAACGGTCTTACAATTCACGGTAACCGATCCGACAGCAGCTAAGGGGATAATCAAACTCTATGACCAGGAGAACCTCTGGGATGGTGAGACAGTTCAACCCAAAAGCGTAACGTGGAAATTATTCGTCAATACTAAGACCTGGCAAACGGAAAAGCTGACAGTCGATCTGAGTTATGTGCTGGTAAGTGACGGAGCCAAAGATACATACACCACGAAAATCGAAGCTAAATATTCCAAGAATAATAAAGGTACAGCCATTGTAAAACCGGCCGAACTAGAATAATAAGGACGATTCATATCGAGCAAAAAGCGCTGTTCCGCTGAACAGCGCTTTTTGTTGTATTCAACAGCAGTTCTTTATTAGTTGACAAGAATAAATCATTGCTGTAATTTATATGTATGCGCATGTATATAATATTTTGTTTAATATAATTTAATGAAAGTTGGGAAAAAGATGATAGCACTAGACACAGCATTAACTTTTCGCAGAGGACTGACATTAAAAAATCGAGTGGTTATGGCTCCAATGACCACGCGAATGAGCTTTTATGACGGTGTAGTAACACAAGATGAATTGAAATACTATTCACTAAGAACGGGCGAAGTAGGTGCGGTCATCACTGCGGCAGCAAATGTACAAGAGGGTGGAAAAGGATGGGAAGGTGAACTTAGTGTTTCCTCCGATCAATTTATTCCTAGCCTTAGCCGATTAGCATCTACTATTAAACGAAATGGAACAAAAGCTATTTTACAACTATTCCATGCAGGAAGAATGACAGATTCAAAAATACTACGTGGCGTACAACCAGTTTCCTCCAGCGCCATTGCTGCCGAACGTCCGAATGCAGAAATTCCAAGAGCATTAACAGAAGATGAAATTTTCGGTGTAATTGAGGATTTTAAAAAAGCGACTCAACGTGCTATTCAAGCTGGATTTGACGGGGTAGAAATTCATGGAGCAAACACATATTTAGTCCAACAGTTCTTCTCTCCACACTCCAACCGTCGTGATGATCAATGGGGCGGAAGCTTAGAGAAAAGATTTAATTTCATTAACCAATTAGTGGATGCGGTTATTGCTGTCGTTGACAATTCAAAGGTTAAGGATTTTATTGTCGGTTATCGTTTTTCTCCAGAAGAATATGAAGAGCCTGGAATTAAAATCACCGATACCTTTTATCTTATTGATAAATTAGCTGATAAAAAGCTAGATTATCTGCATATTTCATTAGGGGATTTTAAGAAAGTATCTGCATCAGAAGATTTTAAAGAAAAATCAATCCTGCAATATGTACATGAGAAAATCAATGGCCGTGTACCTTTAATTGGGGTCGGAGATATCCGTACCAAACAGGATGCAGAGGACACGTTGACAAATGCTGAATTAGTAGCAGTAGGACGTTCTCTTATCATTGATCCTCATTGGACAAGTAAAGTGCTGGAGGGTAATGAAGATATCATCAGAAGAGTACTTGCTGATCAAGATAGAGAAGAACTCGTAGTAGAGAATGGTATTCTAGAATTCCTTAAATTAATGATGCCTGATCGTTTACGCTAAACCCAAACACAGTTTTGAGCTATATCTATAACGTTCCGCGGTAATTCCGCGGAACGTTATTTTTACTGTAACGACTCTATTCCCTCTTTAAGATTGTTGTCGTATGTTTCAACATTCGATTCATGAGATTTCGCCGTTCTGTTTTTATGTCGGTGTCGCTTCTCTTTAATGCGTCGCGGATGGGGATGATCTCTGTAATTTTCCTGCCGCTTTTTATTCTTCGATCTACACAAGTCGGAATGTAACCTACGTTAGTTATACTCGTGTGTCCTTTTTCATCCTTCTTTATTTTAAGCGTAAGAATGATACCGCTTTGTGTATAAGGAATATTCATTAGTTTAGTCGAAACAAAATTCCCCAATGAGTAAATAACGAATTGTTTTTTTCCACGAAGCGCTAACGGTTGTAGAACATGTGGGTGAGACCCCAGTATGATGTCGGCGCCATTTTTAAAGAAGAGATTGACCAGCTCTTTTTGCCTCTTGTTTGGAGTGTAACGGTATTCGCTTCCGAAATGCAGATAAAGCAAGACTAGATCGACTTTCTTTTTTAAATCTCGAATCTCCCGAATGATTTTGGGCGTAGATATCCGGTTAACCAGCCATGGCTTACTCACTGGTACAGGAATTCGGTTGGTTCCTGCTGTGTAGGAGAGGATGCCGATCGTAATTCCTTTGACGTTTTTAATAAGAGTTCTCTTGGATTCTTCTAATGATTTAGCTGTTCCCGTGTGGTCGATTCCATTACGGTCTAGAACTCGTAACGTCCGAACCAGACCCGGGGCACCATAATCCATGCAATGATTGTTGGCCGTTACTAATACGTCGAATCCGGCTTGCTTAAGTGCAGGGGCCAGTTCGTCTGGACATTTGAATATCGGACCGCCTGAACGTGGGCTTTTCCGGCATTCGGAGCCACTTCCAGCAAAGGTGGTTTCGAGATTGCCAATTGTCAAATCAGCCTGTTTTAGATAAGGAGCTACTTTTGCAAACAGGGGGCTGAACGAATAGGTTCCGTCAGGCTGTTTAGCATCCGAAATAATATAACGTTTGACCATTAGATCTCCCACAGCAGCTATTTGTATTTCAGTCATGGATATCCACCTTTTTATTATTTTCATTAGGATATGGCATAAAGTTGTTATGGGTTATTCTTTCTTTAAGGCGAAGTGCAAACATTTTTGTGGCTTTTTATTTAAAATGTGACCCAACGCATAATCACTTTATTTAGATCGTCTAAATTTAAGGTATTCATTTTTTTCAAACTTTTATAATTTGATTCAAATCCTCTTTTTTGTTTGGCAACCATAATAAAATAAGGTTGTTGATAAACATTATCAATCAAACATTGGAGGTTAAAGAAATGAGTACACAATTCAAAAAAATCGCCGAGGATACTTACTGGATAGGCAAAATCGATAACCGCCAGGTTCCATTTCACCGCCTGATTCTGGCAAAAGGAACTACCTATAATTCTTATTTATTAAAAACAGGTAAGCCAACTGTCATTGATACCGTAGATATGGAATTCGGACGTGAATATGCCGAGTGCCTGGGTGAAATGATTGATCTTCTAGATATTCATTACATTGTAATTAATCATACAGAGCCTGATCACTCTGGTGGACTGGCAGCTCTCGCTGCCAAGGCTGCAAATGCCACGATCGTATGCACCGAGATTGCTGTTCCAGAATTGCAGGAAATGTACAAGCTTCATAGCCGGAACTTCCTGGTGGTTAAAGATGGAGACAAGCTGGATATTGGCGGGAAAACGCTGCTGTTTAAAGAAACACCGTATCTCCATACCGCCGAAACGATGATAACCTATTGTATCGAAGATCAAATCTTATTTCCTTGTGATATTTTCAGCACGCATGTTGCGGTGGAGAATCTATTCAGCGATGAAGCCGGGTTTGATATTACGGAAGATTTCCAGGGCTATTACGCAGCTATTATACATCCTCATAGAAGATATGTAAGAACACTGTTAGAGGCTGTTAAGGATCTTGAGATCCGGATGATCGCTCCTTCCCATGGGTTTGTGATCCGGGAGGACATACGTAAATATATCGAGATGTACGCCACATTGAGCCGCGAAACGACGCAAGGAAAAAAGGCAACCATCGTTTATACCACCATCAAAAACAGTACCAAGAAGATGGCCAAAATTATACAGGATTGCTTGCAGGAAAATAATATTGAGACAGAGGTCTGGGATGCAGATAAAAGCAGTGCCACCGATATTCTGAACAGCATAATGTCAGCTGACGCGGTCTTTATTGGCAGCTCCACTAAATACGCGGACATGATTGGGAATCTGGAGAACATTCTGAAAGAATTGCACAATATGAATCTGGAAGGCAAACTTGCTGCAGCCTTTGGCTCCTACGGTTGGAGTGGTGAAGCCATTGAAGTCATTCAGGATTATCTGAATGGAACAAACATGACGGTGCAAAGCACATCTGAGGTTATTAAATCCACGGGGATGACACATGTAGAGTTCCCTGTACGAATCAGGTTTTCCCCGAAAGAGCCTGAGAAAGTTCAAAAAATTAAAAATGCGGCTGAATTTGTATCGGATTTGCTGCTGAGTTCATTTTAGGGAGGGGAGCATAGGATGACAAAACATTACGTTATTGTTGGCGGCGGAGTAGCCGCCGTCCATGCCGCCAAAGCCATCCGTGATCAAGACGCAGATTCGGAAATTTCGATCCTCGGGGAGGAAAGCCAACTGCCCTATAACCGGATTAAGCTGACTAAAGGGCTGTTTACCGACCTGCACAGTGAGAAGGTGCTGATTAAAAAGGAAAAGTGGTACCGCGATAACCGTATATCCGTAAAAACCTCGACACGAATCCGTTCTGTCCACCCGGACCGGCAAATTGTTGTGACAGAAGATGGGCAGAGTGTTTCTTATCATAAGCTTTTACTGTGTATGGGAGCGAAGAATCGTGAACTTTCCCTTGAAGGCTCCGGCCTGAACAATGTCCATACCCTCCGGGACATGAACGACGCGGACAGATTGAAAGAAAACCTGCAGGATGGCAGCCATGTAGCCGTAATCGGTGGTGGAGTGCAGGGAATCGAAACCGCTTGGGCGCTGCATGTAGCTGGATATCAGGTAACGGTGATCGAAGCTTTTCACCGGTTGATGGGCAGACAGCTTGATGAGAAATCCTCACAGCTACTTAAGGAGAACCTTGAACAAGCAGGTGTGAAGGTTATTCTTCAAGCAGATGTGGCGTCTATTACAGGAACAGAGTTTGTTACCGGAATTACGCTGGACGACCAATCTCATTTTTCCTGTGACCATGTGGTCTACTCCATTGGTATTGTACCGAATACGGAACTGGTAAGTGGCTCGAGTATTCAAGTCCGGCAGGGCATTATCGTAAATGAACAAATGCAAACAAATGATCCACATGTGTACGCAGCCGGAGATGTGGCTGAAGTTAACGGGCATGTGGAAGGACTGTGGGGCGGAGCGATTGAGCAGGGCCGGATTGCCGGCAGTAATATGGTTGCCAATCTGACTGCGTATCGTAGAGCTGTTCCGGTTACCTTATTTAATGCCTTTGGCATCTCTTTATTTTCGATAGGCAACGTGGATGAACGGTATTGCGATACGGTGGTAAGCGGAGAAGAAAATGGGGCGTATACGCGAATCTATGTGAAAGATAACACAATGATTGGTGCGATATCCTGGCAAGGAGCAGCTGCTTCTCTGGGGTATAAAACCGCTGTAGAGCAAGGCATCCCCCTTGAGGGGATCGATGATAACGGGAGTAGCATCGAGGAGATTATGGCTGAAGTACAAACCAGGTTGAACTAAACTATTAACTTTTTAGGAGATGATAAAGATGAAAAAATACATTTGTCTACCCTGTGGTTATATCTATGATCCGGCATTAGGCGATCCCGATGAGGATGTTGTTGCAGGCACTGCATTTGAAGACTTGCCTGAAGATTGGGTCTGTCCGGTATGCGGTGAAGATACCAGCCATTTCGCACCGGTTGAGGACAAAAAAACTTCTGCATCTTAAAGGAAAGTAAAAGTTGTACAAAAAAAATGAACAACAGGGGGGACAGTTATGAAGGAGTATTCTTGCCAATACGCTGCTGAACCTTGTACCCGCAAGGTGCCTATTTTTGCTGCGTTAAGCGATGACGATCTCTCCCGGATCAGTGCTATGATCAAACATCGTAAGTTTACTAAAGGTCAACCTTTAATTCTGGAAGGGGCGCCGTCAGATACGCTGTACATTATTCAGCGAGGGCATGTTAAATTATCTAAAACAACTCCTGAGGGCAAGGAACAAATTTTGCACATCTTGACGAATGGAGACTTTTTCGGGGAACTGAGCATTTTTAACAGCGATGAGCTGAGTAACTTCAGTGCTTATGCTCTGAAAGACACTAACATTTGCATGCTGACCCGAACGGATATGGAGCAGCTGATGAGGGATAATCCGGATATTTCGCTCAGGCTACTGAAGAGTGTGACCAAAAGACTAGCCCATACGGAAAATCTGGCGCAAAGCCTGGCGACCAAAGATCCCGAAATACGAATTGCTTATATGATCATGGAACTCAGCGACAAATATGGTAAGCAGCGTGGCGCTCATATTCATATTGACCTTCCGTTGTCTCGTGAAGAGCTGGCCAGTTATGTTGGGGTCACCCGCGAAACTATTAGCAGAAAATTCTCAAGGTTCGAAGATTCAGGTCTTATTGAGCTAATCGGAAACAAGCAAATGATCATTATAGATCCAGCCGGTTTGGAGAGTTATATGGGGTATTAAGAGGATTACGGTGTATTGACTGTCCTGTATGACACCGTTGGTGCAGAACATACGCTATATGGGGCCAGACTCCGAATACTTGTCGTTCCCAAAGGATTTCAGTATGATGAATACTATATAAACTTGTCCCTATGGGCTCGATTAATCGGAAGATGGCGAGGAAACCCAATGCAGAAAAGGAATAGCAGAAAATTTTTCAGGATTAGGCTAGAGGAAATGATTCAAACCTTGCGACATGAAATTCGTTCGGGAAGTATAGCGATCGGCAGTTATCTTCCTTCAGAAAGCGACTTAGAGGTGCGTTTCGGACTTAGTAACGCTTCTGTGCGCAACGGGCTCAAGGTGCTGGTGGATGAAGGCTTAATTGAGAAAATTCCGCGTGTTGGCAATCGGGTCATCCCTCCGGTAGAGGAAGGCAGAACGACGATCAAGTTCGGATATGTGAACACCATCCCCAAGCTTGTAGAGATGCAAGAGCTACTGAATGAGTTCGGCAAACGCTATCCGCATATCGATATTCAGCCGCTCGAGTTGTCTTCAGGAAACTACTCAACATCTTTGAAAGAATATTTGCAATCAGAAATCATGGATGTCGTACTGATGAATAATAACAATTACCAGGATTTTTTGGAGCAAGGCTGTACAGAGCTGCTGGAGCCGATGGAGGAACAGCCGGACACGTATCGTTTTCTTTCCGGCCCGTTCCGGTACGGTGACCGTAATCGCGTTCGCCCCTTCATTTATTCTCCAGTCGTGCTTTGTTATAATAAACAGCACTTTAAGGAAGCCGGCGTATCACCACCCGACAGTAGCTGGACCTGGGATGATTTGTTCGCTAATGGTCGAAAGGTAGCTGAAGGTCATGACTGGTATGGTTTTTATTTTTATTTGCCTTCTCGTAACCGGTGGCCGTTGTTCCTGCTTCAAAGCGGTACGACGTTTGCGGCAGAACAGGATGATGAAGGCAAATTCCGGTTGAGTGGCTCAAAGCTACTCGACAGTTTAGGAACCATCCGAAAGCTGATAGGCATGAAGGATGTATTTCCAGCCGTATTGTCCGAGAGCGATGCGGATGCGGAAGCCTTGTTCTTGCAAGGCAAAGTGTCCATGATAATGACGACCTATTATTTCTTGAATCAATTGCGTCAATCCGATTTGGCATTCGATATTGCTCCATTGCCTCGGCTGCAAAATGCTGATACGCTGCTGATTATAAATGGACTGGCGGTTAACAGCAAATCACAGAACAAGGATGCATCCATGCTACTCGTTGATTTTCTCACCTCACACGAGGCGCAACTGATCATTAGGCGCAAGACACTGAATATTGCAGCCAACCGTTTGGTCATGGATTGGGAAGGTGAGGAAGTGGGTTATCGTCCGGCCCGTTTTCAGCTTTACCGTGAGATCTTCCCTACCTATCGTCTGGTTACAGAGCTGGGTTTAAGCAACCTCCAGTTGAAAGAGATTCAACGCGATATCATGATGTTTGTATCAGGCCTACTGGACAACGACGAGTTATGCCGCAGGCTTGAGGAGATATTGAATACGGTAAATCAGGAGACTCAGCACTCTTGAGGGCTGAAAGTTTTTTCGAAAATTCCGGCACAGGTTCAATTCTGAACCTGTGCTTTTTGTTATGCTGAAGTATTTGTTTGTCGCACAATAATTGACTCATATATGACTCATAAAAACATGTTGACTATACTTTTATTATTATTATATGATGCAATAGAAGTCAGATATGAGTTAACGCGAACTCATTATTATTAAGGTGGTGTAGCTGCAACGATGGAAAAGGAAGGCGTTTATTTTCACAATGTTTCGGAGCTGGTTCATAAACCCTATCAATCTGGATTGCATCTCCAGCGTTTTCCACAGCATGTGCGCAATGGCTTGTCAGAGAAAGGAAGAACCAAAGCTATACAATCGAACGGCTGCGAATTGCGGTTTGTCACCGAATCCAAGCATGTTAGGGTCACTGTCGGATCGAATGATAGTAACGGCCGAGTTGTGGTATGCAGAGGGGATTTTTTTCATTCTCAGCATTTTTTGCAGGCGGGTACGGTAACCACTCTGCACTTGGAGGAGCCGGAACGTTTTACAGAGGTATCAAGTAAGCGGCTGAATCAGTCTGGATTTTCCTCTAACGTATGGCGTTTGCATTTTGATCGTTTCGGAGCTGTTTTCTACGATGTGGATGCTTTTGGTTGTGAAGCACGTGCGCCTAGACCGGATGAGGTACCGAAGCTTACGATGCTCGCCTATGGATCTTCCATCAGCCAGAGCGCGGGATCCACGCATCATTTCAATGGTTACTTACAGCAGACAGCGCGCAGACTTGGTGTGGATGTGCTAAATCTTGCGCTTAGCGGATCTTGTTATTGCGAGGACGTAGTTGCCGATCATCTGGCTGAACGTGAGGATTGGGATTTTCTGTTTCTGGAACTTGGTGTCAATATGCGTGCTGTAGTGTCTCCCGAGGAATTCAAGCGTAGAGTGTCTTACATGCTGGACCGGGTTATCGAAAATCATCCTGACAAACCTGTGTTTGTTACTAC
This sequence comes from Paenibacillus sp. FSL R5-0636, assembly GCF_037974255.1. Classification (NCBI taxonomy): domain Bacteria; kingdom Bacillati; phylum Bacillota; class Bacilli; order Caryophanales; family Paenibacillaceae; genus Paenibacillus; species Paenibacillus sp. FSL R5-0636. The sequence continues at coordinate 2,434,736 of NZ_CP150232.1, forward strand.
GATTTATCCGAATCGTGCAACGTATTTTCTTGATGCAGGCCATCTTCTTCATGTCCAAGAGGGGATTTTTAACGAAGTGCTGCTTCGTTACTGTGAGAGCAATAAACATCCACAACTACATCTGCTGGATGGCGCATCAGTCATGCGCGATCTTACCTCGCTGACCTCCGATCTGATTCATCCTTCCGATTATGGACACACGCTAATGAGCGAGCATTTAGCAAAACTGTTGCGGCCCATGATCGAGCCCCTCCGAACTTCTAGTCATTCTAGTGCCGTGTCCCAAATTTTGTAATAGGGAGTTGATGGAAATGAAGCGTTGGATGCTTACCATGGTGGGAGTTTCATTATTAGCCGCCTCTATGAATGGATGTTCCTCTTCTAATAAGGGGGGAGAAGAGCAAGCTGGGGAGAGTCCAGAAAAAACCACTGCTTTCTCCATATCGTTCCGGAGCGGAAACATTTCGTATGCAGACAATCATCCGAATATCAATGATGACAAATGGGTCAAAAAGCTGGAGGAACTTACAAATACAGATATTAACATCCGTTTGATGCAGCAGAAAAATTTTGATTCCCAAATGATTCAAATGTTCGCGATCAACGACATTCCGGATGTCGTGCAAGCAAGCTCTGGGCTGACGAACCCTCAGTTGGCAGGTTCCGTGGAGGCTGGAGTATTCATGCCACTTAATGAATTGCTTGAGCAGTATGGGCAAGATCTTCTCAAGAAAGTTCCGAAGGAGGCATGGGACAAGGAGACCGATGCGAAAGGTAATATCTACGCGATTCCGGAATGGCTGTCCAATCCGTCACGCCGGGCAACTTGGATTCGTGCGGATCTTTTGGAACAAACAGGGCTGCCAGAGCCTAAAACAGTCGATGACTTCCTGAATGTCATGCGTGCTTTTAAGAAGATGGGTGTGGAGAATCCTTATATGGGCCGGGAGGACTTTGTATATTCGGATATGTTCTTCGGATCTTACGATACCTTTGCCAATTTCTTTATGAAACAAGGGGATCAAATTGTCCCGAAATTTATGAATATCGAAAATATGCAAAAGACGATCCAAACGTACAAGACAATGTTCGACGAAGGACTGATAAACAAAGAGTTCGTCACAATTAATCCCACGAAATTCAAGAACGATATTCTTGCAGGCAAGGCGGGTATCTGGAACATGAATGCCAACCTGTTGATCCAATGGGATCAGCAGCTAAGAGAACAGGTGCCTACTGGTAAAATGAAGCTGATCGCCTCGCCCACAGGACCTGACGGTAAGGGGGGACTTCGTCTTGTCGGTACGGTGCCGCGAGCGTATTTAATTAACAAGGATGCGAAAGATCCTGCCGGGATCGTCAAGTTTTTCAACTGGATGGTTAGTGACGAAGCGGAAAAGTTTTTTACCTTCGGAATTGAAGGGGAAAACTACACTGTAGAGAACGGAAATATTAACTATAACAGACCGAAAACAGCCGATGAAGCTGATGAGGAAACGTTCCGTCAAATCCTGCTGTGGTTCGTACAGGATACTACCTACAATAAAGGCGCGCTTAGTCTCACACCCGAAGGAAAAGATTTGATGAAGCTCTACGACACAGTACTTGCGAATGAGGGACGCGACGGGATTCAATTTGAACCGCAAGTAAAAGGCTATCAGAAAAACCCGGACATCACTCCAGGTGGAGATAAATTGCCGCCTGTTATATTGACGCATGTGATCAATATGGTATACGGCAAAAAGCCGATCTCAGACTATCCGAAGGTGGTGGAGGAATGGCTGCAGAAAGGGGGAAGTGACGTCGTCAAGGAAGCAACAGAACGTTATAACAATAACGACGGTGTAATTTTGTCCCGACATTAATAAGCTGCATCTCAAAAGAGGTTTGAACTCCATAATGCTTGTGATTACCTATACCATGTCAGGGAGGAATTCATTTGAGAAACGGACTATATAGGAAAGCTTTTCGAGTGGGCATTAGAGTACTGTTGGCGTTGGCTTTGTTATATTCGCCTTTGGAAATGCAAGCGCTTACCAAAGTTTATGCAGACGGAATAAACGATGACTATGTTACGCTCTACGAGGAAAACTTCGATGACCCTGACAATTTTGGATCGACCGGTGGCGTTACCATTCCGGGGCCTTGGCTGCAGGAAGGTGAAGGAAATAGCATGGCGAAAACTTCGGTTTCGTCCACGGCCCCGTCCGTACCGAATCTGGTGAAAATCGATGGCAAGGATGCATTGGCGCTGCCAGTGAATTCGACGGGGTACCGCAATCTTCAATTGAGTTATTATACACGGGCATCCTCCTACATCGGAGGAAGCGTCATCGTAGAATGGTCAAGTGACGGAGGGATAAATTGGACAACGTTGGAGGAATTTAAGCTGCCCCCAGGGACGCTGGAACAAAAGAACAGTGAGCCGAATCAACTCAAAGTCCAAAACTTGGGCAGCGGAGCTGACAACAACCCGAATGTCAAGATCCGGGTCCGTGTGGGGGAATTGATGAGCGCGAATATGTACATCGATAGTGTCGCCCTCAAAGCTCAAGCGATTCCTGGAATACCACCCGCAGAGACACCGGTGCCAATCCCTACACCGGTTGAACCTAAGCCGTTTGTGGTTCCTGAAGGCGTTAAGCTGTCTGAAGATGTGCTGATTGGGAACGCTGGAACGCGGCCGATTTATACTTCGATTGCCGTACCTAAGATCCCGCCTCATGCACCGATGCCAGTGATGGTATACATTCATGGCGGAGGTTGGAACCATGGGGACCGGAAGCAAGCCCTTGCCAGTATCTGCAACTATGTAACCAAGCGAGGATATATCGGAGTATCGCTGGATTACCGCCTAACCCCGGAAGCGCCATTCCCGGCGCAAATTCAGGATGTGAAGCTTGCTCTCCGTTACTTGCGCGCGCATTCGGCAGAATACCATTTGGACCCGAGTCGGATCGGTGTATGGGGTTCGTCGTCAGGGGGGCATCTGGCCTCACTGCTCGGTACGACTGGGGACATCAAGTCAGGCGAGACAATCACATTGGATACTGGACATACCGTAAACGTTCCGGATTTGGAGGGGAATGGGGGTTGGCAGCAATATTCTGATCAAGTGCAAGCCGTTGTCGATCTGTACGGTCCAGCGGATTTTACAACAAACTTCGCTAATAGCTATAAATCCGTGAAAGCGCTTTTAGGTGGGAACGACGCGTTCTCTGTGCCAGACCAGGCAAGGTTGGCCATGCCTGGCACTTATGCGTCACCGGACGATCCGCCTTTTTTCATCCGCCATGGGGATGTGGATGCAACGATCCCATACACGGACAGCATTACGTTCTCCAATCAATTGAAGGATGCAGGCGTGAAAGTGGTCGATGTCAAAATTGTACCGAAACAAGGTCACGGTTTTATAGGCGAAGCGGCTGAGCAAGCAAGCGCCGAGGCTTGGGCTTTTATGGATCAATATGTAAAGAATCGAACGGCAACAACATCTGATGATGAGGTTGTATACCGCGATCTAGCCAGTCTGACACCGAGCGACGATGCAGTCATCGACAGCAGCAAGCCCACTGTAAACTTCAATAGCGCGACGGGCAGCAGCAATGGATTGTTCAGTATTTCTTCTGGCGCCGAGAACAAGAAATATGTGTATTTTAAATTTGATGTCTCTTCATATAGCAATCCTGCAAACAGGTATATTTTTAATGTTGCTGCCAAAAAGGGTTCATCCAATGCGGACCTCGAACTTTCGTTATTCGGCCTAAAGGATACAAATTGGACTGAATCGGAGCTGACTTGGAGCAATGCGCCTGTCACGGATCTGACCATTGCTTCGTTAAGTGGGAAATTTACCGTAACGGCAGACAAATCAGGAGCTCCACAGGTTTACAGCATCGATGTGTCCGAGTTTGTCAGAGACAGATTGTCCGCATCGGGCGGTAATATCGCTTTTCTGCTTGGTGATACGGCAAGCACTGGAATTTCCCTCAATGTCTATTCGAAAGAAGCTAATGGCAACAGCAACCCCCGTCCACAGCTTGTTGTTCAAGAAGCGGTTGAACCTTCAAGTGACCTTGAGAAACCTTCCTGGCCGGATGGAAGTTCTCTGAAGGCTGTCAATATAGGTACAGAGTTCATTCAACTTTCATGGCCGGCCGCCAGCGATAATCAAGGTATCGCCTCCTATCGCGTATACCGGGATAACACCCTGTTATCCAATGTTAACGATGCAACGTATACAGTCGTTGGGCTTAGCCCTAGCACGGCGTACAGCTTTAAGGTTGAAGCGGTGGATCAGTCGGGCAATACATCCGTACCGCTTGCTTTTACCCGGTCAACGCTTACAGAACCCATCATTCCTTATGCGATTGCAAACGTGACAGCTAGCGACAGCGATGGCAATATCGCAACGAATACCATCGATAATAACTTGTTCACCCGTTGGTCCGCTGCAGGTAAAAGCCCGTGGATCCAATACGATTTAGGCGAAGAGAAGCAGATCAGTTATTTAGGTATTGCCGTTTATAAAGGTGATACGCGCACGGCTCAATTGAGTATCGAAACTTCAAATGACGGTTTGGCTTGGACTACGATATGGACTGGTGCAAGTATGTTCAGGACGATAGAGATGCAACCTTTCGATCTTCCTGACACAGAAGCAAGATATGTGCGCATCGTAGGTCTTGGAAATTCTGATGGCAGCGCGTTTACAAGTTTATCGGAGGTAAACATCTATGCGCCGTTCGCAAATGGAGATACACCTGTAGCCAGCATTCCGAATTACACGCCTAATCCACCCCGGGAACCGATCCCATTCACAGCTCCCGGATTAACTGAACCTGATGGTACGGTGCATCCGGTTCATTCCTCACCTACTACCACTGGGCGCCTCTTGAATGTGCTGGACTATAATGCTGATCTCGCCGATAACGACACAGATGACGGTATTGCTATTCAAGCTGCCATAAACAGTGCTGAACCCGGCGATGAGGTCTATTTGCCGTCTGGGGTTTATAATTTGAACTCAACATTGGATACCCTTGTCAATTTGAAGCTCAAGTCAGGTGTAAACCTTCGCGGTGAGGATCAATCAACAACCATCCTCAAGACATCTCTCAATAAGGTAAAAAACAGCACCTTGATGAAAGTATCCGGACAGCATGATCTGTCCATATCCAACCTCACATTGACTTCTACCTGGAACGGTGTCTACACGACGGATCATAAAGTGAACAACCCGGACGCAGGTGGTCCCGACAGCATGATTACCATTGCAAATTTTGGTGAGGTTCCGTCATACAACATCACGGTTGATGGGGTTACTGTAGAGAAGTATTCACGTATGGGTGTGCGTATCGACAACAGCCGTGATATTGTCGTACGCCGCAGCACGTTCCGAAATGCGACAGATGTAGGGCCGGGTGGTGCTGGCTATGGTGTGTCGATTCAGGGCATGGCCAAACAGGACCGCAACGGGTATGAGAACGACACGGTTTGGAATGTTGTGGAGGACTCCCATTTCGAAGGCCCTTATTTGCGGCATGGGGCGCTGATCCAATTTGTTGCCCATAACAATGTTCTGCGAAACAATCAGTTTATGAATACAAAGCTGGATGCCATCGATCTGCATGGAGAACTCGAATATTTGAACGAGATATACGGCAATGTGATTAGTGACATTCCCTACGGCGCGGCGATCGGGCTGGGAAACACCGGGGGTACAGCACCCAGCAATCACAGTAAGTCAGGACCGCGCAACTATATCCATGACAATACGATTCGTAATACAAGAGAAGGAATCAATGTAACTATGGGCACTCCGGATACAGTCATCGAGCGAAATGTGATTGAAAATACAACTCATATAGAGGACGCCAAAGGCATTCAGATTTTGAACGGGCCAGGTACAATCATTAAGGAGAATATCATTCGCAACAATACTGCGTCGAATTATTGGGCTGTATCCCTTGAGCATGATCCCGGCGACAGCAAAGCAAATGATATCGGAGCGGGCGACCCGCAGGACGTTCAATTGATCGGAAATTCGCTGATTGGCAATACGAACGGCATTCGACTTCTTGCTGGAAAAGGGATCATCCTGCAGGGGAATCTTATTGACAGTATAAGTCGCAATTATTTCAAAAATGATCATGTGGTAGTAGAGGGTTGGCCGTTACCGAATATACCCTAAAGAAAACACAAGCTCACTCATAGAAACTCCATATTGCAAGCGCTTTATTGTAGGTAGAATGAGGTTAGATTCATTCACTATTCAAGGAAATGGAGGAAGGCCGATGCCACATATTGAGATTAGGATGTACGAAGGCCGAACAAGTGAGCAGAAGGAGGAGATAGTCACCGTATTCACGCGGGAGTTATCCCGAATTATTGAACGGGATGAACGATTTATTACCGTCGAATTTCAAGAAATTCCCCTGGATGAGAATGCTCCGGCGAACCTGCTGAAAACAGGATCTGTAGGAAACGGTTATGAAAGCTAAGTTAACTGGGGTTGACCTTATTAACTACAAAGCCGACACGAAAAGATCCTTGCTTTTAAACATGTGGAAATTCAGAGCACTCTATGTGATTGCGATTCCCGGGATCTTGTATTTCATCATTTTCAAGTACTTGCCGTTGGCTGGTTCAGTTATTGCATTTCAAAACTACAACATTTTTAAAGGCTTTACAGGCAGTGAATGGGTGAGACTTGAGCACTTTAGGACGATGTTTCAATACCAGGATTTCGGAAGAATCTTGAGCAATACAATTCTTCTAGGCTTGTATGATCTTATATTCGCCTTTCCGGCTCCAATATTGCTTGCACTTCTGCTGAATGAAATTCGGCTTGTGTTTTACAAACGGTTTTTGCAAACGGTGGTTTATATGCCCCATTTCCTGTCTTGGGTAATTGTCAGCGGTATCGCCTTGGGTATCCTCTCCCCAGGAACAGGGATTGTGAATCAGGTTTTACAAGCCTTCGGCTTTGAACCAATTTATTTTCTTGGTGAAAATTCATACATTCGCACGATTTTGATCAGTTCCGGTATCTGGAGGGATTCCGGGTACGGTACGATCATTTATCTGGCCGCGTTGGCAGGAATAAACCCAGATCTTTATGAGGCTGCTGAAGTAGACGGAGCCGGGCGCTGGAAACAAACCTTAGCCATTACACTGCCGTCTCTGATACCGACGATTATGATTTTGTTCCTTCTCCATATCGGGAGATTTCTTGATCTTGGCTTCGAGCGGGTATGGGTATTCCTGAACGCGCTTAATACCGGGAACGGGGAGATTCTGGACACTTATATCTATAAGGCGGGGCTGCTGTCTCAGCAATACAGCTATACAACAGCAGTGGGGCTATTCAAGTCGGTAGTTGGACTCATTCTGGTGCTCATCGGCAACATTTTGAGCAAAAAAACAACCGGTGAATCGCTGTATTAATCGCTCTTTATGGAGGTAGGGATGATGAGAGTACGCTATACTCGCGGCCAGAATCTATTTAATGTGTTCAATCTTTTGTTTCTGACCGCTCTCGCTTTGGCTATGTTTCTGCCGTTTCTGAATGTGATTGCCCAGTCCTTTAGCAGCTCTGAAGCAATTATTAATGGCAGGGTAGGTTTGCTGCCAAAGGAATTTACCGCGATCAATTATCAGTACGTTTTCAGCGATCATTCCATTTGGCGGGCGTTCGGTGTCTCCGTCTATATTACGGTACTGGGCACCGCAATTAATCTGATTGCGACAGCGTCTCTCGCTTATCCGGTGTCGCGGCCGGAATTCCTAGGACGTAAATACATCGTCATGATGGTATTGTTCACTATGGTATTCAGCGCCCCTCTTATTCCAAATTTTATCCTGATAAAAAATTTGGGGCTTATGAACTCCTTATGGGCACTTATGATTCCGGGCGCCATCAGCGCTTTTAACTTTTTCGTGATGAGAAGCTTCTTCATGCAGCTGCCTCAGGAGCTGATAGATTCCTCTAGAATCGATGGGTGTGGCGAGCTGCGGATCATTGTCAACATGGTACTGCCGTTGTCCAAACCGGTAATGGCCTCATTGGGGATTTTCTACGCCGTCGGGCACTGGAATACGTACATGAGCGCTCTGTATTATATCAACAAGCCGTCTTTATGGCCTCTGCAGGTGATGTTGAAGAAGCTCTTCGAGACGGACGATATCAGCATTGATCCGGCTTCCTCAGTGTATAGCTCTTTGGCCCACACCTCACCTGAGGGCATTAAAATGGCTGTTATCATTGTCGCTACTATTCCGATTATCATGATTTACCCGTTTCTTCAACGCCATTTCGTTAAAGGAATGATGGTCGGATCCGTCAAATCCTGATCTATCATAGTGTGGTAGAATAGGAACGCGTTAAGCGAGACGAATCGGAAGGTGGTATCCATGGATGAGATGTGTATTAATCGTAGACGACGAGCCCATGATTCGAAAGGGACTTTCTATCATGATCCAGCAATGCGGCGAGCATCCGTATAACATTAAGCTGGCCCAGAATGGCGAAGAGGCCATCCAGCTCATTATGGAGGAGCAGCCGGATTTTCTTTTTACAGATATCCGTATGCCCAAGGTAGACGGACTGGAGCTGTGCCGGCGGCTGTCGGAGATGGAGACGGATATTCAGACTGTTGTCATCTCGGGTTATGGGGATTTTGAATACGCCCGCCAATGCGTGTCCTATGGAGTGAAAGAATATCTCCTGAAACCCGTGAGCAAAGGGAACCTTCAAAATGTGATCGCCAAACTGGAAGCGCATAGAGAGAAGTTAGAGAGTTTTGTCTCTGTCGCTAAGCTCGATGAATGGGTCGTGCGTATGGATGATGCCATCTGGACCTTGGATAAAGAAAGGCTGTACCTTGTACTGAAGGAATGGGAAACTGACTTCCTCCAGCGTAAGATGAGCCGAAGTCAGCAAAAAGAGCTTCTGGGAGAGGGCTACGCTTTGCTCGTGAAGAAGCTGCTTGTCAATTCAGTTACACCCGGTAAAAGCGTGTTAGACTTGTCCGCAGCAGCTGGACCTGAGCAGTTATTCCGCTGTTTCGCAGAAGCGTCAGCAGCAATATTGGAAGAGCTTCGTAGAAAGCGCAAGGGTAAAGCGAAGGATCCGATAGAGGAAGCTAAAGCATTTATAGAAAAGCATCTCGCTCAGGAAGTATCGCTGGAAGAAGTGGCGGAAGTGCTTGGGCTAAATGCCTCTTATTTCAGCCAGATGTTTAAGCACTCAACGGGAGAGACCTTTGTACATTACCGCATAAAACGCAGGATGGAGAAGGCCAAAAGATTGCTTGCCGATGCAAGCTATCGGATCACCGATATTTCCTATGAGGTCGGGTATGCAGACCATCCTCATTTTACGAAAACGTTCAAAAAGTTCACCGGGCTGGCTCCTTCCGAGTATCGCAACCAGCTGGGGATCGATTGATGAGAAAGAGTCTGTCGAACAAGCTGTTCGCCTCCTTTCTCACCGTCATTCTTCTATCCTTGTCCATGGTTGGATTTATCTCCTATTTTCAGGCTTCGGCTGAGCTGGATAAGTCTTCAGAGAAGTCCATTGCCCAAGTTATCAGAAGTGCGTCTTATCAAACGGATCTGTATTTGCAAAATTATGAAAAGGCTAGCGATTCCATCCTGTCCTACAATCAAGTCAAGGAGTTCCTGGATATGGACCCGGAGGATAGCTTCTCCTACTATCAATATACGAATGACATTCAGAAGTATTTGTTTCGTTCTTTGTTTATTCTGTATCCTCAGATTAATCTGATGTACATCATCGGTGAACACGGCAAGGCCATTAGCGATGATAACTCCTATCAGGCGCATAGCCTGCAGTTTCATCCTCAGGAACGCTACCGTTTCTTAAGCGAACATACCCCGGAGAGCGGCCGCATCACCATTCTCAACACGAATGTGATGAATGAAGGGGATAAGAACATTATTACGATGGTCCGACGAATCAGAGGTGTCTCTTCCTATCGTCCTAAAGGTATAGTGGCCATTGAATTTAAGGCAGAGGATCTGGCCCGCATATGGGAACCTCTTGATCTGGGACAGGGCGGGTCCTACTTTATCATGGACGAATTCGGCAAACTCCTCTATCGGGCGGAAGGGAATAATAACCACCCTGGGTTATCTGCTGAGCACATTCAGAACGTATTTCAACACCCAAATGACTCTGTGGTGGAAAAAGTAGACGGGAAAGAGTATTTGTTCGTGTCGAGAAAATCCGAATATTCCAAATGGCAGCTTGTAGTATCCATACCCGTTGGTGAGCTGCGCAAGCCTATTTCTACCATTCGTACGACCACGCTGGTGGTGGGAGTTCTCACGCTTGTAGGCACACTGCTCCTTGCAACCTGGTTCGGACGATCCATCACGAAGCCCATCCTGATTCTTAAGGAGGGCATGAGGGAGACGGAAAAAGGCAAGTGGCGCAGGCTTGAGATGAACGGCCGTCAGGATGAGCTGGGGGGACTGATGCGCAGCTACAACCTCATGGTGACCCGGCTGTCCGAAATGATTGAGCGGGTATATGAAGCGGAGCTTACCACCCAGAAGGAGGCTCTGGAGCGTCATCAAGCTGAATTCCAGGCACTCCAGCTGCAGATTAATCCGCACTATCTATATAACACATTAGAGACTATCAAATGTTACGCGGTCGTTCAGGATTCGGATGAAATCACAGAAATAGTGGAGGCCATGGCATTCATGCTTCGCTACTCCATCCAAACTAATCTGGAGGAAATTACGATTGCCAATGAGCTTAATCATGTACTGAGCTACATGACGATTCTCAAGCACCGGATCGGCAGAGAGTTCGAAATTGACGTAGTGATTCCGCCGACGCTGCTACTGGCTAAGATGGTCAGGCTGACACTTCAGCCCTTGATCGAAAATATTTTTCAGCATGCGTTTCCCGAGGGAATTGAAGACAAGCACTATATTCGAATCGACGCCAGAATAGAGGGAGACCGTTTTCTAGTTCTTGTAGAGGATAACGGCGCAGGGATGTCCCGCGAACGGCTTGATAAGCTTCGTGAGAAGCTGAATCTGAATCAGCTGGCGGATACGGAAGGAGATTCCCTCTATCATAGAGGTGGAATCGGGCTCATGAACGTGCACCGGAGAATTCAAATGGTGTTCGGTGAACAATACGGGTTAAGTGTCGAAAGCGTGGAGAATGAGGGAACCCGGCTGATCTTATCTATGCCTGCGGAGTGAGAAGATAGATGTTTTCAGAAAAAACTACTACTAGGAGGAAATATGCAATGAAAATTGATTTGACTGGTAAAATTGCGCTTGTTACAGGGTCCAATGCAGGGATAGGCCGACAAATCTTGGAGACTTTGGCTGCTTCCGGCGCCAAAGTGGCGGTAAACTATTTGTTTGGTTCTGCGGAGGAGACGGTTGACGCGATCCGTCAGGCCGGAGGAGAAGCTCATGCTTTTCAGGCAGACGCAACAAGTCCTGCCCAATTGGACAATATGGTAAAGGAAATAGAGGAGCATTTCGGCGGAACCATCGATATTCTCGTCAACAATGCAGGCGGTATGATCAATAGGGTTCCAAATACTGAAATGAACGAAGAGCATTACAACAAGGTGATGGACGTCAATTTTAAATCATGCGTGTTTGCCTGCAAAGCCGTAGCAGCAGGAATGATTGCCAAGAAAAGCGGTAAAATCATCAATGTATCTTCCCTTGCGGCCCATGACGGCGGCGGACCGGGGGCTTCCATTTATGCAGCGGGCAAAGCTGCGGTATGGTCTTATACCAAGGGACTTGCCAAAGAGCTGAGTCCTCATGGAATTAATGTAAACGCTATCTCTCCCGGATTTATCGGTCAGACCGCTTTCCATGCTACCTTTACTGCGGATGCGGCAAGACAGGCAACGATTGCAAAGATTCCGCTGGGCCGGGAAGGTGCTCCACAGGATGTGAGCAATGTGGCACTCTTCCTCGCTTCAGAGCTGTCGGATTATCTGACAGGCGAAATTATTGAAATTAACGGAGGCTTGTTCATGCGATGATGAACCTTAAGGAGAAAGCAGATACTTTTTCCTGGGTTGGTCTTGAGGTGGATAAATTGAAAATGGAGCTGGATCCCTTCCGGAGAGAAGAGATTCTGCTCCCGTCAGAGCCTGGTGGCTGGTGGCACCAATATGTATGTCCCCAGCATCATACTGAGCTAATCTTCGATGTTATGGAGCAAGATGCGTTTGTTTTTTCTTGCCCGAAGGGCTGCAAGCTGGAAGGTGAACCCTACCGGGGAGCATGGCTGGTATACCGGCATCAGGCGATGGCGCGATACGCCCTGCAAGCTGCCGCGGTATTCGCCGCAGACGGAGAAGAATTCTATAGCAGCTTAGCCCGGAAGATTCTTGTCGGTTATGCAGAGCAGTTCCCCTTGTATCCGGTTCATCCCGATGCCCAACCCTGGATGCTTAGTGGCCGTGCCTTTCATCAGGCGCTGACAGAGGCTATCTGGTCCACCACGCTTATTCGGGCCTATCTGCTTCTTGTGGACTATGGAGTAACGTTCACTGAGGAAGAAGAGTTGAGGCTTCAAACATTCTTCACGATGCTGGAGGAGAGCATGGAGCAATACCGCCACATCCTCATTTACGAGAAGAAGAATGCAGAGAACAATTATACCGCATGGCTGAACGCTAGCCTGGCTTGTGTATATGCCGCCAAAGGCACCAGAGAAAAGCTTGCTTCTTTGCTGGAGGGAGAAGGCGGATTCTATCATCATCTGTCCATTGGCGTGAAGCCAGATGGCTTTGAATTTGAAGGCAGCACGTACTACCACATTTTTGTATTGCGGGCTTATCTCATAGCAGCCGAGATGTCCGGGCGCTTTGGGGTTGACCTCTATGCTGCCAAAGGAGATCAGGGACAATCCATCCGTGGCATGTTTCAGTTGCTGGTAGAGCTTAGCGGCGATAACGGGGAGCTTCCAGCCGTGCATGATGGTCCTTATGCGCGCGTTCCTTTCGCCCGAGAAATTGCTGAAGTATTTGAAATAGGTATTGCGGTTTACAAAAACCCGAGTCTCCAGCCAATACTGGCGAATGCTTATAGGTATCTATATGGACAGGAATTAAGGACCGGTCTGGAGGCAGTGCTGTATGGAGCAGGTGAGAGTAAGGAGCTTCAGACCAGTTACAGGGTGAGAGACTCTGTTCTACTGCCGGATTCCGGATTCGCCGTGCTCCGCCACCCGGGCAATCCGTTGTCCGTTCTGGCGGATTTCGGAGAGCATGGCGGATCACATGGGCATTTTGATAAGCTTCATATCACGATTATGCACCGATGGGGGGAGGTTGCTCCCGAGCTGGGCATGGTTCCTTATGGATCTGTTTTGCGGAAGGAATGGTATTCCGAAACCGCGAGCCATAACACGGTTACCATCGGAGGGCGCTCCCAAGCTCCACATACCGGAAGGTGCTGTCAATTCCGTCAGGAAGGCAATGCTACGTACTTATGGATTCGCTCAGACGGCGCCTATGAAGGAGCTGTTCTAGACCGGCATCTTGTATTGGCCGGCGGTTGGCTGCTGGATTGGTTTCATGTTGAGCAGGTGACGGAGCGGGATCAGGAAGTGGACTTATGGTTTCATCCGACGGGACATTTGCTGTTACCGTTCGACCTTCACCGTGTCCAGACGGACTCTCCGGCAGTCCTTGGTCTGGAAGCAGGTTATGGCTCAGTAGAAGTACTGTCCGCAATGAAAAATGAGACGGATTGTCCGTTAAATACGGAGTGGAATATCCGTTATGATGGAGTGAGCACCGGCCGGGAGTATGAAGTATCCACGAGTACTCTACTGGCGCCCGGCTCCACTATGTATGAAATCCGCACACCGGGTAATGCCGAAGACCCGAGTAGATTGCTACGAGGTATTATGCTTCGGCACAAAGGACCGTCGGTTAATTTTATTACGGTTTATCGGGACGGTCACGAACCTGCTGTACTGAAGCTAGTGAGTCAGGTGGGCGAACCGCCCCGAATCCAAATAGCAACAACTGGGCAAGTAGTGGTCTATTGCCTTGACCCTAAAGCGGGACTGATTCAGGAAAAGTCCCGGAATACGGAGGAGTAGAGATGTTAGAACCTTTATTTCAACCTACCAGCGGCGTACTCGACCTGTCATATGGGCCAGATGAACATACAGATGTTGGAGAGAATCCTCCGCGGTTTACTTGGATGCCTGCATGTCTAGAAGAGAGTATGTATGAGCTGCAGATCTCCTCAAACACTGGATTTGAGCCGGAAGGTACGTTGACCTACAGTAGAATTCCCTATAATTTGTTTACCCCGGATAAGCCGTTGGCGCCCGGCTCGTATTATTGGCGATACAGTCTTATCGGGGAGAATGATATCCGTTCCGAGTGGAGTAAAGTAAGAGCTTTTGTGGTGGAGGATGAACTGCCGCTAACACCACTGCCTTCCCGTACAGAACGATATTCAACTGCTTCCGCCCACCATCCGCGGCTATGGCTTCAAGCGGAGCAACTTCCGTCTTACCGGGAAGTTGTCCGCCAAGACCCCATTTCCACTGGCTGGGATGACTTCCTGAAGCATTCCGTTTTACCCTGGACAAAGCGCGAGCTTATTCCCGAGCCTGCACCGTATCCAGATAATAAGCGTGTCGCCACACTATGGCGGCAGATGTATATGGACTGCCAGGAAGTTTTCTATGCTGTCCGGCATCTTGCTATAGCTGGAGTTGTGTTGGAGGACGAGGCGCTTATCGCCAAAGCTAAAGAGTGGCTGCTTCATGCGGCAAGCTGGAACACGGATGGTACCACCAGCCGGGATTACAATGATGAATGCTCCTTTCGCATAGCCGGAGCGTTGGCATGGGGCTATGATTGGCTTCACGGCTCTCTGGTGGAAGAAGAACGCCTTAAGGTAAGGCAGGCGCTACTGCGAAGAACCGGGCAGATCGCATTCCATGTCATCGAACGTTCCCGCATCCATCAAGTTCCTTATGACAGCCATGCGATCCGCTCTTTATCCTCTGTACTCGTACCGTGTTGTATTTCCATGTTGGGTGAGGAGGAGAAGGCGCAGGAATGGCTTGATTATACGCTGGAATACTTCTCCGCCATGTATACTCCATGGGGTGGCAAAGATGGCGGGTGGGCCGAAGGTCCGATGTATTGGACCACTCAGATGGCATTCGTTACGGAGGCGCTCAATCTAATTCGCAAATACATGGCAATCAATTTCTATGACCGTCCTTTCTTTCGCAAAACCGGTGACTTTCCGCTCTATTGCTTCAGTCCGGATACCGTGAGGGCCAGCTTCGGCGATCAATCGTCACTGGGAGATCCGGTCAATCTCAAAACGGGCTTCAATATCCGCCAATTTGCCGGTTTAACCGGGAATGGCCAGTACCAATGGTATTTTGAGCAAACTAAGGAACTGAACCCTGACACCCAGATGATCTTCTATAACTACGGCTGGTGGGATTTCCGGTTCGATGAAATGGTTTATCGCACAGATTATCCGCAGATTTCTTCAGAGCCACCGATGGCTGCAGAACCTCTGAAGTGGTTTCAGGATGTGGGATGGGTCGCCATGCATCATCGGATGGAGGATCCGCAGGAACATATCATGCTGTTGACCAAGAGCAGCCGTTACGGCTCTGTGAGCCATAGCCATGGGGATCAAAACGCCTTCCTGCTGCATGCCTTCGGCGAGCCTTTGGCTATTGAAAGCGGCTATTACGTTGCATTCAACAGTACGATGCATATGCAGTGGCGCAGGCAGACCCGCTCCAAGAACGCAATTCTTATTGACGGCAAAGGCCAATATGCTGGCACGGACAAGTCGAAGAACATGGCAGCCTACGGCAAGGTGTTGAAAGCGTATAGTACGCCCGGAATCGACTACACGCAAATGGATGCCACCGAAGCCTACCGCGAGAATGTACCCTATATCAAGCGGTATGTGCGGGAAATATTTTTCTTTGATAGCGCTTACTTTGTTATCACAGACAGTGTCGAGCTGCAACGTCCGGGAAAATTGGATTGGCTGTTTCATACGCTGTATTCCATGAAGTTGAAGGATCAATCTTTTAAAGTAAATGGTAAAAAAGCTCAGATGGAGGGCAGATTTGTCTATAGTTCCTCGGGAGAAATGACTCTTAGCCAAAGCAATCAATTTACAGATGTAGATCCGAAAGAATGGGAAGGGCTGCCCGAGCATTGGCATTTGACTGCCTCTACCCAAGAGGCTGTAAGCCATCGGATCGTCACTCTTCTGATTCCCCAAAAAGCAGGAAGCCGGGATTACGTATCGTACTTTATGGACGATCAGGACCATGGGGTTCATGTCTACTTTACGAATCAGGGAATTACCCACCGGGTTGAGATCCCAAAAGCTTATTAGTCTTAAGATATCTTCATTTTACGTATACACCCCATTGTACAAGGAGAGGGTTATATTATGAAAAAATGGATTGGCATCTGTCTGGTTACTGTAATGGGTGCTACCGTTATTGCAGGTTGCTCGAACAAGGACAAAGAAGAGACTGCCGGAGGCGCGTCAAATACGCCGAAGAAAACTGAATTCTCGATCTCGATGCGGACGCTGGCTTTTAACTACGTTGAGAAATCACCCGACTTGAACAAGGATAAATGGGTGAAAAAGCTGGAGGAGATGACAAACACAGACTTGGATATAGTGTTGGTTCCTCATAAAGAGTTCGAACAGAAAATGGTGCAGATGTTCGCCACTAATGATATTCCGGATGTCGTTCAAGGCTCGGGTGGTGTAAATGGCAAGGAAATGGCTGGTTCGGTTGAAGCTGGTGTGTTCATGCCCTTGGATGATCTGCTGCAGCAAAACGGCCAGAACCTTTTGAAAGTAATTCCGAAGGAAGCTTGGGAGAACGTCACCTATCAAGGGAAAATTTACGCAATACCGGAGTTTCTGTCCAATCCCTCCCGCCGGGCGACTTGGATTCGCAAGGACCTGCTGGATCAGACCGGCTTGCAGGTTCCAAAAACGGTCGATGAGTACTTGACTGTGTTGCGTGCCTTCAAAAAGCTGGGGATAGAGAACCCGTACATGGGCCGTCAAGACTTCAAATATGCGGATGCTTTCTTTGGCGCTTATGATGTTTTTCCGTATCTGACTATGTTCGAGGAAGTAAACGGCCAGGTTCAGCCGAAGTTTATGGATAGCGAAAATATGATGAAGGCTTTACAAACCTACAACACCATGTATACAGAGGGTTTGATCAACAAGGAATTTGCCACCATTAACCCGACCAACTACAAAAATGCGATTCTCTCAGGAAAAGCGGGCATGTGGACGATGAATGCCAACGAGCTTCTGCAGTGGGAGCAGCAATTGAAGGCTACGACGCCGTCCGCCAAGCTGGAGATCATTCCTTCGCCAGTGGGACCCGATGGAAAAGGAGGTTCCTACTTGTACGGCTCCGCTACGCGCACCTACTTTATTAAGGAAGGTACGAAAAATGCTGCGGATATCGTGAAATTTTTTGACTGGATGCTGAGCGAAGAGGCAGAAACCTTCTTTACCTTTGGGATTAAGGACGAAACCTACAAGGAAGAGAACGGCAAAATCGTGTACACTTCTCCTGCGGATTCCGCCGCTATAGATGAGGAGCGCTACCGCCAGTCTTTCCTCTGGATGGTGCAGGATACTACTTATAATAAGGGTGTCCTTAACATGACAGAAGAAGGCAGAAGCTTGATCAATGTATATGATACTATTCTGGCTAACGAAGGCCGTGACGGAATTCAGTTCGACCCGCGGCTAGATGCCTTGGTGAAGAATCCAGACATTGCACCTAACTCGGACACGGCTCCTCCGGTACTGCTGACGCACATGGTAAAGATGGTATATGGCAAGGAACCTATCAGCGACTGGCCGAAGGTTGTGGAGGAGTGGCTTTCCAAGGGCGGCAACGATGTCATCAAGGAAGCTACGGAAAAATATAATAACAAAGTTGGCGTCACCATGCCTCGCAGATAAACTTACCCTCCAGAGAAGCTGGAATTCAATTAAAGTTGTAGAGAATTCACTATCTTTTCAGCATAAAAAGCAAAGGATTTATTAAGGGCTGCCGAGAGGTAGCCTTTTTAGTTAGGGCCAGTTTACTTTAATGCAATATCCAAAGTATGGATTATATGGTAAGTTAAATAGAGACATTCTAATGAATCATATAAAAGAAATGGAGTGATTTCATAAAGATGCGGAATTCAAAATTTTTATATTATCTTGTCTGGATCATAGTGGGGGCGCTCTTATTACATTATGGCAACTCGCTAATTAGCCATTACACTGAAGAGGCACAAAAGAACTATCAATTAGAAAATACTGTGTGGATCACGGCTATTGTCCCGTTTGTCTATGGGATCTATCTGGCGTTGTTAGAAGGATTACCTAAAGCTTTTATTGTTAATTGGCCGCTGTTGTTTATTGTGTTTCTTCCAAGTTTTCTTCTGCTTATGTATCCGATTTTAGTAATGTATTTTAACATTTCGAACATAGAGATTTACAAATTTGCAAGCATACATGATGGGGTAGTATTTGGTCTGGTTAGTGGAATGGCACTAGTTAAATCTCTAACGACAAACCGTTAACGAGATTACAGCATTGCTGTTACAGAATTATTGGAGCAGTATAAAATAGTTATATGCAAAATCACCCTTTCAATTATTTGGGTTTTATTGCAAGATATTTATGCATCATGTATTTTATTGAATAATAAGGGGGAGTGCGAATAATGTTATCATCCACAGAGCTTAGCAAGCTGAACGAAGTGAATTACAGGGAGGACCGATTAGAGGCACTTAATCATTTTTATGAGGATCTCTGTAATAAGAAAGTAGCCGATGGCTATATTTATTCTCTTAGTCGTTATGGAAAAATATTTGCTAATGGAGCGGGGGGACGCTTCAGTTACGAAGAAGATAGCGACCAAGAATTGAAAACGGATACAATTTTTCGAATCGCTTCTATTACCAAGCTGTTTACGGCAACAGCGATCTGGCAGCTTGCAGATGATGGAAAAATTTTTATGGGACAACCAGTTAGTTCTATTCTTCCAGAGTTTGATGCCGACCCTTTTAAGCCGATTACAATTGCTCATTTACTGACTCATACCTCCGGCATCGCACCTGATCATGGAACTATAAGTGATACTTACTATAAAAGTGCATGGTGGTATATTTATGAATCAGAGCTTGGAAAAGAAAACTGGATTAAAGCTGGACTTTCCTATGGCATTCGTTTTCCGGTAGGGACTCAATGGATGTATTCCTCGTTTGGATACGTGGTTCTTGGTGCAATTATTGAGAAAATAACAGGTGTTTTTGCAGAAGATTACATAATGGACCACATTGTAAAACCGTTAGGCATGACAGATACTTTCTTTGATATACCGCCTGAGAAAGCTGGTAGGATCGCTATTCGTTCGGAAGAAGCCAAGGAATATCTTCAGAAGCTGCAAAACGGGGAAATTACGGATGAAGAACAAAGGTCTGAGGAAGAAATCAAGACTCCCGGAACTGGTGGGGGACTGTATTCAACCGTTAATGATCTACAAAAGTTCGGAATCATGCTGCTTAACCATGGGGAATACGAAGGGGGTCATGTCTTAAGTCGGATGGCTGTTCAGAGAATGACCAAGCGGTTCAATTCTGAAAAAATTCCAAACTACGCATGGGGAGATGGAGGAGCGGATAGACCATACGGTCTTGGGCCAGACCTTCGATATAATGAAAGTACATCTTATTCTGAAGGCACTTTTTTTCACGAAGGATGGGGGTCTTGTTCTTTGGTCGTTGATCCGGTAGAAAAGCTGATTGCCGTTTGGTATATCCCTTTTCATAAAAATATATGGGACGGTAGAGGGATTTTCGGTACAAACAATGTGATCTGGTCCGGACTCGAATAAGAAAAAGACTTTTTTTATGTGATATCTATAGATAGGCAGGATGTGACTTATGTTTGAGATGATAAAGCACCGCTTTCGCATTATGAGGGCGGTTGCTTTTGTTACTTATAAGGAATGGAGTGCGTACAGGACGCATTCGATGGTTTCTATTTTTGTAGGCCCAGTGTACTTTTTAGTGCAGTATTATATATGGAGCGCTGTTTATAGCGGGGAATCTTACATCAACGGGATGTCACTCTCCCAAATGCTTTCCTATTTTTGTGCTACGATGTTGATCAACTATCTGACTATGGATTTTGCCGATTGGAATTTACAAATGCTTATTCGTACCGGTAAATTCATTACGTTTTCGTTAAGACCGCTAAATCATATGTTCTTTGCTTTATCTCAGAAGGCAGGGCATAGGGTACTTGGGCTTTTGTTTGAATTTTTACCCTGCTTTATGATCTTTTTCTTTATTTTTCATATTGATGTCTTACCCGCAAATTTACTATACGCGATTCTTTCAATAGCTATGGCGTTTATGATGAATTTTTTCATTCATTATAGTATTGGAATGGTCGCCTTTTGGATGGTGCAATCCTCTAGTATTCGTAATTTTTTTAATCTCTGCGAAGGGATATTTTCAGGATCGCTGATTCCATTAGTATTTTTCCCAAAATCCTTACAAATGGCGTCCTTTTTCTTACCGTTTCAATATACGGCCTTTCTTCCAGCAATGGTCTATACAGGTAGCTATACTTTAGCTGATATAAGCTTACCTATTCCTCAAGTGTTATTGCTGCAGCTCATAGCCGTAATTATTGCCGGAGTTGTCTGCCGGGTGCTGTATGCGGTGTCGCTTAAGCATTTTACGGGGGTGGGCGCATGAAACGTATGTATCAAATATATAAAACCTGCATGAAGGCGAATATTTCTTCTGCTATCACTTATCGTGTTAACTTTATTTTTAATAGTCTTATCATGCTCATAGGGAATGTGCTGTTTCCTCTAGTAACGGTATTTATTTATAATTCGAATGCTTCATTTGCAGGATGGACCTTTAAAGAGGCGCTGTTAATTCAATCCGTTTTTATTCTGTCTACGGCTTGTGCCGGGATTTTTTTTAACGGAATTATGTGGAATACGATGTCTCATGTTGTAGAAGGGACTTTGGAAGTGGTATTAATTAAACCGACCTCGAGCCTTTTTCTGCTGTTGGCCAGATCTTTTGAGTTCGAAAGTATCGGGCTTTTAGGTGGAGGAGTAATCATGTTCGTATACGCACTTAGCGGAATCGATGGGATGACCATAGGCTCTTGGTTATTGTTCCTGTTGTTGTTTGGTGCAGGGCTGCTTGTTATGTTCGGTGTGGCGCTTATTGTGGCAGCGATTTCCTTCAAATGGGTGGCGAATTCCCGCTTGCCGGAGATGTTTGAGAGCATTAAGTCTTTTGGACGTTATCCAGGGACGATTTTTCCTAAGGCAGTCGTAGCTGTGAGTTCTTTTCTGTTTCCGGTCTCCATGATTGCCTACTTTCCAGCATCTACACTGATTGGCCGATGGGAACCCTATTTTTTTATAGCGATTATTCCTTGTGTATTATTTGCTGCCTTCGGAATTTGGCTCTATACATATATGCTTCGCAGTTACAAAAGCGCCGGAGGATAAAAGATTAGTTAAGATCTAAGAAGGAGAATTTCACTTGGACATTATTACCGTCAAGAACTTAACCAAGCAATATGAAACCTATCACCGTGGACAAGATGCAAAAAGTGTATTTAAAAGTCTGTTTCACCGTGAAAAATCGATAATTACCTCTGTAGAAGATCTTTCGTTTAGTGTTGGAAAAGGAGAAATCATTGGCATTCTGGGTCCAAACGGTGCAGGGAAATCTACGACTATTAAAATGCTGACAGGCGTTCTCTATCCTACCTCGGGCGAAATAAATGTTCTAGGGTACAACCCTCATAAGCAGAAAAATCAATATGTAAAACAAATCGGGGTATTGTTCGGACAGAAATCACAGTTAATATGGGACATTCCCCCTTTGGATAGCTTTTATATGAACAAGGAAATCTATGATATTCCTACGAACGACTTTCGTACAAGACTAGACCGATTTGTAAACATGTTTGAGATTGGCGATATTATTACTAAGCCCACGCGCACCCTTTCCCTGGGAGAACGAATGAAATGCGAGTTTATTATGGCGATGCTTCATTCACCACCTGTGGTTTTTTTAGATGAGCCAACGATCGGGCTGGATGTAATAGCTAAACAAAGAATCAGAGAATTCATTAAGCAAATGAATCAGGAAGGCACCACATTCATTCTGACAACACATGACTTGGAAGATGTAGAGCGTTTGGTTCAAAGAGTACTTATAATTCATCAAGGGAAAAAAGTATATGACGACAAGTTCTCTGAACTTCGACTGCATCTGGGTGCCCAAAAAGTAGTTAGGCTTTCAGCCGCCACAACTATTGGAAATATTGATCTGCCTGGCACTCAGATATCGGAAAGAATATCGGATTACGAAGTGGAGCTGCTGATCGATACCGAGCAATGTAAAATGGGCGAGTTTCTGCATATTCTTAGCGAAAAGGTAGAGATCCTTGATATATCCATTAAGGAGATTCCCATTGAAAAAATTATCAGCTCCATTTATGAGATGGATATGGGAGAACATATTCAAGCTTGAGAACGGATCATCTGCAGATTTAGATCGAGCATGGACCATAACTTTTCAGTGATCTCTTTTGCAGAGCAAGGATTACTATGGGTAAACCACCATTCAATCACTCCGACAGTCGCCGAACTTAAAAATTGCACAGATATATCTTTACTCAGCTCATCGATTTTAAAATTGTTTTCTAAAAATTGTACCTTAATCTGCTCATTTATCATTTCTTGTAATTGGTTTCTAAAGGAGAGCAGAGCTTTGTTTCTTAATAAAGTCTTATAAAAGAGAGCATTCTCCTCTAATTGTTCCAGCGTGCGGAGTAATGACGCCTTTGAGGGATTGGGATCGGCTTCATCCTCCACTGCGGAGCAGCTTTCGATTAGTTGCTGGAGCTGAGCCGCCAGGCATTTATCCATCAGATCATATTTGTCCGCATAATGGGAATAAATCGTTCCGCGGTTTACATCAGCACGCTCTGCGATTTCGTTGATCGTTATTTTTTCAAAATCTTTTTCAGCCATCAGTTGAATTAATGCATTCATGATGGCTGTTTGGTTTTTTTTAATTCTTCTATCCATGATAAGACTCCCTTTTTATTAAACAATGTATTGTATTTTGTTGAAAAATCAACAAAACCGGTCAAACTAACGATTGAACCCTACCGGAGATGTGATAATCTGATTTTATCGAACAGTTGATCAAAATTCAACAAATGTCTAAAAAGGGATAGAGGAGCTAAATATGAGAGTTTTAGTTTTTGGAGCGGGAGTATTAGGCAGCTATCTTGCGCATGTTCTAGTGCGTGGGGGAAATGATGTCACCATGCTTGCCAGAGGAAAGCGAGCAGAGCAATTGACGAAAGACGGACTTGTGCTTCGCCATTATTTTCAAATTAAAAACACTGTGGATACAGTAAAGGTCATCTCTACGCTTAGATCCGATGATCTCTATGATCTTATTTTTGTTGTTATGAAATATAATGATTTTCCATCTGTGTTACCTATTCTAGCTGAGAATCAGAGTCTGAATATAATTCTTGTGGGGAACAATGGCGATGCTCTTGGCATGCAAAAGGATCTCCAGGAAATGAGCAATGTGAGGAAAAATATACTCTTCGGATTTCAACTTAGTGCAGGAATTCGGGAAACGAGCGGTCGTGTTATTAAAATACACGCAGGAGGGCAAATGGTACTTGGCAGTTTAGACGGTGAGATTCCAATAAAACACTTACTGGAAAAAGCGTTTGAGAACGCTAAGTATAAGCTAACTTATCATGAGGATATGGATGCTTGGCTCAAAAGTCATATCGTGCCAATAGTGGCTTTGAACTCCCTTAGTTATCTGCATGACGGGGATTTGAAAAAGGTATCTAAAGATAAGAAGCTATTAAAACAAGCCATTTTAGTAATGGACGAGGGGTTTCAAATCATGGAGCAATTAAGCTATACTGTTACTCCAGCAGGTCAAGTTAACTTTGTTCGAAAGCACAAGCAGGCTGTATATTATGGTCTGACAATAATTCATAAATTACCGTTTATGAAATTAGTGGACGGTTCTTTCAGCGAAATAGCGGCTTTGTTTAATTCATTTGATATTTTGAAGCAACAAGCAAACATTGCAACGCCCAATTGGGATCAACTTAAAAAACAAGCGTTTTCGAAGTTTAATGCAAATGTATAACAATCTTGTTCAGGAGGTATACAATCGATGGCTATATATTTTATAAGGCATGGAATAGATGATGAAGGCTTTCGTGGGGGTTGGAGTCAACGTGGACTTGTGGTAGAGGGATATAGACAAGCCGAAGTTCTTGGAGATTATCTTAAGGAAAATCAATCTAGCTTTAACATAACCCGTATTCTTTGTAGTGATTTGCAACGTGCGTTAGATACAGCAAATGAGATCGCCAGAGAGCTTAATTTGCCTCTTGAAAGCAGCCAGTATTGGAGAGAAACGAACAATGGTGTAATCGCTGGAATGCCCCATGAAATCGTAAATGAACGATACCCGGGTCTTTATTTCTCGGCTTTAAGAATGGATGAGAGATTTCCAGGAGGAGAAAGTCCTCAGGAATTTTTTACGCGAATAAGTTCAAGTTTCTCAAAACTATGTAATGAACTGGAGAGTACTGATCCAAATGAAAATGTAATTGTGGTCACTCATGGTGGCGTAATTAATGTTATATACCATATTTTAAAAGGGCTAACGTGGACGAATAAGAATGCTCATTTCCCGACTTCATAT
Organism: Paenibacillus sp. FSL R5-0636; assembly: GCF_037974255.1. NCBI lineage: Bacteria > Bacillati > Bacillota > Bacilli > Caryophanales > Paenibacillaceae > Paenibacillus > Paenibacillus sp. FSL R5-0636. The sequence continues at coordinate 2,459,614 of NZ_CP150232.1, forward strand.
ACTAGTATTCATAAAATAGAGTATCAAGTAGACAAGTGGGCAGTTACAGCAGAAAATCTTACGGAACATATATCAAGTGATCAGGCTGCTGGTATGGCCAATTGATTGGGAGGTACAAATATGGGTTTATTGAATGCGCTGATTGAGCAAGCCAAGAATCCTAGAGGGTTCGTAGGAAATATCATGATCAAAATCATGAATCAGGCACATACCAGCATCACAACATGGGGACTTAGAAAAATAGAAATTAAGAGCGGCGATCCTATCCTGGACATAGGCTGTGGTGGCGGTCAAACTATACATACGTTAGCAAAACAAAATAGACAACATGAAATTTACGGCATAGATTACTCACAACAAGCTGTAGAGACATCTATTCAAAAAAACAATAAGGCTGTAATCGCTGGTAAGGTGAAAATTAGTCAGGGAGATGTGTCAGCGTTACCGTTCAACGATAGATTTTTTGGGACGATCACAGCGATTCAGACACATTATTTCTGGCCGGACCTCGAACACGATATAAGTGAAGCATTGAGGGTGCTGATGGCAGGCGGTACATTTGTTATTATTTCTGAGATCTATAAAATCAATTATCATATGAAGCAATTCACTAAGAACGAAGAGATGGAGCAGTTATTTCGGAAATCGGGCTTTCAGACGGTAAATATTCACGAGAATAACAAATGGAGATGTTATGTTGGAAAGAAATAAAGCGGCCGCACCGCCCCAAAAAGGACGACACAGCCGCTTCGTTTCACCAGCTATTTAAGCCGGGAAGGTATTAAACAAACAACGAACGGGAAATGATGACCAGCAAGATGAAAAGTACCAAAATCGCTCCGGTCGAAGTGAAGGCTCCTCCATGAAATTCACCCATGATTTATTCCTCCTCAACTTATGTCTTCTTCTCAATTGCTGTGACTGATGTCGCAGCTTTCTGAGATAATGACATCATATGCCGAAGAGGGCCTGTTGTACTGGTCTATGGCCTATTGCTCGTCAATATGGGCTTTTAGGATACGTAATCCTTTAGGAAGATGATTTTTAAGCTGCCCTAAACTCGCTTTGCCCCAACTAATCGGCAAACCATCTAAAGTTACAAGTGTCCATCCATGTAATTCGCTGGGGACAGGCAGGCTTTCACCAAGTAGCCAAGCATGTATTTCCGGGCCATCACTGCTGAGATCAAAGCTTCGTGAAGCTTGTATGGGCTGTAGTGCCATAGCTAATGCATGAGCAGGTTCAATCCGATTTTTCTTCAAATGGGCGATATGTAGTCCAGCTCGTGGAATACGCAGTCCGTCCAGTAGCCCGGTATGGAGATTGCCATTAAAGGATTCTGGCAGCAAATAAAGGGATTCGCCGAAGAGCAGTGGCACACCTTGGCATGAAAGACCAGGCAGTTCTACCGCAGCCCAGTCTTGAAAAAGCTGGTAGGCATCGCGTACAGAAGAATTAGTTTTTGGGTTGTTTTTACTTCGGCGTTTTTTGGCGTTGCGGTTGGCATCATCATTCACGGATGCAGTGTCAATTTGCTTACGCAGGAGTGCTACAAAGTGACCTTCGCCCTTTTCTAAATGCGGCCAAAGGCGTTTGCAGGTGAGTAGTTCCATATCGGGGTAACTAGCCGTCAATCGAGCAATGGTTTCTTCATTCTCTTGACGGTTAAAGGTGCAGGTAGAGTAGGCTAAAATACCCCCTGGTTTAAGCATAATGTAGGCGTCTTGCAGGATATCCCATTGTCTCGCTGCGCACATAACTACATGAGCAGGAGACCACTCTTGAATGGCTTTTGGATCTTTTCGGAACATGCCTTCTCCAGAACAAGGAGCATCCAGCATAATTCGGTCAAAAGCTTGCGGGAAACGCGCAGATAGCTGTTCTGGTGTTGCACAGGTTACGAGGGTATTCTTAATGCCCAGACGTTCAACGTTCTCTGCTAGAATTTTTGCACGTTCCGGATGAATCTCATTAGAGATTAAGAGGCCTTGTCCCTGCATTAAACCAGCGATATGCGTAGTTTTACCTCCAGGGGCTGCTGCAAGATCGAGGACGGTTTCACCGGGTTCAGGTGCCAGCAGTTCAGCTGCGGACATTGCGGAAGGCTCCTGAATATAATATAGTCCAGCGGCATGGTAAGGATGTCTGCCTGGTCGAGTGGGCTCATCATAATAAAACCCGCCCTGGCACCATGGGATAGGTTTCAAATTAAATTGTGAGACTGTACGGTCCACCGCAACTTGGCCTATGGCTGAGGTGCTTTTTAGCGGATTAAAGCGCAGTCCTTGAGTTCGTGGTGCTGAATAACTTTCTAGAAAAGCATCTGCCTCTTGCCCCAGCATTTCTTTAATAGATGCGGTGTAAGAGGCAGGCAGCTGTTCTTCCTTCATAGCTCATTCTCCTTTTTCTTAGTTGCTGTTTCATGTTTATACCGATAAAATCAAGGTATGGGGAACGTAATCGTACCTGAAATTCTACATATATTCAACTATATCATAATTGCCAAGTCTTACAGTACACAGGGCAATTGTAAAGGGGATGTACCATATGAATTTGCTGCAAGCGCTCTTCTTCCCGCCGGAGCAACCCGGTGGTGTATCATCTATGATCCCTTATCTTCAGGAAAGATTCCGTTCAAGCCGTTGGGAGATGGATTTGTTTTGGCTGCCTAAGCGGATTCGCAATAAGGGGCATGAGGAAGTAATATTCGAGACGTTTGATTGGACGCAGTATGGAGAAAGTCCGATCGTTCAGAAATATATTCAGACCTATCGTGATTATTTATGGTGGACTAAACTGCGGATGAGTAAGCCCTATGATCTTATTCATTCTCATCATCCGATTGCGGGCTTAGCAATGAAAAAAGTGTTCCCTGATACTCCGTTAATTCATACCCTGCATTCCAGTTACGAGCGGGAATTGATTCTAAATGGAGCGATTTCCGAGGATGGCTTGGAGCATCGTTTTCTAGTCTCACTTTATCGTGAGCTTGAGCATGTTAGTGATCGATTAATGACGGTGTCGCGATCTTTTGCAGATTATGTGGCCCCTTATATTATTGATCCTTCTAATATAGGTGTTATTCCGAATGGTTTTGATGAAAAAAGATTTAAGCCTGTTCCGCATGATAATGCTATTCCGCAGCTAGTGACCGTGACACGTCTGGTTCCGGCTAAAGGAATAGATATATTACTCAAAGCTTGCGCGGAGCTTAAAAATCGCGGCCATGAGTATGTACTGCATATTATTGGCGATGGTCCTTCACGTGCGGATCTGGAAAAGATGGCCCAACATTTAGGGATCTATAATGAAACGATTTTTTACGGATATACGCTGCACCCTGAAGAATTCATGCCATTTTTTGATATTTTCGTATTGCCCTCTCGGGCGGAGGCGTTCGGTTCAGTGTTTGCGGAAGCGGCACTTAGCTGCCTGGCTTTAGTGGGGACAAATGTGGGCGGAATACCGGAGCAGATTGAAGATGGTGTGAATGGTTTATTGGTCAGTCCTGACGATGAGATTGCTCTTGCTGACGCATTAGAGAAGGTGATATCTGATCCGGCTTATCGTTATGAGCTTTCACGTTCCGCATGGGATAAAGCCAAAAGCCTATATTCGTTGACACGAGTTGCTAATGAACTTAAAAAAACCTATTTACAGTATCCCTCAGGAACGAAAGGGTGAGCAGCTATGATTCCATTTCGCTTTCTGCATACTGCTGATTTACATCTGGATAGCCGTTTTGTCGGGCTGGCGCATATTTCGCCAGCCATTCGTGCTTATTTACGTGAGTCTACCTTTGCCGCCCTCGGGCGGCTTGTCCGCGTTGCGATCCAAGAGAATGTTGATTTTATTGTTATTAGTGGAGATGTGTACGATGTTTCAGATGCTTCATTACAGGGACAGCTGCGATTTCAGGAAGCGCTCAAAGAACTCGGTGAGCACGGGATTAACGTGTTCCTGATTCATGGCAACCACGATCCGCTTGACGGACTGCGTCTGACAACGGAAATGCCAAAGCATGTTACCGTATTTGGCGGAGAGAAGCCAGAACACGCTACAGCTTACCGCCGTATAGATGGCCAAGAAGTTGCCATCGTTAGTGGAATCTCTTATCCAACGGCGAAAGTGACGAACAACACAGCTGTAACCTTTTCTCGTAAACCTGGCAGCCGCCTGTTTCATATTGCGATGCTGCATGGCAATGTAGACGGTGATTTGCTGCATGAGACCTATTCTCCTTGCAGTCGCAGGGACCTTATCGAACGGGGTTTTGATTATTGGGCGCTTGGACATATTCATAAACGGAGTGTACTGCATGAGAAGCCTGTGATTGTGTATCCAGGCAATATACAAGGGCGCAGCATTAAGGAAACCGGTGCTAAAGGCTGTTATATTGTGAATGTAGATGAGGCTGGAAGATCCGCTCTGCAATTTCATGAACTGGATTTCGTTCGCTGGCAGGTTAGAGACCTATCTATAGAAGGGTTAAGCAATGAAGCAGAATGGATACAGAAAGTGGAGCAAGTTATTGAAGACATCCGCGCGGAGCTCCCGGAGCTCATGTCGGTGGTCAGATTTCGTCTATTTGGACGAGGGGACGTACATAAAGTATTGGCTGAAAAAGGGGCGGCAGAGGATCTGCTGTCAGAACTCCAGCGCCGTGAGGCGATTAGGGCTGAGCGTAAAGATTACAAAGGGCTTGTCTGGACCGAAGGGTTCGCCATCGAGTCCGGCTTAGCTATTGATCGCCAACGCTTATTGGAAGAAGATAGTTTTCTTGGAGAAATGCTGCGCATTGCAGAGCATACGGAACATTCTCCGGAAGCGCTCGAAGAACTATTAAATAGTGCGCTTAAACCGCTATTGGAGAATCAGGAGCTGCGTAAGCTGTTGTCTATGACTAGTCAAGAAGAGAAGTTGAGCTGGCTACGTGGTGCAGCAGAGCAGGGAATCACGATGCTTGGTGGGATGGATGATACTGTTGAAGCGGCGGAAAGTCTTTCGTATCAACAAGCCGGAGGGCAAAACGATGAAAATTGAACATTTGCATATCAATGGCTTCGGGCTTCTTCACAATCGAGAGATTCATTTAACGCAGGGAGTGACCGTACTTTATGGGCGTAATGAAGCAGGAAAAAGTACGACACTGCAATTCATACGCTCTATGCTGTTTGGAATTCCAAGCCGTGGAAATCCCTTGGAAAGGTATGAACCTATGCAAGGTGGATTGCATGGGGGGACCCTGAAGATACGTGACTGTAATGATGGTTTGTGGACCATTCGCCGTTTTGCTTCAGGTGCTGAGGGATCAGGAAGAAATGAAAAGCTGAACATTACAGTAAATCATCCAAATGAAACGACTCAAGAGCTAGGACAAGCTGAAATGGAACGACATTTACTTGGGGGGATCTCTAGGAGTATGTTCCAGCAATTGTTCGCAGTTTCACTGGACGAGCTGCAGGAGCTTGCTGCCCTTCAATCTGAGGAGATGAGCAGCTTTCTTTTTCATGCAGGTATGGGCGGTGGAGGTGCAATCATGCGTGCGGAACGCCGTTTGGTGCAGGAAGCTGAGAAGCTGTACAAACCTCGTGGCAAGCTGCAAGAAGCAGCAAAAGTTGTGCAAGCCATTGAAAAGCTTGAGCGCCAAATGGTTGAGAGCCGTTCTTATCTCCCGCGATATAACGATAATATAGTGGCATTGAGGGCAACGGAGTCGGAGCTAGATGAATTGGAGCAACAGCGTAAGCTCACTGGAGAGCAGCTAGTGATGTTTCGAAAAGCACAGGAAGTCCGTGAGCTGTGGTTAAAGTGGAGCGAGGCTCAGCTAGAGCTGCAAGGATTGCCATTGATTTTAGCCTTTCCTGAAGAAGGGGCAACTCGCTTTCAGGCATTTGAAGGAGAAATTCGTAATGCACAGGGATCAGTAGTACGTTATGAACGTCTTCTAAGCGAGCTTACTATTGAACTGGCAAAGAACCCTCCAGACGAAGTATTAGCAGCGCAGGGGCCTGCTTTGGAGCGGCTGGACCGGCATCGGAGCAGTTATGAGAACCGTAGAACGGAAAGACAGCGGCTTGAGGGAGAATTAACGGCGCTGAATGAGCATTTGCGGCGAATTCTGCGCGGCATTGATGTGAGCTGGGGCCCTGCAGAGCTGACTTCATTCTCCGGTGCAGCGGCAGATCGTGAAGCTGCACGGAAGTTTGCGGCGGCGTTCGCTAGTTATGACCGCCGCATGGAGGCGGAGGGTGCAACGCGGCAGTCGTTGCGATCCCGTTTGGCCGCTGCCTCAGCGTCGCTCCAAGCGGCAGAACGGGCGCTGGCGCGTGAGCATGCTACCGGCGCGGAATCTTTTGCGCAGCTGGCTCCGCGCAGCGCCCGTGAAGTGCTGCAGCTGTGGGACGAGCTGCAGCAGGCGGCCGAACGCTGGCGCGAAGCGCAGCTCAGCGAAGGGCCAGCGCGCGGCGCCGGAAGTGACGGCCTTGGCGCGAAGCGCATGGCCGCGCTCTACCGGCGCCTGCTGTGGGCTGGGGCAGCACTAACCGTGCTGCTCCCCGCAGCGCTGTGGCTGACCGGTGCTCCGCCAGCCAGCGCCGTGCTTGCGATCGGCCTGCTGTGTGCGGCCGATCTGGCCCTTTGGGCCGGCTTGCGCGGAGCGCGCCGGCCGGAAGCGTCCCCGCCAGAGCATGGCGGGGACGTCAGCGCAGCCGCAGCCGAGATGCTGCGGCTGCGGGGCAGCTGCTCTCCGGGGCGGAGCCGGAGAGCGTTGTGCCGGGGCGGCGGACGGCCGCCCCGGGGTCCAGCCCTGACGCAGGCGGGCTGGAGGCCTCCATGAGGGAGCTTCGCAGGCTCATGGAGGCTTGGTCAGCTTGGCGGCAGCGCATCGAACGCTATGCCGCGGAGCGTGATGCCTGCCGCACGGAGCTGGAGACACTGGCAGGCCAAGAGAAGCTGCTCGCTGAAGAAATGCACCGGGCGGAGGCGGCATTTACGGAAACTGCTGAGCAATATGAAGAATGGCTTCGCCAACGCAGGCTGCCTGAAGGGTTATCCCCTGAAGGGCTGCCGGATATTTTTGCTATGGTTGAACAAGGGAATGAGCTGCTGCGCCAAGAGAATAAACTCTCCTTACGATTGAAGGAGCTGGAAGCAGAATGTAACATGTTTGAGGAGGAGCTGCTCACACTTATCTATGAGTCGGGTGCTGATCTTGGCGACGAGTCTGGTGTAGCGGCAGCTGGCTTTGAAATAGATCCGCAAGAGGGGAAACGAATATCTGCGTTATCCTTACTAAGCTGGCTGGAACTGCGAAAAAGAGCGTGGGATGATCTGAAAAAGGACTTGATTCGCCGGGAAACTATGCAGTCAAGATTGCAAGATGTGGATGAAGAACTCAAGGAGAGCCACAGGATATTAGGTGAGCTGAGAGAACAGCGTGAGCTTCTGATACAAGAAGGCGGGGCGACTGGTGGAGAAGACTTCTTACGCAGGTCAGCAGCTGTGCAGCGGCGCAGTGATCTGAATAAATCGATTCGCCAGTGGGAGCTTGTTATGTTCGGTGGTTGGGAGGAGGAGCGGGTTACTGCTCTGCTGGAATTATTAAATCATCATGATGCGGAAGCATTGCAGCTGAAGCGGTCATTGGCTGAAGAGTTGATGGAACGGCAGGAAGAGGGTTGGAACACCCTGCTGGAGCAGCGAGGCAAGCTGCTTCAGGAAAGGGAGTATCTGAAGGAGCGCTGCGTGGAGGATTCCGTTATTCAGCAACTGGAAGAGCAGAGAGCAGCCTTGCGGATCGTGGCTGATAAATATGCAGTGGCAGCGATAACTGCCGAACTAATCGGGCGAACTCGTCGTGTGTATGAGCAGGAGAAGCAGCCACAGGTATTACTGCTTGCCTCAATTTATTTCTCCAAGCTGACGGAAGGGGAATATAAAAGGGTTGTTATGACACTAGGGCACAAAGAGCTGAAAGCTGAACATAAGAATGGGGGATTACTAGACAGCGGACTGCTCAGCCGAGGGACGGCAGAACAGCTGTATCTTGCCATCCGGCTGGCATTGGCAGAGACCATGTCACGGCAAGTATCGCTGCCGCTGTTATTCGATGATCTCTTCGTTAACTTTGATGAGTCTCGTCTTCATGCTGCGCTTGGACTTCTTGGAGAACTGTCGATCTCCCGCCAGATTGTGATGATGACCTGTCACAAGTATGTGGCGGAAGCGGCAGCACGTATGATTCCTACAGCAGCGGTTATTTCCGTGTAGTTCGGGTGATTGGTTTTACGGATACGAGACTGTTCCCCTTCTCCTTTGAGTTCGATGAAGTATTACTACCTGGTGGAGAGGACCATGGCGTGCGCAGCAGCTTGACAGCCCAGACCAATGATAAACCTCCGAAGATTGGGTAGAACACGGAGAGCAGTGAACTAAAGCCAAACTGGCTCAGTAAATAGCAGACCAACATCAGAAGTGGTGTGATTAGTGCAGTTGATAGGGGAAGCCGTTGCTTAAGCTGTACAGCTACTCCATAAATATCGGCCACAAAAGTGCTGAAGATCTCCAAAAAGATCAGTAGGAGATATATAGTTTGCACTACAGTACCCAACCGGACGGCGATGCTGCCCATCGGAATTTCAAATTTGAGAATCCCTGGCATCTGTGAGCTCATTGCGAAATGTGCGGCGATCAACATAAAACCAATCCCGGTACCCCCAATAATACCGCCCCATACAAGGGATTTTTCTTCCTCTGTGTGACGAGCCATAGGGACTAAAACAGCTTGTGCCATCCCTAAATTAAAGGCGGTGTAGAGCAGCGGTGACATCCATGCTCCAAAGAGAGAGCGATCGTTATCAAGGAACAGGAACCGTCCAGCTCCCGGAATTTGAAAAGTATTAAAAATAATGATAAGTGACAGAGTAAGCATTAAAGGTACAACAATACTGTTCATTTGCAGAATACCGGAAATCCCTCGTTTTAGCAGAAAGTATGAACCAAGCAACGTGATAATTAGTCCAGTCTGATAATGAAGTCCGAGATGCTCCTGAAAAATAGCGCCGGCCCCTGCAAGCATAATACTGTTTACTCCGATCAGGACGACCATCGTGAACAAACTGATGGTGCTTCCGACCTGTTCCCCGAAGAGGTGGCGGTTAAAGTCTTCATAGGATTCCGCTTCTATTCGCCGAGCAATGACCATCATTTTTGTACCCAGCCATATGAACAATATAGTTGAGAGCAGGATGGTCAGGACTGCCCAGTGCCCGTAACGTGTGAAAAATTTTAATATTTCCTGTCCGGTGGCGAATCCGGCTCCTACAATGGTGCCAATATAAGTGAAAGCGATCTGTAATGTTCGGACATGTGATTTCATGGCTCCCCTCCTAATAGTTTTACGAAGCTAAAGAAAAATCATAACGAGTGCTATGCAGGATAACCTTGTGTACTCTGTATAGTACAGGTTATGATGAGGATCAGTAGGACATGACTTCCGTCGTAATTGCTTTATGATCAGTGATTAATTTGTACGGAATGTCTGCGATTATAAAGGGTATTGGAGGTTCAAAGTCATGGAAGTGTTGAAACAGCGGATTTTGGAAGAAGGTGTCGTCGTTTCGGATGAAGTGCTGAAGCTGGATGCACTGCTAAATCATCAGGTTGATCCACAGCTTACGATGGAAATGGGACGGGAGTTTGCCGGGAGGTTTGCGGACTCAGGAATTACACGTATTGTGACCGTTGAATCCTCGGGCATTGCCGTGGCATTTGCCACCGCGTATGAATTAAAGGTGCCGCTAGTTTTTGCACGCCGCAAAAAAACTCTGTTAGCTGATCCAGATGCGCTTTGCGAAAGAGTTCCGTCTTTTACAAAAGGTATCGTTACTGATATTATGTTGTCTCGCCAATTTATCTCTCCAGAGGATAAAATCCTCTTTATCGATGATATTATTGCCAATGGTGATGCAGCGCGTGGGTTGATTAAGATCATTCAACGTTCTGGCGCTGAGCTAGTTGGTCTTGGTGTTGTAGTTGAAAAAAGCTTTCAGGCAGGGGCTCGGACGATCAGAGAGCAAGGCATTCGTCTGGAGTCACTCATAAGAATTACCTCTCTAAATGGAGGCACCATCGAATTTGGGGAATAACCTAATTGGCAATAAGAACAGGCCTATTTTTTAAACAACTGCTTTTCACCCTATGGATTTTCCTTTATAATAAAAATTAGACATAGGGAGGAGGCGTCACAATGGGGAAAGAACCGGTGACTGAACAATTTTTTATTGATAAATTAACCGAGGCCAAGGATCATTTCGAGCGTGCGCTGGACTGCAAACACACGGAATTCGACGATCTGTATCCCTATATGATTGAACATCCTCAGTTTTTTTGGTACAAACGCTATGTAGCCTGGTCAGAGCTTCTGACAATCAAAGGTTTGTGTGAAGAGTTATCCTTTCCTTGGAGGGAAAAATTCACTACTAACCAAGTGGAGTATCTGGAGCAACGTGTGATGTCCGCTAAAGTTCTTGACTTCTGGTTTGAGAAGAATGAAGCGCTGATATAAGAATGCTTTAGTAGACATGCAAGTCGTTAATTGCCTACATGAGACCCAGATGATTTATCATTTGGGTCTTTTTTCTGAGACTAAATAGGACAAGCTATGACAGGAGGGATTAATGATGATTAGCGATGAGCAATTGGATGCTTACCGGATTTCCGGTGAGAAAATTCGTGTAGTGCGCGATGGCTTGGAAAGTAACGACGTAAAAGGGATAGTTCTTGCATGGGATGATTCTCAGGTGATGATACGTCGTCAGAATAGACGAGTAGTGAAGCTGGATCGCAATTATTTATTCCAGCCATTTAGTGAACCAAGACAAGATCCGGATAATATATAATTTTTACAGTAATAATATCCGCAGTAATAATCTTCATAATACAAAACAGCTCCTCGCCCTACTGGGCGGGAGCTATTTCTGTAATGTCATTTGGGACTATATAGTTAGAGCAAGTTCAGACGCATTCTCTTCTCTGGAGAGTATGGAGAGTTCTGTGGACAGTCCAAGATACGCGCGCATGCGCAGCATCATTTCTCTACGGAAGCCTGGCCATAATATATTCATCTCTCCTTGAAATCCTCTGCAGGAATATAATGCTTCGACTCCTCGCTGATCTTGGCGAACGGTAGTAATCTTCAAATCATGGGAGCTCAGCTCGCGCGTAACCTCTTGAAGCATTAGTGACGTCTTCTTAGTGGCACCAGATACGAGCTCCATATATAGCTGAGGGGTCTTAAACAGGCCGCTTCTACTGATTACACGGCAGTCGCGTTCGAAAACTTTATGAATAAACGTTAGCAGCAAATAGCTTCTGACCAGGGACAGTTCTTCTTTAGTTACTTCTTCATCAATAATGGATGTGTTTAGCTTCGTAGTCGCCATTATAAATCACCTCATTTATATTATGCGAACTTTTGTTCTCATTATACCTTATATTCGGCAACAAAAGCAATAATTATCCATAAATTAATGAATGATAAGAAAATGACGGAAATATATTGACGTTGGATTCTCAGCGTGGTATGATCTATCTTGTGACCGCAATAAGCGAGTCATTATAATACGCGGTCATGGCGGAATTGGCAGACGCGCTGGCTTCAGGTGCCAGTGGTAGCAATATCGTGGAGGTTCGAGTCCTCTTGACCGCATAGCTAAGAAGGATTATAGAACTGCTCCAGTAGCAGTTTTATAATCCTTTTTTTTGTGTTTTTCAGCAGACGGTAGTGCTTAAGCGAAAGAAATCTTTAAGAAACATCTCCTGAGGCTTACGGACCCAGATGAAGCTATTTGCTCATTTATCGCTTTTTGAGCATAGTATCGGACCCCAGTGCAGCTATTGCATGGAAAAAGGATCGAATTTGGCGTTTTTTATGCCAATAGCGACTGTGGGGTCCGATAGGAATCTAAATGTGCTCTAAAGCTGCGAATAAGGTCAGCTGAGTCCGATAGCATCTTCGTACGCGCAGATTGGAGAAATACTAATTTGTGTTTTACTTCTAAGCTACTCACCCCGCGGAATCATCATCACCTAAGGCTTACGGACCCAGCTGACGTTATTTGCTCATTTATCACCTTTTGAGCAAAGTATCGGACCCCAGTGCAGCTATCGCATAGGAAAAGGATCGAATTTGGCGTTTTTTATGCCGATAGCGACTGTGGGGTCCGATAGGAATCTAAATGTGCTCTAAAGCTGCGAATAAGGTCAGCTGAGTCCGATAGCATCTTCGTACGCGCAGATTGGGAAATACTAATCTGTGTTTTGGTCCTTCGCTATCTGCAATAGAGGCACTACGTTCTACTTTAAGCTACTCGCCCCGCTGAGTCCGATAGCGCCTTCGTACGCGCAGATTGGCGAAATACTAATCTGTGTTTTGGTCCTTCGCTATCCGCAATAGCGACACTGAATTTTGCTTCTACGCTACTTAACCCGCTGAGTCCCATAGCAACTTCGCGCGCGCAACTATGCTCGAATCCAATGAAGTTTGTTGTCTAGATCAAAGTCTAAGACCCGAAAAAAAACAGGTGCACCCAGCAACCATTGCATGGCTATTGGGACACACCTGTTTTTTATGGGATAATGAATTACACGGTTGCTCTACGCAGCATCAAAAACGATAAAAGAGCGTACACGACTGTCAGAGGCATGGACCACAAGGCAAGTTCAAATGCGGTATATCCAGCAAACCAGTTAAAGAGGTCTACCCACCACTGATTATAGGTCATTAACAATACGCCGAGACTGCACAGGATAAACGTAACCCCTGAGAAAATGAACAAACCGCTTCGGCCAAATCTCCGGAAGATGCTGGATATCATTAGCCCCAGAAAAAACATATTAAGAAAGAGCACAAAATACATCCACAGCTGTTCCATGGCATTACCATCATTTAAAAAGGGCAAATGAAAATAATGTAGTTCCAAACCCCAGCCACCCGTAAGCTTGCTTTCAATGATTGCGAGCAGGTAGAGGAGAATTGAGTAGGTGGCGCTAGTTATAATAGCCATTAAGGAAGTGCCTATGAAATAATCCGTTCTTCGTTGGCTTAAGCCCAGAGCAAAAGGGAAGGTCTGCACCAAAATGAGTATACCGGTAATTAACATATAAATGAAGATAGAGACGAGACCGCCGGTATAGATTGGTTCTTGGATGAAAGAAGCGACGATGACATTTACCAAGAAGCTGGATAACAAGATTACCCAAGGCGTATACAACCATAACCACTTATCTCTGAAATGCATTTTTAACATACCTGCCGTAGGATTCATTACACGGTCACTTCCTTTCCTAGAGATTTTTTATTTGTGAGATGAACAATTAATTGCTGTAAAGATACAGGTGAGATTTCTAAGCCTAACTTTTCAGCATGTGCTTGATCATTCGCGTTGAAACCGAAAATGGTGGCCGTAAGCAAACCGCCAAAAGACTCGCGGGAGATGACTTGTTTGCCGTCGATAAAATCTTCGATCTTCGCTGTCGCGCCGATTACCGTAACAGCTTGCCCGCGAAGGGTTTCAGCATCTTCGTTAATTATTAGCTTGCCGTTGTCGATGACGATAACATGCTCTAAAAGCTGACTTACTTCATCGATCAAATGGGTGGACAAAACAACCGTACGTGGATTTTCAGCATAATCTTCAATTAGGCGATCGTAAAACAGGCTTCTAGCTACTGCATCAAGACCTAAATAGGGTTCGTCAAAAATGGTAAGCGGAGCACGGCTGGCTAGACCTACTACAATTCCTACAGCCGAGAGCATACCTCGGGACAGCTTTTTTATTCTTCTTTTTAATGGCAGATTGAAATCCTTGATTAAAGAGTGAGCATATTCCCGATCAAAGTTTGGGAAAAATAATTCGGATACCTCCAGTACATCGATGATTCGGTACGTGTCCGGATACCTTTGGCTTTCCTTAATGAAGCAAATCTGCCTGAGAACCCGGTTATTCTCGTACGGATGTTCACCAAATACGTTCAGGACACCACTTGTAGGGAAAAGCTGAGCTGTGATCATATGCATTATTGTGGTTTTTCCTGCACCGTTTCTGCCGAGTAGCCCGTATATCTTATTTTTCTCCAAAGAAAAACTGAGTTCATGGATGGCAGTGACATTTCCGTATGACTTAGTCAATCCTTTGATTTCAACGACTTCATTCATGACTTGTTGTCTCCCCTCTGAATCATAATTGTTAATTGATCCAACGTAATTCCTAATTTTTCAGCTTCACGGATCATGGTTACTACATACTGTTCATAGAATTGTTCTTTTCTCTTCTCCATCAATACTGCACGCGCTCCAGAAGCTACAAACATACCGATTCCTCGTTTTTTGTACAATATCCCTTGATCCACAAGCAAATTCACACCTTTCGCAGCCGTAGCCGGATTGATCTGGTAGAAAACAGCAAACTGATTTGTCGAAGGAACTTGTGACTCCTCCAGCAGTGTTTCTTCGATGATGTCATTTTCTATTCGTTCGGCGATCTGCATAAATATCGGTCGTGTATCATCCATTAAGTTTCCCATGTATTCACCGCCAACTCCATTGGTTAGTTAGTTATGTAATTAACCATATATGCAACGAAGTTAATTGTCAATATTTTTTAATTGTTTTGGGCTGTATCCACATAAATAAAGGCTGCCCAGAATGCTCTGGATAGCCTTTTATTTGCATTACATAAATGCTATGATTTTGTCCTTGGTAAAAAAGAAGGGGGAGTTCAGCTATGAATGATTATGGTCCGGATCTGTTCAAAGATACTGCAAGCTATTACACCAGATATCGCCCGCTATATCCGTCCTCACTGATTCGATATCTAGTGAACAAATTCTCACTTAACGGAGAGGGCCGGTTGCTGGACTTAGGTTGTGGTACTGGGCAGTTAGCGCAAAGGTTTACGGATTGGTTCGAAAAAATTGTTGGCGTAGATACTGAACTAGAGATGCTAGAAGAAGCAAAGCTGTTATCAAAGTACAACAGGGTTGAGAATGTTAGCTGGCAACAGGGGAGAGCGGAAGAACTATCCAATGACTGGGGTTCCTTTCGTCTCATCATGATGGCTAAGGCGTTTCACTGGATGGACCGAGAATCCATTCTTGAAATTCTCTATCACAGTTTAGATGATAACGGCGGTATTGCTGTAATTGATACTTTTAATGAACAACAAGAACCGTTACCTTGGCAACAAAAGGTAGATGAAGTAGTGAAACGCTGGTTGGGTGACGAAAGAATAGCCGGGAACAGTACATATAGACATCCACAAGAAAGACATGAGGATGTTGTAAAGCGATCCAGTTTTACAGATGTTGAAAGACAGGTGTTATCGAGTTATTCCATCACTTGGACTGTTGATTCTATTCTAGGAAATTTGTATTCTACGTCTTATGCCTCTAAGCGATTATTTAGAGATAACTTAGAACGTTTTGAAGATGATATGAAATCAGCTTTATTAGAAATAGAGCCTACAGGTATATTTACAGAGGAATTGTCGGTTTCAATCATTACTGCCTTTAAAAAAGAAGCGGATTTACGATAAGAATCGCGCATTGATCTCACCGCATCCTGCTGTGTTAGGACTTAGTTTAAGGCGAAATGTGTTCTTTTTTAGTATGGATTTTACTTGCTTAGGCGTAAGAGAAGGGTTCCTCTGGAGTAGTTGCGCGATCACACCCGAGACGATAGGTGTTGAGACACTGGTACCGGACAGCACAAAGTAATCTTTAGCTATCCGCAAATAAGGAAGCTCGCGATCCAGCTTGGATCGTGGGGCACGAAGGGAGATGATCGTTTCGCCTGGAGCAACGAGATCCGGTTTCTTCCTTCCTCCCGGTGCGGGTCCACGACTGGAGAACCAAGTGATTCGGTCGTCCGCTTGCGTGAGCGTGCGACGGTCATCCACTGCACCGACAGTAATTGCTGAAGGACTAATCCCTGGAGATTCGATCGTACTGCGTCCCGGTCCGCTGTTTCCAGCTGCTATTACAACGTTCAGTCCGGCTTTAATTGCTTTTTCTACAGCTTGGCAGAGTGGATCATCTGAACAAGGAAGATTCACCTTACCTCCGAATGACATCGAAAGAATACGAAGATTAAGTCTTCTCCGATTCGCAATACACCATTCAATTCCTTTAATGATTGTGGAATCATATCCATCGCCATTTTTATCGAGTACTTTGACACCTACTATCCCTGCCTCTGGAGCAGGGCTTTTGTATTTTCCTTTACTCATCCAACCGTTGCCTGCTGCATCCCCTGCGATATGAGTTCCATGGCCGTTATCGTCATAGGGCTGTTTTCTATGATTGATAAAATCTTTAAAAGCAACTATGCGGTTAACAGGGCGAAACAGGTCAGGGTGCCGATACACCCCTGTATCAAGAATAGCAATATTAATCCCTTTTCCGGTAAGCCGCTTTTTCTTTTGGGCAGCTGTGGAACCAATGGATGGTGTCGCTATATTAAGGGATGTTTTTTTGACTTGATCCAAATAAATTTTTTCGATACCATCCCAGTGGCACATCCGGTTCAGGCAGTTCTTTGAAACTTTGGATGATATCGAATTGAGCAGGTGAAGATGATGTCTGATCGGAAGGTCGTGGGATTTTAAATGGTTTTGTAAAGACTGTAGCTGGGCTGTAGTTATTTTTTGTTTGAATTTAATGATAACTGGAATGGAATTTGCTTTATGTGCTGGAAGATAGGAACGTTGAACTCTTTTTCTCAAAGAATGGTGCATTTTCGAATGATATTGCTCTAGCCATTTTTGACCGTTCATTAGTAATGAATCACCTCTTGAAGGTATTATATGCACTGCAGAGCTAGTGGACACGAAACTATGAAACTAGGATTTAACACATTTTCAGATTTGTAGGTGAAAGAGAGGTCAAACATTACGATTCTTGCATTTACTAACGTATCCTAAAAAGAAAGTGGTGAAGTAAATGGCAATTATTAAAAAACCAGTTAACAAGAAAGCAGTTATGGCTAGCAAAGTTCTCGCGGCTAAAAAAGCGAAAGCAGCTCCTACGAGAAAGAAACGTAGAATTAGACAGACTCTGGATAGATTTATTGTTGTTGCTATTGGTACAAATGCAACGGGTACACCTAAAGATACTACGGGGTGGTCAGCTTCATTGAGAGCTGGAACTACAACGGTAACTGCTGATTTTGACGAATTTGGTGTAGTTAGATTCCCAACAATTAGTACCTTAACATCAGTACCTTATCTTCTCACTTTAAGAGATGAGAGTGGAGCTACTATAAGAAGTTTTAACGTTCCCGCAGACCGCGAATTTTTTGTGGCTAGATTCTAGTTTGGACAAGCCAGGTCAAGTAAACAGCATGTGTCGATTTTATATCGATGCGTGCTGTTTTTTATGTATTTTTCTAACTTTGATTCAAGTGAGTGATTTGTTACAGACAAACAGAATGGGGGGATGCCATACTTTCAGCATCGTATTTTTGGGAATATAGTACAAAAATGGATATGGGGCGGGTGAGAGGTTTCGTGAAAGAAAAAGGGAATATATCAGGTATTCAATATTTTTTATTAGGACTGCTTGTATTTTTAATGTTAGGAATGGATATGTTCATCATGGGATTAGATCAATGGTTATGGGGGGATTTGTTTAATATAGACGACTTTTTTGTCAGCCCTTGGTACGTACTAGTTGTTCATTGGAGCATAGTCACCATATTGTGGACAGTTGGAGCTATGATATTTCTACTTTGGTTCAGGAAGAGGAAGTTGATTGAAAAGGTAATATCTTTGCGTTGGAGTTCTAAGGTCATTTCTTTGTTAATTGTAGCTTTTATGTCAAGCTTTTTGTTCGCTGTGTTGGAATTTTGGATTAATGGGGAGAGCATTCCACAGATTTATAGAGAATATGAAAACTTCAAGTTAGAACATGGTTTTATGGGCATATGGGTTGCCTTGGTTCAAAACATATATTACATTGTGGAAGCTGTACTAGTTGTACTATTGGTTGCGCTAATGCAGTCTGCAGGAGAAGTATGGTTTAAGAATCCTTCTCTTCCTTATGGCGGAATAGGTTTAATGCTGACTTGGGGATTAGGTCATTTGACACATGGTCTGCAAAGCGGCTTGTATATTACTGCTTTTTCTTTGGTGTTTGGCTGGCTGTTTGTGAAAGCGGGTAAGCAGTGGTGGCCAAGTTTTCTGTTTATCTGGCTTGTATTCGTTTTATAATATTTAGTTTAACGGGGGGATACCATTGTACAATCCAGAGAAGAGAACAATTACTACTGAAAGATTGATTTTAAGACCTTTTGCATTGTCTGATGCACAGCGTGTCAGTGAGCTCTGCAATAATTATAATGTTTACAAAAGTACATTAACTCTACCTTATCCATACCCCATTGAATGTGCGTTATCATGGATTGAAACACATGAAGATGAGTTCAATAATGATAATTCATATGAATTCGCTATTACTGATAAAAATACAAACGAGCTGTATGGTGCTATAGGACTGAGAAATAACCGGACACACAGAAACGGCGAGCTTGGATATTGGATAGGTGAGGAACACTGGGGTAATGGATATGCTACAGAAGCAACAAAAGCGGTCATTAATTTTGCTTTTACAGAAAAACATTATCACAAAGTGTATGCCAGATTCTTTGCTACAAATCCTGGTTCGGGACGGGTTATGCAAAAATCTGGCATGCTGAAAGAAGGCGTTTTGTTACAGCATATTTATAAAGAAAATGAGTTTGTAGACCTTATTCATTATGGGATTTTAAATACGGGAGCTACTGACTAACGCTTGGATTTCATACACCACTATTTGAAGTCACGCCCATTGGGCGTGGCTTTTTTTATTAGAAATGCTAGTCCGCTTCAACGGACAATACTGAAATTCCTTCTTGTTTAAAATTAAAATAAAATTCTTGACACTTCTCATTGATAACGATTATCATAGGAAGCGATTAGTGAAAATGAAAATCATTATCACTACATGAAACGTATAAATATACATATTCGGAGGGATAGATTTTGAAAAAATTATTAGTACTCCTGGTTGTTGCAGCGGTTACTGCAATGACTGCTTGTTCGTCTACTAATACAACGGACAATCGAAAAAATGAAGCAGTAACGAATACAACTGCTAATGAATCGAAAGAAGCGAATGCAGCAAATACAACAGAAGTAGCGAATACAGCGGAAGCTGCCGGCAAGGTGTACAGTCTGGAGAATGATGGTGTGGATGAAACGTTGTTCAAAGAAGCCTTAAGCCAATTCCCTTCTACAGTACCGGAGCGTATTGTAACAACTTCTGTACCGTTAACAGAAATGCTTTATTTGCTCGGCATAACACCGGTAGGTGTACCTACTTCAACGAATCCAATCCCTGCTGATTTCGAAACAATTGATCGTATTGGATCTCCTATGGCACCGGATCTGGAAGTAGTGACAAAACTTGAACCAGACTTGCTGCTGGGAGCGGAATCACTTCGCAGCACATTAGACAAATCGCTAGAAGGAATCGACCTACAAAAAGCATATTTGAGAACAGAATCATTCGAGGATTTAAAGCTTAGCCTCAAAGTTTTAGGCACTTATTTTAATAAAAAAGATGAAATGAATGCTGCTTTAACTAAGATTTTGGACAAAGAAAATGAGCTGAGTCAATTAGCCGAAGGCAAAGAGCTGCCAAGCGTGCTGCTCGTAATCGGAACCGCGGATTCTTTTATGGTCATGAGTGAGAAATCTTATTTAGGTAGCTTGGTGAAAAAGCTTGGTGCTGATAACATCGCAACTACTGTATTGCAAGTTACTGACACTTACTCACCTATTAATATGGAGAACATTGTAGCCGCTGATCCAGACATCATTCTTGTACTCGCTTCAGGCGACCACGGAGCGACAGAGGATAAGTTCAAAAAAGAAATAGAGAAAAATGAAACTTGGACAAAGCTCTCAGCTTATGCAAATAACAAAATCAACATTCTAGATTACAGCGTATTCGGTGTTACTTCGATCCTTAACGCCGAGACAGCCTTAACCGAAATTGCAAAATACTTCTATGAATAATTAAAGGAGACAGCAAGTGATAAATATATCTCGTAGCAGAATTATTGTTATTGTAACGTTAGCACTTGCGCTCGTTGCCGCCATAATTGCGATTGGACTAGGCTCAGTATACATCCCCATACCAGACATCCTAAGCACAATCTTTGGGTCAGCGGCAAAAGCGGTGAATGCCACCATCATATGGGATATTCGTTTGCCGCGTGTATTACTGGCGATGATCATTGGGGCAAATATCGCGGTTTCAGGCGCTCTGCTGCAAGCTGTGATGGGCAACCCACTTGCTGATCCAGGATTGACCGGTGTAACGAGTGGGGCGGCTGCATGTGTGCTTGTCATTATGCTTGCAGCACCACAATATACGGAGTTTATTCCAATTGCGGCTTTTGTTGGTGGACTAATCGCTGCAGGGATTGTATATGCATTAGCGTGGAGAAGAACCGGCATTTCGCCGATCACTATTATTTTATCAGGAGTTGCTGTGAATGCTCTTTGCGGGGGATTAATAGGACTCCTGACCATCATGTACAGCGACAGACTTCCGGCAGCAGTCCAATGGTTGAACGGCAGTTTGGCTGCAAAAGGGAACAATGCCTTGATGATGGTTTTCCCGTATGCCATTGCAGGCTGGATCTTATCCTTTTTCGCGATCCGCAAGGCGAATATTATACGTTTAGGCGATCAGGTGGCTTCGAATTTAGGTGAAAATGTGGATCGAATTCGTATTCTACTTTCCTTGCTGGCAGTATTTCTAGCGGCTATCTCTGTAGCGGCTATAGGGATGATTGGCTTTGTTGGACTTGTTGTGCCACATATGGCTCGATTGTTGGTGGGTTCAGACTATAAATTTCTTTTGCCGATGAGTATGGGACTTGGAGCATTGGTATTGTTGATAGCAGATACAGGTGGACGTACCTTATTTGCACCTTTAGATATTCCTGCGGGTATCCTTATGGCGGTGATCGGTGGACCATATTTTCTATACCTGATGAGAAAGAAGGCGTTCTAACATGTTTACTGTCGACTCTATTTCGATTCGGTATGAGCAGAAAAACATTATTAACAACTTCTCTTTTTCCGTAAAAAAGGGTGAAATCGTCTCGATTATAGGACCAAACGGTTCAGGTAAATCTACATTACTTAAGGCGGTATCACGATTAATTCCATATCATACGGGTGCGGTCACACTCGATGGTACGGATCTAAAGTCCATGACTGCCAAACAAGTGGCTCGAAAAATGTGCATGCTGAGCCAGAAGAACCAAGCGCCTAATGATATGACCGTGATCGATCTCGTCTCCTATGGAAGGTATCCTCATAAAAAATGGTTCGAAAAATTAAATCATGAGGATATGGAGATTGTCCACTGGGCACTGGAAAAGACACATTTAAAGGATTATAAGGATCGAGCAGTTTCCTCGTTATCCGGTGGTGAATCACAGCGTGCTTGGATTGCTATGGCCTTGGCGCAGCGCCCTTTGGTTATGTTGCTTGACGAACCGACCACTTACTTGGATATTTCGCATCAGCATGAAGTTCTTGAGCTAGTACGTGAGCTAAATCAAGACATGGGGATGACCGTCGTGATGGTGTTGCATGACCTCAATCAAGCCTCTACCTATAGTGACAGTATTGTTGTGGTGCAGGCGGGTGAAAAAGCGATGTATGGGGCACCAAATGAAGTTATGACAACCGAAATGATCCGGAATA
This sequence comes from Paenibacillus sp. FSL R5-0636, assembly GCF_037974255.1. Lineage (NCBI taxonomy): Bacteria > Bacillati > Bacillota > Bacilli > Caryophanales > Paenibacillaceae > Paenibacillus > Paenibacillus sp. FSL R5-0636. The sequence goes on from NZ_CP150232.1 coordinate 2,481,438, forward strand.
TATACCGAATGGATGCCGAAGTTCAATATGTTCCTGCAGAGACGAAACCTCGTATTCATTTGCTAAGTACCGTTCGCTAGATTCGTGGCTAGATTACATAACCTATTAATGGAGGGATATTATAATGAAGAAGCCTGTAGATGTAGAGAAAAATAAAGAAAACTATTTGCAATTTATTGCGAATCGTAAAAATCTGATTTTGAGCTTAATAGATGACGAAGGAAAACCTTTTATCAGCTATGCTCCTTTTGTTAAGCATGAAGGCAAACTTTATATTTACATTAGTAAGATCGCCGAACATTACAGATATATGGAAAATAATGAGTTTGTAGATGCGCTTCTAATTGCAGATGAGTCTGCGACGAATAATAAATTTGCAACGGAACGTGTGCGGTGGAATTGCACAGCAAGCAATATCGGGAATGACGGGCATGAGGAGATCTTTGAATTGTTTAATGCTGATCATGGGGCGGCAATGGTGAATTTGCTGCGTGGATTGGATTTTTCACTTTTTGAATTGACACCTGTCCAAGGGCGTTATGTTGTTGGTTTTGGCTTGGCCTTTGACATCGACGTAGATGCGAACCTGTTCAATCATGTGGTGATCGACAAGAAAAAAGACGAAGAAGCCACTGTACAAGGGAGCAAATAATCTATGACTTTCACTTTAGTGTTGCCAATCTGGCAAGCGGTACAAACGCGATTTCATAAAATGGTGAAGGCATTGCCGGAAGAGGATCTTAACCTTAAGCTAGGGAACTCTACGATTGGGGGATTAATTCAGCATAATGCGGAAGTTGAGTTTATGTTCGCAGAGTGGTTTTTTGCAAGACCTAATCCTCTAGGCGACAAGGCAGCATATTCTACATTGAATGAACTCGTTGATCTGCTGACTGTTTCCAATGAGAATCTAACTGCTGCGATGCAGGAATTTCCGGAAGAAGCGTGGCATGTGAGTGTGGAGTCGGCTTTTGGCACATCTACACCGCTTGAAGCGATAGGCAGGCTTATGTATCATACAGGCATTCATGCCGGACAGATTTCTCTTATACAGAAAAATGCAGTCCGAAGTGAAGTGAGTAAATTGGGAAATGATTGATGAGAAAACGGCAGAAATGTCGTTTTTTTTGTGCGTAAATAAGGAGTTTTTAAAAGGGAGCTTGGTTACTTGTTGACGTTTTTTTGATGTCCCTTGATGTCCCTTGATGTCCTTTTGATGTCCTCTGCTGCCTCTGGATTTGGTATAATGTAGGGGATTATAAGGGGGCGCTGATTATGACAGAATACTTGCGAGGCCAAATTGCTAAAATGGCGAATGTGAATATGGAGACGTTAAGGTATTATGAAGAGCTCGGATTAATTAGCACTCCCTTACGTTCAGAAGCTGGTTATCGTCTTTATTCGGATGAGGTGCTTAGCCGACTTGTTTTTATACATAATGCTAAACTGTGTGGTTTCACTTTAAAGGAAATCAAGAAGGCACTCACTAAATCTGAAAGCAGCGGCATTAGCATAGATGATTTTGTAACTGTTGTGGATAAGAAAATGGATCGAGTTCGTGGCGAAATTGATAAACAGGAAATAAAACTAACAGCCCTCGCAGATTTGAGAAAAAATTTGTTAGCCACAGATAAACATCCAGGCGTACAGTCCACGCTCGAAATCCTAAAAATGGATTCTTAACTTGACCTTGTAGTCTCCTACAGACTTTACAATCTGAGTTGAAAAGAATTGTAGGAGGGATTAACGATATGGAAAAGTCAAGTACAGAGCAGCTTGCAGCGATCAAAGATTATCTGCGACAAAGCAAGCGATTGGATAGCAAGTCTATCGGGCAAATACGGCAGGAGATGGCCGCGACGGCTGCGAACATGCCCATTCCTACGGATGTTATCGTCGAACGGGTCATGATTGGGCCCGTAAGTGGAGAGTGGATTATTCCTGTGAAATCTGCTCCACCCGCTGATGAAGTGATCCTTTATTTCCATGGTGGGGGTTTTATTTCTGGGACTTGTGAATTTTATCGAGATTTGGTTACACGAATTGCAAAAGCTAGTGGTAAGAAAATCCTAATCATTGAGTATCGCTTGGCACCAGAATTTACTTATCCGGCTGCTAACGAAGATTGTATAGACGCTTATCTGTGGCTGCTCGCGAATGGATATTCTGCCGGGAATGTCGTGCTTGGAGGGGATTCTGTTGGAGCCAGCCTTGCGCTGATGACGTTGATTACTTTACGGGATGCGGGTGTGGAATTGCCGGCGGGTGCTTTTTTAATCTCGCCGCATACAGATCTCGTCCATTTGGATGGTGAATCGTATCTGAGTCGAGCGGAGTTTGATCCAACAGGCAGCATAGAAGGAAATAAACGAATAATTGATGTTTATCTAGGTGCTCGGACAGAACTAGCTCCTATATTATCTCCTTTAAGGTTGGATTTGCAGGGATTACCTGATTTACTTGTTCAAGTAGGCGACCACGAGGTATTGTTAAGCGATGCAACGAGGTTGGCTGAACGAGCACAAGCCGCGGATGTTCATGTAGAACTGGAAATATGGGAGAACATGTGGAGCGTCTTTCACTTTTTAGCTTATATGCTGCCAGAGGCGCAGGAAGCGATCGCGAATGTCGGTAAGTTTGTTAGAACGAGGCTAGATCGGATTGAGCAAAAAAGCAGCTGATGTTGCCCGCCTTCTTGAGAGATCAAGGAGGTTTTTTTGGCGAAATCGTTAGGTTCGCAGAAGGTGGATTGCTAGATGCTGGGCTTCTTCATCGTAACGGACCGTATTGCAGCTATTTGCTCAATTTAGCGTGTTTGGCTAACTTTTCGGACTGCATAGCTCTTATTGGCACATAAGAACGCCGAAGAGGTGGGGATTTGGGTGGATAGCTGCATTTGAGTCCGATAGCATGGTGAATTACGGTGATTTTCGGAAATAAGGGCTCCTCAGTCCGAATTCATGTAGGAAGGGGGCTACGGAGAATTAGACACCAGACGTGTATCTAAGTTTATTAAATGGGTGTGAGTATATACTGATAATGATTTAACGAATGACAAAGTGGCAATATTGTCAGTTCGTTTTTGAACATGATATGCTATGATAATTACCACCAGAGATAGAGCGAGGGGAATACATATGTCGAATGATCTTCCATTATCAAAAGAAAACATTTTGGACGCGGCTGAACAAGTGCTCCGGCGTTTTGGCCCGGACAAGACTTCTGTTGTTGATGTAGCGAAGGTGCTTAAAGTAAGTCATGGTACGTTGTATAGACATTTTTCCAGTAAATCTGCTTTGCGAGAAGCAGTAACCGAAAGATGGTTGCAGTATAATATTTCAGAGCCTTTAAAGAATATTTCAGAGCATTTTGATGGGAATGCCAAAGAGCAGCTCCGATTATGGATGGACACGCTGATTCGTAGTAAACGCACCTATGCTGTGGATGATGCCGAAATGTTTGCTATGTACGCAGCTGTAACTTTAGAAGCGGTGGATATGATTACCCTACACGTAGATCAATTAATTGGGCAAATTGCAGGCATTATTGAAAAAGGCATACAATCCAATGAGTATAGAGTGGTGGAACCAGTGGTAACGGCTAGAGCAATTTTTAATGCTACTTCGCGGTACCATCATCCAGCACATGCTATAGAGTGGCAGTCGGCTACGATTGATCAGGATTTCGCCTCTGTTTGGGATTTGCTCCTTTCCGGGATTTCTTTGTAGCATCTAATTAAAACCTTCTGATGTTCAGGAGGTTTTTTTGTGTCTTATAGGGGTATAAATCCCGTAGATTAGTCTGAATCGAGCGACTTGCAGCGAATGAGCGGTATAAATCCCGTAGATTAGTCTGAATCGAGCGACTAGCAGCAGATGAACGGTATAAATCCCGTAGATTAGGCTGAATCGAGCGACTAGCAGCGAATGAGCGGTATAAATCCCGTAGATTAGGCTGAATCGAGCGACTAACAGCAGATGAACGGTATAAATCCCGTAGATTAGGCTGAATCGAGCGACTTGCAGCGAATGAGCGGTATAAATCCCGTAGATTAGGCTGAATTGTGCGAGTTGCAGCAGATGAACGGTATAAATCCCGTAGATTAGTCTGAATCGAGCGACTTGCAGCGAATGAACGGTATAAATCCCGTAGATTAGGCTGAATTGAGCGACTTGCAGCGAATGAGCGGTATAAATCCCGTAGATTAGGCTGAATCGAGCGACTAGCAGCGAATGAACGGTATAAATCCCGTAGATTAGGCTGAATCGAGCGACTGTTGCAAAATATGTGAAAAGCGAATTAGAATGACAAATATTAAAAAATGTCACTTGTAATTTGTAATCGATCGATTTATAATCAGACCAACAAGAAGGACAAAGTAATAGGAGGAATAAATATGAACCACAATTTAGCTGGAAAAGTAGCATTAGTAACAGGTGCATCGAGAGGCATGGGCCGGGAGATTGCGGAGAACTTGGCACAACAAGGTGCGAAGGTGGTCGTTAACTATTCGAGTAACCCCGGCAAAGCCGAGGAAGTCGTAACCGGTATTAAGCAAAAGGGTGGAGAGGCCGTTGCTATTCGGGCAGACATCAGCCAGGTGGCAGAACTTGAACAGTTATTCCAAACCACACTAGAAGCCTATGGACAACTCGACATTCTCGTCAATAACGCTGGTATTATGATCACGAAGCCGATTCTAAATATGACAGAAGAGGATTTCGACAAGCAGTTTGCGATTAATGTGAAAGGCACCTTTTTTGCTTGCCAGCAAGCAGCTAAATATATGAATGATAACGGACGGATTATCAATTTTTCAACTTCCGTTACGGGTCAAATGTTCCCGACCTACAGCGTCTATGCAGGAACTAAGGGAGCAGTAGAACAAATCACTCGTCAGCTGGCCAAAGAATTTGGACGAAAAGGAATCACTATCAATGCTGTTTCACCGGGACCTGTGAATACGGAGTTATTTACCGTAGGGAAATCAGCGGAAGAGATTGCGACCGTGGGAAATATGAATTCCTTTGGACGTTTAGGCGAGCCTGAGGATATCTCAAACATTGTGTTGTTCTTAGCCAGCAAGGAATCACAGTGGGTTACAGGGCAAACGATCCGTGTGAATGGTGGATTTATTTAAGCTGGTGGCTAAAGGGATCTTTTTAATAGCTGAATGTGGTCAATCCTTCTAATATGAATGTAAATAAAAGGAGGAGTGAACCATGACGCAGATCATCTGCTCACCAACTAAATATATACAAGGACATGGTGAAATTCGTAAGTTGGGAGATTATTGTTCGCAGCTTGGAGCGACAAGAGCTTATGCCATTATTGATCCTTATATTTTCTCTGTGTACAAAAAAGAGATCACATACAGTTTTGAAATGAACGAAATGCCGCTAGTAATGTGTGAATTTAAGGGCGAGTGCAGCCGTAATCAAGTTAATGAGATAGTAACCGCACTTGGCTTGAAGGATGCCGAGGTCATTATAGGGATTGGCGGTGGCAAGACCTTAGATACGGCAAAGGCAGTAAGCCACATGAGTAACCTCCCGGTAGTTATTGTACCCACAGTAGCTTCAACGGATGCACCTTGCAGCGCTTTATCAGTGTTGTATACGGTTGAAGGAGACTTTGACTGTTATCTTCCATTAAAAAGAAATCCCGATCTGGTTATCGTAGACGTCGATATCATTGCCAAAGCTCCTGCAAGATTGCTTGTTGCTGGAATGGGTGACGCGTTGTCTACTTTTTATGAAGCAAGAGCTTGCCGAGAATCTGGGGCTATTACCCATGCAGGTGGGACTAGCACAATTGCAGCCCTTTCATTAGCTCGTGCCTGTCTGGATACCCTTCTAGCAGAGGGTGAAACGGCATTAAAAGATGTTAAGCAAGGCATTACCTCTCCTGCGGTGGAACACATTATTGAAGCCAATATTTACTTAAGTGGCATTGGGTTTGAAAGCGGCGGACTTGCTGCGGCGCATGCGATTCATAATGGATTGACGCTGCATGAGGAATGCAGGAATACTCTTCATGGTGAAAAGGTTGCTTTTGCTACGATCGTTCAGCTTGTACTGGAGAAAGCACCATATGAAGAGATTGATCAGGTGATTGATTTCTGCAAAAAAATCGGCCTTCCCGTTACTCTCAAAGATCTTGGGATTACCAATAAGGATATCGATCAGTTGATGACTGTAGCTGAAGCTAGCTGTTCTAAGGATAGCCCCATCTGGAATATGCCAATTGAAATTCAAGCACTGGATGTGCTGGAAGCTATTCTTGCCGCAGACGCACGGGGACAATAGAAAAAACTCGACTGTAAATTATTGCGAACCTTCCTCGTACATATTTAACCTTCGTGAACCAAACAATGAGAACAATTGTTTAAGACGAAGGAGGCGTTCCTCTTGATGAAGGACAGTCGAAGTTTCAAACGTTATTTACTGATTTGGATTGCTGTTGCTGCTCTAATGGTTACTTTAATCGGTTCCGTGGTACCGTCTGTTTCAGCTGCCGAGTCCAGAGACAACCCTACAAACACACCAAGTGAAGAGAAGGCATCTCGACGTAATAAGGTCGTAATTATTATTGACGATTTCGGCAATGACATGAAGGGGACGGATGAAATGTTTTCACTGCCGATTAAGCTTACGGTGGCGGTCATGCCCTTTTTGCCTACATCTGTGAAGGATGCCACACGCGCGCATGAACGCGGAGATGATGTTCTTCTCCACTTACCGATGGAGCCGCGCCAAGGTAATCCTAAATGGCTTGGACCAGGAGCTGTACTGGCCAAGATGTCTGATGAGGAAGTCCGTCAAAAAGTAGAGGCAGCACTCGATAATGTGCCTTATGCTATCGGCATAAATAACCACATGGGCTCTAAGATTACCGGGGACGAACGGATTATGGGTGTGATCTTATCCGTGTGCAAAGAGCGGGGATTGTTTTTTGTGGACAGTAAAACCAACTACCGTTCTGTTGCTGGCAATATGGCTTATCGAATGGGGCTGCCGCGTGTAGAGAATCATATCTTTTTGGATGATACACACACAGCCAATCATGTCCTGAAACAAATGGGCCTCGTAAATAACCTGGCGAAGGATCAACGATTCTGCGTAACCATTGGTCATGTTGGTGTATATGGAAAAGAAACCGCCGCAGGCATCCGCAGCGGTGTTGAGCAAATAAAAGATGATGTTGAATTTATAGGCATTTCTGATCTAGTCAAAAACGAAATGAACTGGAACTCCAATCCTACACTTCCATAAGATAAGCTACTATGCCGCCAGCAATCGCTTCTGCAATTTCTTGTTGCCCTTTAGGGGTGCATAGCTTTTCGCGATCTGTCGGACTGCTTACAAAACCCGCCTCAACAATTACAGTTGTGGCGGTTATTTTGTTGAGTAAATAAAAGGGCTTACCCGGTCTTGTCTCAGCACGGATATTATAGAGACTGTTTAATTGTTGCTGAATGGTCTGGGCAAGGATAAAGCTGCGGCCTTCTTGGCGATATAATACAAGCGGACCATGTTTGGAAGGAGAAGGTGCCCAGTTAACATGGATGCTGACCACTACGGTAGCTGGTAATGTCTCAGCCAGTTCTTTACGCTGGGCAAGATCGCGCAGATGTCGGGATTTACTGCGCAGCCAGCGGTTCTCATCACTTGGGGCATAATCTCCATTACGATTTAAGGCAACATCAAATCCATCGCTGCGCAGCAGCAGAAATAATCGGCGTGAGATATCTAATGTAATATCCTTCTCAAGAATGTTGCCGTAGGAAGTACCTCCGTCGATCCCCCCATGTCCTGCATCAATTAAGATCATACGGTGGCCGTGGCTTAAGAGATGCTGACGTTCATCATTCACTACGGGTTTGGATGGAGTTGCAGAAGCATATGCACTCCCCACAAACAGCATTAGAAGTCCAACTGTAGTTAAAGTAATACGTAAGCCGCATATTGCAGCTGCTGTCTTGGAATAAGCTTTATTTCTCCCATTGTTCAAATGAACTCCTCCTTGCATGTGAATAACCTCGTGCCCTAGATTCTTTGTTAGATTGTGCTTTAATAGGTAAACCTATTCGAACAATCCGGGACAAGAGTTTAGATATATGCTCGCTGGTGCACACTAAGAGCATGGAACGACGCTGGTTATCTTAATTCACTTATAATGTAGGAGGTGTTACAAATGGCTTCCGGCGGCGATGAGCTTGTAAAGTATATCACTGAGAAGGTAGTTGTTTATATCGAGGATCCGCGTGCCATTCATGCTCGAAGAGCGGCTACTAAGCAGCCGTGGTCACAGAAATGGTTCGGTATGCTTCCGCTTGGTTGGTCGATCTGGCGAAGCAAATGGAGCCACAGTGATAAGGATTGAATATCACAAATAACAAATAACAAATAACCTTCCAGTGCCTAATCGAAGGTGGCAGCGGAAGGTTATTTGTTATGTTTATTTATAGATATTTTTGTCGGGCAGCTTGTGCAGTGTTCCGATAGCCTGCAAGGCAGTGAGTGGCAAATACCGTCTTCCTTCTGGCCCTGATGCTGCGTAAACGGTAGGCATGTTGTTTATTGCTTGTGTTTTATTCGAAGCAGGCAACCAGTTTTGATAACCTGTAATCATAAAAGGGGCCCCTACGATATCATTTCGACCAGCGGCTTGATAAGCGATACTTTCCTTGGGACGAATCAGTGCGGCGATATTGTCACCGCCTACAGCAAGCAGTTTTGGGGAGGTCAACCACATGATATCTTTATAAGGATCATCTGTTCCCCCGCTTTGATAGGCAGAAAGCGGCGACAGGTCAGTAGTTAAGTTAGTGATTACATCCGTTTCTGTCTGCTGCCCTTTAAGCACTTCTTCCGCTTTACTGAGCGTCCATGGTAAAACTTGGGGTACGGAAGCATTGATAAAAATCGTCTTATCGTCAATGGCGATTTTCCATACGGGTAGAAGTGGTGCATATAAGGCTGTAAGTTTTATTTTGCCTGTAAAAGATGAAGGTATAAGTCCTTCCTGCACCAAAAATTGGCGCAGTTCTAATAAACTATAGGGGAGACCGTAAGTGCCAGCTCCATATTCGCTAAGCATATAACCACCTTGATCCGTAGCGGAAATGATCATGTAACCGATCCGCTGTTCACCTTTCATAACGTTGACAAGCCAGCTATGAGTACCTGGACCCAGAGGATAATATTCTATTCCTGCGTCCTTCCAGGCTGTAAATGGAGCTTCTGCTGCGAGCTTGTTCAGTGTACTCTTGGCAAATTCTTGGACCGTACCGGGTGAAGGTAAGATGTCCATCTGCAGTACAGGTATCAAATCCTGTGTGACTGAATCAACTACACTTACTCTGGAAGCGGCAAGCGCAGAAGAGGAACCGGAGCTCGTTGCGATGAGTCCGATGCATAGAAGCAGGAGGAAGCAGCTTTGACCTGCAAGAAGCAGCCTCCGCCGTACACTTATTTTCATGGCGTCGTTCACCTTTCTTTGTTATGAAATATCAGAAAGTATAAGCTTCCTTTTTATTGTAGAGGACAAGCTATAAAAAGGCTGTTGCTTGCTGTCGCGCCGGAAGGCGGAAGTTCTCTTGTTTTTTTGCCTGCTTTTAGCGAGTAGGGTCGCATTCTATAGGCTCCGCAGATGAAACAGTCCATAGGTTACCGCAGAAACTGCGATTTGCGGCTCATATTGCCAAATGGTCTCTTGGCGACGACGGTTATACTGTTCTTGTGTCGCTAGGCGTTTTTCTTCATCAGGCTCCTTCAACAGCTCTCCATAATAGACATCAATGATGTCCAGCTCAACCCTTAGCCGCTCACGCGCCTGTTCTGCCCAAGTATAGTCCAGTTCGGCTAGCTGAGCGGTTAGATGAGTTTCCAATAGTTCGGTAGCGGCTGCTACTGTCATTTCATAAGGCTGGATATGCACATTTTCCGGCAAGCGTGGCATCATCTCTTTTGTGGAAACTTTTGCATTAAAGTCATCAATGATGGTTCCCTTTGTTAGGGAGATGCCAAGATAATGGAGTTCTTCACGTTTCAAATCGCAGCTCATCTCCACTTTATAGCAGACACTAAGCCATGGTTCGTAAGCGGCAGAGAAAAGCGTGTTTCGCTGCCTGCTGCCCGGGTCCTCAAATAAATAAAGGCATTTCCCTTCGTCCCTAGCGGCGTTCCAAATTTGTTGCAATCGCTTGCTTCCGTAAATAATATCCTCTCTGCGGATCATCCCGGGTCCAATTCGTGGGAGTGCCGGCACAATGCCGAAGTAGCGGGCTAGGATACTTTCCTCCGGGTCAGTAGATGGAGCATTCACTGCTTCTGAGCCCGGGGAGGCGGGTTCGAGTAAGTCAGCGCTGGCCTCTGCATCGTTTGTTACACCTGTAGTTAGGCTTCCGGTGACAACTTGATTCAAAATGCCAGCACTACGATTTGCAATGGGGGGAACCTCTACAGCAGCTTGACTGTCGTATTTTTCCGGATCAAAAACAAAGGTGAAAGAAAGGGTCTCAGGATCTACACCTGTGCGCTCCACGAATCCCCAATAATACGGCCGGTCGGTGAGCATTTTGTCAGCTCTAGGTGATAATTTCACAGTTACGTGAAGGGGCGAAGCCTCAATGATGGAGCATTCAGTGGCTTCAAGATAGTCCATCACATGCTTGCGTACTTCCTGTGCGGTGAGGGTCATGTCGCAGTCTCACTTTCTTTTTTAATACCCTGTGTCAATTCACTGAGGGATTCACCAATATGGTCCAGCTCATGCCGCAATTCTTCGTCGGAGCGGGATTCGAGCATGATTTTGTATAAACTTTTCTCCAGCGATTCCTTCTTTTCAAAACGTTCCAGGATTACATCCAGCCCGCCAATCACCATTTCAAACATATTGATTTTCTCATGCAGCAGATGCAGGATATGTTCTTCAATCGTGCCTTGCGTAGACAAGTTGTAGATCACTACGTCATTTTCTTGCCCTAACCGGTGGACACGGCCGATACGCTGCTCCACGCGCATGGGATTCCAAGGCAGATCAAAGTTGATCATATGGTGGCAAAATTGCAGGTTTATCCCTTCACCACCGGCTTCCGTAGCAATCATAACTTGAGCCCGGCCGCGGAAAAGATCCATCATCCAATCTTTTTTACCACGGTTCATCCCGCCGGAATAAGAGACACACATCAGCCCATGTTCACGGAAATACTGCAGTAAATATTCTTGAGTTGCGCGATATTCCGTGAAGACGATGACCTTTTCATTCATTTCTTGAATGAGTGCTAAGGTTGTTTCAGCTTTAGTGTTTGTTTTAACAGTACGGAGGGTTTGTAGTAGCTCCATCATCCGGTCTCTTTTTGGTGAATCCGTAGGCAGCTTTTTGATCAAATTAACTAAAGTGATAAAGACGGCATCCCGGCTGCTGCACACCTCACGTTGAAGGGTTACCAGAGAAAGCATGCTGCTAAGATTGCCGCCGGATTCCTGATACTGGTCTTTGACAAAGGAAGTAACACTGTTATACAAATCTTTCTCTTCTTGGGAGAGAACTAAGGGAATATTACGGACTTTTCGTTTCGTGAAATTAACTGGACCTTCACCACGGCGATTGCGGATCATGACCTTCGAAAGCTCGTCCCGCAGTTGACCTTCATTCTTGGGCTGGCGTTTATCAACCACGAAATTCGAGGAAAAATCGCCCTGATTTCCAAGTTGCCCCGGCTTCAGTATAGTGATCAGATTAAAGAGTTCGCCCAGATCATTCTGAACGGGAGTCGCGGTGAGCAGCAGGCAATATTTTTTGCGTAATTGCTGTACAAATAGATAATTGGTCGATTTTTTATTCTTCAGCTTGTGAGCTTCATCAATGATCAACATATCGTATTCATTTTCCAGCAGGATTTCCTTATGCGGATCGCGTTTGGCGGTATCCATCGATGCGACGACTATGGCGTTACCCCAAGAATAGGCTTTTTTCTGAGCGACAGCAGTGATGCCGAATTTCGCATTCAGCTCACGAACCCATTGCAATACTAGAGAAGCAGGTACGAGAATAAGCACTTTGGAGACAAGACCGCGTACGAGATATTCTTTGAGCACCAGTCCTGCTTCAATGGTCTTGCCCAGTCCAACCTCATCTGCAAGAATCGCGCGGCCTGACATTTCGAACAGAACCTTATGCGCTGTATCCAGCTGATGGGGAAGAGGGGACAAGCCGGATAAATGCTTCATACATTGCAGCTCATCGAAGCTCGTTACTAGACCTGTTTCCTCTCCTTGTACGGCAAGCTTAGATAAACGGTAGTCTCCCCATGGGCCGCCCTTTTCCAGTTTGAGCTCCAGATCTTGCAACCAATTCCGGTCAAAAGAAAGAGGAACAGGCAGTATCGGCGCGGGTGTTCCCCCTTGCTGGGGTAGAGAATTACGGAATAATTGCGTCATAATGCAGCCTCCTCAAGCTCGGATTTATATCACCATTCGTAAGAGTAGTATGCTCGTAAACGAGAGAATTCATAACCTCTTATTTTTCACGATAGCCTTTAAAAAAGAGAGCAAGAGCGAGAAAAAGCAGCAACGTTTGCGATAATTCGGCAACTTGACTCTATTTTCGAATAAGACCTTCGATACAATATGTGGTATAGTTTAAAAGCTGACGCACACAATATATTGTGACAAAAGCTTGAAAATGTATTTTTTATAGAGTGCTTAGCTGGTATTTGTTATTGACAAGATGAGCTTCCTACATACACCTGTTAAGCAGTGGAGGATGGTAAGGGAGTTTTTGTTGTGGGCCCATACCTTGGACCGGAAACTAATATCTACTACACATGCGGGAGGTTTTTTTATTGAGTAAAGTGGAACGTAAGCAACGCCTTGAAGGGCTAAGTGAAAAAATATTTTTGGATCGTTATGCTTGGAAGGATGCAGACAGCAACAATGCTAAAGTAGGCGATGTTGTATTGGTGCTGACCAAAGATGATCCGAAGTTTCCAACTAAGGAAGTCGGAGAAATTGTGGAGCGTAGTGGTCGAATCGTAACTGTAAAGACACGTAGTGGCGAGCTTGTGAAATCGGATGTTGAAAAGTTGACCCTTAATATAGAAAAAACTCCTGAGGAAATGTGGGACCGTCTATCCACAGCGATGGCTTCTGTAGAGAAGACACCTGAGCTTCAAGCGGAATGGGCAGGCAAATTCCGTTCAATCCTGGATGATTGGAAGCTTGTACCGGGTGGACGTATTGCGGCTGGTGCAGGTGCTAGTGAAGAATTAACATTGTTCAACTGTTATGTGATTCCCTCTCCAAAAGACAGCCGTGGCGGCATCATGCAGACATTGTCTGAAATGACGGAGATTATGGCCCGTGGTGGCGGTGTGGGCATTAACCTGTCTTCATTGCGTCCTCGTCGTGCGATTGTTAGAGGGGTTAATGGTTCATCCAGTGGTTCCGTATCTTGGGGCGGTTTGTTTAGTTATACTACGGGGCTTATTGAGCAAGGCGGCAGTCGTCGTGGTGCGCTCATGCTAATGATTAATGACTGGCATCCCGATGTTGAGGACTTCATTACCGTGAAGCAAACGATGGGCCAAGTCACTAATGCTAACCTTTCGGTATGTGTGAGCAATGGTTTTATGAAGGCTGTAAAAGAAGATCTGGACTGGGATCTCGTATTCCCGGATACAACCGATCCTGAATATAACGAAATGTGGGATGGCGATCTCGACAAGTGGAAAGCTGCCGGCAAAAACGTTATCCATTATCGCACCGTAAAAGCGCGTGACGTGTGGCATACGATCATTGAATCAGCATGGAAATCCGCTGAGCCGGGCGTCGTATTCATGGAATACTATAACCAGATGTCTAACAGCTGGTATTTCAACCCGATTATTTGTACGAATCCGTGTGGAGAGCAAGGCCTGCCAGGCTGGGGAGTCTGCAATCTGTCTGCGGTGAACCTGTCCAAGTTCTACGATGAGAAAAATCATGATGTAGATTGGGAAGATCTTGCGACTACAACACGTTATTCGGTCCGTTTTCTGGACAATGTAATTGATAAAACACCTTATCATTTCCCGGAAAATGAAGCGAATCAGAAAAAGGAACGCCGCGTGGGTCTCGGAACCATGGGATTGGCGGAGCTGATGATTAAATTGAACATCCGTTACGGCAGCCCGGAATCGTTGGAGTTTCTGGACAAGCTATACGGCTTTATGGCTCGTGAAGCCTACCTTGCATCGGCAGAAATTGCTGGAGAGAAGGGGTCCTTCCTAGCTTTTGATACCGAAAAATATTTAATGAGCGGATTTATGAAAAATATAGTCGAAGCGTATCCAGAGGTTGCCGAAGCAATTCGTGAACACGGTATGCGTAACGTTACAGTGATTACACAAGCACCTACAGGTAGTACAGGTACAATGGTGGGGACTTCTACGGGAATTGAGCCTTATTTTGCCTTCAAATATTTCCGTCAAAGTCGTCTTGGCTATGATGAACAGTTTGTTCCAATCGCTCAAGAGTGGCTTGAAGCTCATCCAGGTGAAGAGCTGCCGGACTACTTTGTAACTTCGATGGATCTGTCAGCTAAAGATCATATCCGTGCGCAAGCAGCGATCCAACGCTGGGTAGATAGCTCCATTTCCAAAACAGCGAACTGCCCGTCTGACTTTACGGTTGAAGAGACGGCTGAGCTATATGAAATGGCCTTTGATCTAGGATGTAAGGGTGTTACGATCTACCGCGATGGAAGCCGTGATGTTCAAGTCCTGGAAACCACGAAGAAGGAAGACAAAAAAGATACCGCAGCTAAAGAAGCCGCTCCGGTTGCGGCAGAGGAAGCTGCAACTACTGTAGAAGCAAGTACAAGTGTTGTAGCAGCAAGTCCAGCGCCTCAAGTGACTACAAAAGAGGCGGATAAACAATACAAAAAACGTCCGCAGGTTCTGCGCGGCGCTACCTATAAAATCAATACACCATTTGGGATGGCATATATTACGATTAATGACCTTGATGGAATACCGGCTGAAATCTTCCTGAATGTAGGTAAAGCAGGTTCTGACGTCTTTGCTATGGCAGAAGCATTAGGCCGTGTCTGCTCCTTGTTCCTCCGTTACGGAGATCATGGTGAGAAAGTTGAGCTGTTGATTAAACATCTGAAAGGCATTGGCGGATCAGGAGCTATCGGCTTCGGCGCGAATCGTGTTGAATCCATTGCTGACGCTGTAGCTAAGGCACTGGAATCACATGTGCTGAACAATGCTCATGATGATCATGTACCTGCTCCGATTGCAGCAACTTTGGAGCTGGAGGATTTCAATGAAGCGTTAAATGCGGAGATAAAATCGAGCGTTCCGTCAGCTACGGAAGATGGACATGGTGGTCATCATGGACATAATCACTCTACGGCTTCCCGTGACCTTTGCCCATCCTGCGGCAGCGCCTCGCTGATTAATATTGAGGGCTGTAAGACTTGTGGCAATTGCGGGTATAGTCGTTGTGGGTAAACGTTAGAGCCAATAAGTGTTTTATGGGAAAACTAGAAATGTGACTATGCATAGCTACTAAAAGCAAGCGATCATCGAGAGGAAGTGTTAATCTTTTATCTCAATGAATCGCTTGTTTTTTTATTATTGATGATGTTCATTAAGAGGTTTTAACTATATGAGTTTGATAATTAGTGTAATTCAAAAGGGAAGTATAATTGTAGAAAAAGATAAGGTTGGAATTGCGATTTGGTAAGTAACAACGTATTTACGCGGTGTGTCTGGTCTGTGAACTCGTGTCTAGCTAAGCTTTTTAACACAAAAAACACGCGTACTTGTCTAACAAAGGTACGCGTGTTTTTGTTATTCCACTACGAGAGGAATTATTTCTACATATCTAAATTTTTGAATGCGTAAGGCAATAAATCTCTTAAACTCAGCTCTAAGATTTCTTTTTTCTCATTGGTTAAATAGACAGGCATGTCAGGCAAACAGAATTCCGATAATACTTGTCTGCAGATACTACATGGCGGCAGAAAATCCATTGTGTCACCTGCTACAGCTATAGCCTGAAAATCACCTTTAGTATAGCCCTTTGTAATAGCCGTGAAGATTGCTGTTCTCTCTGCACAATTAGTAGCGCCAAAAGATACATTTTCTACGTTTACTCCATTAATAACATTTCCATCTTTAAGCAATAAGGCTGCTCCAACTGGAAATTTAGAATAAGGGGCATAAGCAGCTTTCTTTGTGTTACGTGCGCTTTCCATTAATTCTTCTTTATTCATAATACTCACCCTTTTTAAATAAGAATGAACCTTTCGGTCCCCTTATCGCCAACTTTAAGGTTGGCAGGACTTCTAATATTATAGTCACATCAAATGGTTGTCAACATGTACTACTCCATAAGTATCATTAAGGAATCATAGCTTTAAAATATAACTAGATATAGTAAATAGAAGTTACACATATTAAGCCCGCCATGGTAACCTTATCTTAAAAGCGACGAGTAGAGGGGTTTTGTAATGTGGGAGCGGCAGAGAATACATTTAAACAAAAAATATTGAGCAAAAAACCGGGTATTATAACATATGGGATGACACCACCGAAGGCAAGCCACGCACCAGAAAAGGTCTCGGAAATCGCCCAGAAACAGGTTGAAAGACTTAAAAATCTTGATTTAGATGCGTTAATTCTGTACGACGTTCAGGAAGAAGTAGATAGAGTGGATCATGAAAGACCTTATCCCTATTTACCAACGATTGATCCGGCTGTCTATGGTGATAAATATCTAAGACAGGTGGAGGTCCCAAAGATAATTTACCGGTGCGTCGGTAATGATACAAGAGCCCAGTTCGAGGAGTGGGTTAAAACTGACGAAAATGAAGATAGATTTTCAGTGTATGTGGGCGCTTCGTCAAGTAAACAAGAGGTGAAATTGAATTTACCAGATGCTTATGAGCTAAGCAAACAGTTAAATAGTAATTTAACTTTTGGTGGAGTTGTCATTCCGGAAAGACATATAAAAAAGAATGATGAGCATATACGGGTTGTCGAAAAGACCAACAATGGGTGCAACTTTTTTATCACTCAGGCAACTTATAATGTAGAGGCATCTAAGAATTTATTGTCTGATTTATATTATTACTATACAAATAACGGTTTTGAGATGGTTCCTATTTTATTTAATCTTGCACCATGCGGCACTGCGAAAACATTACAATTTATGAAGTGGTTAGGGATCAGTATCCCAGGATGGTTAGAAAACGAGTTGAAATACTCGAACGATATTTTGGATAAATCAATCCAGCTATCACAAAAAAT
Source organism: Paenibacillus sp. FSL R5-0636 (assembly GCF_037974255.1). Lineage (NCBI taxonomy): Bacteria > Bacillati > Bacillota > Bacilli > Caryophanales > Paenibacillaceae > Paenibacillus > Paenibacillus sp. FSL R5-0636. The sequence goes on from NZ_CP150232.1 coordinate 2,498,746, forward strand.
CTTTGAAGAATTGCTAGATTTCGGGCTGGAGAAGGGAATTCCTATTGGTTGCAGTATTGAAAGTGTTTCAACAAGTAAGTTGGAGATTGAAGCATCCGTACAGCTTGTTAAAGATGTGAAGGCCATTCTAGATAAAAAGCTGCCTACTAAATAGAAAAAGATTCCTCAAATTATTGAGAAACCCAGGTCATTTAAAGACCATGGGTTTCTTTTTAGGTTATATGCCACTAGGGTCAACTAATTAAGCATTATAGCCGAAGCCAAGTATAGTAAAAGACTTGTACTGATCTTCCGGCACCATTCTGATTTCTACCTGATGCTCCCCGCTAACCTCATTTTGATAAAGAATTACCGGATTGCAATGTGTCCAGTTGTTCTCATGTGGATCAGCGGTGACTACAAGACAACCATCGACGTAAATGTTCGCCTTGCCGAATTCGCTGCTGCCAGAATCCTTGTATACGAGGATGAGATTTTTGCTTGTTATCGTCAGCTTGAAGCTGTGTTCCCCAGAAGACGCTGAATGCATCCAATTATGAGGGAATTCCGGAGTTCCGAAAGGATCGGCATCCATTTCTACCCGCTGCAAATCGGTATCGATCCCCGAAAATCCGCCCACCTCGATCCTGCCTGCGTCAATATGGCTTTTGCGGTCCAGCAGGAGGGTTCTCACAAAATCATTCCCGATGACCGGATGCTGATCCAATAGGAGATCATCTTCGTCCATTAGCGTTTTGTGGGTTTCGGAGAATAAATAAGCCAGACAATCAGCCATCACCCGGTGACCCTCATTAGTAGGATGATAGATATCATAGAAAAATTGCCGTTTCGAGAGGATGTTCCCCTCATTTTTGCTTAGGCGGAACTGCCCGGATACCGCATCCTTTACACTAACCATAGGAAGATTATAAGCCCGGCCAATGGGGGAGAGCCGTTCCTGCAGGTTCCAGTCATTCATAAACACGCTGAACAGGAGAACTACTGCCGGTCTATTATCGGCGGAAAGTATTTTTAGGCATAAGCTTTCAAAACAGTTGCCTTTCGTTTCATCCCCTTCGTCGTTTACCGCAAATTCCACCACCACGATATCAGGTGTTACAGAACCTTCCCGGAGAATATCCCTTTCATAACGGATGACCCCAAGCTCGGATGGTGTTCCACCTACCCCAGCCTTCACAAAATGGATGTTCTCGCCACCATTCGTACCGAATAATTCCTTAAATCTCAGATACGATTGGTAGGCATAACATTCTGTATGGATCGGTTTAGCGCCTGCTCCCTGAGTAATGGAACCCCCAATATAAGCGATCGTGACATCCTCACCTTTTATAGCCTTATGGATGGCCGTTTTTAATCTTTTATTATTACCCGGATGAAGCAAGGATTGGGTAATGATCTCCCGGTATTCGTTAGATTCAAACGCTACAGGCGGTTCAATGATTAGCTCTGGTACAGAATAACCGTCATGCAAATAAAAAATTATACTCGCAATGGCCAGTTCGCCTTCATGTTTAAATTCAAAAGCGAATTTGCCGAGCACCGCATCCTCTTCAGACCATTCCAAATCCTCTAACTTCAAGAGGACTTCTGAACCGTCGGGGGGACAGGGCACACGTATGCTGCTGCCTGTTTCGTATTTGCTGGTTTTGCCCCAGTTCTGCAATAGAAAAGAGATGGGCTCGTTCTGCTCAGGATCCCTTCTCACAGACACTCCAATACTATGAACCAATTTGCGAAATCCAACGCAGTTTCCTAGCAGCTCCAGTATTGTCTCATCAGTGACGCCGCCAATATATCTGGACTTGTCAATTAGATAGTTACCTTCCAGATAAACTTCCTGTGAAGGTGGACCTTCGGCCCGGGCTGTCGCCTCAATCGCGGTTTCGTAGAGCACAAAAAAACCGTTCCTGCGTTCAGCAGGGTCCTTGGGCGCCTTTGGACCTTCAATCTTGCCACCTGTAATGACCCCGTTATTGTTTTTCATATTGATCATCCTCGCTTTTTGTATATGCTTTTCTTGTTATGGATGCGCTTGCAAAAAAACATATTTTTGTTAGAAGGAATACCTGTTAACAGTAACACCAAATATCCAGATTGTTCAACCGATAAACAAAGTTTCATTTAATAATTACAAAAAGTTGCTAGTTTACACATGGAAGTTGAAATCGCTTACTTATATAATGTGCCTAGTCATACGAAAATAGGATGCTTAAGGGGAGAATTATCATGCCTACGAAGGAATTGCACCTTGTGAAGCAGGGCAGTGCTGCCATGATTTACGTAGACCCCAAGGGGAAAGATTATGAGGGATTACGCCGGGTGGCACAGTCTTTTGCAGCAGATGTTAAACAGGTAACAGAGGTAGAGCCTGAGATATATACACAATTGAACGAGTTGGATGGAACAGTCATAATCGCTGGATCGATAGGGAGTAATGATTATATCGATGATTTAATCGCGGAGGGAACCGTTGATGTATCGGCCATCCAAGGTAAAAGAGAATGTTATAAAATTCAGGTGGTTGAACAACCCACAGCGGGAGTGGACAAGGCGCTCGTCATTGTAGGAAGTGATAAACGGGGGACGATTTACGGGTTGTATTCGATCTCCGAAAAGATTGGAGTTAGTCCTTGGGTGTACTGGGCGGATATTGTGCCGGAGAAGAAGCCGGCATTGTCCATTCCTGATAACCAGCTTCATGTGATCTCCAAGGAGCCTTCGGTTAAATATAGAGGTATTTTTTTGAATGACGACTGGCCGTCTTTAGGTTCTTGGGTAACTCAAAGATTTGGTGACTTTAATGAAGATTTCTATGACAAGGTATTTGAACTCATTCTTCGCTTGAAGGGGAATTATTTATGGCCGGCGATGTGGAGCGCCGAATTCAGCCTGAATGGTAAAAGCAGCCCGATTGCCAACGCCAAGCATGCACAAGAATACGGAATTATTATGGGGACCTCCCATCATGAACCCTTATTCCGGGCAGGCAGTGAATGGCAGAAGGTATACAGCCAATACGGAACAAGTAACCTATGGGATTTCGCCCGTAATAAACAGGCGATTACAGATTTCTGGGAAGACGGAATCAAGCGCAATCAGGCCTTTGATAACTTGATTACCCTAGGCATGCGGGGGGAAAGTGACTCTGCGCTGGAGGGCTCCGACCAGGAGAATATTGATCTGCTGAAGGATATTATACTTACGCAAAAAGAACTATTGAAGAAATACAATCTTGAACATGCACCGCAAATTTTGGCCGTTTATAAGGAAGTTGAGAAGTACTGGTATGGCACTGACGGGGTGGAAGGGTTGAAGGACTGGGATGTTCTGAATGACGTTACGATCCTGCTTGCTGACGATAACTTTGGCAATCTCCGCAAAATCCCGACGAAAAACGAACGTAACCGCAGCGCAGGATGGGGGATGTATTATCATTTTGACTATCATGGTGGTCCGCATTCCTATGAATGGTTAAATACGACCCCGCTTGAAAAAGTCTGGGAGCAAATGTGTATGGCATTCGACTATGGCATCCGTGATGTATGGATTGTGAACGTCGGAGATTTGAAGCCTATGGAATTGCCCATTTCCTACTTTCTGGATTTGGCCTACGATTTTGAGGCTTGGGGGACAGGTGCAATCAATCGGATTGTGGAATACACCAACCGTTGGGTAGAGCAGCAATTCGGATATGCGCTGGAACAAGAGACATGTCTGGGAATCGCACAATTGTTAGGTGATTATACCCGGATGAACGGTCGGTGCAAGCCTGAAATTATTTATCCGTCCACCTTCAGTCCTATCCATTACAATGAGGCGCACAGAGTTCTGGAGCAAGCGGTGATGACCGAGAAGGCTGCCGGCAAATACGATGAGCTAATCCCGGAACAACTAAAGGATGCTTACTTCCAGCTCGTATATTTCCCTGCTGTTGCCTCGGCCAATGTGGTCAAAATGCAAATTTATGCTGGACTGAACCATCTATACGCTAAACGAAATAGTATGTTGGCAAATACTTACGCTGCTCTGACCCGCGAAACCATCGAACGGGATAAGTATCTGGAGTTGGTTTATAATAGCGGGATTTCGGATGGAAAATGGCAGGGAATGATGAGTTCCCCTCATGTTGGGTATATACATTGGAATGCAGAAGGGTGGAACTATCCGGATGTAAACACCCAAACTCCCGCCAGAGGTTCTTTAATGATTGTCGATGTGGAAGGAACGGAACAAGCGTATGTTTCCGGCACAGCTGAACTTCCGGTAATTACAAATCTTCAAAAAGAAAATTATCGCATAACAATCAGTAACGGTGGAGAAGCGGGTTTTGAATATCAGGTGCGGAGCAGCGTGGATTGGATCAAGCTTGAGAAAATACGCGGCTGGATTGAGGCAGAGGAGACGCTTCAGGTTTCCGTAGATTGGGAGAAGGTCAAAGAAACATCGACGGGCGAAATTACGATCTCCGGTGCCGGGAATATAGTTAAGGTGAAGGCAGCCGTGGATTGGATAGACATTCCGGATGTGCCACCGATGACTTTCATCGAGACCCATAATATTGTGTCCATTGAAGCGGAGCATACCATAACTCGTGTTTCGAAATCAGGGGTGGTATGGAAGACCATTGACAGCTATGGACGTTCTTTATCCTCGGTTAAAATGTATCCGGATGCTGTATCTTTTGAACAACCGGAGGATGCACCTTATCTGGAATATCGGATTATAGTGCAGCAGGACACTGATTATAGCTTAACCGCGTATATTGCGCCGACAAACAATCTGTCACAAACTAGTGGGTTGAAATATGCGATAGGTTTCGATGATCAGGCACCCGTGATTAAGGATGCTTTACCAACGAACTTTGAAGGCGGTAATCATGATAATGAACCGTGGTGCCGCGCGGTTATGGACAATATTCATGCTGTGACCACCAGCCATGCTTTAACAAAGGGTCTTCATACCCTCCGCTTTTACGGATTGGATGCGGGTCTGGTTCTGCAAAAGCTTGTATTGTCCGCTGCCCAGCTTCCTTATTCCTATTTAGGGCCGGAGGAGAGCTTTTATACTAGCGGGACGGCGTCCATTCTTAGTTAGGTTGAATTAAAAGGGCGAACAACTGGGTTGTTGCTTCGAATCCTCCGTTATTTCAGGGCAGATGACGGAGGATAACCCTTTATATTTTTGAAAACGTTGCTGAAGTAGGCGACATCTTGATAACCACAGTGAGCTGCCACTTCGGACACATTAAAGCCACCTGCCGATAGAATCATCTCAGCATTGTTCACCCGCACCTTGTTTATAAATTCTTTATAGGTGGAGCCAGTGTTCTGCTTAAATAGCTTACCTAGATATACGGGATTTAGGGCAACCAAATCTGCCAGCTCCTTGATCGTGACTTCCTCCGAATAATGATCCATGATATAGGTCATCACTTTTTGGATTCTTAGATCTATCAGAGGTGTTTCTTGATGGTGGGCGATACTTAATAAGCGGTACACAATCAGTTGAAAGATGGCCCGGGCCTTCATTTTGTAGAAAGGTTGTTTGCCCATCCAGACATGTGAGAATTCTTTAATATCCTCTAGAATCTCTTTAGTTCTCCAATTCCTAGTTACAGTCTCAAAAGGGAGCTGCACATGATTGTCCTCACCCTCCCAGAAGAAATTGAAGGCAAAGGAACGCATTGGTGCCTCCTTAAAGGTCTGAGCTTCCCGAATGCTGCCAGAAGGGGCATAAAGCATATCTCCGGCTTCAACCGTGAATTTCTCTCCATTAATAAAATAGTCAGACTTCCCTTCTACGATGAAGGTAAGATCATGGAAATCAATTTTACTCCTCGTAATCTCCCAATCCGGGAAGGATCGGCGATCAACGAACAAAAAAACACGGGGTACAAGATTTTCATATTTGGTAATGTCCATTTCTACCACTCCTCCTTCCTAATAAATAGAGCCGCGCTAATGCCGATTGGTATATTATACAAAAATGAAACCGATTAAGAAATGGGATTGTAAATTGACTTTGCGCAATTAGAAGAATACAATAGTTTTATGACTATCGAACAATATTCCTTAAAAGATGATGAAAAGCGAGTGAAGATTTTTAAAGCATTAGCAGAAGTGAAACGAATTGAAATGATTCGTTATCTTCATCTCCATAAGGAGAACAATACATGTGGGTCCATTGGTGAATCTATGGGAATGGACAAATCTAATGTGTCGTACCATCTGAAGATTTTGTATGAAGCTGATTTAGTAAGTGTCACACGTATGGGGCAGAATAAGATTAGCCAGCTTCGAGAGGATACGTTTAGCGAATTATTACCGGGTTTCTTGGACAGTTTATAATATGTCCGGAAACCTATAATTTTTTCTTGATAGTTTGATAGTTTTATAACTATTTGATAATCATGTACAGGGTTTGGTTAATAGTTATAGGTAGCAGCAAAAATAAATATTAATGGAGTAGTGATCTATGAATCAGTTGAAAAATAAACAGGTCCTGTTAATTTCACGTCCTGTAGGCATGCCAACCCAGCAAAATTTCGAGTTCAAAGATATTCCTGTAGTTGAAGCAAAAGAAGGACAAGTTGTTGTACGTACGTTGTATTTGTCAGTGGATCCTTATATGCGCGGAAGAATGAATGATGCTAAATCGTATGTTCCTCCGTATCAGCTTAATGAAGTCATCGCTGGAGGACTTGTGGGAGAAATCGTAGACTCCAAATCGGAGCTATTCAAAGCTGGAGATAAAGTCATCGGTATGCTGGGCTGGCAGTTATATAATACTGTAGATGCTAAAGCAGTAACCAAAATCGATGATTCGATTGCACCTGTATCGGCTTACTTAAGTGTTCTAGGTTTAACAGGGCTCACTGCATATTTCGGTTTACTTGATATCGGTCAGCCGAAAGAAGGAGAGACTGTCGTAGTGTCTGGGGCAGCGGGTTCAGTGGGGATGTTTGTTGGACAGATTGCCAAAATCAAAGGCGCTCGTGTCGTTGGGATCGCAGGTAGCGATGATAAATGCGACTATTTGAAAAATGAACTTGGCTTTGATGCAACCATTAATTATAAAACAACGGAAAATTTAGGCCAGGCTTTGGAAGAAGCATGTCCAAATGGTGTTGATGTTTATTTTGACAACGTGGGTGGAGCGATTTCAGATGCTGTGATGAGTTTGCTTAATGATTATGCACGTATTCCACTATGTGGCGCTATTTCTTCCTATAACAGTACAGATGGAGATATGGGTCCCCGTATTCAGAGCAGATTGATCAAAACCCGCTCCCTTATCAAAGGATTCGTTCTTAGTGATTACGCAGCCCGCCAGTCAGAAGGCCTTCAAGAGCTTGGAAAATGGCTAACAGAAGGTAAATTAAAATATGAAGAAACAGTTGTTGAAGGATTCGACAATGTGGTTGAAGCATTCCTGCAATTGTTTCAAGGTGCGAACCTCGGGAAGATGCTTGTTAAGGTGAGCGACTCCGAATTCTAAAACATCACAAACAGCCCTGGTAGAGATTTTTATATATCAGGGCTGTTTGTATTATCACCAATCAAATCCGTTCAGACCATACCCTGTTTGGACTTCATGCATTTAAGATTGTATGTGCGGCCATAGGCTTTCGCATATTTGACGATTCGCTCAATCATGCTGGTGTCATTCAGTTTGGTAAATGGGCACGGATCGGGGGCTGTATTTACTTCCAAGATCCATGGTTTAAGGCGTCGATCCAAGGCAATATCCACACCGATTTCCTGCAGGCCGGGATAGGCTGTGCTTAGCTGTCTGGCGGAGTTCACTCCAATTTGTTGCATGGACCGGATCAACGCGCTACTATTCTCTACGTTTGTGTAGGATTCTAATAATGCCTCTACCGGATAAATCGTTCCCCCTTGGCTCCCATTCGTAACCACTTTGCGAGGATGAGCAACGCGACCCGCAATGCCTGTAGCTTCCCACCCGCCCTTAAGATTTCTTTGCACCATTACCCGGATATCAAATGGCCTTCCTTCATAAACCAAAAGCCAAATCCCCTTTTGCACCAAATAAGACTATCCTTGGGTCTCGCTAAAGATTGCCCGATAAGCCATCTCGTAATCAGAAAATGTATGTTTATGCGTACCGGACTGATAGCTGTAGGCTGGTCGTTTTTTGGCGGAATGATCTTGTGATCTTTCAATCCGAATTACACCCTGTCCCAAAGATCCACAGCAGGGCTTAATGTACACCATTTTATGTTTTTGCAACATCTCATAGAGTACGTTTTTATTCATTTTTTTCGTTACCGGGATATACTTCCTTAGCTCTTGTTTTCTAAGCAGTATCCTTGTTTTCGTCAGCTTATTGGATATCCGCCGTATTGGCTCCTTCATTTTGTTCCTCCGTTCTATATATCTATAGGCTATATTACGGGAATACGCAGTTTTTGCTTGGGCAACCACAGAAGAATAGAACACATGCAAAGAATTCTACATATGAATATTGGAGGCATTTATTAAACTTGGGCTGCAGCATGCGGTCAACGGGAGGCGGCTATGATGCTGCTCGGGAAATTGCAGAATAAGGTGCAAGAAGTAATGGACGAATACCCTTGGTACAAGGGGCTGATCGATGGGGAGAAAACGAATTATAACCTGCAGAACTTACCTCTTATGTCTTCGAAAACACTTGAAACCTTCTATTATAACCAACCCATCGATCCTTCTTGGACTGTTTATAGGACGTCTGGTACAAGCTCAGGCCGTAGAAAAGCAATCCTCTACTCTGAGGAAGATGACAAACACTATGTGGATATTAAAACGAAGCTATTCGGCGAGCTTATTGCGGGAAGCGGATGTAACAGAGCGTTGGCGGATATGGGCACTGGACATGCAGCAAATACTGCGCTGACCATTTTTGAAAGGTTAGGATTGGAAAAAAGTTCAATCCCCTTTGAACTGCCAATCGAACAGCATATTGAACAGCTTAAAGCTTTTAAACCTGACTTGCTCTATACGATGCCGTCCATCCTTGACCATATCGTATATGCTGCCGGAAACCCGCGTGAATTCGGAATTCGCAAGATTATTTTGGTAGGGGAAATTGCTCCGCCTGAGTGGCAGCGGAACATGGCTGGCATGTTCGGTATTGAGCCTAGAGACATCATCGATACTTACGGCTCCATTGAAATCGGTACGATCGCTTATTACTCCCATGATCATGGCAGGTACATTTTTGCCGACGGAATTTTTGCGGAAGGAATCGGGGTTCATGAGATAGACGAAGAAGTAAGGCCACTTCGGAACAATGAAAGTATTCTGGTGCTTACCTCAACTGTCCGCAGGATGCTGCCAGCCCTTCGTTTTGTTACTTATGACGTCGTAAGGGATTTTAGGCCTGTGATGATAGACGGGGTTGAACAACAAAGCTTTGAGTCCATTGTAAAAAGAGTGGGTCAGGAACTGAAGCACGGTGAGAAAATCAGCCTGTACGATATCGAGCAGGTCGTATACCGTCATATTGAAGATGCGATCATTCGGGTCAAAGTAAAAAACAATGCGCTCTCTATTTATATCAAGAGTAAATCTGTGAAGCACTCTATTATTCCGGTAATCAAAGAGGAAATCAGGGAGTGTATTCCGGAAATCGGGATGATGATTCGCAACCATCTGCTTGATGATATTGAGATCATTATAGTAGCTAAAGGGGAGCCGCTGGCCAGCGGGCAGGTCAAGAACAAGAAGTTATATTATCAGAAGGACAAAGCTAAGGTGGACATAAATATCCAAGACGGTATCTTATCGACTATCGGAAAAACACCATTAATCAAGCTGGATAATCTGTTCCAGAACAGTGAGTTCGAAGTCTACGCAAAAATGGAACTGCTAAATCCGGGAGGAAGTGCGAAAGACCGTCCAGCTCTGCGGATGATCCATGAGGCATGGAAGGAAGGGAAAATCGGGCCGGGAACTACTATTATTGAGTCGAGTTCGGGAAATATGGCGATTAGCTTGGCGATGATTTGCCAATATTTAGGGCTGCGATTTATTAGTGTGGTTGATCCAAGAACTACCACAACAAATCTGCAGATTCTGAAAGCATTAACTGCAAAAATTGACTTTGTTAGCGAACCCGATCCCGAGACCGGTGAATATCTGCCTGCTAGACTGAATCAAGTGCAGCGACTCTTGGAGGAAATACCGGGCAGCTACTGGCCGAATCAATATGCAAACGCAAATAACTATTTGTCCCACTACCATACGACCATGAAAGAAATCGTGACTAAGCTTGGCGAAGTGGATTATTTGTTTTGCAGCGTAAGTACATGCGGCACGATTCGTGGCCTCGCGGAATATGTAAGGGATCATGGTCTGAAGACTAAGATTGTTGCCGTCGATGCGGAGGGAAGTAGTATTTTTGGTGGCAACAAAGAGAAACGGCGGTTCCCGGGACTGGGTGCTGGCATCGTACCCCCTTTCTGCAGAACGGATTTAATCGACCGTATTGTGCATGTCTCAGACTTGGATATCGTAAAAGGATGCCGAGCACTCGCCCAGAATGAATCGATTCTGGCCGGTGCATCCTCGGGGGCTAACCTTGCCGCTGTTAGGCGTATGGAGCAAGAAATGGCTCCAGGATCTGTCTGTGCGGTGATTCTGCATGACAAAGGGGAGCGTTACCTCGATACAGTATACTCTGACCCATGGATTCAGAATGAATTTGGGCAGGAATTCTCGCCTGACGGTGGAGATGTTCTTGCTTAACGAACGGCAAAAGGAGGTTGTGGAATGCTGTATTTAAACGATCGGGACATCCGGGAGGTGGGGCTTGATTGGCCTTCTCTCGTGGAATCGATAGAAACTACGGTGCGCATACTTGATTCTGGAGATTACGCGCAGCCCGTAAAACCTTACCTAAGGTATAAAAATCCTCAAAATCGTATTATTGCAATGCCCGCATACGTAGGGGGGAACGTGAACGCAGCAGGGATCAAATGGATTTCCAGCTTCCCGGATAATATCCAGGTTGGTCTTCCCCGCGCGCATAGCATCATTGTCTTGAATGATCCCATTACGGGCGAGCCTATATCCGTCCTAAGCTCTCCGCTCCCCAGCATCGTAAGGACAGCTTCCATCAGTGGACTGATGATTGGTCACTTTTTGCAGGCTCGTTCACTTGAACGGATTCATCTTGGCATTATCGGCTGGGGACCAATCGGGCGATATCATTTTCAAATGGTTATGGCATTGTACGGAGATCGAGTTGAACGTATCCGCATCTTTGATATAAGGGAAGTAGATTTGTCAGACATCTCATCTATATATAAGGATAGGATAGAAGTGGAGGAGACGTGGGCGGGCGTTTATCGAAAGTCCAATATCTTTATCACCTGTACCGTATCCAATCATAGATATATTGATATACTTCCGGTGGAAGGTAGTCTTCTACTGAATATTTCACTGCGTGATTATAAGCCTGAGGCATTAGCTTCGGTGAAGGCCATAATCGTCGACGACTGGGATGAGGTGTGCCGCGAGAATACTGACATACAGCAGCTCCATCTGAAACATGGGTTAACTCGTGCCGATACCCGAATGATTACCGATGTCGTCTCGCGCCATTGCCTGAATGAACTCAGAGCAGATGAGCCGATTTTCTTTTGTCCGATGGGCATGGCGGTTTTTGATATCGCAACAGCGGTATACTTCGTGAAGAAGGCGAGAGAAAAAGGGATCGGGACTGAGCTACAGTAAGGTGGTAGGCATACGTTCGCTATGGGATTTTTTTATAGGTTTTTCTGATGTAACTAGACTATGATCCGTCCCTTTTAAGGGTGGATTGCTGTCTAGTTTTTTTATTGTCTTGTTAACGTTCCATTCATAATACTCTGATAATCTCTATAAGTGTTAGGCGGATGATCATCCACCCCAATAAATGATGACTCGGAGGATAATAATGTTAACACCTATGAAAAAAAGGCTGATCGCTGGTCTGGCCCTATTGGCTGTGATTAGTGCCGGCTTAGGCGCAAGCTTGGTATTTCCCGGGAAACAGGCCTCGGCTGAGACCCAAAAGGGTCAAACCGCGCTGCCGGCAGCTCAAATTGAAGCATCTGCCAATCTCGATGATACCGCAGGACTGACTAGCTTCGTTGATGGAATTATGGAAAAAGATATGAACCGGCTGCAAATTCCGGGAGCGGTTATCTCCATTGTAAAAGACGGCAAGATTATTTTAGCCAAAGGTTATGGCAGTTCTAATCTGGAAGAAGCGGCACCGGTTGATCCGACAACCAGCATGTTTCGAATCGCTTCAACGACAAAGCTGTTCACCTGGACAGCGGTGATGCAGCTGGTCGAACAAGGCAAGATAGATCTGGACACTGATATTAACACCTACCTGAAATCAGTGAAGATTCCTGCTACTTATCCTGAGCCGATCACGATGCGCCATTTGATGACACATACAGCGGGGTTTGAAGAGGGTGGAGTGGGTTATCAAATCACTACCGACCCTGCCAAATTGCCGGGATCAATCTCGGAAACACTCAATAAGCATATGCCGGCACGGGTAAGACCCCCCGGAGAGATGAGTTCTTATTCGAACTTCGGGGCTACACTCGCGGGTCTGATTGTGGAGGAAGTCAGCGGTGTTCCTTACAATGACTATATACAAAAGTATATTTTCGATCCGCTCGACATGAAATATTCGACTGTGGTAGAGCCTTTGCCGGAGTCATTCATACCCAATCAAGTTGTAGGGTACACGAGTGAGAACGGCAGCTTTATTCCTGGCACACCTACCTTCGAGGGCGGCTTTCGTCCTGCCGGCTCGGGTACAGTATCAGCAGTAGATATGGCGCACTTTATGATTGCCCATCTGCAGAACGGGAAATATGGTGACCAGCAGATTCTTAGAACAGAGACCGCAGAACTAATGCATTCAACGGCGTACCAATTCGATAAACGTCTGCCGGGAGTAGATCTGGGGTTCTCTGAGAAACGCATCAATGGTCTTAGACTAATTACTCATGGTGGTTCCGACCCCGTGTTTAATACCGAGTTTTATCTTGTGCCTGCCAAGCATATAGGTATCTTTGTTTCCTATAACGGCGGTCAGGGCGGTGATTCCGCGGCATGCCTAGTCCATGCCTTTTTTGAGCGCTATTATCCCGATCCTGAAGCGAAGCAGCCTGAATTCTCCACTTCTGCGGAATCTGTTCAGAAATATGCGGGAACCTATCAATTCACACGCCGTAACCACAGTGATATTGATAAATTTTTCAATTTTTTTGCCCAGCTAAATGTTAAGGTAGAGGAGAATAAGCTATCTTTGGGAAGGGGTAGTGAACAACAGCTGTACAGAGAAATCGGTCCTAATCTGTTCCAGCTCGAGGGAGGTACCGAACAAATCGGCTTCCGCACAGATGAGTCCGGTAAGGTTACACATATGCTCTTAGGTATGGCGCCGGAAATGCCGCTGGAGCGTACGCCACTCTTGAATCAGAATAAGTTTTGGCTTATCGTACTTGGCGGCTCGGGGTTGATTTTCATCACTGCATTGCTTGGACTAATCTTCTCCAGACGCAAGATCAAGGCGATGACGCCTCCGGAAAAGGGGGCCATCCGCTTATCTGCGGGAACTGCTGGGTGGGCGCTGCTATCTTTCTTCACGATATTTATGGTGGTTATGTCCATGGACACGATGCAGAAGTTCAGCGGTATCAGTCTTTTGCTTTCTCTCAGTTTAGTTATGCCAATCCTTTTGGTTGGACTGACTTTAGCTTTGCTAATCTCGGCTATACTGGTTTGGAAAAATAAATACTGGACAGCTTTCAAGCGTGTGCATTATACACTAGTGGCACTTTCGGCTGTAGTGATGACTCTGTTTTTCTACTATTGGAACCTGTTGGGTTGGCAGTTCGGATAACTTCGTTTCTTGTCAAGAATATATCATATATAATGTAAGCTTAAGAGAGGAGGAAAATCGTGGCTACTATACTTATTGCTGATGATGATGATAACATCCGAAAGCTAATGTCTTTGTTTTTGCGAAAAGAAGGTTTTGACCTCAAAGAAGCCAGGGATGGCACCAAAGCGCTGTCCATTATAGAGAACTCGCGAGTCGATCTCGTCATCCTAGATATTATGATGCCAGGATTGGATGGTTGGGATCTGTGCAGAGAAATCAGGCGCTCTGATGCCAACATTCCCCTCCTCATGGTGACGGCTAAAGGAGAATCTGCACATAAAGTGAAAGGTTTTCAACTCGGCACAGATGACTATCTGACCAAACCGTTTGATCCGCTTGAACTGGTGATGCGAGTAAAAGCTTTGCTTAAACGCTCGCTGGTCGTTTCTTCCCAGTCTGTGCAGTTGGGCAATGTGGTGCTTAACCGCCGCACTTTCCAGGTTACGCGTGATGAAGAACCGGTAACGATTCCTTTGAAGGAATTTGAGCTTCTGTTTCTGCTGGCTAGTCACCCTAGGCAAATCTTCACAAGAGAACAGTTGATTTCTCAAATCTGGGGATTGAACTATGAAGGAGACGGCCGGACTGTAGATGTGCATATAAGCCGGTTGAGGGAGAAATTCTGCGGTAACGACGAGCAATTTCAAATCGAAACGGCCCGCGGCCTAGGATACCGGCTGATCCCTGCGCTATGATCAAGACATTGTATGTACGCGTCGTTCTCACGTTTCTAGGCATCATCATCTTTAGTCTGATCTGTTCCTTTTTCATTGGTTTGTATGTCTTTCAGAAACAAATAAGTTACGAGGGACAGAATGAAATGATCACAGTGGGGAAGGAGATCATTCACCGTTATGATGACGCCAAGCCTGAGGATACAGACGAGTTCTTGAATAGTATGGTTAAGGTATCTGCATACCCTATCCACCTGTATAATCATTCCGGGGAATATACCTTCTATGGGCTTAAGGATAGTCCGGCCGTCACTATCACCCCCGATGCTGTGAAACAAGTGCTGCAAGGAAAACTCTATCGTTCCTCTGCGAAAGATAAGGATACCTTTATCGGGATGCCCTTTATGTTTAACGGGGAGTGGCAAGCAATGTTCTTGCAGTATTCTGCCGAGAACGAAAATATCGTCAATCGGATGCTGCTCTTTGTGCTTTTACTCGTGCTTTTACTGGGTAGTCTATGCATTCTTATTGCCGCCAGATATTTGGTGGAGTCGATCAAAGCTTTGACGAATGCGACAAGAAGGCTAGCCAAGGGTGATTTCGAGGTAGCGCTTAAAGTAAACCGAGTAGACGAAATAGGGGAACTGACACAAAGCTATGTGGAGATGGCCGGGGAGTTGAAGCAGTTAGAACAGATGAGGCAGGATTTCGTATCCAACGTGTCTCATGAAATTCAGACACCGCTTACGTCTATTTCCGGCTTTGCTAAGGCATTGCAGAACAATGATCTAATCATGGAAGAGGAACGTTCTGAATATCTTGATATCATCATTGCTGAGAGTGAGCGTCTGTCGAGGTTAAGTGATAATTTGCTGAAGCTCGCTTCCCTGGATTCTGAACATCATCCTTTTAACGTAGATTCCTTCAATCTTGACGAGCAGATTAGAACCATCGTTGTGACCTGTGAGCCACAATGGTCAGCCAAAGGCATCGTTATCGATCTTGAGCTGCCGGAAGCTGTCAAAATTAAGGGTGATGAAGATCAGCTGAAGCAAGTATGGATGAATTTGCTTAGTAACAGCATCAAGTTCACACCGGAAGGCGGGAACATCCGCATCAGTATAGATGACAGTGCAGCAGATGTATCGGTCACCGTCAGTGATAACGGGATCGGGATTTCCCCGGAAGAGTTCAACACCGTATTCCAAAGATTTTATAAAATAGACAAGTCACGGAATGGAAACAACAATGGCAATGGCTTGGGACTTGCAATCGTTAAAAAAATTGTCTCCCTGCATCAGGGAAACATAGAAGTGGACGGTGCGGTTGGAGCGGGAACGACGATTATCGTCAGGTTGCCCCATAAGTGAAATTAAGGGTTTGTCTCATTCTTGGATTGCCGTACGCCAAACATAATGAAATCCTTGAATTGCCGGTCCATAACCCGATCTTCCTCCGTAACCACACCCCCCCGCTGATGAGTAATAATGACGGCTTTTTGTAAATACATGAAATAAAGGTGGGTGGACTTGTGCAGAATGTCCAGCCACTTATTTTTTTCCTCCGGAGCGACTGAAATTGTCTCAAGGAGAATTAACCGTGAATACCAGCCTTCCATAGCCTGCTTAAAGTCAGGAAGTTCCGCGGGATTTTTGGAAAGCGTGCTGTAGTAAACTCCAAAAATGGCATCATAGTAGATCAGGGCTTCCTGATGATCTCTTAACGCCAGATATTTATCGAGAATGTTCTCCAATGACTGTACAGGGTGTTCAAAATCAAAATCAAACAGCAGCTGTCCAAACATCCGCTCCAGATTAAGGGCATAGATTTGAGCGGCTAACTCTTCCTTGTCCTTATAATGATGATACAAAGTACGCCGGGAGATGCCGGCTTGTTCCGCAATCTGTGCCATATCCGTGCGCTCAATACCTTGGGCACAGAATAAGCTAAGCGCTGTATCCTTAATGATCTCCCTTGTCATTTGCATTTGCTTTTCCCGCAAATTCATTGATTTTCTCTCCTGTCTTGTTGCAACTCTTCCGCTGCTTCTAGCACTATTTCTGAGCTGGCTTCGAATTCATGAGGAATTTGCTGCCCACTGAATAGGGGTTCTGCCGGTTGATCGCATCACCTAACCAATTCAGAAGCTTCACACCATCCTGTTCAGCCTGAAAGAAGGTCTCTCTGGTGGCAAAAGTGTGCGGAGTTGTACCCGTCTTTGCGTTCAGTCCATAGTCGGTGAGATAGTAATAATAATTAGGTAAAGTGGCTGCCAAAGAAGAAACAGATTGCCGCATTTCCTGTGACCACTCATTAATGATGCTTTGATCTCTTGGCCCCTTGTAATCGTTGATGTTGTTCTGAAAGTGGATCAGAATCTCGTCAAATACCGAGTAGGATTGCAATATTATCGCATTCGCAGGAAGTAGATGGCCGTTCGCTTTAAAAGCTGCCCCGATGATATCCGCTTCAGGGGCATATCCGAAGTTCTTCACGAAGTCTGCCTGCCATTCCTGCTTCACAACATTTGGCCACTTGTCTGATTTCAAGAAGGAACTGTCCGAATATTGGAAGATCTCGGAGTCCTTGTAGTGAGAGGCGATCTCGGGAGCCCAAAAAGCGGACCCAAAGCCACCAGCACTTTCGCCAGCAATCAGTAGTTTGCCGGGTTTATCCACGTTGGCATATATCCAATCGAGGCTGCTTCGCACATTATTGCTGCCGTTATAACGCATAGTAAAGGGGCTGCCGTCCTCTTTTTTATATTCAACTGTGCGGTTGCCGATATGGAAGTCACCGGTCGAATAGGGAAGGTAGACCACATTCCAGCCATGAAATGGATTGGCAGGGTTATCCGTATCCATCATGCCTCTCAGCAATGTAAGCATATAGAAGGGGATGTTGGGGAAATAGTTGCCTGTATCTCCACCTTTAATAAAGTTCATAAGCTTGATGGGGTGTGCGGCACTTTGGGCATCCCAGCTGGCCCCGCCACCGGAAAAGAAGATGATCCAGTTATTATTTTCACCCTTTTTATTCCACAAAAAATACTCTGATCCATCACTTGATATGACATTTCCGTCTAGCGTGACTTTATTCCACTTGTAAGGCTTCACTTCCGCGATTACGGGGGTGGTAGTCGCCGGTCTTTTGATTACAAAAGCGCTGATTACAAACATGGCAATCAAAACAAGGCTGAATAACCCAATACCTGTGAATATTGTGATTTTCCTCATTTTTCTCATATCCATCTCTCCCTTACTCGGAGTATACGTCAAGATTACTCATTGCACAAGGTGTATACTTAAAAGCATAAGAAACAATCGTGAGAAAATATATAAAGAGGTGTCCTACGTAACCTTTGATCTATGGCTACAGGGACACCCCGATTTTTGTACGTTACTTTATTAGTTTTGCTGCTTCGATTTCAAATGTTTTTAGTTCGTAAGGTTCAAGTATAAAAGTAATGACAGGTTCAGTGTGGACTTCCCCTTCAGGACGCTCCATTAGATTACACTCTTGCCACGAAATAATATTCAAGTCGCTAGTCATATCAATTTGCTGGCGGCTTCCGGAATAGTCGTGCACACGTACGATTAATTTTTGACCATCCTCAGACTTCTTAATCGCAGAAACCATAACCGTTTGAGTAGAAAGGCGAATAAGCGACTTGGTTGCTACTTCTGCTTGCCCCATGGTGCTCCGTAGAGGGTTGTTGACGGACCAAGCTTGACGGACGGTGTCACCCTGTAGCCAATCCCCAGTATGAGGCAGGATAGAGTAGGTGAAAGTATGTTCGCCTTGATCCGCTTCAGGGTCAGGGTGCGTTGCCGATTTGATTAAGGATAGACGCATCACATTATCCTTGATGTCATAACCGTATTTGCAGTCGTTCAGCAAGCTAACGCCATAACCACGATCTGATAAATCTGCCCACTGATGCCCCACAGTCTCGAATCTAGCGTAATCCCAGCTAGTGTTCCAATGTGTTGGACGCGTAACATTACCGAACTGGATATCATAAGTGGCTTCGGTAGCTCGTATCGCAACAGGGAAAGCTACTTTCATTAGCTGTTGTCGCTCATGCCAGTCTACCTTCGTCACGAAATCGATACGACGATGGTGTGCATGTAAGATCATTTGCTGCTTAATCGTGGAATCCATATAGCTCCATGTGAATTGTACAACACATCGCAGTGAACCCTTTTCTATGACTTCAATGCTGCGGCAGTCGGTGACTTCACGTTTCTTTTGCTGATAGTAGATGTCAATGTCCCAAGCTTCATGGGCTAGGGGTTTATCTTCAAACACTTGGAACACGTTACCGTGACTTCCGTTTGCTAATACTTGTCTTTGTTCATTTATATCATAGATGGATACTAATTGACCTTGTTCGTTCCATTCAATATCGAAGTGAGGCGTTGAAATTCCTGATTCATTTAGCTTGAATGGAGCACTTAGAGACTCAGAATTCACATCTTCTACGAAGGAAATGGTTGTGTATCCGAGAGAAGGAATGTTAGATACTTCAACGATCCAGCGGTCACCTTCACGTTGAGCTTGTAGTTGTTTTCCTTCTGAGCTTATCCAATGTCCTGTTTCCATCCCGGCTTCAACAGTAATTTCTACGAGTTCTGTCAGCTCCCAAGCAGCATTGTTCCAGATCGTATATTTACCGGCTTCATTTCCGCTCACAAGTGCCTTACTGGATTGCTCCCAGACAGACTGACCTATTGCTTCTGCTTGTGCATATTCAATCGTACTGTCTTCATATACTTCACGAATCGAAGAGCCCGGAATAATATCATGGAATTGGTTGCGCAAAATAATTCTCCAGCCCTCGTCTAAATCGGTCTGACGATAGTTCGACCAGTCACCTGTCATCACACTTTGCAGTGTATTTAGCCATTCCGCCTCACGGTATAGCAGTTCAAGCTTACGGTTCATCCGCTTATTGTAGGCTTGGCTTGTGTAGGTGCCGCGGTGATATTCTAAGTAAAGCTCGCCATCCCATACATGGACATAACGATCCGTATTTGCAACAGTTTCTTGCAAGTTACGGAAGTAGTCTCCCGCTGTTCCTGTTTCAATCTTCGGCAGACCGGGAAGATCGTTTAGCCGACGGCGCATCTCTAGCATTTCACGGTTCACACCCCCGCCACCATCGCCATATCCGTAAGAAAGTAACAGATTGCGATTCACTTCTTTATCCCGGTAGGTATCCCAAATTCCTTTTACAGTCTTAGGAATAATCCGGCCATTATAAGTGTAGAACCAAGAATCTTCTTCGGACCAAGGCTCTGGCGTTGTAATAAAATGTGTTAACACCTCTGTGCCATCAATCCCACGCCATTGAAAGGTATCATGTGGCATCCGGTTATATTGATTCCAGCTAATTTTTGTGGTCATGAAGGTATTAATTCCTGATTTTTTTAGGATTTGTGGCAAGGACCAGCTGTAGCCAAATACGTCCGGCAGCCATAAATAGTCACATTCAACCCCAAATTCATTACGTAAGAAGCGAGTTCCATACAGTAATTGACGGACTAGAGACTCTCCTGAGGTCAAGTTGCAATCTGCTTCAAGCCACATGCCGCCGCCAGCTTCCCAGCGTCCTTCAGCCACACGTTCACGAATATTTTCGTAGATTTCTGGATAGTCATTTTTGATATATTCATAGAGTTGCGGCTGAGTCTGTAAAAAGGTATAGTCCGGGAACATTTCCATCAGACGCAGTACGGTTGAGAACGAACGCGCACATTTCTCACGGGTGTGTTTCAATTGCCACAACCAAGCCACATCAATATGGGTATGGCCAATACAGGTAACTGTGACGGGTGAGGACTTCTCCATTTTATTAATTTCATCACGCAAATAATTGCGGGCTTCCCCGATCGAAGCATAGAAGTTGTCTGAACCTGGACGAGACCAGTCGATCAGAAGAAAGGAGCGGTCTACTGTACTCATAAGTTGTGTATATTCTGGAGTTTTGGCATCGAGTACGTTCAGCGTCTCGACTACAGCAAGCGCGGTAAAATAGAAATCATCCGTTGCTTCATCCAGCCAACAAATTTCAGCCATGCGAATGCCATGTGTCTGATCCTTTTTAGGGCCGCCTCCTTCGAGTCCCGACCATAACCGGAAGGTCAGTGGAAGCTGAGTGCCTACCGTTTCATTTGGCAAGAACACTTCGGTATGATTGGAATCTACACCTTGATAGGGTTTGCCGTTGAAAAAGAATAAGGATTCAAATCCGGAGTTGTTTCCAGCACCCGTCTCGCCAAAATCAAATCGACCCAGTACTCTACGGCCTGCCCAAGTAGCGGGTACGTCTATATTTGTCGTTAGCCATAAATACAAATCGCGGCCTTTCCAGGTATCGCCAACTCGTAGCTCAGACCATTCTCCATCCACGGGCGGTTCGGCTGCAATTTCACCTTGTTCGTCAATCATTGAGTTGAAAAAAGGAATGTGTATACGATCCCGGTAACGATATTCGGAAATTTCGTTTAGTTGGGAGTTGAGTTTGCGTTTGGTTAGAAACATGAGTAATAGCCCCTCCAATATGTTGATGGGGGACGAGGAAATTAAGATCTATTTGGGTTATTATAGGTTTGTTTGGGGGGTAGAAATCAACTATAGACGATTTTTTGTGAGTTGTAAACTCTCGGTGGAGAGAAAAGTTGGAGCGCTAGAATTTATAAATAAAAAATGCATGCGCTTCCATTGCAGAAAAAGAAGTGTGATGTTAAGCTTCTAATCCTAAAGGTGATATTCAGAAAGAAGGTGGCTTTGTTGAATGTAAAGAAATTTTATCAAAACCATTTGCAGAAAAAACTGTTCAATAAAATATTAGCTATATACTCTTCAATCATCATAATTACGTTAATAGCCTCATCCATTACCGTATATAAATACTATGAACAGACGATCACTCGCCAACATGTAGATGCCAATCGGGAGGTGCTGGATTATGTAAGTTTGTATATGAATCAGCAGTACGAAAGCATCCAAGTAGCCATCCAGCAAATTTATAGCGATGCCTCTGTCAGTGAGGATTTGTCCTACTTTTTGCAACATGATTATGGGGATTATCTTAAATACCGTTTAGATCAATATGCAGACATAGGGAGCTCCGTTCCTCATACGTTCGATACTTATTTCAAAACCTATTTGAATCAGAAAAATGGGATTTATGACGTTATTTTGTACAGCACAGAGAAAGAATTTTATTATTTATATAAAAATAATACCCGACAATTCTATTTGAGCGACATGGACGGTCCTAAGCAAAAATTATCCTTACCGAAGAATGGCTGGGTCTCGCATGAAACCAAATTAGTGCTTAAGGAAATAAGAGAAGACAATAACAATTTGTATACAATGACTAGGGAAATTAAAGATCCGATTACATTGAAAACGATCGGTATGCTCATAGTAGATTTTGACGCAGAACTTATTTCAAAATGGCTTGGCACAAAAGTTGCAGAAAATAATGGTCAATTGTTGGTCTTAACCCCAAGCGGTGACGTTATATATGATTCATTGGGAAGGTATATGGGACAGCGATATCCACATATCGATGCGCTTCATGCCGATGGCTGGACAACACTGGATGAGATCTCCAAGGTTAACTTAAATACAACGAACAGCTCAGGTCTTATTATGGCAGGAATCATTCAGAAGTCACAGGTCAACAACGAAATGAAAACGGTTCGAACTTGGATTATCGGGATTACCACAGCGCTTATTATTACTGCAATGTCTTTTACATACGGAATTATTTTACGTTTCTCTAAAAAAGTGAAGATCATTGTCAAATCTATGAAGCGCTTACAGGAAGGTGATTTGAGCACACGTATTCACCTTAATCGAGAAGATGAATTGCAGCTAATTGCCAACAATTTTAACTATATGTGTGAAAGACTAGAACTCTATATTAACAAAGTGTATATTTCGGAGCTTACCCAGAAAAATGCTGAGCTAGTTGCACTTCAATCACAGATTAATCCACATTTTTTATATAACACACTTGAGGCGATTAGGATGCGGGCAATTACGCAAGGAGCGAAGGATGTAGGTCAGATGATTTACATTTTATCGACATTATTTCGAACGATGATTAAGAAAAGTATGGTCGTTACAATATCTGATGAGATTGAATATTGTAATTTGTATCTGGAGTTGTTCCAGATTAGACATAAAGATAGGCTCCAAATCGAATCACAAATAAGTCCAGCTGCCATGAATTGTTCTATCGTTAAATTGCTTATTCAACCGGTTATTGAAAATTATATTGTTCACGGATTTAGACCTGACCGTTTTGGCAATCTCATCCGTATTGAAGTTACTGAATCTGGCGGGGAAATTCAAATTGCTATAAGTGATAACGGAAATGGAATTACTCCCAGCAAGCTAACAGAGCTACAGCAAATGCTTCAAGTCAGTATGAGAATGGATGAACCTCCTTCTTCGGTAGGCCTATGTAATGTGAATGAACGAATTAAACTTTATTATGGGACTGAATATGGATTGACGATCGCTAGTGAAGTAAATAAAGGAACAATAGTCATCATGAATATACCAGTAGTAAGGGAGAGTACTAATAATGCACAATATACTTATCGTGGATGATGAACCTCTTATTCTTGAAGGATTACGTTCAGTGATTGAATGGGAAAAATATGGATTGAGAATCGCGGGACAAGCGTCTAATGGGGAAGAAGCTTTAGAATTTCTACGCAATCATGATGAAGGGATCGACATATTAATTACTGACATTACGATGCCAAAACTTACGGGACTTGAACTGATTCAACAAATAAAGGTTTTTGATTCAAAAATGAGATTTATTATCTTGAGCGGCTATGAGCAATTTGAGTATTTAAAAGCTGGAATGAGTCTAGGCATTGAAAATTATATTCTCAAACCCATTAATATAAATGAATTGGAATCAACCATTGAACAAATTGTTGAAGTGCTGAATCAAGAGGATGTTGAACAATTTCATGCTAAAGAGGATTGGCAAGTTCTGCGCAACAATATTCTAAACCGCTGGGTAACTGGCAATATAGGTAGGCAGGAGCTACAGCACCGTTCAAAAGTCTTAAATATCTCACTGGACTGTTCATTTTTTACGGTGGCTGCGATTCGGCTTATCACCGAACAGGATGACGATGAGGGGCAGGATAAACTCCACAGGAATCTGCTTATGGATGAATGTTATCGTATCGCTGTGAAGTCATTAGAGCAACTTGGAACCGTTATTGTATTTATAGATATGGAAGGTGATCTTGTTCTTATTATTGCTGAGCGGGCTGAAGCTGAGAACAAAGAAGAGCTTTATTGTGTACTGGAACGAGTACAATATGAGACTATGCATGAGTTGGAGAAGTCTGTCTGGATAACGATAGGAAGTAAGGAGCATGCTTTTCAGGAAGTCCCAAAAAGTTATAAAAAGGCGAAGAGTTTATATGTTGATCATCTAATGCTACCTGGCTACCCGATTATAGATGCGGAACAACTGTCAAAGATGGTTCTGCACGAGGAGAAGCTCGAAATTGATTATGAGGAATTCACCAAATTATTATTATCTGGAGACCGTGAAGCTACGAACCAGTTTATCGCAGAAACGTTCGAAAAGCTGTTTGGCTGTGGCATGATTACCCGTATTGATAATTACAACGTAGCGATTGAGTTAATGTTGATTGCCAAGAAAATGGAGAAAAACTCTAATTTTAGTGCCGTGTTTAATCCATTGCTGCGCATACATACTATTGAGCAATTGGTGCACCATGTGCAGGAAAGTGTGAAAGAAACACTGGACCAATTATCGTTAGTAAGTGATGAGCTCAGTCCGAATATGAGATATATGGTTGATCAAGTAAGCAAACACTATAGAGAAGAGCTATCCCTGAAAACGCTCAGTCAGCGTATGGAAATGCATCCTAATTACTTGGGACAGCTATTTCAGAAGGAAATGGGCCGTAGTTTCTCTGATTATGTTAATCAATTTCGAATTGAAAAGGCAAGACAATTGCTGCTACAAACTACGTTACTAACCAACGAAATTGCAGCTGAAGTAGGGTATCCGGATCCAGCATATTTCTATCGCCAGTTCAAAAAATCAGTAGGTGTATCGCCAACAGAGCTTCGGAATATGTACAAAAAAGCAAAATCCTAAAATAAAGGAAATGTTCCTGGCTATCCACGTTCAAGTACGGGTTTCATGGACGCTGATAACGAGAATGTTTCCTTTTTTTTGCTCAAATTTAAGGGGAAATAGACTTTTTAAATGTCCTTTCTGCTGTGGATCTTTAATTTTTACATCTGATTCTGGAGTTTTTCAACTTTATGAAACCGCTTTTATGGCGCAGAATTAAGGGTAGTTAAAGGGGCGAGGGAAAAAGATCGAAGGGATATATAGGGGTTGTTTGGGG
Organism: Paenibacillus sp. FSL R5-0636; assembly: GCF_037974255.1. Lineage (NCBI taxonomy): Bacteria > Bacillati > Bacillota > Bacilli > Caryophanales > Paenibacillaceae > Paenibacillus > Paenibacillus sp. FSL R5-0636. Next base: position 2,523,815 of record NZ_CP150232.1, read on the forward strand.
ATAGAGAGAAGGGGGATGTGGAATAATGCCTGCATTTTTCAAAAGTCTAATTAAGGATAAGGTACTCTGGTTTATGGTATTACCAGGGACATTATGGTTCCTGATCTTTTGCTACTTACCGATGTTTGGAACAGTAATTGCATTCAAGGATTTCAAGATTCATCGGGATGGATTCTTTGCAAGCGTTTTAAATAGTAAGTGGGTTGGCCTTGAAAATTTCAACTTTTTGTTCTCGACGGAGGACGCCTATATCATTACAAGAAATACGATTCTTTATAACTTGGCGTTGATCTCTCTCGGTTTAGTTCTTGCGGTGGGCATTGCGATCACCTTAAATGAACTTGTGAACAAACGGACGGCTAAAGTTTATCAAACGGCGATGTTTATGCCTTACTTCCTTTCTTGGGTCATTATTAGTTTCTTTACCTTCAGCTTTCTGAGTGTAGATAAAGGAATATTGAATCAAGTGGTTGTTTACTTCGGAGGCGATCCTATTTCCTGGTATGGGGATACTCGCTTTTGGCCATATATCCTAATTTTCATGGGGATTTGGAAATCAATTGGTTATTCAAGTGTTGTTTACTTAGCGGCTATAGCGGGTATCGACAAGTCCTACTATGAAGCGGCTATGATTGATGGGGCCAGCAAATGGCAGCAGATTAAGTTTATTACACTTCCTTTGCTTAAACCTTTAATGGTAACGCTAACGATTTTAGCGATTGGTGGTATTTTTAGATCAGACTTCGGTTTATTCTATCAAATCCCTCGGGATTCAGGTGTTCTATACTCCGTAACGAATGTTATCGATACTTATATTTATCGAAGCATGAGTACGACAGGTAATCTAGGAATGAGTACAGCGGCGGGTCTATATCAATCGATTGTTGGATTTATCATGGTGCTTGTAACGAATTCTATTGTGAAAAAGATCAGCAAAGAGAATGCGATATTCTAGAAAGGAGTTAGTGATGTTATGGCAGTATTCAAACGTAAGCCAAAAGAAATCGACAACAACGCCATTACTCCTCTATGGAATGTGGTACTCAATATTATAATTGGCATCTTCGCTTTTACTTGTGTGTTTCCGTTCTTGTTTGTCATAGCCATTTCTTTTACAGATGAGAAAGTACTTGCTCTAAATGGATTTAGCTTGTTACCCGAAAAATATAGTTTAGCAGCTTATCAGTTTGTTTTTAACACAGGTGATCAATTACTTCGTTCCTTTGGAGTTACTTTGATGGTTACTGTACTAGGTACGCTCATTAGTTTATTTCTAATAACAACTTATGCGTATGTTCTCTCTCGAAGATCATTTCGCTATCGTAATTATTTCAGCTTCTTCGCCTTCTTCACGATGTTATTCTCAGGCGGAATGGTTCCCAACTATATCGTGGCTACGCAGTTTTTACATTTGTACAACACGATATGGGCTTTGATATTGCCAATCGCGATGAATGCATTCTTTATTCTAGTAATGCGGACCTTCTTCCAGACTAGCGTACCTGATGCACTCATTGAGGCTGCCAAAATTGATGGGTCTGGTGAGTTTCGGACCTTCCTGCAAATTGTACTTCCAATCTCTTTACCGGGGATTGCAACGATTGGATTGTTCTGTACGCTGGGATATTGGAATGATTGGTTTAATGCCCTGCTGTATATAGATGATGCTAGTCTTGTTCCACTCCAAGCGATGCTGATGCGAATTCAGAATAATATGGAGTTTGTCATTCAGAACAGTATGCAGATGGGATCAAGCTTTGAGATTGCTGCAACCTTGCCAACAGAAACCGTTCGTATGGCGATGGTTGTACTGGCAACCTTGCCTATAGCACTAGCGTATCCGTTCTTCCAAAAGTATTTTGTACAAGGTTTAACCGTGGGCTCTTTAAAGGAGTAACACTACTAAGATGTATTTATTCGAATCGCTAGGATAGGAATCGATATAAATAAAGCGTTCATTAATCTAAAGGGGGAAAATAGAAATGAAAATGAAAAAAGGCTTAACACTCGCTCTTGCAGGGACAATGCTTTTTTCTGGCCTTCTAGCTGGATGTGGTTCGAATAATAATACAAATGCTGCTAAAGAAACAAACAATTCAGCGGCAGCAGGGAATTCAGCAGGGAACACATCAGAATTAAAGCCATATGAGTTGAAGATGTATTTAATTGGTGGACCTCAAAAGGATTTGGATCTTGTCTTAAAAGAAGTTAATAAATATACCCAAGAAAAAATTAACGCGACGTTGAACATTACGATGTTCGATTGGGGCGATTACGATAAGAAGATGCAAGTCATCACCGCTTCTGGTGAGCCTTATGATATTGCCTTTACCTCTTCTTGGACAAATGACTTCCGTCGTAACGCTGCTAATGGTACGTTCTTGGGTCTGAATGATCTGCTAGATAAGTATGGTAAGGAAACGAAAGAAGTTTTGGACCCTCGTTTCTTAGAAGGAACTAAGATTAAAGGTGAGATCTATGGTGTTCCTGTAAATAAGGAGCTTGGACAGCAATGGGTATGGCGCTTCAATAAGAAATATGTTGATAAATACAACATGGACATTTCCAATATCCGTACATTGGATGATCTAGAGCCACTTCTTAAAACGATTAAAGAGAACGAGCCGGGTGATATTACACCGCTAGCTGTTCCTAAAGGCTTTAAACCATTTATGCCATTTGACTATGTACTAGGTGATGAGTTACCTATCGGGGTCTATATGGATTCCACAGATGGCAAGGTTGTTAATATTCTGGAGACACCTGAACTTGCAACATCGTTAGATACGATGCGTAGACTTTACACAGCAGGTTACTTACGCCCAGACGTTGCAACACTTGAAGGTATTGATAACATTAAGACGGGTAAATGGTTTGCCGATCGCGAAATTACACAACCATATGCAGAAAAAGGTTGGTCTCGTTCAGCAGGTTATGAAATTGTAACTTCGCCTATGCATGAGCCTTATGTATATACACAGTCCGCCGCAGGTTCGATGCACGCGATTTCCGTAACCTCAGGTGATCCTGAACGGGCTATGATGTTCTTGAATCTTTTGAATACAGATAAGTACTTACGCAATTTGCTCAACTATGGTATTGAAGGCACTCATTATAAGAAAATCTCCGACAATGTCATTGAAGATCTGCCAGCTATGCAAGATAGCTATGCAATGCCAGGTTTCACACTTGGAAACATGTTACTGACTTATCTGCATGCTGATGACCCTGCTGATAAATGGGATGCTTTTAAGAAGTTTAATGATTCTTCAAAAGAAGCCCCTACCTTCGGTTTTGCATTTGATCCTACACCTGTGAAAACAGAAGTAGCGGCTATCAACAACGTAACTAAAGAATTTATGCCAGCACTATACACAGGTTCTGTTGATCCTAAAACATATCTGCCAAAAGCAGCGAAGAAATTTAAAGAAGCTGGACTTGATAAAGTCATTGCAGAAGTTCAAAAGCAACTTGATGGGTGGAACCAGACAAAGAAATAAGCTAATGAACGTAACACGCCTAAGATTAATCACTAAAGGTAACACAAATAGGATTAGTGGAGACGGGCAGCTATGCTGCCCGTCTCTCTATCTATCCCCATTTATTATGAAGGAGTGAGAATATGGAACAATTCCGACTTCCCACCATCTCTATGCCGAAGCTGAAGCTTCCTCAAGCGGTTCAAGAAGTATTAAACGAAGCAGAGGAGAAGTTAGCTCATCGGCCGAAGCTATTGCAGCTCTTTAAGAATTGTTTCCCTAATACGCTTGAGACAACGACTAAGCTTATGGATGATGGAACAACGTTTGTGATTACAGGAGATATCCCGGCTTCTTGGTTGCGAGACTCTGTGGAGCAGGTTATGCACTACGTGCCCTTTGCTAAAAACGATCCCGATCTTCAGCGGATTATTGGCGGGTTAATTAAACGTCATATCGAATATATTCATATCGATCCGTACGCCAATGCGTTTAATGAGACGGCGAATGATTGGCATTGGAGCACTAGCGATATTACGGAAATGTCCCCCTGGGTGTGGGAACGTAAATTCGAGATCGATTCTCTTTGTTTTTCCATGCGTCTGGCTTATGCCTATTGGAAAGAAACCGGAAAGGCTGATATATTCGACGCCGGATTTAAGGCAGCAATGGTCAAAATATTCAACCTGTTCAAAACTGAACAGCGCCATAGTGAATTATCTCCATACCGCTTTACGCGTAACAATGGGATTCCTGAAGATACACTGCGTAATAACGGCCTGGGTATGCCTGTTAATTACACGGGCATGGTCTGGTCCGGGTTCCGCTCGAGCGATGATGCTTGCGACTTCCATTACAACATTCCGGGGAATATGTTCGCTGTTGTTGCATTACGTCATATGCAGGAATTCGCTGAATGGGTATTCCGTGATCTTGAATTTCTGGAACAGCTTAAAGCATTAGAAGCTGAGATTGATCACGGAATTCAATTGTATGGTATTTATCGTCATCCGAAATTCGGTCCAATCTACGCCTACGAGACCGATGGTTATGGCAACTACTGCTTGATGGATGATGCGGGAACACCAGGACTCATGTCGATTCCTTATCTCGGCTATGTTACCGCAGAGGATGAAATTTATCAGAATACGAGACGCTTTGCTCTGAGCAAGGAGAATCCTTTTTATTTTGAAGGAACCGCAGCGAAGGGAATCGGCAGTCCGCATACTCCCAAAGACTACATCTGGCATATGGCATTATCCATGCAAGGTTTGACGGCTTCCACTAAGGAAGAAAAGCTGGAGATGCTTGCGATGTTAGAAGCTACAGATGCGGATACTGGCTTTATGCATGAGGGATTTCATGTTGATGATCCGAATACGTTCACTAGAAAATGGTTCGCCTGGTCCAATAGTCTGTTCTCCCAACTTGTCTATAAAACGATGAAGGAAGGACTACTATGAGCAGCCCGAGCAGACCTGTAATCATATTTTATGATTCTGATTTTCCAATTTCCAGTCCCATTCCTAGCGATGCGATTACATCCATGAGTGAGTTCGGATCTATTGTAAATGAGAATCAGCTTGCAGAAACGCTTCGCGAAACGGAAGGCGGCTGTTTCATCAATCTGCATGCACCCTATTTCCCGAAAACGGCCTGGATAGCCATTCTTGAATACCTGCAAAGAGGTGGCGGGCTGATTAGCATTGGAGGCGCACCCTTCAAACAACCTGTTCGTTGGGAAAATGGCCAATGGCATGTGGAAGCGGAGCAGACTTCCTATCATCAGGAGCTGTATATTCATGAGGCACTTCATGTTGAATGCTCACGCAACCATTCATTGCTTGCCTCGGATGTCATTCCTCTGCTTAAGGGTCAAGAATCTCTTTTTCTAACGAGTGCGAATACATGGAACCTCGTGCCACATACGACAAAGACGAGTGATTTACCACATCAAATGGGCTCTGCAGGTCCAATGAGCACACGGATTTGCCCGCTATTAAAAGGAGTTACACTCGAGGGTCGGGAAATTTCTGCGCCAGTAGTTCTTTGGGAGAATACGAGCGGTTTATTTGCAGGCTCACGCTGGCTGTTCGTAAATACACCTGCAACAGCTTCTTTTTGGGAGCAAAAAGGTCCTTTCGCGATATCCAATTGGGCTCGTTTCTGCAGCAAGGGTGTAACGGAAATGTGGGTTAAGCCCAATTACGCGTCTTATGAATTAGGAGAACGTGCTTCCCTAACCCTTCAGATTCAGCAGCTTGAACGAGTGAGACCTTCTATGCGTAATGAAGATACATGGAATTTCACAATTCATGTAGAGCATGAATCAGATACCTCTTTGAAGTGGTCTCAGAGTTTGGAAATGAAGGCGAATGCTGAACTAAACATGGTGCGTCTGCCTATTCCTTTGGAGATAAGTAGGGGCCTCTACCAGATTGTCTGTGAAGCAGAAGCCAGTGATGGTGAGGTTCGCATTCTGCGCCAAGGGTTCTGGGGTCATGCTCCTGAGCTGCTGGCAGCAGGCAATCCGGTAACGAGCGGCAGAGATTATTTTATAAAAGATGGGCGTCCGCTACCAGTGGTCGGCATGACTTATATGGCGAGTGATGTGGCGCGGAAATTTCTATTTCTACCGAACGTGGGAGTTTGGGACCGTGATATGGGCCAGATGCGGAAGGCCGGGATTAACTGGATCCGTACAGGGATCTGGACAGCTTATCGCAATGTGATGCAAGACGATGGACATGTCTCGGAAGAAGTATTGCGGGCGATCGACGCCTTCATCATGACGGCGAAGAAGCATGATCTTCAAGTGACTTTCACGTTCTTCTCCTTCACACCGGAAACGTGGGGAGGGGTAAATCCTTATCTGGACCCACAAAGTGTGGAAGCTCAGAAGCGGTTCATTTGGTCTATTGTATCTCGTCATAAAGATTCTTCGAATGTAGATTGGGATCTTATTAATGAACCGTCGATGTTTGATCCGGCACGTATTTTTTCGGACGGCCCGAGTTCATGCCATGATCGTTTTGAGCGACAAGCCTTTATGGAATGGCTACAAGAAAGACATGGTGTAATCGACGTGCTGCAGGAACGCTGGAATATGACACCTGCACAGCTTCCGAACTTTGCATCTGCAGGGCTGCCAGAAGCAAAAGAGATTAACTTCGACGTACAAGACATGCACAGTGCTAAGAGGGGAACACGCTGGTTGGATTATTGTTTGTTCTCTATGGAGATGCATAACCGTTGGGTGAAACAATTATACGACGCCATTAAGGAGCAATGTCCAGCTCAGATGGTTACGGTTGGTCAGGATGAGGGACTAGGAGCGCAGCGACCTTCGCCGTTCTTCTACGAGGAGGCGGTGGATTACACCACTGTTCATTCCTGGTGGTTTAATGATTATCTGGTGTGGGATGGCATCTTTGCCAAGACGCCTAATAAGCCAAACCTAATTCAGGAGACTGGCGTCATGTATGTAGAAACTCCAGATGGCCGAGCCAAACGTTCAGAACAAGAGCTGCAGAATTTGCTGGAACGCAAGTATGCTTACGCTTTTGGAACGGCAGGTGCGGGGGCTGTTCACTGGATCTGGAATACGAATTTCTATATGGATAAAGCGAATGAGTCCCATATCGGAGCACTGAGAGCAGATGGAACCGAGAAGCCTGAGGCAGGCGTATCTTATGATTTCGGGAAGTTTATAGAAGGTATCCGTGATATATTTGGTGATCGGAAATTGGAAGAGATTGCGGTGGTGTTCCCTTATTCGAATGATTTCTCTAATCGGAAGTTGGCTTTTGCTGCTACAACAGAGCTTACCCGCATTCTGTCTTATGAGCTCAAGATGTCTTTTCGGGGGGCTTCCGAATACCATCTAGATGATTTGGAGAAGAACCCTGCGAAACTGATTATACTGCCAAGCGCGCATAACTTCGCTGATGCAGCAATGGAACGGTTGTTACACATTGTTGAAGAGACAGGAGCGGTATTGCTTGCCACTGGACCGTTAGGCATTGATGCCTATTGGCGTTCTTCGGATCGGTTGAGTGATATCCTTGGCAAACGTGAATTGCGTAATGTGCGCCGCGAAGAAGTGCTTATGCTTCAAGGTCAAGTCCTGCCTGTCTCTTTCGGCCACCGCCGGATAGCTGAGGTGACAAAGGAAACGATCATTCAAGAAACTGGTGGAAGTTCAACTATAGAGACTGTCGTGAACCTTCCGCTTGGCAAGGGTCGACTCCTATGGAGCCCACTGCCAGTTGAATTGAGTGAGCGTAGGGATACTACGGCTGCACTTTACCGCTACGCGGTTAATGCTGCTTTTGTGGAATGTGATTTGGAATGGATTAGTGGTGGGGACTTAGCGGGTATCTACGGACGGAAATTGAGCTTTGCTACGGGTGCGCTTTTTACCTTCGTGTCGGAATATGCCCAAGATGCAAAGATCGAGGTGAAGGATTCAGCCACTGGCCGAACCTATTCGTTCGTGTTAGAACAGGAACGTTCTGTTCTCTTTGCTACGGATAGTAAAGGAGACTTGCTTGGTGTTTATCGCCCGCAGGAAGTCGAGATCCATGTAAATTAACCACATCTTCTACATTAAGCATCTTGGTAGAGAGAACGCATTGCATATAAGGAGGTCTTCACTTTGGAAAGTTCAAATCAATCTATTAAACCTCAGACTGCCCATATCATTTCCCATACACACTGGGATCGGGAATGGTATCTTCCCTATGAGAAACATCATGTACGCTTAGTAAAACTGGTTGATGAATTACTGAACCGGTTGGATGAGGATAACGAATTTAAGAGTTTCTATCTGGATGGACAGACGATTATTCTGGATGATTATCTTCAGGTACGTCCCGAAAATCAAGAGCGGCTACAGAAATATATTACGGAAGGTCGCCTTCTAATAGGACCTTGGTATATTTTGCAGGATGCGTTCCTTACTAGTGGGGAGGCCAATGTTCGTAATATGCAGATTGGCCATCAGGATTCGAAGCGTTACGGGGAACCCTCCAAAATCGGTTATTTTCCCGACACCTTTGGTCTAGTCGGCCAGACTCCACAATTAATGCTGCAATCCGGCATCAATAATGCCTTTTTTGGAAGAGGTGTGAAGCCCACTGGATTCAATAATACGGTGTCAGATGGAGGTTACGAATCCTCATTCTCGGAGCTGATTTGGGAAGGTCCTGATGGATCAAAAGTGCTCGGCATCTTATTTGCTAATTGGTATTCTAACGGAAACGAAGTGCCTGTAAATGAAGCAGAAGCCAAAGTGTTCTGGGAGAAAAAGCTGGCAGATGCGCGGAAGTTTGCCTCTACAAGTGAGCTACTGTTCATGAATGGTTGCGATCATCAGCCGGCTCAACTGGATTTGCCAGAGGCTATCGAAACTGCGAAGCGGTTGTATCCAGATATGGAGTTCATTCATTCGAACTTTCCTGATTACCTTAAGGCCGTAGAGGGTGTAATGGATCGCAGCAGCTTGTCGACTGTAAAGGGAGAACTGCGGAGCCAGCATACCGATGGATGGGGTACGTTAGTGAATACCGCGTCTGCGCGTGTCTATTTGAAACAGATGAATCAGGAAGGGCAAATCTTGCTTGAAAAGTTGGCCGAGCCACTTGCTTCGTTCGCACATTTACTGGGCAAAGAGTACCCCCATCATCTGTTCAACTATGCATGGAAGACATTAATGCAGAATCATCCGCATGATAGTATTTGTGGATGCAGCGTGGATGAGGTACACCGTGAGATGGTCACCCGTTTTGACAAAAGCCGTCATGTGGCAGAGACCATTGTTGAGGGTAGTAAACGAGTGATTGCAGAAGCTGTGGATACGACCGGGTTTACAGCATATGGTGAAGACGTGCTTCCACTAGTTGCGATGAATATGACGGGTTGGAGTCGCACGGGTACTGTGAGCGTAGAACTTGATGTGGCGCGTCTATATTTGCGAGAAGGGTTCTCTCTGGAAGAAACGGCTAGCCGTATGACCGGAATTGACTTGCACGATCGTGTGTTAGTAGACGATCAAGGGAATGATATTGCCTGCCAGATGGAGGACTTAGGTCTTCAGTTTGGTTATGATTTGCCAGATGACAAGTTCCGTCAGCCGTATATGTGCCGCCGGGTAAGACTTACCTTTGAAGCCGTAGAAGTTCCTGCGCTGGGTCTTCGTTCATATGCTTGGGTTCGCCGGGCAGATGCAGAACTGCCAATAGCCGCTGAATCTTTGCTACAAGGAGATCGGGTGCTGGAAAATGACGTTATCAAGGTAGTTATTAATGATGATGGTTCGTTTATGCTAAGTGACAAAACTAGTGGAGTGACCTATCAAGATCTTGGCGTATATGAAAACACCGGGGATATCGGCAATGAATATATGTACAAACAGCCAGAGGCCGAACAAGCTCTGACGACTAAAGGACTAAAGGCTAATATTTGTGTGCTGGAAAATACATCGTTTCGCGCCGCTATAGAAATTAAGCATGACTGGGAGATTCCAGCTTCGGCAGATGATAAGCTGGATGAGGAGCAGCGTGCACTGGTTTACTATCCGGAGCGCAAAGCTCAGCGCAGTAGTGACACAGTCATTCTAAAACTTCGTACTGTAATCACCTTGGAGCGGGGCGGAAAGGGATTGCATATCGAAACGACAATAGAAAACCAGGCCAAAGATCACCGGATTCGTATACTGTTTCCGACAGATTTGAACGCTGCTACGCATCGTGTAGATTCGATGTTCGAGGTTGCTGAGCGGAATATTGAACCCGCCACAGAATGGAAGAATCCGAGTAACACGCAACATCAGCAAGCCTTTGTTGATATTAGTGATGGGAAAGCGGGTCTAACCGTCGCTAATTTTGGATTAAATGAATATGAAGTGCTGCGAGATGGGCGTAACACTATTGCGATTACACTGCTACGTTCTGTTGGCGAACTTGGTGACTGGGGGCTATTCCCTACTCCAGAAGCGCAGTGTCTTGGAGAGCACGTTGTTCGTATGGAGCTAATCCCGCACACAGGCGAGGGTATAACTTCTGGTGCTTATGCTGAAGCTTACCAATTCCAGGTTCCGTGGATTGTATGTCAGACAGATGTACATGCAGGCGTGGTTGCGCCGGTGTATACTCCATTCGATTGGGAGAGTAAGGAACTTGCATTTTCTTCACTAAAAATGAACAAGCAGACTGGAGACTTGCTGCTGCGTTGGTATAACATGAGTCAGCAGAACACCAACCTGTCCTTCCGTTCAAGTATTCCACAGCAGTATTTCTATAAAACGACGATCCTAGAAGAGGAGAGCCACCCAGTCTCTAGTGATGAGAAAGAGAAAGGAAGCTTTGACTTACAGATCGGTCCATGCGAAATTGTAACTATTGGTATTAGAAAATAAATGAAAAAGGACGGTATCCAGAGAGTCGTATGACTTTTGGATATCGTCCTTTTTTGTATAAATACGTATCTTAGGAAGAAGATTTGCCGCGCGCAGTGGATCCAAGATGATCAATCTGCTCTTCTAGAACCGCACTTGCTTTGCCTAAAAACTGCGAAACAAGGGCGAGCTCTTCATTCGTATAAGAAGCTGCGAGCTTAACCATGGCGGTATGGAGCGGTTGGTACGTATTAATGACATCATCTTTATTCTCATATAATGGCACAATAATCACTTTACGGCGGTCATTCGGGTCATTTTGTCTGCGGACATAGCCATTTTTTTCGAGCCGGTCTATTAATGCTGTAACACTTCCGGTGGTCAGACCGGTTAATTTAGACAGTTCTCCGGCAGTGATCGGACCTTTCTCCCGTAGAATATCTATAGATAAGAAATCATTATTGTATAACCCAAGTGAGGCGGCTACATTTTGTTGGTACAATACCGTTCGGTTTCCCAAACTGCGCATAAGCAAGGTGAATTGTTCCTGCTCTGGTGTAGGTTGTTCGTGGCTTGACAAAAGATAACGCTCCTTTTAAAATAATTATATCTTGATAGTCAAGATATTAGATTATAAAGTTATTTGAAAATTTTGTGATTTATCAAATACATTCTATCGAAATTAGAAATGTTTTGCAAAATAATTGCAATACAACAACTTTGGGCAACCATATGGATAGAAGATATAACTACAAACCAGTGGGTTGAAATGAGAGGGGAATAGATGTGAAAGAGACTATTGTTATTAAAGGTGCAAGAGAGAATAATCTGAAAAATGTCTCGCTCACGATTCCTAAGTATAAGCTAGTTGTCCTGACAGGACCTTCGGGATCAGGCAAATCGACGCTAGCTATGGATACACTACAGCGGGAATGCCAAAGACAGTATTTGGATTCCATGGGCATGACGTCAGATACGATCAGTAAACCAAAGGTGGAGTCTATTATTGGACTATCTCCGTCCATTAGTGTTGGACAACATGTCACCAATCGTAATCCCCGTTCGACAGTCGGGACTGTCACTGACATCTATACGTTTGTCCGTTTTATCTTTTCCAGATTAGGCGAGCGGGTTTGCCCTTCCTGTAGTGGCAGCATCCCACCTTCTTTTGAAGCGAGGGGATTGCTGATCGAGGAAGACGAGGAAATGGATGGTCAGACGATGGGTTGTCCACATTGCGGAGCAGAGCTTGAGAAGCTGGGCATGTCCCACTTCTCTTTTAATAAACCGGAGGGAGCTTGTGAAGCCTGCGGTGGTGTTGGATCTGTGGCAACTATAAATGAAGCGGCGGTGTTTAATCCAGAGCTTAGTATGCGTGAGGGTGGGGTTGCCTCGCTGAATGGTGTTCATCGTGATATACAGATGCGTATATTATTGGCCGCTGGCAAGCATTTTGGCTTTGAGTTTGACCCGGATCAGCCCTTAAAAGATTACGGTGAAATTCAGCGCGACTTGTTGTATTACGGAGTGGAAAGTGAGGCGTTTAAGCGCCATTTTCCCAATGTTAAGCCGATTCAAGGCACCAAATTTGAAGGCGTCATTCCTGGTTTGTGGCGGCGTTACAAGGAGAAGGAAGGAGAAGCTGGTACACAGGAAAAAGACGGCGGATTTTTTCATGAGCAGCAATGCCCGGAATGTCTTGGCGCTCGTTTAAAAAACGAAGTTCGTCTCGTACGGGTAGCTGGCGTATCGATTACGGAGGTATCGGATTGGTCATTAAGCGATGTTTACGAGTGGACGAAAGGCTTAGAGGCGGCTTTGCCCGCCGAGGGACTTCATCTGCTTGAACCCATCCTTCACGATATGCCTACCCGACTAAAAAGGATTATCGATGTTGGTCTAGGTTATCTTTCTATGAACCGTCAGACGGTCTCCTTATCTGGTGGAGAGGCACAGCGGCTGCGCCTTGCCTCATTGCTGGGGTCAGGTCTGACTGGAGTGTTATACATTCTAGATGAACCGACGACCGGGCTTCATCCGCGGGATACTGTTGGCCTCATTCGTGTGCTTCAGGAGTTACGCGATTTGGGGAATACGGTGCTCGTTATCGAGCATGATATTGAGATGATGCGCGCTGCCGATCATATTATTGATATGGGTCCGGGTGCTGGTCTGGACGGCGGGCAAGTTGTTGGCGAGGGCAGCATTGAGGACTTGATGGCAAGCGAGACTTCCGTTACGGGAGTCTATCTTAGAGAAGAGCGTCATAAGACTGCTGCATATGTTCGCCGGAAAGGTGACGGAAAACAGATCACCATCCGACAGGCTCAATACCGGAACATTGAGATCCCGGAGGTTACATTTCCTCTAGGTTGTCTAGTTTCTGTAACTGGGGTTTCGGGTTCAGGCAAGTCGACGCTAGTCTTTGATATTCTTGCGCAAGGTAGTGCGAAAGAACATGAGCAAACAGGCTGTGCGGAGATTGCAGGCTTAGATCAGGTTGGAAATATAGTGATTTTTGACCAATCGCCCATGGGGAGGATGTTGCGTTCTAATGTAGCGACATATACAGATGTTTTCACACATCTGCGCCAGCTGTTTGCTGCATTGCCGGAGGCGAAAAAAAGAAAACTGACCTCCAAGCATTTTTCCTTTAACACACCGGGTGGACGCTGCGAAACCTGTCAGGGTCTTGGGGTGCTGACTGTAGACATGAATTTCTTACCCGATTTGGAGGTTAAATGCCACGTTTGCAAGGGGAGAAGATTTACGGATGAGGTTCTCCAGGTGAAATATGATGGATATTCCATCTCGGATCTGCTGGACATGTCCGTGCAGGAAAGCTTGCCAATTCTTAAGTCGGAAGCCAAAATGGCGGGGATAATCGAGACGTTGTGTGAGGTGGGTCTCGGTTACCTTAAATGGGGACAATCTGTCAAAACCTTATCCGGTGGTGAAGGGCAACGGATTAGACTGGCTAAAGAGTTGAGCAAACCTTCCAAAAACCATACGCTCTATCTGCTCGACGAACCAACAACAGGCCTTCATCCGTCAGACATCAGGCAGCTCCATACCTTATTGAGCAAATTGGTTGATACGGGAAATACGGTCGTGGTTGTGGAGCACAGCTTAGAGTTGATTCGGGAGTCCGACTGGGTGATTGACATTGGCCCTGAAGGTGGCGTTGTGGGCGGTAAGCTTGTAGCTGAAGGTACACCGGAGCAGGTTGCTGAAGTGCGGGAATCCTACACAGGGATGTTCCTGAAACGGATTCTGGCTGTAGGGATGTAATCAAAAAAAGGAGGTGTCCAAAAGCCATGAAAATGGCTAGGACACCTCCTTTTTTGAACTTAAACCAACCACTGCTCTCAACTCTAAACTTCGTCTGAACGTTTGAACCGATCCCATTCACGCGTACTTAACACTTTCGGAATAACAGATGAATTTACACGTACGTAGCACATTAGGATTAACAGATGAATTTACACGTATGTAGCACTATAGGATTAGCAGATGATCATGAGTCGATGGTGTTTGATCCGCAGATGATTAGGATACGGTAGCATCAGACAGCGAAAGACTATGCTTCGGCGTATCGGACTCAGCGGACCTTAAATGCAGGAAAATCCGCCATTTGGAGTATTATCGGACCGCATAGCTCCTATTGGCGAAAAAAACGCCTTATAAGAGCCTGTTTCTAAGAAATAGCTGCACTGGAGTCCGATGGATTGCTGAAAAGGCGATAAATTAGTAAATAGCATCATTGGTGGACCTCTGTCAAGAAAGTGGACAGTCACGCAACAGACATTCTAGTCAATTGCTCAGCAAAACGAACTGGAGAAAGATACCCCAGCGCGCCATGCATTCGCTTGCGGTTATAATAAAACTCAATATATTGAAAAAGTGTCTGGTAGGCTTGCTCCTTAGTTTTGAATCGTGGATTACAATAAATGAGCTCCTTTTTCAAAATGCTGTGCCACGACTCGATACAGGCGTTATCATAACAGTTACCTCTGCGGCTCATGCTGGACTCCATGCCATACGCTTTCAACTGCTTCGTGTATTCATGAGAAGTATATTGAGAACCTCTATCGGAGTGATGTAATAGACCCTTTTCCGGTTGCTTAGCTTCGTAAGCATCTTGTAAGGCGCCCGAAATCAAGCTAGTTTCCATATGGTTCTCCAAGCGCCACCCCACGATTTCACGCGTGCAAAGGTCCATCACACTAGCCAGGTACAAGCGCCCTCCCCGGCAAGGAATGTATGTAATGTCGGTAACCCATACTGAATTGGGTTTGAGTATTTTAAATTGCTGGTTCAGCGTATTTGGGGCAATCGGATGGTCATGATTGGAGTCGGTGGTCTGTACGCGATACGTTTTGGAGACAATGGAGCGAAGCTTCATATGTCGCATGTACACACTCACCGTGCGTTCGGTAACGGTATAACCTTCTTGATGCAACAGGCGAGTGATCTTCGGACTCCCATACCGCTTTTGATGGTCTGCAAAATGATACTGAATTCGCTTCATTATCGCAGCCTTACGAAGCATATGCGTACTGTTTTTTTCTGTCCGCCACTTGTAGTACCCGCTCCGTGACACATGTAGGGTCATGCACATCTTCTCCAAGAGAAACTCGGAGCGATGTTTTTCAATAAACTGGAATCTCAGTTCCTTGGTTTGCTGAAGATGTGCACTGCTTTTTTTACGATCGCTAATTCCTCTTCCACATCAGCAATCTTGTTATCTTTTTCTTGAAGTTGACGGCTCATTTCTTTCAACTGTGCCTCGAGTTCCCGTACTCGATCCACGCTAGCTGCCGGTTCATTCTTTAGTTCTCGATACTGACTCATCCATTGATGCAGGGTACTTTTTGGGATGTTGAGCTCTTCCGCCAAGTCGCCCACTGTCTTTGTTTGCTCTTGAATGAACTGCACTGTCTGTTTTTTAAATTCTTCGTTATACCGTTGTCGATGTTCTCCCATGTGAACACACCTCCGTGGACTCATTATCGCCAGTCTGTTAACTACTGTCCACTTTTTATTCTAGCTTCATGGAGTCCGAAAGCCTCAGCAGGAGATCATGGTGTCAGCAGCAGTAGCAGTAGCAGTAGCAGTAGCAATAGCAGTTGACCCAGCGAATGACTATGCTTCGGCGGTATCGGACTCAGTAGACCTTAAATGCAGGAAAATCCGCCATTTGGAGTATTATCGGACCGCATAGCCCCTATTGGCGAAAAAAACGCCTTATAAGAGCCTGTTTCTAAGAAATAGCTGCACTGGAGTCCGATGGATTGCTGAAAAGGCGATAAATTAGTAAATAGCATCATTGGAGTCCGAAAGCCTCAGCAGGAGATCATGGTGTCAGCAGCAGTAGCAATAGCAGTTGACCCAGGGAATGACCATGCTTCGGCGGTATCGGACTCAGCAGACCAGTGAATGACCATGCTTCGGCGGTGTCGGACTCAGGAGTCCAGCAAATGATCATTCTTCGGCGTATCGGACTCAGCAGACCTTAAATGCAGGAAAATCCGTCATTTGGAGTATTATCGGACCGCATAGCCCCTATTGGCGAAAAAAACGCCTTATAAGAGCCAGTTTCTAAGGAATAGCTGCGCTGGAGTCCGATGGATTGCTGAAGAGGCGATAAATTAGTAAATAGCGTCATTGGAGTCCGAAAGCCTCAGCAGGAGATCATGCATCTAGCGCAGCTTAATAATCGAGCAGACGTCCATTATCATGCCATTGCCCGTACATTTTATTTTCTTTAGTGTTTGTTATGAATTTGTCTAATTTACTCTTAAATAAATCTGGCTGATGTTTATTGCTTTGGATCGTGTCGATCCGAACTCTTTTATAAAGGGGGGGAAAGGCCCGGAAATTCTCATATACTTGCCTGTCCTCTTTTAGCCTTTGCTCTATAATCTTATCTACTATAAAAGAATCAGGGTTCATATCAGGAAGTATCCGTTTTCCTTCAGCACTCATTAACCCCAGCTTTTCGAGGCGGCGGACCCGTTCTTTGTTCAATTCAGTCCAAGAGCTTTTTTTACTTCGGGGAGAGAGTCTTTGCGCCAGCTCTGTTTCCGAAATTTTCTTTTTCACTCCATCGATCCATCCAAAACACAAACATTCCTCAACTACGTCCAAATATAGCAACGTTTCTGGGTTTGGCTTCATACTAACGAGTACCCAACAAGATTTTTCAGTCTTACAATTCTCCTGCAGCCAAACTCTTAAATCTTCCCTCGATTTTACTGTAATTAGATTTTCAATCTCCATAATTAAAATACAATTTCCTTTCTAGGTATGGAGTGGAGCACATTGCCCATTAGAGATTAAATAGCTTCCGCAGGTACCTGATACCAAAAAAGGGAATAGTCATTCATGGTGGAAGCGTGGCCTAACTGACGTAACATATTAGAGATATTGCCTCTATGATAAGTCCCGTGATTGACGACTTGCAACACAATTTCTGATAGGCGTGTTTGGCGGATTCCGGCGAATGGATTGTCAAGCAGAATGGTTTGCTCCAAATCGGATTGGTGGTGTAACCATTCTTTGTATTGTTCCGATAGCTGTGCAAAGATATTTACGTACTCATCCACAGAATCTAGAATGCTCAAATTTAGCGGGATACTTTGTTGAAAAGCCTCAGGCATAGCAGTGCCTGTTAAAACAAGATACCACATCGTATCAACCGCATAGATATGGCTAAGGGCATGAGCGATGGTGGGAAACGAGCTGTTCACTTCTTGACTTAGCACAGAGGATGGGAGTTCCTTGATTCTCCCCAGGATAGTTTGGTTTGCCCAAGTGTGGTATTTAAACATTTCTACTGGATAATTTGTCATTCGTATGGTCTCCTTTTGAATTGTCATGGATTTGTTTTTGTTACTGTTGTTAATATAAAAGAAGAAGTATGACATCAGACTGTCATACTTCTTCATAAAGTTTGAGTGTGTTTTGAAGCTGCTCTTTTAAAATACCTCGCAATGCAGGGGGTTCGAGGACTTCGGCCCCGCTGCCGAAACTCAGCAGAATGGACCAAAGCCAACGAGCTTCCAATGGCTTATACACAGGAATTCGCATCGTCATGCTTTTATCAGAATGAAATTCCTTGTCGACTTGATGAAACTGATCCAAAGCTTCTGCCAAAGCCTCAGGGCCCACCCGGATTACTATTTCCTCCACCTGATCTACCCTGTTTGAACAGCCAGCCTCTTTGGGTACTTCATGTTGTGATTGAAAGGTATCCTGCGTCAGGAACAAATTCAGCATCCGGGAAAGACGAAACTCCCGATAATCCTGCCGTGCCCGGCAATAACCATAGATGTACCAGTTGCTATATTTAAAATGAAGCTTTACTGGTTCCATTTCACGGGTTGTACGTTCATTTTTTACACTGATGTAATCAAAACGGACAACATTTCGTTCCGCTATAGCCGCACGTAAAAGAGGAAGTGCGTCAGGATCCGTACGCCGGGTTTCAAGATCCACCGCGAGACTAGAAGTTTGTGGCTCCGTTCCTATCGTTTGCAGCCGTTCAATGGTTCCTTGCGTATGCTCATCTTCAAACACGGAAGAGAGACTGTTAAGTACAGTAATCAGAGAAGTGACATCATACGAACGGAGCAGGCTTTTATCCATTTTATATCCGTCCATAATGCCATATCCACCTTTAGTACCCTGATACGATACGACCGGGATGCCAGCGGCACAAATCACATCGATATCCCTATAGATTGTTCGCTGGGAAACCTGAAACTCTTCAGCCAGCTTGGAGGCAGATAAAACTTCGTGGTTCAATAGCTTGTAGATCATAGAAATCAATCGTTCCAATTTCATGTGTGCATTCCCACCCATTAGTCCATTTCGTGTTACAGCGTGATTATATCATAGATTTTTTCGGGCTAATTTTGGGAGGGAGGAGTTTTGTTGTTGGTGATGAAGAAATATCCTATGACAGAGTCTGACAGAGCCGATTAATTTATTTACAGATTAAATCCGCAGGCTCTGATAAATCATTAACAGAAATAATAGCATCGTTTTTTTTCACAGGTGGGGTCCAATATTGCTCATTCCCAGGCAGGTCATCGAACCATTCGGCGTCCTTTGGACAATCTAGAATCATGAATTTTCCGTATTCCTGATCTCTGGATTGATGGTATTTGAGATAGGCTTTCCCGTTATCAATGGCGAGAATTTCTATTTTTCCTGAGGTGTGGCTCATGGATAAGCGTACTCTTTTGCCAAGTCCTGAGGTTCTAGCTTTGGCTTCTTCTACAATTTGATAGACTTGCTCGAGCGGTAATACGAAATCCCGGTTTCCGGCAACGGGCCGGTTCACAAAGAAGTAGTAGGGTGTAACGCCAGCCCATGAAAGTCGGTCCAGTAGTTCCCCTAAAATAATGGGATCATCGTTGATGCCTTTGAGGATGGGAGTCTGATTTACGACAATTGCCCCTGCGTTGTGGAGAGCTTTAAATGCTTTTTTGGCTTCAGGTGTGATTTCACGAGGATGATTGATGTGCGCCATAACATAGATTCGTTTGTCTTCGGTAGAGTAAGTACGAATCAGCTCCAGCAGCTCTTCGTCTTCAGAGATCCGCATCGGATTAAATACGGGAATTTTGGAACCTAGTCTAATGATCTTAACATGCTCAATGCTTCTTAGATTTTCAATAATGGATCTTAGCTTCGGTGTGGAGAGAATTAAACTGTCCCCGCCCGTAAGAAGTACGTTGTTAATCTCCGGATTCTTTGCGATATACTCCAAGCCCGGAGAGACATCAGCCATCGCCTCTTTCACGTCATTTCGGAACAGACGCTTACGGAAACAGTAGCGGCAATAAGCCCCGCAGACCTCGGATACAATCAGTAGTGCAGTGGTTCTATACTTGTGCTGACAACCAGGTACCACATAATTCGTGTCCTCATCGGAGGCGTCCCAGCGCCCATACTCCAGCAGTTCACCTTCGTTAGGAATAACCAGCTTACGGATGGGATCATCTGGATCATCCCAGTTAATCAAAGACAGATAGTAGTCATTTACACGAAAAACAAATTTGTCTGTAATTTCTTTCAGATTCTCTTTTTCCAGCTCAGACAACATAGCTATTTTGTTAATATCCGTGAAGTACTTTACCTTTTGCACGTACATCTCTCCTTTGTCTCGTAGTGTGAGAAATGAGGGAGCCTTAGTGTCAAAGGCCAATCTACTGCCAGCAGGGTCCAAAAAAAGCACAAAAAGAGACCCTTAGCAAGGGTCTCTGGTTATGTAAATAACATGAAAAGCAGACCCATCCACTGCTGACGAGGTTAGCTGACGGACTCGGGTAAGATGGTACCCTACATTCTAATGCTCAATGATTCGCCCCAATTAACTGGTTCCCCCGCTTTTCAACTGTAAAAGTTGGAAATTAAGCGTAGATAAAGTATACCCTATCAAGTTTTGAAAAGTCAAAAGAGAATCCTAGATTCACCTTCAATTGCTAGCGCTACTTCCGCCGAGTAGTTTAGGCAACAGCGTTAGCAGTTTCTCCCGGGTTAACGCATCACTAGAGTTCCATTTGCTTCCGTCGAGCAGATAAACATGTCCCTGACGTACTGCCGGAAGAGTGTTCCAAAGTGAACTGTCTAGTAATCGTTCCATCGCAGCTCGCGAGTCTTTGCGTTCCGGAATGAACATGAAGATATGATCTCCGGCGTAGGCAGGCAGTCGTGTTGGATCAACTTCGGCGAACCCTAACTCTTCGTCCAATATGGCTTGGATCTCTTCGGTCGGTTGTAAACCACATGGGGCATAAAGCGCAGTGGAGAATCCGGACATTCCCATAGCATATAGATGATCTCCATGATCATAGACCAAAGCAGAGGCGGTTTCTCCAACTTGGAGAGTTGTCGAGTAAAGCTGCTGCCACATGGCAGCGTTTTTGATTGTGAATGACTCCAGCCATGCTTCGGCTTCGCGCTGTTTACCTAGCCAACTGCCTAATGTCCGCATTCGGTTGTCGAGAGGCGCAAATGAATCAAAGGTGAGTGTCGGAGCGATACCAGAAACTGCTCTGTAGGCTCTTTCATCACTATTTGCCAAAATGATCAAATCTGGGTTTAGGGAAGCGGTCAACTGCGGGTCCAGTGGAAACCCGACGTTGGCGAGCTTCTTAAGCCGATGTTTATAGACGCTGTTCCGGGCGAATGCTTCATCTCCACCGATAGGCTTTACACCTAACGCGAGAAGGTCGCCAAGTGTCTCGCCATGATAGACAATACGTTTCGCTCGTTCAGGAATTTCCACCTCATGACCCGTCCAATCCTTGACGGTAAGCTTACGACCTTGCTGATGTGCATATTGTCCGGGTGTAACTCCGGTTTTTTGCCGAAAGCGGCGGCTGAAATAGTATTCATCCGAGAAGCCGACCAGTCTGGCGATTTCCCGCAGTGGTTCAGTCGATTCCTGCAGGAATCGTTTGGAATGATTAATACGCAGATCCGTCAGGTATTCAAGCGGCTTTTTACCCGTAAGCTGCTGAAAGATCGGTGTATATTGCCAGATTGATATTCCCGCCAGTTCAGCTAACTGCTTCACGGTGATACTCTCTGTATAATGCTCCTGAATGAATGTTATGGTCTTTTCTACGGATTCCGTAGGACTTGGCAGGTGTTTGGAAGGGTAATTATGCTCAAAAAGTAACAGCAGCAATTCTTGGAATTTTAATTGTTGCTTGAATTGTTGTACATCATCGGTGTTATTCCTGTTCATGAGCAGGTCTTCGACTAGCCGGATTACCTTGGTGAACGGGTGCACAATTAACTCCCGCCTGCCGGAAAGCAGCTCTCCAGAATATCGTTTAGGAAGCTTGGTTGTATAAATTGCTGTAAAGGTGATGAGGTAATAATACAACGTCAGCTCCTGGTTGTTCGTACTATAGGAGATTCCAGGAGATAGTAGATAACATTTATCCGTACTTAGTATCACGCTTTGATCATCGAGGTTCAATTGTCCGTTCCCTCCAGTAAATATGAGAAGGGTATAGTCCCGGGTTGTACGCGTTATAGAGCTTGAATCGGCAGCTTGAATCATCAGTTCGGCCTCGTTTAGCTGAAATAGCAGAGAGTGGAGTGGGGGGCAGGACGATGATATATGCAGCATGGGTTCAGCCTCCGTTCATTTGGTGAGAATGATTATCAATGAATTCATTGTATATAAAAAAAAGAAGCATATCAACAGCTGTTGACATGCTTCTTGCAGTTTTTTATCAGCCTTGTGTTAAACTCTTCATCACAGAAGGTTATTTCATATTCAATAGCTGTGGAATTTCGCCAAGCAGCCATTCTCTTGTTGTCGCATCACTTGAAGTCTTCATGATGTCTTGTGTATAGACATATCCGTTCTTGACGGCAGGAAGGCTCTTCCAGATAGGGCTCTTTAATAGATTCTCTGTGGATTGTTTTGCTTCTTCTGCCACTGGAGTCAAGATGAATATCCGGTCTCCGGCATATTCTTTCAGGACTTCCATGGATACTTCCTGGAACCCTTTACCTTCATCAAGTATCTTCTGAATAGCTGGAGTTGCCTTGAAGCCATTCTCCCCATAGAGTACCTGTGAAAGTCCGGTTGCTGCCATTATAAATAGTCTGTCTCCTGGATAATAAGTGAAGACCGCAGCCGTTTCGCCCTCTTTCATGCCTGCGGATTTCAATTGCTTCCACATGTTCTCTTCAGCGGTTTTATACTGGGCAAGCCATGCTTCTGCTTCAGTCGTTTTACCAACAATTCCACCAATGTCCAGCATACGTTCCTGGAGTGGGGCAAAGGTATTAAATATTATCGTTGGTGCAATTTTGGAGAGCTGCTCGAAATCAGCTTCATCTGTGCCCGCATAGATGATCAAGTCAGGCTGAAGCTCCAATGTTTTTTCCAGATTGATAGGGAAGCCTACATCCTCCACACCTTGCAATTGTTCTTCAAAAATCTGGCCTTCCCCCATAGAAAGAGGATAACCTACCGCCTGCACACCAAGTGCGAGCAAATCGCCATAAGTTTCTCCAGAATAGATAATTCGCTGCGGATTCACTGGAATCTCTACAGTATGTCCTATGTAATCTGTATAGGAGCGGGTAGTCGCTGCAGCTTCATCTGTACTGCTATCTGAGGGTTCTGCTGAAGGTGCCGCGGTTGCAGCGGAAGAGTTCCCGGTTGCGTTTGCCGTACTATTGGCAGAGGATTGTTCCTTTGAGTTTCCGCACGCCAGTAGCAATGTACTCAGCAAAAATAGTACACATACCACAGCGAAGGACTGTCGTGCCTTGTTCATATCTTATTGCCTCCCTATTATATGTAACGACCACCAATAATGATAATCATTATCGATTAAAAACTATCATAAATTAAAGCCTCTTTTTACTCAATGGACAAAAAATAACCCCGTAATTTGATTTGTACAATCAAGTAAAAAGGATGTGGTTGAAATTATTTTAAATTATTTTTAGCTGCTTGGAAAAATACTCTAAATAACGGCAATGGAGAGAAAGAGAGGAAGCTTGTCTTCATAACAAACTTGGCAGAAGGAATCCCTTGAAGCACATAGGATTGTGGTGTTTTTTTGAATCTGATTATTGTTATGTATTAAGATGTTCAGGTGATGCAAAAATTCAGGGTTGTCCGCATTGATTGTAATCGTTATCATTACGTGGCATGTTATCTACCGTGCTTGACGTCAGTAGAAGGGCTTTGTTATGGTTTTTATAGTCAAACGCAAGCCGAAATAGCTTTTTGTAGAATATGCAGAAGGTTTTGCGTAAGATATTCTAACCAAACATAATACGAGGGAGATGGTTGATTGTGATCAAAGGAATTATTTTTGATTTTGACGGAACGATTATCGACACGGAGACTGCTTGGTACACCGCATTTAACGAGGCTTATGCAGAATATGGAGTGGACCTGACGCTTGAACAATATTCCACCTGCATCGGCACGAGCTTGAACAGTTTTAATCCTTATGAATATTTGATGACTGATCTTAAGCTCGCGATTGACAAAGAAGAGTTCAGTAAGGCTGTTAAACAGAGACACAGCAAACTGATGGAGCTTGAAACAATACGACCAGGTATTCAGCATTATCTTGATTCCGCCAAAGCAGCTGGACTGCGCATAGGGCTGGCCTCAAGTTCTTCCCTGGAATGGGTGGAAAAATATCTGAATCAATTGGGTATTCGCGAGTATTTCGAATGCGTTCGGACTGCCGACCATGTGGCAAAAGTGAAACCAGATCCGGAGCTATATAACCAAACGTTAGCTTGTCTTGGAATCACAGCTGATGAGGCGGTTGCTATCGAGGATTCACCGAATGGATCTAAGGCAGCGGCAGCAGCTGGCATCCGTTGCATTGTGACGCCTAACGAAATTACTAATTTTCTTGAATTCGATAAGCAGCACCATAAAATTGATAATCTAAGTCTTCTTGAATTTGATCATGTAGTTACTCAACGTTGCTTCGTATAGAGAAACCGAGAAACTGAGTTCAAATTAAAGGGGGATACCAAATTGAGAGCCGTACACTTTGGAGCGGGCAATATTGGCAGAGGATTTATTGGGCCTATGTTGTCGGACTCCGGTTACAACGTTTGTTTCGTCGGAAGAAATAAGAGTAAAATTGCCCAATTGCAAAAACGTGGCCAATATCCTGTCACCCTAGCTAACAAGAACCGGGACAGCTTTATCGTTGATAATGTTACAGCGATCAATCTGAATGATACTGAGGACGTTACTAGAGCTATAGCAGAAGCTGAAATTGTGACAACTGCAGTCGGAATATCCGCTTTACAAGATATTGCTGAGACCATTGCGCAGGGCATCGAACGAAGGCTTGAAAACAACAGAAATCTCACCCCTCTTCATATCATCGCCTGTGAGAATGGGATTGGAAGCAGTCAGAAGTTGAAAAAATCTGTTTATCGATATATGAAGCAATCCTTCAAGGAGCTTGCTGACCGCAATGTCGCTTTTCCCAATGCGATGGTTGACCGGATTGTACCTATGCAGAAAAATACAGATTCACTTGAAATCCTCGTTGAACCCTTCAGTGAGTGGGTTATTCCCCGCAGTGGAATGATTGGTAACTACAATGAAATTAAAGGCGTCCATTATGTAGATTCGCTGGCGCCATACCTCGAACGGAAGCTATTTACTGTGAATACAGGTCATTGCAGTGCAGCCTATTTTGGATACCTGGAAGGTTATACTAGCATTCAAGAAGCGATGTCTGATCCCGAAATCAGAGCTCGTGTTCACGGGGTGCTTAAGGAAACAGGGACCTTATTGGTGCATTTATATGGCTTCAAGCCCATAGAACATGACCGGTATATAGAAAAGATGATGGAACGATTCACTAACCCCAACTTTAACGATAAAATTACACGTGTCGCCCGCTCCCCGCTTCGCAAGCTTTCACCTAATGATCGACTCGTAAAACCGGCAATGCTTGCTCATGAACTTGGTTTTGAGACCTCACATTTAGTCTCAGCTATTGTTTCTGCACTTTATTTTGATTATGAAAAAGATCCAGAAGCCTTACAGCTTCAAGCGGACATCCGAAACCACGGGCTAAGTGAAGTCATTGCTACACAACTAAAAATCCCTACGGAGCATCCGCTTCATGGTCGCATTATTTTGGAGTCCAACAAATTACGCGCGAGATATCCTCATAGGACTAGAATGAAGACAGTAAACGTCAGGGGACCCTACTTTTAATATAAATTGATGGTTATAAAACTATAAAAGAGTGTTCTCTGCTGGATGGGCAAGAACACTCTTTTTATAGGTTATGAAGTTCTGTAAGTGTCCCTAATCCAATTCAATCCGCAGAACAACCGGAGTCTCACTGCGAACCGAGGTTGTTTTTATAATCAGGGCTTCATCGGTTCTTTCCCATGCAGGTTGTTCCTCAAAACCTAAGATTTTGATCTGTTTAATCATCCCATGGAAGTGAGCAGAGTTTTCTTTAAGGGATTTGATTTGCACTATACCGTTGTTTGGATAGACAAGAACAGTAGCGTAAAGATAACTGCCTTTTACCGTAAAGCGGATATCTTCATTGGTGAAAATCTTCGTGATCCCATCTGTAAACTGACCTTCAACGATCTCTGTAGGGCCTTCCCCGAAGGTGCGCCAGTAGGTCGTATCATAGATTGCTTCACCATTCACCTTTAGCCATTCTCCGATGCCAAGCAGAATTTCCTGATCCTGAGCTGGAATGCTGCCGTCCGCTTTAGGGCCTATATTCAGCAGCAAGTTGCCGTTTTTGCTTACGATATCTACTAAATCTCTGATAATTTCTACGGCAGATTTATAATCATTTTCCGGTGTAAAACACCATGAATTTTTAGCTACTGCTGTATCCGTTTGCCAGAAATAAGGTTTAAGCTCGGAGAAATGACCTCTCTCAATATCTGGGATCGCTGAGCCAAACATGAAGGCATCATGCTTATAATTGATTGCAACCGGAGTTCCCCATTCCTCTCCCTTGTTGTAATAGTAAGCAGCGAACTTTTTGAGATAGGGTTTGAAGGCGGCTGTGTGAATCCACCAGTCAAAGTAAAAGATTTTCGGCTGATAATTGTCTACCAGCTCGCAGCAGCGAATCAACCAATCCTCCAGAAATTCTTGATTGGGTGGGGAGCCGAATAAATCCTGATGATCGGGTTCGGGCATGGATGGCCAATAGAGATCTCCACATACAAGCGGTTCATGGATATCGGAATCAAATTCCTTGCCATGAGACAGGAAGAACCAGTGCTCAGCTCTATGGGAAGATACACAAAACTCTAATCCCTGCTGCTCAAAAGCGTCTTTCATTTCCCCGACTAAATCCCGCTTGGGACCCATCTCATATGTGTTATAGTGGGAGTAAGCGCTCTTATACATTTGAAAGCCGTCATGGTGCTCTGCAACAGGCATCACGTATTTGGCTCCAGATAATTTAAAGAGATTGGCCCATTCCTCAGCATTGAAATGCTCAGCCTTGAACAAGGGGATGAAATCCTTATAGCCAAAGGTTTTATGCTCGCCATAGGTAGCAAGATGATGTTCATATTCCCGTGAACCCTGGATATACATATTTCGGGGATACCACTCATTGGCGAAAGCCGGAATAGAATAAAGACCCCAATGAATGAAAATACCAAACTTAGCGTTCTCATACCACGTAGGCACTTGAAATTGACTTAGTGAATCCCAATCGGCTTTGAATCTTCCAGTTACGATCGTATCTTCGATTACTTTTAAATATTTGCTTTTATCCACCATTTTGCAATCATCCTTTCAAACGTTTATTTCTTCTTCATTGTAGTGAATGGATGTGGGAATCAAAATGTAGGACATTAACTTTTAGATGTACAAAACTAACCTGATAAGGCGGAGTAAGGGATGGATAACCATGTTTTGCTTACTAATTATTTATCCAATTTAAAGGTTGATTTATTTATGGCTGATTACAATCTTTGTGGCCGTGACTGGAGAGATCTCGACTATACACCTGACTATAGCAAGTTTTATTTTATTTGCGATGGGGAGGGTTGGTTAAAGATCGGGGATCGAGAATATTATCCGAAGCCTGGTCAGCTTTTTTTGATGCCTGAGGGAGTTAAGCAATCTTATTCTTGCATAAGTGATCAACCCTTTGAGAAGTATTGGTGCCATTTCAGCGCAAAAGTCGGAGACATTAATCTATTCAAAATGTTAGAGTTAAGTCATGTATGCAGAGAAGTAGATCCTCATGTAATCCAAGAGATTTTCAGCAGCCTAACGAGTCATATGAAATCTGATGCGGTGTATGCTCATTTATTAGCCAAAAGTAAGTTAATGGAGTTATTTTCTTATTTTATTATGAACATAGATGTAGACGAAATCACTTTTAAGAATCTAAGCTCGATCGAAAAATTAACGAAAATATTAACGTACATAGACGCCCATATCGAGCGTAATATCACCATACAGGAGCTTGCCGAGATTGCGTACATGCATCCCAACTATTTTATCCGGCTATTTAAACAGCAAATCGGAGTTCCACCTATTCAGTATATCACCAGAAAAAAGATAACTAAGGCCAAGGAGCTATTGAGGGGGACGCAAAGTTCTGTCGGTGAGATTGCCCATGATCTTGGTTTTAGCGATCTCTATTATTTCTCCAAACAGTTCAAAAAAAATGTGGGTTTAAGCCCTTCGGAATTCAGACAAGGAACAGTAGCAGTGAAATAAATAAAAGAAGACCGTCCTGTGTGGTAGAAACCAACCAGAGACGGCCTTTTTTATAAGTGGAAGAGATTAGAGCAGTGAGACAGTGAAACGGAAGATGTACGGGCGATTAGCCGGCAGAGTGAACTCTTCGTGGGTTGGTGCGCCCCAGCTGTCGTCCCCGCCAACACCCATTTGCTTGTAGTTAACTCTTAGTACGCTTTTGTTCGAGACTGGCAATTTATAGACGTGATCATGGGCTTCCAATTCCTCAGGTTTCCAAGGCAGGGCATTAATCTCTATAGGCGTTGCACTTTCAAAATAGAGCCCTGATCCATCCTTGCTCTCTGTAATTGAAGCAAATCTGACATCTGTCTTGTTGCCGCACTCCTGAGGTTTGAGATAAGGCGTGAATTGTTCACTGACCTTGCCTGTATAACGTCCGAGTGGTGCCCCTGTTTGTCTATCCCAATAATTCTCATGAGGCCCGCGGCCGTACCATGATAGGGTATCAAGACTTCCATCTAGAACGAACATCATTCCGAACTCAGGGATTTCTGGCAGAACGCTGCTGCCCGGACTCAGTTCTTGCGTGATCTCTAAAGTCCCGTCAGCGCGAATCACATACTGAACCCGAAGCGTGGAATCCGGACTTGTAGCCAGAAGGTAGCTGGCAGAGACGAGACAGAGAGAGCCTTCGGTTCTAAATGTAAAGCTGATTAAGTGTTGTTTGTGCGATGCCTGCTTCCATACTGCACACCGCTGTGGCAATTTATTACCGCAATCATTATCTGTGACTGCTCTCCAGAAGTTAGGTCTTACAGGTTCTAGCAGACGTTCTTTGCCTGAGGAACGATAAGAGTTCAGAGCACCCGTAGTGGTACTAAAGCTCAGTTCGAAATTATCACCTTGTACGTTCAAAACATTCTCAAGCTCGCTGACACGCAGTGTTTCTGTGGTCCTCTTTGAGGTATTGGTTACGAAACGAGGTGACAGAATGAACTGTTCCCAAGCGATTTCGTGATTGGCTTCTACCCATATAGTTGCTGAAGGCTGAATAAAGGAAAGATTCAGAACTGCCTCATGATTGCCACGCAGTGAATCCAGCTCGTAAGGAACTTTGCATGAAGTGCTCTCACCTGGTGCACATGAGATCTTCAGTAAGCCTTCTTGCGCAGTTACTCCGTCTAAACGAACTTCCCATTTGAGATCGTATTCCTTTAAGTTGGTAAATAAGAAGGAATTGCGAATCTGGAAGAGTCCTTCTAGAATATTTTCAGCCGTTACTTTAATATTCTGATAACATTTTTTGACCTCAAAGAGCTTAGGAGTAACCGTACGATCAGCAAAAAGCAATCCGTTGCCACTAAAATTGCCGTCATGAGGCGATTCACCAAAGTCCCCGCCATAAGCGAGATATTCAATTCCCTCGGAGGTGTGGGTCCGAATGGCTTGATCTACCCAATCCCAAATGAATGCACCTTGAACAATGTCATATTTGTCGAACAAGTCACAGTATAAGTGCAGCCCACCGCATGAATTGCCCATGGCATGACTGTATTCGCAGAGGATATAAGGCTTCTTCGGATTATTAAGCGCATATTTTTCAACATCCTGCGGTTTAATGTACATAGTAGATTCTATGTCACTTGCTGCTTCCGATTCTCTACAGTGAAAGATCCCCTCATAATGAACTGGCCGCGAAGGATCGGTTTCTCTCAGGTAGTCGTGCATAGCGATAAAATTGTCGCCTCCGAAAGATTCATTGCCGAGAGACCAAATGATGACAGAAGGGTGGTTTTTGTCCCTTTGCATCATGGAGTTGCAGCGGTCAATGACATTGGCCCGCCATTCCGGTTTGCTTCCAGGAACATTCCCGTCATTCAATCCTTCTTGGCTGTATGCCCAAGTGCCGTGCGTTTCCAGATTGGTTTCGTCAATTACATATAATCCGTATTCATCACATAACTCGTACCAGACAGACTGATTCGGGTAATGGGAGGTTCGAACGGCATTAATATTATGTGTTTTCATTAATTGGATGTCGCGCAGCATATCTTCTTTGGCTAAAGCACGACCTGTGTCACAAGAGAACTCGTGGCGATTGACGCCCTTAAGCACGATTCTTTTGCCGTTGATCTTCATAAGTCCGTCTCTAATCTCAAACTTGCGGAATCCAACCTTACAGCTGACCGTTTCTTGTGTATGCCCGTTGTCGTCATTTATAGACAGGACTAAGGTATAAAGATAAGGGGTTTCAGCACTCCATTTAAATGGCTGCTCAACCGGGGCAGAAAGCTTGAGTTGCTGGACGCCTTCTTGCTCAAAGGAACCAGTAGTGGAGATAGGAGTCTCCCAAACAGGCTGGCCCTCTTTATTGTAAAGCTGCATTTGCAGTGTATATGGGCTTTGCTCGTTAAAGTAATTTTCCACCTTGATATCTACATTTAAATCCGCATGTACGAAGTTTTCATCCAGGTCGGTGTGGACGAAGTAATCAGCAATATGAACGGAAGGCGCCGAATAAAGATAGACTTCCCGAAAAATACCGCTAAGGCGCCAGAAATCCTGATCCTCTAGCCAGCTGGCATCACACCAACGATAAACCTCGACAGCTAGTTTGTTGTCCCCTGCAACTAAATATGGGGTGATATCGAACTCTGATGGAGTAAATGTATCTTCACAGTACCCGACAAGTGCACCGTTTACCCAGACATAGAAAGCGGATTCAACACCCTGAAAGCTTAGGTACACCGGTTGACCGTTCCAAGACTCAGGTACAGTAAAGGTTCGCAGATAAGAGCCTACTGGATTATATTTTGTTGGGGCAAAGGGGGCTTTAAGCTCTGGCTCGGATTCCGCCCAAGGATATCGGAGATTTGTATATTGTGGATAGTCGTAACCTTGGAACTGCCAGTGGGACGGTACAGGAATTGTATCCCAATTACTGCAATCGAAATCGGCTTTATAGAAATCCACAATTCGTTGATCCGGTGTTTCGGAAAAAGCGAATTTCCAAAGCCCATTGAGGGTTTGGTAGAAAGGTGAGGTTTCTTTATCGTTAGTTAGCGCTTGGGATAAACTACGGTAAGGGATCATGGAGGCATGTGCATCCAATCGATTCAATTCAAAAGTCTCTGGGTTGTTATTCCATTCCGGATAACCGTTAGCAGGTGGCTGGTAGACAAACTTTGCTCGCATGAGTTGATCTCCTTTATAATCATTGTAATGTTATTATATTCATATTATAAGTTGAAGTAATGTTAGGATAAATAAAAGAATTTTAGTCCCAGATAACAAAATATGAAACGAGGACTTTTTTATGGAGAGCAAAATTATTTTTTGCCAAACAGAAGATGTAAGCATGCTGCCGCTTTATGCTACAACCCTTGGATTTTGGGAGCATCAGCCAGAAACTATACGTCCTGCAGGCTTTCCAGACTATCAAATACATCAGATTCACGAAGGTAAGGGTGAGCTTATCATTCATGAGAGCCGATATCTCGTGGGGCCAGGTGATGTGTTCTTTTTGTTCCCGGATATTCCTCATTCGTATGCCCCTATCAGTGGGAAGGAGTGGAAGGTATCATGGGTCTCGTTCAATGGCAGAGAGGTTGGTCAAATGCTGCTCTATGCGGGCATCCGCGAGTCTGGTCCTGCTAGATTAAAAGAAGATCAATGGCTCAATCCTCTAAAGCAAATCCTTATGCTGCCAGATAGCAATGAGCTGGAAACCAATTTAGCACGATCAAAACATCTTTACGCATTGCTTCTGGATTTAAAAAGAAAGCTAGTATCGCCTCTGAATGAGGCACATGAATTGGAGCGAATCAAACCGGTGCTGCGTTATATAGAGAGCAATCTGCATAGGACGCTTCCTTTAAAGGAGCTGGCGGAGATTATTTCTGTATCGCCACAGTATTTATGCAGGCTTTTTCAAAAAACAATTCATGATCGACCTGTAACCTATATCAATAAGCAACGTATCAATTTGAGTAAACAGCTTATGTTTAATGGACGCGATAAAAAAATGTATGAAATTGCCCAGCTAGTGGGCTTTGATAATGCTAGTTACTTTTGTTTGGTGTTTAAAAGATTGACAGGGATGAGTCCTGAGCAATTTAAGCAGCTGCATGGTTTGGATTAGATAAACGCTTACTTGTTACCGTCTAGCACAACATGATATAGTTTACTTGAGTTCCTGCGATGTTTTTTTTACTGCTTAGCCCATACTTTTACTGCCACAAGAATTCAATACATAGAACCAAATTAACGATCTGAAATGACGAAAAGCATCAGGAAGGAGACATCATTTTGAATGAGAAGCTAAAGCAAGCCTATGAGCGTTTGAACTTGCCTGAAGACGTTACCCGGGAGGAATTGAACAAAAGGTTAGATATTCATTTGAAACGCCGTCGATCGAATTCGACTGAAGATGAGGTCGCAGCTTATGAAGAGGAATTCCGCGCTTACAAAACCATCCTAGATGGCTTGGATCAGAAGGAGATTCAGGAAGCGGAGGACAAGCGCCTGGAGAAGTGGGGAGCCATGTCCGGCGTAGCACGTAAATCGGAGAATTTCTTTCGGCTCTACAAAACGCACACTATTATTTCTATTATCGTGCTGCTGGTAGTTATCTTTGGGGGGAAAGCGCTCTATGATCAGTGGCAGGAAAGAAAATATGAAGCTACGCTCCCACCGGTAGATGTTCGAATCATGTTCCTAGGCAACTATGAATCTCAGGACTCGTCAGGTAAGAATGAAGAGCTAAAACAAGAGATTATCAAACGTTACCCGACCTGGAAGAGAGTGGAGGCAGAAATCGTTTATCTACCCTCAACAGGTGGGACGGACGGTGGAGTCTTGGATATGAGCTATATGCAGCGGGCTATGGCGATGCTGGCAGCCGACCATCCGG
Source organism: Paenibacillus sp. FSL R5-0636 (assembly GCF_037974255.1). Lineage (NCBI taxonomy): Bacteria > Bacillati > Bacillota > Bacilli > Caryophanales > Paenibacillaceae > Paenibacillus > Paenibacillus sp. FSL R5-0636. The sequence continues at coordinate 2,556,847 of NZ_CP150232.1, forward strand.
ATATCCTGATTATGGATGATGCTACTTTTGAATGGATTGGCCAGCAGTCGGGACTGCAAAATCTGGAGTCGTTTATTAAATCCGCAGGACTTCCTCTGGACGATAACCGTTTGAAACGTATGACTAACCCGGAGAGTGGTCAAGAGCTGATTACTGGCATAGATATCACAGATACGGATTTTGCTACAGAACTCCCTATCCATTCTAACCAGATGATCATCGGAACGTTAGGGCAAGATGACAGTAAGACTAAATCAACTGATTTTGTTGAGTTTTTACTTAAACAGATCACTAATCAATAAATTAATAGGGCCGATGTTGTATGGATGTTCATACGACATCGGCTTTTTTATGATCTGTAGAGCTTGCGGTACGCGATGGGTGTCTGGCCGACTATTTTTTTGAATACAGCGTTAAAGGAGTCGATGTCACGGTAACCAACTAGCTCGGCAATCGTATTAATTTTATGTCCAGAAGTACGCAGCAATTCACAGCTTTTATGCATTCGCAGATTCTTCAAGTAGGTCCCAAAGGACTGGCCAGTATGCTTGTGGAACATACGCTGAAGATGCCTGCTGCTCCACTGTGAAATACGGGCTAATTCGGCAAGTGTAATCTTCTCTGACAGATTATGCTCTAGGTATTGAATGACTTGCGTGAAGTCTGCCATATCCATCGTAGATTTGTCATCTTCTCCGTATTTTTGCCTGTACACTGCTATGATTAATTGACTCAGCAGGGTGTAAAGCATTGTTTTGGAGCCCATACCGGATACCGACATTTCATGATATAAATTCAGCATTAAGCGCTCGATAGAGCCATCTCGATCTGAGACGGAAAAGTAAGATGAGCTGCTACTCCCAAGAGTGGCTAGGTGCTCCCGGATAGATGGCTCTTGAAGGACGATATTTAATTGCTCCACCATTTGCATATCAAAAAGGCAATTATAGACGATCAGGCGATTCCCTAAAGTATCAGAAGATGCTGGACGGAACACATGGGGAGCACCTACAGGAATCACGAACAGCATTCCTTTTCTAACGGGAAAGATCTCATTTTCAAGGTGATGAAAACCTCTTCCTTCAGCTACATAGCAATACTCAATAAATTCATGTGCATGAAAAGGGGCATGGAAGTTCTCTGAATAGCGGTTAACCAGCAGATGCAGATCGTTTTGAAAAAAGACTTCACTTTTGAACAATTCGGTGGTTCGTTGCATATTGAATTCCCCTTTCCAGATTTATGGCATGATTGCAGGGATATGATGTCCTTTTTACCGGGTGATGAAAGCGGTAACGCAGCTATAATTATAGGGCAAAGACTAATTTGTAGCTATAGAGGGAGGTTTTTATCTATATGTTCGCAATCACTAAGCTTCGTTGTGAGTACAAAGAAAATCCGCTAGGAATTGATGTGATCAGACCCAGAATCAGTTGGCAGTTAGTTTCAGATGACAGGGACTGCATGCAGTCTGCTTATCAAATTCAAGTGGCTGAGAATATGCTTTTTCAAGGCAAGCTATGGGATACAGAGGAAGTAAAGTCTTCTCAATCGATCCATGTTGAGCTTGAAGGTCTGCTGCTGGAAGCTCGCACGCGTTATTATTATCGGGTTCGGGCATGGAATCAGAATGCAACAGACTCGGGTTGGTCTGAGGTTGCATTTTTTGAAACCGGAATATTAGATGCAGGGAATTGGCAGGCGGAGTGGATCAGCGCTCCTACAGCCTCTTTTTCACAAGATTCTGAGATTTGCCCACAGCTTCGTACATTCGTGGATGTAAAAGGTCCAGTGGAAAGTGCAAGGATTTATGTTACTGCTTTGGGCTTGTATGAACTGCAGCTGAACGGAAGTCGGGTGGGAGATCATTATTTTACTCCAGGCTGGACCAGTTACAGTAAACGGCTGCAATATCAAACTTATGATGTCACAAAGCTTCTGCATGAAGGTGCGAATGCGTTAGGCGCACTGTTAGGCAATGGCTGGTACAGAGGGTATTTGGGCTGGGATAATCAAAAGGAGATTTATGGATCAAAGACTTCACTTCTGCTGGAGCTTCATATCCGGTACGCAGACGGTTCAAATGAGCTTATTAGCTCAGATCAGAATTGGCAGGCTGCAAAAAGCGCAATTATGATGTCTGAAATTTATAATGGTGAAACCTATGATGCTCGGCTGGAGCTGGATATCACCGATCCTTCATCAGAAGGTTGGCATCCAGTGGAGATTATTAACTATTCCAAAGCGATTATCGTTGCCCAGGAAAATGTGCCAGTGACACAAGTTGAAACCTTGAAGCCGATTGCACTGCTGACTACCCCGCAGGGAGATAGAGTGCTGGACATGGGCCAGAACATGGTAGGGTGGTTAAAATTTAATGTGAAAGGTCAATCTGGTCAGGCGGTAGAACTTCAGCATGCTGAAATATTAGACCGGGACGGAAATTTCTACACGGAGAATATGCGTAAAGCGAAACAGTGCATCCGCTATACTCTGAAAGGTGGAGAGCAAGAGACGTATGAACCACACTTCACTTTCCAAGGTTTTCGGTATGTGAAGCTTAGTGGGTTCTCAGCAGATCTTCAACTAGAGGATTTCACAGGAATTGTGATGCACTCCAATATGGAACGTACGGGTGATTTTCAGTGCTCAGATCCACTTGTGAATCAACTGCATCACAATATCCTGTGGGGGCAAAAAGGGAATTTCCTCGATGTGCCCACTGATTGTCCACAGCGTGATGAACGGCTCGGCTGGACGGGGGATGCTCAGATGTTTGTCCGCACAGCCTCTTATTTGATGAATACGGCACCATTCTTTACGAAATGGCTGCGAGATTTGAAGGCAGACCAAACCCCTGAGGGCGGCATTCCGTTTTTTATTCCAGAGCTGAGAGCAGCTCCTCCTGGCGACGGAGATACTAACCATTCTTCTGCGGCCTGGGGAGATGCAGCTACGATCTGTCCATGGACAATCTATGAAATGTATGGCGACAAAAGGCTGCTTGCAGAGCAATACGAGAGCATGAAGCAATGGATTTCTTATATTTATGCACAGGGAAGCAATCCTTATCTATGGAATACTGGGTTTCATTTCGGCGATTGGCTAGCGCTTGATTCCAAGCCAGACAGCTATGTAGGGGCTACAGATCGGGATTATGTCGCCACCGCTTTTTATGCCTATTCTGTTTCTCTGACTTTGAAAGCGGCAATAGCCTTAGAAAAATCGGAGGACGTGGACTATTATAGTGAGCTGCACGCCAAAATTATAAAAGCATTCAGTGATGAGTTCATAACACCTGCGGGCAGGTTATCCGTCTCTACACAGACTGCACAGATATTAGCCTTACGTTTCGATCTTGTAGAAGGGGTCGCCAAAGAACGTGCAATTCAGAAGCTCACTGAGCTGCTTGCTGAAGCTAAGGATCATCTGACTACTGGATTCGTGGGCACACCTTATCTGAATCCTGTGCTCAGCGAGATTGGAAATAACGAACTCGCGTATAAGCTTCTTTTTCAAAAGGATTATCCATCCTGGCTGTATCAGGTGACGAAAGGTGCGACGACGATTTGGGAGCATTGGGATGGGATCAAGGAGGACGGCAGCTTCTGGAGTGCAGATATGAATTCTTTCAATCATTACGCCTATGGCGCAATAGGTGAATGGTTGTATCGTTACGTTGCAGGAATTGGAACAGATGAGTTGGAGCCTGGCTTCAAAATCGTTCATATCAAGCCACAGCCAGGCCCCGGTCTGGATTATGCAGAAGCTAGTCTTGAAACCATGTACGGAAAAGTGGAGTCAGCGTGGCGGCGATCAGAGGATAATGGAATGGTGATCCACGTTACGATTCCTGCCAATACCAACGGTATTGTCGTTCTGCCTGGAGCCAATCAACTAGGGTTATTAGAAAATGGAGTCCCTGTGAAGCAGTCCAGAGGCGTGCACAGCATCAGCTTGGTCGATAACGGAGTGAGACTCGAAATAGGTTCGGGCAGCTATCAATTTACGTATTCTTTATAACCTATACTAGGGGGCTTCCTAGTGTGAACTGACATCGAGGGGTATTCGGTGTCAGTTTTTCGTTTTCGAATTGACGAATGTAGAGAGGAGTTATTATAATGATTTATATTGATATGAACTAAGTAATATAAATATAAATCAAATTGGAATTCACAAGGAGGAAGACAAAAGAATGAAGACAGAAGGAAAATTGACGATACATACGCAGCAGCGGGGGGCGGAGTTAGGCGATCTATTCGGTATTTTCTTCGAGGATTTGAATCATGCGGCCGATGGTGGGCTTTACGCTGAGCTAGTTCAGAACCGATCTTTTGAATTCGACCCGATTGACCGGGCAGATTATCATGCGCTGATGGCTTGGGAGCCTGTAGAACGTGGAGATGGAAAGGTGAATATCTCTGTAGAAGACAGCAAGCCCTTAAATGATCGTAACCAACATTATGTTGCCATCGATATTGTGGCTGAAGGTGACGGCGTTGGCCTGATGAATCTAGGCTTTAACAGTGGTATTCCGGTAAAAGAAGGCGAGAATTATAACTTCTCGGTGTATGCCCGCCGGGAGACAAGCTTTGATGTGCCGCTTACCGTAAACATCGAAAGCACAGACGGCACCATTCTTGGTGAAGTGGAAATAGCCGTTAGCAGCTCGGAATGGAACCGATATGAAGCCGTTATCACAGCTAATAGCACTGACACAAGCAGTCGTCTTGTAATCGTTACCAAAGGTAGCGGGAAGGTATATCTGGATATGGTTTCCCTGTTTCCTGAGAAGACCTTTAAGAATAGACCCGGAGGCATGCGTGAAGATATTTCGCTGCTGCTCGCTGATTTAAAACCTAAATTTATGCGGTTCCCAGGAGGATGTCTGGTGCATGACGGTTCCTTGGATCCAGATGACAGAGACTCCATGTACAGATGGAAGAATACGATTGGGGATGTTGCACAAAGACCGGCAAGACGCAATAACTGGTCATATAATCAGACGCTTGGGTTAGGTTATTATGAATATTTTCAGTTCTGTGAGGATATTGGAGCTAAGCCGATCCCCGTTCTTCCGGGCGGCTATGACCCGCATCATAAACGGATGGTCCCGCTGGATGAATTAACGCCTTGGATTGAGGATGCTTTGGATTTAATTGAATTCGCCAAGGGGGATTCTTCCACGAAGTGGGGAGGCATTCGTGCAGAACTGGGTCACCCCGAGCCTTTTGGGCTGGAGTATGTCGGCATTGGGAACGAAGAGGTAGGTACACCCTTTTTCGAGAGATATCCTTACTTTCATCAAGCCATCAAAGCAAAATATCCGGAAATCAAGGTCATTAATTCTAGTGGCCCGTTCTCTGCCGGTCAGGAATATGAACGGGGCTGGACGTCGGCAAAAGAGAATAAGTCTGACCTCGTAGACGAGCATTATTACTGTACACCTGAATGGTTCCTGGCTAATCATCATCGTTATGATGACTTCAAAGCGGATGAGCCAAAGGTATTCCTCGGTGAATATGCTTCATGGGGCAATACCTATTACAATGCATTGGTGGAAGCAGCATTTATGACAGGTCTGCAAAATAATGCCCATGCCGTTGGCTTAGCTTGTTATGCTCCAATGCTCTGTAATGTGGATTATATCAACTGGAAGCCGGACCTGATCTGGTTCAATAATCATGAAGTGTACGGCACGGCAAACTATTATGTGCAAAAGCTATTCATGAACCATCAGGGAGATCATTTGCTGAAGATGGAAGCAGATGGCTTCACGGCACCGAAGGAAAGCAGAAAGGAAGCGATCACTGGAGCCGTCAGTTTCGGTGTGGATGCCTCTGCTGCTCGTTTCTCCGAGATCACATTAGTCAACAATCTTACGGGAGAAGTGAAGACGTACTCTGACTTATCAGAGGAAGTCTCAAATCTGCCTGACCCTGCTCAGAATAGAACGGCTAAACGGACACAAGAGCTTGGTGAGACAGAGTGGGAAAACTATACTTTACATTTTAAGGCTACACGAACCGCAGGAAATAAAGGGTTTATCTTCTATTTTGGTAAAGCGGATGATCAGAATCATTTGTACTGGGAGCTGGGTGGCTGGCAGAATCAGGATTCGATTGTGGCCTCAATTATCAACGGAAGAAATTCTGTTCTGACGCATGCTATGTTTACGGTTGAAACAGATGTAGAATACGATCTTAAGTTAGAAGTAGTGGGCAGACATATCCGTACTTTTATTAACGGAGAACTGGTGAATGAGACAGAAGATAAACTTCCGGTCATTGAACCGCTGTATTACACGGCAAGTGTGGAAGATTTAACGGGGGATATTATCCTCAAGACAGTAAATGTACAAGAGAACAGTGTTTCTGCAAAGGTTGTACTGGAATCTTTGGTAAAAGAAGCACTGACCATCGAAGTCTATGAAATGTCGGGATACCAGCTTGAGGACGAAAATAACTTTGAGAATAAGCAGCGGGTCTCTCCGAAACAAACCAGCTTTAAGACAGAAGGAAGCAGCTTTACTTATGAATTTCCGAAGCAATCCGTGACAATTTTCAGAATAAAATAACGAAGACGCCCCCATGAATCTAAGGCTTATTAAAGATTCATGGGGGCGTTTCTATGACTATTACAAGTTAACTTAGCCGTTCACACGCAGTCGAATCACATTCCAGGAAGCTTTTGCGAGAAGGGCTTTTACATGTCCACCCTCAACAACGGCTTTGCCTTGGCTAGGCATCACATTATGTGGATTGGATTTGGTATTTACAGCTTTAATATCTTCATGTTCCAGTACAATATGCTCAATAATGTTTACGGAACTGAAGCTGCGCAGATCCACGTCGAGCTCTAGTCCTTCGGATAAATGGCGGTTTACAGCGAAGACGGTTACTTCATTCAGTTCCTCGTTGTATACACTAATGGCTTCCAAATAAGGCACATCAGTGAAATCTTTGGAATCGTATTTAGGGCTGGAAATCAGCGGGTGAAGTACGGTTCCACGACCATAAAGGGAAGCATGCAGGTACGGATAATAAGTAGTCTGCAGCCAAAGCGGTCCGCCATTTTCAGTCATAATTGGGGCGATAACATTGATCAGCTGCGCTAAGCAGGCCATTTTCACACGATCAGCATGCTTCAATAATGAAATAAGACAGCAGCCCACAACAAGTGCATCTTCAAGTGTGTACACATCTTCGAATTCTGGCGGTGCGATCTGCCAGTGTTGTTCGGCACGGCTGCTGCCTTGTGATTTCCATACATTCCATTCATCGAGCGACAGATTTATTTTCTTTTTGCTCTTTTTCTTCGCTTGAACATAATCACAGGTGGCAGCCACACTGCTGATGAAATGATCCAAATCCATGGAGCGGGCTAGGAAGTTAGGCGTGTCGTCATTGTTGTTATTGTAGTACGTATGCAGTGATAAATAATCCACATTATCATAAGAAAGATCAAGCACGGTAGCTTCCCACTCGGCAAAAGTGTCCATGCCGCTGCCGGAGCTGCCACAAGCCACAAGCTCAAGCGTTGGATCGACCCAGCGCATAGCTTTTGCAGTTTCGTTCGCTAACCGGCCATATTCGACCGCGGTTTTAGCTCCAATCTGCCACGGACCATCCATTTCATTTCCGAGGCACCAGGTCTTAAAAGCGTGGGGCTCTTTATACCCATGAGAGATCCGCAGGTCACTGTAGTAGGAACCGGAAGGATGATTGCAGTACTCTACTAGATTTCTAGCTGCATCGATGCCGCGTGTTCCAAGGTTAACTGCCATCATGACTTCGCTGCCTACGAGCTTAGCCCAATCTGCAAATTCGTTGGTACCCACTTGATTGGTTTCTGTGGTCCACCAAGCTAATTCAAGAGATTGCTTGCGTTCATGCTTGGGTCCAACCCCATCTTCCCAATTGTAACCGGATACAAAGTTTCCTCCAGGATAACGGATGATAGGAACGTTTAGGGCACGAATAGCTTCGATGGCATCGTTCCGAAAACCATTCTGATCCGCAGTAGGGTGACCCGGGTCATAAATCCCACCGTAAACTGCTCTTCCTAAATGTTCGATAAATGAGCCGTAGATCCGCGGGTCTACTTCAGCTAGTCTGAAATCTTTGTCAATAATCATTGTCGATTTAATCGGCATGAGTGTACAGCTCCCTCTAGTTGAATTAATGGTTTCACTAATTAAGTAATTGTTTTATGATTACATGATACTGATTTTAGCTTATAATAAGCAATGAATTAATTTAGGATTCGTTAAAATACTAATTCAATAAGCATAGGAGACGTTGAAATGTACTTAACCACAGATTCTGAATCCTTGCAGGTGTATGAAGCACTGGCAAGTGAAGTTAGGCTGCGAATTATTGAACTTCTGGACCGCAGAGAGATGCACATCAAAGAGCTGGCAGCGGAGCTCTATCTTAGTAGTGCAATTGTTAGTACTCATGTAGCAAAGCTGCAAAAAGCAGGCCTGATCAGTTCTAAAATGAGACGAGTAAATGGAGGGACCTATAAATATTGTTCTTTGTCTGCGAATTACCTGCAGATTAAATTATCGGGCTCCCGTGGAGTTGCCAGAAAGGTGGTTGAGGTGTCTATCCCTGTAGGGCAATATACCGATATTCAGGCTTTACCTACCTGCGGGATTGCTACTACTGAGAAACTGATCGGCTATTATGATGATCCACGTTATTTTCTGGACCCGGAACGGGTGAATGCCGGCATTGTATGGTTTGCGAAAGGTTCTATCGAGTACAAGATTCCAAATTATCTATTTCAAGATCAAGTGGTGCAAGAGATTGAGATTTCACTGGAAATAGGTTCCGAAGCTCCACATGTAAATGAGAAGTGGCCGTCGGATATCGGCTTTATGATGAATGGACAGGATTTAGGGAAATGGACTAGTCCGGGCGACTTTGGCCTCACTAGAGGACGATTAAATCCCATTTGGTGGCGTTCGGATGTTAACCAATATGGTTTGCTTAAGGTTCTGCGGATTAATGCAGGTGGAACCTTTGTGGATGGGCAGCAAATCTCAGATATTACCTTGGAGGATGTACGAGTAGAGCAGGATCAGTGGACCTTTCGTTTAACGGCAGAGAATAGCGGACGGAGAAGAGGCGGACTAACCATATATGGCCGTGGATTTGGGAACTACGAGCAAGACATTATGTTTAGAGTGTATTACGAATGATTTCGAGTTTGCAGGTAAAGTGTTTATAAGATTCTGTAGAAAATTTAAGCTTGTGTACCAATTATTACCTCTGATAAAATAAATATAAAAAATATATTGTAATGAAAACGTTTTTATGTTAATTTAAATCTATAAAAACGTTTTTATTCGTAAAGGAAGATTGAATCATTATGGAAAAGGTAACGATCAAAGATGTTGCCAGAGAGGCTGGAGTCTCCATTTCTACGGTTTCCAACGCGCTAAATGACGTAGATGTATTGAACCCGGAGACCAAATCACATGTTCTTAAGGTTGCGAAGCGATTAAATTATGTTCCTAACCTAAACGGTAAGCTCCTAAGGAACGGAAAAACCAAAATGCTGGGTTTTTTCACAACAAGTGTGTCGGGTCCATACTTCTATAAACTGGTCGAGTCCATGTCGCGTGAATGTGATCGACTAGGTTACGGGCTGAATGTATTTGTTACCAAGGATAAACAAGTGATTATGAGCAATATTCTAGGCCGGCGAGTGGATGGTGTCATTATCTACGAAGAGCTGAGAATAGACGAAGAAGAAATTGCCGCAATGGTGAAAGACAAGATCAAGGCTGTATTTCTGGATCGGCCGCTTAAGAACGACACGATGGGAAGCGTGATTTTTGATTCCTTTGAAGCGGGGTTTGAAGCGACCAAATATTTAATCAGTCTAGGGCATAAAAAGATTGCTTACATATCTGGTGTGGATGAGATGTACGACAGTGTTCAGCGGAGAGAAGGATACTTAGCTGCTTTGCGTCAGTATCAGCTACCCACGCATGAAGAGTATATTATACAAGGATATTTTGAGGAAGAAAGCACTTACAACGCTATAAAATCTTTCCTTCACTATAGTCCTGATAAAATACCTGATGCCTTCTTAGCAGGGAACGACTTGAGTGCAATTGGATGTATTCAAGCTTTGAAATCGCATGGATACGAAGTTCCGCTAGATGTTAGCGTTATGGGGTTTGATGATATTGATATTGCGCAGTATTTCTCACCGCCTTTAACTACGGTAAGAAATCAAATTGCTAGACAGGGTATTTTGGCTATTAATCACCTAGTTCGCATGATCCAGAAGAAGGAACAGGGCGAGATGATGAAATTGGCGGGTGAATTAGTCGTAAGAGGTTCTAGTCAAGTAAAGATTGGTCGGTAAGAACACATATATGTAATGGGTTCAAGATTTCACCCGATCATTTTTTAAAATTTTGTTGTTTTGGGAGGGTTTTTTTTTCAAAAAAATAAAAACGTTTTTATTGTTTGGGGATCATGATTTGGAGGGGAGAAGAAAAAGTGGATAAATTAGCCGTAGTGCCAACAAACGGAAAGAATCCAATGAGCGGGAAAAAGCCTATGGGGCAGAGGGTCAAAGAATTTGTAATTGATTATAAGAGACAATGGGAAATTCAATCCATGGTCATCCCGGGAATTATTTTTATGATTATCTTTTGTTTTATTCCGATTTACGGATTGACGATTGCTTTTAAAAGCTACACCGTAATTGATACACTCGATTCTGCACCTTGGGTAGGGCTCGATAATTTCAGAATTATTTTATCTGATAAATATTTTTGGGACGCTGTAGTCAATACATTAGGGATCAGCTTTCTGAAATTAGCCATAGGGTTTGTTATTCCTATTATTTTATCCGTAATGATTTACGAGTTAAGTGGTGGACGCTTTAAAAAGATAGTGCAAACCATCTCTTATTTACCACACTTTTTGTCCTGGATCGTTCTCGGCGGGATGCTGATTGCCTGGTTTTCCTCATCCGGTATGTTTAATGAGATTATGCTCAGTTTGGGACTGATTTCGAAACCGGTAAATATTTTGCTTGATGCGAATAAATACTGGTGGATTGCAACGTTATCCGATATTTGGAAAGAGGCTGGTTGGGGAACGATTCTCTACTTAGCCATTATGTCGAAAATTGATCCTACTTATTATGAGGCTGCCAAAATAGATGGCGCAAGCCGTATGAGACAAATTTGGAATATCACGCTTCCTAACATGAAACCGATTATCAGTTTAAATCTGATTCTCACTGTAAGCGGTTTATTAGGATCAAATCTGGATCAAACCCTGGTATTGATGAATTCTCAGAACCGCGTTAAGGCGGAGGTCATTAATTCTTATGTGTATCGTATGGGTATGACGCAAGGTGACTTCTCTTATGCTACTGCTGTTGGTTTAGGTGTCTCCATCGTTTCAGTCATCCTACTGATTAGCGCCAACAAAGTATCCAGTAAATTAAATGATAATCAATCAGTTCTGTAGAAGGAGGCATTTCTGTGAATCGTACGGTGGCTAAAGAAGATCTCGATAGTCGAATCTTTAATACCTTAAATATTATCCTGCTCTGTATTTGTACAATCATTATTGTCGTTCCTTTATGGAATGTAGTCATATCCTCTTTAAGCTCGGGCAAGGCGCTTGCGGAAGGCGGATTCATATTTTGGTCTCCAGAGTTCTCCTTGGAAAATTATCGTGCTGTATTTCAAGATGAGACCATTGGTTTAGCATTCGTAGTATCGCTTGCCAAAACATTTATTGGTGTCATTACCCACGTATTCTTTTGTGCCATGATCGGTTATGGCTTGAGTAAGAAATACATACGTGGACGTAAGCTGTATGTTGCCATGGGTGTAATCACTATGTTTTTCTCTGGTGGAATGATCCCTACGTATTTATTGATTAAATCATTAGGCCTCTTAAACAGCTTCTGGGTTTATATTATCCCGGCCTTGTTCAGTTATTATGATGTAGTTATTCTAATGAACTTCTTCAGAAATGTACCGGATTCACTTGAAGAGTCAGCCAAAATTGATGGTGCAGGTGACTGGCGCATTTTCCTAAAAATCTTTATCCCTCTTTCCATGCCGGCTATGGCCACCATTGCGTTATTTAACGGGGTTGGGCAGTGGAACGACTTTATGACCACCAAGTTATATATTACCGATCAATCGCTCTACCCGCTGCAGATGAAGCTCTATGAAATCATTGTTCAGTCGCAAACACAATCCATGCAAAATGTGGGTGGATCTGCGATTATCGAAACTACGACTAAAGGGGTTCAACTAGCAACAATTGTCATTACAACTTTGCCGATTGTTGTGATGTATCCAATATTACAGAGGTACTTTATCTCAGGCATGATGATGGGGGCGGTGAAGGAATAGTAAGTAAATCTCCAAGTAGTGAATACTTACAAAACATTTTAGGGGGAAATAAAAGATGAACAAAGCATTTGGGAAAAAAGGACTCAAACTTTGTACGGCACTTATGGCTGTTGTATTAGTATTTACAGGTTGTGGATCGAAAGGTAATTCTGACAGCTCCAGTAAAGAGTTAAGCTCCATTGAAGGCCGTTATACTATAGATCCGGAAACACCGGCATGGAAGCTGGATACAAAAAAAGAGACAACAGATCTGACTTGGTACGTGAATGCAGACTGGTGGAATACTGATTTCGGAAAAGACCTTGTCACCAAGAAAATTAAAGAGGATTTAAACATCAACATTAAATTCATTACAGGCGATGACACTAAGCTAAATACGATTTTTGCCGGCGGTGAAATGCCAGACCTGTTGACTATTTTTGATTCCAACTCTCCAGTCGTACAAAAAGCTGCTACATGGGCATTGCCTTTGAATGATCTGGCAGATAAATATGATCCTTATTTCAATAAAGTTGCAGAAAAAGATACGATGAACTGGTTCCAGTTAGCTGATGGCAAGACCTATGGATACCCTAACTATTCCAATACGCAAAACGATTATGATAGCGGTAACATCCCTGCCAAAACAGCCTTTGTCATCCGCAAGGATGTTTACGAGGCCATTGGAAAACCAAGCTTTGGAACTCCTGAAGAATTCAAGAGTGTAATGCAACAAATCAAAAAGCAATTCCCGGACATGATTCCTTTTGGTTTTAACTCCATTGGTTCAGGCACTGGTTCTTTGGGAGATGTATTGGAGGACTTCATCGGAGTGCCGATGGAAACTGAAAATGGCGAATTCTACAACCGTAACCTGGATGAGGATTACTTGACGTGGTTGAAAACGTTAAATGAAGTCTACAGAAATGGTGACATCAGTGATGACAGCTTTGCTGATGACGGTACTGCCTTTGAAGAAAAAGTGAAATCCGGTAAATATGCAACAATACTTTTGGATGGAACACCGCAACAAAGTGGTAACCTGCAAATCTTCATGACAGAAAATCCAGGCAAGGAATATATCGCTATTGATGGCCCACAAAGTACTGTTGGACATGAACCAACGTTGAATCAATCAGGAATTACAGGTTGGATGATTAGCTATGTTACTAAAAAGGCTAAGGACCCTGCCAAAGCGATTCAAATTTACACTTATTTGCTCAGCGACGAAGGACAAAAGCTCATGAACTACGGTATTGAAGGAGAAACCTATAAAGTTAACGACAGCGGTAAAATTGAATTCTTGCCTGAAATCAAAGACCTGCAATTAAATAATGCCGATAAATTCAAAAAGGATTACCGGATGGGTGAATTTATGTTCTTTGGACATGACCGTGATAAGGCGCTAAGTAACGACGCATTCGCAGATTCCATTAAACAAATGCAAGAGTGGGGCAAAGGAAAGCTGAAACCACACTTTATTCTTGAAAACATTAACCCGGCTCAAGGAACGCCTGAAGCTCGCAGTCTTACTGCAATTGATACTACTTGGAACACTACGCTTGTAAGTATGATCCGCGCTAAAGACGATGCTACATTCGACAGCACCTTAGCTGCTTACAAAACATTTTTAAATGATAACAACTGGGATAAGATTGTAGAAGTTCGTTCTGAAAAAATGAAAAACAACAAAGAAAAATTAGGCCTTAAATAAGTTAGAAAATAGAATGTGGCCCCTTCACTGGGGCCTCTTCATAGAAAGATGGAGGGAAACAACATGCCAGAGCTTAAAATTTATCAATCCACCGGGGAGAATACATTGTTTGTAGAGCAAAGTCTGCAACAATTAACTCCAATTGCTGACGCAGAGGCGACCACTACTGTAACTATTGACGAGAATCAAACCTTTCAGGAAATGGATGGCTTTGGAGCATCTTTTACGGATTCATCCGCTTATTTGATTAATCAAGTCCTGGACAACGAACAGAAAAAGGAAGTCATGAGCAAGCTTTTTGACGCACAAGATGGAATTGGTTTGTCCGTATTAAGAAATCCAATGGGGGCATCGGATTATGCTAGAGATATTTATAGCTATGATGATAGACCTGCACAGGAAACGGATACGGAATTAACCCACTTCTCTATCGCACATGATGAAGCAGACATTATCCCTTTGTTGCAACAAGCTCTGGAAATTAACCCTGAGATCAAACTGATGGCTTCTCCATGGAGTGCACCAGGTTGGATGAAGACTAGCGGATCGATGATTGCTGGAGAACTTAAACAAGAATATTATCAGGCTTATGCCGATTATTTTGTTCGATATATTCAAGCTTTTGAAGGGCACAGATTGCCAACTTATGCTGTAACACCACAGAACGAGCCTTTATTTGAACCCAAACACTACCCTAGTATGTTAATGTTGCCTGAGGCGCAAAAAGATTTCATTAAAAACTACCTGAAGCCTAGCTTTGTTAAGCACAACATCGCTACAAAAATTCTCTGCTACGACCACAACTGGGATCGTCCAGATTATCCGTTAACCGTGCTCGATTATGCAAAAGATGAAGTAGATGGTGTAGCTTGGCACTGGTATGGTGGCAATGCATCAGCGCAATCAGAGGTTCTGAAAGCTTATGCTGATAAAGAAGTGCATTTTACAGAAGGTTCTGGTGGAGAATGGATTCCTCCGTTTGAACAAGCCTTCTCCAATGTAATGAGAACAGGGATTGATATTCTTAGAAATCATAGTAAATCCTTTGTGTTATGGAATATGGCCTTAGATGAAAAGAACGGCCCAACCGTACCGGGTTTTGGCAAAAGTACTTGTCGTGGTGTTGTGACAGTCAACCAAGAGACCAAGGAGCTTACGTATACGCTCGACTATTATGCGCTGGCCCATTTCAGTAAATTTATTCGTCCGAAGGCTGTGCGTATTGACGCCTCCACCAATCAAGAAGTGATTCGCTCAGTAGCTTTTAAGAATACAGATAACTCTATTGCAGTTGTTCTGTTCAACGATAGCGAAAAGGCTGAGAATGTGGCTTTGAACTTGCCGGGAGCGGATGAATTATCTTTCCGTTTGGCGTCAAAAAGTGCTTTATCCATTTTGATAAAATAATTGCTGGACGTAGCTCAGAAGCATTCGAATCTTGATTCGGGTGCTTTTTTTATGAAAATAATCGTATAAAAAATCTATGTTCGGTAAGCAAAGTTTTGAATTTACGGATTTTCAATAATAGTAAATAAAAATGGCAGTCCAGAGCTGAAGTTCAGCGTCTGGACTGCCATTTATTTTTTGTGAATTGGATTGCGAGTTCTAACGTTCTAAACGGTAACCACCGTGAAATACAGGACCCACATATTCATTAAACGCAAATCCATTACGAATGGCTGCGGAGACAAAATCTTTAGCTTTTGCAACAGCCTCATGAACCGTTAATCCATTAGCTAGACCGCCTGTAATTGCTGCGGCAAAAGTACATCCAGCCCCGTGATTGTGAGCGGGTTCGATTTTGGCTGTTTGGAATACAGTGTACTCAGAACCGTCGTAGAAGATATCAATCGCTTGATCGCCGCCGAGTGCTTTGCCGCCTTTAACCACGACATTACGTGCACCGAGCTTATGAATCAGACGGGCAGCTTCTTTCATTTCCTCAAGGGTAGTAAGTTTGCCAAGACCTGAAAGAACACCTGCTTCAAACAAGTTTGGGGTGACCACAGTTGCTAGTGGTAGCAATAAGTCACGAATAGCCTCAGCGCTGTCAGGGTTCAAGACTTCATCTTCACCCTTGCACACCATAACTGGATCAATAACTACATTAGTCTGAAGATTTTCTTTGATCGCTTGCTCTGCAACGCGCACAATTTCAACACTTCCAAGCATACCTGTCTTCATGGCATTAACCGGGCCACCAGCGAAAATAGTTTTTAACTGCTCAGCAACAATGGAGGCATCAATTGGATAAACATTATGGTGCCAGCCGTTGTCCGGGTCCATAGTAACGATAGTGGTCAAGGCACTAAAGCCGTAGGTACCATACTCTTCAAATGTTTTTAGATCCGCTTGGATGCCTGCGCCACCACTGGAGTCGCTGCCTGCAATAGTTAGAGTTTTAATAATTTGAGTCATGGTTACGTCCCCTTTATATATGTCTGAATTCATAAACAACGCATTGCATTGATTATAACAAAAAATAGCACCTACGTCTTTCTAAAAGCAAGAGCAAGGTTGAAAATACCTTCCTCTAAAAATTCCCACCCTTAGTCCAGCTTCTCTGCGTTTGGGTCAGCAATGAAGAGCGGTCCATGATTATCTGTAAAGAACTTCATGAGGGTCTCCACTACTTCCTGCTGTGGGGATGTTTGAGCTTGATGTATTCCGATACTGCGGAATAAATAACCCCATTCTCCCTTATCGTAATAGGCAGCACCCTCGTCCTGATAGCCATTCGCGTCTGCTTGAAGCGTATATCTGACCGTTCTGGCTTCAGCTCCTGCAGTACCTAAAATATGCTGTTCGCTAAACTTAAGCGGATTATTAATGGTAAATCCCAACGCGTCAGCCCATTCGGCTTTTTCCGGGAAATAGGCTCCGATTGCAGTGATAGCACAGCCTATACAAGTCCAAGCCGTATCTGAATAGTTCATGTTTTGTTCCGGATGGTTCGGATCCTGAAAGGTAACTCCATAAGAACCGTTAGCGCCGACAACCGCGGTAGCCTGCCATCCGGCAGGAGCGAGTAGAAGATAACCTCCACCGATATCAGGGCGGTAGACCAGCGTTGCTTCTACTTGGTTTTTCATGTCTTGAGATAAAGCAAAGGTCATTTCAGGTATGGGGGGGATTTCTGTGTTTACATATTCGCTGCCACTATCAATATTTAGCTGCGCGAGCGTGGTATGCAGTGGAATGATGACCTGCCCATTATCGGGATCACTGCTAGGAAATTCGAGCATTTTTTGAGTGGAGCTGGGTTCGTTATCTGCTTCATTATTAGTTTGTGCGTTGGTGGACGGGGGTGGTGTGGTGGGCGTTCCCCAGTCGAGCCCTTTATATCCAATCAGCAGCACTAGTACAATTACGACGCACAATATTGAAGTTAAGATCCAGCTGTTTCTAACACCTCTTCGTGTGGATTTCATATATGCAGTACCTCCTTTGATCTTACTTATATAGACCTAAGAATGGAGTGGAAAGTTTCTTACATAACCTTTATATTTCTGAAGTTCTTCATGATCGGGCGGGATAGAGCGGGAGTCCGTTTCTTAAACCCTGCATATCAATATAGAAAGAATTTCAAACAAAGCGTGTAGGAGGGCGAGTATGGTTACGATTAGTTTATGTATGATAGTACGAAATGAAGAAAAAAGCTTGCACCGATGTTTATCTACCATTGCAAGTCTCGTAGATGAAATTGTTATCGTGGATACAGGCTCGACGGATAAAACGAAAGAGATTGCGTTGTCCTTCGGAGCTGTAATTTATGATTTCGAATGGATTGATAATTTTAGTGCCGCACGTAATTTTGCCTTTAGCAAAGCTACTCAGGAATACATTTTGTGGCTTGATGCGGATGATTATATAAAGGAAGAGGATCAGATTCTTTTTAAAAAACTAAAAGAAATCCTGCCGGGACATATTCACAGTGTGAACATGCAATATAATCTGGCTTTTGACGAAGCGGGAAATGTCACAGCTAGTTTACGCCGCAACAGGCTGGTTCGGCGCAGCTGCAACTTTCAGTGGATCGGGCCTGTTCATGAGTATTTAGAGGTAAGTGGTCCTTCTTTTAGTAGTGATGTCTGCATCACACATGAGAAGGATAAGGAATACACAGATCGTAATTTGCGGATTTATCAAAAACGAGTTGCACAGGGTGAAGTGTTTTCGCCGAGAGACCAGTATTATTATGCGAATGAATTAAGAGATCATGCTATTAATGAAGAGGCTTGCAAATACTATGAGATTTTTTTAGCGGGTAGGCAGGGCTGGATTGAAGATAATTTCCAGGCTTGCCTAAAGCTTGCCGAATGCCGGGAACGGCTGGGGGATAAAGAAGGTGCTTTTGAAGCGTTATGTAAAACCTTGCAGTATGATAAACCACGTTCAGAGTTTTGTTGCCGACTGGGGGCACTTCTGCTGGAAAAAGGCCAGTTGCAACCAGCCGCATACTGGTATGAGCTAGCGATTCAACTACCGCGGGATTACGATTCGATGGGGATGAAGAATGGGATCTTTTATACCTGGCTGCCGCATCTTCAATTGGCACTCTGTTATGATCGTCTCGGCCAACACGAGAAGGCGAATCATCACAATGAAACGGCGTTGAGTTTTTATCCATCCCATCCTAGTATGTTATATAATCGCACCTATTTCAAAAATCTGCTTGGCGATAAATATGTAACGCTTCAGGCTTAATTTAGTAAAAGAGATGCCCCAGCCGTTCTGATTATGACTGCTGGGGCATTTATGTGTTTTTTGGAGCTTGCAAGATTACTGGCGGTGGGGAACCTTCCCGTGATCCCCGGCAAGCTTCGCAGATTCGATTAGATTTCCGCGTACGAAGTAGCTATCGGACTCAGCTGACCTTAAACGCTGCTTTATGCCACATTTGGAATTCTAACGGACCGCATAGTCGCTATTGACCTGAAACACACTCGATTTGGAGCAATATCACAGTAATAGTTGCACTGGAGTCCGAAACTGTGCTCAAAAGGCGATAAATGCGCAAATAGCGTCATCTGGGTCCGGAAGCAGGGGGACATGGTGGATGGTTACTGGATGTAAGAGTAAAGTCAGGGGTGTAAGATTCCCGGCAGCGTAGGAGTAAAGGAGTGGCAGATGATTACTGGGCGCAAGAGTAAGCTCGTAGGTGGATCATTATCAGCAGCGTAGGAGTAAAGGTAGACAGTAATTAATATGCAGAAGATATCCCAAAGAGGGTAACCCAGCATCCATGAACTAGATGCTGGGTTACCCTCTTTTAGTAAGCTGGATTGTATTGTTGTTCCTTTTTATAATCGTTTGGAGGGAGACCTACCTCTTGTTTGAAAAGCTTGGAGAAATAGGAGTAGTTGCTATAGCCAACTTTGTTCGCGACGGTATATACAGACATATTTGTGGTTTCCAATAAATGTTTCGCAGCCGCGATTCGGACGTGGATGACATAACTGCCTAATGAAACCCCAGTTTCTCGTTTGAATATCCTTGCCAGGTAATCAGGATTGAGATAGACAATTTCAGCCAAATCATTTCGGGTCAGGTCATCGCCGTAATGTGAATGAATGTATTGTTTGATTTCTTCTGCGACGGACTTAGGCTGGGCAGCAAAGTCACGATATTTCATGGCTGTAGTGACAAGGTATTTAAGATATTCTTCCATATCCTCGATTGAATCCAAAGAGTGCATAGATAATTTATCATTAGTTTTGCCAGAGTATAATTTGTGTGATCTTATCCCTTTCAGGTTGAGAAATGAATAGACTAGCTGTACTACATCTAAACGGAACAAGCTAAGGACAGAGGTCTCAAGTGTTCTATTGTTAAGCATGACCTTTAAATATTGTGTAACTTCTTCAAGAAAAGCAGTGAATTTATTCTGATTCAGCAGTTCTTCCAAATAGGCAAGATCCGGTGGTGTATAGCCCGGTTTATTTTGATGCAGATAAGCCTCCACCAAAAAGGTCTGATTTCTGCATCTCGTAATTTCTTCATCCATAGTCAGGGATTGTTTTAGAACATTCCCCACATTACTCAGTTTATCGTTTAAACCAATATTGCAGCAGACATCACATTTTAAATAAGGATTCGCCTTTTGAATAAAAGAAGCACATAATGCTTCAAGCAGTTGCGTATCTGGAGCCTGGTTCCATTTTAATATGGCGATCCAGTTATAATCTTTGTATTCCAGAATGCTTTCGATGGTAAAACAAGGGTGCTGAAACAATTCGTACAATACATTTAGCAGGGCAAAATCAAACAGATCCTTTTCTTCTTTTCCCATACTGCCATTGTAAGGGAATAAGTTAAATATCAAAGGCTGTAGGGTATCACTCATTTGATAGGAGAGGTTTTGTTCTTCAATGGCATGTGTGATGTCTGACAATTTAATCGGAAATGATGTACTGCCACTAACTAACTTCCGCCAAAAATGCTCAAGAATCTTCGCCTGATTTTTTTGCCAAAAGTAACCGCCCTGAATGGCTTTTTCGTTTTTTTGCTGCTCTTTTGCTTGGGTAACCGCCTTATGGATGATCAACATCAGCTTGTCAAATTCAATGGGCTTAAGGAAATATTCAAAGCTCTGCAATTCGATTGCTTTCTGCGCATAGTTGAAATCTGCATAATTGGTAAGAAGAATAGTCTGAATACTATAATTTCCCTCGCGAATCCATGCTAGTAATTCCAGTCCGCTGCCCTGTGGCATTTCAATATCTGAAATCAGAATTTGAACAGAATGCTTTTCTATTATTTCACGTGCTTGAGCGACATTATTAGCCGTATAAACAGTATCAATGTGTAGTGATTCCCAATCAATTTTCTTTTGCAATGCGGCAATAACATAAAAGTCATCATCAACAAGCAGTACATTCATAGTTTGCTCTCCATTCATTTAGATTTATTAGGAAGCTTCGGAAGATATAAGATTACACTAGCGCCGCCGCCCTCCAAATTGGAGAAGGTAACGGTTGCTCTTTTTAAATATAGGTACTCTAGTCTTTTAAGCGTATTCATAATGCCGATTTGTGTACCTTTACTTTGATCCAAGGGCTCTCCAAGATTAAGTTTCTCTAACACTTGAGGTGGAAAACCGGGACCGGTGTCGGTGAGCTGGATAACGAGCATTTCTTCTTCCTGCTCCATCTGTAATCGTTGTACTGTAAGTCTGATTTCGGCTTCATGTTCGCGTGAAATCGCATATTTAATTGAATTTTCGATAAAGGTTTGCAGCACTAACGGTGGAATTTCCACACTGCCTGCCTGATCCTCTTGTTCGATGTAATAAATAAATGCGTCCTGATAACGTTGCTTTTGAATCTCCAAGTAGGTTCGGACATGCTCGATTTCATCCTCCAACCGGACAAAATTCTCGCCATTCTGAAAAATGTAACGGAAATACTTAGAGGTAGACAACGTCATATTTTCAATTTCTTTATACATATGAATTTGCGCCATGCTATAGATGCTAGTCAGACAGTTTAAGAAAAAGTGTGGTTTAATCTGTAGCTTCATATAGTCCAGCTGTATTCTTTGTTTCTCCAGTTCCTGCTCGTACATAGCGATTTTAAAGGTTTTGATTTGTTCAACCAAGCCTTTAAACTGAGTGTTTGCCTGTTCCAGCTCTATAATCTCACTGCTTCTGAAATCTGCGGGTTGCCCAGACTCATTAATGAAAGCAAGGTTATCGGAGAAGCTTTGAATCGGACCTAACACTCTTTTTTTGAAAAAGAGCAGAACAATGCATAACGTGGAGGTCACAATGAAGAACAATAACATAATAAGCAGCTGGGCAATCATGATTTTTTCGAATATGCCATATTTAATGACCATTTTGGTGCTGAAGGTGGTGTCTGAGAATGCACTGTTGATTGTTGTACGCGATTGCAAAAGATTAGAGAATCCCCCATTTTCCGTTATTAGCTTTCCGCTATTGGAGATCGGACTAGTTAAAGGCTGTTCATTCTCATCTACTAGAGAAACATAACCATTGGCGCCAAGATTAATTTGGCGTAGCGGCCGGATCAGATTATCTGCGGAGATCAGTCCAATTAAATAGCGATTGTAATAGGGCACGATATTAATCACATAATAATGGTTGTTTACTAGAATAGGCGTCCATTTGGAATAAAACTTCTCGTACATCTCCTTATCATCAATATAAGAAATAATCTTCTTTTTCAGCTCCCTGTAATCCGTATAGGTTACGCTGATCGGTGCGCAATTCAAAAAATAGGTCTCATTTTTCAAATAGTAGAAGAAGTTATACTCATGCCCGTAGTTTTTTTGCAGCTCGGTAAAGCGTTTGAACAGATTATCATTTGCCTTTAAGAACTCGATACTGTTGACCCCGTAAGTATTCATCGTTAGTAAGCTCTCATCGTTCCCAAGCGTCCAGCCCATATAGTGATTAATGTAGGCAAAATCATGATTAATACGATTGATGTAAAGCGCCGCAGTATCCTGCAAATTTCGAGTGGACTGCTGCTTAACGATGGAAATGGAAGCGATGCTGATTCCTAAATCCAGAATAAGGACTGTGAATGAAACCAACATCATGACTTTTATATAATGGCGAATGGGGTAGGT
Organism: Paenibacillus sp. FSL R5-0636; assembly: GCF_037974255.1. Classification (NCBI taxonomy): domain Bacteria; kingdom Bacillati; phylum Bacillota; class Bacilli; order Caryophanales; family Paenibacillaceae; genus Paenibacillus; species Paenibacillus sp. FSL R5-0636. The sequence continues at coordinate 2,579,544 of NZ_CP150232.1, forward strand.
TTTGTGTTTCGCTGTTTTTTTGATCATAAAGTCATTATAAAACCTCTGCGTGAAAAAAACATAAGAACTCGCTAGCGATTTCCCTCAAAGTCCGGATAGCACATACAGAAGTCGGGATACTGTTATTAAATCTCCCCAAGTAGAGCATTTAGCTTTTGCATTTTTTGTAAGCGAATTCAAAGGTCTGGATAACCGTCTTAATGTGTCCGGAATACGAAAAAATAAGAAGTTATTATAAAGCTATTCAGATGCATTTTGATAAATTGAAATGGGGGATTAAGAGATGAGTCAACACAGTAAGAAAAAAACTGCAAAGAAATGGACTGTGGGTCTGCTGGCGGCTGCGATGGTATTTGGAATTGCTGGCTGCGGCGGTAACAACGGGAATAATGCAGCGACAAATGAAACGAGCAGCTATAACAAAGAAGGTCTGCCGATTGTGAATGAGCCTGTAACACTTAAAGTGCTGACTGTCCGTTGGGGGAGTATGGGGGACACCTTTACGCAAAACCAATGGCTGAAGGATCTGGAGAAAAATACGAATGTCAAAATCGATTGGCAAGTGATGTCCTCCAATGATTGGGGTGAGCAGAAGTCGATTATGCTGGCGAGTGGCACGCTTCCGGATATCGTCTTGGGAAATCAAACCTTTGGGGATGCCGATATCGTAAATAATCTAAGCTTTTTCCGGCCGCTTGATGATTATATTGAGCAAAATATGCCTAATCTCAAAGCAGCTATGGAAGAAACCCCAGAAATGAAAAAAATCAGCACATTTCCTGACGGGAAAATCTACTCACTGCCAACAAGACTTCCTGCACGTCCAAAAAGCTCACGTCAGCCTGTGATTAACAAGACCTGGCTGGACAAATTGGGCTTGAAGGTGCCTGAAACGATTGATGAGCTTTATAACGTGCTCAAAGCTTTTAAAGAACAAGATCCGAATGGTAATGGAAAACAAGATGAGATTCCTTTTATTGAAATTGGTAATGACTTGATCAGTCCTTTCGGAATTGCCGATTTGAATAACAATAATATGATCATCAAGGACGGAAAAGCGATATATTTCCCTGTTTCAGAGGAGTTCAAAGAAGGTCTCAAATGGGAAAATAAATTGTATGCGGAAGGCTTGCTAGATAAAGAGGTATTCACTCAGGACGATACGATGAGATCGGCTAAGTTCCAGAATCCGGATGCTCCAATTGTAGGCTTTACGTACCAGTGGACTCCAGACGCCGTGTTTGGAAAATGGAGCGATCAATATGTGACGATTCCACCGATTGCCGGACCAGATGGTAAACGTTATACGATCGGGAATCCGATTGGGATGAATCTTAACCGTAATGAGCTGCTGATCACCACATCCTGCAAATATCCTGAGGTTGCTGCACGTTGGGCAGATCAGTTCTACACTGACGAAGCGAGTATTCAGAATTTCTGGGGTGCAATTGGAACGGTTATTAAGAAAAACGATGATAGCACTTATACATTGATGGATCCACCTGCTGGAACCAGCGCAGATGCTTGGTATTGGGATCAATCCTTACGTGATTTTGGACCGAAATATGTGAGTCCTTCCTTTGAATCGAAAATCGTCCTGAACCCTGAAAGTGGAGATGGACTGAAGCTGCAACTGGATAAGCTGGGCAGTGAATATGTAACAACACCTTTCCCTAACGTAATGTACACTTCTGAGGAGTTCGAGGAGCTGCCAACCTTGACTACGGATATCGACAGCTATGTGAATACTATGCGGGCGCAATTTATTAGCAAAGGCGGAATTGACGAGGGCTGGGATGCTTATGTGAGCAAGCTTAATAAAATGGGACTTGAAAAGTTAGTTAAGATTCGCACGGATGCTTACACCCGTTATATGAACGTGAAATAACCTATTCGTCTTTCGAAAAAGGTGCTGCCCTACAGGATAGCTGTGGGGTAGCATTCTCTATTTTAAATAAGGAGGGGATGTCATGAAATCTGGTCCACTTCATTTCGGGCGGAAATTCGGACAAATCAAACAAAATTGGGGTCTCTATCTATTGCTTTTTCCTGCTGTAGTTCTGACGTTATTATTCGCGTACAAGCCAATGTACGGGGTGCTGATTGCCTTCAAGGATTATAGCCCTGCGTTGGGAATTGGGGGCAGCCCATGGGCTGGATTCAAATACTTCGAGAAATTCTTTCATTCCTATCAATTTTCATCAACGATTAAAAACACATTGATCATCAGTGTGTACAGTCTGATTACCTTTCCGATTCCAATTATACTGGCGTTGATGGTTAACCAGATGAGACCTAACCGGTTTAGACGTTTTTTCCAGACGGTGTCTTATATGCCGCACTTTATCTCCACGGTAGTAATGGTGGGTTTAATGATGATTTTGTTCTCACCTAGCACCGGACTGCTGGGCAATATATATAGTCTTTTTGGTAAAGAGGCTCCTGATCTGATTGGCTCCGCTGGATTATTCAGCAGTGTATATGTTTGGTCGGATGTGTGGCAGCATGTCGGCTGGGACAGCATTATCTTTATCGCTGCGCTCTCCGCAGTTGATCCTAGCTTGTACGAGGCGGCAACCGTAGACGGAGCAAGCCGGATGCATAAAATTCGTTATATCGATATTCCGATGCTGATGCCAACAGCGATAACCCTGCTTATTTTGCGGGTCGGAGGACTGCTTGGGGTTGGCTTTGAAAAAGTGTACCTAATGCAAAATGACTTGAACATCACTTCAAGTGAAATTCTTTCTACTTATGTCTACAAAATTGGCTTGCTCAGCAGTCAATACAGCTTTTCCTCGGCGATCAACCTATTCAACACCGTTATTAATTTTATTTTATTGATCATGGTCAATCAGATATCTAAAAAACTAAGCGAAAATAGCTTGTGGTAGAAGGGAGGAGAATTGAAATGGGAGGTTTAGAGACAGTTACTAAAGGGAATGTGGGGAAAATAAAGAAGAATCGTTCTTCGGATACTATAATGGAAATAGTGATGTATGTTATATCAGCAATTTTTCTAGTTATCTTAATCTATCCGCTGTATTTTATCGTCATTGCTTCGTTCAGTGATCCTTCCGCGGTGGCGGGGGGGCAGGTTTGGTTATTTCCTAAAGGGTTCACCTTCGATGGTTACAAAGAGCTGCTGCGTCATGAAAATATTTGGATCGGTTACTGGAATACCGTCATGTATACGGTGGTAGGGACGGCAATCGGTTTAATTGTAAATATTTCTGCGGCCTATGCGTTGTCCAGAAAGGATCTTGTGGGACGAAAATATCTTTCCCTGTTTTTCATCTTTACGATGTTTTTTAATGGGGGGTTAATTCCGACTTTTCTAACGATCCGTGATTTCCATCTGTACGATACATTTCTGGTGATGGTACTGCCTTTCTCCGTTGGGGTGTTTAACATAATCGTTGCCCGCACCTTTTTTCAGTCGAGTATTCCGGGAGATTTATGGGAAGCTGCACAGATCGATGGTTGTGGAAATCTTCGTTATTTTCTACAGATCGTTTTACCACTGTCGAAGGCGATTATTGCCGTGCTGGGTCTATGGATCGCCGTTGGTTACTGGAATTCATATTTTAATGCTTTGATCTATCTGAAAAATCCTAATATGTATCCTTTGCAGCTGATCCTGCGAAATATTCTGATCACCAATCAGATGCAGTCGGGGATGGGAACCGGGGAAGCTGCGCAAATCGCACTACGACTCGCCAATATGATGCGGTATTCTGTTATTATCGTGGCAACGGTTCCGATCATGTGCGTGTACCCTTTTGTACAAAAATACTTTAACCAAGGGGTAATGATCGGCGCAGTGAAGGAATAGTACATTCAGCTATTCTACTAACATTCGTAAGGGAGCAAGAACGTTATGAAAAAGCAACAAAAAAACAGGATATATAGAACAATCACCGTCATTCTTTTAGTGACAACGTTGCTTGCTAGCCTTACAGCTTGTAAAGGGAACAGTGGGATTAATTCTGTTGAAACTGAACCGGGTGAATTTAACAAAGAAGGATTGCCGATAGTGGATAAGCCTGTGACGCTGAAAGTACTCACTGTCCGGTGGGTCAGCATGGGAGATTCTTTTACCGAGAATCAATGGCTCAAGGATTTGGAGAAGAACACGAATGTCAAAATCGAGTGGCAGGTGATGTCCTCCAATGATTGGAGTGAACGGAAGTCTATTATGCTGGCCAGCGGCACACTTCCAGATATCATTTTAGGGAGTCAGACCTTCGGAGATGCGGATATCGTCAATAATTTAAGCTTATTTCGGCCGTTAGATGACTATATTGAGCACAACATGCCTAATCTCAAAGCAGCTATGGAAGAAACACCGGAAATGAAAAAAATCAGCACCTTTCCTGACGGGAAAATCTACTCGCTGCCTGCAAGATTACCCTCACGTCCTAAAAGCTCACGTCAGCCTGTGATTAACAAAACCTGGCTGGACAAATTGGGTTTGAAGGTACCGGATACGATAGACGATCTTTATAACGTGCTAAAAGCATTCAAAGAACAAGATCCGAATGGAAACGGAAAACAGGATGAGATTCCTTTTATCGAATTAAGTAATGATCTAATCAGTCCCTTCGGAATCGCAGATTTGAATAATAACTTCATGGTGGTCAAGGACGGAAATGCGGTTTATTACCCGATTTCAGAAGAGTACAAAGAAGGGCTCAAATGGGAGAGCAAATTATTTAAAGACGGATTACTCGATAAAGAAGTATTCACTCAAGACGAAACGATGAGATCGGCAAAGTTTCTAAATCCGGATGCCCCAATCGTAGGCTTCTCTTATCAGTGGACGCCAGACGCTATGTTTGGCAAATGGAGTGATCAATATGTGACCATTCCGCCAATTGCTGGACCAGACGGGAAGCGCTACACCGTTGGGAACCCGTATGGGATGAATCTGGAACGCAACGAGCTGTTGATCACCATATCCTGCAAGTATCCAGAAATTGCAGCACGCTGGGCGGATCAGTTCTATACCAATGAAGCCAGCATTCAGAATTTCTGGGGTGCCATTGGAACGGTGATTAAGAAAAATGACAACGGTACGTATACATTGATGGACCCTCCAACCGGCACCAGTGCAGATGCTTGGTATTGGGAACAGTCACTCCGGGATTTCGGGCCGAAATATGTGAGCCCAGCTTTTGAAAAGACCATCTTTCTAAATCCCAAAACCGGAGATGGGCTGAAGCTACAACTCGATAAGCTGGGAAGTGACTACACAACACCACCTTTCCCTAACGTAATGTACACTGCAGAAGAGTTTCAGGAGCTGCCGACCTTGACCACCGATATTGATAGTTACGTCAATACAATGCGTGCTCAATTTATAATCTCAGGTGATATTGACGAGCAGTGGGATGACTATGTGAAGCAGCTGCGGGGGATGGGCCTCGAAAAGATGGTGAAAATTCGGACAGATGCTTTCAGCCGTTATATCGGCGTTGAATAACAAGAAATGGGGTTTTTACTTGATGGGAAATACGATGAAAGAGCCAACCCCTTTGGCGACCCAATTAAAGCTGCGTTCTGAACCAGGCAGTAATGCTGACGCGATTATTCAGGGGGAGTGCTATCGGTTCACTGTCTTAACTCCGGAGCTTATCCGGATGGAATATAGTGAGGAAGGATATTTCGAAGATCGGGCGTCACAGACCGTTGTGAATCGCAATTTTCCGGTTCCAGAGTTCCGCGTAATGGATCTGGGGAATAAACTTGAGTTGATTACGAAGCGCCTGCATTTAACTTATGACAAACAGCCTTTCTCCCGGCATGGTCTCAGTATTCGGGTGAGAAACGAAGCGGGTCATTTAATGAGTGTCTGGAATTATGGAGATACAGTCCAAGATTTGGGAGGGACAGCACGTACACTGGATAATGCAGATGGTGCCATTCCGCTGGAGCACGGACTACTCTCACGTGCCGGGTATACGTTAGTTGATGATAGCACCTCCCTAGTACTGGAAGAGGATGGACGGGTAGAGCTACGGGCGTTGGCTGGCCTCGATGTTTATTTTTTTGGATACGGTCATGATTATTTGCACTGCTTGAAGGATTTCTATCACCTTTGCGGTCGTACGCCCCTATTGCCACGTTATGCCCTTGGCAACTGGTGGAGCCGTTATTACCGATATTCAGAAGAAGAATACAAAGCGCTAATGGAGCGGTTTGAGCTCGAGCGAATTCCGTTTTCCGTCGCTGTTATAGATATGGATTGGCATCTCGTCGATATTGATCCGCAGTACGGCAGTGGTTGGACGGGTTATACCTGGAACCGGGAATTGTTCCCGGAGCCTCAAAGATTTTTGGCATGGCTGCATGAAAAAGGACTTCGAGTAACGCTCAACGTACATCCAGCAGACGGTGTACGGGCGTTTGAAGATCCTTATCTTGCCATTGCTGCGGAGATGGGTATGGACCCGGAAAAAGGGGATGCTGTGGAATTTGATATCACGGATCCGAATTTTTTGCGAGCATACTTTAAGTTTCTGCATCATCCGCTAGAAAATGAAGGTGTGGATTTCTGGTGGATTGATTGGCAGCAGGGTGGAGTGACTAAAGTACCGGGACTAGATCCGCTTTGGATGCTGAACCATTATCACTATCTGGATAGCGGCCGGAGAGGCAACCGGCAGATTACTTTTTCCCGTTATGCAGGTCTTGGCAGCCATCGTTATCCTGTGGGCTTCTCTGGAGATACCATTGTCACTTGGGAGTCGCTGGATTTCCAGCCATACTTCACAGCCAACGCCGCTAACGTGGGATATGGTTGGTGGAGCCATGATATCGGGGGCCATATGAATGGTTATTTAGACGATGAGTTGGCAATGCGCTGGGTGCAATTCGGTGTGTTTTCGCCTATTCTGCGGTTACATAGTTCTGCTAGTGCCTTTAACAGCAAGGAGCCATGGCGATTCAATAAGATTGCGGAAGATGTGATAAAGGATTGCCTGCGCTTGCGGCATAGTTTACTTCCCTATCTGTACACCATGAATCGCTACGCCAGCCGCGATAGTCTTCCGCTAATCCGACCGATGTATTATCATCATGCGTTGTCGAATGAAGCCTATGAAGTGCCCAATGAATATTATTTCGGAACGGAACTTATTGCCTGTCCGATTACACAGCCGGTCAACCCAAAGGTAGGCGTTGCCGAATTTAAGGCTTGGTTACCAGAAGGGGTTTGGATAGATTTTTTTAACGGAAGAGTGTACGACGGTGGCAGAAAGCTTTCTCTCTATCGCAATCTAGAAAATATCCCTGTATTAGCTAAAGCAGGTGCTATTGTGCCCATGGCAGATCTGACGCAATATACGTCTTCAGTGGATAATCCGAGGCATATGGAGGTCCGTGTGTTTGCGGGAGGAAGGGGTCATTTTCATCTCTGGGAGGATGAGGGGGATACTGCGGAGGATCAGGATGATCAATGGTGCGATACAGAAATGATCCTGGAAATGGGGGATAAAGCCAGCTTCAAGATTCTCTCTGCTCAGGGAAATACAAAGGTTGTGCCTGAGCGGCGATCATGGAAGTTGTCCTTTGTCGGTTTTGCTGATACGAAGGTACAGGTATTCGCTGGCGGCACAGAAATCGAAGCAAACATAGACTATGATGAGGCAACACATACGCTTACGATCATGATCTCGGATCAAGCGGTAGAGCATTCCTTGGAGGTAACGTTCACAGATGCCCGGATTGCGGTGAATTCTGTAGATGATGAGGTGTTCAGCCTTCTGAACCGTGCGCAAATTCTTTTCCAATTGAAAGAACAAATTTACCATGTAGTCAAAGCAGCAGTAACGCCGATGGCGGCCCTGGCTTCTCTTGCCTCGTTGGATCTTGAACATACACTGTATGGAGCGTTATGCGAAATACTATCAGCAAGGCTTTAAGCACTATTTCTTTTAATTTAATAAAAAAGGAGGTTCTCTCTGTGCGCTGGCATAAAGAGAACCTCTTTTTATTAGAAATGAACAGCTGCTACTTAATTAGCAGGGTTTGAATGGCATGAGCCGGAATCATGTTCTCAGCCAGTTCGTCATGGAAGCGCAAGGTGAATGGAAGCTCTTGCTCTGTGCGGTTCATAACGATAACAGCAATAGTGCCATCAGGGTTGCGGAAAGCTGTTGTTTCAAGCTTATCTGTATATTTAGAGAAACCAATGCGTTTAGCACCCGGACGAATATATTTACTGAAGTGCCCGATGTAATAGAAAGAGCTCTCAAAAGTAATTTCATCGTTTTTGGTATCTCCGATAATTGGAGCGTCGCAGTAATTTCCTACATGGTTAGGTCCACCTTGCTCATCCAAGACAATGTTCCAGTCTGTCCAGCTCGACATCCAGTTGTTCAGATTGCCAATGATATCATGTCCGTAACGTTCACCGGTGTTCCATGAGCCGAGATGAACGCCACCTTCTTGGCAGCCTTCGCTGAAGAACAGCTTTTTATCTGGGAAACGATCATGAACGGCAGAGAGGGCTTCGAAGTGATCACCGGAATACCAGTGAAAGCAGATTCCCCATATGTATTTGGACGCTGCTTGATCTTCAAAAGCAACCTTAGCACGGTCATACACCCGTTCTTTATTATGATCCCAGATCATAACCTTTACATGGCCCAAGCCCGCTTGTTCCAGAGCAGGTCCCAAGTAGTCACGCACAAAATCCTTTTCTTCTTCGGCGGTATACAGGCAGGAATCCCATCTTTGTACAGCTTTGGCTTCATTCTGAACACTGACAGCCCAGATATCAATCCCTTCTGCAGTGTACGCCTCAATATATTTAACGAACATGTTAGCCCAAGCCTTACGATATTCAGGCTTAAGAGCTCCGCCTCCGTTCATTTGCCCGTTAGTCTTCATGAACGCTGGAGGACTCCATGGGGAAGAGAACAGACGGAAATCTTCACCTACTGCTGCGGCAGCATTTTTTATGAGGGGGATAACCGACTCGTGATCTCTGGAAATATCGAACGAACGTAGCTCCGCATCGCCTTCCTCTACATAAGCATAGTTGCCCAGTGAGAAGTCGCAGCTTTGGATATGTGAGCGGCAAAGGGTATATCCAATGCCGTGCTCAGGATGAAAATAAGCGTCGATGATTTCTTTTTGTTTAGCTGCACTAAGCTTAGCGATAGTAACGGCAGAGGACTCCGTAAGAGCTCCACCAAAGCCTTCAATTTCTTGATACTCCAGATCATCATAGATATTGATTAGCTCTGATTCGACTCCTGACGTATCGGGAAGGAAAATCAGAGGGTCCTTTTCTGTTAAACGATCCGTGGTTTCTTTAGCGGTTTGAATGACGCGAATAGTTTTACTCATAATGCTTGATAACCTCCTACATATGAATTCTGTCTTTATTATAGAAGGAGATTCACTGCACTTTGAAGAAACTATATGGCTAAGAACCTCAACAATCTGGTCATCGACTATTATAGAATGAGGAGCATATGCGATGGAAACAAACAGCGTTCAAATTAGTCTGTGTGGATTTATCCGCCATACTCAGCCTTTTCGGCAACTATATCGCAGTGGGTTGGATACCTATATCATCAGGCTGCAAGCAGAAGGGGAATGTGAAGTCCTCATCGATGGAGAAATGACTGCCGTAGTGCCGGGGGATCTATTGTTATTTAAGCCCTACGATATATATGATCTGAGAATCGGTGAAAAGAAAAGTCCTTTGGGACATAGTGTGGACTATTTTGTAATGTGTACAGGGGAATGGGTGGACCACTGGTGGAACCTGCGTGAGCGACCCAAAAAGGTTAGAATTGCGGATGATGGTAAGCTGCAAAGTGTATGGCAACAGCTTGATCTGGAGAATAGAAGACTAGACGGGGGTAGCCCTGAAATACTTGAAGCACTATTTAAAGCTTTATGTTTGTTGTTAGATCGGGCTATGGAAGAGGCACCTGCATCATCTTCGGCTTCGCTTCTACACGGACTTAAAATGAAGAGTTATGTGGAGGAGCATGCTACTTCAGAGATCAGACTAAAGGACGTAGCTGCTCATGCTGGAATTAGTGTGACAAGGGCTGTACATTTATTCAAGATCCAATTCGGTTATTCTATTATGCAATATGCGGGGCAAATCCGGCTTGCGATGGCACTGAGATTAATGGACAATACCAATTACACCTTAGAGCGTATAGCAGAGGAGACGGGGTTTGGAAGTTACACCTATTTTCACAGGGTGTTTCGGGAGCGTTATGGTGTCTCGCCAGGTATCTATCGAAAGAGAGAGTAGAAGGTTTATCAGTAAAAAGAAGCTGCCCCATAAATCACAGAGTAGGACTTCGGGGCAACTCTCGATTAGACGTTAATTATAGTAAGGCCAGCCAGCAGAATCCCATTCGAGATCACTGATTAACAATTTGGGTGCGCCATTCTCAGCGACACTGTAAGCATGGCGGACGATAACGTTGGTTCCGTATATATCCTGTCCACCAGGACCCGCCCAAAAACTGTTGCCGCTATCGATGACCGTAGCCCCGCCATTTTTCATATCGGTACCGTCCTTCGCATAGAAAGGCCCCAGTACGCTGGTTGAGCGTCCCACTGCAATTTTATAGGTGCTGTTTACGCCTGAGCAGCATTGGCCAATGGATACGAATAGATAATAATATCCGGTGTTTGGATTGTAAACCATGCTGGAGCCTTCAATCCCCCCGGATTTAGTCGCAATGCGATACGAGTTGCCCGTTGGCTTCATGGTTGTTTTGTTGATGGAGGTAATGTAAATCCCGTTGCTCCAGGAACCGAAGGTCATCCATAGGTTTCCGTTAGCATCTGCCGTAATGTTAGGATCAATGGCGTTATAATTGGAGGCGTCATTAGACGAGATAACGACACCTTGGTCCGTCCATTTTCCCCCGGAGATCGATTTAGTAGTTACTAAACCAATAGCAGACACTCTTGAGCCGAATGTGGAGATAGAATAATAGAGGTAATAGGTACCGTTATAGTAGAAAATTTCTGGGGCCCATACATCTAGCCCTTCTTGATTGGGAACGTAAGAGCTCCACCAGGAGGGTTTCGAGGTATAAATCGGGAGGGAGCGAATATAGTTAGTTCCATCGTTTGAGAACATCACTTGGAGACCTGATCCCGTGCTGAATACCCAATGTGTGTTCCCCTCTTTGATATATGAAGGGTCGTGTACGTTGGTATCTCCAGTCAGATTCCAGGTTGCTGCATAAGCTTGCGATCCTCCTGAGAAAACAGTTGTAAAAAGCATTAAAAAAGACAACAATAACAACCGATAACCTTGCCTACCTTTTTTCGCCATATTCCTTCTCCTTTTAGTTTAGATTTCCCTAAAGTGTTTCATTATTTTGCAATTGATAACGCTTACATAATATCTTGTATTATTTCTCTAGTCAATGATTCTTTTGGATCAATAAAAAAGCAAATCTCAGCCATCGGAGACTTGCTTTTTTATATTTTTATAATAAATCTGTGATCGCTTGTTCAAATAATCTGACACTATTTTCCCAAGTCCATTTGCGCGAATATCTTTCCCCCTGCTCCGCTAATTTAGTTCTTAAGTTGGGATCACGTATTAAGCGGATGACATCTTCACCGAGCCGGTTCTCATATCGATAAGAGAGCAAACAGTTTTTCTTGTGATGGGCGTATTCCATATTCCCACCCGAATATACACAGACTAACGCTGCTCCACAACGCATGGCCTCAAGTCCCGGTAAAGAACCTGTATCAAAAATACTTGAGCTAACAAAAATATCCGCACCGTTATAGTGATAGCAGAGCTCCTCATCATTTGCTGGCGTAAAGAACCGATATTTGCCAGTAGCTTTCATTCTTTGGAGAATTTCTGAGGTGTTGAACTCGTCAGGCGGACTGATGAAGTTAATATTTACATCGGGATATTGGCTTTTTACGTAATCCAGCTGTTCTATAAGATAATCTTGCTCGCGGTGCCAGGAGAAGCCGCGTTCTGTTTTTCTTAATATAGCTGTTATGTTTAAAGGCTCTTGAAGACTGTGACGGATATTCATATTTTTAAAAGAGGAGCTAATGCCAATGGGCACGATACTGCCGGTGATGCCATGATTTAAAAAGATCAGCTCCTGCTGCCAACGTGATAAAACGATTAGATGCTCAGTGATGTGATAGGAGGGGAAGGAGCGTCCGTTATCCGGTAAAAAAGGAGGCTCATAACATAAAGATAAACGTACATGAACCCCTTTTCCTTGTTTGCTTGCTGCTTGGGCGATGGGGACAGTTGTATAATAATTAGAAACAATGACGTCTCCGGGAGGAAAGTCATGCTCGTGAATATTCATATGTGAGGAGCGGATTACGTTTGCGCGCACATCATAAGAAATAGCGCCATCCACAGGCAAGAGGAGGTTGACCTGATGGCCCAAATCTGTCAGCCCATTGGTGAGCTCTACCAGCATACGTTGTGCTCCGCCATGAGATAAGGTCAGAATAGGGAATGTGAATCTCATTGATAATCCCGTCCCTTCCAAGTTAGAGCTGTAATAGTGAAACAATATGATTCAATCGTTATGTTTCTTATTTTATTCAGCTCCTATAGAAAAGTACCATTTAACAAGTTTACAAACAAAAGTAGAAGGAAGAGGGATTAGTATGAGTGAAATCATTATCGAATGTATGAGAAGGCTCGATCAATCCTTGGGGTATGTGGAGCAAGCTGTAAATAAGCTATCGACCGAAGAGATATGGTTTCGTCCAAAGTCAAAAATGAATGCCATTGGTAACCTATGCCTGCATATTGCGGGCAGCGAATATCAGCATCTGGTCAGCGGAATCGGCAATAAGCCAATAGAAAGAGATAGACCTAATGAATTTTTGACCAGAGGCGGTTATTCATCACAGGAATTATTGCAGTATATGCTGAAGGTCAGGGAAGAAAGCCGTGCGGTGGTGGGCAATTTGACGAAGGCTGATCTAGAACGGGAGGTCACCATTAGTTTCCCTGAGGGGGCTGGAATGGAGAATTATACTTGGAGTATTCAAAAGATTATGATCGGAGCGGTAGAACATTATTCCTATCATACAGGTCAAATCGTATATGCCTCCAAATTGCTGCAGAAAGAGGATGATCATCTGCTCAATAACTGGAAACACTATTTTTGAGCATAGATAAAGCTGGGATAGATGCGCAGCTGCTGCTAACACCTATCCTCAGAAGTGGGTTTTTATTGTGTTATAGGAGCAAGCTTCTTCAGTAAAGCAACGGTATCATTAACCTCCAGATCCTTGATATCTTCTAATGACACATCGATCATTGGCTTATATTCTTGGAGTTTGCGCAGGAAAGCTTCGGTATGGAATAATCCGCTGCCTGCTTTTCCGTGGTATGCTTTTTCACCATCTTGATAGATATCTTTTAAATGCGCCAGAATGATACGGTCGCCGAATAATCTGAAGGAATCATCGACAATTTGATCCTGCAAATGCGCAGCCGTGCCAATAAAATTACAAGGGTCCAATACAACACCTATACAGCTTGATGGGACTTCATCTAAGATGCGGCGCATCTTGTCTGGTGTAGAAAGTGTATGTGTGCAGACCCCTTCTAGTCCTAGAAAAACGCCCCATTTTTCAGCTTCCTCTGCAAGTTCTTCTATAGTTGCCCTTAACGTATCCCAGCCGATAGCTTCGTAATGGACCGGATCTTGTGCTTGAAAAGTAGTCAGCGCACCGGTCTCTGTTGCCACCATAGGTGCGCCGAATTGGCGGGCATAACGAAGATGCTCTTTAAAACGATTGATCTCAGCTCTCCGGATGACAGGATCCGGATGAACAGGGTTGATGTAACAGCCCAAAACACCGATACGTATTCCTGCTTTATCAAATTGTTCGCCAATATAGCTGGCAAGACCTGGACTTAGTTTACCGGTAGAAGTGTCGATGTCCTGAATGGCTTTGGATAATGCAAGCTGAACAAAATCGATATCATAATTCTGAAGGGTTGCAGTTAACGACTTGAGCGGCAGGCAGCCAAATGTGTGGGCTAGAGTTCCGTATCTGATGGGTAACCTCTCCTTTAATAGAGTAAGTATGAGTAATAACCTTCATAATAGTAACGCTTTCATAAGGATGCAAGTGATTTATCATTATCGCCGGTCAGGAAATTGATGATTTCAGTGTTGACTCTATCCGGTTGCTCATGATTAATGCCGTGTCCCGCACGGGGGATGACTTGGTAATGAAACTTTCCGTCCTCTAAAATATCTATGAAATCCTTTGATTGTTTTAATGCGTGTTCTCCTACTAAAAAATAGAGCTTATCTCTGACGGCAACTGCGGCGTTTCTATCGTATTTTTGAAGCTTATGAACAAACATAGCTTGTTGATTATGAGTGCGCATTAAAAGGATTAGATGAGCAGCTACTTCTGGGTGATTGTCAAATAAAGGGGAGTCAGGCGCACTTAACTTCTTCAGCACTTTCAGTAAATTGCGATCCGTGGGAACCAGAATCTCTGGGAACATCATCATTAGCGTTTGCAGCATGGCTTTGATTGGTGTGGTGACCATTCCGCCTTCCAAACAAATCACACGGTTCACTTTGTCCGGTTGCTTGGTCGCATAATTAAAAGCAATATAGGCGCCATTTGACACCCCTGCAATATTAAAGATGTCAATGCTCAGATGTTTGGCTATTTCATTAATCCATTCCACCTGCTCAAACTTTTGTTTATTAAAGTACGCATTAGGAATGCTTTTTCCGGGTCCGCCCAGAGTATCAATAGCGATGCAGTAAAAATGCCGCGATAATTCCTCGATGTTAAGGAGCCACATGACCGCCGAGTTATCACCAACGCCATGAAATAGAAATAAGGGGGGATTACTCTTTTGCCCGGTAAGGATACAATGCGTCAGCCCATATGTGGTTGGGAGATCGAGTTCTTCAAGAGGAATAGGCCACTGATCAACTAGCTGTTGGTAGGACTGCCACACTTGTTCTTTCGCCTTGGCATTCTTAAAGCTATTTACCATCACAAACCTCCGTAGTGAAAATACAACATCTGTATCTTATTCCAATAAGTATACTACGAGAGTGCGGAAGGAGGAGTGAGAAATAGAAACATTCCTGTGAAAAGTGGGGGAGCAGAAGGTGATTAGAGGGTGAGTAGATGGTGATTAGATTAGATAGATTAGATAGATTAGTTTAGATACCTGTTGCTTGATCACCTAGTAGTCACAAGGAGCCAGATAAGTGTATTTCATACAACTAAATTGCTACTTTACTCTCACTTCGGTGATATAGATGTACTTTGTACAACTATATCTCTCGTAATTAGCTGATTTAGCTAAATTGGGCGAATTTAATTGCACAAAGTACACTTAATACATTAGGCGTGAGCATTGAAGTGCATTTTAGTTGTAGATTGTGCAATTAAATAATGCATGCCGGTCTTTTTTGCGGTAAATTTTTGATAGGGAAGTTATTAATAACGTTCTAGGGGGGGATTATTATGCTTGTTGAGCTAAAGGAAGCTAGCATTTCAGATGGACGCGATATTTTTGAGATGATTGTGGAGATAGGTCCGGGGGAAAATGGATTCGTCAACAATGGATTTGATCTGGCTTTCAGTCAATTTCCTGATTTCATCCGGGAGAGGATAGCACTTTCACAAGGTGATAATCTTCCACCACAGTATGTAGCACAGACCAACTACTGGCTACTGATTGACTCCTATCCCGTTGGTGTCGGAAAATTAAGACATTCCTTAAATGATCAATTGAGGAAGTCAGGTGGACACATTGGCTATAGTATCAGACCCAGTGAGAGAGGAAGAGGTTATGGTACGATTTTTTTGGCAGAGCTGTTAAAAAAAGCTGCGGACATGGGGATTGATAAGGTCATGCTGACTTGTGAGCCGGACAATATATCTTCGAGAAAGGTTATTGAAGCGAACAAAGGAATACTACATGGTATTGAGAATGAAAAATGTAACTACTGGATCACCCTTTAAGCTGGTGTGAACAATAGGGGAGGAGTTGCCAAGAGGCAGCTCTTTTTTGTTATTCGCGATGTTATTGTAGTTAATCCAATGTAGATTCGTCTAAAATGTGAAAAAAATTTAAAATTTTGTTGAAAGCGCTCTATTCAAACACAAACAAATAGTTTAAAATCAAAACAAACAAAAATAAACAAAAAAACAAACATTCAAAAACGGAGGTATTCACAAATGGTACAAAACTTATGGGATTCATCTCGGGAAAAGAAATTAAACGGGGGATTGGATGCATTAGTGTTCCGCTCTAATCTGCTGGGCGAAGATCGCAGAGTCTGTAACTTTGGCGGAGGGAATACCTCCAGCAAAACGATAGAATTGGATTTTCGCGGGCGCGAGGTAGAAGTAATGTGGGTGAAGGGCAGCGGCTCTGACCTCGCTACGATGAAAGCAGGCAATTTTACCGGACTAAGGCTTCAGGATATTGCCCCGTTATTTGAACGTGATGAAATGCCAGATGAAGAGATGGTAGCTTATCTCGCAAATTGTATGATTGACCCTAAACATCCGCGTGCTTCCATCGAGACGTTGCTGCATGCATTTTTACCTTTCAAGCATGTGGATCATACGCATCCAGATGCCATTATCAGCCTATGCTGCGCTCATAACGGTAAGGAAATTGCCCGTGAGATTTATGGGGATCGTTTCGTATGGGTGCCATACATCCGTCCAGGCTTCACTTTATCCAAAATGATTGCCGAAGGTGTACTCGCAAACCCGAAAGCTGAATTAGTGCTGATGGAGAAACACGGTCTTGTGACTTGGGGGGATACACCTGAATCTTGTTATGCCAAAACAATCTCCATAATTAACGAAGCGGAAAGTTATATTGAAGAAAGAATTGAAGATCAGAACCTATTTGGCGGCCGCAAATCAGAAGCACTTCCAGAAGCAGAGCGACGGGCTGTAGCGGCCGCAGTGATGCCACTGATCAGAGGCGCAGTCAGCGATGAGCGTAAAATGATTTTGACCTTCGACGATGCGGAGGATGTGCTGCGTTTCGTAGGAGGGGCTGACTCGGAGAAGTTATCTGATGTAGGCGCAGCTTGTCCGGATCATTTGGTACATACCAAAATGAAGCCGCTTTTTGTTGCTTGGGAGCCAAACACCAATGATATCGATGGCTTGAAGGCGAAGCTGAGCGAAGTGATTAGCGCTTATAAGGAGCAGTACAAAGCATACTTCGACCGTAATAAACATGAGGGCGATGTAATGTTCGAGGCTGCGCCACGTGTGATCCTGATTCCTGGCGTGGGCATGATCAACTCAGGTAAAAGCTGGAGCAATTCTAAGATCAGCGGAGCCTTGTATCACCGGGCGATTGCTGTTATGCGCGGAGCTACTGCACTGGGAGATTTCGTCTCTCTTAGTGAGAATGAATCGTACAATGTGGAATATTGGCCCCTGGAATTATATAAATTATCACTGGCTCCGGCAGAAGCGGAGTTCTCCCGTAAAGTTGCCTTTATTACAGGTGGTGCCGGGGGAATTGGGAGTGAGACGGCTCGTCGTTTAGTATCAGAAGGAGCGCATGTTGTATTGGCAGACCTCAATCTGGAGGGTGCACAAAAAGTAGCAGAAGAGATTAACGCTAAGTATGGTGAAAATCGTGCATTCGCCGTTAAAATGGACGTAACTCAGGAAGAGCAGGTAACCGCAGCATATGCGGAGACAGCACTTTTTTATGGCGGGGTCGACATTATCGTTAATAATGCTGGGCTTGCAACCTCCAGTCCGTTTGATGAGACTTCATTAAAAGAGTGGAACTTGAATATTTCTGTACTGGGCACAGGATATTTCCTCGTTGCGCGCGAAGCTTTTAAGGTGATGAAGGAGCAAAAAATCGGTGGCAGCATGGTGTTCATCGGCTCCAAAAATTCTATTTTTGCAGGAAAAAGCGTCTCGGCTTACAGTTCTGCCAAGGCGCTCGAAGCCCATCTGGCCCGCTGTATAGCAGCTGAAGGCGGAGAGTTTGGCATCCGTGCCAATACGATTCTGCCCGATGCAATTTTACAGGGATCAGCCATCTGGAATTCGAACTGGCGTAATGAACGGGCGGCTGCTTACGGGATTGAGCCGGATCAATTAGAGGAGCATTACCGTAAACGCACGACGCTGCTAGTTAATATTTATCCGCGTGATATTGCCGAAGGCGTTGCTTTTTTTGCTTCTTCCAAGTCAGAGAAAACTACGGGTTGTATGCTGACAATCGACGGTGGAGTGCCAGCAGCTTTTACTAGATAAGAGGTAGCTTGAATATAGATAGGGATAACGGAGGAAAATCATGCTGATTGCAGACAGATATGAACGAATCGTAGAACTAGTGAATGAACGCGGCAGCATCCGTGTCTCAGAATTGAGTACATTATGCCAAGTGACGGAAGAAACCATTCGCCGCGATCTGGATCGATTGGAAAAAGCGGGGCGGTTGCTGCGTTCGCATGGCGGAGCAGTTAGCCTGCGTGACCGGCAACCGGAGACCCCTTATGCCGAACGAGAAATCATGAATGCAGCGGAGAAACAGCGGATTGCCCGTGAGGCGGTAATGATGATTAAGCCGGGCGATCGAATTCTGCTGGATGCCAGTACAACGGCTTGGTATATGGCTTCGCATTTGCCGGATATGCCGCTTACTGTGTTGACCAATTCTACTAGAGTGGCAGCAGAGTTAAGCGGGAAGGAGCGGATCGAGGTCTTTTCTACAGGCGGACAGCTGAGCCGCAGATCAATGTCCTATGTTGGTCATTTAGCAGAACGTTCGCTTGAATTGTATCACGTGGATAAGATGTTTTTTTCCTGCAAAGGATTTCATCTCGAACGTGGCGCTAGTGAATCAAATGAGCTGCAAGCTATGGTGAAACGAAAGATGATTTCTATAGCGGAGCAAGTGATCTTATTATGTGATTCCAGTAAATTTGGAATACAAGCGTTCACACATTTTGCGGCACCTAGTGATGTGGATGTCCTAATAACGGATTACAGCCCTGTTGAAGAACAAATGAAGCAGTTGCAGAAGCTGAACATCGCAATAACGACAGTGTAGTAAATAGTTGTGCAGGAGGTGAAGGCATGAAGGTATCGATGTTTATAACTTGCGTCAGCGATGCCGTGTTCCCGAAGGTCGGGGAAGCCATGGCTCGTCTGCTAGCCAGGTATGGCGTACAGCTGGAGTTTCCGGAGGTGCAGACTTGCTGCGGACAGCCTGCGTACAACAGTGGATATTGGAATGAAGCGCGGCAAGCTGCACTTACGATTCTACAGGCTTTTGATGACAGTGATTTTGTCATTGCACCTTCCGGATCCTGTACGGGGATGCTTCATCATTACCCTAAGCTGTTTCAGGATGATCCGGTTAATCTGGTCAAGGCGCAGAATTTGCAACGCAAATCCTATGAATTTAGCCAGTTTATGGTGCAGGTACTTGGCGTAACTGATCTAGGAGCAGTCTTTCCGCATAAGGTTACCTATCATCCTTCCTGTCATGGCACAAGGATTCTAGGGATTCGCGACGAACCTATGCAGCTTATGCAAAATGTGAAGGCGATGGAGCTGGTGCCACTGCCTTTTGCTGAGGACTGCTGTGGGTTCGGTGGAACCTTTGCCGTGAAAATGTCTGATATCTCCGGGGCGATGGTCACTGAGAAATCAGATCATGTGCTGGAGACAGAAGCAGAAATCCTAACGGGTCTGGATATGGGTTGTCTGATGAATATTGCCGGGAATCTGCGTTACCGCCGCGAACCCGTTCGAGTTATGCATTTAGCAGAACTGCTGTATGAGGGGGTGACTGATAAATGAGCCAAGCTACCACCAATCCCAAGGCGGGTTCAGAGAATGGAAAGCCAGCTACAGTAAAAGAACGTGCAGACTTGGCACTAAATAATGACTTTTTACGCAAGGCTGTTCGTTTTACCACGGAGAGACTGCGTGATGGAAAACAAAAAGCAGCTAACGATCATGGCCACTGGGAAGAGTGGCGTGAACGTGGGCGGCAAATCCGTCTACACACGATCGCCCATCTTGATTACTATCTGAACCTTTTTGCAGACAAGGCAAGAGCAAACGGCACACATATTCATTTTGCAGCAACGGGTGAAGAGGCTGTGAAGATTGCCCTTGAAATCGCGCAGCGAAAACAGGCAGCTTCTGTGGTCAAATCCAAATCAATGGTTACAGAGGAGCTGCATTTAAATAAGGCGCTGGAATCCATTGGTGTGGAGACCATAGAGACGGATCTGGGGGAGTATATTATCCAGCTTGCCGGGGAAACCCCGTCACATATCATTATTCCGGCGATTCATAAGAACCGCTACCAGATTGCCGAGCTGTTGTCCAAAGAGGCAGGAGAGGAGCTTTTGCCCGAAACTACTATCCTTGCTGGATTTGTAAGGCGTAAGCTGAGAGAGAAGTTCCTTGATGCGGATATCGGAATGACTGGCTGTAACTTTGCTATTGCAGAGACGGGTTCGATGGTGCTGTTCGAGAATGAAGGTAACGCTCGTATGGTCACCACTTTACCGAAAACGCAAATTACCCTGATGGGGATGGAGCGGATTATTCCTTCGTGGAGTGATCTTGAAGTGATGGCTACATTATTGCCTCGTTCGGCAACAGGGCAGAAGTTAACGGTATATATGTCGGGTATTTCTGGTCCCCGCAGGGATAATGACGGTGATGGGCCGGAAGAGCAACATATTATTATTCTTGATAATGGTCGATCTGAGCAGCTAGGCGATCCTGAGTTTCAGGAGCTGCTGAACTGCATCCGCTGTGGAGCTTGTCTGAATGCTTGTCCTGTCTACCGTCATATTGGCGGTCATGCATATGGAGGAACGTATAGCGGACCTATAGGAGCGGTGTTGACTCCGGCGTTGAATAAAAATGTAGATCAATGGGATGACATCGCCTCAGCCTCTAGCCTGTGCGGAGCATGTTATGAAGCCTGTCCGGTCAAAATCCCTCTGCATGATATGCTCATCTATTTACGGCGGCGGAAGGTAGAACGTGGTTATGGGGATAAGGCAGAAGGTCTCGGCATGAAGGGTTTTGGGGCGATCATGGCGAAGTCACAGCGATTTAGTAATGTGATGAAGGTAGGTAGAATCGGGCAAAAGCTGCTCGTACGAGACGGAGGAATTCCGTCGAAACTGGGCCCGCTGAAAGGCTGGAACAATTATCGGATCGCCCCGAAGCTGGCAGATCAATCCTTCCGTGAGAGCTGGAAGGGGCTGCAACAGGAGCTAGATAAGAACAGTCGCGAAATGGACCCTGTGATACAGAAGCGAATGGAAGATTTACTAGCGAAGCGGAAGCGGAAGCGGGAAGAGCTGGAAGGAGGGGCCGGGCATGACTGAAGAGACGCACAGTAACTGGTTGGAACGTATGGAGCAGGATTCACGTGAACAGCAGCAGGCATTCATGAATGATATCGCTCGCCGCCTGAAGCGGCCGAGAATTACTGAAGCTCCTGCACATCCTTTTCGCGGCGCACCGCAGTACTGGCAGCAATTCCAGTGGAGTCCGGAGGAAAGGATTGAACAATTTACGGCGAATTTTCAAAGCGCCGGTGGTCATGTATTTCGTGTGCAGGATATGGATGAAGCCAAGGCTTTCATCGTCAGCAAAGTCAATGAGATGCTCGCACGATATATTCTCCGGCAAAATGTCACCGAGCTAGCAGTACTTCGACTAGAGGAGGAACTCACAGATACACGGGTGTCTGTCTGGAATACGGATGATCAGGAGGCATGGAAAGCTAGGGCGGCAGAGGCTGATATTGGAATTGTGATTGCGGATTATGCAGTTGCTTATACAGGCTCCATTTCTGTGCTGTCCTCTGAGAATAAAGGCCGTTCAGTCAGCTTATTGCCTACCGCATTAATTGCCATCGTTCCATTGGAGCGGCTGAAGACTCGTCTCGGTGAGGTGCTTATTGATTTTGATGAAGCTGGGCCATCGGGGCTGCCGGCGGGCATTCATTTTATCTCCGGACCTAGTCGTTCAGCGGATATTGAGAATGATCTGACGATAGGCGTGCATGGTCCAGGAATCGTATTCGCTTTGCTAGTAGGCTGATAGGAGATAAGGAGTGTTGTATAGGGATGAATACACAAGCTCATAATCAAATTCGAAATCATATCGCTGTTGATATCGGAGCCTCTAGTGGGAGAGTGGTCTGCGGAACCTTGCAGCAACCGGGAGGAACCCTGTCTATAGAAGAAATTCATCGCTTCAGTAATGGATTCGCTGAACAAAATGGTAATCTTTATTGGGATATAGATTATTTAGTTGCTGAAATCGTCAAGGGCTTACAGCAGGCCAAGGCTAGAGGGATCGAGCGCTGCACTGTGGGCATCGATACTTGGGGTGTCGATTATGTACTTCTCGATCAGGAGGGAGAGCGGATTCATGAAGTTTTTTCTTATCGTGACTCCCGAACGGATGGCGCGATAGAGAGGCTGCATCGCAAGATCTCGACTGAAAGCGTTTACGGAAAGGTGGGGATACAATATCTCCCGATTAATACATTGTATCAGCTGTTTGTGCATGATCAGGCAGAGCTGGAAGCAGCACATTCCATCCTGCTGGTCCCTGATTATCTTTATTATCGGCTTACGGGTCGCAAGATTAGTGAAGTGACGATAGGTTCCACCTCTGGGATGCTGAATCTTCACACTCGTGATTACGATGAGGATCTTCTGTCGGTGCTTGGTCTTTCAAAAGAGCAATTCCCTCCCTTAACAGAACCTGGGGAACCCGTTGGGAGGTTGACGGAGGACTTGGCGGCTCGCGGTGATCTTCCAGATTGCGAGTTCATAGCAGTAGCCTCTCATGATACAGCATCAGCTGTATTAGGGGTTCCGGCAAACAGCGAGAACTGGGGATTTCTCAGTAGTGGTACTTGGTCACTCATCGGGGTGGAACGGGGTTCAGCCATCACAAGTCCAGAGGCAATGTTACGCAACTATACGAATGAATGGGGAGCCTACGACTCATTCCGGTTTCTTAAGAATATTATGGGCATGTGGTTGATTCAAAAGGTTCGTGAGGAGTACGGCGGACAATACAGCTTCGGCGAGCTGGTAGAGCTGGCAGCACAAGAAATCCCTTTTAGATCAATCATTTATTGCAATGATGAACGATTCATGAATCCACAGAGCATGATTGACGAGATCCGGAGCTATTGTGTGGAAGCAGGACAGTTGGTTCCTCAAACGCCTGGGGAAATGGCTCGATGTGTATTTGATAGTCTTGCTTTATCTTATTATTTCTACATTCAGGATCTCCAGCAATTGACGGGTGACAACTTAGAGAGGCTGCATATCGTTGGCGGAGGTGCGAATAACGGTCTGTTGTGCCAGATTACGGCAGATCTGCTGGAGATGGAAATTCACGCCGGACCAACGGAATCTACGGCTTTAGGCAATCTAGTGGTGCAGATGATCAGCACGGGTGCTGTAAATGATCTTCAAGAGGCGAGAGAAATTATAAGTCGTTCATTCCAAGTTACATCTTATATACCGAAGGGGATGGACCCCACGACCAAAAAGGCGGCTTTGGCACAGTTCGCCCGGCTGCAGGCCGTTAATTAGTAGCTAAGTTAAGAGGCACGCGAGCCAAAGAGAGGCAAAAGTGCCTCACCTAAAACACACTAAGCTAAAAATCAGGAGGCTCAATCATGGAGCAGAGTAAAGAGAGCTTACAGAGCATTCAGAACAGCTACAATGAAGCGAAAAAGCTTTACGCACAGCATGGGATCGACGTAGATAAGGTGTTGCAGCAGCTAGCGGAAATTAAGATTTCTTTGCATTGTTGGCAAGGTGATGATGTGAAGGGATTTTTGAATAAGGAAAAAGAACTGAGCGGCGGGATCGCAGTCACTGGAAGTTACCCGGGGAGGGCCGGGAATCCGGAGGAGCTGCGCCGTGATTTGGAACAGGCCCTTGCACTCATCCCAGGCCAACATAAAATAAATTTACATGCTATTTATGCGGATACAGAAGAGACTGTAGATCTCGATGCTTTAGAGCCTAAGCATTTTGAGCGATGGGTGAGCTGGGCCAAAGAGCAGGGACTCGGATTGGATTTCAATCCTACCTGTTTTTCTCATGAAAAAGCAAACGATGGCTTCACACTGAGCCACCCAGATCCTGAAATCCGCAACTTCTGGATCGCTCATTGCAAGGCCTCACGTCGAATCGCCGAGTCCTTTGGCCAGGCATTAGGTCAGCCTTGTGTGACTAATTTTTGGGTTCCAGATGGTTATAAAGATACGCCGATCGACCGTTTGTCACCAAGGGTACGGCTTCAGCAGTCACTCGATGAAATCTTCAGCGAGGAAATCGATCAGCAATATAACATTGATGCTGTAGAAAGTAAGCTGTTTGGTATTGGTTCGGAAAGTTACGTGGTTGGCTCACATGAATTCTATATGGGTTATGCGCTAAGCCGGGGCAAGGCGGTGTGCTTCGATGCTGGGCATTTCCATCCAACCGAGACGATTTCGAATAAGCTGTCTTCCTGGCTGCTGTTTGGGGATCAATTGCTGTTGCATGTTAGCCGTCCAGTACGCTGGGATAGTGATCATGTGGTAACTATGGACGATGAGCTGCTCGAGATTGCCCGTGAACTGGTTCGTGGCCAGTTTCTGGACAGGACGCATATTGGGTTAGATTTTTTTGACGGAAGCATCAATCATGTTGCTGCTTGGGTGATCGGAACACGAAATACATTAAAAGCTTTGCTTCGTGCCATGCTGGAGCCAATCGAGCAATTGAAGCAAATTGAGCTGGATGGAGATTACACTTCAAGACTTGCCTTGGTCGAGGAATTTAAATCGTATCCGTTTGGAGCCATTTGGGATTATTATTGTGCGAAGAATGGCGTACCGGTCCGGGAAAGCTGGCTAAATGAAGTAAAACAGTATGAGGCAGAGGTTTTATCGAAAAGATAGAGGTGGAAGTAGAAGCAGAACGAGCTTTGACAATATAAGTAGATAATAGATAGGCGGTTACCAGCAGGTGGCCGCTTTTTTTGTTTATAAATCGTACATTATTTGAATTCAGCTCTGATCTCTGCTATGTTTTATCCAAAAGAGAGCGAGGCGTAAACTATGAAACAATATGGACCGAACCCGAATACGCTCTATCCCAATGAACAAATTAAAAGTATCTGCTATATAAAAAATGCGATTACAAGAGACAATATCATTGTTGGCGATTATACCTATTATGATGATATAAACGGTGCAGAGAAGTTTGAGGAACGTGTGACTCATCATTATGATTTTATTGGCGACAAGCTTATTATTGGAAAATTCTGCGCGATTGCCAAAGGCATTAAATTTGTTATGAATGGTGCCAACCACCGGATGAATTCGGTTTCGACCTATCCGTTTAATATCATGGCAAATGGCTGGGAACAGGCGGTCCCGGATTTAAAAGATCTGCCGCTAAAAGGTGATACAGTCATCGGAAACGATGTTTGGATTGGACAAAATGTTACGATTATGCCAGGTGTGCATATTGGAAACGGAGCAGTTATCGCAGCCAATTCTACAGTTGTAAAGGATATCCCGGCGTATAGTGTAGCTGGAGGAAATCCCTGCAAAGTGATTAGACAACGTTTTGATGATGAAATGATCGAATATCTTGAAGCGCTGAAGTGGTGGGATTGGGATGCAGAGCGAATCTTTAATAATCTTGAAGTGTTATGCAGCAGCGATTTAACGAAAATCAAAGCAATCGATTAATCGTAAGTAGGTTCAGGATACGGACTTTAGTTTATCTTAAAGATATAAACCTCAATTGAGGGAATACTTTAGGTATGTACGTCATATGAACCTTTCGGAGGGAACCGGCAATGAAGAAAGATAAGGTCAAGAATAGCATGGAGCTCACTGCAGAGAAATTTCCATATAGCAAAGAAAATGAGGAAATGGTAACGCAAAATTTTTGGACGAAAACTAAAAAGTTTGCAGGCAAAATTCCATTTACTAAAGATGCTATCGCGATGTATTATTGTGCCGTCGACGCTAAGACACCTTTATGGGCGAAAGGAATTGCTTTCGGTGCATTGGCTTATTTTATTTCTCCTATAGATGCTATACCCGATGCGATTCTAGGCCTTGGATTTACAGATGATGCAGCGATTATCGCAGCAGGCATTAAAGCGATATCCGGTCAGGTAACCAACGAACATAAGGAAAAGGCGGAAGCGTTTTTTAATGGGGAAAAATAAAAGGTGCAGCATTAAGCTACACCGTTATATCTGTACTTTCAGGACAGCTTTCTGCGGAAAGCTGTTTTGTTTTGTACACCTCGCCCCAATCTTTCATGAGTTTAATAATAGGAATCAGTGTCTTGCCGAATTCAGTTAAAGAGTATTCGACTTTTGGGGGAACCTGATGGTAGACCTCACGGTGTACAACCCCATCCTCTTCCAACTCTCTTAGTTGCAGGGTCAGCATACGTTGGGTAATTCCCGGGCAGATCCGGCGGAATTCGTTAAAACGTTTCGTGCCATCAATCAAGTGATAGATGAGAATTCCTTTCCATTTGCCTCCTATAACGTCCAGTGTGAATTCTACAGGGCAAGCTTCTTTATTGCTTTCCGGGAAATTTCCGAAGCCACCTTTTCGGTCACGCATAGCTGTTCAACTCCCATGGTATCATTTTGTATACTACATAACATTATTGTGCGTACTTTTAAAGAAGTGATATATATACTAATATTAAGCATGTGATCGGCAAACAGTCAAATGCCCGTCGATTCTAATCAAGTAAAGGGAGTGTTACTCATGGATACTTTATCGTTAAACAAGAATGAAATCCTGTCTGCATATCAGTTCAGACATGCAACTAAAGAATTCGATAGCCATAAAAAAATTAGTGAATCGGACTTTCAATTTATATTGGAAACTGGACGATTGTCACCAAGTTCATTCGGATTCGAGCCTTGGCGTTTTGTGGTAGTGCAAAGTCCGGAAGTACGTGAGAAATTACGTCCTAATGCCTGGGGAGCACAAAAGCAATTGGCAACCGCAAGCCATTTTGTGCTTATTCTCTCACGTCTTCCTAAAGATATGGCTGCTGACTCCGATTATATTAAAGGGATCATGGAGAATGTGCAGGAGTTGCCTCCGCAAGTAATGGAAGGAAAACGTAAAGTTTTTGATAAGTTCTTGAAGGTTGATTTCGGACTGATGGCGAATGAGCGGGCGATGTTCGAATGGAGCTGCCGGCAGACTTATCTGGCACTTGGGAATATGCTGACATCAGCTGCGTTAATTGGGATCGACTCCTGCCCAATAGAAGGTTTCGATAAAGCAAAGGTTGAGCAGATATTGGCAGAAGAAGGTATTATGGACGCTGAGCATTTTGGAATCTCTTGTATGGCAGCTTTCGGATATCGCCTGAATGAACCACGTGGTAAGACGCGTCAAGGTGCAGAGCAAGTAATTCAGTGGGTTTAACGAAATTGAATTTTAATCTTTGAGCCTGTAAAGTCTCTGTATTCTGGGGATTTTGCAGGTTTTTTTGCGATATTTCTTATAAGATTCAAAAAGTAATTGAAAGTTTCATGAAAACTCTGATACCCTTATGAAGGTGACTCAATATTAGCGCTATCGCTTTAACTTAATAATGAAGGGATCCTGCATCATGAAAATCATTCGCATTATTATCCAAGTGTTCCTGCTATATTTGTTCTACTTGGCTGGGGACTATCTGCAAAAGCAACTGCATCTCCCCGTGTCCGGGAGTATCGTAGGATTACTGTTACTTTTTGTTCTATTGCTATTCAGGGTCGTGCCTGTGAAGTGGATTGAAGAGGGTGCAACAACGATATTAGCTTATCTTCCGTTATTTTTTATTCCAGCGACAGCTGGGATCGTGAATCATATGGATATCTTTAGTGGTAGAGGTTTACTATTAATCCTAATCCTTATCGTTAGCAGTGTTCTCACGATTGCCGCAGCTGCACATTCTAGCCAATGGCTTACTAGTGTAAACAACAAACTGAAAGCGGGTTGGAGCGGCAAGAGACTAAGCGAAAAGGGGAAGGAAATATAATGTTTTTTATCGCAACAGGTATTGTACTTCTTAACGTAGCTATTTATTTGATGATGTCAGTAGTATATAGACGATTTCGTATTCCTGTACTTATTCCCGCGCTTACAGCAACAGTGATTGTTGTAACTTTACTGCTATATTTTCATATTCCGTATGATACATATATGATAGGCGGCCAATGGATTAATCAGCTGCTCGGTCCTGCTGTAGTCTCGTTAGCCTACCCATTATATAAACAACGTAATGTGTTGATTGAGAATCTCCCGGCGATTCTGGGCGGAGCGATTGTGGGACTGCTTATAGGGATGTTTAGTGGACTGCTTTTGGCGGCAGGTCTAGGCTTCTCTAAATTATATGTTTTATCTTTATTACCTAAATCGATCACTACACCTGTAGCGATACAGATCTCGAACAGCTTAGGTGGGGACTCTTCTTTAACCTCCGTATTTGTTATGATTGCTGGATTTACTGGTGCGATTGGCGGACCTTTTATCATCAAGCTGTTTAGAATTCGTAGTGAGGTTGGAATCGGAATTGGTCTAGGAACCGCTTCTCATGCTCTAGGAACAGCAAAGGCCTTGGAATATGGTGAACAATCCGTTTCGATGAGCTCGGTTGCAATGACTGTTTGCGCCATAGTTGGCTCTTGTATCGGCCCACTTGTAGCGTGGATGATGTACCCTTAAATTATTCTTTTAATTGGACTATGTTTGCAAAACACTCCATCGGGTAACTATAACTAAGGAACAAAAAAAGCAAAGCACCTGAGGAGGATTTCACATGTCCGATCACACACAAGATGAAGCGGAAATCCGCAACAAGGAAAATAAAGAAGGCGATTCATTAGCTGAAATTAAGAAGATGGAGAACGGTGTAGACATCGAGCCAGAGGCAGATGAGTGGGTAGCCAAACCTGCTGAATCCTCACACCCAGATCCGCTTCCCGATAATTTGGAGTAAATGATTCGGAAGACAGGCTGTCCTTTAGGGGACAGTCTGTTTTTGTTGATGATTGTAGTAAGTATTGTATAATAAATAAAAGTACAACCTCATCAGAGTGTTTTCTCCAAGTTCGTCTTAGCTTTTCGCAAATTTCACAGATCTTTGCCAATGGGGAGGAAATGGAATGCGTAGTCGAAATGAGAACAGCCGTTACCGGCAAAAACGTGGTGAGGCTCTCGCAGGAAACTTTGAGAAAAAGTACGGTTCAAACTTTGGCGTACGCAGTGAGCTTAAGATGGATGCACTGAAGAAACAAAACGACGATCAGTTGCTGACGACACCTCATGAAGAAGAGCATAAATAATTAGAAAGTAACGAGTGGGAGACTTTTACTCCTGGAATTCTGGAATGAAGGCATAACCTTTTGGGTTATGTCTTTTTTGTGCGCATATTTCCTGAACGATCAAGACATAATAGGGCCGGATGGGCAACTAAGAAAATAATGACAACGAGAGGCGGGATTAGGTCATGATTATTCCTATATTTTCGTTAAGTGGAGATATAGCAGTTACTGTGGTGGGCCAATACTTTTTTTATTTTATGGTCTATTCCTTTTTAGGCTGGGTATTGGAAGGGACCTATAATCTATACAGTAATGGAAGCTTTCGCAAAGAAGGATTTCTAAAAGGTCCATTTAAGCCGATGTATGGCTTTGCTCCACTATTGCTATTGATTGCTAGAGATTTGATGCTGCCACTTCCGCTTTTCCTATTTCTTGCGCTAATCATTCCTTCTGCTGTTGAATTTATAAGCGGTTGGCTGTTAAAAACGGTATTCCATAAGCAATGGTGGGATTACTCAGGAATGTCTTATCAACTGCAAGGGCATATTTGCCTGCGTTTTTCTCTATATTGGTGGGGGCTTTCAGTAGCTAGTGTGTATGTAATTCAGCCGCTTATGGAGCTTTTATATTCGGGTGTTCAGCCTATTTGGAAATTCGTGCTTCCGATCGTGGGGTTCTACTTTATGGCGGATTTATTATGGACCTGCTGGAGCCGGTATCGGATGGAGAAAACCCCTCAATATCAGAAATAATGGTTTCCTATATGTATACAATGAGTCTTCTTTTGTGTATCAAGCACAAACATTTCGTGGACAGGCATTTCGATATTGCATATCCGTTTCTAGTCATAAATAATATAGCAATATATTAAATACTAGACGGACTGGTGGCGATAACGATGACAGGGAAGATTCTAGTGAGCGCATGTCTGTTAGGGCATAAAGTACGTTATGATAATGGCGATGTTCCGTGTCTCGATGCCCGATTCCTAAAGTGGTATGAGGAAGGGCGTTTTGTCCATATTTGTCCAGAGGTAGTGGGCGGTTTGCCAACCCCTCGTCCTGACGCACAGCGGCAAGGAGATCGGGTAGTGACGGGGGCAGGCACGGATGTTACCGAGCCATTTATGAAGGGGGCTCAAGCCACACTAAAGCTGGCTAGGGAGCATCAGGTTGCATTAGCTATTTTAAAACAAGACAGTCCTTCATGCGGAAGCCTGTATATTTATGATGGAACCTTTAAAGATACGAAAGCACCGGGAGAGGGCACCACTACGGAGCTGTTGAGGAAAAATGGGTTTAAAGTATTTGGCGAAGATCAGCTGGACGAAGTCGAGCAGGAACTCGCACGTATGGACGGGCAGGTTATTCTTTAAGTAATAAATAGGTTGCAGGATACATAGTGTGTATAAGGGGAACGAAGCAGTGTCCTTGGGAGAGGAAATGCCGTCCGATGAGCCATCCTTCATTTGGGATAGGAGGCGGACGCAGATGAGTATTGATCAGCTCATTGCTTTGCTCGTTCTTGTCATTATGATCGTACAGCTTGCTGGCACAAAAGGTAAACACTAAGTCTCACCTCATTGTAACTGCTTCCGGAGCTCAGGATTTTTTGAGTTCGGAAGCTTTTTTTGTCCCTGGCTATGCATATTGTGAAATCTAAAGGATTCCTTCATAGTGATGTCTAATATACATATAGTGGGTTTTTGGGAAGTCCAAGGAAAGAAATTAGGGGGAACTATGAAATTTAGAACATGGATAATCATTGTTCAGTTGTTTATGATTGCTGTGCTTGTAGGCGTTTTGGCGGCCGATCTAGGTAAGCCAGGCTCAGATGAGTCTAAACATGATGATATTTTAATACATTTTGATCAAAAAGATTTAAACAGGATAAAAGAAACGGTTCAAAGGTTTAGTGAAGGTAAAGGGGATAACCTGATGTTGATTGAGCCAACCACGGATAGTGGACGGTTAATTCATGATTTCTATTCTAATGGTAAAGAGCTTCATTGGGTAAAGGATGATACAAGAGATGCATGGAGTAATAGTCCTGGGAAGATCGAATATGTATGCAAGGCGATTGAACTAATAGAGACAGGTGAGCGGTTTAATGTCGAGTTATCCCAATGTAATGTTCAGCCAGACGGTGAGAAAATAAATGTGATCAGCTTTTTAAAAGAAAGATTATAAACCCATTTACGGAGAGGATGGATGAACAATATGCCGATGTCTGAGTACTATCAAGGAATTCGTGGGAAAGTGGGCTCAGAATTATTAATGATGCCTTCCGTAGCTGCAGTAATAAGAAATAAAGAGGATGAGATTCTGTTCATCCGCAAGCCAGGAGAATCTTTGTGGGGATTGCCTGCGGGAGCGATTGAGCCAGGGGAGCGTCCTGGAAGAACCTTACGCAGAGAGGTATATGAAGAGACAGGGTTGATGGTTCATCCTACGTCTATTTTAGGTGTTTTTGGTGGAGCGAAATATAGATACGAATATAGTAATGGCGATCAGGTAGAATATACGGTTATTGTATTTGAGTGCTCTATCATCAGAGGAACGCTTAGAGCTATAGATGGGGAGATCGAAGAATTTAAATTTTTCAAAGAGAACGAGCTGCCAGAGATTGCAATTCTATATCCTAGAGAGATTTTTATAAAAGACCGAGAGAAGACTGCAACGATATTTGAGTGACTGAGAGGAGTGCCTCATGAAGACCTACATTTATATGGTTAGACATGCAGTGTCACCTTTTGTATTAGGGAATGAGCGGGAACGGGGATTATCCGAAAAAGGGCACGCAGACGCTTATAGAATCAAAGAGCTTTTGGCGGAGGAGAAAATTACACATTTTGTCTCCAGTCCATATAGACGAGCCGTAGAGACGATCAAGTATTTGGCAGAAGCTTCGAACCAAGAGATTGAACTGTATGAAGAACTCAGAGAACGAGCAATCGGAAGTGTCGAGATTGAAATTAGTGAAGATGACTTTCTGCAGGGCATTCGGACATCATTCAGCGACAAATATTATAAAATGCCGGATGGAGAGAGTACTCAGGAAGCACAAGAGCGTGCAATTCCTGTTATCAAGCAATTAATTAAACAGCATAAAGGCGGCAAAATCGCTTTAGGTACGCACGGGAATATCATGACCATTATCCTGAATTACTTCGATAAGAAGTATGGATATGAGTTCTTTGAACAGACGTCCAAGCCGGATATTTATAAGCTGGAATTTGAAGAATTGGAGCTTACCCATGTGGAGCGGCTGTGGGACTCCGAAGTGCTGAACAGATGAAATATTTCATAAAGTTGAATGCACTAAGCGTACTTTATGCCTTTATGTTATTTGTTGTAATAGAGCTGCCATTGAATATTTATCGAATCAGCAGAATTTCCGGCTTGGAGTTGGGTAAAGTGGATACCTTGCTGTTTATCATCAAGCTTGTGTTATTTTTATTATCTTCTATGGTATTTATTTGGCTTACAAAAAAATATTTGAGCGGAAAAAAATCCATGTATTTCACTACGATCCTATGGTTTCCCTATTTGATTCTGTTCATTAGTTTATTCGCAACCTGGTTCCCAATCACAGAACCTGTAGATAAACCTGCACCGGTAACAGGACTGATCATAATAGGGGCCATGATTATTTATCCGTTTTATATCGCAATGATTAGTATTATCGCAAGCATCACTTTTAAGTCAGACGCTGGATAGAGGTTGGAAATGAGGATCAATGATCTGAAAGAAAAACTTTTTTATATTTGTATCAGTCTCGTTGTTATTGTATTGGGGTTAAGTACTAGAGTATTCTCGGATCAGCTGCCTTTGTTTATATCTAGACATTTCGGAGATGCGCTTTGGGGCAGTATGGTTTATTTTATGTTTCGGGTCCTACTGGTAAATCAAAAGCTAAGGCTCGCCTTTGTATGGAGTTTGGTGTTTAGCTTCGGCATAGAATTTAGCCAGCTGTATCAAGCGGAGTGGATCAACAGCATCCGATCTACAGTATTGGGTGGTCTAATTCTCGGAAAAGGATTCCTATGGATCGACCTCGTTAGATATTTGGTTGGCATTACCCTTTGTTATGGATTGGATCAATACTTTCACCAAAAGGTGCACCGAAATGATAAATAGTGTTTATTGGAGAGGAACCTTTAAATGGTAAATAGTTTGATTGTGGTATGCTTGCTTACGATGATTATTCACACGGCAGAAACCTTATCGTATTCGGTACGATATGCCGGAGTGAAG
This sequence comes from Paenibacillus sp. FSL R5-0636, assembly GCF_037974255.1. Taxonomy (NCBI): domain Bacteria; kingdom Bacillati; phylum Bacillota; class Bacilli; order Caryophanales; family Paenibacillaceae; genus Paenibacillus; species Paenibacillus sp. FSL R5-0636. Next base: position 2,613,209 of record NZ_CP150232.1, read on the forward strand.
CTGAACAAGATAGCCATTGCGTTATCTCTCACAGGCATTATTGTTCTCGTCTCAAGAACTGCAAATATGATCCAAGCTCCACTGACGGCTAAATTCGTAGATTATGCCAAAATACATTCTGATTTTCCGCTTCTAAATTACTTGAGAATTATATTATTGGCTTCTTCCTTAGGAACATTAATTGCCATTGCTGTTTTTCCTACCTTTGTCGGCTTGTTTGGGAGAATCATCTCTAAGCTTGAAATTGAGGGTTCTATCCCAAAACTGCTTACCAGTGTAACGATCGGGCAACTAAAGAACACAAGAAAATACATAAGAAAACCAAAAGTGAATCTATATAACTTCAGATACCTGGGGATTCCTAAACGATTTATTGTGATGAATGTTTTTGTTACAGCCTTTTACACCGTAGGTGTCATATCATCTTTGTATGCTGCTCATCTAATGCCTCAATATAGCACGACTGCTTCTCAAGCTTCCGGACTGATTAACGGTATGGCGACTATTCTGCTGACCATATTTATCGACCCACAGCTTGGTCTAATTACCCATAAGGCTACTGAAAATGTAGAATACCGTGATCAGCTAGGAAAAATATATGTGGTATTGATGGGTTCTCGATTTGTAGGCACTATATTTGCTCAGCTCCTGATTGTGCCCGCAGCCCAGCTAATTAGTATGTTAGTGAAGCTGATTTGAGCCAGTGGGGCTAATCATTAGCGAAGTTTAGATTCTGCTGCTCTTAGAGCTAGCGAGATCTTCTGCTCCCAGCTGTAAATATTCTGCTGAATGGAATGAATTCGTTTCATTTGCTCATAGGATGATTTCAATTCTGTAGCGGCTCTAACTGCATCACCTTGCTTAACAGCTGCTTTATATTGTTTGTCAGCATCCGCGCGTACTTTCTGCGTGACAGCGAGATTCTTACTTTCGGCAGTTATTTGCTTCTTTAAAGCAGTGATGGGTGCCAACGCATCTTTGACGGGTTTAAGCTTAGCAGCGGTTTGCTTGCGAGCGGCTGCCAAAGCGGTTGTCTTCGTTTTAATTTCGGCTCGGGCCAGGGTTACAGCAGCTTTTAATTTATTGCGCTTCAGGTCTAGCAATGTGACTGTTTTCAAGTCTTTAGCTTTCTTGGCTGCGGTAGACTGTTTACCGAGTGTGCTGTATTGTTCCAGAAGGGGAGCGTGTTTCTTCTGAACTGAGGTTGCTTCTGAAAATAAGCGGCTTAACAGTGCTTGATCTGTTGACTGTATGACGGAACGAATAGATTTCAGAGCGTCATTATTCTGCTTGCGTAACTTCTGAATTTCTGAGTTATCTGTCTTGAGGGTGGCTTGAAGCGCGGTATAATTACCATGAAGACTGTTAATGTCATCCAGCGCGGCATCCCAGCCACTAGCAGCAGACACAAGTGTAAGGTTACAGGTTAGGAAAGCTGCTACCAGCACTAATTGAGCCACCCATTTTAAATCCCTAATTCTGAAAATGTTCTTTCTACATCTGACGGTACCTTTTGGTTTAAACATTCATCTCAGCTCCTTAATGAATTAGTTAATATACGCAAAAAAGCACCTCCAAGATAGGCATTGACGCCTGTCTTGCGAGGTGCTTCTCCCGCACAGAAATATAAAAGATGCTCTTACTATAACTTGAAATTAATGGATAGTCAATGGACAATAGAACGTTTGTTTGCTTGTTTTTATAATTGTGAAATACAAAGGGGAGTAAATATGAGTTCACATCTAGAGTATGGGCACGATCGAGTGGCCCTGATTACCGGAACCTCCAGTGGATTTGGATTGCTGACAGCGCTCAAATTGGCTGGACAGGGGTTTAAGGTGATAGCAACCATGCGTGATTTAAGCCGTAAAGCCGAGCTGGTGCAGCAGGCAGAGCAGGCAGGAATTTTAAAGCAGCTTCATTTAATGACCATGGATGTCACCGACAGCGATTCTATAGAGACAGCAATATCTTCAGTACACGAAACATTTGGAAGAATTGATGTTCTAGTGAATAATGCAGGTTTTGCCATTGGCGGTTTCATAGAAGAAATATCTATGGAGGAATGGCGGCGGCAAATGGAGACGAACTTTTTTGGATTAGTGGCTGTGACAACAGCTGTGCTGCCCATTATGCGAGAACAGCAGAGCGGCACGATTATTAATGTGGGAAGTGTAAGCGGATTATCCGGATTTCCAGGTTATGCGCCTTATGCAGCTTCTAAATTTGCTGTTGAAGGTTTCAGCGAAAGCCTGCGTCATGAAATGTCCCCTTATGGAATACGGGTGGTATTAATTGAACCGGGCTCCTTCCGTACACCGATATGGGGAAAAGGCATGGAGCAAATTCGACGTAAGGAGGATTCTCCGTATAAAGAACGTCTTGACGCTGTGCTACGATATTCCAAACATACTGCTGAGACAGCGCCTGACCCTAGTCAAGTGGCTAATCTTATCGGTCGTATTACCGAAATGAAAGCACCACGGCTACGTTATCCTATCGGCAAAGGCACGCGAATCTTAATCTTAGGCAAAACGCTGCTTCCATGGAAATGGCTGGAGAGAATTATTGCGAAAGAATTGAGGGGATAGGATGGAGTCATCCATAAATTTAACAATCATTAAACTAATAGGTTATATGTCCAGTTTGATGACCGTTTTTTTATGGCTAATTTTTATATTCATCAATCCTTATGCTGAGATTACGAATCGCTCCACTCTTGTAATTAGTATAATTATGTTGTTATTACCGGCGGGGTTATTAGCAATAGGTGTCTTTTTAAACAGAAGTCGGCTAATGCTGCTTGCATTTATCTGGAGTTTTCCCTACAGTTTATATATGTTATTAACGCCCGGAATCTTTAGGTTGTTCGGGATTACGAGCCTAATGTATTTACTTTGTTTTGTGTTATTTAGAATGAACAAGATTAGATATTGAACAAGGATAGAGGTGTGCCGATGCTAGAATCGTCCGGAATCCATATCTGCTTCAACGCAGATGGCCGTGAAATAGAAATCCTCGATGTTACTCCATTTGGCAAAGATAAATTTCGAATTGAAGAGACACCGATTTTTAATCCGGCTGTTACAATGGGAGATATTATACAGGTGAAGGAAGAAAATGGAGTCTATTATTACCAAGAGACCGTCCAGAAATCTCCTTTCAAAAGATACGCTTGGCTGCTTAGTAAAGAGGCTGTTGATTCAACGGCCATTGCAGATTTTAAACATAGAATTATAGAGAATGAAGGCAAATGTGAGTTGATCTTTGGCGGTTTGTTCGTCATTCATATTCCTAAGAATACTTCGATTGATGTTGATGGGGAAATGAATCGAATTATTGAGCGGTTCGAGATTTGAATACTAAGAAAAAAATGCTGCGTCATGAAATGCAAGGAAACTTGCACACGATGACTGCAGCATGGAGAATAGAGAAACGCTTTTTATTTTATTTCTTCCATAAATGTCTTGAAATTTTCAGTGATTTCTTTTGATTTGGTATGGTGCAGATAATGTCCTGCATCAAGTTTTACCAATTTTCCTTGTTTAGAATTTTTGACTTGCTCTTCATGCAATGATATCCAATCTTTTAAGAGAGTATCATCCCCTTGTACAAAGAGCAAAAGGGGAAGATCCTTTGGAAAAGTTGAATTTAGAGCCCCTTTATAATTAGAAGACATATGTTCCACTTCATTTAAGTGAGTGTAATTATAAGTGTTTCTAAGTGTAAATAATCTCAATTGTTCTTTAGTTTCATCATCAAACGGCAATCCAACATAGGGGTTTCCACTTGTTTTAAATAACAATCTGCCCAAGCCTGATTTTCTAAGTAGTTTTAATTTTCCTGTTGGTATATTAACATTTGTTCTGTCTTCTGTTGCAATACTGTTATCAATCCCGACAAATGCACTCACTTCGTGTGGATATTTGTTCACATAATTCAAACTGTACATACCGGAAATAGAGTGTGCCATTAGAATATAACGGTCAATATTAAGCTGCTTTACAGCTTCATGAATTTCACTTACAATATTTTCCGTGGTTCGTTCTTTTTCAGTTCTATCACTTAATCCATAACCGAAAGGCTCAATCGCGACAACTTTGTAAAATGGAGATAGTTCATCTATCAGCAGTTTAAAATCAAGTCCCGGTGCCACCGTTCCATAACCAGGTAAGAGTACGACCGTCTCTTCGCCATTTCCTTGAATCAAAACATTCATATTTTTACCGTCGACGCTTACAGACTGACCATAGGGTTTTATTTTAGCTTGGTCCGATTTATTAAGGAAAATATTAGCGACAAAAACAGTCACTAGAAAAAGTACTATTGCAGTAGCTAAAGCCCCTAAGGAAATAAGTATAATTTTCAGCGGTTTATTCATCCTTTTTTTTATAACCTCTTCTTCTGGTTTCAATCGCATCTTCTCCTGTTCTAATCGCTTTATTCTAGCTACCTTAACGAGTCGCTAAAGGAAGCTTACCCGATGAAGATGAACTATACATGACGACAATATGAACTGAATATGAACCAGCTGAAAAAGTTTGACTCATTAAAATGAATGCGAGGTGAGCAATAATGTTGAAATTTATGAAGCAATGGTTGCCGAGTATTATGATCGCAGTGGTTATTTCTTTGTTTGTTAGAACCTATGTTGCTGAAGCCATGCGAGTTCCAACGGGCTCTATGATCCCAACGATTCAAATCAATGATCGCTTAATTGTTGAGAAAATGTTATGGATGACCACACTGGAGCATGGAGATATTGTTGTATTTACGCCACCTGTAGCTGGTGATGAGAATAAAAGATATGTAAAAAGGCTAATGGGGCTGCCTGGAGATACCTTGGAAATTAAAGATGGCGAACTTTACCGAAACGGAGCGAAGGTTAACGAACCTTACCTCAATGAACAGATGGATTACACTTTTGGACCGGTTACGGTACCCGCCGATCATTATTTTTTTCTTGGAGATAACCGGAATATAAGCTATGATGCTCATCTGTGGGATACTCCATTTGTGTCGAAGGATAAGCTGATTGGGAAAGTGATCGCTGAATTTAGCAATCCCTTTTAGGTAGTGTGTAAGACGGATAAATGTAAGGCTTAATCTCTAAAAATAGATTTAGGGGTGCTGAAGTCGCGGGGGTCTTTTGAACTAACCGAGTGGTTTAATGAGACTTTAACCATATTGTTACTTTGGAAGAATTTAGCTATCCTTAAGGTAAAATATACCTACATATAGTAAGGGGTGCTGAATTTTGAAAGCTCATGTCACAGATCTCAAACATGGCGATTGTCTAATAGCAGATACATTCAATAGTGTTGGCCTACACGTGCTTCCGAAGGGGACAGTGGTCTACGGAGAAGAAATCACCATCCTGATGAGGCATCAGATTGATTATGTCGATATTGAACCACGCATGATGGCGCTGGATAATGAAGAAATGAATGTGGCACAAGGGATAGATGGTAATTTTGATCAAGCCATCCAAAACTATGAATCTATATTTCTGGAAGCACTCAGCAAGGGTAGCTTTACGCAGTCGGATGTTGATAATACGCTGCAGCCATTGCTGGAGAAATTGGATGAACAAAAGGATGTCGTTTCTTTATTATTGCTGCTTGAACGTGATGATATCAGTACATACAATCATTCATTGCAGGTCGGACTGTTATCCTTTTACATAGCGACTTGGTTAGGTCATACAAAAGCCGAAAGATTTGAGATTAGTAGAGCCGGTTATTTGCACGATATCGGAAAAAGCCAGATTGCTCCACATATCTTAAATAAGACGGATAACTTAACTCCTGAAGAATCAGAAGAACTAAAACGTCATACTACGTATGGATACGACATTATCCTTAAATCGATGAATGACGAAAAGACCGCACTAGTGGCGCTTCAGCATCATGAATTCGAGGATGGTACAGGTTATCCTAACAATCTCCGTAAACAGGACTTGCACCCGTATACGCAGATTGTTGCTGTCGCAAATACTTATGTAGGCATGACCTTAGGAAGAGCGAATCAACCGAAACAAGGCCTGATTAACGTTCTTCGCAAGGTACATGAACTTGGATTTGGCAAGCTGAATGGAAATGCGGTACAAGCTCTGATCGGACATTTATTGCCGAATTTTGTGGGTAAGAGCGTTCAGCTTAGCAATGGTGAGCAAGGTACGATTATTATGAATAATCCGTTGGATATTTTCAAACCTCTGGTAAAAATAAATGAGACTACGTTCAGAGACTTATCTAAAGAGCGTAATTTGACTGTTGAAGAAGTATTTATTTAACGAATATTTTTGTGGCGAAAAATAGTAAGGCTATCTCCTTGATCCGTAAAATCAGGGGATAGCTTTTTTGTGTTATAATCGGAATTGGGTTAAAAACCCTTTAATATGGAATAGGAGAGTGCTTATCGTGATTATCAAATTCATTCGTTTACGTTAATTTGAGGTGCAATTCAATGATGACATCATCCATTTTTTTGAAAATGTATTGAGTCTTATTTAACTGTGCATTCATTGATAAAATTCGAATGAAATGAGGAATGAACAATGAGCGAAAAAATAGTAAAAGTAAACGGAATTGATATATGCTCGGAAAGTTTTGGAGATCCTAGCAATCCTGCGATATTGCTGATTATGGGTGCCACATGTTCTATGGTTTATTGGGATGAAGAGTTCTGTCAGCGATTAGCAGATACCGGACGTTACGTTATTCGTTATGATAACCGGGATGTCGGACGTTCCGTTGTTTATGAGTCTGGGAGTTCCAATTATACCGTGATAGATATGGCTAATGATGCCGCTGGGTTACTAGACGCCTATAATATTGAACAGGCAAATATCGTTGGGATGTCCTTAGGCGGAATGATTGCACAAGTCCTTGCTACACGTCATCCGCAAAAAGTTCTAACCTTAACCTTGATCGCATCAAGTTTTTTCGAATCTGATGATAATGATCGGAACTTGCCTCCTATGGATGAGCGGATCCTCGCATTCCATGCAGATGGAGCAACACTGGATTGGTCTAATGAGGAAGCGGTAGCCCATTATTTGGTTTCAGGTTCCAGCATACTCTGTGGTTCAAAACATAAATTCGATGAGAAAAGAGCGTATAAACAAGTAAGGATGGAAATAAAACGTGCCAACAACTTGCTTAGCATGTTTAATCATTCTCTCCTTACAGGGGATGACGACTACGAGGGCAAGGCAAAAAATATCATGGTTCCTACTTTGGTTATCCACGGCACAGAAGACACGGTGCTTCCTATAGAGCATGGCTTGGCACTTGCTGCGGAAATTCCTAATGCGTCGCTTCTAACCCTGGAAGGAACGGGCCACGAAGTCCATCCGGATGATTGGGAAACCATAATCAAAGCAATTTCGAATCATACATTAGGCGGTAAAGCTTAACAGGGCTTAAAGAGTAAATTAATGAAGGGCTACAATTCGGTTGTGCCGATTGTAGTCCTATTTTTTTCAGGATTACTTCGTCACTAGGAATTAAACCGCTTCACTAATTTGTCTTTATGTGCAGTAAAAGCCTCTTCTAAAGTGATGCCATATAAGTCGGCTAACAATGCGATATTTCCGAGAACATCCCCGATTTCCTCAATCAAGTCGGTTTTCAGTTGCTCTGGAGTACGAGTCGATTCATCCGGTCGATCTCTGCCGATTTCATAGGAGCGTACAGCTCGTGCTACTTCACCTGTCTCTTCCATTAAGAATCCCACTCTTATAAAAGGACCATAAGTAGTCCAGCCTCGTTCTCCATAAAAATGATTAATCCATTTCTGCACATCATTAATTTCCATATTATGTAGCACTCCTTAATCTTTCACATGATTTATACTCCAACATATAGTATATTAGATAGCGGACATTATCAATATATAGTTTGGAGATGGGATTTTGAAATCAATATGTGTTTTCGCAGGATCGAATTTAGGGGGACATGAGGATTATAAAGCTAAAGCTGTTGAACTTGGTAACTACATGGCTATGAATAATTATCGTTTAATTTACGGTGGCTCAAAAATCGGATTAATGGGTGAAGTCGCTAATGCTGTTTTGAATGGTGGAGGCGAGGTAATCGGAGTAATGCCTAGAGGATTATTTAATGGGGAAATGGTACATAGAGAATTAACGGAGTTGATAGAAGTAGAAGATATGCATGGCCGTAAAGCAAAAATGGGAGAATTGGCAGATGGCTTCATTGCTTTACCTGGAGGGTTTGGAACGTATGAGGAGCTTTTTGAGGTTTTGTGCTGGTCACAAATTGGCATACACAAGAAGCCGGTAGGGGTTCTAAATATCAGGAATTATTTTGATCCTCTGCTGAATCTGATTCATAACAGTATCCAAGAAGGCTTCTCTAATTCTTCGCATCTCAGTCTGCTAAACGTATCCAACGAGCCGTTGGAACTCTTAACTCTATTGAAGGAGTATGTTCCGCAAACGCTAGAGCAAAAGTGGAAACAGCTCAACTAGAAAAAGGAGAACTTACATGAATTCAGAATTTGCATTTACTGATTTCCCTGTGTTACAAACTGAACGATGTACACTACGTAAAGCAACAGAAAATGATCGCTATGATATATTTGAACTTTATTCCCAAGAAGCCGTTGTGAAATATATGCCATTTACACCCTTCATTTCGGTCGAGGATGCGATAGATGAAATGAAATGGTATGACAAAATTTTTAAGGAACAATCCGGTTTACGGTGGATGATTGAAGATCGTGAGACTCAAAAAGTGATTGGAACCTGCGGATTTCTGAATTATGAGCAAGATCATCATCGTGTGGAAATTGGGTATGACTTAATGCCTGCTTTTTGGGGAAAGGGGATTATGACAGAGGTAGTGAACCGTGTTATGCAGTTTGGCTTTTTGAACATGAAACTAAATAAAATTGAAGCGAGAGTGGAACCGAAAAATGAGGCGTCACTTATATTGATGAATAAGCTCGGCTTCTACAAAGAAGGGGTCTTAAGGCAACATGAGTTCGAAAAAGGTCGGTATGTGGATCTTGCTGTCTTCTCTAAATTGAAAAGTGAATACCGCTGAATTTGAATTTCACTAGTGGATTGGCTATGATAAATATAGAGAAACGCTACAAGAGGAGAAATGAGATAATGACCCCCGAGAATCAAATTGAACAATTTAAGAAGCTTAAGCACGATATCACTCGTTTCATGTTGATTTATAAATTTGCATTGGATGAGATGGAAACAAAGATTGAGATCCTAAAACAGGAGTTTCAGTCTCTGCATGATTACAGCCCAATTGAACATACCAAATCGCGTATTAAGTCACCAGAGAGTATCATGAACAAAATGCTGCGCAAAAATGGTGAATTATCGCTGAATTCAGTGAAAAATTGTATTAAAGACATCGCTGGTCTGCGGATCACCTGTTCTTTTATCTCTGATATCTATCATGTTAGTGAGATGCTTCAGAAGCAGGATGATCTAACGGTTCTTGAGGTAAAGGATTATATTAAGAATCCTAAACCTAACGGATATCAGAGTCTTCATTTGCTGATTCAAGTCCCTGTTTTTATGTCCGATCGCCAGGAGCTTGTCTGTGTAGAAGTTCAAATTCGTACCATTGCTATGGATTTCTGGGCAAGCCTCGAACATAAAATCTTTTATAAATATAATAAATCAGTACCTGAGAGCATGACTCGTGAGCTGAAAAATGCGGCGGATGCCGCCCATGCTCTTGATCTGCAAATGGAGCGTCTGCACCGAGATATAAAAGAAATTAAAGACGATGATGAAGATGATCTTAGCTCTTTCGAGGAGGAGCTTCGCCGTATAGTGGTTCATAATAAGCAGTTCACACTTCCAGCTAACTTTATTAAACTGCTTGACGATAAATAAGCTGTTTTGTCCGCCTAGAGTTATCCGTTTCGTTTCGGGTGACTCTAGGTTTTTTCTTGTATACATCATTGCCATAGATAACTAGAATAGAGTATTCTCAACTAGAAGAGAAAGGTTACTTCAGCTTCATCATTTTTACATAAAAGGAGAATGAAGATGAGCGAGCGTACACTTCGCGCCATTACTGTGAATCAAATCGGATATCCGCTGGATGGAGAAAAAATCGCAGTATTTACAGGTGCTGAGCATGATTTTCAGGTAGTTGATGTTGATAGCGGGACTATTGTGTTCAAAGGTAGTTCAGATGCTGGAAGATTTGATAAAGCCAGTGGAGTAACTTTGCACACAGGTGATTTCTCGGAGGTCAAGGCTGAGGGAAGATATCGGATTGAGCAGGGCGAGGGTGTAGCTTCGGCATCCTTTACAATCTCAGATCAGCCTTATCATGAGCTTCAACAGGGCTTGCTGAAAGCTTTCTATTATTATCGCTGTGGCGTTGGATTGACTGAAGAATATGCTGAAGATTGGAAGCACAAGGCGTGTCATACCGTAAAAGGGATTGTATATGGGCAACCGGATCTTCAACTAGACTGTTCGGGTGGCTGGCATGATGCAGGTGGCTATGCCAATGCCTTGATTTGTCAATGGAATTGCGGTTTTTTCCCACATGCTTCCCACATCAAAGTCCATTTAGTAATTCTTCGAACTTTTCAGAAGCTTCCGTTTTTAGTTTTTTAGTTACATGCATATAAATCGCCCTGGTTATGTCATCGTTTTTATGGCCAAGGCGTTCTTGTATTACTTCTAGAGATACCCCAGCTTCCGCCAATAATGAAACATGAGTATGTCTTAGTGAATGAGGTTTTAGGTCCGTTGATAATCCGGCAAGTTTCAGAAAGACCTTCATTGTGTCACGCATTCGCTTGCCTGATATTTGATAGCCAGGAAACGTTTTGGTGTTAATAAACACAAACTCGCTTTTTTCATAATAAGTTTTTCTGACGGACATTTTGTACTGCTTTTGCCAATATGATTGAGCGTCAAATATAGAAATGACACTACTGGTTATACTAATTTTTCGCTTCGATGATTTAGTTTTTGGTGTACCGACATTCATATCTGTGGTTTTGCCCGAATCAGCTAGAGTTTTTGTGATAGAGATTTGTTTTATCTCCTTGTCCAAGTCTCTCCATTTAAGCGGACATAACTCGCCTATTCTCATACCTGTATAAGCAAGTACATAAAAAAAATGGTAATCCTGTTCGGTTCCATGCTCTTTGATTATTTTTAAAAAGTGGACTAGCTCCTCTTTCTCCATGTAGTTAGGTATTTCATTTTCATTCTCAAGCTGTTCAACGGTCTCTTGGTATTTTGGTACCTCAATGCCTTTGGATGGGTCCGTCTTTATGACTCCGTTTTCCATTGCATAAGAAAAAACCAGTTTAGTTGAAACGTGAATGTTATTAATAAAGTTTTGGCTTAAACCAATAGTTTTGTTTTTCTTTTCAACGAGTTTAAGGGAATCCAAAAAATCTTGATATTGTTTTTTTGTGATATCTTGAATTCTAGTGAATTTGAATTGAGCGCGCGACCGCTTCAAGTTTCTTTCCCTTGATTCTATCGAAGATCCTTTTTTATTTCTTGCACTGTAATGCTTAAGGAATTCTTCGCAACAATCATCGAATGAAACTGATTTCTTTTCTACGTATGTTTTATTGTTGAGTTCTTCCTTGATTTTAATTCCTGCAGTGAATGCTTCTAGAGCCGTAGGAAATGGATCGGATTCTTTTTGCTTTCGTTTGCCTGTTTTAGGATTGATGATATCATAGCGAAAACGAAACACACCGCCTCTTTCACGAACCCCAGGGTATTTTATCTCTTCAGGTTTTTGCTTTGGTTTTCTTGGCATTTTCAACTTCACCTCCCTTCATATGTAAATTAGTTAAAATTTAGCGTTTGGTGGCGACATGAACCAAACCATTTTGCCCATTATTCGCAGGTTTTGAGTTTCTGGTGAAGTGAAGTTTTGAGCGACGTATTCAGGATTATAACTATCGGGCTCAAGAACAACAGTGTTATGTAACTTGAAAAACCGCTTTAGTGTAGCTTCGTATCCATTTACTTGAACAGCAACTACATCCCCATTACCAACGTCCTCGCCATTATAAGGATCAATGAGAGCGTAAGCTCCATTAGGAACAACCTTATTCATGCTTTCACCGTTTACGCGGAGAAGAAAGGCATAAGGATACCAACTCCCCACGTCCTCAGGGATTTCTATGTATTCTTCTACCGGTATTGCTTCAAGAGGTACACCAGCCGCAATAGATCCGTAAAGCGGAACAGTAATGGATTTTCCTTTGACCGGAATTGCCCCTTCTGGTAAAGCTTTTTTAAGTGTATTACGCACTTCATTTTCTTCAACCGAATCATCAATAAACTCAAGAGGACTTACCCCGAAGAGATTAGCTATTTCTTTAATTTTGGATAGTGGCGGAGAGATTGTTCCATCTTTCCATCTACTAACTGTTGAGCGATTAACATCTAATCGTCTCGCTATTTCAGCATCTGTTAAACCAGATTGTGTTTTCAATCGTTCAAACGTTTGTTGAAAAACATCTCTTTCCAATGTTCTAACCTCCTAATGTTGTTTACTATACAACAGAATTGCGTAAAAGACAACAAAATTGTTGCCTTTAGTTGAAGATAAATATTAACATGATAAAATAGTTGCATTTCGAGCAACACGGATGTATATTATTAGTGCGAGAGGAGGGCTGAATTTGAGCAAAAAATTAGACCTGCATTCCGATCCTACGCAGTACGCTGAATTACTTTATCTTCGTAAGACGATTAAGAAATTCAATGCGAATGATATGGCTGTTGCTGTTGGAGTAAGCGCTGAAACATATCTTCGCGCGGAAAGAGGTGGGAGAGAGTTTACTTTAGGGGAGGCGGTGAGGATAGCAAACAAACTGGAAATGCCGGTTTGTGATGTATTTCCAAAAATTTTTAATTCAAATGTTGCTTTTTAAGCAACAGTAAGTGAGGAGCAATTATGGAAATCGAAACATTACCTGAAATTTGCACTCCAGAAGAGGTAGCTGAGTATCTTAATGTCGCTAGAAGCACGATTTATGCTTGGTGTGCTTCTGGTGACCTCCCAAGTATAAAAATGCGAAAGGTAATACGCATTCGGAAAGCTGCCTTGCTAGAATGGATCGCTGAACATGAGAGGGCAAGCTGTAGTTCTCAGGTGTAGCCCTATCAGCCATCATAACCGCATTATAGGGTTTTATACCCAGTAAGGAGCAAATCAGATGTTTAGACGACAGGCGCTCAAGAAGAAGGCCGCCCAAGAGAAGGCGACCTTGTTGGTTTCGATGAAAATCAACATCAAGACTGGAAAATTAAACATAACATTAAAAAGTGAAATCAACCCGGCGATTGCCGAAGAGTTACGCCGCACCTCTGAACGTTTAGTTGATCAATACGAACTGGTCAATGGACGTTATTATGCAAAAACTGAATAAGTTTTCCGCCTGATACCGGTATGTTAATCTCCACCTCAGTTTTAAGGATAACTGCATTATCTTCTTTTAGGACAACTCTCGCAAGAATTTGCGAACTCCTAGAGAGCAACAGAACCTCATTGTCTTTGGGAGAATGGAAAATAACCGAACCCGGCAAAAATGATTCGATTTCCCAATCGCCAATAAACATGGAAGTTGTGTCAGTCATGTAATCACCTTCTTCCTTTGAATTGTAGTCTGGACAACTTTCATTCTAAAGGCAGAGGGAAGATTTGGAAAGGAGACACTCCATGGACAACAAGAAAAGTAGATACCCTGATATGACAACTATATTTCAAAACTGTTTGAATCGTGGTTGTACGCCAGAGCAAATTCAAGACTTTACTGACCGTACTCGTCGTAACTGGTTGAATAATCCAAGTATGTTAGCACTCATTGATGACTTAGAAGTAAGGTATATAACTTCTCTAGGTGAAGGTAAGGAGGTTTAGTTACGTGACAGTAATCATATGCAGTACAGTCAGATGCCCTTATCCCAATTGTGGTCATACAGGTGATGTAATCACAGTCAATCATTGCCGCACTGCTCATGAAATGGAGCGCAAAGAACTGTTTGGGAGATTCGGTAAACCGCAAAGTATCGGATACGATCCTCAAGCCGCAAACAAGAATTTAGAAGGACATACGCCAGTTCAACGGTTAAATATCGGATACCCTAGTGACTCCATTAACGCGAAAGATAGGAGATCAGCTAGGAGTAAAGGGAGGTAGCGATTCATGCATAAACAAATTGTTAAGGAGCCAGTTACAATTGACAGCCGTGAAGTAGCAGACATGATGGGTAAACGTCATGACCATCTTTTATATGACATTCGGAGATATGCAGAGATTTTGGACTCCCAAGATCTCGGGAGTCATCAATTTTTCATTCCAAGCCATTATCTCAATGCACAGAACAAAGAACAGCCTAATTACCTCTTGACTCGTAAAGGTTGCGATATGGTAGCCAATAAAATGACAGGAGAAAAGGGTGTGCTCTTCACAGCTGCTTATGTGACTAAATTCGAAGCTATGGAAGAAAAGATCAAGAATCCATTCGCTGGGGCTAGTAAAGAATTACAAGCAATTCTGATGCTGGATATTCGAACTAAAGAAATGGAAGATCGGGTAGAGCATTTAGAAAACCGCATAACGATTGATTACGGGCAGCAACGAACACTAAAAAAGGCAGGGAACAAACGAGTTTTAGAAATCGTGGGTGGAAAGAAATCAGCAGCCTATAAGGATAGCAGCCTTCGGACGCAAGTATATTCAGCGCTGTGGAATGAATTCACTGAGTTCTTTGAGATCAATTCATATAACAACACATTCATTAAAGATTACGATCGTGCGCTTCAATACGTTCCGCTTTGGAATCCACCCAATAACCTAATGAGACAGATTGAACAAGCAAACGGTCAAATGTTGTTTTGATTTAACTAAGAAAAGGAGGGATCTTGTGGACAAGCATATTGTTGCTGAAGATCTTCGCGAAGAGGTTGCATTTTGGAAGACAGTTGAAGATGATGCGTTGTTACGGGGAAGAGAAATAGATTTTAATATCTATCTATTTGCTGCTCAAAATCGGCGGGAATGTAGGGATAAGTTGCTGAAAGTCTGGGATGAAATCGCCTTAGACAAGTTCCGAAATGGCCGATTAAATGAAAAACAGCCCACCGGGGTAGGAGCCGGGGAGCTAGTCACGTGCAAAACAAATTTAATTAAGGACAGTCTATCAGCATTTGGAGGAAAAAGCAATGCAAGCTAAAGATTGGAATTTACCTATGGTAGATGTAACTGGACGAAAATATGAGGTTACAATCCAATCTACAAGTTTATTTAATGCAGTTTTATCTATGCATAAGCGCCAACCCTATGCCGATCCCATCCTTGATGGGATGGATTTCACAGCTCAAGAACGTGCAGCAATAGATCACTCTAAATATGTAAAGGACATGCGTGAAGAGTCGCTAGACCTTGTTTCAAAAACGATGAATTATCCGGAATGGATGAGAACTCCAGAACAAAGGAGAAGAGACTTTTTAGAGCGTCAGATACAGCGTGAGAAAGTAACTTCAGGCTGGACCAACGGTAATTTTAGCTGTCTAGCCTGCGAGACAATTATTCCTGAAGGCCAGGTACATCTATCAGCCCATGGCGGTCATATCTGTAATTATCATTGCTTCGGTAACAAATTAATAAGAGATCGAGTGAAATCAGATGGACATTGATATTAAGCAGTATATCAAGGATATCAAGATACTACGTGCCCAAGCTGATCAGTACGATGGGAACGCCCCAGGCGCGGACATTATGAAGATTGAACTACTGACTAAAGCACATATGCTCATGGGACGCGTGGCAGCTGTGAGAGAGGGGGAGTATTGGCGGATATACGCACTTCGGAAATCCACCTATGCTCGCGCCAAGATGGAACCAGGCCCCGGAGATAAGGAAACACGCGCTGAAATAGCTGTAGAGGAACTGAGGATGTTAGAGGCTGAAGCTATGGAAGAAAGAAAGATGTGGAAAAACGAGCATGAGTCTCTGTTACAACAACTATTTGAACTACACCTGAAGGCTAATCGCGAGAATAGGACTCTAGGAGGTGGACTTTGATGGCTAAAGTAGATTCGAAACGCGTGGCGGAGCGTGCACGGATACGCCTAGAACTGAGAATTGCCTACCAAGACCAATCAAACTATATACGAAAATGCGGCAAGCCGTGTTCCAAGAGAAATAGAACGATAGAAGGATTAAGGATAGCGCTGAAACGGATTGATAAACGTTCTATCGAGGCGGAACCTGAAGAGACTATGAAAAAAACAAAGCAAACAACACCTGAAAAGGAGAGGCCGCACAAAAAAATTATTGGGGTTTGTGTCTGTTGTAGAGAAAGAATTTACTCGAAGAAAAATGTCTATGAGTATCAGGGTGCATGGTACTGTTCGCGTAACTGCCGGGATATAGCAATTGATGCTGGGTAGTTCATGAAAATGTAAAAGTAAGCAGGTGGTGAAATGGACGGCTGGATCAAACTACATCGAAAGATTATAGAAAGCACCATTTGGGATAAGCCGCCGCTGTATCTGAAGGTCTGGATGTATTTGCTTATCTCAGCGCAACATGCTCAATACAAGGGGCTTAAACGAGGGCAAATTAGTACCTCTATACCCGATATCATTGAAGCTTGTAAATGGCATGTAGGAGCCCGAGTAGAACGGCCGACAAAGGACCAAGTATATCAGGTTTTGAGCTTTCTACGAAAACCCGATGGAGGGGGTCACGAAAGCGACACGGAAGCAACGATGATTGCAACGACGAAAGCAACGCACGGAATGCTTGTAGAAGTGCTTAACTACAGCGTTTATCAAGATTCTGGTGAGGACGAAAGCAACGACGAAGGCAATGACGAAACGGACGCGAAGCCTAAGCGAGAGCAACGGCAACCCAACAATATAAACAAGAATGTAAAGAATGACAAGAATGAACAAGAAAAAGAATTAAAAAAATCTTCCTCTCAGAAAAACGCTAAACGCGTTTATTCCGAGGATGACCGAGTCTATAAACTGGCTAAACGATTTCATGAATTGGCCTATGAGAATGCTCTCCAACTTGGGACAAGCCATTTAATCAAGGAGCCTAACTTTCAGAACTGGGCGGACACATTCAGATTGATACTTGAAAGAGATAAGATCCCAGAGGTTGAGTTAGGCGAAGTTATCAAATACGGTCTGAACGAAAACTTTTACCGGACTATCATTTTTAGTCCAACTAATTTGAGAGAACAATATCCGAAAATACTAACCCATATGAGAGCACAACAGCAGACAAACCGAAATAGCAGTACACCGAGTGGAAAGCCAAAGCTTGAAATTACAACAAATGCCGGTGCTAAATCGGTTAGCGCTGAAGAGTTAGAACGTTCAATGCAACGGGCAAAGGAAATGAAAGCGGCGAGAGAAAGAGAACAGAAGGAGGCAAAACATCGATGACCTTTCTTAATTGTCGAACTGACGCTGAACTTTTGCAGATCATAAACGATGAATCACTTGACTATGACATACGAATCCACGCAACTAAAGAACTCATAGCTAGAGAAAAAATAAAAAAGCTTATAATGCTACTCGTCAATCGCAAGCGAGAAAAGGTGTGGTGATTATGACTGCTGCTGAACGCCGGGAGAAGTACTTGCTAAATGAATTCGATAGAATCTTTGAATCCTTGGAATATCGACTTTTTGAACATCTGGCCGCAGCTGACCATATCGTAGCTAAAATTATCTCAGAGGCATCTACTGCAGGTGTAGGGTTATCAACTAGTCAAAAAGTTGTACGGGCAAAGATTGAAGATATGATTGACCAAATAGCTGAAAAACGTGAATTAGAAACCCCAAAAAGAGCGAGGAAAGATTCGAAATGACACATTACGAGGTTGGTAAGAAATATAAAAAGATCGTAACAGTAATGAAAATCAAAAATGAAGTACCAAACATACTTAATATCGATGGTATGAACTATGTACTTGATTCTAGAGCTAATAGAAAGGCGGTTAAACATGGGACAAGGGAACCGGGGAGCAGCGTTCGAGAATCTACTAAATTACACAAATGAATCTTATGAGAATAGAGAGCTTGCGGTTATCAATAAAAGATCGACACCAGTAAAAGTAACTCGGAGCAAAGGAACAAAAGTACTTGCAGGATTCTTTGAAGCTAAGTCAACAGTTGATTATGACGGCATTTATCGAGGACGAGCAGTATTTTTTGAAGCTAAGTCAATTCAAGAACTTGATCGATTTGACCTAAAGAAGGTTGAGGATCATCAGTATGAACATTTAGAGAAGTGCCATAAATTTGGAGCACTATGCTTCGTATTAGTGGAGTTTAGAAAGCAACGCAAAACATATCTTCTCCCGTTTACTGCACTGAGAGCATACAAGATGGAGGCAGCTCGTGGAGGGCATAAGAGTATGACACTAGATAACATGGAGATAGATGCCTATGAAGTTAGTTCAGGACGAAGCATGCCACTAGATTATTTAGCTACAGTTGATAGAGTTTGGTTCGAGGACACTCAGAAGAATGCCTGATAGAAATGGCTGGCTGACCCGTAACGAAGCTGCAGAATGTGGTAAGCCACTTTATATCACAGGCGGTCCCGGATGGCGTCCAGAACGTCCCAAAGGATGGGCGATCCTACCAAAATATCGATGTGCGCAACTTAAAGCTCATGTGGAAGCTACCGAACAGCCTGTTGCTTATCTTCATGTACGAAATGCAATTCCACCTTATAGCTATGCTCCATTGTACGCTCGGGATAAACAACAGATCGAAGTAAACCAGCTCACGCCAGGCGAACTTGCAGAAGCGGAGAGAGGATCATGATTCTGGTATGTCTCCAGTGTGGATCAGATATGAGGGAAATAACCCTGGACTTATACCGTTGTACTGAATGTGAGTGGGAGGCAGAGCAATTATCTATAGGACAACCTACTAAACAAAATCAAAGAGAGATGAGGTGTAGCATGGTTCAAGAAACCCCTCATAAAACTTTCTGGAAACCGCAGAAACAAGAGAAACCCAAGAAGACAAGCAGCTTAGGGCAGCGGAAGAAGGAGAAGAAAGAGGTATCTCCTTTGAAGCAAAAGATATTCGCAGAACACAAGTCAGGTAAAAGTTCAAAACAGCGCTGTGAGTTTCCAGCGGCAGTAATTAAGGAATTGATTGCAGAGGCTGACGGTAAATGTTCACATTGTAAAACTGCCCCGGATACAACAACACATCATGTAATGCCACGAGGAAGAAAGGGCAGGGGAGTTAAGACAAATGGATTACGCCTTTGTGGGGTCTGCCATGACATTATCCAAACAGATGAAGAGCTCTTGCAGTACTGGATTTCAGTGTTTTGGAATAAATACGGCGATTACTTCTGGTTTGATGAACAAGACTGGAATGAACACAATCACAAGTTAAACAAGCAACTTGAGTTGGAGAAAGCAAGGGATGAGCGGCTGCAGCAGATTGAACCTATAGCGGATTTAATCGCAACGGCAGCTGGTAGGGATCTTCGAGTAAAAGAAATTAGATTACTGGAATCCTTAGAAACTAAGGATCTGAACACCTTCACATCAATGTTTACTGATGCTCTTAATGGCTATGCTGCACAGGGATCTTACCATCCTAATGACCGATTTGAAGATTAGAAAATTCATATAACAACGTGAGGTGATTAGTATAATGACTGAAACAGAACAGCGCAGACACTTCCAGCGGATTAAATCCCTGAGTAACGATAAGTTTTGGCGGTACATGAATGTACTTCACACAAGGGCGTACACCAAAGCTGAAAACCATTATCAAGAGGCTATGGATATCGTATTAACACCAAAGCAAAAAGCAGCAGTAATTGCTAAGGCTAATGAGATTCGAGAGTTATGGGATGGCATACCTTCAATCACGTTAGATGCTACAGAGGATGCAGAAATGCGGGAGTTGGGAGTTTAAAACAATTTCGGGCATAGCCCATAAGGAGAGAGAGCGAGAAATGATCAATAAAGAAATGTATTTCGAAGACAATCTTGCTTCGCAGGGAACAAGTTTTTATCTAAGAGATGAATCAGATAATGCCTCGGCTGTTATGGGTCTTATATTTGAAAAGATGAAAGAACGAGGATGGTTCATTCAGACAGATCAGCGTATTTTAAGAGATTACGCTTGTTTGGCAAAAGACCACTTTGAGGGGCAGAAGGGAAATCTTAAGTTTAAGGCTGAAAAATACCGCATGGGATTTAAAATTGAATTTTTCCAAGAAATAAACACCGTCAATAAAAGCGGCGGATACTATGATTTCGATAAATTAAAGCTCATGCCATACTTGCTTCGCTTGTCATTTCTAACTGAATTAAAACACATTAAAGAAACGTGCAAGGAAGATGGGTATACGGATCAATCCAAGCCGGTTACAGTCAGGGCTTTTGATAAAGTGATGGACCATATTAAAAGCTCTTGTCATTACAAAGAAGGAAAAGAATTACCGGAGTATGAGGTACCAAGCTACAACAGCAAAGATAAAGACGGAAAGCGCATCCGGAATGGAGAAGTTAAGTATTTCAGAGACCGTAAAGGGTGTTTGCAGCGTGGCATTGTTTACCACAATATCAACAACATGTGGTGGGTCATACTGCATGAATATAACTACAGAAATATAGCGAGTTTTGAGTTCTTTGATTTAGACAGTGAGGAAAACCGGAAACGAAAACTGATCAAAAAATCTGGCCATCATAAACCAGCAGCGCGCATTAAATTCAGCGAAACTGTGGCAACCCAGATTAGCAAGGAATGCAAGGTCATAGGCAAAGAAGGACGCTTAGTGAAAGCAAATGAGATGCTCTCGAAGCTTTATAAATTTGATTGGACTTCAAGACTTTTCGCATTTGAATTAAAAGCCAACGGACGGTTGTCCCTGATAGAAACCGAAAGCAAGGCATGGGGGAACCACAAGGTACATGAGATCCCTGTAAAGCTTAGTTTATATGGTCGAACATTACCAATGTCCAGTACAGAAAGCTATTGGGTGAAGGCTCTGAGGGAATATGTGGTTTATGGGAAACGAACGATTACAGAATGGTTTTGTAAGGATAGCAACGGGCAGGGACCAGACGCACATTACTGGCCGGAAGTTCGGAAGATAGCCTGGGAAATAGGTGCATTAGTATCTTAAATGACCAAGGAGAATTGAGGGTTAACCACCCTCTTTCCTATAAAGGAGCTGATAAGCATGATAAAACTCACGGAAGTACTTCTAAATGGGCGCGGAGATATTGCAAGTGAAACACCTGTATTCATTCCGGTAGATGTAGTGTTTAGAACTTACAAAGTCTATACCGATGTCACGATTCCTGGTGCCGGACATGCGCTGGTTAAGGAGAGCCCAGAAGAGATTGCCAACATGATCCTTGATTATAAACTGGCTATGGAAAGATACAAGGCATCCAGCATAGCAGCCTACCTCTATCGTACACAAGAAGACGAAAATCCATATACGCCGCCGCTTGATCAAGAGTTTATTTTTGGGAGACTAGCCGGAGTCGAGCGCTTTAAAAAATCCATTTCAGGGGAGGCATAACCAGTATGAGCACATTAACACTCGATCAAATGTATGAAATGCAGAAAGTATTGGATGCACGGATCATCAAAGAAAAGGGTCTTGAAGGAGTTGACCTGCTGCCTAATACAGTCTTAGCTCTTCAGGTAGAAATCGGAGAATTGGCAAATGAATGGCGCGGTTTCAAGCATTGGAGCAATGATCAAGAACCTCGCCTTGAACGTAAATGCCACGCTTGCAGAGGTAAAGGTGGATTCAGTATCGGAACAACAGCGGAAGGCGATGACATCCTCGATCCATGTCTATATTGCGATGAAACTGGAATTGAGTCTCGTCCACTGATTGAAGAGTACGTAGACTGTCTACACTTCTTCCTGAGTATCGCACGACAGCTCGACCTTCCGGCGGATCGCTTATACATCCCGGATGATGTAGCGGAATTAGAAACGGTTGTTCTATTCACGGAGATTTTACACAATGTCGGAATGATCGTTGGGAGCGAATTTTTGGTCGGAGGATACGAAAGATTCAAAGATCAGCAATGTCACTTTTTCCGGGGAGCGCTGGCTTGCTTTTACTCGCTTGGTGAGCAACGCCTTGGCTTCTCATTTGAACAGATCACTGAAGCCTATGCAGCCAAGAACAAAGTAAACCATGATCGTCAATCCAATGGATATTAAGAGAGGGTGACATTATGACTGAACTCAAGAAATGTCCCGGATGTGGTCGTCCGCTCTGCCAACTCTGTAATGAGCATCATTCTGAACTGGTCATGAAAAATAAGTTCAACGGCAATGAACTCGAAGTTTGCAAGGCATGCCATAAGGAGGTATGGGGCAAATGAGTGAATCAGGAAAAGTTTCCTTACCGACACCAGAACGGATAGAAGAGATCAAACAAACTGCTGATGATAGTTGGTTTGCTGCTGACAATTCAAGAGGAGCAGAAGCGCACTTGAGAGGTGAAGTGTTTGCCTTATGTGAAGGCACGAACGAGTTGTTGGCTGCTCTAGAAGAGTCACGGAAAGAGGCTGAAAAACATCGGAAGGTTGCTGAAGCTAAGATACTCTTCGTAAGCCAAGGAAATGAAGATTATATGTACGGTCTACAAGAAGATTTGATAGAGGCACAGCAGACCATAGCCCGACTTGACCGATATGCAGGAGCAGTTGAATCCATACTTGATAGGGCACGGGATGCCATAAGTGATGATGACAAGATCGGATATCAGCACGGATTGAAAGACATAATTTCCACGGCCCGAGCAGCCATAGAAAATAAGGAAGGGGAGATATAATGCGCAAACATAAAAGACGTAATCAGAAGAAATGGTTCAGGATTGTTGCTCAGAACATTCATCAAGGCAAGCAAATATCTCATTTCCACGCTCAAAGGATAGTCGAAAGTGTCCAGTTGTTTGCGGATTCTCAATATCATAACGTGTTTCGTCCTTGGTGGTATGAACAACTGGAAAGCAATTCAAAACTGGACTTGCTTACAGAACATAAACGGCATTTCAAGGAAGTGGAACAGAAGCTCATTGAAATGACTGGAATTACTTCGGAAGAATTCAATCAAATTGCTATATCTCTGAAGAGAACCACTTCAAGAAAGCCAAGGAAGAGTAAAGAGAAACCTAAACAACCAGTGCGAAAGTTGAGAAAAGCAGAGGAATTTGAAATACGAATGATGAAGGGTGATTTTCAGACAGTCACAGGCGAGAAAGTGTTCACTGTTGGAACTCATGACTTCTTTATTTATCGAACGGAAGGTAGACATTTCGACTTCTGGACCGTTTCAGACGTTGATACTGGAACCAAAATATACAGCCATGAACGATATAAAGAGGCGGTTCGTAAGGCTAAGGAGATCATCACAAAGCATTATGACTCTTATGTGACTCAAGTAGCTAAGATCAAGGAGGGTAAGTCATGACACAGGTAAAGGATAAGACAAACATTTGCCCCCGAGAGAGGGCAGAGGCGGCATATATCACGCTACAGGGGGCTACATGAAAAAGCTAAGCCTGTTCAGTGGAATTGGTGGTATTGATTTAGCAGCTGAGTGGGCCGGTATGCAGACAGTGGCATTCTGTGAGAGAGAACTATTCCCTCAGGAGGTACTGCGTAAACACTGGCCTGATAAACCAATCTATGACGACGTATGTACGTTAACGAAAGCGAGGTTAGAAGCAGATGGAATCAACACTAGAACAATTAGAGCTCTTTCCGCCGGATATCCTTGCCAGGGTGAAAGTTACGCCGGGGACAGAGAAGGCGCGTTCGATTACCGATGGCTCTGGCCAGAAACTGCTCGAATCTTGGATGAAATCCAGCCCCCTTGGTTTATTGGTGAGAACGTTAGTGGGCACATCACAATGGGGCTCGACACGGTGCTTACTGACTTGGGACATCTCAACTACACCGCAAGGCCGTTTCATATACCAGCTATCGCCATTGATGGGGACCATGAACGATACCGCGTATTCGTTGTGGCCCACTCCAACGAAGAGTCAGGATTACAAGCGCGTCAGAAAATTAGCGCCATCGGAGAAGAATGGGAAGCATGGGAAGATGCTCGTAGGCGTAGTTGGAGACCGATTCCCAAAACTGATTGGAACGTATCTGGACCCCCGGTTTATGGAAAACCTGATGGGCTTCCCGGAAGATTGGACGTTTATCGCAAAGACCGATGTTTCGCACTAGGAAACGCAGTAAATCCATATCAAATCTATCCGATACTAGCTGCAATTAAAGCGATAGATGATGCGCTAGGCCGTTAGGCCATCGTCCGACAGCATAAACCCAGCAACGCGGGGGCCGTACCAGATCATTAAGGGAGTAGGAGTATCCCTCCTCTCCCAAAGGAAGAGTAAAAGGAGGATGAATGAAAATGGATGAAAATACGTGGGGCTTACAGTTTGTAAGAATTGATGTCCAAGCGAATGAAATTGAAACTTTGCTGATATTAAAAGGAGTTTCGGAGGAGTATGCAAGAGAAACATTTAACCGTATCAAATTGGAATTTTCCGAGAACAAAGGAGAGCCTGACTGCGTGGTTGATTTGCTCGATGAAGACGACAGCATTGTTGATGATTTCGGAATTACTCTTTCTCAGGCTAAATCTATTGCGTCACTGCTTGGTCATTCGATAGTTACTGAATAGTACGAAGATACAGGGACAGAGAGGGTTAATAGCCCTCCTCTCCCACAAGGAGGATATAAGAGATGAGTGCTAACCGAACAATACTAGAAGGTGCAAATTATCCATCGTATGTACTTGATTCAATGAGTGAAGAAGAAATGATAGGTGAAATTGAGGTTATCGGACTCGAACCAGTTTATGGGGAGGAAGCCCAATGACACAAAGGGACTGGCAAAAGGATATGGAGATGGCACATACAGCCAGATACGAGCATACCATCATCCACCTTAACAATGTGCTTGATTCACTGTTCTACTGGCTGGGTGCATATGGCGGCTTAGAATCAGCATATGAAAAACAAATAGCTGAGTCTGGAAAATATTCGAAGCGTGCAGACGCAGCAGAGGCTCGAGTAAAAGAATTAGAGAATAGCGCACGTTTCGAATTAATACGTCATATCCGCACTGAAGCAGATAGAAAAGAATATCTTCTTGCTGAGGAAATAATTCGGCTGGAGGAACGGGAAAAGCAACTAAAAGAGGAATCGTCCGAGGCTATAGAGGGGTTATACCAAATCATTCAGCGCGGTGACTTAACAAGTCTCGACTTGGACCAAGCAGAGGAAGTTTATAAGAGATTCAGGTCCACCCTTTACCCAGATACCCCAGCACCCAAGGAGGGCAGCCATGAACCTAGTGAAATTAAAAGACGTGATTGAGACATTGGATAATCTCAAGGACAACTATAATGATCTGCGCTTGTTGATCGCTGACCAAGTAAGAGACAAACAAATTGCAGAAGCGAAAGATAACTTTGAGAAGTTGGAGAGCTTAGGAAAAGCAATAGAGCAAATGGAAAACTTGAATGTCCAAGTATAGACGAATGGAGGCCGCAGGTTTGGCTGTACTGAACTTATAAGGGGGCTGAGACAATGAAACCGGGAAAAACAAACAGAGGATTCGACATTATAGAATTTGAGGATTTATACGGAGACAAATGCTCAATACAGAAATCTTCCTTGGCTACAGAGGACGCTATATGGATCGGAGTCAGCGATGCCAATCCGCAAATCATGGCAAGTCAAACACCACAAGGTGGAACGGGCTGGGTTCCGTTTGCCTTACCGGAGGGCGTATTGCTGAGTACAAGGATGCACATTAATCAGGATCAGGCTAAAGAAATAATCGAAATACTGCAAAGATTCGTTGATACAGGTGACATTTAGGGGGCTGAGACCCCACACATTTAGGTATAAGGGGGAGAAGAGGATGGGTATTCCAAATCAAGGACACGGCGAAGTGGTGCTAATGCAATGTGAGGGCGGTCACGTACAGTTGAGGGACGATTTAACCCGGTTCTGGTGCGCTTGTGGTCAGCCTGCAGTTGCTTGGTCCGATGAGGTCCTACCGCAGTATAGCTTCAAATGCATCAAATGCAATCATCAGGCCGAAGGCCATCGAGACGCGACCGAATAGACCCAACGAAGTGGGGGCCGGGGTAAGGTTTACATAACTTCTGCTCCCCATAAAGAGAGGAACAAGACACTAAAAAGCGAGGTCAGTAGAATGAGATACAAGGACACTCAAAAAGCATTGTCGGACGGGCATAGACAATTTATTTTTACTGCAAGCCCTGGAGAGCCTGTAGATGTACTGGAGTGGGGTCCAAGCTGGGTTAGATTCAAAGATACGTACAACACATATCCTATTAGTACAAACATGAAGATGTTTTCTATGTTGGTGGAAGGTATTTATACAGAAAAAAGCCCTGACGCATCAGGGCAATAGCAGCTTTTATCCTCGACCAAATTATACCACAAAGGGGAATGAGGATGAACATCGCCAATAGCAAGGCTCCTGTAGTAAAGGTAACGGACTTAGGTCCAGCAACTGCCCTAAACTATCAACTCTCCCTCAAAGGCGCGGAGCGAGCATACAGGAAGGCAGACGCTGATGATAAAAAGGTTATCTCTGGAATGAAATCTGACTGTGAGTTTGTCATTGAGTGGCTGAATTCAGGACGGAGACCAGGGAATAAGCGTGGAATTGAACGACGAGCTGGCTATGAACGGGAAATATTGCTGGATCCAATACGAATGCAGGCTTTCGCTAGTGATTCGAAGGCGGGAAGTCCAGCCAACCTTTCAGATGAACAACGGTTCCAATTAGAATATGCCCTTAATCAATTAAGCGAACGGGAAAGAGAATGTTATACCTTAGCACATGGTCAATGCTTTCCACATTCTGAGATTGCCAAGATGCTCGGGATTACTTACGGGAGTGTGAGTGAATATGTGCAGCGAGCCCAACGAAAGATTAGTGACATAGTAGATAACTCGTTGTTTTTTATCTAGATTACACTATATAGGAAAAAGCTATCAGCGATAATATGTTGATAGCTTTTATATATGGGGATTTAATGAATTTTCCAAAGTTTAACAGGAAAAAATAACATGTTATGCTACTATTGTCCTAAATGCAGTATTATTCGACGGGAGTGGTTAAGATGAGCAAAGATATTTTGGGTGATTTACAACCAGAGAGTAGCGAGGATGCACCAGAAAAAAATGAAAAAAAGAAGCTCTCGAAAGAGGAACGTCGACAAAAGGAGATGAGTAACCTTAATAACGCTTTAGCAAGCGGGAATTTGACTACTTTAATTTCAAAAGTAGCCTCTATTTTGAATAGGTTTGAAGAGACCAGAAATTCAGATATGGCGCTTAAAATAAAGTATTGGGAGATATTCGAAGGGTTTACAGGAAATTCTGTGGATGTTAATCAGATGTTCAAACTAACAAGAGATACATCAATTTCTAGGGCACGCGCTAAAATTCAAAATGAATATAAGCTGTATCAAGCTAATGATAGAATAAAAGGATATAGAAATGATAAGGAAGAATTAGAAAAAGAAATTCAACTCTCAACCAAACCCGGAACTCCTAGTATTACTCTTTATACCGACGAAAGCGGAAAAAGTAACGCCGATAAATACATGATTATTGGCGGTCTTTGGATTTTGGAGAGTGATAGGGTTGCATCGTTACATAGGCACTTTGCTGAATGGCGTTCAGAAAGAAAGAATGAAAGAAATATGCCTAAAGAGTTTCATTTTACCGAGATGCGAGGTGGACAATTACAGCACTACAAGGATTTTTTCTCAGAAATGATATCAATGTCTGATATGTTAAGTTTGAAGGCAGTTGTTTTTGATAGAACCAGTAGTAAATTTAAATCCATTGATGAGATGATATATGCACTATATTATCAGCATGTCCATCATGGTGTTCAACATGAAGTTAATTCAGGAAGAATAACATTGCCCAGAACGGTTAACTTTTGGAAGGATCAGGAGATTGGTGCCGACAACCTCTTTATGAATGAATTAGAACAACATCTTGTCACACACTTTGAGGGATACTTTAAAAAGAACTTGACTCTCAATACATTCAGCGCGATTGATTCAAAATGGAGTACATTAATTCAGCTCGCTGACTTATATACAGGGTGCATAAATAGGGCAATAAACTCACCTAAAGACGTAGTGAAAAATCATAAAGATGAATTTGCAGAGTTTGTCTTTAATATTCTTAATCTGGATTTAAGCGATCTCAAAAATCAAGAACAAGATATGGCAATGATTCATTATATATAAACTGTGAGCCGCCTTAGAGTAGGCGGTATTTGTCTAGTAAACGCCCACTATATATAGGAGGAACCTATAAATGGTTCGACTCTTATAATAAATGACGTGTGGAAACAAACCCAACCGATGAGCTCACGGTGAATTGAGCTCAGCAATGTTATAATTCAATTATGGTGGCGGAAGAGAAACGCATAAAAAGACTGGGCAGGTACTGCTGTGCTTCTGAAACTTGTCATGCCAGGGAGAGTGGAGTGGCCCCGGCCCATAACTAATAAATATTTGCAGGATTTGTTTTCCTTTATAACGAATTAAGGTTATGGGAGGTTGATGATCATTGGATTATGTGAAAATTGAAACAGCAACATCATACGATATTCAAAAGTACTTGGATGAAGGCTGGATAATAATCGATACTTCAAAGGAATTTAACGGTCGTGACGATACTTCTATAAAATACCATGTGGGATACCCAACTCAGAAACGAATCCAAGATCTTATGAGAATTATCAGTATGTATGAGGAACATGGATTCAAAAATCTTTTATTTAGTGAAATTGCAAAGAAAAATGGCGTTGATTTAGACGATTATAAGCTGGGCGAATGGTCACTTGATGAAACCTCTCAGATCCTTTCACTTTATGAAAGTGTTGTCCAGAATAAAAAAGTTACTTTTTCAAAGGCTTTGAAACCGATAACTCCTGAGAAAAGAAGTGAACTGTTAGAAAAGATTTATGGTGATGAACCCTTTTGAAATTCTAAACATAAAGCCATCCATAATCAGGGTGGCTTTTTATATTGCCCATAATCTAAACCCCAAAAGCTGCAGAGGTGACGGTGAAGTAAGGTACATGGGATAGCAGGAAAAAAAATCCTTGATGTCGAAATATGATGTTAAAGGGAGATGATTGTATGAATTGGGCTGAAGAAATCATTCAGAATATCAACTCGCATCAGAGATTTGCAGAAGAAGTTGATTTAGCTTTAAATGAGTGTTTGGGACAACTTGAAGATTTAGGCTTAATAGTCAGATATGAATTCTTAACTCTTCATCCGCTTGAATGGGTGGTGGAGATTAACCAGAAAGAGGTTAAGATGGCGGGAGAAGAAATACATCGTAATAAAAAGAGATACGATCAGAATACTGATTTCTTAGATTATGGCGGGTCCACTTTATCTGCAGTTCAAGAATTTTTGAAAAGCAATTACAAAAAAACCTATTAGCACCTTCGGGTGCTTTTTTCATGTCTTAAATACGGGGGTGGTGATAATGTAATGCCAAGAGCACGCGATCCAAACCGTGACCGCGCACTAGAGATATGGCGTGAACACGGTGGGGAAATAACAAACAGGCAGATAGCTGAGCAACTGGACATTGACGAAAAGAAGGTAGCAGTCTGGAAGCAGCGTGATAAATGGATTGTTGTACAACAATCATCTAATAACGTTGTACAACAACCAAAAGAAAAGAAAAGTGTTGTACAACAAAAGAAACAGAAGTCCAATAAACAAAATAAAGAAGTAGCTCGGGGCGATCCGCCAGAAGAAGGTGAGCTGACTGACAAACAAAGAATGTTCGTCCTTGAATATATGCGAGACTTCAACGCAACTAGAGCTGCATTAGCTGCCGGTTATTCAAAGAGAGCTGCTTATTCCATAGGATGGGAAAACCTGAGAAAACCTGAAATTCAGGCGGAGATCACGCTTTTGAAGGAACAAATGACTGCGGAGCTTGGGTTGAGTGTCCACCGGGTCATAGCCGAGTACCTGAAGATTGCGTTTGCTGACACTACCGACTATGTGGATTTTGGGACAAACGAAGAGCCGGTGATAGGAATGGATGGTCCTGTTTATGATGAAGAGGGCGATCCGGTCACGAAAACAGTCAGCTTTGTTCATTTCAAATCAGCTTATGAGGTAGATGGAACTTTGATCAGTGAAGTGAAGCAGGGCCGAGATGGTGTGAGCATTAAGTTTTACGACAAAATGCGAGCACTGAAGGAACTGGAGAAGTACCTAGGTTATATGGATGAAGAAACTAAGCTTCGCGTTCAGAAGATGCAGCTTGAGGTTACGGCTATCAGTAAAACGGTAGAATCCGAGGTCGTATTCATAAAGGATGATCTCCATGAGTAAGGTTATCAGCTTACAGGAGACCGTCGGCAAGGGATACGCGAAGTTTTGGCATTTTAAAGGGCGCTACCGGGTAGTCAAAGGCGGTCGAGGGTCGAAAAAGAGCGTTACAGCCGCTTTATCTATTATTGCAAAGATGATGGAATATCCTTTAGCGAATACTTTAGTTCTGCGTAAGACGTTCAATACTCATAAAGACTCTACCTGGGCACAGCTTAAATGGGCAGCTAATAGGCTAGGAGTGGGTAACAAGTGGCAATTTAAGAAAGTGCCGCTGGAAGCTATATATAAGCCAACAGGACAAAAGATATTGTTCCGTGGCCTAGATGATCCGATGTCAATCACCTCTATTACGGTGGACACCGGATATTTGTGTTGGGCATGGTTTGAAGAAGCCTATCAGATCCTTAACGAAGATGATTTCGATAAGGTGGATATGTCTATTCGTGGTCTGCTGCCTGAAGGATATTATAAGCAGCTAACGATTACTTTTAACCCATGGAATGAAAAGCATTGGTTGAAACATCGCTTCTTCGATACTGAGAACCCAGATACATTCGTGGATACTACAACATACCGCTGTAATGAGTTCCTGGGAGACGAGGACCGCAAGCTATTTGAATGGATGAAGAAGCATAAACCAAAGCGTCATAGGGTAGAGGGTGACGGAGATTGGGGTATCGCTGAGGGTGCTATATATGAAGACTGGCGGGAAGAAGAGTTTGATTACCGAACTATTGCCAAGCAAAAGGGCTACAGGGCAGTGTTTGGACTCGACTTTGGTTATACGAATGACCCTACCGCTCTTGTATGCGCTCTGGTCAACAAAGAGGAGAAGAAGCTGTATATCTTCGATGAACACTATGAGCACGGCATGCTGAATGATGATATTGCCGATATGCTGAAAGAAAAAGGCTACTCTAAGGAGCGTATCATTGCGGATTCCTCAGAGCCGAAGTCCATTGCTGAAATCCGCGGCTTCGGGATCGGTAGGATTAGAGCTGCTGAAAAGGGCGGGGATAGCATTAAGGTTGGTATTCAGACCATTCAGCAATATGAAATCATAGTTCATAAATTCAAATGCCCGAATGTCAGCATAGAACTATCAAGCTATGTATGGGAACAGAATAAAGCTGGGAAGTTCACGAAAAAGCCAGTTGATGACTTTAACCATGCTATGGATGCGTTGCGTTATGCTATGGAACAAATCCGCAAACCAGATGCATTCTCATTTGATTAATAGGAGAGGAGGAAACCTATTTGAGTACAACAGAAGAGGTTATCCAGATCATTGAAAAAGGCGCAAAGTCGGCTATGACAGACGAAGAAATTATTAAGCAGGAAATCGATGACTGGTTATCTTCTCAGGAACGTAGGGATATGCTTGCTGGTGAACGCTACTATCGGAATAAGGCAGATATCTTAGAACGTAAGCGAATGACCATTGGAGAAGGCGGGGCGCTAATAGAAGCTAAAAACCTAGCTAATAACAAGATCGTCCATGGATTCTTGCGGAAGCTTATTGACCAGAAAGCTGGCTATCTGCTGAGTAAGGAAATGAGCATCCAGACAAAAAACAAAGTTTATGATGAACTTTTGACAGGAATATTTGATAAAGGGTTTAAACGACTCTTAAAAAGCTTGTTGAAAGAAAGTAGCAAGAAGGGCCGCGCTTGGTTGCATGTTTATTACGACGAAGAAGGCCGTTTCCGGTTTAAGAAGCTGCCTTCTGAAGAAATCATACCACTATGGAAAGACGCCGCTCATACCGAACTAGATGCGATTATCCGCGTATATGAGGTTGACGAATATGAGGGGAAAAAGAAAACAACTATCCAAAAGGTTGAATTCTGGCACTCTAAAGGCGTTAACCGCTATGTGATCGGTACGGGTAGTTTAGCGGTACCGACAACAAGCGGACTGATACCGGATGTAGAATTGGGTGAATCCAGCAGTCATTTTGCTGCTATAGACGGGATTGAAAAAGCTGAACATGCCTTAAACTGGGAGCGCATCCCTTTCATTTGCTTTAAATACAATGAGGACGAGTTACCGCTGATCAGCTTACTTAAATCGCTGATAGATGACTATGATAGAAGCAAGTCTGATAACAGCAATAACTTAGAAGACATTCCCAACAGCATATTTAAACTTAAGGGATATGATGGAACTGATCTTGGTGAGTTCCGGACAAACTTAATGATTTATAGATCTGTTAAGGTAACTGCAGAAGATGGCGCTGATGTCGAAACTATGGATGTCAATATCAACACTGAGGCTTACAAGCTCCATACGGAGATGACCCGGTCTGATATATATGAATTCGGTCGCGGGGTAGATACACAAGCGGATTCATTTGCAACAGCACCGAGCGGGGAAGCTTTGAAATTCCTATATGCTGATTTAGATATGGATGCCAATGATATCGAAAATGAATTCCAGGCAGCGCTTGAACAGTTGCTGTGGTTCGTTAATACTCATCTTGCGAACACCACTAGTATTGATTTTTCTGAGGAAACTGTAAATTTCCTGTTTAATCGGGATATCGTCATTAATGAGTCCCAGGTTATTACTGACGCTAAAAACAGCGTTGGTATAGTCTCCGATGAAACCATACTTGTTAACCATCCATGGGTGACAAATACCAAGGAGGAAATTAAGCGCAAAGCTGATGAAGAAAAGGCAGCGCTGAAAGATATGGAGGATTACGGACTTCAGGGAGATTCTAAAGGCAATGCTAAGCCGGAAGAAGATGATGAGAAATGAGATCAGAAGCTTACTGGTCAAAGCGAATGGAGCAGTTGAATGAATCACTGCTAGATAAAGGTATTCCATTTACGAAGGCGATGAATAAGGAATACCGCAAGGCTCAGATATCCATCCAGATGGACGTTAATAATTTCTATCAGCGGTTCGCAGATAATAACGGGATTGTTAGTTTATCCGCTGCTAAACAAGTTCTCAAAGCAGGCGAGCTCAAAGAATTCAAATGGACCGTTGAGGATTACATTGCTCGTGGTAAAGAAAACGCCATAGATCAGCGGTGGATGAAGGAACTAGAGAATGCCAGCATAAGGGTACGTGTTACCCGCTTAGAGTCCATCCAATTGCAGATGAAGCAACATATCGAGGTATTGTCAGCTAAGCGTTTGACAGGTACAACAGAACTATTAGGTAACGTCTACAAGGATGGTTACTATCGAAGTGTTTTTGAACTGGAAAAGGGTATCGGTATAGGAGCATCATTCTCTAAGATAGATAAGCGGCAGCTTGAAGCTATTCTATCTGCTCCATGGGCGCCAGACGGTAGCAACTTTTCGCAACGTATATGGACTGATCGTGTCAAACTGACTGGAACGCTTCGTAACATATTTAGTCAGGGGCTTATTAGTGGTGATACCTCTAAGCAAATGATAGAGCAGCTTATGAAACACTTCGATGTGTCACGGAAGAATGCAGAGCGGTTAATACTGACGGAATCAGCATACTTCGCTGGTCAGTCTCGTATAGCCGGCTACAAAGAACTTGGAGTAGAGCACTACCGCTACACTGCCACACTAGATAGCCGTACATCCATTACTTGCCGAGATCTAGATGGTAAAGTATTTGATGTTGAAGATGCTCAGGTTAACGTCAATTACCCACCTATGCATGGTTACTGCCGATCAACCACCATACCTCATTATGATGACAACATCAAAGAGAGGGTAGCTCGGGATGAGGACGGTAAGACATACGAAGTGCCAGAGGACATAACATATCCAGAGTGGGAAAAGAAATATGCTC
Source organism: Paenibacillus sp. FSL R5-0636 (assembly GCF_037974255.1). NCBI lineage: Bacteria > Bacillati > Bacillota > Bacilli > Caryophanales > Paenibacillaceae > Paenibacillus > Paenibacillus sp. FSL R5-0636. Next base: position 2,647,479 of record NZ_CP150232.1, read on the forward strand.
CTGAAGCCTCTGATACGGTTACCGTGGAGGTGCCATCCAAGAAGACACCTGAAACTCCATTACCTACTATTGAAATTCCAGGTGGGCCAACAAGTGATATTCCAATTCCTGAGAAAAGCATCTATACCCTGGAACCAGAGAAATGGTATGATGAAACCGGAAAGACTGCACCACCGCTGATTAATCTCAGTAAGATGGATCTACCGAAGCTGCAGCCAGACATTCCGCGTAAACTAGGTAATATCGATCTGTCTAAACCTGATATCGTCCGCAACTATGTAAAGGATGCTGAGCAAGCTATTAGGAATGCACCAGAAGAACATGCTATTGCTCTCACTAAAGAAGGTGAGGTTATCCATGTTAAGGGTGATAAGGCATCTGTCGATATTACCAAGATCAAACCACCTGAAGTACTTAAAAAGAGCATCGTCACCCATAACCACCCTACAGTGGATGGGGAACCCGGAGGATCATTTAGTCGGGATGATGTCCTAGCATTCATAAAGAATGGAATCAAGGAGTTGAGAGCAGTTGATTCAGGTAGCACGTACATCCTGAAGAAGTCAGCCCCAATAAACCTGAGTACAGATGAGATTAACCGTTTACTTGATAAAGCAGAAGATTCGTATCTTGCATTGCTTACTATTGAGCAGGCACTCACAGGTTATGACGAAAAGCACCTAACCATGGAACAGCTAGTAATGCTTCTTGAATCGCTACAATATACAAAGGAGTGATGATCTTGCGAACTAAAGAAGAGAATAGAGCGGCTATCGCTGAACTGTTTGCCCCGCAACGTGAAAAGCTAGGCGAACGATTTGACGCTTTGGTGGACGAGATCAGCGCCGTTAGGTATGAGTATCTTCAGAAGCGTGATAAGCTGCCAAAACAGCTAGTAGGTGTCCTGGATGCTAATGCAGCGGACGAACGGCGGTTAAATCGTGAAGAAGCTATGAAATGGGTACTAATCAAACAGAAATATGGTATATGAAGCACTCTCCAATATGCGAGGGTGCTTTTTATATTGGGCCGTGGGTGAGACTACCAACGGCCTATTTGCTCATGATCCGGAGCATATCGGTTCACTCCCTAAGCTGGAGAGCAGCTATACAAATCTATGGAGGTAGATGATAGATGGATTGGTTAAAAGTAATTTTGAAGGCAGCAGGGCTGGACGATACGAAGGTTGATTCTATTGTTGGTGATGCTGGCAAGGAACTGCCGAAGCATTTTGTTCCGAAGTCACAGTATAACGATGTCTCGGAGGCCAAGAAGCAGGCTGAAAAGGATCGAGATACAATTTCCGGGCAATTGGAAGAGGTGAGAAAGTCAGCCGGTGATAATGAAACGTTAAAAAAGCAAATTGAGACGTTACAGGAAGCGAACAAAACGGCCAAAGCTGATTACGATACCCAGGTGAAGGACCTACAGCTGAGCACGGCTCTGAAGTTGGCACTAGCTGGTGATGTGCATGAGAACGCACTTGATATGGCACTAGGAGCAATTGACAAAACAAAGATTGAACTGGATGACAGCGGCGCCGTAAAGGGAGGGCTGGAAGACCAGGTAAAAGCCCTGCGGGAGAGCAAGGGCTTTTTGTTTGCGGAAAAACAGGAAAGCAAGCCGCCAGCCTTCAAAGGTACGACACCAACAGATGGTAAACCTAGTGGTAGCGGAGGAAAGCCAGACGAGTCTACAGAATTTGCGAAGAACCTTGCTGCTTCCAATAAGCAGAGTGATTCCATGCAGCAAGCTCAAAAATCTTATTTTGAATAAGGAGGAAGATTGAATATGAGATTTACAGAAAATACGTACGGAAATCGGAAGACGATTCTTAAATTTCCTGATCACTATGTCAACTTGGCCGTGACAGTGGATGACACCGGGGTCACAGCAAATGCAGAAGGTAGAAAAATTGTGCCAGGCGGGACAATCATCGGTAATGGAATTCTGGTGGATCTGACTAAAAAGGCGAAGAAGGCCGTCACCACAACAGGTGTATCCAATGCTGAGGGCGTCCTATTTCAGGATGTTGATGTAACTTATGGGCCAGCACCTGGTGCTTTGATGATTCATGGTTTTGTTGACGTTACAAAAATTCCGACTGCTCCGACAGCTGAAGAAATCGCTGCCCTGAAGCAGATCACATTCTTGAAATAAGAGAGGGGAAAAACAATGCCTACTATTTTCGAGTTGGTTAACCCGAAAGCAATCGGAGCCTACTATACTGAAACAACATCTAACTCAATTCCGTATCTTGGAGCGACACTCTTTCCTGCTAGAAAGAAGCTGGGGCTTGATCTTAAGTGGATTAAAGGAGCAGGCGGGTTGCCAGTGTCTCTGGCTCCCTCAGCATTCGATACGAAGGCTACAGTTCGTGACCGTATCGGTTTGAAGGATGTCCAAGAAGAAATGCCATTCTTCCGTGAGTCGATGAGAGTCGGTGAAAAAGATCGTCAGGATTTGCTGCGGTTATTAGAGACAAATAACGAAGCATATTACAACGAAGTTATCCGTAAAATCTTCGATGATGCAACGACGTTGGTAAGCGGAGCGCAAGTGGTACCTGAACGGATGATTATGCAGCTGCTTTCTACTGGGGAAATTCATATTTCAGCTAACCGTATGCCTTATGATTATGATTACAAAATGCCAGCGACTCATAAAGTTACACTGACAGGCGCGGACAAGTGGGATGATCCGGGTGCGGATATTGTAGGAGATATCAAAACTTGGCAGGACCTTGTAGAGGATGAGACAGGTTCTAAACCGACCAAGGGTATCTGCAGCCTCAAAACATGGAACTACATTATGAAGAATACTGCAATTAGACTCGATATGAACCCACTGGGCGGAATGAACATCATTATGACAGATTCATTGATGAAGCAGTATCTGCAGAACAAGTTAGGCATCTCCATTGCGGTGTACAACAAGAAATACGGACTTTTGGATGGTTCCAGTCACCTGTTCTATCCAGATGATTACTTTACACTCATTCCAGATGGAAACTTGGGTACCACATGGTACGGTACAACTCCGGAAGAAGCTGACTTAATGAGTGGCGGCACTGATGCACAGGTACAGATTGTAAATACAGGCGTAGCTATCACCGCTATCAAGGAGAGTCATCCTGTAAATGTTGAAACAATTGTTTCCGAAATCGTCCTGCCATCATTCGAACAAATCGAACGTATCTTCATTGCTAAAGTGGCTTAATGTAGGGGCTTTTGCCTCTCCTATTTATTTTGAAAGGGTGATCTGAGTGACCGAAGAAAAACGTATTGAAATATCTCTTTTGGTAGCAGCTAAGTACAATCGGAAGTTTTATATGCCGGGGGAGAAGGTTTTGATTCTGCCGAGTGAAGTTGAATCGCTCATTAAGGATGGGGTAATTCGGCGTGAAGATGTGCCTGAATTTGATGATGATGATGAAGATGAGCAGGATGTGCCGCTGGAAGAAATGAAACTGCCAGCACTCAAGAAATATGCTAAGGAACATGGTATTGACTTGGGCGAAGCTTCGAAGATAAAGGAAGTGCTTGCAGTTATCCTGAAAGCAGGTGAAGCAGATGCCGGAGGAGATCCAAAAGTATCTAATTCGACTGAAACAATTACTACTGATACCGTTTGAAGATACCAGTAAGGATAGTAGGCTGCTGTTTGTTTTGGAAACTATCGTCCAGGAGATTAAAACTTATTGCAACATACCATCTATTCCAGAAGCCTTGGATAATGTGGTTCTGCATATAGCTGAGGACTACTACCGGACGAAGTACCCAACAGAATTCGAACTGACCGCGCCAGCAGTTACTAGCATCAAGCGTGGGGATGTTACAACAGCGTTCGGATCCGCTAAGGCTACAGTCACGGTTGGATCTGGAGCTACTTTCGTGCGGAACTATGCGGCTCAGCTGCAGGCGTTCCGCAGATTGAGGTGGTAACATGGTCAGTTTCGGTAATATACCAGCAGAGCGGTTAGCTATAGAGAGCACCTATGAAGGCCTATGTACTGTTTCGGAAATGAAGGATGTAAAAGATCCAGTGAGCGGTAAAACACGACAGGAGCCTGTCGTTGTGTTTGCTGACGAGCCGTGTGGACTCTCTCAATCAACTCTTCCAAGCGCGACACAGACTGTAACGTCAGACAGGGTGGAATACGATGCTAAGCTGTTTATCTCCCCTGATGTGACTATCAAGCCAGGAAGTCGAATCACGGTTCAACAGAACGGCATGGAGTTCAAAGGAGAGCAAGCGGGTAAGCCATTCAGGTATGCCACTCATCAGGAGATTAAGCTAAAAGAGGTCCTGAACGCATGAGTATGGGGAAGTTCGATTTCACTGATTTGAAGAAGCTGCATAAAAGTATGGTTCAGATGCAGAAAGAGTTCCCAGCCTTTATGGAGGAATGCATCCGGGAATTGGCTGGACGGCTGTTGGCAAAGGCTATAGCTCGGACTCCCGTACTGACTGGAGACTTGCGGCGGGGATGGCAGATCGGCCAGGTAGTAAAGTTACCAGGCGGTGGGGTGCATGTTGAGATCACAAATAACGTGGAGTATGCGCTATATGTAGAATTCGGGCATGTCACCCGTCTCCGTACTGGTTGGGTTAACGGTAGGTTTATGTTAACGCTATCGGAGCAGGAGTTGGAGAGGGAAATGCCAGCTATCATAGAACGGAAGTTTCAGAAATTCCTTAATAAGCATATGGGGCGGTGAGTATGCAGGATATAAAAAACGCACTCATAAAAAAACTATCGTTATTTACTCCGGAGTATCCGGTTTATGACGAAGCAGTGGAGCAGGGCATGCAGCAGCCGTGCTTTTTTGTGCTGTTATTGGAAAGTAGTCAGGTCCGAGGGGTTAACCGGCGCTATCAGCGTTTCAATCCCTTTGACGTTCATTACTTCCCGCAACAGGAATCAGCGGCTCCCCGAGAAGAATGCGAGCTGATATCTGAACAATTATATTCCGAGTTGGAATATGTAACTGGGCATGATGGGCTTTACCGGGGAACAGGTATGAGGCATGAAATAGTGGATGGAGTATTGCATTTCTTCGTTGAGTACAATGTTCACCTGATCCGGGATAAAGCACCGGATATTAAAATGCAGACTATGAAGCAAGGAGGCGGTATTAAGTGAGTGTGAAAAATGAAAAGGAAGCTATTGAAGCTCCTGAGGCTTCGTATACAAAGGAGCAGTTCTTGAGCTCTACCAAATACTCATACCAGGATAAAGATGTCCTGTCGGCGTTGCTGGAGCCGGAAAAGTTGTATACGGCGGCCGAGGCACAGCAGGTTATCAAAGAATTTAAGAACAAGGAGGTTGAATAGATTATGGCCGGTGGAACATGGACCACTCAAAATAAAGTAAGACCCGGTGTGTATGTTAACGTGGAAACGTCTGGCGGGGCATTGGGTACGGTTGGCAGCAGGGGAATAACCTCTTTAGCTCTAACTCTCCCATGGGGAGCGGCTAAGGTCATCACACCGATTATAGCTGGTGAGGATACATTCAAAGCGCTTGGCTATGACATTACAGCCCCAGAGCTGTTGTTGGTGCGTGAGGCGCTTAAAAGAGCTCGGACAGTGTTGCTGTACAAACTCAATGACGGAACAAAGTCAACGGTCACAGTTGGGACCTTGGTAGCTACAGCAAGATATGGTGGCATTCGAGGTAATGCACTGAAGGTTGTCGTACAAACCAACATCGACGATAGTAGCAAGTTTGATGTAAAAACGTTGCTGGATAATACAGTAGTGGACACGCAGGTAGTCGCTAATATTGCGGGGCTCATCCCGAATGACTGGATTGTATGGAGCGGGACCGGCACACTAACTGCAAATGCTGGAGCTCCTTTGATTGGTGGAGCAAATGGCACTGTGACTAATGCGGATCATACTGCATATCTAGCTACACTAGAGCTGTATGAATTCCAGACAGTGGGGTTGACATCCACGGACAATGCGCTCAAAGCTGTTTATGCTGCCTTTGTACGGCGCTTGAGAGAGTCAGAGGGTAAAAAGGTACAGGCAGCACTTGAGAACTACCCTGTAGCCGATTTCGAAGGTGTAATTAGCGTCAAGAATGGCGTGATACTTTCAGACGGGACCATACTTACAGCAGCGCAGGCCACTGCTTGGGTAGCTGGTGCTTCGGCAGCAGCTGAGATGAACGAGTCTCTGACTTATTCGGCTTACGATGATGCTGTAGATGTAGCGCCACGCTACACCAACACACAGATTGAGGCAGCGTTAAAGGCTGGAGAATTTGTTTTTACCCCTTCCGTTAATCGAGCTGTGGTAGAACAGGATATTAATACGTTCCTCTCTTACACTCCAAAGAAGGGGAAACAACTTCAAAAAAACCGTGTGCTCCGTGTGTTGGATGGTATTGCAAATGATCTGAAGCGTATCTTTGAATCATTTTACATCGGTAAGGTATCAAACAATGTTGATGGCCGAGCTCTGTTTCGCAAAGAGGCTGTGATCTATCTGGATAACCTACAGAGTATTGATGCCATTGAAAACTTTGATGCCCAGACGGATATCACGGTACTTCCTGGTATTGACTCAGATGCCATCTACGTGGAAGCCAATATTCAACCAGTAGATAGTATCGAAAAAGTATATATGAAAGTGCAGGTGAGATAAAATGGGTTTCTTAAAGGCTAGCGAAACAATCAGTGGACAAGAGGGACGAGCCTACGCCACAATCAACGGTCAGGTGGAGGAAATGTTCTACATCAAGACTCTTGAAGCCTCTGTTGAAAAGGAAAAGGCTGAGGTGAAGACATTGGGCCGCCGCGGCACGCAACATAAAACTACCGGATGGTCCGGTACCGGTAGTATGACGATCTACTATATGACAAGTCGGTTCCGCCAGTTGATGATCGATTATATCAAAACGGGTAGAGATACCAACTTTGATATTACGGTAACTAATGAAGATCCGGGATCTACCATTGGGTCTCAAACAATTACTCTACTAGGCGTGAATCTTGATAGTGTGGTTATGGTATCACTAGATACAGAGTCTGATGCACTAGAAGAGGATATTGATTTTACCTTTGAGGATATTGATATGGGTCAAGCATTTAACCCACCAGCCAATTAAACCAAATTTCAGGAGGAATTAATAATATGAGCGATTTTTCAGCATTCTACGCACAAAACGCAGCGGTTGAGACTACAGAGGATTTCGTAGTCTCTCCTAGATTTAAAGATAAAGATGGAAAGGCGATACCTTGGAAGCTACGTAGTATCACTGAGGCGGAAAATCAAGAGATCCGCAAGGCAGCAACTAAACGTACAAAGGCTAAGTATGGACAATATACTTCTGAGACTGATCCAAATGAGTATGTCGCTAAATTGGTTACAGCAACTGTTGTCTATCCTAACCTGAAAGACGCAGCTTTACAGGAGACATACGGGGTAAAAGGTGCTGAGGCTCTGGTGCGCAAAATGTTGCTACCAGGAGAGTTTACCAAGTTAACTGATCAGGTTCAAACCTTAAATGGCTTTGATCAGGATATTAATGAACTGGTTGAAGATGTAAAAAACTAATCGAGGAGGGCGATAGTGAGGCTAACTTGGCTTACTACGCCCTCCACGAACTTCATATCATGCCACATGAGTTAATGGCAATGAGCAAGCCAGATAGATCTGCAATTTATGCTATGATCTTGGTTCGAATCGATAAAGAGAAAAAGGATGCAGCTAAGTCCAAAGTTCGTAAAAAATGATCACAACCCTCCATCTGCTGTGGTAGAATATAGAAAAAATGTTTTAGGGGAAGTGATAGAATGGGTTTTTTCAAGAAAAGTGATTCTAAAAAGAATCAGTCTATAACTGTGAATTTATATCACGTAGATGGACTGCCTTTACCGGAAAGGAATCTTTGCAAAATTGAACTGGATTCCACCCAATTAAATATTGATGGCGGAGGAACAAGTTTTTCAATTGACGTTTCACAAATAAAAGATGCTCAATTTAAAGTTGAGAATGTCCCCGCACCAAATGGTGGTATTTGGATGACATGCTATCTTTTAATTAGTTATATAAATAAGTCTGGGCAGGTTAGTTCTGCTTCGTTTAAAACAGATAACGCTACGACCAAACCCAGAGATATCAAATACGCTCGAAAAATTGCAGATGAGTTAACTTTAAGAACAAAGAACTCCAATATAGTTGAATTATAAATTTGAATCAACGGAAGGCACTCCTGAAAGGGGTGCTTTTTTATTTTCTCAGAAAGGAGAGTTTGTATGAATAGTATTGCCGCCAGTTTAGCTCTGAACGATGCTTTCAGCCAACGGTTAGCGCAGGTGAATACTGTACTTGCATCAACGCTACAACTTATGGCTCGTTTGCAATCACAAGTACAAAATCCAATTACATTAAGAATTAGTGCTTTTGATGTTATTCATAACCTAGATATTATTAAACAGCAAATAGCTGCTTTGGGAACTGGCAGTCTAATAAGAATTAGTATTAATTCTAGTGAGATTCTTCAGAGACTCACAACTATTCGGCAGCAATTAGGTGGAGAAGAATCTATTCTCAAAATTCGCCTTAATACAGCAGATATTAATTCTGAGATCGCTGCCATCAGAAGACAGATTGATTCGGAGCTCGGTAATATTCAAGCACGCATCAGGATTGAACTTCCACGATCACTTGAAGCAATGTTTGTTAACTTACAACGGCTAGTTTTGCAACTTATCAGAGTTACACGCCAACTTCGCACACGTACTTCTGATGCTGATGGACTACGGCAAGCGCTTGAACGTATAGCTAGACTAGAACAGCAAATAGCGGACTTGCAATCTCGGGTTAATGGTAGGGTACGTGAAGCTGGTAAAAGCAGCTCAGCTTGGCTTAGTAATATTAAAGGCTTAGTTGCTGCTTACCTGTCACTGGCGAGCGCTAAGGCTCTTTTCGAAAAGACAGTTGGCGGGGCGATGGAGCAACAGAAGATGGAGGATATGTTTAAGGCACGTACCGGAGATGCTGAGATAGGGAAAGCGATGTTCGATAAATTCAAGGATGAAGCGCTGGCAGCTGGTCAGGATGTAACTAAATCGCTACAAAGCACGCTGTCCTTTTTCTCAACGACTCAAAATACAGACCAGTTATCTCAGCTGAACAATCTCGCCCAGCGGCTTAATGCCTTTGATAGTGCAGGGAATGGGATAGAGGGTGCTGCTTTTGCGCTCAAGGAGGCTATGAGTGGCGATATCGTTTCTCTAGCTGAACGATTTAACATGAGTAAATCCGATATACGGGCTTTTAACATTGATGACCTCGGTAAGGCGGGTAATATGGAGGGGTTCATCAAGGCGTTCGACCAGTTATTGGAGAAGCAGCAAATGGGTCAAAAAGCATTTGACACCATGATGGCGTCCCCTGCCAAACAGGTTGAAGTATTAGGTAATAACTTACGTTCAACTTTAGCGGATGCAGGCGGTGCTGCAGTTCAGAGTCTGATGCCGCTAATATCTATGATCAATACAGCCTTTCAAGACGGGACATTCCAGCCCTTTTTTGATGGCCTGAGCACAGCACTGGATTGGGTGGTTCAAAATGCCATTCGTGTCCTTGATATAGCTACAGAGATTTATAACTTTTTTTCCTCTAACTGGACGACCATTGCACCTATAATAACAGGGCTTGCAGGGGCGTTTGCTTTATGGAAAGGTGTAGTCATTGCCTCAAACGTTGTTATGGGCATACAAAATTTGTTAATGGGTATCGCTAAAGCGAGACAAGCGTACCTCGCAGGAGCAACACTAGCACAGGCGGCTGCGACAACGACTGCCACTGGTGCTCAGGTTGGTTTGAATGCTGCGATATTAGCGAATCCTCTCACATGGGTTATCGTTATTATTATCGCTGTGGTAGCAGCTATTTATTTCCTTGTTAAGTGGTTAATAAATTTGTGGAAAACTAACGACCAATTTGCCGCCGGTATGATGAGGGCGTGGAATGCAATTCTTAATTTTTTCGACCAGGTTCCCATCTTCTTCATGAAGGTTGGATACGGAATAGCTGATGCATTCGGATATGCGAAAGTTGAATCTCTTAAGTTAATGGAAGACTTAGCAAACGGAGCAATAGATAGGTTGAATAAACTTATCGAAAAACTGAACGGATTAAAGTTCGTCAGCATAAAAGCAATTGGGCATGTTGAATTTGCAACCGGAGCTGCCGCTGAAGAAGAAGCAGCTCGTCAACAAAGAGCGGCGAAAATAACCGCTGCTGAGAATGGCGCTGCCAAAACTGCTGCTGAGAGAGAAGCCAAAGTACAGAAGATGCTGGAAGATAGAGCGGATAAACGAGCCAAAGATCAAACAGCCAAGGAAGCAGAGGAATTAGCCAAGCAAAATAAAAATAAAGAAGCTGCAGAAGGGTATGATTTCTCTAAGTGGGATTCCACACATACCGGTGCGGGAAATGGTTCAGCGACTGATAATGACAAAAAGAATAAGCTTAAAAAAGTTGATAAAGTCGGCAAAGTAGAGAAGCCAATCGACATCTCTAAAGAGGATCTGAAGGTTATGCGTGATGTTGCTGAGATGAAGAATATCCAAAACTTCGTAACATTGACACCTACTATCCAAGTGAAGACAGGACCAGTACACAATGAGACTAATGTAGATTCCATCGTTAGTAAAATCACAAAGAAGCTTAATGAGGACATCGTGAGTACAGCCAAGGGAGTATATAGCTAAGAGGAGGGAATGCCAATGTTAAGACGCCATGCGCATAAAAAGAAGGTCGCCAAAGTAACGACCTTCAATGTTTCGATAAACATTCAGAATGAACGATCGATGAACGAAATTATTAATTCCGTATCTCGCCGATTGGAGGAAGACATTATATCTTCTTCCTCACGAATTTACAGCGAAGTTTCTAAACCCTTTGTCACTCTGACTCCTTCTGTAAATGTGAAAGCCTAGAAAGAGCAATTGTTACAATCCGGGCGGATACTTCGGCTATCTGTCGTGTTAGTTCAGGATTGGAATTATCATCGACATTTAGTTCGAAAAAATTTTCTAAGATGTCCTTTTCAAGTTCCTGCAGATCAATATTAATAATATTCAACTCCTTTCATGAATAGTTGGTATGACTGAACACCTACCAATATTCGACAATAAAGGGGTTATTCCTCTATAAATCGGAGGTGAGTCTATGGCTAATGACTACAGCATCGAACTAAGTTTTAACAACCGTGCAATATGGTTTGAAATCCCCGTCCTTCCGGAAGAAATAGAGATTGGTGGGGAAGGTGACGGAGAGACTTATGATATAACGGATCTTGGTGAAATTAATGTAATCAAGGCCGCTAAGCTGAAAGAGATTAGCTTTAGTAGTTTTTTTCCGGCTATCGCAGTCGGTGGTACTGTACCAAGCTATGTATCATCAAAAAACTGGGGGCAACCCGCGGACTACATCCAATTAATTGAAACCTGGATGAACAAGCGAAAGCCGATTCGGTTTATTTTTACGTCAACGGGTCTCAAAATAAATATTGCTGCCAGTATCGAAGAATTTAATTATAAAGAGGTTGCCGGGAGCCCGGGCGATTTTGAATATGAAATCAGCCTGAAGGAGTATGTCTTTTACGCTGCTAAAAAGGTGACGTTGAAGACAAATACAACACCAGCTGGTACAACAACCACCACTAAGAAAGAGCCAGCGAAACGCGCAGATGAACGTACCAAGTCTAAAACAGTTACCATCAAATCCGGGGACACCTTGATGAAGATAGCTAAAAGAGAACTCGGTGACGGTAGTCGGTGGAAAGAGATTCAGAAGTTAAACGGCTTAACAGATGCGCAGCTGAAGACACTCAAAATCGGCTCTGTTCTAAAGCTACCGGGGTGATGATACATGGAATTATTGATCGATAATAAAAATGGCGCCGTCTGGGATGTTTCCAGCATCGTTACTGATATATCTTGGAAGACAATCCGTATAGGTAAGGCAGCATCCTTAGAATTCACCCTTGTAGACCATGGCCCGTGGCAAGATAAAAAATTCCAACTGAACAATGGTGATGTGGTTAGATACACAGATGAGGGACATAAGGTTTTCTATGGATATATTTTCAGTATTGAAACTGGCAAGACAGAAGAAATAAGCATCCTTGCTTATGATCAGATCCGGTATCTGATGAATAGCGGAACTTATGTATTTACGAAACAGACAGCAACTCAGGTAGTTCAAAAGATCGCGCAAGACATGCAGCTCAAGACCGGAACGCTGGAAGATACAAAATACATTATTCCTTCCCAGATCCGTGACGATAAAACGTTTATCGATATGATCTGCATGGCGTTAGATGAGACCCTGATTAACTACGGGACCAACTTCGTATTCTTTGACGATTTTGGGAGCTTGACGATACGTAATGCTTCTAATATGCGCTTTCCTTTTGTGGTGGGTGATGATTCACTCATGACGGATTACTCTTACAGCCGCAACATTGACGATGAGACATACAATCAAATTGTATTGTACAGAGACAACAAGGAGACTGGTAAGCGGGAAACTTACGTTACCAAAGATAGCGCCAGCATTGCTAAGTGGGGATTGCTACAACTCTACGAGTCAGTAGATGAGAATCTGAATCAGGCTCAAATTACCGAGCAACTAACTCAGCAACTGTTCATGAAGAATCGAGAGAATCGGACGCTTAGTATAGAGGCCCTTGGAGATTACCGGATGCGTGCAGGATGCTACGTTAATTTATATATCAACGCAATGAACATAAATAAATTCTTCCTAGTCGATGAATGTACTCATAAGAAAGAAGGCGGAGTACATACCATGGACTTAGAGCTAAGGTTGGTGTGATCATGATAGATGCGATAAAACGCGCTGCCACTGAAGCGGTGAATGCTGCTGGTCCAGTTCTGGTACAGCTAGGAATTGTAGAAAAAATTAATCCTCTTGTAGTGTTGGTCGATAATCGGCTTTCACTTACGGAGGATTTTTTAATTGTTCCGGAAACCTTATCTGAACAGAAAATAACAATAGGAATCCAAGAATACGTAATTCGTAAGCCGTTAGCTACCGGAGATAAACTTTTACTTATCCGCATGCAAGGTGGTCAACGCTACGTAATCATGGATAGGGTGGTGAGCGTTTGATACCACAGAGCGATAACGTGCTGCTGAATGAGGATATGGAGGATACACCCCAACCAAGTCTTACTTATAAATTAGACCTTGTAAATGGACGTATAGGATCCGTAGTAGTGGATGGATTGGATGCTGTAAAACAGGCAGTTATAAAAATACTCTCGACAATCCGATTTGAAAACTTGATTTACAGTGACAATTACGGTAGTGAGGCAGATGTTGGAGCGGTGCGGGGTCGGGCGGTGTTTGAAACCGAAGTGGAACGCTGGACTAGGGAAGCGTTACTTCAGGATGATCGTATCGTTTCCGTAACCAACTTTAGATTTAACTATGATGGCGATGCGGTGCTCGTCTTGTTTGACGTAGAGAGTGATTACGGAAACTATACAGACCGATTGGAGGTGAATGGCGGTGTATGAAGATCAAACGTTTGAAACGATCTTAGAACGGATGTTAGACCGGGTACCAGATGGGCTGGACAAGCGAGAAGGTAGCATTATTTATGATGCTATGGCTCCAGCAGCAATGGAATTAGCTCAGATGTATGTTGAGTTGGATATAAATACAAACCTGATCTTCGCAGACACAACGAGTGGTGATTACTTAGATCGGGCAGTAGCGTGGTCAGGTGTTACTCGAAAGGTGGCTACTAAAGCGCAATTAAGAGGGTTGTTTTACAATGCAGCCAATACTCTTTTAGATATTCCGGTAGGCAGTCGGTTTGCAATAGGCGATATCAACTACAAGGCAATAGAAAGGCTTTCTCTTGGTAACTACCGGATGGAATCAGAAACTGTGGGAGCTGCTGGAAATCAAACATTCGGGGCACTACTGCCAATTGATTTTATTAATAACCTAGCTCGGGCAGAACTGACAGAACTGCTTGTTGCCGGAGTTGACCGGGAAACGGATAAAGCGCTCTACGAGAGGTATCAGGAGCGGATAACCAAACCAGTCACCAGCGGTAACAGATACCAATATGAGCAATGGGCTCGGGAAATCAGCGGTGTTGGCCGGGCTAAGGCGTTTCCTCTATGGAATGGACCTGGTACCGTTAAGGTAGTGTTGCTAAACAATGATATGAGAAAACCATCGACAGCGATTGTAGAGGCTGTTCAGAATTTCATTGATCCGACAAAGGACGGGATGGGTGAAGGAGTAGCTCCGATCGGTGCAGTTGTTACGGTAGTTGAGGCTACTGAGTTTCCTATTAATATATCGGTGAGTGTAACTCTTGCAAGTGGAGCTACAACGGATCAAGTAAAAACGCAGTTGGAGACAGCGACTAGGAATTATCTGGCTACTCTTGCCTTTACTGACTCGTTAGTCCGTTATACCCGGATACAGAGTCTAATATTAGATATACCACCGGTGATTGATTATACAAATCTGAAAGTAAACAATCAAACAGTTAATATTCAGATACCAGATGATGCTGTAGCAGTGCTTGGGACGGTGACTGTAACATGAATGGGACTGACCGTTTAAAAAATTATCTCCCGGCATATTATGCTGACATACTCGAAATGAACGAGCTGATGAACGGTGAAGGACCAGAGTTTGATCTCCTTGGCACACGGGTTGAAGAATTATTGAACCAAGCATTCCCGGAGTCGGCTACTTGGGCATTAGGGAGATACGAAGAGGAATTACAAATCGTAGTCGATACCAACAAACCTAGTGACCAACGGCGGTCTGTGATCATTTCAAAAATGCGCGGATTTGGTAAGGTATCCGGAGACATGATTAAGAATGTAGCACAGGCATATGACGGCGGCACAGTTGATGTGGCTGTATCTCCAGCTGAGTATAAGATCGTGATTACCTTTATTGATACATTGGGTGTGCCAATTAACATAGATGACCTTAAAAAAGCTTTAGAGGATATCAAACCGGCTCATATGATTTTGTCTTATGCCTACCGTTATTTGCTTATCAAAGAGGTGCATAAGATCATGACAATCAACCAATTGCAGCAGACGCTATTAAATAAATTTGCGGGAGGTGGGCCTGTTGTCCAGTAATACACCCAATTTGAATTTACTCAAAGTTAACCCAGTTACCGATGGTAATGATACTTTTAACATCGATACTATGCTCAATGATAACTGGGATAAAATAGACACAACAGTTGGTAATAAGGTAGATAAGGTATCCGGCAAGCAATTATCTACCAATGATTACACGACAGCGGAAAAGACAAAATTGTCTGGAGTAGCTACCGGAGCTAATAATTATACACATCCTACAGGAGATGGTAATCAACACGTACCAGCTACGGGTACTAGTAACAATGGCAAAGTACTTAAAGCTGGAACAACAGCCGGGAGCTTATCTTGGGGAAATGTTAACGGATCTGAAGTTGTAGAGGATGCTACACATCGTTTTGCAACGGATACCGAAAAGGTGACATGGAACGCCAAAGAAACAACAACAGGATCTCAAGCTAAAGCAGATGCAGCAGTGCTTCCGATTAATAACAGGCTAAATACTGAATCTCTCACCTCTATCATTTTAGTGGCTGGACAGCAAATTTTAAACGCAACAAAGAACGCTAGACTACAAGGATTAAAGGTACAGGGTAGGACGTTAATGCCATTATTATCTGACAGTTTTAAAACAGATAGTAACTCGGACGGAATGGCCGACGGTTGGGCAGCTACGCTTTACGGAGCAACGCCATCCCTAGTGTCGATAAATGGCGGTAAGGCACAACGTATTACTTCAACTGCAGCTGATACGGGGACACCTAGACGATTAGAGCGTAATATTACGGTTGAGTCTGGTAAACGCTATGTGGCTCTCGTGGATGTTGTAACAGATGGTACCTCGCTCGCACATCTCGCTGCTGCGAGTGGAACAAGTACAATAACCAATGCCACCTCTGTAACTTCTGCCGCAACAAAAACACACTCAGTTAAATTCATGCCGACAACATCGGGAACTATCATCCTACGTTTATACAACTATAATGGATTAGGAACCGTGGGGTGGGTACAGTTCGATAGCCTTCGTGTAATCGAAGTATCGGCGTCTGATTACATTTCTTTCGACAGCATGACATCGGATCAAATTGCACAACGCTGGCCTTTCGTCCCTCCTGGTATTAATGGAGTAGATGGGCTGTATGTACGGAGATATGGACGTAATTTGCTGCCGGATAAGCCAGATACGTTGAATGCTAATGCTAAAATGAACGGACCTTATGATATTACATTAACAATAACAACAGGTGGAGGGCCATCCACAACTGATGTACCCGTAAAAGGAGGAGCCCAATACTATCTAAGAGCTACGTTAGGCGCTTCTGCGGGACAAAGTTATATAAACTATTATTGGGTGAATTCAAGTGGAGTTGCAACATATCTTTCGGAGATAAGCAATGCTACACCTCAAGGGAAAATAATTAATACTCCGTCAGATTGTGTGGCTTTGAGATTCAATATGGCAGGTTCCATTGCAGGCACATTCACTTTCAAGGACTGGCAGCTCGAACTCGGCAACGCAGCCACGCCGTTCCAACCGCGTGAAGACAGCCTTATCGCCTTTGGTGGAGTAGAGTTACACGCTAACCCAACGGATGGCAGCGAACCGGATATACTGCGTGAGGTTAACGGACGGTATGAGGTGACGAGGTTATGGCGTGAGATGGTGCTGGATGGAACGTTACCTTGGGAATATAACTCCACTGCATCCGGATATAAGGCGCTACGGATATCAAAGCTTGGAGCTGTTTTTTCAGGTAACTATATCGTTGGGTTTGCAACAAAATATAACGGCCAAACACTCGTAAATACAAGCGACCCAATCGCAACTGCTGGGGCTGATAAATTTAGGCAGCGCGCGGAAGATGCGTATTTTTATCTAAGCGTATCATCTGCTGATTCTGGTTGGGGAGACTCCTATACACCGAGTGTGGACGAGATTAAAGCGTATTTTAACGGGTGGAAGATGGCATTGTCTGGATCCACCAATCCATATAACGGAACAGGTACAAAAGTGTGGGGATATCAGAGTAACCTCTATGAGGGCAATACAAACACTGTACCTACGACGGCCGTACCAAACTGGACACCATATCAACTCTTATACCGTCTTGCTGCCGTAACAACGGAGGCAGTCCAAGAGGACGGCAGCCTATCACTACTTGAGGGAGATAACTTTATAGAAGTAGGTAGTGGGTATGTAAGCCGTGAGCGAGTTACCCCATCAACAGATACAGGTAATTGGTATATCAATAATGATCCAAGTCTATACTCCCCGGGCGGAGATTCTCGTCTTAAAAATAAGGCTCGTGAGATACTCAATGTTTTTAAAGAATCAAGAGTTGGGGCATGGATCATAGAAAAAGCAGCGACTGCGGGATACGGAAATTCGCGAGCAAATCAGCCACCTGCTATATATGATCCATCTGCCTCTTATAGCGTCTCTTATATCAAACTGGATAAATCCCCAGTACCGGGAGTTACTGGCTTTTACGCATCCTCTGAGAAGGCACAGTTACGTGATCTGACCGATGGAGTGACAGAAGCGCTGGCGAGAGTATCCGTGGTTGAGGCTAAGAAAGCGGAGAAGGACGTACCGGCGCAGATAACACCGACATTGCTTAACGGGTGGGAGACGTATGGCAGCGGCAACGCACCTTACTATTACAAAGACACGCTTGGATTTGTGCATATCGGGGGCATGGTTAAGAGCGGTGTCAACGGGTCGCCAATCTTGACGTTACCGCCTGGATATCGCCCATCAGCAACAGCCGGCATCGAGTCAATATCCGTATCCAATAACGGCAGTGGTGTTTTAATCGGCAATGTCGAGGTGGACTATAAAGGCCGTGTAACCCCATATTCTGGAGGCACAACATGGCTAAGTCTCGATAACATTCCACCGTTCTTGGCGGTCAATTAAGGAGGCATAAAACGATGAAAGAAGCAATCATAACAGATACTAATGGGCTATACACAGACGTGACGATTGTCTCTGATACTGAGTTCGGAGTCACGCCGCTTTATGAGATTCCGACGTCCGAGTACGATCACGACACGCCAGCAAACGAAACACCGGAGCCAGTGCTTGTCGGCTATCGTGTGGCTGTACCTGTACCTGCTGGACTATATAAGCCACACTTTGATTTAGTTGCTTGGAATGCGTGGCAGGACGTTGTACTAGAGGCACAGAGCGACTATGCCGACGAGCTGCATGATTGGCGGGAGCAATGGGCGGAGGGTGAGAAACAAGGTCCTGAGCCAGTTTACACACCTCCGGTACAACCTGATAACCTTTGGGTCGAAGGCTTAACACCAGAAGAGATTGCGGAGTTGACAAAGCCCGGTGAGCTCTCAGAAATTGAGATGTTAAAAAAAGAGAACATGCTCTTAAAGGCACAGAACAACGCAATAACTGAACGTGCCGATTTTATCGAGGACATCATTGCTGAAATGGCAATGCAGATATACCAATGATAGCCCGCATTTTTTACTGGTTCATGTCAAAGAGGAGAGGGGGTGACATCATGATGGCTATGTTTTTCGCACAACGCGTAATCTTAGGTAAGACCAAATATATTGAGGTTCCATCTACTTTGAGACCAGGAGTAAAAGAAATTTTGGTTGATAGCGGACTTGAATTCCTTGCTGAAGAAGAATAAATAAAATCAGCGCCCATCGAGGCGTTTTTCTTTTGCCCTCGGATCTCCGGGGGCTATTTATATTGATCAATAGATAGAGAGGGGAGTTGTTTTATGTCCATTGGGGGAGCAAACCAAGGAGGAGGGGGCGGTGATGTAATGCCGATGCACCGATTGGAAGATGTTGAAAAGGGCTTACTCGGTCTTTCAAGTGAATTTGCGCGAATATCCGCAGACCTAGCCAATACTAATGCAAAAATGAACTTACTTGAAGCCGGTCTGAGACACGAAGAGAGCATTTTACAAATGGAGAAATCCACAATAAAAATGGAAGTTAAGTTTGGTGAGATCATGGGGAAATTTGATTCTCTAGAAAATAAGATATTCATGCTATTACAGCAAGCTAATAAGGATAGTGGATCAGAGCGTAAAATGTGGCTTGATTTTGTTAAGTACATCATTGGTATTACCATTGGCGTGATTGTGGCTAACCAATTTTTAGGGAGGTAAATATGCTTACACTAGATCAAGTAAAGAGTAAATCATCTGCGAGATTGATAGGGTTGCATCCGGTTGTATTGGCTGCTGCAACTATTTTAATTGAACGCTGTTACTCTCGGGGAGTGCCTATTCTTATCACTCAAGGTTTACGAACTATTGCGGAGCAAGACGCTCTCTATGCACAAGGGCGTACAAAACCCGGATCTATCGTGACTAATGCTAAAGGCGGGTATAGTTATCACAATTTTGGTTTGGCTGTTGATTTCGCTTTGCTGCTGCCAAATGGATCCAGTGTCTCATGGGATATGAACCGAGACTACAACGAAAACAACATCAAAGACTGGATTGAAGTAGTGGAAGAGGCTAAGAAGCTCGGCTTTGATTGGGGCGGTGACTGGACATCATTTAAGGATTATCCGCATTTTCAAATGGTCTTTGGTTTAACACTTACTCAGCTGAGAGCTGGTATCAAGCCATCTGAAACAGCAATGGCAAAAGCAACGGCTATTATAGATCGACTAAAAGAGGAGGTAAAGGAAGACATGAGTAAAATTGAGGAGTTAGAAGCAATCATAGCGAAACAGGATGAGCGCCTAATGGACGTAGAAAAGCGATTAAACATCTCGGGCAAGGAAACATATGCCATCAATTATAGTGAGGCTATTACAGCTGCTAAAGCGGCTGGAGCGATTACAACATCAGCAGAAAAATCAAAACTAGAACTTAATGTAATTCAAATGTTGTACAATATGGGATTATTTGCGAAGGGAGATAAATAATTTATGGACAATGAAAACCTAACTAATGTACTGGCGTTCGCCTCGGTGATCGCCGTTTTTGTGTTGACAGGAGTACAGTTCGTGAAGACTTCGTTTAACGTGCCTAAAAATATATTGCCCTTGATAGGATTAGTTATCGGCCTGTTGATCGGCGCGGCTGCATATCCGTTTACAGAGTTAGGCTTAGTGCTTAGATTATGGTCGGGCGGCCTAGCGGGACTATCAGCAACGGGATTATTTGAATTAGCGTTTAGTAAGAGGGATGGTACAACGAAGGGATAAATCAAACTGAAAAAAAAGCGACCCTATTGAAATCAAGGTCGCTTTTTATTTTTAATTATATTTTAGCAAACTACTCGTTCTTTTTGGGTTTCCGCAGTGCGTTCATAATAATTTAAAAATGGTATATCTTCCTTCGAGTCTTTAATGGATTTATAGAGTATCTCAATTAATTCTTCGAAATTCTTTTTCATTAATTCTTCCTTCAATGTAATTCCCTCCTTAAAATCCTATAGGCGGAGAACTTTTGTAGGAGTCTCCCTTTTCCCTTATCTTAGCGTCTGCTTCTTGTTTTTGCAACTCAAGGATTTCAATATCAATCCGATCTTGCCATTTATGATACAATTCAATTGTGTTCTTATAAGGAGTTCCTAAATTGCGAAATAGGGAAATTACCAAGTGTTCATTTCGAATTGTTTCACAGAAATCTTTACCAGTAGGTATAAAAACTAGGTCTTCATCAGTAAGTTTGTTCAGTATTCCTGTTGCGAAAAATTCATATCGATTATATATACTAATTAACCCTAATTTTTGTTTGATAATCGATTCTGCTAATAATTCTTTAGAGAATTGATCCAAGGAAAGATTAAAGCTACCGTCAAATAAATGATCACTTGTTGAAGGTTTTGGGACCTCTTTTTTAAATTCTCTAGCATATTTCTCATATTCAGGAATAATTTCGGTAGCATAAATATTTAGATATTGAAGGCTGGTTTCTACAGCTAGGCGCCTATTTCTTATATCAAGATCCTTTTTTAATAATTTTAATTGACCTATACCGACGAAGACACCAATTATCAGTACAATTCCTGAAAGACTGTATAAAACCCCTAATATGTCTTTAAGCACAATCCACCATGGATAATCCAATAGTACTCTCCCCCTCAAAATCTGTAAGAAATATTTCGACATTTTTCTATTGAATTCCTCCTAGTTTGGAATAAAAATGTAATAATGTAGAATTGAAACTAAAGATGCTTTGTTCCAGTATGGAAGAGGCTATCGACAGGAAAAATTATCTTACAGTGATATAGAGTGCATATACATAATGTTCCAAATGAATTATAGTGTAGAATACACAGTTCGGAAGCACCGACAGTGCGATCCGGTAGTATCTACAAGAGACCTCGTGGATCAGTAACCGCCAGGTCTCTTTTTTTATTTTCTAGGAGGTTTGTATATTGCTAAAGCTTGTTGTCATCATGATATTGATTATTATCATTACAGCAATTATAGTTTCTGTTTTTTTGTCAAAGAGGAATAAGGGGTATCCTAAAAATACGGTGATTGATCCTCTTAAGATCTCAATTAAGGACATTGACCGTATGGAAGATGGTTCTGATTTCGAAGAATACCTGTATCGTTTGTTTTTAGCGCTGGGGTACAATGATGCATATAAAACCAGAGGGAGCAGAGATTTCGGTTCTGATTTAGTTTTTACTGATCGTGAAGGATATCGAAATGTTGTTCAGGCCAAAAGGTATTCGAATCCGGTAGGATTAGGAGCTGTTCAAGAGGTTTATGGTTCGATGAGATATTACCGAGCTAAGAAGTCCATGGTGATATCCTCAAATCAATATACATCAGCATGTGAAGAACTTGCTGGTTATAACGCAGTGAAATTACATAATCGCAGTGATCTCATTAATATCATGGACTTATTTAAGTCAGGAGAGATAAATAAAGCAAAAGATATCATTGAGTCGGAACCGAGAATTATACTAGATTCATGGGATAATTATATGAATAGTAATAAAGTTATTAAGAAGGATTTTAAGGCGGAAAAACGACTGGTCACGAAGAATAAATAGGAGTGATCGTATTGAGTAATATATACAAAGTCCTAAAGACAGACTCTGAATTTCTTACGGCTGCTTTGTCACAGTCACACGTAGATATACTTGAACGCCGTGGTGATCTGGCAGGGTGTATAGTTGATTGTGGTGGCTCGATTCAGAAATGGAGTCCTGTTAGTGTTAAAGTCGCGGATGCTTATTATATGAGAAGTGAATTTGAATTTAGAATGATTTTGGCATAATCGCGTATGAAAAATACCCCATCTACATTAAGGTAGATGGGGTATTTTTCATACTGACATTTTAGAACGTAGGTCTGAACATTAGGTGGAGATTTTAACATTTATGTTCTTTTCGCTTCGAAGAAATGGGTGTTATCAGCAAATTCATGAGGCTGGGTTTAATACCATATATATTGGGCATAACCCTTTACAGTATACCCACCAGGCAGAATTCCATGTAATCTGATTCTATAATCTCCTGTTTCAAACCCGCCTGGGAAAAGAACAGTCCAGGCACCATCCGAAGGGGCAGCAGCAGTCAATAAACTTTTCCATGTACAAACAATTGATCCTGATTTATCACATTTTTCTAAAGAAACCTTAAATACACCATCATTAGAATCATAAGTGCTTGTACTTGTAAGATTAACTGTGATATTGGTATTGGGATTATAGACATGGAATGTAGGGGTATAAAAGTTACTAGAAAATTCATAACTGAAGGTATCCTGAGATAAAGGTGAAATGTCAGCTGGAGGAGAACTTGTATTTACAACTGCGGTAACATCATCAGTTACGGGTGCGATATCTTCAGCTGCGGATGAATGAGATGGTAATAAAATCACAAAAAATAATACTGTCATTAGTACTAAACTTAGTTTATTCTTCATTTTACACTCTCCCCAAAATGTTATTTTATTCTATTTTATTATAAAATATTACATTTATTTGTATATAGGTATAATTGATCATAAAATAATGTAAATTATTGTTGAATTTAGATTTTTTACGTCTTGATTATTTAGTATCACCTACAGAATAAAACTTGTGCATTAAATTTCTTGTTATTGCTAACTATAGATAAAGAAGAGGTGATCAAATTGAAATTCAAAATGAAATTACTTGTGATTCTGTCGACTTTGTTCCTAACTATGAGTGTAGGTCGAATTTGTTTAGCTACGCCAGGAGATCATATTGAAGATCCAGTAAAAGACATACGAACATACACATTATCTATCCTCTTTGAAGAAATCAATAGCTCTATATCAAAACAATTTGGTTCGGATTGGGGTTTCTTTCCTAAAAAAGTTTGTGAGATAAATGGTAAGAGTCTTACTGTTGAGGGGAATCTTTTCAAAGACAATCAAACCAAAAAAATTAGAGTTGATTTAGAAAAGGAAAATTCAAGGTATAAGGTTATTCGGGTTTCGGAAATTTAGTGGAATATGTTAATGATTACTCTGTAGTCAACATGCGAATAAGTTATAGGTGAATTTTAAAGGATTATAAAAATTTCCCACCAACCTTAAGTGGTCGGTGGGATGTTCGAAATCTTTAAATTACATTAACAGTAGATCGTTTGCAAACGGTTTCGAAAAGAATATAATATCTTAATAAGATTCGGAAGGACGCCCATCAAACTAGACGGGGCATTTTTGACTTAAGGAGCGATGAAATGAAAAATCAACTCCTATTTTTTGGAATTTGCTTTACAGTGGCCACGGTTGTTATAAATCTGTTCATATTATTAAAGTACAATGTTCCACATGTTCAGCAATGGTATTGCTGGTCAATTGTGTCATTATGCGGTACGCTCATATATAACGGGGGCTACTACTATTTAAAGAAGAGAAAAGGCGTTTGTGTGATTAACGTCGGAGTAATTATTCTAGGAGTATTAGTGTTTATATTTTTATTTTAGAAGTGATTGTTTGAGTACTACATACATAGAGAAGCACAACTTTCTAACGAAGAGCTGACTTTGGGCAATGGCATTTATCTAGAACTTTAAAACAAATATGATTGAAAAATTCTTGGGTTAGAGTCCATATTAGAAGGCTATACGTAAGAATCTATCGAGATAGCTACCGCTCGAGGCATCCAACTATGATTTTAGTTTAGAGTAAAGACAAGAATACTCCGTCAACCTTCGCATTGAGTGTCCAGTTTTATTCTATGGCTTGAATATATAGTTTTGATACAGAAAAAATTTGTATGCATAGAAAGAAGATAGGCTGGGAATATATATACAATAACGTTCGCTTGAAAGGAAGAGGTAATTATGAGTAATGAACTTCTCAAACTCAATGCCTTTCTTAGTTGGTCCATAATGATTTCATTTGGATTCTTATTTGCTTTAACAGGAAAACCAACATATTTGCTTGCTGTAGTATTCAATGCTATTGTGATCTTCTTGTTTTCTAACGAAGGGGATAGACAAAAAGGTTCATGATCATCAAGAACCCAGTTGTTTTGTTTACATAGGATATAAGTAACCCCTTTTTAAGACTCCTTCACCTTTAAACTCGCCTGAGTATAGGCGAGTTTTTTAATCTTTATAAAAGATATTTGTAATTAAATGATGGAGAATTATTTATTTTTTTTAATCCCAATAGATTAATATGTATTCGCTTGATTCAAGAACGTATGTTTGGTTATAATACAAACAAACGTTCTTATTTTGGGGGGTTATCAGCGTGCATATTCGGATTGGTCAAACCGTTGAAATTGTTTACTTAGATAAAGTCGGCAAGATCACTCAGCGTAAGATTGAGGTAAAAGGTATAAAGGACGGAAAAATCCGTGCAACATGCTTAAATACAGGAGCGCCAAGAGTGTTTCTAATGGTAAATATATTAGCTTGGCAGCCAAGTGATAAAGGAGCAATTGCATGAAGCCATTAACAGATAAAGAAAAAGAAATACTCAGATCATTAATTAAGATGATCGAAATCAATCGCTATCCACCAACGTTACGTGAACTTGCCAAGGAGGTAGGATTGTCATCTACAGCGGTAATACATGCGCATATGGAGCGTTTAGAGATTAAGGGGTACATACAGAGAGGTAAGAACATGCCGCGAGCGTTGAGAGTCATTAGGGGAGTCGACGGAGACAATGAAATCACAACAGCGTAAGAAACTTGAGGGTGATGGTCTTTGGGAGGGAAGTCGGATGATAATGCTGAGCATAAAAATAGGATTCTGGACGATTCGTTGAAAAAAAGAGGTGCGATCAAAGCCTGATTTAGATCCCCGAGCATTAGTGGAGATCTCACAGGTGTTAGCTCAATCATTAGAAGATTGCAGTCCCATCACATTAACGGTGTTTAATGTGATCGAGGATATACAAATACATGGCATAGTGATGAGGGTAGACTGTCAATTAGGATAGATTAAATTTCTCCATGATGATGACTGGGAATGGATAATGATAGACGATGTAATTGGAGCTATTACATAATAAAGCCTCAGGGTTTCCTCTGAGGCTTCTGCTTATTTAAGAATATACTTACCTGAACCCTTATATTTATTAGTTTTTGTATCCCAAGTAAAAGTTCCTGAAACTATATCCCATCCTCCGTTTTGCCGATATTTTTTCCATACTTGACGTATTTCACCGTTCTTTTCGAAGTCTACTCCGATGTCTGCAATGAAATGAAGTTTTTGTACTAGAGTACCGTTTTCGAGTCGGTATACATACACCACGGTAGAAGGTGGTGTATCCACTACAATTGCGACATGTTTTTCTTTGCTGGAAGCTGGAAGAACCTTAATCTCCAAATCTTCTTCCTCATAAGCTACACCTGTATTAATTAGAACTAAAACATCTTTGGAATTTAGGAAGAATAGGTTCCCTGAGTCTGTTAAAATAATGGATTCATTTTTCTTGTCGTTGTTTAGATCTACTGTTTTTAATGAGAGGATCTTTTCATTAGGATATTTCTTGATTACAATATCTTTTGCGTGTTGGGTGGGAGATTGAGCGCTTACTGGGATTATCAATGAGTTCAACAAAAGAAAGAACCCAAGGAATGTCGTTAACGTTTTCATTTTAAAACAGCTCCTACATATAATTGTATTTTTACATTCCTCTAGTTAGTGATTATACTGGAGGGGCTTAGTCGTCGATGACGGTGACATTGAGTGCTGGAAGAATTATTAAAATTCATTAAAATGACTAGGTGAATCATGTATTGGTAAAATACCTATCAGGATTCAACAAAGTATAAGATGTAGTAGGTGCAAGTATACAGAGAAGCCCTAGGTTTCCCCAGGGCTATTTTTATTGAACTTTTTGAATAGTAGACACCGTTAGTAAGATGGCATTAGTTGTGCCTCCACCTACGTTAGCAAAAGAATAGGCTGCAGTAGGAACACCCTTAAATGTAACGTAATCACCATCAAGGATATCTCCAGTAGAATTTAGATAAATACCCATAATGGAATCTCCATTATCGTTCATGATATGTATAGCCGCGAGAGTTCCAAAGTCTGTTTCTTCCTCTGAAATTTGAACCACTTCCCCAGATACTTCGATCATCTTTGCATAGTAAGGTGAGATGTTTTTAAATAAATGACGAGAGGTAATAGTTGGATCAACTTCAGCAGCTGCTTTACTTTTAGTTTCTGCGCTAACAGCAGGAAATAGATCAAAGTTACTCACCAAGTATTCACGAGTCCTATCATCTAATTCGGATGCGCCTTCTGTGAGGTTGGTGACAACCTGAGTCATGACGAGAGCTGCCTGTGATTTCTTAGCAGCTTCTTCAGCCTCTGCTTTAGCCTTAGCATCAGCCTCTGCTTGGGCTTTTTCTTCTGCTTCCTTAGCAGCCTTCTTTTCAGCTGCTGCTTTCACTTTTGCTTCTTCTTTGGCTTTCTTTTCAGCTTCTTTTGTAGTATCTTCTGCTGTTGTATTTTTAGAGTCTTGATTTGCGCTAACTGTTTTTGCTTCTCCATTAGTATTTGCAGAAGTTGGTGTTTCAGCAGCTGTTTCGGCGTCATTAGATGAATCAACTGATACAGCAATTATAAAAATTGCAAAGCACGCCAAGGCTGATAAGAATAACTTTTTCGTTTTTTTCTTCTTAATTAAATAAATCAATCCCATTACAACCAAAACAACACTTGCTAAAAAACTTAATAACCCCACTGTCATCCACATTTTCTATATCCTCCTAAAAAATGATAATTATCGCCACGGAATAGTCTATCAGAATCAGGTAATTATTACTATGTATTTTCATGGAATAACATCTAAACTAGGGGTTTGGTATTGATCTAGAATAGATAGTGTGAATATAGTGACATTATATAAAAAATCGTATGACATTGTGATGTGAACGGATCGACAACCATTATAAATTGTATTTAGACTTCTTAGAGGAAGACCAGAACTGATATGGTTGGGAAAATTGAACAATATAGATATTAAAATACCCCGGGTGTCCTCGGGGTATTTTAATTGGTTTTAAACCAGGCACCGCCTGTACCGTCTTATTAACGAGTATAACTTATAACTGGCAAGAGAAATATTTCTATGTTGTTGAAAGGATTAGTTATTGAATCATTCCCATTTCACGGAGCCTATTTTTAATGTTTTTTAACCGAACTTCCTTTTCATTTGTTTCTTCAAGCTTTAATGAATCTACGTGTGTTTCTTTATATTTTCCAATGATTTTCTTTAAGGTTAATTCCCCGATATCTTTTTCAGTGTGTATTGTTATCGTTGGGGGGATTTTGTGATTTTCTATTATCTTGGGATCTGCAGAAATCCGTTCTAGTAAATTAAGTAGAAGTACTTGCTTTTTAGCACCTATTCTCCGTGCCTGATATATTTCTTTCCGAGTACAGTTTAATAAACGATCAAGATCTAAATGACCTTGGATGTATAGAGCATTTATAAGCCCCGTTAAATTGTGTCCTCGTTCTTCTTCATGAGCCACGGTTTTTAAACAATCGATATCCATATAATAAAGATGTGCTGGAAGTGGAAAGTAGTGTCTTAATACTGTGTTTTCATCAATGATGTTTTCCATGATGATTTACCTCCATTAGAATATAGGGACACTATAACAGGTTTACTGTTATGGTGAAAGTTGTATTGATTTTTTGTTTTATAAGCTTTTACAGGTTTTCGCGATAACTAATATTATGAGCAGACTTCTCTTCACGAACCGCCTTGCGAATTATATCTTTAACTTTATGAGCATCTTGAATGTCTTCGAATATAACTGAAGAATTAGAAATGTCATCGGAGAATACTGTGACTGACCCTACACCAATCAATTTATCTTTGAGAGACTGTTTTACGGATAAATCCCGTACTCGAAGAAGTTCAACTTCCTCAATATTTTTCCCAATGAGACCGGACTCTATGATTATCCGCTGAGTCGTGATTTTGTAGGTCGTATTGTTAAGAATACCGAGTTTTGCTTTTTCCTTTAATCGATCCGAGATACCAGCAGGTTTGCCTTCCCATAAAACTAATTCTTCGCTATTAGACATAAACTAATCCTCCTAAGGCTTTATAAAGATTAGTCTATCAAAACGAGGAAAAACTTACTATATTATTCTGTGAGTGAAGCCTCTTTATATCTTTACTTCTTCCCATCCTGGTGGTAATGGATTCTCAGGTGCTGTTTCTAGATATGCTGGCAGCACACTAATAAGTAACGGCTCATCAATATCTAGCAAGACAGTTTGTGTTCCTTTAGCTATAACAATACCGATCTTATTGATATGGAAACCGTTTTTGATACGGACCCGAACGCCAAGTTTTAACTCTTCGATTTTCACTTCTTCCATCCCCTAAGGTTGATTTTCCTTACTTCGTACTATTAAATATCGTTGTTATATGAATATGGTCTTAACTGTTAAAGTTTGTATTTAA
Organism: Paenibacillus sp. FSL R5-0636; assembly: GCF_037974255.1. Taxonomy (NCBI): domain Bacteria; kingdom Bacillati; phylum Bacillota; class Bacilli; order Caryophanales; family Paenibacillaceae; genus Paenibacillus; species Paenibacillus sp. FSL R5-0636. The sequence goes on from NZ_CP150232.1 coordinate 2,676,503, forward strand.
TTACCGATAGTCATTTCGACATATAGCGACAGTAATTTGACATTAAAGATATTACAATGCACGTAAGATCATTTACGAACCTATAGGTTCGTTTTTTATCCGAGGGAGTGCGACCAAAGTCGCCCTGCCTGTTCAATCTTTCTCAACGACCTTCCAAGTATATAATGCCTCCATAGGAACGCCTAGAATTAACGAAGCAGTATGCATGGCCTCAACACTCATAGGTTTACTATTGTCGCACCAATAATAAACCATACGTGAAGACCAACCGCTTCGGCGGGCAAATTCTGCAGGAGTCATTTCTTGGCTGTTCAGAATAGATTGCAGCAGACAGTTCCCACGGAAGGATCTGATCACTGCGGTAAGCCCCTTCGATTAAGTTGATGATTTCGAAGGAATTATAACACACTATACATCATGAGGTGAGGAAATGAGACGAATTGATTTGAACGATTTATCATTCGCTGCAAAATTAAAATCGGACTTAATGATACTACTCTGGGATCTTGAAAAGGAAAGTTTGCCTCAACAAGAAAATTTTATAGACGAGTTTCGTTCTGTTATTGGTGAATTTATTGAGTTTGAAAGCATTCTACAAGAATCCTTTAAACCAAATTCCTACAATTAGGAATATATAGGATATTGAAATAGGAACATAGGTTCGTGTATAATCCAATTATCATACATGAAAGGGTGATACTCATGGCAGCCGTTCCTAAGCCGTCAAAAAGCAAACAGACTGAAAATATCCGCCCAAAACTCGATGAGTTTACGCAAGAAGAGATTGCAGAAAAATTAAGAGAAGCACAGGAAAGTCACAAACCAATCTTTATCTCCGCTTGGAGACGTGAACCATTCAAAGGAGAAGTCATTGAATTAGATGGCCAGACACAACGCATACATATTCGAAGGGGATACGATGACACCGTTAAAATACCGTTTAAAGATATTCTTAAAGTGGATGACCCGGGGGAATAATCCCGGGTCTTTACTTTGTGGACTTTCCCACATCTTTCCCACAATAATTAAAAATCAGATACTTTTTTTGATGTAAACAATGTACACACTGGAATTAAAAACCGCGTCACTATGCTAATAAAATAATTAATGTAATCGCCGGACAACAGTGCCATAATGCAGGTGATTATGGAAAATATAGCGGTCCCGGAGCGAAAGCTATCGCGGATATGCTGCTTGCATATGAATTATATCCCTCGGCTTTTGTAAGCGCTATCCCATTGCCTGAAAGTGATGGATCTACGCCAGATGTGCTGCTGGAATGCAAGGTGGAGCTCGATTGGTTGTTTAAAATGCAAGACTCCGCAACAGGTGGTGTATACCATAAACTGACTACGCTAAGCTTTCCTGGACTGGATGTTATGCCTGAGGACGATACAGCGGATCTGTACTTCTCACCAATATCTGCTACTGCTACTGGAGATTTTGCTGGGGTTATGGCTATGGCTGCAAGAGTGTACGAGTCTTTTGATGCTGCTTATGCGCGGAAATGTCTGGATGCTGCAGGGGCAGCATGGGAATGGCTTGTTCAGCATCCAGATGTACCCGGTTTTACGAATCCGCCTGAGATTAGCACTGGAGAATACGGGGATGGAGTCGATAAGGACGAGCGGTATTGGGCAGCGGCGGAGCTGTATCGTACGACAGGGAAAGAGGAGTATCATCAAGCTGTTCTCCAGCTAGTGCAGCTGGCTTTTCCAAAATACAGTTTAGGCTGGGGTGATATGGGGGGCTATGGCACTATTGCTTATCTGTTAAATGGTGAGGAGCAAGCAGAACGTGCTTTATATGTCTCGTTAAAAGAAGGGCTTGTTGCTGAGGCGCAACGATTAGTGGAACAGAGTCGTGAGGAGGGCTATAGGATCTCTTTAAAAGAGGAGGACTATATCTGGGGCAGTAATATGCTTGTAATGAACAATGCAATGCTGCTGCTGGCGGCTGAATATTTTAGTGGAGACTCCGGTTTTGCGGACTGTGCCTTAGATCATCTACATTATCTGATGGGGCGTAACGTATTGGATATCAGCTATGTTACCGGATTTGGGGATCATGCCGTGATGAATCCGCATCATCGCCCTTCTGTAGGTGACCAAGTGGCTGATCCGGTGCCAGGATTGGTGTCAGGGGGGCCAGATCGTGGGCTGCATGATGAATATGTAGTTGAGCATTTACAGGGAAAACCAGCTGCGCAGTGCTTTGTCGATCATGAGCTTAGCTATTCTACGAATGAAGTGACGATCTATTGGAATTCACCTGCGGTGTTTGTTGTGGCCCGGTTTAATCAATAAAAAGCAATAGTTCGAATAGGGAAAGGCGTCCTGGATCTGGATGTCTTTCTCTTTTTTATAGTTGAAATGCGATATTCACGCGGGATCTAAGGCTCAAGCAAATGATTGAGCAAGGTTAAGCCTATTTCTCACAAGCGATTCCGTCTTTGTCACGGTCGCTTTTTTTATTGGCATTATAGAGTTCTTTCGATACATAGGGTTTATTTTTCGTTTTGCCGCCTTTGTTCTTGGTTGAGCTGGAAATAGCAACTCCACCTTTGTAATCTTTGTTTAGCTCCGAGCAGTTTTTGTAGGTTTTGACCTTGGATTCTGCGCTTGCTGTATTTAAGGTACCGACGGATAGAGTGAGTAGCAGGCCTGCTGCTAGACAAATGTTTAAGATTTTTTTCATGAGAACATCTCCTATAAAAATCTAATGGAATTGATGATTGCGTAGTATCGTATGTGTTTTATATTACCAGTTTAATTCATTGAGGTATACATTATTGGTGGATTTGGAAACAGTGTACATATTTATGAGTGAAGTGGGGGAATAATTAGATTCAATTCACATGTAGTGAACAGGCTACGAATGAGGTGATTCTAATTAGCAAAAAGAAAATGGCGACTGCTCTAATTGCAGGGTTGTTGCTTCTGCCGGGAATGGCCTTGGGTGCATCAGCCCCCGTTACTATGACTCGCGTTAATGGAGAACTGCTATCGGCTATGCCCAAGCCAGCTCCGGAGTCCAAGCGCATTATATTACCTTCTGCAATTCAAGCATCAGAGCTATACGGGTTCGGATTACAGCATCGGAATGCCTCGATTCAATATTCGATCTTCTCTAAAGAATTCAAAAAGATTATGTATCCGCGGTTTGTTGAACTAAACTGGGTAACGGGTGTCTCCAGCCCCTGGATCACGAACTACGAGGTCACTAAAGAAACGATAATTAACAAGAACTCAGAGGTCATAGAAATGCGTTTGGATACTGCGACTTCAAGTGGACCAGCACCTTCTATATTTTTGACAATCTCACTTGTGCAAGAGAAGAATAGCTGGGTGATTACCGGAGTGACATCGGACCCTGAGCTGCCGCGTGGCGGATTGCCTAGGAAGTAGGTATGTTATGGATAAAAAGAGCAAGCGTATTAGGGGATTCCCATACGCTTGCTCTTTTTTTGATTCGAAAGCACAATCGTTCAGTCCACGCGGTCTGTTTCTCCACAAATCATCAGTGACAATGTTCAGCCCAGAGTGGCAATGCCAGCTCGAGTCACAAATCATCAGCCTACGTTGGTGATTAATTAAGAGACCTCGCGTCAGACATCGTTACGGACCGTATTGCAGCTATTTTGGCATTATGATCGTTCTGGCGAGAGTTTCGGACTGTATGGCTCTTATTCCCCTGAAATCACGCATTATAGGAGTACTTTTGGGTGAATAGCTGCATCTGAGTCCGATAGCATGGCTAAATCGCCGAAATTGTGAAAATAAGAGCTCCTCGGTCCGATCACCGCCAAGCTCTAGTGTATTTGGAGTCGCAATGTTCAGCCCAGAGTGGAAGGCCAACTCAGCATCACAAAGCCCAGCTTGCATTATAGAGTGTAGCATACGTCACCAGCCCAGCTCATATCATACAGCGCAACTGACGTCGCATAGCCCAGCTCGCATTACACAGCGCAACTCACATCGCATAGCTCAGCTCACATCACAAAGCGCAGCTCGAGCCACCAGCCCAGCTCGAGCCACCAGCCCAGCTCACGTCACCAGCCCAGCTCGCGAACCCCAGCTCAAGCCACAACAGCTACTAGACTATCCAGCTGTTAGGCGACTAATCTCTTCCCGCCTTCACCATCAATTCCGCCAGCATTTTGGGTTCGGTTCGAACGGTGGTCATGTGATCTCCTTTGCCCTCGATGAAGCGGAAGACGCCTAAATGACTGGATTGTGTAGGATGGAATCCGTATGGACCTTGCGGTATCGCGGTGTCCTCCGTTAGATAAAGATAACTTTTGGGGATCTGGAGACTGTAGAATTTCTTGAGATCAAGCTTTTCGAAAAGTGGACTTGCTGGCTCAGGAGGAGCTTGTTTATAAAAAGCTTGCGCTTCCGCAAGACTGGCGGTGTTGACGAATGTATCCCGGAAGAGAGGAAAGGGGAGCGTTATGGTGTTATTGCCGGAAGTATCTCTTAGCTGTTCAAAGTACTTAAGCGAATCAGCTGGAAATTGGTCCGCCAGACTTTGCCCATCCAGCGGTACGAAGGCATCGAAGAATACCAGACGTTTGATCCGATCCGGTACTTGCTGAGAGACGGTTTGGATCACCGATCCACCAAAGCTATGTCCGAGCAGAATGATATCCTTTAAGTCTTTTTGCTTGATAAAGTCGACAACAGATTGTGTAATTTGCGCATGCGTTACATTATTGTTTTTGTCCCCGCCATGACCGGCATATTCCGGAGTATAGACGGTGTGTCCTAAGCTGCGAAGTGCGGCGGCCGTTTGATCCCAAAAACCAGCAGTAGCCCAAGACCCATGAACTAGAACAAATGTAAGAGGCGCCTGTTTCGATGATGTTTTGTTATTGGCGGCCTCAACCGTGGAGCTGAGATTCATAGGCTGGAAACCCATAATTGTAAAGAGAGTGATACATAACGCTAACACTATTTTTGTGTGAATGGATTTCATACTATGCCTCCTATGTGGGGTGAGAGTGTAATACTTAGAGGATGCCCCGTTTAGAAAAGAAAGATGAATTTTTATCAGGAGTAGTGAATCTCCGCACCTAGGCATAGGCAAACGCATATCTTGTGTTTAGGGAAAGCAAAAATTTATAGCAACAGAAAGGCAGGAAAAAAAGTGACTTCATACATGGACTATACGTCCCCCAATACAGAGTTTACTTTTGATGTGAACACCAATACACTTTTTAAAAAAGATGCCAACAACTTCATTAACTTGCTGTCGATTAAACAATTGAACACGCTTGAGAACATATCGCTGCTGGATATTTTTCTTAGCAAATCAAATGTTGTGGAACCTCATTATCATCAAAATGCTGCAGAGCTTGTGTATTGTATCTGCGGTTCAGCGGTAGTGTCTTTAATCAATCCGTTCACAAATGAACTTCTGCATTTTCCGATTTGTCCGGGTCAAGTGGCAAACGTGCCGCAAGGCTGGTGGCATTATGAGGTAGCTACTGTGGATAATACACATCTGCTCGCGATTTTTGACGCACCTATTCCTGAGGTCATTTTAGGTTCGGATATTCTTAGCAAAACCCCAGCAAATGTATTAGCCCATACTTACTGCTTAAATGAAGCTAAGGTAAAAGAAGCTCTTGCTCCAATCAAGCCGGGAACCTTCATCGGCCCTCCTGCTGACTGCTGCGAAGAAGATAAAGTAATGGGCAGCAGCAATATGGCTCCTAATATGGCCCCTAACATGGCCCCAAATATGCAAGCCAATGTTAAACCAAATATGCATCCTAATATGCAGCCAAATATGAATCCATACGCTCATATGCAGGCACAACCCATCCCGATATCTTCACAAATGCCTCCAGCTACACAAGCCTTTAATTATCAGCCTTACCCGATGCAAGGGTACTATACGCAGGGTTATGATCAGCATTATCGCCAACAACCCTATGTACAGCAGCAGCCGCATTACCCGTATCCAAATAACCAAGAGTAAACTAAAAAAACCTCCCGGAACTCTAGATTCCGGGAGGTTTCGTTGTTAAACCTAGGATAAACGGACAAGTACTCTTCCTCTAAGGTTTCCTTGCAGAATATCTTCCAATGCTTGCGGTAGCTCGTTTAACGTGACTTCACGATCCACGAGGTTCTCCAGCTGACTTGGCTTCAGATCGCTCGCCATCCGTTTCCAAGCCTTCTGGCGAAGGTCGGCAGGACATTCAACGGAATCTATGCCGAGAAGGTTAACACCCCGAAGAATAAACGGAAGTACTGTAGTTGGAACTGAAGTGCCTCCGGTTAAGCCACTTGCAGCTACAGAACCTCTGTAGGTGATTTTACTCAAAACTGCGGCAAGGGTGTCACCACCCACCGAATCTACTGCGCCTTGCCATAATTGTTTGTCCAAGGGTTTGCTGGCGCCGCCAATGACCTCTTCACGTGAGATCACGTCTTCGGCTCCTATACCTCTAAGGTAATCGGTAGCTTTGGCGTTACCTGTGCTTGCCACTACGCTATACCCTTTTGCGCCAAGCATGGCAATAGCAGATCCACCTACACCGCCGGTAGCGCCTGTTACAAGTACTTTGCCTTTGTCCGGGGAAACGTCATGATCTTCCAGGGCTAGTATGGACAAGGCAGCTGTCAGTCCTGCAGTACCGTAGATCATAGCTTCTTTAAGCGTCAGGCCTTCGGGAAGGGGAGTGATCCAACCTGCGGGAATCCGAGCGTATTCGCTAAAGCCGCCAAAGTGTGATACGCCAACACCATATCCTGTCGCAATGACTTGCTGCCCTTTATGAAACCGCTCATCTGTGGAAGATACCACAACACCGGATAAATCTATCCCTGGAATAAAGGGATATGTTCTTAGAATTTTACCGTTTGGAATACTGGCTAAACCGTCTTTATAGTTTACACTGGAGTAAGCAACCTTAATTACAACCTCTCCAGCTGGCAGATCCTCTAGGGTAACCGGCTTAACAGCTACGGAGAAGGATGATTCTGTTTTGTCGACAACTAACGCCTGAAATGATTCTGTCATAAGTGTGAGCTCCTTCAACTACGTTATAGGTAAGACATGTATATAATATTTATTCTGCCCGGTCAACTTGTGATTGTCTATGATATAGCGCAATTGTTTATTAAGGTTCCGTTAAATCTTGTGATAGAGGGTGAAGCTTATGAAATGGAAAAATTTAATGGGTACAGTCTTAGCGGGTATCACATTAGTCTCACTTGGCTTTAATGGATATTCTTTTTATAACAAGCCACCAAAAGAGACTAACCAAACTACCAAGGAGCTTGTTCAAACTATAGGCGAGATTTCAATCCAATCTAACTCTGAGAGTGGAGTGCAGGGTGAAAGCGTGGAGGAACTGAAAAAAATTATTTATAACTTACCTCAAGTGGAGAAAAAATTAGCTTTTATAAAGGGAGTAATCACAGAAGGGAACTCGGTTTATCTGGATCTGGATGAGGTGGAATGGTTCGGTGGAGAGGCGGCAGAAATTGCGGCTAAAGAAGATGGTATACAAGAACCCGAATCATTGCCTAATGGATTCTATATCCGAAATGCAAGCGATGAAATCGAACGACTTAAGCTTGAGACTGATGTAACTATAGCTGAACTAAATGGGGCGAGACCTCAGCAAGTTGACTATACGAATTTTATTAGCGAAGAGCTTGTGGATAGATTATTCCATCTGACATTTGTAGAAGGTAAGGCTGTTTTGCTAGAAGAGCAGTACAGACCTTAGTGAGGGAGAGCAACTGAAAGTGCCAGCGGAGAAAAGAATCGGCGGGATGCTCTACAGCATGCAGTGAAGGTAATGAAGAGTAGAAGAGCTTACGGTTTGTTTATGCTTACATACACTTAAGATTATGATGAAATTTATTTTCACGGGAAAAATGGCTCTGTGTCCGTAGCTGCTATACCTGATGTATTTGGACCGGGTGCGGATGGGAATACTGTATGAAGAAAAATTTTTCGTTGATCTAGTTAATAGGCGGAAGATATGTTTAAATGGGAAAGTATAGTATTTTTTAAATAATAGGATTGAAGAAAGAGAGGCTAATTCATGTCGATTGCGACTACAATGATTATCAGGCTCGAAATTCGGAAATCGGTTGCATCTTTTGGCGATGTTGCTTCAGGAATTGCCGCAGCTGGCGGAGATATTGTTGCTATTGACGTGATACGTGCAGGGAAGGATGTCACTACCCGAGATATAACAGTGAATGTGCAAGACGCAGCTAATGGAGAAATTATCTCAATATTATCGAAGATGCCGGGAATTAAAATAATCAACGTGTCGGATCGGACGTTTCTGGCTCATCTTGGCGGAAAAATCGAAATCACACCTAAAATGCCGATTAAAAATCGGGAGGATTTATCCTTAGTGTATACGCCGGGGGTAGCCCGAGTGTGTACGGCGATTGCCGAAGATCCCAGAAAAGCTTATTCTCTGACGATGAAAAGAAATACAGTTGCAGTCGTTTCGGACGGCACTGCTGTGCTTGGACTAGGGGATATCGGCCCGGAAGCAGCTATGCCTGTCATGGAAGGTAAGGCGATGCTGTTTAAGCAATTGGCGAACATTGATGCTTTTCCGCTATGCTTAAATACCAAAGATCCGGAAGAAATTATCAATATCGTAAAAGCAGTTTCTCCTGGCTTTGGAGGGATAAACTTAGAGGATATAAGTTCACCACGCTGCTTTGAAATCGAACGGCGGCTTGCGGAAGAGCTGGACATTCCGGTATTCCATGATGATCAGCACGGAACTTCCGTGGTGGCTTTTGCAGGACTTTTGAATGCGCTTAAAGTTGTTAATAAATCTATTGAAAATGCGCGGATTGTTGTTGTGGGTATAGGGGCGGCTGGGGTGTCCATATGTAATCTGCTGCTGGCAGCGGGCGCGCGTTATATTTATGCGGTTGATCGTGAAGGCGTTCTCAGAAAAGATCTCCAGTATGATAATCCGGAATGGCAGAAGCTTGCTGCCGCAACCAATCCTGAGGGAATTGAGGGTGGAATAACGGAGGTTATACGAGGGGCAGATGTCTTTATTGGGGTGTCCCGTGGGGGGATTCTGACCGTGGAGCATCTTAAAAGCATGGCCAGTGATAACATCGTTTTTGCGATGGCTAATCCTACACCGGAGATTGAACCGGATTTGGCAGAACCTTTTGTTCGCGTTCTAGCGACAGGCAGAAGTGATTATCCGAACCAGATCAACAATGTGTTATGTTTTCCGGGTATTTTCCGTGGCGCACTTGATTGCCGGGCTAGAACTGTGAATCTGGAAATGAAGCTGGCTGCGGCAAAAGCCATTGCATCGGTCGTTCATCCCGATGAACTCAATGAGCAATATATCATCCCAAGTATTTTTAACGAAAAAGTAGTTGAACAGGTCCGCCTGGCAGTAATCCAAGCGGCTATATCCACGGATGCAGCACGCCGGATTCCTAAAGACGTAGCAGCTATAACGGAATAAGAGCTATACGATAAATGGACTGCTTTGCTTACTTAGAGAGCAGTCTATTTGTTTTTATATTTGGAGGGAAATTGCCCGAATTGCAACTTTAAATCCACTTAAAGGTGAGGGAATGTATGAGAAAAATTCATATTATGGGAGCCTCAGGCGTAGGAACGAGTACATTAGGTTACGAATTAGCTAAAGTGTTGCCACATGTCCAGTTAGACAGTGACGACTATTTTTGGGAGCATAAATTCACTAAGCAACGTGAGGTCAATGAGCGATTAGCAAGACTTACAAGAGATTTGACTCATAAGGAACCTTGGATTCTGAGCGGTGCGGTATGTGGCTGGGGAGACGGCCTTCGACCATTATTCGATTTGGTTATTTTTCTAGGACTTCCACCGGAAATTCGTTTAGATAGATTAAGAGCCAGAGAGTACGAGAGATATGGTGATCATATTTTGCCTGGAGGAAGTAAATATGAAGCGTATCAGAGCTTTATGGAGTGGGCGGCATTATATGATGTAGCTGGAGTTGAAGTCAGGAGCAAAGTGCTGCATGAGGAATGGATGTCCGCACTGGAATGTCCTATTTTACGAATAGAGGAAGATTTATCGGTTGGAGATCGTGTTGAGATCGTGCTGAGATATTTACAAATGGTATAGGAGGAACTTTTGGTCGGCGGAATATATTCAACAGGCTACAGAAGAATTCAGCAATAATGTTGAGGGAGTCAACGGCGAGTTAAAGTCCGTACATTCTGGGATTGGTGCGTAGAGTGGGATGGACAGATGGATGAATTCGAGTTGATAGTTCGTAAATAATGGGGCTATGAAGAAGATTAAGCTGCATCCATTTTATGTGGCTAGTGCTGGGGCGGATGGCTTGGTATTATGGGCATTCTTCTTTTATGAAGATGTTGGCACAGCAGTTGGTCCAAAGAGGTTATAATTGAAAGCCTATATCTCATCCACGGAATGGTGGACTGTATGTGTATGAGCAGGGCTGTTAATTTAAAAGAAAGCAGGATGAACAATCATGGTTGATATTAAAGAAATAGAAATGGAATCTCTTCCTGAACTGGGGAATTTATATCAAGAGCTGATGAATAAACCGTCTGACCTTAATAAGCTTGAAGAAGTGTTTAAAGTGGTTAAGGCGGATAACCGGTACATTCTATTGGGTGCTTTTGTAGAGGGGGAGTTACTAGGGTCTTTGATGGGCATCGTGTGTCAGGACTTAGTGGGGGACTGCAAACCGTTTATGGTGATTGAGAATGTGGTCGTTTCAGCGCGGGCACGCCGTCAAGGCGTCGGCAAAAAACTTATGAACGCCATTGAACAAGCGGCCCGGGAAAGAGACTGCTATTATATTATTTTAGTCTCCGGTGAGCAGCGGAAGGAAGCGCATGTGTTCTATGAATCGTTAGGTTATAGAGATGAAAAGGTAGAAGGATACCGAAAACATTTAAGTTCCCATTAAAAAGTACAACAACTTTCTAGGAGGTTTTTATTTGCAGACATTTTTTCAATATAACTGGATGGTCCGCGAACAATGGTATGAGTGGTGTGCAAATATTTCTGAGGAGGAGCTGCTTGCAATACGTATAGGTGGTGTAGGCAGTATACTCAAGACGCTTTTTCACATTGTGGATGTGGAGTGGAGCTGGATTCAAGTATTGCAAGGAAAACCGGATTTCCAAGAGGATTTTGAGCAGTACAAGACTTTGCAGCATGTACGAGAATTGGATGCAAAATTCCACACAGAGGTGGAACCCTTTGTAACGGCTTGGCATGAGGGGCTGGAGCAGAGGATTTTTGAGGATCACCTTCCGGATGGCAGGATCGTGACCGATGCCTGGGGTGAGGTAATGCGCCATGTGATTGCTCATGAGATTCATCATGTCGGGCAATTATCTGTCTGGGCCAGAGAGATCGGAAAACCGCCGGTTTCAGCTAAACTGATTGGCAAAGGGCTGATAAACAGCCTGCCTGGCAAAGCGTAGACAAGCTATTCAGCGTATACTCAGATTCATATTTTACAATCTCCTTGAACTGCGAAAACATAAATCTGTACTTCAAGGAGGATTACACATGGTGAAGAAGAAAAATTTGCTGAGAAAGTTTATGGCAGTTACACTAAGTCTTGCTATCGTCTCAACAGCGTTTGGAGTTGCTGGAAACACGCCCGTAGTTAGTGCGGCGGATGCAGGTGTAACGAAAGCGTATGAATCCCTGTTCGCGGGTGACAGAATCATTGATGTTAAAGTAACGATTGATGATGCGGATTGGAAAAGTATATTAGCAAGTCCCCTCGAAAAAGAATACAAAAAAGTTAAGGTTGAAGTTGACGGGAATGTTGTTGAAAATGTTGGATTTTCTACTAAAGGGAATCTGACGTTAAAATCGGTAGCCAGTATGACAGACTCGGACAGATACAGCTTCCGGCTGAAATTTGATAAATATGATAAGAAGCAAACGTTACTTGGTCTTGATAAAATGGTACTGAACAACAATTTTTCGGACCCTTCGTATATTCGTGAATATTTACATTACGAAGCGCTCCGTTCTGTTGGTGTGGATGCACCTTTGACTGTGTTCACCAACCTGTATATCAACGGAGAATTATATGGGTTTTATGTAGGTGTGGAAGCGATAGATGACAGCTATCTAGAACGTACCTATGGAGAAACTTATGACGAAGGTGTTCTGTATGATACAGAAGAAAAAAGTTATCTGCAGTACAAAGAAGACAGTGACTACGAAACGATAACTTATGATACAGGTAAAGAAGATGATAAAGCTTCGTTAAAGAACTTCATCAAGGTACTGAATGAGATGCCTGCCGGTGAGAAGGGTTCTATTGAAAGTGTGCTAGATGTGGATTCGGCCCTGAAGTATATCGCCGCTAATGCTGTATTGGGTAACTATGACAGCTATAACGGGGATAAAGGTCATAATTATATGTTGTACGGGGATGCATCCGGTAAATTTAGTGTACTTCCATGGGATATGAACATGTCCTTTAACGGGTATTCTGGTGGCGGAGGCGGCAGAGCAGGTACAACAGCTGCTGCGGGCACAACATCTACATCGGCAACAACCATTGCAGCCAATACCAACGCAGTAACTGCATCGATTGATAATCCTACACTTGGGATAAGTTTAGATCAGGTCCCAATGATTGCTAATCTGTTGGAAGTGCCTGAATATAAGACTAAATACTTGAAATATGTATCTGAGCTGGTAGATTATTTGGAAGGAATTCAGAGCAGAATCACTGAATTGGCTACCTTGATTAAACCTTACGTTCAAGCAGACCCAACCAAATTTTATACCATGGAACAATTTGAAAGTAATGTTACTTATTCAGCAACAGGTGAGATGGGTGGTAGTGGAGGAATGACTCCACCAGCTGGGATGGAAGGCATGACACCTCCGGATGGAACGACACCGCCAGCACGTCCTGATAATACAGGGACTGCGACTGATGGTAATCCTACACCTCCAACAGGTAACGCTGGAGGCGGGGGACAAGGTATGGGCACAATGGCTGCAGGTTCGATTATGACCTTTGCGCTGAACAGACTTGCTAATCTGCAAGGCCAGCTAGGACTTAACGTCACACCTCTACCCTCTGTAACTACAACACCATCAACAACTAATCCGAACACGACGGGCACTAAGGGAATATCCGTACTTTTAAACGGAACAGCGGTCAGCTTTGCAGATCAGCTTCCTGTGAATAAGGATGGCCGGGTGCTTGTGCCAGTGAATGCAATCTTTAATACTCTGGGTGCTACAGTAACCATGGATCAAACGACTAAGAAAATCACTGCAGTAAAAGACAATACAACGATCGTAATGGCCACCATTGGCAGCAAGACTGCTTACATCAATGGCAAAGCGCTCACACTCGACGTTCCTCCGCAAATTATCGGAAATCGGACATTAGTTCCGGTTAGATTTATTTCCGAGGGATTGAATATGGATGTGAAGTGGGATGCGGGGACTTCTACAGTTACAGCTACGACTAAAACAGCAGCTTAATAATTAGCTTTATCGCGTATGCGGAAATCCGGGGCAAGCTCTGGATTTCCGCATTTTTTAATTCAAGCAGATCAACTCGTGCTGCTGCTAGAGAGCAGTGGCGGAAACCAGACATGACGAAGATCAACCCAACCCTGGCTATTGAAGCTAACCCCGCGGACAGAGGGGAGATAAGCTGTCTGAGTGGGCTTTTCATACAAAATATGTAGGTGGTGCTCTTTAATCAGACGGTTCTCGATGATACTGAAACTTTCCGCTCGGGCCACCGGATTAGGTTCGCGCGCGATGGTATACAGCCAGCCTTCTATATCCGCCCGGGTATACGGTTCAATATGCTGGGAGAGCGTAAGGTATAGATCAAATAAACGAAGTTGTTCATCCTCGTCACGGAATAATGAGAAAACAATCAGGTCAGATTCCAGCCGAATCGGACCTTTAAATTCCTCTGGAGACACGGAAATGACATTGCATTTATAACCTTGTTGCTCTAGTCTAGTGGCAATAAAATCAGCATCGCCAGCATATTGTGGAATCGTAGAGATTTGCAACGTGATTTCTTGATCTTTTATCGCTTCTTGCTCGATGGACGCTGAATCGTCTTTTAAACAGGAGACTATTTTTGCCCGAAGCAGGGGATCGCTTAACGGTCCCTTTTTTTGCGTATTGCAGGTGACGAATTTCCGGATGGAAGACTCCGAATGAATTCGGCTCCAGGTCGAAGAACTGGCGGATGAGGGATTCTGAATCACGTGAAAAGCAGAACCCGTATCAGAGGATGACGTTTCGGTATCCCACGGGACATAAAGGATTTCAACCCGATCTAAATGAGCCCGTCCTTGAAAATAATAAGGAAAAACCTCCAGCACACAAGTGTCCTCGGTCATGTCCACAACCTTAAAGGGGCCAGTCCCCACGGGTCTACGGCCAAAGCTCTGCTCATCTATTCCTTCTAAATCACGCGGTACAATTGCGGCTCTGCTCGTGCACAAAAATGGCAGAAATAGTTCATTAGGCTGCTTAAGCGTAATTTGAACGGTAGATGGATTTAATGCGGTGACCCGCTGGATTTCTTTGAAAATATAGCTATAGAGTGTCCGTTTAGAGGTTCGCATCAACCGTCCCAGGGAATAGACTACATCCTTGGCTGTAAGCACTTTTCCATGATGGAATAACACCTCTTTGCGCAGAAAAAAAGTCCAGAGCGTCCGGCTCTCATCGACTTCCCAGGCGTGAGCCAGACAGGGAACAATTTTGTCCCGTTCACCGCTTCTTTTCACTAACCCGTCGAAAACATGGCTGGAAACAAATGACTCTGCCAGCAAATTCATATATAACGGATCGAAGGTATGTAGCTGCTGGGTAATGGGCAGGCGGAGAGTATCAATTTGTTTGTCACTACGAATTTCAGAATGATGCCCAAAATAGGTCAGCAGCCAACCCTGTAGTGTATCCTGCAGTGAGGTGGAGCTGGCATGGGTTTTGATGCCTTCTATAGCGTGGTGGACATCTTTGCGGCTAATCGCCTGCATCATGGATTGAAGGGCAATTTCTTCGGAGGGAACAAGAAATTGCAGCAAAGAGCGGCTTCCCCGCCCACGCTTAGGCGTCCATTTGATCCATTCCTGCAACATCATTTTATTCACAATATGCATGGCATTGCGGTGTGTACAGCCGAAAATCAATGCCAACTCATCCATCGTCACTGAGATTTCTGTTGCTCCCCCAAAATGAGATTGCAGCTTTAAAAATTGGCTATGCAGCTTCATTGTCTTGGTTCCTTTCGGAAAATAGGAAATTATAAATAAATTCTTTCTCTTTTTTTTCTTATTTTATCACGTAAAATAAGGATGAGAAAGTAAGAAAATGGGGGTAATTACCATGACCGAGGAAATGGAAACGGGAACGGGACTTAGGCTTAATCGATCGCTTGCTGCTTTGCTTGCTGCGTTCTTACTGGCAATAGTTCATCAGTATTTATTTTATGGAAAGCTGGCGGGCCTATCGTATCCAATCTTTGTGTGTCTGTTCTATGCGTTCATGCTTTATTATGCCAAGGCTAAAATCCGCAAGCTCAACATATTCAGTTACTTCTGGTTTGGAGCGATTTTTCTACTTTCATTAACCTATTTATTCTTTCATAATTTTTTCTTCTTTGGGCTGAACCTGCTGGTGATCCCGGTGTTGATTTTATTACATATGACTTATTTGCTTAGTGATAAACGGCCGGCTTGGAGCCGGCTTGGATTAGTGGGGAACACGCTGGAGCATGTGCTTCCACAGAATTTCCGCCATTGGAGCACTGTGTTTACGATCATTAAAAGGACTGGCGGCAGTAAAATGAAGGACGAGCGTAAGCAGGTCATGGGGAAAGTGCTGATAGGACTTGCGATCTCTTTTCCAATATTGCTGGTTGTGGTTACTCTGCTGTCCTCAGCGGACGGAGTGTTTCATCATGTACTGCTGGAGCTGCCGAATGTGCTGGATCGGATTTCATTTGGGGAAAGTTTTGTGCGGGTGCTGTGGATTATCCTGCTGGGCATGGGCTTGTTCGGCTTAGTGTGGGGGTATGTGGATTCGAAAATCTATGACTGGAATATGCAGCCTAAGGAATATGGTCCAGTGCTGGCGCCTGTAAGCTTTAAAATGGATCCGATAATTATGACGACGATTCTTATAGCCATTAACACGGTATATGTATTGTTTGTTTTCGTACAGTTTTCTTACTTGTTTGGAGCATGGGAAGGGATTTTACCAGAGGGCAGCTCATATGCTGATTACGCACGTAGTGGATTTTTTGAGCTGATTATGGTGGCTGCGATTAATTTCGTGATTTTGCTGCTGGCTTTGGTATCGGAAGGAAAAAGAAGTGGAGGGCTGCAAAAATTTATTAATGTCCTGCTCTACATTCTGGTTGGTTGCTCGACAGTGATGCTATATTCCGCCTATACCCGTCTGACTCTATATGAAGAGGTGTACGGCTATACCACGACTCGGTTTTTAGTGCATGCATTTATGATATTTATGGGCTTATTGTTGGTGGTTGCAGCCTTACGGATAGCTGTTCAGCGTGTGCCATTGGCGAAATGTTATATTGTGCTGGGCTTGATCTCCTACGTCGTCATGAACTATATCGGGATGGATGTTATTATCGCTAATAAAAATATGGATCGTTATGCGGCAAGTGGTAAATTGGACGCCAATTATTTGGTCCGTTTATCTCCGGAGGTCATCCCTTCTCTGATAAGGTTTAGTGAACAGGAAGATGGGATGCTGGCTGATTTTTTAAAGAATGAATGGAGAGAACTCAATAAGCGTGAGCGGGCCTGGCAGTCGTTCAATTTCCCGCAATATCTGGCGCAGCGTGAGCTGGCTGAATATTTTGCACAGTAAAGGTAAGAAGAAGGTGTGAGGTCAGTGAGGAAGAAGCCATTTAAAAGAGGCTGGTCATTTATCATCATTTTTATTACGGTAGGTTTAAGTTACGGGATCTATCATATCTATTTATACAATGCGCCCAAACAAAATCATTACTCGCGTGTTTCCAGCACCAATCTTGAACAGGAAAGTCTGGGCGGCATTCAGCTGCTTCAAAGCCTTGATTCAATTGCTAGGGAACCTAAGCCAAATAATGATATAGAGCGGTATCAGTATTATGATCTGGGTAACGAGACAACAATAGCCACAGCGCGTGGTGATGATAAAATAATTCTAATCAGCGTCTATTCCGATCATACGATGAGTACGGCAAGAGATATTCATGTTGGAGCTTCAGCAGACGAAGTGATCAAGGCTTATGGCACTTCTTATTATAAAAGAGGGGAGCAAGGGGCTGAGATTATCGGATACGTGGATAAAATCAACCATCGGAGTATTGAATTTTGGCTGCAGGATCAGAAGGTAGAGATGATTCGTTATTGTGTGGATTCTGTTGTAATGTAAAGTGTCATAGGAAAACCTCATTAAAAAGGACATATGTCCTTTTTTTGTGGGGTATTCTAAATTACACTGGAGCAAACAATAGAGGGGGCACAACATGCAGACGATAAATGACCGTGAGGCTGTCCGTGCCTTGGCAGTGAAGAACGGTCTGGACGGAATATTTAGCCCGCTGGTAACGCATAAAATGGAGTTGAGACGTTACGCGGATGAAGAAAAGCTGTGTTTGGTTGGCGATCAATTGGATGGAATGTTCATATTGGTTGAGGGCAAGCTCAAAATTCAGACCTTGCTGCCAAATGGCAAATCTATGCTGGTGCGGTTTACAAATCCGATATCTGTGATTGGGGATGTAGAGCTGCTTCACCGGTTCCCTGTTAAGAATCAAGTGGAGTCTGTGGGTGAGAGCTTGATTCTTTTTGCAGGGAGAAGACTACTCCTGAGAGAGCTTGAGGAAAATACAGCGTTGTTACGTTTTCTCGTCGGAGAACTTAGTCACAAATTGCATACGCTCGGTCAAGCCTCCGCACTTAACCTGTTGTATCCTGTGGAGAATCGATTTGCCAGTTATTTAATGTCTTTGTTCGCAGATAAAAACGGTGACCGGCGAGTGGAGGAGATTCGGACCTCAAGTCTTATTGAAACAGCAGAATTGCTTGGCACAAGCTATCGGCATCTTAATCGAATCGTGCGTCGTTTTATTGATGAAGGAATCATTACACGAAATCGTGGACGCTTAAGTGTACTGGATGAATCGAAGCTGGCAGAGCTGGCTAACGGAAATTTATACGAATAAAAAGATCTCAAAAGACCATTAGTTCCTGCCCTCGGCCGGAAATAGGGGTCTTTTTGTTTTTTTAAGCAAACATTCAGTTCAAATTCAGAGAGGCTTAAGGGAGAGCTAGTAGGATAAAAGTACCAAATAGACCTACATACATATAGAGATGAGGAAAAACGATGGTGAAAAGTATCCGTGGGAAAATAGTCTTAGGATTTACTGCTGTGATTATAGTCTTTCTAGTGGCGATAGCCGGAAACACATTGTTTCAGGGGAAGGTTACCCAATTGACAGATCAGGTTAATCGTAACTGGGACAAGCTGTCACTTGTTCAAGGCTTAACGGATAAGATTCGTACCGCAGATGAGCTGGGTGCTCGTTATGTGATGAGCAACACAGATGATGAGCGGAATTCCTATCTGGCGCAGTATGAAGAAATGCTCCCATTGATTGAAAATGCTATTACAGAGCTGGAGAGTGCCCGATTAAGTGAAGCTGAGTTAAAGGGTGTAACTGAGCTGAAGAGCAAATGGAATGATTATTTGATCGTTCTGAAGGAAGCTTTTGCTTTAGCTAAGGAAGGCAACTTCCCGGAAGCGCAAAAGAAATTCACGGACCTATCATTAGACGCTATGATAGAATCTCAGATTGTGTTTCAGAACATGCTCATGGAGGAAATAGAGAATGGACAAAGCCTGGCAAATTCGCATCGTAATAACGCTTTGATTACTAGCTTTGGTGTGACCGGATTGTCGGTAGTGCTCGCGGTGATCCTTGCGCTGCTAATTTCTGGACGAATTATTAAACCGCTTCGTGATGTGAACACGCAGTTGAAGGAAATTGCAGATGGGGATGCCGATCTTACGCGCAAGTTAAGTGTTCGTTCTAAAGATGAGATTGGTGAACTGGCGTTTAACTTTAATAAAATGACAGATAATCTGGGCACGATGATTGAACAGGTGAAGTTATCGGCAAATAGTCTCGCGAATTCCTCTACAAAGCTTAGGTCAGATAGTGGAGTGACGGCAGGCGCCACAGAACGAATATCGGATTTTATGGGTGAAATCGCTTCCGGAACAGCCAAACAGATGAATGATTTGCAGACCAATACGATTACAATCTCAGAAATATCACTAGGAATCGGCCAAATTGCTGCCAGTGTCCAGGACATCTCGGAAGCCTCCCATCGCTCTGCGGCATTTGCCATTACAGGAGATGAATCCCTTCAGGCCGCTGGGCAGCAAATGGAATCGATTAATCACTCCATACAATCTTTATCACAGCAAGTCCAAGGTTTTGTGAATCGATCTCAGGAGATTGGCAGTATTGTAGGAGTCATAAAAGGAATCGCTTCGCAGACGAATATGCTGGCCCTAAATGCGACGATTGAGGCAGCTCGTGCTGGTGAGCAAGGTAGAGGTTTTGCTGTGGTTGCCGATCAGGTCCGTAAGCTGGCAGAGCAGTCCGCGGAATCCGCCAATCAAATTGCAGAAATGGCGACTGGGATCCAAAGTGAAGCAGATGATGCCATGAAGGTGATGATGAGCAGCATGCGTGAAGTAAAGGGAGGTACGGAGATTATCGAGGAAGCGGGACGTTCCTTCGGTGAGATTCGATTATCTATAGATTCACTCGCCGAACAGGTTCAGGAAGTATCTGGAGCCGTGGAGGAGATTACGGCGGCTGCGGATGAGATTGTAGAGTCAATTCGTAACGTTACGCAAATCTCGGAAACAACCGCTGCGAGTACTCAGCATGTGTCAGCAGCCTCACAAGAGCAAATGGCTTCGGTCGAACAAATTGCATTCTCTGCAAGTGAATTAAGTACAATGGCGCATGGACTGCAAGGGTTGGTAGCTAGATTTAATGTATAACATGAAGCTTCGGAGAGTTAAGGGGCAATATAGTCCCCTTGTCCTCTCCGGGGCTTTTTTTTGTTGAACGTAATATCCCACATACAAAGCATAGAAATTGCCATCGACGGCCATCTACGTATAACTTATATTATTAGCGTTATTAGTTAGCTTGTATCCGTAATCCATCATTTCAAATGTAGGAGGCGAATGTCTATAAAACTACTGTTTTGAAAGCGCATCCTTTCTGCTGTATAGCTCCACAAAATTTTGGAAGGTGGTTATTCAATGATAGCAGCTTCTAAAAGATTTACCGGGAAGACGGCAGTACTTTATTGTTTGATTGTTATATTATTTGTAGGTCAGTTAGGATTATATCCCTCGGTGAGTTTAGCTGCGGGGAATTTAGCCCAAGGGAAGACTATTACTTCAAGCTCGTTCGGTGATGTATACGTAGCAGCCAATGCTAATGACGGCAGCCAAGGAACGTATTGGGAGAGCGCAAGCGGTGTTTTTCCACAATGGATTAAAGTGGATTTAGGGGCAGCAAGCAGCGTGAATCAGGTTGTGTTAAAGCTGCCTACGAATTGGGAAACAAGAACTCAAACGTTAGCGGTGCAAGGGAGTACAGATGATGCAGCTTACAATAACTTAGTAGATTCCGCCAATTATACATTTAATCCAACGAGTGATTCCAATACAGTGACCATCAGCTTTACAGCTGCGAATGTCAGATATGTTAAACTGAATTTCACATCCAATACGGTCTGGCCAGCAGCACAGTTAGCGGAATTTGAGGTTCATGGTAATACAACTACAACTCCATCCTCAGGATATGAAGCGGAGAATGCCGCATTATCCGGTGGTGCCAAGGTTAACACGGATCATACAGGTTATACAGGTACAGGATTTGTTGATGGTTACCTAAATCAAGGTGCTGCAACTGCATTTAGTGTTAATGTAGCTTCTGCTGGTAACTATGATGCTACATTAAGATTTTCAAATGCATCAGGCAGTACAAAAACCATTAGTGTTTATGTGAATGGAACTAAAATTAAGCAAACCTCACTTGCGAATCTGGCCAATTGGAATACGTGGTCAACAAAGATTGAGACGCTGGCTCTGAATGCTGGCGCTAACACGATTACTTATAAGTACGATACAGGAGACACTGGAAATGTGAATCTAGATAATTTGAACGTCACTCCAGCTTCTGCGACAACACCAACGCCGACGGCAACTCCAACACCAACGGCAACTCCAACACCAACGGCAACACCTACCTCAACTCCAACGGTAACACCAACACCGACACCGACGGTAACTCCTACGCCAACACCGACAGTAACACCTACACCAACTCCAACGGTAACACCGACCCAGACACCAACAGTTACACCAACGCCTGGGGCGGGTTCCAATCTGGCTTTGAACAAAAGCATCAACGCTTCCTCTTCCGTCTTTACCTTTGTTCCTGCAAATGCGAATGACGGTGATGTAACTACTTACTGGGAAGGAGCAGGAGGAAGTTATCCCAATACATTATCTGTAAACCTGGGTAGTAATGCCGATATTACATCCATTGTCCTCAAACTGAATCCATCATCAGCCTGGTCCACACGTACTCAGACTATTCAAGTGCTTGGGCATAATCAGAATACAACAGCCTTTACTAGTCTTGTGCCAGCAACCGTGTATACTTTTAATCCGGCAACCGGCAATACGGTCACTATTCCGGTAACGGCCACGGCTAGTGAAGTACAGTTGAAGATTACCACCAATACTGGTTCAACCGCTGGACAAATCGCTGAATTCCAAGTGATGGGTGCACCAGCTGCTAATCCGGATTTGGCGATAACCGGTCTTACATGGTCACCTTCAGCTCCAGTAGAGACCAATGCCATTACTTTAAATGCAACGGTAAAAAATATTGGAACATTAGCTTCCACAGCGACTAATGTAAATTTCTACTTGGGCAGCACACTTGTAGGTACTAGCCCAGTGGGGGCATTAGCGGCTGGCGCATCTACGAACGTCACTTTAAATATGGGCGTAAAGGATGCAGCTACCTATACTTTAACTGCAAAGGTTGACGAGAATAATACGGTTATTGAATTGAACGAAGGCAATAACAGCTTCACTAGTCCAAATTCTCTTATTATTGCTCCCGTATCCAGTTCTGATCTAGTAGCTTCCCCAGTTAGCTGGACACCAAGCAATCCAGCAGGCGGCAATGTGGTCAGCTTCTCGGTGGCAATCAAGAATCAAGGGACGGCAGCATCCGCAGGGGGTGCGCATAACATAACCCTGAAGGTTCTGGATGCTACTACGAATGCTGTACTCCAAACCTTAACTGGAACCTATAACGGCGTGATTGGCAGTGGAGTAACAGCGCCTCCTGTTAGCCTTGGCACTTGGACAGCAGCTAATGGCAAATATACTGTGAAGACCGAAATTGCCGTAGACACTAATGAGCTGCCAGTTAAACAAGCCAACAATATTCAAACACAGTCTCTTTTTGTAGGTCGTGGAGCCAATATGCCTTACGACATGTATGAGGCTGAGGAGGGCGTGATTGGTGGCGGGGCTGTGAAGCTTACTGCTAATCGGACCATTGGAGATCTTGCGGGTGAGGCTTCAGGCAGAAGAGCAGTTACACTGAATACTACAGGCAGTTATGTAGAATTCACTACTAAGGCTGACACTAATACACTGGTCACCCGCTTCTCGATTCCAGATTCGGCGAGTGGAGACGGTACGAATGCTACACTGAACATCTATGTGAACGGAGTTTATACCAAGGCGATTAATCTGACCTCTAAATATGCATGGCTGTACGGTTCAGAGATAAGTCCCGGCAATTCACCAAGCGCGGGCTCTCCGCGGCATATTTATGATGAAGCCAACATTATGTTCGACAGCACGATTCCGAAAGGTAGTACGATTCGACTGCAAAAGGATGTGGCAAATACCTCGCAGTATGCCATTGATTTCATCAGTCTGGAGCAGGTTTCACCAATTGCCAATCCAGATCCGGCCAAATATACGGTCCCAGCCGGCTTTACACATCAGGATGTGCAAAATGCGCTAGATAAAGTACGCATGGATACGACCGGAAATCTCGTAGGTGTGTATTTGCCAGCAGGTAACTATCAGACCTCCAGTAAATTTCAGGTCTATGGAAAAGCAGTGAAGATCATTGGTGCAGGCCCATGGTATACGAGATTCTACGCTCCAACGAATCAGGAGAATACGGATATCGGTTTCCGGGCAAGCGATACTGCTAATGGCTCTACTTTTGCGAATTTTGCTTACTTTGGGAACTACACATCACGTATTGATGGTCCGGGTAAAGTATTTGATTTCTCCAATGTGGCAAATATTACGATCGATAACATCTGGACCGAACATCAGGTGTGTATGTACTGGGGAGCTAATACGGATTACATGGTGATCAAAAACTCCCGTATCCGCAACACCTTCGCTGACGGCATCAATATGACGAATGGCAGCACGAATAATCTCGTATCCAATATTGAGGCACGGGCTACAGGGGATGATAGCTTTGCATTGTTTTCGGCTATTGATTCCGGTGGTGCAGATATGAAGGATAATATTTATGAGAATCTCACTTCAATCTTAACCTGGCGGGCAGCAGGTGTAGCCGTCTATGGCGGATATGCCAATACCTTCCGCAACATTTATATTGCCGACACGCTTTGCTATTCTGGAATTACGATCAGCTCACTTGACTTCGGGTATCCAATGAACGGCTTTGGCGCTTCACCGACAACGAATTTTGAGAATATTTCCATTGTTCGTGCAGGTGGACATTTCTGGGGGGCACAGACCTTCCCGGCAATCTGGGTATTCTCAGCCTCTAAGGTATTCCAAGGCATTCGTGTCAGTGATGTGGATATCATTGATCCAACCTATCATGGTATCATGTTCCAGACCAACTATGTCGGCTCCGCGCCGCAGTTCCCAGTGACAGATACCATCTTCACGAATGTCACAATTTCCGGTGCGCAAAAGAGTGGAGATGCTTTTGACAGCAAATCCGGAGTGGGCATCTGGGTAAATGAAGCGGCTGAGGCTGGGCAAGGTCCTGCCAGAGGGTCAGCCACCTTTAACAATCTGAAAATTACCAACACGGTAACGAATATTAAAAATAATACGTCTACTTTTACGATTAACGTTAATCCGTAAAAATAAAGCTGCCAATACTGAACAGCCGTCTCCCGCTTTCGTGGGGGGCGGTTGTTTTCAGGTTGCAGAAACCAAGGGTTCTGAATCGACAGGAGGTGCTGCTCACGTTACAATAATGGAAGGTACAGAAATGAAGGAGGCTCTAAAATGACATCCTTAGTGGTTAACAATATAACAGAGCTGATTGGGAATACACCGGTTGTAAGATTAAATCGGCTGACTAGCCCCCAAGATGCAGAACTATATGTGAAGCTGGAGCTTTTTAATCCAAGTGGCAGTGTAAAAGACCGGGCAGCTTATAATCTAATCCTGCAAGCCGAGCTAGCAGGTTTGTTGAAGCCGGGCGGGACGATCATTGAGCCGACTAGTGGAAATACAGGGATAGGATTAGCGATGAATGCCGCGGCAAAAGGGTATAAAGCGATTCTTGTCATGCCTGATAATATGACCAAGGAACGAATCAATATTCTAAAGGCTTATGGTGCGGATGTTGTGCTGACGCCGGCAGCAGAACGGATGCCGGGAGCTATAGCAAAAGCGATTGAGCTGGGAAAAGAAGTGGAGAACAGTTTTATTCCACAGCAATTCGAGAACAAAGCCAACCCTGATATTCACCGGACAACGACCGCTCTGGAAATCTTGGAGCAAATGGAAGGTAAGCTGGATGTGTTTGTTGCTTCATCAGGAACTGGGGGCACGATAACTGGAACCGGTGAGGTTTTGCGTGAGCATCTACCTGATATCCGGATTCTTGTGGTTGAGCCGCAAGGCTCGCCCGTATTATCTGGAGGAAAGCCAGGACCACATAAGCTGGTAGGAACGAGTCCGGGCTTTGTGCCCGCAATTTTGAATACACAGGTCTACGATGACATCGTTCAGGTCGCGGATGAAGCTGCCTTGGAGACGGTAAGAAGGCTGGCTGCAAAAGAAGGAATTCTGCTGGGTCCATCCGGTGGTGCCACTGTATGGGCGGCGTTGCAGGAAGCGCGTCGTCTTGGGGCTGGCAAACGCGTGCTTTGCATTGCACCTGACACAGGGGAACGGTATCTTAGTATGGGAATATTTTAGTTTCGTCTGGAGGAATGGGAATGAATAAGCTCAGTGTGAGTTTTCTTATTGTTCTACTGCTGGCGGGCTGCTCAGGCTCTAACAAGCCAACCCCTTCTCCAAGTGCAGAGCCAACACCAACGGCAAGCATGCAGCAGCCAGCAACTTATCTGGAAGCTGGAAAGCTGAAGGAGAATTTTGGTTTTGCAGATGAGTCTGGCAAGAGCATCTTAGTCACCGGGCAGGAAAAAGGGCTGGATGCGCAAATGCAACAATTGAATGAGGCGATCGGCGATCATGGGCAAGTGCTAAAAGTGAAGTTGAATAAATGGCAGGAGGGTACGGAGAACAGTAATGGCCGGGAGATGGCTCACAATTTTGTGAATCTGCCAGGGTATCTTTATACGGTTGAAGAGGGGAATGCGACTCCTGATGAGACCTATTACCTGACGGATCAGGCAGAGTTTAATACGAATGCGCTAATCTCTGTTAAGCCTACGGAGGTTAAGCAAGCCTCGCTAAATGTTGCAGAAAATGTGCGGCAGAATATTGTTTCTGCAAAAAATCGTGAAGTAGAGCATATTTGGAAACTTGCTGACCTGTCTGGTGAACGGCAGCTGTATCTCGTTCAATTCATTAGGCAGGATCAGGATATGTTATTCAGTCTCGTGCTGGAAGACAAGGTCGGGCTTACCTTTATGGATTATCCGGCTGTCATTCAAGGCGATGAATTTTCCGTCTGGAGAGTGGATGATGGTGGGGAAGTCATACCAGAGATGTTCTCTATTCTTTTTGCGGCGGAAACCGCTGAAGGCCCATTACTCGGTATGGAGTGGTGGGGAGCGGAAGGCGTAAATACATTTTTCCTGAAAAAAGAGGGAGATGTTTTTAAAGAAATGGACATTCAATACGGACGCTACACATCACCACTATAACTGGGATGCAGATACATCGAAGGATGTATCTTTTTTTTGCTACAATATAAGAAAGTATAAATTTTCACTATATATTGCTTATAATATTATGAAGGATAGCATTAATTTTTTAAAATACTTAAATTTGTAACAATAAGAACTTTAAATAGCCCGATCGAGTCATGTAGCAGAATTGTGACGGTGATATTGTTAATCATAAGATGTACGGGAGGGGACAGCAACGTATAACCGAATCAAGTACATGATCCTGTTACTGCCAACGCTAATGGTAGGGATCTGGGAGGTCGTGCGCCATCAGTTTCTAATGCCTTATATTTCGATGGATCTGGGGAATTATTTGACACCTGTTCTCGTATTTTTGTTCACTCTTGTATTGCTCGTCCCTATGTTTTCGCTTATGGAGCGGAATCAGCGGGAGCTGGAGCAGGAACGTGCGCTCAAAGAGGCAATGAAAGCCCGGGAAGGGCTAGCTAAGGAACTGCATGATGGGATGGCGCAATCTTTATTTCTTTTATCTGTCAAAATAGATCGTTTGGAAGCAAGCCGCAGGAATGGGGAAGTCAGCGAAGAAAATGTGGATCAGATCAAAAAGACCGTCCACGAGGTGAACCGTTATGTTCGGCAGGCGATCGCTAATCTGAAGGTACCAGTGTCTGAGCAGCACTCTTTTTCATTGGAACAGTCGGTTAAAGATCAGCTTGCTCAAATGGCTAACGAGATTATGATTGAAGTTTCCTTGGATTGGAGTCTACAGGATGAAGCCCTCTCTCCTTCGGAAAAAGCAGAGCTACTATCTTGTATCCGAGAGGCTATTATTAATGTGCGTAAGCATACAAGAGCGGCGAAGGTTTCTATCACGGGTGCAGGCACTGAGAAAAACTGGAGCGTGGCGATTGTCGACAATGGCGAAGGATTTCAGCATGACCCTTTTGAGGTAAACGGAAGTTACGGCCTTCAGATCATGAAGGAACGTGTCGAAGGAATGGGTTGGAAGCTTCAGGTGAGCTCCGGCAATACGGGGACAAATGTGGAAATTACGAAAGGAGGGGGAAGTTTATGAGCCGGTACCGGGTTTTGGTTGTGGATGATCATGCGCATGCGCGTGAGGCGATGTGTGAGATTTTGTCCATGGATGATAGTTTTGAGGTCATTGGTGTAGTGGAGAGTGGTCCTGAGGCGATCGCGTTCACGGCCCAGTGGATGCCTGATCTCATTCTTATCGACATTCAGATGCCGGAGATGGACGGGCTGGAGACTACTCGCCGGATCAAGCAGGAATATCCCTATGTCAAAATCGTTATCGTTACGGTATCGGACGAAATTTCCCACCTCCTCGAAGCGCTGAAGCAAGGTGCACAAGGGTACTTATTGAAGAATCTGGCACCTTCCACCTGGATTGAATATTTGCAAGCCATTGTGAATGAAGAAGCACCGCTAAGCCGGGAGCTGGCTTTTCAAATCCTGAAAGAATTTACCGTTCCTTCAGTAACGGACGAAGGAGAGTCATTGACGGCAAGGGAGAAGGAGATTTTAAGCTGTGTGTCTTCCGGATCGACGAATAAAGAGATTGCCATAAGCCTGTCGATTTCGGAGCATACCGTAAAAAACCATCTGAAAAACATCCTTCAAAAGCTTCAACTCCAAAATCGTACGCAGCTGACGCGTTATGCTCTGGAGCAGGGGCTTGCTTCACGTAAACGTGATTTTCCGCGGTAATTATGAGGATAGAGATGAAAGTGAAAAATGATAAAATTACTTAAGGAAAGAGGCACTCTAACTATGAACAGATTATCTCGCAAAATAATGACACTATTCGCACCAGCCGCTGCAACACTTCTGTTGTTCGCAGCCGTGGCAAGCGCACACGTAACCGTGGCACCAGCACAATCCAGTACCGGAGCATGGGAGACTTACACACTTAAAGTCCCTTCAGAAAAAGATGTAGCGACTGTACAAGTTGATCTACGTATCCCGGCAGGTGCCGAGTTCAAGCAATATGAGGCTACACCGGGCTGGGATGTTACCATTGAGGGGAACAAAGTTAGCTGGATAGCTAATGGAGAAGGAATTAAAGCAGGACAATTCCAACGTTTCTATTTCACAGCGAAGAACCCTGATACTGCAGGTGACATTGCTTGGGATGCTTATCAGCATTATGCCGATGGCAGCTTGGTGCAGTGGTCTGGTGAGGCAGGAACAGAAAGTCCGCATTCTATTACTTCGATTGTGCAAGCCTCCGGTGGGAATGAACATTCTCACGGTTCCAGTGACAATGGCATGAGTATGGAAGAACATAATGCCATCATGGAAAGCGAGAACAACTCAACCAGTGTCAACCCAATGGTCTATATCGCATTAGGGATCTCTTTACTAGCCTTTTTAATAGCAACCATAAGTATATTGCGCGGGCGGAAAGAGTAAGCGGGAACTAGTTGTGATACAAGAATATAGTGTTCATGCAAGAAGCCTCCGTCAATAAACGACGGAGGCTTCTTGCATGAATTATTTGTTGATGAGGATACTTTTTACTGCTCTACAGCCGTTTGCGTTTGTAGTAGGTTACGAAAGCAGCGGTTAGTATTAGGAGAAGGATGGCGACGCCAGTGGTGATGGCTTCACTCGTGCTGCCTTTTTGCTGCATAGTACCAGCACCACCAAAGTCGCCACCGCCCATACCACCAGGCATACCGCCACCAAAGCCACCGCCGCCCATGCCGCCACCACCAGGACCATTTCCGCCGCCTTCAGGGAAAGCGGGTCCGCCCATAGCTCCAGGCTCACCACCCGCGCCGCCGTCAAATCCACCTTGAGCAGCTTGGCCGTTAGTGTTGTTTTGTCCGTCTTGAGCAGTTTGCCCTGTTTGTGTAGTCTGCCCACCCGCAGTTGCTTGTGAGTTACTGCCAGGACCATCGCCGGCATTAGGGACAGCCGGTCCGCCCATGGCACCAGGCTCACCACCTGCACCACCCTGAGCAGTCTGTCCATCCGTAGCCGCTTGCCCTCCGGTATTTGCTGCAGCTGCGTTTGCGCCAGTATTACCAGTAGCGCCATCCGCACCTGTGGCCTGCCCAGCACCCGCAGCGCCTTGAGCTGCACCATTTTTAGCGCCGCCACCAAAGCCACCGCCGCCCATGCCACCACCCATGCCGCCACCACTTCCTGATCCGTCACCGGATGAAGGAATGGTGCCGTCGAGCTGCTGCTGGATACTTGTGGCCATGTTCGACATGAAGGTCTCAACAGCCTTTATCCCATTTTCATACTGTTCGAAAGTGTAGAAGGCGGATGGATCCGCTTTGACATAGCTGGAAATCATCGTGTTCAGCTCATCAATCCGAGCCTGGAACGTATCGTCCGCTAGATAGCCAGTAATCATCTCACTAACAATTTCGTGATATTTCGTTTTGTATTCCTCATTAGCGAGTAGTTTCGCAATCAGCGGGCGTTCTGCCAACGCACCTTGGGTAGGCTCGTCAATTAACACATCTGCGCTTCCCATGCCGCCAAAAGCCATATTATAATCCCACGGTAGAATCGAGAAGACTCCATCGTCTTCATATAAGTAATAATTCTGCTTATTTCCACCTAAATAACTGTCCATATTACCCGTGACCGCATTTAGAGCGATATACTTCAGCGATTCCTCTACGTCGATGTATTTTTCATAATCGGTGCCGTTATTTAGCTCATTCAGCATGTCGACAAGAATATCATCGTTGGACTTATCGGATTTCATTTCTAGTCCAGTATAGAGGGCTGGATCATCGCCCAGCCAAGTCAAATCACTGCCCTGACCGGTCATTATGCCTTTATAAAGTGCACCATAAGTGTTGCCGAAATTGCGTTCCAGATAAGCATCACCGATCTGTTCTACTGCAAGATAGAAACCCTTCAGTTCATCGTTTACATACACATTGACGAAGGAATATTTCGGCGTCGGGAGACCGACACTTTCAGCGAGCTCATAGGTCAGAAATTCACGCATATAAGAAGCATCGCTGTAATTATTATTAAGATTGATTTTAGTAATGCCGAATAAATTCTGGTTAACATACTCATCAAAAGAAATTTTGAAGCTGTAGCGGTCAGAGTCTGTCATCTGTACTACGCTTCTGAGACTGAGATTTCCTTTGGTCCGTACAGCTACATTATCGTATTTCATACCGTTGTACTCTACGGAAGCCATTTTATATTCTTCTGCACTGGCATTATCCAGCATATCCTGAAAATCGTCCGGGTCCAAAGTGATTTTGACATCCACTACCTTATCTTTTGGAAAGACCTGCTCGTCTAGCTTTTTCTCATCGCTCGAAATGACCTTGTCTTGAGCATCAGACGTTGGATTATTTGTTGCAGACGGACTTGCGTTCTGACACCCGGCTACGGCGATGACCAGCAGCAGGCAGCAAAAACTCAGCAGGATTGACTTACCTCTGGTTTTCATCTGGGGCACCGCCTTTCATCTCGTTGTAATTAAGATACATAGTCACCGCTATAGCTGATCAAGAGTGCATTTTTGACACCTTTTAGGTCAGAGACTGTGTTGACAAAGCCGCCTACTTTATCATCCAGACGAAGCTCCAGCGTCAATTCAATATTGTTTGCGGAGACTGTTTTTTGCTTCACATTGTAACGTTTTACGGATTTGGTGATATGGCTGTGTACTTCACGTTCACTTTCATCACTGTCGCAGTTAATGACCAGTAAATATGGCGTTTCGATAGAAGAGTGTTTGATGAACAGGAACAAAATGAGGCCGATAATGATCGAACCGATAATAGCCAAGGTGAAAAATCCTGCGCCTGTTACAATCCCTGCTACAGCTGCCCAGAACAAGAAGATCAGATCAGTTGGATCTTTGATTGGTGTTCTGAAACGAACGATGGACAATGCGCCGACCATACCGAGGGACAGCACAAGGTTAGAGTTAATCGCAATAATGACAGTAGCTGTAATCATGGTCATGCCCATAAGTGAGACGTTAAAGCTTTTGGAATATAAAACACCGCTAAAGACACGTTTGTAGAGCAGGTAAATGAAGTATCCGATCAGAAAAGCTACGCCCAAGGTAATCAGCATCTTGGAGATACTAATATCAGATACAAAATTGTCGATCACCGAGTTTTTAATAATGTCCGAAAAATTATTTGTAGTATCTGTAGTCGTTGTTGTAGCTGCTAGCGGTGCTAGTGATGCATTCATAATCAATAATCCTCCCAAGTGTTAGTTTTTAAGAATTTGCGGCAGATCACGTATTTTGAAGCGGACTGCCTATTCAGTCCCCCAAGCTGCAAAGCGATTTTAATGTACTCCGGAATATACTCATCAAATTTCACTTCAAAAATTATGAAGTTCTCATCAATCGCCCGAATCGGATGCAAATCCTTATCGAAAATATCCGTAGAATGCAGGCCCGTACGTAATTCTTTATCGAACGTTATTCGCACATTGCCGTTGTGGCAAACATAAGGCTCGCGAACATAATCCACGATGACCCTGGGTCGCAGCAGGTTATGGCGCATCTGATCGTATAACTCCATGAACAGCGGACTGTCCGGGACGTTCAGCACTTCGTAGTTGCCCGCCATAATCTCGTCGTACATTTGACGTGTTAGCGGTTCTTTGATTTTGGCGATATAATCGTCCATTTTAATTTTTTTCTCAAAGTGAATGATGTTGTCTTGGATGTTGTAAATGCGAATCCGGTATTTGGCCCGCTCTCTGAGACCGCCGAGCTTGTCTGCAAGTGCCGTGTTGTTGATATCGTCAAAATACAAACTCCGAATGTGGTATTCTCCACTCTCATTAGCGTGTTGATCTTTATCAATCAAGCTTTGCAATCGCTGGCGTAATATAAGGTATTGATGATAGTTAATGAAAAATTTAAGTTCATGCCGGAATTGAAGCTTCTTATTCATTTTCACACCTCGTTTCTCTCTCTATCTCTGGCTAACCTTCCTGCTTGACTAATTCTAGGAGACAGACCTTATGCTTAACTTAAAATAGACTGAATGTTTGCTGAATGTTTTACACTGCGTTAACAAAAGTCTGTATAAAGAATCGTGTGCAGATTTGACTTCTGACTTTGTAGGGGGCTATCTTATTTAGAAGGCTAGAGAGAAATTTTCATAAGGAGGTACCGTGATGAGAGACTATAAATTTGCCATAATCCTAGGAGTGCTTGTGATTGTGGTTATTTTAGTGGCTTATGGGTTGGAACGATCGAAAAGCGGAAGTGATGCAAATTCACCAGCACCGTATGATCTCGTGACTACCTTTAAGGGAGCCGCGAGCACAAGCCGCGCGTTTACTTGGTATACAAGTGATTCTAGTGCAGCAGGCATTCTGGAGATTGTAAAGGGACAGGTGTCCTCTTTTGCAAATACGGATGTACAAAGGGTAGAAGCGAAAAGCAGTTCCATCAAAACAGACAATGGCACCAAAGGTGTTCATAAAGTGGAAGCTACGGGTCTTGAACCCGGGACGTTATATACTTATAGAGTGGGTAGTGGCGTTGAAGGGGAATGGAGTCCGGCAGCGGAATTTACAACGGAAGAAGATGGACTGGACAGTGTGTCTTTTATCAACGTAACGGATTCTCAAGGGGAAACGGCAGAGGATTTTAAGCTGTGGGGGAATACACTGAACAAGGCTTTTCAGACATTTCCTGAAGCCAAATTTATTGTGCATAACGGGGATTTGACGGAGGATCCGGAGGATTCGGCAGGCTGGGATGATTTTTTTGGCAATGTGCAGGGCTGGATTTCAGGGATTCCGTTAATGCCGGTAACAGGCAATCATGATGAGGTGGATGAGGATGCAAAGTATTATACTTCACACTTCAACCTGCCGGATAATGGGGCGAAGGGTTCAATTACTGGCACCTCGTATTCCTTCGATTATGGACCTGTGCATGTAACGGTACTGAATACAGAGAGCAATCTAAAAAAGCAAACGGAATGGCTGAAGGAAGATCTGAAGAACACAGACAAGAAATGGAAAATCGTTGCGATGCACCGTCCGGCTTACGGGGGGAACTCCTATAAGAAAGTTGAAGATTGGACGGATATTTTTGATACGTATCAGGTTGACTTAGTGCTGCAGGGTCATAATCATGAATATTCCAGATCCTACCCGTTACGTGGCGGAAAAAAAGTTCCAGAAGGTGAGATTTCCAAAGATGCTAAACGAGGTACAGTCTATGTTGTGACCAACGCTTCTGGAGGGAAATTTAACGAGAAAAAAGAAGATCAGTTCTATCACGCGGTGCATTTTCAGAATAATAAGCAAATGTTTGCCGGCATTAACGTTACCGGGGATACATTAACCTATCAGGCCTATGATGTGGATGGAAAGCTGCTGGATGAGTTTGTGCTGACACATTGAGCTAAGGGAATTGGTAATATTACTAAAATACCTTCTCAGCTGTAAAGGCGGGGGAGGTATTTTTTTGATTTGCATCAAAGCACCAAACCCGGCGCAACTGTACACCATAAGACGCTTTTTCACATGTCTACCTTTTCCGTCATATAAGCTGTTAGCTTTATAATGATAAAATAGATTTAGTTATATTTGGATTTCATTCGAAGTGAAGGGGAAGTAATATGTTTATCAGAAAAATGGTTTTTATCGGTATCATTTGTATGTTAGGTTTGACAGGTTGTGCAACGAACACTAAATCGGGTGCTGAAGGAGAGGGAGATAAGCGTGCAGAGGAGCTGCTCAGCATGTCTCGGAGTGAACTGGCTAAGCAGGAGAGCTACACTATAGAAATGGAGAAACAAGAAGAAACATCAAGCAAATCGGAAAAAAGTGAAGATAAACATTGGTCGAGCGCTGTCTCATTTCATGTCGACTATGTTAGAAATCCTTATACCGTATATCTAAAATCGGAGACTGCGGAAGGGAAGGAACGAGAAGAGTACATATCGGATACTGAATATCATACAAAGGTAATGGATGATTTATTTATCAAGCAAGACGATTATATTCCAGTGAAAGAAAAACAAATGGTACAAAGATTTATTGATCCGTACGATTATATAGACACGTACCAGATAGATTCTCAGGAGATCGTTGTTACTGAAGAGGAACAAGAATACATACTTTCGATGGAGATATCGTCTAATGATGCGAGTAAGGAAACACTCAAATTGATGAAACAGAATTTAACAGACAAAATTAAACTAAGATATACGCTGGATAAAACTACACATTTGCCGCAAAAAGTGGAAGCGGAAATATTCACTTCATTGAAATCAGAAAACTTAGATTCAGAATCAGTGCTCACTTTGCAAACAAATATCAGCCATTTTAATGGTATAAAAGAGATTGTTATGCCTGCAGATACTAGTGAAGAATAGTTATATTAGAAAGCCTCTGGGATTTATTCCGGAGGTTTTCTTTATCAACAGAATTATTTTTGATCAAAATTTAGTGAAATTGTATCCTGAAGTGTGAAAATGGTACGATTTTTAGAGACAATCTTCTGCAAAATATAACCATTTTCTCTCGATAATGAAAAACCTTACCATTATAATGAAAGCGTTATCAGAAAATGGATTCTAAGTTCTAAAGGTATGGATTAAGGGGGAGGGAGGAGCAGGGATATAGAGTAAGAAGAAGGCATAAACAAACCAATTATATCGTAGGAGGCGTAAAACGTGATTCGTAACCGTATCCGGAAAACAGGACTTTTGGTCCTGCTTGGCGCGATGGTAGGCTCTTTATTCTCTGCATTCCCAGCTACTACCCATGCAGTCTCAAGTGAACCTTACACCTGGAAAAGCGTTGTAACGGGAGCTGGCGGGGGCTTTGTACCCGGAATTATTTTTAATCAAACTGAACCGGATCTGATTTATGCCAGAACAGATATTGGCGGTGCCTATCGCTGGAATCAAGCTACATCCAGTTGGGTCTCAATTAGTGACTCGGTAGGCTGGGTAGATTGGAACAAGAATGGCGTAGATGCTCTGGCTACAGACCCAATTGATCCTAATAAAGTCTACATGGCAACGGGTACGTATACTAATCATTGGGATAATAATGGCCAGATTATGCGCTCTAATGACCGGGGGAACACCTGGCAAACCACACCACTGCCTTTTAAAGTAGGTGGCAATATGCCGGGCCGTTCCGCTGGTGAACGCCTAGTCATCGACCCCAATAAGAACAACATTCTCTACTTTGGAGCTAGAAGTGGTAACGGTCTCTGGAAGAGTATTGACTCTGGTGTAACTTGGTCAAAGGTAACCTCTTTTCCAAATGTAGGCACGTATATTCAGAATCCGACACTTGATTATGGGAATGATCTCGTCGGATTGTCTTGGATCACTTTCGATAAGAGTACAGGTACACTTGGCAACGCTACTCAAACGATCTATGTCGGTGTAGCCGACACGGCTAGCAGCGTATATCGGAGTACAGATGGTGGAGTAACCTGGACAGCTCTGGCTGGACAACCTACGGGTTTCTTGCCACATCACGGCGAGCTGTCATCCACAGGCGACCTCTATATTACTTATAGTAATGGTGTAGGACCGTATGATGGTAGTAAGGGTGAAGTTTGGAAATATAACAAAACTAGTGGGGCTTGGACCAATATCAGTCCTACGACTGGTACAGATAATTGGTACGGCTTTGGTGGATTGGCGCTGGATGCTCAGCACCCTAACACATTGATGGTATCCAGCTTAAACGCCTGGTGGCCTGATGAAGTCATTTTCCGCAGTACCAACGGTGGCGCTACTTGGAGTCGCATTTGGGATTGGGGCAATTATCCAGAACGGACTTATAAGTTCAGTATGGATATCACCGCCGCTCCATGGCTCGATCATGGAACCACTTCTACATCCCTGGATCCTTCACCGAAGTTAGGCTGGATGATGGGTGATTTGGAAATTGATCCATTTAACTCGAATCGAATGATGTACGGCACTGGAGCAACAATTTATGGCTCGAACAATTTGACCTCATGGGATACCGGTGGCAAGGTAAATATCTCAGTCATGGCAAAAGGTGTGGAGGAAACTGCAGTGCTGGGTCTAATTAGCCCGCCAACTGGAACTTCGCATTTGATCACTGCACTTGGTGACGTTTCTGGTTTCCGTCATGAGGATTTGTCGGTAGCACCAACCAAATTCCAGACCAGTCCTTCATGGGCAACAACGATGAGTATTGACTACGCTGAATTGAGTCCGTCCTATATGGTGCGGGTAGGCAGTGCAGATAAAGAAAAAACGCCAAGCATGAAGTCCATTGGTATCTCTAACGATGGTGGAGTGAACTGGTATATGCCAAACTCCGAGCCTTCAAATGGAACCAAAACAACGGTGGGCCATGGACAAGTGGCAGTCTCTGCAAGTGGTAATTCCATTCTGTGGAGCACCTCAGATATTGGGGTCTATTACTCCAAAACCTCAGGCAATTCTTGGACAGCAAGTGCAGGATTACCGGCAGGGGCGAAGATAGCGTCTGATCGCGTGAATCCTAACAAATATTATGGATTCTATGCAGGAACTTTCTATGTAAGTGTGGATGGTGGAGCTACATTTACTGCCACCGCAGCTTCGGGCTTCCCGACCAATAATGTGGCTGGATTACAGCCGAATGAAGCCCAAATCAGTATGAAGGCAGTTCCAGGTATTGAAGGCGACATTTGGTTCGCCGGAGGGAATACGGTTGAGAATAAATATGGTCTATGGCACTCCACTAATTCAGGTGCGAGCTTCACGAAGTTAACGAATGTAGAAGAAGCTGATCTTATTGGTTATGGTAAGGCTGCTCCGGGCCAAACTTATATGGCATTGTACACCGTAGCGAAGATTGATGGTGTAAGGGGCGTTTTCCGTTCCGATGATGTTGGCGCAACTTGGGTACGTATTAATGACGATGCTCACCAATACGCTAAGATCAATATGGCGATTACTGGGGATCCAAGAATCTATGGACGTGTATATCTCGGTACGAATGGCCGAGGCACCTTGTATGCTGATCCTGTAAATCCACCAGCTACAGGCTCGACCATTACGCCAATAACTGCAAGCTTTGATAAGAAAACAGCGAATCAAGCAGACGTTGCAGTAACTATGACGTTGAACGGAAATACACTGAGCACGATCAAGAACGGAACGGCAACCCTTGTAGCCGGAACGGATTATACGGTAAGTGGATCAACAGTGACGATTAAAAAAGCGTATTTAGCGACACAAGCGGTAGGAACGACTACGCTGACGTTTAGCTTTAGCGCTGGAGCTACACAATCTTTGGCGGTAGCGGTAACGGATACTACAACACCAGTATCCAACTCGACCATCACCCCAAGCAGCGCAGGTTTTGATAAGAAAACAGCAAATCAAGCAGACGTTGCAGTAACTATGACGTTGAACGGAAATACGCTGAGCACGATCAAGAACGGAACGGCAACCCTTGTAGCCGGAACGGATTATACGGTAAGTGGATCAACAGTGACGATTAAAAAAACGTATTTAGCGACACAAGCGGTAGGAACGACAACGCTGACGTTCAGCTTTAGCGCTGGAGCCACACAATCCTTGGCGGTAGCGGTAACGGATACTACAACACCAGTATCCAACTCCACGATAACGCCAACAAGCGCCGGATTTGATAAGAAGACAGCGAATCAGACAGACGTCGCCGTAACTATGACGTTGAACGGAAATACGCTGAGTGCGATCAAAAATGGAACGGCAACCCTCGTAGCTGGAACGGATTATACGGTAAGTGGATCAACAGTCACTCTCAAGAAGGAGTATCTGGCAACTCAAGCCGTAGGAACGACAACGCTGACCTTTGAGTTTAGTGCAGGAGCCGCACAATCCTTGGTTGTCACCATCACAGATACGTCAGTAGCTCCTACAGCAGCACTGAAAGTGCAGATGTATAACGGTACAGTGTCTGCTTCCGGAAATACTCTAAATCCAAAGTTTAAGCTGGTGAATACAAGCACAAGTGCTGTTGCACTTTCTGATGTGAAATTAAGATATTATTACACAATTGACGGTGAGCAGGCACAAAGCTTCTTCTGCGATTGGTCACAGGCTGGAAGCGCGAATGTAACGGGCACGTTTGTGAAGCTGCCAACGGCTAAAGCAGATGCGGATTATTATCTGGAGCTTGGATTCTCGAGTGCAGCAGGTTCACTTGCTGCGGGTGCGAGCATCGATATCCAAGTGCGAGTGGCTAAAGAGGATTGGTCAAATTACACTCAAACCGGAGATTACTCCTTTAATGCGGTTGATACCAATTTTGTAGATTGGACAAAAGCGCCAGCCTATATCTCGGGTAATCTGATCTGGGGTAGTGAACCTAACTAAGAATCTCCATTAATAGTTATGCTGAAAAGGCTGTCCTAAAAGTAGAAAATTCTACTTTTGGGGCAGCTTCTTACTTTAACCCACAGACTGTGGTGTACTACGTGCGTTCTAAGAGGCGTGTACTATGTGGCAACGTTCTATAAGGCATGTGGTACGTGCTATGAGAAGGCATGTGGTATGTCGGATGCATTTATGGTTCCTACAGTGTTGGCTATATAGTAATTAGGGAAAACCTCCCTGAAAACAGCCGATATTTGCTTTAAATGAACGAAATCAGGGAATACCTCCCTAAAAATCAGGCGAATTCGTTATTTGCCAGTAAATTAGCTAATAATTAGGGAGGTTTTCCCTAATTATTGGTTGGATGACCAGAAAACTCAGAATTTTAGGGAGAAATTCCCCAATTATTCTATCAACGCTTCACTTCGTCCTGTACGGTACGTAAGAACCAGCTAATGATACT
The DNA here is from genome assembly GCF_037974255.1 of Paenibacillus sp. FSL R5-0636. Classification (NCBI taxonomy): domain Bacteria; kingdom Bacillati; phylum Bacillota; class Bacilli; order Caryophanales; family Paenibacillaceae; genus Paenibacillus; species Paenibacillus sp. FSL R5-0636. The sequence continues at coordinate 2,715,580 of NZ_CP150232.1, forward strand.
TAAAAGTAGTTCTGACATACCATTAGCTGTTTTGGCTGTTACAATGTTTGTCCGCTATCTATGGTAATGATCTGTCCAGTCATTGCTTCCTGTTCTAGCGCAGCGCAGACGAACTGGGCGATATCTTCGGGGGTTGAAATATGCTGAAGCAGCAGATTAGGGGCTAGTTTATACATCTGTTCTTCTCGTCCAGCCCACCATCTAGTAGCAACGGCGCCCGGTGCTACACAGTTAACTCTAATATTTGGAGCCAGCGCGTGTGCCAGCGATTTCGTAAGACCGTGGACAGCCGCTTTGGAGACGGCATAAGGAAGGGAGGAGCCTAAGCCTGTCTGTCCAGCGATGCTGCCGAGATTGATGATGGCTCCTGAATTTTTATGATTCATATATGGTGCAACCGCTCTGGCGCAGAAAAACATTCCTTTCACATTTACATCATATAGCTCATCCCATACTTCCTCGGTTGCCTTTTCCAGATCTCCGAGAGCAATATGTTTAGTTATACTGGCATTATTCACTAGCAGATCTATTGTCCCGAAATGCTGAATAATCGAATCCACCATACTCTGCACTTCTTGATCTTTAGAAACGTTGGCTTGTATTGCTATAGCCTGCCCCCCTTGATTCAGAATTGTCTTTACGGTTTCAATGGCTTCATCCTCAGATCTAGAATAGTTCACTACGACGTGAGCCCCGCGTTTGGATAGTTCCAAGCTTACAGCTTTGCCAATTCCAGTCCCTCCACCAGTTACTAATGCGACTTTATTGTTGAGATCCATCCTCATGCACTCCTTAAGTTGGCGTATGTTGTTGATATAAAGTATTCTATAGAGAAAAGTGGATTTCGTATAATTGAATATAATGAAGGTTTGGTTCAATTTATTTGAATTGAACACTGGAGGACACTAGGATGGATCTAAAAACAATAAAAACCTTTCAAACAATCGTAACTTCCGGAAGCTTTAATCGTGCCGCAGAAGAATTGAACTATGCCCAATCTACAGTTACGATGCAGATGCAAAGGCTTGAATCTGATCTGGGATGTCAATTGCTTGAGCGGGGTAAGCAAATCAGCTTAACAGAAGCAGGCAGATTGTTTTATGAAGAGAGCTTACATATCGTTAAAGATATGGAACGACTAGAGAGCCGTTTGGCTGATTTAAAAATAGGAGAAGCTGGCAACGTGCGATTAGGAGTAACGGACCCGACGGCGAGCTATCGTTTGCCGCAGCTTTTAAGTAGGTTTATGGTGCAATTTCCTAAAGTGAAGGTCTCCGTGGATATTGCGGGAACCGCCGCACTTAGTGAATTACTCCTGCGTGGTGAAATTGATTTGGCAGTGTGTTCGGCACCAGAGCTCGGTAAGGAGCTTTATTTTGAACCGTTATTTGCGGAGGAATTCTTGTTACTTTTGCCAGAAGAGCATCCGCTAGCATCCAAGGAACATATCACCCCAGAGGATCTACAGAGTCATCGCTTACTGATTACGGCAGCGAATTGTCCTTATCGCAAAAAATTAGAAAGTGTGCTGCAGGAATCAGGCGGGCCGCCACTAGAAACAATGGAGATTGGGAGTATGACAGCGCTGAAATATTTTGTGGGAAGTGGTTTAGGCGTGGCACTTGTTCCTGAGATTGTGCTGAATCCAGCCCCGGCAGGAACTATAGTACGGAAGCTGGAGGGGAAGGTTATTGATATGACCTGTGGGATCCTATGTAAACTTTCAGATTATCCGCTCAAGCTAGCGAGCTCCAGATTGTATCATTTTTTAAAACAAGAACTAACCGTGACAAGGATATTTTGAATTTTAAACGAATTGTTAAGAAATAGAAAAAATAGAAAGGGCGGTGTTTGATGTTTTTTAGGAGGAAATTCAGTTTCTGGCTTTCGATTATAAGTATCATCATCTGTCTGAGTGACTATCTGGGGGTGGGGATCGCGAATATTATTCTTGTCCGTTTGAACCCTATTATAGATACACTGATCTTTACAGAACCTTTTGAAAGCTTCATGGTTGATGTAAATAATCCGAGATGGGAAACCAATAGTGCGTTAATCAGCGTCAGATTCCCAACTTATATTATTCATTTTGGAACGTTTTTGATTTTGGGTATTCTAATGGATTACCTGATTCGTATAATAAAACAGAAGTAGAAGTGTAGATGAGCATAGAAGAGGAAAGGTGAGCTGAGATGAGCGGAGCAAAGGGAAAACTTGATTTGGAGAGAATTGTTTTTATTGGCAGGACCTATGAGGAATATATACGTATGTTTGATTTGCTGGAATCAGATCTTATCGGCCAGAGAATTCTGGATTGTCCTGCGGGTGCTTGCTCTTTTACAGCAATAGCGAATCAGTTGGGTGGTGAAGTAACGGCTGCTGATATTGCTTACTATTACTCTGAAGATGAGCTGGCAGTCAAAGGGGTTCTAGATATTGCACATGCGATGTCCGGAATGGAAAAAGTACAGGATAATTTCGTTTGGAACTACTTTAAATCAATCGAGGGACTGACCGAAGCGAGAAACGCAGCTTTAACCGCCAGCACTAAGGATCGAAAACAAACCCCGGAGCATTATGTTCCTGTGGTACTTCCGGATCTGCCTTTTGCGGATGAAGCATTTGATCTGACATTATCTGCTCACTTTCTATTTATGTACAGCGATCGGCTGGACTATGAATTCCATCTAGAGACTGTTAAGGAACTCATGCGGGTGACGAGAGGCGAGCTTCGAATCTTTCCACTAGTCGATCTTTCTTGCAAAAGGTATGAGCATTTAGACCGCCTTATTGATGATTTGGTAAGACAAGGATTTACTGCAGAGGAACTAGAGGTTCCTTATGAATTTCAAAAAGGTGCAAAGCAGATGTTGAAGATTAGAAGAGCAGAATTGTTCCTCTGAAATATAAAACGAGGGTGCCTCAAGCCATGATGACTTTGGGAGCGCCCTCGTTTTTTGTATAAATATCTATAAAGCTTACGCTACACTTTCTTTCCGTTCTGCTACAAAACAAGCTATGCCTAATACCAGACCAAGGCCCACTAGAACCGCACCGACCCAAGGAAGCGAAGTGATCGCTAGATGAGAAATAACCCAACCACCAATAAAGGCACCCGCTGCGTTACCGAGATTCCCGGCGGAGTGGCTGGTCGTTGAAGCAAGTGCAGGGGCTGCCTGAGCCAGACTCATAATCCGTATTTGCAGACCTGGCATGACCGCAAAGGACACCATACCCCAGAAAAATATTGTGATTACCGCAGCTATTGGGCTATGCATCGTGAAGGAAAAGATCGTTAGAATCATACTGACTGCAAAATAAAGTCCCACGATAGAAGGCATCAGCTTCCAATCCGCAAGCTTTCCGCCAACGATGTTCCCGATGGTCACCCCACAGCCGAATAAGACTAGAATCCAAGTCACACTATGTTCAGCAAAACCAGTCACTTCTTCAAGCAGTGGAGTAATATATGTGAACACGGTGAACAAGCTGGCGTTCCCTAACGCCCCGATCAATAAGAATAGCAGCAGCTTTGGATTAGCCAGAGCAGCAATCTGCTGGATAACACTCGCTGGTTTCTCTTGTTTAAGCTTTGGAATAAAAATGAGGATGCCGATCAGCGCGGCGACTCCCATGACAGCAATCGCTGCAAATGAGGCCCGCCAGCCCATACTTTGTCCAATAAATGTTCCTAGAGGAACTCCGACAATATTGGCTATCGTTAAACCTGCCATCATAATAGATACGGCTCCGGCCCGCTTATTGGGTTGTACAAGATTGGATGCAATGACTGCGCCAACCCCAAAAAAAGTACCATGAGTTAAAGCTGTAATTATACGAGCTACCATGAGAACGGTATAGTTGGGTGCAAACACAGAGATTCCGTTGCCCAGTATAAAAAGAATCATGAGAAGGCATAACAGTTTCTTTTGCGGAATGCGCTGCGTGAGAATGGTCAGGATGGGTGCGCCAACGGCCACTCCAAGTGCGTACATTGTAATGAGTTGGCCAGCAGTCGAAATACTAACCTGTAAATCGTTGGCGACATTTGGTAAAATACCCATAATAACAAACTCAGTCATACCAATCGCAAAAGCGCCTACCGTAAGAGAAAGTATAGAGATGGGAAAGGGCTCTTTCCCTGCTCGTTCTTTGCGTGTTTGTGCCTTGTTGAGGTTTGGAATTGCATTCATGATGCCGATGTTCAACCTTTCTTCTGCCTGTAATGAAGCTCCACCTTGGTTAAGATGATAGATCCGACATGTAAGTATTGCTTTTCTATTATTTAGTTTTCTGAAAATATTTTCAAGATAAATATTTTTTCAGATAGTTTTCATTTTTATAGATCATTGAAGGGATGGTTATATATGAATGTTGAAGGCCAAGTCCAAGTGCTTGAATTGCCGGAAATGAAGCGAGAATTTAATAACAGTTTGCAGAGTAATGATCGTGGATTGGATATAGAATTCTATCAAATTGCGAACCCTTCCTGGCCCGATGAGGCTGAAGTGTTCCTTCCTTTGCGATGAGAAAAAATTATAAGCAGGCAGCTTTAATAGCGCTTCAGAACTTTGACCTGGATTGGACGCAGATTCGTTTTAACCAGCTATCGGATAACTGTACCTTTGTAATCGAAACTAATAAAGAGGGAACTTTTTTACTGCGCCTTCATTCGGGGAGATCTAAAGAGGAAATTAACTCCGAAATCGCGTGGCTGGAGCTTTTAAGGAGCAAAATTGATGTCCCCCTGCCAAAAGGTGTTCATGATCGCACGGGTGCTGTAACGTTCAAAGTGGAACAGGGAAATGGAGAAGGCGTGTATGCCTCTTTAATGCGCTGGGTTGAAGGGGAACATGCGAATGAAAATCTTACCGAAGAACAAATGTACAAAGAAGGTGTTCTATTAGCCAAGCTACATAAGGCGGCACAGGAGCTGGAGTTACCCCCTGGCTTTAATCGTCCTGTTTGGGATGAACATAGCTTTCGAAAAGCAATGCTTCGTTTAAAGCTGCATTATCATTGTTTTCTTACGGATGAAGAGTTTGTGCTGTATCAGTCGGCAGCTGAGAAGTTATACAATTGGCTAAGCAAGCAGCATAAAAATAAGAACAGAAGGTCTTATGGCGTTATCCATGGAGATTTACATCAAGGCAATATCATATTTAAAGAGGGTGAGCCTCGGCCGATTGATTTTGGAAGATGTGGTTGGGGGTATTATCTTTATGACGTGGCACATACCCTTCTTGGACTGTATCCATTGCAAAGAGAAGGGGTCATTAAGGGGTACGAAAGTATCGCCAAGCTCGATGGGGAGTGGGTTCAGACTTTAGAGAATTTTACGGTCATGGTTATGATCGAAAATTATTGCCATCACGTATCCGATCCTAGGGAAACTGAGGGTCTAAAAGCAGAACAGCCCTATGCGCTAGCGATCCTGAAAAATTATCTTAAGGGAGAACCCTTTCTTTTTGACAGGATTGAGATTTAACGTATAAAAATAGGGTCTCTTTGGGGAATTTATATAAAGTTCCCTAAGGAGGCTATTGTGATGAAAAAAAGCTGGATTGCTCCCCTTCTTGTCGCAGTGATGCTTGTTCTGACGCCACAACCTTGCTCCGCTAATAGGTTAATTCAACCTCAATCTATAACGCCCTCCAGGTCTGATTCGGGACTTCAACTGCCAGATCAAGATTCTCGCGAACTTAAGTTTCAAGACATGCTGATGTTATTTCTTTTACCCCATATTGAGAAAAAAATTGCAGATATTTATTCACCGCTTCTGCGAGAATCGCCAATGGTTTATCCTTACTTTGTGGATGTGACTGAGGTGAAGCGGCTCAATGGTTTCCGTGGGTTTGATTTCTTGATTACACTTAACGTATATCCTACAGTAGGTCCACATATTTCAGTTGGAGAAGATACCATGACTTTTAGGATCTCTCCTGGTCCTAAGGTGAAGCTTGAATCGTTCAAGCATCTAAAAGACCCCCAAAAGTCAGACTTCCCACCAAATTATCAGAACATCCTGAGATAGTGTAGTTTAGGTAAGGCGGGCGGAAGAGTAGATGTTAATATGTGCCGCGCGTTGAGTTATGAGGCGAGCTATTTTTACATGAGTAGGGAGTTCTGCGGTAAAGGTAATGGGTTGAGTAGGGAAGGGAGTCTTAGGAGATGGTGAGTGAGAGGGGAGGAAGGTTGGGCTAGTGGCGTGATGAGGGTGAGTGCGTGTGTCCGGGAGCGGGTAAACGGGATAGTTGCAGTTTATGCACTTATTTGCAGGAGATAATAAGCTTAGTCACTTTTAGTTGCATTTGGTGCAGTTAAAAGAAGTCTTTTCACACTAATTTGTTAATATCGATGAATTTAGTTGCAGAGAATACACTTATTTCGCTCGGGCAGCACTATGTATTGTTTATAGTTGTATAAAGTGCAATTAACTCATACATTCACAAAAAAATTTAAGCAAAATAAAAAATCCATGGGTTAACGTTGCAATACCCAACTCATACCCAACGCATACCAAACTCATGCCTAGCCCACCACACACACTCCGATCTTTGGGGTGTTTTTTTTGTGGTTAGACTTGTGGTGGATTAATGGCGATTATGGTATTATGAAATTAGTGAATGCATTGATTTAAGTTACTAAATTCAAATACGGAGGTGCGAGGGATTGGGTGATCATAAATTCGAAGGCGTACACAAGAGGAGCAATTTTAGCGAAATTAAAGATAAAGTCACTAGCGATAGCGCAAGTAACAACGAGGATAAAGTTAAAGTAGGTGTAGCTACTAAAGATGGGCAGTTGGGGTTTCTTTTTACAAGGGGAGGTCTTCGGGAGGGTGCGGGTAGAAAAAGCACTGGTGTAACTAAAAAGGTATCTTTGACGTTATCTGAGGACGTTTGGCAGGAGATAGAGCAGGCTTGTGCGGATCAGAACGCATCTCGCTCTCAAGTATTTCGGAACATTATTGAGGCGCATTTTGTAAAGGAATCTAAGGAGAGTTAGGTGAAGTCTTTGCTAATCCATGTATCAAAAGATTCTCTTAGTACCGCATTACAGGCAGCATTAAAAGCCATATCCGCGAATAGTTCCTCACGTGTTCTTTCAGGAATACTTATTCAGGCGCAAACTCAGGGTCTGATATTAACAGCCAGCAATATAAGAATGACCATTGAATATAAGCTCCCTGTGAAGATGGATTCGATGGTTGTGCACAACACAGGTGAGATCGTAGTTCCCGCGCGTTATTTTTATGAGATCATTCGTAAGCTTGATCCTGGACTAATTAGGCTGGAAATCGAAGAGGCATTGATTCTAAACATTCAATCAGGGAACACTCAATTTCGTTTATGTGGAATGGATGCGGCAGAGTTTCCAAGAATCCAATACATAGATCATCCAAACATTCAAAAGATAAGCATGAAGAACACTCTCCTGAAGCAAATATTTAAAAGAGTGGTTTTTGCGGTCTCTTCATCGGAAACCAGACCTGTGCTCACAGGAGTTTTGCTTCAAATAGATAAGCGAAATATTCGTGTAGTCGCCACTGATGGCATCCGCTTCGCCCAGCATATTGTTGAAAGCATAGAAGATTACGGTGCAATTCCTTTAGATGTTGTAATCCCGGGCAGCAGCCTGGAGGATCTTTTAAAAATATTAAGCGATGATGCAGACAGCAGCACCGATTTAGAAATAGGCCCCAAGCAGATCAGATTTATTTCTAATGGATTGAGGGTTCAGTCTGCCCTTCTAGAAGGAACTTATCCCTCTGTCAATAATTTAATCCCAAAAGCGTATCTCTCCGAAGTGATTGTTAAGACAGACCGTTTGTTACATGTGGTTGAACGTATTTCTATATTGGCTGGTGAGAGTGTTATGCTCAGCGTACTTCCTTCTAACACGCTAAGTTTAGTGTCCAAGACTGCAGAAATTGGGGATGTAAAAGAAGAGATTCCTTTGGAGCATCTAGAGGGTGATCATTTTCGAGTAGCCTTTAACGGAAAATATTTCAGGGACATCCTTCGGGCGATTGATAGTGAGACGCTTAGAATCAGGTTCGCGGGAAAAGAAAGACCGCTGGTGATCCTGCCTGTAGACGCATCTTCGTCCACACTTTTTTTAATTACTCCTGTGAGGACGCATGATTGAGGATATGTTAATTGCAGTATTTGAGTACATTTGAGCGAATAGCTGCAACTGAGTCTGATAGTGTGGCAAAACGAGCGAAATTATAGAAATAAGAGCAACTGAGTCCGAAATAGCCCAAACCCACTTCAGCATCACAGCTTTCCCAGACGGGAATGAGGTATATTTGATCTGGGAGGGGATGGAATGCATAATGCAAAGACGGCCATATTTTATTTCTCAGGTACTGGCAATACGGAGATTATTGCTAAGCAATTTGCTGAAAGGCTAAGAAGTAAAGGGCAAGACGTAGATTTGTTTAGAGTGGAAGATATTATTAAAGGCACTCGTTCTGTAGAATATGAAGCCTATGATCTTATAGGTATTGGTCATCCGGTTCTAGGCTTTGGCGCTTCCGGTTTTGTTGAACATTTTGCAGATCAGCTGCCTGAATGTAATGGAACCCCGGCATTTGTATTCAAAACGGCATCCTCTCCACACTATATCAATAACGGTGCTTCGAATACGGTTCTTCGTTCTTTGCGTGGGAAGGGATATATCCCTTTTCACAATTCCATTTTGGCGATGCCATGTAATTTTTATATCAAATATGATGACAGGTTGAATAAGCAGTTGTACCAAGCCGCACAGCGTAAGGTGGAATTGTTTGCAGAGGAAATCGTAAACCGAACACCACGAAATCTGCCGATTCACCCTGTGTTGGAGCGGGTTCTGAGAACAGTATATTATTGTGAGGAACACCAAGGGGGAAAATACTTCGCCAAAGGATTGAGTACAACGGACGCTTGCACACTATGTTTAAAATGTGTCAGCAACTGTCCAACATCCAATATTAGTAGCGGCGTAGAAGGAATTGTTTTCAGTCAAAATTGTTTATTATGTATGCGTTGTGTTTATTCTTGTCCTCAGAAGGCAATCCAAGCGACAAGACTGAAGGCTAGCGTAGTAGATCCCTATACTGGAGGTCCGAATCTTCATAAACTAATGAAGGATTCTGCGAATGATGGACGGTTTGTTACTCCCAAATCCAAGGGCTACTATAAGCATTTTATTAAGTATTTGGAGGAATGACATATGAATCTGTTTCGGATGGGATCTAAGCCACTGGGGATTGAGCGGATCAGCACATTTTTGGAGGATAATTATGTGAGTATCGGCTACCCCGGAATAGGGGATCTGGAGAATCTAAGCATAGAGGAACTTCATGATCGATTAATCGGTACTTACCAATATAGTGAGCCGGAGCTTATGCAACATCTGCAAGCCCTTCAGCTATTTGTACATACGATGCAAGATGGAGATTATGTGCTGGTGGCCGATGGAGATTGGGTACATCTCGGAGACCTCGGAGATTATTTTTACAACGAGTTAAATGATAATGTTGACGAGGGTACATGCCATCGGCGTGGTGTAACGTGGTTGAAAAGTCTGCCGATTTCTGAACTAAACACAGGCCTGCGGGAGTTATTTAACCAAAGTGCACCGGTTGTACAATATAAGGGTCCAAAACCAAGTGCTCGCTTGGATCTGTGGATTACAGGTGTTTCTGCTAATGAACAAGAAGTGAATAGTCCGCTGCAATTGGATGAGGAGATGCTCTCTAAGGCGCTTAATATTTTGAAAGAAGCTTTGATTTGTGATGACTCCGAACGACGGGAACGAGCAGCGATTGCCATTTTACAATATGCGAAGTAAAACTTCTTCTATATAACGAGCGCATGGTCGACTATCTTCATGATGAGTTTCAATTAAAAAACGTTCCACCCGCTACTTGCCTCGGATGGAACGTTTTGCTGTATCTATAATCAGATGAACTCAACGAATTCGTTGACTGGCTTACGGTAGCCGCGGGGTCTGATTTTATGTTTTTTGTCTTTGCCGATCGTGATCAGCATAACAGGTACCATATGATCCGGCAGATTCAAGGTGGATTGGATAACATCAGCATCGAAGCCGATCATCGGGCAGGTATCCCAGCCTTTATCTTTGGCGATCAGCATAAAGTGCATGGCCGAGAGAGAGGCATTACGTATTGCTTCATCTCTTTGAAAAGCATCCTTATCAATGTAAGCATTGTTAATCATCTCTATTTGCTCATCATATTCCTCTTGTGACATCGCTCCTAAAGCTTTAAGCCCGCCATAGATTTCTGGAGCCTGCTGATAAGCATGCTTATCTCCTAGCACTACAATAACTGCTGAAGCAGTATGGATTTTATATTGGCCGTAAGCCGCTTCGCGAATTTCTTCTTTTAAGCTCTCGTTAGATATCACTTTGTAATTTGTATGCTGTAGATTATAGGCCGATGGTGCCAATCTGGCGTAAGAGAACATTTCCTCTAATTCATTTTGAGGGATGGTGACCCCTTCCACAAAATTCATAGCGGATCTGCGGGACTGAATCAAGTCTGTAAAAGCGCTCATAAGTATTCCTCCGTTGTGTATGTATTCGGTTGTAAAATATAAACACCTGATATTTGTAAATTTACTAACTAAATGTTACTAACTCAAAATAACACAGCCTATAAAATTCGTCAATGATAAAATTTATTGAAGTTAATCTTGAATACCCTGTTGTAAAAAAATAGGACATAAATTAGGATATTAGGATATGTAAAAACACGGTGAATGAAAGGTGGATAAATTGATTAATAGTAGAGAACGATTGATGATAGATTTGCAAAGAATCGAAGAGAATGACTACGAGCTTAGAAGTGGAGAGGACATAAAGGATTATGTGAAGTTGATGCTTGAGCATTTAGGAGTTCCCGAGCCTATGCTGCGTGATGAATTGATTTATTCCACATTCTACAAATGGATTAATGAGAAACATTGGTTTAATGATGCGGAGCTTCGTGAACTGCTGTGGATACTCCTTGACGAGCAGCATCTGTTTTATCACATTGGGAACAAAGAAGATCAGACGGTGTATACAAGAACATTTTCTGTATTGGTTGTTGCTCTTATTCTCCAGCGGCATAGGGAAAAGGCTATATTGGATAGCTCTGAATTTACAAAGGTGAAGCAGGGTTTAATTCATTATTATAAGGAAGAACGGGATTTAAGAGGTTATATGGAAAAAGAAGGCTGGGCACACGCAGCAGCCCATGGCGCAGACGCCTTGGATGAGCTGGTTTTATGCTCGGAGAGTGATGCCGAGGTGCGGGAAGAGGTTCTGACAGTTGTTCAAAAGATGCTTTATAACGATCAATACATATTCAGGGAGGAAGAAGATGAACGGATTGCTACTATTATAGTTACAATCATCGATCATCATTTACTTCCACAGCAGTCTATAACCGATTGGATTCTCAACTTGGCGCAATGTGGCAGTTGGCCTAGAAGCCACAGCCAGTATGTTACTCGAATAAATACAAAGAACTTCCTGCGTTCTCTTTATTTCAGGTTACTTCTAACAGAGAAGAATATGGACATTGTGGATGTTTTGTTGAAAACTGAGAAGAATTTGAATGAATTTGTACATTAATTCACTCAAACGGTTTTAATTAACACTGGTAATTTAAATAATTTATTATAATGTAATAAAAATCACAAAATTTTATGGAAATTCAAAAACTTTGTGACATTTATAACTTGATAAGTGCTATAATAGAAATATGGCGTTAAAAGTTCTTATGTTTTTCATTACTATTAAGCAGCAAAGCTTATTGCAGAGGAGATTTGGATATGTCAGAATCAATCACTCAAACACAACCTGAACAAGAATCACCAAAAGTAGCTGTTAGCAAGGAACAAATGGATGTTCTAGAGCAGCTCTTGAAACCAGAAGTTCAGGAATCATTAACAGTCTTGGTGGAACAGCTGCCAAAATTAACTGAGCTTGTTGGCGTGCTTACAAAGTCCTATGACTTTGTGCAAACTGTCGCAGCGGATGATGTCTTGAAAAGTGATACGGTAAGTGCAATTAAAGAACTTGCTGAACCTGTAGTGCATTCCGCGAAGAATATGGCAGCTACAGTGATCGAAGCAAAAGATCGTGCGAATGAAAGTAACGAAGTTATTGGTCTTTTTGGTCTTATGAAGTTGTTGAAAGATCCACAAGCACAAAAGCTTTTCCGTTTCGTAAATGCATACCTTCAAGTTGCTGGAGAACGCAGTAAGCAGAAATAATCATTTTCATATCTTATTCGTAAGGGACGGAGGAAACATCATGTCTAAACATATTGTCATTCTAGGAGCAGGTTATGGTGGTCTACTAAGCGCCTTAACCGTACGCAAGTATCTCAAAAAAGATGAAGCTAAAATTACTGTAGTTAATCAGTATCCTACCCACCAAATCATCACAGAATTGCATCGTCTTGCAGCAGGTAGTGTTGCAGAGGGTGCTGTTGCTATGCCTCTAACTAAGCTTTTCGCAGGTAAAGATATTGACCTGAAAATCGCGAAGGTTAATTCATTTTCTGTGGAGAACAAACAAATTGTTCTTTCTGATGGTGTGACACTAACTTATGACGCGCTTGTTGTAGGTCTTGGCAGCACTACAGCTTATTTTGGCATTCCAGGGCTTGAACAATACAGTATGGTATTGAAATCAGCTGCAGATGCTAACAAAATTCATCAACATATTGAGGATCGTATTCGTGAATATGCGAAATCGAAAAATGAAGCAGATGCAAACATCCTAATCGGTGGCGGCGGCTTAACAGGTGTTGAGCTTGTTGGTGAAATCGCGGATGTATTGCCTACACTTACTAAAAAATATGGCGTTGATCCTAAAGAAATTAAGCTTATGCTCGTTGAAGCAGGTCCTAAAATCCTTCCAGTATTGCCAGATGCATTGATCGAACGTGCTGTAGCAAGCTTGGAAAAACGTGGTGTTCAATTCTTGACAGGTCTTCCTGTTACGAATGTAGAAGGCAATGCGATTGACTTGAAAGACGGTCAAAAAATTATTGCTAACACGTTTGTATGGACTGGTGGCGTACAAGGAAATCCACTCATCGGCGAATCCGGTCTTGAAGTTAACCGCGGTCGTGCAACGGTGAATGAGTTCTTGCAATCCACTTCTCACAAAGATGTATTCGTTGCTGGTGACAGCGCGGTGGTCTTTGCAGAAGATGGACGTCCATACCCTCCAACTGCTCAAATCGCTTGGCAAATGGGTGAATTGATCGGATACAATCTGTATGCCTTCTTGAAAAATAAATCGTTTGAAAGCTTTAGCCCAATCAACTCTGGTACGCTTGCTAGCTTAGGCCGTAAAGACGGTGTAGCCATCGTTGGTGCAAGTTCTACTCCGTTAAAAGGCTTGCCTGCAACTCTGATGAAGGAAGCAAGTAATATTCGTTACTTGTCCCACATTAAAGGATTGTTCAGCCTAGCTTACTAATATAGTTTAACCCTAAACCCTGCTCGAATCTGAGCGGGGTTTTTGTTATTGTTTTTTTAGTGAAATGTTTGCATTATTGATGTTTCGTAGTAGGCTGTATTCATTGTATTTGATATAATAGATTGGGTTATATTAACAGAGGTAGTTAGAGGAGGATTTCATTTATGATATTCCAACAAAACGATGTCATTCTGTTTCAAGGTGACAGCATAACAGACTGGGGACGTAATCATGAAGACGCTTCATCGCTTGGAGTGGGTTATGCAATGATGGTCGCCGCTCGTCTGGGGTATTTATACCAAGAGAAGAATCTTACTTTTATTAACCGTGGCATTGGTGGCAACCGTATTGTTGATTTACAGGGGCGTTGGGATAAGGATTGCCTGGATTTGAAGCCGACTTGGGTGTCCATTTATATTGGAATTAACGACACTTGGCGCCGTTTTGATTCTGGTGAAGAAACCACTCCCGAGCAGTTTGAAGCTTCATATCGGGACCTGATTAAACGCACTCAGAAATCTTTGGATGCTAAATTAGTTCTTATAGAGCCTTTTGTTTTGCCTGTACCGGAAGATCGTAGAACTTGGCGTCAGGATCTTGATCCTAAAATTCATATTGTCCGCGAGCTGGCACGTGAATATGGGGCGCCGCTGGTTCCGCTAGATGGACTTTTTGCAGCGGCCTCCGTAAAAGCAAAACCGGCTTACTGGGCATATGATGGAGTACATCCTACTCCTGCAGGTCATGCACTTATTGCGGATGCTTGGCTCAAAACGATGGGAGCAATCTAATCAATTGTCATTATAAGACTAGAACCACGCTTTAATAAGCAGGTTGTAGTCTTTTTTTAATCGCGTGTTAGTAAAGTCGTTTTTATATATTTATAGACACTGTTATAATTGGAATATGCTTATGTATTGGAGGCGATTCGCATTAGGCGGTTAATATGGATAGCACCTTTGTTATTGGTCGTAGTGTTAAGCGGATGTAAAAGTGATTTGGGCTTCATCAATGCCAGATGGATCGAAGGCGTGTCGTTGACACCCGTGGCAACTAGTGATCAGAAACAAGCGGATCGTCCTTTGCACTCAGAGAGCTTAACGCTAAAGGATTCTGTTTTGATCAAGACGCTAGCGGAGGCTATGAACAAGAGTAAGAAATTTTCTGATGATCTGGATTGGGGTCCGGAATTTGAAATGAAGCTTGTTTATGGGGACGGCTATTCGGAAGACTATTACATAGCGCTTGGAGATCAACTTGGACATGAAGGGATGTTTACTACAGCGGAGAACAGCAGTCAGGGCTACACGATTCCTGTAAAAAACTCTGACCAGTTAAGAAAGCTCATTTATGGAACAATCGATACGAAGAACATTGAACAGGCAGACCCTGTGGAGACTTCTGTCGAGGTAACAGGTCCAGTAACCCTATCACATAATGAACTGTCTCCGGTCACAGGCAGAGCGGGATTTTTAAATCTGCAACTGCTAGAGGGGAGATATAGCGAAGATTGGACTACACCCAGTCCGTTAACGGGAAGAAACTGGAGTGGCCGATTTAGACTAGTTGTGACTGATGAGCAAGGGAAAACGCTGAGTAGCTATCCGTTAAATGATCAATTTGCCCAGACCTTTAATGATTTTTTCCAGCTTCAGTTTGAGGATTATAATGGAGACGGTGATCCCGATTTTACGATCGGACAATATGGAACGAGTAACGGTTATTTCTACAAGCTTTTTACACTCAGAAGAAATAACGTGATAGAAGAACTGCCTATTAAACCTGAAAATCAGCTGTTTATCAGCAGTCCTGAGCGGTATTCCATAAAGCTGGATAAAGTTGATGAGCATAGCTTCAAGAGAAGTTACTACGATATCGCAGCAGGCAAACAAGTGGAAGATACTTTTCAGTGGGTAGGGAGTGCATTTCAGAGGCTGGACAATTGATTAATTCATGAAGTGAGAGGAATGTGTGTTGGATGACAAGTGATACGGTACAAGATTTAGAAGGGTTAAAAGCTATTGGAAAAGTGGTGGGCCACACCATCGCCGAGATGAAAAAGAAAGTAACCCCTGGGATGACGACTGCGGAGTTGGATCTTATTGGAGCTGAGATTCTGGAAAGCTTCGGAGCATCCTCAGCCCCGAAGATAACTTATAATTTCCCGGGCAGCACCTGCATCAGTGTGAACGAAGAGGTTGCTCATGGTATTCCGGGTCCGAGAGTGATTAATGCCGGCGATTTGATCAACATTGATGTCTCTGCTGAGCTGAATGGGTATTATGGGGATGCTGGCGTTTCTTTTCAACTGCCGCCCTATAACGATGATATTCTGCGTTTATGCCGGAGTACTGAGGAAACCATGATGAGTGTGATCAATCATCTGCGGGCAGGGATGAAGGTTAACGAGATCGGCAGAATGATGGAACTTGAAGCTCGCAAACGCGGTTATAGAGTGGTGCGTAATCTGTGCAGCCATGGAATTGGCAAATCACTGCATGAGAAGCCTTTTGAAATTCTACCCTTCTATAATCCAAGAGTGACCACAGTACTGAAGGAAGGACAAGTAATTACAGTAGAGCCTTTCCTCTCGACTGGAGCGGACTATGTTGAGCAGCAATCGGATGGCTGGACGCTAAGTGTTGTAGATAACGGTCGGGTAGCGCAGTTTGAACATACGATTATCGTGACTAAAGGTGAGCCTATTATTCTGACTAGTGTGTAAGCCCGAATAGCGACTTAAAGGGGTGGAGGATGGAGGGGGATATGAGCAAAAGCCCTTACCCGGACCCTCCGTTCCTTCCATGTCTTTAGCGAAGTTGTTATTAGCCGTGATAAGTGGCAATGCGGTAAATACTTTAAAGAGACCTGTCTATTTGACAAGTCTCTTTTTTTCTAGGATGAGGCGTTACGCTTATATCCTATATTTGGCATAAATTATCGATGTTTTTTTCAATGGAATGATAAAACAGGTCTTCCGCATGAAGGACATAGGCCATGTATTCTTCCATCTGGTCAGTAAGTGTAAATTCATTCATAATATACTGCCTGGTCATAACATTCCTTAAAAGTTCCCATTGTTCGATGCTTTGCCGAGCACAATGAATGACATCGCTGAGAGCATTAGGATTTGCTAAGGAATTCAGCAGCAACAGCAATACTTTTTTCCTATCTGAATGACGGGTGAGCGTCGTCCGGGTTAAAGAGTAAAGGTCATGGGGGCGGTTTGAAATCTTTGTATTGAGGATGAAACGTCCACTTGCAAACAGATTGTTCAGTTCCTGGATGGCTGATCGTCCGATATATTCCAGGCGGCCTTCGGTACAAGAGGGCGGCTTATAATAATTCGATAGTGCGGTTCTTAAAATGAGCGAGGCTCGGGCTGGCAATTCAGCAAGCTCATCTTGATTAGGATGCACTGTGAAACAGGAAAACTGACGATTGTAGGCATCCATAAACGAAGTTTTGGCATCTTGACCGATATTTTTGTTATGCGGATAAGGCTTGAAATACTCTTTGTTGTAATTTATATAATTGTCCAAGAAATAAAAATCAGTTGCCGTCTGCCCTAGGATCAAAAATATATGCCCATCCACAATATGATCTGTTTCCAGAGCCGGGTTTAATTCAAATGTTCTATAAAAGGGGACTCGTTTCATTAACGTATTGACAAATACGACTTCGTTATTTGCTAACAGTGTCTCTATCGTCTGGATGGCTGCCTCTGCATTGTTGCTAAAAGTATGTTTATTAGCGACTGTTATATAATCCTCGGGATCTTTGATCTCGTTCAAGCTTAATTCAAACTGGTCACTGTCAGTATGGGTAACTAATTTCAGATTAAAATCATCTAAAAACATCTTGTACAATACGCTAGAGTCATTGACATACCTCTTTAGCATGAAAAAAATATTACGGGTATAGCAGTTTCCCAGTGACTGTACCTCTGCAATAGGCTCCCCTGCAGAATTATAGTAATATTCCATTTCTAACGTCTGCAACGTCTGCATAATTGTCCCTCCAACTGCTGCTAATTCTCCAATTCATCCCTTGGAGCCGAGCGCGCTTATTATTTCGCCCAATAATTTGGTTTCGTCTGTTTGTATGGTCAACAGAGAATGTTTGAGTGCGTCTAGCACCTTGGGGTCCATGGACAGATTATACCGAAGCACCATATTTCTGTTCAGAAGAGAGCGTTCTTCAAGCTCAGTACAACGCTCAATCCATCGGTCGCTTTGCAGCAGGAGTTTTATTTGTTGGAGATATTTAAGTCTTAAAACCATAAGCTTCTTATGCTCCCACAGCAAATGATAGGCTCTAATGTCAAGCTCAGGGTCATCTTCTTTAGGATGCTCCATTTGATAAATGAGGTGTTGGTACACACTTTGTCCATAGATGCTGGTAGTGGTATGGTTAATAAAATCGAATGAACGCTTGGAGGATAGATATCGCTGCAAGCTGTCGACAATCTGTTCGACGTTTAAATCAAATTCTGCATCGATTTTGCTAAGCAAAGTTACACGCGTAATAAAATTTTCTTCCCCGGACAGATAGTCAAAGGCGGATTCCAGTTCGGAAAAGGTGCATTGAGCGGTCATAAATTTACCGCCCGTAATATTGTCCCGAATGCAGACTGTTTGGCGATCAAGATCGTAGCCGTAAATTAATGTCTCGTGAAAACGGTGCTCTTGGCCGAACTCCTGATATGCAGATATAAAGTACCGGTCGAGATGGCACCATACATAGCAATCGCCGTTGATAGAGTCTACTACAAAATCCGTAAAGGAAGACCACTTGGAAATGATGGTTCTAGGCAATATGAACTTATTGAGAAATGGGCAATAATCAACAAGAAGCTCATGATTGTCAAAAAAGTAAGTTTCCCAATCCGTTACATATCTCAGCTGAATGAAGTTGGAATAAACCCAGGGCCATATGCGGTTATCCGAAGAAATAATAGAAAACAAAGTCCCATAGGCGTTGGAAGTATTTATTAGTGGATCGGAAACGGGTAAAGTAATTTTACTCAATTTACACCTCCATATTCCCCTTATATGTAAATGAAAATGAAATAAATGACATTATTATACTATAATAATTGTTCATTCCAATTATGTGATGATAATCATATTATGATAATAAAGGGAAATGGTAATCTGGCGAAGAATAGTACTTTTGGAAACATTTTGACATACGTTTCTCTGATAAAAAAGCAGCAGAATGTGATGGGGGGAGCGATATATTGCGAATAGTGGTTTGTTTAAAGTTTATTGCACACGTGAACAAAGGCGATGTGCGTGGCATTGCTGATGGCCGTAAGATCTCGGCCTCACCGCCACCGAAGGCAACCTTTGAGCTAAACTATCCGGACCGGCAAGCCATCCATGTGGCATTGGAGCTGAAGAATAGCTGTAATGCTAATGTAACTCTTATTTCCATGGCCCCTCCCGGTTGTAAAACGGCTCTGCAGGAGTTTATGGGTTATGGAATCGATGAGGCAGTCCTGCTCAGCGACGCTTCTTTTGCCGGTTCGGATACATTGGCGACATCGCTGGTACTGGCTCGTGCTGTTGAGAAGCTTGGTGGATGTGATCTGGTTCTGACCGGCAGCCATTCAACCGACAGTGATACCGGTCAGGTAGGTCCGGGAATCGGCGAGTATCTAGATATCCCCCACGCGATAAATGTAACACGGTTTGAGGATATTTCGACCGATGAGGTATTGTTCCACCGCCAGCATGACGAAGGGGTAACAACCAGACAGTCTTGCCGGCTTCCGGCAGTATTGAGTATTGGTGGAATGACAGCCGCCTCTGAGTTGAAATCGCTAACAATTGCTGCCAAATTGCATGCCAGAACCAAGGATATTCTAGTATGGTCCTGTCATGACCTTGGCCTTGACCCACAGACGGTTGGTTTGGCAGGCTCGGCTACTGAAGTAGTTTCAGTGTACGAACAGCACTCCGAAAGAAAGGGGATTTTGCTAGAAAGCGATGAATATCTACGGGTATTGGAGCCGATAATCAGCAAAATCAGCGAGGTTAGAAATGGATGATTAGGATTGATCAGGAACAATGCACATATTGCCTCCTGTGTTTAAAACGCTGTCCCGCCGCTGCAATCAAGGATGAGGATGAGGGCTTGCGTATCGACGTTGCGGCATGTACTTATTGCTCAGTCTGCACGTCTTGCTGTCCTAACCAAGCCATTATAATGAAAGGCAGGGCACAGGAGACCAGACAACCGTACCCTGAGCATGAGGGTATTTGCCTTGTTGTGGAACATGCTGAAGGCGCTCTCTCTTCATATTTTCCGGAACTGGTTACCGCAGCAAAACAGCTGCAGGCTATGAGAGCCCAGCGCATTTACGCTTTGGTGGTCGGAGAGCGTATAGAAGACCTAGCCCAGCGTCTGCTTCAGTGGGGAGTAGATGAGGTGTGGATGGTGAACAAACCGGGAATACAGCGTTACGCCGAAGATATTCATTATAATTTGATTTCTGCGGTGCTCCGGGATCAAAGACCGTCTGTCGTACTAGGTATGGCTACCGCATGGGGGAGGTCTATTTTCCCCAGAGTCGCAGTTCGCCTGCGGACGGGGCTATGCGCCGATTGCATCGATTTGAAGATGGGACCGGATCACGGGGATTTTATTATTACCAGACCGACGCAAATGGGCGAGCAATTCGCTGAGATAAAAATACCGGCAAGACGGCCGCAAATGGCAACTGTAAAAACCAATTTTTATTCCGCTGCTGAGACCGCACACGTCGCGCAGGGCAAGATTGTTGATCTAAGCTCCCTGTATTCTTGCTCTTCCTCAGTCCTGCAGTTTATGGGAGTAATTGAAGAAGCCGCGGGCAAGGAGAACATCGAGACTACAGAAATTATTGTTGCTGCCGGGAGAGGCATTCAAAACGCAGACAATCTTCGTTTAATCTATGCGCTCGCCGATGCGCTTGGGGGGAAAGTAGCGGTTACCAGACCGCTTGTAGAATGTGGATGGATGGATAGTATGCATCAAGTCGGACTGACAGGTAAAATGGTCAAGCCCAAACTGTACATCGCCTGCGGAGTGTCTGGGGCAGTGCAGCATAAGGTTGGGATGCATCATTCGGAGACGATATTTGCAATAAATACGGATCGCAATGCACCTATCTTTGATTACTCCACATATGGGATCGTAGGCGATCTTTTTACAGTCATACCTGAAATATTGTCGGCATTGAACACAGTACAGGAGGTTGGGCGATGATTGAGAAGGAGCTATTAAGACAACAAACGCTGCATACGATTGGCGTCATGCTCGATGAGCACTTGCTTCAGAAGGAGGATATGTTCAGGTTTCAAAGCGATGTCCACGACACATATTCTCCGGAATACATCCGGAGCGAGATGGAGAATTGGTACAGAACATTAGGAATCGAATATATCATCCAGCGAAAATTTTCACTTCGGATGCCGCAGTTTACGAGAGAAGAATTAGAAGAAGCGGACCGAAGAAACGAGATCATTTTATGTGTTCCCCAAGGCGTCAGTCGCAAGCAATTAGGCTGCTTGTTTAATATCCGCAATTGGGCGCTGGAGAGTGAACTGGTCGCAGCAACTCCGGAAATTGAGGATTTCTGGTTCACCGTTCCGCGGACAACCGAACCGGATATGCTGGATCGGACGGCTGTGGAAATACAGCGTACATACAAGAAAACCGGAAAATTGGGAATGAGTCTGGAGCGGTATCTGGTATTTGTCGCCCGCATGAGGCATCTGACAGGACAAACACCGGATATAAGGACAAAGATGTGGATTACCAACGGCAAATATGAAGGAAAGGCGATGCTTGTGGTTGGTTTCGACTCGGCTGGCGAGTTTACAGCACATGGCTGGATGCCGAATTTCCACTCGCCTATGGTGGGCGGACGTTATACCTGGATACCTGACCATATATAAACAGTAAGGAGACGGTTATTTCGGCTATGTACAATAAGTTCACTGAATCGGGGCCTCAGCCTAGTGTACACTTCACCGCTGCTCGCAAGGCAGAACCGGGTCCTAATGAATTGTTCATTACCAACCGTTTTACTTTAACGGGAACGGTAAAGGACCCATCCTGCTTGCAGCTTTTTCATGGGGCATGCCATTTACCAGGGCATTATCCTTACTCCAGTGTCGGAGTAGTGACTAAAGCGGGGCTTGGAGCAGAGCATCGCGTAGGCCAAGCTCTTGTGTTTTCTCCTCATTATACAAAGGATGTATGTGTCCCTCTGCACAGTGGGGTGGATGGTCAGATCTTTATTTCCAACGACTTAGACCCTGTGACAGCTGCGTTTGTTCCTATGTTTTGTGTGGCACTAAATGTGTGTGAAGAGCTGGCAGATGAAGGCATTAAAACGGTGGAACTGTGGGGAATGGGACTGCTAGGAAAGCTTTTATTAAGGTTGCTGGAGCAGGATGAAGATTTGAGCTTCAGTGTTGAAAAGAAGGAGGCCAAGGATGAGATTTGGGCCGGGTTAAACAGCGGTGTGTGGGACTGCGAGGAGAGAGCCATTGTTGCACTTGATTCGGACCTGCTCTCGCAGGTTCAACGGCATTCGGCTTTAAAAAACGATCCACCAGACCAGCACATACAATTTATTGATCTGACAAGACCTGGAATACTTAAGGAATCCATAACGCATGACCGTATTCAGGAAATCTCTCGCAGAATTGGGAAGCAAGAGCTTGAAGTAACCAGCCTAATTGCCCAACATATTCATGCGGAACATATGGAGCAATTTATCAGGCAAGCGGCGGAAGGCTTTTTTGAAGGGAAAACTGTAGTCTATGACTGGTAGAGGAGGTTCGTCATGCAGTTGACACAAGGTGTTATGGATGTACCCGCACTCGATATTGCATTTTCTGAGCAGGAGCGGCGTATCATTATGGAGCGAATTGATGATTGTCTGTCGAGAGGAGCGTTGAGTCAGGGTAGGTATGTACAGGAGCTGGAGGAACGTTTTGCCCGGTATGTAGGAGTTACTCATGCCATTGCGGTTAATTCGGGTACAAGTGCGATTGAAGCGGTAATGAGAGTGCTCGAAGTAAAGGGGCAGGAAGTGCTGGTTCCGGCAAATACGTTTATTGCCACGGCTTCCAGTGTCCTGTTTGCCGGAGGGCATGTTCGCCTTGTTGATATTGATCCCCGTACATTTTCGGTGTCGCTGGCTGAAATAAAGAAGCAGGCCACGAGTCGTACCCGAGGGGTTATTATCGTACATATTGGCGGAATTGTTACACCGGAGATTGAAGAAATCAGGCAATGGTGCGATGAGCAGGGGCTCTGGTTATTTGAAGATGCCGCTCATGCACATGGCAGCAGGATGGCCGGAAAAGGTGCGGGAGCTTTCGGAATTGCCGGAAGTTATTCCTTTTTTGCCACGAAAATCATTACCTCGGGGGAAGGAGGGATCATTGTCACAAACGATCATTCAATGGCTGAGAAGCTAAGAATGTTCCGCAATCATGGCAAGCCCCAGCCTTGGGAGACTTACCACACCTCGCTTGGCAACAATTATCGAATGAGTGATATCACAGCAACGATAGCGCTTACCCAGTTTGAGCGGCTCGACGCGATCATTGAACAACGGGAAGCGATCGCCAACCGTTATACTTCCTTCTTTACGAAAAATCTTCCTGATTTCGAGATTGTAATGCCGCAGGACAGATGCAGTTGGTATAAGTACATTGTTATAGTGCCTTTAGACGTTGACAGTTCCGATTTGAAGGACAGACTCAAGGAGAAAGACGTTTCGCTCCAAGGGGAGGTATATGCAACGCCGCTTCATAGGCAGCCGATCGCTGCTTCCCTACAGTTCAGTGGGGAATATCCGCTAGCGGATGATTATTGTCGGCGTCATATCTGCTTGCCGATTTATCCCAATTTGACTGATCAGCAGATCGATTATGTTTTGGCTGTATTCTTAAGTGTGGTCGCAGAGTTAAGGGGGCAGCAATGAACGAGGGCATTATTATTGATAATCTGAGAAAGGTCTATCGCGTCCCTGTAAGAGAACATGGGTTAAAGCATGCGTTCAAAAGTCTGATCAAAATGGAATACAACGAAGTTGAGGCGGTAAAAGGTATCGACCTCAGGGTTGAGCCGGGAGAAATTGTCGGGTTCATCGGACCTAACGGCGCGGGAAAGACAACCACGCTGAAGATGCTCTCCGGTATCCTGTATCCGACATCAGGCAACATTTCCGTCTATGGCTTCAAACCGTGGGAACGCCAACATAAGTTTCTGCGCAACATCAGTATGGTAATGGGGAACAAATCGACGTTAACCTGGGATATTACGGTCGAGGACTCTTTCTTTGTGATGAAGGAAATATACGGAGTCTCTGATGCTGATTTTAAACAAAGACTCAACGAGCTAAAAGAACTACTGGATATAGGGCATCTGCTTAAGAATCAGGCACGTAATCTCTCTTTGGGAGAACGCTCCAAGTGTGAATTAACAGCAGCGTTGTTACATCAGCCACGTGTATTGTTTTTGGATGAGCCTACTTTGGGGCTGGATGTTAGCATGCAGCTGCGGCTTCGCAGTTTTATCAAGGAGTATAACCAAAAACATGAGACAACCATCCTGCTTACCAGTCACTATATGGAGGATATTTCTTCCCTTTGTAAACGGGTTGTGCTGATCAATCAAGGCAAGCTGTTATACGACGGATCTCTGGAGCAGCTGAGCGGTAAAATAGCTCCCTACCGCATTCTCAAAGTCAGTTTTATGGATGAAGACGTAACGGGCACAATTGAAGAGCTAAAGGAGAAGTTTACTGACAGCTTGCAGGTCATGGAGCTTGCGGAAAGCTACGTATTGTTTAAGATTCAGAAGGAAGCTGTACCTGAGATTGTTTCAGAAATCTTTAATAGCTATTGCATTGGAAATGTAACAATCAATGATGCTCCAATCGATTCGGTAATTGATGAAGTGTATCGAGAGGGGAGGCTCCTTTGAATTTTCGCGGAGGCTTTGCGCTGATACGTAGGACTATGTTCGGGTTTATGGCTGAGAAAGGTTTCTTCTGGACATTGACGCTTGGTTGGATGATGGGACCTATCATCTATATGTTTGTTTGGACCGTTGCTGCGGGAGATGGAAGCATAACCGGGTTCACTCAGCAGGATTTTGTGAGGTATTATATTCTGTTAATTCTTGTGAACCAGCTGACCTACCCTACATCACACTGGACGGTCGGCGATCAAATCTATGGCGGCAAGATGTCGATTGTATTATTGAGGCCGATATCGCCTTTTTACGATGTGGTTGCATCAGATTTGGCTGTCAAAATCGTCTGTATGCCTTTTGTTATATTTGTTGCCGGTGTGGCTGCCATTTTTTTGAACTTCAGACTGGCTATATCCGGTCTGGACTTGCTGGTGGCCGTTTATCTTCTTCTCATGGCTCAAATAATCAGATTTATGCTGGCCTATACACTTTCCCTGTTTGCATTTTTCACCAATAAAATCAAGTCCTTACTTTCTATTAATGACACCCTGGTATTTTTGCTGGCCGGACAGGTAGCGCCTTCGTCGTTGCTTCCGGGATTTATGCAGGATATCTCGGATTATTTGCCTTTTCAATATATGATCAGCTTTCCGATAGAGTTTTCCCTTGGAAAGTTGGATCATTCACAGCTTGTTTTTGGCATAATTGTTCAATTCGTTTGGGCGGTCGTTATCATATTATGTAACCGTTTAGTGTGGAAAAAAGGGATTCGTGCATACATGGCCGTGGGAGGGTAGGGAACATGCTGAGATATATGCGTTTGCTGAGATTGTTTTTCTCTACAGCGCTTCTAAAGGAAGCGTCATTCCGCGGTGACTTTCTAATCAAAATTTTGTATACCGCAATTAATTTAACCGGGACGATTGGCGGGATCGCGATCCTCTTTTCCAACACAAATTCGCTTAACAGTTGGACTTTTGCGGATACGCTGGCATTATCGGGCGTGTACTATTTTATTTTGGCAATGAAAAATCTATTTGTTGGTCCAAGCCTTGGCTCATTAGCCGGGATGGAAGGAGAGCTATGGACTGGAGGATTTGATTTAACGCTGCTCAAACCGATTGAGACCCAGTTTTATGTGAGCACGAGATACTGGTCTCCGCTTAATCTGTTTGATGTTATGGTGGGAGTAGCGGTGATGGTGCTGGGCGTTTCTCAAATGCAAGAAGCGATAGGAATATCCACTTGTCTGATGTTTGTATGGGCCATTTGCAATGCTTTACTGCTGTTGTACTCAATACTGCTGTTATTAAGCTCTTTGGCGTTTTGGTATGCCGGAAGTCCGATGTTGAGTATATTCGACAGTATCATGCAGATGGGTAGATTTCCGGTCAATGTATATCAGAAACCAATCCAATTGGCGCTTACCTGGATCGTTCCTGTCGCCTTTATCGTTTCCATTCCTGCAGAAGCATTAGTGGGCAGGGTAAGCCTGTCCTATTTATTCGGAGGCAGCTTGCTAGCTGCGGTTTTGCTAATGTTAGCCAGTGCGTTTTTTAAACGAGCAGTGAAAAAATATGCAAGTGCTTCTAGTTGAGGAGGATTCTAAGTGAGCACTTCTTCCATATTGGATTTGATTTATTTCAATTGCTCGAATAATCCAGGGCTTACGGCCATTGATTATGAAGGATCAACGATCACTTATGAAGAGCTACGGCAGGAACTGGAGCACAGTAGTGAGAAGCTGGATCTCGCGGGGATCCGGCCCGGGCACAGAGTTGCCTTAGCCGTTGCAGACAAATCTGCTTTTATCATGCTGTGGCTTGCATGCTGGCATACGGGAGCCGTTCCGATCCCATTTGAACCTGTGAAGAACTTACCGGAACTGGAGAGAATGCACTCGTCAAGCCATTGTCAGTATTTAATTTGCGATCCAATTGATTCGGAGGGCAGCAGTCAGCTTGAGCTCGTACTCAGAGTACCGATGTTTATTTTTAGGACTGCAACGCTTTTTTTACAGGCAGATAAGCAGTCTGATGAAGATATTGCTTTGAATTTTTATACCTCAGGAACGACTGGACCGCCTAAATGCGTACAGTTTAGCGATCGGGCCATCTACAATAATGTAATGGCCATCTGTAGAGGGCTTGAAATTACTGCAAACGACAAGCTGTTCACACCGATTTCGCCGTGGCTGCCCGCGACGCTAACCACTGTAGTCCTACCGGCCCTCTGTGCCGGTGCTACATTAATCATGTCGAAGGGAACAATGCCTGCTAGAATTTGCGAGCAGATCAATCGCAAAGAGGTAACGATTCTTTTTGCGGTTCCCTATATGTATGCCTTGCTTAATGAGTCAGTCGTGTCATCGTCAAGTGTAGCTTGGGATAAAGTGAGACTGTGCATCAGCTGCTCTGCTCATCTGGACGCAGCGACTTTTAAGGACTTTTATAAGCTGTCGGGCAAGTCTATCCGTTCATTGTTCTGTTCATCCGAAGGTGGGGCAATTGCCTATAATCCTTCAAATGAGCAAGAACTGATCAGAGATTCGGTGGGACAGCCACATCTGGGAGTTTCTATTCGGCTGCTTGATCCGGAGGGGCACGAGGTTGCTCATGGAGAGGAAGGAGAGATATGGGTCAGCGGCGCTCATATATCGTGCGGGTATTACGGGCAACCCGAGTTGCAGGCAGAGGTCTTTCAACAGGGTTGGGTACGTACGGGTGATCTGGGAAGGTTGGATGAGGCTGGGTATCTGTATTTGTCGGGGCGGCTTTCTGATAACATCAATGTCGGCGGACATTTGGTAAATCCGGCAGAGATTGAACAAGTCCTACTGCTCCATAACGGCATTAAAGAAGCACTTGTATATGGTGTTTCCGATAAATACTATGGCAGCAAGCTGATTGCGGAGATCGTGCCGCTGGATGCCCAGGTATCAGCCGATGATATTATCAGATTCTGTTCAGCGAGACTTGCGGCATATAAGGTGCCGAGAGTAATCAAGTGGACGGATAACATTCCCAAGGGTCGCTATGGGAAGAAGCTGAGAAATCAGAATCAAGCAGCCAGTCACATCCTGACGCCATGAGGTTTCTTGTGACAGGTTGCAGCGGTTTTATCGGGAGCAGGTTAACAAGCAGTTTACTGGAACAGGGACATGCTGTCAGAGGGCTTGTATTGCCGAAGGAAAAAGGCGTTGGCGAAACACTTGTAGAATTGGGTATGGAACTGTGGGTAGGCGACGTTCTGAACCCTGAAACGATGGATGGCATAGGGGAGGATATTGATGTCGTCTATCATCTTGCCGGCAAACATTCTGGTTCTGTGTCCCGGATGAGGCAGCTGTATGTAGAGGGGACGCGGAATCTGCTGGACCAACTTTTGCGCAGCGGAACGTATGGCAAGTTCATTGTGGCAAGCAATGGGGCTGTATATGGAAGCGACAACGTTTGTGTGGCCGATGAATCTGCACTGTGCCATCCCGTTCATCCATTTGGAAGAATTACACTCGAAATGGAGCGGCTGGTCCAGCAATACTGCACCCATGCGAAATTTTCTTATATCATTCTCAGGATCGCTGAAGTGTACGGCCCGCTTGAGCATAATTATATCCGGCAATTAATGCGCTGCACTCAGATGCTGGGGAACGGGCGCAGTTATTCATCTAAAGTGCATATTGATGATGTTATTTCAATGATGCAGTTGGCCTGGAGTAATCTTGCTGTTCAAGAGATTTATAACGTGAGTGATGATCTTCCTCTAACACAGGAGGAATTGATAAAAGAGGTTCGGAAATATGCTCAACTGTCTGAAATACAATGGATTTCTCCTGAGGCTGTCACTGATCGTATCAGACTAAGTATACATGGTTTACGCGCCCTTTCCGTACGTATGGGAAACGAAAAGATAAAAAAGAATGCCGATGTACGGCTGGCATACCCTACTTACGCCCATGCGATTCCTTATTTAATCGAAGAAATGTCCAATAGAAGCGAGGTGAATAGTTTGTGAGTCCGCCAAGAATTATGCTTCTTCCAAGCCCCCCTAGCTCCGGTTCTATAGGATCAGTGAGCAAAACGCTGGGCATTGCCAAGGTTCTGCAAAGCCAAGGTTGCACGGTCAGCTTTGTGATTGGCGGCAAGCTTGCTGACTTTGTCCGAGCCAACGGCTTTCAGGTTTATGACTATCCGATTCCGCTTCCTTCAGGGAATTCCGGAGATGTTCGCAGTGCTGCCGATTATGTAGAGTGGACAGGGATGGCAGAATCGGGCTTTATTCGTCAAGCGGTTGAGGCTGAACTGAAGGCGATACAGGCTTTTAAACCCAACGCCATATTTGCCGAGTCTCGTCCGAGTGCTTCCATTTCAGCTGCCGTGGCCCAGATTCCCGCTTTGATGATTGCGAGCTGGCCAAGCCATCCAGCCTTCCCGGCCAACCTACAGTATCCGGGATCTGCCAAAGCTATCGCCGCTTTTAATGAGGTGTTGGCGGATTATTCACTGGATTCTGTTTCCAATCTGGCTGAATTATTATTTTCAAGAGCAACAATTAAAATGGCACCGACACTACCGGAACTGGAGCCGGAGCTGGCTGCGTTGAAGGAGTGCGATTTCGCCGGTTACATTTTGGATTTGGAGGCAAGACAATCTTCAAATCTGCAGTGGCATCCGGACTGGCAGGGCAAGCCGCTAATTTTTATTTATTTAAGCGTTAGTGCCATTCCCCCTTTAATTTATATTGAGCTGGTCAAAGAGATCTTTGACAAGCAACCCTACCGTGTTGCCTGTTTATGCGGATTTCATTATGAGCTTAAGGTGCTTCCTGACCATACCGACAATATTCAATTCCATTGGTTTATCCCGGCTGCTGAAATTATGCCGGAAGCAGCTCTGGTAATCTTTCATGGCGGACAAGATACTATGCTTACGACAATGCTTCATGGACTTCCGAGCATAACCGTTCCCGGTCAACATTTTGAACGGGACTATAATTGTACGCAGCTCCAAAATCTTGGTCTCACTTATAAGCTACCCGTTCAAGCATTCAGACCAAGCCGTATCCGTAAGATTGTTGAGACAGCGTTGAACGATAATTTGGCTGAGCTTCGCGGGCATTATAGGTCCAAGCTGAGGACTTTAAGCGGAACTGAGAATTGCTGTGCTGCATTGATCGCACTGGCACAAAAAAATAGCTGGCAGGTGTAATTTATGAAGATATCTGTTCCATATAACGGCGATATCCAGCTTATTGACGAGCTGGGCGGATACGAATATATCAGCTGCTTCTTCGGTGGTTCTTCTCAGGAGGGCTGTGGAAGCGGAAGATCGGCTGCGGCAATGCCGATAAGTACGCGGAGCGATATTGAACAAGCGGTTAAGCGGGCCCATATGTACAACAAAGAGTTTAACTATTTGATGAACAGTTCCTGTCTCGGCAACAGGGAATATGAGGATGAAGGCTACCGACAAATTGTAGATCAAATGGATTGGGCCGCTGAAATAGGTGTGGACTGGATCACCTTAGCCAATCAGCTGCTTGTGGACATTTGCAGGAGAAGACATCCTGAGATCAAAGTGAGCTTGTCCTCCTTTGCGGTGGTCGAAAGTGTGGAACGGGCAAAATACTTTGATTCAATGGGCGTCAAAGAGATCACAGTAAGAGAAAACATAGCCAGAGATTTCAGGCTGCTTGAACGTATACAGAACAGCGTTGAATGTGAAATCCAGGTCATTGTCAATCAGACCTGTCTCTATGAATGTCCAATGCAGGTCTATCATGACAATGTAATGAGCCATGGCTCATCCAACCGTGGAACGGATAACCAAAGCTTTATGGATTATTGCTCCGTCAAATGCACTTACGAGAAATTTAATGATCCAGGGAATATCATGAAGGCGCGCTGGATCAGGCCGGAGGATTTGGCGGAATATGAGAAGATAGGCATACACCGTTTTAAGCTGACGGACCGGTCAAAATCTACTGCCTGGCTGTTGCAGGCGGCAAAAGCCTATCATGATAGGCAGTATCCGGGGAACTTGGCTGATATTTTGAACATCGTTCACACCAACCATCGCAGAACGGCCGGTGCGGTTACACGAGAAAAGGCGGTTTTTTCCCGGCAAACGCAGCAGAGCCGCCAGAGCATCCGTGCCCTGACCTTATTGGATGTTTATATTGACAATTCTAAGCTGCAAGGTTTTATTGATTTTTTCAAAGAAGTCGATTGCCGGTCACTGGATTGTGCGGTATGCGGGTATTGTGATCAATTTGCCGTTGAAGTCCTTTCGTTTCCTGATCCTTCCGCCCGGACCAAGAGCTTAAACATGCTGCAGCAGCTGGTACAAGATACGGCAGAGCGGCAACCAAAGGTTTTCTGAGAGGAGATATAAGCATGCAGAACAAGGAGATTCTGGGTAAGCTGGCCGCTATTTTTTCAGAGGTCTTGAGCAAGGAGGTTACAATGGAGGAACTGGATGCGCAAGCGGATTTACTTGAAGCGTTCCATATGGATTCACTGATTGCTTTGCAGATTATCGTTAAGATTGAACAACAGCTTGGAATCGTCATTGAAGATGATGACCTGGCACTGGAACTATTAAATGATACCGGAAAATTGACGGCATATATTGAGGGACAGTCGGAAAGGGTGAGCAGCTGACGATGAATCTTTTGTTTCTTTCTGAAGGTGCTTATTTTGCCTATTATCAAGGGGCCGTCAAGGCTAACCGTGCAGTATTCGAGTCCCTGGCTGCCAGGGGACATCAATGTAGAGTAGTCCATCTGGTAGACCAGGAAGATTCTCTGTTACAGGTGGAGGAACAGCTGCAGGAGCATGGGGTAAACAATATTATTCGTTCCGCGCATAGTCTTCAGGGGACAGTAAATGGTGTAGAATGCCATTTCACCACGAGTGTTATGCTGTTATACAGAACAGCAGGGGATTTAATGAAAAAAGGCAATCCGGACGTGGTTCTTGTGAATATGGCTTACCACACCATGGTTGCTGCGGGAATAAAGCTCGTGGCTGGAAGCGCAACAAAATTGGTTGTGATTTGTCATGATGTGATCACTCTCCCTTTTGGGCCGCATAGCTGGATCGAAAATCCGCTGCTCCGACAGGAACTTGCCCAGGTCTCCGGCTTTATTGGTGACAGTGATTTCGTAGCTCATAATATCACCGAATGGGGTGGTTATACCAATGCTGTTTCGCTACGTTTCCCAATTTATGGGGATGGTATTTTTCCAACCTTTCATAATTTCAACAGAGGATACATCGCGATATGCAACCCTACAGAGATAAAGGGTTTATCCATTTTTCTGAAGCTGGCTCAAGCTTTTCCGGACTATCCTTTTGCTGCGGTAATTACATGGGGCGATTTGAAGCAGGAGGAACAATCCGCTTTACGTGCTCTGCCTAATGTGACACTGCTTGAACCGGAGCGCGAGATGAATTTGATTTTTGAACAGGTACGAGTGTGGCTTCATCCTTCCATCTGCGCTGAAGCTTTTGGGCAGACAGTAATTGAAGCGATGCTAAGAGGTATTCCTGTTATTGCAAGCGACCAAGGCGGCCTCATGCAATCGAAATGCAAGGTTGACTATAATCTTCCGGTGACGCCGATTACGGAAACTTACAAGGATGAAGCAACAGGACATACAATGCCGGTTATTCCCGAACAGGATACTGCCATATGGGTGGAGACTTTGCAACGGCTGCTGACGGACAGGACACTCTACGAATCCATTTCTGCAGCCTCTAAAGCTGCCGCGCAGGAATTTATAACGGAGGCCCAGCCTGAAAAATTCGAACTGTATCTGGAGAATATGCTGCAATCCGAAATGTCAGCAAGGTGAGGTGAAGAAGTGTGGATAAGACATTGGATACATCCGCCATTTCCGTTACATTGCTCGACTGTCTTCATCGTGCTTTAACAACAGGAGATATTGAACTTTGGCTGGAGACCCAGTATTTCGAAGATGAAATGGAAGCTGAATCACAGCGGGCATGGTTCCATGGGTATTTACAAAAAACAGTTCCGACTTGCATAGAATTTAACGTACGAAATGTCAGAATAAGTCTTGCTGAAATTGTTGCTGCTTGTACTTTGACCTTTACTTATGAACAGTTTGACCAGCTAAAGGATGAGCATATTTATACTATGCGCTATGTTGAAGACAAAAAAGAATGGAAGGTTGTAACGATCGAGAAAAGCTGGCTACCGTTTGGTTCGGCCGAAGCCGATCTAATTCATTACGATACTTATTCCATGACTGATCTCTTCTGGTGGACCAATGAAGCGGAATTGGAGATTGTTAGAAACAGCAACGATCCTCTGCCGGCGAATTTATACGCTCGGGCAATTCCACGAAATATACGTTCCCGGGAAGTGCACTCTGAATTGGAATGTGCGGCCATTCTATCCAATATGCTGTCTTTGCGCGTAGCTGATCTGGCAGCATTGCTGTTTCAGCCAACCGCTCTAGGGACGCTGGAGTCCTTATATCATTTTGCAAGTGAAAATATCAATTTCCAGATTGAGCGGCCTGATCGTAACAGCAGCTGGTCAAGCAAATTTACTGCTCCAACGTTTAGTTATGATGAACTGTTGACCTTGGCTGAAGATCACTTTCCATTAACCGCTAATTGTACGCCGCTTATGTCATTTTATTTTGCGGTGCTCCGATTATGCGGCTTGGCGGCTTCGGATATCGTCCAGCTCCGTTTAGTTAATTACGATTGTTTGCTCGTCTCCATCACTGGAGAGGCATACCTGTTTTTCACAGACCGGATTGTTAAATTAAATGCAGGTACTTACTATTATCAGACCGAAATCAGCAAGCTGTTCAATGAGAGGGAGTATTGGTCTGCTGCCGGAAGTTCGAATTTATCAGGCCGGACGGTGGAGCGATTAAATAACTGGTTCAAGGATGGCATTGTGTTTAAATTCTCACGTCCGCTAACAACGGGAAGTAGCTATATGGATGAATGCCCAATGCCCAGTTTAAAAGAATGCGCTGACCCGCTGCAACTTCATCGGTTGCTGCGTCAAACGATGCTGAGATACAGCTGCAATCTGCCGGATTCTGTATATACGTACGCCAAATATGCTTATCAGACACTATTAGTAACAAAACCGCAGGCTTATGTTCTGGCATCTATGAATAGTCCGCTTATTCGTCAGTTTCTGAGCGATTATAATACGAAACAGCATTTTTTTGAGTATGTGGATTTATTGAAGAAGAAATCCATATTTCGGGAACACGACCGACTGATGACTGCAGACCAAGTAATACGTCACGGTACCGCCGATCCGGCTTCCCTTACAGTGTTGGTGTATGTCTGGTTAAATCAAAGCCACCAGTCTCAAGGCGGGGTTTGTATAACTGATGAAGATAGCTATTGTTTTTTTGAAGGAGAAATATGGAGCGGCAAAAAACGAAAACCAGCATCAAAGATGCAAGGAAATCTGTTAGTAGCTTTTAACCATGAATCATGCTTCAGTGAGCTGATGAACATTTCTGAAGCGAAGACCGAATGGATAACATTCATACGGCAGCATATGACGATGTCTCATGAAGGAGCCGATCACATTGAATGACTGGATTAAAATTCAAGGTGCGAGAGAAAACAATCTGAAAAATATATCTCTGTCTATCCCCCGAAACAAACTAGTGGTGTTAACTGGATTGTCTGGTTCCGGCAAATCAACGCTTGCCATGAATACCTTGCAGCAGGAATGTCAGAGGCAATACATGGATTCGCTCGGTATGATAAGTGATTTTATCCACAAACCTAAGGTTGATTCTATTGAAGGGTTGTCGCCTTCCATCTGTATTGACCAGCGCCACACTAACCGAAATCCCCGGTCAACCGTTGGAACTACAACGGATTTGTACACCTTGCTTCGTATATTGTTTACCAAAAGCGGAGAAAGAGCTTGTCCTAATTGCGGAAGCCAAGTCAAGGGTTCAAGTAGTGCTGACATCTGGCAGGAAAACTATGAGTCGATCGAAACAGAGATTCATGATCTTCCTATGTCCTATTCCGATGAGGGCAAAGCCGTGTGCCCAGAGTGCAGCCATGAGCTTAGAGCATTGACCATGTCCCATTTCTCTTTCAATAAACCTGAAGGCGCATGTCCGGTTTGTATGGGCTTGGGGGTTGAACGAAAACCGAATTTACAAGAAATTTTCGATGACAGCCTCAGCTTGAAGCAGTGTGCACTTAAGGGGAGCAATCCTCATGGAGCACAGTTAATGGCCGATAATTTGGTTGCAGCCGGTAACTATTACGGATTTGTGTTTGATCCTGATAAACCCTTGAGAGATTTGGGCACGGTCGAACGGGATCTGCTGTATTTCGGTGTATACAGCCAGCGATTTATCAGGCATTTTCCTGGGAAGACCCCTCCAACTTATGCTGCAGAGGGAAGATTCGAGGGGATTCTGACCAACCTGGAACGCAGATACAAGGAACGTGGACACGAATCGGACTATCGAGAGAAGATTGAAAAATTCTTTCATCTGCAAGAGTGTTCGGATTGTCACGGTACGAAGCTGAACGCAGACAGTCGAGCGGTTACGCTAGCCGGGAAAAGTATCACCGAAGCATCTGCAATGCCGCTCTTCCATTTGCTTGGCTGGTTGCGTAAAGTGTCCGCTCAACAGCTAGGGGGAAGTCAGGATCCGCTTATGAACATCGTTTCCGAAATGGAAAAAAAGCTGGCTCGCTTGATTGAAGTGGGTGTCGGCTACTTAAGCTTGGACCGCTCCACCGTTTCTTTATCTCTGGGAGAAATGCAGAGGCTTAAGCTCGTCTCATTAATCGGAGCTAGCTTAACAGGAGTTTTGTATATTCTCGATGAACCGACAATTGGCCTTCACCCGATAGATACCGAAGGTCTGCTCCGGGTGCTCCGGCAGTTGCGTGATCTTGGAAATACGGTTCTAGTTATCGAGCATGACCCGGATGTTATGCGGGCGGCCGATTACCTTATTGATATCGGACCGGGTGCGGGCAAGCAAGGGGGAGAAGTGGTTGCGGCTGGCTCCGTTCAGCAGCTGATTCAGTGCAGCAGATCATGGACCGGGCAGTATTTCGCTGGTAAAGATACGGTGGTTCTTCCTGAACAGCGCCGCAGAGGGAACGGGAAATGCATTGAGATTACAAATGCCAATCGCCATAACCTTAAGGATGTAAGTGTGAATATCCCGTTGGGCAAGCTCGTTGTGCTGACCGGGGTATCAGGGTCGGGGAAATCGACTCTTATGTTCGACGTCCTGGCTCGATCCGCACAGCTTCATTTTACCCAAAGCACCGAGACTGATGCCTATGCAGATGTTAAGGGCTGGGAGAATGTGCATAAGGTCATTAGCTTCGATCAATCCCCTATCGGTCAGACTGCAAGATCAAACGCGGCAACTTACACAGATGTGTACACGGCGATAAGGAATATTTTTGCTGCGCTGCCTGAAGCGAAAATGCGTAATCTCCAGGCCAAACACTTTTCTTGCAACGTCCCCGGCGGCCGATGCGAACGCTGTCAGGGAGCAGGGGTTGTGCAAGTGAATTTGCAATTCCTACCGTCGGTTGAGACCCCATGTCCTGTATGCCGGACCAAACGATTTAAGCCGGAGATTCTGGATGTAAAGTATAAAAACTATAGCATTTCAGATGTATTGGCTTGCTCTGTAAAAGAAGGGATGGAACTGTTCGCGGATGAACCATCCGTATATAACAAGCTGGAT
The DNA here is from genome assembly GCF_037974255.1 of Paenibacillus sp. FSL R5-0636. Lineage (NCBI taxonomy): Bacteria > Bacillati > Bacillota > Bacilli > Caryophanales > Paenibacillaceae > Paenibacillus > Paenibacillus sp. FSL R5-0636. The sequence goes on from NZ_CP150232.1 coordinate 2,751,814, forward strand.
GTGATGTGCCGTATTGGACTGGATTATTTAATTCTGGGCCAGCCGGCAACCACTTTGTCCGGCGGGGAGGCACAACGGGTAAAGTTGGCCAGAGAGCTCTCCAAAAGCAGTAGACACCACACCTTGTACTTGCTTGATGAACCAACAACAGGCCTGCATCCGCATGATGTGATTAAGCTGATTGATATGCTTGGGCAGTTGGTCGACTCGGGTAATTCTGTCGTTGTGATAGAACATAATACCGATGTCTTAGTCATGGCGGACTGGATTATTGACATGGGGCCGGAGGGAGGCCTGGAGGGGGGACAAGTCTTGGGTGAAAGCACACCAGAGAACATCGCGGAAATCAAGAATTCCAAAACAGGTCGAATTGTAAATCAGCTTCTCAATCAATATCAACAAAACTTAGAGGGGGAGTATACGTGTTAATTCTTGGTTTAAGCGGTGGGCTAGGACATGATTCAGCGGCATGTTTGGTTCATGATGGCGTTTTGGTGGCCTATGCTGAGGAGGAGCGTTTTTGCCGAAAAAAACATGCTTACGGAGAGCCCCCGGTTTTGTCGCTCCTCAATTGTCTGTCACAAGCGGGCGTTGCTTTTGAAGATATCGATCTGATTGCTTTATCATGGGACCCGCAAAAAGCGGAAGAATTGGGGATATTGGAGAAATTCAAGAAGCACCCGGTATTATCAGGCAAAAAAATGCCCACTATCATTTCGGTCAGCCACCATTTATGTCATGCGGCAAGTGCCTACTATTTATCCGGGTTCGATGATGCGGTGATTTTGGTTATGGACGGACAAGGTGACGATATTTCAACCACAGTAGCCTATGGGAAGAATGAGCATATTGAGGTTAAGCAAGAATACGGGATTTCACAATCGCTTGGATTTTTTTATTCCATCGTCAGTGATTATTTACAGCTTGGAGCATCGGGAGAAGGAAAGCTGATGGGATTAGCCTCTTATGGAGAGTCAGTCTATGACTTTTCTGTACGGTTGACGGAAGACGGGTACGAGATTCCTATCGGAGAACCTGATAGTTCGCTTGGTTTGGAGGATAAGTATAACAAGCTGACCCGAATATGGATGAAGGAAATGTACCGTAAATTCGGTGATCCTCCAAAGCGTATCTATAGCAATAATACACTGTATGGCGGGCTCAATTATACGGTCGAATACAGCAAGAAGCACAAAGATATTGCCGCATCGGCGCAGCAGGCGCTGGAAGACACTATTGTGCATCTTTGCCAGCAGACCATCCGGCAAGGCAACAGTAAAAATTTGGTGATAGGCGGAGGTGTTGCTCTCAATTGTACGACGAATGGAAGGCTGGAACGCCTCGGAATTTTCGATGAAATCTTCGTATTACCGGCAACCAATGATGCTGGGGGCTGTATCGGAGCTGCCATGATTGCCTCTAAAGAACGTTCCGTTCTCCCTGTAAAGGGCAGACTGAAGACTCCTTACTGGGGAATTTCCTATGATGACAACCATATATCGGAGGTATTAAACAAGCTTGGTTTGAAGTATAACTATTCATCCGATATTTGCCGGCAGACGGCAGAACTGATTGATAGAGGTAAAGTCATTGGCTGGTTCCAAGGCGCAGCCGAGATGGGGCCAAGGGCATTGGGCAATCGTTCCATAACAGCCAGTCCTGCAAGTTATGATTCATATGTAAAAGTCAATCAAAAAATCAAATTCAGAGAATCCTGGAGACCGCTGGCGCCAAGTATTATGGATGAACATGCGGATTGGTTGGTGGAGGAGGCGCAGTATTCGCCGTATATGCTGAAAGCCTACACAGTCAAAGAAGAGAGAAGGCAGGCTGTTCCTGCCATCGTGCATGTAGATGGATCTACCAGACCGCAAACGGTTCGAAGCGAGGTGAATCCGGTCTGGCATCAGCTTATTGCCGAGCATTATAAGTTGTCTGGAATTCCGCTGATAATGAACACATCGCTTAACACACGAGGAGAACCGGTGTGTGAGACTCCATACGACGCCATCAAAACCTTCTATACCTCCGCTATGGATGCGCTGGCGGTCGGCAATTTCTTAATCGAAAAATAATACGGGAAACGAGGGGATTTGACCGTTATGAACAGAGATGAGGAATATATCCAAGCGACAGTGATGGAACTAATCCGCAAAAATGGAGCCTTACCCTCAGTAGAGCAGAAAGAGACGCTGCAGGCTGCTGATTTGAACAGAACTTTAACCGAATGGGGAGTTAATTCGTTCCGGGCTTTATATCTTCTGTACGATTTGGAGGAGGTCTTCCGGGTTCAGATTCCAGACAACTGTCTCACTCCAGAGACCTTTGAGTCTCCCTTGACGATTATTAACTGTCTTAAAGTGTTGCTCAATGATAAGGCAATTTCCTGATGCATGATTTTTAATTCCAAGAATCGGGAGGATGAAGTATGACTCGAGGTTTATCAAATTGGGAAGCGCTGCTGCAGGCCGAGCGAATGCATAGAAGTCTCCCTCCTATCCGTGCTGATTCCGATTTAACCGATATTCCGCTGAGCGGCGCTCAGCGCAGATTATGGTTTTTGCATCAATTGAACCCTGCCAGCTCCGCTTACAATATGACGATACAATACCGCTTGAAGGGTTGTCTGAATTATAAACACTTGACTGAATGTCTGGGTATATTGAAGGAAAGGCATCGAATTTTAGACACTGTATTTTACGAAAAAGACGGGGAGCCTTACCAAAAGACGGTTCCACAGCCCGCAGCGGTCAGGATTGAGCGGTTGGATTGTCTTGAGTCAGAGATGGAGAAACAGGCGTTGGATTGGTTGGCAATGGAGATTAATAAACCGTTCGAATTAAATGGAGGCTCTTTATTTGAGACGGTACTGGTGCAGATGAGCCCAACCGAGCATTTACTGATATTTCGTTTCCATCACAGCATTTCAGATGCGTTGTCTCTGGATATTTTTACAAATGAATTCAGGGAGATCTACAACGCTTTGGAAGAAGGCAGGGTGGCACGCTTGCCTGAATTGCCGGTACAGTATTCTGCTTATGCGGTCTGGGAACAAAAATATATTGCAAATGCCGGCAATCCAACACTAATGGATTATTGGAGCAACAAGTTAGCTTCGGCAGATACACGGCTTGATTTAAACCTTGCGGCAATGCCTGAAGCTGCTGGGCCAACCGATTCGGAGTGCAATTATGGGGGAGAGTTGCCGCAGGATGCCTATAATGAAATGCTGGATTTTATAAAACGTCACCCCGAATTCACGGTCTATAACGTTATGCTCGCAGCCTACCGGGTCCTGATGTTTAGATATACCGGCCAGTCTAACCTGATTATCGGCTCAACCATGGCTAACCGTAACCGCATTGAAGTAAGGAATCTTATCGGTTTTTTTGCCAATACTTTGCCACTCACCACCAATGTGCAGACTGAAGACAGCTTCTTTGAAGTATTGAATAAAGAGAAAGAAACAATTAATGAGGGCATTGCCTATCAACAAGTCTCTTTCGACAAGCTGGTCAGTATTATGCATCCAGATCGCAGGCCAGGGGAAAATCCGCTGTTTCAAACGATGTTTACTTATGTGCAGAGCGGCAAAACGGATTTGGAGTTATCCAACCTAACTGTTGAAGCGTTAAAGGCAGATAAAAGCTCTTCGGCCTTTGACCTGACGATTGGGCTTAATGATACCGGAAGCGGAGTGCAATTATTTTACGAATACAACAATGATAAATGGTACGCGGCCTCATTGAGGCAATTCCATTACCACTACATTAACATTCTCCAGCAGCTGCTGCAGCGACCGGAGGCTACGGTTAGCAGCCACATGTTTTTGACCGCGGAAGAAATCAATAAAGTGATCTACGAATGGAATGATACTTGTACGGATTTCGGCTGTCTGGACAGCCGAAGGTTCATAAGCCAGATCAAAAAACAAGCTGCGAAGCATAGTCATCTGCGGGCTGTATTTTTGAGCGAAGAAGACAACATGAGTTATGAGGAGCTTGATCTGGCCTCAGATATGCTTGCTTCGAGGCTGATACAATTGGGGATCGGGCGTGGCAGCCTTGTTGGGTTGGGCTTGGAGAGATCTGTTGAGCTAGTCACCTCAATTCTGGCGGTAATTAAATGCGGCGGGGCATTTATGCCGCTTGATCCACAGCTGCCCTCCAAACGTCTGGCCCATATGATTTGTGAGTCGTCGTGTGCACTGATCATCACCCAGGAACAATATGCGGCTCTGTTTAAACCGATGCATAAGGTGGTCCTCGTCGGGATTAGCTCTTATTCAGCTGACTTAAGGTGTGAAATTGTGCACAATGAGCCGGTCGAACCCAGCGATTTAGCCTATGTTATCTATACTTCCGGTTCAACCGGAACCCCGAAGGGCGCGATGAACAGCTATGAGGGATTATACAACCGGCTTCTTTGGATGCAGCAGCAGTTTGGTTTGGATGAGACCGATAAAGTGCTGCAGAAGACACCGCTCACTTTTGATGTGGCAGTATGGGAGCTGCTGTGGCCATTACTGCATGGAGCGGAATTGGTATTAGCCCGACCGGATAAACCGCATGATCCTGAATATATTGGGAATGTGATTGTCGAGAGGCATATTACGACGATTCATTTTGTTCCGGCGTTACTGCAGCAGTTTATGGACTCCTTTCCAATAGAAAGCTGCATTTCACTTAAAAATGTCATTTGCAGTGGAGAAGAGCTGAGTACCACATTACGTGATTCTTTTTTCTCAAAATCCGCTGCGCATTTGTTCAACTTGTACGGGCCCGCTGAGGCGGCCATTGATGTAACCTGCTGGGACTGTGCGGAGAGCCGAGGCCATTCAAGTGTTCCGATCGGCAAACCGATTTCCAATCTCCGAATTTACATTCTGGATAAGTATCTTCTGCCGGTTCCCGTTGGGGTTTACGGAGAAATATGCATTGGTGGAATAGGAGTGGGCCTAGGATACATCGGAAATGAAGAGCTGACCAACCGCAGTTTTGTACCCAATCCTTACTCCAGACATCCTGCTGCTGAACGTCTGTACCGCACAGGAGACATGGGCAAATTCCTCGAAGACGGCACGATTATTTATGGGGGAAGAACAGATCAACAAATCAAGCTCAACGGTGCGCGGATAGAGCTGGGTGAAATCGAGGCCGTATTTCGCCGTTACAACCGGATCAAAGAGATTCTTGTCCATCCGCTCAAGCAGAATAACGGGGGGCAGCTTATGATTGCCTATTATGTGAGCGATGAAGAGATTGCCGCTGCGGAGCTGCGAAACTATGCGAGAGCTTATTTGCCGGCCTATATGATTCCTGGCATCTTTATGAGACTTGAGAGATTTCCGTTAAATCGAAATGGTAAGGTTGATCGCCAGGCGCTTCCGCTGCCTGATGTGAGATTTAAAGAAGCGAGCAGCGCTCTACTTCCTAAAAATGAGTTTCAGGCAGAGATAGAATCTATCTGGCAAGAGTTGTTGAGTTTGGAGGGCCGTGCGATCGGCATTGCCGAGAATTTTTTTGATCTGGGCGGCCATTCGTTATTAGCTCTAAAGCTAGTTAGTATTGTCAACAAAAGATTCAATACAAACATAACCATTATGGAGTTGTACCTAGGCGAATTTACGATTGCAAGAATGGCGGACATGCTTGCTGAACCGTCCTCTGCTGCAGCCCAGGGACAGCTGACGAAATCAGTGTTATCTCAATTAGGAATGTCGTTGGAAGAAATTTTGCAAGTAGGCGAAGGAACATTAGGCCAGAGATAAATGATGGACGGGGAGGATATGATGGACCAAATACAACAGCGGGTGGAGGTATTGCTGCGCCTATTTGTAAAGTGTGATATTTCCTTGGAGCCCGAAAGTGTGTTCACAGATCTGGAAATGGATTCGCTTACTTACATCAAATTTATTGTTGAAGTTGAGCGGGCGTTGCAATTGGACTTTGATCCTTACCTTTTGGTAGCAGGACATTTTCCTACGGTTGGAGATTTAACGGCATATCTCTGGAGTAAAAATGGTGAAGGATGTGCCACAGATGCCTAACCTGCCGATCAAGTACCCTATGGTGAACAGCAGCATGAACAGCTCTCATCTGCTCAGTGTAGTAGAAGTCTGCTCTAGAAAGATGGATTGGCTGCATAACCATTATATTCATTTGTATCTTGGAGCGAATATGGATGTGATGGATCTTGAATTTCTGTCACCCGAGCAATCTTTGGGGCATTTCCCCTATCTGAATTTGAAAGAGATCAGGCTTGGTCCTGAACGTGTTGCTGTAAAACAGATCTTGGATTGTCTGGCCGAGAAGGAGTATGTCGAAGTAAGCTTGGATGAATTTTATATAGAAGGTAAGCACTATTTTAATAAGGTTCATTTCGAAAGGAATTTTATGATTTACGGCTATGATGATCTTAGTCATACATTTAGTATTGCTGGCTCGGATTACGATAAAATCTTCGAGTTTCATGAGCTTCCCGCCGATCAGATCATATCATCGCTGCGCGCTCATGCATTCGAACGGCGTTCGATTCGCTCTGTCCGGCTAAATGAAGCTGATAAGATGCATTTTGAGCCAACTACACTGATCGCAAGCCTAGCGGATTATTACTATTCACGCCAGCCAGAAACCATGGTAACCTGCCCGGGAACAGATGGAGGTTCGTGTTGGGGAATGAAGGTGTATGGAGCGCTGCTAGACTATTTAGATAGGTTGGCGCGTAACGAAATTTTCTATTGTGTTCGTCCGTTTCATTTACTCTGGGAGCACAAAAAATGCATGGTTAACAGGCTTGGATATTTATCTCAATGTGGATATAACCTTTCTGATTTCATTATGAAAGGCTATGAGGATATATACGAAACCACTCTTATTCTCAGAAACATTTTGGTGAAATATCATCTTGAGCCTGACCTTAACCTGTTGCGGATCGCTGCACGCACAGTGGAGAGTATCGATGTGCAAGAGCGCGCGCTTCTGTCAGCGCTTTTGAAAGAGTTTAGTACTGTAATCAGCAAAATAGAAGAAAAGGAGAATTCTCGGTGATACCCGATAAATGTGAAGTTGTTATTATTGGATCTGGGGCAGTCGGGGCATGTACAGCCTACTATTTAGCCAAAAAAGGAATAACCGATGTGGTAGTGCTTGAGAAAAGCGAAAGTTTAGGCGGAGCAACCACATCTATCTGCGCAGGCGGGATGCGAAGTCAGTTTACAACGGAGATAAATATTGAATTGTCCAAGTTAAGTTTTCGATTGCTGGAGCAGCTTGATTCGTATAACCTTGTTCAGGATGAAATGGACCAGTGCGGATATATGTTTATTTTCACGGCACAAGATAATCTTTCTGAGTTTTATGATGCGATGCTTTTGCAGCAAAGGTTGGGTGTGCAAACGGAATGGATGGAGCCTAAGCAGATTCAAAAGAAGCTGCCGATGCTGGTTCTAGAGGATGTAACCGGTGCAACTTACAATAAGCAGGATGGATTGATCGATCCCAATAAGATTACAAGCACGTATATTCGGCTCTCCAGAGAGCTGGGTGTCAAATATTATCCTGGAGTCGCTGTAACGGACTTTATTACTGACGGTTCCGAGATACAGCAAGTGGTAACGTCAGAAGGAGCGATAACTTCGCGAGTTGTTGTAAATGCTACGGGCCCCTGGTCCAAATTTGTGGCTGCTAAAGCCGGAATTGAGTTGCCGGTAATCCCCTGCCATCAGCAGTTGTTGGTTACAGATGTGCTCCCATGGCTGCCCGCCGATTTTCCCGTTATTGTGTTCCCCGGGGAAGGTCTGGGCTTACATAAGGAGACAGGCGGTCTGTTAACGGGCTTAAATAAGCCCTTTGTTGCAGGGGGATGCGAAGATCCGGATTATAGCTACTCAGACCCGGAATGGGAATATAAACATCTGGAAGCTGCTCTTCGTCGGCTGCCTCGTCTCCAGGAAGCAACCATCAAATCCTGCTGGGGAGGGTATTATGATGACACGCCGGACTCCCATCCGGTGCTGGGCGCTGATAACAAAATCCAAGGGTTTTACCATGCGTCAGGATTCAGCGGACATGGTTTTATGCACAGCCCGGCCGCCGGACTCCTAATCAGTGAAGAAATAGCCGGGAATTCGGCACAAACATTAGACATATCATCATTGCGGTCCAATCGCTGGCTAACTGCAGCAGGCAGAAAAATTAATGAATACTACAAGATTTAGAAGTATAGGAGGTTTATTGAAATGGAGAACTCTAAGAACCAAATGTTAAAGCTTATAGATAATATGCTAAACGCAAATGTGCTTCAGCGGACGGATCTCAAACGGTTTACCGCAAACCTTGAGCATTCACCGGATGATCCCGAAATGCTGCGTCTGGAGCTTGAATCCTGGTATCGTGGGATGGGGGTAGATCAGATCATTGGCAGAAAATTCGAACTATCGCCTTGTCCTTTTACAAGCGAAGAGATTCGTTCATCGAGAGAAAATGGAGAAATTATTTTGTGCTTTCCCAAGGGAATTACACGGGAACAGATTGGTGAGCTTACAAGAATTTCAAGCTGGGCCTTAAAAGATCCACTTGTGACAGCCGCAACGGAGCAGGAAGATTGCTGGATTCGAACATCGGCTGCGCTGTCGCCTTCATTAATGAAACACACAGGGCTAGAGGTTGCACACTTAGTGGAAGACAGCGGGGATCTTAACTTTAGTTTGGAAAGGTATCTTCTTTTCGTGGCTAGAGTGAGATTCTTGACAGGTAATACCCCGGATTCGGAATACTGGATTTGGCTTCCAAGAGGGAGATACGACCGTTCGGGAATGTTAATTGCCGGTTTTGACCGAAATGGCTGCTTTAATGTGCATGGCTGGATGCCCCAATTCTCTGCCAGTTTTTTGGGTGCCAGATTTGGAACACTTCCCGGTTCCGCTGCCAAAGTCGGTTCTTCCATCGTCTCAGATTCAGACCTCAGTTTCACTAAAATTTAACAATGGAGGCCGAAATCAATGGCAGATCGTCAGAGTAAAAGAGTAGCCTGTGTTATTCCCCCGTTTTACCGGCTTATTGAGTCGAAAAACAATAGGATCAGTCCTGCTATGCATTACATAGCGGAGATATTGCATCGTAGGGGTCATGCAGTCACGTTAATTAATGGCGATAATGCTCCAGATGATCATGATTATACAGAGCGGTACAGTATGACTATGAACAGCTGGCTTATGCAGGAACGTTGTACTCGGGGGCATGAAAGCTTTGATATGGTCATAAATGAGCTAGAGCGCTTTCAGCCTGATTATGTGTTTATTGGTGTTGGCGATGTTCTGATGCCTACTGTCGAACTTGGAAGTACTCAGTCCTGTGCATACCTTGCAAAAGAGATAAAGAAGAGATGGGGAGATAAGGTTACCTGTATTGGTTATGGACATTTGCTTAAACATGCCAAGCTGAAGGACACGGCTGATTTGGATACGATCATTGTTGGAGAAGGCGAGGATCTTGCGGTTTCTGTAGTAGAGGGGAATGCAAGGGGAATGCTGCCTGTTAAATGGGCCCAGCAATTAAACGATCTTCCGATACTGACAGATTCATATTTAGCGCAGAAAAATAAGCCGGAAGACTGGGACTACATTATGTCTATGCGCGGGTGCCCCAAACGCTGTACATTCTGTTATCAGCCCTCGCTGCGCGGCTGCAATGTCTCCTTTATGTCTCCCGAACGTTTTGTTAGCGAAATCCGCTACCGCATTGAACGTATGCATGTATTTGGATTTTATTTCTCAGATATGATCTTTCTGCCGGGCTTAGGCAAACGCACTTCAGAAATGCTTAGATTGCTGATTGAACTAAAAGAGGAGTACCCTGAGTTTCACTGGTGGGCAGAGGCGCGCGTGGACATTTGTGTGAGACAGAATATCCTTGATAAGATGAAGCAGTCGGGGTGCGTGCATTTGAAATTTGGTGTGGAAATGGCCAACCAAAGGATGCTGCAAGTGGTGAATAAAGGAATTAGATTGACGGAAGTCGAGGAAGCTTTCCGCATGGCAGCGGAGGCGGGAATCAAACGGACAGCCTATATTTTGCTGGGATGCCCTGGATTCAATGACCAAGATTATATAGAGATGTTACCTTTTTTTAAAGCCTTAAAGGCTGATAATTATGTGATAAATATCAATGTTCCTTATGTTGGCACACAGCTATATGAACAGGTGAAGGAACAGCTTTTTGATTTTGGAATTTATAAAGATGGTGAAGAAAGCTACATGCATACTTCCTTGGTGATGCAAAAATTCTGGGGAATTTCTGATGAAACACGGGATAGTTTTTTTGCACTTCAAGGAGAGAAAGATGATGCAAAAGTAAGGAATTATAAGCGGAAAATTGTAGAGAAAGCTGCTTTTATAGAGAATGACGTGTTGTCCTTTCATGAATAGGATTCGCAAGTACTTATGAGCTGAAGGAGTAGCGATGAGCGATGGAGATTTTCGGGGTGAAGGTGGCTGAGCTAATATCTGAACCTGCGTTAGAAACATTAATGTGGCGCATCCCCCAACAAAAGAGAGAGCGGCTTAAACGCTTTAAAAGAGTGGAAGCGTTGCAGCATTCTCTTATTGCTGAATTGCTGGTTCGTGTAAGCTTAAATAAACGGTTAAAAGTGAACAACCGCGATATCGAGTTTGTTACAAATGTCTACGGAAAACCCTCCCTAAAAAAAAGGGGGGGTACTGTAGAGTTTAATATTTCGCATTCAGGAGAATGGGTGGTTTGCGCATTAGATGAATTGCCGATCGGTATTGACATTGAGCAGATTCAGCAAGCCGATCTTAATATTGCTAAGCGTTTTTTTTCGCAAGATGAATATGTCCAATTGACGGAATGTGAAGAGATGGGTCGGATGAGTCTTTTCTTTGACCTTTGGACACTTAAAGAAAGCTATATCAAAGCGATAGGGAAGGGATTATCTCTTCCATTGAACTCGTTTTCGTTTCGTTTAAACAACGGAATTCAATTGGAGAACCATGACGCAATCGGATTGTATCACTTTAAGCAGTATCATATTGATGAGAAATATAAATTAGCCGTATGTGCGCAAAACCCCTTATTTCCCGGGGAGGTTTCAGTGGTAAACCAATGCCAATTTCACCAGGATTGCATGCAACTATTGGATGCTTTTTAACGATCTAAGCCTAGGTGATATTGAACTTGTTACAGAGAAGCGGCTTATCTACAGATAAGTTGCTTTTTGTCTTGCACGTTTTCGCTTTATCTAGATTTGAAGTTTTCTGCCAAGGTGTTAATATTCCCTCATCGGTTATATGCATAAGCCATTGATGTGATGTAAAATGTCCATGAGTGATTAATGCTGGAGATTTGATCAAATATTGATGGAACAGGAAACTCGCATACGCGATGCAAGGAATCGTTCGAATCTGAAGATAACTATCGGAGGGGACCAGAGATGGCTGAGCAAAAGATGATTGAAGTGCCGTTTCAGCAATGGGTAAACGATAAGGAGCTGTGGGTACAGCTTAATGATTTGATGATGCAGGAGAGTAAACTCCCAGGACCACGAGTGAATTTGGAGCTCTCAGACCATTTCGCCAAACAATTCGCGCATCCTAATCTAACAGATACAGGCTGGGAGCTGCTCGTCTCTTGGACTAATATTACTGAAGCTGAAGCTGGGGTGAATGATCCCCGTGAGTTTCTGCCGTTTTGTGCGGTTAGGGCGTTCGGTGCTTATTACAGTTACGCTGGAGAAGAACAGCAAGTAGTGATTCAAAACAGCATTAAGACAGCTATGAATGATTCGAGATGGAGGGTGCGTGAAGCGTCTGCTATGGCGCTGCAAAGTATAGGGGAGGATGATTTCACCCTGCTCAGGCAGCTGATTGACATGTGGGAGAAAGGTGCGAACAGGCTTGAACAACGGGCTTTTGTAGCGGCATTAGCGCATCCTCCTCTTTTAAAAAAGAAAGAAAATACGCTATATTGTCTTCAGTTGGCTGCCCGAATCATGGAGAGTATAGATGGTGGGGGAGCGCAACATGAGGACGCTGAGCATTTTCGTGTATTATCTAAGGGACTTGAATACAGCTTGAGTGTATTTGTGGCGAATGAGCCTGAAGAAGGCTTTGTTATGCTGGAGAGATTTGCAAAGAGCCGAGATGCCCGAATCATTAAGATTGTGAAGAGTAATCTTGGCAAATCGCGTCTGAGTAAAAAATATGCTGCCCAGGTGGCTGAGATTCTAAAGGAATTCGATAACATAGGAAAAGATACTTAGGATACGAGTGCCATTTGGCAGTTGTATTTAATCATTTTTTTTGTTTTTACTTTTATTAGAATTAACAATTAAAGAAACAAAGAGAATTAAGATAATCAAAGAAAACCATTCTATGGATTGTTCGAATATTAAACTGTAAGTTATATTAATAAATTCAAAGACAACTGTTATTATTAAAAATATTGCCCAGCGATCTTTTTTTATGAAAATATACCATCCTAATCTATATGGAGAATATTGATAGATTTTAAGTTGTTCATATCCTCAAAAGTTTGACAAACGCATGAAATGTAACTATTATAGTTGCATCTGAATGATGTTTTGCAGCAAGGCAGAAGGAGAGATTTCTATGAATATTAGCACCCGATTTGCGGTAGCCATTCATATATTAACGTTGATTGACAGCAATAAAGAAGGCAAAAGCACTTCGGAGTGGATAGCTGGTAGCGTAAACACAAACCCTGTAGTTATCCGTCGGCTTACGAGTATGCTGCAAAAAGCAGGACTAGTAAATGCCCGCCCCGGAGTCGCAGGTGCTTCGCTTACGCGTAGCGCATCCGAGATTACGCTGCTGCAGATTTATAAAGCAGTTAATGCGGTGGAAGAGGACTCGTTGTTTTCTGTCCATGAGCATCCTAATCCCGATTGTCCTGTTGGCAAGAATATAGCCAGTGCAATTGTACCTGTGTTCTCGCTCGCCCAAAAAGCAATGGAGAATGTTCTCCAGGAGGTTACATTGGAGCAGATTGTGAATGAAATGCCTGAATTATGATTACTCCATATCATAGCTTAGAAGGAAGGCCAGAACATGTGAAAACGTGATTCTGGTCTTTTTTTGCTTAATTAGGTTTATGGACAAAGAAGGGAAGTAAGAGGGAATATAGAATCTGTATTTAGAAGCCGGATTAAAGATAATATACATACATACATTGAGGGAGAGCTAAAGAATGTTAAAGAAATTACTGCCTATACTACTAATTATGGTAATGATTACCGGATGTAATGAATCAAGGGATACCACTAAATACGAGGATGCGAATTTTGGAATCACCTTTAACTATCCGGATCATTGGGTTGTAACTGAGAAGTATGGAGCGCCATTATGGTTGATAGTCTCTACGACTGATTATAAACCTGCTGAGGGACTTAAAGGTCCAGGAGTAATGCTCTTTGGATTTAAGCCTAAGGATATGGAGCTTGTCAACAAATGGCTCGAGGATGCCCAAACGAATTACAACAACGGGGCGGAGCTGACAAAAAGTAAAGCTAGTTTAGGCGGGTTAGAGTCCATAAAGTACGAAACTGAAGTATTCGAAGAGGAAGGGAGTAAAGGGAAAGCTATCTATTACGTTATTGAGGAACCGGAAATGTCATTTATGGTGCAGTTCCCTTACAGTGTGGATGAAGTACATAAAGAAGACATGAAGAGGATAGAGGATATTTTACAATCCATAAAGTTTACAAAAGATTAAGTGGGACTAGAACAAGATAGCTGGAATGGTGAAATGTACGGTATAAATGCCTATGAAATGGGCTGAAGTGGCTGGAATGGTGGAATGTACGGTATAAATGCCGTTGAAATGGGCTGAAGTCGCTGGAATGATGAAATGTACGGTATAAATGCCGTTGAAATGGGCTGAAGTGGATGAAATGGTGAAATGTACGGTATAAATGCCGTTGAAATGGGCTGAAGTAGCTGAAATGGTGAAATGTACGGTATAAATGCCGTAGAAATGGGCTGAAGTTGCTGGAATGGTGGAATGTACGGTATAAATGCCGTTGAAATGGGCTGAAGTGGATGAAATGGTGAAATGTACGGTATAAATGCCGTTGAAATGGGCTGAAGTTGCTGGAATGGTGAAATGTACGGTATAAATGCCGTTGAAATGGGCTGAAGTGGCTGGAATGGTGGAATGTACGGTATAAATGCCTCAGATTTGGCTGAAATCATCCAAAGTAGCAAAATGAGAAGCAAAAAGCCCTATAAATGAGCAACAGTCGCTGATGCAGTACAATTAGAATTAGGATAAGTAACTTTTTTAAAGATCAATATATACGGAGGTTCTACAGTGGAGCAAATTGCAATAATCTCAGACATTCATGGAAATATACCGGCCCTTACGGCCGTTTTAGATGACATCCAGCAGCGGGGAATCAGCAGAGTATTTTGTTTAGGCGATATTGTTGGAAAAGGACCGAACTCAGATCTAGCCGTTGATATCATAAAAAAGAATTGTGAAATCAGTGTTATGGGGAACTGGGATGATTTAATGAATCAGGATGTTGATTTTGAGATGGCTCGGTGGTGCCGCGGGTTATTAGGTCAAGAACGTCTTGATTATTTAAGCACGTTGACGTTTTCGATTGAGTTTATGATAAGTGGTAAATTTGTGCGATTATTTCATGCTTCGCCACGAAGCCTGTATGAACGTGTTCAACCTTGGGATGATTATGAAAAGCGATTATCTTTGTTTGATTATTCTGATCTCTGCCAGGAGAAACGACAAGCGGATATCGTAGGTTACGGGGATATTCATAATGCTTTTATTCAACATTTAGAAGGCAAGACTTTATTTAATGTAGGCAGTGTGGGGAATCCGCTTGATTTAACCCAGGCATCTTATGTGATTATGGAGGGAGAATACATGGGAGGGTCAGCAGCTCCTTTAAATATGCAATTTGTAAGAGTGCCTTATGACATCGAGTTAGCCGTTCAACAGGCCGTTGAGGCAGATATGCCAGCTGCAGAGCCTTATATTCGTGAGCTTAGAACCGCGCAGTACAGGGGAAGTGTCCGGGGATAATAAAGGAAAGGATAATAAAGGAAACAAAAAATCAAACTGCAACCTTAATCCAAGCCATCAAAAAGTAATGGAGGGAACAAATTGAAGCTTAGTCACGTATTTGAGCAATTCCCTACTTTGGAATCCGAGCAATTATTACTGAAAAAGATTGAAGTCAGCAACCTTAATGAGGTATTTGGGATATATAGCAATGATCAAGTGTTTGAGTACTGTGGGATTATTCCGAAACATAATAAAGATACAGTCAAGAATATGATCGGCCATTTCGAACGTGATTTTACCAAAGGGGTGAGAGTGAAATGGGGGATTTTCCTCAAAAATAACCCTTACATACTGCTAGGTATCATCGAAGTTATGGATTTTAATCAAAAGGTGGATATGGTGACGATCGGTTACTTTTTGGCGGAACCTTATTGGGGCAAAGGGATTGCAGCTCAGGCCATTCAGTTAGTGGTGAAATATTTATTTGAGACTGCAGAAGTCAATCGAATTCAAGCTGAGGTTATGCCCTTTAATGAACGATCGAAGCGGGTGCTTTTGAAAAATGGCTTTACGAAAGAAGGCACGTTAAGGCAGGCGCATGTATGGTCAGGTAAAGGGCTGGTGGATCTGGAGATTTACAGCATTTTGGCAGAGGAATATTTTGCAAGCATCGGTAAGCCAAGAGTAAGCAATAGGATGTAATCCTGGTGAAAGAAGGGGAAAACATGGGCACTATCGTAGTTATTGGCGGGGGAGAGTTAATCGAGCTTGAAACGCTGGAAATTGATCGTGAAGTTGTGCAGCTAACTCAAAAGGCTAAGCCGAAGGTGTTATTTATTCCAACAGCCAGTAGTGATGCGCCGGGGTATTGTGATACTTTTAGCAAAGTATATGGCGATATTCTCGGATGTGAAATAAGTCACTTATTGCTTGTGAGCCAAACCTACACTCAGGATGAGATTACAGATTTAATTACAGCTGCTGATTTGATTTATGTTGGTGGAGGCAATACCCGAAAGATGCTGGAGATTTGGAAAAATACAGGGGTAGATACGCTTTTGAAAGAAGCTTATTCCTCTGGAACCGTATTGGCCGGGCTTAGCGCAGGTTCCATCTGTTGGTTTGAATATGGGCATAGTGACTCTGAAGCGTTCGACGACCAGGGGGAATGGCAGTATATCAAGCTTGCAGCCATGGGGATTCTGCCGGGCATTCATTGTCCGCATTATAATGAGGATATTCGGGTTGAAGATTTTACACGCATGGTTAAAGGTGGAGGTCTGCCGGGAATCGCGGTGGATAACAATTGTGCAATCATCTATAAAGATAAGGAATATAAAGTGATGTCGACCAGAGAAGAAGCTAAAGCCTACCGTGTGATTGACTCCGAGCAAGGTGTTGTCGTAACGGAAATAGAAGAACATCCAAGCTACAGACCTCTTTATGAACTGTATGGCGCGTTATGATTATTTTTGAAAAGCAAGAGATCAGACTGAGAACACTTGAGTTAAACGATGCCGCATTACTTGTAAAATGGCTCTCAGATCCCGTTGTACTGGAGTTCTATGAAGGCCGTGATCGCCCGCATGATTTGGAGCTGGTGAGGGAGCATTTTTACGACGAGCAAGCAGAAGTCACGCGGTGTATAGTGCAATACAAGGAGCGGGATATAGGTTATCTCCAGTTCTATCTTATAGATGATGAAGAATTAGAGGTGTACGGCTACGTGGGATTCAAAGGTCAAATCTTTGGGATGGACCAGTTCATTGGCGAGCCTGATTTATGGAATCAAGGAATTGGTTCACGGCTCATTAAAGAAACGGTTAAGTATCTTATCGAAATAAAACAAGCGGACAAAATTGTCATGGACCCGCAAGCCTGGAATAAGAGATCCCTTAGAGTATATGAGAAGATTGGCTTTGTGAAGAAGAAATACCTTGAACAGCACGAGCAACATGAAGGAGAGCTAAGAGATTGTTGGTTGATTGAATACACGAAGCAGGCGAGACAATAAATATCTTTTTAACAATCGGATAAGGAAGGTGCACTTATTAAACTACTGTTTGTCTGCAGCCAGAATCGCTGGCGGAGTCTAACTGCGGAGAAGATCTTTCAAGGAATTGATGGTCATGAAGTGAGATCTGCAGGGACTGAAGATCATGCCAGAATCAAAATTTCTGAAGGGCATTTGGGTTGGGCGGATGTGATTTTTGTGATGGAGAAGAAACATGTTCGAAGAATTCAAGATAAATTTAGAGGTTGTGTAATTGGCAAAAAAATAATTTGCCTGAACATAGCTGATGACTATAAGTATATGGATGAAGATTTGATCGGCCTTCTGGAATCCAGTGTATCCGAATATTTTCTGGAATGGAGCAACAAAAATGAGAATTAGAACAGAAACTGTGGCAGACTATAATGGAGTATTTCAAGTGAATGTTAAGGCTTTTGGTGATCGGGAAGATGAAGCGCGGTTGGTCGAAAACATTAGAAATTCGCAGGGGTTTATCCCGGAGCTCTCGATTGTAACGGAAAAGGATAATGAGATTGTAGGACATCTACTGTTAAGTAAGGCTGTAGTTCAAGATGGGGAGAAGTTATCTGATGTGATTGCGTTAGCCCCATTAGCTGTTCTGCCGAACGTTCAGAAGCAAGGAATCGGCAAGGCGCTGATCCAAGAAGGGTTAGAAAGATGTAGAACGCTCGGATATGAGCTTGTCTTTTTGATCGGGCATCCTGAATATTACCCGAGATTCGGATTTCAACCCGCAGGACTACATGGGCTTGAGTTGAAGCAATTTGAGGTACCGGAGAATGTCTTTATGGTCTGTGAGCTGAAGGAAGGCGTACTGCAGAGGATTAAGGGAGAGTTGAAATACCCGGAAACCTTTTTTTGAATTACTTCTTATATGTTCTTGTGAATCATGTTTGGCTGTGAACCAGTCGACATGATTTTTTTATAGGTAATTGACAAACATATAGAAGGTAACTATACTAAAGATAGTTAATTTGTAACTATAACAGTTACAGCGCGATTAGGAGGAATTTATAATGAAGACTAAAACAATACTTCAACCAGACACTCAGATCGGTCTGGTGCAGATTAGAGTAAGCAATTTGGAGCGTTCGCTCACCTTTTATCAGAATGTTGTGGGATTAAGCGTTTTACGGCAGACTGGCCGCGAAGTTGAAATGACCGCTGACGGTCAGAATGTGTTATTGATTTTGCGGGAGATTGAAAATGCGCGGGTGATCCGTCCTAATTCTGTGGCTGGGTTGTATCATTTTGCTATCCTTGTTCCAGATCGTCCCAGCCTTGGATTGGTTGTGCGTAATTTGATCTCTTCGGGGATTGAGGTGGGGCAGGGCGATCATCTGGTCAGTGAAGCACTGTATATTCAGGACCCAGACAATAATGGGATTGAAATTTATCGAGATCGTCCTAAGAATGAATGGAAATATGATGCGGAAGGGCATGTAATGATGTCCACTGATCCAGTGGATGTAGATGGACTATTGGCAGCTTCTGAAGGTTTATCATGGAACGGGCTGCCAGCAGGAACAGTGATTGGGCATGTACACTTTCATGTGGGGAATTTAAATAAGGCGAAAGCCTTCTACGTCGATTTGCTTGGTTTTGAACTAACAGCCAATTATGGAAGTGCTGCTATGTTTATCTCTGCTGGTGGTTATCATCACCATATCGGGCTGAATGTTTGGGCCGGACAGGGTGCACCTGCGGCTCCAGCTGATACTGTAGGGATTGATTATTTCACTTTAATTCTTGCGAATGAAGAGGAACGTAACGCTGTGGTGGAGCGAGTTCGGCAGGCTGGTTACGCAGTTACAGAAGTGAATGGAAATCCTACATTCCAAGATCCATGGAACATTGGAATCAGACTTGTTTTAGAAAGATAAATCTATATCCATTTTCGTCCATTTATTTTATAATATTGGAAATAGGTGGGCGGAAGGGTGAAGTTTGTTGGAAGCATTCAAAATGGCGTATATAATTCTCTGTCATAAAAATCCGGAGCAGGTCAATATGCTAATCGATAGTTTAACTAACGAGTCCGTAGAGTTTTTCCTGCATGTCGATCAGAAAAGTAATATTGAGGCTGATATTATTCATCGTAACGATATTCATTTTGTGGAAAAGCCTATTGATGTGCAGTGGGGGCATTACAGCCAGATTGAATGCATTTTGAAGTGCTTTTCGCTGATCAAAGAACATGGGGATTTCAATTATATTCACATCTTAAGCGGTCAGGATCTGCCTCTAGCTT
The DNA here is from genome assembly GCF_037974255.1 of Paenibacillus sp. FSL R5-0636. Taxonomy (NCBI): domain Bacteria; kingdom Bacillati; phylum Bacillota; class Bacilli; order Caryophanales; family Paenibacillaceae; genus Paenibacillus; species Paenibacillus sp. FSL R5-0636. The sequence goes on from NZ_CP150232.1 coordinate 2,771,165, forward strand.
CAAATGAAGTGATTCTAGATTTCTTTAAGATGAATGAGGGTAAGGAATTTGTGAAGTATTTGCAACTGCCTAATGCAGCGGAAACTTGGGGATGTTACGAGCGGGTCTCAGTTTATTATCCTAGGTTCCTCATCTCAAGGACCCGGCGTATGACAGCGATCAGAATGAGGTACATTAAACTAATTATGAGCGTTCCGTTTCTGCAAAGAAAATTAGGCGCTTTGCCGAAAGGTTTATATAAAGGCTCGAACTGGATGTCAATTACAGGTGAATGTATGGAATACATCTTGGATTTTACAAAAAGCTCTCCGGAATACGTCAGATTTTTTAGGAACACTTTATGTGGAGATGAAATCTTTTTCCATACGATAATTTTGAATAGCGTTTATAAGATGCATGTACTGAATGAAATTAAGCGGTATACAGATTGGGAAACAGGACCGGATTATCCTAGAACACTAACGATAGAAGACTATGATCGGATCACTCAACGGGGCACGGAATGCTTTTGGGGGAGAAAATTTGATCTCGATATCGATAGAACCATCGTTCAGGAGCTTCTTGATATAAATACTAAAGCGAAAACATCGTAAACTCAGGAGGACAATCATATGAAAATCGCAGTTGTTGGAGCAAGTGGAAAAGCTGGAAGTCGAATTACGCAGGAAGCGTTGGATAGAGGTCATGAAGTTACAGCGATTGTACGGGATGCATCTAAAGTAACAAATAGGAAAGCGAATGTCATCGAAAAGGATGTATTTGCGCTTACCACTGAAGATTTGCAGGGGTTCGACGTGGTTGTGAATGCTTTTAGTGCGCCGTTTGGACAAGAACATCTGCATGTGGATGCCGGGAATGTGCTTATTGAAGCTTTGAAGGCTTCGCCCGATACAAGATTGATTGTAGTTGGCGGTGCAGGAAGTCTATATGTAGATGAAGCCAAAACGCTTAAAGTAGCGGATACGAATGACTTTCCTGACTTCATTAAGCCAACAGCGACGAATCAAGCTAAGAATTTGGAGATACTACAAGGAACAGATTCACTCTCTTGGACCTTTGTTAGTCCATCTGCTAATTTTGCCATTGGCACAAGAACGGGCTCTTATGTAAAAGGTAAGGATAATCTTCTGGTGAACTCCAAAGGCGAGAGTTATGTCAGCTACGAAGACTATGCCGTTGCTATTGTTGATGAAATCGAACAGCCGCAGCATATTCGTGAACGGTTTACGGTGGGTTCAGAGTCTTAAGTGATAATTAAGAATAGCGATCATATATGAAAAAAGAAGACAGAGCCGGATTTCAGGCTCTGTCTTCTTTTGTACAATTACAGCTTTCCTTTTCCTTCTGCTAGTTCAGCAATACGTCTGTTTGCATCTCCGCGGTAGAGTCCGCCGTGATAACAAATGACCGTATCGATCTCATACTCAGAGAACTTGGTCAGAGAGGACAAAGCCAGCTCCATGTCAGGTGTGGCGGAAGGAGTGGGACCCTGTAGCTCGCCATTCTGAACGGTCAAGGCATCGGCAGCAATAAGTGTACGGCTATCATGATGGTAAAGACTGAGATGCCCTGGGCTATGGCCTGGGGTATGGATCACCGTAATTCCACCGGCAAAAGGTAACTTTTCTCCATCCACAAGCGTTTGATCCACTTTTCCTTTAGGAGGATGGGCTAATACAGAGAGGAAGGCACGCCGCCACTCCTCAGGTACATGAGCTGGGATCATAGCCGCTGCCGCCGCTAATGCTTCGGGAGTGTGCTTAAGGAGCATTCGCTCTCCTTGAATATAGGGCTGCTCAATTTCATGAGCCAGAACAGTAAGCTCTAGATCTTCTTCAGCCAATAGGGCAGGGAGGCAACCAATATGGTCTAAATCCTGATGCGTGATAATAAGGGTGCGGAGCTTCTGCCAAGGCACATCCGCTTCTTTTAGAGCCTCTTTGAAATTAGAGAGTAGACCCGGGAATCCGGTATCGACGAGTACGGCGGCATGTCCATCCCAGAGTAGCGTGGGGTAAATCGTGTCTTTTCCACCCATAACCTGCGCTGTAATCTCGAGCATTTCTATTCCTTGAGCAATGTACATAATATCCCTCCGTGATTGATAATAAGAGCGACGCCGTGAGGCTAATGCATATATTACTCAAAACTATAAACGAACACAATAGGTAAATATTTTATTATAACACAAATAAATATTTATGTCAATATATACCTGATGGAATTTTTGTGGAATTTGTAGGGGATTTTATTATTGAGAATCTTTTGCTAGATTTTGCCCTTGCCTAAAGCTTTGCGATATAATAATCAAATAAAAAAAAGGGAGTTGATGTGGTTTGGAGACATTTCTAGTTGTACTCGTCCTACTTGGGCTTATCGCAATATCCAACATCATAAACCGATTCATTCCCTTCGTGCCGATACCCTTAATACAAATTGGCTTGGGTGTAGTGGTCGTACTATTGCCTTTGGGTATACATATGTCACTGGAGCCAGAGTTGTTTTTCGTGTTATTTATTGCGCCGCTTTTGTTCAATGACGGAAAGCGAACACCAAGAAATGAGTTATGGAACCTGCGTGCTCCAATCTTAATGCTGGCACTAGGCTTGGTATTTGCTACAGTGCTTATCGCTGGATATTCCATTAACTGGATGATCCCCACCATTCCACTCGCAGCTGCTTTTGCGCTGGCAGCGATCTTATCGCCGACAGATGCTGTGGCGGTAAGCGCAATCGCTGGGAGAGTACATCTTCCCAAGAGTATTCATCGTATTCTAGAGGGTGAATCATTGATGAATGATGCCTCTGGTCTTGTTGCGTTTAACTTCGCTATTGCAGCAGCTGTTACAGGCATATTTTCTTTGCCGAAAGCCTCCATTAGCTTTGTGATTATTGCTCTAGGTGGACTAATTGTCGGAGCAATACTCGCGTTCCTCCTGATTCGGTTCAGCGTATTTATTCGCAGACTGGGGATGGAGGACATCACAGTGCATGTGCTGCTGCAAATCCTGACTCCTTTCATTGTGTATCTGATTAGTGAAGAAATTGGGGTATCCGGTATTTTAGCTGTGGTTGCAGCAGGCATAATTCATGCGGTCGAGAAGGACCGTGCAGTTTCGCCACAGTATAAGCTACAGCTGGTGTCCGCCAGCACATGGTCTGTGCTGCTCTACATCTTGAATGGCTTGGTCTTCCTTATTCTCGGGTTGTCGATTCCAGATGTTATTGAAGTGATCTACCGGGATACAGCTGTGGACAATCTTATGGTGATTGGTTATGTATTAGCGATAACGTTGCTGCTTTTTGTGCTGCGTTTTATATGGGTGTATGTGTTCTCCCTGGCTGGCGCCGGCCTGCAAAAAATGGAAAAGTCGTCTATTAAGTCTATGCTAATCCTGACAATTTCAGGAGTGCGAGGCGCGGTTACTTTAGCCGGTGCCTTCTCGATTCCTTTTGTGTTAGGGGATGGCTCACCTTTTCCTGAACGTGATCTAATTATCTTTATCGCTGCGGGTGTGATTCTGATGTCACTGCTGATCGCTAGTATCTTTTTACCAATTCTCGCAGGTAAAGAAGAGCCGGTTGCTGAACCGGGTGATACTGAGGTTGAGCAGGCGGCCAAATCTAAGGTTGTTGCCGCCGGGATAACCTTGCTTCAAAGTATGATGACAGAAGAGAGCAAGGAATCTGCATTGCCAGCTTTGAGTGAGTTTAAAGAAAAAGTTTATAGTCTTAACCGCGAAGATCAGGCGAATGACCCCGCATTGGAGAACTTCCGCCGACTTGGGGTTGAAGCAAGGATTGTGGGTCTGCATGCCGAACGCAAAGAGCTGAGCCAATTGCTGGCCAACAATGAGATTCCTGCCTCAGTGGCGCTGAAGATGGAAGAATTCTTGGATCATAGTGAAGTCTTTCTAGCCAGAAGTCTAAACTCTCAGATCAGAATCTCCATTACGGAGATTAGACGGCTGTTTGCGGGGATGTTCTCTGGCCAGAATGAAGGGGAAGCTAGTCAACTGATGCTGCAACAGGCTGAGTGTGCCAGAAAAGCTAAGATCTCTATGTCTCATGCAGCGATTGCTGCTATTAATGCAAGTAAGAATGAGAACAACCGTAAAGCAGCTGAGAAGGTCGCAGACAGTTACGAAAAGCTGATCTCACGCCTCCAGCAGGGACAAGGCTGGACTAAAGATGGTCTTGTTGATGATCAAAAGCTGGAATTGAAACTGAAAGCTATTCAGGAGCAACGGGATAAGGTCCAGCAAATGTACCAGGATGGAACCATTAACCGCAAGCTAGCCGGTAAATTACGCAAGTTCGTCGATCATTTGGAAACATCCATTTGGGAGGATTAGCTGTGTTGAACAAAGTAATGGGAGAAAGTTTGTTATTCACTGAAATTCGCGAAGAGCATCTGTCGGATGTACTCGATATTTATAACTATTACGTGCTGAACACTACGGTTTCTTTTCATACCGAGCCTTTAAGTTTGGACGAAATGCGGCAATCAGTGATGAATGATGATCCGCGGTTTAAATCATACGTTATATTATCCTGGGACAATGTTATTCAGGGCTATGTTCTGATTGCTAGACATAAGAGTAAGCCGGCTTATGATAGCTCTGGGGAGATCAGCGTGTATTTGAAACTGGCTTGTGTGGGTAAAAGAATAGGACAGCATGCCTTACGCTTTATTGAAGAGAGAGCTGCCGAACTGGATTTCCATGTGTTAGTAGCTACCGTTTGCGCAGAGAATGAACGCAGTCGCCAGCTTTTCTCAAAGAATGGATATGAACAATGCGCCTACTTCAAGGAGATTGGCTGTAAATTTGGTCGAAGACTGGATATCGCCAGCTATCAGAAAATCTTAGGGGGAACTCAAATATGAAACTTGCGGAAGCATTAGTGAACCGAAGTGATCTTACTCGTAAAATCGCGCAGCTAAAGCAGCGGCTCGATCGGGTCGTTAAGGTGCAGGAAGGGGAAGAACCGGCAGAGCAGCCGGAGGCTCTTTTGCGTGAGCTGGAAATAGCTGTTAACGAGCAGACGATTTTGATTCGAGCAATTAATCGAACGAATTCATCTGTGGCCTTCAATGAGAAGTGGAGTATTGCCGATGCCCTAGCCGAACGGGATAAAATGCTTCAGCTGCGGAAGCTTTTTAGCGATTTGCTTGAGCAAGCATCGATCACTCAGGATCGGTACAGCCGCTCTGAGGTTCGTTTCCAGAGAACGGTGGATGTCGCCCAGATTCAGAAGCAGATTGATGAACTGTCTAAGTCTTATCGGGAGTTGGATTTTAAAATTCAGGAGAAAAACTGGACGGTAGACTTACTTACACCGTAATAAGCTAAGCTTTATCACAGCAGAAGGTAACTGATCTTCATAAAGGCGAGCGCAACCCGCCAACAGGGAAAGTTGGACAAATTGACAGATGCCGGGCCAAATCTGACCAAATCATAACTTAGCCCCGTACTGTAACAACTGTAAAGAGTACCTATTAATGTAACTACCAAGCGCTGATTTATGTAAGAACGGTGAGGGCGGGGACGGGGATATTTTTGCTGTGGTTAGGCTTTTACATAACATGAAGTGGCTCTATTAGGATAGGTATATTCGTCATACATAATGTGAAATAATGTCGAATAAAGTTGAAAAAAGATGAATAAAATTTGCATTATCGTCCTGTTTTGCCTATCTTATCGCTCGTTATCTTGTATAATTTACGAATACGCACGAGGACTTCCTAAACCGCTGGTCTATTCGTATGTTGATTGTACAGGATGAGAGAGTGATTCATTGGCCGAGAAGGTTTAGTGGCCCTTGTCTCTTCAAACATTCTACTATTCCTTTCATGAAAGAGAGAAGTGACAAGTGACCATGAAATCAATTGCCTGGGTAACCGACAGTACATGTACAATCGATCCTGAGTTCGCCAAGAACAACCATGTGTATATTGTTCCTTTACGTCTGATTATTAACAACGAGTGTTATAAAGAAAATATAGATATTACGATCGATGAGTTCTATGAGAAAATGCGTCAGCATGATCAAGTAGGCAGCTCACAGCCGCCAATCGGTGAGTTTATCGAGTTATACGAACGGTTGAAGGAAGAATATGACGAGATTATTGCTGTGCATCTTTCGACAGGGCTTAGCGGAACATACAATGCTTCCATGCAAGGTGCTGAGATAGCGGAAGCTAATGTTATTGGAATTGATTCCAAGGTTGGCGCTTATCCGATTCGGGAAATGATCACGCGAGGTATTCATTGGCACAAGATGGGCTTTACTGCCCTAGAAATTAAAGAAAAGATAGAGAATATCATTCAAAATATGTCCTTCTACTTAATCCCTGCAAGCTTGTCCCAGCTTCACCGTAGTGGGCGTGTTTCTGGTACACAGGTAGTGCTTAGTCAATTATTGCGGATAAATTTGCTGCTGCGTTTTGACGAGGGTAAGGTCATTGTTGTGGAAAAAATCCGTACGATGAAGAAGACGAAGCAGGCGCTGTTAGATATCTTTAAACAGGATGCTGGACTTGTTAGCGATGTGTGCATCATGCATTCCAATAATTTAGAAATGGCGCTGAAGCTAGAAGAAGACATCAAAGAGATGGCACCTGATTTACGTACGGAGATTATGACTTACATTCCTGCCGTGGCTGTTCATGCGGGTGAGGGTACCGTAGGACTTTCTTGGATTAAAAATAACCGGATCAATAGTATTGATTCGGAGGTCGAACCTGTAGCAGTACTTGTGTAGATAGGACAGTAAACAAAGAAATCGCTTCTTGGAAGAGGGACGGATGATCCTCATTATACCAAGAGACGATTTCTTTTTTTTGAATCTATGAGATGACGTTGGTTGTATGAAGATTATGCTTTGCTTGCACGCCGGCGGAACATTTGTCCGATAACTTCACTCAGTACAAGTCCAGCTGCAATTGCGCCAGAGAGCATTAATGCCCGAACAGCGATTTCTACAGCCAGATTATAGTTTTCTTCCACAAATCTGCGCATAGCATCGTAAGCAAGGCCACCCGGAACAAGTGGGATAATACCGCCTACACTAAAAATAATAACCGGCATTTTGAAGGATCGGGCAAACAACTGGCTGACGATGCCCACAACTACAGTAGCTGCAAACGTAGCAACAACAGGCCCACACTCTACATCAAGGATCACATACACCATCCAGCCTACCATTCCAGCAAAACCACACTGCAGTAGAGCGCGCTTAGGCGCATTAAATAAAATACAGAAGGTTGCCGCGGCGATAAAACTGGTTATAAGTTGCAAAATCATGAAGGGCTAACCTCTTTCACATGGAGAATTAAAATAGTGATAGTACAAGCCCAATGCCTGTACCGATTGCAAAAGCAGTTAGAAAGGCATCGGCTCCTTTGGATATGCCTGAGACCAGATGACCGGCCATCAGATCACGAACGGCATTTGTAATGAGTAGACCGGGTACTAGAGGCATCACGGAGCCGATGATGATTTTGTCCATTTCTTGACCTATACCCAGCTTTACAGAATAGAAGGCTAGAAGTCCGATCAGGAAGGAAGCAGAGAACTCTGCAAAAAATCTAGTCTGCACAAGACGATGCAGGTAGATAACCGCAGCATAACCTAACCCGGAAATCGGCAATGCGGGGAGAGCATCCCACAAGCTGCCTTTAAACATAACGGTGAAGCAAGCGCCGGTAAGTGCCGCAGCTATGATTTGCAGCCATACCGGATACGCATGTGCGGCATCATCGACCTCTCCTAATCGTGTCCGAGCTTCCTCGGCTGTAATCTGACGCTCGTTCAGACGCCGCGAGATATCATTAACCTCCGAGACTTTCTGCAGATCTGTGGTTCGCTCGGCAATCCGATATAACTTAACGGGTTCCGTTCTATTTGTGGTGAACATAATAACGGTTGGCGTCACATAACTGTGTGCCCCTGGAAAACCGAGAGAAGCAGCCATACGTGTCATTGTATCTTCTACTCTGTAGGTTTCTGCACCGTTTTGCAGCATGATCTTGCCAGCAAGAAGACAGAGATCAACGATTTCATAATAGGTAGTGTTAGTGTTGCTCGTGCTTTCCAACTTCTCCGGTCCTCCCCTGGAATGTTACATATCTATGTGTATATACTTATGATTGTCGCTTCATTGTGTGAAAATAACAACCTCAATATAGCATTATAAACGATATGGGATATATTTTAATATAGTTTAAGAAATAAAATGTATAAAGATGCACTGTTTATTTATAGTGCCCGCCAATTTTTCCGGATCTGTCCTTAAGTTGTCCGGCATCTGTGAACGATGCGGCGCGTCCAATGATCGATTCTCCGTATTTATTCTTCAGCGCATCAGTGGCCCGTTCGAGCTCGCGGTAGCGGGGGCGCGACTCAAATAAGGTTAGCTGATATTGGCTTTCGTCAGACAGATTGGACAGGCTTAGATGAATTCGGCGCACAGGCTGACCTTCCCAATGCTGTTTGAAAAGAGCGAGGGCGGCCTCGTATACCAGCTGGGTTGCATTCGTAGGATCGCTCATCGTAGTCTGCCTCGAGAAGCCGCTGGGGTCATCAAAGCTGGCGCCTTGGCAGCCAACAGACACGACTGCACCATGCACCTTTAGTTTGCGGCTGCGCCTGCACACCAGCTCTGAGAGCTCCAGAATGATGGTCTTGATCTCTTGCAGTGTATAGTAATCCCGTGGCAGTGTCATTTGGTGCCCGACGCTCTTGGGTGCTACTTCATAGGTAGCGGGACTTACAGGGCTATCGTCGATGCCATTGGCAATTCGCCAATACAGCTCGGCATCGATATCGCATTTTTTATGGAATTTCTCCCGCATGCGCCATTTCAGCTCGCTTAGCGGCATCTGTGCCAAATGGCCTATCGTTGTGAGGCCCATGCTTTGGAAGTGCGCGGACATGCGGCGGCCTACCATAAACAACTCACTAATGGGCAGCGGCCAAAGTACATCTGGAAGCTCTTCCTGAGTGAGAGTAAATAGACCTTCCGGGTTCTTCTTGGCCCACAGGTCGCAAGCCATTTTGGCGGTAACCTTGGAATAACCTATACCGATACGTGCGCGCACACCTGTATTTCTGCGGATTAAGTCCTGAATGGTCGCAGCGATCTGTCTTGGGCTTCCGAATAAGCTGAGGCTGCCGGTGATATCAATAAACTGCTCATCGATGGAATAAGGTTCTACGAGGTCACTGAATTTGCGTAGAATGTCCGTGATTTGGGAGGAAACATCGATATATTGCTGCATATGTGGTCTGACGACGATTACTTCGGGGCATTTCGCGAGTGCTTCCTTCAAGGTCTCGGCGGTAGTAATGCCAAAAGATTTGGCTAACGGACAAGCGGCAAGCACAATCCCGCTTCGTCTAGCCGGATCTCCGGCGACAATAAGCGGTTTGTTGCTATATTGCGGATTAGAGGCCTTCTCCACGGAGGCGTAAAAGCTCTGACAATCGGATAACAAAATAACACGCTCTTTATTCATAGATTCACACTCTCCAGGTGAGGTAGAGATACGGTAGATGATTTTCTTATTATTATAATACGAACATATGATCGTGTATATTCATATTTTTTTCCATTTCTCTTCAGTCTCCAAGGTGCAGAGACCTGTGGCCACACCCCCAGCGATAATCGTGAGGATGGAGTGGAAGAAGGTTTCTTTGGAAATCAGGAGTCCCCCCGCGCCGATAATTATGAAATCTGTCAAAAAAATGATGAGTCCAAGATTAAGCGGGAGATACCTTTTGATATATTGAGCAAGCAGATCCGTTCCGCCTGTACTGGCTTTGAACCGCAGCATAAGCCCAAGACCCGTTCCCATTAAAAAACCGCCAATAATGGCGCTGGAAATGGAGCCGAACTCAAAATAATACAGAAAGTGGTACTGCAAAGGACCGAGAAGCTCAATCAGAAACGATGAGGTCAATAAACCTAATACACTATTGAAAAAGATATCGCGTTCCTTCAGCCAGGCTAACAGGAAAATCGGAAAGCTGCAGAGAAGGACAGCTATACCGATTTTGGCATCGGATAAATAATTGATGATGAGGGCTATTCCTATTATTCCCCCATCTAGGATTTTATATGGGACAAGAAAAAAATTAGTTGCTGCTGCAATGAGCAAGCTTCCGATCAGGATGATCGCGTATCTTAATAATGACTGCATATTTAACATCTCCACATTAAAGGCATGTCTTATAAATATGCTTGTCACTTCCAAAAAATTGCAGTGAAGCAAAAAAAATGATTTCGGGCCTAATCATGCGGACCCAGGAGACCCTATTAGGTAGATTCAAGGCATTTTTTCGAGCTAACGGACCCAGTTGCAGCTATTCCCACAAATATGGTCCAATTGCGGGCAAATTATGGGCAATAAGAGCTATACAGTCCGAAACTTTCGAAAAATGGGCGGAAAATCACAAATAGGTGCAATAGGGTCCGATACGATCAAGATCGAGCAAAAGGTAGCTGATTTCGAGACGTAGACAGCTAGGTTATGCAACAGGTAACAAATTCTGCGCACGGAGTAGCTAGATTAAGCCATAGGTAGCTAATTCCGCACGGAGTAGATAGGTTGAGCCCTAGACAGCTAGTTTAAACAATGGGTAGCACGTTTAGGATCAAATGCGGCAGGCAGTGTTCTTTTTAGCAACTGTTCGGACTCAGTTGCCCTTATTTCCATGATTCCGCTCGTTTTGTCACACTATCGGACTCAGTTGCAGCTATTCGCTCAAATGCGCTCCTTTTCTGCGCAAATCAAGGGTAATAAGAGTCGTACAGTCCGAAACTGCCGCAAAATGGGCCGAAAATCACAAATAGGTGCAATACGGTCCGATACGATCAAGATCGAGCAAAAGGTAGCTGATTTCGAGACGTAGACAGCTAGGTTATGCAACAGGTAACAAATTCTGCGCACGAGTAGCTAGGTTAAGCCATAGGTAGCTAATTCCGCACGGTGTAGATAGGTTGAGCTATAGGTAGATAATTCCGCACAGTGTAGCTAGGTTGAGCTCCAGACAGCTAGTTTAAACAATAGGTAGCACGTTTAGGATCAAATGCGGCAGGCAGTGTTCTTTTTAGCAACTGTTCGGACTCAGTTGCTCTTATTTCCATGATTCCGCTCGTTTTGTCACACTATCGGACTCAGTTGCAGCTATTCGCTCAAATGTGCTCCTTTTCTGCGCAAATCAAGGGCAATAAGGACTATACAGTCCGAAACCTTCGCAAAATGAACCCATATGCTGAAATAGCTGCAATCCGGTCCGCAACGGGGAGTGCTATGAATGGATGATTAAGCAGACGCGTCTCCGGGGGATACAGAGAGTAGTGTGATGGCTATACGGTGAGTTACTTGCTGATAAGCTTTGGAGGGTCGAGCCGCATAATCAGCGTTGACCTATGGTAAGTATGAGTGCGCCACGCCTAGGAAGGTAAACTGGTAAAATTATTGCAAGAAGCAAGAAGCAAGAAGCAAGAAGCAAGAAGCAAGAAGCAAGAAGCAAGAAGTAAGAAGTAAGAGCAGCAGAAGGATTTAGGACGGATCACGGGTACACAATAAATGTGCCAATCGGAGTACTGCTCCATCACAATAGTTACCTAAGTTTCTCCGAGCTAGAGGAGCATCTCGCGTCCAATTAATCCAAAGCTGATCACGTAAGCCAGCAGCACAGAAGAAAGCCAGCCTCCCACAAGAAAGCTACAGCATCGCATTAACAACGAAAACAGCACGCCTCCATTATGAGACGTGCTGTTTTTGCTGTTATCGGGAATACCGCTTGCGGAAGCGAAGCGGAGAGATTCCGATCTGCTGAGTAAAGCGACGAGAGAAGTAGGCGGTGCTCTCGAAACCGATACGTTCTGCGATCGCAGCTATAGGCATCTCTGTCTTAAGCAGAAGCAGCTTGGCCTGTTCCAAACGGTAATCCGTTAAATACTCCATCGGAGTCAGTCCATATACGCGTTTCATGCAGCGGGCAAGGTAGTTATAATGAAAATGCAGCGCATCCGCCAGAGAGGCATTGGAGAGAGGCTCCGCATAATGATTGCGGATATAAGTCTCTGTCTTCTCGGCAATCTCTACCGCATGACTTTCTGAAGTATCATGCTGCGCTAGATCCATCATCCGCAGCATTTCTTCAAAAATCCTTTGCTGCTCCCAAACTGCACTGGAACGTCTTCCAGTGGACAGCTGTAAAAGCTTCTCAGCTTGTCCACTCCGTTTAAAGGGATCAGGAAGGGGACCAAACTGCGGGATGCGAATGGTATATGGATGAGTAAGAAACTGCCGGAAATGTGTCTCTCGGTTGATATACACAGGCTCGCCTTCAGAGCTTGACCAATCTGCGAGGGTATGAAAATGAATCCAAATAAACGAAGTCAGCTCCTCGCAAGACTTAACGGAATAATGATAGCGGTCAGGCAGCAGAAGCAGCGTATGCCCAGCCGCAACCTCCCATTGATTATGCTCTTCACCGATAAATAGGCAACCTTGCTCTACAATAATCAGATCAAATAAGCCGATATGGCTTCTATTTGGATGCTGCTCTCCGGGTTGATAAACAGTGTGATTGCATTCCAGAAAATATGGAAAAGGCGGCGCTGCGAAATGTACATAGGAAGGACTCACTGTGTTCTACCTCTCTTTTTATCGTAGTCCGAGCTCAAATTGTCCTTGGAAATAGGAGTGTGAAATAGTACAAAAAAGGGGTTGCTTCTGATTATAGTTTTTATCTATTGTACGCTCTATAATTGTAATTAGCGAGTATAAAATAAGGCTAAGGGGAAGATGATGATGAATAAAACGATCCAGGATCAGCAAGTTGTAAAAGATCAATCCGTTAGCATTAAAGATGATTTCTGGGGAAGTTATATAAAGCTGGTACAGGATGTTGTAATCCCGTATCAATATGAGGCATTGCACGACAAAGCAGCGGGAGCTGAGCCCAGTCATGCCATTGCTAACTTTGAGATTGCTGCGGGCCGGAAGAGCGGCGAATTTTACGGCTGGGTTTTTCAAGACAGTGATGTAGCCAAGTGGCTGGAGGCCGTAGGTTATTCCTTAAGCATCAAACGTGATCCCGAGCTGGAGCGTCAAGCGGATGAAGTGATTGACCTCGTTGGAGAAGCGCAGCAGGAAGACGGGTACTTAAATACTTATTTTACGATAAAAGAACCCGGCAAACGCTGGACTAATCTGAACGATTGCCACGAGCTGTACTGTGCTGGGCATTTCATTGAAGCCGCCGTTTCTTACTATGAAGCTACAGGCAAAAGAAAACTGCTCGACATCATGTGCCGAATGGTTGATCATATCGATTCTGTGTTTGGTCCGGAAGAAGGAAAAATGCGGGGATATGATGGTCATCAGGAGATTGAGCTTGCGCTCGTTAAGTTGTATCGGCTCACAGGTGAGGAGCGGTATTTGAAGCTCAGCAGCTTTTTTATTAATGAGCGAGGTCAACAGCCGAATTTCTTAAAGCAACAATGGGATAATCTGGGGAGTATCAATTTTTTCACAGGTCAGAAGGAGAATTTAGATTTAAAATATTACCAAAGTCATCTTCCGGTAAGAGAACAGGAAGTGGCTGTAGGACACGCTGTGCGTGCGGTTTATATGTATACTGCTATGGCTGATCTAGCCGCACTTACGGGAGATGATACCCTTCGCGAAGCATGCGAGAGACTGTGGAATAACATCACTACTAAGCAAATGTACATTACTGGCGGGATCGGATCTACGCATCGGGGTGAGGCTTTCACCTTCGATTATGATCTGCCTAACGATTCGGTGTACGCAGAGACTTGTGCATCTATTGGGTTGATCTTTTTTGCACAACGGATGCTGAGAATATCGCCGGATGCACGTTATGCCGATGTCATGGAGCGGGCGCTTTATAACAATGTGTTGGGTTCGATGGCACAGGATGGTAAGCACTATTTTTATGTAAATCCACTGGAAGTATGGCCTAAGGCATGTAGCTGCAACCCAGATAAACATCATGTGAAGTCCGAGCGTCAAGGCTGGTTTGGCTGCGCTTGCTGTCCTCCAAATGTGGCGCGTCTGCTGACTTCGCTTAATCAATATATCTATACGATCCATGGTGATACGCTCTATACGAATTTGTATATTGGCAGTGAGCTGACAACAAAGCTGGGTGGAACAGATGTTGCAATTCAGCAAGAGAGTAACTATCCATGGGAAGGTACAGTCTCGTTGAAGATTAATCCTGCAGCGGAAGCAGAGTTTGGGATTGCCTTGCGGATTCCATCTTGGAGCCAAGGTATGGAGATCAGAGTCAACGGTGAAACAATGAATACTGCTGAGAACATCGAGCAGGGATACCTCGTTATCCGGAGACTGTGGAGAGCAGGAGATGTAATCGAAGTGCATGACCCTATGGAGGCACATCGTATCTACGCACATCCGAATTTGCGTGCAGATGCTCAAAAAGTAACGATTCAGCGTGGACCTCTTGTGTATTGCCTTGAAAGTATAGATAATGGTGAGCCTTTAAGCTCAATTTCTTTAAAAGAAGGCAGTGAACTTACTGCGGCTTTTGATGAGACATTGCTCGGCGGCGCTGTTGTTGTCGAGGCAGAGGGGCTGCGTGCAGATAAAGAGGGCTGGAATGGTGAGCTTTACAGCAGAGTCAAAGCACCAGTTCAAACCGTTAAGGTTAAGGCGGTTCCGTATTACTTATGGGGAAATCGTGGCAGTGGTGAAATGAAGGTATGGATTCCGGAAGCCAGCGTTTAAGTTATCGGTAGACATAGATCTCGGGAATGAATGTGTTTTATCAGTATTTTCCAAGGGGGACAGCTGTAATTTACAGTCTGTCCTTTTCTTTTTGCAAAAAGGAGAACACACGCGAAATGGCGAAATTAGAAGAAACATAGAAATATTCTTAAATCCTATAACAGTGGAGGCGGACTATATTTATAATCATGCTCCAGAGGGTTATACTTGTCCCTTTTGTTTGTTGGTTTCGGGCATTGAAAATGAACATGTGCGTTCTAAGCAAGCGGATATTATTTATCAAGATCATTACATAACGGCTTTTATTGCTTCTCATTGGTATCCGAATAATGAAGGGCATGTTCTAATCATCCCTAATCAGCATATCGAGAATATTTACACATTGGATGTTGAAATTTCAAACCGGATACATGAGCTGGAGATTGAAGTTGCTAGAGGACTTAAAGAAGTTTATAAATGTGATGGCGTTTCTTCTAGACAACATAATGAGCCGGATGGCAGCCAAGATGTATGGCATTATCATCTACATGTGTTTCCAAGATATCATGCGGATAATCTGTATGGCACTTATGGGAAGTTATCGGATGAGACAGCAAGAAAAAATTTCGCCCAATTATTAAGCGGATATTTGAGCAAAAATAAGAACATTGGGGCTTATTAAGTTGAGAGGGGGAGAAGTATGAAGCCAAACTTTTTCGAAAAAGTTATAGAGTCAGAAGAAGAGTTAAGGTCTTTATTTGGGTACCCAAGCGAATTGGTTAACAACAAAACCATAACTTTTATAGATCATCATTGCCGTGATTATATCTCAAAATCCCCAATGCTTTTTATGGCTACAAGCGGTTCGTCCGGTGCTTGTGATGTCTCTCCGCGCGGGGACGCAGAAGGTTTTGTTCACGTGTTGGATGATAAACATTTAGTGATCCCTGAACGCCCTGGGAACAGACGGTTTGATTCTTTGCGGAATATACTTGAGAACCCAAAAGTCGGTTTGATATTCATCATTCCCGGACTTGAAGAAACATTAAGAATAAATGGGCACGCGAGTATAGTTAAGGATGAAGAAATATTGAAACCTATGGAAGCGCATGGTAAAGTCCCGGTCATTGGAATTGGCGTGGAAGTTGAAGAATGTTATATGCATTGTGCAAAAGCCTTTAAGCGGTCACATTTGTGGGATGACGATCATTGGCTTGCGAAAGAAGTGTTGCCTAATCCATCAAAAATACTGGCGCAGCATGCCCGCAAACTTGGAGTTACTCCAGAGGATATCTCGAAATCACTAAAAGAAAGCTATGAAAAACGGCTATATTAACATTTTTGACTTAGAAATGGAATGGGATTTGCCCTTCATTGTATGCTATATTTGATCTGGATAAGGCAACTGATCATTTTAAAGATAATAATGGAGGCATCACAATGAGTAAACGTTATCGGATGACAAGAGCAATGCAGAATGATGGAGATTCAGCAACAACCCTATCTTTAGAAGAGTGTAAGCAATATTTCGCATCCAAACCTGATTTCACCTATACATCAGTTTTTACAGTAACAGGTGCCACTACCATGTCCATTGAGGGAGATTTCTTTATGTGGAGCTATGGTGATACAACAATCCCATTTAGACATTATCAGGGCGATATTTATGTTTCTGGCGCCAATGAAGCCGTGATTCCTAGAATGCTTGAGGTTGCGAGTGATTTAAGAGCGGATATTGTGGAAGGGTAAAAAAAAGATGCCCCCTGAATCCTTCAGGGGGCATCTAATGTTAATTTTAGATCCGCTCAACCGTTCGTTTGAACGATTGAGCGGATTTTTTATATTAACCCAGTTCTACAACTACTTGGTGTACAGCGCCGTCTCCAACAGGAGTGATGATGTTACCTTCTACAGCTGCGCCATCCAAGGTAAGACTAGCTACACCTTTGGATACATGGTTCGGGTTCTTGATTTGAATCACATAAGTATCTCCACGGAAGACACGGGTGATTTCAAAGCTGTCCCACTCTGTAGGAATACAAGGATCGATCTTCAGACCATTGAAGTCCGCTTGAATACCAAGGATAGATTGTGTAATCGCTACATAGTTCCAAGCAGCAGTACCAGTTAACCAGGAGTTTTTAGCTTCCCCGTGGCGAACGGCATCTTTACCTGCGATCATTTGCGAGTATACATAAGGTTCAGTACGGTGAATTTCGCTGATGTCCTCCAAGTAAGCAGGAGCAATTTTAGCGTAAATTTCAAACGCTCTGTCACCATGTCCAAGTACTGTTTCAGCGATCATGATCCAAGGGTTATTGTGGCAGAAAATACCAGCATTTTCTTTGTAGCCCGGAGGGTACGTAGAAATTTCACCCAGGTTCAGATAGTACTTGGAATATGGTGGCTGTTGCAATACGATACCGTATTTAGTATCCAAATGCTCTTGCACGGAAGTCAGAGCTTTTTCAGCTTGACCATCTTCCACACCGATACCGGCCATAACACAGATACCTTGTGGTTCGATGAAGATTTTACCTTCTTCGTTTTCTTTGGAACCGATCTTGTCGCCATAGTGGTCATAAGCGCGCAGGAACCAGTCACCATCGAAACCGTGAGTCAGTGTGATTTCACGCATGTTGTCAATCTTAGCTTCTGCATCCGTAGCTACATCATTAAGTCCGCGCATCCGGCAGATTTCTGCATAGTCCGGTCCAACGAAGACGAACAGACCCGCGATAAATACGGATTCCGCTACGCGGCCTTCGATGTTGGCAGTAGTTTGGAAAGATTCGCCCGGCTCTGTAGAGAAGCAGTTCAGGTTCAAGCAGTCATTCCAGTCTGCACGGCCGATCAGCGGCAAGCCGTGAGGTCCGAGATTGTTAGTTACATGCTCGAAGGAGCGTTTCAAGTGCTCAAACAGAGTAGCTGTGTTATCCGGATTGCTGTCAAAAGGAACCTGCTCATCAAGAATCGATGTGTCGCCAGTTTCTTTGATGTAAGCAGCTGTGCCAAGGATCAACCAAAGCGGGTCATCATTAAAGCCGGTACCGACTTCATTGTTACCTTTTTTGGTGAGCGGCTGGTATTGGTGATAGGCACTGCCGTCTTCAAATTGTGTAGCGGCGATATCGAGAATACGTTCTTTAGCACGTTCAGGAATTTGGTGTACAAATCCGAGCAAGTCTTGGTTTGAGTCGCGGAAGCCCATACCACGGCCAATACCGGATTCAAAGTAAGAAGCGGAGCGGGACATGTTGAAGGTAACCATACATTGATATGGATTCCAGATGTTAACCATACGGTTCAACTTGTCGTCGCCACTTTGGATTTGATATTTGGACAACAGGTTATCCCAGTGTGCAGCCAGTGCAGCCAAAGCGGCGTCCACTTGAGCGTCTGTAGCAAATTGCTCGATCATAGCCTCTGCTGGTTTTTTGTTGATTACGTTCAGAGATTCCCATTTGTCTTCTTCTGGGTTTTCAATGTAACCAAGGACAAAGATGAAGCTTTGCTCTTCGCCTGGCTCCAGAGTAATGTTCAGGGCGTGCGATCCGATAGGGGACCAGCCGCTCGCTACGGAGTTAGTTGGTTCACCTGCAGCAACAGCTTGCGGGCTTTCCAGACCATTGTACATCCCTACGAAAGCTTCGCGGTCAGTATCAAAGCCGGCGATTTCTTTGTTAACAGAGTAGAAAGCGTAGTGGTTTCTGCGCTCACGGTATTCTGTTTTGTGATAGATAACAGAACCCTTCACTTCAACCTCACCAGTGCTGAGATTGCGTTGGAAGTTAGTCATATCATCTTGTGCATTCCAAAGACAGAATTCTGCAAAAGAGAATAGCTTAACGGATTTCTTCGCGGAACCCGTGTTTTTCACTACAAGACGATGTACCTCAGCATTATGACCCATAGGTACAAAAGCAAGCTGGTTTACAGAGATGCCGTTGCGTTCACCAGTAATGGAAGTGTAGCCAAGACCGTGACGGCATTCGTAGAAGTCCAGATCACGTTTTACTGGCATCCAGCCTGGAGTCCAGAAATCACCATCATCATAAAGATAGTAGTAACGGCCGCCAGCATCCATTGGGATATTGTTGTAACGGTAACGGGTCAATCTTCTGAGACGAGCGTCTCTATAGAAGGTATAGCCACCAGCAGTATTAGAAATAAGTCCGAAAAATTGTTCATTACCAAGGTAGTTAATCCAAGGGTAAGGTGTTTTTGGTGTGTTAATTACATACTCTTTACGAGTGTCGTCAAAGGTACCGAATTTCATGTGAGAAAGTCTCCTTTCGATTGTGAACGCGCGTTTATAAGTTTCAGGAAAAATTCCCTCGAGGGAAGGGATTCTTTCCGTTGTTTCTAAAAGATAGTATTAGGCAGTGATTTCGAGAACCAATGATAGCAGCTTCACAGAAAAATATGTATTCTTCAGTGAATGATGAATCTGTGCTACTTCTTCGGCGGTTGACAGGAATCTCTCTCCACTAAACGAGCTGGAAAGCTGATCGTGCTGAAAGTCGGCTGCTGCGAATCACACAGCTCGATTACTTTTTCCACTGCAGCCTTGGACATTTCATAAATCGGCAAGCGTACAGAGGTCAGCTTAGGCTGAATACGGGATGCCAGCTGAATGTCATCAAAACCAGCAATAGAGATATCCTCAGGGACAATGATTCCGTGTTCGGAGAACGCTTCCATCGCTGAAATAGCCATGTCATCGTTGGAAGAGAAGAAGGCAGTCGGCAAAGGTTCACCAGAAGCAAGCAGCTTCTTGACCTCTTCATAAGCCGTCTCTTTCAGAAAATCACCCTTTAGGATAAACTTCTCATTCATAGGCAGACCATGTTTTTTTAGCGTATCCTCATAGGCCGTGTAGCGTTCTCGACCAGAGTACGTATTCATTTGCCCGCAGATGATGCCGATCTCTTGATGGCCTAGGGAGATTAAATGTTCAATCACTTCTGTGGTGCCCTCGTAATCTTTGGAGTTCACAATGGCCAGATGATTGCGGTCAAGATGCTCCGACATAATCTCTGAGATATCATAATCAATCAGTACAAGCGGAGAATCGAGTCCCACCATTTCGCGGACGATATTAATATCCTTCTGAGTGCCGACAATTATACCACCGTCAATCCGTTTTTGCAGAAAAGCTTGTTTTACCTTCAGAAAATCGTCCGGAGAGTATACCGTATGAATCAGAACGTAACATCCGCGGGCATTCGACGTGTCGACTACGGCATCGACGAATGGTGCAAAGTAATTGTTCTGATAAATTCGGGTAGTGTTCTCTTTCTCGTTCATACTGATGGCGAACAATCCGATGGTATCGGTTTTCTTACCGGCCAGAGCCCGTGCAAAGCTGTTCGGTTCGTACTGATGTTGCTCAATCACCCGCAGCACTTTAGCCCGGGTTTCTTCAGGAACATTGGAATAGTTGTTGATCACGCGGGATACCGTACTTCGGGAAACCCCGGCCAACTTAGCAATATCTTCGCTGCGCATGTTTCCCCTCTTTTCATAAACGCGCGTTTATGAGTTTATTGTAAGCGAAAGCATCGTATAAATCAATCGTAAAAAAAGAAATTTTGCGATCAAGTTAATAAAGGGTGACCTATTTTAAATAGAAGAAGAATCCTACCAAATAATGATAGAGCAGAATAACTAGAAATAGTTTGTATAAGTTTTTTGCGGAGAAAGTGCATTGAAAGCTATGAAAGTCATGCTACTATTGTGATAAAGGTTATTGAGAATGATAATCAATGACAATAAAGCATAGGAGTGAAGGGATCAATGGCAAGATGGGGTCAGAAGTTTTTGTGGGCAGCGGTACTTATAATGGCAATCACCGCGCTGGCAGCATGCGGAACGAATAACAATACTGCGAAAGAAAACGTTGCTAAGACAGAGAATGCAGAGGAATCTACCTCAGCGAGCACTAGCGCACCAACTGAAGGAAGTGGAAATGCCGCAGAAGAGGGTGCAACCCGGACGATTGCCGGGGAATTCGGGGATGTTGAAATTCCAGTTAAACCGCAACGGGTAGCCGGGATCTATGTAGAAGATTATTTGAAGGCATTGGGCATTACCCCGGTGGTTCAGTGGTATCATCCAAGCTGGGGCAAACAGGATTATTTAAAACTGGATGTGCCAGAATTCGATATCACGGGTAGCGTGGAGGCATTATTGGAAAAAGACCCCGATTTGATTATTGTGGACGGAGGCGCTGATGCGGCGAGGTATGAACTATATTCCAAGATAGCACCAACTTATCGTCTACCTGAGTCGGTGTTGCAAGACTCAAGACAAATGCTTACAGCTATTGCAGATGCCCTTGGTATTCCGGAGAAGGCGGAATCCGTCCTTGCAGCGTATGATCAGAAGGTGGCAGAGGGGAAAGCTAAGCTGCAACAGGCCCTGGGTCAGGAAAAAGTAGCGGTGATCCGGCTTAACGTAGCGGATAAAACCTTTGCTCTATTCGGTGTTAAAAACCGCTATACCGGTGTGATTTATGATCAATTTGGGCTGACACCCGTGCCTATGGCGGCAGAAATGACCGAATATCAATCTGTTATTTCTGAAGAGCTTATTCCTCAGCTCGACGCGGATCATATTATTGTGTTCCCTGATAATGGGGGCTGGGATACTGAAGGGAATCAGGAAGCGATTCAAATACTTGAGGGTCCATTGTGGAAGAGTCTGCCTGCGGTGAAGAACGGGAATGTCTATAGAATGGAACGTTCCCACTGGCAGTCCGGTGCCATCACAGCCAATTCGATGAAGCTTGATGACTTGCTGAAAGCTATGGTGAAATAAAACGGTAGCCGTCGTAAGGAATAGCATAAAGAAGGTCTATCAGCATAGTTGATAGACCTTCTTTTTTATTCTAAACTATAGTAAAGTGAATGAAAATGGTTCTCAATTGGAGGGCGCTAGAATGGCAGAAGATTTACAAGACAGCAATAAAAAGAGGCTATTCTATAGCTTGATTAACATAGAAGCCCAATCCTTATCGGTGAACGGACAGACCTTAGTGTTTCAAGATCATACCCTGATCATTGTATCGGAAGGACAGGGATGGTTAGAAGCCGAGGAGAAGCGTTTTCCCCTGGAAAAAGGTGTCGGGTTCTTGTTCGAACCGGGGCTTATAAGCAGAATCAATGCCGAGGAGCGAGGACTTAGCTTTTATAGGCTTACTTTTGAAGTAATCGAAACCGGGGGAAGTAAGCAGAGTGGAATGGAAAAGGGGACTAGAGAAGGAATTCTCCGGTCTGGTCCGCTAAGCTGCAGACCTTTTTCACAATGTGCACTACTGCTTGAGGCTATCTATCATAGTCGCAGAAGTACGGAAGAGATTGAATGGTTCGCAGGCCATACCCGCTTTCAAGAGTTACTGCTGCTGATCATGCGGGCAAATTCCTCTGTCATCCAGATGAAAGGAGCCCATGAGGCGGTGCAGCGTTCCATCCGCTATATGCAGGAACATTATAATCACGCCATAACCGTCGATCAATTGGCTGAAGTGGCAGGCGTTACACGTGCACGCTACACACAGATTTTTAAAGAAGTGACAGGGCGGATTCCCTTAGAGCATTTGAACGGACTTCGTATTGAAAGGGCCCAGCAGCAGTTGCTGCTTACGAATGACCGTATGCATGATATCGCGTTATCCGTAGGATATAGCAATGAGTATTATTTTAACCGGCGTTTCAAAAGATCGGTGGGCGTTACGCCCGGCCAATACAGAAGCTTCCATCAGGAAGGGCTGCGGGTGTTCGCTCCTTTTCTGGAAGACTATCTGCTGGCTCTGGATATTACACCGGTGGCGCAATATTCTCACGCTCAGTGGGGGAAGCAGGAGTATCTGTCCCTCAACGATGTGCCTGCGGTTGATATTTCAACTGGCGATTGGCAGGAGCTCTCCCAGTACATGCCCGAACTGATCCTGCTGGATGATGGCTTTCAGCGTTGGCACCTGGATGAGTGCAGCCAAATTGCTCCGTTGTTCAAGCTGCCTTTTCATCAGGAGGATTGGCGTGCCACGTTATTTTCTGCAGCAGCCGTCTTTGGCAGAACGGACCGTGTCCAGGAAGTGATAGGCAATTATGAGCATCGGGCGCAGCAAGCCAAACGAGTGCTAAACCGTTCTGTCCAAGGGCAGACTGTAGCATGCTTAAGAATATCTTCCTACGGAATCAATCTCTATGGATGCGGGCAATTGGGTTATACAGGTAGCGTACTCCATCATGATTTAGGTTTGCAGCCCCATGAATTGGTTCCGAAGTTGACCCGTGGACAGAAGCGGGTGAGCCTAACAAGAGAAGAGCTTGCGAGCCTGACTGCAGATCATTTGTTCATTACCTTTGATCGACAGGAAGGAGAAGGACGGGAACTGCTGGATACACCGCTTTGGCGCAGTCTGCCCGCTGTGCGTAGTCGCTGTGTATATGAGGTGGATTTTATGGCCTGGATGAATTACGGGGTATTGTCGCATCAGCGCAAGATTGAAGATGTGCTAAGAGCGTTAGGGTAAGTGTCAGAAACTAGTCCAGATAAAAACGAGGATAATAAGTGCCACTATACTGCTGAGGCGAGTCATTAATAAATAGGCATCACTGGGCTCTACATCGCCTTTCATCATCCAGCCATAGCGCATGTACCATCCCAAATGAGGAAAGAAGATATTAAGCAATGCTAACAGTACAAAGAGGAATATAAAAATGCCCATGATTTATCACTCCTTTATCTAATGTATACGCCATACTATACGGAGCGTTCCCCAACTAACGAGTGAGCTTCCATATATTTATTTAAGCTATCGTAATGAGAACAACGGGATTCTTTTTAGGCGGGGGATACCCTAGCCACCTTGACAGGTGGTTGGGGTATTTTTGTGGCACTATTCAAGGCTGTGTTATCGAAGGCGAATGTTTAGAGGCATGCTTGTTGTGTTTACATAACAAAGAGTTCGGAAAATATAAAAATGTATTTCTAAAAATAAAGGAGGAATTGATCGATGTCTAACCAATATACGATGCAAGATCCTACCACTCAGTACACTAAGGCTGGACCGGAATTTCAGCAGCAACAAGAGGAGCCGGGTCTGCAGAAGAAAATGAATCCAGTACCTGATACAGGAGAAGATACCTATAAAGGAACCGGGCGTCTGACCGGACGTAAAGCGTTAGTTACGGGAGCGGACAGTGGTATAGGTCGTGCTGTTGCTATTGCTTTTGCTCGCGAGGGGGCAGATGTTGTTCTATCTTATATGCCTGAGGAAGAGGAAGATGCAAAGCAGGTGCTCAAGCTAGTGCAGGAAGCGGGTCGTACTGCAATCGCCATTCCAGGTGATCTGAAGGATGAAGCATACTGTGAACAACTCGTCGATACTACGGTTAAGGAGCTAGGTGGAATTGATATTTTAGCCAATATCGCGGGCAAACAGCAATTCGTCCCAGACATCGCTGATCTCACTACGAAGCATTTTGACGATACATTTAAGACGAACGTGTATGCCATGTTCTGGCTGTGCAAAGCTGCAGTGAAGCATATGCAACCGGGCAGCACCATTATTAACACTTCTTCTATTCAAGCTTATAATCCCTCGCCGATCCTTTTGGACTACGCGACTACCAAGGCGGCTATTAATACATTCAGTAAGTCTCTCGCTCAGCAAGTAGCTGATAAGGGAATTCGCGTCAATGTAGTGGCGCCAGGTCCTGTATGGACACCTCTTCAAGTTGTGGGTGGGCAACCGGAGGAAGTGCTGAAGGAGTTCGGGTCGAGCACACCACTAGGTCGTCCGGGACAGCCTGCGGAGATGGCTCCGGCATATGTATTCCTGGCTAGCCAGGAATCTAGCTATATCAGTGGCGAAACACTGAATGCGAACGGCGGAACACCAACTCCATAAACCGCTCAGCGGAATGTTGATATTGTAAATACGGCGAAGTATCCAAAAGTACCCTGCTAATTTTAGCTTTGGGTGCTTTTGTTTTTATATATAGAAAGGAGTATTATAGAATTCGAGACTTTTTCTCCCATTATTTTCATAGAATATGATCTATACTGATCAAGATTGTCGAATACATAGGTTTCCTGCGATTACCCAAGAAATAATTTGAACGGCTCTAAGTTTTAGGGGAGACCACAGAAAGAATTAGGAGATGTATGATGCGAAAAAAGAAACTAGCAATCCTCACCATTTGCTGTGTCTTATTCATGGCGTGTTTTCAATCGGGATCTGTCCTTGCGGATAAAGGAAACGGAACAGTAGTAGATAGTGGAACCAAGGAAAGGCTGATGGAGAAGTATGATCTTGTAGAGCCTGAACCCGCAAATCCAGCAGCGCATGGGAGTCAATACGATTTTGGAATTAGTAACCCTATTTCTTTATTGGTCAGCATCAGTAGGCTGTATTTGTATCCATATGTTTTTGCAGCACAGGAAATAATTAATCATTTGATCGATCAAAGCGAAATTAGTTATTAGTTACTTGTATGTCCTTCAAAATATAATCCCAGCTATCATAATCGTTCATATCCTCAGGAACTTCTAACACACAAATATTATTAATATTCCAACTTAATTCTTGTACCGAGGTTGCTTCACGAACGGGATTAAGAATAAGAATAATAAATTCGTTCGGTTTTAATAAACCAGATAAAATCGATTGTAGCTCTACAGCCTGTTCATATGAGGCGGACCATCTAATGAATAAAGTTTTTTTACTGGTGATTAACTTGTCCCAAAATCTATTAATTCGTAATTCCAGCTTCGCTTTATACGAAGGATAGGTTGTAGACCAGTGTTTACCTTGGTGGATTGGAAAATCATGAACGGAGATAATGTTATATAAAGTATCCTGAATAAAATAGGATTTCACTAATGCATTTTTGTTCCAATTAGGATAGACTGGTATTCCATCCTCCAGAAAAAAATGTGTTTCATCAAGGATTTGCAGATTTATTAATTCCATGAAATTTTGAAATCTATTCTTATACAGTCTATTTACATCAGCTAATGAATAAGAAACCATCCAGTCGAGTGGCATGGAGAATTTCCTCAAGCTATTTCTTTGCAGATTTATAGCAGGAGCACAAGACATCCCTAAGCTTACTATTAAATCATAGCTTTTTTTCACAGCTTGTAATTTCATGGACGCACCCATTTTCAATCAGATTCAGTTCCTAATAAATTATATACACCATTTTCTAGGAATGATTGGACTTTAAGTGTAATGAGATACACAGAAAAAAGAGAGCAGCAATTTCACTGCCCCCTAAACCTATTAGTTACGTTGTAACAAAATATATCCACTAATGTTTGAAGTCTTTTTACGAAATACTACTTTAAAACCAACATCGTTGTCTAATAAGCAAGCCAAAGCGGTGTTAAGCAATCCATTGGGTCTCAAGCTAGGTCTGCAAGGCACGGCATTTCCAATAACACGCGCGGCAATAATCCTACGTGCTGATCCAGGAACCAAAGGATTTCTGCTCCAACTGATCAACACTAAATCAGGCTGACGAGTAGCCATGGAAGATCTACCCCTTTCTATTAAGTTTCTTTATATAAAATGCACCATAGATTTTAATGTGCTAAACCATAGCGGAGTAAGGAATACATAGGATCGAGTAGGGAGAGGGGCGAATAATATGGACAAGGTGTTACATAAGATAGCTAATTTGATTAGCGGTGAGGCTAATAGAATCATCATTGGAATTTCGGGTCATGGTGCATCTGGAAAAACAACGTTTGCTCATAATCTTTTAAAGCTTTTGCAGCAGGATGATGTGAATTATATTAATACAGACCCCTATATTGTTGAATCTAGTCTTAGAAAATACACTTCTATCGACTATGAATATAAGAATGAACATTACCACGATAAAGTGACAGCTTGTCATCCTGCTGCTCATTATATATCTGCTTTAGAGAGAGATATTCATATGTTGAGGGATGGGTTGGATTTTTACACCATTGGCACGGACTATACAAAAAGTATGTTCATATCTTCACAAAAAAAGATAAATATTGTAGAAGGCATGAGCGTTGCTTTTACTGACCCAAAATTGTATGATCTGAAAATCTACTTATATACGGATGGAGAAACCGAGTTGGTGAGAAGGAGTATACGTGATGTTTCTGAAAGAGGAACGGATATAAATTATTTAAGAAAATCCCATGAACAGCGTAGGATGCAATATGAGTTGTTTATGCATTCTTATCATCATAAATTTGATATCGTTTTAAAAAATTCCAATGAAGAGTATGTTCTTGAAAAGGGAACGTTGTAAAGTCAGCTTCATTCTCGTGGAGTAAAAACAGTGAACAGCGAATCAGGCAATATATTGTGTTGGTCCAGTCGGATATCAATAAAAAACACGGAAGCCGCTTTACTGGCTTCCGTGTTTTTGGAACTGTGTAGATGAACAGACGCTATTTATTTACCGCTGAGTCACCTATTGGAGTGAATGTATTCTCCACAGTAATGTTAGAGAACTTAGCATAGTTCAGTTGCTCAATCTTATTGGCAACATCATTACTGTCAACGGCAAATCCGACATATACCGAACCATCCATAGCAATAGTTCGCTCGCCAATTAGCTTCCAGTCTTTTCCGTCCGTTGATCCGTAAGCATAAAAAACATCTCCCTTACGGCCAAGTTTGAGCCAATACCCTTGCTCCACACCATTTATTTTGAACGGAATATCTGGAACAAGTTGAATGCCAGCTTTTTCAGCAGCTGATACGCTGTCTAAAGTTTCAGTTAATTCATCAAATCCTCCGCCCTTAATGTTTCTGCCCGTCAGATAAGATGACCAGCTGGTTTCTTTGGACAACTTCACATAGGAGATACCAAGGGCCGCCGCGGCACTGTCTTTATTCAAGTCATCGCGGATCATTAGCCCGGTGAAGGCATGGTTGTCAACGGCCCCGATTTCTTCGAGCTTCGCGGTAAATTCCATATCTCCGTTCATTTCTTTATACACGAAGTGGAAGTCATCTTTGGTTGCATTGTTCGCTTCAGAACGTTCTGTGCCACCTTCACTTTTTCCAAGCTTTCCGTTGCCTTTAACGGTAAGCACATCATTTGTCATACTTCCGGAACCCTTAATGTACGGATCACCGATATCTGCTGTAGTCCAACTCTTTCCAGCCAGGGAAGAGGTAGCGGTATTGACATGAATGTTAGCAGCTGTGGTCTGCGTCTCATTTCCTTGGGTATCGGTCACTCTTGCAGAGATATAGTATGAAGCATCCGTTAAATTCTTGAGGGTATACGTATATGTGTTGCCTTTTTTGACTGCTTCCCCAAGATATTTAGAGCCATTATATACAGCAACTTTTTTTATTTTGTTTCCGGATTTAGGGGAAGCGTTAATTTTAACTTCGACCTCTTTCCCGGTAACAAATTGTGCATTGTTTTCTGGCGCCAAAAGCTTAGCAGCGGGGTTGTCGGCGACGTGTTTCATATCAACTAGACCGTTAATATAAAGCTCAAGCCAGGTGTAACCATTTTTAGTAACCGTTTTGTATGCATCCTTGATGCCCCAGATTTTATTTTTCTTTTCCCACTTGTCGTCTATTCCGTTTTGATTAGTGTCAAATTGCTTATCATATTGTGCCTCGATGACGCCAAAGTCTGAAATGTAACCCCCGACTTCATGTTCAGTGTTGATATATCTTCCCGAGTTCTGCTCGACTTCTGCCACAATTCTTGCATCGATCGCATCGCGACGTGGATAGGTAGCTCCGGCTTGTTGCAGAATGCTTTTTAATAGTGATTCATTCGCTTGCTTTACGCCGGTCTTAACATAATTATCAAATGCTTTATTGGTAATACCATGGTTAACTCCAGTACTGTCCGCGGAAAGATATGGTGTGGCTGCAAGGGTCGTCTTTTGTTCACCACTCTGTACACCGGAAAATTTCACATAATCTGAAGAATCATTCAGTAAGCCTGTGAGCTTGCCGTTAATTCTGTTTCCAGCGATGTAGAAACCGCCTAGCTTGGTAGCTTCACCGGCATCAATGACTCTGTTAGTTACATTATCTCTTGTACCTGGACCGGCAATTTCGATATTGTTCATAAAGTTAGTAAAAGTAAAACCTCCGCCATAAGTGCCGTTAAAGCCCCAATTGTAAATTACATTGTTCGAGAACTGAACAACCGCCACATGATCAGCATCTGCAGCACCTGCGTAACCGCCGCCTAGTCTTGGGTTTCGCGAGGTATGGTTCGCATACAGATTGTGATGGAATGTTGTTTTGTCTCCGCCTGAAATACCACCGTAGCCATGTCTTCCTTTGGAATGCCCGGATAGAGTCAGACTTTCGGAAATAATGGACCACTGGATCGTGCCATTTTCGCCTCTATATAAAGATAGAGTTTCATCTGTGTTCCAACTGAAGGAACAATGGTCAATGAGGAAGTAGCTGTTGTCTCTCCCCCAAAGCGCATCCATTGAATCGCTGCCATTATACACATTAGTGGCACCCGGACGGAAAGAGGTGTAGCGTATGATGATATTCTCTGAATTGCTGATATTGGTATCCCAACCTGCAATGGTAATTCCGTTGCCTGGAGCGGTTTGCCCAGCGATGGTCAGGTTTTTAATATTATTGAGACTTAACGTGCTCTTCAGTTCAATCGTTCCGGAAACATGAAAAACAATTGTACGACCCTCTTTAGGAGTAGATAAAATCCCATAGCGAAGGGAGCCTGCAATCGGTTTGTCTTTTACAGCGTAATCTTCAAGGGTAGTTACGATGTATACATCGCCTCCTCGACCACCGCTCGTATAGGCGCCGCCACCTTCCGCGCCAGGAAAAGCAAGAATAGAGGCACCCGCAAAACTTTTGTCTCCGTCTGTCTGCCCTGAAGCTGCAAGTGTGTGACCTCCTAAAAATGAAAACGCTACCGAAAAACTCAATAAGACACCCATAACCTTACCTGATTTTTTACTCTTCCATTTCATCTTTTTGACGTATAACATGGATACAGTCTTATCGCTGAATGCTGTTCCTGTTATACTTCCTCCTCTCAGTGAAATGTTACTGGTCTGCGACAAGCAGCTTACTGGTAATACTTTAAAACTTTTAGGGCGTATTTACCTGCCAAAAAAATCTTTTTTTGTGCCAACTATTGCTCTTTGGTTCTTGCGCAAACGAACAAATTCATATTATGTTCTTAGTATTACAGCAGCTATAGTGCTTGGCATTCCATGACGATAGGGAGAAAAACATGAATATTAAATATCAGCATCGTGACCAGGCGTTTCACTCCTTTATTTCTACCAATAACACTTATCCTCTTCATCTACACAAAAATGTAGAGATAACAATGGTTTTGTCCGG
Source organism: Paenibacillus sp. FSL R5-0636 (assembly GCF_037974255.1). Taxonomy (NCBI): domain Bacteria; kingdom Bacillati; phylum Bacillota; class Bacilli; order Caryophanales; family Paenibacillaceae; genus Paenibacillus; species Paenibacillus sp. FSL R5-0636. The sequence continues at coordinate 2,801,308 of NZ_CP150232.1, forward strand.
CAAAATCAATATCAACATCAATGGAAAAGAGTATGATTTGTCTGAAGGAGACATAGCGATTATTTTTTCCAATCAACCTCACAGCTACAAAACCATAGAGAAAAGCCAGATCCTGCTGTTCTTTTTTGACGCCACGTTTCCGGGGGATTTTGCGGGGGATTTGCTTAATCATGTTCCGGATAACCCTATAGTTTCGAAACAAAAGGTGCTTCAAGATCTGCTGGAAACCTTGTATAAACTATATAAAGAACAATGTGATGTTCGTCTGCTCAAGGCTTATACCTCTGTAGTATTAGGGCACGCGCTGCCGTTACTGCTAATGAAAAAAGTAGACTACAAAAAAGAAATGGATCTCGTCCCCAAAATCCTTGCTTACATCGACATGCATTTTTTAGATCACATAAATCTGGATACGCTTTCAAGAGAGCTTGGCATTAGTAAATTTATCATTTCCCGAATCTTTTCTGAGCAGTTTCATATTTCATTTCGTGATTACATCAATGGCCAACGGGTAGCCTTTGCTCATATGCTGCTGTTATCCACTACCCATCCGGTCACGGATATTGCGTTTGATTCCGGATTCAACAGTTTGCGCTCTTTCTATCGTGTTTTTAAAAATGAATACGGGATAACCCCCAATGAATTTCGCCGAAAAGTATCGAAGGAGTGTGTAGAATGAAAATGCTGAAGATGGCTTATATTCTATTTGACGGGATGACTACGTTAGATTTTGTTGGTTTTTACGATGCGGTTACCCGGATGGGAGTTCTAAAGGCGATAGAAAATGTATCGTGGGATTTTTGTTCCAACAAGGAAGAAGTCACGGATGATCGAGGATTGACGTTGAAAATAAACCAGGTTTCCCCTGATCTGTCAGCCTATGATTTGATATTTATCCCTGGAGGGTTATCCACTCGACAACTTAGATTCGATACTGATTTTATAACATGGATTCAGACTGCTCGAGAGGTTGATTACAAGGTGTCAGTGTGTACAGGGGCTTTGATTTTGGGAGCTGCCGGTTTCTTAAATCAGAAGAAGGCGACTACCAACCCTTCTGCATATGAACTATTAGCACCTTATTGTTCCGAAGTAGTTAAGGAACGGTTCGTAAGGGATGGAAATGTTTTTACTGGGGGAGGAGTAGCAGCTTCAATTGATCTGGGTTTATATTTCATAGAATCGCTTACTAATGAAAATGTAGTTCGAGAAATTCAAGAGAAGATGGATTACCCATATTACAAGACAATTAACCCTTCCAAAGGGAGACCATACCTATAAAAGATGGGAATTAATGATATAATATCCAAAGTGAAATAATTAAGGTGATGAATAGAGGCGTAAGTATGTTGGACACAAACTGCCAGTTTTTCCTTTTCTATTTATTTCGATAAAAAGTCAAAAGGAAAAGTATAAACTTGAAGTACTAGATGATAGTGTAGTAATCGGTGAAACAAATATTATGTGTGATTCCTTGAAAAAAATTGTGATTCATAATCCTATTTCAATATTTTTTTCATATGATTCCGGCTCAAAAAAAGAAAAAAATAATTACGATACAGGTAAATAAGGATGAAGCAAAAGATCGAAAAACAATATTAGAAGAGCCACTTAGTCCCAGAAGAGATGTTGAAGATATGAGGTGTTACGATGAAGATAGGGAAACCGATTAGAAAGAAGGTATACGGATTTATTTTGCAAGACAATGAAGTTGGAGAAAAGACCTTATTAGTCTATCTTAATGAACCAGAAGTACCCTTTAGATTAGTAGGTGGAAATATCGATGCCGGGGAAACAGAAGAAGAAGCATTATTCAGGGAAATTCAAGAAGAAAGTGGACTTAAACAATTTAAATTAGTAAAGAAAATAGGCACACAATATTATTATAAGGATTTTATAGATGCGAATGTCGAAAGACATGACTACCTTCTAATTCCAGAAACGAGATTACCTGAAAAGTGGAGCTTCACTGGAGAAGGAGAAGGTGAAGACTGTGGGACTATTTTTAACTACCAATGGATAAATCAAGATGAAATATACTTATTAGACAAAGAGTTTAGAGAATACATGACGGAAGATTACATGCAAGAATTATTCAGCAAGGTAAAAAGGTAATCCATCTAAACCAAGTGCGAAATGATAATTTAAAAAAATCGGCTGTAAGTATAAAAAGCATAAAGATGGTGGGATTATTTTGCGTGCAGTTAAGCCTATAATGTTATGGTTTATTTCGACGATTTTATTCACCCTGGCAGCCTTTGGATTGGAGCTTTGGGAAGGAACTAAAATAAGTACAACAGAATATTACGGTTTTCAAAACATTGGGTTTGCTTTTATTTTTCTGATGTTCCTTTTTTCAGTTCTTCTTTACCCGGTTATACTGCTTCCTTTATCATGGGTTATTCGAAAGATAGCTAATCCTTTAATAAGCCGCATAATGATATTCTTATTGAGTGGTATTGCGGGATATGGTTTCTTTTACGAGGTGTACGATGAACGCTTTATACGGGAATACCATTTGAATAGTAGTACAGCTATTGTTTTTTTCGGAATTGCTGGTTTCATCTATGCTCTGGTGGATTACTATTTTGAGTCGCAAGCCATTAAAGCCGAACAAAATCCCTGCTAACCGTGGCGGCCGGCAGGGACTTTATTTTTTAATCTAAGTATTAGGTAATTTGTCAACCTCATCAGTAAAAGCTCTCAAGTACTGGGTGAATATTCCTGTATCTATTTTGGTGGTTGCATCATTTGCAATAGGAGGCGTATCTTGGATTTGTTTGTACATACGATCCATCTCACCCGTGAGCTTAGCCCAGATGCTTTTAATTGAATCATATTTTGCATCAAGGTTGTTGATATAATTATCATACTCCATTTTTTGGGTCATTGCTTTTGCTAATTGCTCGATTGTAAAATCTATATCTATTGTTTGACCCGTAGAGCCAGTTCCTGAACCTGCATACCAGCTGATATCAACAAATCCATCATTCCAAATATCTGAAACGACAAAATTACTGATTTCTTTAAGCGTCGCTTCAGGAGACTGTTCAGTTGTACCTGCATTACCTGAAGCTGAAGTATTAATTACAGGTTCCTTAAAGAGTTTCCTCACTTCGTTAAATGCATCCTTGTCCTTGTCATTAGACGAATATCCCCAACCAACTTTATCATCCTTAATAAAAATGATAAGTTCGCTATTGGAGGAAGACTTCTCACCTTGGATAAGCACGAGTTTATCTTTTCCGCCATCTTTGTCCGTATAATCAGCTGTTTCAATTACTGTAGGATTCTTAAGTTTATTATTCTCGGGTGTCTCAGTAGATTCAGCCATTTGGAAAATGGGTTGTACATCTGGAAGTATATTTTCGGATACGAATTTCTTTTTCGCTTCGATATCTGAACCATTGAGGAAAATCTCCACATAGTTGAGAGCCAGTTTCTCGGAAGCTGTAAGTTTCTTTTTTGGCTCAGGAGTGGGCTCTGAAGGGCTGGCTGTTGCTTCGGACGGTGTAACTCCTGTAGACGTTGTATTTTTTTTCTCTGAATTTGTTGTGGAACTACCACATCCTGAAAGGATTACAATAGTTGCCACGATACATAAAAAAGCTTTTTTGTTCAATCTTATATCCCCCTAAATCTGCTAATAATTGCTAGTTGATTCTACCAGATATAGGAATAGTAATCTATGAATTTTAATTTATGACGGAACCAATATATTAGATTAGCGTGTTTTATTTTTCGGAGGTGAACATTTTGCTGAAAGTACTAAGGGTGTGCGGTATTTTATTCAGTGCAGCAACAATCATTCTGGGAATCACATTTTTCCGCGGTCAGGATCAAGTGATAATCTCTTGGACTATGCTGGGGATGTGCGGAGCTTTAATATTTAATGGAGCGGCATTGTATTTGAAAACTAAAGATAAAATGGCTGTGCTATCCTCGATTGTTGGGATTGTACTGTTAATAGTCTCGCTTACTCAGTTTCCTTTTTGAAAATTAAAAACAACCTCGTCAACCTTAATGGGTCGATGGGGCTTTTTTACGTTATTTTCCTTTATATTTATTTCTTTTTCTTCTTTGTGGGTCCGATCTGGCGTCTTACCTTATCGTTCTCATCTACCTCAATAATATAAATCTCCTTCACTGTACCGGAAAGAGTAAACCATTCACGCATAGCTTCAACCTCGGTCATCGGTCCTAATATTCGTTTCCCCCTATAACATATAAAAAACACTCATACTCCTTAGTTTGTTTGCGGAAATACAATAAATGCTTATAAAACAAATTATAAACCTGAGCGATGACTTTGTATGTAATAATTCATGCCTGGCGGGATATTTTTACATTGATTAACGAACGTACGTTTGGTTATAATACAAACAAATGTTCTTATCCTTGGAAGGTGAGTAATTATGCAAATAAGAATCGGTCAAACCATTGAAATAGTGTACCAAGATAAATCAGGTAAGATATCTCAACGTAAAATTGAAGTGAAAGGGATTCGTGGAGAATATATTCGCGCAACTTGCTTATCAACCGGAGCTCCGCGCGTATTTCTGGAGGCTAATATTCTTGCTTGGCAGCCTGTGCAAATGAAGCGACATGCTTAGTGACACCGCCCGAAAGCTACTAATGATCATGCGCCACTCTGCCGTGCATCATGCTCATATGCCAACTTTACAGGAGTTAGAAATCAAGAGTGGACGGACACCAAGTAAGATCATTAGTGGGCTTAGGGAATTAGTTAACGAAAAATATATAGAATGGACCCCGCACACTCCACCAGAGAGCGCCCGAATTATTGAAGGCTGGGAAAGGATTGACCCTAGGTTTAAAAAGAAAAAGTCAGAGCCACAAGAGCTCCAGTGGGGGATAGATGGTAGCAAAACGAATTACTGGACGGATTATTAGGAGGGCAACTTCATGATGAAAAAATTAGAGAACGTATGGGAGTGTAGCAGAATGATATTGCCCGAACATAAAAACCGGATTATAGATGACAATAATGAACAGGAACGTCGTGAAAAACCCACTCTAGATCTACAGGAGATAGAGCGCTTTGAAAAATTGTTATATCGTTCTATGGAAGAGCACAGCCCGATTACACTCACTCTGTTTGATCCCATGGAGAATATATTAAAACGAGGTATCGTGATGAAACTGGATAAACAACAGGGAATTAAACTCCGCTGGTCGGAGGATGAGTGGGATTGGTTCAAGATGGAGGATGTTATTGCAATAACTACATAATTCACTTAATAAAAAACAGGTTAGGAGCAATCTCCTAACCCGCGCTGTACTTCTGATATTAATGTTCTGCTCCGTGGAATAAGACCACTGGTGAGGTACTTGGCAGTGCTGGCGCAATGCTGACGATAGTGAGGACCAACAATAAAGAGACGGCAAATTTTTTCACAGAGACTCAACCCTTTCTTTGAAATTTATTATTTTCTCTTCAAAATCTTTAATCTGAGTAGCATCAGCACATGAACGTAATGATTCGAAGTATACTACTGCTTGTTTAAAGATTTTATCAGAGTTTGTGACCTCTGCAGAATCTAATAATTTCATGCTATATTTGATAGCTGTATTATAATCTTGAATTTTTGTTTTATATCTGATCATATTAATAAAAAAAGTTTCTTGGTAGGAATTTATTATAATTTCATCAGCAGCGGTATCCTCAAATTTTGAAATTCTATTAGAGAAAAGAGCTAAATGAGATTCAATGTTTAAATCAAAATTAGTAGCTGCCTTTAACAAAGTTATTAGTCCTGGTAGAACTTCTTTAGAGTTGGATAAAAGGAACGAAACATAGCGATCTATGAATTGAATATTTCCAGAAAGCACTTCTACTTCTAAAAGATTTGGTTCTGATATGTACTTATAATAGGCTACCTCATTTAATCCTTCAGCATCTAATCCCTTGAACCAACTCAAATCGCTATAAGCTTTAATGTAAGTTCGAGCTTTATCATAATTTTCAATTTCTTTGTGGGCTAGTCCCAACATAAGCAAGCTGTATCCATAATAATAAATTAAAGGTCGTTGGTGTTTCAGTTCCAGTTCATTATTATGTGTGTAATTATTATAAATTTGAGTTATTCGGTTGAAAAAGGTATCTGCTAGTTTTAGAAGATTGGGCCAGCTTTCAAAAGAATATATCATTTTAAGAACTTTTACGGCTGGATCAAGATCTAGAAGATTTATATCTAAATCTAAATCGATATTTCCATCCAACAGCCTCACCTGCCTTTATTTTACATAATATACCTGTATTATACAATGTAATCAATAAATGGTCAATTAAGTGCTCCATATAAAAAATAGATGATTAATAGGGACCAATAAAGTAAATCTATCCATTATTGCGCCATGATGTGTGCCTGGGTAAGCTTTGGCCCGATGGCACTGACACGTACTGCGTATGGCCAAAGTTTATTAAAAGAAAGTGAGGCGATCGGTGGAAATCAACTGTCTAGCGAACATATCGTCAGTTTGGGAGAGCCCGCGACCCATGCGGTCGCGCTCCCGTATTTCCGAGTTATTTTCGTCGAGGTATTGAAGTAACGGAAACGGAACGTTGGGCTGGTGAGGTTTGGTAGTAGTAGAATTACCGCTCTAGATGACCACATAAAAAGTCATATAGATTATGTAATGCCTCAAGAATAGCAGCAGCTACGACATAAACTAAAAGGTTGCTATTGATTAAATCATTTACCGTATTATGTTTTGTGAGTACAAACTGAAAGAATGTGTACATCGCAATTGTTGCATATGCCGCAACCTTGGAAATATTAAATAACTTATCAAAGATCATTAACAGTGCGTCCACCTCCTTAAGGAATAAATATTATCAATAAATACCTAATTTGAATATCTGTAAACAGAAGCCCAGAGCTGCTGGCAGAAGGCGGTTAAGCTCGATCCGGAATCGGCTGTGTCGAGATTTTATCTGGCTATCTTTTCGGTAAAGAGGTGTTAATTTACTGGTTTCAAAAAAAGAGGCTAGGAGAGACTGTCTAGCCCTCTACGTTTGGAAGATGTGACAACAGTTGCTCTACTTAATACACAGTAGCATTTTGTTGAGCAACGTGAAGTAAATAAAAAGCCTACACCATAAAAATGTAGGCCCACCCATTAAAAGTTACTCTGTTACTAATTTTGAGAAAATGCTTAAATCAATAAACTTTCCTTTGGACATTTCGCACTTTCTCATTGTTCCTTCGAATGTATAGTTTAACTTTTGCAAAACTCTTATGGAATTATTGTTTTCGGGTTCGACTTTTGCTTCTATCCTGTTGAAATTTAAAGTGTTGAACGCATAATCCATCAGAGATTGAATGGCCTCAGGAGCATATCCCTTGCCCCAATAATCTTTACTAATATCGTATCCAATCTCTGCTTTAGCGTTTGAAGAATCTATAGAATTATAACCGCAGGAACCAATTATGCGATTTGATTCTAACTCGATTATGGAATAACGAATAGCTTTGCTTTCCAAAGACAGGTTATTAAGAATTTTAATCATTTCTACTGCTTGGCTTTCATCAGTGAAACTATTGATATTCATAAACTTTGTAACCTCAGGATCAGACCAAATGTTAAACAAACTAGCAGAGTCAGATAATTTCATTTTTCTTAATTTTAGTCTTTTGGTTTGTATTTCTGTAATCAATATATTACCTCCATTATCTATTTGTTTTGGGGTTAAGATATCGATATCTGCGCATAGTTCAGTCCCTTCAATATTTAATTCAACACTATTATAACGTAAGAGTTTTTTTATGTCACAGTACGAAGATACAGATCATTAAAGGAGTAGGAGTATCCCTCCAAAGGTTATGACGAAGTAGCAGCCTATTGCGCATCAGGGAAGAGAAGGTCGTCGTTTTGATAACGAAATGATGTTTTTATCCTTATCATCACCATGGTCCGCATTTTCTTCTATCTCTTTTTTTTCATCGTGAAACTCAACAGGAGATTGGGCCGTGATGTAGTCAAATGGAGTGTAATTATTATTTGGTAATTTTCTTGTAAGGAGTACCTTTACAATGATGATTCCTAATGAGAGATAGAAAATCGCGCCTACTCCAGCCAACATGAATAGTACTAATCTCATTGTTAACACCGCCTTTGTTTGATTTTATAATCAAATGTTAATATTTACAAGAATCAGGCTGCTGAGTACTATTCATTCGACTGAGATTTGATGCACAGTAGGAAATGCTTGGGCCACTAGATTTTACAAATGGTGGAACCTTCGTACATACGGATGAAGTGTAGCACAATAGTCATACCTACACATGAAATGATTTGACAGTTATAAATATTAATTACTTTAAAGCATCACAGAAAGGTTGTTTTACAGACACCATACTCATATGGATATCCGATCTCATCTTTAAATGTAACCTCTGCACCATATCGACAGATACTGCTCTTAGAGACAGAACCTTTAATGTTGTATATTTCATCTACTGTGCTTCTTGGTAATAAGATAGGTTTTTAGATATATCAGTTTCTAACGGTAAGACCAATTTTTATGTAGTTACTACATTGAATAATAATGGAAAGTTAAGTTTCAAACGAAGCATCAGCTACCCCTCAGAAGGCAGATCAACCTGAACCAGAACCATCTGGTGTTCGCGCAATACTCACAATTACATTAATAACTGGTCTTGAAAAAGTCAGTGTGGCGGCGGTGCCCCGACTGCTGTATTTCTGTAACGTTTCCGCTTAATTGGCTTTGTCAGAAGCTTCATAGATTAGGCAACGAAGGGTCTGATCGGGATAGCGGAACTCCGCGATATAGCTACTTCCATCTTCCAACAACAGTTTAACATCCACCATCCCGCGTTTGTTGTTAAACTCGGTGTCGGTTAGATAAGCTTTGACAATGGTTCTTGTTTCTCCCTGCTTGTCCGTGATGACCTGCACGGCTTTATGAATCCAACTGGCATCCTTCTGGATGGTGCCGGCTGCGTCGTCGTCGATGGGAGTTCTCTTCAGTGCCAAATTAATGGCTGTCGTATCCTCTACGGCACCGGTTGTTGCATTAATCAACACATCATATTCCCAGAATACCTCGCCTGATCCGAGCAGGGTAAGATTCTTGTAAGGAGCAAAATGAACTGTCCAGGTTGGACGTTTGTTTAGTCCCAGCTCAATCAGCATTCCCGATGTTTTTAGCTTGGACACGTCGGCATCGAACAGCTTGCGCACACTGTCAGAGGCCAGTGCCTCAGCTTCAACCTGGCTGATTTTCTGAGGCTGAAGCTGAGGCACAGTCGGATTTCGCTTGGACACGAAGTAATTCAGCCGGTAGTACCAGTCAATCAGCTGTAACAGTTCCTCATCAGTCATACTCCTCTCCGGGTAGGTGTACGTATTGGTTTCTAAATCTAGATACATATCTGCTTGTCCAGCCTTTAACGGCAGCTGCTGCTTGGGGCGGAGGCCGTCATACACATACTTATCGTCCAACACTTGTCTGCGGTTGATTTCGGATTCGGTTTGTTCCCGACTTGAAATATGGGGATCTTCTGCCTTGTCTATAAAGTCATAGATTTGCTGGATTTGCGCCGCTGTCATCTGTTGATACAGGTCTTGTTGTATGGTGGATACCGGCGCCGGCGCCTCCACCTTTAGCACGGGTATCGTGCTTTCGCTCAAAGCCAGCCGGTTACTGCCCTGAATTGACGAACTGTTCTTGGCGAAAACTACGGAATTCATCAGGCTGGGGACGATCAGAGCACTGGCTGCAAGCACACCAGCTGAAAACAGGATAACAACTAATGTAGCGAACCGCTTTTTCTTGTTCAATCGGATTACCTCCATTGGGATCTAAGATGATGAATCTTTATACATCTTAACACCAAGTTATTATAGAATTAGGAGGATAGTTGTTATGGAGTTGTAAAAAGATCGGATACTTCCCCTTCACCAAGGACAGTCAGGAGTTAATCTCAATTTTGTCCACGTTCTTCTTCAAGAGCCACAGCTACAATGCAAGAAGTGTCTTTACAATAAAGATGTGCCAGAAGCGGGAAGTGTTTACTTAGTGTCGTATTTACATCGATGTGATTAGTCATAACTTTTCACCTAATTGGAAGTATGATTCGTGGGATAATTACATGAACAACAATAAAGTTATTAAGAAGGACTTTAAAGCAGAAAAACGATTGGTTGCGAAGAAATAGATAGTTCGGAGAACAAGGAGTTTTTGTACTGATGAACAATAAAGATTTTCAATACAGAGAGACATACTTTATTGTGGGGAATCCAGCAACTCTATGGATACTCATACTTGGATTGGTTTCGTTTGGAACAAGATCCAATAGGTCATCTTATGGATTATGGTGGGATTGTAGAGGGGGATACACCGGATCTATTAAACTAGCTGGATCTCATTTTGTTTGGGAGTGATTTGAATTTAGAGCATGCATTAAATAACCTACGATATCACACTTCTTTAATCCGTTTGATCGCCCAAGAAGGAAAAGAAAATAAACCACTCTTAGTTCTTATTGTGAAGTAACCTGAAGAGTCGCTCTCCTGACAAAAACCAACATATGTCTCTCCACTGACTAAATGTATTTGTAGTTGTAATTCTGTTTCAATTGCGTGAAAAATCAGTGTGAGATTCATATTAAAGCCCCCTTGCATAAGATGATTATATTCATAAAATACCCACTTCATTGTTAATGAACGCAAAATAGTTGACAATTGACAATGTTGTAATATTTTAAGCGTGATTTTGGCATAAACATGTCTATAACAAATACCCCGTCAATCACTTAAGGTTGATGGGGTATTTGTTATATTGATGAAAACTAACGATCCTTACCAGTGTTATAGAGCAGCATATATACTTCCCAATGAATTATATTAAGTTTATACAGTAAATTTAATTCCTTTAGAATGATATTCAGGTGATTCCTAACGGATTTGTTTAATGGTTGTAAAGGCAAGGGAAGACTAGGACTTTTATTAAGCCAATTATTTCAGCAGCTGCTGAAATCACTCGAAGGCTACCGTAGCGATCGGTTCTAGTAATGTTGAAAGGTGTGGTGCTTCTTCTAAATGGCCACTTTGAGTCATTCTTGTGATATCTAGACATAACCTCGGAAATAAACCACCTAGCACTGAGTACCATAAGTCACAACCTGCACTCAAGCCTGGATATGCGGATGGATTCCCGCTTATTCCAAACGTAACATGGAGTGGAATAACAGCTCTGAGTTTTTCTACACGTAACTTGGCTTTATCAGATTCTGATGGTATGCCGGGAATCTTAATGGAACAAACATTAGGTAACCTAGCAATTCTGCTGTGCAGCTCATCACTGAAATGGAAATGTGAAGTGCCGGGATTATCATAAACACAAAGTGGAATGGAGAGTGAACTTGTCACCTGCTCGTATAGAAAAAACACCTCTTCATCTGTTAGTGCCTGATAGGAGATAGGAGCCAAGAGTACTGCACTTGCCCCAGCTTGTTGTGCATCTTCCGCTAATCGAAGTACTTCTGAAGTTCGAATCGCACTTATGCTTGTCATCACGGGAATCCCTTCAGCAGAACTAACAGCAAGCTCAAGGACACGCAAACGCTCCCCTCTACTAAGAGATACGCATAGTTACCAGTTGATTCCAGTACACCAATTGAGTCTACTCCTGCCTTTACCAATTCTTTAATAAAAAAAGGGACCAATTTTAGAGGCTAGGTGTTGTTAGAAATTATGAGTTGCCACGTTTGTCCCGTAGCGATTTAGATTCAGAACAAACATAAAATAACCTGTCAAGCTTATGCCTGAAGGGTCTATTAGTGCTTATACGATAAACTCTGTAAATACTGGGCTTCGAAGCATGCCAGATTTGGTCCAGTTCCTCATTCTTACCTTTGCTTGTAGCCGGGACTCCAGATGTACAAACTCCGTATCCTTACCTTTGTATATCAAGATATCAAAGATGGCGTAATACGCTGGGAGTGTCCCAGTGAGTTGAGTTATTTTATCAGTTCGTCTCGCTTGAAATCGGCTCATAACAGATTCAAAATCGGATACTCACAGTACGAAGATACATGGACAGAGAGGGTTAATAGCCCTCCTCTCACAAAGGTTATGACGTAGTAGATACATATTGCGACATGAAAAAAGATAAAAATGCTTATGCATCCTTATCTTTTTCAAGTAATTCTATTATTCTGTCTAATTTTTTCTCTATGCTACTAGTTTTATCTGAAACCTTGTTTTTGGTTCCATAATCACCTTTTAACAGTAAAACCAAGGGAATTGCCAAAACAAATGCCAACGGTATTAAAAAAAAATATTGCAAGATAACACCTCATTAAAAGTTTTTATTTAATTATAACAAATTTCAAAAAAAAGACTCTCTCCCACAAGGAGGATATAAGAGATAGTTTGGCTGTACTGAACTTATAAAGGGGATGGATAATCTTCATTTCTTACCCATTAAAGATATACCATAGTAATCCATAAGCTATTCCGAAGTAAGCAATCACACCCAGTAAAGAGATGGATAAAAGAATAGTGATAACTTTCTTACCGTTCATAAAATTCACCTCTTATTTAATATATCACGGAATGAGGGAGGAACTGACGTCAACGTGGATTGAAATTATTTTTGCTTTTATCGCTATCCTATCTTTTATTTCAGCAGCTGACAAAGAATCTATTCTTTACAAGCAACGTGGCATGCACATGGCAGCAATATGTGTTGCTTCAATTATCGCACTAGCTGCAGACGTTATTTTTTCATAAAACCCAAATTTGAGAGGAGTAATTATAAATGAAAGTTCTGATAGCAGCACATTTCAATAAGCAAACGAAGGATTCCAAAAAGGAACTTTTATAGTTCCACGTAAAGGGTGATACATCCTCTGAAAACTCCTATGAATTCTATCGGAAGGCAGGATCAGATGTAATCTTGGAAATCGCTGAATCTCAAATGAGTATTGAAGAGTTCCGAGGTGATGACGATGAAGAGGATCGTGAGGAGTCAAGAGAAGGCGTACGAGGAAAGGTTAATCCAGACGGTACGATTGAATTGGAAGACAAGGATCAACTCACTCTGGAGGAGGTAGCTGCTGCAGGAGATAAGAATGATCCGGTAATCCTTGAAAATGATGATAATCTGCCGTTTTAAGATGGTACACGCTCCGGCTTCGGTCGGGGGATTCTTTTACAGTGAGGTGATAGCAGGTGCAACAAAGCTTCCTGCCAGAGATAGATAGAGAACGGACGCAAGCTGCGGTTGAAGCGGCTTTTGATAAGTACCGGGCGAGAGAATAAATTCCTAACTTTTGAGGAACGCGAAGCAGCCACGACAGCAGCATGGTCAACTACTCCGAGAAGCGAAACGGGAACAACTTCGGACCAGACCGCGAATATTGCCATACACAATGTTGATAGTTTAGCAGCACGTAAGGAGTACTGTGAGAGAATTGAAAGGATTGTAAATAGGCTTCCACGAATGGAATCATTTTTGATTAAAGAAAGATATATAATAACCGAATATGATTACATCACGGATCAGAAGATATAGGCAAAGCTTCCCGATGACACTCCGCCCAAAGCATGTAAAGGAAATAATGAAATTGAGTCAAGCTAAGTTATATGAGTTTTGAGTTTTTAGGGGACGCACATTTCATGTTGCAAAAGCAGGAAGGGAATTATATATCAGTAAAGCGGTATTTAGGAATTGGCTAGAGGGTAGAAGTGATGATATTTTCCCGGAGGACCTAGCGAACTGATATGAAAAGCAAATAACGATTCGTATCAAATTCGTATCATGAAGGATTTCAATAGAATGATAAGTGAATAGAAAACAAAAAAAGCCTTGAATATCAAGGCTTTCACGTATAGGACGGATGGGGTTCGAACCCATGACCCCTACCCTGTCAATGGAGTACCGTGGTTTCCCTTACTATCCTACGAGATACTGGATGCTTATAAAACAAAAGGTTTAAAGGCATAATTTAAAGTAAGCTTCCTTACGTTTTTACCTGTTATTTGGAGTATGCTACCATCGATGCTACCACATAAATTCTTAAAAGGAGGTAATACTAAAGATTACTAAAATCAAATGTATCTGTCTTATATATAATTTCATTCCCTAGAACATCAAATCCTACAGTGTATGGTTCATCAATAAGTAGATGTTTATTTTTTATTCTTTTATTTAATAGATTAATATTTATACCCTTTGACTGAGCAACTGCTTTAATAGTCAGTCCCAATAACCCATATTGAAGAATATTATCTTTGGGAGCTGAGGGCCATTCGGAACTATAAAACGGCAAAAACGATCCATGGCTCGAGTCTACTAAAATGCAATCATCAGAAAGGCGAGCAAGATTAATAAGGTTATTTTTTTCATATGGTCTAAGAAATGAAATCTTATTTGGCCAGCTTTTTATAGAAGCAATATCTTCAAAACTCATCCAACCTCTACTCGTTTGGCAAATGGGTAATTTCCCGCTTTCTCCATTTAACGAGAGTATACTTTCAGCAATATGGTTTTTAGATTCTTCTGTTAATGATGATTCAAAGTACAATGTAGCTTGCTGAGCAACCCATTTTTTTAGTTGTCTTCCTTCTAGGTTTGGAACTGAATGGTTTCTACTTGCATTAATAATAGATCCATTAACAATTCCAACTGACTTCTGCATATATCCTGCAAATATTCCGCCTGTAATTATTGCACACGCTATTTGATAATCATATTTTTCTAAGTAGGAGTACTCCAAAGGTACCAATCCAACTCTACCAATCAAATTACCATTTTTATCAAGAACTTCTGTTAAAAAGTCCTTATGTTCAATAACAAAATCCAAAACTGGTTTAGGACAAATTTCTTTACTAAACCCCAAAGAGCGTAAGATCAGTTGTGTATTATCTAATGTACGCCAATCATTTGCCTTTATTACATTGTGAACTATTATATCATCAAAGACTTTATAAGAAAGGTCAACATCTAACGCAGGAGCTAGCTTACAGCAAATAAAGTTAAGCTTATCATTCATATTACTGAGTTCTTTAGCATTTCTGTGAAGAAGATACTCAGTAATGCTTGTAACAATGTCTAATTTATCAAGAAAGATCTTTATTTTTGTACCAGGTTCGTACATCCCGTTCCCTGGGTTCACTTTTTTTATAATTGGGTTAATTCCCAGGCCTTTTGAAAAATACAAAATAGTAGTTTCATCTGGATTATAATGGACTGATCTTGTCGTCACTTCGATTCTACTACTCCACATAAATACCGAGTAGAAGCCAATTCCAAATTTTCCGACCGAAGAAAACCCACTTGATAACAAGCCTGGATGTTCTCTCATCATAAGGTCGCTGCTCCAGTATGATTTTCCAAAGTCGAGTAGGATATCTGTAAGGGTTATTTCTGTCATTCCTATACCATTATCTTCAACTTCTATCCAATAATTATTTTCTATGTCCTTTCCATAACTTATAAGGATATTACCCCATGAATCTGATTTGTTTTCAAATTTTCTTCTTGCTACAACTGCATCTCTTGCATTTTGAATTAATTCTCGAAGTGGAATATATGGGTTTTGGCCATAAAGTCCTTCTCCTCCAAGATTTGAAACAAGGCTAGGAATATTACTGATGTGAATAGTTGTATCAACAGGTGACCAACTATCTGCCTTAATGTAAGTTGATAATCTGGTGGGGCTTTCTGCACCCAGTACCCCTTTTACTTGGAATCTTTGCTTATTAGTATTGCGTAATAAGTTATCGACATTCCTCAATTCTTTATCTATCATTTTAATAGCATCGTATGCTAACCACCATTCATCGACATTTTTCTCTAAGAATCTTTGTGTTGAACTGTATACTAAAAGTTCCTGATCCACTATTGGTCGAGCCAGTTTTTCTTGAAATCCCCAATGCTTTTCGCTTTCTCCGACAGGTTTTCGAATTGCCTTTAATAAGCCTGGAGCTCTTCTGCTATCGATATGTGATGCATCGGCACATCTAATGATACAAGCAATCTTTAATAAATCCACACTCCAGCTTGCTGGAAGAGTAGGGGATGAACCTATGGGAATAGGAGGGAATTTACGAGATACTTCTTCAATTGACCACCAGTGACTTGCAGCTATTTGACCTATGGCTTCAGCAAAATGCTCGAGTAAAATATCATCATTCAACAATTTATAGCTTTTACCACTAACTGTTTTCCAGCTAAAGGTTAGTAACTTTTCAGCATGAATAGCATGAAGCTGACGTAATCGAAACTCAGTTGCGTTTTTTTTAACTGATTCAGAAGGTACCGCTCTTTCTTGTTTAGTGGGTTTTCTCTTTAGCTCATTTATTAAGAAAGTCTCCAAACAGTCATCCCATTCTTTTCCTACTTGGAGTTTATCAATTCCTTCAGCGTATGCTGCTGAGGCTAAACCGAGATCATGTAGCAGAATTGCACCACCTAATACAAAAGCCTCAGCAGGATTTATTGGATAGTCATCACCAACAATTAAGCCAGCCATCTCCCATAAAGAATCAATGTGAGTAATATCATGTACTGTGAAATAGGGTAAATCGTTGGTTATATCCGCTGCTAAGACTTCACAGTTTGCTCTAAATGTATTGAAAGCACTTCTTAAGCGCTCTAAAGGCTCCTGATCTTCCCCTTTTCCTTTCTTCCCCAAGGTTAATTTCCATAAGTTTGACTGATTCATATAATTTATTGACATTCAATTCACCCTATCTATGTATTATGAAGATATTCAAGAATGTGTTAAGTTAAGTGGCGATTTACTAATCCAATTTATGTTATTCGCTCTTATTCTACAAATTTCCTGCTAAGTAAAAATACCATAAGGTTGCATTGAATATATTTCTCTTTGTTAAATAAGAAATAATTATGTATAGGGTGATTTGGAAATTTTAAAAAATCGAGCCACAAGCTATGTACATACTATTGACCTTTGAATTTTGGATGCGCCCACCGCCTCCTGGTGATAATATCCATGTATAGGTGACCTGACCTATAGCATCAATCCATCAAGATGATATAGTACAAACGAACCATAGGTTGTTATATGCTCCATTTAAGCTCAAAGACAAATAAATAGTTATTCAATAACCTGTTTCCAATCCCTAGCGGAGTGATGCAGGATTTTTCATTTGGCCTAAAGCATGACAGCGATAATAGGAGCCTTTGAGATGCTTGCCTGTGAGCTTTTGCGGCGCGGAGTTGTGATCAAACCATGAATGGGGGATCTACATGAGCAGAGAGGTACTATATGTCAAGAGCTGCGGTAATATTGAATATGAACATTATTGTACTAAAACCCCATTTTCCACAGAATATTTTTGCAATCCACTTGGGAGATGGGTTAAACAAGAAGTGAATCTTACAACTTATGGTATAACCGTCCGATTCTCATATAAAAGAGAGAGTATTCAATATGACACTGGCCCATTAGCCGCTAGAAACAATCAATCAGGGTATATCTTACAGCAATTATTGAGCCTTAACCTAAACAATCTAGAGGAAATCAGGTCACATATTCTTAAAGAACAAGCTGCACTGTTTAAGTACCACAAGGAATACCCTTTTGATGAATACGCCAGGAAGCAATTAAAAAAACAACATAGAAAACAGCTGTATAAGGACTTCTAAACATTATCCTTCGTGGAAATGATTTAGGAGTCTTTTTTTGTTGGACAGAGAATAAAAAGGGTCAGTGAGATTAGCCCTAACATGGAGGTGATATAGATGAAGGATAAACAAGGATTACCTGAGGAACTGACGGTGACTCTACGGCAACTTGTCATGAACGGACATTTTAGAATGGCAGGAACGGTGCTATATGTGTACTTTAAACGATGCTGGGAGCTGGAGGATGATTTAGCGGGATACTATGTCGTCCGCTACTTCGCCAAATATTTTCCTAAGCAATGGGGCAGATACCATGAGTTTCAAGCTGCTGCTTCTGAACAGAAATAAAGACCGCTGGCAGGCGGCCTTAGTAAACTAATTTCATAGTAATCATAAACAAATATAAGTTCACATTCAAGAGGAGCGGCTACGGCTGACTCCTCTAATTAATGTTATGGAGGAATTAATAATGTCTAATAACTCATATATAGCAATAATCGCCAATACGTTACGCGAGAAAAAGAGCAGTTATACCGTTGAAGAAATAATGAAGGTATTCAGCACCCCTGAGTCTCTTATGGACGCTACAGAGCAGGAGTTAATGGAAATCCGTGGGATCGGAAAAGTTAAGGCACAACAGCTTATCAATGCCTTAGAGCTTGCCAAATTACTTAATACTCCTAAGAAACCAGCAACAGTTATTCGCTCACCCCAAGATGCCTTTGATGTACTTCACAATGAACTTGCCTATTTAACGAAAGAGTATTTTGTTTGTCTATTCCTCAATACCAAGAACCATGTTATTGCCAAGGAGACCATCTCTATAGGTTCTCTGAACTCTGCAATTGTACACCCAAGAGAAGTCTTCCGCGCTGCCATCAAGCGTTCTAGCGCAGCTCTTATTTGTGCTCACAACCATCCTAGTGGTGATCCAACACCGTCTGCTGAAGATATTCAGCTTACGAAACGATTAGTAGATGCTGGTCAGATTATAGGAATCGACGTAATTGACCATTTAATAGTTAGTGATCAGGAATACGTATCCTTAAAGGAACGTGGCTTTATGTGACAAAATGGGAGTCAGTCAAATGGCTGCTCCCCTCTTCAAATGCCTTCGGCTGTGTCTCTTCCCTCGCTCCGCTCGATATACATACCCCAACCTTCTACTACTCACCTCTTCAGTTCATACGGCTTTACACCATCTGCTGGCTGTTAATCGTTAAACAGTGTACGTGGGTTGAAACGGTAATCAGGGTCAGCCAGTCTTCTTAGAAGCAATTCATGGGCAAAGTTATTGTATTGTTCTGGTGCTTCATACTCTGGCTTAGGCTTATTCATTAACATCAGTAGATTTCGACGATACTTATTAGCTTCAATTTGGCTCTTTGAAGTAGAAGGAAGGGAGTCCTCCAAGTCTAACGCTCTTAGTAGTTCATCCATTATCTCCATAACCTCCATTCATTATCATTATCTTCATGTATATTAAAACCGATAATAACCCTAATCTTCTTGCTCCATCAGTTCAATAGTACCTATCATGCATACTCCCCCAATGCAATTATTGATTATAGAATTGTACCGTACAAATCGGGATCATTATCAGCGATTTCCTTCCAGTATGCTCTTTGAGCTTCTATATCCATATCAAGCGGTTCATCTGGTGCATCCTGATCAATCTTGTATTGCAGGATGCCATCAGAGTACACATCTTCGTACAGGTACGCTTCAAACTCCTTGTAACGACTCTTAGGTAAAAGCCGCTGACCAGTTTCAATGAGGGAAATAGTAGAAGCCTGTAGTCGAACTATCTTTCCGAGGGCCTCCTGGGAGAGGTTATCATGAATTCTCTTCAATTTGATTTGCTTATGTATCGGTAAGGTGTCCAAAAAGACTAGGACACTCTTTTGAGCATTGAAGATACTCATTAAATCATCGGGGTCTTCCACATATGCTTTTCGGAAGCCGAATTGTCCGTACTTCTCTAAATCATCGAAATCCATAACATCACTCCTTATTGGTTATTAGGCCTCCCGTTCTGTACAGAGATGAGAGGCCGTGTATGAAGAATCAAAACGATAAAGGAAACAGTAGGGAACCCGTATCGTTCTACTCGAACGTAACCCTTTATTTCGCTTATTGTCAAATTATTTATTAACTGAATTATTAATCTCTTTTTCCTTTCTGCGACCTATACACCCATGAAGCATATGTAAGTGAGCAAACCCGCATAAACACTGGGGTTTCAGGTACTTACAGCCATGTTATTAAACAGGGGTAAGAGGCCTCCTCGCTGTGGGAGTAAGTACAATAATCAGCAATCACGTATAATCATCGCTGGTTAAACACTTATTGTTAGTCAATCAATTGCTAAGTGCTGGCTGCAGGATTTCGTGATATGATCGCCTCAGGGAGGGGGTAGCTCATGTGGAATCCAATATACGATGAAGAAGCTTTCAGGAGTTATATGAAAAAGCAAGCAGTCAGCAAAGAGCATGTGCAGAACAGTATATCCAGATGTAGGAAAGTTAATTATTGGGAAGGAAATCTCTATCAACACTATACTAATGATCGAGGCAGCTCTCTGTTGGATCGTCTAACTTACACGAAAGATGATGTTGAGAGATGCATAGAGTCAAAACACAACTTGCCCATAGACGGCAACAATGGATACATGTCCATATACTATGGAACAGCTTCTTTACGTAACGCAGTGCAGCATTACTTTGAATTCCTAAGACAACTAGATTGAGGATTGTTCTTCGCCACCAACCCAATTGAATAAGGTAACTAGCCGCAAACAGGAGGGCTTAGGGTAGCCTAGAAGAGAAGATAAGCCTTTAAGGGCCGTAGGGTGAAACCATACCATTGAAGGCTTACATCGTCTATTAATGCATTCATATGAGGAAGGAGAAAGAATGAATGGAAATGGAACCCGTAGAGTGGATAACATCGATATTAGCCACAATCGCAATCATTGTCAGCGTGTTTTCATGGTGGACTGCCCGCCGCAATACTCTGGCTGCTGAAAGGAACGCAATCGCGGCAGAAAGAAGCGCAGAGGCTGCAATCCAATCCAATGAACACATAAGGAAACAATATGAAGCATTCCAAGAGAAAGAACGTCAGCGTCGAGAGGCGTTAAGGAGGTTGTATATCAAACGTCTAATCAAGACGGCTAGGCAGATACATAACGCAGTCCTTGGCAAGTATCAAATCGATTCCCCGCTCACTCGTAATCCTGTAGTTATCGATTGGGAATCCATCAGAAAAGTCCCTCAGGAAGTAACTTTCTCCGATGATATTCTGATTGATATCTTTACCTTTGAGGAAAGAGAGCAGATTGACAAGGCGTGGTCCAACCTCAACCATTTAATAGACGAGTATGGGATTGACGACGAGGAACGCAAAGGAATCGGATTCGCAGGACAAGTAATCAGTGAATTCAATCGACTCATTCAGATGTTCGAAAACAAGGGGTAAAAAAGACTAAAATGGCGATACGCATTGTCCAGCAAAGGATTAATCTAGTCTTATCCAGCATACTGAAATCATACTGGAGTAAATATTGTTGAAGGTGGATCGCCGCAGCCAATTCAGGATTTTTCGTCTCTTTTTAGGGCTATGTAAATTACATAAAGAAATCCAGTGGTGGCGCGGTTTTCAACCATTTGTAGTATTCATTCCATACTTGACGCCAGGTTATGTATTGCTTACTCTGAATCTATGAAGATAGCTCGCCAAGCTGCTTCAAAGGTGGTGTGTAGATGAAAGCGCCAATATCTATAATCTCTAATGTGGAGAGTATGAGGTCGTGCAGATTAACCCCCTGTGCTGATCCATACTCTCTTATTTTCCGTTGGGCAGCTCGGGTAACACTTTCCCAATCCATTCCTCCTACTTTTGAACCCCTGTTAAGCTGTATGACCATTTCACGCAAGTTATCGGGCATTCCGCTTAAATCCGTTATGATCTGATATCCCTTGGCAGCGGCAAAATCATCTGGTTTTAGATCAGCTACTTTCTTCATGGAGGGAAAACGATACCTTAGTTCAGCTCTAACCCAGGCATCCGTAACCAAACCTCGCTTTTCTCCTCTCTCTCTCTGCTTATCATAATGAGCTAGTTGGATGGACGAGCGCCGCTTACCCATATATACAGATGTGGGCGAATAATGATCTACCGTAGCTTTCTTAGGAGGGTGTATAGCATGTTGCTGATGGTATGGAAGGTTGCTATCAAATGCAATGTCTAGCCGCTTAACCATCCAGCGCTCTATTGGAATGAGCACAAAGATGTCTCTTAACAGAGTGCTGCCGTTCGAGTAACCATTAAAGCTCAGCCATACATTAAACTTAGCTGTAGGGAAATTCGGCCTGAATCCAAGCTTAACTCCGTTTAACCGATCCTCTGTAAAGTATTTCCAACGAGGGTGTCGCCCCACCTTGTTACGTTTGAAGATAAGCTCATGGAGCTGTTTGATCTCTAGTTCGTTTCTGAGTAGCAGGTACATTGTCTTAGTATCCGTTGATACATGCATGTTAGATTGCCTCCTTAAAGTTGTAGGGGGGACGGCAAGAAACTGTGTAATACTTTACCCTCGTACACTCCCTTACTAAGAGAACAACCTTTTCGAAACCAGATAGTCAATGGGAATATATGTTCTTATTTATTTACTTATAAAGAAACCTAACTCCAAATAGATGGAATCAGGCTCATTCTCGGCAATTGTTAGTCATTCATCAGTTCATGTAGTAGTCTGTCAATCTTTTCATTAGAATTACCCTCGTACATATCTATGCGGCGTTCAGCCGCCGCCAGCCGCTGATTTAGCTCGTTGACAAGTTCATGCAACCTCATATACTCAATATGTTTATGTGCGATCATATCCATATCTTTAACGATAATGTCGTGTAATCGGGGTACTTCATCCGACAATACTCTGAGTTTCGCAATATTTCTTGATGTTATGGGTTCACCTGTTTCAGGGTCCAAAAGTTTAATAAATACCTCAACCTCAACTTCATCTAATTCCTTTGTTACGTCATTCCAGTGAAGTTTTGAATAGTCAGTATCATCGAGAATATGATTCTTACCGTGTTGAAGGTAATAGTGGTAGAAATAATCTAGTCTATCCCTTGGTTTGCCAATGAATATGCCCGTTGCCCACTCTCCATCTGGTATCTTAGCAGTGATCAAACCAAGTGGAACATGGTATTTTTCGGATAATCTTGCAACATTGCTTTCACGGACGCTTTCTTTTAACATTTCTTCAATATTCTTGAGTCCCTGATACGACAATATTCCCGTATTTGCAATGCTAACTCTCGTGTATTCGTCCCCGTACATTTCCTCAAGCCACACACGTATGACTAATAGCTTCTCTCGGGGATCAAGGGTAATGAATCTTTCAAAATGTACTCCGTGCAGGCATCCACCACTGATATTTTCCTCTTCAATTTGTAGCCGTTCCAAAATAAGCGGCCTCCTAAACTTACCCATCACACGCTGAAATGCGGTTTGAGCTGCACCCATCCCATTTCACCTACCCTTCGTTAAGTTGAAATTCCATTAAAGGAATTATACCAAAGATTCACAATACTGTTGAAATTCACGTTATAACCGCAAATTAGTTTAAAAATTTCGGCGGAGTTAACAACATTTTTCAACTAATTGAATTCAGGTGAATGGCGTTGTATTATCGGGTCACAGCTAAAACGAAAGGATGTGTGACATGACAGACTGGATAAATTTTCAAGTATTACTAACTACATTTCCTTATTGATAGCGAAGTTTAAGATTGAGCTGAAGCTTTTGACAACAATTCATAAATGGAGGATGAAAAAATGAATCATAATACCTCACCAGCAAATGGTTATAGTGCTGTAGATAGTGCTTTATCATTAAGTAAAGAGACCAAGTGGGCTGGTAGTCCTGTTCAATTCGAATTCTTTGAACACGTTGAATTCCCAGTTGATGCTCTACCTGAGACATTGGCGAGAATGACAGATCAGGTATCAGATGTGACACAAACATCAGTTGATGCTGCTGGAGCAGTCATACTGTCCATGATTTCGGTGGCCGCTGCCAGAAAGTTTATCGTTCGATTGGTTGAAGGAGAAGGCTGGGTAGAGAAAAACAATCTTTATGTATTAATCGCGATGCCTTCTGGTGAACGGAAAAGTGCAATATATAGTCACCTGTCCAAACCAGTCATTGAGTTTGAGAGAATGATTGAAAATCCTTTATTTCGAACGGAACACGGTATTAGAGTGCAAAGGTACATCACAGATGATGTAACCCCACAAGCACTAATTCAACAGTTGAGCGAAAATGATGAACGAATGGCTTTACTATCAACCGAAGGAGGCCTGTTCGATAACCTAAATCATAAACATTACGGAAATCAAGCCAAGCTCGATGTGTTCCTACGGGCATTCACAGGAGATCGTATGGTTATTGATCGTAAAAATACTTCAAAGATTATTCTTAATGACCCAACGTTGACCATGTGCATTTTCGTTCAACCCTCTGTGCTTCAAGCTCTGCCTGACAGATATACTGGGCAGGGATTCATGGGCAGATTTTTATATGTTTTGCCACCCTCAAAAAGAGGGCATCGTACCACAGAGATAAAATCAATTCCAACAGACTTATTTCAGTCATATAGGGAATTAATCCATCACATCATGAAATTTGAACCAGCAGCCCCAGTAGAACTTGCCTTAACTCTCGAAGCACTAAATAAGCTGCAAGAGTTTCGAGAATGGTTCGAAATAAAGCTGAGGGACGGCGAAGAATTATCGCATGATTTCCTCCGTTCATGGAGTGAAAGAATACCAGGTCAAATTGTTCGAATTGCTTCATTACTTCATGTGTCTGAACAAGCGATGTTCGGTATGCCGTTCGATGATTCCTTTGAACGAAAAATATCTGAAGAAACAATGAACAAAGCAATCGCGCTCGGGAATTACTTTATTGCACATGCAAAAGCAGCTTTTGGTTGTTTTAAGTCGAATTTGGAAATCGAGGACGCCAAGTATCTGTTGGAGGTCCTGAAGAGAAAGCAAATACAGAAGTATAAGCGTCAAGAACTCTGGTCAACGGTCAAAGGTAAGTTCGGTACTGCTGAAAAGTTCGACTCCGCATTAATTATCCTAGCTGAGCGGGGGTTTTTGAGGGCAGACATTACCAAGTCCTTACGGGGTAGAAATGGGATGAGTATCGAATGTCATCCAGATTTAATAGATAGAGTAGTAGAAGTAATCCCTCCTCACACTAAACCGAAAACTGAGCAGGAGGGATAGCTTCCAATGAAACAAACTTATCCAGATGTTCTGCAAGTTGCTGACATTCAGAGAATCCTTGGAATTGGCCGCCGCCAAGCGTATGAACTGGTGAACTCGGGACAATTTCATGTAGTGCGTGTCGGTAAGTCGATTCGCATTCTAAAGGAGGTCTTCTTCAATTGGCTTAATGGGTAAGAATGCATTTTGAAAGGTGGTGATATAGAGTGCTTGTGGAACGTATTCGTGGTGATCCATAATCCATTAAATTCTTTTAACAACTATAATAACTCAAGGGAGGCGGCTGAAATGACAGCTGCGGGCTATGTAGGAAAGTACTTTGTGAAGAAAGAGAATAAAGAACTGTACTTTTACACTCTGACTTTGGGCAAGGATTCTAACGGTAAGCGAATCCAAATTAGAAAGCGAGGGTTCAAGAGCGAAAGGGAAGCAAAGAGAGCGCTTAGAGAAGCTCAGGTGCAAGCAGATAAAGGGTCTTATTGTGAGCCGTCTAAACTGACCTACGGAGAGTTTCTGATAGAGTGGTTCAGAGGTAAATCATCCAATTACGGAACACAGACTATTAAAAGCACGGAATCATATATCAGACTTCATATCAAACCCCAGTTGGGCCAGTATCCGTTGGCAAAGCTTAACATTATAATTATAGAACGGTTCGTGAACGATCTTAGAGAGAAGGGACTGGCTGAGGGTACGATTAAACGAATCTTCAATGTTGTTACAGCTTCTCTAAATTCAGCTGAGAGAAAGGATGTTATTGCGAGGAATGTAGCCTCTAGAATTGATAACAAGCCTAAGGCTAAGCGGAAAGATATGCAGATATGGAATGCTAATGAGGTCAGACATTTCCTGCACACAATCCGCAAAGAGGAGGTAAGATATTATGAAGCGTTCCATTTGGCGCTAGCTACTGGGATGCGACAAGGAGAAATACTTGGTCTACGTTGGCGAGATGTGGATTTAGAACGCGGAGTGATTTCAGTCAGACAAACGCTGAGTCATGATGGTAAAGAACTTAGGGCTGGAGCAAAGACAACAACCAGCATTCGGACAATCTCATTTGATGTTGATACAATTCAGATGTTGGAGAAGTGGATGCGGCGACAACAACAGGAGAAAGATGACGCTGGGGCAATGTACATTAATCATGATCTTGTGATCTGCACAACGGTTGGAACACCAACTACACCGCGAAATCTGTCCAGAACATGGTATAACATGCTAAAGAAATCCGAACTACATCCTATAACCTTTCATGATCTTAGGCATACTCATGCTTCACTACTGCTGAAGAACAACGTGCACCCTAAAATCGTCTCAGAGCGCTTGGGACACGCTTCAATACAGATTACCCTTGATCTGTATTCTCACCTGTTTCCGAACATGCAAGAAGGAGCAGCACACCTTATTGGAGAACAATTATTCAGAACCTGAGTTACTCAACGGTAACTGAGGGAAATAGAAAGATATGAATAGACGTGCTACCACGGTGCTACCATGAAGGCATAGGAGAGGTTATGTTGAGATGGTTTCTGTCCATAAAAAGTAAAAAAGCCTTGAATATCAAGGCTTTCACGTATAGGACGGATGGGGTTCGAACCCATGACCCCTACCCTGTCAAGATAGTGCTCTCCCGCTGAGCTACCGTCCTGCGACGAAATTTATAATACCATATGAGAGAGTAGGATGGCAATTCTTTTTTATAATCAATATAGATGTAGAGTGGTGTTTTGTCTTATCTCCTCCGACTAAGTAGTTAATAGCTAGAAAGGGGATGACCCATCATCCCCCTGCACCGAGTCAGATAAAAAACGGGAGTAGAAATAGACTGCTTATTCCGAAAAAAGGGATACGGCGTGGATAGAAGCGGCGTCTTGGGTAAAAGCCGGGCTGGAACCCGAATTGTCTATAGTTCGACTGCTCGGCAGGCATTCCGTTCATACGATCGACCATTTCGTTGCTGGGAACCGCAAGGGTGATATAGTTCTGGTCCACGTGAGCGATGAAGCCGTCAAAGGATTGACCATCTGTCGTTACTATACCTACATATTTATTCATGCAATTCCAAGCGACCTGTTGATGAAAATTTGTATTTGATTCCATGGATATCCTCCTCGAATGTTTCAATCCTGATAACAGTCTATGGTCCTTAGCCTACAACGTTCACGGCGTTTGCCTATATGTAGGAAGGTTAATTTTCAGGGATAATCACTGAGGAGGATTCGATTAGTTCTTTAATCAATACACATGCTTGTACTGTACTTTCTAATCAGTATTATTCTTGGAGTTATTGGAATGAGCTTCAATGGAGTAGATAACTTCTTTTTTGCCAGTAAGCGGGGAATCATTTATAAAATACAGTTTGTCACCGCTCCGCTTTACGAATTTCAAATTATCTCCTTTAAAAGGAACATCGTTATTTTCCGCGTATTCCTGATCCTTTGCTGTGAGTAGCTCCTTATACAAAAGGGTTCGCTCGCCTGTTTGGCGGTCGATTAAGGTAAGCAATCCATTCTGATTTCCACGAAGCAGTATGATTTCTTTATCAATGCCTTCTACATAGTAAGCATCTTCCTCGCCACCCAGCTTTACAAGATCAAGAGTATCTATTACATTGCCCGTGCCGTCTTGGATGAAACGTAAGGTATTACCATCATGCAAGATTAGGTTGCCATCATAAGGTTTGAAATCCGCATCTCCTCTGAACTGGTAGGCGAATGTGGCCTTGCGTAGTAATGCACCATTTTTGAATATAAGTGTGATTTCGCGTGTATTAATATGAGGCTCTCCATAGGAGTCAATAATCTTAATGACTAGCAGACCCCCCGCCGTTTTCTCGATCTTCATTCCTGCCCAGTCAAAGTCTGTTTGGAGTGAAGTGAGTTTTATCACCGTATCCTTGCCTTGTGAGACATATAAATCACCATTAGCCTTGACCAGCGTATAGGTACGCCCTCCATAGGATTCTGTAAAAACATTGTAGGTCTTCAGATTATCCGCTAAAAGTGTATTCGTTGTGGAGTCCAGACGGAGATGACTGCCTTCGAAAGCCTTAACGATAAAACGCGCCGGCACATATATCCCATCTTCTTTGGATTTAAAAGGTATTCCTCCTAGATCTACCGCTTTCCCGTCAAGCACGCCAGTTTGACTCCCGATTCGAACAGCAAAACTTTTAGTCCAGCCTTTGAACAGAGCACGTTTGCCGGATTTATCCCAGTCCATTTTTAAGCCAGCTTGCTCAGCGATCCCCCGAACATCTACGTAGATTACACCATTTTTGAGCAGCGCAGGTCCGCCAATGTTTCCGCCTGGAACGCCAAATTGGTAGTATACTTGCGAAGTATTAGCAAAGGAAGCTTGGGCGAGCGCAGGCGACTCCGATACAGTTAATGAAGAGCTTGCTGACATGGTGGCAGGGAGTAAAAGTGTTGAGAGCATTAAGACGGATAACCAAGCTTTGGAGTGAAAAGAGAGCATGTGAACCAACCCCTTCTTTAAATGGCAGTAAAATTTATCCAAGATAGTTGGTTTGACGCTGAAACGTTTCTAAAAGTTGCATCGTATACATTCGGAAGGACTCTTTGTTGAAATACTAGCAGTTTTTTTAAAATTGAAAGATAAAGGAGCTTGTGATCTTGCCGCAAATGCAAAATGAGCAGAAAAAGAATACTTCTACTCCGCTGAAATGGTTGGGGGGCGGAGCCGCTATGCTCCTGTTAAAAGGAAAGGCGATTTTGTCTCTGCTGAAAATAGGTAAAATTGCCGGGCCGTTAATTTCCATGATGGTTTCGATAGGGGCATATGCTTTAATTTATCCGTGGGGGTTTGCCATAGGTATCGTCCTGCTTTTGCTTGTTCATGAATTGGGACATGTTATAGCCGCTAAGCGCATCGGGCTACCCGTCAGCGCTCCGCTATTTATTCCTTTTTTAGGCGCGTTAATTACTATGAAAAAACATCCGCTGGATGCGAAGACAGAAGCGTATGTAGCTTTTGGCGGACCGATTCTGGGTACTATTGGGTCTACTGCTGTTTTTGGAGCGGCATATTATATGGATAGTCCGCTTCTTTATTCCCTGGCTTATATAGGCTTTTTGCTTAATTTGATTAACCTGCTGCCAATCCATCCGCTAGACGGTGGACGTATCGCTACCGCGGTTACGCGCTGGCTGTGGCTTGTGGGTCTGGTCGGTGGCTTAGCTATAATCGTTTACTTGCGTTCGATTTTGTTCTTTATCATCTGGGCAATGTTTGCTTACGATCTGTATAACAAATTTGTGAAAAGACGTAACAACAACCGGCCGCAGTCTGTGACTAAGGGTTTCTTAATTCCAGTGGAGCCCTTGAGAGAGGCGGGTTACATGATTCCAGGAGCTGAGCATCGCCGGGATTTACCTTTTACCACCTACAGTGATCTAGAGAGACAGCAGTATGTTGTGGTGAGATGGGATCAGCTGAATTATTATGGCAAAGCTACACTGCCACAGCAATGTATTATTGAAAAGGTAAGAATTTCGCAGCTGGAGCAAGTAACGTTAGAGAATGGTCTTCATTTAAAAATGCATTGTGACATCAGCTATACAGTCCATGATAATGATAAGTATTACGATGTACCAGCCAGTACACGTTGGAAATATGGGACAGCTTATTTTGTTTTAGCAGGCTTTCTGGTTGGGATGATGTATTTAGTCCATTTGGTTGGAAACGTCAATCTCTAAGAGGGCAACTGGAATGAATAGCTCCTATTGTTTATAAAGCTCCTGAATCGTCAAAGCTGTAGTGAGTATAACTGCAGCTGCGGTGAAAGGAGCTTTTTTAATGTCTAAAATTGTGAAATGGGAAGTCGGCGTTTGCCTAGTGTTACTACTGGGTGTAG
Source organism: Paenibacillus sp. FSL R5-0636 (assembly GCF_037974255.1). Classification (NCBI taxonomy): domain Bacteria; kingdom Bacillati; phylum Bacillota; class Bacilli; order Caryophanales; family Paenibacillaceae; genus Paenibacillus; species Paenibacillus sp. FSL R5-0636. The sequence continues at coordinate 2,831,138 of NZ_CP150232.1, forward strand.
TGGGTTGTTCTACGGCGAAACCCACAAAAGTTATGGAAATCAATGAGATGACCAATCTGGATGGCAAATCTAAAAGTCAGTATCCTCCGTTATCACCTGTGATGAAAGACGTATATAACCGTTCGATCCCTGAAGAAGTATATTCTGTGGATTAGTCTACTGAGAGGTTACGGATTCCATATGTAGGCTTTTCTTTCTAGTCATTATTTTATATAATAGACAACTATCGTTGGCTACATAGAGAGAGGAGTTTGCAACTAACATGGCGGCAGAAATCTTACGGGTAACTACAGAGGAACAGCTTCAGATGGGGCTGGATATCCGCACTAAAGTATTTGTTGAGGAACAAAAGGTACCGGCCGAGGAAGAAATTGACGAATACGATGCCATCAGTCCGAATGCGCACCATATTCTGATTATAGATGAAGGGGTACCTGTAGCAACGGGGAGATTGATCTATTACAAAGCAGGTACTGCTAAAATGCAGCGCATCGCCGTATTGAAAGACTATCGGGTCAAAGGATACGGACGTGTCTTGTTGCTGGCTATGGAAGAGCTTGCTCGGGAGCTTGGACTGGAAGCTTCAATTTTAGATGCTCAGTGTCAGGCAGAGAATTTCTATAAGAAACTCGGCTATGAAGTTATTTCTACGGAGCCATTCTATGATGCAGGTATATTACATGTACGGATGCAAAAAATGCTTTAAAGATTGGCGCACATAATTATTGGACTCTTTACGCAAGCTAGGATGTGCCGAATGATGGCAAATCCAAGTGCAAGGGGCGAGCTAAAGTGCCAAATAACGAACGAGAATCTTTCGTAGCTGTTCAAAAAAATGGGGATGGCGATTTGACAAGCTTCCAGACCTCTACAGGACGTGTGCTGGCGTATGACCAAGCCCTGCAAGAAGTACAGGCCGGAAATATTGCCGGAGTGAACGCTTTTAAAGGTAAGGATGGAGAAACTTATATCCGCGGAGATGCGGATGGAGATCCAACTAACAATCTGGATAATTTGCCGACATTTTCATAGTTCAACACGAAAAGCCGTACATACGTCAACAGACGTTTATGTACGGCTTTTTTTATATGCAAAGATCAGAGCTTATAATTCACATGCTGCTCTAAAAATTCCATCTCTCCTGTAAGTCCGACGAAATCTGGTTGTTCATCGCTATAATGCATGAGCTTGATCCGTTCGCGAACATCTTTAGGCAGAGACATCAGCTCTTCCAGCGTAGTGTGAACAACGCCTGTTCCGCCTAATTGGCAGTCATGCAGGATGATCCGGATCCCGCGCTCCCGCACAAGGCTAATCAGTAGATCCGGCTGAAAGGTCATGTCCGCACTATAAAAAATCTCGTTATTTATTAGAAGGGAATAACTGTTTTTGCCGGGAATATGCGGTGTTTGTACGATCTCTAATGAAAGAGTAGGAGAGAGGTTGTAGGTAATTTCAGGCTGCAAGGGCTTAACTTCGAAGATATCAGATAAGGAAGATACAGCATCTTCTTGGTACAAGCCTCCCTTTAATGTATTGTTCCACAAGGGCTCTATAAGTGTCTCAGGAAGCAGCAAGATCATTTTTTTACCGTGCACATGCTTTAAGGTTAGCGCAAGCTCTTCCAGCCCTCCAACGTGATCCGCATGAATATGTGTAATGAGCGTAGTATTTACGTCATTGAAGGATTTTCCAAGTCTATGCATGGCAAGCGGGGCTGTTATCCCGCAATCAATCAGCAGGGTGTAATTTTCATCTAGCAGCAAGCCATTGTTGTTAAAATATTTTTTCGCAAAAGCATTGCCTGTTCCTAGCATTTGTAGGCTTAGACTCATAAGAAAGAACCCTCCTGAAATCGGTTATAGCTAATGTTTCTGCTTCGAATAAGACCATAATATCATTTTTCGCAAGATCAATGAAATATTTACCTAAAATTAGCGCAACTTGCTGAAACAAAGTAAGTATATATTAACAGCATGAATTATCTGGAGGGTCTCAAATGAATAGATGGAAAAAAATCACTTTGTGCGTGTTTGCTTTTTCCTTAATGGGTGGCTCATTATTATTCGCCGATTCCGTTAATCAGAAAATTAGAGTATGGAGCAACGGAAAAGAAATTGTAGACGGCGGTTATCTAATTGATGGAAAAACGTACATTCCTGCTAGAGAAACAGGCGGGGTTGTTACTTGGGACGGTTCTGGGAAAGTTACGATTCTTAAACCTAATGTCCATATTGTACTTTTTAAAGGGGATACGGTTTTTGGCAATGTCAACGTAGGCAAGCTGAAAATTAAGATATTAACACAGGTAGATAGCCTGACTGAAGAGATTTCAGCTGTGAAAGTAGCCATGACAGATCCGTCTGGTAACGTTAAGGATATTCAGTCGCAGGTGCTTGAAGGCTCACAGAAGGATAATTTCTGGTTTCCAACCTCTGAGTTTACTTATGACTTTAAAGAAGCGGGCAAATATCGGGTAGGCTTCTATATTAAGCCATCCAAAAATGCAGATTACGTACTTGTGTCGGAGAAGGTAATTACAGCGTTAAATTAGGTGTTCTAAATTGACCTGAACTAATCTAACGTGGTACGATACCAGATGTAGGATAATACAATTCAAAGTGAGGTATTACAATGAGCGATCACAAACATGAGCATGGTGAAGCATGCGGTTGCGGGCATGATCACGACCATGAGCACGAGGAGTTTGTGCTGACCTTGACGAACGAGCAGGGCGAAGATGTGGAAATGGTGCTTGTAGAAACGTTCGACATAGGCGAGAAATTATATGCTCTGTTGTTAGAGCGCGAGAATCCAGAAGCAGACGGCATTATTCTGCGTATGGAAGAAGAAGACGAAGAAATGGTATTGTATAATATCGAAGATGAAGAAGAATGGAAAGCTGTTGAAGAAGCTTACAACAATCTGCTTGCTCAGCAAGAATAGATTCTAGCGACTAAACTTAAGCTGTTCTATGTGAATGGGACAGTTGATGCTTATATACAGAAACCCGATACTCATTATGGTATCGGGTTTTTGTATAAATGATTGAAGTTTTTTAGGAAAAGATGGATCTTAGGATATAGGATCGGCTTCAACAATCACCTTAACATTAGTGATGCTGCGGTCCTCAGGACCTTTAACCGGCAGACCGATTTCGACGTGGTCGATAATGTAGTCGATATTATCCTGAGTAATGACTTCGCCAGGGAGGAGAATCGGTATCCCCGGTGGATATACATAGATAAACTCTGCAATGATGTACCCGGCAGATTCGCGGAACGGAACTAACTGAGTGTCAGCATAAAAAGCATCTCTTGGAATCAAAGCAAGCTGCGGGATTTCTGGAACCTGAACCTTCAGTTCATAGATTTCACCCTTGCTATAATGGATGGCGGACAACACCCGCAAAGCAGCTAATAATTTATCTACTGATTCTTGAGTATCACCTGGGGTAATAAGGCAAAGAATATTATACATGTCACTCAGTTCAACTTCGATGTTGTATTTCTCACGCAGCCAGTTTTCGGTTTCGTAACCTGTGATCCCTAAATGGCGAACATGAATGTTAAGTTTGGTTGGATCTAGATCGAAAGTTGCTTCAGTTCCAAGTATTTCTTTACCAAAACTGTACAAGCCTTCGATAGTGTTAATGGTCTCGCGTGCGTAGTTGGACAATTGGATCGTTCTTTCCGCCATTTCATGTCCGTTCAGCGCGAGATTACGTCTAGATGTATCGAGAGACGCCAATAAAATATATGAGGTTGATGTTGTTGTCAGCATGCTCATAATGGTCTGCACCCGTTGTGGGTTAATCAGCCCAGTCTTCGCATTTAGATTCAGTACCGAGCTTTGCGTCATGGAACCACCAAGCTTATGCACACTAGTGGCAGCTATGTCCGCACCGGCCTGCATGGCCGATACCGGCAGATCCTCATGAAAATGAATCAGTACTCCATGTGCCTCGTCCACCAGTACGGGTACCCCGTAACGGTGAGCCAGGTCGACAATCGAACGCAGGTCGGCACATACGCCGAAGTACGTTGGATTGATAACTAGAACTCCTTTAGCGTCTGGATGACGCTTTAACGCTCGTTCCAGCGCACTGGTGGTTATGCCGTGATCTATCCCGAGATTCTCATCCTGTACAGGCGAGACGAACACAGGCTTGGCTCCGGAGAAGATAATGGCCGACATTACGGATTTATGAATGTTACGCGGCACAATTATTTTTTCACCCGGTGAGCAGACAGAGAGGATCATCGTCATGATGGCATTGCTCGTGCCCTGTACGCTAAAATACGTATAGTCGGCGCCGAAAGCCTTCGCAGCCAGCTTTTGAGCCTCCTGGATTACGCCAGTTGGCTGATGTAGATCATCAAGCGGTGCGATGTTGATTAGATCTATGGATAGAGCGTTATCGCCGATAAACTCACGGAATTCGGCATCGGTTCCTAGCCCCTTCTTATGCCCGGGAATATGAAATTGAACTGGATTGCCGGCGGCATGCTTTTTTAGAGCTGTGAAGAGGGGAGTACGGTGTTGATTCATTTAATGCTGTCACAACCTTTCGCGAATAGTTAATTTTTAAGGCAAGCATCAGTATAACAAAACAATCTTCAGAATACTAGGATTTGGATGTGATAGAATGTCCACGAAAGCTGAACAACGGATGAATATTAGTTTAGCATCACCATTTATTGTGGAGATGTGGGTAATTATTTTTTTAGTTGAATTTGTTAAAGGTTCGCTGCTTGTTGCCTTGTTGCCAGTGTATATGGAGAATATACTGGGCCTGTCGGTGACAGTAGTGGGATTCGCTTTTGCCCTACAGTATTTGGGGGACAACGTCTTCCGCAGCCCTTCAGGCTGGGTTATGGAGCGCATAGGGTTCCGCTGGACGATGACAGGTGCATTGTTGCTGATTCTAGTAGCCATTGGCTTGATAATCTATGCCAAAACGGCCGTTGCGTTATCCATCGCCTGTCTCATTCTTGGGATCGGGACATCTCCGCTTTGGCCATGTGTGATGACCGGAATTACCGAACTCGCCGGATCAACCAAAAGCGGCAGCAGTGGTGCGGCCATGGGCGCTGTTGAGATGGCCTCTCTCGCAGGAACAGGAATCGGTCCAATTGTTGTGAATTTTTTAATGGATCAGGGTGGACAGAGTTATCATGTGGCTTTTCTGGTCTTGTTAGGTTGTGCTGCCGCTGTAGTTGTAGTAGCCCTTTTCTTACCTAAACGAATCTCTTCCAGCGGGTCTCATGCTGTCGTGAGGGACATGCATGGACTTGGCGGAGCAATGGATCGTAAAAAGCTTAGTCCGATAGAAAGTATAAAAAGAACGCTGCATCAGGTGAGAACTACCCTGAAAGTCAGCAGATGGCTGTACCCGGCGTTGTTCCTACAAGCCTTCGCCATTGGCTTGATGACGCCTGTAGTTACCTTGTTTGCACGTACAGAGCTGCATGTTAGTCCCAATCAATTCAGTTTGCTCCTCATCGCAGGGGGAGGGATTACAGTTCTTGCACTTATTCCCGCAGGCAAGCTGGTGGACCGCATAGGGACAACGGTGTTTCTGAATATAGGTTTTTTGTTAGCTGCCTTTTCACTGGCCTTTTTCTCTCAGGTTCGCTGGCTGCCACTTGCCTTTATCGCGGTGGCACTGGTCGGTATAAGCTACGCGTTTATCCTCCCGGCATGGAATGCCTTTCTGGCTAAGCAAGTACCTAAAGGAGAACGAGGGACGGTCTGGGGGTTGTTCCTGACACTCCAAGGATCAGGAATGGTAGCGGGGCCAGTTTTGTCAGGAAGATTATGGGATCATGTAGGACATGGTGTCCCATTCCTGGCAAGTGCCATTGTAATGCTGCTGCTCTTCGGGCTGCATCTTCTTATTGTGCATAGAACGAAACAGAAATTTAAGACTAGCTGAGGAAAATAAAAAGCCGCTGATAACCGAAGAATGATCCGGTATATCAGCGGTTTTTTTAGAAAATTAGAAGGACATAAGATATAACGGAAGTAAGTTTCGAAGGTCTTCTGTATGACACTGTGAAGCTGAAGGACTAGAACGTCTATGCTCCAAAAGGACTAAAAGGCATTAAAATTCTCGCTCAGCGTTTGGAGAAAGGCTGTTGCGGGTAAAAATAGTCAATAAACCAAGTTACCGCTACATAAACTGAAGTATAAAATAAGATTAAGACGAACGCAAAAAGGAAGTTAACTCAAGAAGAGGTCCGGCAGCCATGATTACTCTGGAATTGAACTAATGAAGGCTGGCTTTACAGATGTGAAGCTGTTAGGGGGGAGTGCCGTGAACAAAAACGACGAGGTGGAATATTGTAACCTGGAATTGCGGTTCGACAGACAGCATATCCAGGACCTGATCAAGGATTTGATTCAAGAAGGTTATTCCCTATATTGGAGCGAGAATGAACAGGTCTTTGTGATTTCGGTCCGTACGGGTCGTAAGTTAGTGAAATTGCGGTTTCAAAGGATTAAGGACGGCTATAAGCTTGTGGGCGATTATATGATCCGTGATGCTCGCTTGTCAGAGTGGATGGAGAAATTAATTGGGGATATGCGCGGGCATGCTATCGTTAAGCGTTTCCGGGATCGGCAGATTATTATTGAAAATATTCTGTTTGGCGAAGTGATTCGCCTGGTTGAAATTTCTGGTTATCAGCAGCGTGTGTTATATCAGAAGGGACCTATGCTCACAGATGAGGAGCTGACAAGACTCTTTTATTCTATTGAAGGGGAAGAACGGGTTCGCCAGCGGAGAATTGAAGTTGATGAACAGTTGGATCGGTTAAATGATGCATTAAAGGCTGGAGATACGGTTCGCGCGGACAAATGTCGAGCTGAGCTTGCCTTTTTGACCAAGGAATTGTTTATGTTAGAATGGTAAGCAAGTGCCGGGCAAATGTTCTTTCAAGGCACCCTGTTCATCGGGGTGTCTTATATTTGTATTGGAACTTGCAGACAGGGGTTCACTTCTGACGTTAAAAACGTTAAAATAGTCATTGTGATCATTTCTTGGTCTGAATTTGTCAATGAAATTGATCTCTATTCGCAGGGCAGGCTTTGCTGTCTCTGATAAAGGGTGGTATTCTTATACTGCGAGAAATGGATTTCACAAAAATATAGGGTGCAAAGGGTGGAGGACCAGATGGCAAAACAACAAATCGGCGTTATTGGCTTGGCGGTAATGGGCAAGAATTTGGCTCTAAATATCGAAAGCAAAGGTTTTTCCGTATCCGTATTCAACCGCTCCCCGGAGAAGACACATGATCTTCTTGCTGAAGCGGAAGGTAAAAACCTCGTAGGCACATTTTCTGTTGAGGAATTTGTAGCTTCGCTGGAAACACCGCGCAAAATTCTGATCATGGTTCAAGCTGGTAAAGCTACTGATGCTACCATCGAGCAACTGCTGCCGCATCTTGATCAAGGCGACATCATTATCGACGGAGGGAATGCTTACTTCCCTGATACAGTTCGTCGCAGTAAAGAGCTGGAAGAAAAAGGTTTCCGCTTTATCGGTACTGGAGTTTCTGGTGGTGAAGAAGGTGCTCTTAAAGGTCCTTCGATTATGCCAGGTGGTCAAGAAAGTGCGTATAAACTTGTAGAGCCTATCCTAACGGCAATCTCAGCCAAAGTGGACGGAGAGCCTTGCTGTACATATATCGGACCTGACGGTGCAGGACACTATGTTAAAATGGTGCACAATGGTATCGAATATGGTGATATGCAATTGATCTGTGAAGCTTACCAGTTGTTGAAAGATGTTCTAGGTCTGGATGCAAAAGAACTTCACAATATTTTCAAAGAGTGGAACAGCGGCGAGCTCGACAGCTACCTGATCGAGATCACTACTGATATCTTTGCTCAATATGACGAAGAAACCGGCAAACCTATGGTTGACGTAATCCTTGATTCCGCTGGCCAAAAGGGTACTGGTAAATGGACAAGCCAAAGCTCACTAGATCTTGGTGTACCTCTGTCCATGATTACCGAATCTGTATTCTCCCGCTTCCTGTCTGCTATGAAGGATGAGCGCGTAGAAGCAAGCAAAGTGCTTAACGGACCAGAAGCAACAACTTTTGAAGGCGACAAAGCCGAATTCATCGAGAACGTGCGTAAAGCATTGTTCGCGAGCAAAATCGTATCCTACGCGCAAGGTTTCGCTCAACTTCGCGTAGCTTCCGACGAATATGGTTGGGATCTGAAATATGGCGAGCTGGCTAAAATCTGGCGCGGCGGCTGCATTATCCGTTCCCGTTTCCTACAAAACATCACAGATGCTTATGAGAACAATGCAGAGCTTAAGAATCTGCTTCTTGATCCTTTCTTCAAGAATGTTATGGACAATTACCAATCTGCATGGCGTAAAGTCATTGCTTCTGCGGTAACTTTGGGTGTTCCAGTCCCTGGATTCTCCAGCGCATTGGCTTACTATGACAGCTACCGTACAGAACGTTTGCCTGCTAACTTGCTTCAGGCTCAACGTGATTACTTTGGCGCTCACACCTTCAAACGCGTGGACAAAGAAGGCGTCTTCCACCACAACTGGATGGCAGCAGAATAATCTAATTGACTGAATGACAAGCGGCCCGGACGGCTTCACCAGAAATGGGGAGCCTTTCGGGTCTTTTTTTACTGGAAGAAGCGGATTGTCTAATGTTTTGACCCTGTGTTATGATATGACAAATATCGCGGTTGGAGGATAGTCATGGCTGGGGATACAGAAGAACTAAAAACGATGAGTCAGGAAGATAAGAACAAAAACATTATTTTAGTAGGGATGATGGCGACTGGTAAGTCAACTGTTGGTGCTATTTTGGCCGAGGAGCTGGGCTATGAGCTGGTTGATTTGGATCATGTCATTATTGAGACTGAAGGCAGAAGCATTGCAGAAATCTTCGCAGAAGATGGTGAGGAATACTTTCGAAGCGTAGAAACTGCGGTTCTAAAGCAAATGCTAGAGTCTGAGAATAAATTAATATCCACTGGTGGTGGCGCGGTATTGGCGCCGGGGAATACAGCCTTAATGCTGAGTAAAGGGCATGTGGTTGCGCTAACGGCAACTGAGGAAGAGATTATTGCACGTGTTAGCGGGGATGAGAATCGTCCGCTGCTCGCCGGCAATGCAGAAGAACGGGTCAGACGAATCATGGAAGATCGCCAGGATGCATACCTATTCGCGCATTACACGGTCGATACAACGGGACTGACTGCGGCAGAAGTGTCGCAACATATTTTAATGCATTACCGCGGTTGAGCTTTTAAGAGAGTGTCTCATTCCATTCAATCATACCGCCGCTAAGGTTCGCAGCGTTATAACCAAACTGCTGTAGATATTCGCAGACACGTTGGCTGCGGGCACCGGAACGGCAAATGAAGATCACTTTGGCGTCGCTTGGAATATCCTCAGTACGGTGTGGAATTTCTCCCATAGGGATATGTTGTGCACCTGGAATCATCCCAGAGGCCACCTCTTCGTCTTCGCGAACATCGATGAGTACAAGGTCTTCACCTGTCTCTATACACTGCCGTAATTCTTGCGGTGTGATTTGTGGTACATTATGCATGGGTTTGACCTCTTTTCATCAGAAGAATGGTTTAATGATAACACAAGAACAGAATACCCTGTCAAACGAGCATTACATACCCACTACATCTACTAAGGAGAGTTTATATTATGGACGTTATTGTTAGGCCAACGCCATCTCTACAAGGAGAATTTGGAGCCCTCTCTTCCAAAAACTATACGACACGTTATCTGCTGGTTGCGGCATTGTCTGAAGGAGTAAGTACGATTTATCATCCTGCACATAGTGAGGATAGCGACGCGATCCGTCGCTGCATAGCAGATTTGGGTGCTGTGCTTACAGAGGATGAGGAAAAGATTGTGATTCAAGGCTTCGGACGTCATCCAAAAGACGTTAAAGAACTTAATGTAGGAAATGCCGGAGCGGTGCTGCGTTTTCTTATGGCTGTGGCCGCGTTAAGTCCTGAGGTTACTTTTGTAAATACGTATCCAGACTCATTGGGCAAACGTCCGCATGACGACTTGATTGTGGCGCTGGAACAGCTAGGTGTTCAGGTGGAGCATAATGAAGGGAAATTGCCAATCACGATCCGTGGGGGTAAACCGGTTGGAGGCAGAATTACTGTCTCTGGTGCAGTAAGCTCCCAGTTCTTAAGTGCTCTATTATTCCTGACACCATTGCTTGAAGAAGATAGTGAAATTATTGTCCTCGATGATTTGAAATCGAAGGTTGTCGTGGGCCAGACCTTGGAAGTGTTGGAGCAGGCAGGTATTGTGGTGCACGCTGCGGATGATTACATGTCCTTTAAAGTTCCAGGTCGTCAAGCTTATGCAGCTAAGTCATATACTGTTCAAGGTGACTACCCAGGCTCTGCGGCAATCCTTGCGGCGGCTGCCGTTACAAAGTCGGATGTGAAAATCCACCGTCTTGCAGAACAAAGTAAACAAGGTGAAAGAGCCATTGTTGATGTGCTGCGGATGATGGAAGTTCCTCTTACTCATGAAGAGGGCACAGTACATGTCCAAGGGAACGGTATCCTAAAAGCTGTTGAATTTGATGGAGATGCTGCAACCGATGCGGTATTGGCCATGGTGGCTGCCGCAGTATTTGCAGAAGGCACCTCCCGATTCTACAATGTTGAGAATTTGCGTTATAAGGAATGCGATCGCATTACCGATTACTTAGCAGAATTAACCCGTGCCGGAGCTAAGGTAGAAGAACGCCGCGATGAGATTATTGTTCACGGCATGCCTGAAGGTGTCGAAGGCGGAGTCACCATTAATGCGCATTATGATCACCGCGTAATTATGGCACTATCCGTAGTGGGCTTGCGTGCGCGTAAACCTCTTTTGATTAAGGATGCACATCATGTGGCAAAATCTTATCCGCAATATTTTGATCACTTGCGTGCGCTTGGTGCGAATGTGGAGTGGGTACAATAGGAATAAGGGAGCTAGCGTATCTAGCTTCAGTTAAACAAGGATCAGTAAGTGTAACTATGGAAAGGGGCACTACTTATGAGCTTTGAGAATCCAAGTCGGGAGCAGATCGGAGATATCCTTGCTTCCGCAGGTAACATTGCTGTTGTCGGCTTGTCAGACAAAACAGACCGTACCTCTTATATGGTCGCGGGCGCCATGCAAAGCCGGGGATATCGGATCATTCCCGTTAACCCAACGGTGGATGGTGAGATCCTGGGAGAAAAGTGTTATCACACTTTAGCAGAAATTCCGGAGCCAGTGGACATCGTCAATGTATTCCGTCGAAGCGAACACTGCGCAAAGGTCGCGCAGGAGGCTGCTGACATTGGCGCACGTGTGCTGTGGCTCCAGCAGGGTATAGTTAGCGCAGAAGCCGCTGAAATCGCCGCTGAGCACGGTATGATCGCCATTATGGACCGCTGCATCAAGGTCGAAGAAGCGATCACAATGCATGGGCGTAGCCGGCAGTAGGGTTGGTCATATACTGTTGAACTGAACACTGAGTTAAGTGTGTGGTGATTACAGTTATCGTTGACCAACGGACGTAACAAGGAACTGACGAATAACGAACTAGCTGGTGAAGAATGAACTAGCTGATGAAGAACGAGCTAGCTGGCGAAGAACGGACTAACTGGTGAAGAATGAACTAGCTGGCGAAGAACGGACTAACTGGTGAAGAACGAGCTAATTGGCGAAGAACGAACTAGCTGGCGAAGAACGAACTAGCTGGTGAAGAACGAACTAGCTGGTGAAGAATGAGCAAACTGGCGAGAACGAGCAAAAGAGGAATAAACTAACTAGGTTTAAATTTATGACGCTGAGGTTATAGCAAACTTAGATGATGGAGATCAGCCAAAGTAAGAGGTATTGTGTAACAAAAGGTGCGATTTTTAATGTAAATCGCCTGTTGAGCTAGTTATAATGAGATTAGACGAAGAACGTCCTTTAACCGCTTTTTGCGGTGAAGGGCGTTTTTTTATTTTGTAGGGGAGGCTATAGGTTATGGAGTTTGAAGAAGCGCATGGTTTGTTTATCGACCAACATATGAAATCAAGAACAGGTGAAAGAAGAGGGAGGCTGGTTAGAGGGCATAATTTTGCGGAAAAGCTATTTTTGCAGAATGTATGGTGGCCTATGTTTGAGTCCCTAGACGATTTGCATCCAGAATACGAAGTATATGACTGGAATCGCAAATCACAATTCTTGGACTTTGCTTTTCTTCCGCAGACGGGCAGCAGTTTTGGGATCGAGTGTGATGGATATCAAAGCCATGTGAAAGATATGGACCGCGAAAAATTCAACTATTCAGTAAATCGGGACACTTTTTTGACTGGGATGGGCTGGAGGATGATTCATTTTTCTTTTGATGATATCCAGCAACGTCCCGAGGTCTGCCGGATGCTGTTGCAACTGGTGCTGGCGCCTTACTTGGCGCGTAAATCTGCTAGCGCAGCTATTTTATCTGAGGAGAAAGAGGTTCTGCGTTTCGCTTGGCGTCTCGGTAAACCGGTTCGTCCAAAGGATGTGGCCACGCATTTCTGCATTAATTTCCGTACGGCGCGTCGATTGCTGCAATCATTAAGTGAGAAGGGGTTGCTGAAGCCGGTTAATCAGGGAGAAAGAATTCGGTATTATGAGGTGAAGGCTCTCAGACCAGATCAAATGTGGTAAGAGGATCTTTAGAGTCTGCGCAAGGGAATAATTGCACTTTATACAGCTAAATCGCCGAAATAGTTATCTAAATGCGAAATAGTTGTACTTTGTACACTTAAAATACATCAAAGATTAGATTAGGTGGGAAATCATTAAAAATAGTTGTATGAAGTTCAGTTAAAAAAGTGCTCAGAGTAACGTCGATATGAATAGTTGTACAAAGTACACTTAAACTCAGGTGGAATTCCTAACTGTGAGTTTAGGGTGTTGGAGATAGCTAATGGGGGGAGAAAAGTTCGATGTTATGAAGCGAATGCTCTGGGATCAGTTCAGACCAGACTAGACCAGATCAAATCCAATCCAATCCAATCAAATCAAATCAAATCAAATCAAATTAGGTATGCTAGTGACATCTATGGGATAGCTGCGCAAGGGAATAATTGCACTTTATACAACTAAAACGCTAAAATAGCCATCTAAATGCGAAATAGTTGCATTTTGTACACTTAAAACGCATCAAAGATTAGATGAAGTGGGAAATCACTAAAAATAGTTGTATGAAGTGCAGTTAAAAAGGTGCTCAGAGTAACGCCGATAGGAATAGTTGCACAAAGTACACTTAAACCCGATTCTGACTCTGTAGTATAGATAGCCTCACCTAAATACCAGCCGTTCTATGGATACTAATGAATTAAATGTTTAGTGGAATGTGAGAATATTTGTTTTAAAAATGTAACGTGAAGATCTCATGAGTTTCTTTTGACAAAAATCCCCGCAGCGCTTACCATTCAATATAGAAAGAAAGGAGAGGGTAGCCTTGAATTGGCTCGGATCATTGCAGCAATTGGGCAGAGCCATAATGCTTCCTACCATGGTACTGCCTGCGGCAGCCATTTTGCTGAGTTTGGGCAGCTTACCTTGGTCTGCATGGGGACTTTCTTCGGTGTCTGAAGTGGCTACTTACGCGGGGCAGGCAATATTTTATTATATGCCTTATTTGTTCGCTGTAGGTGTAGCATGGGGGTTATCCAATCAAGCCGGAACGGCGGGGCTTGCAGCGCTGGCTGGGATGTTCACTTACGACCGAATTGTCACCCAAATGGGAGACGGGCTTGTACAACCTGCAACACTAATCGGAATTTTGCTGGGGATCGTTGCCGGTGTCGCGCAAAACCGGTTTAAAAATATTAAGCTTCCAGAGGCGATCCAGTTTTTTGGAGGGTCGCGTTTTGTTTTGCTGTTCATGGGCTTGTTTTCTGCCGGGTTCGCATGGGTGATGTTAGGAATATCTCCGCTGCTGCAGATAGGGCTGGATAATCTTTTTCAGGGAATATTGCAGACGGGCGGGTTTGGTGTTTTTATCTATGGGGTCCTATATAGGGTTCTGACCGCTTTTGGACTACATCATATTCTTAATAATGTGTTTTGGTTTCAATTTGGGAATTTTACGACTCCTGATGTTAGTGCTGTGGTTCAGGGGGATTTGCCGCGTTTTTTTGCAGGCGATCCTACGGCGGGGATTTTTATGGCGGGGTTGTTTCCGATTATGATGTTTGCGCTGCCTGCCATTGCTTTTGCAATTATTCAGGAAGCGCGCGAGGATTTGAAGCCCAAGATTAAAAAGACTTTTGTGCGTGCGGCGTTGGTTTGTTTTCTGACCGGGGTTTCGGAGCAGATCGAATTTGCATTTTTATTTGCTTCTCCGTATTTGTTCGCGGTACATACTGTAATGTCCGGTCTCGCAATGGTACTGACCTACATGCTGGGAATCCATCACGGGTTCTCCTATTCGGCTGGAGCCATTGATTTCTTCTTGAACATGCATTTGTCACAGAGGGCTTGGCTGCTGATTCCGATTGGTATCGGCTACGGGATTGTGTACTATAATTTATTCCGCTGGGCGATTCGCCGTTTTCAGATCCCGACACCGGGGCGTGAAGAAGGTTCAGAGCTTGGGGATTGGGCCGGCAATATCCCTTATCAGGCACCGCTAATCTTAGAGGCGCTTGGGGGCAAGGAGAATATTGTACAAGTGCAGTCCTGTATCACCCGTCTGCGGCTTACGGTTCATAATGACCGATATATAGATACTGGAGCGCTTAAAGGTTTGGGTTCCGCAGGGATTATCAAGCTGGGCGGCGGAAATGTCCAGGTAGTATTTGGCACGTATTCTGAACTGATCCGCGAGGAGATTAACAAGCTTATGCTTCGTGATTTGCCGCAGGTGCTGTTCAGTTCGCCAATGCAGGGCAGAATGATGCCCATCGAGGAAGTGCCTGATCACATTTTTGCAGCTAAGCTTGTGGGCGATGGGGTTGCATTTTTGCCGGAAAAAGGGGAACTTACTTCACCCGTATTCGGGAAAGTTATGCACGTCTATCCTACAATGCATGCCGTGGGTATTTCGACGCCGGAAGGGCTGGAAGTACTCATGCATATAGGGATCGACACTTCACAGCTCAAGGGACCCTTTGAGGCGGTTGTAAAAGAAGGCGACAGCGTGGAGCCAGGTCAATTGCTTGTTAAATTCGACCTCGCTTATTTGCGTGAACATGCGGCCTCATTGGCTACACCGATGGTGATCACGAATCCTGATCGGGTCAAATCATGGAGCTATGCTCCATTTAAAAATGTTAAAAAGGGGCAATCATCAGTAATGTCCGTAGTCTTACACGAAAGTAACGTTGGAGGGATTGAAGGATGATACAAGGCATAGGCGCAGCAGCAGGTGTAGCTATCGGGAAGGCCTTTGTCTTGCCGAACTGGGAATGGAGCTTACCGGATACACAAGTGAACCCAGTGGATCTAGCTAAGGAGTTTGAGCGTTTATACGAAGGTATCCGTACCTCTAAGGACGAGATTGAATTCATCAAAAAAGAGTTCAGAGAAGTGGTAGGTCCGGAGGAATCGAGTATTTTTGATGCTCATCTGGCGATCTTAGATGATCCTGTGTTCATGAGTGAAATCCGCGGGATCATTGAACGCCAGTACAAAGCGGCAGAAGTAGCTGTGAAAGAAGCGATTGATCATTTTGTAGCGATGTTTGATCTGCTAGACGATGAGTACATGAAGGAGCGGGCGGTTGATATCAAGGATGTCGGAAACCGTCTTTTAAAACATCTTTTAGGCGCTCCAGAGGTTACGTTACCATCGGATACACAGCCATATATTCTTGTTGCGAAGGAGTTGTCTCCTTCCCAGCTAGCTCACTTGAATCCAACTTATGTTCTAGGTATTGTCACCATGATGGGCGGTAAAACCTCACATTCCTCCATTATGGCTCGTGCGCTAGGCATTCCGCTTGTAGCGGGCTTGGAGAATAATCTGTCTAATCCTATTCAGACCGGGGACATGCTTGTGATCGACGGCGATACCGGATCTGTACAAATCCACCCAGATGAACTTACGATAAATGAATATGTAGCGATTCGGGATAAACAGCATAAAAAGAAAGAGCAGCTGGAACTGCTCGCCACCGTGGAGGCTGTCACCAAGGATGGTGTGAACCTGCGACTTGCCGGCAATATCAGTTCAGTTAAAGAACTCAACATAGCACTTAAGTATGGTGCTGAAGGTGTAGGCCTGTTCCGTACCGAGTTTCTTTATATGGATCGCAGATCTTTTCCAACTGAGGATGAACAATTTGAAGTGTATAAACAGGTTGTCGAGAAGGTGGGCAACAACACTGTAGTGATTCGTACGCTGGATATTGGCGGGGACAAGCAGTTGGATTATATCCAGCTGCCTGAAGAACAGAATCCTTTCCTTGGTTATCGGGCGAT
Organism: Paenibacillus sp. FSL R5-0636; assembly: GCF_037974255.1. Classification (NCBI taxonomy): domain Bacteria; kingdom Bacillati; phylum Bacillota; class Bacilli; order Caryophanales; family Paenibacillaceae; genus Paenibacillus; species Paenibacillus sp. FSL R5-0636. The sequence continues at coordinate 2,847,611 of NZ_CP150232.1, forward strand.
TCGCATCAGCTTGGATCGATTGGATATGTTCAAAACCCAGCTAAGTGCCATTTTGCGGGCAAGTGCATACGGGAATGTAAAGTTAATGTTTCCGATGATTTCTTCCGTAGAGGAAGTGCAGGCGGCAAAAGCTGTTTTAGAAGAAGTGAAAGCTGAGCTGGAGCAACGAGATATTCCTTTTAACCGGACTCTTCCTGTGGGTATTATGATTGAAGTTCCGGCGGCGGTTATGATTGCGGATTTATTGGCTGAGGAAGTTGACTTTTTCAGTATCGGCACTAATGATTTGGTTCAATATGTGTTAGCGGTAGACCGTATGAATGAACAAATTGCTCATATGTATCATCCGTACCATCCAGCGGTTCTGCGAATGATCCGTATGACGGTAGAAGCGGCACGTAATGCCAAGATTGATATCAGTGTATGTGGTGAAATGGCGGCGGATGAGCGTTCTTTGCCTCTTTGGCTGGAGCTGGGAATTAGAGATCTCAGCATGTCGCCGCAGGCGCTGCTGAAGGTTAAACACCGCACACTGAACACATTGGCCAAGGATGCCAAAAGAATTGCCAAAGCGTGTTTCCATCATCGTACAAGCTCAGAGACGGAAGAAATGTTAACTGCGTTTGCGCAAAAAAGTGGCCTTACGCTTGGATCAAGCGGAGAACTACAGGAGAAAGCCTCATCCTAAAGTTACTGTAACTTTTATTCAATTCATATCAAGGTTCGGCATTCTTGCCGAGCCTTTTTCTATATTTATGACATACTTTTAAAAAAACAAAACCGTTTACCCTGCAGCGCAGTCAATACATAGAGAGAGTTACACAGAACCGATTTAGGAATAAAGGCAAGGGGGGAGGCAGGCCGAAAATGGATCACATTATAAATGATGAAATGGAAATGGCCGCTACGGACGAAGAGCTGTTTTATGAGCAAGTGGCTGGACAGAAAAGAAAACTTTATAGCATTGCCTACAGCTATTTGCGAAATGAAGCGGATTCGCTGGAGGTTTTGCAGGAGGCAACCTGCCGCGCATGGATTAAACGAAAGAGCTTAAAAGACGCGGAGCGGTTCGCTCCTTGGTTAACACGTATTTTGATTAATTGCTGTAATGATGAGCTGAAGCGCCGAAAGAGGAACACAGTCGCAGAAGCTGCTCGAAGTGATGAGGGAATCATGGAGATGAAAAGTGACCGCAGACTGGACATGGAACAAGCGCTGGATGGAGTGAAACCCAAATATCGCCAAGTGCTGGTGCTCAAATATTACAAGGATATGACCCTTGCCGAAATTGCAGAGGTGCTGGATAAACCAGAGGGCACAGTGAAGACATGGCTGAATAAAGGATTAAAACAATTGCGTGACAAAATGAAGCGGAAGGGGGAGCTATTTTATGGCTGAGTCTGAAGAAAAGCTGCTTAAGGATTATTTTCAGAAAATCGATGCGGAGGCAGAAGAAATTTTGGATGTAAAACTGGACACTGCGATCCGCAGGGGGATGCAGCAAGGGAACCGTACACGTTTGTCTTTTAGTAAAAGGTACGCTGTTGTTGTATTGGTGGTCTTGGCATTCGCCTTACTTATAATTGTGCCTTGGGCAAATCAGATGATAAATCCCGTACGTGCACAATTACCTCCAAAAAGCTGGGGCCAGCTTGAATTGTTTAGACCCGTTATTGCTAATAATCTGACGATTAAATCAGCACTTGATGCAGGGATGATGAAGGAGGTAAGTATCTCTTCTTCTGAGGTGGATGGGATAACATGGACTGTTAACGGAATCATTGCAGATCGAAGAGGCATTGCAGTGCTTTATACAATCCAGAATAATACGGATCAGAAGATGCGTCTTTTTGGCTTGTCTTTGAAAAAGACTCCAGAGGATAAATACCACCTTAGTGGATACAGCGGGTTTAGCACTTCTAATGCACAAGAGGTTGGGTCCCCTGGGACGACTCGTATGTATGAGCAAATCGTCTGGGATAAATATCAGGATGAGATACCAGAGGAGTTGAATATCACATTATCGCTTTTTCCAGATGCTCTTAGTCAAGTTTTTAATAACAAGGATATAAAAGAAATGGGTGTCAAAATTCCACTGGAAGCCGATAACAATTATTTTCAAGGAGAACTTGTTGATTTGAAGGATAGTCTGTCTATCGGTGGACAGAAAATTATAATGGACCAGGTTTATATTGGACCTACGGGTATTTATATGCGGGAAACCTTTGGCAGAGAGAATACAATGAGGATTTTTAGTTTGCTTTCACCTAAGCTTGTCCTCGGAAAAGGGGGTCATCAAGAGGAACTAATGCGGGCAAGTGGATCGAATATTTATCACAATGACAATATGAGACCTAATGATCCAATCAAACTTGAAGTTGAAGGAATCTCTGCTCTAGATCAATCAGAGGTCGAGCTTGTGATTAACACGGAAACGCAGCAGATTTTAAAGGCACCGGATAACTCTCTCTCGATTTCCAAACGGACCGCGGACGAAGAGCAGGGGATTATAGTATTGGATTTATTGATTCCCAAAAAAGTTGAGGAATTGCATGAAGCAACCGATTTTGGGATAGACGATAATTTCGTGGATAGCACTGGAAGCGGACATTGGCTTGTACATGATAATTACTCCGGATATAGAGAGTATAGAGAGGATGCAAAAGGAACTACAATAACTTATTTTCTTAACGTGGGTCAAGAAAAGCTGCCTCAACCTTTGACCTTTAGGTTTACAAATTATCCAAATATGATCATGGAGACGGATTCTATGCGGATCAGGTAATAATTTGGAATTTTAAACGCCTCAAATCAAAAGCCCTGCTCCTCAAATTGTGAGAAACAGGGCTTGTTTGATTTTAAACTATATACCTACTGTTTATTCCCCAGCAAGTGCATCGCAAAAGGCTTTGCCGTATGGAGGAAGATCTGGCGGGCGGCGAGCGGAGATGATATGTCCATCCGTAACTACAGCCTCATCCTTCCAGATGGCTCCGGCATTCTCCATGTCATCACGGATGCCCGGCGTGGAGGTGACGGTTACACCTTCCAGAATTTTAGCAGAAATTAATACCCAGCCTGCATGGCAGATCTGCCCAATTGGTTTTTTAGCCGCATTAAAATCCTGTACGAGCTTTAGAACGGCACTGTATCTGCGGATTTTATCAGGAGCCCAGCCGCCTGGAACCAAAATCCCATCATAATCTGCGGCATTAAGCTCGTCCCAGGAGTATTCTGCTTTAGCAGGTACGCCATATTTACCGATGTATGTCTTATTTTTTTCCAGACCTGCCAAGTGAACCTCGGCACCTTCTTCTCTCACCCGATACACGGGATACCAGAGCTCCAAATCTTCAAATTCATCGTCTACGAGTGCTATCACCTTTTTACCGGCTAGTCTCATTTAGTTAAGCTCCTTTCGATTCCCATGATTCTTTCATTATTCTATCAAATTTAAAATATGAAGTCATCTTTAGGGATGTAAATTATAGACAAATTGCCAATTTAATCATTATATGCAATAAAGGAGGGTTTTAATCGAGTGGAGTCGAATATAGAAGTTGAAAAAGTCAAACTTTGTGCTTTATTAATTTTGTGCAAGAGGTGTAGAAGATGTATAAAGATAATTTGATGGAGAAGTTGTGCAGTTGTGGTGGCCTCATGAACTTACATATGCATTCTTTGATTTTTAATACGAAGATGAAGATTACGCATGTTCCTGTCTATACCTGCCCAGAATGCGCTAGTTATGAACCTTTGCAGTTTATTAAAGCAGATCTAGGCAAATTAGTAAAAGAACTCAGTGGAGATGATCCGGGAAAAGATTTTTTGTTTACGGAGAGAAATGAATTGGCCAGTGTATTAAAAGAATCCTTGTCAGAAACTATAATAGGGGGAATATCAGAACTAGAGGCGATAATCCGAGAGAGGATTCAGACCCGAGTCGATATGCTTCTCGATATCTATCGTTTAGCTGAGAAGCTGTCAGACCAGCATTGGATGGAAGAAACTAGTCGAAGATTGTCTCAATTATCCTTCCAAATGACTGAAAATGAAGATTATAAAAAAATTGTGTGAAAATAATGAAAAATTTTCACGGAATGTTGGATTTTTCACTCACTTTTTGTTACGATAGATAGAAGTTACATTATTGATGCTCTTGGACAGGTTAACCAGCACTGGTCACAATTTTAATCCAGGGTGACGTTTTCAGCCTTGAAAGAAATTTTGAAAGGAAAATGAAGCGTTATCATTGCACAAATGTACAAAGTGTCGTATCATATTTTTAATTAGTCGAACGATAAAATTTATCGCAATGGAGAGAGTAATTTGACGGTAACCATTTACGATGTAGCTCGAGAAGCAGGCGTATCTATGGCTACGGTATCACGGGTTGTGAATAATAACCCTAACGTGAAACCGCAGACCCGGAAGAAAGTTTTTGAAGCGATTGAACGTTTGGGATATCGTCCCAATGCCGTGGCAAGAGGTCTTGCCAGTAAGAAAACGACAACCGTTGGGGTTGTCATCCCTGATATTTCAAACTCGATTTTTGCAGAAATTGCACGCGGGATTGAAGATATCGCGAACATGTATCATTACAATATCATATTGTGTAACGCGGATAAGCGTAAAGAGAAAGAAATTCGTGTCATTAATACCCTTTTGGAGAAACAGGTCGATGGTCTGCTCTTCATGGGGGGTACAGTAACTGACGAACATATTCAAGCTTTCCAGACTTCTGCAGTTCCGATTGTTCTATGTGCTACACGGGATGAGAAGGGAACTTATCCTTCCGTTGACATCGATCATGAAACCGCTGCTTTTGATGCTGTGAACACATTGATTCGTCACGGTCATCGTGAGATTGCTATGATCAGTGGCACACTGCAGGATCCTGCAAATGGATATGCACGTTTCCATGGTTACAAGAAAGCACTGGAACAGGCAGGAATCGAGTACCAAGAGGATTTGGTACGCATCGGTAACTACCGCTATGAATCTGGTGTAGAAGCAATGAAGTATTTCCTTGGACTCAAGAAGAAACCAACCGCTATTTTTGCGGCAACGGATGAAATGGCTATTGGCGCCATTCACAGTATTCAAGATGAAGGTCTGAAGGTACCGGATGATTTCTCCATCATTAGTGTGGATAACATTCGTATGGCTTCGATGGTTCGTCCTTTGCTGACAACTGTAGCTCAGCCTATGTACGATTTGGGCGCGGTTGCGATGAGACTTTTGACCAAGCTTATGAAGAAAGAAACCGTTGAGAATCCGCGGGTTATCCTGCCTCATGAAACGATTCTCCGCTTGTCGGTTAATCATCTGAATAAGTAATTTAAGAACTGAACAGTTATTCCGTAAAAAGCTCCTTATGGAGCTTTTTATGTTTTTATTTATTAAACAAATCATCAAAGGAGGCATTTGCTGTGAGTGAAATCATCGGATTAATCGGAGCGATGGATGAAGAAATTAAGCTGCTTCTAGAAGGCATGGAGGACAAGCGGACAAAAGTTAAAGCAGGTATACAATATTACATAGGAAATATATTAGGCAAATCCGTAGTGCTCTGTAAATCTGGGGTGGGTAAAGTAAATGCAGCAGTTACGACTCAGCTTCTAATTGATAATTTTGGCGTATCCCGTGTGCTGTTTACGGGGGTTGCTGGTGCTGTACATCCTGAATTGAATATTGGAGATATTGTTATATCGTCTACATGTGTACAACATGACATGGATGCTACGGGGCTTGGGTTCGCAAGAGGCGAAATTCCTTATCAGGAGACTTCCGTCTTCCAGGCAGACCCTGCGTTAGTACAGCTTGCTGAGAAGGCATGCAATGAGTTAGGTCAAAAGTACTTGATAGGCAAAGTGTTATCTGGTGATCAATTCATTTCTAATGCGGAGATGGTAGCTGAATTAAGAGAGCAAATGGATGGAGCTTGTGTGGAAATGGAAGGGGCGGCGGTTGCCCAAGTCTGTCATATGAACGCCACGCCCTTTGTCATCATTCGCTCGATGTCAGATAAGTCTGATGGATCAGCTGAGGTGAATTTCAGAGAATTTACAGTACAATCTTCACAACGCTCGCATTCCATATTAGAATTTATGCTGCAGCATATTTAATGCTCAATACATGAAACGTTGTCTAAAACGTACTCTGTCAAAGGTCTCCTGAGAGGACATGGGCACCTCTTGTCCAATGCGAACCATTAGGCAGTTAGCGGGATGTGAGCAGATTTCCGGATCATCCGTAGCATACCAAACCATATTAACGGTCTTCATCAGGCGTTCCATCATTTGGCGATAGGCCCACACGTCCAGCCCACTGCCTTTTAAATCCCAGTGCCAATAATACTCTGTTGTAAAAACAATACAATTCTCTAATTGCTCCCGTTCAAAAGCAGTAGAAATCAGCAGCCGGCCTAGTCCGGCCCCTCTATAATCATTACTCACCTCTATCGCTCCAAGCTCAATAAGATCCTCCATCCCACCCTGTGACCATAACTCCATTTCATCTGGATAATGGAAGGTCACATAGCCCACTATGACATCATTCTCTACCGCAGTAATCACACGGCCTTCTGGCAAGCTGGCGATCTCTACGAGCGCCTCTTGCTGCTCTAATGGCCTGCGAAAAGCATCTAGATCCTGATGCATATGCAGGGCTTCAAGGTCCTCAGGAGATCGGGGTCCGCTCACAGTTATCGTTCTACCCATATAGGAGAGAGTATGGGAAATAGGGATTTTGCGATGCTCCATGACAGTGCTCCTTTCAGATCAAAAAAATGGTATGTAAACGCTTGCTATGGTATACTAATTCAGACATAAAAAATTCACATTCACTGCATTGACATCATTATTTAAAACATGAGTCTTACCCTTAAAGCTTAAATCAAACGAGTGAGGGAGGCAAGAGTGATGGGTCAAGTCCATAGCGAAATTTTGCCGGGTCGTGTGCAGAGCTCCAATATGTCTGATTATGCGGAGGCAGTAGCCAATTTTGAGTGGGAGGATGTTGAACGTAATTTCTCATGGTATGAAACCGGCAAGGTTAATATGGCCTATGAAGCCGTTGATCGCCATGTTGATGAAGGGCGGGGAGCGGCAACGGCCCTACTCTACAGTGACACTGTACGGGAAGAATCCTATACATTTACCGATCTGCAGGAACGGTCGAATCGGTTCGGAAATGTATTGCGTAAATATGGCATCGGTAAAGGAGATAGGGTATTTATTTTTATGCCTCGCCAACCGGAACTGTATTTCAGTCTGCTAGGTATTCTCAAAATCGGAGCCATAGCAGGACCCTTGTTCGAAGCCTTCATGGAAACAGCAGTTAAGGATCGTTTGGAGGATAGTGGAGCCGTTGCGCTGGTAACTACGCCTGAATTGCTGCATCGGGTCAAACGAGAAGAGCTTCCGGAGCTTCGTCATATTTTTCTAGTAGGTGGAGCAACAGATATTGAGCAAGGAAACTTAGGGTTCGCAGAAGAGATGGCTAACGTTTCTGCTGATCTTAATTTAGAATGGCTTGATTTGAATGACGGCCTTATTATGCATTATACATCTGGTTCTACAGGAAAGCCCAAAGGCGTTTATCATGTGCATAGAGCAATGATTCAACATTATTATACAGGCAGAGTAGTGCTAGATCTACGTCAAGACGATATATACTGGTGTACGGCAGATCCTGGCTGGGTGACCGGAACTTCATACGGCATATTTGCCCCTTGGTTAAACGGGGTGACCAATGTAGTTAGAGGTGGCCGCTTTAGTCCTCAGGATTGGTATAAGACAATCGAACGGAATAAGGTATCTGTATGGTACAGCGCACCTACAGCTTTTCGTATGTTGATGGGTGCAGGGGAGCACTCCTTACAGGGGATTGATTTAAGCAGCTTGCGCCATGTTCTATCGGTTGGTGAACCGTTAAATCCGGAAGTGGTGCGGTGGGGAGATAAATTTTACAATCAGCGTATACATGATACTTGGTGGATGACTGAAACAGGGGCACAATTGATTTGTAATTATCCGGCAATGGATATCAAACCAGGCTCAATGGGCCGTCCGTTACCGGGGATTGAAGCAGCGATTCTGGATGATCGGGGAAATGTTCTTCCACCGTTCTCTATGGGGAATCTTGCGATAAAAACTCCGTGGCCGTCCATGATGAAAACGATCTGGAACAATCAGACGAAGTATGAGGAATATTTCCGGATTCCTGGCTGGTACATTTCTGGCGATTCCGCTTATATGGATGACGAAGGATATTTCTGGTTTCAGGGACGAATTGATGATGTTATCAACTCTTCTGGTGAGCGTATTGGGCCATTTGAAGTGGAGAGCAAATTAGTGGAACATCCGGCAGTGGCAGAAGCGGGTGTAATCGGCAAACCGGATCTTGTGCGGGGTGAGATTATTAAGGCTTTTATCTCGCTTAGAGAAGGTTATACTCCAACTGCTGCTCTGAAAGAGGAGATCGCCGCTTTTGTCAAAGCGGGCCTGTCTGCACATGCTGCGCCGCGAGAAATCGAGTTTAAGGATAAACTACCGAAGACACGATCAGGTAAAATCATGCGGCGTGTACTGAAGGCATGGGAGCTGCATCTTCCGACAGGAGATCTATCCACGATTGAGGATTAGAATGAATTGTAAAAAAACACCGTTCCCGGATGAATCCATGGGAACGGTGTTTTGCTGTGTAAAGTTATTTATTAATCTTTGGGCTAACGTGTCCCTGCATTATTACCTGCTGTGGGATTATTACTGCCCCCAGTACTGTTACCTCCACCGGCTGGTGTTTCCGTCGGTAGCGGGAGAATGTTACCTGGATCCTCAATAATGTCTCCTGGTGTCGTCTCAGGCTCTGTAGGCGGCTCTGTGCCAGGTTGTTGATCAGGTGTAGGAGTTGCTTCTGGTGTTGGTGTAATCCCTCCAGCAACGCTGCCAGAAGCCGTCTCATTACCTGCAACATCCACGGCGGTTACATAGAAGGTTGCATTAGCACTTGCCGGTGTACCCGGCGTGAATACCTTGTTCTCATCTGCCATGAGTATAGATTGCTTTTGGAAAGAACCTCCATTTAATGAACGATATAAGCGGTATCCCACAACATCTGCCGAGCTGCTAGCGGAGAAGCTGATGACCGCTTTACCAGTGCTATAAGAGACGTTAACATTTCCAGGAGCAGCAGGGGAAGCCCCGTCGTCCACTCGTGGATCAACTTCTGTTGGAAAATCCGTCTTGGCATCGGCTGGCATATAATACTCCAGTGATTTATGATCCTTCATCTTAGGGAAGGCAGCCAGGAGTTCTTTGACGAGTTCCTGTATCGGCTTCTCACGTTTAACGACGATTTTTTCCTTTAGGAACTCCTCTGGAGTACCTTCCAACGGGATATAATTGACGCCTTTGTAAGTAATATACTTGGCTTTGGAAATCCCGTCGTCGCTCTCTTTTGGCACATATTTTGTATTAAATATATCCGTTGTGAATTTATCAGTCAGAGATGTTGGCAGTTTGCCGCTATATGCTGAAACTGTCTTTTTGATAATTCCTTCAGGCTGTGCAAATTTGTCTGTGACGAATAGTTCCGGCTGCTTATCAATGACAGCATTCAATACTTTTGCCCATAATGTTTGGGCTTGACGTTTTTGTGTATCTCCCGTAAGGGTGTTGATTTGCTCTTTGTAACCGACCCACATTCCCAATGTGACATCAGGAGTGTAGCCCATAAACCATACGTCCCCATAATTCTGGGTAGATCCAGTCTTACCGACAATCGGAATTTCTTTAGAGTGTTTGTATGCTCTTTTTACGGTGCTGGCTGTACCCTCTGTAATTACAGTTCGCAGCATATCTGTCATTAGGTAAGCTGTTTGCTTAGAGAATACTTGCTCAGGATTAACCTTGTGCTGATAGATAATTTTGCCCTCTGAATTGACGATTTTCTCAATCATGTAGGCATCATTAAAGGCTCCCTGGTTGCCGATAGCGGAATAGGCATTGGTTAACTCTTCTACGGATACACCGTATTTGAGACCGCCTATAACCCCAGTCTGCGCGCTGTAATCATCATCTGTGAGGGTGGTGATCCCCAGCTTTTTAGTAAAGGCCCAAGATTTCTCTATTCCGACCTTTTCATTAAACAGCTTAAGCGCAGGCAAGTTGAGCGATTTATTAAGTGCGTAACGGGCAGTGACCAGACCTTGATAGCGGTTATTGGCATTCTTGGGAATATGGAATCCTTTTCCGCCGTCTTTTAGAATAATTGGCGCGTCATCCACAATCCCGGCAGGCTGAATCAGCCCTGCATCTAAGGCTGGTAAATAAGCTGAAATTGGCTTCATAGTCGATCCGGGCTGACGGATCATTTGGGTAGCATAATTCATCTGCTCAATATTGAAGTCGCGGCCCTCAATCATGCCGAGAATGGCTCCCGTTTTGTTATCAATTAACATGCCAGCCGTCTGTTCCATACCTTTGGTTTTGCTGTCTTTAGTAAAATTATTGCTGTCTTCTGAGACACTATGCATTGCATTGTAAACTTTTTTATCAATAGTTGTGTAGACTCGATAACCGCCGGTCATTAGCTGCTGTCTTGCTTCTTCAAGTAACACGGCATTGTCAGTAGTGCTATTGGCATCCGTTGTGCCATTTTTCTCTTCATTCAATGATAGAAGGATCTCGGATGCTTTACGCTCAGTCTCCATCATCAGGTATGGATATGTAGCATAGGCTTTTTTGGTATGTGGCGCCAGAGAACTCTTGATATCAAATTTAAGGGCTTCATCATATTGAGAGGTAGTGATCTTATTCTCCTCAAGCATACGACGAAGTACAAGATGTTGACGGTCCATAGCTCTGTTGAAAGCTTTTTCGTTGAATTCACCTATGCCATTAAATGCAGAATAAGCAGAAGGGAGCTGCGGAAGACCAGCCAAATACGCTGCTTGAGCGACATTCAATTTGTCCAGATCGTCTAGACCGAATATCCCCTTGGCTGCTGCTTTAATCCCGAAAACATTGTAGCCATTTGAACCATTGCCGAAAGGAACCTTATTTAGATAAGCCGTTAATATTTCTTGCTTGGTCAAGAAGCGTTCCAATCTAAGAGAAAGTAGAATTTCTTTTACTTTACGATCTTCTGTCCGATCCAGATTCAGGAATACACGTCTTGCGAGCTGCTGGGTGAGTGTACTGCCTCCGGTCTGAACGGATTCATTGAGAAGCTTTTGTTTGACGGCACGCAAGGTGCCTTTGAAATCCACGCCATTATGCTCATTAAAATTATTGTCCTCTATTGCGAGAACTGCATCGATAATAAGCTGGGGGATATCGTTGAATTCAATGAGCCTTCGGTCTTCTTCTGTCCGAAGCTGGCCGATCGGTGCGCCGTCTCGGAAATAAGCGAATCCGGTGATCGCATTTTGACTGACCTGCTGCTGAATCATTTCTTCGGAGCGAACAGGTTCATCCTTCACAATGGAAGCGACATAGCCTGCTACAGCACCACCGGCAAATAGAACGCCTATTATTCCAAGAATAAACATCCACTTAACTACAGAACCGAACCTGCTTAGGGCGGATCTGCGGGGTGAAGGCTTGTTAGCGTTTTTTTTCTTGTTCTCTTGAGCCATCGACGATAATTCCTCCTTTTAACGGAATTATTATAGCATAAATTGGCGTTTTTGAATGCGCTTCTACCTGATTCTCATGGTCTTAAGATTCGACTTTTGTGCAAAAATTATAAATAAAGTAATTTAGGGTATGATTTGCGAAAGTGTAATAGGCAACAAACGGCTTGGAATTTAGAATATAGACATAACAAAAAGCCCCCGGATTAATCCGGAGGCTTCGGTCATACCCGCTAAAAGCGAGATATTAACGGTTGTAGAACTCGACGATTTGTTTCTCATCGATATCCTGGGAAAGCTCGGAACGTTCTGGCAAACGGATATATTTACCTTCGAAAGATCCTTCAGCATATTCCAGGTAAGCTGGAAGGTGGTTACGGTTAGCAAGAGCTTCTTTGATGGAAGCCATGCCTTGGCTCTTCTCGCGAAGACCGATAACGTCGCCCAAGCTTACACGGTAAGAAGCGATGTCGACTTTTTTGCCGTTTACAGTTACGTGTCCGTGGGATACCAACTGACGTGCTCCAGCACGGGAGTTAGCAAATCCAAGACGGTAAACTAGGTTGTCCAAGCGGCTTTCAAGCAAGAACATGAAGTTTTCGCCCGCAAGACCTGGAAGTTTTTGTGCTTTAGCGAAGAGAGTACGGAATTGTTTCTCTCCCAAGCCGTACATGTGACGCAGTTTTTGTTTTTCCAAAAGCTGCATTCCGTAGTTACTTACTTTTCTGCGTTGGTTAGCGCCGTGTTGTCCTGGTGGGAAAGGGCGTTTCAGGTCTTTGCCTGTACCGCTAAGGGAAATGCCCAGACGGCGGCTGAGTTTGAATTTAGGTCCGGTGTAACGTGCCATGTTATAGTAGACTCCTTTATATTTGAAATTTCAGGTTAGGGCTCTATTTGCGCCGCATTTCGTATCCGTGATTAGCATTATTGGCTTCCACACTACCAGGGAAGTTCAGCCGCTGCCCTGGCAGTAACGAAATGCGTGAGGGTGACACAACGTTACGCCCAAGTAAGACTTGTTACAGTCTTGTTCAACAATAAATATTATATGAAAGTAGTATATAAAGTCAAGCGCATATTAAAAGAGTTTTTGTCATTCTTTGTCGTTAGTTCTTAGGTCCTAAAAAAAATCCCGGAAATAAGGAAAATATAATGCAATACACAAAGAAAGGGAGTAAAATATAGTTAATTAGATGTTAATTGGGAAGGTTTTTTTTCTTAATTGAGAAGCAAAGGGGATCTTCGTTATGTCAGAACAGAAAGCATACGCTTATAAAGACAGTCGTATGCTGATACAGGACAAATTGCACGCTAGTAGAGATTCCGAAGATCCCACCGCCTGGCTTAGGGAAACGGAAATAGTGTCCCATGACTTCCCATATTTGGCCAATCTGATTGCAGACAGCTTCGAGGAATGGATTGATGGGCTAGAGGCACTACCGTTCGCTAAATCATGGGATTGGTGTGTACTGAATTTTGAAGGCAGATATTTTGCTAATATTGCCGATCAGCAAGAACGATGGAGGCACCAATGGGAGCAGGCGGCGGCAGCTAGTTTACTTTCCGGCACAACCTCATCTGTTCAACTGACGGTGCAAGGTCAGGATATGAGCTTTTTTACTATACCGCTCATCACTCGCGTTGACAAAGAAATTTTTGCTTTCCTGGGCTGTGCTATGCCGACACAACAATATTTAATGGGTGGACGAGATACTGCTGAGGCTATATCGTTGCAGTACCGGACCATTTTCTATCATAAGTTTGAACATATTTTTGTAACTGATCTTGCGAGTGTTCATCTACATGCTGAACGTGAGAGCAATCGCCGCTCCTTGTTATTTCAGATCGTTCAGCGGATGCATGACAATATTGATGTGAACGCCGTGCTTACGGAGGTTATAGATAGCATTTCTGCAATGTACCCTGGTGCCAGGCTTGAGCTGTTTATGTCGCAAGATCACCGCAGCACTCATCCGCAGGTCAAACCTTTACCGTTTCAGATGTCCAGTGATGATGTCTGCGCTAGAGCATTTAAAGACGGCCGTGTTGCTCTGAACACCAATACTGAAGATCAACACATTGTAGAAATTGGTCTTCCGCTAGGCGGGAAGCAAGGGGTTTATGGCGTATTCCACATGGTGATGGATAACTCGATCTTTATGGATGTAGATTTACGGTTTCTCTCAATGGTGGCGGATACCGCAGGTACTGCTTTTGAGAATGCCAAGCTGTATGAACGGTCCAATCAGCTCATTCGTGAGCTGCGTATGAGTAATGAACTTACACAACGGCTGAATCAGAGCTTGCGTTTAGGGGATATTTTTCAATTTGCGTTTGAAGAGCTGTTAGAGATGTTTGGCGCAGACTACTGCTGTATTTTACATATGAACGAAGAAAAGGGCGGGCTAGAGGTTATTGCTTGCAATCATTCTTCCTTGCAAAATGAAATTTTAGAAGTAGGACAAGGTTTAGGCGGGAAGGTCTATACTACTGGGGAATCATTAATCATGTCTAACTACATAGATAATCCTAATACTACTTCTCGTTTAATGAATGCTACCGGGTCGCAGTCGCTGATTGCCACACCTTTAAGTGTAGGTGGTGAAGTGCGTGGTGCCATCATGTTGGCGCATCGCGATGCCCATTATTTCTCTTATGACAATTACAGATTGCTTCAGGCGATGGCGGGGCATATTGGACTTGCTGTAGGGAACGCAAGGCTGCATGCCGAAGTTAGACGTCTAGCGAACAGAGATAGCCTAACTGGACTTTATGCTCGTCATTATCTGGACGAAGAAATAAAGGAACGGCAGTCTACAGATTTTTGCGGTTGCTTAATCGTTGTGGATATCGATCAGTTCAAGATGGTGAATGATACCTATGGTCATCAAAAGGGTGACAAGATTTTAAAAGAGGTCAGTGAAATTGTGAAGTCCTCCATCCGTCAAGGTGATATTGCTGCGAGGTGGGGCGGAGAAGAACTGTCGGTCTATTTACCATTAATGGGAGTAGAACAGGCAGTAAATGTGGCTGAGCGTATTCGCAAGCGGGTGATGAACGAAACCGAACCTAATGTAACAGTGTCCTGCGGTATAGCAGAATGGAGCTGGATGGACGAACGTGTAAGCGTGGAATCCCTGTTCTATCGAGCGGATATGGCACTGTATAAAGCTAAGAACAATGGGCGTAACCAGGTGATCGTTGACACTAAAGAGAATGGCAGTGGTGTGAAGGGATTGCCTCATAAGTAAAAAAAGATAGCAGAGCAGCGGTTCTCCCCTTATTGGAGAGTCGCTGCTTTTTGTTTTGGCAGATGGCTGGCTGCTTCGACTGTGTATCTATCATCCTGCTGCGATGCATCGGACTCAGATGACGTTATTTGCGTGATTTTAGACATTGAAGCATGTTTTCGGACTCCGGAGACGCTATTGTTTGGAAAAGGACTCATTTTGTGCGTTTTTGAGGTCAATAGCTGCGCTGGAGTCCGTTGGTATGGGAAATATCGGGAAATGCTGCGTTAAGGGTCAGTTGTGTCCGTTAGGGAGTTACTGTGCATATCTTTAGTTAGCCAGGACTGTGGCGCTGTAAGTCTCGCATTAACTATCGACACCACGCGGATTCATTAGCGAATATGTATGGACACATTGAATAGTTCTGAAAAAGGAAGGTGAGAGTGAAGTAGGTTCCTATGCACCACCGCATTACATTTGATAATGGCTCCATGCTTACGGTGACTTTGTATGCGCACAAGATTGCGACTACCTAATTGAGTCTATATCTTAAATGTACGCACATTTATGATAGGTCGACACTAATAAATCAGTATCTGACTCCCACATGAGCAGCGGTTCTCCGATATTGGAGAAATGCTGCTCTTTGTGTTGCACGTTAGCTTCGCGTTTCATCTGCGTCCACAGCATCCAACGTGCATCGGACTCAGATGACGTTATTTGCGTGATTTTAGCTTTTTAAGCATGGTTTCGGACTCCGGAGACGCTATTGTTTGGAAAAGGACTCATATTGTGCGTTTTTGAGGTCAATAGCTGCAATGGAGTCCGTTGGCATACGAAATATCGCAAAATACTGTAATTAAGGTCAGCTGTGTCCGAAAGCGACAACGGTGCGGCGACTGGCAGCGGTAACTTCGTGAGTCTGAAGGTGGTATGTACTGACATTCGAAAGCAAGCGACGAACGCGCATAAGTTAGAGCAATGTATGGAAAACGATAGCAGCAACGTATTTGCATCTGTATAAGGCGCGCAGGAAGGGAGAACCCTATAGTGGGCTGTAAAGTAAAATACTCCAAGAAAGGCCTGATGACCGTGAGAAAGTCATTGTTACTAAAGGGGTTAGTTCTTATGATTTTTACCTTGTCCTGCGTGTTCAACAGCGGTTGCAGCGTTATTAGAGACAAACCAGCCAAGAAAGATCTAAGTTTGGTGTTAGCGGGTATAACGGGCAGCGATGGGGTTACTTTTAAAGGGTCAACCATGCTTACAAAAGGTGGAAAGACCGTTCCGGAATCCATGATATTTTACGAAGGCACAGTACAGGACCATAAGAAGGTCAATCTGTATACACTGCTTCCTGATAAATCCTCATCCACAAAAAAAGCAGCTAATAGCGCTAAAGATTTAAAAAGCGGCATCACTTCTATGAAAGCTTTCCATAGTCAGCTAGAGAAAAAAGAGGGGGAATGGGTAGCGTTGACCACTGAAGGTTCATCTGAGGACGGAAATCCGCTTGCTTTGCTTAATCCGTTAAAACAGCTGGAGGAGCTGCAATCCATGGAGGCTAATGTGACTGAAGATGCGGGTGCAGGCAGAGGGACAAATGTGCTGCGGATCGAGCTGACGCCTGCTGAGGCCAGAAAGCAGCTGACTGCTGAATTAGAAAAAGAGATGCAAGACCTTCGACCTGAAACACCTGATTCGGCTGGAAAAATAACAAAGAACGATCAGGCGGTTACGCAAGCTTTAGTGGAACTGTGGGAGAAGAAAAATAATGAATTACAGCAAAAGCTGAAACAAGCTAATGTTGAGACTGTCTACCATTTAACCGTTGATACAAAACATAATCTGCCGAGAAAGCTCACCTTAAATCGTAAGGTTACCTACTTGGAAGCGGGGAATAATTCTGATAATGAAACTTATGTATCACAGGTAAATTTTTCAGGCTTTCGTTGATTTTCACATTATCCTACAGGTCTTGCGCTCCATACAGGGCGTGCTACAATAGAAAAGCTTGCTTATTTTTTAGACAGAGGAAGGAAGAATACACAATGAAAGATCCCAGAATTCAAAAGCTGGCGGCTAACCTAGTCGGTTATTCCGTAAATGTCCAGCCAGGCGAGAACGTGCTAGTCGAAATGATTGGCAATGAAAGAGATTTAATTAAAGCAGTTGTAGAGGAAATCGGCAAGGCCGGCGGTCATGCTTTTGTACAATTAACAGATCGTACAGTCCTGCGCAGCATGCTTAAATACGCAACTCGTGAGAGTCTTCAGACATGGGCTGAAATTGACTTGAACCGGATGAAGCAAATGGATTGTTATATCGGGATTCGTGCAGGTGAGAATGTGAATGACCTGTCTGATGTTCCTGAAGAAAATATGAAATTGTATAACTCGTTGTACTCTCATCCAGTGCATAGCGAACAACGTGTGAAGCATACGAAGTGGGTAGTACTGCGTTATCCGAATGCGAGCATGGCTCAGCTTGCGAATATTAGCACTGAAGCGTTTGAGGACTTTTATTTCGAAGTGTGTAATTTGGATTACGCCAAGATGGACAAGGCTCAGGATGCTTTAGCTGATCTCATGCGCAGAACGGATAAGGTACATATTTTGAGTGCTGGGACAGATCTTAAGTT
Source organism: Paenibacillus sp. FSL R5-0636 (assembly GCF_037974255.1). Classification (NCBI taxonomy): domain Bacteria; kingdom Bacillati; phylum Bacillota; class Bacilli; order Caryophanales; family Paenibacillaceae; genus Paenibacillus; species Paenibacillus sp. FSL R5-0636. Next base: position 2,865,123 of record NZ_CP150232.1, read on the forward strand.
CTCGATTAAAGGAATCGGTGCAGAGAAATGCTCCGGGCAAAAAAATATTCCGGATGGCGAGGTTTACAGCGCCCCAGTTCGCGATTCTGTAAATGGAACGATCAGCTATAATGCACCGTCAGTATATAATGGAGTGACCTTTGAAAATATCAAATTCAAATTCGAGAACGGAAAAATTGTTGAAGCCACCAGCAATGACTCCGCCCGTTTGAACGAGATTTTGAATTCAGATGACGGCGCACGTCATATTGGCGAATTCGCTATCGGGTTTAACCCTTACATTCTTCACCCGATGAATGATATTCTTTTTGACGAAAAAATCGCAGGCAGCCTGCACTTTACGCCAGGACAAGCATATGATGTTACAGATAACGGTAACCGCTCCTCCATTCACTGGGATCTTGTGTTGATCCAACGTCCAGATTATGGCGGCGGAGAAATTTATTTTGACGATGTATTGATCCGTAAGGATGGAATTTTTGTGTTGCCGGAACTCGAAGGTCTGAATCCTGAAAACTTGAAATAAAATGTAATAACAAGAAAACTCCTTGCACAAGTAAGCGGATTCAATGTATCATAAGAAATGATAACAAAAGACTAAAGTTTTATAATCAAGTTGCGGAGGGATTTCTATGTCCAGTAACAATGCGGCAATTGTCGATATTGCCCAAACGGCAGGCCAGTTCAACTCTTCAATCGTTCTTCAAGCGGACAACAAGTACATTGATGTTAAAAGTATCCTTGGTTTGTTCACTACTTTGGTATCCAGCCAAAGCTATGAGCTTCATGTTCATGGGGCAGATGCTGAAGAAGCTAAGAAGGCAATGACTGAAGTGTTTGCAAAACACGGTTTGAAATTCACAGTTGTTGCTGAGTAATAGTCGTGCTAAAAACGTCCTACCGGTTTTCGGTGGGGCGTTTTTTCTAGAAGTAGATATGAAACTTGATAGGATAACGCAGCAGGTTCTTTTAAATATATGGTTAGTATAAACTGAATTGTTGTATTGATACCGGATTTCGTCTAATATTAAGTAAAATAGTAAAAGCAGCTTAACTTTTGGACATGGGGGGGATAGAGGCATGACTTCATCGGAATTACAGGAACAGTATAATCTTAAAGCAATCAATCTTCTACAAGAAGATGCCGATAAAATTCAGCAACTTATAGAAGTGCAGATGGAGAATCTGGCAACACGCTACTGCCCTCTCTATGAGGAAGTGCTGGATACCCAGATGTACGGTTTCTCCAGAGAAGTGGATTTTGCGGTTAGAGCAGGTTTGGTCCCAGAAATTACTGGTAAAATGGTACTAAGTAAGCTGGAGCGTAACTTAGCAGTACTCTACGAGGCTTTGAACAACAAAGCGAAAGAAGAATAAATATCGGTTTCTTAAGTATTTATAGAAGCGCACATGAGGACGAATCGCTCATGTGCGCTTTTTGTTGTGTACAATGGTTAATAATAATTATACGAGATAGAAGGAGACTCCTAAAATCAGGTAAACAGTTAATAACAAGAGGCCCTCATACCAGTTAGTCGAGCCGTCCTGGGTAATTGATTTGGCAATAAAGACGGCTACACCGATGGCGACAATCTCAATGGTCGTAAAAACAATGTCCATTGTATCACCCATGAAATAACTGGCGAAGATTAGGACAGGTGCTACGAACAGGGCGATTTGGAGACTGCTTCCAACTGCAATTTCTACTGCTGCACCGATTTTGTTCTTCATGGCCAGCATAATGGCTGCACTGTGCTCTGCGGCATTACCGATGATGGCTACGAGGAACGCACCTACAAACAGCTCGCTGAATCCGAAACGTTCTGTTAAAGTCTCTAACGTACCTACCAGCCACTCACTCACGAAGGCTACCATTACGGTGGCAAGCACGAGATAAAGGATGGATTTGTTTCTGGACCATGCAGGGGCATGTTCATGGGCTAACTCTTCTTTACCCTCTTCTGTAACGTCCTCTAGATGTTTCTTATGCGTGATCATGGAGAAGATTAGCCAAGCAATGTACGAAGCGATGAGCAGCCCGGCAACGATTAAACTGAGCACATCTGTATCCTTCTCCGTAATAGAGTGGGTGGTAAAGAACATAGCGGGAACAAATAAGGCAATGACGGCAACGATCATCAAGGAGCCATTCATTCCGGCAAGGGTTACGTTAAAGTTCTGAACTTTGAACTTCATCCCGCCGGCGAAAATACTCAATCCTAGAACAAGCAACAGGTTGCCGATAATAGAACCGGTAAGACTGGCTTTGACCATGTCGAACAATCCTTCCTTGACCAGGAAGAAGGCAATGATTAGCTCAGCAGCATTGCCGAAGGTGGCGTTAAGGAAGCCGCCCAGTCGCTGTCCGGCATAATGAGCTACACTTTCAGTAGCCCGGCCGAGAAATCCAGCCACAAACACCACAGCGATTGCTGAGAGAATGAACTGCAGGGTATGATCCCAATCGGCATAATGGCCGATTGCACTAAGGATAAAGGTGATACCCATCAGTGATGGTGAAATCCATTTTTTCAATGTAAAGGACACTCCTATCTATGTATTTAGATTGAATTCATAATCAATATACCCAAATTGTTCCTAGGTGTAAACGAGAAAGCGATAAAGTGATTTGCTTTTTAGCCTGTTTTGGAATTACAATAATTGATAATGAGTGTAGGGGGGATATGGCATGGCAGAACAACTTCAACTGGAAATGGGAAATATACGAATTTCAAATGACGTCGTCTCAAAAATTGCCGGTTTGGCTGCCTTGGAGACTCCGGGAATTGCAGCCATGTCTGGTGGCCTGTCAGAAGGCTGGGCGAAACGTCTAAGCGGTAAGAACGTTCAGAAGGGCGTTACCGTTGAAGTAGGACAGCTGGAAGCAGCAGTAGATCTACGAATTATCGTTCTCTATGAAACACCGATCCACGAAGTGTGCCGGATGCTTCAGCAGAACGTACGTGAAGCTGTGGAGAGCATGACTGGACTTCATATTGTTGAGGTAAATGTCAAAGTTGAAGGCGTAGCTTTCAAGAATGATGAAATCTCTTAAAAAACTTGTACACAAAAAAGCAGTCCAAGGTTAATTCCCTGGGCTGCTTTTTTATGTGTATATCCCCTAACCTCCGGCTTTATAAAGCTTACCGGGAACGAACCTGTCTAACCGTTGTTACAGATTTCGTTACTTCCTCTTTGGCAGGAAGGTTGGTTTCTCTTGAGATGCTTAGCATAATTCCCATGCACAGCATGCTGACAAGGAGTGAAGAGCCCCCGTAGCTGATAAACGGCAAGGTAACGCCGGTAAGAGGGATTGTATTGGTTACACCGCCGATATTGACAAAGGCCTGAATGGCTATGAGGCCCATAATCCCAATTCCGACGAGCGTACCAAAGGGATCCTTACACCTTAAAGCGATTAGAATACCTCGCCAGATAAAATACAGATATAACATCAAAAATATGGAGGTCCCTAGGAAGCCGAACTCTTCACCAATTACGGGGAAGATAAAGTCCGTATAAGGGTATTTTAGATAGTCCAGCTTTTGAATGCTTTTGCCGAAGCCGGAACCACTTACTCCACCTTGGCCAAGAGCGGTTAAGGATTGAATAATGTTATAACCATCACCCTCAGCAACCTGATAAGGATCTAAAAAGGCAACGATACGACCTTTTCTATAATCCTGAGTGTCAGTGGCTTTATCGGATGGAGATAAGGAATCAATCGCTGCTTTGGCGCCTATAACTAGTCCTACACCCAGCACTAGCAGTGCTATAGAGCCCAGAATATGCTTCATGCTGGCACCACCGGCATAAATAACAAGTCCGCTGGTAGCTACGAGAATGAGGCAAGAACCTAAATCCGGCTGCATCATTATAAGTCCGGCAACAATACCCACGATAACCATTACAGGGATATATCCTGTACGGAAATCTCTAAACCGTTCACCTTTTTTGGTGATGAGTGCTGAGATATACAGGATAATCGATATTTTGGCTAATTCGGTGGGTTGAATTCCAAGTTTCCCGATACTAAGCCAGCTCTTGGCACCATTAATTTTTTCAGAGAAGGCTACCACGAGCAGAAGAATAACGGTGATGATAAAAATAGGTACATACCACTTCTTAAACTTACTGTAGTGAATGTTCATAGCTATAAACATAACAACGGTTCCGAGTACGATCCAGATCACTTGGCGTTTAATGAAATATAGAGGGTCATTACCGAACTTCGAGCTTGCTAATGTTAAGCTTGAGCTAGCACTGAAGACCATGACTAGACCGAAACCCACAAGTAGTAGTGTTAAGATAAGTAGTTGGAAATCGGGTGTTCCTCTTTTGGGCAGGCTGACATTTTGTTTCGTCGTTCCCTTTCTGTTACTCAAGCCTCTAACAGCTGCTTTAATTCAAGAATCCGCTTAGCAGCAGTGTCCAATACTGGTTTTGGCACCGGAGATTCATATTCCAGGCCATGAGGGAAGGTTGCTTTTCCTAAGTATACGGCTTCAATTGCAAGTACGGCATCAGACTTCTCTAGCTTTCCCTCGACAGCGCGAGTGTTAATGCGTAGGAAGTATTCGCCACCATCCTGTGGGTCTTCAATTTTGCAGTCGTAAGTGGCACGATAGTATTCCCATTGCCAGCGGATGAAGCCAGCTTTTGTGGCACTCTCGTCCAGATAGAGAAGATCACTCTTCAATCCTACGAGGCCCGTGTTCTCAAAAATCATAGCACGCATATCCCCCTTATGAAGTATAATGATGAATTTCTGATCCGATTGCTGATGTTCTACCTCATGATAGTATGTTTCTAAAGGTTGTGCAAGAGTAGGCAGTGCCTAACAATACCCAGTTTTTTGCGTTTCTGCTACAATAAAAGAATTATAGTCGTTCGCGGCTGGAACAAAGTGAACAGGACTGCTATCGCTTGCTATGGATGCGGGTTTATCGAGAAGGGGATGGAGAACTTATGAAGAGCTTAGCGGTTGATTCGCTCATGCCGGAGATCGTGGAATGGAGACGCCATTTGCATCGTCATCCGGAGTTGTCTTTTCATGAAAAGGAAACGTCAGCATTTATAGCAGATAAGTTAGCCAAATTCGGAATTGAAGTCAGAAAAAGCGGGACAGGGTATGGTGTGCTTGGCATATTACGGGGGAAGCGGCCGGGGAAAACCGTTGTTCTTCGCGCGGATATGGACGCCCTACCTATTAAAGAGGAGAACAAGAAGGATTACGTTTCGCAAAATGAAGGGGTAATGCATGCCTGTGGACATGATGGCCACACTTCCATACTGCTCGGTGTAGCCTCTTACTACAGCAGTCGGCTTGAGGAGCTGGAAGGGGAGCTGCGTTTTCTTTTTCAGCCCGCAGAGGAAGTATGCCCAGGAGGGGCGCAGGGGATGATCGCCGAAGGCATGTTAGAAGGAGCGGATGCGGTGTATGGTCTGCATCTGTGGACTCCATTGCCTATGGGAACTGTAGGGAGTGCTCCGGGACCGTTGATGGCGTCTGCGGACGAGTTTTTTATAGATATCATTGGCAAAGGCGGACACGGCGGCATGCCGAACCGTACCATTGATAGCATCGTGGCGGGAGCAGCGCTGGTGACCCAGCTCCAGAGCATTGTAAGCCGCTCTGTAAACCCGCTGGAGCCTGCTGTACTCAGTGTAGGAACCATTCAAGGGGGATTCGCCCAGAATGTCATTGCCGAGCAATGCCGGATCACAGGGACAGTGCGGGCATTCGACGAGGAGACACGGCATTTGATACGCCAGCGAATCGAAGAAATGACCGTTTCTATTACCAGCGCTTACGGGGCAGAAGCTAAGATAGATTACGTAATGGGATATCCTCCCCTCGTAAATCACGATGGTGAAGTTCAGCGGTTTTTCGAGGTGGCCCCAGCGGCTTTAGGAGAATCTGTTGAGGTGATTCGGATGGAAAAGCTGATGCCAGCTGAGGATTTTGCCTATTATGTTAAGGAGATTCCAGGCTGTTTTATGTTTGTGGGTGCTGGAAATCCGGATAAAGAGGCTGACTATCCACATCATCATAGCAAATTTGATTTTGACGAAGATGCCATGCTGCACGGAATGAAGCTGCTCATTGCTATGGCGAATTCCTGTATGCGTGAGAACACAATCGTATAATTTCGTTTCATAGAGGAGAACCTATTCCCATAACATGGAGACCATGATTAGGAGGGTTCATTCTTGAAGACAGTGAAAGAGGTTATGACGAAGGAGCCTGCAACGGTTACGCTGCAAGATAATGTGTATGAAGTTGCCGTGAAAATGCGAGATTATGACACTGGATTTATACCTGTTGTTGATAATGAAGAACATAAGACACTGATCGGCGTAATTACTGACCGCGATCTCGTGATTAGAGGTTATGCGGCTAAACATCCTGGTTCAACCTCAGTGGAAACTGTAATGAGTAAAGAGATTCAGACCGTCTCGGAGAATACTTCAGTAGATGAGGCTGCAGAGTTAATGGCTGGCTGGCAAATCCGCAGGCTGGCGGTGACACGTGACCAGAAGCTGGTGGGCGTAGTGTCGATTGGAGATCTGGCTGTGCGCGACATTTTTGCGGATGAAGCTGGTGAAGCACTTCATGATATTTCGCAGCAGCATTTACATTAAATAGTCAGATAGGGAAGCTCATGACCGTTATGCGGGGATGGGCTTTTTCCTGTTATATGAAAATAAACAAAATTACATAGCGCAAACTTAAATTACATGAACACTAGGGAGGAAAAGCTATGAATGGATCAGGAGCTTGCATCGTGCGCAGGGACCGGACAATTTTACTGGAATGTGCTCATCCGGATTTTGAGGTGTCAAGGAAAAAGCTAGGGACCTTCGCGGAGCTGATAAAAAGTCCTCCTGCTTACCATACCTACCGAATTACCCCGTTATCTCTTTGGAATGCGGCTGCGCTTAATTATACTGCTGAGGAGATTATCACTAGCCTGCATCACCTTGCACGCTGGGGTGTTCCCACAGGACTGGAGGAGGAAATCGAAACTCTTTTGTCCAGATATGGAAAGCTGACTCTTCATGGCCAAGAGACTCGGAATGAGGTCGTTATGTTAAGAGCGGATGCTCCTGAGCTTTTGGATGAATTGAGTGATGAACAAGGTCTAAAAGCGTTGGGTCTACTGAGAATAAATCCTCTGGAATGCTCGTGTCCTGCGGAGAATAGAGGGCTTTTGAAACAAGAGCTGATGAGATTGGGTTATCCAGTTCTCGACTACGCCGGATATCATGAAGGACAAGCGCTTAGCTTGACCTGGAAGGAGAATCTCGATGCCTGCAAGGCTGATACGGCAAACGATTCATTTGGCTTACGTGAATACCAGCAGGAGGCCGTTCAGCTGTTTCAAGGGACAGAAGGACAAGGGGGAAGCGGTGTGGTGGTGCTGCCTTGTGGCGCAGGAAAGACAATTGTAGGAGTAGCAGTACTTGAAAGTCTCCAATGTGAAACCTTAATTTTAACTTCAAATACAACATCCGTAAGGCAATGGATGGATGAACTGCTGGAGCGAACAGATTTGGCCGGGGAGGCAGTGGGAGAATATTCCGGTGAAAAAAGAGAAGTGCGGCCAGTTACCATTGCCACCTATCAAATATTAACCCATCGTTCGTCCAAAGACGGTCCGTTTCTCCATATGAAGCTGTTTAACGAACGCAATTGGGGCTTGATTATATATGATGAGGTTCACCTGCTTCCAGCGCCTGTATTTCGGGCTACAGCAGACATTCAGGCTACACGTCGACTGGGGCTTACAGCCACTTTGGTTAGAGAAGACGGGAAGGAAGGGGATGTGTTCTCTTTAATCGGACCGAAACGCTACGATCTGCCTTGGAAGGAGCTGGAGCAGCAGGGCTGGATCGCTGAAGTGGAATGTGTAGAGATCATTGTGCCCATGAATCCGGAGCTTAAACAAGAATATATGTACGCGGCGGCAAAAGAAAAATTTCGTATGGCTTCATGCAATCCTGCCAAAGCTGAGATTGTAGCCAAGCTTCTAAAGGTCCATGCAGGCTCTTCGGTACTGGTTATTGGACAATATCTCGACCAGTTAAGTGAACTGGCTAACAGGATCGGGGCACCTTTAATTACCGGCAAAACGAAGCAGCGTGAAAGAGACGAGCTATATGCGGCTTTTAACGAGGGAGATATACAGGTACTGGTGGTGTCAAAAGTAGCGAATTTCGCGGTGAATTTACCTGACGCGTCGATTGCTATTGAAGTCTCGGGAGCTTATGGATCCCGGCAGGAGGAAGCTCAGCGACTAGGTCGAATCCTCCGTCCAAAAGCGGGGGAGAATAAAGCCTATTTTTATACACTGGTATCTGAAGATAGCCGGGAACAGGATTTCGCTTTGCGCCGCCGGATGTTTTTGACTGAGCAGGGTTATGAATATGTCGTTAAAAAGATGCCGAGTGGAGAGGAGCGAACCATTCATTGAACCAGCTATCAACAGAAGCATTAGAGGTATTAAAGCGGTTATGTGCAGCTTATGCTGCCCAGCCGTTTGAAGAAGGGAAAGAAGAACGATTGCGCCCTGTGGCGCTTTGTCGTGCTGAGCAAAAGCTTGCAATGAACGAATTGCGCCGCGAGGGGCTGTTAACTGCAAGGCATAAAATTTTGGGCGAAAAGCTGTATCAGATTCCGGTTGATCAACTACCGGCAATTGAACAAGAATTTTTCCCGTATCAGCCGCAATTCATTGCCGGGCATTTAGTGAGTCTTACCATGGAGGCGGGGGCCGGACTGGCGATAGATCTGTTTCGGGCTTTGCTGTTCACCGCTTGGGAAGGATTGCCGCTGACAGCCAAGGGGATTATTCATAAAAAGCATCTAAACCGCTTAGCGGCGCAGCTCTCTTTTGGCGAGGAGCATTTGCAATGGCTCTCCGTGGGTTCTCTTTTAGAGGAACAGAAAACTCTTTCTGTCATTGCGACGGTGGATATCCTGCTGTGTCTTGGACTTATTCGCAGGCAGAGCGCCGGGTACACGCTTGATATGGAGCTATTGGATCGTTGGCTGCAGCTTCCTGAAGCGACGATGAGTGACATTCTCTATGGAATTATAATTAATCGCTGCGGATGCGTGGGACCTGCCGATCAACATTTTCGTTATATAATCTCAAATGCAGATTTTATCCCCGGGAAATGGATAATGCTGCCCGCGCTATTAGACTGGATGATGGATGCTAATCTCACAGGTACCGTTGCCCGTAATGAGCTTGAACAATCAAGCTTGAACTGGTTACGTTGTTTAACAGGCTTTGGCTGGTGCGAGCTGGGAGAAACCGCTGAGGGTATGTTGTGTTTTTGCTGGACCGCTGCTAAGCCAATGCTATCTGCTGAGAGGGGATCATTCGCTGCTGTTGGGTCTGGAGATACACAGGAACAGTTTATTGTACAGCCGGATTTCGAGGTGCTGGTTCCACCGGAGGTCCCCTATTCTGTACGATGGACACTGGCTGGCTGCGCTGAGCTCCAGCAAAGTGATACGATATGGAGCTTCCGGCTGACGAAAGAGAGGTTGGAACTTGCAGCTGAGCGTGGAATGTCACCGAATGACATCATCTCATGGATAAGTGAGCATGCACTAGGAGGACTTCCTTCGGTGGTTCAAATGTCTCTTGAGCAATGGGCAAAAAGCATTGGCCGTACCTCACTCTCCCAAGTAATTATTTTGACCTGTCAGACGGAAGCAGATGGAGCTGCTATCGCAGCTCACCCGCGTTTACAGGAGAACCTTGAACGTATCGGTCCTTTACATTTCATAGTGGACCCGCAATGTATGGAACAGATACGAAAAGAGCTGTACTCCGCGGGGTTAGCGCCTTCCAGGATCATTGGAGGACAGGTAGAGGAAACAAACCTAGGGTGGTGTTTGTTTCCTCATGAAACAGGAAACCCCGAAGCAATGTATGTTCTTCCAGAGCTGAATGTAGAACTTGGATTGCTGTCCAAAGGGAATCCTTTTCTTAACCTGCCGGTTATTGCTCCTGAACAGGAGGAAGAGATTCTCTTCGGTGGAGAAAATGTACCGCAGATCTGGAGCAAAGAATGGCGGCATTATCATAGCTCGACTGCACAAAAGGTGATGGAGCAAGGGTTAAGATGGGGAGTCAAGGTGCGTTTTGCACTAAAGGATCAGATGTTAGATTTTATCCCTTCACGCATAAGTGGGAATCCATGGAGAGTTTCCGGACAACTGCTCTTTCATGATGGTGAAACGGTTGAAGATATAGAGCTCACTCCGGAAGACTGGAAGGAAATGAAGTTAGTTATTCCCAAAGGACGAAGAAATTCCTCTTCTGCTCAAGCGAGTGATTATGGTATGATAGAAAAGTCTACTGGATCGGTAGATCATTAACGAAGAAAAGAGCTGAGTTCATGAGCGTAGCTGAAATAAATACGGTCGATATGGCTGAAGTACTGACATACGCCTATGAATTAGGCGATATGATTAATCAATCCGCCGAGGTGTCGGATTACTTATACTGGAAAGGGCGGGTTGATACGAACCCCGAAATTCAGGCCATGGTCAAACGACTTCAGACTAAGAAGGAGCTGTTTGAAGAAACACAGCGTTTCGGACATTTCCACCCGAATTATCATTCAGCAAAGGATGAGGTTTCGGCAGTAGAAGCGGAACTGGAGCAGTTCGAAGAAGTTGTTCGTTTCAAGCTGGCAGAGAAGACCCTTGACGACATTCTGCATTCCATGTCGGAAGCGATTGCTTTTTCAGTATCAGATAGCATTAAAGTACCAAGTAATGATCCTTCCCCTAAAGGTGGATGCGGCAGCGGGGGAAAATGCTCCTGCGGATAAGCTTCCCTTAGGATTTAGAGAGAAAGGCGGTTTAGCTTATGTTTGCGGAACGGACAGGATACATCATTTGGGTAAGTGACGTTAAAGCGGCACGTAACCTTGAGAAATACGGAACATTACATTATGTTTCTCGGAAAATGCATTATGCAGTTATGTATGTAAATGCAGAACGGGCCGAGGAAGTTATGAAGAATGTCCGCAGACTCTCCTATGTACGAAAGATTGAAAGATCTTATCGTAACGAAATTAAGACAGAGTATACTAGTAATGGACCGGACAAGTCCCGTAATTACAGTATGTGATTCCAGGAGATAAACAGGCGCTTAAACAGCGCCTGTTTTTTTATGCTTATTTACAAAAAAAGCCATTACTCTCAAGGGGAGAAACTTGTACAACTTTCGGCAATGAGGTAAGATGACAACATTAAGTGCATACTAAGACCCTTATGGTGGAGTGTGATGATGATGCGCAACAAGGGGATGGATTGGCCCAGCACTTATGAGCCCTTCCACATCATGCTGAACGATTACAGGGTCGCCGACATCGTTATAACAAATCATGCGAAGAGCCGTTATATGGACCGCATCAGCAATGGTGCAAGCAATGCCGAAGAGGTCGCTGCATGGATGTGGCAGTGCCTAATGCAGAATCGGATCAAGCCCTTTTCAAGCAGTGATTATAACGCATATTTAATTGACGATGACTCTGTAGTAATCGCTGAGTTTACGGAATTGACAGGTGAGAGAGATCTCTCAGGCCAGCCATTATATTCTATGATCATCGTTTCGTTTCTTGGTAGAATCTCGGTGATGCCACAGCTGAGAGATTTAAAGACCTATTTTTCACTGCTGCGTAATTCTCACCGTACAAAGCTGTCGAAGAAGAAGCGAAGACGCAAATAGTCTATAAAGAAACGGGCAAGAGGCATGCGGCGAGTCTGCATGTCCTTTTTGAAAATATAAGAATTTATATACTGCACAATTATAATATTCTTAGATTTCTACGGGAAACGATTGTCGTCTTTAAAGGACGGCAACGACGTTTCTTCTTGTAATATAAGGAGTTGCGAAGCATGAACTTTCACCAGCTGCATATTTTTTATACGGTCTCCGAGCGGGGAAGCTTCTCGGCGGCGGCGCAGACTTTACATATGACTCAACCAGCTGTGACCATGCAGGTACAGGCGCTGGAGGATTATTTTGGCACCAAATTGTTTAATCGTTCCACCAAAAAAATCGTACTCTCTGAGGCAGGGCACACTCTAATGCCATACGCGCTACGCAGTATTCAGCTGATGCGAGAGACGGATCAAGCCATGTCAGCATTCACACATATGCTGGAAGGGAGATTGCAGCTTGGGGCGAGTCTTACGATAGGAGAATACGTGCTGCCACGGCTGTTAGGCCCTTTCGGAAAGCAATATCCTAATATTTCAATTATGATGAAAGTGATGAACACCTCGCAAATTATGGAGGAAATCCTCAAGCATCAACTGAATTTTGGTTTAATTGAAGCCCCGGTCACACATCCGGACATGGAGATCGAGCCCGTGATGGGGGATGAGCTGAAGTTGATCGTGCCATATGATCATCCACTTGCGGAGCAGCAAGAGGTTACCTTGGAGCAAGTGCTTCAGCATCCTTTTGTATTGCGTGAGCAGGGCTCAGGAACGCGGCGTGTGATGGAAGAGCAGCTGTTCTCCAAGGGACTTGATCCGGGAACAATGAAGATCGTGATGGAGCTTGGAAGTACGGGAGCTGTGAAATCTGCGGTGGAAGCAGGTCTTGGCATAACGATCATATCGACCTCTTCGGTTAAGCATGAAGTTGCGCTTGGACTGTTGAAAATTGTGAATATCTCTGATGCCTCTTTTAAAAGACAATTCTACGCCATTCATTTAAAATCAACACTGCTGCCAATTTCTGCAGTAACCTTCCTGACTTATTTGCGTGAGCATTCGAATGAAATCTGATAGTTAAAGCGGGGGATATCACAATGTCAATTGTTCTACGTGGAGAAAAGCTAGTATTGCGCGATATTACAGAGGCTGATTTTCAGAAGCTTTATTATCACTATCATGAAGCTGAAGACCGTGAACACTTGAAATGGGATGGTCCTTATAAATCTTTGGCACATCAAAGATTCGAAAAGTTTACCGAGGACTACATAGGTCATTTGGCGTTAGTTGAGACGGAAACCCCGCGTAACCTGTTGATCATAGAAATAGACGGCAAGGTAAAGGGGAAAGTAGGACGCTACTGGATATCGCAAGAAACCAACTGGATGGAGATTGGTATAGTAATCTTTGATTCTAGTTATTGGTCAGGTGGTTACGGTACGGAAGCGTTTAAGATGTGGATAGATTATTTATTTAATTCTCTTGATACAGTCCGTCTTGGAATAGGCACCTGGTCAGGGAATAAAAGAATGATCGGGTTGGCAGCGAAATGTGGCATGGTGGAGGAAGCTCGCGTCCGTAAAGCACGAATCGTGCGAGGAGAATACTACGATGCCATAAAAATGGGGATTCTGCGGGAAGAGTGGGAGAATGCAGGCAACCTACCTGCGAAGGATGTATGCGACCTCCATACCCATACTCTAGCATCTGACGGCATGCAGCCGCCAGCGGAGAATGTACGGCTTGCTAAGGAGAAGGGGCTAAGCGCTGTTGCCATTACGGATCATGATACAGTAGCTGGCGTGAAGGAAGCCTGTGAAGCAGGAGCGAAGTACGGAATAACCGTTGTGCCTGGTGTAGAGATCAGTACGCGTGCTGGTGGCAAAGACATTCATGTGCTGGGCTATTATGTTGATCCTGAGAATGAACAATTTCTCTCACGTTTGGAAGGGCTAAGAGATACCCGGGCACTTAGGAATGAAGCGATAATTACCAAGCTGCAAGACCTTGGTATTGCGATTACCTTGGAACAGGTTATAGCGGGGATCGGGCGGGAATTGAAGCCTGATGAAAGCATCGGCCGGCCACATATTGCCGACGAGCTGGTTCGGCTTGGGGCAGCTACCGATATGAGAGATGCCTTCAACAAGTATTTGGCCGAGGGTGCAGCGGCCTATGTGTCACCTCCTAGAATCACACCGGAGGAAGCTTGCGAGTGGATCATTGAGGCAGGAGGGTCTCCAGTATTAGCCCATCCGGGTTTGTACGGGGATGACCTTCTGGTGCGAGATATTCTGGAGCAAGGCGCTTTTAAAGGGATTGAGGTCTATCACTCTGATCATGGACCTGCGGAAGAAGAACGTTACCAAGTTATGGCTGAGGATTATAATCTGTTAATAACCGGAGGTTCTGACTTTCATGGTGCCCGTCAAGGCGTGATTTTTCACGGGGATATCGGCAGTGTTACGGTTTCTACAGAAGTACTGAAGTTTTTAAACAAAAAGGCATGAAATTAGTGCGGAGCGAATTATAAAAAACCTCCAGCTATAGATGTTCAACATCTGCAGCTGGAGGTTTCTTTATATCTAGTATTTAGCTTCTCAAAGTATTTGGAAGACTCTTAATTCTTTCCTCATTGGGTGTGACGAACAGTGTCTTTTGATGATCATAGATTACAAATCCCGGCTTGGAACCGCTTGGTTTACGTACATAGCGGATCAATGTACAGTCCACAGGCACACTGCTGGACTGTTTGGCTTGGCTGAAATAAGCGGCAAGCTGAGCGGCTTCTTCCAGCGTTGCATCTCCAAATTGCTCACTTCGGATGACCACGTGTGATCCGGGGATGTCCTTGGTATGCAGCCAAGTATCATTCGGAGAAGCCAGTCGATTGGTGACGTATTCGTTCTGCAAATTATTTTTGCCGACATAAATATCGATTCCTTCTGAAGAGGTGAAGACCTGTAATGTGGGTCTGGTGGCCTTTTTCTTCTTTTTGCCCTTTTTGCTCCGGTCTCGCAGATAACCTTGGCTTACAAGCTCGTCGCGGATCTCCTCAATATCGTTGAGGGAAGCGTGGGCAAGTTGCTGCAGCAGACTCTCCATATACAGAATTTCCTCATGCGTCTTCAAAAGCTGTTCATTAATGACAAGCAGGCTGTTTTTATATTTGTTGTATTTTTTGAAATAACGTTGTGCATTGTCCGAAGGATTTAATAACGGATCGAGCGGAACCACCATTTCCGCCTGATTTTCATCATAATAATTGACCAAGGAGGCTTCTTTATCCCCTTTGGATACCGCGTGTAATGAAGCGAAAAGCAACTCACCCCAAATGCGGTAACGATCCGCATCCTGAGCTTCGTC
This sequence comes from Paenibacillus sp. FSL R5-0636, assembly GCF_037974255.1. Classification (NCBI taxonomy): domain Bacteria; kingdom Bacillati; phylum Bacillota; class Bacilli; order Caryophanales; family Paenibacillaceae; genus Paenibacillus; species Paenibacillus sp. FSL R5-0636. The sequence continues at coordinate 2,880,244 of NZ_CP150232.1, forward strand.
GAGATCCTTCTGCAAATTAGCGAGTTTCTTAACGTTTTTGCTCCGTTCATTGCTGAGGAAGCGGATCAAATCACTCACCCGTTGCTTTACAGTATCGCGCTCGGCTTTATCCCCGTAATAATCCTCCATACATTCACTGATGGAGTTGTAATGTTTCGCACTCTCACCCAGAAGTGTTAAGGGGATCGCAGAAAAAATCATCTTACCTTTTGCGTTTGCACCTGCAACAGGAGAAAATTCGTTATCGCGTACGGATCCCATTACAGAATGGAAGGCAACCCATAATTGTGTCGGAAATGCTGCTTCGGATTCTGTAACTTCGCCTTTATCCAGGGTGTTTCTCAGACGAAGAGCAATTTCACCAGCAATCAGTGGGCTCATTCCGCTGAAAGCATGTACCATCCAGCCCACGGGGTCAGCTGAGGGAGAAGGACCGCCAGAGCCGTCAGGTTTTTGCTCTACTGCTTCTTTTGTGATCAGATTAGCAAGCTCACCCTCAATGATTTCTTCTGGCTCAGTCTCCTCCTCAACATCCTCTATCAGTGCAGCTTCTTCAGCAGCCGAGATTAAATTGAGAAATTGCTCCTGACCAATCTCCAAAGGGTTCAGCTTATGTTGCTGTGGCGGCTCTGTATAGGCGATGCCGGGCATCACAATCCGATAGCTGCTGATCGATGGAGTTACATGATGAATGCCGTCTATGATCGTTCCAGAGCTGAGATCAGTAAGAATGATGTTACTGTGTCGACCCATGAGTTCTATGATGATCTTTTTGGCAAAGACGTCACCAAGCTCATCTCTAGTCTTGACGTTTATGTGAATAATTCGTTCCATACCTACCTGCGTAATACTTTCAATGGTCCCTCCCTCACAATGCTTCCGCATAAGCATGCAGAACATGGGTGCTTCCGAAGGATTAATGCTGTTTCTTTCGGTAAAATGCACCCGAGGATACGTTGGATTAGCAGAGAGCAGCAGCTTGCCGCCGCCACCTGCGCCGCGCAGGTTAAAAATTAAATCGTGATTGTTCGGTTGATATATTTTTCCTATACGTGCACCTATGAATGATTGCAATTCGTGCACGATAGCTCGGGTAACAATGCCGTCTAATGCCATGATAAAGCTCTCCTGTCGCCGTGAAATGAATTTCTTAAATATAAGAAAGTAAAAGTTTCACACAATACTTATACCTTATATTTCTCGCTCAAACGCTTACCTGTCCTTATAAGGACGCCGAAGACGTCTATGCTCACCTCTCTATGATGCCATACTTTAGGACATTCGCGCAAAAGGGGAATTGGATAGGGGTGATATTATTGGACGACCTTGAATACATTTGTCATGAACAGGTGGAAAAGCTGTGCGCCGCCGGAAGTAAAGAAACGACCGGGAGGGAAAGAAAAGTCATGGAACAAAACAGTTGGCACCGTCTCGGTGCAGAAGAGCTGCAGAAAATGTTCAATGTCCAGCCAAGGACGGGCCTCAGTGATGAGGAAGCCGCGGAGAGACGAAAGGAGAACGGGTACAACGAGCTGTCGGAAGGAAAGACAGTATCTCCGTTTACCCTGCTGTTGAACCAGTTCAAGGATTTCATGGTGCTTGTGCTCATGGGTGCAACGCTTGTATCCGGGTTGCTAGGCGAATACTTGGATGCCATCACGATCATCGCGATTATCCTACTGAATGGAGCGCTTGGATTTGTTCAGGAGTTTCGCGCCGAACGTTCGCTAAGAGCTTTAAAGCAACTCTCCGCACCTTCTGCCAAAGTGCTACGTGGAGGGAATAGCGAGATTATCCCAGCCAAGATGTTGGTGCCAGGTGATATTGTCTTGCTGGAGAGTGGAGATCGGATTCCTGCCGATGTACGTTGGTTGGAATGCAGTGCTCTATATGTGGAAGAATCCGCACTTACTGGGGAATCATTGCCTGTCTCGAAGCATTCGGAAGCGATCCGTGCAGAAGAGATTCCGCTTGGTGATCAGAAGAATTTAGGCTTCATGGGCACTATGGTGACCAGAGGAACAGGGCGAGCTGTTGTAATCCGTACCGGTATGAACACGGAAATGGGTAAGATAGCGGATCTAATCCAAAATACGGATTCTCAGGAAACACCTTTACAGCATCGGCTTGAGCAGCTAGGAAAGATTCTGATCTACGTATCTCTGGGATTGACAATTGTAGTTGTGGTAGCAGGTATTCTGCATGGACAGCCTGCCACCTCCATGTTCTTAGCTGGTGTGAGCTTGGCAGTTGCCGCGATTCCGGAAGGTCTCCCCGCTATTGTAACTATTGCGCTTGCGCTAGGCGTGCAGCGGATGATCAAACGCAAGGCTATCGTTCGTAAATTGCCGTCAGTGGAAACGTTGGGCTGTGCCTCGGTAATCTGTTCAGACAAGACAGGAACATTAACGCAAAATAAAATGACGGTGACCCGATTATGGACGGGTGGACGTGGTCTTGAGGTAACAGGTGAAGGGTATGCTCCAAATGGACAGGTTCTGGAGAAAGGCAAAGCAGTGGATCTAAAACATGATCAAAGCTTACGGCGGATGTTGCAGGTTGGCGCATTATGCAGCAACGCGGAAATTATTGAGACCTTCCAGTCTGAAGTGCGAGGCAAACGAAAAGGGAAGGATAAGGATGCTGTTCTTGAAAAGTCTGCAGACAACACTTCCGTTTGGGAACTGAAGGGCGACCCGACAGAAGGAGCGCTCGTGGCACTGTCAGGAAAGATGGGACTGACCGCTCAGACGCTTGCCGTAACCTACACTCGTGAACAGGAATTTCCGTTTGATTCTGAGCGGAAGCTGATGTCTGTGATCGTAGGCCATCCGGGAGGACGGATGGTATGTACCAAAGGTGCGCCCGATGTATTGCTGAATCGCTGCGCATATATGCTTTGGGAGGGCGGTGTTGTGCCTTGTACGCCAACTTTGCGGCAGAAGGTGCTTGATGCCAATGAGCAAATGGCTTCAGGAGCCCTTCGTGTGCTAGGTATGGCTTACCGGGATATGCGTCCAAATGAACATGTGAATAGTGAAAAGGATGCGGAGAATCAATTAGTCTTTATTGGCTTGGCAGGAATGATCGATCCGCCACGTCGTGAAGTCCGCGATGCCATCAGTGTCACACGCCGGGCAGGGATTAAGACGGTTATGATTACTGGTGATCATGGAACAACTGCCGAGGCAATTGCTCACCAGCTGGGAATTCTGCAGCGTGGTGGAACGGTGCTGACAGGCGCTCAGTTAACCCGGATGGATGATGATGAGCTGGATAAGATATCGGACAATGTGTTTGTATTCGCCCGCGTATCTCCAGAGCATAAGCTTCGGATCGTTAAATCTCTACAACGTCACGGTCACGTAGTGGCTATGACCGGAGATGGAGTGAACGACGCTCCAGCCATTAAGGCTGCAGATATCGGGATATCCATGGGGATCACAGGTACAGATGTGACCAAGGAAGCATCGTCACTTGTTCTCGGGGATGATAACTTCTCAACGATTGTTGCTGCCATCGAAGAAGGCAGAAATATCTATGAGAATATTCGTAAATTCATTCGTTATCTGTTGGCATCCAATGTGGGAGAGATTCTGACTATGTTTTTTGCCATGATGCTGGGTCTGCCTTTACCACTCGTTCCGATCCAAATTCTTTGGGTCAATCTAGTGACAGACGGACTGCCAGCGATGGCACTTGGAGTGGATCAGCCCGAGAAGGATTTGATGGAGCATAAACCTCGTGGTGCGAAAGAAAATATTTTTGCCCGCCGCTTAGGCTGGAAAATTATAAGCCGTGGATTCTTGATTGGTTTATGTACGCTAGGAGCATTTTGGCTAACTTTACGTATAGCACCAGAGAATCCTGCACAATTGATTCGGGCACAGTCCGTTGCTTTTGCAACACTAGTTATGGCACAGTTGATCCATGTGTTCGATTGCCGCAGTTCGCGTTCAGTGTTCCACCGCAATCCGTTCCAGAATAAGTATCTAGTGCTTGCCGTGTTGTCATCAGTCTTACTGATGCTGGCCGTAATGTACGTGCCTGTGCTCCAGCCTGTCTTCAAAACAGTGCCGCTCAATTTCCGCGAATGGTGTCTGGTGTTTGTAACAGCGGGGATCCCAACCTTCTTGATGGGTGCCGGCAGTGTTTGGGGTGGCAAACGTAATCGTGGACGCAGCGGCAGTAATCCGATGATAAAAAGTACAAAAATTTCAGCATAAAGTCAATACTAATGCTCCATTCCTAAAGGTATACTTGTTGCAGTTAACCGCTCATATGCTTGCGAAATGCTCAATTACACAGAACTTTAAGCTTAAGCGAATGCTAACATAACATAACCTTTAGGAGTGGACTTTTAATGGAATTCACAAAAATGCACGGCCTCGGTAATGACTTCATCGTTGTTTTCGGCGAGCAAGAGCTGCCAAGTAATGCAGCGGAGCTTGCTGTAACCCTATGCAACCGGTTCTTTGGAATCGGTGCTGACGGACTGGTATATATCCTGCCTTCTGAGCGTGGCGATTTCAAGATGCGTATTATGAATTCTGATGGTTCGGAGGCGGAGCAGTGCGGAAATGCCATTCGCTGTGTCTCTAAATATGTATATGACCACGGACTGGTAAGCTCAGAGCAGATTGTAATAGAAACGATTGGTGCCGGAGAACAAAAGGTTACTTTAAACGTGAAAGACGGTGTTGTGGAGACTGTAACCGTAGATATGGGCGAACCTGTATTATCCGGTCTGCAAATTCCAGTATCTATTGATGCAGAGCCAGTGCTCGCTCAGCCGATTGAAGCGGACGGAACCGAATTTAAGTTCACAGCGGTATCCATGGGAAATCCTCATTGCGTGATTTACGTAGAAGATGCAGTGAATTTTGATCTTGCCACATGGGGACCTAAGCTTGAGGTACATCCTTTGTTCCCGAGAAAAGTAAACGTTGAATTCGCAACGGTACTGGATCGGGGCAGAGTGGATATGCGTGTCTGGGAACGTGGGGCAGGACCTACGCTTGCCTGTGGCACTGGAGCCTGTGCAACCCTTGTCTCCTCTGTGCTGAATGATCTTACAGACCGGGCGGCTTGGATTAGTCTAAAGGGCGGCGATCTCTATATTGAATGGAATGAAGAGGATAATCATGTGTATATGACTGGACCTGCTGAGGTCGTATTCACGGGCAGTGTAGCAATATAGAAAAATAATAAAAAGGCAGTCCAAGAGCACATTCTTGGACTGCCTTTTTTGTGTTTCTAACCTGAGGTGACTTTAAGCAGCCGAATAATGGAAGGAGTAACCGGGAATAATACTACAATGTTTATGAAAAAAAGGAGGGGAGCTTGTTGAACATCAACGGGTTAACTAAAAAAAATAAATCCGGTAAGGGACAGCAAGCTGACCCGGCAGGTCCAGGTTCTGGAGTGAGATTAACCATTTATCTGGAGCAGACGCTAAACAATATCATAACCGAGCTGGGAGATAGTCCGGATCTTAGAATCCGCCAGGTAAAGCTTGGTGAGGAATCCGTTGTTGAGGCTGCTGCGGTACATCTTAATGGTCTAGCTAAGACAGAAACCGTTAATCAATTTGTAATGGGTTCATTGCTCTCCATTACGGATGAGATGCTCAAGGAAAGCAATACTGCAGCAAATAATCTGAATGACCTCATCTTAAACCGTGCCCTGGAAATAGGTGAAGCGCAGCTGCAGGAGGATTGGAACGAGGTGCTGCTCGGAATTCTTTCTGGGAAGACACTGATTCTCATTGAAGGTTATGACAGTGGCATCATGTGTGAGACTGAAGGTGGGGAAGCTCGTTCTGTCACTGAACCCTCCACTCAGCTAGTTGTGCGTGGTCCAAAGGATAGCTTTGTTGAATCTTTGGCTACGAATGTCTCATTAATACGCAGAAGAATAAGATCACCCAAACTAAGACTCGAGCATGTGAAGATCGGGTCGGTAACTCAGACCGATGTGGCTTTAATGTACATCAAGGATACTGCGGACGAGAAGCTGGTTGAAGAAGTTAGAAAACGGCTGCAGCAGATTAATGTAGATGCCATCATGGAATCCGGTTATATCGAAGAGCTGATTCAGGATAAGACCTTTACCCCTTTTCCAACCATCAATAACAGCGAGCGGCCAGACGTTGCTGCAACGAATCTGTTAGAAGGGAGGGTAGTGATTGTCGTAGATGGCACCCCCTTTGTATTGATTTTGCCTGCGGTTTTCACTCTTTTTTTTCAGTCAGCTTCGGATTATGCGCAAAGGTTCGATATTGCTATTCTGATGCGAATTATTCGGTATATCAGTTTTATCGTGCTTATTCTAGGGCCTTCCGTGTATATAGCTTTGACGACGTTTCATTATGAGATGATCCCTACGACTTTGCTGATCAACCTTTTATCGCAACGGGAAAATGTGCCTTTCCCCGCTTTTGTCGAAGCTATTCTAATGGAAGGTGCGTTTGAGATCATCCGGGAAGCGGGAGTAAGAATGCCGCGTGCAGTTGGGCAGACCGTATCTGTAGTAGGTGCTCTGATTCTTGGTCAGGCCGTGGTAGAGGCTGGAATTATTACGCCCGTTATGGTGATTGTGGTCGCGTTGACCGGGATTGCGAGCTTTGCCATTCCAGCGTATAACATGGCGATTGCGGGCAGAATTATCCGTTTTGGTTTTTTGATATTGGCCGGTATGTTTGGTTTTTACGGGATTACTTTAGGTTTAATCGTACTGGTTGCACATATGAACAGTCTGCGTTCTTTTGGCGTTCCTTATTTGTCTCCAATAGTGCCTTTGTCATCCAGAGGTCAGAAGGATGCCGTCTTAAGGCTGCCTTTGTGGGCGCTTGGCACAGCAGAACCAGCTCCTGCTACTGCGCAGCAAGGGAACATTTCAGAAGGGAAGGAGATCACAACCGGACATGAACAGAACCTATCTCCAAAAATTCTTGATAAGACTAAAGGGACACAGCCGCATAAGAAAGGAAAGCAAGATTCTGAGTAAATGCAATTTTTTCTTAGCAGGACTTTTACCTTGCGTATTGATCTGTCTTAGTCTCACAGGCTGCTGGGATAGTGTGGAATTAAACAGAAGAGCCATCGTTTCCGGTGTGTCCATAGATAGAGGACCTACAGAAGAAGAGAAATATGTATTATCCTTTCAGGTTATCGTTGCTGACGAAATCTCTGGGAAGAACGCTAGAGGGACTTCACCTGTTTCGGTTTATAAAGGTAGCGGCCGCACTATGTTTGAAGCATTAGCTAATGCCTCGCGTCAGACTGCACGTTTTTTGTCTTTAGGACATATTAGGGTGGTCATCATTTCCGAGAAGTTCGCTCAAGAAGGCATCAAGGATATCATGGATGTGCTGGAAAGGGAAAGCGAAACCCGGCTGACAAGCCTGATTTTTATTTCCAAGGGACAGCCTGCAAGTGAATGTATGACGACTATGACCGTGTTCGGAAGGATTCCAGCCAATGATTTGGTGGAGAAGCTGCAGACAACCTCTAAACAATTCGGATATAACTATCGGATGGAAGTGGATGATATTATCCGGGGGATTCAGGTTCCTGGTGGGGGGCCTGTGATCAATGGCGTGCTAGTGACTGGAGATTTGGACCAGAGGGAGAGCAACGATAATTTAAAGAACATAAGTCCGAAGACCATAATAAAGGTTACCGGTCTTGCAGCTTTTAAAGAAGACAAGCTTAAAGGATGGCTGCTCGGCGAAGAGGCGATCGGTACCGTTCTACTTAAGAATAAAATATCTCAGATGCCGGTATTGGTCTCGATAGGGGAGAAGGACTATATATCGTTTAATGTGTATTTATCACAGGTACATATCCACGCTGATGCGAAAGATATAGAGCATCCTATCTTCACGGTTAATGTCACTCAGCAGGCTGGATTAAAGGAATCGCCCAATGGCTTGGATCTAACAGATCCAACAGTGTTAAACGATCTTTCGAAGCTTTTGGAAAAGAATATTCAAGAACAGATCCGCGCTGCCATAGCAACTGCCCGTTCATTAAAAAGTGATTATCTAGGTTTCGGTGAAGCAGTAGAAAGAGCTAATCCACGTGGCTGGAAACAAGTAAAAGATCATTGGGAGAGTATATTTGAAACCTGCCAGATTAATATCGAGGCTGATGCTGTGATCAGGCATACGGATATGCGAAGTGATTCCTTTCAATCCAAGAATAAGTAATGACAATAAAGGAGGGGCAGCTATGGGAAAGATAAAAATAGGACTACTCCAATTTTTCACGTTGACTTTGTTGTTTGAGCTGGGAACAGCGCTGGTAGTGAATCTTGGGATGGAGTCTGGTAAAGATGCGTGGATTTCCATACTCCTCGGAAATTTGATCGGTTTGATTGTATTTTCGGGGTACACTTATTTGTACAGAAAGTTTCCGGATCTCCCCTTAACGGCTTATACCCGCAAGCTATTGGGAAAATCCTTAGGTACGGTGATTTCCGTTCTCTACATTACCCTATTCCTCAATTTAGCGGGTCGTGATTTACGGGATGGCAGTTCCATGCTGGTTATGGCTACTATGCACCGCACACCTTTGTTTATTATTTCAACGTTGATGATCTTATCTTCTGCGTATGTTTTGCATAAAGGAGTAGAGGTATTATCCCGAACTTCATTGGTATTCGCAACTCTTGTAATGCTGATAGGAATATTTTGCTCGATCATGCTGATGTTATCGGGCTCAATTAATTTGAATCGATTACTTCCTATTTTTGAGAATGGGTTCCAGCCTGTGATTGATTCTGTTATTCGCCAGAACTATATGTTCCCTTTTGGTGAAATGATTTGTTTTACCATGCTAATGCCCTATCTGAACAATGTTAAAAAAGGTCCTTGGGTCATCGCCGCAGGGATATTTGTTTCAGGTTTGCTCTTAAGTCTGACTATGATGCTGAATATTTCCGTGCTTGGCACAGATATAGTGAAACGGTCACCCCTCCCTCTGATGCCCACGATTAGCAAGATTTCAATCTCCGATTTTATTCAACGTGTGGATATTCTAATTGTTATGGTGCTGATTATCGGCGTTTTTTTCAAAATGTCTGTGTTTTTTGCGGCCGCACTTATAGGAATTTCGGAATTGTTCAAGATTCCTTACCGGAGAATGGTCTATCCCTGTGCTCTGATCATTCTGTTCAGCTCGATGTTGAATGCGCGGAGCTTTACTGAACATATTAATGAGGGGGGGAGATTGTTATATACGATTTTTCCCTTCTTTATGGTGTTGATCCCTGTAATTCTTATCATCGTTGCGGCGATAAGAAGTCATCTTTCCCCGCCACGTTCTGGTTGATGTCCTGTTTTCCAGTAATAGATATCGGGGATGAACAAGCAGAGCAGCAAAATACAAACAGTTGCTTTCTCAGAGGCAGTGTATAACAGGTAATTAAGGATATATCCAATGTTACCCAGCCCATAGCCATACAGCCAATCTAGCAAATAAATATACAGCAAGCAGAGAGTGGCTAGCAGTAAAGTTACAGCGTATTTTCGGATCAGAAACTTTCTTGTTTTTTTCTTCAAAGTATTCTCTCCTTTATGGAAATAACGGCATTAACGTTAGTATGAAGCTTTTTACATATGAACATGCATGGTGATATTTTGGTCTAAATGCTTTTCTTTTGTAAAGCTTATCATCCATACCGATTTATGTTACATTAGTATGAAACTAAAGTTAGAAACTAATGTGGCAGGGGAGGATCTTGTTGTGAAGCCGGATTTACGTTCCGCATGGGGAAATAAAGTATTAGTCGGAGACGGAGCGATGGGGACCTACTTATATCAGAAGGGTTTCCCGGTCGGCATTTCCTATGAAGAATTAAATTTGACCTCTCCGGGGGTAATCGAAGATGTTCATCGCAGCTATATTGAGGCAGGGGCAGTGCTGCTGGAAAGCAACACCTTCTCGGCGAACTATGACAGGCTGTCCAAATATGGTCTAGAATCCAAGGTTGAGGAAATAAATCGAGCCGGGGTTAGAATCGCTCGCCAGGCTGCTGGAGATCATGGGTATGTATTAGGAGCTGTAGGATCTATTCGTGCGGGCAAACGTGCGAATCTCTCTTCCACAGAGCTGAAAAAATATTTTACACAGCAGATTGCTGCATTGCTAGAAGAGGACGTAGATGGCATTATGCTGGAAACCTTTTACGATGTTGAGGAACTGCATTTAGCTCTAAGAACGCTCCGCAAGATCAGCTCGCTTCCTGTAGTTTGCCAATTAGCTGTCGATGAAACGGCACGCACATTAGATGGATTAACTTTGCCAGAAGCCTTTCGTATTCTGGAAGGCGATGGCGCTGATGTTATCGGATTTAACTGTAACACAGGCCCGAACGGAATGAAGCGAGCGCTCAAAGCTGTACAAGGGAATCTGGTTCTGCCAGCCTCTGTGTATCCAAATGCGGGTGTGGCGGATTATGTAGACGGAGAATATCGGTACGGGGCTTCACCAGAATATTTTGGCCAAATGGCACAGACTTTCGCGGAGATGGGCTGCCGGATAATCGGTGGTTGCTGTGGTACAACTCCGCAGCATATCGCAGAAATCTCCTCTGCACTGAAGAATTATGTACCGCAACCGCTTCCTAAACCGTTGCCACCTGCAGTGGAGCGTGTATCGCTGCAAGAGAATTTTGGCGATGAGGATAGAGATGGTAGAGAGCCGAACCTGGTTGATCTGGTAAAGGAACGACATACGGTTATTGTTGAGCTTGATCCACCTCGTGAATTGGATATTGCAAAGTTTATGCAGGGCGCAGAAGTTCTGAGAAGAGCAGGCGCGGATGCGCTGACACTCGCCGACAACTCCCTGGCTGTCACACGGATGAGCAACATGGCTTTGGGACATTTGGTGCACGCTAAAACTGGACTTCGTCCGCTAGTGCATATTGCTTGCCGGGATCGTAATTTGATTGGTACTCAATCCCATTTGATGGGTTTTGATGCGCTTGGAATTGATCATGTGCTGGCTGTAACAGGTGATCCTGCGAAATTTGGAGATCTTCCCGGCTCAAGCTCGGTTTATGATTTAACCTCTTTTGAGATTATTAGAATGATCAAGCAGCTGAATGACGGGATTTCCTTCTCAGGTAAACCTTTGAAACAGAAAGCGAATTTTGTAATCGGAGCTGCATTTAACCCGAATGTTAAACATTTGGATAAGGCAGTGCAACGTCTGGAGAAGAAAATTGCCTCTGGTGCCGACTATATTATGACCCAGCCTGTCTATGATCAGGAACTTATCGTGAAGATAGCTGAGGCAACAGCACATCTGGAAATCCCCGTATTCATTGGTGTTATGCCACTGGCAAGCGGACGTAATGCAGAGTTTCTACATAATGAGGTTCCCGGTATTCAGCTTACGGACGATGTCCGCAACCGCATGAAGGGACTTGAAGGGGAAGCTGGAAGAGCAGAAGGTGTCGCTATCGCTAAGGAACTGTTAGATGTTGCTACTGCCCATTTTAATGGAATCTATCTGATGACTCCGTTCATGTTCTATGATATGAGCGCACAGCTAATGGAGTATGTGTGGGAGAAATCAGGACGCAAATTGTCCCCCTTGTTTCGCTAGTAATAATCAATTACAATAGTGTAATGGATGTGATTCCGTTGTCATTTAGCATGACCGGATACGGTCAATCGTCCCTGCAATTCGGCGGCTACAAGATTATGTTCGAAGTGAAATCGGTGAATCACCGGTACTGCGAAGTTGTACTGCGGATGCCCCGGGATTGGACGGGTTATGAGGATGTGTTGAGAAGAAAGGTTCAACAGCACATCAAACGGGGAAGAATAGATGTTACCATCAATAGAGAGCACGATGAGTCGACAGTTAGACCGGTTCTGAATCACTCTGCTGTAATGACCTATCTAAAGGCAGCAGAGCAGCTTAAGAACGAATATGGTTTGACTGGTGAGTTGACTTTACGTGATATACTTTCTATACCCGGTATTATGGACAGCAAAGACGAGGCTGCGGGTGCCGTGTCTGCGACATTAGAAGACTACTCCGAAGTATTGGAGGCGGGACTTGAGCAGTGTTTGCAGTCTCTGCTGGAGATGCGCGCCCGTGAAGGCAGTTATCTAGCCGCAGATATTGAACAGCGCCTGAACCATCTTGAGAACATGCATGCTGAAATGGTTGAACTTGCACCTGTCGTAATCATTGAATATCGTGAGAAACTTCGACATCGATTGAATGAACTAAATGATGGGACGTTCGCTTTTGATGAGCATAAATTCGGGATGGAGATCGCTATTTTTGCAGATCGCTGTAATATTGATGAAGAGTTGACCCGGTTGTATAGTCATTTCGAGCAATGCAGAGCCCTCCTGAAGGGGAAAGGACCGGTAGGACGCAAACTGGATTTTCTCATTCAGGAGATGAACCGTGAGACGAATACAATCGGATCGAAATGCAATCATCTAACTCTCGTGGGTCTTGTGCTAGATATGAAAGCAGAACTGGAGAAGATTCGAGAACAAGCTGCGAACATAGAGTAATCGGGAATAGGTAATAGCATAGAACTTTATGGGGGGAACTACCGGAACATGGCAATCAAACTTATTAACATTGGCTTTGGAAATATTGTGTCTGCCAACCGCATTATTTCTATCGTCAGTCCGGAATCTGCACCAATCAAACGTATTATCCAGGAGGCACGTGATCGGCATATGTTGATCGACGCCACCTATGGCCGACGGACTCGTGCCGTAATCATTACAGATAGTGATCATGTCATCCTATCGGCTGTACAGCCGGAGACTGTGGCGCATCGCTTATCCAGTAAAGATGACGACAACGACGAATAACAACTAAATGGAGTGTATTATGTCAAAAGGATTGCTCATCATATTATCCGGACCTTCCGGCGTGGGTAAAGGTACTGTTTGTACTGCACTACGTCCGAAGATGCCCGAACTTGTCTACTCAGTTTCTGCTACTACTCGCAGTCCGCGTGCGGGTGAGGAAGATGGCGTCAACTATTTTTTCAAAAGCAAAGAGGAATTTATGACAATGATCGAAGCCGATCAATTGCTTGAATACGCGGAGTACGTAGGTAATTATTACGGTACTCCCCGTGATTTTGTAGAGAGAACTCTCAATAGCGGCAAAGACATTATTCTCGAAATTGAGGTTCAAGGAGCTCTCAAAGTCAAAGAGAAATTTCCTGAAGGGATTTTTGTGTTCCTTCTTCCTCCATCCATGGACGAGTTGAAGGACCGCATTCGCGGACGGGGTACTGAGCATCCAGATGTGATCGATCACCGCATGACTGTAGCGGAAGATGAGATCAACTTAATGCAGCATTATGATTATGCTGTTGTGAATGATGAGATTGATCTGGCTTGTAAGAGAATAGAAAGCATTATTATCGCCGAACATTGTAAAGTCAGATAATTTATGCTGAAGGTCAAATGGTATTAACAGTAAACTATGAAGAGGTGTCCCAGTGCTATATCCATCCATTGATGAAATGATGACTAAGGTTGACAGTAAGTATTCGCTCGTTGTCGCTGCTGCACGTCGTGCTAGACAATTGCGTGAGGGTGGCAAGACAGATGTGAAGAATCCTAGATCGCATAAATTTGTTGGTGTTGCTCTTGAGGAAATTTACGAAGATCGTATTACTCTAACCCGCGGTGAAGAGTAGTCTCAAGCATAAGTAATAATGACCTATTGTAGAAACGGATGCCGCCTATTTGTTTTGAGGCGCTGCCGTTTCTTCTTGGGTTATGGAGCATTTACGGGTCTTAAATTTATGATGAAAGCCCAGAACCGGGCTCTTTATGACAACCGGAAGGTTGTTATTTTTTTCTCGTCGTAAAGATAGCCATTCGTTGTAAGAGTAGGGAACAGGGGGGAGATCATGTTGAAGAGCTTGAAGGGGAAGACTATTTTACTTGGGATCACAGGAGGAATTGCTGCTTATAAAGCGGCGTCCTTGACCAGTAAGCTTGTCCAAAAAGGAGCCGAGGTTCATGTCATTATGACAGCTTCGGCGAAGCAGTTCATTACAGAATTAACTCTACAGTCACTATCGAAGCAACGAGTATATAGCGATACATTCCAGGAGAGAGATCCATCCTCCATTTCACATATTGATCTGGCAGATGCTGCGGATCTTGTGCTGGTAGCACCCGCAACCGCAAATATAATTGCCAAAATGGCACACGGGATCGCCGATGATATGTTATCTACTACACTGCTTGCTACTACGGCTCCTATTATGGTTGCACCAGCTATGAATGTTCATATGTATCAGCATCCAGCTGTACTTAATAATTTGAATATTCTCGCTAGCCGGGGCATTCAGTTTATTGAGCCTGGTGAAGGACTGCTGGCATGTGGATACGTTGGCAAAGGTCGGCTAGAAGAGCCAGAGGCTATTGTGAGTGTGGTTGAGAATTTTTTTGCACACCAAGCAAGCGTCGCATCCAAACCTCTTGCGGGTAAAAAAATCGTCATCACAGCGGGTGGAACGGTAGAACGGATTGATCCAGTGCGTTATATCTCCAATGATTCATCCGGTAAAATGGGCTTCGCGCTAGCACGTGCTGCACGTGCAATGGGTGCTGAGGTAACGTTGATTGCTGCGCGTACAGATGAGGCTCCTCCACAGGAACCAGAGATTTCAGTCATTCGTGTTCAATCTGCACAGGAAATGTATGAAGCAGTTACCGCACTGTGGGACAGCTGCGACATTATGATCAAGGCGGCTGCTGTATCGGATTACCGTCCGAAGCATAGTGAGCCTTCCAAGATTAAAAAAAGCGGAGAGACGATGACGCTTGAGCTTGTGAAGACAACGGATATTCTGGAAACACTCGGTAAGACCAAAAACAAGCAGTTTTTGGTCGGCTTTGCTGCGGAAACGGGCAATACGGAATTTTATGCTAAGGACAAGCTGGTCCGCAAAAACTGCGATCTCATCGTTGCTAACAATGTAGCGGCTGCAGGAGCCGGATTTGGAGCGGATACGAATATCGTTTCGATATATGATGTGAATGGATTGGTGCTTGAATTGCCACAATTGTCGAAGGATGAGGTTGCTCGTCATTTGCTGACGCTCGTGGCAGAGCGGATTACTGGAGCTTCATTATAATGGATATCGCCAAGGTCATTGTGGATGTGCCTGTACGCAGCACTGACCGGCCATTTGATTATAGTATTCCAGAATCCCTGAAGTTATGGATTGAAGTGGGCAGTCGGGTAGCCGTTCCGTTTGGGCACCGGACAGTCCAAGGTTTTGTAGTATCTCTAGAATCAGGCGAGACCCTAGTGAGTCCTAGCCTGAAGCCTATTCAAGAAGTGTTGGATTTGCTTCCGCCTTTATCTCCTGAATTAGTTGAGCTTGCGGACTGGATGAGTAAAAGATATGCATGTAGACGAATTTCAGCACTGCAAGCGATGTTGCCCACCGCTCTAAAAGGGAAGGCAGAACGGCTGATTTCACTTGGAGATGTGCAGGAAGAGACAGCATTTCCAGAGGATGAATTGTTCCCAATGTTTGCCGACACAGGGGATGAGGAACGACTAATCACAGAATTTATTGGACGTAGTGGCGAAGTTTCCATGAAGCAGCTTACTCGTGCATTTCCTGAGGCTGCTGAGACGGTGAAGTTCATGCTGCGGCGTGGAGTACTTATAGAGAGTCAATCCATTAAGGATAAAATGGGTAAGAAAAAGCTCAAGGCAGTCGATCTGGCGATAGGTGTCACTGCTGCCCGTGAGGCTTTGAACAAATTCCCGAAAAAATCCGCACGCCAGAAGGAAGTTCTGAGCTTTTTAGTTGATATGGAAGCTACACTCCCCATGGCCCTTAAAGAAGTTTTGTCTGCACTCCAAGTAACGGCAAGTACTGTAAAGGCCTTGGAGGAAAAAGGTTTTATCGAGATCAGTGAAATTGAAGTCTATCGCGATCCTTATCAAGGACGAGATTTTAAACCTACCACACCTCTACCGCTTACAGCGGAACAAGAGGTCGTATATACAAGAATTTCTCGAACCTTAGAGGAGCAGCTTCACGAAGTATTTCTGCTTCATGGAGTTACGGGTAGTGGTAAGACAGAGATCTATTTGCAATGTATTAAACGCTGTTTAGATCAGGGCAGACAGGCTGTTGTTCTTGTGCCAGAGATTGCTTTAACACCACAAATGGTGGAGCGGTTTAAGGGGCGGTTCGGCAGCGGGGTCGCGGTTATGCATAGCCGGCTGTCTGTTGGTGAGCGATACGATGAGTGGCGTAAAATCCGTGAAGGAAAGGCCACAGTCGCTGTAGGCGCAAGATCGGCCGTGTTTGCTCCTTTCTCCAACCTAGGGTTGATTATTATGGATGAAGAACATGAGACCTCTTATAAACAGGAGGAGAATCCGAAATATCATGCCCGTGATGCTGCTATTCGTAGAGCGGAACAGTGTGGGGCAGCTGTGATTCTAGGTTCTGCTACGCCTTCGCTGGAAAGCTATCATGCTGCAAGATCGCAGAGTGATATTCACTTTTCACCGGTACTGCTAGAGATGCCTACCCGTGCGCTTGGAAATGAACTTCCAAAGGTGAACGTAGTAGACATGCGGGAAGAGCTTAAAGAAGGCAACCGTTCGATGTTCAGCCGAAAGCTTCATTCAGCACTGGAAGAGAGGCTGGAACGCGGAGAACAGACGGTGCTGCTGCTTAACCGTAGAGGTTTCTCAACCTTTGTCATGTGTCGTAGCTGTGGTTACGTAGCCGGTTGTCCAGAATGTGATATCTCACTAACGTATCATAGCCGTAGTGACAATTTGCGTTGTCATTATTGCGGACATGCTGAACCAGCACCTAAGCTTTGTCCGGAGTGTGGGAGTGAGCATATCCGGTTTTTCGGAACGGGTACACAGCGGGTGGAGGAAGAGCTTGGTAAGCTGTTCCCAGGCATACGAGTGATTCGTATGGATGTGGACACAACAACAGAAAAGGGCTCGCATGAGAAGCTGCTGAACCAATTTAGAGACAAAAAAGCGGATGTTCTCCTGGGCACTCAGATGGTAGCAAAGGGACTGGATTTTCCAGATGTCACTCTTGTTGGTGTAATCACAGCAGATTCAGCTTTGAACCTGCCCGATTTTCGCGCAGCAGAGAAGACATTCCAATTGCTTACACAAGTTGCAGGCAGAGCAGGCCGGCACCAGCTTCCAGGCGAAGTGGTCGTTCAGTCCTATACGCCAGAGCATTATTCTATTATTCATGCCAGCGGACATGACTATCTCTCTTTTGTACGTGAAGAGCTGAAGCATCGCAGAGGCCTCCAGTATCCGCCATATTGCAGACTCATCCTGGTCACATTGTCTCATGAACAGCTGCCGCTTCTACTGCGGATGGCAGAGAATTATGCTCTGAATCTTCAGGGAAAGGCCAGACAGCTAAGGTGGTATGGAAGTCTCGATAAGCTAACCAGCGATGTGTTAGATCTGTTGGGTCCTGTGGCATCACCTATCCCTCGATTAAAGGGTAGATATAGATTCCAGTGTATGATAAAATGGCGCGGCGCCATCGATGTGATTGGACTTGTCCGCCAAGTGGCTGAAGAGTTAGAGGATTCTGTGCGGGATACCGGTCTTCAGATCAGCATTGATGTGGATCCGCAGATGTTGATGTAAATCCGTATCATGTTACAATGTAAAAAAAGAGCTTTATCAATTGACTTTAAATATAGAAATGTTCAGAACGGGAAGGTGTTTTGTAATGGCTATACGTTTGATCGTTAAAGAACCGGATGAAGTATTGCACAAAAAAGCTAAAGAAGTAGCTGTAGTTACTCCTAATGTTAAAAAATTGCTGGATGATATGGCACATACGATGTATGACGCTGAAGGAGTAGGGCTGGCGGCACCCCAAGTCGGAATTTTGAAACGTCTAATTGTGGTGGATGCGGATGAAGAGCATGGATTGATCAAAATGATTAACCCTGAAATCATCAGCATGGAAGGTGAACAGCTAGGACCAGAAGGATGTCTTAGTATTCCTGGCTTGAATGGTGATGTTCGCCGTGCGGAGACTGTAACTGTACGTGGCCTTAACCGTGAGGGAAAAGAGATTACGATAACCGGCAGTGGTTTACTTGCCCGGGCTTTTCAGCATGAGATTGACCATTTGAATGGAGTTCTATTTACAGATATCGCTGAAAAAGTATACGAGATGACTGCTAACGAGACTGAGGAGTGAGGAATATGAAGATTGTATTCATGGGAACTCCAGCTTTTGCGGTGCCAAGCTTGCAAATGCTGGTAGATGAAGGCTATGAAGTTGTAGCTGTCATCACCCAACCAGATCGTCCGCAGGGGAGAAAAAAGATCTTGGCTCCTTCACCAGTTAAGGAAGCCGCATTAGCTCTCGGATTACCTGTGCTTCAGCCAGAACGCATGCGTCGTCCTGAGGCAGTCGCCGAGCTGGCAGCATATGAGCCGGATTTGATCGTCACGGCTGCTTATGGTCAAATTTTGCCTAAAGCTGTGTTGGACTTACCGCGGAATGGTTGTGTGAATGTACACGGTTCGTTGCTTCCTAAATATCGGGGAGGTGCTCCGATTCAGCGCAGTATCATCAATGGGGAGAAAGTGACCGGCGTTACTTTGATGTATATGGCTGAGGGGCTGGATACCGGTGACATGATCTCTCGTGTCGAAGTGGCTATTGAGGATGAGGATACCTCTGGAACTCTTTTTGAGAAGCTGAGCCTGGCTGGACGAGATCTGTTAAAGTCTGAAATGCCACGTTTAGTAAGCGGAAAAGTTCAAGCTGTTCAGCAAGACGATAGTGAGGCAACTTATGCCCCTAACCTTAATCGCGAGGATGAACGCTTGGATTGGAACGCTAGCTCACGTGACAACTATAATCGAATTCGTGGATTAGTTCCTTTTTCCGGCGCATTTACGCTCTGGAATGGTGAGACCTTTAAAGCTTGGGCTTCTAAGCTGCCTGAAGCGCAGAAAGCAAGTGATAGTGCTCCAGGAACGGTGCTTTCTGTAACTGAACGAGGTGTCGAAGTGAAAACAGGTGACGGAAGTCTGCTGCTGACAACGGTTCAACCTGCTGGCAAAAAAGCAATGAGTGCGGCCGATTTTAGCCGTGGTGCTGTTATGAAGCCAGGGACGGTGTTAGGTTGAGCGGCGGTGGAAATGGTGTTGGCCGATCAGCAGTAAATCCTAGCGCTGGTAAGAGACAGGGGAATAACTCTAAAGCAGTTGGCAACAAGGGTAAGGTTACCCCTGCTTCTGCCCGGGAAATCGCGCTTGATATAATGGTTAAAGTTGAGCAGCAAGGTGCTTATAGCAATTTGCTGCTCAACAGCAGTCTACAGAAGGCAACGCTTAGCAGAGAAGATGCCGGACTGGTCACAGAACTTGTCTATGGCTCTATTTCGCGGATGAACACCCTGGATTATGTGCTTGAAGGATTTGTTAGTAAAGGGATAGCCAAACTACAGCCATGGGTCCGTAATTTACTGCGGTTTAGTTTATATCAAATTATGTATCTCGATCGTATACCGTCCCATGCAGCTGTAAATGAGGCTGTTAATATAGCGAAGAAAAAAGGCCACCAGGGAATCTCAGGGATGGTTAACGGCGTGCTGCGCAGTGTATTGCGTGCTGGTGATCTGCCAGTTCTGCCTGAGGGGCTAAGTCAAGCGCAGCGGATATCGATATTATATTCACATCCGTTGTGGTTAGTGGAACGTTGGATTACCGAGTACGGTGCCGACACGGCGGAAGCTATTTGTGCATCAAACAATGAGCCGCCTGCGGTCAGTGTACGCGTGAATACAACGATGATCTGTCGTGAGGCTCTGCTGAACCAGATGATTGAACAAGGTCTGCAAGCTTCAGCATCTGATGTTAGTCCCTATGGCATTGTTGTGAAAGGCGGCGGAAACCTGGCACTCACCTCCTGGTATCGTGATGGATATATCTCCGTTCAGGATGAGAGTTCTATGCTTGTAGCTGAAGCGGTAGCTCCGGAGCCTGGCATGAGAGTGCTTGACTGTTGCGCTGCTCCTGGGGGCAAAACAGCACATATGGGCGAGCTCATGAAAGATGAAGGATCGATTTATGCTAATGATCTGCATTTGCATAAAGCGAAATTGATCTCAGATCAAGCAGAACGTTTAGGTCTTGATTGTGTATCTACAGGCAGTGCAGACGCGCTGGAGCTGGAGCACACGTTAGAGCATCAATCCTTTGATAGAATTCTTCTCGACGCACCTTGCTCTGGACTCGGCGTAATTCGCCGTAAGCCAGACCTCAAATGGCGTAAGCAGTCGGAAGATGTGGCTAGTGTAGCATCATTGCAGCGGGAGTTGCTGCAGTCGGTCTCTAAACTGTTGAAACCGGGTGGCATTCTGGTATATAGTACCTGTACGACTGAACAAGCGGAAAATAGTGAAGTAGTAGCTGACTTTTTGAAGCAGAATCCTGATTTCACCGCAGTGACCTTTGCTTCACCATTGTGGGACAGGCTGGAGGGTACCGCGCTGGCTGAGGGTGATGGAATTCAACTGCTGCCCCATCATTATGGGAGCGACGGGTTCTATATTTCTAAGCTCCAGAGAGTCTTGTAATATAGCAAATTTTCTGACAATTGTAGTATCCTCCGCCCGCCGGGCTACCGTACGGCGGGCGTTTTCTTTTACCGTCTCTGAAATTTGTGTTAAAATAGGAAGAATGAGAAATAATACGCATATCCTTATGAAAGAACAGGTGTAGATAATAATGAAACCTTTAATATATGATTTTTCTTTAGAAGAGTTACAACAGTGGGCGAAAGATAATGGTGAGCCTGCTTTTCGTGGTGGACAAATTTTTGATTGGCTGTATGTAAAACGTGTGAATGACTTCGAAGCAATGAGCAATTTGTCCAAAGGGCTTCGCCAGAAGCTGAATGAACAATTCTCTATTGCAGCACTAACTGAAATTACTAAAATGGAATCTAAAGATGGAACTGTAAAATTCCTGTTTGGATTGCATGACGATCATGCTATCGAAACAGTTATCATGAAACATAATTATGGCAATAGCGTTTGCGTAACAACCCAAGTAGGATGCCGAATCGGCTGTACTTTCTGTGCTTCCACACTCGGTGGATTAAAACGGGATTTGACAGCGGGAGAAATTGTAGCTCAGGTTGTACGTTCCCAACAAATCCTGGATGCGCGCGGCGAACGTGTCAGCAGCATTGTTATCATGGGTACTGGTGAACCGTTTGAGAACTATGATGCAACAATGAGATTCCTGCGTCTTATGATTCATGAGAAGGGCTTAAATATCGGACAACGGCATATTACTGTTTCCACCAGCGGTATTGTACCGAGCATTTATAAATTTGCAGAAGAAGATACCCAGATTAATCTGGCGATTTCGATTCATGCGCCTAACGACGCCTTGCGTTCAAAGCTAATGCCTGTTAACCGCCGTTTTCCGTTTGATGATGTAATTGAATCATTGCGTTATTATCAAGCTAAGACGGGACGACGTGTCAGCTTTGAATATGCCTTGATCGGCGGGGTAAATGACCAACCGGAGCATGCTGAGGAATTGGCTGGGGTGCTTAAGAGCATGCTGTGCCACGTCAATTTGATTCCGGTAAACCATGTGCCTGAGCGAAAATATGTACGTACTTCACGCAATGATATCTTTGAGTTTCAACGTATTTTGGCTGATAACGGGGTGAATGTTACTATTCGCCGTGAGCAAGGCCATGATATCGCGGCCGCATGCGGACAGCTGCGTGCCAAACATATGGAGTTGGGGTGAGGATATTTGATCAGAACAGTTCATGCCAGCGATATTGGCCGAGTGCGCTCTGTCAATGAGGATTCGGTCTGGATCGGCGCGACGCGCCACGGTTATACACTCGGTATTATTGCCGATGGGATGGGTGGACATCAGGCTGGTGAAACCGCAAGCAGGCTCGCTTTGGAGACAATGAGGAATAACCTAGACGGGTTAGAGTCTGGCCTTCAAGACGAAGCTCTGCGTGATGCGTTGTCAGCTGCTATTTTGGAAGCTAACAGCACTGTGTTCAGGGAGGCTTCCGGTGACGATAAGTATCATAATATGGGTACTACTGTCGTTGCTGTTCTTTTGAATGGATCAAACGGATATATTGGCCATATCGGAGACAGCAGAGCCTATTTAATAAAAGACAGTGCGGCAGTTCAACTAACCGAGGATCATACGCTAGTCAATGAGCTGTTCAAGAACGGTCAGATCAGTGTGGAGGAATTGGATAATCATCCGCGTCGTAATGTGCTGACGAGGGCACTTGGAACAGATGCTGAGGTTGAAGTTGATATGGCGCCTATAGCTCTGCTACCTGGGGAAATTTTGCTTCTATGCAGCGATGGTTTAAGCAACTTTGTCACAAATGAGCATTTAGGCAAAGTAGCAGGTATACATGAGATATCGTTAGAGGAAAGAGCGGACCGTTTACTTCAGCTGGCACTGCTCGCCGGCGGTGGCGATAATATTAGCGTCGCTTTGTTAGAACATCATGGAGAGGCCGCTGTGCCCGAAACAAAGGAGTGGGATTGATGATCGGTCACGAATTGGGCGGCCGTTACCAAGTCATCGAACGGATCGGCGGAGGTGGAATGGCGCTCGTCTATAGAGCACATGACATTCTTTTAAACCGAAATGTCGCCATCAAAGTATTGCGCAATCAGTTTGTGCATGACGAGGAATTTATTCGCCGTTTTAGGCGTGAGGCGCAATCTGCCGCATCTTTGTCTCATCCGAATGTCGTCAGCATATACGATGTAGGACAAGAAGACGAAATTCATTACATTGTCATGGAGTATATTGAGGGTCAGAATCTTAATGAAATTATAAAAGAACGAGCGCCATTACAGGTTGATGAATCCGTACGGATCGCTTCACAAATCTGTGATGCCCTAGATCATGCGCATCAGAATCAAATTATTCATCGTGATATAAAACCACATAATATCCTGATCGGACGCAACGGCCGGGTGAAAGTAACCGACTTTGGGATTGCCCGCGCAGTTACGTCAACAACCATTACACAGACCGGTTCTGTAGTTGGTTCAGTACATTATTTCTCGCCAGAGCATGCCAAAGGTGTCTCTACAGGAGAAAAGTCTGACTTGTATTCTTTAGGTATTGTACTTTATCAAATGCTTACTGGAAGCCTGCCCTTCTTGGGAGAGAGTCCGATTAGTGTAGCTTTAAAACATCTGCAAGAAGAGTTTGAAGAGCCAAAACTTCTGAATCCACTCATTCCGCAAAGCGTTGAGAATGTAATTCTGAGATCAATGCGTAAAAATCCGGAAGAGCGGTACGACTCTGCCAAAGAAATGTTGCAGGATTTGGAAACATGCTTATTGCCGGAGCGCCGCAGTGAGGCGAAGATTCTGTTCAACGATGAAGAAGATGAGGATCGTACGCGGGTTATCCCGGCGATAAAACCGATTCAAAGAAGCAATGGTAATCGTAATCATCGTGAGGAACGGATGGTTCGTGATGAAGATGATGAACCGGTGCCTTCAAGCAAAGGTAAAAAACAATGGGCAAAACCCACATTATGGATTGGGCTTACCTTGCTGTTGCTGTTGGCTATGGCCAGTCTCGTATGGTACGTTAAATCACAGCTAGTTGTTCCTGAGGTTTCCGTTCCTTATGTAGTAGGTAAACAGATAGAACAAGCACAAACTGAGCTTGAGGATTTGGGGCTTGAGGTTGCTGATCCTATTCTGTATGACTACAGTCCGAATTTTGAAGAGAATGTGGTCATTAAGCAAAGTAGGGAAAAGGATGCCAAAGTGAAAAAAGGAGCGTCCCTAATACTCACTGTGAATACGGCTAAGCCACTACCCAAGATGCCAGATGTAGTTAACAAGAGCTTTGATGATGCGGTTAAAGCATTGATGGCGCTGGGTGTAGCCCAGGACCGGATTGATAATAAACCTCTCTATGACGAAAATACAGATGAAGGTCTCATTGTAAAATCTGACCCTGCATTAAATACAGAATTCGATCCTGAGACGGTTCAAATCACCCTTTACGTTAGTAAAGGAGAAGAAAGTGTACTGTTGCCAGATCTCATCGGTAAGACGGAGAGTGAGGCAAAGGCGCTGCTGGAAGGTGCCAAGCTTGTTCTTGGAGAAGTTAAACAAGAATCCAGCTTCAGCATTGAAGAAGGTAAAGTAACAAAGACTTGGGCATTTGATAAGGGGACAGGTACTTCTGTTCCACCTGGAACAGCGATTACGATTTACTTAAGTACAGGTTATCCACCTGAAGCCCTGAATTATACCTTTAATGTGCCAGTCGCTCCTGCTCAGGATGGAAAAAAGAGCAAGATTCGTATCGAATTCGTGGATGCGCGCAATAATGGAGAGAAGCAGGATTGGGGAACACGTACCATTGGAAAGAGCCAAGTGTTATCTGTGAATCTAGTATTGGCTCCTAATAAAGATGGTTCAGTTATTGTTACCCGTGACGGTGTACTTTTGGATACTTATGTCATTCCTTATATCGATGCTAAGAACGGAACCGTTCAGGAGCCTGAACCACCAGTTATAGCAACACCACAGCCAACTCCAACACCTTCTGCTGAACCTACGCCTACAATTGAACCTACGATTGAACCGGAGATCTTGCCAGGTTCAGGTTCAGAGAATGACGGAGGGAATAACGGGGCGGTGAATCAGACAGGGTTCGTAAACAATAGTTCTATAAATAGTGAATCGACTAATAATGGCAATAATAAGCACAACAATAAAGGCAAGGATAAATCTAAAGATAAAAACAACAACTAAACAGGGTTTAACCTGAATGGTTGGCGTAGCGAAATGACCCGGGGATATCAGACTTGGGTCATTTTCGCAAAATCAGGAGAGGAAGGCTCACTATGTATGCCTGAAGGTATAATTGTTAAGGCGTTAAGCGGTTATTATTATGTGAAACCGCTCCGCGAAGGATTAATTGCGACTGAAGAGCATTCTGTTCAATGCAGAGGCCGAGGAATTCTCAAGAAAAAAGGGATCGCTCCGCTAGTTGGAGATCGGGTTATTTATATACTTACTGAGCATGGAGAAGGAATGGTGGATGAACTTCTACCTAGAGAATCTGAACTGATTCGTCCACCTGTAGCGAATGTTAAGCTCGCAGTCCTTTTATTCTCCGTTCGAGAGCCCGATATGAACCTGAATCTGTTGGACAAGTTTCTAGTTCATATTGAGCATTCGGGTCTGGAACCCCTAATTGTTCTGACTAAACAGGATTTGGCGGATGATGATGGTGAAGCTACTCGTTATGTTAAAGAACTTTATGAGGATATCGGATATGAAGTGATGGTCACAAGTTCACTTACTGGTGCCGGAAGCGATGAGCTAAGACAACGGCTTACTGGTGGTATTAGCGTATTTGCGGGTCAATCGGGGGTTGGTAAGTCCACCTTATTGAATCGTATTGTTCCAGGGCTTAAACTGGAGACTGGAGAGATCAGTTTACGATTGGGACGTGGTCGCCATACGACCCGTCATGTGGAGCTGATGGATATTGGTGGTGGAGGTTTTGTTGCAGATACCCCAGGTTTTAGTCAGCTTGATTTCTTAGAGCTTGGTGTAGAAGAGCTGTCCACTTGTTTTCGTGAATTTGCTCAATATGCATCCGATTGTAAGTTCCGGGGCTGCAGTCATCAGCATGAACCAGGCTGCCGTGTAATAGAGGCTTGGAAAGCAGGGAAAATTGCGGATAGTCGCTATGATCATTACAAACTGTTTTTTAATGAAATGAAAGATAAAAAGCGGAGGTACTAACATCATGATACGAATAGCACCATCTTTATTGTCGGCGGATTTCGCGCGTTTAGGTCCAGAAGTAGCAGAGGCGGAAGCCAGTGGTGGAGATTGGATACATGTGGATGTAATGGACGGTCATTTTGTGCCGAATATCACATTGGGTCCACCTATTGTAAAAGCTGTATCGTTACATACCAAGCTGCCACTTGATGTTCACTTGATGATTGAGTCACCAGAACGTTATATCCCTGATTTTGCTGCAGCAGGTGCAAGTGTGATCACCGTTCACGCTGAGGCATGCGTTCATTTGCATCGTGTGGTTCATCAGATCAAGGAGCTGGGGCTGAAGGCAAGTGTAGCAATTAATCCGGGTACTCCGGCTTCAGCGGTGCGTGAGGTGCTGGAGGATGTGGATATGATTCTGGTGATGACCGTTAATCCAGGCTTTGGTGGTCAAGCATTCATTCCTAACACTTTGCGCAAAATCATTCAAATTCGAGAATGGGCGAATGAAGTGAATCCAGATTTATTGATCGAAGTAGATGGTGGAGTCTCGGAAGAGACAGCACCCTTAGTTGTGGCAGCTGGAGCCGATGTTTTGGTAGCGGGGAATGCAGTTTTTGGCCGGAGTGATCGTGCTGCGGCGATCCGCGGAATTCGAGAAGCGGCCGAATCTGCACTGCGTTAAAAAAATAGGCTATTGAGACTAGAGGTATAGGCCAAGTCCTCGGTGCATAAATATGGTTACATGAGCAGAAATCTCATGTAGCCTTTTTTTGTTTTGGCAGGGAGGACTGCAGTTCGTTTCCGTTATTGACAAGAGGAAAGTCTCCTGCGTACGGCATGAATTGATGGGAGGGTAAATCATGAAATTTTACACGTTTAAGCTGCCAAGGTTTTTGGGAGGTTTTGTTAAAGCAATATTGAACACATTTCAGAAGAGTTAAGCCGCTAACAGAAAAGAAAACATGAAAAAAAGCACCTTACAAATGTAAAGGGTGCTTTTTGCTTCATATAAGTTATCGTTCGGTCTTAAAATTGCTAAAGACTAAACGCGTTCAACTTTACCGGCTTTCAAAGCACGGGTGCTGACGTACACGCGTTTTGGTTTACCGTTCACGAGGATACGGACCTTCTGAACGTTAACTCCCCAAGAACGACGGTTGCGGTTATTAGCGTGAGACACGTGGTTGCCGCTGCTCGGTTTCTTGCCTGTTACTGCACATTTGCGGGACATAGATTACACCTCCTTATTCCTAACACCTGCATAAACAATACTTATCTATAATATCACAGCAAATTTTGCTACGTCAACCGATTCAAAAACATTTATTTCTTTTAATACTTATAGTACAATGTAAATTAGTGCATTATGTCCTGTTAATCATAGAATGATTAGGCATGAAGTTAGGAAGGGGAATTCTCAATTGAGTAAGCGTTCTATAAACGGAACAGATTTTACCGCTATGGTATTGGCTGGAGCGGATAAGCTGCAACAGCATGCAGAACACGTCAATTCCCTAAATGTTTTTCCGGTCCCAGATGGAGATACCGGCACAAACATGAATTTGACGATGACCGCAGGCGCGAATGAATTAAAGAAAAATAACACCACTTCTGTGGGCCAATGTGCAGGTGTACTCTCCAAGGGCTTATTAATGGGAGCTCGTGGGAATTCCGGCGTTATTTTGTCCCAGTTATTCAGAGGGTTTAGCAGGTATGCGGCTCAACATGATGAGCTTAATACACAGCAGTTCGCTGCTGCGCTGCAAACCGGAGTGGACGCTGCGTATAAAGCAGTTGTAAAGCCCGTAGAGGGAACTATTCTTACTGTAGCTAAAGAGGCTGCAAGACATGCTGTTTATTATGCCCGCCGTACTACTGACGTTGTGGAGCTGATGACAGAGGTATTAGCCAAAGCAAAAGAAGCCTTAGCTTATACGCCTGAGCAATTGCCTGTATTGAAGCAAGTCGGTGTTGTAGATTCTGGCGGCCAAGGTTTGGTCTACATTTATGAAGGGTTTCACCAGCATCTGACGAATGGAAGTACTACCGGTCTGTCTGAATCTGTGCAAGGACAAACCCACACACCCGTTGCACCAGCGCCTAAACCCGTATTAACGAAACCTGAAAGTGAACTGTTTTCTGTACAGTCTTCTGCGCAGTCACAGCTATCTACTGAAGATATAGAATTTCTATATGATATGGAGTTTTTCATTAATCGCCAGTTAGGCGTTAACGTGAGAACCAATTTTGATGAGGAAGCTTTTAGGAAAGCGTTGTCAGTTAATGGCGACTCCATTATTGTTATTTCGGATGATGAGACGATTAAAGTGCATGTGCACTCTAAGGCTCCAGGTGAAGTGATGAACTTGGCTCTTCTTTATGGGGAGATCACGCAGATTCACATTCTTAATATGCGAGAGCAGCATCGTGATCTGCTGACTGCGGGCATGGATATTGCACCAATGCCTGATGTATTCGCTGATATGCCGAATGAGAAGAGCGCAGTGCAAATGTCTCCTGCTGAACCACCGGCCGATGATTTGGCACCTTACGGCTTCATCGCGGTATCTTCTGGCGCAGGTATTGCTGACATTTTCAAAAGCCTTGGAGTGGACGTAGTCCTAGCTGGTGGTCAGACAATGAATCCTAGCACTGAGGATTTCGTGAACGCGATTTCTTCCATATCTGCGAAGCATGTTTATATTTTGCCGAATAACTCGAACATTGTTCTTGCCGCTCAACAAGCTAAAGATCTTCTAGAGGGCGAACGTGAGATTACGGTGATTCCAAGTAAAAGTATTCCGCAGGGAATAGCAGCAGCTTTTGCATTCCAAGAGGAAGATGCAGTGGAGACTAATTCTGAGAATATGCTGGAAGCAATCTCTCATGTGAAGTCCGGACAAGTAACGAACGCTGTGCGTGATACAAGCTTTGATGAGCTGGAGATTAAATCGGGCCAATTTATTGGGATTTCTAATTCCAAAATTGTTGCTGCTGCAGATGATCTTTTGGCTGCAAGTCAGGCGCTGTTATCCAATATGCTGGAGAATGGCGACGAAATCGTTACGATCCTTATTGGTGCAGAAACAGAATCCGAGGCTACTGATTCTTTGAGTGAGTGGCTGGAAGAGACTTATCCGAATGTGGAAGTTGAGATTCATGAGGGTGGCCAACCCCTGTATTATTATCTGTTCTCTGTAGAGCCATAGGTAGGAATTAATGGTTCTTTAACAATGGAGTAGAAATTTGTTATTGCGTAGTTGGCAAAATTATAGCTTGGGGGAGAAAATCCATGAATCGTACCATTATCGTCACCGACAGCACTTCAGATATCCCGCCAGCAATGGCGGAAACGTACGGAATTGAGGTAGTACCGTTGACCTTAATGTTCGGCGAAGAGGCTTTTAGGGACAATCTGGATATGACTCCGGAGCAGTTCTATGAGCGTCTTCCCCGTACCTCACAGCTGCCGACTACTTCTCAACCCTCACCGGTTGAATATATGAATGTGTACCGCAGTATTCTGGAGCGTAACCCGGGCTGTTCTATCCTTTCCTTTCATATTTCTTCTGGACTGAGCGGGACTTATCAATCTGCATTGCTGGCTAAATCGATGCTGGAGGAAGAGGGAGAAGGGATCACTGTTGTGGATTCTCTCTCCGCTTCTTATGGTTTTGGATTTATGGTAGTGGAAGCTGCCAGAATGTCTGCTGAAGGCAAAGGACCTGAAGAGATACTTGAGGCTGTAGAAAGCCTACGTCAATCGCGTAAGCTTTACTTCTTAGTAGATACACTTGAATATTTACAAAAAGGCGGGAGAATTGGAAAAGCCTCCGCTATTCTGGGGACACTTCTGAATATTAAGCCGATATTGTCCATTGATGCAGAAGGTATTATTTATGCGGTGGAGAAAGTTAGAGGCCGTAAGAAGGCTGTCGCCCGTATGATTGAACTGTTCAAGCGGGATCTGCAGGGTGTAAACAAAATCAATGTGGCCGTAGGTCATACGGCTGAACCGGCTTCCGGCGAGGAGTTCCTGAATGAGCTTGCAGGACACTTCACCTTGGAAGAAAAAGTGCTGACGAACGTCGGCCCTGTCGTGGGCAGCCATGTCGGTAACGGTACATTAGCTGTGTTCATTTGGCCTGCAAAATGAGGGATAAATATGACACTGGCATTAAATCAAATTGAAGTAAAAAACATAACTGGCGTGAGTGCTCAAAAGCAAAGCGAGCTTCACGCCTTTGGCGTCTTTACAGTAAAGGATTTATTAGAGTATTATCCGTTCCGC
Source organism: Paenibacillus sp. FSL R5-0636 (assembly GCF_037974255.1). Classification (NCBI taxonomy): domain Bacteria; kingdom Bacillati; phylum Bacillota; class Bacilli; order Caryophanales; family Paenibacillaceae; genus Paenibacillus; species Paenibacillus sp. FSL R5-0636. Next base: position 2,910,384 of record NZ_CP150232.1, read on the forward strand.
TACGAGGATTATCGGCCCCGCTCGCTGAGCGAGACTAAACACGGGGATAAAGTGACCGTTGAGGCAAAAGTAATCGGTATCCCTGTGCTGCAGCGTTTTGGCGGCAAGTCACGTCTTAGCTGTAAGATGGTTGCAGAGCCATGGATGTTCACAGCAACCTGGTTTAACCGCCATTACGTAAGAGAGCAACTCACTGTGGGACGGGAAATTGTGCTGACCGGAAAATGGGATCAGAAGCGCAATCAGATTACAGTGACTGATTATGAATTTCCGGATCGTGGTGAAGGGAAGACGGGAACACTGCAGCCAGTTTATTCGGTAGGTGGTAAGATCACTCAGTCCTGGATCAGGAAGGTTATTAATCAGGGACTTCAGCAGTATGGGGATCTGATTCCAGAGATTTTACCGCATTCTATTATGAGGGAATATGACTTCATGCCGCGTAAACGGGCCATTGCCACTATCCATAGGCCTGAGGACACTCGTGAGGGGCAGCAGGGGCGCCGTAGGATGGTATATGAGGAACTATTCCTGTTCCAGTTGAAGATGCAAGCGTTCAGGGTTCTGAACCGCGGGCGGATGGATGGGGTAGTCCACACAGTGGATAACGCGACGGTACGCCAGTTCGTTCGCAGTCTGCCCTTTGAGCTTACAGATGCACAGAAACGTGTAGAGCTGGAGATTTTACATGATCTGCGTTCACCATATTGCATGAATCGTCTGCTGCAAGGAGATGTTGGCTCGGGTAAAACAGTGCTTGCGGCTGTGGCGCTTTTTGCTACGGTAAGATCTGGTTTTCAGGGCGCACTAATGGTGCCCACAGAGATTTTAGCAGAACAGCATATGCGTTCACTTACCAGGATGTTTGAGCCGTTTGGGATTACTGTAGGACTCCTGACGGGCAGTGTGACTGGCCGAAAACGTAAAGAGTTATTGGCCTCGTTGCAAATGGGGATGCTTGATATCGTGGTAGGAACACATGCTTTGATTCAGGAGGATGTATTTTTCCGTGATCTGGGTCTTGTGGTAACTGATGAGCAGCATCGTTTTGGTGTGAATCAGCGTGGTGTATTGCGGCGAAAAGGATATAATCCGGATGTACTGACGATGACTGCGACGCCTATTCCACGTACACTTGCGATCTCTGTTTTTGGCGATATGGATGTATCTACTTTATCTGAAAGGCCGAAAGGCCGAGTTCCTATAACTAGTTATTGGGTAAAACATGATCTCATGGATCGTGTGCTGAATCTGATTAAGCGTGAAATTGATCTGGGTCGTCAGGCTTATTTGATCTGTCCGCTCATTGAAGAGTCAGAGAAGCTGGATGTGCAGAATGCTATTGATTTGCATATTCAGATGAGCCAAGCTTTCCCTAGCTATAAAGTTGGGCTTTTGCATGGGAAAATGACTCCCGCTGAAAAAGATGAAGTGATGCGGGCGTTTTATAACAATGAGCTGCAGCTGCTTGTGTCCACTACGGTGGTGGAGGTTGGTGTAGACGTTCCTAATGCTACGTTGATGATCATTATGGATGCGGATCGTTTTGGCCTGTCACAGCTGCACCAGCTGCGTGGACGGGTAGGAAGAGGGCAGCATGCCTCTTTTTGTGTGTTGGTAGCTGATCCAAAATCTGAAATCGGACGTGAGCGAATGACTGCCATGACCGATACGGATGACGGATTTGAGATTTCCCGAAGGGATTTGGAGCTGCGTGGACCGGGGGATTTTTTTGGGACAAAGCAGAGTGGATTACCGGAGTTTCGGCTGGCAGATATGACGGCTGACTTTGAAATTCTGGAGCAGGCGCGTGATGATGTCGCAGAGCTGCTTAAGGATGAAGCTTTTTGGACATCACCTGAATATGCATCTCTTCGGCATTATTTACAGAGTGAACAGATCTTCCAAGGAGAATTAATTGACTAACTAGGCACATGTAGCACCGAAGGCTCATATACTGTGAAAGATTGGATATGACGGGAGGTGCTACACTTGGGTTATCAACAATTCGGAATTAGCCCTCAGTTGGTGGATCGCATCAAGCTGAAGATGAAAAACTCGACTGTGAAGGATCGTATCAAAAGTATGATTGAGGGCATCTCGAAACAGGAGCTGCAGGATCCTGCGGTTGTTCGCAGATTGGTACGGAAAGCGTCAGGTGTATTGAACGAGAAACTGACCTCGACACAGGAAGAACAAATTGTAAAGTTTATCATCGCGCAGAAAATCGATCCGAACAACACCTTTCATTTAATCCGCTTGTGGGGAATGTTCCGTTAAGTAGCGGATTAAATGAAAAGTAGGGGTTGTCCATGGGTGTTTTTTTCATCGTATGAGACAGTCTGCAAGCAGCGATCCTCCTATTACTGGAGGATCGCTGCTTTGCGTTTTTGGCCGTAGTTACGGCATGCTGCAATATGTCTCTATTCCGGATAAACCGATGCCACCGAATCATAGTCGTCCGTCGTCCGGTACCGCTGAATCATAGTCAACCGCCGTCTGATGTCACTGAATCATAGCTCCGCTTATCCGATACCGCTGAATCACATTCAACCATCTTCGGACGCCACCGAATCATGGTTATCTGTCGTCCGATCCCGGCGAATCACATCCATCCATCGTCGATGCCACCGAATTACATCGCTCCATCGTCCGATACCACCGAATCATGTTCATCCACTGTCCGATACCGCCGAATCACATTTACCCATCGTCCGATCCCACCGAATCATGTACATCCGCTGAAGCTTTCGGACTCCAATGACGTTATTCGCAAATATATCGCCTTTGGAGCAAGGTTTCGGACCCCAGTGCAGCTATTCATAAGAAATAGGCTCGTAGTTGGCGTTTTTTGTGCCAATAGGGGCTATGCGGTCCGATGTCATCCAAAATTCGGGATAATTCCGCATTTAAGGTCCGCTGTGTCCGATAGCTGTCTCATGCGCGTAAACGTCTTCGAATAATGCGAAATTTGAGTTCTCGCAAGAAGTTTGGGGTCTCGAACAAGAAGTTTGAGGCCTCGCTCAGAAAAATTGGTTGCGATCAAAGGCTAAATTCAAAAAGAAGGGAGCGCTTCAGCCATTTTCATGGCTTAAGGGCGCTCCCTTTTTTTATTCGTGTAAGCGTGTTTGTCTATGATCTTTAGTGGCTGATCTAAACACGATTTGGCTCTCTGAATCACACTGTAGAACGATTGCCCGAAGATGATCTTCTTCCATTCTGTTTGTCAGACAAAACAACGTGCTAACCTCTCCATCTTGCCCTGAACCTTCGGCAATCGCAGCTTCTCGGTTTAGAGAGGTTGCGATTGCTTGCTGAATGTCCAAACATCGGCTGCTGGTAATCCAAGCAGTGCGGGAGTGGGATAATCCCCGTAGTGAGATACGAACACCTTCGAAAGCCAGCAGGTAGGCAATAATAGAATACATTGCTTGCTCCCAACCGAACAATGTACCTGCAAAAAGCAGAATTGCACAGTTCAGGATCATAATGACGACTTCCGTTGATTTTGGAGGTCCGCCGCTCAGCAGAGAATACCCCTGGTCACTGGCTTGTTTATTTACACCGCCGAATCTCACAGATATTCCAATACCTACTCCAAGACAGATGCCTCCTGCCATTGCGGCAGGTAAAGGATCGCTAATCACAGCAGGAAAACGATGCAGCGCAAGAGACGCGATGGTTAGGCAGGTTAATCCCAAAACAGTGTAAAGAGCAAAGCGGAGATTTACTTGTTTTCGCGACATAAATATAAAGGGCAGATTGAATAGAAATAGAAACAATCCAAGCTGCATTTCAGTAGTATGAGCGAATAATGCGGATAAGCCTGTAATCCCGCCGACAACAAGGCCATGTGGCATTAAAAATAATTCCAATCCTACAGCAGCAAGCAATGCGCCGGCAATGACGGTAAGAACTCGGAAGGTAGAGCTTCTTTGTAGCTGTTGACGTTGATTTATTTTGTTCTGCATAGTTTTTCCTCCTTCAACAGGGGAAACGACCTTACTCATTTTCAGTGGCTATGGCAGATTTTTTGGATATTCGTGCATCATGTCGTTTCTCAAAGTTGAATACTTTATCCATTATTTATAAATCTATTTAGATTCCTTCGTCAGACAATGTCCAAGGAGAACAAGGATCAGCACGTAAATGGCTGCGAATGGCTGCAAATGGTTGCAAGTGGCTGCGAATGGCTACAAATAGTGAAGAATAGCCAGCACTCCGCAATGCTTTACCCAAATTGGCCATAATTATTGAAAATTCATCCCGCGCGGCTATGGGCATCCAATGTTGGATGAAGCATGAAGGCTGTGACCAACGCTACGTCCGGCCAGCAAGCCTGCAATAAAGTTGCCATTTAGCGTAACGATAACTGCTGCAAGGGAGTACCAGAGCGCCTCACTGCCTAAGGTGAGTGGATCTATGTCAGTCCGAAGCTGAAGCAGAAGATGACACTGAAGAAATCACGAAACAGGATCACCAGATTTATCAATCCGTTTCACATGTTCGGTTTCAGCGAGGACAAGTCCACTAGTAGTGCGCCAATAACTTCTGTCTGCTAGATGAATGGTCTCGGAGAATCCAGCAATCAGGAATAGTGCTGCGAATATTACTAATGCAAAAAGCTCACCGGAAGAGATATTCAGGACACGTTTCAGCCAAAATACTTGCTTTCTTCCGGTGGAGGATGAGCAATGCGAGCATGTATACCAACCGGTAAATCCGCTTCTCTATAATTCATGAATCATAAGATTATTTATCAATCGAAGTTCTAAAATCCCTTCAGCAGACATTCAATTAGGGCAGAGGTGAACTTCGCTAGGGGAGTGATATTAGAAAATGAGAAGTGAATTTTAACAGGTACAGCCGAAGTCGAAGCAGGAATTTATAAATCACTGGACGGAACAGTAAAGAAAGTACAGGGAGTATTGCAGCTACCGCAATAGACTTCGTTCCCCACTGTTCAGCTATTTTGATGGCTCCTACCTGAGGGGTTATTTGAGGTGCAATCCTTACGGGAGGTGTAAACTTTCGCTCGTAGCGTTCATTTTCGGATGTCGTTGATTCTTGCTCCGTAGTGAATGATCCTCCAGACCAGGCAGGTGGAAAAGAAAATATCATCCCCAGAATTAGGACTATACGAAGAAACCAAAGTAATGACAAACGCGCTATATATTGCACCGAAATAACACCTCCCAACTGCATGTAGTATAAAAAGCATACCATACCTTTTCCTTTGAATCCAAATTGTTTTGTGAAAAAAATTCATATATAGATGATGAAAACATGAAACCGAACGGGAAAAATGACGTATTTCGCAGCATAGATAACTTTTATTATCTTGTTTCAGTCAGGAGGGATAAATTTGAGCGAATGGCAGGATTTTAACGGTTTTGATGAGCGCAGCTTTTTCGGAAGTTTCATTCATGAGATGCCACTGTTTTTTAAATTATTTGCTTTGCTTTTTCTTGGCCTTTTTGTTTTTATAATTGTTAAATCAGTGAGAATCTGGATATCCAATAACGCAAGTCCTTTGATAAAAGCAAACTGCACAGCGGTCACCAAACGAACCGAGGTATGGGGGGGATCCGGTGAATCGAGAGCAAATACTAGCTATTTTGTTACGTTTGAGTTTGCCGATGGCTCTCGATTGGAGTTGCAGGTAAGAGATCAGGATTTTGGTCTGATTGTGGAAGGGGATCGAGGCGAACTCCTGTATCAAGGGACCAGGTTTAAAAGCTTCAATCGCGATTTGAAGAAAGAACATCTAAATTTCTAAAAAAGTACATACCATTCAAGAATCACCATGCCTATTTTGGGTAAAACTCATATGAGAGGTTTTACCAGATCTCAATTCTGGAAGGAGGCTATGGTTTGAATTCAAATAATCCACAATCGCAAGGGCTGGTACCCTTCCATACACTGAGCGAGGAAGAAGTGCTGAATAGGCTGGAAACTCGGAAAGAGGGTTTATCTTCCGATGAAGCGTCCAAACTTGTGGAGCGATATGGGAAGAACGTACTTCAAGAAGCGAAGACCAAATCGCTATTAGGAAAGTTTATCGAACAATTTAAAAATGTAATGATCTTTATTTTGCTAGTAGCAGCTGTATTGTCAGGAGTCTTGGGGGAATGGACGGATACGATCATTATTTTGCTTGTAGTCATTTTGAACGCGGTGCTTGGAGTTATTCAGGAAAATAAGGCTGAGCAAGCACTCGATGCGCTAAAAAGTATGTCCTCTCCACACGCCAGAGTAAGACGTTCCGGCCAGGTTACTGAGATAAAAAGTGAAGACCTTGTGCCCGGGGATATCGTATTGCTGGAAGCTGGAAATGTAGTTCCGGCGGATATAAGACTTTTGGAAGCCGCTTCGTTGAAGACGGAGGAAGCCGCGCTTACCGGAGAATCATTGCCCTCTGAAAAGCGGGCCGGTGTGCTTGAGGGTAGCGACATTGTAATCGGCGACCGCACCAATATGGCTTATATGAGCAGCAGTGTAACTTATGGCCGCGCAATTGGTGTAGTTACAGCTACAGGAATGCAGACGGAGGTCGGTAGAATTGCCGGTTATATCTCGGAAGAAGATACAGATGTAACACCGCTGCAAAAAAAGCTGGATGAGCTAGGTAAATATTTTACCTTTATTATTCTTGGCGTCTGCGTGATTATCTTTGCCGTTGGGATCTTCGAAGGAAGAGAGCTGCTGGATATGCTACTTACCTCGATCTCACTCGCGGTAGCGGCTATCCCGGAAGGGCTGCCAGCAATTGTTACGATCATTCTCGCGCTTGGTGTGCAGCGAATGGCGGGACGAAAAGCGATTATTCGCAAGCTTCCCGCCGTGGAGACACTTGGAAGTACAGAGATTATATGCTCCGATAAGACAGGTACTTTAACATTAAATAAAATGACTGTCGAAAAAGTGCATGTCAACGGAAAGACCACTGATTCCAGTGCAGGGCTTGAAGGGATTCCTGGTGGCGAGTTATTGCTTCAAGCTATGACGCTTTGTAATGACTCCAGTATTGACGAAGGAAAGACTCCTAGTGAACCTGAAGCAAAAGCTGGAGCTAAGGACCCACAAACCAAGAGCGGAAAAGCAATCATCGGCGATCCGACGGAGACTGCGTTAGTCGATTATGCGCTTAGTATAGGCACTGATAAAAGGGAGCTGGAAAAGAAATACCCACGTAAAAATGAGCTGCCTTTTGACTCCGATCGCAAGCTGATGACAACGGTTCATGAGGTCGAAGCTGGACGTTATCGTGTGCTGACAAAGGGTGCACCAGATGTACTTTTGTCCAAATGCAGCCATATCTATGTGGATGGAGAAATTGTAACTCTACAAGACGAACATAAGCGGAATATCATGGAAAGTAATAAATTACTCGCGAATGATGCACTTCGAGTCTTGGCATTTGCTTTCCGAGATGAGGAGCAGCTGCCGACCGATCTCTCACCAGATACCACGGAGAAAGAGTTAGTATTTATTGGTTTGGTCGGTATGATTGACCCGCCGCGTGAGGAAGTACGGGATGCGGTAGCTATCTGCCGTAAAGCGGGAATTAGACCTGTAATGATTACAGGCGATCATCGTGATACAGCAGCGGCTATTGCCAAAAGATTAGGGATTATTGAAGATGAATCAGGTGTATTAACGGGTAGTGAGCTGGATAAATTCAGCGAAGAGGAATTTGCGGAGAAGGTTACCGATTATTCGGTTTATGCACGCGTCTCTCCTGAACACAAGGTTCGTATCGTTAAGGCTTGGCGACAAAAAGGAAAAATTGTGGCTATGACCGGAGATGGTGTAAATGATGCTCCTGCACTTAAATCATCCGATATCGGCGTGGGCATGGGAATAACCGGAACGGATGTTGCCAAGGGTGTATCAGATATGGTGCTTGCCGACGATAACTTTACGACTATAGTTGTTGCCGTAGAAGAAGGACGGAAGGTTTACAGCAATATCCGCAAGGCTATCCAGTTCCTTCTCTCCGCTAATCTTGGGGAAGTGCTGACATTATTTATTGCCACTATGATTGGCTGGCGTATTCTAGAGCCGATCCATATTCTGTGGATTAATCTCGTTACGGATACCTTACCTGCACTTGCCCTCGGACTTGAGAAAGCCGGCGAGGATGTAATGGCGAAGAAGCCGCGTAAAGCAAGCAGTAGCATCTTTGCGGGCGGCGTGGGGATCGGGATTATATATCAAGGGATTATAGAAGCGGCGCTTACATTGATCGTGTATCAATGGGCGCATACGCATTACAATGAAGGTATTGCGGTTACAATGGCCTTTGGTACATTAGGATTACTGCAAATCGCTCATGCTTTTAACGTCAGATCCAATAAAAAATCGCTATTCCAGATCGGTTGGTTCAGCAATCGCTATATGTTATGGGCTTCGCTGATCTCTATACTAATGCTTGTGCTTGTGATCATCATCCCGGGCTTAAACGACTGGTTTGGTGTTTCACATTTAAGTGGATTACAGTGGGGAATAGTATGTGCAGCGGCCGTAGCGATTATTGTTATAGTTGAACTTGTAAAGCTGTTTGTCCGGATGAGCGGAAGGGGCAAGAGCTGGGATTAAGAAACTGGATAAAAGTTATAGTCAAAAAGCCTGAACCCCATCAATAGGGATTCAGGCTTTTTGAATGATTTCTTTTAAAGTATGGGAAGCTTATAAAACACGTTGCATATGGAGGATTACATTACTCCAATAACCTGAGTCGAGGTCACTGATCTGAACTCCGGGTTCACCCCAGGTGTGGATAAACTTTCCGTCTCCAATGTAAATACCGACATGACCAGGTATAGCATCACTTTCAAATCGACCGGGAACGGTAAAGAAGATAAGATCTCCTACATCCAGTTCGCTTCGACTTACACGGGTACCTAAATTGTCCTGATCTTTAGCTAAACGAGGTAAGCTGACTCCGAATTTTTTGAATACATGCCTTGTAAAAGAAGAGCAATCAAATTTTTTGGTTTCTTCATAAGATCCAGCGCCAAAGTCGTAGGGAACACCCAAGAAATTTTTGGCAAAAGAGATTAACTCCTGTTTATCCGCTTCAGAAATACTTTGAATGCGTAAAGATTTAGATTCACTCGTGGATTCGACCGTCGATAATTTTTCGATAGTCTTACGTTCGGACGGTGTAGCAATGTTTATCTCACCCGACTGGGGATTCCAGCCTACTTCTGTTTGCAAAAATTTGGACAAGGCTAAAGGGGTGATATAGATTTGCCCTTCTTGCCGTCTAGGGGCTTGTGGCAGTGTGATTTTTTCCCCAAGTGAGAATACCTGTGGAGAGCCAGGGCGCAGCATATACATAACATCGCTATAACCGATTTTAGTGTATCCATCACTAGAACCATCATCCTTCATCCGATATCCGAGCGAAGTAACCGCAGGCTTGAGTGGAATCCAGTACTTTCCCTGAGCGTCAGTAATTGCAGATTGTTCATAATAACTGGAGGCATTTTTACCATCAGGAGTTAGCGCGTTAACCTTAGGTTTTTGCGATTGAGAAGAATAACCGCAGGATGAACTCGTTAAAGCGACAGCAAGCAATACAGTAGCGGTGGTTAGTAGTCTTTTGTGATTATTAGCCATTTAACACGCTCCATCTTCAAACTGTAAATTAAGTTTGTGCAGGGCGATTTTTTTTATGTAAAAGAAACGAAGGCAATCGCTGTAAGAGACAACCAAGCATTACCTCTTTTGATGTCATATATTCTTCAGAATTTGAAATCTATGGAAATATGATAAGTGATTGACGGATAAACAACCTCCATATAATATAGGTTTAATAGATTTCTATCATTAATGTGAGGTACGTGTAAGCTTATGCTTTAATGCTTTTATCGATAGAAGTGATAATGCTGAGTCGCTCACCTTGATGTATGCGTTAATAAACTAATGAAATGGGGTACTTTGATGAAAAAGAGAAACATTTTGGCGGGATTAAGCTTATGCTTCATGCTCGTAGCAGCTGGTTGTGGCAACAATAACACCGCTGAAAACTCAGGAAATGCAGCGAATTCCGGTAATTCCCCTACGAATGCAGGAGCAGCAGATTCAAAAACGTACAAAATTGCGATCTCACAATATGTGGAGCACCCCTCACTCGATGCTACACGCGAAGGAATTCTCGCTGCTTTGAAGGATGCGGGAATCGTTGAAGGCGAGAACCTGAAGGTTGACCTTGAAAATGCTCAGGCTGACCAAGCGAATAACTTGTCCATTGCTCAAAAGATTGCCGCTGACTCAAATGATTTGGTATTGGCAATTGCAACGCCTTCCGCTCAATCAATTGTTCAAGCACTCAGCAAAGCAAGTAAGGATACACCGATTTTGTTCGCAGCAGTAACTGACCCACTCGACGCAAAGATTGTCACGGATCTGGAGCATCCAGGTGGAAATGTATCAGGTGTATCGGACACCAATCCCGAAGCGATTAACAGATTAATGCAATTTATAGCTACCCAATTTCCTAACGTGAAAAAGCTGGGCATCGTTATTAATGAAGGTGAACCCAATGCAGTAATTATGGCTGAGATTGCTAAAAAAGAATTGGATAAGCATGGAATCGAGCTAGTGAAGGCTGCCATCACGAATACCTCTGAAGTCAAACAAGCTGCGGAATCACTTGTGGGTCGTGTAGATGCATTCTACATTACTTTGGATAACACAGTCGTAAGTGCAGTGGATACCATTATTCAAACGGCTAATGACAAGAAAATCCCGTTCTTCTCCAGTGACCGTGATACGGTTGAAAAGGGCGCTTTTGCCACCGTTGGTTTTAAATATTTCGATCATGGTTATCAAGTGGGTCAAATGGCCGTGGATATCTTGAAAAATGGTAAAAAGCCAGCTGATATGAAAGTAACCATGCAAGAAAAACTTGATCTCATTCTTAACCTGAAATCTGCAGCAGCACAAGGCATAGAAGTGACTGATGCAATGAAGGCAGAAGTTGCCGATCAAGCTAACAATATTATTCAATAAGCCATTATATAGGGGCGATTTCGTGAGAACGCCCCTTTCCGCTCGAAGGAGGAAGTCATCTATGTTAAATTCGATGCTCGGGGCCGTTGAAATGGGTTTGCTTTACGCATTTATGGCTTTAGGTGTATACATTACCTTTCGTATTCTTGATTTCCCTGATTTGACTGTAGATGGGAGCTTTACCACTGGTGGCGCCATTGCCGCTGTTATGATTACTAACGGTTATGCACCATGGCTTGCTACCTTGGCCGCTATTGCTGGTGGAATGCTGGCAGGAATGTGCACGGGCCTATTACATACGAAAGGCAAGATTAATGGACTGTTATCCGGTATTTTGATGATGATTGCACTTTATTCCATTAATCTGCGGATATTTGGTGGCAAACCCAACTGGTCTTTAATGGGCGACACTACCTTGTTCACTTCCATTGATCCTCTGCTCGTACTGCCGTTTGTAGTTATTTTTGTGAAAATAGTAATGGATTTATTCCTGCGTACGGATCTTGGACTTGCGCTGCGGGCTACCGGAGATAATGCAAGAATGATCCGTAGTCTGGGTGTAAACACGGATAATACCACTATTCTTGGTGTCAGTTTATCCAATGGAATGGTGGCGCTCTCGGGAGCGTTAATTACTCAGTATTCTACTTTTGCGGATTCCTCGATGGGTATTGGGATGATTGTAATCGGTTTAGCTTCGGTCATCATCGGTGAAGCCATATTTGGTGCCAAAAATGTATTTCGGGCCACACTGGCTGTTGTGCTCGGATCCATAGTTTACCGGATCGTAGTTGCACTTGCCTTGCGGGTACCGTGGCTTAAAGCTTCGGATCTTAAGCTGATCACAGCAATTATCGTTATTTTCGCTCTTGTATTCCCGTCGATTCAGCGTTTCCTGAAGCAGAAGAATATGGCGCGGAGGCGTTCCGTTGAATTAGCTGAGCAAGCGCTAAGCAGCAAGAGAGGAGGCACCATCGATGCTTAAACTGGAGAACGTATCTAAGCTGTTCAATCCCGGAACACCAGATGAGAAAATAGCGCTGCTCGGCATTGACTTGGAGCTTGTTCCCGGTGATTTTGTCACCATCATTGGAAGTAATGGAGCTGGTAAATCTACGTTGATGAACATTATTTCCGGTGTCATGAAGCCGGATCTGGGTACAGCCAGCATTGAAGGAAATTCAATCAGCCATTTGGCGGAATTTCAACGGAGTCGCTGGATCGGCCGGGTCTTTCAGGACCCAATGGCGGGTACGGCTCCACATATGACGATTGAAGAAAATTTAGCTATGGCTTATAAAAGAGGCAAAAGCAGAGGGTTAACCTTTGGAGTAAATAAAGCAAAAAGAGCTTTATTTCGCGACGAGCTAAGCCGTCTGGGGATTGGGCTGGAGGACCGCCTGCGGGCAAAAGTAGGGTTGTTGTCAGGTGGAGAGAGACAAGCGCTAAGTCTGCTAATGGCGACCTTTACTCAACCGCAAATTTTACTTTTAGATGAACATACAGCAGCCCTTGACCCTTCTCGTGCGGAGCTGATTACTAAACTGACAGAGTCCATTGTCCGTGAGATGAAGTTAACCACCCTAATGGTTACCCATAACATGGAGCAGGCCATTCGTCTTGGCAATCGTCTGATCATGATGGATAAGGGCCGTATTATTTTGGATATCGACGAGGTTCGTAAAAAAGATCTTACCGTAGAACGGCTGCTCGGAGAATTCGAGACAATCAGCGGACATAAATTGGCAGATGACCGAATGATGCTTGGTTAGTCTGTTGTAGGTGTGAAGGTAGCTCAATATAAGGGCTTGAAGTGAACTCTGATTCTGGATTTCATTTCGAGCCCTTTTTTACATAGGATTTTTTTCGCCGAGCCATTATACTATCCTTATCTTTCAGTTCACGTAAATTTACCCAAATGGAACATTATGGTTTATAATGGAATTATAGTGATAATAAATGAAAATTATCATATTTAGGGAGCGGAGAAAACAGATGATTTGGAAAAATGTTAGCGCTTACAGAAGTTCGGGCATTTTCAACAAAATGATACTGATTATTTCCTTTTTGCTTCTACTTTCTTTTTTATTCTCGTTGACCGTTTTGCAATATGTGTATCGTATCTATGACAAGCAAATTTATGAAAAGGCCTCTGAGGTACTGGGGATGTCCTCTATAAGCATCGAAAATGCCCTAAGAGAATTGGATCAGCTTTCTTTTACAGTGGTGTCTGATGAGCAAATCCAAGAATGCCTGCGCCAATTGCAGAATGATCCACAGCCTTATGAAAGACAAGTTCTACATAACAAGATCATAAACAGGCTGGTTGCTTTTGCAGGGGCAGAGAAATACGTTTATTCCATGATGCTGATGGATACGAGTGGCGGAGTAATGACTGCGGGCAATCGTGAAGGGGTATCACAGGATCTGCAGGATCAGTTAAAGCCGTTAGCTGCGGAAGCTAGCGGGAGTATAGTGTGGTATCCGCAAGGAAACAGAAATTCACTTTTGGCGGTTCGGCAGATTAAATCTTATACAGGGTCAACGTTTACGCTGGATGATCTGGGAACACTCGTGATCCGTATTCGGATCGATCTAATCATTGCGGATAGTACGAGCGATACCGACCAATTAATAGCTGTTGATGCCACGACGGGACAGGCGATCTATCCTGAAGCACCGATTCTTTTGCCAGAAGAGCTTAAAGAAGAGACAGAACGTCCGGAGCTATATCGCACGGCCAAATATCAAGAAGGTACTTATTTTATAACCAAGACGAAATCATCTTATATAGATTGGATCTACATCAATGCAACTCCATTTAATGAGATGTTCAAACATATTACTTTTGTCAAAAAGCTGGTCGTCATCATATTCGCACTAATCTTATTAATTGGTCTCCTTTTAGGCTACAGGCTTGCTCGTAGTATTGTACGTCCGATCTCTAAGCTGACCAAAAAAATGAAGCAAATCGAGAAGGGCGATCTGGACAATCTGGAGGAACAGTCATTAGGTGTGGTTTCACAGACTGCGCAGGACGAGGTTAGTCAGCTAAACCGGACTTTTAAAATGATGATCCGCAGGATCAGAGAGCTTATTGATGAGAACTATGCGAAGCAGCTGATTATTAGAGAGACCGAGCTGAAAGCATTACAGGCACAGATTAATCCGCATTTTTTGTACAATACACTGGAATCGATCAATTGGTTAGCCAAAATGAACAAACAAGCCAAAATCTCAGAAATGGTAGAAGCGCTCGGTTACTTGTTCCGCAGCTCTATTGGTCTCAAGGATCCGCTAATTACACTTGAAAAAGAGATCACTATCGTGCGAAATTATGTCATTATCCAGAAAACACGGTTTGATGAGAGGCTTGATTTCCGGATGGATGTACCTGAAAATCTGCATGATGCATTAATTCCGAAGCTGACCTTGCAGCCTTTAATCGAAAATGCTATTCGCTATGCGCTAGAGCCTAATATTGAGCCGTGCACCATTTCTATAACAGTTAGTGAAGAAGATCAGGGCCTCGATATCAAAGTCAGTGATAATGGACCGGGGATGAGCGCTGAATTTATCAAAGATTTACAGATGGGGAGAGTTAAGACACGTGGAGAAGGCATCGGCTTAGCTAACATCGCGGAGCGTATTCAAATCGTCTTCGGCCCTGAATGGGGCACAGTCATAGAAAGTGAGCCGGGTCAAGGAACAACTATACATGTGCGTATACCTTACTTAAAAGGAGTGCTAGAGAATGTATAAACTGCTGCTGGTGGATGATGAACGCTTGATTCTGGAAGGGATATCGCAGGTTGTGGACTGGGGAAGAGCGGGAACAGAGCTTGTAGGCACGGCGCGGAACGGGATTGAAGCTTTGGTGAAAATTGAGGAGCTTAACCCTGAAATTGTGATCACGGATATTTCTATGCCTGGTCTAGATGGCCTGGGACTGGTGCAAAAATGCAGTGAACGATTTCCAGAAGTGAAATTCGTTATGCTGACTGGTTATAAGGATTTTGATTATGCTTGTATTGCTATGCAGAACGGGGTCAAACATTATCTTTTAAAGCCGTGCAATGAGAATCAGATCCATGAAGCACTGATTGAGCTGGTAGCGGAACTCGATGAGCAGAAGAGCAGAGGCGAATTCGTAAATCGTATGAAACAACGTCTTCAGAAGGTATTGCCCCATGTGAAAGAACAATTTTTGAAGGAATGGATCTCTAATAAAACTTATGGAAGTCAGGATCTAGAGTATTATCAGGAACTATTCGGTATTGAACTTAATGACAAAACGGTGCGCTTGCTCCTGTTCCGACTAGAAGGTTCTTACGAATATGAGCAACTGTTCGCTCTGCAAAATATTGCCCAGGACGTACTTCAGGAAACACTCCTGAGTGCGACGATAGGCGGTCATTTATTAATTTTACTGGAAGACGAAGGAAATACGGTGCAGAATAGCCCCCTGCTTAAACGTATCGCTGAAGTAAGAGAGGTATTCTGTAAGTTTTATAAAATGGATGTGACAATCGCGATTAGTGATGCTGACCTTATGATTCATTCCCGGAGATTGTATCGTCAGACCTTGCAGTGCCTGAACCATCGTTTTTATTTGGAGGCGGGCGGTTTGATTACCGGGAGTGATATCCCAAGTGATGAGCTAAGTGGAAGAAATGATATCGAGCTAGATGAAGAGCATATTTGTCTACTTATAAAAGCAGGCGATCAAAATACAGTTGAGCTGGAATTGGAACGATTATTCAACTTGCTCGCAGATGAGCGGTTAGATATTAACGTGACGCGTTCTTATGTTTTACAGTTATATTCCGCTATGATTCGTTTAGCAGTCCCTGATGAAAGAAATAGCTTCACATCGGGCTTGGCGGAGCTTGCCGAAATTAGAACCTTGGGAGGTTTAAAAGCATACGTCAAAGAGGCAGCGGTTCGCTTAACAGCGATGTATGACCGACATTTTAGTTCCCGGCAATCACTTATTGTAGACAAAATGTTCAAAATTATCGCAGAGGATTACAAGAATGCAGAGCTGTCGCTTAGCTCGGTCGCTGCTGAAATGTTATATATGAATCCCGACTATCTCGGCAAAATATTCAAAAAAATTACCGGGGAGAAATTCTCGAATTATGTAACCAATTACCGGATTGCTAAAGCATCGGAGCATATTTTGAGAAGTGGGGATGTGAGAGTATTTGAGCTGGCTGAAATGTTCGGCTTCGGTGGAAATGCACAATATTTCAGTCAGGTTTTTAAAAAAGTAACCGGCCAGACCCCTACAGATTTCATGAAACCCCCTCAAGCGAACTGATTATTGAACAAACAAGACGGTTTTTTGTATTCAATAATCACGGAATATTTGAGAAAATTTAACCAATGAAAGCGCTACCTAAAGGGATCAGAGCCTTTACACTATCATAGGAAAAGGGGACATGAAATTGAAAAAGAGATTCGCTTTACTAGCCGTACCATTATTGCTGTCGTCGATGTTAGCTGGTTGCGGTGGAGGTAACAACAATAACAATGCTGCCGCTACGGATTCCGCTACAAATACTCCTTCGGAAACGAAACCTGCGGCTACGACCTCAGCAGAACCAGTAACCCTGCGAATCGCATGGTGGGGTGGAGATACAAGACATTCTTATACACAACAAGTTATTGATATGTATGAAGCCAAATATCCGAATGTAACCATTGAGCCTGAATATGCATCCTTTGATGATTACTGGAAAAAGCTTGCTCCGCAAGCCGCTGCAAATAGGCTTCCTGATATCGTTCAAATGGATATTTCTTATATCAATCAATATGGATCTAACGGACAGCTCGAAGACTTGAAACCTTATTTGAACTCTCAGATTCAAGTCGGCGATGTGAATGAGAACGTGCTGAGTACTGGAGTGATCGGTGAGAAGCAATACGGAATTCCGTTAGGGGTTAACGTACTTGGTTTTCAATATGATCCAGAATTGCTGAAAAAGGCAGGTGTTGATTCTATCCCAGAGAACTGGACTTGGGATCAATACAAGGAAATCGCCGCAAAAGCTAAGTCGGCTGGACTGTACATGGATGGTTCCATGGCAGCAGACGTATTCTTCAACTATTATCTGCGTACAAAAGGGCTGGCACTCTATAACAATGATGGTTCCGCACTTGGTTATGAGGACGATGCATTGTTTACTGACTTTTTCGGAATGTTGTCTGGTCTGATTAAAGATGGAGCGGTCCCTTCACAAGACAAACTAAGCCAAAATAAAGGGGTTATTGAAGAGTCGGATATTGTTAAAGGGACAGGTATCGGTGTATGGCAATGGTCGAACCAATACGTTGCTTTGCAAATCGCTGTAAATCGTCCTATGGAGCTGGCACAAATGCCTGGTCCAGATATGGATAAAGGGCTTTACATGCAGCCAAGTATGTACTGGTCAATTACTTCTAACTCTAAAGTGAAGGAAGAAGCAGCGAAGTTCGTTGATTTCTGGATTAATGATGTGGAAGCTAACAACCTGATCAAAGGCGAACGCGGAGTACCGATTTCAAGCAAAATCAAAGAATCTGTAGCTACACAATTAACTGATTCCGGTAAGCAAGTATTTAAGTTTGTTGCTGATATGGAGCCTACTACTTCACCTATGAGTCCACCGGTAGGATCCCCAGAGGTTGTAGCCCTGCTTACAGACCTTGCTGAACAAATGAACTTCGGAAAAATCGACCCAGCAGCAGCAGCGGCACAGTTCCGAAAAGAAGCGAACTCTATTCTCTCCAGCCGTTAAACGTAGGGTAACAGATAACTATACTGCGTCTCACATGGGAAACGGCATGCCATTTCGCTAGGCGGCATCCCGTTTCCCATATTATTCACATAAAAAGGAGTTGGAGACCCTTGGCCTTAACGAATCCCCTACCTTCGAATCCATTGGCTGTTAAGAAAAATAAGTTGACCGGCCGGCGGTTACGAAGCAACCTTACAGGATATGCCTTCATCAGTCCGTTCGTCATTGGCTTCCTTTGCTTCACACTGATCCCAATGATCATTTCGCTGTATCTCTCTTTTACTAAATACAATTTATTCGCTCCACCTAAGTGGATTGGATTTGATAATTACATCAAAATGTTCTCAAATGACCCGAAATATTTGCATTCACTAAAGGTAACCCTGCTTTACGTATTTATCGGTGTGCCTTTACGTCTAACCTTCGCATTATTTGTGGCTATGATTCTAAATACGAAATCGCGTATGGTAGGAGCTTATCGGACAACTTATTATTTACCTTCTATTATAGGTGGCAGTGTGGCGGTCTCCATCATGTGGCGTAATATTTTTAGTGATACTGGAATTATTAACGGCATGCTTGGCTTTTTCGGGATTGGTCCGGTAAGTTGGTTTGGCAATCCGAACGCTGCGCTTATTATGTTGATAACTTTATCTGTGTGGCAGTTTGGCTCATCCATGTTAATCTTTCTGGCAGGTCTCAAAAATATTCCTGGTGAAATGTATGAGGCAGCTAGTGTAGATGGAGCCGGATTCTTCAGAAAGTTCTTTAAGATTACTATGCCACTCTTAAGTTCTGTAATTCTGTTTAACCTCGTTATGCAGACGATCAGCGCATTTATGACCTTTGTTCCTGCTTATATTATCTCTAAAGGTGAAGGCGGACCTATGGACGGCACTATGTTGTATTCTCTCTATTTATTCCGTCAGGCTTTTATGTTTAATAATATGGGTTATGCTTCGGCTATGGCTTGGGTGATGTTGTTGCTTGTCGGCATCATGACCGGAATCTTGTTCAAGACATCCAAATCGTGGGTCTTCTACGAGTCGGAAGGAGGAAAATAATCCATGGCGAAAATTAAACTGAAATGGCCGCTTTATCACATCCTTATAGGTGGCCTCGCTATCGTTATGCTGTATCCGATTCTGTGGATGATCATGAGTTCTTTTAAAGAGAGCCGGCTTGTGTTTGTTACAGCTCAACACCTTATACCTGATCCATGGGAATGGGGGAACTATGCTAAAGGCTGGGAAGGTATTGCAGGTTACTCTTTTGGTGTCTTCATCAAGAACTCTTTCGTAATTGTCATTGTCGCAACACTGGGCGCAGTCATTTCATCTTCACTGGTTGCCTTTGGTTTTGCCCGCAATAAATTTGTAGGCCATGGCTTATGGTTCGGAATCATGATGATGACCCTGATGCTTCCTTCCGATGTGGTGCTCGTCCCTCAATACATTATCTATGCCAAATTGGAATGGCTCGACAGTATCAAACCGATCGTTGTTCCACAGTTCTTCGGTGTCCCGTTTTTCATTTTCCTAATGCTGCAGTTTATTCGGACCATTCCTGTTGAACTTGATGAAGCGGCTACCATCGATGGTTGTGGGAAATTTGGACTTTATTTCAGAATTATACTTCCGCTTATCCGTCCTTCTATGGCTACTGCGGCAATCTTTTCCTTCTATTGGCGTTGGGAAGACTTGCTTGGACCGGTATTGTACTTGAACTCACCTTCTAAATATACAGTTTCGATGGGGCTGAAAATGTTCCTGGACAGTGAGTCCGTATCCAACTGGGGTCCAATGTTCGCCATGTCTGTTCTAAGTTTGGCACCAGTCATGATTATCTTCTTTATCTTCCAAAAGCAGATTGTAGAAGGAATCAGCACCAGTGGTTTGAAAGGTTGATTTCAGCAAATGAATATAAATGTTTTGAATCTCTAATTAAGAAAGGTGCGGCTGAATTTGGATAGCTATCGTTTTGATTTTGGGATTAAGGAAGCTGAGCCTGGCTACACCAAAATTCGGCCGGACACATCTTATTCTAAGGAAATAGGGTATGGTTTCACTTCTGATTCCACCGTCTTTGGTCGTTTCAGAGGGGGAACAGATATACTGCGAAGTGATTGCTGCATCCCACAGAAAGCAGTTTTTCTTCTGGATCTCCCGAATGGGATCTACCGTGTTACGCTGCTGTTGGGTGATGCTCTGGCAGAGACCAGCACATTTATCAAAGCTGGAGAAGGCAAGTTCGTATTGGACACTCTAAATGTGCCTGCGGGCCAATATTTACGCGAATCCTTTGCAATTAGAATTAAGGATGGGCAGCTAAAGCTATCGTTCTCGGGTGCGGCACCGCGTATTAACGCCTTGGATATTCAGATGGACAATGAAGCGCTAGTCTTGTTTCTGGCGGGAGATTCCACGGTGACCGATCAAGGGGAAGAAGGTTATCCCTATGCGGGGTGGGGTCAACTGCTGCCACGCTGCTTCAAAGCGGGAATAGTTGTTGATAACCGAGCACTTTCTGGACGCAGTTCCAAGAGTTTTATTGAGGAAGGGCATTTGGAGGGCATTGCCGCAGATATCAGACCCAGAGATTATCTGTTCATCCAGTTTGGACATAATGATTCCAAAACTGATGATTTAAGACATACCGAGCCCTTTACTACATATAAAGAACATTTGCTCCGGTTGATTACAGTCGCCCGAGAAGCGGGGGCCTATCCGGTTCTTGTGAGCTCTGTACATCGGCGAAGATTTGATAGTGAAGAAGCAATTGTAGACACGCATGGAGATTATTTAATCGCCATACGGGAACTCGCAGATACCGAGCAGGTTTCACTGATTGATTTAGCCGAGAAGAGCCGCAAGCTCTTTGAAGCTTATGGCTCAGAGGGCTCAAAAGATTTATTCATGTGGAGCTATCCAGGAGAATTTATTGCGCATCCAGGTGGCGTGCAGGATAATACACATTTTCAGATTTTAGGGGCTCGTCTTCTAGCTGAGCTTATAGTGGAAGGGATCCGGGAAGCCGGATTAAACGATCTCATCATTCATCTTCGTCAGGGAGAATAATAATCCTAAAGGAAAAGTAAATATCTGTCGGTTCAACTTCTGTATGCAAGGTTAAGGTTAAGGAAAGAACTTAACTGGAAGACTTGCATGATAAGAAGGAGGATATCACGATATGGCAGATAAAAAGCTTGTAGGTAAGGTTGCAGTTGTAACCGGAGGCGGCTCAGGAATTGGCCGGGCAACCGTGCTTGAGTTCGCACGTAACGGAGCCAAAGTTGTATTATTGGACAGAACTGTGGAGAACGCTGAAAAGGTTAGACAGCAAGTGGAGAAAGAGGGCGGAGAAGCCCTAGTTATCGAATGTGATGTTGCTGAACCACCACAAGTGGAAGCGGCGATAAACAAGGCGGCCGCGAAATGGGGTCGTCTTGATGTTGTTTTTGCCAACGCAGGGATTAATGGGGCGATGACGCCTATTGAAACGATGGATATTGAATCTTGGGATCAGACCATTCATATTAACCTGCGTGGAACCTTCGCGACTGTAAAATATGCGATACCGCATCTAAAAGAAAGCGGAGGCAGCATCCTGATCAACAGCTCCATTAACGGAAATCGTGTGTTTTCCAATGTTGGTTTTTCTGCTTACAGCACGACTAAGGCAGGACAGGTTGCTTTTATGAAAATGGCGGCACTGGAACTGGCTCAATTTCAAATCCGCGTAAATGCGATCTGTCCTGGGGCTATAAAGACCAATATAGATGACAACACTTTTCCATCAGAGGATCTGAAAGAAGTGAAAATCCCAGTAGAATTTCCTGAGGGAGATCAACCGCTGGAAGAAGGTCCGGGGCGACCTGATCAAGTAGCGAAGCTGGCTCTGTTTCTGGCGTCTGAAGATTCAGATCATATTACGGGGACGGAAATTTATTGTGACGGTGCAGAGTCGCTTCTGCATGGTTAATTTTCCAACATAATCTTGGCCTCTCATAACGGATTCCATCCTCGTCGCTATGCCGGACCACACGGGTCGAAAGAGCATATGCGCTGAGGATGGTTATGCCGTTTTTTGTTGTAAAATAAAGCTAATCATTATCTCCAATTTCCGTTATAATGGAGTATCTCTGGAGAAAGGAGATTGCGATATGGATTTTCAATTGGAATCATTAATGAAGTTACTAGTGGCCATGCTGTTCGGGCTGTTCATCGGGATTGACCGACAGATCAAGCAGAAACCGCTGGGGATACGGACCAGTATGGTCATAAGCATTGCGAGCTGTCTTGTCACAGTGGTGTCTATCCATGCCTTTGACAAGTTCGCAGGGCCAGAGCATCCAAACATGGACCCAATGCGGCTTGCGGCTCAGATTGTCAGCGGGATTGGTTTTTTGGGTGCGGGTGTTATTCTGCGTAGAGGCGGAGATGCCATTTCGGGCCTTACTTCGGCAGCACTCATCTGGACAGCTTCTGGAATTGGTATAGCTGTGGGTGCGGGATTCTATATTGAAGCAGCATATGCGGTTATTCTGCTGATGTTTGCTGTGAATTTAGTTCCTCATTTAATCCGCTCGCTAGGACCAGAAGTACTGAATAAACATGAAGTTTCAGTGAGGATCATTATGGAAGCTAATTTCGTGCTTACAGAAGTGATCCAAAAAATCGAGCGGCCTCAGGTCAGCTCGCAGCGTAGTACTAGAGGTCCATCCCGAGCGATTCGAAGAATGAAAATTAAAGATTTGGAAGATGGCAGACAAATGATCGATATGGTGATCTCAGCCCCGGATCGAGATTACGCAACAGAAATTTATTACGATGTGAAGAAAATTGAACATGTAATGAGCGTAGAAGTGGAGCAATTGTAAAAAGAGCATGTCACCTCATGACTAGATGTGGTAATCTATCAAGTGGAGACAATTATCAGACACTGGAAGGGAGAACAATATATTATGTCAATCACAGCGTATGAAGGACAATATGAAGGAGAAGCAGCTATCTGGTTGAAAGCCGGTCGTTATGAGGCAGCTATTCTGCCAGGCATTGGCGGCAACCTGATCTGTTTCCGTGATACCGAAAACGGATATCGCTTCCTGCATGAGCCTGGAGCTGAAGAAATGGAAGCCTTCAAGGCAAGTCCGGGGATTCACGGAATTCCTGTATTATTTCCTCCAAATCGTTATGAGGATGGTAAATTTCCATGGAATGGTCAAACTTATCAATTCCCCGTAAATGAAGTTGCAACGGGCAACCATTTACACGGATTTTTACATACTGCAGCTTGGGAAGTCGAAGAATTTGGCAGCGGTAAGACTGAAAGCTTCGTAACCGTATTCATCAAGGTGGATGAGAATCATCCTTCTTATCAATATTTGCCACATAAGTATACGATCAAATTGCGTTATACCCTCGGCGAAGGAGGATTATCGCAACAGGTGCTGGTACACAATGATGGAGATGACGTGATGCCTTGCTTGCTGGCATTCCACACTGCCATTAACGCACCATTCGCACCAGGAAGCTCGGCACAAGATTACCGCGTAAAAGCTACTATTGGCGAGCGCTGGGAGCTTAACGACCGCATGCTGCCAACAGGCAAATTCCAGGCGTTGGAGCCAGGAGAAGTTCAGCTTCGTGAAGAAGGTGTGAATCCATATTTTGCATCGATGGACAATCACTACACGGCTGTACCTCAGAACGGACGCAACCGGATGGAGCTTACCGATAGCAAAGCTGGAGTAACCTTGGTGTACGATGTAGGGACTTCGTACAAACAATGGATGATCTGGAATAACGGTGCTACAGAACAGTTCTTCTGCCCTGAGCCACAAATTAACTTGGTGAATGCGCCAATGGTAGACCTTCCTGCTGATGATATCGGCTTGTTCAGCCTGAAACCAGGCGAATATTGGGAAGAAAGCAGCCGCCTGTACGTAAAATAGAGTTCATGTGAATATGAATAGGTTATAAAGAAGGGGCTGTCTCAAACGTAGTTTTTCTACGATTAGACAGCCCCTTAAATTTATCTCTTACTAATAATCTCTTCATTAATCTGTTTAATGATGTCTTGGATACTCTTCGAACCAAGATCACCTTCACCACGTTTTCTTACAGAGACAGTGTCGGAATTTTTTTCGTTCTCCCCCAGTACGAGCATGTAAGGTGCTTTTTCAAGCTGAGCTTCACGAATTTTGTAGCCTAACTTCTCATTTCGAATATCTACTTCGACACGAATGCCAGCCTTCTCCATTTGATGCTTCACTTGCAGTGCATAGTCAACATAGTTCTCAGAGACTGGCAATAACTTCGCATGAACAGGTGCGAGCCACAGTGGGAAAGCTCCAGCGAAATGCTCAGTAATAATCCCCATAAAACGATCGATCGATCCATACACAGCGCGATGGATTACGACCGGGCGATGTTTAAGATTATCTTCCCCGATGTAAGTAAGATCGAATTTCTCTGGCATTTGCCAATCTAGTTGGATTGTTCCACATTGCCAGCTTCGTTTTAGCGCATCTAAGATATGGAAATCAATCTTAGGTCCATAGAACGCGCCATCCCCTTCATTCACTCGATATTCGATCCCGAGATTGTCTAATACATTTTGTAAAGATTGTTCAGCCTGATCCCATAATTCTTCAGATCCCATATAATCTGCCGGCCGAGTAGATAATTCAATCTTATACTCAAAGCCGAACACTTGATAAATATGGTCAATCAGTGAGATTACCCGTCTTATTTCATCCTCGATTTGCTCTGGCAAAACGAAGAGGTGAGCATCATCCTGGCAGAAAGTGCGGACTCTCATCATCCCGTTAAGTGCTCCAGAATATTCATGGCGATGCACTTGACCGAATTCCGAGATACGGATAGGCAGTTCCCGGTAGGAATGCAGATTGTTTTTGAAAATTAGCATATGCCCAGGGCAGTTCATCGGCTTAAGGGCAAATTTTGTTTCATCTACATTTGTGAAATACATATTGTCCTTGTAGTGATCCCAGTGCCCCGACTGCTCCCAAAGCCGATTGTTCATCATCAGCGGTGTACGAACTTCATCGTAATCTCTCTGTCTTTGTAATTCCCGGGCAAAGTTCTCAAGCTCTGTACGGATTGTCATTCCCTTGGGAAGATAGAAGGGCATGCCTGGCGCTTCTTCAGAGAACATGAACAACTCAAGTTCTTTGCCGAGCTTACGGTGGTCACGTTTTTTAGCTTCTTCAAGAAACAGTAAATGTTCCTCTAACTGCGCTTTTTTAGGAAAGGCAGTTCCATAAATACGTTGCAGCATTTTGTTATTGGAATCTCCACGCCAGTAGGCACCCGCTACATTCAACAGCTTAAAGGCTTTGACCAAGCCAGTTGAGGGAAGATGTGGTCCACGGCAAAGATCGGAGAATTCACCTTGATCATAAATAGTTAATACTGTGTCTGCCGGCAGATCATGAATAAGCTCCAGCTTTAAAGGCTCATTCAACTCTTCAAAAAGTTTAATGGCCTCTGCGCGGCTCACCACACGGCGGACAATCTGGTGATTCTCTTGGATGATTTTCGCCATTTCTTGTTCGATTGCAGCAAGATCATCAGTGGATAGAGGTTTCTCAATATCAATGTCATAATAGAAGCCGTCTTCGATAACAGGACCTATGCCTAGCTGGACAGCTTTATCTCCATATATACGTTTTATGGCCTGCGCCATGATATGTGCAGTACTGTGTCTATAAACCTCAAGACCGTCTTTGCTATCCAACGTAACAATATCGAGCCGGCAATCATGTTCGATCGCTTGGTTTAGATCAACAGATTTTCCATCAATTTTTCCAGCTACAGCATTTTTTTTCAGACTGGTACTTATGGCACCTGCTGCTTCTTTAATCGTTGTTCCTTGCAGTACCTCTCTAATTGTTCCATCTTGCAGTGTTACCTTGATCTTCATGATTTTAGCCTCCGTTTCTCAAATATTGTTAGTTGTGAACGCAAAAAAACGCATCTCTCCCAGAAAGGGACGAGTGCGTTCAGCTCGTGGTTCCACCCTAATTCGACCTGTCACATGGACAGGACCTCATTGGTATCCGATATCGGGGATAAATCGGTGCCGCATACTACCGAAAAACAAAGTTCTACGGATTCAGCGTCACGGCTACAAAGGGGTAACTTCACAACCGGTAACTGGAGAAGCTTGCAGCCTGGACTTCTCTCTCTGGACAGTTCGTGTAGGAAATCATGTCTTTGATCATTGCCATATTCTGTTGCTAGTTAATATTACTCAATAGTATTCGATAAAGTCAAGGGGGGAGGTGCACAGAAAGCGGATGATCGTTTCTCCGCGTTCTTCATTTGCTTATTGGTAAAGGAAATGAGGAAGGGCTTGGCGAATTTATATTTCAACATGCTTAAGGAGGATTGTAATGCAGATTATTGCCATGCTGACGATGCTAATCGACCATATTGGCTATATCTTTTTCCCGGAGAATCTTGCTTGGAGATATGTAGGGAGAATAGCTTTTCCGATTTATTGTTATGGGCTTGTGCAGGGACATATCCATACTTCATCCAGACCTAAATATTTATTACGGTTGCTCTTGATAGCGATTATTGCTCAGATTCCCTATAATTTAGCGCTAAATTCTGGTGGCTGGAACGTGGTGTTTACGTTATTGCTGTCGGCAATCGTACTGGTTATTTTGGACAAACTGCCTTCACTATGGCTAGGTATACCTGTGGTAATTGCTGCTATAGTGTTAATGGATTATTACCCTATAGATTATAACGCGTACGGTTTGCTCTTAGTATTGATTTTTCGTTATACGAAATCGTACTGGCTTGTTGGAGCCCATTTGGCACTGAATCTATTCTATATGTTTTATAATTATTGGGTTGTACAGATGCTAAGTATTTTACCTACCTTGCTGATTGCTTTTACGCCTTTGATTTGGAATCGCTTGGAGCGGCATCGGGTTCCGCGCTGGGTGTGGTGGTCATTTTATCCTGCACATTTACTGATGTTGGCAATAGTTAAGGCTGTAATTTACAAGGAATGGGCTCAGATCGAATGGCGAAGTTTGTTGAATATTTAAACATTTTACAATAAAAGGAACTTTGATTTACAAAACTTACCTTAGCTGAGATAATGGATTGATTTCACAAAATAAGATGAAGGAGACATGCTATGAGTAGAGTTAAAGCAAAAATGAAGTGGTTTTTGCCTTTTGTCGCACTGATGCTAGTTCTTGCCGGCTGTCAGTCGGTAGGGGGGTTCGATGTTAATAAGGCGTTGATTGGGGATGTTGATGTTAAATCATCAGAATCCAGTATGACTTTTTCCATGAATGCTGAGCCCATAGAGGGAATTAGCGCGGAAGATAAGGAAATGGTTGATCTTATTAATTCTTTTTCCTTGAATATTAGTAAAGCTAAGTTACAAGATAATGGGAGTTTATCGGCCCAAGGAACTGTTGGTTATAAACAATTGGATATTCCATTCACCTTGTTTATGGACAAACAAACACTTGCTTTTACAGTTGAAGGAGCAAAACAACCGTTCTACTTCCCTGTACAAGGATACGATGAAATCTTAGGTGAAGTAGGCTTGGATACGGCAAAAGCTGAAGATGTCAGTAAGCTGTTGACGAAATTCGTTGTTAAGAATCTTCCTAATCCTGGCGTAATCAACATTACACCGGTTAGTGATGCTGTGTATGGCGAGCAGTTGAACATGACGAAGCTGCATGCAGAAGTGACGGGTGATGAGCTTCCTGCACTGTTAAAAGGCTTCCTGAAGTCTGTCTCCAAAGACACAGAAGGTTTTACTGAATTGGTAGGTGGTCTTTACGACTATCTGTACCCTGTGATCAAAGCTATGGATGAAGACGGTTCTGGCGATATTTTCAATCTTGGATTCGGAGATATTCCACTGGATGATAAAGAAGCTGTCGTAACTGTATTGCATGATGCTGCCAAATTGGCTGTTGATGCATTGCTGCTAGTATATGACAATCAAGTGGACAGTCTTTACAAATCAACTCCTGAGATTAAGACTGTGTTGAGTAAGGATACGAAGTTATCTGTTGATATTTTCGTTGATAGTGCTCTGCATGTGCGTAAACAGAATGTTGATCTGAAAGTGGCGCTTCCGGGTACCGAGGATTTCCCACTGAAGAGTCTCTCGCTTAAAGCTTCCAGTCAGGTTTGGAACATTGGCGGTGCTGTAACTGCTGATCCAATCAGCACTGAAGGTGCACTTGATATTTCTTCCGGGCTTACACCTGGAGAGACTTTGAGAAACTTTGCCCCAGATTCTGATGTATATCGTATATTGAAGGATGATCTGGGCATTACGAAGAGAACCATTGTTATCGAACCTGATGACGAATATTATTACCCGATTGTAGACAAGAACACTACTTATATCCCACTGCGTTATTTGGCAGAAGATTTAGATGCTACTGTAGAATGGGATACTGTCAATCGTGCAATTAACGTTACTGATGGTGTGTACGGAGATAAACTGGTGTTCAAAATCGGTTCTTCCGAAGCCTTGATTAACGGCACGGCTGTAAAGCTTGCCCAACCTGTATTTGTTGACGAGTATGGCGATGCATATGTATCCTTGCGTCTGCTGGCTGAAGCGCTTCATGCTACTGTGTCGGTAGATGAAGATGGTTGGATTACTATTGTACGGAACTAGTTGCATCTTAACGATCAATTAACACAATAAACCCAGCTTCCATCTGACGCATAAATGCGAGTGGAGGCTGGGTTTTTTATATGAAATACATAAACCAGTTATTGCTTCGTTAATACCACCTCTAAAGCTATATTACTAAGCTCTTTATCCTCTGTCATACTTTGGATGTATCCACCTAAGAAACCTTCTTGTAGGCCTTCCCAAAGCTTGTAACCTGGCATCGCTTTAATATCTTCTGAGGAGCTGCCGGCTGTCCCCGCGAAGTATCTTACATTTAGCTTGGCCATTACCTCTGCCATCGATGCCTTTTCAGACTGCGTAAAGGAACTCTCCTTTAGACCATCCATAGCTTTGTTATAAGAGTTTGTAGCAAAAATATCCTCAGCATAGGTCTTAAAGTTTAAAAGATTCTGATCTGTAATGCCATTAGCTTTAGCCCATCCTTCTACATTTAAGGGCATTGCTTCATAATTGACGGTTCTGCTCAGAGGATCGAAGGTCATCGCTCCATATTGATGTGGATAAACAGCCATTGCACTTGTTGCGATATCATAAATTGGCATTACTTCCGAAGAAGTTGCCGGGTCTACCCGGATGTCCTGCATATGGATATGGCCTGACAAGACTAAATTAAGTTCATTTTCACGAAGTAACTTTATTGTTTCCTGACTGTTGTTAAGTTTAAAGCCTGAAACAGACATAGAGGTGTGGCTTAGTAGGTTGTGGTGCATAACCGTGAGGACAGAAGCATGCTCCTTGGCAGCTAGTTTAACAGAATTATCTATCCATGATAGGGTAGAGGCGGTCAGGCGTCCGTCCGTTTGGGGGAAACCGTATTTCTGATTGTTATGATATTGGCTGCTGTCAATCATAAGGAGCCATAAATTTGGAGCTGCTTTAACGATGTAACTTAGCGATTCTTTATCACGTGATACAGCCTCTTTGTAGCCGAAATTCTCATACATCTTGGTAAAGTCTTTGTCTGTAATAGAATCCGTAACGAGCTGCTTATCCCCGCTGAAGGATCTGGCCCAAGGATTAAATAAATCATGGTTGCCTGGAATGACATAAACAGAGGTTCCCTGCGCTTCAATTCGCTTTAGTTTTTGGGTTAGCTCCTGATGGCTGCTGCGTTCTCCGTTATTTGTTAAATCTCCACTGAGGATGAGAAAATCAGGCTTCTGCTGCTCAGTATCATAAACCAAGGTTTCAAGGATTTCATCACTGTAAGGCAGCATTTTTCCATCACCGCCAGTTACATATTTCTGAAAAGCTGTACCGCCATCCTGAAGCTTCTTATCTAAGAAGTGAGTATCCGTTGCCACCCAGAAAGTGAGGGGGTGAAGATCAGTCGGATCTAGTTCTGTAAAGGTCAAATTAGACGAATTTGTGTCTTTACAGCTAGTTAGAGCCAAGCTCAGGAAAAGGAGCAGTAACAAAGAGGTAAAGACTGATTTTTTATGTCGAACAAGGGCTTTCTTGCTCAGAAAATCCATGATTATAACCTTCCTTCTATACATTTGCTGCACTATTGTAGCGCATTTTAGCTCGTAGTGTATATCGGAAAAGGAAGAGGGCAGTTTCTAGCCCGCATGAATTGATTAATGATTAATAGATCAGGTGCATAATTAAGCCCATAAATGCGACAATAAGAGTTGGCAACGAATATATCCGACAAAATAAGTTGTGAATAACTGTTGTGTTTTCAGAAAAAAGGTGCTAAGATATACAAAAGTAAGTTACTAAAATTAATGGAGGTAGTTATTTTATGTCTAACAATTTCTTTGAAGCAGTAAAAGGAAGACGTTCCATATATGCCATCAGTAAAGAAACTACGATTTCGGATGCACAAATTGTAGAAATCGTTGAACAAGCGGTGCTACATAGCCCAACTTCATTCAACTCTCAAAGCTCAAGAGCCGTTGTTCTTCTTGGTGAACAACATGATAAGCTATGGGATATCACTACAGAAACATTGCGTAAAATCGTTCCTGCCGAACAATTTGAAGGAACAGCGCAAAAATTAGCGTCTTTCAAAGCAGGTTACGGTTCCGTACTATTCTTCGAAGATCAAACGGTAGTGAAGAGCCTGCAAGAGAACTTCGCTCTATATGCTGAGAACTTCCCAATTTGGGCTAACCAATCCTCTGGTATTCTGCAATTTGTAGTATGGACAGCACTTTCTGAAGCAGGTGTAGGTGCATCCTTGCAGCATTATAATCCACTGATTGATGATGAAGTAAAAGAAGCATGGGGCATCCCGCAAGAATGGAAATTGATTGCTCAATTGCCATTTGGTAAAACCGTTACTCCTGCTGGTGAGAAACAATTCCAACCGGTTGAAGATCGTGTGAAAGTCTTTAAATAAGTGAGATAAGCGTTTGAAACCTCCTTAACCAGGCTAAGTATGTATATAGACTGGTTAAGGAGGTTTTTTGTATGCCATGGAACAAAGAGGATTATCCAGAATCATTAAAGAACTTCACAGCACCTGTTCGCAATAAGGCAATCGATATTGCGAATGCGCTCCTCGAAGATGGTTATGAGGAGGGGCGGGCGATTTCAATTGCCACAGCGCAGGCGAAAGAGTGGGGGGAGAACCACGATAAACAAATCCGTAAAAAAGGCCATTAAGGCTTAATTAAAGGCCTGAGCATAGAAATAAAAAAAGCAGGACAGCGTTTATTAACGCTTGTCCTGCTTTTTGACGGGCACAATTATTTAGTAGATTCATTTCCTGCTGCTGCGCTTGCAGTTGGCTCAGCTGTTGCAGCTGCATCTTCTTTAGCGTCAGTAAGTGTGTTCGTAATTTTTGCTTTTTCAGTTGTTTCTGACAACCAAGTGGAGGACAGAGTGGAAACCTTTTGCGAAACTAGAGTTTTACGAATTTCATCTTTCTTTTCTTCCAGTGTATAGTCTTTAGCATCTTTATGGTCGGTTACTTTAATGATGTGATAACCATAATCGGATTTCACAGCATCACTGGTTTCACCAACTTTTAGCTTAAAGGCTACATCAGAGAATTCAGCTACCATATCGCCACGTTTGAAGAAGTCTAGATCTCCGCCATTATCCTTGGAACCCGTATCAGAGGATTTTTCCTTGGCAAGAGTAGCGAAATCTGCGCCTTCTTTCAGTTGTTTCAGAATTGCATCTGCTTCTTCTTTAGTCTCAACGAGAATGTGGGAAGCGCGAACTTGTTCTTCTTCACTGAAAGTAGCTTTATTTGTGTCATAGTATTCTTTGATTTCATCATCCGTTACAGTGACTTGTGGCTCAAGGATTTTACGCAGCTTTACTTGCAGCGGCATTTGCTTTTTCAAGTCGTCTACAGTCATTGAGCTTTGGGACAAAGCAGCATTAAAGGCAGCCTCTCCGCCGAATTGTGCTTTAAGATCTTCAAGTTCAGTGTTGATGTCTTCATCTGTAACAGTTACGTTGGCTTTTTTAGCCTCTTGATCAACAAGCTCAGTAGTAATCATAGATTGCAGCGTGCTTTCTCCGCCTGCTTCGATCAATTTATCATAAAGTTGTTCTTTTGTAATTTTTGTTCCGTTTACTGTTGCAACAGCTTTTTTGCTGTCGTCTTTTTGGACGACCAGAACAATGATTAGTGCTGCAGCTAATACGATAGAGGCAATCATCCAAGCTTTATTGCTTCTAGGAGCAGTCGGAGGTGTAGGTGGCGTAGCGTTGTTCGCACCGACTTTGTTCATTACTGGAATACTGTCTGCTTTTGTTGTATTCACAGGTTCCTCAGCAGCTGCTTGCGCTACTTCAACCTCTTCATTGATAATCTCGGAAGTGTTCAAATCTTCTTCCGTGGTTCCGTTGTTTTCTAAGTTCTCATTTCCATTCAGATCTTTTTTGTCCATTATTAGTAATGACTCCCTTCAATATAGGTGTTGCTTGTCTATTTACAACTTTAACAGAAATCCTAATCCTAAACCTTAAGAAAGTATAAAAAAAGGCAGGATCTTTTTAAGTTTCTATTAATAAAAAGCAAAAAGCCGGAAATGGCATCAGTAACATGCCCTTCCGGCTAATGGGAATAAGATGTCTACTTCAGTCCTTTCAGAAGATGACGAATGCTTTCTTGTTTTCGTCTTGGGACACGTACGTTTTTAGCATACAGGCCCATTTCACCGAAATAAATGCAGTCATCTGCGATAGAGCTGATCTTGTTCAGGTTGACATAACAGCCACCGTACACATGATAATAACTTGAATTGGACAACAATCGATTTAATTGCTCGGCAGTCATTCTCTTTTTTATGTTATAGTTTCTGCCGTGAAAAATGACCAAATCATGGTCCCCGACCTTAAAGAACAGAATGTCTGTCTCCACCTCGAAGTCCTCGTACACATTTCTGGCTTCCAGCAGGATGCTACTCATTCATGTTCCCCCTTTATACGGAATAAAAGACTAATGTTAGCGCTTTCATTATATCACAACAGTTAATCGTTGGAAAGACCCATTTTTGAATTGTTTCGTACATTTCTAACTTTATCGTTTGTAATTAACGTTTAAAAATTGTAGATTATATAGATGATCACATCTAATGAGTGTGAAGTAGCAATACTTTGAGGAGGAATATAGAGATGAATGAGCAGAATAAGTTATTGCTGTTTACAGGTTCTTATGCAAGTGCCGCAGAAAGCGGAGTGCAGGTATTTGAATTCGATGGAGCTGCAGGTGGTACGCTAAAGCTGCTGGATTCGGTGCAGGGCTTAACTAATCCTACCTTTGTTAATGTAGATGCCGCAGAGAAACGTCTATACGCTATAGGAGAAAAACCGAATGGTGAGGGTGGAAAAGAAGGCGAGGTTATTTCCTTTGCTATTGATCTAAAGGACGGGAAATTGAGTGAACTGAAACGCATTCCCTCCATGCCTGCCTCTGGCAATCGTCAAACAACCACCTGCCATATCAATAGAGATTTGAATGATGAATACGTGGTTGTATGTAGTTATCATGGTGGAAGTGTTGGCTTGATCAAATTAAATGAAGATAAAGCTGCAGATCAATTAGTTGATGTGGCCGTACATTCAGGTCATGGCCAACATCCTGAACGGCAGGACCGCCCTCATCCCCATTCCGCTATTTTCAGTCCGGACGGGCAGTATGTGTTTGTATCTGATCTTGGGCTTGATTTAATTCGGGCCTATAGAATCAATAGAGAAACCAACAAACTAGAGGTACATGGTGATACGGCGTTGCATCCAGGAGCGGGACCACGCCACTTCACTTTCCATCCAGACGGAAAGTCTGCTTATGTAATTAACGAGGTGGATTCCACCATTACATCGTTTACATATGACAGTGCCGCAGGCACTCTGCACACTGTAGATACAGTGCCGACACTGCCTGATGATTTTGACGAAGAGAATACATGCGCTGAAATCGCTATTTCCAAGGATGGGAAATATCTGTACGCTTCAAACCGTGGGGCTGATAATATTGCCGTGTATGCGGTGGATAATGCTTCTGCTAAGCTTACACATCTTGAATATGTATCTACTCGTGGAGGACATCCACGTCACTTCGCATTGACACCAGATGGAGCTTATCTTATAGTAGCGAATCGTGATGCGAATAACCTGGTTGTATTTTCGATAGAAGCGGCTAGTGGCCGACTCGAATTTACTGGAAATACAGCTGAAGTATCCAAACCGGTATGTGTGAAGCCCGTAATTGTTCCTGCATAAAGTTACTCCGCTTGAAGAGTGAATAAGTGATCTTGGGAAATGCTAAAGGGAACACCGGATATAAAGTCCGGTGTTCCCTTTTTTTGAAAATAAAAGCCTGTGATTATCTGGTTGATGAGGTGAATGAGGGAGAAGACTATTTGAGCGAAACGGGCTTAAGAGGTACAATAGTGGATACTGCAGATTTGAATAGCACATTTTGCCTGCCATCACCTTGACCTTGTAAAGTGATTGTGAAAGCATCGTACGAGGTTACGAGCCCTTGCATTTTCACACCATTCGTCGTAAAAATCGTCACAGGCACCTTTGTGGAAATGAACTGGTTCAACAATCGTTCTTGCAATTTTAAACTCTCCACTTTGGCAGCACTCCATCTTCTGTGAATTTTTTTCTTTCAATAATTATAACATGGGTTAGTCCCTCACTGGAAATGAGATCAACAGTCACCAGAATAGACATGGAGGTATTTATGCTTTATTATCAGAACTGGTCTAGAGCTTTTCGCTTTTTTTTAGGTTTTGCTGCGTGTTTCGCCGTTATAGCTGTCCTTGTAAGTATGAATAAGGTATCAACCTTTGATAACTATATTATTGATTGGGTACAATCAGCGGAATCACCGGGGTTGACCTCATTCGCCAAAGGTTTATCTCTAATTGGTTCCTCTAAGATCGCTATTGGCATATCTATCGTTACCATGGCACTGCTCTATTTTTTGCTGAAACACCGGTTTGAATTAATCTTGTTCCTATGGGTTGGATTAGGCTCACAGCTCTTGAATACAATAATGAAGTTATGTTTTCACAGAGAACGTCCGAATTTACATCGTATTGTCGAAGAGATTGGTTATAGTTTTCCGAGCGGGCACTCAATGGCAGCCTTCTCTCTGTACGGCGTTATTGCCTTTATACTGTGGCGTCATCTGCGGCGGAGGCATGAACGGGTCTTATTAATAATGTTCGTTGTATTCATGACCGTGGGGATTGGCTGGAGTCGTATCTATTTGGGTGTTCATTATCCGAGTGACGTTATTGGGGGATATATGGCTAGTGGCGCTTGGCTGATGTTGTCCATTTGTTTATTTCAAATCTACAAGAGCTCGCGTACGAATTAGGATAGATACAAAAACGGATATCTTTCATAGTGCATGAAGATATCCGTCTTTATGTGGAAGAAGATTGGTTAAGGGGTCGTCACGTGTTGTTCAGATGTTTTGCGATCCTGGAATTGTCCCATTTTGCTTATTCTTTGCTTCAGCATCGCAGGAAGTCCTGCTTTAAGCTTTTGGGCTTCGTCTTTTGTCAGACGTCCTTCGGTGATGGCTTGATCCAGCCGTTGGTTTGCCGATTCGCAGAGCTTCTGAATATATTGATCTTCCGTCCAGCCTTTTTTCTCAAGAGCAAGCTGCGGGAGCGTTTTGCCTGCTTTCAGGCTATTGATTAGCTCTGTACGATCCATTTCCAGCAGTTTAGCCGTTTCAAAAATAATGAAATGTCCACCAGCCCTAACCTTTCCGTCTTTTCCTGGATGGTGACCGTGACCTTTCTCTGAAGGGTGGGCACCAGGTGCGGTGGCTGTGGGGGTTACTTTCTCAGCAGAAGCACTTCCAATTGGCGCAAGAGCTGGAGACAGGCTGAGAAAAATAACGGTTGTGAAAGTCATTAATCTTTTGATATGGTTATTCATTCACTCACCTCGTATGTTATGTGATAGGCACTACTCGGATTAGTATTCCCTGAAAGCTGAAAGAAACATGAGTGAGAGCTTAAATGTTCTTAAAATTCATCAACTCCAGGCTGGGGTAATTAGAAGTACGAGGGTTCGCTGATGTTCATATTGTAGCGTGGGCTAATTTTTAGGAGGGATAGGTTTGGCTTTAGGAGCTCGCATATTTAAAACAGGTTTGGCCGTTACGCTAGCCCTGTATTTAGCTGTAATGCTTCAATTTCCTTCTGCCGTGGGTGCAGGGATTGCGGCGATTTTCGCTATGCAGCCCTCTATTTATCGCTCTTGGCGTTATTTTCTTGACCAGCTCACGACTAGTACAATGGGGGCCGTTCTGGCTTTACTCGGAGGGATGCTGTTATCCAATAGCCCAATAGCAGTCGGTTTGGTCTGTATTCTAGTCATTATGATCAGTATGAAAATCAACCGGGCGGATACGATAAGTCTTACGTTAGTTACTGTAATAACAGTGATGGAGGCTTCGGGTGAATGGCAATTCGCACTTAATCGCTTTTTATTAACTTTGACAGGTATTGTTTCTGCATTTCTAATCAATATTATTGTCGTTCCTCCAAAACCTCGTAAGCAATACATTAAGCAAATTGAGAATGTTTTTTCAAGCCTCTCTTTATTGCTGAGAACAGCGGTTTCTCATGAGATGAAGGAAAGTGTATTTCGTGATGAAAAAAATGCCTTACATTCATCCATAAAATCGTTGGCGGATAAGTATGCATTGTTTGAGGAGGAGCAGAAGCAGTTAAAACGGGCCAAGTATAGCCAGACTAGACAAATGGTTGTGTATAAGAACCTGTTAGCTTCTTTGCAAAAAGGTTACGATGTTCTCGAGGCTGTAGATCGGCATTATTTCCAGGCGGATCGGACCGAACATACAGATGCTCTATTTGATAATCATTTGGAACATTTAATCAAATATCATCAGCACATCTTACTTAAGTTTGAAGACAAATTAAAGCCCAATGCCAATGATTCCGAACCCTTGGGAGAAGACAATGATGATTTTCTGAATACCGCGATTTTGGGGTATAATGCAGAGAAAATAGGTCAGCTGCGTTTATATGTTGTGGCAGCGGCGATTTATGATTACGGATATCAATTGGAGCGCTTAGATAAAGTGGCCGATCAGATGAATCGTATAGCAGAGGAGAAAGAATCTGTGCACGAAGCCTAAACATAACCTTGTGAAGAGCAACATATAAGCTTTGTAACAGTAAAAAAATCCGGTTCCTTAGGGACCGGATCATCTATTTAAGAGAATACTTGAAATCTCAACTTGTAATTGCTAAAATGAGAAGATATCGAATAAACATGCATTTAAAAACATAAATATGCAAATTTATCATATCACGATTCAAATGGAATGTCAACCTTCCAAAAGGGGATGAAATGTAGTGGATAACAATGAAAGTCAGTGGAAAGAGGAACAGCAACGGGTTGACGGAGTAACCAAACTTCTGTCAGCCCATATTCGCCATTTATCAGAGGAGCTTGGACTTCATCGCAGTGATGTAGTGGATATGCGGAAAGACTTCTGGGAAGAGGTAACCGTAAACTTCAGTAGCCCGGATGATTTGGGAGAAACCTCAACAAGTCTTCGCCAACAGTCCCAAATCCTAAATGAACGGGAACGTCATCATTTGCAATCAAGCAAAGCGCTGAAAAAATATAAAAAGCTGGTTGTCTCTCCTTACTTTGGCCGAATTGATTTCACCGAGGAACCAACTGGCGGGCTGGAAAAGATTTATCTAGGAATTGGATCATTGATGGAGGATGATGGTACCTTTTTGATTTATGACTGGCGTGCGCCTATTTCCAGTCTGTATTATGACGGAGCCCCTGGTCCCGCTGCTTATGAAACACCTGGAGGATTAGTCTCCGGAACAATGAACCTTAAACGCCAGTTTGTTATTGCTGACGGTGTAATTGAAGTTATGTTTGACACTGGGGTTACGATCGGGGATGAGCTGCTGCAGCAGGTGCTAAGTCATAGCGCTGACGATCGGATGAAAAGTATTGTTGCTACAATTCAGAAAGAGCAAAATGCGATTATCCGCAACGACAAAAGCAGGATGCTAGTTGTGCAAGGAGCAGCGGGAAGCGGGAAAACGTCTGCTGCATTGCAGCGGGTAGCTTATCTTCTATATAAATACCGTGAAGTATTATCAGCAGATCAAATGCTGCTGTTCTCACCGAATCCGCTGTTTAACAGCTATGTATCTACAGTGCTCCCGGAGCTAGGCGAAGAAAATATGCAGCAAACAACGTTTCAAATGTATTTGGAACATCGTCTTGGCCATGAATTCCAGCTCGAAGATGTCTTTAGTCAGACCGAAAGTCTACTAAATGCTCCTGATGGTCCTGAGGTGGCTATACGCAGAGAAGGCATTGCCTATAAATCGTCTGTACCTTTCCTAGATGTGATTCGGCGATATGCTACGTTGCTGGAACAGGAGGGCATGCTTTTTAAACCTTTAATGTTTCAAGGGAAAGCAGTGGTCAGTAAAGAAGAAATGGAACGCCAATTCTACGCGTACGATCCTGCCATAAAGCTTGCGAATCGTGTGGATTTGATGATCCGCTGGCTGCTTAAGAAGATCGCAGATTTTACCCATGAGGAAAGAAATGCACAGTGGGTTGAAGATCAGATCGAGCTGCTGGATTCCAGCGATTATCACCGTGCGTATCAGATGTTGCGCCGGAAGAAGAAAGCTTCGCAGGATAGCTTTGACGATTTTGATACCGAAAAAGAAGTGTTATCTCGTTATGTAGTCAGCCAGCGGCTCAAACCACTGCGTGGTTGGACTAAACGGGGTCGATTTGTGGACGTTAAGGGCTTGTACAGCACGTTATTTACAGATCGCGAACTTATGGAGCGCCTCAATGGTGATTATCCTTTACCAGAGGTGTGGGATGATATCTGTGAGCAGACATTGGAATCTATTGGAGTGAACGAGCTTGCTTATGAAGACGCTACGCCATTCCTTTATCTGAAGGAGTTAAGCCAAGGCTTCCGGACCAACACACTGATCCGCCATGTGATTGTAGATGAAGTACAAGACTACTCTCCATTCCAATTAGAGTTCATGCGCCGTTTGTTTCCAAGAGCAAAAATGACCGTATTAGGCGACCTGAACCAGGCCATTTATGCACAAGGTGAGGTACTGGGGGATTTGTCTAGTCTCGTAAGTATATATGGTGAAGAAAACACAGAAGTGATCTCGTTAACCCAAAGCTACCGTTCAACTTATGAGATCGTGGAGTTTACGCGGTCAATGATCCCTGGAGGAGAACGAATCGTACCGTTTAATCGGCGGGGAGAAGAACCCCAGCTAAGTGTGGTATCCAGCGAGAAGGAGCTTCTGAATGCTGTAGAACAGGATATCCGGAAGCTGCATTCTGAGGGATATCATTATGTAGCTGTCATCTGCAAAACAGCGGAGGAAAGCGCAAGGGTTCATGCTGAACTGAATCGTAGCCTGCCGGTAAGACTTGTTACAAAGGAAACGCCGAATTTTCAGAAGGGGACACTGGTTCTGCCTGCTTATTTAGCAAAAGGTGTGGAGTTTGATGCGGTCGTCATCTTTGATGGCTCGGCTGAACAATATGGCAGAGAAAGTGAACGCAAATTGTTTTATACGGCTTGCACTCGGGCTATGCACTTACTGCATATTTTTAGCCTGGGTGAACCTAGTCATTTTATTCCGTCCGCTAATGTGGCATCTTTAAGCGCCGGATCGCTGTAACCATAGATCTCTTCATTTTAAGATCGTCCTTTTCGCAGCAGCGGAGGGACGGTTTTTTTGTTTTCATGAATAAAGAAGGGCGAACAAACCACAATAAAGAATGTTGTACACAATGACAAAGGTGGTCAGTTCATGAAGGAAAGAAAATGGGATCTGCTTGCCTTAGCATCAATCCCACTAATAATGACCCTCGGTAACTCCATGCTGCTGCCTATTCTGCCGCAGATCTCCAAAGAACTAGGCATTAGTGCTTTTCAAGTCAGTATGCTGATTACCGTGTATGGATTGATGGCAATTGTAATGATCCCTATTGCAGGTTATCTGTCAGACCGTTTTGGGCGAAAGAAGGTTATTCTTCCTAGTTTAATCATTGCCGCAATTGGTGGTGCCGTCTGCGTGGTAGCTGCTTGGTTTATGAAGGGGGTTAGCGCTTATTGGGTGATCTTAGCGGGGCGTCTGTTGCAAGGAATTGGTGCAGCGGGTGCTTTTCCAATTGTAATACCCTTTGTAGGCGATTTGTTCAAGGAAGAAGAGGATGTGAGCAAGAGTCTGGGAATCATTGAGACCTCCAATACGTTTGGTAAAGTACTCAGTCCAATTCTTGGTGCCTATCTTGGGATATGGCTCTGGTTTGCTCCTTTTATTGCAATTCCCATTCTATGTCTAATTTCATTTTTGTTAGTTTTATTTCTCGTCCGAAAGCCCGAAGCGAAGGATGAACCTGAGAAACAGGAAATCCGAGCGTTTTTAGCTGGAATTGTGAGTGTTTTACGTAAAAAAGGGCGTTGGCTGTATGCTATTTTTGCCATAGGCGGCATTTGTATGTTTGTGACCTTTGGTGTCCAATTCTATTTATCAGAAATGCTGGAAACTAAATATAAAATGCACGGGGCGACGAAGGGGTTTGTGCTGGCGATACCGCTTGCCCTCTTATGTCTGTCCTCCTATGGCACAGGAAAGATCATTGGTCAGAATAAAACGCTAATGAAATGGCTTGGCTTTGGAGGAATGGTGTTACTGACTGCGGCCATGATTTGTGCGGGATTCAACAAAGGCATTTATTTTTTAGTAGGATTTATGGGTTTAGGCTGTGTTGGAATCGGGATTGTACTTCCTTGTATGGACGCTTTAATCACGGAGGGGATTGAGAAGGAGAACAGCGGCACGATAACCGCTCTTTATAGTAGTATGAGGTTTATAGGGGTAGCGTTGGGACCGCCGGTGGTATCGCTGCTGTTAAGCAGTGGGCATTGGGTATTGTTCGCGTTGATGGCTACAGTAGGGGCAATTGGTGGATTGCTGACCTTATTTGCGGTAACTCCGAGTAAGGGGGGAAAGGGAGAACCAGGCGTTAAAGATACAGAGAAGATAATTCCTCCGATCTGGCCGAAACGTGTTCGCCAAACCTCTGCAATGTCTCTGGATGGAAAAAAGGGCTATCCCTAAGCTGCGTTGCCGCAGCTTGTGGGATAGCCCTCTTGATAAAAGAATAAAAGATATTCTTAGGCTTGTGGAACGGATTCCCAATCCTTCAAGAAACGTTCAATACCGTTATCTGTCAGCGGGTGCTTCCAGAGGGTTGGCAGAAGTGAGCCTGGGATTGTAGCGATGTGAGCACCAGCAATAGCTGCTTGCTCAACATGTGCAATGTTGCGGATACTTGCTGCAATGATCTCGGATTTCAAGTTGTAGTTAGTCAGGATAGTCTTCAGATCCTTGATCAGCTTCATTCCATCAACACCGATATCATCCAGACGACCTACGAAAGGAGAGATATAAGTTGCGCCTGCTTTAGCAGCCATCAAACCTTGAGCCGCGGAGAATACTAGTGTAACGTTAGTTTTGATGCCTTTTTTAGTAAGCTCATAACAAGCTTCCAAGCCATCTTCAGTCATAGGGAGTTTAATTACAACGTTTGGAGCCCATTCAGCAATTTCGTATGCTTCTTTGAGCATTTCTTCTGCTGTAAGTCCGATTACTTCTGCGCTTACAGGTCCTGGAACGATTGCAACGATTTCTTTGATAACATCCTTGAACAATCTTCCTTCTTTAGCGATCAGCGAAGGGTTAGTCGTTACGCCATCCACTAGTCCCAGGCGAGTAATACGTTTGATTTCTTCAATGTTTCCGGTATCCAAGAAAAACTTCATTTTAAATTTCCTCCCTTGATTTCCATATGGATTGACAAGCAACATTCATATTTACATTATGAGACATGCAAATCAAAGTTTCAACTGTTATTTTGAATATTTCAAAATAACTTTATAGAACCAGTATTACCTGTATGCGCTGAATTTCAGATAATATAAGATTGGCTTAGGCCTCCCTCCATGATAATATATAACCGGAATTGTTATTTTGGAGTGGGGGGTGGGGATGGGATGATGTATGCGATATTGCTTATTTTACTTGTGCTTGTGCTGGCAGCAGCGGGATTCCTTGCCTACCAGAACAGCAAGTTGGTGTCTAATCAGAAGAAACTCGGTACTGCATCAAGTGATCCTTC
Source organism: Paenibacillus sp. FSL R5-0636 (assembly GCF_037974255.1). Lineage (NCBI taxonomy): Bacteria > Bacillati > Bacillota > Bacilli > Caryophanales > Paenibacillaceae > Paenibacillus > Paenibacillus sp. FSL R5-0636. The sequence goes on from NZ_CP150232.1 coordinate 2,952,584, forward strand.
CCTTATGTATTCTATCTTTGACCAATCTAGTGCAGCTGGTGTTGAAGAACCTGAGGCCATTCCGTTATTTCAATACACTGTATTTGCGCGGTCGAATGGAGCGGTTGTTGTGAACAAGCCTGTAGCTATGATTATTCTGTGCAGAGTTGCTGCGGGTAAAGGTGATTACTTACTGGCCGATGTTGAGCGTAATATGCTTGACAAGATTAGTAGGCCAATGCCTTTGAATGCGTATTCTGAGCATAAAGCCTACTTACACAGGACGGCTAATCACACAGAAAAAGAGATGGTTCTCAATCTAGAGGATGCAGTGAATTTACAATATACATAGAGTAGGGTGAAAGATATTGATTTTTTGCTCTGCGCAAAGCATAATACAAATTTGGATATAAAAAAGAATCAAACAGCCGGAAGCAATCGCGTTTTATGTTAAACACAGCTTCAGGCACATTGATTGTTAAAATAATGGATGCCAGTCAGCACTTAGGCATGATATTTCCCTACGGGTGCATTAAGCACCCATTCCAGCATCATGATCATATCTTCAACTCTAGTGAGCTGAGTTTGTAGGTTATCTTGCTGTGGACTGTCTTCTGTTAATGAAGCTAATCTTGATTCCAGAGATCTGCGCTGCAGTGTCAATTCGTTGATTTTAGATTGAATTTGGTTTTCGGTTCTCATCCGGAATCCTCCTGAACAATAGGTGATTTCAACATCATCATAGATCATTATAACGGATAACATGGGGGTAATAAAATGAGTATCAATGTTAAACAATTAGCCGCGGAAAAAGCAGTGGAATTTGTAAAAGATGGCATGAAGATCGGCCTTGGCACTGGCTCTACTGCCTATTGGGCGATCAACAGACTTGGTGAGCGCGTCAGTGAAGGTCTAAAGATTACCGCTGTAGCAACCTCCCGTGCTTCCGAAGAACAGGCGCGTGAACTTGGGATTCCAATCGTAGCTTTTGGAGATATTGATAGTCTGGACCTGACCATTGACGGAGCGGACGAGCTGGATAGTAGTCTACAGCTTATTAAAGGCGGCGGCGGCGCGCTGCTTCGGGAGAAAATTGTTGCGAGTAACAGTACTCGTATGATCGTTATCGCCGATGAGAGTAAAGTGGTAAATACACTCGGCAAATTCCCGCTGCCTGTAGAAATTGTTCCTTTTGCATGGGAATGGACTGTGGCTGAACTTGCCAAGCTGGGTTGCAATCCTGAATTGCGTCGTAGTGGAGAAGAGCTGTACAAGACAGATAACGGCAATTACATCGCAGACTGCCGGTTCGAAGCGATTGAGTCCGCACCGAAGCTGGCACTGGCCATCCAAAGTATTCCGGGAGTTGTAGAACACGGCCTATTTATCGAAATTGCAGCTATGGCTATTGTGGGTAAAAAAGATGGAAGCATTGAAATTATAGAAGTTAAACCGGGCAATTGATCGTTCGTAGATCTAGAGAATCTAGCAGTTTACGGAAGCTGAGAGCATTGACACGGATAGGGCTGACTCTGTATAGTGCTACTGTTATCTATTGGATGTTCATCGGTTTTGGGCGTGAGATTCATACAGGTGGCCCGCTTCAGTACAATTTGATCCCATTACGTACGGTGTCACTTTATTTCGACATGAATAACGGGTTATCGCTGATCAGCCGGTTTGTGAATCTGCTTGGAAATGTTGTTGTGTTTATTCCATTTGGTATACTAATTCCACTTGCAAAGACACGGCCAATTTCTTGGATAAGAATCTCTTTATATGCTGTTCCTTGCATCCTGCTTTTGGAGTCTCTGCAAATGCTGCTGCATGTGGGAAGCTTTGATATTGATGATTTATTGTTAAACATGTTAGGGATATGGACAGGTTACGGTATGTTTCGAATCGGGTACAGAAGCAACAGAGAAGGAGGAATGTGAACAATGTTGGTAGATCTTAAATCCCTTATTGGTTCGCCTGAGGTGAACGAGCTGTTGACGTATGCGGTCATTGATGACCCCAACGCTTTGGAGCAGACTTCGTCTGAGTACAACGAACAAGCCGGGCTGCAGTTATATGGCTGGGAAGAAGAAGAACTCCTGCTTGGTCTTGTAGGCTTCGAAGAAACCGAAGACGGTTCTTTGGACATTCGGCATATTGCCGTATTGCCAGAGAATAGAGGGAAAGGTTATGCACGGGGGATGATTCTGGAGCTGCTCGCTTCTCGTCAGCCGCGTTATCTGGTAGCTGAGACTGAGGATGAAATCGCCGCAGATTTTTATCGCAGTCTAGGTTTCATGGTGTACAGCTTAGGAGAGAATGCAGCCGGAATTGAAATGTTAAGATGTGTATACGAAGTTGAAGAGACCGAGGATGAGGACTAAAAAGTCTTTGGAGGTCATAAAATGGCAGGTCGGGAGAAATCTCGGCCTGTTTTTTTGTGCATTTCGCCTTTAAATGCCCGAAAAAAAGCCAATTGACTTTTATAAAGGCAGGTATTATAGTTTGACAATGAAACTGTTCGACAGTTGAACTATATTTTGGAGGTAGGAAGCTTTGGATAACGAAGTGCAACATTGGATCAATCGCTACATGGATGCTTATTTGATTGTGACCAGACAAGTAGCAGCAAGAATTAAAGATAGTATTGCTGCGGAGACAACAAATGATCAGTATCAAATTCTTCGGTTGATTAATGCTCAGGAACAATGTACGTCTACATATCTTGCTGAATCTTTTTGCGTGGGTAAAAGCTCCATTACAGCAATCATCAACAGATTGGTGCATGCGGGTATTATCGAGCGAACTCGTGACGAGAATGATCGCCGCCAGGTGTATTTATCGATGTCTGAGCACGGGAAAAGAGTTTTTGAAGCAGCGGAGACGCAGGTACATGAAGTGATTTCCCCGTATTTGTTTCATTTTGAAGAGAAGGATATTGAAATGTTCGTCATGATGTTCGAGAAGCTGGCGAATTTAATTCAGAATGATGATGGAGGGAAGAATCCATGAAGACGATTCTAAAAGCAAGATGGGCGGTTATCGCAATCTGGCTCGCTGTGGCCGTAGTTTTGGTCATGACGGCCCCTTCGTTCTCTGATCTTGTACGTGAGAAGGGGCAGGTTACTGTACCTGATGGCTATTCCTCTTCTAGAGCGGCAGAGATCTTAAAGGAAGCGGCGAATGACAAGGGCGGAGAGACACTGCATCAGGTAGCTCTTGTATTCAATAATCCTGAGGGAATCGGAGCCGATGAAACAGCCAGTATCCAGCAGGGTGTTGAGAAGTTGGCTGCGAATAAGGAGACGCTGCAGATTGGTTCCATCACCGATCCTTTTTCACAAAGTGAACTTAAGGATACGTTGATTGCCAAGGATGGCAAGACGATTATGGTGGCTTTGTCTATCAAAGGCGGAGGAGAGTCTGTCACCGCACTTCCTGATAAAGTGGATGAATTACTCTCAGATGTTAAGGCGGATCATTATTTAACCAGTGAGGGTCTGATTACTGAGGATATGATTGCTAGCTCGGAAGCCGGGCTTAAGAAATCGGAATATATTACGGTAGTATTTATTTTACTTATCCTGTTCGTGGTGTTCCGTTCGTTCGTGGCACCGTTTGTTCCGCTACTGACCGTAGGACTCAGCTATATTGTTTCTCAGTCTGTTGTGGCTTTTTTAGTAGACCGTTATGATTTTCCATTATCTACGTTTACTCAAATCTTTATGGTTGCGGTCATGTTCGGGATTGGTACGGATTATTGTATCCTGTTGATCAGTCGTTTTAAAGAAGAAATGATGACAGCAGAAGATACCAAAAGTGCTATTATTGCAACCTATCGTAAGGCTGGCGGGACGGTGTTCTATTCCGGACTTGCGGTATTCGTAGGTTTTGTAGCGATTGGATTATCCAAATTCATTCTGTATCGCTCGGCGGTAGCCGTTGCCGTGGGGATTGCGGTTATGCTGCTGGCGCTTGTAACCATTGTTCCATTCTTTATGGCGGTACTTGGCAAAAAGCTCTTCTGGCCTTCACGCGGCAAGCTGGAGCACAGTGAGAGCCGTATTTGGGGAGCAGCAGGTTCTTTTTCCTTAAAAAGACCATGGGCCGCGCTGCTAATTGTTGCAGTAATCGTAGCTCCGTTCCTTGTTACCTATAGCGGAAAGCTGTCCTTCAACAGCTTGGAGGAAATTGGCTCAGAATATGCCTCGGTAAAAGGATTTAACATCATTTCGGATAGTTTCGGGCCGGGTGAATCCATGCCTGGCAAGATCGTAATCAAAAATGATGACCGGATGGATACTTCAGAATATCTTGGACTTGCAGAAAAAATCAGCCGCGAGCTGGAAAAAGTGGACAGCGTAAAATCGGTGCGCAGCATGTCTCGTCCAACGGGAGAGCTGATCAGTGATTTCTTAATCCCGAATCAGGTGGGGACTTTATCTGACGGTCTGGATCAGACCAGTGAGGGACTGACCAAGATTCAAACGGGATTGTCTGAAGCAAGTAAACAGCTGAGTGAAAATGCACCTAAGCTTACAGAGGCTGCTCAAGGCAGCGCTAAGCTGACGGAAGGCACAGCAGAGCTGAAAGATGGTATCGTCGCGTTAGGTGATGGGCTGGCACGTATTGAGAACGGAATAAAAACCGGCTCAGCAGGTGCAGGAGAGATCAAAGCAGGACTTCAACAGGCAGCTGCTAGTGCTAAGCAGCTTGCGGATGCCAATACGAAGCTGCTGGAGGGCTATAAAAAAATCGGCAGCGGTTTAACTGCGTTGGATCAAGGGCTTGGGCAGCTTCCGCAGCAGCTGCAAGGTGTGGCAGAAGCATTGAAGGGACTGGATGGTTCTTTTACGGGTCTTGAGAGCAGTTATCCGGAAATTCTGCAGGATGTTAATTACCTGACGATTAAAGGCACCGTAACGCAGAGTGGTACTGGGGCAGCGCAGCTGGCGGCGGGTCTCGGGCAGATCTCAGAGCAGCTTAAAGGAGCAGCAGCAGGCTTAAACGAGGCGAATGCTGGTTATGCCAAAGCTTCGGCAGGGCAAAGCGCACTCGCACAAGGTTTAGCTAAGCTCGTTGCGGGCATCGGTCAGCTGCAATCTGGGCTGGAGCAAGCCGCAACAGGCCAAGGACAGATCGTAGATAAAATTCCATCCATTACTAGTGGCCTAGATCAATTGCAAGGCGGACAGCAGCAGCTTGCGGATGGTTTTGGTCAATTAACAGGGCAGATAGGAGCCTTAACTACTGGATTAAGCGACAGTGCAAACGGCTTGAAACAAATTACCAGTGGGCTGGGTTCCGCACAAGATTATTTGAATCAGATTCAAGCGGCTAAGGATGATGAGCTGAGTGGATTCTTTGTACCGGCTGAGGCTCTTGAAGCTGAAGGCATAGAGCAGGTATTCGATACCTACTTGTCTGATGACCGTAAGGTGATGACGCTGGATGTGGTATTCACTGAGAATCCATATAGTTCAGAAGCTATCGACAGTGTTGATGATATTCAAGCAGCAGTAGATCGTGCAGTGAAAGGAACGAAACTGGAAAATGCGGAGTCTGCAATCAGCGGGGTTACAAGCAGTCAGAACGATTTGCGTAATATTTCCAACGAAGACTACACACGTACAGTAATCTTAATGCTGGGTGGGATCTTCATCATCTTGGTGTTGCTGCTTCGTTCAATCGTAATGCCGATTTACCTTATTATTTCTCTTTTGATTACTTATTTTTCGGCATTGGGTGTTACAGAGGCTATATTCGTTCACCTTCTGCACTTTGAAGGGATTACCTGGACAACGCCATTCTTCAGCTTTGTTATGCTGATTGCGCTTGGTGTAGATTATAGTATTTTCTTAATGGCCCGCTTTAACGAATATAAAACATGGGATGTTCGAGAAGCGATCCTGCATGCCATGCGCAATATGGGAACAGTCATTCTTTCAGCGGTAGTTATTTTGGGCGGCACCTTCGCATCGATGTATCCTTCAGGCGTATTGTCGATGATGCAGATTGCAACAGTGGTGCTCGTAGGGTTGGCCTTGTATGCGCTAATCTTCTTGCCATTTTTTGTCCCTGTTATGGTACGGATCTTCGGCCGTGGGAACTGGTGGCCATTTGCGGTCAAACAAAGTGGAGAACCCACTAAACAAGATGTAAACATGTAATCACTCTACACAGCAAAAAAACCTCTAGTGTTCGCCTAAATAAATAGGCGGCTAGAGGTTTTTTGGTTGAAATATAAGTGCAAAGGTTATTTCATCTTGGCAAAAAAGCTACGTAACGCCCAGCCGCGTTCTTGCCGTTTTTTATATTTGGGTAGCGAACGGTAGATGGCGGTGGATTCGTCGAAAGCACGTTTAGCATCCTCAGTTCTGCCCAGTGCTTTGTACATGGAGCCGGCTAAATAATAGGCTTCACTAGAGGAAGACTGAATCTCTTGAAATTGAGTAACGTAATGCAACGCTTTATCGTGATCTGTATGGCGAAAGGTTTCCGCTAACCGAAGATATGGCTGACCATATTGGGCCTTTCGGTTGATTTCTAGACCACGAAGCATCTGATCTTCGCCTTCTTCCAAAGCGCCCAGCTTAAGATTCACATGACCCAGCTCTACCCAATATTCGGCAGACTGTTCGTAACGGTCTTCGATCTGTAGCAGAATATCTTTGGCTTCCTTATACTTTTTACGTTCTGACAGATTCCGGGCTAAATCAAATTTAGCAGAAACATCATTTGGATTCAAAGATACCGTTGTGCGCAGCTTGGAGATTTGCCGCACTCGTTTGAAGGGCTTTGTAATACTAGGGAAGATCCCCACGTATCGCCGATCTAAGAAATACAAGATAACAAGCAGGATGAATAAAGCCAGAAAAGGGTTGCCCACTAATCTGAAAAGCATCATAATACCTATAAATTTAAGCATGATTTCCCTCCATGATCATTTGGTTCCGGTATTGCGGTTGAATAAGAGCAGATCTAAGGCAGCGTAATTATATCATAATTCAAACCAATCTGAATCCCGGGATTTAAGATAAACTACAACTTTTGTCAGCTTTATAGCGTCTTAGTGTAATAGAAATAATAATTACAATAATATCATAAGAAGGGAAAATCAAGATGCACTTATTTGCAAGGAAGCTAAGGCTGCTTAGTTTGTTGGTTTGTTCAACTCTGGTGACTGCATTGTCTGTCCCTCAAGTTATAAGTGCAGCTCCATCACCTGCGAAGTTGAGTGGGATTAAGGAGATTGTTGCTTCGCCTGGTTTCTGGGGTGGAAGCTCCTTCGCAGTGAGAACTGATGGAACTGTTTGGTCATGGGGGAGTAATGTTTTTGGTCAATTTGCTAATGGTACCGCCGGGCCTGAGGGTTGGACGATTACTCCCCATAAAATAGCTGGGCTTGAACATACGAAACAGCTGGCGATCGGCGAAGCGTACTATGTAGCGCTGAACGATGACGGCACGGTTAAGGCTTGGGGAGATTATCGGGATAAGAGTGTTGCAGAAGCTGGCAATGGGGCAAGTGCTAAACAACACAAGGTTCTGCTTCCTCAAGGGATCTCTGGAATGACAGATGTGGTTAGTATAACGTCAGGATTGCATAGTGCATTAGCTTTGAGAAACGATGGAAGCCTTCTCCAGTGGAATCCTCCAGAAGCTTCAGATGTGGGCTATACAGAGCTGCCTGCTGCCACTAAGGTACAGGGTTTAAGCGAAGTGGAGTGGATCGGAAGCAGTATTTATCATGCCGCCATTCGAACTAACGGTACCCTGTGGATTTGGAGTGCTATCCCGCAAACAGAGAACACGAACGTGATGAAGAAACCGACCCCAGTTAAGGATTTATACCATGTGAAGTCTGTTTCCATGAGCGATCGCAGTATACTGGCTTTAACCGAGAGCGGGAGCGTCTGGGGAACAATTGACAGCAATAATTATAACGAAGTCACGATGAGCAAGATGCCCGGTCTTACGGATATTGTATCTGTCCAGACGAAAAACGGGTTCAACCTTGTTGCCAATAAAAAAGGAGAATACTGGGTATGGAAAGCTGGTACCTCACTACAAGGTCTGCAAAAGATTACAGCCGTAAAATCGATCTCGAAACTTACGCTGGATTTAGGCAACTTTGTAGCTGTTAAAAAAGATGGCACCGTGTGGACTTGGAGTACCCAACCTACAACCGACAACCGTTTGGTTTTTACGCAGCCTAAGTTAATAAAAGGACTAAGTGATCCTGTTTCTTTTGCCAAGGGTGAGAATAGTAAGTATGCAGTCCTGAAGGATGGTACAGCTGTGGCTTGGGGAACGAATATGTTTGGTCAACTCGGAATTAGTGCTGTTGATTCACGTCCTTTTGCTATATCTCCTATTTTAAAGCCTGTTACTGTAATTGTAGATGGTCAAAAAATTGACTCCGTACAGTCCGCTATTTTTAAGGATGGTAGTGTAAAAGTACCGATTAGGGATGTAGCAGAAAGTCTGGGATATACCCTCTCTTTGGAGGGGGAACTGACGTTGACGAAAGCTGGGAAGAAAATTTCATTACCGTCAGCAGAATCCATTAAAGTAAGCTATACTTCGCTAGTTCCAGCAGCAGCTTTGGCTAAAGCTCTAGGTCTTTCTGCGGAGTGGAATAGTACGCTGTACCAATTAACATTACAGACAAAAAGATGACTTTCATTTAACACCTATATTAATATTCTGAGGTACAATAAGTGAATTAATCTCAATTGCACCATAATAACCAGTCTGGAGTGATAGGAATGGCTTTTACAATATGCGTGTTTGCCGGATCGAATCCAGGTCTTAACTCTGAATATACGGAAATGGCTAGGGAATTAGGTTATCATATAGCGGCACAAGGCTGTAGGTTGGTCTATGGAGGTTCGCGGAATGGCCTTATGGGACAGGTTGCGGACGGGGTACTTGCGAATGGCGGCGAAGCTGTAGGAATTATGCCAGTGGATCTTTTTCAAGATGAAATCAGACACTCCGGATTGACGAATTTGATTGAGGTCTCCAGTATGCATGAACGTAAGGCGGTAATGAGCGGTATGGCGGATGCTTTTATTGCTTTGCCGGGAGGTCTTGGAACCTTTGATGAGCTGTTTGAAATTCTGTGCTGGATGCAGATTGGTATTCATCAGAAGCCTATAGGGCTGCTGAATGTTCGAGGTTATTTTAATCCACTGCAAGCCTTGATTTCACATAGTGTGGCTGAAGGTTTTGCACCAAAAACTGCACTCCAAATGCTGCATACGAACTCAGATCCCGAATATTTGCTTGAACTGATGCGCGGTCGGATTGATCATAGTAATGAAACGAAGGGGAAAGCAAGGTTCCCGTCACAACGCTAGATTCAAGGTTTCCACTGCTCTAAGGTGCGAATAATTGGTTTAACACACTATTCACAATAAGGACGCAAACACTTCACGGTGTCTACGTCCTTATTTTTTATTTTCTTTTTGTTAAATCATTCAGTAATAGGGGGAAGGTTTATGATTCGAAAATTAGGCTTTGCGGCTGACGACCGTCTGTTAATAATTAATGCCGACGATTTCGGAATAACTAAAGGAACTAATGAAGCTATTGTTAACTTATTTGAAGGAAAAGCTATAACATCTACATCTATTATGATGCCTTGCACAGAATCAAGTGACGCTATGAAGATAATTAATTGGAAAGGAATAAAGAATATTGGAATTCATCTAACGCTAACGAGCGGCGAGAAATATCCGTATCAACCAGTATTCAAAGAAAAAATCTTGAGTAGCTTAATTACGGATGAAGGGTATTTTCATCAAGATGCCACTCTTCTGGAAAGAAACGCTGCTGATGACGAGATTAGAATAGAGTTAGAATCGCAAATCCAAAGTGCAATCGTACAAGACATTGATCCAACTCATCTGGATAGTCATGGGGGGAGTATTATGGGGTTATACACTGGGCGAGATTTTTTAGAAATAATATTTGATTTGTGTGAAAAGTACCGCTTACCCTTTAATTTACCTATTAGGATATTAGAACAACCCTTTTTTAATAATGATCAGTTGAGATTGTTTCAAAAAAGAATTTCTTCAGCAAAAGAAAGGGGGATTTTCTTAATCGATGATATAATTTCTCTTCCTTACTGTTTTTACCCTGCTGCGGAATATAGCAAAATGAAAATGAGATTAACTGAATTGTTAAAGAATTTAAAACCTGGAATAACACAGTTAACTATACATCCATCTAAAATAACAGATCAATTAATAGCAATGACGAAATGTTATACAGAAAGAGAATTGGAATATCGTCTTCTAAATGATATTGAAATTAAGCAATTGATTATCAATGAGGAGATTAAACTTATTTCGTGGAAAGACATACGTGATTTACAAAGATGTATTTAGCATATTGTAAAGAGTGCACTTTTTCATTTTTTAATATGAATCTGATAAAACTGTTTAAATTTTGGCGAAGCTGGGTAAATAAGCCGTAAGTAATTAAGCAGAAATGCAAAATTCAGGAACATCACGGAAGGAGGTTGAAATCCAATGAATGTGATCGTACATAATCTTATGGCTTACAATCATCAGTTTTTTAGACCTCAACCCGTGGTCAATCCCAAGCAAGGGAAAGCAGACAAGAAGAGAATGAGTTTCCAGGAAGTTCTGAATGAGAAAATGAAAGTGTACAGCACCTACAACAAAAATTAAGTATGAAAGCTATAACCTATGTTTGTTAAAGAAAGCCGGAACGCGATGATCTTAGAGATCATTGCATTCCGGCTTTCTTTAGGGTCTGACCTCAAAAAATTCGCAGCTCTTGCGAGAGTAGTAAGTCAGATCACTAACTCTAGATTGAATAACAACATCGAAATCAGTGAAGCGGACAACGGTAGCTCCTGAATTTACTAAATGATCGTCCTGAAATACACGAACAGGTAATTTGCGGTCAACGGCTTCTTGGAAATCGCTGTCGGTTAGCAGCGGGCGATTAATTGGCATGGGGAATAACTCCTTTGATCATGTAATGAAGTAAGAAATAAAAATAGTATACCTGCGGAAGCACAAGAAATCCAATTTAAGATGAAGTACATGTATCCTGTGAGGAACATAATTGGACAAAATTCTATACTCCCTCCTTAGCAGGTATAGGCCTGTACGAAATATTTGTTTGAGCTTTTCCGCGTTTCGTAATTATTTCCACCATAAATCGGAAGTTTACCTCCTCAAAAAAAGAATTTAAACCCTGTACACTAATTCTTGTAAGAGAAACCTTTGAAAGGGGTACAGGGGAATGAATAAAGTAAAACACTTGGCGCTATCGTTAGTCGCTATCATGCTCGTAGGTTCACTGGCAGCATGCGGAGGCAACAACGCCGAGAACAACAACACATCGAACAAAAATACAGGTAACAACGCAGCAAGCACTAGTGAACCCACTAAAGATGAGGGAACAGAACCGGCTGAGAAAATCGAACTTTCTTTCTGGACGCTGGGCAACGTGAACTACGAGGATTTAGCGAAGGAGTACACTAAGGAACATCCAAACATTACGATCAAAGTGCAAAATACCGGTGACCAAACCGCTCACCATAATAATTTGACCACTGCTTTGTCGGCCGGATCGGGTGCACCTGATATTTTCCAACTTGAAATCGGTTTCATGGAACGTTTCATCAACGCTCAGGACAAGTTCTATAACCTGAATGATCTGGGTGCCAAAGATATTCAAGCCAACTATCTGGATTGGAAATGGAAACAAGCATCTTCCGTAGATGGCAGCTTCCAGCTGGGTCTTCCAACAGATATCGGCCCAACGGTCGTATATTACCGCACAGATTTGGCTGAAGAGGCTGGACTGCCAAGTGATTCCGAAGGATTCGGCGCTGCTATTGATACTTGGGATAAGTTCGCAGCTGTTGCCAAAGCTTTCAAAGAAAAAACAGGCAAACCATTTGTAGACCTTACGGATCTTACCTTTAATGCTTTGCGTGACCAATCTGCTGATGAAATCTATTTCAGCAAAGCTGATGGCAGCTTTATTGGAGATACCAATCCGCAAGTCAAAAAAGCTTATGATTTCACGGTTAAAGGTATTCAAGAAGGCTGGATCAGCAATGTTATGCTCTGGTCTCCTGAATGGGGTCAAGGTATGAACGACGGTTCATTTGCAGTAGTTATGGGACCAGCTTGGATGGCAGGAAATGTTAAGAGTAATGCTCCAGACTCCTCTGGGAAATGGAAAATTGCTCAGCTCCCTGAAGGTGCTGGTAACTGGGGTGGTTCGTTCCTGACGCTGCCAAAAGAAGGAAAACACTCGAAAGAAGCTTATGACTTTATCGCATGGATGGATAACAAGGAAAACCAACTGGAATCTTTCAAAACCAAAGGACTTATGCCTTCCATTCCTGCCCTGTATGAAGATCCTGCATTCGTAGATTTCAAAGATGATTTCTTCGGTGGACAACAAACCGCTGTAGAATTCGGTAAAGCAGCAAACCGGGTAAAACCTGTATACTACGGTCCGCTTCATGACCAAACCGATACTTTCTTCAAAAACGCATTGAAAAATGTGTTGGAGAAAAAAGCAGATCCGACCAAAGAATGGAACGAAGCAGTAAAACAAGCGAAAACATTGGCTGAACGCAGCTAAGATTTCAAGCTTTTGAAATTCAATTTCTAGAAGGTCCGGATTCATAGAGTGAAACATTCTCTGTGAATTCGGATTTACACGTTAGATTACCTGGAGGTGTGACATGGCACAACCTGTTATTTCAAGTCCGCATGCCGAGAGCAAGCGCCGCTTTTTAACTGAACAAAGAAGGAGCCGCATCACTGCGTACACATTTATTTCGCCCTTTTTTATTCTGTTCTCGATATTTGGACTATATCCGATCTTTTTCACGATCTATCTCTCGTTCTTTAAATGGGATGCCCTGAATCCTATGAAATTTGTAGGGTGGAAAAACTATGATCTGGTCACAAGTGATCCGACTTTCTGGATTTCTTTTAGCAACACTTTAATTATGGGCCTTATGGGTACTGTTCCACAGATATTACTAGCTCTATTGATTGCTGTTTTGCTGAATTCAGCGATGACTCGCTTTAAGAAGACTTTCCGGGTTTTATTTTTTATGCCTAATATTACGTCTATCGTTGCGGTTACGCTCGTGTTCAGTACACTGTTTGGCAACAACGGAATGATCAACTGGATTCTAAACGGCTTGGGATTAGATAGTATGGCCTTCAACTCTGGTTGGTGGGGCGTTAAAATCGCGATTTCTACGATGGTAATGTGGCGCTGGACGGGGTATAATGCCATTATTTTTCTATCAGGATTGCAAAGCATCCCTACGGATCTATATGAAGCGGCTCGTATTGATGGTGCGAACAGAAGACAACAGCTAACGTTTATAACGTTACCGCTATTGAAGCCATTCATTGTATTTGTTACCTTGCTTTCTACTATAGGTGCCTTGCAGCTGTTCACTGAGCCTTATGTATTTTTGGGCCAAGCGGGAACTGGATCTACACGTCAGGAAGGAATCACTATGGTTACTTATTTGTATAGCGAAGCATTCCGCAACGGATTTTTTGGTACGGCAGCAGCTACGGCAGTCTTGCTGTTCCTGGTCACGATTATTTTCTCTGTCCTCAATATGCTGGTCTCAAATCGCATGGGTGGAGATACGGGAGGGGGTAAAGCGTGAGTACGCTGCGTGTATTTAAAAAAGATCCGGATGATCTAGGGATCATCGGCAAGTTAGGATTTTATCTATTGCTGATTGTTGGTGCGCTCGTGTCCATCTTTCCTTTTTACTGGATGTTTGTAGTTGGCACTAATGACAGAGGCGCAGTATTCCATGTGCCACCTTTACTTACGGTTGGAGACCAGTTTTTTGAGAATTTTCAGCGGGTACTGGACAAAACAGACTTCTTTCAAGCCTTGGGCAACTCTTTATTTGTCTCATCTATGGTTACAATATCAGTCGTGTTTTTCTGTACACTGGCAGGTTATGCCTTTGCCAAATATGAATTTCCGTTTAAAAATTTTCTGTTCTACTTTGTAATTGCTACATTATTTGTGCCACAGCAGCTTGGTGTATTACCTACTTACGTAATTATGGCCAAGCTCCACTGGATAGACTCCTTCAAGGCACTTATTGTTCCGGCGATGGTTAATGCTTTCGGGATCTTCTGGATGCGGCAGTATATCACTACAGCTGTACATACGGAATTGATTGAAGCAGGTCGGATCGATGGCGGCGGACATTTCCGGATCTTCTGGAACATCGCTATCCCGGTCATTACTCCAGCTATGGCAACACTAGGTATCCTGAACTTTATGACCGTTTGGAATGACTTCTTCTGGCCTTTAGTGGTACTGAAGAATCAAGAGCATTTCACAATTCAAATTGCGCTCCAGCAGCTGTTCTCCAATCGCGATGGTCTAGACTACGGAATGATCATGTCAGCAACATTTACGGCAACCTTGCCACTGCTGATTGTATTCCTGTTATTTAGCCGCTGGGTGATTGCTGGACTTACTTCTGGAGCTATTAAGAGCTGATCTTACTTTTTGATCTTTACAGGGAATAGGCGGTTTTGTGAAGAATACTAGAGGACAGAGACAGCAGGGGGAAGGGGAATATCATGAAACTCCGCCGTAAAATCTTGTTCGCTATTATTCTTCTCGTCTTTATTCCGGTTATCCTGATGGGGATCGTCACTTACGTTAATTTTTCTAATGCAATGGAGAAAAAATCAAGCAACTTCTACTGGATTTCACTGCTTGAAACGGATCGAAAGCTTAAATTCGCGCTTAGTGAAATCACCTCGATCACGAATTCAAAAATTACGCAGCCGGTTGTTCAGCAATCACTGAAGCAGAAGAACTTTGTAATCACTTATGATCGAAAGCAAGAGCTTAGCAGTTATCTTATTGATCATCCGATGATTACTTCATTTAGTTTTTATAGTAAAGATCGTTTAATTTATCAATACAATGCATCGATGTCCTTTGAGGACTTAAAGAGACAAAGCTGGTTTGACGCGATGGTAGGCGCCGAAGGGCGGCCCGTGTGGTCAGGACCGGGAGAAAATGGCTCGGAGATCTCCGGCAATCCGGTACTTGTACAAGCAAGAGTAATCAAAGATTCATATTCTCTCGAAGATATCGGATATCTGGTTGTTAATGTAAAACCTGATTTATTGGATCAGATTTTCTGGGAAGCAGCAACCCTCAAGAAGGGGGATATTTTGCTGGTCAACAAGCTAGGAAATATCGTTTTTAATAAATCCGGTGAACATATTGGACAACGCACAGATTTCCCCTTTTTACAAAATGATTATGCTAAAGAACATGACTATTACATCGACAACTATCAGGGGGAAAAATCACTTATAACCTTCCTACCTTCTCATAATGCAGCCTGGTATTTAGTAGCCATTACACCTATGAATCTAATCTCGTCAGAATCTGTATCCATCCGAAATATTGCGATTATTTTAAGTACTGTTTCGCTGTTGTCCGCCATTTTGTTCGACCGCTATTTCGTACGGAGGCTCGTTCATAGTATTAATAGTGCGGTTAACGGGATGAAGCGGGTGAAGCAGGGGATATTTACGCCGATCACTACACCCTATCGTGCTGATGATGAAAGTGATTTGCTGATTGATGGCTTTAATCGGATGAGTACGCAGATCAATGAGCTGCTTGTGCAGGTGGAGACTGAGCAGGGACGTAAGAAGGAAGCAGAAATGCAAGCGCTAATGGCGCAGATTAACCCTCATTTTATTTATAATTCACTTGAATCGATTAATTCGATGGCAGTGCTGCAAGGCAATAAAGATATTAGCAAAATGGTCATCTCACTCGGCAAGCTGCTGCGAATCAGCATCAGTCAGAATCAGGAGCTGATTCCGCTGCATATGGAGTTCGAACATGTCCGTCATTATTTGGATATCCAGAAGTTTCGTTTTGAAGATAAATTCTCGTATATCATAGATCTTTCGGATGGTCTTAAGACGTTCATGACACAAAAGCTGATTGTTCAGCCGATTGTTGAGAATGCGCTGTATCATGCGATTGAGCAGATGGAGGACCCAGGGATCATTGAGATTACGGCCTATGAAATGGGCACGGATATGATCATTATCGTAAAAGATAACGGCCCCGGCTTTGACCTTGCCAAGATGATGAGTCTTTGGGATAACGAGGGAAGTGCTCAGAAGAAATACAGTGATAGCGGCGTGGGGCTTAAAAATGTGCATGAACGCTTGAATATTCGATTCGGCAGTCCATACGGCATACTAGTGTGTTCTTCCCCCGGCTTTGGTTCAACCATCCGAATCCGAATACCAAAAATACTGCCGTAATCGACCGTGCGGAAAGAAGGGGGAGATTGTTATCAAAAAATGGTTATTGAAATGGGGCTGGATGTGGTTATATCTAGTGCTGATTTCGGGTGCTGTTTTATTTATAACTTTAGGAAAGCAAGAACCCATTGAAGATGATTCACCAGAAAAAATCACATTAACTTTCCGTCATTTCTGGATTAAAGAGCATGATCGGCCATTGTTGACTATTTATGAAGATATCGTGGACAAATATCAGTCAGAACATCCAAATGTGAAAGTTAACTTTGAAGGTTTAGATCAGACGTTGCACCGTGATCAAAAGCTGAAGAACGAGATGGTTACTGGCACCCCGCCAGATATGTTTGTTTTGTTCGGTGGAGCGGAAATTGAGCCATATGTGCGCTCTAAGCGCCTGATTGATCTGACTGATTTCGTCAGGGAGAATGCGCTGACCAATCAATTCAAGGATCTGGATCTCTGGACCTTTGACAACCATATTTATGGCTTGCCTATTGAAGGGAATGCTGAACCCTTATATTTTAATAAAACCATATTCGAAAAGCTGGGTTTGAAGCCGCCAGAAACGCTGCAAGAGCTTGATGCTGCCATACTAAAGCTGAAGTCGGCAGGGTATATTCCATTTGCACTTGGCAACGAGGATCGTTGGCCCGCAGGAATTTTTGCACATTATTTAATGGATCGTTATGCCGGCGCCGAGTTGATCGAGAAGCTGATCACTGGTGAAGATCAAGCCAGCTTTCAGAATGAGGCCTATTTAAAGGCTTTTCAGCACTTGGAGCAATGGATTAAAGAAGGTGCCTTCAGCACGAAATCGAATGTGTTATCCACAGAAAATGCGGTGGGACTATTTACGAGCGGCAAGGCTGCGATGTATCTAAACGGAAACTGGGATATCAATTTATTTGCCGGCGCAGCTGCTCCTACGGATTTTCAAAATGAGGTAGGTGTTATTCCTTTTCCCACATTGAAGAAGGGGGAACAACCTTCGATAGCCGGCGGTTATACATTTGGCATCGGCCTTTCCTCCGAACTAAGCGGAGCGAAGCGGGAGGCTGCACTCGATCTCATGAAAGCTTTTTACACCCAGGAGGTTCAGACACGGATTGTATATGAAGGGTTGAGAATTCCGTCCATGCGAATCGCCTTTGATCCTGAGAAGACAGGACCCGTATTCGCGCAAGTCATGAATATGATGGAAGTTAACCGCAAGAGCTTTGTCCCTTATGATAATGTATTGTCACCAGAAGTGAAAAAAACGTTCCTGAGTGTTATAGAACAGATGATTAACGGAGAAATGTCTACTGAGCAAGCGTTAAAGCAAGTGCAGGCATCCTCCATTCAATATTGGAATTTGATCCAAAGCTCAAGTGTACAATGATCCTGGAGGTGCAGGGAATGGATGAGTTACAAGAGAAATATAAAGTAATAATCGTGGATGATGAGCCGATTATTCTTCGTAGCTTAAAAGCAGCCATTCCATGGAATGATCTTCAGATGGAGATTGTGGGAGAGGCACGAAATGGAGAATTAGCTCTTCGCTTAATAGAAGACACTTCACCACATATCGTGATTAGTGATATTCGCATGCCCGTAATTGACGGGATTACGTTGATGAAGGAAGTATTGTCTAAAAATCCGAAGCTGGTGTTTATTTTTATAAGCGGGTACGGAGAGTTCGAATATGCAAGAGAAGCATTACGTCAAGGCGCTTTTGATTATTTATTGAAGCCGATCGATCATGATGAACTGGTTGAAATGTTAAACCGCGCGAGAACCAAGCTGGATGAACAGAAGCAAAATGATCAGCTGATTCATTCTGTGCAGATGCTGTCACTGCTTGCACGTGAACGTCTGTTTGCAGAAATCACTTTGGGAAATGCAAGGCCGCTTGAGCATCTGAAATGGCTGGAGAACAGTGAACTGGAGAGCGGATATTTCATGGCTGTTGTCCAGTTAGATGATTACTCCACACTGAGCAATCAATGGAGTGTAGAAGAAAAACGGCTATGGCTGTTTGCAATCCGCAATATTGTGGAAGAATGGTCACTGGAACATGGAGTGCTGACGGTTTTCCCGTTTCATAATGGAGAGTGGATACTACTGTTCCCTGGATCTTTAAGCGCCAGCAGGAGAGAACTTGGTGAACATTTGATAGCGGGGATCAAGAGATACTCCAAGCAGTCTTGTTCCGTAGGCATCAGCCGCACCACACAAGGCATTGATCAATTAAGTACGGTTTACCCTCTGGCTGCGAAGGCCTTATATCAACGGTTCTATTCGGGTCTTGCCGGGGTCTTTATTGATGAAGAGATATCGTTCCCTAGCAGTAAAGAGGTGAAATACCCAAAAGAGCTGGAAACCGCGCTGATTGAAAGTATACGTACCTTAAATAGAGACCGGATGTGGTCTTTATTTGATGAGCTTGCTTTATTTATTGAGTCACAAGCTGTTCCTAAGGATATGGCTGAACGTCTTCTTGTTGAAATGATCGTTGTTTTGTACAGAAATTATGAGTATTTGAATATAAATTCAGATTGGTCTTTACATGGATTGCTTAGCAAGATGCACAATCTTGGCACTTTAAATGAAGTGATCTCTGCTCTGAAAGAAGAATTTGGTGTGCGATTGGAGCAAGGGAACAAGCCTGTGAATCGCGAGGATACGCGTAGCGCCATCGAGAAAGCGAAACGTTATATTGAGAGTAATTACCATAAAGATTTGAGTATTGAGGAAGTAGCGGAGCTGGCTGATCTCAGTATCAGTCATTTCTGTACTTTATATAAACAAATAACGGGCTATACCTTTTTGGAGTATGTTACACACTGCCGGATGGAGAGGGCGAAGTATATTTTGCAGAGCAGCAACGTAAAAGTGTATCAGATAGCTCCTCTCGTCGGTTATCAGGACCCGCGTTATTTTACACAGGTTTTTAAAAAAGCTAGTGGTCAAACACCAACAGAATACCGAGAAGAGCATACTAAGCAGATCCATTAAAGAGGAGGTAAGGGATGGAATTTCATTTGGAGATGATTGTTAAGTGTTTAACGAACCACAAGCTGCAGAAATATTGGAAAGGGTTCGAGGCTGTTTCTTTTGCATTTTATAATAAGGATAACGTGTATCTGTACAATCATCCCAAATTCAAAACGGTAGGATATCATCCACATTTGCTTCCTTGGAGTAATGAATTCTCAGGAGATACAATCATTTTATATGAGGATCACCCTACAGCCATCGTTAATCTGGAATTACATGAAGAATTCGAAGACTTGTACGCCATTTGTGTACACGAATTATTTCACGGTTATCAATTCCTGATGGGAGATGAACGTTATGCAGATGAATTATTGATGATTACCTACCCTTTATCCCTCGAAAATATGGAATTGCGGATTCAAGAAAGACATCATTTATATCTTAGTGTAATGGCAGCTACTATTGAAGAGCGTAATCAAGCAATGTACAGATTTATTGCCTTACGTCAACAAAGAGAACAGCTGCTCGGGGAGTACGTGCTAAATGAATATCTTATTGAAACGCTGGAAGGACCCGCTTGGTATGTTGAATTAAATGCCTATGCCGAGAAATCCACACTTCCTAATGAGGAGGTATTGCAGAAGTTCAGTTCGTATTTAATAGATGAACTTGAATCATCGGCAAATATTAGAAGAAGCTGCTATGGTTCTGGACTGTTTATATGTTTGCTGCTGGATGAGCTTCGCACCGATTGGAAAGAAGAGTTTATGAAGTCGGTGTTAAGTTTATATGCGTTTTTTAAGCAATTTGTGGATCAAGTCATCATTCCCTTCGAGGAGATATCCATCAGCAAAGAAACGGAAGATATTATGCAATCGGTCAAAACAATCAGGGAGAAGGAATTCATTGATTTTATCAGCCTTGAAGGGTACCACCTGTATATTGAAGGAGATATAAAATCTACGGGTTTTAATCCTATGGGTATTATTGGTGGAGATGAGAAATGTATTCATAAGAATAATTTACGAATCCAAATCAATGATGCGGAGTATTTTCTGGAAAAGCCAGTGATTAGCTACTATACAGCTGACCTTCGAAATATTAATAAACTGCACCTAGTACTAGATGAACCTCCAACTTTTAATAAAGATTCGTTAATCCTTAATGGAATTGGTGAGATCAAAGGTCAATACGAAGTGAAGGAAGATGGATGTTGGCTGCAATGCTGACGGAAATTGATTAGAATGAGAGTATGACATTTGTCATACTCTCTACTTGATGTTTATGACTTATAGGATGATACTTCATCGCCTATACTTAGAGTAGATGAAAAGATCCTTAGCCGGACACATCAAGGAGGAAACGATATAGATGACTACAAAACAGACATCACAGCTCTCCAGCCTTAAAAAGAGTGTAGCCCCTTACGAGAAAAATGACCGCAACGCAAGTATAAGACAGCTCATCAATACTTTAGGACCACTTGTGCTGTTATGGGGCGGAGCTTATTTCTCTTTATCCGTTTCCTATTGGCTCACCCTTCTGTTAGCTATTCCTGCAGCAGGATTTGTAATTCGAACTTTTATTATTTTTCATGATTGCACACATGGATCGTTTTTTAAGAATCGTAAAGCGAATGATATTATCGGAACGATCACAGGTGTACTGACACTGGTTCCTTATCGGCAGTGGAAACATAGTCATTCCATTCACCACGCCAGCTCCAGTAATCTCGATAAAAGAGGGATCGGCGATATTTGGATTATGACGGTCGATGAATACGCAGCAGCTTCCTTCTGGAAACGTCTATATTACCGGATTTACCGCAATCCCATCGTGATGTTTGGTCTTGGACCGATTGCTGTTTTTATGATTCAGTATCGTTTTAATGTTAAAGGTGCTAGACGCAAAGAGCGGATGAATACCTATTTGACGAATATTTCAATCGCAGCCCTTTATGGCTTGCTGATATGGGCTATTGGCTGGCAGGCATTTCTTATGGTGCAGCTGCCTGTAGCATTTGTATCAGGGTTTCTCGGCATATGGTTGTTCTACGTCCAACATCAGTTTGAAGACTCTTATTTCGAGAATGAATCCGAATGGAGTTATGTGATGGCCGCGGTTGAAGGCAGCTCATATTATAAGCTGCCGAAGGTGCTGCAATGGATTACGGGCAACATCGGCTTCCACCATGTGCATCATTTAAGTCCAAAGGTGCCAAACTATAATTTGGAAAAAGCGCATAACGCGACTCCACCGCTACAAAAAGCAACAACGATTACGATTGGTACCAGCTTGAAGGCTCTTCACTTCCGTCTTTGGGATGAGGAAAATAAACGTTTCATCAGTTTCAAAGAGATGAAGTCCATATTAAATAAACCTAAAACAGCAGGCGAGGTCCTGCAAGTTCATAAGCCCAGACTCCAGGGAGAATAATGGTCCACATTGTAATCAAATAGCAGCAAAATGGAAGGTTAGAGCCGGAGAACTCATTCGCGCTCTAATCTTTTTTCTCTTTATCGTTGTGGTTCACCGGATTTTACCGGATTTATGCTAGAATAGGGTGAGTGGCATATGGCAAAAAGGAGAGCGAACATGCAGAAGTGGCATCATATTTTTCATAAAAGTACAGGTCTTAGCCCTTATGTATGGGTCGTATTTTATATTCTACCGTTTTATTTCATCTTTCGGTCCTCCTCTCCCTACCAGGTAGTTTCGGGAATCTTGATGATCGCTGTGTTTTTTGTTTGTTATGTGCTTTCTTTTGTCTCCAAGGGTTGGTTAGTTTATTTTTGGACGAGCGTGCAGATACTTGTCTCTATAACGATGACGTTGTTGTTTGGTTATATGTATTTTGCGCTTTTTTTAGCCTTTTTTATTGGGAATATCCAGAATCGAGTAGGTTTTTTCACCCTATACTCCATTCATTTGCTGACTACGATTATTACGATCAATTATGAGCTGCTGTCGCGTAATCCCGTATTTATCAGCCAGCTTCCGTTTGTGCTTGTCAGTATGATTGCAGTGATCCTGCTGCCAATCAGTACCTATAACCGCAATAATCAAGGGAAACTGCAAGACCAATTGGAGGATGCTAATAAGCGAATCTCTGAATTGGTTAAGCTCGAGGAACGCCAGCGGATTTCACGTGATCTACACGATACATTAGGTCAGAAGCTTTCGTTAATTGGTCTGAAAAGTGATTTGGCAGGAAAGCTTATCGACAGTAATCCGACGCAAGCAAAAGCCGAGATCAATGATGTACGCCAGACGGCGAGAAGTGCACTGAAAGAGGTCCGGGAGATGATTACGCGAATGCGTGGCATTCGCCTTGAAGACGAGCTCGTTCATATTCAGCAGTTTCTTGCGGCTGCGGAGATCGATTATGTTTTGCAAGGCAATCCTAAACTTTCTAACACTTCACTGATTACGGAGAATGTGCTCAGCATGTGTATTAAGGAAGCTGTCACAAATGTTGTGAAGCATAGTAATGCACAGTCCTGCTCAATTATCATCGAACCTACGCGTACAGATCTGATCATTAAAGTGAAAGATGATGGAACCGGCATCCCGGGCAATGATCTTTATTTTAAAGGACATGGGCTGCAAGGCATGCGGGAACGTCTTGAATTTGTGAATGGCTGTATGGATATCGTGCAAGATGGGGGAACTACGATCGTGATTAAGGTCCCTAATGCATTTAAGCATCCGGAACAGGAGGTAACCTTATAATGATTAAGATTGTAATCGCTGAGGATCAGCGGATGCTCCTTGGAGCGCTGGCATCTTTGTTGGATTTAGAAGAGGATATGAAGGTAGTGGGCCGGGCAAGCAACGGGGAAGAAGCTGTAGCGATGGTTCAGCAGCATAAGCCGGATATCTGTATTATGGATATTGAAATGCCAGCGATGAGTGGTCTCGACGCTGCGGAAGCGCTGAAGAATAGCGGCTGCAAAACGATGATATTAACCACCTTTGCCCGTGCGGGATATTTCGAACGTGCGCTCAAGGCGGGAGTTCATGCTTATTTGCTGAAAGACAGTCCTAGCGAAGAACTGGCACTTTCGATACGTAATGTGATGGCAGGCCGACGCATGTATGCACCGGAGCTAATGGATGAAGCCTACAGCGGTGAAGTGAATCCTCTGACTCAGCGGGAGAAGGAAGTACTTGGACTCATTGCCGACGGTAAAAATACAAAAGAGATCGCCAGCCAATTGTACATTACCACGGGAACAGTCCGGAATTACATCTCTGTTATACTAGATAAGCTGGATGTAGGTAACCGCATCGAGGCAATCACTCGATTTAAGGAAAAAGGTTGGTTTAAATGAGCGTGGGTAAGAAACGATTAGTTGGCAGAAGCAGCTTGTAAACGTGAATAGCTAATCGCTGATCGCTAATCGCTGATCGCTAATCGCTGATTGCTAATCGCCAATCGCTGTTTATACTCACCAATCGCAAATAGATGTATTTCCTACAACTATATGCTATAAAATGCTCGGCAGATGCGATTTAGTTGCATTTCTTACATCTAAAAGTTCGCTTAGAGGGCATTTCCATTATTTTTCGGGGAAATAGTTGTAGAGAATGCAGTTAAAGAGTTGTCTAAGCAGAAAATATACTTATAATTGTACTGAGTGCAGCTATTTCTTTTATTCGCACTAATGAAATTCAATATAATCTGCTAAAAATAAAATTTTTAATGTTATTTTGATGTTAACACTCGCCAAATGTTCCCGCGCCGTATATCATTAATTATCGGCCTATTATTCACAATAGGACAGTTAATCAAAAGGAAGTGTATTTTCTGATGTCAAGAAAGCTAAGAGCCGGCATAGTTGGCGGCACAGGTATGGTAGGACAACGTTTTATTGCCCTTCTAGAGAATCATCCTTGGTTTGAAGTAACTGCGATTGCTGCCAGTGCTAGATCTGCTGGAAAAACGTATGAAGAATCGGCCAAGGGCAGATGGAAGTTATCTACTCCAATGCCTGAGAACGTAAAGAATATTATGGTCCAAGACGCTTCTAAGGTAGAGGAAGTAGCTGCGGATGTAGATTTGATCTTTTGTGCTGTAGACATGAAAAAAGATGAGATTAAAGCGCTCGAAGAGGCTTATGCTCGCACCGGAACGCCAGTAATCTCCAATAACTCAGCGCATCGCTGGACGCCTGACGTGCCTATGGTCATTCCTGAGATTAATCCGGAGCATCTTGAGGTTATTGCACAGCAAAGAAAACGTCTGGGAACAGAGACAGGGTTCATTGCAGTTAAACCTAACTGCTCCATTCAAAGTTATGTGCCTGCACTTCATGCGCTCAAAGACTTCAATCCATCTAAAGTGGTGGTCACTACCTACCAAGCTATTTCTGGTGCAGGAAAGACTTTTGCGGACTGGCCAGAAATGCTGGACAACGTGATTCCTTACATCGGTGGCGAAGAAGAGAAGAGTGAGCAAGAGCCTTTGCGGATCTGGGGAAGCGTTGAAGAAGAGGGTATCGTAAAGAGTGAAGCGCCAACGATTACTTCGCAGTGTATCCGTGTGCCTGTAGCGGATGGACATATGGCTGCTGTATTTGTTTCTTTTGAGAAAAAACCGTCCAAAGAAGAGATTCTGAATCTCTGGAAGAGCTTTAAAGGACGTCCTCAGGAGCTTGAACTGCCTAGCGCACCTAAACAGTTCATTACCTATTTTGAAGAGGACAATCGTCCACAGACCAAGCTGGATCGTGATATTGAGAACGGAATGGGCGTATCGACGGGCAGACTTCGCGAAGATGCCCTCTATGATTACAAATTCGTAGGTCTATCTCATAACACCCTGCGCGGAGCGGCTGGCGGTGCTGTGTTGATCGCTGAGCTTCTGAAAGCAGAAGGTTATATTCAACCGAAATAAGTCTATACATGAGCTGCAAAGCTGATGTGAATAGACACCTCATCAAAGCTTAGTCTTTGGTGGGGTGTTTTTATTTTAATTTTACATTTGGTAAAATAAGTTATGGAAGGAGAGGATACCTTTGAATAAATATTTATTAGCTTTTATTTGGTTACCATTAATCCTGTTTACAAGCGGTTGTACATCGTCAGCTCAAGAGGCACAAGAGTATGGAGTGTCATCTATAAATGCTGAAATTCCAATTCCGAAGAATGCCAAAGAAATCGAAGTGATAACAAATTCAAATAACCCTAATATAAAAATTGGAGCAAAGTACGAGTTGGATAATATAGGGGGAGAACAAGGTCTTTATCGGCCTAACAGCTATTTTAATAAATTAAGCGATGATGGATGGATAGAGCTGGAGGACAAGCGGTTAGGGCATGTGCAATTTTTTGAAAAAAAGGACACCGTCATCGCCATCGAAATACATGAGGATAGCTTTGATATTCATGAAATGAATAAAGATGCTAAATTCTAAACAGTGGCTAGTTAGATGAAGCATTTGTTATTACTTAAACAGAAAGGTTGAGAGTGTGGTAAGATAGGTAAAGTGTATAAACTATACGAATTCTGAATGACTGACGGAGTGATATAATGGGTGCAAAAAGTAAAGGTGGCGGCACAGGCAGAGGTACGGGGAGTAAAGGCTGGACACGCTGGAACAAAACAGCAAAACCAGTTAAACCTGCTAAAGGTGACCCAACGACGGGTCCAGGTGCTAAAGGTGCAAGTGGAAGCAAGGGCAGTAATGTGAAAAAAAGCGGAAGCACCAAATAGCTCCCTTAAACTGGGTTATTCCTGAAGGTTAACATCTGATTTTGATCGTTAAAATCAGGTGTTTTTTTATGACCAGATGTAAGTATATAGAGAGAAAGTAGGATCAGCAGTGAGAATCGATAAATATATAAGCGAAACAGGCTTTTGTTCCAGAAGGGAAACCAAACGATTAATTGCTGCAGGTCGAATCGCTGTGAATGGTATCGTCTGTGATGCGAACATTCTTATAGAGCCAGAGGATATCGTATGGATCGATGGGGAGCCG
This sequence comes from Paenibacillus sp. FSL R5-0636, assembly GCF_037974255.1. Classification (NCBI taxonomy): domain Bacteria; kingdom Bacillati; phylum Bacillota; class Bacilli; order Caryophanales; family Paenibacillaceae; genus Paenibacillus; species Paenibacillus sp. FSL R5-0636. The sequence continues at coordinate 2,978,895 of NZ_CP150232.1, forward strand.
ATAACAAGCAGTAAAGGGGAGCCAGTGTATCTCGCTTTGAATAAGCCGATAGGCATTACCTGTACAGCAGCCCCACATGTAGTTGGGAACATTATTGATTTTGTAGGGTATCCTTCACGGATCTTTGCGATCGGCAGATTAGATAAAAACTCGGAAGGCCTCATTTTGTTAACCAACGATGGAGAGATCGTAAATAAAATGATGCGTTCCGAGAATGGGCATGAAAAAGAATATGTAGTTAATGTAGACAAACCGGTTACATCAGAATTCTTACAAGCGATGTCTAGCGGCGTGAACATTCTTGGAATCACAACGAAACCTTGTGAGGTCTATCGGATCACAGAATGTCAGTTTAGAATTATCCTAACTCAAGGTCTTAATCTGCAAATACGCAGAATGAGCAAGGAGTTAGGATATAGAGTACTAAAGCTGGAGCGCATAAGAATTATGAATATTACATTAGACGGCTTGGAGCTGGGACAATGGCGGCATTTAAGCAGTGAAGAGCTGAATGAGCTTATGTCCCGCTTAAACTAACTTTGTCAACAAAGCCTCTGGCAGTTGGGGTAATGTCTACAGCTCCGGTAATCGCTGAGATAACAGAGATCCCATCCGCACCGGCTGCTAATACAGGTGCAACATTTTGCAGCGTGATTCCCCCAATGCCAACCAAAGGGATGGTAATGCCTTTATTTCTTAGTTCTTCAATAATCGCAGTGCCTTGAACAGCTTTGGCATCCTCCTTGGATGACGTAGGATAAATGGGACCCACGCCCAGATAGTCGGCTCCATCGGCAATCGCTTGCTGAGCTTCAACGAAAGAGTGAGCGGATACACCAATGATTTTATTCTCTCCAAGTAGCTGGCGGATTGCCAATGCAGGTGTATCCTCCTGTCCTACATGAATTCCGTCCGCATCAAGCGCGATCGCTAAATCAATGTCGTCATTCACGATAAAGGGCACGCCATTGGCATGACAAATCTTTTGAAGTCGTCTCCCAAGATTAAGTCGAGCCTTATCGCTTAAGGAACCGGTACCCTTTTCACGGAATTGAAACATGGTTATGCCCCCAGCAACCGCTTCCTGCAGCACCTTAACTGGAGCTTTACGGCAATTTACGCTGCCCATAATGAAATAGACTTTTAATAGATCTCGCAGATGTTCACTGTTCATTCGTTGCACTGTTTATCCCTCGCAGTCTGTTCTGATAAGCAAAATGATTGGTTGGTCCATGCCCAGCCCCTATGCTCAGCTCGTCCTCGATCGCCGCTTGTATAAATGCTTTGGCAGTTTGAATGGCCTCTGCTACGGATTTGCCTTTGGCTAGCTCGGCGGTGACTGCTGCTGAATAGGTGCAGCCTGTACCATGCGTATGTCTGGTCTGAATCCGGCTACTCTCCAATAAGGTATATTCGTCGCCATCATATAGAAGATCGGTTACGGCTGTGGTCGAGGTATCATGTCCCCCTTTTAGCACTACATATTTGGAGCCCATGCCATGAATGATTTTGGCTGCTTTTTTGCGTTCTTCGATGGTGGAGATCGTCATCTTTGTGATCATTTCGGCTTCGGGAATATTGGGTGTCGTCACCAATGCTAAGGGCAGCAGATGGCTGATTAAGGATTGAACCGCCTCCTGCAGCAGCAGTGTGGACCCTCCTTTAGCGACCATCACAGGATCAATTACAAGATTAGACCAGCCGTAATACTTAATTTTATCTGCCACAATGCGGATGATGTCACTGTTAAATAACATCCCGGTCTTTACGGCATCTGGTTGCAGGTCAAGTCCTATAGAATCAAGCTGCTGAATTATGGCGTCCAGAGTCACTGGATAAACCCCTTGGACACCAAGCGTATTCTGCGCTGTCACAGCTGTGAGGACGGACATGCCGTAGACAGAAAGCTCCTGAAAGGTTTTTAGATCGGCCTGAATGCCAGCACCACCGCCGCTATCGGAGCCGGCAATGGTTAGAGCTTTGGATATAATCATCGAATTCACTCCTTTGAGGGTCATTAACTGAGCTGTTTGATGCTGGATCTTTCTAGGAAGACTTCTGGTGTGACCCATGTCAGTTGATTTAGAAACTCAACCTGAAAGCTTCCCGGCCCTTGACCAGTTGTTAGTTCAGCGGCGATTTCAGCTGCTACTCCATAGAAGGAGAGGGCTTCCACTGCGGCCTCCAACGAGTCACCGCCACTTACCGCGAGAAATGCCCCCACAACAGCGCTGAGCAAGCAGCCAGTTCCTGTAACCTTCGTGAGAATAGGGTGACCGTTGCTGGCAATATAGGTGTTTTTTCCATTCGTGATCACATCGTCTTTTCCAGTTATGATGACCACACAGCTTAACTTCCTCGCAGCAGCTTCAGCCAAAAGGACTACATCGCCTTCACCTTCGCCAGCATCCACCCCTTTAATGGACCAACTCTCTCCAATGACATTAGCGACTTCAGCCACATTCCCCCGCAGTGCGGTGATTTGCATCTCATTCACTAGCTTTTGAGTGACAGCGGTCCGATAAGAAGTTGCGCCTGCACCTACCGGGTCAAGCACTAGGGGAACCCTGTGTTTATTAGCGGATTTACCAGCAAGCAACATAGATTGAATGGCGTAATCATTGAGTGTGCCGATATTTAGAACTACAGCAGACGACATAGCGGCGATGTCGATCACTTCTTCGTGGGCATCCGCCATAAAGGGAGAGGCGCCAAGCGCCAACAGACCGTTGGCTGAGAAATTGGCTACCACAATATTAGTGATGTTGTGGATCAACGGGTTGGATTCCCGTACTTTGGCTAAATAACTCATCATAATTCCTCCTCAAGCTTGTATGAACAACTAACTAAACATTACAGATTGATAAAAGCTTCCTGTGCTTTAATATCCTCTGGTAGAAGATTGTTGGTGGATAACCACTGCTGAACCTTTTCCCAAGATGTCGGGTCTTGATATCCAAAAGATTGATCGCCAGCATTCATCAGCGGCAGCAGAATCTCAAGACTTTTTTTCTCAATCTCCTTGTCGAGCGGTGAAGTTGCATCTTCATGTGCAACCAGTAAATCCAGGGCTTGTTCAGGATTCTGCTCCACAAATTCCTGTCCTTTTGTAATGGCATTTAGAAATTTTTTAAAGTAGGCTTCAGAATTTTGCAATCCTTGTTCGCTGGCCACCAGCACAAGCTCATAATAGTCAGGCACTCCGTAATCCGTTGGATTAAGCGAAGTGACCGGATGTCCCTCTTTTTCAAGGATTAGTTGTTCATGGTTGATGAACCCGCCCATTATTGCGTCTACTTGTCCAGTAGAGATCGCAGGGATGAGGTCAAAACCTACGTCAATCAGCTTGGCGGATGAAGGATCGCCTCCATCACTCTGGATCATTGTCCGAATCATCGCTTCATAGAGCGGAATGGAGGAATAGCCGATTTGTTTTCCCGCGAGCTCTTTTGGACTATGAATACTGCCAGCCTGAGGAACCATCAGATGATTCAGTGGATGCCGCACGATTGCTGCAATCGAACGTACAGGGATTTTCTCGCCGCGTGCCATAAGTACCTGAGGCTGATAACTGAGCGCTAGATCAATTTGATTCGCTGCAACAAGCTTTAGGGAATCATTGCTGTCTGCAGGCATTTTGATCTCGACATCCAAACCTTCCTCTTGGAAAAAACCTTGCTGTTGCGCAGCGTATAGAAAGGAATGAACGGCATTGGGATACCAATCAAGCATAATCGTCAGCTTGTGTGACTGCTTATTTTCGGTATTGGAGGGATCGGTTTGGGAGTTGTTATTTATCTTGTCTGCCTTCCCGCAGCTGCTTAAGAGCAAAAGTGTGCATACTAGAAATACAGAAATAAGTCCTCGTTGTGGGGATTTTAAATGATTCATTGGTTTGATCCTCTTTTCTTTAAAAATAATTGTTCGAGTAAAGCTATCGCCAGAAAAAGCACCACACCAAGCGCGGACAGCAGAAATACAGCCGCGAACATTTCATCGCTCTGCATATTTCCGGCCATTCTGCGGCTGAAGTAACCGAGTCCTTTACTGCCGCCGAGCCATTCCCCGATAGTAGCTCCGATGACGCAGTATACAATGGACAGCTTTAAGCCAGAGAAAAAAGCAGGCAACGCCAGTGGAATTTGGGTTTTGACAAGCAGCTGCCAGCGGTTTGCACCAAATGTTAATAATAAGTCCTTGTAAGTCTGGCCACTTGTACGAAGTCCATCATATGTACTCACTACGACTGGAAAAAAAGCCGTCAAAAACACCACAGCCACTTTGCTCCACAGCGAATATCCGAACCACATAATAAAAATGGGGGATAGCGCAATTAATGGGATCGTCTGGCTAATGATAAGAAAGGGATAGATGGCCTTTTCTATGGGGCGATACAGGAACATTCCAGTGCCCAGCAATACACCACAAATAACAGAAAGGACAAAACCCACCAGTATCTCCTGTAACGTTGCCAATAAATGCTGTCCGAATAATAATTGCCTGTGCTCGATCAATGCGATTCCAATAGAGGAAGGTGCAGGGAGAATAAAGGCTGGAATCATGTGAAGGCGAACAGCCGACTCCCAGATTACAAGAATGAGCAGTACCAGAAGAAGGAAGGGACCATAGTTGTCTAGATATTTTTTAAAAGGTATAGGTTGCATGCAATCTTCGCTCCAACTCTTCCCGTAGTGCTATAAACCGGGGTTCATAGTTCATCTTATAATGTCTTGGCCTTGGTAGATCCACAACGATCTCCTGTAATTCGCTGTGCGCACCGCCAGATAATAAATAAATCCGGTTACTGAGCAATAGTGCTTCTTCCAGATCATGAGTGATGAGCATAATCGTCTGATTCAATTCACCCCATAACTCCAACAGCCAACGGTGTATCTCGCGTTTGGTCATGGCATCGAGAGCGCCAAAGGGCTCATCCAGCAGCATCAGACCAGTTCCGCCTCCAGCCACTAAGGTGCGCAGAAATGCGACTCGCTGTTTCATTCCACCCGAAAGTTCATGGGGATAAGCCTTCTCTACATCTGCTAAGCCGAAGCGGGTCAACATTTCCCGAATCTGAGTGATCGTTTCTTGTTTATTGAATCTGGGCTTGATCTCCCAAGGCAAAAGGCAGTTGTCGAGCACTGTCCTCCAAGGCAGCAATAAATCCTGCTGAGGCATATAAGCGATCTGGCCTAAACGACTAGCGGTTGACGGGTGCGTAGAGAGTTTTATTTTTCCGTGAGTAGGTTCGAGTAAACCGGCAATCGTTTTGAAAAATGTACTTTTCCCGCATCCGCTAGCACCTACTACGGAGACGAATTCCCCTTGCCTGATATCCATAGATAGATCTGCGAATACAGGGGGGTGCTCAGATTCCGGAAAAGAGTAGGTTAGGCCTTGAATAGATAAAATGGTCGTGATGATCTAACCTCCTAAAATTTTTGTGGAGCGCCTAAACAAATAAAGACCCATCCATTTCCAGAGGAAATGAATGGGTCAAAAAGTTCATTCTGCATAATAACACTTAACATGCTTGATGAAAATTCTGCTCCACTTCCCTCCGCTGGTATGATCCAGATCAGGTTCCAAGGGTCCGGAGCTTGAAGCTCCGTCTCAGTCGGCCGACTCCCCTAGTGAAATAACAGGTCCATATTAATTTGTTTATAAATATACCATATCTTTCTGAGAAGTAAAGAGAGAAAGAAGTGAAGGATTAATCCAAGATTGGGTAAGATATAGGTAGGAATCTAGTTAATATTATAATTCCGATGTATATAATCGGAAAAAAGTATTGACGATCATGTGATGGCAGTGTACTATTCAATTTACCGGAAAAAAACCGGATAGAGAGAGGGGATTTAATAATGAAAAAATGGAGTTTAACTATTATATTGGCGTTAACCGTGGTCCTTGTAGCGGCTTGCGGCAATAATTCGAATACCAATACGGCTGCTGAACCTACAGCTGGAACGAATGGTGGAGCAGCATCTTCAGCGCAAAACAGTTTGGAGGCTGTGAAAGCCAGCGGCAAATTGCGGATAGGTACAGAAGGGACTTATGCGCCTTTTACTTATCATGACACTGCGGGGAAATTGACTGGTTTTGACGTGGAAATTGCTGAAGAAGTAGCAAAGCGTTTAGGTGTTAAAGCTGAATTTTTTGAAACTCAGTGGGATGGTATTTTCGCTGGAATGGATGCGAAACGGTTTGATGTAATCTTTAATGAAGTTTCCATTAACGAAGATCGCAAAGTGAAATATGATTTCTCTGAACCCTATATCGTATCCAAAGCAGTATTGATTGTGAGCGAAGACAATGAGGATATTAAGACCTTTGCCGATCTTAAGGGTAAAAAAGCCGGACAATCCCTGACAAGTAACTTATCCGACATCGCTCGTGAGAACGGTGCTGAAATCGTAGCTACAGACGGTTTCAATCAAGCGATGGACCTGCTGACTTCGGGACGTATTGATGCAACTGTGAATGATGGCTTGTCTTATCTGGATCTGAAAAAACAAAAACCAGATGCAAAAATTAAAGTGGTTGATGAGATTCCTGAAGGATCACAAAGTGCCGCGGTATTCCTGAAAGGTAATGATGAGCTGGTGAAAGCGGTCAGTGATGCGATTACAGAGATGAAGAGTGATGGAACGTACTTGAAAATTTCCGAGAAATACTTTGGAGCTGACGTTTCAAAATAATACAAGGCTAGCAAGGCTAATTAAGCCTGGAAGCTAAAAAGGATGTCTGAATAATGGATGACCGCAAAATACAAATTTTCTTAGACACACTGCTACCCCTGCTAAAAGCCGGGGTGGCTTTTACCATTCCGTTGGCGCTACTTTCCTTTGTGCTTGGATTGATTTTGGCGATCCTAACCGCGCTGGCACGTCTTTCACCGTGGGTAATTCCGAAGCTAATCGCCCGTTTTTATGTGTGGGTTATTCGAGGAACCCCATTGTTAGTGCAGCTATTTATTATATTTTATGGTTTGCCGGCTGTTGGCATTGTACTCGACCCCTTCATTGCCGCCACCATTGGATTTACCCTTAGCGTAGGGGCTTATTCATCGGAAATCGTACGCGCTGCTATCCTGTCGATACATAAAGGCCAATGGGAAGCTGCCTTCTCAGTCGGGATGACTCGTGGGCAGGCTCTGCGCCGCGTAATTCTGCCACAAGCTGCGCGCGTTTCTGTACCGCCGTTATCCAATTCCTTTATTAGCTTGGTTAAAGATACTTCGCTTGCAGCGATCATCACCTATACGGAGATGTTTAGAACCGCACAGCAGGTAGCCTCTACCACTTATGAGCCTCTGCTGGTATACTCCGAAGCAGGATTGTTTTATTTAGTGTTCTGTTCTGTGCTGTCGGCGCTGCAAAATTACTTGGAGAAACGACTCGATCGTTACTCTGCGACCTAAAGGAGAGATACTTGTGATTGAAATCATTAATTTGCATAAATCCTTCGGCGCACTCCAAGTGTTAAAGGGTATTGATCTGAAAATGGAGCATGGAAAGGTACTTGTCATTATTGGGCCATCTGGCTCCGGGAAGACTACACTGCTGCGCTGTTTTAATCTGTTGGAAATCCCGGATCAAGGCAGCCTGTCGCTCAGTGATATCACCATCAATTTTACAGATCATAAGAAAATTCCTCAGAATTCCGTATTGGCCCTTCGTCAGAAAACAGGGATGGTCTTTCAATCGTATAATTTATTTCCGCATATGACTGCGCTTGGCAATGTGATGGAGGGACAGGTAACTGTCCTGAAACGATCCAAGGAAGAAGCGCGCAAGCGGGGGCTTCAGCTGCTGGCTAAGGTGGGTTTGGCAGATAAAGCTGATAACTATCCACATCAGCTGTCAGGTGGACAGCAGCAGAGAGTGGCCATCGCCCGGGCTATGGCAGTAGATCCAGAAGTGTTATTGTTTGATGAGCCCACTTCGGCGCTCGATCCTGAGCTGGTAGGGGAAGTGCTTAAGGTTATCAAACAATTAGCGGCAGAAGGTATGACTATGGTGATTGTGACCCACGAGATGAAATTTGCCGCCGATGTAGCGGACCGGATCATTTTGATGGATGGTGGTCATATCTTAGAGCAAGGGACTCCGCAAGAAGTGCTGGAGCATCCGAAGAATCCCCGGGCTCTGCAATTTCTGAACAGACTGAATGGTGAAGAAGAGTAGAAAGACAATATACACGAAAAAGCGGCTCGGGAATCATCCGGAGCTGCTTTTTCATGTGTAGATTATTCAAATGAGAAGAGTATCTGAAATTTGGCTTATACTCCAGTTTTCAGAAATTCCAAAGCGTTGTAGAGCATAATCGCTGCTTCGGCGCGGGTGAGTTCGCTTTTTGGATTAAACTTTCCGTTAGCATCCAGGCTATTGATCTTGTATTTCAGGGAGCGCTGAATACTGCCTTGATACGCAGGAGTCAGAGAAGCTTCATCAGCGATATCTACTGGAACGATATTGATCATCGGCAGATTGCCAACGCCTTCGATCGCTTGCACTAGATAGTTAGTGAATTGCTCTTTGGTCATAATGAGGTTAGGATCAATGTCTTTAGGAAGCTTAACTTCATTGTAATAAGCATTGATAAAGGCTTCAGCGTACCAGGCTTTGTCTTTTACTTTTGTGAACAAGCCGCTGGCAACAGGAGCTTTGTTAAAATCAATGGCCGCGAGGCTAAGCTGGAGACCGCCGGAGATAAACTGAATCCCTTGGGCTGTAGTTACCTTAGAGCCAGGGAGAAATTGAGATTCGCTGACACCTTTAATTAACCCTTGATTTTTTAAAGAAATGATTTTTTCTTTGCCGTTTATGTTATCAATATCCTTAAAGGTGTTCCCAGCTGCAAACATCTGACCACCCAAAGAAAAGGAGAAAATGGCTACGGTTGTGATCGCTGCTAGTGTGCTTTTTTTCATGTTCATGTCTTTTCACCTCGTTGTATGGATAGGCTCCTTAGCCTTTGTCACTCCTTTAACGTTGTAAATTATGGAAAGGTTGCGGTCTAATCTGTATTATTTCACGAAAAAGTAGATTTTAATAGAAATATGGGCCAGATTGGGGTGTAGTACTTTGGATAAGTGGCATGAAATGATATAATGATGTCAGGCTCTTTTCATTCGTGGTTAATTTTGTTATGATTATATCGTAACGATTACTATTTATGTATTGTCCAAACTGCATAAATAGGAGCGTCTCAGAGGGTACGGATGTTAAATCGTTCCGGGAAGGTAGGAGACCAAATGGATCAAATATCAAATATCAGTCAATTGTTTGCGGCGCAAAAATATAAATTAACGCCTCAGCGTGAAGCTATAGTGAACGTTCTGCTCGACAATGAGAAGGATCATCTAAGCGTAGAAGAAGTATATATGCTTGTTAAGAACAGCTATCCACATCTGGGCCTGGCAACGGTATACCGTACACTTGAGCTTTTATGTGAGCTACACATTGTAGAGAAGATGAACTTCGGAGACGGAGTTGCCCGTTACGATTTGCGCGGGAACGATCATTCGCATATGCATCATCATTTGATATGCAGCGTATGCGGTCGGTTGGAGGAAATTAAGGACGACTGGCTTGTGGAGCTGGAGAGAAGAGTGGAACGTGAATATGGCTTTAACGTCACGGATCACCGCCTTGATTTCAAGGGTACTTATGGAACATGTAAACGTACAGGCTGCAAAAAAGCAAAAGCAGAAGCAGATAAAGCAGTCTCGTAAGATCGCTTTCTAACCTAAAGACACAGGCTCCAAGCCTGTGTCTTTTTTGATTACTGCGTTTTAGGAAGTCTAACTTCGAGTAGGTACAAAGGATTTGATCCACGTTCCGAAGCTGCCAGGGTTACGGCTCTGAACGAGAATTACACCTTCTCCACGAAAGCGGCACACAAGTGCTTCACCACTGGTTATGCTGTTTAGCCAGCCAGAGGCTGCCTTTTCTACCTTATAGTCCATATAATCTGGCCATGCTACGAGGTGTCCGTTATCGATAATCATTTCTTCACCAGGTCCTAAATTAATCGCATGGATAGCACCGAAGGAAGACAGGAACACCGTTCCTCTGCCACTGATTTCTACAATGAAGAAGCCTTCACCGGAGAAGAGCCCTCTGGTTAAATTCTGCATTTTGGTATTTACTTGAATACCTTCAGTTCCGGCGAGAAATCCGTCTTTTTGAACTAACAGTTTATACGATCCGTCTAATTCTATCGCCTGAATATCGCCGAGTGAGCCAGGTGACAGCAATACCTCACTTTGACCACGGGTCGCTCTAAGTTCTTGAAAGAAGAATTTCTCACCGCTCAGCATTCTCCCGAGACCGCGCATTAAACCACCATCCACGGTTCCTTTTAATTCTACGTTAGGTGACATCGCGACCATTGCGCCCATTTCAGCCTTTACGCTTTCACCGGGATTTAGTTGGACCTTTAACATAGCAAAAGCACCTTCATACAAAACCTGGTAATTCATCCTTTAAACCTCCGTATCTATTTAGATAAGATAGAATACTAGCTTTGCTCTAAGTGTAACGGAATTCTTGCTTCGCTCATAGTCTGGAATATGTTAAAATGAAGTTGTCTTATAGATGTAAGATCAATAATCATTCACCCATGAATAGGAGAGTGGTGTCACATGGCACGAACCAAGACACAAAAAGCCTTGCGTAAGGCAGAGCGCTCCGGAGCCTGGTGCGCAGCACAAAGTCGTAGATCGAATAGTGATTATGGAGCCATTTCACAGCATGTACGGTTAACACCAAGCAAGCAGGAACAATTGAATAAGAATAGATATAAGGGGCAGATCTTCCAAGATGATGCTCCTTTTTTATTGGCTATTTGATAAGAGGACGTCGCTCAGCGTATAGTAATTGAAGAAATAATATATAGGAGATGTATCCCAGATGAAACAAAATAAATATGACGATTCGAATTTCTTCTCAGCTTACCAACAAATGCCTCGATCTATCGGAGGGCTTGCAGCAGCAGGAGAATGGCATGTATTAAAGGCGCTTCTTCCAGACTTACATAATAAAAGTGTGCTTGATCTAGGCTGCGGCTTCGGCTGGCATTGCCTATATGCCCGTGAGCAGCAGGCGAGTTCAGTTATAGGTGTGGATATCTCTGAAAAAATGCTGCAGCAGGCGCGTGAAAAAACGAACGATCCTGCTATAACTTATATCCAGCTGCCGATTGAGGACATTGATTTTGCGAGCGAGCAATTTGATGTGGTCCTCAGTTCATTGGCTTTCCACTATATTGAAACTTTTTCAGCCATCTGCCGAAAGGTGCATGCGTTTCTTAAGCCTGGCGGAAGTTTTATTTTTTCAGTGGAGCATCCAATCTTTACCTCACGGGAAGAGCAAGACTGGTATGCCGATGAGCAAGGAAAACGTCTGCATTGGCCCGTAGATCATTATCAATCAGAAGGACTTCGTGAAACTAAATTCTTAACAGAAAATGTGATTAAATACCATCGCACGATTTCCACCTACTTTAATGACCTGATTGAAGCTGGCTTTACTATTAAAGCGGTTAAAGAACCAAAGCCTTCAGAAGAAATGAGTAATGATCCATGGATGAAGGATGAGGAGCGTAGACCGATGTTCCTGATCATTTCGGCTGTAAAAGAATAATTTCATTCTCATGTTTCTTCATTTACACCTGTTCTCTGCTGTGCACACGATATTCTCTTGGTGACATACCAAAACGGCTTCGGAAGACGCGGTGAAAATAGGTATAGTTCGCAAAACCACAAGTTTCTGCTACTTGCTCCAGCGGCATGGGACTGAAGGTTATCCGTTCTCTGGCCATTTCCAGTCGGACATCGTTTACATATTTAATAATACTGGTCCCAAAGGCTTCTTTAAATAAATGAACGGCTCGCGAGACGGATATACCCACAAAACCTGCTACATCCTCCAATAGAAAGGGTACGGTTGCGTGCTCCTCAACATATTGCTTCATTCGGTATGCCAAATAACCTTTTGGAGTAATTGCTGGCTGGTCTGTAATTAGCCGGTCGATTTCCATACATAGAATTTGCAGATAGCAGGCAGATATTTCTGGAGAGAAGTCGGAAAGTCGACGGTGCTCCAGAATTAACTGGCGAAACAAGCCAAGAAAATTCTCACTAAGCGGCACACTTAGGCGAGTGGGTCTTTGTGAACGTTGCCACCATTCATCAATCCATGTTCCCCCGCAAAAAATATGATAATCTCCGCTTTCAATTCGTGGCTTGCCTACAGGGTACTCTTCTTTATCTATGATCAAATAGTAAGGATCATTTGGAGCGAATAACATAATATCCCCGCTTTCCACAGGTGACATCACACCATCGATCAATGCACGGCTTCTTCCTTCCGTTTGCAGACGTATAAGAAAGTTCTGGTTCCCTTGACTTTGAGACATATGAAAAGGCTTGCGATGAAAAGAAAATCCGGCTGATAATACGTGACAGGTAGCAGAATGAGTCATAGGTCCTCCTAGGTGTATTGAAATGATAAGCAGATTGTTCATGTTTTAATCATATTCTTCATTTTAATATATACGCTTTCATATTACTATGTAGCTAAGCAATAAAGAAAGAAATCGACCATCAACGCTAGAAACAGTCGGTATTAGCTGTGCTTACAAGAATGACAGTTTAAGGAAACTGATGAGAATCAGATTAGTCAATTCTGTTACAGCATTATTGTTCAAGTGATTATCACTACAGAAAGCTAACTTTAAATCCAATTGGAGTGATTCGAAAATGCTGAAGATAGGCCTGCAATTGTATACGCTCAGAGAAGAACTGGAACAGGATTTTGAAGGGACACTGCGTAAAGTGGCAGCCCTTGGTTATAAAGGCGTGGAGTTTTTCCATTACTTCGGCCGTAGCGCAGCAGAAGTCAAACAACTGCTTGATGAACTAGGATTAGTTGCGCTGGGCGCACACCGTCCCTATGACGCGTTGTTAAATGATACAGAGGCAGAGATTGCGTACAACCTAGAGATTGGAAATCATAATCTGATTGTGCCGTATCTGTCAGAAGAACAACGTAACTATGAAGAAGTTGCTGCGAATCTGAAGATCATTGGAGAAAAGTGCAAGGCGCGTGGAGCGGTTCTTTTGTACCATAATCATGACTTTGAGTTAACTGATCGATATGGTGACCGTACAGCGTTTGACGGTTTGTTTGAAGAAGTGCCAGCTGATTTGCTGCAAGTTGAAATGGATACATGCTGGGTACATCACGCAGGTTATGATGCCGTAGAATATATCAACAAATACGCTGGCCGGTTGCCGATCATCCATCTGAAAGATTTGAAGAAACATGAGGATGGTTCACCGGAAACGGTTGTTCTAGGCGAAGGAGAAGTAAACCTTACAGCAATTCTTGATGCGGCTGTACAGGCAAAGGTAGAGTGGGCGGTAGTGGAGCAGGATTATTGCAGCCGTTCACCATTAGAAAGTGTAGAAGATAGTTTGAAATGGGTAAAAGCATACGCTAATCAAGGGGGAAATGTTCATGTCTAAAAAGTTGAGAATTGCTATTGTCGGTTGCGGTGGAATTGCTAATGGAAAACATATGCCAAGTTTGTCACGTCAAGCAGATGCTGAAATGGTAGCCTTCTGTGATATCGTCGAAGAACGTGCACAGGAAGCAGCAAAAACCTATGGTGCTGAAGGCGCGGCTGTATATACAGATTATCAAGAGCTTTTGAAAGCCGGAGGATTCGATATCGTGCATGTATGTACACCGAATGACAGTCACTCCGTGATCACAATCGCAGCATTGGAAGCTGGCAATCATGTAATGTGTGAGAAGCCTATGGCGAAGACTACAGCTCAAGCACAGGAAATGTTAGAGGCTGCTAAACGTACAGGCATGAAATTGTCTGTAGCTTATCAAAACCGTTATCGTGCGGATAGTGAATACCTTAAAGACGTTTGCGAAAACGGTGAGCTTGGTGAAATCTATTATGCAAAAGCGATCGCAGTACGTCGTCGTGCGGTTCCTACATGGGGCGTATTCCTGGATGAAGAAAAGCAAGGTGGGGGTCCACTGATCGATATCGGTACGCATGCGCTTGATCTAACATTATGGATGATGGACAATTATAAACCGCGTAGTGTTATGGGCTCGACTTTTCATAAGCTAGGTAACCGTAAAAACGGCGGAAATGCCTTTGGTCCATGGGACCCTGAACAATTTAAAGTAGAAGATTCAGCATTTGGATTTATTACCATGGAAAATGGTGCTACAATTGTACTGGAATCAAGCTGGGCTCTTAATGTATCGGAATTTGGAGAAGCGAAGACGCTCCTCGCAGGTACAGAGGGTGGCGCAGATATGAAGGACGGGTTACGCTTAAATGGTGACCGTGGTGGCCGTCTATACGAGACTAAAATTGACTTGTCCGCAGGGGGAGTAGCTTTCTTTAACGGAGGACAAGAGAGTGAATCCGATCGTGAAGCTCGCTTGTGGCTTGAGGCAGTTAGGGAAGATAAAGAACCAGTAGTTAAACCTGAACAAGCCCTTGTCGTTACCCAAATTTTGGAGGCTATTTACGAATCTTCCCGTACAGGTCGTGCTGTGTATTTTGACGGAACATCAGATAACTAAACGAGAAGCAGGTGTGAAGTTCATGAGTTCAAACAGACATTCTGTAGTCATTGTTGGTTTTGGAGGAATGGGAAGTTATCACGCAGGATTGATAAAAGAGACCTCTACCTTAATCGTAGTTGGAACGTACGATGTGCTTGAAGCACGTCGTACCAATTCCAACGACGCTGGCTACAAGGCGTACCAAAGTTATGAAGAAGTATTGGCAGATTCTTCGGTCGAAATTATTCTAATTGCCACACCGAACGATGTGCACAAAGAAATTGCGATTCGTGCATTACAAGCTGGCAAACATGTCATTTGTGAGAAGCCAGTTACTCTATCGAAGGTTGAATTTCAAGAAATACTGGCAGCCGCTGATGAAGCTGGACGTGTGTTTATGGTGCATCAGAACAGACGTTGGGATGAAGATTTTTTAACCATCAAAAAAATGTACGATGAGGAGACGATTGGATCCCTATTCCAGATCGAATCCCGCGTGCATGGAGCAAACGGAATTCCTGGAGACTGGCGTCATGTTAAGGCACAAGGCGGAGGGATGCTGCTGGATTGGGGCGTTCACTTATTGGACCAGCTATTATTCATGATTGATAGCAAAATCACCAGTGTGAGCAGTAGTCTAAGCTTTATTTTAGGAAACGATGTCGATGACGGCTTTGAAGCTATTCTGCAATTTGAGAATGGAATTAAAGCGATCGTAGAGGTTGGGACGACTAACTTTATTACATTGCCAAGATGGTATGTGAAGGGTATCGAAGGTACTGGAATTATTGAAGACTGGTCATTAACCGGAAGATTGGTGACAAGAAATAACGCAGGTGAAAAAATCGAACCGAAGCCGATTCGTGCAGGTGTAGGACTAACTAAAACTATGGCACCTCCATCGGAGGGGGCAACGATCACTGAGGAATTACCTCAGCCGTCGGAGTTAAGCTCTAGCTTTTATGATAATTTCGCTGCTGTCATTGAGGGTACTGCAGAACCTATCGTTAAGAACGCTGAGGTTATGCGGGTACAGAATTTGATTGAAGTTATTTTTGAAGCTGCTGAGAGTAATCAAGTGGTGAAGAATTTTGATATCTACGGTAAATAATAAGTAAACTATTTCCAAGAGGAGGTGGCCTACAATGAAACTTGGAGTATTTATGGTCTTGTTTGGAGGTCGTAAGCTGGAGGATGCTCTTGATTATGTAGTATCCAAAGGGCTAAAGGCGGTAGAAATCGGTACGGGAGGCAATCCTGGCAACAGCCACTGCGACCCTAAAATGCTGCTGGAGAATGAAACAGCCTTACAAGAATTCAAACATGCTGTGGAATCTCGCGGACTTACAATCAGTGCTTTGAGCTGCCACGGTAACCCATTGCACCCGCAAAAAGAACTTGCTCAAAAGGATCATGAGGATTTCGTAAACTCGGTCAAATTGGCGCAGAAGCTAGGGGTTCCGGTTGTGAATACCTTCTCTGGATGTCCTGGAGATCATGAGGGTGCTAAATATCCGAACTGGCCTGTAGCTCCATGGCCAAATGATTATCAAGAAATTCTGGACTGGCAATGGGAGAACAAGGTTATTCCTTATTGGAAAGAATGGGGTGCCTTTGCCGCTCAGCACGATGTAAAGGTAGGTCTTGAGCTGCATGGCGGATTCTCTGTACACACACCAGGTACTCTGCTACGGCTGAGAGAAGCAGCAGGTGAAGTGATCGGTGCGAACCTTGATCCGAGTCACATGTGGTGGCAAGGAATTGATCCTGTGCAAGCGATTCATATTTTGGGACGCCAAGGTGCAATCCATCACTTCCATGCGAAGGATACCGTTATTGATCCTGTGAATGTCAACATGCACGGATTAACTGATATGCAGTCGTATACCAAGATGCTTGACCGTGCTTGGCAGTTCCGTTCTGTCGGTTTTGGACATGATCTTAAGACTTGGGCTGACATTATTAGTGCACTTCGTTTGGTTGGGTATGACTATGTGGTTAGTATCGAGCATGAAGATGGGCTGATGTCTATTGAAGAAGGTTTCTCTAAAGCTGTAAGTAATCTTCAACAAGTATTGATTGAGGAGCCACTGACAGAAATGTGGTGGGTTTAAACGAAATGGAGAGCTTCACGAAAGTTAAATTAAATGATGAACAGCTGGATATTTTGGTGAAAGCGGTTTTCGGTTCAGAAACTGCGGTTAACCTTAGTTCAGAACTTACCGGAGGCTTTTTTAATACAGCCTATGATTTGGAACTTAGCACTGGGAAATCTGTCATTCTAAAGGTTGCCCCTGCTGTAGAGACAGATACGTTAAGTTACGAGAAGAACATTATGCGAACTGAAGTGGAAGCTCTCCGAATGGTTGCAGATAAGGGTGTCGTGCCCGTGCCTGCCGTCTACCATTATGATGAAAGTCTGCTGCTCATTCCTATTCCGTATTTCTTTATGGAGAAGGTGGAGGGCCAGCCCTACAGTGATGTGAAGGAGAGTCTTTCACTTCTGGAGAGAGATGCTATCGAAACTGAGCTGGGGCGTTACAATTGCATAATCAATGAGATACGCGGAGAACGTTTTGGCATTTTTGGAACGGATTCAGAGGAGCCAAGAGCCTCGTGGAGAGAGACCTTTTCATGCCTGATGGAAAGTGTACTTGCTGATGCCAAGAGGCTGAATGCACAGCTCCCTGCGTCCTATGAAGAGATTATGCAGGAGGTTTCCAAGTATCTCCCTGCATTAGATGCTGTAACCGAGCCACGACTGGTGCATTGGGATTTATGGAATGGGAATGTATTTGTGAAGGATGGAGTCATCGTATCGCTGATTGACTGGGAGAGAGCCCTGTGGGGCGATGTGCTGATGGAGTATTATTTTAGGCATTTTGAGAATTCTGCCAGTTTCTATAAGGGGTACGGAACAACCTACGACAGTCCAAACGAGATTCAGCGGAAGAAGCTTTATGATCTTTATCTTGATCTTATTCTTGCTATTGAATGTTATTCACGCAAATATGCAGACGAAGGTTATGTCCGTTGGACGCACGATAACTTGACTGAGGGTTGGAACCGTTTCAAAGGCAGCAGTGAATGAAGGTTATAGGTGTAAAAAATGACGTGCGAAAGCACGTCATTTTCCTATATCTAATTAGATTGGAGGATTACCATGCAGCCGTTAAAAATACCGAGAGAACATAAGCTTCAGATTACAGCCAGTATTCAAGAATATTTTGATACAGAGCTGTCCAGTGAAATTGGGCAATTAGCCAGCGAGAACCTTCTCGATTTTATGCTCAAAGAACTTTCGCCTTATATTTACAATCAAGCGTTGGCAGATGCACGAAAAATGATTGAGCAAAAGATGATATCTCTGGAAGAGGAAATGTATGCTCTCGAACAACCCTTATCCTCAGGCAGAAGATAATCCAAAAACACGATAAATTTTAACGCAGATTTATAACAGTTACGTCTGGATCAGTATCAGCTTCGTAATCTACACCTTCAGTCTCGAAGCCAAATAGCTGGAAGAATTCCTGTTTATAGCTATGCAGATCCGTTAGGTCGTAGATATTGTCTGAAGTAAGCTGGTCCCAGATTTCGATAACTTCTTGCTGGACTGCCGGAGACAATTCCCAATCATCTATACGGATACGGCCTTCTTCATCCACAGGAGTTCCTTTCGCTGCATAGAGATGTTCAGCAAACAACCGATAGGTCTGCTCAATACAACCTTCATGAAGACTGTGCTCTTTCATGACTTTGTAAAGGGCGGAAATATAGAGGGGCACTACAGGAATCGCCGAGCTGGACTGTGTGACAAGACCTTTTGTGACCGCTACATAAGCTCTACCGTGAGTAACAGATAACGCTTCGTTAAGTGTTCTCGCCGTAGCTTCAAGATGGTCTTTAGCAAGTCCAATGGTTCCCTGGCGATATACCGCTTGAGTAAGCTCTGATCCGATATACGAATAAGCAATAGTGGTTGCGTGATCTGCTAATACTCCGGCTTGCTGGAGTGCTTCTATCCATAGCTGCCAATCATCACCGCCCATCACCCGTACGGTATCATGAACTTCCTTATCGGTCGCGGGTTCAATGGAGATTTGACTTACCTCACCGGTGTGAAAATTTACAGTTTTGTTGGTAAAGGTGTCGCCAATAGGTTTGAGAACAGAGTTATATACTTCACCTGTCTCCGGATCTGTACGGCGCCCAGAAGCAACACTGTAGATGACCAAATCGACTTGTCCTAATTCGCTGCGGATCAGCTGAATCGTTTTTTCTTTGGTCTCTTTGGAGTATGCATCTCCGGTAACGCTGTAGGATTGCAGGCCAGCAGACTCCGCAAGTTGTTCGAAGGCTGCAGAATTGTACCACCCAGCAGAGGCTGTACGGGTTCCATTGCTGCTGCTCGGCCGATATACGCCTACTGTGCTGGCTCCAGCCCCAAAGGCGGCTGTAATCCGTGAGGCGAGGCCGTAGCCTGTGGATGCGCCAATGACTAGCACCTTCTGTGGTCCTTTGATCTCGGGTTGTGCCTTAATATACTCAATTTGCCGCTCGACTTGACGAGCGCAGCCTTGCGGATGTGCGGTTGTACATATAAAGCCACGTGTTCTAGGTTTTATGATCATAATAATAGTTTCCTCTCTTTCATGAAAAGCAGCTAATGATACGT
Organism: Paenibacillus sp. FSL R5-0636; assembly: GCF_037974255.1. NCBI lineage: Bacteria > Bacillati > Bacillota > Bacilli > Caryophanales > Paenibacillaceae > Paenibacillus > Paenibacillus sp. FSL R5-0636. The sequence continues at coordinate 2,998,179 of NZ_CP150232.1, forward strand.
GTTATTTCTAATTTTAACAATTTTCATTCCAATGGAGAAGGATTGTTTATATTTCTTGTATCTAATACAATAAATCCTGGGCTTTTAAAAGGTTGGATTTTTGCATTTACTTAACTCTGTATGGTGGTGAAGTCTTGGAAAGTCAGACTAAAACAAAATTGACGGTTGAGCAGCAGGACATCCTGGTGGGTGCTGCTTTTGGAAGCCATGTGAAAATCATTCAAAGTACGGAATTGACGGGAGGTTATTTCAACGCAGCTTATGACCTCCTATTGTCAGATGGCAGGGCTACGATTCTTAAGATATCGCCATCTGATGAGACAGACACGCTAAGTTACGAGCACGATATCATGGCTACAGAGGTTGCGGCAATGCAGCTAATGAAGTCTAAAGGAACGGTACCTGTGCCTGAGGTATACGCTTATGATAACAGCAGAAATTTAATATTGAGTGACTTTTTTTTCATGGAGAAAATAATCGGCCAGCCCTATAATGAAATTAAGGAAGAGCTTAGTCCGCAGCAAAGAAGTTGTATTGAGGAAGAATTAGGTCGTTATAGCCGGATTATTAATGAAATTCAAGGGGATCATTTTGGATTATTTAATGTATCCTCGAAGATAAAGGGGACTTCTTGGCGGGAAACCTTTCAAAATTTAATTGGCAACCTCCTTGATGATGCTCGGCGATTAGATGCAAAGATGCCCATTCCTTTAGAAACGATTGAGGCGGAGATCAACAGCCGTATACATGTGATGGATGTGGTGACTGAGCCACGTTTAGTTCACTGGGATCTATGGGATGGGAATGTGTTTGTACGAGAGGGAAGCATTGTTGCTTTAATCGATTGGGAACGGGCGTTATGGGGCGATTACCTTATGGAATATTATTTTCGCTATATTGAGAATTCTGAGTATTTCTGTAGAGGTTATGGGGACAGCTTTGATAGCCCTAATGAATGTGCACGCAAAAAGCTCTACGACTTATATATCGATTTAATTTATTTCATTGAGTGTTATTCGCGTAAATACGATAGCCAAGGCCATTTCCAGTGGGCACATGATAATCTGCTGGAAGGTTGGGACCGTTTCATGGGTTAGGACATTTTCAGCAAGATCACAACATAAGAAGGTAAGGAGGCTGAGTAGGAGAAGGGAGAGGATTCACATGTTTGAGTGGCTAAGTGTACATATAGATATCGTAAGTTTGCTGTGGCTGTTGCCGATCCTATTTATGTTTCATGATTTTGAAGAAATATTAACGATTGAAGCATGGGGTGCAAAGTATAGAACCAGGTTAGAGGCTGCAATTCCTTCGTTTATGCGCAAGACATATCATTCGATGTTACAAATGACTACACGTAATTTTGCAATGGACGTATTATTCGTGTATATTTTGATAGTGACGGTAACTTGTATTGCAGTTTTCTTTTCTAGTTATTTATTGTACCTGGCAGTGCTTGCGGTATTTTTCTTACATGTATTTACTCATCTAGGACAGACGATATATTTAAAGGTATATGCACCAGGGGTAGTTACAGCAGTACTAGTAGTTCTTCCCTATTCTCTTTATGCGTATTATCGACTATTGAATGACAACTTGGTATCCCTTGGAGATATCGGATGGTCTCTACTGTTAGTTCTTTTGCTGCTTCCGCCAATATTGTGGTTGTTAGTGAAGAATAGAGCTCGCATTAAACAGAACTAGTACATAAGGCTGCTGCTGGCCATATCTTTTTCAGAAAAATCTTGACTAGAACCCTTAGAACTAGATAAAATAATACTTATTGCTTACAACTTGGTGAGAATCATTATCATAATTGACGAGGAAATGAGAGGGTGACAAGATGGAGCGCCTTTTAGAGGTAAAAGATCTAGCGATATCATTCAAAACACACGGTGGAGAAGTACAAGCGATCCGTGGTGTTAGCTTCCATGTAGATAAAGGTGAAACTCTAGCGATTGTTGGAGAATCCGGTTCCGGTAAAAGTGTAACTTCACAAGCGGTAATGAAGCTAGTTCCAACGCCGCCAGGAGAATATAAACGTGGACAAATTTTATTTGATGGACAAGATTTGATCGGTAAGACTGAAAAGCAAATGCAGAAGATTCGTGGTAAAGAGATCGGTATGATTTTTCAGGATCCGATGACTTCCTTGAACCCGATGATGAAGGTCGGCAGACAAATTACTGAAGTACTGCACAAACATGAGAAAATCTCCAAAGAAGCTGCAAATAAACGTGGGATTGAGCTGCTTACGCTAGTAGGTATTCCTTCACCAGAGCGCCGCTTCAATCAATATCCACATGAGTTCAGTGGCGGTATGCGTCAACGTGTCGTTATCGCAATGGCACTTGCAGCAAACCCAAAGCTTCTGATTGCGGATGAGCCAACTACAGCGCTCGACGTAACCATTCAGGCACAGATTCTTGACCTGATGAAGGAATTACAGAAGAAGATTGATACGGCGATTATTTTTATCACCCATGATCTTGGTGTTGTAGCAAGAATGGCGGATCGTGTAGCGGTAATGTATGCCGGACAAATTGTTGAAATGGGAACTGCAGAAGAGATCTTCTACGATCCAAGACATCCTTACACTTGGGGATTACTTGCATCCATGCCAAGTCTTGAGAGCAAAGGTTCTTTGCTTACCGCGATTCCTGGTACACCTCCAGATTTGATCAAACCGCCTAAGGGTGATGCCTTCGCACTTCGCAGCACCTATGCTATGCAAATCGATATGGAGAAAGAGCCTCCAATGTATAAGGTTTCGGATACCCATATGGTGAAATCTTGGCTAATGCATCCGATGGCTCCTAAGGTGGAACCACCAACAGTTGTTAAGAATAGACAACGTGTGCTTAAGAACGCTTATCCAGAGCCTGTTTTAGTGCAAGAAGGCGCTAAGTAAGCAACTTGTTTTAACTAAATAATAAGAGGAAACGTTAGGCCATTTAGTTGGCTTAGCGTTTTTTTTATTTTCTAAAATGTTCACTATTATTTAAATAAGTGTGAATTAATACGAACTTAATTAAATAAAAGGGTTGACTATTTATCGTTTTCATCTCAAAATGAAAAGGCATACATAGGGGGTATAACGATGAAGAAGATAATTATTACTACTTTACTTAGTGTTTCATTATTAGCTGTAACCGCATGCAACAACGACACGGCTAACTCTGGTAACACAAACAGCGGACCTGAGCCTGTTCAGCCTGTCTTTAAAAATGTTTCTGTACATGATCCATCCATTATTTTGGCTGATAATAAGTACTATGTGTTTGGCTCTCATTTGGCTTCTGCTAAATCCGACGACCTGATGTCCTGGACTCAATTGTCCTCTGGAGTTGTTGATGGAAACGTACTCATCCCGAATGTCAAAGAGGAATTAAAAGAGGCCTTAACCTGGGGAAAGACGGACACCTTATGGGCTCCGGATGTCATTCAATTGGCGGATGGCAAATATTATATGTATTACAACGCTTGTAAAGGCGATTCCCCATTATCAGCACTCGGTATAGCCGTGTCAGACCATATTGAAGGACCTTATAAGAACAAAGGGATCTTTCTGAAGTCCGGTATGGTGGGCGCAGGGGATGACGGAGAAACTTATGATGCCACACAAAAGCCGAATGTTGTAGATCCGGATGTGTTCTTTGATAAAGAAGGCAGATTGTGGATGGTGTATGGTTCTTATTCCGGTGGTATTTTTATTATGGAACTGGATACAAGCACAGGATTCCCACTGCCAGACCAAGGTTATGGCAAAAAGCTTCTAGGCGCAAATCATGCGCGGATAGAAGCTCCCTATATGCTGTACAGTCCTGAGACGGATTACTACTATCTGTTCTTATCCTACGGAGGTCTGGCTGCAGATGGTGGATATAACATCCGTGTAGCTCGCTCGAAGACACCTGATGGACCTTTTGAAGATTCTGAGGGCCAGGATATGATCCATTCACAGGGCACAGCTGGCGTATTGTTTGATGATCCTGCTTATGCTCCTTACGGAGTTAAACTCATGGGGAATTTCGAATTCCTGAATAATGACGATGAGCTCCCAGTAAGTGGGGAAGGATATGTATCACCAGGACATAACTCCGCATTTTACGATGAAGAGACTGGCAAGTATTATTTGATCTTCCATACACGGTTCCCGAATCGTGGTGAAAAGCATGAGGTTAGAGTACATCAAATGTTCATGAACGCTGATGGCTGGCCGGTGGTCGCACCACACCGTTATGGCGGCGAGACCATTGATAAATATACGAAAGAGCAAATCGCAGGCGAATACAAATATGTAAATCATAATAAAGAGATTACGGCTGATATCGTGCAATCAGAGCTAATTCAATTGACGAAGAGTGGTAAAATCAAAGGCGCGGTTAAGGGCAAGTGGAAGCTTATCGACGATCATACTGCAGAGTTAACGATAGGTGGTTCTACTTATAAGGGTGTGTTCCTGAAAGAGTGGAATGAAGCTACAGCCAGTAATGTTATGACGTTCACCGCGGTTTCTAATGAAGGGATCTCTATCTGGGGAAGTCATGTATCACCTTCGGAATAAGATAGTTTAAAAGGATTAACAGCAGAAGGGGTTTCAACTAGTCATGTGTAATGGCTAAGTTGAAACCCCTTTTATAATGTAAGATTAGTATACGAACTTTCGGATCACAATAACAGCATTATGGCCGCCGAAACCAAAAGAATTGGAGATGCCTATTTCGAGATTAGCTTTTCGTGCAATGTTAGGTACGTAATCCAAATCACAGATGGAATCAGGCATGTCCTGATTGATGGTAGGAGGAATGATCCCTTCTTGGATACTCTTAACTAACGCAATGGCTTCTAAGCCGCCAGCGGCCCCCAAAGCATGTCCAGTCATGGACTTATTAGCGGTTACGGGGATGTGGTACGCATGCTCGCCAAATAATTTTTTAATCGCTAGGGTTTCAGAGTGGTCTCCTACTACTGTACTTGTCGCGTGTGCGCTGATTACATCTACATTGTGAGGCTGGAGATTAGCTTCATTTAGCGCTAACTTCATAGCTTGATAGGCACCAATTCCCTCTGGATGAGTGGCAACCATATGATAAGCATCAGAGCTAGCACCATACCCGATCACTTCGCCGTGAATCTTGGCGTTTCTACGCTGAGCATGGGAGAGTGACTCAAGAATGACTATGCCGCCGCCTTCACCGATCACAAAGCCATCCCGTCCTCCATCGAAAGGACGACTCGCTTTCGTAGGCTCCTCATTTCGTGTAGATAAAGAGGTGGCATTCCCAAAGCTGGCCAGCGAGATGCCAGTAATAGCAGCTTCAGAACCCCCGGCTATAACGATGTCCGCACCGCCATAACGAATTAAACGGAAAGCCTCGCCAATCGCAGTATTGCCAATAGAACAAGCTGTTACTGGAGACATGGTCGGGCCGAGAGCTCCAAATTTAATGCTGATCATTGCTGCAGCCATATTGGAGATCATCATGGGAATTAAGGTAGGGCTAACTCGATCAGGACCACGATCCTTCAGGACCGTACCTTGATCCATCAAGGTCTGAATTCCTCCAACGCCAGATCCTACATAAACGCCAAGTCTCTCCTTGTCAATCTTATCAAGCTGGAGACCAGAATGTTTCCAAGCCTCTTCAGTAGCTGCGAGGGCAAATTGACTGAATCTGTCCATTCGGCGTGCCTCTTTACGGCCAAATCTGCCCTCGGCATCGAAATCACGTACTTCGCCAGCAATCCTCGTCTTAAAACCTGTTGTATCAAATGAAGTGATCGGGGATATACCCGACTCACCAGAAATTAGCCGATCCCAAAATTGCCCGATTGTATTCCCAAGTGGTGAGATTAAGCCCATGCCTGTAATCACTACGCGTTCCATAATGAACCTCCTCAGCTAGTGTATACTAGTATTTTTTCATTTTATTTATCCTATTACAAGTTATCGTTTATCCTAGTATAATTTGTACTATACTAAAGGAACAGGAATCCCAAAGTGGAGGTAGCCTATGGCTAATCAAACAAGATTACAAGCATTATCCGATTTTTTGAAAGCACGTCGTGCGGCCATTTCACCAAGCTCTGTAGGCTTGCCGGAAGGCACACGCAGAAGAACGCCAGGACTCCGCAGGGAAGAGGTTGCACAGCTTGCAGGGGTAAGCAGCACCTGGTATACGTGGCTTGAACAAGGCAGAGATATAAAAGTCTCGTCATCTGTTTTGGACTGTATTGCCACTGCACTTAGGCTGACTAAAGATGAGCGGAAGTATCTTTTTGCACTGGCTTTAGAAACTGGAACTGGAACCACACCCTACCCGCAAGATGAAACTTCTGTAATTAGTCCTTCGCTGCAGAAAATTTTACAGGAACTCAAATATTGTCCTACGATAATTTCTGATAGACGTTGCGGGATCGTCGGTTGGAATGAAGCTGCCGCGCATGTTTTTCTTGATTTCTCAAAGCTGCCCATCGAAGAGCGGAATATGATCCGATTGTTATTTGTTCGTAAGGAGTTCAGACGCTTAGCGGTGAATTGGGAACAGTTCGTCAGCGGTTATCTTTCTATCTTCAGAGCGTATTACGGACAGTATGTAGAGGATCATTGGTATGATGAATTTATAGAGGAATTGAAAGAATTGCATCCGGCTTTTAATGAGATGTGGGAGCAAAGTCGGGTTAGTTCGGCCCCGGATGTGTTACTAGAATTCAGACATGCCAAGGCGGGGAAAATGTTATTTCATCTTACCTCTTTGCAGGTTCATGGCAGTGCCGATTTACGATGCAGCATCTATACTCCTGCGGGAGATTCGAATACTGAAACCAAGCTAAAGCAGCTTATGGAGCAGCATACAATAGAAGGATTAAGCTAGATTCACATAGAGAAGCATCCCTAGCTGAACTTCCAGCTAGAGATGCTTAATACTACACTATTAGAAATCTGATGTTGAAATTTCAATAGTTCCGAATGTGGTGCCAGCAGGAGTGCTTAAGAGTGCAGCTACCAAAAGGGCATGAACTGCAAGCGTAAGGCTATTGAACGCTGGAATCGTGTATGTGATAACTGGAGCATTCACACGAGTGATTACTAAATCTACTGGGAAGTTGGAGTTATTGTTCACAGTAACAGCAGCGTTAATACCACCTGCAAGGTTTTCATAATAAGATTTACCAATGACAGGGGCTAAATTGAAATATTGAATCGGTAATACGATGGCCATAGTAACGACCTCCTTTTCGTTTGATAGGATATTCTATGTTGAAAATCTATTAATGCTAGAGCGAATGCCATGGTGAATTAGCACTTTTTGATAGAAAAAACCGGGGATGTCCTATAGCCATTTAGAAAGTGGCTGGGACAACCCCGGTTTATTTTGGTACACTTAATTCGTTTTTTTTCGATAAATCAGATACAGGATCAATCCGAACAGCATGCCGACAAACGACATCGCGGAGATCGTTAAGTAAAGAGCTTTACCCCCAAAGGCATCATATAATGCCCCGCCAGCATAAGAAGCCAGGATACCTGATACACCGAAGAACAACAGTGCAAGTACGGTCTGGCCTGTAGCACGCCATTCCTCGGGTACAATACTGTACAGGTATTGAATAGCAGCCGAGTAGAACACAGGGAAGGTAAGAATTTGTAGAATCTGCAAATAGGCTAATAAGTGTGGATCAGTGATCCAAGCTGAAATAAAGAAACGAAGGAAATAGAAGCCTCCGGAAATCGATATGATGATCAGTTCTTTTCCTTTACGCAACCACCAGAAGCTTAATGCAAAGACAATGATTTCACTTATTGCCGCGAGGAAAAACGATTGGCCTACCAATTGAGGACTGCCACCAAGCTCACGAATATAAACTCCAATAAATGTATCGTTCATTCGTGCGGGTACAGAGCTAATAAATATGAGCACCAGAAACATCAATGTCTTTTTGTTGCCAAAAAAGTGCTTGAGACTATCCAGCGTGACCGGTTTACCTGTGACGGGGGCATCTGGCATGTTCCAGCTTACTATAAAGCTTATAAGGCAAATGGCAACAAACAGAAGAGCTATACCATGAGAGCCGAAAAAGCCGAGCACATAGCCAGTAATCAAAGCCATTACACCATAACCTAGCGCACCATATGTACGGATAGAACCATAGCTAATTCCAGCCGCCTCAGAGACTCGGAAATTCAAGCTTTCTGTCAGCGGATCAATGGGCATCAAGAAGAAATACAGCAGCATAGCAAAAAGAATGAGAACAGCATAACTGCTGGAATCGAACAAAAAGTATCCGGTCACCGCTGAGCATAACAGCAGAGCTAACAGCACTTTGCGGATGGTTTTTGTTTTATCACTAATCATCCCCCATAAAGGTTGAGCAATGATGGTAACAAAACCACCAGTTCCAATAATGAAGCCGATTTGCGATGGGCTTAGACCTTGTTCACTTAGATAGACTGGCAGAAAGGGAATAAACATGGCCAGCAGAGCAAAATACAAAAAGTTAAACCCTCGTAAAAGATTTGGTGCATTCATAAGTTTTTTTACCTCACGTGTTAGAAAATTTGTATAGAGTCAATTTTGCTATTGTATCATGGATAGTAAATGATTAGGATATAAATCTATTCGCGGAATTGCTCAAGATGACCCTAATCCTCTATAAATTTCTGGTCGTTATATGATAAACTGGTTACTATCAAAGCAAAATGCAAGGAGAAACGTTAATGATAAAGTTGGTATCATGGAATGTGAATGGCCTTCGGGCCTGTGTGAAAAAAGGGTTTGATGAATATTTTAAGGAAGTAGAAGCAGATATTTTCTGTGTTCAGGAGACAAAGCTGCAAGAAGGGCAGATTGTTCTGGAACAGGGTGAAGAATACAATCAATATTGGAATTATGCAGTGAAAAAAGGGTATTCAGGCACAGCTATATTCACCAAAATCAAGCCGATCTCTGCGAGATACGGAATGGAAGAGGATGAAGAAGCGGAAGGCCGGATTATTACGCTGGAGTTCGAACATTTTTATCTAGTGAATGTGTATACACCAAATGCCAAACGAGATCTGGCTAGATTGGATTACAGAATGGAATGGGAGGACCGCTTCCGCAATTACCTTCTGGAACTGGACAAGCTAAAACCAGTCGTTGTATGCGGCGATATGAACGTAGCCCATCAGGATATTGATATCAAAAATGCTAAAGCTAACCGCGGAAACTCTGGCTTTACCGATGAAGAAAGAGGAAAAATGAGTACGCTGCTGGAGTCCGGCTTCATAGATACCTTTAGATATTTTCATCCAGAGCTTGAAGGCGTTTATTCATGGTGGTCTTATATGCCGAAGGTGAGAGAACGGAATGTAGGCTGGCGGATTGATTATTTCCTAGCTTCTTCTAGACTTGCACCTAATCTGCTGGATGCCCAAATTGATTGCCACATTATGGGGAGCGATCATTGCCCGGTCATCCTCAAGCTTGCTGATTTCACAGACTAGGATCGAATATTTAAAAGGCCGCTAAGTCTCTTTAAAGGACGAAGCGGCCTTTTTTATTCATTAAGAATTATAGTCTGCCAATGATCTCAGGGAATTCAGTCGGTCCCATATTCACATTAAACTTTTGTTTAAGAATTAGCTGCTTCTCTAGTAAGATTATTTCAAGAGTTATGCAAAAAGGCATTTCAATAAACAATAAAGTGAGCTGTAGCTGATCATCAGCAACCCAAGTAAAGCTGGACATGATTCGGTTCAAGGAAGCATCAATGACCTGTGCGAAGCTTTCGAGCCATTTCCCTCGACCAAGACAGATCACAGAATCCTCTCCAGTCTTAAATTGTAAAGTAACTGCAGCTTCGTTGTTATTGAAAGAGATAGAGAAGGTGTCCAAGGCAAATTGGTTGTCATCGAGCTTATAGGTTAAGCTGTTTATTCGTTCTTCTTGTGATGAAGATGGCTGCAGTTGTGGCGGTTGGATAGATAAATACTTTAATTGTTCAACCAAGTGGGCAGAAGCAGCAGGCTCTAATGGCAAGGGTGCTTGCTCCATCGCGGGAAGCAGATGTTCCCACACAGCATTCAACATTCCTTGTATACTGTCTGATGCAGCAGTAGTAATAATTACGGCATCTTGCTCCGGAAGCACGACACAGAGTTGACCGAAGGCGCCATCTGCCCGGTAGGCACCGTGCTGGCATTGCCAGAACTGATACCCATATCCCATTGCCCAGTCATGATCGCCTTCGCCATTGGAAATATGTTTGGAAGTAGCCTCATTAATCCACTTTTCAGGCAGAACCCGTTGATTATTCCAGATTCCTTTTTGTAAGTATAGCTGGCCGAATTTAGCGATATCCTCGGTTGTAATGTTTAAGCCAAATCCCCCTGTGTTAATTCCGCGTGGACAAGACTCCCACGTTGCGCCGTGAATGCCTAGAGGAACGAAGAGGCGTGGTTCTAAATATTCTAGCAGTGTTTGGGCAGTAACCCGTTGAAGGATCGCGGCCAGCATGTAAGTAGCACCGGTATTATATAGGAAATGTGTACCTGGTTGTTTCTCGACCGGGACGGAGAAGAAAGCTTTCACCCAATTCCCGTCTGCACTTTTGCGAAGTGTGTCCATAGTATCCACGACATGCCCGGTACCCATCATCAATAGATGTCTGATTGTCATATTGGTTAGATTGTCTGTGATTGGATCAGGAGCATCTTCAGGGAAAAAGGATAGGACAGAATCATCGAGGGTGACGAGTTTCTCTGTAACAGCAAACCCGATTGCGGTTGAGGTGAAACTTTTGCTAAGTGAAAATAACATATGCGGAAGATCGGACCTGTAAGGGGCCCACCAGCCTTCAGAGACCACATAACCATGTCGAAGTAGCATAAAGCTGTGCAGGCCTAAATTTTGTTCCTCTACTGCACTAATAAAGCTGGATATTGCGGTTGATGAAATGCCCTGTTCTTCTGGAAGACTTCTAGATAACCGCAAGCTGCTTGTAGTTTCCATACGCTCATCTCCTAAATTTTGAGAATGCTCACCTCCTAATTCTATAATAATTTCCAATGTTAAAATACCCTTTAAAAAATAACTAGTTTAGCTTTCTACAGGGCTGTTGCGGGATACATCAGATTGGAGCCGTTTCTCTGGCCAAGAAATAACATGAGAAGTTTGACTTAGTTTCTCATATATTAGCTGAGTTTCTTTTTTGAATATACTAATGACTAAATGAATAAAGAAAGCCAAGTCTATCAATAGAACAAACAGATGAATAAGCATATTCCATACGGAGGAAAGATGCCCTAGAAGGGCGGAATCAAGCAAAAGAGAGTGAATCCCAAGCAGCAACCAATATAGCAGGCCATATCTGAGCATCAGAGCCCAGAAAAAAGCATGATTCCCGCTGCTCTTCACCCGAATCCGCACCATCCATTTCCCTAAGGTCCGTCCGCCCGTGAGAGCCGGAACAAGCATGAAGTAAATACCAGTTACAATCCAGAAGGCAGCTTTTATATTGAATCCGAAGAGTACCCCAAACCCGATGCTCCACACCATACTATCGATTAGAAAAGCTATTCCTCTGCGGGTATAGGAGACTCTTTTGGCAGAGCGGTCAATGTTTGTATCCAGTTGTTCTATACGTGGCAATAGCCCGGAGATCCAAATGGAAATTCGAAATCCAAAAATCCCTCCGATTGTGTTGGTAATGAGATCATCGACATCAAAAAGACGGTAAGGATGATCGAAGAAACCGTAAATCCCTGTAATCTGCGTGATCTCAAAGGACAGGGAAAAGGCAAAGGATAGTAGAATGCACACGACCCAGCGTGTACGAAAATAATAGCCCAGAAACATTCCAAACGGTACGGTTAATGCAACGTTAAAAATGACCTGTAAAAATGCAGGCTCACGCAGTAATGACCAGTAGGTCGAGATTTGATCAGGGATGATCGTCGATCCATCCACAATATCCTGAATAAATTGAAGGGGAATGAATTGGACGATACTCCCAGAAGGTGCAGCATTGTGCCGGGAGGATGGAAAAGGAAGCAAGACTAGAAAATAAGCGTTCATCAGATAGAGCAGCAGCAGATATAGGATTAAAGCTCTAAGCTTATGTATATAGCCATGTCTGCGGTATTGTACGATAAGAAAAGGAAGTGTGAAGAACAGCGCTGCTATTGGAAACATCATGAACGCATACGAAATTGGAAAAAAGTACGAATGAAACATAAGTCACCTGCCGTGGAATTGTTTTTATAAGAAATTTGACTCTACTTGGAAATTAGCTATCCCCGGCTCATTATAAGTTTTTATGATAGGGAACTCAACTAATTTATCGAACGTTTCCGGCATACATATGTCTATGAAGGAGCGTGAAGTGGATGGAGAAAAAGGTTCAGCAGTATTATCGGCTCAAGCAAAAGCAAAAAGATATTGAAAAAGAATTGGCCGAGCTTCGTCAGGATATTTTAAATTATTGTAGTGAGCAGGAAACCACCGAGACTGAAATTGGCAGCTATAAAGTGAAGCTGGTCGTGCAAAACCGCAAAGAATATGATGATGCAAAGTTATATGAGACCTTATCGGACCCTGAAGTGTGGCGTTTGCTCTCCAAATCAGATCCGGCAAAGGTGGCAAGCTTGACCAAGTTGAATGTAATTTCAGAGGATAAAATCATGCATACTTATACTTTGAAGACCGTAACACTGCTGCAGGTGGATAAAAAATAGTGATTCAAGTGAGCGGTTCCTTGTGGGAGCCGCTTTATTTGGCTGATAACTGTCCATATTAAGGGAATATGTTACAGTATTAGGGTGGATGGGAGGTTGAATAGTGAAAAAAATAATCATCGGAGGCGTCATGGGCTTAACGATTTTACTTTTTTTCTTGTTTATCTTGCGGCATGATAATCAATCACTTGAGGTAAAACCGGATGTTATGTTCCCAACAGCGGAATACAGGGTGACTGATAGTAGTGCTCCAGGATTACCTATGCTTATAACTGCTGAAGGGGCGAATGTTATTAAGATACAGGTTACGTCCGGCAATTTATTGTTATGGAACCCCCCTGACTACAAGGTGCATAACAAAGGTCTTGAGCTGAAAATCAAATCTGGAGATCAAATTTATTGGAGTCCAATGGATGGAAATAATAAACAAATAGATGAGCCTCAGGATACCAAGATCATAGTGATTGCTTACCATAATGATAAGCAGATCGGAATGTCCAACGTAGAGATTCATAAGAATGATCTAGGTGTCTATACAGGGGAAATACCTGAAGTGAAGTAACTGAGAATCTAAATCGAATCGCAACTATCCTCGTTTTGCGTTAAAATAAGAAGTGAAGCTGACCGAGTGCTTATAGCAACCCTAGAGATGGAGGAAGAGAATTCATGAAAGATTTTGAAGTAATGCTGGAGAAATACGCGAACCTAGTTGTAAAAGTAGGAGTAAATGTACAGCCTGGACAAGTCCTTATGGTACATGCACCGATAGAAACCGCAGAACTTACTCGCTTGATTGTAGCGAAAGCCTATGAAGCGGGAGCTAAATATGTAATTATTGACTGGGACGATGAAGCAACTACACGGATCCGTTATGAAAAAGCCCCAGAGGATTCTTTCGATTACTATCCACAGTGGCAGGCTGAGATGATGGAGAAATTCGCGGAAGAAAATGGTGCCATCTTACATATTAAAGTACCTGATCCGGAACTGTTTAATGGCATTGATTCTTCTAAGGTATCTAGAGCAGTCAAAGCAGCAGCTGTTGCTCGCAAGAACTACTCCAAATATACTCGGAACAGCAAAATCAGCTGGTCTCTGGTCAAAGCGCCAACACGTGCTTGGGCGAACAAGGTTTTTGCCGATCTTCCTGAAGAAGAGCGGGTAGAGGCGATGTGGGAAGCTGTATTCCAGATGAATCGTGTGGGCAGCGATGATCCGGTAGCTGCTTGGAGAGAGCATATTGGTCAGTTGAAAGAAAGTCAGGATAGAATGAACGCTAAACGTTATAAAAGCCTGCATTACCGTGCTCCGGGAACGGATCTGCATGTAGAGCTTCCGGAAGGCCATTTATGGCGCGGGGGTGGCGGTGAGAATGATAAAGGTGTTTATTTTGTTGCTAATATGCCAACGGAAGAAATTTATTCCATGCCCCATCGTACTGGAGTGAATGGCACAGTTAGAAGCACGCTCCCTCTTAATTTGAATGGACGTTTAGTTGAAGGACTTTCATTCACTTTTGAAAAGGGGAAAGTCGTAGCTTATGAAGCTGAATCCGGACGCGAGCATTTAACCTCACTGCTGGCAACGGATGAAGGTGCATCTTATCTAGGAGAAGTAGCCTTAGTGCAGCATGATTCTCCAATCTCTCGCTTGAACCGCATTTTTTACAATACAGGGATTGATGAGAATGCCTCCTGCCATTTCGCGCTAGGAAGTGCTTATCCTGTAAATATTGAAGGCGGCACAAAGCTTACGAACGAAGAGCTTGTGGCTAGAGGAGCTAATGTCAGCTTAACTCATGTCGATTTTATGATCGGTTCAGCAGAGCTGGATATTGACGGAGAGCTGGCGGACGGCACGATTGAACCCGTATTCCGTAAGGGAAATTGGGTGTTGTAAGGAGAAGAAAAAAGCCGGATCTCTTCCAATGAGCTTCCGGCTTTTTTGAGTACCTATAAATATCATTTTTAGATTGAAAAATAGTTAAGACTCATAGCCTCACGTACTTCGGCCATTGTTTCCTGAGCAATGCTGCGGGCATGCTGTGTTCCAGAGATTAAGATTTCCTGCACAAGCTTGGGCTTAGTAGCATAATAGGAACGCCGCTCTCGCATCGGTTCTATAAGCTGATCTAGAGCTGTCGAAATCAACTGTTTGCAAGCAGAACAACCCATGGTACCCCGCTCACAGCCTTCACGAATTTCGGTTACCCCCGCTGAGCGAAAAGCACCATGATAAGCAAAAATAGGACAGATATCTGGATGTCCAGGATCATTTTTATGCACACGCGCAGGATCGGTTGTGGCTTTTCTTATCTTGAAGGTGATTTCTTCCTTAGTGGAGTCCAGCTCGATGGCATTGCCAAGGCTTTTACTCATTTTAGCGTTGCCATCCGTACCCACAAGTCTCGGCGTCTCACTGATCAGCGCTTTGGGTTCCACCAGTATCGGGCTGTACAGCTCGTTGAATCTGCGGACGATTTTGCGGGTTAATTCCAGATGGGGGAGCTGGTCTTCTCCTACAGGAATGATCGTTGCTTTACAAAAAGTTATGTCAGCAGTCTGACTAACTGGATAACCTAGAAAACCGTAATACAATTCATCTAAGCTGGAATTTTTTGATTCGGCTTTAATCGTGGGATTATGCCGTAAAGAATTCACAGTAACAAACATAGAGAACAAGATGGTCAGCTCTGCGATTTCAGGGATCATCGATTGAATAAATATAGTTGTTTTCTCCGGATTTATACCCGCAGATAAATAGTCCAGTGTGATCTCATGCAGATGTTGACCCAGCAGCTGCGGACGATCAAAATGGGTCGTTAGGGCTTGAATATCCGCTAAAAACACAAAAGTTTCATATTGCTCCTGAAGGGCTACTCGGGTCTGCAAGCTGCCGGCGTAATGGCCAAGGTGAAGCTTTCCAGTCACTCGATCTCCAGTTAAGACACGTTCGTTCATCATATAAAAATTCCTCCTGTTATTTAGCATTTGGTTACACTCGAGTCGCCACCACCAGCCATCATCCATGGCCATCACCTCCTTTAAATGACAAAAAAACCTCATCCAATAAGGACGAAGTTGTCGTGGTACCACCTTAAATGATCGTGTCACCTTACGATTCTTGGCTTTCGATCTTCTCTTACCTGTACGGAGAGGTTGAATTAATTCTCGATACAGGTCCCTTGATAACGGCGGGAACCCCGGTTTTCCCTACTGCATCCATTAAGATAGTTCGGAAAAACAACTATAAAGGCCATTCGAGCATACGCTGGTCACCGGTTCGCACCTACCACCGGCTCTCTGAAGACCATGTTCGTCTGTCTACTTACCCTTTGTCATCGTTGTTCATGATATGTGAATTATTGTAATTCTGAACAGGGGTGTTGTCAATGAGTGGAAATCGTATGGTGATTGATGAGGTATCTAGGTTTATATGATATAGCAAAGTATACCTTAAATGTATATAATCATCAGGAATTTAGTCCAATCTATCATTGCGGATTCACAATATACTACTCTATAACCTTGAAATGGAGTGATGATAAATGGCGACAATAATAAGTTATGGGTCACAGGCAAAAATCCCGTTAGATCCGTTTACTACAGCTATAACGGTTGCAGGGATTCCTGGAGCTGGAGCGGGTCTAGCCACAGCGCAAGTAAATATTAGTCCGGCTAATCCGGCTTCTTTCTCCAGTAGAGTCGAGTTAAATGGTAGTTTTAGTCTTACTGCACTTGCTAATAGCCAATTTCTTGTTATCATCCGACGAGCTGGAGTCGATATTTATAGATCCTTTTATCGTTTTACTACTATTACTGATATTCAATTAAGTGCTCAGTGGGTTGATGGTGCTTATATTGGAGTCCACAATTATGAATTGGTAATTCAGAATGATAGCAACTTGCCTATAAATCTATTTGGACCCATATCATTCACAGCAACTGCTATTGGAGGAGAGGGCGTAATTTAAGTTATGTTCCTGTGCGCCATTCAAGGGACGGGTGAATCAAAGCTTTGGACAGTTGAATCGATCTGATTCAGCTGTCCTTTTTTCATGAACGTATAATTGAAGTACAACTCTCGCAGCATAAATATCCAACCATACCCTTGATAGAGCGGTTTATTTATTTAAAATGTTATCCTCTAAAACAGCGTATTTATCGCCGAATTGCTTAATGATATGTTGTTCTCCCCAATTACATAATGCAGTCAAAATATCGCTTAAACTATCACCATATTCACTAAGCTCGTATTCTACTTTTGGTGGAACCTGATTATAAACAATTCGGTTGATGATTCCATCTGCCTCGAGCTCGCGTAGCTGCTGGGTTAACATTTTTTGAGTAATGCCGGGCATCAACTGTTTTAACTCGGAGGTGCGTTTTTTGCCATGAGTTAAATGACATAGAATTACGCATTTCCATTTCCCTCCGATGACCTCTAGTGTGGCTTCAACAGAAATATTGTATTTTTTCTTGACAGTTGTTGTTGGTGTTGTTGTCATGATAACCTCCATGGTATGGGTACTTTTTAGTACCTATGGCACTTTTAAGTGCGTACTATTGATTATGTCCAATTTAACCTATCATAACATTTTTCGTTCAATTTTTATAGAATGCTATAATTTAGAGAGCTTTGGGCAAAAAAAGTTAAACGAAACAAAAACCGTTTCTATACCTCCCCCGTCTTAATCTATGAAAGGTTGAAGAGGGGAGGCTAAGGAAGGACATGACGATGACTAATGCAGAAATGAAAAAAGTAACGATTCTTGATACTCGGAGCGAGACGGATTTTTACGATTCGATATTGGTACATAGAGAACAACTGTACAGTATTGCTTATAGTTACTTGCAGAACCGAAACGATGCGCTGGAAGCGATGCAGGAAATGACTTGCCGGGCCTGGATTAAAAGAAAAACATTAAAGGACCCCAAAGCATTCAAATCATGGATTATTCGAATTCTAATTTATGTCTGTATAGATGAACAAAGACGAAGAAAACGTTCCATGCCGCTGGTAGATGAAAGAATAGGAGAACAGGTCACACATATTGGCCATCATCGGATGGAAATGTTGTGGGCACTTGAGCAGGTTAAGCCCAAGTATCGCCATGTGCTGCTGCTAAAATACTACAACGATATGACCTTGACTGAGATCGCTAACATTATGAATAAACCCGAGGGAACGGTTAAGACTTGGCAACATAAAGGGCTCAAGCAGTTGCGAACCATCATAAAGAATCGGGGTGAATGGAACCATGAGTAGTCAAGAGGAGCTTGCCATGTTAAGCGATGCCGAACGTATCCCACAAGAACAAAAAATAGAGAATGCAGCCGCTCAAATCTATGCGATCCAAGCAGGCTTGGAATTAGGCAAGAAACGTGGCAGAAGGTTAATGTTCACAAAAAGCGCGATGTCTGTGCTGGCGGCTGCAGTGATGATAGCGGGCCTGCTGTTCTTCAATCCAACCCAGCTGATGCCACAGCAAGGGACTTCGAGTGCTGAAACGTTCGATTGGGGCGTATTGGAGCCTTTTAAAACATTGGCTGCAGCTGATATTGATGCTCTTACTTTAGAGTCTGCAATCCGGAATGATTATGTACAAATCGTTAATAAGAGTGCTGAATCAAATGGATATAAAATTACTCTGAATGCTGTGCTTGCTGATGAAAACAAAATCATGCTGCTGTATACAGGGACAACAAGTGATGGTCAGGAAGTGTACAGTGTAAATAGTGTGAAGCTGACAGATGCTGAAACTGGACGAGATGTAATGGAGGAGAATGGGAATAGAGGCGGAATGGGAGCACACGCAGAGGGAACCATATATACTTGGCTCGGCAAAACTGTATTTTCACTGGACCGAAATAAACCAAGGCCAACAGACGTAGTGGCGGATTTTCAGATTGCCTCTGTAGACCCGGGAATGTTAAGTAAACCGAAAACAGGAACGGTTTTATCTGACATGCGGTATTCTGATCGTTTAAAAGTAAACTTCTCTATTGATCCTAAGTTTTGGGAGCTGAAGACGGAGACGTTAGTTGTGAACCACCCTTTCAAAATTGACGGACAGGAAGTAAAACTAGCCGAAGTCGAGCTTTCTCCGTTAAGCATAGCGCTCAAATTTACGATAAATGAGGAATTGCAAACGGATTGGATCGTCCGAAATGAACTGTTTCAAAAGCTCCCCTATGAATTAACTGCGCAGGTTGGGAAGCACGACATTAAAATTAATCCGAATTCTGGTAGTGGAGCTGATGATGGATTTATAAGTTACTTCAGCAGTAATGTGTTGGATCACCCGAAGTCACTGCGTTTGAAGCTTAGTGCGGGGGCAGATCGAGAGAAAGAAGAGTATATTGATATTCTGAAAAAATGAGCGGTAAGCGATATTAGTGAATATGCGTTGGAAGTCGTAATATAGAAAAAGGCCGCTGGTTGCGGCCTTTTTGTTATTGTTGGGACATTATACTAACTTTGTGAGTTACCATTAACACCAAACGCATCACTTGTTAATGAGAACAAACTCCTAATGCTCCTATTTGGACTGTATGTGCATAATGCTCCTCACGGGCTACAGGCTCTTAATGTTCCTCAGGCTTCTCACGTTTCACAGGCTCCACACGTTTCACAGGCTC
This sequence comes from Paenibacillus sp. FSL R5-0636, assembly GCF_037974255.1. NCBI lineage: Bacteria > Bacillati > Bacillota > Bacilli > Caryophanales > Paenibacillaceae > Paenibacillus > Paenibacillus sp. FSL R5-0636. The sequence continues at coordinate 3,017,541 of NZ_CP150232.1, forward strand.
CTCATGTTCTCAGGCTCCTCACGTTTCACAGGCTCCTCATGTTTTACAGGCTCCTCACGTTTCTCAGGTTTCTCATGTTCCTCATGTTTCTCACGCGCGTAACACTCCTAACGGACTGTATTGCAACTATTTTGGCTTTTTTGACCATTTTGCTGAGTTTTCGGACTGCATAGCTCTTATTGGTCTAAATCTACACCAAAATTAAGCATATTGGGTTGAATAGCTGCATCTGAGTCCGATAGCACTGCGAAATGCCCGGATTCTTCGAAAAAAGGGCTCCTGAGTCCGAACCATCTGGCCTCGTAAATACTGCACTGTTAACTGTAAAATCGTCGTCTGACCTCGTAAATACTGCACAGTAAACAGTAAATCACCGTCTGAGCGTCTTAGCTATTTCGGCAGAACAAAAGTGGCGTTAGTGCGGCGTTAGTGCGGTACAAAAGTTTGCTAATCTGGCGCTAATATGGCGCTAATATGGTGCAAAGGTGGCGCTAATGTGGCAACTAAGTTAGTAACTTTTCTCGTTGTAGTTATGGGAGTATGTGTTCAGTGATTAGTTAGTCGCATTAGTCGAATTAGTTACTGTAACTTGTTTTCAACCATTCCTCGTTTGACCAGGACAATTTGCCAGCCCCTGAACCGTCAACAGCGGTAAGTCTAGATTTTAGACTAACTGGGTCATCTGAAGTGTAGCTATAAGGTAGTGTTGTGAATCCGTTCCATGCAAATGCTTTAACGGCAGCGGGTGCAGGGGAGAGAGGGCTGTTCTTAGATGTACTGTCTCCTCTGAATGTTGCTCCATCTAGTGAATAGATCGTATCTAAAGCTGCGATTGCACCCGTATATTTGCTATTACTCGCATCCGCTTGATTGTTGCGAAGTGGATTCACTACATCAATGATTACAGAACTTTCAAGTAATACAGCTCCTCCTTCTGTCGAGATTGCTCCGTTACTTGTAACCCCGAAATGATACCCCTTGCTTGAGATCGCTTTTTCCATAGCGGAGGTTAGACGTTTTTTAGCCAATCTGGTATCTTCGTTGTCCATTACAATGTTATAGGCATGCGCATTACCACTACGAAGGCGGGGCATGCGGTCTTGTATATCTTTATAGTAGTTGTGATGGAGCGTCACAGAAAGAAGCGCATTATCAGCTGCAAATTCTGTTGCGCCTATTAAATGGCCCTTTTTTTGACTAGCGGCAATCGCAATGATGTCGTCTTTACTTAGGCCAACTGAGCTGCTTCTTAAATAAGCGTACATGGGATAAGCAGCCTTGTTGGCTTCCATAGCATTAATTTGCTGAGTAACCCAGCTGTTTGCGTTTCTATCATCCCCTAAGAAGGAAGACCATGAAATGGTGACGCCGTTGCTGCCTTTTTTAACATCGACAACTCCGTCATAAGATTTATTGAAGGTGCAGTGGTCGATCCATACGTTGTTGCTATTCTCAATGGTGATGTAGTCCCAGTCATTTTTATCGTAATTTCCTTTGGTTGCTTCATCCCATTCCCACAGCTCATCAAATTCAAGGTTGCGGATGATGACGTTAGAGCTTCTTTTAAAAGTAAAAGCGGCATGTTTAATGGTTGCACCCTTAGCAGAGAAAATGGTCAAACCGTCGAAGTTGTCTATAGACACTTTGCTGACACCAGTCTCTATTAATACGGGATGTGTTAAAGCACTGTTATGAGCGCTAAATGGGGAGATCTTTGTCGCATCAGAAATTTCATTCCATCCCAGATCCAAGTCGTTCATAATTTCAATAACCTTTATTTTGGATCCTTTTCTCAGTGCAGTGGCAAGATCTTCTGCGCTATAAACCTTTTTATAGAGTGGACTGGTTTCTTGGATATTTCCACCACCTGTTGTTCCTGTGGCAAACCCAGCCAAATCATATTCACTAACCTGTACCGGTGTAGGCGTTGGTGAAACAGTTGGTATCGGCGTAGCAGTAGGTGTTGGTGTAGCAGTCGGAGTCGGTATTGCAGTCGGTATCGGCGTAGCAGTAGGTGTTGGTGTAGCAGTAGGTGTCGGTGAGGCAGTTGGTGTCTGTGAAGCAGTCGGAGTCGGTATTGCAGTTGGTGTCGTCGTAGCAGTAGGCGTTGGTGTAGCAGTAGGTGTCGGTGAAGCAGTCGGAGTCGGTATTGCAGTTGGTGTCGTCGTAGCAGTAGGCGTTGGTGCAGCAGTCGGTGTCGGTGTAGTGCCATTGGTGTCAGAAACGGTCACGTTGTCGAACATCGTAATTGTCTTAAAGGTAACGAGCCCTGCTGTACCTTTTTTTAATTTGGAATCGGAAGCTGAGAGCTCCAGCGTATCATTTACATACATGTTGATGGTATTTCCGCTCATTTCAAGTTTTACATTATACCAAACTCCTGTTTGCAGAGTGTAGGGTTTGCTGGTCAAAGTTGTAGTAGATCCAGAAACCTTTTTTCTGATTTCCAGCATGCCATCATTATTATTATACAAAGAAGCTGCATAAAAATTATTTCCATCTATGTATCTGCCTGCAACATAAGTTCTGTTTGAGCCATTAAAATCAACTACTTTTACATCCGCTTCCACAGTGTAATCGCTCCAGGCTGAATCACCTGCAGAAGTACGTCCTTCTTTTGTGGCAGACTGGTAATATACGCTGTTGCCTTCGTCCTCAACAATAGTCCAATTCCCACTAGTGGATGTCCATAGATTATCGCCCTCTTCAAAGCGGTCTTGGAAGAAGGTAGAAGCACTTGCCGGATACACAATAAAAAGAGAAAATAGCAGGGTAATGCACATAATAACACTCACATTTTTCTTGAATGATTTTAGCAAACTCATTGTAATCCTCCTTATGTATTTATAAATTTATATTAATATAAATACATATATCGGAAATAAATATAAGTAATAATATGATTATAAAGTCCTTTTTTTAATTAGTGCTATAATAGCTTTTTGGGTATTCAACGATGAATTCTGATCTATACGAACTAGGAGTGATAGACTTGAGCGTAATCCGAATGGAGAACGTAACTAAGAAATATGAGAATACATTGATCTTTCGAGATATTTATTTTCGTGTGAGCAAGGGTGAACGTATTGGCTTAATCGGACGAAATGGAGCAGGTAAATCTACTGTTTTTAAGCTAATAATGGGAAAAGAGGAGCCAACGGCAGGAAAAGTAGAATTAGATCCCAATGTGAAGATCAGCTACTTCTCTCAATTTTCGGAGCTTTCCGGGTCTTTGTCTGTACAACAAGAGTTAGAACTTTGCTTCGAAGAGGTAGCACGCATTGAACAGGAGCTTAACCAAATAGGAGAACAGCTTGGGCAGGTGTCGGATGATGTCCAGATGAATGTACTTTTAGAGCGCCAAGCTGAGCTTTTTGGACAAATGGAGCATTTGGATGGCTGGAATGTATCTGTGGAAATCAATACGGTGCTGACTAAATTAGGATTCGATGAGAGATCGCGGCATCAACCTGTAGAGGAGTTATCCGGAGGCTGGAGGAACCGCGCGGCACTGGCTAAAGTCTTAATTGAAGGACCTGATGTTGTATTGCTCGATGAGCCTACTAACTTTTTGGATATGGAAGGGATCGTATGGTTGGAGCAGTGGCTGCACCGTTTCAATGGGGCGATGCTTCTGGTCTCTCATGATCGGCAATTTATTGACAGAGTGGTCACGCGGACGATAGAAATCGAGAACTATCATTTCCAGGAATATGAAGGGAATTATACCGATTACGTTCGTAAAAAGAAGATGCGCAAAAAAGTGCTCGATCGGCAATTTGAGTGGGAAGAAGAACTTCTCCTTATGGAGTCTGAGGCCATTGAAAACCGCGGTAGTAAGAAGTCCTCTAAGGATCGTCTTTCGCGTAAGCTAACGGATATGAAAAAACGAGTGGAACCTCATCCAGTTAACGTATTAATCACTGATATCTATAGCAATTTACGTTTTCCTGACAAGCTGGGGGAAGTGAAGCGGGTTGGACAAAGTTATGATGGCCGCTCCATCTTCCAGAACATTAGCTTCGATATTCAAAAGGAAGACCGGATAGCAATCGTGGGTCCGAACGGCAGCGGAAAGTCGACACTCATCAAAGTACTGACTGGACAAGAAGCACCGGAATCGGGGGAAGTGACTTGGGAACGCGGGGTCAGCTATGCGTACTTTAATCAGATGTGGGATGAGCTGGATCATAAAGATACTGTCAGCCATGCCGTAAATGTTTATGGACTGGGACTGGACGCACCGCGGAAAAAGGTGAATAAATTTCTATCGATGCTGCAATTCTCGGAAATGGATCTGAGTAAAACGATTGGCAGCCTTTCAGGTGGACAGCAGGCCAGAGTGGCTTTAGCGAAATGCCTTCTCTCCGGAGCTGCTGTCATTATTTTAGATGAGCCCACTAACCATTTGGATTTAACTAGTATTCAGGTGATGGAGCAGGCGTTGATTCATTTTCCTGGCGCTGTAGTAACAGTTAGTCATGATCGGTTTTTTATTGATAAAATAGCGACGAAAATGCTCACCTTTGATCCTGAATTAGGCATTACTGAGCAAAATGTCTAGGATTACGCGGGAAGACGGATGATCACTGTCGTTCCTTCCCCTACGTGACTGGAAATTTCAATTCCATATTTTTCGCCAAAATGAAATTGAATACGATCATGAACATTTTTAATGCCAATATGTTCCTCATCTAAGGTATCTGAGGGTTGAGAGAGACGGAAACGAAGCTGTTTAAGTTTCTCTTCCTCGATGCCAATGCCGTTATCTTTAACGATAATCAGCATATCATCCCCCGATATCACCGAGGATACCTCAAGCAGACCTGGTTCACTGCGACTTTCTAGGCCGTGTACGATAGCATTCTCTACGATGGGCTGCAAGGAGAAGTGCATGACCTTAACGATCTCGCATTGCGGATCTAGCTGTTCCATATACTGTAATTTATCCCCAAAACGTAACTGCTGAATTTTCACATATAGCCGGACATGCTCAAGTTCTTCGCGCAGGGTAACGGTGATTTTCCCAGTCTGAATATGAATCCGAAACAATCTGCCCACGATTCCCACCATCTCGCCAATCTCTCTTTGCCCATTGATGATGGCTTTCATTTGAATTGATTCAAGGACATTTGCCAGAAAATGAGGATTGATTTGGCTTTTGAGCGCACCATACTGGGCTACCTTTTGTTGAGCCTTGGCCATCGATGATCGCTCAATATAGTTTTGCAAATCTTTTACCATTTTACGAATTCCATTATATAGAACCCCAAATTCATCTTGGCGGTTACTGTACAAATCCACATCGAAATTACCCATCCCCACCAGCTTCACCTTCCGGCTTAACAGAATAATAGGTTTGGTTACGCGTTCCGAGAGGATATACATAAATAAGAGTGCAGTGACAAGCGATAAGAGCGCTAAGGTTAAAATGATTTTGCCAAGAAAAGAAGCCTGCTTAGTCATCTCTTTTTCATCAATATATTGAATGACCTTCCAGTTGGAGTAAGGAGAAGTAACAAAATTAATATACGAATTCTTGTCATCAAAAGTACCATATAAGCTTCCGGCGTCGTTTTTCATAAAAGTATTAAGCGCCTGTTTGTCGATGGGGATAGGCTCTAAAGGACTCGTCTCCAATGAATCTGAACTGTAAACATTGCCCCCCTTATCGTCTAAAATAATAAATTTCCGCTTGCTATTCTCGGACAGCTTTAAGATTTCCCGTAATGAATCCAGCCGGATATCGATTAACATGAGACCTAAGGGCTGCTTGCTTCCTTTTTTATTAATGACTCTGGCGATGGAGATGACGGATTGTTTGGAATTGGTGCGATAGAAGGGGAGGTGACTTCCAAACAGGATTACGCCCCCCTTTTTTTGCTGCGTCTGTAAATACCAATCCTCTTGGGTGTAGTCCTTCACATCATAATCCGCACGATTGAAATTGGCAGAATAGAATACACGTGACCCCGCGAAAATCTGCACACTGTCGACATTTTTAATCGTCATTTCAATCCCGCTGATGAATTGTTCAATCGTGTTTCCATACTGAATACTTAGATCATTCCCGATATTATCTTTGTTGATAGTCCAATGCTCGAGAGCGGTTTGTAATTGACTATCTACTTGGGCATTAAGGGTCCCTTTTTCAATACTTTGCAGGTACTGGTCGATGTTGAAAGAAAGATTATTAAGGATAAGATTAGAGCTGCTTTGATATTCATTTTTGACGGCTTGATTTGAAAATATATAGATAATCGCGGATATAATTAGCAAAGGAATAGTAATGGTCAGGATCATCAGCACAAAAATCTGCCGATTGACATGCCGCATCCGATAGCGTTTTTTTGGCTGGTTTATTTGCATCATTTTGCTTACCACCCCGATTGTTTTCTATAGTCTGATGGGGTCATGTTGGTAAAAATCCGGAACGTTTTAACGAAATGCTTATAGCTTTTGTAACCACACATTGTGCAGACATCGGTCACCAGAATCTCCGGTTTTTTTAAGCATTCCTGCGCGTATTCCATACGGATTTCGGTTACAAATCGCATATAGTTCTTATCGATTTTTCTTTTGAACAGACGACTTAAATAAGAAGGGTTATAGAAGAAGCGATCCGCTACCATTTGTAGAGTAATATCTTGATCAATATTAGCTCTAATGAAGGATTTAATATGTTCAAAGATAATTACATCCTGCTGATGGTTATCCGTCAGACCTTCGGTATAAATGTTTCCCAAATGAACCATCCAATTACCCAGCCATTCGAACATGACCTCAAGGGAGTGGAAATCCTCTACAAAAGTGAGGTTTAAGAGTTTATCGCTGTACACACCATCCATATGAATCTGATTTTTATTAGCGAAGCGGATAATGACACTTATAATTTCTTGTAAATACGCAAGCCATAGATCAGGTGAAGGGCCATCTGTTTTATGCAAAATATCTTGTGCCAATCGTTGCATTAATTGTAGAATCTCTTGTTTATTGGCATTTTCGATGCAGGAGATTATTCGTTTCTTATCGTTGTCATCTAGTTGAATAAGCGTTGGTTTAGTAGCTGTGGCGCCTGCCTTTATGGATGAGATATGGAATATATTGCGCTCTTTCTGATAGAAGCGCTGATATAACAGCTTTTCAGACTCGTGAAGTAATGAAGTGATTTGAGATAGTTCGTTCGTTACTGTGCCTATAGCAAGATAAAGGGAAAAATGATGTTCTAGTGTAAGCTTGTTCAAATGCTGATCGAGTTCAGTAAGTACTTGTGTCTCAAAAGGGATAGTGCTCGTTGCAGTCTGTGATCCCATGACTATTAGCCCGTAAAGTTTGGATTTAGCAGAATATGTAAAAATAGATCGTGGCAGATCTGCCGGGAGATAGGCCTCCGTAGCAAGATGTATAAACTTAGTAGCCTGTTCTCTCATCCACAAGGTGGATTGTGAAGGAGTTTCTCTGATAAGGAAACCTGCCAAAACAAAAGGGAGATACAAATAATGTTTACTTTTGAAACTACATAATTCAGCGATTAAATTAGTGTCCATTGCAGGTTGTTCTTCTTCCAGTAGTAGCTTTATAAGTTGTGAGCCTTCCAGAGTAGAACGTTTTCTTTGTTCTTGTTGTTTAAGTTGCAGCTTGTTCATGCATTCTTGAATCACGGTTAGACTTTCTTCATATTCCAAAGGTTTGAGCAAAAAAGCATGTACACTCCCAAGTTTGATGGCTCGTTGAGCGTATTCGAAATCATTAAATCCCGTCAAAATGATAAACAAAGTATCAGGAAGGAATTGGCGAAGCTCTTCGATCATCTGAAGACCATCCATTTCGGGCATGCGAATATCAGTGATCACTAAATCTGGCTGCTCACGCAGTGCGGTAACGAAGCCTTCTTTTCCATTCTCCGCTTCAACAATACTTTGAACACCAAGCTCCTGCCACGAAAAGTAATGTTTTAATCCCGTCCGTATTAACGGTTCATCCTCTACAATCATAAGCTTGTACATGAAATCCCTCCGGAAGACTAGATTTATAGTGGATTATTCAACATCGATACCATCAAATGTAAGTTATAAGCTAAAAATTAAAATAATTATAGGTGAAATATGTAATGTATTATAACATTGAAGAGGGACTGAAAGAAGGTATAGGTCAGAATACGACCCTAAATGTAAAAGGAGTGGGATTCTCCTAAATTTATAATTGATTTATGATTAGCGCAAGGAATGATAAAGCATTTTATTCCACAAAAATAATAGGGGGTAGCACATGAGAGCAATGAAAAAAGGGCTAATGAGCATTGTTGGTGTCGCACTTTTAGGTACACAGTTAGTTGCATGCGGAAATACGAATACAGCGAATTCCGCCAATGAACCAAGTAATAATACTGATAAGAGTGAGCCCGTGGCCACTGAGACTGCTGCTAAACCAGTAGAAATAACATGGTGGAATTTTCCGAGCTTTCAAGCTTTAGATGGTGAAGTTGGCAAATATGAGAAGGAAATCATTGCAGCTTTTAATGAGAAGAATCCGGAAATTAAAGTCAACCTTGAGATGATCACCTTTGAAGGCGGCCCTGAAAAACTGAATGTGGCGATTGCTTCGAATACCGCACCTGATGTAATTTATGATGCTCCTGGACGGATTATTGACTGGGGTAAAAAGGACTTATTAGCACCTCTTAATGATATGGTGACCGATGAAGTGAAAAATGATATTTCGGAAGCCTTTTGGAAGCAGTCTAGTGTTGGCGATGAGATCTTTATGTACCCGATCAATACAGCTCCTTTTATGATGGCGGTAAACAAGACCGTTTTTGAGAAGATTGGCGCGTTAGATTTGCTTCCTCTGGATAAGGAAGATCGAACTTGGACGTTTGAAGAATATAAGAAAGCGCTGGAAGCTGTTAAAGAAAAAGCACCTGATGTTATCCCTACCGGATTCTTCGCGAAGAGCCAAGCTGGAGATCAAGGAACTCGCGCATATCTTGCTAACTTAGGTGTATCCAGATTTCTAAATGAAGATAATTCCGCAGTCGCGATCAATACTGATAATGCTGCGAAAGCGTTGGATTGGATCGTTCAAGCTACAAAAGATAAACTTAGCGTTTCTGGTGCGGCTTCCCTTGCGGCTGCTGACGTGAATGACTTATTTTTGCAAGGAAAATTAGCCTTTACACTTAACTATTCTGCAGTACTTAAAGCTCAGAACGTATCTAAAAAAATGGTTGAATTCGAAGATGTTCTGCTTCCTTTCCCTACTTTAGATGGATCGGAACCTAAGCTTGAACCTTACCTCGGCGGTATGGCTGTATTCAATAATGGTGATGATGCCAAGATTGCAGCTTCTAAGAAGCTGATTGATTTTATCGCTAATGACCCTGTATGGGGTAAGAAAAACTTGATTCAAACAGGTGGTCTGTCTGTTCGTAATTCGATTACAGGCCTCTATGATGATGCAGAGTACAAATACGCTGAGTATGCTCGTAAATTCACAACAGATGCACCTACCATTGCCGATGGATATGCTGATATTCGTACTTTCTGGTTCCCTGAATTACAACGTGCTTTAACTGGAGGCGCAACCGGTAAAGAAGCTTTGGACAGCTTTGCTGCAAAAGCAAACGAAGCGATTACAAAAGCAAAGGCTGCAATGAAATAAAAAAAGTGAATGGTGTCCAAAAGAATAGAGTGCGGGAAGCACTCTTTTCTTTTTAAATCATCGAAGAAATGGGGAAGGACTGTGGGGACAACGGTTCGCAAAATAAAAGGTTATGTGATTCGCGACTGGATGATGAGTTATCTCTTTTTAGTGCCGGCATTTGGGTTTTTCCTGCTTTTTGTAGCTTATCCGATGGTGAAAGGGGTCTATATTAGTTTCTTCGATTATTCGTTGAGAGATTTCAGCTTTATTGGCCTCGATAATTATATCTCCTTAATAAAAGATGATAATTTCAGGAAGTCGATGGGAAATACATTATTGCTTGTACTCATAACCGTACCTATCGTTATTATTTTCTCGTTATTTATCTCTATGAATATTTATAAGAAAAAAGAGTTTGCCAGATCGTTTTTCCGCGGAGTGTTCTATTTGCCGGCTGTATCCTCGGTCGTAAGTATCACAGTCGTTTGGGGCTGGATCTATCATCCGAACTATGGGATTCTAAATTATTTAACCAGCTTTTTGGGAATGGAGCCTATATCCTGGTTAGGAGATACGAGGACTGCACTGCTTGCAATTATCGTGGTTCTGATAACGACCTCTGTAGGGCAGCCGATCATTTTATATGTGGCATCTATTGGGAACATTCCTACTTCTTACATAGAAGCAGCTGAGATTGATCGAGCGACGCCTTGGCAGATTTTCCGAAAAATATTATGGCCAATGCTAATGCCAACGAACTTATATATTATCGTGATTACCACGATCAACACCTTTCAATGTTTTGCGCTAATTCAGCTGCTCACCTCGGGTGGACCTGTGTATAGCACATCGACTGTAATGTATGGCGTTTACGAACAAGCCTTTATGCTCGGTCATTTTGGATATGCCTCGGCGATGGGTGTCATCCTTGCGATTGTGATCGGGATCATTTCTATCATTCAATTTAAATACTTTGGCAGTGATGTTGAGTATTAAGGAGGGGACATCATGAATTCTACGAATCCGTTAGAACTGAGAGCACCTATTGGCCAATCTAAGAAAGTAAGCAGATGGAAAAAAGAATTGACGATTCCAAAAATATTAGCCACCATCCTGTTGATTCTGGCAACGTTGTTTTTTATCTTCCCTTTTTATTGGGTGGTTTCAGGGGCATTTAAGCTTCAGACTGTAGCAACAACGATCCCCCCGGAATGGTTTCCGGCTAAGCCGACTCTGCAAAACTGGACCGAGTTATTTAAGAATCCCGTTGAGCGCTGGATGTTTAATAGTTTCATCATTGCTTTTTGTGAAATGGCAGCGATTTGTATCGTTTCTTCCTGCGCTGGATATGTGCTTGCCAAAAAGTCTTTTCCTGGCCGAGGGATTATTTTTACGATGTTTGTTGCCGCAATGGCATTGCCTAAGCAAGTTATTCTTGTCCCGCTGTTTACGATGCTTGCAGATTTTGGTTGGGTCAATACGTATAAAGGGCTTATTTTACCGGCGATTGGCTGGCCATTTGGAGTCTTCCTAATGAAGCAGTTCGCGCAGACCATTCCAGGAGAATTGATTGAAGCAGCCAAAATAGATGGCAGCTCTGAGATTCGTTTGTTCGGCACCATCATTTTACCTTTGTTAAAACCTGCAATAGGGGCACTGGCCATCTTTACCTTCATCACTTCTTGGAATGATTATTTCAGTCAGCTGATCATGACCAGATCGACTTCAATGATGACATTGCCACTTGGGGTAGCGACTCTTCGGGGTGAATTCACAACAAACTATGGACTGCTTATGGCGGGTGCTGCGTTAGCCTCTATTCCTATGATTGCAATTTTTCTAATGTTCCAAAAAGCCTTTACCCAAGGGATTACTATGGGGGCTGTAAAAGGTTAATTATTCTTATAACAACGAAAATTAGTAGTATGAATTAAACGACGGAGGCTGTAATTTATGAAATCATATGAGCTTGAATCCTTTAAAGGCATTATTATCGCTATGTACTCCAGTTATGATGCTGAGGGGGGAATCGATAAAGAAGCAGCCCGGAAATTAGCTCGTCATTATGCTACTACCGGAGTAAAAGGTCTTTATGTTGGCGGAAGCTCTGGCGAAGGTATGCTGCAATCTGTAGAAGAACGCAAACAAATGCTCGAGGCAGTTATAGCAGAGGTTGGAAAAGAGCTTACAATCATTGCTCACGTGGGTGCTCCATCTACAAGAGACAGTGTTGAACTTGCTATCCATGCTGAGAAAGTTGGCGCACACGCAGTATCGGCTGTTCCAGCGATTTATTATCGTCTGTCACCGGACAGTGTTGAAAGTCATTGGCAGGCGATTATTGATAGTACGGCGCTTCCATTTATTATCTATCACATCCCGCAAACTACAGGCTTTCAATTATCGAAAAGCTTGCTGATTAAGATGGCAGCTCAGGATAAAGTAATCGGGGTGAAAATTTCGGCGGAGAGCACGTTTGAGCTTCAGCAATTTAAAGCCGCAGGCGGGAAGGATTTTCTAGTCTTAAATGGACCTGATGAGCAGTATTTGGCGGGCCGCAGTATTGGGGCAGATGGCGGGATTGGTGGAACTTATGGGGTGATGCCCGAGTTATTCCTAAAGGTGGAACAATGTTATGTGCAAGGAGAGATGGCTGAGGCGCAGAAATGGCAGTTCATCATCAATGAGCTCATTGTTGAATTGCTATCCTTTCCTTCATTATATGGTGCGTGTAAAGCGATCCTTAGTGTGCGCGGATTTGAAACAGGTCAGCCAAGAATGCCACTTTTGCCGATTAAGGATTCCGATCAGGAGCGGGTAGAAGCTCTGAACAATAGAATATTAGACTATATTCTTGAAGCGAAGGGATAGGGTTAATAATGACTCGAATAAGTGATATCTTTCCGGTGAAAGGTCTGATTGTTTCCTGTCAGGCACTTGAGCATGAGCCGCTTCATGGTGGGGATACAATGGCTAAAATGGCAAGAGCAGCGGTTCAATCAGGAGCTATAGGAATCCGGACAAATGGTGTTCCAGATATTGTAGCTATCAAAAAAGAAGTAAATGTACCGGTCATTGGACTTATTAAACGGGATATACCCGGATCAGCCATATTTATAACACCAACCTTAGATGAAGTGAAGGCGATTGTTTCTGCAAAAGCAGAGATTATTGCGCTTGATGTAACGAATCGGGAAGAACGCTTAGAGTCAGTAAAGCCATTAATAGAATATGCACATCTGAGAGGTGTGCTGGTTATGGCGGATATTTCGACATTTGAGGAAGGGCTTGCCGCCGAGAAATTAGGTGTGGATTTCATTGGTACCACGCTTTCAGGCTACACCCCATACAGTACACAGCAGGAAGGACCGGACCTTGTCTTAATTCAACAATTAAGCGGATCTGTGAACATTCCTGTTGTTGCGGAAGGACGTATATGGACACCGGAAGACGCAGCAAAAGCTAAGAATGCCGGGGCATCATATGTTGTTGTAGGAAGTGCAATTACTAGGCCACAATTAATCACTTCGAGATATGTTAAGGCCGTGAGCAATGTCAATGACTGACGGAGGTGAGTCCGTGATGGAAGGGTATGATCCTCATATAGAATATGCGATCGGAGTAGATATTGGCGGCACGAAAATTAATGCCGGACTCGTCTCTTCACAAGGGGACGTTTTACCTACTGTAAGCTTAAGCACATTGGCTGGACAGAGGAAAACAATGGATCGCATTATACTAGCAATTCGGACATTAATGGATGAAATAACAGCACAACAAGCGGGAATTCAGCTCCAAGGAATTGGCGTAGGATCGGCAGGGCAAATGGATTGGGAGGCGGGGCGTGTCCGCTCCGCTTCGGAGCTTATCCCTGGCTATGCTGGCACAGCTTTGAAGGATTTACTTCAGACACAGTTTCAACTTCCGGTAATCGTTGATAATGACGTGAATGTATTAGCATTAACAGAGAAATATTTAGGCTCAGGCAAAGGGGTAAAAGACTTTATCTGTCTTGCCCTTGGTACGGGCGTGGGTGGAGCGATAGTCGTAGACGGCCATCTTGTTCATGGTTCTTGGGGTGGGGCTGGAGAGTTAGGCCATATGTCCGTAGATTTCAAAGGACCAGCATGCGTTTGTGGTGGAACAGGCTGTTTGGAGCAGTATGCTTCAGGCACAAGCATCGCACGTCGCATGCGCGACAAGCTTTTATTACATAACCAGTCTCCAGAGAACGTAGACTCACGGGAAGTGTTAGCGAGATGGAGGGCGGGTGACTCTCTGGCTACAGAGTTAATGGAAGACACGATTGCTGCGCTCGGATCCGCGCTCGCTTCATTAATCCATATTTTTAACCCTAAAGTCATCGTCATTGGCGGTGGAGTGGCTGAAGCAGGCGAACTTTTATTTGAAGGCATTAGAAGAGAAGTAAAGAGCAGAGTAATGCCATCGATGCTGGAAAATGTTCGTATTGAAGCGGCCTATCATGGTAATTTATGTGGAATGATCGGAGCGGGGCTGCAGGTGTGGGAGTATAGCCCCAATAAAGTAAAGAGAGCAGAGCTATAAGGATCTATGCACAATCTATCTGTATAGAAAGTCACGGGGAGCAATACGTAGAAGCATTTAATTGTAATTCGTACAACTATATTTCTCGAATCCCTCAAGCCGATGGATATAAGTGTATTTTGTACAGCTATTTTCTTGATTTACAGCCTTAGTGGTGGCTTCTCGTGTTTTTAGTTGTATAAAATGCAACTAAAGTCAAAATGATTGCATTTGCCTACGAAATAACTGTATAGAATACATTTATTCTATTCCTCAGATTCCCCTGAGATCCGGTGTAATTGAGCCATTGAAGATTGATTAGTGTTTTGGGATTGATTAATTTTTTAAATAATTAAGTTAGAACCACATGTGAATCCATGTGGTTTCTTTTATTAGTTATAGCCCACCCCAGTACCCAATGCCGAATGAACCCTTCGTTCAACCATCAACACAACTAACCCATGTTATAGGAAGCAGTTTTTCGCTTTTTACGTTGAATTTATGATGGTGATTCATTAATGTGAGTATATCACACGATATCGCTACGACGAATTCAATGTGTCCAAAGACTCGGGGAAATTCGACCTTAACTGGTCCGGCTCGGATAAACTTGTTTGACCAAACCAGCCTAGCTAAGATTTTAATTAGGCTTAAGAAATACAAGATATCCAATTTGTATCCCTTAACTTATATAACAAAGGATGGGCAAACTATGGTCGATTATAATAACAACGAAGGAATAGGCGGTTTTCAACAAGGTAGCTATCGTCCATTAGCCATTCATCCCATTGATGCGAATTGGACCAGACAATCCCGATTCAGAGCTCCAACATCGCTTTCAGTTTTGAAGCGAGTTGTTGACTCGGGGCGGCCGGATTTTTCATATGGATTAAGCTCGTTTACAGTGGATGAACAAGGGAGAGCCATTTTAGCTGTGGGGCAGGGTGATTTCGAGCTTAATCATCAATACGGCAAACCATATTTACCTGTGTACATATGAAGATGAGTCACAAATTATTGGGAGACTCTATGCTTTTGACGCGGATGGAACCATAAGATGGGTTTACAAGTGCTCGTCCATATTTTGGTGCGATCCGGTTATTTCCCGTGAAGGAATCATATATGTTGGTCAAAATGTGAATTCCAAACTTTATGCTTTTAGTCCTGATGGAGAGTTGTTGTGGGAGAAACGGATGGGTCAAGGAGAAGGGCACCGTCCCCCTGTCATAGATCAGGATGGGGTTATGTATTGGTGTCTTTCTAGCCAGTTATATGCCATTGCTCCGGATGGCGAAGTGAAATGGATATACCAACCGGAGGAAAGTTACGTTGACACCAGCCCTTCCCTGGGCGCAGACGGTAATTTATACGTAAATTTGACCGGCGGAGAATTCATTTGTTAGGTGGTTGAATAATGGGAACTTCATTTGCTAATCTCCACGTGTTTACCAACGATAAGGAAGCCGTGCTGAAGAGCTTGAAACGGCTAAGACCTAAAGGAAGCTACTACATCGGGCAGTCCCAAGGCTGGACAACAGTACTGGGGGAGAAATTCAACTGGGAAACGATTGGTGAAAGCGCCAGATCTTTGTCTAACTTGATCTCTTCCCTTGTACTTGCTATAGGATACTTTGATGATGAAGTGTTGGAAATTTTCATTTATCAGAATGGGGAAATACTGGACAGATATGCTGGAGGTGATGTTCTAGAAGAATATGAAATGGAGCCGGAGACTTTTGACTACGCTGCAGTCGTCGAACGTTTGGGGTTGACCGTTTCGCCCGATTCTTTGGGTGTCATGTTCCAGAATGATGATGTCCGGGAGATTGTAGAGCAACTGGAGACTGTTGTGCCTGCTCCGCTTATTCTGAAATATGACTGGATAGAGGACGATGAGTCGCTTTGTCGGGAATTTGTTCACGTCCGCAGAGACCTTCAAACTATCAAATCCCAAGGGGATTTGCTCCGGCACAATGAATTATATAGTCCTAATTAGAAAAGTATTTTTTTTATAAAATGCTATAGATATGATAGGGAAAGCTAAATGAAAGGGAATTTTTCTTTTATAGTTCATGATGAAAATATAGATTTTGAGGAAATAAGTAAAAGGTTAGATCTATCACCAACTTCAATTATTAAAAAGGGGCAATACATTAGAGATGGTGGGAGAACAAAAGCGCTGTAGCTCAAATCATAATTCAATTTTGATGGAAGGAGCATTAATATTAAGAAAACCACCATGTTATCCATAATTCTTGCTGTAGTAATGTGTGCTGTAACAGCTTGTACTAACAAGGAGCCGACACTTGAAAACCACATAAACGAAACTAAGCTAATCGAAAATCAACACAGCATTTCTTATGAATTATCTCCGGAGTTATATACTTACAATGAACAAATTAATATTAACTATCCGCAAATATCTATTTTTGGAAAACCGAATGAACAAGAGAAGTTAAATGAAATGATCAAGGAACGTGCTTATAGTTATTTGGATAATTACTCTCCGGAGGAAAAAGAGACCTTTAGTTTAGATATGGATTATTCTGTATCTTTAGAAAATGAGGGCTTACTAAGTATTCAGTTTTCAGGATACAGTTATGTTGAAGGTGCTGCTCATCCTGTAGATATTTTTGATACTATAAATATTGATATGAAGAAATTTGAACCCCTACAATTAACTGATATCGTGACCATCGATGCGGAATTTTTGAAGGAGCTGAAGGAAAGTGAACTTCAATCCGATATTATTGAGCAAAAGAATATTCTTACTGAAAGATCAGATGAGGAATGGCTGACTTCACTTCAGCACGCAGATACTAGTGAAGCGGATATAAGATGGTACTTGACGGAGAATATGCTGGGGATAAGTGTGCAGATTTCTCATGCTATCGGAGATCATGCTGAGTTTGAAATCAAGTATGACAAACTGAAGCCTAAGCTGAATACTTTTTTCTTCCAGAAATAATAGAGCCTATTAAATTCCCTTGATTTAATAGAATAATTTACCGATAATGTTAATGGGGAACCCAGAATCAAATCCGTCATGAAGCAGGAGGCACTATCGGACAATGATGACTTTAATGAACATGGTGCGGGGAACGGAGAACGATCTTCCTGCTAAAGAAATGATTAAGTATTGGAATCATGAGCCTGGAACTTTAAAGATGGTAAGGGCCAGTAGCAATTTTATTTATACCTTTCAGTGGAATGGTAAACGCTTTTATTTAAGGTTTACTCATGAAGAGGATAATTCTGCAGACAATATCCAGGCAGAGCTGGATTTTATGATGTATTTATTAGAGCAAGGTTATGAGACCGTCGCTCCTGTGCGTTCTAAGTCTGGCAATTGGATTGAAACGTTGTTAACGAATCACGGGCGATACCACGGGGTAGTTTTTGAACAGGCCCAGGGTGAATATGTTTCACTTGATGAGATGAAGGAACCTCATTTTTATCAATGGGGCCAATCGCTTGCACGTCTGCATAATTTTTCGGAAACCTATGCACCGAGCACGCCTTATCGCAAAAGCTGGGTCGATTCATTGAATTTTATTTATTCCGTATTGAGCAGGCATCCTGAGGAGCATAAGGCGCTTAAGGAATATGAGCGGATTGAAGCTTGGTTATCAGAGCTCCCTTTTGGAGTGGGGCATACTGGGCTCGTACATTATGATTTTGAGATGGATAATATCTTTTATATGCAAGAAGAATCCCGCTACAGTGCCATCGATTTTGATGACTCTATGTATCACTGGTTTGCGATGGATATTACATCGGCGTTAAGAGACCTGACGGAATCGGATGATGATGAAAGTAGAAGAAACATTGATGTTTTTATTAGTGGATATAGATCGGTTAAGCAGCTAGATGATGAGTATATTAAGATGATACCTGAATTTCAAAGATTTGCAGACTTATACAGTTTTGCTAGATTACTTCGGTGTATGGAGAATTCGGATGATTCTATTTTCCCGGATTGGGCGCAACAGCTTAAACTGAAATTAGAAAGAATTTGTGACCGATTACGAACCGGCTTTCAAGCACATATAGTGCTGAAGGATATCACGGAAAAAAATTGGTACGCTTGTACTCAATTAGAAGTATCGGATGCGCAAAAGTCTATTTTCCCCGTACCGGTGGTCTATTGGTTAGCAGAAGCAGCTTATTGTGGTATGACCCCGCTCGCTTTATATGCTGATGAGGAATTGGTAGGTTTCTCTGTGTATAGCGTAGATCCTGAGGATGGAAGTTATTGGATTATGGCTTTTATGATTGACCAGAAGTACCAAAACAGAGGTTTAGGCAGAACGGGTATGGATACCTTAATTCGTTATATTAAAGCAGAACATCATTGCGACAAAATCGTTATTGGCCATCGGATCGAGAACGAACGTGCTTCGAATTTATATACATCACTCGGGTTCGTTGAAGTCAGTAGGGACGAGGTTGAAGTTATACGAGGGTTGGTAGTGTAGAAAGGGAGAAGCCGCCAAAGGTTTGGCGGCTCTTTTTTTATATAAGGAAATTAAATTAATCTACAGAGCCGGTAGTCAGCAGCTGATCAAAAGAGACAGGGAATAGTGGCTCAATCAGCGATAGAATTGCTTTTGCATACTCCTGAATTTCTTTCTGAGCGTCATGCTCCAGTCTTTGATTTAAAAAATGAGCTACAGATTGAACTGAAGCTGTCCAGTACCAACGAACGAATAATCCATAAGCAGGTAGAAACAGTCTTGCTTGTTCAGCACATATGCCATCTGCTAAAGCTGCTTCATACTTAGATAATCCTAACTCGGTGTATTCTTGAAGCTCGCGGGTGTATTTTTCACCAAGCTCCCATGCAATGATGCCGCCACTGCCTTGTTTGGAATTCTCTGGTTTGGATCTCCATTCTCCCGCAGCAGGTTGATAAAAGACGGGTTCTTCTGTAATGTATCTTCTGCTGGATTCGTTCCAGGCTTCCAAGCTATCCCCAGTACCTTCGTAATGAGCAGAACCGACTACGTATTTCCACCACTGTCTCGCAACCATTAATGGGGCATAAACCTCAAATTGAGTGATGGCATGGCGGAAAGGAGAGGTATGTCCTTCACGGGCAAGGAATTTTATTAGTTTAATATCCCGATCACTAAGCTCAAAAGATTGTTTAGCATAAGATACACGCGCAGCGTTAGCAACCGTTAAATCTGAGCCCATATGATCTACTAATCTTACATAACCTTCATTTAAAACTTTGATTGTTGTCAATTTAATGTAGCCTCCTTTTCCAAAGCAGAGTAAATGAACTCGTCACACCATTGTTGATTGCAAAATCTAGTCTCTCTGAGGATTCCATCCCTAATCATTCCTGCTCTAATCATAACTTTTTCAGATTGAAGATTCTCTGCATTGGCATATGCAACGACTCTATGGGCATTAAGAGAGCTAAAGGCGTAACCTATCAGTGTTTTGACGGCTTCAGTCGCATAGCCCATTTTCCAGTATTCTGGCAGTAGGACCCAGCCAATCTCCCATTCTCTGATCTCTTCCCAATTTAACTTTATACTTACGTTACCTATGGGTGTCCTATTTTGCTTAGTACATACTGCTAAATCATAATGCTCACGCGGATCGCTGGTAGTCTGAGTCAGAATCGACAGGAAGTTCTCTTTAATTTGTTTGGCATCTGGTGCGGAGTTTTCATATTTGTGAGACAAAGGATTAAGTTCCAGTTCTTCATAAAAAGAAAAATCATCGCTTGTATAATCTCTTAATATCAATCTGTCGGCTATTATCTCCACTGGCTAACACCTCCTAATCCATGATTATAATGGAAGACTCTGTAATTATCACGGAGTAAATTCACTAGAAATACAAAAAAATATTTCTGTAAATTTTTCTCTAGTAAAATTGTGGAATTGTGATACAGTAATTAAGGTTTATATATTTAGAGGGGGATGTAAGGAAAATGAAAGCTATTAAATGGAGCATCACTGCAGCGTTAGCAGTATCTATGTTGGGTCCAATACATACAGTGAAGGCGGCAGATACGCGTAACGTCGATTACGATCAAGGTAGTATTTTACGGAGTGCCAGTTCAGTTTCGTCATCATACAATGAAGGCAATCAGCAGGTTGAAGATTTGATATTTCAGATGGATGCTACGGAAATCACTGTTGGGGATAATGTTCCGGTACAAATCTATGCTAAAGATGCCGATGGCATATCCGAACGCGTCCCGTTAGCTCAAGCAAATGTCGTAATTGAAAAGCCTTATTTGCTGCAAAAGCAAGCCGATGGCACAATGAAAGCCTTAGCGGTAGGAGAAACGAACGTAACGGTCATTTCAGGATCAGATACCAAAACAATAAAAGTTTCGATCAGTGCGGACCATGATATTGATCAAGGTGCATTTGTTAATGGAACAATGTATTTGCCGGTTCAATCGGTTTTTCAAACGTTGGGAGCAACAGTCCAAGTTAATACAGCAACTAAAACCTTTAGCATTCGTCTAGGTGATTTGCCAATACAGCTTCAACTCGGAAGCGATATTGCAATGGTGAATGGTGCGAAGGTCAAAATGAGTGGTAAAGTGCAAAAGATCGACGGATCTACAGTTTTTCCTGCCACGCTTTTAAAGACTGCACTGTC
This sequence comes from Paenibacillus sp. FSL R5-0636, assembly GCF_037974255.1. Classification (NCBI taxonomy): domain Bacteria; kingdom Bacillati; phylum Bacillota; class Bacilli; order Caryophanales; family Paenibacillaceae; genus Paenibacillus; species Paenibacillus sp. FSL R5-0636. Next base: position 3,038,361 of record NZ_CP150232.1, read on the forward strand.
AGCAGAGTTAATTTGGGATGGAAATTATCAGACGATGGAGATCTACTTCGGCAAAGCAGAGTTGTTCGCCTATACGAAACAAACCGCGCAGATTTTTAAGAAGGAAGAACAAGGAAACCTCGTTAAGTTCATTGGAAAAACATATTGGCTCAATCAATTCGACTCCGATTATAAGTTCCAAAAAGTCACTATTGTAGATATTCTACCTGATTATGAAGGTGAATTCGCCATTTCATTTAAGGTTTTATCGACGGGGCAAATTCTTAACTCTTATAAAATGTCGGGAGATGAGTTGATCCGTACATTAGGAAATAAAGAATATTTCTTAACAACGGATCCATTTAAGACCTATAAGTGGTCGGATGCGATTTGGACTAAGATTAAAAAGAGCATAGTTGCTACTGGGATGACCAAGCAGCAAGTGGAGTTTAGTTGGGGTAAGCCAATAAGTAAATCTACACTATCAGGTAGTGGCATTCAAGTGGAGACCTGGCAGTATGGTAATTATAACTATGTTACCTTTACGAACGGTGTTGTCTCCATGATCTATACGAATTAATTCTTCCTTATTTCTGCGTTACTTTAGTCATAGAGCCTGTCTTTGCGACATATCATTTTGGAGAAGCACTTTCAGAATTAAAGTGTTGACTATTGTTGTTCGAAATGAGGGGTTTATTCATGGCAAAGTCAAAACGTGGACATGCACTTTGGAATTTACCATCAAGGGGCAGAGGGACTTGTCCAATCTGTCAGAACACCCGTATTAAGCTGCTTTATCCCAAGAAAAAAACGGATGGAGCAGTCGTTAAGGTCTGTAAACGCTGTGACAAGGCTCCGCAGACAAAAGTAGATGCCGTGTTGATTTAAAAAGAGTACACAAAAAAGAGGCTGTCTCAAAAGTGGATTTTTCTACGTATGAGGCAGCCCTTCTCATGAATAAAACAAAGAAGCGCTTCTCTAATAAGAGAGGCGCTTCTTTTAAATTCTACAGAGATTTAGTACGTATATGATTATTTCGTTATCCGATTAATGACCTGTTCGCGTCTAGGACCCACGGAAATCGTAGTAATACGCGTGCCAATAGAGGTTTCAATAAAATCAATGTAAAGCTTAGCTTGTTCTGGCAGATCTTCGAAGTCGGTGATCTGAGAGATATCGCTGTTCCAGCCAGATAAATGCGTGAATATCGGTTTTGCAGAGTTCAGTTTATTCGTAGCCGGGAACTTGTCGGTGATCTCTCCATTTTCAAGCTCATAAGCCACACAAACCGGAATCTCATCCAAATAACCAAGCACGTCAAGATTAGTCAACACGACTTCAGTGGCACCCTGCATTTGGCAACCGTAACGAGTAGCTACAGCATCAAACCAGCCCATACGTCTAGGACGGCCAGTCGTAGCCCCGAATTCCCCGGCATCGCCACCTCTTGTACGAAGTTCATCCGCTACGGGTCCTTCTAATTCCGTAACAAAAGGTCCAGCGCCGACACAACTGGAATAGGCCTTGGTTACAGCGATGACATTCGTGATAGCTGCTGCAGGAAGACCAGCACCGACAGGTGCAAACCCGGCAAGTGTTGAAGAGGAGGTGGAGTAAGGATAAATACCGTGATCAGGATCACGCAGAGCCCCAAGCTGACCTTCAAGTAAAATAGTCTCTCCCTTGGCATAAGCCTCTTGCAGTAAGTCTGTTGTATTGGCTACATAAGGCGCTAGCTGTGCAGCTTCTTCTTGCAGCTGAGCCATTAATTCCGAGATTTGGATAGGCGTTTTCTTATATAAATGCTCAAGTAATATATTTTTGGAAGCGAGTAATTGTTCAAGACGTTTCTCAAGTCGAGCAGGATCAAATAAATCCGCTACCTGTATGCCTAGCTTTGCATATTTATCTGCGTAAAATGGTGCGATTCCTCGTTTTGTTGAACCGAATCCTTGAGATCCCAGACGTTCCTCTTCTAGTTCATCAAACAAACGATGGATTGGAAGCACGATTTGCGCCCGTTCGGATACGAATAATCTAGGTTTTGGCACGCCTCTATCCGTTAAAGCTTTCAGTTCTTTTATTAATACTTCTGTATCAAGTGCTGTTCCTGGTCCGATAATGTTTGTAACGGAAGGATAAAATACCCCAGATGGCAGCATATGCAATGAAAATTTTCCATATTGGTTTATGATGGTATGCCCAGCATTACTACCACCTTGAAAACGAACGACAAAGGAAGATTGTGCAGCTAGCACATCCGTCATTTTTCCTTTTCCTTCGTCGCCCCAGTTTGCTCCTACAATTGCAATTACGGTCACGCGTTTTCGCCTCCCAAGCTTGTTTTTGGCTACAGGACTAAGTATAATGCTAGTTAAATCATTAGAAAAATTGATATAAGTTATATCTATTATAAGGTGGAGTAATGACGTGGGGATGGACATTAATTTGGAGTGGTATCGCTCTTTTTATTGGGTAGCAAATACAGGGAGCTTAACTGCTGCGGCAGAACGACTCAATATTACACAACCGGCAGTAAGTCACACGATTAAACAATTGGAAGAGAAAATGGGCGGCCCGTTATTTTTTCGCACTTCTCGCGGGGTCGATCTAACAACAGAAGGAAAAGTACTGCTTAGCTTTATTGAGCAAGCCTTTCATCATGTAGACATGGGCGAAAGAGCGATCGCAGATATGAACAATCTGAACAGCGGCGAGATTCATATCGGAGCAAGTGACACCTTATGCAAATATTATCTGTTGCCTTTTTTGGAGCAATTTCACGAACAATTTCCCAATATCCGCATTCATATTACGAATCGCACGACACCAGAAACACTTACGCTTTTAAAAGAAGGGAAAATTGATTTTGGTATCGTCAGCTTGCCGACATCTGATAAACAGATTGATTTTCGCAAAAGTACTCAGCTTCAAGATTGCCTTGTAGGAGGCAAAGGTTTTCGTCATTTAGCGGACAAGACCATGCCGCTTGCAGACATTCAGCAGTATCCGTTGTTATGCTTAGAAGCGGGTGGGAGCACCAGAAAGTATATGGATCAGTTTTTAGCTTCTAATCATTTGACGATTACACCTGAATTTGAACTGGGCAGTGTGGATTTGCTTGTTCAGTTTGCGAAACGTGGTTTTGGCCTAGCTTTTGTTATTCGTGATTACGTAACCGAAGAATTGAAGAAAGGTGAGCTTGTCGAGATTCCTCTGGACCCACCTTTGCCAGAACGTAACATAGGAATTGCTACCCTGCGTGGAGTTCCTCTTACAGCTGCTTCAAAGTCTTTTCTAACATTATTAGAGTAGAATCAGGATAAAGAGCTATTTGAGCATACCTAGTGAAGAGGAGGAAAGGTAATGAATTCTTTACTGGCTCGGCTGCGTAAGGGATACGGGAAAAAGCTTCGGGAGCTTCATACCTGGAATGGCTGGCTGGTTGTGTTGCTCACACTCACAGGACTTGTGCTTGTAAGTGGCTTCTGGCGTGGCTTCTTAGGGGAAGGCAGAGTATGGATCAAAGGGCTTCATATCGTGGTCGGTGTTGTTTCGATTATTCCGGTTATTTATTATTTGCTGCTGGCAGGGAAACATTGGAAACAATTGAAGGAGCGGCCTTGGCAACGTTTTAATGTAATCGTTGTACTTTCATTGCTGTTAGGCTGGTTCGTTTCAGGAGTGCTACTTTGGCAATTCCGCGTGGTGGGTCCACATGTATCGAACGTTGCTCTGGTCGTCCATGACTTATTGACCTGGATAGGCCTTCCTTATATTATTTATCATTCTTTGACTCGGGTAAAATGGCTTAAAGAACCGAGCCGCCGGATAGTAAAAAGCGGCATTGAGACAGGTAGCCCTTCGAATCATCGGGAATCCCCACAGCCGGTTTATACACGTAGAGCTTTCATACGCGGATCGATTGGTGTTGGGCTTGCGGTAACTATAGGCCCATCGTTTATAAAATGGCTCGGCAGTTCAATTGGAAATATCGGGGGCAGCGAAACGATTGAAAAGCTGATCGAAAGTGATCGCAATCAGTTGTTGCCTGCACCCCAGCCACTGGCGGCATCCTCACCCCCTCTCGGAGGAGGGGCGCAAGGACAATTCCGTGTTTACACAGTCACTCCGATTCCGGAGTTTACGAACAACAATTGGTCTTTTACGATAGATGGGCTTGTGGAGCAGAATTTCAAGTGGAACTGGGAACAGTTCGTAAAGCTGAAGCGGACCGTTCAGGTGAGTGATTTTCACTGTGTGACAGGCTGGTCAGTCTATAAGAATACCTGGGAAGGCATCAAGCTAAAAGATCTTTTGAGTCAGGCCGGTGTGAAGCCCACAGCTAAGACTGTGAAATTCTATTCTGGTGATGGTGTATACACGGATACGCTCACATTGGAACAAGCCGACATGGATGATGTGCTGGTCGCGGTAATGCATGATGGAAAGCCGATTCCTAGCGATCTCGGCGGTCCTGTACGGTTAATCGTTCCGAAGATGTTCGCATACAAGTCTGTGAAGTGGCTGAACCGGATTGAGCTGATCGAAGGCGATCATACGGGATATTGGGAGCAACGCGGGTATTCAAATGATGCGTGGGTATAAAATAGTGATCGTTAACCTTAATGGGCTTATTGCCTGTTAAGGTTTTTTTGTTGATTAATTCCTTATTTTTTGACATATAGCAAATGAAGAGACGTAATAACAGAAATTGCTCCATACAATAGAAGTGACTGGATGCAGGAGGTGGTTGTGATGAACGGGGTTAGAGCCATAAAGCTGTGGGGACTTATTCTCGGTGTGGTACTACTGAACATTATCGTGTTGTCACCAGGTTTATTAGGGGTGGAAATCGGAGGAACCAGTGTATTTGAAACCGCTTTGGGTGTGACATTGTTGTTTGTTAGTCTACTTGTTGTTCTTTATGGAAGTTATATTTTATTGTTTAAACCTTCATCTATCCCTGCTGTGAAAACACTGAAATCTTATGAGGATTATATAGCCGCGCTTACTCAATACAAAAATGTCAAAGTACTGAAAAAAGACATTGCGCTTGCTCTAGATCAGATATCCCGGATGGAAAAGAAGAGAAGTACCTTGTTAGATGTTTTAGGTCAGAGATTCGAATCCACTGAACTTAGCTTCAAAAAATTTAATGCAGTCAGTTATGAAGTAGCGAAGCTTTTTTACCTGAACATTCGAGGGATTCTGAATAAACTCAGTGTATTTGATGCCTCAGAGTTCACCCTTTTCTCCAGCCGGCATAGACCCTCACAGTTCTCAGATAAATTGGTGCAGAAAAAGACAGCTTTGTACAATGAATATTTGGCCTACGTAACAGGGTATCTTGGGGCAAATGAAGAGATTCTGCTGAAGCTGGATAAGCTGCTGCTGGAAATATCGCTACTCGACAGTACAGATTATACAGATGTTGAAGAGATGCCTTGTATGAAGGAAATCGATGAGTTGATCAAGCAGACGAAATTTTATAAGCAATGAAGGGGAGATGTGTATGGCTAATAAAGGAAAAACAGTAGCAGTTTTAGGGACCATTACGGTGGTAGTTTTTGCTCTCGTGTATTTTGGAATCACCTTAACCTCTAATATAGGAAAAACCGAAACCCAGATTTCTTCCGAAGATGCGGGGAAGCAGCTAGAGAAGCTATACAAGAACATAAACGTGACTACGGCTGAGCAAATCAAAGGCCAGATTGACCTGGATCCTGTTGCGATTGGGGATTCATTACCAGATATCTCAAAGTTTCCTGTATCCGTAGACAATACAACAGATAGCTTTGTAGAGATATTCTCTTCTACTGAAAAATCAGGAACAGGTAATGACGGGTGGCTGAATGAAGTTGCTACAGATTTTAACAACTCTAATATTGAGGTGAACGGGAGTCACGTTTCTGTGAAAATCCGTAATATTGCTTCAGGTACAGCGACAGATTACATAAGATCTGGGAAGTATGTGCCAGATGCCTTTACCCCTTCAAATGAGTTGTGGGGCGAAATGGTAAAAGCAAACGGGATGAACACGCAGCTAATCACTAAACGCCTTGTAGGTAATGTAGCTGGTATTGTTACCAGTAAGGCGAAATATGATGAACTAATAGAGAAATACGGTTCTTTAAACGTAAAGACGGTTACAGACGCCATAGCAAATAATGAATTATCAATGGGTTATACCGATCCTTTTGCCAGTTCTACGGGTTTGAATTTTCTGGTAACAGCGCTTGGGACGTTTGGCGGTGCAGATTTACTTGGAGAGCAAGCGGTGCAGGGCTTTGAGAAATTCCAAGCAAATGTACCCTTTATCGCCTCAACCACTTTACAGATGCGAGAGGCTGCAAAAACCGGTAAGCTTGATGCTTTTGTCTTAGAATACCAGATCTTTGTGAATGCAACAGATTTGAAGGGGGGGTATGTATTCACTCCTTTTGGTGTAAGACATGACAGCCCGCTTTACGCTTTGGGTGATCTTCCTCAGGAAAAACTCGATATTATTAAGAAGTTTGCTGAGTTTGTTGAACAGGATAAATACCAGGAGCTGGGTGAGAAAAAAGGCTTCAATGATCTTAATGATTACCAATCAGAGCTTAGTACAGTGGATGGCAGTCTCATATCCTCAGCTCAGAAGCTGTGGAAAGAGAAGAAAAATGGCAATAAACCTATCGCCGCAGTATTTGTAGCAGATGTCTCAGGAAGTATGAACGGGGAACCCTTGAACCGTTTAAAGCAATCTTTATTAACAGGCCAGAAGTACTTGGGCAAGGATAACAGCATTGGTTTTGTCTCTTACTCTGATAACGTTACAATCAATCTTCCGATTGGAAAATATGACACGAACCAGCAGTCCATGTTTGTTGGTGCGATTGACAGTCTACAAGCAAATGGGGGGACGGCTACTTTTGACGGGATCGCGGTAGCCATCCACATGCTTCAAACGGAATTACAGCTAAATCCGGATTTAAAGCCGTTGATCTTTGTATTAAGTGATGGGGAGACCAATGAAGGGCATTCCTTGAATGATATCAGAGGTCTGATTGAGACCTACAAAATCCCGATTTACACGATTGGCTACAATGCGAATATCAAGGCACTTGAGAGTATTTCGAGTATAAATGAAGCGGCCAACATTAATGCAGATACAGAGGATGTAGTCTATAAAATCGGCAACCTGCTCAATGTTCAAATGTAAGCTATTTTTTATAGGAGGGGTTCTATGTCGTTTACTATGGAAGTCGTAAGTCAAGAAAAGCTGAAATCAGTAATTGAGGAGCAGGTCAAACCTGAGCCTGAGGAAGTATCACAACTGAAAGCACTGGCAGTAAACAATGTCTCCGCCATTCTGGATCTGAATTTAGAGTCACTGGATAAGCGAAAAGCGGTGTTGCAATCCATTGATAGCTTCGGTATGGAAACGATGAGATCCTCTTCGGACAAAAACTCCCTGTTGCAGGTTTCAGTGGGGAATTTATCAAAGACAGGGGATGAAGGCGGCCAAGTAGCGAAAGGTTTGACGGAGCTTAATCTCCAACTGAAGGATTTGGATCCCAGTGCAGTAGATTTTGCTAAGACGGGTTTTTTAGGTAAGTTCTTTAATCCATTACGTAGTTATTTTGCTAAATATCAAAAGGCGGATGCTGTGATTTCAGATATTATAATTTCTTTAGATAAGGGTAAGACCGTTTTGAAGAACGACAATACTACGCTGGAATTCGAGCAACAGGCCCTTCGGGAACTCACAAAAAAGCTACAAAAAGAGATTCAGCTCGGCATGTTGATGGATCAGGAGATAGAGACGCAACTGGAAGCGGCTAAGCTGCGTGATGAGGATGAGGAGAAAGTTCGGTTCATTACAGAAGAAGTGCTGTTTCCGTTGCGGCAGCGTGTCATGGATTTGCAACAGATGCTTGTAGTGAATCAACAAGGAATTATGGCCATAGAAGTGGTTATTCGAAATAATAAAGAGCTGATCAGAGGGGTGGACAGAGCTAGAAATGTTACCGTGTCTGCCTTGAAAATATCGGTTACGGTAGCTAGTGCGCTGTATAATCAACGAATTGTTTTGAAAAAGATCGAACTTTTAAATCAAACCACCGATAGCCTGATCAGCGGTACCTCAAAAATGTTGAAAAACCAAGGGGCGGAAATCCATAAACAGTCGTTAGAATCAAGTATTTCAGTGGATACATTAAAGCAAGCTTTTACAGATGTGCTATCCGCTCTCGATTCCATCAGTACTTATAAGCAGGAAGCTCTCCCCAAAATGCGTGAAACCATTAATCAGTTCAGAGAGCTGGCAGATAATGGCGAACAGCAGATTGTGCGGCTGGAAAAGGGAAATAAGTTGGGACTGTAGCCTAGCAAAATCATAAAACCGGTCAATTATGCGCCTTGAAGCGATAAATCCTAGCCTTTAGTCTGGTATGACTCCAGCCCCAAGACTGTTTTGAGCCTTCTCTTTCCCACGTATAATGAGATTAATTGAAAAACGTGAGAGGAAGGACAATAGAAATGAATGATAAGTTATACTCTATGCCGATGGGAGCTCTTGATTCCATGCATATTCCAGCAGAATCCCAACCCCAATCTAAAACGCGCAAACGTGGAGCAAGTCCAAAGACATATCGGAGTATTTTATACTTCTTAATCTCTTTGCCGCTTACGATTGTATATTTCGTGTTTATGGTGACAGGGCTGACGTTATCCATTGTGTTAACCCCAATATTCATCGGAATTCCTTTGTTTTTTGCAGTAGCTAAGGGATTGGATTACATCGTACAATTTGAGCAAGAGCTGGTCAGATCATTGTTAGATATTCCTAGACCTAGTGAAGAGGCCAGATCGGAAATGCAGCTGGAGGGAGCGGGCTTTCTGCAACGAATGAAGTTAGGTTTTCATGGAGCGAAGTTTGCCCGTAACGTCATGCTGATTATGGGTCGATTCGTATCCAGCATTATATTCTTTTCAATAACAGTAACTGTAGTAGCGGCTGCACTGGGCCTGATTACACTACCTGTGCTGCACCAGATTTTCTTGCAAACCATGGATTTGAACATTTTAGAGAATAGTGTGTTTGCTTTGTTCCAGATCGACTGGACATTATCCCAACAATATATCTCCTATGTAGTAGCTGGATTTGTTGTTGCCTTGTTAGCAAGTTGGGTGATTCGTATGCTTATGGATGTGCAACGTAGAATGCTGTTCGTATCCTACGAGGAAAGACAACAGTACTAATTGGAAAGAAGAGATTGTCTCAAAACAACAACCCTTTCTGAATCTGAATAAAACACCAGACAGTGATCCTTCAGTTCGTGGAGAATCACTGTCTGGTGTTTTTGGTCTGCGGGGAGGTTTGCTTTTGCAAATGATGAGCTAGTGGAGGTTGTCTGATTGCTTCTTTGATTTTTTTGCGTCGGAAGTAGAAGGAATCTGCGAAATAGCTGTACTTTGTGCAGTTATTTCGAGTGCCAAAAGAATAATCCTGACTTTAACTGCACTTTATACAACTAAAAACTAGAGAATCCACTTATAAGGGAGTAATTTCAGAAAATAGCTGCACGAAATACACTTATATCCAGTGATCGAGCGTTCTGTTTGATTATAGTTGTATGAAATACAATTAAACTCGAACGCTTTTACACATTGCCCCCCCGTCAACTCAACTCTCCATGCATCACTTGTCGCTGGAGTGTAATCGCACAAATTATATAGATTTATATGTTCATTCATAGGCGCGTGTATCAGGTTAGAGATCAGTTAGTCTTCAACAATCATCTCTTTGGGAACTCCAAGCAGGCTTTTCCTATTCCTTTATGCCTTTGAATGATGTTATAAAAATATGCCCTATTCCTGCCTGCTATGGCAATGCTACAAATTGTAGCCCTCACGGAGCGATCCGTAAACCGTTCTTCGGGTTGTTTGGACGTTGTCGGAGTTGGTTTGTATGTCCCAGGATGTACTTGGTTTAGAGCTTACTATAACGCTCCCCCAACTTGTGAAAAAATGTTCATTATCCCATATAAATCCTGTATAATGAGAGCTGTGAAAACGTTTGAACAAAAATCAGGAGGGGTTCTATGCATTCAAATGGATTATTTAGATGGAGGTTTTGGGGATTTGCAGTATTAGTTTTGTTAGCGCTTTCGGGATGTTCCAGTAACGGAAATGTAAATGAAAAAGTTGCTACATCACCAACCCCCAATCCAACGATAAGCAATACTTCTAATGCATCGGAGAACCCAACCAATGTGGGGGCGGCAAAAGGTACTGTGCACATAGAGAATCTAGGTGAGCGGAGAATATTTGTTTATTTACCTGCAGGGTATGAAGCTGACAGTGAGCGTTATCCTGTTGTGTATATGCACGATGGGCAGAATATTTTTAACACAAATACCAGCTCTTTAGGCAAAGAATGGAGAGTTGAGGAGATCATTGATCAGCTTGTTGCTGATGGAACCATGGAGAAGGTTATCGTGATAGGAGTCGCTTCAAGTGATGGATCAGAACGGGGAATGGAGTATGTTCCATTTCCGGATCAGTCTATTCCTTCGGATGGAGCGAGTGCAGCCGAATTTACCCAATATTTTATCAATACAGTTATTCCCTATGTGGATGGCGCTTACCGGACCATTCCCGATCGGGATCACCGGATGATCATGGGATCGTCATTCGGTGCTGTTCAGGCATTATGGATGGGGTATCAGCACCCGGAGACCTTCTCAGCGATAGGGGCTTTATCCCCTGCCACTTGGGTAAGCAATGGGCGTATATTGGATGAGTTGGCGAAAGAGTCCGGGAAGCCTGCATTGAAGATTTGGCTCGACATGGGTGTAACCGAAGGAATGCCAATTGATCCGCTTGTGACGGTACTAAAGTCGAAGGGATTTGTATTAGGGAAGGACCTATTCTTTCAGATGGACCCTTTGGGTACACATGAAGAGAAGTCATGGAATAGACGTGTACATAGTCCATTGATTATGTTCGCCGGGAAAGAGGCTGGACAAACGATCAAGCATGAAGTTAGCGACTATCTGACATTAATCGGACCAGAAGCTATCGATGTGCGTCTTAATTTACTAGTTACTATGGATAATGGGATGGATTTTACAATCCTTGACGGAGTTGAATATCAAGTGTTGAATCCTGAAGTAGGGCAGTTAGACAAGGCAGGTAAGGTGAGCTTCCTGAAGCCGGAATCCTTGAAAGTAAATGTTTCATTTCAAGGTGTTACTGAAGAACATTTAGTTAACTATGAGCATTATGTAAAGGTATTTAAAGTTTATGTGAAATCTCTTGATGTTGACGAGCATGGGGAGGAGTTCTCCATTAATCTGAAGCCCTCTGCTCGGAAATTAAATTCAACTCCTGAGTATATCTCAGCGCTAGTGAGCGCTGCTGAAAAAATCGGTATATATACAATTAAGGAGATTCAGGAGGATTCCATAAGTATAACCTTTAATACGAAGTAGTCATTGGAGTTCATAATCAAATGAGGTTATGCTCCTTATTTGAATTTACTATGATCTTAACTAAGGGAAACGGATCCCCTGGCTGATAATCAAGGAATTCTTCCCTAATTCTTTAAACTAAAAGAAGCTAACTCAATAAGTAGAAATTCTTACTTATTGAGTCAGCTGTTTTTTATCGCAAAATATATCCCCCATCCGGAAATAAAGTACTTCCTGTTGTATAGCCATTGGTCATCAAATAAATCGTTGTATGTGCTGCTTCGTCGGCATGGCCAACCCTGCCAAGGAGATTGATATTCGTATATTCGTCGTAAGCCTTGTCTCTAGTTTCCTGTTCTGCGCCTTCCCAATTAAAGTTGGTATGAATGGTTCCGGGGGAGATGACATTTACCCGAATCGGAGCCAATTCTACTGCTAATGCTTTTCCCAGACTTTCAATCGCGCCGTTACAAGCTGCATAGGAGGCACCGTCTGCAAGTGGACGTTGGCTGAATGCGCCGGACATAAGAACAATGGAGCCTGTAGGGTTGATAAAAGGGATAGCATGCTTTACAGCATTATATTGCGGCCAGAACTTTGCATTAAAGCAATTGTGAGCAACCCCTAAGCTCGAAGTAATCGGTCCTCTAACATAGGAGGCTCCCGGAGTGAACAAATGGTCAAATGCGCCGATTTTTTCAAAGAAAGCTTTCAAGTCCTGTTCATTTTGATTATCTAGTGAATGAATTTCAACAGAATCGAATCCCAGAAGCTGTTGAGCATTCTCTAATTTATCTTGTGAACGCCCAGCGATTATGACAGCTGCGCCTTGTTCAACCGCTTGTTTGGCAGTCGCAAGCCCTATTCCGGAGCTTCCTCCGATAATGACGATACGCTGGTTTTTTAATGAAATAGTGGACATATTTATCTTCTCCGTTCATAGTTAATTGGACTTATTAAGTTCTGTTTTTTATTATTAGCTATAAAATATAACCTGCACAGTACGCACTTTTTTCGTACTAGGTACGATTTTTCGTACTAGCTGGTTCGAACATATAGTTATATAACTATCGAAAGAGGGGATCACATGGATTTGCTGGAGCCGAGATTGACTGGGGTTCTTACAACACTTGAAAAGATCGGTGGAAAGTGGAAGCCGCTCATTTTATTTATTTTATTGATAGATGGCACAAAAAGATTTGGGGAACTTAGACGGATCATCCCTGATGTTTCCCAAGGTACGTTAGCTAAACAATTACGGGAGCTTGAAGAGGATCAGCTTATCGACCGGGTGAGTTATCATGAGCTTCCTTTGAGGGTAGAATATAGTATTTCAGAACATGGAAAATCGCTAATTACAGTGTTGGATAGCATGTGTGGCTGGGGTAGGATGCATAAAGAATATTTGAATAATACAAATAAGTAGAGGGAGGACATTATTATTCATACTATTTTGCAGGAACCAACGGGTCAGACCTACAAGACGCTGGTACAGGTAGCTATGGAAGTATGTGATGAATTTATTCTAGTAAAACGTGATCAGATGGAGTTGGAGCCAGAAGGATTTGAACTGCTTGAACAGCTGCAACCATTTCTCAAAAAGGTCATAAAAGATGACTATTGGCCGGGGACTCGGCTTATGGGGCATTATGCAGATGTTTATTTTTTTCATTGTTCACCTGAAGCGGTCGATATTCTTTTATCCTATTCCACCAGCTTGTACTCGTGGGTACAGACCAGGCTGCCTGATGATCTTTGTTTTCTAAAACAAGGACAACCGTGGCTAATCAATACAGCCCATGAGAGAGAAAGCAATTTGATCACTGATGTGAATGAGGAACTTAATAGACTAGAGGAGTGCGGATTGTTGTTCCGTGACTTATCTGAGTTTTATAACGTTCATTAAAAATTTAACTCATATTTAGTGCAGAAGAACCCGCATTTGGTGCGGGTTCTTCTGCATGCTCATTAATATTTCTACGCATCTGTTAAACTATAAGATTTCATATATTCAAAGAAAAGTATTGATAATTATTCTCATATGATTTAATATGATAACGATTCTCATTATCATCACTTTGGTTTGAAGAATGATAAATAAAATATAGATGGGGAGATTGAATATGAATCAGAAAAAATATTTATTAGCTGGGGTATCAGCAGTTTTAGCTTTGAGTTTGGCAGCTTGCGGTAACAATGAGAAGGATAAGACAGCTTCAGAAAAAAGCACAAATAATGCTGCAGTAGCAGCAGAAGGAACAGCAAATAACAAAGGAAATGCGGCTCAGGAGGCAGTTGCCACTGAACAAACCGTTACATATTTGGGCAAGGATTATGTCGTGCCTGCAGAGATTAATAATATTGTAGCAGCAAGTCTCGAATCTATGGAAGATGCTGCCATACTGGGAGTGAAACCTGTAGGTGTACTTGCGATAGCTGATGCTATTCCAGGTTATCTGTCAACAGAGCTAGCGGGTGCATCCTTAGTGGGGGATAAATTTGCTCCAAGTAATGAAGCGATTCTGCAACTGGATCCAGATGTTATCTTAGGGTCTTCCAAGTTTGGGGAAGATGTAGCCGGCGCACTTAATAAAATTCAAACGATGATTCCTTATTCACATATTTCAACGAACTGGAAAGATAACTTGCTCTTATTAGGTCAATTATCCGGTAAGACGGCAGATGCGGAAAAGATTATTAGCGATTATGAATCTAAAGCCGCTGATGCTAAGGCTGAAATCGGAGAAAAGCTGAAAGATCAATCCATTCTAGTCATTCGTATTCGTCAAGGCAGTATGTGTGTATATCCTGCTGGCGTTTATTTGAATCCGGTTATTTATGAAGATCTGGGCGCTGCCATTCCTGAGGTGATCTCCTCTACAGAGGCACAAGCAGAGCTTTCATTAGAAGCTTTGGCGGATATTAATCCGGACTATATTTTCTTGCAGTTTGAGACTAGTGAGAATACTGATAATGCAACAGCACTTGATGATTTGCTCAAGAATCCGATCTTCAAAAGCGTTACTGCTGTCAAAAATAATCATGTGTTTGTAAATGCAATTGATCCGTTGGCACAAGGTGGAACGGCTTGGTCTAAAGTAAGATTCCTGGATGCAGCAATTGAAAACCTGTTGAAGTAAAACCAAAGGTGCGATGAATAAAATGAATACAAAAAATTGGAAAGTTATATTGATCCTATCAACTTCTCCATTATTCATCGTATTAGCAATTGTTGTATCCGTCTTATATGGTGTTAAAGATATTGGAATATTGACAATATGGCAGGCGATTACACACTTCGATGCTAATAATGTGGACCACAACATTATTATGACATCTAGATTTCCGCGTGTAATCGCCGCTTTATTAGTTGGAGCGGCTCTGGCTGTTTCAGGGGCGTTAATGCAGGGGGTTACACGTAACTATCTTGCATCACCATCGATTATGGGAGTAAATGACGGATCGGCATTTGTTATTACGTTGGCTATGGTGTTTTATCCGGGATTATCGAATGTTCAGATGATTATTTTATCCATGGTGGGTTCAGCCATCGGAGCGGGTTTGGTTTTCGGATTTGGTTCCTTGGTCAAAAACGGTTTATCACCAGTCAGGTTAGCTATTATTGGGACTGTAATTGGTACTTTTTTAAGTAGTATCGCCTCAGCAGTAGCGATGTTTTTTCAAGTCTCACAAAATGTTAGCGTTTGGTATAGCTCGAAAATACATACCGTTAATCCAGATATGCTAATATTATCGATTCCTTTTATAATCGTTGGACTGCTCTTGGCGGTTAGTATTTCTAAATCAGTAATGGTTGCTTCCCTAGGGGATGAAACGGCGATTAGCTTGGGTCAACGAACAAAATGGGTGAAAATTGTCAGTATTATATCTGTTGTATGTCTGACCGGGACAGCAGTAGCTTTAGTTGGCAAGATAGCCTTTGTGGGCCTAATCATTCCTCATATTACACGTTTTATCGTAGGTATAGACTATCGCTTTATCATTCCTTGCTCAGCGGTGATTGGAGCTGTTTTTTTAGCGTTATGCGATGTCTTAAGCCGTTATATTAACTTTCCGTTTGAGACGCCAATCGGTGTTGTAACAGCCTTTATTGGAATCCCGTTCTTCCTTTATTTAATTCGGGTTAAAGGGGGAGAGCAGCGTGGATAGAAGTAAAATACAGTTTAGCCGCTATATGCTGACACTATTAGTTTTTATCCTGTTAACCCTTGTGGCGGGGTATTTTCATCTTACGAATGGCGTGTTTGATATGTCTGTAATGGATGTGATAAAAACGCTGCTGCGAATAGATCCTAACCCTAAATTTGACCTGGTTATTTTTCAGTTTCGGTTACCACGGATCATTATTGCCTCATTAGTAGGAATAGGTCTGGGGATGGCGGGAACTGTCATTCAAGGAATTACCCGTAACGGGCTGGCTGATCCAGGGATCCTTGGGATTAATGCAGGCGCTGGAGCTGCCATTGTCGCGTTTATGTTTTTCTTTCAGATGTCGGGAGTTACTTTTTTCAAAGAAAGCTGGTTCTCGATACTAGCCATGCCGCTGTTTGGTTTTGTAGGTGGGCTTGCCGCAGTTGTGATTATCTTTATTTTCTCTTGGCGGAATGGTGCACTCGATATGCAACGCTTGATTTTGACAGGGATCGCGATTAGTAGTGGTTTTGGTGCGTTGTCGTTGTATATTTCTCTGAAAATGAATGCAAGTGATTATGAAATGGCTGCGGTTTGGAGTGTCGGAAGTATTTATAGCGCGAACTGGACTTATATCATTATGATCGCACCTTGGGTGCTTATTTTAGGATTTGTAATGTATCGAAAAAGCTATTTACTCAATTATTTTCAATTGGAGGATTCCAGTACAAAAAGCTTGGGGATCTCCGTAGAAAAAGAAAAGCTGATCTTTCTGTTATGCAGTGTGGGGATTGTAAGTGTTTGTGTATCTGTATCCGGTTCTATAAGTTTTATAGGCTTGATGGCTCCTCATATCGCCAGACGATTAGTAGGAATTAATCACCGCTATATTATGTTATCCAGTGCAGTGGTTGGGATGTTTTTGCTGGTGATCTCAGATTATTTTGCCAAAACAATATTTCAGCCGGCAGAGTTACCCGTGGGTATAGTCGTTTCGATTATTGGTATTCCATATTTCTTATATTTATTAGCCAAGTCAAGAGTGTAGGGGAGAGTGTACAGAAAAAATGACAACACAAGTAGAGCTCGAACACACAGAATCATGGAAACTTGAATCTCAGTATATGGGTTACACGTACGATATAAAGGTTTCTCTTCCCAGAGAAGCAGCACCAGAAAAGGGCTTTCCAGTATATTACATGCTCGATGGTAATTCATATTTTCAATTAGGTCGGGATGTCGTAAAACTGCAGTCAAGAAATGCCCCAAAAACTTTTATTGCACCAGCAATTGTGATTGGCATTGGACATTATGGTTCAGATGAAGAGGTCTCTAAAAGAAGATTTTATGATTTTACACCTCCTGCGAAGCAGTATGTATATCCGGATCGATTGAAAAATGCTGACATAGGACCACATGGTGGGGCTGAGAAGTTTTTAGCTTTTTTAGAATTAGAGTTAATGCCAGCAATCAACAAGAAATATAATGTGGATCAGCATAAACAAGCCTTGTTTGGTCACTCTCTCAGCGGTTTATTTGTCCTCTGGACGTTATTCACTCGTGCGAAGCTATTCCAGTATTATTTGGCCTCTAGTCCATCCATTTGGTGGAATGATCATGAAATCCTGACGTATGCGGAGCGGTTCTATAACAATGGACAAGTGAAGATGACCGATAAACAAAAGTTATTGATTACCGTAGGGAGTGAAGAGTCGTTTATGGTCGATGACGCAGCATTATTATTTTCAAAAATGAATGAATATGCTCTGCCTAATTTAGAGGTTGAGCACTATGTCGCACCCAATGAAAATCACGCTTCTGTAGTGCCAACGATTATGAGTAGAGCGTTTCGAGTGCTGAACTGTTAAGGAGTGGGGATATGACGCAAATTAGGGCAGGCGAGCTTGTGCTTTTTGAACATATAGATCGTCAGATTACCGTGTATTTACCGAAAGAATATCATCTATTTCCGGAGCGGATATTTCCAGCGGTTTTCTTACAGGATGGAGATTTTTTGTTCAAAGAGGCGATTATAGCTATAGAGAAAGATGTGGAAGAGGGAGTAACAGAGCCGGTTATTTTTATCGGGATTGATTCTCAACTGCGGAATGATGAATATACACCTTGGGAAATGCCTGCTCTTTTTAAGGATTGGTCCTTTGGGGGCAAGGGCGATGATTATTTGAATTACGTCTATCAGGATCTTGTACCCTATATCAAAAGCTTCTATCGCATCTCTAACGAGCCGAAGAAATTGGCTTTGGGTGGTGTTTCACTAGGTGGATTAATAAGTCTGTACGCAATGTACAAGACTGAAGCTATTTTTGGAAATTTTATATTCATATCTGCGTCTGTATGGTTTAAAGATTTCATTCATTTCATGGAGAATTCAAGACTAGATAGGGAATGCAGAATTTATATGTATGTTGGTGAACAGGAAGGTATCCACAAGACAAATGTCCAGAAGGACATGGTGCCTAACAGCAAACGTGCTTATGATATTTTAAAAGAGAAGATTGATGAAGCTGATCAGCGTGTGAAGTTTGAGACGGATCCGCTGGGCACGCATAATGACATGTTTTTCCTGCAATATTTTCCGAATAGTATCAGGTTCTTATTTCCTGCAAAATAAACATAATAGGACGAGCGGGAGAGAGTAGCCTTGCTTCGTCCTATTTATCGATGAAAAGGGTCATGGCTAGCACATAGCTGCTCTAGTTATTCTTCTGTAAATTCTCGAGATGGGCATCCAAATTGTCGAAGGTTTGGGAAATCCCCTCTAACATCCCCATATCAATAACTTGTTGCAAGGCTTCCGGAGAAGAGTATTTACCGGTATTCACCAGCTTCGTTTGACCATCCAGGTCGATAAAATCTAGTTGGACAAGCGTCTCAGGCAAATCTTTTGAAATATTACCCTCTGCATCTGAGAACCCATCTGTATAAATGACTTGTTCTGGGACTGTAATTTCCTTATACAATGCCTTGCCCCAAGACTCCATACCGTAGAAATCACCTTGATTCTTATCCTCGCACTTCATGCAATAATGCCAAGTACCCCCTGGACGGAAATCGACATTACATACGGGAAGCGTCCAACCTTTTGGACCCCACCAGTGCTTCAAATGCTCAGCCTCAGAAAAAGCTTTGAATACAAGTTCACGTGGAGCTTGGAATACGCGCTCTAATACTAATGTGTTGCCATCAACAATTTTGGATACCACTTGGTTGGACGGGTTAGAATTTGTCATGGGATAGATCCTCCTCAAATTTGTATGCTTCCTGCCAATTTCAGCCTGAGACTATGATTTTTTATTGTTTTCATTGCTCTGTAGCTTTTGCAAATAATCATCCAGTCGATCATATCGTTCTTCCCATATATGGCGGTAGGAGTCTAACCAATCGTCTATTTCCTTAAATGGATCAGGACGTAGCTTGCAAATGCGCTTGTTAGCAACAGCTTGAACTTCAATTAAGCCCGCTTCACTAAGGACGCGCAAATGCTTGGACGCTTGAGGCTG
Organism: Paenibacillus sp. FSL R5-0636; assembly: GCF_037974255.1. Taxonomy (NCBI): domain Bacteria; kingdom Bacillati; phylum Bacillota; class Bacilli; order Caryophanales; family Paenibacillaceae; genus Paenibacillus; species Paenibacillus sp. FSL R5-0636. The sequence goes on from NZ_CP150232.1 coordinate 3,057,472, forward strand.
CCGTAGCTGAAGACTTTCTGCAATCTCCCCAACGGTTAAGGGATTAACCCGTAATAGTTCAACGATCTGCATGCGGTGGGGCTCAGCTAAGGCACTCATAACGTTAGTATTCATAAACGAGGATCACTTCGATTCATTAAATTCATTCGCTCTATTATGACGCACCATGGTTAAACGGCTCTATAGCGCCTCCTTTTTGTTATTTCCTGTTTGTAATATTAATTTTAATATACCATGACAGGAATATTCCTGTAAAGGAATGTATAAAATGCATTGAATGACACCTGCAAAAGAAGGGCATGATACAAGCATTAAAAAGAAATATGTTCCATGATAACCATCAAACTTTACAAAAAACATAGGAATAGATATAATTAAGTATAACTTATCGGGTTTTAGTAATACGCAAGGGGCCTAACGCCAGTGGGCTCCTTTTGTATTTCTTGGCCATGTTACAGGAGGGTGAAGGTCATACACAATGAAAAGATTATGGTTTGTGTTCATTATGGTCCGCATGGGGAGCGTTTAATCCGGCGTGGTGTCCAACTATCTGAAATTATAGGGGCGCCATTGTTTGTATTAAATGTCGATAGTTCGGATATTGATGAATATAATCAGAGCAAAGAAATGTATATGACGGTCTGGAAACGTCTTGCCGATGAAGCTGGCGCAGAGTTTATCATTCGGAAACGTGAAGGCCGAAAAACAACAGATATTATTGTAGAAGTTGCTGAAGAGAATGAGGTTACACAGATCGTCATTGGACAATCTGCTCAAACTCGGTGGCAGGAGCTTACCAAACGTAATTTCATCAATGAACTCATTGGTAAAATGAAAATGATGGATCTGCATGTCGTGGCTGTGCAGCGGATGCGCGCCGGGTTGGAAGAAACCCATGAGGAAGGCGTTATCGCCTACCTGGTCAAAAACGGGGCTGAATATCAGCTCAGTGATGAACCTCAGGGAGAGTATTCGCTTAAGGGAAAGTTCTTTCACGAACTACACACAGAATTTGAGAACGGTTTATTCAGAATTGAGCAGGAAGATGGAAAGGCTAGATATCTGCATATTTGTGATGGCACATTGACCGATTCTTTATAATCGGGCTTGCCCTTATCAACATTGGGGCCTTGTATATAAGGCCCTACCAATCATATGATCTTTGGCTTTTGGTGAAAAAGTAAGTACTAAAGTTCACAACTTGATAAGCTCAAGTGGAAAAGGAGGACTGCCTTTGCTGCATGTAATCATACTTGTTCCGTTTCTAATGGCCTTAGTAATCGCACTTTTGTCCAAGAGAGCACCCAACCTTCATAGAGGATGGCTTGTTTTCCCTGGTTCACTCGTTTTGTTTGTTTATTTCTTAACCCGGATTCCCGTTATTAAGGGTGGAGATTTGGGATATGAAACCATTTCATGGATTCCTTCACTAGGAATTGATTTGGTTTTCCATCTGGATGGATTAAGTTTGTTGTTTGCTTTGCTAATCACTGGGATGGGTAGTCTTGTAATTATCTATTCAATTTATTATCTTGACCGGCGAAAAGAAGCGTTAACCCCTTTTTATATTTATCTAATGTTGTTTATGGGGGCGATGCTTGGCGTTGTGCTCTCGGATAACTTGATGGTGTTATACGGCTTTTGGGAATTAACAAGTGTTTCGTCATTTCTGTTAATTGCCTTTTGGCATCGGCGGCAAAAATCGCGGTATGGTGCTCTCAAATCTATGTTGATTACCGTATTTGGTGGTTTAGCGATGTTTGCCGGCTTTTTAATGCTTTATGTAATGACAGGCACCTTTAGTATCCGGGAAATTTGGAGTGAGGTTGGCGATATTAGCGGGCATGCTTTATTTATTCCGGCGATGCTACTAATTCTTTTAGGCGCCTTCACCAAATCAGCGCAGTTCCCGTTTCATATCTGGCTGCCAGATGCCATGGAGGCACCTACACCCGTTAGCGCCTATCTTCACTCGGCAACGATGGTTAAAGCTGGATTGTATCTTGTCGCCCGTTTCAGCCCTGTTTTTGCGGGGCAATATGAGTGGTTCTGGGTTGTGTCAGGCGTCGGTTTGATCACCTTGATTTATGGCTCTATCCAGGCGATGAAGCAGACGGACCTGAAGGCTCTATTAGCCTATTCAACGATTAGTCAACTTGGACTGATTATGGGATTGCTGGGAATGGGATCGGCAGCGGCATTTTATGTAGGGGGAGATTCAGTCTTTTACACTGCTGCAACAACAGCGGCTATCTTTCACCTTATTAACCATGCCATCTTTAAAGGCTCTTTGTTTATGATGGTCGGTATAGTTGACCATGAGACGGGTACCCGCGACCTGCGGAAGTTGGGCGGACTGATTTCCATTATGCCGGTTACCTTTACGGTAGCGATGATCGGCAGTTTCTCGATGGCTGGTTTGCCGCCATTTTCCGGGTTTTTAAGTAAAGAAATGTTTTTTACAGCTGTTCTGAATATCCGAAACCTGGATATATTGTCTGTTCCCTCGTTGTTTACGCTCTTCCCGGTTTTGGCCTGGATTGCCAGCGTGTTTACTTTTGCATACAGTATGATTTTGGTTTTTCACACCTTTTTCGGAAAATATCAGCCTGAGAAGCTGGACAAAAAACCGCATGAAGCCCCATTTGGACTTCTGCTTGCCCCGTGCCTGCTAGCAGTGCTGTCTATATTTATCGGTTTTTTCCCGAATATATTATCCAATACACTTATTATCCCTGCAATGAATGCTATTCACCCAATCTTGCAGACCGGAGAACCCTTTGTTGTGAATATTCATTTCTGGCACGGCTTTACACCAGAAATATGGATGACACTTGGTGTTGTGATTCTTGGTATTATTGTATACCGAATCTATGGCCGCTGGAGTCTGGTCGATAAAGAATGGGGCAGTGGCTACACTTTAAATCAAGTCTATGACGGAGTAATCCGGCTGGTCGAGAAATCGTCTAGGGCGTTGACTGGCACCTATATGACAGGTTCCATGCGCCATTACTTGATGTATATCTTCGCTTTCCTGATCGTAGCCATTGGTGGAGCCGTGTGGTATACCGATGGAATTACGCTTGGGACAACTGAATATGCTCCGTTTTCGTTGTTTGAAGTTATTGTTGTTATGGTTATGCTTGTGGGCGCTTTGGCTATCCCATTTGTACGTTCCAGAATCACAGCCATTTTGTTAACAGGAATGGTTGGTTATATGGTTACTTTACTCTTTGTTCTGTTCCGGGCACCTGATCTGGCGCTTACGCAGATGATTGTCGAAGTAGTATCCGTTACATTGTTCCTGCTATGTTTTCGGCATTTGCCTAAGCTGGAGAAAGAACCGTTCAAACTTCGGTCCCGCTTGCCTAAGCTAATTATTTCCATCGGGATGGGAATAACCATGACATTGGTTGCACTTGCTGCTTTAGGCAGTAGTCCGTTCGAATCCATCTCGAAATATTATGTGGAGAATAGCTATACCTTGGGTGGCGGTAAAAATATTGTTAATGTTCTGCTCGTTGATTTCCGCGGCTTTGATACCATGTTTGAAATTACAGTGCTTGGCCTTGCCTCACTTGCTATTTATTCCATGATCAAACTGCAGTTGGATACGGATGGAACTATTGCCCCACTGAAGCGGGCTGTGAAGGATAATAAACCACGTTCTTCTGTAAGTGATGATGTGTTACTACAAGCGGTAGCTAAAGTAGCCTTCGTTATGATACTAATATTTTCGCTTTATCTGTTTTTCGCCGGACATAATAATCCGGGAGGCGGATTTATTGGAGCATTGATGGCATCAGCCGCATTGGTACTACTCGCCATTACTTTTGGGATTGATATGGTTGAGAAGGTATTGCCTATCGACTACCGTAAGTTAATCGCGATAGGGGTATCTGTAGCTTTTCTTACAGGAATAGGTTCGTTTTTATTCGATGTACCTTTTCTGAGCCAAGCGTTTGGCTATTTCCAACTGCCACTTATGGGCAAAACAGAACTGACCACAGCAATGTTCTTTGATCTCGGTGTTTTCTTAGCTGTTATTGGTGTCACTATGAATATCATATTTACGATCGGGAGGGATAGCTAATGGAGCTTATTATTGCCCTGGCGATCGGTGTACTGTTTTCCGTAGGTGTTTATCTAGTTCTTTCCAAAAGCTTGCTGCGTATCCTTCTGGGAACCACTTTAATAACGCACGGCGTTCATTTGTTGTTACTGACAATGTCTGGCCTCAAGACAGGTGCTGCACCATTGCTGGGTGAGGAAGCGGAAGCTTATGTCGATCCTTTGCCGCAGGCGCTCATTTTGACCTCTATTGTAATTAGCTTTGGAGTAACAGCATTTTTTATTGTTTTGGCATACCGGACTTACCGCTCGACGGGTACCGATGATGTGGAAGGAACCAAGGAGGAGAGACGATGAACAACTTGTTAGTGCTGCCTCTGCTGATTCCGGCCATTACGGCAGTTATACTCATTTTTCTGAAAGAACGAGTACGTCTGCAACGAATCATAAGTGCCGTCAGTGTGTTTTTAAATATCTTTGTTGCAGGATTCATTGTGTATCAGGTAAATACAAACGGTATCCAGACCTTATATATGGGGGGATGGCGTCCACCTTATGGCATTGTGTTTGTTGCCGATATGTTTTCGGCATTGCTCGTGTTGACAGCGGCCATTGTTGGTGCAGCTTGTCTGTTTTTTTCCTTCGCTAGCATTGGGGAAGACAGAGAACGGTTTTATTACTACCCGTTTTTCCATTTTTTATTAACCGGGGTTTTTGGCTCTTTCCTCACCGGGGACCTGTTTAACTTGTTTGTCTGCTTTGAGGTGCTGTTAGTTGCTTCTTACGCTTTGATCGTACTTGGTGGGTCCAAGGGTCAACTGCGAGAGACATTAAAGTATGTATTAATTAATGTGATTTCCTCTTCCTTGTTTGTGGCGACGATTGCTTATTTATATGCTGCGACAGGCACACTGAATATGGCGCATTTATCTATGCGTGTAGCAGAGGCGGGACAAGGCGGTGTAATGAACGTCATTGCGGTCCTGCTGCTAATTGTATTTTCGATTAAGGCAGGTTTGCTGCTCTTTTTCTGGCTTCCCGATTCCTATAGTGCACCGCCATTGGCTGTTAGAGCCCTGTTTGGGGCTTTGTTAACCAAGGTCGGATTGTATGCAATTACACGTACCTTTACTTTGATTTTTATTCAAGAACCGGGACTCACCCATACATTGATTGCCTGGATGGCGGGGGCGACAATGATACTTGGGGCAATCGGGGCATTGGCTTACAACGATCTGGGCCGAATATTTAATTATAATATCATCATCAGTGTAGGATTTATTGCTTTTGGGATCTCTGTCGCGACTCAGGATTCGTTAAATGGTGTAGTGTTTTATTTAATGCATGACATGGTTGCCAAAGCATTATTATTTTTCCTGGGTGGGATGATTATCTCAGCTTCGGGCACCGACCGATTAAAAGAAATGGGTGGTTTGATCCGACGTTATCCGTGGACCGGCTGGATGTTTTTTGTACTGACTTTGGCATTGGTTGGTGTTCCACCCCTTAGTGGTTTCGCTGGAAAAGTGATGATGGTGCGTAGTGGATTTGGAGAGAATCACGTGGCTCTGGCGCTGATTGCACTTGCATCCAGCTTTGTAGTGTTATATTCCTTGATCAAGGTATTCCAGCAAGTATTCTGGGGTGGCGAGAAAAGGGAGGAACAAGTCAAACCGCTTCATTATAAAGCCATGATGGCACCGGCGGCTGTTCTGTTCGTGATTGTAATTCTGATGGGTGTAGGTGCGGAGACGGTAAACGGTTTTGTGAGTCAAGCCGGAGCCGTACTGGCTGATCCAGCACTATACATTAACGCTGTCATGAAGGAGTGATACTATGGCTTTTCAACTATTATTGAATTTCATGATAGCATTCCTGTGGATGTTCCTGCACAATGACTGGACTGGGCCACGTTTCGTCATTGGTTTCTTGATCGGTATCCTCATTTTGCTCGGAATGCGACGTTTTTGGCCCAGATTATATCTAGGAAAAGTGTGGGCAATTATTAAGCTAATCCTTTTGCTGCTGCGGGAACTGGTCGTTTCAAGTTATGTAGTGGTAAAAGCCGTTCTGAGACCGGAGCTTAATATACGTCCAGCAATCTTGAAATATACTACAGAGCTGAAATCGGATTGGGAAGTGGCTACTTTGATCACATTGCTCTGCCTTACTCCCGGATCTGTGGTACTTGAAGTATCGGATGATAACCGGACTTTGTATATTCATGCCATGGATGTTGATGATCCCGCACAGTTCAGAGCGAATATCCGTGACACCTTTGAGCGTGCGATATTGGAGGTGACCCGTTAATGATCCATTTTATTCTTATGCTCTCGCTTACGATTATGGCGCTGGCGATTGGTGTATGCGCCTGGCGTTTGTTGAAGGGACCTTCTTTGCCTGACCGGGTAGCAGCACTGGATACGATTGGAATTAATCTGTTAGCCATGGTAGCCGTTCTTTCTGTTTTACTCCGAACGCAGGCTTTTATCGAAATTATTTTGTTAATAGGCATTCTTTCCTTTATCGGCACGACGGCATTTGCCAGATACATCGAAAGGGGAGTGGTGCTAGAACATGGAAACGATCAAGACAGTCGGTGAATTGCTGTTTGCTTTGTTAATTCTGATGGGGGCATTGCTTAGTGCTGTAAGTGCTTATGGACTGATTCGGCTGCCTGATGTTTATCTGAGATCGCATGCCGCTGCTAAAAGTGCAACCCTTGGTGTTTTATGTGTTCTGAGCGGGGCCTTTCTATATTTTGCATTTTTTCTAGATCATATAAGTGCTAAGCTGCTACTGGGGATTGTCTTTGTATTTATGACCTCACCTTTATCTGCGCATTTGACAGGTAGAGCTGCTTATCGCTCAGGGGTTCCCTTATGGAATCGCAGAATTCAGGATGATTTAAGAGAGGTACTGGAGAAAGAAAAAGCTGTAGCAGCATCCCCTGAACGGGATGTGCCTCAAGAATAAAATTCAGGAAATGTTAGTCTGTAATTTCGGATTACAACAATAAGTTTGGATCGCAATAGCTAAAAAGCAACAACCCTGCATGAAAACGCGGGGTTGTTGCTTTTTTAGATTAAAACTACTCTTTTTTTGTTATCTTAACGAACTAATATTTTGCCTTCTCCAGCAAGTATGCGAAGTACCCTTGGGAGTCGTTCACCGTCATTCTCAGGGATGTCCAACTGAATGCCGTAGTGGAAACTGCCTTGTTGTTCTTTGTTCCATTTCAATATTCCTTCTATGTACATAGATTCATCCGTAAGATTCATTTCCATGCCAATGCGTACTAGGTTATTTTCTGGGTTGATATTGAGGGGTAACGATAAGTGGCAACCCGATCGACTGATGTCGAACAATACAGCCCTTACAGGCTTGGAAGGAACCTGGATGCCGTTAATAGTAAGAATATGAAGATCAAATGTTACAGGTTCTTTAAGGGTATATCGAAAAGGTTCGGTTCTGCGATTAGTGTTCATATGCTCCTCCATACTTTTCCATGTATTATAAATTATCGACATAAAAGTAGGATTAGTGAAGAGCTGATTCTATTTTTGATTTATTTCACTACTTGAGCAGTCTCGTAGGTAAGGCAGCGCAGACTTTGATCAGGATAACGCATTTCTGCCGTGTAGCTGCTGCCATCTTCCAGCATCATCTGAACAGCGACCATGCCGCGTTTATCATTGGTTTCAGTGTTGATTAGTGTTGCTGTAACAATTTTTCGGCTTTCTTTTTGTTTATCTGTAAGGATAGTAATGGCCGTATTGATCCAACTAGCATCTTTATAGATGGCGCTGGCAGCAGAAGGGCTAATTGGTGTTCTTTTCAGAGAATTATTAATCGCGGTCGTATTCACTACCATACCGTTTATGGGATCAATTAGTACATCGTATTCCCAGAATTCCTTACCTTGCCCTTCTAGGGTCTTGGCGTTATATGGACTGAAATGTACAGCCCATGTCCACGGCAGCGAGGTTCGGGTATCACTCAGAATAACCCGCATCTGCAGCTTTCCCATGTCCACTTCGAATAATTTGCGAACGCTTGAAGCAGCGAGAGCAACGGTATCGCTTTGACTCAAATGCCCTACAGCAGGCGGTGTAACAGTGTTCCGTTTGGATACAGAAGTCTCATTACCAGCCATGTCTATGAAATTGTTAATTTGTTGTATTTCTTTAGGGCTCGTCTGCGGTTGTAGATCGTCATTCTCTGTGGACACCCGCGTGGGTGCTTCCAACTTCACCCCTGGGGTTTTGATGCTGGTTAAAGCTAAATGGGTGGTGTTTTGAATGACTGCACTGACGATTAGCAGACTCCCCGAGAACAGGAGTACAGCTAAAGCAGTGGGGAATTTTTTGTTATTCACTTGAATAACCTCCATTTGCTTCGGATGATGCTGAATCTTCCTAACCTTAAACTATAGATGTTATAGAGTAGGTGAACAGATGTTATGGAGTTGTAAAAAGATGCGGATACTTGTTCCTTGACCTAAAGTAGAATTCAGTGAAATTCTGGCTTGATGTGCATCTGCGATTTGCTTGCATAAAGATAAACCAAGACCCGCACCCCCGTATTCGCGTGTGCGCGATTTTTCACCTCGATAAAAGGGTTCAAAAACACGCGCGCTCTGTTCCGGGGTCATCCCAAATCCCGAATCACATACTTCCAATATGGCTTCATTTTGCAATGCATAGGCAAGCAAGCGGATGGTGCTCCCTTGCGGAGATGCATGAATGGAATTTTCGACAAGGTTAACCAAGAAGGAAGCTAGCAGATCATGATCACCCCAAACCGCAGGGATCGAATAATCCATTTCTAGTTTGATGCCTGCTTCGTCCAATTTAAGCTGCACAATCTGTTTAACCGATTTGAACAAATCTGATATGTCTACTTGTTTCAGAGTCAGAGGATGATGCCGTAGGACGGACAAATCCAGCAGTTTGAAGGCTAAATTCTTCAGGCGTAAGGTTTCACTAAGGATATATTGACCAGCCATCTGCTGTTCTTCCTGGCCTATATTCGCGGAAGTCAGAAATTCAGCAAATCCCTGCATACTGGTTAAAGGTGTGCGCAGTTCGTGGGCGAGGTTATCTACCATTCTCTGCTTTTCATCGGCCATATTAGACAGTTCGATCACGTGCTGTTCCACTGCGTTTGCCATTCGGTTAAAGTTCAGGGCTAACTCACCAAATTCATCTTTACTGCGCAACTGCACACGCTCGGTATATTTGCCTTCAGCGATCGTTTTTGTAGTCTTTGAAAGCTGTTTAAGTGGTTTGGTCAACTGCCGGATCAGCAAGTAGAGTAATAGGAGCAGAATTGGACCGATAATCCAGTTAATCATTACAAAAAAACGGTTCAGCTCATGCTGCTTAGCATACAGGTCACTGATATCACGTTGATAAACGATCGTCAAAGCTTGATAGGGAGCAGGGAGCTCAGTAGAGAGTTGAATAGAATGTGATTCCGGTGTTGAGACTGATGGGACTCCGGCATTTGGATAAACCAGCTGGTCATTCTCCCAGAGCTGTAGTCCGATTCCCTGCTTATGATAAAATTCACCATAGGATTGAGCCACGCTGGAGATTAAAGTAGAGGTAAGTGTGGCCCCACGGGTCTGAATTGATTCAAGATTTTCATAAATGTTGTTTGCAATTAATAGCTGTTCGCTTGAAGCACGCTGCATTTCGCTGTCCATGTTCAGCTGCCAGCTTTTTTTCATAATCATTATTACACTCACATCTAGGGCGACGATGAAGAAGGCGAGGACTGACAGCAGAATTTTATGCCAGAATCTCATACTAGACCTGAACTTCCAAGCGGTAACCAAGCTTAAATACGGTTTTAATTCGTTCTTCCCAGCCTAGTTTTTTGCGCAGCTGCCTGATGTGTACATCTACGGTACGGGTATCTCCTTCAAAATCATAGCCCCAAGCTAATTCCAGCAACTTTTCCCTTGATAAAGCAATGTTTCTGTTGCGGATAAGGACTTCAAGAAGCTCAAATTCCCTAGCGGTTAAATCTACGGGTAGTTGATCCACCATGACAAGCCTCTCAAGATAACGTACCTCAACGTTTTCACAAAGAAAATTGGAAGTGCCTTTTTCACTCCTGCGTAACACCACATTGATTCTTGCCAACAATTCAAGGATTTCAAAAGGTTTAATAATATAATCATCGGCGCCCAGCTCAAAGCCCTTGATGCGATCAGCCAGTGAATCTTTAGCGGTGATTAGAATCACCGGAATTTGTAAGTGAGCAATCCGCTGCATGATCTCAAAACCATCCAGTTCGGGCAGCATTATATCGAGCAGAATTAAATCGGCCTTTTCACGTTCCAGCAGTTCAATAACCTCCAGCCCGCGATAAGCCTTGCTATAGGTATGTCCGACTAATTTTAGATTCATAGTAATTAAGTCACTGATTGCACGTTCATCTTCTACGACTATGATATGGCCCATAGTTCATTGTTCCCTCCTAAGCTAGCAAATCACTTCCTAATGCTAATAAACTATAAACAACTTATTACAGAATTGTCCAGTGAAGGTATGAAAAAGCATCTAGTTCTTCATAATTTTGATTGTGAATAGAGCTCAAAAAGGACTGAAAGAGAACGAAAGCAGTCTCTTAATCAATCCTAAAACACATCATTATAAGCCTTTGCAACTCTTTATTAATTGGAAATTCCATCCGTTGTTGACTTAGGCAAGGGGGTATCGGGGGCAATAAAATCGTGAACGATTTGACGGAAATATTCGTGATTATCATAGCTGTTGTACATACGCCAGGCCACCGTTTGGGAGTTGCCGAAAAATAACCGCTCGAACTGGGTTTGACGACCTCCGAATGCACCCGCTCCTAGTTCCCACGCCAGCCGGAATAAGGCATTTCGATACCATGCATCCGAGACATTCCCCTTCAAATACTCATAAAGATAAGAACCAGCGCTTGATGTAAAGTCGGCTTCAGAGGGGATCATGATGAGACCGCTTGAACTGAGGTTTTGAACCATTTCAACCATTTCTGGATAAAACTCTGAAAAGTGAATGGTTGAAGCCAATAGTGGTCCCTTGTCTGGAACGAGATATCCAAATTTGTCGAGCGAAGCCCCTATTTCCGCTGCAAGTCTTAAGGCTTTGAATGTTTCTAAATAGGTTAATATTCTGGAAATAGGCAGAATCGTGTAGGACTCAAGGACAGCGTTTTGTTCTTCAGCCAAAGACTCTAGCATACCAAGAAAAAACTCGGTTTTTGCAATATAGCGGGTGACAATTTGGTGGGCCATATGCGTATGAAAATTACTCTCGCCGAATAATCGGGAACAGTACATCTCATCGCCATAATAAAATATACGATCATGAGGGATAAGTACACGGTCAAAGATAACAAGGGTATCCATTTCTTCATATCTTGAACTTAACGGATGGTCGTAAGTAGATGAGGCAGCGTAGCTTTCACGGCAAAAAAAAGTCATTCCAGGCAGATCATTAGGCACCGCAAAGGCAAACGCAAAGGGATTATCATCATCCACAAGTGAGGGTGAGGGAGTCGGGAATACAAGCATTTCATCGCAGGTAGCTCCCTGTGTTGCCATCATAAAAGCACCGGTAACAATCATCCCCTCATCATTGATTTCTACGACTTTAGCAGCGATAGAATCCTCTGTAGCATCAATCTGGCCGGATATTTTGCTGGCTTGAGGCTGGATGAAGGCATGGGATAAGGTAATGTCATAATCACGACAGTAGGCATAGTATTTTCTGAGGTTCTCAGCATATTTCGGATTAAGGTCCTCAAGGATATCAGCAGCTGTGAAGAGAGACATAATGGCTGTATTCATATAATCGGGGGAGCGTCCTAAAAATCCATGATGTCTATTGGACCAGAGTTCAATCATTTTTCTCCGGCGTTCTAAATCTTCAGCATTTTTGGGTGGAAGAAAAGATAAACCAACAGGATCTCCAGTATCAGGTGAAGGAAAGGTCATCTGCGCCAAATAACGTTCATCACACTGCATGTTATACATTTCAGCTTGTGTTTGTATGAGACCCTGAAAGGCAGGGTGTTTGGATAAAGGACCTTCAATACGTGTTCCTCTGTACCAGATATTGATCTTTTGCCGGTCGATTCGTTCGATGTATTGATTACCTGTTTTTATAGGCATAGGTTCCACCTCATTGAAGTCATCTTTGACTAATAAGCCGTATTATTGCTATTAATGTACGTGACCATGAATCTACGTGTACATTGTCCATATACCGTGTGTGAACAGGGAGTTTGGGGTTGACATAAACGAAGCTGACTTGTATATTTTGGATATTGGATTACAAATGTAGTCATGCCAGGAAAGAATGGTGGATAGTATTATGTCTAAGGAAACTCCAAGGATTTCGGATGCCGAGTGGGAAGTGATGAAGGTGCTGTGGGCAAGTGCCCCGCGCACTGCAGGTGAGATTGTTGAAGCACTAGAAGGCAGCAGGGACTGGAACCCAAAGACGGTACGGACGTTGATTAAGCGTCTGACAGAGAAGCGGGCTATTGGTTATAACCAGACAGGTAGGGTGTATTCATATTATCCGCTGGTGAGGGAAGAGGAATGTGTCCAATCGGAGACACGATCCTTTCTGAAGCGGATCTACGGTGGAACTCTGCGCCCGATGTTGGTCAATTTTTTGCAGGATGAAAAGTTGTCCCGGGAAGATATTGAAGAATTGAAGAGAATTTTGGATGAACGAAAGGACTGAGCCGCTTGCTGGAAGCTGCATACAATCTGTTCGTCAAGGTATTGTCGCTGTCTGCCATGGCGAGCGTGCTGGCTCTGCTGATCTTATTGACCCGGTTCCTGTTCAAGGATCGTCTAAAACCTACCTGGACGTATCTTCTGTGGATACCACTGATCGTGAGGCTGGCAATACCTTGGGCACCAGAAAGCACATTTAGTATTTTTAATCTGTTGCCGCTGGAGAAAGAAGCGGCGCAGAGTACCATTTTTCCGTCAGTACAGTCGGAAATCGGCTTTACTTATATGCCCGGGTTGACCGGAGAGGAAGAGGAAGCAGCGTCAGTTACTGGAATTGCAGAAACTGGACCTTTGCCGGGAGCATCAGCATCGGATGATGTGGCACAAGTCAATCCGCAAATAGACAGTTCTTCCAGGGCGACCGATTCAGGGTGGGAGCCTCTACATTTACTGGTTTTGGTGTGGCTTGGCGGAGCCGCGGTGGTACTGGGCTTGTCAGTTCGAGTACAACTTCGATTTACCGCACGGGTTCGAAGGGAACCAGAGATTCATTCCTTAGAAATCCAACGGTTGTTCCGAACCTGTCAGCAGGAGATGCAGGTACGGCGCCCAGTCAAGCTGATCGAGACGAAGCAGATTGCCGTACCGACACTACTTGGCGTTATAAGGCCCATGTTGCTGCTGCCCACCTCTACCTTACACACTCTGGAGACGAACGGGCTCCGTCATATATTCCTTCATGAGCTGGCGCATGTGAAGCGCCGTGATATTTTGCTAAATCTGCTGACAGGTCTGCTGCTGGCCATGCATTGGTTTAATCCTCTGTTGTGGTATGCCGTACGCCAAATGAAAGAGGATCAAGAGGTTGCCTGTGATGCTCTGGCCTTGAAGCATCTTGAACCAGCGTGCCACAGAAGTTATGCCCTGACACTTCTCAAATTGTTAGAAACCTTACCCGACCCGATCCGGTTGGCAGGTACAGCTGGCATTTCGAGCAGTAAAAAGGAAATGGAAAGAAGGATTATCATGATTACCAGACACAAAAAATTTACGGCAAAAAACTCACTGCTGGGCCTAGCTGTAATTATGATCTTAAGTGGCTGTACCCTGACAGGGGCAAAGCTGAATTCTGCATCAGCCCCGGCAAAGAGCGCTCCTGCTACTTTTCGGGCAGAAGCGCAGGATAAAGAGAGCACGGCTTCCAGCGTTAAAGGCACTCTATTGGCGGAAAAAAACGGAATCACGGTATCTGCTAATCCCACTGGGGAGAATGCACTTTTGCATAAAATCACGGTAGATGTGCGTGGTGAAGTAAGCCGTACGTTCTTGTGGAATGCCGGGGAAGATGAAACTCGGCCTCCATTGATTGAAGAAGCAGATGTGAACGGGGATGGGACTAAAGAAATCTTCATACGCATTACGACCGGCACGGGTACCGGACTCTCTATGAGTGAGATTCATGTGCTCCAGCCTGTTACCTTGGAAGAGCTTGTGGTCGAAGATCCGATCGAAACGTTGAATCAGAGGCTGAAATCCTCCATTATACACCGAAATAACCATACCTATGTATCTGCTGAACTGGACGGAAAGCATTTGACCAAAGTATATGATTACACTGAGGGAGCTTGGGGAGAGAAGGTCGGATTTGGCTCAATAGTTTCATACGAGCTGATAGATGACCAAATTATAGCCCACTTGGCTGGTGCAGCCTCTATGTCTGAGTTTCCGCTCGAAGTTATTGCCGTTTACGGGAAGAATCTGACCATTGAGAGCGCACAGATGTACTATGGTTCGTTTATATCTCCACCGCTCAGTGAACAGGACATCAAGTCCATGATGGAAAAACAGCTTCCGGCAAGCGGTTGGACCTTTAGCAAAGACGGAGATCAATATAGGGTGGATATAGATCCACTGAATGGCGTAGGGGAAGGCAACAGCTATAAAATTAATCCGCTTACCGGAACGGTTCATGACGTAACTTCTGGCAGTCCACTGAGAAGTCTTGTAAACCGAGAAGCGATAGATCTGTGGGATATCTCTAACGGTACAGAATACCAGAAGGAACTGTATAAGTTACTCCAACCTATCTTTGATACAGAGGGTTTCAAGCCAACAGGTACGGACTGGATTTCAGGGTTTATCGGGGATGGTTATTTGTTCAGTGATGTTAGGCAAGGAAGCAGGGAATTCACGATTAAAGTAGATGTCTTTACTGGTCAGTGGGAGGAAATTCCTGACCCGTATAAATAGTTAATTATCATAGGTCTGTACCGTACGATTGAAGAGACCATTACTAGCGAATTGAAACTAAAAGCAGCCAGTGCGCGCCGATGGATTATCGGCATGCACTGGCTGCTTAATTTTTCTAGAAGGGAGGATAGTCTCATGACTGCGTAACTTACGGATGACTAGAGGGCTATTCGACCTGGAACTGGTTTAATTCGTCCTGAAGCTTTTTGGACAACTGGTTGAGCTGCTGGGATAGCTCGGCAACCTGTTCAATGCTGTCCAATTGTTCCTGCGTGCTTGCGCTAACTTCTTCCGTCGAAGCGGAATTCTCTTCTGTAGTTGAAGAAATGATTTCGAGTGCCTGTAGGATCTCATCTTTGTGCTTATGGACTTTGGAGGTGTTGCTGCTGATTTGAATCATACGTAATCTCAAAGCCTCCAAATCGCTGTTGATGCTAAAGAATACCTGTTTCGTAGCCTCCACGGATTTTGCATTTTCTTCGGCAATTTCAAGTCCTTGGGCTGTGTATTCCACGGATGCTCTAGTTTTTTCCTCGATTTCATGAACCTTTCTGCCAATCTCCTGTGTGGCCTGTGCGGTCTGCTCCGCCAACTTGCGAACCTCTCCGGCAACAACGGCAAATCCGCGCCCCTGTTCTCCCGCACGTGCTGCTTCAATGGAAGCATTTAGCGCCAGCAGATTGGTTTGCGTAGCGATTTGATGTACCGTGTCCACGATACTTGAAATTTCATGACGGCTTTGATCAATATCATGAATGGCAGACGATATCGAATGAGTGGAGTTGTGATTTTCTTCTGCCCATTTCGATAACTGATTCAATACACCCAACCCCAGTTCGCTCTGGTCGGCAGAAGCCTGCACCATCGTCTCTATGGCTATAGCATCATTTGCGATTTCGTCAATTTGACCAGATAATGATCCGGTTTTTTGCAAAATCGTATCCGTTTCAATCGACTGGTAGTTGGTCGCATTCGCAATCTCATTAATGGCCGTTGCTGTATCATTCATCGTTATAGCTGTACGGGAAGAAATGGATTGCAGATCTTTTGAGGACTGGTTTAATACCTGAGCGGAGGTACCCACTATTTGAAGCATCCCTTGAATTTTCTGGACCATGTTGAATATTCCGTTGGAGATTTGTCCAATTTCGTTGTTGGAATAGGCATCAAATTGAACAGTCAAATCCCCATTTTCCACCCGTTTGATTTTGGTGAGCAGCTTCGGTATGGATCTGAGCAGATAACGGAGTGTGATATACGAAAATAGAACGAGCAGAATCGCCGCTGCCACAAATCCGCCAATCGTTATCCAGGTGAACTTTTTTAATTCGGAGAGCACTTCACGCTCTGAAATAGTTAAACCTACGGACCAGCCGGTATCTTTACTTGTAGCATAGCCGATGTAACGGCGTTCTCCGTTGTCATTAATCAGATGTACGCCGGATTCACCAGCGATCATTTTCTTGCCGATCCCCCCAAGATCACCTGGCAGCTCATTAATCTTTTCCTTTGTGACCTTAGACTGGTCTGGGTGATACAGAATATCACCTGTTTTGGAGGCGAGAATGGAATAACCAGTGCTGCCTAGCTTATAGCTTTCCATTATCTCAGGGATATTTTTAGACGCTATATCAACCGCGACAAAACCGATTAATGTATTGTTGTCATTTTTTATCGGATAAAAAATACCCATCAGCATATCGCCTGTAGTGATGTCAATATAAGGATCGGAGTAGTACAGGCCGTCTGCTTCGATTGCTGGCTTATAATACGGCCGTTCTTTAATGTTAAAAGCAGCATCTGATGTCGTACCATTGTTGAGGATGTAAAAACCTTTGCCGGCAGTACTAGCAATCCATGCATCTGCAAAAGTGGGTTCCACCTTTACAATGGCAGCTAGTGTCTTTGCTACTTCAGCGGCATGCGGTGAAGTCTTGGCCATTTCTGGAGATTTGGTGGTTTCGATGTATTGTTTGAATAAGTTATTCGTTGACATTTGCTTGACCAGTGAACCCTTTTCCTTAAATAGTGCATCAAATTGACTGACAAGTGCCTGTGTTTTGGTCTGAAGCATAGATTCTTGTTGTTTCACAAGTATGCTGCGAGTGCTGGAAAACATAAAGGTTCCCAAGATTGAGAAGACGACAACAATAATAACTAAAAGTACAATGGACAAAGTATTTGCTATGCTTGATGAACCGAACCGCCTTTTTTTTAGTTGTTTTAACATGCTACCATCTCCCCCAAGTTGTCTCTGAGCAAATAGCTCATAAGAACATATCGGAAGATAGTGAGATTTTCGAAATAGTAATTTTGAGAATAAAAAAATTAAATTAAAATGGATAACGCACAGGATAAACCCTTGACTGGTGCGGGATTTCAAGATGGTGGGGGGCGAGGGAGATCTTAACAATTAGTCTGTTCACTTGGGGATTTACCGATGGTTAGAAATACAAAAATGTCAATGGGAGCAGCGATGCTGTTATGTCTTGTTTTAATGCTTAGTGCTTGCTCTTCAGGGAACAGTCCTGTTAATTCTGCGAATGCTGGCCCTAGTCCGGTATCCTCTGTGCAAACAGAGACAAGTCCACCGGACTCAGCCACCAATTCAAAATCTACAAGAGTATATAAAGACAGTCAGGGGCATGAGGTTGATATTCCAGAGCGTCCACAGCGGATTGTGCTGCAGGGTAATTCGATCGGAGACCTGCTGGCACTCGGGATTCAGCCGGTCGGTGTCGACCGCCGGTTTATTGAAGAATCCGTCTATTTGGACAAGGAGACAACCCCGGCACAGGATATCGGATTTCCTACAAATCTGGAACTTGTTTTGGATCTGGAACCGGATTTAACAATGCTAGGTTATGTGATGGACAAACAATATGAAGAAGTGTCCAAAATATCACCTACTGTTGTATTTGACCAGAGTAAACCCTTGTCTGAGCGTCTGCCTGTCATTGGTGAGATAGTGGGTAAAAAGGCTGAAGCAGAGCAACTGTTGTCCGAATATAATCGCAAGGCCGAGAATATGTGGAGCGGATTGCGTCAGGAAGGCAAACTTGCCGAAGGAGAAACAGCGGTAGTGCTGATTTATTATTGGAACAAGACAATGTATTTGATGAAAACTGGTGGCATTCCTGCACTGCTGTATCAGCCGCAGGGCTACAAAATGTCCGAGGCAGTGAAGGAAATCGAGCCGGCAGAAGGCGCGCCCTATATTGAGGTCTCCCCTGAGCTAATGCATAAGATGCTTATTGGTGACCATTTGTTTGTCATTTATCCGGCCAATGCTGATGCGGAAAATTCCTTTAATGAGTTAATGAAAACTGCGTTGTGGAGCTCGCTCCCTGCTGTAAAGAGCGGAAAAGTTACTTTTGTGGAGACCAAATGGAATTATGACGATATGCTGACCAGCAGCATGCTGCTGGATGAGTTCCCTAAACTGCTGGCTAAATAAATGAGATCTCAGGTTAACCCTTGACGTGAAGTCTAATGACCGTTTTGAATGAGAGAAGTAAGATTCAACAAAGAAGCAGTGAAGTAACTCGCTGCTTCTTTGTTTTGCTTATAAAGTAGAGGGTGTTGAATATAGGAAAGTAATCGGCTCATTGATTTTTGTTGATTAGCTAGACGCTAAGAGTAGCATCGATTAATCTGAAGAAGTGGAATGCGGGTTATGATTGAATCGTGGACACAGATAAACGGAGGCTGACTATGACTTACTCACAGATTTGGAACAACTCAGGAAATGAAGCCGATATTCTCTATTTGGAACAGCAGATTGAAACCGTTAAAAAAGAAATAAAACGAGCAGAAGCTGCAGAGCTTCAGGAAATATTGGATCAAGCGAATCGTAAGCTGGCTGAACTGGAAGCGAAGCTGGACGAGCTAGAGGATTAGGGGCAAGACGTCCATCGTACCACCCATAGAGTGGCTTTTCTGCGCTAGTTTAGGAACAAAACAGCTTGGGGGCTGACTTGACTTAAGTATTTCCTTCTGACCCCTGGCTCGTGTGCTATGTAGAAGTTAAAATAAGCAGATTTGCACCGATGTCTTTATAGTTTTATAATTGTAGCTTACAGAATCGTATTACTGGGAGGAATGGGAAATGGATAAAAATAGAAAATACATGCTTGTCGGTGCGCTTCTGACAGGGGTAGGTGTCTCTTTGATGGCCTATACAGCAAGCCGCTATACTTCGTTTAAACGAATCGTAGCCAATACCATCCGATTGGAAGAAATCGCCTCTCTAGAAATCTCGCGATTGTCTTCAGTTCCCGGTGAAAAGAAAGACATCATTATTACTGATCCTGCTGTTATTGAGCGGATCTTTACTGATTTCTCTCATGTTCAATTAATGAAATCGGCCCGAAATGTCAGTTCTGACAAAAATTTCAGCTATTATATTACGATAGTTCAGGCTGATCGCAAGCAACGATTTGATATTATTTTAAAAAGCAGACAGCATATGATCATCTATGACAATGATTTAAGCAATCCTCACTTGAATGCATATAAAATTATCAGTCCTTATAATCCGCAAGCACTGGAACAGGTTTTTGACTGATTATATAGAAGTGCGCAATGAAGTAATATCGTAGCCCATTTCCTGCATAGCATCCAATCCATATATGATTTCTATTGTCCGGGTGCCGTCCCAGCCTTTAGCCGTTCCATATTCGATCCATTCGCGGATACGCTGTGGATGGTTTAGATTATAGACAACATCAAACCCTCTTTTATGGTTTTGCAGCAGATAGCCTGTATTCAGCGGACAACCGGCTATCGGATCATCCCATGTTAGGATTTGGATGCGTAGCGGGTGGAGCTTTACATTTTTATGATAAACCTTTAATTCAAGCAGACTCCGTTTGTCATGGATTCGCATGCCCAGTATGTAGCTGTATTCCAGTCCCCTGAGCGTGATAGAACGCAGCTTTTTTTTCATAATAATCGCCTCTCATCCCAATAATTTTGTTATCATAGCAAGCATAGGGATATTTTTCAAGCAATCAACAGGGAGGATGTTCATATGAAGTATGAATTTGGGATCATGGCATCCATTACAGAATTGGTGGAGTACCCGGATGAGCAGAATGATGCCTACATTGCGCACCCGAATTTTCAGATCATCATGGATCAATTGGGCATTACAGTACCCGTTGCGGAGATTTATGAACATTTTTTTGCCAACCCTGTTCACAACGGACATGTGCTTGTTTACAGTAATCCAGTGCAGCCAAACGCTTGTATTGTCCTCGACACTTACCGTGATCCGCTGGACCAGCTAGATATGATTTATTTCGGATGGCGCTGTTCGTCCGAGATAGACTTGATCCGCGAGCTGTCCCGGCGTTTTTATGATGAATGTGAATTTGCGGTCCGTTATGAAGAAGGTCAATCTGTACTTTACAAGTTGTTGAAGGAGGATACCTATCCGCGAAAATTTTACTACAATACCGTGTTTGAGCAGCAGTTGAAGCGATACCCGGCAAAATAGGCGATAGAAATACATAACCGAATAACTTAGCAAAAAAACGCGAGTTCAGGGCAGTGCCACCCGGACTCGCGTTTTCTATATATTTGATTTTAAAATGTTCTGCTTCATTCAGGCAATTACTGCGCCGTCAGCAGCTGCTCCAGAATTTCGGAGGGAGCAGCGGATTTGGGCGAACTTTCATTTTTTTGTTGCGAACGGGCACTTAACACAGCAAACTGAGACACAAGGCATAAACAGATTTAGCTTTCATCGTGAGTTCCTTTCAAGCGGTTATTTTGACTTCTAGACGGTAATATCGATGAATTATATTGATAATCATTCTCAACGTCAGCGGAAATAAAAACCTATCATAAGACATGATAGGCCTGCGCACAACTATTGTTTGCTGCTGCAAACGGCAATATAATTCAGATCTTTACCCGTCGTATTAAAAAAGGTATACATCTTTTTGAACTGTTCCCGGTTCTCTTTCTTGAGCCCGTTTTTCACAATACGTAGCGCCCCGATAACCCCTTCATCACGAATGAGTCCATTGATACTCATCAAGGACATGGGACCGGTAGCATTGTCTACTTGCTTAAAGCCTGCGGAGTGGAACAATCCCGCCCAATGCCCAACAGACAGTGGTTCGACATTGATGTGAATGGTGCGGCGCAGCTCGGCCAGACGTTCTTCCATATTTTCCTTGGCAAAGGTAATATCATGGGTAAGCAGAATGCCGCCAGGTTTCAGTACCCGATAGTATTCGGCGACTGCCTTTTCCTTCGCAGGCTGGTTAAGCATCGTGAGCATGGCTTCATTAATGACAACGTCAAAGCTCTCATTCTCAAAAGGTAGCTTCAGTGCATTTCCTTGCCGGACACGGATATAGTTTTCCAAGTTGGCATTTTTGATATTTCGGTTTGCTTTTTCCAGCGCCCGCGGGTCCATATCAATACCGGTAATTTGACAGTGATATTTACCGGCCAGTTGAATGGAGGTGGTGCACATATTGCAGGCTACCTCCAATACCTGGTTGTCCGTACTCAGATTGGCTTGCTGGATCAGCCAGTTGGTTGCTGCAACGCCGCCGGGCCGCAAACGTTTTTTTCCCAGCCGCGCCAAAAAATTATGGCCTACTTCCTTTTTCATCGCATTCACCCCATTACTTATCCGGCTTGACTACAACCAGAAGCATCTGAAACGCCACTGTTGCGTGTAGGGCATGCGGAATATTGGCCGGCATAACGAGGGTCTCCCCGGCATGAACAGTGTACTTGTCTTCTCCAATTGTAATTTCCGCTTGCCCGGACAAAATGTTGACCATGGCATCTCCCGGGGAAGAATGTCCCCCAATCGACGAGCCTTTGTCCAGCGAAAGAAGGGTCATTGCCAGATTTGGCCGCTGTACAAGGGTCAGACTGGAAACCTGCTGTTCCTCTATTGTGATGATGTCCTTCAAATCAATGACTGCGGATTGCGGCAGTTTTTTAATGAATAAACCTGTTTCCATTTTGATTACCTCCGTTTTATATACTGATTTGCAGAAATTTGCAGCTGCTGCGGGCGGAATAATCATGCCAAGTGCCCGCTGGGACGATAACGGATGCGCCGGCTGTCAATTGATAGGGCTCTTCCGCCACCAGCAGATGAAGCTCGCCTTCCAGCACATGGATGATTTTAGATTTGGGGGCGGTCTCTGAACTGATGGTCTCCTCCTGATCCATGGCATACAATACCCATTCCGGTTGTGCCGCTGTTTCGGCTGCAGATACGGGCAATGCCAGCACTCGGCTCGCAATACGGTGTGGCTTAACGCTGATCATATCTGTTAAAAAAAATACCTTGCCTGCTGTAATTCCACTCATACGATCCCCCTGTTCAAAGTACAGCATTTTGTTTATTTCCAAATTGCTTGATTGAATGATTCCTGCAATTTGATATAATGAGAATGACCAATGAGAATTATTCTCATTTATTTTATTGTAGCAGAGTATTTATCATGACTCTGTTGCCATGGCAACAGGAGGCTGAGAAAATTGCAGAAATATCTGAGCAGGATACAGAGCACTATTTTGTTTAAGGGGTTCGCGGAGCGGGAGGTGCAGCAAGCGCTGAGCTGTTTGCAGGGCACAATCAAGGATTTTGCGCGGAAGGAGGTTATTTTTAGAAAAGACGATATTCTGGATTCGGCGGGCATTATTATCCATGGCAATGTTCTGCTGTGCAAAGATAATATCTCAGGCATGAGATTTATTTTCTCGGAGCTCGGGGATGGGGAAATCTTTGGCGAAACGGCGCTTCGCCTTGTCCAAGAACACAGCGGCTATGAAGCGGTGGCGGGTTCGGAATGCCGGATTCTGTTTGTCAAAATAAATAAAATTGTCCGGCCCGGCCAGGACACTTGCCATTTAAGGGGCCGGATCATTGAGAATATGCTGACCCTGCTGCTTGAGAACAACCGGTCCATCTATCAAAAGCTGGATCTGGTCTCCCACAAATCGCTGCGGGACCGTATTCTGCATTATTTAGCCCTCCAGACCAAAAAAAACAATTCCGCCTGTTTTGAAATTCCGTTTACCCGCAGCGACCTGGCTGATTATTTGACTGTTGACCGCAGCGCCTTGTCCAGAGAGCTGCAGCGGATGGCGCAGGACGGGCTGATCCGGTTTAATCGAAATCAATTTGAGCTGTTGGACGCGGAGAATCAGCTGCGGATCAGCGATTTTTAGAATAATTCCTCCAAACCTTGAAAAGAGTACGCAGCTAGAAAATGCACTAGAAAAGTATTTGACCGATCTAAACAGCATAAAAGAGGTAGTTGAAGTTAGTTAACTGTTGACTTGAGTTTTGATTTGTTGATTTTAGCTATCTATCGGAGTTACTCATAAATACAAGAGCCCGCGTCGGACGCGGGCTTTTGTATGTTACTCTCCTCCAGTAGCCACCGGGTTCTCCTCATATGAAATCCAATTACTCCGACTACCCGCATACAACTTCCTTTATAGTCTTCCAATTGCCACGATCAACGCCAGAACTACAAAAAAGATATTTACGCCGAGCTCCCGGTACTCTTTTCGCCCAATATGAAACAGCATCCCGAGCAGTGCAACCGCAGCCAAAGCGATCGCGGCGATCAGCGTTAGCAACGGAGCTATGTTCAATGCCCACGGCAAAACAAGGCCCAGCGCTCCGAGTAGCTCCGCGATTCCGATCAGAACAACTAGTCTTTTCGGCACATCATTTACCCAGGCGCATGTCTTTTTTGACGACTCAATACGAACGGTTTTCATCCATCCCGAATATACGAAGCCTGCCGCCAATACGATATGTACGATGCTGTACGGTGAAGAAGACGAAGCAGAGGCAAACGTATCCGACCTTCGGAAAATCGATTTCTTGCCGTAAACGTTTCGGTATATAGCGCAAGCTAAAAAAGCCCGCAAAGATTGCGGGCTTTTCCTTTTCTTAAATATACAAATAAAAACGAACGCTTAACCCTCTCCCGTAGCCACCGGATTCTCCTCATATGAAATCCAATCACTCCAGCTTCCCGCATACAGCTTAACATTCTTGTACCCGGCTTTGCCTAGCGCGAGCACATTAGGGCAGGCACTTACACCTGAACCGCAGTACACAATAATCTCTTGCTCAGGATCAATTCCTTCATAATGCTCTTTCAGCACCTCAGTTGATTTCCAGCGCCCTTGCTCATCGAGAACATCCTTCCAGAACTTATTGATCGCACCAGGAATATGACCTGCCTTCGGATCAATCGGTTCTTCCAAACCTTCATAGCGACGGGACTCGCGGGAATCAATCAATAGTGCGCCACCGGCGTTAACTACATTTTGCACATCTTCCATGCTAGCAAGCATCTTCTTCTGAACATCTGCTTCATACTGGCTAGGAATCCGAACCGCTTGATGATCACTGACGGGGAAGGATGCTTTTTTCCAAGCAGAGTAGCCTTCATCCATTACAAACACACGTTCATGCCCCAAATATTTAAGCATCCACCACAGACGGGAAGCGTAGGCACCACCTTGATCATCATAAGCAACAACAATACTATCTCTGTTAATACCAACCTTACTAAGTGCGGCAGTTAGCTTTGAAATTTCTGGCAGTGGGTGGCGTCCCCCGTGTGAGCTTACAGGAGCGGAGAGTTGTTCTTCCAGATGTAGATAAACTGCGCCGGGAATATGATCTTCTGTATAGGCTTTACGTCCAGCTTCCGGGTCAGTAAGTAAAAAACGGCAATCAACTATAACAAGTTCAGGCTCGTATAACCGAGCAAGCAGCCATCGAGTAGAAACGATCGGTTCCATAAAGTAGCCTTCTTTCCTGTTTAATATGTATGGAGTCATTATAGCGGAAAATAAAAGAGGGCGCACCTTAAGCTTATGGCTTAAACTGCGTCCTCTAAAAATTAGATCAAACGATATCCCGAAGGCAAGTTACCGCTGCTGCGGATATTACGGATTTGTTCGAGGGTTAAGCGTTGGTTAGTAGAAATAATGGACTCCACGTCATTACCTGAAATGAAATCATCCAGATCCCTAATGTTGCGGTTCCCGCGAAGTACACGGAAGTTCCCTCTAAACCGTGTTCTAGTGAAAAGTACCAGTGTAGCATTGCTGCTAGTAGAGAAGAACCGAAGGCTCTCAATACCATCGAGGATGTTGTCCGTATTACGAATACCCAGGTTGCCAGTATATATTCTACGGCGTCCATTGAAGTTTTCTTCATCGTACACGGTCAAGCGAGGGTAAGTCTGCGATACATGAACTTCTTTTTTCATTTGTAATTCCTCCTTTGTTATCTAATCTATGTTCATATAAATTTTTTGCTTGGCTAATAGTCTAATAGAAAGCCCTTATTTGCATTAACTTATCATTTTGGGCTTTACTTCAATAACATATTAGTGTACTATTCAACTATAACACTGACACAATAAAACGAATGAACAATACATTAGTTGGCAGGGAGGATCCGCATGAAACAGGGGAGTGGTGTAGAGATGAAAGATTCAGTCGTTCTGCAAATGAATGAGGTAAGTAAGATTATCAAAGGAAGACCGATTGTGGATAAGCTGACATTTGATATCCGTAAGGGTGAAATTGTTGGGTTGTTAGGTCCAAACGGTGCAGGTAAGACCACAACGATTCGAATGATGACGGGTTTAATACGGATGAGTGAAGGCGATGTGATTATCCAAGGTCACAGTGTAAGGAATGATTTTAAGCAGGCGATTGGCCATATCGGTGCGATAATTGAGAATCCAGAGTTTTATCCGTATATGACTGGACTTGATAATCTGAAGCAGTACCAAAGAATGACGGATAATATTGAGGCTGGCAGAATAGATGAGGTTGTAGAACTGGTAGGACTTCAAGAAGCGATGAATAAAAAAGTAAAGGCTTATTCGCTGGGCATGCGCCAACGTCTAGGGATTGCTCAGGCGCTACTCAATCGGCCCAAGTTATTGATTTTAGATGAGCCTACGAACGGACTTGATCCGGCTGGAATACGGGAAATGCGTGATTATATGCGTACCATCGCCGAAGTGGAAGGCATCTCTATTCTAATTTCCAGCCACTTGCTCACTGAAATTGAACAAATATGCCATCGGGCTATCGTAATCCAGAATGGTAAGCTGGTAACCGTAACTGCGATTGGTGAAGAGCAGGAAGCAACCGCACAAGTAAAGCTAACCATCCGTGTAGGATCGGTTGAAGCGGCGATAAACCTCTTGGAGCGTTTAGATTATGCGGAATTGGCCTCCATGGACAGCGCTCGTTCTGAAGTGATAGTAAGTCTGCTTGATAGCAGAGTACCGGAGCTTGTATCTGCTTTTAGTGATGAAGGTGTGGGAATTTTCCGGATTACGGAGAATAAACAGAGTCTTGAGGAAGATTTCTTGAAATGGACAGGAGGAAACCGCATTGCGTAACTTCAATAATCTTATTGTTAATGAATGGCTCAAGATCTCAAAGAAACGCACATTTATTGTGCCATATGTGATATTAATTCTATTATCCCTGCTATTAGGTTATATTGTTCATTCTGTTTCACCTGACATGTTTGAATCAGCTTATGATTTTTCAGCTATGATGCTGCTTTCCCAAGGGATTGGCCAAGTGATTACAATTCTTGCGATCATCGGAACAGCAGGTATTGTCTCAAAAGAGTATAGTCAAGGAACCATTAAGTTCCTGCTTATCCGCGCCAGAAGCCGTACAGCAATCCTCGCATCCAAATATGTGGTTGTACTGTTGTATGCTTTGACTTTGACTGTCATTGGAGGTATAGCCGTTTTTGGAACAGGGGCTTTGTGGTTTGGACTAAGTGGTGGAGAAGCGGGTATGAGTGAGATGCTTACAAACCTATTGTATAATCTCGTTAGTACAGTTGTGTATGGAACACTTGCTTTTATGCTGGGGATATTGACCACTTCAACGGGAGTAACGATTGGGGCTACTATGTTTGCGTTAATGATAGACAAATTGATTATTTCTCGTGATTTTTACAAATATGTTCTGTTTCCAAACTTAAATTTATCTGCTTATGAAGGTGGAGGAGCACCTATGCCTGGAATGACACTGACCTTTTCCATCGTGATGCTTGCCGTATACACAGTTGTCTTTCTTCTCATAGGTTTCTCCGTCTTTAGACGAAGGGATGTTGCTTAATCATGACAATCGAATTCGATAACAACCTGCCGATTTATATACAGATCATGAATTACATCAAAGGTGAAATCGTCACAGGTAAGCTGAAACCAGGAGATAAAATCCTCTCGGTACGAGAACTTGCCAGTGAGCTGCAGATTAATCCGAATACGGTGCAAAGAACTTTTCAGGAACTGGAGCGTGAAGAAATCGTGGAAACCCGGCGTGGAATGGGAAGATACGTCACAAGTAATGAAGGTACTATCCTGACCATCAAAAAAGAAATGGCCAAAGATGTGCTGGATCGTTTCATTCGTGGTATGCAGGATCTTGGCTTTCAAGGCGAAGATATTTTAGCGGCGGTGGCGGAGAATATCCGCAATAAGGATGGAGAATAGGGGGATACGCAAGTTGGAAAATATACTTGAGGTTCATGAAGTTACAAAAAAATATAGTTCCAAGCATGCCCTCCGCGAGGTATCTTTTAATCTGAGTGCGGGTAAGATCACGGGACTGTTAGGCAGTAACGGCAGCGGCAAAAGTACACTTATGAAAATTATCGCCGGGCTGTCACAGCCTACGACCGGTCGTGTATCGGTCATTGGGGGTTCTGTAGGAACAGAAAGTAAAGCGGTGGTATCGTTTATGCCTGATAAGCCGCTTACAGAATCTTGGATGAGTGTTTCTGATGCTCTAAAGTTCCAAACTGACTTCTATCCTGATTTTGATCTGACTAAAGCCTCGCGAATGTTGGAGTTTATGAAGCTAAGTCCGCAAGATAAGGTAAAGGATCTGTCCAAAGGGATGAATGAACGTTTACAGCTTACACTTGCTCTATCACGCCGAGCTAGCCTTTATTTGCTTGATGAACCCATTGGTGGTGTAGATCCGGTAGCTAGAACAAAAATTCTTAATGCATTGGTAGAGTTTTATGAAGAGGACAGTACCATTCTCTTATCAACCCATTTAGTATCGGATATTGAGCGGATCTTTGATGATGTGATTTTTATAAAAGAGGGAGAAATTGTGATGCATACGGCGGTAGAGGATATCCGGCTTCGCCAAGGCAAAAGCATAGATGAACTGTTCAGAGAGGTGTACGCAGAATGCTAAAGCTAGTGAAGTACGATTTTAGACGAGATAGGGATAAGTTCCTTGCTGTTTTTGTAATCATAATTCTGGCGCAGATCGGGTTGGGGTTCACTAAATTACATGACTATGAAAGGTTTATTTTGAACGGATTAACTTATGTCATCGCAGGGCTGATCTTTCTTGTCATGGCAGCACGAACCTTTTTTAACAATATAAATTCCTATAATCGTCGCCTATTGCCCGTAAGAACCCTGAACACAGTCCTTTCTCCGTTAGTACTTTTTTTAGCTCTGCTGCTGGGTATTATTTTAATAGCTTTGATGCATTTAGGCGTGTATCTCTCGATGTATTCCACATTAGTTCTTCCAGAGAATTTCTGGACAGTGGGATTGTTAGTTCTTTTGCAGGCATATTGGTTTGCCGGTTATATCATGCTTACCTTGATGGTCTCCATTACGGTTGCGCGAAGTATGAAATTTAAGGGGCGAGTATGGATTGGGCTGGCCACTGCGTATTTGTTACAGAATGGAATATCCTATTTGGAATATTTGATTTTCAATAGTAACTTCACTGCTTGGGAAAGTGTATTCCAGTTCGAGGTCATAGCTGAGACCGATACCCGAAGTGGGATACAGCTTACACAGGGTCATTTGAATCTAGCTCCTCTTCTATTTGAAGCGGTGATAGCAGTTCTCCTTATAGCAGTCATCATCAAGCTCGTTAAAAAAAGAGTGGACGCCTAACCACATGGCGGAATAGTTTTTAGAACGGAGGCAGAGCGATTTAGCTTTGTCTTCGTTTTTGTGCAAAAAAAAGACGTCCTTCTAAGTGAAGGGCATCTGTTATGGTAAGTTCTACAGACCTTCAACCCGAAGGGTGGCGGTCCATGTCTCAAGCTCTCTTATTAGGCGGTCTTCCTCATTCTCGTCCAAGCGGAATTTAACTCCATATTGATATTGGCCAAGTCCAAACATCCAACCCCAACGGGCGCTGCATAAGAGCTGAAGCTTCTCTTCATTTAATCGAAGATGAATAATAAGCCTGGTATCTCTTGCCGTGAATCGAAGATTCAAAGGGGTGCGTACTTTACAACCCGAACGGCTAAGATCGAGTAATACAGCCTCTGTTAACTTTCCAGCACCTGGACCGGAATTGTTAAGCGGAACTTCAATCCAGCATTCAAGCGGATGGTTCATAACATAACGGAATGGTTCTTTCCTGCTGGACACATCCATAATTTACCTCCCCATTGTTTATTTGCTATTATATCGAAAGGGAATGTTGAGAACAATCTACTAAAGTGCTATTTTTAATTAAGAATTAATTTTTTTAATACTGATGAAGGTGATGAGACTTATATGTACCAATACCTTAATGAAACGTTCCGTAATCACAATTTTGACCAAGGAAGCTTGCAGGATGGTGAGTTAAACAACTGCACATTCGAGCAATGCTCCTTCAAAGGCACTTCTATGGAAGAGATGAACTCTATTGGCTGTCGATTTATTGATTGTGATTTTACAGGAGCCATGCTTAATGCGTCTCACCATAAAGGTTCAGCTTTTACCAATTGTAAATTTACGGGAGCGAACCTGTTTGTATCTAAATTTGAAGATTGCAAGATGGTAGGATCGGATTTCTCAAACGCTTATTTGGACGGAATCTCGCTGCTTGGAGGGGACTGGTCGTACACGAACCTTAGACATACCAATCTAAGCAGACAGGATCTGCGGGGGATTCGATTTACAGAAGCGGATTTAATGGGCTGTAATTTGCAAAAAAGTGACTTGCGTGGAGCGGATTTGAGCCGTGTACAATTGTCTCAATGCAAGCTTAAGGGAGCGGATATGCGGGAAGCGATTGTTGAAGGCATTGATTTAAAGAGTCTGGATCTACAGGGAGTGCGGATGGATATGGAACAGGCGGTACTCTTGGCACGTTCATTTGGGGCAAAAGTAGGGAATTAGTAAATAGGGGCATCAGTTGCTAGTACTTTAGCGATGGGTGCTCTTTTTAATTGAATTTGAAGGATTTCATCAGGAAAGATGCCTAAAGACCTCCGCTAGCAAACCAATGCTTAGAGCGGAGGTGGTGGCAAACGCAGATTATTATAATTAACTCACTGCTGAACCTATGTATTATTGCATATGAAATATTATGCGTTAACGTAACCGTTTTCTGGGTTTTGCCCACCATTTGATCCATAAGAATCCATCATCATCACGAAAAAACTTTATACCTACCCAGCGTAAGGGTGTCCATACTTCTTTAAAATAATATGAAGGCATAGTCTGTTAGACCCTCCTATATAGTAAATTATTACTATATATTACGCTAATTCTACGGGATTCACAAGCTAGATTTACTAATAATTACATATTGTCCGGGTAAAATGAGGTGATAATGCATTATGCAGGACCTAAGGCACCGCTTGTGCTACCGAGAAGTGCACCCCTCCATTTCACATATACGCTCCAAGCTTCACCATTATCCAATAAGCTTTTGCAGGTATACAGCCCTTCCTCGATAGAGTTGACTTTTCCAGCTAGATGTAATCTTGCTGCACCGTTCAGCAGAGTTTGATTATAGAAAGCCATGTGACCGCCGCCCTGTAGAACTGCCTCAGCTGTCATTAGCTGTTGATGTGGTGTCCAATGGACTTCAGGAACAATTGTATCCAAACCAAATCCTTCCGGATCAATAATATCAAGAGCCGCCACACCGTTCTCGACAGTGTAAACGCGGGTAGGTCGGTCGATGAAAAGATCCTCGGAGCCTTCCACCCCTTGGACAATTAACGCCTTTTGATAACCAAGCTTTATGAGTAATCTAGATAATCGGTCAAAGACTGTATTATGGTATATCCCGAAGATAATAAAAGGAGAGCAGGCGTAGTCAATCAGCTTCTCGGCGGTGTTGAATAAGGTTCTCATACCAATTTCCTCACGGATGCTGCGAAGGTCGCCTAGAGGAGGGCACCATTCTTCAGCATCGGCAAATAGTACATTACTCTTGTTAGCAGCTGAAATGGCTTTTGTACGTTCTAGCGCAGTTTTCTCAATCCCAGATTGATAGATGATATCTTGTAAAGTGATTCCCCATTTAGGAGGCAGAGAAGCAGTACCGTGTAGTGTGACTGGCAGTCCGGCCGCGGACAATAGAAATGCAGTGGGAAAAGTTGCGATGAATGAGGATTTTCTACCATCATAGGGTCCGGCGCAATCAAGACCTTCCGCAAAAAGGGGTTCGCGATGCGCATATTTACGTAAAACGTAGACGAAAGCTTCAAGTTCTTCTACGCTTTCTAGCTTAATCCGCTCAGCAGCCAGAAAGGCTCCAATCTGAGCAGGAGATGCTGTTCGTCCGAGTATAGATTCTGCGGCATATGTAGACTCTTCATAATTTAAATCTCGGGCGCCTCTTTTGCCTCGGGCGACTTCTTTTAAAATGTTGATCATAGGTATATTCCCCCCTTAGGTTTGATCTTGCAGTAATTGATAGACTCTAACGATTGAAGTAGCTACATCAACCATACGTTTACGTTCATTCATTGCTTGTTTACGGAGAAGATCATAAGCTTCAGATTCGGAAATATTCTTGACCTTGGACAGGATACCTTTAGCCATATCAATCCATTTCCGTTCTTCGATTCGAGCATGCAGCTGTTCTCGCTCTTTACGCCATTGTTGTCTTTCGAAACATTGCTTGGCACTGAAATGAAGGATCCAATGGATCTCCTGTGAGAGCATGGAAGGCGATAATACACCATCCACCATGATATTATCTTCACATGCAGCAAGTGAAAGTGTGGCTGTTTCGTCAGTACACCACCAAAGGATTGGTGCAATCTTATGACTCATTAGTAAAGTACCCCAGCTATTGATCTCTGTGATGGGTAAATGGAGTATGGAAGCATCAGCGTCTTTGATCCGTGCCACAGCTTCTTCTTGTGTAACGGCTACTGTGACAATATATCCGGAGGAACGGAGAATGGCATCCGTTTTACTATTTGAGCGCTCGGCTGTGTCCTTCTCTGTCGTGCTATTCTGAATAATCAACAGGGAATGCATAGTTCGACGCCCTTTCTTAATCGTTATGTTATTTTATATAACACAGAAACGATGGGTTGTCGACGAATTTAAGATTTTTAAATTTTATATGTCATAATTGTTGACGTTCTCTGATTCCTGTTGTATAGTCGGTTTAACAAATTAATCATTCACGAATACAACGGTGTATTCGACTGAAGCGGCAATGGCGCCTGCTTTCACTTATCGCAATGGAAATGTAAGTTTCCGTGTGGAGTGGAGCGGGCTTTTTGGGTTTTCCAAACGGAGAGGAGAGATATAGATGATAGCTGCGCGCAAGAAACTGGTGTTAGTCGGCAATGGAATGGCGGGGGTTCGTACGATTGAACATTTGCTCAAATTAAATCCTGAGGGGTATGAGATTACCATCTTTGGTTCGGAACCTTATCCTAACTATAACCGGATCATGTTATCTTCCGTTCTTGCTGGTGGAGCGAATATGAGTGAGATCATCATCAATGATCTGGAGTGGTATCACAGCCAAGGTATTAAGTTGTATATGGGACATACGGTGACTTCAATAGACAGTGAGAGTCGAAAGGTATATTCCGATAAGGGGATCACTGCCGAATACGATGAGTTAATCCTAGCTACAGGATCGAATCCCTTTATGTTGCCGATACCGGGTGCGGATAAAGAAGGGGTCATTGCTTTTCGTGATATTAAGGATTGCCAGATCATGCAGGAGACTGCAGGATCTTATAAAAAGGCGATTGTCATCGGTGCAGGCCTGCTAGGGCTGGAAGCGGCTAGAGGTCTGTTACATCTGGGAATGGAAGTCACTGTAGTGCATATCCACGATTATATTATGGAGCGCCAGCTGGACGAAGCTGCATCAGTAATGCTCAGAAGAGAGCTGGAAGCTCAAGGAATGAGATTTCTGCTCCATAAGCAGTCCGAGGCGATTTTAGGTAAGAAGAGAGTAAGAGGTTTACTATTCACAGATGGTAGCACAGCCGATGCGGATCTTATTGTCATGGCAGTTGGGATTAAACCAAATGTTGAATTGGCAAAGAAAAGTGGTGTGCAGATCAACCGCGGAATTATCGTAAATGATTATATGGAGACGAATATCCCCGGTATCTTTGCTCTGGGGGAATGTGCCGAGCACCGAGGAATCGCTTATGGTCTGGTAGCTCCTTTATATGAACAAGGTGCCGTATTAGCAAAAAGGCTGGCTGGAGTTAAGGTTGAAGGATACATGGGTTCTGTAACTTCTACCAAGCTGAAAGTATCTGGTGTTGATGTATTCTCAGCAGGACAATTCACCGAGCCGGACGGGTCCAGGGCGCTGCGATATCAGGATGAAATAGAAGGAGTCTACAAAAAGCTAGTTATACAAGATGACATGTTAATCGGGGCAGTACTATTTGGTGATACCAGCGACGGTGCTCACTTGTTCTCGATAATTAAGAATAAAGAAAATATTAGTGGAAGAGAAAAGGAACTGTTATTAGGAATCTCAGCGGATGTGTTCTCATCGACGCAAGGGAATCGGTTGGAAGTTATGCCGGAAGATGAAATCATTTGTGGATGTAATGGTGTTTCGAAGGGGACTATTGCTGAAGCGATTGAGTCTGGAGGCTGTACCAGTGTAGGGCAAATTAAGGCGTGCACCAAAGCATCCGCTTCCTGTGGGGGCTGTAAACCACTTGTAGAAGGGTTATTGCAACTCTATGCAGGTGATGCGGTCACCGTAGTTAAAGAAGGAATATGTGGCTGTACAACGCTGAACCGTGATGAAATTGTTTCTGAGATAAAAAGAATGAAGCTAATGACAGTTAAAGAAGTGATGAATGTTCTGGAGTGGAGTCAGGAGGAAGGTTGTGCGAAATGCCGCCCGTCGCTGAACTATTATCTGGGCATGTTGTGGCCTGAGGAATATATAGACGAGAAAGAGTCTCGTTATACAAACGAGCGATATCACGCCAACATTCAGAAGGACGGGACTTACTCTGTGGTTCCGCGAATCTATGGGGGGGTAACTTCACCTGCAGAATTGAAGAAGATTGCAGAGGTTGCCGAGAAATTTGCTGTTCCTATGGTGAAGTTTACTGGAGGACAAAGACTAGATTTGCTTGGCGTTAAGAAGGAAGACTTGCCTAAGATGTGGGAGGAGCTGGATATGCCTTCCGGGCATGCTTATGGCAAAACGTTACGTACAGTGAAGACCTGTGTGGGGTCTACCTTCTGCCGATTTGGCACTCAGGATGCGATCAGTATGGGGATTACACTGGAAAAACAATTCGAACGCCTGAATGCGCCGGGTAAAGTGAAACTTGCGGTTTCCGGATGTCCTCGTAATTGTGCGGAAGCGACGATTAAAGATTTTGGTGTTGTGGCGATAGATGGTGGATGGGAACTGCATATTGGTGGGAATGGAGGGGTACATGTGCGGGCCACGGATCTTCTATGTGTGGTGAAGACTGAAGAAGAGGTAGTCGAATGGGCAAGTGCGTTCTTACAATATTACCGTGAGCAGGCCGGCTGGAATGAGAGAACTGCACACTGGGTTGAACGAGTAGGGGTAGACAATATAAAGAAAGCTCTTGAAAGTCAGGAGGAGCGCTTGGCGCTCAAAGAACGAATTGAGACAGTGCTGGGGCTCACTACTGATCCTTGGAAACAAATTGTGAATGAGCCAGAACTACGTAAGAATTTCGAAGCTATTGCACAAATAGAGAGTGTTTAAAGGGGGGCTAATGATGACTATAACCAAAATGCTCGTTGGTAAAGTAACTGATATTGATACAAGGGGTTCACGAACTTTTAGGGTCAATGACATGGAGATCGCGTTATTTCGACTTTCAGATGGTGAGGTTCTTGCGGTAGAGAATAAATGTCCTCATAAAGGTGGCGCATTATCCGAAGGGATGGTATGTGGTACGAAGGTTCACTGTCCTCTGCACGACTGGAAGATTGACCTGCATAGTGGAGTTGCTATGGAGCCAGATAAAGGCTGTGTTGTTACATTTGATGTAGAAATTGATCCTAATAGTGGTTCGATCTATGTAACCATTTAAAGAAAAGACCGTTGAAGGGGGATTAATCATGGATTATATCAAACCACGTGAAGTGCTGAACGCTATGATTGAAAGCGGCAAGAACAAAGCAGAGTTATCTATCCTGCAGTTATTGGTGAGAGGTAGTCTGGGTGGAGCGATTCTGGCTTGTGCTACTACACTTGCATTTACAGCTGCGGCGCAGACCGGGATTCCTATGGTAGGAGCTATTATTTTTCCGGTAGGGTTCGTAATGATTATTCTACTTGGTCTAGAGCTAGTGACAGGCAGTTTTGCGCTGATCCCTCTGGCGGTTCTGGAAAAGAAGACAACAACGAAGCGGATGTTGAACAACTATTTATGGGTTATATTCGGACATCTGCTCGGTTGTGCGGTATACGCTGTTCTTTATGGCCTTACGATTACAAAAATGGGCACAGATATGAGTCATCCAATGATTCAAACCCTCATTAATACAAGTGAGGCCAAGACCATTGCCTATAAAAATATGGGTGGAGACGGAATGCTGTTAGTTATTATTAAAGCCATGCTCTGTAACTGGATGGTTACCTTAGGGGCTGTTATGGCTATGACTTCGAGCTCTACCTCCGGTAAAATCATTGCCATGTGGCTGCCAATCCTAACTTTTTTTGGACAGGGGTTTGAGCACACCGTCGTAAATATGTTCGTGATCCCTGCAGGGATGATGCTGGGAGCGAGTGTTAGCTTTGGTGACTGGTGGTTATGGAACGGCATTCCTGTTCTCCTTGGAAATTTTATTGGAGGTGTTCTGTTTACTGGAATTCTATTCTATCTCTCTCAAAAAAGTTTCAAGGGCAGTCGCTTAACTCCTGCGTCTGATGTATCGACGGGTCGCGGAGATTCTGTTGTGCTGGAACAGGTTGTGTTGGAGAAAACGATATGAAGCCGGGATGCGTAGCTATAGTTGGAGCGGGACCGGGAGATCCAGAACTTATAACGATAAAAGCAATGCGGCGAATCCAAGAAGCAGACGTTATTTTATATGATCGCTTGGTAAATGAAGAATTGCTTAACTATGCCAAAGCCGGAGTAGTAGTAATCTATTGTGGTAAATCTCCAGGCCAGCATTCAATGTCACAGGAGAAAATTAACGGGCTGCTCATTCAATATGCTAGCGAAGGCCATAGAGTGGTCCGACTCAAGGGTGGAGACCCCTTCGTATTCGGCAGAGGCGGGGAAGAAGCACTGGCTGTCGTGCAAGCTGGTATTCCTTATGAAGTCATTCCGGGTATAACTTCCGCAATCGGTGTAGCCGCTTCCGCTGGAATTCCCCTGACACATCGTGGTATTGCAGCGTCTTTTGCCGTCGTCACGGGTAGTCGCTGCCCTGAGCATGTTGCTCCTATACAATGGAACCGGTTAGCGCATAGTGTAGATACTCTTGTTATTTATATGGGAGTTAGTCAATTAAGCCATATTCGTGAACAACTCTTAATACACGGAAAAGATGCCCAAACACCGATTGCGTTGATTGAGAATGGTACATTTGCTTGCCAACGAACAGTGACAGGCACGCTGGAGAATATCGATAAGCTGGCAGTGGCCACAAAGATTAAAAATCCTGCTCTTATTATAGTAGGGGAAGTTGTGAAGGTGAGAGAGCAACTGATACATTTACAGGGATTAGTGAGATCGGAAATTAGCTAAACACGGGAAAAGTGCTTGATCACAGTGGATAGCAGATGTCGATGTCATGAAAAGATAAAGGAGCAGCGGTTCTCCAATAATAGGAGAACCGCTGCTCCTTTTTTGGAGCGTTGTTTGGCTGCTTTTACACCGCCGAGTCATATTCAGTCTGCTTAAGCTTAAGGACCCGGATGACGTTATTAGCATGTATTTAACCATTTGAGCATGGTTTCGGACCCCAGTGACACTATTCCATATGAAGAGCATGATATTGAGTGATTTTGGTGCCAATTGCGGCTATGGAGTCCGTTAACATTCCAAATGTGAGCTAATGCTGCGTATAAGGTCAGCTGAGTCCTATAGCGGATACGAATCTAGTAAAAACACAATGTTAGTAGGGGATAAGCACAGTCATTTTATGATGCCTCGCATTTAATAAATGGAGAGGATGTGATGAGATGACAGAAGGCGAGTTTATAGCGAAGATTGCAAATTTTGCTGTAAAGGACATGCAGCTCACTAAGGTTCCCGCTTCGTTAACCATTGCTCAAGCGGCTCTGGAGTCAGGCTGGGGCAGCAGTGGATTGACTGTGAAAGCGAATAATTTGTTTGGGATCAAAGGAAGTGGACCTGCTGGCAGCATTACTGTACAAACTACTGAATATATTAACGGTAAAGCTGTTAAAGTTAATGCCCCTTTTCGAGCCTACAACAACTGGGGAGAATCTATCGCGGATCACTCCGAATTGATTGTGAATGGAGTCTCATGGAATCGCAACCTTTACAGCAAGGTTCTCGGTGCGAGTGGCAAGGCGGCCGCACAAGAGATTGCCGCAGCTGGCTACGCTACTGATCCGAACTATGCAGCTAAGCTGATTCAAATTATGAATACCTATAATCTGTATCAATATGACGACAAATCCATGGGAGGAGATGATGAGATGTCCGCAGAGGATAAGCAAAAGCTTGTTAGTCTAGAATCGGAAGTAAAGGAACTGCGTGCCCTTATTGCAGTTCTTACAGCTAGCAGGGATACGCTGAAAACAGGTGTGCAAGAACAGGGGCAGTCGATCACTAAGCTTAGAGATCGGGTGGCATTAATTGAAAATCGAGCAGTCATGAATGTCCCTGCATGGGCTGAGGCGGCTGTGAAAACAGCGACTGCGGCAGGACTTCTCGATACTCCATCGGGTGGCAGTTACGATTTCTATCGCATATTAACGGTTCTGAACCGTGCAGGTTTACTTGTAACAGAAAGTAAAAAATGAAATAAGGAGGATTAAAAAACATGTATAACGATGCTCTCAACAGTGTGCTTGCCTTTGCTTCAGTCCTAGCTGTTTTTGTAATGGCACTAGTACAACTTGTGAAGAATAGCATTGAACTTCCGCGGAACATTGTGCCAGTTGTGGGGTTGGGTATTGGCTTGCTGGTTGGAGCAGTTGCCTATCCGTTCACTGATATGAATCTGATTCTGCGACTCTGGGCGGGGGGGCTTGCGGGACTATCAGCGACCGGGTTGTTTGAACTGGCGTTTAATAAAAGGGATGGGACGAAAAAAGATGATAAATAGATTTTGCCTATGAGTTTTATAAAACAATCGTTTTACACTGGTAATGTGGCTATGCATTCTATCGAGAACACTAATATATTATGGTATGCCAATATATAAAGGGGGTGCAACGATGGGAACTTACCTTGATGCAAGAACATCTCAAAATGCCAGCCTCGCCAACTCTATATCTATTCCTATTACGGTACTTAACACGCCGCAGCTCTTTGGACAGATTGGGTTGTTAACGGCTGGAGTGACTACCAATCCACGCGTTCTTCTTAAAGGAACGATATCTGTAACGCTTCCGTTAGCTTTAGTAGGTATCACAATTACGATTGTAAGAGGAACCTTGGCTACTGATCCAAAAGTGTATTCTGCTACTTCTACTTTTTCTCTTAGTCTTCTGGCTCCGCAAGTAATAACCTTTTCAGCAGCGGATTTCTTACCAGCCATTACACCTCAGCTCACTTATACAGCATTTGTATCTTCTAATCTTCTCGGTACAGTACGTGTGGGTCCGGAAAGCTTTGATGGTATTTTAGTTTCTGATTAGATGTTGAGCTCATAACCTCGCTGGTAGCCCAGTGGAGGTCTTTTTTTTTAACCGTACGCCCAATCTTCTAGGGGGATAAATACATATTATATATTGTATTCTAAATACGGAGGAGGTCTTCTCATGGGTGCTGAATATGGTCAGGTTGGTGGCGCTTTTACTTCTACAGGCGCAATCTTAGTATTGTTCATCTTATTAGTAATTATTACAAGTGCATGTATGTTCTAAATTTCTAAAATAGCAGGGCTCCATGTTGGCATTTTGCCGACTTGGGGCTTTTTTTTGTAAATGTTGTGTCCATTAAAGCTATATAAATTAATGAATTAAAAGAATACTAATCACGTAGTGAATAACATGAGTTTACAATACTGTGATTTTGAATATTCAAATATACATGGTATCTTAGTCTGATAACATAGATTAATACTGTTAAATTTTATTTAGGAGAGAGCTAGTTTGAAGAAAAAAATGATGATCGGAATTTCTTCTGTTATTGTACTTTTAATCATTGTTGTGACTGTGGGAAGTTTTTATTTCTATCATGTTGCTATTGCACGTGCTTCAAAGGATTTCTTAAATGAAAGCCCTGACCTGCAGTCCAGTCCAGAGGTAGAACAATCTAAAGATACCTCGAAGGCAGACCAAGAGTGGTGGGATACCCAGAGCTTTGATAGATGGGAGATAGATTCTGATGACGGAATACAGCTTAAAGCGTACTATTTAGCTGCCCCTGAACATTCCGATAAGACAGTTATTGTTGCTCATGGGTATGCTGGAAATGCAACTCAAATGAGTGGATATGCCAGAATGTATTATGAGAGACTTGGATATAATATTTTGCTGCCGGATGCCAGAGGACATGGTGAAAGTGGCGGTGACTATATCGGATTTGGATGGCCTGAACGTAAGGATTACCTGAAGTGGATTCAGAGTGCCCTAAAAGCAAATGGTGAGGATACACAGATCATCCTGCACGGTGTTTCCATGGGGGGAGCTACCGTTATGATGACAAGCGGAGAGGATTTACCAGCTAATGTTAAAGCAATTGTGGAAGATTGCGGTTATACCTCAGTGAAGGACGAGCTTACCTTTCAATTAAAAAGAATGTACCATCTCCCCGCCTTTCCAATTGTAGATACGACCAGTATGCTAACAAAGATTCGGGCAGGTTATTCCTTTGGTGAAGCCTCAGCCTTAGAACAGGTGAAGAAATCTAAAACGCCAACCCTGTTTATTCATGGCGATAATGATACTTTTGTTCCTACGGAAATGGTTCATACGGTATATGAGAATAGTCCGGTCGAGAAGGAGCTTTACATCGTTCCTAATGCGGGTCACGGAGAAGCTTTCCGCATGGATCCGGTTAAGTATGAGAGCGTAGTTTCTGAGTTTATCGGAAGATTTGTGAAATAGTTGCTGCTGAAAAGGCTGCCGAAAGGGTAGTCTTTTTGTGTTTATAAAACCGTTAAACATAAATTCGGGGCCCTATCTCTAGGGCCCCTTTCATGGGAGAGGAGAAACCGGACGAAGAGCTTATGGGGAAACGTAAGCCTGCTCCGCGGTTGTCTACGACATTTGTGGTGTCGATAATTACATGATGTCCCTGGAAGTCCAATCTTATACATTAAGATGACTTATTTCTCTGAATAAGCTGTTTCGCCTTCTTATTTCATATCTAGACAAATTTTTTATTTCATCGCGCAAATGTGTTACGATAGGCGTGGACTTATGCCCTTTTGGGCATAACAAACAGAGATATAGAGCGGGTGAATAACAGTGAGAGTGGTATCGGGAAGTGCAAAAGGAAGGCCACTGAAGAGTGTTCCGGGAAGTGGGACAAGGCCTACGACCGATAAGGTGAAGGAAGCTGTATTTAGCATGGTAGGCCCATATTTCGAAGGTGGAGCGGTGCTGGATTTGTTCGCCGGTACTGGCGGTTTGGGGATCGAAGCCTTAAGCAGAGGGATGGAAAGCGGTGTATTTGTTGA
Source organism: Paenibacillus sp. FSL R5-0636 (assembly GCF_037974255.1). Taxonomy (NCBI): domain Bacteria; kingdom Bacillati; phylum Bacillota; class Bacilli; order Caryophanales; family Paenibacillaceae; genus Paenibacillus; species Paenibacillus sp. FSL R5-0636. The sequence continues at coordinate 3,098,644 of NZ_CP150232.1, forward strand.
TATGGATCCTAAAAGTATCGACACGATCCGCGCCAATCTGAAGGCTACCAAGCTGGAAGAACAAGCGCAGGTGTACCGTAATGAAGCTGGAAGGGCGCTAGGTGCGCTGGAGAAGCGGGGAAAAGTTTTTGATTTGGTCTTTTTGGACCCTCCCTATCGCTTGAAGCACGGGGATGAGCTTATGCTTATGATGGTCGAAAAAGGAATGCTGCAAGAGGACGCGATTATTGTTCTGGAGCATGAATCAAGTTATGCCTATCCTGAAGATATTCCAGGATTTTATAGGCTGCGTCAGGCCGTATACGGAGAAACGACAATTTCTATTTACCAGTATGAAGCTAATCCTACAGAGGAAAGTGAAGCTGGTGAGGAGGTAGAGAATGAGTCAGCAAATTAGAAAAGAACGTGTTGCCATTTATCCAGGTACCTTTGATCCCGTGACTATGGGACATATGGATATTATTCGGCGCGCATCCAAGCAATTCGACCGTTTGATTGTAACGGTGCTTAATAATTTGAGTAAAAACCCGCTGTTTACTGTAGATGAACGGACAGAGCTATTAAGACAGGCAACCGCTGATATTCCCAATGTGGAAATTGACAGCTTCCGTGATCTGTTAGTGAATTATGTTCGTCAAAAAGATGCTCAGGTCATAGTTCGGGGTATCCGTACCGTTACTGACTTTGAATATGAGCTGCAAAACGCATCGATCAACCATAGCCTGGATCCCGATGCGGAAACGATTTTTATGATGACTAATCCGAAATATTCCTACTTAAGTTCCAGTGTTGTTAAAGAGATCGCCCATTTCGGCGGGAATGTGACTGATTTTGTGACGCCTGAGGTTGAACAAGCGATGAAGCGTAAATTTAACCGAGTCGATGGCGAATAGTACTTACCAGATAAGTTCCAGCAGATAATCCCAACAGTATGATGAGCAGAAGTGCTTGCAGACTTAGCAGCTGTGGAAAAGAGCTCCATATGTCCGTAACATTCATGGTGCCGGTTGGAGTCGGGCGTGAGTCTGCAAGTGCTGGTAAAGCAGCTTTACGGATAGCCAGCAATGGTTTCCAGAGCAATAAAGTTAACAGAAAAGCATAAAGTCCATGCATCAGACGAACCGTAGCGTAGGGTAGAAATCTGACTCTGGCTTGTTTGAGCATGGTCAGCACCTGTAGTTGTGCACATAGTCCGCTCCAGCCCAGTGCAGCAGACAGCAAAGCTATCCCGAGCATACTAGAGGGACCTGTTCCAATGCTTTCCAGCCCTTTGCTGATTGCGTCGGCGCCTAAATGAATTTCCAGTAGGCTTGCTGGCAGAGCAGCTGGCAATGCGGGAAGTACAGTAGTGATGATATTGATGACTACAGCGAACATAATCATGTAACCGCCCACGACCATCAGACTTTGCACGGCATTAGCTACGGACTCACCGAGAAGCTTGCCGAAGCTGCGACCGTCTTTTGCTCTGGCATCTGTTGCTGCAAGCTGAACACGACTATATAAAGAAGGACGTTTGGTGTCCGCAGAAATCTTATCAACTGGTTTCGTGTTCGCTGACCGTCCCTTTAACAGAGCATCGGTATAGCTGGCTAGAAGTCCAGAGATCCAATGGATGGCCAGCAGGAAATAACCTGCTGAATTACTGTGTAGAAAAGCTATGCCAATTACTATAAGCATGGTTACTGGGCTGGCGAAGTGTGTAAGTGCTGCAAGTCGAGCGGCTTCCTTGTCAGAGATGCTGTTCTGCTTGTGTAGCTGCATGACCCCTCCAGCTCCACCGGGGAATCCGGCTGTGATTCCGAGTGCCAAGGTCCAGCCGCTGGCACCGGGCAGACGAAAGACCTTTTTCATCAATGGCTCCAGAAGCACTCCAAAACCATGCACGAAACCCGAAGCGGTAAGCATCTCTGACAGCATCAGGAAGGGGAGCAGGGCAGGGAATACGAGTGTCCACCAAAGCTTCAATCCTTGGAGTGAAGCCTCAAAGGAGCTCTCCGGTGAGATAATAATTGCAATGGCTATCAGGATTGCCATAATCCCGGGTATAAATGGTGTGGAGCGTGTAGCTAGTCGGCGTATTTGAATATTTTTCATTTCTCAGATCACCTCTTCATAACTTAAGGCATGGACGATGTGTTATCAATTTATGCAGAGTAGACAACCATCATGCCAAACCACTAGTCGAAGCGGTAATGAAGTTCAATCATTCATATCCTAAATGTGCCGCGGGAAAGAAGGGAAGAGCAGTGAAGCAACTGAAGCATCGGCCGGGTTTCCGCGCCACAGCTTATCTGTTTACGTTTGTAGTTATCGTGTATGTATTTGTCTTTATGAACACCCCGTACATCGTATATCAGCCAGGCAGTGCATCTGAAGTTGCCCCTATGATTAAGGTGGAGAATGCCGATCCGGCTGAAGAAGGAACGTTTATGATGACTACGGTGTCTGCTAGTTATGCTAATGTGGCCTTATTGGTCGCCTCTGCTTTTAATTCCAATTCAGAGGTTGTGCGAAAAGAAACCCGGCTAGGGGATAAGTCAGAAGACGAATATGCTGCGGAGCAGGTTTTTTACATGAATAGCTCACAGTCTTATTCTGTTCAGGCCGCTTATCATGCAGCGGGAATTCCATATGAGGATGTAGTGGATTATCTCTACGTCTTTTCGGTTCCTGTAGAAAGTAATAAGGGACAATTTCTGCCGGGTGATAAAATCATTAGCGTAGAAGGACAAAAAGTGCCCGATCCTGAAGCACTGTCTAAACTGCTCTCCACTAAAAAAATCGGAGATCAAGTCGCTGTTGTTTTGCAAAGAAATGGCAAGGAAGTTAAAGAACAAGTGACGCTGGTTGAAATAAAGGATAAAGAGGGCGCGGCCGTTCGACCTGGTTTTGGAGTCACTATTGCCGCCGTTCAAAAAGTAAAACCAAAAGAAGCAGGGAAAGCTGTCAGTTTTGTAGATACAAATGTTGGCGGACCTTCGGCAGGGCTAATGTTCACTATGGAAATTTACAATCGCCTTACTTCTGGTGATTTAACTAAAGGCCATAGGGTTGCAGGGACGGGTACGATTAACGCTGAGGGTGTGGTAGGTGCTATCGGTGGAGTGAAACACAAGATCGTGGCTGCGGACCGAGAAGGGGCGGAGATTTTTTTCGTGCCTGTTAAGAATTATGACGAAGCCAAAGCAAAAGCTGATAAAATCGGCACATCTATGAAGCTGGTGCCTGTATCTACGCTGGATGAGGCGCTGAAGTATATGGAGGAACTGCCGGTCAAACCATGACCGGAGGTTCCAAATAATCGCGGTACATATCAATTCTGCGGGGTTCCTTAAAAGCTCCCGCGAAAGCGGAAGCGGCTTGAAGATCTCGCTCAAGCTGCGGATGGGAACAAAGGGACGGGCGCATGACGATGGGCAACGTAGCTTTTTGTTTCATCTCTTTAAGCAGTGCTCGTCCGCTTTCTCTAAAACCAAGAATGCGAATATATCCGGGCCCCTCTGCTAGTATGGAAGGGGTCATTTCTTTTTTAGAATGATTTAACAGAACATGTAGCAGCAGCCGTTGGAGCCGTGTATGCGTGTAGCGCTTACTCTTAAGGGTGTGAAGCAGGCCTGAAACAGAGAATTGCTCCAACTCAGGTAAAAGCCGCAGTATCCGGTTTTCCAAGCCTTCATTCATATCGTGGATTGCTTGTAACTCGGCAGCGGTATGGGTAGACAGCAGATGGCGGAGAGGGATATTGAAGCTCTCTAAGCTCAGAGGACCCCTTCCGGCTGCATGCTCTCTTTCCAAAATGGACACGCTATAATCCGGCATATAAGCAGCAGGAGAGCCACCTTCTTGCAGCAGCTTGCGGATGGCCGTCGCACTTGCAATAGAAGAGTCGGCTTGTAATGGATCATGGAAGCCTGCTGCCGTGCGCGGAACGGTTAGTGGCATTATCTTGCTGTGCAGCCGCTGCAAGGCGATAAGATAATGCAGGCCAAGGCTGTTATTCGGCTGGCGTAGCAGCTCGCCTGCATCTCCGGGACTCTCCGTTTCCGGGAGAGTCCCTTCAAAGGCCACCGCCGCCGCTGCGCTGTAGGCGGCGGGAAAGCTTGCTCCGAGCGCCATGCGGCGGCGGATCTCGCTCTGAAGCTCGCTACTTTCCTCAGCCAGATATCTGGCCAGCGGGAGCAGCGAGCCCAAAGTGCCGGCTTCGGAGCCGAAGCACAAGCTGTCCACGACCCCGGTCGCTTCCAGCAGTGCAACTGCTCCGAACGCGAACCACTCGGCTGGCTGGACGGCATAGGCCACCGGCAGCTCAATGACGAGGTCGGCGCCCATATGCAGCGCCATCTCTGTCCGGGCCTGCTTGCTAACCGCCGCCGGCTCGCCGCGCTGGGTAAAGGGACCACTCATGACGACGATGGTGCGCTCTGCGCCGGAGAGTCTTTTGGCTTCTGTGAAGTGATGCACGTGTCCGTTATGTAAAGGATTGTATTCTGCGATGATTCCAACCGTTGTCACTGTGGCTTCCCTCCGATAAGTAAGGTATATTTATTGAGTTTAGTAGGGTAGATTTCTAGAGATACTGTTAGCACAAGCTGATCTTTTGATTTACACTAATAGTTATATCATAATTCACCGCATTTTCTGAAACAATATAAAGGGAAAATGGTTGACAAAGGTATAGAATACTAGGTATAATAAATTTTGTTTGTTTGGGAGTGATAAGTATGCAGATTCACTTTCGCAAATTAGCGAATGCCGACGAACCGTTACATATTCACGATGTTGTGGATGTCAGCGAGGTAGTCAAAGGGCGCAAGGATATTCTAACTGTTGCTCCGCTCTCAGTAGACCTTAAAGCGCTGCCCGCGGGAACCGATTGTGTGAACGTGGTGGGGAAACTGAGTGGAGATGTGGACATGTTATGTTCACGTTGTCTCACGGAGGTCAAAAGTGATTTGAACATTCCTTTTGCTGAGACTTTCAAGTGGCTTAAGCAGCCAGTTCTTCCAGATGATGACGAAGATGAGGATCTCATTTACGTCAAGGATGAGGTTGTGGATCTTATCCCGTATGTGGAAGAAAATTTCGTACTGCACTTACCGGATTCGGTATTGTGCAAGGCAGACTGTCTTGGTCTTTGTCAGAAATGCGGACAGAACTTGAACGAAGGCACCTGCAGTTGCGACAACACAGTGATCGATCCTCGACTCGCTGGGTTGAAAGACTTTTTCAAATGAAACATTACAACAAAACACATCCTGCTCTGAGGAGCAGGCTGACAGAAATATCACGAGGAGGTGGAACACATGGCAGTACCACAACGTAGAACGTCTAAAACACGCCGTGACAAACGTCGCACCCACTTTAAGTTGGTTGTGCCGGGCATGGTGAAATGTGAACAATGCGGAGAGTTGAAACTAGCTCACCACGTATGCAAAGTTTGCGGAACTTACAAAGCAAGAGAAATCATCAAACAATAGTTTCAAAAATAAGTAGTACTTCACTTCGGTGAGGTACTATTTTTTTGTCCAAATCTAATAAAGATAGGGTTTGCACCTATACTTTATGTTCCGCTCAGAAGTCAATGCTTTATTTTTGGTGCGGCATGCTTTATACTACATATTAGTACCTGGTTCTAAATAATATTTATGATTGTTTGACCTAATATAACAGCGGCCATTCAAGAGGCCGGATGCTTTCTTTAAAATATAAGGAAGTATAAGTTATGCACCTATACTTTATGTCTTATATTTCTCGCTTAAACGCTTACCGTCCTTATTAGGACGCCGAAGGCGTTTACGCTTGGCATGTGCCAGGAGGTGAGCCGCTATCGAGCGGATGTCCAAGAAAGAACGTCAGCAACAGCTGCTACATATAATTGCAGGCAATCCTTTTGTGACTGATCGGGAGTTGACTCGTCAGCTGAAGGTGAGCATTCAGACGATTCGGTTAGACCGGATGGAGCTGGGAATACCAGAACTGCGTGAAAGAATGAAACAAATGGCAGAGCATTCCTATGATCAGGTGCGCTCTTTGCCTGCGGATGAAGTGATCGGAGATATTGTGGATTTACAGCTCGATAAGAGCGGGATTTCGATCTTTGAAATTCGTGAGGATCATGTCTTTTCCAGAAATGGGATCGCCCGTGGCCACTACGTGTTTGCTCAAGCCAACTCGCTTGCGGTTGCTGTGATTAACGATGAAATTGCCTTGACTGCTTCAGCCGACATACGCTTTGTTCGTATGGTTCTGCTTGGTGAGAAGTGCATTGCTAAAGCTCAAGTGCGGTCACTTGCAGGCAGAGGTGGCAAAGCAGAGGTGGACGTATTCACCTATGTCGGAGAAGAATTGGTATTTCAAGGCCACTTTATAGTGTATCGTTCCGCTAATGAAGAGTATAGTGAAGGGGGTAACCGTAGTGCTGATCGCCATTGATGCCATGGGCGGGGACAACGCTCCTGAATGTAATGTCGAGGGGGCGTTGTCCGCGGCCGCGGAATGGAAAGATACGCAGATTGTGCTCGTAGGTGACGAAGCCAGACTAGAGCCGCTGCTGAAGGACAAGCCGTCCAACCTGAGTGTGCGGCATGCAGGAGATGTTATTGGTTCTGATGAAGAGCCGGTTAAGGCGGTTCGCCGCAAAAAAGATTCATCCATGGTTGTAGCTGGACGTATGGTGCGTGAGGGCGAAGCAGATGCTATGATTTCGTCAGGTAACACAGGGGCGCTTATGACTACAGGGTTACTCGTAGTGGGCCGTATGCAGGGGATTGAACGTCCTGCGCTGGCACCTATGATTCCGACGCTGGATGATGTTGGCGTGCTTGCGCTTGACCTTGGTGCTAACATGGATGCGAAACCTGAACATCTGGTGCAATATGCGCTGATGGGCAGCATTTATCGGAATAAAGTGCACGGTATTGCTAAGCCGCGGGTTGGACTTCTAAATGTAGGAACGGAGCCTGGGAAAGGCAACGAGCTGACCAAAGAAGCCTATCCACTGCTGGAGAACTTGCCAGGCATTCATTTTATCGGTAATGTTGAGGCACGCGACGTACTGACAGGAAACTGCGATGTGCTTGTCTGCGATGGATTTGCTGGTAATATCCTATTGAAGTCGCTTGAGGGTACAGCAGGTGCATTGTTCTCTTTGCTGAAGGAGCAATTCAGTCGTTCTCTGAAAACTAAGCTTGGAGCGGCTATGCTGATGCCGGAGCTTAGAGCCCTGAAGGGCAAGATGGATTACAAAGAGCATGGTGGTGCACCGCTGCTTGGTCTTAGCGGATTGGTAGTTAAGGGGCACGGATCTTCAGACGGAAATGCGGTTAAAAATGCGGTAAGACAAGCGCGGATTGCTCTGCAAGCCGATCTTGTGCCAAGTATATCCAAGGAAATTAGCGGGAAGTGAGTGACGAAATGAAACAGTTGCGGCCGGTTGGGATTATCGGTACGGGTAAATATGTACCTGAGAAAATTTTAACAAACAGTGATCTAGAAAAAATAGTGGAGACTAACGATGAATGGATCGTCAGTCGGACAGGGATCCGTGAAAGACATATCGCTGCACCACATGAGGCAACTTCTGATTTAGCCTATGAAGCTGCACTTAAAGCTTTGGATTCTGCAGGCATGAAAGCCGAAGATCTGGATCTTATTATTATTGCAACGGTAACCCCTGATAGCTCCTTTCCTTCCACAGCCTGCATTTTGCAGGATAAACTTGGAGCAAAAGGTGCTGCGGCATTTGACTTGTCAGCAGCCTGCTCTGGTTTTGTATACAGCCTAGCTACTGCGGTTGGCTTTATTCAGAACGGAATGTACAATAATGCACTCATAATTGGTGCGGACACTTTATCCCGCATCACTGATTATACGGATCGTAACACCTGTGTACTGTTTGGCGATGGTGCAGGAGCAGTAATCATCGGTGAGGTTCCAGAGGGACGCGGTTTCCAATCCTTCGATCTGGGTGCTGAAGGTTCTGGAGGAAACTTGCTTAAGCTGGAAGCTGGGGGCTCGCGCTTGCCTGCATCTCAGCAGACGGTTGAAGACAAGAAACATTTTATCTATATGAATGGCCGTGAAGTGTTTAAGTTTGCCGTTCGTGTTATGGGCTCAGCTACAGAACGTGTGCTTACTAAAGCCGGATTAGGTAAAGAAGATATTGATTTGTTCGTACCGCACCAAGCGAATATTCGTATCATTCAATCCGCTATGCAGCGGCTTGACCTGCCACCGGAGAAATGTGTAATCAATGTTGATAAATATGCTAATACATCAGCAGCTTCTATTCCTTTAGCTCTAGTTGAAGCAGCGGAAGAAGGACGCATGAAGGAAGGCGACACGGTTCTGATGGTTGGATTCGGCGGTGGCTTGACTTGGGGCGCGTCCGTATTGATCTGGTAATAGAGGAAGGAGTTCTTACTTATGAGTAAAATCGCATTTGTCTTTCCCGGTCAGGGTGCACAGGCAGTTGGAATGGGTAGAGATGTATATGAAGCTCTTCCGCACAGCCGCGCGGTATTCGAAAAAGGTGATGAGGTGCTCGGATTTCCACTGAGCCAGCTGATTTTTGAAGGACCTGACAGTGATTTGAAACAGACCGTAAATACGCAACCAGCTCTGCTAACAGCAAGTGTGGCTTATCTGGAAGCATTACGTGATCAAGGGATGAAGCCGGATTATGTAGCTGGTCATAGCCTAGGAGAATACAGCGCACTGGTTGCGGCAGGCGTATTGTCCTATGAAGATGCTGTAAGATTTGTGCGTTTACGCGGTCGTTTTATGGAGGAAGCTGTTCCAGGTGGACAGGGAGCTATGGCTGCAGTGCTTGGTGCGGAGCGGGATGCTCTGGCAGAATTATGCCGGAGCGTATCCGAGGAGAGCGGCGTGGTAGAACTGGCGAATGTGAACTGCCCGGGACAGATTGTTGTTTCTGGTTCACAAGCCGGGGTTAACGGTGTTGTGCAGCGTGTTAAGGAAGCAGGCGGAAAGCGGGCTATTCCGCTGGAAGTAAGTGGACCTTTTCACTCTTCGATGATGAAGGCTGCGGCAGACCGCTTGGCAGACGAGCTGAAGAGTGTTACTTTTAATGCTCCGGCTGTACCTGTTATTGTCAATGTTACCGCAGCACCTGTAACGGATCCTGAAGAAATCCGTGAACTGCTTGTCCGCCAGGTGTACTCCCCTGTGCTCTGGCAAGACAGTATTGAATGGCTGATTGCTGATGGTGTGGATACTTTTGTGGAAATTGGTTCTGGCAGTGTTCTGGCAGGTCTGATCCGCAAAATAGACAAAACGGTCAAAGTAATCAACATTAACACGCTAGAAAGTGTGCAAGCTGTCTTGTAAGATACGTTCAAACATTGTTTATCAATAGCAATATGATCGAAGGGGGAATAAATGATGTTCTCAGCATTGCGGGGTCAAACGGCCCTTGTAACTGGTGGCTCTCGCGGCATCGGCCGCAGTATTGCACTTGCTCTCGCGGAACATGGCGTGAAGGTGGCCGTGAACTATGCGGGCAGTGAAGCAGCCGCACAAGAGACCGTAGCTCGGATTGTCGAGCTTGGCTCGGAGGGTATTGCCCTTCGTGGCGATGTCGGCAATAGTGAACAGGCCGAGAACCTTGTCAAAGAGGTTCTGAATACCTGGGGACGTATTGACATTGTTGTCAATAATGCCGGCATTACCAGAGACAACCTGATTATGCGCATGAAAGAAGAAGAGTTCGATCAAGTGATCGAAACGAATCTAAAAGGGGTGTTTAACTGCCTAAAGGCAGCTACACGCCCTATGATGAAGCAACGCTACGGGCGAATTATCAATATTTCTTCCGTAGTAGGTGTAACAGGAAATCCTGGACAAGCTAATTACTCCGCAGCTAAGGCAGGTGTCATCGGTTTAACGAAGGCATCGGCTCGTGAGCTTTCCTCACGGGGGATCACGGTGAACTGTATCGCTCCTGGCTTCATTGATACAGATATGACGCGTGAGCTCTCTGAGGAAGTGCGCAGTGAGCTTGAGAAGGGCATTCCACTTGCTCGTCTGGGGCGCCCTGAAGAGATTGCTATGGCTGTAGTCTTCCTGGCCTCTGAAGGCGCTGCGTATATGACCGGCCAGACACTACACGTGGATGGCGGGATGTATATGTAACTCTCCGTCAAGGAGAAATTACACTGTTTTAATGCTGAAATGTGAGGGATAAAGAAAGCGTTTTTGACGCTCTATGGTATTTTGAACTCATATCTCGTATAATACCAAAAGAGGAGGTGAACCGGATGTCCGATGTATTAGAGCGTGTAAAACGCATTGTCATCGACCGCTTAGGTGCCGATGAAGCTGAGGTAACATTAGAAGCGTCTTTCAAAGATGATTTAGGTGCTGATTCTCTTGATGTAGTAGAATTGGTTATGGAATTGGAAGATGAATTCGATATGGAAATCTCTGATGAAGATGCAGAGACGATTACGACCGTGGGTGAAGTTGTGAAGTACATACAATCTCATACCTAGAGTCATATGATTGAGAGTCCCGTTCCTGCTAGGGCGGGACTTCTCCTCATTTATAGAGCATTAAAGAGGAATCAAAGGTTGCCTTGAGCAACTATATAAGGGATATAACAGAACCGCAGGATGGTTATTGATGCGGTTATCGCTGTTCATATAGTAGCAACAGAAAGTATATAAGTTCTGAATATAATGTATACAACCTATAGATGGGGTGATTGTGTTTGAGTCATAGAGTGGTTGTTACCGGGATGGGCGTAGTTACATCATTGGGCAAAGATTTGGAGACGTTCTGGGATAATCTTATGAGCGGCAAATCCGGTGTATCACAGGTTGAGACCTTTGATGTCAGTGAGTATACTACGCAAATAGCATCCTCTGTTAAAGATTTTGATCCAGAGGCACTTTTTGGTCGTAAGGAAGCCCGCAAAATGGACCGTTTTGTACAATTTGCAGTGGCTGCCGGTGAGGATGCGTTGCGAGATAGCGGACTTAAGATCGGTGAAGATATTGATGCCGAAAGAATAGGTGTATCTGTAGGATCAGGTATTGGTGGTCTTGGAACTTGGGAAGACAATCATAACTTGTTGCTTGAAAAAGGACCGAAGCGGGTTAGTCCGTTCTTCATTCCGATGATGATCGCTAACATGGGTTCTGGACAGTTGTCCATTAACCTTGGAGCAAAGGGTCCTAATACGACGACAGTAACTGCTTGTGCTACAGGAAGTCACTCCATTGGGGAATCCTTCCGCTTGATTCAACGTGGAGACGCAGATGCAATGATCTGCGGTGGTTCCGAAGCGACCATTCGTCCAACAGGTATGGCTGGTTTTTGTGCAATGAGAGCAATGTCCACTCGCAATGATGAGCCTGAGAAGGCAAGTCGTCCGTTTGATGTGGATCGCGATGGTTTTGTTATGGGTGAAGGCGCCGGGATTCTTATTCTGGAATCACTCGAACATGCTGAAAAGCGCGGAGCGAAGATCTATGCTGAGGTTATCGGTTATGGTCTAAGCGCAGATGCTCATCATATGACTGAGCCTGATCCAGATGGTGCAGCTCGCTGCATGAAGATGGCAATCCGGGATGCTGGTATCTCTCCTGAAGATATTGATTATATCAATGCTCATGGTACTTCAACGCCTGTAGGAGATAGATCAGAAACTGCTGCTGTTAAGAAAGCATTGGGTGATCATGCATATAAAGTGGCAATCAGTTCAACGAAATCCATGACAGGTCACCTTCTGGGTGCCGCTGGTGGAGTAGAAGCTATTATTTGTGGCCTTTCCTTGCAAAAAGGGATGATTGCGCCAACGATTAATTTGGACAACCAAGACCCGGAATGTGATCTGGATTATGTACCAAATGTGCCACGTAAAGCTGATCTTGATATTGTAATGTCGAATTCGTTCGGCTTCGGGGGACATAACGCAACAGTTATTCTAAAAAAATATAATTAGTAAGGGGACAGTGCGGTGAAAGGAGAACTGAAGCAGTTACAACAGCAACTTCAAATCCAATTTCACGATTCTGTGCTTCTGAAGCAGGCCTTTACCCATGCATCCTATGTGAATGAACACCGTTTCAATCAGCATCAGGACAATGAGCGTCTCGAATTTCTTGGGGATGCAGTTCTGGAGTTAACGGTTTCTGAATATTTGTACAATCTATTGCCAGACCGACCTGAGGGAGAGTTGACCAAGCTGCGGGCCGCTATTGTATGCGAGCCTTCACTGGTCAAATTTGCGGAGAGTTTAGGTTTTGGCCGTTATGTACTGTTGGGCAAAGGGGAAGAACTTACGGGCGGACGTACTCGCCCGGCCCTGCTGGCTGATGTATTCGAATCCTTCGTGGGAGCGCTTTATCTCGACCAAGGACTGGAAACGGTGCGAAGTTTTCTTGATAATCACGTATTTCCTCTGGTGGAAACGGATGGGAAATTGCAAATGCAGATGACCGATTATAAGACGGAACTGCAAGAGCTAATTCAGCAGCACAATATGGGTACATTGGAATATCGAATTATAGAAGAACGGGGACCCGCACATGAGCGTGAATTCGTCTCAGAGGTGTATATGGCTAACCGTTCACTTGGTAAAGGAAGCGGCCGGTCCAAGAAGGAAGCAGAGCAGCAGGCAGCGGCAGCTGCACTCTTGCATCTGAAAGAGGACGGTGCCTGAGTTTTGCATCAAGGGGACAAGCGGAGGAGAGCAGCAAAGGTCTGAATACCGGCGTTTAGGCGGAGCTCAGACCGTTGCTGCTCTTTTTCGACAATATAAGAACTTATATGTCCACGTTATAAAGTAGCCTTCTATTTCTCGCTTAGACACTTGCCGTCCTTATAGGGAAGTTAAGCGAAAGCGTTTATGCTTGAAGGATAGAATAAGCTGCATCTTAATGGTTTTTTAGGGTACAAACGCTATGGTATAATGGGTCAGAGGTGATTGGCAAGTATGTTTTTGAAACGGATAGAATTAGCTGGTTTTAAATCATTTGCCGACAAAACAGAAATGGAGTTTGTGCGCGGTATAACGGCTGTAGTTGGCCCGAACGGAAGCGGCAAAAGCAATATTTCTGACGGCATACGCTGGGTACTCGGCGAACAGAGTGCTAAATCACTGCGTGGCGGCAAGATGGAGGATATCATTTTTGCTGGAAGTGATGCGCGTAAAGCCGTGAATTATGGCGAAGTATCACTTACGCTTGATAATGAAGATCACACACTTCCGCTGGATTTTAGCGAAGTTACAGTGACTCGGAGAGTTCATCGCAGTGGAGATAGTGAATATTTAATTAATAAGCAATCCTGCCGTCTGAAGGATATCACAGAGCTGTTTATGGATACCGGTATCGGACGTGAAGCCTATTCGATTATCGGGCAGGGTAGGATTGAAGAAATTCTAAGTACTCGTTCCGAAGATCGGCGAGGCATCTTTGAAGAAGCATCAGGTATTGTAAAATATAAATCGCGCAAGAAAGACGCAAGTCGAAAGCTGGATGATACCGAGCAGAACCTGCTTCGTATTCATGATTTGATCAGTGAGCTTGAGGATCAGATTGGGCCACTTAAGGATCAGTCCGAGAAAGCTATCCGCTTTAAGGAACTTCGCGAACAATTAAAACATCAGGAAATTTCAGTATACGTACACCAGATTGAAGGCATTCATACCGCTTGGCAGGAAGGTAACGCAAAGCTTGAAACGTTGAAGGACGAGCAGCTGGAGCTGTCTACCGTTGTTTCGGCTCATGATGCCAAGCTGGAGAGCGGACGCTCTGAACTGCGCACACTCGAAGCACAGATCGAGAAGCAGCAAGAGCAATTGCTGCGTTATAGCGAAGCATTTGAGAAGAGCGAAGGTTACGGTGAAGTGCTGAGGGAACGCAAGCGAAATCTGGAAAGCAATCGTGAGCAGTTAATGCTCACGTTAGGTTCGGTTGGCGAGCGTTCTGCAGATCGTCAGCGTGAAGTCGTGGATCTGGAGCTTAAGCTTGAACAATCGCGGCTTAAGCTTGTGGATCTTCGGAAACAGATCGAAGATGAAGAGACAAGGCTTGAAGGTGTGGCAGACGGGATTAGCCAGAGCCAGGAAGAAAAGCTCAAAAGTGCTCTTTTGGAGTTAATGAACCTTATGGCGAATGCACGTAACGAAATTCGTTACGCGGATCAACAGAAGGAGAATCTGGAACGTCGTATGAGCCGCAGTGAAGAAGAAAGCGGCAAATGGACAGCCCGGCATGAAGAGTTGTCTGCCAACCAGAAAGGGCTGAAGGACAAGATTGCCCAGCTAGGGAAGGAACTTAGCAATCTTCGCGGGGCTTACATCACTGAAAGTGAACAGCTCAGTAAACGTCAGAAGCTGATTGAAGAAACACAGTCCGGTCTTCGGAAGTGGGAACAGAAGCGGGAAGCGCAAGTCTCTCGTCATGAGACCATGAAAGAGATGCAGGATGATTTCGATGGCTTCATGCTTGGGGTTAAAGAAGTGCTCAAGGGCGCCCGGAAAGGACAGCTCAACGGAGTGCATGGTGCGGTTGCAGAGCTGATCTCCGTTCCGGAGAAGCTGGAAATGGCGATTGAGACTGCTCTAGGTGCATCACTTCAGCATGTGGTCATGGATAATGAGACTGTGTCCCGCCAAGCGATATCATTTCTAAAGCAACGTCAGCTGGGACGAGCTACCTTTCTTCCGCTAGATGTTATCCGGCCGCGCCAGATTTCTGGCAGTGACCGTGGTATGGTGGGTGATGCTGACGGATTTGTTGGAATTGGTTCCGAACTCGTTGGTTACGATGATAAATATACTAGCATTATCGGCAGTTTGCTCGGCAATGTGGTTATTGCGGAGAGCTTGGAGCAAGCGAACCGCATTGCCGCTAGATGCCAATATCGTTATCGGGTAGTTACACTGGAAGGCGATGTAGTTAATGCCGGCGGTTCGATGACCGGGGGTAGCCAGCATAAGAAGAACAATAGCTTGCTTAGCCGCAAACGTCAGCTGGATCAATTAAGCAGTGAAATTGAAGAAAGCGAACGTCAAATAGTGAAGCTGAAGCAAGGCATTGCCAGACTTCGTGAGGAGCAGGAGAACGCTAGCGTGAAGCTGGAGGACCTGCGCCGTGATGGTGACGAGAAGAGACTGGAAGAGCAAAGAGTCTCCGGTGATTTGAAGCAGCTCGAGCATGAGCTTCGGCATGTGCAGGAGCAAGTGGAGAGCACAGGTGCGGAACGCAGCGGCTTTGAGAGTGAAGTACGTGCGCTTGAAGAGACGCGGAAACAAGCCACTGCTGAGCTTGAACGCCTTGAAAAGGAAGAAAAGGAAGCCCATGAGGGTATCCGTAACGCTGAATCTGCGCGTAAAGCGAATGAATCAGCTAAGGAAGAGCTGCAAGGCAAGTTGACCAGTATGAAAGTCTCGGAAGGCAAGCTTGATCAGGAGATATTCTCCCTGGAGGAGCAGTTACGTCGCCTTAGACAAGATGTGGGTTCACAGGACAAGGAGCTGCGCCAGAATCGAAATCTGTTACATACGATAGAACAAGATCTGGCTAACAATGCTTTGGAAGCTGTGAAGCAGAAGGAAGATTTGAACAGTTACCGGTTGAAGAAGGAAGAGACGACTGGAACTTTGGATTTTGCCCGGGCTGAGCGTACAGCGTTAACCCGTAAGCTGGAACTTGAGGAAGGCAAGACTAAAGATCAACGTCAGGCCCTTAAAGTAGTCGAGGACAAGCTGCGTGCCACTGAAGTTTCTGTTGGTCGACTCGATGTGGAGCTGGATAATATTCTCCGCAAGCTGAGTGATGACTACGAGCTAAGTTATGAATTAGCGAAACAGAGATATCCGGTGCCTGAAGATGTACCTGCCGCACAAGCCGATGTACAACGTTTGAAACGCAGTATTTCTGCGCTAGGTGAGGTTAACTTAGGGGCGATCGAAGAATATCAGCGGGTCCATGAACGGTATACGTTCCTCAGTGGACAAAAAGATGATCTAGTCGAAGCTAAGACTACTCTGTATCAGGTAATCCGTGAGATGGAAGATGAAATGTCCAAGCGTTTCAAACAGACCTTTGATGCGATCCGTAAACAGTTCGGGACCGTGTTCTCAAAGCTGTTCGGAGGCGGGCGAGCTGATCTTATGCTGCTGGATCCGGAACATATGCTGGAAACAGGTATAGATATCGTAGCCCAACCACCGGGTAAAAAATTGCAAAATCTGCAGCTCTTATCCGGCGGCGAACGCGCTCTAACTGCGATGGCGTTATTGTTTGCTATCCTGCAAGTGAAGCCAGTTCCGTTCTGCGTATTGGATGAGGTTGAGGCTGCACTCGACGAAGCAAACGTTGTTCGTTTTGCACAGTACTTACGCGAGTTCTCTGAACAAACTCAGTTCATCGTCGTTACCCACCGCAAAGGAACGATGGAAGAGGCGGACGTGTTATACGGAGTAACGATGGAAGAGGGCGGCGTCTCCAAGCTCGTCTCAGTACGTTTAGAGGATGAAGAAGCTGAGATTGCTTAAATTCATCAAAGAAGAGAAACTTTTAGGAGGAACCAAATGAGCTTTTTTAGAAAATTAAAAGAAAGCATTTCCGGCAAAACGGAGAGTGTAACGAAACAATTCCGCGACGGATTAGAGAAAACCCGTAAAGGTTTTGTAGAGAAGGTCTCCGACCTTATCATCCGCCGCAAAAAGATAGATGAAGAGTTCTACGAAGAGCTGGAAGAGATTTTAATTGGTGCAGACGTGGGTGTAAACACTGTTATGACCCTTGTCGAGGATTTGCGTGCCGAAGTGAAGCAAAATCGGATTGAAGATGCTGCCGAGCTGAAGCCGATTTTGTCCCGTAAGCTTATGGAGCTGCTGCGCGGAGATGATGATAACAGCCTGAAGGAAAATCCGAATGGAATTACAGTTATTTTGTTCGTTGGGGTTAATGGCGTGGGCAAGACGACTACCATCGGCAAGCTGGCTCATCGTTACAAACAAGAAGGTAAAAAAGTTCTTTTGGCTGCAGGGGATACGTTCCGTGCCGGAGCGATTGAGCAGCTTGAGGTTTGGGGCCAACGCGCAGGCGTAGATGTCATTAAACAACAAGCAGGCTCTGACCCGGCGGCTGTAATGTACGATGCGGTGCAAGCGGCTAAACAGCGCAATGTGGATATCTTAATCTGCGATACTGCTGGCAGACTGCAGAATAAAAGCAATCTGATGGAAGAGCTCAACAAAATCTTCCGCGTTATTCAAAGAGAAATCCCAAGTGCTCCACATGAGGTACTGATGGTGCTAGATGCTACGACAGGTCAAAATGCACTTACACAAGCCAAGTTATTTGGTGAAAAGAGTGGCGTCACTGGCTTGGTCTTGACGAAGCTGGACGGTACGGCTAAAGGCGGAATCGTTGTAGCGATTCGTCAGGAAATGAATTTGCCGGTGAAGTTTGTAGGTCTTGGAGAAAAAATGGAAGACCTGCAGCCATTTGATTCGCAGCAGTTCGTACATGCTCTTTTTGCTGGATTAATTGCCGAGGAAGAAGAGTCAGAAGAATCGGAAGAGCAAGTGTAATCAACAGCACAATATAATCATAAAGAAGTCATATTTAAAAGGAATGCCCTCGAAGCTATATTTAGTTTAGGAGGGCATTCCTTTTCTTTTTTATAAAGGGTTTGTCCGTCATTTAGTAGCAACTGCTAAGCGATTCTTAGAAAGTATAAATGCATCGCGTAAGGGATCCCTTTAAATAACAGCTTTCCCTCACTAACTAGCCTCCAGAAGCGATATTCTATGAATGAGGTACTGATATACAAATTCCATTGCCCTATAATTGTGCCTACAATCAGACCTGCATTTACGTAGCCATCTCGATCCTCATACTGTTGAAGTTGCAGAATTAAAGAAAGAATTTCTTCGTCATAGTAACTCTCGGGAACATTCATAAGCTGGCCATCAACCCAAACTCTAAGCATATCCTCGGTGTTGCTGATTTTTTGCCACTCTAGTTCATACTGTTTTCTTTGAGCGGAGGTGACAGGGGATGTGTTTTCGGTGATTTTTATAATTTTATGCACAGCTTCGTTTGGGAGCTGACTAAGTGCTCTGGGATATAATCCGATTTCAAATGGAGCGGCAATCTCCCTATAAGCCTTGACGGGATCAATAACATGAATAGGTTGCGTCCTCTCATTAAGAATAGAAAGCGCAAATCGTAAACCTGTCTGATCATGGGAGTTGTCTCCGCACCAAATAGTGATTTTTTTGTCCTCGGGAATTTCTTTTAAGGTCTGTATCACGGCTTCCAGTTTGTGCTGGGGATTGAGATGATAACCATGATCCGGAAATCGTTCCTGAAACCATAACTCACGGGTATGATAGCCTTCATTATTATGTAATTCACGCAACGGTCCAGCAGAGAATGTCTCATTAAATGAAAGTACTCGTATTAAATGGCGATAACCCAAATGACTAAGGGCTACCTTCATTGACCCCGCTTCCGATAGACCAAATAACAGATAAATGTGATTCCGCCTAAGCTCTTCCTGCTCAATTGACATAGTATATTTGTGCTCCATAGGTCACTCTCCCATCGCAACAAATTATACCATACTCAATGAATCCACATCCGCAGGCAACTATATAAAAAATACATTATATGAAAAATTCATAATAGTAATGCTTGTCACACTTCCTGCATACAATTCAATGATGAATGTACATTTCATCTCCGGCAACCTATATAAGAGAGAAAGGAAGCGATTCCAAAAAATACAAATACCTCTGGAATCACATTTCTCTGTTATATATGTTGACATGAACAAGTAGATTTACGTATTATGAGAATATAAACCAATATTTTCATGGATGTTTTCTGAAATGAAAGTATAAGTTGTTAACAAAGATTACATCTATCGAAAGGAGTCGGGCTCATGTCCAAATTAGATCCTCTGCCAGGTCTGTCTCCGTATCCATTACAGCATTTTTTCGATGAAATGTATGCTGATAAGAGGAATGTCCGGCCGCACTACAGACATGTGAACCGCATGTTTTCCGGAATGAGCTCCGAAGAGCTGCAAGGGAAGCAAAATTTAATGCAGCGTAGGATGATGGAAGAAGGAATTACCTTTACGCTTTACAATCCGGCTCAAGATCATCCTATGGAGCGAACGATCCCCTTCGATATGATTCCACGTATAATCCCTAAGAATGAGTGGGAGAGGCTAGAAGCTGGAATAATTCAGCGTATCACAGCTTTGAATTTGTTCATTCATGACATCTACCATGAGCAATACATTGTTAAAGATGGCATCGTCCCTAGGCGTATGATTATTTCCAACTGTTACTTCCGGCCAGAAATGTCAGGTCTGCGAGTGCCCGGTGGAGCTTACATCACCACCTCAGGAATCGATCTGATCCGCCATCACGATGGGCATTATTATGTACTTGAAGACAACCTGCGAACACCCTCCGGCTTTTCCTATCTTTTTAAAGGCAGAACACTTATGAATCAATTGTTTCCTGAATTGTCCTTTGCCAGCTCCATCCGAGATGTAGATCATAGCTTAAATCGCTTCTTATCCGTGCTTCGTAGTCTATCTCCATCAAGGAGGTCAGATCCGGTTATAGCACTCCTAACGCCTGGAGAATACAATTCTGCATATTATGAACATGCTTTTTTGGCACAGCAGATGGGTATACATTTGGTCGAAGGACGAGATTTGGTAACAAAGGATCACAAAATATATCTGAAAGAAATGAACGGACTACGTAGAGTGGATGTGCTGTATCGTCGGTTGGACGATGATTACATTGACCCGCTAGCCTTTCAACCTGATTCTTTACTGGGTGTAGCAGGACTTATGAATGCTTATAGGGCAGGCAACATAGCGATTGCTAATGCTCCGGGAACCGGTGTTGCAGATGATAAAGCGATGTATGTCTATGTACCGGATATGATTCGTTATTATCTGAATGAAGAGCCGATCCTTGGCAATGTGCCGACGTATTTGTTGTCCAGACCCGATGAACGCCTGTATGTTCTTGAGAACCTATCCGAAATGGTTGTTAAGGAAACCTCATTATCCGGTGGATATGGGATGTTGATCGGAAGCGAGGCAACCAAAGAAGAATTAGCCGAGTTCCGAATGAAAATTATTGCTGATCCAGATCGTTATGTGGCACAGCCAATTATGTCCTTGTCTAGAGCACCTGTATTGTCGGGAGGCACTATGGCACCCCGGCATATCGACCTTCGGGCTTTTGTATTAATGGGTGCAGACCGGAAGCCGCATGTCATACCTGGCGGATTAACCCGAGTGGCTATGAAAGAAGGTTCATTGGTTGTGAATTCCTCGCAAGGTGGTGGCGTAAAGGATACTTGGGTTATGGCGTGATCTATTATCTTGTAAGCCTTGATTGTGAATCAAAAATATGCAGCATCAATTTGGAGGATAAAGGAGTGGCTAAAGATGCTGAATCGAAATGCGGAGGCTTTATTCTGGATCGGCCGATATATTGAAAGGGCAGAGAATCATGCGCGGCTAATCAATGTACATTATCATATCCAGCAGGAAGAGGATTTTCAGGAAGAAGGACATAAATGGTCGAGGCTTATCGATGCATTAGGGGTTCGAAGTGAATATTTACAGCAGTTCGAAACCTTTTCTGAACAGGACGTGTTATCCTTTATTACACTTGATTTAGGCAATTCGAATTCATTATTCTCTTGCGTACATCATGCCAGAAATAATCTTCGCACACTGCGTCAGCATCTTCCAAGTGAGCTATGGGATGTCGTCAACAGCTTTAATCTATGGCTTGGTGAGCGGTCAGTTGCTGATATTATGAGTGGTCCACATCATTTCTACCAGCAGGTGAAGGAACGTGCAGCTATGTTTCTAGGAGCAGAACAATCCGTAATGCTTAGAGGGAATGAATGGCACTTTATAGAGAGCGGCCGTTTTTTGGAACGGGCCGAGAATACGACGCGTATTTTGCAGGCAGTTATAGCCTCTTGCCGTTTCAAAGAGCTTAATGCAATCTATATTCAGTTACAGGCTGTGCTGAAATCCGTAAGTGGGTATCAGGCGTTTCGCCGTTATTATGCAGATGCCATGTCACCGGAGAGCATTTTAGATTTTTTGATCGCGAATCCCAAATTTCCACGTTCGATCCGCTTTTCTTTTCACCAGCTGGAAGAACATTTAGCTAGACTTGAACTGGATTCCTCAGAAAAAGGCTCAGGTCATGAGAAGGTCATCCGTCAAGCAGGAAAGCTGAAGGCAGAGCTGGATTATATGGAAAAAGAAGAAATGTCCGGTGAGCTGGTGGAAGATGTACTGCAATCACTCGTAATATCTTGCCAGAGACTGGGCAAAACGATGGAGGGCGCCTTTTTTCGGCGAGAAGGAGTATCTGTATGAAGATTCAAATCAATCACACCACCACATACAGTTATCCAGAGCCAGTTACGGACAGTGTCAATGAAATCAGACTCACCCCTCGCACCAACTATCGGCAATCCTGTTATCACCACGAGGTTGAAGTATATCCGGCAGCTAATCTATTAACGTATGAGGATTTCTTTGGTAATCGGGTGCATGCCTATTCAGTTAATAAGCCACATACGGAAATGGTAATCCATACGAAAGCTACTGTAGTAACACTGGATAAATCTCAAGGTACCGATCTTCCGCGAACCAGCCTTGAAGAGCAAGTTAAACTGCTAAATGATGAGAAGTTTCAGAACCGGTACATTGAGTTTATTTTGCCGACCCGTTATACCGAGGTGACTCCTGAATTGGTAGAGTTCGCCTCACAGTACCCTTTTAGTGAAGCTGAAGATATGTATCAATGGATTCTGAGGTTATCTTCGACGATTTATGAACAGTTCACCTATGATCCTGAGGCAACAAGCGTAAATACAA
Source organism: Paenibacillus sp. FSL R5-0636 (assembly GCF_037974255.1). Taxonomy (NCBI): domain Bacteria; kingdom Bacillati; phylum Bacillota; class Bacilli; order Caryophanales; family Paenibacillaceae; genus Paenibacillus; species Paenibacillus sp. FSL R5-0636. Next base: position 3,120,574 of record NZ_CP150232.1, read on the forward strand.
CGGTAAAAAAAGCCCTGAAGCTCAAGCGGGGTGTCTGTCAGGATTATGCTCATCTTATGATCGCTGTCTGCCGCAGTGTGGGTCTGCCTTCCAGATATGTTAGTGGATATCATTTTGTCGGTGATCTACAGAGCAGCAATGCCAATTTCGAGCAGGCTTCACATGCTTGGGTGGAGACCCATATTCCGGGTACGGGCTGGCTTGGTTTTGATCCGACGAATAATGTTGAAGTGAACTGGCGTTATATCAAGCTGGGTCATGGACGGGATTATAAAGATATAGTACCTGTAAAAGGGGTATATCGCGGCGGAGCAGGCACACTGACTGTAAAAGTGGACGTACGCAAGCTGGACAATTGAATTGAAATAATCGAAACATCGAAACAATCAAAAAAATCAAAATATTCGAAACAAACTCTCCGCTCATCTTATTGAATGGGGAGATTTTTTTGTGCGGCGTGCTTAAATTATGAAGATTTATGAACGAGATGATTCCATTACAGGTTTATTTGGGTAATCTTGATCCATAGTACTTATCTTACAGACATTAGAGGAGAGATTACATATGAGCCCAAACATATCTAAGAAACAAAGATTTATTGGAAAAACAGCGATTATAACCGGAGCGGGCTCGGGAATTGGCCGTGCTACCGCTATTAAGCTGGCGCGGGAAGGTGCAAATGTAGCATTGTTTGATTTAAATCTTGAAAGAACCTCTTCCTTGGCAGAAAAGCTTAATAAGCTTCGAAAAGATTGCGCGCTGGCCATAGAGGTAGATACTTCGGATGAGAAAAAGATGGAGGAAGCCGTACGTTGTACGGTGGAACAATTCGGAGGCGTGGATGTAGTATTCGCTAACGCGGGAATTAATGGCGCTGTGGGTCCGATAGAAGAACTGAGCTTGAGCGACTGGGAGCGTACGATGTCGGTGAATTTGACGGGGACTTTTTTGACCCTGAAATATACCATTCCTCATCTGAAAGATAAAGGGAAAGGCAGTATTATTATTACTAGTTCCATTAATGGGAACACTAGATTTGCCAGCTTTGGATGGTCTACTTATAGCACTACCAAAGCTGGACAGGTGGCTTTTGCCAAAATGGCAGCTCTCGAGCTTGCTAAGTTTAAGATTCGTGTAAATGTGATCTGCCCTGGGGCTATTGCTACGAATATAGATGAAACCACTGAAATGAGCGAAGATGTGGAAGCAATCGTCATTCCAATTGAATTCCCTGATGGAGCGCAACCCTTGGCGGATGGACCGGGCAAGCCGGATAATGTCGCTGATCTCGTTGCTTTTCTGGCTTCGGATGAATCTATCCATATTACAGGTGCGCAAATCGTGATTGACGGCGCGGAGTCCTTGTTATCCTAATTTCGAGATGGCTTCCCGGTAATGCTCGTACAATTTGTTCCATTCGTCTTTCCGTGACTCCAGCGTCGTGCCTTCCAAAAGATGCTGGATCACTTCTAGACAAACATGCCAGCCAGCGAGATCTCGTGGTGTATGCGGGGTGAGTGTTTGTAGTGTTTCGTTCAAGACCAGTAAACAGCCTCCTGAATTAGGGTATAACTCAAAACGAACAAGATCCTCAGCCCAGGTAAACTCAAAAACAGATTGATGCTGCAGCGCGGTAATTTCCATATCCACAAACGTTCCGTTCTGCATATCAAACTTTATAAGTCCGCCTTCACGTAAGTCTTCGATTCTTAATTCAGAGAACCATAAGGCAAGCTTCTCATTCTCCGTCAGGTAGGACCAAATCTCAGATGCAGAATGCTTTAACTGGCGTTCGAAACGAGCAGCATAATGTTGATCTTCTTTTTGGATGTTAGCTAACATGAATATTCTCCTTTGGACTACTGTGGTAGTCCTTTTTTTATTGAGTTGAGTCTTGTTAGAAAGAGTATAGCAATCGCCTGTGTTAATTGCACGATGGGGCTGAAGACTAACTTATAGGGTATCGAGGGCGATGAAATAGTGGGAGAAATAAGGTCACATGCAGTCCACGAGCTCGATTTGCGTACGGTGCGGAGTTAGTGTTGGCGGGGAAAAGGGAGTGATGACAGGGATAAATGACTGATGAATGGCGGAATAAACGTAGCATCTACAGTGGCGAGTGTGTTCTAATGTATCGGACTATACTGCAGCTATTTGGAGTTTTTGGTGTGTTTATTAGAAGTATCGGACCGCATAGCACTTATCGCTGCGATTTTGAACAAAAGTAGGGTGTGTTAGTGCGAATAGCTGCAACTGAGTCCGAAAGCAGAGAAAAAAGGCTTGAATTTGTGAAATAAGGCCATCTGAGTCCGAACGTTACATGGTGGTGAGGAAACATCGGCGTTGCGGACTGTATTGCAGCTATTTGGAGTTTTTGGTTTGATTTTTGATCGTTTCAGACCTCATAGCTCTTATCGCGGTGATTTTGAACAAAAGTAGGGTGTGTTTGAGCGAATAGCTGCAACTGAGTCCGATAGCAGAGCAAAGAGACCTGAATTTGTGAAATAAGGTCATCTGAGTCCGAACGTTTCATGGTGGTGAGGATGCATCAGAGTTGCGGACTGTATTGCAGCTATTTGGAGTTTTTGGTTTGATTTTTGATCGTATCGGACCGCATAGCACTTATCGCTGTGATTTTGAACAAAAGTAGGGTGTGCTTGAGCGAATAGCTGCAACTGAGTCCGAAAGCAGAGAAAAAAGGCTTGAATTTGTGAAATAAGGCCATCTGAGTCCGAACGTTACATGGTGGTGAGGAAACATCGGCGTTGCGGACTGTATTGCAGCTATTTGGAGTTTTTGGTGTGTTTATTCGAATTATCGGACCGCATAGCGCTTATTACCGCATTTTTGAACAAAAGTAGGGTGTGTTAGAGCGAATAGCTGCAACTGAGTCCGAAAGCAGAGAAAAAAGGCTTGAATTTGTGAAATAAGGCCATCTGAGTCCGAACGTTACATGGTGGTGAGGATGCATCGGCGTTGCGGACTGTATTGCAGCTATTTGGAGTTTTTGGTGTGTTTATTAGAAGTATCGGACCGCATAGCGCTTATTACCGCGTTTTTGAACAAAAGTAGGGTGTGTTAGAGCGAATAGCTGCACCTGAGTCCGAAAGCAGTGAAAAAAGACCTGAATTTGTGAAATAAGGTCATCTGAGTCCGAACGTTTCATGGTGATGAGGAAACATCGGCGCTGCGGACTGTATTACAGCTATTTGGAGTTTATGGTGTGTTTATTAGAAGTATCGGACCGCATAGCGCTTATCGCTGTGATTTTGAACAAAAGTAGGGTGTGTTAGAGCGAATAGCTTCAAGTGAGTCCGACAGCAGAATAAATAGGCCTGAATTTGTGAAATAAGGGCTGCTGGGTCCGAACGATCTATGGCGACCAAGATGTAATGAAGATGTAATGAGGGTGTAAAAGATGTAGTATACGAGCAAGAGCTCATGGTTCCAAACGTTTCACGGTGGCCAGTGTGTGCTGACGTTGCGGTTATGGACTTAGAATATACATTGTATACGATAGGATAGTTACGGAGTCCGAGTTATTCAACTGTGTGACGTGGGACAAGGGGCATTTGAGTAAATAGCTCGCCATCCCTATAGTTAACAGCATAGGAAAGATCTGAGAAAGCATTCCAGCACCTTGATGCAAATCCTAAGTCTTTTATGCTAAAATTAACGCAATTCCGTAAAATATACTTTTGATTAGGTAGGGTTGATAATAGTGTGGCATTGGTAAAGGAGGCTGCGTATATGGGGATGATGTCTTGGTTAGCTGAACAGCGGATTCAGGAGTCTATGCGTAACGGGGAATTTCGAGATTTACCTGGGCATGGCAAGCCGCTGGAGCTTGAGGATTTATCAGGTGTGCCAGAAGAATTACGGATGTCTTTTAAAATCATGAAGAACTCCGGACTTGTTCCTGAGGAAATCTCTCTGCGAGCTGAATGTGTTACGTTGGAAGGATTGCTAGCGGCGTGTCATAATAGCGGAGGTGCAGAAACCAGTGAGGGCAAGGCTCTGCGGTCAAAACTGTCTATGAAAAGACTGCGTCTACAGGAGTTATTGCGTGAACGCGGCTTGGATAGTAACCCTGCTTTTATGCAATACAGTGCTCAAATACACGGACAGATGATAAAGGAAGAGGATTAATGCTGGTTAGGTTACTGCCTAAATACCTACGGTCATTTGGACATCAGAATAAATAGTGTAAAATAAAAGGCATCTCTTGGTCGTTTTAGACAGAAGAGATGCCTTTTTGCTTGTTGTGTGTAACTAATCATGTATGCTCATCTAATTTGTTTGAAATAAACCCATTCCGGGTCGCCATCATCTAAATTCTCAATGACTCCGCTTTTAACAAACCCTTGAGAAAGACATAGTTGCTGCATGATCGTATTGGATTCATTGGTAGAGGTGAAAAGCTTGGGGGTTGGGCATTGTTCCTCGATGTAGCTAAGGAGTGTTTTGGCTATGCCTAGGCGTCTGAACTCAGGATCCACAATGACCAGCTGAATAAAACAACATTCGAAAAAGGTGGTATCGTAGCAAGCAAATCCTACAAGCGTTCCATTATGCGATGCTACGTAACACTGCTCATGATTGATATATTTTTCAATCTTCGATTTGCGGCTTTCATTGCCAATGATCTTGCTGTCTACTTTGGTTAGCATGGGTAGATCTGAAATTGTAGCTTTTGTTACGAATATCATAGTAAGTCTCCTTATTAATATTATAGAGGGTATGAATGGTAAGTCTTGATCTTTAAGGTTTTTTCACACATGATGAAGATGATCTAAGATAACTTCTAGGAAAATTATAACATATGATTATAGACGATGGAGAGATAGAATGAAACAACTTCCGATTATACAGGTGCTTCCTGACCTGAAAAACATACTTAACACTGCGCAGGCAGCAGTACTTATCGCTGAACCGGGTGCAGGCAAAACAACTGGAACGCCTCCGGCGTTTTTGGACGAACCCTGGATGGCGGGTAAAAGCATTTTAATGTTAGAGCCTAGAAGGCTTGCTGCTAGATCTGCCGCCACTTACATGGCATCCTGCCTTGGAGAAAGTGTTGGACAGACGGTAGGTTATCGGATGCGGAATGACACTAAAGTAGGCAAAAATACGCGGATTGTTGTAGTCACTGAAGGAGTATTAACGAGAATGCTGCAAAGCGATCCTTCTTTGGGTGATGTGGGTTTAGTTATTTTTGATGAGTTCCATGAGCGCAGTCTTCATGCGGATTTGGGACTTGCCCTTGCACTGGAAGCACAGGCTGTGTTGCGGGAGGATCTAAGGATTCTTATCATGTCAGCTACCTTGGACAGTGAGCGGGTGTCTGCTTTACTAGGGGATGCGCCTGTAGTAAATTGTCCGGGCAGAACCTATCCTGTAGAAACAATCTATGTGCCAACTACTGGGAATCTTCCACTGGAAAAAACTGCTGCAGCTGCTGTGAGACATGCGCTTGCTGAACAACCCGGAGATATTCTCGTCTTTTTACCGGGGGAAAGAGAAATACGCAGAACTCAAAGTGAGTTGGAAAATGGGAGCTTGCCAGTTCCGGCAATTATTCGCCCTTTATATGGTCAGCTGCCACAAAATATCCAAGATGCAGCCGTGGCTGCATCTGTTCAAGGTGAACGAAAAGTAGTGCTTGCGACTTCTATAGCTGAGACAAGTCTAACGATTGAAGGCGTGCGAACGGTGATTGATACAGGGCAACGCCGTACACAGGTATTCTCACCACGCACAGGAATGCCGAGTCTTGCGACGGTCCCGGTATCAAAAGCCTCCGCGGATCAACGGCGGGGACGTGCCGGACGGACAGCCCCAGGCGTGTGCTACAGGCTGTGGAGTCAGGAGGAGCATAATCGACTTCCGGATGACAATGTGCCGGAGATTATGCAGACGGACCTTGCGCAGCTTGCTTTGGAGCTGGCGCTGTGGGGCGTGCGCGATCCTGCCGCGCTATCTTGGCTTGACGCGCCGCCCGCTGCGCCTTATGCGCAGGGCACCGCGCTGCTGCGCCAGCTCGGCGCGCTGGACGCCGGCGGCGCCATTACGCCGCACGGCCACAGCATGGCCGCGCTTGGCGCGCACCCGCGAGCCGCGCATATGCTGCTGCGCGCGGCAGAGCTTGGCGCAGCACCGCTCGCCTGCCGGCTGGCGGCGCTGCTGCAAGAGCGGGACCTTTTCAAGGGTCCCGCGGCCCTAGATTGCGACCTCACGCTCCGCGTTGAGGCGCTGCTCCGGTTCGAGCGCTCCGCTGATAGCGGCGGAGCGGACCCGGCAGCTCTGCGCGCTGTGCAGCGCGAGAGCCGCCTTTTCCTGGCGCAGCTGCAAGCCGCGCCGGGCGAGAACGTGAACGACATCAGCCGCTGCGGGCTGCTTCTGTCGTTCGCCTATCCCGACCGGATCGGGCAGAAACGCGGCGATGGCGCGTTTCTACTCTCCTCCGGTCGGGGGGCGGCCATGCGGGAAGGACAACCGCTGGCCCGGTCACCTTATATCGTAGCTGCTTCGATCGATGATCGCGCTACACAGGGCGCAATTATGCTGGCAGCTGAGATAGAAGAAGGACAACTGCTTACCTATCATGCAGACCGCATCACCGAGGAAGCGGATGTGTATTGGGATAAAGAAAGTGGGAGTGTGAAGAAACGTCGTCGCACAATGCTCGGCGCGTTAGTCTTAAAAGAAACTTCACATGAAAGACCCTCCGCGGAAGAAACGGCAAATGTACTGTTAAGTGTCATTGCTACTGATGGCATTGAAATCCTACCGTGGGAGAAGGGAACCTTACAGCTTCGCGAACGTTTGATGTTTATGCATACCTTACGTTCAGATTGGCCGGATGTCTCAGATGTTGCTTTAATTGCTACGTTGGATGAATGGCTTTTGCCATATCTTCAGGGTATGAGGAACCTCCGCGACCTTCAGCGTGTACCGTTAGCACGGGCGCTTGAGGGGATGTTGGACTGGAATCAGCGGCAGATGCTGGAAAAGGAAGCACCTACACATATATCTGTTCCTAGTGGCTCGCGTGTGCCCGTAGATTATACTAATCCTGCTGCCCCGGTATTGGCAGTAAGATTGCAAGAGATGTTTGGACAGCTGGACACACCTCGAATTGGAGGGGGGAAGGTGCCGGTATTGCTGCATCTTTTGTCACCAGCTAGACGACCTGTGCAGGTAACCTCTGATCTAGCAAGTTTTTGGCGGGGGACCTATTTTGAGGTCAAAAAAGATTTGAAAGGACGGTACCCGAAGCACTATTGGCCAGATGACCCATTACAGGCCATTCCGACTAATCGTACACGTCCCGTAAAATAATTTATGGTACATATGCTCTTGAAATTTTCCCTTAGATGTTTGGTCTCCCGTTTAAAGGGTAATTACTAGCGAAGACAATTACTAAGGAGGGCTTCAAGTGACTAAAAAAATCGTAGGTATTTTCGACACAGAACAAGAAGCAACCAGAGCAATTGAAGGACTTCACAATCAAGGATTTAGTAATGATGAAATATCAGTAATCACACGTGATCGTGATGAGCTTAGAAACATCTCAGAGGATACAGGCACAAAAGCTCCAGAAGGAGTGGCGACAGGCGCTGCTACAGGTGGTGTAGTTGGCGGCGTTGCCGGATTATTAGCAGGGATCGGAGCATTGGCGATTCCGGGGATTGGACCGATCCTGGCGGCAGGGCCTATAGTTGCTACCCTTACAGGTGCAGCAGTTGGTGCAGGCGCAGGTGGATTAGTCGGCGGCTTGATCGGACTCGGTATTCCTGAGGATGAGGCTAAAGAGTACGAAGGGTATGTGGAAAGCGGCAAAATCCTTGTACTAGTCGATGATAATGGACGCGGCTATCAAGCGCATGATGTGTTCCGCGGCAACCGTTCGCTGAATACTCAGCGTTACGAAGGCGTCTATAACGAAGACACTAGACTAGGAAATTCGATGGCTAACAGAGCGGATCGGACGGCTGAAGTCTACAACCGCGATAAAATATAAACATTATAATAACCTGCTTTAAAAGCGGTAAAAGGTTACAAGGAGCGATTCTCCGATTAATGGAGAATCGCTCCTTTGCGTTATTAGTCCATCGCGCCACCCGGAATCCCCCATAACTCATCCACTTTTGAGGCATAGGGACCCAGAGGACGCTATTGGCTAATTTTTAGCCTTTGCAGCAGGATTTCGGACTCCATGGACGCTATTCTATAGAATGAGGCTCATATTTGCTGTTTTTTATGCCAATAGCTGCAATGGGGTCCGATAGGGCTCCAAATATTGAATAATATTGCGTTTAAGGTCCCCTGTGTCCTTTGCTACTACGTACCTGCATCGTTTCGGAGTGTCCCTATGCTGCTCCGCCACGTGCTGTCTTTGTACTGCTACGTACACGCCCGATCACTGTGTCCTTTCCCACTACGTACCTGCATCGTTTCGGAGTGTCCTTATGCTGCTACGCGCGTGCTGTCCTTGTATTGCTACGTAAGCGCCCGATCACAGTGTCCTTATGCTACAGAGTATTCGCATCGGATTGCAACTCCGAACGTGCCCCATTTCGCAGTGTCCTTAATACTGCTACGCACGTGCTGTCATTGTACTGCTATATATGCGTACCCGATCACTGTGTCCTTATGCTGTAGGTGCATCGTTCCGCTGTGTCCTAATGCTGTTACGGTACATGCAGGGTTCCCTAGAGTCCTTATGCTGCTACGCACGTGTTGTCTTTGTACTGCTATGTATGCGCACCCGATCACTGTGTCCTTTTGCTATACATACGTGCATCGTTCCACTGTGTCCTTATATTGCTACGTAAGCGCACCCGGACTCTGTGCCCTTATCCTATTGAGCATACGCCCCCGGTTTGCAGCTACGAAATCGCCCCGTTCCGCAGTGTCCATATGTGCTGCTACGTGCACGATCTTAATCAAGGATACGAAGCATGCGGACGAAAGAATCAGCTGCTACGGATAACCTCATATCGCGATGGATTGCGAATCCTATATTCCGGGGTGGAGGCGGATCATCTAATTGCAGCTCGAAAAGTTCTCCTTTTTGAATCTCCTCAATTACAAAAGAACGGCTAATAAACGCTACCCCGTAACCAAGTCTTGCGAATTCAGAGAGTAAATCGATGCTGCCCAGCTCTATATCTGGTTTAACGGACAAACTCTTACCAGCAAACCAATGATCAACAAACAGTCTGGTGCTGCTTTCTGGGGATAATAAAATAAAAGGTAACTCTGCAAGTTCTTTTGCCGTAAGCGAACGGTTTGCCAGTTGCTGAAAGGCTCGTCCCACTACAAAACAATCTTCAAGGGTGGCAAGCGTCTGAATATTTAATTGTGGATCGTCAATAGGCATATGGACGAGCGCACAGTCTATTTCGCCTTCTTTCAAACGTTTGGTGATCTCATGCGTTTTTCCGTGTGATAGCCGAATTCGTATACCGGGATATTGTTTGTGGAATGCGTTCAATTGCGGAAGCAAAAGATTTTTAATAAGGGAATCACTCGCTCCAATCCGAACTTCTCCTTCGTTTAACTGCTTTAGATTGTGAAGATGCTTTTGTGCAGAATCCAGCATGACTAGTGAGGGCTCAACATATTCCAATAACGCCAGTCCCTCCTCAGTTAGCTCTACACCTTTAGATAAACGATGAAATAATTTGAGCCCTAAAGAATCCTCCATTTGTTTAATGGCATAACTTACGGATGGCTGTGTAATATGCAATTCATTTGCAGCCTTTGTTAGATTTTTGTAACGAGCCGTATATAAAAAAATGCGATACCATTCAAGATTAAAGAATTTGATATAGATCACCTCTATGACAGTCTATTGAAAATGTGATTTCATTAATTGCAACAATCTTATTATAATTTGGATAGATAAATAATAAAAGAGTCGGCAATGGAGGTTTGAATATTATGGCAGGTAACACATTTGGGGAAGTATTTAAGATTACTACCTTTGGAGAGTCACATGGTGCAGCGGTTGGGGTCATAGTGGATGGAGTTACACCTAATGTTGAAATTGATGAAGCATATATCCAGAAACAGATGGATAGAAGGAAACCAGGCCAGTCCTCAGTAACTTCACCGCGTAAGGAATATGATGTTGTGCAAATACAATCAGGAGTATTCGAAGGGAAAACAACCGGAACTCCACTCTTTGTGGTCCTGTACAACAAAGATATGAAACCGGAGGCCTATAACGATATTCAGCATTCATTTAGACCCGGCCATGCGGATTATACTTTTTTGCAGAAATACGGAATTCGCGATCATAGAGGCAGTGGGCGGGCATCAGGCAGGGAAACAGCGGCAAGAGTAGCTGGCGGAGCGATCGCTCGGAAACTGCTTGAAAGAAGAGGAGTTGAGGTACTGGCCTACACGCAAGAGGTCGGAGGGATTAAGTGCCAAACCTTTGATGAAGATGTCATTGAACAAAATGCAGTCCGCGCCTGTGATGCTAAGGCAGGAGCTGAAATGATTAAAAAAATTGAACACTTAGCTTCGATTGGAGACAGCTGTGGAGGTATCGTGGAGTGTCGGATTAGAGGGGTTATTCCGGGTCTTGGAGAACCCGTATTTGATAAATTGGATGCAGAGTTAGCTAAAGCGATGTTATCTATCGGTGCTGTAAAGGCAATAGAGTTTGGAGCTGGATTCGAAGCGGCCTCTATGCTTGGAAGTGAACATAATGACGCGATGAATAAGGATGGATTTCTTAGTAACCATTCCGGTGGGATTATAGGCGGAATTAGCACAGGAGAAGAAATTATTTTTCGAATAAGTGTAAAACCTACATCATCGATTTCTGTTACTCAACAGACCATAAACACGAATGGTGAAGAAGTAGAGATTAAAACGGAGGGCAGACATGATCCATGTATCTGTCCGAGAATCGTGCCGGTTGTTGAAGCAATGGCTTGCTTGGTATTGGAAGATCTTTATAAAAGACAAGCTGCTATTTTTGGATAAAAACACTTTATGATAATGATTCAACTCAAAGATTGCACCTCTTAGCATGCTGTGAGGTGCAGTCTTTTTTGCATATGTGGTATCATATGGATAATCATTCAAATTATGCTTTAACTCTAGCTATGCCATAAGATACGGTACAGCAAAAAGGAGGGAATAGATGAAAATCTTTGTTGCAGGTGCTGCAGGTGTGATTGGACGGCTATTGCTTCCTAAGTTACTTCAAGCGGGGCATGAGGTTATCGGTCTGACCCATAAAGAAGAAAACAAAACAATCCTTGAGAGCATTGGGGCACAAGCGGTAATCGCGGATGTGTATGAGCGTGAGTCTATATTTGCGGCTATTCGCGCAGCTCAACCTGAAGTGGTGATTCATCAGCTGACTTCACTAAGTCAGCGGAATTTTGCAGATAATTCAAGGATAAGAATAGAAGGAACACGAAATATTGTCGATGCTTCATTGGCATCCGGGGTTGAACAGATCATTGCCCAAAGTATCTCTTGGGCATATGAAGCTGGTGAGGGACCTGCCACGGAGAATACTCCATTAGATACTAATGCTTCTGAATTACGGATGAGAACCATTGATGGTATCCGCTCCCTTGAAAAAGCAGTCGCTGAGATTCCTAATCATGTGATTTTGCGGTACGGAATGTTGTACGGCCAAGGGACTTGGTATAATTCTGCAGGATTAATGACAGAAGAAATTCGGCATGGAAGACTGACAGCAACAGAAGCAGTTACGTCATTCCTTCATGTGGAGGATGCAGCTAACGCGGCGGCGCTTGCTCTGAACTGGCCTTCTGGTCCAGTCAATATTGTGGACAATGAACCTGCGCGAGGAATAGATTGGATGCCTGTTTTTTCAGAACTCTTGGGAGCTCCTGGACCTGCTTCGCAAATGGGCAGAGAAGGCTGGGAACGGGGGGCGTCCAATACAAAAGCTCGAATGGATTACGGATGGAGCCCATCTTACCCGTCATGGAGGTCAGGTTTTGCTCAGAGCTTGAAGGGTTAGAGAGATGAATCCTTACATGTAGAAGGAGAGATGACATGAGTAAATTAAAGAATTTTTCTTTAGTAGTCGTGAATTTAATTGCTGATCTATGGTTTGGAATTGTTCGAAAACCAGAGTTTTATGATAAGCACGCCGTTACTAGAACAAAGAAAGGGTATGTCCTGTTTGTAACTATGGCAGGCATTCTCGCAGTGGGTTCTGCTTTTTGGTTATGCTCGAGAATATATTAGAAAAAAGACTGCCAATTGGCGGTCTTTTTTTTAGATATTGGACGTCAGAAAGCTACAATGTTATGTTAGTATTTAATAGATGGTTAAAAATTGAATTTTTTAAAAAGAGGAAGGTTCCAATGAATTCTCCTACACCGAACCAACGTGCGCTCACTTATTCTCAACAATCTATAATTGCCTCACGAGTCACCATTCCAAAGCAGGCTCCTTATTATGTTCAGCGCATAAGATTAATGTCCAAACTCATGGATGAAAACCGTGCTAAAGTAACGCTTATTGCCGCCTCAGCTGGATTTGGAAAAACGACACTTGCGGCTGAATGGGCTCGCACTCATTCCGATGAGGTTGCATGGTTGTCACTGGAACTTGCAGATAACCATCTTGTACGGTTCTGGTTAAGTTTGCATACCGCAATTGAGAGAATCTTTCAGCCCTATGCTAATCGTTGAGGTTAAAAACCGGGTACAAGCCGTTTCTAAAATAAAAGAAAAGCATTTGCTTTAAATCGGCAAAAGATTAATATAACAGTTTATTACCAAACATTTACTTTAAGAAGTGATACTATGGAATACAGAAGGTGATAGGACTAGCGAGGAGGAAATGTAAATGCAATTAATGGCATGGTCTGAATACGAGATTTCATATGACTTAAATAATGATTATTCTATTCGTATGGCAGACTCGGAAGAATGGGGACTGTACTGTTCCATTTATTATAATATGCAATATAATGGTTTTTTTAAAGAAGAAGGGTTCAATTCTGCCCAAAGAAACGCTTTTTGGATCTATAGAGGGGAGTCAAAAATAGGTGGAGTAAGGATGTCGCCTAATCGGATATATCATTTATTTGTTATTCCACCTTTTAACGATACATTTGTGGTGCTGAAGCTATTAAAAAAGCTTTTGATTTATTGGTCAGATAGCACAAAACCTATAAAAACCTTCGAGGTTCTGCCAGACCAGGTTCAATTATTTGCGCGGGCAGGGTTTTGGCCTGATGAGTTCAGATGCCGTTGGATGCACCGTCCTACAGATCATTTTGAGGTCGAATGGAACGAAGAGTTAAGGATTGAAAGTCCTCAGATCGAAGATAATGGTATGGGCGCTAAACGATTTATTCTTGAAGAGCAGATCGCCGAATGTAACTATGCGAGCTTTGATGGAAGTCTTGAGGCAACAAGAAGAAAGAAATTCTCTTATGAAGATTTTATCCCAAGTGAAGAACCTAATTATACAAATGAAGTATTACTTACAGCGTCCACGCTTGTGTATGATAAGAAATCGGGACAGCTAATTGCGAATTGTCTCTTGGGTTTACAAGATGATTACGCAGCAGTTTACAGTATTGGTGTAATACCTGCTTACAGAGGAAAAGGGATTGCTACACGGATGTTGAAAAGAGGACTTAATCTCCTGAAAGATAAGTATCCGATCCTAAGGTTATATGTCATGGAAGGTAATGACGCGGAGTCTGTTTATTTAAATCTAGGATTTGTCCCTGGAGTACAAGAGATACAGAGTATGTATATTCCTATGCACGATTAAGAAAGGCTGCCATGTGGCAGCCTTTCTTTTCGTTAACTAGGCATGAGAGGTAATAGGAAACATGAAATGTTGAGGGAGTTCTTTTAATAGCGGACGTATAAATAAGGTATCTTCACTTTGGAAAATTAATTCTGCCTTAACTTGATCGATTGGATAATCTGGTGTGAAATAAAAATGTATAACCTCAGTTTCCGGAGAAATAATGCTTTTCAATACTGTGTTGATATCAAAACTTGTTGTACTGATAATATCAAAAATATGAAGCTGATGATCCTCATGTTTAAAGATCACAATAACGTCAGCCTCTTCAATATAATAAAAGGAATCATGAAAAGGAAGAATAAAATAAAACAGCAGCTGATGTTCATTATTTATCACACTTAGCGCGGAGGATACCGGTGTTCTTTTGACTGCGAAATTTTTGATCATGCTAAAATCAACGGGGTTACCTATAGATAAAGGCCGCACAGAGTAGGTTGTAGTTGGCTGATTGCTAAGATGAGCAACTTTAAGTGAAAAGCTGCTTTCTTGCATGCGTTCAAACCCGAATTTAGGATAAAAATCCAAAGCGCGCTCATTAGCAAATAAGTAGAGGAAGTCGTATTCATGTTCGTACTTAGCGATAATGTGGTCTATTAATTTTCTGGATAAACCTTGCATACGATAATCAGGATGTGTCATCACCGTCCCAATTTGGATGGCGTTGTATTCTTTTTTGTTGATGAGAATAGTCATTTTATTAATAGATGCATTCGCAATGACGTGATCTTCATCGATAAAGGAATAACAAATATATTTGTCATTCCAGCCCCCTTGTTCATACCAAGGTTTAAAATCAATACCAAAGATTGATTGGGCTAAAGAATTGAAGCTAAGCTTATATTTATCGATGTGTTTATAATCGCTAATCAATTGATATTCATTCATAGTATATACCTCTATTTCAGATGATTTCGGGAATCGCGTTTTATGAATATATAATACTATGCTTTTAAACCGTAAAGTTGATTTTAAAAATACTATACCAATATAATCCTGTAGATGTGTTATCATAATCTCTAAATTATTAAACTCGGAGGTACAAGATGAGAGAGGTAGATTACACTCATTATTTTTGGCAGGATGAGAAAATAAGACTAAGATCCGTTCAGGAAGAGGATTGGGAAGGTCATTACATCAACCGTTTCGATACACCAGCGCGGCGACTTTTAGAGTGTACTGTTGAACTACCACCTACCATAGCTGAATCCCGAAAATTTGTAGATACATTTGCAGAATTCTCATCACAGCGGCTGATGTTTACGATCGAGAATCTAAATGGCGAATATGTGGGTGGAGTAAATCTTAATAGCATAGACGAGAAAAATGGTACGTTCAGTATAGGCGTGCAAGTGGATAGAGATCATCGAGGTAAGGGGTATGGGACAAGAGCTATCAACATCCTGTTGAAGTATGCTTTTTTGGAGCTAAGACTCAACAAGTTTAACGAATGTGCGCTCGAAGGTAACGAACCCTCAGCAGCTATGCTCAGAAAAGTGGGCTGTGTCCAAGAAGGCGTGCGCCGGAAAGTAATTTATACAAATGGACAGTATTTAGACTTACTGTTGTTTGGATTGACGAAGGATGAATTTATGGAGAAAAACGCTATGAAATAGTGATTAGGAGAGGCTACTTGGAATGCGATTCTTCAATAACTGGAGGATCGCTTTTTTGCGTTTCGTTTTGTGGATCGATGTTCTATTGAAGCTTGCGGACTCAGAAGACGCTATTTGCAAATATTAAGCTTTTACAGAGTAGTTTCGGACTCCAGTGCAGCTATTCCCCAAGAATAGCTGTATAAATGTTACTTTTTATGCCAATAGAGCCCATGGGGTCCGATAGCACAGCAAAAGTGGGTAAAAGCAGCGAATAGAGTCAATGGGGTCCGATAGTAGCTCGAACGAGCAAAACTGACCAAATCAAACATTGAATGGGAGGGGAGCGTGCTGAAGCATGTGGATTCAGATAGAGTTTGGTTCTCGCTGAAGCTTTCGGACCCAGAAGACGCTATTTGCAAATATTAAGCTTTTACAGAGTAGTTTCGGACTCCAGTGCAGCTATTCCCCAAGAATAGCTGTATAAATGTTACTTTTTATGCCAATAGAGCCCATGGGGTCCGATAGCACAGCAAAAGTGGGGAAAAGCAGCAAATAGGGTCAACTGGGTCCGAAAGTAGCTCCAACAAGCAAAAACAGTAGCTCGAACGAGCAAAACCGATCAAACCAAACAAAGAATGGGAGGGGGGCGTGCTGAAGTATGCGGACCTACTTCTTCGAGGAATCATTCTACGAAATCAACGATTTACAACCGTTTATTCCGTACTTTCATCATATGAAAAATTCACAATAGAAGACCAGAAAGAACTACACTCTCCCTGCTCACATCCACATAAATCATCCTACATACCACCAAATCTCTATAAACAATGGAATAAGTGAACCCTCTATCAAATTTCAGGTTGTGAAAGTTGGAAAATAGTGCTTATACTAGAGTAATAGAAGGAAAGATTAGCCAACAACATTTACAACATGAGGAGGGTTTATATGGCGTTTATGATTGCTCAACGAGCGTTTATCAAGGTGTATCTTATAACAATGGTAGAACAACACCGCGGTTACGGATATCAAATGCTGGAGGATTTACGTCGGGATTTCAAAGCCCATGGTTATTCCCCTCCACAGAGTGAAATCTATCGCGCCCTGCATGAGCTGGTGCAGCAAGGGATTTTATATCGTACCAAGCAGCTGAAAGGCAATGACCCTAAAGTGGATTTCCAAGAAATCGTACTTTACCATTTCACTTCAGATGGAGAAGAGAAAGCAAAGTTATATAAAAAGCAGGTAAAGACAGATCTTGACCGCTGCTTAGGCATTTTGAATAAAGCTGTTGTGGACAACTATTAGAACTGCAACTATAGTAATATTTTCAGGATGCTCTCACCCTGTTATAATGGTTACTGCCGGATGATTGCAGTATATACTTGGAGGTAGCAAAAGATGGATGAACATATGAAACGTCGGTTAGACAAACAGCGGAAGCTGTTCAGTCAACTCGGCATCACATTAGACGCTCTAACCATACATGAAAAAGAATTCAGCATGAAGCTGCGTGGCTACGATGCGGAGGAAGTAGATACATTTCTGGACAGCGTAATCAAGGATTACGAACGTTTCTATGCGACGATCGCTGATCTGATGGATAAATGGCAAGAGCAGCAGCTGGAAATGCGGGAATTAAAGGCAGAAACCAAAACAGAGGTAATCCAGGTACCTGTTTCCCGAGGCATTGATCCAAAAGAATTGGAAGAGGTTATTCTGAGGCTTGAGACTAACGTCCGCCAGCTTAAAGATAAGCTTCCTCGCGTGGAAGAGTTTTTATAAGGAGTTGTTTGGTGTAAAGGGAGCTCCGCTTGACATTTCTAAATTTACCATTGACGAGTTAGCAGTTCATGAATTATGATATGTTCATAAATGATCATTTATATTTTAGTGGCGTGTTACCGTTAAGGGCATGAGCCAAGAATTGTCTTTATTTCCATTAGACAATTCTTGGCTTTTTTTGTTCCAATTTGACGATAATTAGGGAGAGGAGTGATGAGCTTGTCGCGAGAGATCGAGCAATTTCAAGTACAGCGTGTAATAGGGAATAACGTTGTAATGGTTCAGGGAAGCAAAAACGGGAAGGAATATGTCATCATTGGCAAAGGTATTGGATTTGCAGTGAAGGGTTCTGGTGTGATCGAAGGAAATGATGCTCGGATTGAGAAATTGTTTCGTCTAGAAGATCGCGAAGCCTGGAGCCAATATCAAGTTTTGCTGGAAGACATAGATCCCAAGGTTATGAAAATAACTGATGAGATAATTGCAGATATCCAAAGTCAATTTCCTGACAAGTTAAACGACAAGATTTATCTGGCACTCCCGAGCCACATACAGTTCACCATCTACCGTCTGCGCAACGGGATGGATATTATTAATCCGTTTTTGCAAGAAACCAAAATGTCATTTCCGAAGGAATTTGAGATCGCTTACAAGGCATCGGAGAAAATCAATGCTGAATTTCAAGTACAAATCCCCGAAGATGAGATTGGATTTCTTACTTATCATGTGTATTCGGCAGTTAATAATGTATCGGTTGGTCAGTTAGTCAAGGCCTCTAATATTGTCAATGAGCTTCTAGACATGATTCAGCAAGAACGAAAGATAACTTTTGAGCATGGCAGTATGAATCATATCCGATTAATGATCCACTTGCGTTTTTCGCTGGAACGTATTTTAAAAGGATCACT
Source organism: Paenibacillus sp. FSL R5-0636 (assembly GCF_037974255.1). Taxonomy (NCBI): domain Bacteria; kingdom Bacillati; phylum Bacillota; class Bacilli; order Caryophanales; family Paenibacillaceae; genus Paenibacillus; species Paenibacillus sp. FSL R5-0636. The sequence goes on from NZ_CP150232.1 coordinate 3,138,698, forward strand.
AATAGATAATCCCTTTGTGAAACATATTAAGAAAGAATACAAAGAGGAATACAAGCTGGCTCAAAAGCTCGGTAAAGTAATGCAAAGGTCGCTTGAAGTCGAAATCCCGGAAGAAGAACTATGTTTTCTAGCCATGCATTTGCACCGGTTATTTCAGACCTTAGTGAAATCAAATTAACATCTTAAGAGGAGTGGAGCATATGTTTTCCAAATGGAAATCAAAAAAAGAAGAGAAACATACTGAACATACCATCGAAATCATGGCACCAATCAGCGGGGAGTCAGTTCCACTAGCACAGGTTCCGGATGAAACCTTTGCTGGCGGTCATATGGGTAACGGAATTGCAATAAAACCATCTGAGGGAATTTTGAAAGCGCCTTTTGACGGTAAGGTTGCTCATATCGTGAAATCGAGTCATGCAGTCATTCTGGAACATTCCTCCGGTATGCAATTGCTATTACATATCGGAATCGATACTGTCAGCCTCAAGGGCAACGGTTTTGTCAGTCATATAACCTCTGGAGATCAAGTAAAAGCAGGTCAAACCCTAATCGAATTTGATCTGGACGTAATTCGCGCGGCAGGTTGTGACACAATTTCGCCTGTAATCGTGACCAGTACAGAGGAGAATCCACCTCAAGTAAGCGGACATTATGGTCAGGTTACAGCAGGACAGGATCTGATTCTTACCGTGGCTTCAAAGTAAATGGTTTATAGAGCACTACTACTATTGAACCGAAAGGATGATTTTTAATGTTGGCTTTTCTACAAAAACTAGGTAAGTCGTTAATGCTTCCTGTTGCAACCATGCCGGCGGCAGCTATTCTTCAAGGGTTTGGTTTGCTTAACTACGAAAAAGATATTCCGCTAGGAGCGACCATTGGTGGATTCCTGAATCAATACTTTGCGCCATTTCTAAACGCCGGAGCGAATGCGATCTTCGGTAACCTTGCCTTAATCTTCGCGGTAGGGGTTGCCATTGGATTTGCCGGTGACGCCGTAGCAGCTTTGTCAGCAGTAATTTCTTACATGGTACTGACCAAGATTCTGCTTATCGTACCGCTTCAGTTCTCTTTCATCAATGATGATGTTGTATTGAACATGGGTGTGCTTGGTGGTATTTTTGCCGGTGCTTGGGCAGCATTCTTATACAAGAGATATCACAATATAAAAATGCCTGATTGGCTCGGATTTTTTGCAGGTAAACGTTTTGTCCCAATCATTACGGCAGCTTCTATGATGGTTCTTGCTGTATTTGTAGGTATGATCTGGAGTCCGATACAAGATGTTATTAGTGACTTCGGGAACTGGGTTGTGTCACTGGGGGCTGTTGGAGCATTCATCTTCGGTACAGCTAACCGCTTGCTGATTCCGTTTGGTCTTCACCACGTGCTTAATACGATTGCTTGGTTCCAAATTGGTGATTTTACGAATGCGGCTGGTGAACTGGTGCATGGTGACTTGTACCGCTTCTTCGCTGGAGATAAAACTGCTGGGATGTTTATGACTGGATTCTTCCCAATTATGATGTTTGCGCTTCCAGGGGCAGCACTTGCATTTATTCATACAGCTAAACCGGAAAAACGTAAAATGGTTGCTTCCATCTTCATCGGTTCTGCCATTGCTTCTTTCTTAACAGGGATCACTGAACCACTTGAGTTCTCCTTTATGTTCGTAGCACCACTCTTGTATGGAGTTCATGCTTTATTAACAGGATTCTCCATGGCCTTGATGTACATTTTAGATGTTAAGCTTGGTTTTGGTTTCTCCGCAGGTTTGATCGATTATCTTGTAAACCTGAAACTGTCTACTAATGCATGGATACTTATTCCTGTGGGTCTTGGATTCTTCGTCTTGTATTATGTACTATTCCGCTTTATTATCTCATTGTTCAAGCTAAAAACACCTGGACGTGAAGATGATGATGAAGAAAGTCTGTTAGCACCACCTGGAGGTAATGGAACGCCTTCATCGTCTTCTAAAGCTGCTCAAATTCTTGAGAACATCGGCGGTCCATCGAACATCCGCAATATCGATGCATGTATCACACGCCTTCGTCTGATTGTTAATGACGAAAAAGCCGTTAAAGATTCCGCATTGAAACAGCTCGGAGCTTCCGGTGTTATGAGACTGGGTCAAGGGGCTGTGCAGATCGTATTTGGTCCAAAATCAGAGCAAATTAAAGATGATATTCAAAAGCTGTTATAACTAAATTGATCATGTTAAATTCATTAAACAGGGCTGGTTCTTATACCAGTCCTGTTTTTTTGCTGTGTCCAGAGATAAAGGGTTGCTTTATAGATAATGCCTAGTATAATACTTGGTATAAGTAGGCAAAGGAGTCGGTACACATGTCAGTCGATGATTATTTGGATCTTTTAAATTACGCCAAGGCGATTAAAGATGGACAGTGGCAGGCTGACATCATTGAGCGCTTAAAGAATCTTAGTGCAGCAGCGGAAAGTCCTCAGATTCAAGAAGAAAGTGTAATAGAATTATGGTCAAGATTTGATGCCATTAACATAATGATCATGAAGCTGTTTGAGAAGCTACGTGAGAATGAACATTCAGAGCAACAGTTTCAGTGGAAAGAGCAGCTCTGGGAGCTTAGGCTGGAACGAAGTATTTTATCAAAAAAGATTCTTAATCGTTACATTCGAATTAGGTAAACACTAAAAGACAGTTTCCTTATTAATTTAGGGGCTGTCTTTTTTTACGTAATCTTGATACAAAAATGCATTGATAGTCGTCTTACTTATAGCTGCAGCTGATAAGGAGGATTTACAAGATGGAAATTCCGGAATCTGAAATTTTTAAAGCAATATTCTATGAACATTATCCTATTGTCAGACGTAAGCTGACCGCTTTGGTTCGTGATGAGTCGGCAGCAGATGATTTGGCACAAGAAGTTTTTCTGAGATTGTATCGTAACCCCCCAGATGATCCAGCAGCGCTGGGTGCCTGGCTTCATAGAGTCCTTACTCGTATTGGATATGATTATCTAGACAAAAAAGCAAGGGAACGGCGGCTGCAAAATAAACAAGAACAGTTATACGAAGTGGGGGAATCACCTCCTTCAGGAGAGGAAGTCTTAATCAGTAAGCTGGATCAGGAGGATGTTCATGAATGGTTGAACGAGCTGCCTGACAGGGATAGACAAGCGCTTCTGCTTAGATACTCTGGTTACAGTTATGCGGAAATAGCAGGCGAGCTTGGTCTAAGACCTCCCGTAGTAGGGACATTACTGCACCGTGCGACCCTGAGGTTAAGACAAAATGCAGCAAAATCACTATCTCAGTCAGATTAACAAACCGAGATAAACGAAGCTCCAAATTATTTAGGAGGGTTTACTAATGACTAAACAACCGCTAAATCAAGATCATAATAAACAATATACAGATGAAGCCTGGGCCAAATTGCAAAACAAGTTAGCGTCTGAGCATGCAAGTCCTAAATGGGCTGTGTGGAGTCAGCAGTTGGCAGTGGATGTTATGAAAGATGATGATAAACCACACCCAGAAATGGGCCAGCCTCAATCTACAGATGACAATCCGATAACTAATCGCCGATCCAAGCGACCTCGCATGAATCGTCGGCGTAAGTGGGGAGTAGCAGTGGCAGGTGCCGCGATCTTTGCGGTTATACTTGGAACTCCAGTAGGAAATACGGCTATGGCATCGCTGCTGAATCAGTTTAGGATGGAAGAAGTTACAGTTGTGAATGAAAATGATATTCGGGATATTTTTTATCAGGTAAATGAAAGTCAATCCATGAATGAAGCTATGAACAAATTTGGTGTGTTTACAAGTACCTTTGGTTCAAATAAAGGGATTATTCCGTTAGATCAGGTGGAAGAGACTCTAGGTTTTACACTTCCAAGCGGAACTTTGCTCAAGAATGTGAAGAGCGCATATATAACCAATTCACAAGAAATAACCTTGAAGCTTAATATTGAAGCGGTTAATAAAGCAATGAAAAGATTGGGTGCAAAACAGCTTCTTCCAGAAGCCATAGATGGGAAAGAAATTAAATTAGATCTTTCGGAGATCGTGAATTATGATCTTTCGATGGATAATGATAAATGGGCTAATCTTACACAGACGAAGACTCCTTTAATTACTGTAGATCCAACTATAAAGGTTGATGAAGCTTTGGAAGCTATAATCGATTTTCCATTGCTGCCAGATTATCTGAAATCCAGCTTAAAGCAGAGCCGCATTTTATCAGGTGAAATTCCTCTGCCACTGGTAAAAGGCCTGAATACCGATCAAATAAAGATTAAAGATACTACGGTTCTACTGAATCAGAATGAATATAGTCAAGGGATTGTATACTCGGCCATTTGGGTACAGAACGGGCAATTGTTCGATTTCAACGGGGGAAGCGTGTATACAGATAAAGCTGTATTCTTAGAGAAGCTAGAGGAGTTGATTGAATAATGACGGCTGCTGCAATAGAAGCGAAGTCTTTGACCAAAGAATATGATAACGGACGTGGTTGCCGTGATGTAACGATTACTGTTGGGAAAGGGGAAGCCTTTGGCTTCCTCGGCCCTAATGGTGCGGGGAAAAGTACCTTTGTCAAAATGTTGGTAGGTCTCATTCGTCCATCGAGTGGTAGTGCTACTCTATTAGGCCATAAGATCGGTTCACTTGAAGCCAAGTCTCAAATCGGATATTTACCGGAATTATATCGCTATCAAGAATGGCTTACCGGGGAAGAAGTAGTAAGACTGCATGCCAAGCTGTGCCGTGTAGAGCGATCTGTAGCCGATAAAAGAATTCCAGAGCTTCTAGCGGAAGTTGGAATTGGAAACCGTGGACGGGATCGTGTGAAACATTATTCCAAAGGGATGCAGCAGAGATTAGGGCTTGCTTGTGCTCTTGTAAACAATCCGGCCATCGTTTTTCTGGATGAGCCCTCATCGGCGCTAGACCCGATTGGACGTCAGGAAGTTCGGAATATTTTGCAGAGGCTAAAAGAGAAGGGAGTTACGATATTTCTTAACTCTCACCTACTGGAGGATGTTGAACTCATCTGCGACCGTATGGCACTGCTGAATAACGGAGTTATACTGCGGCATGGGAAAGTATCTGAGATCTTAAATAAGCGAACAAGCTGGCATTTTAAAGTGGGCGGTTTTACGCCTATTTTGTTGTCTTGGCTACAGGATAGTACTGATCTTAAGATCAAAGTTTCAGCGGATATTGGATCTCAATCTGAAAAAGGAGCTTCAATCCCAGCTACATTGGAAAGTAGCACAGTTTGGCTGGAAGCGGAACTGGAGAATGAGGAGCAAGTAGGCTGGCTGAACACGTTAATTATTGAACAAGGAATGACCTTATATGAAGTCTCACGAAAGCAAGAACGTCTGGAAGACTGGTTTATGAGTGCTGTATCCGGCCTAAGTCACAGAGGTGAACACGAATGAGAATAATCATGGGAATGACCTGGAAGGAATTGCTGCGAAAACGAGTGATGATATTAACACTGCTTATGACCATTGTCTTTCTTATAGGATTTTGGTTTGTGGCAAATACGATCGGACAAAGTGGAATACCGAATAGAACAGATATTAGCAGTGGCGAGCATCTCTTAGCTAATTTTACAAATGGTGCTTTTATATTATCACTTGGATTCTTTTTTGGCGCTTTTGTAATCGCCTTTTTGGCGATCTTCAGTTCCTTCTCAGCTATTGCAGGTGAAGCGGAACAAGGGGTTATGCAGGCTTTACTGCCAAGACCGCTGCCGCGGTGGAAATGGTACATAGGTCGCTGGCTTGGATATGTGACGCTTGGGATTGGTTATGCCCTGATTTTATTTATTTCTATTTTATGGATTACTGAGATCCATGCAACTGTTCCTAGAGATGCCGTAGTCCTATTGAAATCATTTTTGCTGTTCTCCTCTATAGTGCCTTTGCTAATTACGATTTCTATGCTGGGTTCTGGATTCTTCTCAGCAGTGGGGAATGGCGTCTTTATGACAATGTTATATGGAGCGGGCTGGTTAGGTGGGATGATTGATAAGATCGGAGGATCGCTGAGATTAGAACCCGATGTTCTTGACACATTAAATAATCTGTCAGGAATGATGGCACTGCTTATGCCAGTGGATGGTTTACAGCGGAAAATGACCGCCGTCCTGTTCAGCGCTAATGAAATGAGTGGAATGATGGGATTGTTCGGCAGCATGAATGGATTGCTGGATTTTAATACGGTTCCGTCAAACATGTTTATTATTTATGCGATAGGATATACCCTGTTAGCTTTTGTAATAGGTCTACTTCGCTTCGAGCGAAAAGACTTATAAAGGGGATGTTAATCCAAAAAGAGCCCTCTTGTCTCATGATCGGGACAATTAGGGCTCTTTGTGTTGTGTAGCGGGAATCATTTCTTAATACCAAGCTCAATCCATTCGGTAGACCAGTTTCCAATTTCACCAAGTATAGGAGCAAGCGCTGTGCCTTTTGGAGTCAGAGAGTACTCAATACGTACTGGCATTTCAGGATATACAGTTCGCTCTATAATGCCTTCGGTTTCCATTTCCTTCAATCGGTCAGATAACACCTTGCCACTGAGATTGGACAGACAGCTCTCAATTTCACCAAAACGGCGTGGCCCTGGCATAAGCACGAAAACGATCAGCGCGACCCAACGTTTACTTAGCAAGTCTACCGCTTTTTCAAAGCGAGGACACATGTTGAAATCATTCATAATATCACCTCGACATTCATTATATCATAAACTTACATAAAGTAATTATAAATATTTAAAGATATATTATAACTTGACGAAGTTATATTACAATGATAAACTTACTTACAAATAGTTACTTATAATTTAACTAATATTTTATCCTTATGCTTAGCTCTATCTAAGCATTGATGAACAATGAGGAAGGTGTAATTATGATTAAACCAGAAATCACTTCTATTTTACAGAATAAAATCACGCGAATTCCTTTAGCAAATTCCACAAATATATTGGTTGGACCCATCACGTTACCCGTGAATTTAGACGGCGAGACCGTTGTTTTTAAATGGTACAACTGGCTGAATACAACGGATGCAGAGCTTCTTCAAGAGGATAGCAGTAAAGCAACGGCAGCTTTAATTTCACGTTTGCCATCCATGAACTTAGCAGAAGGACAACAATCCAGTGTGTTGGTATATGGCGATTTCGAAGGGTCTGAGGATGCATTGATCCGGATGCATAGCATCTGCCATACTGGCGATATTTTTGGCAGTAAACGTTGCGATTGCGGATTCCAGCTGCATCAATCCATGAAAATGATTGTTGAGCATGGCTCTGGGGCATTATTTTATCTCGCGAATCATGAAGGAAGAGGCATTGGCCTGTTCAGCAAATCTTTAGCGTATCTTTTACAGGAAGAAGGATACGATACAGTTGAGGCTAATTTAGAGTTGGGATTTGCTGATGATTCAAGAAACTACGAAGAAGCAATCAGTGTTCTGCAAACTTTACGTCACAAACCAGTGACGCTGATCACGAATAATCCGAAGAAATTGGATGCGCTCAAGGCTGCAGGGATGAATGCCGTGAAAAGAGTAGCGTTATGGGGAGATGTATCTTCTTTTAACGAGAAATATTTGCGGACTAAAGTCGCTCGCTCAGGGCATTTAGAAGCTGTGAAGGACACCCATTCGCTAAATGAAAGACTGGCTAAGTAAAGATTGAAGTAGTGCTTTTGCGCTTCTTCTATTATAATGGGGTACTGGGAACCAACTCTAAGCTTAGTGAGGTACAATATGACTGCTATTCAAGTACAAGACTTACGCAAAACATTTAAAGTACAAAAAAACCGCGAGGGTCTCAAAGGGGCCTTCGCTGATTTGTTTAAAAGGGAATATACGGAAGTGACTGCAGTGAAGGACATTTCCTTTTCCATTCCTGAAGGGGAGATCTGTGGTTATATCGGCGAGAACGGTGCTGGGAAATCGACCACGATCAAAATGCTCACAGGTATTCTCGTGCCGACTTCCGGAAATCTGACAGTAGGTGGTTATGTTCCGTATTTGGAGCGCGAGAAATTCGTGAAAAATATCGGCGTGGTATTCGGGCAACGCAGTCAGCTATGGTGGGACATTGGGGTGATTGAGTCGTTCCAGCTCCTGCGCAAGGTTTACCGGGTGTCTGAACAAGATTTCAAGAAACGGCTGGATGAATTGGTCGAACGGCTGCAGCTGCAAGAACTGCTGAATCGTCCGGTTCGTAAGCTTAGTCTAGGTCAGCGGATGCGTTGTGAATTAGTAGCAGCATTGCTTCATAATCCGTCGATTGTATTTCTGGATGAACCGACCATTGGCTTAGATATTGTGGTGAAGTCAGAGATCCGTGAATTCCTAAAAGATATGAACCGCGAGCATGGGACAACCATACTGCTGACTACACATGACCTGCAAGATATTGAGGCGCTTTGCTCCCGAGTGATAATGCTTGATGATGGCCGTATCATTTATGACGGAGGACTGGAAGACCTGAAGCAGCGTTGGGGAACCGGACGTGAGGTTCAATTTCAATTTGGAAATGCAACGAAACGTCAGCAACTTGAGTTATGGACTGAGGGGTTGCCTGTTACTTGGTCTGCGGAGAACGATCTAGGGGCATCTGTCTGGATACCGCTAGATATAAATGTATCGGATGTATTAAGCAGAGTAGTGGGAAAAGCAGACATTACTGATATCAAAATCATAGAGACCAATACAGACGATATTGTTCGCAGTATTTATCAATCCGGGTCTGCAGACAAGCCTGATGAAATGGCTGCCGCTCTGAAGGATGAAAGAGAGGCTTTACATGTCTGATAAGCTTAATCCTGCAACGGCTATGTCTTCCTCCTCAGGAGGCGCGTCTTCTGGTGGTCCTCAGGAGAATAGCCGTAAATTACTATTCGGGGCTTACTTAGATTTTATACGCATCCGTTTCCTTACCATGCTTGCTTATCGAATTAACTACTACTCAGGTATTCTTATCTATTCACTGAATATTGGGGTTAACTATTTCACTTGGATGGCCATCTATGGTAATGGGGATTCATTGGGTGGATTTACTGCAACGCAAATGACATCATATGTTGCTGTGTCGTGGATGGCTCGAGCCTTTTATTTTAATAACCTAGACCGCGAGATTTCTACGGATATCCGTGATGGAAGTATCGCTATTCAGTTTATAAGGCCCTATAACTATGTCTTAGTCAAAATGATGCAAGGTCTTGGAGAGGGAATGTTCCGCTTCCTCTTATTTATGATTCCCGGCATGGCCATAGCGATGCTGCTGTTCCCAGTACAATTGCCAACAGCGCCATCTGCTTGGGCGGGGTTCCTGGTGATGCTCTTTTTCAGCTTTTTAATTAATTCACAGATCAATATCATCACAGGGCTCTCGGCATTTTTCGTGGAAAATAATGAAGGCATGATGCGAATGAAGCGGGTAATTGTAGACTTATTCTCCGGCTTAATCGTACCGATCAGTCTGTTTCCTAACTGGTTATCTTCCGTACTTGAGGTGCTGCCGTTTCAGGCGATTACCTACTTGCCAGGTTCAGTGTTTACGGGACGGGTGCAAGGGGTTGGAATATGGAATGTATTAGGGATACAAATTATTTGGTTCCTGGTATTGCTGATTCCAATTGTCTGGTTATATCATGCGGCGCGGCAGCGTCTCTTCGTGCAGGGAGGTTGAGGAAACATGTATTACCTGGGATTATTAATTGAATATATCAAAAACTATATGAAGAGCCGGCTCACCTATCGCGCTGACTTTTGGGTAGAGGTCATTTCAGACTTACTTTTTCAAGCTACCAACTTTATCTTTATTCTCGTAATTTTTATGCATACAGATAGCCTGGGCGGTTGGAATCAGAATGAAGTAGTGTTCGTTTATGGATTCTTTATGGTGCCTTTTGGGGTGTTTAGTTGTTTTGTGAATCTATGGGGATTTAGTGAACGTTACATCGTTAAAGGTGAGATGGACCGTATTTTGACACGCCCAGCTCATAATTTGTTCCAGATCTTTTTGGAAAATGTTGATCCACCAGCACTTATGGGCTCATTCATAGGTATTATTATTATGGCCATCAGTGGCAGCAATTTGGGTCTTCCCTTTGAATGGTGGACGATACCGGCTCTGATCATTCTGACGTTAAGTGCGGTCGCCATCTATACGGGGATTTACACAACGTTGACTTCATTGTCTTTCTATTCGGATGCTCCTACTGGGATTCTTCCGTTAATGTACAACATTCAGACTTATGGCCGTTACCCGGTAACGATTTACAATCGTGCTATACAGGTATTGCTTACTTGGATCATTCCATTTGCATTCGTCGGAGTGTATCCAGCCGCGCTTTTTCTGCAGCGGGAGGAGATGACCAGCCTTGCTCTGATGACACCTGTAGTAGGTGCTATATTTCTGGGGATTGGTTTGTTAGCCTGGAGTTATGGCGTTCGCAGATACAAAGGTGCGGGGTCTTAAGTTAAGCTAGTGTCTTGTTATGTTGGAAAGGCTACCTTCGGGTAGTCTTTTTTTTCACCCGGAATTCATGAATATGCTAAAATCATTAATATCTACATTGGGGAGGAATCATAGATGAATGTGTTAGATATTTTACCAGCACCCGAAAACTTAAAAAAACTTATGAAAATACTTGCTTCTCTAAATATTGTCCTATGTCCTGAGGAATGGCTTCGCTATCATAATTTTGATTCTAAATTTGATAAGAATGTTTCTCTAGCATCGATCGATAATGGCTCAGGCGATAATTTGTTTATTATTTTTACACCTCAAGGAACGATAATTAAAGGTTTTGATCATGAGTCCGAAGTAAGTCCATATGCGCGTGACGAACATGAAGTTTGGCCGGGAATCTATGAAGAAGTCCCAACCTCGCTATTGTCTTTTATTGAAGATGAGGCGATAGCTAAGGATGATGTTACTTTTTGTTTTTGGCGTGAAAATAACGACTTGACGTGGCAGAAGGGGGAGGTAGAGATTCCAGCGGGGGCAGAAGATGGTTCGGATTTTTTGCTAGGGACTATTTTCCGCACAGCTGAGGATTTTGTGGAATTTGCCGAAGGTTATTTTGAACTCACACTCCCTTTAGAGATCGTTGCACAAGTTTATGAGGGTGCAGTCATTACCAAAGAGATGATCAAAGCGTTAAATCCTGATGGTGATGTAGAGACAATTCTTCAGGAGTTAGCAGAGCTAGACTCTTAGGGACTTATCGATTTTGAAAACAAAGGGGGATGCGAAATGGAACTTTACGTGGAAAAGCTGAATGCTGATGCTGCTAGGGATATTTTAAGCTGGCAATATGATCCACCCTATGATTTTTACAATAATGAAACAACTCCTGAAGCTATAAGTGAAATGCTAGAGGAAGCATTTTTTTCTGTACTTGATGCAAATAAACAATTGATCGGATTCTTCTGTGTAGGAAGTCCGGCACAGGTTCCAAATGATAAATATACATATTCTCAGGATTTTATAGATGTGGGTTTAGGAATGAAGCCAGAGTTAACCGGACAGGGGAATGGGACTCTATTTTTCACAACAGTCCTTAACTATATTAATGAGAGATTCGAGGGAAAACCAAAGCGGCTGACAGTGGCGAAGTTCAACGATAGAGCGATACGCTTGTATGAAAAACTAGGATTTAGCCGGGAAGTTGAAATCGTTAAAGGAACTACAGAATTTATTATTATGATTTGTAATGAAAATGATAATCTTACTCCCATGTATGAGCGGGCAAAACCCGGCGAAATAATTACTTTTGGCTCTTATCCGCAAATGGCGGACGGAGCAGAAAAAATGCCGATAAAGTGGCGGGTGCTGCAAAATTCAGGTAGAGAGCTGTTCATTTTAAGCGAGTACATTTTGGACTGCAGGCGGTATCACGGTGAATATGTTGATGTTACATGGCATGACTCCGATTTGCGAAAGTGGTTGAACGATGATTTTTATAATGCCGCTTTTAATGACTCCGAGCACAGGCTCATCAAGACTACACAATGCACAGATAACGGAGAGGGAAGTATAAACACGGAAGATAAGATTTTTCTGCTCAGTGTTTCGGAGGCGAATGAATTGACCTTTAAACTTGGTGAAGATACTTTACGTGCGAAGCGTAGGGCGATAGGAACAGGATTCTCCAAAGTGAAAAAGAACGATGGATGTAAATTGTATGTGTATGATAAAAAAGTCAAAGCTGATTATATCCTTGAGAAGGATGAAGAGTTTGGCTGCTCATGGTGGTGGCTGAGAACTCAACCTGCGATTTCTTCACGTGCGTATTTTGTAGGTACCCGTAGCAGTATTCGCAGTTACGGACATGTAAACTTAGCTTGTTACGGTGTGCGCCCCGCTATAATCCTTAATTATTAAGCTCTTTCTCCAACATCGTTTCATGGGAAGCGAATCTTACCACAGAAACAAAACAGCCTGAACCCCTAGGAATACAGGGCTCAGGCTGTTTATTATTGTTTCTATTTCATGGAATTAGATTTGTCTTTAGCATTGAGTGTAGCAATCAGTTTCTCGCCTTCGACATCCAGGTTTGGCAGAATACGGTCGAGCCAGTTTGGAAGTGCCCAAGCTTTGTTGCCGAAAATAGACATTACAGCAGGAACTAATCCCATTCGAATAATGAAAGCATCGATTAAGATCCCTACGGCCAGTGTAAAGCCGATTTGTTTAATCATGACATCATCCGTAAAAATAAACCCTGCAAAAACGGAGATCATAATTATAGCAGCGCCTACTACGACACGACTCACCTGGTTGTATCCATGAACAACGGACTCTGATCCCTCATGACCATGAACGTACGATTCACGCATGGAACTGACAAGGAAAACCTGATAGTCCATCGCGAGCCCATATAGGATACCCGTAACGATGATTGGCATAAAGCTTAGCAATGGGCCACCGGTGTCGAAACCGAAGAGAGTATGGAGCCAGCCCCATTGGAACACGGCTGTGGTGATCCCGAATGTAGCGAGAATGCTAAGCAGAAAACCGATCGTAGCTTTGATAGGAACGATAATCGAACGAAATACCAACAGAAGAATAATGAGCGATAGGAGAATGATGATTCCTACATAAATGGGAAATACATCTGCCAGCTTGGCCGACATATCGATGTTAACGGCGGTAAAGCCGGTAACCCCGAGTTTAACATCATTACTTTGAGCGATACTAGATTCCGTAGCCCGTAAATCATTCACCAGATTTTTGGTTGTTATATCGCTAGGACCCGTTTCTGGAATCAGACTGAAGATAGCTAAATCCTTAGTCATGCCCAGAGGAGTGACCTGCGCGACATTCTTTTGAGCTTGGAGCTCTTGCACAAGATTTCCTAGGAGCTCCGGAGTGACTGGAGTGGAAGAGTTCTTTGGTTCTGCAACCAGAATAAGCGGTCCGTTAAATCCCTCTCCAAAACCCTCGGATATAGCATCATAACTTTGTCTTGCTACCGTGTCCAAGTTCGCCGAGGCAGCTCCGGGAATGCCCATTTCCATTTTCGCTATAGGGGTTGCTGCTACGCCAAGTATCACGACGATGGCAACAATAGTGACCCAACGATACTTGATGACAAATTTAACCCATCTATCAGCTATACCGCGGTTACCCGTTTTATGATGATCCTTGTTTTTCTTGCGAGCTTTAGGCGAACAGATGCGTTCACCCACCAATCCGAGCAATGCCGGCAATAGGGTTAAGGCAACAAATACGTTGATGAGGACGGTAGCTGCTGCTACTAACGCCATCGTAGATAAGAAAGTAAGCCCGATTACAAGCATACCGCAGAGAGCGATAATAACCGTCAAACCGGCGAAAAATACGGCGCTGCCGGATGTGCCAATTGCTCTAGCCGCAGCTTCTTGTGCGCTTAATCCTTGATCAATAATCATTCGGCGTTGGCGATTTACAATGAAAAGAGCATAATCGATTCCGACGGCTAATCCAATCATAAGCGCCAAGACGGAAGTGACACTAGGCATTTCAATGAATTTGGAAATAGAAAATGCTCCACCCACACCGATGCCGACTCCAAGCAGTGCAGTTATAAGGGGCAGCCCTGCTGCAACGACAGAGCCAAGCGTCACCAGCAAAACAATTGCAGCAATGACAAGTCCGACAATCTCAGCTGATCCTACACCGATAGATACTGATTTGAGTGTCTCACCCGGCAGTACAGTAATGTTGGTATCTTTCTCGACATTCATGACGGTATCAATTACAGAATCAAAAATATCTTGAGAGATAGCTGATTGCTCAATGGTAAACTGGAATTGGAACAATGCAATTCTACCGTCTGCGGAAAGAATAACACCAGGCACCGGAACACCATCTGCCATCAGAGGACCATAGGAAGGGGGTGCTGTGGCTGTTGCAGACTGATCCATACTGGCAGCCTGAGTTGCTTCAGTAGTTGAACTACTTGCTTCCGCTGCATAATCCGCAGGATTAATCACTTCGTTTAAACCGTAAACCTCATTAATACCCTTAGTGATCGCTGCCAAACGTTCTGGCGTATCCAATCGCTCGCTTTGAGGTGCTTTGAACACGACACTTCCTTGTCCACCAGATGCAGCCGGAAGTTCTGTTGCTAATTGATCCAAAATCTTTTGCGATTCCGTGCCTTCAATCTTCATTTCCGAACTGATATGAATACCATTCATGCTGATCATAGAGATGACAATTCCTAAAATTAAAATCCAACCTAAAATGAAGTACCCAGGTTTACGATAAGCGGTTTTTCCCACTCTGTATAATAATGTTGACATGTATCTATTTTACACTCCCTCGATGATGAAAACTGATTGTTAGCCTATTAGAATCCGTTGCGTAAATATCCGTAAATAGTTTCCAAAAATTGATCGAACGTAAGAGTTTCAGGACTTGGATCGTCGCTCGTCGTTTGTCCCGGAAGCAGCACATTAAGTTTTCCGTCAATTAAGGGAAGTACAGTTCCGTAAACCGAATTTATAAGCAGATAAGTATAAACCTCGTCATACTTACCATTTGACAAGTGCAACAATGTTTTTTGTGCTCCAGTTTGCGTAAGGTGTATTGCTCTTAAATAATGGGGCTCGAGGGCTGGGAATTTTCGGGAAAGTAATGAAAGCTCACGCAACCTCCCTATAAGCTCAGCTGTAAGTTGCATCTTAATTAGTTGATATAAGGTATCCAGCAGGGAGGCATTTTCAGGGATTTTGGTGAGCAATTCTTCATACTCATTCGTGTTCCGTACGGTAACTGCTCCCATCGCAACTGCCTCTTCCTTGCATGTGAAATAGTTTGCGAAAGTTCTTCTGGAGTAGCCGGCTTTTTGCACGATATCTTCAACAACAAAACCGTCCAACCCATGTTCAAGTGCAAGTTCGAATGCCGCTTCAGCTAGCGCTTTTTCAGTGGCTTCTTTTTTGAAATCTCTCAAAGTTTGTTTAATCATAACTTTATGTATACACCTCCCATACGGCTGTTTTTGTGGTGAAGATTAGGATTACTGACTATATACTAATGTAAACTTGCCCAAAGTGCAAACTTTCTCATTGGGCAAGTTTATGCTTTGGGATCTGCTTATAGAAAACTCTCAGCTGTTACACAGCAGAAAACAGGAAATAAAAATAGAATAATTTCTCTTTATCAACAGATGAAAAGAGTACATAATTACAGACGACCTCATTAACTCTAGAAATATTTTGTGAGTATTATAAAGGATCTTTTCCAAAGAGGGGAGTTCGTTGTATGTATGGAATTCTGGCTGTTTCCGGCCTGTCTTTTCTTCTGGTGGCGGTATTTACGCCTCTATTAATCTGGACGCTGCATAGACTGAGGTTAACGCAGCCGATTCGTGCCGAGCTTCCAGCAGATCATCAGGCCAAACGGGGTACACCACTAATGGCAGGGTTGATCCTGCTTATCGGGATAGCGATTTCGCTGCAGTTTCAACCCGGGCCTCTAATGTTACTCTTATGCGTTACGTTTTTGTTGTTTAGTTCAGTCGGATTTTTGGATGATTTCAAAAAGGCTTTTTGGCAAAATCCATCCGGCATCAGCGGCCGCTCAAAACTAGTGCTTCAATTTCTTTTTACTGGAATTATATTATATGTGTTGTTCCATTCGTTCGGCCTGACGAGTGATATCGAGTTATTTAAAGGGCAAAATCTGCATTTGCCTGTGTACCTTTATGTGGCCATCATTTTGCTGTTTGTGGTCGGCTCCGCGAATGCCATCAATTTTACAGATGGTCTCGATGGGCTACTGATCAATGTTGCCATACCGTCGTATTTTTTCTTTTTTATGATTTCGGACAAACCTGAAGTGCAGACATTTTCACTTGTTATGATCGGTTGTCTGCTAGGGCTTTTGCTTTACAATATTTATCCAGCAAGAGCGTTTATGGGCGATACTGGATCACTGGCGATCGGGGGCTCCCTTTCCGTTCTGGCTGTCATTGAGAAGGTTGAGCTTTTACTTCCAATTTTGTTTTTCGTTTATTTTGCGGAACAGTTGTCGGTCATTTTACAAGTTTGGTACTACAAACGGACGAAGCTGCGGCTATTCCGGATGGCTCCGATTCATTACCACTTCAGCTTAAAATACGGATGGAGTGAGAACAAAATCGTGATGATTTTCGGTTTCATTTCGTGGGTATCCGTACTGCTTTGCTGGTTGATTTGGAAATATTTAATTCACTAAACGAACAATTCGATACGAAACATGAATCTACATAATGTTATTGCAACAACGAGACATCGGCATCTTTTGTATTTACAAATCTATAAAAATAGATATAATGGAACACATGGAACCTTTAATGATATTCAAAGCGTTGTCTAACGAGACTCGTAGTCAAATTATGATGTGGCTAAAAACTCCCGAGGAATTTTTTGATGAAAAGCCTTATTTACAACAAGGCCTAAATTTTCAAATCGGGATTTGCGTGGGCGATATTCAAGCTAAAGCGGGGCTTGCACAGTCGGTTATTTCGAGCTATCTATTGACCATGCAAAAAGCTGGTTTGCTGGAATCTGAGCGAATTGGGAAGTGGACGTATTATCGTCGAAACGAAAAGATAATTCAAGAATTTTCCGATTATATTAAAGAGAAACTATAGGAGAGAGGAGGAAGGGCTTTTTTTTGATAATACATATCTACAAATCTAAATATGTAAATATAAATGGAGGATTATTTTAAAATGAAAAAGGTTAACCCTTTACTTATTATTATTTTGGCTTTAGGCGTATTTGGCATTATTACAACGGAAATGGGGATTATAGGTGTTCTGCCACAGGTAACTCAAAAATTTAATATATCAACTTCTCAGTCTGGATGGCTTGTAAGTATATTTGCTTTAGTTGTTGCTATTTCAGGTCCATTTCTGACCTTATTGGCTTCTGGAATTAATCGTAAAGTAATTCTATTAACTGCTGTACTTATTTTTGCAATTTCAAATATTGTTTATGCGTATACGACCATGTTTGAAGTAATGCTGATTTTTCGTATTATCCCTGCTATTTTTCATCCCGTATTTTTTTCAGTTGCACTTGTTACCGCTGCCCAACTTGTCCCTCCGGAAAAGAGCACCAAAGCAGTTACAAAGGTTTTCGCCGGAATAACGGTCGGGTTTGCTTTTGGTGTGCCTTTGACTTCTTATCTCGCGGACAAAATTTCTTTAGAAGTCGCTTTTCTCTTTGGAGCTGTCGTAAGTATAATTGCCTTTTTAGGAATACTAGCTTGGCTTCCTTCCATGCCAGTTAAAGAAAAAATGTCTTATGGTAAACAACTTGGTATTTTACGCAAACCCCTATTGTGGTTAAATATTGTGGCAGTTATTTTTATCTTTGCAGCTATGTTTTCTGTGTACAGTTACTTTGCTGAATATCTTGGGCAGGTAACACATATGAACGGGTCATGGATTAGTATCATGTTGATGGCCTTTGGGATAATCATGATTTTTGGGAATTTTTTATTTGGAAGCCTTTTGCATAAAGGCATTACAAAGACCGTTATCATGTTTCCATTGTTATATGCGGTAACTTACTTATTCGTATATTATCTAGGTTCTTATTTCCTTCCGATGGTTGTTATCATAATCATTTGGGGGGCAGTGCATTCCGGCGGACTGATTGTCAGTCAAGCATGGTTAACGACCGAAGCGAAAGAAGCTCCCGAATTCGGTAACAGCTTGTTTATCTCATTTTCTAACCTTGGAATTACTATAGGGACTGCTATCGGTGGTTGGTTTATTTCTCATGCAGGAATACATCAACTCATCTGGATCGGAATTATGTTTTCCCTGCTTGCTTTCTTATCGATCATAATCAAAATAAAGATTTCCAAATTAAACGTGGTGGAAGTAGAGTAAAGGCGAAACAGCGATAACCAAGTATCTTTTTTCTGGTACATGGCTATCGCTGTTTTCTATGATTAGTATTACAGTCTTGTGTTTTTAAGTGTTTTAATTTATTTTTATTAGACCCCATGAAATTACATACGTGTATAAGAAAGAGGTTATCAATGAATAAGATTTATCTATTAAAAAGCTTTCTAGCTATCACACTCTTACTTGGAACAACAACTGCCTGCAACTTAGCCGAGCAGATTACTTTAGAACCAGTTCCAACGATTACGGCCGATTCCAGTTCTGGATTAGATTCTACGCCAGACAATACAACAGAGGACAACAAACGTTTAATAGATGCAAAGGTAACACGAGTAGTCGATGGTGACACCATGAAGCTGACTATAGGCGGCAAAAAGGAAACCATTCGTTTATTGCTGGTCGATACTCCAGAGTCAGTGAATCCGAATATCCCCGAACCACAGCCATTTTCGCTAGAAGCTTCTGATTTCGCCAAAAAGATGCTTACGGATAAAGATGTACAAATTGAACTAGATGTATCGGAGCGGGACAAATATGGCCGCCTACTTTGTTACCTCTATATAGATGGGAAAATGTTCAATGAGATTCTGCTAGAGCAGGGTTATGCACGTGTAGCCTATGTATTTGCACCTAACACAAAATATGTTGATCAATTTAGAGCGATTCAGGATAAGGCGCGAGAGCGGGGAATAGGTATTTGGAGCATTGAAAATTACGCGCAAGACAAAGGTTTTCATGTGCAGAAAAAGAAATGAACTTCTATTAACGTAGGGTATTTGAGCCTATTAGAAGACAGGGGATAGTTTATTGAGCGATTATATTATGGAGTTAAGAAAGCTGGTAGGTACCAGACCGCTTATAATGGCAGGAGCCTGTGTTTTATTGTGCAGCAATCATCAATTATTATTGCAACGTAGAACGGACAACGGGTGCTGGGGTTTGCCAGGTGGTTCAATGGAGCTTGGGGAGACTTTAGAAGAGGTCGCTAAGAGGGAGCTTTTTGAGGAAACAGGCTTAACAGCCAAAGTTCTTGATTTGTTCGACATGTTCTCTGGAAAAGATCTTTATTATAAATACCCGCACGGTGATGAAGTATATAATGTTGTGGCTGCATATCTATGCACGGACTTTGATGGGGCGCTAAAAGTAGATGGAATTGAGGTGCAAGAATTGCGTTTTTTTAGTTATGAAGAATTGCCAAGCGAGCTGTCTCCTCCAGATGTTCCCGTCATTAAGAGGTTTATGGATCGTTTTGTTTGTAACTGAACCGGCTAACGAAACCACATCTCACTCAAAGCGTCACCTTTCCCTGGGTACATTAATAAGATGAACAATGAAACATGACATCAGCCCGGAAAGGTGTGCGATTATGGACGGAACAATCCTGAATTTCTTTGCTGGCGGCAACACAGCTCACGGCTTCTCTAACCTCTATGAGTCGTCATTGCAAGATTTAACGCGTTTGTTTGTATTAAAAGGAGGCCCCGGTACGGGGAAAACTAGAATCATTCGAGAAATCGGAGATCTTCTGGCTCAACAAGGTTATGAGATCTGGTTAATTCACGCAGCGTCAGATAATGATTCACTCGACGGAGTGGTTATTCCTGAATTAAAAGTAGGAATTATAGATGGTACTGCTCCACGGGTCATTAAGCCAGAATTGCCTGAAGAGGCCATCGTACATGTGAATTTGGAGCAGGCCGTCGATACGCTCCAGTTAAGCCAGCGTTGTGTTGAGATCGACAGCTTAGTTGATCAGTACACGGAAGAGCATGAACTCGCTTATTCAGGCTTTGCTGAAGCACTCCGCATTCATGACGAGTGGGAAGCGATTTATATTGCGACAATGAATTTCCAAGCCGCTGATGAGCTGAATCAGGAGTATATTCAACTTCTGTATGGTGATCAGAACTTCGAAAAAGTAAGCCGGGTGGATCACCGTTTTTTAGGTGCAGCTACGCCTAAGGGTGCAGTGGATTTTGTACCTAATTTAACCGCAGGACTAAAAAGATATCTTGTAAAAGGTCGCGCGGGATCCGGTAAATCTACACTTTTAAAAAAATTGGCAGCTGAAGGAATAAAACGTGGTGTCAATGTTGAGATTTACCACTGTGGTTTCGATCCGAACAGTCTTGATATGATTATCGTACGCGAGCTTGGGTTTGCTATTTTTGACAGCACAGCTCCGCATGAGTATTTCCCTGACCGTGCCACCGACGAGATTGTTGATATGTATTCACGGTGCATACAGCCAGGTACGGATGAAGCTTTTGCCGAAGCCATCGCAGGTATTAAAGAGCGATATTCCAGCACCATGAAACGATCCATTCAACATCTGACAGATGCCAAAGTATTTTTGGATGAGTTAAAGACGATCTATGCCGCCGCTACAGATTTTGACCATGTAGATCAGATTAAATCCCAAATTCAACAAGAAATCAGCGGGATTGTGGAAAGTCCTCAGGAGGTTTAACCTTCATTAAAGATCGCTCTCTTAGCGGGCGGTCTTTTTTCTATGTCAAGAAATTGGTATGGTACATACGCACCCATGCGGTTATTTCCACAAGAATTGTATCCAAGTATGCTCTCTCTAGGGACAACGATAAGGGAGAGAGAAACTTATGAGTGATCAGAAAGTGATGTTTAGAAAGGGTCTTAAGGATTCTGTAGCTATTGTTGCAGGATTTATTCCTGCTTGTTTTACGTTTGGATTGGTCGGTAAGGGATTAGGCCTAGGGAGTCTGGAAGTGTTCTTATTGTCAGCGTTCGTATTTGCGGGAGCCAGCCAATTTATTGGCGTGAAAATGCTTGCTGCTGGGGCCGCCGCTCCAATGATCCTGCTGCTTACGTTGATCATTAATTTAAGATATTTGTTTATCAGCCTATCTTTTGGGGGTCAGCTTGACCGTACAATCAATCCTCTGGCCAAAGTCTGGATTGGGTTTAGTTTAACAGAAGAAGTGTACGCTGTTAGTATGATCCCCCGCAATCATTCAAAAGAAAATATAACTCTTCCATATTTGCTGGGTCTACAAATTCCTCCGTATATAGCAAATTTGCTGGCAACAGCTGCGGGAATATCGCTGGCATCCTACATTCCGGCTATATACTTACCTGCTTTGAACACCTCATTATATGCCTTACTGATAGCACTAATAGTGCCACAACTAAAGGGAAGCATTCGGAATTTGGCCATATGTTTAGCAGCGGCGGGTTCTTCATGGCTTCTACATCCCGTACTTGGAAACTCCTCGATACTTGCAGCTATGTTAATTGGTATGGCAGTAGGCTCCTTATTTCCAGAGCAAGCTGAAGTAGAAAAGGAGGTATCCGTATGACTATTTTGATCATTATCGGGATGGCAATCCTTACATTTTCATTTCGTTTTGTACCTTTGCTGCTGACAAAGCATACGAATGGCTCTTCCAAAGTCCAAGCTTTGTTGGAATATTTGCCTATCGCGGTTCTTAGTGCTTTAACGGTTCCTGGGATATTTCAGGTGGATGCAGATGACAATCTTGTAGGTATCGCTTCGGGTATAGTCGCTGTTATACTGGTATTAATTAGGAAAATCCCGCTGTTACTCGTGATCTTAGGTGCTGTTTCTGCAGCACTAATTGTAAAAATCCTTACTATGAACCATTAAGAAAACCCGGATTAGAAGGGTAGGAAATCTTATGAAGCATGAATTGCTGATTACTCTCGATAAACAAAGACCCATTCCATTAAGCCGTCAAATTTATGAGCAGGTTCGTAATGCTATCCATTCAGGAGCTTTAAGTGGGGGGGATTCACTGCCTCCATCAAGGACTTTGGCTAATCAACTGGAAGTATCCAGAAGTGTAATTCTTCAATCCTACGAGCTACTTCAAGCAGAGGGTTATCTGGAGATGAGAAAAGGGGCAGGAACCTATATAGCGGGGCTGCCAGTGGAGGAGAAAGACCCCCAGGATTCTGAGAACCCTTACAATTTTATAACGAAGGGTCCTGATTTCCTTACACTCAATCCTTCTTCTATTATAGAAAACGACTTGAACACAGTATTATGTAATTTTCGGCACGGTGTACCTGCATGGGACGCTTTTCCAATGGATCAGTGGCAAAAAGCATTAATGAATGCCTGTCGTCGTGCATCTCCTGATACTTTGGGTTACGGCCCGGTCGAGGGCTCTTTGGGACTACGCCAAGAGATTGCACGTTTATTACGGTCCACACGTTCGATGCCCGTGGTTCCGGAGCAAATTGTGATTACATCAGGGGCAACGCAGGCATTGGATATATTATCGAGAATTTTTGTTTCAAAAGGTGATGATGTTATTGTTGAAGATCCATCACATAACGTTGTGCGGGAGATTTTTTCGTTCGCTGGAGCGGTGGTTACACCCATCAGAGTTGACCTAGAGGGTATCTCTGTAGATGAGCTCCAAGCAAGCTGTGATCACATCAAAGAAAGTCCTCATAAAAAACCAAAACTAGCTTATATCACTCCTTCGCATCAGTTTCCTTTTGGGGTGACCCTTTCGATGAAACGAAGAGTGCAGTTACTGGAATGGGCCAAAGCCAATCAAGCTTTTATTATTGAAGATGATTATGATAGTGAATACAGGTACGAGGGTCCGAAGCTATCATCACTTGCTGGACTAGATGTTGACGGTAGAGTAATTTATGTAGGCAGTTTTAGTAAAGTGTTATTTCCTTCTCTACGCATAGGTTATGTAGTATTGCCTCCGACTCTGATTCAACCTTTTTTGGCGGTCAAATGGATAACAGATCGTATGTCTTCTGCTTTGGATCAGGAAGCGTTGGCGGAATTTATTCAGAATGGACATTATGCAAGGCATGTTACGCAGATGGGGAAACTTTATGCTGCCCGCAGGGCTTGTCTAGTAAAAAGTTTGGATGCTGAATTTGGCAGTCGTGTCCGCTATTATGGGGAAGAGGCGGGTCTTCATTTATTGATTGAGCTGGAATCCAATGCCGAAGAGCATCGTATAGCTGAATTGGCGTTGCGATATGGAGTTCGGGTCTATCCTGCGTCGTCTTATTTTGTGGGCAGTAAACCTCAAGGTCCTGTCTTTCTACTTGGTTATTCTAATCTCACCGAGAATCAGATTAAGGTGGGTGTGAACCGCTTGATGTTAGCTGAAACGGAAGCGGCAGTTAGTACTAGAACTTAATCGAAAGCGATAGATTATCTAATTCTGGAGGTTTTTATGAAACGGTATATGTTAGGGATTGATCTTGGCGGAACCAATATTAAAGCAGGGATTTACGATACTGATTTTATAGCTGTTAAAGAAAGATCTATACCAACAGAGGCTGCTAAGGGCCCAGCCCATGTGTTGGGACGGATTAGAGAAGCCGTACGTTTAATCACGGATGAAGCGAATATTCCATTAGATTTGGTAGAAGGAATGGGAATCGGAGTGCCAGGATTACTTGATCCGGTAGCGGGAATTTCTTTTTTTTCACCGAATTTTCCGGATTGGGAGCATGTACATGTTGTAGATGAGATGAAAAAATTCTATGACTTTCCTACTTTTATTGATAATGATGTTAGGGTTAATCTTTATGGTGAATGGCAACAAGGTGCAGGAAGAGGGTATAACAATCTGGTTCTGATTACATTGGGAACGGGATTAGGGTCAGGTATCGTGAATGACGGAAAAGTGATCTACGGTACGTCTTATAGCGCTGGTGAAATTGGGCATATGAATATGTACAGGAACGGACGTCCCTGCAAATGTGGAAGCTCCGGTTGTTTAGGGCGATATGTGTCCGCGATTGGCATGGTCAATACTTTTAAAGAGAAGCTGAAAGAAGGACGAACAAGTATTATTCAGACTTGGACTAAGGAACAAGAAGAGCAAATTACCGCGTTAATGATATCTGAAGCTTACGAACTTGGAGACGCTCTCTCTATGGAAGTAATGCAGGAGACTGGAGCTATACTTGGATTTGGATTAGCGAATGTTGTGAATATCCTCAACCCGGATCTTATTATTGTAGGTGGGGGAATGGCAGCGGCGGGAGATAAATTGCTCCAACCCGTAAGAGAGACTGTGCATCAGCATGCGTTGAAGCTATCAAGCATTAAGTGTAAAATTGTTCAAGCAGAGCTTGGGAGTCGGGCAGGAACAATAGGTGCGGCCTCTTATGCGTATAATAAGCTGCAAGATGCAGGAAAATTAAACTTTGCTTAGTGTTATTTGTTTTTTTTACATGAAATGGAACCAGATTGAGCCGCCCGGAATACAACTGTATAAAATCCGTGGAGGTGCTCTTATGTTTGCAATCATGCAATTAATAGGTGGAGTGATTCTTTCTTTGGGATGGATCCCGCAGATTGTTCAAATCCTCAAATCAAAATCCGTAGCCGATTTAAATCTAAAATCGTATTTACTTATGCTGCTCGGGATTAGTCTAATGGAAGCTTATGCGATTAGTTTGGCGGTTACGGGGGTTGGATTAGCTTTTTTGATTACAAATACGATGTCTTTATGTGTTGTATTGCTGGTTATTATTCTAGTGATTAAATATCGAACAAGACAATGAATGAAGCTTATAAATTTAATCTAGATAGTGAATGCAGGAGGTTAATTTGCGCGAAAAAAATTATACATATGAAATCGATGCGGTAACTTTTCAATTGCAGGAAGCCTGTGATTTTGCTTGGTTAACTAAGCTGGGAAAAGTGTTTAAAGTGTTCGATCAGCAAGACTCCGGAAATTTTTCTTTTGGTGTGGAGCAGGATGGAAAGAAGTTTTTTGTGAAATTTGCTGGAGCGAGACCTTTGACTTATGCCGGCAATCCTCAGGATGCTGTTAACCGTTTAATTGAAGCTATTCCGTTATATAACGAACTTAGATCTGATGCACTGATCACGCTACTGTCGCATTATGAGGTTGAGTCAGGGTATGTAGCAGTCTTTGATTGGTTTGCAGGTGAATGTTTACATTCGCATTGGCTATTTGCGGGAGAAGCGAAGCTGAGTCATCCGGAGTCGCCTTTTTTTCGTTATAAGCAATTATCCGTTGAAAAACGTCTGTCTTCATTAGATGTAATCTTTTTGTTTCATGAACATGTTGAGTATCGAGGGTATGTAGCTGTGGATTTTTATGACGGAAGTATTTTATATGATTTTGTAAACGATGGAACTAAAATTTGTGATATTGATTATTATAGACTAAAGCCTACTGTAAATGATCTGGGAGAGAACTTCTGGGGTTCATCCAGATTCAAGTCACCGGAAGAGTTTAGCTTGGATGCGCCGATTGATGAAGTTACGAATGTATTTAATATGGGCGCCACAGCATTTGTTTTGTTAGGAGGAGCATCCGATCGATCGTTTGCAAAATGGGAAACCAGTCAAGCCCTCTACGAGGTAGCTTTACGGGCCGTCAGTGCGGTGAGGGAGCAGCGGTATCGGAATGTAGCAGAATTTAAATTGGCTTGGGATGCGGCAAAAAATGTTTGAGGCTGGTGGGAAGGCGAGGGATATAATTGCAGGTAAACTTTTTTGAGTTGGATAAGGAAAAAGAAGTTGTGCTGAAGTACGTTGTTATTATGGTTAAACATGGTGAAGAATGGATCTTAGCGAGACATCAGGACCGTTCGACGTGGGAGTTTGCCGGAGGGCATATAGAGGTTGGCGAAATCCCGGAGCAGGCTGCTGCCAGAGAATTATATGAAGAAACGGGTGCGGAACAATTCTCACTTTTTCCAATAGCTATTTATAGGGTCACTAGTATCGACGCTCCAGAAAATTATGGTAAGTTATATTTTGCAAATGTGGAACAGTTCGCAGAACTTCCTCCTTATGAGATGGCAGAAATCAGAGGATTTACTGAGATACCAAAAGAGCTGACGTATCCCTTGATATACCCAGCTTTGATTTCAAAAGTTCAGGATTTCATTAACCATTCATCTTCAGCTGTAAGATAAGAATGATAGCCCTGCTGTTGTCACATGATATGATTAATAAATAGAACAAGCAGGAGGGATTTCATTGAAAAGAGACATTCAGCATGTACCCTATGGCTATGAGCAACCAGTTGAGCAACGTAAAGGGACTTTAGTGTTTTACGATTCTTTTGAACATATAACAGATCAAGAGCTTGAAGTGGCGGCAAAAACTGCAGCAGACCGGCGTTTCACTAAACTGGTGTTATATCCACTTCATGAGGAAACGGTGCGACGGATGACCAAAGAGCCGGTGAGTGCTTATTATAAGCGAGAGGACCGGCTGCATGAATGGAAAAGAGAGCAAGGACGTAGCTTTATCACGGTAGAGAGTTTGGAAGGGAAGCGAAAAAAGTATACTCCGCTTGATTCTGCGCTGCGGCATCTTTTGGAGATCTATCCTTCGCCGATTTTTCTGTATTTAACGCCTGAGGTGGCGAATCAGTTTGCGTCTTATTCTTCTTTTGAAGAGTGGATTGTAAAGATTCGGTTATTGTTGCCAGCTGCACCTTCATCACTGCATCCACGGTTACTAAAATTTCGCCATCGCTGGGATGTTGTTGGAGAAGAGAAAGATTAAGAATTAACAAATTTAATTTGTGCTGCTTTGTTTACGTCTGTAATTGTACATTCTCCATTGATAATGGATAAAACATCCGATACAAAAACCTAGGATTGCCACAGTGGCGGCCACCGCAACGAGCGCTGTGAAAATGTAAGCTGCGATCGTCCAGCCAACGATGAAACTGATCAGACCCCCTGCGAGGCAGAAGACAGCTATGCTTTGATTAAACTGTTGTTGTGACCAGTCTTCGAGTACATAGTGGGAACGCTCTTTTGTCAGAAACCTGGCAGCCAGCTTAATGGTGGGATTATAACCGAACAAAAGACCGAGCAATCCGGCAAACAAGGGCAGCGCTAGTATCCAGTGTTGTCCTGTTAGCCATGTTAATATTACAGAAATGACGATAAACGCCTGATTAGTTTTTACTAATGGTCGGGGAATTCCTTTGGGCACATTTTGCATTTTATTCACACCTTTCTCATTGGAATAATAATAGTATACGCTGGGATTGGGGGAATGGGAAGTAGATAATTTCGTGCGAGAGTGGATTAGTGAGGGATGGAGAAGGTATGGAGATGGCTGGAAGCGGATGGGGAAGATGGGGCGGATGGAGGTGGGTGGAGCAGATGGAGCGAATGGGGGCAGATGGAGCAGATGGAGCTGATGGAGCAGATGGGCTGGATGGAGCAGATGGAGCAGATGGAGCAGATGGAGCAGATGGGCTGGATGGAGGCAGTTGGTAATTTATTGAGAAAATACAGATGGACATTAATAGCATCCCACCCACCTAGCATGTTACGTCCTCATCTCCTCTCGACAGCACATTGGGCCTTCTCTCCTTTACCGCATCTGGTTCACTCCATTTCCTTCAGTCCAACTGATCCACTCCATCTCCTTCACTCCATAGGACTCCAGAGTCCTTATTTGCTCGAAAAGTAACCTTCTGAATGATTAACGGACCCCAATGCAGCTATGAGCACAAAAAGGAATGAAAACAGCCCGGTTTGAGTGGAATAGCGACGGTGAGGTCCGAAAATGTGTCCAAAAGCCTGATTTAGCGCAAATAGCTGCATCTGAGTCCGATAGAAATGTTAGCTTGAGAGCAAAGTGTAGTACATGGAAAACAAAAGTGTGGGAGTAAGTGCGAAGCAAGGGAGTACACGGACAAATGCATGCGCGGAAATAGTGTGGGACAAGTGTAAGAACTAACGAAGCTAATAGCTCGATGGGAAGTAAATGTGATGTAGAAGGATGCTCGAAGTTAGGAGCGATCGGACCCCAGAGTTCTTATTTGCTCGAAAAGTAACCTTTTGAAAGATTAACGGACCCCAATGCAGCTATGAGCACAAAAAGGGAGGAAATCAGCTCCCTATGAGCGGAATAGCGTCGCTCAGGTCCGAAAATGTGTCCAAAAGCCTGATTTAGCGCAAATAGCTGCATCTGAGTCCGATAGGGAGGATGGAGCTAAACCAACCCAACCCAACCCAACCCAACCCAACCCAACCCAACCCAACCCAACCCAACCTCCACGATCTTCCACCAAAATTACTTTGAATTTAAGTAATTTATGTGTTGACATATCTCTTTAAAATATGGTTTTATTATGTAGACCAATTGTTATAATGCAAAGGAAGTGTCAGCTTGTCGAACAAGCCGAATACGCGTGAGGCGATTTTGGACACCGCTTCGAAATTGTTTTTTTCTCAGGGATATCATGCAACAGGACTGAATCAGATTATTAAAGACAGCGACTCGCCGAAGGGATCTCTTTATTACTACTTTCCTCACGGTAAAGAAGAACTGGCTTTAACATGTATTAACCGGACTAGTGAAGTTGTCGCACAGAAGCTTAGACATCATATGGAGAACAGCAAGAGTGCGTCTGAGGCAATGGAGGATTTCATTCTAGGAATGGCTAAAGATGCAGTGGAATCCTCATACGAGGGGATAGTTCCGTTTAGTTTTTGGTTAGCGGCGGAAACATCCTGTATTAGTGAAGAGCTGCGGACAGCATGTAAATCTGTGTTTATGGACTTGCAGGATGTGATCAAGAAACGTCTTTTGGATGAAGGCGTAGAGAACAAGCCCGCGGCCGATATGGCTTCAGTGGTAATCTCTTTATTTGAAGGGGCGCTTCTCCAGACGCTGACTTTTCGGGATGAACAACCGCTTCTCGCGGCGGCAAAGATTATCCCAGCAATACTTGGTTAGATACAGACAAATAGACAAGATTATCAGGAGGATTAAGGGTGGAAGCAACTATGCAAGGGAATCAACAAAAAGAGGTCAAGAAGTTTAAGACTATTCCGATTCTTGTCTCTTTATTACTAGCAGGTTTTATCGGAATGTTCAGTGAAACGGCATTAAATGTTGCTTTAAGCGATCTAATGAATGTCCTACAAATTACCCCAGCAACAGCACAATGGTTGACAACAGCTTATCTGCTTACACTGGGTATATTAGTACCAATTTCGGGGATGCTGCTTCAATGGTTCTCGACGAGACAGCTGTTTATAGCGGCTTTATGTTTTTCAATTCTAGGAACATTCCTAGCAGCAGTCTCACCTAACTTTGAGTTCTTACTTACAGCAAGAGTAGTTCAAGCTATGGGAACAGCGCTTCTGTTGCCACTGATGTTTAATACAATCCTTATCATCATTGCTCCTGAAAAACGGGGGGCTGCAATGGGGATGATCGGACTGGTTATCATGGTTGCTCCGGCGATTGGACCTACCATTGCTGGACTTCTAATTGAAAGCCTCAGCTGGCACTGGATTTTCTGGTTGTCATTGCCATTCTTAGTGATTGCATTGATATTTGGGATTCTGTTCATGCAGAATGTAACAAAGGTGACGAAACCGAAAATTGATATCCTCTCCATTGTGTTATCTTCACTCGGGTTTGGCGGTATCGTGTTTGGTTTCAGCAGCGCGGGTGAAGAAGCGGGCTGGGGAAGTCCGAAAGTGATCATTGCGATCATCGTAGGTGTAGTAGCATTGTTATTGTTTGGACTTCGTCAAATGAAGATGAAGGAGCCAATGATTAATCTGCGTGCTTTTAAATATCCAATGTTCGCTATTGGTGTAGCTATGGTATTTATCTGTATGATGGTTATTCTGTCCTCCATGCTGATTCTTCCGATGTACCTTCAACAAGGACAAGGTTATACAGCTTTCAAAGCGGGTCTGTTGCTGCTTCCAGGCGGAATTATAAACGGATTGATGTCCCCAATTATGGGTCGTATGTTTGATAAATACGGTCCGAAATGGCTCGTTATTCCAGGTCTGATTATTGCAGCGGTAGCCTTGTGGTTCTTCTCCAGTATTAGTGTAGCTTCTACGGTTGTGTTCGTAATCGTACTTCACAGTACGCTTATGATTGGTATTTCGATGGTATTTATGCCGGCACAAACAAATGGTATTAACCAGTTACCACTAGAGCTATATCCAGATGGTACAGCTATCATGAATACACTGCAGCAGGTTGCTGGTGCAATTGGTACTGCATTAGCAGTCAGCATTATGTCCGCGGGTTCAAAAAGCTATATGAAAACTGTAGAGAACCCAGCAGATCCAGCTAATATGTTACCTGCGTTCACGAACGGTGTACAAAATGCTTTTATTTTCGGAATGAGTATGGCGATTGTAGGACTAATTCTTGCTTTCTTCATAAAAAGAGTAGTTGTTAATCATAAAATGAATACTCCAATGCATTAATAATTAGAGGAATTCGATTAAAAGGAGTGCTAACTGGCAACAGTTCTAGCACTCCTTTTTTGTCGTCAATCATTGTGTCCATTCCATCATATATACTCGTTTTAATTCCACGTTAAGGATCACGATACAGTAGCTATCATCATCTTTTTCTTATAGTAATATAATCCACTTTCTTCGAGTTCTATAAGGTTCGCCCAAAATAATTTTTCGTATTTGGCTTTTTCATTTGGATAAATGGCCATCACGGAATCTTTGAAGCTTGATATTCTCTCTTTTAAGGGGTCAATGGATTCAACATTGAGGGGATGCCAAAATGCTGCGTCTTTGATTTCTATGAATTGCTTTTCGTTGTAATTTAATACGTAATAGCTTTCGCCATCCCCATGGAAACTGGGTGGACTTTCAAATATCACTTTTGACTCTGTAGGTTTAGAGATCGCTATTCCCCAATTTATCTTCCACGCCTCATAATAGGTCAAAGAATTGTTATGGAGCATATATCCAACGAAAATAACTATGAAAAGAACGAAAAACTCCAGATGGCTATTGTTGTTTTTTGCATGGTAGATCTCCTCAAAATGTCGCTTGTATTACCATTATTATACATGGGAGAGTGGGGAATAGGGATGGAATAAGGGGGGGGAATAAGAGGAACTTTACATACATAGATTTACGATGTATAGTTGTCCTAGGTATAAAAGGATAAATAATATTCATGTATACAGATATTAGTCATTGGACGAAGAAGCAAATCAACGGTATAAATCCCGTAGAATGAGCCGAATCCGGACGGAGGAAGCAAATCAACGGTATAAATCCCGTAGAGTGAGCCGAATCCGGACCGAGGAAGCAAATCAACGGTATAAATCCCGTAGAATGAGCTGAATCCGGACCGAGGAGGCAAATCAACGGTATAAATCCCGTAGAATGAGCCGAATCCGGACCGAGGAAGCAAATCAACGGTATAAATCCCGTAGATTAAGTCCACGCCGGCCCGGGGGTGCAAATCAACGGTATAAATCCCGTAGATTAAGCCCACGCGGGCCCGGGGGTGCAAATCACCGGTATAAATCCCGTAGATTAAGCCGAATCCGGACCGAGGAAGCAAATCAACGGTATAAATCCCGTAGAATGAGCCGAATCCGGACCGAGGAGGCAAATCACCGGTATAAATCCCGTAGATTAAGCCCACGCCGGCCCGGGGGTGCAAATCAACGGTATAAATCCCGTAGATTAAGCCCACGCCGGCCCGGGGGTGCAAATCAACGGTATAAATCCCGTAGAATGAGCCCACGCCGGCCCGGGGGTGCAAATCAACGGTATAAATCCCGTGGAATGAGCCGAATCCGGTCCAAGGATGCAGATCAACTACTATGATGAGTGAAATTTGTTTAGTGGATCAGATACATCCACGCCAATTGTAAAGTTTAGAATTTAGGAGGTGTTAGCCGTTGAAAGTAAGTAAAGAGATGCTGAAGGGCAGTACGGGTACTTTGATTCTGACTCTTTTACTGGAGAAGCCATTATATGGTTATGAGTTGATCAAAGCGCTGGAGCTGAGATCTCAGGGTGTTTTTTCATTAAAAGAAGGAACCTTGTATCCGATTCTGCATGCGATGGAAAGTGAGCGCTGGGTAGAGGCTTACTGGATGGAGGTAGAGGGACGGAAGCGTAAGTACTATAGAATTCTGGAGGAAGGTAAAGAGAAACTCAAGGAGAAAAAAGCAGAATGGGTTATGTTTAAAGGTGCAGTTGACTCCGTTCTGGGAGAGGGTGGTGTATGATGAAAGAGAGGCAGCAGCAATTTTTGGATGTAGTGTGTGCAGAGATTAAAGCGAAAAAAACTCACCCAGAGATACGTCAAGAATTAGCTAGTCATCTAGAAGATTTAATTTGTGAAAAAGAAGCCGACGGTGTATCACGGGAAGAAGCCATTGCTTGGGCGATCGAACAAATGGGGAGCCCGCAAACGTTAGGGAAGGAACTTCATCTAATACATAAACCACATGTACCTTGGGGATTGTTTGGAGTTGTAGCTTTGTTATCCGCGATCAGTCTGATAGGAATGAGTTCTGTAGATGTAGGCTACAGTGATATTGTTAAGGGTGCTTTTTTGGATAATGCGTTTAGACGCCAAGCGATAAATATACTCATTGGAATTGTATTGATGTTTGGATTGTATTTTATCGATTTCAGAAAGCTGAAAAGTTTCTCGTGGGTATTATACGGAACATCAATAGCCGGAATTCTGTCGAGTATATTCTGGGGGATAACAATAAATGGAGTGAATTATGGTCCTAGGATTTTTTTGATCTTACCTGATATGACATCCTATCGTCCTTATGTATTGATAGTCGCGTTAGCAGGGATTTTAGTGAATCGTAAGGAATCGGCTAAAAAGAAAACTTGGCGGAGTGGTTTGTTCAACATAAGCATTCTGTTAGCACCTGCCTTGCTTCTTATCTCTTTAAACTCTCTTCCAGAGCTTGTGGTGTATCTAATTTCTTCATTAGTATTATATGTATGGATTACTCGCGATTGGATTAAGAGTGTAGTATTATTAGGATTCTTTGTAATAGTTGGACTAATGTTCATCTTCAATAGCGACTACCTGATGGTCAGAATCATTAGTGCTATAAATCCCTCTTTAGATCCAGACGGTTATGGCTATATATACCAAGTAATGCGTGAAGTTATTAGTTCAGCGGGTTGGTGGGGGCACGGATTCGGAGCAGTAGAACAAAAGCTGCCGTATGTCTACTCAGATATGTTGCCTGTCTATCTTATTCATTGTTTTGGTTGGGCGGGGGCACTGCTTTTGCTGGCAGTTATCTCCTGGTTCTTCATCAAGCTTCTATCTACGATACGAGCGATTCGTGAGCCCTATGGACAAGCTCTAGTGTTGGGTTTGGCATTTTTGCTAGCGATAAGACTAACCTATGGTCTTGCTATTTTGAGCGGTGGAATGATGCTGACTTCTATCCCGTTCCCTTTCCTGAGCTATGGGAGTCATGTGTGGTTTGAATATGCGGCTATTGGACTTCTGATGGGTATTTATCGTAGGAAGGACATTGGAGGCGTCCAGGATAATACTGTACTAAGTTAGATTCAGGATCCTCTCGTATGTCTAATTATTAAGTATGAATACTTAAGGGAGGTCTTTTAATGGGATGGAAAAAAACAGGCTTGTTAAGTGTTGCCTTTGCCCTAGGCTCTATGGGAGGGTTTGGGAGTATACATACAACAGATACTGTAGCTGCCGCAACTGTGAAAGAATCTGCAAAAGTCTATAATCAATTCCAGCAATATGTACAGAAGCCGGCATCTCTGGCTAACGCACGGAATTATTTGATTAACCATATCAAAGAAGTGGATACCTGGACAGCAACTCAAATGACACTCCAGCTCGAAAATGCACAGAAGGCATATTTACCTGTGTACTCTGAGAAGGTTTTTCCGGAGAATGTTCAGAAAGAGATAAATAATGCTTTTTCCAAAAGCAAAAATCTAACCTACAGCACACTCCTTAATTCGATCAAAGATGCCAATGTACGCAATATGTTAATTGAAGGACGGGATAAGGGATATAAGCTGGAGGCTAGTGAAGGCATGTACTATCCAGTGATGCATTATGAGGGCTTCAAAAGCTTTAAGCCGTATGTCACGAAGGACATCGCAGCTTACATTGACATCATGGCCACTGAATCGAATCAACCAAGTGTATTTGATGCAGCTATTGTGATTAGTTGGACAGAGTTAACGAACAGGGCGCTAGCACTGGAGGATTTTGTGACGAAATATCCAGCTTCCAATCGGTCAACTGTTCTTCAAAAAGAGCTGCTCAATGCAACTTCACGCTTATTATATGGATCAAGCAACACACCAGCTTATGACTATGATGAGCAAATAATCAAACCTGAAGTGAAAAAGGCGTATGAGAATGCATTAAAAGGAAACAAAGGCGACACCAGAATCCTAATGATTTTAGAAAAACTACTACAGTTACTTGATTCCACGAATAATAAACTCACACCTGAAGTGGAAAAATTTCTGAATCAAACGGTTAATTCGAAATGAAGAGGCGGGATCCTTTGAGAACCGGATTTAGAGGAACAAAAATCATAGTTTTCGCATTTGTGCTGTTGTTATGGACAAACACTATTGTTATGGGCAGCGCAGATGCAGCTTACGTTGGCTCATCTACAGACAATGTACTGCAGCAAATGCAGCTGGAGAAGAAAAACAGCCTGCCGCAAGGATTTGTCTATTTGGATGAAGTAATTCCTACTGCTCAATTTGAGATTCGTTATTACGGAGACAATAATTTTGTAGGGAAGCGGATTGATGGATATAAAGCGCCTTTAGCGATCTTTTCAAGGACTGCGGCTACAGCCTTGAAGGCAGTAAGTGAGGATTTAGCCAAAAAAGGATATATCCTAAAAATCTATGATGCTTATCGTCCGCAGACCGCGGTGAATCATTTTGTAAGATGGTCACAGAATTCCGCGGATACTAAGATGAAGCAGCAATATTACCCGCTACTGGATAAACGTAATTTATTCAAACTCGGATTTATAGCGAAAAAATCAGGACATTCCCGTGGCAGTACCATCGATTTAACGATCGTCAATAAAGAGACAGGTGTAGATGTAGATATGGGCAGCCCGTTTGATTTTTTCGGAGATATCTCTTTTTATGATACATCGTTAATCACCAAGACTCAGAAAGCAAATCGCGCAATTCTCAAAGAGGTTATGGTGAAGCAAGGCTTTAAACCTTATAGTAAGGAATGGTGGCATTTTACGCTGATAAAAGAACCTTTTCCTAAGCAGTATTTTGACTTCAAAGTGGAATAGTTATTTAAAAGAAGCGGCCCAACATAATGTTGAACGGCTTCTTTTTTTTGCTTGTCTTGATTATCATTAGGATTAGCACATGCTGGAAACGCACATAATACTTGTAATAACTAAAAGGGAGGTTTCGAACGGATGATCAAAATGGCAGCGGTTGTTGTGTTAGGTGTTCTATTTTTAACTAATGGATTTGGTGGATTTGCCGCTCCAACAGTATGGGCAGACTCCGGCCAGGTTAGCGTAATTTTGAATGGTAAAGTACTGGATACTGATCCCCATTCAGCCTTCAAGAAGGGTTCCACAGTCATGATTCCGCTCAGAGAGGCTTCTAATGCATTGAAATATAAAACAACATATCAAAAAAGTTCAGAAACTATAACACTAACAAGGATAAATGAAATAATTAAATGGAAGCTTAACGAACATTTGGTTAGCATCAATGATACACAAGAGTTGTTTTTTAAAGATGATATCGAATTCAGAGAGGATCATATCTACGTTCCAATCTCTTTTTTTAAGACTATTGGTTTAGTAACCATATATGATGGTGATTCCAATCAAGTTGAAGTGTATACCCCTGAAGTGACAGCGAGCGTTATAGCGGGGTTACTGGTCGGCGGTAAATATAATGAATTATCGGAGCGATATCATTATGATGTGGTCGTAAATAAGCCGAGCTCAAATGGATTACTGGAAGACTGGAAGCAAATTACGGTAAAAGCCGGGAATTATCATGGGATTAAATCTACAAAAAGTAGCTATAACGAGGATCAATTTTCTATTCGCTGTGTATTGGATTTTGCAGAGATAGAGATTCCACTTGAAATTATATTGAACACATCGGGCAAAATTATAGAATTAAGAGAGACGCTCTAATCGGAAAATGATTCCATGATGACTATGCACATTTCCCAAGCAAGAAGATTTAAGGGGATTATGCATAGTCTTTTTGCTGTTCTAATATACATTTCAAGATAATTTCTGAAGGGTATCGTAAACTCGATGTGTTTTTAATGGGAAAAATGGTTTTATTTGTTGACTTCGAGATTCATCGAATGTAAATTAAAATTTGAAATAATCAATAAAGCATTTAATTAAATTAGAGAAATGAGTGGAGTACTGGATGACAAAAACTATGACTGGAATGAGTACTGCAGAAGAGCAACCCTTTTCATTAAAAGCAATCATCCCCCCGCTTCTTGCTATTATTGTCGGTATGATTATGGTTATTCTGGATGGTACTGTTGTGAATGTGGCCGTTCCCAAGCTGGTTGATTATTTTGCTTCCGATCTTAAAACGATTCAGTGGGCGATTACGGGTTATACTTTAGCTTTAGCGGCTGTAATCCCACTCGCGGGCTGGATGACCGATCGTTTTGGATCGAAACAAGTTTTTCTGGCAACTCTTACGATGTTTATTCTTGGCTCTATGTTATGTTCGGTTGCACAAAGCTCATCTCAGCTCATTATTTTTCGAGTCATTCAAGGTCTTGGCGGGGGGATGGTTGCTCCCATTGGGATGGCGATGGTTTTTAAATTAGCTCCAGTAGAACGTCGGGGTTCTATTATGGGGATGCTTGGTATTCCAATGCTCTTAGCTCCGGCACTCGGTCCAGTCTTATCCGGTTGGCTGGTGGAGTACGTAAGCTGGCACTGGATCTTTCTGATTAATGTACCTATTGGAATCGTTGGCATTATTCTTGGTGTTAAATATTTGCCGAATTCTGAAAAAAAGAGCAAAGGCAAACTCGATATCCTAGGCATTATCCTTGCCCCAATTGCCTTCTCTATGTTGGCTTATGGGGTGAATGAAGGCGGTGGAACAAGCTGGTCGTCTACTCCCGCTATTGTTGGCTTATCTGTTGGAGGGGTTGCATTGATCCTTCTTGTCATTGTGGAGCTGCTTCACAAAAATCCGCTTTTACAACTGCGAGTTTTCCGTTCGTCGGATTTCACTCGGGGTATTATTTTAACTTGGGTTATGCAAGCTGCTTTGTTTGGGTCCATGTTATTTGTGCCCCTTTACCTGCAGCAGATTCGAAGCTATACCCCGCTGGAAACCGGTCTGATTCTACTTCCGCAGGCTTTAGCTTCAGCAATCGGAATGCCGATTGGCGGTAGGTTGTTTGATAAGATCGGGGCTCGTCCGCTGGCGTTTGTTGGACTTAGTATCATTACGGTCACCTTGTTCCTGTTATCCGGAATTAGTGTTACAACAAATTTATCGTTAATTATGACATACCTGGGTTTCTTAGGTTTTGGTATGGGTCTAACGATGATGCCTTTGAATACTCATGTCTTGAATGCTGCTCCACGTGAATGGGTGGGAAGTGTAACTTCACTTACTGCTGCTGCTCAACAAGTCGTTGTTTCATTTGCTATAGCTGGAATGACAGGTTACCTGACTAGTCAGATCGCTGTTCATATGGGAGCACTGAAAGCGGGAAGTAATCCTTTGACAGCCGCAGTTAGTGGTTTTGATGATGTGTTCTTCCTGTCTGGCTGCATAGGTGTGGTAGGTGTATTAATGAGTATTATTTTGCGCAAGCCTAAGCTTTCCGCTGGCGATCCTTCCTCTGGAGAGGGACAGAAGGCAGATGCGGCGATGATGATGGGGCATTAATTGAACCAATAAACATAGAAAAGGCGTCGTTCAGCTTGTATAGTTGAACGACGCCTTTATTGTTATAAATGCTCTGGTTTCTTCTGAGCCCACGATGCGGGGAGTGTTGCTTTACCAAGCAATTCAGAAGCCACGATTCCGAGCAGAACAAGCGCTGCGCCAGCATAACCCTGCATCGATAACTTCTCAGCAGCGAACCAATAACCAAACATCGCAGCGAAGACCGGCTCAAGGGAGAAGATTAGTCCGGTGCGGGTCGGTGATGTATATTTTTGAGCAATAGGTTGCAGGATGAAGCCACAGGCACTGCATAAGATACCAAGCGCAAGAATTGCAGTCCAACCTGGCAAAGTAGACGGTAGCGTAGGTGTCTCGAAGAGTGCGGACAACACTAAGGCCAACCCTCCGGCAAATCCTAACTGCAAGATTCCGATATTCAGGGAATCACATTCTTTTACCGCCTTGCCTGTAAATAAGATCTGTACCGCGTAGAACACTGCCGAAAGGATACACAGGAAATCACCCGGCTGAATAGTTAAGGTTGCATTTAAGGTAAGGAGTCCAATCCCGGCTATGGCGAGGATGGAGCCGAACACTTGTGGAGGTGCAACTCTTTTTTTGAAAATAACTCGATCCAAGATCGGTACAAAAATAACCGTCAACGCAACTAGGAATCCTGCGTTTGAGGTGGTGGTTGTTTGAAGTCCGAAGGTTATACATGTGAATACGCCGAGCAGGAGGAATCCGAGTAGGGCGCCATATTTTAATGTTTTGATGTCTACTCGTCTTAATCGTTTGTGGAATATCATAGCGGCTAATATAAAAGCAAGTCCGAAGCGCAGTGCAATCAGATTGAATTCGCCTAACGTACCTAACCCCATTTTCATAAATATGTAGGAGGAGCCCCAAAATAATGTTACAACTAACAGCAGCAGCTCAGCTTTGAGCGGTTTCATCTCTTCATCCATCCTTCTTCAATTTCAACTCAATATAGTATAATACGGCTCTATACATAAGGTAACTGAATGTTTATCATAGAATACATGAGTAAAACTTATGCAATTTATAAGGGTGGGAACAGAGGTTGAGCATTAATAAATATGAGATTTTTCTGAAAGTTGTGGAGCTAGGCAGCTTAACAAAAGCAGCAGATGTACTGGGTTTTACGCAATCCGGAATTAGTCACACCATTAGCAGCTTGGAGATGGAGTTTGGGTTCGCGTTATTAATTAGAAATAGATCCGGTGTGAAATTGACGGTAAACGGAGAACAAGTTCTGCAGCCTATCCGTGAAATCTTGAAGTGGAACGAGAAATTGAAGCAGGAGGTAGCGGACATCCACGGGCTAGAGATTGGCACGATTACCATCGGTACGTTCACCAGTGTGTCTGTGCATTGGCTGCCAGGGATGATTAAGCAATTTCGCAGTGAATACCCTTATATAGAAATCAAGCTGATGGAAGGCGGTTATTTGGAGGTTGAGCAATGGATAGAGGCTGGAGTCGTAGACTGCGGTTTTATTTCACTGCCTACACGTGAGAAGTTTGATGTAATTCCTTTAAAAAAAGACCGGATGTTAGGGATTGTATCTAAAGAGAATCCGCTAAGCACGGAGCCCTTTCTTTCCTTATCGCAAATTGCTAAGGAGGATTTCATTATCCCGAAAGCAGGTTCGGATTATGATGTTAGACGTGTGCTGGATAAGGCGGGTATTAAACCTAATGTTAAATTCTCAGCAGGTGATGACTATGCCATTATGTCGATGGTGGAGAAAGGTCTTGGCATTAGTATTTTGCCAGAGCTTGTCTTAACCCGGCAAAATTATAATGTAGCCATGTTAGAATTAGAGGAACGAAGTTTCAGATCGTTAGGAATTGCTGTCCACTCTATGAAATACGCTTCTCCCGTCACCAAAAAATTTCTAAAGCATGTGCAAGTGTGGCTGAAAGATAACGCCTAAATAAATACGTCAAAAAATAAGAAACTGATACCTCATCAACGTTAGGGGAATCAGTTTTTTTTTAGATACTTAGTTTTTTTTTTAGAAAAAGGGAAATACACACTGGCCTCTGTAATCGATTTTAAAGGTTTTTAATTAAATATATGTATATCTCCATTATTGTGTAGTTATAACGGCAATGTGATGGATTCTAGGGATGTTAAAATGCGCGTTTGTTCTCTAACGATATCTGTTTTTTAGCGAATGATATGTTATAATTAGAAGAGTGGGAAAAAGAAATGTATTCCAGATGATCTGTCTATGTGATGATTTTATACACAATTACGGATGGATGAGATTAGGAGGGGGATAAACGATTGTCCGTTACAATTATTACACTAGTCGTATTAGCAGTATTTATAGGTGCCTTGATGAGAACCATGTTTGGTTTTGGTGAAGCGATTGTGAGCATGCCACTGCTTGCACTGCTCCCGATTCCTATACATACCTCAGTTTCTTTGATTGGATTGGCAGGCCTCACGGTTGCCTCACTTACAGTTGTGAGTGGGTGGCGGCATATAGAACGACCTATTCTGATTCGATTAGCACTCTCAACTGTGATAGGAATTCCTGTAGGACTAGTCATGCTTTATTTAGCACCTGCAAGTGTAATTATGACTGGACTTGGTATATTTTTGATTGTTTATGGAGTTTATTCAGTGATTAAGAAGAGAATAGTTAAGACGATCGATCATCCCTTGCTTAAGGCAAAAGGCTGGGTGTATCCCTTCGGATTCGCTTCGGGTGTACTTGGCGGTGCTTATAACTTTAATGGTGTCCCGGTCGTGATCTATGGTACTTTACGACAGTGGAATCCTGATCGCTTTCGGGGTACGTTGCAAGCTCATTTTCTTATTTCTGGTGTACTCGTTGTAACTGGTCATGCTATCGGGGGATTGTGGACTGCGGATGCTCTTGTTCTTTATGGATATTCTATTCCAGCAATTATCTTAGCTACAGTGCTTGGTGTATATGTGAATAAACGTATTCCTGCTAAGAAATTTGAGAGTTACTTATTTCTGATTATCATTTTACTTGGTGTCCTATTGCTAGTACCTCGCGGATAGTTGAAAAGAAATAGAAAGACGTTCTTCTCCTTAGTGTATATGAACGTCTTTTAAATTTATCCAATCTTAGGGTTGACGAAGAGCCTTGTTCATGAGAAAATGTACGCGCGTACATTAAATGAATGCGTTTTCGAATAGTGTATTGAACGAGGCTAAATGTCACTGTTCATAACCTATGAGAAGGAGGAATTTATATCGCCAGCCGTAAAGAGGTTGCCGAGCTTGCAGGTGTGTCAGAAGCCACAGTATCTCGCGTGTTAAATAACGTTGGCCCGATTAAGGAAGAAACGAAGGAACGTGTGTTGGCAGCTGCTCTGAAGCTAGGCTATACCCCTAGTTCACTCGCTCAGAGCTTTGCACGTAGACGGAGCGGGAACTTGGGTGTAGTGATGCCTTATTTGCCGAAAGCCCGCTTGTTCTCCACTTATTATTTTTCGGAAATATTAAGTGGAATAGGGAGCAAGGCGCGAGAAGAGGGTTATGATCTGTTAATGCTGTTTCGGAATGCCGAAGAGCCAATGGATTATAGCGGGTTGTTTAAGATGCGGAAGATCGATGCTTGCATTGTGCTTGGCGCTAAAGAAGAGCCAGGTGAGCTAGCCTCACTCCGCCGTTTGAAGGAAGAAAACCATCCTTTTTGTCTGATTAATCAGCATTTTGCAGGGGAAGCTTTTCACGAGGTGGATGCCGATCATGTCGAAGGAAGCTGGCAAGCGGCTAAACACTTACTGGAACAAGGTTTTACGAGGATTGCTTTTCTAAATGGGCCTGAATCTTATTCCAACAGCCGAGATCGTCTAACGGGGTATGCCCGCGCTTTGGCAGAGGTGAATCTTTCTGTAGATTCTTCACTTTTGTTCGAAGGTAACTTCAGCCGGAAAAGCGGGATTATAGCTGCCAAAGAAATGTTGCCTCTGCTGGATGAGATTGATGCGATTATGGTCGCCAATGATCGGATGGCCATTGGTTTGCAGCAAGGGCTGCAGGAGCTAGGAATACCAAGGGATCGCCTGCCAGCTATTGTGGGTTATGATGATTCGGAAGCTGCGGAGCTTACCACACCTGCATTAAGCAGTGTGCGGGTTCCCTTTTACGAACTAGGTGAACTTGCCGCAGCCCAAATCATTGAATTGCTGGGAAACAATCTGGCAGAAATACCCGCACCAGCCGTACAGATCAAATTACCGACAGAACTAGTTATACGAGCTTCATCTAAATCTATCAACACTTAGGAGGAATAAGATGAAACAGCTTCGCATTGGAATGATCGGTTATAAATTTATGGGTAAAGCCCACAGTAATGCTTATCGCAGTTTACCTATGTTTTTCCCGAAAGCGCTTAAACCGGAAATGTCTGTAATCTGTGGACGTAATAGTGAAGCGCTTGAAGAAGCTGCATCGCAGTTAGGCTGGGCGGATTGTGTTACGGATTGGAAGGATCTGATCGCTCGAGAGGATATTGATCTTATAGATATTAATGCTCCCAGCAACGCGCACAAGGAGATAGCTTTGGCAGCAGCCAAAGCAGGTAAACATATTTTTTGTGAAAAACCACTTGCGCTGACCTTGGCAGATTCCCGTGAAATGCTGCAAGCTGCTGAAGACGCGGGAGTTACACATATGGTTGGTTTTAATTATCGCTTTTCTCCGGCAGTTCGACTGGCTAAGAAGCTCATAGAGAGTGGGCGTCTGGGAAAGATTTATCATTTTCGGGCTTGGT
This sequence comes from Paenibacillus sp. FSL R5-0636, assembly GCF_037974255.1. Taxonomy (NCBI): domain Bacteria; kingdom Bacillati; phylum Bacillota; class Bacilli; order Caryophanales; family Paenibacillaceae; genus Paenibacillus; species Paenibacillus sp. FSL R5-0636. The sequence goes on from NZ_CP150232.1 coordinate 3,181,621, forward strand.
TTCTACAAGATTGGATAATAGATCCGGATTTCCCTTTAGTATGGAGACTGCAGAAGGATATCGCCGGTTCAGGTTCGCATGGAGATTTGGGGGCGCATCTTATAGATTTGGCTCATTTCTTAGTAGGCGATATGAAGGAAGTAATCGGTATGAGCGAGACCTTCATAAAAGAGCGTCCGCTTGCCGCTGAAATGACTGGTTTAAGCGCTAAAGGAGATAAAGATGCACCCAAGGGTAAGGTTACCGTCGACGATGCCACCTTGTTTTTAGCCCGTTTTGATAATGGTGCCCTGGGCAGCTTTGAAGCTACAAGATTCGCAGCGGGTCATCGCTCTACCAATTCTTTTGAGATCAATGGGAGTCTTGGTAGTGTGAAATTCGACTTCGAACGTATGAATGAATTAGAAGTTTATTTGACCTCGGATGCCGAGGATGTACAAGGTTTTCGCCGTGTGCTGGCGACCGATCCTGCTCATGAGTATGCAGAGGCTTGGTGGCCGCCTGGTCATACGATTGGTTTTGAACATACGTTTATTCACGAAATGCTGGAGCTTTCTAACGCAATTGAAGAAGGTCGTCAGCCAGAACCAAACTTCAATGATGGAGTGAAATGCCAAGCGGTGTTAGAGGCTGTAGAACGCTCTATTGATGAACGCCGTTGGGTCGATTTATCCGAAATGTAATCTAACCTTAGAAGGAGTGCTGAAAATGAGAAAAGCATTGATTGTTTGGGGCGGTTGGGATGGTCATGAGCCTGAGCAGGTAGCTGATATAATCGCTAAAATGTTGCAAGAGGAACAGTTTGAAGTTGAAGTATCGAATACACTGGAGGCTTTTGCTGATGCAGATAAGCTTCTTGGACTAGATTTGATCGTGCCGGTATGGACAATGGGCACAATCGAGCAGGAACTTGTGAATAATGTCTCAGCAGCTGTACAGCATGGAACAGGTCTTGCCGGTTGCCATGGCGGGATGTGTGATTCTTTTCGTAATAATGTAGATTGGCAGTTTATGACGGGTGGACAATGGGTAGCTCATCCTGGTAATGACGGCGTTAACTATACCGTAGAGATTTGTCAAAGCTCAAGTCCTCTGGTAGAAGGATTAGAAGATTTCAGCATTTGCTCAGAGCAATATTATCTTCATGTAGATCCAGCTGTTGAAGTTCTTGCTACGACTCGTTTTCCAGTAGTTGAAGGGCCTCATTCGTATAATAAGGCTGTTGATATGCCAGTAGCTTGGACAAAACGTTGGGGCTTGGGCAGAGTTTATTATAATTCACTCGGGCATCATGCGGACATTGTAGATCAGCCGCAAGTGCGTGAAATGATGCGCAGAGGATTAATATGGGCAGCTGAAGGTAAAGCGCAAGCATTATCCAATGTTTCGGGGGTTAGTAATAGCTATAGTGGAATGGCAGACAGTCAATAAATTCTGGGAGCGATCAGCGAATGGATAAAGTCAAAGTTGGTATTATTGGATGCGGTAAAATCAGTAGTATCTATATGGAGAACTGTCAAAAGTTCGAGATCCTTGATCTAGTTGCATGTGCGGATTTAGATTTGGTGAGAGCACAAGAACAAGCGGATAAATACAATATTCCAAACGTCTATACCACAGAACAATTACTGAATGATCCAGAGATAGAAATCGTAATCAACTTAACGATACCAGCTGTTCATGCGGAAGTATGCCTGAAAGCTATTGAAGCGGGTAAACATGTATACGTTGAGAAACCTCTAGCTGTGACGAGAGAAGAAGGACGCAAAGTTCTGACTGCGGCGCGGGAAAAGGGAGTACTTGTGGGCAGTGCACCGGAGACGTTCTTCGGAGCGGGAATTCAAACGGTTTTGAAGCTGATAGATGAAGGAGTAATTGGCGAACCTGTTGCAGCTACTTCGTTTATGCTGGGCCGTGGACATGAGCATTGGCATCCAGATCCGGAATTTTATTATGCCGCTGGTGGAGGTCCAATGTTCGATATGGGTCCTTACTATTTGACGGCTTTGGTGCAGCTGCTGGGTCCTATTCATACGGTTAGCGGAATGACTGGGAAAGCGCTGGAAGAACGTACGATTACAAGCGAGAAGAAATTTGGGAAAAAAATTCCTGTTCAAATTCCAACTCACGTAGCCGGAACCTTACGATTTGAAAATGGTGCCATTGCAACGTTGATTACAAGCTTTGATATCTTTGGCGGGAGCAACCTGCCGCATATAGAAATCTACGGAACGCTAGGAACGATTCAAGTTCCAGACCCGAATAACTTTGGGGGTCCCGTGAAACTCCGGCTTATGGGTGAGAATGAATGGACGGAACAGCCGTTGTTGTCAGGGTATGATCAGAATACCCGCGGGATTGGACCAGCAGATATGGCTTACGCCATTCGGACGGGTAGAGGGCATCGTGCCAGTGGAGAACTGGCTTATCACGTATTAGAAGCAATGTGGGCTTTCCATGATTCTTCTGATGCTCATTCATTCTACGAAATGGAAAGCACCTGCACTCGTCCTGCGGCACTTCCAATCGGTCTTGCTCCTAACACTTTGGATTAGAGAATTCTTCCTGAATCTGCAACCTATCACTTCCGGTCTTCGTTTGAGAAGATGAAGAGTGGAGGTGTTAATAGGATGCGTAAGATAATTATTGGTTGGATATGGATTCCCGTTGTTATTTTGTTAATCAGTGGCTGTTCAGAGGCTCAACAAGCGAATAAGGAGCCGGTTCCTACTCCTGTAATTAGTTCAGAACCACAAATTCTAGCTTCTAAGAACCCTGCAATGGATGATCCAGGCGAGGTTAAGACTTTCTTATCTGCTCAGAAGATTCCTAACGGAGATATTTATCTGCAAGATAACAAGGTTCATATTAATATTGTAGGTTTGAACTCGGAGATTGAGCAGAGCTTTGCTCAGGCTTTCACTGCAGGTACTTATGAGCTTCATGATGTGAAATATACAATGCAAGAGTTATTAGCTGCTCAAGAATTGTTGCATGAACAAGAACTCTACCAGAAGCTGAATCTCTACGGCTCTGGTGTAGATACGATTGGTAATAAAGTAACTATTACCATTCCGTCTGATGATGCGGAAGCAGCCAAGCTTGAAATTGAAAAGTGGATCGATCCAGAGATGTTGACCTATGATATTTCAGAAATAGGTGATCCACATGTAGTGGGTACAATCGTTGAGATCGACACTAAACAGGCAAAGCGGATACTAATCCTTGAACCTGGAAACGAAGATCCATCTTACTGGTTCACAATCAATGCAAAATCTGAAATGTTTAATGAAGCTGGAGAGACCATCAGCTTTAAGGATTTGCAGGTTGGACAGCAGGTTAAGTTATGGAATACAGGGATGGTGCTGGAATCTTTTCCCGCGCTTGCGAGTGTGCGGAGAATGGAGCTAGCAGTTACTGAATAATCTAATAGACCCGTCAACAGGTAGCAAGTGCTCCATTCATTTGAACAGTAGATGGAAAGTGAGGGTGCTCTAACCCTCACTTTTTCTTAATTAGGAATAGTATACTTGTTCTACTTTATATAATGTATGCTCGATTGTTGGACAGAGATTGGCATCTACTTTGTAATATTTAACTCGAAAATATAAACTTTTCAAGAAATTCTTTATATTATTTTTTTGTTTAAAAGCAGGAAGAAATTCTGGATTTTTCTCCATATCACCAAAACTTCGAATCCATTGCTCTACATAAGTCTGACTAAGCATTTTTCTATCTAAAACACTAATTATGGGTCTTACCATTCGCTCATCTTCCCCATCGGAGTATATTCGATCTGTTATGGTCATCTTTTCGTGAACCAAATCGAGGATAGTTATAAGGTCATTTTTATCCAGTTCGGAACATTGAGCCAATTCATCTAAAGTATCTGCTGCATGGGCTATGGCATGAGCCCAGCCTTTTTCTTCGTCATACCCCCGGTAATCACGCTCATTTTGCACACTGCAAAATACCTTCTCCTTTATCTGATGAATTTGCTCTCTTGAGAGAAATGGTGATTCTTTATGCCTCATGAAGAGGAGTGGGATGACTAGCATAGAGAAAGATCTGGTAAAGACAGAGTCTGCATTGGTTTCGCCAAGCTTAAAATGCAAATGGTTTTTATCCAAGATAACGGGTATAAGTTGCTCCAGTTCGTTTGTAGTTAGAGCATTACCTGGGATCCAATGTGATAAGGTTGTATAAATTAGCTCATCCCGTAGTTGGGCATCTAAAGAACCAATGTTATTTATCATTTCTTGTACCAACTGGATTGTATCGGGAGGTGCTTGGTAATCATTTTCTTTTATGCATATCAGCGTTTCTTTTAAATTCATTTTACATGCTCCTATTTTCCAGTGTGAATTATTTTCTAATACCGGATGGTGTAGTTCCTTTATATTGCTTAAACAGCTTGGTAAAATAATTAGGATTGTCGCAGCCCACTCGTCCAGCAATCTCCGTTACAGTAAAATCTGTCTCCAGCAGCAGTCGTTCTGCTTCATTTACGCGGCAAAGATTAACATAATCGATGAAGGTTCGGCCGGTGAGCTTCTTAAAGGTTTTGCAGAAATGGTATGGATTTAGATTAACGGATCTCGCGGCGCTTTCAATAGTCATTTTCTCATCAAAGTGGTTCTCCATATACTCCAGCAGTGGCTTAAAACGCTCACGATTGAAGGAATGACGTTCATTTGTTCTGCCAGAAACCCGCTCAGGCAAAAAGGTACGGGAGAGCAATACAAAAAGCAGATGAAGTTGATTTTTGATGATTAGCTGAAATGCAGGACCTTTCTGATGCACTTCATCCACGATAGTGTCTAGAAGAGAGTAATAAGTAGAACAGGTTGGAACAAGTGCTGCTGGTTTAACTGGTAGCTGATATCGATTTTCCAAATAGGGAGCTACGAACTGCTCATGTTGAGGATCTTGCTTCCAATCTTTAAATAAAGAACTATGAAATACGACGGATATAAATCGGACATGATCATCCCGCAGACTATATCCAACGTGCAAACCTCCAGAAGGAACAAACAAAACCTCTCCGGGATGCAGTTCGTAGGGCTTGCTGTCAATGTGGAAAATGGCGCTGCCTGCTTGCATGATAATGATTTCGAAATGCTCATGCCAGTGTAGAAAAAGGATGTTCTGGCCGATTTTCGCATGTCTGCATTCATTAAAAAACAATCGAAATGGATAGATGCTTCCTTCTAATTGAGGGTATTCTTTAAGATCATTAGGATAGCTCAATATTTATTCAACTCCCACAATATACGACTATATAAACACAATATAATAAGAGTTTTAAGCTTAAATGCAGTATATACTCGGGTTATAGAACTTACTATAAACCAATATTGGAGTGGTACACAAGATGAAGGATACAATGCGTATAGGCACATTAGTTGGTGGCGGAGATGCTGTTAGAGTGATTCCGCAAATCGTATGTCATGGCTTCGAATCTTTTAGCTTAACCTTCTGGCAGACTACAGGTGAAACAGATCTTGTGGAAACTGGTAAGCGTGTGCAAGAACTTGCGGCAAAACATGATTTTGTGATTTCATCGGTTGGCATCTTTGGCAATCCTTTGACGAATACTGGTGACAATTCCGATGCATTAGCGAGCTGGGAACGGCTTATTGATCATGCTCATGTATTTGGTACTGATATGGTATCAGGGTTCACGGGACGACTACCAGGAGTGTCCATTGATGAATCGATTCCGAAGTTTACCGAGGTATTTGGTGAGCTGACAAAAAGAGCAGCAGATCGCGGGGTACGAATTGCCTTCGAGAACTGTTCCATGGATGGCAATTGGACTTCAGGGGACTGGAATATCGCTCATCATCCAATAGCCTGGGAAAAGATGTTTAACGCTGTACCTGCTGACAATATGGGACTTGAATGGGAGCCCTGCCATCAGATGGTGCAGCTGATTGATCCGATTCCACAGCTGCGCAAATGGACAGATAAGATCTTCCATGTACACGGCAAGGATGCCACCATCGCTTGGGATATTGTAAAAGAATATGGAATCCACGGCCCAAAACCTTATGTATGGCACCGTACTCCGGGTTTTGGTGATACGAACTGGACGGATGTTATTTCCATTTTGCGTCAGGCTGGTTATAAAGGTACCATTGATATTGAAGGTTGGCATGATCCTGTCTATCGGGATGAGCTGGAAATGATGGGTCAAGTACATGCCTTGAATTATTTAAAACAATGCCGCGGGGGCAGCTTTGTGCCTAATCCGCTTTAATAAGTCAGGGGGAGAAATATGACAGCACAGTACCGTGTAGCGGTTGCAGGTTGCGGAGGAATGGCTAACGCATGGATTGAATACGCTTTATTGCGTCCAGATACTAAGATCGTTGCTCTAGTAGATATAAGGTTGGAGTCGGCTGAGGCGATGGCTGCGAAGCATGGGATTTCATGTCTGACGTTTACGGATATTAAGCAGGCAATTCAGGAGACCGCAGCAAATCTCGTCTTTGACGTTACCGTTCCCGGAAGTCATTTCAATATTTCTAGTACTGCATTGGAACTTGGGTGTAATGTGTTTAGTGAGAAACCGTTAGCTGAGACTATGGAGGAATGTAATAAGATTGTTGAGATCTCGGAACGGACTGGAAATGCTCATGCTGTGATGCAGAACCGCCGTTATGATCCTCGAATTCGTTCTTTAAGAAAAATCATAGAATCAGGAACCATCGGAAGAACAGGATTTATCGGTGCAAGCTTTTTCCTTGGGGCCCATTTCGGGGGATTCCGTGATGTTATGAAAAGTCCGCTGCTGTTGGATATGGCAATTCATACCTTCGACCAGGCCCGGTTTATTAGTGGCGCGAACCCTGTGTCCGTATACTGTCAGGAGTTTAATCCTCCCGGTTCATGGTATGAGGGGAATGCGTCGGCAGTGTGCATTTTCGAGATGTCCGACGGTTCAATATTTACCTATCAGGGATCTTGGTGTGCAGAAGGTGCATCCACGTCATGGGAAGCTTCTTGGCGGGTTAACGGGGAGAAAGGAACAGCAATCTGGGATGGTCATGAGCTGCCATATGCTGAGGTAGTTACTGCAGGAGATCAGAGCGATAAGTTCATTCGTGACGTAAAGCGTATAAATGGAGATAATGTTGAGATGAATAAAACATTCCATCACGGGTGTTTGGATGAGATGTTCTTGTCATTGGCAGAGCAACGTCCTGCAGAGACGAATTGTAGAGATAATCGGTATAGTATGGCAATGGTGTTCGGAGCGCTCGAAAGTGCTGAATCTGGCCGGAAAATCGATCTAGTGGAGTTCTGAGATTGACTTCTGTTACTACAATCGCCGGCAAGGAGATCAAAATGGATATTAGAGCTTACCGAGAATCGGATATTAGTCAAATTGTCTCATTGTTCTACGAAACAGTTCATTCCGTAAACAAACAAGACTATTCACAGGAACAGCTAGATGCTTGGGCACCTAAAGAGGAAGAGGTACTTAAGCATAATACTTGGAGAGCTTCTTTGCGTCAAAATATCACTTATGTAGCCGAAATTGATAATATTATTGTGGGCTTTTCTGATATGACAGCAGAGGGACATTTGGATCGATTATATGTTCACAAAGATTACCAAGGACTAGGTATAGCCTCTGCATTGGTGAGTAAGCTTGAATTGAAAGCGAAAGAACTGGGTCTTTATGAAATGGATGCCGAAGCAAGCATCACTGCTAAACCTTTTTTTGAACGACGGGGATACCAGCTTATTGCGAAACAAAGTGTAGAACGAAAAGGTGTTCTGTTGGTCAATTATAGGATGAGTAAAAAAATAATGTAATTCAAAAAAGCAGGTTGCTCATTAGAGCAGTCTGCTTTTTGTAATAAGAAGGATATTCAAATTCACCCATCAATCAAGTTCATTAATGCTACAGTATCAAATCGATCCCCTTGCACTAACCATTTACCGTCCACATCAAAGAGAGTCAATATACCTTCCAAAGGCACACGTTTACTTTCTTTGTCATCCTTATCCAATAAGACAAGATCCACCGTATATTTTAACTCGATAATATCTTTTTTTTGTTCGGAAAGGTTAAATTTTAGGTTTTCCGGTTTTAAAGAAAGCTTTTGTTTATCAGCGATTTTAATTGGGATAGTTGTAATTCGGCTCGCTATAGCCTTTTCAGTAAAGTATTCTGTAAAATACGGTTTCATCTCTTCATTTCGCGCAAGAATGGATTCATCAGACATTAAATCCTCAGAAGCCTTGACGGTATATTCTACATTTTTATATTTCTCTGCGGCTTTAGTGGCATCATCTACCTCTGAACTACATCCGATAATTAACGCAAGAGATAATAATATCATACTCAATATCAACGGTGATTTACGCATTAGTACACCCCCAATGTATTTGATCTTGCATTATTATACTTATATTACCATGTTGTGGTTTCATAATTTCAAGAAGAAAATGATTCAACTCCCTAAATATGGTATGGTGTAAATATGATCGTAAATTTGCGGTGATTAAACTAAAAAGTAGAATCGAAAGGATTATTAAAATGAACACATCCTTAAAATTCACACACGGGAATAAAGTCGGACTGATTGCTTGTTCAGATGGTGTGAGAGTAGAGAACCTACCTAAAGTAGAGGAATTAAAAAAAGTTTTGCATTCATTTGGACTCCATGTAGTGGTGGCTAATACTTTGTTTAGAAAAGATGGTTATTTCAGTGGAAATCCAAAGGAAAGGGCAGCGGAGCTGAATCAACTATTTAAAAATACTGAAATTAGCGCGATATTCGATATTTCAGGTGGGGATTCTGCCAACCAAATCTTAGAGTACATAGACTACGAAAGTATCCGTATGAACCCCAAACCCTTTTTTGGAATGAGTGATTTGTCAGTTATTTTGAACGCTTTATTTACGCAAAATAATTCGAAATCCTATCATTATCAGTTGATGAATTTAGTGTCTTCTGATGGGGCAGAGCAGCAGAGGGCTTTTTATCGAACATTCTTCGAGGGGCAAAACGATCTTTACGATTTCCGGTATCATTGGGTCCGTGGTAACCAGATGAGCGGGATAGTAATCGGAGGGAATATTCGCTGCTTTTTGAAGCTGGCAGGGACAAGCTATTTTCCGGATCCTTCGGACAAAATATTATTGTTGGAGAGTTTAAGTGGCAGAGCTAACAAAATAGTCTCCTTTTTTGCTCAGCTCCAGCAATTGAAATATTTTGATGCTTGTGCTGGATTGATTCTAGGGTCATTTTCAGAACTAGAGAACTTTAATGAATTTCCGATAGTAGAAGCGTATGTGAAGGAAATTAGCCATTCCACCTCCATTCCTATCATAAAGACAGCTGAGATTGGGCATGGCAGTAACAGTAAGTGTATTGTTGTGGGCGATAAAATCACTTTGTAAAAAAGGTGGAGTGTGCGATGGGCAAAATTCTTTGCTTCATATCTGATGATTTTGCGGATTTTGAGATTACCTTGGCACTACATAAGATTAGAAATGTTGGAAAAAAAGAAGTGTTATCCGTAGGATACAGTTATGAATCTGTAGTTAGCGAATCTGGTCTGACTTATCAACCTGATTTGGTCCTCAAAGAAGCAGTTAAGCTTAATGATATTGAAGGGCTAATTTTTCCCGGAGGTCCGATTGTAAATCAAAAACAGGATTTAACTGATCTGATAAACCATCTTGATCGAGAAGAGAAGATGCTGGCAGCCATATGTCATGGACCACAGTATTTAGGACGAGCGGGCATTTTAGACCATTGTAAATTCACTACTTCGTGTTCAGTGGAAAGAATCAGTAAACTTAATGTAGAGGATCCATTTCCAAGAGACAATTATGTTGATAAGAGAGTAGTTAGAGATGAACATATCATTACTGCTAAAGGCCGTGCATTTGTTGATTTTTCATTTGAAATCTTTGATTATTTAGGGATTTATCAGGATCTAGATGAAGAAAAAGAACAATTGTTTAGGGATATTATGGATAAATAGCAGTGATAGATGATAAACAGGGAGAGTTGACGTGGAAACTAATTTAAACGAAAAGAAAAATGATTATAAACCATTAGGGGTATCAGGACTTGGGGGATGGTTGATTCTTGTACAAATCGGTCTTTATGGGACGATTATCATTCAGTTGATGCAGCTTTTTCAGGATTCTTTTACAGCATTTGATGCCGATATCTGGACTGCTTTTACTTCTAAAGGTTCGGATTTCTATCATCCCTTGTGGGGATTTATAATTGTTTTTGAAACCACTTTCAATATAGCTATATTAGCGTTTAGTGTATATATTCTAATTAATTTCTACAGAAAAAAAGCATTTTTACCACGGTTATTGATTATTTTCTATATTGCAATCCCTGTAGTAGGAATCATTGATGTTGTACTTCTTTATCAAATTCCTCTTGCCAGAGAACTTGGAAATGGAGATTCACTCAAAAGGATCATTAGGTCAGCGTTTACTTGTGCAATTTGGACTGCATATTTATTGAAATCAGAGCGAGTACTTAATACATTTGTAAAGTAATTTAATAAAGTGATTTAAAGGAGGGGTATGATGTCAACCGATTATCTATCAAAAGAAGAATTGAAAGATGCGATTCATATTGCCTATCAGTCTCTTGATCAAGAATTTGATGGCATTGAGAACTCCCAAAGAGACAATCGTATGGAAGGGGTTGATCGAACCCCAGCAGAAATCATTGCTTATCAATTGGGCTGGTTGAATCTTGTTATGAAATGGGATAAGGATGAAAAAGCAGGGTTAACCGTTATTACACCTTCCCCGGATTATAAATGGAATCAACTTGGCGGATTATATCAATCGTTTTATCATACATATGCTGCCTACTCATTAGACGAGTTAAGATCTTTATTTCAAGAGACAGAACATCAGTGGCAGAACTGGATTGATTCTTTAAGTGATGAAGAACTTTTTACGCAAGGCGTGCGGAAATGGACAGGAAACAATCCAAGATGGCCTATGGTCAAATGGATTCATATTAATTCAGTAGCACCGTTTAAGACTTTTCGTTCTAAGATTCGCAAATGGAAAAAACTTAATGTAACTAAGGAAGTATAAAAGGACGGATTATTTTTGAAGAAAATATCTATTATTGTAAGTACATTTATATTTTTGATTGCATTAAGCTCGATTATATTTGTCGTGGTAAACAACTCTGCAAAACCCATTAAAAGTCCTGAGAACATTGAAATAAAAGAGTTGGCGAATGGAAACAAAATACAAGTGGACTTCTCGAAGAAACCCACTGTATTCGTATTTTTCACCTCATGGTGTCCATATTGTAATGACGACGCTCCTAAGATTGTCTCATTGTATGAGAAATATAAAAATAGAGTGAACATATACGGAATCAATTTGCTTTATCAAGATGATCTTTCTGATGTAGAACAATACGTGGCGAATTACAACATTAAGTATCCCGTTCTCCTAGATGAAACAGGTGATCTCCATAAACAATTTGGTGAACAAGCTTTTCCTGCGTTGTTTTTTATAAACTCTGATGGCAAGGTTATGGATCAAATTATTGGCTCGACTGATTTTGACGCTATTGAAAGCTCGTTTAAGATTTTTATTAAAAACTATGATTAAGGAGGTTGAAATGAATACGACCCAGTTAGAGATTTTTGTAGTAAAAGATCAATCGGATGTGGATATATTTTGGGGACTCTTTAATAGTTACATAAAAGAATTATCTCTCCATGTATCTATGGGCGATGATTTTGACCTGGATTACTTTTATTCAGACGAGTATAGAGAGATCATTGAAGAGCTAAGAACAAGAGAAATAAATCCTTTAAATTTGTTTCTTATACATAAGGACGGTACTATGCTTGGATTTTTAATGTATGTTACTTATTTTAATGAGGGTGGAAAGTGTTTTTTAATGGAGTATTATATTGAACCTATGTATCGGAATTTAGGGTATGGTGAATTTGCCTATTCAATGGTCGAAAAACATGTTTATGCAGACGGTGCAAAGTATATCGAGTTAACCCCGACTAATGATGCAAATGAAAGGTTTTGGCGCAGTGTGGGATATATGAAATCATCGGATATGGATGAGGATCATAAATATATTTATCGGAAATCTCTTTGTATCTAAACCGTAAGGAGTTAATCCCTATGATCAAAAGAAGAAAGAAACTCATAATCATCTCCGCATTTCTTTCATTTTTACTTCTGATGCTGATTGTAGTCTATATGATAAATCCTCAACCTGTTAATGCAATGATGGTAGACTTTTCTAGTATGGAGAAGCAAGGTGAGCATATTTATGTAGAACCAGATATTTCAGAGGTCACAACAACGATACTTTTGAACGATTTCGAACAATCGAGGGAGAGAGTTTCTGGGTTCTTCGAAGATTTACAAGACAATCCAACCCTTCTTTTTGTTCAATCTCCACACGCTCTTGAGAAGTATGCTCAGAAGAATCGAACGGGCCAGACTTATTATACTTATTGGGGAAATTACATTGTTATTGGTCCAGACGGATTTAACGCGGATGTAATCGCCCATGAATTGATGCATAGTGAGTTAAGAAAGAGGTTGAAGAATAAGGATGATGTTCCGGTGTGGTTTGATGAAGGTTTGGCTACCTTAGTTGACTATAGATATAACAGCGATAAGTTTATAAGTTTTGACAAGATAAATGAGCTAAGTAGTAGAGATGTCTTTTATGAACCCTCACATGTAAAAGAAAATTATGAGATCGCCCATTCAGAAATTAATAGATGGTTTGGAATCGTTGGAAAGTCAGGTTTAGTAGAGCTTATTGATGGATTAAATAATGGAAAAGAGTTCAAAACAATCTATAAATCAATCGAATCCCAAAGCTAGGAGGTTGAGATGAAGAAATTCATTATTGTAATTCTAGCTATAATTGCTTTATCGCCATTACATGCGGTCTCCGCGGATTGGGCCGGTTCGTTTGTTGTTTATTCAGGTGACATCTACGAAATATCAGATGATGAACTCATCCCCTCGGAAGAAATCGATAAGAAGATAGGGCATGTAACTAAATATTCCGATGAGGAAGGAACGTACAGGGGGAATTTCTCGAATATTTATCCTAAAGGTACGCCCTACTATTCAATTATCAATACCGATCCAAAAGATTTTATTGCTATTAAGACCCAAGAGGGTATCTTTGTAAAAGCTTATAATAAAGGCCATTATCCCAATGATGAATTGGTTGAAAAAACGATTTGGATGTATTTCTTATTGGGAACATCGGTTATTGTCTTATTAATTATTTGGATAATGAAGCGGAGGAAAGGATGATCTATGACAACTAATACATCACAAAAGATAGAACAAGCCTTTAAAAAAACGATAAGCTCACGTCACATTCACGAAGGCGTCCTATACATTGAGAATACAGATGGCGACTACTCCTATAATATTGGATATGGGGAGAAGAATATAGACTCACCTTTGCTAATGGCCAGCATCACCAAGCTGTTTACCACCACCTGTATTTTGGCCCTACAAGAGCGAGGTAAACTGTCGTTGGATGACAAGGTTACACAGTATTTTGATAACGCTGTGTTAAGTGGTCTTCATGTCTTTGGTGGTAATGATTATTCGTTTGACCTGACAATATCCGATTTATTGTTTCAGGTTAGTGGCTTGCCAGATGTATTTGAAGAAGGAAAAGAGAATGACAAGCGTCGTGCGATTAAGGAGGATTATTATATTACCTTCGAGGAACAGATTGCATTAATTAAAAAATTGAAGCCTCATTTTATGCCTCGTACCAAACGAAAAGCATATTATGCGGATATAAATTTTGATTTACTAGGTGAAATCATTGAGAAGGTAGAGCAGTCAACATTAGCAGAAGTCTATAAGCGGTTCATATTTGATCCCCTGTCACTCGTAAGTACATATCTCCCTGAAGGTGACAACGATTTTGTACCGAATATCTTTTATCAAAATAAATCAATTAACCGTTCCAAATTTATTAGGAGTTGTCGTGCGAGTGGAGGATGTATCACCACAGCTCGTGAATTAATGATATTTATCAAAGCTTTCTTTGGTGGGATGCTATTTAAAAATGAGTTGTTTAAGATGCTATCGGCTTCTAATAAACTTCAATTATCGATGGGACCTATTTACTATAGCAGCGGCTATATGAGAATTCCTTTGGATGGCTTGTCCACGCTTTACATGGGGAAAGGTGAGTTACTAGGGCACTCCGGTTCAACAGGTTCGTTTGCCTTTTTTTATCCTATTAAAAATTTATTCATTGTGGGGGATCTAAACCAGATGGGTAATCCTGCACTCCCCATTAGGCTATCAATGAAACTTGCTATGATGATGAAATAAAAAATAGTGAACGCCAAGAGTTAGGATATTCACTGCTGAATTATTATACTCAGTCATCCAACCTTCATAAATCTTTAATAAAGGAGACGTACCAGTGAACAACATCAAAGTGCTTCATTATGATGCGTTTTCTCCTTATCCGAACAAAGGAAATCCAGCTGGTGTAGTATTAGATGCGGCTCATTTGAGCGAAAGTGACATGCAATCAATAGCTCATAAGGTCGGTTTTAATGAAACAGTTTTTGTAGTCTCATCGGATGTAGCTGATTTAAGGCTTAAGTATTTTACGCCAGGCCATGAGATCAATCTTTGTGGGCATGCAACTATGGCTTCTTTATTTGCTTTAAAAACAAAGGGTATCCTTGGAGAGGCAAGCTCGGTAAAGATCGAAACAAACGTGGGTGTGCTCCCGATTCAATTCAGTATGGACAACAATGATCATTTACTTATAAAAATGAAGCAAGATCATCCCGAGTTTATTGAATTTGACGGTGATAGAGCTAAGCTTGCCCATGCTTTAGGCTTAACAGTTGACGAATTTGATGAGGATATGCCGATTGTTTATGGCTGTACTGGCGCATGGACTCTATTAGTTCCAATTAAGAGTATAGATAGCTTTAATAAAATGAAACCGATAAACGAGTTGTTTCCGGAGATTTTAACGCAGCTTCCAAAAGCATCGATACACCCATTTTCACTCCACACGCTTGATACGCACGCTTTAATGCACGCCAGACATTTCTCATCGCCTTTTTCGGGAACCGTTGAAGATCCAGTAACAGGTACAGCATCGGGAGTTATGGGGGCTTATTATTTAAAATATATTAATCCGCACATGGACTCAATCCAATTTGATGTAGAACAAGGACAAGAAATCGGTAGAGATGGGAAAGTAAATGTAGAAGTGTACCGACTAGATTCTGATAGAATGGATGTGTTTATTTCTGGAACTGCGGTGTTTGTGGGGGAGGTAGATTTAGGGAAATGATAAAATATACTCACTTGGAGTGTACGGAGTCTTAGTGATACCCAGTTAGAAGAGTTAGATCAACTCCTTTTGTGAAGAAAATAATGCTGGGTCATTATTAGAACTTTAATGATCTATGGAATGGAGGTAACCTCATGATTGAAATTGATTGTCTGGGAGAAATCTGCCCAGTACCAGTAATGATGTTAAAAAAACATCAAAAAGCCATTCAAAATGGCGAAAAAGTGATGCTGGTTACTGATCATAGCTGCGCGAAAGTTTCTATCACGGATTACTGTCGTGGTTCAAATCTAAAATGTTCCATTCAAGAAGTCATTAATGGGGTATGGGAGATTACGATTGAGCTATAAGTTCAACATAATGTATCAATCAATGTCTTTTCTATATAACGAATTAATTGTTTCGTATCATTGTCACAACGCTGATTGTGTTTTTTTACCATGTAGACATCGTTATTTACCTGGAACTGATCAATATGAATGATCTTGAGTTGTTTACTATACAACTCTTTTTTTATGGACATATAAGGGAGAAAGGCGACACCATGTCCTCTAATAGCAGCAAGCTTTACCGCCTCAATGGAGTCCAGATTAAACAGTATATTTAATTTAAGCTCCCCTGCAGATATGTTGTTCAAAGCCCTTTGCACACAATGAAGCTGTGAGGACCAGATTAACGGATATTTAGGGAGCTCATTCAGTGTGATTTTATCAGGACATACGGTCGTACTGCTTGCCACTAACATAACTTGATCAGAAAATACCATATTGGAGCATAATTCAGATTTCGGGGAAGGCCCGGAAATAAAGCCAACATCACCTTCTTCAAGAAGCAAACGTTCCTCTACTAGTGACGATGCCCCTTCGTTTAGAGTGATATGGCAATTGGGAAAATGCTTTTTTACCTCATATAAGGTACAGGGCAGGGCATAATTACAGACTTCTGGAATCGCATAAATAGACAGCTCATGTTGTGTTGGCTGTAAATGATTGATTTCTGTGACCATATCATCATATAATTTACAGATTTGCTCTGCATACTTCTCCGCTATAATCCCTGCTTCTGTAAGGCTGGCCCCTTTATTACTTCTCACAAAAAGCTCAGAACCCAGGGTATTCTCCCAGGATTTCAACTGCTGACTAAGTGCGGATTGGGTGATATGAGATTTCTGAGCGGCTTTAGATATACTTTTTAACGAAGCAATATCTAAAAATAATTTAAGCGTTTCCATATTCATACTTATTCCTCCTGTTGCCCGCTGTTAGTGCACACTATAGCATACTTGATTACGCTCCATCTGTGCCATTAGTAACACTTATACAGCATAAAGAAAGCAGATAACCACAGCTCGAATAAGTATGTTACTATTTTCACATAGTCAATTACATAAAACGATGGAGGTGTTAGACTATGGGGCAAACCGTAAGTCCCGAAACGAAATCAACCCGAACCAGAGCTCCTAGAAAACCTAAAAAGAGTCAGTTGCCCATCGCGTTGCTGGTTACAGTTCTCATTATTGGGTTTGGTTTTTTCCTAGACCATTCCCACGATAAAATGGTTGTCTACCTGCTTTTCGGTATTTCGTTTGGCGTTATTTTGCAAAGATCACGATTCTGCTTTACTGCATCACTTAGAGATCCATGTATTACAGGCAGCACATCGGTAACAAGAGCTGTACTGATAGCATTTTCTCTCGCTACGATCGGATTTACAGCCATTAAGTATCCAGCGTTCCTGGAAGGTAAACCGATTCCTGGGATGGACAATGTGGGTCAAATCAGTTTTGCTTTGATAATTGGCGCTGTATTATTTGGAATTGGCATGGTTATTGCAGGTGGTTGCGCTTCGGGTACATTGATGCGTGTAGGTGAAGGGTTCACAATGCAGATGCTGTCGCTTGTATTTTTTATCATTGGTTCACTTTGGGGATCACATGATATGGGTTGGTGGAGAGCTAACGTTATAAAGGATGCACCAACAGTATTTTTACCAGACGTCTTTGGTTGGCTTGGAGCACTAGTTGTTCAGTTCCTGATCATTCTTCTGTTGTACATCGCTGCAGTTAAATGGCAAGAGAAAAAGATGGGAAGCGCAGATTAGTATAAGTTATTACGTGAATATTTTCACTATTGGTATCAAAAAAATATAAAGGTGGTTTTTAAGATGGCTGAATTCACACTTGATTGCATGGGAGAAGCTTGTCCGGTACCGTTAATGAGAACAGAAAAGAAGATGACTGAACTAAATGTTGGAGACGTTTTAGTTGTTGCTATTGATCATAGTTGCGCAATGAAAAACGTACCAGAATGGGCGAGAAAACAGGGACATAATGTGGAAATCGAAGAGGTCGATGATGGCGAGTGGGAAGTTGTTATTGAGAAGGTAAAATAGGATCGCTGAGTAGGAAAGGACGGTGAATGAAACGGTGAACGAATTCTGGTTGAAGATATCGTCTAACCGCTTTTACAAGCAATTGCTCAAAGAACCGTTTACTTATGTAACTGGAGCTGTACTTCTGGCTGTGTTCGCTACAGCACATCTGGCTGTTTTCTCAAAAGGATGGGGAGTAACCAGCGCCTTCGCGGACTGGGGAGCTTGGGCGTATCGACTGGTAGGAGGAAATGTAGATAACTGGGCTTACTTTAGTACGGAGAAAGCTCAAAAAACATTATCTTCCGGATTTTTAAATGATGGTGGGTCCATTCGAAATGTAGGGATTATCTTAGGTGCATTAGCAGCGACATTGTTTGCTTCCGAGTTCAAGCTTAAGAAAATTAAGTCCAAAAAGCAGGTAGTGGCGGCTGTACTTGGTGGGTTGCTCATGGGGTACGGAGCTAGACTGGCTAATGGATGTAATATAGGTGCATTATTTACGGCTATAGCTTCTTTATCGCTTTCAGGCTGGATTTTTGGATTGTTCCTGCTGGTTGGTGCATTTATAGGCAGTAAATTATTAGCCAAATTCTTTATGTAAAAGTGAAATAGGCTGAGCTTATAGTGCTGACGAGAGTCAGCCTATTTTATTGAAATCAAAATCTACACAGGAGGGACAATTGAAATGGAAAAGAAGACAGAACAGTATGATGTCGTCATTATCGGTGGCGGGGCTGCTGGATTAACAGCAGGGATCTATTGTGGACGAGCAAAATTGAAGACACTCCTTTTGGAAAAATCGCTGGTAGGCGGTCTTGCGACTTATACTAATGAAATAGAAAATTATCCTGGTTTTCCTGAAGGAACGACCGGAACAGACCTTATGGGATTATTTCATAAACAAGCCAAAAAATTTGGTGTTGATTTCAAAATGACAGATGTCAAATCTGTCTCGGTAGCAGAAGACATTAAAGTAGTGGAGACCTTTCGGGTACGATATGAGTGTAAAGTCATTATCATAGCCAGTGGAGGAAAACCAAGAATTACAGGTGCAGCTAATGAAGATATGTTCTTATATGATAAAGGGATTTCCTTCTGTGCAACCTGTGACGCTGCGGCAAATACGGGGAAAACAGTTATGGTCGTTGGCAGTGGTGATGCAGCTATTGAGGAAGGGATGTTTCTGACTAAGTTTGCTGATAAAGTGATCGTATCTGTCATGCATGATCATGGGAAAATGGATTGCAATGAAATTGCCAAAACGCAGGCACTAGAAAACCCTAAAATGGAATTCATGTGGAATACGGTGGTAAATTCTTTCGAAGGTGAGGAACGTTTAAATTCCGTCGTCCTGAAAAATTTAAAATCTAATGAACTGCAAAACGTAAAGGTCGATTCATGTTTCTTATTTATTGGATACACCCCGAACACAGAAGTTTTATCAGGGGTAGTAGATTTGAATCGTAATGGATATATACTTATTAATGAGAAAAT
Organism: Paenibacillus sp. FSL R5-0636; assembly: GCF_037974255.1. Lineage (NCBI taxonomy): Bacteria > Bacillati > Bacillota > Bacilli > Caryophanales > Paenibacillaceae > Paenibacillus > Paenibacillus sp. FSL R5-0636. The sequence continues at coordinate 3,200,853 of NZ_CP150232.1, forward strand.
GGAAACGAATATCCCTGGGGTCTTTGCAGCAGGAGATGTGTGCGATAAGTTTCTAAAACAAGTTGCTACCGCTGTTGGCGATGGTGCCATTGCAGGGTATGGTGCAGAGAAGTATATATCTGAATGTGAGGTGTATGAGCATCAAATTCTGAATCAAGGCAAAGCATCTGTTGTTTATTTATGGAATGCCACAGATCCTTCCTGTCGGGAGTTATTGCCTCTTATTGAAGGATTTGAGCAATCCCATTCGGATGTCAGGGTCACAAAGGTAGATGTATATAAGTCACCCGGACTTGCCGCCAAGCTAGGAATAGATTCAGTTCCTTCTATTGTTTATCTGGATAATGGGAAGGTCCAAAAAGTAATTACTGAAAAGATAAATGAAGAAATACTGAGTACTCTTGCTAATTAAGGAGAAAGTCAAAGACACATGCAGATGTTATCTCTGTATGTGTCTTTTTTTATTCAAGCTTAAGGAATATGAGACGAGCTAATGCAAGAGAGTGTCAAAGTATCAATAATAGTTGTTTTGTCATATATTTTTGAAAGCGCTTAAACCTTATGATTATTTTATAAATGTTGCAACTATAGCGGAGGGAGAAAGGACATCAATTATCTGTACATATCTTCAAAATCATCACAAGGAGGATTCACCTATGGCGAACGCAAGCGTCGCACCAGACAAGAGATCCGGACCGAATCTCAACAAGCAACGAACTAGCGGGATCAGACGCTTTTTTAAGCAAATAGATCTACAGCTTATGGTATTACCAGCACTTGTTCTAGTTTTTATTTTTGCCTATATCCCCATGTACGGGATTCTAATTGCATTCCAGGATTACAAGTTAGGGAATAGTTTTATTAGCAGTGACTGGGTTGGCTTTAAGCACTTTATTTACTTTTTTAATGCACCTGAATTTGAAGTGGTTATGAAAAATACAATCATCATCAGCTTACTGAAATTTTGTTTTGGATTTCCTGCACCGATTATTTTGGCGTTAATGCTGAACGAAGTTCGTAAGATGTTCTTTAAACGGGTTATTCAGACCGTTACATATTTGCCTCACTTCTTATCTTGGGTAGTTATCGGCTCAATGGTTACCTCGATGTTATCTGTAGATAACGGCAGTATAAATATGCTGCTTGAGAAATTGAAATTTATTGATGAACCGATCAACTTCCTTTCCATGACAGAATATTTCTGGGGCATACTAGTTACAACCAATGTATGGAAAGAAATTGGATTTGCTTCAATCGTCTATTTAGCTGCCATTGCTGGTATTGACCCGCATTTATATGAAGCGGCTTCGATGGATGGTGCAAGTCGGTTTAAACAGATATATTTGATTACGTTGCCTTCAATTATGCCAGTTGTAATCATCTTTATGATTTTGGCAATCGGAAATCTGGTGAATGCAGGATTCGAAGATATTTTGATCCTAGCTTCTAATCCAGCACTACGAGAAGTGTCAGATTCAGTTGATGTATATGTTGTACGTGTCGGTATAGACAATTTCAGGTACTCCTATGCGACTGCTATCGGATTGTTTAAGGCCGTGATCAGCGTGACATTACTTACCTTTGCCAACTTCATTGCCAGAAGAGCAGGGAACAGCTTGTGGTAATGAATTACTCAATATAGGGGGACCAAACTATGAAACGTATTAATATAGGAGATCGAATATTTATAGGATTCATATATGTATTCTTGACTTTACTGGCATTTTCCGCCTTTTATCCATTTTGGAACTCACTTGTTATTTCCTTTAATGAGGGGATGGATACTTCGAAAGGTGGAGTTACTTTCTGGGTCCGTGAGTTCACGCTTGAGAATTATAAGATCGTTTTTGAAGATTCTCGTCTAATGGGTGGATTCGTCATTGCTACATTGCGGACGGTAATCGGTACAGTAACAGCGATACTGGCCACTTCGATATTCGCTTATGGAATGTCGAAGCGTGAACTGATGGGTCGCAAATACTACATGATTATGTGTATCATTACTATGTATTTCGGTGGGGGACTGATTCCGTCATACATGCTTATCAGAAGTTTAGGTCTCTTCAACTCATTTTGGGTGTTTATTATTCCTGCACTGGTCAGCGTATGGAATATGATCATATTCCGGACCTTCTTTCAAGGTCTTCCACAAGGTTTAGAGGAGTCAGCAAAGATTGACGGTTGCGGGTATTGGGGGACTTTTGTCCGCATCGTACTTCCTTTGTCGGGGCCAGTTATAGCAACATTATCTTTATTCACAGCAGTAAATCACTGGAATGAGTGGTTCGTAGCGAGTATTTACATTACGAAAGAGGAGTTAATGCCGATTCAGACCATCTTAAGACAGATACTGTTCTCTAATATTGCTTCAGAACAGCTGTCTAATGTAGATGCAAGCTCCATTGCTCATATTAACTCGGCTAAGAAAATAACCTCGAAGTCATTAACGATGGCTACGATTATGGTTGCAACCATTCCGATTGTATGTGTGTATCCATTCCTACAAAGATTCTTCGTTAAAGGGGTCTTGGTCGGATCATTGAAAGAGTAGGATGATAGAATGAGATTGGGTTTAGAGCGTATTGCTTTGAACATAGATTACAAATTGAAAGGGGAAAATACATTGAAGACTAAGAGAAAGATGCTTCTCGGTATGATGTCTACCTTGCTATTAACGACTTTGGTGGCGGGTTGTAGTGGCAACAATTCAAGCGCTCCAGCGGCAACTGCTGAACCAGAGAAAGAAGGAGGAACAGCGGTCAACACAGCAACTGAAGCTCCCGCGGCTGATTTGTATGAATTAGGGAAAGAACCGCTTGAAGTCTCATTCTACGGAAATTACGGCTGGTATCAAATGCCGAAATGGGGCAAAGATGCTGCTTCTAAATGGATTTTAGATAATCTGAAGATTAATGTCACAGGAATTAGCTCTGGTGGTAATAACGCTCAAAAGCTGCAAACGATGATCGTTGGTAACGAGCTGCCGGATATTGTGTGGACCGAGAAAGGTGCTGACGTAGAACGTCTTCGCCAAGCGGATATGCTAGTTCCTTTAGATGAATATATTGATAAATATCCAAACTTTAAGAAATACCTAACATCTGGACATTTGGAATTACTTCGTTCCCCTGATGGGAAGATTTATCAGCTGCCGAATTATTATACAACTCAACCAAACGGAAATGCCGGTTATGCTATTAATAAGAAGATTTACAAAGAGCTTGGTTCTCCTAAGCTAGAAACGACAGATGATTTGTATGCATATTTAAATGCTGTTAAGGCGAAGTTCCCTGACGTTATTCCGTTCGAGACAGGCTTAGCGAGAGATGGTAACGGAATTGACCAGTTATTTTCCTCTTTTAAAGAGAATAATCTGTCGTATACTAGAATATACGCCGTACCTGATGGCGACAAAATGGGTTCGATATACAAGGATGAAGGATTCCGTGAGTCTGTTGTATTTGCTGCTAAATTAATGCGTGAGAAGCTAATGACGCAGGATGCGAATACACAAACAGAAGATCAAATTAGAGAGAAAGCGATGAATGGCAAGTTTGCTGTTATTGCGACTTTTGATCCAATGAAATTGCTCGCCACTGCTGATGAAGAGATGAAGAAGACGGATCCAGAAGCTGGTTATATGTTTATTAAACCGATTTACAAAGCTGGTTTGGATCAAAGTAAGATTACTCCAGGAACGTACAATCAGTTAGGTTGGAACGTTGCTACAATCACTAAAAACGCTAAAAATCCAGAGGCTGTATTCGCTATGCTTGACTGGATGACAGGACCAGAAGGTTCTATGGTTCTTAACTGGGGTCCTCCAGGACCAGATGGTTATTGGGATGGATTTGAAGCAGATGGACTTACTCCTAAATTTAATAAAGATAAGTATCTGAATGAGCCAGAAGCTCTGTCCGAAATTAGCGGAAAAGCCGGTGACTTGGTATGGGTAGGTAATACAGTTTTCTTGGATAATACAAAGAAAATGATGTTGCAAACCCTTCCAGCTGACAAGATTGACTTTAGTAACCGTTGGCAGATGGAAGTTACTTGGGCTTCACAAGGTGACTTTACGGAGTTCCTGAATTGGGATCCGGCTCCAGACAGTGAAGAAGGTATTATTAGACAAAGTGTCAGAGATATCTGGTTAACAGCAAGAGCAAAATCAATGTATGCGAAGACTGATGTAGAAGCATTAGCAATTCTTGATAAAGCACATGAAGATTCTATCAAGGTTGGCTATGAGAAATTCCTCGATTATGTAACAAAAGTATGGACAGAAAATAAGAAAGCTTTAGGTAAATAATAATTTGTAATACGAAGGTTTGCTATTTAGCGAGCCTTCGTTTTTACGTCCCATTTCTAGTGCTCATTGCTTTATAAGCTGTTAGGTAAGAGAATGAATGGTATACTGAAAAAGATTGGTTAGTAGAATTCAGCAGGTTGGTTTAAAAACATTTCAAAGGAGGATTGTGTTGATGTACAACGTATTATTAGTAGACGATGAGATGCTTGATCTTGAAGGCATGAGACAATTCATTCCTTGGAATGAACTGGGTATGCAGGTCGTGGAGGCAGCGAATAACGCGTTTACCGCATGCGATATTTTAGAACAGCATGTTATTGATATTATTGTTAGTGATGTGAATATGCCGAATATGTCGGGTCTAGAGCTGGCTCGGATTGCCATAGAGAAAAAAAACGATATACGTGTGATTTTTGTAAGCGGTTACCAGGATTTCAGTTATGTGAAACAGGCGCTTTCGCTAAAAGCGTATAGCTATGTCCTTAAACCAATGGATGACAAGGAACTTATTGCTGCACTTCAGAAAGTTAAGCAGGATTTAGATGATGAAAGTAAACGGCGTGACGTTGAAGAAGCTTATCAGCATATGATTCCTATGGCCAAAAATGATTTGTTGATCCGCTTGTTTGAAGGGGAATGGGAGGGGGATACTCAAGCTGGAATGTTGAAGCTTATGAAATCCTACGGTCTGGATAAGCTGGAATGGCCTATACGTGTGGCGGTCTTGGAGCTGGACTATTTCAACTGGTTTCAAGAACAGGATAATCTAACTAAACATCTAATGTCCAAGGACTTTCTATATGAAGTGAATACAATTGCTCAGAAGCACGGGATGCCTCATTGCTATAAGGTATCGTCTTATCGAATCGCGTTGTTGATTAACGAACAGGAGATGGAGAGGTTTATTGAAGAAATTTATGACTCGATTCGTACAAAATTTCCTGTCACTATGACCGTAGGTGTAGGGAAGCCTACATTTGCTATGGAACAGGTCCACACCTCCTATCGGCAAGCTATGGAAGCCGTTGACGGAAAGATGTTTCTTGGCAAAGGCAAACTTATTATGTATGAAACGGTTAGCAGCGAACCTGGAATGATTGATGCCCGTACGTTGGATACCCGTATGGATACGCTTTTTAAAGCGATGAAAGAATATGAGTTAGTCCTTATTTATGATGAGATCGATAAGCTGTTCAGATCCGTGAGTAGTCTAAGATCTAAATTTACGATTCATAATCTAGCCATGTATATTATATGGAAGCTGGATCAGCAGTTGAAGGAGGTTAGCGAGGATTTATTTGAAATCTTAGGTATGGAGTTACATAGTTTAGATATTTTGCTTCAATTCGATACGATCAGTGATATACGCTCTTGGCTTGTACTCAAAACGTTTGAAATATCCGAGTACCTACGAAGCAAAACAGAGTCAGTGAACAATAAACTGATTAGAGAAATTATGCAAATGATGAAGGATAAGATGAGCGAGAATTTTACGTTAAAGGATATTGCACAGCAGTTCTCTTTCTCACCCAACTATTTGGGATATCTATTTAAAGAGGAAACTGGGAAAACGTTCAGCGAAGTACTCATTCAGCTGCGAATGGAACAAGCAGGCAAGCTTTTGAAAGATCCGAAGTGTAAAATCTATGAAATCGCGAGCCAGGTAGGTTACCGTTATCTTCCTTACTTCAGCAGACAATTCAAAGAAGCCTATGGTATGACACCTATGGAGTATCGTAAGCGGGAGAAGTGATGGGGGATGATGTTGCATGAAACAACCAAGAAGAAAACATAAGTATGTGCCGATAGGGTATAAATTAATGCTGACCTATATTTTTTTCATTATTATCCCTGTATCCGTGATCGGTTTTGTCTCTCACTCTATGTACAATGATTCATTACGCGAGCATACAAGTTCGAATATTAAAGGTACGTTGTTGCAGATTCGCGATAATATTGATTATAAAATGGGGGAAGTTATTCGGATATCAACGCAATTATATAGTGATTATGATTTCTATCGGAATCTGCGAAGTTATGAAGAAGGCTGGGAAAACTATGATAGGATGTCTATGAAGGTACTTCCAAAGCTGGACGTAGCTATTCAATCAACGGGTATGAGGATTGGGATGTCGCTATTTTTAAAGAATGAATCCATTCCTGAGATCTATTCGAATTCACTTGAGGGCTATCTGGATAATAGTAGCTTCTATCATCTTTACCATATGAAACGGATTGAAGGGAAATCCTGGTATTATGATTTTCCAACCGAGAAATACGCGGAGACTATGAAATGGTGGCAGATCGAGCGCGATGTAGAAAATAATCGGATCTCGTTGCTCCGTAGATTAATAGATACATACGACCCTCTCGTGCCTAAGGAGATTGGCTTCTTGCGGATTAATGTAGGCATTCCAGATCTGTTTAATAGTGTGAATTATACGAAGATAGGAAAAGGAAGTATTCTAATTTTAAAAAACGAGTTCGGAAGAACGATGTACCAATCGGGAGAACTACCAGAGCACTATACCAATGAAGCCGAACTTAATAAGGATTACCTGACGATTAGTGAAACAGTTACGGTTTCTAACCAAGCTTGGCAATTAAACGCGCTAGTTCCAATTACGATACTTGAACAGGATGCAGTGAAGGTACGACTGTTTATTATTTTAATGTGTCTCATCTGTTGTGTTGTCTTTAGTTTTGTCGGCATATTTATATCCCGATATTTTTCAATTCGGATTAATAAGTTCGTGTACGTGCTGAATGCCTATCGGGAAGGTGATCTTCACAAGCGTATTTCCTATCGAGGCAAGGATGAATTCTCTCAGATTGCAACCGCGTTAAATGATATGGGCGAGAATATCGATATGTTGATTAAAGAAGTATATTTGACGCAGCTCCAGAAGAAGGAAGCAGAGCTTGAAATTCTACAATCACAAATCAATCCTCATTTCCTATATAATACGTTGTCATCTATTATTCAATTAGCCAAGTTTGGTCAAAATGAAAAGCTGCAGCAGATGGTGCTGGAATTAGCGAAGTTTTATCGCCTGACGCTTAATGAAGGACGTACCATGATTCCGGTCCCCACTGAAATTGAACAAGCAAACGCTTATTTAGAAATTCAGAAAATTAAATACGGTGATCGTCTGGAAGTTATGTTTGATTTTGATACAGAAATCTGGCCTTATGAGACCATAAAACTGATTCTACAACCATTTATCGAGAACGTGCTGAAGCACGCCTGGTGTGGTGACCACATTCATTTACGCATTGTTGGGCGTAAAGAGGGCAATGATATTCTGTTCCGCATCATTGATGATGGAATCGGCATGAGACAGGAACGTATTGATCAAATTTTTGATCCAAAGGGCCATACGAATACAGGTTATGGGGTCCGTAATGTGGATCAGCGGATTAAACTGCAATATGGATCTGAGTATGGCGTAACCATTTTTAGTCGTGTCGGAATTGGCACTTCTGTTCAGATACTTATTCCGGCTAATAAGGGCAAGCGTGGCATTCGTTCGAATATTGTACATGATGAAAAGGGGTCTTAAAGCTAGTTTTTCTAGCCTAAGACCCCTTTAGCTTTAATTAGAACCCTTTATATTGAGGCTCTTCGGACTCTAATTCGGTTACCCGGTTCTCTACTTGAGTTACGATTTGTTGTGTTTGCTCAGCTGCGTTTGTGAACAAGGTTTTTGCACTCTCGTTTTGTGTTTCTAGTGCAAATTGTTCAAGACTGGCTTGAGCACCTTTTAAAGAAGATAAACATGTTTTTACTTGTGAGGCTACTGTCATTGAGTTTCTCTCCTCTGTGTTGGATTATTAGCATGACGATTGCTATTGTCCTCAAATGCATCTATCGTTATGCAGGAAAAAAATTCATGTTTGTAGTAATAGAGGATTTTCCATAAATAAGTAGTGAAATTCCGGAGTGAATGCGGCTTTATTGACAAATAATGAGTGTTAGTAAACAAGCTTTGATTCAAAAAGGAGGGTATTTGTAATGCCGGAGTGGTTGGAGGTTATAGTTCGAACGCTCTTTGCTGTGGTTGTACTTTTCTTTTTAACAAAATTACTGGGAAAGAGACAAGTATCGCAGCTCTCGTTCTTCGAGTATATTACGGGGATAACCGTCGGCAGCTTAGCCGCTTACATTTCTTTGGATACGGATAAGTTATGGCATTTAGGGCTCATTGCACTGATTGTATGGGTAGCTTGTTCTTTAGGGATCGAATACCTTCAGATGAAGAGTAAAAAAGCAAGAGACTTTATTGATTTCAAGTCTACCGTACTAATTAAGGACGGGAAAATTCTCGAAGATCACATGAAAAAAGAACGTTTAACCACAGATGAACTGCTGGAGGAGTTACGCAAAAAAGACGTTTTCAATATATCGGAAGTGGAATTTGCGATTATGGAATCTGATGGAGCCATAAATGTTTTACTTAAGAGTGAAAATCAGCCGCTAACCCCTAAGCAATTGGGTATAAAGGTTGCTCCAGAGAAAGAGTCACAAGTTGTCATTATGGATGGTAAAGTGCTCGACAAACCATTAGATACTCTAAATCTAACGCGAAGCTGGCTTGATGGTGCCCTTGAAAAAATGGGTCTGACTGTTGAAAATGTGTTTCTTGGACAAGTTGATTCTTATGGTGAGCTGACAGTCGATTTGTATGCCGATAACTTTAAAGTCCCACAGCCGCAGGATAAGCCACAATTATATGCTTTGCTGAAAAAGTGTGAAGCTGATTTAGAGATGTTCAGTTTATCAACAGATAACGAAAAAGCTAAAAAAATGTATGAACAATGTTCGGAGCAATTGCAAGCTTCACTGAAGGTTTTGAAACCGTTAATTCAAAACTAAGGGTATAGATAAGGCACTCTCGAGTGAGATCGAGGGTGTTTTTTATATTAATTTAAATAAATGTAATAATATGGGCACAAAGTAGCTGTACAACTTCAAAATATTAATTATAGTTGAGATTAGGCTGGAGTTATAGATGACACAGGATTGGAGGAATGTCCTCGCTTTTTATTTAAATCACAAAAACAAGGAGGAAGATGTTCACGTGAAACTAAAAGGACAATTTTCATTCGGAATTATGGTTACGCTTACAACTTCGCTGGTTCTAGGTAATTTGGTATGGAGTAACCCTACCGCACAGGCAGCAAATATTTTTAGCAATGATTTTGAGAATGGAAATGCCGACAATTGGACGAGTACAACAGGAACTTGGTCTGTAGTTGAAGAGAGTGGCAATCATATGTATTATCAATCCAGTCAAAACGAAGGACGTTCGTTCTCCGGTAGTAACACGTGGACAGATTACAGTGTTCAAGCCGATGTGAAGATTGATAATTTCAATGGAACTAATCGAACTTATGTGTGCGGGCGCTATGTTGACGGAAATAACTATTATGCTGCATCTCTATCTAACAGTAATGGTGGGACGCTTGAAATACGAAAAAAGGTGAATGGTTCAAGTTCAACACTGGCTAGTAAAACTGATTTTCCTATAACCACTGGAACTGCCTATACAGTTAGGCTGGAGCTTAGTGGAGATTCGCTTAAAATGTATGTGAATGATGTTTTGCAGTTAAATGCACACGATAACAATTTGACGGCAGGAGGTATTGGACTTGTAGCTTATAAGACAGCAGCGAAGTTCGACAATATCAATGTCTCCGATATCACAACGGGCACTCCGACATCTACGCCTACCGTAGCACCAACAATTGCACCAACGGTAGCTCCTACGGCTACTCCAACAGCAAGCGCAAACCCCACTGCGACAGTAGCTCCAACCGCCACTCCAACTGCAACACCAATTGCAGGCTCGATTTATGTAGCCCCTAATGGTCTGGACAGCAACGCAGGAACAATTGGTAGTCCAACCACACTGGCCTCAGCGATTACGAAGGTAGCCCCCGGGGAAACCATCTATATGCGTGGAGGGGTTTACACGTATTCTTCAACAATAATTGTTGGACAAGATAATAGCGGAAGCTCTAACTTACGAAAGAACATCGCTGCATATGGGACTGAGAAGCCTATACTGGATTTTTACGCCCAGCCATTTGACCCAGCTCAACGTGGTTTGCAGATATACGGTAACTACTGGAAGGTAAAAGGATTAGAGATAAGAGGCTCAGGAGACAATGGGCTCTTTATTGGCGGGAACTATAACATTATTGAGAATGTTGAAACCCATCATAATCGGGATTCGGGACTGCAAATCAGCCGTTATGCTTCATCTCTGACCAGCATGAGTCAATGGCCGAGCTATAATCAAATCATTGGAGTATACTCTCATGATAATTATGATCCAGATAATGGAGAAGACGCTGATGGTTTTGCTGCTAAGCTGACTATAGGTCCTGGTAACGTATTTGATAAATGTATAGCTGCATGGAATACAGATGACGGCTGGGATCTTTACAGTAAATCAGAAACAGGCCCCATCGGAGTGGTGACGATCAAGAATAGTATCTCCTATAAGAACGGACAGACCTCAGATGGAAATTCAACGGCAAACAGCGATGGGAATGGATTCAAACTAGGTGGTGAAAAGATTGCAGTAAACCACATTGTACTGAATAGCATCGCATTTCAAAATAAAAAACACGGATTCACTTACAACAGTAATCCAGGTTCCATCCAGTTAACAAATAATACTTCTTGGAGTAACGGACAGAGTAACTTTGCTTTTGATACCGGTACTCACCAATTTACGAACAACTTGTCTTTTGCAGGAGGATCGAGCGATAAAACAAGTGGCACCGATATTCTAAGTACTAATGTGTGGTGGAAGAGTAATGCAAGTACCAATGCCAAGGGTTTGGTAGCCAGTGCCGCTGATTTTGTAAGTCTTACGCCTTCAGTGGTGCGAAATGCTGATGGATCTTTTAGTCTGGGCAGTTTCCTCAAATTAACTGGGGGTAGCGACCTAATCGGATCTGGAACACCTAGCGGAACTAATATTGGTGCTACATTTCCTTGATTTGAAATCTAGGGGTTTGATGGGCATGAGTTCGGTACTATACCGGACTCATGCCTTTTTGCTCTGATATAAGAATAAACCTTCCATTTCATTGGCAAACTAAGCCAGATTAACAAGTCACAATCTTGGAGGTATGCCGCAGATGTCTGGAATTATTGAAACAATTAAAGAACAACTAGAGGGATCTAGTGATGCAGTTTTTCAATCCATTCGCCTTCACGGGCATTCCTGCCACTTGATCTATATCCCATTCATTGTGAATTCCCTGAGTCTTCATAAGGATATTGCATTGCCGCTAAGAAATGAAGCAAATTCAGAGCACAAATGGTCTGATTTTTTAGAACGACTGGATCGAGGAGCTGTTTTTCCAATCCCGTATCTTAAGGAGTTTGACGTAAACAAGGCTGTAGATCTGATCGTCGCTGGAAAAGTAGTGCTTTGTTTTGAGGAGCTTCCTTATGTTTATTATTTTGAGATCACGCAATATCAGAAAAGATCGGTCACGGAATCACAAAATGAACTTGTGGTGATTGGACCTCAAGAGGCATTTATTGAAGATATTGAAACGAATCTGTCCCTGCTCCGACACAAAATTAAACATCCGGATCTAAAGACTATTCATTATACGATTGGTAAATATACAAAAACCGATGTGTATGTTGTATACATTGAAGGTCTTTATAAAAAAGAAGTTCTTGCTGAAATTGAAAAGCAAATAAATGAAATAGAAATTGACGGAATATTGGGCATTAGTTATATATCGGAACAATTGCGGAAGGGGAACTTGACACCATTTCCGGTATTTCAATATACAGAACGCCCCGACTCGGTGGCAGCTTCTTTAATGGAAGGCCGGATTGGAATATTACAGGATGGCACACCCACTGCAATGATTGCACCTACATCTTTTTTTACAATGCTACAATCCTCTGAGGATTATTATCAAAGCTTCTATGCAGCAAGCTGGATTCGAATCGTTCGATTTGTGTTCTCCATCATATCCATGATTCTTCCATCGCTTTATGTTGCGATTACAACCTTTCATCCTCAGATCATTCCCTCAAACCTGTTAATTACGATAGCATCTGCCAGAGAGAATATTCCTTTCTCAGCCTTGACTGAGGCTTTAATCATGGAGCTTACCTTCGAGGCCCTTAGAGAAGCTGGAACCCGAATACCAAAGCCTGTGGGCCAGACCGTTTCTATTATTGGGGGTATAGTCATCGGTCAAGCTGCGGTACAAGCAGGAATTGTATCTGCTCCAATGGTCATTGTTGTTTCTATTACCGGAATTGCCACCTACATCATTCCCCATTATGAGCTGGGTTTGACTTTTCGTTTACTTCGTTTCCCTTTATTGATTATGGGGGGGACGATGGGATTACTCGGGGTATATATTACAGCCTTTTTGATTTACGGGCATCTGGCTAATCTTAGGCCGTTAGGTTCACCGTATTTACAACCCGTTGCTCCTTTGGTGTTACAAGACTGGAAGGACACATTATCTCGTTTTCCCTCTAACTATATGAAGAAACGAAGCAACATTTATAGCAACAGGAATCTAAGGAGACAGAAACAAAAATGAGAACTCTAAAAATTGGAGTTGTTATACTTCTACTCCTAAATGTAACAGGCTGCTGGTCGTCCAAGGTGGAACTGGACGAATTAACCTTTGTATACGGCTTGTTTATAGATGTAGGCAAAGAAGCAGGCACCGTTGAAATTACGATTAACTCTCCTTTGCCCAATCGTCTTAACTCATCAAGCCAACCCGCTAGTGGTGGCGGCGATGGAAATAGTTATTCTACAGTTTCCAAGACCGCAGATACGATAGCAGATGCCATGTTACTAGTCCAAAAAGACCTAACACGTCAGCTTAGTCTTTCCCAATTAAAAATAATCGTCTTAGGGAAAGCTTATGCAGAACAAGGAATCGGTGAACTTCTGTTATGGATTAGACGAGAGCCAGCCCTTCCCCTTGGAACCTATGTCATGGCGAGTCCCGGCAGTGCCAAAGAGATGAATACATTAACACCTATCTACGAACAATTGCCTTCTGATGTACTAATGAGCTTTGGAACAGAAAAATATATGTTTTCAACTACAATCAAGGACTGCTTGTTCGCCGAGGCATCTGGAGTTGGGTTTGCTATAAATAATCTTTCATTTGGTAAAAAAGAGGAAACTACAAAAGAAGGTAAACCACAATATTGGGCAGGCATTCAAGGGGCCATGTTGTTTCAGAATGAGAAAATGAAGGGAATACTAAAGCTTAAAGAAGGTAGGGCATTGGCATGGGCCGCAGGCAAGCTTAAGCTGTCGGTTTATTCTGTTACCTGGGATGGAGGAGAAAGTGCGGCAAGTGTTGTATTTGTTAGCACCAAAGCTTCAAAGAAAGTAAAACTAACGGATAAAGGCCCAGTGTTCACAGTGAAATTAAAAGGAAAAGCTAGTGTGATTTATTTAAGGGACCCTAAGAAAAGAAATCTAGAAGAGATCAGTAATATCATTACAGAGAAACTAAGCGATAAAATTACTGCTAATCTGACCGAAGCTATACGTTTATCCCAAGAAGCAGGTGCGGATGTTCTACAACTCGGCATGTTACTGGAATGGAATGATCCGAAACTTTGGAAGGAAGTAAGAGAACGTTGGGATAATTACTACACTCACGAGGCAGATATTAAGGTGGCAACGGACTTTCGCATTGTAGATTTTGGAACAGCAAAATAAAGAACTGAGGAAGGAAAAGTTATGCGTACAACAAAGTGGCAGCTGTTCCGGTTTATCACTATTTTTTTCAGCTCACAAACCACCATTTTTTTGATTCCAACTATTATTGCTAGTTCCTCCTATCAAGGCTGGATTGCATTAATAGTTGGCTCTTTATTAGGCTTGATTTTATTATGGTTTACAATCTATGTTGGTAAGCTGCGACCTAATCAAGCTTGGGTTCACTTTGGAAAAGAGATCATTGGCAAATGGCCACACAAATTTATGCTACTGGTCCTACTATGCTGGTGTGTTTATTATGTTTCTTACGATATAGAGAACTTTGTACTATTCTTTGGTTCAAATTATTTAAGAGGAACTCCGCCGCTGTTTATTCAGCTTGTAATTGGTTTGGTGATTATGTACACAGCAAGTCTAGGTTTTGTAACGATTACATATATGGCCGACGGATTATTTATTATTTTTCTAATAACCACGATCATTTTATTTAATTTGTTCCTTTCGAACGCGGATTTTAATATGTTACCAGCTTTTATTCATTATCATGATCCTGGAATCGCCATGAAAGACTCTATTGTGGTCATGTCATGGTTTGGAGAATGGATTGTTCTCTTGTTCGTTGCACCTGATTTAAAAATTGAAGCAAAGATGTTAAAAAGATTGGTATTTGCACAGCTCTATGTATCAATCACTGTCTTAATTGGATGGATATTGACGATGCTGAGTTTTGGTCCACATCTTGGTCAGCAGCTCCAATATCCTTTTCTTGAGATGGTGCGTAGTTCGAAAGAAGAGAATTTATTAGGGAATACTGACCCGCTTTTGATTGGAATATGGTCGTCATCTATGTTTATTCACAGCTCTTTCCTTATCTACATAGCTTCAAAATGTCTATCGAGTTTGTTCAATACTAATGGTAAAAAAATTTACGTTCCTCTTTTAACACTGACTTCAGTGACAATAGCATACTTATATTCACGAAACGTCGGCAGATATTACGAACACTATAAAAGCTTTGCAATTGTGATCATTTGGCTAATCGTAGAAAGCATACCTATCTTTTATGGGATTGTAGCTTTCATTCGATATCGGCATAAGACTGTGAAATGAAAATCGAAAGGATGACGGGGGCTGTCTAATTATGGACAGTGCCTTTTTTGTGTGAATTATAAATTGGGTACGCTTTCTGTTATGATTAAAGCACTTATTACATAATTATCCTCAGATTGGATGGTGCATTCACATGAATCTTCAAGAAGTTACTGAACTTATCAAATCTATTAGGGCCAATCTTGCCAAAGTCATTGTAGGAAAAGAGGATGGAGTAGACCTGCTGCTGACCGCATTACTTGCGAATGGACATGTTCTGCTGGAAGATGTACCAGGAACGGGTAAAACCTTGCTCGCAAAGGTTCTTGCCAAATCATTAGATTGTTCATTTAAGCGCATTCAATTTACACCGGATTTATTGCCTTCTGATTTAAGCGGGATCAACTATTACAATCAGAAGACGGGAGAGTTTCAGTTCAGACCAGGTCCGGTATTTGCTAATATACTGCTGGCTGACGAAATTAATCGTGCAACACCTAGAACTCAATCCAGCCTATTAGAGTGTATGGAGGAACGGCAAATTACTATCGATGGCGTAACGCACAGATTAGAAGCACCATTTCTTGTCATTGCTACTCAGAATCCGATAGACAACCAAGGGACCTTCCCACTGCCTGAGGCTCAGTTAGATCGATTTTTGATGCGGATTACTACGGGTTATCCTACCTTCGATGAAGGGATACATATTTTACAGCGTTTTCGTGAGAATAATCCGCTCGAAGAGTCTTTTCCTGTAGCAACGGCACAAGATATTCAAGCCGCACAGCGTTTAGCCGCATCGGTAAGTATCAGTGATGATTTATTAGGTTATATCGTACGGATAACGGAAGCTACCCGCAAATCTACGGCAGTAAAACTGGGGGCGAGTCCACGTGCTAGTGGCGCGTTGCTTAGATCTGCTCAGGGATATGCACTTATTCAAGGCAGGTCCTATGTAACACCGGATGATATCAAAGCCGTGGCTGTTTCCGTGCTTGCACATCGTCTGCTGCTTCATCGGGGATTAGGCTCAAGAGAGGGACAAGCCGCGGATATTGTTTTGCAAGTGCTTCGTGAAGTTGAGGTGCCTGCTGAACCCGTGACGTCCTTAAGAGGCGGAAAGGTGGAATGACCTATGGCTTTGCCTTGGTTCATTTTCATTACTGTGGCGTTGGTGTTACTTCTTGCTGACATTTATAAACGGAATGGCCTGAAAGCGCTTAGTTATTCTCGCTATTTTTCACGCAAGACTGCTTATGAAGGAGAACGTATTGAGATGATCGAGGAGATCGTTAATGCGAAACTTCTTCCTTTGCCGTGGCTCCGATTGGAGTCTAGTATTGCGAGAGGTCTGGAATTTGGAAGTCAGGATAATCTTGGGATTAGTACAGGAGAAATCTCTCAGAATCATATTAGTTTATTCTATTTAAAATCTTATCGTCATATTAAAAGACGGCATCAGGTGACATGTGAGCGTCGTGGTTTATATCGTTTGGAATCCGTGACTATGACAACGGGAGATCCATTTGGTTTGACTCGAAAAAACAAAACGTATCCACTCGAGTTAGAGTTATTGATCTATCCCGTTCTGCTGAATCTAGACGAGCTTCCATTGCCCATTCATAGCTGGCTGGGTGAGCTTCCTGTGAAAAGATGGATCGTTGAAGACCCTTTTCTGACTGCTGGCATTCGTGAGTATAGCTCAGGAGATTCTATGGGATTGGTAAACTGGAAGGCTACAGCACGTACTGGTGTTATGCAGGTTCATAAAAAAGATTATACTGCTGACTCCCGACTCGTCATCTGTCTGAATATAGAGGACAGTGATTCCATGTGGAGAACGGTGACTGATGTGGAACGAGTCGAGCAAGGAATAAGATATGCAGCGACTATAGCTGAATACGCAATGCAGCATGGAATTGAGACCGGATTAATCTGTAATGGCAGATTGGACGATGCTGGCGAAAGAGATCCAATTGAAGCAGAGCCGATGGCTCAGCTCGAAGATATGTTAGAGCTGCTGGCAAGGCTGAAGCTGGATAGAACACTTCCTATGAGTCGACTATTGGAATTGCAGGTTGAGAGTGGAATTAGTGACACAGACTTTCTAATCATAAGCTGCCATAGAGGAGCAGAATTGCAAAAGGCGACGGATCTCCTAATGCAGCAAGGCAATGGTGTGGAATGGCTGGATATTCCGGAACAAGGGAGAGAGAGCGCATGAAGCTTACGTTGTCTGGCTATGTAAGGGAAACAGTCAAACTCTGGTTGTGGTCTGTTATTGAATTGTTGCTATTTCTACCGGTTTGGGTTCTATTTCAGATTTATTTGTTGCCCCAACAAGATGAACAAATATGGTTGATTGCGCTGCCTATACTAGCTTTAGCGGGCATTCTTTTGCGCAATTTTTGCAATGTAAGATGGAAGCAATTGCTTGCCGCCTTAATCCTCGGGGTATTATTAGGTGCGGTTTCAGGGAGTTTATCCATCGAAAGCCTTCCCTTAGGTGTGGCTGGATTTATATGTACATTTTTAGGGATGACGGTAGACTCTAGAAATAATAGATTCAGAATGTTTTGGATAGGTATAATAATCTATTTTGTAGCTACTATAGCGTTTCATAGAGTTCCTGAATTGGAGCCAAGTGTGCCGTTATTGACCTGGTGTGGCAGTCTGTATTTAATACTGACTTTACTTATTTCTAATAGCAGCTATATACGATACAGCGCACTTACTGAAGAGAATGAAACGCTGCCCAAAGGAATACAACGGAATAATCGTATATATGTCATTGTGATTGGAGTTATTGCAGCTGTACTAGCAGCAGGTGTCGGCAAAGCTATAGGAACACTGGTATGGAGACTCTTACGCTCATTTTTCAATTTTATTAATCAGTTATTTTCTGGCACAAAAGAACCAGAGCCTCCGCCAGCAGAATTGCCGCCAGCAACTCCGATGTTACCGCCTGTTGGCGAGCAAAAGCGGGGCTGGCTAGCTATTATACTAGAGTACGGATTCTATATTTTGGCAGCGGTATTATTGGGGTTTGTAGCCTATTATGCACTTCGCTGGTTGTACAGAAATGCTGGAGAAAAGTGGCGGAGAGCCATAGATGCATTGTTATCGATGTTACGTAGGGAACATGCCCCTAAGAATAATACAGCATATCTTGACGAAGAGAAAAGCGTCTTTACTTGGGAACAAACCGTTCGAGGGTTGAAGGATTTCTGGAGCTCACGTCTTCCTTCAAAACATCGAAAGGATCGCTGGGAACAGATGAATGGCGAGCAGGAACGTGTACGTTGGCTTTATCGGCGGTGGCTAAATATAAAGCGCGATAACGGTTATGAAATGAAAAGTTATCTTACGCCGCAGGAAACAAAAAGGGATGTTTTGCTATGGGGAGATCGTAACAAGCATAAACGTAAGGGAGATGAAGATTCTATAGCTGCGTCAGAACAATTGATTGAAATATATGAAAAAGTTAGATACGGAGAAGACCAGCCTGCGGCTTCTGATATTGCAGCCTTGAAAAATCAACTGAAATTATAGAATCGTTTTCAGAATATATGCAAATTGGAACAAATAGGTTACAAAAGGCCTGTAAGTGTTACAACATGGATACAATTGGATCTGCTCTAACCACTATAATAATTCTAGTAAAATACTCGTGGAGGGAAGTCAATGAGAAAGCATAGCAGTACATATGTTGTTTTACTCTTAAGCACCTTTGTCATAAGCCAGTTGACAGGGCATACCGCTTCGGCTGCATCAGTTAGTTCTGTTCAGCCAAAATCTGCGGTAGCTGCTGCAACTGTAGCAGCTCCTAGTAATCTGGGTTCCGTTTCTTTAGGAGCTAATATCAAAGCTACACTGGAAGATGTGAATATTTGGTCACAACCTGGAGGCAATATTTTAACTTATACAATTAACTATTCGAATGGCAGCAACAAAAGTGCTAGCCTATTGTATTATTTTTCGAGAGTTATGACCTCTGGCGGCTCTGTCATTCCAGGGAATCCACTAAGTGCTGACTCTACTAAGAAAAAAGTGGGTTCTAATGAAAGCTTGCGCGTTACATATTATGTTAATGTCGGCCAGGTAAATTCGTTAAAAGGTATCAAGATTCCAATGTACGTTTGGGATTCCAAAACCAAGGGGTATCTCAAGCAAGTAGGAACTTTTAATATACCCGCCAACTATTCGCCAACCGCTGTAAACGGTAAAACTGTAAGCACTACAATGAATGACATTCCGGTTGTTGCTAAAAGCGAATCCTTGGAGCTCTACAAATACAGCGGAAAGGTTTATGCCAAGGTGGGCATAAGCTTGACCAATAAAGGCAGCAAAGTATTAAGTGATCCTGGTTACGCAGCATATTTGGTCTCGGCAGGGGGAAGCTCGTATGAATTAGCCCTTGACCGTTCTCAGCTTAGTTATAAAATTCAGCCACAAGAGAAAAAGACCATTTATTATCTTACAGAAATTCCTTCGTATATGAAGACGGATAATATGAAACTGCAATTCACCCAAAAGGATGAGGCGCTGAAGCTGGAGATTGCCAAATCTTCGTACAAGCTGCCTGCGGCTACAACACCAAATTTGGTAGTTGGCAAAGGTGTAATCAAGAAAATTACCATCAATAACAATACGATTGAAACACAATTAAATAACGCAACCGTATACGCAGAGAACAATAAGGGATTCTGGACTTTTCAGCTGCGAGTGAAGAATACAGGGAAGACAGCCGTTACGTTACCTTCTTATGAGCTTGCCGTCAAATCCTCAACTGGGACAACCTTTCCGATCAATTCTAAGGGCTTGAGCGGATTAACCATAAAACCTCTGGAGGAAAAAATCATCCCACTTACCGCACAAGTCCCCCTTGAAGTAGAACAGAATTCACTGCAATTGCAGATGATTGAGGCTGTTTCTGCTCCAGATAATAGTGAGACGGGAACTACCGGAGACGGAGCAGGAACTGGAAGCACTGGTGGAACCAATGTCGTTACGGGCAACACAGCTAAACTAACTGTTCCGGTTGCTTACTTTACAATCTCCTATACCTTGCGTCCAGAGGTACAGAAAGGGCTCGAATATAGAGCAACAAATGAATATGGGACGTTTACTTACAGTTTAGTTTCCTTACAGCGTTTTCCATGGAAAGACGACGATATCGTAGTTGCCAGATTAAATATTACGAATACCCAATCGGTTGCCTTGTCTCTGCCGGAATTAAAGGGAGCTGTTCAGGTAGACAATGAGGACATGTCATCTTCAACGGAACTGTTTATGGATAAGGAAACTTCAACGATTGGACCAGGTAAAAACGCTGAAATCTATGTGTTTGCCAAAATTCCTTATACACAAGAGTTCGATAAACTAAAATTAAATCTTTATTCTATGGTAAAAGAAGAGAAGAGCTCGTTCCTATCAGTTACTACTAACAGCATGATGAACGCTGTAGCTTCTATTGAAACTGGAGGAAGTTATGTTATCTCTGGTAAAGGTAAGAACGCTAAAGTGCAAGAGAACAAAACCATTATTTATGAAGGACTTAACTCCAATCTCGTATACACAGAGCTCCTTTTGAGCATTGAAGAGAAAAGACAAAGCAAAATGGCTCGCCTCCAAGCTTATTACAAAACGGGAGACGGTCAGCTATTCGAAGCTACAGCCAATCAACCAGATACTTCTGCTACTCCGGGCGGTAAGCAATTAATCACCTTCTGGGCGAAGGTTCCGAAGGCCGTTAATACTTCTGATGTTAGCCTGTTCCTAGGGCCAGGGATTACTGGGAATAAGCTGACGGAACCGGGTCAGGAATCCACTGGATTTATTAATATGGCTTCACTGTCATTAAATCCGGTTACCACTCCACCAGAGAAAAACTTGACGAAGGTGGCAATTTATCCGTATACCATGTCCGTTCTAAGTTCAGAAGGGCGCTCATTGCAAGGCAGTGACTCTATAAATATAGTTATGAATTACAATCTTCTTCGTGATAGCAGCTATGATATGGGTACCTTCACGCATAAACTGGTCCTGAAAATGACGGACCCATATGGTCTTTCTCAGGAACGAAGCTTGAACATCGGTACTGATATTCTTGAAGGGACCAACAACTCGTATACAGCAAGCTTTAGCAATAATATGTATAAGAATTTGTCAGGAGGTACCTACCGGATCACGCTGTACGATGAATTCCAAGGCGAACGGATCGAGCTGGCTAGTCAAGCTTATAACATCAAGATTGATAGAGCAGTTGTAACTGAGAAATAGCATTTCATATCTATTATTGTACGAAGAGGAGCAGCTCCAATGTTGCGAGTGGAAAATGTAACGCATTCTTATAAAAACGGTAATGAAACTACAGCAGTGCTTCATCAAATTGACTTTTCTGTGAAAGAGGGGGAGATGGTAGCACTGCTAGGGAGCTCGGGTTCCGGTAAGTCAACGATGCTGAATCTGATGGCAGGACTAATGAAGCCTACTGAAGGCCATATTTATATTGCCGATCAAGATATCGTGAAGATGAGTGAGAATAAGCTATCGGAATTTCGCAGAAAAAATATCGGGTTTATCTTTCAAGCGTATGAGCTGATTACTAGCATGACAGTCCGTGAAAATGTAGAGCTGCCGCTGGTTTTTCAATCCGTTGCACCCTCTATACGTAAACAAAAAGCTTTAGAATTGTTGGAAGGGGTCGGCATTCCTGATAAAGCCGACTTGTTCCCTTCCCAGCTGTCTGGCGGACAGCAGCAGCGTGTCAGTATTGCGCGTTCCTTGATTACGGAACCGTCTGTTATTTTTGCAGATGAACCAACCGGAAACCTAGATTCGAAGACAGAAGAAGAAATTATCAATATCCTGCTTAACCTGAACAAGAAGATGAAGACCACCTTCATAGTTGTAACTCACGAGCTAAAAGTCGCGGAGCAAATGCAGCGGATATTCACGCTTCGGGACGGATATATGATTACTGAAAAACAAACTTCTTCGGATACTGAACTCGAAGGGGGTATACTCATTGAGGATTAGTGATATTTCCCGCTTGGCTTGGGAACAGGTCAAACGGCGGAAAGTTGTCACAGGTCTTTGTATGGCTGGCATATCCATTGGATGTGCTGCAATCATAGTTGCATTAAGTATAGGAGACTCCGCACAGAGCTACACGGAGCGGGAAATCAACCGCAATTTCAAAATGGATGAAATTACGGTGTCTCCCAACGGAGGTATACCCTCCCAAGGAGGAGGCAGCGGTGGCAGCGGATCGTCTGCGGCCAATGAAAAGCTTGATCCCGGCAGGCTGACGGCGCAAAAGCTGGAGATTATTAAAGGCTTGCGGCATGTAACTGCAGCAGCTCCCTTTCAAGAGCTAGGGTACATACAGATGTTGACTATCGATAATAAAATAACAGATGTACAGCTTATTGGAACCGATCTACGCCTGTTAACGAAATATGATAAGAAATTCAAACAAGGCGGGGCTTCTGATTTAGTGGGAATGGCTGTACTGAACTATGGTGCAACCGTTGGACTGATTGATAACGAAACTCGGCAGCGGCTTTTTGAACAACTGAGTACAGATCCATATAACAATAAGTTGATGGAACAGTACAACAGCTTAAGTATGCTTCCAACAGATATGTACAAGCAACAGGTTCAATTACAATCTTTTGATCCCGCCTCTCAAACCGGAGGGATGTTAGTTAGCTCACCGATTCAAGTGGTGGGGATCCTCGACAACCCGAGTGGAACGAACGAGAATATGGCTATGTACGACAAGAAGATCTATGTGTCACTAGAGACTGGCGAGCGGCTTGTAGAACAAATGAAGCTATCGAGTGGAACCGCTGGGCAAAAGGGTGTCTATAACTCAGCAATTGTAAAGGTAGACAGCACTGAGAATATCGTGGAACTAGAGAAGCTTATTCAGAAACTTACACTAACGACAAGCACGAATTTGTATCAAAAAGAGGCACTCGCTGATACCTTCAGCATGGTCAAGAAAGCGGCTCTCGGTGTAGGAGTATTTATTCTAATTATTGCTTCGATCTCCATTATCGTTGCGATGACTATGTCCACTCATCAACGACGGCGGCAGATCGGTATCATGAAAGTGCTGGGCGCCAATATGGGCCAGATCCGCAATATGTTCATTACAGAAGCGGCATTGCTCGGGATGTTGGGCGGATTGCTTGGTATAGTCTTTTCATACTTGATTGTATTAGGAATTAATAAGCTCATCGGTACCTCTTCAGGAATGGGTGGAGGCGAGCCTTTGGTGATTTATATTCCTCTGATGACTCTCCCGGTAGGGATCGCATTTGCGGTAATGACAGGGGTATTATCAGGTATTTATCCGGCGATCAGTGCATCCAGAACGAATGCACTTACGGCGATTAAACGGGATTAGCTATTTTTAAGTTGAAAGGAAGCCAAAGTGATGAAGAGGAGAATCAAGTGGATAGTATTGGTACTGATTATAATTGCAGCAGGTTATTTTCTATACAATAAGATGTATAAGCCTGAAGCGCAGTTAGAGCCTGTTGAACCCCCACAAGCAATAACTTTTGAGGTCACACAGGAGACCATTACCAATTCCATACAGGTTAAAGGTAATTCTAATTATGAGAAAGAAACGCTTGTTTATGCTCCATATGCTTCAAAGGTGACAAAGTGGAAGGTTGAGAACGGTGGACAAGTCAAAAAAGGCGATTTACTGTTTACTCTCGATCAGGAAGCCTTAAAGAATGAGATTGCTACACAAGAGGCGACTATCCGAAAAGCAAAGCTGGAAGCAGAGCTGAATGAATTTGTGAGCCAGCAAGACGAGGAGAATGCAGCCCTTGGTGCGACTGAAGCAGAACGGATTAAAGCACTCACAGCCCAAGAAGCAACACGGCTAGGGGACGAGCTTAATCAGGTCAATGCCGAAATACAGGCACGCGAATTAACAGAGAAAAAAACCAAACTCAAAACAGCACTTTATTATGCTCCGGCATCCGGCATTTTCTTATTTGACAGTGCAAGCGAAATTCCGCAAACAGTGACAGATAATCAATATATCGGAAAAATAGTAGATATGAACAAGCTTGAATTCATTGCTCTTGTAGGTGAACAAGACGTCTTCCGTATAAAGACAGGCATGAAGGTCGACGTAAAAATGACAGCTATAAAAGATTTGAAGTTATCTGGAGAAGTTACGAAGGTAGCGAAATTTGCAAAGACTGCTTCAGGTCAGAATGCCACTACCAGTTCAGTTCCTCAATTCGAAGTGGTGATCACGCTGCAGCCTGACGAGCATTTGATCGGTGGCTTAAGCTTAAACGGAGAAATTGAAACAGTTCGCAAAGAAAATGCCACCGTTGTATCCAGCATAGCTGTAATGCATGAAGGAGACCTCTCCTACGTTATGCTGGATAAAGGGGACGGGCAATATGAACGAAAAGATATCGAAGTGGGTCTGGAAACAACGGACAAAACAGAGGTTCTCTCTGGGTTGAAGGTTGGAGATGTTGTTGTTCTTCAGTAAAAATGACTAACGCTTAGATTTACTTCTCAATCGTTTGCCGCCAAACGTTAATATCTTTATTAAGATCGGTAAGATCAGGAACCGGGATTTGCTCATCGGAAAGGTTATATTTGGCTTTTAAGGCTAAGATCCGATAGACGCTTTCATCAATCCGTGTTTCTTGAATCTTACCGTTTTTTACGTTTTGCAGGAGGGAGTCCATGACCCGTTTTTCATTATCATAGCCATGAGCGACAAGGAGAATATCACTACCTGCATTCACAGTATCTACAGCTGCAGCAGCCAGATCGTAGTTCTTCATGATGGCTCCCATGGTTAGATCATCTGTAATTACGATTCCTTGGTAGCCCATTTCATCTCGAAGCTGTTCACCAATAATGGTACGCGATAAGGATGCGGGTTTGTCTGGATCTAATTTTGGAAACAAAATATGAGCGACCATTACGGCGTCCGTCCCCTCTTTAATGGCTGCTTGGAAGGGGAGCCATTCTAATTCGGCTAGCTGACCGGCTGTTTTATTCACAATCGGCAGAGCCAGATGGGAGTCGACAGAGGTATCTCCGTGTCCTGGGAAATGTTTGACAACAGGAACGACGCCTTCACTCTCAATTCCCTTCATTTCGGCAATCCCTAGTTGAATGACTTGGCCAGCAGCATTACCGAACGAACGATCTCCGATGACTGGATTATCTGGGTTGCTATTGATATCGAGAACGGGAGCAAAGTTCATATTAAATCCGGCTGAACGTACTTCTCTTGCGAGCAGCTTTCCCATTTTCTCGGCAGCAGCAGCGTCATTACTTGCACCCACTGTTCCGTTAGAAGGGAATGTAGCATATTCTTTAGGCATCCGGCTGACTTTTCCACCCTCTTGATCCACACTCATGAATAGTGGGGCGGGGTTGCCAGTGTTACTCTTTTTCATAGAATTGATAAGACTGATCATCCCTTTCAGGCTTTTAATATTGTCCTTATAGAGGATGATTCCACCGATTTTGTCTTCGGTAATCATCTTTTTAGCTTGCTCATCAAGGACAGTTCCATCAATTCCAACTAGGAGCATTTGTCCGATTTTTTCTTCCAAAGTCATCTCAGCAACCTGAAGAGCAATTGGATCGCTGATTGCTGAGGGGGTGGGAGCCACGCTAGCGGTTGGTGAAGGTGTGGATTGGGAGGTCGGTGTAGCGGTAGCTTCAGATTGTGAATTATTGCTGCTATTGGAACAGCCAGCTATGAGGAACAGTGACACCATAGCTGCAATAATGAAGAGTGTACCGGAAATCTTAGGCTTTAGGCTGTGACGGGTCAATCTAATCATCTGAATAGTCGTCCTTTCGTTAGCTAAATTAGATATTGGGAGAGGAATCCTTGCTGACTTAGAAGCACGGTGATAAGATAAACTTAAATATTTACATATTAAATTTGAATAATGAGGTGACGGTCCAATGAAAGATGGATTAGTACAAGCACTTAATGAACAGATGAATTTCGAGTTTTATTCCGCTCATGTTTATCTAGCGATGGCTGCTTATTGTTCCGGCGAAAGTCTGGATGGATTTGCAAACTTTTTTCTAATTCAAGCCGAAGAAGAACGGTTCCATGCCATGAAGATTTATAAGTTCCTTAACGATCGGGATAACCGTGCTACGCTAGAAGCACTACCAGAGCCGAAGAACGAATATAACTCGATGTTAGATGCTTTTGAACATGCCTTCGCGCATGAACAACAGAACACTAAACGGTTCTATCATTTGGCTGATCTTGCTCTGGATGAGCGTGAACATGCGACGATTTATTTCTTGAAATGGTTTATAGACGAGCAAGTAGAAGAAGAAGCACTCTTTAGCAACATCATCAGTAAACTGAAACGAATTGATAAAGATAGCAACGCCTTCTACATGCTGGATGCCGAGTTTGCTGCACGTACTTTTACAGCTCCGGCTGAATAAGTTATTGAAGCCCAAAAGCCTGAGAAATCAGGCTTTTTTATTTTATAGATGCAGGAAGTTTAATGGCGAGCAGCTTATTATCCGTTCGAATCATCAGCATCCCTCCAGTTTTAAGGGAAGGGGCAAAGTTACGAGAGCCTGTGTTCACAGTGAAAATAGGCTTCAGAGTTAACATGTCATAAGCGTGAAATAGGCCATCAGATTGTCCACTATAAACCACGTTTCCGAACAGATCCGTCTGTACCACTGGATTCTCTCCAATATTGAGGTCGACAAGCTGTCCAGTTCCTAGCTTAAGTGCGGATAAAGTACCTTTATCTTGATTTTGAAATAACATTCTTTGTTGATAAACTTGGTTCAGTGGAGAGTCTTTTTCTTTAACCATCGAGGTCCAGGTTTGCACCGGTTTACCCTCTGCAGAATAATTCCAGAAATCATATTTCACAAACTTACTACCCTGAAAGATATAAAAGTCTTTTCCATCCAAAAACGCGTTTCCATTCATCCCATTATAAGTGTACACACCATCCTTATTCTCGGTATCTGTCCATTTATATAAACGTTCTCCTTTTAATTCTCCCGTCTTTATGTTGAACACGGATACTTTGACTTTACGATTTACCGGGTCATCATCCATCATAAATGTATTCGTAATGGAGTAGAGAAGTCCATCCTTCACTGCTAACGGCATCCATTGCCGGGTCTGGTCCCATAGTTTTTTTCCTGTCAGACTGTCATAGGCGGCTAGTCCAGCAGTTGTTAAGGCCCCTTGAGACAGATAGCTGCGAATAACGACCCCATCTGTTTCCATGAGATCTGATAAGCCTGTAAAGTTATTACTTTTTTCTACAGCCTTCCATTTGATCTTTCCGGTTACGGCGTCAACTGCTGCTAATTGTTCCTCTTGTGTAACATAAATAGTAGATCCTAAACGCTGTATATTTGTAGCTTTGGGGAGTGTTATGGAAGCCGACCATGCTTTTTTACCTGCCTCACTAACGGCATATAGGGAGCCGCTTTGGGTCAGACCGTAGATAAATCCATTATTGTATGTGAATAGCGGCGCTAATCCACTTCCGAACTCCCATAATTTTTTGCCTGTTGCCGCATTCATTGCGGTTAATTTTTCATTGCGCTGCAACGCAAAGATCTTCCCGTTTTCCGCGAGTGCTGTAATGTCCTGTCCGGTGATTCTGTCTTTTTTTAAAATGGCGAGTTGTGCTGACCAAACAGGTTTTAGGATCGGGGCTGTGACTTCACTGTAATAAGTGTTACTTAGGCTTACAACTGCTTTTTCTGCGGAAATGACTGACGTTGATCCACTGTTTGTTACTGGAATTAAAATACTCCCTATAGCTAAACACGTAACAATTTTCTTCGGCAAAGACTGAATCATCACTCCACGCTCCTTTAAATTTGTCATTACTATAATTAGACAATAAAAATAGCAAAAAGTTACTATTCCAGAAGAATGGAAGCAAAGTTGAACGGGGGCAAACTATGTTACGTTCTGCAAAACAGTTACGACCTTGCAACTCTATTTGACAGAGGGAACTATTACGCCCCGTAGCAACACTGTTTCTCTAGACCCACCCGAATCTCAAAGTGTAGTATAGAACAATACTATTCTTTGGGGGTTCTTTTTTTGGAAACTTATAACGACATTAAACAAGGCGAAAAAGGAGCTTGGCTAAGCATCGTTGCTTATATCTTTTTATCAGCTATCAAGCTGTTCATAGGTACAGTCTCAGGATCTCAAGCGTTGCTTGCAGATGGATTGAATAACAGTACCGATATTATTGCTTCTATCGCGGTACTAATTGGCCTGAAGATTTCCAGAAGACCGCCGGATTCGAACCACAGCTACGGGCATTTTAGAGCGGAGACCGTGGCTTCATTAATTGCTTCATTCATTATGATTGCGGTAGGGCTTCAAGTTTTGTATCAAGCTGTGAACAAGTTTATTCAACCAGCACTGGAAAGTCCTGACCTCATAGCGGCGTGGACGGCAGTGGGCTGTGCTGTAGTTATGATGGCTGTCTATATGTATAATATTAGGCTGGCCCGCGCCATTAACAGTAACGCAATGCGGGCAGTAGCACTGGATAATCGATCAGATGCTATAGTTAGCGTGGGCGCTTTTATCGGAATTGTGGCTTCCTCCTTAGGCGTTCCTTGGCTTGACCCGCTTACAGCTATCATTGTCGGACTAATCATCTGTAAGACGGCATGGGATATCTTTAGCAAGGCTACGCATGATCTAACGGACGGATTTGATGCGGAAGAGCTTGAACAGATGAAAGAAACTGTGGCAGAAATTGATGGCGTACAATCCATAAAAGATATCAAAGCCCGTATCCATGGGAATAACGTATTAGTAGACACAACTGTACTAGTGGATTCTCAGCTAAGTGTGGTGCAGAGCCATGATATTACGGAAGAAATTGAAGAACAGTTAAAAGACCGGCACCAAGTTTCCAATGTACTTGTACATATCGAACCCGTGATGAAGTAGAAATTATTAAATAGGTACCAAATCAGTAGGTGCTATATGTACAGCTAAAGGTTGAATATAGACGCCTGTGATGTTGTTAATAGTTCTTTTGTGGAGAAAGGTGGAAAATAAAATTGAAATGTAATTTTCAAGAAACGGAATGGTGATTTCATGATCGCTTGGAAAGATTCATATGATATCGGTGTAGAAAAAATTGACTGCCAGCACAGACAGTTGTTAGCGAAATTGAACGAGTTCTTTGAAGCATGCAGTAATCAGCAAGGAAAAGAAAAGATTGAGGAAACGCTGAAATTCTTGAAAGAATACACGATTGAACATTTCAGTAATGAAGAGCAGCTGATGGAGGAGATCAACTTCCCTGAACTAGCTGAACATCGTCAGACGCATGCTGATTTCGTGAAGGCAGTTCTCGAATTGGAAGAAACGGTCAAAACAAAGGGAGTATCCGTACTCTCAACCATCAAGCTTAATCGAACGTTAACAGACTGGCTGATAAATCACATCAATAAATGCGATAAGCTGATTGGTCAATGTATGGCCACACGTGATAAAGCGATATAAGATAAACCTCCAAAGAAGATGCCGATGGGCATTTTCTTTTTTTAGTTCCGATGTTTTCCGAACACCGCATTGCAGTTTATACTGGGTTAACGGTTTGTGTTATGATTTGAGATAAGAAGTAGAGAAGTAGTAAGGTAAAGGGGAGAGAAACGATGAAAACATTACGAATGTTAGCTTCAGGATTTGCTATGCTGCTCATTCTGGGTCTTGTTAATTTCTACATTGGCTATCACGGCTGGTTACTTATTCATGAATGGTTTTCAGGTGTTTCGTCAGCAGTATTCTGGACATTATTTATGCTCATCGCTTTTGCGTATGTCATTGGAATGATTCCATGGCCAAAGTCGGTTAAACCGATCGCCAGATTCTTTAAAGTGATTGGATCGTATTATCTAGCCTGTATGGAATTTGCTATCATTACGTTACCTTTGGCAGACCTATTATATGTGATACTGGGATGGTCGGGAATCGATCGTACCTATTACATCGCAGAAGCGGGCGGGACAATTCTGATATTATTGGCAGTTTTTCTGATCTGGGGTTCAATCAACGCCTGGAGTACCGTGATACGCACACATTCCATTCCTATTGATAAATCTATTGGCACCAGCACGCCATTAACGATCGCGGTTGCTTCAGACCTGCACTTAGGGAATATCGTGGGCAATCGTCATCTCAAAAAAATGGTGTCACAAATGAACGCTATGCAACCCGATGTGATTTTGCTGGCTGGAGATGTCTTGGATGACAGCATTGAACCTTTTATCCGCAATAGTATGAGTGAACAGATTAAACAGTTAAAAGCTCGTTATGGTGTCTACGCAGTACTGGGCAATCACGAATATTATGGTGGATCAATTAAGGAATATACCGATTTGATGAGTAGTATTGGGATCAAGGTCCTGCAAGATGAGGTTGAAGAAGTCGCAGGAACCTATATTGTAGGCCGAAAAGATAAGACAGCCGAGGCGATGGAAGCCGGTGGCAGACAAAGTGTAAGCTCCTTGCTCGAAGGACTTGATCTTACACGTCCTGTGATTATGATGGATCATCAGCCTACAGGCTTCGACGTAGCCGCTCAAGCTGGGGTAGACGTTCTACTCTCTGGTCATACACACCGAGGACAGATTGCTCCAAATCACTGGATCACTAAACGTTTGTTCGAGCTGGACTGGGGATATCTTCGTAAGGACAATTTGCATGTAGTCGTGTCGTCAGGTTATGGAACATGGGGACCCCCAATTCGTTTAGCAAGCCGGTCGGAGATCATTAAGCTGGAGGTTATGCTGGAGGGTTCTAAAAAATACAGTGAAGAGCCTGTTTCCACAAAAACGGTGTTAATCTAAGGTGAGTTTATATTTAGAGGCTGTTTCATCAGCAGATTTATTCTGCTAGGTGAGGCAGCTTCTTTTTTTTGACAACGCATGGGGATTGTAGTATGTTTGAAAAAAAGTTAAGGACTTAACTATATTGGAGCTGAATTATAGAATATGGATCATTTACAACAAGTTGTGCTGAATCAGCCATTGCATACCAAAGCATTTTTTACATTAGTTGAAGCTACTGCAAATTTGGTTTCTGTCTCTGAGAAATATTGGCAGTCGAAAGGATTGAACGGAGCAAGAATTCGTATCTTGGTGGAGATCTCTAAACAAGGAGGTGCGATTTTACCTTCTACATTGGCTCAAATTATTGGAGTTACCAAAGCTAATATAAGCATGCTGTTAATACCATTGGAACGAGATGGATTAATAACCCGTTCGAATGATACCAAGGATGGCAGAAAAAGCGTCATTTCGATTACAAGTGAAGGCAAGCAATTACTTTTAGAGCATCTTCCAGAGAATCGTCAGGCTGTCGCAGAGAGAATGCAGAATCTGAATGATCAGGAGCTGCACCAACTTATCTTTTTATTACAAAAACTGAGTACATTCGAATAACAGAAAGGGTGTTATGTATGTCGATTATGGTTACAGGAGCCACAGGCCAATTAGGCAGCTTAATTATGGAGAAGCTTGTGCAGTATGTTCCAGCTAGTCAGGTTATTGCTTGTGTTCGTCAGCCAGAGAAAGCTGCTAATTATTTAGAAAAAGGGTTCGAAGTCCGTTTTGGCGATTATGACCAGTTAGATTCGCTGATTGAAGCTTTTACAGGGGTCACAACATTACTTCTAATCTCCAGCTCTCATACCGATGATAAGATCAGATTAAATCAGCATGCTCAGGTCATTCATGCAGCAAAAAAAGCCGATGTGAAACATCTGCTTTATACTGGATTTACCTTTCCCCCCAAAGGTCCGATTCCTTCTTATCATGTTCATTTACTAACTGAGCAGATGATTCTTGAATCAGGGATAGATTATACGTTTCTGCGTAACGCTTTGTATATAGATTTTGTGGGTGTGCTTGGGTTGAAGGAAGCCATGGAAAGCGGCGAGCTAACCACTTATCCAGGGAACTGGCAGTTTAACTCAGTCACTCGTGAGGATCTCGCTTTAGCTACGGCAAAGGTTCTTACAACGAGTGGACATGAGAACCAAATCTACGAACTAGCCGCACCTAGCGTTTGGGACTTTAACGAATTAGTTGATGTATTATCAGAGTTATCAGGGAAAAGAATTACGTTTCGCGAGGATTCAAGCGTTCAACATTGGATATATTCGTTTCTTGCGAAGATAGGCACTGCTTCTACATCAAAAGATCTGGAGAGACTGATGGAGCGGCCGGTTACCACACTTAGAGAGAGTATCAAGCCTTTTGTTTGATCTGACTTTAGTTGTTCTATCGTTATAAAGTTGTTACTATGAGTTCATCCATTATTCAGGGAGTGTAAATGATGAAGAAGATTTTAGTAGCAGATGACGATGTGAATATTCGAACATTATTAAAACATGTACTAACAAGGGAAGGATATCAGGTGATGGAGGCCAGTGATGGCCGAGATGCGATACATA
Source organism: Paenibacillus sp. FSL R5-0636 (assembly GCF_037974255.1). Classification (NCBI taxonomy): domain Bacteria; kingdom Bacillati; phylum Bacillota; class Bacilli; order Caryophanales; family Paenibacillaceae; genus Paenibacillus; species Paenibacillus sp. FSL R5-0636. Next base: position 3,233,513 of record NZ_CP150232.1, read on the forward strand.
AATTGCAGGACAGTATTGCGGATTTAGCGGTCGTAGATGTAATGATGCCACATGTAGATGGGTTAGAGCTATGTCAGCATATTAGAGAAACGTATGATATTCCGATCATTTTATTGACAGCACGCCAGCAGCTGAGTGATAAAGAGCAAGGTTATTTGCGGGGGACGGATGATTATGTAACGAAGCCTTTTGAGCCTGAAGAGTTGCTATTTCGGATCAAAGCTTTATTCCGCCGCTATTCCATTGCTTCAGATGATCGGATTCGATTAAATTCTCTAGTTATTGATCGCAAAAATTATGAAATAACCGATGGTGATGAGGTTCTGCTGCTGCCGGTAAAAGAGTTTGAGCTTCTGGCTCAATTGGCGCAATATCCAGGCAGGTTATATACACGTAGTGAGTTAATTGAACTGGTATGGGGCATGGATTATGAAGGTGATGAGCGAACAGTCGATGTACATATCAAACGTTTGCGTCAGCGCTTCGTAGATTATCAGGAAGATTTTGTGATCCGAACAGTTCGAGGTATTGGCTATAAATTGGAGATGGTTAACGTATGAGATCCTTGTATGTCCGGATGTGTATTGTCTTCTGTTCAGTAATTGTGGTGAGTAGCCTTCTTGGATTTTTGGTGTCTAATATTTACTATCAAGCCCAGATTAAATCTCAGAACGATGCCAAACTTACCGGAATGGCTATCGAGGTTCAACAATTCGCAGAATCACATCCGGAAACGATGGAGGATTATTTGCGGAGTATAGCCAAGCTGGGTTATAAAATCTATTTAACTGATGCTGAAGGGGAATCAAGATTCTACGGTAAGCCCTTTAGAAAAGAAGATTTGGATGAGCAGCAACTAGAGAAGGTTCTGAATGGGCAAATTTATCATGGGGTCGCGGATTTCCCGGACAGTGCATTTATTACCGGATTTTTTGATAATCAACTGCGTAATTCAATTGGTGTTCCTGTAAAAGTAAACAATGAGACGTATGCTTTGTTTATGCGTCCGGATGCTGAAGTACAGTTCGGTGAGCTGCGCGTCTTTTTCGCTGTGATCATTGGGTTCACCGTGTTGTTTAGCTTAGGCTTTGTAATGATTAGCGTACTACATGTAGTTAGACCTATTACACGTTTGACGACGGCCACTAAACGGATCTCAAAAGGCAGATACGATATCAAATTGAATACGTGGCGGCGTGATGAGATTGGTCAGCTAGCTTCCCATTTTATGATTATGAGCCGGGAGCTGGAACGAACAAATCGGGCACGTCAGGAATTTGTCGCTAATGTATCGCATGAAATTGAGTCGCCATTAACATCTATTCAGGGATTTGCCCAAGCTTTAAAAGATTCTACCTTACCTGAGGATGAACGGTTACAGTATCTCAATATTATTGACCAAGAAAGCCATCGTCTTTCATTGCTTAGCAAACAGCTGCTTACCTTGTCTTCACTTGATTATGATCCTAATTCCATACAGAAAAAGTCGACAGACTTGCGTGCACAACTAAGACAGGTCGTACAAATCATGGAATGGAGATTAACGGAGAAACAACTGGCCGTGCGTTTGAATCTTGCTGACATCAGCGTTCTAGGTGATTCAAATCTATTGTTCCAGGTATGGATGAACCTGCTCTCCAACGCCATAAAATACACACCTGCTGAAGGTTCCATTATGATTTCCGCGAAGCTAGTGGAACAGAACTGTATTGTTTCTGTGTCGGATACTGGTGAAGGCATTTCAGCCGAGGAGTTACCGTTAATCTTTGATCGTTTCTATAAAGTAGATCGAGCACGAACGCATGAAACACATAGCAGCGGACTTGGACTTGCGATTTCTCAAAAAATCGTAGAAGCGCATAACGGAAACATTGAAGTAACCAGTACTTTGGGTGAAGGGACTACCTTTACAGTTACACTTCCGCTTTTGTAATTCATTATTCATACTCCGTTCATTTTCATCTTCTAAACTGTGACTATACAGATTAGAAGGAGTGGTAATATGTTTTTAGCCTTAAGGGAAATGCGACATTCTAAAGCCAGATACCTATTAATTATGGTTATCATGTTATTGGTTTCCTTTCTTGTACTTTTCGTCACGGGACTAGCCAGAGGATTAGCGTATGCAAATATCTCTGCAGTAGAGAACATGCCGGCGAATTATTTTGTAGTACAAGGTGATGCGGATCAGACCTTTAGACGTTCTCAGTTAACAGATACGGAGCTCCAGAATGTACGTGCAGTAGTTGGAGACAATAATGCGTCTTCACTTGCAATGCAGATGAGCACTGTCACTGCTAATGATGCAGACGTTAAAGCAGATATTACTTTTTTTGCAGTAGATATGAATGGGTTATTAGCCCCTAAAGTAGTTGAAGGTGACAAGATTACTAATGAGACAAACGGTAAAGTCCTTGTTGATCGTGACCTCGAACAGTCAGGAATCAAACTTGGCAGTATTATTCGTGATCAGGCAACCGGGATGGAATTTACTGTTGCAGGTTTTGTTGAGGATAGCTCATACAGCCATACCCCAGTAGTTTATATCAACAATCAGGATTGGCAAGCTATGAAGCAGGGGGTTAACCAAGGAGAAGAAACCTCTTCGTCGGTACCGTTTAATGTGATTGCCCTGAATGCGAATGCTGATCAAGTAGATAAGATTTCAACGAATGTAAAAGATGTAGAGGTCATTACGCAAAAAGTAGCTATATCCAATATTCCGGGCTACTCGGCAGAGCAGGGTTCACTGCTAATGATGATTGTTTTCCTGTTTGTGATCGCAGCGTTTGTTCTGGCGGTATTCTTCTATGTCATTACGATTCAGAAAACAAGTCAGTTTGGTATTCTGAAGGCGATGGGTACTAAAATGTCTTACTTGGCTTGGAGCGTGGTAGGGCAGGTCATGATTTTAGCTATATCAAGTCTTTGCATTAGCTTACTGCTTACCTTTGGGATGAATAAGGTCCTGCCAGATTCGATGCCATTCCAACTAGAGCCTTCCACCATTCTTTTAACCAGCTGTTTATTCGTTGGGATGTCTCTTTTAGGATCACTAATTTCTGTCGCTAAAGTGGCAAAAGTAGATGCATTAGAAGCTATTGGGAGGGCTGGAGCATGAGTGCAAAACTAATTATGAAGCAAGTAACCAAAAACTACGGTGATGGCGACACAACGGTGTCTGTGCTGAACAATTTGAATCTGATCGTTAATGAAGGGGAATTCGTTGCTGTCCTTGGACCTTCGGGAACAGGGAAAAGTACATTCCTTTCAGCGGCTGGTGCGCTTCTAACACCTACTAGCGGTGAGATTTTTATAGATGGAGAATCACTTACAGATAAAAGTAAAAGTGAGCTGACAGAGCTCCGTTTAGAGAAGATAGGCTTTATGTTCCAAAGCGCTCAACTATTGCCTTATTTGAAGGTAGAGGAGCAACTCCTTTTTGTAGCTAAGCAGGGGAAAATGAGTGCTAAGGAAGCGAAGGAACGGGCTGCCGATTTGATGAAACGATTGGATATCTGGAAACGGCGTAATCACTATCCGGAGCAGCTATCCGGTGGGGAGAAGCAGCGTGTAGCTATCGCTAGAGCATGGATGAATAAACCAGCGATTCTCTTTGCAGATGAACCGACAGCCAGTCTGGACTTCAAACGCGGAAGAGAAGTTGTACGCATGATCGCTGATGAGGTGAAGAGTGAGGGGAAAGCAGCGGTAATGGTCACTCATGATGAACGGATGCTCGAATGGTGTGACCGCGTTCTGCATCTGGAAGACGGGCATTTGGTTGAACATCAAGTATAATTTCATAGTGTGGAAGAAAAAAAGCTACTTGTCTTTTCTAAAGACAAGTAGCTTTTTTATAAAGACATCGGTAGCTAAGGAAGAAGAACATTCTTGATGTCGGATGATCGAGAATTGCCTTTCCAGATGATGTTGCCTGATTGGCAGCTCCTTGATCTCACCACTTTCCAGTTCCTTCCGTACAATCCATCTGGAGAGCATGGCGATTCCGAGACCGGAGGCCACAGCTTCTTTAACACCTTGAGAGCTGTTGAAGACATAGGATCTTTTAACAGAAATATCTTCCTCCTGTAGGAAATGATCGCTGAAAGCTCGTGTGCCCGAGCCATGCTCGCGAAGCACCCAAACCTGATCCTGCAACATGCTCTGCTCCACAGAAATCGCTTTTGACAGAGGGTGGGTAGCAGGGGCGACCATAATCATCTCGTCTTTCATATAAGGAGTGACGTTGAGATCATTCTCATGGACCTCGCCTTCAATAAACCCTATGTCCAGTTCGTTGGATTTAACGCCTCCAATAATCTCCTCAGTATTGCCTATCGTCACTTGCAGCTTGACCTGCGGATATTGATTGGCAAAATCAGCAAGTCTTGCCGGCAAAATATATTCACCAATAGTAAAACTAGCGCCGATATGTATACTCCCAGTGACTTCGTCCTGAAGCATATGGATTTCCTGACTTGCTTCATCGAAATGAGCCAATATTTGTTTGGCGTGTTTATAAAGAATACTACCGGCTTCTGTTAATCTAACCTGTTTAGAAGAACGATGCAGGAGTTTAGCACCGAGCTCATTCTCAAGATTCCGGATATGCAGACTGACACCGGGTTGAGATAAATTCAGCGCTTCTCCTGCTTTGGAAAAATGACTCAGTTCAGCTACAGTAACGAATACGCGTAATGGATCTACAATCATTTTAATCCCTCATTAGATTAGTCTATACTCCCGAATAAGCCAAAAATCCACCGTCAACGGGGACGGTAACTCCGGTCACAAAGCTGGACATTGCTTCATCTGCTAACCAGAGTAGTGTGCCAAGCAGATCCTCCGGCTGTCCAAAGCGGCGCATTGGAGTATGAGAGATGATTTTTTGGGAACGGTCTGTAAGCTCGCCATCTTCACGAACCAACAGCTTCTCATTTTGTTTAGTAAGGAAAAAGCCAGGGGCAATGGCATTCACACGTATACCAGACTCAGCGAAATGAACGGAGAGCCACTGGGTGAGATTATTAATTCCTGCTTTGGCAGCGCTGTAGGCAGGTACTTTGGTCATTGGAGAAGGTGCGCTCATGGATGAAATATTAATAACAGATGTGCCCGTTCTGCCGAGCATCTGCTTGGCAAAAACTTGGGTTGGGATCAATGTTCCAATCAGATTAAGGTCCATCACGTTGCGAAATCCATCTACACTAAGGTCAAAAAAAGTGAATATGTCCGGGTTCTCCAGGTCATCATTTTTGAAAATCTCTTGGGTCGTATTTGCTGAGGAATCATTTCCGCCAGCACCGTTAATTAATAGATCGCAAGGACCCCAGTGATTCTTAACAGCTTCTGCGGCTTTCATAACACTCTGTTGATCTGTAACATCACAGGAAAGTGAAATTGCTTGACCGCCTGCGGCAGTAATTTCAGCGGCAACCAAATCTCCCTTAGCTGCGGTACGATTTAGAATCGCGACTTTAGCTCCTTGTCGACCTAACTCTAGCGCCATAACCCGGCATAATACACCGGCTCCTCCGGTAATCACAGCGATTTTTCCTTCTAATGTTGGATGCAAAGTTAATTCTAGCATAACCATTGAGCCTCCCTAAAAGTCCTGAGTGTGATTAAAGTTCCTTATCAAGTACGAACTAATCCCTGTTTGGATTGCCCATCGTTCACAGGTTTCTACAAGCTGTCTGCCAATTCCTTCTCCGCGGCAAGTCTGATCAACAACAAGACCTCCGATTTCAACAAATGAAGGAGACTCAAGCAAAATTCGAACGGTCGCATGTATCCATCCTACCAATCGGTGATCTGATTCAGCTACATATACAGCATGATCTCTATGGGTTCCGATTTCTTGTAGTCGTTCTCCTAATTGTTCCAACACATAGATCCGGACATTCCCTAATAAATTTACTTAGTGCTGTTACGATAGGCAGAAGGGGAGATTCCTATTGTCTTTTTGAAATATTTAGAGAAATGGGCTAATTCCATACTTACTTGCTCCGCGATATCTGAAATGCTGAAATTGCTATAAGAAAGCTGTCTTTTAGCATGCTCCATTCTTTTCAATTGTACATAATGCATGGGGGGAACCCCTATAAATTTCTTGAAGTAGGGGATGAAATAGTTCGGATGTAAGTGGACAATTTCTGCTAACTCTTCTATTTCTATGGGTTTATCCAGCCGCTCATCAATATATTGAAGAACATAGGCGAGCTTTCCTTGATCCCCCGTATGTATAAATTCTTGCATAAAGTCTGTTTTGATATTCTCGTTCGATTCAAGGCAAGTAGCAATTAGATTGAGGACGTTCGCCTGAGTACGCAGAATGGACAATACATCATCTTTTTGAAACTGTTCGATCATTTCTGTGAAAATAACCCGTACGGAATCTGGGTCGGGCGCATCACAGATAAACAGTTTGTTTGCCGAATGGAACAAGGGCCACTCCCCAATATCAGCATCAAAATGGCAGAAATAGCGTGTATAGGGATCATTCATTGACGTTTCTGTAGTTTGAGTGCTTCCTGCGGGCATGATCATTAGCTGACCTGCTCTCGGATAATAAGTAACACCGTTAATGATAACTTTTCCCTCACCGCGGTCAATAAAATACAGCCGATTAAATGTTGGGGTTTCCAGCGTACGATTCCACCCGCTATATCCGCTTCTAAGTTGGGCATGGGTCACTTTTACGGTAAGATTCTGGAGGAATCTGCCGGTAAGGTTACCTGGATTATTCATCATCTAGCTCCTCTATGACTTGATTATCCTTATTATAACGAATTTATTTAACTAAATCATCTTATTATTATGCAAATAATGCTTAGTTTCGATCATGTTCATGTCTATTAATTAAGTATATTCTCATAACATAACCTCAAATAGGGAAGTGATCTGATTGAATAAAGTACGGTATGGCATTATTGGAATTGGGAATATGGGGAGTGCACATGCACAAAGTCTGTTGAATCATATTAAAGATGCTGAGCTTGCTGCTGTATGTGATGTAAGGGAAGAACGTTTGAAATGGGCAGAAGAGCATTTACCGGAAAGTGTACAGAAATTTGCAACACCCCAAGAGTTATATGAGTCTCATCTCATAGATGCGATATTAATCTGTACTCCACATTATGATCATCCAACTTTAGCTATCGAGGCTTTTCAATATGGTTATCATGTATTGGTAGAGAAACCGGCTGGGGTCTATACCAAAGCTGTTAAGCAGATGAACGAAGCTGCAGCAAAGTCTGATCGCAAATTCGGAATCATGTATAACCAGCGGACGAATCCTTTATATCAAAAGCTTAGGGATCTCATAAAGTCTGGTGAACTAGGCGAAATCCGCCGCACAAATTGGATCATCACCAACTGGTACAGATCACAAAGTTACTATAATTCCGGTGGTTGGCGGGCTACATGGGCAGGCGAAGGTGGTGGGGTGCTGCTGAATCAAGATCCTCATCAACTAGATTTATGGCAGTGGACGACAGGTATGATGCCTAAGCGGATCAGAGCGTTTTGTCATTTTGGTAAATACCGCAATATTGAGGTTGAAGATGATGTAACCGCTTATGTGGAATATGAAAATGGTGCGACAGGGCTTTTTATCACCACAACAGGTGAAGCACCGGGAACTAACCGTTTCGAAATTACTGGTGATCATGGAAAAACCGTAGTGGAAGACGGGAAGCTAACCTTTTGGCGTCTACGCACGCCGGAGCCGCAATTCAATGCAGAGTTTACGGGAGGATTCGGCAGCCCAGAGTGTTGGAAATGTGAGATTCCTGTAGAAGAAGGTGGCGGTGAACAGCATAAAGGAATTTTGCGGAACTTTACGAATGCCATTCTACACGATGAGAAATTGTTAGCTCCGGGTGAGGAAGGTATTCACGGTCTAACGTTATCTAATGGAATGTATTTATCGGCTTGGACCGACGATTGGGTGGAGTTACCGATTGATGAAGATTTATTTTATGAGAAGCTCATGGAAAAGGTAGAGAATTCTAACTTCAACAAAGAAACCACAGTCGCCCAAACCTTTGATGTTAAGGGAACTCATTAAATTCTAATCAGAGAGGAAAGATCCTATGAATCGTTCAACCATTGCTGCTCAAATGTACACATTACGTGATTTTACTAAAACTGCGGAGGATTTAAGATCCACTTTTCAAAAGGTCTCTGCTATGGGTTATGAAGCTATTCAGATTTCAGGCATCGGGCCAATCGATCCGAAACTCGTAAAAGAGTATGCGGATGAATCAGGTCTGGCAATATGTGCAACCCATGTGTCATGGGATCGCCTAACGAACGATTTGGATGCTTTAGCCGCTGAACATAAGCTGTGGAACTGCAAAAATATTGGACTAGGAAGTTTACCGGAAAAATTCCGTACGGGACAAGATGGTTACCGTGAATTCGCAAAGCTGATGTCGGACATTGCAGTTACTTTAAAAGATCAACATGATCTGCAATTTGTTTATCATAATCACGATTTTGAATTTGAACGCTTTGATGGAATGACTGGCATGGAAATTCTGCTCACTGAGTCTGATCCTGCCGTTGGTTTTGAGTTGGACTTATATTGGGTTCAAGCAGGCGGAGGGAGTCCGGCTGATTGGATACGCAAAGTTGCAGGCAGAATGCAGGTAGTGCATTTAAAAGATATGGCGATTGTTAATAGAAAACAGATCTTTGCTGAAATCGGTGAAGGGAATATGAACTATAAAGAAATTATCAATGTTTGTCGCGAAACGGGTGTTGATTGGTTCGTAGTGGAGCAGGATGTTTGCCGTCGTGATCCTTTTGAAAGCTTGGAGATCAGTCTGCGTTATCTTCTTAATACGTTATAGAATGGAGTAATACTGATTAGGAGGGGTTTTATGAATCGGAAAAATGGGATGACCTATGCACCAACATATGAATCCAAACCTGTAGTGAAGCCGGGTGAATTCATCATTGCCGCTATTGCCCTAGATCACGGTCATATTTACGGGATGTGTAACGGACTGGTTGAAGCAGGGGCAGAGCTGAAATGGGTATATGATCCGGATGAGGAAAAGGTCAGAAATTTTATTAGTAAATATCCCGGTGTCAAAGCTGCAGGATCTGTGGAAGAAGTTCTGGAAGATCCCGAAGTGCGATTAATAGCAGCGGCAGCAATTCCATCTGAACGCGGACCTTTAGGCAATCGGGTAATGGCTCACGGGAAGGACTATTTTACGGATAAAGCACCCTTTACAACCCTGGAACAGCTTGAATCCGCTAGAGCAGTGGCAGCAGCAACTAATAAGAAATATATGGTCTACTACAGTGAACGCCTTCACGTTGAAAGCGCTATCTATGCTGGGCAGCTGATTCAGCAAGGAGCTATCGGCCGTGTCCTGCAAGTCATTGGATTAGGGCCACATCGTCTAAATGCTCCTAACCGGCCGGAATGGTTTTTCCAAAGGGAGAAATATGGTGGGATTTTGTGTGACATAGGCAGTCATCAAATAGAACAATTTTTGTATTATGCAGATTGTCAGGATGCTTCGGTTATTCATAGTAAAGTGGCCAATTACAACCATCCGACTTATCCCGAATTAGAGGATTTTGGTGATGCTACTCTTGTAGGTGACAATGGGGCAACACAATATTTTCGTGTGGATTGGTTTACGCCTGATGGGCTGGGCACATGGGGAGACGGGCGCACGATGATTATGGGTACTGAAGGATATATTGAACTGCGTAAATATACTGATATGGGTCGTTCAAATACACCGGATCATGTGTACTGGGTCAATGGGGAAGGGGAACATTATGAGCATGTAGCTGGGAAGGTTGGTTTTCCTTTCTTTGGTGAGCTAATCCTTGACTGTCTGAATCGGACAGAGCTGGCGATGACACAGAGCCATGTGTTCAAAGCTGCCGAGCTATGTCTGAAGGCTCAAGAACAAGCGATCAATCTAACCCCGGCAATACTCAGATAACGATTGAATGATGAACGGAGGGTAATATAGATGAAAGAACTTGGAGCAGCCATTATTGGATGCGGAGCCATTTTCCCTCTTCATGCAAAAACATTAACAGGCATCGATGGTGTGAGCCTACTTGCAGTTGCAGATATTGATGCTGACAAAGCATTACATGCGGCTAATGAATATGACTGCCAAGCTACTAATGATTATAGAGAAATTTTAAAGGATAACCGTATTCATGTTGTACATCTCTGTACGCCTCATTATTTACATGCAGAAATGGCTACGGAGTTGTTACGAGCAGGAAAACATGTCCTTACCGAAAAGCCTATGGCGGCAGATCTTCCTTCAGCCAGACGAACACTTGAAGCCGCACAGCAAAGCACAGGACAGCTTGGTGTGGTGTTTCAGAACCGTTATAATGATGCCTCCATATATATTAAGCAGGTCATTGATTCAGGAATATATGGGAAGCTGCTCTGCATGAAAGGAATCGTGACCTGGCACCGCAGCGAAAGTTATTATAGCGATAGTGACTGGAGAGGACGCTGGTCTACGGAAGGTGGAGGTCTGCTAATTAACCAAACCATTCATACACTGGATTTACTTCAGTGGTTTGGTGGAGAGGTGGCATCGGTGAAAGGCAGTATTACCACGGATGTGCTAAATGGGGTCATAGAGGTAGAAGATACCGCCCACGCCTGCATCGATTTCACTAGTAATGTCAGAGGGCTCTTTTATGGTACAAATACCTATCTGGAGAATTCTCCAGTGGAGCTGGAGCTAGTTTTTGAAGAAGGTACTATCAACCTCCGCAGAGATCATTTATATCTTTGGAAAGATGGAAAGGAAACCTTGCTGTGTGAGCCTAGATTTAGTGCTACGGAAGGTAAATCCTATTGGGGTACCGGGCATAAGAGACTGATTGAGGACTTCTATGAGCATGTCGCCAGGGGTCAAAAGTTTTGGTTGGATGGTGCTGAAGGGATAAAAGCGCTGGAGTTGGTGGCGGGGATTTATAGTTCATCGCAAAAGGCTGAATAAATAATAAATAAGCTGTATCAAAAGTAGATTACTCTACGAATGATACAGCTTATTGTATTTTTAATGTGAATCACTTATTCTCAATCCTCATAAATCAACGGAACTCTAAATATTCTATAACCTACCTTTTTAGCTTGTCCATGGGGTTGATTTATGTAATTATGTTCTTGGGTAAGTAATTCGTAGATTTACAATAAATATAAAATGATGAGTAACGGCAGGTAGGAGGGGTTAGGAATGAGTGTTACATGGAAAAGAAGGATTCTGATCAATGATCCTATTTCACTAGATCCAGTTCAGATTCAGCAAGACTTGTACAGCGGCAACCAAGTGATTGTTCAGTTCTCTGATCCATCGACCTATGGTTCGATTCTGGATGAAGTAAATGAGCTTTGCGCGCGTTTTGATGAAAATTTTGGAGTGCGTTTTTATGGCCATTATTCTGTATCCTTTGATTGTGAGACACTCCTGCAGATTCCAAATGTTAAAATGCTGCTGCTGAATTGTCTTCGCCAGGCACATAACACGAACGTTTTGGCTAAGCTGAATAACCTGTATAGTCTGAGCGTGGGTATTTATGAGCTTGAGAATTCGGAGATTCTGAGTATAGATACGTTGCGGTCTTTAAGCATTTTAAATATTAGTTCGGAGAAAAAGACGCTTAATCTGGAATACCTAAAAGAAATCTCTCGTCTAGAACAGTTGCATGTAATAGGAAAGGTTAAAAACCTTGATGCTATTGGAGATCTGGAGGATCTTACCTATCTCGCGCTGCACTCCATTAGCAACAAACCCTTACATTTTATTAATCGGCTAAAGAAATTGAAAGAACTTCGCATTTTACTTGGAGGCAGAGAACATATTCAGGACATCGAAGAGAATGAGATCGAGAGCCTGGAAATTTGTAGAGTTCGTGGCTTTCATGATCTGAGTAATATTTCGGTTTTTCGTGCGTTAAAAAAGCTTGTGATTGAAGATCAAATCCAGCTACGTGAGATTAACTTTGATCAGCAGATGAAGACATTGGAAGAGCTAACGATTATGAATTGTAAAACATTGGCTCATTTGACGGGAATGGAGCATTTACCTTTTCTGCACAAGCTTCGTATTTTCAAAACGGCGATCGATTTTGATTCATTTATAGAACAAGAGCTTCCAATTGGCTTAACTACATTAGAGTTTGCAACTTTTAAAAGAAAAGTAGATCAGGAAATTCAAAAAACAATAGTAGGTTTGGGATATCAAAACGGAATTGTCTACAATGAGAACAGGGGATGATACAGCTTTTTTATTCCATAAATCTTGAGGACTTATTTCTATCTTTTTTACAAGCTTTTAAATATTTTATTTTTTTCATATAATAGTAGATATTAAATTTATAAATAATTGTAATACACCATGATAAGGTTATAATTGATACAGAAAAGGTGTGACGCCTAAGAAGGAGCGCCCACATCCTTTCTGCAAAATTCAGGGGATAAGGATGGTAATAATGGGCAAAAGTGCAACTGATACAGACGTCATTTTAATTGGTGCCGGAATCATGAGTGCGACTTTAGGAACACTTTTGAAGGAATTAGTACCGGAATGGAAAATTAAAGTATTTGAAAAGCTTGAAAAAGCAGGGGAAGAAAGCTCTAATGAATGGAATAATGCAGGAACCGGGCATGCGGCGCTCTGTGAGCTTAATTATACTGTTGAAAAGCCAGACGGATCTATAGATATTAGCAAAGCTATTCAGATTAATGAACAGTTTCAGCTTTCGATGCAGTTTTGGTCTTATCTTGTAAATCGTAAGCTGATACATAATCCCCAGGACTTTATTATGCCGTTACCTCATATGAGTTTGGTGCAAGGGGAGAAGGATATAGCTTTTTTAAAGAAAAGATTTGAAGCGCTCTCAAAAAATCCATTATTCCAAGGTATGGAATTTTCTGCTGACTCTAAAAAACTGATGGAATGGATTCCGCTTATTATACAAAATCGTCCAGCGAACGAATCCATTGCGGCTACAAAAATTGACTCTGGAACGGATGTTAACTTTGGTGCTTTAACGCGTATCTTATTTGAGCATTTAAAGAGTAAAAACGTCGATCTCCACTACAAGCATAGTGTCAATAGTATGAAGCGCAACAGTGCTGGCTTATGGGATCTAAAAATCAGAAATGCCAGCGGTAACATTGAACAACATACAGCGAAATTTGTGTTTATTGGTGGCGGGGGAGGAAGCCTGCACTTACTGCAGAAATCAGGTATTCCTGAAGGAAAACATATAGGTGGATTCCCAGTAAGCGGTATTTTTATGGTGTGTAATAATCCGGAAGTTATTGCGCAGCATCATGCCAAAGTATACGGCAAAGCTAAAGTTGGAGCCCCTCCAATGTCCGTACCGCACTTAGACACAAGATTTATCGACAATAAAAAATCACTGTTATTTGGACCATTTGCCGGCTTCTCACCTAAATTCTTAAAAACGGGCTCAATGTTTGATTTAATAACTTCTGTAAAACCGGATAACCTCATAACAATGCTGTCGGCAGGTGCTAAAAATATGTCATTAACAAAATATCTGATCGAACAAGTGCTGTTATCGAAAGAAAAACGTCTGGAAGAACTGAAAGAGTTTATCCCCAATGCCAAAATTGAAGATTGGGATCTTGTTGTAGCTGGTCAGCGTGTGCAAGTTATCAAAGATACAGAAGCTGGCAAAGGCACACTTCAATTTGGTACCGAGGTTATTAGTGCCGCTGATGGTTCGGTCGCAGCACTGTTAGGGGCTTCCCCTGGAGCTTCTACGGCTGTTCACGTGATGCTTGAAGTGCTTAACAAATGTTTCCCTCAATATATAAAAGAATGGGAACCCAAAATAAAAGAAATGATTCCTTCTTATGGCTTGTCACTTATGGATAATCCCGTGCTTCTGCAGAAAATTCATACTACAACAGCAGCTACACTGGGTTTAGGTGGAAAAGAACATGTTTTTAATCAAAAGGTGTTTTAGTAATAAAAGGGCTGCCGAGAGGCAGCTTTTTTTTCTGCTCAAACCTGAACTATTGACACAAAAGTGTATTACACGTATAGTACATAAATAAGATGTATGAACCACTTAGTACACACACTTAGTATATGGAGTTGGTTGTATGACAGAAGAACAGAAATCAGGCGTCAGCTTTAATATTCGTGAGCCGGTATATATTCAAGTTGTGCGTCATTTCAAGGAACAGATCGCCACAGGGCAAATCGGAGCGGGAGACAAAATTCCTTCACGGCGTGAACTTGCATCAGTAATGAAGATTAATGCGAACACGGCGCAGAAGGCATATAAGGAAATGGAGGAACAGGGTTTGATCGTAACAGAAGGGAATTCCCCGAGCCGAATTACACAGGATCAGCAAATACTTAACTCGATTCGAGCTGAATTAATCGAAAGTGCAGTGGATATATTCATCAGCTCCATTCAGAATATTCAAATTCCAGTTGAAGAACTGGTAGAGATCATAAAGACAAAATATACATCCGAGCGAAAGTTATCTCCAGAGGATGGTGACACAAGATGATCCAAGTGAATCAGATGGTGAAGAATTATGGATTCAAGAAGGTACTTAATGGCGTTAGCTTCACTGCTGCCAAAGGAGAGATTACCTGCCTGATCGGAATCAATGGTGCCGGGAAGTCAACGGTGCTGAAGTCCATCATGGGACTGACACCATACAAAGGTGAGGTCTTAATCGATAATGTATCACTAACACCTGTGATGTATGAGAAAATCACTTTTATTCCAGATTCGTTAACGATGCCCTCCAATATGCGAATTGCTGATTGCTTGATCTTTATGGCTGACTTTTATCGGAATTGGAACGCTGAACGTGCAAAGGAATTGCTTAAGTTCTTCCAACTGAGCTCTTCGGATCGCGTATCCTCATTGTCGAAGGGGATGGCTGCGAAGGTAAATTTGTTGCTGGGACTAGCCTTGGATTGTGATTACATCCTAATGGACGAACCGTTCTCGGGGATTGATATGTTCAGCCGCGAGCAAATTACTGATGTGTTCACGAGTGAATTGATCGAGGACCGTGGTGTGATTATTACAACTCATGAAATTAACGATATTGAGCATTTAATTGATAAAGCGGTCTTGCTACAGCACGGGAAGGTAGAGCGTGAATTCTACTGTGAAGAAGTTCGCGAGCAGGAAGGTAAGTCCATTACGGACGTAATGAGAGAGGTGTACATGAAATGAGAGCTTTTGTGAAGCTATTGAATTTTGAAATGAACCGATTTGCCAAAATATATATTGGACTCATGGTGCTGACAGTTGCCTTGCAGCTTGCAGCAGTCACCATCGGTGCTAATCATTGGCTGGATTCTGCGAATGAGGCAATGAGAGTGAATCAATGGACGCTTGAGCAATATCACAATGTGACTGGATATATTCAGCTAAACAGTATGATGTATGCTCGCTATAATGGACTTCTATATTTCGGACCCATATTCTTGAGCATAACAGTGTTACTAATATATAGCTGCTTCATCTGGTACCGTGACTGGAGAGGTAAAAATACGATAGTATATCGCCTGCTCACCTTGCCATCCAATCGGGCGAATTTGTATTTTGCCAAGCTGGTTACGATCTTGCTATTCGCATTTGGACTTGTTGCCCTGCAAATTGTGCTTGTGCCACTGGAGCGTTTGATAGCACAGTCGATTCTTCCTGCTGAACTATATCGGAACATCTCGGTATTTGATTATTTGAAGTATCCTACTGTGCTTAGAGTACTGGTTCCGCCCTACTTTTCTGAGTTTGTTCTATATTATGGACTGGGCATTACGGGCTTGATCGTCTTGTTCACAGCGATTCTAATTGAGCGGAGCTACAGACTGAAAGGGATCGGCTTTATCGTATTATACTTAGCGGTTCTAGCTGGATTAGCCTCAATACCCTATCTTATGGGTTATAGCAGATACGATTGCTACTTCTATCCCGGAGAAATCTTAGGTGCTTGTCTCGGATTAATAGTGATTATTGCTGGAGGTTCGCTTTGGTACAGCTTGTATCTATTGCGTAAGAAAATATCGGTATAATTGAAGGGGAATGGAGGTTAAGGAATGAGAAAATATATGGTTACCGCCGTTCTTGTAGTGTTCGCGGTTGTTACAATCGGGACGTATTATGTACAGGCTTCACAAGAGACACCACCTAATTATAAGCTGACGATGGTTCAAGGGGATGCTTCTCTCGTTGAAGATATAGCTTTATACGGAAATTATCTGACTAAGGATAGTGTTTTTGGCATCAAACGAGCTAATATCACTACAAATGGTACAGATTATCCAGATGAAAAGTTAACGATCAGCCAAAGCTTAAACCGAAGACCAGTGAACACACAATTGGATAAATGGAGGGATCAGCATCGTCAGTTCATGCGTGGAAAGAAGAACTTAGCTGGGTTTTATGAAAATCAGGATATGCTTGCTTACGTGAATTGGACCGTAGATAAGCAGCAATCCAATGATCCTTCAGCGAAGAAAAATGCTAAGCTCAGTATTTCTGTGCTTAACAAGCAGAAGAACAATACGCTGGAAATCACATCCGATATCAATGTAGATCATGATGTTTCAGATATGTATGTACAAAATGTACAGCTTGTTGATCAAGAGCTTGTTGCAATGGTGTTTTTGAATCACAGCGCCAAAGGTTATGTATCTGAACCGCAGATTATCCGTGTTAATCTAACAACAAAGGAGATTACAAATGAGCCGCTCGTGTTACCAGGAGCTAAATCTGAAGCAGCAAATGGGGATAATCAATTCGTTAGGTTAGCCAATCAAAATCTGGATCACACGGATCAATGGATTTTAACGGTTAGTAAAGATAATCATAAAAAGGCATATCAAGTAGATGTTGCAACAGGACAAATCTCGCCGCTCGCGTTCCAAGGGCATGAAATGTTATTGAATAATATTATGAATGCGTATGGACAGAAAATTTATTTCCTGCAAAAAGCTGTATCGGGTAAGGAGAATATAGGATTTACTGTTATTTCTTACGATCTCGTGAGTAAAGAATATGAGACTACTTTGAAGAATACAAATATAGATTTAAGTGAAAACATTACCTATGATTTTAAACAAAACTATCTCTATATTGTGGGTTATAAGAATTTCAAAGGTAATCGTCTATATGTATTCAATTTGACAAGCGGTAACCTTGAATACGAAGGAAAAGTAGTATCAACGGAGGCTGCAAATCAGGCTGAAGATGAAACTAACATGGATTTGAATTTTATCGATCTCGGTCAGTATTAGAATTACTTGTAGAATAGAAAAATAGAGATAAAGAGATATGAAAAGGTACCAAGGCCGAGCTAATGACTTCTAATAGTCAATTAGCTTGGCCTTTTAGTCGAAAATTATAAAACAGCCAATAATAACTGTATTTCGATTAAAATATATTGTAAAACGATAAATAATGTGATAAATTCAATTCACAATAAATCTGTGAGGTGTGTTTTTTATGGAAAGAGGATCAACACTTTTTTTAAGGGCAGCGGTTATTCTTATAGGTATCCCGGTGCTTGCTTTGTGCATATTTGTGGTGCCGGAGATAGCGAGTTTCGCAGCAGAACTGTATCCGGATTATAGTTTATTGAAATATCTCATTGCCATTGATTTGTATGCCTCGGCGATACCTTTTTACTTTGCACTGTATCAAGCTTTTAAACTGTTAGGCTATATTGACAAGAACAATGCTTTCTCGGAAATGTCTGTACAGGTTTTAAAGAAAATAAAATATTGTGCAATCATCATCAGTTGCTTGTATGTAGTTGGTATGCCACTCTTTTACCTCATGGCGGAGAAAGATGATGCCCCCGGGATTATAGTCATCGGTTTGATTATCATTTTTGCCTCCATGGTGATTGCCGTTTTTGCTGCAGTTCTACAAAAGCTTTTAAAAGAAGCTATTGATATAAAATCAGAAAATGACTTAACTGTCTGAGGTGAAAACAATGGCGATTATAATTAATATCGACGTGATGCTGGCTAAAAGAAAAATGAGTGTTACTGAGCTTTCGGAGAGAGTTGGAATAACAATGGCTAACCTTTCTATATTGAAAAATGGAAAAGCAAAAGCGGTGCGATTATCAACGTTAGAGGCAATTTGTAAGGCTTTGGAATGTCAGCCTGGAGATCTATTAGAATACAAAAATGATGAGGAAAGTTAAGAATGAAGTCAATAACACAATTGCTGCATTTTGGATATCATCAGGCGATGAGTTGCATATTTCCTATTGCGATTTTTGGGACTTTAGCTCTTTCTAACATAATAGAAATGCCTTTTCTTTACCGTTATGATGCCATTCTTCTAATACTGCTTACAGTGCAGTACCTCATGTACCGTACTGGATTAGAAACACTGGATGAAATAAAAGTAATCTGTGTATTTCACGTTATTGGTTTGTTGCTGGAAATCTATAAGGTAAAGATGGGTTCATGGGCATACCCAGAGCCAGGGTTTACGAAGGTGTTTGGTGTACCCCTCTATAGTGGATTTATGTATGCGAGTGTCGCAAGCTTTATGTGCCAGATATGGCGAAGACTGAAAATGGATATGACCGGTTGGCCGGGGCTTGCTTCAGCGGGATTGTTGGGAGGAGCCATCTATTTAAATTTTTTCACACATCATTTCATTCCTGATTTTCGTTGGTGGCTGACAGCGCTTGTGGTTGTTGTCTTCTGGAAAACATGGATCATTTATAGGGTACGGACGGTTACCTATCGAATGCCCTTGACACTGGCCTTTTTTATTGTAGGATTTTTTATCTGGTTAGCTGAAAATATCGCTACATTTTTTAATGCATGGAAATATCCTGATCAATATCAAACGTGGCAACTGGTTAGTTTCAGTAAGATCAGTTCGTGGTTCCTTCTAGTGATCATTAGCGTCATTATAGTTGCCCAGCTTAAACATGTTAAGGCTAGCCGTAATCCGATAAATTCATAATTGAGCTGAGTTCGGACAATACGGTTGATTTGACGAATAAATCATTCGTTTGTTACAATGACGGCATCAATTAGGAAAAGGATGAGGACGATGGTTCGTCGTTTGAAAAGGTTTAAGAATGTCGCTACTGCATCAAGCTTCTAAGTATAAATGAATTACATTACTTAGAAGCGAGGGAAAGAAAATGAAACAACATCAGTTCAGCCACTGGTCTGAAATTAAGTATTTAAAGGATATTGTCACCAACCCAATGATTGAGGTAGGAGAGTACTCTTACTACTCTGGTTATTACGATAATCTTGATTTTGAAGATGGGTGTGTTAGATACCTTTGGGGTGATGAACAATCAAGAAAGTTGTTTAATCCCAGTGAAGATTATGGTTGGCATTTAGATAAATTGATTATAGGAAATTATGTTTGTATTGCTAGTGGTGTAATTATTCTCATGGGTGGGAATCACAATCATCATCCTGAATGGATCACCGTGTATCCTTTTGTAGATCAGATTGCAAACTCTTACGAATCCAAAGGGGATACAATCATTGCAAGTGATGCCTGGATTGGGATGAATGCAATGATTATGCCCGGTGTGAAAATAGGCGAAGGTGCTATTGTTGCGGCAGGATCAGTTGTTGTAAAGGATGTCCCACCGTATACGATAGTAGGCGGCAATCCTGCTAAAGTGATCAAGCAACGGTTTACAGATCAAGAAATCGAAAAGTTAAAGGAAATGTGCTGGTTCGATTGGAAACGTGAGAAAATTGAACAAGCCACGTCTATCTTTTCAAGTTCATCTATTGATCAATTATATGACTTTTACCTTAAAGAAATAAAAAAATAACAAAATCAGAACAGGCTGCCGGTATATTCTGCAGCCTGTTCTTTTATCTGACAGGGTAGTTTAACAATAATTGTTTTTACCAGATTAATCCTAATTAGTATGTTAATATAGGAATGGACTCATTTAATAAGTTAGGAGGAATTATATTATGGCCTTACCTTTACAAATCCGTCGAATGACACAAAACGATATTGCTATTATACATACGGGGTTATCTGAGCATGACGTAAGCCAACCTCTTGATTATGTCCAGCGTTGTTGGCAAGAAAATCAAAATGAAAAGCGAGTTACACTTTTAGCTTTTTGTGAAAATGAGTTTGTTGGATGGGGACATGTGGTATACAGGTCGGAATATCCTTATTTTGCAGAGAATAATATACCTGAAATTCAAAACTTTGACGTCATCCCGCCATTTAGGAAACGTGGGGTAGGAAGTGTATTAATTGAAGCTCTTGAAAAAGATGCTTTTACTATATCTAATACTATTGGTATTGGATTTGGATTATACGCTGACTATGGAACCGCACAACGGATGTATATAAAGCGTGGTTTTATCCCTGATGGGCGGGGAATCATGTACGATAATAAGCCTGTTGAGCCTGGGGCACATGTTTGTGTGGACGATGATCTCTGCCTTTATCTAATAAAAACTATTGAGCAATAAAAGCAGCTCTTGTACGGGGGAGATAGATTCTGAAGTATATCGAATTTGGTCTTGGCAATACATGGCTTATTAGAACTGAAACGGAGTTAGAGGATGGAACGGAATATGAAGAAAAAGGCATAGTGAAACCGGTAAAGTTCCGCTCGTTATATTTTAGAGTTTGGATTGGCAAAACCGTAATCATTCTAGACTTATAACAAGTCTTTAGGTTTAGCATGACAAGGTTGCCGTCTAAATGAACAAATGGAGGAGCAAGATGAACTCATTTTTAATACAAAAATATAGTCCGCAAAGAGATAAGGCGCAAATTGAACATATGTTACTTCACAATAAGGATTTATTAAAGAGTTTTTATCAAAATGAAGAAAGCAACAGAGAGAACATTGTGGTTGCCATTATGAATGATACATCCATAGGCTTTCTTTCATTTAACGGGTTTGGAAGAAAACCACAAGCAATCCTGTTTGTTAATAATGAGTATGACACAATGGAAGTCGGCTCCAAGCTTATAGAAGAATATGAAAACATGCTTATACATAATGAAACAGTAGAGCATACAGTATTCAATGTTCTTTCTAGCAATGCTCAATTAATCAGCGTTTTGGAAAAAAATAATTATCGCGTATACTTTGCCATCTATAATATGGAACGAACAGGCGCTCCCTTTCCTTCAGAGAATATCCTGGTTAGAAATTATGAGGAAAAGGATTACTTTGAATGGGACAGAGTTTGCGAATTAGCTTTTTATCATATGCGTCAACGTGTAGGAATGTATCCCTCGTTTTTTTATAAACCTGTGGAATGGGAACGGGAACAGTATGCGGAGAATAAAGATAATATGTTTGTAATGATAGTTGATGAAACGATAGTAGCAGTAGGCAAGATAGCAGGAAATAAAATAAGTATGGTTGCTATTTCGATAGAACATCAATCACAAGGTTATGGAAGATCTTTTGTGAAATTTCTTATTAATGAAATCATTAGTAGAGGTGAAGATAAGGTCATACTTGAAGTAGTGAAGGGGAATTTTGCGAAAGCCTTATATGAGAGCCTTGGGTTTAAAGAAACGGAAATATACCACAACTATATCAAGTATTTTAGACCTGACACGAGACTTAGCGCTCCACCTGAGAATTATTAAAAAACTCAAAAATATAATGACAAGCGAGGTTTATATGGATCAGCCAGAGATTTTGACCCAAGCGCTGTCTAAGTTTTATGAAGAACTTGAACGATCTGATTTACCGGTTAATACTTTTATGCTATTGCGAAAGGGAGAAGTTATTACCGAGTTTTATCGTCAACCGTACCGCAAAAACGTTCCCCAAATTTTATTTTCCCTGAGTAAGAGCTTTACATCTATTGCAGCAGGCATAGCATGGGATAACGGTTATTTTGAATTAACGGATAAAGTGGTCTCTTTTTTCCCGGATCAGCTTCCTAGCTCAATCTCGCCTAATTTAGCTAAGATGACGATACATCATCTTCTTTCCATGAATACGGGGCATAACAATAATATATATGGTGCGATAGCCAAGCAAATTGATTGGGTTCGTGCCTTTTTAGCTTTGGACGTAGAAGATGAACCGGGAAGTTATTACAATTACAATACACACGCCACTTATATGGTTTCGGCTATTATCGAAAAGACGACTGGAGAGAATCTTGTTGATTTTCTAATGCCAAGATTATTTACTCCATTGGACATAGAAAGACCGGATTGGGAGACTTGCCCGTTAGGAATTGTTGCTGGTGGAATGGGACTAAGCATACCAACAGATGGAATTGCGAAATTTGGCCAGATGCTCCTCAATCAAGGAGTTTACAATAGCTGTAGAATTGTTTCTGAAGATTATTTAAAGCTGGCGCTAAATGAACAAAGCGATAATCGTTGGGGACAAAATAAGGCTGATTGGTCAAACGGATATGGTTATCAGTTCTTTATGTGCAGGAATGGATGTAAGATGGGGAATGGAGCTTTTGGTCAATTGTGTTTCATTGATCCGAGTCGAGAGATTGTGATTGCTGCAACTTCAAGTTTTACCGAGATGAAGAAGTTACAGGATTTTTTAGATATCATATATGCAAATTTACTGAACCTTGATTGGCCAACGGTTGTATCTAACATTATTAAACCTCCTACATTTACCTCCTTAGTAGACAGGATAGTTAAAGTAGATTATAGATCGTACAGTGGAATTTATATCTTTGAAGATAATAAGCATAAAATCAAAGAATTAACACTGAAGTTTGAAGAAGATCACCTTAGTTTTTCTTTACTTTACGACGATCATTTAGATGAATTTAACTTCAATTTTTTAAAGCCTGCCTATGCAAAATGTTTATTTATTAAAGACTTATCCCTTAGTGAGCAGGATGTTTGTACATCTGCAAGCTGGCAATATGCTGATTCTAAATTAATCCTCACGGTATATTACATTGAAACCCCTTACGTAGTTGATTACACCTTAAGTTTTAGCGGTAAAAAAATTGTATTGCATATGCATAGGAATCTTTCCTTGGAGGATAGAGAAGACATAACTGTTATTGGTTGGGAGGGATGAAATGATCAAGGGTAAAGGATGGATGGCTGTTTTATTTTTGCTGTTTTCTTTAGTTTTTGTGGGAATCACACATCAGGGGACTATGTTTGGGGATTACCTCTTCAAAACCATTGGAATTCCGCCTTGGAGCGAGCCTGCGACAAACCATGGTTTACATTACTCAGCGATATTCGGGATCATTATGTTAATCGTCAGTGGGAGTTTAACTATAAAGCACTTTAGACAGCGTTATAAAAAATATGTAGGCAGAACCGTTTTGCTTGCTATCATCATTTTCATTACGTTATATCCATTTCTAACAGAACGATTGTATTATCTTGTGAATATGAACAATGAGGGAATTGAAGTTGTGGATTTTCTGGAAAAAGATTCGCACTGTATGTACGGTACTCAAGAGGATATAGTGAAGGTTCAATGTACAATCAGGCTAATCAACTATGGCGGGCAAAATGAAACCGTTATGATTCGTCCAATCTTTCGAGAGTATGGTAATTCTCAAGGGATTTGGTCATTCGCAGAGGTTCAGCCGCAAGAGATTACATTGTTACCAAGATCTAATATTAAACATAACATTCACTTTGAGAGTAAGCCTGATGCTCGGATCGCTGAATTCGGGGCGAACGGTAATACCGATTATTTTGGTGTGGAATTCGTCAAGGATGGACAGAAAAAGGTAGTCTTTAGGGACTGAATTGATAAAAAAATTTATGTCAGTTTTAGCTTTGGTATTATTACAGCTGAGCAGTAACGGAGGGGGAAGGTTTCCAGTGACTCAACGACTGATAACAAAAGTGAACCAGCGCCTCGATAGTGTGCGTGTGCTGGTTCAAGAAATGATCATGTCTTTAGGTAGCGAACAACGGAAACAGGAAGCGTGTGTTCACCTGTACGGAGTGTCTAGCTTCGCTTCATTGCTTGCCATGAAAAGAGAACAAAATCAGGAATTGGCAGCCATTATAGGACTGCTTCATAATTATTATTTCTTCAAAACCGGAGTCAAGGATTTTCCAGGTCCCAACAGTGCAGATACCGTAAGGCCTTTATTAAGAGACTTGAATATGTTCACCAATGAAGAGCTGACTCAAATTCTAAAGGCGATCTTCCATCAAGGGGATAGGAATAAAGTTAAGGGTCACTATGAAGAGATTCTAAAGGATGCTCAAGTTCTACAATTACATTTGCAGAATAGGGACTGTAATGTAACACAACAGGACACGAATAGGCTTCGGAATGTACTTCGTGAAATGACGATTCCAGAGGATTTTTTGGAAGAGATAGATTACAGTAGCGGGGCTGAAGTTCACCAGCCTACGGATAAACGAGGCAAGTTGGCTAATATTGCTGAAGCATTTGGAAAAGAAAACATTGTTGGAATACCAGGAAACGAACGATATCGAGAAATCTGTAAATATTGGCCTGACCAAGGGATTTATAAAGTATTACAAAACAATTGGTGCGCAGCATTTGTATATTACTGCTGTATGCAAGCTGGCTTTCTGCTGCCGATTCGATATCCGAATGCTGATTTTCGATTAGCTGGCGTAGGGGCATGGTTAGAGTGGGCGCAACTACCTGAGACCGCATTTTTTTATTTTGACGGGCAAGAGGGGTTTACTCCTCAACGTGGTGATATTGTGATTTATGAAAAATTGCTAACTAATGACCCTCACGATCATACAGGTATTGTTTTAGCATGCGATGACAAAGAGATCTTAGTTGCTGAAGGAAATAGGGATAATCAGAATTATTCCAGTGTTTTCTACAGAGATCGCTGGCATTGCGTATATGGCTATATCCGTATCGCTAATGACTATGAATTTGAGTTTAATGGAGAGTATACTCCAATTAGTTGAGGATGAAGAAGATTGCTTAATGGGCGAGTGTAGGAATTATATACTTGCCTTTTAAAAATGTTAGAGTTATCATAGATTTCTAAAGTCGTTAATGGAGGTGCTGAATGAAATATTCCCAAGCGACAGATTATGCACTTCATGCAATGCTCTATATGGTGACGGTGGCGTCTGATAAGCCGGTGGGTGTTCAATTGCTTGCTGAGAAGCTGGGTGTTTCCCAAACCTATCTGTCCAAAATGATGACTAAGCTAGTGAAGGCTGGATTAATTCAATCTGCACCTGGCGCTAATGGTGGTTATCGTCTCAGACGCAAGTCGGAAGAAATCTCTTTTTTGGATATTATCCATGCAATCGAAGGAACGGCTTCCTTTTTTGAATGCAGTCTAGATCACGGAAGTGAATGTCTGATTCAACAGGTTGTGATTGACGCTGAGCGACAGATGGAGCGGTACTTAGAGAACACGAAAATTGCAGATTTGGCAAAAACGATGAAGACGGAGTAAAGATCCGTTCTTTTTTCGGGCTTATTAGGGATAATATAAATCCGTAATAACTTTAATGCGGGTTTTGATACTAAAATGTGAAGTTTAAAACAATGGAGGATGATTACAATGACTGATGAGCAAAAATTAAATGCCAAGAGGGCGACCTATGAAAAAACAACTCGTATTTCGATTCCCTCTTATGATTCATTATTTTCGATGATCCAATCTTATTTTCGCTTCGAATTAGGTGACATCCCTGTATCTTTGCTCGTGGTCGGTGCGGGGGGAGGAAATGAATTTTCGGCATGGGGTCCATCTAACCCAAACTGGACATTTACTGGAGTGGATCCTTCGGAAGATATGCTTAAGATCGCGAAGTTAAAGATAGATGAACTGGGCTTAGAGAGCCGTGTCAGTCTGATTCCTGGGACAATCGATGATCTTCCTCAGCAGGACTCAAAGTTCGATGTGGCAAGTTGTATTTTGGTCCTTCATTTCATTCATGATGTTCAAGAAAAATTGAAATTGCTTCGCTCCATAAAGGATAATCTGAAACCGGGTGCTCCATTTGTTCTCGTAAGTGCATATGGAGATTTGGATGATCCTGAACTCCACGACAGAATAAATGTATGGAAAAGCTTTTGGGTTGCAGGGTATGAATCTCCCGAAGCGTTTGATAATGTAAGTAGCAATATTACGAAAATTTCTTTTCTTCCTGAAAAACAAATTGAAGAGTTATTGAAAGAATCAGGCTTCACGAGAATCACTCGATTTTATTCTACTGGAATTATGGCAGGCTGGATGTGTCACGCGGAGTGACTTGAATACTTTCAGACTCAGATGACGTTATTTGCATATATTTAGCCTTTGGAGCATGATTTCGGACCCCAGTGCTGCTATTCCTTAAATAGAGGATGATATATGGTGATTATCAAGCTCATAGCGGCTATGGAGTCCGCGAGCACCCTTAATATAGTAAAAAGTAGCGCATAAGGTCAACTGTGTCCTATAGCGGCTTCGTTCGTGTGAATAATATCTAATCAAACCAAGTTTAAGGATTAGATCAGCGATCAGTTAGATTCAAAAAGTAAGGGTGCCCAACAGCCATTGTATGGCTATGGACACCCCATTGTTTTTAACGAAAGTGACTAATCTATACATGAAGCTTGTAACGATTTGCTTTGCTCATCTGCTGAATGTCTGCAAGTTCCTCCGAAGTGAGTGGAGCTACATCAGCAGCCATTACATTGCTTTTTAATTGCTCCAGACTGCTTGCCCCAGGAATAATAACGGCTACAGATGGATTAGCTAGTGGATAATGCAGCGCTGTTTGTGCAAGATTGCGAGAGTCACTAGTTTCCTGTGAAAGCCGATCATGCAAATTCAGAAGTTCCTCACTACTGTAATCTAAGTAATTCTTTTCCGCCTTGCTGCGACCACGCTCTGATAGAATGCCCCCTGCTAAAGGTCCGCGTGCGATCATGCTAATTCCATGCTTAGCTAGCAGAGGAAGGATTTCTTCCTCAGGACGTCGATCTAAAATGCTATATTGGCTCATAACACTTACAATATTTGATTTTTTCACATATTCTCTAATTACATTAGGACGAATAGAAGAGATCCCATAATAGCGGATAAGACCCTCTTGCTTAAGTTCTTCAAAAGCTTCAATCGTTTCGTCAATTGGATCTTCAATAGTGCCGCCATGCAGCTGGTATAGATCGATGTAATCCGTTTGCAGCCGTTTGAGACTATCTTTGACTGCATTTTTAATATAGGCTTTTGAAGGGTCCCAGCTCCAGCCTTCTTGACCGGGAATTCTGCGGTTGCCAACTTTTGTTGTTAGGATTACATCCTGACGACGTTGACGAATGGCTTTGCCAATAATCTCTTCATTACGGCCCTCATCATAAAGATCTGCTGTATCAACAAAATTGATTCCTTGATCGAGTGCTTCATGAACAATGGAAATGGCTTTCGCCTCATCCGTACCCAAAGACATACAGCCAAGTCCTATCTCACTTACATACAAATCGGATTGTCCTAAACGATTTTTTCTCATAGCGCATTCCTTTCTACTTCTGTTGTTGTTATATTATAACGTTTTGGAGATTTGAATTCTAATGGTGCTGCTGACTTCCATTGACTTTATGATCTTTTGGCTTTATCGTCATAGCATATATTATTTATTAGATGAAGATAGATAGGGAGAGATTTGATCATATGGAACAAGCGATGTTTGCAGGCGGATGTTTTTGGTGCATGGTGACACCGTTTGAGGAATTACCAGGCATTCATGGAATTGTATCGGGATATGCGGGAGGGTTAACTGAGAATCCAACCTACGAAGAAGTCAAAACCGGAACAACGGGGCATTACGAGGTTGTGCAGATTACGTTTGATCCAGCGCTTTTTTCATACGAGAAGCTGCTTGAATTATATTGGCCTCAGATTGACCCTACCGATGATGGTGGGCAATTCCAGGATCGAGGAACTCAGTACCGGACAGCGATCTTCTATTATAATGAAGAACAGCGGTTAGCGGCTCTTGCCTCGAAAGAACAGGTTGCGGGCAGCGGCAGATTCTCCGGTCCAGTCGTTACGGAAATTCTTCCGGCGCCAACTTTTTATCGTGCAGAAGAGTATCATCAGGATTATCATCATAAGAATCCTAAGCACTACAAAGAAGATCGGGAGCAATCCGGTCGGGATACTTTTATCGCTAAACACTGGTAAGTGTTGAAAAAAACTTTAAACCAAGAGCATCCTGAGTCATACATGGCTTACGGGATGCTCTTTTTGCATTATATACAAATTTTATTTATTTTAAATTCTACATACTTTCCACACATTTGTAGACTAAACTACTCTAAATCAAGCGAGAACATCACACAGGAGGGTTTAGGATGAAAAAAATCATACCATTTGTTGCCGTTAGTTTGCTTTTGAGTACAGTGATAACAAGCTGCCAATCAGGCAATAATGTTCCATCTAAGGTTAATTCGCATGCTAGTTCTGCAACGGTGGAGCCACCTTGGATAGCTACGAAGAATACTACTCGCATTAACACTTCAGATCCGATTCAAGCCGCAGTGTTAGTTTCTCAGACTTTATGGACTGCGCAAACAAAGAATAATAGACCCTCAAGTGTAGTTTTGACGGATGTGAGTAATTGGCAGATTGCCGCAGTTAGTGCAGATTTGATTCATCATCCCAGTAACGGCCCCGTCCTGTATACCACAAAAGATGGGGTTCCTGAGGTTACCCTCGCAGAACTTAAGCGACTGAATCCAATAGGTGCTGATGGCAATAATGGGGTTCAGGTAGTGCTTGTTGGGCCTATGGCATCTAATGTAGAACAACAATTAAAGGCCATTGATTTAAAAGTAGACCGGATAGAAGGGGATGAGCCAGCGGCTGTAGCTCAGGCTATAGATACTTATTACGCTAAAGCAGCCGGCGAACTTCCAAAGTCGGTCATAATTGGTTCTATGGATAGCCCTGAGTACACGCTGCCAGCAGTGAATTGGATCGCACATATGCCGGAACCTCTACTCTATGTAACCAAAGACGAAATTCCTAACTCAACGGTCGAGGCTTTAAAAGAACGTGGAGGTAGTGCAACTATTTATATCCTAGGACCAGAAGACATTGTCTCAGCAGATGTAGAAAAGCAATTAAAAGAATACGGAACAGTTACCCGTATAGCTGGACAAGATGTTTTTAAGAACGCTATAGCTTTTGCAAGTTTTAAGGATGCCAATAACGGATTCGGCTGGGGAATCACTACACCCGGTCATAACCTGTCTTTGTTAACCACGGATTCAACGATGCTCGCTATCGCCGCTGCGCCGTTTTCCCATTTGGGGAAACATGCGCCGCTTATTTTTACAGAAAAAGACGGGCTGCCAGATTCAGTAATGGAGTATATGATGGAGCTTCAACCTAAATTTCAAGATTCACCAGCGGAAGGTCCTTACAATCATGCTTGGATAACTGGAGATAACCTTGCAATAAATGAGCGAGCACAAAGTGAAATTGATGATATGCTAGAAATCTCACCTGCTGCAGGAGGC
The DNA here is from genome assembly GCF_037974255.1 of Paenibacillus sp. FSL R5-0636. Lineage (NCBI taxonomy): Bacteria > Bacillati > Bacillota > Bacilli > Caryophanales > Paenibacillaceae > Paenibacillus > Paenibacillus sp. FSL R5-0636. Next base: position 3,263,010 of record NZ_CP150232.1, read on the forward strand.
AATCCGCATTCCGGCCACTAACCATAATCACAGGCTGGCATCATTTAGGGATGATGTCGGCTTGTTCTGTATTTTTTTGTATAATGAGAAGAACTAGGTCATAAAGAGGGTGAACGGCTTGAATAAGCTACAGATACTGATCGTAGATGATGAATGGAACATGCGGAATTTATTGCGGATTTATTTAAGTAAAGAAGGGATGTCTACAAAAGAGGCGTCAACGGGTCATGAGGCACTCCAACTGTTGAAACAACACAGCTTTGACCTAATCTTGCTGGATGTGATGATGCCGGATATGGATGGCTGGCAGGTCTGCAAGCTGGTGAGGGAGACAAGCTCTATCCCAATTCTAATGCTAACCGCACGTTCTGAAACCAAGGATAAGGTACGTGGTCTCGGTATAGGAGCAGATGATTATCTTACTAAACCGTTTGAGCCGGAAGAATTAGTGGCTAGGATTTATTCTCTGCTGCGGCGTTCAACACTTACATTTGCCCACCAACCTCAGGATAAGGTGCTCACATACCCTGATTTTAAAATATACCCAGAAGCTAGGGAGGTACATATTCAGGATACATCCATTGAATTCACTCTCAAGGAGTTTGATTTACTGGCTACTTTGGCGCAAAACACTACCCGGGTTTTTACGAGAGAAGAACTGGTGGAACGATTATGGGGGAATAATTATGAGGGGGAGAATCGTGTTATCGACACCCATATTAAGAATATCCGTGAGAAATTGCATAAGGCAGGCCTCTCCTATAATCCGGTTCAAACAGTGTGGGGGTTAGGTTATAAATTTCACGCTCCAGGTAATCTGGTATGAAAAATAACATCATCGGACTTAAGCTTGGTTATATTATAATGTCTGTTTTTTTAGTAGTTTTGCTTGTTCTTGGAATTACTATAGACCGGATGTTTACAAGCTTCTATTACAACGAGATGCAAAAAGAGACGGAGGAACTCACCTCACATTTTATCGGAATGGCGGAATCGCAGGATAGTTCAAATGAGCAGATGATGAGTACCTTTGCAGAATTTTCGGATGTCAGTATCTTTAATATCTCGAAGGATGGCAATGTGATACTCCACTCGGGTGTACATGATCGTTCGGATCGTTCATTCATCCAAGCTTCGGATGTTAGCCGGATTTTCGCTGGGAAAAGTGTTGATTTTGAGTATAAAGATCCTGCTGGACATTCCTATTTTATCATTGGAAAACCAATAATGGAGGGGGATACAACTCAGTCTGCACTTTATGTAATGTCCTCTACAGAGAGTATGAAGCAATCTTTGGCTTCCATCCGGAACCTGCTGCTGATTGCAGGAATAGGGGCTTTTATATTGGCTATAGGGATCACTGGTGTGATCGCCATGATTTTGTCCAAACCTCTGATCAAGATGCAAAAGGCAACCCGGAAAATCGCGGCTGGCGAGCTGGAAACGAGACTTTCTATACGTAGCAACGATGAGATTGGTTTTTTGGCAGAGGCTATAAATGATCTGGCTGTCGATCTGCAACGATACAGGGATACACGTCAGGAATTTCTGGCAAATATCTCACATGAGCTGAGAACGCCCATTACATATTTGGAGGGGTATACCAAGGTAATAAAAGATGGACTTTACGAGACCGAAGGGGAAAGAGATCTATACTTGGATATCATTCATCAGGAAGCACATCGGCTCCAGCATCTTGTGGATGATTTATTTGAACTGGCAAAGATGGAGGAAGGAAAGGTTACTCTTACCCAAGAGTGGATCGATCTCAGTCAGCTAGCGGAACAAGCCGTGCGCAGAGTTGAACTGAAAGCAAAGGAGAAGGGGTTACTGCTGAAGCTTCAGCTTAGCGGAGATGCGTATATGATCCGTGGAGATCAAAAACGTATGGAACAGATTATTATGAACCTTCTGGAAAATGCAATTCGTTATACGGATGAAGGTGAGATTATTGTTCATATGGAATTTGCAGCGGATGCTGCAACTCTAATTGTTGAAGATACAGGAATAGGTATTCCTGAGGAAGAGCTTCCCTATATCTTCGAGCGTTTCTACCGGGTAGAGAAATCACGTTCAAGACAATACGGCGGTTCAGGTCTGGGACTTTCCATTGTTAAAAAGCTGGTGGAATTGCATGGAGGCAAGATTCGAATGATAAGTCAGCCTGGAGCGGGTACTCGTTGCGAGGTGCAACTATTGAATCTATCTAAATCCGAATAAATGTAAGTAAAAAGAGACTTCAGATACAAAATGAGGTCTCTTTTTTGCTTGTTTATAATGTTATTGATTCGACTCAAGCTCTTCAAGTGCCCATTCGCAAAATTGTATAGAGCTCTCCATATCAAGCACACGTTTGCGGATCAGTAAATAACGTCCAAAAGTTGTGGCTTTTAACTCACGAGTCTCACCGCGTTCATCACGCAAGACTTCGTTTGCTTTGAGCAAAACCTTGTATCGCTCCAACTCACTCTTACAAAACTCTGCACGTTTTAGTAATAGGTCCTTGGCTTCTGCCGGGTTGGATAGCCATAAGCTATACAGCTTAAAATGCAGTTCATCCCGCAGCACCGGAGGCTCAGCAGGAGTTTCCACCCATTGCCGCAATTGCTTCAGTCCTGCTTCCGTAATGGAGTATTCTTTTTTATCCGGTTTGTCGGTCTGTTCAATGAGCTTAAAGGTGATATAACCTTGTTGCTCCATGCTCATTAATAGAGGGTAGATTTGACTATGTCCAGCACGCCAGAGCGGCTTGATATTCTGAGTTAATTCATATCCAGACAATGAGTTAGCGCTAAGTAAAGCTAGAAGTCCATAAGACAGTGTATTCATTACTATAAAGCCCTCCAGTTATTATAAATCCGTTTTCATTGAATTTTTCGGGGATATGTCATCATTGACATATTGATCATACGATTATAACATTATTCAAGTCACCTTATATATGTAAAAGTAGACATATAAAAAATAATGAGGAGGGGAAGCATGGAAGAAAATCAAGCAAGCAAAATACATTTTTGGCCGATCATGATTGCCATATTCTTCGGAAATTTCGTCTCTGTCTTAAGTACAACGACGATCAACATTGCTGTTCCTCTTTTAATGGATCATTTCAATACGAGTCTGAACACCATGCAATGGATGGTCACCGGTTTTATGCTGGCGACAGGAGTAACCGCACCACTCGCCGGATATCTCGGAGGAAGATTCAGCTACAAAAGGCTTTATCTTTTCGCCTTGATGGGATTCACCATGTTCTCTTTGCTTTGTGCTTTGGCATGGGATCCAACATCATTAATTGTATTTCGGATGCTTCAGGGTTCGTGTAGCGGTCTCATTATGGCTTGTACGATGACCATCATATTTCAAGTAATACCGGGAGAACGCAGACCGTTTGCTGTAAGCCTCTGGTCGCTATCCGCGATGGTCGCGCCAGCCATAGGTCCGACGTTTAGCGGTTGGCTGCTCCAATATGCCAGCTGGCATTGGTTATTCTTAATTAACATTCCTATTGGAATTATAGCTGTTATTCTAACCCTAACGTTAATCCCATATTATCGAATGAATATTCCGAAGTCATTTGATATTCCTGGTTTCCTCACCGTTGTCCTCGGTAGTTTATCGTTATTAACCGCATTTAGCCAAGGCAACAGCTGGGGATGGACTTCATGGAAAACTTTATCGTTAATCCTTTTGGGGGTTGTGTTGTTAATTTTGTTTGTTTTGCGCGAGCTGAAGGCGGAGGTGCCTCTGCTGAATTTGCGTGTATTCCGTAATCGCCGTTTTACCGCCATGCTTAGTATCTATAGTTTGGTTACGATTGCGATGTATGCCGGAACCTATTTAACCCCTTTGTTCTTACAAACGGTAGAAGGGGCTACAACGCTTAAAACAGGGCTGATTTTATTGCCGTCCTCGATCCTCCTTGCCTTGCTGAGTCCAATCGTAGGTAAGCTGTATCCAAAGTTCGGACCTGTGAAGTTGATTTCTGCGGGTATTTTATTTATATTCATCGGTTTATTCATGCTTAGTCGGCTGCAAACGAACATATCTTATAGCTTTATTATGTGGGCGATGGTCGTTCGTAATCTCGGCATTGGACTAGCCAATGTTCCAAGCAGTACAGCCTCAATGGAGGAAATTCCCGTCGAATGGTCTGGGCATGCTACGTCGATCAACAACTGGGTCCGCAATGTGTTAAGCTCACTTGGGATTGCAGTATTCACTTCCCTGTTGTCGAGTAGATCTTTACTCCACTCTAAAGAGTTGATCAGCTCCGGTGCAAGTAATACAGATTCGATACGTTTACTATCGTTCACGATGGGTGTGAATGATGTTTTTGTGGTAGGTTCCATTATCGTGTTGTTTGGATTTCCGCTGATGTTTTTATTACGCAAGAAGCGTACTGTGGTAACTGTACAAAGCGCGGGATAACCGGTACGAGACAAAAAGCAGATCAAGGTTTGATCCTTGATCTGCTTTTTGTCTTAGATTACGTTATGTTAATAAACTTTAATGCATCATATCGCCCATTCCACCCATACTGCCCACAATTTCCGGATTAATCATCCCAAATATCATCGCGATATGCGCTACGACCAAGAATCCACTAATAAGCAGAAAATGCAGCTTCATCTTGTGCTCTTCCGATCGTTTACGAGCAATTAGACCAAGATCTAACAAAGCCAGTGGCAATAAGAAGAGTACTCCGCTTAAATAGAAGCCCACGGCTACAATATCAACCCATGTGTGCCATTCCCCATTCACAGACAAAGGAATAAACGCAGTTGGGAACAAGTAAAGGAATACCCCTGTGAAATATAACCCTGCGAGTATGCTGCAGACTTTGTTGAAGGATCGTAGCGGGGCTGTTAGATTCTTGGTGAACAAAATAATAAACTCTGTAATGGTAATCGTCTCAGCGAAAATCACGGGGATTGCCATGAATATAATCAAGTTCCAAGGCTGGTTGTCCGCTAGCAAAGACATGTAATGCGTCATGTTCATAAGATATTCCTCCGATAATATGTAATAGCTTCGGTTACTTATCGTATTCGAGAAGTATGTGGAAAGTATGTGGAAACGAAGGTATGATAAATATATGCAATAATAACAGTCGAGGGGAGCAAGACAACCGTGGGAAGAGGATTACAAAACATTTTATTTGATTTAGATGGTACTTTAACAGACCCCAAAGAAGGCATCACCAAAAGCGTAGAATACGCTTTGAACAAATTTGATATACAGATCGAACATTTGGATGAGCTTCTTCCTTACATAGGTCCTCCGTTATATGATTCATTTATCGAGCTGCACCATTTCACTGAGGAACAAGCGCTTCAAGCGGTTGCTTTTTACCGGGAGCGTTACAGTGCCACGGGATTATTTGAGAATATGGTGATTGAAGGTATACCCCAATTGCTGGAGGGACTTAAGACGAATGGATACTCATTGTATGTAGCAACCTCCAAACCGACTGTTTTTGCAGCACAGATTCTTGAGCATTATAAGCTCGATCATTATTTCAAACATATCGGAGGAAGTAATCTGGACGGTACCCGTTCTAAGAAGCAAGAGGTTATTCAGTACGTGCTTGATGAGAATGACATACATCCAGAGGAAGCGGTAATGATAGGAGATCGTAAGCATGATATGATCGGTGCTATTGGCTGTGGTGTCGAATCTATTGGAGTGACTTTTGGTTATGGTCCCAAGGAAGAGCTTGAACAAGCCGGAGCAGACCATATCGCCTTTCGTGTGGAAGAAATTGCAGATATCATTCAGCATATTTCATTGAGAGAACGGTGCACCAAATGAGTGTTATGAATACTGAACTACTTGACGGGAAAACAATTAAGCTGGTTCCAATAGATGAAAGTCATGCAGAAGGATTGGCGAGAGTGTTAAGAAATCCAGACATCTGGGAATTTACCTGGCGAAAAATAACGTCGGACGAGCAGGTGCAAGGATTAATCTCAACAGCTTTAGCAAATCAAAAAAACGGTTCACAAATTACCTTTACTATCATTGATAAAGCAACGGAGCGAATTATCGGAACCACAAGGATTATGCATCCGGATTTGGTTCATCGCAATGCGGAAATCGGATGTACCTGGATCTCGCCTGATTATTGGAGGACTAGTGTGAACACAGAGGGCAAGTCGCTGCTGCTACACTATTGTTTTGAAGAACTTAAGCTGATCCGTGTAGAATTTACAGTGGTCGCGAACAACTTGAGGTCACAAAGAGCAGTAGAACGAATTGGGGCGGTTAAAGAAGGAGTTCTGCGCAAACATAGAATCAAGTCTGACGGATCGATTCATGATAATGTGGTCTTTAGCATATTGGATACCGAATGGCCTGCTGTAAAAGAGAATCTGCATTATTTGATAAATGATAAATACGCATAAGTATAGATAGTAGCAAACAAACGGGCTAGGGGCTGTTCCATAGGGAGCTACACTTCATCTAGAATAGATGAATCAGAGTGGCGATGGAAGCAATTAGTTGAAGCAGAGCGTTTAATTGTATTTTGTACAACTATAATTCCTTAATTGGTTGGGTCATAGATATAACTGTATTTAGTACATCTATTTTCCTCATTTACTTCCGTATAGGTAGATTTTTAGGTTTTTAATTGTACAGAATACAATTAAAACAAGTATAGTTGCTTTTTCATCCGGAATAAGTGCACAGAATGCAGTTATTTCACATTTACCCTATATCACTCTCCATTATTCATTCAAATCCTTTAAATTAGGTGCTAGAAGTATACTAAGAGGGGATACAACGGAAGCTACGGACGGTTCGAAAGGATCCCTCAAGAGCATCAGACTTGGCAGCTCCAGCATAGTGTGTGGACAATTATACTTTGGTGGATCAGCGGATGTTTAAGCGGGTTAAATCAGAGTGTATAAGGATTTGCCCATAAATTTGCTTAAGCCCCGCTACAGATCAAAAACACCAGGCAGCGATACTCCAATTCCCGGAGTATCGCTGCCTGGTTGTTTTTTAATAACAGAGACCGCTACAAATTCTAGAAAGAGCTGCTTGGGGCAGCGCCTTCTTTTATGATTCAGCCAATAGGCTGCTTATGGTTATTGTTTAGGACTTACAAGGATTTTCACTTGATTTTTTTCTTTCAAAAGTGCCTCAAACCCGTGATCAATCACTTCATTCAGTTTAATTCTCTTAGTAACAAGCTTCTCAGCAGGGAAGTACCCTTGTTCCATCAAGCTAATTACAGCTGGGAAAACATCACGGTATCCGATGATACCAGTTAAGTTGCGTTCTTTAAGTACGATATTGTTTGGAGTAATCGTAGCATCTTTTTCGAAAATACTAACGATCATGATTTGTCCACTCAATTTAGTGGAATTAATGGCTTGGGTTAGAACGGGAGGGACGCCAGTGACTTCAAAAGCAACATCTACGCCACCATCGGTACGTTTTTGAATTTCTTCGACCACATCATATTGTTTAGGATCGATTACAATACCACCGAGTTCTTCAGCTTTACTCTTACGTTCTTCAGAAAGTTCTACAACATAGATTTCCGCTGCACCGGATGCTTTCAAAGCTTCAATGACCAGCAAACCGATTGGGCCAGCACCGAATACTACAGCTTTATCTCCAACCTTTAGTTGACTGGAACGAACAGCGTGTAGAGCAACGGCAGAAGGTTCCACGAGAGCACCTTGTTCATAGGATAAGCTGTCTGGAATTTTGTGCACCATATGTTGGTCTGCTGCGACGTATTCTGAGAATCCACCGCCACCACCAGCCAAACCTAGGAAGCCCATTTTTTCACAAAGATTATATTTACCTTGTCGACAAGCCACACATTCACCACATGCAAAAACAGGCTCGACGACGACGCGATCACCAACATTAAACTTGCTAACGCCTTTACCTACTTCTACGATTTGTCCAGAAAATTCATGTCCCATTACGACTGGAGCTTTTTCACCAGTAAGGGGATGAACAGTACCTTGGGGGATGAAAATAGGGCCGGCTACATATTCATGAAGATCGCTGCCACAAATTCCGCACCATTCGATTTTGATTTTCACTTTTCCTTCAAGGGCTGCTGGTTCTTCAATCGTTTCTAACCGTAGATCTTTGACGTTATGCCATCTTAATGCTTGCATATCATTCATCTCCTAGATTAATAATTGATAATAAATAGTGTTTTATTTTTGGAAAAGAGGAAACGTTTCCGAGAACAAATATGTCACATAATTTTCATATTGTCAAATTTAAATAATGAAAATATTAATATCGAAAATTAGTGAAATATTTCACTAAAACAGAGGTATATCAAGACTTTAGGTTCGCATTAGCAGCTGAGATAAGTATTCTTCTATGTACTATTATGTTATAATCTATACATTGAAATTTTGACTTTAGATGAGCGGAATAAAGATAAATACGAAAACGATTCCGGAAATAAGGGGACTATCAGAGTGGCTAATAAAAACAAAGTAACCATAGAGGATGTAGCGAAACGGGCGGGGGTAGGTATTGCTACTGTCTCAAGAGCCATTAATAATTCAGAGGGAATTAGTTCCAAGACCAAGGCGCTGGTACTTCAAGTGATTGAGGAGATGGGTTTCACTCCGAACACCTCTGCGCAAAGCCTTAAAATCCGCCAAACGAAGCAAATTGCTCTGGCCGTTCCTGACATCCGCAACGCAATTATTCCGGATATCGCCTGGTCCGTAGAGCAAGCCGCTAAACAACATAGCTATCGGGTAATTCAAATTAATACTTCTGGCAACCCGCGCACTGAGCTCGAAACGATTCGTGAGGTCAAAAAATTACATGTAGATGGACTCATTATCATGCCTCTTGCTTATCCAAAGACCATGGTAGAGTTAATTAATAAATCGAGTGTTCCGGTCTCCATCATTAACTACGGGAAAAGAATCACAGAAAATGTGAAAGCAGACATCGTCAGCTTGTCACGTTTTGAAGGTCAATTAGTGATGGAGCATTTAATCAATATCGGTCGAACTAGAATTGCATATGCAGGAGCTCAAAAAGATCTTATTGAAGATCGTTATCTTGCCTATCAGCAAGCTTTAAAACAAGTGGATATTTCGCTTGTTTATTTTGGCGAAGACTTTTCCTTGCAAACGGGGCTACAAGCCGCTGATTATTTCTACAGCCTGACACATATGCCAGACGCTATTTATGCAGTGAATGACATGGTGGCGATAGGTATTGTAAATCGTTTTAAAGAATTAGGCGTTCGTGTTCCGGAAGATGTGGCGGTGGTTGGGGTGGATAATAACTCATGGACAACTATTACAACGCCTCAGATTAGTTCGGTTTCCATCATGGGGAATGAAGTGGCGCGTTTAGCCACACAGCTTCTTTTACAACGTATTCAGGATAATATTACCGGGGAGTATCAAAGGGTGCAGCTTGATCCACGATTAATCGTGCGAGAGTCGAGTGTTTCGGTTAGACGTAGTACGAATTAACGGCCTCAATTTGCGACTAATAAGAATCAATAGCTTGTAAATCCTTTAAATCCTGCTAGACTTAATACAGAGTAATTTGATTGGAAATTAAGAAATGAGGTGCGGATCATTATGGCTAATATTTACATGAGCTTAACCGATCTGATCGGAAATACACCGTTATTAGAGATTTCAAAGTATAGTAAAACCCAAAACGTAGAAGCAAGGGTTCTTGCCAAGTTGGAATCTTTTAATCCTGCAGGTAGTGTTAAGGATCGTATTGGGTATGCATTGATCAAAGATGCGGAAGAGAGAGGTCTCATCAATAAAGATTCTGTCATTATTGAGCCTACCAGTGGAAACACTGGGATTGGACTTGCTTTTGCAGCTGCTAGCTTGGGGTATTCACTGATCATCGTCCTACCAGATACATTTAGTATTGAACGCCGTAAATTAATGCTGGCACTAGGTGCTGAGCTTGTGTTAACACCGGGAACTGAAGGGATGAGCGGAGCTGTAAGAAAGGCAGAACAATTAGCTGCGGAAATTCCAAATTCATTTATTCCCCAACAATTCAGCAATCCTGCGAACCCGGAAATACACAGAACGACTACAGCTGAGGAAATTTGGCGGGATACCGATGGAGATGTAGATATTTTTATAGCGGGTGTTGGTTCTGGAGGCACTATCTCGGGTGTTGGAAAAGCGTTGAAAGAAAAGAACCCCGCAGTCCAAATCGTTGCCATCGAGCCGTTTGACTCCCCTGTTTTATCAGGAGGCCGTCCTAAGGGACATGGGATTCAGGGCATTGGAGCTAACTTTATTCCGGAGAATTACGATAATGAGGTAGTGGATGAGATTTTTCAGGTGAGAAATGATGATGCCTATAGCGTATCACGTGCACTTGCGAGAACAGAGGGTTTGCTGGTGGGTATCTCCTCCGGAGCAGCTGTTTACGCAGCTACACAAATCGCTAAGCGTCCTGAGAATAAAGACAAGACCATCGTGGTAATTCTGCCGGATTCCGGTGAGCGTTACTTAACAACTACTCTGTTTGATTTTTAACGGAACATGAGCTCGAGATCCAACTAATTGGCTTTAAAATCATGAGGCTCAGCAATATGCTGAGTCTTTTTGTTGTTGGAGTATTGGCTGGGTATCTCAAGATTCCGGGTATCTCAAGTAACTAAGAAGTTTAAGAGGGATTCCAAAACTTCCATTATTACAAGTAGCTAAGAGAGTTTAGTGTGTTACGGACCGTATAGCATCTATTTCGCCTTTTAAGCTCATTTTGCCGAGGTATCGGACTGCATAGCACTTATAGGCCAACATTTGCGGATAAGTGGTGTGGTTTTGAGTAAATAGCCGCAACTGAGTCCGATAGCTTACAGTAAACCCGCAAATGAACTAAATAACGTCTCCTGCGTCCGATGCATCGGCGAAAAGTATGTTATCCAGTAGGAGGATTCCAAAACTCCAATGTTCTTGAGTTTGATCCCTCAACACAACACGATGATTGCCCCTAAAGCGACTCGCACGCCTTAAATCACCTGCCTCACAAATTCTAACCGTTTTTTCCTGTTGTGTAATTTCCAGTTTAGAATAAAATGGAACTATTCCGCTAACCGCGCGTAACCGATAAATAAGAGAGATAATGATAGATCAGGAGGTACATATGAACACGAGAACTCTAAAAATACTGCTACGTACCACACTTGCTGCCTTATTGTTAAGTGTATTGCTTTTGCCGGCTGTAAGTTTAGCCAAAACTGCTGTACCTAAGCATACGGGTTCATTTTATGTAAATGATTTTGCGAATGTGATTGACGAGAAAGCAGAGAATTACATGGTGAACTACGGTATTCGATTACATCAGGCTACTGGAGCTCAAGTGGTGCTTGTAACTGTCGACTCTACTGAAGGGGTTTCGATGGAAGAGTATGCAAAATCGCTTTTCAATAGCTGGGGTGTGGGGGCTGCGGATAAAAATAACGGTCTGCTGCTGCTCCTTTCTATAAAAGATGATGATTATTGGGCGGTACAAGGTAAAGGTATAGAGGAATCATTGCCTAACAGTAAGATTAAAGAGATTCTTTCACAATATCTTGAGCCGGATTTCGCAGCTAAAACATACAGTAATGGTGCTAGGAAGACGTATGGAGCTTTTATTCAAGCTATGGGCGGTACTTGGGCAGAAAATGTTGGCACCAAAAATTACGTATCCGATAATGCGGGTGTGCTCAAAAAAGTAACTAAAGACTATCTGAACGATTCCAGCAACAGATATAAAACAACAACCGGAAGTGGAATTTATGTGGTTACTGTAAAAAATGCTGGAGATAAAACATTGCAGGACTATACCTATATGAAATTTGCTTCGGTAGGTGCTGGTCCTAAGGATGTTATGCTTGTATTGGACATAGGCGGAGACAACTATCATGTTCTACAAGGCAAGGATATCGACAAGGTTTTAACCAATGAGGCTATTAGTAATATTTTAAATACCGTGCTTGAACCCCAATTTGTGAAAAAAGATTACGGAACGGGAGCTACAACGACAGTTAATTCGTTCTACAGTTTCTTGTTAGCGAGAGCGGATCATCCGCAAGGAGTCACTGTAAACAACGGAAACAATGTTAATCCTGGAACTACAACGAACTCTGGTACTTCCTCTACTACTGCTATAACTGGAGGTGAGGCGGTTAGTAAAAGCAAGGCTTTTCTAATCTTCTCAGCAATTTTTGGTTCGCTCATCTTATTTGGATTTACTGCTTCACGACGCAATAGATATATAGAAATGTATGGTTTGCCATTTAATCCATATAGCCAAAGGAATATACGCCGTTATGGTCCTTGGCATGGTCAAGCTGATTACGGTTATGGCAGACGCTGGCATAGACGTTATTATCATCACCATCATAGGAATACAAACAATTCGCAATCAAGCTTCTGGGGAAACAGTGGTGGAGGCGGATCTACTAGAGGTGGAGGTGCAGGGCGTTACTCTTCAAGCAACGAGAACCATGGTGGTGGAGGTTCCAGCAGTGGTGGAGGAGCAGGAAGACATTCTTCCAGCTCTTCAAGCAGCAGCAGATCTAACAATGATAGTGGCTCTTCCGGTGGTGGTGGCTCATCAGGTGGCGGCGGTAGCGCTAGCAGCGGCGGTGGAGTAGGAAGACACTAAATAAATCATGTAGTTAATAAGAGGTGCAAAGGAGCTGTCTCACAAGTAGAAATTCTACTACTGAGACAGCTATTTAAATGGAAAAGAGATTAAGTACCCCACTCAGTTTCTAGTATAAAACCATCTGTATAATGAAGACACGACTAACAAGACCACAAGAACACTTGCCAATGTGAAAAAGATAACCTGATTGAAGAAAGATGAGATAATACCTCCAAATGAAAGCAACCAAATCATAAAATTTATAGTGGAGCTGTAACTTTTTAATTTGATACTTTGATTTCTTTCATCTTCTTCATAGATCACCATTTCTTCAAGCGCATTCTCGTCTTTAAGCAGCTTTCTAAGCTGTATTATGTTCATCACACAGACGCCTTCAATACCAAAGAAAAATCCTGTGATATACGCATCAATAGAAGCGAAATCTGCCGTGGTATTGAGCAATTTAATGAAATAGGTACCTATTACAGCAAGTCCACCAATAACAGCGATAACTATTTTGGCGCGTAGGCGTTTTTGAATCCGTGCTTTATATTTTTGATTCATCATTTTCCTCCACCTCAGAGAAATCAAATACTTCCTCAATCATTAATCCAAAATACTTAGCTATTTTATAAGCAAGGATTAAAGAAGCTGTGTATTTTTCATTCTCAATTGAAATAATGGTTAGACGAGTGACACGAACCGCTTTTGCTAATTCCTCTTGAGATATTTTTCGCTCTTTTCGCAATTCTCTTATTTTTGTTTTCATGTCATGCTCCCATGTAATAATTAATATCGAAAATTGCTTTCATGATGAAAACCAAAAACGACAACGTCGTACTTTCTTATTATATCAATAAAAAATTTTATCACAATCAAAATAAGTATAGTTAACTATACAATAAATGTATAGTCTGCTATACTTATTTTGGGTTTCTTAAGGAGGATTGTGCGATGCGGAAAATTGAACTGAAAGATGTGAAAAAGACATTCGGGAGTGTAAATGCTATCAATGGATTGAGCCTCTCCATTCAGGAGGGAGATGTTTACGCCTTATTGGGACATAATGGAGCTGGGAAAACAACTACTCTTCGTTTCTTATTAGGACTTTTAGAGCCTGATGAGGGAGAAGTATCTGTATTTGGTTGTAATCCTAATCTGGAGGGTGACACTGTTCGTAAAATGTGTGGTGTTTTATCAGAAGGCGTTGGGTTATATGAACCTTTGAGTGTATATGATAACTTAAGTTATTTTGCTCAAATATATGGTATGAAACGTAGTGATTACGACAAACGAATAGACGAGCTATTGAGTGATTTTGAAATACTAGATAAGAAGCATTTGCCTGTTAAGGGTTTTTCTACAGGGATGAAGAAGAAGGTTGCTTTAACTAGAGCCTTACTTCACAAACCCGAAATCCTTCTATTAGATGAGCCCACGAATGGACTAGATCCAGTAAGCATCGATCATTTAAGAGTAATGCTGCATGATTTAGCACAGAAGTATGGGACCACCATTATTTTGACCACACACAATTTAGAAGAAGTAAAAAAGATCTGTAATAAGATCACAATAATGCGACATGGGAAAAACGTATATACTAACACAATGGCAGCATTGAAAGAGCAAGCCAGTAGTAAAGTCCGTATTATCTGCAACCAAGATTTGTCCGCTGATTTGGAACGTCTTCATAAGGCGTTGTCTAGTCTTGAAATAAATATTGAATACAAGGTACAGCAAAATACGATTATCGTTGAACTAACAGAAAATATTGCCATTTCGAAGTTGATTAAAGTATTAGCCACATTAGAGATAGATGTGAAGAATATTGAAACGAAGGAATTTGACCTCGAAGAGCTGTATATGCAGGTAGAAAATGGTGAGAAACCAAATGAATGAAATAGAAATCGTCTTTAGGATGCAGATAAAAGAGTATTTCAAGGATAAAGGCGCTCTGATCTTTCATTTATGTGCTGTAGTTCTCATAGGGATCGTTGCTCCTGTATTTCGAATGAACGATACTGTTTTGTTGAGTGGATCAATCTTATTTCCACTTATTCTGTTAAAGCAATGGACAGCCAACAGCTTTGCGGGCGAGAAAGAAATGAAAACGATAGAAACATTATTATCCTCACCAATTAAGAGCAAAAGCCTATTCTATGGAAAATGTATGTATTGCTTCGTTAGCAGTGGAGTTTATTATTTATCCATATTCATTCTAATACTATTAGTGAAGAGTTTCACAAAAGAACATTTTCAAATAAATTTTTGGGAATGGGTAGGTATGTTGATTCTATTTATTCAAATTTTATTAACCGTCACTTTAATAGGAGTAGATAGATCCAGTACTTCTGATGATATCCAGACGGCTAATAGTAAGCTAACTATAGTTTTTTATCCGATTTACATTTATATTGTTATTCTTTTTAATTTATTTACTCAGCATTTGATGGTGGCTACTTATTTACTATCAGCAGTATTTTTAGTTGTTTTGATGGGGGTTAACTCTTATTTTATCTTTATAAAAGTTAAGAAAATGGATCGTTCGTATTTTTGCGGAATCATATAAAAAGGTAGGTGTTACTGATGAAATCACAAATATCTAGTGTTCTTCATCATGAATGGAAATATTTCGTAGCTTTAAAGCGATTTCGGTTTAGCATGCTTTTCTTAATTGTTGCACCAGCCATCTTTACGATGCTAGCCTATATTTATTTTGACAAATTGAACTTTTATTATCCAATCATCATTATGGCTCTAGGTGTGCCTCGAATAACAGTAAATATGATCTCATATTCGATTGGAGGAGAAAAAGTATATAAGACCTTTGAATCTTTATTGTCAACGCCAATACGAACAGAGTCAATGTTCATTGGGAAGAGTGTGATTGCAATCCTGATTTCACTAGTAATGCTGGTAGTATCGTCATTGTTTACTTGGCTGACAGCAAACTTCATCCAATATATTTTTATGCATGAAACCAGCCTCATTTGGTTCTCAACAGCACAAAGTATATTAATCTTTGATAATCTTCTGATTTGCATATTCATGATCTTTATAACTGGAATATTATCCATGGTAATGCAAAAGCCACGACAAGGTTTACATATTACTTCAGCACTAAGCTTCTTGACGATGGTGCCGTCTTTACTGGTTACATTTTGTGGAAAGCATCCATTAGAGTGGTCAGCAGGGATTATGATTATTTTGCTGGGAATAAATCTATTCTTCATTTGTTATGTATTGCAGCGAATAAAGAGACCACAAATAATGGCGAAATTATAAAAGAGAACTAACAATCGTCGTATGATGAGAATCGTACGGCGATATTTTTGAGTATGCTCAGAAACTTACTATAACTAGTAATTCTCTTAACAGAAACTTTTAACGAAAATCATCGTCTATGATAAGGACGAGTTGTACATATTATCAAATTAGTAATATTTAGGGAGGAATACTTAGAAGTGAGCACTTCATCATTACCTCAACGTTCCAATGCACGCAATAAGAAACCTGTTAAGAAACCAATAAAAAAGCGTAAGAAACGAAGTTTTTTTCGCACCTTATCCAAAGTTTTTTTATTCTGCTTATTCTTAATGATCGCTGCTGGTGGATGGCTTTATTTTGCACCCTCGGCTCAGAACTTACGTTATACGATCGCAGATACGCTAATTACAACACAACATCGCTATATGGCTAAATATATTATAGGTGAAGATCAACTGAAGGACCGGGTAACCGAGTATACCGCCCGCTTTGAAGAGATGGGGGACGAAATAGATACACATACGATCGCTCCCGAACCTGAGGTGGTAGAGAAGCCACTTGTCGAGATTGAGAATGTCTCAGGCAGTGGTTATACCGGATATGTAATGATTGTTAATGATCCAACCAAAGTCCGGCTAGGAATACCTAATAAGATTGGTTCAGGTGAAAAAGTAACCAGTATGGTGAAGCGTACAGGCGCTGTCGCCGGAGTTAACGGTGGTGGGTTCGCTGATCCGAACTGGAAAGGTAACGGTTTTAAACCTATAGGAATTGTAGTCTCTCAAGGTAAATTATATTACAACGGTCTAGGCGGTAAAAAATCTACACAGATTGTTGGTCTTGATAAACAAGGAAAAATGGTTGCCGGGAATTATACACTAGATGAGATTAGTAAAATGGGGGTTCAGGAGGCAGTTACTTTTAGCCCGCGGCTAATCGTCAATGGCAAAGGATTGATTAAGAATGCAGCGGAAGGTTGGGGGATTGCACCTAGAACAGCAATGGGTCAGCGGGCAGATGGCGCTATTATTTTTGTGGTAATTGACGGTCGACAGCCTACTTATAGTATTGGAGCAAATCTCTATGATGTGCAGCAAATTTTGCTTAAGCATGGAGCCGTGATAGCGGCTAATCTTGATGGTGGATCTTCTACGGTACTTGTAAAAGACAATGAGATTATGAATAAACCTTCATCCCAATATGGTGAGCGGTATTTGCCTACAGCCTTTTTAGTTTTTGAGCATCCAGAACAGGTTGATATGCCAAATATTTGGAAAGGACTAGATCCTGCCAAGATTGATGCTGGGAAAAAGAGAACACAATAAGTACGCGTTATTGGGCACCTGAAAAGGATTATCTTGGAATGAGAGATGTATTTATGCTACGATATCAGCTAGTATGAAACAGAATGCAGTACGAATAGGTCTGGAACAGGGGGAATAGGAGTGACGTTGCAGCAGCTCCGCTACGCTATCGAAATTGCAAATAGTGGCTCCATGAATGAGGCGGCAAAGAAGCTCTTTGTTTCTCAACCGAGCCTGTCCAACGCTATTAAAGAGCTTGAAAATGAACTTGGGATTACCATCTTTGAACGGACGAACCGTGGAATCAGCATTTCTGTAGAAGGAATGGAATTTCTCGGATATGCCCGTCAAATCATTGAACAAACAGAGCTTATGGAGAATCGTTATACTGGGAAAAAGCGTAGCCCAATCTATTTTTCCATTTCGACTCAGCATTATGCTTTTGTGGTAGATGCTTTTGTGAGTCTCATGAAGCAAAGTGATGTCTCAGAGTACAACTTCAGCTTGAGAGAGACGCAAACCTACGATATCATCGAAGATGTGCGTACCCTCCGTAGCGATTTAGGGATTCTTTATATTAACGAGAGCAACTATAAGCATATGAATAAGCTGTTCAGTGATGGTAATCTGAAATTCACGCCACTCTTTAATACCGACCCACATCTTTATGTCAGAACTGGACATCCGCTTGCCCAGAAGGAAAGGATTTCGCAGGACGATATTTTACCTTTTCCGTATATTACTTTTGAACAAGGTGAGAACAATTCACTTCACTTCTCGGAGGAAATGTTAAGTTTTTCTCAGATTGAGAAGAATATTAAAGTGAATGACCGGGCAACCTTGACCAATTTATTAATGGGCACGGACGGTTATACGGTGGGTACAGGAATCATGGCATCCGATCTGAATGGTAATGGACTGAAGACGATTCCATTTGAGAGTAATGAAGTATTCACGGTTGGTTGGATTGCACATAAAGATCGCAGACCTAGTGTGATGGCATCCAAGTATATAGAAATCTTAAATGACTTGGTTTCCGGAAGTTATTTTGATCTAAATCATTTTTTACTATAGCTGTAGGAGGATCGGTATGATTAGACCCGTAACTGGCACCCAGAGAAATGCTCCACCCTTTCGCTATGATATCGTCGGCAGCTTCTTGCGTACGGAAGAAATTAAAGCAGCCCGCCTCCAATATGAGAATGGTGAAATCACAGGAAGTGAGCTTTATGAAATAGAGAATATTGAGATTGCTAAACTACTGGAACTAGAAAAGGAAGTAGGATTATTAGCAGTTACAGATGGTGAATTTCGCCGTTCCTGGTGGCATCTTGATTTCTTTGTTGGAATTAAAGGAACTGAAAAAATTAACTTAAACCAAGGGAGTGGAAGAGCGGAAACGGTTCAGCGCGCGGAATCATTCCGAATTGTTGACCGAATTTCCTTTGAAGATCATCCGATGCTCCAGCAATTTATCAAGCTCAAGCAAATGGCGGGAGACCGAATACCCAAAATGACGATTCCTTCACCTGCATTATTTCACTTTGTGGAGGAGTTTAATGGAAATGAAGTTTACCCTGATAAGGAAACTTTATTTCAAGATATCATAGCGGTTTACCAAACTGCGATTCAAGCATTTTACGATGCAGGCTGCCGTTACCTCCAGTTAGACGATACAACTTGGGGAACGCTGAGCAGTGGTAGACATCGCGCACATTTACGCAGTAGAGGTACAGATCCAGATCAGTTAGCAAAGGATTATGTTAGGCTGATTAATGAGAGTATTGCGAAGCGTCCGCATGATATGACCATCGCTCTGCACGTATGCCGAGGTAATTTTCGCTCCACTTGGTTCGCTGCTGGTGGTTATGAGCCTGTTGCCGAGGTGCTTTTTTCCAATACAAAAGTTGATGCCTTTTTCTTGGAATATGATAATGAACGAGCTGGTGATTTCGAGCCTTTACGATTTATTAAAGACCAATTTGTAGTGTTGGGATTAGTGACAACCAAACATGGGGGTCTGGAGAGTAAAGAGCAGCTTAAGGCAAGGATCGAAGAAGCCGCGCAATATGTAGATATTGAGAAGCTGTGCCTAAGTCCCCAGTGTGGATTTGCTTCTACGGAGGAAGGAAATATTCTAACCGAAGAAGAGCAGTGGGATAAAGTACGCCTTGTGATCGAAACCGCCCGAGAGGTCTGGTTATAATTAAATAAGCTAATTTGGTGGCCTGCTATAGCGTAAGCTTATGGTAGGCCATAGTTTTTAGGAGTTACCCTGTCCTGATTGTACAGTGCTATAGTGAATTCAACAGAAAGGCACAGACAATGAAGGAGGACGAACCCCTATGAGTACCATCCAAAAAGGAAATCAAAGAACTGAAGTGCCATTCAGAGTAGATATCGTGGGCAGCTTCTTACGTCCGGAAACGATTAAGAGAGCTCGTGTCCAATATCAAAATAATGAAATCTCCGCTGATGAATTGCGCAAGGTTGAAGATACAGAGATTACCAGAGTCGTGAAAAGACAAAAAGCGGTCGGATTAAAAGGTGTAACGGATGGAGAGTTCCGCCGCTCTTGGTGGCATTTAGATTTTATGTGGGGCCTTGAAGGGGTAACAAAGAAAGTCAGCCCAGTGGGCTACCTGTTTAATGGTGTAGAGACTAGAGCGGAAACTGCAGAATTATCCGGAAAAATCCGTGGGACTAACCATCCGATGATCGCTGACTACAGACAATTGGTTAGCATAGCGGGAAATGATGTAGTAGCTCGCCAAACGATTCCTTCGCCAGCGCAGTTCCTTGCTGAACTTCAGCGCAATCAAAAGACTACTGTAGCGGTTTACAACAACCAGGATGAACTAGTGGCTGATATTGCTGCAGCTTATCGTGAAGTTATTCGCGACTTCTATGAGGCAGGTTGCCGTAATCTGCAATTGGACGACTGCACATGGGGGATGCTCTGTGATAAAGGATATTGGGAAGCTCGTCAAAAAGAGGGTGTAGATGTTAACGAAATCGCTAAGCTATACGCATTTGTAAATAACGAAGCGATAAAAGATCATCCAGCAGATATGGTAATTACGATGCATGTATGCCGTGGGAACTATGCGTCCACTTGGGCAGCATCCGGCGGATACGAGCCTATCGCAGAAGTGTTATTCGGAACGGTGGATGTAGATGGTTTCTATCTGGAGTTCGATACGGATCGGGCCGGAGATTTTGCACCCCTTAGATTTATTAAAGATCAACAAGTGGTTTTAGGTTTGTTCAGTTCGAAGTCAGGTGAGCTTGAGAATAAAGAAGAAATCATAGGACGGATTAAAGAAGCTTCGCAATATGTGGATATCAATCAGTTGTGCCTGAGCCCACAATGTGGTTTTGCCTCTACGGAAGAAGGAAACCATCTGACAGATCAACAACAATGGGACAAACTGCAGTTTATTAAAGAGATTGCAGATGAAATATGGCAGTAATCTATAAAAAATTAGCAGGCTCCTGATTGAATCAGAAGCCTTTTTCTATGCGTATTGTGACAGCTTAGAGGATTAACCTACTACTGCACTTTACTAGAGCTATCGAAGAAGGGTATAATAAGTAACAATTGTTTTTAATTCATGTTGAAAGAGAGCGGGAACAATATGGGTCGTAAGTGGAATAATATTAAAGAAAAGAAAGCTTCCAAAGACGCAAACACAAGTCGTGTTTATGCAAAGTTTGGTGTTGAGATTTATGTAGCAGCAAAGAAGGGTGAACCCGATCCAGAAGCGAACCGGGCTCTGAAAGTTGTATTAGAACGTGCAAAAACTTACAATGTACCAAAAGCGATCATTGACCGTGCGCTTGATAAAGCTAAAGGCAGCGCTGAAGAAAATTATGAAGAGCTTCGTTATGAAGGATTTGGACCTAGCGGTTCAATGATCATCGTTGATGCGCTCACAAATAACGTTAACCGGACAGCTCCATTGATCCGTTCAACCTTCAGTAAGAATGGCGGAAATATGGGTGTCAGCGGATCAGTAGCTTACATGTTTGACTCTACGGCCGTTATAGGTGTGGAAGGTAAAACTGCTGATGAAGTAATTGAAATGATGTTTGATGCAGAACTTGATGTACGCGATGTGCTGGAAGAGGATGATGCAGTTATTGTTTATGCAGAGCCTGATCAGTTCAATGCAGTGCAAGAAGTATTCAAAAATGCAGGCATCACTGAATTTACTGTTGCTGAGTTAAACATGCTTCCACAAAACTATGTGGCACTCCCAGAAGATGCTCAAGCTCAATTCGAGAAATTGATTGATGCTTTGGAAGACCTGGAAGATGTTCAACAAGTGTATCATAACGTAGATTCAGAAGAAGAATAATTTAAGTTTTATAAAGGGCGATGGAGTTCGCCATAACTGTCTCTCTGAGACTAATGACTCCTACCAGTGTGAGCTTCCCTGGTAGGGGTCTGTTTTATTGTTGAGACTAATTTATTTTGTCCTTAGGAGCTGTCGAGATGAATCCATGGTCTACCCGATGGTTTGAAATCACTAAGAAGCGAAGTTATTTTGCACTTTGGAGTACTTTTATCAAATGGATTGTGCTTGGTAGTGTGGTTGGCATTTTATCCGGCACCGCCTCTGCTTTTTTTCTGAAAAGCTTGGATTACGTTACAGATGTACGTTTAGAGCATCCGTGGCTACTTTATTTGTTGCCTCTTGGGGGAGTACTTGTTAGTTTCTTATATATGCGATATGGCAAGAACAGTTCTAAAGGCAATAACCTCATTCTAGAACAAATTCAGGACGGACAAGAAACCATACCTTTGCGAATGGCTCCATTGGTGTTGTTCGGAACATTAGTAACCCACTTATTTGGTGGATCCGCTGGGCGTGAAGGGACAGCTGTTCAAATGGGCGGAAGCCTTGCGGAATGGTTCGGAAAGCTGATTAAAATCAGTCCTATGGATCGCAAAATATTGTTAATGTGCGGAATTAGCGGTGGTTTTGGATCTATATTCGGCACTCCACTAGCAGGAACTTTGTTTGGTCTAGAGGTAGTAACCATTGGACTTATTAGTCAACAGGCATTACTTCCATGTTTTGTGGCTAGCTTTGTTGGTGATCTGGTCACCACTCGATTGTGGGGCGTTCATCATACACACTATGTAGTGAATGAATTTCCAGCCTTAAGTTTAATGATTATTCTAAAAGTGGTATTGGCCTCTGTAATTTTTGGTCTCGTGAGTATGCTTTTCAGTGAACTGACTCATTTTCTAAAAAGAATCTTCACCGCCATGATAAGCAATCCAATGATAAAAGGTGCAGTAGGTGGATTAATTATCATTGCCTTAGTATTCCTTGTAGGGTCTCGTGATTACTTAGGCCTCGGAATTCCATTAATCAAGGATTCTTTTGAGGGAGATATCTCACCGTTCGCTTTTTTATGGAAGCTGATCTTTACTGCCTTTACCTTAGGAACAGGATTTCAGGGTGGTGAGGTTACTCCGTTATTTGTGATTGGTGCCACACTAGGCAATGCTTTGGCTGAAATATTACATGTGTATGGACCCTTTTTAGCTGCCCTCGGTTTTATTGCTGTCTTCTGTGGAGCTACTAGCACGCCTATCGCTTGCTTTTTAATGGGGATCGAGCTGTTTGGTTCGGAAGGAGCCATATACATGTTTATCGCTTGTGTGGTGAGTTATTTATTCTCCGGACATAGTAGTATTTATACTTCACAGCTTATCGGTGTATCGAAGAGCCAGTTCATTACAATTCCTCAAGGGACTAGGATCGGTACGGTCAAACGCGCCCGCAAAAAATAACAGCACCTCTCGGATGGTGGTTGACAAGTGCGGGTACACGATTTAAAATGTAGCCAAACGAAGGGATGGTTCAACATGATTCATGTGGAAACTGAAAAATTATATACCAGAAGCTGCTCCGAACAATCGGATACAAACGATGAAACGTTGTCCGGAGCTTAATCAAAAAGCGAATCGCTTTTTATATCATCGAAAGATAGCTAGGTCATTTTAGTGTGATTATTCATGCTTATTTGATTACGCCATCTTCCGATGTTAATGATTAAGAGGCTGTAGACAATTTTCGTCTACAGCCTTTTGTGTTTGTAATGTTCAGTTTCCAAACTGACAATTATCTATTTGTGCCGTCTATTCGTGCACGGATAAGCAGAAGGCTTGCGCCCAAGGGCGCGGTGTCTTCTGCTTTTTTTGTGCTTAAAAACAATTATAGAAAAGAGGAAAGTAAATGAGTTTACTTGAGGTTTCTAATTTATCACATGCTTTTGGAGATAAAGTGCTGTATAAACAGGTTTCTTTGGAAGTCTACAAAGGGGAGCATGTAGGTGTGGTGGGTCAGAATGGAACAGGGAAAAGCACATTAATTGGTATTCTGACGGGCGAGGTGATCCCTGATGGTGGAACGATTAAATGGCAGCCCAATATCAAAATAGGCCATCTTGATCAATACGCGGTTATTGATGGGTCAAGTACAGTTCAAAGTTATTTAAGGCGAGCGTTCACTGAATTATACAAAATGGAAGAAAAGATGAATGCACTTTATGCGGAATGTGCTGTTACTGGCAATGAAGTGCTTTTGCAGAAGGCAGCAGACCTTCAGGAACGACTCGAGGCACTCAACTATTATTCTATCGAGAGCAATATCAGTAAAGTGGTTACGGGGCTAGGGTTAAACGTAATGGGGATGGACCGTCCTATTGAACAGCTTAGTGGGGGGCAGCGAACCAAAGTTATATTGGCAAAGCTGTTGCTTGAACAACCTGATGTGTTATTGCTCGACGAGCCCACCAATTATCTCGACACCACGCATATTAACTGGCTTGCTGAATATCTGATAGCGTTCGATCAAGCCTTCATTGTGGTCTCTCATAACTATACTTTTCTCGATAAAATATCAACAAGCATTTGCGATATTGAAGGGGAAACGATTAAGAAATATCATGGCAAATATGCTGATTTTTTGAGACAGAAGGAGCATTTTCGCGAGAGCCATATCCGGCAGTACCATGCACAGCAGAAAAAAATTGAAGCCACTGAGCAATATATCCGGAAAAATGTTGCTGGTGTTAATTCTAGAATTGCCCGTGGCCGTCAGAAGCAGCTGGATCGTATGGAGAGAGTCGCTGCACCGACGTTTGTCACTAAAGCATCTATCCGTTTTCAAGAGCTTCCTGTTAATGCACAAGTTGCGCTTAGAGTAGACCATCTGGTGGTTGGTTACGTCAAACCGCTGCTGCCCAAATTAACATTTTCGATTCGAGGAGGACAAAAGATAGTCATTACAGGCTTTAACGGCATCGGAAAATCAACATTGCTGAAAACATTAGTTGGTCAAATCTCCTGTGTTGCCGGGGCTTTCCGCTTTGCCGAACAAGTCTCTATTGGTTACTACGAGCAAGATTTAATTTGGGAAAACGATAACATGACACCTATTGAAATCGTCTCATCGTTTTATCCAAAATTGACTATTAAGGAAATACGTCGTCATCTAGCATTATGTGTTGTAAAAGATAGTCACGTTACACAGCCTATCCGTACACTCAGCGGTGGCGAACAATCTAAAGTTAAGCTGTGTCTTTTATTGCTTACAGCATGTAATTTCTTAATCTTAGATGAGCCCACCAATCACTTAGATGCCGAAACAAAAGATGCTTTACAGAATGCTTTAATCCAATTTAAAGGTACAGTGATTCTGGTTTCTCATGAGGAGCAATTTTATCAAGGGTGGGTGGATCGTGTAATCAATATTGTGGATGAAAATAGAAATAGAGAACTAAAGTATAGCCATAGATAAGGTTAACTAGTAACATGAAGCTGTTCCAAATTAATACAATCGTCTTCAAATGGCTTCCTGGTTTAAGTGGTTTAAGTGAATATTAAGGAGGGTTCCAATCAGACATGTACATTAATAAATCTTCGTTAGCTCAGTTTGCTCAGGGCAATAAGATCTCAGATGTAACCATGGATAGATATCTTACACAATATTTAGATCTTTACGATAAGGTAGAACCACACGTGCGTGCTTTCGTGCCAGAGGAGAACCGAGCAGATAGAATAAAAAATGAAGTGGCTGGGGTAAGAGAGAAGTATTCAGAAATTCCTAAACCATCGCTATATGGAATACCTGCTGGAATCAAAGATTTAATTCACTTAGATGGGTTGCCTACCCGTGCAGGGTCGAACCTCCCCTCACAAGCTTTGACGAAGTCTGAAGGCAGTTTTATTCAAAAGCTTCGGCAAAAAGGGGTTTGGTTCACCGGCAAAACAGTGACGGAGGAATTTGCTTATGCCGGACCTATCACAACCCGCAATCCTCATCAGCTGGATCATACGCCTGGCGGTTCTAGTGCAGGCTCTGCTGCTGCGGTTGCCGCGGGCATCTGTCCATTTGCGATAGGTACACAAACTTTGCGTTCTGTTATGGCACCTGCTTCATTTTGCGGAGTGGTCGGCTTTAAACCTAGTTATGCGCGTATCCCTATAGATGGTGTCCAATTGATGTCGCCATCTTTTGATACGTTTGGATTTTTCACTCAGGATATGGAGGGTATGGACTTTCTCGCCGCTGAGCTTGTAACGGGATGGAGACCTTTTAAAGAAGCTCGTAAACCTGTACTGGGGATACCCGAAGGTGTGTACATGACATTATTGGAGGATGACACCAAGATAACCTTTCAGAAGCAGCTTAAGAAGCTTGAGGAAGCAGGGTTCAGCATAAAAACAGTTGCGATGCCGTGGGAAGATAGCTTTATCTACGGAGATGCCATGGTGAGGTTTGTACATGGAGAAATGGCGCAAGTCCATGATCCACTATTTGATGTTTATAAAGATCTTTATGATGATACCGTACGGCAGGCTATTTTATCTGGACGAACCATTACTGAGGAAGAACTGGAAGGATATCGTAGCGGACAACTCAAGCTCAGAAATGATCTATTAGATGTGCAGAAGTCACAGGGGATTGATCTGTGGGTTTCGCCGGCTCAGGCAGGAACAGCTCCGCTGTGGGGAACACGAACCGGATGGACCGGAATGACGGCCATTTGGTCATATGCTGGAGCGCCTGCGGTGAGTATTCCAGCTGCCACTATAAATAACATGCCATTAGGGTTTCAATGTATCGGGGCATATGGTAGGGATGAAGAGTTAATTTATTGGAGTAAAGTGGTTTCTTTAGCGCTTCAGTGATTCTATGGCTTTAGAAATGGAAGGTGTTAAGTTGAACGATCAAAGTATTGTGTTTCCTGCGTTGCATACAGAAAGAATTGAATTGCGGATTTTAAATCTAGAGGATGCAAATGTAGTCTTTAGACATTTTTCTGATGAAGAAGTAACTAGATATATGGACATTGAGCCCTGCAAAGATCTAAAAGAAGCTGAAGAGATCATTCAGTATCATTTGGACGATTCGGGTTGTAGATGGGGAATGTTCGAAAAAGCGAATAATGAGTTTATCGGCACCTGCGGATATCATTATTTAAGAAGAGTAGGCAATGAATTTACAGCAGAGGTAGGCTATGATTTATCCAGAGCGTTCTGGGGCAAAGGCTACATGTACGAAGTGATGAAAGAGATTATTGATTTGGGATTCTTGAAATTGGGGTTTACTAGTATTGACGCTACAGTTGAGCCAGAGAATGTTAGATCCTTAATGCTGCTAGAGCGATTAGCGTTTGAGCAGGACGCTGAACTTCGTGATCAATTGTTGTATTTTGTTCTAAAACGTAATCGGTAGATTACACAGTAGGTCTTCGTTTTATTTGAAGATCTACTTTTTTTTGTATAAAGTGAGAGTTTTTTAAATAGGGATCGTCTATACAGTATCGTGCTTCAAGGAGGCTTCAAGGTGAAGGGACATGTACCGAAAGTTGAAAAAGAGGATGAGAGGCTATGGATCCAAAATATTCTCGATGGACATAAAGAAGACTATTCGTATCTTGTAAATCGATATAAGAATAAAATTTATGGGCTTATGCGAGGAATGGGAGCCAATCATCAAGATGCACAAGACATAACGCAGGAGACTTTTATTAAAGCTTACCGCAAGCTAGCCTCACATGATTTGGATAAGAATTTTGCGGCGTGGCTATATGCTATCGCGACTAATTTACTGAAGGATTTGTGGAAAAAAGACCGACCAACAGCGAGCTTGCCGGACAACAATGCCGAACATTCTCTTTCAGATAATCCAGAAGAAGAATTAATGCGATCGGAGCATCGCACAGAGCTGCTTCACCTGATGCAGAAGCTCCCGTCTAATTATCGTACGGCTTTACTGCTTCGTTATACCAATGATTTAAGCTACGAAGAAATGTGTATGGTTCTAGATGTTCCATTAAGCAAGATTCAAAATGATTTATACCGGGCTAAACAGCGTTTGAAGCAGCTAATTACACTCCAGGAGGTGAAGACCGATGAGGTGCTTAAATTCCTATGAGATCGAAGAATATATTTTAAGCAAATCTATCTTACGAGATCAAGCCGTAGCTGAACATATGGCAACTTGTACGCATTGTAATATGATCTACGAAGCAGAGCTTGAAGAACAAGCTGAATGGTCGCAGGCTATGTATGAAGAGCGCTTACCAGATTCATTTACTGCTCAAGTAATGGCTTCTTTGGAACAAGTTGAGCTTGAGGAATTTACTCCAACACAAAGGAATCGCAAGCATCCGAAGCGCAATAAGTTGCTGAGATTATTTATGGGCGCGGCGTTGTTACTGGTTGTACTAAGTGCCGTGATCTTATATTCCGTTCCTACACTGGCAGAGACTTTACGTTCTCTTTTTGTAAAAAACAACATGGACATTGGCCTTCTACGAGCACAAGAATTTGGGTTAGTAGAACATCCTAATATTAAGGTGAAGGATAAGGGCTACACTATCAAAATAGATGAAGCGGTGGCAGATCCTACACGGGTAATTGTTGCGTTACAGTTGTTTGGACCGGATGGAAAGCATGATAAAAAACGCTTGGCCCTTAATGATGGGAACAGTATTGCGATTAAGGATGATCAAGGGAAGGTTGTTGGGGAGTTATACGATATAGGATTTACCAGTGACTTTTACTATTTGATCGCTAATTTCACTGAACCTCTGCAAACTGATCGAATTACGGTCGAAGGTCATATTACTGAATTGGGAAGTGAACGCAAGAACATCCCTACTCTTAAAGGCGATTGGAATTTCAATTTTTCGATGGATATGACGGAAGCGAATAAACAAACGACCTCCATGCCACTAACGGGTAGCTACACCTCCCCGGACGGTTTAACTGTGACCTTGAATAAATTAACTCATATGGTGCAAGGTGTTCGTTTTGAGTTCGATACTCAATTGAGTGAAGAGGCGTTGACCCGTTCTCCAGGCGAACTATGGAAGCAACAAGGTTTGAAATTCCATTTTGAGGATACAGTAGGAGAAGAGATTCACAGTGTTAATGCTAGAAAGTTTCCTAATAAGAACAGCGTTATGTCCTACTCTAACATTCCCGGGGCAACAAAGGGACTTATGCACTGGAGCTATACGTTTAAATATTTACCACAGGATACGCCTTATACTTTCGTATTGGATGGATATTTTATCCCAGAGAAGGATGGTTCTAGTGTGCAATTTGAGCCAGCCAAGTTGAAAGAACATCCGATTCCCTTTGCTTTTGACGGGGATGAGCTGATGTTAAATGATTTTATAGTGGAATCGTCTCCCGATAACAATGTATCAGCGAAGGAAGGTGTATTACATTTTAGCGGAAGATTGAAAAATGAATTTATGAATGATGAATGGATGTTCAAGACAATGGATGGCAAGGAATACAAACTCACTAAACAAGGAGCGCATTCTATCAAAGGGGAAGGATGGAAGGATGGATATATTATAATTGTTCAATCTCAGTCAAATAATCAAAAGAAATATTTCCAATTCCGTGCCGAAGGCCTTACACAAATTCCCGAGCAGCTTCAATTAATACGCACGATAAACAATCGAATGTATACTAATGTAGACTGGTCCGTTCCTATCATGGAAGCTAGCAAAAAAGAGTAAATATAGTTATTTGGTTTCCGGATTGTACAAGCAAATAAGGGGGAATAAGCATCTCATATACTATCACAATCGAAAAGAGGTGGTAGTTTATGACTGCTGCAGAGAAGAGAAAAATTCAAAGAGCTTTGAACGCATTGCGTAAGCAAAGAGTGATTCTGAAAGAAAGTCTTAAAAGAATTGAAGCCATTCTTTGCAGGTTGCCTATTGGCAGTCGTGAAAGATTTGAATTGTTAGCAGTAAGAGACTCAATAGTAGAAGCGCTTCGACTAAATGCAATTGCCATTAGAAATTTAAAAGATGCTACTTGTTCTTGTTAATTACCCTAATACCAGTTCTACGCAGCTTTTGCGTGGAGCTGGTTTTTTTGAAATAATAAGATTCACACTATCCGTTATGATACTATAAACTTAATATGTCGATAACGTAAAAAAGAGAGGAAACCATTTATGACCAACAAATTATACTACAATTCAACATACCTGACTGATTGGCAAACCCGTGTGACTGAAACCATAGAACGAGAAGATGGTCTTTATGTTCTTTTGGAGGAGACGGCTTTTTATCCGCATGGTGGTGGACAACCCTGTGATCTAGGATCTATTCAGGGAATTCCTGTGCTTGATGTAATCAGTGAGGAAGAGCTTGTACTACATAAGCTGGAACGTTTACCTAATGATGAATCGGTAGCTTGCCAGCTCGATTGGAATAGAAGATTTGACCATATGCAGCAGCATAGTGGCCAGCATTTGCTCTCAGCGGTTTGTCTAGAAAAACATAACTTTATGACCTTAAGCTTTCATTTAGGTGAGGATTATTGCACCATTGATATAGAAGTGCCAGAACTGAATGCTGGTCAACTGTCCTCGATAGAGAGAGAAGTTAATCGGCAGATTTACTTAAATCACAATATTCTCAGCTATTTCGTAACAGGGGAAGAGGCTTCACAGCTTAAATTGGTTAAACAGCCAAAAGTGACAGAGAACATCAGGATTGTTGAGATCAAAGATGTTGAATACAACGCTTGTGGGGGGACACATGTGTCCTCAACAGGTGAAATTGGAATGATTAAGCTTCTGAAAGCTGAAAAAATAAAAGGGAATACGCGGATTTATTTTAAATGTGGATACCGGGCTTTAGAGGAATTTAATACCAGTCAGCAAATCCTTGGTACACTATCTTCCAAATTCAATACAGGCAAAGATGAAATTATCGATCGAATTGAAAAATGGGAAAATGAACAAAAGCTTCTGCAAGCTGAAATTAACCTGCTTAAAGAAAAAAATGACGACTATGTCGTGCAAGAGCTTTTAAATGAGCAAGCGGGAAAGATAATCGCACAAGTATTTGAGGATAAATCGCTAAAAGATCTACAGAGCTTAGCTAATAAGCTGACTTCGAAATGTGATCTTCCTGTATTATTAGCTACTTCTGCGGAGAATAAGGTTGTGTTTGCGCAGAATGGGAGCCTGGAGATTTCCTGTGGAGCTTTTTTCAAAGCTCATCTAGGCAGCTACAACGGTAAAGGCGGGGGCAGCGATAAACTGGCGCAAGCAGGATTCCCAACTCGGGAGGATGCTTTGGCTTTTTATGAGTTTGCTAGAGGGTGAAATGAAACTTTTTCCATTATCTTCCGTCTAATTACATATGATTATAATGTCGAAGGAGACGGATAGAAATGAATAAATGGAAAGTAACGCTAGGGATCTTTGCTGTTTTGATTTTAAGTACTGGGTATGGATCGGCATCTGCGCAAGCAGACAAGCAAATTCAATTCAACTATAAAGAAATTGGAATCAGCAGTAAACAAGTCATCGCGGAGAATACAACTTTTGTACCTTTGAAATCACTTGCAGATGCTATGGGTTATACGTTATCGTGGGATCAAAAATTAAAAACGGCCAAGCTGGTACGTCCAGAGCGTGAAGTCATCTTCACTGCGGGTGCTACAACGTCAAAAGTGAACGGGGGAGCGATGGGATTAACAAAATCTCCACGTATCATAAAAGGTTCGTTGTACGTGCCATTGGTCTCTGCGGTCAGTGTACTTGGGGGTAAAGCGGGGCTAAATAAAACGGATGGAATTATCCACATCGTTGATGAACCTAGATTTGTTGCCGCTTCTGTAGAAGGAAGATCCTATTGGATATCTCAAAAAAACGGTGATTTATATTACCGGGCTACAGCAGCTGGGAAACCAGTAATTATTGGCCAACTACCGCTCAAGGGATCCGCTTACAATCATGGATTTGAGATCAAGAAATTTGGAAATGGCAAGTACTTGCTCCAGTTAACAGACAATCACTATGCTATGTTTAATGATTTCAGCAACAGCTATCAGGTACTAGTTCAAGCAGGTACAATAATTCAGCAAATGGATTATCATTATATGATCTCTGCTTATCCTCATGCGCCTCAAGTGCCCTCCACTCAGGTGTATATGACCGATGGGAAGAACGTTCAGTATATTACTAAGGATGGCGGTTTGGGCAAGTTGTTTGAGATGGAGAAATTAACCGGGGCAACCGGTGATTTCATAGTGGAGTACGCCGCGGAGGATGTGGCACTCGTTCGCTTATTAGATACAACACAATTATATATTGTCTACAGCAGTACAGGAGAAATCGTCAATCTCAGTGAACAACTGATTACTAGTGAGGATCGTAAAGAATGGGATAAAGTAAATGATGGCAGAGATCAATACATTCTGAGCAGAATGTTAGGGATGAAAAGCCGTAAGGGGAATGTACTGACCTTCACCTACACGCCAATCCTTGAGGAAAAAGCAAAAACAGTGACATATACACTTCAAGCGAAATAATTCGGAATCACATCAATATAATTAGTACAAAAAAAGAGCGATGTTGAACATCGCTCTTTTTTATGTATTTATGATTATTTCGTCGTCATCATACTTCCACCCTTAATCTGAACGGGTTGATCATTTATAGATACCCAAACATCTATGGCAGAATTGTTGCGGATAATCGTTTTGTCGGCACTTAATTTCAGTGAATACAGGGCAGTGACATAATCATAAATCTCAATATTAGTAGCGTACCAAATATCTGTATGTCCACCTGCTTGTTGGCAAAAGGTTTCGATTAGCTCCCAATTGTTCTGCTGTGCGAACTCATAGCTATGGCCCCAAACATAACAGAGTCTTAGTTTCTGGGAGGGTCCTTCCATTGTGAATCGCTCCCAAACCTGATGCAGATCTTCAATATGGTGGCAGGTTGGATGCCATTCCATGAAATTAAGAGGCATATCAAATTGTTTAGTAGAGTGAACAGTGCGGCTGTATTCAATTCCTACGGACTGAAGTGGTGCAATTATCTCCTGAGAGTATGTACCGTAGGGGTAGGACATGCCTCGCACTGGATAATCCACCAGCTTTTCCAATCGTTTACGGTCTTCGAACAGCTCTTCAATTACCATCGGTAAAGGAAGACGCTCTAGATGTGGGTGAGTAACGGAATGGGCGGACACTTCATGATTCCTGAGCGAATGCTTAACATCAGCGGGCGATAAGAACCCAGGTGCATTGATCATTGCACTATTTAAATGGAAGGTCCCTTTGATTCCATATTGATCAAAAATACCAGCCAAGCGGATATCGTGTTTCTGGCCGTCATCATAGCTCATAGTGAGCGCCTTAGATAATCCGCCTGGGAATAAGTTGAATTGAAGTTTCATGAATTCACACTCCTATAATTTGGTAATCTCGAAATTACTTCTTCCAATTATAAACAATTAACGTTATAATCAGATTCCACGTTTAAAAAGGAAAGAGTTTTCAGTGAAAAATATACACTTAAGGAGAGATGCTATCTGCCTGACTTTCTCTACGTTGTAAAACTGCTCTATGTAAAAGACAAAAGAAACTCACTTTTATATTTTATCACTAACCTGCTGAGCCCACCAATTCTATTTGCCGAGCTGTTCATAACGAAATATGTGGTTGACCTCATTCAGAACTTCACGCCTAACGCCTACCTACATATCTTACTATTGGTAAGTTCACTGATGTTAATTTTATATCTGGCTGGCATCAATGGTTCTCTTCGAGCCATTTCTGTAACCAATTTAACGGCAACCAGTATTTATGAACTGGAACATAGTATTTTGGCTAAGACCTCTAAATTATCGACGGCTTTATTGGAAGACCCCGCAACAAAAACGATTAGAGAAAAAGCAAAACGGCTTTCCCTGATCGATTTATTAGATCAATGGACCGGAGTGACAATCCACTTTATAACATTAATCGCACTAATCGTAGTTCTATCCTGTTATGGCTTTTATATCCTGGCAGTGTTCATTTTAGTTGTACAAATTCTGCAGCTTTACCTCATGAGATGGATGTCTCGGAAAGTAGAGGCCATTTCAGCGAATCAAACCTCCTCTGTACGAATGATTAATTATATCGTTGATTTGCTGGTTAGTAGAAATACCCTCCCGGAAGTAAGAATGTACGGAATGTCCTCCTACTTGGTTACCACAATGAAAGAAATCTTCAATGGAAATTTCAAACAAATGCACCGAAAAGTTATTTTATCTGAGACCTTAAGCTTCTCCCAAAGTATAATAATGACTTTATTAAACGGGCTTACGATTGCTATTTTAGCAATTACGCTTGGAGGTAGCGGGCAGAGCGCCGGACTTTTCGTATTATTACTTCAGATATCTAGTCAATTATTTATTGTCATTCCTGCACTAACAAGGATGTATTCTGATCTGACCAAAAGTCGCTTGCGCTTCAATGAGTATAGTGCGTATTTGGAACTTGAAGAGCAAGTTCAAAGAGATCCGGAAGATTCCATAAGGAATACCGATGCGATGCAGATCACAATTCAGCAGTTGAATTATCGTTATGCAACCAATGCAGAGGACACGCTTAAAAATATAAACATGATCCTCAAACCTGGTGAACGAGTTGCTTTTGTAGGTGAGAATGGTTCAGGAAAATCCACGCTCATCAAGCTGATAGCAGGGTTATATCATCCAACAGCGGGAAACATCCAGTGGTTTAATGGAGAGCAGGAAGTTCTGGCTCATAACGTCACAAAGGGTGTGAGAGTTGTATTTCAGGATTTCACTAAATTACATAGACCAATTCGAGAAAACATAGCCATGGGGAATATTGCTGCCATGTATGACGATTCAAGATTATTAGCTGCGATGAGAAAAGCAGAAGCTGATTCCTATGGTGTTGCGTTGGACACTTTAGTAGGTCCACAGTTTGGGGGGATCGATCTGTCTGGTGGACAATGGCAAAGACTTGCGATTGCACGTGCTTATCTCAACAACGGCTCGCTTACGATTTTTGATGAACCTACTGCAGCCCTCGATCCTTACGCGGAACAGCAGGCGTTTGAAACCTTTATGAAATTAGGAGAGCAGCAGACCTCCATTATTGTGACACATCGGCTATATATGTCCAAATTTGTTGATAGAATTTTTCTGTTTGAGCATGGACAAATCGTTGAAAGTGGAACACATGAAGAATTAATGATTTTGGATGGTAAGTACAGGGGAATGTTTAACCGCCAGTCCTCTTTATATGGCTGAGAAAGGAGAGATTCTGCTGAGAAGAGACCTTAAGAATATTTTAACGATACTGGCACGGATGATTGGAATAAGTCCAGTAATCTCAACAATAACGATCATAGTTCCTATAATCAGTGGATTATTAACTTTTTACTCGTATTCTGTTCAAGTTCATATCATTAATGCAGTAGCTGCTGGTGCGATAACCTTTATTCCGATTCTATGGTTTGTTTTAATTCATGGAGTACAAGCCTGTTCATTGAGTATAACCAACATAATGAAAAGTCGAATGAATGCGGAACTAACTCTCGCTTTCCAATCCGAGCTGATAGATATTGCAAACCAAGTTGACTTTGAGGATTTTGATGATGAAGAGTTTGGGAACAAGCTGCAAAGAGCTAAAACAATAGTTGGAGAAGATTTAGAGGGAATTACTGGTTTTTTGGTGTCCAGTGTAGGAAATATCTCAGGACTTATAAGTATCATCTGGTTATCGGCTACAAGTGGATATTTTTTAGTCACACTGGTGGTGGGTTTAATGATCGTATCTACTTTATCTTTTCGAATGTTTACTGAGATTAAAGTTAGAAGAACAGGGCGAGAGCTTACTTTTGACGGAAGAATGGGGGATTATCTAGCTGTAACTTTGGAAGATCCTAATGCGATTAGGGAAATGCGAATCTATAACTCTATCTCCTATTTTACGGATCTCTGGGCAAAGCTTATGAAGAAGCAGCATGATAAAAGGTATAGTGCGAGGAAATTCGAAATCAAAACAGGGATGATTGTGGCTATGGTTCAGACGAGTGCTATTTTTATCGTATTGGTCTATCTGTTAAGTAAAATGGGGGAGTCAAATACAGTTATTGTGGGGACAATCTCAGTATTATTTCTGGCTTTGTTAACTTGTGGTGGTAAAATCATGAGTTTGACCTGGCCGCTAAGCAAGCTTTACATCAGCAGCAGTAAATTATATGACTTAAATGAAGTGCTTACCTATAAAAATAGAGATTTTCGAAAAAATAATATCAATAACAGCTCTGAAGCTATGCTTCCTATTACCGTTTCAAATGTCTATTTTAAATACGCCAAATCCAGTAAGTATGTTTTATCTAACATCAATATGGTCATAAAGCCCGGTGAGAAAATAGCCATCGTTGGAGAAAATGGAGCAGGAAAGTCTACCTTGATCAAATTGTTATTAGGGCAGTACACTGCTAGTTCTGGATCTATTTACTGGAAAGACAGTCCAGAACCTCAAGGTAAAGTATCCGTCGTGTACCAGCATTCTATTAAATTCGAACTGACACTAAGAGAAAACATCCTGTTGGGGGATGCCAAATCTTCGCCGGACGATGTGAAAATACTAAGTATTCTGGAAAAATGTGAGCTGATGGATTTGTTTTACGAATTAGGGGGACTAGATGTAAGGTTAGGTCAAATGCTTGAAGGAAGCAGGCAGCTATCAGGCGGACAGTGGCAAAAGCTGGCGATAGCGCGTGCGTTATATAATGATGTGGATCTTATAGTGTTTGACGAACCTACTTCTGCGATTGATCCGAATGCTGAGATGCAGATCTATACACAATTATTAGATATCTGCCAAGATAAAGCTGCCATCTTCATTTCACATAGACTGGGCTGGGCGAAAAATGTGGATACGATCTATGTTATTGATAATGGAAGTATAGCTGAAGTGGGGCAGCATCAAGACTTAATAAATAATAAAGGGATTTATGCAGATATGTACGCTTTACAATCATCTTGGTATAACTAAAAATGCTTAGCATAGTAGTTTTCACCTTAATTATATTCATGAGGTTTACTAAAAAAATCCACAGCAAATTTCCGGAAATGTATAGCTGCTTGCGATAAAAAGTGCTTTCTGCTCCATGCGATGCCAAAAGAGCGTTGACATAGCGGATCTGTTATTTTTAATTGAACAATTTCGGTATTTTGACTTCTTCTGCCTAAGGAGAGAGGGAGGGTGAAGGTGATTCCTAGTCCCATTTCTACTAGGGTTTGAATGGCGCTTACTTCTTCAAGCTCGAACGTAATTTGAGGTTCAAATCCAGCTTGTCGGCAAAATTCATCTGAAATTTCACGGAAATTATATCTAGAAGATAAAGAAATGAAATTCTCACCTGCAGCTTCTATCAAAGAAATACTCTTTCGATTAGCAAAGTGATGGTTCTTGGGCACAGTTAAACATAATTCTTCTTCTGCTAAGGTATGCCACTCGATATCTGGTCCGGTAACAGGTGTAGATGATATGCAAAAATCAATCGCTGCACTCTCTAAATCATTTCTCATTTCTAACGCAGAGCCAAGCTGGCGTTGGATGATCCGTACATGCGGATGAAGGGTAAGAAATTCTTTTAGTAAAGTGGGCAATACATACGGGAGTGTGGCCGCAATGGAAATTACTCCATGTTCAAGTCCAGCCATATCTGTGAGCTCACGCTGTCCTTCTTCAAGTTCCATAAAAGCTTGCTCGACGCGTTGCAGATAGGTTTTGCCGAATTCGTTCAATTTTATATTTCTGCCTTGTCGCTCGAATAAGGGAACACCTAAGTTTTTCTCTAAACGCTGTATGGAATTACTAAGGGAGGGCTGAGATACATTTAATTCTTTTGCGGCCTTAGTCATGTGTTCATGGCGTGCAACTGCCTGAAAATATTGAAGCTGAAGGAATTCCATAACAAAAACCTCACTTTACTTATAACTCTAATGTGATCTATCGATCATATAATATGTATTTTACTTAATTAATTTTCAGTCCTATACTATTGTAACATATAAAAAGTTATAGGTAGGATGGAGAGAGTCTGTTGTGATTAGAGAGAAAATATGGACCCGCAATTTTATTGTTGTTTGCTTAAGTAGTTTTTTTATGTTCCTGACCTTTTACATTCTGGCAACTGCATTCCCGTTATACGTAAAGGAAAGTTTGCACGGGAATCAGCAGCAAATGGGGTTAGCGATTACTATCTATGTAATAGGGGGAGTGTTGATCCGTCCTTTTTCGGGACAATGGGTCGATAAATTCGGTAAAAAGAAAATGGCGGTTATTGGCCTAACCATTTTTCTAATCGCCTGTATTGGTTACTTCGGATCTAATGGAATTGTATTATTCCTGGTGATTCGTTTCCTACACGGAATGAGTTATGCTGTTGCCTCTACAGCTACAAGTACAATAGCCTCGACGCTAATTCCTTATTCACGTCAAGGAGAAGGCATCGGTTATTTTAGCATGTTTATGAGCATTGCTATGGTCATTGGACCCGCATTGGGGCTTTTTCTCTGGAAAGATGAGAATATTAATGTATTACTGTTAGGCGTATGTGTGATTGCTGCTCTTTCGCTGTTATTCACGTTAGGTGTTCGGATGCCAAAAGAAGATAAGGCTAACGTTATTGAAGCTATTAAGGAACCTGCGAAGACGCGAAAAGGGCTCCGCTGGAGAGACGTAATCGAGCCAAAAGCCTTGCCGATTTCACTTGTCGGATTTACGCTTGCTTTTTCCTACAGCTCCTTGTCTGGATTTATAGCTTCTTTTACGAAAGAAATTCATCAATCACAGCTTACTGGTTATTTTTTTGTGGCTTTTGCAATTATGATTGTATTGTTTCGCCCGGTTATAGGTAAAGTATTCGATAAATATAATGAGCATATTCTCATCTATCCCGGAATTCTAATCTTCGCCGTTGGATTGCTTAGTTTAAGTCAAGCTCGGTCTGGTTTGATGTTAATGATGTCTGGTGTCATTATGGGAATTGGATATGGTGCACTTATGCCATGTTTCCAGACTCTTGCGCTTAAATTAGCGGCTAAAGATCGTAGAGGTAGTGCGAATGGGACCTTTTTCTTGTTTTTTGATTTGGGTTATGGAGCGGGCTCGTATTTCATGGGTTTAATTGCTTCTTATACGGATTACCGAATGATGTATGAGGTTGCGAGGGGAGTAACACTTCTTTCTCTTGCTGCGTACTATTTGCTTCATCATGTACCTCAGGCCAAAGCTAAGCTGCACATACAAAAATCAAATATAGACGTTGTATAAATAGATGGTCTTGGCTGTATGATATAATTATTAGAAAAAAATATGGGGAGAACTGTATGACTACAATCATTGATAAAATTGCATGGATTCATATTCAGAATGGACAAGTTTTGTGTGCGCGTTCCAAAGGGAAAGATACCTATTATTTGCCTGGAGGAAAAAGAGAAGCTGGAGAAACAGACGAGGAGACGCTCGTGCGCGAAATCGAGGAAGAGATCTCTGTTCGTATTAAAACAGAAACCATCTCCTATTTTGGAACCTTTGAAGCGGAAGCTCACGGTAAAGCTGAAGGCGTCATAGTTAAAATGACATGTTATATCGCCGATTTTGAAGGTACACTTAGTCCTGCGTCGGAAATTGAAGAGTTATCCTGGTTATCTTATAAGGATCGAAATGGTGTTTCAGTCGTTACACAGATCATTTTTGATCAATTGCATGAGCATAAATTACTTTCCTAATCCACAATTTAAAGTTCTGAAAGCCCGTTTTAAGCCTAAGAGATGGCTTGAGGCGGTCTTTTTTTTGAAAATATATGAAAGGCTTATAGGGGCAACAACATCGTTTATTTTGGTTTAGGACAGATGTCCTTTTTTAAAGGCCTGAATTGCTTTTTAATATGTAAGAGATCGAAGTTGAGGAGAGAGAGAAATGAGAGGAATTATATTTGCGTTTTTAGCGGGGGCTTGTATCACTCTGCAAGGAGTATCTAATGCTCGAATTAGTCAAGATATTGGGACTTGGCAAGCTGCGACAATTACACAGCTAACTGGGTTTATAATGTCCTTATTAATCCTGCTATTCGTCCGAGATGGCAAATCACAGGGCTTTAAACAGGTAAAACCTTTATATTTGATTGGCGGCGCCTTTGCCGCAGTCATTATTTTCAGTGAGGTAACAGCTATTCAGCAGATTGGTGTAACGTTTACGATATCCACATTGCTGATTGCTCAGCTATGCTTGACCTTCATCATCGATATTAAAGGCTGGTTCGGGATGGAAAAACGAAAGATGAGACTGCCACAATTTATCGGTATCGCGTTAATGATTGCTGGCGTCGTGATCCTGAAATTCTAAATGATCCTGATGGATAATCGATAAATGGAGGAATGAAGTTATGATTATAGGTTTGATATTAGCGCTTATCGCGGGCTCACTAGTGAGCCTGCAAAATATATTTAATACGAAGGTTAATGAGAAGGTTGGATCTTGGGCTACAACGACATTAGTGTTAGGCATGGGATTTCTGGCTTCTTTTATCATGAGTCTTATCTTTGAAGGCAACCGTATATTTACTTTGCGAAACATGGAGCCCTGGTATTGGATCAGCGGATTGATCGGAGTGGGAGTTGTAATCTGTCTCGTGCAAGGGACCAAGCGGCTTGGACCAACCTATGCGATCTCTATCGTGTTAATCTCTCAGCTTGGATTCGCTTTATTGTGGGATTCCCTCGGCTGGTTAGGGCTTGAGAAGGTTCCTTTCACTTGGAAGCAGTTGGTCGGAGTACTTGTGATTGTTGGCGGTATTCTAGTGTTTAAGCTAGGCGGTGCCCGGGAGACTCAAAAGTCGGCTTAAATCAATCCTCTAAATAGAGCTAATAAATTTGTAAGCGTGGACCCATAAGGGTTCATGCTTTTTTTTGTTATGAATAACCTATTCTCGGACGCATGACTGTCAAATTAGAAGTGATGGCAGTCACACGAGAGGAGAAGAAAATCGATTTATACTTTGCCAAAGCAGTAAATCTGGAGCATAGAAGGAAAGGAGAAATTATCTAATGTCGGGAGCGGAATTGTTAGTAGACTTGTTATTGAGGAAAGGTGTT
Source organism: Paenibacillus sp. FSL R5-0636 (assembly GCF_037974255.1). Lineage (NCBI taxonomy): Bacteria > Bacillati > Bacillota > Bacilli > Caryophanales > Paenibacillaceae > Paenibacillus > Paenibacillus sp. FSL R5-0636. Next base: position 3,303,707 of record NZ_CP150232.1, read on the forward strand.
TCAACGATTTTTGGTTACCCCGGTGGGGCCGTACTGCCTGTATATGATGCATTGTTCGATTGTGAAGGATTAGAGCATATTTTAGTACGGCATGAACAGGCTGCAGTACATGCCGCAGATGGTTACGCGAGAGCGACAGGAAGTGTAGGCGTTACACTCGTAACTAGTGGTCCTGGAGCCACCAATGCTATAACTGGAATAGCGACAGCTTTTATGGACTCCATTCCACTGATCGTACTAACTGGTCAGGTCCCCACGGATATGATTGGATTAGACAGCTTTCAGGAGGTTGATATTTATGGCATGACCATGTCCATCACGAAGCATAATTACATAGTAATGAATAAGAGTGATCTCCCACGCATCATTGATGAAGCTTTTTATTTGGCAACTACAGGACGTCCTGGCCCTGTTCTTATTGATCTGCCTAAAAATGTTATGATGGACACAACTCCAATAATATACGAAATTTCCGAACAACAATCATTTGTTTCTATTCGTGGATATTCAGTTGCTAATCAGTCTAATGGGAATGACTTGGATACGATGGCGGAGAAACTTCGGAATGCTGCCAGACCCTTACTATTGATCGGCGGGGGATGTGTAGCAGGTGAAACCCCTTCCTTATTGCTTAATTTGGCAGAACGTCTCGATCTTCCAGTTGCTTCTACTCTGATGGGTATAGGGGCGTTTCCATCTGATCATCCATTGCACTTAGGAATGGTAGGTATGCATGGAACGGTGGCCGCGAACCGCGCTATACAAGCAGCTGATGTTCTAGTTTGTCTAGGCGTCAGATTTAGTGATCGTGTAACAGGAAAACGCAGAGCGTTCTCTCCTCATTCGTATAAAATCCAAGTGGACATAGATGAAGCTGAATTTGATAAAAATATAGAGATGGATCTAGCTCTTTGTGATTCTATAACAAACGTATTACAGGAAATGCTTAATCGCTTATCAGATAGAAAGATTCCTGAATGGCATGACCAGATCAATGAATGGAGCAGATGTCCAATTCAACCATTTAGAGATCATCATGAATCGAGATTGACACCTCAAGACGTTATTCGGTACGTTGATCATGCAACTGTCTCCGATGCTATTATTTCCACGGATGTAGGACAACATCAAATCTGGACAGCACATCACTATAATTTTAAAAAGCCGCGTACCTTTCTAACCTCTGGAGGATTGGGTACTATGGGTTACGGGTTTCCTGCAGCTATTGGAGCAGCAGTTGCTTTTCCGGAACGGCAGGTTGTATGTATAAGTGGGGATGGAAGCTTTCAAATGAATATGCAGGAAATCATGACAGCTGTAGATTTGCAGCTCAATGTAAAAGTAGTTATTTTGAAAAATGGTTATTTAGGAATGGTGCGTCAGTGGCAGGAACTATTCTTGAACAAAAGATACTCAGCCGTACAGATTAGTTCACCTGACTTTGCCGCACTCGCTAAATCCTTTGGTGCACAAGGTTATCAAGTCAGCACTAAAGAAGAGGCTAAAGCCATAATCCAACATGCTATGAATACCGAAGGTCCTGCTATTATGGAATTTGATGTCATCGAAGAAACAAATGTCTATCCAATTGTCCCGCCTGGGGCAAGCAACGATGAATCGATTGAAGGGTAGTCTAAATTACAAAATAAGGAGTAGAGTATCTTATGCACATAGAACTAAACGCACTAACAGTAGATAAGTTAAAAGAGAACCTTGGGGAACGGCCAGGTGATTTTAAATTGTTCTTCGATACAGAGGGTTGTGGTTGTAATGGCGTGATCGTAATTCAGATCATTAGTGAACCCTATGCTACAGATATTGAAGTTCAGAAAGAGCCTTTTACATTTTTTGTTGATCGTCAACAGGAATCTTTATTTGATGAACAGATGCGACTTGAAGCAGATGCAAATTACCCTACATTTAAATTAAGTAGTGATGCCAGTCTGTTAGGAAATAATATTCGAGTAAAAGATATTCGCTGAGTAGAGCACTGCTACACTAAAAAACCAGAGCATTTGAGATCATCTCTCAATGCTCTGGTTTCTTGAATTTTTGTTTCCGTATTAGCTGCTTGCGTTTCGTTTCTTATCCATTTGATTTTTTCATAAACGCTATATGGTCTATTTTGCTGTTAACCAGTGTAATTAACTGTTCTGCCATATAGCTCGCCGAATATTTGAAATTGACTTCAGCCCAGTGCATAATGACACCTACTGTAGCAGACATTTGGTAACTCAACATAATTTCATAATCCACGGGAGCAGCATCAGCTTCTATCTCAATCCGCATATCCTCACGCATGGATTCCCGTAAACGGTCGAACAGTTCAACAGTCATTTTCCCTCGTTCCACAGCGGATAAGGCCAAAAACTCAGCTTTATGCCCCTCAATATATTCGAACAATTGCAAAATGGAAGGGAAAACCTCTGTTGCCTCAATACGATCCAATCCCTCATAAGGGTCTATTAGCGCTTCACCTATGCCCTGTAGAAATTCATCATGTATTTCGTTAAGCAAAGCCTCTTTACTCTCAAAATGCTTATAAAAAGTCCCTCGATTGTAATCCGCTCGATTAGTCACGTCCAATATCGTAACTGAATCATAACTATTTTCCAATATTAGTTCAATGAATGCAGATTTCAGAGCTTGGCGTGTTCTTCTGGTTCTTCTGTCTTCATGCTCTTCCTGTATCAAAAAAACTACCCCCAGCTATGATCTTTTTATCGTTCATTTATAATTCCTACTTTAAAAGTAACAAAAGATCAGCCAATGTTCAAGATTTAGACATAAGTAAACACAGAGATCAGTTCTGTTGGTTAGGCGACATTGATTAAAATTCTGATTATTGAACAGATTAACTAATGGGGTGTACTCTAGTAATAGAGATAGGTTATCCCATCTCCTAAGACTATAATATATAGCCAATTCATAACAAAGGATGCGAATATACAATGAGTGAATCATATGTAAAAACTGCTGTAATTACTGGAGCTGCAGGAGGAATCGGTAAGGAGCTTGCCCGTCGATTGTCTGATCGTAAACTGAATCTTGTACTTGTCGATCTGAATGAAGAAGCGATAAAAAATGTTATCCAAGATTTAGGCTTAAATGAATCTAACTCTTTAGCTGTAGCTGCGGATGTCTCTAATGAAGAAGACGTTCAGAATTATGTTAATAAAGCGGTAGAAAAATTTGGTGCCATTGATTATTTTGCAAACAATGCCGGAATTGAAGGTCCAGCAGGTCAAATCGAAGAGCTTAACGTCAAAGCACTTGATCTTGTATACAACGTCAATGTACGTGGTGTATTTCTTGGACTACACTATGTAATTCCTGTGATGAAAAAACAAAACTCAGGTGCTATTCTGAACACTTCTTCTCTGGCAGGACTCATGGGCGCACCAGGCATGGCCCCTTACATTATGTCTAAGCATGCTGTAATTGGTCTGACTCGCGTAGCTGCAAATGAGCTTGCACCACTTGGCATTCGTGTTAATGCGGTACTGCCAGGAACGATCAATACACAAATGATGCGTAAAATTGAGAATAATTTCGGAAGTGCAGAAGAATACAAGGCAGCTAACGAAGCTGCAACACCAATGGGTCGCTACGGTGAACCGCAAGAAGTTGCCGCTGTGATGAACTTCCTTCTGTCGGATGAGGCTTCATTCGTAACGGGTTCTCTATATACAGTCGACGGTGGTATGATAGGTCAATAATGCAAGCTGATTTCGGTCATTATGGATACTCCAAATAAAGGATTGGGCCTGTGCGTTAAGCATTGGGTTCAATTCTTTTTTATTTAGGATACCCGGATCGGATTTAATAATAAGCAATCTGTTGAATTATCTTATAGAATATACAAAGGGGAATTATTCTTTTAAGTATTGCTCAGTTATTTAGATAAATTGTTGGCGAGGAGTGTTCATATGCTTGAATTATCTCAACAGGATTTTATTGAAGTGAAACCGTTACTTACAGGTGCTCTTATTCATCCTGAAATTCTCTCCATCATCGAGGGAAATAATCCGGGCTGGATTTTTGTAGATCAACTTGTAACACCGAAAAGCGCGTTGGTATGGAGTAAGGGGATGCAAGGATTTTATATTATAGGCGATCACACCAATGGGATATTTATCAAAAGCTTAGATAGTTATGTATCCAGTCATATTGCACCGAGGATGAAAAAGCTTGGGCTGGAGTATTTTGAAGTCTCAGGTCAACACGATGAATGGGATCTGGCATTGATGTTTCCTTCTAGGAAGCTATATCCTTTTGAACAAATGGTGTTCAAGTTATTCCACAAGCCCGCTGAGTCCCTTAATAATGGGATTAGAACTATAAATCTTAAAATACAGGATTGGGAGAACTTAGATTTAAAGCACATGGAATTTGTACATGAGAATATTGATTTATTCTGGTCATCGAAAAAAGGCTTTAAGGCAACAGGCTATGGATATGCTGCTATTGAGGGAGCTGAGATCATTGGTGTATGTTATTCTAGTTTCGTTACTGTGGATACTCATGCTATCGGAATTGAAACCCTCTCCAAGTATCAGAATAGAGGAGTGGGGACCCATTTAGCGGCTTTAGTAGCGGGAGATATACTTGCAAATGGTTTTACACCTTATTGGGACTGTTCATTAGATAATGAAGCTTCCCAAAAGCTAGCTCTTCGTTTAGGATTTCAGCAAATTCATCAATATAAGTGTAGCGCTTTTTCAATATGACGGTTTCGCAAATTATTAGGTTAGGATGAACATATATGAAAATATTGCTCGTAGAGGACGATAGAACCATTGCGTCAGGACTTGAATATTCCTTGCAGCAGGATCATTTTGAAACTATTTTATGTTATGATGCAACCTCTGCTAGGAGGGTGTTGGCGGAGCAGATATCTGAAGTAACACTTTGCATTTTTGATCTCTCTCTACCGGATGGCAGCGGATATGATCTGTGTAAGATCGTGAAGGAACGGAGCGATATTCCGGTCATCTTTTTAACTGCGATTGATGATGAGGTCAATGTAGTGATGGGACTTGATATGGGAGCAGACGATTACATAACTAAGCCATTTCGGATTCGTGAGCTGTTATCACGCATTAAATCGGTGTTAAGGAGATATAACAAGCAGGCTCAGACCCCGTCTAATTTTGAACTAGAGAATGTACGGATTAATACGCTAGAAGGAAAAGTGTATAAGAACGGCAATGAAGTTCTGCTAACAGCATTAGAATATCGTCTGCTTCTGATATTTGCTAATCATGTGGGACAAGTCCTTTCCAGAAATCAATTGTTAGAGCGGATTTGGGATGTCGCCGGAGAATTTGTAAATGATAATACATTGTCTGTGTATATTAAACGCTTACGGGAAAAGTTAGAGGATAACCCGCAAGAGCCCACCTTAATCAAAACAGTACGCGGTTTAGGGTATAAGGTTGGTGATTAGGATGTTACGTAACAAAGAATTTAGATGGTTATTACTAACGATGTCTACGATCAGCCTTCTGGCGATTATAGTAACGGCATTTATTTCATCAGGGGCGATGGGGATCACGGCGGTAACTTCAGTTCTGCTTATAGGTTGTTGTTTATTATTTACCCGCTGGAGATACCGCGAAATTGAGAAGCTTTCAGGGTATCTACGTCAAATTAGCAGCGGTAATTATTCGCTCGATGTTCGTGATAATCAGGAAGGCGAGCTTAGCATTCTGAAAAATGATATTTATAAGGTGACGTTGATGTTATCGGAGCAGCGTTTGCTGTTGCAAGAGGATAAAATAAAGCTTACCAATGCGATCTCCGACATCTCCCATCAGCTCAAAACACCACTTACCTCCATGACCGTGATGGCAGATTTATTAAGCGACCCTGAACTGAACGTTGAGAAAAGAATGGAATTTACGCGGAAAATCAGTCTTCAGCTCGATCGGATTGGCTGGCTGGTTTCTTCATTATTAAAGTTCTCAAAGATCGATGCCGGAACCATTCAATTTAAAAAAGATTCAATAAAAGTAAAGAGGCTTGTTCAGAAATCTATGGAGCCCATACTGATTCCAATGGATATTAAGGAGCAACGGATCCAAATCGAAGGAGAAGACGCTACCTCATTCATAGGCGATTACAATTGGACAACTGAGGCGATGATTAATATTCTGAAAAACTGTGTAGAGCATACACCTGCTGGGGGAGTGATCACGATTTCTTTTGCAGAAAACACGCTGTTCACGGAAATTGTCATTACTGATAATGGCAAAGGAATTCCTAAGGCAGAGATCCCCTATATTTTCAAACGATTCTACAAGGGGACAAATGCAAACGAAGACAGCGTTGGAATTGGACTTGCCTTGGCGCAAAGTATTATCACTGAACAAAACGGAACGATTGATGTGATGAGTGAAGTAGGGAAGGGTACACAATTTCAGATCAAATTTTACAAGCAAGTGATTTAACACTTATAGCTTAGTGACTAGAATGTCACTTAAGAGTCACTGGAGAGTCATTGTAGACAGATATACTGATCTCATCAACAAATGGAGGTCTAACAATGGATATTTTAAAGATTGAACATCTGTCTAAAACATATGGTAAAGGCGAGACTGCAGTAAAGGCTCTGGATGACGTATCGTTTTCAATTAAAAAAGGTGAATTCGTAGCGATTATCGGACCATCCGGCTCAGGAAAATCAACCATTTTGCATTTATTAGGTGGAGTGGATAGACCGACAAGCGGCAAAGTATTTGTAGATAACACGGATATTTACGATTTGAATGAAACACAACTGGCGATCTTTAGACGCAGACAAATTGGTCTGATTTATCAGTTCTATAATCTCATACCGGTGTTGACGGTCGAAGAGAATATCACACTACCGTTACTGCTCGATCAGCATAAGGTGGATAAGAAACAGTTTGCGGATACCGTGAAGGCGTTGAATCTGGACAATCGTTTAAAACATCTGCCGAATCAGCTATCAGGCGGACAGCAGCAGCGGGTATCCATAGGCAGAGCGTTAATTAGTAATCCTGCAATTATGCTGGCAGATGAGCCAACTGGTAATCTAGATAGCAAGAATAGTAGTGAAATTATTGAATTATTAAAAATGTTTAATAAAACGTATAATCAAACACTTATTGTTATTACTCACGATGAACGTATTGCCTTGCAAGCAGATCGGGTCATTACTATTGAAGATGGAAGGATCGCTAAAGATGAGGTGATTCGTCCGTGAATATCGTAAACAAATTAACTATAAGACATTTGAAACAGAATAAGCGAAGAACATTGGTTACTATCATTGGAGTCATTATTTCTGTAGCTATGGTAACGGCTGTCGCGACCTTAGGTTTTTCTTTTATGGAATTAATGAAGAAGCAAAGTATCTCGACAAATGGAGAATGGCATGTCCAATATAGAAATGTTACTAAAGCTCAGCTCAAAGCGATAGAAACAGATGATGCGACAAAAGCACTAGTGATCTCCAACGATCGTGGTTACGCCCCTTTAGAGGGTGGGAAGAATGAGAATAAACCTTATTGGTATATCAAGGAATATAATGCAGCTGGTTTTAAACAATTTCCGATTGAACTGCTGGAAGGTAGACTCCCGAAGACAAACCACGAAGTAGTCATTTCTGAGGAGATTGCAAAGAATGCAAAAGTCACTTACAAGATGGGGGAAACTTTAACGCTTGATGTTGGTGAACGTGTCACTAGCGATGGTGAAAATAGTGGCCAACCCCTATCTCAGAATGAACGATTACGGACTGAAGAGGACACCCTGCTTGAAAAGATTATTCATAAAAAACCAATGAACTATACGATTGTGGGAGTGATAAAGCGTCCTACTTGGGAACCAACATGGTCTCCGGGCTATACTGCCTTAAGTTATGTGGATGAAAGCTTGATTGGAGCAGCCGAAAAAACCACAGCGACGGTAGTATTAAACAAGGTGGATAGCTCCATATACAAGCATGCAGAGGAATTGGCAAAAGAAAACAATATCGAGTCGATCTCTTATAATAATAGTCTGCTCCGCTACTATGGTGTGACGAATAACGATGGCTTACGTAACACACTTCTTTCATTGTCAGTGATCATTATGGTTGTGATTATCATTGGTTCCGTTTCATTAATCTATAATGCTTTTGCGATCTCTGTCTCGGAGCGTGCACGTCATTTAGGGATGCTCTCCAGCGTAGGGGCTACAAAGTGGCAGAAGCAGAATTCAGTGTTTTTTGAAGGAATGATTATCGGTTTAATTAGTATCCCCATTGGGATCATTTGCGGAATAGCAGGCATCGGGATCACTTTTATGTTTATCAATTCAATGATTCAAGATGTATTAGGCATAACAGAAAAATTAACGTTAGTTGTTACACCTCTGTCTCTACTAACCGCTTGTTTAGTTTCAATACTGACAATTTTTATATCCACTTATCTTCCAGCCAGAAAGGCTTCAAAGATCTCGGCTATTGATGCGATCAGACAAACAACCGATGTTAGGCTCTCTGGTAAAGCTGTGAAAACATCCAAGTTCGTGCGCAGATTGTTTGGTATTGAAGCAGAAATTGGTTTGAAGAATTTAAAGAGAAATAAACGCAGGTACCAAGCAACCGTGTTCTCACTTGTCATTAGTATCGTTTTGTTTTTATCTGTATCAGCGTTCACTTCTAATATGACAAGGTCGGTAGAACTCTCACAGGATGGGTTGAACTATGATATCCAAGTATATATGGGGACTGAGGACGCTCAAAAAGTGGATCGGTTGACGAAATCGATATCCAAATTACCTAATATAACGGAATATAATGTGACTAGGGAACTTAGTGTGAGTTCATGGATTGATGAAAAAAATATGGCGAAAGAATTGCAAGAGATTGTGCAGGCGGATAAGAGTGTTCTAAAGAACGGGAAATATCCTTACTACATTCAGATTTATGCACTAAATGAACAGAGTTTGAAAACCTATGCAGAAACGGTCGGCACAAATTATGAACAACTAACGAAGCTTGATCAGATGACTGCTATTGTGAATGATACGGTTACTTTTGAGGATGAGAAAGCCAAAAAAATTGTCGAGACCAAAGCTTTTCACTCTGAAGTCGGCCAAAAGCTTGATCTTTTTTATACGGATTGGGATACAAAAAAAGCGACGGATTTATTACCCGTAAAAATTGCCGCTCTAACTGATAAACGTCCCATGGGTGTACATTCAGCAATGGTTGGTGGAATAAACATCATCGTCTCTGAACAAGTCTTCGATAAACTAACAAATGATACGATGAGTAAAGATATTCAAAGTCGGCTTAACTTGAACAGCACAGACCCATTAGCGACACAGCAAGCCATAGAGGAAATGAAAGAGCGTAATATCTATGTTCAAAATGTGTATCAAAATAGACAAAATAGTGAGCAGATGATCATGTTAATGTCTATTTTCACCTATGGTTTTATTGCTTTGATTACTTTAATATCAATTGCGAATATTTTTAATACGATATCAACCAGCATATCCCTTCGTAAAAGAGAGTTCGCAATGCTGAAGTCTGTGGGGATGACACCAAATGGTTTTAATAAAATGATTAATTACGAAAGTGTTTTTTATGGAATAAAGTCACTACTATACGGGCTTCCGATTAGTATCGTTATTATGTACTTGATCTATAGATCAATGATGAGCAGCTTCTCTTATGGATTCACACTTCCGTGGATGAGTATCTTGTGCGTCATTTTGGCAGTGTTTATCATCGTTAGCGTAGCCATGTTATATTCAAGCTCAAAAGTGAAAAAAGAGAACATTATCGATGCATTGAAACAGGAAAATATATAACTATTATCCATCATTGCCGCGTTTAACGCGGCTTTTTTGTGTCATATCTGACACGTTGGTATGTAAATTCTTATAAAATCCTATGATATAATGTACACAATTGAATTGATACAGATTATAACCACGAGGTAGGTGTCAACGAATTGAGAACAATTGTCGTGATTGGCGGGGGAATTACTGGATTGTCCACCGCTTACTATTTACAGAAATCTATAGAGCATAATAAGCTAGATGTAAAAATTATTTTGGTTGAAGCCAGCGATAGACTGGGCGGCAAAATCAGAACACTAAAACAAGAAGACTTCATTATGGAGTCTGGGGCAGATTCTATGGTCACCCGCAAAACGAATGTTGCACCTCTGATTGAAGAGTTGGGTATACAAAATGAGGTTGTATATAACGCGACAGGAATATCCTTTATTTATACAGAAGGTAAACTGAAGCAAATTCCTAAAGATGCAGTCTTTGGCATTCCGCTCAGTATGGAGTCGCTTGCTACTACAGAACTGATCTCAGCTGAAGGAAAGGTTGAAGCACTCAAAGATTTCTACACACCCAATAATAAGTTTACGAAAAACGATTCCGTGGGTGATTTTCTAGAAGCTTTTTTAGGAAAGGAACTTGTCGAGAAGCAAATTTCACCTGTTCTTTCAGGTGTATATTCCGGGAAGTTGAGTGAACTTACAATTGCCTCGACACTGCCTTATTTGATTGATTATAAGAATGAATACGGCAGTATTATTCAGGGTTTATCCGCTAATAAAGCCAAATTTCTAGGAAATGGCGATAAGAAGTTCATGTCATTCAAGGGTGGTGTATCTGCCTTGATCGATTCTATGGAAGAACATCTTTCTAATTCGGAGATCATCAAAGGGATTCGTGCCGAGAGAATTGAGAAACGTGGAGAGCAGTACCGGGTAACTTTGGCAGATGGACGAATCATAGACTCCGATGTTGTCGTACTTGGAACGATGCATTCTACTGCACAAGCGCTACTTCAAGACGAAGAACTAAATGAAGATTTCAATCAGTTATATAATAGTTCAATGATTAGTGTATATTTAGGATTTAATATCCCTGATAGTCAGTTGCCTGCGAATGGCACAGGGTTCATCACTGCCAACAGCGATGATGTTCTATGTAATGCGTGTACGTGGACAAGTCGCAAGTGGGAGCATACGTCAGGACAACAGCGTCTGCTTGTCAGACTCTTTTATAAGAGCTCAAACCCTCATTATGATTCGTTGATCAAGCTATCTGAAGAGGAACTATTGAAGGTGGCTTTGAAAGATATACAGACCAGTCTCGGGATAACAGGACAGCCAGCTACCTATGATGTGACCAAATGGCATGATGTAATGCCAAATTACCATAAACTTCATCATCAAATTGTAGTATCCTTAGAGAAGAAGATGACAGATAGGTATCCTAATGTTATCCTTGCCGGATGCTCTTATTATGGAGTTGGTATTCCGGATTGTATTGCGAATGGAGAAAAGACAGCTGAGCGTATTTTGGAACAAGTAACTACACAATAAAAAGGAGGGTGTACAATCGTGAGAAGATTAGCGATCAGCTCTATGCAAAGTCTAGACTTATAAACAACGGCGGTTGTTTGTATAGAGCGAAAAATTGAGTTTACCGCTAGTGCAGTGTGCATGGGTTGTTTACAGAATAGACTTTGCTACCTTCAAACTCATTAAAAAGTTTAAGGAGCAGAGCGATTATGAAATATGTAAATGCAGATACGATTTTCCCAAAAGAATTATTAGAGGAAATTCAGAAATATATCAACGGTGGTATGGTTTATATCCCTAAGCCAGAAGAATCACATGTAAAATGGGGCGAAAAATCAGGGAGCAGAAAATACTTAAGATCTAGAAATATCGAAATCTGTCTAAGATTTGCTGTTGGTGCAACGGTTGACCAGCTTTCAGATGAATATTGCCTTTCTAGAGATAGTATCAAGAAAATTGTTTATTCAAAAAAATAGCTTATCATCCAAAAAAACCACGTTAGAGGAAACTCTGACGTGGTTTTTGGAATTTAATTATAATTTAATCTTAAATACCATATTTTTTCCGATATTTATTGATCCCATCTACAAACTGTCCTTCATACTTCACGCCTTCATCCATCTTTTTATTTGCGGCATTAATAGCTGTACTAGAAACCTTTGTTTTGTATAGTGCTTCTTTCATCATTGTCATTGCTTCTAATTGCAACTTAATCGCTTTTAAATAGATTTCATGTAACGCCTGCAATTCTGTATTGGGTGCTTTGATCTTTTTCGCCTCTATTACCAACTTAGTGTAATTGGGAATGATCACATTATTAAACGCTGTATAGCGTTGTTTTCTATTGTTACCTGTATCTATTCTGTTCTTTACATATGCCTCAGAGGCAATTTCGTCAAATTTAAAAATCGCTGCTATTTGATTAGAATAGGTTGTGAAATCTATTACTTCTTGTGGCGTTTTCATCTTTTCTTCATAATCTGCCTCAGATAGAACGGTAATAGGGAATCTTTCTTCAGACCAACCAGGAATGTTGAAGACTACTTCTGCAGAACCTTCTTGAACTCCTGTAATAATATAATCTGAGTAACCATCCAATTCAATGGTAAGTATAGATTCATCAGAAACTTCAGGTGTCAATTTTGCATATGTAAGACTGGTCATTTCGGCTAGTAAGCGAACTTTTATTTTTGTGGTTCCACCCACGGGAATAACATCACTAGACAAAGTAATACTCGCTTCGTTGAGCAATTTCTTATCAGCAGCAAACACAGTGGATGGCATTAATAGAGCAATAACCATAGTGCATAGTATCAAATATCGACCAAACCTTTTCATTTTCAATCATCCTTATCTATTGATTTTGTATTTACTGGTAGCAATCCCGTATTCCATAAACTTACTATTCCTCCCTGAGTTTTACTATAAAGTGTTTTTTCTCAAATACCAACTACTTTTTGTGCTTTAAATCTCTATACATCGATTGGGAATGGATTACTGAATTAATGAAGTCAAATATAAAGATAGATAGGGCGACAACCTGTATTTTTTGATACAAGTTGTCGCCCTATCCATTAAATATGTAATGCTATACGATTTGTTTATTCATATTCAAAGAGGCTTCAAATGCATCAATTATATACAGGAATCGTTCTGCTTCTCGGAATACATGATCCGCAAGCAATGGATGGATGATGCTCTTTATTCGACATTCCTCAATAAGATCTCGTGCCGTTTTCTTAAAGTCACGGAGAGATTTAACTGAGACTTTATTCTCGTCAAGTTGCTGACTGAGCAGGGGTTTGGTTTGGGATTGAGGACGCATGGAGCTAAGATCAATAGCTTGATACAGCAAAACATCAAAGTCATGGCTGAAATTTCTTGCTTGTTCAACAAGTTGACGTTCAGAGGGGTCCAATAAATGACCAATGAATTTAGCATGGTCTGCCATTATACGTAGGAAGAATACATTTTCATTAATAATTGCGTCTGGTAAAGGATCTAACCTACCCTGATTCAGTTCTTCCAGTCGATTTCGAAAATAGTTGGCTTCCCTACTGACATGATCCACTAATAAGGGGAAGTTCGTTCCGCCTGGAAGCTTACATTGTAGAATTAGACCTAGTATTTTTCTTTTGAACGCCCAGATATGTGAAGCTGCACTATGAACTTCCTCATTAAACTTCCGTATTACTGCTGGATCAGAATCCACAGTAAATCCGAGTGATCTATTCTCTATGGCTTCGAATGTGGCATAGAAATGGTTTGCTTCATTAATTAGTTGCGTGTCTTCACAACGAAACCCTAATTTAAGAAAAAAAGAGTGTTCTTTCATGATTCGTGACCAGAATCGTATTTCATCTAGAGATCTCGAAACAAAAGGATCCGGCATATCTGAGCACACCTCCCATTTTTATACAATTATAATATGCTAGAGGTTTGTACTATATCCGCAGAAGTTAAGGCGAGTCGAGTATATAGAAGTACAGGTACGCTTAACTTAATTATCAAATATAAATGGTGACATTATATAAAAATTAATTCTAATCGAATATGGCATATAACTAGAGCGAGGTCGTAATTATACTGAGAAAAGAAGTAATTATTGAGAAGAAATTGTGGGGGATGATGGAGATTAAGTTTGTTCCTGAACCGTTGAAGATAAAAAGTTATTCTGCCATAATATTTTAACGGAAAGTACTTACAGAGTATACAAAAGATAATTATACAGAATGTTATTTGAGTGATCTCCATTAATATATTCGAAAATTCGATAGAAGGTAGGAAGGTAACGATATGAATATCACAATCACCTTAACTGATAGTGCCTCGAAGTTTATTATTAACAACCTCTACCCACTATACTTACACGATCTATCAGAAATATGGGGGACGATTCCTAATCAATACGGGGTATTCGCGGAGGACGAGACACAGACACTGAAGGAACAGAATAAAGTCTTCGACATTTGGTGGGAGAAAGCTGGCGTTTTGTATCCTTATTTAATAAAAGAAAATGATATTCCAGTAGGGTTTGCATTAGTTGCTACACCGCCTTACACACCGTCTGCTTGTGAATTCTATTTGAATGAATTTTTTATTCTACGGCCCTTCCGTGGTAAGGGAATTGCTGAATATGCAGCTAAGGAAGTCTTTAAGCTTCATTTGGGTAACTGGGAGTTGCAAACAAATCCCACGGGCACAAATGGGAGAGCACAGCATTTTTGGAGGAAAACTTTAAAAGAATACACTGGTGATAGTTATTTAGAGGAATGCGGGAAGTCATATGATGATGAATTAAAGATGATTTTTACATTTAGTAACCAATCAAAATTATCGAATCCATAAAAGGGGATTATTTCGAAGTTATGTTTAAGAATTCATTCCTAAAAGCGAAAGCTTATAAGTACAGTTCTTTGCAATATTTGGATGTTGAAGAGCTGGAACTACAGGCGCCTGAGGATATTCTTATTGATGAACCTGGTGTGTTTATATTATGTAAATCGGTTGATGAGGGTCATAATATTCACTGGGCTGCCGAGTCTACAGAATTATTTAGGACTGCACTAATAGATCTGACCAGTAAGTTTATTCAATTACCTGTGGGTGGAACTCATAGAATGTATATCGAATTTATACATCCAGATCTCATGCCAGTTATGGAGTCTTTGGGGTTCAAGATAGTTAGTCAGTTTATTGATTTCTGGAATGAGGATATCTCAAAGAAGATCACCGATCAAGCAGAATCACCATTCATAAGAAACATTGAGCCTAAAGACTATTTACAGGTTAGTATGATCACCAAAGCATGTATAAATCTTTCAAGAGGTTTCTATGGTGAAGAGTTGGATTTCATACAAACATGGAATGAATCGGATCATTCTTGTATTCTTGTAGCAGAATTGAATAAAAGCATTGTTGGAGTATGTTTATTGAACATCTACGGATTTGAAAATGAAAAGGGACCTGTGTTATGGCTTAGAGAATTAGCTGTAGATCCGAAATATCATAACCAAGGTATCGGACATAAGTTAGCTGTTGAAGGTATACGCTGGGGGAATAACAACGGCGCTAAGCGGAGTTTTCTAGCAGCAGATAAAGAAAATCGAAATGCGATCAGAATCTATAATAAATTGGGGTATAACCATAAGGACGAAGTAGGGCAGATTAATATGGCTTTAGTGCTTGGAATTGAAGAGCCGATCTAACTATCATAGTTAGATCGGCTTTTGTTGATCTTAGCTATTTGATGCGTTTAACTCGCAAATATATGCTTACCAATTTTCAAGTTTTGCGGACGTGACCAGATCCATGCACTTGTTGCTGTATCCGGATTGAAATAATAGATTGAATGGTTTGTGGGGTCCCAACCCCGAACAGCATCAAGAGCAGCTAAATAAGCTGTCTGATTTGGTGTAAGCCAATACTGGCCGTCAGATACGGCTGTGAAAGCTCCTTTTTGGAATACAACTTCTTTAATATTATTAGGAAATTGACTTGATTGTATACGATTCATGACTACTGCACCCACTGCAACTTGTCCTACATAAGGCTCACCGCGAGACTCACTGTAGATAACTTTAGCCAAAATATCCATTTCATTAATATTAAGCGTGTGTTTTTTTAAAATATTCCAAGTTTTTGTCCCCGAAATTCCATCAGCGCTTATTCCATAGGCCTTTTGAAAACTAGTAACCGCTGCTTTCGTTTGTGATCCGTATACCCCATCTAAGGGCTCAGTATAGAAATCAAGGGTTTTTAATCTATATTGTAGATCCCATACATCTCCTGAAGAACTTCCTATGGTTAATACCGGAGCTGCATTAGCAGAACCGATCATAGTAGCCATGCTCACCAGACCCAAAAGAAGCAACAAAGTGAATATTTTAGTCTTCATTATAGTAGCCTCCTTTCAGAAAACATTATAAATATAGTTTAATCATTGAGACAACACTCATTTAATGGAAAATAAATTACTGTTTTACAAACTGTGAACTCTTAGTTCCGTTTGTGATTTTCTGAAATGGGTAAAATAATACTTATAGGCAGATAAAATTTCGGAGGTCTTTTATATGAAAAAGCAATTATTTCTACTAGTCGTTGCAGCTGCTTTCAGCTTAAGTGCTTGTAGTAATGACAATAGCTATGGCAATCAAATGTCTTCTAACGATACACAAATGGAACATAACTCACATTCAAGTTCAGGTGAAGTTCCAAAAGATCTGCGGGTAGCGGAGAACCCTACTTACAAAGTAGGAAGTGAAGCTGTGATCCAAACTGACCATATGGAAGGGATGAAGGGAGCCATTGCGACAATTGTGGGAGCTTATGAGACGACAGCATATAATGTTTCCTATAGACCTACTACAGGAGGTCAGCCGGTCACAAATCATAAGTGGATTATTCATGAAGAAATAAAAGAAGCAGATGATATATCCTATCAACCAGGCTCAGAGGTTATTATGGAATCTGATCATATGAAGGATATGAAGGGTGCAACGGCTCAGATTAACTCAGCAGAAAAAACCACTGTCTATATGATTAATTACAAACCTACTACGGGTGGAGATGAAGTGAAAAATCATAAGTGGGTAACAGAAGATGAGCTTTCACCTGTAAAATAATAGATCAACACAAAAACTGCAACTTACTCAGTTACGCATGAGTACGTTGCAGTTTTTGTTGTTTTATAGTCAGCTTCAAAGTAATTTGCGGTTAGGCTTTATCCACTGCAAGTTTTGAAGATTTCATGTTTGACGGGTCCTGTTCAGCTTCTTCAGGAACTGGCATTTGGTTAGAAGTACGAAGTGGAAGCTCCTTCAGGAAGAAGACAAGCACGAAAGCTACAACAAGCACAATGGTCCCGGTTAAGAACACGGATGACAATGTCTGTCCTAAAGCGTCACGGATACCCTCAATCATTTGTAAGAAGATAGGCTGTACATCGGTTGGCAGACTAGCTTGAGTCTGTTCAAGCAATGGTTTGTTCATTAATGCCTGTGGATTAGCGAAGGAGAGCATTTGCTCAGCAAGTTTTGGATCTATCTGTGTGAAATCCGGTGCTGATGACGATTGCAGAGCTTCCTTCAAGTTTTTGGTAAGACTATTTGACATAACGGTACCCATGACTGCGATACCGATCGTACCGCCTAAATTACGGAATAATTGTGAGGAGGCCGTTACTACACCCAGTTCTGTGTGTGAAACCGCATTTTGAGTAGCTAGTGAGAATACTGGCATTCCCAATCCTAACCCAAGACCAAACACAATCATACTTAGGACAGCCATCGGTACATTATTCATAAATACCATAATTGTCATACCAGCAATCATAATGGGTATTCCAATTAATGCGTAACGTTTATACTTCCCTTTTTTCGCCATCTTTTGTCCGGTAAGGGCACTGGCTACAACCATAACGATCGACATTGGCATAGTAACATACCCTGCATATGTCGCGGAGATCCCCAGAACACCTTGTACGAAGAAGGAAAGATAGATCATAGCTCCCATCATACCGAAGTTCATAATAAAACCAATAATATTAGATATGGTAACTACGCTATTCTTAAATAGATGAAGCGGAAGAATTGGATTTTTAGCTTTGGATTCGACCAAAATAAAGAGAAGTGCCGAAACGACCGTTCCCGCCAACAGGCCGAGAATTTGCGAAGAACCCCAATCATATTCTGTACCTGCCCAGGTGAAGGCAAGCAGTAGAGGCACGATGGTAGTTGTCATTAGCAAGGAACCTAAATAGTCTATGCTTGTTGACTCCCCGCGTTTGCCTTTAGGAAATAAGGTAAGAATCATCACGAAGGCTACTACACCAAGCGGTAGGAAGATCCAGAACAGCCAATGCCAATCCATATTGTCAATCAAAAAGCCTCCAAGCGTTGGTCCAAGCACACTGGAGAAGCCGAATACTGCCATCATCAACCCCATCCATTTACCACGTTCACGCGGAGGGAATAAGTCACCTACGGCAGTAAATGCGGTGGATTGAATAATACCTGCACCTACCCCTTGAATCCCACGGTAAATGATAAATTGATAAACATCGGAAGATGTACCTGTCAGAAAAGCCCCAACCATAAATAAGAGAATACCTGCTAATAGAAAGGGTTTACGTCCGAACATATCAGATAACTTACCGACAAGAACGGTTGCTATTGTTGATGTTAATAAGTAAATGTTAATAGTCCAAGTATAGTAATCCATGCCATCAAGAATTGCGATTATACGCGGCATAGCAGTACTTGTAATTGTCTGATTAATCGCTGCGAACAGCATTGCAGCCATTATTGCTATCATAATACTAAGTTTTCGTTTGCTGGATAAATGTTCCATTTGATTGTTTCCCCGCCACTTTTTAAATTTTATCTCTTGTCTAAATCAGAAATTATTACTGCGAAAATTCTTCTTAAATGCTCAATATCCTCATCGGGCAGTATCTTAAAGTAAGATTCCATAAGTTCTTGATGGCGTTCCTGCACCTCTTTAATCGTTGCTTCTCCTTTCTGCGTAATGGTGATGTGTACAACCCTTCGATCATCTTTGGCGCGTTCCTTATTTACGTAATCTTCAGCGATTAATTGGTCTGTTACGCCTGTAATTGCTGCTGAGGTAATACCCAGAGCTGCAGCAATCTGTGATACGTTTTGTGGACCGTTCTTAGATAAAGTCCTGAGGGTTTTGAACTGTGTAATATTTAAGGGGTAGTCTTGTTTGTTCCAATCTTGGGAGATTCCTTTTAAAAAGGATTTGAACATAGTAGAAATCTGAAGAAAATCTTCATTATTAGCCAAATCACGCCTCCTAAAGTTATGAAATAGGGCGGAATAAGTAATTCCATTAAATTTTAGATAACAACTAAATGATTAACTACTTAATTATTAAAGCGTGAAACAATATATCATCCTTTTTTATATCTCGTCAAGAAAAGGTTTGTTTTTTTCGAATGAAATAGAGTGTTGTTGTTGAAGTTCGTTCCTGAGCTAATGAATTATTTGTTATACTGTGTATAGTTATCTTTATTATTATTTCATTAAAAAGGAGCATTTATTTGAATCTAGCAACTCCTGTAACACCTATTCAACTTATGCAAGTACTTCTAAACGTTTCTGTGATTCGCCCTGTTTTTATCTGGGGGGCGCCTGGTATTGGGAAATCTTCGCTAGTAGAAGCTTTTGCTGATCAGGTGGGTCTTCCTTGTGTGTCACTATTAGGTTCTCAATTAGCACCTGAAGACATCATTGGAGTCCCGCAAATCGTTAACGGTAAGAGCCAATTCTGTCCTCCAAAAATGATTGCTCGGGATGAACCATATTGTTTGTTCCTAGACGAGCTTAATGCCTGTTCTCAAGAGGTGCAAAAAGCTTTTTATAGTCTCATCCACGAACGCCGCATCGGCGATTATCACCTACCTGAGGGCTCTATAGTAATAGGAGCTGGTAACCGTGCACAAGATAGTGCAATTGTTAAACCTATGTCCTCCGCGCTTATCAATCGGATGTTCCATATACAGTTAAATGTATCGTTTCAGAATTGGATCTCTTGGGCATATGAGCATAGCATTCATCCTATGGTTATTGAATATCTGGAATTGCGTCCCGATCATTTGTGGAGTGCACCTCCAAAGACTGAAGAGCCTTTCTCCACGCCACGCTCTTGGCATATGCTTAGTGATGCACTACATGAGTTTGGCGATGATGTAAATGTGGATACCGTGGGGATTTTAGCGAATGGCTCACTGACACCTTCTCACGCCACACAATTCAGGGCTTTTTATAAAAATCTAACTGGAAAATATGAACTTAATCAAATTATAGATGGTAAATCCTCATTTCCAACGGCTCCAGAAGATCGGGATCTCCTGTATTTTCTGGCGCAATCCTTGCGTGCCCAGATTATCAAAGAACTCCCTCCGATTAAAGATAACGTACGAGATGGACATCGCCAATTTGCACATACGGTTAAAAAGCTGATTAAAGACCTGTCCGTCATTAGCTTTGAAATTGCACAGCTAGTAGTTGCTAAGCAGGAGCAAAGTGATAATATTCCAGATTGGTTAATGGTTGAAATTGTACGTGATTTACCACGTCTTGCAATAAAAGAGCGGGGGTAAATATGGCTAAAAAAACAACTCCAGATAATCCCGCTTTGAAAAATTTTAACGAAGCATGTTCGTTAATCGCGGATCATCCTATTTTTGCGCCGTTATCTGTTCGAGCTTCGATTATTCATAATGAAAATAGTCCCTATCCTGAAGACGGCTGGGCAATTGTCACTAATAACGGTTATATTTACACTCATCCTAAACGGCGTGGCGAGGTTGCTGAATGGATGTACGTTTTGGCACATTGTTTTCTTCATTTAGGTCTTGGACATTTAAAGATTAAAGAGAATCAAGTGGCGTGGAACGTTGCATGTGATGTGTACATAGCAAAGTTTTTAAATGACTTGAAGTTTGGGAAAATACCCGCAGATATGGAGTCGCGAATTGATCTTACAATTAAAGATGAACAACAGCTTTACGAGCAGTTTATGATAAAAGGAATTCCGGACAACTCCAGATATTTTGGGACTGCGGGTGTTTCAAAACTGGATATGAATGTTAGAGATGCCACCAAAAGATACTGGGGAAAAGCACCGGATTGGGAAGCCTATTTTGCTTATGGGTTATCTAATGCTGTGACGAATGCAGTAAGTGTTGCTGGAGGACATGCTAATACTATTAGTGACCCTGCACTTTCTTTAACAGCTCCACAACGGGCAAAACGATGGTTTATGGACAGATATCCTTTATTAGGAGCGCTTGCCGCCGGCTTTGAGATTATAGAAGATCCAGCGATATGTCGGCGATTAGATATTTCCATAGCTGCCATTGACGTTATTGATCGCAAAATATTCATGAACCCTGCAGCTGGACTAAACGAT
The DNA here is from genome assembly GCF_037974255.1 of Paenibacillus sp. FSL R5-0636. Lineage (NCBI taxonomy): Bacteria > Bacillati > Bacillota > Bacilli > Caryophanales > Paenibacillaceae > Paenibacillus > Paenibacillus sp. FSL R5-0636. The sequence continues at coordinate 3,324,994 of NZ_CP150232.1, forward strand.
GAGGAGTGTATTTTCGTGATGGCGCATGAGCTTCTGCATGCGGGGCTTCAGCATCACGAGCGATGTCTTGGTCGAGATCATTATCTTTGGAATGTGGCTTGTGACTACGTTATAAATTTATGGCTAGTGGAAATGAGTGTAGGGGAGTATCCGCGAATTGGACTCTTATTAGATCCTGAGCTTAAAGGTTTATCTGCTGAAACGATTTATGATCGTATGGTCGGAGATATCCGCACTTATAAGAAACTGGCAACCTTGAGAGGGAATGGACTTGGTGACATTTTAGATAACGGTTCATCAAGTTTTTGGGATGCGAGAGAAGGACAGACGTTAGATGATTTCTGTAAAAATGCTATGCAACAGGGACTTATGTATCATGAAGAGCAAAGTCGCGGTCTTTTGCCATCAGGCCTAGTTGAAGAGATTAGAGCGCTGGGCCAGCCACCTATTAAATGGGATGTAGAGCTTGCACGGTGGTTTGATCATTATTTTTCACCGCTTGAGAAGACCAGATCTTATTCACGAATTAGCAGACGTCAATCTTCTACGCCTGATATCCCTCGACCACAGTGGGTTCATAGCGGTGCTGCAGATGATGGCCGTACTTTTGGAGTTATTTTAGATACCTCAGGCTCAATGGATAAAAAGCTTCTGGCCAAAGCATTAGGGGCCATTTCAAGTTATGCGCAGGCTCGTGATGTTCCATTTGCACGGATTATCTTTTGTGATGCTTGTCCTTATGATGCAGGTTACATGCCCCCCGAGGCTATCGCGGATCGGGTACAAGTGAAGGGAAGAGGGGGAACGATCTTACAACCAGCTATTGATTTGATTCAACAAGCTGAGGATTTCCCGAAAAAAGGACCGCTTCTAATTATTACAGATGGTTATTGTGACAAGCTGATCCTTAAAAGAGACCATGCTTATATTTTGCCCAAGGGTAATGACTTGCCTTTCTCACCCAAAGGACCTGTATTCAGAATTAATTAGGGCTTAGAATAAATTTAGAGCGAGGTAACAATGGGTATGAATCCCCCCAAACATATTCTTTCAGCAGCTACAGTTGTATTCAATGATCAAGAAGAAATCTTATTAATAAAAGGTCCACGCAGAGGCTGGGAGATGCCAGGCGGACAGGTTGAAGAGGAGGAGTCCCTTATAGAAGCAGCAATCAGGGAAGCCAAAGAAGAATCGGGCATTGATATAGAGATTAATAAGTTCTGCGGAGTTTTTCAAAATGTTGATCGATCTATTTGTACTAACCTATTTCTAGGGAAAGCCATCGGCGGCGAACCTGCTACTAGTTCCGAGAGCTTAGAAGTTGGGTTTTTCTCGATAGAACAAGCATTAGAAATGGTCACATGGAAAAACCTCAGACTGCGGCTGGAGTATTGTCTAAATGATGAGGTGCAGCCTTTTTACGTAGAGTTACGGGGTACAGAAGTTGAAGAAATTATATTTAAATTAGAAAACCAGCAAACTTTTTAGAGGTCCTCCTGCGTCCTAGCTAATGAGTGTCATCGGAAGGCACTTATAAATAGAGATGGAGGATGACGAGATATGAACAAAAGAACAAAAAATCTATTTAAAATGAGTGCAGTTGGATGTGTAGCCATTATGGGAGTGAGTGCAGCTTCTTTACCGGTTCATGCTATGGTTCCCACTCAAGTAACAGCTAATGTTTCTGCGGCTTTACCGTCCAAGACACCAGCCCTTGCTGGCATTAAAGTACAAGAAAAAGTACTTAACACAACAAGTAAATACCTGATTGCAGATTTAAAAGTACCACAGCTAACAGGAATGCTGGATACTCATTATCAAGATGAACTGAACGATATTATCCTCTCTCATGCTGAAAAGGATCTGGCACAGTGGGAGAAAGACGCTGCAGAAATGGGCAAAAAAGCACAGGCTGATCAAATGGAATTTCATCCTTATACTCTTTACATTACTTATGATCTGAAATCAGATGGAACAGGTTCTCCAGCAGGCGTTATCTCCTTGACTGTTACTACTGAAGGCTCTGAAGGTGGAACAAGCATGCCGCGGATCGATACTTATAATGTGAAAAATATAGCTGAGGCAGAACCTGTTACACTAACGGATCTACTGGGCGCTAACTACAAAGAGAAGCTCGATGCAGACATTCTGGCAGAAATTAAAAAGGATTCAGATAAGTATTTCTTAGAAGAGTACACAGGAACTTCAACTGAGCAGTCGTTCTATATCGATAAAGGTAACTTAGTAATCGTATTCCCTAAATACAGCATTGCACCAGGTTATGTAGGTTCACCAGAGTTTCGGTTCAGCTTAAATCATAGTTCAACGGATTCAACCAAGCTAGATTTGAAAAAAGTAGCTACTTTCACGAATAAGAAAGGCGTGCTCATGGTATCGCTTCGTGATGTGGCCAGTCAACTAAACTATGAATTGAAATGGAATCAGTCTACCAAAACCGCTGAATTGATGAAAGGTGCACAGTGGACAAGTGTTACGCTTAACAAAGATTCATACTTCTTCGCAAAAATGACTCCTAAAGCTTTAGGTGCTGCACCTGTTCTACAAGATAACAAAACCTATGTACCTGTTCAATTCGTATCAGAAATTCTACAGGTTGAAGTTCAGAAATAACCTTTTAGAAGTTTGTGAAAGTAGTTAGATTTTTTAAAAACATCCCGCAGGGTAATTCTTGCGCGGGTGTTTTTTTACTTTTGATAACAGAATAACCAGTTAAAAGAACTTTTTGTGCTACTCCTGCGTCCTGCCTATGAACAACAAATTAAGGGTAAGGACTGAAACAGAATGAATGACAACAAGCGTTATATGCCTGGAATTGATGGACTAAGAGCTTTTTCTGTACTCGCTGTTATAGCCTATCATTTGAATTTGAAATGGGCTGGGGGTGGACTGCTGGGAGTGGGAATCTTTTTTGTGATCTCGGGTTATCTCATCACAGACCAAATCATTAACCAATGGGAGCGTCATCGAAGATTGGACCTTCTGGACTTTTGGATACGTAGAGCACGGAGGTTGCTGCCGGCGACGATAGTCATGCTGATCGTTGTCACCTTATGGCTCTTAATCATAGATCCCACGAGATTAAATGGGCTGACAGGAGATTTCATGTCATCACTATTTTACGTTAATAACTGGTGGTTAATATTTCATGATGTTTCGTACTTCGAAAGCTTTGGACCTCCTTCACCGATCGGACATTTATGGTCACTTTCTATTGAAGAACAGTTTTATATTCTATGGCCGCTGCTGCTCGTATTAGGACTAAAGATCATACCTCGTCGAGGTAAACTTACTGCCTGGATTCTGGCTTGTGCTGCTGTCTCAGCTTTAGCCATGGCTATGTTCTATGTACCGGGCACAGATCCAAGCAGGGTCTATTATGGAACAGATACTCGCATATTTGCACTTCTAGTTGGAGCGGCGCTTGCCGTTGCATGGCCTAGTCAGAAACTTAAAAATACAGTCACAGAAAGATCTCGTTATATGTTTGATATCATTGGTGCTCTGGGACTGCTGGTATTAATGGTGCTAGTTTACCGGATTAACGAATTTGATGAATCACTATATCGTGGTGGATTTTTGATCATCTCTATCATTACTGCAGTAGTGATTGCCGTGCTTGCTCATCCTGCCAGTTCTCTTGGCCGGAAAATAGGCTGCAAACCTTTGCGATGGATAGGTGTACGTTCATATAGCTTATACCTTTGGCATTATCCCGTAATTATTCTTACCAGCCCTAATGGGAATCCAGATGAGAGCGGCGTGCTTCGTATGATCCTTCAGTTAGCAGGAAGTTTTCTACTGGCAGCCTTATCATACAAATATGTGGAGGAGCCGCTCCGGCGGGGATCATTAAGAAACATTTGGAACCATTGGAGTGCGAAACAAGGCCGCAGCTACCGCCCAGTCTTTCTTATGACCATGATCTTTTTGATTCTTATACCGATTGCCTGCAATGGATATTTATCCAATGCTGAATCTGACACGCCTACAATCGAAGTTGCAGATAAGCAGAATGTACAGCAAGAGGGAACAGCGCAAGATCCAATAGATCACAACTCATTGGCACCACCCGTAGAAAAAGATACGACGGTTGTTGAGAAGCAAAAACCTGACACTGAAGAGAAACAAGCTGAACCAGAAAGAAACATAGCGGTAACCGAAAAAAATCAAACCGGAAAGAATATTACGGCCATTGGCGATTCTGTCATTTTGGATGCGGCACCATTTTTGGTAGAAAGTCTCCCTGGTATTGTTATCGATGGAAAGGTCGGCAGACAGATGATGCAGGCACAGGAGGTGGTTGATCAGCTTAGAGCACAAGGACGGTTAGGGAAGCGGATGATCATAGAGCTGGGGACGAATGGAGCTTTTAACTCCAAGCAATTACGTAAACTATTAAACTCGTTAAGCGATGCGGAGCAGATTATTTTGGTCAATACACGTGTGCCGAGAAAGTGGGAGCAGACTGTGAATTCCACCCTTTCAAAAGTTTCCAGTGAATTCAGGAATACGACCATAGTAGACTGGTACTCAGCTAGTGAAGGAAAAGACGACTACTTCTACAAAGATGGTGTTCATCTGAAACGTGAGGGTGCCAAGTATTATGCATCAATTCTAATTAAAGCTTTGGAAAAAGAAAATAAATAATTTATTTGGAATCTCCAAACTTTTTTATACTCACCAAACGTCTTACTCCTGTTACAACACCAGATCACAAACAGAGAAGGATAATCGACCATGTTGAATAGGAAAACCGAGAAAATATTGACGCGATGTATCAAAGAAAACAAAGAAAATGTATACCGGCTTGCTTACAGTTATGTGAAAAACAAAGAGGATGCCCTCGACATTGTGCAGGATTCTATTTATAAAGCGATGACACGGATGGATTTGCTAAAGGATCACGATGCCGTGAAAAGCTGGTTTTACAGGATTGTCGTGAATACCTCTTTAGACTTTTTGCGCAGAAACAAGAAGGTTCAGACGATGGAGCCAGAGATAATAGAAACCTATAGTCCGGCTGTTGAGGATAACTATACAGATATGGATTTGAAAAGAACACTGGAAGAGCTGCCGGCGAAATACCGAAGTGTGATCGTGCTTAGATATTTTGAGGATATGAAGATTAATGAAGTGGCTGAAGTTCTTAACGAGAACACCAATACAATAAAGACAAGGCTGTATCAGGCCCTTCAGTTATTGCGGGTGAAGCTGAATGATGAAGCCTTAAAGGAGATAAAGTAAGATGGACGAAAGAATACAAGAATTACATAAAGAGTATACCGATATTCCCATTCCGGATGAACTTGATTTGATTGTAAACCGCTCTATAAAGCAGTCACTTAAAGCCAATAGAAAGAAACACACAACAACTAAGTGGGTGGCTAGTGTTGGCGCGGCCGCAGTTATTTTTCTAGTAGCCATAAACACCAGTACAACCGTAGCTAGTGCATTATCTTCCATCCCAGGCGTTGATCGGATAATAAAAGTGCTAACTATTAAAGAATATGTTGTAGAAGAAGAGAATTACGATGCTAATATCAAAGTTCCAGCCGTTACGGATATGGAGAACAAAGAACTGGAGCTTGGATTGAACAGCAAATATTTAAGTGAGAACAAAGCACTATACGAAAAGTTCCAAGCGGAGATCGAAGCGTTGAAGGAACAAGGTGGGGGCCATTTGGGGCTGGATGTTGGTTATGAAGTGAAAACGGATAATGAGCATATTTTCTCCATTGGCAGATATGTTGAGGAAACCGCTGGTTCATCTTCAATGGAAGTTACTTTTGATACGATAGACAAAGAAAATCAGATCCTTATTACATTACCAATGTTATTTAAAGATGATCAATACATTGAGCGCATCAGCGAAAATATTAAAGAACAGATGATTGCTCAAATGAAAGCAGACTCTGAGAAAGTTTACTGGATCCCTGAGTATGGCGATGATGTGCCAACGGATCAGTTTACATCCATTACGAAGGATCAAAGCTTTTATATCAATACCGAAGGTAAGCTTGTGATTGTGTTTAATAAATACGATGTCGCACCGGGTTATATGGGCTCCGTTGAATTTGTGATACCAACCGCGGTGCTTGCTGATGATTTGGTCAGTCAGAAGTATATTCAATAAAAGAATTCTGGGAATAACGTCATCTGCGTTCCGAAACTCTGCGCAAAAGTTGATAAATGTGGAACTAGCGTCATCTGAGTCCAAAAGTTTAGCCAAAACTCTTTGTCAAAGCCTTAAACATCGTTTGATGTCATTATTTTACGGGGGACGCAGCAGCTATCGGACTCAGCTGACCCTAAACGCAGCATTATCGCACTTTTGCAATCCGAACGGACCGCATCGTCGCTATTGACACGAAAAACACTCCCCAAGCACTCTTTTCTAACGAATAGCTGCACTGGGGTCCGAAACTCTGCGCAAAAGCTGATAAAAGCGGAAATAACGTCATCTGGGTCCGAAAGTTTAGACGTAAATAAATCGCTCTACTGCCGCAACGGTAGCATTAATATCCGGGTTAGAATTATCGATCAACGCAATATTTTCAGCTGCGAGCGGCCATGCTACCGCACGGTTGCCAAGAGAAGTGCGGAATTCATTCCAATGCTGGAACTTCCATTCATCTAGTGGTGATTGTCTGTCTTGAATTCGTTCCCGGTACAATTCCTCGTTGGCTAAACCTACCAAGACAACCTTGACTTCAACATCAAGGAGGGAACGTCCGATCCGAGCTAACTCATTGCTGATCCAGTCAGGATTGGCCGCCTCTTTGGTGAAGGGACCAACCACAAAAGCATCGACGTCCAAGCCTATATTATCCAGCGCAGCATCCATAGTGATTCGATAACCTAAATCGCGGCATAACCTTTTGTACTCTGCTGAGTCTCTATCTGCCGGATCCAGTCCGTGTAAAGTCATTATGGCGTCGGCAGCAGGCCGTAGCAGAATATCCATATCGAAAAATGGTATTTTGCGCCGCGAAGCAATCGCTTTAGCTAACGTTGTTTTGCCTGCTCCAGCTGGACCAAGAAAAAATACAAGTTTATTCATTTCTAATTCTCCTTAGTTCTCAAGTCAACTCCAAAGTGTATCTATGCATACTATCATATAAAAGATGACGAGCGATCGCCAGCGCAAACCTAATCTCGGCAAGTGACGGTCCACAAAAACTAAAATTGTTCGCAAATTAGCCTGAAAAATGATAATTTTTTGCTTCTCCATTGAGTTTTTAGTTAATCCTGCTTATAATATAGCGAGAAAAATAAGAAAAAGGTGTCCATAAATGAGCATATTAAATGTTGAAGGATTAAGTCATGGCTTTGGGGATCGTGCGATTTTTAAGGATGTTTCATTCCGTCTCCTAAAAGGCGAGCATATCGGATTATTCGGCGCTAACGGCGAAGGAAAATCCACTTTTATGAATATTGTTACAGGCAAACTGCAACCTGATGAGGGTAAAGTCGAATGGTCCAAGCGGGTGCGTGTTGGCTACCTCGATCAGCATGCTGTGTTAACCAAAGGAATGACGATTCAAGACGTACTCAGAAGTGCCTTTCAATACCTGTTTGATCTGGAGCAAGAGATGAATGATATGTACGGCAGAATGGGTGACGTTTCACCTGAAGAGCTGGAAAAGCTGCTTGAAGAAGTAGGTACCATCCAAGATACACTTACAAATCAAGATTTTTACATGATTGATGCGAAAGTACAAGAAACTGCGCGTGGACTAGGGATCACTGACATTGGATTGGATCGTGATGTAGCCGATCTTAGTGGTGGTCAACGTACCAAAATCTTGCTTGCGAAGCTATTGCTTGAAAAACCAGATATTTTGCTCCTCGATGAGCCTACCAACTATCTGGATGAGCAGCATATTGAGTGGCTGAGACGTTATCTTCAAGAGTATGATAATGCCTTTATTCTGATCTCTCACGATATGCCATTCTTGAATAGCGTTATCAACCTGATCTACCATATGGAAAATCAAAAGCTGACCCGTTATGTGGGTGATTATGAGCAATTCCAACAAGTCTACGAAATGAGAAAACAACAGCTTGAATCTGCTTATAATCGTCAAAAGCAAGAAATAGCAGAGCTGAAGGATTTCGTAGCTCGTAATAAAGCCAGCGTGGCAACCCGTAATATGGCGATGTCCAGACAGAAGAAGCTCGACAAGATGGAGATCATCGAGATTGCCAAGGAGAAACCGAAACCACAGTTTAACTTTAAAGAAGGTAAAACTGCGGGCAAGATGATTTTCGAAGCAAAAGAATTGGTTATCGGCTACGATTCTCCATTGTCCAGACCGCTTAATTTGCTGATGGAGCGTGGACAGAAGATCGCGTTGGTTGGGGCAAACGGAATTGGTAAAACAACTTTGCTGCGCAGCATTTTAGGTGAAATCTCTGCATTGTCCGGTTCGGTAGAACGTGGATACCATCAGGAGATTGGCTATTTTGAGCAAGAGATGAAGGAAGGCAATTACAAGACTTGTATTGAGGAAATCTGGGACACGTTCCCGTCACTGTCACAATTCGAAGTACGTGCTGCCCTTGCTAAATGCGGATTAACTACGAAGCATATTGAGAGTAAGATTGCTGTTCTAAGTGGTGGGGAAAAAGCCAAAGTGCGTCTATGTAAGCTCATTAATAGCGAAACCAATATTCTCGTATTAGATGAGCCGACAAACCACTTGGATATCGATGCCAAAGATGAACTGAAACGCGCTCTAAAAGCATACAAAGGAAGCATTCTTATGATTTCTCACGAACCCGATTTTTATCAGGACATCGTAACAGATATCTGGAATTGCGAAGATTGGACGACGAAAGTATTCTAAGTATACGAGTTCAATTAACGAATCTTAAACAGGATACCTTACTTCGATTCTCCGAAGGGTATCCTGTTTTTTTATCCCGAGGCACCATCTGCATTAACTGTGACGATTAAAATTGGCGTCTGAGGCAATGATTCCATCTCTCTGAGAAATCATGAACAGTAACGCAAAAACACCACTGAGGATGGATAATGTAACTACACAAGGTTACTAGGATACCGATGATCCAGCCTGCAAGATGGGAGACACTTTCAATGCAGATGCCTTTTATAAAATCGGCTGATTTATATTTCATCCGTACCTCAAGATAGGCGTAGATGATTACAAATAGCATAAATAGACCACACCAGAGGTAAAAGTATTTTGGCAGATTCCCAGATAACAAATCCGTCAAAAATTGAATGGCTGTCTTCATGATTTCCATAATTAACACAAACAATAGATCACTCCTCAAAACTTTCCGCCGGTAAGCAAACTTTAGGCTTCAAACTTCAGATTCTGCGGTTCCGTCGGAAATTCTTCTGTCCGTGCACGGGAATCAGTGACGGGAACGTCCAGGCCTACTTCTTCAAAGGTGCAGTCATCCAGCCAAATCTTTCCGGATCCGGATAGGAGAATACCTATGTTGATACAATCCGCCTCTGCCGGGATATCCAGCACACAAGCGTAAAAATTCCAGGAAGCAGTTCCTTTAATACTTCTGTACTGCATGTTGTCAAAACCCAGCATATTCTGGAGCTTGTCATCAATACGCATCCATAAGCCGCACCAGTCGCTTACTTCTTCGGTCCGGATAAAGCCGGCAAACCGCATCCGTTTCCCAAGATAATTTTTTGCGTCAAACTGCTGCATTAGAGTACCGAATTCGTTCCCTTCGAGTGGTTCAGTTTCTGCGCATTCCAGTGATACAGAGTTCCTTCCCTTATGGTAAATCTGCATATCTAATGATGCCTTATATTTGCTGGGGGATGTTCCGGTGATGAACCAACCTTTAATTTCGGACATGGTAAATTCCTCTCTTTCCTGAATCAATAGTTTTATCTGTGACCTGTATTGGGCTGGGGGGAGAGCATAAAGTCCTTTAAAAGCTCTTGTAAAAGCCTCTTGACTATCAAAACCATAAAGAAGTGCAATATCTAGAATGCGTTCTTCGGAATAGAGCAGCAGTTGGGCAGCAGAACTCAACCTACGGGAACGAATGTATTCAGCTACACTTTTGCCGACATATTTCTGAAAGAGCCGATGGAAATGATATTTGGAGAATCCAGCCTCTTTCGCAATTCTGTCCAGATTCAATTCTTCTTCTTCCAAATGGTTCTCAATAAATTCAATACTATTGTGAATCATCTTGTAATACAGCCTGATCACCTCCTTGTTCTGGTCTTAATATACCTCATCTATTTAAAGGGATTTTGATAATTCTTGCTTAGTTGTACTTCAGTATGTAGAAATTTGCACCTGAATCTAATACTATCAGCAGAATATATAAAAGAAGAGTATTAAAACTATAAAACACAAAAAGGCGAATTCTTACTCATAATGGAGTGAGAATCCGCCAATATCTATTTGGATGCATTCCTACATTAAACCTCAATGATGATTGGAAGGATCATTGGACGCCGTTTCGTTTTCTCGTATAGGAACTTACTTAATGATTCTTTGATGGTCTGCTTGATGATATTCCATTGGCCGAGATCAGTTTCGTTCATCTTTTTAAGGGTCGATGTTACATGCTGGTTGATCTCGTCCATTAAATTATCGGAGTTACGGACATAAACGAATCCCCTGGAAATGGTGTCCGGCTCATTTAATAGACGTCCATCGGTTTGGCTCAGTGTAATCACCGTAATCAGTATGCCGTCTGCTGACAGCTGGCGACGATCGCGAAGCACAACATTTCCAATATCACCGATCCCAAGGCCATCCACTAGAATTTGCCCAGCAGTCACTCGACCGGATTGGCGGACAACACCAGACGATGACTCGACGATGTCCCCATTTTTTAGAATAAAGATATTTTCTGGTTTGACGCCTACCGCCTCCGCTAACAAGCTGTGATGATGCAGCATGCGGTATTCACCATGGATCGGAATAAAGTATTCAGGTTTCATTAGAGTCAGCATTAGCTTAAGTTCCTCTTGGCTACCATGCCCTGAGACGTGAAGCTCACTGCGTGAACCATAGATGACTTTAGCACCCAGCATATATAAATTATCGACAATCCTTGAAACATTTCTTTCATTTCCTGGGATGGGATTGGCTGCGAGCAGAACCGTGTCCCCAGCCTGGATCTCCATCAATCGATGGCTTGAGTTCGCTAAGCGGGAGAGGGCGGCCATGGGCTCTCCTTGACTGCCTGTACATAAAACAGTTACCTGAGCCGGAGGAAGCTTAGCAGCTTCTGCAGGTTCGATCAGCATATTGTCCGGAATGTTTAAGTAACCGAGCTCTTGGGCTACTCCGACTACATTAACCATACTTCTGCCTAGTAAGGTCAATTTACGTTCAGTTAAATGAGAAGCATCAATGATCTGCTGTAGACGATGTACATTTGAGGCGAAGGTAGAAATAAAAATTCTACGTTCTGCTTTTAAAAAGGCTTCTTCTATGTGAGCGCCAACAAGCTTCTCAGAAGGGGTGAAGCCAGGGCGCTCAGCATTGGTGCTTTCTGACAGCAGGATCTTTACACCCTTTTTACCGATATCGGCCATTTTATGTATATCTGGATACTGCTTGTTGACGGGCGTCATGTCAAATTTGAAGTCTCCCGTATGAACTACGGTACCTTCAGGTGTATCGAATACTACGCCAAGGCAATCTGGAATGCTATGATTTGTATTAAAAAATGTTGTAGTAATGGCACCCAGGGCTAAAGTAGATTCTGAATCAATACAATTGAGTTTCGTTTGTCGTAAAATCCCATGTTCCCTAAGTTTATTTTCGATTAATCCTAGGGTTAAACGGGAAGCATATATCGGGATATTCAACTGTTTAAGCAGGTAAGGAATCCCACCGATATGATCCTCATGTCCATGAGTAACCACCAATGCTTGTACCTTATCAATATTATTTAATAAATACGAAACATCAGGAATAATTAGGTCAATTCCTAAAAGACTTTCATCTGGAAATTTAGAGCCGCAATCAATAACGACAATGTCATCTGCGTATTGCAGGATATACATATTTTTACCGATTTCATGAACCCCGCCTAATGCTGCAATCGAGAGCTGCTTAGCTGCCATTTTCATTGAAGCCCCTCCTAAATAAATTTCTCTATATTATGTTTGATTCCCATTATAATTATCCATTCTGAAGGCTGATACAATATAATAACTGAAGAAAGCTAATCAAAAGATAGGAGAACGTTACTCATGAATATCCGACTATTACAAATGAAAGATAATAGCTCCATTGAAAAGGTCATCAGGGACTGCCTAATTGAGTTTGGCGGGAATCGCGCGGGTCTCGCCTGGGAGGATGACAGCCTGCATCATTTATCAGATTATTATAATCATAGTGAGAATCGGGCTTATTGGGTTGTTGAAGAGGGAGGGGAAGTATTGGGAGGTTGTGGAATTGCTCCTTTCGGGAATGATGACAAGATATGTGAGTTGCAAAAAATGTATTTATCTCAGTCGATTAGAGGTAACGGGATAGCCAACGAACTTTTAAATACAGCGCTGGACTTTGCCAAGCTTCATTACAACCAATGTTATTTGGAGACACTGCAAAATATGCACGCAGCCAACCGTTTCTACACAAAAAATGGATTTGAGCTATTAGAAAAACCACTTGCTGGGTCGGAGCATTTTGCTTGTGATGCTTGGTATATTAAAAATTTAATGTAATTGATTTAAAAATGTTGGAGGCCTGGATTACCAGGCTTTTTTTGCTCTAAGATAATGATTTTTTATTTGACAATAAAACCGTCCAGACGGTATAGTAAATAACAGGGGTGATTATCGTGAACAGTAATTCAAAACGAAGTAGTATTTTATTAGCAGCTTCTATTGTTGTTAAAAATAATGGGGTGGAGAAGCTTACGCTTGAAGCCGTTGCCAAAGAAGCCGGGGTCAGTAAAGGTGGACTGCTGCACCATTTTCCGAATAAGGAAGCTTTAATAAAAAGTATGGTGGAAGAGTTAACAAGCGATTTTTTCAGTAATGTTCAAGAAAGAGTAGCGAATGCATCTAGAGAAACGGGGAAGTGGGGACGAGCGTTTGTTCAGGCGATTGACGACGATCTTAAGGAAGAGCAGGAGATTAGCACAGCGCTTTCGGCTGCTCTTTTTACGAATCCGGATATCCTTAAGAAATTTCAAGATCAATACTCAGTATGGCAAAACAATATAGAGAACGATGGAATAGATCCTGTACGTTCAACGATTGTCAGGCTGGCAGCGGACGGTTTATGGTATTCAGAAATGTTCGGATTAGGAGTTTTAGATAAGGAGTTACGCAGTAAAGTGATTCAAGAATTAATAAATATGACGGAGTAAGGAGGGGCTATTGTTGAATTCATATGTGTTACTGGCAACAGCGATTATCTGCGAGGTATTTGGTAGCTCCATGCTTAAGGTTTCTAACGGGTTTAAAAAGATTTTACCTTCAATAGGAGTCGTACTCGGCATGGGTTCAGCCTTTTATTGTCTTTCTTTAGCGCTTTCAACGATTCCTCTAGGGACGGCTTATGCTATTTGGTCAGGGGTAGGTACGGCTTTAACTGCGTTAATTGGAGTAATCATTTATAAAGAAAACTTCAATCTGAAGAAATTACTCGGTCTGATTCTTATCATTGGTGGAGTAGTCATTATGAAACTTTCTGGTGGATCTCATTAGAGCTTGGAGGAAATGTTATGAACAAGAATAAGGGTTTTTGGGTACTAGGGGTAGCTATTATAAGCGAAGTAATAGGTACAACTATGCTGAAAATGTCAGAAGGGTTCACACAAATATTGCCTACTATAGGTGTTATTATTGGTTTTATTATCGCATTTTATAGTTTGTCCATAAGTCTCAGAGTTTTACCTTTAAGCTTAGCTTATGCGATTTGGGCAGGTGTAGGTACAGTTCTAACCGCCATCGTTGGCATAGTAATATGGGGGGATCCATTTAGTGTGCTTACACTTGCAGGCATAGTATTAATAGTTGGAGGTGTAGTTTTATTAAACTCTCCAGATTCAGCTAATGAAAAAGAACTTAAAACCATAAGCTAATCTTTATAAAAAACAAGGGCCTGAGAAATCAGGCCTATATTTGATTGGCGTGATGTTGATAGATTCCATATTTAGGGTAGTTTGGCGATATTGGTATCACATATCTTTTCCGTAGAATTACATCTTATAGCTTGAACTACTCTTTCTCTATAATGAAAGTGTCTCACATTGAAAGGAGGATCGGTTGTTATTAAATGTGCTCTGAGATGAATTTGAATGTAAACGCTATCATTTGAGTACTCAGATAGGGCGACACATTAGTGATAATCTACATTAAGAGGAGGATTATAATGCGCAACAAGTATGTCGTATGGTCGCTTGTAGTAACCCTGTTGATTTCAAGTTTATACCTGGCAGCGGGTCCGTTCACATTTGTTAGTGCCTCTGGTGGCGCAAATTTGACGCTGGGCAAAACTGTAACGGCTAGCGGTCAATCACAAACGTATAGTCCAAACAATGTGAAAGACAGCAATCAAGAGACGTATTGGGAAAGCAGCAATAATGCATTTCCGCAATGGATCCAAGTTGATCTCGGTACAGAGACAAGTATTGACCAAATCGTATTGAAGCTGCCAACGGGCTGGGAGACGCGTACGCAAACACTCGCCGTTCAAGGCAGCACAAATGGATCTACATTCACTGACATTGTTGGTTCAGCTGATTATGTGTTCAATCCTTCAGCAGGAGGGAACACCGTTAAGCTTGATTTTTCAGCAACCAGCACTCGTTATGTACGCCTGAATGTAACAGGCAATACGGGTTGGCCGGCAGCGCAAGTATCTGAATTCGAAATTTATGGAGCTAGCACACCAACACCGACGCCAACAGCCACACCGACAGCCACACCAATTCCAACAGCCACACCGACAGCCACACCAACGCCAACAGCCACACCAACGCCAACTGTCACACCAACGCCAACAGCCATACCGACAGCAACGCCAACGGCTACGCCTGTTGCGGGCAGTAATATCGCGTTTGGCAAATCGATTACCGCATCCTCTAATACGCAATCATTTGTGGCAGCAAATGCTAATGACAACAACACCAACACATACTGGGAAGGTGGCAGTAATCCTAGTTCATTGATACTTGATCTGGGGTCAAACTACAATGTTTCCTCAATCGTTCTAAAGTTAAATCCAGCCGCTGCATGGGGAGCACGTACCCAAACGATTCAAGTGCTCGGTCACAATCAAAACACAACGACATTTGGGAATCTGGTGTCAGCACAATCGTATTCGTTTAATCCAGCTTCAGGAAATACAGTAACCATTCCTGTTACCGCAACTGTCAAACGTCTACAGCTTAATATTACTGCCAACTCGGGTGCTCCAGCTGGACAGATCGCCGAATTTGAAGTATACGGTACTCCAGCTCCGAATCCGGATTTGGTGATTACTGGCATGTCCTGGTCACCAACGAATCCGGTCGAGTCTAATGCGATTACGCTGAACGCAATCGTAAAGAATATCGGCAATGCCAGCTCTCCAGCTACTACTGTTAATTTCTATTTAAATAATGAGCTTGTAGGCTCAGCTCCGGTAGGTGTACTAGCAACTGGAGCATCGACAACAGCATCGATGACACTTACCGCAGGAGTTAAGCCTGCCGCAACGTATTCAGTTAGTGCCAAAGTTGATGAAGACAACCTAGTTATCGAACAAAATGAAGCGAATAACAGCTACACGAACCCAGCGTCACTTATTATCGCTCCAGTGTCCAGCTCTGACTTAGTGGGAACTGTTACATGGACACCAAGTAATCCTGTTGCTAATAACAATGTAGCGTTCAATGTAAATCTTAAGAATCAAGGAACCATTGCCTCTGCATGTGGTTCACATGGTATAAGCGTTGTTCTAAAAAACTCTGCGGGTTCCACTGTTCAAACCTATAATGGATCTTATAACGGTGCCTTAGCAGCGGGGGCATCAGTTAATGTTGCGATTCCAGGGACTTGGACAGCGATTAATGGTAACTACACAGTCACCACTACTGTTGAAGTGGATGCTAATGAGATAGCTGCCAAGCAAGCGAATAATGTAAGTGTTTCTAATCTCGTTGTCTATGCTGCGCGTGGTGCAAGCATGCCGTATAGTCGATATGATACCGAGGATGCTACTCTCGGGGGTGGCGCGACCTTGAAATCGGCGCCAACCTTTGATCAGGCATTACTCGCTTCTGAAGCTTCTGGCCAGCGTTATATAGCTCTTCCTTCGAATGGTTCGAACTTAGAGTGGACGGTCAGACAGGGTCAAGGCGGCGCAGGTGTAACGATGAGATTTACAATGCCTGACTCTGCAGATGGGATGGGATTGAATGGTTCACTGGATGTGTATGTGAATGGAGCGAAAGTAAAAACAGTTTCTTTAACCTCATACTACAGCTGGCAGTATTTCTCAGGTGATATGCCTGGCGATACACCTAGTGCAGGACGTCCACTATTCCGTTTTGATGAAGTTCACTGGAAGATGGATACACCCCTCCAACCTGGGGACAAGATTCGAATCCAGAAGAACAATGGAGATAGCTTGGAATATGGTGTGGATTTCATTGAAATTGAATCTGTTCCAACAGCAATTGCCCGCCCAGCTAACTCCGTATCTGTAACAGATTACGGTGCTGTGGCAAACGACGGACAAGATGATCTGGCAGCTTTTAAAGCTACTGTAAATGCAGCCGTGGTAAGCGGAAAGTCTATTTATATTCCAGCAGGAACCTTTAATCTTGGCAGTATGTGGGAGATTGGTTCTGCTAGTAATATGATCAATAACCTCACTATTACTGGTGCTGGTCTCTGGCACACCAATATTCAGTTCACCAATCCTAATGCTGCGGGCGGGGGTATTTCACTCCGTATTTCAGGTAAGCTAGATTTCAGCAATGTTTATATGAATTCTAATTTGCGCTCACGTTATGGACAAAATGCAATTTACAAAGGTTTTATGGATAACTTTGGAACCAACTCTATTATCCATGATGTCTGGGTAGAGCATTTTGAATGCGGAATGTGGGTAGGCGACTACGCTCATACACCTGCGATTTATGCTACCGGGCTGGTAGTTGAAAACAGTCGGATTCGGAACAATCTTGCAGACGGCATCAACTTCTCGCAAGGCACTAGCAATTCAATTGTACGCAATAGCAGTGTGCGAAATAATGGTGACGATGGTCTTGCAGTATGGACCAGTAACACCAATGGTGCACCTGCTGGTGTGAATAATACCTTCTCGTATAACACCATTGAGAATAACTGGCGTGCGGCAGCGATTGCTTTCTTTGGAGGAAGTGGTCATAAGGCTGATCATAACTATATCATTGATACAGTTGGTGGTTCCGGCATACGTATGAATACCGTTTTTCCAGGTTATCATTTCCAGAATAATACGGGTGTAGTTTTCTCAGACACAACCATTATTAACAGTGGCACGAGTAAAGATCTTTATGGGGGTGAACGTGGCGCAATTGATCTTGAAGCATCAAATGATGCTATCAAGAACGTTACATTTAACAACATAGACATCATTAATACCCAGCGTGATGCGATTCAATTTGGATATGGTGGTGGATTCGAGAACATCGTGTTCAACAACATCAATATTAACGGTACAGGACTTGATGGAATAACAACTTCACGGTTCTCAGGTCCACATAAAGGTGCAGCTATTTACACCTATACAGGCAATGGTGCGGCAACCTTTAATAACCTGACAACTTCTAACATTGCTTATCCGAATCTGAATTATATTCAGAGCGGTTTTAATCTAACGATTCATTAATTTTATGTACGAGGTTGAGGGAGAAGCTCTTAGGAGCTTTTCCCTTTTTAGCTTGTAACGAGCTAATATCTCTAATTTGCCAGAAGGATAATGACTACATGAACAAGAAATTAATATATGGGGAATTTAAACTATTAAATTTTTGAAATTCTTTTGCAGATGTGTTGATTTCATCATCTTATGTTCGTCATAGCAGATGCGTCGGATCTCAAAGGACCTCCTGATTTTGTTAAACAACTTACTGCGCTTATTCAGGCAAACCATTTAATTACTTAAAGGGAGAGATGAAAAATGAATCAGGAAGTAATCGATTTTATTGAAGCGCTAAAAGAATCATGGCAGGTGGAGTTGTCCACCTCACTACGTGAGGTTGTTCATCAGGCTATACCGGATGTGCAGGAACGTATTCAGTATAAGAAACCTCATTTTTTGAAAAATGGAAAATACGCTGCGGCCATCTCGACATCAAAAGACGCAGTCAGCTTTGTAATCTTTAATACAACCGAGCTAACGCTTCCAGAGGGAGCATTTGAGGGACCACCTGAAAGGAAAACCTTAAAGCTTCGAAAAGGAGACACATTTGATTCTGCACAGTTGGTCTCTTTAGTTGCTCAAGCTTCAGCTTCTCTTTGATCCATACTTATATTAAAAGGACGATATCTCAAAGTCATTTGACTTCATGGGATATCGTCCTTTTTTGATGATTATACAGTTTTAGTTACTAGTTGTAGTGCTGAGATAATGAATCTGCTCTTCCAGGATGGTACTTGCTTTGCCTAAAAATGTTGTTATCAACTCAAGCTCCTGCTCAGTAAAGGAAGACGCCAGTTTAACCATCTTAGTGTGCAAAGGAAGGTAGGCATTTCCAACCTCGTTATTCTCATATAAAGGGACAATGATCACCTTACGACGGTCATTTGGGTCATGTTCTCTGCGAACAAAGCCGTTTTTTTCAAGTCGATCAACTAATGTGGTAATGCTGCCTGTAGTAAGTCCAGTTAATTTGGATAGCTCGCCGGCGGTGATAGGACCTTTTTCCTGAAGGATATCTATAGATAGAAAATCGTTATTGTATAACCCTAAAGAAGTTGCTACTTTTTGCTGATACAAAACCGTTCGGCTGCCTAGGCCCCGCATGCGTAAAGTTAAGTCTTCCTGCTGAATTGTAACTTGATTGTGTCGATCTCTTGACAAAAGAGGACCCTCCTTTTAAAATGTTTATATCTTGATAGTCAAGATAATTAATAAACAAGATGCTTGATGAACATCTAATTAATTGTCTTGATTTTATCGAATTATTCACTAATTTGCAAAGGGTATAACATCACGTGGTTTGGAATGAAGCCTGTGCACAATCCTTTAACAATTAGAGCAGAACTAAACATTTGGGAAAAGTGGAGGAGAAAAAGGAGCATGGAAAAGAAAAATAAAGTTGGGGTTATTATAGTAGCTCTATTGTTGGCCACCCTTATGGCATCAATGGATAATACTATACTTGCAACCGCAATGGGAACCATTGTAGGTGACCTTGGCGGTTTTGACAAATTGATGTGGGTTACGTCCGCTTATATGATAGCTGAGATGGCGGGTATGCCGATTTTCGGTAAATTATCGGATATGTATGGACGTAAGCGATTTTTTATTTTCGGTATTATTGTCTTTATGATTGGTTCAGCTTTATGTGGTACGGCAAATTCTATTGTCCAGCTTAGTATTTATCGGGCGATTCAGGGTATTGGTGGAGGGGCACTCGTTCCTATCGCATTCACGATTATGTTCGATGTAGTGGCCCCGGAGAAACGGGGGAAAATCGGTGGGTTATTCGGTGCTGCCTATGGTATTTCCAGTATTTTCGGTCCCCTTATTGGCGCTTATATAGCGGATTATATTCATTGGTCTTGGGTCTTTTATATCAATTTACCCATTGGTGTTATTGCATTCTTTATGATCGCTTTCTTCTACAAAGAATCTGTTGAGCATTCCAAAGAGAAAATTGATTATCTTGGGGCTTTTACACTAGTAGCTTCAATTCTTTGTCTCATGTTTGCGATTGAGCTCGGGGGTAAGAAATACTCTTGGGACTCGCCAATGATTCTGGGATTGTTTATGGCTTTTGTTGTGTTTTTAATTGGTTTTATTGTTATCGAACGTCGTGCAGAAGAGCCTATCATTACCTTTGGCATGTTCAAGAATCGTCTCTATTCTACGAGTAATGTTATGGCGATATTTAGCGGAGCGGCATTTATTACAGCCTCGGTGTACATTCCAATTTATATTCAAGGGGTTCTTGGCGGGTCTGCCACAAATTCGGGGCTTGTTCTACTTCCGATGATGATTGGTTCTGTTATCACTGCTGCTGGCGGAGGATTCTTGCTCTCTAAATTTAATTATCGCACGATCATGATTTCTACGTTAGTACTCCTTGTTGCAGGTATTGCTCTGCTTACCACACTAACACCAGACTCCTCCCGGTTTATGGTCACTATTTTTATGTTTCTGGTGGGTCTTGGCATAGGTTCATCATTTTCTGTTCTAAGCAATGCAGCGATTCATGGATTTACAGCAAGACAACGGGGTTCTGCAAGTTCGACACTTAGCTTCACACGGGAGCTGGGAATGACACTTGGTATTACGGTATTTGGTATTATTCAAAGTCACATTTTTTCGAATAAATTAACTTCCATGTTCAGTAAAGGAGGCGCGGCACCAGAAGGTGTTAATCTAAGTGATCCAAGTACAATTTTGACTCCCGACACACGGGCCAAAATTCCCTCTGAGGTTCTTGATAAAATCACCGAAGGATTATCTTCTTCTCTTGTTCATACCTTTGCTTGGGCGATTATTCCATCAGTTATAGCTCTAATGGCAGCATTTGTGATGAGCAGGGAGAAGTTTGATCCTGCTTCTGAGCTGGAAGAATTTACGGCATCGCATTAAGGAAATAAAAGATAAAATAAAAGCCTAAGTCCTTTGTTAATAAAGGCTTGGGCTTTTTTGATAAGAAGCTCGGCGATCCTATTTCTCTGAAATGCTATATCGAGAATGTAAATGCCAGATAAGCTCTCTACGGCTGCTGACACCTGCTTTAGCGAAAATGGATTTTAAATGATCCTGAACCGTGTAAGCAGAAATATGTAACTCAGCAGCCAATTCTTTAGTAGATAATCCACGAATTACTCCTTCAAGTAAATGCTGTTCCCGTTTCGTCAGATCATACGCTTCTGCAATGATAGGAAGCATATCTGCTGGACGTGCAGGCTCGAATGAAATAGCGATTTGCGTCTGACCGTCGTATGCATGAAGCCGGCTAGCCCGGATCACTAGATAAGGTCCTTCTGACATCCGGATACAGGACTTAGCCATCCCCGAAGATTCAGAGGGACTATTGATTGCTTGTGTGCTCACCGCCCGAATTGGACGTGGCAGGATATGGTGATCAATTTTTTCTAATGAACGAAGTTTCTCTAACCAGCGGTCTGCTGTAGGATTGGAGGAGAGGAGCACTAGTTGATCAGAAAGGACAGCAATTCCGGAACCGTAATCTTCTTCCAGCCAAGTCTGATTTCTCTCAGGCAACTCAAGACTGAAAGCCCGCATTCTTGCGGCAATCTCAGGAAGCATTAAGGCTATCCACTCACAATCCTCCCGCGAAAATACAGGCTGACCCGACTTTCTGTAAAGTGTCAGATACCCCCAACACGCATCTCCATGAACAAGTACAGCGCGTAATTCATCCTCAAATCCTGCCGGAGATAGTACCTTTTGATAGCGAGCACTCAAATCTGGCTGCCCTTCGGTTGCTTCATATAAAGTAGCTACGTGCATTTTACTATGAACCATTTGCTCATAGGGATTAATATCGTCTTCACCGTATTCGATCTGGAACAAGTGATGGTGAATGGATTCCACGTTATCTTCTGTAACTGCACCTGTCGAGAGTAGTGTACGTGGATCAACATGGGTACAGCAGGCAGCATCAAAGGGTACAGTATCGCGTAAAATCGACAGTAATGAAGTACGGTAGCTATGTGAAGAATCAGAAACAGCACCTAACCTTATGATTTGTTGTTTAATATGATTAAGTTGTCTTATGGTTTTCATAGGTCAGCCCTCTAGTCATGGAGTATAAAAACAGGTATCCCACATTTATGGGATAGTGAATGTAAACCATATCCGTATAATTGAGAATGGTTCTTAATTATTTCTATTATATAGGATGCGGTGATAAAATGCAGAGAAAAGAAGATATTGTAGTCGTCGGCGGATATGGCCATGTAGGGCGTACCATTTGTGAAATCTTAGAGAAAAAATATCCTGGAAAAGTATATGCTGCAGGGCGAAGCCTTGTAAAAGCAAAGCAATTCAGTCAAGCAACTGATGGGAAAATTAAGCCGATGCAGTTGGATATTAATAAACCTTTACCTACTGATAAGTTAGAACGAGTGAAATTAATCATTATGTGCTTAGATCAAACGGATACGGATTTTATAAGAGCTGTGTTTCGAAGCGGTATTCATTATGTGGATGTATCTGCGAACGGTTTGTTTTTGAATGAAATTGAGAAATTCAAGAGAGAGGCTGAAGACAATGGGTCAAGTGCTGTCTTAAGTGTAGGACTTGCTCCCGGCATCACTAATCTCCTGGCCCTTGAAGCAGAGCGGCAGATGGATCAGATCGAGGAGATAGAAATTGCCATTATGCTCGGATTAGGTGATTCTCATGGCAAAGCGGCGCTAGAATGGACAGTCGACAGTTTAGCAGCTAAGTTCGAAGTGAAGCAGGATAATCAACAGGTTGAGGTGGAGAGCTTTACAGACAGAAGGTTGTATCATTTTGGTGATGAGATGGGTAACCGATATGCTTACCGTTTTCCATTCTCAGATCAACAGACACTTAGCAGAACACTGAAATCATCGTCTATCTCTACACGATTTTGTCTTGATTCAGCTGTAGTTACTAAAATACTGGCAATAACGAAAAGAACTGGAGCCGTTCGCTTACTGCAAATAGGCTGGCTGAAGAATTCAATTGTTCGTGTTATGGGGCGGCTGCATTTGGGGGATGATGGGTTCGCTATTAAGGTTGAGGCACGTGGAAGAAATTCAGAAGGTAAATTACTTCATGCGGATTTTTTATTACAAGGAAAGAATCAATCTATCATTACGGCAAAAGTAACAGCGGCAGTAGCAAAACATCTATATGATTCACCACCCCCAGGCGGAGTTTACCATATTGAGCAGATGACTGATATGACGTATATACAGAAGGAATTAGGATCAGCCATTTCTCTCAAGACTGCGGTAAACTAGTATAATATTAATCATATAGAAAGGGGCGTCTTAGAATGAATAGAAAAGATTGGGAGCTGTTGAACGGTCATAAAGCGGGCGTGTTTTGGTTCACAGGATTATCAGGTTCAGGAAAAAGTACACTAGCACAACAAGCTGAAAAAGAATTGTTTAAGCAAGGCATCCGATGTGCTGTGATCGACGGCGACCAGCTAAGAAAAGGTTTAAATATCGATTTAGGTTTTTCAGAAGAGGATCGTAAAGAAAATATGCGGCGCGCGGCCGAAGTAGCGTCTATGTTTTTGGACCTTGGCTTTATAGTGCTTGTCCCGATGATTTCACCTTCTTCAGCTGCTAGAGAAGCGATTAGATATCGTTTTCAGTCTGGCGAGTTTGCAGAGATTTATGTGCAATGTTCATTAGAAACCTGCGAACAACGTGATCCTAAAGGGTTGTATAAGAAAGCTAGAAAAGGTGAAATTCGTGAGTTTACAGGTATTGATGCTATTTATGAACCCCCTAAACATGCCGAATTGACAGTTGACACAGAGATTTACGATATGGAAAGCAGTGTGAATCTGCTAGTTGATTTTGTTACACATAATTACGCTAAAAAGATATAGTGGGAAGTTAACAGAAGCCTAATTAAGTAGGGCTTCTTTTTTTGCATTCTCAAATGGAATTTTATCGCATAAAGGGAATCAAGGTGCTACAATATGAATGAACAAAAATAAATTCATTCATATTTATCGGGATTATTCAAAATATGCGATATATGGAGGAGTCCAAATGAAAAAAGTTACTGCATTTATTGGGAATCAGCAAAAGCATGCGACCTTCGAAGCGGTTTGTGAATTTGGTAATAATTTAAAGGCATATGGTGATATTGAATTTGAGTATATTTTTTTAAAAGATTATCGGCTTGAATATTGCCGGGGCTGTAAGCTGTGTTTCAATAAAGGTGAGGAATATTGTCCTTTAAAGGATGAACGCGATGTATTGATGGAGAAAATGATTCATTCTGACGGGGTTATTTTCGCTACCCCTAATTATGCATTTCATGTATCGGCACCGATGAAGAACCTCTTGGATCGGCTTGCCTTTGTATTTCATAGACCTCGTTTCTTCGGAAAAACCTTCACGGCTATTGTCAATCAGGGGATCTTTGGAGGCAACAAAATTGAAAAATATCTTAGTAATATGGGCGAGAATTTCGGATTTCAAGTCAGAAAAGGCTGTGTCTTGACTACTTTGGAACCAAGAACAGAAGTTGCGCAGAAAAAAAAGACGAGAGAAATTAAGAAAGCCTCCGAAAGATTCTATAAGGACCTCATGTCACCTAAGACTCCGGTTCCTTCATTTTTCAGGTTAATGCTGTTTCGAATGTCACGTACAAGTATAAAAACAATGCTTGATGATCATTCCAGGGATTACCGGTATTACAAAGAACAAGGCTGGTTTGAGTCTGGTTATTATTATCCTGTTTCATTGGGTCTTATAAAAAGGACAGCGGGTCTGATCTTTGACTTTATTGGGAAACGTATGGCGAAGAATTCGTAACCATAAAGACACTTCCCCGTATAAGATATGAACATGACCGACAATTAACCAAAAGAGAAGTTGAGGTAATCCACCTATGAATGTAAATTTAACCGATCATGCCGATTCAGCCTATTCGCTAGCCGAGCAGAGGGCGGCTCAGTATTTTGTTTCACTGCATATGCAGTTCAAAGAAAAAACGTATGTATCTACTCTGACTGAAGATATTCAATTATGGAAAAAACATCATATTCATCGCCGCTCATGGTTGTCCTTTTTCTCTAGAGGGAAGAGGAAACCTGATTCTCAGGATTATCATAAGTATATAGGGTGGCTGAATCTTTCCGGTAAATTTGATGATTATTTAGATCGCAGCGTTTCCTATTTATATATGAGAGATCTGGGCAAAGCCTTGGATTCTCCTGACACACAAAACAGGATTAAGCGAATGGTTGCTGACATTAGATCTCAATTGATCCCAGACGGTTCAACAATGATAAGAGAACAATCGGAATTTATGAGCTTGGCAGGAGTATATCGCTGGGCGCAAAAAGAAGGCGTCGAGACCGCCACCATCTGGGTGATCGACAAGCTAAAGAACGTATCAACCCATATTCCGCAGGAAATGAATGCCGAACAAGCGCAGCGTAAGTTAATTAAGATCATTATCGGGGTCATTCTGCATGTAATGGAGGAAATGGGGGAGAGTACCCCACCTTTGGAACGTTCTAAGAAGCTTAGTGAAGCCATTAGACTTGGCTATTCTTATGGGCTGACTTACCCTTTTATTGATGATCTTCTCGATTCCAGTGTCTTAACGCTTCAAGAAAAAGAGCAATATTCCCTCATGTTACGCGACGCTATCCTTACTAGATCTGTGCCTGAGCTTGGAGAATGGTCCGGAGAGAACATGGAATTCATTCGATACGTACATTCGGAGCTTAGTGAAGCTTTCCAATATATTAAAAGCTATCAACGTCCAGAAATGCAGAACATATTTTTCGAGCAATCCTTTGTGTTTTTTCAATCTCAGGAGCTGGACCGTGTTAAGGAACTCTCCAACGCTAAATACACCAATGAAGAGCTTTATATCCCCATTATCTTAAAATCCTCTTCTTCCCGTTTAATTGTCCGATCCGTTATTAGTGCTCCTACAGATGATGGATTTGATCAACGTACTTTTTATTATGGTCTTTACAATCAACTGGCTGATGATTTTGCGGATATGTTTGACGATATGAAAGAGGGAGCGGTAACGCCGTATACCTATTTTCTGAAATACCGTGATCAACGTTCAGATTTGATAAACCCTTTTGAATTATACTGGACCGTCATCTCTCATCTAATCCATACCGTATATCACTCCGATGCCAAAACCCGTGAAGTGATTCTAGATCGAGCAATTAACGGTTTGAAGCGTTGTAAAGAACGTGTGGGTACTGAAAAGTATAAAGAGATTATGGAGATCTTTGCTTCGGGTCAACCCGAATTTAATCGTCTCGTGCAGCAAATGGTGTTGAAAGCTGATGATGTGGATTTTTTTGACAAACTACTAAGAGATCAACTGCTTACGAATTTAAAAAACAACAAGCAGGAAAAGGTGGATTTTCACAATACGATTCAAAAGGTTCGTGGTGAAATCAACAATCAATTGCCGATTAATAAACCTGTTGGGACACCAGCTATGAAAGAAATGTTAATTGATGCAGCCAATTATAGTTTAGAGGGTGATGGCAAGCGAATACGACCTATCCTGACTTGGATTATGGGTGTGAACGAATACGGATTAAACAGCGCAGCAATTGTGCCGCTTTTGAGGTCTTTGGAATATATGCATACTGCATCCTTAATTTTCGATGATCTGCCCTCTCAGGATAATGCCCCCACTCGAAGAGGCCGTTCAACTCTACATGAGGTGTATAATAGCGCTACGGCGGAATTGACAGGACTCTTTCTAATTCAGAAGTCGATTGAGGAACAGGCATCCCTTCATACATTCGATGCTAAATCCGTAATTGCTTTAATGCAATATTCAGCTCAAAAGGCGGAAGATACCTGCATGGGGCAAGCGATGGATTTGAATTCTAAAGGAAAAGCATTGACGCTAGAGCAATTAAATATGATTTGTTTCTATAAGACGGGCATTGCGTTCGAAGCTTCACTAGTTATGCCAGCGATTCTTGCACAGGTTAAGGAGACAGAAATAGAAGCTTTGAAGAAATTCGCTTATCATGCGGGGATTGCTTTTCAGATTAAAGATGATTTACTCGACTTGGAAGGGGATTTACAATTACTAGGTAAGCCGACAGGGCAGGATGTTGAGAATAACAATGCAACGTTTGTCTCCATTCTGGGTTCAGAAGGTGCTAGAAAAGAGATGTGGGAGCACTATTGTCTTGCCATGGAGGCGTTAAAAGAGATCCCCCGCAATATCAATTTTTTAAAACATCTATTGAATTATATGGTTAATCGTGATCGATAAATATGAAAATGGAGTGTTGGCATCTTTGCCAGCACTTTTTTATGAAAAAAATCAATCGTTTTTACGTTCAGCTCCGTCTTACTTATAAGAACATCAGAACGATGACTTTATCCTAATACCGACACTGACAAAAAAAGAGGGGGTGTAGTGAGTGGTGGATAGGACGATGGACGAGGTCAGAATGGTTGATTTTGCCCGTATGGATGAGGAAGTTTTCTTTAAACGCCTGTATGTGGAGCATCGGAAAATGTACACCGTCGCTTATAGTTATCTACGAACAGAAGCGGACGCGTTAGAAGTTGTACAAGAGGCTTCATGTCGGGCCTGGATGAAACGTAAGAAGCTTAAAGATGAACAGTCATTTACACCTTGGTTGATTCGAATTACGATCAATTGCTGTATGGATGAACTACGACGAAAAAAACGAGTGATTCCTACGGAGAAGCTAGCAGAGGTTGCCACTCAGGAAATGAAAAGCAACGACCGGATTGATCTGGAACGCGCTATGAACAGGTTAAAGCCCAAATATCGGCATGTGGTACTTCTTAAATATTACAATGACATGACTACAATCGAAATCGCAAAAGTGCTAAAAAAACCAGAAGGTACAATCAAAACCTGGTTACGTGAGGGACTTAAACAGCTTCGTAATGTGCTGAAGTGATATGGGAGGTGAACAGAGTGACAGATAAAGAAGATCGTATTTTGCAGAAAAATGTTGATGAAATGAATCAGAATACTGAGACTTTACAGGAAATGAAAATTTATAACGCGATGCGAAAGGGAATTATGGAAGGAAAAAAACGTGAGAAACGCCGTGTTTATACCGCAGGTTTGGGAGTGATTGCAGCTGCAGCCGTAGCCCTATTATTTACATACTCTTCAATCGGATTACCGGCCAAGGAAGTGGCCCAACCTTCAGTTCAAACCGCCAGCCCTAAAAATACAGATGATTTTGCAGCTTATCGCTCATTTTCAAGGTTAGAACCAGCACTTGCAAGTGCTCTGGAACAGAATCTCGTGATGCCGGTGGGTCAGAGTGCGGAAAACAAGGGGTACCGAGTGGATGTAACTGGTGCAGTAACAGATGGAAGGAAGGTGTATATTCTATACAGTGTTCAGAACAATACAGACAAAGAAGTTATACATGCGGATTTTGCGCTTCAATATGAAGGCATACAGGAGTCGAATCTACATAAAGGTGCTGCACTAAGTATGCTTGCCAGCGATAACCGAATTCAACCAGGCCAGTCTAAGGATTTTATATACACCACTAGTCTTTCACCAACGATTAAATATCCAAAGGAAGTAAACTATAATGTCATTCTCACTGAAACTTCAGATAAGGCGCTACAATCCAGTAGTAATAAATACCGGACTAATCTGGATGTTGCTTTCGAACTTAATCCTGATATGCTCAAAGCACAGGAAAGAATTCTAAAAACGGATAAAACGCTGACAGTTGACGGGCAAAAGATTAAAGTGAATCTAGTGCAATATACACCGCTTAGTACCTATGCAGATTTGGAGTATGATCTGAACAATGATAAACAAATTTTCCAATTGATTAATCCAGTTCTGATTAGTACAAATGGGGGTGCTACCGAAAAATTATTTTACCCCGACATCGTCAACTCTGACAATTCTGAAGTCTATTCGGACAACACCAAGTTTACGCTGGTGTTCAGGAACAGCCAGAGCGGCCTAAAGCATCAGCCAGACACCGTTTCATTAAAAACCTTTGGTATCTCGGCAGTCGAAAAAAATAAAATGAAAATTGTTGTCGATCTCAATAAGCAGCAAATCATTGAAGCACCGGGAAGCGGCCTTGAGCTTGTTGCTCCAACGCAAGAGAATTATGCAGATGAAGGAGAGATCTTGTTGCGGCATACAATTACTGATGCCGAATATTTAAAATACTACACTAGACTTGCTGAGACTTTTACTGATGCGGAAGGAAATGTGCATAAAAGAGCAATCAAAACAACTTCGGCAGGAAACTTCGGTGGCTACATGACTTCAAAGGATGGTACAGCCGTGGATGAAATGCGTTATACTTTTGGAAAGGGAGCGAAAGATTATCCTCAACCACTAACGATTACGCTAGAGAAATATATCAATCCGATTATGGATACGCAAGCCGTAGAGTTATTTTCTAAGTAATAGATTAAGCTTAACGATTAATAATCTTGTATTTGTTGTAATCCTATAGGAGGTAGTTATGCGTAAATATAACACTGTAATCTTTGATGTGGATGGAACCTTAATTGATACAGAAATTGCTGTTTTGAGTTCTCTGCAAAAGATGTTAAAGGTGGATCACAACAAAGAGTATGAATTGTCAGAGCTTAATTTTGTGTTAGGTATTCCAGGTTCAGCTTCATTACCGCAACTTGGGATCGAAGATATACATGAGGGCAATGAGAGATGGAATGTTTTCATGAAACATTTCTATGATACTATTAACATCTTTGACGGAATTGTAGATGTAATGAGTTCATTACAGTCAAAAGAGATCGTTCAAGGAATTGTGACTTCCAAGACAAGAGATGAGCTAAATGACGATTTCGTTCCATTTGGCTTAACTAAATATTTATCATATACCGTTATCGCAGAAGATACAGCAAAGCATAAGCCACATCCAGACCCCTTGCTAGAATTTATTAGAGTATCAAAAGCAAACCCTGAATCATCTATTTACATAGGGGACACGATTTATGATTATGAATGTGCACGAGATGCTGGTGTCGATTTTGGATTAGCTTTATGGGGATGCAAGCAGCATGAGCATATTCCCGCGAAATATAAATTTGAAACTCCGCAGGATATTTTAAAGCTGCAATTGTAAAGTGAATAGGATGAATATAAAGCAGAGCGGCATTTTGCCCTCTGTTTTTTAATGGAAAAACCTTCATTGTATGTTCTTAACATTGACTCTTCTCTATCTTATCGTTAATATTACCTCTGTGCTTCATTGCCCAAAAGCCTAAAAGCTTAAAAGCTTAAAAGTAAGGAAGCGCCGCATTCTTCGGATTTTATCCCAATCACAATGTTAAGGAGCACTATCGTTATGGACCGTCAGCTTAGTTTTTCAAAAAGTATGATTATCATCGCCTTTATTCTTGCATTTCTTTTTGTATCTATTTTCCTATTAAAAGCAGAACCTCATATCCCGCTTCTCGCAACCACAGTTGGCACAGCAGTCTTATTGGGTTTATTTGGTGTGTCATGGAAAGATATTGAGGCAGCTATCATCAAAGGCATACAAACAGCTATAATGCCCATTCTTATTCTCATGCTAATCGGAATATTGATCGCTGTATGGATGATGAGTGGTACGGTGCCTACACTTTTATTTTATGGTATGGATTATATTAATCCGAACTACTTTGCAGTAAGCGCGTTATATGTCACAATTGTCGTCTCTATGTTTACTGGAAGCTCATTCACCACCGTTAGCACGATTGGTGTAGCTTTGATGGGTATTGCTTTGACGACAGGGATTTCTCCAACACTTGCTGCTGGAGCGATTATTTGTGGAGCTTGTTTTGGTGATAAAATGTCACCTTTATCTGATACTACAAATTTCGCACCTGCAGTGGTAGGTATATCCTTGTTCACACATATTCGTAATATGATGTACACAACGATTCCAGCGCTTATTATAACTACTGTCTTTTTCTTGTTCGCACCAAAAGCCGATGCGATTGATTTATCGTCGATTCAGGGGATTAAGTTTGCTCTACAGGATGGATTTAGTATTCACTGGTTAACGTTGATCTCACCACTTGCCGTTATTATTTGCTCAATCAAACGAATCCCAATCCTTCCTACACTGATGGTTGGCATTGTCACTGGTCTTCTGGTGACCGCTATTATTCAGCAGCAGGCAGAAATCGGTGTCTGGTTCAGTGTGATGCAGAATGGATACGAAAGTACTATTGCCAATGAAACCGTTGCTTCTATCGTTAACCGAGGTGGAATGCAATCAATGATGAGTTCCGTTTCACTTATCTTGATTGCTTTATCATTAGGCGGACTAATACAACATTGTGGTGTCATAGAGGCTTTTTTTCGCAAAATCATTCAACCCCTCAAACGTAAAAGCAGTATCGTGCTTATGAGCGGCGCATCATCCATTGCGGTTAATGGGATGACTGGTGAACAGTATCTTTCTATTTTGTTGCCCGGTCAAATGTTCAAAGATGAATATAATCGCCGAGGCATTCCAGCAAAGACACTATCCCGTACGTTAGAGGATTGTGGAACCCTTGTTAATCCTTTAATTCCTTGGGGAGTTAGCGGTGCTTTTTTCGCTGCTACACTAGGTGTACCGGTAATTGAATATATACCTTATGCCACCCTTCTGTGGTTAAGCCCATTCATCACGTTTGCGTATGCTTTGATCCCGAAGCTGCAAAAGAACTCGTTAGGCTAACCTTCTCTGAAAGAATGTATTTATTGAACGGATATAAAGAATAATAAGAGTGATTTCTGATTTATATCTGGGTAATTCAGCGGGGGTATTGATAGTGAGTCGCAATAAGTTGCAGGATAGAATCAGGTTAGCAAATGTCGAGACTAAACATGCAGAGCAATTTAATAATTTATTACGTTATGTATTTCAAGTGACGAATCGTGATTTACAAATCTTTGGTTGGGAAAATCGTGAAATCACCCAAGCGAAGCTGCCAGTTCTAAAGTATGCTGATGTAGTCGGTTGGTTTGATGGTGATAAATTGATTTCACAGTTAGCAGTATACCCATTTCAAGTAAATATTTTTGGGCGAATTTATGAGATGGGTGGCCTGACGGGTGTTGGAACCTATCCCGAATATGCTAATTTAGGTTTAATGAATAAGCTGATGCTGCATGCATTAACTAAAATGCGGGGCCGCAAGCAATCAATTTCTTATCTATTTCCGTATTCCATTCCATATTATAGGCGGAAAGGCTGGGAGATCATTACCGATAAAATCTCATTTGAAGTTCCGGATACCCAGCTGCCGAAAACTAAAAAAGTTCCTGGGAACGTGGAGCGGGTAACTATTGAACATCCGGATATCAAGGAGATATATGATCAGTTCTCCATGCAGCATCATGGAGCTATGCTTCGAAATAAGTTGGCTTGGGAAGAATATTTACGCTGGGATCTGGATGAAATGACGGTAGGCATCTATTATAACAATGATGATTTGCCCACAGGGTATCTGTTGTATTGGGTTGCTGAGGAGATCTTTTATATCAAAGAAATGGTTTATATCAACGAAGAAGCTCGGGTGGGATTATGGAACTTTATAAGTGCACATTTTTCGATGATTACTCTTGTCAAAGGGGATATTTATAAAGGGGAGCCGCTTTCCTTCGTTTTAGATGATGGTGACATCAAGGAAACCATTGCTCCTTATTTTATGGCCCGGATAGTGGATGTGCAATTATTTATCGAACAGTATCCGTTTAAAAAACAGGATAAAGAGGGTTGCCTTATCTTCACCTTGAGTGATCCGATGCTGGAATGGAACCGGGGTACATTTACACTTAATGTGGATAAAGATGGAACAGGTGTTTTGCACGCAGGAGGGACTAACCCTTCCTTGTTGATTGACATTCCTACTTTAACCACGATGTTAATGGGCTATAAGCGACCTACCTATTTGGCTAGGATCGGTCGGATCCAGGCAGATGAAGCAACAGTTCAGTTCTTGGAAGGGTTAATCAGGCCAGAACATCCTTATTTCTCTGATTATTTTTAAAAAGCATACTCTAATGAGTGTGCTTTTTTGTTCTTTTATAGTAGAATTGATTCTCGGCAACACTAAATGATATGGGGTGTAAGAATGGCGATTAATTTCACCAAACCAATGATCCAAAGGTTAGAACAAGAAATCATAGAGGTAGAGAGCAAGCTCAAAAACGTGAAGAACAAAAAGGAAAAATCCAAATTCAAAATTAATCAATTAGAACAGGATATGAAATTTAGCAAGTCTCACACAGATTTGAGCAGTAAAATGACGCGAATCAAAAAGCTTAACGATGAAATTAAAAACATGAATCGCCTGCAAGCTGATCTTTCCAAAGAATTAACAGCAAAGAAAAACTCGTTAAAAAAACTCCAGGTAAATGGAACCGCGCCTACTACAATTGATTCCACAAAAGGATAATCGATGATGGTTGCACAGATAAAAAACCGCGTAACTGGCGGTTTTTATTTTTTTACCAGCTCATCTGTATCTCCCCTTAACAAGGAAATCTCATGCTTATAGGGTGCGTTTACATATTTCTTTTCACCGATGGAGGGAGTCTCTAAGAGTTTGGGAATATCTGGAAGTTATTCAAAAGAGACTCCACATTCACTACCTTTTCCAGCCATAGTTTCTAATGAAACCTGAACATTTCGTTTATCTGTTAGCACTTCGTTTAAGCCTTCCACGATCCGAGAGATTCCGGCTTGAGAGCCAGCACCAACATGGGAGCCAGGATGTAGGACGATTTGGGTTGAACCCAAAGCTTCTGTTCTTATGATTTCTGATTGAAGAAACTCTATACTATGCTCAAAGACCTGTGCCGAAAGTGTATTTCCTAAGTTAACAATAAATGGAGCGTGTACAATAATATTAGAAATACCGTAATCTCTCATATGAGCATGTCCCGCTTCAATATTCAAAGCTTCAATGGGTTTGCGGCGTGTATTTTGTGGGGCTCCGGTATAAAAAAGGAAGGTGGTCGCTCCATAAGAAGCTGCCTCTTCACTAGCTCGAAGGAGCATTTTTGTTCCGGTCATAGACACATGAGAGCCTAGGAGTAAAGACATCGGGGTTGACACTTCCTTTCCTCAGAATACAGGAAGTTTTTTAGGGAAGATCAAGGTTGTCTCATCTGATCTATTATTTATGAGAGACAACCTTAGCGACCCGGAATTTAGCGCTAATTAGCGGCGAAAATAGTCTCGCCTTGAATTGGTTTTAAATCTTGCTCCCATTTAACTCTGATTGCCCGGGAAGTGAATAGATCAGCTCCATCTGAGATTTGGAAGTGTAGATGGGCCTCGCTCGTATTACCAGAATTACCTGTTAAGCCAATAACCTCCCCTTTTTCGACTTTATCCCCCGGTTTTACAGTAACTGACCCTTGTTTGAGATGCGCCAAATGACTATATTCCCCGCCATGATCAATGACAACGATATTTCCGGTAGCTTGATTCGGATTCATGACCCCAACTGGCTCATTGTCTTTAATGTCATTCACAACCGATACAACGGTGCCGTCCGCTGGAGCGAGAATGTTTTTGCCAAAAGCATAATAGCTTTCATTTCTTAGTGGGTCTCCTTTATAGGAATAGTTATCTTTGGTTTGGATAAAATCGTAAGCGTAACGCTGGATTTCTAACTCATAATGATAATTCACAAGCACATTCTCGCCACCCCAAAACACATACCAATCCCCCTCAAACGGCAGCGCGTATTCATGTTTACTTAGTACATTGTCGGTTTCAGGAGAAGGGGTAAGCTCTTGAACTTGAATTAATGTAATCATCCCATCCGGATCAAACATCCCGACGAGCCCCTTATTGCCAGCATCACTAACCCATGTGCGTCGATCAAATCCATTAAGCTGCATGGTCGATGCCTTTTCCAATGTATGGATACCCTTTGTGAATTCTTTTCCTGTCTCTGTTAATTCTGTTTCACTTATTTCATCTTTTAAAGGCTGGTTAAAGCGGGCATACAACTCCTTGTACTTCCCGTCCAGTAGAATCTTTGATAGTTCATCTGGAGCAAATCCACTCAGAATGGCAGCTGTGGCCGGGTTTGTTGTCTGCTCCGCCTTTTCAGTAGTCGGCACATCAGCATTCTCTCCTCCACAGGCAGCCATTAATAAAGACAATGACCCTACAGCCAAGACAGTTCTTGTATTCAAAATAACTTTATGAATGATTTTTTCAGGTTTTTTGTTCATATATATCGCCTCCCAGTATTACGATTGTAGCAGTCTAGCCTTAGCTCTTCTGAAATTCTATATTAACACTTACATAATTTACTAGCTATTTAATGAATACGAATTAAGCTTCCGTTAAGATTAGTAAGATTGCTAGCCAAAAAAATCATGCTATGATGATAAAAACGTCTATTGTGAAAGGGAAAATTTATATGAATGAGGCTTCAATTTTATTGGTTGATGATGAGGTATCACTTTTAGACATTATGGAGACAGTGCTGCGTAAGGAAGGCTACGTCAATATAGATACAGTGCAAACAGGTGAAGAAGCAGTAAGTGCCTGTGAATCCAAAAAATATGATTTAATTGTGCTGGATGTAATGCTGCCCGGACGAAGTGGCGTCGAAATCTGCCCTTTTATCCGGCAGACGACGGATGCTCCTATTCTTTTTCTGACTGCTCGGACGTCTGATTTCGATAAATTAACGGGCTTTGCTATAGGTGGAGATGATTATATCACTAAGCCCTTTAACCCGCTTGAAGTGGTGGCTCGTATAAGAGCACAGCTGCGGAGATATTTTGCTTCTGCTAACCAACAGGCTACTGGCAAGAGTGTAGAAATAGTCCCCCATAAATCTGCAAATGTATATGATTACGGAAGGTTTAAGCTAGATGAGACAGCGGGAGAACTCCTGGTAGAGGGTCAGTCTGTTGCTTGTCCGGCACTTGTATTTCAACTGCTGGTCTTCCTATGCAAACATCCCAATCAGATTTTCAGCAAAAGTGAGTTATATGAGAAAGTATGGGGCGATGAAGCACTGAGTGATGATAATACGGTCATGGTTCATATTCATCGAATTAGAGAACGTATCGAAGCAGACCCGTCCGATCCAAAATTTATTGTTAACGTTAGGGGCCTTGGTTATAAGCTGGTGAAGGTAGACCGCCAGGAGTTGTCCATGCCATGAATATCAAACGCCGGTTAACGTTAAGGTTCGTTCTACAGCTAGCTATTACGGGAATGGTTGTTCTCGCTATTGCAGCAGTAACGTTTACTTGGATGCTGTTGCGTTTTCTCGATATCAGTATTACGCGTGATTTTGCTAATGTTGGCTTAGAGCAACTGGTTGAATCCTCCAAAATTGATGAGAAGGGCATTCAATTTTCCCCGAGCTTGCTGGAGCAAGTGAAGAAGAATAAGGGCTGGCTGCAAAACATCGATGAAAATGGAAAAGTTGAAAGTGCCTACAACACTCCAAAAGATGTCCCAATTCAATATGGACCGGGTGAAGTAGTCGCCTATTGGACAGGGACTCAGCCTTTTCCGTATACTCTGGCTGTATGGATTCAAGAGAAAAATGGGAGACAATTCACGCTTCTTTATGGCGCGCCAAATATACTAGATCCTCTGTTAAAAAAAATGAGCGAAGGTACATTTGATGCAGTAGATGGAGATCTGGTTCTGCCTGATTCGATTGAAAGAGAAATTAAATCATCACAGGCTTTTGTTCAACTCATTGATTCATCGGGTACGGAGCTGCTCTCCTATAATAGGCCAAAGATGATTCCCACCAAGTACTCAGTGCCAGAGCTAGCACTACGCACTCTCTACAGTGAACGTTACGGCTATCATGTCCGATCTTCTTTTGATAAACAAACCGGCCAAACATGGATCGTTGGACAACCAAACGTAAAGGGAGCAGATATAGGCCAAAAGGTATGGGTACCTGAAGAGGTTAAAATTGTTATTAAAGGCTCATTAGCAATGCTCGCGGCTTTATTGCTTGCATTTATATTGCTTTCTTTATGGCAAGCTCATAGGTTTGGAGCGCCAATGCTGCATATGCTTGTATGGCTCGATTCCATTGGAAATGCCATATATACAGAGCCTATGGACCGTAAAGGAAATCGTCGTAGTCGAACACACGTAGGTAAATGGAGACGGAGATACCGGGTTTTTTCTGATGTTATGGTATCCATAGAGAAATTATCTGCTAATTTGCAGAGAGATCAAGCGTTGCGGCAACAAACAGAGAATTTGAGGGAAGAATGGATCGCAGGTGTTACACATGATTTAAAAACTCCTTTATCTTCTATAACTGGTTATGCCCATTTACTGGCGGAGCCTTCGTATGATTGGTCGAAAGAGGAAGTTCGCAAGTTTACAAGGACTATGCTGGATAAATCAGCCCATATGGACATGCTTATTAGTGATCTTGCCATGACCTATCGGCTAAAAACAGGGATCAAGCCACCAGAGCTGATGGAGGTGGAATTGAACTTTTGGCTACATCAAGCCCTTGATCAAGCTGCTGCAAATCCCGAATACGGGAAGCAACGAATTATATTTGTGCCGGCACCAAACGAAGTGAGAGCTCGATTGTATACTCCATGGCTAGAGCGGGTGGTCAACAATTTGACTGCGAATGCTTTACTTCATAACCCCTCAGATACGATTTTAACGGTTTCGCTTACTATGAATGATGAGGACAGTGGATTTACTATTCAATTTTCCGATGATGGCGATGGAATGGATGAAGTCACACTTAACCGTCTATTTGAACGTTATTATCGAGGAACGGACACCGTATCTAGCTCCAACGGATCCGGCCTTGGCATGGCGATCTCCAAGGGATTAATCGAATGTATGGAGGGCAGGATTGCTGTTGAGAGTAGCCCTGGACAAGGGACCATTATTAAGTTGATATGGAGCTGATCATAGAACCAGCGTTTTTCCTAACGGAAATGACGGTGGTTTTTTTGTTGTGAATATAGTTTTTTAATTCTTCTGTTTATTATCCAGCCAGAGTTGGGATCATAAATAAGTTGACATCTAAACTGATTGTAACTACAATAGTTACAGGTAGTGATTAAAAATAAATTTATCATCCTAATTTGAGGAGGAAGTAAAAATGAAAATAGCAATAACAGGAGCAACAGGTCAATTCGGATCATTGGTGATAGAAGCTTTACTTAAAACTGTACCCGCAGGTGATCTTGTAGTTAGTGTGCGGAACCCAGAAAAAGCAAGTGATCTTCAGGCGCGTGGAGTAGAAGTCCGTCATGGTGATTTTGATCAACCTGAGACGCTGGAATCAGCATTTGCCGGTGTGGATCGACTATTAATTGTATCCGCAGATGGTGATAATGAAACCCGGATTCGTCAACATAAAGCAGCTGTTGTTGCTGCGGAAAAAGCAGGCGTTGGCTTCATTGCCTACACAAGTGTAGGACAAGCAGACAAGAGTGAACTATTTCTTGCTGAAGTTCACCGCATCACCGAAGAAGCTATTCGCGCAACAGGCATTCCTTACAGCTTCCTCCGTAATAACTGGTATTTGGAGAATGAGATCGGCTCCATTCAAGGCGCTCTAGCAGGTGCCCCATGGGTGACTTCAGCAGGGAACGGTAAAGTTGGCTGGGCTACACGCGGAGATTATGCAGAAGCTGCAGCTAATGTACTGACAGGTGACGGACATGAGAACACAGTGTATGAATTGTCTGGCAAACCTTTAACACAAGAGGAATTGACTGAGATCATAGGCACTGTAATCGGTAAAGAAATCAAAGTAATCCAGGTTGACGACGAGGCTTATGCCAAGACCATGTCGGAGGTGGGTGTCCCAGAAGCTGCGCTTCCAATAGTTGTAGCTATACAACGTGGTATTCGTGAAGGTTGGCTTAATATTGAAAGTAGCGAATTAGAGAAACTGCTGAAACGTTCAGCTACTCCTCTTGCGGATGTCATTCGTGTTATGGTCGGTAATTTACAAGCATAATAATATAAAAGATAAAAGGCTTCCTCGAGGTTGAAAAACCAGTGAGGAGGCCTTTTTTTGTGTTGATAGAGGATGAATCAAATACATAACTTTTCACTATTTTGCCTTGTTCATAATTGTGTTAGTTTAGTTTAACTAGTTATACTAAAAGAAATGGAAGATACTCTGAGAGAGTACATAATCTGGCGAATAAGCGAAGGAGATGATTACAAATGAAAAGAAATATCTTGCTGGTATCTGGAGCGGCGGTTGTTGCATTAGGTGCGTATTTGTTATTGGGAGGTATCGACAAGGATACGCCCTCAGCACAAGATACAACCGACATTAAGCAATTAGTGCAAGAATATAGTTCAAGCAGTATGGAAAACCTGTCCGCTTCTATCACTTCTGAGCAACTTATTGTAACCGATAGTAACAATAAAGAGAAAACTTACGACTTGCCTAAAGATGAGTTTTTTGTTTCTATAGCTCCATATGTGGAGAATACGCATCCTTGCGCTACACATAGCTTGACCGGCTGCCAAGGGGAATTAACGGATGATGAGTTTAAAGTATATATCGAAGACAGCGAAGGCAATGTGATTGTGGATAAAGAAATGAAATCGCTATCTAACGGATTTATTGATCTTTGGTTGCCCCGGGACAAAAAATATAACGTAACCATTGAGCAGGACGGAAAAGCAGCAAAATCTGAACTTTCCACTTTTAAGAGTGATAATACATGTGTTACCACTATGCAATTGGCAGAAAGTATCTAAAAAGTTGTAGAGAGAAGACTTGGAAAGCGAATGCTCAGGAGGATGTTTCTTAAGCGATGTCGAATTCGTTATTCATAGTCCAATCTGATCTTCCTTCTGATGTATTCTGTGTCGGACTTTCGCCAAATGTCCATCGTATCGGACTCCATTGCAGCTATTTTAGATTTTCGCAGCATTTTTCAAGCTTATCGGACTGCATAGCTCTTATTGGGTTGTAATGGCACAGAATCGGAGTGTTTTTAGGGAAATAGCTGCATCTGGGTCCGATAACCTGGTGAAATGCCATAAATCTTCGAAATAAGAGCCTCACGGTCCGATCCAGCGGAGAGTTAGAAACTGTTTGGGAAAAGGAACAAAAGTATCACACGAATGATCAAAAGAAATTGCTTTACAGAAGAGAGGAGAGAGATGAATGGTTAAAGAGCTGATCATTGGGGATGTTTTGCAGGAGTTGGCTGGTACGCGTCGGATACTGGAGAAGCTGCCTCAGGAGCATATGACATGGAAACCACACTCTAAGTCAATGAGCCTGGGTGGGCTGGCCACACATCTCGTTAACCTTCTGAGCTGGCAATCCGCAATTCTTCTTTACTCGGAGTTTGATTTGGCATCCGTGGCATACCGACGAGAAGCACTGGAGAGTCCCGATGCGGTTCTACAAGAGTTCGACCTGAAAGCTCGTGAAATTGAGGAATTAATTACTGCAAGCAATGTGGAGATGCTCGGCGCCGAGTGGACCTTGCGGAACGGGGAGCAGATCATCCGTCGTCAGACCCGGGCTGCTGCGCTTCGTACCATCGGATTGAATCACATGGTTCACCACCGGGCACAGCTTGGAGTATATTTGCGGCTGCTTGACGTGCCGGTACCTGGTCTTTATGGACCCTCGGCTGATGAATTAGAATTAGCAAACGGGGAAGTTTGATTAGTGAGGAAGCCCTACACTGCCAAGTAAGTTCAAGATATAGCTCTTACCTTATATATTGGAGTATTAAGTTACTTCCAAACATACGGTAATGGGCTTATTTGCTTTTTTCTAGCACTACACTAAATAAAACTCATGGAGGATCGGGAGGTTTGGGTTGACACTTTAGTTAATTTGGAGATATTATAGATTCATTAAATCTATGATGTAACAGATATTTTTTTGATTTAATAATAGATAAAAAGAGTCTTTAATATCTGCATATAGGAGATGATTCATATGATTTACGATTGCATTATTGTTGGTGGTGGACCCGCAGGCTTGAACGCAGCCCTTGTTCTTGGTAGGGCAAGACGAAAAGTAGCTTTAATTGATAATAATCAGCCAAGAAATGCTGTTACCCATGCGTCACATGGTTTTATTACAAGAGACGGGGTTACACCAGCCGAGTTTCGTCGTATTGCGTATGAGGAGGTACTACGTTATCCGTCAGTTGAGCATATCCAGACTGAGATTATTTCGATTAACAAAAATGATTCTGGATTTGCAGTACTTGATTCGTTTGGTCGTCACATTGAAGCTCGCAGATTGATTTTGGCGACTGGGTTAAAGGAGGTCCTTCCTGAGATAGAGGGCCTACGTCCATTATACGGAAAAAGTCTGTTTAATTGCCCGTATTGTGACGGCTGGGAATTACGAGATCAACCCCTTGTCGTTGTTTCCGAAAATCCACATGTTTTTCATATGGCAAAAATGCTGCTCAATTGGAGTAAAGATTTGGTTATCTGCACGAACGGCCAGACATTCCTTTCAGATGAACAGAAAAAAAGTCTTGAGGCCAAGGGGGTTGTAGTCAAAGAATCATTAGTTTCCTCTTTTATGGGTCATGACGGGCAACTTCAGGCGGTTCGTTTTGCGGATGGTACTGAGATCATAAGAACGGGAGGGTTTATTGCTCCGAATTTGATCCAAACGGCATCAATCGTAGATCATTTGGCTGTAGAGCGGAATGATTCTGGTGGGTTTAGCACAGATGGTGCGGGGAGAACCTCGATTCCAGGATTATATTCGGCTGGAGATGTTTCTTATTTTATGCCTTCTCAGCTAGTGTTTGCCGCGGCTGACGGGAGTCGGACAGCTATGAGTGTAAATATGGATCTTACAGAAGAAGAATTTGAACTTTTTTAACGAATTATGGGTAGGAAGTTGAAAATAATAAGTATGCATGATAACATAATTACAAATTAATGATCGGAGTTGAAAAGTATAGTGTAGTAATTATTCTTGCGTCCTATGATGAATAAAACAACAACAATGGTTTATTTCGTTTGTTTTATTCTTTGTATGCAAGAAAGTTACTACTTCTTTTCACTCGAAAATATATCCATATCTAACTCCATTTGGGGCTGGATTTGCTGTATTTATTTGAGTCACAAGAAAGTAACTTTCTTGTGGCTTTTATTTTTTAAAATACAGGAGGATTATTTTATGTCATTAATAAATGTCACAAATCTAACCTTTGCCTATGAAGGCAGCTACGATAACATATTTGAGAACGTAAACTTTCAAATCGATACCGATTGGAAATTAGGTTTCACAGGGAGAAATGGTCGAGGAAAGACTACATTTCTTAGCTTATTGCTTGGAAAGCATGAATACAGCGGTAATATTTCTGCTCATGTCAGCTTTGAATATTTCCCTTTTCAGGTGAATAACAAGGAGCTTAACACCATAGATGTGATCAGCGAGATTTTTCCGGATTATATTCATTGGAAGTTAATGCGTGAGCTTTCTTTGCTAAAGGTTTCTGAGGATGTGTTATATCGTCCCTTTGATTCATTGTCTAACGGAGAGCAGACGAAAGTGCTGTTAGCCACATTATTCATTAAGGAAAATAGCTTCCTGTTGATTGATGAACCTACAAATCATTTGGATATGACGGCAAGAAAGCTTGTCAGTGATTACCTCAATTCAAAAAGTGGATATATTCTGGTCTCTCACGACAGAGCCTTTCTAGATAATTGTGTGGATCACATCTTATCGATTAATAAAACTAATATAGAGATTCAAAAGGGCAATTTTTCTAGCTGGTGGGAGAATAAAGTCAGACAAGATAACTTTGAGTTAGCAGAAGACGAAAAACTTAGAAGAGATATCAAACGCTTGTCAGCATCATCTAAACGGACAGGTAACTGGTCACATGAGGTGGAAAAAACTAAAAACGGAACTAGAAATTCTGGATCTAAGTTAGATAAAGGTTATGTTGGGCACAAGGCCGCTAAAATGATGAAACGCTCTAAAGCCATCGAGCAAAGACAGCAATCTGCCATCAACGAAAAGTCTAAGCTTCTTAAAAATATTGAAAATTCTGAGAACTTAGAGATTACGCAGCTTGCTTATCATAAACGTCATCTTGCGGAGCTGGACAATGTTTCGGTTTTTTACGGAGAGAAAAGGGTATGTTCAGAAGTAAGCTTTACCATTGAGCAGGGGGAGAGAATAACACTCTCGGGTAAAAATGGTTCCGGGAAATCAAGTATCATCAAATTGATCTGCGGCGAGGATATAGATTATACCGGCACCTTCACTAAGGATAGCCAGCTTATCATTTCCTACGTATCGCAAGACACTTCTGATCTACGGGGCGATTTAACAGATTATGCTAGAGAGAATGGGATAGATGAAAGTCTTTTTAAATCTATTCTGCGAAAGCTTGATTTCTCCAGAATTCAATTTGATAAGGATATTTCCACATACAGTGGCGGCCAAAAGAAAAAAGTCCTGATCGCCAAAAGTCTTAGTGAAAAAGCTCATTTGTATATTTGGGATGAACCGCTTAATTTTATTGATGTTATTTCACGTATGCAAATTGAAGAGCTATTGCTTGAATATACACCAACACTCGTTTTTGTGGAGCATGATCGCGAATTTTGCCATAATGTTGCCACGAAGATCATTGAACTTAGCTGATATTTTTAACATCGATTGAAAATTTCCAACTCTAACAGACCAATATTATTATATTAATAAAGATAATTATTATATATATTACAGTTATCCAATGTACTATAATGGTATAGTTAAACTTTATGATATGTAATTGATGCCTAAAGAAACAACCTATAGAATTGAACAACAGGAGGAAACAAGTTGAGTACACAGAGTGTGGGAATTCCATTAGAAGGTTTTGCAGAATTTAGCCGAACGGTAGCCGCTGAAGGTGCGGTACTGTTGAAGAATGATCATCAGGTGCTTCCGCTTGGTGAAAATGATAATGTTGCTGTATTTGGCAGAACTCAAGTGAATTATTATCGCAGTGGTACTGGTTCGGGCGGTAGTGTTCATGTTACTTATACGACCAACCTGCTAGGCGGTCTTCGCAGTAAAAAGAACCTTACGGTCAACGAAGATTTGGCAGCAGTATATGAGAAGTGGATTGCGCAAAATCCATTTGATAATGGTGGCGGCGTTTGGGCTGCAGAGCCATGGAACCAGAAGGAAATGCTTTTATCCGACGAATTGGTAGCAGAGGCTAGAAGAAAATCGAACAAAGCAATCATTGTAATCGGACGTACAGCAGGAGAAGATCAGGATAATGTCGATGGTTCAGGGAGCTACCAACTAACAGCTGATGAAAAGGCGATGCTGAAGCAGGTAACTACATATTTTGAGCAAACGATTGTTGTACTGAACGTCTCTAATATTATTGATATGAGCTGGCTGAACGATGAAAGCTATAAAAATCCGATTTCGTCTGTCATCTACTCTTGGCAGGGGGGAATGGAAGGTGGTAATGCAATTGCGGACGTGCTGGCCGGAGAAGTGACTCCAAGCGGTAAATTAACAGACACGATCGCATATTCCATCAACGATTACCCGTCAACACATAACTACGGCAATGAATTTACAAACCTTTATCAGGAAGATATCTATGTTGGTTATCGCTATTTCGAGACATTTTGCCCAGAAAAGGTTCAATATGAGTTTGGTTATGGAATATCGTATACCAAGTTTA
This sequence comes from Paenibacillus sp. FSL R5-0636, assembly GCF_037974255.1. Classification (NCBI taxonomy): domain Bacteria; kingdom Bacillati; phylum Bacillota; class Bacilli; order Caryophanales; family Paenibacillaceae; genus Paenibacillus; species Paenibacillus sp. FSL R5-0636. The sequence goes on from NZ_CP150232.1 coordinate 3,369,579, forward strand.
AGCTCGAGCCAGAAGAAGCAAAACTTATTAACAAAGCTGGCGAACTAAATGTTGAAGTCGGCGTAACCGTAACCAATATAGGAACTACCTTTGCTGGAAAAGAGGTCGTTCAGGTCTATTATGAAGCTCCACAAGGAAAATTGGGACAGCCTGCTAAAGCTTTGGCAGCATTCGCAAAAACAAAAGTCCTTCAGCCAGGCGAAGCTCAACGTCTTACTGTGAGTTTTCCTGTTCATTCTATGGCTTCCTATGATGACGCTGGTGTGACAGGGCATGCTTCTGCTTATGTGCTAGAAGAAGGCACGTACCGCGTGTTTGCGGGAACGAGTGTTAAAAAAGTGGAGGAAGTCAAGGTTGAAGGGAATAGCGGCTATGTCGTGGAAACTCTTCAAGTTGTGGAACAGTTACAAGAAGCTCTTGCACCAACGCAAAGCTTTACAAGAATGCAACCTGGCGTTCAAAATGCAGACGGTTCGTATGAACTTCTGTATGTAGAGGTTCCAACACGCAAGATTTCGTTAGCAGAACGGATCGAGAGCAATCTACCAACAACGATCTCCCAGACAGGCAATCAAGGGCATAAATTAAGAGATGTATTTGAACAAAAAGTTAGTATGGAAGCTTTTATTGCCCAGCTTAGTGACGATGACTTGGCTGCCATTGTCCGGGGTGAAGGCATGAGCAGTCCTTTAGTTACACCGGGTACAGCTTCTGCATTTGGAGGAGTAAGTGATAGTCTATATAACTTAGGAATCCCTGTTGCATGTACGGCAGATGGTCCTTCAGGAATTCGTATGGATAGTGGAGCAAAAGCGACTCAGGTTGCGATCGGAACGCTTCTTGCAGCTACTTGGAATGCCGAATTAGTCGAAGAGCTGTATGTGTTAGAAGGACAAGAGTTGGTAAGAAACAACATAGACACCTTGCTTGGACCAGGTCTGAATATTCGTCGCAGCCCGCTTAATGGCCGCAACTTTGAATATTTTTCTGAAGATCCTTTGATCTCTGGGGTGTTTGCCGCTGCATGTACACGTGGGATTATGAAAGGTGGCTCTAATGCCACACTGAAGCATTTTGCCTGCAATAATCAGGAGAAACATCGCAGTAAGGTTGACGCTGTTGTGTCGGAACGTGCGCTTCGCGAGATTTATTTGAAAGGTTTCGAAATTGCTGTGAAGCAGGGTGGGGCAAATTCAATTATGACCTCTTATAACCCTGTTAATGGACATTGGGCCGCTTCAAATTACGATTTGAACACTACAATTCTCCGCGGAGAATGGGGCTTCAAAGGTATTGTCATGACAGACTGGTGGGCCATCATGAATGATGTCGTTAATGGTGGAGCTGCAGACCGGAAATTTACAAATTGGATGGTCCGTGCACAAAATGATCTGTACATGGTTGTAGCTAACTATGGCGCCGAAATTAATGGATGGAATGACAACACCATTGAATCCTTGGAAAATGGATCTTTGACTAGAGGAGAGCTGCAACGTTCTGCAATGAATATTTGTGAGTTCATCATGCATGCTCCAGTATTCTCGAGAAAACAGCAAATTATTGAAACGGTTGAGTCCTTTAAGGCCAATCCTTCACTTACTGCAGAACAAGTACAATCTTTATCTCAAAATCCACAGGTTAAGCCAGCCGTTGAAGGATCGACTTTCTTTGAAGTTGGCCAAGCTGGTCAATATCGGATCCTCGTGCATATCATGTCAACAGAGCCTGAGCTGGCTCAAAGTGCATGCAATGTTAATTTGAATGATCAATTGATGACAACCATTCAAACCAACGGGACAGAAGGTCAATGGATTAGACAAAAGCTTGTGAAAGTAGAACTCGAAGCAGGTCTTTATGAAATGAAACTGGAATTCATTAAACCAGGTTTACAGATCGACTGGATCGAATTTAATAGAGTTGACTAAGTAGCTCTAAATATAAGTTAAAGGAAAAACCCTGTGCTAATGCGCAGGGTTTTCTTTTGGTAAGCGATTAGTTTAAAGTTGAAACTACCTTATTCTGCTTGGAACTGGAACCACTTAAAGTCAAACTGGCTCCCCGGTAGAAATATAAAGGTGACGGTTTGTGGACCGGTTACGCGCTCCAACACAAATTCTCTTTCGCAATAATCACTTGACTGTGTAAACTCCACAAGCTGTCTCTTTTCACCCTCTGGTCCGCTAAATAGAATATGCAGAGTATTTTTATCGATAGGCGAATGCCCGCATAAGGTTAGTTTAGTGCTTCCAGTATCACCGAAGTCCATATCTTTAAAGATGAGAGAGACGTTGTTACCAATATTTTTGATTTGTCCATCTGCCAGTGTAAAGGAATCTCCATAAATCTGATTGTATTCCAGAACGTTAAGTTGTTCGTACGCTTTTAAAGGTTTGTTAAACTGAAAGCCCTTGAGATGAATCTTTTTATGAAGAACAAAACAAAGGGTGGTGACACCTTTTATTCGCTCAGGTAATGAGTAGGTTTCCTCTTGATATACATTCCATATAGAAGGTTTTTGATAGGTTACCTGTGTCAGCAGAGCTGCGTTTGGAGCATCCGGAGTACCTTTCCATATATCAATCGTATATTTATCGTTATCTAGCGCGAAGATAGGAAGGGTAAGTTCAGTAGCTCCATAATCACCGAAATCGATGTTGTCGAAACAGATCCAGCTTTCTCCTTCTCTTGCAGTAGCCACTCCGCGTTCATTCCCATTTGTTAAGTTCCGGCTCGTATTGCTATGATAACCAGCGGAAACAAACTCATAAGGATTCAAAAAGGCAGCTCCCATATCTCGAATATGGAATTCCATAAGCGAGTACAGGCGCACTTGATCTGCACCGTTTTTCGTTGCACACCGTACATAGACGTCTCCGTCTCCCAAAGCCGATATTACTGCTTCATGCCCATTTGCCTCAAGAACGGCTATATTGGCGTCAATGCCGGCAGTATTCGTAACTCGCCATTCAATTTCCTGATAGGTTGCGTTCTCTGGATGAATTTGCACACGAACCGGAAGTGCTCGGGTGTCCTTCGTTAGTTGATTTCCTTGTGGGCATATGATTTCCAGCTTGCGAACGGGAATTTCATCTGATAAATAGTCTTGGGATAACTCGCTCACATCCGATAGTGATTGTGACGAATGCTGATAAAGTACAAGCTCTTCGTCCTTAGAATGATCTAGCTCTCGTGCTTCGGCAGTCAGTGTAAGCTCAGCGGACTGTAAGCCTTGGGAAGATGCACGTACAACGATTTTACCTGGCTCCAATGAAGAGGCAATGACTGCAAGCAATTTTCCACTGAACATCCGGCGACTTGTTCCTTTATATGAATCGTAGTCAGTGCTGTCACCATTATCCAAACCAACAAGACGCCCCGGTCCTTCTACAGAGATTTGGATACGATTATTGGCGTTCTCCACGGGACGTCCTTCTTGATCGAGGGTCGAGATCTCAACAAATACCAAGTCCGATCCGTCAGCAGTGATCTGAGTTTTATCAGGCTTCATGACCACAGTAGTTGAATCTCCGAAAGAAGTTACCGTATCTTCAGCGATCTGTACTCCGTGTTCATCATAAGCGACTGCTCGTAGAGTACCTTCGCTAAATGGGAGCTGCCATTCCCCAAGCAGCTTTTTACCATGTTTATGGTCAATGTTAAAAGTGCCCATGGATTGATCATTAAAGAACAATTCGATTTGTGGTGCGTTGGAGCATACTCGCACATCAATAAGCTGCCCTTCAGAGAAATCCCAGTATGGAAAAATATGAATCATCGGGGCGACCTTGTAATCCGTCCATTCTGCTTGATAAATATAATAGGAATCCTTTTTGAATCCCGCGGTATCCAGTTGACCGAAATACGAGTTTTTAGTGAAGTACGGGGTCGGCTCCCCGATATAGTCAAATCCAGTCCAAATAAATTGTCCCGGTGAGTAGGTCGCATCACGATCTGCAATGATGCAAGCTTCTGTGTTCTTGGCACCCCAGCTAGTGGAGCTATTTCCTAAAGCTGAGCATTGTTCATCATCGTCAGACAATACAGACTGAGCAAAAGGGAAGTGATAGATGCCTCTGCTCTGTACAGTAGACGATGTTTCACTGCCATAAATAATCCAGTCTGGATGTTCCTCATGATGCTGATCATAGTATTTTTCGGCATAGTTATACCCTGCGAACTTCACTAGATCTGCGCATTTCTGTGCATTCTCCCAAGGCATATAGTTGGAACCGATAGTAACCACTGCATTTCCTTTAGGGTCATGAACCTGCACCAGATCTCGTAATTCTATGGTTAACTCTTGGCCGCGTTCATCGGCATGGGTGTCGTATATTTCATTTCCGATACTCCACATGAGCATGGAGGGGCGATTTCTATCCCGGCGTACCCAACTGGCAATATCTTGTTTCCACCAATCCGGATAAAATCTGGCGTAGTCAAAAGGAGTTTTACTGCGTTCCCACATATCGAATGCTTCGGAAACTATGAGCACGCCCATCTCATCGGCTAGTTCCATCAATTCAACGGCTGGCATATTGTGGGCCGTACGAATAGCGTTTACGCCCATCTCCTGCAGGAGGATAATCTGTCTTTTTAGAGCTACCTTATTCACCGCAGCCCCCAAACATCCCAAATCATGATGTTGGCATACGCCATGAATCTTCACCTTTCGGCCATTCAAAAAGAAACCTTGTTGGCTGTCAAACTCCATCGTACGGAATCCGAAGGTTTGGACTTCTTCCTCGATCACTTGTTCGTTCTCTAACAGCTCCGTTTTTAGGTTATAACAGTAAGGCTGGTTAATATCCCAGAGCATTGGATTATTGATGGATAAGAGGGCAGAGCTGGATACAGCAGACCCGACTTGTACTGGAATTTCATTTTCTACATGAGAGATACAAGTTCCTGAAGCATCTAGTATACTGTGACGAATTATGTAGTGCTTTGCGCTTTGCAATAGATCATTGCACAATACTTCGGTATCTACCTCAACATTCCAGGCATCCTCTTTTTTGCGAGTAGAGATATAAATACCATCAGGCACAATATGTGTCCCTGGATACGTCTTCAGCCATACACTCCGATAGATGCCCGCACCAGAATACCAGCGTGAGTTAGGAGACTCATGAACCACTTGAACATAGATTTCGTTGATACCTTCAATAATGTATGGCGTGATATCTAATTCAAAAGTGGAGTATCCATTTTTCCAGACGCCTGCGATATGGCCGTTCACATAGAGAGTGGAGTCCATGTATACGCCTTCAAAACGAAGCGACACACGGCTATTTGGCACGTGCTCATCTATAACTATGCTTTTACGGTACCAGCCTTCTCCGCTTTCATATAGATTATGTGTATCAAAAATTAGCCAGTCATGGGGTAAGGTTACGTCGATCCACTCCGAATCAGCTGCTATCACTGATTCTAAAGTAGACTTAAGCGGCTGTTTGCTGAATAACCAGTCATTATTTAATCTTGTTTTCTGACTCATGAATGAAGTTCTCCTTTATCTTTGAAAAATTTAGAAGTGGTTATTATCGATGTGAATGATTTCCGTAAAGCCTTTTCTATTCTTTTTTATCATATCAAAGATTTTGCAAAAAGACATTCACGAAGAAGAGTAAAAAAACCGTTATAACAAAGCTATTGAAATCGCATTCAAAATGATAACATGCCATTGGTAAATTATCTATTTATTTCTTAATATATCTTTTATTGCGGAGGATGAAATTTATACAAAAACAGTACTAATGAGCGATACAGAGGAGTATCTCTGCTCTATGAAAAATGTTTTTGCTACAGAAGATAATGAAAGTGAGGGAAATTGCCTGGTATACCAACTAAGATGTGGCGGCTTATTGCTGATTAAATACTTTACAAATACTTGTCTGCATGTACTTGTGTTTGTTCGAATAAGTTAGAAAGAAGGACAGGACAAACCATAGGTGGAGATGTGTATAAATGGGGATGCGTAAACAAAGTTTTATTCGTGGCACGTTCATATTAACCGTGTCGTCATTTTTCACAAAAGGGCTTGGTTTTTTGAACGGAGTCTTGCTGGCACGTTTTTTGGGAGCAGAGGGAGTAGGACTGCTTATGATTGCTCATCCACTGCTTCCCTTATTTATTACGCTGACAGAGCTGGGGCTTCCTGTTGCGATTTCAAAGCTTGTATCGGAAGCTGAGGTTAAGCAGGATGAAGCGCGAGTAAAGCGTATTCTCACTGTATCCTTAAGCATTACGGGTACGTTGAGTATTATATTAACTTTAGTGGCTCTATTTGGCTCCAAATGGATCGCATCGATTTTTTTGGCCGATCAGCGGGCGTATTATGCTATGGTTGCTATTACGCCGATCATTCCAATTATTGCGATGTCTGCTGTACTGAAAGGTTATTTTCGTGGAAAACAGAACATGAACCCACTTGCCTTTTCCGATATTATTGAGAATCTGGCGCAAATCATTGTCATTATCGGTGTTGTCAACGTTTTGCTGCCCTACGGTATTGCCTATGCGGCTGCTGGCGCGATGGCTGCCTCCGTTGTTGGAGAAGGTTTTGGTTTGCTCTATTTGTTCGCTGTCTTCAAATGGGCAAATCGAGGTAAGATCAAAACCTCTCCACCACATACGTCAAGAATTTCACTTAAAGGAGACAGTACGTTGAGAGATTTGCTGCGCATCGGCTTACCGATGACAGGCAGCGGTTTTATTCATTCTCTCTATCATGCCTTTTTACCACTGCTGATTACGAAAAGTCTAGTACTGTTTGGTGTAGGTGTTGAGATGGCAACCAAGCAATTCGGACTTCTGGCAGGTTATGCTCTCCCCATGTTGTTTCTCCCCAGCTTCTTCACACAATCGTTGTCGACTGCATTAATTCCGGCGATCAGCGAAGCAAGTGTGAGCAACAATAGCAAGCTTATGCATAGTCGGATGGATATGGCTATGCGATCCGCGCTTATAGTAGGTTTTCCATGTACAATCATCCTGTACTTATGGGCTGTACCCTTAACGACTATGATCTACCATTCGCCAGAAGCGGGCGAGCTGCTAAGGTTAATTGCACCCTTATTTTTTCTTTATTATTTTGGAGCGCCACTGCAAGCAATTTTGCTTGGTTTGGGGAAAGCATCAACCGTTATGTGGAACCATATTCTTACGAATATTTTCGAAGTGATTGCGATCTTTGTTCTTGGTTCTAATATTGGAATCGAAGGGGTGGCCATGGGATTCGGACTGGGACTCTTGCTGCTGACACTGTTGAATTTTTTATCTGTGGCAGGAACGATCGGGTTTTATTTTGACTTTCGTATTGTATTCAAGGTGGGAGCAGGAGGAATTGTCATGGTGCTTAGCGGGTTGGCGGCTCACGGAATTCTGGAACGATTGCACCTGGGGCAGATCATTGAACTGTTCGGAGCGTTGCTCGTTTCGTTAATTACCTATGCAGCAACATTGCAGGTAACCCGTGCTTGGGAAAGAGCACCGAAACCACCAACGATTACGCCTGTTTCTTGAATGGTGATCTTTCGGTACCGTGCTCCAAAAAGTAAATCGAGCAATGATGCATACCTCTGTGTGCCAGTATGGAGGCGGATGAAGGAAATGGGAAGCAGCAATGTGTTTAACTGTATTTTGTACAGCTATAATCGTTCAAAACAGTTGCGCATTGAAAATAGCTGTATTTCTTACATCTATTCACATGAGATTAAGGCTTCTAGGTGATTTCTCTTGATTTTAATTGTATAGAATGCAGTTAAAGTCGAAGTTATTCCCTAGCAATATGGATTAAGTGTATAAAATGCAGTTATTTCATTAAATTGCGTGAAAATCTTGCGCTACAAATATACGGAGTGGGGATATCAGACGTTACAGTCATAATTGCTCAGGCAAAACGCCAGTGACCCAAAATATCAGGCAGCGATCCTTGATTATCGGAGATCGCTGCCTGATTCTAATTAGCTTTATGCTAACTATGCTCGATTGACTCAAATGCAAAAATGGAGCTAGCTCATAAGTAATTTAAGTAATTTAAGTAATTTAAGTAATTTAAGTAATTCCTATAGGGCTGATCCAAATGGCAAGTTGGCTTGATAGGTAACATTTTGCGCACACGTATTTGCTATCGGACTCAGCTGACCTTAAGAGCAGATTTAGCTTACAATTGGAATTTTAACGGACACTATCGCAGTTATTACTATGAAAAACACCCGAAATGACTCTCTTTTTAAGGAATAGTTTCACTGGAGTCCGTAACTTAACTCAAAAGCCTAAAAACAAGCAAATAGCGTCTTCTGGGTCCGAAAAGCTCTATGCTTGTTCAAGACTGGGTGATTTAGGTAGGTGCAACGGACAAAAGCATTCATCTCTCGATTCATAACATCAGAGCAACGAGATTCTCCAGTAACGGACGATTGCTGCTCTGGCGATCCAAGCTTTTTCGAGACAGTTAAGAAGTGGAGCAGGACAACGCTAGTTATTACCGAGTATTACCGAGTATTATCCTTGACCGTATTTTTTTCTGTAATGACTCAATGTGAGTAGTGGCCAGATATAGCGGTAACTATGATAATTGGAATAGAAATTACCGGGGAGTCCAGCGCCAGTGGGATAAGAAGTTTTCCAATCCTCTTCATGAATAGACGTGATTAGTCTTTGAATCCCTTTTTCCACCGCAGCTGTTGGCTCTGGCTGAACGGCAATAATCGCATCAAGTGCCCAGGCGGTTTGAGAAGGTGTGCTTTCTCCTAAAGGAACATATTGTAGAAGCCGGTCGCTGTGACAAGACTCCCCCCAGCCGCCGTCCGAGTTCTGAATGCTTAGGAGCCACTTCACTCCTTTTTGCAACGTTTCATGATTTATAGGGAGCCCAACAGCCTGCAGGCCTGTTAATGATGCCCAAGTGCCATAAATATAACAAACACCCCATCTTCCATACCACGAACCATCCTTCTCCTGATGTTGAATCAGCCATTTCGTACCCCGTTTAATGAACTCGTGTTGTGTATTTAAACCAGCGAAGTTTCCGAGAAACTCCAAAGTTCGTCCGGTAAGATCTGCTTCCGAAGGATCAATGGCTGCAGATTTAGCACCATCGATAGCGAGCCATGTGAGCATTTCTTTATTGGTGTTTTTTTCGAATGCCGGCCAGCCGCCGTCGTTATTTTGCATCGATAGGACCCAATTCAGTCCACGATTCCATGATTCCAGATATGAAGGGTGAATTGTTGATAAGCTTCGGATGGCTCGCAAGGCTGCCGTTGTATCATCTACGTCCGGATTGATTGTATTGGACTCAGAGAATCCCCATCCACCGGGAACTGTATCCGGATTATGGATGCTCCAATCAGCAGTTTGATGATGCTGTTTATCCAGAAGATAAGCTGCAGCGTGTTTTATTCCTTTGTGATCAACCGGAATTTGAGCCTCTTGTAAAGCATAGGAGATTAACGCTGTATCCCATATTGTAGATGGAGAGTTTTGAATTGTAGTTTTATGATCTGATTGGCATTGCAGCGCGGTGAGACCTTGAATGGCCTTTGTAATTATTGGATGCTGCCGATCATAATCGAGAGCAAGCAGGGCAAAAACCATAAGAATTGTACTGCTGGCATAGCTGTAAAAGGTACCGTCGGATTCGATTCGCTGGAGCATATATTGCTCTGCTTTGTTTTTGGCAGCTTCATGTATGTAGTGTGGACTCCCGAGTAATCTGCTCAAACCCATTTGAATAACATCCTGCAGCTCCTGATATCCACGGGTAGGCGATTCATCTGCATCCAATCGTGTCTCCATAAGATCTGACAGATCAGGAGCATGGGCTGTAGTGATCGAAAATCGCCGATCGGCCATAATGAGCATAGGAGTGAGGTGTACCCTAGAGTAGCCAGAGAATTCGAAATAGTTAATAGGGAAGTAAGACGGAAACAAAAGCACCTCCAGTGGAATCGAAGAAATTGCTAAAGGCCACTTGCTTTGACCCGTTGCGGCGAGAATGACTCTAGTTAAGATACTTGTGACTTTGCCTAATCCACCTTTAGACAGTATATAACGCTTAGCACGCTGTATTGGCTCGTCTGTTATCTTACTGTACCCAGAGTAGAGCAGGGCATAATAAGCTTCGACCGATGTGGATAAGTTCCCAGCTTTTTCGTCCTTATATAACTGCCAGCAACCCTCTCGCTGTTGTGCGTCAAGAATGCGGTCATGTAGCTGCCGAATGAGGGTTTCATTCTGTAGGTTCAACACCCTAAAGAGAATGATCATATAAGCATCGATCACAATCCCGTTCTCAAAACAAAAATGCCATGAGCCGTCATCCTTCTGCTGTTGTAGCAAAAACGTTGTCAAACGTTCGATTTCTTCATCTACTTTTCTTAGTATATCCGTCATTTTTTGGGTTCCTCCGAAGGCATCATTTTTAACATTATATGAAGTCGGAGAACAGGTCATGAAAAAGAGCTGCAAAGTCGCTTTTACGCAACTTTGCAGCTCTCTTAGCATTATAAAACGGTTAATTTTCAATCACAATACGATTTAGCTTGAGATTAACCGGAGCAGCAATGGTGTCACCTACAGGGCATTTACTCTCCAGAAATTGTACGAACTGTTCGACCTTCTCAGCAGGGGATGGAGTCTTTATGTAGAATGTATACCGAATATCGGAATAGCCAGGACGTACTTCAGAGCGGTTGAAGAATCCGTCGAGATCCAAGTCACCTTCCACATCTACTCTGAAATCTTCAAGCTCCACCTCAAATTTAGAGGCGTAGACCCGAGCTACAATGGATTGGCAGGCACCCAAAGAAGCGAGCAAAGCTTCAACAGGATTCATTCCTGTATCCGTACCCCCTAGACTTGTCGGTTCGTCGATGACCAGCTCGAATTGTCTTACATTAGTAACGACCCTAACGCCGTCTTGCAAATGAGCAGTTGCTTTGAAAGTTTGAACATTTGGCATGTGTTTACACTCCTTCTTCTGGATAAACCAAGTATGATTTAATGTTTCTTATTGTTTGTAATCCTGAGTAATTAACTAGGAAATGTATAGATTATAGTTCTATTCTGTATACCCGTCAATACATGATTAAAATAATAGATAGGAGGCAGCTAGAGTGTCAATCGAAATTGAGAGCTATTTGGACTATCCTATGGTTGCAATTCCAGGGGGAGAAATAGAATTAAGAGACGATCGGATAAAGCGTAGATGGAAAGCAGAAATCAAACCGTTTCTTCTTGCACCTTATCCTGTAACTGTGGATCTATACAATGCTATAATTAATAACTCATCTCATGGAGATCTAAAACCGGTTGTGAATATTTCATGGTTTGAAGCCATCTCTTTTTGCAATCTGCTTTCCCAGAAAGCTGGATTTATAGAAGCTTATACTATAGGTGAAGATGGTAAACTCATTACTTGGGATAAGGAAACAAACGGATATCGACTTTCAACAGAAGCAGAGTGGCAATATGCATGTAAAGCAGGAACTTCCGGTTATCAATATGGAGAACTGGATAAAATTGCTTGGTATAATGAAAATTCAGGTGGCGAACTCCACGAAATAGGACAAAAGGAACCCAATGCTTGGGGACTTTATGATATGTTAGGAAATGTATGGGAATGGTGCTGGGATTTATATGATGAACAAGTGTATGGCTCCTATCGAATTTTTCGGGGAGGCAGCTGGGCAGAAGAGGACAGAGGATGTGGAGCCACATGCCGCCGTCGTAGTCATCCAACATTTAGCGTAGAAGATCTTGGCTTCCGTCTTGCCCGGTCTTATTAATGGGCCATACATTTGTAATCAGAGTTAGAGGAGGAAATAACATGCGCGAAGGACACATAGATAAGCATGGTTATAACGAGCATCGAGAATACGGAGAGCATGGAGAAATGAATATAAATGGAGTCAAGGTGGGTTCGGAGCATCCTCACAAAAGCGCTCAGACCTTTCGTCGTGCTAGGGCTATCGCATTTTTGGACAAGCTAATGATTAATCGTTCGGCGTTGCAGCAGCAGCTAAAAGAGTCAGAGATTGAAACGACAAAACAAGTCATTAGTGGTGAACTAAAAGCTACGGAAGCGATCATCGATGAGTTCATACATATGTTTCAGATTCATGAGATAACTTCTGATAAAAGAGAAAACTTTAATTTGGATAGAACCTAAGCCACTCAGCTATATAGAGGTGTTCATGCCCTAGGTTTTGATATGAATGAAAAAAGAAGACTTCTGAAGAAATCAGAGGTCTTCTTTATGTGTAGTTAATAAAGAAAAATGTCTAATGTAAAGAGAATACATCATAAAGTAAAACGCTTTCATGTTCACTTGATAAATTGATTTATATAATTAGTCCTGTAAGCAATATAAAAATGGGGGGCGAAAAAGAATGAAAAAAGTCAACAAAACAAGGATGAACCTAACTCTAACAGTGTTGATGGCTATGTCCATGCTTATCACTGCTTGTGGTGGGAACAACGGGAATAACGTGAATTCCGAGGCTAATGCAAACGCAGGCAATACGGGAAAAACAACTGCGGCGGAAGAGAAGCTCAAGATTACCATGTGGTCTCAATTCGCGGATCCAAATTCTAAAGATGGTGGGTTTGTTGGTTTTTATAAAGCACTTGAGGCAACCAAGGCTAAATTCCCTAATGTAGAAATCGAGCATGTAGGTGTTGGGGGCGAATCTTATAAAACAAAAGTGAAAGCGGCTTCAGCAGCCAATGAACTGCCCGACATTTTTTACACCTGGGGTGGCGGATTCTCTGAGCCATTTATAGCGGGGAACCGGATTCTGTCCATTGATGATCTCGCAAAAGATGGAACGCTGGACCAAATCGTACCAGGTACGACAGACAATTTCGTCTTCGATAGCAAGCTTTACGGTCTGCCGATCAATATAGCTACTGCTCAAATGTACGTTAATAAAGAACTATTTGAGCAAGCAGGAGCAAAAATTCCGGAAACATGGGATGAGCTTGTTGCTGCGATTGAAGCACTAAAAGCAAAAGGTATTCAGCCGATTGCACTTGGAGCTAAAGACAGATGGCCAGCCATGCAATGGAACGCGATTCTAGCCATCCGGATGGCAGGCGTGGATGCTGTAAATGCCGCTTTAACGAAAACAGGATCATTCGACACACCTGAATTCACAGAAGCTGCTGCGAAATACAAACAATTGATTGATGCGGACTCCTTCGGCAAACATTTTGTTGGAACTTCTTATGATGACGCGACAAATATGTTCCTATCAGGCAAAGCAGCTATGATGTTCATGGGTGCTTGGGTCAACGGACAGATTGAAGATGATAACTCTCTGGTCAAAGGTAAAGTGGTACCGATTAAATTCCCAACCATTCCAGGGGGGAAAGGAAATGCTGACGAGTGGTTCGGAGGTTCGGGTGAAACATTCGTGCTCAATGCCGATCTGAAAAACAAGGAAAGAATATGGGAAGTATACAAGTTCTTTATTGAGACCATGTCTAAAGAAGTATTTCTGGCTGGTTCAGGCTCCTCAGCATGGAAAGTTGATGTAGGTGACACTTCTCAAATGAATCCACTGGCTCTGCAAATTGGTGAATTGTCTTCTTCAGCAACAGGTTTCTCCTACTGGTGGGATCAAATGCTGAATGGTAATGACACTGAATCTATGTTCGGCTCGCTGATGAAATTCGTTGCCGGAAAAACAACACCTGAAGACTACACGAAAGAATTACAGAGCAAGGTCAATCAAGGACAATAATCTGCGTCAGGCGGCGAGAATTGTTCGCCGCCTGATCGATTTAAAGGTGGAGTGAAGCATGCATCAAGTATTCGGAAACAAAAAGGCTATCGCCGTATTTGTTGTTCCTGCTTTGATTTTATACATTCTTGTTGGTTTTTTCCCGATCCTTCAGTCCATGTATTACAGTCTGCTGGACTGGGATGGGATTCAACCGGCTAAATTTATCGGTTTAGCTTCTTATAAGGATTTATTTTTTACAGATACGTACGGCATGGATTTTAATCATTCGATACTTAATACGTTGTATCTGGCAGTTCTTTCTGTTTTCATGCAACTTCCGATAGCTCTGGTGCTCGCTCTGGTTCTTGCCAGAGGGGTGTGGGGTGAAAAGCTGTATCGTACTTTGTATTTCATTCCAGTCTTGGTATCCTCCTCTGTCATCGGCGTTATGTTTCTGAAAATCTATCAGCCTGAATATGGCTTGCTGAATACGATACTCAATCAACTAGGCTTGTCCTCCTGGACACATGATTGGTTAACGGAAAGCGGAACAGCACTAATAAGTGTTATGATTCCAATCGTTTGGCAATATATCGGCTACCATATGCTTCTAATGTACGCTGCCATCAAAGGGATACCTGAAGATTTGTACGAGGCTGCAAAAATTGACGGAGCATCAAGTATAAGAACCGCCTTCTCTATTACCATTCCACTTATCTCACCGATCCTGAAGGTATGCGTCATATTTGCTGTTTTGGGATCATTAAAGTTTTTCGATTTAGTCTTCATTATGACCAATGGCTACCCTACACCGGAAACTAGTGTTCCAAGTACATTGATGTATTCATCGATTTTTAATCGCAATATGTATGGGTACGGCAGCGCGATGGCCGTGTTTATGGTTGTGGAATGTCTCTTTTTCTACTTAATTCTACAAAAACTGATCAGAACCTACGATGATAAGGAGGAGAGCTAATGACAACAACACATAACCGCCGCTGGCCAAAGGTTGTTTTGCAGCTTGCGTTTCTAATCTTCGCCGTTATTCAATTGTATCCGCTCGTGTGGCTTGTATTTTCATCCTTTAAAACAAACATAGAAATTACAGGCTCAAATGTGATGGGCTTGCCTAATGAGTGGCGGTGGGCGAATTACGACTACGCACTTTTTAAGGCGAATATCGCACGTAACTTTTTGAACAGCCTTATGTATACAACGGTAACTGTCATTATTTCTGCTCTGTTATCGGCAATGGTTTCTTTTGCTGTCGCAAGAATGAAGTGGAAGCTTAATAATGTGGTGCTTACTTTCTTTATGCTGGGATTGATGATCCCCGTACATGCTACGCTGCTACCTGTCTTTCAGATGTTAAAAATGACAAGTTTGCTGAATACACCGTGGGCTTTAATCATTCCTTATACCGTTAGTGCACTTCCTACTACAATCTTTATCATGATTGGTTTTTTTAGAGCGCTGCCAGGGGAGTTGGAAGAAGCCAGCGTTGTAGACGGCTGCAATATTTATCAGGTTTTTTTCCGTATTATGCTTCCGCTTGTAAAGCCGGCTATCGTAACCACTTCCATCTTTACTTTTTTATCCGCTTGGAACGAACTGATGTTTGCTAATACGTTCATTAATGATCCTGACTTAGCAACAATTACCGTCGCCATCAATTCGTTTAAAAGTGCCTATGCCACAGAATTCGGACCTATGTTCGCTGGAATGGTTGTGGCTACACTACCCATGATCATTATCTACTTGTTCCTAAGTAACCAAGTCCAAAAAAGCATTATTGCCGGGGCAGTTAAGGGCTAAAGCAATGGGATAGGAATCCTTCGAAAAATGCTATACTAGTATCGTATTGAAGTAGCTATAAATAAAGGTCCGTATTCGCTTAATTGTCGGCCAGGAGGTTACCGATGAGGTTTGCACGTATCCGATCACAAATCGTTTTTTACTACTTGGCCTTATTAGTGGTTTCCATGATTGCAAGCGGTATTATGTACCAACGAATCAATGAGAAATTCACCGAGGAAAAGGTAGGTGAGGTATCGCTTCAAACCTTAAACGCCATGAATTCCGGAATCGAATCACTTCTTGACAGCACGAATAATTATTCCAAGATGATCGTGTCGAACAATACAGTTCAGGAAGTTCTGGGCAGTGATCTGGCGGGTAACGACATCGGAATTTTAACTTACAAGCTAGAGGTGGCTCTGTCAGATTTTATGCTCGCAGAGCCCTCTATCTCTTCTGTCTATCTATTCGATAATGCAGGACGTAAGTTTGCGATTGATTTGCAGTCTGCAAAACCGATCAGAACGGATGGGATCGAGTCAGCGGAATGGTATTCCGAGGCGGTCGCCTTGGACGGAAAAGCAATTTGGAGGAAAAATGCCGGAGGTATCTTCAATTTTGAGACGAAGGAACCCCAGCAGGATCCACAATATATTTCTCTGATTCGTATCGTAAACGACATGAACACTTCCAAGAAAATAGGAGTATTAGTCGTGAACATTACGGTTCAGGAGCTGAAAAAAAGCTATGAACGTTCGATCAACGATAATAAACCTGATTTAATGATCGAAACTGGATATGAGACACTCCTTGATTTTACAAAACCTGAATTATCGACTTATACAAACTCTTCTATGCTTGATGTGCCGCTCGGCAGTAGCAAAATCGTAAAGATCAAAGATCATAATTATCTGATCTCTTCTCTGGTTTCAATGGATCGTGGTTGGAAGTTTACTAGCGCTCAGCCTCTGGGGGAATGGGAAAGCCCCTATCGTCAATTTAATCTAATGCTGTTAATGATTATGCTGTTTAATTTCATTTCTATATTTTTAGGTTCCGTCTGGATTTCTAGATTCATTACAACACCTATTTTACATATGCTGCGATCCATGAAAAAAGTGGAGATTGGAGAGTTCAGTTTGGTTCGGTACGAGGCGAGAACTGATGAACTGAACCAGTTGAAAGATAGGTATAACAATATGATTATGACCATTGAGCAAGCGCTGAAGCGGGAGAAAGAAGAACAGAAATTGATTCGGAAACTCGAATTGGATATTTTGCAGCAGCAAATTAAACCACATTTTTTATATAACACGTTAGAATCAGCTGGCTATTTAACTTTGTCAGGAAATAATAATGAGGCGTACCAGATTATTTCTGAGCTTGCAGCCTTCTATCGTCAGAGTCTTAGTAAGGGCAGTGATGTAGTAACGTTAAGAGAAGAAGTAGAGATCACTAAAAGTTATTTGAGTATACAAAATATTCGCTATCCAGAAATTTTCACCAGTGAAATTGAGGTGCCGGAAGAAGCTGAGTATGTTCGGATACCCAAATTGACGCTTCAGCCGCTTGTAGAAAATGCGCTTTATCATGGTATTCGCCCTTTAGGGGAGTGTGGTAAGATTCGCATCCTTGCCCGAATTCAGGGGAATCGACTGAAGTTAATCGTGGAAGACGATGGTGTGGGCATGAATGAAGACAAACGTCGGGAAATGCAAGCTGAGCCCTATGGGCAAAATGAGTCCAGTTTTGGGTTGCGCGGTACTTTGATGCGTCTGAAGCTGTACTATGGGGCGGATATGAATTGTAGTTTGGTCAGTGCACCGGGAGAAGGAACTCGGATTGAATTGGAACTACCGCTTGAGGAGGGGAATAGTCATGGAGCTTGAACTGCTCAGAGCCATTATTGTGGATGATGAAATTAATGCGAGAAAAATTGTTCCCATCATTATAGATTGGCAAGCGGTTGGTTACAGATTCGTAGGTGAGGCCTCGAATGGAAGCGAAGCGTTAGATCTGATCGAAACGATGAAACCGGATGTAGTATTTACAGATATCAGTATGCCTTTTATGGATGGACTGGAATTAAGCCGGTTGATAAAAGAAAGGTATCCGCTAGTCAAAATTGTGATCATCACTGCACATCCCGAATTCGAATATGCAAAGAGAAGCCTGGACATTGGAGTACAAAATTTTATCTTGAAGCCGCTTCAATCCGAGGAAGTACGAAGAGTTGCGGTAGATCTTCATGGGAAAATCCGGGAAGAGACAGAGCGGTGGAACGAATATCAGGAACTGAATCGACAGTTAAAAGAAAACGCCGTTCAACTAAAAGAAAAATTTCTAAATGATTTGCTATCAGGCCTCTGGGACCCCGATCAGCTGGACAGCCGGTTCCATTACTTTTTTCCTGACTCAGCGAACAGCCTGTTTTCAATCATGCTCATTGAACTTCAAATCTCCTTAGAAGAAGGGGAGGAACAACGAATCCTGCAGTCTTTGCGTTGTAAGAGGTTTATTGATTACGCGCTTGAAGAGTATGAGGGAATCGAAGTTTTTTTTGATAACAGTCAACGCATTGTCCTTCTTAATAGAAAAGATAATCAGAATCTTACGAAGATTGGAGAGTGGCTGGCCCAATCGCTCCATGAAAAGCTTGAATGCAAAGCTTGCATTGGCGTAGGTAGTACCTGTACGGATTTCAATAGGATCAAAGAATCCTATAAAGAGGCGCTGGAGGCAGTTAGATATGGTAAGTTAAAGGGCAGTAACGCCATCTATTTTTTTAATGATGAAATTCATTTCGGGGGCCGATCCTGGGAAGTTAAGACGAATGAAATTGAGGAAATTTTGTTTTTTGTAAAAGCTGGTGTCTTAGACAAGGCTATGCAATCCATCGAGAAAATGTTTCAGGATTTGGAGAAGTCCAAGGCTTTTTCTGTGGAACGAGCTAGGTTGGTTTCCGCCCAATTTGTCTCCACATTAATCAATTCACTCGCTGAAATGGGAGTTATAATAGATAATAATCTTTCTTTCGATATTTCGCCATATAAAAGGATTTTTGAGCTCGATAGCCTGCCAGACATGCAACAGACATTACTTGAACTCACAGAGAAGGTAACCTCTCAAGTAACCCGGGCACGTAGCAAAAAAACCAATAATATTATCCATGAAGTTAAAGAATTTATTCAACAGGAGATGCACATTCCGGAGATGTCTTTATCCTATGTATCGAATAAATTCCACATGAATTCCAGTTACTTTAGCCGGATCTTTAAGCAGGACATAGGGATTAGCTTTACGGATTATCTTCTCAAGTGCAGAATGGAAAAAGCGGTGAAGCTTCTGAATGAAACGGATTGGAAAGCTTATCAAATTGCTGAAAAGGTAGGCATTAAAGATCCATTTTACTTCAGTAACTGTTTTAAAAAAGTAATGGGAGTATCCGTTCAGGAGTATAAGAAAAATAGTTTTTCCCTATAAATCACTCCGTTGAATTTGATAATTTTTCTCTTTAAGCCCGCACTTTATGCGGGTTTTTATTGTTTTTTCAGATATAAAATGAGCAATTATGATGTTACAAAATGGAAAAATGATCTTGACAGAAATGGTTTCTATCGTATACATTTGTATACATGAAGAACGCGTATACAAATGTATACACTACTGCAAAAGGAGGAAATAAAATGCGTGAAGGACATATCGGCAAACGTGGCGGTCATAGGGAGCACGGAGAACACAGAGATCGTGGCTTTATGAAACATGGGATGACAGAACAAATGGATCAACATCCTAAAAGTGCTCAAACTTTTCGCCGTGGCAGAGCCATCGCTTTTTTAGATAAGCTTATGGTTAACCGGGCTACATTACAGCGGCAGTTAAATCAGCCTGAGCTTGAATCGATTAAACAAGTGGTTAGCGGTGAATTAAAAGCAACGGAAGCGATCATTGAAGAGTTTAAACAAATCTTTCAGATTCATGAGATCGCTCCAGAAGATACAACATCAAATGTTAAAAAAGAGGAGAGTAAAGAAAAAGATGAAAATAACTGAGCTCATTAAAACCCGCAGAAGTACAAAACAATTCAAACAGACTCCAATTCGTGAAGAGGAGTTACATTCATGGCTGGAGGCTGCAAGTTACGCTCCTAATCATCGTATGACCGAACCTTGGGAGCTTCTTTTCATCGGACCCAATACTAGAGCGAAATTAAAACATAAGACGGATTTTGGCAACGCACCTGTTGTTTTTGCAGTTCTGTCTAAGCCTGCCGCAACTGCGTTTGAACGCGATGAGAATGTTATGGCTGCTGCTTGTTTCGTACAAAATTTCCTATTAGCTGCACATGAAGCAGGTGTAGGTACGTATTGGGCTTCGCTGGGGGCTTTGCCTCATAATCGTGAGCTTCTTAGTGTTCAAGAAAATTACGATGTTATTGGGATATTTGGAATGGGGTATCCGGAGGAAGTGCCGAATGCGAAACCCAGAACACCGATTAGTTCTAAAATCACGTATTTATCTTAAACAATTGAAGGTGGCGGAATGTGGAAGCTTAAGCATTATTTGAGGCCATATTGGGTGTGGTGTGTGTTGGCACCATTGCTGATGCTGGTCGAAGTGACTATGGATTTACTGCAGCCCACGCTCATGGCGAGCATTGTGGATAAGGGTGTTATGACAAAAGATTTGTCTCATATTTTCTCGACCGGACTGATTATGCTTGGTGTAGCGTTTATCGGTCTAATTGGTGGGGTGGGCTGCACTATTTTTTCGAGTATTGCTTCTCAAAACTTCGGTAATGATTTGCGGATTAGCTTGTTTGAACATATTCAGAAATTTTCTAACAAGAACCTGGATCAATTGAAGACGGGCTCACTGATTACGCGATTAACAAATGATGTGGTGCAGCTGCAAACCTTCGTGCAAATGATTTTGCGGAGTATTCGATCTCCATTGCTATTAGTCGGAAGCTTGGTGATGGCCATCCGGATTAGTCCTATGCTGACCCTCATCCTAGCCGTTGCCGTGCCACTCTTGAGTTTAATATTGTATGGGTTAATCCGACTTTCTTTTCCTTTGTTTCAAAAAATGCAGGTCAAATTAGACGGTGTGAACACAGTGTTGCAGGAAAATTTATCCGGCATCCGTGTAGTCAAAGCATTCGTCCGCGCTAATCATGAACAGAAACGCTTTAATACAGCTAACAAGGATTATACAGAAATTGCGATAAAAGCGGTACGGTTAATGTCATTAAATATGCCGCTAATGATGCTTGTACTCAATGCCAGTATTGTTGCTGTACTATGGTTTGGGGGAGTGCAAAGCTGGAACGGTGGGCTGCCAGTTGGTCAGCTGATCGCTTTTATTAACTATATAACCCAATTGTTGATGTCAATGCTGATGTTAAGCAATATGTTGACCTTCTTCTCACGAGCCAAGGTTTCTGCCGATCGGGAGAATGAAGTATTTTCCACCATTAGTGAGATTACAGAAGTTGCCAACGCTAAAAAAGATGCCATACACAACGGTCGGATCGTATTTGACAATGTATCCTTTGCTTATGATCCTACGGATGAAAATCTAGTGTTAGACGGTATTAATTTCACTGCGGAGCCAGGAGAAACAGTCGCCATTCTTGGTGCCACCGGTACTGGTAAATCATCATTGGTCAGCCTCATTCCCCGGTTTTACGAAGTGTCCTCTGGATCCATCACAATTGATGGCTCCGACACTCGTATGATTGCTCTGGAAGATTTGCGCAGCAGAATCGGATATGTTATGCAGCAGGCTATTCTGTTCAGCGGTACTATCCGCGATAATATCCGATATGGCAGACCGGATGCCACAGATGAGGAAGTGGAAGAAGCAGCAATAGCCGCCGAAGCTCACAATTTCATTTTAGAACTTCCACAGGGTTACGATACAGAGCTCGGCCAGCGTGGCATTAACCTGTCCGGTGGGCAAAAGCAGCGGCTTTCGATTGCACGGGCACTTTTAATTCAGCCAACAATCCTCATTATGGATGACAGCACTAGTGCGCTCGATGCAGCGACAGAGTCACGAATCCGGCAGATGTTAAAAACACGGCTGCGCAGCAGCACGAATATTTTGATAGCTCAGCGTGTCACCTCTGTAATTGACGCTGATCGCATTCTGGTATTAGAAAACGGCCGAATTGCTGTACAAGGTACACATGAGGGGCTGATGAACAGCAGTGAAATATACAGAGATATTTGGAGATCACAGATGAAGGGAGAGGAGGTGCCTTATGTCAAAGCTTAATAACGGCATGAACACCACTCCTTTTAATCGATCAGGCGGATTCGGACCGGGACCTGGATCTGGACAGGGATCTGGTCCCGGACGCGGCGGAGCTGTGCCAATCGTACGTGCTAAGAATCAAGCGAGCACACTCAAACGCATCTGGACTTATTTGAACCGCCAGCGGTTCGGGTTAATCATTGTATATGTATTTACAGTGTTGAATGCAATCCTTTCGTTGATTGGGCCTTATCTAATCGGTAAAGCGATTGATACTGCCGTAATTCCTCACGATTATCAGGGTCTTATTAGCTTTTGTCTACTCCTAATAGGTATTTATGGGCTAAGCAGTGTGGTTGCTTGGGTGCAAGCCTATGTTATGACCTCCGTTTCACAAAATACCGTATTCGAGCTGCGTCGTGATTTGTTCAGCAAATATCAACAGCTACCGATTAAGTTTTTTGACACGCAAGCTAACGGAGAACTAATGAGCCGGGCAACCAACGACATAGAGAGCGTATCCAGTACACTTAATCAGAGTGTGACCCAGTTATTAAACAGTTTGATCACACTAAGCGGTTCACTAGTGATCATGTTAATGATGAACGTTCCGTTGACCGTAGTTTCACTGATAACGATCCCTCTTGTGTTATTGTCCAGCCGTAAAATCATAGGTTTAAGTCGAACTTATTTTAAAAATCAGCAACGCCATTTAGGTGAGTTGGGTGGATTTATCGAAGAAACCATCAGCGGACAAAAAGTGGTCAAACAATACAGCAGGGAAGAGACAGAAGTGAAACGGTTCCGCAAAATCAGCGGAGAGCTGAATAAAGTCGGCGTTAAGGCACAAATTGTTTCCGGATTAGTGGGACCGGTTATGAACATGATTAATAACCTTGGATTTGCAATCATTGCCGGGGTGGGTGGCTGGATGGCTTTTCATAACATGGCTACGGTTGGTGTAATCGTTAGCTTCCTTACGTATTCCAAACAGTTCGGACGACCGATCTCCGATCTTGCTAACCAGTACAATCTAATTCAGTCGGCAATTGCTGGTGCGGAGCGAGTGTTTGAAGTCATGGATATGCCATCCGAATACGGTGACGGTGATGAACAAAGTGACGATCTGCCGAGGTTAAAAGGGAATGTTGTTTTCAAAGACGTTTCATTTGCTTACAAGCCGGATTCACCAATTCTGAGTGAGGTTACGTTTGAAGCAAAACCCGGAGAGAAAATTGCGCTTGTTGGCCCAACGGGTGCTGGAAAAACGACCATTGTCAACTTGCTGATCAGATTCTACGATTTGAGCGGCGGCTCCATATTCATTGATGGACGCGAGATTGGAGAGCTGGATAAAAACGCACTTCGTAGTCAATTGGGAATGGTATTGCAAGACGCGCATGTATTCTCGGGTACGATTCGGGAAAATATTCGTTTTGGCCGTCTTGATGCGACAGACCAAGAGGTAGAGGAAGCGGCAAGATTGGCCAATGCAGATGCCTTTATCAATAGACTGCCGCATGGATATGAGACTATTCTCCATGCGGAAGGCAGTAATTTGAGCCACGGCCAGCGCCAGCTTTTAACGATTGCCCGCGCCATTCTAGCTGATCCAGCTATTTTGATCCTAGATGAGGCAACCAGCAGTGTGGATACGCGTACGGAAATGCATATTCACCAGGCGATGGAAAAGCTAATGAAGGGACGAACAAGCTTTGTGATCGCCCATAGGCTTAGTACCATCCAGGATGCTGATCGTATACTCGTTATTCAGGGTGGCGGAATTGCCGAGCAAGGCAGTCATAAAGAGCTTCTTGCGCTGCAAGGTGTTTATTACGAGCTGTACAATACCCAGTTCAAACGAGCGATTTAAAAGAATCTTTACTTGAACCGATAACATTTGTAAGTAGATGCTTTTATCGGACTCATCTGACCTTAAAGGCGAGATTTTCTGATTTTCAGAATGTTAAAGGACCCCACTGCAGCTATTGGGGTGAAGGAATAGCATCCCAGGGTCCGAAGTCCTTAAAAAGATGTGTAATCTATTGCGTAATTAATGCCCGATAAAAAAGAGCGACGATTCACCTATTATAGGAGAATCGCCGCTCTTTTTATAAATTCCTCTCTAATAACGTTCCGAGTTGTTCAGCCAAGACTTGATGTGCTACAGGTCTTTCATTCTTGAACCACCATTCCACTACCCCTGCATAAGCCGATGCAACAAAACTAATAATAACCTCTTCATTTAACCCTTGGTTTATTCCTGCGGTGACATTTACTTCATGCCGAAACTCATCGAGAAGAAAGCTTAAGAAACGATTTCGAAAATAAGGAGCACCTTTACTCGCTAACATCATAGAGAAGAAAGAATAATTTTTATCGAAGTATTCCGTCCAGATCAACGTTGCCTCGATAAAATCCAATTCAGACGCCGATTCACAAAGTGCTCTTAGGACCTCTATATGTTCTTCGATAAGTTTATCTAACAAATCATATTTATCCAGATAATGAAGGTAGATCGTTCCCCGGCTTACATTTGCTGTGTCGGAGAGATCCTGTATGGTAATGTCGTCAAAATTTTTCTTAGTCATCAGTTCAATGACGGCCTTTTTAAGCGCATCTTGAGATTTGAGTATTCTTCTATCCACTTTAGACATTCGGGGCTCACCTTACTTTCTAAAAATAATAAACACATTTATAGGATCTGTTTAGTATTGAACAAAACAGACTCATCGTACAATTGAATGTATTCTGTAACTGTTTATAATAATAGATTATAGTCTATTAATAAATCAATATACAATATCGAAAGGGTGTTTTTTTACATGTCAAATATCAAAGATAAAGTCGTAATTATTACAGGTGCTTCTAGTGGGATTGGGGAAGCCGCCGCGAAAGAACTAGCCTCTAAAGGTGCTAAGCTTGTTCTAGCCGCTCGTCGTGAGGAACGTCTTCAAAAGCTTCAAGGAGAAATTGAACAAAGTGGTGGAACAGCCATCTACAAAGTGACAGATGTGACTTCCCAAGCACAAATGGAAGAACTGGCAGCTTATGCACTTAAAGAGTTTGGCAAAATTGATGTATTAGTTAATAATGCGGGAATCATGCCACAAGCTTTTCTTTTTAAGAAAATGGTGGATGAATGGGATCAAATGATTGACGTAAATATCAAAGGGGTTTTATATGCGATTGCAGCTGTTCTCCCATCAATGAGAGAGCAAAAATCTGGTCATATTATTAACTTATCATCGGTTGCTGGCCATAACATTTACCCAGGGGGTACAGTATATTGTGGCACCAAGCATGCGGTTAGAGCAATTTCTGAAGGGCTTCGTCAAGAAGAAGCGATGAGTGGAACCAATATTCGTGTTACCAATGTTTCTCCAGGAGCCGTCAGCAGCGAATTGTTAGATACTACCTCAGATGCAGAGTCAAAAGCTGGCTTGAATGAATTTTACAAAATAGCCATTGATGCAGACAGCATCGCTCGTGCCATCACATTTGCCATTGAGCAACCTTCAGATTTGGCTATCAATGAAATGATTATTCGCCCAACAGTTCAAGTAGGTTAAAAGGGGATCGGTATGGATGTAAAGCTTGGATATGTGGCAGGAGTACCATGGAGGAAAATTTTACGTTAGGCAATAAATTAGAATTAGAGCAGAGTAACACTTCAAGCATTCCTAGAACAGACTTTATCGCTCAAAATGATGCCTCAACATATGCAGTAGCTGTAGATCCCTCGGGAAAACTGGGCTGGACCAAAAACTACATTTCAGAAGGAAGTCACAATAGAACAGAGCATCATATCATTGAAGTGCTTACAGAACAGGTATCTGATGCTTATCTAGCTTATTTGAAAAATCTAGGAATCTCATATATATTCGGTGGAAAAGAACGATTGAATTTTTCTGTAGTCGTGAGAAAGCTGAAACAATTATTCTCAATCGATGAATTGATGCTGGAGGGTGGGGGCGTTTTAAACGGCTCTTTCCTGAATGAAGATTTAATTGATGAGTTGAGCTTGGTTATAGTTCCCATCGTAGATGGTGCCTCTAATTCTGTGACCATATTTGAAATGGATGCATCTATGAAACAACAGACCCCAGCAAATTTCAGCTTAAAAAGTGTAGAAAAACTTGCGGATGATGGGCTATGGTTGAAGTATGTAACACGGCGTGATTAAATCTATGTTTCTTAAAAAGCGCAAAGCAAAATATGCTTTGCGCTTTTTGAATTCGAGTAAGTAGTAAGCAAGCTTCTCATTCCAAGCCTGCCAGATGCATCGTTTGTTTCAGACGATCTACGTTCACATAGATGTCTTCCAGTCCTGGAAAACGAATCGCAGGATTTGCTACACCTTGCCCGTACACCATATAATATTCGAGATTATTATGGTTGCTGATCATCCAATAGGTTGGAACAACATGCTGGGCATGGAAAATTTCAATGACCTGTGTTCCAGGCTGGCAAAAAGCCAGATTAGCGAGTCCAGCACCATGCGGACCTACGATTACTTTCGCTGAGGCGAATAATTGGATTTGTTGGGCAACCGTCCAGTCTTCTAGACAAATCGGTACGATATTAAATTTCTCTAGGCAGCGGATGACATCATCTTCATTAACCAACCTTCTTGAGCTTGCTTTTTTTCGTGAGATATAAATTCGTTCTGGAGTGACTAGTGTTGTTTCTCTATGCGGTAACAAAAATCTCCGCAGTGTATCCGTGGTCCAAGGAGGATAATGTGAATTCATCATTAAGGAAGGGACAAGTAGCTGGTCAGCCTGAACATATGCTTCTGAATTCGTCCGGATCACCAATGACTCGGATATCCCAAGCATGGCCCACGTTTGTTCCACAAAGGGTCCATACGGATTTGGATTCATGATAATAGAGGAGTAAGTAATTCCACTCGATCGAAGCATCGCTAGCCTAGGGAGCACATCATACATCCAATGAAAATAGTTATGGGCTCCGCAAAATGTTAACACCGCCGCTGTCCCGGCAAAATGTTGAAGCTGCGGATCGTTCCACCGGTGAAACACTGGGTGCTCATCTGCTTCAAGCATCCTGTATTGTTCGGCATCATATTCTTGGGAAAGATCAAAGATCAATTTCCCTTCTGGTGTTAGAAGGGCACCAGATTCTCCCCATACCTTCCCTCTGGAAATGGTGGCTACGTATCCGCCAAAGGGCTCTAAACAATAAGGTGTTAGTGCTGGAGCAATACTCGTTTCAATGCTTTTGGGCGCTCTGAACTCAGCCGCCCGTCCGAAGTCAAAAGGAACGACATTCCCAGCTTCCTTTGTACTGTTTTCGTTGTGGGAAGTAAAGTCCCAGATGCTTTGGTAATATCCTTGGGGTGGTACCCCTTGTGCAGAAAATAACATCATGTCACCTCATATTCCCAAGTAGAAGCGCAGAAACCTTATTAAGCTATTTTATGAAATGAAGATTCTTTGGACACAGGCTTACTCGGAAAGAGGCGGATGAACAAGAAGACTTACGTGAGACTGGGCTGAAAGAAATATCTCATCGTTCAGAAACAGATCAGATCCAAAAATCTAAATATATGCGTTAACCTATGAAGAAATTGCGTTTCTTTAAGAGCCACATGTTCCATTGTTGGTATGAATTAACTTATTAACTAATAAGCGACGAGCACGCTAACGCTGAATAGATAGCCGATGGATGCGATGTGTACCAACGTTTAACTGCATTTCGTACAACTATATTCCTTCAAATCACTCAGCTCGGGGATATAAGTGTACTTCGTACATCTATTTCCTTGATTTTCTACCCAATAGGTGGATTTGATCGTTTTTAGTTGTATAGAATGCAGTTAAAGTATGAAGGTTCCTTTTCCGTACGGAATAAGTGTATAGAATGCAGTTATCTCCCAGATTCGATTAAGACACAGAACTAAGAGAATACGGAGAGGGCATTCCGATCGGTTACATTCCAAGGTTTGCTATAAGCGATATGCGGACCATTAGTTTGTTTATATTCACTTGCCCATAATCTGATCAGGTAAGCTGGTTAATCCAAAAACACCAGACAGTAATTTTCCAACAATAGGAGAATCGCTGCCTGGTGTTCTTTTTTTACCCTCAAAGCTTGTTCCTATAGACCTTGGGTGACATCCCATAGATTTTGGTGAATTGGCGGGTAAAATAATTGCTATCACTAAACCCGCATTCATGTGAGATTTGGGTAATACTGAGTTTAGAATGCTTTAATAGTCCGCAAGCCCGTTCCAGACGTAAACGATGAAGATAAGCGATCGGGGTTGTCTGATAGTAGGAGCGAAAGATCCTGTTTAAGTGTCTGACTGAAATGTCCGAATGTTTGGCGATCTGATCCAGTGTTAAGGGCTCAAGATAACGATCTTCCATATATGAGAGTGCATTCGCCAAATGCATCAGATGGTTCCCTTGAATCCCTTTTTCCTGTTGGTCATAATGTCTGGACAAATAGACAACCAGTTCCATAAACTTGGAGCCCAGCATGGTCTGATAAGCCTGTAGCTTGTTGTGATATTCTTCAATCATGCCCGCTATGAGAAAAGAGACATACTCCAGGTTAGGAATCGGCAAGCTGAGTTTGCTTGTGTAGGAATGTTTATGACGATACAGGGGTTCCAACACAAATAATGCTTGAAAGCCGTTGGATGTCCGCAAATCTGGCCCAGCTGTCGATAGCATTTCAGGCTGAAACATAATATTGCAGATCTTAAAATCCTGAGGATCTTTAAAAGCATGCGGGGTCGAACCATTAATTACAAACACATTTCCCTTTTTGATAAAAGACTCCTCAGTATTAACAATATGTGTAGCTGTGCCACTCAATACAATTACGAGCTCTGAAAAGTCCGCATGTCTATGTAAATCGGTGTCTTTGTCGTGATAGCCGTATTGAATAAAAAATGGAAATTGACGATCAGATGTAAACCATTTTAAATAAAATTCACTCAACTCGTTACCCTCCAAAAGCTTGTCTAGATGAATGTCTATATCATGCTATTTTAGGACCGAATAATCAAGGCTTTCTATCCAGCTGAAGCAGTATAATCCTTGACATAGGTTTCAGTGATTAAGATAGAGAAGGAGAATACTACATGAAATATACCAATCCGATTATCCCGGGGTTTTATCCAGATCCAAGCATTTGCAGAGTAGACGAGGATTATTATCTGGTAAACAGTTCATTTGCCTATTCTCCGGGAATACCTATTTGGCACAGCAAGGATTTGGTGCATTGGAAGCAGCTTGGGTATTGTTTGACTCGTGAGAATCAGCTTCAATTTGATGAATCAGTGGTGTCCGGAGGTGTTTGGGCGCCGACTCTTCGTTATTATAACGGTCGTTTTTATATGGTTACGACAAATCAGGATAGCGGAGGTCATTTCTACGTTTGGGCGGATGACCCGGCAGGCGAATGGTCGGATCCACTTTATGTGGAGCAGGAAGGTATTGATCCCTCCTTGTTTTTTGATGATGGAAAGGTTTATTTCACAAGCACAGGCTCCGAGCAAGGAATGGGGATCTACCAATGTGAGATTGATATTGAAACGGGCCATAAGCTTAGCGATACACGCTTGATCTGGACTGGCAGCGGAGGGAAATTCCCGGAGGGTCCACATCTTT
The DNA here is from genome assembly GCF_037974255.1 of Paenibacillus sp. FSL R5-0636. NCBI lineage: Bacteria > Bacillati > Bacillota > Bacilli > Caryophanales > Paenibacillaceae > Paenibacillus > Paenibacillus sp. FSL R5-0636. The sequence goes on from NZ_CP150232.1 coordinate 3,399,013, forward strand.
ACAAAATAAACGATTACTATTATTTGATGTGTGCAGAAGGTGGGACAGAATATGGACATATGGAGACTATTGCAAGAAGTAAATCGCCATATGGGCCTTATGAATCGTCTCCTCACAATCCGATTTTGACTCATCGAAGTTCAGATTACCCCATTCAAGCTACAGGACATGCCGATTTAGTTGAAGCACAGGATGGTAGCTGGTGGGCGGTATTTCTGGGGATTCGACCAGTAGGTTATCCTTACCGTCATCATCTTGGTAGAGAGACATATTTGGCTCCGGTTCAGTGGACGGAGGAGGGTTGGCCAATGATTGGGGATAACGGAGTGGTTGGATTAGAAATGGAAGCTGACCTGCCTTCACCAATGCCGTGGGAAGAAGAGCCTGAAACCGACGATTTTAATCAATCTGACCTAAGAATGAGCTGGAATTTCATTCGTAATGCTAATAAGGTGGATTGGTCATTGCAGGAACGGGGAGGGTGGCTAGCTTTACGTGGATCAGATGTGAGATTAAATGAGAAGGGAACGCCTGCTTTTATTGGTTGTAGACAGCGGCATTTGAATTGTGAAATTACCACCAAAATGGAATTTAGCCCTCTTGATGGTGACGAAGCTGGTCTTGTAGTTTTTATGGATCAGAAGTATCACTACGCAATTGGACTAACGCAGATGGAAGGTAAAAATGTTATTGCGCTGCGCAGACAGGTAGGGAGCATTAGTGATGTGGCATATTCTTCGGCTTTAGAAGGTACAGGGGTAGATTTGAGAATCCAGGCATCACCTGAAAAATATATGTTTTACTATCGAGGTGTGGATCAAATATGGCATCAGCTTGGCGAAGCCGAGACACACTTGATTTCTACTGAAGTCGCAGGAGGATTTACTGGAGTATTTTTCGGTATGTATAGCTACTCTCCTAATCAAACAACTGCTTATTATGATTGGTTTAGCTATCAAAAGAAATAAAAAGCGGTCGGCTACGTGTTCGTCAGAAAAAGCAGTGTTAGCTTGTGGAAAACACAAAGCAGTGATTCTCCAAGTATGGATGAATCGCTGCTTTGTGTTTTTTGGTTGTCGTTGGTTGTTTGCCTCAGCTTGTATTTATAAACCTCTTGGGCTTAAGGACTCAGAGGACGTTATTTGCGTATTTATCCCTTTTTGAGCTTAGTTTCGGACCCCATTGCAGCTATTACTTCGAAAGCGATTCAGATTGAGCGTTTTTTGAGCCAATAGCAGCTATGCGGTCCTTTAGCATCCCAAATGTGAGATATTACTGCGTTTAAGGTCCTCTGGGTCCGATAGTAATAAGCTCATTAGCGATAAACCCGATAGAATCAGCGTGAGCGCAAAGGTTACCTATACATGTTGGTGTTTAGCGGATAGTTCCATATTGTGAATGAAGCACGCTTTTATCAAATGAGCATATCTTCCTTCAAACGCTTGATGTCTGCTCTAGGTGGTGAACCGAACATCCGTGAATATTCGCGGCTGAATTGTGATGCACTTTCATAGCCAACGCGAAACGCGACATCCGCTGCATCCGCTGATTCAGATAATAAAAGGCGGCGAGCTTCCTGTAAGCGCAGATGCTTTTGAAACTGTATAGGACTCATGGCAGTTACCTCTTTGAAGTGTCTGTGGAACGAAGAAATGCTCATACTGGCTGTTTCAGCAAGCTCTTCAATGCGCAAAGGTTTATCACAGTTCTCGATAATCTGTTCGATGGACTCCCGAATGCGGTAGGTGCTGCTTCCTTCCATCGCAATCTGTGCGAGTGTAACTCCATATGGTCCCTGCAGAAGCCGGTATAGAATTTCATCAGTATAAATCGGAGCCAAAAACGGAATGTCCTTGGCATCATCCAGCAAACGTACCAATCTCAGGATCGCATCCAATAGTGATAACTCTATCTGCCCGACATACATAGCTCGCTTAGGATTTTCTTTCGGAGCGAGTTTAAATTCGGAATCATTTAGTACCTTCAATATCTGACTCTGCGTAAATTCTAGCTTAAAGCTTAAATAGGGTGCATTGGGAGAAGCTTTTATAATCTGACCGATAACCGGTAAATTCATTGATGATATTAGATAATTTGCGGGACCATACTCAAAACGGTCCTTGGCCAGTATGATCTCCTTTGTTCCTTGCGCAATGAAACATAAAGAAGGTTTGTATACTCTGTATACTGGCTCGGTCACGTTGGAGTTACGAATCACAAACAATGAGGGGATAGCGGTCTCATATACTCCATCCTGGCACGAATGATGTTCAATCAATCTGGCGAGTTCTTCTTTCCGCTCTAGTAATTCTTCAGACATGTGCTCCTCCTAATGTTTTATTCTTACTCAATTATAAAGTAAAAGCATCTTTTGTGTTAGTGCTAGTGAGAGGAATAGGCAATCATTTAAGATAATTGAGATAACGGTGTCAACTTCATACATCGCATAATTAGAACTAAGAAAGGGGATTTGAAATTGAGCAATGTTTTGATCTTAGGCGCTAACGGTGGAATTGCTTGTCATGCGATTGATTTATTCTTGAACGAAACCGATGCTCAGTTAACTCTATATCTTCGCAACTCGGACAGATTAAGCTATATAACATCCAGCCGTGCTCGAGTAGTTGAAGGGGACGTTATGGATAGTGATCAATTAAAAGAAGCGATGATCGGGCAAGATGTTGTTTATGCTAATCTGGCAGGTAATTTGGAGAAAATGTCTAAGACTATTGTTGAAGCAATGAACACCACTGGTCTTAAACGTTTGATTTTTATCAGCTCAATGGGCATTTACGATGAAGTTCCCGGAGAGAAGTACAGCAGTATATTGGATCCATATCGTAAATCAGTAGAAATCATTGAAGCTTCAAATCTTAACTATACGATTTTGAGACCTGGATGGTTTACCTATAAAGACGAGATTGACTACGAGACGACTCAGAAAGGTGAACCTTTTAAAGGGAGAGAAGTGTCGCGAAAAAGTGTGGCTGCATTAGTTGTTAAATTGGCCGAGTCACCAGATATGGAAATTCGCCGCAGTTTAGGAGTAAACAAACCCAAAATCTAAAGGAGGCACAAGCGAATGGAATATATAAAACTTGGACGTACTGGTTTGGACGTATCTAGAATTTGTCTTGGCTGTATGAGTTACGGAGTACCTGAACGTGGAATGGCTCCGTGGTCGCTGAATGAGGAGCAGAGCAGACCTTTTATTAAAAGAGCACTGGAGCTTGGGATCAACTTCTTTGATACGGCTAATGTATACTCTGACGGAACTAGCGAAGAAATTGTCGGACGTGCCTTAAAAGAATTCTCTCGCCGGGATGAGGTAGTCATTGCGACAAAGGTGTTTTTCCGGATGCATCAGGGACCAAATGGGGCAGGACTTTCACGCAAAGCGATTATGACCGAAATAGACAACAGTCTAAAACGGCTGGGCACAGATTATGTGGACCTATACCAGATCCATCGTTGGGATAATGACACCCCTATCGAAGAGACCATGGAGGCCCTTCATGACGTAGTAAAGGCAGGTAAAGTTAGATATATTGGAGCGTCCTCTATGTATGCTTGGCAGTTCTTGCAGGCACAGCTTGTTGCTGAACGTAACGGTTGGACTAAATTTGTCTCTATGCAAAATTACTTAAATCTACTCTACAGGGAGGAAGAACGGGAAATGTTGCCTCTTTGCCGGGAAGAAGGAATCGGTGTGATCCCATGGAGTCCGCTTGCTAAAGGCCGACTAACCCGTGATTGGAATGAACAAACAGCTCGTTCAGAGATAGACGAAGTCGGAAAGGCATTTTATGCAAAAATGGCTGAAGCTGACCGCAAGGTTGTTGAGGTAGTTGCCGAAATTGCGGCTAAGCGGGGGATTCCACGTGCACAAGTAGCGCTTGCTTGGGTTCTGCAAAAAGAGCCAGTAACATCGCCTATCATTGGTGCAACCAAACCTAATCATCTGGAGGACGCCGTTGCAGCGTTATCAGTGACGCTGGAGCCAAGTGAAATAGCGAGACTAGAAGAGCCTTATGTGCCACACCCAGTTATAGGAAATCTAAGTTAACTTTCATCCCTTATTTAGTGCCTTTAGAATCTTATCTTTAGTTTGGCTTAATCGTTGCTCAGCACCATGCGGGTGCAAGGGTTTGCTTAAATAGGTGAATAAGAAAACACATTCCAATCAATAAAAATGACATGTTAATTCTTCTTTAGCCAAGGTAATATGTATCCGACATGTGAGAGTGAATATAGAAAAGGAGGTGAACTCTTTATTATTAATTCCACGTTAAAGCATACGCACATGACTACTGAAATTGGTCAACCAGCTATCCTCAAGCCTAGGGAGGTTTATCCGACGGTTTCCTTCACATCGTGTGTTGACGGAAGGGTTGCCGGTGAATTGATTTTTGATAGAACGAAGCTGGTTGATAGTTTGCCTGAGACTCCTATGGTCAAAGACTCGTTAATGGAATGGACACCGTTAGGCACGGCAGAACAACTGGGTACTTATGAACTGCGAATGACCCTCAAACAGGACGGAAAATCTCCTCAGTATGACTCATATTATTTTACCGTGCTGGATCCAAAGAGCATCCCCGCGGGACAGAGCCCAATTGCTTTCCTTGGTAACGATGGAATGATGATGTATATCGGTGATTATCGAGGTAATCGGATCTTGGATTTTTCCAATGCGGGTTATAGGGGTGGCGGTGTTGAAATCCCGAATATCCCCGTTAAGTCGACCGTTCTACCCTTGGACGGAGACGCGACGGAACGTATTCAAGTAGCGATTGACCAGTTGGCCAAGCTCCCGCTCGATAAGAACGGATTCCGCGGAGCGATCCTGTTGAAAAAAGGCAGATATGAAATCGGAGGCACGTTATTCATTAAAGCAAGCGGGATCGTCCTTCGCGGCGAAGGTCAGGACAAAGAGGGCACCATTCTCTATGGTACCGGAGCGAAACAACGAAATCTAGTTGAAATTGGTGAAAATGCAGATCTTATGCTGGACAGCAACTCGAAACGGATGATTTCAGATTTGTATGTACCCTCAGGCTCGCGCACTTTCCATGTAGAAGACGGGAATGCTTATCGTGTAGGCGATCAGATCATAGTCCGCAGAATAGGTGATAAAAACTGGATTCACGAAATTGGCATGGATAACATATATAAGCGCCCGGGTGGAACCGTAACCCAATGGTCACCGTTCAATCTGGATTTTGACCGAGTCATCACTGCTATTGTAGGTAATGCGATTACGGTCGATGCCCCACTAGCGAATGCTATCGAACTTCAGTGGGGCGGCGGAGAGATCTATAAATATACAGACCATGCCCGCATTCAGCAGGTGGGGGTAGAGAATATGAGGGTAGAGTCCGATTTTGACCCGAGCATTATAGATATTAAGATGGATAACGATACAACGGATCCTTATTATGCGGACGAAAAGCATGCTGAGCGTTTTGTCGTATTCAACAGTGTGAAGAATGGCTGGGTTCGAGATGTGACGGGTTACCATCTGTCCTATTCTCTCGTTCAAATGAAGCGTTATTCCAAATGGATTACGGTTCAGGATTGTCAAATGTACGATATGATCAGTGTGGTTACTGGGGGTCGCCGTTATGTCATACATCAGATGGGCCAGCTAAATCTCGCTCAACGTATTTATACAGAGACGGCGCGGCATGCGTTCACCGTCGATAGCTGGGTACCGGGGCCAAATGTATTTCTGGATGGGGAAGCTGTTAACAATTATAACACCAGTGAGCCTCATCATCGCTGGTCAGTCGGAGGCCTGTTCGATAATATCAAAGCTCCCATCTCTATTCGGGATAGGGCGTGGTTAGGCAGCGGACATGGCTGGGCAGGCGCGAATTATGTAACCTGGAATACGCAAGGAGAACTCACTTTACAGCGGCCACCAACCGCTCAAAACTACGCCATTGGCCATGTTGGTAGCAAGGTACCCGGACTGGTTCCTAACGATTATGATCCCCGGCCCCGTGAAGATGGATATTGGTGCAGTTGCGGTCAACATGTCGTCATTAATAGTCTCTACAAGCAGCAGCTGATGGAACGTTTAGGTCGAAATGCGCTCAGTAATATAAAAAAATAATTTACAGTAGGGTGCGGAATCTTCCGCATCCTTTTTAGTTTGGATCATAAAAAAACACAACCCCTAACAATCTATGCCATGGAGAGACATCAGAATCAAGAGTAGCATAAGAAGTGGAGTTACTGACGAATGATATGACCTGAAAATAGGAAAGGCCAGGTGAACAAGAGTTGAGTGAAAGAAGACGAGCGAAACAAGAGGTGGCATTATCGGCAACCATGCGGGAATCAGAACGTCTTCGATTATGGTATACAAGCCCGGCGTCAAATTGGAATGAGGCTCTTCCCATAGGAAACGGGCGCCTTGGGGCGATGGTGTCTGGTATGATCGGCCAAGATAAAATCCAGCTTAACGAAGATTCAATCTGGTACGGCGGCCCTGGACGCGCAGCTAATCCTGCAGCTCAGCCGTATTTGACGGAGATTCGGCAAATGCTGAAAGACGGCAGGCAGGCGGAGGCAGAACATTTGGCTCGAATGGCTATGACTGCTTCACCAAAATATGAACAGCCGTACCAGCCACTTGGCGATTTGATTTTGAAGTTTCTGGATTCTAGTGAGGTTATTGAAGAATACGAGCGGGAGCTCGATTTGGAGCAAGCGGTTGTTACGGTGTCGTACCGTTGTGGCGGGGTTCGCTATTACAGGCAATATTTTGTAAGTGAACCGGACGGTGTATTAGTAGTCCGATTGACAGCTGACAGACTTGGCAAGATCACGTTGGCTGCGAATCTTATGCGTCGTCCGTTCGATACCGGCTGTAGTACTGGTCCTGCAAACACAGTTCTAATGAATGGGGAATGCGGAGCGGATGGTGTTCGCTTTTGCACAGCACTAAGGGCAGTTCAACAAGGAGGCCGCCAGAGGCTCATAGGGGATTTCATCTCTATTGAGGGAGCAGACTCCGTCACCCTTATGCTGGCAGCGCAGAGTACCTTTCGTGTGGATCAACCTGAAAAAGCCTGTCTGGAGCAATTGGATCAAGCCACGGCTCAGTCTTTTGCAACTCTAATAAAGCGGCATAAGGAGGAATACAAGTCCCGGTTTGCTCGATTTTCAATCGATTTAACAAGGGATGGCGACCCGTACGCCGAGCTTCCTACCGATAAACGATTACTGCGGTTACAGCAAGCAAAAGATGAAAGAAGCAATTCCAATGAGTTTGGTGATCCAGGACTAGTTGCACTATATGTGCAGTATGGGCGCTACCTATTGCTTTCCAGTTCTCGACCAGGTACGTTGCCTGCTAATCTGCAAGGCATATGGAATGATAGCTTTACCCCGCCATGGGAATCAAAATATACAATTAATATTAACCTCCAGATGAATTACTGGCCTGCCGAAGTCCTAAATATGGCTGAATGCCATGAACCGCTGTTTGATCTGATCGAACGGATGCAGTTGAACGGTCAAGAAACGGCAAAAGAAATGTATGGCTGTCGCGGTTTTGTTGCTCATCATAACACTAACTTATGGGCGGAAACCCGACCTGAAGGCATCCTAATTACCTGTACGGTCTGGCCAATGGGTGCTGCTTGGTTATGCCTTCATTTGTGGGAACACTACCGGTTTGGACTGAACCTGTCTTTTCTCAAGGAAAGGGCCTATCCAGTGATGAAGGAAGCAGCGATTTTTCTGCTTGATTACATGGTAGAGGAGGGTGGTGTACGGATTACTGGGCCTTCGGTCTCCCCTGAAAACCGCTTCCTTCTTTCGGACGGAAGCAACGGCAGCCTCTGTATGGGACCATCCATGGATTTGCAAATCGCATATACATTGCTATCCGCCTGTTCGGAAGCGGCATTAATTATCGGAGAAGAAGATACAATGTTTCTCTCTGAACTACATGAGACGCTTGAACACATTCCACAGCCGAGTGTGGGCAGTCATGGACAGATTAAGGAATGGCTGTTTGACTACGAAGAGCAAGACGCAGGTCACCGGCATATTTCTCAGTTGTTCGCATTACATCCGGGTGAACAGATTGACATGAGGCACACCCCTGAGCTTGCCGCAGCAGCCCGGCGAACGCTTGAACGCCGTCTTGACGGAGGTGGAGGCCATACCGGCTGGAGCAGGGCATGGATCGTCAACTTTTATGCCCGTCTCGGTATGGGTGCAGAAGCCTACGAGCATTTACTTAATCTCTTAGCCTCCTCCACGTATTCGAATCTTTTAGACTGCCATCCACCCTTTCAAATAGACGGAAACTTTGGTGGAGCAGCAGGCGTAGCAGAAATGCTGCTGCAATCCCACCGAGGAGAACTTCGACTATTACCTGCCCTTCCTAAGGAGTGGGCTTCAGGCAGCATAAGGGGAATGAGAGCAAGAGGTGGTTTTATCGTTGATCTTTCTTGGAGCCAAGGAAAGTTTGATGAAGCGACGATTCACTCTACGTTAACCGCTGAATATCGAATTTGGTCTGCTGTTCCGCTTGATCTGCCAGAACAATCTCTTATTAGCGATGGTCAGGGATTTGAATATACTTTTTCTTCAGTTGCAGGGAAGTCCCGCAAGATTTGTGCACAATAGTCAATCGTAATAAAACACAGGCAAGCCGAAAAATCTCCATTTTGAAGACCTGGATATTGGATTAACATTAGCCATACAACAAAATCCAAACTGCAAACAAAGGAGCGATATTTATGCCACAACAAGTGCCAGCCGCATTGCCAGCGAGCAGGCCAGATCTTTCCCCATTCCAAAGACGAATGACCAATTTGCGCAAATATAAGGCGCTATATCTCATTTCATTGCCGGGCATTATTTTTTTTATCGTATTTAAATACTTACCCTTGGCGGGTTCCATCATGGCCTTTCAAAACTACAACATATTCAAAGGTTTTACAGGCAGTCCTTGGGTTGGCCTTGATCAGTTCCGGCGGATGTTCACCTATCCAGAGTTTTTGAGAATTCTTGAAAATACTATCCTGATCGGCCTATATGATATGGTCTTTGCGTTTCCGGTTCCCATAATATTCGCCCTCCTTCTTAATGAAGTGAGAAAAGCTTTCTATAAACGGATTTTGCAGACCGTCGTTTATTTGCCCCATTTTCTCTCATGGGTCATTATTGGGGGGATTATGATCGGCATTTTGTCCCCAACGACAGGTATCGTGAACCAGATCTTAAATGCTTTTGGGCTCGACTCCGTTTATTTTCTGGGCGAGGACTCGTATATTCGTACCATCCTGGTTGGAACAGGCATATGGAAAGACAGTGGATGGGGAACTATTGTTTATTTAGCCGCACTCGCTGCTGTGAATCCTGAGCTGTACGAGGCGGCCCGGATTGACGGAGCAAATCGGTGGAAACAAACCTTATCCATTACGATCCCGACGATCTTGCCCACCATCATGATTATGTTCCTGCTTCATATCGGAAACTTCCTTGATTTTGGCTTCGAGCGAGTGTTTGTATTTATCAATTCGCTTAATGAGACCAATGGAGATATTCTCGATACGTATATATACCGAGTGGGTCTTATTGATCAGCAATACAGCTATACAACAGCTATAGGCCTCTTTAAATCGGTCGTCGGACTGTTGCTAGTCATGATCGGGAATACGCTTAGCAAAAAAGCATCAGGGGATGGACTTTACTAGAAAGGAGTCGAAGAGTAAATGAAAAATAAAGGTCGCCTGTTTGACGTTTTTAACTATATATTTCTGATGCTGGTCGGGTGCTTGATGGTCTTCCCTCTGCTGCATGTGCTCGCCAAATCATTTAGCAGCACTCATGCCATTAATGCAGGCGAGGTTAAGCTATTCCCTGTAGATTGGACGCTTATGAATTATCAAGTTATTCTTGGGGATACCTCCATCTGGAGAGCTTTCATGGTAAGTATATTTATTACAGTTGTCGGAACAGTTATTAATCTGATTTTAACTGCATCACTGGCCTATCCTTTATCCAGATCCGAATATTCGATGCGCAAAGGAGTTCTGATTTTAATCCTAATTACGATGATATTTCACGCTCCGCTCATACCGAACTATATGGTCATCAAAAACTTGCACTTGATCGACTCTTTATGGGTATTAATCATCCCATCGGCCATCAGTGCATATAACCTGTTCATCATGCGTTCTTTTTTCTCAGCCCTGCCTACTGAGCTGATAGACAGCGCGCGAATGGATGGAGCGGGAGAGCTGCGCACGATGTGGAGCGTCATCCTTCCTTTGTCCAAACCTGTTATGGCAACTATGGGCTTGTTCTACGCGGTATCCCATTGGAATTCTTATTCATCGGCGTTGTATTTTATCAATACACGAGCGCTTTATCCACTTCAGTTGCGGCTTCGGGAAATCGTACTGAGTAACGACCTTGGGCAAGCGGGCAGCTTATTAGAAAACGTAAATGAAGTATCTCCGGCAGGTGTGCAAATGGCAGTTATTGTCGTCTCCGTCATACCGATTATTATCGTGTATCCGTTTCTGCAAAAGTATTTTATCAAAGGGATGTTAATCGGATCTATTAAGTCTTAAATCAACCAGCTTGCATCATCCTTTAAAAGAAACAGCCATCTGCTTATCAAAATATGGTAAGATATAATCCAAACTCAAAAATGGAAGCGTTGCCAATGATCGCAACTTCAAATCAATTTCATACCAGAAGACAACTGATTCTGATTCCATTCCGGAAGGGATTTGATACAAGTGCGAGTATTGATTGTAGAAGATGAGCCTGTCATTCAAAAAGGATTGGTGAAGATGGTCCAGCGTTATCCGGTCTCATTCACCGCGATTTATACAGCCGACGATGGCGAAGCAGCCTTAGAAACTATCCAAAAGCTAGAACCGCATTTAGTACTGACAGATTTGCGCATGAAGCGGATGGATGGCCTTGATTTATGTGAACGAATTCACCGTGATTACAGTCATGTCCAGGTGGCAGTCATTTCCGGGTACAATGACTTTCAATATGCTCAACGAGCAATGGCATACGGCGTTAAGCGATATTTGTTAAAGCCGGTTCTCCAGCAGGATGTGCATGATATGCTGAGAGAACTTATATCCGGAATGACAGGCAACATTATTCCTGTTCATAAATACGTGGATTGGGCCGAACAGCTGGAACAACATATCTGGCTGCTGCAACGTGATGAGACAAACCGTCTGCTTGATGACAGAGAAACATCCGGTTTATTTGAAGGGTTGAACGTCTTTAGCATGGATGCAGTCCTGAATGATTGTCTACAAATGATCGTAGATCGCTTGGAACGCCGAGGCTGGAAGCCTCAGTCCCGGTGCTGTGGAGATGTGAAAGCCGCCAATACGAAAAAAGAAACGATGTTAGCATTTGTCGCGATAATAAACGGTATACTTGCGGAGCTGCAACTTACTCGCAAAGGCAACTATAAGGACCCGGTTGAAGAAGCAAAAGCTTTCATTGATAAACATTTGGCTGAGGATGTGTCGTTAGAAGAAGTAGCCAAACGGGTGGGACTTGCCCGCACCTACTTCAGCGCATTATTCAAAAAAATGACGGGGGAAACCTTCGTACACTACCGGATCCGAAGAAGAATGGAGGAAGCGCGCAGACTTCTTGCCGTACCTACCATGACAATCAGTGATATCTCGATTCATGTAGGTTACGAGGATTATCCCCATTTTACGAAGACGTTTAAAAATCTCGTGGGTGTGTCACCTTCGGAATACCGTGCTTCGTTTGGCATTGAATAATGAGAGCAACCCTCAGCCGGAAGCTGCTATTTTATTTTACCATTGTCATCTTACTTTCCCTGTCAGCGCTGGGGATTTCCTTCTACAGCATTTCTGCCAAGCAATTGCAGGCAAGTACTGAAAACCAGATGATTCAAATCGTAAATAATGCAGTTCATCATACCAATCTCTATATTTCATCCTATCAACGGTCGACCGTGGCGCTACTAACGGATTTGAGAGTTAAAAGATATATTGACCTATCATCAGACCGTGAGGAATATGAAAATTACCGCTACACGACCGATATTCGCGATGCAATTGTCGAACCAGTATGGATTCGCAATCCTGAGATTGAAGCCTTATATATTATCGGGTATTCCGGGAATGCGCTTTATTATTATAATGGCGGTTCAGCGCCATCTTTTACACAGGAAGACACCGCAAGACAGATCAGGTATTTCAAAGAACATACAGATGTCAGTGGACAGTTGAATGTAATCAATTACAGTATCCGTGGGGATCAAACGCCGATGTTGACCTTAATCCGCAGCATTCGTGGCCTTCAGTCACCAGAGATGAAAGGATTTGTAGGCATCGAAGTCAAAGCGGAGGAGCTCTCCACGTTATGGAAAGGGATCGATCTTGGTCCCGAAAGCTATTTTTTTATTGTAGATGGCGAAGGCAGGATTCAATATCATAACGATCAAAACAAAGTAGGGACGTTGATTCCCGATAGTCTTGGCAAGCAAATTGAGCTAGCAGGAGATGCGATGTTCCGCAGCTCGGCAGAGGGAGTGGAAAAATCTTATATCAGCCGTAATGCGGAATATTCCGGTTGGCATCTGGTTGTATCCATTCCAGACACTCAGCTGCAAAAGCCGCTAATTACCATCCGGAATTATATTATTGCTGTCGCGATTTTGACATTTATGATAGCGCTGTTTCTGGCAAGCCGATTTGGTAAGTCTGTTACTACACCAATCCGTATACTGATGAAAGGAATGAGCCAGACCGAAAAAGGAAATTGGGAATTAATCTCCCTTCCGAAAAGCCAGGATGAGGTCACTGGGCTTATCGTTCGTTACAATCTGATGGTAACGCGCCTGTCAGAGCTTGTGGACACCGTTTATCAATCAGAACTGAAGAACAAGGAAGTGGAAGCCGAGCGGCAGAAGGCCGAATTCCAATCCTTACAGTTACAGATCAACCCCCATTTTTTATATAATACGCTCGAAACGGTGGTCTGCTATGCAGTAATTCAGGATTCAGATGAAATATCAGAAATTGTCGGAGCCCTGTCCTACATGCTGCATTATTCGGTGCGCACCAATCTTGAAGAGATAACCGTGGCCAATGAGCTGAAGCATGTCATCCATTATATGGTCATTATCAATCACCGGATCGGAAGACCGTTTGACATCGATGTGCGGATAAAGCCTGAAATGCTTCTGCGCAAAATGGTCCGTTTGACCTTACAGCCACTTGTGGAAAATGTGTTCCAGCACGCCTTTCGTTATGGTGTTGAAGATTATCACACGATTACGATTGATGCTGGAGAGGATGGCGATATCTTCTGGGTCAGCATTACGGATAATGGCAGCGGAATGACCCCGGAGCGGCTTGAAGAACTTCGCCTTAAACTGAGCGAAAATCGACTCGCCGATGTGGAGGAAGGTAAAGGAAGCCCAGGCGGCATTGGTGTGCAAAATGTTCATCGCCGGATTCAGCTTGTCTTCGGAGAAGAATTCGGTGTTGACGTAGAAAGCAGTCCAGAATGGGGAACACGCATGATCATGAGAATGCCGATTTCCGGAAGGAAGGAACATCAAGTGCTTAACGCATAGGCGCTGCTCGCCGAAGAGAACGAGGATCAAAAGGCTGTCCTGAGGTCCGAGCCGCGGACTTTTGGGGATGGCCTTTTTTTATAACGACAACCGATCACAAAAAAACACATCCCACAATAATCCACCCCATGGGAGAGCTGATGATACAGCTTTATGATGGGTACAGGTAAACCAAATACCTTTTTATACTAATAAGGGGGATTATCCAGATGAAAAAATGGGTTAGTCTGATCCTATCCACGGCGCTTGTCTCAAGTCTCGTCGCAGGATGCGGAAGCAATGAAACATCGGACGGTAACGCCGATGCAGCAGGCGAATCAAAACCGCTTAAATTTAGTATTTCGTTAAACACAAGCGGAAACGCTTACACGGAAAGTTCTAAAGACATTAACACCGATAAGTGGGTCAAGGAGTTGGAAAAACGGGCGAATGTCGATTTAGACATTAAGTTAATTCCTTTGAAGGACTTTGATTCCAAAATGGCTGTTATGTTCGCAGGCGGTGATATTCCGGATGTGGTTCAAAATGTCGGAGGGGCTACAGATAAATCGATGGCTGGATCGGTTCAGGCTGGTGTTTTTATGCCGCTAGATGATCTGCTGAAGGAGAATGCGCCTAACTTGATGAAGGTTGTCCCGCAGGAAGCATGGGATGAAGTCAGCTACGACGGAAAAATATATGGCATTCCGACTTGGCTCAGCAATCCGTCTCGACGTGCCACCTTTATCCGAACAGATTTATTGGAGAAAACCGGTCTCCCGGTACCTGTAACGATTGAAGATTTCTTGAATGTGCTACGCGCTTTTAAGAAACTCGGTGTGAGCGCGCCTTATCAGATGCGTGAGAACTTCAAATATGCAGATATCGCATTCGGTGCATATGACGCGCTTGGCTATCAGTTTACAGAGGATAATGGAGAGATCGTACCCAAATTTTATAATTCCGAGAATATGGAAAAAGCACTGAACGTATACAAAACGATGTATGACGAAGGCCTCATTCAAAAGGATTTTGCAACAATTCAGACGGCGCAGTATGGCGAAAATATTGCTGCAGGCAATGCAGGAATCTGGACAGCTAACGCGCAAAATCTACTGGATTTCCGGACCCAAATCGCCGCATCCAATCCGGAAGCGAAAGTGGATATTATCTCGTCGCCAACCGGTGACAATGGACAAAAAGGATATGGCTTGTATAGTTCGGTCAATACCTCACTGTATATCAACAATAAGGTCAGTAAAGAAAAGGCTGCCCGGATTATTCAAATGTTTGAATGGATGCAGACCCCGGAAGCAAGTAATTTCTATAGTTTTGGGATTGAAGGCGAGAATTACACGGTAAAAGACGGAAAAGTTGATTATAAGCTGCCAGAGAACAAGGCTGCCCAAGATGAAGAGAAATTCCGCACACAGCTGCGCTGGGTAGGGGACGGAACGATCAACCGCGAACGAACTGAGCTGCTTTCGGGTGGTAAAGATGTCTTGAAAGCATTGGATGAAACGCTGAGCAAAGAAGGCTTAGGGGGCATTGGATTTGTACCTGATCTGGAGTCTTTTAGCAAGTTCCCTGATCTTGCCTCCAAACGTCCCGATCAGGCACCAAAATTGATCATAGACCATATGGTCAAAATGATTTATGGCAAAGAACCGATTAGCGATTTCCCAAAAGTCATCGAGGAATATAAGCAAAAAGGCGGCGTAGAAATCTTAAAAGAAGCAACAGAACGCTACAAAAATAATGAGGGAATCTTTAATCAGCAAAGTCGTAAATAGATAGATTCTCAGGAAGCCTCTTCATTCGAAGGGCTTCCTGCCAGTTAGGAGGGAGAACGATGAGTCAAACTTCATTGTGTGATGAAATCATGCGTCTGCCTGTAATCGATACACATACCCATCTCGTCGGCGATAAGCTAAACGCGGCTGACTTCTGGGAAATAGCCGATTATTTCTGGTTGAACCAAGAGCTTCAGTCAGCAGGATATCCGGCGAATGCGGACCAACTTTCGAAAGGGAAACGGGCTGACTCTTTTGTTAGCGCCTACCACGCTTCCCGTAATACGATGATGAATCGTGCTTTTACAGCAATCATGAAAGATCTGTACGGTATCTCCATCACAGATTCAGAGTCGGTGTTCAAAGCGGATATAACGATTAAACAGCAAAGTCACGATCCCGGCTGGGCGCAGAACGTAGCTGACCGTCTGCATGTGCAGCGGTTTATTGTAAACCGTCCGGAGCATGCCAACTTTGCACACATGAGGGAAAATGCTCTACTGATTCCTCGAATTGACTCTTGGCTGCCTGAGCTGGCAAAGAATATTGCAGATTCCTATGATCCCAGCCGGGAGGCTGCTTATGCTCAAGCGAAAAAATTTATTAGCGAGCAGCTGCAGTCTTATCAGACTATGGGCTGTCCAGGAATCATGACTACGTTGCCAGCTTTTGAAGCCAAAGCTCATGATGTTTACAATCTTAGCAACGTAACTGGACCGGATGAAATCATGATGCTGCTCTTTCATCATATTTGTTCGGAACTGCAAGCAAGAGGAATGTTCTTGCAGCTGTTTCTCGGCGTCGAACGCAGATGGTGTAATACATCAGCTGCGCCAGTTAACGATTCGCTACGGATTGTTAAACTGTACGGTTTATTCGAACGGTATTCCATTCCGTTTGAGCTGGTGGTGGCTTCGGAATTAAATAACCTGGATGTTGTGCAGGCTGCATGGAATTTCCCTAACGTTCATGTAGGCGGGATGTGGTGGTATAACTTCAGACCCAGTACCTATTTGCAGAGCATGCAGTATCGGTTGGAGGCACTCGCCCCGCTCAAGTGTTCGCTCATTGTCTCGGATGCGCGCTGTATCGAATGGACATATGGCAAGCTGCTGATCGTTAAAAAAATACTTGCGCGCTTTTTGGAAAGTCAAATAGCGGAAGGCTGGATCAGTCGGGATGAGGCGCTGGATATTGCTGCGGAATGGCTGCATGGCAGTGCTGCTAAACGTTATAGACTAACGGATGTTAAGCAATAAGCCATGGAGGGAGAAAATGACTTTTTCATTAATGGACCGAATGTTGCCTGCTCCTTTGAACGGAGGATTCCGTATGGAGGACTGGTGGGTGTGGTGCGGATCAGCTGTGCGTGGCGAGGATGGGCGTTTTCATTTATTCGCATCCCGTTGGCCGAAGTGGCTGCCGATGCATCCGGGATGGTTACTTCGCTCAGAAATTGTCCGCGCATCTGCCGATAACGCGGAAGGACCCTATACGTACGAAGAAACCGTACTACCCGCAAGGGGAGCGGAATACTGGGACGGACGAAGCGCCCATAATCCGCATATCCTTCGTTATGGCGATAAGTTTCTGTTGTATTATATGGGCTCAACTCATCCATTCGCTGAGCCGCAGCCTAATGAAACAGTGGAACTTGACGACTATCGGGTGATTGCCGCTCGTGCCAACAAACGTGTTGGCCTAGCTGTAGCCGACAGTGTATTCGGACCATGGACAAGGATGGATGCACCTATTCTGCCTACACGTCCGGGCAGGTTCGACAGCTTCCTCACATCCAATCCGGCTCCTTGTATCCGCGAAGATGGCTCCTTGCTATTGGTATATAAAGCCCGCAAATACGAAGGCAATTCCTATGGACAGATGACGCTTGGCATTGCCGGTTCATCTAAGGACGAAGGGCCATATAAAGTAATTAACAACGCACCGCTGTTTCCACCAGAGCGGTCTCATATTGAAGATCCATTTATCTGGCGGACCGCGGACGGGTACCAAATGATCGCCAAGGATATGGATGGCC
This sequence comes from Paenibacillus sp. FSL R5-0636, assembly GCF_037974255.1. Classification (NCBI taxonomy): domain Bacteria; kingdom Bacillati; phylum Bacillota; class Bacilli; order Caryophanales; family Paenibacillaceae; genus Paenibacillus; species Paenibacillus sp. FSL R5-0636. Next base: position 3,416,450 of record NZ_CP150232.1, read on the forward strand.
GGATGTGTGGAGAAAAGCACGGTGGGATATTTGCATCTTCTAAGAATGGAACCGACTGGCAGCTGGTTGATTCAACTCAATCGTATTCCCGACGGGTTCTCTGGGAGGACGGCACTGAGCAGTGGATGGGCAGCTTTGAACGGCCGTTCCTATTATTTCAGGAAGGGGTTCCTACCCATTTATTCGCTGCGGTAGCAGATGGACCGGGAGGGTTCCGAAATGCGAAGCACACTTGGAATATGGTCATTCCACTAAGGACAACGCTTTAAGAGGTTGAATTTCATAAATATCATCAATGTTAACAGGAGGTACTAAAATGGGAGATGTACTACCAACTCAACAAACTCGCGAACTGGTAATTTCGGAGTCAACTCTGGAATGGGCGGATAGCGCATGGCAACAAATTGTAAATAAAGTGGAAAAGACTAGTAAGCGAATTGGCGTTAGTTTTCCGCATGCTTCCGTGAGTGGAGTATACGACAACATGCGTCCATCGTGGTGGACAGCAGGGTTCTGGCCGGGTATTTTGTGGCAGATTGCCGCAGAGGGGAATTATCCGGCGCTGCAAGAAATCGCCGAGCAAATTGAAGAGAAACTGGATGAACCTCTTTATGCTCTTTCCGTACATCATGATGCCGGTTTTATATGGACACTCTCAGCTTTGGCCAATTACCGCGTGACTGGTAATGAACGCTCCAAGCAGCGCGGGTTGATGGCTGCCGCTCAACTGGCCAGCCGCTTTAACCTGAAAGGGTCATTTATCAGAGCCTGGCATGACACGGAGAAGATAAACCGGGCGGGATGGTCCATCATTGATACTGTAATGAATCTGCCCTTATTATACTGGGCATCGGAAGTTACAGAGGATCCGCGTTTCCGGCATATCGCCGCTGCGCATGCGGAAACGGTAGTGGAGCATTTTTTACGTCCGGATGGATCAAGTTATCATATTCTGCAGTTCAACCCGGAATCAGGAGAAAAAATAGGCGCTATGTCCGGCCAAGGTTATGCGGAAGAATCCGCTTGGGCACGGGGCAGCGCATGGATGATTTACGGTCTTACTTTGTCTTATCACTATACCGGAGAGAACAAGTTTCTATCGGGAGCTAAAAGAGCTGCGCACTTCTTCTTGGCTAATCTTCCGGAGGATCATGTACCTCACTGGGATTTCAGGGCACCTGATGCAGGCGAAAAGCCGCGTGATACCTCTGCTGGTGCATGTGCGGCATGTGGCTTGATCGAGCTGGCAAAGATCGTACCACAGACGGAAGCCTCTTTTTACCTGCGAGCCGCAGAACAAATCGTTCGCTCACTTTATGAGAATTATGGGACTTGGGACATTCCGGAAGAGGAAGGATTGATTCTTTCTGGAACATCCAATCTCCCAGGGGGTGTGCACATTGATACGCCACTGATCTATGGCGATTATTTCTTTGTCGAGGCTGTATCTAAACTCCGCGGAACCGTTCTTCAGTTATGGTAAGAAACGGAAAAACAACAGAAAACCTTCTCGATGATCCGTATAGTATACAGTCCGTCGAAACTCCGATAGACAATGAACAGGCTCGGCGTATGGAATGGTGGCAGGAAGCCAGGCTCGGCTTGTTTATTCACTGGGGACCTTATGCCCTGCCTGCGGGTGAATGGAAGGGAAAAGAAATACAAGCTTCTTACAGTGAGCATATTATGCTACGCGCGAAGATCCCAGTTGCTGAATATGAGGAAATGGCCGCAGCGTTCAGTCCATCAGCTTTTGATGCAATGAAGTGGGTGCGGACTGCCAAGCGTGCTGGCCTAAAATATATCATCTTTACAGCTAAACATCACGACGGTTTCGCGATGTATGACTCGAGTGTATCCCAATATTCGATCAGTAAGCACACCTCATTGGGCCGTGACCCCCTTCGGGAACTAATGGAGGCATGTCGTGCGGAAGAAATGGTACTCGGAATTTACTACTCCCATGCGATGGATTGGCATGATCCAGACTCTCAAGGGAATACCTGGGATTATCCACTGAATATCGGCGCTTATGATGACGTTCAAACTTGGTTAAATGATACCGATAAGCACACCCGCTTTGAACGATATTTGCACAGCAAATCAATCCCTCAAGTCCGTGAGCTGCTGACGGACTACGGAAAAGTTGGTTTAATGTGGTTTGATTGCGGAGGCAAACTGACCCGTGAGCAAGGAGAAGAGTTTTTGGCGGCGGTTCATGCACTTCAGCCAGATTGTTTGGTCAATAGCAGAGTTTGGAAAGCTCCACTTGGAGATTATTCAAATACATCTGATAATCAACTTACGACTCGTAACCTTGGTAAGTACTGGGAGAATATTATTACGTTAAATGACTCATGGGGGTATAAGAGATCCGATCACCATTGGAAATCCCCTGTAACTATCATCCGCCAGATCATCGATGTTGTAAGCAAAAATGGGAATCTGGTTATCAATATCGGCCCAACAGCGACAGGGGAATGGGATCCAGTATCCGAATCCATTTTGCTTGAAGTAGGAGATTGGTTAAATACCAATGGGGATAGCATTTACGGTGCTGGAGAATCGCCCACAGCCAAACCGTCTTGGGGTAGATGCACTTTGAAAGGAAACACATTATATCTGCATGTTTTCGATCTTAAGAAGAGAAATAAGCTAATCGTTCCCGGTCTGAAGACCGCTGTTCAAAAGGTATTTGCTTTAGATGGAGGGGAGGAGCTGTTTTTCACAAAGCTATCTGAGCAGGATCTGGAAGTCGAACTCCCCAGCTTACCGAACTTTGCCGAAAATTCTAACAACATGCCGCTGGTCATCGCAATTGTCTGTGCAGAACCTGTAGAAGGTAATCCAGTCCGATTATTGGACTTTGGAGAAGATACCTTACTAGAATTGGGGGTATTTGAAAGCGAGATCTTTGGTCCAACCCTCCGTTACGATACAGGAAAAAAAGACCATGATAATTTGTTGGACTGGAAGGATAGAGAGGATACCACAGTTTGGCATGTCCGGACATTAGGTCCGGTAAGATTTCAAGTTAGTATCGCATATCGCAGCGAAGAAGGAGAGAATGGCGGTGGCGGAGTCTACCTCATCAAGGCTGCGGATCAAATTTTGCAAGCTAAAGTTATTTCTACCGTTGAGGTTAATAATTTTCAAAGCTTTCAAGTAGGTGAACTGTATCTCCCCACGGCAGGAGAATATACGATTCAATTGCAGGCAGAGCTTATTACAGGGGGTTATTTGATGCAGCCTAGATGTTTAAAACTACTGCAACTATGATATTTTTATATTGTAATAATGAAAAAGAACTCAAATCACTTGGGTTCTTTTTTTTGTTGATTTAAGGATTGTTGTTGACATATTGCCCTTGGGTAAATATATTGTATATAAGAATAAATGTTTACCGAGGGAAACAAATTGAACCAAAGGAATCATTGTTTCTATTAGGAAATAAATTAACCGGGTGAACAGAACAGTGCTACATATGAACTTAACAGAGATAAGGAGTTTTTTTTATGATTGAAATCAGAAACCTAAACGTAGATTATTTCGGTAATTCTGCACTAGAAAATGTAAATATTGATATTCCCTTTGGGTATGCAATCGGAATTATCGGACCAAATGGTGCCGGGAAATCTACATTTATCAAGTCTTTGTTAGAGGTGATAAAGAAGAGAACAGGATCAGTTATGGTGGAGGGAAAAGATATTTCAGAGTACAAACGGAAGATCGCATATGTGCCGCAAAAAAATGACATTGATCTTTCTTTTCCAATCACGGTGAGGGATACAGTGCTGACTGGAACTTACCCAAATTTGCGAATCTTCCAGCGTCCCGGAAAAACAGAGCGGCAAAAAGTCGAGGAATGTATGGCGATGGTGGATATAAGTGATCTTGCGAATAAACAAATTAGCAATCTGTCCGGGGGACAACTCCAAAGAGTTTTTATCGCCAGGGCGCTTGCACAACAAGCAAATGTATTTTTTTTAGATGAACCTTTTGTAGGCATAGATTTAGTCAGTGAGAAAATCATTGTAAAGCTGTTAAAACAACTTCGCGAAGAAGGAAAAACCATACTCATCGTTCATCACGATTTGCATGAGGTCGAAGAATATTTTGACAAAGTCATCATTCTCAATAAGAAATTAATTGCTTTTGGTGATGTTAAAGACACCTTTACGCCAGAGAATATCCTCAGCGCCTATGGTGCCTCCTTAGGTAATCTGGTGATCAAAGGGATGGGGGCGACAGATCATGATTGATTATTTCTCAGGGGTATTAAACATTCCAATATATGCACTTAACGCGGGATTATCTGCTATCATTCTTGGAATTGTATCAGGGGTTTTAGGAAGCTTTATTGTACTTAGAAAGATGTCATTAATGGGAGATGCGTTATCACATGCGGTGTTACCCGGGGTGGCGTTATCTTATATCCTAGGCATCAACATTCTTCTTGGAGCTTCACTATTTGGACTATTAGCAGCAGTTCTCATTCAATTTATTACAAGTCGCAGCAATATTAAAAGTGACACCTCTATCGGCATTATTCTCAGCTCATTTTTTGCGCTAGGCATTGTCCTAATTACTTTCGCCAAAAGCGGGCTTGATCTAACTCACATTCTATTTGGTAATATTCTGGCCGTCCCACAGTCGGAGTTAATGCAATCCTTTATTATTATGCTTGTTGTTATTGCCATCATTTCATTGCTGTATAAAGAGCTTTTAATGAGTTCATTTGATCCGGTTGTTTCCAAAGCCTATGGGTTAAAAACAGGGTTCTATCATTATTTATTGATGATGCTCCTATCTGTAGTTACCGTATCTTCGTTATCTCAAGTAGGAATTGTGCTTGTGATTGCAATGCTGGTTATTCCGGCTGCTACATCCTATCTCTGGACGAATAAGCTGTTCCACATGATTATCCTAGCTTCTACAATCGGCGCTGTATCCGGGATTATAGGTGTAATTGTAAGCTTTAAATTCAATTTACCTACAAGTGCGACGATTGTTCTGGTCGGCGTAAGTATGTTCGGAATTTCATTTATAATCTCACCAAAAAATAATTTTTTCAGGAAAGGGTTGAAACAAGGATGAAGACCATAAAAATACTCTCTTTGACAATGTTTATCGTACTTCTTACCGCATGCTCAAAGGTTAGTGAAGGAGATGCAGACCATGATAAGCTGCAGATTGTTGCAACATACTCCATTATCGCTGATATGACCGAAAACATTGTAGGGGAGAAAGCTGAAGTTTACAGTATGGTACCCATCGGAACAGATCCGCATATGTACGATCCATTACCCAAGGATACAAGTAAGGTTTCTAGCGCAGATTTAGTGTTTTATAACGGTTTGAACCTAGAAACAGGTAAGGGGTGGTTTCAAGATCTTCTAGATGTGACTAATAAAAGGGATGTTGCTTTTGCAGTCTCAGATGAAGTATCTCCAATGTATCTAACAGAAAAAGGCAAAGAAACTCAGGTAGATCCTCATGCCTGGCTGGATATACAGAATTCAATAAAATATGTAGATATCATCACAAAACGTGTAATCGAAAAAGATCCCGACAACAAAGAATTTTATCTTAATAATCAATCAGAATATGTTAAGAAACTGAATGAATTGGATCAATATGCAAAAGAAGCAGTCGAAAAAATTCCACAAGAGAAACGTATCCTTGTTACCAGTGAAGGAGCATTCAAATATTTTTCTAAAGCTTACGGATTTGAATCGGCTTTTATCTGGGAGATCAATACGGATAGTCAAGGAACGCCAGAGCAAATGAAAAACATAATTAAGATCATTGATGAAAATCAAGTGCCTGCATTATTTCTGGAAACTAGCGTAAATCCAAAAACAATGGAAACTATCGCAAATGAAACGGGAGTACCGATACATTCTAAGATTTTCACCGATTCTTTAGCTAAGAAAGGCGAAGAGGGCGACACATACATTAAGATGATCAAATGGAATATTGATAAAGTTATAGAAGGTTTATCTCAATCCTAAATGCCTGGCTCAAAGCTTATATCAACCGACAGAAGGTTCAGTTTACAGCTGATTCCTATGTCGGTTTTTTATTGTATAAATGCTTCTATGGAGCCTCAAAATATTACGTTTACGCCTTGGGATAACCTGCTACAGGAAATATCTTCTTGTCTACTTTTCAAAAAAATCTTGGTAAGGTAGAGGCTAACACTTAATAAGAGGTGAAAAGTTGTCATGATTAAGAAACACTGTTTGTTCTGTGATGAGATTGTTTCCATTGAACCAGAAGGCGATAACGATAGATATATAGGCTGTTCTTGTTCACCAGGCGGGTTTTATAGTCTACGTAGAGACAGCTACGAACCCATTAATTCACTCCCGCATCAAAAGAAACGCGATATGCTGCATGTAGTATCGGCTTACATACGTGAGCTGACTGATTGTGATGAAAAGGTCACTATATCTGCTGATGATTTAGAGTCCATTGTAAATTCACCCAAAATACCTGTGAGCATTGAAGATAAAGGAAACCGTCTACTGCAATATTTATATAGACATTCTGAAGGCCCGGGGGAAGCGGTTGTCATTCAACCCCTCTCTAGCAGCTATAACTTGACGTATTCTCCCAATCTGCAAGAGCTGGTATATATCATAGACAAGTTGATAAGTGATCAGCTTCTGATCAGGGAAGGCATGACCTTTAAGCTTACTGAAACCGGCTGGAATGAAGCTGCGGAAAGCGCTGGAGGTAAGAAACTAAAACCTTGTCTCGTGCTCGTGTCGGATGAAGAGAATTTGTCTACAACATGGCTGGAGAAGTTATTGCCCAAAATAGAGCAGTGTGGTTTTCTTCCGCGCTTATTAACACATACGAAAACTCAGAGTGGTGAAAAATACGAGTTGGAACAAATCGCAGATAGCAAACTGATTATCGCAGATTTAACGGGACAATCCCCAGAGGTGTATTTCTCAGCGGGATATGCACTTGGTTTAAACATACCCGTATTATGGACCGTAAACAGTATTGAGGCGGATAAACTTTTTGTACAGCTTAAGGATATTCGTCCTATTGTGTGGGATTCAGCAGAAGAACTAGCAATTATACTACAGCAGAAGTTGAGTTAACCGCAAAATCATTGCCTATGACTCGATAACCTAGCTGAAATTCAAACAGGTGTCTTCTTAAATGAGGACGCCTGTTTCGTTTGGTACTGTAAGAACACTATCTAATTTTCTTAGGAAGTGATATTGTAACCGATATAAAAAATGAGCAAATGTATGTAAATGTATGCTTCAGTTAATATTAGCTCATATTCATACTCTGGATAAGAAAGAGGGATAGAATTGTTTTCAAAAAGGCAAAAAGAAATACTTTTATATTTAATTAATTCTAATCAACCTGTCACAGCTGCATGGATTTCTAAAGAACTGAATGTTAGCGATCGAACGATCCGTAATGATTTAAAGGAACTACAAAATATATCTTCCGTATTAGGCCTGAAAATAGAATTGATTCGTGGGAAAGGCTTCGCAGCAAAAATTACTGATATAAATCTATTTCATCAGGAATTTGGTGATTTAACAAGTGATAAGATCAGTTATACTACGATTGACTTTTCTGAACAAGACAATAGGGTCTTTTATTTGTTGAACCGTTTTTTGTTGAAAAATAACTATATCAAATTAGCGACGATTGAAGATGAGATGTTTGTTTCTAAATCCACAATACAAAATGATTTAAAAGAAGTGCGTAAAATACTAGAAAATTACAACCTGAGTATAGTAAACCGCCCCCATTACGGCTTGTATATAGAGGGGGATGAATTTATGAAACGAATATGTTTGTCCAATTATTTATACAAAAGAGAAGAAGAACTCGATCCAACTCACGTGAGCTCTAGTTTATTTGATAAAGATACATACAAAAAAGTAAAAGAAATAATCGTTGATAAAGTAAACAACTACAAAATCGAAATATCTGATATTTCTTTAGATAACCTAGCCATCCATTTAATTATAGCTTGCAAGAGAATTGAAGAGGGCTTTCTAATTGATAATCCTTCAGTACATCTAAAAGAAGATTATCCTTTTGAAAAAATAGTGAGCCAAGAAATTGTTAAAGAAATAGAAGACTTTACCGGACTAGAGTTTCCTGATTCGGAGATCAACTATGTTATTATCCATTTGGTGGGTACGAAGTTGCTTCCAAAAGAAAGTTTGTCAGAGTACAGTAAGCTGGATGAAGTGGGAACCATTGTAAGATGTATACTGAATAGATTAAAAAACGAATCTAATTGGGATTTTAATGGTGACGTTGAATTTATTCAAGCTCTGACCCTTCATATCAGGCCTGCGATGAACAGAATCAGGTATAAAATGAATATTCGAAATCCTTTGTTAAAAGAAATTAAAATAAATTTTCCGGCGGCTTTTGAAGGAGCTCTTATAGCCAGCAAGTGTATTAACAACTTTTTAGATTTAGAAGTTGGGGAACATGAGGTGGCTTTTATTGCTTTACACATTGGTGCTGCTTTAGAAAGAATGAAAAGTAAAAATAAAAAGGTCAAAAAAGTTATTCTTGTATGTGCCTCAGGTGTCGGAAGTGCAAAATTACTCTATTACCGTTTAATCAATCTATTCGAAAACAAGATTCATATTGTAAATACAATTAGCTATTATAAATTAGCAGAAACCGATCTATCCTCGATTGATTTAGTCATCAGTACAATCCCTATCAAGGAAAATATAGGAATACCTGTCCATGTAGTAAAAACCTTTCTAGACGATACGGATCTGGATCAGATCAGGAATCTCTTATCTTCTTCAGAACAGCCGGGAGAAGCTCATATTTATCTTGATCCTTACCGGATATTCGTGAAAAAAGAATTAACAACAAAGGAAAGTGTTATTCATTTTTTAAGTAGTGAGCTGATTAAGCAAGGTCTTGTTCCCGACCATTATGAATCTTTAGTATTAGAAAGGGAGGTACTGGCTCCAACAAGCTTTGGTAATCTGGTGGCCATTCCACATCCAACTACTCCCGTAACGAAAGAAACCTTTTGGACGTTATGTACGTTAAAGCGGCCTATTCGTTGGAATGATAAGCAGATGGTGCAGTTAATATGTCTGTTAAATATAAAAGAAGGAAATAGTGGCGATCTAGATAGCATGTATAAGAAACTTGGTTCGCTTATTGAAGATAAAGAGATCGTTGAGCAAATTCTTGTTAAAGATTCTGCGGAAGAAATCTTAGAGTTACTGAAATGAATCTGCGTTTTTACACTGCAAACGTTTCCTATTGTTTTTGGAAAAAGGTTCGCTTAAAAAGAAAGCTGTTTAGCGATAAACTGAGGTTGTTAGTAAATACAACAGTATTTAAGGGGGAGAACAATAATGAATACAATTATGTTAGCGTGTAATGCAGGGATGAGTACAAGTTTATTAGTAACTAAAATGCAAAAGACCGCTGAGGAAAAAGGAATACAAGCTAATATTTTCGCGAAACCAGTTACTGAAATTGAACTTACGTTACAAGAAAAAAACGTAGACGTCATCCTATTAGGTCCTCAAGTGAAATTTATGAAAAAACAATTAGAAGCTAAACTGGTCGGTAAAAATATTCCGATTGAAGCGATTGATATGCTGCATTACGGTATGATGAACGGGGAAAAAGTACTAGAACAAGCATTAAAGATAATTGAGAGCAAATAAGCAATTAAGCAAATAGAGAGAGACGAAGGGAGCGGTAAGTAATGGTAGATGAAGTGAAAGAGGAATACTATACTGTAGCATTTAACATCATAAGCAACGTTGGCGCAGCTAAAAGCTCAGTAATGGAGGCCCTTTATGCAGCAAAAGAGGGGGATTTTAAAGGAGCGGAAGAAAAGTTAGAAGAATCAAAGCAATTTTTTAGAGAAGGCCATAAAATGCATAAATCATTAATCAAAAGAGAAGCAAATGGAGAACAACTTCAATTCTCACTGATTCTTGTTCATGCTGAAGATCAACTAATGAGTGTAGAAACCATTTCTCTGCTTGTTACAGAAATGATTGAACTATATAAGCGTGCGAAATAAATAAATTAACGCTGCAAAATACCCCTTTCAAGAAAGGAAAGTGTAGCACATATGAAAATAACGGACTTCTTAGAAGAAAAGGTAATGCCTGTTGCGGGGAAAATAGCTGCACAAAGGCACTTATCTGCACTCCGTGATGCGATGGTCTTGACTATCCCATTTATAATTATTGGTTCAGTATTCTTAATACTAGCTTATCTGCCCATTCCAGCCTATTTAGATTATTTAACTGCTCATCCAGGTATCAAAACTGCCTTGTTGTATCCCTACGGTGGCACATTTAACCTAATTGCTTTAATTGCTACTATTGGCGTGGCATACCGATTAGCAGAGAGTTATAAAGTCGATCCGCTATCGTCTGGGATAGTAGCCTTATGTTCGTTCTTTATTATCACACCTAATTCAACCTTTACGGTAGATAATGTGACTACCACAGCGGTGAATGTTGTTTATTTCACTAGCCAAGGATTGTTCGTAGGATTGATCATTGCCGTTTTGACAACAGAAATATTCCGCAAGATTGTCCAAAAGGATATTGTTATCAAAATGCCGGACGGAGTTCCGCCAACAGTTGCGAGATCTTTTACAGCCCTAATTCCGGGGTTTGTAGCAGTCATGAGCGTTGTCGCGATTCGTTTGCTCGTTGAGAACTTCACCTCTTTTGAGAGCGTTCACAAAATTGTGGCACAACTTCTTCAAGAACCTTTAACTGCTGTTGGGACAAGCTTAGTAGGAACAATTATTGTTTTCTTACTTGCCAATTTATTGTGGGCTGTAGGTCTGCACGGTTCTTCTATTATCGGCAGCACCATTATGTTGCCCGTCTGGCTTCAGCTGTCAGCAGCCAATGCCTCTGCACTCTCTGCAGGCATGCCTCTTGAGAATATCGCTACTGCAGAATTCAAATTCTTTATCTGGATAGGTGGCGCAGGTACCACGCTAAGTCTAGTTGTTTTAATGTTCCTGTTCTCCAAAAGTAAGCAGATGAAGCAAATAGGACGAATAGGTATTGGACCAAGCTTATTCAACATTAATGAACCCGTTCTATTCGGACTACCGATTGTATTGAATCCGATTATGTTAGTTCCGTTTCTCATCACTCCAATCGTTACTGTTCTGCTCGCATATCTATCCATGTCTTTAGGAATCGTGGCCAAACCAATCGGAGCATTGCCACCTCCAACAACGCCGATATTTATTTCAGGATATTTAGTAACGCAAAGTATCTCGGGAATTGTCTTGCAGCTGGTTAATTTCGTGGTAGCGATTCTTATCTACTTCCCGTTCTTCAAAGTTTTAGATAATCAGAAATATAAAGAAGAACAGGATAATCGTAGTAATGAAACTGAAAGCGTTTTAGCGTAGTAGCAAAAAATTAGATTGAGTAAAAAGAAGGAGGTAACAGCATGGGATTTCCACAGGGATTTTTATGGGGTGGTGCAACTGCAGCTAATCAATATGAAGGTGGTTACAATGAAGGAGGTCGAGGATTAGCCGTTTCTGATCTGATGACTGATGGCACAAAAGATTCTCCGCGCAAAATATTTTATCAATTTCCCGATGGCCGCGAAGGAGTAATTGGACAAGGTGCCTGCATACCAATCGGAGCTAAAGGCATTTTAAAAGAAGGATATTATTACCCAAGTCATAATGCGACGGATTTCTACCATCATTACAAAGAAGATATTGCTTTATTTGCGGAGATGGGATTTAAAGTTTATCGATTATCCATTTCTTGGACGCGAATTTTTCCAAATGGTGATGATGAAATAGCTAATGAAAAGGGACTGGAGTTTTATGACAATGTTATAGATGAATTGCTGAAATACGGCATTGAACCTCTGGTAACATTATTGCATTTTGATATGCCTCTTAATCTGGCTGATAAGTATGGTGGCTGGACCAACCGTAAGCTAATTGATTTCTATTTAAGATTCGCCGAAACTATATTTGTGCGTTGGAAAAACAAAGTGAAATATTGGGTCACTATTAATGAAGTGAATGTGCTTGGAGGCTATTGGACTTTGGGGTTAGCTTCAAATAATATCAAGGAAGGAACCCATTCTAATCAAGGCGAAACTCCCCTCGCTGATGCAGGTGACAAATTACAATCTATCCATCATCTTATGGTTGCTTCGGCTTTAGCTAATAAACTGGCACGAACGATTAATCCTGACTTTAAGATGGGAGCTATGTTGGCATTATCAGGGATCTATCCAGCAACATGTCATCCAGATGATGTATTTGGGGCCTATGAATTCAGAAGAAAAGCGTTAATTTTCTCAGATGTAATTTTACGAGGCTATTATCCAAATTATGCCCAAGCCATTTTTGATGAATATAATTTCGAGTTAAAAACAGAGTTTGGTGATGAAGAGATCCTAAGGCAGTATACTTCCGATTTTCTAGCGTTTTCTTATTACCGTACAACTGTATTTGATCGTTTTTCACCTAACACAACAACAACTGGTGGACAACAAGGTTCGCCTAACCCGTATCTTAAAGCAACACCGTGGGGTTGGCCAATCGATGCAAAAGGTCTGCGTTTTGTATTAAATGAGCTATATGATCGCTATCAAAAACCTCTGTTTATTGTTGAAAATGGAATGGGCAACATAGATAAGGTTGAAGAAGATGGTAGTATCAATGATGATGAACGTATCGACTACTTAAAAAATCATATCAAAGAAATAAAAAACGCTATCGAAATTGATCATGTGGATCTGATAGGTTACACACCTTGGGGCTGCATAGACATTGTTTCTGCTGGAACGGGTGAAATGAAAAAGCGTTATGGCTTTATTCACGTCGATCTGGATGATAAAGGAAACGGGTCGTTTAAACGTTCGAAGAAAAAATCATTTTATTGGTACAAAAATGTTATCGCTACTAATGGAGAACAATTAGATTGATTATTAAATCGTAAAACGAAATGATTCATCTGGAGGCATTATCAGGAGCAGTCCTAAGCGGGACTTGCTTTTGGTAATGCTTTTTTTCACTGGATTGTTGACATGTGACCATTTGGTGTCTTATAATCAATCAGACACCAAATGGTGTCCTATTAGGTAATATTGATGGATACTCGGTGACATTACAGGAAATATTACGGAAAAGGTGGGGGTGGTTGTGAGCGACAATAGTCAAGTGAGGGATGTTTATGACGCTGTTGCGGATCCAACAAGACGAAAACTTCTTCAAATTCTGGCTGATGTTGATGAATTACCTCTGTATGAGATAACGATTCATTTTGAAATGGGTCGTACAGCCGTTTCGAAGCATTTAAATATACTTAAAGATGCTGGTCTCGTAATTGTTCGAAAGGTTGGCAGAGAGACGAGGTATCGGTTGAATGCCAATCCTTTGAAAGAAATTCAAGATTGGGTATCTTTTTATGAAGGATTCTGGAAGCAAAGAATTGATAAATTAAAACTTATATTGGAGGAATAACTATGAAACCAGATGTATCATTAGATTTTCAATTTACAAGTTCGATCGAGAAGGTATGGAATGCTTTAACGGATTCGGATACGCTTGCGAAATGGATCTGGAGTAATGATTTTAAACCCGTCGTTGGTCATAAATTTCAATTCCGTGCTGAGCCAAATGAATGGTGGGATGGAATTGTAGATAGCGAAGTACTCGTCGTGGATGAGCCTCATACGTTATCTTATACTTGGAATAGTGCGGGAGAAAGTACTACTGTTACTTGGACTGTGAGTCAAGATTCAGAGGGGAAGGTTAATCTCCATCTAGATCAATCAGGATTTAGTGAAGAGACGAAAGCCCGCCAAGGAGCCATCGAAGGTGCTAAATATGCCTGGACAAATATGGGTGGTCAGCTCGAAAAGGTATTAGCAGAATTGTAATTCAAGAATAGGGCGCTTTTCTGGAACAGGGAAAGTGCCCTTTTTAATGGAATATATCATGGCAATACTAGATGAAGAGAATGGAGATGAGATGAGCTTACTATGAAAATAAATCATTTAATTGCGAACAATATTAACAGATTAGAAACGGTACTGCCAGTGGATGAGTCGTTAGGAATTGCTGGTTTGTCTGGATCTGGTAAAACAACTTTTTGTCAAACGATTGGGGAAGAATCAAAAAAACGTCTCGTTTCCTTATTGCCAAAAGCTGAATACCAGTATTTATTCCCCAATATTATGGAGACTAATTTCAGTGCGATCAAAATGGAAGCAATGCCCCTTGTTCTTTTTCTTGGTAGGTCATCCATATCTTCAAATCCTCGGTCAACCATTGGCACACATACAGGTGTGTTTACTGAAATCCGTGTCACTCTTGCTGAACAATATAATCTCTCTCCAGAGGTTTTTTCATTTAATAATGAATTAGGTTGGTGTCCTGATTGTAAGGGGCGTGGAACTACAAAAAATATCGAGTGTAAAAAGTGTCAAGGAAAACGCTACAATCAAGCAGCTGAACAATATAAAATTGAATTATCGGATCAAGCACAGAGTATTTCCGATCTAAACGACTTTAGCATCGAAACCATTTTTAAACTAGCAGAAAAGCTTAAGATAAGTGAGGGTAAACAACAAATCCTGAAAAATATAATCAATATGAATATTGGTTATTTAACATTAAATCGTATTATGGGTACATTGTCAGGCGGAGAATTAACACGACTTTACTTGGCAGAATTTATGGCAACAAGTGAAAATACCGTGATTATCATTGATGAAATCTCCGTGGGTCTCGATCACCAAACCCTATTGAAGATTTTAGCGGAGATTAAACAATTGGGATATAAAAATCAAATTTGGCTCATTGACCATTCTGACACGGTGCTGGACACAGCGGATAAACACTTGTTCTTTGGACCTGGCAGTGGCAAATATGGCGGGAAAATTGTTGAGGAATCACCACGTCCTGAGCCCATCAATAAAGAACTAAATCAGGCAGCACCTGCAGAATATTATCAATTTCATGATCTTTATTGTCGTAATATTCAAATGGCCGAGATTCAGATTCCCCAAAATAGGCTGGTAACTTTTACAGGTGAGTCCGGATGTGGTAAATCTACGCTGGTTAATGAATGTATGGTCAAAGATTTTCTAAAGCGTTATTCCAAAGATAAGCTGGTGATCGTAGGGCAAGATCGAAATCAGTCGATTACCAGTCGCTCGACCGTTGCCACTTTTCTTGATATTAAAAGGAAACTGACAAAATACAGTGAGGATATTGATGATATTTTTGAGCGCTCGATTGAAGATATTATTGTTGAACTGCCAAATGAGGACATTGCTCATAAAAGACTAAGCTTATTGATCAAGCTTGGACTTGGTTATTTGACGTTGGAGCGAAAAACACAGTCCTTATCCACGGGTGAATTTCAATGTGTCCATTTAGTTTCTGAGCTGTTTGCGGGCTCAAGAAATCCACATACACTTTTTATTTTTGACGAGCCTTCCAAAGGTTTATCACAAAATATTTTAAATCAATTCATTGACAGCATTAGGGACATTTTGCAGGATGAATCTGTCTCCATAATCATGATTGAACATAATTCTTATATGTTAGATAACTCTGATTTTATCGTTGATTTTGGCAAAAGACAGCTTGCACCTGTGGAGCATCTTGATGTTCTCAGTCATGATGATTATTATCGTCAACAAAACAGTGCAGATAGCGTGGCGCCTGCGCACATTTCTTCAACACTCCAGCAACAAAATGGAATTGACTATTTAAAAGAAGATCAGATCGCCTATTTTAAAAATGCAGAGAACATCTATAAAGGTGGCATATTAAAAAGCTTATCCTCCATGGCCCGCCTGATTTATGGTGAATATGAATCGGATACGATTGCACCTGTCATCGCCATTGATCTGGAACGACACTTGTATAGTCAGTTTACTTTCCTTTATGAAATGGGTGGCTTGATCAACCATATTGTGGCAGCGCATCCCACTAATAAGGATACAAAAAGCTTTGATTTCTATCAATCAGACAA
Organism: Paenibacillus sp. FSL R5-0636; assembly: GCF_037974255.1. NCBI lineage: Bacteria > Bacillati > Bacillota > Bacilli > Caryophanales > Paenibacillaceae > Paenibacillus > Paenibacillus sp. FSL R5-0636. The sequence continues at coordinate 3,432,493 of NZ_CP150232.1, forward strand.
TCATTGTCCAAGCTGTAAGGGCCGCCGTGTGATTGAAGAATTTGATTTTGATATTGTTCTTCAGGACAAGACCGTACCCTTTTGGGACGGCTCATTACATCCAGATGCGATGGAGATTCTGAAATTCTATCAATTACCAAAAATAAAATTCATCTTTGATGAGTTAAAGAATGAGCTCGGACAAGATATAAGCAAAAGTTATAATGAGATGACAGAAGCTGAAAAGCACACCTTTTTATACGGGTATTGGGAAAAATCCTTCTATGATAAAGCAGCTAAAGCCTCGAGAACTTGGGAAGGCTTTAATACCATTATCGGGAACTATATGGTCATTTCGAAATCAATTATTAAAGAGCATATTAAAGCGTCCAAAAAAATGATTACTTGTCCAATCTGTCAAGGAACGGTGTTAAATCATCATAAAAAGCTTAAATTCGGCGACACTGATATTCGCGAGATTATTGGGATGCCCCTTGATCAAGTCATTAGCACCGTTGGTGAATTACAGGTACTAGAAAAAATGAAAGCCATCGTGGGCGGAGATATGGTTTTGACAGAAGAGGTCTCTCTATTACCCAGGGAATCACAAGTCGCTCTAAAAATGCTTGAACTAGAGTTAGGAAGTTTTGCGCAATATGAAATGGTGTTACAAAATGCCTTGCCATTCTGGGACAGCATTAGCAGCAGTATCGAATCCATCAGCAGGAAAAACCGGATTACGATCTGTGATTTTGCCAATATCCACGAAACAAGAGAAAATATCATAGATAAGTATTTCACTAATGGAAAATATAAAAAGCTGACTTATGTCTATGAAGCGTTTGGTTACAAAAAAATCGTCACCTTAATTAATAAGATTAAAGCAAGCCATCCATGTCCATTCTGTAAAGGGAAAAAAGTTATTTCGGAAGATGGACTTCATGATGGCGTATATAAATTAACGATTCCTTGTGTAAGTTGTTATGCGAGTGGCATCAATGATGAAGGGCGTAAGGAAGTCGTTGAAGGTATAGATGTGCAAACTTGGCTAACGGGTAAAATAAGTGACGTTGTTTCTAAAAGCTTAAACATTGAGGCTGTAGCTGATATTCCAATTTTCAATCGTATTCGTGAGTTGAATAAACAAGAGATGATGGCAGTTTACCAATTTCTTGAGCAATAGAGTTTAGTTTTCTCAAAAAGACGATATAGAAAAGTAACGCATCGAGTCCATAGACCCGATGCGTTTTTTTACAATTGATTATAAAGCTTACCATCAACAGGTTCTAACCATTCTGTTTCTCCGGGTGAAATGGCTAAGTGAACAAACCAGCTGTCTTTTGTAGCACCATGCCAATGTTTTACGTTCGCTGGAATATTCACAACATCCCCGGTTTGGAGGAATTGAGCTGGTTTGCCTTCTTCTTGATACCAACCCTCACCACCGATAACTAATAATACTTGTCCGATTTTATGGGAGTGCCAGTTATTGCGAGCTCCCGGGGCAAAGGTTACGTTCCCAATAGGCGCATTCAAAGGTGTCGCGTCAGTATAAATCATCTGCAAGTATGCATCTCCTATAAAATTAGCTTCAACCTTTTGTCCGAGTGGAAAGATAGTACTGTTGCTTAGTTGCTCATTAGCCATAATAAAAAACCTCTTTCGTTTAATTTTTATAAATTTCTTTGGCAATATTAAATGCCGACCAAGCTTTAGGCCACCCTACATAAAACGAAATTAACTGCTTCAAAATGAAGTATAGACCTTAAAGTACACTTTAAGGCAAGCCATAAAAATGGATTCATACTCCGACATTTGGTTTTTTATTAGTTTAAGTATATCCTTTGGATAGAAACAAAATTAGAAATGGAGGTGGGGATCATGCCTTATTCCATTGGAGAATTTGCAGAAATCGTCGGTGTTAACAAGAGCACGCTCAGATATTACGAAATGGAAGGATTACTTACTCCACATCGAAGTGACAATAATTTACGCGAATATACAGATCAGGATATAGGTTGGGTTCAATTTTTACTTCATTTAAAAGATTCAGGAATGACGATGGCAGAATTGAAGCAATATACCGAGTGGCGGGCTATGGGGGACGAGACAATTCCTGAACGGAAAAATTTACTTGAACAGCGTAAGCAACAAGTGGAACAAGAAATTAAGGCATTGCAACAAAACTTAGATATACTGAACCGTAAAATTGTATTTTATAATGATCAACTAACGGGGAATAAATACGAATTCGTCCTTTATCACAATGAATAGATATCACATCAAGAAGAAAAGTAGATTCCTAACAAGTTAAGAGGCAGATGAACAACCTTTGATAATCAAAAGTTGTTCATCTGCCTCTTGTTCATGATTTTGTCCATTTAGCTGGATTCGTGTCATCCGGGATTACCTGATTGATAATATCTAGATAATGATTGGCTTTGTCTTCCATATATTTGACTTTAAGTTTGGCCTCTTCCAACTGAGCTGCAGCAGCGGCTTTATACTCCATTATGATTTGATAACGATCGTGGATGGTAGAATCGCCTAGTAAACACAAGTCTACATAGCTTTTAATGTCTTCTACTGACATCCCACATTGTTTGAGATATTTTACACCTGTTAGCCAATTAATGGAGTCATCATCAAAAAGACGAATGTTATTTTTGTCCCGTTGTATCGTTGGAACTAAACCCTTATCCGTATAATAACGGATGGTATGTTCAGTCAAACCCAGTAGTTTGGCAACTTCCTTCACAGTATACATTGTAATTCCTCCTTGAAAATGGATGCGAAAAGAACTCAGCATCGCTTGACTTCGTGTTACTCGAACCTGTTAGGCTAATTATTGTAATCTTAATCACAGAACATGTAAATAGGAGGATTTCATATGCAAACAGTAACTCTGAACAATGGTGTAGTGATGCCTATCCTTGGTTTTGGTGTCTATCAAATGAATGATGCTAGCGAATGCGAGCAGAGCGTTTATGAAGCTATTATGGCAGGCTATCGCCTGATTGATACTGCAGCAGCTTACCAAAATGAAGAAGCCGTCGGTAGAGCCATCAAACGCAGTGGTGTACCAAGAGAAGAAATATTTATTACTACTAAACTTTGGATTCAGGATGCCGGTTATGAGCGTACTAAGAAAGCCTTTGCCAAATCGCTCGATCGATTACAAGTGGATTATTTAGATTTATATTTAATTCATCAGCCATTTGGTGATGTATATGGTTCCTGGCGTGCTATGGAGGAATTGTACCGTGAGGGTAAGATCAAGGCGATTGGAGTCAGCAATTTTCAAATGGATCGTCTAATTGATTTGATTAGCCACAATGAAATTACACCTGCAATCAACCAGATTGAAACACATCCTTTTCAGCAGCAAATCGAAAGTGCGAATTATATGAAAGAGAAGAATGTGCAGATCGAGTCATGGGGACCTTTTGCGGAAGGACGAAACAACCTTTTCAATAATGAAGTATTAGTTTCTATCGCTGAAAAATATCAGAAATCCGTTGCTCAGGTAGTTTTACGTTGGTTAACTCAAAGAGGCGTGAGTGCTATTCCAAAGTCTACGCATAAAGAACGGATCATCGAAAATTTTAATATTTTTGACTTCGAATTAAACCAAGAAGATTTAGAGACAATAGCTAAATTAGATACGAAACAGAGTGTTTTCTTCTCGCATAATGATCCCCAAATCGTAGAAGGACTCGCCAAACATAAATTTGACATTTAACATTTGTATAGCACATCCAAGGGGTGCCCTAAAAGCCATGAAAAGGCTAAGGGGCACCCTTATTTTATAAACCAGATCTAACTCCAAAACTTTATTGAGGGGATGATAATCTACTTGAGTAATCATATTGCATGATCCGGTCGAGATATTACATTCTCATTTATCCGTTTATTAATTATATTGAAGCTGTATTCGTTTAAAAAATCCCAGAGTAAAGGAGAAATTACTTTTGAGAAGAGAACTGAGAAAGGTTTTGACTTTTTTGTTGGTTTTAGTGACAGTGGTTGGCACAGGGATTAGCTTTGATGGCAATATTGTAAACGCTTTCGGACCTAATGTCTTATATGTACCACCAGCAGATTCACCATCCTATGGGGCTTTATCACCTAGGGCAATCCAGCTTAAATATAGTGGCATCAACAATAATAAAATGTATGCTACATTTGAACAAACCTCTAATACCACACCTGTTTTCCCTATTTATGAAAGCGTTGACAATGGTGTCACTTGGAATCAGGTTGGAGAAGTGGAGGATAATCAAAACGGTTGGGGAATGTTAAATTGCCCTGAATTGTTTGAACTCCCCCAATCTATAGGTAACATGCCTGCGGGTACTATGCTTCTTGCAGGAAATTCTGTGCCAAGCAACAAAGCAGCTACCAAGTTGGAATTATATAAAAGCAATGATTTAGGTAGAACATGGACATATGTAAGCACCATTGCTGAAGGTGGACGAAACGATATTGGTTACGATCCCATTTGGGAGCCTTTCTTTTTGGTTCACAACAACAAACTCATTGTTTATTATTCAGATGAACGTGATCCTGCTCATGCCCAGAAGTTAGTTCATCAGACTACGTTGGAGGGCACGAACTGGGGACCTGTGGTAGCTGATGTGGCATTTGCAGACAGTAAATTACGTCCAGGAATGCCTACAATCGCTAAGCTGGGCAATGGTAATTACGCAATGACCTATGAGATGGTCGGATACCCGGGCGTGCCCAATTATTTGAAAATTTCAGCAGATCCTGAGAGCTGGAATCCAACTGAAGTAGGAACTCTTGTAGGGTACGGAGGAAGTCCCTATATTTCTGCTTTGGGAGATGGGAGACTCGTATTAAACGTTGCAGGAAAAAAAGAAGTGCTGATCAACTCTTCTAGAGTGGATGCATCCGGCAGCTGGGTTCCATATAATCCACCCGTAGACGCAGGGTATAACCGCCAACTACTGCCGCTTAGCAATGGCCGCTTATTTATCCCACAAGCCGGATTTTTTAGTGGGAAAAACACGGTGAAATACGGTGATATGTCCGTAGGTTACTACAAATTAATTAATGTGAAGAGTGGGAAGGCTTTAGGTGTATTGGAAGGCGGAACTGCGAATGGCAATCCGCTCGTGCAATGGAGCAGTGGGACTAATTCCTTGGATCAATATTGGCTCATTTCCACTGCGGAAAGTGGTTATGCTCCTAACGGTTACAAATCCATTGTGAATGCAAAGAGTGGTAAGGTCGCCGGAATATTAGAAGGATCAACAACAGAAGGAGCCAAAGCCGTATTATGGACTGAAAACAATTCCGATGACCAGCAGTGGACTTTACAAGCCTCTGGTAACTACTACAAGATTGTTAACCGTAACAGTGGTCAGACGTTAGGTATAGCGCAGGGTTCTACTGAAGAGGGTGCCCAAGTTATACAGCGGGCTGATGCAGGCAGCACTGATCAGCTGTGGGAGTTGGTTCCAGATGAAGGACATATTATGGTGGACAGTTATCGATTGGTTAATGAGAACAGTGGTAAAGTGTTGGGTATCTATCAGGGTTCGATGGCAGATGGAGGGAAGGCGGTTCAGTGGACCAGCGGAATTTCATCATATGACCAAAATTGGTTTGTAGTCAGCACAGCTGATTGTTATACGAAACTGGTCAATACTAATAGTCGTAAAAACCTGGGCATTTTAGGAAGTTCATTAGCTAACGGTGCTCAAAGTGTTCAATGGAATGATAACGGATCGAATGACCAGCAGTGGACTTTGGAGTCCTCAGGTGAGTTTTACAATATTATTAATCGTAACAGTGGAAAAGTTCTGGCAGTAGATCAGGGTTCAACGACAGAGGGTGCAAATATTATTCAAGCAAATAATACAGGTTCTGCTAGCCAGCACTGGAAACTAGTCACGAATAGATAAAATATCATGTATCAAAAAGTCATCGGCCTTAAACTAAGGGTGATGGCTTTTTTATCGAAATAAGCCTTGAATGACTAAATCGTCACCTTCAGTGTCACGGGAATGTCACCTTGGAGAGATATACTATTTCCATCGACATATGGAGGGAATTGTGAAGTTATTATGGGAGTGAAATTACGGAAGATCCTTATTATAGGAATTATTTTGTATACACTGTTGATCTTATATTTTTTGTTTTTTGCTTTCAATAGAGTTGAGCATGCAACAAGCCAGTATGAATACACGTTTATGTTGATTCCTGAAAGTGTTCCGCTTCTTTTTCCTGATCTCTTTGACCTATCCTTTTCTTGGGTTTATGACTTTGGGAACATCGCTGCTTTTATTCCTTTTGGCGTATTATTCCCTTTGCTGTATCGTACACATTTTAAGAAGTTTATTTGTTTGTTTATCTTAACAATTTTTGGGCTGGAAACTCTTCAAGCTTTAACTTTTTTAGGTTCCTTTGATGTAGCCGATGTCATCTCCAATACGTTAGGGGCAATGATCGGATTTTGTGCATATAAGATTGGATTTTCCCCGGAAATCACCAGGAGATCGCTTTTTACTTCGACATTATCTGTTGTTGTGCTATTGGTTGGAATCATGGGAATCTCTGAGATCATTGATTTAACTCTGAAGAAAAGTGAAAGACCTGTGCAGGGATTACAAACGTTGGAAAAGCTTACGGGAAGCATGCCTATCACGCATAATCTTCCCAGTTTCACTATCGCTGGTGAAAATATAATACCAAAAATGAATTTATACAGCAGTGAAGGTGAAGAAATTAAAAAATACACCTATACTTTGGGTGATAAAAAAGAGGTATCGTTATATTTCAGCTTTGGATTCCCGGAAAATGAAAATTCTAGCAGTGAACTAATGATTATAGCTGATGGCAACGTGATCCTTCAATCCAGTGAACAATATAGTTCCCAAGCTGAACTCAACAATACGGCATTAGTTACCGTAAAAGAAATAACCTTTATCCTTAAAGGGAATGTGAAGTTATGGGATGTAGGATTTAGTGAAATGAAGCATTGGTGGGAATGAGGAACTAACCCTTCGCTAATTTTATTAACGGAGGGTTTCTTTTGCTGATCGCCTCATATACATATTCCGATATACAGCCGGGGTGAGGTTCTCGTATTTTTTGAAGGTTTTAATGAAATAGCCCGTGTCGCAAAAGCCCAAATCATCACTGACTTGATTGATCGGGGAATCCGTGGATTCCAGCAGTTGCTTAGCCCATTCAATCTTGAGTCTGGCAATGAAGACGGAGAAATTCTCTCCAGTTTCTTTAGTGAAAATACGGCTGAAATAACTGGGGCTGATATGACAAAGCTTAGCCATTTCTTTGAGGCTGAAATTCTCATTTTTATGTGTATAAATGTAATTAAAAGCAGGCTGAAGCACAGAATTCGCTGAGACGAACTTTTGAACACCATTTTTTAATTTGGTCTCGATCAACGCCCCGGATAACTCCTGCTGTATGGATTGGATTTTTCGGTACGTACGGTCTGATTCGTCCATAGCTTCGGCAGAAGCGGGTTCTTCTATATTGGTGGTCAGAACCTTTTTGTACAAATCCACGGTAGTATGCTTTTGAATGGCTTCCTCCACGATATAGGTACTTAACTGCAGCAGCAGCTCAACACACTTTGTTACTTCATCGTAGGATAAAACAGGCAGTGCCAGGTAATCCTCTTTGAGTGTTTGAAACTTCATGTTCGTCTCCACATTCGGTGGCCGAGAGACAATCTGCTCCAGTTGTGGCGCGTCAGGTTCACGAAGCTTGAGCTGTCCGGCCATAATTGCACCTAGGTATTGATTATCTATAATGATTGGAATCGCGATATCTATAATATTGAAATGACATAAATAAATAAACGGTTTGTTCTGGCGAACCGCTTCAATTCCAGCGCGGGCATCACATTTTTGACAATATTGAGAGAGATGGGAGTCCTGGCGCACACCTTGACAGAAAGGCTGACAATAGCTGTGCTTGGTCACGGGAACACCCTTGTAATCAACAGTAAGAATAGCCATTTTGGTTACAAGAGATAAGGAATCCTGGAGCTTTTCCCATTTCTTCAAATCAATAATTTCTTCTAGATTGAACCGGGATTTTGACATCACAAAATTCTCCTATGTAAGTTATAGAATCTTAATGAACATTATACAGAATAATTCAACACAATGACATGAAAGTTCGATTTTTCACGATTATGACAAAAAAATACGATAAGAAAACGCTTTAATAAGCTTTTATTGTTTCATGTTTCTTAAATTAGAGCAATCTATAATGATAACTATAAACAACTGAGGAGGAACGAAAAATGAGAAGAGCATTTATCAGTCCGACGAAATATGTACAAGGTGAGAATGAATTATTGAACTTAGGTTACTTCGTAAAAACCTTTGGTGATTCTGCTTTGTTAATTGCCCATCCAGATGATGTAACACGTGTGAAAGACAAACTGGAGTCAACTAAACAGAAATTTAATATAACTCTTGTTGAAAGCGGCTTCCACGGGGAATGCTCAAGACAAGAAGTCGCCAGATTACAAGCGCTAGCCAAGGAGCATCAATGTGCATGTACGATTGGCTTGGGTGGAGGTAAGGCGATTGATACGGCAAAATGTGTAGCTGAAGGAGAAGCACTGATTATCGTTCCAACGATAGCAGCAACTGATGCTCCGACAAGCCACTCAGCGGTGCTCTATACTCCGGAAGGTGAATTTGATGATTATGCTTATTTCAAGCAAAGCCCGAGTGTAGTCATGATTGATACAACAGTTATTGCCAATGCACCTACAAGATTTCTTGTGGCAGGCATGGGAGATGCACTTTCAACCTATTTTGAAGCAAGAGCTACTGCAAATTCGTATTCCAATGTGAATGCAGGTTTACCTTGCGGAGTTCGTGAAGGGGTTTGCGGTGAAGCTAAAGGGACAGTAACAGCGTTGGGACTTGCAAAGCTCTGCTATGAGACATTGCTTGAGAATGGATTCAAGGCGAAGCAGGCTTGCGATCTGAATATCGTAACCCCAGCTTTGGAGAATATAATCGAGACGAATATTCTTTTATCGGGTCTTGGGTTTGAAAGCGGTGGTTTGGCAGCGATTCATGCGATTCATAATGGGTTAACTGCTTTGGAAGGAACTCATCATTATTATCATGGTGAAAAGGTAGCCTTCAGCACGATTGCTCAACTGGTTCTTGAAAACGCAGACCGGACTGAATTAAAAGAAGTGTTGGACTTCTGTCTTTCGATTGGTCTCCCAGTTTGCTTAGCGGATATTGGTGTTGAGCATGTAACCTATGAGGAACTGCTTGAGGTTGCTAAAAAAGCTTGCATTGCTGAGGAATCTATCCATTCGATGCCGTTCCCAATTACGGAGGATGCGGTTGCATCAGCAATTATGGCAGCCGATCAATTAGGCCGTCAATATAAATCAAGTAAGGAGCTTTAAGATGAAAAAAATAATAAACAAGCCGGAGACTCTGGTTAGGGAAATGTGTAACGGGCTTGTCTTGGCGCATCCCGAGCTGGATTTCGATCCGAAATTTAAAGTGATTTCTAAGAAAGAGATTAATCAAGATAAAGTTACCCTGATCAGTGGTGGCGGAAGCGGGCATGAACCGGCTCATGCCGGGTTCGTAGGAACCGGGATGCTGGATGCAGCTGTATGCGGTGATGTGTTTGCTTCTCCATCCCAAATCCAGGTTTATCAAGCGATTCGCCGCACAGCAAGCACCAAAGGTTCGTTGCTTATTATCAAGAATTATAGCGGTGACATCATGAACTTTAAAAATGCGGCCCATCTAGCAACTGAAGATGGTATCGAAGTGGATTATGTCAAAGTAGACGACGACATTGCCGTTGAAGACAGTCTTTATACAGTAGGGAGAAGAGGCGTAGCCGGAACAGTGCTTGTTCATAAGGTAGCCGGAGCAGCAGCAGAAGCTGGATTGTCTTTAGCAGAAGTGAAAGAAGCGGCGCAACATGCAATTGATCATGTGCGCAGCATAGGCTTCGCCTATACCTCTTGTACCGTACCTGCCAAAGGTACTCCGACATTTCATATTGAAGAGAACGAGATGGAATACGGGGTTGGGATCCATGGAGAACCTGGAATACGCAGGGAGAAAATTGTACCCGCAGATGAATTAGCACAGCGAATGGTTACCTCTTTGCTAGACAACTTCCAAATGAATGATCAGAAGCAGGAGGAAGTAGCCGTATTAATTAATGGATTTGGCGGCACCCCGCTGCAAGAGTTATATTTGCTGAACAATTCTGTCATCCGCGAATTAACTGCTAAGAATAAACAAGTGTTTAAAGTGTTTGTTGGTAACTACATGACCAGCATTGACATGGCAGGTGCATCGGTGACGATAATGAAGCTGGATGAGACGCTGAAGAAATGGTTATCTGCGCCTTGTGATACACCAGCCTTGTCGATTAAAGGCCCCTTTGAGCCTGTGAATTATACTGAAGTAATCCAGGAAGAGAAAGCAGACAGCAATGTATCCTTTAAGAATAATACGGATGCTGCTGCAGCGGTGATTAAGAACAATCGGTTTACTTTGCAAAATATCGTCTATCTGCTCGATCAAATGAGCCAGGTTATTATTGAGAATGAAGTTCCGTTCTGTGAGCTTGACTCCCACGCTGGAGACGGAGATTTCGGGATGAGTGTAGCTAAGGGCTTTAAACAGCTGAAAGTCGAGTGGGAAGATATTTTAGCTCATCATCTCACTAATATCGGTGAGTTTCTTGACGCCTGCTCCATGGTCATTATGGAATATTGCGGCGGAGCATCCGGACCGATCTGGGGATCAGGCTTCCGCGCAGCGAGCAAAAATGTTCAACAGAAGGAAGAGCTGACCATTCAGGAGTTTGCTGATATGATGCAAGCTGTTGTCAAAGGGATTCAAGATACGGGTGAAAGATCTTTTGGCAGAGGGGCTGTTGTCGGAGACAAGACATTGATTGATGCGCTTGTACCGTTTGCAGATGCCTGGACCCAAAGTGCAGAACAAGGCGACGATATCAAAGTGGCGGCAAGTAAAGCAGCGGAAGCAGCTGTCCAAGGTTCTAAAAATACTATAGAAATCGTTGCCCGTATGGGAAGAGCCGGCACAGTAGGGGAACGCAGCATCGGTTATCCGGATGCGGGTGCTCATGCACTTGGGGTTATTTTCACAGAGCTTGCAAAAGCAATGAAATAAGAATCACACATAACCTGAATCCGAGGGATATCTACTCATGGGGTCTACTAATGAATTTTTCGGATTCAGGTTATTTTTTTTGCCCATTTTGTGTTACACATTTTGATTTGATACTTTTTTTGGGGGGGAGACCAGATGAAAAAGTTTCTGTCTACGAGATTAGCATTGAAATTTTTATGTGTCGCTTTATCCATGGTTTTGATCAGTTGTGTGGGAGCTTCTTTCTTGCAAACAGATTTCGGCAAGGTCCAGATTAGTAAGTTTAAGATTCCGTCCGATAATGGTACTTGGATTGAGGGAAATCTGTTCAGGCCTGTCTCAGCAAATGCAGAGCATAAAGTTCCACTCGTCATTACTAGTCACGGTTTTTTAAACAATAAAGAGATGCAGGATAGTACCGCAATCGAACTTTCCCGTCGGGGAATTGCTGTGATTGCAATGGATTTCTTATGGCATGGAGGCTCGAGCTCTCCTGATATGCCATTTTTCCCAACGATAATGTCAGAGAATAATGGGATGATTCCTTTAGTGGAATATGCATCATCCAGTCTTGATTATGTAGACTCTACAAAAATCGGCATTAGTGGTCATTCTATGGGTGGAATGATTACCTGGAGTACACTGCAGTATTATGGCCAACTTTATTTGGCAGAGCTCGAAGCGGCGAAAGATCCCTCTTCAGAAGAAGGCGCAATTATTACGGTAAGTGAAGAAGCCAAGGCTGATGCTTTGAATAAAGTTGCATCCGCTTTCATTGTTTCTCAGGTCGAACAGTCTACCGATGAGACTTTTCAAAACATCCATGCCAATGTAGGCATCAATGTAGGCAAATATGATGAAGGCGGATCCGGATTTGCGAGAGGGAATGCTGATCTTTCGGGCGATGCCCCAGAATCACTAGCTGCTATAAATTCAGTAATGCCGGAGAATCAAAAGATAAACGCTGTGGAAATCGGCAAATATTACGGTAATGCAGCTGATCAAACCTTGCGCGTCGTGTACAATCCAGCGGAGATCCACCCTTGGCAACACTTTTCGGTGGCGAGCACTGGTTATTTAGTTGACTTTTTTACGAAAGCGTTTCAAATCAATAATCCGTTATCTGCCGGCAACCAATTATGGTTATGGAAAGAGATCTTTAACTTTATCGGCTTGTTAGGATCCTTTTTATTTATTGTCCCCTTTGCGGTATTGCTCCTCAAGCTTCCTTGTTTCAATAGTCTAATTCAACCTACTCCTGCCAAGTTACCGGAGCCTAAGACCAGAAAAAGCAAGATTCTTTTTTGGGGCTCTTGGATAATGAGTTGGGTAATTTCCGCAATATCATACCTTCCGATCAGTCGCTGGAGTATTATAGCTGGACAGAATATCCTTCAGCCTCGTAGTTTATTTCCACAAACCGCCATGAACTTTATTTTAATCTGGGCGATCTTTAACGGCCTTGTGGGTCTATTGTTATTCTGGCTAACCACTCGTTTATCAGGAAAAAATTATAATGAGCACTCTGAAAGCTGGGGAATAAAAACAAATTTGAAAGAACTGCTGAAGACTTTTGCACTTGCGGTATGTATATTCACTGGATTCTATGCTTTGGTTGCATTTGCAGATTATTTCTTTCAGACAGACTTCCGCTTATGGGTACTGGCAATTAAAGTATTCACTCCGAATCAATTATTAATTGGCTTACGTTATATGCTTTTCTTCTTTATATTTTATGTTGCACAGTCAATTGCCGTGAACTCTACCACCCCAGTTGAAGGGCAGAAAGAATGGAGGGATCTGCTCATTAGCGGGACAGGCGGTGTGCTTGGAATTCTAGTGCTCATTGGGGTACAATACGGAACGTTATTTTCAACAGGCGTAACTTTTTGGCAAAATCAAGATTGGCTCAGAATACTAGTCCTTTTCCCTCTCGTTTTCCAGCTTTTTATTGCAGCTTATATTTCGCGTTACCTCTTTAAGTGCACAGGAAAAATATGGCTGGGAGCCATGGTGAATTGTATGATTATAGTGATGATGGGCGCAGCCAATACATTTACATTTTGAGAGATGCTTTAATCTATTCTTCTACGAAGAATATGCCTACGGCGTAAGAGGTTTAGATAGAAAAAACGTACTGCAGCTAATGCAGTACGTTTTTAGATTAAATAATAAATTCAACGATGTATTGTTGGCAAATGAGTTCATATCCCAGCGATTGATATAGAGAAATGGCTCCTACATTCTCCTCAAAAACATTCAAATATACGTTAGCTGAAATGGCATGTCCTTGGCGTGTTAGCTCTGCACAGACTTTTTTTCCATAACCATTTCTTCTCCAGGCCACATCTGTTCCGATATTTCCTAGTTCAACGTAATCCTCACTATATATGTGGTATCCTCCTACAGCAATCAGCTCGTCTTGTGCCATCACACCATAGAACGGATTCTGTAATTCTTCTTTTGAAAAAGCCATGGTTTGCAGCTCGTTCATCTTTGCTTCAATTCGCTGGAAATGAGCAGGTCCTAAGTGCATAACATGCTTGTCCGCTGTTGGTAGAACATCTTCATGAATATGTTTCATTAGAAGCAATTTTTGGGGAGGGCTGTAGAACTCAAGCTGAGAAGCAAAGACCTGCAGCTCTTGTTCGTTAATAATAAAGCTACCCACCGCATGGTTATGTAGATGTAATTCATCTTTCATGAACGCCAACATTGAGCTGAGACAAAAGGATTGCTGAACTGGATATACAGAAAAAGCATTAAACGGAAGGCCACTTAAAAAGGCTAATACTCCAAGCAACTCGCCCTGGTCAGAATACTGACCGTAATGCACTGTGTTTTGTCTGCGAAAAGTAAGGTATGAATAATATAAAAAATGCTGTTCCTTATTAATCGAGCTTAAAATAACATCCAACTCTGCTGCTGTTAATTTTCTATACATATACGACCTGCCTCCATTAACAATTGCTGTTGCTATTTCCTCTTGCCGAATTAGCACAACCTTTTCTAATATATCATAAATCAGAACTTTAATTGCTTTATTGCTGGGTTGAGCCAAGTATGATACTATTGTCCCCTTAGAAACATAAAATGAGATATGAAGGTTTTCTTGAGAGGATGATATATATTAAGGCAATCTTAGTTCGGTACTTCGGAAATCCGCAAGATCGAACCGCCATGTTCAACGCCGCTTCCCTAGTCATCAATGCTTTTATTGGTATAGGCAAATTAATTCTTGGGTTATATCTATTGTCCGGATGGTTCATCACAAATGCACTTTATTATCTGATTCTTTGTATAGCCAAAGGACAGGTGCTTCATAAATATACATTAGCTAAAAAAGTCAGTTCACCACAGCAAAGGTATTCCATGGAGCTTTATGTTTATAAGCGTGGCGGTGTTTTTCTTTGTCTTCTAGGTGTTTCATATCTGTTGGTCTGCCTGCGGATTTATCTAGTCGGGGACGCTTTGGTTTATGAAGGTTACATTGTATATCTGGTAGCACTGATCGCTTTTACAAAACTTGGTTTTGCCATTCATGGAAACATTGTTAACCGTCATCTCAACAATCCCATTATATCAACATTAAAAATGATTAGCTTTACTGATGCCGTAGTCTCCATTGTTGTCACTCAAATGGCTGTGCTTACGATGAAAGGCTCACCTCAGGCATTAAACGCCAGTGCGTTGTTTGGCATGGGGTGTAGTGTTTTATTTTGTCTGGGGGGGATCTGGATGATGCTCCGTAAGACAAAGGCTCCAATGAAGGAAGTAGAATTAATTAAAAATTAGATGATATTATAACTTCCCCTTATCCTTTAGGATGAGGGGATATTTGTATTTTTATGTCATATTATCAGCGTTGAATGCCGAAGCTTATAGAAAATTATATTTTTATGCAACCTAAACACTTCTTTTCCTACTTTATAAGTGAATGCTTAATCAAATCGAACGGAAGTGATGGAGTGGAAGATAGTGAAATCATACAATTGTATTTTGCACGTAATGAAAGGGCAGTAGAAGAAACATCGAAAAAATATAGAAATTATTGTACTCGGATCGCTCATAACATTTTGTCTAATGCTGAAGATTCGGAAGAATGTGTTAACGATACCTTTCTTGGTGCATGGGAAGCAATACCGCCGAAGTCTCCTGCAAAGCTGTCCTCTTTTCTGGGGAGAATCACACGAAATATTGCTTTGAACAAATATGATTATTACATGGCTAAAAAACGGAATAAAAAATTCGATACGATTCTTGATGAATTAAACGATTGTTTATCCTCTTCAGACAACGTTGAAACCCAATACGAGGAAGCACAAATAGCCGAATCTATAAGCAAATTTCTACACAACATTAAGGAAGATCAGCGGAATATTTTTTTGAGGCGTTACTGGTATTCTGATTCTTTGGCCGATATTGCCGCACGCTTCTCAATCAGTGAAAGCAAAACCAAATCAATTCTTTTCAGAACACGCAAAAAACTCCAAATATATCTTCAGAAAGAGGGTTATTTCCTTTGAATAATAAAGAGCTCTTCAAAACAATCGGTTACATAGACGAAAATTTGATAGAAAAAGCCAACTCCGCGAGACGCACTAATAAAAAAACTTATGTAAAGTGGGGCTCATTCGCAGCTTGTGCTGCATTGGTGTTAGGTGTGGCCGTTTATAAATTTCCGCAGACGCCGTTGCCTAATTCACCACAAATATCGCAGCAGACACCAGTCTCGTCTCCCACAGGGGTTCGCAAAATTCTGAATTACAATGGATACCGTTATGCATTCGTAGCAGATGGCGCTCAGTTTAAGTTCACAGGTATGGAGCCTGACAAATCGCTTGGTGCATTAGAGTTTGATCTCAACCAAGAGCCCGGAAAGAAAGACGGGGATAAGAATGCGGAAAAGGATTATGCCGCTACGTTCGCTATTGGTGGAAAGCTGTATGAAATCCCAACATACCCATCCCATTTTCGTATTGCAGTTAAGGATGAGCAATATTATTATCTAGCTGAAATTGTGGCGAAGGTAGACGATTCTGCAATGAGCGCGAAGGAGTATTTAGATCTGGCTAATCTGAAGGAGCATGCAAAAGATATCTATATTCTGAATCATGTGGGGAATGACGTGCAAAAGACTATCACTGATCATCCTATTGTTGAGTCCATTATCGAAGGTTTGTACAGCGCAAAAAAAACAGAGCTAAGCAATAAGGAATATGAAGCTCTTGCAGCGGCGCAATCCCAAGGGAAATCATATCAATTACAGTTCAACCTAAAAGACGGGACTTATATCGCCATATATATCATTCCCGAATTAAAAGTGGTGTCCATGGGCGATGCTTATTATTATTTGCCTGATGCCTTTTTTGATCAAACCAGCTACCTCTTTTCAGGGCTGACACAAGAGGTGCTACCGCTTTACTGAGGAGGCGGAGATAAGTGATCCTTACAAACTGTACATTGCAGGTTATCCAATATCTTGCATATAATGATCTAAATGATAATCGTTATCATTTAATAGAAGAGAAAAGGTGATCTGCTCATGATAAAACATATTATTGGGATTACGGAGTGCAGCTTACCTGCTGAGTGTATAACAGAATGACAAGTTCATCTATTCATAACATCTATAACGGGTATTTCGATGCTTTGTTTGAGGCTCCGTCTATGAGGGGCACTACAGAGAGGAGATATTTTAAACAATCCAGTACCCAAGGATACGTCGATAGAGTGATCACACCCTCCGGGATCGAAATTGTTGATAGTGATTACCGTTTTGCTGATGATCGCCTAGTTCAGGTTCAATCCGAAGCAGCAATGATTGAGTTAAGCTTTTGTCTGCAGGGGAGCGGGGAAGTTCATGTTACAGATACTAGCCATGAGTTAATGCCCGATAGTTGTTCATTGCAGTTCATGCAGGATTTCCAGGCGGAATTTCACTATCGCAGTGCTGAACCTATCCGTTTATTGTCCATAGGTGTACCAGTTACACTATTTGATTCATGGATGGAGGATCAAGGCTCTTCACATGCTCGCAGCTTATCCGGACTGTTAGATTCACGTGCTTTTCGAATGTTCCGTATGCCTATTCTTCCAGAAACCACCCGATTATTGGTGCAATTGAGAGACTGTCCATATCATACCTCCATGCGCCGGTTGTACTTAGAGGGGAAGGCATTAGAACTCTTATCTGTATATTTTGACGTTTTTCTTTTTGAGCAGAAGCATATTAAACGCAGTTTGCATTTATCACGTAGTGACCGAGAAAACATTCGGAAAGCCAGGGATATCATCCTTGACCACATGGCAAACCCACCTTCGCTAATCGAATTGTCCAAGCTGGCAGGCATTAACGAATACAAATTAAAAGTTGGATTTAAGGAAGAGTACGGAACAACTGTATTTGCATATTTACGGAACAAACGTTTAGAAAAAGCTTGGGAAATCATAAGTACCGGGGATATTAGTGTCAGCCAAACAGCGACGATGGTAGGTTACAACAACTTTAGTCATTTTGCCGAAGCTTTTCGGAAGCAATATGGAATTAATCCTTCAGAAGTAATTAAAAAACGATAAAAATTAAATAAATATCCGCCAAACCGTTATTCAATCCCTCTGCCGGTAGTTCTGTCCTATCAGCAGAGTGTATGATCGGACTTGCTAGAAGTGAGAATGATTATCAATAGATTGGAGAGGGTTGGAAAAAATGTTCAGTTTAAAACGGATCTCTTTTGCCGGAATCGCCTTAATCATGATGGTGATGCTGTACGGGTGTGGGAATTCAGGTCAGGAGGCTAAAGGAGATGTTGAATTACCGGTGAATCCGGTTAGAATTGCCGATGTATCCGGCTCAACGGAAGAACTTCTGGTGCTTGGATATAAACCTGTTATTACTGGGAATACAGATATGGCTAATTCATTAGAAATCACTCCTATTCTCAAAAAAGAACTGCCTGATGTAACTCCCGCTGGATGGTTTCAGACGGAAGTCAACTTAGAAGCGATCATTGCAGCAAGCCCTGATTTGATACTGGCAGGACCTACCCAAGAAAAAATCTATGATCAACTAAATATGATTGCTCCAACAGTGAGGGTGCCTTATGGCTTTAACGCTTTTAGAGAGCGATTTGCATTTGTTGCGGAGGTGCTTGATAAGAAAGCGGAAATGGAAGCGTGGTTGAAGGTCTATGATCAACGTGCTCTACTACTACATGATCAAATCACTGAGATAACCAAGGAAGAGACGTTTGCGGTAATCGAAGCTACAGAGAAAGAAATACGCATCTATTCCCGCACAGGTATTGCGGATATGATTTTTAATGATCTAGGATTACCCATCGCGCCAGGTACACCGGAGCCAGATCCATGGGGAGGGAAAGTGACAAGTCTAGAAGCACTGTCCACCTTTAATCCAGACCATATCATTTTATTATCCGATAATGACCAGAATGTTCTTGACCAAAGCAAGGTCTGGAGCAATCTGAAAGCTGTAAAATCGAATAATATATATCGTATGACAAGCAGACAAAATTATAATGAGGCTTTCTTTGCTTTAGGAAAAGAAGCATTGTTGGAGCAAATAGCCGAACAAATCAAGGAACATATCAAACAGTAAAGGATAATTTAATCTTTTCTCGAATAATCTCTGAGTTGCAATGATTATTATTTGAAGGGATGATTAAATTGAAGCAAGGGATATTAGTTTTTCTAAATGGAACTTCAAGTTCCGGAAAGACCTCCATATCGACTGAACTGATAAAACAGAAAGAGATTCCTTTTTATCATTTATCAATTGATGATTTTTTTAATAATTACAATGATTTTATTAATAATAAATTTCCAGATGAACCTACAAGAGAAATAGATCATCAAGTCGTTTCCCAAATATTGGATGATTCCATATTCTCAGTGTACCATTCGACAATTAAATTGTTATCAGAATTTGGTTTTAATGTAATAGTAGATACCGTAATCGACAACGATAAGAGGTTTAATGTGTTTCTTGATCAATTTTTCGATCACCCTACGTTATTTATAGGTGTAATATGCTCGAAAGAAGAACTCATAAGAAGAGAGCAAACAAGAGGAGATAGAATGATTGGACTAGCAGCTTCACAGTTTAGCAAAGTATATTGCTTTGAAGAATATGACCTCGAAGTAAATACGGAAGAGATGAATTCATTAGAATGTGCTGAAAAGATATTAAGTTTTATTAAGTCCAATAAGGAATACTCGGTATTTAAGAAATTAAGTAAAAGAAATGTTAGTGTTTCCTAGATGGTGTATCCAGATAACACCATATTCAAGCCTTGGGGCTATCACCCCTCGGGCTGCCGAGGGATTTCGGGATAAATACGGGATAAATCCCGGCAAGCTTGTGAAACAGTTTGCTTCTTCTGTACTGTTGACTTCAAAACAAGAATCGAACCTTTAAAGAATACTAAGATAACAGTTGCAAATAACCCACCAGTCACAACTGGTGGGTTATTACATTTATATATGAAGATAAACACAAATCCCTCAGAATTTATTCTATCTCTCGACTACTGTTTCTCCTTCAATTAACACAGGTTGATAATAAGTATTGTTGGGAAGATCCTTTTTTCCTTGTAATTTTTTAATGACCCAATCCGCTGCATCACGGCCCATAGTTTCTTGGGGATGCGTTAAAGTGGTCAGTTTGATGTTCGCATTTTGGGCAATATAGGAGTTGTCCTGGCCAATAATTGATAATTCCTCTGGTATAGAAATGTTCAGCTGTCTGCAAGCATTGACCACTTCCAAACCAACCTCGTCGTTGTAGCAGACAATCGCAGAGAGGGTATCTCTATTTTTATTTAGGAAATCCTTCAAGTTCGTAGCTAAGGTTTGTTTGGTCTCGGTGTTGAACGAAAATATTTGCTCTGGATAAAACCGCAATTTAGCTTCTTCGAGGGCTTTGATATAACCCTTCATTCGATATTTGCCTTGTAAATCATCCATTTTTGCGATAAGTCCAATTTGAGAGTGGCCTTTGGAAATCAATTCTTTTGTTGCCAGATAACTGGACTGCACATCGTCAAGACAAAGGAAGGGGAGCTCTATTTCCTCATAAAAAGCATTAATCATAATGAGTGGAATATCTTGCTCCTTAAACGACAGATAATACGCAATATTGGGATTATACAGATTACTTTTCGTAGGTTCAATAATTAAACCATCTACGCCGTAGGACAACATCATTTCGAGAGCTTTTTTTTCTTGCGCAACATCGTTATTGGTACTAGCCAATAATAGAGAATAGTTATCCTCATTCATTCGGCTTTCAATCCCCCGGATAATAGAAGGGAAGATGTAGTCAGAGATATACGTCGTAATTACACCGATCGTCTTCTTATGTGAACTCCCGCCGGTCTTTGTGCGATATTGGTTGCTGACATACGTGCCAGAACCTTTTTCGCTGCGGAGGAATCCTTCGTTGGATAGCTCTAAAATGGCTTTTCTAACAGTCTGTCTGCTAACCTCGTACAAGGACTGCAAGGCAGACTCCGTAGGAATTTGTTCGCCTACATTGTAATCTCCTGAAAGGATCTTGCTTTTTATATCCTCTATAATCACTTGATACTTTGGTTTCATGTAATTCCTCTTTCCATACTTGTTCGCTTTTTGATTCGTTCATTTCGTTAAGTTGTATGTACAAATTATAGCATGACTACGAATTAAATATAAAGGGGCTCTTTTTTTATGAAAAAATGTAAATATTTCGTACCTTTAGATCATCATAAACAAACTAAGTACGGAGTTAAATTATTATCATCTCCATATTTGTATGTATATATAACTATTTTATTGACAAATGTACGTACAAAAATTTATACTAAAGCTGTTAATTAAGAAAGCGAATTCTTTTATATTAAAAAAGCGCTGTCAGAGAGGTGACTAACGTGATATCGAATCGATTAAGCATCGAAGAAGCAATCAATAAGGGAGAAACTTCGCTAGGGATTGAATTTGGATCCACGCGTATTAAAGCAGTACTTATTGATCATAGTTTTCAAACGATCGCTTCTGGAAGTTATGAATGGGAAAATCAATTGAAAGACGGCTTTTGGACGTACAGCCTAGAAGATATTATCAAAGGTCTACAGGATGCTTATCGTGAGATGAAGCAAGAAGTTCAACAAAATTACGGAATCACCCTCCAAACCGTTGGTTCAATCGGGTTTTCTGCAATGATGCATGGATATATGGCTTTTGACGAACAGGATCAATTGCTCGTTCCGTTCCGGACTTGGCGTAATGCAACAACTGGTAAGGCAGCCAAAGAATTGACGGATGTATTTAAATTCAATATCCCGGAACGTTGGAGTATTGCTCATCTTTATCAGGCGATCTTAAACAAAGAAGAACATGTGCCGGAGATTCGGTTTGTTACGACGTTGGCAGGATACATTCATTGGTTATTGACCGGCAACAAAGCACTTGGTGTTGGGGATGCTTCAGGTATGTTCCCGATTGATGAATCCATAGGGAATTATAATGAATCCATGATACAACAGTTTGATGAGCTTATTGCTGGCAAAGGTTATTCGCTGAAGACCAGCGATCTTCTTCCTAAGGTGTATGTTGCCGGTGAGCAAGCGGGTCTATTAACCGAAGCAGGAGCCAAAATTCTGGATCCATCATTGCAATTACAAGCTGGGATTCCGCTTAGCCCTCCAGAAGGGGATGCAGGAACCGGTATGGTTGCTACCAATAGTGTAAGAAAACGTACCGGAAATGTCTCCGTAGGAACCTCTGTTTTTGCCATGATCGTATTGGAAAAAGATCTTTCCAAGGTTTATCCGGAAATTGATATGGTGACTACACCAGACGGAAGTCCGGTAGGTATGGTTCATGCTAATAACTGTTCAAGTGACCTTAACGCCTGGCTCGGATTATTCCGTGAGTTCTATGAAGCAATGGGGCAAAAGGTAGAAGCTGATAAATTGTACAGCGTACTGCTGAATAAGGCTTTGGAAGCAGACGCAGATGCGGGTGGATTGCTCAGTTACGGTTATTTCTCGGGTGAGAACATTACGGGGTTAGAAGAAGGCCGTCCGCTATTTGTACGTTCGCCTGAGAGCAAATTTAATCTGGCTAACTTTATGCGTGCACATTTGTTCAGCGCCTTTGGTGCTTTGAAAATTGGAATGGACATTTTGACGAAAGAAGAGAATGTAGCCATAGATAGTATTTTAGGACACGGCGGTATATTTAAGACTCCGGTTGTTGGCCAAAGAATGATGGCAGCTTCACTGAATGTTCCTGTTTCCGTAATGTCGACTGCTGGAGAAGGCGGCGCATGGGGAATGGCTATTCTAGCCTCATACATGATGAACAAAAATCAGGAAGAAAGCTTGGAAGACTTCCTCGATCAAAAAGTGTTCAAAGATGTAAAGGGAGAAGAAATTCATCCCGATGCAACCGACATTAAAGGGTTTGAAACCTTTATCGAACGTTATAAAAAAGGTCTGGCGATTGAGCAATCCGCTGTTGATAATTTAGTCTGAGAATGGAGGGACCAAGATGTTAGAACAACTTAAAGAAGAGGTTTTTCAAGCCAATCTGGAATTGCCGAAACATGGACTTATCAAGTATACATGGGGAAATGTGAGTGCAATTGATCGCGAAAGTGGATTATTCGTAATCAAACCTAGTGGTGTAGATTATGAAACAATGAAAGCCAGCGATATGGTAGTCGTTGATCTGGATGGCAATGTGGTTGAAGGGGAAATGAGACCTTCCTCCGATACACCTACTCACGCAGTACTTTATAAACATTACTCCGAAATTGGCGGAATCGTGCATACACATTCCACTTGGGCAACTATCTGGGCACAAGCAGGACTTGACGTTCCTGTAATGGGAACTACGCACGCTGATACATTCTATGGCTCCATTCCTTGTGCGCGTTTCTTGACGCAAGAGGAAATCGATCGGGGTTACGAAGCGGAAACAGGTAATGTAATCATCGAAACCTTTGAACAACGCGGGATAGATATTATGGCGGTTCCCGGTGTTTTGCTTAAAGGCCACGGACCCTTTACTTGGGGAAAAAATGCAAAATCCGCTGTAATGAACAGCGTAGTGTTGGATGAAGTATCAAAAATGAATTTATTTGCTAGAGAGTTGAACCATTTTGCGGAAGAATTGCCACAACGTATTCTAGATAAACATTACTTGCGCAAACATGGGAAAGACGCTTATTACGGTCAAAAATAATCAAACTACAAAATGATGAAAAGAGGATGAATATGTCAACAGCAGTAGCAAAAGAATTTTGGTTTGTCGTAGGTTCGCAACATCTTTATGGGGAAGAAGCATTGGCTGAAGTTAAAGCGCACGCACAAACGATGACAGATGCTTTGAATAAAAGCGGAGTTTTGCCTTACCCACTAGTATTGCAGGATTTAGCTGTCAGCGCAGATAAAATCACCAACATTATGAAAGAAGTTAACTATCGTGACGAAGTTGCCGGTGTCATCACTTGGATGCATACTTTCTCACCTGCAAAAATGTGGATCCGCGGAACAAAAATGCTGCAAAAACCTTTGCTTCATCTAGCTACGCAATATAATGAAAGTATTCCATGGGCAACAATTGATATGGACTTCATGAATCTAAACCAAGCAGCTCATGGTGACCGTGAATATGGTTTTATTAACGCCCGTTTGAACAAACAAAACAAAGTGGTTGTAGGCTATTGGGAACGCCCTGAAGTTCAAAAGCAAATTGCAGAATGGATGGACGTAGCTGTTGCTTATAACGAAAGCTTCAATATCAAAGTTGCTCGTTTTGGTGACAACATGCGTAACGTTGGTGTAACTGAAGGAGATAAAGTTGAAGCCCAAATTCAATTTGGCTGGACGGTTGACTACTTTGGTATTGGTGACCTGGTTCAAGTCATTAATGAAGTTAAAGAAGAAGAAATCGATGGTTTGTTTGCTGAATATGCAGAGCTGTATGAATTCGACTATGGCACTAACAGCAAAGAAGCATGGGAAGCTAGCGTAAGAGTTCAAGCAAGCTATGAAATTGCTATCAAACGTTTCCTTGATCAAGGTGGCTACAATGCCTTCACCTCAAACTTCGAAGATTTACATGGAATGAAACAACTTCCAGGACTTGCTGTTCAACGTTTGATGGCACAAGGATATGGTTTTGCTGGAGAAGGAGACTGGAAGACTGCAGCTCTCGACCGCTTGCTTAAAGTGATGAGCCATAACCAATCCACTGGCTTTATGGAAGATTACACTTATGAATTGACGGTTGGACAAGAATCTATTCTTCAATCCCATATGCTTGAAGTAGATCCAACTTTGGCAAGCAACAAACCAAAAATCATCGTGTCTCCACTAGGTATTGGTGGCAAAGACGATCCAGCCCGTTTAGTATTTGACGGTAAAGCAGGAGACGGTGTAGTGGTTTCCATGGCTGACTTCGGTACGCATTACAAACTTTTGATCAATGAAGTGACTGCTTTTGAACCAACTGTTCCAGCTCCAAACCTTCCAGTAGCTCGTGTGCTTTGGAATGTTAAACCAAACTTCCAAGACGGGGTAAAAGCTTGGATCGAAAATGGTGGCGGTCACCACACCGTTGTTTCTTTAACTCTTACAACAGACCAAATTATTGCTTACGCAAAACTTGTTAACTTGGAATATGTAGTAATTAAATAATAGCAAAGCTTTATTACGATTAATAGGACTCCATTCCTCGACCTTTTCGAGGAATGGAGTCCTATTGTTTTGTTCGATATACTTCAATAAATGCGATAGTTTCCACTTAGGGCCAATAAACTAAAGAAGTACAGACAGTTATCATAATAACGACTTTGTCCAGTTCGCAAAGGTGTATCCCAAAACAAACGGACAAAATGCTCTGCCTCCGGGCCATCCGAAGCAAGCGAAGCCATGGCATTGGTCGCCAAAAGGCCTACTGGATGCAGCGCCGGTTCGTCGAATGCCTGTCCCTCAATGGTGTACCGCCGGTAATTGGAAACTTCGATATTCCTAAAAAAAGCTTGAATTCGGTTACATTGATTGACCTGCCAGCTGTCCTTTTGGAACCATACCCAGTCCAGACCGATATTAGCCGCAACCCGGTAAGCATCACTGAAAAAATGGCTGAAATCACCATGAGGCTGGGGTTCTGCCGGGGTGCCGTTAAAATTGGCATATTCGGGAGCGAGACCAGTTATAGGATGGCATGTAGTGTGTAGATATGTGCGGCTGGCTTCCGCCGCTTCTCGCCAAAATATATGGTCACCTTCATCAGCCCACAAAGCGAACAAATCATAGAAATGGGGGAGATGGTAAGATGGATCACTGAAGGTGGATTCCGGTACGAATTTAATCAGTTTCGTTTCCGCGTCCCACATTGAGTCACCAGCGCCTGTTTCAGTTTTATGTACACAAGCACGCAATATTATTCGAGCCTGCTCGGAATAATTATAAGGTGCCGGACCGTTCCCCCAACGTTTTGAGGCAAAAAACAAAGCCATGGCGAAAAACTCTTCCCCGTCCGGTGCGGGTCCTTGTGAAATTCTTGTACCGTCAGGCTTGCAGTGCCAAGCAAAGTAATCGGCATAACGGCCTTCTTTGTGCTGCATAAACGTCTTAGAGAAGTTCCATAAACGATCAAACTCATCTTTTTTATTCATTTGAACAGCCATCATCATCCCGTAGGACATTCCTTCAGACCTAACATCCAGATTACCTGTATCCAGAATATAGCTTTTATCCTCGTCCAGCGGATAGTAGATTCGTACGTTCGGATCTCCGTAAAACAAATCACTCCAAGTTTCTTCGAGTTTAGCGTTGATTTCATCTTCAGAAAAGCCAAACTCCTTAAATAAATTGCGATATTTCCCCGTATAAAAAGCACCTTGTTGTGTCATTGGCATGATATTTCCCCTCCTGTGCACTCCAGCATGCACTCCATTTCAATAAAAACTAAGGATGGATGGTTTGAATGGTGCCATCATCGTTGTATTTCAGCTCCGTATATTTTACAGATCGCTTGTTGTCAGCACCACCAGATAAAGAACTATCATGATAAAATAAATACCACTTCTCTTTAAACTGAACAATAGAATGGTGTGTTGTCCAGCCCAGGACGGGTGTAAGTATTTTTCCTTGATATACAAAAGGCCCAAGCGGATCTTTACTGATAGCGTATACAATATTATGGGTAGTTCCCGTGGAATAAGAAAGATAATAATAACCGTTATATTTATGAACCCATGGACCTTCAAAATATCTTCTCTCTTCATCTCCAGCAAGAATCGCATTTCCGTTCGTATCGATGATGGATATTTCTCTAGGCGCACCTTCAAAGCTCAGCATGTCCTCGCTCAGCTCCGCTACGATAGGTCCAAGAGCTGGTGCCGTTTCAGCCGGTCCCTCGGCATTCGCAACAAATGAGCCGGTTTGCCATTTTTCAAGTTGACCGCCCCAAAGACCCCCAAAGTATATATATGATTTGCCATTATCATCAACGAAAACAGCGGGATCAATGCTATAACTGCCGGGAATGTAGTTCGGTTCAGGTGTAAAGGGTCCGGAAGGTGAAGTTGAGGTGGCAACCCCGATTCGGAAAATATCATCATGGTCTCGGGCTGGGAAAAACAAATAGTAGGTATTGTTTTTGTATGCTGCATCCGGAGCCCACATTTGCTGTTTAGCCCATGAAACATCCTTCACATGAAGTACTTCACCGTGGTCGATACAAGGGGAGCCATCTCCATCAATAGACAGAACATGGTAATCCTCCATATTATATTGGTCACCGTTGTCATTAGAGATCATATCGTGATCCAGGTCATGAGAGGGATAAATATAAATCTTGCCTTCAAATACATGAGCAGAAGGATCCGCAGTATAAATATGAGTTACGAGAGGTTCATTGGGTTGCACTGGCTTTGTCAAGTCATTTCCTCCTATAAAGTTAATCGCTTACAAAGTTAATGGTATAAGAACTTTAGGACTCTGTATATATAGCAACTATAGTTTATACCCCACAAAGTTTAGATGTTGCTTCTTGACCTTGCAGACCCTTTCCCATTTATGCTGCCTCGCAATATTTTCTCTAGATAATCTGGTACAATAGAAATCTCCAAGCTTTGACCTTACAAATACATTGAGGTGGGATTAACATAAGGGAATATAAATCATAATTTTACACAAGAATGAATGTTAGAGCGAAAGTCACCAAGTATTCTACATTATATTTATTAAAAGATGAGGTCAGCTTAATGCAAAAAATTCAAAATTCTAGAATCTACTTTATAGGTATACATGTGCTTTTGTTAATCTTATTGTTCACCTCTTTGTATGCTTATTCCCCCTGGATTCGCATTAAAGTAAAGGAAATTATCATGCCTGCGGATAAAGTATATACAATCGCTCACCGTGGTGCTTCAGGATATGCTCCTGAGAATACAATACCTGCATTCGAACTAGCTATTGATATGAAGACCGATTATATCGAGTTAGACATTCAGTTAACAAAAGATCATGTTCCTGTTGTTATTCATGATGGGACCGTAAATCGCACCACGAATGCTAAAGGGTATGTAAAGGATTTTACTTTAGAGCAGATCTCAAAATTAGACGCGGGATCATGGTTTAATGAACAATATCCCATGTTCGCTAGAGATAAATATGTAGATTTACGTATTCCGACACTAAAAGAGGTATTTGAAAGGTTCGGAAAAGAAGTGGACTATATGATTGAGATTAAAGATCCCACGTCGAATTCGAACATCGAGGCATTGTTAAATGAAGAAATCTTAAATTATGATCTGTCGGCTCATGTTGCTATACATTCATTTAGTGAAGCGAGTTTACGTAGATTCCATTCCATAAATCCAGCAGTCCCTCTTTATCAAATTGTATGGTATGATTTTCCTGTTTATAAAATATCAGAATCCTATGTGAATAGATTAAAAACTTATGCGGTAGGCATAAGTCCTAACTTTCAAAAAATAAATGCGGCATATGTCGCGCAGGCAAAAAATTCAGGGCTAAAGGTGTTTCCATATACTGTGAATTATCAAGTGAATATGGATAAAGCCGTAATTTGGGGTGTAGATGGTGTACATACAAATTTCCCTGACCGCTTTAGCGAAGTAATTAAGAATAATAAAAGGTAAAGGGATGTGAAATCACCCTTTTCTGGACATAAATAAAGCTGCCGAGACTTTCTCGACAGCCGAAGAACCTTTATCCGAAGGTTCTTTTTTTACGGAAAAATAAAATATTTTTGATTCTTCGTATTACTGAAGAAGTCTTTTCTCGTGAAATTGTAGATGAAGCTCCCGTACTTGTTCTGCAAGATCCGGTACAGGGCCATCTACGAACGCATCGTGAATAACCTCTTGAATCCTTAAATTACGGACGGGTGATGCTGCAATTCCCATATCATTTAACCACGCCGATAATTGCTTCGAGGAACTGGCATATACAATTCGTCCTAAACGAACCCAACCGTGTGCCGCTGCACACATAGGGCAATGTTCTCCGGAGGTATACACTGTTGCCTGCTTACGTTCTTCCAGTGTCATATTCTGAGCTGCCCAGCGGGCTAAAGCGAATTCGGGATGCTGAGTATGGTCACCGCTACCTACATGGTTGCGGTCTTCCGCCAGCACTTCTCCACTTGCTGATACAAGGACTGAACCAAAGGGTTCGTCCCCAGCTTCTAGTGCAATTCGGGCAAGTTCAATACAACGCTTGAGATGTTTTATATCCGTGTCGTTTATCATGATGGTAGAACCTCCTGGATTTTAATTTATAGATAAGTTTCATGAATAGTAGGCCTGAGCCTGTTTGTTCACCACATTCTTCTATGTTAGCATGTAAAGTATTCGATGAAAAATATATCATGCAATATCAAGCTAGGGAGGATATATATAAAAATGAAGCACCCATTTATATTGAACGCCGTATGGAACGGTGGCCGTAACAGTGACGGAACTATTGAAGCTGGACAGCTTAAGACTCAAATTTCCATTCCGAAAGAAATGGGAGGACCCGGAGTAGGAACGAATCCGGATGAGATGCTTTTGGGAGCAGCAGCAACCTGTTATCTCATTACACTTGCAGCAATGCTGGAGCGGGCAGGGCTGACGACTTCAGAGCTGACGTTAACCTCAGAGGCGACGGTCGATGTAACGAATAACATTTTTACATATGAAGCCATCAAACATTCACCCCTAATCACCCTTACCAAAGATGCGTCACAGGACGATATTGATAAAACCATCCGTATTGCCCATAAAGCAGAAGGCTCCTGCATGATCTCCAGAGCTGTTGCAGGAAATGTAGAAATCACGACAGAGCCAACGGTGCTGACTGCAAGCCTATAAAATTGAGTTCTAGGTAATCAGAGAGGAGACGTTAACTTTGAATGTTGAGTTATATAAGGATTTGATCAAGGATGATCGCGGAAATTATTACGTAGCTGTACAAAAAGAGGGCAATGAGCTGACTTTGGTAAACGCAATGCTAGAGCGGTCTTACCAAGAGCTGTGGGAGTTTAATGAAGCTTTCAAAAAGAAGTACGCGGAATACGAGCATCAGTTCATCGGCAAAATGATTATGGATAAGCTGCGGCACGATGTTGTTTTTGCCTCCAAAGAAGACGGCCATGGCCAAATGTATGATCTGGCCGCGGTTGCAGTTGATTACAAGCTTATTTTTATCGATATGATCGAATTTTACCGAAACCCTCGAGTAGGACTTAATCATGACAAGAACATCCATTAAGCTTAGTGTATTAGATCTCGTACCTGTTTTTAATACGGTGGATGCTAGTACCGCATTGGGACAAGCAGTGAAGCTGGCTCAGACAGCAGAAAGACTGGGATATTCTCGTTATTGGGTTGCTGAACATCATGATATGCCGGGATTAGCATGTACCTCTACGGAGGTGCTTTTATCGCATATTGGAGCGAAAACAACACACATTCGCCTTGGCTCAGGCGCTTTATTGCTGCCACATTATAAGCCGCTAAAGGTGGTGGAAGCATTTCATTTGCTGGCCAGTTTGTACCCGGGACGTATCGACCTTGGATTAGGCAGAGCTCCCGGCGGTACTGCTGAAGTAAGTTTAGCACTGAGTGGCAATTTTCTCGAAAATGTTTGGAAAATGCCAGAACTGCTTAAAGGAGTCACTGAATTATTGCAGGGTAACTATTCCTATGAAGGACGTTCAATAACCGCCCGTCCGGTCCCACCCGTATCTCCAGAGCTATGGCTGCTGGGTACAAACAAGAAAAGCGCGGTATATGCTGCCGAGTTTGGAGCAGGTTATGTGTTCGGCCAGTTCATGAGCGATGTAGCAGGGGAGGAGGTTTTGCAAGCTTACCGTGAAACATTTACTCCTTCTTCACTTTCTCCTGAACCGCGGGCCATGGTTGCTGTTGGCGTCATTTGCGCCGAGACTGAGGAAGAGGCAGAGCGATTGGCCTCATCTGGTACGGCATTATTCCAACAAGAAGGTTCTGCCGAAGCGAAGTCTGAGCCCTTGGAACGCAAGCTGCTGGTAGGTACTCCGGAAAGTGTTAAAGGTAAGTTGGAACGGTTATCTCTTTTGTATGGAGTTAATGAATTCATTATCGTTACCATGGTTCCAGATTATGAGAAACGATTGCATTCGTTCGAACTGCTTGCCCAAGCGTGCTGGAGTTCTTAATAAAGGAGGTCCATATGTATGAAGTCTCATACCTCTGATCAAATTAAAATCCCACCAGGATTTTGGGCTGGATTAAGTCAATTAGGGATAACTGCACAAGATGTAGCCAGCAAAGCAAATCTTCCACTTAGCCATCTCAGAGAGTCAGAAGTCACCACTGCTCAATATTTCGCAGTCTGGCAGGCATATAACGATCTCATTGGGGATACTGCCGAAGGAATCATTAAGCTTGCAACCGTCTTTGAAACCACACAATATCCGCCGACGGTTTTAGCAACATACCATGCTAAGGACTATCGCGATGCTCTTAACCGAATGGTACGATACAAACAAATGTGCCCTCCTGAAAGCTTGCGTATTACCGAGGAAGGCGAGTTATGTACAATCGAATTGGAATGGCAGCATCCCGGGCATTCTGGTCCACCGCTGCTGCTCGGCCTCACTTTGGCATTTCTTCTAGAACTCGGACGGCGAGGCACAGGTCTACCTTTGACAGCACAGCTTGTCGAGTTTTCACAGCCTATAGGAAATGTAAAGATTCTTGAAGCTTATTTCGGTTGCCGAATTCAGATAGATGCTCAATATAATCGTTTGACGTTGCGTCGAAATGATTTGAATCATCCTTTTATCTCGTACAACGAAGAGTTGCTGGAGATTCTGACTCCCGTTTTGGACCGGACGCTTGCTGAACAGAAGGGCACACGCTCTATAACCGAGAGGGTCAAATGGATCATGAAACGCAGCTTCAGCGGAGGACGCCCTGACATTCAAGCTGTTGCGAAGGTATTAAGTATGAGTGACCGTACCTTGCAACGCAGGCTTACTGAAGAAAACACAAGCTTCAAGCAATTGCTGACACAAGCTAGACATGAGCAAGCACGAGAGTATCTGGCAGATCCTTCGCTTGATATTAAAGAAGTGGCTTTCTTGATTGGATATGAAGACCAGAACTCGTTCTACCGTGCCTTTCGTCTTTGGGAAGGTGATACTCCTTCAAATTGGCGTAATGAACATTTAGGTTTAAACACGATACCCTCTTCATAAAGACAGTATTTTCAGAGTTT
Organism: Paenibacillus sp. FSL R5-0636; assembly: GCF_037974255.1. NCBI lineage: Bacteria > Bacillati > Bacillota > Bacilli > Caryophanales > Paenibacillaceae > Paenibacillus > Paenibacillus sp. FSL R5-0636. The sequence continues at coordinate 3,464,441 of NZ_CP150232.1, forward strand.
TATCATTGGCGTGTTAAACAAGAACTTTGGCGCAATCCGCTAGTTACTGAACAACCCCGGTACGATAATATAATCCTAGCCGGCACACAGGACTGTTCTTAAAATGACAACTACTCAGCACGCCGGGATAAAAGGAGAAATGTAATATGGATATGGGATTAAATAATAAAACAGCTTTAATTACAGGATCAACAAAAGGTATTGGTAAAGCAATCGCCATTGAACTCGCTAAAGAAGGAGTTAATGTACTAATTAATGGACGGAATTATGATCAGGTAGAACAGACTGTAAATGAAATAAAGTCGAATTTCCCGGCTACCTCTCCACAAAATGCTACAGCGGATATTGTGGATATTGCGCAGAGAGAAGCCTTATTCGAAAAATACCCTAATATAGATGTTTTAGTTAATAATATGGGTATCTATGAAATTATGAAATATGAGGACGTTGACGACGAAATATTTGAAAAATACATCCGTACTAATGTCCTTGCTGCGAATGGATTAACAAAATTCTATTTACCTAAAATGTTACAAAAAGATTATGGCCGAATTCTCTTTATTGCTAGTGAAGAAGCCATTATGCCTTCAGGCCAAATGCCTCAATATGCAATGACCAAATCAATGTTATTATCATTGTCAAAAAGCTTATCTAAGTTAACGATAGGAACTGAAGTTACAGTCAATACGATCATGCCAGGACCAACACTATCTGAAAATGTGCATCAAATTATTGATGGGATATACTCCAATGAGGATATGACTTTTTCAGAAAAAGAAAGAAAATTCATGACTACAAATCTTCCTCAATCTGAAATACAACGATTTATTAAACCTTTTGAAATAGGCAGACTAGCAGCATTTGTATGCAGTCCTTATGCCTCTGCATTTAAAGGTTCTTCAATTCGCATGGATGGGGGAATGGTGCCGACTATTTTTTAAGCGTACTCTAAAAGGATATAGATAACGATACAAAAAAGCCACTCCTTATGGAGCGGCTTTTTTGCTTGAAAAGTTATCACTGTCCTCTGGTACAACAAAGGATACCAAGGTGCCTTCTCCAGGCTTACTCTGGATCGAGAGACCTTGACCATATAATTGACTTAACCTCCGATGGGTGTTGGCCAGCCCGATGCCACCTTTGCCTTCCATCAATGGCTTCAGCAGTAAAGAGAGTGTTCCGGAATCCATGCCTTGCCCATCATCCTCCACTTCAATCTTTACAGCCTTGTGCAGACGGATAATACGTATTTGAACAGTTCCACCCTGTTGGCGCTTAAGTATACCGTGCTTAACAGCATTTTCTACCAACGGTTGGATGGATAGAGGAGGGATTAGGATATCAATATTCGGATCTATCTTCCAGACAACAGATATCCTTTCTGCAAATCGAGTCTGTTCAATATACAGATAAGATTCTACCAATTCCAGTTCATGGGAGAGGTTCACGAGCTCTCCGACATTTAAAAAGTCAAAACTGATTCTTAAGAAAGAAGTAAACGCACCAATGAGCTCCTGCATTTTTTTAGTATCCAAATCACTGAGTGCGGCAATAGAGTTTAACGTATTGAATAAAAAATGTGGTTGTATCTGTGCTTGTAGATATGCTGCTTCTATCCGCACCCGTTCATTGAAGGATAACTTCATTGCAGTTAAAGCCCGAATACGATATTTAAGCTCCACTGCGTCCACAGGTTTTGTGACATAATCATTGGCACCGGACAAAAATCCAGTATAAATATCCTCAGGCTGACTACGGGCAGTAAGCAATAGAATTGGAAGCTCATATAAGGAGTAGCGAGTACGAACCTTCTGTGTTAATTCGTATCCCGACATCTGTGGCATCATAACATCGCCAATAAGTAAGTCCCAGTTCCTTTTATCCAACAATTCCAATGCTTCATGGGCTGAGTTCACGGTAGTTATGATATAAGGTTCGGTTTCAAGAATACCCTTTAGTACATTCAGATTGACAGGATCATCATCTACCACCAGAATATTTACCTTAATCTCTGTAAAAAGCGGTGGAATTTTTTCAGAGTGATTACTTGGCTGATGTTCGGAAATTCCCCACTCAGTCATCTGTCTATGAATCTCATCTGCCATATACGAAACTGTAGGTTCCGTCTGTCTTATTATCTGTTCGCTGTAAGAATCGGCAAGAGAGAGTGTGAAACTAAAAGTTGAACCTTTACCAAGCTCTGATTGAATGCGTAGGCTGCTTCCATGCAGTTCTACCAGCTGCCGGCATATGCTTAATCCCAGCCCAATTCCACGCCCGTCATTTATTCCGTGAGGGCCTTGCTCATAGGGTAGAAATATCCTTGCCATAGTCTCTTCAGTCATGCCCACTCCGGTATCTGTCACATAGATAAGAACCTGTCCGTCCTGTTCCTCAGCCTTAACAGCTACAAGTCCTGCTTCGGTGTATTTGAGCGCGTTGTGCACCAGATTTAATAAAACCTGCAACAGTCTTTTCTCGTCCGCAAGAACTGGCGGCATAGCTTCCGGGATATCCATAGATAGCTGTACTGGCTTACCTTCAATCATATATTGAAGCATACTAATCACACCGGGAACTACCGATTGAACCGAAATAGGTTCCTGTTGTAAAATAACACGATGCTCCTGAAGACGGACCACATCCAGTAGATCACCAAGCATATGAGACATACGGCGGCTGATTGTAATCAGCAGCTCCATATCTTGACGGCTACTTTCGTAAAGTCTGTCCTTTTCCTTTGTGACAATATTTTGTGCGATATTCATGATTCCGTGAAGCGGTGTGCGCAGCTCATGTGAGGTGTTAGCGAGAAACTGGTCCTTAAGTTTGTCTGCTTTTTTCAGCTGCTCATTCAGTTCCATGTTCTCTTTAGCATTTTGAAAATACTTTTTAAACCAATATGCTGAGAAGCCCACGATGGCTGCGATAATATCCAAAGGATAATAGACAATTGAATAGTGTCCGTTACTATCCCACAAATTCCATAACAAATTAGAAACGATCGCCGCACCTGATAACAGCAGAAAAACAACATCTTTATCATCTTGCTTTTTGAATAATAAGCGCCCTAAGCTATAGAGCAACCAAATGAAGGGAATATACTGGAACACTTGAATGATTCCCAAATGAATGGATGTGCTGACCCAATAAGCTGGGACGGTAAGTATAAAAACAGAATAAAGACCAAGACTCACTACGTATGCACGTAACCCCTTATTGATTTTGGCAACTGAGGTGAATTTTCTAAAAACAAGCAGAATAAAAAGATTTTGCCACAAAAAAGCAAGCAATCGGATCTTTAATGACCAGGTATAATTAATCGGCACTATTGCAAGAAGTAAGTTGTCATTACGGGCTAAAATGATAACAGCTACGGATAATGTCATTAACCCTACAAGAAACAAAGCACGTTCTTTAGGATTAAATAAATAAAGAATGCAGGCATAGAGCCCATGCAATAACAGGATAATTGCTGTTAACAATTGAAAACCTACGGTATAAAAGTATGTACGGTCAACTTTTTCCTGAGAACCAAAATAAACAGGCCCTCCAATCCCCCCCTTATAGGGTAGATCAAAGTTTGCTACACGAATAAACACATCAATTACTGTTGTGTTTTTTGTGAAATAGGATACTTTATATGAGGTGGTCTTGGGCACATAAGTATCGGCATCAAGAGATATTGTCCCATTATTGAGCACTGTGCTGCCGTTAATTTCTACACTGGATGCAGTATAGATTTGTTTGATCCAGAATGCTACAGGCTGCTGAAGGGGTTCTACCAAAATTCGCAGACGATACGTACCAAAACCGTATGAAGAAGGGTCATCCGTTCCTATCGCGCGGCTCCAGTCTCCGGGAACTTGAAGCGGGAGGGAAGGTTCTGGTAAAGTTGAAATATCCTTGGACGTTACGAATTGCGAAGGATAGAAGCTCCATTCACCATCCAGCCTGAATAAATTATCCTGCTCCAGATCCTGGCCGCGTAAATCCAGTACACCATTGTTAATCACAGGTACAGTGTTGGAAACCTTAAATATACTCAACCAAATGCAGCGTAGGCCAAAGAGAATGCTGATAAAAAGTAGAATGATAGCTAATTTGTTTAGGATAGTTTTATTTTTCATGAGAACATTATAGCAAATAATTCTAATCTAGAATCTAAAATGAAGATTATTTACATAAGTAGGAGAAGTAATGAGCAATGGACACTGCGTGGGGTTAGGAGGAATGATCTCCCCATGGAAGAAGCACGATGTAACTCCTTGAACACTTGAAAGACTGGAATACACGAATACACGAATACACGAATACTTCAATACTTGATTGGTGCTTTGCTGTTGGGCGCCTGGATTACCGAATGTGCTATTTTGCTGTTTGTTTGGCGTCTGTGATACCGGATGTGCGACTTTGTTACTTGCTGCTTGTTGTAAGTTTTGCATTCCCACACTCTCTCTTCACCATGAGCGATCGGACTCAGTTGCAGCTATTTGGCTGAATTTTGTCTTTTAAGAAGTGTTTCGGACCCCAGAGGCGTTATTCGTTCCAAATATGCGCGATATGAGGGATTTTCGAGCCAATAGCGACTATAGAGTCCGATAGGTTCTCAAATGAGCCGAATTATGGCTAATAGCGACTCTAGAGTCCGATAGACTTCACTCATGCTTCTATTGTCATTTGTCTTAAGCTTGGCTTCTCGTTTATTGGTGAATATGATGTTGAATACCCCGTTGGCACTACCATTCGATGTAATGACTGGAGGTTAACGGTGGATTCTCCTTAATCCTAAAGGGTATATTATTAGATAATTTAATGCAGACAGGAGTGTAGATACGATGATTAAAGGTTTCGGAGGAATATTCTGGAGAACTAAGAATCTTGAAGCTACAAAAAAGTGGTACAGTGAGGTGTTGAAGCTTGACATAGAGAATTGGAATGGGACTGTGATAAAACCTCAAGTGGGAAATGAGACTATCTTTTCTTTCTTTACCGAGGATGATAGTTATTTTCCAACAGAACAACAAGTGATGTTAAATTTCCAAGTGCATGATCTAAACGAGACGATTAAGCATTTTGAACAGATTGGTGTACCTCTTGCAAAGAAAATAGAGATTAGTGAATTTGGAAAGTTTATTTGGATTGAAGACCCAGAAGGTCGACTGATCGAGCTTTGGGAGAAATAAGGAGTTGCACATCTTTGCTATTGAGCTAACAGGTGCGTTAGTTTAATAAAAACTCAGTTCAACATCTAACTGTAAATGAATTAGGGATTAAAGTTGAATTAACTCCTTGGGTAATACTTCTTCAAAGCTTTCAGCTCCTTGGAAGAATTCATTAGCTTCTATCACCTGAGGTGCGGCGCTTGCGTTGCATGCATGGCTAACAGAATACTATTCTCACCCAAATAGGGAGCATACCATCTAGGTGTACTCCCTATTGCATTGAAGGAACTGGAAAATTAGTGCAACATTTCACCTATTAATAAAGTCAATAAAGATGTTATGAAATAAAATCATAAGAGCAGGTGGTAAATTGAATCTTCGTTTAATCACGTTAATATGTTTATTCACATTCGCGTTCTTTATTGCAAATGGACAAGATGCTAAAGCTTTATCCTGTGTCGAGATAGGAAGTCCCCAAGAAGCCCTAGAGGTCTACGGTGGAGCTATTTATGGTGAAGTAAAACAAATAAAGGTTGATTTGAAACAAGAAGGATTTGCGGGGCCAAAAGAGAAAATCAGATATATATTAGTGGATGTTGAAAGAAGTTGGAATACTGAAGTTGACTCTCAAATTATTGTGGGAACAGACTACACTTGGGGTTTTGATTTTAAGAAAGGTAATAAATACTTAATATACATAAGCGAAGTGGATGGCGTAACAAGCAGTAGTCCATGCAGTTCAACCATTGAAATGAATAACCTTAACCAAGCAACAGAACTATTCGGTGAAGGACTTCGACCCAAACAGCAAGTACACATAGAATACAAGATGTGGTTAATGTTTGAGCAGGATACTGATTTGTATATCGTAATTGCAATAGTACTAGTAATGATTTCAGTCATTTACCTGAGAGCAAGAAAGAAAAAGAGCTAAGTGTAATCTTATTGCACTAACGGTTAGGATAGTTCAAATAAAATTAAGAAAAAGATAGCTGAACTAATTACTATTTCATTCATAACATGTGAGGTGCGAGTTGAACTTAGTAGATACGATCATAAAAAGATTTAACCTTAATGTATTAAGTATAGATAATGTTCCTGAGTCCTTTAGTTCACAAGTATACAAGCTGAATCTTACTAATGGAGAAACGGTGTATGCGAAGATCCCTTATAACAGGGATAAGCTATATCGCGAATATCGTATGCTTGAACTGTTGAGGGAGGTATTACCGGTTCCAAAGGTGTTAGATTTCTGGAGTGGGGATGACTTAATTTCTGGTGCATTACTTTTATCGGAGATTAAAGGTATACCATGTACAGGTGCTATTGACGATGAATTAGCATTTCAAATTGGGGTACTTCACGCAAGGCTGCATGAAGTTAAAATGCCGGGATATGGTGTGGAAGGATTAGACGGTTTTCAATTTTTTAATCAGAACAATTGGAGACTTTATATAAGAAATAGCTTTGAAAAATTTATAGAACCTTGCAAGGAAGTCCTTGAGAGAGGACTTTTCGAAAAATGTATTAATCACTTTGAGGGTGCTTTCTCAGTTTTACCTCCTCCTGATGGCCCGTGTGTTGTTCATATGGATTTTCGACAAGGTAATATACTAACAAATAATAATGTGGTTGCTGGAATTATTGATTTTGAGAGTGCACGGGGTGGATCCTCGGAAATTGATTTCACAAAAATTAACCGATATGTTTGGGAAGTGAATCCTCAAAGTAGAATTTCGTATAAAGAGGGATATTCAACAATTCGTCCTCTAATGGATTTGGAAAGAATACTACCCTTTTATAATTTTTACGATGCTTTTAGTGCTGTTGTCTGGTGTAAAAATAGAGGGATTGAAAAGAACAGGGCGTTCCTAAAGGAAAGTATTTCTGTATTGCAGAAATCCGTAGGTTGCTGAAATTACGGGACACGATATTTAAAGACATTTTAAGACGAGGAGCTACCTGCATGATGGATAGCTTTATTACGTTAACGGACATTACGGTAAATAAAGGATATAATGATATAAAATGGTGAATATTAGATCGGCAGTATGCTGTAAAATTATAATGATGCAATCATGAATACAATTGACTATCGTGATGTATGGATCAACAGGCCTAATAATGAAAAAATCGAAAACCCAAAAATCGCAATGGGGAGTGTGTTTATGGAAAGTATATATAACAATTTACATACCGCGGAGATACTGAGCCGTATCGAGAATTTAAGTCCAAATTCTAAACCACAATGGGGAAAGATGAATGTTGCTCAAATGTTGGCTCACTGTTCTGCATTTCAAGACATCGCAATTGGAAACTCCTTTCCCCCTAGAAATTGGCTAGGAATGCTAATAGGAAGGTTTGTAAAATCTATTTTTTACAATGACAAGCCGGTACCACACAATATGTCAACAATTCCGACCATACTTATTTTAGATGACAGAGATTTTGGAGAAGAAAAAGAAATACTGAAACAAAAGATTATGAATTTTCAAAGTAACGGTCCGGAGAAATGTTCATCCCATCCACATCCTTTTTTCGGGAAATTCACTCCAGAGCAATGGGGTAAAGGGATTTATAAACATCTAGACCATCATTTAAGACAATTTGGTGTTTAGTGTTTTTTCGCAATGAACAATAATATATTATTGACATAAAATCCCTATTACTTTATATTGTATCTAATTACATTGCAATCAAATGCGACGAAGAGGACAAGTAAATCCGGATATGTCGATCAGAGAACTGCCGGTTGGTGCGAGGCAGTGGACACCCGAATCGAACAATCGCCTCAGAGCTGGCTCCCGAAATCATAGTAGGCGGGCCCGGGATTCTGCCGTTACAAAGAAGCATCGTTGTTGGACGATGGCAGAGAGGGTGTATTCACGAATACACTAATCAGGGTGGTAACGCGGAATCTACTCCGTCCCTAATGGGACGGAGTTTTTTGCGTTCATATAAATAAATAAGGAGGAGTAACGATGTTCCAAACAATCAATGTTTCCGATCGCATACTAAGCCAGGATATGTTTATTGCTGATGAGGTTCAATACAACCTGATTCACCTTATTTGCGAGTCGAAGAGTTCTAGATGCTTAAAAGATTCTGGTGAAACAATGATCTATGCCCAGTCAACGGGACATAACGCATGGCTTTGGAGTTCTAAGGAGATTGCCGAGGATAAGAAGATCGTTCTCTACGAAGAACTTATAGAATTCCTTAAAGGGACAACATTATCGGGAGTATCTGGAGAACCAAAAACAACAGAACGTTTTGCACAGCTGTATTCTCAGGCAAATAATCTTCAATATGAGTCCACGATGACTATAGAATCTTATTTCTGTACAGATCCAAAGAAACCTTTGAACGTAAAGGGCATAATGCAACAAGCAACGAGAAAAAATGTGGCCATTGTAGCAGAATTTTTGGCGGGTTTCTCAGAGGGGGCTTATGGGATTACGGTGAACCCAGAAACTAAAATTCTAGATGCCAAGAGGATGATTGAGACAGGTGACTTGTATTTATGGTTTGTAGACGATAAACCTGTATCGATGGCGTACATTGCACATCGGTCGGCAAGATATTCCAGATTAAATGCGGTATACACACCTCCGTCTTGCCGGAAAAAAGGTTATGCAAGTGCACTAGTAGCAGAGTTATGTTCTGTTCTTTTATCGGAGGATTTAGTGCCCATGCTTTATGCTGATTTAAAGAATCCTGACTCCAATAAGGTTTATCGAAATATTGGTTTTGTGGAAAGCGGAAAGATTGTTGACATCAAGTTCAAATAGGCACGAAAGGGCTACCGCAAGGTAGTCCTTTTTCTATGATCAATATGTTACTTGGCATTACTTTTATACAATTTAACATAGTTTGTAAGTTCAGCTATCGCGAAAAATTGCTTCGTTAATTGAGAATTCAATTTTTGTAAGGCAAGCTGAAAGGATACCTCCACTTTTTTGTAGTTATGTGTTTCTATTTCATTCAAAAGCTGTTTCATATTCTCGATATAATAAACAGTTTTCCTTAAACTGCTGATAAGAATAATTTTTCTTAATTCCGTTAAAGTGAAGACTCTGTAGCCATTATCTTTGTTCCTATTCGAAGAGATTAGCCCTTCTTGTTCCCAATGCCGAATAGCTGATGGATTAACTCCTGCCATTTGTGCAACTTCACCAATCGTCATTGAATCTGTTACAGTTAAATCTTTGTATTTTGATAAATCAACATCCCGAAACATGCGTAAAACTTCCTCTAACCTTTCTTTTTCCACTTGGGTCTTATGTTGCTCTTGATTGATTGCCCAAAGAGCAGACTCCATCTGCTGGCCTTTAATCTTCCTCATCACATCGTACACAACCGGAATTTCATATCCCTGCAATAATGCGCGAATGGTAATAAAAGCTTGTACATGGATGGAAGTGTAACATCTGCGGTTGCTGGCGGTCCTTGATACATCTGGAATTAAGTCTTGATCTTCGTATCTCCTTAAAGTAGTGGTACTCACATTTAATTGCTTAGCTATCAGTGTAGGTGTATATATCTCTTCCATAATCATCATCGCCCCAAAACATTAAAGTTGAACCTTCAAGTGCTACAACAATATTAAATCGAATTTAGGCAGATATATCAAGGGAGGTAAAGGGATAAACCGAAAGATTGCATGAATGTTATATGATACTTTTATAGAACACAAAGGAGTGAGTTCATTGAAAAAGATAATACAATTAGCAAACCAATCAGAAATAGAAGTAGGTATGGCAGGGCTTCCAAATCGTCCAACCATCATGTTACCCATCGCTAAAAAATCTGTGTACAATCAGGAAGCAGAAAACTTAAAGCTGTGGGGAGTAGATCCCGAATTAGGTAAACATTTTGTTGAAGGACTAGCGGACACTTTTCAAGTGCTTTATTTCGATTATGAAGGTCATCTATTTCAACATCCAGTGGAAAATCTAACAGCAGATCATATTGTGAAGGATCTTCTCCACATTGCGGATGAAATGAATGTTACAAGCTTTAGTTACTACGGTTATTCCTGGCTTGCGTTGATTGGATTGCAAATGGCTATAAGAACAGATCGCTTGGAGAGTTTGGTAATGGGAGGTTTTCCACCCTATAATGGCCCCTATCAAGAAATGAGGGTTGTGACCCATAAAACACATACACAAGCTTTGAGTAACCAAAATGAATCTGTGGAAAGCCCTGCTGGACCGGATAATCCAAACGAAATGGATTGGGACAATATAAAGGTTACCATAGATACCCGTGTTACAGCACAATTTGTCTCCCTATACCAGAGCCTCACAGCCTTTGATGATCGCAGAATTCAACATTTGCCTAGTCTCCCTAAACTAGCTTTTGCAGGTGGAAATGATACGATCGTTTACGGTGAAAATTTCGGGAGCGTTACCGTTGACATCGTCGGGTTGTTAAAAAAGAATAAGGAGCAGTTGGCGGATTTAGGCTGGGATGTTGAAATCCTTTCGGGAGCCCAGATGGACCATACAAAAGCTATGCAGCCAGCAGTAGTTGTACCACTGATTAAGACATGGTATATGAACGTGTTACTAAAAAATACTGGATTGTAATTGTGGCAGATACAAAAATCCAGTGAATAAGGTATCCCAAAAGAACAATACTTTTTAGGGTAAAATCTTTAATTTGAAGAGATTAAATAGTAAACGATCTATGATAAGATTCCATATGTAATCGCTTACATTAATATATATGGAAGGAAGTGGTGTTGCGAATCTGCCCCAACAAGAAATTGCTTCGACTACTAGAAATACAGACAAGCAGAATGTAGGTATGTAGTGACAAAAAATTTCAGGAGGTAGATTATGTTTAAATTTAACAAGAAAATCGTGACTGTAATTATGGCCGCTTCAATGAGTTTCAGCTTGTTTGCAGCAACCTCAAGTGCAGCGACAGACTATTGGCAAAATTGGACCGATGGTGGCGGGACAGTAAATGCTACTAATGGATCTGGTGGGAATTACAGTGTTACATGGTCAAATACTGGTAACTTTGTTGTTGGTAAAGGTTGGAATACTGGATCCCCATCTAGAACAATAAACTACAATGCAGGCGTCTGGGCACCATCCGGCAATGGGTATTTAACTCTTTATGGGTGGACGAGAAACTCCCTCATAGAATATTACGTCGTTGATAGTTGGGGCACTTATAGACCTACTGGAACCTATAAAGGTACCGTGACTAGTGATGGAGGCACATATGATATATATACGACTACGAGAACGAACGCCCCTTCTATTGATGGTACGGCAACCTTCACACAGTTTTGGAGTGTAAGACAATCCAAGCGAGCAACGGGAAGCAATGTCGCGATCACTTTTGCCAACCACGTTAATGCTTGGAAAAGTTACGGAATGAATCTGGGCAGCAGTTGGTCTTACCAGGTATTAGCGACAGAAGGATATCAAAGTAGTGGGAGCTCAAACGTAACAGTATGGTAATAACAGGTTATCTATAAGTATTCACTATCATTGCTAAGGTTGTCGGTCCACAACCGGCAGCCTTAGATCATTCTAGATCATTCAGCAAATGATACTTAACTACATACCAGTGGTTGGAAAGGAGATATATCCATGAGAAAACTATTAATTTCTCTTTTAATAGTTGTTGCTATCAGCGCTTGTTCGCAAGAAAAGCCTGAACAGAAGGATACTTATGTATTGGTCAAAGGTGGAAATTTCATTAACACAAATTCCAACTACAAAAGTACAACTATATCAAATTTCTATATCGGCCAATATGAAGTTACTCAGAAAGAGTGGGTTGAAATAATGGGAAGCAACCCTTCAGCATTCAAAGACGAAAACTTGCCAGTAGAAATGGTTAACTGGTATGACGTAATAGATTACTGTAATAAAAGAAGTATAAAAGAGGGGCTCAAACCCTATTACAATATAGATAAAAATAAAAAAGATCCGAATAATAAAAGTGATAACGATACTTTAAAATGGACAGTAACGCTCAATGCAGGAGCTAATGGTTACCGATTGCCTACAGAAGCAGAGTGGGAATATGCTGCGGGTGGAGGACAGTTGAGCAAAAGTTACACCTACAGTGGAAGCAATAAAGCAGATGAAGTAGCATGGTATTGGCAAAACGCTGGAGACAAATTCTTATCAGGAGATTGGAACTGGCCGATCATAGAAAACAACCATAACAAAACAAAATCTATTGGTGGCAAAAAACCTAATGAGCTAGGTCTTTACGATATGTCAGGGAATGTTAGGGAATGGTGTTGGAACTGGTACGGAGATATAGATAGTAAGAGCGGTTCTTTCCGGGTTGTAAAGGGTGGCGGGTGGATCGGCGGCATTAACAACAACGAGATTTCATTTCGGGGAAAGTTCGAAGCGAATGGTATGGGTCCTGATCAAGGTTTTCGAGTGATTCGTGGTGAGTAGACGGGAACAAGACATCAAGTATAATCGGAAAAAGCTGAAAAGGGTTTGATTAATATACAAGCTTTGCGCTCGAATATAATCAAACCCCAATATGTATGTTGCTATATTTCTTCGATCATTTGGATTAATTTTGACAACGCACTAGTAAAAACCGCGTTCCGGCGATACACAAACCATACCTGCAAATCTCGATATCCTTCAGGCAGACGGTGGGAAGTAATTACTCCCGCCTCTTCGGCCTTAGAGATCGAAGATTGGGGCAGCATAGACACGCCGAGTCCAGCGGAAACCCCACTTAGAATTACATCTAACGTTCCGTATTCCATAATCTTATAAGAGCTCATCCCGCTTTCATTTAGGAAACTCTCAGCTTTGGCACGATGTGTACATCCGACGTCGAAAAACAACATTGGCTTTGTAAGCAATTCGCGCATATCGCTCTTACCTGGTTGTGAGATAAGCACCAGCTCCTCTTCGAAAGCAACTACATGTTCTATATCAGGCTGGTCAATGGGTCCATAAACAAAGGCTCCATCTAGTTGGTAATCAAGCACTTTTTGTAAGAGTTTATGCGTTTCTCCCGTTATAAGCGATAGATTAACATCGGGATATCGTAAGTGATATTCGGTTAGCAGAGGCGTTAGATGAGTAGCCGCTGTTGTTTCGATGGAACCTAAACGGAGCGGACCAGTAGGGTGCTCAGAGTATTGTGTGGTTATTACAGCCTCGTCCATTAGTAATAATATTTTGTCTGTATATGCCAGTAAGTTCTCACCTGCCGGCGTTAACGTCATCCCTCGATTGGATCGGCGAAATAGGGGGATTTTCAGCTGAGCTTCTAGATACTGAATCCGGTTTGTCACATTTGACTGGACATAATTTAAGACTTGAGCAGCCTTCGTTATGCTACCCTCGCGAGCAACCGCTTGAAATATTCTCAAATCTCCACTTTCCATTTCCTTTGCACCTTCTTGGTATGATGATTTATGATAGTCACCTTCAGTTTTGATCATTTTACTGGATTACACCCACTATGTAAAATTTATTATAGATTCATTAATAACAACTTGAGGAAGGGGCTTGGATGATGAAAGCCATTGTACATGCTGGAGAAGGTGGCCTGAAGGGCTTGAACTATAAAGAGATTATGGATAAAAGACCGGGGATTGGAGAAGTGAAGGTTAGTTTAAAGGCTGCAGGGCTGAACCACAGGGACTTGTTTATCATGGATGACAGAACAAAACAGGATACTCCTTTGATTATCGGCTCTGATGGCGCGGGGAGAATTGAAGCAATAGGTGAAGGTGTACTTGATCATAATGTTGGTGAAGATGTCATCATTAATCCGTGCATCGGATGGGAATATGCCGACAATGTTCCTAACGTTCCAGCCATTGTAGGGGGACCTTCAGAGGGTACATTCGCTGAGTCAATCATCATTCCAGCGCAAAATGCCGTCAGCAAGCCAGCTTACCTGTCATGGGAAGAAGCCGGCGTGCTGCCCTTATCAGCCTTAACAGCCTATCGGGCGCTGTTTACTAGAGGCTGCTTAAAGAAAGGTGAACACGTTCTTATACCTGGCATTGGTGGTGGGGTTGCGACTTATGCCATGATGATGGCTTCAGCGGTGGGTGCACGTATCAGTGTCACTTCACGCAGTGAATCGAAAAGACTAGCTGCACTCGCTCATGGAGCTGACCATGCTTTTGACAGTCATAGCAATTGGAAGGAAAGCATGAATGGAGACACCGTTCATCTCATCCTCGACAGCATTGGGCCTGCGACGTTCCCGCATTACTTTGATATTATTAAACCCAATGGACGTATTGTCACGTTAGGTGCAAGCTCAGGAGATCGAATGGAAATCCCGACGCGAGCCATATTTTTCCCGCAAATTAGTATCATAGGTAGCTCAATGGGAAGTAGTGAAGAGTTTGCGGATATGCTTCAGTTTATGGAACATCATTCGATTCGACCTATCATTGATCGAGTGTATCCTTTACAAGACACAGTTCAGGCATTTCACCGAATGCAGCAGGGAGAACAATTTGGTAATATTGCGATAAGAATAGAATGAGCTGAGTCCCTTATAACTGGAATTCAAATGCCAAATATATCGATTTCGGAGACAGGAAACCACTTCTTCGAAGCCACATCTTTAAAAAACACTTGAATAGTGTAGGTGCCCTTTGTATTAAAGGAATATGTATACTCGTTGGTTTTGAACCAAAAGTTTTCTTCGCTGTTCTTAATTTGTTGAGCATCAATGGTTTCTGTTTTGTCCGCAGGATCGGTGATCACAACCTTAATATCTGAAATTTCTGCTTTTAAATGATCCACCTGTAATAGAGTAGAAAATGCAAAACGTGACGGGCTTTTTACTTTACCAAAAATCTCTCCATTATTATCGAGCATAACCATGTTTATATTAGGCTTGTAGATTCGAACCGTTTTACCTGATTCATCCAAGGCGAATAGTGCAAATAAATCTTTAGACAACTGTTCAGTCGTCAAGGAAATCGAACCTTCGGATAATATTGCGGGCTGTTTTTGAAGCACATTATTCAAATATAATGATACTTCAGATGAGCCAGCTGCAGCATAAATCACGGTTCCCGGTAAAATCATGATGCAAAATCCTAAAAGAATCAGCTTCCTTAATTTTCTCAATGATTTTCCCTCCTATAGAGCTTTATGTTAATTATACCCATAAGATGGAAGATAGTTTCTTTTACACAATTAATAAAATAAAAGAAGGTCAGTAGAGGGAACTACCCTAACCTGATCTTCTTGGTGTTAAATGAAAGAGTTATTTTTTCTCAGGAGCCAGGATAAGAATGTAACAAAACATTGTGGCATAAAAATAGCATTGGGACTAGATTTCATTTGACAGAGGAGATGTGTTTGGTAAAATTATACATAGGTTTTATTAATAGGAGGTTAGCAATGGATATCGCCATTGAGTTAATTGAAAGTATGTTAGTCAAATTTAGATCGGAAAAGAAATGGACGCTCCAAGCAATCGAGCAATGTACCCAAGAGGATATTACATGGTCCCCAACCGTGGAAAGTAACAGTATTGCAAATTTGGTTGCTCATATTAGCGGGGCAGTACACTCACGAATTGAAACCATCCTTTTAGATATTCCGGATACTAGAGATAGGGAGAGGGAGTTTGAAAGAGGCCTAGAAATGACAAAAGAACAAGCCATAACCATGACCAGGGATGCTTTTGATATTATCATCCAATATCTTGAACGGCTCCAATCTAACCCGGAGTTATTGATGTCACAACCCTTTCTTAATTTACCACCACTTACATATAGCCAAGTAAATAACGAGACTACTGCTCTTAATCTCATGATAGCGATGGTGAGAGAAGTCCATTATCATACAGGCCAAATCATTTATGCAGCAAAAATAAGAAAGGGACAGCTTGTATGGCAATGATAGTTTAACTAGAGGAACGATACATACAATAACAAAGGACTGCCAAGAGGCAGTCCTTTGTTCACTCTAACTAGAATCCCCTTACACTGCTAGGTGTTACTTTTTTATGCTTTTTGAAGGTTCGGCTGAAATAGTAGATATCGCTGAAGCCAGTAGTGGTAGCGATTTCAGAAATCGTTAGCTGGGTATGGCGGAGCAAATAATCTGCACGGTCTAAACGGACAGCATTTACATATTCCGATATCGTATGCCCAGTTAGTTCCTTAAAGAGACGACTGAAATGGAAGCGGCTTAGACCCGTTAGCGCCGCAAGTTCGTCAACTTGAATCGGCTCCTGGTAATGGGTATCGATATAACGCAAAACAGGTGCGAAGCGTTCAACGGTCTGAATACGCCTCTCTTGCTCAGCCTGTGAGAGTACGGTGACGATATGTCTGCGCAACAACAGCGTTAGCAGGCGGTATAACTCGGATTTGACAGCCAGCTCGTAACCAAATTCGCGACGTTCCAGTTCCCGGATAATCGCCAACACACAGTCTGTAATATGTTGATCCCCCCGGATATGGTTACGTAACAGCAGCTGGTTCCGCTGAAT
The DNA here is from genome assembly GCF_037974255.1 of Paenibacillus sp. FSL R5-0636. Taxonomy (NCBI): domain Bacteria; kingdom Bacillati; phylum Bacillota; class Bacilli; order Caryophanales; family Paenibacillaceae; genus Paenibacillus; species Paenibacillus sp. FSL R5-0636. Next base: position 3,481,090 of record NZ_CP150232.1, read on the forward strand.
CGGGGCGATGAACTTGGTTTCGGCAGCATCGCTTACCGCACTATGCAGCAAAGAAGTATCTGCAATAATCGCATAATACAATAAATCAGAAGAAGCGCTTACCCCATAATGCAGCTCGTTGCTGTTCACAGCAACTAAATCGCCAGTTCGAACGTTGATCGGTGTTCGTCCGCACTCAAAAACAGCCTCACCACTTTCAATAAATATAAACTCAAGATGCTCATGCCAGTGATGTGGGAACAACATAACTCCTTCTTGGTTGAAACGCTGGGTATGTACTTTAATCGGAAACTCGGGATCCGGCATGTCCATGGGTTCCTGTAGATGTTTATCATAGTCCAACATTTATAGACTGCACCTCCTATAGCACAATTGTACAAATGAAACCGCAAGGCTCTGCATGGTGTTTAGGGTTGAAATCATTATAATACGAATCATAACCTATGCAAAATAAAGGAGCGAGTGTTAATGGATAAGATCAAAATTGGCGTGATAGGTACGGGCTCTATCTCCGGCATGCACTTAAGTGCTTATCGGAATAATCCGCAGACAACCATATATGCGGTATGTGATCTGAATGAAGAGCGTGCACGCGAAGTTGCTACAGAATATAACGTCGAGAAGGTATACACGGATTATCGTGAACTACTGGCCAATTCCGAAATAGATGCAGTCAGCATCTGCACATGGAACAACTCTCATGCCGAGATCAGCATTGCGGCGCTTGAGGCAGGCAAGCATGTGCTTGTGGAAAAGCCGCTTTGCCGTACGGTTGAAGAAGCGCTTCAGGTACAGCAAGCAGTGGAAAAGAGCGGCAAGATTTTGCAAGTAGGCTTTGTACGACGTTATGACTCCAATGCCCAGCTCCTTCAGACATTGGTGGAACAAGGAGAATTCGGCGAAATCTACTATGCAAAGGCAACGACGTTCCGTAGACTAGGCAATCCCGGCGGCTGGTTCAGTGATATTGAACGCTCAGGCGGCGGACCGCTGATCGATATTGGCGTCCATGTGATCGATCTTTGCTGGTATTTGATGGGCCGTCCGAATCCAGTATCGGTAAGTGCCAATACCTACCGGAAGCTCGGCAATCGTTCTAATATTAAGAATCTCTCTTTCTATAAAGCCGCGGATTACGACGCAGCGAACAATACGGTGGAAGATTTAGCAAATGCACTAATTCGCTTTGAGAATGGAGCTTCGCTGATGGTCGATGTCAGCTTTACACTGCATGCCAAAGAAGACGAGCGCTCAGTACGCCTGTACGGGGACAAGGGTGGTTTTGAAATCGATCCTGAGATAGTCATCGTTAAAGAACAGGCGGATACGATCGTCAATACCTATCCGCAGACTGATAATAAAGGATTTGAGTTCAACAGTGCATTCCAGAATGAAATTAATCATTTTGCGAGCAACATCAGTACCGGCTCTACACCGATTAGTCCTGTGCAAGACGGCGTTACAATCATGAAGGTACTCGGCGCGATCTATGAATCCGCAGCCAAAGGTGAAGAGGTGAAACTATGAAGTTAGGAATCAGCACTTACAGTCTGCATTCAGCTTTTTCGACGGGTGAGCTCACGCTTGAAGGAGTCATTGAGACGATCGCCGATCTGGGCGCAGAACATGCGGAGATTGTACCCTTGGGTATCAATTTGGTTGAAAATCCTGAGCTAATTGATCAGATTGTACGAACAGCAGCGGGTCGTGGACTAGAGTTATCCAATTATGCTATCGGGGCGAACTTTGCCGGGCTAGAGACAGCGGAAATGCAGCGGGAAGTCGAGCGGGTAAAGCGGGAAGTAGACGTGTGCGCGGCATTAGGCATTCAGCGGATGCGGCATGATGTAGCCTCCTCAAACGATCTATCCATCACGCATTTTTTGGAAGAGCTTCCACGTTTGGCTGAAGCCTGCCGAGAAATTGCCGATTATGCTTCAGGTTTGGGCATTACGACCAGTGTGGAGAATCATGGATACTTTATTCAGCACAGCGATCGTGTACAGGCGCTGGTTCATGCCGTAGGAAGAGACAACTTCCGTACAACACTCGACATTGGGAATTTCCTGTGCACAGATGAGAACCCGCTAATAGCTGTACCTAACAACATCAAGCTTGCTTCGATGGTGCATTTCAAAGATTTCTATATTCGTCCACAAGACCGCCAGCCTGGCGAAGGTTGGTTCCAATCCTCCGGTGGGAACTGGTTGAGAGGTGCCATCGTTGGTCAAGGAGACATCGACATGCCAAGTGTAATTCGAATCGTTAAAGAAAGCGGTTACGACGGATATATCTCTGTAGAATTTGAGGGAATGGAAGAGTGCCGTAAGGGAACAAGACTGGGGCTGGAATACATCAAGCGGGTTTGGAACCAAATCTAATTCATTATACTGGAGGATTATTGCCATGGTTAAACCAATTATCACTAATAAAATCGGTGTTATCGTAGACAGCTTTCAGGTTGGAGTGAAAGAGGGATTGCGTAAGGCAAAAGAAGCTGGGGCAGATGGAGTTCAGATTTATGCGGTGCAAGGCGAATTTGATCCCGCTACTCTCTCTCAGTCAGCACGCCGTGAATGGAAGGATTACATTGCTTCGCTGGGTTTAGAAATCTCTGCCCTCGTTGGAGATTTAGGCGGACATGGCTTTCAGGATCCTGCCCAGAACCGTGCCAAAATTGAAAAGTCCAAGCGCATTATGGAGCTGGCTAAGGAGCTAGGTACAGATATCGTAACTACACATATCGGTATTGTTCCCTCTAACCCAGCCAGTAAAATTTATGAAACCATGCACATTGCCTGTGAGGAACTTAGCAGATATGCACATGAGATGAATTCTTATTTTGCGATTGAGACTGGGCCAGAACCCGCTGCACGTCTGAAGACTTTCCTCGACGGTCTGGGTTCCAGAGGGGTTTCCGTTAATTTTGATCCGGCCAATATGGTCATGGTGACTGGTGATGATCCGGTGCAAGGTGTTCATACTCTAAAAGATTACATTGTACACACCCATGCTAAAGATGGTCTCAAGCTTGCCGATATCGATCCGCGCGATGTTTACGGTCAATATGGTTATGAAGCACCAGCATTAGACCATGAGAAGATCGCTGAAATGGCCGAGACCGGCTCGGCATTCCGTGAAGTTCCGCTCGGAGCGGGTTCTGTTGATTGGAACAACTATCTGCAAGCGCTGAACGACATCGGTTATACAGGATTCCTGACCATAGAACGGGAGGTTGGCACTAATCCGGAGGAAGATATCCGCCAGGCTGTGAATTTTTTGAAGGGTTTTCGGCTCTGAACACGGTAGTAATAAAGATTAAATAGTTCATCCAAACAGTCCCTGTGAAAAAAGATCTTACATCCATTGGGACTGTTTGTGTTATAGAGTGTGCGGGAAAGACCTAGGACGGTAATGTTCTGAATTTGGAAAGAAGGTGTGACGATGACAGCAGAACGTTTGCTCCTCCGCCGGGCGAAAGTCCTGAATGGAACGGAAATGGACATTGTCATAGCTGATGGCAACATAGTCCAGATAGTTCCCGGTGGCACCGCCGAAGACCATGGTTTCAAGGTCGTGGAAGCCAATGGGGCATATGTCTCTAGCGGCTGGATCGACTTGCATGTACATGCGTTTGCAGAACTGAATCCGTATGGAGACGAGATTGATGAGATTGGAATCAGATGCGGCGTGACTACGCTCGTGGACGCAGGCAGCTGCGGAGCGGAGCGGATGGGTGAGCTGGCGGAGGCGGGGAAAAAGTCAGCAACGCAACTGCTAGCTTTTCTTAACATTTCAAAGATTGGCCTAATGCGAATTGACGAGTTGTCCCAACTAGAGTGGATTGATCATGAAAAGGTGCTTCAGGCGGTAGTTGCTTATCCAGAATTTATCGTAGGCTTGAAGGCCAGAATCAGCAAAAGCGTAGTGGGTGACAATGGCATTCAACCCCTTCATCATGCGCTGGAGCTCTCGGAGAAGACCGGGCTGCCGCTGATGGTACATATTGGCTCCGCTCCGCCGGATATCCGTGAGGTTCTACCGCTACTTCAACGCAACGACGTGATAACCCATTATCTAAATGGTAAAAGCAACAATTTATTCGATAAGGAGAATCGACCGCTCCAGGTGCTAAAAGATGCTATTGAGCGTGGAGTTCACTTGGATGTGGGACATGGTACGGCTAGCTTCTCGTTCGCTGTGGCCGAGGCGGCCAAACAAAACGGTATTGATCCAGATACGATCAGCACGGACATATACAGAGGCAACCGTATGAATGGTCCCGTCTACTCCATGGCGAATCTGTTGAACAAATTCCTTGCACTGGGATATTCCCTTGAAGAAACAATTGCGCGGGTGACGAGCAGAGCAGCCCAGTGGCTGGGACGCCCGGAACTTGGGGAGATTCGGATCAATAACAAGGCGAATCTGACCCTTTTTCGTGTGACGGATGAGAAGATTGAGCTGGTAGATTCTGAGGGGGAACGCCGGGTAGCGCAGCAAACCATTCAAGCAATAGGGGTGATCATAGGTGACAAATACATGGAATGCGAAATACGGCCTGAAAAGAGTTATTAATGCAAGCGGCCGGATGAGCATCCTCGGGGTATCGGCACCGACCGATACGGTGATGGAAGCTATGCGTCAAGGCGGACAGAGTTATGTGGAAATCGCCGATTTGGTGGATAAAGCGGGAGATTATGTTGCACGTCATACAGGTTCTGAAGCAGCGGTGATCGTGAACTCGGCTTCCAGTGGAATTGCTTTATCCGTGGCGGCGCTGGTAACCCGCGGTAATATTCGTACAAGTCTGCGGCTCCATCAGGATAGCATTTTTAGAAATGAAATTGTAATGCTAAAAGGTCATAACGTACAATACGGTGCACCAGTGGAAACCATGGTTTATCTCGGTGGCGGTAAAGTGGTGGAAGCAGGTTATGCCAATGAAGGACGGGCGGAGCATTTGGCCGCTGCGATCTCGGATCAGACTGCGGCTATCTTGTACGTCAAATCTCATCATGCCGTTCAGAAGAATATGATCTCTGTAGAGGAAGCTTGGGCTGTGGCCCAAACTCATAACGTACCGCTTATAGTAGATGCTGCAGCGGAAGAGGATCTGCAAAAATATGTGCAAATATCCGATCTGGTCATTTACAGTGGCTCCAAAGCCATAGAAGGTCCAACATCCGGACTTGTGGCGGGAAAACGTCTTTATATTGAATGGCTGAAAGTGCAGCTTCACGGCATTGGACGCAGCATGAAGGTTGGTAAGGAAACATCCTTCGGCCTGATGCAGGCGTTGGATGAATATGCTCACAAGCAGGATACAAGCGAAAAGGAAAAAGTTACGCTCCAATTGCTGATGCCGCTCGACGGGCTTCCCGGAATTCGGGTAACTATCGTGCAGGATGAAGCAGGCCGGGCAATTTACCGTGGACGCATCCATGTGGACCCGAATCAGTGCGCAATAACAGCACTTGAGTTATCCCAGCAGCTTCAACAAGGTGAAGTGGCTATTTACACTAGAGACTATGGGGTAAGGCAAGGTTATTTTGATATTGATCCGCGTCCGCTAATGGGTGATGACATAGAAATGATTACTGCGAGGATAAGGGAATTGACAGGAGGGGCAAGCAATGTCTGAAATTAACAAGCGGTTCTATAAAGGTCGGGTGGCCTTAAACGTATTGGCTAAGGATATAGAAAATGCCAAAGAAGTGTTTACTGCCGCCGAAGGTTATGTACTGGTCGGTGTATTGTCCAAAGACTATGCAACGGTAGAGGAAGCCGTGCAGGCGATGGAGGCATATGGGCGGGAAATTGACGGTGCGGTATCGATAGGACTAGGCGCGGGTGATAATCGGCAAGCTGCTGTTGTTGCAGAGATTGTCAAATCCTATGCTGGCAGCCATATTAATCAGGTGTTCCCGGCAGTTGGTGCGACCCGTGCCAACCTTGGAGCGAAAGATAGTTGGATTAACAGCATGATCGCACCAACGGGACAACCTGGTTTTGTGAATATCTCCACCGGCCCGGCCAGTGCGGCACAATCTGTACCAGCTGTAATTCCCGTAAATGCGGCGATTGCATTGGTTCGGGATATGGGCGGAAATGCTTTAAAGTATTTTCCGATGCAGGGGCTGAGCCGTAAAGCGGAGCTAATCGCTGTGGCCAAAGCCTGTGCGGAAGAGGGGTTTGCGCTGGAGCCGACCGGCGGTATCGATCTGGACAACTTTGAAGAGATCTTGTCCATTATATTGGAAGCAGGAGTGCCGCAGGTGATTCCCCATGTCTATACATCGATCATCGATCCGCAGAGCGGAAGAACGAGAGTGGCGGACATACAACAGCTGTATCGGACGATGAAAAAGCTGGCGGATCAATATGCCTAAACATATCGCCGCTTTTGGTGAAATAATGATGCGGCTACAGGTACCAGGCTTTGAACTGTTATCTCAGGGTAACCTGCTGAAGTATTCCTTTTCCGGCACCGGCGTCAATGTACTGTCTGCATTGTCCCGATACGGACATCAAGGAAGCATGGTGTCGAGGCTGCCTGCGAATCCTATTGGTGACGCAGCAACAGCCTATCTTCGGCGACTGGGTATCCAGCCGGAGCATATCCAGCGCGGGGGCTCAAGTATAGGGATGTACTTTCTTGAAAACGGATTCGGGGCTCGCCCCTCCCGAGTGACTTATTCCGGTCGCCCGGAGAGCAGCTTCAATACTGCTCCTCCGGGCACTTATCCATTCGCAGAGCTGGCAGACCTCGCGGATGCTGTTCATTTCTGTGGGATAACGCTGGCAATGAACGACGGTGTGCGAAAAGCGATGAAAACTTATGCAGAAACGGTTAAGCAGCGCGGTGGTCTAGTCGTTTTTGACTGCAATTACCGCCCATCGCTTTGGGGAGAGAGAGGCTATGAGCTGGCGCGTTTCCATTACGAAGACATGCTGCATTTGGCCGACATCGTGCTGATGAATGAAAAAGACGCAATGCTAATCCTTGGTATGAAGCCCGAGGGAACTTCAAGGGAAGAACAACTTCAGGAGCTAATTCCCGCAGTAGCTTCACGCTACAGTCTATGTACGATAGCAGGAACGCATCGGTCCATCCATGAAGATAACCGCCATTCGTTGCGCGGTTATATCTTCAAATCCGGTCGCTTCGCATATTCCGAGACCTTAAGCTTTCCGGTGCTTGATAGAGTCGGGGCTGGAGATGCATATGCCAGTGGTATAATTCACGGAGAGCTGGAAGGTTTTGATCCTCAGCATACTGTAGCCTTTGCGGCCACGGCCGGTATGCTAGCCCACACAGTAGAAGGAGATTCTCCGCTGGCCACCGAGCAAGAAGTTATTGGTGTGCTGACAGGTGCTGTAAGAGATATATTGAGATAAAGAAGAAGCTGCCTTACAGGAGAACAGGCCTGTGCGGTGGCTTTTTTTATCGCTACAGACACTGTAACTTTGCTCAGATCAAGAATCTGATCCAATGGCTACAGGCTAGATTTGGCTTATTTAGGTCTTTTTAAATAGGTGCAAAATCTCATTTTTTGCAACTTTATCCTCTAACCGGCGTTAAAGAAGAGAGAATAAGAAGGGGGAGCCTATATGAAAAAGTTAAATCTACTAGCCCTTTTAGCAGTTATTTCAATAATCTTTGTTGGATGTGTCAATACAGGGGATAAAGATAAAGCGAATCAAACGCTAATCGATCTGAGTTCTGTGGACTCCATTACAATCCATAATGATAGCGGCGGATTAATAACCATAACGGACCAAAAGCTAATAGAACGTTTCAATAAAACTATACATACTGCTGAGTATGACAACGCGAAGCTTGATATTGCAGCACCTGATTATGAGGTTACTGTTGAATTGAAGAGTAAAGAAAACGAAAAATTCTCATTCTGGATTATGGGCAATAATAATGGTCTTTTCACCAAATCAGGAGTAAATGGGCATTACAAGTTATCAGAAACGGATAAGGCTGCTTTGCTTACCTTATTTCAATCAAATGATCAACAAGTAGAATCAGATAATCTAAAATTAGATGAGACCATCAAGCGAATCACATTAGCAAACTCTCTAGCACATGGTTCAGTGAATGCTAACATAAAGGATGAATACACAGATCATGAAACCATAGATACTTTCGTCCGAGCCATCCGTACCGCTGAACAAATACCAGGGAATTTAAATACCGCAACGCCTAACTACGATATCGTTCTAATTTCAGATAATAATAAATATGCCTTTCATTTATGGATTAACGAGACAAGCGAGCAAGGCATGTTAATGAATGTGAACGAAACGGATACAGGCTACACAATTACTAAGGAATCAACTGCCGAGTTAAAAAAGATTCTGTTCTCGGAAGCAAAATTTAATGGTTTGGAGTTTAATACAAAACGGAACTCTATTGGAGATCTGGTGGCCAAACCGATGGGCCTATCCGAAAATAACTATCTATTAAACGGTGGAGAAGTAGTTGAACTGCAAGGGATCTCTTATCATACCATTCATCTTTTCTATGGCGACCATAATGCTGTCAACGCTTTATTAGCCCATGATCCTGCTACGGATGAGGTAAAGGTGAAATGGAGCGAAGAGCTCAACGATTCCAATAATCGATGGAATAATGCTTTTATGAGCAACTATAATATGCTAATCCCGCTGGATGAGGATCATCTATTATTTCTGGAATCGGATGTGACGAAAAAAGCCGGGCAATATCATTTGTCCTCATATAATGTTGTTACAGGAAAGATTGAACGACTTCGGGAAAACTTCTGGCCGCTTTCTGATGATTATGATTACATTTATAAATTTCAATGGAAAGCTGATGAGCAAAAATTGTTTATGCAGAGTTATCTCGGCAATGTATGGATCTTTGATCTGAAAACAGGAAAGGACGATGTCCATCTTCTGAAATATCGCGTAATCCCACATTCGACGACCGGGGCGCCATCCATGTTCCTCTCACCAACTTTTAAGAGATTTGTACATGATGATGAGAGCGGCGAATTAACTTTTTACGATAATAAAGGAGTTTCGCTACGTACTGTACCGTTACCACAAGAGCAATATGTACCTTCTGAGAAAATAAAGTGGAACCCGGCGGGCACGATTGCCTGGATGGATACAGCAGAGATCAACGAAAACCGAATTCTTGACATCGATATCGATTATCTGAAAATAGCTGCACAAAAAATTAATTTTTATAATCAGGATGGTCTTTCCATCGGATCCATTAAGACTGAAGGCAATCATGAAGATACGGCTATTGAAGTTGTGGGGTGGATGGACGCTAATGTAGCCGTGATAAAGTCCTATACTGTAGAACTTATGCACAAGGATAATATAGGGCTTAATGTTAAGGATGTTTCTTATTATCTCTATGATGTAAAAAAGAAGCAGAAGGGGGCAAGCTTTTCGTCCATCCCTTCCCGTGCTACCGTTTCTACAGATCTTCGAATGGGCGATGCCGATAATACGGGGGAAATCACTGTGAGTTTTAAAGAAATTACTTATAAAAAAGAAAAATAAATAAGCCTCGGGAGTTCACCGCAACGATCACACAAGATCATTGGGTAAGCTTTCCAAGGCTTCTTTTTATATTTAAAAGACAAATATTTAAGAATTCTCGAATTCTATATTTGTCCCGCTGTAGAACGGACGGAGGACAGCAGGTCTAGCCGGAAGCCTTGTACTAGAGTGTCACCGTTCATAAGATCGGTCTCATACGCACGATTAAAGCCTAAGCGCTGGTACAGTTTGATGACTGAAGACATCATTTCCGAGGTGTGCAGGTTCAAGGTGGTGGCACCCAACTGTAGTGATCTCCGTGCAGCATCGCGAATCAGAAGGGTTGCAACGCCAAGACCACGAGCGGATGGAGATACGGCTAGCAGACGTAGGATAGGGGAGTGAATCCCGAGCTCCGGTTTCCCGTAAGCCGTTTCCGAGGAACTGAACAAGAGTGCGCTACCAACGATTTTCTTGTCGATTTCAGCGATGATCCGAACGAGCGGGGCATCACCATGAACGGAATCAAGAAGCGATTTCCGATACTCCAGCCACAACGGCTCAGGCATGATCTCCGAATATTGGTGGTATGCATCTAACAGCAAATCGGCGATAGCATTTCGATCTTTATTCTCCGCTTCACGGATAATGATCTTTTGTGACATGTTTTCGCTATCCCCTTTCAGACAAATGTAATGTTCATTCGAATGAAATTATTATACATGATAAATCCTAGTGGTATAAGAGGGGTTTCATAATTCTGATTTAGGAATAGAAAAGTTCTATATGAAATAAACATGACTTTCAGTTCAAAATCCGATTGATTTACACGGAATTAATTGTTGACAAAAAATAGGGTGATGACTAAGATATAAACAAAATCTATAGGGTAGCATCGCTTTAATTCATTGTTTTTACATCGGAATAGTAAAATTAATAAAAGCATAGGGGGATTAGGGATGAACATTGAAAATATTGAGGCTTTTGTCTACATTAACCATTATGGAAGCTTCAATAAAGCGGCCGAAGTTCTATATATCTCACAGCCGACAGTAACGGCCCGGATTCAATCGCTAGAAAGGGAACTGGATTGCAAAGTGTTTGATCGGTTGGGCAAGCAGATTAACCTGACGGATAAAGGTAAACAGTTTCTTCCCTATGCCCAGCAGATTCTCCAGATCTATCAGAACGGTAAATATCAGGTTCAGGCTAAGGGACACATTCCAAATGAACTGAGAATCGGCAGTACGGTCTCGGTTTCCAATTATTTAATGCCCCATCTGATGCTCCATTTAAAGCGCAGATATCCTCATATCACAATCAAGCTGATGACAGCTTCTACGGAAGTATTGACTGAAAAGTTGAAATCGAAGGAGCTTGATTTGGCTTTTATCCGTAAGATCGTAAATCCGGCAATTCAAACCTTTCCTTTCTGCGAGGACCCCATCTCACTGTATGTACATGAGGGACACCGCTTTGCTAAAGCACAGCGGGCTTCACTGGAGGATATCCGCCAGGAGACGTTGGTTTTTTTTGAATGTGGCTCTTTGGACTGGATGCGGCTGCATCGTGTTTTTGAGAGTATGGAACAGCCGCCGAAGATTGAATATCAGGTAGATAACCTGGAGACAGCCAAAAAGCTGGTATTGAAAAAAGCAGGCATCTGTTTTCTTCCCGCCCTCAGTGTGCAGGAGGAAGTGGCGGTTGGGTCACTGATCCGGGTGGATATTGCGGAGACGGAAGGCATCTCCTTGCGAACCAGCCTGATTTCGCTAAATGGAGAGAACGCAGAATTCATCAAAACCCTGCTAGAACTGGGGATTGGTAAAGTGGGAGATCGACTAATTGTATAGATGTATTAAAAAACTCTATTAGCGCATGGACACATGCAGTGATAAAGTTAATTGCATATAATCACGACTATTTCGATAGGGATTATAAAGTTAATTTTCGAAAGGCTGGAGGGCATGTGATGAGTGAGGTATACAGGCTGGCAGAACTGAAGGATGCGGAGCAATTGCTGGATGTTACATATCGTGCCTATCAGCTGATTCGTGAACTCGGGCTGCATTGGCCGGCGGCCACAGCCGACTTGGCGCTTATTGAAGACAATATAGCTACGAATGAGTGTTATGTGCTTGAAGTTGACGGAACGATAGTTGCGACCATAACCCTTTCAAAGGAAGAAGAGATTAAGAAGATTAGCCCACTGCCTTTTATTAAATGGTTTGCTGCTCATCCAGATTACAGTAACAGAGGTTATGGTGGAAAACTTTTGGAATGGGTGGAAGAGAACATTATTGCTGGACAGTTAGGTTCGGCTGCAGTCACGCTGGCAACGGCGAAGAAACATCCGTGGTTGGTTCAAATGTATGAACGCCGGGGGTACGAACGGTTTTTAGAACTGGATCAGCAGAACGGTGACGGCATTATGTATCTGCTGAAAAAAACACTTACAGACAAACCACAGTTCATTCAAAGGGGATAAAACAATGAAAAAGTCCATTTCACTAGTATTTGCATCGATATTGACACTGGCGATTGCCGGCTGCGGAAACAACAGTAACAGTGCTAGCAGCAATCAGAATGGAAATACAGCAGAAGCTGCGGCACCGGCAAAGGATTCGGCTAAGGTAACTAAGATCATTGTGGGCACGGGTACTGCTTTTCCGAAAGTCTGCTTCATAGATGAGAACGGCAAACTCACCGGATTTGATGTGGAGCTGCTCAAAGAAATCGATAAGCAGCTGCCAGAATATGAATTCGAATTTCAAACCATGGATTTCAGCAATCTGCTGCTGAGCCTGGAAACCAAAAAAATCGATTTGGTCGCCCATGTCATGGAGAAAAATCCGGAACGGGAGTTGAAGTACTCTTTTAACAAAGAAGCCTATGCCCACTGGAGAAACCGCATTGTAGTGGCAAAGGATAATAATTCAATCCAATCGCTTGATGATCTCAAAGGGAAAAAGGTGCTTGTAGGTGCAACGAGTGCACAAGCACAAATACTCGAGAACTACAATAAAGAGAATGACAATGCGATTGATATCGTGTATCAGAATGGTGCAGCGAATGATACCGTCGCACAAATCAGTACTGGGCGTGTGGACGCAACGCTGGCTGCAGATTTTGTCCTGCCGATCATTGATCCGCAGAATCAGCTAAAAGCAACGGGCGACGAGCTGTCCTCCGCGGACATTCTCTATGTTTTCCGTAAGGATGATGCCGATTCGCAAAAGCTGTCAGATGCGATTGACAGTGCGATTAAAGAGCTGAAGACAGACGGCACACTAGGCAAGCTTAGTACGGAATGGTTGGGTGCGGATGTTACAGCGGATTCGGTTAAATGATTGAGCCGGTGAGCACGGGAAGGGAGGGAATATATGGGCGCACAGTTTGATATCAGCTTTGTATTTTCGTTTTTGCCTAAGTTACTAGAGACTTTAAGCACCACGCTTCTGATTGTCGCCTGTTCTCTACTGACAGGAATTATTGTCGGCTTTCTCGTAGCTCTGCCAAGACTTTATAAAGTGCCTGTGTTAAAAACCATCTCCGAAATCTATATTTCTTTTTTTCGGGGAACTCCGATTCTTATCCAGCTCTTCTTGTTTTATTATGGTCTGCCCGAAATTATGAAGCTGGTTCATGTCGATATGACCCGGACTCCCGTGCTTGTTTTTGTGATACTTACTTACGGGCTGCATACGGGGGCATACATGTCCGAAATGATCCGGGCTTCTGTAATGGCGGTGGATAAGGGGCAGGTAGAGGCTGCTTATGCTACAGGAATGACGGGGTTTCAAGCCTTTACGCGAATCGTGCTGCCGCAGGCGCTCGGAATCGCAGTTCCGGTATTCTCCAATCTGGTGATTGCTCTACTGAAAGATACGTCATTGGCCTTTACTCTTGGGGTGATGGAAATGTCAGGTAAAGCACAGACGCTAGGCAGCTTAACTCAGCATTTTATTGAAACGTATATCGCGCTTGCGCTAATCTATCTGGTCATCAGCTTTACAATCGAGAAACTGCTGCTTATAGCAGAACGCCGGCTGCTGCGGCATGAGAAACGGAATACACCGGAGAAAAAATCGTTCAAAATCAACAAAAGCTGGTCCTACCGCCGCATCATTGCTGAACTTGGACCGGGTAAAGGAGGTAGCGGATTATGAAGCTGGACCCATCTTTTATCTGGACTGCTCTGGTGCAAATTTTAAGTGCAATTCCTGTGACCTTATCTATTACTGTTGTCTCAGTACTCATTGGATTTGTGATTGGTGTGGCTGTAGCGTTGATCCGGATATACAGAATTCCGCTGCTGTATCCGCTGGCTGTCGGTTATGTTACGTTCATCCGCGGGACACCGATGCTGACGCATCTTTTGCTCATCTATTTTGGGCTTCCCGTATTAATCGATGGTCTGGCGGTACAGTTCGGCTGGAGCTTCAGGTCAGTATCGATTCCGATGATCGGTTTTGCCTATATTTCGTTCTCGATTACAGCGGGAGCCTATATGTCCGAAGTCGTCCGTTCCGGTCTGCTTGCGGTGGATCGCGGTCAGTTGGAAGCGGCACATTCTATCGGCATGACCACGCCCCAGGCACTGCGGCGGATTGTTTTTCCTCAGGCGCTGGCGGCGAGTCTGCCCAATCTGTCAAATTCGGTAATTGGTATGCTGCATGGATCTACCCTTGCTTTTACCGTTTCGGTGGTGGATATCAATGCTAAGGCGCAAATTGTTGCTTCAACGAACTGGAAGTTTTTTGAGGCTTATCTGGCGGCAGCACTGATTTTCTGGGGACTTACGTTCCTGATCGAACGCGTGACGTCGCTGATTGAAAAAAGAATTAATCTGTACAATCGAGGTGGAGTAGCATGATCAAGCTTGCGCAAATTTCGAAGTCATTCGGTCGGAATCAGGTGCTCAACAATATAGATTTAACGGTGACGAAGGGTGAAGTTGTCGTCATTCTCGGTCCCAGCGGCTCAGGCAAAACGACACTTTTACGCTGTGTGAATTATCTGGAGAAGCCAAGCAGCGGAGAGATCGCCATCGGCGATTTCAAAGTGAACTGCAAGCACGCCCGTAAAAAGGAGATTCATCTGCTCCGGCAAAAAACGGCAATGGTGTTCCAGCAGTACAATTTATTCCGCCATAAAACCGCGCTGGAGAACGTGATGGAGGGACTGCTGATTGTCAAAAAGCTTCCGAAGGACGAAGCGAAAAATCGGAGTATCGCCCTACTTGAAAAGGTTGGTCTTGGCAGCAAGCTGGACGCCTATCCAAGTCAGCTGTCCGGAGGCCAACAGCAGCGGGTTGGCATTGCCCGTGCCTTGGCGCTCGAGCCGGAGGTTATATTGTTCGACGAACCCACATCGGCGTTGGACCCAGAGTTAGTGGGTGAGGTGCTGGCCGTCATCCGTAAAATTGCCAAGGAAGGCATCACAATGATTGTGGTGACTCATGAAATGGGCTTTGCTCGCGATGTGGCGAATCATGTGGTTTTTATGGACGGAGGCGTCATTGTTGAAGAAGGGACTCCGGCAGAGCTGTTTAACCATCCGCGCGAAGAAAGAACGAAGCAGTTCCTGAAGCGGATCACACCTGAATTTAACTATTCCATATAGGAGGAAAAACAATGGCTATTACAATCAGCGTACTTGATCAAAGTCCGATCTATCCGGGAGAAACGCCGGAGGAAGCATTCCAGCATACGGTCAAGCTGGCACAATTGTCCGAAGAGCTTGCATTCCACCGGTTCTGGGTTTCAGAGCATCATGACTCCGAGCAGGTAGCCGGCTCTTCCCCGGAAGTACTTATCTCACATCTTCTGGCTAAAACAGAGCGAATCCGCATTGGATCCGGTGGAATCATGCTCCAGCATTACAGCCCGTATAAGGTAGCGGAGAACTTCAATGTGCTGTCTACACTGGCTCCTGGACGAGTGGATCTCGGTGTGGGACGTGCTCCCGGTGGACTCCCACGCAGCACACAGGCACTGCAGCAGGGAAAAGCTGAGACCCCAGACCTGACGGACAAAATCATCGAGCTGGAAAAGTATGTACATAACCGCCTCGAAGAAAACCATCCGCTGGCAGGGTTGAAGGCAGGTCCCCTTCCTGGTATTCCTCCCGAGCTGTATGTCCTTGGTGCGAGTGTAAGCAGCGCGGAAATTGCCGCTGAACTGGGGTTACCGTACGTATTCTCCCTGTTTATTAACAGCGATAAGGCGGTAGCGCTGGATGCCATTCGTGCTTACCGCAGCGGTTTTGCTTCTTCACAGGGCAGACAACCGCAAGCGATTATCGCTTTATCGTTAGTGGTGGCTGAGACTGAGGAGGGAGCGAAAGAACTGGCAGGTGCGCATAAGCTGATCCGGATTCAACTGGCGAGCGGGAAGAAGCTGACAGTAGGGACCTTGGAACAGGCGGAAGAATTTGCCCGCCAGAGCAATGAAGCCTACACGATTGAAGAGCTGGAACCGGAGATTACCAAAGGAACTAAATCATCTGTCCGTGAACAGTTGTTGGAACTTTCAGAGGCATCCGGTGTCGAGGAGTTCATCATAACGACGAATGTACAGCCCTTTGACAAACGGCTCAGATCCTTTGAGCTATTGAGCGAAGCAATCGCTGAAGTGGCGGCAGAGGCATAAAGCGGGCGGGCTCGGTATCACACAGGAAATCGTGTAAAGGAGGGTGACTGTATATGACAAGTAAAGCTAAAGAGTTAAGTGCGGAAGCGCTTGAAGAAGAATTAATCGGGATACGCCGTCATCTGCACCGGCACCCGGAACTGTCCAATGAAGAATATGGCACAACAGAATATATCATTTCCCTGCTGGAGCGGGCAGGAGTCAGGATCGTAGAATACGGTCTGTCTACCGGCGTGATCGCAGAGATTGGCGGCAAAAAGCCTGGTTCGGTCATCGCACTGCGCGCAGATATTGATGCCTTGCCAATCCAGGAGGAAAGCGGAGTATCCTTTGCTTCATTATATCCCGGCAAAATGCATGCCTGCGGGCATGATTTCCATACGGCTGCCTTGATGGGTGCCGCCTTTCAATTGAAACAGCGAGAGCAGCAATTACAGGGAACGGTGCGCCTGTTATTCCAACCAGCGGAGGAGAAGGCGCAGGGTGCACAGCGAATCATTGCTAGCGGGGCACTAGAAGACGTCCGGGCAGTGATCGGGCTGCATAACAAGCCAGACTTGCCAGTCGGAACCATCGGTATTAAGGGGGGTCCTTTAATGGCAGCAGCTGACGGGTTTGTGATTGAAGTGCAGGGTGGCAGTTCTCATGCTGCCGTTCCGGAAGCTGGCATAGACCCGATTGTAGCGGCTTCGCATATTGTGACGGCATTCCAGTCCATTGTAAGTCGCAATGTCAGCCCACTGCAGAGTGCGGTGGTCAGTGTGACGCAGATTCACAGCGGCAATTCATGGAACATTATCCCCGAAAAAGCCGTGCTTGAAGGGACGATCCGCACCTTTGATGAAACGGTGCGCAGCAAAGTGCTGAACCGGTTTCAGGAAGTGGCGGTCGGTGTAGCAGCGGCTTTTGGAGCAGAAGCTACCGTTCGCTGGATAGAAGGGCCACCTCCGGTTATCAACGACCCCTCCCTAGCAGCGCTTGGAGTTGAATCGGTCGAAGCTCTTGGTTACCGTGAGATTCAGCCAGAGCTTTCTCTGGCTGGAGAGGATTTCGCCTTCTATCAGCGCGTGGTACCCGGACTGTTCGTTTTTGTAGGCACTGAAGGAAGCCAGGAATGGCATCATCCGGCCTTCAATCTGGATGAACGTGCACTCCCTGTGGCAGCACGTTTCCTTGCGGATGTAGCTGTTCGTTCCCTAGTGCAGTACAGTCCCGATGGAGGTGCAGAATTATAGCTGAACATAACAGTTACGATGTAATTATCGTCGGCGCAGGCTCGATGGGCATGAGCGCCGGTTACTATCTTGCGAGGCGCGGAGTGAAGACGCTGCTAATTGATGCCTTTGATCCTCCACATACACAGGGAAGCCATCACGGGGAAACCCGGCTGATCCGGCACGCTTACAGTGGTGATCCCGCTTACATTGATTTGGCTCTGCGGGCAGATCGTTTATGGAAAGAAGCCGAGCAGTTGAGCGGAATAGAACTGCTTGTCCGCTCGGGCGTATTGAATCTAGCAGATAGTGCAGTGTATTCCTTCAGCGGTCGTCTCGCGGAAGCGAAGAAACGGAAGGTGCAGGTTCAGCATCTGGATGCCGGAGAGGTCCGGCGGCGCTGGCCGGGATTGAACATTCCAGAAACATTCGCAGCAATGTATGAACCAGATGCCGGGTATTTGTACAGCGAGCGCTGTATCTCCGCCTACCGCCAGCTTGCCCTTGGACAGGGTGCGGAGCTGTTGACGAACACTTCGGTAGTAAACATCACCGCCCGCGAAGGCAGTGTGACAGTTCATACAACAAACGGCGATTATCACGGAGCGTCAGCTATCCTTAGTGCCGGAGCCTGGTTTGGTGCGTTGGCGCCTTTTGTGCATTTGCCAATCAAGGCGATCCGCAAAGTTGTGGGCTGGTTTGAGAGCTCACCTGCTTTTGCAGCCGGTAACTTCCCTGGCTTCACGCTAGGGGCTGAGGAAGGTGGCTATTATGGCTTTCCCAGCATTGATGGAACCGGTCTGAAGATCGGCCGGCACGATACGGGGCTGGAATGGAAACCAGGCACACTACTTGCTCCCTTTGGCAGTGAAGCCAGCGATGAGCAAGACCTTCGTAGAGTACTGGAGTCTTATATGCCGGGTGCAGCTGGCCGATTACTTAAAGGTTCTGTATGCAAATATGAGCATACGCCTGATGAAGATTTCATTATTGACCGCCATCCGCTCCACTCCAATGTGCTGGTAGCCGGAGGGTTCTCAGGGCATGGTTTTAAATTTTCTAGTGTTGTAGGTGAAATACTTGCTGATATGGCGACAAGTGGAGCTACCAACCACAACATCCAACCTTTTTCGTTATCACGTTTTGCACCTGATCATTCGCAAGCAGGCTTTATATTGGAGGGGATTTAATGAGCAAAGTTCAAATCAGTAATTTTTTAAGTACTTACAACCAGCTGGTGCATGCAACTGCAGGGTTAACAGAGGAACAGCTGAAATGGAAGGCGGAACCAACAAGTTGGAGTGTCACTGAGGTGCTGGCTCATCTAGCTGATCACAGCATTGTGGTTTCGTTCCGCATCCGTGATATTCTCGCTGCTACAACTGCGCAGCTGCCAGTCTTCAATCAGGACGCTTGGGTCAGCGGCCAGTACGCCAACAGTGGTTATGCTTCCGATAGCCTGGAGTTGTTCCGCAGCCTGCTTTATTATAACAGTCTATTGTTTGAACGGCTCAGCGCAGAGGATTGGGAGAAAAGCGGGATTAACTTCAAGGGGGAGATCGTGAAAATTTCCGATATCGTCCATAGCTTCACCGCACATGTGGAAAGGCATCTTGGCCAGATCGAGCGAATCAAGCAGGGCGCTGCCAATGCATCGTTCGTGCAATAAATGCTTATAAAGTGAGTTTTGCACAAAGTAAAACCTGGGAATCGTATGCTCACAAAACTTTTAGGAGGAATGAACATGACCAAACCAAAACAACTGAAGCTAGGCGCACTGCTGCATGGAGTAGGAGGCAGCACGTCGATGTGGCGCCATTCTGATGCTAAGCCGGATGCAAGTGTAAACTTTGAATTATACAAAGCGTGGGTACAGAAGGCAGAAGAAGGCAAGCTGGATCTGATCTTCATCGCAGACGGTTTGTACATTAATGAAAAGTCCATTCCGCATTTCCTTAACCGGTTTGAGCCGCTGACCATCCTTAGCGCACTCGCCGCCGTCAGCACCAACATCGGTCTGGTTGGTACCCTGTCCACCTCCTACAGTGAACCGTTTACTGTCGCGCGTCAATTCGGCTCACTGGATGTAATCAGCGGAGGCCGGGCCGGCTGGAATGTGGTGACTTCACCGCTGGAAGGCTCTGCCTCTAATTACAGCAAAAAAGAGCATCCTGACCATGGCAAGCGCTACCGCATTGCTACCGAATATTTGCAGGTGACGCGCGGATTATGGGATTCCTGGGAAGATGATGCGTTTGTCCGAGACAAGGAATCAGGTGTATTCTTTGATCCGCAAAAAATGCATACCCTGGACCATCAAGGTGAGTTCTTCTCCGTGAAGGGACCGCTCAATATTGCTCGTTCGAAGCAGGGGCAGCCAGTCGTGTTTCAGGCAGGTTCCTCAGAAGTTGGTAAAAATTACGCCTCAAAGGAAGCGGATGCTATCTTCACTGGCCACGAAACGCTAGAAGATGCCCAGGCATTCTATAGCGATGTTAAGACACGGGTAGCTTCATTTGACCGGGATCCGAATGAGGTGCTGATCTTTCCTGGCATTGCACCAATCATTGGCGACACACCAGAGGAAGCAGAGCGCAAATATCAGGAGGTTGCTGGTCTCGTGACGATTGAGAATGCACTGAACTATTTGGGCAGATTCTTCGAGCATCATGATTTCTCGCAATATCCGCTGGATGCACCGTTCCCTGAGCTTGGCGAGTTGGGGCGCAATAGTTTTCAGAGCGGCACGGATAAAATCAAAAAGGACGCGAAGGAGAGAGGCTTAACACTAAGACAGGTCGCCTTACAATCCGCTACCCCGCGCAGCAGCTTTATTGGCACACCTGAGCAAGTGGCGGATCAGATTCAAACCTGGTTTGAGGGTGGAGGAGCAGACGGATTTATGATCGCAGCTGCTGTTCCTAACGGACTGGAGGAATTCGTCGATCGGGTAGTGCCGATTCTGCAAGAGCGGGGTCTGTTCCGCACTGAATACGAAAGTAGCACCCTGCGTGGAAATCTCGGTATTCCATTGCCTGAGAACCGCTATTCCAAGGCATCTCAACCGGCAGGGCATAAAGCCATACATTAACAATAATATTAATTTGAATTTCAATATTTAGCTTTCGTCATAAAAAATGTAACGCAGCCGTTTAAGGCTGCGTTTATTTGCGTGCGCGCGGAGCTTGTCTATCAACGTAAGCGCTTTAAATATCCAATCAGAGCAATAGATAACCAATCACTGTTATATAGGCAGGGTTCCCGCTGCAGCTTATGATAGAAATATCAAGGAGGGATGTAAATTGTACGCTAAGTTCTACAAGTACCGATGGCAATATTTAATGATTCTTCCGGGAGTTCTGTTGCTATTTCTGTTCAGCTATATTCCGATGGCAGGGATTCAGGTCGCCTTCCGCGACTTTCAGATTGGCACCTCGATCTGGAATAGCGTATGGGTGGGATTAGACAACTTTTCTTTCCTGCAAGATCCCCAGTTTTTAACTGTTGTCAAAAACACGTTATATATATCCGTGCTTAAGTTCATCTTCGGATTCCCGGCACCGATTCTGCTGGCGCTGGTGATTAACGAGGTAACCCGGCCTGTATTTAAACGATTCGTGCAATCGGTCAGCTATTTGCCACATTTTTTCTCATGGATTGTAGTCGCTTACATCCTGCAGTCTTTTCTGACTTTGGATGGTGGGCTGGTCAATCAGTTCATCGAGAAAGCAGGTGGTGATCCCGTATTTTTTCTAGGTTCCACGGAGTGGTTCCGGCCCATGGTTATATTAAGCGGCTTGTGGAAAGAGACCGGCTGGAACACGATTCTCTATTTGGCTGCGATCACAACGATTGATCCGCAATTGTATGAGTCCGCCAAGGTAGAGGGGGCAGGAAAGCTAGCCCAGATTCGGCATATCACCTTCCCGGGTATTCTACCGACGATATCGATTGTGCTAATTCTAAGTATCCCAAGCCTGATTACTGTAGGGATGGATCAGATTTATCCGCTGATGAATTCTGCTAATCAAGGGGTCGCGGATGTACTGGATACGTATATCATCCGCAACGGATTGCAGCAGGGATATTTTGGGATGGCGACCGCAGTAGGACTGTTATCCTCAGTGATCAGCTTGATATTGGTTGTTTCGACTAATCAGTTATCCAGAAAAATAAATGGTGAAGGATTATGGTGATGGCATATGAAGCTCAGCAGAGGTGAAAAAATAGCTCAATACGTCATCGTCATAGTACTGGCCGGTCTGTGCTTGTCTGTACTATATCCATTCCTGTACATGCTGGCAATCTCACTGAATGACGGTGCAAGTGCAGCCAAAGGTGGCGTGTATCTATGGCCCAAGAATTTCACATTAATAAATTATGAGATCGTATTAGGAAATGAAATTATCCGGCAGTCTTATCTAATTACAATCGCTAGGACAGTCATTGGCACATTCGCAGGACTTATCGTCACACTTCTGGTGGCATTTGGCTTGTCCTACCGCGGTCTTCCCTTAAGAAGCACGATACTAGGCTATATTCTTTTAACCATGTTATTCAGTGGAGGACTGGTTCCTTTCTATATTCAGCTTAATAATCTCGGGCTTATCAACACGTTCTGGGTGTATATTTTCCCCGGGCTGTTCTCGGTCTGGAACATGTTTGTCATGCTGAAGTTTATACAGGGAATCCCTGAAGCTCTGGTAGAATCCGCTGAACTAGATGGAGCCGGTCCTGTTCGTACTCTGATTCAGATTATTATTCCACTCTCTCAACCTATGCTTGCAGCGCTGGGACTGTTTACCGCAGTGGGACACTGGAATGATTGGTTCGCCGGTGCTTTCTTCGTCACGAAGCAGAATCTGATTCCGGTGCAGACCTTCCTGCAGCAATTGCTCGCTGCTCAGGATTTATCCGCTGTTCTTGGCTCGAATACCAACCAGGAAGCTTTGGCGAGGAGCTCACAAATGCAGAATATTACGCTGATGTCGATTAAGATGGCAGTCGTTATGGTGAGTGCAATCCCCATCCTGTGCGTGTATCCGTTCCTGCAGAAATATTTTGTGAAAGGAGTTCTTGTAGGGTCAGTAAAAGGTTGATCTACAATAATAGAACAGGGGGAATTAAACAATGATGATCAAAAAAACGGGTCTAGTCGCCTTGGCTGCAGCAACCTTACTGATGTCTATTGCCGGATGCTCCGGATCAGGTGGGAATACTGCGAACAAGCCTGGAAGTGACAATGAAACGTCAAATAACCAGCCCGCCAGTGGCTCGACTTCCTTTAATCTCTGGCTCGGATGGACGGCAACCATCAATAATGATAGTATGGTCCAGAAATATTGGCGTGAACAGGAGCCTGGAGTAAATGTGAAGCTGGAAACCACCCAAGGCGACGCGATGACTGCACTTAATTTGAAGATAAACACTGGCGGCTTTGAGGATGCAGCTATCTTCAGCCGAAACGAAACGGTCAAAAGCGCGATGAACCGGTCGAAACAGCTTATGCCGCTAGAGCAGTATTTCGACATGCCTGACAAATATCCAGGACTTGCGTCTATTCCAAAGCAGTATCTGGAACTTATGAAGGATAATGAGGGCCATATCTGGTCCATCCCTACCTGGTTTGACCAAAACCCGGAAGATCCGTGGCCAGGTTGGGCATCTCAAGCCTGGATTGTCAGAAGTGATGTGCTGGAGAAAACAGGTATGACCAAAGAGGACTTAGCAACGTTAGAAGGAGTTGAGACCTTCCTTCGGAAAGCCGCAGAAGAGAAGGATGCTTCCGGCAAATCGCTGATTCCTCTATCATTCCTGATGGACACTAGTGATAATCTGGGCTGGAGCGATGAAAACGCAATTTTGACAGCATTTGGGGTGACTACAGCGGGTAATGGCGTTGATAAACGCGGCGATGATTTTGTATTCGCTTACGACGATCCCAATTATAAAGCAGCTTATCAATGGATGAACAAGATGTACCAGGAGAAGTTGATCGATCCAGAGGTCGTTACCAGCAAAAAAGAACAGTATACAGAAAAGAACAAATCAGGTCGTATTGCCTTCAATGTCGGCAGCTTCTGGAACATTCCTGCCTCAGCTTGGGAGACATTGGACGGCCCAACAGAGCCAGGGTGGTTTTACGAAGCGATCCCTTTTCCTAAAGTGGATGGTGTAGAGAAAGTCGGGATTAATCAGGTTACCAATCCGAATCCAGGCTATGATGTCTATGTTAGTGAAAAAACTAAAAATCTGGAAGCTATTCTGAAATTCTTCGATTATACCTTGCAGCCGAAACCCGAGCAGCAGCAGGTCATTAATGAAGGACCGGCGGGATTATACTGGGATTGGATTGATCAACCGTTGGGCAAATGGAAATTCACCGACGAAACCTACAAGACGAGCCGCAATTCCGGAGACACCGCACAAAAAGCTAAAGTCACCCCTGAGCTTTACATGACTGCCTCTTACAGCAATGAATGGTACCCATGGTGGAACACAGAGGATGCAGGAAAAGCCGGAGCTGCTAAGACAATTAAGTTCACAGAAGCTATCGGCAAAATGGGAACGATCCGCGTGGCAGAGTCTTATGATCTATTCCAGATGAAACAGGGCGGCGCATGGGAGAAATATTCACCGGAGATCGAAAATATCCGCAAGGAATATCGAGCCAAGCTTTTAATGGCCAAAGACGAGGGGCAATTCGAGAAGAATTGGAGCGATTTCCAAGCAGCACTAGAGAAGCGTGGGCACTGGAGTGAAGTCAAGCAGGAGTGGCTGGATACGTACAAGGAGGAAGTAACCGCCTTGCAATAGACAACCGTGATGCTCTTTCAGTCGCGGATCTTAAACGATAAAAAAATTAATGGAGCACCTCTCACTTGGAGGGGGCTCCCTTTGCACTTCATGGGGGAAATCTATGATTAAACAACAAATAGAGAAATGGATCATCCGTATGACCCGTTCTATGAACCTGAGGAGTAAGATTGTATTATTCTACGGACTAATTGTATTTCTCCCCACCGTACTGCTGGCTGCAGGTGCAGGGTACATGATGCTTCATACGGTGCGGGCCAATTATATGCTTACGATCAGGGAAGCCGTTCGGCAAAGTGCGCAGAGTATTGAATTCAGGAAGCAAAGCTATGATCTGCTGGCTACCCGGACGGCTACGGATGGTGAGCTGATCTCTAGATTAGCCAGGGACTATGCGGATATCGATGAACAATTGGGTACGGTCAATTATGTGGACCGTTCCTTCCTGCTCACCAGTAAATACTTGCCAGGTATTGAGAATTTCCGGATCTATCATACCAACGATACACTAGTGCAAGATGGAGGGCTTCTGTGGAAGCCGGAAGAACGGAGCCTTTCGGGAATTCGAGAGCGGGAATGGTATACGAAAATGCTTCGCACAACAGACAATCTGGTATGGACTAATGCAGCTGACGACAGGACTAAGCTAGTAGTATCCCATAAAATTCTGAACGCATATGGAGATGTTTACGGGATTGTGTACCTGTTACTGAACTATAACGGTGTCTTCATGGAATCGTTCGAGCATCCTTTTGAAGGGGCCGGAGAATTGTATATTGTTGACGACAACGAACGAATTATTGCATCCTCGGAGCCCTCTGAAATTGGCAGCCGGTTATCCTCATCCTCCTTAGGTCAGTACTGGAATAACTCGTTGGAAACATCGGCGACAAAAAGCGGGATGATGCTGATCACTCAGGAGATTAAGTCTGGCTGGACGGTTGCCGCGCTTGTGCATCTTGACCGACTGGAGGAGCAGTCTACGCGGATTATGTACTATATCGGAGCAGGTATTGCATTTTTCCTGCTGTTGTCCATCTTTCTAATCATGATTGTACTTAAAAATGTGATTTGGCGGATCCGCAAGCTGGGCATCCGAATGACAGATATCTCACAGGGCTATTTCGAAGTTACAGTGAGAAACCGTGACAACGATGAGCTGGGTGAACTTGAGATATTGTTCAATTCCATGTCTGGCCGTTTGAGAAAACTGGTCGAAGAACATACAGAGGCCATGCTCAAAGAGCGGGAGCAATCATTCAGGGCGTTGCAGGCACAGATTAACCCTCATTTCATCTATAATTCGCTAAGTCTGATCCGTTGGCGGGCATTAGATCAGCAGGACGAATTGCAAATCCGAACCATAGATGCGCTGACGACATTCTATCGGCTGGCACTCAATAACCGGGTTAATGTGACGCTGATCCGTGACGAAATTGAGCATCTTAAGGCGTATATCGAAATTCAGCAGCTGCGTTATCCCGGTCAGGTATCCGTAGAGTGGCTGGTAGAGCCTGACGTTCTTGACCTGTACAGCATTAAGCTGATTCTACAGCCAACGGTCGAGAACTGTTATCTGCACGGGGGCATCACAACTAGAACTCATGCTTTTATACAAATTACGATCAAACGAGTGGAGAATACGGTGCAGTTTCAGATTTTTGATAATGGGAAAGGGATTGGCAGTGAGAAGCTGGAACAGATCCGTACCGGCAGCTACACGGGTACGCAAAACGGATTCGGGATGAACAATATCCGTGAACGTCTTGCCTTGTATTTTGGCACAGAGGGCGGCTTTGAGATTGACAGTGTAGAAGACGAATGGACTTGTGTAACCATTGATATCCCTGTTTGCGAGGAAAGTCCTGAGATAAAAAAGGGGGATGGAGCTTAATGCGGGCATTAATTGTCGACGACGAGCCTATGCAGATTCAAGGGCTTCTTCGTCATATTGGCTGGAAAGCTCTGGGGTATGAGGAACCGTTAACTGCATTATCTGGTGAAGAAGCACTAACAATCCTAGGAGAAACTCCTGTGGAAGTGCTGATCGCTGACGTCTCGATGCCCGGTATGACAGGGATCGAACTGCTCGCAAGATGCAGAGCGGATTATCCGTTACTCCAGTCTTTACAGACTGTGATGATCAGTGGATATGACGAGTTTGAATTTGTGCAGGAGGCTATACATCTGGGAGCTAAAGCTTACGTTCTGAAGCCCATCAAGACGGAAGAACTCGAAATGAAACTGGCTGCGTTCAGAGAAGTAGTTGAGAAGAAAAAACAGATTGAACAGGAAACCACTGTACTTAGGGAGAAAGTTACAGAGAGCTATGAGGTGCTGCAGGAACGTTTCGTCAAAGATATGGTCGAAGGCTGGATCCACAGTGATGAGCTGCTCGAATCCTGGCGGCGCCTGCTGGATCTGCCTATTGGGGAATGGCAGGCAACATTATTCCTGTTCGGATATGACCGCAGGTTCCTAGATAATCCGCATGATGCCAAGGATCGGATCCTGCTTAGCGAAGGGCTATTGAACTGCGTTAAGACTGGTCTATCTGGCTTCTCCGGTACCTATATAGGGAAGACAGGAGCGGATGAACTTGCCGTCATTGTGCTGAACGCAACGCCATTGGTGCGGGCAAGACTTGAGAAGCAGCTTGCGTTTATCCAAGACATCCTAAGAGAGCAGTATAAAGCCTCCGTCTCGGTCGGAATCAGCAGAGAGTGTTTGTTCTGGACGGAAATACCGTTGCTGTATAAGGAAGTAAGGCATATGATGGCCGGTGCCAGACTGGCCGGCTACGGACAAATCCTCTATTTCGACCGGAACTTGATGAACGAATATCATGATTTCCGCTTGCGTGAAGAATACATTCCGGAAATCGTTAAGCTATTGGACAGAGGAGAGAGCGATAAAGCTTCCGCTTATTTCAACCATGCTTTCGAAGTGTTACTTGCGCGAGAGCCTGTGTCCTTTTCCTATGTGCAGGCTTTCGGAATGGGTTTGCTTAGCGAACTAGCCAGAAAACTGAAGCGTATACATGAGAAGGATACAGAGTTGAACATCCTCATGTGGCAGCGGTTGATCGACTGTACAGGCGTAGATGAAGTCAGGAAGGTCGTACTGGAATATTTGGCGCAATATGTTAAGCTTAATCAAAGAGAGCAGGTCGCTCAGCAGCATAACCTTATCCAGCGAGTCGCCCGCCAATTGGAGGAGCATCTGCATGAGAACATGACTGTAAAGCAGCTTGCTGAGCAGTTTCACTTGAATCACAGCTATTTAAGTGTTCTCTTCAAGAAAGAAATGGGCCGGACGATTTCCGATTTCGTGCAGGAAGCGCGTATGAACAAAGCCAAGGAACTACTTCGTGACCCCAATATTAAGGTTTACGAGGTTGCCGAGCAGGTGGGCTTTCAAACCGCGGCTTATTTTGCCTTCCTTTTTAAGAAAACAACCGGCACTACACCTCAGGAGTTCAGAGATTATCATTATTAGGAGTGATATTTTGCAGACAAAGATCAGCCTGGAAGGCGAATGGAAGTTGCAATTGGATGAGGGAAATCAAGGACTGGCATTGCCTTTTACAGATGTTATCACACTGCCGGGAACAACGTCCTACGCACGCAAAGGTTCGAAGAACGAGGATGTTTTAGTAAGCGCATTAACGGATGAGTATTTGTTTGAAGGGCAAGTCTGGTATTCAAAAGAGGTCGTCATTCCGGAAGAACTAGCCGGCAAAGTCTGCTTCCTATATTTGGAACGCACGAGGCTGACGACTCTATGGCTGGACAATCAGGAAATAGGCAGCCGTAACAGTCTGAACACCCCACATATATACGAGTTGCCGCAGCTTCAACCTGGGAATCATACGCTCACCATCCGTGTGGACAATACTGGTTACCCAACCAAAGGTGGACATTTAACGTCGCAGGATACCCAGACCAACTGGAATGGGATTACCGGACGTATGGAGCTTCAGTTCTATGGTGAGTCACGGCTCAGCGGCATCCGGCTCGATCCGGATCTCTCAGCACGCTCAGTCCGAATCACGGCAACCTTGGACAGCAGGAACGAATCTATACTTACAGTGTCTGCTCAGAGCTTCAACAGCGACAATACACATGCTGTGGACGAGAGGGAGTACCCAGTCTCACCGGGTCGTTTTTCCGTCAACTATGAGCTTGGTCAAGACGCGCTGCTCTGGAGTGAAGGCGCTCCCAATCTTTATAACATAAACCTTGTTTTGAAAGACAGCGATGGATATATAACGGACCGACAGGAGCTCGTTTTTGGATTGAAGGAATTCCGGGCAGAGGGCGATAAGTTTACAATCAACGGAGAAAAAACCTTCCTCCGCGGCAAACATGACGGCCTGATCTTCCCGCTTACCGGTTATGCCCCGACTGACGTCGAGGAATGGGTAAGAATCCTTGGCATCTCCAAGTCTTACGGCATCAATCATTATCGCTTTCATACCTGCTGTCCGCCGGAAGCTGCTTTCACCGCAGCGGATATGCTAGGTATCTACATGCAACCAGAGCTTCCATTCTGGGGAACAATCACAGAAGAAACCGACGAGGGACATAATCAAGCGGAGCAGAACTATCTGATCAGCGAAGGCTATGCCATACTTCAGGCTTTTGGCAATCACCCCTCCTTCGTGATGATGTCGCTTGGCAACGAGCTATGGGGCAGCAAAGCCAAGATTGATTCCTTCCTAAAGGACTATAAAGCATTTGATAACCGGATTCTCTATACACAGGGGTCCAATAACCACCAATGGGTGCCAGAAATTCTGGAACATGACGATTTCTTCAGCGGCGTGCGCTTCTCCAGAGATCGGCTGTTCAGAGGTTCCTATGCGATGTGTGATGCTCCATTAGGTCATGTCCAGATCGATCTGCCAGGCACGATGAAAGACTATGACGATCAGATCGTCCCTCAGGATTTCTTCAACGGAGAGGGGATGGAAGCTGCCGCTGGCGGAGAGATTCAGATCCAGTATGGTACGGAAGCCAAGACGGTGAAGGCTGGAGACGCTTCCGCAGAATGGATACCGCACATTCCGGTAATCTCGCATGAGATCGGACAGTATGCTACCTATCCTAATTATGAGGAAATCGATAAATACAACGGTCCGCTCAAAGCTGAGAATTTCAAAATTTTCCGTGAACGACTGGAAAGTAAAGGGTTGGGTCATTTGGCCGCCAAATATTTTGAATCCTCGGGGCAACTGGCAGTAGCTTGCTACAAAGAGGAACTTGAGGCGGCATTCCGCTCCCGGCGGCTTGCGGGCTTCCAACTGCTTGATTTGCAGGATTTCAGTGGCCAGGGAACGGCGCTGGTGGGTGTCCTCGACGCCTTTATGGATTCCAAAGGAATGATAAGTCCGGAGGACTGGCGAACTTTTTGTAATGATGCCGTTCTGTTGGCAAGATTCCCTAAGTATAACTATGTCTCTGGTGAATCGTTCGATGCCCATGTTGAACTGAGCTGTTTCCGCAGTGGTATGCCGAGTGCATTTGAACTGCATTGGGAGCTTACCGCGGATAATGGTATACTCGCCGCAGGTTCAACCGAGGTGGACGTACCTGCAGGAACGAATTATATCGATATCTGCGATCTGGCAATAAAACTACCTGAAGTTGACCGTATGAGTACTATCGTATTGTCCCTCTCCATACAGGGAACAGATATCCGTAAGAGTTACGACCTGTGGATTTATCCAGTGAAGAGTGGCAACATGCTGGAAGGTGTCCATGTCTTCGACAAGCTGTCTGATGATGCGCTTGCATTGCTGGAGCAAGGTGAGAATGTGCTGCTTATGCCGAAACCGGAATCTCTCCAAAATGCCGTTGAAGGTTATTACTGCACAGATTTCTGGTGTTATCCAATGTTCCGCTCGATCTCAGAGAGCATGAACCGGCCAGTACCCATTGGTACTATGGGGCTGTTGATTGATAACAAGCACCCGGTGCTTCGTGAGTTCCCGAGCGAGGAATATTCTACCTATCCCTGGTGGAGTATTGTTGAGAATTCGAAATCGCTCATCATGGATGCAGCTGACCGCGATTGGAATCCCGTTGTGCAGACTATCGATAATTTTGAACGCAATCATAAGCTGAGTTTCCTAGTGGAATGCAGTGTAGGAGCAGGCAACCTGCTGATATGCGCATTGGATGCTGATAAGGTTAGCGATACGCCGGAAGGCAGACAGTTCTTATTCAGTCTTGCGGGTTATATGAAATCAGATGATTTCAAGCCACAGTACAAGGCGAATGTTGCAGAACTTCTTGAGCTGATCCAATAGGCAGAGGCAGGCGATTGCTAAGGTTACCTGTCAAATTTCATATGGATGAATAGTCCAATGGGGCTACAGTGAAAACTACGTTCTCCACTTGAGTAAAACAGACTGTCGCATCGTAAAAAACTGAAGAGCAGCGATTCTCTTAATGAAGAGAGATTCGCTGCTCTTAGTTTTTTGCTGCTTTTAGTTTATTGGTAGCCGCCAGCTTCAACAGTGTCATCGTTATCTGAGCCTCTGAGGGTTTCGGACTCAGATGACACTATTTTCTGATTTTCAGCCTTGTGAACAACATTTCGGACTCCAGTGACGCTATTGCTTATAAAGAGGTTCATATGTGGTATATTTCATGCAAATAGTGGCTATGAAGACCGTTAGCCTACCAAAAGTGCAATAATACTGCATTTAGCGTCATCTATGTCCGATAGGTGGTGCTAGTTTGAAAGATACAACAATGCGAAGAAGGTTTCAATTAGGCAGCATTTCGAAGTTGAAAAATTAAAAGATATTCCTTTAATTACTATACTTTTTCAAAGCATCTGCCATATCCAATTTATATTGATCTACTTTTTTGAAATTATCGATAGTTGTTACAACCATTTGGAAAAGATACTCCGATGTTCCTCCTAATTTTAGATTGTTACGTATTAAATTCATTACAATGTCCAAAACGATTGATGACGGAATGAGGACATCTGTAAGTCTAAACGTATGAGATAAGGATTGTGACCCTAAAGGCCATGGTAAGTCAATCGAAAAAGAAACGGGCACTTTAATATCCAATTTGAAATTTTTCATATTTAAACCTTTTTCAAGTTGATTCTGGATCTCCCCAAAAATATAATCGTTAAAAATCTCAGAAAATTTAGTAAAAGTAAAGTCGGAAACGTCTCGGCAAAGATCCACGAGCTTACGAGGATTGAACTTGATTTCTTTCACTGTCATAACAACAGGAGGGATGATTGCTTCTTGAATTATAGCTTCGACTGCTCCTCTTAACCCTTTGAAAAATTCATCTTTTACTTTACCGGCACCGATTAGAGAAAAAATGTTAAACGTTAATACGTCAGCGGCTTTTTCAGCGATTTCCATTACAGGTTCAATCAGTTCTTTCATTAATTTTTCTTGCATTAACTTAGTTATGAAATCGGTAATAGTATTTAATATCTTGGCTATTACATTTAGCCAGTGTTCGATTATGGCCAGGAGCTCATCGATCAAGGCTTGAAACAACGCTGGAATCAGTTTTAGAGCGAATTGAATCATATGATCAGTTAAATGATTTATCAAAATTTTGGCTATTGCTTCTATTTCAGCCATTTGAGGCATCCACATCGGATCGCTTTGCAAATGGTTGGCGAAGTCCACGGCGTTACCTTTTATTGGAGTAAATATGTTTAGAGCATTCTCAAAAAGTTGTTCTTGTGCTTCAGGTGTCAAAGGCGCTACCATTTCCGCAATAATTTTAACAGCTGCCTCCAACGGTTTCTTTAAAATATCTTGAGCTCCAAGTGGTCCAAGAACATTTGCAGCCTGACCAGCAGCTTCGCGAAGAAGACCCTCGATTTGTTTATTAACTGAAGTCTGAATTCCGTCCATGACATGAATAACGCTTCTTCCAAGCATTGTGAGTAATACGCTGGATAATGCTTCTTGCATAGTTTTTATGTCAAAATTTTGAAATCCATTAACGATCTCTGGAATTAGAACATCAGAAGTCAGTTGTATGCAGGGAATCAGGGCTTGCTCAAATAGAATCTTAATCTCTTCCTCGCCAGCCAAAGTGTTCGAGATTGCAGTTTTTCTAGCACTTATTTCCGTATCCACGTAATGATCGAAAGCTTGATTTATGGCTCCAAGTGTTGATCTAAAAGAGTTTTCCCCTGTAGTCGAAGGAAATGAGTGACTAAATAAGAACTTCATTGCATCTTGGGCCGTTCCTGAAACGGCAGGTTTGAGAATTGCTGCTATCTCCCGAACGCTATCTACATGTTGTATGGTAAGCGTCAAAGGTTTATCAAGTAGAAATGATAGAAGATCCCCCTGGTTCAAATTTGTGTCAGACGGACGGTTCAAATCTGTATTAATTGCACTTTTGACAGCGGGAGGAGGTTGGTAAGACAATTGTGCCGTAAAAGTAGGCATGGTTGCTTTATCTGCCGCTTGCACTGCAAGGGGGAGCAACAAAGCTGATACCCACAAAGCAGAAATACTTCTGACAAACTCCTTCTTAAGCTGCTCGTTTTGAATTAATGCTGATAATGAGTCTAAACGAACAAAAATTTCATGGTTATCCGGCACTAACTGAAAAGAATTAAAACCTTTCAGGGTTTGAATGACTTCTGAGGTTTGTTCAGCTGGTAAAGAAGCAAGGCCAATTAAACGAAGGATCTCTTCCTTAAAGAACACATTCATAGTCAAGAAGAACAACGATTGGAACTGTCCGCCAATAAATGTAAGAACGGTTTGCGCTAGTTTTTCGTTATTGCTCCCGGTACCTTCATTTAATTGTCTACTGACCTCATAGGCTGATTTCACTCCTATCCTTAGCATAGTACCGAGCATTAATGCTTGTTCCTGCTGTGTGTCAATAGCTTTATTAACAATGCCCTCAACTAAGCGGTCCCCATAACGATTGACCAGTTTTGCAGGATCGGGGAATTTAAAATTGATGCCACCTCTATAGCCACCCCCCGCAATAAATCCCATTCCCGCCTCATAGACAAATTGGAATCCAGATTCCCCTAGAGTAGCTGTCTTATGTAAATTACCAAGCATAACAAAATTGGCATACGCCATAAAACCAACCGCAAATTGGGCGTACAAATAACCTTCGAGCTTTGATTCTTCTAACAATAGCTCAATCAATTCACCGGATAAACCATTTCCTGACGGTTTATTCTTCAGGATTTTCAATAACTCTTTAACTGTCATATTCATGCTTAATCCAGCCGCTACCGCCGCTTTAAGAACGGCTTGAAGTCGACCGGCTAGCCCGGCTTCGTCGAATAGATCCAGGGGCGTTTGTATCTGTACTTGGAGAAGAAGCGAAACTTCGGCACTCCCCAATATTTTTAATTCAGCCCATTTATTTAATAAATTATTGATTTGTGCCATAGCCTGAGCGCCTAACTTATAGTTCATTCCTCTTCTCAAGCTACTCTGGCCTGCAACTAAGGTCTGTCCCTGGATATTTCCCCAGCTTTGAGTTGTTGTGCTTTGTTGAAAGATCTGCTGATCTTGATTCAGTGGCAATCTAACACCTCCATATTACATTGTTTTAGTATTAAGTAATATGGGGTGTGAACTCATTTGATAACTTTTATGGAAAAAATTTGCTTGGATCAAATCGAAAACTTCTCATGAAACATTTCATCCAATAATATTATTTCTGCTTTTCTGCTGACAGCTTGGTTTCCAAACTTAACATCAATGATAAACTCATCACTCAGCATCTGCCGATACCGGGATATAATCTCTTCTTCCATCAGTTCTCCCATTGACTTCGTTTCAGTCGGGATTACAGAGATTCCAGCTTGCTCTACCAAGTAAAGATTTTGTTTGATATCTGTAGCTACTTTGCTAAGAATGCTTTCGCTTATTGCTGTCTCAATATCTACCATTCCTTCATTCGTATAAAAATGCTTGTTGACTGCAGCGAGTGCAGCATGTGAAACATGAAATGCTTGAATATCTTTTTGTATTTCATACTGCATTTCAGCTGTTTCGAATATCAAAGCAAGCTCCTTAACTCTTTCGGTCGTTTGTCCATTTATTTCACCAAAATAAGTTTTGGAACCAAATTGAGCGTATAAAATATCCTCTTTAATGTCTCCACCTGCACCAGGGAATCCTGGAAGTAACCGATCACCCACGATTTCAAGCCAGGAATTATAACCAATAGTGTTGGTCAGTGTAATTATTGTTTTGCTCTGATTATTTTTGATCGCAGACAGGGCAGATTCTGCCTGATCATATCGTACAGGAACAAAGATAAAATCATAGATGTCATCATCTACAAGCTTTTCGACCGTCTTAATGGATAGTTGCTTTATCGTACCGTTGTCGTTGTATCTCAAACCCTTCCGCTTAAGTTCATCCAGCCTTTTTCCTCGAGCCAGTAAAGTGACGTCAAACCCCGATTGTGCAAATCTAAGAGCGTATAAACTGCCAATTACGCCAGCGCCAAATATTAGAAGCCTATTTTGTTTTATGTTCACTATTATCATTCCTTCCGACTAACTAGTCACTGATTGTTTAAGCAACATCTGTTTGATAAGATAATAGTATGACAAGATTATGCTTACAACCGTCATTGTAAGAAAAGAGTTGCATAGACAACACATTCCGATAATTGATGTTTTAGAAAGGGGAGACTCAGATGGTACATCAAGAAGATCCGAGAGTAATACGGACTCGCCTGTTAATAAGAGAAGCTTTCAGAAATCTTTTACAGACTAAAGGATTTGATTCAATGACAATAAAAGATATCTCACAGAAAGCTACGATAAACCGGGCTACTTTTTATGCCCATTATGAAGATAAATATGCTTTACTCGATGAATTTACAGAACAGTCTTTTCATGAAATGATTCCTGAACAAGTAAAGAATGCACGGGAGTTTTCAGATGAAATATGTAATCAGTTGATCTTGTTGACTCATGAGTACATCGTTGATTTTTATCAGAAATGCAGAATGGATTCTAAATCCATTGCTAAGCTAGTGGATGAGAAAGTGAAAAATATGCTGCAGCAAATCATTGAAAACATATTTTTGAAAGGGATTAATTATGATATCGCAGACCGCCAACATACAAAGATCATTTCAGCAATGACAGGTTCAGCGATCTATGGCGCTGCATTTACTTGGTTAATTGAGGGGGAGGCTGATCAGACCGATTTACTTGTGGACATTGTTCGTCCTTATGTAATGAGTGGCCTGGGACTCTTGATAAGATAGAATAGGAACGCTTACAAGCATAACACTCGGGACAAGTCCCACGAACAGGAAGGTTTAATCACTTCGCCAAGATTATCAGAAAGGTGGAACCTATGGTTGATTTTGACTGGTCATTTTGGGAGATGATATTACTTTATTTCATGCTCATTTTTTTCGAATCACCAGTAGGTATAATTATCGTAATTATTTTTGTTATTATTTTTATTATGTTTATAGTTGATAAACTAGTCATCAAATCCTAAATTGCAAATATCCACAAAAACTAACGCTTCGGACCATTCCGAAGCGTTAGTTTTTGTATGCACAAGTTATGTTTACTCATCTAACGCATGCCTAAATCCAGAAAATAATAATTCTCAAATTAGCTATTTTAAATTTGATGAAAATGATATAAGATAATGTAACAAATGAAACGATACGTATCGTTCTATAATTACATACTTTTAATAAATAACATCTAGGAGGTGAAATGAAATTGAACGTGAAAAACAAAGAACCTCGAAGTAAAAAGGAGATTCTTACTGCAACTCTAGAAATGTTGGAATCTAACAGTTATTCATCATTAACGATTGAGGCTATTGCAGCACAAGCTAGAGTTGGCAAAACAACCATCTATAGATGGTGGGAAAATAAAGCACGGCTTGTATTGGACGCTTTTCTAATGACCGTAGAATCAGAGTTTGAATTTGATAGCAATAAATCCATTGAGGTTAACTTTAAACAACAGCTTGAAGCTTTAGCTCGTATCCTCAATAGCAAAATCGGGAAATCCACTTTAACTATAGTTACAGAGAGCGAAGAAATCGCGAAAGATTTTTACGTATTGTTTTTAATGACTAAAAGAAATGAAGCCAAACAATTACTCCAAGCAGACATAGATAAGGGAGAATTGAAGTCAACAATTAACCTGGATATAACTTTAGATCTGCTTTATGGTCCCATTTACTTTCAAATTCTCATCTATAAAAAAATTCCGGATGCGGATTACATAAAGGATTTGTTGATCCATGTCTTGGAAGGCATCACTGTTGCAAATTAATAGTAAACCGGGGGATATTCACTTTATGAATCAGACGATAGACGTTCAGAATTACAATAAGAACTATTCATTAATGACGATTATTTTATTTTGGTGTGGATTAGTTATTTTAACTAGCATGTATATTACAATTCCATTATCCGAAGTATTTTCACATGCCTTTCAAATTAGCCCGAGTGAGGCGGCTTGGATTGGGAGTTCATTTTCTCTTTGTTATGCTCTGGGCTGTCTTTTGTATGGACCTTTCTCAGACAGATATGGACGTAAAGTATTTTTAGTAGCCAGCATTATTGGGTTAACCGTAGTTACGCTTGCGCTAGGATTTGTGAATAGTTTTTACGGGCTTATTATGCTCAGAGGAGTGCAAGGCCTAGTGGCTGCTGCTTTTGCACCTATTGCGCTAGTGTATGCAGGGGAAATGTTCCCGCCTCATAAAAGATTAACAGCCGTTGGATTTATAAGCTCAGGACTGTTAATGGCAGGCATAGTAGGCCAGGTTTTTAGTGGGATTGTTAACGAAGCTCTTGGCTGGCGTGCTATTTTCTTTATTTTGGGGATTGTGTATGGTATTACTTCAGTGATTGTAATAAGGTTCCTTCCTAAAGATGAAATGCTAAGACCGAAAGAAAATGTTCTGCGGAAGTTTAAACAAATGACAATTCTGCTAAAACAATCACAATTGCTTTTGGCTTTTGCGATAACCTTTATGCTCCTATTAACTTTAGTTGGCATGTACACCGTTTTGGGAAGTTATTTAAGCTCAGCTAAGTTTGGACTTTCCTCACAGGATATCCTTTATATTCGTGCATTTGGAATCGCGGGGATGCTTTTAGCACCCTTTTCCGGAAGAATTGCTCAAAAACTTGGAATGGCTGCTGTTCTAAGGGGAGGCTTAGCTTTAGCTGCAATTGGGTTGCTTGCTCTAGGTTTTAGCACGAACCTGCCACTTCTTGTCCTAATGAGCGTTGTATTTGTGGCTGGTATCGCGCTGGTAACTCCCGTTATCATCTCAATTGTCAGTCAATTAGGGGGAAATGCAAGAGGGTCTGCTATTTCATTCAATGCATTTATTCTATTCCTAGGCGCTAGCACAGGCCCGATATTAGCTTTGAAATTATTAAAAACAGAAAATTATTCGTTATCCTTTACTATATTAGGTTCTATTCTTTTATTAGGTTTTTTAATCTCTCTTTTTCTTAGATTATCGGCTAGGGTTCCAGTAGTGAAAAATGAACGGGCTGCTTCTTTACCCACAGAGTGATAGGAATGATTAAAGAAACGGAGATTTGCATTGTTGGTGGTGGACCTTCAGGTCTCTTTCTAGGGCTGCTGTTAGCCAAAAACGGAATTAGAGTTACTGTACTGGAAAGTCAAACAAGCTTTAATCGCAAGTTTAGAGGAGAAGTTCTCCAGCCTCGATTTGTAAGGCTCATGAAAGAGCTGAACCTGGAACAGCGTCTTGAAAAGTATGAGCATATAAAATTATTTTATGCCGAAATATGGAATAATAAAAAATATATCACTCAAATTGATTATAAAAAGGAAATGCCAGAGGCACCTTACGCAATTAAAATAAAACAATCCGTCCTGTTAACTTTTCTTTACGATCTAGCAAAGGATTATACTAATTTTGAGCTCATTTTTAACGCTAAGGTCACTTCAACTATTAAAAGTACAAATCGAACAGTCGGGGTAAACGCCTTAGTAGATGGACAAATGACTGAGATCCATGCTTCTTTAGTAGTCGGAGCGGATGGACGGATGTCCACGGTTAGGAAGACAAGCGATTTTTCTTTTAAGTATAAAAAAGAAGATTTTGATTTAATCTGGTGCAAAATATCGACTAATGAGTTCAAGCTAAATCAAAAACTCCTTTTCAGATTGTCTGATTTTAGTAACTTCATAGCGCTTCCTTATTCCTCTGATTGTGTGCAAATAGGTTTTACAATGAAGAAAGACCAATGGAATACCATAAAAAGAAAAGGCATCGAACCATTAAAGCTTGAATTCATAAAGGCCTTTCCTGAGCTTGAAGAAGACATTGAAAAAATCAGTGATTTCAAATCGTTCGTTTCTATCCAATCAGAGACTTTTATGGTGGACAATTGGCATGATAAGGGTTGTATTCTAATCGGTGATGCTGCACATTGTTCTTCTCCACTCGGAGCTATCGGATTGTCCTTGGCTTTTGAAACAGCGCTGGTCACAGCTGAACTTATTGTTGCATCAAAATTAGAGCCAAATCATGAATACAAGCGTTTAGATCGTTTGCAGCCCATTCGTAATCGGGAAATTCGTTTTGTGCATTTTGCTCAACAGTTGATAATCAGCATGATCGTTAAATCCCCTAAAGGGATTAAAAACTTCTCGCTAGCGTGCATGAAACTGATGGGAAATAGCAGGATCGCTAGATATTTAATGCGGAGATTCTTTTTGGGGAGTCCTAAAATAACGGTTGATAATGCCTTTAAATTTTAACGAAGCCTCATTCCTAAGTAGAGTTCATTGGGAATGAGGTTATTTTAATTTGTTGAAACGCAAAGAATTTGTATAGAAAACGCTTTCTATCCATTGTAAAATACAGGTTGAGGTGTAATTACAAAACAAGGATGGAAATCCCATGCGGATCAAATTTAATATTTTTCAGAAAATGTTAGTGTTATTGCTGATTTTGCTAACTCCGGTTGTGGCGCTGTACTATTATTCTACCTCTAAGAGCATCAACGTCATACAGGAGGAGCTTATCAAAGCCAGCCTGAACCGGATGGAGCTTTTCGTGGCACAACTGGATGCCAGCATTGAGAAGTTCGACTTAGTCTCCGCACCTATGCTCGTTGACACGAACGTGCTGGAGTACCTTTACAACCTCAACGTGAGCGATTATTCCCTAATGAAAACAAGGCTGCTGATCCAAGAGAAGCTGTCGCTGGCCAGCGCATCGGGCAACTGGCGCAATGACGTGACCGTCTATTTCCCGCAACGAGACGATAGTATTTCTTCTTCCCCCTCCTATGAATATGACCTTCAAGAGTTTGAAAGCCGATTTTCGCTAGGGTGGAGCTACAGCGAAGATTTGGAGATTGGCTCCGGGTTTACTCGAACTTATGTCACTACGGGTTACAAACCAGCCCGTACGGACGATCTGGATGTTGCCGTTCGC
Organism: Paenibacillus sp. FSL R5-0636; assembly: GCF_037974255.1. Lineage (NCBI taxonomy): Bacteria > Bacillati > Bacillota > Bacilli > Caryophanales > Paenibacillaceae > Paenibacillus > Paenibacillus sp. FSL R5-0636. Next base: position 3,520,770 of record NZ_CP150232.1, read on the forward strand.
ATTAACCTCTACAAGTGGAGCTTCGAAAATTTGCTTGATACCTACAAATCTGGTCACTCTGACAACCCGTTTTTTTACAAAGAAGGACATGCCATCATCGCCAGCCGATCCGCAGATGGGCCCAAGATGGACCAAATTATCGCGGAATTAGGCGACAGGATCAATATCCGGGATTCAAGTTTTTTAATTCATTCCTTCGACGGCAGGCCTTATCTGATTACCTATTATTATTCCAATATTCTTGAGTGGCATCTCGTCGATTCTGTTCCACTTAACCAGATTATCGGACCTATCAAGCAACAGCGGTTATTGTTTGGAGCTTCTTCGATTATTTTGCTCCTATCCTGTATTACCGCCGCGTCTGCCTTGTACTGGAACGTACATCGGCCTATCTTTCAACTTGTGCGTGCGGTGCAGCGGATTAAGGAAGGCGATTACGCCTACCGCCTGCCGAAGAAATCAAACAATGAATTCACGTTCCTGATGCAGAACTTTAACGAGATGGCGACGCAGATCCAAGATCTCATCGAGAATGTCCTACAATCGCGTATCCTTGCGCGCGATGCTACGCTAAAACAGCTACAAGCACAGATTCATCCTCATTTTCTGTACAATTGTTTAGGTTTCATCATTAATATGACCAAGATGGGAAAGAATCGGGCTGTCATAGACATGGCGTATCATCTGGCCGACTATTACCGGTATACGACGCGAATGGATAATCAAGGAGTCAGCCTGGGGGAAGAACTGGCGTTCGTGCGCATTCACCTCGAGATTCTTCGGCTTCGCAATGAGACGCTGTCCTACAGCATCGAACTGCCTGAAGAGTTGGCGGAGCTGCGAATTCCCCGGCTTCTTATCCAACCGATCGTGGAGAATGCGATCGTGCATGGACTTGAGAACGTCGAATATCCAGGCCGGGTTGAAATTAGAGTTTACGTCAATGAAGATCAATTGCACTTGGAATTGGAGGATAACGGAAAAGGATTAAATAAAGAACGGATGGACCAACTGCAAATGGAGCTTCATATTCCGGCCAGTGAATATGCAGGCTGCGGTCTTTGGAACGTATATCAAAGACTGCAAGGCAACTTCGGTTCAGACGCTCAAATTGAGTTTTGCCCGTCCAGACTGGGGGGGCTAAACGTGAGGCTGATTTGGAGACTTGGGATGAAAGACGAAACGAAGGAGGAAGAGCAATGAATAGCCTGCTTGTAGTTGATGACGAGAAACATTATGCGGACAGTCTGGCAGATACAATTCCATGGGCGACACTTGGTATCTCCCGCGTTTGGAAGGCTTACAGCGCGAGCGAGGCACTTGCTCTGATAGACACCTTCCCCATTGACATCCTTATGACGGATATCCGTATGCCCCGCATGAACGGCCTGGAACTGATCGAACAGGCCAGGCTTCGTATTCCAGGGCTGAAGTGCCTGCTGCTCACAGGTTATGCGGACTTCGATTACGCCCGAAAAGCGATTGAGCTGCAAGCGCTCGATTACCTGATGAAGCCCGCGAAGGACGAGCAGCTACTTAAGGCAATGGGCCGGATCATTAAGCAGCTTGAGCAGGAGCGATCAATCGAACAGGGCTTCCGTATCTACCGAGACAATAGTGCAGAACTGAAAGCAGGGTTGTTGCTCAAAGTGCTCAGCGGAAATCTGAATAGCAAGGCGCTTGCAGAGAAGTTAAAGCTGTTTGACCTCCCTCTTCCGATACCAGGTCATGTCTCGATGTGCCTGGTCCGATTGGGTTCCCCCTTCGATGGACAAGACCTCTATTCGCAGTCACTGATCCGGTTCGCGGTAACAAACATGCTGGAAGAATTGCTGATGGACCGCTATGACTGCTGGTCGGCGGCGGATGATGAAGGAAACCTGCTCGCTCTGGTATACGACCTGTCAGGAGCACCACCCGATCCGGAATGGGTGCTTGAGCGGATAGAGCGATTAAAGCAAGAAGTACAGAGTTTGCTTAAAGGTAAAATTTCTGTAGGGGAAACCGACTGTCTATTCCCGGAAGGACTGCAAGCTAGTTATATGACAGCTAAATCGCGATTAGATAGTGACGGTTTTTCGGGTGGGCAGGTGCCCGAGCAGAATGAAGAGGAAGCGCGTCTTATGCGCAAGCTCTATGAAACGCCTCTGCTGACACATCTTTTGGAAACGGAGCAATGGGAAGCGGCGGAAGCTAAGATCCGAGCGTTTGTATCACCGCTAATGCATACGGGTTCGCCTTACCTCATGCGCGATGTCTTTTTCTTTCTCTCCAATGCCTTCCAGTATATCGCGAATCGCAGCGGCAGGACGCTGGCCCAAATGCTCACTCCTGAGCAATCGGCTTTCGTTAAAGGAAAAGCGATGCTGCACGCGTCGCAGCTGGAAAGCTGGGCGCTCGACTTACTACGCACACTTCGCGATAAGCTAGGGGAGGAGACCGAGGACCACAGCCAGGTGATCGTCCGGAAGACGCAACTCTACATCCAGAAAGAGCTGGACAAGGACTTGTCACTTACTTTGCTGGCCAAACGCGTCTTCGTACATCCTAACCATCTGTCAAAAATCTTTAAGCAGTGTACAGGCACTACCGTATCCCAATATATTTACGAGCAGCGTATGCTCAAAGCCTGCGAGGTGCTCAAGCATACAAATAATAAAATCTACCATATTGGTGAAAGTATTGGCTATCCCAATACCAACTGGTTTATTCGGAAATTCCGTGACTATTATCAGGTGACGCCGCAGGAATTCAGGGATAGATACCGATCGGGAATGGAGTGATTGGGCCGGTGAAGAAGCAAAAAAGAAAGGCCAGATTTCTATGGGCAGTTCTGAGCGGAGTACTGCTAGTTTCCGGCTGTTTAAGTAACACAGGGAAAACGGCACAGAACAGTACATCCAATGGGGAAACGAAGCCGGTATGGGACTTTAAATACGATCCGCCTATAACGATCACAACAGGAATCGTGGACGAGAATCGGCCTAACGCATTCAAGCCAGATGAGAGCCTTACAGACAACGTGCACACCCGCTGGATGGAAGATAATCTGGGAATCGTCACGAAGTTTGATTGGATTGTCAGCAAGTTCGAGGATGCAGATACCAAAATTCGGCTGGCGCTGGCTGTGAATGGCAAGCTGCCGGACACCCTTAGCGCTGAAGGAGACATCCTGAAGTATCTGCTGAAAGCCGACAAGCTGCTTCCGCTGGATGATGCCATCGAGAAGTATGCGCATCCTAAGCTAAAAGAAGCGCTCGAGAAGTACGCTTATACTATGGCAGAAGTAACCAAAGACGGCAAGATATATGGACTTCCCCGTTTTAGTGCAGGAGATGAGGGAACGGTCATGTGGATCCGTAAGGATTGGCTTGAGAAACTGTCGCTGAACCCGCCTACGACGATAAGTGAGTTGGAGAACGTGCTGAAGGCATTTTCTGAACAAGATCCTAATGGGAATGGCGAAGATGACGAAGTTGGTCTGGCGGTTCCGCTAAAGGAAGGTCCCTGGAGCTGGATGGGGCAGACAGATGCGATCGCCGGAGCTTTTTCAAGGCAGATGATTAGCACGTCTGACATCAAACTGTTCTGGAATGAGGACGAGAAGGGCAGCTTGATCTTTGGCGCCGTACATCCGGATGCTAAGAAATACCTGGAAACGATGGCGTCCTGGATGGCGAAGGGCTACATGGACAGGGATGCAGGCATGCAGGACCCGAGCCAAGCGTCCGAACTGGCGGTTAACGGAATGGCTGGTGTCATGTTCGGCCCGTTTTGGATGGGAGCCTGGCCGCTCGGCGATACAGTGAAGGTCGACCCGGAAGCGGATTGGGAGGCTTATTCCCTTCCTGCCGGACCGGATGGGTTAAAGGGCAAGGCACAAAAGCCGTTGTACGGTATCTATACGGTGTTCAGCAAGGATTTCACGAATATGGAAGCCTGGTTCGCTTATTATAACAAGTTGCTTGCCAAAAATTTCGGACCGGATGATCCGTACTTCGATCCCCGATTCGCACAAGGGTTTCACGAAGGTTACGATTATGTGATCATGAACGACAAGGTCATTACTGTCAATTTTGCGACTGAAGGCGTGCCGAATGATAAGTGGCCGCTTGCGGACGGGTCTTCAATGGATATGCGCTGGATGCTCTATCCGCTAACAGGTGGCGCTCCAGCCTTGCCTTATATGAATGCGGATGCAATCAGAAAATTATCTGAAAATTCGGAAGCCATAGTGACGACGCCGATCGAACAAGCCATTAAAGGTTTGAACTCGGCTCAACTTACGGCGGCTGGGGTGGCGATTGCTGAGCAGGGACTCGAAATCCCGAACCGGTACCACGGACCTTTAACGGACGGGATGGAGAAACACGGAGTGTTCCTGCAGAAACTCGCAACGGAGAGTTATCTGAGCATCATTTATAGCGAGAAGCCGCTCTCCTACTTTGATGAGTTCGTAGCCCAATTTTACAAGAATGGCGGCGACGTAATCACGAGAGAAGTAAATAATTGGTACATGGAAAACAAGCCATAATATTGTGGCTTGTTTTCTTCTATGTTCCTTTATTTCTTCTATATAACAGGATTAACTTATTGAATTAAAATGATTTTATTAGAAAGCGTTTTCAATAAAAAGAGGTGATGGTATACGAAGCTAATCATAGAGTAACTCTCACAACTAAGTGTAAACTTTCGAACTGAGTTTTGTTTGAAGCGGAGCGAAGCAGTTTATGCTCACAAAACTTTTTAGGAGGAGAGGTAATGAGGAAAAAAGTAAGCGTGTTTCTGGCATTAACTATGTTTGTGACTATCTTTTTTTCAAATCCGATCAAGACTAATGCGGCAACCCCCGAAGCGCCTGCAGGATGGAGAGACTTACTAGATTACCAAATATTCAGTAATATATCCGATGGCTGGGCAGGAGATAGCGGGTTTGGATTGGAGACGGAGAACAGCAAGCTGCCCATAGATTCTACAGCAATGTACAATGGATTGCCTTCATTATTGTTGAATGCGAAGACGCCTACCAGTCCTTCCTGGTACAACGCTTTAATTACGGTTGCCGGCTGGAAAGCGTATGACTTTACCTCTTATCATCCAAATGGATTCCTTGAGTTTAATATCAAAGGAAATGCGGGTGGAGAGTCCTTTTTACTGGGCTTCAAAGACCGGGTATTCGAAAGAGCTGCCGGCAATGAAATTACCACTACAGTAAACATTAACAACTACGTCAGCATTACTACAAGTTGGACCCATGTGAAGATCCCGTTAAAGGATCTAATTCAGGTCTCCCAAGGAATTGATGTATCTTCCATAGATGCATTATCCATCAAGAATAATGGTTTTCAACCTTTAAAAGTCTGGCTTAATGACATTAGGGTTACGTCTCCCGATAAGGAAAAAGAGTACGCACCCATCAAGGTCAATCAATTAGGTTATCCCGTAGATGGAGTAAAGCAAGCGCTCGTAACCGGTTTTGAGGATGTGCTCACGGTCGATGCAGGTACTCCGTTTAACGTTATTAACGCCACAAATAATTCCACAGCTTACTCCGGAACGCTTGTACTCACCAAGAATTATGATGCTATTGACAGCGGGGAGCGTATTTTTACCGCCGATTTCACAAATTTAACGATTCCGGGAAAATATTATGTTTCAGTTCAGGGTCTTCAGAATTCGCCCAAGTTCACTATCAGCGAAGCTAACGAAATCTATGAACCCTTTTTAAATGACGTAACGAGATACTTCTATTACCAGAGAACCGGGATTAATATTACCAGCCCATACACTCAAAATTATCAAAGAACAGATTTTACTCCTGACACCGCAGTGCCTTTAATGTCCAATCCTTCCATCAAAAAAGATGTTTCCAAGGGATGGTACGATGCGGGCGATAAAGGCAAGTACGTTAACGCAGGAGCCAAAGCCTTGTCGGATCTCTTCTGGGCCTATGAAATGATGCCGGAGAAATTTACGGACAATCAATTTAATATTCCTGAGAGCGGAAACGGCATTCCCGACATCCTGGATGAGGCAAGGTGGGAACTGGAATGGATGCTCAAAATGCAGGATGCTGCAACTGGCGGTTTCTATGCGCGAGTGACCTTTCAGGATGACGACAATATGGTAGACAGAGAAATTATCGATAAGGATACGGTAAGCTCGCGGACTGATATCAAAACGACCGCCGATACAGCTACCGCAGCAGGTGTATTGGCACATGCCTACTTAATGTATCAGAATATTGATCCGGCTTTTGCCCAAAGTTGCTTGGATGCGGCAATAGACGCATGGGGGTACCTGGAAGCACATCCGGAAAATATTCGGACGCCTAACACGGGCAGATGGCCTTACGATGTGACGGATGACGCTTCGAATCGTCTGTGGGCTGCAGGCTCCCTGTACCGATCAACCGGCGATGCCGAATACAACGATTATTTCCTGGCGAATTACACTGATATGGGAATATTTTTTGAGGATACCCTTGATTTCGCCAGTGGTTGGGCAAACACCTGGAATACAGGCTTCTTCAGCTATCTGAAAGCCGCTAATCCGGACTCTGGAGTCTTAAGCTGGTATTCGGATAAATTCCAGCAATGGTTCAATGACAAAGTGAGCAGATACAACGACAGCCCTTGGAAAAGCATCATAAAAGATGGTAACTACTATTGGGGAATTACCATGCAGGTTGCGGACACACCGATGGAAATGATCATCGGTACGAAATTGCTGGGAACTTTTGAGAGCAACCGCGCTATCATTAATGAGATTAACAATAGCCAGTTAGACTGGATTCTGGGGCAGAACCCGGTAGGCGTATCTTTTGTATCAGGTTACGGCGATAACAGCGTGAAATATCCGTTCAGCATCATGTATAGAACGGATGGTTTACCTGGTGTACCTAAGGGATATCTGGTCGGAGGACCGAATAAATACTCCAATGACATAACTGTAGGAAACCAGATATCAAGATTTGCAGCCAAGAACTATACCGATAACTTCCAAGAATGGACTACAAATGAACATACCGTTTATTGGAATTCAGGGTTGGTATTCATTGCCGCATTCGCAACCGGAAATAGCACCAATTCGACCATTAATCCAACGACTGCTGCCTTTGATAAGAAAACCGCAAATCAAGCTGATATTCCGGTGACCCTAACGTTGAACGGCAACACGCTCACCGACATTAAGAACGGTACGACATCTCTGGTTGTGGACACGGACTATACCGTTTCGGGTAACACGGTCACTCTACACAAGAGCTATCTCGCGCAGCAGCCAATCGGCACGGTCAACCTCACTTTCCAGTTTAACGCCGGTTCATCTGCTACGCTATCCGTTGCTGTGAACGATTCGTCGGTTATTAACTCGACGATCAGTCCGACGACCGCTACCTTTGACAAGCAAACCGCGAATCAGACCGACATTCCGGTGACCTTGACGCTGAACGATAACACACTCATCGGCATTAATAATGGCACGACTGCCCTAGTTGCTGGTACGGACTACACCGTATCAGGCACGACAGTGACGATCCAGAAGGCTTATCTGGCTGCCCAACCGGTGGGAACAACGACACTGACTTTCAACTTTAGCACAGGAGCAAGTGCGAATCTTGCGGTCTCCGTGGTCGATACCTCCTCTACCGGAAGTGGTTCTATCACAGTGCAGCAGTACAATTCTCCTGTTACGGCAACGAGCAATTCGTTAAACCCACGGATAAAGCTGAAGAACACCGGTACCACTGCCATCAATCTGTCCGACGTGAAGCTTCATTATTATTACACGATCGATGGGGAGAAGGATCAGAATTTCTGGTGCGATTGGTCCACTGTCGGCAGTAGCAACGTAACTGGCGTCTTCGTCAAGTTGCCGGCTCCTTTGACAGGAGCTGATCATTATCTGGAAATCGGCTTTACGAGCGGAGCTGGAAGTTTGGCTGCTGGAGACAGCATTGAGCTTCAGATCCGCATGAACAAGACCGATTGGACGAACTACACGCAGACGGGCGATTACTCCTTCGATCCGACCGATTCGACTTACACCGATTGGAGTCATACAACTGGCTATGTCGCAGGCGCTCTTCAGTGGGGAACAGAACCTCAATAAGTAACGTCACAATTGCCATTACGGCTCAATAGCGAAAACCTGAACTCCCCATTACCGCCTAAACAACGGTGTGGGGAGTGTGTAAGACAGTGAAAGGAGTGCAACAACTCTATTGAAAGCTATGCCACTTCCTACAAATAGGAAACCGATACGTACTGTACGTAATTTTTCCATCGTGAAGAATCTTCGTACTTACTGGATGTTCTACGCAATGATGCTGCCGGGAATCGTTCTGCTTGTAATAAATAACTACATCCCTTTGTTCGGGATCGTAATTGCCTTTAAAACAATTAACTACCAGGACGGTATCCTTGGAAGCCCCTGGACAGGGATGAAAAATTTCGAATACCTGTTTGCCTCGAAGGATTCGTACATCATCATTCGCAACACATTGCTTTATAACTCGCTGTTTATTGTATTGAACATGGCGCTTCCACTGGGGTTCGCCTTGATGCTTAACGAGATGAAGAACCGCTTCCTCTCGAAGCTACACCAAACGATCATGTTCCTGCCATACTTCCTGTCGATGATCGTCATCTCGTACTTAGTGTATGGGTTCATGAGCGACGAACGAGGATACTTCAACGGCACATTGCTGCCGGCGCTTGGTCTTGATTCCGTACGTTGGTACTTCACGAAAGAAGTGTGGCCGATCGTCTTGCCGATCATTAACACGTGGAAAAACATGGGGTACTACACGGTTGTGTACATGGCAGCAATCATTGGTATCGACGAGGAGTACTACGAAGCCGCGACGATAGACGGGGCGAACAAGTGGCAACAGATCAAGAAAATCACGATTCCCTTGATCATGCCTGTCCTCACGATTATGACTTTGCTGCAGGTTGGCCGGATCTTCAATGCTGACTTTGGCCTATTCTTCCAAGTGCCGCGTGAATCGGGGGCATTGTTCCCTGTGACAAACGTTATCGATACCTATGTCTACCGCACCTTCCTGACCGTTGGGGATATCGGACTTTCCTCAGCAGCAGGCCTGTTCCAATCAGTAGTTGGTTTCATCTTGGTTTTTGTATCTAATTGGGTCGTTCGCCGCTTTAACCGCGAGAACGCGCTGTTCTAAGAGAGGAGCCCTTATGACCAATACAAAGAGTAAATCCTTATCTGGGTCCAATCCAAAGAATCAGCTGTCGGGATGGGCGTCAACCCTCATCAACATCTTCTTCGTCATCTATTCGGCGCTCTGTATCCTACCGCTTTTGCTGATTCTTTCGGTATCGTTCTCCGATGAGCAGTCCGTTATGACACACGGATATCGATTTATGCCCGAAAATTTCAATCTGGCAGCCTATCGATTCCTAATGAAAGATATCAGTCAAATCGTTCATTCCTATGGAATCTCACTAACTGTCACGGTGATCGGCACGATACTAAGCGTCATCATAATAGCACTGTATGCGTACCCCATTTCCCGGAATAATTTTCCACAGGCTAAGTATTTTACATTTTTTGTTTTTCTAACGATGCTGATATCCGGCGGTTTAGTCCCTTGGTACTTGGTTTACGTACAGATGCTGGAATTAAAAGATACACTTTGGGCACTGATCATGCCGCTGATCATGTCCGCATTCTGGGTACTGATCATGCGCACTTTCTTTAAGGAGACCGTACCTGAAGCTGTGCTGGAGTCAGCCAAAATAGATGGGGCAGGGGAGCTACGGATATTTATCCGAATTGTATTGCCCTTATCTCTGCCGGTTCTGGCAACCGTAGCACTGTTCCAAACACTGACATACTGGAACGACTGGTTCCTAAGCTTAATGTTTATTACAGACAACCACAATATATCCGTGCAGTACTTTCTTTACAAGATGATGGTCAACATCCAGTACTTATCCAGTAACCCGAACGCGATGGCTGAAATTACCCGAGCTGGCGGAATGATTAACTTCCCAAGTGAAACCGTGCGTATGGCGATGGTGGTTGTAGGTGTTGGACCTATTGTATTTGCTTACCCGTTCTTCCAGAAATACTTTATTAGAGGACTGACAGTAGGCTCCGTTAAAGGCTAAGATTGCTGATCACTTACGTGGGCACGGAAACGGCTAAAACCAGTATATGGTTTAGCATATCATTCTATTTTACGGGGGGATTACTTGAAAATGAAGGATACGAAAAGCAAGGCTTCACTGCTTCTCACACTGATGCTTATCTCAGCAGTAGGCACTACGGCTTGCGGCAATTCAAACAACTCGAACAACGCTACACCGGATAATGCCGGAAAAGAAAGCGCCACACCGAGCTCATCAGCGAATTCAACCACCGATAACACATCCAATGAGCCCTCGAAGCTGGAACCCTACAAACTAAAGCTGGTCTACGAAGGAGCTCCACAGGCGGACGAGGCTATCGTCGAGGAAGCGCTGAACAAGATCTTGACCGAAAAAATCAACGCGACGGTAGATATCGCACCAATCGATTGGGGAGCATGGGATGATAAGACTAACCTCATCATCGCTTCTCGAGAGCCCGTAGACATTCTATTTACAGCCTCATGGAACGGGTATGCAAAGAACGTTGCCAAAGGTGCTTACTTAGATCTCGGTCCCTTGCTCGATCAGTATGGCCAGGGCATTAAGGATAGCTTGGATCCAGCTTTTCTCGATGGCTCCAAAATCGGCGGCAAAAATTATGCAGTTCCTACTAATAAAGAATTGGCATCGTCAGGGGGCATTGTGTACCGGAAGGACATTGCCGATGAACTCGGCATCGACATGAGTAAAGTGCAAAAAATCGAAGATTTAGATGCCGTTTATAAGATCGTTAAAGAGAAGAAGCCAACCATGTATCCGCTGTATACAACGGGTGGCACGTTCGCCTCTCACTCTTTTGTGGAATTGGATTTTTTAGGTGATACGACGATACCTGGCGCTATCGATAAGAATGGCACGGAGGCGACAGTCAAACCGACCGAAGAGTATCCCCAATACTTAAATGCATTAAAAGTAACCCGTGATTTCTTCCAGAAGGGGTATCTAAACAAAGATGCGGCCACTTCCCAAACGTCATCCCTTGATGCTTATAAGACGGGCAACGTATTTTCCACTGTAGAGCCTCTCAAGCCAGGCAAAGCAGAGGAAATCGCATCCGCGACAGGACTTGATGGCAAGCTTGCACAAATTACTTTGACAGGTAAAACGGTCGCCACATCGGAGACTACCGGTGCCATGTTAGCCATCTCATCAACGTCCAAGAACCCGGAACGCGCCATGATGCTGATTAACCTGCTTCATACAGATCAAGAGATTATTAATCTGCTTAACTTCGGTATTGAAGGTACACATTTCACACTTAATGGTAATGTTATGACGCAGACGGAGAAGTCAGGACAGTACGCACCGGGCGTCGCTTGGGAGCTGGGAAATCAGTTCCTCAACTATGTCTGGAGCTCGGAAGCTCCGGACAAGTGGGAGCAGTTCAAAAAGTTCAACGAAGGGGCCAAATCGTCACCAGCGCTGGGCTTCACCTTTGACAGTGAGCCAGTCAAATCAGAAGTTGGAGCACTAGCAAACGTCCTAAGAGAATATCAGAAGATGCTTGAGACCGGCTCGGTTGATCTGGACAAAGAATTACCGAAATTTATCGCCGCCCAAAAATCGGCCGGCCTAGATAAAGTCATTGCTGAAAAGCAGAAACAGCTTGATGAATTCCTTGCCAGTAGGTAATATGCGTTCATAGCGAACAAAGGACCTGCTTATTGTTCTTATACTGAACAATAAGCAGGTCCTTTCGCTATATAATTCACAGTTCAACTAGGATTTAAGAGGCTTGATCAAATTGGCTATTATAAAGCTCCGCATAGAAACCATTTTTGGCAAGTAGTTCTTCGTGGCTGCCGCTTTCCAGAATATCGCCTTCCTTCAGAACCAGAATCACATCGGCGTTCTTAATGGTTGAGAGTCTATGCGCAATAACAAAGGAGGTTCTTCCTTCCATAAGCTTATCCATTGCCTGCTGAATCAAGAGCTCTGTTCTTGTATCGACTGAGCTTGTAGCTTCATCGAGGATGAGCATTGGAGCATTCTTGAGCATCGCGCGGGCGATGGTAAGCTGTTGCTTTTGGCCGGTGGATAAATTAACCTTGTCATTTAGTATGGTATTGTAACCGGCACTTAAGGTCTGAATGAAATGATGCAAGCCTACCGACTTACAAGCATCTTCAACTTCTTTATCGGTTACACCTGTTTTGTTGTACACCAGATTTTCCCTGATAGTGCCCTCAAAAAGCCAGGTGTCCTGCAAGACCATACAGAATAGATCATGGATGTTTTCTCTTGTTAAGCTGCTGATGGGGGTATCATCAATATAAATCTCTCCGCCCTTTAATTCATTAAACCGTATTAGAAGATTTATCAGTGTAGTTTTACCTGCGCCGGTAGGGCCGACTATAGCAATTTTTTGCCCAGGCTTAATCTCTGCAGAAAAATCTTTAATCACAAGTTTATCTGAATTTTCATAAGCAAATTGCACATGTTCAAAATCCACTCTGCCCGTTGCAGTTTTAAGATGTCTTTCTTTATGACTTTCATTGTCCATTTCATCAGCATCGAGGAACTCGAAGACACGTTTGCTTGCCGCGGAAGCCGATTGCAGACTTTGTGCGGCTTGAGCAATCTGAGAGAGCGGTTGTGTAAAGTAACGGACATACAGTATAAAGGCTACAATGACCCCAAAGGATATCGTTCCGTTCATAGCAAGTACAGCACCAACGACACAAACGGCCACAAAACCTAGATTGCCTATAAACATCATAATCGGCATCATAAGACCGGAGAGGAACTGCGCTTTAAATGCACTATCTTTAAGATTCATATTCAGGGATTCAAATGTATTGCGCATTTGTGATTCACCATTGTAAGCTTTCACTACAGTATGTCCTGTATATACTTCCTCCACATGACCATTGATTTTCCCTAAGTATTCTTGCTGACTTTGAAAATACTTTTGGGATTTTTTCATAATTGCCGCTATGAGGCCAAAGCCAATGATAGTTGCAACAACCGCCGTAATAGTCATGATCACATTTGTTTTGAACATCATGATGATGGATCCCGTAAAGAGGGCAAGGGCAGTTACCAGTGTGCCGACGCTTTGGTTTAAAGCTTGCCCGATCGTATCCACATCGTTGGTAACCCGGGACAGAATGTCACCGGTTGTAGAATTATTATAATAAGAAATTGGAAGTTTGTTCATTTTGCGTGAGAGATCGGCTCTTAAGTTTTTGGAGACCTTTTGCGTAACTGCGGACATAATTAATCCTTGTACCAAAGATAACACAGCGCTAAGGATATAGATAAATACAAGGAAAAGGCCGATAGAAGTTACTGCTTCCATATCAATTCCGGTGACGAGGCCCGCCGTGATCAAGTCTGTCATCTCCGAAAGCTTATCCGGTCCAAGCAAAGTCAGAACCGTACCGATTGCTGCACTAATAATAGCTATAAGGACTACAGGGATATATTTTCTGCAATAGTGGAGAAGTTTGCTCCACGTGTTGAGTTGCTCTTTGCTTTTGTTCATTAAGCTAGCTCCTCCTTTGAAAGTTGTGAGTAAGCAATCTCTTGGTAGACATCACAGGTCTGCATCAATTCATCATGTGTTCCCATGCCTGCCATTCGTCCGGCTTCCAGTACAATGATTTTATCTGCGTCTTTGATTGTACCGATCCGCTGCGCAACGATTAGTATCGTCGTACCGCTGGATTTCTTCTTCAATTCACTACGCAATTTGCGATCCGTCTTATAATCAAGTGCTGAGAAGGAATCGTCGAAGATCAATATTTCAGGACGACGGGCAATGGCTCGGGCAATGGAAAGACGTTGCTTTTGACCGCCAGACAAGTTCGTACCGCCTTGAGAGACATGAGCCTCGTAGCTTCCTTCCATCTTTTCAACAAAATCTGAAGCTTGAGAGGTGTAAATGGCATCTACAACATCAGAGGACAGATCACTGCCATTGTCGCCGAAAGCAACATTAGAGCTCACCGTGCCGCCAAACAAAATCGCTTTCTGAGATACATATCCCATTTTATTGCGCAGTGCAGTTTGCTCATATTGGTTAACATTAATACCATCCACCAACACTTCACCTGCTGTAGCATCATAAAAGCGAGGGATCAGGTTCACTACGGTACTTTTTCCGCATCCGGTTGAACCGATGAAGGCCACAGTTTCTCCTTTTTTCACCGTAAAGCTGATATCCTCAATAACGTATTCTTCTGCATCCGGATATTTAAAGCTGACTTTTTTGAATTCGACTTCACCCAACCGATTTGTCTTAGAGGAAGTAAGTGATCCGTTCTCTAAGCTTGGCTTAGTATCCAGCACTTCATTGATTCTTTTAGCGGATACATGGGCACGAGGCATCAGGATAAAAATCATGATCAGCATCATGAATGCCATAACCACCTGCATCGCATAGGATGAGAAGACAATCATATCTGAAAATAAGCCCATCTTCGCCGTACCATTGGCATTTTGAATCAAAATAGCACCAATCCAATATATTGCGAGACTTAAACCGCTCATAATGAGAGAAATACTTGGCATCATCATGGACAGTACATTGTTGGCAAATAAATTCGTTCGGGTAAGCTCGCTGTTGGCTACGCTAAATTTATCTTCCTGGTAACTTTCCGCATTATAAGCACGAATGACACGAAGGCCTGTAAGATTTTCTCTTGCAACACGATTAAGATTATCAGTCAGTTGCTGCAATTTTTGGAATTTCGGAAGCACAAGCACGATCACTATGCTGACAATAAGAATCAATACCCCAATTGCGACACCGGTAGCAAGCGACCACTGCCAACTCTTGCCTGTAATTTTGAGCATTGCCCAAACGGCAAGGATGGGAGCCTTCACCAGCAGTTGCAGACCAATGACAATTAGCATTTGCACTTGTGTAATGTCATTCGTTGAACGGGTAATTAAACTAGCTGTAGAGAAGTTGTTGATTTCTTCCATAGAAAAAGACTGTACCTTATCAAACAATTTGGAGCGTAATCTTGAAGAGAAGTTAGCGGCAATTTTAGCGGCGATCCCTGCCACTATGATTGATGTGGCTAAACTGCCGAGGGCACAGAGCAACATCCAGCCTCCGGCTGCAATGATTTCGCTCATTTCACTTCCTGGTATCTGTACAAGACGAGTAATCTCGCTCATATAACCGGGCAATTCCAGATCCAGCCATACCTGTGTGACAATGAACAGGATGCTGATACCGATTAGGGTCCATTCCTTCGGTTTTAAGTACTTAAGTATAGTTACCATACATCTGACTCCTTTATGTGGCGTTGCTTAAATGATAACGAAAGAAGATAAACTGAAAGTTAACTTTTCTGAAAAATGAAAAAACCCTGAAAGAACGATGAGGTTCTCCAGGGCTCGTACTACATTCCAATCGGAATCGTAACTGTAAATGTGGCTCCTTGTAATGGAATGCTTTCGCAAGAAATGGTTCCATTGTGTAGATGAATGATTTTTTTAACAATTGCTAATCCAAGTCCATTGCCCGCAGTCGAATGGGAAGTATCCTGCTGATAAAATTTATCGAATATCTTGGGAAGAGCCTCAGGATGAATACCGCTTCCGCAGTCACGAACTAGAATCACCACGTTATCTTCGTTTCTCTTCATGTTAACTTCAATTTCGCCATGTTCAGGAGTGAATTTGATCGCGTTATCCAATAAATTTAACCAAACTTGATTTAAAAGCTCTTTATTGCCGGAGAGTTCATAATCCTGAATATTAACGTTCAGCTTCAGGTGCTTCTTCTCAAATTTAGCAGCTAGCAAAAGCACAGATTGGCGAATTTGTTCCCCAACATTAAACCTCATTTTGTTTGTCAGAATCTTTTGCGTCTCAACTTGTGTCAGCTCCAGTACATTCGAAGCAAGGGAGGCAAGTCTGGTCGATTCCTCAATGACAATATCTAGATATTCATTCCGTTCTTCTTTGGTAAGATCATCGTTCTTTAAGACTTCGGCAAATCCCTTGATAGATACAATCGGTGTTTTGAATTCATGGGAAAAATTATTCACAAAATCGGTTCGCAGAATTTCAATACCCCCAAGCTCTTCAGCCATCCGGTTAAAGTTCTCTGATAGAATTTCAAACTCCGGCGGGCTTTTGAGCTGAAGCCGCATGGAGAAGTCACCGCTGGCAAGACGCTCTGTGGCCTCAATAAATAACCGGATGGATTTTACCATTTTCCGGCTTGTGATGGCTGATATCGTGGTACCGATAATTGTACAAGCGATTAATACCATTATGGGTAGTACGAATCCATCCTGGGCAAGCTCTTCGTTCAACAAACCAAAAACCTGTGCGAGAAAGAAGAGTAGTCCTGTAATCACAACGGTAATAAGAAAGATGACAAATATGATAAGGGAAAAATAGATGGGAAGGCTGATTCTGTTGCTGAGCTTGTTACTTATTTTGCTCACTGGCTTCGCACCGCCTTGTATCCAAGACCTCTGACGGAAACCAGTTCAAACTCTGGATAAGCGTCAAACCGTTTCCGCAGGCGATTGATATGTACATTAACGGTTGTATCCGTACTTTCACTTTCCATGCCCCATATTTCGTCCATAAGCTGGATACGGGTGAATATCCGTTCCGGATAAGATAATAGTTTATACAACAAATAGAACTCTTTTTGCGGAAGCGTTTGTTTCTCGTCCTCCCGGGTTACTGTCAATGCGTCATAATCAAGGATCACTTTACCCACTACTAATTTACGGGCACTTGCGATTTGCGAACGGCGAAGCAGCGCTTGGATTCTGAGCAGCATTTCTTCGGTATCAATCGGTTTGGTCATATAATCATCGGTTCCAATCCGGAACCCCTTTTTCTTATCTTCAGGCAGCTGTTTTGCTGTAGCCATGAGAATAGGGATTAAGCTATCAGCAGCTCTTACTTCCTTGGCGAATTCATAACCATCCATATTAGGCATCATGATATCCAGAATGATTAGATCAA
This sequence comes from Paenibacillus sp. FSL R5-0636, assembly GCF_037974255.1. Classification (NCBI taxonomy): domain Bacteria; kingdom Bacillati; phylum Bacillota; class Bacilli; order Caryophanales; family Paenibacillaceae; genus Paenibacillus; species Paenibacillus sp. FSL R5-0636. The sequence continues at coordinate 3,537,881 of NZ_CP150232.1, forward strand.
TATGCTGTGAATCAAGGACCTCCAAAGCTTTAACTCCATCTTCGGCAGTTACAACATCATATCCTTCGCGTTTCAGAACAGCTTCAAGAAGTCTTCTTACATGCTTATCATCTTCAACTACGAGTATGTTAATCATTACTGTTCACTCCAATAGTAGGTTTGTATCCATTATTACCTGTGGGGAATTTGTTTTAAAGGGAGCAGAATCAATATTTATCTAATCTTAAGATTCGGTTTGAAATCCTTGTAGTCGCTATAAAGTGACTCATATATCTGTCTATTCGTTAAAATGAGAGGAATAGGCAATGATTTAATACTATTATGATATCTGTTTTGTGAAAAATTGTTGCATACTAAAATAGTACCCAAACTAATTTAGCTGGATTAACGTGCTGAAAATAATGCAGACTACGTCGAACGTTGAACTTTGACTGAACTTCATGCGAAAGGAAGATCACAGATGCAAATGCGTAAATTAGGAAATAGTGGCTTGGATGTTTCGGCAATAGGGCTTGGCTGTATGGGAATGGATCATGCCTATGGAAAGCCAGCAGATCGTAATGAAATGGTTAAATTAATTCGCAGAGCAGTTGAACTAGGATGTAATTTCTTTGATACTGCTGCTTTTTATGGACAATCCAATGAGGAATTAGTAGGCGAGGCCCTTGCACCACTAAGAGATCAAGTTGTGATTGCAACTAAATTTGGAATTTTAGGACAAGAAGCTGTAGACGGTCAACCTCAACTTATTTTAAATAGCACACCAGATTCTATTCGTGAACAAATAGAAGATTCATTAAAAAGGTTGAAGGTTAATTGCATTGATTTATATTATCAGCACCGAGTGGATCCGAATGTCGAACCTGAAGCTGTCGCAGAAACAATGAAAGATTTAATAGCTGAAGGGAAGATTAAAACATGGGGAGTCTCAAATGCACCGGTTGATTATATTAAACGAGCATATGCGGTATGCCCTATTTCTGCAACCCAAAATCAATACTCTATGATGTGGCGTGAACCAGAAAAAGAGTTGTTTGAACTATGTGAAGAGTTAGGAATTGCTTTTGTTGCTTACAGCCCATTAGGAAATGGTTTCTTAAGTGGTAAATATACTAAGGAAACCAAATATGATGAAGATGACTATCGAAGTTTCATGGGAAGATTCAAACCTGATGTGATTGATCATAACCAAGTGTTATTAGATTTAATTACTCAAGTTGCAAAAAGTAAAAATTCAACACCGGCTCAAGTCGTATTAGCGTGGGAATTAGCTCAAAAACCATATATCATTCCAATTCCAGGCACTACAAAATTAAACAGATTAGAAGAAAACCTATATGGAGCTGATCTGAAATTAACAAAGGAAGATGTAGATAGACTAAATGAAGCTTTGTCTAAAATGGAAATTGATAGTACACACTTCTAACTAGAGGTGTATCATCAACTAATAGGAGGATTTTTTATGCAAAAAGTTATTTTGAACAATGGTGTTGAAATGCCGATACTTGGTTTTGGAGTTTTTCAAATTCAAGATGAAGCTGAATGTGAACAAGCTGTTTACGATGCGATCATGTCAGGTTATCGACTGATAGATACCGCAGCCTCTTACCTAAACGAAGAAGCGGTGGGAAGAGCCATCAAACGGAGTGGAGTACCAAGAGAGGATCTATTTATTACTACGAAATTATGGGTTCAAGATACCGGATACGAACGTACAAAGGAAGCATTTGAAAAATCCCTTTCAAGATTGCAACTTGATTATTTGGATTTGTATTTAATTCATCAGCCCTTTGGCGACGTGCATGGTTCTTGGCGGGCGCTGGAGGAATTGTACCGTGAAGGAAAAATCAGAGCGATTGGCGTAAGTAACTTCCAGAACGATCGTCTGATTGATTTGATTATTCATAATGAAGTAACGCCTGCCGTTAATCAAGTTGAAACACATCCATTCTGCCAACAAATTGAAAGTGCTGCATTCATGAAAGAAAACAATGTTCAGATCGAATCATGGGGTCCATTTGCTGAAGGTAAAAACAACATGTTCCAGAACGAAGTTTTAGTATCAATAGCTCGAAAATATAATAAATCTGTTGCCCAAGTGGTTTTACGCTAGTTGACGCAAAGAGGAGTTGTTGTGATTCCAAAGTCTGTCCGGAAAGAAAGAATAATTGAAAACTTTAATATCTTTGATTTTGAATTAAATTCAGAGGATATAGAACAAATTGCGCTGTTAGACACAAAAGAGAGTTTGTTCTTTTCACATAGAGATCCTGTAATGGTAAAAGCGTTAAGTACTAGGAAGCTGGATATCTAATTTTTCTTAGGATCTTATTGGTTTTGATAAAAGATGGGTTAACCATAATTAAGGGGTTAACCCATCTTTTATTTATAAGAACACCCTTAGCCTTGTACAGTTCATTCTAATTTGGAGGTTTAAGAATAAAGGCAGCTAAAATTTGTGAATATCGCATTATAATCTTGGTCTTCTCCAGTGGCGTACAAACCAATAAGCACACCTGTGAATCCTCCGGCTATTTCAGAGGATAAATATTTGGTTTGCGCAGCTCCGAGTAAGATCTCAGTACCGTCTACCTGGATATAAAAGTGATAATGCGTTGGACTGCTTTTGACAACTAATGAAGCATGGTTACATTGACCTATATGTTTTGTTTTTTCAATGGATTTGATATCTCCGATATTCAGCCGTTCGATAATCTCATAACCCTCTGGATGTTTACGCAAGGCCAAGTCATAATGGTGATTTTCGTCCATGTAAAGCGTAATTCCGGCTTCACCATTCGTAAGGCTGACTTCGCATGAAATAATCGCGTTAAAGTCTTTTTGACGAATACCAATAAATGTCGGGGTAGCCGGGATATCTAACGTTATTGGAGTTCCTTTAAGCTTTATTTTATCAGCTTCTAACCGATAATTTTCTGTAACCGGGTGACGCAGGTAACACCAGTCCAAATTCCAATCTGTGTTCTCGAACGTATAGACTTCTTTCTCCTGCTGAATGACTGTGTCCGCAATACGATCAGTCTCGAAACTTATTAGAGTGGTACCTTCATGACCTGCTGTAAACCATCCATCCTCGCCAAAGGTAATCGGAGTTAGAAAAACCTCACGCCCCAAATGGTGATAGGTAAGATACTGGCCAGTCTGCCGGAATCCAAGATGTAACAGCCACCAACACCCTGAAGCTCGTAACCGCCTAAATTTCGATTAGTCAATACGGGGTTATGCGGATAGGCTTCGAATGGGCCAGCAGGAGAATTGCCCCTTGCATAAGTGACCATATGCCCATATTCGGTTCCGCCCTCAGCTGCTAGCAGATAGTATTGTTCATTAATTTTGTATAAATGAGGACTCTCCAAATAACGCCCACCGGATCCTTGCCAGATTGAACGGCTTGGCGACAGCTTCTGCCCAGTTTCAATTTCAATTTCACATTGGACAATACCATTAACTCCGTAATCGTCTGTCCCATTACTCATGAAATACGTTTTGCCGTCTTCAAAATACAAATCCGGATCAATACCGCCTTGATCTACATTAATCGGATCAGACCATTCGCCGTAAATATTGTCAGTCCAGACATAGAAGTTCTGGCGCAAAGTGTCATTAGTGGTCGTCATGTAGAATCGTCCATTATTGTACCGCAGGGTGGGGGCGAATACACCACCGGAGCTGTCCACAGTATCCAGTTGAATCTGGTTTTTTCGGGTTAAGCAATGACCGATTTGGGTCCAATTAATTAAATCTTTGCTTTCAAAAATCGGAACACCGGGAAAATACTGAAAGGAACTGCAGACCAAATAATAAGTGTCTTCAACTTTACATGCGCTGGGATCAGGATAAAACCCTTTGATGACCGGATTATTGTATTTCATTTCTCCACCTCATTAATAAATTCATATAAATAAGAATTCAATATATTTAACTACTAAGAAAATTAAACACTATTGCTTATAGGTTTTCAATGAATCGGGGTTGAAGATATACGTTATATTTATTAAATTAATATATATGTAATTTCAATAAGCACAGGTCAGGTGATTATGATGATGATCAAAGCAAACGGCGAAGCAAAATTCATGGCGTTGTATGAAGCGCTGGCAAGCGAAGTCAGATGGAGGATTATGAGCCTCATTGCAGATAATGAAATGAATGTGAAGGAGATCGCGGCTAAGTTAGAGCTTAGCCCTTCCATAGTTACTATGCATATCCGAAAGCTCGAACAAGCTGGACTTACAGGAAGCCACAGGGTACGCCTAAACGGAGGAACGCACAAAATGTGCTTCCTTAAACAAAAAAGAGTTGAGATCGAACTCCCCACTGCCACTCAAACCCCGAGGATCAGAGAGCAGACCATTTCAGTCGGTCATTATACTTCGTTTGATGTTCATCCTACATGTGGTCTTGGGACACAAGAGAAAGAAATTGGGGTTTGGGACGATCCCCGCTATTTTCTGGATCCCGAGCGGGTCAACGCCGGCATTTTGTGGTTTGGGAGAGGTTACGTAGAGTACAAAACGCCTAACTACTTACTTCCCGGTCAAATGCCCGACGCCATCGAGATTTCAATGGAAATTGCTTCTGAAGCCCCGGGCTTGAGAGATCATTGGCCTTCGGATATTGAGTTCTTTTTTAACGGTGTGAAGCTTGGAACTTGGACCAGTCCGGCAGACTTTGGAAGAGCGGCACGAGGCATATATACTCCGGATTGGTGGCATCGGAATGTAAATCAATACGGGTTATTGAAGACGATCCGCATTGATACTTCGGGCACATTTATTGATGAAGAAAGGATGTCGGACATTACTGTCGCAGATATTTTGCTACGGGAACAGTTCTGGACGCTTCGGTTCGCAGTTGACGAGAAGGCTGTTAATGTTGGTGGTTTGACACTTTATGGGGCTGGATTCGGTAACCATGACCAAGATATTTTAATTCGTGTGTACCTAGGAACGATGACCTAATGAAGCAGGATATTTCAGTTATAGTTGTTTTCTCCATCCAGTTTATCAGCTGGAACTGGTAAACTATCCATATATTGAAGAAGTGGAGAGGAGAGATATTCTGAATTATAACGAGGTTATTAAAATTGCTGATACACACATACTTCCATTAGTGATGGAATTGTACGGATTGGAAGGTTATGAAATCAGGCTTATCAATGCACATGAAGGAGGACGGAATGTTGCATATAACTGTGATAAAGCTGATTCTGAAGCAAAAATAATCAGAATTGCCTTCTTAAGTGACAGAAGCCGAGAAGATATTCTGGGTGAAGTGGAATATATCAGGTATTTGTACGAGCATGGCGGCAGTGTTTCGAATGTGGTCAACTCCCAGAAGGGGAATCTACTGGAAACGATAACCCTTAATAATCATACCTTTTTTGTCTGCTTGTTTGAAAAGGCCAAGGGGGGTATGCTCGTGGAAAATAATTATCAGTATCGGGAAGGCGTTCCTATTACGGAATACTATTATAACTGTGGCAAAGTTCTTGGGAAAATGCATCAATTATCGAAGGGATATACGCCTGTCCATTCTCGGTATGATTTTTTTGATAAATACAATGCCGATTATATAGATAAGCTAATACCTGACTCGTTATCTCTGCTGAAGGAGAAGCTGGTAGATCTCCTTACAACGTTAGAAGGGATGGACAGGGATCACGAGTCTTTTGGGATGGTCCATTTTGATTACTGCGATGGGAATTATATGATCGATTTTAATACAGGGCAAATAACTGTGTTTGATTTCGATAACTCCTGCTTTTGTTGGTATATGTATGACCTGGCAAATCTCTGGACACTTGGAGTGGGCTGGATACAATTTGAACAAGATACTGATAAACGCAAAATGTTTATGGATGATTATTTTAAAACAGTCCTTGATGGCTACAGATCCGAGACCAGGATCGAAGATTCGATGTTAGGTACATTGCCATTATTTATCCAAGTAACCCTCATGGAAAACATCGTTGATGCATTCGAGGTAATGCGGAACAATGGTGAAGAGCCGGAATGCGATGAAGAGCTGTCATATCGTATAAAATGTCTAGAAGACGATATCCCATATGTAGGATTTTTCCATGAAATTTACTCATGTGATGAACCCTTTGAGTATGAGGAACGAGATATTTAGGATGATGGTGTTTATGATATGCTGCGGATAAATTCATAGTAGACTCAAATAAGCAGGAGTTGGAGTAAAAATGGCTTACGAAAAACCGGAATTGACCATGAGTGAAATTGAAAAAGTACTGTGGAATCATCTTGGACAGGGAGCGGCTGAGATTACACCGATGTCTGGCGGCAATATTAGCAACGTGTTTTCTTTTATTCTCGAAGGAAAAGACTATGTTGTTAAATTCAGCGATTTGGAACGAGCATATGAGACCGAACAATTTGTATCCAATTTGCTACTCGACCAAGGTATCCCTTTCCCAAAATGTTTGGGTTTAGGGAGGACTAATCAGTTAACCTATTTGATCATGGAGCGAATGGAAGGTCGCAATCTATCCGATTGTTCAGCAGAAGAACAAACCCGTCTGATGCCTGAAATTATCGGCATTTTAACAAGAATGGCCGAAACGGATATTGGGGGAACTAACGGGTATGGTTGGATCGGGCCTGAGGGCAATGGCTCCTATTCATCTTGGAAAGACTTCGTCATTGCCGTAAATGCGGAAGATCAGACGGGGACATTCTGGGAGAATTGGCATGAACTCTTCCGCACGTCTTGCTTGGAAAAAGACGTATACGAAGAAATCTATAGTCGTTTGATGACCTACGTACCCTATAATGAATCTAATAGAAGCTTTATACACGGAGATTTTCAACAGTGGAATATTTTGTCCAACGGAACAAGGATAACCAGCATTATTGATGGAAATTGCATGTATGGCGATTCTCTCATAGACCTTGCGATTCTCGACAAGCATATGCCTTGGTGTAATGTCATTAACGCGTATCAAAACTATCAAGAGAAAGCTAGAATAGTGACCCCGAATTTTGAGGAGCGGCTAATCGGTGCCTATTATTTTAAGGGACTCGATGGACTTCGATTCTATGCTAAGATGGGCTGGACAGATGCTTATCAGGACACACGGCATTTTCTTTTAAACCTGAAAGCGTAATAACTATACACTTTACCTTATCCTATACATTTACATTTACTAGCCGCATAATTGCGGCTTTTTGTATATAAATATCAAATTTATGGGAGCAAATTCCCCACTGAGATTATTGACCTTAGACTTACGACCTGTAATAATTGCACCTGAACTTGCCATTAATCCACTATCTATAGCTTTGTTCAACTTGATAAAATGTAAGCGCAATCATTTAATCTATCGATTGGAGGAGTATGGCATGAAAAAGATTGGGGCAGGTTTTATATTCTTACTTGTGATGTGCGCAGCCTTATCCACAACTGCGTTCGCGAAACAGCCTTATTCATCCTATTGGTTTCCGGAGCAATTGCTTCAGTGGAGTCCGGCATCCGACCCGGATGCGGCATTTAACCGGAGCACAGTCCCGCTGCAGGACCGTTTTGTAGCAGATGGAGTCAACGCTCATGCAACCAAAGCGCCAAAAGTCATGGCTTTATCAGCACTGAACCCGGGAACAAGCGGAGTTCCATCGCAGGGTTCAAGCAAATTCGAAGCTAACACATTTACCTATTGGCAATATGTTGACAAGCTGGTCTATTGGGGTGGTTCCGCGGGCGAAGGGATCATCGTACCTCCAAGCGCTGATACGATCGACGCGGCTCATAAAAATGGCGTGCCGATTATCGGAACGGTGTTCTTCCCACCAACCGTATATGGCGGAAAGTATGAATGGGTCAAGCAGATGCTTCAGCAGAATAGTGACGGCTCCTTTCCCGCTGCTGACAAGTTGATCCAGGTTGCGAGCCATTACGGATTTGACGGCTGGTTTATTAACCAGGAGACTGAGGGCGGAACGCCGGCCGACGCACAGCAAATGAAAGCTTTCCTAAGTTATCTGGAATCACACAAGTTAAATTCTATGCACATCGTATGGTATGATTCCATGACCAATGAGGGCAGTATCAGTTGGCAAAATGCACTTAACGACAAGAATTCGATGTTCCTGCAAGACAATAAAAAGCAAATAACGGACAGTATGTTTCTGAACTTCTGGTGGAGGGATCTTAAAAGCTCGGCAGAGAAGGCTAGAAGCTTGGGCAGAAGTCCATATGACTTGTATGCAGGCATCGATGTCGAAGCCAAGGGTTACGATACAAAGGTGAACTGGAATCTGTTGTTTCCGGATAAAGATCCTGCCGTTACTTCCCTTGGTATTTACCGTCCGGATTGGGCTTTTAACAGCGCAGAGAGTATGGAAGATTTCTTTGTACGCGAGAACAAATTCTGGGTGGGTCCAAACGGGAATCCGAGTAACACCTCGAGCGATCAAGCCTGGAAAGGTATCGCAAACGATGTGATCGAATCATCACCAGTAAATGAGCTGCCTTTCACCACTAACTTCAACACGGGAAGCGGACAGAAATATTTTGTACGAGGGAAGCAGGTGCGGGATAAGGGCTGGAACAACCGGAGTCTGCAGGATATTCTTCCATCCTGGCGCTGGATCGCAGACAGCAAAGGTACCCCACTTACACCAGTGCTCGACTGGTCCAATGCATATTACGGCGGCAGTTCGCTGAAGGTATCAGGCGTGCTGAACCCTAACAATGCGACACATCTGAAACTCTACAAGACCGACCTTAAGATCGAAGCAAGTACAAAGCTGTCTATTACGTACAAAACACAAAATAAGCCAAGCCTGAAGGTTGGTCTCGCTTTCGCAGACCATCCCAACCAATATGTCTTCCTTAACGTGAAGGATAAGACATCGCCGGACTGGACTACTGAAACATTGAATTTGACCCCATACAAAGGGAAACGGATCGTAGAGTTGTCACTGTATTTTGACTCTAAGGATGCGATTAATAATTACAACATTCAAATTGGCCAGCTCTCTATTCAAAATGCTAATGACTCGATCAAACCATTGCCCGCGGTTCGCGATCTTAAGGTCACTCAATCCGATTTCCGCAATGGTATTTATGGAGACGCCCGATTACAGTGGAAACAGCTTGACCAGCAGGTCAAACAATACGAAATCTATCGTGTACTGCCAGATGGTAGTGAAATGTTCATAGGTGCAACACCAAATCATGTGTTTTACGTTCCTGAGATGCGAAGAATAGACAAAGAAACGATCACAATATTGAAGGTTGTTGCCGTGAATGGAAGATACGAGCAAGGTCAAACCACTAGCGTGAAGATCAGCTGGCCAGCTTATCCTAAGCCGATTGCGGAGTTCAAGGCTGATCGTACCCTAGTGGCTCCAGGCGAGAGCGTTAACTTCACTGATCTGTCGACTGAAGTGACAGAAGGATGGTCATGGACCTTCGAAAGCGGAAGCCCGGCGGTCAGCACATCGAAGAACCCAGTTGTGACGTTCGCTCAGGAAGGCGTTTATAGCGTGACGCTGACTGCAACCAACAGCTCGGGCCAAGACACAATTACGAAAAAAGCACTCATCACAGTGAGCAAGGAAGCTAGCGCAGTGAAAAATCTGGCACTTGGTAAAACTGCAACAGCCGATCATGCCTGCGGGGAAAAGGAAGGGGCACCTAACGCCGTAGATGGTAAAGTGACGGATAACAGTAAATGGTGCGCAATTGGCAATCTGCCCCATTGGCTTCAGGTTGACCTCGGCGCCGAACATCAACTCAGCACTTTTGTCATCAAGCATGCTGAGAGCGGAGGAGAGTGGTCCGGTTTTAATACCAGTGATTATACGATTCAGATCAGCAGCGACGGAACGAACTGGACGGATGTTGTCAACGTCCAAGGAAACTCGGCTGCCGAGTCGACTGATTCAATTGCGTTAGTAAAAGCCCGCTATGTAAAATTATTGATTCTCAAACCTACGCAGGGAGCCGATACGGCAGCGCGGATCTATGAGTTTGAAGTGAAGGGATTATAATATACCCTATTACGACATTCTAATATTAAAGCAAATAAACCGTAGGCCACTTGAGGGGCTGCGGTTTATTTGCTTTAACACTAATGATAGCTGAAATCAAAAAAAGAACCTGATTTATCTCATCAGATTCTTATATATTGCATATGAAAAGACACGATGATATAATCAACTCACGACTGATATCCAAAGGTTAGGCATAATAATTGCATCTTATATATTTATATTATCATGCCGTTAAATTCTTGTCAATTTTTTTCTCAATTTAATAGTTAGGAGCGATAATAAATGCGTTCTTTAGTTCTCGGTTTTCAGGAAGTGGACAATACACAGCTTTTGCTCGTTGGCGGAAAAGGGTTAAATTTAGGGAGATTATCAAAAATAGAAGGAATACAAGTACCAGAAGGATTCTGTATTACAACAGTAGGATATCACCAAGCCCTCGAACAGAACCAAACGTATCATGCTTTGTTGGATCAACTAACTATGCTAAAAGTAGAAGATCGGGATCAAATCGGTGAAATCAGTAGGAAGATTCGGCAAATCATTATGGAAGCAGAAATTCCTTCCGATGTTGTGAAGGCAGTTTCTCACTATCTCACCCAGCTTGGTGATGAACATGCTTATGCAGTGCGTTCTAGTGCCACCGCTGAAGATTTACCACATGCCTCTTTTGCAGGTCAACAAGATACCTATTTAAATATCATCGGCATAGAAGCAATCCTTCAGCATATCAGCAAATGTTGGGCTTCTCTATTTACGGATCGTGCCGTAATCTACCGTATGCAAAATGGATTTGACCACAGTCAAGTTTATTTATCCGTTATCGTTCAAAGGATGGTTTTTCCACAGGCTTCAGGGATTTTATTTACCGCTGATCCGATTACTTCTAACCGGAAACTGCTATCCATCGATGCTAGTTTTGGACTTGGCGAAGCACTGGTCTCTGGCTTGGTATCTGCCGATTGTTATAAAGTACAGCAAGAGAAAATTGTCGATAAGAGAATAGCAACCAAAAAATTGGCTATCTACGGACTAAAAGAAGGCGGAACAGAGACCCGGCAGATCGACCTCGAACAGCAAAAGACTCAAACACTTACTGAACAACAAATTTTAAAAATAGCAAGGATAGGCAGACAGATTGAAGCCTATTTTGGTTGCCCACAAGATATCGAATGGTGTTTGGACGAGGATACATTTTATATCGTCCAGAGTCGGCCAATCACGACTTTATTCCCCATCCCTGAAGCGAATGATCAAGAAAACCACGTTTATGTATCTGTTGGTCATCAACAAATGATGACAGATCCCATGAAACCGCTGGGATTGGCTTTTTACCTGTTAACGACTCCTGCACCTATGCGTACAGCTGGCGGAAGATTGTTTGTTGATGTCACATCAAGTCTTGCTTCACCTGGTAGCAGAGAAATGATCATAGAAGCCTTAGGTAAATCTGATCCCCTCATAAAAGACGCACTCATAACCATCGCAGAGCGAGAAGATTTTATAAAATTTTCGGCAGATAATGAAAAAGCTTCTACTCCGAGTAAAAGCAATACAAGCCTGCCACCTAGTGATTCTCAAGTACAACTCGAAAAGGATCCGACAATCGTTTCTGACCTCATTAAGAGCAACCAAGCATCGATAGAAGAGCTGCAACAAAACATTCAAACCAAATCAGGGGCGGAGTTGTTTGATTTTATTCTGGAAGATATGCAGCAATTAAAGAAGATTCTATTCAACCCACAAAGTATGCGTGTGATTATGGCGGCTATGGATGCTTCAGCATGGATCAATGAAAAAATAAATGAGTGGTTAGGTGAAAAAAACGTAGCAGATACGCTTTCTCAATCTGTACAGGGCAATATTACTTCGGAAATGGGTCTGGCGTTACTCAATCTCGCTGATGTGATTCGGCCTTATCCGGAAGTCATTGATTATTTACAGCAGGTTAAAGACGATAATTTCTTAGATGAACTGGTTAGTTTTGAGGGTGGGCAGGAAACCCAAGAGGCTTTCTATGACTATCTCAGCAAATACGGAATGCGATGTACCGGAGAAATCGATCTTACAAGAACTCGTTGGAGCGAAAAACCAACTACACTTGTCCCCATGATTCTTAGTAATATCAAAAACTTTGAACCTAATGCTGGCCATCGGAAATTTGAGCAAGGTCGACAGGAAGCTTTGAAAAAAGAACAAGAGCTATTAGATCGATTGAAGCAATTACCCGATGGTGAACAAAAAGCTAAAGAAACAAAACGAATGATTGATCTCATCCGGAATTTCAGCGGGTTTAGGGAATACCCCAAATACGGTATGGTTAATCGCTACTTCGTTTATAAGCAAGCTTTATTAAAAGAAGCCGAACAACTCGTACAAGCAGGAGTTATTCCTGAAAAAGAAGATATATACTATTTAACGTTTGAAGAACTTCGCGAAGTCGTAAGTAGATGCAAACTGGATTACCAGATCATCAGCAAACGAAAAGAAGAGTACAAATTATATGAAAAACTAACTCCACCACGTGTTCTCACGTCTGATGGTGAAATTATTGCGGGTAAGTACAACCGAGAAAACCTCCCAACAGAAGCTATTGTAGGTCTAGCGGTTTCTTCCGGTGTTATAGAGGGACGAGCGCGTGTCATCTTAAACATGGAGGATGCTGATCTAGAAGATGGAGATATATTAGTTACCTTATTCACTGACCCTAGCTGGACTCCATTGTTTGTATCTGTAAAAGGCCTAGTTACTGAAGTTGGTGGACTAATGACCCATGGGGCAGTTATTGCGCGTGAATATGGCTTACCAGCAGTTGTCGGAGTGGAGAATGCTACCAAATTGATAAAAGATGGGCAACGAATTCGTGTGCATGGTACAGAAGGCTATATCGAAATATTGTAATGGTTGAATCACGAATGTAGTTTGACAAATCGAATCTTTTGAATTATTTTTAATAGTGAATTATAAATTCATTATTAAAGGTGAGGGGCAATATGCAGTCTAAAAAAGAAGAAGTAAAACAGGAAATTGAATCCGCCGCTTTAAAGGTATTTTTCCGAAAAGGCTTCTCTGATGCCAAAATGAATGATATTGCCGATGAAATTCAAATTTCTGTTGGCAATATTTATACTTATTTTAAAAATAAAAAAGAGTTGTTCTATTCGGTTGTTCCGCCGTCTTTAGTGGACTATTTGAAGAATGTGCTAGTGGAAAATATTCGTATCGATAACCAGACTTTTTTTGATGATGTTAATAATGAGAAAAAATCAGCTATCGTTCAAGAGCAAATAAATATATTAACCCAGTACAGCAGGCAGATTGTCATTATTTTTGAAAAGAATAAAGGGACCGTATATAGCAATGCCAAAAACGAGCTGATCGATCTGATGATCGAAACTAAAAGACCCTATATAAAAGATCATTATAAAAGATACGAAATCGGAACCGAAGAAAATATGATTCTGCTGAAGATCATCGCGAACAATGTCATCAATATGATTCTGGATTTATTAAAGCACGAGATGAGCGCCGATAGCCGGAGAAGGATTTTTGAGGCATTAAGCTTATACTGGCTACATGGACTAAAAAGCTTAAACGAATAACATCAATGCACCGAATTTAGGTGTGGGGTAGAACTGGGGCGCAACGCAGCAATGAGGGACAACCAAGTGGATATGCACATTTAGCATCTACGAGGGTCCCTATTTTTTTAATCCAATAATGAATTAATTATTCATTTTTGGGCGGTGTAATCAAGAAACGGGGGAAGTTACGATGAAGACAGGTTATGCGTTTATGGACTGTAATGTTATTTATGGAGATGCGAAAAAAGGGACTGATTCCCATATGACGATTTTGATTGATGAAAACGGCTTGATTCAGGAGATCGGGAAAGCAAGCGCTGTAACTGTCCCCACCCATTTCCAAACGATCGATTGTTCGGGGAAATATGTGATGCCCGGTCTCATCAACGCGCATGTCCATCTTTTTGCCGATGGTAAGCCGTTTACGCTGTCTGCCAGTGAAGGGCTGCTGAATTTTGCGTTTCATCATATTTTGGATACGAGACTGGGCAGAAACATGTTGAAGAGACGGATGAAAAAAAATGCCCTAACCGCACTGCATTCCGGAGTAACAACGATGCGTAGCGTAGGTGAATTTTTTTATACTGATGTTCAGTTGAGGGATGAGATTAAGGCAAATCAATCTATTGGACCTAATCTTTTGGTATCTGGGTATTTCCTGAGCGTAACGGATGGCCACGGTGCACCTTATTTGGCTTTGGTCGGTGATTCACCATGGGAAGGGAGAAGAAATGTAAGAATCAATGTAAAAAACGGAGTGGATCTAATCAAAATATGTGTAACTGGCGGGGTCACCGATGCCAAAAGGATCGGAGAAGCAGGCCGCTTGCAAATGACGGAAGAAGAGGTGGCTGCCATTTGCGAGGAAGCTCACAAAATTGGGATGCGTGTGGCGGCACATGCAGAAAGTACCGAAGGTGTAAGAGTTGCGTTAAAGGGTGGGGTGGATACTATTGAACACGGCGCGGAGATGGATGAGGATATGATCAGGCTGTACAAAAATAATCCCAGAGCCTTAAAGGGCTACACCGCTGTGATTCCTACTTTACAAGCAGCTTATCCCAGTGCGAAATTAGATCCGATCCTGACAAAGTTGAATACAACCATTAAGGAAAATGCCCGGCTTGTGTATGACTCTATGTTAACAGGGCTACAGCAGGCTATAGAACATGATATCAAAATCGGTGTGGGAACGGACGCTGCTATGTCCTATGTAACCCACTATGATCTTTGGCGTGAGCTTGATCATTTCATGCGACAAACAAAGCTGAACGCATGTGAGGTTATTGAACTAGTAACCAAATCAAATGCAGATATTTTGGGAATCGATCACCTGACAGGTTCTATAGATGTGGGCAAATATGCGGATTTAATCATGATGGAGCAAAACCCATTGGAGAACATAAAAGCTTTGTCTGATGTAGCTATGGTTATGGTCAGAGGGAATTTAATACAAACACCATCTGTGACCAGAATTCAAGCAGTGGACGAGCTGCTGGATACGGTTTGGATTTAGGAGTTACTCAGCTATTCCAAAACAAAAGAAAAAC
Source organism: Paenibacillus sp. FSL R5-0636 (assembly GCF_037974255.1). Classification (NCBI taxonomy): domain Bacteria; kingdom Bacillati; phylum Bacillota; class Bacilli; order Caryophanales; family Paenibacillaceae; genus Paenibacillus; species Paenibacillus sp. FSL R5-0636. Next base: position 3,553,052 of record NZ_CP150232.1, read on the forward strand.
CCCCTCTTTACTATGGAGTAACTCCATACCTTATGATACCCTTTGTCAGGACAGATGACCTATGTAAGCCTGCAAATCATCAATCACTCAAAGGAGACAAGGATATGGATCAACAATTGAAGCAAAAGAATCAGTTAAAACAAATTAGCGAGATAATAATGAATTGGGTCGAACGTGATGAGGAGAAGATTGTTCAGTTCTTCTCAAGTCTAGTTAAATGTGAAACCCCTAGCCCTCCAGGTGATACGCGTGAGGCAATGGCGATGGTTCAGAGTTACCTCGACATCGAAGGACTTCCGTACAGGCAAGTCAACGCCAAAGATACCATGCCAAATATCATTTCTTCGGTGCAAATGCCAAGCGAGGGTAGGCATCTGATGTTCAACGGACATCTCGATGTACTGCCTGCTGGAGATGAACCCGGGTGGACTGACGATCCATGGAGCGGAAAGATTGTGAACGGTCGGGTATGGGGACGCGGGACGTCAGATATGAAGGCAGGCGTAACGGCGATGCTTTTCGCCTACACGTATCTATCACAATTACGCGATCAACTGAAGGGCAAACTATCGCTTACCATCGTCTCCGATGAAGAGACTGGATATGGACGGGGCACCGGCTTTATGTTCGAGCAGATCGAAAGCGAAATGAAAGCCGACTGCGTCCTCAGCGCCGAACCCTCTGGAACGGATGCGATTTCGTTCGCCTCGAAGGGTTACATGCAGTTTTCTGTACGAGTGGCGACACGGGGAGCTATATCCGGGTATCCTAACGAAAGCAAAAGCTCGATCCATATCGCCACCGATATCATCCGCGACCTTGACGAGTTGGAAGGTATCGAGGTAGACGTTCCCTCCTCGATTACGGATATACTCTCTAATCCGCAGCGGCGTGAACAGTACAACGAGTCCAGAGGAGAAGGTGCGGCTGAGATTCTGCCATTAATCACGGTTAATGTTGGTACGATCGAGGGCGGCAATTCACCTAGTGTCATTTCACCTGATTGTATATTCTCGGTATCCGTTGTTCTTCCAGTCGGAACTGATCCGTATACGATTTTCTCGAAAGCCAGAGATATTGTTGCTCGCTATCCCGAAGCAGAAATCAAATTGGAAGGGGTCGATTCGGCGGATGTATCGGATCCAGACAGTGAGATGGCTAGGATCTTGCAGGAGACGGTAGAAGATTTGGGGTGGAAAAAACCGGTGCTGGTTCCTGATGTTGCAATTTCCGATTGTCGGTACTGGCGTTATCGTGGTACGCCTGCTTTCTGGTATGGTCCGGACGGAAGCAATTGCAGCGCGGCCAATGAGTCGGTATCGATCAAGGAATTGCTGCATCTGGTTCGCACCCATGCCTTAGCGGCAACGCAGTACCTCATGAATAATTATATAGAAGAAGACACAGAAGAAAAAAGTGTTGAAGGATCAGCAGTGTCTGAAGAAAAACCTAAGTTCGCTGCACACAAACCAGATACTGCGGTTTAGATGTAGTTACGATTGCCATTCCACAGATCACAGAACAAGAAACTTCCGTAAACATGCGAATCGATACAACGATTCCTACCACAAAAAAGCCATACTGATTAACCAGTCTTTTCTTCTTTATTGCATACTACCCGGTATGAATAACTATAAGCCTGTCAGCCTTTCTGGTCGGGAAGCTTATTTATTATGATTCCTGTAAATAACGTACCCGCCTGAAGGGAATTCTAGAGATGAGAGATATCTCAAATTCTAATCAGGATGAGGACGGAATTCATGAAGCAACCTTCCAGTAAAACTGAAGAAGACGATAAACTGAAATGGTGGCAACTAAGCTTGTTAGGCATAGCAGGCACTATAGGAACCGGGTACTTTCTTGGCTCAGGTCTAGCAATTTCCATGGGAGGGCCAGCAGTACTGCTAGCCTACATTTTAGCTGCTATTGGAACATATGTCGTATTTGATGCACTGGCTCAGATGACAGCGGAAGATCCGGAGCAGGGTTCATTTCGATCCTATGCAAAAAAAGCATTTGGAAATTGGGCAGGGTTCGGGAGCGGCTGGGTATATTGGTTTTCGGAACTGTTGATTATGGGAAGTCAGCTCACAGCATTGTCCATATTCTCGCGTTTTTGGTTCCCGGCCGTACCGATGTGGGTATTTGCTGCCAGCTTTGCGGCCGTGAGCCTATTGATTGTGTTTTTTGGTAATAAGGGCTTTGACAGGGTTGAAAATATACTGGCCATCATTAAAGTGGCGGCTATACTAATGTTCCTTGTTATTGCTGCCGTACTTCTGACGGGTTGGATCGGCGGTTCTAAGTTCTCACCGAAAGTTCCACTTGGGTTTAAAGCTTTGTTTCCATCTGGAGGTATTGGGTTGTGGTCTGCCTTTATTTTTGCTTTTTATGCCTATGGTGGCATTGAGGTGCTGGGAATTATGTCCTACAGGCTAAAGAAACCTGAGGAAGCTCCAAAAGCAGGAAAGGTGATGTTGCTGGGACTGGCTACAGTATACGTTCTCTCAATCGGGCTTGCAGTAATCATGGTGCCGCTTAGTGCTTTTAATCCAAAAGAAAGTCCTTTTGTGCTCGCGCTCAGCAGCGACCATCTGACCTTTATACCGCATTTGTTTAACGGGGTGTTGATCATAGCTGGGTTCTCCACGATGACAGCTTCGCTTTATGCCATTACCTCGATAATGATCACTCTTTCACAGGAAGGGGATGCACCCAAGGTTTTTTCGAAGAAATGGAAGGATAAATATCCGTTTTTTGCCCTTTGTTTAATAGCTGGAGGTTTAGGGGGTGCCATTATGATGTCATTGTGGTTGCCAGGAAAAGTATACGAATACATTACAACAGCTGCCGGACTGATGATCCTCTATAACTGGTCCTTTATATTGCTCTCCTCCCGCAAGCTGCTTAAGCCCAGTCTTCTAAACGGGGTGAAACGCTGGCTAGGCTTAGTGCTGATCGCTACTGCTGTAGCAGGTACGCTATTTCATGCGCTCAGTCGTCCAGGCTTCTACATCAGCCTGCTAATTGTTTCGCTGATTGCCTTGAGTGATTGGATCGTTCAACACATCCGTAATAAGAAGGACAGTTATGTTATGGGGCATGGGGCGGACGAACAGACCCATGAATATCATTCTTTACCGGGCGGTCCTGAATTTCGGATTAAGGGCATCAGGATGCGAAAAAACAAGGTTTAATGAAAAAAGAGAAGTCGGGCAGCCTGTACACCAAAATAAAAACCAAATCCAATCAGCGACAGACCTGACAGAACGGAGATCGCCTTCAATACCCGAACGGTTAGAAATTTACGAAAGAGGCTGGAGGCGGCAGCCATGGTTACATCCCAGAAAAGAATCCCTAGTACGATTGCTCCGCTATAGATCAATAATTGCTGCATCGGATACTCGCTGACCGCCTTGGCTAATATTGAGCCGTAAATACCCAACCAAAAAAGGATCGAGAGGGGATTGAACAAGGACATGAGAAATCCCGACAGATAAGATTTGGATAGTGAGGTATCGTTGCCCCTCAGCCCGTCAGCTAAAATGTCACCTGTATTTTTAATGCTGTCTACACCTGAATAGACGAGGACAAAGAATCCGAACAACCATAAAAACACTTTAACAAACGGAGCATCCAGCAGATGAATGAGGCCAAAATAAACAAGCAGCATGTAGATGATATCGGCACTAACCGCCCCTAAACCGACTATCCAGGCAGGCATAAATCCTCCGCGGAGTCCCTTGTCCAGCTGTGCTGCATTAATGGGTCCGAGAGGTGCCGAGAGGGATAATCCTATAATCATATAACCTATAAATACGTTAATGTTGTCCTCCTCCTTTATATAGTTAGCTTATTCTGATAAAGGCAGTGGTAGGACAACCAAAAAAAGGCCCGCGGAAGATCGCGGGCCTTCTTTTATAAGAAACTAAAGAGTGAGTAGAATTACGCCTTCACGGATTCAGGTCTTTTAACAAGAAGAGGTGGAGGAATCAACCAGCCCTTTTTCTTAGTCAAATGTAGAATTTTAAGGCCGATGGCTGCTTTGGTAAGGTGATATTTAGCAAACAAAGCCCCTATATCTTCTCTGATCGATTGTCCCATTGCCTGACTACATGCCACAAGTCCAACAGCATTATCAGCTGCAAGTTTGGCTGCAATTTCAGGATCTGTGAAACGTGCCCCTACAGGAATATCTTCAAGTTTAGCATCGGGCCGATTTGGCATTACTGGTGCAGATGCAATACCTTGCTCTGAGAGCAGTGTATCACACTCACTGATTTCAAGCTCCGCTTGATCAATTAAAGCTCCTAATATTTTTTTCAGGTCATTGTCGCCCGCGTGGTACATATAAGCTCTGTAACAAGAGAGGGCTCCCTTTGCGACCATTGAGGCTTGCCAAACCGTAAAAATCTCTCCATAATGCATCGGTTCTTCTTTGGGGTTACCGCCTAGAATCCCTGTCATAAATAGTCTCCTTTATTGTTGGATTTGAACAAACATTAGCATGCCCACAACAACAAGAAAATTGCAGCTTTTCACATAAAATAGGTATGTCAATTTGAGGCTTCGACATCCGTGCAAGTTTAAGGATAAATAGCACTAATTTTCTCATAATAGGATAAATGTGAAAATAAGGAACGATAAAATTGAACACGAGTTGTGGAGGAATCAAATGTTTTTCATCGTGATGATTGGATAGATACTTCCATGGACGATGGCAGATACTATTTTAGAGAGGACTTATCAGTAATCGTTCTAACGGACCGCTTGCAAGTATAATTGCCTTTGCATTCAATGAAGTTGGTTATCACTGGAGAGAGTCGAGTGTATCTCCAATCGAGGCATGGATTAGGAGTCATTACTTCCAACACTTTTGGTAAAGTGTTAAGCCCTGTCCTCGGCGCTTATTTAGGTACATTGTTATGGTTTGCACCCTTGAAGGAATTGAAAAAGAAAATCGAGGCACGATCACTTCTTTATATAGCAGCCGTAGGGGCGGAACGTGACTGCTATCCTTATTCGCTGTTACTCCAAGCGAGGGAAAGACAGGAGGGAAGAACAATCAGAAGCAAAGCTATTCCTCAAAATTCTCGGATAGGAAGGATTAAATAGGGGAAAATAGCAATGGGTGCTGCCTGCCCAATATTGTTCTGGAGGGAAAAAAATGAAGAAGATTGCTACTTTTGCATCAGTTGCATGTCTTAGTTTACTTTTAAGTATTCCAGCATTTGCGAACCAAGATGAAGCAAACCTAGGGATACAAACACATTACTCGGCTAATCAAACAAATGATAACCTGAATGCAAGGAATGTTAATGCAACGGGTAATCATAATTCAACAGCGGTCGAGAATGGAAATTACCGAGCGCAGGCAGTCGGGGATGAGAATCGAGGCACTAATTGGAGCTGGTTGGGTCTCTTAGGGTTGCTTGGACTTACAGGCTTGCGGAATAGAAGCCGAGAAAAAAGCTAAACTTTTTAGAGTTAAAGGGAACTATAGGGGCCATTTTTATGATTAGAACTGAGGACTGCATTTACAGACTCGGCAAAAAATTTATACCTTTAATTTGTTCTAAATAAAAAGCCGGTTTCAGGATGATCCTGAATAACCGGCTTTACATTTTTTTAGCAAACCATTTTTAGGAGAGATTTAAAGATAATCGCACTTGAATTTGCCATTCACCAGCCACAGGTTCCAGAAGTCGTCCGTAACCCGCACATATTGGCATGCTCAGTGAGGAATTCAGGAATTCCGCGTATTCCACCAAAACAGGACTTCGTAATGATAATTTTATTCCGAGTTTTACGAAAATTGGGGAACCGGACAAAAGTGGGAGAGCAACGGCAGTACTTCAGAAGACAGAAGCTTCTGGACCATGTTTATGATTGAAGAATAATTTTTTTTAAAAACTAGAGGATTTGAATTCATAGACCCTGTTTGATTAAACTCCAGATGCGTTCAAACCTGTCTTGGTAGTCAGGTAAATTCCAGGATTCTTTGAAGGATGGGAGGCTAAATACTGCAAACGCAGAGAGAATCGCCTCAGCCCGTTCCAAGTGGGGATCGTGATAGTCCATGAAGCCGTCAATAATTTGGTAGGAATCCCAGAGAACATCGCGTAATACCAGTGGATTGCTATCCACGTATTGAGTATTCAAGGCAAACATCTTGGGATTCTCGTTATAAGCCCGTTTTTTTGCGTTAACAAATGCCCATAACCAATCGTGAAGCAATTCTTGCGGTTTAGTTAAACTAGTCATATCTAATTTAATTTGTTCTGAAATCATCCGGTTGAACCAGCTCTTAGATACGGCTGCCCAGAGCTCTTGCTTATTTTTAAAGTGCTTATAGAGCGCTGCATGGGTGATACTTAATTCATCCGCAATTTGTGAGAGTGTCACTTCGGATTTTTCCGTGCGTTTAATTAATGCCTCAGCTGTTTCAATAATGAGCTCTTGTGTGATTTTAGCCACAGTACTGCCAACCCTTCTTTCTTCAATAAATTCCTTTTTATCATTAATACACTTGCGAATATTTTAACATATAAAATAATCAGTAACAATTATTGATTTTTGTAACTTATTGCTTTATGCTTATTGTATAAGTTACAAAAATAAATAAATGTTACTTTTTTAACGCATAGGAGGTCATTAATTATGAAAGCAGCACAGATCACCAAATATTCAAAAAAGTTCATAGTAAAAGTGAACGATATTCCAATCCCAGAAATAAGTGATAACGAAGTCTTGGTCCAGGTGAAAGCAGCAGCAGTTAATCATTTGGAATTGCTCATTGGTACCGGAAGCGTAAAGCTGATTCAGGATTATGAATTCCCATTGGTACTTGGTAACGAGCTGACGGGTGTTATTGAAAAAGTGGGTAAGAAGGTGCAAGGCTTCAAAGTTGGCGATGCAATTTATTCACGTCTGCCACTACAAAAAATCGGTGCCTTTGCGGAATACGCGGCAATTAATGCAAATGCCATCGGGCACCTACCCGCTAATTTGAATTTTGTGACTGGTGCAGCTGCGCCATTAACAGGATTGACAGCCTATCAAGGATTAAATGAAGAATTAGATGCTAAAGCTGGCGAAATCGTGTTTATCCCTGGAGGTTCTGGTTCATTTGGCCAAATGGCCATTCCTATCGCCAAAAGTATGGGGCTCAAGGTCATCATCAGTGGAAATCCAGAAGCACGTGAACGGACAATGGCCGCTGGTGCAGACCAATATATTGATTATACGACTGAGAACTATTGGGAACAGCTTGGTGATGTAGATTATGTGATTGATACCTTGGGACCAAGCGAATTTGATCATGAGCTTTCAATTATTAAAGCAGGAGGCCGCCTTCTTTCTCTGCGGACCGGTCCTAACAAACGTTTTGCAGAAGATCTGGGCTTCTCTGGCTGGAAAAAAAAGCTCTTCACCATCGCCGGGGCTAGGTATGATCATAAAGCGAAGAAAAAGAAGATTCAATATCATTTCATTTTTGTTCGCAGTGATGGCGAACAATTAAAGAAAATCACGAAGATTATTGAAGATAATGGGATTGTACCAGCAGTGGACCCAACAGAATTCCACATAGAAGAGATTAACGAAGCACTGAATTTTGTTGCTGAAGGTCATCCTAAAGGGAAAGTTATTATCAGATTTTAAGGAGTATATCTCAATTGGTTGTCAAAAAATTCTTTACTGATCATTCTAGAATTGATATACTGATTTAAATTAGAGTTAATAGTGTAGTTTTTTTGCCGTAACTAGAATGATCGTTCTTGAATATTTCGAAGAAATTTATTAAGGGAGGGATGAACGAGATACAAGTTTAATCGTGAACAAAACTCTATCGAAATGTTGTTAAATGATCAAAAAACTTAAAAGGGAGAGAATAATATGAAATATACAGTGATTACAGGAGCAAGCTCAGGAATTGGGTATGAAACAGCATTGGCGTTTGCTGCACGCGGTAAAAATTTAATTTTGGTAGCTAGAAGATTAGATAAATTAGAAGAACTTAAATCAACAATTCAGAATATTGATCCTAATGTAAATGTTCTTGTTCGTTCAAGTGATCTGTCTGTTACAGAGCAGGCTTACACACTGTATAACACTTTGAAGGAATACCAAATAGAAACCTGGATTAATAATGCAGGACTTGGTGAAGCTTCTTTTGTGGTAGAACAGAATTTAGATAAAGTTGAAACTATGTTACGTGTTAACATCGAATCCTTGACGATCCTTTCTACACTATTTGTGCGAGATTATGCTGATGTAGAAGGAACTCAGTTAATTAACGTATCATCCGCACTCGGATATGCCATTGCTGTTGGGAGCGTTGCTTATTCTGCATCTAAATATTATGTTAGTGCCTTCACCGAAGGGCTTGCAAAAGAACTAGAGCTTAAAGGCGCGAAATTAAAAGCAAAAGTTTTAGCTCCAGCAATAACTGAAACGGAATTTGTGAAGAAATCAATAGATGCTGAAGAATTTGATTACAAAGCAAACATGCCTAAGTACCACACTGCCAAACAAATGGCGAGTTTCATGGTAGAACTTTATAATAGCAATGATATGATAGGGATTGTTGACCAGAACTATAACTTCAATCTGAGAGATCAAATCTATCCAATTATATCTGAGTTTTAAATCGAATTAGATATTAGTCACGAAAACGATCGTCGAAGAAACTGGAGCAAAAAGAACTGGCTTCCCTATTCTTAAACGTAGGGTACAACTTTTGCACACGCTGGAAAAAGATTGGACTCTGGATTGTTTAAAAACAGCCAAAGTAAGAATCCAATGGTAAGCATCAGTTCAGTTATCATGTTATGAATAAAATCAAGCATCTTGCTTGATTTTATTTTCGTTTTATATATTAGTTTGCGGATCGTTTACTTAAATGTATAATGATTGCTTGAGGTGATTACAATGGCAAGAAGCAAAGAATTTGAAATTAATGAAGTACTAGATAAAGCGATACAACTATTTTGGATGCAAGGTTACGAGAAAACTTCAATGCAAGATTTGGTAGACTGTATGGGAATTCACAGAAGAAGTATCTATGATACATTTGGTGATAAGCACGCCTTATATTTGACGGCACTCCAACGGTACGAATCTACTCAAAACAAAAAAATGAGATTCTTGGTTGAGAAGCAAGAACCGGTAAAGGAGATCATCCGACAATTTCTAGAATCCTCGATGAGGAGCGAAGGAGAACCTCAAGGATGTTTCATAGTTAATTCGGGTGTGGAGTTGGGAGTACTGGATCCGGAGGTTGCATCCTTTGTTGAGAATAGCTATTCAAAAACGGAGAAGTTGTTATATGACCTCGTCCAGACTGGCCAGCAAAGAGGTGAACTTAGAATTTCACTGGAGCCCGAGGCCATTTCTCATTATTTAATGAATGCCTGGTTAGGACTGCGTACAATGGTAAAAACGGCAACGGATCATAAAAAATTAACAAGTATTATTCATACCATACTGATCACTCTAAATTAAAACTCCTTTATCTATCTGCAATGTAAGAGGAGAAGCACTTGTATCAAATGCCGAAAATAGTCAATCAACTTACTGCTACCCGAGTACGCAAAGAATAGAACCGGCTTAATACGCCCAGCTTAACTATATATACGGCATCCGACACCAGCTGTAAGGATCTAAGAATGCAGACATTAAAAAAACCATGCTGACGATGGGCTTCTTAGTCAATGTGGATATTAATCTGTCCAAGATCGGTAGATACGGCGCACTTCACGAAAGGATTGTTTGGGTTTACGGTATTCATTAACCAGACCCTTATTGTTGAAGCCGCGGGCCCGGTCGCGGAAGTTCTTACTGCTGCTCTTCAGATCGCCGCGGATGTCTGCAAACTGCCAGATGTAGGTCCCGCCAATTTTCGAATCATTCTTGAAGATTGCCAGCGCTTCAGTCACAATATCTGCCTGATAATCCTCGCTGAACAATCTCGGCTCCCAGCCCACATCCCCGAATAGTCCAGCACCACCGAATTCGGTCATGAGCACAACCTTGTTACCGGCTCCCATCTGCTCCGCACGCACATGGAACTGTTCCAGCATGTCTTTGAAGCTGGCTGTATCGCCTTCGTACCAGCCAAAATATTTATTTATACCGATAACATCGAATAATGGAAGTAGAATATCTTCGAGTGGATGCATCGTAGCGTAGGTGACAAGCCTAGTGCTGTCGAGTTTCTTCACCAATCCGACTAGAGCTTGTGTGAAAGCATATGCTTCTTGAGTCCGGGTATCAATCTCATTATGAACGGACCAGAAGATCACACTTGTGTGATGAAAATGCAGGCCAATCATTTCTTCAATCATAGACAGTGCACGCTCCTGGAAGAGCGGCTCACTTACCGTTTCGTTCGGCAGAAAGGCTCCCCATATCGGAATTTCGCTCCAGTATACAATCCCTTGCTCATCGAGTAGATCAAGCCAATATGGGCTCTGGGGATAATGCGAGCCCCGGACGGAGTTGCAACCTAACTCCAAAATGATACTGAGCTCCTTGTGCATCAGCTTCGGAGGGAAGGCAAAACCCCACTCAGGATGCTCTTCATGTCGGTTCACCCCCTTAAGATATACGGGTGAACCGTTAATTAGAATCCGATGATCCTTTGTTTCAATACAGCGAAAACCGATCCGTTCAATTTTGTCGTCTTCCTCTGTCCGCAGTTGAAAGGTATACAGTTCTGGAAGACCTACGTTCCACAAACGTATTTCAGGCATAAGCAACTTGAACGTATGACTGAGGGTCTGGCCAGTCTCAATCTGTACTTCTTCCGAGTGCAATTCATGTCCGCTTTCGGAGAATGTGATCTTGGTAGTATGCTGCTCCTTATGGAAGGAATGGAGCTGCACCTGAACAGTAACATCTGCATCTGATCCATGCAGTGCATAATCAATCTTCAGCTGTTCGATGTAAATATCAGGCAAATATTGCAGCTCCACCGACCGTATGATACCCCCGTAATGATACCAATCCACCTGCTCTGTCGGAATCGTAAGTAGGTCCAAGGTGCTGTCCGTCCGGACGATAATCTCATGTTCTCCTGCCCCTAAGGAAGGAACAATAAATTCAAAAGGTGTAAATCCGCCATAGTGATACCCAAGGTGCCGCCCGTCCAAATAGACATCGGCATGGCCCAGCACGGCATGAAAGATGAGTCTGACATGCTGCGAATTCACAATCTGTATTTTTTTACGATACCAACCGACACCTTCATAATCGTACATTCCCAGTTCATTATTCCAGCACGAGGGCACATAAAGAGACTGCCTAGAATGTGGAAATCGCTCAAACCATTTTTCTTGAACACCCGTATTTAACGGATCCTTCATGAAATCCCAAGGCCCATCCAACAGCTCAGCTCTCCGAATTTGATACTCGCTAAAAGTCCTTAACAAGTGTGTTCCTCCTTTTTTTCCTGTAATGTATTGAGAATTTCAGACATCTTGATAATATGGATAGTAACATTTGGAGTTTAAGCATTGAATAGAAAAAAACGTTATCGTCTTGTTTAAATCGCTCTTTTAGCAGCAGGAGGGGATATTAATTGGAAGAAAATGATTACAAGCTGAATGACCTCATAGTGCATATCCATTTTGTACTCGACAAAGCTACTTATCCCGGCTGGGAGGACATCCGTAACATGGTAAATGTGCACAGCTTGTACTGGATTCATGAAGGTAAAGGGGTTTTCCTGACCAATGTTGAGCACAAAGTAGAGGCTGGAATGCTAATCTATTTAAAACCAGGCCTTAAACTGTCCATGCGCTCGCAGATGGATGCTCCACTTCGCATAACGATGCTGCTCTTCGATTGTGCAGAGCTTGGTTATGATGCGGTATGGAAGGAAGTCAAGCCAATCGGAAAACTGAGACTTCCCTTCTTAAGCCAATATAATCAACAGGAAGCTGAGGAAATTAGCAAGCTGGTCTGGGGGATTCACCAGGACTGGCTGCCCGGACTAACCGATGGCATAGCTGTATCCCGGGCTAAAATGCAGATCCTGCTGCATATGCTGCACCAGACCGTACAACCGGACTGGAATCTGATGGAGTCTGGAGCTTTCGCCGCCTTCGAACAGATCAAGAAAACACTCGAGAACGACTATAAGGATCATCACCGGATCGAGAAATTGGCGGAGAAATACGGCATTTCGCCATCTTACTTGCGTAAGATGTTCCTAAAATTTACGGGGATGGGGCCTAAGGAATACCATATGCACATACAGAACCAGCAAGCTTGCCGTTATCTAGTCTTTACCGATTATCCAGTTAAGGAAATAGCCAAATTATGCGGGTACTACGAAGAATATCATTTCAGCAAGATTTTTAAACAGCTTAACGGGATCCCTCCGACAGTATACCGAAACAAACAGAGAATCAAAGATTAATTGTCCGTAGAACCACTGGTAAAAAAATCTTGAGGTTATGGTTTTTTTACGGGAAGGGCTGTACCATGATAGTATTGAACTCATTGAAGCATGTTTAAGGAGGGAAAATTGGGCATGATTATATCACTCAAAAATGTATCATGGCAACGTGATACGACAATGATCTTACGCGATATGAATTGGGAAGTGAAGCAGGGACAACACTGGTGTATCGTCGGTCTGAACGGTTCAGGAAAAACGACGATGCTAAATGTAGTGAACGGCTATATCTGGCCGACAACAGGACAAGTCGAGGTGCTGGACCATCGCTTTGGCGATGTGGACTTGAGAGAGCTACGCAAACGAATCGGTTGGGTAAGCACCTCCTTGCAGCAGAAGCTGTACGGCCATCAGACTGCCCTGAACATCGTCCTAAGCGGAAAATTCGCGACAATTGGTCTGTATGATAAAACGAATGAAGAGGATCAAAAACAAGCCGAGGAGTTAATGGAGTTTCTAGACTGCTCTTCCTTGGTTAGTCGTACATATGATACCTTGTCGCAAGGACAGCGGCAGAAAGTCCTCATAGCACGCGCACTAATGGCCAATCCAGATCTACTAATTCTTGATGAGCCATGCACGGGACTTGATATATTTGCCCGAGAACAGCTGCTGCAGATGATCGAGAAGATAACAAAGCAACCCGGTGGACCAACCTTGCTGTATGTAACCCATCATATCGAGGAGATAACACCATGCTTTACGCACACGCTGCTGGTGAAGAGCGGCGAAATCTACAAAGGGGATGAGACAGTAAACTGCTTGCAGTCGGATGTCTTGAGCGATTTCTTCGATACCCCTGTTGAAGTACAGGAACATCATAACCGCAAGTGGCTTACACTTGCCGGTGATAAGTAGAATATCAAGGCACATCGAATAGGCGAGCAAACCGTTTTAAAGTGCTTTGAAGGATTGCTTGCAGATATATAAAATGAAAACTGATCACAATATAATTTTAAAATAACCCGCGCGGGACGCGGGTTTTCTATTTGTTTGCAAGCTTATAAGCCACCTCCCAGAAACATCGTAACAACATACTAACGGTACCTGCAAAAAACATTTTGACATATCTAACAGGTACCGTTATAATACAAATCAACAGGTACCGTCACAAAGAGCAACAGGTACCGTAAAAATTCAACGGAGGATTCATTATGGACATGAATGATGAGTTATACGAAAAACTCGCGAAACTGCAATGGCTGTTGCAAAGGCAACACTTGAAAACTCACGCCGCGGTTGGTCCGATGGCCGACGCATCACGTGGGCAAGGCAGGATATTAGCATTTCTTCGGATGAAAGACGGTATCAGCACCAAAGACTTATCCTATATGCTGGACATCCGTGTATCATCCCTCAATGAATTGCTTGGTAAACTGGAGAAAGCAGAATACATCACCCGTAAGCCCTCAGAAACAGACAAACGTATCATGTTGATTTACCTAACGCAAAAAGGGCAAGAGGAAGAGAAACAAGAGATAGACAACGGCAACATATTTTCTCGCTTATCGCCAGAAGAGCAGATAGCTTTCGGGGATTACCTAACTCGCGTCATTACAGCTTTGGAGGAAGAACTTGGAACGGACGGAGAACGTGATGTGATGGCTATGTGGATGGAAGCCGCAAAGGAGCGTATGGGAACAGAGGAATTTGAAAAACTGATGGCTATGCGCGGACAAATGCACAAAATGTGGGGAAATTCTAGGGACGAACGCTTTAGCGGCAGATTCCCTGGGTTTGGCGGAGAAGGGCATGGTGACATGCGCGGATTCGGCTGGCCTTCCAGAGATGACAGTAATTCGTCACCTGACAAGTCACATGGCCCGGACGATAAGTAATTAGAGTCTTTTTGCAAACAGTAGCTGAGGCGCTGCCTTTCCACCAGAGAAAGATGAACGGCAAAGGCAGCGTAATGTGAAACTGAAGAATAATCAAATTTCGTATGCCAAATCTGAAAACTCGACGTTAGGGTACAGGTTTGCTTGTTGCTGCGTCACGGTTCATATTGGACCGATAGTTAGAATTCTAAGTATTTCAAAAAACAAAATAAAGAAAGATAGTGGTGAACCCTATGGATGCAGAAAACCTCCATTACTTTGAAAAAGCACCTGTCGCAAAAGCCGTAGCTCACTTCGCAGTACCGATGATGCTAGGCATGTCGATGAGTGTCATATACTCCATTTTGAACGCCTATTTCCTTGGTACACTGGGCAATACTGCGATGTTAACCGCACTCGCACTAACTTTACCGTTATTTGCCGCCATAATGGCGCTTGGTAACTTGATTGGCATCGGTAGCAGTGCATTTATCTCCCGTTTGTTGGGAGAGAAAAAATATGATGATGTAAAGCATGTGTCTTCATTCGCCTTTTACAGCAGTTTAGTTCTCGGTCTTATTTTGATGGCTGCCGGCATCCCATTGATCGATTCAATCGTTCATGGCTTGGGAGCGACGCCTGACTCCTTCGGATTCACGAAGGACTATGTCACGATTATGCTTATTGGTTCACCTTTCGTCGTTCTATTCTTCACGCTGGAGAATATCGTGCGCTCGGAGGGGGCAGCAATCACTTCGATGATCGGTATGCTTCTCAGTGTTGTTGTGAATATTATTCTCGATGCGCTAGTCATTTTCGTCTTCCATTGGGACGTGATCGGGGTTGCATCTGCTACAGTCATTTCTAACTTGGTTGCAAGTGCATTCTACGCCTTCCACATGGGATATAAGAGCCAATTCTTAACCATCTCCGTAAAATGGTTCAAAGCTTCCAAAGACATTCTCAGCAATGTATTTAAAATTGGAGTTCCAGTCTTTGTTATGAGTCTCTTCATGGGTGCAATGTCACTCATCTTTAACCGTTTTCTGGTCGAATATGGGGAGCAGGCCATTGCGGCCTTCGGGATTTCATCACGTTTATTACAATTTCCAGAGGTTATCCTGATGGGCTTATGTGAGGGAGTCGTGCCGCTGATTGCCTTCTCTTTTACAGCTAACAAATTACGCATGAAGCACACCATTACTTTTACAATCAAAGTGACTGTGGCATTAGCAGCCGTGTTCGGCATTATTGTATATCTGATTTCAGACCACTTAATCGGTTTATTTACGAATGACCCTCAATTAATTGAACTGGGCAGCTACATTCTTCATGTAACGTTCTTATCCCTGTTCATTTCAGGAACGACCGCGTTGTTTACAGGTATCTTCCAAGCGACAGCACAAGGAACCGCCGCCTTTATTATGTCAATTATTCAAGGTATTACTCTGATTCCAGTATTGTATATCGCTAATCGAATGAACGGTTTCCACGGAGTAGTCTGGTCGCTCGTCATTTCGGATGCTGTTGCGTTCCTTGTGGGTGCCATCATGCTGTATGTTCTGCGGAACAAATTGCAGCCTGATTTAGATACTTTAGTACAGTAAAATTCTAAGCTTTAAGTTGATACTTTAAGTTCATCTAAAAAAACCTTGGATCAGCAAGGTTTTTTTGGCTCGTATGATGACGCAGCCTGCCATGAGGCAGCACATAGCTGCTTTGGAGGCGAAGCTCCAGTTAAATTTTAATGCTGACTTCTCCACTTGAAAGATACTCCTCGTCACCATTCTCATATCTGACTTTCAGATGGCAATCGTCATCGATATCAATGGCTGTTGCTTTACGTTGTTCATTATCCTTTATCACGGTCACAGGTTCTCCAAGTGAAATTAACCTTTTTTTGTATTCGGAAAGAAACAATCTGTCCGTTAAATGCTCATAATATCTCATGAAATTGTTTAGTACTTCTGCAACGAGCCGGTTGCGGAGATCACCATAAGGATTGTTTTCGGAAATTACAGTTGTTGCAATCTCGGTAAGATCATTGGGAAAGCCTTCGGAAGGGAGGACTACATTGATACCGATGCCGAGAACAGCATAATCAAGCCAGCCGTTTTCCAGTGACACGGATGCTTCGGTAAGAATCCCGCACACTTTTTTCCCTTCCATGAAAACGTCATTCACCCATTTAATCTGCGTTTCTTTACTGGATACGCTCTCGATAGAAAGGGCTACAGCTACTGCGGCGCAAGTGGTCAATAAAGCTGAGTCTGTTGCGGACAGCTTGGGACGCAGCAGGATACTCATATAGATACCCGTTCCAGGTGGAGAAAAGAACTTCCGGCCCATTCGCCCGCGACCAGCTGTTTGTTCTTCCGAAAGGATCACTTTACCTTCAGCTTCTCCATTTGAGGCAAGGTTTTTTACGGCTTCATTCGTGGAAGATATGGTCTTAAAGACTTCGACTCGTAACTTTTGCCCCTGAGTATCCAGGTACTTTGAAATTGCACTGGCTGATAAGATATCCGTTTGTGGTGACATGGAGTATCCTTTATTGGTTACAGCTTGTATGGAATAACCGTCTGTCTGTAAAGATTTTATGGCTTTCCAGACCGCGCTGCGCGTCACGGATAACTGAACGGCTATTTCCTCCCCGGAAAAATATTCACCCTTATTACTGTCGAGTAAGGCAAGAATATGTTCTTTTACTGTCATGAACTTAAACCTCCAAAAGTATAACTCTCCGACCAAAACCCATTGAATAGATTAACATCCAACGATTGCGACTGAATACTCTAATTCTATATAACAATAGGAAAAACTCAAGCATGGTATTTTATTCTATTGTAAACCATATAATATTTTATGGTTTACAATAAAGAATATCTCCATTATAATTCAGCTTACTGGACGTATTTACTAACCAGAATACAATCATTGATATCCAATGGAGGTCATTTTTTTGAAGACAAAAGAACTTATTTATGCTGCATTATTCGCAGCACTTATCGCGGTGTTGGGGATGATACCGCCCATCCCACTCGGCTTCATCCCCGTTCCGATCACTGCCCAGACACTTGGCGTCATGTTGGCTGGATGTTTTCTGGGGAAACGGATGGGCGCTCTCAGTCTAATTATTTTCATCATACTAGTAGCCATTGGGTTGCCTGTACTGACCGGCGGTCGCGGCGGAATCTCGGTGCTAGTTGGACCTTCTGCAGGATACATATTTAGCTTTCCAATTGCGGCCGGCCTTATTGGCTGGTATTCCGAAAAAATCTGGCCGAAGGTTCGAACTTGGAAGCTGGTAGGTATCAACATAATCTTCGGTGTATTACTAGTGAGTCTGATTGGTGCCCCTGTCATGGCATTGATAACCAATACTTCGATCTGGGCTGGTCTTGTCGGAGCGTTGGCCTTTCTTCCGGGAGACATCATCAAAGCCGTTATTGCAGCCGTCATAACGATGCAGCTGAAAGCAATTAGCCCTATTGAAGAAAAAACACAAATATAATGTGATGTGAAACTCGGGTAAATAAAACCCGGGTTTTTTTATTGAAAAATAATAGGGTTATGGTTGCGAATTTGTTTATACTATAAAAATTAAAACGAAATTGAAGTGGGTGTAGAAAAATGGATAAGGGATTTAATTTAGCTAGTCAACTATTAACGCTGCTTGATACGGAACATAGATGGTTTACCTTAGCGGAAATTGAAAAAAGTTTAGGGATCTCTGATAAGACCATTCGGAAGATGGTGGAGGAAATCAGCAAGCAATTACCATCTACTGTAACCATTGAGGTTTCTAGAGGAAAGGGAATAGTTCTTCAACGTGATGGGCGAAGTACGATTAGTGAAGTGATTTCTTCTATGTTCAGACAAACCATCTTTTATCGGCTGATGGATTTTTTGTTTACGAATGTGGGTCGACTGTCTGTGGAGGAGCTCTCCGAAGCCATGTTTATGAGTACCTCGTCTTTGAAGAAATTGATTGTGCAATTAAATAATGATGATCTAAAAGCTTATAAGCTACGCATTAGTTTTTCTACCCCCATGATCAAAGGGAATGAAATGAATATTCGATATTTTTATTGGAAGTTATATTGTGATGCGTATGAGTTTACAGGCTGGCCCTTTGCGAATGTTGATTTTGCTTATATTAATCAGTTAATCACAAATATAGAAAATGAGAATAACATTGTATATTTTATCAATTCCAAAAGGAGATTATCGTTTTTGTTGGCCATTGTTATAGAAAGAGTGGCTAAAGGAAAATGTGTGAAAATCGACGAAAATGCTTACCCTTGGGAAAAGGGGATGTTTTATTTTCCAGTGAAAACTATTGCAAAACGTCTTGAGGACAAGCTGTCCCTTAAATTTCCAAACAGTGAAATATTCTTTATGCAATCCATGGTTAGTCTCAGCCAATATCATTATTATGAAGGGTCAGAGATCACTCCGATGAAAGAAGTAGAATTACATAAGGATAAAGAAGAATATCAAATGGGGAATCTGCTTCTAATGTTATTAGCAAAGGTATACCCGAACTTGCATATGCAAGAACGGTTTATTTTGGAGATTTACGGGTTCTTTGACAAGCTATTAATCGAAAATGCCATTCCTGAGTGGATGATGATTTCAACAAGTCATTTAACAACATATGTTCAAAAGGAGTGCCAGCAGATTTATCAAGAATTGCAAACCTGTATGCAAACGTGGAATAAAACTTACCCTTCTGTTTTGTTTAATCACTTTCATTTAACAAAGCTAACCTTAATTGTTCGCTCGAGTTTACGTTACAAAAGTAAGAGGGCTTTTTTAGTGATCGGGGAAGAATTTTCAATTCGTCATTACATAGCAGATTTGATAAAAAAAGAAATTGGGGATCAGTTGATCCTTAATACTTCCATAATGAAAGGCCTGACCGACGAGATCATGCAGCAAAATAATATCGATCTTGTCATTAGTAATATCCCGGTTGCATTAAAGACAGTGCCTGTTGTTATTATTTCTACGATCCCCTCTAAAAGAGACTTAGACAACATTCGTAAAGAACTGCTTTTATAATTTGACCAATTATTTTCCGTAAGCTCCGTAAGTTTTTGGTCTAGTTTGTAATGTTAAAAAACCTTATGCTCAATCTAGTTTCGAAACTGATTTTACTTGACGGCAAGTGGAAAGCGATTTCGGTAAACCTCAGTTTACTATTAAAAGTTGGAGGAAGAACTATGAGTAGGCATTTAGGTGCAAATAAGGGAGAAATAGCAGAGCTCGTTTTGCTCCCAGGAGATCCCTTGCGTGCAAAGTTTGTGGCAGAACACTTTTTAGAGGAGGCTTATTGTTATAACGAAGTAAGAGGGATGTATGGATACACTGGATTATACAAGGGTGTGCCTGTGTCGGTTCAGGGTACAGGGATGGGAAATCCATCGATGAGTATCTACGCGACAGAATTGATCGTCGATTATGAAGTTAAGAAATTGATTCGCATTGGTACATGTGGCGCGATGCAGGAAGAAATCAATATCCGCGATATTATATTAGCCCAAGCAGTATCTTCAGACAGTAATATGACGGAAAAGATCTTTCATGGCTGTAATTTTGCACCAACGGCAGATTTCTCATTGCTAATGAAAGCATATCAACAAGCACAAGCTAAAAATGCCAATGTGTTTGTTGGTAACATCTATAATTCTGATGAATTTTATCGTGAAAATTTAGATCGGCTTCACAAGTTTATGGATTTCGGTGTATTAGCTGTAGAAATGGAAAGTACCGCCCTATACACTTTAGCCGCTAAATATGGTGTAAAAGCTTTATCGATTTTGACCGTCGGCAGTCAATTGTTAAGACAGGAACACCTAACTCATAAAGAAAGTGAACAATCCTTTTATGAAATGGTCGAAGTAGCTCTTAACACAGTCATTGAAGGCTGATTTATTGATAAGAGTGTAGTGTTGTTAGAAAAGAGAGTGAGAAAGAAATGAAGGTAATACTGTCAGGATTGCAGTGGATGATTTTTATGATCGCTGGTGCAATTGCTGCACCCATTGCTATCGCAGATTTATATAACTTAACACCCATAGAGACTTCCGGACTCATTCAGAGCACCATGATTACTTTAGCAATAGCTGGATTTTTACAAGGCCTGATGGGTCATAAATTCCCTATTCATGAAGGTCCGGCAGGGTTATGGTGGAGCATTTTTACCATTTACGCGAGTTTAGTGGGGGGACTCTATTCCTCTAACAACGGAGCTTTACAGGCTTTAAGTGGGGCAATGATCATTAGCGGAGTGTTATTTATCCTAATTTCAGCATTTAAGCTAATGGATAAAATCGCTCGTCTATTTACTCCCACCATCACCTTTATTTATTTACTTTTATTGATCTTTCAATTAAGCGGATCTTTTATGAAAGGGATGATGGGGATTACCATATCCCACACCATGTTAGATGTTAAAGTATTCATCCTTAGTGTGATTGTGGTCTGCATTACCTTTTGGTTAGGCAACAGCCGCTTTGTATTACTCAGCCAGTTTTCAATAATTTTCAGTATAGTGATAGGCTGCCTATTATTTATAATCTGCGGTAGTATGCCGGCGGTTTCTCGTGCGGATACTCTATTTAAGCTGCCGGAAATATTCCCATTTGGAAAACCCCGATTCGATGCCGGGACAATTACTACTGCATTTTTACTAACCCTATTATTAATAACCAATGCAGTGGCATCCATCCGTTTGATGGAGACCGTTATGAAACCCAAGCAAGGGGATCATCGTCGTTATTTGCGCGCCGGGTTTACTTCTGGAATTACGCATCTTATTAGTGGTGGTTTAGGAGCGGTCGGCTCAGTCCCTATTTCGGGAGCGGCGGGATATGTTGAGCAAACAGGGATGAGGGAGCGCAGATCATTTTTAATAGGCTGCAGCTTAGTGATCTCAATATCCTTGTTTCCGCCTATGATGAATTTCATATCTGCGATTCCAGCTCCCATAGGATATTCTGTTACCTTCGTCATTTTTGTGAAGATGGTCGGACTAGCGCTAAAGGAATTGAAAAAGGTTATTCATGAAGAGCGAACATTTATTGTCAGTGGGCTTTCCCTTTTAGTGGGTGTAGGTTTAATGTTTATTCCTGCATCAGCTACGGCCCATTTATCTCCGATCGTGGTAGCCATTTTAAATAATGGATTAATATGCGGAAGCCTGTTAGCGATTATTTTGGAACAAGGGTTAATGTGGAAAGATGCATTCCGATATGAGGATTCCAAGAAAATTAACCGATAATTTGGAGGGCTAAAAATGCATTATCTAATTTCTATTGCTGGTCTGGTTATTGTTCTATTACTGGCATGGCTAGGAAGTAACAATAAGAAAAAGATTAAATATCGTCCAATCATTGTAATGATTGCTATTCAGATAGGTTTGGGATTAATTATCCTAAAAACGAGCATTGGAGAATTTTTGATTAAAGGGTTTGCTGATAGTTTTGCAAAATTACTTGGATACGCCAATGAAGGTACTGACTTTGTGTTTGGCGGGATTGCAAATGAAGGGGCGCATACATTTTTCCTTTATGTTTTGATGCCCATTGTTTTTATGTCAGCATTGATAGGGATTTTGCAACATTACAAAATACTGCCATTCATTATAAAGTATATTGGACTGGTACTGAGTAAAATAAATGGCATGGGTAAATTGGAATCTTATAATGCAGTTGCAGCCGCAATTGTCGGACAAAATGAAGTGTTTATTTCAGTGAAAAACCAGCTTGGACTATTGCCGAAACATCGCTTGTATACATTATGTGCGTCTGCAATGTCTACGGTTTCCATGTCAATCGTTGGTTCCTATATGACGATGCTAGAACCTCGGTATGTAGTAGCTGCATTGATATTAAACCTATTTGGCGGATTTATCATTTCATCCATCATTAATCCGTATGAAGTTACACCTGAAGAAGATATTGTTGAAGTTCAGGTAGAAGAAAAACAAACGTTTTTTGAAATGCTGGGCGAATATATTATGGATGGCTTTAAAGTAGCCATAGTAGTTGGGGTAATGTTAGTTGGTTTTGTGGGAATCATTGCTTTGATTAACGGGGTCTTCAGTGGCATATTCGGAATCTCGTTCCAAGGAGTGTTAGGCTACGTCTTTGCACCCATCGCCTTTCTTATCGGTGTGCCATGGCATGAAGCTGTTGAGGCCGGTAGTATTATGGCGACAAAGCTTGTTGCGAATGAATTCGTTGCTATGCTTGACTTTGTTAAGATTCAAGAAGGTTTAAGTGGCCGTACTACAGCCATTGTCTCCGTTTTTCTAATCTCATTTGCTAACTTTGGGTCGATTGGTACCATTGTGGGTGCAGTGAAGGGATTGAATGAAAAGCAAGGGAATATCGTCGCACGATTTGGATTAAAGCTGTTATTTGGCGCCACACTTGTAAGCGTTTTATCAGCTTTGATTATCGGTATCATATTCTAGTTGAAGCAAGGAGTATTAACATGAAACAAACACCCCGGTTTAAGCGGATTTTCGTCATCGTTATGGATTCTGTAGGCATTGGTGAAGCTCCAGATGCTGAAAAGTTTGGGGATGCAGGATCACATACATTACGGCATATTGCAGAAAAAATGAATGGGCTACATGTTCCTGCGTTATCCAAGCTAGGGTTAAGTCATATTGACCCAATACCCGGAGTTCCCAAAGTAGAGCGCCCTTTAGCTTATTGGACCAAAATGCAGGAAGCTTCTAATGGAAAGGATACGATGACAGGTCACTGGGAAATCATGGGCCTACGAATTGACGTTCCTTTCAAAGTGTTTCCTGAAGGATTTCCTTATGAATTAATTAATGAATTAGAAGAAAGAACAGGACGAAAGGTGATTGGGAATAAACCCGCTAGTGGCACAGCTATTCTCGATGAGCTTGGACAAGAGCATATGAACACAGGTGCACTCATTGTCTATACTTCAGCAGATTCCGTGATTCAGATTGCGGCTCATGAAGAGGTTATTCCTTTAGAAGAACTGTATCAAATCTGCGGGATTACCAGAGAGATTACTTTACGTGAGAAGTACATGCTAGGCAGAGTGATTGCTAGACCATTCCTCGGGCAGCCCGGAAATTTCAAAAGAACATCGAACCGTCATGATTATGCCTTGAAGCCTTATGGAAGAACCGTGATGAATGAGCTCAAGGATGCCGGGTTCGATGTACTAGCGATTGGCAAGATCTCAGATATATACGATGGGGAGGGTGTCACCAAGTCTTTGCGTACAGTGTCTAACATGGATGGCATGGATAAACTCATGGAGACCCTTCATACTGATTTTACAGGACTTAGTTTCTTGAATCTTGTTGATTTTGATGCACTTTATGGCCATCGTAGAGATCCGATCGGGTATGGGAAAGCGCTAGAAGAATTTGACGATCGATTACATGAAGTTCTAAAGGAGCTATGTGAAGACGATCTTCTAATAATTACGGCAGACCATGGGAATGATCCCATTCATGCGGGTACGGATCACACCCGTGAATATGTTCCTTTACTCCTCTACAGTAAGAGTTTCAATCGACAAGGGGAGCTGCCTATATCGAAGACTTTTTCGGATATTGGAGCAACAGTTGCTGATAACTTTGTTGTGACCATGCCCCAATTTGGTCAGAGTCTCCTACAGGAGCTTAAATAAACTTAATTTGAATAGACACTTTGAATAGAAACAGGGTACCTAACTTGTATTAGTAAAAGGTATCCTGTTTGTTTTTTTATCTACATATCTTCGTATCTAAAAAGCTGCCGAGTAAGCGGCTTTTTTTGTTATTACGGATCAATTATTAGGGTAATAATCAATTATTAAAGGGGTTAATTTTATATCCACCTGTCGTTAATCCTTTTTTCGATGAATCGCATTCTAAAACAACGTTATAAATAATCTAGTTTCTACTCATGCCACTCCTTCGATAGTAATAGTGTTGACAACCTGTATATACAGGTTTAAACTGTGTGAAGTGTTTGAACTTGTATATACAGGTTTAATGGTTGAAATAAAGAATTCTTTTTGGAGGTGTTCAACTTGAGTCAGTCCCAGTATTCGGAATGGTGGCGCCGCTCCACGGTGTATCAGGTGTACCCGAAGAGCTTTAAGGACACTACAGGCAACGGAACAGGAGATATTAAAGGACTTATTGAGAAATTAGATTATTTGCAGAAGCTTGGAATCGATATTGTCTGGTTACAGCCGGTTTATGTTTCGCCGCAACATGATAACGGTTACGATGTAGCAGATTATGAAAATATCAACCCGGATTTCGGTACGATGGAGGATTTTGACGAGCTGGTACAGGAATTGCATAGACGCGAAATGAAGCTAATGATCGATATCGTGGTTAACCATACTTCGACTGAACATGAGTGGTTCAAACAGTCCATTTCAAGCAGGAACAACCCTTACCGTGATTACTATATCTGGAAGGATCCGGCTCCGGACGGGGGCTTACCCAACAACTGGCAGTCGAAGTTCGGGGGTCCTGCCTGGCAGTTCGACGAAACTTCGGGACAATATTATCTTACTCTCTTCGATAAAACCCAGGCGGATCTGAATTGGGAGAATGAGAAGGTACGTAGAGCAGTGAATGATATGATGTTATTCTGGGCTAAAAAGGGTGTCGACGGCTTCCGCATGGATGTAATTAATTTAATCTCCAAAGATCAGCGCTTCCCTAACGATGACGGGAGTGTTCCACCGGGGGATGGACGTAAATTCTATACTGACGGTCCACAGGTCCATGAATACATCAAAGCAATGTATAAAGAGGTGTTTGGTCCGTTTGAGATGGTGACTGTAGGAGAGATGTCCTCAACTACACTGGAGCATTGTATCCGGTACTCAAGTCCCGAAGAGCGGGAATTTTCCATGACCTTCAATTTTCATCATTTAAAAGTCGACTATCCGAATGGACAGAAGTGGGAACTGATGCCTTATGATTTCGAGGCAATGAAACGGTTGTTCTCGCAGTGGCAGACTGGAATGCAGAAAGGCGGAGGCTGGAACGCACTATTTTTTAACAATCATGATCAACCACGTGCCCTTTCCAGATTCACTGATGATAGGGTTTACCGTGTGGAAAGCGCCAAGCTGCTCGCGACAACTCTGCATGGCCTTCAGGGAACACCTTATGTATATCAAGGAGAAGAAATCGGTATGCCGAATCCGGTATGGAAAAGCATCGATGAGTTCCGCGACATTGAGTCACTAAATATGTACCGCATTCTGTGTGAACAGGGGAAAAGCCCGGAGGTTGCTCTCAGCATTCTCCAAGAACGTTCGCGGGACAATTCACGTACGCCGATGCAGTGGGATGACAGCCGGAATGCCGGATTTACCACTGGTACTCCATGGTTGAAGGTAGATGAGCGGTATCGAAACATCAATGTGCAGAAGGAGCTGGAAAATCCTGGTTCCATCTTCCACCATTACCGTAAACTGATTGCACTACGCAAGGAATATGAAATATTTATAGAAGGTATTTTCAAGAGACTCGATGAAGGTCATCCTGAAGTCTTCGCTTACGCCAGAACAGGAGATGGAGAGACACTTGTTGTGGTCTCGAACTTCAGCAGTAAAAAGATCTCTTTCCGCTTTGAAGATAATCACTGGTCTGAATTGTCGCCAAGTGGTAAGGACGAGCTTCTGATTGGGAATACAGCAGATGCACCTAAATTAACACAAAAGCTTCAGCTCAGTCCTTATGCTTCCTACATGTGGTTAGTCCGCTAACGAGGTGTACTTAAGAAGGAGCACACATCAATTTTGTAAGGAGTGAAGATATGGCTATAGACCGCAAAAATGTTGAAGATATTGTACGGGCGGTTGGGGGCAAGGAGAATATTGAAGTTGCGACGCATTGTGTAACCCGGCTGAGATTCTCGCTGTATGACGAGAACAAGGTGGATTCGGAAGCCCTGGACCGTAACGAACTCGTAAAAGGACAATTCTCTACGCAGGGGCAGTTCCAGATCGTTATCGGACCAGGAACTGTAGATAAAGTATACGATGAAATGATTCAGATCACTGGTGGTGCCCGCTCTTCCAAGGATGACGTGAAATCAGCGGCAGCACGGAAACAGAATCCACTGCAGCGGGCGATCAAAACACTGGCTGATATTTTTATTCCGATTCTTCCGGCCATCGTAACCGCAGGTTTGCTGCTTGGGATTAATAATATTTTGACCGGACCTGGTATCTTTTTTGATAGTAAGTCATTGGTAGATGTCTATCCTGCATGGAAAGACATTGCTGCGATTATTAACACGATTGCCAGCACAGCCTTCACCTTTTTACCAGCACTTATCGGTTGGGCAGCTGTTACACGTTTCGGGGGCAGTCCTCTGCTCGGGATCGTGCTAGGTCTCATTCTCGTACACCCGGATCTGTTAAGTGCCTACAGTTATGCAAGTGCTTCAACTGAGGGAACCGTTCCGACCTGGAATTTGTTCGGCTGGCATTTGGAGAAGATCGGTTATCAGGGGCAAGTATTGCCTGTACTGGTTTCGGCCTATATTCTGGCTAGACTGGAGAAGTTCCTCAACCGTCGGGTGCTTGATTCCATTAAACTACTGGTCGTTGCTCCAGTGACCCTGCTGGTTACAGGTTTTCTGGCCTTCACCATTATCGGACCGGTTACGTTCGCCATTGCCAATGCTATCACCTCGGGTTTGATCTATGTATTTGATCATTTTGCGCTCCTTGGTGGTTTGATCTATGGCGGATTCTATGCACTTCTGGTCATCACTGGGATGCATCATACTTTCCTGGCAGTCGATGTACAGCTCATCGGCAGTAAGGGAGGCACCTTCCTCTGGCCGATGCTGGCGCTCTCCAATATTGCACAAGGCGCTGCGGCACTGGCGATGATGTTCGTTGTTAGAGAACAAAAGGCAAAAGGTTTGGCGGCTACGTCTTCCGTCTCTGCATTCCTCGGCGTGACTGAACCGGCAATCTTTGGGGTGAATATCCGCTATCGCTACCCTTTTATCTTCGGGATGATCGGCTCAGCAATTGCCGGTATGCTCCTTACCGTTAACCAGGTTCGCGCTTCATCCATTGGCGTAGGGGGAATTCCCGGTTTCCTTTCGATTTTCCCGAACCAGTGGGGCGTATTCTTCATAGGTATGGTTATTGTTCTCGTTGTGCCATTTGCCGCCACAGTATTGTACGGACGTTCTGTAGTGGGTCGTTCCGAAAAGAATACAGCTACAGAGGCTTCTAGTACTACGAGCGAACCAGAGGAATTGAGCAGCCGTCATTCAGTTCAAGGGTCACAGGAATCAGTTAATATTCTAGAGCTTGTCTCACCGCTTAGTGGAACTGCAGTATCGCTGGAACAGGTGCCCGATCCTGCCTTTGCTGAAAAGCAAATGGGTGAGGGAATTGCAATCGAACCTTCTGAGGGGAAAGTATATGCTCCCTTTGATGCTACAGTAGCTCATGTGATTAAGAGCAAACATGCGCTTATACTGGAGCATGCCAGCGGTGTTCAGGTATTAATCCACGTTGGAATTAACACGGTGGCGCTTAAAGGTAGCGGTTTTACCAGCCTGAAGAATATTGGTGATAAGGTGCAGGCAGGCGAGCTTCTACTAGAATTTGATATGGAAGCTATCCGCGCAGCAGGTTACCCGGTGATTACTCCAATCATCATTCCTGCAGGTCAGGAGATGGTCGAGAAGATTGAAGAGAAGACCGGACCAGCTACGGCCAAACAAACAAGCATCTTGACTATTCATCTCAAGGGTTGATAAAGGCTATATTGGCAAAGACTTTATACTATAGTAAGACAGCCCCTTGGGGGCTGTTTTTCTATAAATATAAGAATTTATATGTTCAACGCTATGAATTCCCCTCCAATTGAATCGATGCTTCCAAAGGCATGACGTGATACAATAAAGGGCGGTGATCAAAATTGAGAGAAAATAAATATTTGCAAATTTATAATGAATACAGCAACTCAATCCATTCTGGACAACTGCTGCCGGGAACCAAGCTGCCTTCCGAAAGTGAACTCGCCGAAGCTTACGCCACTTCACGAGAGACCGTGCGCAAAGCGCTGAATCTACTTTTCCGTGAAGGATATATTCACAAAATTAAGGGCAGAGGCTCCTTTGTGCTTGACATGACCCGAATGGATTTCCCCGTTACCGGTTTGATTTCATTTAAAGAGATGGCCGATACACTGGGTACTGCCTCGCGGACACTGGTAGAGCGGACGATACAAGAGCCGGCAGGCTCCGCACTCGCCAGACATCTGCAGATTCCACCTGAAACTCTGGTTTGGAAGGTTGTTCGTGCCAGAGAGATTGAAGGTGAACGGATCATTTTGGATAAGGATTATTTTCGTGCGGATATCGTTTCCTTCCTGAGTGAAGAAATCGCCGAGGGCTCAATCTATGAATATCTGGAGCTGGAATTGGGACTTAAGATCAGTTATGCGAAGAAGCTGATATCTGTTGAACCTTCCACCGAGGAGGATCATAGACTGCTCGATTTGAAGAATTTTACGCATATTGTAGTAGTACGAAACTATGTTTATTTGGAGAACACGGTGCTTTACCAATATACCGAGTCTAGACACCGGCTGGATAAATTTCAGTTTGTGGATTTTGCTCGGAGGGTGAGACGATAAGCTAATCAGAGGGTGTCCCAGTTTGGGATACCCTTTTTTTTATGAGAGTTTCCTGAGAAAAAATACAATCCGAATATGAAATATGAAATCTCCATCCATTTCAATCATTATCAGGTGTGTTGGAGTTATATAGCCAATACTGTGCAAATTTTCGATTCAAGAGCGCTTTAGAGGTTCATTCTCACCGTTCGCAAAAACGATATATTAAGAAAAAAACTGCCCTCAGAGGCAGTTTTTTTCTGTAAGACGATCGAATGTTGAATCTCAATAGGAACAGATAAATGATTAACGACCCTATCTTTTCATGTAAAACCCATTAAATACCATATTGTCATATGACAAAAGTGATGACAACCCACACTATTTAAATGTTCTTTATACATATATATTGTTGGAATATGGAAACAGCGATACCTTCGTTGCCAGTCGTAACAAATACGGTATACGTTGCATGCCAGAATTAGTAGGTGGAAATTTCCTGCATTCTGTAAAAATTATTTATTGCATTAATAGAGCAGAGTTGCATACCCGGCTGTCTTTTTAAGCTTATCATTATTTGTGAAACTGGCTAATAGCAACTTTGGTTGTCTTGAATGCAACGCTAATAGAATGGTAGATTTAGGGAAAATGTCGAATATAGGAGGAAAAGCGATTGAATATTAGCATTATATTGTTGGCTCAGCACTTTAACCTGACCGTACAATGTCTGGATCGGATTAAGAAATATACGTCTATGTCCTATGAGCTGATTGTCGTCTCGGATAACGAATCTGCCGAAGTGTCGAATTACCTTGCGTATGAATACGGCGTTCATGTCATTCATAGCCGGAGCCAAGGGGTTGCAGCAGCATTCAATCTGGGCGCGGTGTCATCTTCGGGAGATCATCTTGTATTCATCCGCGATCAGATTATGGTTAACGAGGGATGGTTAGAACAGTTGTCGGGCTGTCTGGACCATCATTCCAATGCTGCAATCGTGGGTCCGAGGATGAATGATGTTAGCGGCGCTCAACGGATTCCGATTGTATATCAGAACATGGAGCAACTCTATCAGTCGTCATCGATGCTTTCCATCGGGAAATCAATGTCTTGGACCCGGGTTCCTAGACTTGTCAGTTTACTAATGATGATACCCCGTCGCTACTTTGAGCAGATCGGGTCCTTTGATGAGCGATTTGAGGTCGAATCTTACGAGGATGACGATCTGTGTTATCGCACGTTATCTATGAACCTGGATATTTACATAGCCGAAGGATGCGTAGTCTTCCGGAATGAACCTCCTTCAGTAGATCCCAATGATCCTGATTGGTACAATAACCGATTAATCTTAAATCGTGCTATGGCCATAAGCAAGTGGGGATTCGATTTAACTTCTTCCTTGTATAGTGGCACAAGGAAAGTCACTGTCAGCCTATGCATGATCGTAAAAAACGAAGAGTACACCTTAGGGCGTTGTTTATCCAGCGTGAGGGAACTTGTCGATGAGATCATTATTGTGGATACAGGTTCGAGTGATGGAACCAAAGAGCTCGCGGCATCTTATGGAGCACGGGTTTATGATTTCGAATGGGTGAACGATTTCTCCAAAGCAAGAAATTATGCCTTCAGTCTCGCTACTCAAGAGTACCTGCTGTGGTTGGATGCGGACGATTATCTGCAGTTAGAGGATGCAAAGGCTCTCCAGTCCATCGTATCCGATCTACCATGGGATATCGATGCTGTATCGATGCATTATTATCTCGACCGTGACAAAGACGGAAGTGTAACTTCGAGCTTGAGACGTAATCGCCTTCTAAGACGAAATTGTGAATTCCGTTGGATTGGAGTCGTTCATGAGTACCTTGAGGTCGCAGGCAATGTGTTCTATGCCGAGTTAGGCATAACACATGATCGAAAGCATACGCAGTCCTCGCGTAATCTTCTCATCTATGAGGGGATGTTGAAAGCGCAAACGAGGTTCACTCCGCGGGATTTATTTTATTATGCCAACGAGCTATACGATCACGGCCAATGGCAGCGAGCGATAGAGCAATACGATGCCTTCATTGCCATGCCGAATGGCTGGTTGGAGGACAAGCTACTTGCGAGTCGGCGTGCCGGAGATGCATTGTCACAATTAGGTCTCTTTCAAGAAGCCAAGCTTAAAGTACTTCAAGCTTTTGCCTTGTCGCCTCCCCGAGCCGAAGCCTGTTGTCAATTAGGGTCTTATGA
Source organism: Paenibacillus sp. FSL R5-0636 (assembly GCF_037974255.1). Taxonomy (NCBI): domain Bacteria; kingdom Bacillati; phylum Bacillota; class Bacilli; order Caryophanales; family Paenibacillaceae; genus Paenibacillus; species Paenibacillus sp. FSL R5-0636. Next base: position 3,584,229 of record NZ_CP150232.1, read on the forward strand.
GCTAATCGAACAACGGTTCGAGAATGCTGCTTTTTGGTACAAGCTAGCCACGGAAGTACCAAAGCCGACTGAGCCTAACGCTAGAGTAGACCTTCCGGCATGGACGTGGCTGCCGCATTTGCAATTATGCGTCTGTTACGATCGCTTAGGACAATACGAACAAGCGCATTATCACAATGAGATAGCTGGGGGCTATGTACCGGATTATCCGAGCGTCATGGTTAATCGTGATTATTTGAAGCAATACATAACTTTATAAATTTGAGGGGGATTTAGTAATGGCAAGATTAAAGAGGACGAAGGCAAGTGGCAAGAAAAGTGGCAAGCAGTTAGCTTACAAGAGCTCAATGGCATTTATTCTGATGAGTCAATTGATTGCGCCCTTGAGCCCTGCTTATAGCAGTATTCTGCCCCGGGCAAGCGCAGCAGCTTACAGTGATGTCGATTCTACCTCATGGGCGTATCAGTATATCACTAAAGCTTCCGCGCTTGGGGTAATCGAAGGAGACGGTTCCGGAAACTTTAGCCCTAACCGACCAGTCACGAATCAGGAAGCGGTTGTTATGGTGCTCAGGTTCATGGGATATGAGCAACCTAAGGCTATTAGCGGCAGCCTGCCATTCACCGTAGATTCTTGGGCTACTGTTTGGATTCAGCAAGCGATTGACATTGGCCTCGTGATTCCAAGCGAGGAAGTGAGACCCAACACCGTCATCTGGGGAAAAGAGCAAGCAAGTCGAGAGTGGATAACACGTCTAATTATTCGTGCCGCAGGCAAAGAATCCGAAGCTATCGAGTTTAGGGATAGCGACATAGGTTTCTCGGATGCATCAGACGCATCGGACTGGGCAGCAGGCTACATTAATGCCGCAGTTAACCGCAAGGTCATATCTGGCTTCCCTAATAATACTTTCAAGCCTAAGCAGACGGCTACTCGCGCCGAGTTTGCAGCTATCTTGTCTAAGACTGAAATATTTGCGAGCAAGGTATCCGATCGGATTATCCATGGCTCTATCGTCTCGATGTCCAAAAATTCGATCGAACTCTTAAGCAGCAGCGGTCAGACAGAGAAGTTCGAAATCAATAGTAAATCTGTTCTGTTCGGGGACCATGGCAAGGGCGTGTTTCCTGCGGGATCTTTGGTGACGCTTATTCATAATGGAGGAATGGCATCCTTCGTTGAAGTGTTGGGATTAGGGGCTGTAGGCCAGACTAGTTCGAAAGGGGAAAAAGGAGACACAGGTGCTACCGGCCCAGCGGGTCAAAATGGGGCATCTGGTTCAAGTGGACCGCAAGGTGTCACTGGTGCGACCGGAGCGACTGGTGCAACCGGAGCTGTCGGGGCAATTGGGGCTGTTGGAGCTACTGGCACAACCGGGGCTACTGGTGCTAATGGAGCGACTGGTGCTGTCGGAGCAACTGGTGCTGTCGGGGCTACTGGGGCTGTTGGAGCTACTGGAGCTACTGGTGCAACCGGAGCTACTGGAGCTACCGGTGCTGTCGGGGCTACTGGTGCAGCCGGAGCAACTGGTGCTGTCGGGGCTACTGGAGCAGCCGGAGCAAATGGGGCAACAGGTGCCACGGGTGCTAACGGTGCAACTGGCGCTTATGGAGCGATGGGGTCAACTGGCGTAACGGGTGCACAGGGTATTCAAGGGATAACCGGTGCTCCCGGATCGACTGGCGCAACTGGCATTGGTCTTGATAGCATTGCTCCGTTCAATTCAGCGACTTCCTATCATGCAGGACAAGTCGTTACTTATTTAGGAAGTATCTACATCGTTACTATAAACAACCCATCTGGAGTACCTTCTGATATAAATAACGACTTTACCCTGCTTGTCTCTAAAGGTGAAACCGGAGCTACCGGGGCACAAGGAGTTCAGGGAATTCAAGGCGTAACTGGCGATACAGGCGCACAAGGAGTTCAAGGGGTGACTGGAACTACCGGAGCTACAGGTGCAATAGGAGTTCAAGGAGTAACTGGCGCAACCGGAGCTACGGGAGTACAAGGAATTCAAGGGGTAACCGGAGCTACCGGGGCATCTGGCGCATCAACTATAATTCCATTCTCTTCCGGATCACCAATTACTGTAACAACAATCGTCGGGGGATTAAAAGGTACAGTTGCGATGCTTGGATTTGGCAGTTCGTACTCAGGAGCTAGTATAGTAGGTGGAAAAATAGATTTAACCAGAAGTAATGGTTCTGATCCTACAAAAGATCCGTACAACCAAGCGTTTATCGTTCCACGTAATGGTACGATCACTTCAATATATGCTTTTTTCAGCCCAACTTTAGCGTTTTCTTTAATAGGCACGACCATAAACGTTCAAGCAGAAATATATAAAGCGGATAGTAATAGCAACAGTTTTACACCTATTATTGGTTCAGCAGTATCCTTGGCGCCTAGTTTGACAGGAATAATTTCTATTGGATCTACTAGTGACGGATCAGTCAAAGGCATAAATACGGCTGTTCAGGCTGGCGATCGCTTAATGTTAGTGTTCTCTTCGACGGCTTCCGGTCTAAGCTTGATAAATACTGTAACAGGTTATGCCAGCGCCGGAATTGAGATTAAGTAATTCAAGATTTGAGGTAGGAACCATCCATTTTATTTGATAGGAAGTGATTAAAAATGGCAAGGAAGCTATTTCCGATAAAAAAAATGAGCTTAATGTTGGTGTTAGTTCTTATATTTCCATCCGTCATTCAATTCCCGTCTGTAGGAGATGCAAAAGGACGCTCTTTTGAACAAGTAAAGCTATTGGCTGCACCAGCGAATCTGGCAGTCAGCGATTCAACCTCCACAAGCATTCGCCTTACCTGGGATGCCGTAGAGGGAACCTCTAACACGGATGTGAGTTATAAGGTAAATCTAATGGAGTCTACCAATCCTAGCGTAACCGATGTGGTCTATACCTTCGATTCAGGCGAATTAACGGAGTATACGGTGAAGGGGTTGGTTTCCGACCGGAGCTATACATTTACGGTCCAAGCCGTAAACATATCCGGACCCGTGTCAAAAACAAGTCCACCTTTAACCGCAAGTACGCTTCCAGCGGAAGCGTACCCACCAACAACGAAGGAAGAGAAACTCCCTCTAACCGATCAAGAATCACCGAGTACGCCCGAGCTAACTCTTTTCAGTCGCACATCAGATAGCATTAGCTTGGCATGGATTTCATCCGAGGATAATGTCGGAGTTGCGGAATATGTTCTATATAAGGACTCTGATCTGTTGGCAGAAGTAACAGTTAGCACAACGGTCTACACGGCCGTCGACTTGAAGGCTGGACAGGAGTATACCTTTGTAGTACAAGCTATAGACGAAGCAGGGAACAAATCAGCAATTAGTAACGAGTTGAAGGTTAGTACACTTGATGTTGTAAGTAATGTTGGTCCCATTATGAGCATGGGCAACGGGAATTCCTTTCATACATTGACTGTACAGCCGGATGGTACCGTATGGGCTTGGGGCAATAATAGGATGGGCCAGCTCGGTGATAGCACAACCATTGCTCGTAATAAGCCTGTGCGAATTGTTGGCTTGCCGGAGATAAGCGCCACATCCGTTGGACAAGACCATTCCATCGCGCTCGCGACGGACGGAACGATTTGGACATGGGGAAGCAATAGCGTGGGCCAGCTGGGTAATGGTACGTCGGCGCCCCAGCTTGTGCCGCAGCAAGTGACTGGATTAGTGAATGTCATAGCGGTTCAAGCAGGTGAGCAGCATTCGTTAGCGTTGTTGTCCGATGGAACGGTGTGGGCATGGGGACTTAACACATATGGGCAGCTTGGAGATGGAACCACCGAGGATAGTGCATTACCGGTGCAGGTTGCAGGTTTGGACTCAATCGCATCGATCTCAGCCGGAGCCTTTCATAATCTAGCGGTTAGCCACGATGGTCAGGTTTATGCATGGGGGTTCAATGCCTACGGTCAGCTCGGAGATAACACAAAAATCGACCACGTGACCCCAGTGCAGGTTGCTGAGTTAAGCAGCGTTACTTCCGTATCTGCCGGCTTTTATCACAGCATGGCAGTGAAAAAGGACGGAACCGTATGGAGCTGGGGAACGAACGTTAAGGGAATCTTGGGGGATGGGACAACCGAAGATCATTATACTCCCGTTCAAGCCTTGGATCTTGGTTCAGTTATCAGTGTATCCGCTGGCGCCTTGCATAGCATGGCTCTGAAAAGCGATGGAAACGTATGGTTATGGGGAGCGAACAATGAGGGCCAGCTCGGTGGTAGTGCTGAGTCGGAGCGTTCCCTCGCTTCTAAGCTCAACATTGGCAGTCGTATCGTCGCTATTAGTGCAGGTTATATGAGCGGCGGTGCGGTTAGTGAGGAGGGGACCTTGCTGACCTGGGGGTATAATGGGTTAGCCCAGCTTGGTGATGGCACTTATACTAATGTCATAGAACCTGTTGCAATTTCGCTTGTAGAAGAATCTTATTAGATTTAAAGAGTAGGGAATTTCATGCCTAAATGGCAATGAATTCCCTATTTTTATAGGTGAGTCAAAAAGAGAAAAATCTTTTCATATTCATTCTTTATCATTACAGCTATCCGTTTAGACTGTTAAAATGATGGAAGTATGGTAGACAAAGGAGATAAGCAATGAATAACGGTTTTCAGATCAATACTGAGGAGAATCGACTCCGAACTCTGAGACAAGTAAAGCAAGCGGCCTTTCATGCTTTGCAGGAATACGAAATAGACTGGAACTCCATTCACTTCATTCAAGTATCCGAGCATGTCACCTTCCGCATTGTAAGCGAAGTGGGGGAACAGTTCTTGCTCCGTATTCACCCGAATAACAAACAACGCGAAGGAACCATTTCAGAAATAGAGTGGTTGTTCGCATTGAAGAGTAAGGGCCTCATCTTGCCCGAAGCTGTAATCAATCGTGAAGGGGCCTTTATTACGGAAACGTCGGTGTGTGACGGACAACGGTTTTATTCGAGCTTAATGAGATGGGTCGAGGGAAAGCATGTAGACAAAAGCGAACTAACGGAGGAGGGCATCCGTAAAACAGGATCATTGATGGCAAAGCTTCATGAGGCCAGCTCTGATTTTAGTCCTTCCAGCGGCTTTACTCGTCCTTCTTGGGGTGCACTGAGCTTTAAACGGGACTGGGATCACCTAAGTCTACATCGCAAACATTTCATATCGGATGAGGGTTTTAAGTTGTATTCCGTAGCTGCCACTAAAGTGGCAACATGTCTCGAAACGATCACAAGACATGAACAAAATTATGGGATGATCCACGCGGACTTACATAATGGAAATGTCATTTTTCAGGATAATGAACCGTACCCTATTGATTTTGGCAGGTGTGGCTTCGGCTACCATCTTTACGATATAGCTCAGGCTATTATGGGATTATACCCAACACAAAGAGCTTATTTCGTCGAAGGATATCAGAGAATCAGAAAGCTGGAAGATGAACATATAATGAAGCTAGAGTGCTTCTTAGTCATGGCAATAATCGAAGCCTATAGCTTTCATGCAGAGAATCCGCTAGAGACCGAGGGTTTGATTGAAGAGCAGCCATATGCTCAAGCGATTTTGAGAGCTTATGTGAACGGGACAACCTTTTTATTTAATTCTCTGGATACTTCAATATAAAAGATTAGAAAATGATGTGCGTTATATTCTTCAAATGGTATTATTAGGATGAACTGCTGAAAACTATTTAAATTGTATTTGGAATCTTAGCAATGAAAATGGTTGACAAAACTTTATAAAAAGTGAGGAGTAGAGCAATGAACTTTAATAAAGAACAGCTTTTTTGGATAAATCCAATCAATGATTATTCTATTACAGAAAACAGGATTGAATTTGTAACGATGCCGAATACAGATTTTTGGCAACGAACCTATTATGGTTTTAGAAATGATAATTCACCTGCACTGTTAATGAAAACTGCTGAGAAGTATTTTTCATTTATAGTAAGAACAGATTATGATAGTGCAAATAGATACGAGCAGTGTGGGATAGTCATCTATCAGGACAGTGACAATTGGTTCAAAGCATCGGTAGAATATGAAAATGAGGAATTCCAAAGACTTGGAAGTGTGGTTACAAATCACGGATATTCAGATTGGGCAACAACAGATATCGATGCAAATATTAAAACAATGTATTATAGACTAAGTCGACGTGAAAGTGATTTCTGTATTGAAAGCTCTTTGGATGGAACTACGTTTGAACAGATGCGTATTTTTCATTTGTTTGAAGGGAATGAGGAAATAAATTTTGGCTTATATGCTTGTAGCCCAGAGAATTCTTCATTTAAAGGCGTTTTCACGGAAATGGAAATTACTGAGTGTAAGTGGTTGGAGCATAAATAGTCGTTTACACAGCTGAAAGTGAATATTACTCAATAATGGCCTTCCTATAAAGGAAAGGTCTTTTTTAGTGGAGCGGTTATAAAGTTGTCATCAGTTTCCATTTTCTACAGTTATCCATGTGGTAAAATTAGGATAAGTGGATCTTGGGAGGAGAGGACATTGAGTCTTGTGATGATCATTTTGTTACTGTTCTTAAATATTCCAGTATATAGATTTTTGTTTCGCGTGTTCTTCGAGGATAATGATGATTATAACGAATCGATTAGGCATACTTTTACGCCTAACATCATTTCTTTATTCCGGGGAGAGTATTGGAAGGATAGAATGAATACGGCAAGACTTCAGTTTTTTATACTCATTTGCGGTGGGATTGTTGTTTTGGAATACCTTGTTTTGCATAAAATAATTGATATTTTTCGTTAAATAGAACTTCATTTAGAAACTTCTGCTTATGGTGAGCAGGAGTTTTTTTATCTTGCATAAGCACCGCTCTATTATGGAAAACTTATGTAGTGCGAATAAACAGCATGAATCCATTTTGCGAGGTGATAATGATGACAAATCAAGATCCGCAGGAGCTTCTTAAAAGTAAACATAAGCTAGATGAGCAGAAGAGGCAGTTCACAAATTTTGCCCGAAGTGCTTCCGGTCATGGTGAAGTAGAAGCAGGCCAGGAATTCAGTAATGACCGAGTGCCAGATGATCAAAACCGTATGAAATCTGTTGAGAACAGACAAGATTGATCTTAAAAAAGCTATCAAATAAGCCGATCCTTTTCTGGATCGGCTTAGAATAATAATTATTACGTTGTAAGGTTGTTCAATAGGTATCGGATGCTAGAGTTTTCTTGCTTTAATTACAAAAGTTACAGGAAGCATCTTTGCTTTTTTTGCAAAATCGCTTTTATCGTCCCGCGACTGCATAAGTTCATCATCAGATTGCTCAATCATTTGCTCAATAACAAATCCAGCTTTAGAGAGCGCATTCACATAGGTTGATAATTTACGATCCGATAAGGTTAGCGTACTTTCTTCAAGAGATACTGAATACCAAGATTCATCGAAATAACATTTTTTGAAAACAAGCATATCATTTTCTGCAACAACACATTTGTGTATAGGGTGAGACCAGCTGAAAATAAATGTTCCATCTTTTTTAAGGTAAGAAGCAATCCGGCTAAAAGTACCCTCAAGGTCTGTTGTCCAGCCTATGGCATAAACCGAATAAACAAAGTCAAAATAATCCTCTGGCAGGCCACATTCTTCTTCCATGGGAGAACAGATCAAATTTGCTGAAAGTCCGTGCGCCGTCAAAAGTTGCCTAGTCTTTTCGATTTGATTCTCTGATATATCCGTACCCCATAGTTCAGATGCATTGCGTTCCCCCAAATATTGCAAAGATTGACCGCTTCCACAGCCTATCTCCAGCAACTTTTTCCCTGAGACATCACCAAAAAGTTGACATTGTTCTTCTGAGACAAATGCTCCATATAAAGGTAGTGCGGTAGCTCCTAAAACATCATTTCCTTTTGTATCCCAAAATAAGCTGTTTGTTTCATGAATAGCATTCGTATTCATATCGACCGAGATGGCGACGCCAACCTCACCCGCGCCTATAACGTTTGTTCTATAACCAGAATTTTTGTCCATGCAGACACCCGCCCCAAATATAGATTATATAAGCCTAAACATATCTCCCGACTTGCGCGTAATCCTAATAACATATATCGAACACGAACAAGCTGAGGTATCAACCATAGAATAATCTACCATTTTTCTATTAACATATCTACCCAAAATTTTCCACTAAAACTTCCATTTATAATAAAGCATGAATTTCTGTTTCACTCGCAGGGGGAGAAGAATACGTATGAATGGAACGATATATGAATTACGGTCAGGATCAATTTTTCTTGCTGCTCCATTCGCTAGAATGGCGATTCTATCATCAGGACCTATACGAGGTGATCTCAATAAATTATTTTGCCAATCTGGATGCCTATGGGTTTGTTCACTAAATAGCGCAATTATCTGGTTGTCCGTTTGACTGCAGATCAAGCGACGTTAAAGTTATTGGATGTACGCCATATTGAAAACTATAACAAACTCCGAATAATAGGAACCTATTCAAGTTGCTCCAATTGCATCGTTTATATCTGAATATGATTTTTCAGGAAAAACCATCGTACCTTTTATTACTCATGTGGATATGGACCTGGACAGAGCTTTGAAATGATCAGAGAGCTTGTCCCGGAGGCAAAACGTCTTAGAAGGCTTTGATATAGAGTGTAATGAAGTGACAACTGCACAAGAAGCTGTATCTGAATGGCTACGTGAAATTGGGATAATTCATCCTTGTTTAAGATACTGACTATACAATCCTCTCTATCAATACTCCCACTTGTTTGGCCATTTCACGAGGTGGATAAGGCATTTCATTCTTAAACCACCATTCCACTACCTCTACATAAGCCGCTGCAATAAATCGAAGAATTACCTCTTCATTGAACCCCTCATTTTTCCCTTCTTCTATAGTCACTTCATCCTTTAAACCTTCCATGACAAATTCAAGGAATCTATTACGAAAAGAGAGGGCGCCTTGACTGGCTAACATCGTCGAGAAGAATAAATAATTGCTTTCTAGGTATTCAAACCAAATCAAACCTCCATCTATAAAATCCATTTCAACTGATGCATTACGCAGTTCTTCTAGTTCATTAATATGTTCTTCAATAAGCTTATCCAGCAGATCAAATTTATCTAGATAATGAAGGTAAATCGTTCTACGACTTACGTTTGCTTTGTCGGAAATATCCTGTATCGTAATCTGATTAAAGTTTTTTTCGGAAATAAGTTCAATAACCGCTTGTTTTATCGCTTCTTTAGATTTAAGTATTCTTCTATCTACTTTAGGCATATGAGGATCACTGCTTTCTATAAATATTAGCTATTTTGAATCAATCTGTGAACTAATGCACAAATATCGGTCAATTAGTAATTGTAGACCTTTAATATCTATATATAATAATACACAGATGTAACCTAACAGAGCAACTTTCAAGTTAATTTATACGGTACATCTAAAAAATATAACGAAATGAAAGTGAGGAACTATAGAATGGAATATGTAAAACTTGGAAATACAGGTTTGGATGTATCACGAATTTGTCTTGGAGGGATGAGTTTTGGTATAGGAGAACGAGGCGATTTTCCGTGGGCACTTAATGAAGAACGCAGTCGTCCTATGATTAGAAAAGCACTTGATGTAGGAATCAATTTTTTTGATACTGCGAACGTCTACTCGGGCGGAACGAGTGAAGAAATCATTGGACGGCTCCTAAAGGAGTATGGCAACCGGGATGAAATCGTCCTAGCATCTAAAGTTTTTTACCCAACGAGTGAAGGTCCAAATGGTAGTGGGCTTTCCCGCAAAGCTATTATGAGTGAAATTGATAAAACACTTAAGCGTCTAGGAACCGATTATGTCGATCTCTATTATACCCACCGTTGGGATTACAATACGCCTATAGAAGAGACTATGGAAGCTTTGCATGATGTCGTGAAGGCAGGTAAGGCTAGATATATTGGCGCTTCCACGATGTATGCTTGGCAGTTCTTAAAAGCACAACATGCTGCTGACCGTAATGGTTGGACCAAGTTTGTAGCTATGCAGGATCATTACAATCTCTTATACCGAGAAGAGGAGAGAGAGATGATGCCACTATGTAAGGAAGATAAAATCGCAGTAATGCCTTGGAGTCCGCTGGCTGCTGGAAGATTGGCAAGACCTTGGGGGGAACGGACGAGCGTGCCAAAGTTGATGCAATCGCAACAGCGATATATTCCTCAACAGCTGATTCAGATCTACTAGTCGTTGAACATGTAGCCGAAGTTGCTGCAACAAGGGGGGTACCGATGTCACAAATCGCACTTGCTTGGTTGCTTCACAAGGAGCCCGTTACATCTACAATTGTTGGAACAACTGAAATCTCTCATATTGAAGACGCAGTAGCTGCACTTTCGATTAAGTTGACACCTGAAGAAATGGACTTATTGGAAGAATCTTATGTGCCACATCCAGTTCTGGGTATGACGTTCTAATCTAAGTTCGGGTATAAACGAGTCCTCAAAAGTAATGTTCGATACAGATTTGTTATTGATATGTCAAAGCTTTAACTTTTAAAGATGAAAGGGAGTATTAATTATGACCAAAGTATTGATTCTTGGAGCAAACGGAGGAATTGCTGGTTATGCTATCGATTTATTCCTCAAAGAAACGGATGCTGAGTTAACGCTTTTCCTACGGAATGCTGGCAACCTAAGAAAACTTGATCCGTATCGCACTCGTGTCTTTGAAGGCGATGTTATGGATATGGAAACATTAGAAAAAGCAATGGCAGGCCAAGACGTTGTCTATGCCAATCTAGCGGGCAACTTGGAAAAGATGGCTAAGAACATTGTAGAAGCTATGAATGCGAGCGGCGTGAAACGCCTTATTTTCATCAATTCTATGGGCATTTATGATGAAGTTCCAGGGGAGAAATATGGTAGCATTTTAAACCCATATCGAAAGTCAGCTCAAGTCATTGAGGCTTCAAATCTTGACTATACGATATTGCGATCCGCATGGTTTACCAATAAGAATGAAATCAACTATGAAACAACTCAGAAAGGCGAATTGTTTAAGGGGTCGGAAGTATCACGTAAGAGTGTTGCTGATTTAATTGTTAAATTAGCTGTAACGCCGGGATTGGAAGTCCGTAGTAGCTTGGGTGTGAATAAGCCTGAGTAAGTTTAGAATACGATGGGCTTCTGAATTCATCAGGAGAGTGGAGAGAGCAATGGGGAAGTCAATAAAATTAACTTTAGATGGAAAAGAATATACAGCAACATTAAACAGTAACCGTACAGTAGAAGATATACTAAATATGTTACCAATGGAATTAACCCTGCAACGATATGCAGGTCACGAATACTACAGTTCACTTCCTAACAAGCCATCAATTCAGGGAGTTCCTATGACTTCAGATGCACATGCAGGTGGCATATACTACTATGATGGCTGGAGTGCTTTTACAGTGCTTTTTGATGACGCACATATTGCTCCTTATGAGGTCGTGCATATCGGAGATGTAAATGAGGATGTCATCCTACCGTTATCCGTAGCGGGTGCTACTGTAAAGGCTAAAGTTGAGATAAACTAGTGAAAAATAAAATATTAAATATACTGTACGAAATCCGCGCCCAGCGCGGATTTTCTGTTTTATGGGTACAATCTTTGATTAAGCCAAGAACTTGCACCTATTACTCACAAATTCTATCCAACAAGGCCCCTAACTGTTCTGCTAATACTTGATGAGTTACAGGCCTTTTGTTCGTAAACCACCATTCAACTACGCCCACATACGAGGAAGCCACAAATCGTACGACAAGATCTTTATTTAGCCCTTCGTTTTTCCCCTTTGTGTTATCTACTTCATCTTTGAACTCTTCAATCAAAAATTCAAGGAACCGGTTGCGAAAGAAAGGCGCTCCTTTACTCGCTAACATCATGGAGAAAAAATCGTAATTACTTTCGAAGTATTCCGTCCAAATCAGAGACCCAGTTACAAAATCCAAATCAGCTGCCGCTTCGCATCTCTCCTGAAGCTCATTAATATGGTTTTCAATAAGTTTATCCAACAAATCGTATTTATCCATGTAGTGGAGGTAAATCGTCCCACGGCTGACATTTGCTTGATCCGAAAGATCTTGAATGGTTATATCATCAAAATTTTTCTCAGCCATTAGTTTAATTACTGCTGTTTTTAATGCTTCCTGGGTTTTAAGAATTCTTCTATCGACCTTAGTCATTTTGCCCACCGAACTTTCTTTATCATCATAAATATAGAGAAAATACATTTTTGTACTTGTTTTTAATTATTAACAAATGTTTATTATTTTTTCAATATAAATCAGTAAATAATAAACAAATTCAATCATTCTATTTATTAATGCACAAATCACTTGAAATTGACAATAGACCTCAAATGCAAATCAATTATAATAATAGACATAAGTTCATTAAGATAATTATGAACATTAATTATGGAATTCATCTTTTATTAGAAAGGATTGTTGTAATATGTGTAACAATCATAACAACATTACTACTCGAGTACTATGTGTTCCAGCGGCAAAGACACCATTTGAACTAACAACCATAGAACGTAGAGATTTAAGGCCAGATGATGTTTTAATAGATATTAAATATTGTGGTATCTGCCATTCTGATATTCACAATGCTCATGATGATTTTGGCAGCGGAGTTTTCCCGATGGTTCCGGGTCATGAGATTGCAGGTGTTGTTACTGCTGTAGGTAGTAGTGTGACAAAATTCACTGCTGGCGATCGTGTTGGCGTAGGCTGCTTTGTTGACTCGTGCGGGGAATGTGACTTCTGTCTCAGAGGAGAAGAGCAGTTTTGTAAGAAAGGTGTCGTCGTCGTATTTAATTCTATAGATTACGACGGAAATCTAACATATGGTGGATATAGTCAGAAAATCGTTGTGAAAGATAAGTTTGTTGTACGTATTCCGGATGCCTTAGAACTGGATGTGGCAAGCCCACTGTTGTGTGCAGGCATTACCACTTACTCGCCTCTTAGACATTGGAACGCTGGACCAGGTAAGAAGGTTGCGATTGTGGGAATGGGAGGACTTGGTCATCTGGCAGTTCAGTTTGCCCATATGATGGGCACTGAAGTAACTGTCCTAAGTCATAATTTGAACAAAAAAGAAGAAGCCTTTGCATTTGGTGCAAATCACTATTATCGAACAAATGATCCCGCCACATTTACTGAGTTGGCAGGTCAATTTGATCTAATTTTAAACACAGTTTCTGCGAATATAGATGTCGATGCCTTTCTATCCATACTTAATGTGGACGGAGCATTAGTTAATTTGGGTCTGCCAAACAAACCAGATCAATACAATGTTTTTTCCTTATTTGCTGGGCGTCGGAGCATAACTGCATCAAACGTTGGTGGTATCAAAGAAACTCAAGAGATGCTCGACTTTTCGGCTGAGCACGGAATCGCTCCAATGATCGAAGTCATTCGTGCGGACCAAGTTGACGAGGCATATGAACATGTCCTTCGTGGTGATGTACGATATCGGTTTGTAATCGATATGTCTACATTGTAATTGTTTATTCTGATGAAGTATGGGTCAATCAAAGGATTGACTCATCTTTAGTTTATCTGTAACTTCCATACCGTTATTGGGGTAGATAAGTCGACTATGAAATAACCGAAAAGGATAAACTTTTAATAGGAATCGAGATCTCACGGAAAAGTATCTACAGAAAGCGATAAACCAGCTTTTATTAAATTAAGAGGAGGTTTGAATCATGAGAATAACGGAGGCAGCAAATAAGTACCATGAAAGAATGTTCCCAGGCTATGAATCTAAATTATTAACAACGGATCCAGATTTTATTGAACGGTTCGATAACTTTGCCTTTGATGAAGTGGTAAATCAGGACGATTTGGATGATCGTACTCGTATGATGGCCATTCTCTCTGTTTTAATTGGCTGTCAAGGGATTGACGAGTTTAAAGCCATGCTTCCAGCAGCACTAAACTTTGGTGTTACTCCTGTGGAAGCGAAGGAAATTGTCTATCAGTCAGTGCCTTACCTTGGCATTGGAAGGGTATTTCCCTTTCTGCATGCGGTAAATGATATTTTGACTGCCGGAGGTGTGGAACTACCTTTACCTAGTCAGGCAACTACAACCACAGAGAATCGTTTAGAAGCAGGAATTCAAGCACAAGTAGAAATTTTTGGAGAAAGCATGGAACAATTCTGGAAATCCGGTCCGGAAGAGAGTCGACACATTAATCATTGGCTTGCTGCTAACTGCTTTGGCGATTACTATACCCGAAAAGGACTCGACTACAAACAAAGAGAGATGATTACATTCTGCTTTCTCTTTGCCCAGGGTGGGTGTGAACCTCAGTTAACCAGCCATGCGGCCGCCAATATCAGGCTTGGAAATGATAAGTCATTCCTGATCAAAATTATATCTCAATGCCTACCTTTCATAGGTTACCCGCGCAGTCTGAATGCTCTACGATGTGTGAATGAAGCAGCAGCGAAATCTAATTAAAAAAGAACGAAATAAAATTTTGGAGGAATTAATTATGAGTACATGGCTTATTACTGGTGTTAGTAGTGGCTTTGGTTATGAGATGACAAAACAGCTTCTTGAGAAGGGTGACAAGGTTATCGGAACTGCCCGTAACAAAAACAAGGTCGCCGAATTCATCGAGAATTATCCCGATACCTTCACTTGCGAGACACTGGATGTAACCGATGTTCCTGCTATTCATAAACTTGTTGACGGCTCTTTTGAGAAGTTTGGACATATCGACGTTATCGTAAGCAATGCAGGTTATGGCCTTTTCGGTGCAGCCGAGGAACTCTCAGACGCCGAGATTGATCATATCATCGCGACTAACCTAACTGGATCCATCCAGCTAATTCGGTCATCTCTGCCGCATCTGCGTGTTCAGGGTGGCGGGCGAATTATTCAGATCTCCTCCTATGGTGGGCAGGTTGCCTTTCCAGGTAATTCAATGTACCATGCCACCAAATTTGGTATTGAGGGATTTTGCGAATCGGTCGCTCAAGAGGTTGCACCGTTTAACATTGGTATTACATTGGTTGAGCCAGGAGGCGCCCGTACCGAGTTTCGATATGGCAGTGCACAGGTAGCGAACCTGATGCCAGAATACGATGAAAATCCGGCGCACAGCTTCTTGAATATGCTCGACCCTTCCAATGGACTAGCTCCCGGTGATCCAGTGCGTATGGTTTCCCGAATCATTGAGAGCGTTGATCAAGAACCTGCGCCAATGAGAATGGTACTCGGTTCTCAAGCACTGGCAAACACCGTTTCGACCTTGAAAGCCCGTATTGCTGACTACGAGACGCAGACTGAACTGGCCGCTTCAACTGACTTTTCTGCGGGAGAATAAGAGGATAACAGTACCATTTTTCCGTTAGGGGAAAAAGTTAAAGCAAACTTTACGGGTGATGCTTATTTGCAAATGGTGTTTACAGATCCTACTCCACTTAATACTGCAATTGGAAATGTAACCTTTGCTCCAGGTGCTCGCAATAATTGGCACGCTCATCACGTTGGACAAGTTCTGTTAATTACTGGCGGCAACGGGTGGTATCAAGAAGAAGGAAAATCTGCCCAATTACTTAAAACAGGTGACTCCAGGGGAAACAGAATGGTTTGAAGCTGTCGATGATGAATGGTTTGAACAACTGTAGAAATTAATCTATATAAATAGAAGGAGGTTTACATTGTGGAATATATTAAATTTGGAAATACAGGTATGGATGTCTCTCGGATTTGCCTAGGCTGTATGAGCTTTGGAGATGTGCAGCCAGAAGGGCATCAATGGGTGCTTAATGAGGAGAACAGCCGTCCTATTATAAAAAGAGCGCTGGACCTCGGCATCAACTTTTTTGATACAGCGAATATCTATGCAAGTGGAACCAGTGAAGAGATTATAGGACGAGCTCTAAAGGATTATGCAAATCGGGATGAAATTGTCCTCGCAACAAAGGTTTGGGGGCGCATGCATCAAGGTCCAAACGGTGCTGGGCTTTCCCGAAAAGCTATAATGAGCGAGATAGATAAAAGTCTAAAGAGACTAGGGACCGATTATGTAGATCTCTATATCACCCATCGTTGGGATTACAACACGCCAATTGAAGAAACCATGGAAGCTATGCATGATGTGGTGAAGTCTGGAAAGGCCAGATATATCGGTGCTTCTGCTATGTATGCATGGCAATTTCAAAAAGCAATACATGTGGCTGAGAAAAATGGATGGACTCGTTTTGTATCCATGCAAAATCACCTGAATCTCATCTACCGCGAAGAGGAAAGGGAGATGATGCCACTTTGTAAGGACCAAAAAATTGCGGTGACTCCCTATAGTCCATTAGCATCTGGAAGACTGATTCGCGACTGGTCGGAAACCACGCAACGATCCGAAACAGATCTAATTCAAAAAGCAAAATATGATTCTACTATTGATGCAGATCGATTGATCATTGAGCGAGTGGCGTCAATTGCAGAGAAGCGCGGTGTACCCCGTATTCATATTGCGCTTGCATGGCTGCTGCAAAAAGAATCTGTAGCTGCTCCTATTGTAGGTGCTACGAAAATTTCTCAACTCGAAGATTCAGTAGAAGCTCTATCTGTGAAATTAACCTCTGAAGAAATTTCATCACTAGAAGAACTATATGTTCCGCATTCTATAGTGGGAGCTCAGTGAACCTATTTTTTCTGAATAAGGGATATCGTAGTTAAATTGAGGAAGAAATGAAATGGAATATGTAACATTAAATAACGGGGTAAAGTTAAACTAAAACAACCCACAGCCAAGATCATTTTTATTATAAATCTTGGCTGTGGGTTGTTATCTATTTGTAATGAATATTATGATAATGGTTCATATCGCTAGTCATTGGATGCTCATGTGTGACATGGCAGGCGTTTGGAAAGTGCCACAGCAATTGTCAGATTCTAACCGTATATACACAGTTTCTTCCTCCCGCTAATATGTACTCCCCCCGTTCAATATGAACATTATTACCTAGAACAGTTTTAAATAGATGTAACTCATTTTTGCATAACCCGGTACATACAGCAGCAGCTTCACAGATCGGGCAATGTTTCTCAATGAATAAAAGACTGCCATCATCCTGCTCCTTAACCTCGGCCATATAGCCTTCATTTGTTCGAATCTCGGCCAGTTTCTCCAGCTTCCCTCTAACGTCTGCTGTATCACCAAGTTGCTGAAGATATTGTTCTTGCATATTCTTATTCCGAACAGCCAGCAGCTTGTCCAGCCCCTCGTTTCCGAAAGCTTCTTTCATGGAATGGATCAGACTGACGGATAAATCCGAATATCCGCTTGGAAAAAACCGATCGGCCGCGGGGGTTAAGATCCATAGCTTGGTGGGCCGCCCCATGGGACGGGCCTCTTCTTTATTAGTAACCAGCCCTTCTTCTTTCAGCGCATTCAAATGTTGACGAATAGCCATTCCAGATAGCGAAAACTGCGAGGAGAGTGCCATAACATCCATTCCCCCTTGCTGCTTTAACAGATCAATGATCGCTCTTCGGGTCTTGGTTGAGACATCCTTTTTGGTTTGATTTCGGCTCAAGGTGCACCTCCTTTTGAAGCAACTAAATCTACATCACAGACTACATTTTAAACAAAAATGTTGACAAAGTCAAAGCTGAACTGTAGCTTAGACATTATAAACAAAATTGTTTACTAAGTGTCCGGATACGATGTATACATACCAATTTTCTTGGAGGTCACATTTCATGTCGTCTAATCATCAAAGTATTTTCAGCCCATGTTATTTTGCACTATCCATAGGTATTATTCTGTCAGTGATGGCCGTTGGATTCGAAGGTCTGTCCGTAACCACCATTGCCCCTTCAATTGCTGGAGATTTGAACGGCCTTAGCCTGTTTGG
Organism: Paenibacillus sp. FSL R5-0636; assembly: GCF_037974255.1. NCBI lineage: Bacteria > Bacillati > Bacillota > Bacilli > Caryophanales > Paenibacillaceae > Paenibacillus > Paenibacillus sp. FSL R5-0636. The sequence goes on from NZ_CP150232.1 coordinate 3,602,147, forward strand.
CTGGATATTCAGTACTTATCTGCTTGCGCAGATTATCGGAACTCTGGTCGTCGGTCGAATCATAGATAGAAGAGGACCTGCAGTACCGTTCACTATCGCACTACTTTTGTTTATCGTTGGGTTGATCGCTGCCGCAACATCAGGCGATATGTATACCATGATAGGATCACGGGCCATGCAGGGTTTGGGTGCCGGAGCTATGATGACTTGTGTGTACACAGCAATATCCTTAAGCTACCCGGATGAATTACGCGCCAAAATACTAGGAGCATTTGGTACGGCCTATGTTCTTCCGTCCATGCTCGGTCCATACGTTGCAGGTCTTATCGCAGATCAGTGGTCCTGGCGGTTTGTTTTCTGGGGAATATTACCGATCCTGATAATTTCAGCGCTGCTTAGTTTACCTGCGTTCACGAAATTAAAAACACCGAAGACACAAGGGGATATCGGAGCTTCATCGACTTGGATGGCTTTACTGTTAACGATGGGTACAGGGATTTTCTTGGTTGGTCTAAGCATGCTTCCGAGTATTATGGGATTTGTTTTAGTCCTTATCGGCTTAGTACTGATGATATTTCCGCTCCGCAAACTGCTGCCGAAGGGAACTCTTACGCTTCGAAGAGGCATGCCAGCTATTCTGGCAACACGTGGGCTGTTCTTCGCTGCCTATACCAGCACACAGAATTTCTTGGTATTGGCTCTAATCGATGTGAAGGGAATAACGCCTTCTCAGGCCGGATTGATTGTAGCGAGTGCTGCGTTGAGTTGGTGCGTCATAGCGTATCTGCAAGGACGGTGGGATTCGGCAGATCAGGGGCGTGGACGGCATACGCGAATTATTCTGGGTGTATTGCTGCTTGCCATAGGGATTACTATCGTATTTTGGATACCCGTGGTGACCGTTACCGTTGCAGTTTTTGGACAGATCATCGCTGGAATCGGCATTGGATTGGCGCATCCGATTAGCGGTGTTGTGGCGTTTTCTCAGACAAGAGAAGGAGGTGTCGGCAACACCTCGGCAAATCTGCAATTTGCGGATTCTTTTACACCCGGTGTAGTTATCGGGATCGGCGGTTCCATTCTTGTGGTTTGTCAGGCTGGCGGAATGTCACTCCAATCCGGATTAATTGTAGCAATGGGTTTCCATCTCTTGTTGATTGTAATGAGTTTATTTGCGAGCACTCGGATCTCACCAGTAGCTGAACAGATAGGAACGGGTATCCAATCTTTAGGTTTGAAAAACAAATAAACGAAGGAGGAGTTCACAATGATCATGGAGGTCAGTGATAAGGCATCAGAAAAAATCGCCGAAATCTTATTAAGTGCGAATATCCGAAATCCATTCCTTAGAGTGGGTGTTGATGAAGGGGGATGCAGTGGATTATCCTATACCCTAGTCGTAGATGAACAGCAGGCAGAAGAGGATATTGTATTAAATAAAAAGGATTTTAGTATATTGGTTCACCCGAATAGTATTCCTTATATTGACGGTCTTGAAATTGACTATGAAGAGAGTGGAATGGTAGGCGGATTCACTATGAATAACCCTAATGCAAAAGCTTCATGTGGATGCGGAGCCAGTTTCAGAATGGCCAATTATCGTGGCGAAATAAAAAAATGTGATTGAACAGCAGAAAGGAGAGAAGAGGAATGATATCATTTGCAGTATCCGAAAAAGCATTGGATTCATTTAAGAATGAATGGGGTTTGGAAGAGGACCAATATGTAAGAATTTATGCAAAATATGCCGGTGGAGGCTCAAATGCCTTCACTGTTGGAATTAATGCAAGTGCTACACCGATCGATCCCGCATGGGTTCAATCCATTGGCGGATTTCATTTTTTTGTTGAAAAAACTGATGTTTGGATTTTACAGGATGAACTTCTTCAAATTGATTGTAATGAAAACGGCATATTTTCAACCAAAATCTCCTGAGCATCTTCTTGGGTACAATGTACATTAGAATATCTACTACACTTCTAGCAATTTCGCACACTATTGTCTATACTGTTTTAAATAAATATCAGAATTGGATCTGATTTTAAAAGAAGCATGGTGCTAGGAAGCAGGTGCAGAACATTGATAAATTTGGACAAATTAGCAAAGGCATTTACTAAAGGTGTCTATGAAATAGAAGATAGAAGCCGCTTAGTCATCCAGCCCAAAAGCTTATTAAGTGAATTCACCACCGTTAAGCATGGATTTTTATTTATCATTCGCGGGGGAGCCAGAATACGTGTGAACGGAACGGTATATGAATTACGGCCAGGATCAGTTTTTCATGCTGCTCCGGGCATGCAGATGGATTCGCAGGTTATAGGACAATCTGAGCTCGAGTATTACTCACTTTTTTATAAATTGGATATGCCGGAAGAAATGAATAGTACTCACGAATTTGACTCTCATTTCAAGCTGGAGCCGGGAGCGAATCTAAAGATTATTGAATTACTAATTATGCTCCATCAGAATGCCCATCCATCCGGAGAAATTGGGAAGCTGCGTATCAAGGAGTTGTTCTTAAGCCTGATGCATCAGGTTCTGATTGCGTGCAGTTACAGAGAGAACGATAGTTCTCCGAATCAAAAAATGGTAGACGAAGCTCTTGCGTATATTAAACTTCATTATATGAATTCACTTACACTCGGTGAGTTAGCGGAACAGCATGCAATGAGTGCCAACCGCTTCTCTTACCTCTTTCATAAATATACGGGACTACGACCAATCGACTATGTCGTTAATTATCGTTTGGAACGGGCCTGTGAATTACTCAAAGCAGGTAATTTTCCTATCCGCGAGATTGCTGACCGTGTTGGTTATGACAATCCACTATATTTCAGCCGATTATTCAAAAAGAAATTCGGTGTTTCTCCCTCTGCTTATAAATAATGTACATAATGAGCTTCTTTTACTTGAACTACGTCTGCAGCTACTGGTGATAAGCCAGAAGTGCAGACTTTTTTTATTTAGATTAAATAATGATGCATGCTGGATTTGAGATTTGTACATTTGAATTTATTTAAATTTTTGATAAACTCACCTTTGTAACTGAGAATCATTATCAGTAAATTGATTTATAAATGAAAGGCTGGTAGATATGACAGAAAAAAGACCAAGACAATTATGTATTGGCCTGTCCTTAAATGCAACCTGGATGAAAGGAGACGGCTGGCGGCACCCGGATAGCGGAGTAGAGAAGATGGAGTCTATTGATTACTATATTGATTTGGCAAAAATGGCTGAGAATTCAAAGCTCGATTTTCTTTTCAGGGCTGATTATCTGTATGTTAGCCCGCAGATGATAGGAGACTCCTCAAATTTCGGCAGCCCCGACCCTGCATTGTTTTTTGCAGCGATAGCTCGTGAAACCGAGCGGATCGGACTGGTAACGACGATTTCCACTACTTTTAATCCGCCGTATGTTGTTGCAAGGCAATTGCAGTCCTTACACTGGCTGAGCAATGGACGCGCCGGCTGGAATATTGTCACTTCGATTGAAGGTGCCGATAATTTCAGCGATTCACCTATGCCGTCACCGGAAGAAAGATATGCCAAGGCTATGGAATTCACGGATGTTGTACGCAAGCTTTGGAAGAGTTTTCCGAATGAAGCGATTGTTATCGACCGTCAGTCAGGTATGTTTTCGGATAAGGATAAAGTGACTGCTATTAATCATTCCGGGGAATTTTTCAGTGTAAAAGGGCCGCTTACTTTGCCTGCTCACAAATCAGGAACACCGCCGCTATTTCAAGCTGGTGCTTCAGACATTGGACGGAATTTCGCCTCATCTGTAGCTGATGCTATTTTTGCGGCAATGCCGGATATCGAATCGGGAGTGGAACTAAGGAATGATCTGAGAAGAAGAGCGGCTGAGCAGGGCCGTGATCCGGATGCTATCAAAGTTTTGCCGGGCTTATATTTTTTCCTGGCCGATACGCGCGAAGAAGCACTTGAATTACATAAGGCTGCACATGCGAATTTAAGCCTTGAACGCAGACATGCTTCGCTCAAATCGGTGATGGGTCTTGATTTAAGCGGTTATCCCTTAGATAAGCGAGTAACTGACGATATATTACCCGATTCCAGTCAGGCCGTCCGCAGCCGGACTCATGCCGAATTGTTACGGCGGTATATTATCAAAAACCAGCCTACAGTGAAAGAAATCTTGGACAGGCCGGAGGTTGTCGGATCTGCACATTGGGTATCTGTCGGGACAGTAGAGGATGTGCTGAACGATATTATTGAACGGTTTGATGCGGAGGCTATGGATGGCTTCATCGCCTTGCCAGGCGGCTCGGAACAATCTATGGAGTTGTTTTTTGAGAAGTTGGTACCGGAGCTGGTTGAAAGAGGTTTATTCCGGAGTGAATATACTGGAAGCACTTTCCGTGAGCATTTAGGGATTTAAAAAAGAGAAATGAGGCGATTGAACGATGCATGAAGAGGAATTGTTTGATGTTACGATTATTGGCGGCGGTCCGGCTGGATTATTTGCTGCATTTTATAGCGGACTCCGTGAAATGAAAACCAAAATTATAGAATTCCAACCTGTGCTTGGCGGTAAGGTGCATGTCTATCCGGAAAAGATGATCTGGGACGTAGGAGGCTTACAGCCTATTCTTGGCTCACAACTTATAGAACAAATGGTTGCTCAAGGGATGACTTTCCAACCGGAGGTTGCCTTTAATGAAAAGGTCACATCCATCTCGCAAGATGAAGCAGGTTACTTTATTTTACACACCGCCGCAAACCGGAAGCATTTCACTAAAACTGTGATATTGGCCATTGGAGGAGGCATTCTGAAGCCGGTCAAGCTCGAAATCGAGGGTGCCGAAAGATTCGAAATCACAAATTTGCATTATACGGTGAAGTCACTTGCCCGATTTAAAGAGAAGACTATCCTAATATCGGGAGGCGGCCATTCTGCTGTTGACTGGGCGAATGAACTGGCTCCGATTGCCAAAAAGGTGTTTCTGACGTACCGGAAAGAGAACTTAAAGGGGCATGAAGCCGATATTTCACGCTTGGCAAACAATGGCGTAGAGTGCTTGTTAAATACTTCAATCGAAAAGTTGATTGCCACACCGGATCACGAAAGAATAGGGACTGTACTGCTGAAAAGTAATGACAACGGAGAGGCATTTGAGCTGTCTGTCGATGAGGTCATCATTAATCACGGTTATGAGCGCGACAAAGAACTGCTGGTGAACAGTGAAATTAAAATGGATCTGTGGGAACACCAGATTTCAGGATCAGTAACGAGCGGGACATCCGTGCCGGGTATTTATGCGGCAGGTGATGTTCTACATCATGATGGGAAACTGCACCTGATCGCGGGGGCATTCCAGGATGCTGCCAATGCGGTAAACCAAGCCAAACAATACATCACACCGGAGGCAAATTCGTCCGGGATGGTGTCTTCACATAATGACCTGTTCACGCAGAAAAACCGTGATTTAATGAAGCATTTATACAGACAGTAATGATAACAACTCAAGGGGGAGCCAAATGAAAAGACTATATGGATGGATTGCATCCTTAATTATACTTGCAGGATTACTGGCTGGATGTTCCGAAACTTCAGTCACGCCTACACCGGAAGCCGGCAAGATCGATGAAGCGGGATGGCCTAGAACAATTGCGGATGCCAGCGACAATGGAGTGGTGCTTAAGACACGTCCTGAGCGTATAGCGGTTTTGCATCCCTTGTATTTAGATTACTTTTTTGCTCTAGATACTCCTCCAATCGCATCAACCAATGCAGCGGAAGCGATGAAGGATTTTGCTACTTTACAGCCTTATGCTGGAACTGCTGAAATTATTGATTTGGGCAGCAGCAATGCGAACCTGGAAATGATCATGGATGCAAAGCCAGATGTGATTGTAACCTTCAAGGGTTCTGTTGATAGCAATTATGAAGAGTTGAATAAGATTGCACCAGTCATCTTAATTGACTACACCGATACCTGGGAAAAAACGGCGATGCTGTGTGCTCAGATTGTTGGTAAAGAGACATTAGCGGAACAAGCCATTAAGGAAACCCAAGAAATGATTGCAAAAACAAAAGAACAGTTAAGTAGTCTTGAGAATAAAACATTTGCTTTACTACGGGTCGACGGAAAAGCCAATTTTAATGCTCAAGGCTCTAAAAACACGATGTACTACAATCAAACTGTAGGCTTTGGGTTGTTGCCACCAAAGGGATATCCTGAAGAGGGAGGGGCACTTTCTCTGGAGGGAATATACAGCATGAATCCAGATTTTATTATTATCCAGCATGATATGGATATCGCAAAGGCAGCCATCAAGGACAAGGAAACTTCGAACGTGTGGAACTCACTGGAAGCAGTGAAAAACAATCATGTACTTATCTTTGATAACTCACTCAATAGCGCAAGTATCCTGGCTGTCCGTTTGGCTGCAGATCATTTTCTGCAATTGGCGTCTGAACAATAAAATTATATTACAAAATCCGATTGCACCTTTTAGGGCAATCGGATTTTTGTTATTAAGTTAAATATCTTGACTGTTATTGATAATGGTTATCATTTATGATGAGTATTAGACAGATAACGGAGGGGTAGTCATTATGCACAAAAGCAATCAAATATTGCTTTGGGACCAAGCGACGGTCAAGTTATTGGATGTGCGCCGTATTGAAAGGATTCGGGGCGAAATTCTTCATAAATATAAGATTCCTGCCAGTATATTTTTACTTTCGGTACAAGGGAGCGCTCAAGTTCAATTAGATCAGTCTGAATTTTCTTTTACAGGATTTCAAGTCCTGCATAGCGGGAAAGGAGCGACCCTTAATATTGTTCCGACAAGCAAGAATTTTGTTTACTATATCATTTATTACCGTGCATGGATGCAAGAGGAGGATCTGTTCCAAACACAATATTGTTTTTCCCCAGATGCACCCATTTTACTTTATAACAAAATGCAATTGATGTATCAAAAATGGAACGAGCAAGAAGAGAGACTCAATGTAAAATCACTTTTTTATCAATTCATTCATCAGGTTTTAAAAGAATTACATAGAAAAGAGACTGAAGTGAAACAAACAAGTGTTGCAGTCCAGGTAATCACCTATATCCAGGAGTACTATGCGGAGCCAATTACATTAGATTCGCTTGCGGAAGTATTTAATTTCAGTGCTTATCATTTGTCATCCTTGTTTAAAGAGCACACAGGTATGAGTCCGATTGATTACTTAATTCGGTTTCGGCTTGAACTTGCAACGGAGCTTTTAATGACAACAGATGCTTCGGTCGGGGAAATATCAGCAAGTGTTGGTTATAAAGACGTATATTATTTCAGCCGAATTTTCAAGAAAAGAAAAGGTGTATCCCCTGCACATTTTAGAACAAGAGAGTTTCAGCGGCCTAAAGTTGCTGAAAGTCCATTAAACTTCCCCACATCCTCTATTTTTGAACCCATCGTTCAACAGTATATTAATAATGATAATCATTATCATAATACGGAAAAAGGGGAATTACCTATGTTTAAAATGACAAAATCTCAGACGACGGCAGCTTTACTGCTTTGCAGTTCTCTATTATTAGGTGCTTGCTCAAGCGGGACGGGTACTGCTACGAAGGAACAAAGTAATGGGAATGGAACCGTAAATCAAGCAACATCAGAAGAAAGTACGAACACTCGAATAGTATCAACGCCTAAGGGAGATGTGGAACTACCAGCAGAGCCGAAAAGAGTGGCGGCTGACCAATATATGGGGCATTTATTGAAATTAGGAATTATACCCATCGGAGCAAGAACGTTTATGCTGGATGAAGGGTGGATGGAAAAAGCGGACATACCCAAAGAAACGATCGAGAAAATTGAGGATTTAGGGGATTTTCCTTTAAATTTGGAAAAATTAACGATGCTAGATCCGGACTTAATTATCGGTTCGATCGATGAGAACATAGAACAATATGAGAAAATTGGGACCACTGTTTTTCTGCCTTATTGGGAGGGGTTAAAAACAGCAGGGCCGCTTGATAAATTTAGGAGTGTAAGCAAAATATTCGGAAAAGAAAAAGAAGCAGAAGAATGGATTACGGAATATGAACTGAAAGTAGCTGAAGCAAAGTCGAAACTTGCCGGGGTTATCAAGGAAGGGGAAACCGTTTCGATTGTTCAGTTTTCACAAAAGGCCGTGTACGTCTTAGCGGCAAAGGGAGGAAATTATGGTTCTTCCACTATATACAATATGCTGAAGCTACCTCCAACAGAAAGTGCCAAAAATATGGCGGAGGGGTTTGAATCCATTTCACTTGAAGTGCTTCCAGAATACTTAGGTGATTATGTTTTTGTATATAATGGCGATGCGGATGCAACCAATAAAGCAATGGAAAGTAACATATGGAAAGGCATCCCTGCAGTGAAAAATGGCAAAGTTTATTTGTATGGCGATAATTATCATGATGAATTCGTAATGGAGGACCCTTTTTCATTAGAGCTTCAGCTTGATACGATTGTGAATTTGTTACTTGGTTATCAGTAACTTAGGAGAGAGAGAAACGGAGCATTTATCCGTTTCGCTTTTTTTTGTACTAATATCCCGATAGCCCAATCCTTCATCATGAGCCTCAGCAACTGTGACTTTTTTCATAATACCCTTTCTATATTCGACCCGTTTTATAGGCCAAAAGTATAATTTTTACAGCAGTTTACATAAATCTATCTTTTTTTTAATTGTTTTGAGATAGGATAGTAGATGTCAAGCAGGTGGGTATTTATGGTAATTACTCACCGGACTATTTCTTGAGGAGGAAGGGTATGAAGGAGAAGAATTCAGTTTGGAAAAAGAGGCTGATGAACAGCACTCTAGCTGTGGCGGTGGCCGTACCACTTCAGCTGTTCACGTTCGGAGCCGGTTCGGCGGTATTCGCAGAAGGACCAAACGATCCTGCACCGTACATTGAGGCCAAAGTGGTCAATGAGCATGCAGGCCAGAAGATCCTGTTTGACAACACCCATGAGCAGACTGCGGGAGCAGCCGATTGGGTGATTGACGGCGCTTTTTCAGACTTTGGGAATGCCCTTGCCCAGGAAGGCTATTATGTCAAAGAACTCCGCAAGACGACTCCAATTACTTTGAGTGATCTTTCCGATTATGATGTCTACATCGTCGCCGAATCCAACGTGCCCTACAAAGCAAGCGAGCAGCTTGCGATGGCGGAATATGTGGAGGATGGCGGCAGTATTTTCTTCATCGGCGACCATTATAACGCCGACCGCAACAAAAACCGCTGGGATGGTTCTGAAGCTTTCAACGGCTACCGCCGTGGAGCGTGGGACAATCCAGCCAAAGGCATGAATGCCGATGAGGTCGCTTCTGCAGCCATGCAGGGTGTGGTTAGCTCTGACTGGCTGGCGGACGAGTTCGGTGTCCGTTTCCGCTACAATGCGCTTGGCGACATTAACGCAACCAACATCGTGGCTCCCGATCAAGCCTTCGGCATTACAACGGGCGTATCGGCGGTAGCTATGCATGCCGGTTCCACGCTGGCCATTCTAGACCCAGCCCGTGCGAAAGGTATCGTCTACCTGCCGCAAACCAATGCTGCCTGGGCCAATGCCGTAGACCAGGGGGTCTATAATGGCGGTGGTGTGGCAGAAGGTCCTTATGTGGCAGTTGCGAAAAAAGGCGCCGGCAAGGCAGCCTTCATCGGTGACTCATCTCCTGTAGAGGATGCAACACCGAAATACCTGCGCGAAGATACCGGCGCCAAGAAAACAACTTACGATGGCTTCAAGGAAGTGGACGATGCCACACTGCTGGTTAACACCGTCAACTGGCTCGCTGAGCAGGAGAGTTATACGGATTTCACCCAGGTGAATGGCCTGATGCTAGATCAGCCGACAGCACTGCTGCCATTCGAGGAGCCAGCGCTGTCCACTGAGCCGCAACCGGAGCCTTGGGCTCAACCAAATGCTGGCTACAAATGGTATGATCGCAGCACCTTCAAAGCAGGCTCCTACGGCGGACCAGCAGCCACTGCAAGTGCGGTTTATAACTTCACGCACCAGGCTGTGCTGCCAAATGCACAGAATTTTCAGATTCGGGTGAGTGCAGATAATCTTCCAGCAGGCACAAGCGTTTCCGGCTTCCAGGTAGGTGTCTACCAGGTAAGCAGCGGCGCCCAAATCGCCAAGATTCAGAACAGCGACGGCACCTGGCCAAGTAGCTACGGCTATAGCTCCTCATTCAATCTGACGGCTGATCAGAACGGTCATGCCTACAAGGACCTGACGATCCAGATCAAGCCGGGCACCACAGCTGCATCCAATCTGCGCCTCCGTCAGAACAGTACAAACCTCAAGACTGAATCGGTGACGCTGGGCAATGTTCCTGCTGAACCGCTTCCGGCTGAGGAAGATCCCATTCCGGCTACAATCTCTATCGGCGATTCCCGGGCTAAGGCAGCCGGATCACTGGTAACGGTGGAGGGGACCGTGACGACCGAGCCGGGTATCTTTGGCGGACAGTCCTTCTATCTCCAAGATGGAACCGGTGGGGTTTATGTCTTCCAGAGTCAGAGCGGCTTCCACGTGGGCGATAAGGTCAAGGTAACAGCGTCCACCGCACTGTACAACACAGAGCTGGAGCTGACCGAAGCAGTACAAATTGCGAAGACGGGCACGGCGGCACTGCCGCAGCCGATTGCGGCGAACATGGTGAATGATGCCAACCAAGGCCAATTGGTTCAACTGAACGGTGTGACAGTGGTGAACATTATCAACGCTACGCCAAGCGGCTCCTTTGAATTCGACGCAGTCAACGCCGACGGGACAAGCAATCATGTGCGCGTGGATGCCCGGACAGGCATTACTAAGGATATCTTCCCTTATACTGAGGGACAAAAACTTAATATCACAGGTGTTGCCGCAATTTTTAAAGGCATCTACCAGCTCAAGCCGAGAAGCCTCGATGACTTCGCCGCAGCAGAAGAAGAGGGGGCTCCGGTGACAACGGCGACGCTGTCTGCCGAGCCTAATGCTTCCGGCTGGTTTAACCAGCCGGTCACCGTTACCCTGAAGGCGAATACAGATACAGCTAATGTTTATTACTCGCTTAACGGCAACAAGGAAGCTGAGTACAGTACACCTGTGGACCTGAAGGAAGACGGGCGGCATACATTGACATACCATGCTGTGCCGGGAAAAGGCAAATCGGAAGATCCCAAGACGTTGAACCTCAATATTGATACGGCTCCACCGGTTGCCGAACTGAAGGAATCCGGCCATGAGGTGAGAGATGTAGAAGAAGGAGCGCAGCTTTACTTTGAATTGACTGCTGACGATGTATTGTCAGGTGTCACCTCGAAACAGCTTCTATTAGATGGGAAAACGATTGCCGAGGGCCAGACCCTGAGCGCCGCCGATTTAGGCGCCGGCTCCCACACCGTGAAATACACCGTGCAGGATGCGGCCAGCAATACGACTGAAAAGAGCTATACTTTCCAGGTTATTGGCGGCCAGGTGATTGCGACTGGTAAGCCAGGACAGGCTGATCTTTCCTCCAACAGCAGCTATGCTAATGGACTTAGTGATGGTAACTATACGGTCACCATGAACCTATGGTGGGGTAATAACGGCACGAGCTACAAACTCTATGAGAACGGCACACTGATTGATTCTAAGACACTGAAGGATGTATCGCCGGCTGCCCAGACGGCAAGCACAGAGCTTCATGGCAAGGTGAACGGCACTTATGTATACACTGCAGAGTTAACCAACAAATATGGCACGACCAAGATCGATTCGCTTACGGTCACCATAAGTGACTCTGCGCCGGGCAAGCCGATTCTGTCCGAAGATAACTGGGACGGAGATGGCACCTATAAGGTGTCGATGAATCTTTGGTGGGGAACTAACGCTACAGAGTACCGCCTATATGAGAACGGGGAGCTCATCGACTCACAGCCGCTGAATGCCCATACACCTTCGGCGCAAAGTGCAGCAACCACCATCAGCGGACGCACTGCCGGTGTGTACGAATATCGGGCGGAGCTGGTCAACGCGGCGGGAGTAACTGCCAGTGATACGATCAAGGTAACGGTCATCCGCTAAACTGAATGGCAGTAACAATAACAGTAAAAAACGAAGAGCGCCGGATTCCAGGCCGCTCTTCGTTTTTTACATTACCATTAGTTCATTGTGCCTCGCAAAAAGCTCTGGTTCGCACCAGGGCTGCAAATCATATGGATTATAGACCGCTATCATCGGTAGTTTCGTAACCATAGTCGAAGGTCTCGATAGTACCATCATCATATTGAAGTGTGAGCTGGTCAATAATAATCGTATGTATTGTATTCTGATATGTAAAATCACTGAAAATAAATAAAGTATCATTGGGCTCAACCGGCCCCACATATTTAAGCGAAAAGCTGCTCTTGCCGTTCAGCTGATCATTGGAAGGATCGCCTACTGGATTAAACGTGCTGATGTGGGCTGTGTAATAATTGATCCTTTTACCGGTTAAGTTGTCAGCTTCCCAGGTCAGCTTAACAGCATCGGCAGAGTTCGTACTATACTTGAATTCTAATGGCGCACCAATCCCTTGCCCGGATGGGGTATCTGCTGCTGGCAGATCTTCAGCTTCATCACCGGCGGGTCCGGTATCATCGTCCGAAGGCATATCTTCCAAGACAACGGCTTCCGGGGAAGGTGAAGATTCAGTAGGATCTGATTCAGTAGGATCTGATTCAATAGAATTGGACCCAGTAGTGTTGGATTCAGCAGCAATAGCAGCTTTATCTGCGGTACTAGGTGGTATTTCTTCGATAACGGGATTACTTGCCACATTCTGCCCATTCAAGCGTGTTTCAACGCTAGGGGCCACGTAAATTCCTAAAAGAAAAGCTATCATGATGGATAAAACATAGATGAGGACTAAATTGAACCGATTCAAATACACACTTCCTTTATTGTTATTTTTAATATGAACCTACTTATAATGACATGATTATTAAGGATTTGACAATATTATTGCAAAAAAAGTTGCGACTGTGCAGAGGCCAAATGTTTAAAGATCAACTCATTTAATATGGGTTGATTTTTTTATGTCCTACATGAAATAAATCAAATTAAGACTATTAATTTAAAAAGATTATGCTATAATCGTAATTATTACGATTAAGATCTTGGAGTTGAATGCCATCAATCGATACTTGTTGCAACGCTTATTGCAGCTCATCCCCGCGCTGCTCGGTATCTCTTGCATTACCTTTGCGCTGATGCACTTAACGCCAGGTGATCCAGCGGAGATCATGCTGCGTACTGACGGCATTAAACCCACGCAGGAAGCTATTGAGGTGACCAGACATGCACTTGGTCTGGATGGTCCTGTACATAAGCAATATTTTCATTGGTTGAACCGGGTGTCCCATCTCGATTTAGGCCTATCTTACAGCAGCGGTCGTCCAGTATTCACAGAGCTAATGAGTCGCTTTCCGGCAACTATACTGCTCAGTGCCTGTTCCGTATTGTCCGCTATTCTTATTGCCTTGCCTATAGGAGTGGGATCTGCACTATATCCGGGTAAATTGCTTGATCGACTGGGAAGAGTATGTGCACTGCTCAGTGTTTCAATGCCGGGATACTGGCTAAGTCTGCTCCTAATTTATTATGGTGCAGTGAAGTTTAAGCTATTTCCTGTGATGGGAATGGATGGGGTATCCAGTGTCATTCTACCTGCCCTCACACTAGGATTTGGAATGGCAGGAGTCTACATCCGCTTGATTCGTTCCAGTCTTCTAGACGTTTTGGGCAAGCGGTACATCACAGCAGCTAGAGCTAAGGGGCTGCAGGAATGGAGAATAATCATTCGGCATGCACTTCGTAATGCGCTTCTTCCGAGTCTTACCCTCCTTGGAGTTAACATAGCGGGGCTATTGGGCGGTTCCGTTATTGTTGAAACTATATTTTCTTGGCCGGGAATCGGTAAGTATGCCATTGAGGCGATTTTTGCGAAAGACTATATTGTCATTCAGGGTTACGTATTATGGATGGCTGTTGTCGTTGTCCTGATTAACTTGACAGTGGATTTATTACATCTGCTGCTGGATCCGCGAATCAGGCTGCGGTGACGATTTAGAAGGAGCGGATTGTCATATTTCGTATTAGCTTATTTAAGAATAAGGGATCAAGGTTAGGAGCGGGCATAGTACTTTTGTTCATATGCGTTGGACTCTTTGCCCCATGGCTTTCACCTTCCGATCCGCTGCAGATTCACATGGAACACAAACTGGCTATGCCTTCCTGGCAATACCCGCTTGGTACGGATCATCTGGGACGCTGTGTCTTATCCCGATTAATCTATGGGACCCGAACCACCCTGAATTATTCGTTTATGGTGTTGATCGTTGTTTTTGCGATTAGCATCCCTGTTGGTTTACTGGCGGGTTACGCTGGCGGCAAGATCGATCATTTGATTATGCGGATCATAGATATATTGCTAGCCTTTCCCAGCTTAATCCTATCCCTTGCGATTACAGCCATGCTAGGTCCCAGTATGAAGAATTTGCTAATCGCATTTGCTGCTGTCTGGTGGACGGGATATGCCAGAGTGATACGCAGCATGGTCCTTCAAATCAAGGAAAGTGAATATATTACAGCGGCCAAAGCGTCAGGCACTTCTCATTTACAAATTATTTCCAGGCATATTCTGCTGAACGCAGCCCGGCCTATTCTGGTTCTTGCATCTATGGAAGTGGGTACGATTATGCTCTCCATTGCGGGTTTGTCCTTTCTGGGTTTGGGAGCTCAGCCGCCTACACCGGAATGGGGAGTAATGCTGAACGACAGCCGTGCCTATATTCAAACGGAGCCACGGTTGATGCTATTTCCGGGAATGATGATCATGCTGGCGGTTCTGGGCTTTAATCTGTTGGGAGAAGGCTTGCGACAACCAGAGCGTGTTTTCGATTCTGCAGTGAAGTGGGGGGCCAGAACATGATGGTAGAGTCTCCACTGCTGAAGGTCAATCATTTACGCACCAGCTTTCACACAGGCAGTTATAAAGTTACGGCAGTTGATGATGTCAGTATCGAGGTGAAATCCCGGCAGATTGTCGCACTTGTAGGCGAGAGCGGCAGCGGTAAAAGTGTTACGGCAATGTCCATATTAGGATTATTAGATTCTCCAGGCTTAGTTGAGCGTGGAGAAATCTGGCTTAAGGGTAACAATCTTCGTGAGTGCTCCAGCCGTCAGTTACGGAAACTTCGGGGAACAGAAATGGCCGTAATCTTTCAAGATCCTATGAACGCGCTGAATCCGGTACTTACTATTGGCAGGCAGATCACGGAGACGATTAAACTGCATAAGCGGGTGTCGGGAAAAGAAGCAAGATTACTTGCCATGAAGCAGATGGAGCAAGCAGGGCTCAGCGATCCTGAATTGCTTTTCAATAAATATCCTTTTCAAATTAGCGGTGGTATGTGTCAAAGAGTAATGATTGCCATCGCACTGGTATCCGGTGCAAAATTATTAATTGCAGATGAGCCTACAACGGCATTGGATGTAACCATTCAAGCCCAGATTCTTAAAGAGCTGGACCGAATCAGATGGACGAACAATGTCGGCATCCTATTAATTACCCATGATCTAGGCGTTGTTGCGGAGCTTGCAGATTATGTATATGTGATGAAGTCCGGGAAGATCGTGGAATCAGGCAATGTGTTTGAACTCTTTTCTAATCCCGTGCATCCCTATACTCAATACTTAATGGAGTGCAGATAACAACGGTAATATTACATTTTTCAGGGACGTGGTGATCTTGAAGTTATTGGAAGCGGTAAGCCTGAACAAGAAATATGGGATGGAAAGGGGGTGGTTCACACGTAATGCCAGAAGTGTTCATGCCGTCAACAACCTGTCTCTCAGTCTGGAGAGCGGCGAAACCCTTGGATTAGTGGGGGAAAGTGGCTGTGGTAAGAGCACTTTGGCCAGACTTCTTCTGGGACTGGAGAAACCATCCTCCGGAAGAGTTATGTACCGGAACGAGGATTATACGGACTGGAGCTTCAGCGAAATGCGCATGATCCGCAGGAAGATGCAGATGGTGTTTCAGAACAGTCTGGCTTCATTTAATCCGTTGTTTACGGTAGAGCAGATTATCGGGGAGCCTCTTCGAAACTATGGAGAGAGGAAGGCTGGAGCCCGCAGGGTTACGGTAGCAGACACACTTGAGCTTGTCGGACTTGAACGGCAGCATATTCACCGCTATCCGCATGAACTCAGCGGTGGACAGCAGCAAAGGGTCGGAATTGCACGAGCGATCACCTTGCGGCCGGAGCTGATTATCTGTGATGAACCTTTCTCGAGTCTCGATGTCACCCTGCGAAAGCAAATGATGGATCTGCTGCAGGAGTTGAAGCATGAGCTGGGATTATCCTATGTATTCATTACACATGACTTGTCAGTTGTAAATCGTTTTTGCGACAGTGTGGCAGTGATGTGTCAAGGGGAAATAGTAGAGAAGCAATCAGGTGCAACTATGTTGCAGCAAGCAGACCACCCTTATACAAGAACATTACTCTCTTCGGTACCCGTGCAGGACCCCCGCTTAAGGAAGAAGAGACTGGGCACAGAGTGGCAACCCAGCCATTCCTATGATGTTAAGTAGAGAAAGGATGTACCAAGAATGAGAACGAACCTTAAGACAAAAAGCCTATTATCAAAATCGTTATTCTTTATGCTTCTTGTGGTAGTTATGGTGATATCAGGTTGCGGTAACAGTAATAACAGCAATTCTACGGCTAGAGCCAATAATACCGCCAATAATGAAGCTGCACAAGGATCTGAAGCTCAGGACAAGACAGTCACTGTTGCTATATCGTCCGATGCCGGTATAGACCGATTGGATGCCGGTGCCTATGATGGTTCGATGAATGTGCACGCGATGATATATGAGGGATTAGTGGAGTATAGTGAAAAAGGCGAAATACTGCCGTCGCTTGCGGAGTCTTGGGATATTTCAGAAGATGGGAAAGTATATACGTTCCATCTTCGCCATGACGTCAAATTCTCTGACGGTACGGAGTTTAATGCCGATGCGGTTAAATTCTCCTTCGAACGCTGGATTAAGGATCCAGCCAATTCGTTAAATGTGGCGACTGCGATGCAATCCCTTGTTGTTGTGGACGAACATACGATTACAATGACATTCAACAAAGCGTATTATCCCTTCTTAACCGAGTTATCCTTTGCAAGACCGGTCCGAATTATCAGCCCTTCCGCTGTGGAACCCGCAGGAGATATTACGGGTAAATTCATCAAAGCGATTGGAACTGGCGCATGGATGGCTGAGAGCTACAAAACAGATCAGGAAGCCGTACTCGTCAGAAATCCGAATTATTGGGGAGAAATGCCGAAGCTGTCGAAAATTATTTTAAAGGTAATCCCTGATCCACAGTCCAGAGTACTAGCGCTGCAAGCGGGAGATGTTGACATTGCCGGGGGACAAATGGGAAAGATTCCAGTCGAAAGCGTGCCAGTGATTGAAGCGGATTCTTCACAGACCTTGCAAAAAGCACAAGGAACAAACTCTCATTTCATGATCTTTAACTACAAAACGCCTGCACTTCAAGATCTGAATGTGCGCAAAGCTATCAATTTGGCAATTAACAAAAAAAGCATTGTCGAAGATATTATGGACGGTATCGGCAGTGAAGCTCAAGGTCTGTTCCCGCTGACAGTTCCTTATGTGACGGAGTCCAATAATACTTGGTACGGCTTCGATCCGCTGGAAGCGAAGCAGTTGCTAGCAGCTGCCGGTTACACGGATTCGGACGGAGATGGAATGGTACAGAAGGACGGAGCGCAGCTTGAGCTTAATTTCGTGCTGCAGCAGGCTGAGTATCCCGAATGGAAGTCCATCAGTGAACTGGTTCAGTCTGAGTTAAAGGAGATTGGCATTAGAGTGAATCTTCAGGTTCTTGAGCCGAATGCCTATTACGATGCCTTATGGACAAGCAAAGCCTATGATCTAATTATGTACCGGACTTATGACGATGCCTATAATCCGCATGCATTCTTGCTCTCCTTATTTCATAAAACAGCTGATGCATCTGCTGTGGTATGGTCTGATCCTGCACTAGAATCTCAAATTGACACAGCAGTAGGAACAACCGATATTCAGGAACGTCAGACCGCATATGACTCCATTTTTTCCAAATTGTATCAGGAGGCTATGTTTGCAGCTATTTATTTCCCTGACGATATCTTGGCAGTTAATAATAGAGTGACTGGATTTAAACCGGGGTACTCCACCTTTATGCCGGTCTTCTGGAATCTACTCGACATAGGAGAAAAATGATGTTAAAAGAGATTTCGAAATACTGGACATCAAGCTCGGAGAGTTATGACAAAGTCATACAGACTCAATTCCGCAGTAAAAAAACTATAAACCTCTGGAAACAACTGCTTATTAAAGGGTTGGGAACAACTCCCCAGCAAAAGGTGCTGGATGTGGGAACAGGACCTGGCTTTTTCTCCATACTCTTATCACAGATGGGTCATCTGCCTACAGCGGTGGATGCCTCTCAGGGAATGATAGATAGAGCTTCACGAAATTTTGAGAGTTATGGATACAAAGTTCCAGCTTATGTCGCTGATGCTGCCGACTTGCATATGGAGCTAGAGAATAGCTTTGATGCAGTGGTCTGCAGGGATGTAGTATGGACGCTTCCTGATCCACAGAGGGCTTATGCTGAATGGTACCGGATTCTAAAACCGGGCGGGACTCTGATTATTTTTGACGGCAACTATTTGTATAAAGAGAGCAAGACTGTATTCCGTAAACTTTGGTATGCTTTGTCCTGGACGCTGATTCTGCTCACAGAACAAAGAATCCGCCAGCGAAGCAGTCAAGATAAAAACCTGCTAAGCGAGTTGCCATTTGTTAATGTACAACGGCCTGAAGCTGACGAGAAAGCGCTGAAACAGGCCGGGTTCCGCAGCATAGATGTTCACCGAAACTTTATCCCTGCCCGTGCGATGCCGCTAGATTATATGAAATACGGTTACCAGAATGTAAACCGGTTCATGATACTTGCCAAGAAGGAGTGAATGATAAATGGGTATACAACAAGAGGTGGAAATGTATTGGGAAGGCGAAGCCGAGCTGTACAGCGAAGGCATTCAGAAGGAACTGAACGGATTCCAGCGGGAGGCCTGGCTGAAGCTTATCCTCGCTAACGCACCACAGAAGGAAAGATTGCAGGTTCTAGATATTGGCTGCGGGCCTGGCTTCTTCTCTGTGATTCTCTCAAGTGCCGGGTATCTGGTTACTGCGATCGATTGTACCGACAATATGCTGGAAGAAGCACGTTCCCACTCCAGTCGGGAGGGTGTCACCGTTACCTTCCGCAAGATGGATTCGCACAAGCTTGACTTTGTTGCGGAGAGTTTCGATCTGATCGTGTGCCGCAATGTTACCTGGAGCCTTACCGATCCGCAGTCAGCTTACAAAGAGTGGAAAAGAGTACTTAAGCCTGGGGGACGGCTACTGGTTTTTGATGCCAACTGGAATCGCCATCTCTGGGACGAAGAGATGCAGCAAAAGCGAGTAGAGGATCAGAAAGTCTATGTAGATAAGGGCTTTGGTGAGCTCCCGCATCATAAGGACATAGAGGAGACAGACCGTCTGAGTCTTGTATTGCCACTGACCAGAGAGTGGCGTCCCGAATGGGATATACGGACTCTCAAGGAAGAAGGATTCACCACTATTTTTGCTGAAGAGAATTTGAACGCCAAAGTACTGGATGAGAAACAGCAAGTCTTAAACCGGTCAACACCGATGTTCATGATTTGTGCTGAAAAATAATATAATAGTGAGAACCTACACATAATTAAATGAAGTAAACAATAAAAAGCAGCGATCCTCTAAATGAGAGGCGCTGCTTTTTGAGTAAAGGACAAGAACATTATTTCATTTCCGATTTGATGTTGATCTAAAACTTCTTATTTGGCTTGTTCATATTCCGTTCATATTGTCGTCACGAAGAGTACATCTTGATTGATTACACTTTGAATATGTCGTCAAGGCGGCACTTCAGATACAGGGACAAGGAAGGGAAGAGATGAACGTGGCAAATAAGGTGGAAATAAAAACAACTGGGACTAAGAGCCACAAGAAACGGAACCTATGGTTAAAAATAATCGGAGGTATTGTAGGGGCGCTCGTGTTGTTCATGGGCATCGTTTTTATCGTTGATGCAATCAGCGACGGGGTAGAGAAAAAGAAAATCGAATCGTATGGCCAGTATGTCAATGTGGATGGGAAAAAGATGAATGTGCTTATTCAAGGCAGCGGAGAACAAACCGTTGTACTCCTACCGGGACAAGGAACCCCGACGCCTGCTCTTGATTTCAAATTACTGATCGATGAAATTACCCCTAATTATAAAGTCGTAGTGGTCGAGCCTTTCGGTTATGGTTTGAGCGATGAAACCGAGAAGGAAAGAACTACGGAAAATATAGTAAGTGAGGTTCACGAAGCTTTGCAGCAAATGGGTGTAGACCGTTACATTCTAATGGGACATTCCATCGCGGGACTTTACGGAGCGACCTATGTGAACACATATCCGGATGAAGTTCTTGCTTTTGTCGGCATCGATAGCAGCGTTCCCAATCAACCCGGAATGGATGTCAAACTACCTTTGAAATCCATGCAGTTTCTTCAAAAATCAGGTCTAATGAGATTGGTCCAAAAAGTGAGCGGAGATCCGTATGAATCGCTTGCATTCGATGAGCATACCAAAGAACAAATGCGTTTGATTTCGAATCAAGTCGCGACCAATCCAACGTTGATGAATGAACTGAGCCACCTCGGTTCCAATTTCAAAAATGGAGAAAAAATCACAATGCCAAATGACTTGCCGTTGCTTCTCTTCGTTCAATCGAATAACGAGCACAATAAACAGTGGATTCCGCTGCATGAGGAGCAAGTCAAACAATCCGCACAGGGCAAAATGATCCCAATGGAAGGTTCACATTATCTGCATCATACAAAATATAAAGAAATCGCTGAGGCATTCAAAGAGTACATGAAACAAATTCAAATTCAATAGTAGGGTTGATAATTAAACTGCGGAGCCGAACTTGGTTCCGTGGTTTCTTTGTTTTTTCATTTATAAACACGATTTTTAAACCTTATTCCTGGGACATTGGAGTCTGGTATACCTCAAGACAAATTTTGGTCATTTCGTCAATGGATTTTGCAAAGTCTGATTGTATCCATTTAAGGAGAACATTATAGAGGGCTCCCGCTTTAAAGTATATTCGGTACACATTCTCGTCGCTTTTGTCATGAGCAGTAGAAAGCATCATTTCATTCAAGCAATCCAGAATTACATGATCAAATTTTGCACTTTGAAGTGCTTTGTAGATGTTCCGCTGCTGAAAAATAACTTCAAAAAGCACTTTGATAAATTTTTGAGGTTCTTTAGCTTTGCCTGTTAATTCATTGGTGTAAGGTAAGAGTTTTTGATTAATTTCGAAAATAAGCGAATCGACCAAATCCACCAGGATCTCTTGCTTGGAGGAATAGTTGTTGTAATAGGCCGTTCGAGAAACCCCTGCGCGTTTTACAATATCGGTGATGGTGATTTTACTAAAAGACTGTTCCTGGATCAAGAAGACTAATGCCGTGCAGATGGCTTCTCTTGTCAAACGGTTAGTTTCTTTATTGGAACGATGCTGAGAGGTATTTGGACTGTATAATTCATGATTTGAGATGACATTTCCCCTCCGTTTGTACATTCTGATGTTCGTTTCATTGTTTTTCATGAGTCTTTTCAATATGCTAAAACCATAAGGCATTACAAATGTAATGTCAAAATAATCGTTAGTTAAAATGGGAGGGCGTCATGTTAGAAATCTTATATAGACGATTGTCAGCGGTCCTGCATTTGATCCTAGCACTCTGTGCTACGGTATTCATTGGCAAAGAAACGGTAATCTCGATCGTGACCATTATCTTTTTTTTAGCAGAATTAGGCATCTCTTTTTTACTTTTAAAGAAACGTGAGAAGGTACATGTGGTTTTTATTAGTGTGATGGTGGCAGAAGGGCTATTCTTACTAACAAGAGAATTTTGGCTGCTTGCGCTTTCTATCCTGCTGCTGATCGTAGCGGGCATATGTAGAGGACTCTTTGGGCAATCGGGGAGCAGAAGAGTCACTCCGTTTCTAGCCGTTCGTAAAGTGTTATTCAGCATTACTGCACTTATCGTTACTGCACTTTGGGGGATTGGAATCTATGCAAAACCTATTACAACACCTGTGGCATTATCAGCTGATGCGGCTATGACGATCGATGAACGTAAATTGGATTCTGCAGCAATGATGCTGAAAGATATTGAAGTAATGAATTCTTTTGGAAGCCGTACAACCGGCTCTGAGGGTCACAATCAGTTTATTGCTTGGCTGGAGCAGCAGGTAACGGATATGGGGCTGCAAGTATATCGTGATCGCTATACTTTTGACCGATGGGAAGAAAAGAACAGTGCTTTAATGATTGATCAGCAGGCAATTCATGTCTCTTCAGCTTTTCCCTATTCCGGGGAAACTGACGAAAAAGGTGTGACAGGGGAGCTGGTGTATACGAAGCGTGGTGAATATGGCCAGGCCAGTGGAAAAATTGCTGTCATTGAAATTGAGAATTTTAGAAATTTTCCAAGTGGGATCGTTATGAATATGCGGGCTTCATCTCCAATGGACAACCAAATTGCCCCAAATGAAGGCGATCTGGTCCTCACTACAGCTTTAAAAGAAGCTAAATTGGAGCAAGCGACGGAAATGGGCGTAAAAGCTGTTGTTTTAGTCTGGAAAGGGGTATCTGACGATAAGGTTGAAGAGCAATATGTGCCTTTTACCACCGATTATGCAGGAATCCCTGCAATCTGGGTTAATGAAACGGAAGGGAAAAAGGTGATCAGCGCAGCTCAGGAGCATAAAGAAGGTACGGTTATTTTAGAAGCGGAAATTCAAAAAGATGCCCCAACAGAATCCTTTTATGTGAAAATTGACGGTAAGAATAAAGACGAAGCGATTATCGTAAATACCCATACGGATGGGATAAATGTAGTGGAGGAGAATGGCGCTGTGGGCATGCTGTCTATGATTCGTTACTTACAGCAGGAGCAGCCGGAACGTACGATGATTTTCGCTTTTGTGACAGGACATTTTAGATTACCGGAGTTCAAAGGGTCCTCTCAGGCAACTTCCACCTGGATGGAGGGGCATCGAGAGCTGTGGGATGGCAAGAATGGTCATTTAAAAGCTGTAGCTGGAATTACGGTTGAGCATTTAGGCAGCATGGAGTGGAAGGACGATGATACGGGTCATTATGGTCCAACTGGACAAATAAGTACAGAATATACGTATGCAGGCAATGAAATGATGGCAGCCATTTGGCTGAAGGCTATTGAAAAGACAGATAACACACGTACTGTATTATTGCGTGGACATAACAAGTTTGAGTTTGGAGAGAGTCAGCCCTTATTTGAAGCAGGGATACCGGTGATTGGATTCATTCCAATGCCCGACTATCTGCTCGTGGATAGTGACAACAGAGAGATGGACAAATTTGATGCAAAGCTAATGCATACGCAAATTGTATCGTTGCTGAAAGCGGTCAAGCTAGTGGACGGAACGGAGACGACTAAACTCGGGAAGTCAGATGGGTATTCTTTTTTCTACGGTCGTACTAAATGATGGTGGCAGTTCAAGATTTGTCATGACGAAGATGAAATTAGCTTGAATTCAAAAACACTGATGATTTAAGTCAGTGTTTTTTTGTTGCAAAAAGGGGGTATATTACGGCTTAAAATGAGAAAATTTCGTTTTTTTGTTAGCATCGAAGTAGGAGGAAACTTGTGACATCACATATACGCTAATCAATCAATAGCTCCTTCGGGTGCTTTTTGTGTTATTCACTGAGTTGTTAGAAAGATTTGTCCCTTTCTTGAACGTTTAGGGATTAAGAGATGTCGATGATTGAAATACTTAAAATTTAAGATAAGATAGCTTTAATTATTAGGCCACGTTATTAATTTGACTGCTCAGTAACAGGTAAATCAGGTTCGCCAACTCTTGCTTTGTGAAATATTTCTCTTTTTACATAGCAAAGAACGAGGAATGTCATACTAAAACGAACAGGAAACGATGTCGCTGAGCCTTGCTAAACCTGATATTGAATGCAGCCTACAGTTAGCGGGCCTAATCATAAGTATCAACTTAAGACGAAAAATGAACAGAGTTTTGAAGGGAGCAGTAAAGAATGGCAATTGATACGGTGCTATGGAGCAGGCTAGTGACAGGCTTGACTCTCGGGTTCCACGTTATTTTTGCGACGATTGGCGTCGGTATACCGCTAATGATCGCTATAGCAGAGTTCATCGGGATCCGGAAGAAAGACCCCCATTATACACTTATGGCAAAGAGGTGGTCTCGAGGATTTGTCATTTCTGTGGCGGTTGGTGTTGTGACCGGTACAGCGATTTCACTACAGCTGGCCCTGGTATGGCCGAATTTTATGAAACTGGCTGGGAATGTCATTGCACTTCCGTTATTCATGGAGGTGTTCGCGTTCTTTTTCGAGGCTATCTTCCTGGGCATTTATTTGTATACGTGGGATCGGTTCAAAAATCCATATACCCATTGGCTGCTGACGATACCGATTGTCGCCGGGGCAGGCATGTCTGCCGTTTTTATTACGACGGTGAACGGATTCATGAACCAGCCTGAAGGCTTTGTCATGGAAGCAGGCCAATTCACAGCGATTAACCCGGTGCAAGCGATGCTGAATACGGCGACGTTCTCCAAAGTGTTCCATGTATTAAGCTCGGCCTATTTAACAGGAGCTGCCTTGTTAGCCGGGATTGCAGCCTTCGCGATGCTGAGAAAAGGTGTGTCCGCATACCACAAAAAATCTTTAAATCTCATGATGGCGGTCGTTTTACTATTCGGTTTGCTGAACACGTTAGCCGGTGATGTGTCCGCCAAGTTTTTGGCCGAGCATCAACCAGAGAAGCTTGCAGCGGCAGAGTGGCATTTTGAGACGAGTAGCAGGGTGGATTTGGTTCTATTGGGATGGCTGAATGCAGAGCATGAAGTTCTAGGGGCTCTTCATCTTCCGAAGCTGCTCAGCTTCCTGGCCTTTGGAGACTTTAATGCAGAGGTGACGGGGCTCGAGGAATTCCCCAAGGAAGAATGGCCACCACTTCTCGTTCATTATCTGTTTGATTTAATGGTCGGAATCGGATTTACTCTGCTCGCGATTTCGTTCCTATATTTTCTGTTTGTGTTCTGGAAAAAGCGTAATGAGCTTAACAAGTGGATGCTTCGCATCATCGCACTGAGCGCCCCCCTCGCTTTTCTGGCTGTTGAGCTGGGTTGGTTTTATGCAGAAGTCGGGAGACAGCCGTGGATTATCCGTGGATATATGCGTGTTGAGGAGGCTGCCACGTCTTCACCGAATGTAAGAATTATATTCTTCGCCTTATTGCTCTTGTACATCGTACTCGGCAGTATGTGTGTAATCGTGCTAAGACGCTTGTTCAACAATAATCCGGCAGAAGCTGAGATGGAGAAATGGATGAAGGATCATCCTAATCATTCTACCGAAAAGGGGGGCACTGAATGATGAGTTACGAATTGATTGGCATCTCGGTGCTCTGGCTGTTTTTGTACGGCTATTTAATTATAGCTTCCATTGATTTCGGAGCGGGCTTCTTCGCCTTTTATGCCCGTTTAACGAAGCAGGATCATCTCATTAATCGTCTGATTTCGCGTTATTTATCACCCGTTTGGGAAATTACAAATGTATTTTTTATCTTTTTCTACATTGGCATCGTCGGTTTTTTTCCGGACACAGCCTATTATTATGGCTCCGCGCTACTTGTTCCGGGAAGCATTGCATTGATTCTTCTTGCGATTCGCGGTTCATTCTATGCTTTTGAAAATTACGGTTCCAAGAAAAACATAGTATATCTTTTTTTGTACGGAGCTACAGGTTTGCTTATTCCAGCATCGTTGTCAGTGGCGCTAACTTTGTCTGAAGGCAGTTTTATCGTGAAGCAGGGGGAGACGGTTTCTCTGGATTACTGGGCGCTGTTCACCAATCCGTTATCGTGGAGTATCGTTGGACTGGCAATTGTGTCCGTTTTGTTCATTAGCGGCTCATTTCTGACATTTTACGCTTCTCGGGCAGAGGATCATTCCGCGTTGAAGCTGATGCGCAACTACGCCCTGTTTTGGAGCACACCGACGATAATCCTCGCACTTACAGCATTTATCTATTTGGGTCAACACAATGAGCGGCATTTTCAAAATATGATGGATTTATGGTGGTTGCTGGCACTTTCCGTTGCTTTCTTCATGATCGCGATGTGGCTGTTATATAACGGACGCCGTTACGGATTAGCTTTTATATGCGTCATGTTGCAATTTTTCTGTGCCTTTTTCGCTTATGGGATTGGGCAATACCCTTATATTCTTGATCCGTATATCACGATTCAGAGCAGTGCAACTTCACCAGCAATGGGCTTAGCGTTAGTTATTGTGTTTATCGGCGGTCTATGCCTGTTGATCCCATCCCTTATTCTGGTCTCCAGACTCTTCCTGTTTGATGCGGATTATGTAAAAGGGAAAAAATAAAGCTGATTAATCCATTACGGCATGTTTGAGGTTTCCCTACAAGCCTATATATAAAGGAGGTGTGATCTGTGAAGAGGAAATCCAGTTTGATTTCTCAACAAATGTCTTCACAAAGGAAAAACATGGCTCTCCTCGCAATCATTTCGCTCGGGCTTGGTATAGCTATTGTGAGTCAGGCTGGACTGCTTGCTGAAGCAGTCCAACGGATTTTTGTGGAGAGAGCTTCATTTTCATCGGTTATCCTGTTGCTCGGTATACTTCTGGCTATTATGGCTGTACGCACACTATTGTCTTATGGAAACGGTATTGTTGGCTTGCATATGGCAGCTGCTGCCAAGACAAATATGCGCGCAGCCGTGCTGCAAAACTTGACCCATGCTTCCATGCCTTCAACCCTTAGTGGACAGACGGGAGGGAAGGTCAGTATTGCTCTGGATGCTGTGGATGAGGCTGATAGTTATTTCAGTCAATACATGCCGCGTATGATGGAAGCTGCTATCATCCCGGTTCTGATTTTGGTCGTTACATTTATCCAACATGCCAACACGGGGTTCATTCTATTGTTTACTGCTCCGTTCATCCCGCTGTTCATGATTCTGGTAGGGCTGAAAACGAAGAACAAATCCGAAGAAAAATATGCGCAACTCGCTGAGTTTTCAGGGACGTTTCTGGACTCTCTTCAAGGACTGGTGACATTGAAAATATTTGGACGGGCTCACCGTCAGCAACAGGAGATTGAACGCAGTAGCTTGGGTTATCGTGATGCCACGATGGGTATTTTGAAGATTGCGTTTACGAATACATTCATGCTGGAATCAATCGTGATGCTAAGCATTGGTATTGTGGCTCTCGAACTGGCCATCCAGTTGCTTGTTTTCAAAGCTATGACGTTCCACACTGCCTTTTTCGTTTTGCTGCTCGTTCCCGAGTTTTACAACCTGTTAAAGAATACGGGAACAGCCTTTCACAGCGGCCGGACAAGTATGGGTGCGGTTCGTAAGGTGGAACAGATGCTTGAGGAAACGGCAGGGGAGAGCAGGGACGCTAATGGCATTGAAGGAGCATTAACAACCGATGGAATCGACGAGATCGACAGCATAGATAAGGTCGGGGATAGGACCGACAGAATAAGCAAACTGGAACTTGCCCATTCTGGAGACCTTTTAATACCACCGTCTATCGTAATTGACCAACTTCGGTTTCAGTATGCTCCAGATTCTTTCGAGCTTAAGACGGGGCGGATCAAGCTTAGCCCAGGAGAACACATTGCGATTGTTGGCAAAAGCGGTTCCGGCAAAACGACTTTGCTACATCTCATTGCCGGTCTGCTGAAACCAGAATCGGGTACGCTTCTGGTGAATGGAAGTCCACTCTCGCAATACGATGAAACCGAATGGTTCGAACATGTTAGCTACATTACACAGCATCCGTATATTTTTGCAGGCACATTTTCTGAAAATATTGCGATTGGTGCTGGTGGAAACATCTCCAGAGCTGAAATTGAGCGGGCGGGGGAGGAAGCCGGACTCGCTGCGCTTACAGCCCAATTAGAGCATGGATTTGATACCTTTGTTGGTGAAGGAGGCCGGGGACTGTCTGGTGGGGAAAAGCAGCGGCTTGCCTTAGCACGCGCTTTTTTGAAGCGTCCTGCTATCATTTTGTTTGATGAACCCACAGTTGGACTGGATTTGCACACCGAGCGGGTACTGCAACGCTCCATAGCCAAACTGGCAAAAACGGCTACGATGATTACGGTGGCTCACCGATTATATACGATTCAACAAGCCGACAAGATTTTGTTTATGGACAATGGAGTGTTGGTGGACTCGGGACGACATGACGAGCTTCTGGAGCGCCTGCCTCAGTATGCCGAGATGATTGATGTAGAGCGGAAAGGGGGGATATCCTCATGAATGAACTGGCTGTTCTGTCAAAGGCGATGATTCAGGAGCGCAAGGATATCATTCTTTCGATTTTGGGTGGATTTATTGCCGGCATAGCCGGTGTGGCACTCTTTTCTGCGAGCGGGTATCTGATTTCACAAACGGTATTTGCGCCACCGCTTTATACTTTAATTGTACTCACCTCCATGGTCAAACTGCTGGGTCTGCTTCGGGCGGCGAGTCGTTATGGAGAACGCTTGTATTCTCACCGGGCGACTTTCTCCATGCTTAGCCGTTTACGTACATCCTTTTTCGCCAAGCTTATTCCTTTAACGCCTGGTATATTGAACAAAAATCGAAGCGGGGATCTGCTTGCGCGGATCGTTGGGGATGTGGAAAGTTTGCAAAATTATTTTTTGCGAGTCGCTTATCCTCCGATCATGGTCGTCATGGTATTTTTGGCTACGGTGCTGTTTACTTCTACCTTTTCGATCTGGATTGCCGTTTTGTTTGTAATAGGTATGCTGGTAACGGCATTCGTTGTACCGGGAATTGTGTTACTCGGGCAGCGGAGAACACATGGACGCGTTCGTGAGCAGAGGGCGCAGCTGTCCACGGAAGTTACCGAAGTGTTGTACGGTTTCCGGGATTTGAAAGTATATGGTCAATTGGCACAGCGGGAGGAGCAGCTTCAGCATGCTTCCGCTGTATTGGCAACTGAACAGCAACGAGCAGCCGGGCACTTGCTGCGCGGGCAATCGATGCATACTTTTGTTACATTTCTCGTTTCCTGGGGAGTGCTGACGCTCGGCGCCTATTTAATTATGGAAGGAGCGCTTGCAGGCGTATTTCTTGCCATGTTGGTTATGGCATCACAAACTGTATTTGAAGAAGCGGCGGCTATGGCCACATTACCCGCGTATAAAGAGGATAGCGAACACGCAGCCAAACGACTGACGGAAACAGTTCAGACTTTTGATGAGCACTCTTCGCAACCAAGTGGCACATTGCCTGTTAATCATGCTGTTACGATGGAACTATCCAATGTTACATTTCAATATGAAGGGGAGTGGAGACCGGCACTCAGGGATATGTCCCTGCACATTTTACCTGGCTCCAAAACGGCAATAGTCGGGCCGAGTGGGTCAGGAAAATCAACAATTATCGAATTGCTGCTCAAACTGCGAACATCAACGGCTGGCGAGATACGATTAAACGGTATTTCGGTGAAGGAACTGGACGAGACGAGCATTTGGCAAACGGCTAATGTGGTATTTCAGCAAAATCATTTCTTCCGGGGAACGATTCGGGACAACCTGCTGCTAAATGGAGAAGAACACGCTGACGAACAATTGTTGGATGTGCTAGCTAAAATGCAGCTGCCCGATACATCGTTGACCGATATGGTGTATGAAAAAGGGGAGAATCTGTCAGACGGCGAGAAGCAGAGGTTGGCTATGGCGCGAGCGATGCTCCGCAAAGGACGGGTATGGCTTCTGGACGAACCAACTTCATCGCTGGATTATGTGACAGAGCATCACGTATTGAAGCATCTCTACGCACAGGCGGCTAATGATACGCTTCTCCTGATTTGTCATCGGCTAACCGGATTAGAAGAGATGGACCAGATTGTGGTCATGGACCAAGGCAGGGTAGTCGAAACGGGGTCCTATTCGGAGTTGATGGGGCAAAAAGGCTATTTTTATGAGATGAAACAAATCGAACAGCAAATGATCGGAGAAGTTGAAGTGTAAATATAGACCAAACACATCAACTTGTTGCAAATGCCACTTCTCAGATTCCGATGGTTTATACACGATTGATTCAAAAAATGGTTAAGATAAAAACTAAAGGTTGATCTTGTTTGGTATTATCCCCTTCAAGTAGACACTCGAAAAAACCTGCATGTTATCATGGAGGTTCGAGTGACACTTGGAGGGGATATTTTTATGGCGAAAAAAGGACAAACATTCCAACGGAAAAGGGCCACACAAGCTCCTTGCGAAGCTCGATTTAGATTGTAATGATCTTTATTGCTGTCACATTTTGGGTCGAGCTCTTCGTTGTATAGAGTGAAAGGGGGGAGACAGCTTGAATGATACGGAGTTAAATCAGATCATTGCAGATGTGTTGGATGGGAACACAGAACAATTCGAGAAAATCATGGAGATTTATCAAAAACCGATTTTTCTCTATTGTTATCACATGCTGGGCAATTATGCCGAAGCCGAGGAGAACGCACAGGAGGTATTTTTGAAGACCTTCCGCACCTTGAAAAAATATACCCAATATCAGATCGATTTTGGCGCCTGGATATACAAGATTGCCTACCATCAATGTATAGACATCATCCGTAAGCGTAAGTTGGTTAAATATTTGCCTTTCTTTTACCAGGATGATAAAGAAAATAATGAAGTCGATTTGCATATTGAAGCCAACTATTTTGATGAATCCGTACATCAGGCCATGGCAAAATTATCGGCAGAAGAGCGTAATTTGTTAATCTTACGTTGTGTCGAGGATAAAAGCTACCAGGAGATCGGATTGATTCTCGGTAAAAACAGCGCCAGCCTTCGTAAAAGGTACGAACGTACATCTGCAAAATTTCGAAAGTATTATGCTCAAGTGAAGGGAGTGGGAGTGTATGAATATGGACAGGGATCGGGATCGGGATTTGAAAAAACTGTTTGATGACCCGCGCATTCCCGACGCCAACTTGACAGGAAGAGTAATGAAAATACTACATGATAAGCCAAAAGAAAAGGAGAGGTTTTTTATGAAATATAAAGTTGTTCTGACTGCGTGTGTAGGGATGATGTTAATGGCCTCCACGGGTTATGCGGCAGTTCAATATCATTCTTTGACGAATAAAGATGGAAAAATCGTATATGAAACTAAATCTACGAAAGATTACGTAAAAACAGAATCGAAAGATGAGGCAGATCGTTTCAAGGCATTTTTTGAACTGAAGGAAAAGGTGCTAAAGAACGGGGAAGCAGGGCTGTTTTATATGGTTGCCAATAACCCGAATCATCAAACAGATCTTGGAACGAAGTTGACTGTCTTCCAAAATCCTTCACAATTACGCGAGAAGATTACAGATAAATCCATTAAGATCGCAGACAACATCAATGGAAATTATACTTTCCAAAAGGCGGACGTAATCTTTAAAAATGCTCAGGAAGTGAATCCTCCTTCTTCGGAAGAAAAGAAGAAAATGGCAGAAAAGCTGAGAAAACAGGCGGAAGAGTCCAATAAGGGCTATGCAATGATGTCTGTTGAAATGACAGATCAGTTTTCTCTTCTCAATGTTACGTATCAAAATGGCGAAGATAAAATCGGGGTTATGATCAATAATCTGAGCGGGAAAAGCGACCCAACATCGTATATTGACGAGAAAGTTGAATTTAAGCAGGAGAAGGTTCAAGTGAAGGGTGTAGAAATGCTGCATACAGAATTTGGTCCTTCGCAGTGGCACGAGCTGAAATGGGTATACGAGAGCCCAGACAAAAAGGTGAAATACGCCTATACTATACAAGGGGACTTGAATAAGGTAAGCAAAGAAACCTTGATGAAACTTGCCGAAGGTTATTTGGAATAATAAGTCCAACAACAACGGGAATCTTCTCCAATCCAAATGAGGGGATACCCTCTAGTAAGTCATAGTCCTTCTCCATTTTTTATCATAATCGTTTCTAAGCACCGTTTTTAATTTCGTGGAACAATTCAAAAGAACGGCCGCTGTTCGCATCATTTGCGACAGGGCGGTTCTTTTGTTTTCATAGGTTAGCTGTAAATTGCTATTCTTGCCAAACACTCATAGGGTCCCATGGCTTGATCTGATTGTCATATTTTCCAGCCAAAAAAGCTTTCATGTCTTCCAGCTTAGCAGGCACCTCGTTCCAAATTGGAAGGGGTGGTAACCCTCGTTTGCTTTTCAATAGGATATCCACTGTAACATACAAGCGTTCTGGCTGAATCCAATGAAGGAAGAGGGAAATATCCATTTGCTTGGTCAGGGACAAGGAATCGATTTCGTCATTGTAATGCTTGTTGAACTCGCTGATCAGGTTCAAGAGGTAGTCTCGCTGTTCCTTCACGAAATCCAAGCCGCAAATGGCGCCATGCCCTGGAACAACGATTTCGGGTTTAATTTCATCAATAATGCGATCAAGCACTTTAACCCAATTGAGAGTTCCCTCTTCGCTGTATGCCGTACAACCATTAAACACGACATCGCCAGCGAACAGCACTTTTTCTTTTGGCATCCACAACAGTAAGTCACTATCAGAATGGGCTGGAGCTACGTTGTGAATCATAACTTCTGTATCGCCAAGACGGATGTTGATATCGTCCTTTATCTCAATACTCGGGAGCACCCATTCTACGCCTTCCAGGTCGAATCCTTCAAATTCCGCTGCAAAAAACCGCTCACCCGGAGTCGATTCCGGAGAATTCTTTCCTCTTCTGATGACGCTGTCCATCCAAGCGATATTTTCGGTGAGACGCTCTCTGGAGGCTTCCTTGTGCATAATAATACAAGCATCTTCAAACACTTTGTTTCCCCAGGCGTGGTCGCTGTTATAGTGCGAGTTCACCACATATGCGGGAGAGCCGCCGTTGCTTACTTCCATAAAAACCTCCCGCATTTCCCGCGCATGGAACAAATCGAAGAACGTGTCATACACCAACCCATCACCCTTGTTGATGAATCCGGCATTGGCCCAACTGATCCCACGATACGGCGAAATACCAGCAAAGACGCCATCTGCGACTTCAAAAAATTTAACGCGAGGTTTTTGGATAATACGTCCATACTTCATAAAAATTCTCCTTTACGTATATGTTTTTAGGATAAGGCATACTGACTAAGTCATTATTATAGAGAATGAAAAGAATAAATGCAAGCGAGTACTTGCTTGCATTTATTCTATGCGATATGATAGTAAAAGAGCATGCTCACGCAAGTGGTACCTGACTGCAAAACTTGTAGTAGAATAGGATTAACATATGCAAAAGGAGAACTACAATGCAAACTTCAGACAGAATCATTGAAGCCGCGACACGTCTCATCAAAAAGAATGGCTATCGGGGTGTAAGCACCAAAGCCATTGCAACGGAAGCTAAAGTAAATGAATCTACGATTTTCCGGCAATTCGGAAGCAAGCAAGGGATATTGGAAGCCATCATTCAAAGACATTCGGATATTCCGCAATTTGAGAAGCTGTTAAAAGAGGAAGCGACCGATAATCCGGAAGTCGATCTGCTGAATGTAAGTCAGCAGTACCGTTTATTTTTCCATAAAAATGCGGACATCATTTTGATTGGCATCCGCGACAAAGGAATGCTTCCCGAATTAGACAGAGTGCTGGCCGATCCGCCGGCGAAACTTCACTCCTTGCTGGTTGAATATTTTGAACGCTTGCAGAAGAAAAAAGTTATCGCCAGGCAGGATGAGCGTCTTGTCGCAATGTCTTTTCTCTCGATGTGTTACGGATTTCAGATGAGCGAGCTGATTCATCGGCAATATCAATCCCAATTCGTCACCGAGGAAGAGTTCTACAAGCATAGTGTCTCATTGTTTGTTAAAGGAATTTTGGTCTAGTCATAAGCATTATTGATTTATATATTGAGAACTCTAAACTTACGCTGGAGGATGACTTTTGTTCATGAATGTAGTTTTTATTAATGGAAAATAAAATACGTGGATGCATTATATAAAAACAGACTCATTAAATTAAGCCCATTTTTTTCTAGGGCTTTTTTTGTTTGGGACCTCAGGATTGTATTTGGTCTATACTCAAACTTTCGTGTCAGAGTTATTGTACGATCTTTAATGCAAGACAATCATGCCTATTGTATTCGAATTATCCGAGGCTGTACTTACTTAATATATTATAAGAAATTCTTGAAATTACAGAAATTTATCCAATAACGAGATGCTATTATACAAATACAAATAAAGACGAGGTGATGATATGCAAGCAAAATTGGCAGCGGACGCCATTCCCCTCCCCAAAAAGCGGAACTCATGGATAAGGACGATAAAAAAGTATAAAGTGATGTACGCTCTCTTGTTCCCGGCATTAGTTTACTTTGCCGTATTCAAATACATTCCTATGGCGGGAATCATTATTGCCTTTAAAAACTATAACCTAGCTTTGGGACTATGGGATAGCCCATGGGTGGGATTTAGAAATTTCACAGATTTTATGA
Source organism: Paenibacillus sp. FSL R5-0636 (assembly GCF_037974255.1). Classification (NCBI taxonomy): domain Bacteria; kingdom Bacillati; phylum Bacillota; class Bacilli; order Caryophanales; family Paenibacillaceae; genus Paenibacillus; species Paenibacillus sp. FSL R5-0636. The sequence goes on from NZ_CP150232.1 coordinate 3,636,915, forward strand.
ACGGCGTTTATTTCTGGGACATCATGAGAAATACGATTATCATATCCCTGTATAAGCTGTTGTTCGGTTTCTCAGCTCCTATCATACTTGCTTTGCTGCTCAATGAAGTTTATACCCAATGGTTTAAGAAAATCGTACAAACGATCACTTATTTACCCCACTTTCTATCATGGGTCATTGTTTATGGAATGATGGTGGCATTACTAGCCCCAGGGGATGGTCTTTTTAACATGATTTTGAAGGAAACTGGAGTTGAACCCATCTCATTCCTAACGGAACCTGCCTGGGGCAGACTGCTGATCATCTTATCTGAAATATGGAAGGATATTGGATGGGGAGCGATATTGTACCTTGCAGCATTAGCAGGAATCGATCCAAGCTTATATGAAGCGGCTAGAATTGATGGCGCTTCCAAGTGGAGACAGCTATGGCATGTAACACTTCCCGGCATTCGAGGCGTTATGATTCTGATGCTGATCCTTAAACTAAGCCATATTCTGGATGCTGGTTTTGACCAAATATTCATGTTTGCCAACAGCTTTAATCAGGAGAAGATCGACATTATCGACACATGGGTATACCGTGAAGGGCTCGAGCGACTTAAGATTGGCTTGGCTACTGCTGTGGGATTATTTAAAGCGGTCATCGGATTTGTTTTAGTGTTGGCAGCGAATAAGCTCGCCAAAAAATTCGATGGGCAAATTTGGTGAGGTGGTTATCAAAATGATCAATTTGACAATCGGAGAAAAGGTCTGGCAAGCATTCGTTTATTTTATTCTTATTTTGCTAGCTCTACTTTGCTTACTACCCTTTCTATATGTGGTTGCTGTTTCAGTAACACCAGAATCGGAAGTGCTAAGAAGAGGAATTGTTATTATACCAGAAACCTTTACCTTTCTAGCCTATAAAGAAGTATTTATTTCTCATGGTATTGGGCAGGCGTATAAAATTACATTGTTTCGAACGATTGTGGGCACTGCTCTCAATGTGTTCTTTACGGTAATCGCGGCATATCCGTTATCCAAAAAATATTTGCCAGGTCGCAGCCCATTTTTACTATTCATTGTCTTTACGATGATGTTTGGGGGAGGATTAATTCCGACTTATTTACTAGTCCGCTCTCTGGGATTGCTAAACAGCCCGTGGGTATTGATTATTCCAAATCTCATTAGTGCATTTAATCTGGTGATCATTAAAGGCTTTTTCGAGCAATTGCCTGCTGAAATCGAGGAATCAGCGAGGGTAGACGGTGCAAGTGAACTTCAGTCGCTATGGCGGATCATCTTACCTCTGTCCTTGCCCGTCCTATCCACAATTTCTTTATTTTACGCAGTCGGGCATTGGAACAGTTACTTCGATGCTATTGTTTATATCAATGATTCCAACTTAATGCCGCTTCAAGTGATCTTGCGCAACATCCTGCTTAACGTCGCAACACAAAGTGCTGATTCGCTTGCCAATACCGGAGCTGTTAGTACGTTCGCTATACAAATGGCAGCAGTTGTCGTGACTACAGTTCCGATTTTGATCGTTTACCCATTTATGCAAAAGCATTTTACCAAAGGTGTGCTCTTGGGATCGGTTAAAGGTTAAAAAGATATTCCAACCTGAGTTGTTACGGGGAAACCGTGATAATATAGAAGCAAAGGAGAGGTCATTATGCAACGTAAAGCGATTACATTTGCTATTCTGACAGCAATGGTCGGTGTGGGAACAGTATTGTCAGGCTGTGGGGAACAAAAAGAGGTTACATCGACAGCTTCGGGTAATTCACAAGGCCAGTCTAGTCCCTTTGAAACCAAATTGAAAATTTCGATGTTTAACCAAGGAACTTTCAATGCTGCTGCTCCGATTCCTCCCCGTGAAGAAGATATCCAACGCCAAATGTTGGAGAAAGCAGTAAATATCGACTTGGAAATGATGATTCCTCAATCAGGGCAAGCAACGACTAAATTAAATACGCTCATTGCTGGCGGAGATATTCCAGATTTGATCTTCTTAAAGAGCCGGGCTGATCTCGCACAATATTATGACCAAGGCGTTCTTGCGGATTTGACACCGTATCTGGATCAATTTCCTGAATTGCAGAAACGTTTTAGCAACGACTCCTGGGAGGCGATGTCCTATCAGGGAAAAACCATTGGGGTTCCAGGTTATGATAACGTAAACGGTATTAGTCGAAGCTTCTTTATCCGTAATGATTGGCTGAAAAAGCTGAATATGGAAGTGCCAACAACACCTGACGAGCTATTTGAAGTTATGAAAGCCTTTACAGAGAAAGACCCTGACGGCAATGGCAAAAATGATACGTACGGATTCATAGGCGGAATGAATAAAGAAGGGAATCTGCAAACCTACGGCTTCGATAGTTTGATGTGGATGTTTGGTGTCAATCCTCCCTCAGCCATTGATGTGAAAGACAATGAACCAGTGTTCCTGTTTACCGACCCAAAAATGAAAGAAGCACTCGCTTATATCAATAAAATGATGGAAGCTAAAGTTGTAGATCCAGACTGGGTGACGATGAATACTCCCGATTTATTGGACCAAAAGTTATTTAAGGGTAAAGTTGGCTTCATGATAAGAGATGCCCGCAGGTTGGAACCAGATTATCAGCAAAAAATGAAAGAAATCAGTGGAGAGGTGCCGGAATGGATCGTCATTCCTCCAATGACAGGTCCTTATGGTGATCAAATTGTAGAGAGAAAATCGTTCCAAGGCAATTCATGGGCCATATCCAAGAAAGCGGATAAGGACAAAATCATTCGGATCTTGTCCATGCTAAATTATCTCTTTACGGACAAAGAAGCATATCCGAATTTTGCATACGGAATTAAAGGGATTCATTGGGATTTGGTAGACGGCAAGATCAAAAATAAAACCTCCGAATTATCAAAGGAAATGAAAGAAAAGTACTTATGGGTCGATCATTATAGAATGCCGCGTCGTGGTGATGATGCTGAGTACTTCAGCTTCCAGAATCCTAAGACGGCAGAAGCTTTTGAGAACAACCAGAAATACGTGGCGGCTACGTTGCCCGGGAATTTATTGACTGAAGACCCGAACGATTCATTGGCAGCTGACCGCCAACGTTACATTAATGAAAGCTTGGTCAAATTTATGACTGGCAAAGAACCTCTTTCGAACTGGGACAATTTCCTCAATACATTGGAAACTAAGTTTGACATGCAGAAGTATAAAGACTCAGTAATCAAGCAATTTAAAGAAGCAGGCTTAATCAAGTAAATCAAGTAGAAACGGCTTCGCCGTCCTTTTAAAGGGCGGTACCGTTTCAGCGAGAAAGATAAGGAACATTTATGCGCGAAGCATATAAATTCTTATCTTTTAAACGAAGAGAGCGGCTATAATTAGCCCCTCTCTTTATTGAAATATAAGAAAGTATAAGTTTTACTTTATACTTTATCCTTCTATTTTTCGAAGAAACGCTTATCGTCCTTAAAAAGGACGCCGAAGGCGTTTCTTCTTATCATATGCTATTATTTGTTTATTACAGATTTAAAAGGAAGATGATCGATGCGAAGAAGAATCAGCTTGCCTTTAAAACTATTTTTTATCGTGTTTGCATTTGTATTAAGCTGCATAATCTTGATAAGTCAATTGTCTTATCGCTATGTCCAAAAGGAAATAAGAACCTCTGACATTTATTACACCAACCAAATACTTGATAAGATTGATCAGTATTTCACAGTTAATTTTTCCTCCTTCCAGACGATGCTGTTCTCGGTCGAGTCATCGGTGAAAGCCAACATTGACAATCCGGACGTGATTAAAAAGCAATTAAGAGAGCTGTATGAACTCAACAGTAATTACGTCAGTAATATTTATTTGATCAAAAGCGATTTATCCATTCTAGGCGGAAGTACACCTACCCGAATATTTGATGAACCTTTATCTGAAAGAGAACCATTGTTTGAGGCAGCTGACAAGAACAGAAGGATTACATTTGTCAGTGATCCTTACAAATCTAAATATTCCGGCTGGACAGTTACGATGGTCCGATATCTGAACAGTGCTCCGTTTCCTATGGCCATTGCGGTAGACTTAGATCTAAATGCCATTGAAGAAACCTTGTTCAAGATTAATAAAAAAGAACAAATGAATTTGGCTCTAATCACCGCATCGGGAAAAATCATTGCCGGGTTTTCGGAAAATAAAGGACCCCTGAATGTTCAAGATCATACTTTTTCAGTCGGTGAAACGTCAGCGGAACAAATTCTGGATACTACAGAAACAAACCTTCAACTGCACACCAAGGAGGGGATTCAGGTCTCCCTTCTGAAAAAACCGACTGAAAAATTTAACTGGACCATCATCTCAATCAACGATGAATCACGCCTAAAAGCTGCTTTATCCAGATTGGAAACCTATTATATAGAGCTTCTAGCTGCAGGTTTTCTCTTAAGTCTGTTCGTTTCCTTCTTTATTGCCAAATATATAAGGACTCCGCTCTATGCACTCAAAACAAAAATGAAGCGGGTGGAGCAAGGCTCCCTCACAACTACAATATCGATTAACCGAAACGATGAGTTTGGAGATCTTTCCCGAGCATTCGATCGTATGCTGCAGCAAATTGTGGAACTGATTCGGGGAGCAGAGCTTCATAATGAACTTGAACGCAAGCTGGAAATTCAAGTACTGCAGTCTCAAATAAACCCTCATTTTCTGTATAACACGCTTGGTTCTATCAGCAATGTCATACGACTCGGACAAATAGAGAAAGTAGATGTGGTGATTGAGTCTCTTATTTCAATATTGGAATATGGGATAGCCGACGCTTCGGAGAAGGTATCACTGCGTCAGGAATTGCAAAATGTATCGGACTATATCGCGATCCAGAACATCCGCTATAACAGAAACTTCCACTTAATCGAAAATATCGAAGCAGGGCTAATAGATTTTCCGGTTTTTAGAATGCTGCTGCAGCCCCTTGTGGAGAATAGTATCTTCCATGGTTATAACGGTGGGGGGATCGAAGGCCCTATTACTATTCATGCGTACAGGGAGGGCGGCAATGTCATCATAGAAGTAGTTGATCAGGGCGAGGGAATTCCAACTGATAAAATAAAGCATATTTTAATTTCAGAACCGGGGGATGTGGAATTGAAAAGAAAAAGAATCGGGTTAAACAATATTCATGACCGAATCAGACTTCACTACGGAGAACAATTCGGGCTCCAAATCATAAGCATACCTAAGGAAATAACCCGGGTTCGCGCCTTATTCCCAGCAGGCTTGTTTAAAGGAGATGCATGATGATGAGAGACTACACCTGCTTCATTGTTGACGATGAAGATCTAATCATTCAGAGATTGGAATTGTTTTTTCACGAGCTCTCCCTTAGGGATAGGCGATTTCATTTAGTGGGAAAAGCGAATAATGGGCTGAAGGGGTTAGAGGAGATCGTAAAGCTTAAGCCGGATATCGTGATATCTGATATCGTTATGCCGCGAATGGATGGGATTTCCATGATTGAGCAGCTAAAGCCAAAGCTTCCCCATACCCAATTCATTCTTTTGACCGCTTATTCATCCTTTGAATACGCCCAGAGAGCTATTCAAGCCAACGTATTGGAGTACATTGTTAAGGTTCCGCTCAGGGACGCGGATTTGGATCGAGCTTTAGATAAGGCAGCCGGGATTTTAAATGAGGTAAAGAAAAAAGAAGCGGAATTTCAATCGTTAAACGTATCCGTGCTTGAAAATAAATATAGAGTCCGCAAGCAATTTTTTAACGAGCTTATCAGAGGCGAAATTCCTTCTCATCGGGCATCGGATTTTGCCAATCGCATGCAGTTCCATTTTTTTCAAGCCAACTATCGCTGCTTCATTGTCGAAATGAATATGTATGAAAGTTTCCGAAACGATTATTCAGCGTCTGATCAAAACATCTTGCGGTATGCGATTACAAATATAATCGAAGAAACGGTGATGAATGGCGGCAGTGGTGTAGCTGCGGATCTATCCGATAATCGTTTTATTGGCTTTCTTTCCTGGGAAAATAATCGTAGTGATCTGGAAACGGAATATGATTGCCAGACACTGGGGGGGCAGATCGTCTCCCATTTGCATCAATATTTGAATCAAAGGGTATCTGTCGCTTTTGGAGGTCAGCACCGAGGCTGGGAATCCATCAAACAAGCTTACACGGAAGCACAAAATGTGAGTGATGATTTCTATTATCATACAGAGAAAGTAGTAAAAACACCCATGCATCGGTTCCATTACCATAATGACAGAAAAGAAGAATTTCAGCAGAAACTGGCTGATTTTCTTGCTGGGGTGAAAAGAAAGGTTTCCAAGGAAGAGCTGGAGAAAGCATTTGCTGATCTGAACCAATTTGTTACGGACCATAAAATCCATAAGTCCATCATGGCGCCTATGCTACGAGACTTGTACAGAGACATTATTGTGAAGTTTAAATCGGGGAACAAGTTGGCCACGGAAGTAGCAGAGTTTCCCATAGAATTTTTAGCTTTTCGGGAGCAGCTTGCCTATATTGGCGACTTTACCTTCGAATATGTACACGCTGGCCAACTTTTACATCGTATAGAAATCATGAGTGCTATGCGGTTTATAGAGAAAAACCTGAAACAGCGATTAACGCTCGAGGCGATTGCCGAGGAAGTGAATTTAGCTCCATCGTATTTTAGCAGCTTATTCAAAAAAACAATGAACGAGGGCGTTATCAGCTACATCAATCGTAAAAAAATCCAATTAGCTCTCGAGCTGTTAAATGTTCAGGATTATTCTATATTGGAATTGTGCGAGGAAGTAGGAATTGTGAATGAAGGTTATTTTTGCAAATTATTTAAAGAATATACGGGTGATACTCCTAAGCAATATCGGATAAAAATGACACGGTATGAATCCAATTAAGGTTGCAAAAAATGTGTGATTTTTTCGCGAAATCATGTAAAAAAAAAGGGAGCAAAAGGATTACCATGATAGAAGGATCTAATCATGGAGGTTATCAAAATGGAGCTTATTAAAGCAGATGTAACCGTCGTCGGCGGAGGTATTGCTGGGATATGCGCTGCCATTGCTGCCGCACGCCAAGGGCTGCAAGTGTCACTTATTAATGATCGACCGGTTCTTGGGGGAAATGCGAGCAGCGAGGTCAGGGTTCATATCAACGGGTCGGCATATCTCGGAAACAGTCCATCCTATTATGCACGCGAAGGAGGGTTGGTGGAAGAACTCAAGTTGAAGATTTTCCACTATAATCCGTTATACAACAAGAAGCTGATGCTTTCGCTTTCGGATACGGTCTTGTTGGATATGGTCTATGCTGAGCCTAACATTTCTCTATTTCTGAATACATGCGTGCATGAAACGGGCATGGAGAACGGCAGAATTAAATGGGTGGAGGGCCTTCAATTGGCTTCCGAAAGGAAATTTCGTTTTGAAAGCCGAACCTATATCGATTGCTCCGGAGATGGAGTTGTCGGATATCAGGCAGGTGCTCTCTTCCGATGGGGGAGAGAAGCGAAACATGAATACAAGGAAGAATTGGCTCCTGAAGTGGCGGACCATTACACCATGGGCGATACGATCCTGTTTCAAGCCCGTGACGTAGGATATTCCGTTCCATACAAAAGACCTGGCTTTGCGTATGATATTACGAAGTTGGCCTTTTTCGATAGTATCAGAAAAGGCTTAAACCATCGGGCTTTTCCAAGAAAAATCAACGGGCTTGGCGGATTGTGGTGGCTGGAATACGGCGGACATATGGATATTATCAAAAATAATGAAGACATCGCGTTGGAGCTGCGGAAATTGGTGTATGGGATTTGGGATTATCTCAAAAATAGCGGTGAATTTGATGATGTAGACAATCTCATTTTGGATTATGTATGCCCGATCCCGGGAAAGCGGGAGTCGAGGCGGTTTATTGGCGATCACATGTTGTCTCAGAACGATCTCACAGCAAAGCCGCATTTCGAAGATGCTGTATCCGTCGGTGGATGGTATATGGATTTACATGCTAATAAGGGCATCTACGATGAGGGGCCGGCTACAGCTTGGAATTTCGTGCCCGGATTGTACAATATCCCTTTCCGCAGTTTATATTCACGAAATATTCCTAATCTCTTGTTCGCTGGTCGCAATATAAGTGCTACCCATGTGGCTTTCGGATCTACAAGGGTTATGGCAACCTGCGGTTGTATGGGGCAGGCGGTTGGAACAGCTGCTTCTTTGTGCTCGAAATATGAGGTAGACCCCGCGGCCATAGTCGAAGCTCATATGGGGGAGCTGCAGGCGCTACTGCTTCGAGACGGGCAAACCATTGTAGGCCTTCAAGAAGAATTGGATCCTTACTTCGCTGACGGATTAACTATTCGTGCCTCGTCTCAGCGCAGTTATGACAATCTTCATCCAACCGAAGAGATTTCCTTGGAGAAAGGGTTATGTTTGGTCTTGCCGATTCAGACATCCGTGGCTGAAAGCGTACGGATCAAAATTAAAAATAGGTCCAAGCATTCGGAAACTCTACATGTGAAGCTGTTTGGCGGGGAACGGAAGGAAAACTACATTCCAACCAGCGAGTTGAGAGACTACCACTTGGTTATTACAGCCGGTCATGACGACTGGATTACGCTAGACTTGGACTGCAAGAAACCGGCTGACGACAAAATCTACTTCATATTGGAGGGCACGGCGAGCCTTGCCATATACGGTAATGAAGAGAAATTGACAGGTGCGGTCAGCTTCCATTATAGGCCGGAAGAGCCGTCCAGGCTGAAGAAATTCAATAAGAGCATTTGCTTTAAGGACCTGATGCCAGCTCAGAATATGTATAGTCCTGAGAATGTTGTCAATGGCTACTCCAGACCTTATGGCCAACCGAACGGCTGGATTTCTGAACATTCGAAAGGACAGGAATGGTTGGAATTCTGTTTTACAAGCCCCAAAAATCTGGACGAAATCCATCTTGTTTTTAATTCACAGCTGGATTTGGAGCATTTCAACGATCCGATCGAGTCCCTTATTCAAGATTATGATATGACCTTGACCTTAGAAGACGGAACCGATAGGACAATCATAACTCGTGGGAATTATCTCACCTTGAATAAACATAAGGTGGATGAGAAACGTGTATCCCGAATCCGGATTAATTTCTGCGCAACTTATGGTTCGCCTTATTTCGAAGTGTTTGCTGTAAAATTGTTTGCTCCTAAAATCGATAAATGAGGTCAGGTGAAGTCACGATGAAGGAATTATTCCCTCGTAAAGGGCTCCCCAATATAATTCAAAAATTGGAAAATGGGGATACCGTAACAATCGTCTATTTCGGCGGCAGTAATACACGTTCTGAAGGCTACAGGGTCATGACGGCGGATTGGCTTCGTAAGCAATATCCTAAGGCGGATATCCGCTCTGTGAATGCAGGCATTGATGGGACAGGATCGGATTTGGGCTGTGCCCGTTTGGAGACAGATGTACTGCGTCATCGGCCTGATCTAGTATTTGTTGAATTTGTCGGTAACGATGGCGGAGATCCCGAATCCAAGGCGCGTATCGAAGGGATTGTCCGTCAGATCCGCAAGCGGAACCGGTTTACTGATATCCTGTTCGTTTATACGCTGAAGGAGCGGGATGTGGCCTTATTTCAGTCTGGGGAATACCAGAAGGGGGCTATAATGCAAGAGGAAGTGGCCGACTATTACGGCATTCCTTCGATTCATCTAGGCGTAGAGGTCAGTCACTTGGTGTCGGAGGGAAAACTCGTTTTTACCTCAAGGGAAGACGTGTCCATTTCCGGAGCCGTTGTTTTTACGCATGATTCGATCCATCCGACTATTCCCGAAGGACACCAGATTTACACGGATACGATCACCCGGTCATTTGAGAAAATTAGAGAACTTCAAGATCATCCGGGAAGGTCAGTACATCACTTACCTCAGAATCCGTTGGTTCCGGCTAATCCTTGGGAGTATGCGACCATGCTGTCACTGGATAGTCTTACCGATTTTTCCGCAGGATGGTCTTACATGACTCCGGATGATTGTGCTTTAGTGCGCGAGTACAATTGGTTGTTCCCCGGCCTATGGCGAGCAGTCGATCCTGGAGAGGCTATCACGGTGCAGTTCGAGGGAACCCATATCGGGTTATTCGATATCGGGGGGCCTGATTCTGGCAGATTGAAGGTGTCGGTGGATGGTGGAGAACCCTTTATTGTCGATCGATTCACACTACACAACGATCATAATCGTAATCAGTATGTATTCTTGCCAGAGCTCCCGAATGGGAAACATACGGTTCGCTTCGAAGTCGATACCGAAAAGACAGACAAAGCGGCTGTGTTTGAGGCATGCGGCAATGAACGAAGTATTGAGCATGTTCGGCAGCATCCAGATTGGTATGATCAAACGGTGATCCAGCTTGGGAAGTTGTTATTGGTGCAGCCGCCATTATAATTAATCTAAAGGTTTTATCCAATTGAAAGACCTATTTTATACTGACTGCAGTTGAGCGGCCAGTTATGATGTAGGTCTCTTTTTTAAAGGAAGACAAAGTCGTTTCTTCTTGCTTAAAATCTTATAAGAAATTCTTGAAATCAAAGAAATTTCACAGTTCTGTGACATGTTATGATAAAAACGACGGAGCGGGATTAGCCAGAAGGATACGGCTGATCGCTTCTTTATGATCTTCGAACAAAGGAGGGTTTTATTATTTTGAAAGCGTTATCAACTTAAGGGAGGCTATGAATTGTATGATAAAAAGGAAGCTGTTTTTCTTAATCGTTTTCATCGTGACGATATTAGTTCCTTTCAGCCTAGACGGAATAAGGACCGCTTATGCAGAGACCTTACCGTATAAGACGATTATCATCGATGACGGGAGCATCACGATCAATGATGTTGTGACACCTGATGTGGGTAACGAGAACAACGGATATTCGGCTCCGAATTGGACCACAAGTACAGGGGTGAAGGGGTATGATAACTCCAGCTCCAAATATACGAGTACAGCAGGCAGAACGATATCATGGAATCCACGATTGGAAGCGGGAACGGCGAAAATTTCGTTATACAAGCTTAACTGGGAAGATAAAGCGGATAGCAATGTAAAAATTGAAATCGTCCACAATGGAACGACGGATGTTCTTTTTATGGATTTGAGACCTTCATTTGGCGCTTCTGTGGGATGGGTTGATTTGGGAGAGTACTATTTTTCTGGAGCTGGTAACGAATTCGTTAGATTAACTCGGTCTACCAGCACAACCAGCACGATACTTACTCGTGCAGATGCGGTTAAGTTCGAAGGGAATATTCAGCAAAAAGAACCTCATAAGACGATCATCATAGATGATGGAAGCCTCACGATTGATGATGTCGTCACCACTGATGTAGATAACGCAAATAACGGGTTCTCCGCTCCTGATTGGACTACAAGTACGGGAGTGAAGGGATATAATAATTCCAGTTCGAAATTTACCGATGCAGTAGGAAGAAGCATCACATGGAATCCGCGATTAGAAGCAGGGACAGCGAAAATTTCGTTCAACAAGCTTGATTGGGCGGATAAAGCAGACAGTAACGTTAAAATCGAAATTGTTCACAATGGGATAACGGATGTCATGTTTATGGATCTGAGACCCTCGTCGGGGCCATCGGCCGGATGGGTTGATTTGGGGTCCTATTATTTCAGCGGTGATGATAGCGAATTTGTCAGACTGACTCGAACACAACCTACGACCGGAAAGATCATTACGCGGGCCGATGCGGTCAAATTTGAAGGGAATATCCGGCAGCAAGCTCCACCGTTGCCTCCGCTGCGCAGCCGTACATTGGCGAATCTCAGTTACACGGAAAAAGGCAGCATCGAGAATGCCAGCTATAAAGCGACCTTTTATGAAGCAGCTTGGGATGAAGGGAAAACTATCGTTCGTGATATGTTCTACAAAGACACGGATACGGGGAACTGGGTGCCTGTCAATAATGTAGCGGAAAGACTTGAAGAACAATGGGTCTTATTGGATGGAAATGCGGGGAGTCGAACCAATTATTACGATACGATGAACAAACGTTGGATTACATTCGACGAGATCGTTTTCCCAGACAGCCACACGGCGGTATTAACCGATTCTTCACATGAAAGCGATTACGATTTACAAGTGAACTGGTCCATGTCAGGGGACAAACCTGATGTTTCCTTCGCCTTTACACCTCGCAGGGATGGCAATTATGTAATCGGTTATCAGTCCTTCACAACAGAGCAAATCTCAGGTGTCAATGAAGTGTTAAATGGTTTCAGATCACACGCCAAAATGGTAGGTTCAGTGGAATCAACAAGCTTAAGGGAACTGAGCGCTCCGATGAGTCTGGTTGAGAAGAATGACGGTTCGGGGAATCCATTGACGTATGGGGTATTTGTACCGTCGGATGAGCTTCCGGTTGAATTTGAACCGACGGGAGGTGTTACGAAGCAAAGGCTCGGCATGAGCCTTGTCAACAACGAAGGCAGCGTGCAGCCAATCTTGTATGCTCCTCAATTAGGGACCTATTCGCAAATGAACGCAGAAAGCACTTATCAATTTCATATGGGACTAATCGCTCAAAAAAGCAATTTGTATGAGTCCTACGCGGATATTCTTCGCAAAGAGTACGGTTATTCTGCATACCGTGAGAATGTATCAGATCAGTCGCTTACTGACGCGATGTTCAATATGATCGATTTACTTAAGATAGAGCCGCAAGGAGATGACTCTGTTGATTATGTCCCGTCACCCAGCGGGTGGTGGAGCCGTGCCAAGGGCTTCATTGACATCGAAAACGAGGATAGCGTTCGAACAAGCTCGAATGCGGTTCTTTTGGGGGCTTACTATTTGACTGGGGATGACCAGCTTTACGATACGAGAGCATTGCCGTCCGTCCAGTATGGCTTATCGCGAAATGGCATAGGTTGGTCGCCGACGCAGAAGCCAGTATACGGTGTGCCGTCGTTATGGAAAATGGCAACCTTGCCGTTTGATTTTTCAAGCGTAGCCGCTGTCAATCAGATGATGGGTACTTCGGCAGGAATTGGGGCGCTAGCACAGGAAGAGTACCTCGTGCGTGATCCTGACCAGAAAGACCGCGGTCCTGTCATTCAGCCCCTGATGATGTATCGTATGACGGGAGATGCGCATTATTTACAGGCTGCCAAGGATGCAGCCGACAGCTATATCATGCAGCATATTGATACGCCTGCATCTGTTAATGTGAGTAAAAATGAGTTCATTTATTATTATAGCAAGCTGTGGATGGAGATCTTGGAGCTTTACGAGGAAACTCAGGATCCCAAATACTTGAATGCTGCTTATAAGGAAGCCAAACGGTATGCAACGATGTTCGTTGCTCGTCCGGTTCCTGAAGGTGCCGTTACGATTCCGCAGCCTGAGACGTATAATTACGCGGAGTCGTTCCACTGGCCGGAAAGTGGTAAATATCAATATCCTCGGATCAAGCTCCCAGAAGATGTAGCCGGAGGCGTACAAGCGGATAGTGAGCTTGTATCTCCCAATGGATTGACGTTTGAAGCGGGAAGTACAACTGGCTATTATCGGATGAATGCTCAGGAAGCTCCATTCATGCTGAGATTGTCGCTCTATACAGGTGATAAACTGCTGCAGGATATTGCTCATAATGCGGTTATTGGTCGATATTCCAGTTATCCAGGTTATTACTATAAGGGCTTCGCCGTTAGCCAACTTGAACCAGAGTTTCCTCTGGAAGGCCCAAGCGGGGCTACATCTATCTATTATCACCATATCCCGGGACAACTCGGGCAAACGATGGATTATTTGATCAGCGAACAATCGTTGAAATCGAATGGTGGTATTACATTCCCTACTGTATTTGAAACTAATTTTTTATGGTTCAAATATCACCTCTATGGAAACAAACCAGGTCATTTTTACGGTAATTCCGACGTTTGGCTCTGGATGCCCAAGGGGATTATTAAGACCAACCATCCTCAATTGAACTGGATAACGGGAGAGAGCGGGAATAAATTCTACATCGGGTTAAGCAACGAATCGTCAGCTGAAGTCCAGACTCCTATCGAATTGAATGCGCAAATCATTGGGTTCAACCCGGCACAAGATTATACCGTAACCATCATCCGCGACAATGGCACACCAGAGCAAACGGTTATGAGTGGCGGAATCATTCAAGCCACGGTTTCAAGCAAGGGAATAACCGCTATCATTGTAGAAGGACTCAACATTGATGTGCCGCTGCACCAGGTCAGAACTGCTGATACATCGGAGGCAAGCTATTTCTTCGATATCCACAGCCCTATAGATGCGGTTAAAGGTATGCTGATCGTCAAGCCCGACGAAACGGCCTATGATGCTTATGTGCAGGCAAAAACGACAAAACCAGCGACGATCCATTATTCCTTGGATGGCGGGGCGACGTATACGACGATTCCAGATACGATTTATCCGATGGAATGGTCGATACGGGTAAACGATTTATCCCAAACCTTCACTTATTATGTGGAATCGGACGGGAAACAGACTCGCAAGCGGACACTCTATTTGCCTGATCAGGTACAAGAAACTCCGGTTCAACCGGATTGGCAGAAGGGTTCATCGATCATTGTGGATAATACGGAGGCGGAGACAGAAGGCGTCTGGATACGGGATACAACCGCTAACGACTATTACTATGATAACTATGTGTACGCCAAATCGGCTGCCGGCACAGCGACAAGCAGAATTAAATGGCAGCCTGAGCTGCCGGAAAGTGTTACTTACAGTGTGTATTACAAGCTTCCGCAAATAACCGCTACAAGTGAAAATTGGGCAACGAATGCCTCATTTACCGTTTATTATAGTGGAGGCTCCGAGACGGTTACCGTTGATGAGACAACGGCCAATGGGACTTGGGTGCACCTGGGAGATTATCCTTTTGCAGCAGGCGATAGCGGATATGTCGAGTTAACCAATAAGGCCAACAAGTCACGGGTAGTTGCCGATGCGATGATGTGGGTCGATCCAAACAGTATGCCGCAATTGGAGTCTGTGGTGATCCTGTCGGATCGGAGTGAACTGCAAATGACTCAAACCGCACAACTAAGCGTGACCGGCTATTTGGATAACGGTCTGATTGGTGATCTATCACAGGCAAATGTGCAATATTTCGTTGATCGAACCGATCTGGCTGAAGTGGACAGTAGCGGTATGTTGACCCTTCTAAGTCTCGACGGAGAAACGGATCATATTGAGGTATGGGCCACTGTAACGATTGACGGGGTGACCTTAACAACGCCGTCTTTGACAATTGCGATCAGGGACTTAACGGTTATTGTCGACAGCACGAATACGACTGGGTTATACACGACAGAAGGATCTTGGAGCCAAAGCAATTTAGCCGGATACAAAATTGGGGTTAAGTCCCGTTACTCTACCGTGCAAGGATCATCAGCGACGTGGAAAGGCCAGTTCCCAGAGGGGAAATATACGGTCTCCATCTACAAGCTCGTCCATACGACGGCAAACGATAATTATGTCAAAGTAGAAGTGAAGCATCAGTCGGTTACCGAGGTCACGTATATTGATGCAACCGTCGGCTCCTCAGGTTGGGTTAATCTAGGAACGTTCGACTTTACTGGAGACGGCAGCGAGTATGTTCGTCTAACCAGGGTTACTCCGACAACGGTAGATCCGCCAACTCTACCTGCCGATATGATTTATACGAGGGCTGATGCAGTCAAGTTCGAACGGCATTCCGTTAGCCCGGAATTGCTTGCAAATGGGGTGCCAGGTAAACCGGCACTTTCGAATAATAGCGGTGTTGCCACAGGCATAAATGATGGCAATTACGAAGTTACGATGAATATGTGGTGGGGAAACAATGGCTCACTGTATAAGTTGTACGAGAATGGCCAATTGATCCAAACGAAGTCACTGGCCGATGTTTCGCCTGCTGCCCAGACTTCCATTATTCCTATTCAAGGAAAGCCGAATGGAACCTATGTGTATACATGTGAGTTATCGAATTTGTATGGAACGACTTCATGTGATCCACACACCGTCACCGTGACTGAGGCGAATCCCGGCAAACCTGTGTTGTCTAGTGACAACTGGGATCAAGATGGGGACTATAACATTACTGCTAATATGTGGTGGGGCACGAACGCAGCACAATATCGATTATATGAAAATGGCGAACTCATTGAAACGCAATCTTTATCTTCACAAACACCAAGTGCTCAATCGGCCATTACACAAATCTCAGGGAAAACTCCTGGCATTTATCAATATCACTGTGAGTTTATGAATGGAAGTGGAACTACGGAAAGTGATACTATACAGATTATTGTAAAATAAACCTATGAGCTGAGTGGATGAGAACGATCCATTCGGCTTTTTATTTCTAGGAATTTAGTATTGAATTATGCAAATCACTTGTAAAACGATGATGTAAGAAGACAGTACATTTTTGGAACATATGCCGGAGCATCCGATCGTATTTAATCTAATCTTTCAAAGCTCACAACTGGGTGATATTTACACGATACTGCTCATGCTAGATCAGCAGGGCGATTTCAGCCAACCGTATTATTTTGAACGTGAGATGTGCCAGATTAAAAAATATAACTATGTGCATCCTTGAAAAATCAATTACGGCTTTGATCGGCCCCTCCGGTTGCTGGAAATCAACCTTGTTGCGAACGATAAATCGAATAAATGATCAAGATCAGGATATGAGAGTGGAGGGAGGCATCCAGATTTCGGGATATTTAATCTTTAATAAAGAGATACGAGCAAATGTCGCAATGGAAATGGTTCTTATTCTCCTATAATCGAAATGAAGTCCATATAGCTGCACATCCAGTGATAATACGGTTTATAGAACCGTCGCTGCCCTAAGCAAAAGTAACAAAGCCTGACGGATTCATATCCGCCAGGCTTTGTTCAATTAAGAGCCGTAAACCTCGAAATCGAATATTGAATATCCGTATACGGTCCCTCTAGCAGTACACAGCACTCTGACGTAACGTCCGCTATTTGCGGTAAATGTAATATCGTCAATAGAACCATTACCGGTCGTTGTTACGTAAGTATCCGTCCATGTTGTTGCGTCGTTAGACACCTGAACTTTGTAGCCTTTAGCGTAAGCATCTTCCCAATTCAACTTGACGCGGTTCACACTTTGGGTTGCACCCAGATCGACGTAAATCCATTCATTGTTGCTTCCTTCCATGCTCGCCCAACGGGTAGTGGAGTTGCCGTCTGTTGCCTTGGAAGCTTCAAATCCTGCACCTTCGATAGAGCTGGCTACCGCTGTCTTACCTAGCGCAAGGTTGGTGTTGTCAGGAGAAGTTGCACTTGTAGTTTCTGTTGCGGTATTGCTGTTAGCAGACAGGTTGCCTGCAGCATCGACAGCTTTCACCGTATAGCTGTAAGCTGTCGATGCGGTAAGTCCGGTATCGCTGAAGGATGTGTCTGTAGGTGCGCCTACTTCCACGCCGCCACGGTAAACCCGATAGCCTGTTACACCGACATTATCTGTGGAAGCAGTCCAACTCAGATTAATTTGGCTGCTTGAAACTGCTGTTGCGGTCAGATTCGTTGGATCCGAGGGAGCTTGTGCATCCGCTGCACTGTAGGTAGGCTTCCACCAGTTCCCCGAGATGAACAGTAGGTTCAGCATGTTAAAGGAGTCGCTGAAGTAACTTTCCTTTTTGTTCT
Organism: Paenibacillus sp. FSL R5-0636; assembly: GCF_037974255.1. Classification (NCBI taxonomy): domain Bacteria; kingdom Bacillati; phylum Bacillota; class Bacilli; order Caryophanales; family Paenibacillaceae; genus Paenibacillus; species Paenibacillus sp. FSL R5-0636. The sequence goes on from NZ_CP150232.1 coordinate 3,654,621, forward strand.
TCATCCAGTCCCAACCGGCATTGACCCAAGCTTGATGCGTGCTGGTAGTCGTCGCTGCGGAGATGAAAGGCGCTACGAATACCGCTGTTGCATAAGTACCGCGATTCGAACCGTTCAGTTGGTAACCGTCCTTCACATTGTTCGGATTGTTGCCTGTTTTTCCTTTGATCCATACCACCATTTTATTAGCGATATCCTTACCGCGGGTATCTCCGTACAAGGCGTAATCCATTACGATCCGAAGTGGTACACGGCTTGCATTGTAGTTGTATTCATTTGTTTCAGGGAACTCTTCCAAATAGTTTGGGGGAGCCGGCTTAGGCGGGTTGCCTATCACGAAGTCCGATATCAGACCTGTGCTAGACGAATAAGCTGCTGTAAATTGGCTGTATACGTTATACAGATTGTTGATGACATTTAGCCAAGTTGAATCTCCAGTTACTTCATTGAAAGCCCGTAGATGGCTGAGCATCCAGTCGGAGGGACGGGTATTCAAGGCGCTCTTCGTATCCCAGTCACCAAGGTTCAGCCTGTTGTTAGTTGTCACATTGCTAAGCTTAATAGCGCCAATCATCTTTTTGGCTTCAGCCAAATAATTGATCGTTCCGGTCGAGCCCCATTGGCGATCAGCTAGAATAAGGGAGTAAGCGATATCGAGGTCCCCGTCTGTTGCCGAACCGAAGTGCCCTTGAGCCCCAGTACTATCTGCTACTACCCATCCCATCAGGTTCGGGTTGTTAGAGCTCTTGAACGCTCTAGCCGTTTTGAACAAACCGTCATAGATTGTTCTGGAATTCGTATCGTAACCGGCCATAAGCACGGTAATGACCATACCGTATCCTTGGCCTTCCGATGTGCCTAGCGGATCGAAGCCGTCCGCTTCGCCAGTAATGTCACCTTTTACATAGTATCCTCCAGGCAGCGAGGACAGGTTGTTTTTAAGATAAGTAGCCTTCCAGTAGTCATAGTAGGAAGCTACAGAACTATTCAACGAGGATTGACTGACGTGGTTTGGTTTAATGATACCCGGATAGCTGACTTGTTGAGGAAACGGTTTCAATTCACCCGCTCCATGAGCTTTTGGTTGAAGCGGTGCAGGTGCGGCTAATGTCGATAGAAGCATAACCGCCGAAAGCATAACAAGTAACATCACTTTCATTGTGCCTGAGGTCGATTTCAATGAGTACATAAAAATTCCTCCTTAAGTGATGGTTAGTTTAATTAACGTCAATGAATTCTCCTTCCCTATAGAATGATCTCCAAAGTAAAACGCTTAACAATAAGTGCTACACACGCTTATAATGTTTAAGCGCTTTAACTTTAGGGCGGAAGTGACATTTACTTATATGCTGAAAAAGATTTGGAGATACGTGCTTCATTAGGGAATCATCGCATCCTCAACGTTACTATTAACACTTTCATTGTGCCCGAGGTCGATTTCAATGAGTGCACAAAAATTTCTCCTTAAGTGACGGTTTTTAATTAGCGTCAATGAATCCTCCTTCCCTATAGTCTGATCTCCAAAGTAACACGCTTAACAATAGATGTTATTTAAGCCTATAAAGTTTAAGCGCTTTAACTTTAGGGCGAAAGTGACATTTGACTTATATGCTGAAGAGATTTGAAGATATGCGCTTCAATAGGAAATCATCGCATCCTCAACGTCACTTTTCACCTATAGGTAGAAATTGCTAACCCAGCAGCATTACTTATGCTCAAATGTATCACAACTATTTTCGCCGTGTCTAGGTGTTTGTGAATAAAATTTAAAAATTAATATCCATAAATAAAAGCGTTTACACCAAACGACAGTTCCTTTTTAAGATATTGATCCCCTAGTACACACAAAGTTGCGAACTAGGACTGTTTTTTTATAAGTCAAATTTGTTCTAATTCAGTCTAAATAAGCGCTTACATTAAGGGGTGGCTAAACTTACAATAATGTCTAACCATTTAAATTTGGGAACTTCTCCTGCAACGGGGAAGAATTTCACTGTCATGGCTTTCATGCAAAGCTAGGTTGAATATTGGAAAGGGGGCTGTCATGGGGATTACAAGACGAAAACCAACAGTGATTATCTTGTTTACCGCTCTGATTGTTCTTGCTTTACTCATGTTGGGCTTAACTAACAAAAAGGCGGAGCTGCCTGAAAACTGGATATTTACAGTAGATGGATATGCCGTAACAGAGGAAGAATTTCATTTCTATGTAACAGAGCAAAGAGCTGTAACAGCAGACTATTTCTTCAGAACTTATGGGGCTCAAGTAGATGAGGGCTTCTGGACACGTAAATACGGCAAAAATCATGAAACCCCCTCTGAATACGCCAAAAATTCTGCGATGACTGCATTGCTAAAAACCAAGCAGGAGCAATTTATTGCAGATGAGCGAGGGATCGCCCCTTATAAAAGCTTTGATGAGCTAGAATCCGACATGGATGATGAAAATGTTAAGCGAGCTAAGATGGATGATTCAGGAGAGACATACTATGGGCTGCCTCAGTTTGAGTTATATCAATACATGCAATATTTAAGTGGCGCCCGTTGGCCGGATTTGGTAGAAACCCAGGTTAAGAAAACGAAAATGAGCAACGCGGAGTTACAAGTTGAGTATGCATCAAAAAGTGCGGAATATACTCGTGTTGCTGATAAATTAACGGCTGCGTTAGCGACAACGGGGCAGGCCAAGGAAGAGAAAGTGCTAAATCGTTTGGATATATCCAAAGAAGATACCGAGTCTCTTAAGTTCTGGGAGTCATTAGCTGCTGCTTCTGTAGGTGAGACAGTAATCGGTAAATATATGGACGAGGATGTCATTGCCACATTAATCACAAAACCGGAAAACACCAAGCTTAAACTGGAAGAAGTGAAAGATTCCATTATATACGAATGGGCGGAATCTGACTTGCGAGCGTTAATAACAAATACGAATAAGTTGAAGATCGTGTATAACGGTAATCGATTCAGTGAATTAGTAGTGAACTAGAATAGTTAGTTTTTAAGTTTATAAAAATCTATGTCTATTGAGATTTCCATAGATACAGATTTTTTTATAAAGTATAAATTTATTAATTTCAAAGGGAGGAAATTTTGGAATGATACGATCGAAATGGATGCAAAAAGCTTTGTCGATAGTTACGGCAACAACGTTGGCATTCCCTGGTCTGTTCGGCTTGGCGCCTTCATCTGAAGTATCAGCTGCGGGAGGGGGCGAATCTTTTGACTCCGTTGTACTAGAATTGACACAAGCCGCAGGTCAGGCAGGCAGGGTAAATCTTTCCTATAAAGGTTCGCCTTTAAGCAGTCTGGTTAAAGGACCGGTTATTGACGAGGTAAGTTATGATTCCAGCAATTCGCATCTTTTAACTGTTAATAATCAGGGTAACATTACTTTATCTAACGGTTATACATTTGCGTCGCCAGGTGCCCCGGGCGTCCCGGTGACAATCACGGCCACGGCAGGTTATTACCCTGACTCAGAAGTGTTATTCATGGAGGACTTCGAGAACAACAATGGTCCGATGACATCTATGAGCAAATTAGGCTCGTCCTTCACGCTGTCCGATGCACAGTCCCGCTCTGGATTGAAAGCGATTACACCATCGGATGATACGAATAATGAAAAGGTAGCCCAGGACGTGGCATTGCCGGCTGGCAGCAATTATAAGATGACGGCATGGTATTTTGACCCGTATCCTAATGAGGAGAAGACTGCGACGGATAGAACGCAATTTGCTATTGTAGATGGCAAAAATGCCACCTTTGCCGGGACATTCTATCAAAGTTCAGAGGCTGATGTTATTCATAACCCGACGAAATATACTTGGGCTTATGAACCATCATCAGCGGGTACAGCAGGCAACCGTTGGAAAGATAGCGGGGCTTTACGTTCCACAGGCTGGCATAAATTCGAGTGGCTTATTACACCGAATGGTGCGACGTTACAAATAGACGGAACATTAATATCCGATTCAGCGCAAAGTGATATTTACAAAGCTATGAAGAGCGGTACAACCATTCAGCCTAAAATAGCTGGAGGATGGAATAGCCAGTCAGGGAACAAAGCTTATATTAAAAATAAACATCTAATTGACGATTTTTATGTTGTAAAAGATGTGGCTACAACAACAGGTACCAGAACATTAACAGTGAATTTGGTACCTCCCGGCGGATTGCCAAATTTAGAAATAATCACTCAGCCAACAAGGGCAGAAGTGAAACAAAGTGAGACAGCAACATTTAGCATTACGGCATCAGCCGCTGCTACTGCTTATCAATGGTATGTATCTGATGACGAGACTGGCTTGAGCGGGACAAAAGTCAGCGGAGCTGATAAGGCAGTATTAACACTTTCCAATGTGGACGCAGCTTCACAACAAGGCAATTTTTATTATTGCGAAGTCTCCTCGGCAGAGGGAGTTGTGGTGAAATCCCATGCTGTACCGTTGTTGATAACCACCAATACGCAGGTGAATGCACCAATTAATCCAACGCTTGACTCGGATACGGGTATTTATAATGGCGCTTCCAATTACGGCGATACCCTTGTAACACTGTTCAAAGACGGTGGACTTGTTGGTTATTATTTATCGAAAAATGGGGGTCCCGACCAGCCTAACAATCATGAAAGGCATCATGTTCTGCCCTATGCAAGGGCACTGGGAGTGGGCAACTACACTGTTACAGCTATTGTCATAAATAATGCGGGAGATATCAGTGAAGAAGTTGCAGCATCCGGAATATTGAAAATCGAGAAATTGCCTACACCGGCAAATGCCAGATGGAACGGCACATACGCTACATGGGATCGCGTCGCTAACGCATCTGCCTATTCGGTTCAACTCTTCAGTAATGGAGTGGTTAATGGAAGCCCGATTGCAGCGACAAGCAATGATACGGCTTTGTCTCCGACTTTAAACGATACCTTTAAAGTAAAGGCAAACGGCAACGCAACGTCACGATTCTTGGACTCTGATGAATCAGGGGAGAGTGCACAATATTCAGCGAACATTGCGCTAATTCGCCAGAACGATACATTACGGGCAGGAGATAGAACGCGGTTAATGGTTGACACAGCTGATGTGTTCGTTGCTGATAACATCAGCTTCAGTCCGGCGGATCAAGACAAGGATAAGATTGAAGTTGATGATGCCGGATTCGTGACGGTTAAGAAAGGTTATATTCCGACAGGGAACGAAGAAGTTACTGTACATGTGAGCGTTGATTACTTCAATAAGGCTGACACTAAATTTTACGATGGATTTGAAGGGGAGAAGAAATTTTCAAATGGTGCGAACGGATATATTCACAGCGATGTGATGTCCCGTACCGGAGGAAAGGCCGCGACATCAAGCGGCGCCGGTCAGGTGGCGACTGTTCCAGGTACCTATAATTACGCCCCTGCAACCGGTAAGACAACAATCGTTACTGCTTGGTACTATGATGATGGCAGAGCGGCTTCCAATGACCACGCTGTCTTTGGCTTAACCCCATCGTCCAATGAACATATCGCAATAAATTATGGCAATGGAGATGGTGACTGGACGGCAAATCTGACCAATTACGCAGTCAGACCCGGTTCATCCGGGAGATTCTATCCTGTAGATGTCAAGCGAAGTGAAGGCTGGCATAAATTTCAATGGTTCGTTACATCAACAGGAACAACCTATAAAATTGACGGACAAGACATTCAAAGGCAATCAACAGATGGCGGAAATTTTGATACCCTAGTTAAGAACAATATTTCCAAGATCGATGCATTGCAGCTTGCTACGAACTGGGGCAACAAGGCTGGAACGGTTAAGGATATACAGAACAGGCACTTTATCGATGACGTATATGTTATCGATAGTGGAATAACAGCCCAAACCGGAACATCTTCTATTACGCTAAAGCTTTTGCCCAAAGAGTATAGCCACTTGGAAGACAGCACATATGTTATGGGTCTGGACGACTATAATATCACCGTAAATCCTGATTTAGCAGATCTAGCTGGAGTGGAGATCGGCGCTGTAACACTGCAGCGGGATGTGGATTATACGGTTAGCGGTAATGTATTGAAAATTAACAAAGAATCATTCGCAAGAAATAATATCGTGCCGGGGAAATATACCGTTAGACTTGATCTGTATCCTGCCGAAATCACATTCGAGTTGAACATTGTACCCCTTGAAGTCCGTGATTATTATTTCTCCAATAACGGTGACGATCATGCAGATGGACGCACACCGGCTACAGCATGGAAATCAATCTCCAAAATTAATGAATATGTATTTATGCCAGGTTCAACCATTTATCTGGATGCGAATAGCGTATGGAATGAACAAATCAGACTGCGTGGCAATGGTGAGGAAGGAAATCCGATTACGCTTACAAAATATAATACGACCGACCCTAACAAACGCCCGGTAATTAATGGTGGAGGAACAGCGTCGAGCCCATCTGGCATTTCCTTAAACGGTACCATTGAGTTATATGACGTTAACTATTGGATTGTCAGTGGAATTGAAGTAACGAACATCGGCAATGCGGCAGGTGACGGCCGTTCCGGTATCGCTGTAATGTCACGGATTTCCAAGCTGGGACAAGGACAGTTTAATATTCAAGATTATGCTGATGCTCGTATGCAAGGAATCGTCATTCGAGATAACTATGTTCATGATGTTAATGGGCTGCACCAAGCAAATGGAGCAAGTAAGGTATCCGGCGGCATCATTATTAATGGTTATGTAGATATATTGGTTGAAGGCAACAAAACCCTTCGTTGTGATAACGAAGGTATTCGCAATAATGCCTACGGGCCAAGCAATCCAGGGACTAATAACACAGGTATTACTTGGAGTAACTCAAGCTATCCTTGGGCATCCAACGCTGTGTTTAGAAACAACTGGGTTTCTAGTTCGGTTGGAGATGGCATTGTCATGTCCGGCGGGAACAACTCCCTTGTGGAACGAAATGTGGTCACAGACAACGGTTATAGCTATTTAAGCGATAAGAGCGGCAATCTGGTTACGAACTGGGGTCCAAATAATACAACACCAACATATCTAGGTTCGCAAAACTATGCAGCAGCGTGGATTATGGCAAGTAAAGGCACCATCTTCCGCTATAATGAAGCTGTGGATAACCCTTATCATGCAAGTAATGACGGTATGGCTTGGGACATTGACAACTATTGTCAGGACAATGTGTATGAATACAATTACAGCCGAAATAACTATGGTGGTTGGTACTTACAGATGAACGCTGCCAAGGGCAATATCGTTCGCTATAATATTAGCGTGAACGACGGCCGCAGTCCGGATTTTAACAAGAGTTTTAACAGTCTAATATTGCTTGCAGGAGGTTCTTCAACGAGCGAGGAATTAAGTGGCTTATACTATAACAATGTTATCGTCACACCATTGAAGAATAGCAGTTCGTTAGTATTTGACCCGACAGCCTCCAACTTGCACATTTATTTCCAAAATAATATATTTGCCTACACTGGGGCAAACAACCAGGTTGGTCTGAAAGGCGGGGGAACATCAGCTCCATTTGCAACCGGACGGTTTACAAACAACATTGTATATCCGGCTAATCTTTTTGACAGTATGAACGCAGGTGGAGGCGGATATCTAGGTGCAGGCGTAACAGCAACAGACAACCGCTATGTAACGGAAGAGGAACTAAATTCTATATTAAATGATTATAAATCTGCGCCGGAACATTGGATTACCAACAGCGGAACAGTGGATGCCAAGCTTGATTACAGTGCGATGAACGGGTTCCGTCTTGCTGATGGTAATAACCTGGCCTATGGTGCAGGTGCCGAGATTGTAAGCCCATATGTGGATCGGGCGAACGCTCTGCCTCATATGACGGAGAGAACAGACTTCTTCGGCAATCCACTTAGCGGAAGAACGCCTTCCATCGGCGCGCACAACCCTTATGCGGTAACTTTTGATTCCAATGGTGGCAGCGAAGTTGCGATGAAGTTCGCTGATATGGGCGGGACAATTACCGAGCCAACAGCGCCAACAAAAGAAAAAACTGTTTTCGGCGGTTGGTATCAAGATACAGGATTAAACGATGCCTGGAATTTCGTTGCTGATCCTGTTACAAGGGATATTGGATTATATGCGAAATGGGTTGAAGACGCAGGTACGGCACCAACGATTACGACGAATTCGCTTGCGGATGGCAAGGTCGGACAACCTTATTCGGCAGTTCTTACGACTGAAGGCGATAAGCCTATCAAATGGGCCGTTGTAGAGGGACAATTACCATCAGGATTGAGCTTGGATGAAGGTGCAGGTGTTATCTCTGGTACACCGGATCAGTGGGGTCAATTTACGTTCAAAGTTCAAGCAAATAATGACGCAGGCAGTGACACAAAACCTTTCAATATAGTGATCACTGAAGATGTCTCAGTTGACACAGCTCCGGGGATTATTACTAAGAATTTGCCAAGCGGAAAAGTTGGACAACCGTATACGGTAACACTAGCGGTATATGGCAGCGAACCGATTACTTGGAAGGTCCAGGGAGGAGATTTGCCAGTAGATTTGAACCTAGATGAAGCAACAGGCGTTATCTCGGGTACGCCTCAAGAGACAGGATATTACGAATTCACGGTTGCAGCAACGAATGACTTTGGTATAGATGAGCGAGTATTGAGCATCGAGATTAAAGAGGATAAGCCAGTTGTTACAGCTCCGGAGATTATCACTAAAAATTTGCCAAACGGCAAAGTTGGACAACCGTATACGGTAACATTAGCGGTTTACGGCGACAAACCGATTACCTGGACAGTGAGTGATAATTATTTACCTGCTGGGCTGAATCTAGAAGGAGCTACGGGTGTTATTTCAGGCGTGCCTACTGAAGCGGGAACTTACAAATTCAATATTACGGCTTCCAATTATGCAGCTATGGATACGATAGAGTTAACTATTGTAATTACTACAAATGACAGTGGTGGCAATAATGGCAATAACAATGGCGGCAATTCAAATGGCCACAGCAGTACGCCGACTCCTTCGCCAGAGTTATCAGTAGCGGAGCGTATTGATGCTACAATCAAAGAGCAGCTGAAGAAGGGCAATTCCATTGCATTGACGATGTCAGCCGGAAAAGATGAGCTTGAGATTCAAAGCGATACGATCGGTGCGATTATTAAAGCCGACAAACCGCTAATCGTTACGAATGACACCGTATCGGTTGAATTGTCCTCTGAATTGTTGAAGCAGTTGAATACAGGCAAGAGGATGAAGATTGTCATTAAACCTGTAGATGAAGGCGACGGAGTTATAGGGCGGGGATATGAGTTGAAGATCTTCGCGGATGGCCGGGAAGTAACGGATTATACAGGGCTTATACCCGTAACCTTCGATCTGACAAAAGAGAAGTTGTCGACTAACGATATTAGAATGTTATGTGGTATCATGCTTCGGTTAGACGGTAACATGGAACGTTCAGGCGGCAACTATGACCATAAGACAGGTAAATTTACCTTCACGGCAAAAGGGCTAGGCTATATCTTCGTTACAACCAAACCTGAACCTGTGAAATTGGAATTCACTTTAGGGAAGACAGGATATAAATTAAACGGAATCGAAATGAGTATGGACGTTGCTTCAATGGTAGTTAAAGGCAGAACGTTAGTCCCACTGCGCTTCGTTGCCGAGAGCTTAGGAGCAAATGTAAGCTGGGATAACGTTATGAAAACCGTAATGATTACCTTGAAAGGTCAGACTTTGTCGATTAAGATCGGTGAACTTGCACCAGGAATGGATGTAGCAGCTGAACTTGTAAACGGTCGTACTATGCTCCCATTACGTTTCATTGCTGAGTATTTTGGTGCAAATATATTCTTCGATAATACTTCGAAATCTATTAGTATCATGAAGTAGTATTTCCTAAAATTAGCAGCTACGCTCGAAACCCTCTAACATGCACTGCCATGTTAGAGGGTTTTCTAGTGTGCGCCAGGCATGGACGATAACTTGGCAGTGAAAGTCCGCACGAACCATATAATTGTCTTAACTGGAAACAATTCTTTAGATTGTGTTAATCTGTCTAATAGTGAACTCGATTTAGAGAGAGGGAAGTTACTTGAAAAGAAACGTGTTATATATTGAAGATAATGAGAAGATAGGCAGTTGGGTAAAGGAAGAATTGGAACAACGAGGATTTTCAGTACAATGGCTACTTTCTGGTGAAGGAGCTGAAAAAGAAGTGAATCAGCATGAAATCGTTATTTTGGATATCATGTTACCCGGTTTAGATGGATTTACTGTGGGAAAACGATTAAAAAAGGCAGCTCCTGCTATTCCTATTTTGCTGTTAACTGCTCGAACATCGATAGATGATAAGGTAGAAGGGTTACAATTTGCTGATGACTATTTAACGAAACCATTCCATACGGATGAATTAGTTGCTAGATTAGAAGTATTAATCCGTCGAAAGGGCGGAACACATTCCGAACGTATTTCATTAGGGAACTATATTGAAGTAGATCCAGAAGTTCAAATGGTATTTGACAAACACACAGGAGAAGAAATTATATTGACAGGGAAACAACATCATATTTTAATGTACTTCTTACGCCATCCTAATCAAGTTTTACCAAAAGAACAAATCTATGAAGCCATCTGGGAAGAAGCTTATATAACAGGTGATAAAACATTAATGGTACATATCCATCGACTGCGTCAAAAGCTGGAACGTCATCCAGACTCCCCAGAGATTATTGAAACGTTGAAGGGAATAGGCTATCGGGTGAAACTATGAAACAGACTAAATCATTATTTCGTCGTTTTCTAAAAGGACATTTTCTATTTATCTTTTCACCTCCGATCGTACTTATTTTCTTATCTGCGTTCATTGAGTCTCCTATTAATGGTGAAGAACTGAATGCGTTAAATCTATTTTACGTTGTACTACTTTTGTTTGGTTTTATTATTGTCGCATTTGTGGTAATCTCTTGGATTTTTTTCTTGAGACTTCGTAAACGTCTCACCCGCTTACAGGAAGTCATGTCATTTTCCGCTAATCATAACTCATTTCCTAAACCAATATCTGTTCAAAGTGATCGTATGGATGAAATAGACCAGTTAGGCAGTTCTTTTAATTGGATGATTCAACAGCTTGAAGACAGTCGCAAGCGAGAACATGAAGAGGAATTGTTACGACATCGACTCATCGCGAATTTATCTCACGACTTACGAACACCGCTTACCATTTTGAGAGGACATGTCACCCGATTAAATAAAGAATCAATGAGTCTAGAAGGACAAAACTCATTATCAGAGATGAACCATACGATTACTAGAGTCGGAGAACTAATGGATGATTTACTTTCCTATACATTGCTTACATCAGGAAAACATCCTTTTGAGCCCACTTCAACAGATATTGGACGTTTAGTAAGAGCATCTGTTGCTGCGTGGTATCCTGTATTTGAAGAAAAAGAAATCCAGATCGAGGTTGATTTACCGACAGAGGCGACTTTTTATTGGGAAGCAGATCCTAAATGGATGACACGGGTTCTTGATAATTTATTTCAGAATATTCTTCGACATGCAGCAGAGGGGAAATTTGTAAGCATTGGGGTTGATGTGGAAAAAGAACAGATCATTGTTGCAGACAGAGGTCCAGGTATGGATAACTCTTCCTATGAACGTGGGGCGGGGATTGGTTTATCGACTTCAAATTATATGTTAAAAAAAATGAAACTGAAAGCTGACTTTACATCAAATGAAGATGGCACAAGAGTAGCTATTGGTAGAGAGAGCTTAACCTAAAGTTAACCCAGAAGTAAATAGCAGGATAACCGAGATGTAACTTTGCTTCTTTATAATTAGAACCATAACAGAAGGGAAGTGTTATGGTTGCTTACAATTAATAACTTAGTCAAACATCGCGGAACTGTGGAAATCTTATCAGGTATCAGTTTTAAAGCTAGACCTGGTAGAGTAACTGGTTTTTTAGGTCCAAATGGGGCAGGTAAAAGCTCTACCCTTCGTATCCTGCTTGGGTTAGATCGTGCCACCTCAGGGAGTGCCCTAATCAATGGAAAGCCATTCGCAGAACTACATAATCCTCTAGCAACAGTAGGTGCTGCACTTGATGGATTTGGAGCTCATCGTATGCGAACAGGACGGGCACACTTGCGTTGGATTGCTCGTGCCGCAGGATTGTCTAACTCACGTGTCGAGGAAGTTTTGGAAATAGTAGGTCTTACTAATGCCGCTGGAAAAAGAGTTGGGAAGTATTCTCTGGGTATGGGGAGAAGACTTGGAATTGCAGCTGCGCTGCTTGGTGATCCAAAAATACTGATTTTAGATGAGCCCGTAAACGGGCTCGACCCAGAAGGAATTCGTTGGATTCGGACATTTTTACGTGAACGTGCTAAGTCTGGAAATACGGTGTTATTATCCAGTCATCTAATGGGAGAGCTTGCAGAGACCGTTGATGATGTGGTGATTATTAAGCATGGAACCATCGTTGCAGATGGAACTTTGGAAGAAGTAATAGGTAACTATTCCACGCTGGAGGAAGCCTTTTTTGCCCTGACATCTGAAAATGCAGGTGATGTTGTATGAGGGCATTCAACGCGGAACTATCTAAATTGATCTCCCTGCCAGGCATTTGGCTAGCCTTACTTATTGGAGCATTTGCTCCGGCAGCCATTGCTGCTTTGGACAGCATAGCACAAAAAGAGGAGATTATAGCTGGAGTTAGCACACGGCTATCGGAAGTTGGCTATATCGGGTTAGCTCTTGGTGTGCAAGGTGTTATTATTCTTGGTGTGCTAGCTGTTAGCAGTGAGTATTTGACAGAGAGCAGTGAATCTGGTGGAGGACAACAGATTACAACGAGTTTAACTGTTGTTTCATCCCGAATTCATTTTTTGCTGGCAAAAGCAGGTGCTGTGACTGTGATCAGCATACTGCTTTGTATTGCTGCTATTATGACAACTGTGTCAGCAACGCATCTTATTCTTGGTGAATATGCCCCTGCATTTGAATGGTCCAGACTTATCGGTGCAGTTTGTTACTGGACATTTACTGCTCTTCTAGCACTTGGGATTACTTTTCTAACTAAGAATGGCATCATCCCGCTAGCTGTGCTCATAATAAATTCATCCGTTGTATCATTTAGTGTCCTGTTGTATAGGGTTACAAAGTTGGCGTTTTACTTACCAGATAGGGCTGGCGCTGAAATGTTTATGTTTACGGACAACACGTCCACAGGCAGTTTATTCGACGGGTTTCACACCCCCTACACAGGCGGTTTAGTCATGTTTGCCTGGGTAGTCGTTGTTTTCATTGTTGCAGCTGTTGTATTCCATAGGAGGGATGTAGCAGCATGAGTGTCTCATCTAGTAGAAAGATAACACAAATCCTTGGTGCTGAACTGGATAAATTAGTTACATTACCATTGATATGGCTCACTCTTTTGGTTACATTCCTTCTTAATTTAGGTTTAGCCGCAGCTTTTACTTCTGTTGATCTACAAGAGGCAGCAGGAACGCAAAATATACTGAATACAGGACTTTCTTCTATGGGATATCTTCAAGCAGGGTTTATTATTCTTGGTATATTAACTACTTGTTCGGAGTATACAGGGGGACAGATTCGAACTACTTTAACTACGATACCTTGGCGAGGGTTTCAATTATCCACGAAGTATTTGGCCTTGGCCATTATAACCATTCCTGCGGCGTCTATTACTATTGCATCAGGTGTACTATATACCTTTATCATGATGAAAGACACAGCAGTAGTGATTGAAATAGACGAAATGATAAAATCATTAGCAGGTGCAACAGGCTATCTAACTTTAACCACACTTCTCAGTGCAGCTATAGGTGCTTTATTAAGACGAACTACTCCTGCTTTAGTGGTACTGCTTGGCTATTACTTCATTGTCAGTCCATTGTCGAAAGATTTTCTACACAATACTAAATATTTTTTTCCAGATACAGCAGGTTATTATATGTTTATGCCGCCTTCCTCCGATGAAATAAATGTCCTTACACCAATGGAAGGGACAGGTATTTCCATGTTATGGACACTGGTCTTTATTACAGCAGCCATTGTACTTTACCGTAAACGAGATGCCTAACTCTGAACTAGCTGATATGATCATTTAACTAGATCAATATGCAACAAACATTAATGTTTGAATAAAAGATGTTTTTGAGCAATTCAATGAATAAGTATTTCATCTAAGAACGGACACCAATATGAGTGTCCGTTTATTTTATAAATCAAAAGAATAGTCTGGATTAATGACATAGTCTAGGATTTTAATAATAGAAAATAAATGTACACATATCGCAAAGAATCATGAGCGAAAGTTCTGCTCACTTTTTTCTGGACTGATCAGTTCAGATATGTTATATTTCAATGACGGGAGGTGTTACTTATCGCTAGGACAAAAGAATTTAACAAAGATCAAGCGCTGCATCAAGCCATGCTATTGTTTTGGAAAAAAGGATACGAAGCGGCTAGCATACCAGATTTACTAGAAGTGATGGGCATTAGCAGATCCAGCCTTTACGATACGTTTTCCGACAAGCAAACCTTGTATACAGATGCCCTTGAGCATTATAAAAAGGGGAATTTCAATAAGCAGGCTATTCTTGAACAGGCATCAAGCGTTAGAGATGGAATTCTTCAATTTTTTGAGTATCACATTGCTTCAGCATACGATACCAGCCTGCCGGGCGGATGTTTTGTTACGAATGTAGCTACAACATTGGAGTCGCCAGATGAAAAAATTAATGAGTTGATAAAGACTAGTTTTTTGGAATTAGAGCAAGCTTTTTGTGACCTTTTAGAAAAGGGCCAGCAACGGGGAGAAATTGATAAAACGACTGATATCAAAGTGTTATCTTATTTATTGCTGAATTTACATCAAAGCATAAATATTATGGCCAAAGCAGATCAGCACCCGGAACGTGCAAAAGAGATGATTAGCTTTGTAATTGCAGGAATCTAATTTTTTTTAATTATTTTGGAACGATCGTTCCGTTATCATGTTTCCCATATTATGAAGGTGATAATTGAAGAGTATATGTTAGACTATATTTTTTTTGATTATTTTGGAACGATCATTCCGTTATTGAGAAGTCCATCAAAATAAGGAGAGGTGTCTAATGAAAGTATCGTTTATTGGGCTTGGAAATATGGGGCTACCAATGGCCCAAAATCTATTGAAAGCGGGTTATGAATTAGTCATCTTTAATCGGACCCCTGAAAAAGTTGAACCCTTAATGAAACAGGGAGCACGATATGCCAAAACACCGCTAGAGGCAGTGAAAGAAGGCAATCTTGTAATTACCATGCTTTCTGATGATGCTGCTTTGAAGGAGGTCGTCGAGGGACCGAATGGTGTTCTGAATGGATTATCGGAAAATGGAATTCACATCTCTGCCAGTACAATCAGCGTAGATCTGGCTCGAAAATTATCCGTCTCGCATGCGGAGCGAAAGCAACACTTTGTGTCTGCCACGGTGATGGGGCGCCCAGATGCCGCTAAAGAAGCTAAATTGCGTATTATTTTAGCTGGTCCGGAACAAGCAAGACAACGGGTACTTCCCGTTTTAACAGCAATGAGTCAAGAGATAGTAGAGATTGGGGATCACGGCGAAGAAGGGAACGTTGTAAAAATTGGCGTTAACTTTCTAATTGCTTCAATGCTGGAAGCTTTGTCGGAAGTGCAGCTAATGGTAGAAAAGCACGGTATTGATTCGTCCCAATTTATGAATGTTGTAAATGCTCTTTTTCAGTCTCCAATATATCAGAACTATGGAGCGATCATGAGCGAACAGCGCTTTGAACCGGCCGGTTTTAAAATGAAGCTTGGGTTAAAAGATGTTGCATTGGCTATTGAGGCAGCGAAGTCCGTTCAAACTCCTCTACCTTTAGGTCAGCTTATCCACCATCACTTGTCTGAGGGAATTGCCAATGGTTATGGTGAGTTGGATTGGACGGCTTTAATCCGTTGTCTTGAGCATTCTTCTTAAGAAATTGGGTTGTCACCGATGATGTCGGACAAATCGCAAGAGAAAATATAAGGAGAGATTAACTATGGAAATAGGTGTTACTTCGTTCATAGAAACAAAGCCAGATACTGAGACCGGAGTTGTGATGAGTCACGCACAACGATTACGTGAAGTCGTCGAAGAAATCGTCCTTGCGGATCAGGTAGGACTAGATGTGTTTGGCATAGGTGAACATCATCGTGAAGATTATGCAGCTTCATCACCAGCAGTGGTGTTATCTGCTGCGGCCCCCCTAACAAAGCGGATTCGATTGACGAGTGCTGTGACGGTCCTTTCATCAGCTGATCCTGTCCGTGTGTTTCAGGATTTTGCCACGCTGGACGGCTTATCCAATGGACGTGCCGAGATTATAGCAGGCCGGGGTTCCTTTGTTGAATCCTTTCCGCTTTTTGGTTATGACCTGCATGACTATGAGGATTTATTTAATGAAAACATTGAGCTGCTTCTGAAAATACGGGAATCTGAGAAAGTAACATGGAGTGGAGGACATCGATCAGCGATAAATAATCTGGGTGTATACCCGCGCCCTGTTCAGCACTCTTTACCCGTATGGATTGGTAGCGGCGGTACTCAGGAGTCTGCCGTACGTGCAGGACTTCTGGGTCTGCCATTAGTCCTGGCGATTATCGGTGGAAACCCAACCAATTTTGCGCCGCTTGTACAACTGTATAAAAAGGCGGCAGCTCATGCCGGACATGATGTTTCGCAGCTTCAGGTAGGTTCACATTCCATTGGATTTGTTGCAGAAGATACGGAACAGGCGGCAGAACTCTTTTTTCCGTCTACCCAGTACGGTATGAATAAGCTCGGTAAAGAACGGGGGTGGGCGTACTATGATCGTTCCAGCTATGATGCTGCCCGACGCTTTGATGGTGCGTTGTATGTAGGGGATCCGGAAACAGTCGCCCAAAAAATTATCCATCTGCGTAAGCATGTAGGGATTACACGATTCATGATGTATGTTCCCTTAAGTACGATGCCGCATGAGTTGGTTATGCGGGCTATAGAACTGCTCGGTACAGAGGTTGCGCCGCGAGTACGAGAGGAAATTGCCAAGTGGGAAGCTCAAATGGGATAAGGATTATCTATGAATAAAACGTAAACGAACGAATTCATTATTTTATTTGGAGGGATTATTATGAGTATTGAACCACGTATACTACCAGAATTAAGAGAGGTTTATTCACAATTTCCAGGGTTTGAATTGGAGAAGAATTTAGAGTGGAGCAGGAGCTTAGTGTCAGCTGCATCCGTGGAAGGATCAGAGCATGTAAACACAACCAGTCGCAAAATCCCGAGGGATGGAGGCGAGATGCTGGTGAAAATTTATGAACCTGCCGGGCGAACGAATGACTTGTTACCTGCCATGCTATGGATTCACGGGGGCGGATACGTGTTAGGACATCCGGATATGGACGACGAATTATGCGAACGTTTTGTTCAGACAGCTGAATGTATTGTCGTATCGGTTGATTATAGGCTTGCTCCCGAGCATCCTTATCCGGCGGCGATCGAAGATTGTTATGCTGGATTGGTATGGATGACGGAGGAGGCAGCCTTGCTTGGCATTGATGTGAATCGGGTTGCAATTGCCGGTGCTAGCGGTGGCGGCGGACTGACAGCAGTGCTCGCGCTGATGGCGCGTGATAAAGGAGGACCCTCTCTTATTTTCCAAATGCCATTATATCCGATGCTTGACAACCGTAACATCACACCGTCCAGTCATGAGATCACAGAAGCAGGCGCAATCTGGAACCGAACAGACAACATAGCAGCTTGGAACATGTACCTGGGCGAGGAGAGCGTTGGCAGAGGAGAATCTACTTATGCAGTACCCTCGAGAGCGGAGAACTTGGCAGGTTTGCCGCCAGCCTATACTTGTATAGGTCAGCTCGATCTATTCCGAGACGAGACAATGGAGTATGTGGCACGACTTGCACAAGCAGGTGTAGATGTTGAATTCCACCTGTATCCCGGTTGTTTTCACCTTTTCGAAATTTTCGCTCCAGAAACAGAAGTGAGTCAGCGCGCTGTTCAGGGCTATATGGATGCGATGGCCCGGGCACTTCACCCTAACTAATTACTGGGACTAAAGTAAATTGCGAATACGCAGAAAAACTTGATTGGTTATTTAAGTAGAGACACGTAATTATTCGGGAAAGATTCATAAAAAAGATGAGGTTGTTGATTTTTAAAAACAGCCTCATCTTTTGTTATATATTATTGATTTTAAAAAAGGCTTAGATTACTATCGTATTGTTCATTGGAAGCTTATTTTTTCAATTTTTATTTAGATGATGCAAAACAGTTTAAATATTGATAGGGTAGGCTTATATATTTGTAGGCTACTTGATCCAAATTATATCTAGTGATAAGGAGAATACAACATGTGGGATAAAATTAAGGGTGGGCTTTACGGCTTATTGATTGGAGATGCTCTTGGTGTCCCCTATGAATTCAGATCAGCGGAGCAGCTCCCACCTCTGAAGCATATTGAGTTTACTCCTCCTGTGGGCTTTCAGCCCACCTACCGAGATGTCCCTGCAGGCACCTGGTCGGATGATGGTGCGCAGGCACTATGTCTGCTGGAGAGTCTGATCGATAAAGGTACACTGGAGCTAACTGATTTTGCAGACAAATTGGTCGATTGGTATCACGAAGGTAGATGGGCAGTAGCCCAACAAGTTTTTGATATTGGGATACAAACCAGTCGTACGCTGACTACTTATTACCATGGAATGTCCCCTTACGAGAGTGGCAATACGGTTCCTGATGGGAAAGGGAATGGAGCGCTGATGCGCGTGCTACCACTTGCCTTGTGGCATAAAGGAACAGACGAGCAGCTCGTTCAAAACGCACATACTCAATGCCTTGTAACTCATGGACATATCTGTAATCAGGTATGTTGTGCCTTGTATGTGTTAATTGCACGTGAACTGTTGCAAAAGCAAGACTTCAATCTGTGCTACCGAACTGCTCTTAGCAAGCTTCGAAAGATCTACCAGCAGATGCCTGAGCATGAACGGGAGCTTGAAGAGAACATTCAGCCTGATAAAGTATTCTATGGCGAAGGATCTGGTTATGTCGTGGATTCCTTGTTCAGTGCATGTATGATCCTCCAAACCTGCACTTCCTACGAAAATGCCGTCAAACGAGCAGTTGCCTTAGGCAACGACACGGATACAACGGCCTGTATCACAGGCGGTCTTGCGGGAATCCGATATGGCTATGAGCATATCCCTCAGCGCTGGATCAACCAGCTGCGAGAGACAGATCTGGTTGATCAACTGCTGCTCCGTCTTCAATCTGCATGAGGAGTACTAAGTTCTATTAGCATTAACTATGAGGAGGAGTGGGAATGAACGCAGCAGTACAGAGGTTTTTAAACGATGTGTGGAGCGAGATGATGACCATATATAACAAAGAGACTATAAGAATAAATGAATTCATAGGCAATCGTCCGCTTCAGGCTGGGATAAAGGATTATCTCCAAGTAGCTTGGCGTGAAGGAAAAATACATATTGATGTTGAAGAACCGCTTGATTGGACGGACAGCTCTTATGAAATCGAAGCAGGTCCTTATATCGCCGAGCTCACGGATGAATTAATTAGATCTGAACTTTACCCGGCATTATGCAAGAGAGTGGAGGAGCTTTTTTTATCAGATAAACTAGGTCCTCGTTTTTTTGATTACCGATTCCAGATCGTACTTTCCTTTGAAATGGAGGACGAAGACTTAACGCTTTGCGTGCATCTGGTAAACGAAGAGAAGCTGAACGAACTCCGCCAATCATTACAGAAGTTTATAACATCCAAAATCATGTCTGATCTTCCGGTATTGCCGAGTGTTGATGACCAGTTTTTCTTTTCTCATCACTTGATGAATCCTGATCTTTTGAAGCAGGAAGAGAATGCGGTTGGCCCATTAATAGAGCGTTTGTCCGACAATCTCAGAAGTAATAGGGGACGCTTAGACGAATGGACTGGCCAGTATACTTCGGCTATGGATGATTGGATTCAGAATGTTTTTCTTCCTCGCCATTTTGTGCGTACAGGCAGCTTTAGAATGGATTGGATACCTAAAGAGAATATGGCGCTTATGGATCCGAATGCAGATCAACTTTCCTTTTTTGTATATACCGCTCTGCAAATTGGAAAAACGAAACCGGACATCCGGGAACAATATTTGAAACTTGCTGTCCAGCTTGGTTCAAAACGCGCAGCGGAGTATATTCAGGGGGGAAGCGGGAAATTCACTCCAGTATATAAAGGAACCCGTGTTGAAGTTGATAATAATGATGTAACCCAGAGCATTGAAGTCCGGATTTTGACCGAGGAGGAAACAGCTTATGGAGAAGCATTAGATCACATTACCGAATTGCTGCAGCAAGGATTCCCGAAGGAATATAACCTGAAGCTGAAAAGCAAACAAAAGAACTATCTTCCTCTAAAAAAAATGGCTAAATCAGGTCTTCATCAGTTTTTTGCTGGTGCACTCGCATATCCGGCTCTATATCCTAAGCTAGCTGCGTATGCGAATATCGCTATGGAGCCCTATGCGTGGTACAAGGACACAAATCCGGGTGAAAAGTCGGTCATGCCTGGTACCTATGCTGTACTCGGATTAGGATTATATAGCAAGGAATATTTTTCACTCATCTCTCGTTATATGGAGATGGTAGATACGGAGCACCAAATGATACAGGATGGTTATGCGGAGGCCTTTATTGATGCGCACGGTGTAGAGGCTGAGCTTATACCAGTCCTAGTAGACATTCTGCTAGCAGGAAATGAGGAAGCAAGATCTGTCAAAAACTTCGTGATCGATCGGGCCGAGCTAGCAGAAGTGCTGCTTCGAGAGGTGTCTCCTAAAGAAATATATGAACGGGAGCAGGTTCTATACCGGATATTCGGAAGTCGAGCAAAGCTGGAAAAAGCCGTGAAGTCAGAGCAGACGGAGCATGAGCTTAGAGTTATTCTATCAGAGCTGCTGACTCTTATAAGTTGCTGATGCTATATAGAGATAAGTGAAGCTAGGATCTGAAATAGATCTTGGCTAAAGGAGGGACACAAATGAGTAACCTAACCTCTCAAAATTGCAATCTAAATATATGGTATTACCTATCAGATGAAGTCTGGGATAAAGTAACTAATATATATGAGAGTATGCCAGGTTGGATAGGATATAAAAATGGAATTCCCTATTGGTTCGGGCAGGAAGATGATGATATTTTTATTGTGGCCTCAGTAGAGCCAAGTGGATTATCATTTTATGCACAGATGAGTAATGGTGATTGGAATTCTTGGATAGAGAGATTTAAATTGGAAGCGACAAAAGTATTAGGATTTGATGTTGGTGAACCCGAAGACGGGTTTATCTGATGTAGTGCACAATTTAATTGTGGAGATGATTTCGTGTTTCAATATAATGTGTGTTTTTTAAAGAGTGACGACCGTATCTTAATGTTGAATCGTGAAAAACCACCAATTATGGGCGTGTGGAACGGTGTTGGCGGTAAAAATGAAGTAGGCGAAAATGCTGATGATGGTGCAAAACGTGAAGTATTAGAAGAAACGGGTATTAAAGTAAGCAAATACTATTCAAAAGGTATCATTACCTGGGATAAAAATGGCGAGGAAAAAGATGGATTGTATCTGTACTTATTCGAAGTAGATAAGAATTTAGGAAATCAGCCCATACAAATAACGAGAGAAGGTATTCTCGATTGGAAACAAATTGATTGGATATTGAACCCAAGTAATTTAGGAATTGCTGAAATGGTAGCTCAATATTTACCTGTTCTCTTAGAAAAAGAGGGTGATTATTTATTTAAGTATAAAGACGGAATAGTAAACCTTATAGAGTGAGAATTATAAAATACATACCTAAAAAAACAGTTCACCTATTGGTACGTTAGTTGAACAAGATTGGAGGAAACCCCTTTTATTAGGGGTCTTCTTTTATTTTCACACAATTAAAGTTAGTTCTGTTGAGAAGCCTTCTGGACTTCCAAACGCATACCTTACTGGCGAGGAGTTCAATTATCCCTAGAGCAAAGGGCTTATGCTTGATCCTATAACGAACCATTACAAATGAATAAGTACCTGTCTGTAGAAATAGGAAGAATTTACTTGCCCTTCGCAGGATTTTCTGTTATTTTTGATAGTAACAATATGTTATTAACAAAATGATACTAAGTAAAACTTATGTTTTTCACTCTATGAATGAGTCGAAAAAGCGGAGGGATGCAAGATGAAAAAGGTGGCGGGTAGCTGGAATCTGTTCGAAATTACGTGGTTGGTACTGTTTACCTCAATCGCTGTCGGGTTTACGGTGATAACAAAGGACTCTTTATTCGGATTTACGGTTTTTATTACTGGGGTGTTATGCGTGGTGCTTGCGGCGAAGGGCAACCTGATGAGCTATGTTTTCGGCATGTACAATACAGTCGGTTACGCTTATTTGGCCTATATTAACGGTTTGTTTGGAGAGGTTATGCTCAATCTGCTATTCTTCGTTCCAATGAATGTCATTGGCTTCTACATGTGGAAAAGTAATCGGCAAGAAGATGGTAGGCTGACCATGAGGCAGATGGATCTTAGAAGACTGCTCCTCGTTGGGATGGTCTGTGTAATCGGCTGCTTGCTCCTCGGATTTGGTCTTTCGTTCATTCCGGGACAGAACTCGCCTTACATCGATGCTACTACGACGGTGCTGTCTGTTGAGGCGACCTTCTTAATGGTTAGAAGATTCAAGGAACAATGGCTGGTCTATATCGTGCTAAATCTCTTTACGGTGCTATTGTGGGTGATTCGTATGCTGGAGGGTAGCGGAGAAGGCCTGCTGATGATCGTGATGTGGAGCGCGTATCTGGTCAACGCAGTATACGGGTACTATATTTGGAATAAAGGGGCTAAGGAGGTGGCGGCATGAAAACGCTTGGACTAACACTGGGGAAGTTTGCCCCGCTGCATAAAGGCCATCAGTTCATGATCGAGACGGCACTACAAGAAGTCGATGAATTGATCTTGGTCATTTACGAAACGACGGTCACCCCGATCCCGCTTCATGTCCGGGCAAATTGGATTCGCAGGCTCTATCCGGAAGTCCGGGTAATCGAGGCTTGGGACGGTCCGGACGGGTATTCGGATGACAGGGAGCATGAGATTCGGGAAGAACAGTATATACTCGGTTTGCTGAACGGAGAGCAAGTAACGCATTTTTACTCGAGCGAGTTCTACGGCAAACATATGAGTCTCTCTTTGGGTGCAATAGACCGGCGGGTGGATGAAGCCCGAGAGCGGGTTCCGATCTCAGCGACGATGGTCCGCTCCAATCCATATAAGTACAGGGAGTTCGTAAGTGATATCGTGTACCGGGATTTGATCACGAAAGTGGTGTTCGTTGGAGCGATGTCGACGGGGAAGTCGACGATCACCGAAGCGCTGGCACGGCGATATTGCACGACGTTCGCGAACGAATACGGACGCGATTATTGGACCGAACATCAGGTGGACCGCCGAATCGGTTTGGAAGCGTTCGATGAAATCGCGGTGGGTCATATCGAGCGCGAAGAACAGGCAATACTTGAGGCGAACCGGGTTCTGTTCGTCGATACCAATGCGATCACGACGTATATGTTCGCCCTGGATTACCACGGCTGGGCCCCAGAGCTGTTAACCCGGATCGCTCTTGAGAACGCGCAACGTTATGATCTGTTCTTCCTATGCGCTGACGATATTCCTTACGACGATACTTGGGACCGCAGTGGGGATCAGAAGCGGCATGTGTTTCATAAACAGATTATCGCGGATTTGAAGGAGCGGCGGATCCCCTATATTACGCTGCGGGGGAGCCTGGAGGAACGTATTCGCAAGGTTGATGAAGTGTTGGCAAAGTTCGAGCCCTACGGAAACTATTTCGGAGAGCTGAACGGTTAAATCAAATATAAAGGAGGCGTACCCACTTGGATTTGTTGGATAAGGATGGTCTTATGGAACGCGAATTTTTGGAGCAATACAGAGCAGGGGATTACGAGCGGCCTTCAGTGACAACGGATATGGTTATTTTCACTGTGACGGAAGAGGATGCTGACAGTTATCGCAAACTGCCGGAAAAAGAGCTACGCGTCCTCCTTATTCGCCGGGGGGCTCACCCCTTCTTGGGCAAATGGGCTCTGCCTGGCGGTTTTGTCCGGCCGAATGAGACGACTGAGCAGGCAGCAGTAAGGGAACTATGCGAGGAAACCGGTGTGGAAGACATTTATCTGGAACAGCTGTATACGTTCAGTGATATCGGGCGCGACCCACGAACCTGGGTGATAAGCTGCAGCTATATGGCTCTGATCAACAGCGACAAGTTGGAGCTTAAGGCAGGAGATGATGCAGCAGACGCCGCCTGGTTCAAGGTATCCTATCGGCCGCTGCGGGAGCAAAAAGAGCTGATTGAGGACGGATACATCAAGACGCTGGAGTACGAACTCAAACTAAGCAGTGAAGAAGAAGAACTTTCGGCGGTCGTGGCAAGGACTATGACAGCGAAGACTACATCGACTGGCACGGATTATGAGATCGTATCGAATGACGGATTAGCCTTCGACCATGCGAAGATCATAGCATGCGCGATTGATCGGTTGCGGGGAAAAGTGAATTATACCGATATTGCACTGCACTTGATGCCGATGCTTTTTACCTTGACGGAACTGCAGCAGGTGTATGAGGTAATTATGGATAAAGAACTGTTGAAGGCGGCCTTCCGGCGTAAAGTTGCAGATCTTGTAGTGGAGACCGATCATTATACCGAAAATGCGGGGCATAGGCCATCCCGCTTATATCGGAGAAATTTGGAGGGTTAACGATGATTTACAATATCGATGAGTTAAGAAAAGTATATAACGAAGGAAAAAAGTTCAAATTCGTATTTTTTTGGGGACATACACCGCCTAAGGACGGGAGCGTCGATAAAAGCTGCTTCAGCCAATGGTGGATGTGCCCGTTCACGGTAGAGGGAACGCAGTACTCCTGCGCCGAGCAGTTTATGATGGCCGAAAAGGCAAGGTTGTTCGGCGATGACGAAATGCTGGAGTCCATCCTTAAAGCTAAGCACCCAAAAGAGATGAAGGCTTTTGGACGTGCGGTCCAAAACTTTGACAAAGATATTTGGGATAAGGAATGTTACGGTATCGTCAAAAGAGCCAGCTTGGCCAAATTTTCGCAGAATCCGAAGCTTAACGATTATCTTAACTCGACGAAGAACCGCATCCTTGTGGAGGCTAGCCCGCGGGACCGTATTTGGGGGATCGGCATGGGCCAGTCCAATCCAGATGCGGAGAATCCCGTGAAATGGCGGGGTAGAAATCTGCTGGGGTTCGCACTGACGGAAGCGCGGGACGAGTTGCTGCGGAGTTAGATTTATACAAGATTAAGAAAATAGACATGATGAAATCAATGAAAGGATGAGGGAAGACCGTGAGATATACCGATTATATCCGCCTGAAAACAGGTAGATACCAATCTGTAGGAAAGTTTGGTGACAATATTTATGCATATGAGGTCCTAACGGGGGTAACCGACTCCCCGGAGTACCATCAAATATCAATGGCGGAATTCGATTCGTTTGAAACTTGGAGCCAAGAGTACATTTCCGATCTTAAAAAAATGTATGAAATCATTAACCGCCCCGTTATCTGCAGCGGCTACTTGGGGAGAGCGGAGCTTAATACTTCACTGCTTCGTGATATTTAGCTGTAAACTATATCTTCTGCTGAGATTGAGAAACGATTCTCCGATCAGAGGACAAGAACATAGTCTCACTGGAATCCGCGCTGGGCGCGGTTTTTTTATTGGAACAAGTTCTTGTCTTTTGTTCAGGGCAAGAACTTGTGATTGCCGATTCGATGTTCTTCTAAATTTCTCGAAGCGGAAGCCCGCTGAAACGTTCATTTTTACGATATCTGTGTTTAAAGGTGGGGTTGATGCAACGATGACCGTTCATGAAAGCATCCTAGATAAGGATTCTATACATTTATTCGGCCCCTGTCCCCAATGTCACTTAATGATGATATACTTACCTCATGAATTATGATATTGATAATCAATATCAATTGATAGGTGATATATAAAATGGAAAAAGTGAGATGAGGGAGCGCAGATAGATGCAAGACGAAGCAGCAGCAAGCCAGGTATTTACACCGGAGATGATCGATACGATGGCCCACATTTGGACACGTTCGATCATTACATTAATAGACGTGCGTTTTCAGAATGTAGCGTCCCAATACCCGTTGGAGCAGTATAAAATGCCTAGTAGTATGTTTATCTATGCATGTGGAGGAGAAGCACAAATTCAACTGAATGAAACCACATTTGGAATGGAACGCTTTGGTTTAGTTCACGGAGGGAAGGGGAGCCTGCTCAGTATTTCACCTATAGGGGAGAATGTAAAGACCTTTATGGTGTTTTATAAAGCAGAATTACCTCTTTTTTTCAAGAGGCACCTGCAGCAATTACTGGAGGAAGTGAACCCATTTGTTCAACAGTTTGGTTATACACCAAGTAATCCTATCTTGCTACTCGATTGGTTTCAACAGATGATGAATGGCTGGAACCGCGGCAAAGCGATGGATCAGCTGCAGGCCAAAAGTTTTCTATATCAATTGATTCATGGGGTCTACAGAGATTTTGAGAGTGGTGAGATTCGGTATCTCCAGCCAGATCCGGCTTGTTCTGCCAAGATATACCTCGATAAACATTACATGCAGCCGATTATGTTTCAAGAAATTGCCGATATGTTTGGGATCAGTGGCGGGCAATTGACGCGGCTGTTCAAAAAGAAGGAAGGCATGAGCTTACAGGAGTACCTCATTCAGAGAAGGATTGAAGCTGCCTGCCATGACTTGAAGCATACAGAAGCAACCATTAAAGAGATCGCAACAGGATCTGGTTTTGCAGATGAGAAAAATCTGTTTCGGATGTTTAAGAAGTATTACAAGATGACACCAAGTGATTATCGGAAAATAAACGCACTATCCATGCAGGTTGATGGTATTGATAATGATTCTCATTTTCTTTACTATGAGAGGGAACTAGCAGGTCTAGTCCAGTCTTATAGAGAAGGGGAATCAACCATGTTTGGAAAAGTAAGAAGTAAAGAAATGATCTTGGCGGCGGCGATGAGCTTGATGCTGTTATTGTCGGCATGTGCGTCGGGAACGCCATCGAATAACGGGGGAACGGTAAATCCAAACCCTGCACAGACACAACAGACGACACAACCGGAAGTATCGGAGACGAAAGCTTCAGAAGCAGTCTCGCAGACGAGAACGATATCCACAGTAAAGGGTGACGTTAAGGTGCCTAACAACCCTCAGCGTGTTGTAGTCGATTACTTAGTGGGTGATGTGGTAGCCCTCGGTGTAACTCCTCTAGGTGTGGCGAGAGCAGCAAGGGACGGGAAAGAGGCTGTTTTTGCTAACCAGATTACAGACTCCATTAAAATAGCTATGGAGCCGGAAGATGTCATGACTCTTGAGCCTGATCTGATCATTTTAGCATGGGGTGATGAAAATTATGAAGATTTATCCAAAATTGCCCCGACAATTTATGTCCCTTATGGTGATATGACTACAGAAGAGCGTATACATTTTATTGGCGATGTTTTGAACAAGCAGGAAGAGGCTAAAGCTGTTCTGAGTGCTTATGCCGGAAAAATCGAAGAAGCGAAGTTAGCCCTTCAGAATGCAGGTCTTTCAGACGTGACGATTACTATGGGGGAATTCAGTGATAAAAGTAACTATATCGCTGGAGCCAAACATGCGGTTGGCGAGCTTGTTTATAATGAACTTAAAATGAAAGCACCATCAAAAGTTCAAACTGATATTATTGACGCAGATAAATATTGGGGAGATATCTCTATGGAGGTATTGGCTGCTTACATAGGGGATTATCTAATCGCTATAGGAGATACGGAAGTTCCAACTGATAATGCGGTCTGGAAATCACTACCTGCTGTGCAACATAATCGGATCATAACGGTGGGTACATCGCTATCTTGGTCCACGGATATAATGACTTCCAGTGCATTGATTGATCATATTATCAATCAATTGCTGGCAATGCCTCAATAAGGGTTTTGACAAGGTATTAAGAAGTACTCCAATTTACAAATATGACTGTCAGTAGGTAAGGAAAGGAAAACGTAATGAAAAACAAGCCTGAACAAAAACGCCGTGGGGCGGTGAACTTCGCCATGTACATGGTGGTAGGGCTTGGATTAACGGTTCTCATGTCGGCGGCGTCGATTAGCTTCGGTGCCGCCGACATGAGGTTAGCGACTGCATGGGAGGCTATTTTCCGATTTGATCCAACGCTCACTGAGCATCAAATTATTCAAACCCTACGTCTTCCGCGTACCGTAGCCGATCTGATCGTCGGGTGCAGCCTTGCGGTATGTGGGGCTATTATGCAGGGAACGACGCGCAATCCGCTGGCCGACTCCGGGCTGATGGGGATCAGCTCTGGGGCAGCATTCGCGATTGCTCTTTGCCTGGCCTTTCTGCCGGGTTATTCGTATGGGCAGATGATGCTGTTTGCTTGTCTGGGAGCAGCGCTCGCGACCGGGATCACTTATTTCATCGCGTCACTCGGCAAGCGCGGGATGACGCCTCAGCGGCTGGTACTGGCAGGACTGTCCATCTCCATGCTATTTGGCGCACTCAGTCAGTATTTAGCGATCAATTATAACCTGGGTCGAGCATTGGCATTTTGGACGGCAGGCAGTACAGCGGGGGTCAAGTGGGGGGAATTGCTAATTATCTCACCGCTATTTGTTGGAGGTGTGCTGCTGGCGCTGATGCTATCTCCTTCTGTTACACTGCTCAGTTTGGGGGATGATGTGGCAAGTGGACTCGGTATTCGTAGCGGACTTGTCAAGGGGTTATCGACGATTATCGTGCTCGTGCTGACTGGATTGGCTGTTGTCTTAGTTGGCCCCATCGGTTTTGTTGGTCTGATTACCCCACATATTGTGCGATACATGATCGGTGTCGACTATCGTTACATTATTCCGGCAGCTGCGCTATATGGTGCGTTGCTGACCGTGTCGGCCGATCTGGCTGGACGCTTGATCAATAAGCCGTTCGAAACACCGATTGGCATTATATTTTCTATCATTGGTGTGCCGTACTTTCTCTTCCTGGCTCGCAAGCAAAGGAGGGAAGCTGAATGATCAAGCAGCGTTATACGGTGCAAAGGGGCATAATCGTCAATATAGTGCTTATGGTGCTCATCCTTATGTTTGCTGTCATTAGCATGAATTCTGGCAAAATGAATCTTTCACCGCTAGAAGTGCTGAATGTTCTCCTGGGAAACGGTACAGACAAGCAAAATCTGATCGTGTTCGATTTTCGCCTGCCACGAATCACACTGTCGATCTTGGTAGGTCTGGGAATGGGAGCGTCTGGGGTCGTGATGCAGAGTTTGCTGCGCAATGACATGGCTAGTCCGGGGACGCTGGGGATTAGTTCGGGATCAGGTTTGTTTGTCCTGTTCTTTGTCGTATTCATCGCATCAACAGGAAAGGGCTCCTTTATTGCTCTGCCACTACTGGCCTTTGTTGGCGGATTGTTGGCGGCGGGATTAATCTTCTTATTATCGTATCGCCGTGGGCGAGATATCTCACCAATCGGTTTGATCTTAACCGGGGTCGCACTCGGAAGCGGGTATGAAGCGCTGACCACCTTCCTGACACTCAAGCTGAATGATTCGCAGATGGATTTCATGCTGCACTGGCTGGCAGGAAGCTTATGGGGCGCTGATTGGCGCTATATCTCCGTACTGGGACCATGGGTCTTGATTTTACTCGGCTATATTTTCTACAAGTCTCGCATACTCAACACCCTCCATCTGGGCAATCAGACGGCAGTAGGGCTGGGTCTTGCCGTGAAGCGGCAGTTTTTGGGGTTGTCGGTCGCTGCGGTTGCTTTATCCTCTGGCAGTGTGGCCGTAGGTGGAAGCTTCTTTTTCGTTGGCTTGATCGCTCCGCATATGGCAAGAAAACTGGTCGGGCCCGATCACAAATTGCTCGTTCCCGCTGCCAGCCTGACCGGGGGATTAGTCGTGGTACTTGCTGACACGATTACGCGCACGGTTAGCCTGGGGGGAGATGTGCCGACGGGAATTGTCATTACGGTCATCAGTGTTCCGTACTTTCTTTATTTACTATCGAAGGCCAATTAGGAGGACGTCATGGAAAGTATTACAGCGCAACAAATCGATATTGCCTATAATGACACGCTTATCGTACAAGAACTGGACTTGCAGATTCCGCGTGGACAGATTACCTCGATTATTGGTCCCAATGGATGCGGCAAATCAACCGTACTAAAGGTAGTTGGTCGGCTGCTTAAGACGAATAATGGTACGGTTTATCTGAATGGTGCAGATATCCGCACGCTGTCCACCAAGGAAGTGGCCAAGCAGATGGCGATTCTGCCGCAGACGCCGACCGCACCAAGCGGTTTGACGGTCGGTCAATTAGTCGCCTATGGGCGTTTTCCACATCAACGGGGCTTCGGCAAGCTCTCCAAAGAGGATAAGCAAGTAGTAGCCTGGGCCCTATCGGTTACACAGCTTACAGCGTTTGAGCATCGTGAGGTCGATACGCTATCTGGCGGTCAGCGTCAGCGCGTATGGATTGCGATGGCTCTCGCCCAGCAAACCGATCTGATCCTGCTGGATGAACCCACCACCTATCTGGACCTGGCGCATCAGCTTGAAGTGCTGGAACTGCTCTATGAACTGAATCGCAGTCAACAGGTGACGATTGTGATGGTGCTGCATGACCTGAATCTGGCAGCACGCTTCTCCGACTATATGGTGGCGATTCGTGAGGGCCAGGTGGTGGAGCATGGTTCGCCAGAGCGTGTAATGACGGTACGGACGCTGCGTGAGGTGTTTGCCATTGATGCCGAGATTATGCTGGAACCACGAACAGGGCGACCGGTGTATGTGACGTACGAGCTCTTGCGTGATAGTCGTAGAGAACAAGGAGTAGATCAAGGATTCCCAAAAGCTAAGGAACAGAAAGAGGCGATTGCCACTTGAAAATCGCATAGCGTGTCCTCCTAGGAGCACGGAAATACTGGTGCAGTTAGGCATTGGATTTGCCGGGGTCGTGATAGCCACGATTCAACGCGTATAGCCTTTGCTGTAGCTTCCACAAGCAACTCCATAAAAGGGGGCTATGGCTTTGTTGGGGAGGGGAGAGATAATAATAAATTACAACATATCCTAAATAAAATTCAAAGCCGCAGGTACCTAGCTTGCGGGCTTTTTTTATTATTCGGAGCACTAGATTACGTGATTAATTTGAGAAAACCAGTATATATAACTCTAAATGAAGCAAGGAGGACTATTGAAGGTATCAGAGGAATGCGCAACAAGCAGATTGCCCGGAAACTGCAGATGGGGACCGCAACACAGCAGTTGAGAAGATCAGCTGGTTCAGACTCAGGGCGCACAATCACAATAGAATCTAAACGTGGCTGAAAGCTTGGAACAGATGTATCCCGCGGTGAGGACAAATCGGGCTGAACCGTATCATAAATGACGGCTACTAAATAAATTAACTACTCCTTAGCCTACATATAGTGTTGTTGTGTGATTTAAACCACATCTCGAAGCCAAAGCAAGCACCAATAAATCGATTTGTGAGCCTCATGGAGCCGATTTTTTAAGAGTTACGAAAATCTCGAGAATAACAAGCTCAGGATAAAGTTCCTTACTGTCAATTTTCTTATCCCTACTCGATGAGTATTCTACACGAAAACATGCTTAATAATCTATTTGAAATCTTGTCACCCAGTTTGTCAAAGATAATTTGAAGTCCATCATGAAGGCGGAAATCCAGCAGTTCATGACCAGTGAGGAAGCTGGAAGAGGCTGTTATCCAGATGTACAAAAGTGGAATGGGAACGCGTGACGTAGCTCGATTTATTGAAAGTATGTTTGGCAGCCATTACTCTCCAACCACTACGATATCCCGTTTCGCCATGCTAGAAGAGTAATGCTGCTCTAGTTTCGTTGGGGTGGGGGCCCCTCCACTCCAACGAACACCCATACCACTCAGGCAATCCAAAGAATTACTTTCCCTAGCTTACACAAACTTCTTGGTGCTACCTCACATCAACCGCTCCATTAATTAAAGGATGTACTTTGATGTCGTAGTCAACATTAATTTTCATATTTTCCCAATATTTCAACCATTGCTCATCCGTTATTTCTTTAGAAAACGGCTTAAGCGAATGGGTTCCGACCTCTAAGGGATCCACTTTCCACCGTTGCATTCTTTTTAATAAATCCGACGTTTGTTCCTGAAGGTAGAGCTCAAGCTCATTAATTAAATGTTCCGATTGTTCTTCACTTTGAATATTCATTTCTCCCTGGTATTCCTCTATTCTTCCGTTCAATCCCACATGTAAAGACAAGGATGAATAGTCCCTCGATAATTTCATGCGAACATCGGATCGAATACGTCCTAAACTGATAGATAACTTTGGAATGGCCAAGACTTTTAGGAAATGATCGTTATCCAGAAGTTGAAAAATATCATCGTCCACGTCTTGAATGACCATTACTTCTTTATCCTTTTGGAATAAGGCTGTCCCTACGTAATTGAAATTGTTCTTATCCGAATGAAAAACCGGCAGGATCGGATCCTTAAGAGGGGAATATAACATCTTCATAAATTGATGAATATTGACGATGCTCATTTCACCTTGGTTATGCTCCTCGTAATGCTTTAACATCCGATAAAGAAAATAATCTTGGTTTTCTTGCTTCGTCAATTGATTTTTTATGTATTCATCAAAATCGCCTCTGACAATCAACAAATAGACACGCATTGAAATATCGGGATCAACCAATATCGTATTGATCAGCCTTTCAATTCCTCCTTTTTTTGCCAGCTCCTCATTGATTAATAACATTCGCAGCTGCCCCTGCTTTAATTCCCGATAATAAATTAAATTAAACTCCCTGCCTCCCTGCTTTAACAGATCGACTTCCTTGGAGAGAAGACGTTTTTTTTCTTGGATGAGCGGTGGTACTAAAGTGCTGATTTTCAACTTTCCTTCCGTCCCCTCGTCAACCGACCAGAAAACTACCGGAGCGATCTCTTCGACCAAATTGTTCTCGACATATGGAGAAGAACAGCCGGCCATCCACATAAGGCATACACTCGCTAATAAACCATAGTGCTTGTATGATACCATGCCTACATACTCTCCTTTCGTTTAACTGCAGTGAAAAGGATCGTAGGAACAAGTAAATAAATGAATGCGCTGAGCCAGATTTGAATGTTCAGTAACATCTTTTGACCCGGAACCGTTTGCCATAACCATTGATCCATTAAGATGATGCTTATCAAAATGACGAACCAACTCGACAATAATCTGATCCGAGTCGTGCGTTCGTTCATTTTTCTCATAAAGACTCTTCCGGCTCCATAAAAACACAACAGAAGAATTGAAATGTCAAACACATAATTAAACATATGGAAAGAGATAAGGATGTAATCGATTCGTTCTAAACCGCTCGTTTGAATGTAGCTTCCCATATATCCTATCGGGAAATTGATCTTGCTTAAGAAGTTCGAACCGTAAAATAATACCGAAGCAATGAACAATAATGAATATTCCAGGATCGTCAGCATGTTTCCAATGACCAGATATTTCGATATTTTTTTATTGGAGCTTAACCATGGAACCATAAAGACCAAATATACTGGACCGGAAAATGCCGACCAAATAAACAACAAACCTTGCCATGATTGTCCTGACCATTCGGTGGGTATGAGAGGATACAAATCGCGGTAATTTGCAATCGGCGGAAAGAAAAAAGGAATAAACACGATTACGATCCAAGCCCCGCAAAGAAAGGCGATGACGACAAAACGCAATGTGTTCTCCATTCCATGTGAAGCCACAAATAAGCTGATCAAAAGAATCATTAGGATCAGCCATTTTTTATTCATTGATGGATAAATAAAACTATGGAGCATTTCAACGTATCCCAGTGTGATGACTGAAATTTTTAACAATATTATCAAAAAACCAAGTATTGCGAAAACTTGAACCGCCCGTTTCCCGAAAAGCTGTAAAAATCCTTGATAGCCTTTCGCTGCATAACTTGAAGTAAACCATTTGGACATCATCATCAAATTAAGTTGGGACAGTAGCCCCATCACGACAATTCCCCAAACCATATACGAATGAACCAAATAAGCCGGCATGATTAAAATGAAATAATGCATTTGCATGCGATTCACTAAGAGAAGGAAATAGATACCGCCAAGGGTGGAAGTTCGATTATATAAGGATAAACTCTTCACTTCTTCATCTCCTGTCGCCATTTCCGTAGTGGTTTTAGATATTTTGGACGCGTTTTCATCCAAATTAAAGGGCCGCGGATAAAGAGGTCATTCCAATCCTTCCCATAAAAAGGAGCGATCGGTGCTAAATAAGGTTGACCTAATGACGTTAATGCATGGAGATGTGCAAGAATCCCGATTAGCCCGATCACGATTCCCGGCAACCCAAGAAACGATGCAAGGACAAGAAAAAGAATTTGTATCAGCACCATGGATTTTGTCACTTGATAATTGGGAACTAAAAAGAAAGCAATAGCGGATATACCCATCAGCACTATCAGTACTTTACTTGCAAAGCCTGCTTCTACTGCAGCTTGTCCAATGACGATACCACCGATAACCCCTAAAGTTTGACTGGTTTTGGTCGGCATTCGCAAACTTGCTTCTTTGATGATTTCCAGCGTTATGATCATGAAAAATCCTTCCGCAAACGGAGTAAAGGGCAATTTGCTTCTCGATTCCAACAATACGTAAAGAAGCGGCAGCGGAACCATTTGGTAATGAAATGTCGTTAACGCAACATAAAAAGGAATCATCGTCAAAGAAACAATAAAACTTACATACCGGATTATACGTAAAAAACTGGCTACCGGCCAACGAAGGAAGTAGTCTTCCGGCGATTGCATTAGATGGAAAAAAGTAATGGGAGCAATTAAGGCAAACGGTGAATTGGAAACCAATATCGTCAGCTTTCCCTCACCTAAGGCGTAGGCGCAGGCATCCGGCCGATCCGTTTGTAGAAACTGCGGAAAGACCGTATGGTTATGATCTTCAATAAAAGCTGCAAGCTGAGAGGAGTCTAAAAATTGATCGAAATCCACACTGTTAATTTTCTTTCTTGCAAGGGATACAAATTCTGGATTAATTAATCCGTCTATGTACAGTAACACAACTTTCGTTTTACTTAGTGAACCGATAGTAAAGCTTTCCGTTTTTAATGTAGTTATAGGCAAACGTCTGCGCAACATTGTAATATTTTTATCGATTTGTTCACTGAAGCTGTCTTTCGCTCCATATATAACCGTTTCCGTTTGGGAAGGTTCAACTGCCCGACCCAAAGAACTTTCCAACTGGACGCCTAACCATTGATTGTTGACTGAATCGTTTAGAAGAATAAATCCTTGCATTATTTTTTGCTCAGCATCTTCGATCGATAGAACTTCCGAAACTTTGGCATTGGTTATGCATGAAGAAAGTGAATTGCCGACAGATCGATAAAGTGGCTGAATAATCGCCTCGTTTAAACGCTCTTGATCGATTAACGTTTTTATGTATAAAAGATGGACTGAAGCACTGGTACCCATTCTGTGCTCAACGACTTCGGCATCATCCATATGGTTCAATTTCTGTTTTAATTCATCAAGCCATGTAGACATTTGATGATTCTTCATTTGAGGGTCTTTTTTAACCATAGTCTTCTCCTCCATGATTAAAGTGATTATCTGGTATTATCTTGCTCTGTAATCGAAAAATTATACAACCGGCAATTTGTATTTCAAACCGTCCTGGGTGCATAATTCGTTTGCCGGTCGTCTTATCCTCGCAAGGCCGCCTGCAGGTAACGGACGCGATCATTGAACGGACGAGGGTTTATTTCACGCCCCGATTTTTGCAGAACTTCTGGACGGCATCCCACAATTCTATACTGATGATCGGTTCGTGCTCACCGTCAACGACGATGGGGTCCTTTTTTGATAGATTCGTTACCCGGAGCAGCTAGAAAGAGTATTCAAAGGAAGATCTAGTCTCTCACTGGGTGAAATCATTTACGTAAACTCAAGAGGTGGATGGTACCTTGAAAGAAGTATTGAATGTGATGGTGAAATGGGTTCTACAGCATTTTGGCAACTGTTACAGACCAGCATGATTTACCACCAACGGAACAGTATTGGAACTTGAACAAAAGCTCAAACTATATTCCACCTTTGGAGGCACTTGCGTATATACTTTTCGGTGAATGATGCCATCATCTTCAAGTTCCCTTAATTGTTGAGTCAACACCTTTTGTGTGATGCCTGGCATATCGCGGCGAAGCTCTCCGAATCTTTTGGCTCCCTCGGTAAGGTGGCAAAGAATAACCGGCTTCCACTTGCCGCCGATTACTTTCAGTGTCATTTACATGGAGGATTTAAATTGTTGGTCCCCCAAGTCTTAGCCCTGGAACAGGGAAGGGAATCGGGAAAGCCGCTGCTATTGCGCTTGCGAAAGAAGGCGTACATCTTGGTATCATGGCTAGAAGCGCTGCCGATTTGGAGAGCCTTCAGAATTTTTAGGGAAGTCGTATGCAGTCAAGGTGTTTCAGGTTACCGCCGATATTTTCAATAAAGAATAAGCTGAACTAGCAATAAATACGCTGGCAGAAAAGCTTGGAACCATTGATATTCTCATCAATAATGCGAGTGTAGCGAAGTTTGGGACCGTACTTGAGATGGAAACGGAGGCTTGGGAGCGCATCATTCAAACGAACCTCATGGGGACGTACTATGTTACCCGGGCGGCATTGCCAACGGTTCTGCCTATTGTGCTTCCAAATTCGCAGTGTTGGGATTCACAGAATCTCTCATGCATGAAGTGAGGAAATCCAATATTCTCGTAACTGCTTTGACCCCAAGCACGGTTAATACGGAATTGGCGGCGAATGTTGGTCTGAAAATAGGTGACGAAGACAGGATGATGCAGCCTGAAGATGTGGCTGAACTTATTGTAGCGACTCTGCAATTACCACAACGAGTCTTTATAAAGACTGCTGGAATTTTGACAACAAATCCGCAATAAAAGAGGGCAAGCTATACTTAGATTTACAATAAAAATGTGTTGAGGTGTTGAGCACATTTGGATGTTGTCGGCCGCTGCACCAAAGTCAACTTAGTAAAGAGTCTATTCTGGGATATCGATTTTCTCGATATCCCTTTTTAAATTGTGAAAGAAATTTAGCCGTTATAGCGTATAAGGAGAACCGTATCATAAATAGGGTGAAAAATTAGTTGTGATTGAAGTTTATATAGAGATAAAATCAACCCCTAAGATGACTCTTAGGTTTTTGTATATGACTTAATACAACAATATTTACAAATTCATGATACGATATTGCTAAATTGGGAAATAGATGCTCCATATGTAAGATAGAATTAATTATTGATAGAACTGTTGAAGATGAATCATAACAAAATGATTGATGATCAACCAAGGATGTTTACTGAAACTATTATGACTCTGTAGAATGGGGGCCACTATATGTCGTTAGCTAATAAAAAAGAAGAGTGTTTACTTATTGAGACATTAAAATCGCATATACCAAATGTAGAGGAATTACTGAATCCAGCACTTGAGGAATCAGAAATAGATCTTTTCGAGAGCATGATGAACTGCAAATTTCCAGAAGATTTCAGAAAGTTATACATGAATTCTAATGGAGAAGGAGAGCAGATTTTTGGTGTTATGGCTGGTCTTGGTTGGATGAACATTGAATCGATAGTAAGCAACTGGAAGTCCCTTTTGGAATCAGCATACGATATTATATCCAGCAAATCAGATGTAATAAAAGATGGGAACTACAGAGAAGGCTGGATTCCTTTTGCTGAAGATGGTGGTGGCTCATTTTTGGCAATAGATTTAGACCCCGGAGAAAAGGGCATTTATGGGCAAATTATTACTATAGATCACAATTCTAATTTTTCCTATGTTATTGCGGAAAGTTTGGGGCATTTCTTTGAATTTATCAATTCGAGCCTCAGAAATAGTAGTATTGGTATTCGTGAAGAAGATGATGTAATCATATTATCTCGTGAAAATGGAAGTTTGTTAGATGATATTTTGGCTTTGACTAATTGGAATATCGAAGAGAAAAGCCTTATCCCTGTAAGCGGATTTTGGGAAGAGTATTTTAAAGACGATGTTGAGAGTGGTTTTGTATCTTCAAAAACATTGAAAAAAAAGAGAATGGTATTTATTAGAGCTGATCAAGCTCAAAAATACGGAGCAATATCTTTGGATATTTTAACCCATATGGTTAATCTTAAAGAACTTATTATACATGCGGATGAAATTACTAATTTTGATGTACTTCAACGGTTGACTTCTTTAGCAGAACTTGTGATAGGATCAGAAGCTTTTAAAGAGTCTGATTTGAAGTACTTGGTTTCTTTAGATGGGTTAAGGAAGCTAACATTAATAGGACTTCCATTAAAAAATATACATAAACTGAAAGATATAAAGAAATTAAAGAGTTTGAGATTATGTAGAATGAACTCAATTGAAATGGAATTAATAGGAACTATAAAAAATTTGAAGGAACTAAGTTTAGAAGAAATGGAGGTTGGCGACCTGCTTTATATTTCAAACCTTAGTAAGTTAATAAAACTAGAGCTCAAACAAGTGACAATACCACATTTATCATTCTTAAAAGCTTTAAAGAATCTAACGGTTTTTGAGACAGATAGCTGTGCAATAGATGAATCACACATAGAGGTTATAGGAGAATTGAAGAAATTAAAGCAGTTCACTTATCCGGTTGGAGATTTAACAATACTCAAAAATTGTATGAGTCTAAAGCAGATTGGAGTAGATGCATCAAGACTTAAAGGTTTGGAGGAAATTTCAGACTGTAATATAGTCGATATAACTATATTTCATGCAACATCGAAAGAGAATGCGAAGTCCGTAGTCGCGGAGTTTAGTAAATACTTTAAACTTCAGTCATATGGATGGCAGGTAACATGGAAAGATTAATGAAACTTGCCTACGCTGAGCTTTATCATAATAGGGTGGAATTTTTATAAAAGAAAGGAGACCTTTCCGGTAAGCAATCAGAGGGGTCTTTTTTGCGAAACAAGAAATAATATACATGGGTCTGTGAAGTTTACAATTGTAATCTAATTATTGAACGTCTAGCATTAAGTAAAATGGAACGATACATTAGGTGGATAAGGCGTACTACGGGTTGTTTATATTATCCTCGCATAATTTTTTCGATATGGAGAGTTTATGAAAAAGACTATTGTTTGTGTGATAACGATACTTATATTAATCTCAGGATTCGCAACACAAAGTTATGCGTCGTTGTCAGATACGCAATCTGCGGCAATACACGCGTTGCTGGATGATGCCCGTCGTATATCAGGTGTGCCGGGAATGTCAATCTCGATACTTGCTGATGATGAAATGTTCTACTTTTCTTCCGGGTATGCAGACCGTAAAAGTGGGTTGTCTGCAAGTGAAAATACACTATATGAGTTGGCCTCGGTCAGTAAAGCCTTTACCGGCATGGGCATTCTGCTGTTGGAGGAGCAAGGGCTGCTGTCAATGACTGACACTGTCCAAAAATATTTACCTTGGTTTACGTTAAAGTATCAAGGGAAACCTGTTGATATGACAAGCCTTACACTCAATAACTTTCTTCACCATACTAGCGGCCTAACAAATAGTAGGCATTCTCAAAATATTCCACAAGGCAATACACCAGATTTGCTGCAAAAGACTGTGGAAAAGCTGGTAGATGCTGGGTTGGCGTTCCCTCCCGGTGAACAGTATAGCTATGGAACCGTTAATTATGACGTATTGGGTTTGGTTATTGAGATTGTGTCGGGACAAAGCTATGAAGACTTTATGAGGGAACAGGTATTTCAGCCGTTAGGTCTTCACCAGACGTATGTTTATAAAGAAGATGCTCAAGCCACCGGACAGTTGGCACAGGGCTACCGTTCTTCCTTTTTTATGACAACTCCATATAACGCACCGGATTATTCCGGGAATAAACCCGCAGGCTACATCATTTCTTGTACAAAAGATATGGCGCGTTGGATGAGCATACAGATGGGTATTGTGAAGGACATACCCGAAATATTCCATACGGTTATCGAAAAATCACATCAGGGTGATATGTCTGTTCCGGCTGTCAACGAAATGTATTATGCGGCGGGCTGGACGGTAAACGCCAACCAAACGATTATAGAGCACCCCGGGGGAAATCCGAATTTTGGAACCGAAGTGATTATACTGCCCAATGAACGAACAGCCGTCTGCTTGCTGACCAACGGCGCAAATATCAATAGAAGCATTGTACTAAGAGTTAAAGATATATTAGACGGCAATCTAACGCAGTCATATGAAATAAGCAGCACACAGCTTTTGGACATCATTTTATCGTCTACCACAATTATTTTTTGCCTATTGGCCGTTCTGTTCTTTCTACTAGGATTACGCAGAAGGAAAACGAATGAGCGGCAGTCAATGACAAAAAAGCGAATAATCGTAACAGCTATTTTGCTGATTGCTACGATTGCCCTGTGTATAATGTGCTGTGTATTAGATTGGTCAACGATACTTATTTGGCAAACATATAGTGTTCTTACAGCCTTGATTTCGTCAGCATTATTAACAGCAAGCATTACATGGTTTGTATACACTCACCGATATAATAGTCTCATAAGAGGCGGGGCAGAGCGAGGTTTTTTTGATTTATGAATACATGTTCTTGTCGCGATCAAAGGACAAGAACATGTAACCATTGCCGCTAGAAGCAGAGGGGGGAAGGAACATAAAAGGATATTTTGATTTTAGCAATTTATTTTACAACCCGATTGCACCTATTGAACTTCCATATCACTTAGTTAGCATATTTATCAACATTGTCTAATCCCCATCCTTAGCTGGCCCTCGCTCTGCGACCCTTCCTTACGACAAATCCTTTTTATACTGGATGGCCATGTAAATTCCACCAGCTAAAAATGCTAGCGCATATTTGAACAAGAAAAAGATGTTCCACATATACTCTTTAGGAAAAATCATGTCACATAGAATAATTGTCAACAGCATAAAGTAACTGCTTTTCAAAAAGATTTTATTTGTCCGTTCATCGTCTTGCCCAATCTTCTTATAAAATACATAGGTAAAAATCGCACTACCCATGAGCAGTAAAAAACCGACTCCAATGAGAATATTCCAATTTCCCGTAGATTGCTCAGCCCAGGACTTTAAAGGATGAAAAATTGCGTTATGGATATCAGAAATAGACTTAATTTTCATTTTGATCATTTCCTTTCAAATAAGTAAAAACATCGTTTACATCAACATTAAAAAAATCGGCAATTCGAAAAGCCAATAGCAGAGTCGGAACATAATTCCCTTTTTCCATTACGAAAATGGTTTGTTTGGAAACCCCGACTTTCTCTGCTAATTCTTGCTGAGACATTCTGGCAAGTACACGATATTCATAAACCTTATTGGATATTGAATCACCAAAATCTTTCTTCATGACCATCACCTCTTGAAGCAAATTATAAACTTATTTTTAACAAAAGTAAAGTGTACTTATACTAAGTAATATAAAACCTTTATGTTTACTTAGATTGCTTTGATTTACAAGACTAGACTACAAAAAGAACCTGACGAAATTCATGATTCCGTCAGGTTCACATATCGATCTAATGTAATTTATGGTTTTTGTTTTTGGTGGTGCATTTTATGATTTTCAGTGGTGCAAATCGATGAATGATTGCCACGATCGTGCAAGAACAATTCACAGTCAATAGCAGACGGATGGCAATCGGATTACTTAACGGATCTGGGATGGACGAAACCCATGCCTTTTAGCACGCCAGGCAACAAACAGAGCAAGAAACAAGAGAATCAGGAGTGCCCAAGGAAAGGAGAGATATAGGTGTACAAAATATTATGAGCCAGCATCCAGGCAAGAACCACAACCAAGATAGGAATCACCCCAGGTGTGAGTAAACTTTGAATACTGAAATGCGTTTATCAGCTGACTGTCCCGGATAATAAAGCAGCGACAGAAAAAGACTTGATAAATAAAGTCTTAGACTGCCGCTGTTGTTGCTCAATTATCGTTTCCCGTTAGTTTAGTCAAGGATGTTACGAAAAAACTATATATTTCGATTTTCATATTTAGATTAACCCCAATTGAAGGATTTAATGAAAATAAATTAAAAATCACCATACTATTTTAACAAAAAATTACTGAACATGTATTTCCGATTTGATATCATTTTGACTTAAAAATTTTATTAAATCATTACTCAGCTGCACAATCTCATTGTTAGCATTATTCGCATAATCCGGCAACATCATATCCCTAACCATTTTAGTTCTTAGCCATGTCATAAAGAAAAGATCCAAAAATAAGTTTGGAAATTTCAGCACCATTTTAAGCATTGATGGATCAATTGAAACGCCAGCTTTTTGTATTGCCCTTAGATACGCTTTTAAAGTGACTGTTATTTTGCGTGCCGTCTTTCTGGTTCTGGCTGTTTTTTTGTCAATAATCTTATTCTCAGAATGCAAAAAACTCAACATGGCAATGTCTGATACGGAATGTGTGATTAGATACGCTTGCATATCTTTTTTAATAACGTAGGGAAGCTTTGCAGTTTTAAATAATTTTGCAAGGTTTTCTATGCGTTCTGTCGCTACACCACTAATTTCTCCAAATGCAGTTGCCGCTATAAACTTTGGTAGAAATCGAGTATGCAATACTCCATCTTTAATCTGTCCGCCGAAGCCAGGAAAAGCTGGTAAAAGTCTATCCCCTACGATATCCAGCCACGAAGAAAATCCAATTGAATTACTAATCATCGTAACTATATTTTTGCTTTGATTATCTTTTAGCGCTAACAATGCTGATTCGGACCGATCATAACGAACGGTAACGAAAATAAAATCGTATACATCGTCATTTTCGAGCGTATCAATGACATTCACTTGTATCGATCTAACTGTACCTTTTTCTATATACTGCAGGCCATTTTCTCTTAATGATGTATATCTATTCGAATGTGCAAACAGGCTAACGTCAAACCCTGCTTCAATAAGCTTTATTGCGTACATGCTCCCGATGACACCTGCACCAAAAATTAAAATTCTATCTTGTTTTGCCGACATATAAACCACCCCTACTTATTAATATTCCTTTTGATTATCCGACAACATGTTGTATGATGTGATTATAAATCTTCATTATTCCTTGATCAACCATCAGTTTTTTATGATTTGTCGGATGATATTCTTATTCACTAGTAGGAGGGTAACATGAAAAAGCAACCCCAAATAACGGAGAAAACAAGACAAAAGTTTGTAGAAGTTTTTTGTGAGTTATATAGTCAAAAGCCGATTGAAAAAATTTCGATTCAGGAAATTTCGAATAAGTCAGGATATAACCGCAGCACCTTTTATCAATACTTTACTGACATTTACGAATTGTTAGACTCTGTTGAAAATGACTTATTGAATGACATAAAAAAAGAATTGGCGAATAAAGAGCTATCGAAGGATACGGTTCAAGATACGCTCAATTGTCTGGATAAAAAAGAACATCTCCTGGTTCTTAATGCCCTTTTGGGTGATTATGGAAGTGCCCGTTTTTTAAAACGCTTAAAGAAAGAAATCACTTTGGATCAATTAGAATTAAACGTTCCGCAAAACCAATCCTTAACGCCATACTTCATTGAGTTTTACCTGACAACTGCTCTTTCTTTGTTTCGTCTTTGGCTCCAGCGTCAAAAGGATTTGTCGTCTGAAGAATTTTTCAAGTTAGTGGAGAACCTATATTCAAAAGGGATTACGCCCTATTTTAACGAATGAGTCTGTCATTCAAACCAAATCCATATGGTCTATAACAATAAATAAGCGCGCATAAGCTTGTTTACACAATATACTCCATAAAAACTGACCTAACTTACTCTTAAGGTGGACGATGTTATAGAGCACGAGATAGGGCGTTATTGCTTATATATTTACTGAGCGACGTTCCATACGATCAGTTTCTATTATATTGAAATATCAACGAAATTGTTTGTAACCTTTTGC
Organism: Paenibacillus sp. FSL R5-0636; assembly: GCF_037974255.1. Taxonomy (NCBI): domain Bacteria; kingdom Bacillati; phylum Bacillota; class Bacilli; order Caryophanales; family Paenibacillaceae; genus Paenibacillus; species Paenibacillus sp. FSL R5-0636. Next base: position 3,698,924 of record NZ_CP150232.1, read on the forward strand.
AAAAAAATTCGTATCTAACAATTGATTCAACAGTGTAATCATAATTATTAAGGCAAAGGAGAACCATCTGGGAAGAAACTTATATAACTGGCGATAAAAATACCTAATTTTCAGTATTTGATCCAAATCCCTTGACTATGACGTTAGGTCATAGTGCATAATTCTCACTAATAGACGACTAGGAGTGAGAGATATGAACATAAAAACATTGCGTTCAGACCACATTTATCAAAAAGTTGCCCAAGCTTCGCCCGAGGAAAAACTTGAATTATTCAGAAATGAAATGATGGCTCCCTTTATGAAACAATGGCAAATTCAACAGATCCCTTTTAGAGCTGAAGAGGGGAATGGTTTTGACGTTGTTACGTTTAATAGTATAATGCATCGATCCCCTGATCAGATTACCCAGCAGATTTCATCTGAGGTAGAGTTGATTTCATCAGATTCTTTTTGGTTAGAGTGTGAGCACGCGGTAAGGAAAAGCCTCCGTCTATTTATAGAGCATGAAATAAGTCTCCCCGTATCCGAATATTTGTTTACCATTCAACTAGGGAATCCTGAAAGCAGTGCCTTAACAATAAACGAAGGATATAGTGGCTTTGGGGGCATTCCCGGGTTTATCTGGGGTACACTCTTGCCAAATGAGTACACGATTTCTCGAATGAAGGCTGCGCTGGCGCACGAATGCAACCATAATGTGCGATATCAATTTATTCAGTGGGATCACACCGTTAATTTGGGCGAGCTCATTGTAAGTGAAGGATTAGCTGAAAACTATGCTATGTTCATGTTTGGCGAAGAATTGCTCGGCCCTTGGGTAACGAAAACAAACGCAGACACACTTAACAGGCGCATAAAGCCTGTCCTTAGAGAGCAATTGCAATTAACAGGGTTTGATAAATTTGCTCCGTATCTTTACGGTGACGAGATCGCCAAACTTCAAAACTTTGAACCGGTCAATATGCCTTATAGTGCTGGCTACGCTTGCGGATATTATTTAATCCAATATTATTTAAGAAAAACAGGAAGAACAATCTTTGAGGCCACAATAACACCTGCTGCTCAAATACTAGACGAAGTAAAAGGATTTTGGGATGAAGAAACCATTATTAGCTGTTAAAGATATTGTTCAGATTACAGGCATTACTAGCCGGACCTTGCATTATTACGATAGGATTGATTTATTTAAACCGACACATCTGACGGAAAAAGGGTATCGCTTATATGATCGAAGCAGTTTGGAAAAACTTCAAACTATTTTGTTCTTAAAGGAATTGGATTTTCCCTTGAAAGAAATTGCGGACATTTTAAAGCTGACCAGGCAAGAACAGAATCAAATATTAAAGAAGCAGAGACAAACCTTATTTTCGAGAAAACAAAGACTAGAAACCATCATGGTTGCTCTCGAAGAATACGTTTCGGGGAATGATATTAGTAATTTGCAAATTTTCAACAATTCTTCCGTTTTGCCATTAAAAGAACAATATGCAAATGAGGCGAGATTCATCTATGGTGAAACAGAAGCGTATAATGTGTTTAATGAAACGTTGGATAAACTATCACAAGATGAAAAAGATGAACGTTTTCAATCGATGGAGGAAGTATTCAAGCAAATTGCGTCTTGTGTCGATCAGCATCCTTCCTCCGATGAAGTTCAACGATTAATCGAGGAGTGGAAAAAAAATCTAATGCAATTCATGCCATGTGATAAAGAGCTACTGGCTTGCATTGCCGATACTTATAAATTCGATGTACGATTCAATAACTACTTTAATCAATATAGCAATGAGGATTTTTCAGATTTTCTACACAGTGCTATTATGCATCATATATCTCAATCGTGAACAGGAAAATTCGTTTGAAACTTCGGTTGATAAGCGGAGTGTGAAGATAGAAGAGAGGAACAATATAGAAAAGACAGCCAAGATAAATAATTTGAAAGCCACAGATAATGCAGTTTTTATAATAAAAAATGAGGAACAGATAGAGAACGCCATACTATATAAATCGAAAACATTTTGGTATGAGTCTTGGCTGAAGATAAAAGAGTTCTTCGGAGTCTAACACGGTTGAACTAACGGGAAACGAAGGCCCGCGATGGAACTCGCCCAACAATTGGGCAGACGCATGGGGAACTTCATCGTTATAGGACTCTTTATGAAGTATATTCATGCTGGCAATGGACAACGCTTAAGGTTAAGTATTATCTTATACGGGAGGTCATCGCTTCTTGAAATTTGAACTAGGACGTTGCTTACTGAATGAACGATTGATGGAATCCGGAAAGTCAGCAGAATGGCTGGCAAAAGACTTGTTTTTTAAACCGGAACGAGTTTACGACTTTATTGAAAACAAAAGAGTGATGCCACTCAAAATTGCCATATCGATCGCCGATTCCATCGGTTGTGATGTTCGTGCCTTGTATGAATTAATTCCGAACGATAATGAAGTAAAGGGAGATTAAGGGAATAAGTGGTAGGTTGCATTAAAACTACAAATGTGATCCATTAAGCTAGTTAATGATAAACGATAGCTCAATCAAAATGAAAAGGCAGCCGGTCAAATGATCGGCTGCCTTTTCATTAGCTAATAAGCAGTTTACAGTAACGAAACTGATACATTTTGGATTGAGAAACCGTCTTTATACTGAAGCAGCAAAAGGAGGGGAGGTTAGGCTAGCTAGGCAGGAATGATTGGAACAAATGAAAATGAAATTTTTTTAAAGGAGACTTGAGATGAGATTGTTTGAATTATTGCTATATTTGTCAAACATCAGTTTGTTTGTATTAACAGTTGTATTAAAAAAAGGTCAGCGTATAATTCCAGTATTCGTTGCAAGCGGGATCGCCGCAGTTTTACTGGTCATTCATTGGACGGTGGAAGGATACAGAGTGCAGTTGTTTTTATCATATTGCATAACGGTCTTTTTTTTAGCCATTTCAAGTTATAGTTATTTAAAAAAAAGCAGTTTCCAAAAAATCCCTCGATTCCTGTTGGGTTCAGCTTATACCGCTATAGCGATCATGCTGGTCGGAACAGCGGTCCTCATGTATACTTTTCCTGTGTTTAAACTCCCTGAACTGACAGGCATATTTAAGGTAGGAACGCAAACGTTTCATTTTGTGGATACCAATAGGCAAGAGATTTTTGATAAAGCAAGAGAGGGTAAAAGAGAATTGATGGTTCAGGTATGGTATCCGACTCAAGCTGGTAGTGGCAAGCGAACTGCTTTTATTCCCGATACGCGGATTTTAAGTTATATGGCCGCGAACTATGGTCTTCCCGGGTTTACTTTTCAACACCTGAAGTACGTATCCAGTCATGCATATTCGGAAGCGGAAATCTCTACGGCAAAGACTTCATACCCACTGATCCTTGGGAATCCCGGCAACGGCTCTTCTAGGTTCCTCCACACGTCGCAAGCCGAATATCTCGCGAGTCACGGATATATCGTGGCAATGATCGACCACACCTACAACACATCTGCAACCGAGTTTCCGGACGGTCGAATCACGACCAGCACAACCAACGACTTATTCTCGCCTGACCATGATTATCGGACGGAAAGCGGAAATCGCGACAAGTTAGGGAAAGTTTTAACCGACGATGTGGTGTTTGTGCTGGACCAATTCGAACTTATCCAATCGGGGCAGATTCCAAGTCATCTAAAAGGCTGGATTGATCTCGACCATGTCGGGGTGTTCGGTCATTCTATCGGTGGAGCAACGGCTTATGACGCTTCTTACGATCCGCGAATCGCGGTTGGCATAGACCTGGATGGAGGGCTTTATCGTCTGCGTGAAAGAGAGGGACTGCAAAAGCCGTTTTTATTCCTCAACTCGGAAAGCTATTTTGAAAAATTAAAAATGGTGATGGATAACCGGGTCTACACGGATGCAGAAATTAACCGTATGGGCTCAACCAGAGAGTGGGAGGATCAAGTAACGGAAGATAAAAAGTTAGAGCTAGAACGAATGCGCAAAGCGGTCGACGAAGGGGGACAAGTCCTCTATATCGAAAATACGGAGCATTTGAATTTTACCGACGTACAGTTCATTTCTCCGATTTTCAAAATGCTGGGCATTACAGGAAAGATTAAGCCCGATAGAGCGGACTCCGTTACCAATACCTATATGCTGAATTTCTTCGATATGTATCTGAAAAATCAAGACGGAATCTTAATGAAAGGACCGGATAGCCGTTTTCCGGAGGTGAAGTTCGTAACCTCGCTATAAATTACGGAGCAGGTTAATATGATTGCAGTTATTTTAGACTGAAGCAACATCATTACGCTTACGGGGAATGATCGATCAATCCATACACGATAGCAGCCGTCTAGATGATCGGCTGTCTTTTTATTAAGCTAACGGCCACCCGTTAACTTTACCCTTTTAAGTACCGTAGCCGAAGTAGAATATTGTTACGCCATCCCGATCATACGATCGAGGAAGAAAGTGCTCCAATTTTCAGCCATTCTGAAAGAAACCAAAAGAATGAGCAACATGGTAGACGGCCTACTTCTTCTGGCAAGAGGCGTTCACATGAGGAAGTTATCTCATGCACACCTGTTCGTATTGACGGGATCATTAAAGAGATCGCCAAAAAAATGGAGCCAATAATGGATTACAAGCAGTTGCGGGTACAGCTTCATGTCGAAGGCTCGGAATTGCTCATGAATGGAGATGAGAATCGTCTCATACAGTTGTTCATGATTTTGTTGGACAATGCCATTAAATTTACGCAGGCGGATGGGCAAATCGATCTTGAGTGTCTTAGGCAGGGGAAATCAGTTCTTGTAACCGTCAAGGATAACGGAGTGGGTATTTCGGAACATGAATTACCACTCGTATTTAATCGCTTTTATAAGGGAGATTCCTCTAGAAGTAGAGGGGATCATGGAGCAGGTCTAGGGCTATCGATCGCACGTTGGATCGTCGATCAACATCAAGGTACTGTCCACATTAGCAGCGGGGTAGGGTGTGGTACGACAGTTATGATTCGTTTTCCGGTGATTAGTTAAATAATAATAGTACTCTTCAAAAGAGACTTACAATTGTTGTCGGGACTTTTGGGGATATCTACAGAACGCAGCAAAGTTCTTTATTATCTAATCTTTTCAAAAAAGAAGAAATTAGTACATACTGTGCAATAAGCGAAGAAGATTATATGGCTTCGCTACCGGTTATTAGCGCATATAAACAAAGGGTGATTATCGCTCAATGTTTAACTTGGATGTGATGCCTTGTAGGAATTTCAAAAAAACCGTTGAATCAGCTCAACAGTTTTTTTAAATGCATTTGTGTGTCGTCCTATAAGTGGTTGATGAAACTCTGAGCAATTGATATGGCCAGTCGAAATCGCAAGGCTCTAATTAATGATGTGGTTATTGCTCGGAACTCGAAAGAGGAAGTGATAAATAGATCAAATAATATAAACCCCTAGATTGTCATATTATAGATCTATGTATAGTCTAAGTAGAATGCATCTTAGTGACATATGTACAAAATACGGGTTTTGTGAGGAAGTAGTGTGTAAATTAAAGGAACCAACCAATTTGATCCAAATTATTGCCAATTTACTGTCTATTAATGATTATCTAATCAATGTTCAAACCTGTTCAAAATAGCTACTCTTTCATAAGCAATTGATTCTTATTTAGTAATCGATTTATCTTAAACGAGTATTAAGCTTTAAAGCTCATCAAGTCTCGCATAAAACTTTAAGTGCTGATAATGTTTTTATTGTTGCATTAGATTACATAACTCTTGATTATATAAATTGACTATTACCATTATTTAACTTTTAGAATCGTCCTCATACATGTTCATCTTTAAAGCTTTAATTTCAAAGCAACTCTTCAGCTATCCTTAATTGTCTTTCCCGTTCTTTAGTAGCTGCCTCTGCAACTGAAGAATGTTCTGATATGTAATTCACTAGTTTAACTGCATAGTCACTGCAAACCATAGCATGTCCTCTCATATGTCCAGTTGCAATGGCTTGTGCAAAAGAACGGGCAGCATACTTACTAACCTCGGTTGTGGACTCTTTGGCCAATTCATTGACTATGAATCCAACTTTTCTTAAATCAAAGGCTCTAATCTCACCAGTTATACGCTTTTCTAGCGTTTCTATACCTAAATCAATCCGCGGGTCATTTACAAGCTGCTGGTCCAGATGATCCAGGTGCTCAGCTGCTACTTTCAAAGCCCATTTGGCCAGAAACTTCTGCGGCAGCTCTTCAAGCGTTTCTTCAAGCCGATTTCTTAATTCATGGTTATCTATAATCTTTATCTTTGGACTAGTATAAGTAAACATGTTAGTTTCTCTTAATTGCTGTTCATGTTTATTCCATGCATGTTCCTCAATATTCAACGAATCACTCCCCCATTACAATACGGCACTATTTAATTGCTTCAGATCTTCTTTTATAAAAAGAGTGTACCATACTGAAAAAATGTAAATTAGCCATATTCTACGCGAATAGTCGCCTTTATTACTCCGATGCTGGGTAAACATCTCTTCGATGATATTCATATTGAATATTTCTTCAATGCCACTATATCGTATTTGTTCGAACATTATATCTGAAATTGGAGTTTTGAGCCAATCACGAATGGGTACGGGAAATCCTAGTTTCGGGCGATTCACAATAGCTTCCGGAACGATTCCTTCCATAGCTTTACGCAAAGCAAGTTTTGTTGTTTTTTGCCCAATCCGATTGGACACAGGTATTTTACTAGCCGTTTCGAAAACCTCTTTATCTAAAAATGGGACTCTTAATTCTAATGAATGAGCCATGGATAGCTTATCTGCTTTTGATAAAATGTCTCCAGGTAACCAAAAATTCATATCAATAAACTGCATTCTTGTCGTAGGGTCTAGGTGAGCTGTCTTATCATAAAAAGGCTTAACGATATCCGCGGGATGTAAAAAGCTATGCTGAGCGTGTACCGATTCGTGGAGCAAATTCATCTTACCGGTTTTGTTGAAGATGTTCGCATTACCGAAAAAACGTTCTTCTAAAGGTGTCAGACCCCGAAGCAAATAATTTTTTCCATAAAAATGATAGGGATATACGGATAATGATTTTCGTAACGAATCCTTTATAAAGTTAGGCATCCAGGTTATCGGTCTTAAAGCATTTGGCTCTCTATAGATTCTGTATCCTCCGAATAATTCGTCAGCACCTTCCCCTGATAAGACAACCGTAACATGTTCTTTGGCAAGCTGGTTTAGATGATAGAGTGCAATGGCAGAAGGATCCGCTACAGGTTCATCTAGATGCCAGACCGTTTTCGGGATACTTTCAAAAAAGTCTTTTTGCGATAAGATGTGAAAATAATGATCTGTCCCCAGTTTGGCTGCTGTTTGATTTGCAATGATTGTTTCATTGTTCAACCCTTCAAATCCAATTGAAAAGGTTTTGGTGGATTCTTCTGTTCTCATCATTGCAGCTATAGCTGTAGAGTCAATTCCACTGGACAAAAAACATCCTCTATTCACATCACTTTGTAAATGAAGGTTTACAGACTCTTTCAATTTCCACTGAATTTCTTCTGCGTAGTCTGCTAAAGATCGTACTACCGGTTGAAAATGGGGTTCCCAATATTTCTCGATCTTCATTTCACCTTCCGAGTTAACAAATACTCGCTCTGCAGGTCCTAATTTATGAATGTGTTCAAACATCGTATCAGGATGCGGGACATACTGAAAAGTTAAGTAGCTGAATAAACTTTGATACTGAAGCTTTCTGGGTACCCCTTGCACTGCAAGTATGCTTTTAATTTCCGAAGCAAATAAAAGATTATTTTTGTCTTTGTAATAATAAAAAGGCTTGATCCCGAAATGATCTCTAGCAGCAAAAAGAGATTGTTCCTTAAGATCCCAAATCGCAAAACTAAACATTCCACGTAAATGATGGACACAGTCCTTGCCGTATTCCTCAAATAAATGCACAATGACCTCTGTATCTGATTGCGTCTGAAATTGATGTCCCTTTAGCTTAAGTTGATCTCGTAGTGTTTTATAATTATAGATTTCACCATTAAAAATAATCCAAAGAGTACGATCTTCATTCGTCATCGGTTGATTGCCATCACGTAAATCAATTACAGACAATCTGCGAAAACCAAGTCCAATGCGAGAATCGAGCCATACTCCCTCATGATTGGGACCTCGGTGATTCATAACCCCTGTCATTTGTTTTAAGGTTTCTTCATGTGGTGGCTGTCCATTATATTTTAATATTCCTGCTATTCCACACATACTCTGGCAGTCCTTCCTATTATAAAGATTAGGATATAGAGTGCCCATAATTGCTTTGATAAATTTATCATTTTTTTCTAAAGGATTCACTTATTTGAAAATATAAAAAAAGAAAAGCCTGTATTAGCAGGCTTTTCTCATTCATTTTTACTTTATCTCTCCCAGAAAGCTTCTAAAGTTCTCGACAATGTCTTTAGATCGGGTATGGTGCAAATAATGCTCCCCATCAAGCAACATCAATTTCCCGTGTAAGGAGTCGTTAATCTGTTCTTTATGCAGGGATTCCCAACCTGGAACATCCGTATTGTCTTTCACTAGGAAGAAAATAACAGGAAGATCTTTAGGGAAATTTAATGTTTCCGTGGCTTTGAAATTGCTTTTAAAATGCTCTGCTTCGCTGATGATATTAGGATTCATCATGTTTTTAAGTGAAATCATTCTATTTTGTTCTTTAGTTTCCTCATCATCACTTGGTGTAACGATTTGGGCCGGGTTGAGTTTTACCAGCAATCGCATAAATCCTGATTTTTTAAGCAGCTTATAGGTTCCTGATGGAAATTCTTCATCGTTGCCCCCTTGTGTGGGTACGCTGCTGTCGATGCCTACGAATGCACTAACTTCGTTTTCGTATTTGTTCACATAGTCCAGTCCGTAAATTCCTGCTATAGAGTGTCCCATCAGAATATAACGATCTATCTTTAATTCTTGTAAAGCTTCATGAAGCTCACTCACTATATTGTCGACTGTTCGTTCTTTTGTGGTGACATCACTTAGTCCATAACCAAACGGCTCAACTACTACAACTTTATAGAAAGGAGTCAGTTCATCTACAAGTGGTTTGAAATCAATTACGGGTGATGCGGTTCCAAACCCTGGGAGTAACACGACCGTTTCCTTGCCTTGCCCTTGTATGGTTACATTCATTTTTTTCCCGTCGACAGGTACAAGCTGACCATAGGGTTCTATTTTTCTTTTCTCCACTTTATTGCTGATCACATTGACTGTAAAAACGATGACCAGAAAAAGTGCTAGGAGGATGACTATAGCGACTATTACTTTAAGTAAAATTAATAATGTTTTCTTCATACTTTCATTTCCTTCCTTGATGTTTCTTTTAGTTTCTCCAACTTCTGCACCCCTTCTTGTTATCCCTTATCTTTTGTCTATTCCATTCTATCAATCCAGTCTTAGATCCTGTGTAACGCAAGTTTAATTGATTCTTAACTTTCAACAGCCCCTAATGATAACGATTTAAGCTTCTGTTAAGATTGGAATAACAAAAAAACACCTTTAGTTATCCGTCGATTAACCATAGGCCAATTCAACGTTTTCTAAAGGTGTAGTTTCCACTTATTAGTTCATTGATTATTTACGCGCTGCACGAAGCTTCTCAGGAGTTACATCATTTCCATCCGGATCTAAAATTGTCACTCCAGAAAGACTGTTACGAACTTGTCCACGAATTTCACGCAGGTAGTCTTCACGCAATGCGATCTGTTCAACCCATTCGCCTTGTGTCAGACCTACTTCACGTTCTTTCTTAGCTAATTCATTGATGCGAGTCAAACTTGTAATCATCTATGTTCCTCTTTTCTTAGTTTTAATTAGCTTACTAACGGTTATGGCGATTAGTTCCAGATTCAAGCTAAATTATCAGCCATTTGTTTCATAAGTCTTCTTAATAATAAACGTTCTTCAGGTATAATTCCGGCTAGTAATTTATCCAGCTGTTTGTTCCAGATCTGTTCCACAGGTTCGCAGAGATTACGTCCGGCTGGGGTTAGATACACTCGGCTAACTCTGCCATCTTCAGGATCTCTTTTTCGAACAACAAACCCATGATTTTCAAGAGATTTCACCATATTTGTTATGGTTGGAGGCTCACAATTCAAGCGTTCACTTAGCTGTATCTGTGTCATTCCATCTGTTCTCCATAACCGGCATAATAACTGTTCTTGACCCACATGAAGATTAAGTTCTCTAAGCAGCTCTGCATAATCTCTACGCATTTCCGCTGATATTCTATCCAGTAGTTCCCTTATCTCATCTTCTATCACAGATATTTCCTCCGTACTGCCTTACAAATTACTTAGCAAGCTAATAATATCACGATTTATTAAAAATTTCAAATAAATGTCCGTAACGTTCATCCTGTTTGCTGACCAAACCATTAAAAAAGGAGTAAAACCACAAGATCACGTAGATCTTGTTTTTTTACTCCTGCCCAGTCAACACTTGACTTCGTTCTCAATTATTTTGTGGAAGCCGCACTTCAAACATCGTCCGCACTACACTGCTTTGTGCAGAAACTGTTCCAGCATGTTGTTCCACAATGTTTTTAGTGATAAATAAGCCCAGTCCCGTACTCCCTGTGGGATGCGTTCGCGCTCGATCCCCGGTGTAGAACATATCAAAAATACGCGGCAGCTCTTCCGGATCAATACAATCTCCATAGTTAATAATCTCAATAACGACTTCGTTTTCTTCTAAATACCCATGAATATCAATAAATTGACCGTCGCTTCCGTATCGCGCTGCGTTAGTGAGAAGATTCTCAAATACACGTGCCAGCAGCTCACCGTCACCCTCTATCTTCAGAGGTTGGGTTACATCCAAGCGGGAAGTAAGACCATTTTTCTCAAAAACGGGATATAACTCTTCATTTAATTGTAAAAGAAGCTCACTAAGGTCGATCGAGGTTTTCTCAAGCGTAAGCTTACCGTAGTTCATTCTTGTAATTTCAAATAGCTCATCAATTAATTTTTCCAAACGTTGAGATTTAGTATAAGCAATCGTTGTGTAATGTCTGGTCTGTTCTGGCGTTAATTCATTGTCCTTAAGGATAAAATCCAAATAACCTATAACTGAGGTAAGTGGAGTACGCAGATCATGTGCCAGATTTAACACAAGTTGATCTTTACTGCTCTCCGCAAAGTCTCCCCGCTCAATAGCTTCCTGAAGATGATCAATAGCCAGATTGATATCATGGCCAATAAGGCCGAATTCATCTTTAGAAGGGATATCCACCCGCTCCGAGAAATCACCCGACGCCAGCTGATGGATCCCTTTCGAGATTTCCTTGAAATAATTTGCATATGGTTTAGTAAATATAAAAAAGAATAAGATGGCCAAAGGAATGAAGATAATCAAAAACGCATTAACATCACCGATATCCCGCATCAAGTAGCGAACTTTAGTCAATGGATTTTCTAATAAGACCTCTGATCGGTAATATCTCTGCAGAATTTTATAGATTGAAAAGGTAATTCCACCGGATACAAGCATACTGGCCATCAGCAGCATAATCATTTTTGTACGAAAGCTATAAATCATTTTAGGCATTGGTTGTATACCCTTCCCCTACTATTTATCTTTGTAGTGACAATGGTATATGAATTCATTCAAAATCTCAAATCCTTCGAATCAAAGATCTTTCCGCACAAAAATCCGCAGAGAAATGATATATGAACAGCTAAGCAAGAATACATAAGCCAGCCCTAGAATTATAAAGGGAATGACCGTACCTTTCACTCCAAAACTTAGCCATCTGTTCACATCAGGTATCCACTGGATCAAAAAGCTAAACACGTTCGGGCCAAACATAACAATCATCATAAAAACAAGATTAACCACTTGTGCCCCCTTTGCCCCTAACCAGTAATGAATCGGTAAATAAAGCATCGCAAGGAGAGGGAAAATGGATATCGTAATACCAACCTCTTGCCAAAAATGAGGGGTTACGGCTTTACCTGTCACAACAATCAGGAGATAGGTAAAGGCCGTTGCTGCCAGCCCGACAAGAGCAAACGGAAGGATCGAAAAATATTTGGCCCGGACAAGCTCTTGTCTCCGTACAGGGAGATTAACGAGAAACCGTTGCGTCATCTGCTGAGTATCCATTGAACAGGAGCTTATCAATAACAGCATAGGTGGCATTACCGTAAATAAACTGAAGCTATGATAGCTTGAGTATGCTATGAAAATAAAGAAAGGGATTAGCAGCATCAGAAATTTACGCAAAAGAATGAAGTCTTTTTGAATTAAAAAAAATGATTTATACACTTTACGTCCTCCTTAGCTTATAACTCTTCCTTGCTAAACAATCGTAGTGAAATCCTATAAGAGCAGTACAATATGAATAGATAAACAATCCCTGTCAAACCAATCGGCACCAGATGATCCTGCAGCTTTAAATGGGTAATTGTTAAGAAAAAGGATGAATTTGAGAGTGAAGATCCAGTGTTTAGGGTGGTAATCGTTATTACTACATTAAAAAGGATATTGAAGTAATAGTTTTTGGAACCAAGCCAATAATGAATCGGCAGATAAATAGACGCAGTCAAAGGAATCATCAGTAATGTTAAAGATACCCCTATCCAATAAAACGGGCTAATGGAATATCCAAATGAAAAGGAAATTAGTAACAAAGCTAAAGAGCAAACCAAACCGATGAAACAATAAGGAACAAGTGATAAGTATTTAGCCAAGATAATCTCTTGCCGTCTTACTGGCAACCCTATAACAAACTTTGTGTTGTTATTCAATGCATCCATAGAACAGGAGTATACGAGCAACAGTAAAGATTGAAATGTAGCAAACATGCTGGAGTTATCCAGTTGAACATATGCAATAAACAAGATACTCAAGAGAAATATAGGGATAAAATTCCGCAGTAGGATAAAATCTTTTCGAATCAGCAAAAAGAGGTTAAACATACAAAGCGTTTCCCTTTACCGTAAAATACATGATTTCTTCCAGGGTAGGTGTTTCGCATATGGCATGATCTCTAAAGAAGTGTTCCCCCTCAGAGCGATTGTTCAGAAGCCCCTCGAAACCAACTTCCGTCTCTCTAAGCCCGATGAACCATTTTCGCACATCCCGATCAAGCAACTCTTTGTTGCCTTTAACCATCATATATTTGTTGGCTAGTGATTCCTTCATTTCATTAAATACTAGGCGCCCTTCGTTCACAAAAACAATATAGTCCGCGATCCGATCCAAATCAGTCGTATTATGCGTTGAAAAAAGAATAGACTTCTTTTCATCCTGGATATGCTCACTAAGCAAATCAAGCAACTCTCTTCGGAATATAGGATCAAGTCCTGCAGTAGGTTCATCCATAATGAGCAGATCTGCACCATGTGATAAGGCAATGGCGAGTGAATACTTCATTTTCATTCCTTTGGAGAGCTCCTTAATCTTTTTCCGCGGGGAAAGCTTGAACATCTCTATGTATTTCCTATACGTTTCTTGATCCCAACGACTATAAAAAGGAGCAATAATCTTACTCATCTGATCGATGGTTAATTGATCGTAAAAGTAATTCTCATCGGAGACATAGCCAATCCGATCCTTATTCTCTGCTTCATGAATAGACATCTCTTGGTCAAAAATCTTGACGCTGCCGCGATCAGGAAACACCATCCCCATCATCATTTTAATTATTGTTGTTTTCCCTGCCCCATTCGGCCCAATTAGCCCCGTGATATACCCTTCTTTGATACCGAACGTAAGTTCGCATAGGCTAAAATGGCCATATTTTTTAGAAATTTGGTCCAATTGAATGACTTCTTTCATTCTGTCTCCTCCTCATAAAGCAATTTCAACATCTCACTAAACTCAGCAAAATCAATCCCCAACATTTTACTCTCGTCGATAATCTCCTTCATTTTGTTCTCCATAATCCGTAGCCGTTGTTCCCGAATAAACTCCTGATCTGCACCAGAAACAAAGGAACCTTTCCCCACAATTGAATTGATAAGCCCTTCTCTCTCCAGTTCTTCATAGGCTCGTTTCGTTGTAATTACGCTAATCTGCAGCTCTTTGGCTAATAGCCGGATAGAAGGTAATGGGGTGCCAGACACTAACTCTCCTTGCAGAATCATCTGGCGGATCTGGCTGACAATCTGTGCATAGATGGGTTCACCGGAAGTGTTGGATATCAATATGTTCATGGAATCGTGCCCTCACTCCTAGTTTATGTGTTATCAATGTATATATGTAATATATACACTATACTCAATGTTGTCAATTACCTTTCTTGTATCGGCAAAAAAGCTGATTCCTAGGATCTAAGAACCAGCTTACATAGTTATCAGATATTTTCTTCATCACAATAATCCAGCACTTTTTAAAAAACGGCTAACAATATCTATCTGATAGCGAATCCGTAGGTCACGATCAAGGCTCCAGCAGGTTTCCACAGTAAATGCTTTAGCTCCTAATATACGGGTAACGGCTGCCCTTGAGGAGCCGGGGCGCTCCCGTAAACGGATATTAAAATGATAAGCGGTTTTGGGAATCGTTCGATTAATGCCTTTGATGACACGTTTTGCTGTACCTATTCCTCGGCTTCCCGGAGTGACGATGATCGACTGGCCAAGTCGCTTAGGATTTTTTTGTGACAACCCATTTGCTTCATGAAGGTCCAGAAACCAGGTGGGACGATATCTTAGTACTAGCTGTAGCAAAGCTGAAGCTAATGGATGTCTTGCCGCTGTTTTGCTAGAACGTGGAAAGGTGCGATTTAAATCAGGTACACCTCTGATCCGTTTGCGGTAAGCTTTTTGATTCAATAGAGGAACTACAATGATCGTGCCCCGGTGTATATACAACCTTCTCTGGTTAAAACGTTCTACAATGATCTGTGCGGCACGAATACTTCCTGTCTCATTCCCATGTATCCCCGACACCACCATAAAGACAGGACCAGGAAGCTCACCTCTAATCACATAATAAGGGGTAGCATAAGCTGTGGACGATGCTAAGGTATAGCTTTCAACGATCATAAAGGATCACCTCCACATTTAGATAATCCATATATGTGTATTCCGATATACCCCAGTTGTCCTAGACAGATAAGCAAGAAGAAATGACGTTGTCTTTTTTAAAGATAACATTCGTTTTTCGTAGAAATACAATCAAAAAAAGCCTGATTTCTCAGGCTTCCTTAGTCCTAACTAGTTAATTTATTTATACGCTGGGAGCCAGTCTCCATGGGCTGTGATCAGCTCGTCGCACATATTTGTAATGTCATCCATCGACAATTCAGCTGCTGTATGTGGATCGAGCATTGCGGCGTGATAGATATGCTCTTTCTTATGGGTAATCGCTGCTTCGATCGTTAACAATTGTGTATTAATGTTTGTACGATTCAGTGCGGCGCACTGTGGAGGCAGATCTCCCACGTAGGTCGGAGTTACTCCGCTTCTATCTACTAAACAAGGGACCTCTACACATGCTTCATTTGGCAAATTGGTGATAAGACCTGTGTTCATAACATTGCCACCTATTTTGAAAGGCACATTAGTTTCGATGGCTTCCATGATATAAGACGCATATTCATGCGAACGTTCATGTTTAAGTTCTTTGTTATTAACCAATTCTTCCCGCATTTGTTGCCAACGTTCAATTTGATCTACACAGCGGCGTGGATACTCGTCGAGTGGAATTTGAAACCGTTCGATAAGCTCAGGGTAATTACGTTTGATAAAATAAGGATGATACTCTGCGTTATGTTCCGAAGATTCCGTAATGTAGTAACCGAATTTAAGCATCATTTCATAACGGACCATGTCTCCGTGATGTTCTTTTTGCTTCTCAGCTGCACGGCGTTTAATTTCCGGATACAAATCCTCGCCGTCTTTAGTAACCTCCAATAACCAAGCCATATGGTTAATCCCAGCGATCTTAGCCTGAACACCTGTCTGATCCATACCCAGATGCTCGAACAAGCCCGGAATACAATGCTGCACACTATGACATAATCCCACCGTCTTTACACCGCCATAGGTATTCATCACATTGGTCAGAACTGCCATAGGATTCGTATAGTTCATAAAGAGTGCGTCCGGACAAACCTCCCGTACATCCGCAGCAAAGTCCAGCATCACTGGAATAGTACGCAGGTTACGGAATATCCCACCTATGCCAACTGTGTCCGCAATCGTTTGCCGCAAGCCATATTTCTTCGGAATTTCAAAATCTGTGATGGTGCAAGGATCGTAACCTCCCACTTGGATTGCATTAATGACATATTTAGCTCCACGCAAAGCTTCTTTACGATCCGTATAGGATTTCACAACACAAGTGCTGCCGCTGCTCTCTTTTATATTATTAAGCATATTCTCGGAATCTTTAAGGCGTTGCAGATCAATATCATACAGGGCAAGTTCAAACCCTTGCAGGGCTGGCGTTCTCATACAATCTCCCAACACGTTTTTGGCGAATACGGTGCTACCCGCTCCGATAAATGTAATTTTAGACATATGAAATATTCCTCCTTATAGGTGAGGTGAACGGTGTTAACATCGCAGTTTTATGGAGTAGAGTAAACTATAATTCCCTTATAAACACTAGGATGTTAGATCATAACCGTCTGCTCTCTTCACTAATCACTATAAATGAGAGCGGTCCCAATGAGTATGGAGAAATACAAGAGAAATATGGACGTTTGTTGCATTTGTATATTCAATCCTATAATCTAAATGTATTATAAAAGCAATCTTGGGGAGGTTCTAAGTGAATGGCTTCAGAACATTATCATTTTACAGCAGGGTTTAATCTGGCTCCCGATGATCATGACCTATCTGTATTATTCAGCGGAGAAGGCAAACCCGTTCCTGGACATAAAATGGGCCCCTCTGTTCATGATTACTATCTCATTCATACAGTAATTGATGGTGAAGGTGTTTTTCAAAGTGGCAGTAATTCGCAGGGATGTAGTAAGGGGGATACCTTTGTTATTTTTCCGGGGGCGTTATTTAGCTATCAGGCAGACATGGATCGTCCGTGGACATATGTATGGGTGGCCTTACAAGGGGAAGCGGTTGAACAGCTACTACAGGAAGTGGGAATTACAAGGGACAATCCAATAGTCCACTTAGATAACCTAATAGAGATACATAAGATATATGAACATATTCGTTTATCCTTTCAGCAATCTGCTTATCCTCGACTGGAGAGCTTAGAAGCTTCGGGTTGGCTGCGGCTGCTAGTGCACAAATTCGGCGTTGCGAACATAAGTTCGCTGCCCTCTCAATCGATAGAATTACCGGATGTTATCGACCGCCAGATCGATCAAGCGATCCGTTGGATTTCTCTACAGTTTCATCAACAGATCAGTATCGACCATATGGCATCCTCCCTTGGCTATCATAGAGCACACCTCTCTAAAGTCTTTAAACAAAAGATCGGCATGTCTCCCAAACAATATTTATTAAAGGTTCGGATGGATAAAGCAAAAAAACTGCTAGGAGGAACGCTGACCATCGACCAGATCTCTTCCTCGGTCGGTTTCAATGACGCGTTATACTTCTCCAAGCAGTTTCGTAAGTGGAGCGGCATGTCTCCCAGTGAATTTCGAAATCATCTTCGAACGGGCAAGTGATTGATATTACTCACGTTTCTTTCATGGCTTTAGATAAAATAGAGCTAACAAACGTTGTCTTTCCTTCACAATAAGCATCAATGTCATAACGATGTTGTTCTGCCAGGCGCTGCTTGACCTCTGCATACGCTTGACGCGCTGCTGTATTCGATCGCAGATAGTCTCTGAAAGCGATATGCTCCAAGTAGCCTTTTCCATCCTTAGGGCAAACATACAGATGATATTTCATAAACCCGTCATCCTGAAGTCTTTGAAAAGCTTCTCTGCCCTCTATTCCCAAGTTCCCTTGGTGTTCATAACCACGCTGTTGTAAACGTTCGATGATTTGTGGGAGTACATCGTAGCTTTCCATCACAAGATCTAGGTCGATGATAGGTTTAGCAGCCAGCCCTTCAATGGAAGTACTGCCCACATGCTCGATAGAAATAATAAGATCTCCGACATAAGATAAGAGCTGTTCTTTTAATTTATTGAATTCTGCCTTCCACTCTGGGTTATACGGGACAACCTCTATAACTTTCGTCTTCTCAGCGATGATCAAACACCTCCCGGGTATAATAAAAGGTAATATAATACGTTTCTAGCTAATCTCCGGTATATCCTCTTTCTCTATCACTCTATAGACTATCCATATGCATAGAGCGGCTACAACAAGCGTTCCCCCCATTAAGCAGACGCCACTCCAGCCCCAATGCTGCCATGCAAAACTTCCCAGCGTGGATCCAATCGCTCCACCTGTAAAAGTGCTGACCATAAAAACAGTATTTATACGACTTCGAGCCGCTGGTTCAAGTGCATATATCCGTGTTTGGTTACTGATCTGTGATCCCTGTACCCCAAGATCCAGAATAATAACTCCTGCAATCAAACTCCAGATTGTAAATCCGGCTAAACCAAAAAATCCGTAAGCAATCAATGTAATTAACAGTAGGATCCCTACAATCTTTTTGGGAGCAATTCTGTCTGCTAACCTCCCGATAAATGGAGCACCAGCAGCACCTGCTACACCAATAAGACCAAACAATCCTGTGATTGAGCTACTGTAGTGATAAGGTTCTCCTTCCAGAAAGAAAGCTAGAGAAGTCCAGAACACACTGAAGCCGCCAAACATGCAAGCCCCAATTAAAGATGACTCACGAAGCGTCGAATATCTGCGAATCAGTTGCCCCATTGATTTCAGCAGATCGGAGTACGAAGAATTATTGTCTGGTTTCGTTGCCGGGATTAGCCGATAAAGAATAAGGGATAGCAATAACATAACTACTGCGGCAATCCAGTACATCGCTCTCCAGCCGAACATATCCCCTATAATTCCGGATATTGTTCTTGCTAGCAGAATACCAAAAAACAATCCACTCATTACTGTACCTATAACCTTCCCCCGTTCCTCCGGTAAAGCTAACTCAGCCGAGAGAGGAATGATGACCTGCGGCACCACCGTAGTTATGCCGATAGCAAAGCTGGCGATATACATCCAAGTGAGGTTTTGTGCGGTAGCGAAACCAATTAGGGACAGTGATACAGCAATAAGAAGTCCGGATATCAGTGTTCTGCGTTCACGAATGTCACCTAGTGGAACAAAAAATAACATTCCCAGCGCGTAGCCGATTTGAGTAAGCATCGATACATATCCCACTGCGTTAGAGGAAGCATTAAAGGTGCGTCCTATCTCAGCTAGGAGCGGCTGATTATAATACATATTTGCCACGCTTAGTCCTGATGCAATGGCTAGAATTAGGATGAATTGCTTAGATAGACCTTCTCCTACACGAACAGCAGCGCCTGTGATAGATTGTGTCATGAAATTATGTGCCTCCGTTCACGTATGCTGCTTCAAACAGCGAGCTTTATTTTCCCTAATATATTATATCAGTCACTGTCAACCTTCTTTTTCAATAGATTAATGATTAGTAAAAGCAAAAATATAAATATCTGCATAAGTACAATTTATAGTAAAATATATAAATCTGAGCTAGGAGTGGATGGGTGTGCACCAGAACGAACAAATCATAAACAAACTACAAAAGAACCCCTTAAAGAATGTTAGCTTGTTAAAAATGTTAACCTCCTTCCACGAAGTCATGGAAACACATCTAGTAGAGCAAGGTGAGCAGTGGGGTGTTGTTTTACTTCTTCCAGCCACAGCATACGCATATGATCATAGGGTATATCCTCAAGCGGATTACATCGTATTTTTGGATTACAGCTGCCCCGATATATTTCCAGCATTACTAACGCTGCTCCCCACAGAGGCGAAGCTTGTTTTTAAACTGCAGGATGTGAAGTACCAAGAGGCACTGTCTGCGCATTTTTCTTTAGAAAAAGTTCGGGGGTTTTTCTCTTACAGCACAACTGAGGGGTTAAGGTATGTTAAGGACAAAGAGGTAACAATCAATCATTCATTTGACGACAGACTACTTCCACTTTGGGCTGCTAACCATTACAATAAGGAAGAAATTGAGGAATATTTCCAAAAAGGAGCGTTTTCCGTTTCAATCTTTCAGGGCGACAATCCGGTTAGTACCTGCCTAGCGTTCCGCAATGAAGAGCAGATTTGGGAAATCGGCGCTGTACATACTTTAGAAGCATTTCAAAGATACGGATACGCGAAAATGGTAGTTCGCACAGCCATACAAGAAACGTTAGAACGAGGCTTTATTCCACGCTATCACGTCCTTGAAAGAAATCAAGCGTCCATTCGTCTAGCTGAATCTATTGGACTTGTCCCTTGTGTGCAGCTAGAGCACTGGATTAACTACATTCAATAACAATTTCTATTGGAGGTGATTTTAATGAGCTATCCACCAAACGACAATTTGAACTATTATCAGCCTCCACCCCCTCCGGCACCAACGAATGGCAAATCAATCGCTGGTTTTGTCTTGGGAATCCTCTCCATTGTTGTGCCTTATATTGGTTTTCTGTTAGGAATTATTGCGATTATTCTATCCGCCTTATCGCTGAAGGAAATCCGTAATCGTTATGAACAAGGCAAAGGCTTAGCGATTGCAGGTCTGGTATGTGGAATTGTGGGCACGCTGATGTACGCAATTATTATATTATTCGTGGTTGTGTTTGTTTTTGCAGCTTCTACTTACTAACCACGAAAAGGATCTCAATAGCCATCATCGGCTGCTGAGATCCTTTTTGAGTTAACACGTTTATCAAGTGAACCCTTCATTCAGTCGTGGAACCAAAATCGGTGATTTTAAGCTTTACATCAAAGGTTAATGGCATCCGAATAAATTCCTCGTCCCAATGATCCTTGACCTTTTTCCAAACCTGCGGTTTTTCTATGCTGAACCAATTTCCGAACCCTGCCACATCTACTTTATAGGTGGAATGCATTTTGTGAATAAGAGCATTAATTTTTTCGGTCAATCTCTCCTCGAATATCTTCTCCAATTCTTTGAAATAGGCAACTTCCGCGGAATGCTCATTATCATCCCAATGCTCAATAAGACGTCCATCAGACTCAATCGCAACATGAAAGGAAAACTTCTCATCAGCAGTCTCCTTCAGTGTAATTTTGCTCTTGACTGATTTAATCTCATAAGTAATTGCTTCGTTTGACTGATCATATGTTTTGATGCTCCCGCCTTTAACATCGCCTTTGATCCAGGCAATACTCTCCACATCCTGTTGGTTCAGATTGCCGATCCAATATCCTGTGTCTCCCTTGATAATACCGGCGCCGGAAAACTCCACCTCACCATTTGCCTCAATAACGTTCTGCAAAACAAAGCTTTGCTTCGAATACATCAATGCATCTAGATTCGACAATGTTATGCCCTTCATAACTTTACTAGTCCTGAAGTGGTTATGGACCATGTCCTCCAGACGAAAAGAAGGAACCTCCTCTGCTGTCGTGTTTAGCGTATCAGACGCACGTCCTTGGCTAAGAAAGATGAGGCAGCTAGGGCGAATATCGTTATCACGCAACAGAAAGTCCATTAGCCGTCGGATTTTCTCTTGTTGTATCAATTTCTCGGATATGACAACAACCTTGAGGTGATGGCCTATAATCGGACGGTTCTTGCGGATCGAAATCTGGCGGAATACTTCAAGCAGGGAATCTCCAGACTCTGAAATATTATGGAAATGAGTTTTGGGTGTTTCACCTTCTTTGCCGGAGTTTCCAATTACATTTTCAGGCACAATTTGTACCGTAGCCGTCAATTTATTATGCTTAAGGTAACTTCCTCCGAGTTCCTCAAATTTCTTTTCGACTGTTTGAGGTTCCCCCTTGTCAAGCGCCAATCCCGTATAAACACTCAAGTCTTCAATTTCCTTACTGCTCCAGCAGCCGGACTGCGTAAGCAGAATCATAAATACCAATAGTAAGCGAATAACCTGCTGTCTAAACATTCTGCTTGAGTCCTTTCTTCCTAATGATTAATACAATCGACAATAACAGTGGCAGCAATATAAAGATCAGCACACCCATATAGCCAATCGCATCACCAAGACTGAAGACATCATTGATGCGTTGAGGGATCATCGTGCAGATGAAGATGATGGGCATTAAAGCGAACATAACCGGATGGATCTTTAGGTGAAACACCTGGGAGATTCCGAGTGACGCATTAAAGAAAAAGCTGCAAAAATTGCAGAACATCTGCATCAGCCAGATAACCAGCAACGGAAATTCAAATCGTTCAAAAAAGAACCCTGAAATTTCAAAGCTCCGCACCAAATCTATCGTCGGCCAGGTGCTGGAGATTACAGAATTAATAGATAAGCCGCCGATAACCATTACAACAGTAACCAAATATAATACAAATGGTATGCTTAAACCAACCAACATTCCCTTGACTGCTTGCTGTGGATGCTCCATAAAGGCCGTCATTGTCATCACAACCTCACAACCGGTAAAGATCAGGATGCTCGATTTCATGCCTCGGATCACCGGGATCATACCTTCACTCAGAAAAGGACGCAAATGCTGGATATCAAATATTCTGGTACTTAAGATATAACAAATTATCAGGATAAAAATACTGATCGGGAATACAATCTGAAACACGCGGGCCATGGAATTAATCCCACCATACACCAAATAAGTGCCCACCCAGATGAACGGTATCACAATCGCCCAGATCGGTGTCCCTTCCAGAAGAAAAAACAATGTTACTTCCGCCAAAACGCGGATTTCGAAACCCGCTATCACAATAAAGTACAGAATCAATATTGTACTCATTACACTGCCTGGAAGATTCCCAACAATTCTTTTAGAATACTGAAAGACAGTCTTCCCTGGAAATTGCTGGCTAAGCTTCACCATAACCAATATCACCAAAGATACGGTGATACCTCCCAGCACTACTGAAATCCAGGCATCGGGAGTCTGTACAGCCTTAACAACATTTCTGGGCAAAGTCAAAATTCCCGCACCTAGCATTGAATTGGTCAAGATTATGGAAGCCTGCGAGGTTGTGATCTTGTCATCAGTTCGTTTGAACACTGTGGTCTCCCCTCTGCTCCTGCTAAGAATACATTCTCTAGGACCTGCGCTTTTTCTTCTGGGTCTTCAGCATCTCCGGTCTTCGCTTCATGATTGATAACGGTGCACGGACGAACAAATCCTTCCAGTCACTTAACCGGAAAGGGGAAATAGGGGTGACGTAAGGAACTCCAAAGCTTGAAAGCCGAGTCAGATGACTGCAAATAAGCAGGAAGAAAAGGATGGTTCCGAACATGCCCAGGACCGCCGCAAATAACATGCCTGCGAATCGTAAGATCCGGAGAGTAATCCCCGCACTGTACATCGGTATGGAAAATGAAGAGATCGCTGTCACGGCTACAACAATTACCAGAAACGGACTCACAATACCAGCCTGTACCGCGGCATCTCCAATGATCAGACCTCCGACAATCCCCATTGCCGGACCTATGGGCTTCGGCAGCCGGATTCCAGCTTCACGCAAGATTTCAATGGAAATTTCCAGAATCAACACTTCAATTAATGCAGGAAAGGGTACACCTTGGCGTGTTTCGATAATGGAGATCGCCAGTTGTGTAGGAATCAGTCCCGGATGAAAGGAGATAAAGGAAATATACAGCGCCGGAGCCAACAGAGCCAGAAATGATGCGCAAAACCGGAGTATCCGCAAAAGTGTACCCGGAATCCAGCGCTCATAATAATCCTCAGGAGACTGCAAAAGCATACTGAACGTCACTGGAACAACGAGTGCAAACGGTGTGCCATCCAGCAAAATAGCGACTCTTCCCTCTAACAAGGAAGCAATTACCCGATCGGGTCTTTCCGTATTCTGTGTCTGCTGAAACGGGCTTAAATAATCATCCTCGATCAACTGTTCCACATAGCCGGATTCCAGAATAAAGTCCATATCAATTTTGGAGATACGTTCCTTCACTTCCTGGAGCAGATCAGGATTTACAATGTTTTTCATATAAGCGATAACCAGGTTCTTCTTGATTTCGCTGCCTACTTCAACCATTTTCATTTCCAGATTCTTATTAAGCCCTTGGCGCCGCAGCATAGAGGTATTCTCACTGAGCACTTCGGTAAAGCCAATCCGAGGCCCCCGCAGCAAAGCCTCTGAGGTCGGCTCAGTAATCGAGCGCACTGCTCCATGCGGAGAACCCACCAGCAACATCTCACACATGCCTTCGACAATCAGCGCAGTGTATCCGAATAGGACAAACTCCTGCAGCTGGTCTAAATCCTTGGCTTCACTGAGCTGAGCTAGCGGGAGCATATTCTGTTTCAAGTAGTTGTATATTCCTTCTGAAGCCTGCGTTTCGCCGGCAAACATCAAATTCTGCAGCACCTGCTGATTGATCAGTTCTTCGTGCTGCATCCCCTCTACATAGACTAATGCGGCACGTGCCTGAATACCTTTAACTGAGAATTCACGAAAATGTACATCACTGTTCTCCCCCAATGCCGTTTTTATCGCTGTCAGATCGGCATCATAGTCCTGAGTAAAAGCAGTAGACACAGGAGGCTGCGGATTTACTTCCCGATTGTCATTCTTCTTCAGTTCCGCATCCTGTGATTTGGCCTCTGTTTCCTTAGAGCGTCCGCTTCCAACATAAAAATACAAATGCCTGTAAAGATAAAAAATCCCTACGGGAAAGAGCAGCGTAATCGCCGCCTGCATAAAAATTGTCCAGTCCGGAATATAAGAGACTATTTTAGGCCACATCGCAATCATCCTCTATAGGAATCTGTTAGTACTATTCTCCTTCCACCCTATTCTTATGCAACATTTGAAACTTAAGGAAAGTTCATATATCACCATGGGTCCGGACATAACAAAACGCCCGCTTATGCGGGCGTCTGCAATTTAGAGTATTTTCGATGTTTACTGCTCAAGGTTAATTAGGTTGCTGCCACTGCTTTAAAACTTCAATCAGACCCGGGACATCTAATCCATCCAAGGAAAAAGCTTTGCGCAGCAGCTCATGCGGGATGAACTCATCGTATTTTCCGAGGTAGGGTGCTTCATCTGGTGATAACAATGATAATGGATCTGTGGCAGCCATACTTTCGGCAATGATCTCTGCTTCCAGCGTTTCTGCATCAGTTTTACCCGCAACAACCATATAATAAGGTTCCATCGGAACGATAGAACGCAGTCCCAGAGGGCTCTTCAGATTGTTCTTCAGAAGGCGCTCCAGCGTGCGGAATTGCCGACTGCCCGCCCAGGGCAGAATGAACATAGAATCTCCACCCGCCGGCATAACGGATCGCACAAGCATTCCGCTTTCCTTCGCTAAACGACGAGATCGTTCGAGCCGCGCAGCCGCACTCGGAGCTAAATACGGATACAATGAAGTGGCTCCTAAGATTTCACGGATCTTGTTCATGATGCGTGTATGTACATCCCCACCCGCACCAAGCCACAACGTATCTACTTTGCCGCGTGAGGTTTTCACATAAACGGCTTTATGGCGATTATCCACCTCTTCTACCTTCCAAAGCTTACCTGCCAGAGTAAAACAGTAGCCTGGTGGTGGAACCGTTGTGATCGATCCGATTTCCTCAGTTCCGTTATAGACCACATGCTCTTCATCATCTTTGAAGACCGCGTAGAAGCGGAAGTTATTCACGATCTTCTCTCCCGCCATCCCGATGATCAAGCTGCCTTCGTCCATCTTCTCAATTTGTCCCATGCCTAACATATAGGTCATGAAAATATCATAATCAGTAGGATCTATGGTTTTAAACGAAGGCAAACTCAGAACCGCTTCTTTTAAATCATCCGGTTCGGCCTCACCCATACTTTTCAAAATGCTCATCGTCTGATGGTATAGCAGTCCAACTGGCAGCTGACGCACGACCAGGGGTTCAACCCATTTCTCGCGCACATATAGCTCAATAACCGCTATCGCTCGAAGCAGTGTCCACGGCATCCGCGCCGGAAGCTGAGCTTCCTCGTCCTCTTCCTCGGGCGTGACAAAGATCATCTCGGATGCAGCGTCTCCACGCCTGCCCGAGCGGCCTAACCGCTGCACAAAGCTTGCGCAGCTATAGGGAGCGCCAACCTGTAGCACTCGCTCCAGCTCGCCCAGATCAATACCCAGCTCCAACGTCAATGTCGCTGCGGCAACAGCCGGTCCGGTGCCTTGCCGCAGCGCGGCTTCCGTCTCTTCACGCAGCATCGCGGAGATGCTGCCGTGGTGAACGTGAAACACATCCCGTTCACCACGCTTCGCGGCCGTTCTCCGCATCTCTAGGGTCGCCGTCTCCGCATCTGAGCGGCTGTTGGTGAAGATCAACGCCTTCTTCAGATGCGTATGATCATAAATAAAATCGTAATAAGACTGCTTCGCACGTTCTAAATGCTCCGCCTGCACCTCATCCCGTGCATCCGGGAAAGAGAAATGCTCCACACTTAACCTGAGCTTACGCCCGCCTTGTGGAGCGGACACTTCAACGCTCTCCCGCGTGCCCGCCGCCAGCCACTCTGTGACAGAAGCGTAGTCACTCAGCGTAGCTGATAGTCCGATTCTGCGAGGATAGCATCCCGCCATACGTGAGATTCTCGCCAGCTGGCTTAACACCTGAATCCCCCGGTCAGCTCCCATAAAGGCATGCACCTCGTCAATGACAATAAAACGCAGATCATGGAACAACGCTGGAATAGCATTCGGGCGGTTCATCAACAATCCTTCAAGCGATTCAGGGGTGATTTGCAGCACGCCTGAAGGATTCTGCACCAGTTTTGTTTTATCGGCTTGTGGTACATCTCCATGCCAGTGCCACACTGGAATGTTGCCTTCACGAAGCAAATCATTCAAACGTGTAAATTGATCGTTGATCAAAGCTTTCAGAGGGGCGATATACAAAATGCCAACCGAACCGGAAGGACGTTCATACAGTTCAGTAAGCGCAGGGAAAAAAGCTGCCTCTGTCTTACCTGAAGCGGTACCTGAGGCAATCAGCAGATGATGCGGGGTGTCAAAAAGCACCCGGCAGGCATCCACCTGTGCCTCACGCAAAGTCTCCCAGCGGTTCTTATAAATAAACTCTTTAATGAAGGGTGCCAGCCTATAGAACGGATTATCGCTCATAATTCAAACTCCGCCAGAAACCCATCCAGTTCATTTTGCTCAGTCTCAGCTGGCTTAGCCGTTTTTTCGCCCACTAGCTGTTCAAAAGTAATCTCCGGATGCTGGTGGAGCGTATGCAGCAGATCCATGAAATCACGTACTACCTCCCGTGGAGTCAAGAGTTCTTCAGCCCCTAATCTTCCAACCGCTTCCTCCATAAAATGAACCAATTGTTCCTGTGATAAACGCGCTTCATAACCATAATGTAGGGCGTGAATCCCTTTAAGCTTTTGCAGCAGTACCAGAATTTCCTCGTGTGATAACATGTCCAGTGCAATGATAGGTCCAGTATAATTGTTCAGACCCGCCGCCCCGTACCGGCCTGCAACCAATCTCGATCGCAGTGCCTCATAACTAAATAATCCACGCCGTCCATCTTCCACAAATTGCGGAGTTCCCCCTATAAAAATCCCAAGGTTCTCTGCCTTCCCCTGCATCGTATCATTGAACATAGTAAGCAGCTTTTCATAGTTGCTCTGGCGGGAAATACTGTTCGTAATTTTATAGAGATTGACACCTTCATCAATAAACAGCAGCAGACCTTTATAGCCAATAGCCGCGGTAAATTCCGCCCAAAGCTTCATATAGTCATACCAATTATCATCATCAATAATCACGCCAACTCCAAGCGCTTTGCGGGCTTCTGTCCGAGTTGCAAATTCTCCACGCAACCAGCGAAGCGAATCCTGTTTCTGGTCATCATCAGCCAGCTTGTGTGCATTCCAATAAGAGGCGAGTACTTTGGCAAAATCAAAACCATGTACCAAACCACGCATTTCAGAGGCTACAGCGTAAATTCGCTTCTCTACTTCTTCACCAAGCTGAGGGTGATCAGGTCCATATTCCTTCTCCTGCATCACGGACTGCTGTAGCGTAATAATCCATTTTTGCAGTATGATCTCCAACGCTCCACCATCTGGACGTGTGCGGGTCGATAAATGGCTCATTAGCTCCCGGTAAGTCGCTAGGCCTTGTCCTTTGGTTCCCACTAATCTGCGCTCAGGGGAGAGGTCAGCATCTGCTACTACAAAATCACGATCCATCGCGTAATTACGGATCATCTGAAGCAGAAAGCTTTTGCCGCTGCCGAATTTGCCTGTAATCAGCTTAAAAGCTGCCCCACCCTCTGCAATGTTCTCCATATCTCTTAATATGGCTTCAATCTCCGGCCGGCGGCCAACGGCTATATGCTCTAGTCCGATACGCGGAACAACACCAGCCGTCAACGAATTGACTAGCGCAGTTGTCATTCGTTTAGGTATTTTTAATTCACTCATCCAAAGTTCACCTCATTAAATATTGCGCAGCATAGAGATATATTCCTCAACAATATCTTCACCCTCAATGATCAGATCACCGAGAATATCCATTGCGATTTCATTAATCTCATCAATTAAAAGCTCTGACATCGTGCCATTGGCAGCAGCCAGCTTCAGCATAGATTGACTTCCATCCTCATCCAAAAGAGCAAACAGTGCTTCCCGTTGTAGTGGACTTAAAGCATTGGCAAACTGTTCTGCCTCCGACCCTATGTTAACCACTTGAGCTTCTTCCATCACATCTACAGGCAACAATTCTTCCTTGCTGTCTTTTATTGGACCGATTTCATCGATAGTTACATCGATCTCGCTATCCTCGTAATCTTCCTGCTCGTCCATATTCTCAACCGTAAGCATCGTCCGTACAATTTCAGAATCACTTTGCAGGCGTTCTAGCTTCTCCGGATCTATGACGACTGCCGGCCCCTTGTCTTCCTGCGTCTCTTTAAGGTACTCACGCTTTAGAAAACGAGTGATCAAATCGTCCATATCGGCATCCACATTAACACCTTTAAGTCGTCCGCGGTAGCCCATCAGTTCCCGTAGTTTATTCTCAGTCAGACGAAATAGCCTGGTAATCAGACTGCGAAGTGGTGGAGATTTACTAATACGTACAACCGGTATAAGAACAGAATAGCCATATAATGAAATGTCATATACGGCACTTCGGAATAAATAACGCTCCCGCATCACCGCTGGTCCAGGTGGAAACATTTCAACTAGATTGGAGCCGTGTTTTCGGGTGACATAAGCATTGATTAACGCCACGACCTGCGGAATGTATTGTTCAAGAGCTTCTTTGCCTTCTCCGATGTAGAACTTGGATTTACTAATATCATAGTCCGACATTGCCGTTAATACTGCAAAGGTTAGTTGCTCAGGCGCTGCGGTCAAGCCTCTCATTAATTCAAGTTCCGCCAGATCTCCTGCAAGACCACGTGAACGAGCCACAATGATAGAAAGCGGGACATCCAAGTGATGTACAAAAGAGAAGTCCGCGATCCAGCCGCCAAGATATTGATCCAAGCGTTTATAACTTTCCCGGTAAGCTTCCCACATCTGATTTAGCTGCCTATAGCCATCATAAGGATCAGTCCACCCCACGCCATTAATAAGCTCATATACATGCAGAAAAATATAAGAAAGATCTGTTTTCAGATATCTGCCTTGTCTAACTTCATTCCGCCAATAAAAATACCATCTGCTTTGCGTGCCTGTCATATGGCCATATGTAGGCCAGTAACTCTTAAAAGGAACAAATAGCGCTGAATCCTCAGTTTTATCAACCAATTCCTTCGCTCTTGTTACGAACTGCCCTTCGGTGGTAGTCACAGGCTCCGGCGTTTCCATCTCTGTATCCCAAAGCTGCAGCTGTAATGAAGGTTCAGGGGTGGAATTTGTTTTGCCATTATTCTTAGAAGATGACTTAGGCAGCGCAGGTTCAGGGGAATTTCGCGGCGGAATCGGTACATTTTGTTCCGTACTTTCCCAGACTAATTCTGTGAAATGCGGCTGCTTCCTATCATTACTCATGTGCGATCGCTCCGTCCTTATAAATAAGGATTAATGTAAAAAAACGGTCCTGTTCACAACTGTGAAGGAACCGTTTTGTTCTTACGTAATAGTAGTGGTCGTCCATACAGGACGACAACATCGTTTCTTCTTGATATTTTAGCACTGTTGATAGATTAACATCAAGTATGTAATGCAGAATCACACTTTAGAGAAGCTCGGTACCCTTTGTTTCTTTGCCAAGGAACAATACCGCTAATGCACCGATAATAATTGTTACAAAAAATAACATAAAGATCGAGCCAATCGCCATAGATTTACCTACTAGAACCCCTACCAGCAAAGGTGCGATAATGCCCCCAATCCGGCCAAAGGACGTTGCTAAACCAGCACCTGTGGAACGAATAGCCGTTGGGTACAGCTCTGGCGTATAAGCGTACATGCCACCCCAAGCGCCAAGATTGAAGAAGGATAAACAAATTCCGGCAGCCATCAGCATACCTTCAGTAGTCGCATTTCCGAACCATGCAGCGCTAACCGCAGTGAACAGCATATAGATGACTAGGACAAATTTACGTCCGAACTTTTCAATAAAGTAAGCGGCAGTAAAATACCCAGGCAGCTGAGCGAGCGTCATAATAAGCACATACTCGAAGCTTTTGACCAAGCTGAAGCCTTTAAGTACCATAACTGTAGGCAGCCATAGAAACATGCCATAATACGAGAACACCACCGTAAACCATAAAATCCACAACATAATTGTAGAACGGCGATATTCTGGCGACCATACGGTAGCG
Organism: Paenibacillus sp. FSL R5-0636; assembly: GCF_037974255.1. Lineage (NCBI taxonomy): Bacteria > Bacillati > Bacillota > Bacilli > Caryophanales > Paenibacillaceae > Paenibacillus > Paenibacillus sp. FSL R5-0636. The sequence goes on from NZ_CP150232.1 coordinate 3,729,787, forward strand.
ATTCGTTTCTTTAAGGAAACGGGTGCCTTTTTAATCTCAGCAAATTTCGGTGAATCATCAATCGCCCGTCTTAGATATAAAGCGTAGAGTGCAGGTACAGCCCCAATTCCGAAAGCTATACGCCAGCCATAATCAGGGATAATGAAGAACGCGATTAATGCAGATGCAATCCAACCGACTGCCCAAAAGCTCTCCAAAAGCACAACCGCACGGCCTCTCTCCTGAGCAGGCATGCTCTCTGAGACCAAGGTAGAAGCGACAGGCAGCTCTCCGCCAAGGCCAAACCCAGCAATAAAACGAAGCACACAGAGGATCGCAAAGCCTGTTGCAAATGCAGATAATCCGCTTGCCGCCGAGAAAATAAGGAGTGTCCACAGCAATACCGGTTTACGACCAAAGCGGTCTGCTAATATTCCTGCCGCTGCAGCACCTACTGCCATACCGACGGAATTAATACTAGTCAATATACCGATCTGCTCCGGTCCCAGATTCCAATCCTTAGCTAAAGCTGCTACAACAAAAGAAATCATTCCGACGTCCATCGCATCGAACATCCAGCTCAAGCCAGCGCTGAAGAGTAATTTCCTTTGTTTCGGATTCCGCAGCAGTGTCATTTGATTCACTTCGAAGCCCCCTTATTTCAACCTGCTAACTAATAAAACTTACTTTTGATTGTTTCACTTATACATTTTAAAATTGAAGTGCTCAAAAATCAAGAAATAAAGCAGCATTAAAGTATTGCCTAGCCAGCGATTGAAAATAACAGGTCTGCACAGAAATTGTGGCGATAAGCAGCATATTACGAACGGATTCTCTCTGCGCTCTCGACAAATGTGTCAGCCGGTTAATTACACGATCTATAGAGCTTTTTAACGAGGTATCTTCTTTCCAAGAGAACTCCTTGTGCAACACTTGATCTACTTTACATTGCGTCTGAATCGATGGATTGCTTTTGATCTCCTCAAAAAGCCCTGCATATGCGTAATACAGCTTGGCCGGTTCAATTAGATCATCATCATCGCGATCCGGCTTTAGGAACATTAGCTGGAACAATTGGCGAATACTTTCAAAGTTAAGGGCTGATTTGAGATCATCAATAATAAACAAAAGCGCCGCCTGATTAACCGAATATTTCTTTCCTTCTTTAGGCGAACCGAGATATTCCTTGAAGTCGCGCTTGACCCAATTTTGCATAGCTGTGACGGTCAATGTGGAATACTCTATAAGATGGCCCAATGAAGCAATTTCACCAAGTGAAAAGCCTTTTACATGGCCGCCTTTAATGATCTTTTGTAATATGGGTGGAACATTGGTTGATAAAAAAGCGGGTAACGAAGTCCCCTTTTGTAATTCTTCACGGTGAAACTTTGCCCATGCCTCTTGGAGGATATTCAGCGGTTTCCGGTCTGACAATCCGGTCAATGAGAGCAGTAGACTGGACATCTCCACACGAGTCAATGCAAATGATTCCATATCTGTTTCCCTCCACCATTTGATATTTTACTGAAAAGTTCGTAGAATAGTTCATAAGAACTCATAATAATGAGTATAACCTATTTTAGGAACGAAAGGGATGGTAAAGATTATATGGGTATAGGACTTAGTTTGACGTTGGTGGTTATTTTGATTATTTTAACCGCTTTTTTTGTAGCAACAGAATTTGCATTGGTGAGACTTAGAGGTAGCCAGATCAGTCAAATGGTGCTTGACGGAAAGAAGAATGCCTTAGCAGTACAGAAGGTATCCGCTAATCTCGATGGCTATTTATCCGCTTGTCAGCTCGGGATTACAATCACTGCGCTGGGTATTGGTGCACTGGCAGAACCTGCATTCGAACAGTTATTGCTTCCGATTTTCGACTGGGCCAATATCAGTTCTAGTGTGAGTCACCCTCTTGCGTTTTTACTCGCATTCATCATTGCAACATTCTTACACGTTGTTGTCGGAGAACTTGCTCCGAAGACGGCAGCTATAAACATTCCGGAAAAAATCGGTCAAATTACTTCACCGCTGATTATTTGGTTCTACAGAATTTTGTACCCTCTCATTTGGTTCATGAACGGTTCCGCTAATATGCTTGTTCGTCTTTTCGGGATGAAACCAGCTAGTGAGCATGGAGACGCGCATAGTGAAGATGAGATTCGTTTGATCTTGTCCGAGAGTTACGAAAGCGGGAAAATCAATAAAGCCGAATATGGCTATGTTAACCGAATCTTTACTTTTGATGAGATGCTCGCCAAAGAAATCATGGTTCCGCGAACCGATATGGTATGTCTTTTTACCAATCATTCGTTGAAAGAAAATTTCGAAATTATCCGCAAGGAGCAATATACTCGTTTCCCTGTGGCACAAGGCAGCAAGGATAATATTATCGGGATGATCAATACAAAACAGCTCTATTTGCAGTATGATAACAATCCTGATTTTGATTTCCAAAGTTTGATTCAACCCGTCCTGACAGTATCTGAGGTTACACCAGTCAAGAATCTTCTAACTCGTATGCAGTTGGAACGTGTGCATATTGCCTTGCTGCTTGATGAATATGGTGGAACATCCGGTCTCATCACGATTGAAGATATTTTGGAAGAAATCGTTGGTGAAATCCGTGACGAGTTTGACGGTGATGAACGCAGAGAAGTCGAAAAAATAAGCGATACTAACTATCTGTTCGATGGTAAAGTATCTCTGTTAGAGGTCAAGGAACTTACAGGGCTTGATTTCGAAGATGAAGAAGTGACTACAGTTGGAGGTTGGGTATATAGTCATATTACAGATCCAGCCATTGGCAAAAGTATTGTTCGTGACCATGTAACATTGACCATCCGCGAGATGAACAGATACCGTGTCCGCAAGGTTGAAGTTGTTATCGAACAATCAAGCAACACTGAATCATCATAAATTACGAAATCATAACCTTTATTCATAAAAAAAAGGATAGAGTCATCAGATTAAATCTGATCCTCTATCCTTTTTTCTTTTGGGAGAATTTTGCTCATATAATATTCGTCCACCCACTCACCATCGATAATAAGAGATTTCCGCTTCGTCCCTTCGATTTCAAACCCGTTCTTGATATATAGCGCCAAAGCAGCTTGATTATGGGTCATGACGGATAACTCAAGACGAACAATCCCATTGTTCATAGCCCAGATGTCCATCTCACGGAACAGGCCAGCTCCAATCCCATTCCCCTGATATTGTTTCTGAATCCCAATCACTATGTACGCGCTATGTCTATTGCGTCTAACACTTCCACCTCTAACAGACAAGTAACCTGCCAAATGATTGTCAACCTCTGCCCCTATAAGAATTGAAGTTTTCCCTGCCAGAAAGCTTTCGAGCATTTCTTTGACCTGACAAAGACTAGCTTGTCTTTCATCCGGTTCCAATAACATAAATTTGGACTCCTGGTCTAACTGATGCTGAAGTCGAAGCAATTCACCTGCATCCTCCGGCACCAGCTCTCTAAGTGTGACCATCATATCATCACTTCCAATCGTAAATAACTATAAATACTTCTTGAACAACTTGCTGGAGCTGCCATCATAACCTAGATGCTCGTAAAAACGATGCGCTTCTTCTCTCTTTGCAGCACTTGATAACATAATCTTAAGGGCTCCCTTGAAGATTGCTACATTCTCGGCATGTCTCATTAGCATTGCGCCATACCCTTTTCCTCGTACTTTTTCAGCCACAATAACTCTTTCTATAACAGCAAAGGGCCTATCGTCACACAAAGCATCCATACAAAAATGAAGATGTAACGACCCGACAATTATTCCTTGTTCTTCGTACACATAAAGAAAACTATCCGGATGATCTGCTATCTGCTTCAGTCGCTCAGGGGATACATGAATAGCTGGATGCTCAGGCAGCAAAATCCGGTATAGTTCTTCAATATTGATAGCGTCTTTGGGCACAGCTTCTCTTATCATTCGTCTACTCCCTTCTATATAACGCTTAACAACGACAGACCATAATCACATTTCCATCGGGATCTTTAAAATTAAACCAATGATCATGTTCGATATCCGTCAGAATCTCTCCTCCGTTGGCCTTTACATAATCATAAGCAGCATCAATGTCCTCGGTGTTTAGATGAAACGAAGGGATGTTTAGAACAGATTCAGCGGTGTAAATCTTACTGTCCAAAACGATGCCCGGTCCCTGCATAGGGACTACATATAAATGGCCGAATAATACCTCTCCATCTAGTGGCAGTCCAAGCAATTGGCAATACCATTGTTTAGATTTCTCAATATCCTTTACCGGAATAAAAACAGCACCAATCTGATTCAGAATCGGACTTATCATCATTAAGAAAGCCTCCTCTTTAAAGTTGACGGATAGGGTGTTATTCTAGAATAATTCGATAAAATATGTCAATTACCTCCCTCCATTTAGGGAAGGGCTGGTAAGTTGTGTTATAATTCTGTGAGCATTACTCCAATATCACGTACGTCAGGAGAATTACATTGGCTAACCTGAACTTCGGTGGTTTTAAAATGACCCCGCCCAAAGTTTTATCACTAGGATTCTTAATCCTTATCACTGCCGGGACTTTTCTGCTTAGTCTCCCGGTCTCCTCAACATCCGGACAAATATCCTTTATCGATGCCTTGTTTATGGCGACTTCAGCCACATGTGTTACAGGTCTTGCAGTCATTGATACGGGAACTCAGCTAACTACCTTCGGACAAGTTGTTCTACTCATTTTATTTCAAATCGGAGGATTAGGCTTTGTAACGATGGCTACTTTGATTACCTTGGTCCTTAATAAACGGATATCCTTGAAAGAGCGAATCCTTTTGCAAGAATCTATGAACCAAAATTCGATGCAGGGAATTGTACTCTTAATCCGTAGAGTCCTGATCTATTCTCTTGTTATTCAGCTGTCGGGTGCCGTGTTGTTTGCTGGAAGGTTTATGATGGATATGCCCTTTGGGAAAGCAGCATATTATGGGATTTTTCATAGTATATCTATCTTTAATAATGCAGGCTTTGATCTCTTCGGTGATATTCATGGACCCTTTAGCGGACTTACTCGTTTTGTAAATGATCCCATTGTTAACTTCACCTCAATGAGCCTCATATTTCTTGGAGGGATTGGTTTTATCGTTCTGTCTGATCTTATGGACTTTCCTAAACGCAGAAGACTCACTCTTCATTCAAAGGTTGTTCTTTGGACTTCTCTTATATTGATTATTATTGGTGCGGGGCTGTTTTTCTTACTGGAGTATAATTCTACGCTGAAGCCCTTGAGTGCAAGCGGAAAGTTTTGGGCGACCTTTTTACAAGCGGTAACTCCGCGATCTGGTGGTGTCACCACCATTGAAGTTCCACTTTTACGGCAATCCACACAATTTCTGATGATTCTATTGATGTTTATCGGAGCTGCACCTGGGTCGACGGGTGGAGGAATTAAGATCACTACATTCGCCGTACTGGTTACTGCGGTAGCTGCACGATTACGGGGGAAAGAAGATATTGTAATGTTTCGCCACCGGATCGCTAAAGAAAATGTATATAGAGCCCTTACCATCACATTAATGTCTCTCATGCTGCTTGTCATCGCTACGATGTTATTATCCTTGACCGAGAGCGCTGAATTTCTAACTGTACTTTTTGAAGCTGTATCTGCTTTTGGAACCTCAGGCTTATCTATGGGCCTTACTCCGGAACTGACTACGGCAGGAAAGGTTCTAGTGATTATCCTGATGTTTATGGGCCGGACCGGACCACTTACACTTGCTTATGCTTTGAAACCAAAAGGTAGTAAAGAACTGTATCGTTACCCAGAAGGTAAGATAACGATTGGATAGTCATGATATGGCCAGCGGCTACCAGATAATGCCGCTGGCGTCATATCAATAATAGTATTATTCTTCCACGATTTCTTGTTGATCAAGTGCCGCATCCAGCAACTGATTGTACACATCATCGTCATTCTCCAGCAATGCATCCGTTTCTAAGAACTGTTCCTCGCTCCCAGGCTCACCCGCAAAGCTTAGACTGTAATCCCATTCCGTTCCTCTTGTACTGAAGAAAGTAATTTCATATGGAGCCTTATGATTTTCGAGAGTGAATACAGTCCTCCCTACATAACTTTTATCTTCTTTACGGCTCATTTCAGCACTTACGATCTCTAAATTCATCCACTTATCTTCCTTCCTATCATCAAATCAGCTACCCTTTCAGTATATCATTGAAATGATTGTAATTCCTTCTCTTTGCTCTGTAAATTCCACGTAATTGACTTTTTTCATCCGGCGGTTAATAATTTAGTACAATGCTTGTAAAGTACTAAACTATTAGTAAATGGAGGAAATTACAATGACTGATTTTCAGGCTAAGCTTAGTAAATATGCAGATTTAGCTGTACAAATAGGTGTTAATGTTCAACCCGGGCAAATTCTAGTGGTGAATGCACCGATTCTTGCCGCTGATTTCGTACGTCTAATTACCGCTAAGGCATATGCCATCGGAGCAAGTTTAGTTAAAGTGAACTGGAGTGATGCGAGCATTACACGCCAACAGTTTGAACACGCTGCGCCAGAGGTATTCACTCAGCCTCCTACTTGGTACGCAGGTGAAATGACTGAATTCGCCGAAAAAGGTGCGGCTATCCTTAACGTGATCGCTGAAGATCCTGATGCACTTAAAGGTATTGATCCAGTACGTATCTCCAATTTTCAAAAAGTACGTGGAGCTGCCCTCACCAAATATCGTGAAATGCAAATGTCCGACAAAGTTAGCTGGAGTATTGTAGCTGTTCCTTGTCAAGCTTGGGCGGATAAAGTGTTCCCTGAGGTTCCAGCCGAAGAACGTGTAGATAAACTCTGGGAAGCCATTTTCCACACCGTGCGTCTTGACCGTGAAGATCCAGTAGCTGCATGGCAGGAGCATCTCGACACCTTAGAACAAAAAGCAAATGTACTCAATGCAAAAAAATATAAAAAGCTGCATTACATAGCACCTGGCACTGACCTTAGCATCGAGCTTCCTGAAGGCCATATCTGGGCACAAGGAGACAGCATTAATGCAAAAGGTCATTCTTTTGTAGCCAATATGCCTACCGAAGAAGTCTTCACTGCACCACTAAAAACTGGTGTTAATGGCACTGTAAGAAGCACAAAGCCACTTAGTCATGGCGGCAACATCATCGATGGCTTCTCTATTAGCTTTGAGAACGGCCGTATTGTAAGTGTTACTGCTGAGCAAGGTCAAGAAGCGCTAGAGCACCTCATTAGTATGGATGAAGGAGCGAAATACTTAGGGGAAGTTGCCTTGGTTCCTCATAAATCCCCTATTTCTGAATCCAACATTCTTTATTACAACACATTGTTTGACGAAAATGCTTCTAATCACCTTGCTATAGGTATGGCTTATGCCTTCTGTTTAGAAGGCGGTAAAGACATGAATCCAGAGCAGTTAATTGAGCATGGCCTCAACAATAGTGTAACCCATGTGGATTTCATGATCGGGTCAGCTGAGATGAACATTTACGGGATAACTGCTGATGGAACTGAAGAACCTGTCTTCCTGAATGGAAACTGGGCGTTCTAATTTAAGCACACAAGAGATACAGGATATTGGGAGGAATAGAAACTATGTTGGATTTCAAGCAAAAGCTGGAGAATTACGCATTGCTGGCCGTGAAGATTGGCGTTAATATTCAACCGGGTCAGACACTCGTTGTGAATGCAGATATTGTATCCGCAGAGCTTGTGCGACTTGTGGTTCGTAAAGCCTATGAAGCCGGCGCGAGACTTGTAAAGGTGAATTATAGTGATGAAGTTGTATTACGTACACGATATGATCTTGCTCCATCCGATTCCTTCCTGGAGCCGCCGCAGTGGCAAGCCGATGAATTAGAGGATCTTGCTAAAAAGGGAGCGGCATTTCTAACCATTATCTCTGCTGACCCGGATCTTTTAAAAGGCGTTGAACCTGGAAGAATTGCCGATAATCAGCGTATCTCTGGGCAGACCCTAGCGCCATATCGTGAGTACTTAATGGGAAATCATGCGAGCTGGAGCGGTCTTGCCTTCCCATCAGCCTCTTGGGCTGCAAAAGTGTTCCCTGACGCTCCATCCGAGCAGCAGGTTGAACTGTTATGGGATGCCATCTTTAAAGCCACACGTGCGGATCAGGACGATCCTATTGAAGCATGGAGCCGCCATTTAGATGGACTCAAAACTCGTTGCTCTTCCTTGAATGAAAGTAAGTTTCGCAAGCTGCACTATACAGCACCTGGTACAGATTTAACTATTGAGTTGCCGGAAGGACACATCTGGTGTCAGGCTGGAGCTGTGAACGGTAAGGGCGTCCCTTTCTTAGCCAATATTCCTACGGAAGAAGTGTTTACTGCCCCTTTGAAGTCTGGTATTAATGGTAAAGTGAGCAGCACTAAGCCACTTAGCTACGGCGGCAATCTAATCAATAACTTCACGCTGACCTTTGAGAACGGTAAAGTGATTGATTTTACTGCTGAAGAAGGCGCTGAAACTTTAGCATCACTAATCGCGCTGGATGAAGGCTCTTCCTATCTTGGCGAAGTTGCTTTGGTACCTTTCCACTCTCCGATTTCTGAGAGCGGTATTCTTTATTACACTACGTTGTATGATGAGAATGCCTCCTGTCATTTGGCTTTAGGTGCAGCTTATGCCTTCACAATTCAAGAAGGAATTACGATGACTAAGGAACAGCTGTTGGAAAAAGGAATGAATCAAAGCCATACCCATGTTGACTTTATGATGGGCTCTCCTGAAATGAATATTGACGGAATTAACGATGATGGAACAACAGTACCTATCTTCCGTAATGGGGATTGGGCTTAAGGCTTAAACAACACCCGTTAGATCCTAGATAGAACCAACTTCAAACAACCCGCTTAGCTCTCTAATTAGAGAGTAAGCGGGTTGTTTTTGTTTTAACAACAACATTTCTGGTGGTAAAATGCCCAAATTTGAATAATTGTTCAATATTTGTTCACACTATTGTTGATTTCCGTTCACAAATATGTCACAATACAATTAAGGATTGAATTTCCAAGGAGGGGATTATCATGTTGAGAGACCCAGTATCCAAAGAAGTTGACAGCATCGAAGAAGAACAGCTAGAAATTCAACCACCGGTAGATTCAAGAATTGTTGCATCTAATGCTATTAAATACACTGCCTATGTTATGCTGCTTTTTGGATTCTTGTATTTCCTGATTGCTTACTTGGCGCCTATGTTGGAACCTTAATGTGATGGATATAACTTTATTGGAAAACGCTTACGGTTAATCACTCTCTATGGAGTAGTGATTAACCGTTTTTATTAATTCCATGAGAATGCTTTGTTTGTCCAAGCTATTGCTGTAGGCGACCATACCCCGTTCATCTTCGATTGTATCCAAGCTATGGCCTCTTCTCTATCCCCTTCAAAAGCGGATAAACCGTTATCTGACATCCAGTGACTGACCGTCTCGAACGAGGTACTGCTCCAACCATTTACTTCACCTTCATCATTCAGACGTTGCTGGATGCCTGAGATCACCATATCTAAAGATCCTTGCAGCTCAGTAACCGCGTTATCGAAGGCTGTTTTCTTTTCTTTTGCCTTCATATCAGCCTCTGCCCGAAGTTTACGTGTATCAATACCTTCATGTTCACGAACAATCTGCAGCAAGGTCACAGCTTCTTTACTAGCCAACCCATCCTTATACCGCTCTTCAATAGATTTGGTACTGCCTGCTGCTGCTACAAATGCCGGGAACCACTCCCTTGAGACCAAAATAGCCTTTTTCTTGATAAACTTTCCGTATCCTGCAAGGCCCTCACCTGGAAACTGCGCACGCCATGACCACGGATCTAAATCTGTTCCAGTATGCCAATTCTCGGGCTTAGTTAAGCCGTTTAAAGACGGGTGCCCGGGGATGAGCGCAGCAAGCGGTAAAATCCCCAATTTCGCAATAACCTCTGCTGTTTCCCCATAAGTGGTGACACTACCTTGTTCATATTCCTGACCCATTTGTTCATCATCTCCTAGATCTAATTTAATCAGATTTCATATTTCCAATTCCGGTTATAAAAGTGCTAATCAAGCGGGTTAGACTCTCGTTAGTATCGAGCGCCATACCGAATCCACCCTTTTGCTCCAATGAGGCGAATCCATGCAGGATACTCCGTAATCCCCTTACGGCATGAAGTTCTCCTTCTTCGCCTAATTGATAACTCTTCATCACCTGAATTATAAACTGCAAAATATGCTCACCAGCCGCTTCAAGCTCCGTGTTCTCCTGCTCAGGCGCTCGTAGTGTAGTCTCATACAGACCTGGTCTACTCCTAGCAAAATCCACATATGCCCGGCCCATCGCGTGTACAGCAGCATCTCCATTTAATCCTTCAGCTGCGTTCGACATGCTTGTAAATAATAACTCTAATCCGTAAATGGCGAGCCCAGTCCGCAAATCCTGCAGTCCATTTATATGATTGTATAATGACGGGGAACGAACACCTAGTTTACCTGCTAATGCAGCCAAGGTAACGGCCTCTATACCTTCATCATCGGCAATTTCTGCTGCTCTAATCACTAGTGTGTGACGATCTAATCCTGCTCTAGGTGACATTTAATTACTCCTATCCTGAATCATTTGTGCCTTACGTATGGCTTTCTCCATCTCCTGCTTTGGCGCTTTAAGTAAGTTGCCGTGACCAACAGCAAGTAAAGCTGGAGATAACTCTAGAAGCTTAATCGCACTATTCAGAGCTTGAGCTTTATTCCATGTAGCCATTGCTGGAAAAGGAAACAGGGGGATGATGGTTCCAGCCACCGCAGTTCCCCGGAAGGTCTGAAGAGCATCCCCAACGATTACAGCACCGCTGCGTGAATCAAGGAAAGACATAGAGCCGGGGGTATGTCCTGGAGTGTGAATCGCTGTTAATGATCCAATGGTATCCCCTTCGTGGAGAAGGACATCTGGCTTGGTAGCTATCTTCTTCGGCACGCCTCCCTTAATAGGGGTCTGAGGTTCTCCTTCCCGAAGTGAACGATCTCCACGTAGTAATGCCGAATCTCGCTCAGAGATGTACACCTGAGCCTCTGGAAGTTGCTTTTTTAGTCCATCCAGTGCCCCTATATGATCATCATGCGCATGCGTTAAGATTATGCGTGTAAGCTTCTTATTTAGCTTCACTTCAGTATCCATAATTCCTTTTAGACTAAATGGCATAGCGGCATCTATTAAAGTTAATCCATCCTTTTCCTCAATAATGTAACAATTCACTGGAAAAAAATTTGGCATCCAAGTCAACTGCAATAAATGACCTTCACGTGTTACTCTCATCCTTACCCCTCCGATAAACTAATGGTATTAGCTTAAATATAAACTAATGATATTAGTTTTGCAAGAGATTGTTATCTTTAATCTTTAATCTTTAATATTTAACTCTCAATGTTCTTGTCAGCATTTTTGTTGGATTTATTAATTATGTACCACATCGCCCAAGTGATCCCTATGAAAAAAACAACCGCCCCCACGAGAGTACTCGATATATTTTTTCTAATATCCACTTCACCCGCTTCTCTAAAATCAAGCAAAAATGTTAGCGTGGCCCAAATAATCGTGCTGATAACACCCGATATTAAATGAATCTTCTTAAACCGTCTGAGTTCTCCTTCCTTACTCGGCAGCAGGTATATCCCATCTTTGACACAACGAACGGTAACATACAAGCAACCTAACAGCATAATCCCAAAAGTATCTACCCAATATTTGATGTCCCATTCCAGGATAAATACTTTTACCAAAAGGCTGATCATAAATCCCACTAACACAATCAATAATCCGTGCGTACTAAACTTCTGAATTTCTGTGATAATTCGTTCGTCTTTAATCTTTGGCCCTTTCACAACTAATCCTCCCAAAAAATATCGTTTAATGACGTATCTAACGCCTTGCAGATGGCTATGCACAGCTTAATCGTCGGGTTATAGTTACCAGCTTCAATCAGGCCGATCGTCTGCCGTGTAACCCCTACAACTTCCGCTAACTGTTCTTGGGAAAGATTCTTTTGGATCCTTGCCAGCTTTAACTTGATGTTTTTGTTCTCTCCCACTCCATAACCTCCCTTTAATGTTTGTGATGCATTCCATTTTCCACCATTGTAATCTATATCGGTCATTATGTACATTATATATTACATTTGTTTATTGGGATCAACATTTCACTTTAGGATCGACGTGTCATTTTAGGATCCAGACTTCATTTTCCATTCCCTCTCCGTCAGGAAATACTTTCTCCCCACCGTTGGATCAAATGGTGAAGAGTGATTGTAACTGAGTCCATAGCCAGTCAGCTGCGATGCCTAACTCGCCGCCTTTGCTAGTATGTAAGTACACTTTTGCCAATAGTTCGGACTCAGATGACCTTATTATGCAAATTCGAGTGTTTTCTGCGGGTTATCGGACTCAATTGCAGCTATTTACTCAAAACCACACCAATTCTGCGCCTTTACAAGGTAATAAGAGCTATGGGGTCCGATACTTCTACAAAATGACTCAAAAAGCTCAAATAGCTGCAATACAGTCCGCAACATGAGGTTCTTTAGTTAGTTTAGGTTAGTTTGGGGTTAGTTTGGGGTTAGTTTGGGGTTAGTTCGCTTATTCGCCGTTGCATCGGACTGAGGAGTCCTTATTTCGTATATTTGCAGCTAATTGACGTGCTATCGGACCCAGTTGCAGCTATTTACTCATAACCACACCAGTTCTGCACAGTTACATGGTTATAAGAGCTATGTGGTCCGATACTTCTGCAAAATGACTCCAAAAGCTCAAATAGTTGCAATACGGTCCGATGCGGAGGTCAGTAGGATATCACTAGGGAGCCCGTAGGAGGTCTGTATGAAGCCCGCTGGAGGTCAGTAAAGATCATTAAGAAGTAAGTAGAAGGTTGAGCCACATCAGCAGAGGAACCAGCAGCGAAACGTGATCAGCACCTAGCACCCAGTAGCCCTCCCCCTACTATCGCTAGTCAAAGTAACAAAAAAAAGCATCCCTAAGGATACTTTTGATCTTTCGATGCTTTTGATCTTTCGATCTTTTTGATATTTCGACGCTTTTTCGATGTTTATGATCTTTCCGCTTTTAATATACGAATGCCTTCGACTTTCCTTATTCCACTACGCCATTCTCTGGATAGAAGTCTACGATCTTCAGCAGCTCCGAAGCGTCTGTGCGTGGACGGCTGTCAGGTACAGTTTCCGGATATCCGGCATGGATCATGGCTACAATTTTTTCGCCGGGCTTCACACCAATTTTAGTGCGGAATTCAGGGTTGTTGATGTATGGATCAGTCTTCCAAATCGTTCCTACACCTTGTTCCCAAGCTGCGAGCTGGAAGTTCTGTACTAGTGCGGACGCTGCTGCAAAATCCTCGTCCCACTCTCTTTGCCGAGGATCTTCAGGCATCACTACGATTACTGTTAATGGAATATTCGAGATATATTCTTTACGTTTAGCAGCCACTTCTGGATCAGCTATAGCACGTTTTACAAAAGCAAATGCAGATTCAGCTAGGAATTTCGAACCTTCCCCTTGAAAAGCAATAAATCTCCACGGCTCACGCACACCATGATTCGGTGCCCATACCGCTACATTTAATAATTCCTCTAAAAGGCCTTGTGGAAGTGGATCTTTTTTAAAAAGCTTAATCGAGCGTCGTTCTTTTATTATTTTGGCCACACTATTCTGTTGAGTCTTCTGAGATTGCGTCATAAGATCCACTCCCTAATATAGCAATAATGATAATCATTATCACAAATGATACAGCATCTTTCTGCCTTTTGCAAATAATAGGCAACCATTCGAATCACAACTCTTGAATTCACAAAAAAACACCGTTCCCGAAAGAACGATGTTCACAGCTTCAGCCGAATCGGCCCATGATATATTCTTGCGTCATTTGATTCTCTGGATTGGTAAAGACTTTATCCGTCTTATCATATTCGACAAGGGAGCCTAGATAAAAGTATGCGGTATAATCAGAGATCCGAGCTGCCTGCTGCATATTATGTGTCACAATAACGATGCGAAGCTCTTCTTTCAACTCCTTGATTAGCTCCTCTACTTTACCTGTGGAGACCGGGTCTAGAGCTGATGCTGGTTCGTCCAAGAGCAGAATTTGCGGGTTAACCGACAACGCTCTAGCAATACAAAGGCGCTGCTGTTGTCCACCGGAAAGTGCAAGTGCTGAATCTTTTAAACGATCCTTTACCTCATCCCACAATGCTGCTTTGCGAAGACTGCTCTCAACAATCTCATCAAGAGCCTTTTTGCCTTTAATGCCGTGATACTTAGGTCCAAAAGCGATGTTATCGTAAATCGATTTATAGAACGGATTTGGCTTTTGCCATACCATCCCGATCTTCTGACGCAGCTTAATCACATCCGTACCCGGAGCATTAATATCCACTCCATCAATCCAGATGCTTCCTTTTGTTTTTGAGCCAGAAATTTCGTCATTCATCCGGTTCAAAGAACGAAGAAAGGTTGATTTACCGCAGCCGGATGGGCCGATCAGTGCAGTAACCGTATTTTCAGCAAATGGAAGGCTTATCCCCTTTACTGCCTCATATGTTCCGTAAAAAATACTCAGGTCTTCGGTTTGAAAAGATTCACGCACTGCTGTTGCCGACGTTCCCATCGATTACTCCTCCTACATCTCTACTTTAATTTGTATGATTAGTTCATTCTTTTTGAAGCTGTAAGCTTACGATAAATAAATCTTCCGAAATAACGTGCTGCCAGATTGAAGATTAACACCATAATTACAAGCACCGCCGAAGCTCCCGCAGCAATCTGTGCAGCATCTGGAGCTAGACCTTCACTGTTGACCTTCCAAATGTGGACAGCCAGCGTTTCCGCTGGACGGAAGGGATTCAGTGGCGAATTCGCACTAAGTGGATTCCAGTTGGTGAAATCCAATCTAGGGCTACTCATTCCTGCTGTGAACATCAACGCAGCTGCTTCCCCAAAGACACGGCCAGCGGACAAGATAGTACCTGTAATAATTGTAGGTAATGCTACCGGAAACAACACCGAGGTAACAATTTTCCACTTGGATAATCCTAGTGCAAAACCGGCCTCTTTTTGTTGTTTTGGAACACTACGAAAAGCTTGCTCCGTAATCCGCACCATCAGTGGTAGATTAAAGACCGTCAATGCCAATGCACCGGAGATTAAGGAGAAGCCTAGATTGAAATAGTTAACAATCAGCAATAGACCAAACAAGCCGACTACGATGGAAGGGAAAGATGACAATACTTCAACAATCAAGCGAATAAAGCCGGTAATCTTACCGGGACGAGCATATTCCGCCATATAAATACCGGCACCCAGTCCAAGCGGAACTGTAATAATAAGTGTCAGTACTAACAGGAATAAGGAGTTAAATAGCTGTGGTCCGATCCCTCCACCTGCACGAATCTTTTGCGGTGCGGAGAAAAGAAAATCCCAACTGATATGGCTTAAGCCTCTAAAGAGGATATATCCCAAAAGTCCAAGTAGAATGGCAACGATGAGCATCGCGAAAAATACAATAAGACTGGTGGCAATTTTATTTACGGTTCTCGGCTTCAAATTTTATTTCTCCTTTCAAGCATTCTCACAAAGAAGACAAATACGAAAGTCATCAGCATGAGAACCAGTGCCATACTCCACAGTGCATTATTGTGAGGTGAGCCCATGGTCGTGTTCCCCATACCGAGTGTGATCACACTGGTCAAGGTAGAAGCTGACTCAAAGAGTGATTTTGGTACGAATGGCGCGTTCCCGATAACCATTTGTACAGCGAGTGCTTCACCGAAAGCACGAGCCATTCCCAATACAATCCCTGTCATTATGGCAGGAAAGGTTGTTGGAATAATCACCCGCGAAATCGTCTGCCACCGGGTGGCACCAAGCGCATAGGAAGATTCTTTTAAGTTTTGCGGCAATGAAGCCAGCGCGTCTGCAGCCACGCTTGTAATCGTCGGAAGAATCATTACCGAGAGCACAAGCGCGCCTGCAGCTACCCCGATGCCTTGGCCCGGCAGGTTGTTGCGTAGAAACGGTACAATTACACTTAATCCGATGAAACCATATACTACCGAAGGAATCCCTGCCAAAAGCTCAATAACAGGTTGAAGTAATTTTTTGCCCCACCCTGGAACAATCTCAGTCATAAATAACGCAGCGCATAAGCTAAGTGGACTAGCAATCAATGCGGCAAGCAAAGTAACCAGAAAGGAACCCGAGATAAATGGAAAAGCTCCGAAGGAAGGCGTATCCGCTTCTGGCGACCACTTTGTACCGAATAAAAATTCAGAAACTGTAGCATTACCACTTGTGAAGGTTGAAATTCCTTTAGACGCTACAAAATATACCATCGATACAATGATTGTTATCAACAGTAATACACAGAAGGACATATAAGTACGTCCAACAAAATCTTCAATATGATGTTTTTCGAATCGTGAGTTCTTTAGTTTCACCCTCAATTGCTCCCTCTTTCTAAAGTGAAAAGAGAGGCAGATGTATCCGCCTCTAATCACTTGAGATTCTAATCAATAACATTGCCTAGAATTTAATTACTTAGCGGTAACAGTTCCTGCAACGTCGCGAACAACTTGCATTTTAACAGCTGGGATGTATCCAAGTTCAACAACTTCACCAGTTTGCACTTCGTCAGTTAAGAAAAAGTCGAGGAATGCTTTTACTGTCGCGTTAGGTTCACCATTTGTGTACATATGCTCGTAAGCCCACACTGGGTATTTACCAGAAACAACATTATCAACAGATGCTTCCACACCGTCAAGACTAAGTGTTTTAATGGAATCATCCAGGTAAGAAAGAGCAAGGTATCCGATTGCCCCTGGAGTTTCACCGATCATTTTCTTAACCGTACCGGAGGAATCTTCTTGAATCGAACCTGGGATATCTTCTGTTTTGGTTCCAAGTGCAAAGCTTTCAAAGGTTGCACGAGTACCGGAGCTGCCTGGACGGTTGATGATTTGGATTTTTTGATCCGCTCCGCCTACTTCAGACCAGTTAGTGATTTTACCAGTGAAAATGTCCACCAGTTGTTGTTTAGTTAAGCTATCCACACCAGCATCAGGATGAGCTACTGCTGCTATCGCTACTACTGCTACTTGATGATCTACGAGTGCTGCTGCTTTTTCTGCATCTGCATCTTTTAATTTTTCTTCTGCGAATACGTCAGAGTTTCCGATATCTACTTGTTTCTCAGCTACTTGAGTAAGACCAGTACCACTGCCACCGCCTTGAACTTGAATGTCCACGCCAGTGTTTTTATCCATGAAATTCTCTGCTACCAGCTCAACCAAGGGTTGTAATGCTGTTGAACCAGAAGCCAGAATCGAACCACTTATTTCAGCGCCGCCGCTTCCTTCGTTAGTTGCTGCAGCGTTTCCTCCTGTGTTGTTTGCCCCGCCGTTACCGCAAGCCGATAGTGCCAGTACGCTTGTTAAAGCCAAAGTCATGATCCAAGATTTTTTGAATTGCATTGTTTTGTCTCCTCCTAAATGGTTTGTTAGCATGGCTCCCTGATCAGTTCATACCAAACTGGCTTCGAAAGCTTTAACATGGTGTTGTGGAGCTTGGCCCCCATATGCATGGTTACTGTAAAAGTTCATCAAACGCATATGTTATATGTTGTCCGGGACTTCTTGGCCCCTCTGACTCTTCTTATTCTAGAGCTCGTTCGTTAGAGAAACTTCTTATCTTTGTAAAGTGAACGAAAAAAATACCAATATAAAGTGTATATCTGTATAGATATAATCTATAATGGAGATATAATTTGTAATCCAACTTAGCATTATGTGGAGGAAAGTCATGAATATTATGAAATTGAACATCGTAGTTCTAATTGAAAAATATAAAAAGGTAACCGATGTAGCCGCAGAATTAGGCCTTAAACAGCCTACTGTTTCTTTTCATATGAAGAATCTGGAGGCTGAGCTCGGAACCCCTCTATTTCTTTACCGCAGCGGAAGAGTGCTGCTTACGGATGCTGGGCGAGCCCTTTATCAATACGCCCTCAAAATCGTTTCCCTCACAGCAGAAGCTGAGCGTACAGTCAAACAATTTTCTTCCCCCTCAAAAGGAACATTAGAGCTGGAAGCCAGTTTTATTCCTGCAACTTATATTTTACCTAATGTGTTAATCCAATTCATGAAACTCTATCCGGGGATTAACAACTCCTTGACGGTTCAAAGCGATGCTTTGTTACGCGAACGTCTCCGTAGTCGGGATATTCAGATGGCCATTTTACATACTTCGGATTGGCAGGACGAATCTTTTGATTTTCAGCTTATTGTCCGTGATGAACCTGTCCTAATTTTTGCACCGGGTCATCCATTTGAAGGCCTAGAGAAATTAACACCTGAACTAATTGCCAATGAGCCGTGGATTCAGCATGAGCAAGGATCTTGTTTACGAGGGTATGCCGATCAATGGGCACAATTCAATCAAATCCGTTTATGGAACCGATCCGAGTTGAATTCTCCAGAAGTGATTAAGCAGCTAGTTAGCGGGAGTGACTGTGTTGGCATATGTTCTAAAGCGGCGGTTAAAGCTGAGATTGTGCTAGGCAAGCTTAGCTATGCTAATCTGCCAGGGATTCTGCCTGAAAGCGGTGGGTTTGTGCTCGGCTGGCGTAAAGATCATATTTTAAAACCGTTGCAGCAATCCTTTGTTGACCTTGTTGAGTCTCTTACCCCTTAAACAAAGGGTAGCTCCTAAAGCCACGAATGGTTTAAGGAGCTACCCTTTGTTTATTCTATAAAAGGAAACATTAATTTCTCATTTTCACTTAAATACATATTCTCCTTCGTGATGATCACGGAGCCTGTGTCTATTATCCGTTCCACTTTTTCACCCTCAACAGCTTCAATCGCCGTCTTCACAGCTAAGTACCCCATATTAAAAGGCTTCTGCATAACCGTACCAAGTAAAATCCCTTTTTCGAGAAGCTTCACCTCATTGCTAGAATTGTCGAACCCAAATAATTTCACTTTGTCCTGAAATCCCATATCCATAATCGCCTGCCCAGCACCTAGTGTAGAAGGTTCATTAAGACCTATTATCCCCTTTAGATTTGGCTCGTCCTTTAGTAAATCAACAGTTAACTGGTACGCTTTTCGCACGGAACCATCACTGTATAATGTAGGCTGCACATCATGAACTCCATTCTCTAAAAGGGCATCACGAGCTCCTCTTTCCCTCTCGATTGCGGTGGCAGAGCCTTGTACAAAGTTAACGATAGCGACTTTATCCTCTGGATCGATATATTTTCTTAACTCCTGCCCTGCCTTACGTCCTGCTTCATAATTATCTGTAGCAATAAAACTCTCTGATACACCACCGCTCAAGCCCGAATCTACAGTAATAAGTGTAATGCCAGCAGATTTGATCTTTTCTGCGATTGGAATGAGGCGATAATAATCCGTAGCTGATAAAATAATGGCGTCAGGCTTCCTCTTAATGGCTTGCTCCAGCAGTTCTATCTGTTGATCTACATCAAGCTCTGTATCCGTTCCAACCGTGCGAACCTCTGCGCCGAACTCCTTAGCCGCTGTTGCCACACCTTGTTTCACCACTTCCCAGAATTCAATACTGCTGTCGATAGTCTTGGGCACATAAATAATGGTCCTAACCTTTGCGTCAAGCTCATTTGTAAACATACGATAGGCTAATGAACCCAAAGTAACAATGAAGAGCAGCAGCAGAGTATACAGGCCAATTTTTGACCGTAAAGCGCTCATTAACTCTCCTCCTCATAAATCACAGGTATTCGTAAAGTCGCCGTCGTTCCTTCCTCCATCTCGCTTGCAAAAGACAAACCGTATTTCACACCGAAATACAGCTGGACACGATGGTTCACATTCGCGACACCTACACCGCTGCCAGTCTTGAAATCTGATTTTTGCAGCAGTACCTTACCCATCTGCTCTTCATCCATCCCAATACCGTCATCAATGATCTGTACGATAATATCGTTCTGTTCTTGTCTTGCCCGGATCAGAATGTGCCCTTGCTCAGGATTATGTTTTATGCCGTGATAGATCGCATTTTCAACCAAAGGCTGAAGTACCATTTTTAAAATGCTGCAGGTTAGGATATCTTCTTGTACCTCTATGGAATAAGTGAATTTATTACGATAACGCATGTTCTGAATCGTTAAATAGTGCCGAATATGCTCTAATTCTTTGGCCAGCGGAATCAATTCCTCACCCTCACCAATTGTTGAACGGAGCAGCTTGGATAGAGATGAAGTCATCTCCACCACTTCCTCCATCTTTCCTGTCTCTGCCATCCAAATAATCGAATCAAGTGTATTGTACAAAAAGTGAGGTTTAATCTGCGCTTGCAGCGCCTTCAGTTCACTCACACGCTTCATCTCTTGCTCCAAGACGATCTGACCCATTAACTCTTTAATCTTCATGATCATAAGATTAAACGTACGAGCAAGCTTGCCGATTTCATTCGTGCTCTCAATCTCTACGCGTATGTCAAACTCTCCACGTTCCGCTTTTTTCATATTCAGCTCCAAATTCTTCAGCGGTTTGGTCAGTGCGTACGAGAGAAATATCGATATAGCCATAGCAAAAATCAAACTAATTGCTCCCCATAAGGCGGCGGTTCCTTGCATACGTTGCTTGTTCGCGACCAAATCATCCGGATAAGTGACTCCAACTATTTTCCAGCCAAAGCTGGTAGTGTCCACAGTGTACAGTTTCTGGTCATTCCCCGTGTTAACCGTAACAGATCCACTCTTGATCCCAAGGACCGTCTCCAATTGTTCGAACTTGAGCTGGGAGTAGATCAACTGCTGTTGTGGATGATAGACAAGGCTGCCTGCGGGATCGACAATAAAAACATAACCGCGCTTTCCCAGTTCGATTTGTTTACATAGATTATTAATTACACTGTAATTGAGATCTACGAGCAGTACACCTTGTTGATCCGCTTCCGTCATAGCATTCGCATTCGTGAGTTTTCGGCTGATCGAGACTACCCACCGGTATTCATCTTGAAAGATGTGCTGCACATGTGAGGAAGAAACTGCAACGTCAAGTTGATTCATAGCTTTTTGATACCAATCTTGAGCTATTAGTTCAGGAAGCGGTTTCAAAACAGCATGCTGTCGATCCGAAACAGTCATGCCATCTGAGTCTGCATATAATATAGAGGAAATATCCGAGCGGGACTGAACGACTGACCGGAGATAATGACTGGCAAGCAGTTTATTCTTAAGCGCTTCTTCTTCATCTAATTTCGAGCCTTTTATATATTTCTCTAGATCACTGCTAGTTAACACCAGAGCAGCTATGCTCTCCATATTGCCAATGTAATTCTCGATATTCAGTTTTACTTGTTCTATTAATTGTGAAGTGTAGGCTACAGAATTGCCCTTGACCGCGGCTGAGGACAGGCGATAGGAAGTATAACTCAGGACAATAGTTGTGCAGAGGATAAGAAGTGAAAAGGAGACAGCAATATTAGTATGAATACTTCGGCTGCGGAAAAAGCGCTGTGATCTCATAGAGAGAGATTCTCCTTCTGCCGGTGTCGATATTCCTTCGGTGTGCTTCCTACATTACGTTTGAAAATAACACTAAAATACTGTGGATCAGCATAACCAACTCTGGCAGCGATATCATATGTCTTCAACTGTGTGACCGTAAGGAGTTCTTTTGCTTTTTCCAAACGGAGTCGAGTCAGATATTCTATAAATGTTTCTCCGGTATGCTGTTTAAAAGTTGCACTGAAATAACTGATGCTCATAAAAATATGGCTACACAGCTCATTGAGTGAAAAGCTGTCATTACAATAATTCTCGCGAATATAAGCTTCTGCGGCTTGCATCTGAGAAGTCCGAACCGTTGTTCTCTGTTCCGATAGTTTAAGTATCAGCTCATGGCAAGTCCTCTCCAGATAATTTCTAGCTTCATCTAAAGTCTTAAGCGCAGCAACCTCTGCAAACATATTATGCGAAACAACTACTGTATTTGGGAAGCCGATGTCGACCACATAATTCATCAAAGAAACCAGCAGCTGATAGATGCTGCTACGGCAGCCTTCTATAGAGGAGGTATTACTTTTAAGCTCCTGAAACCACTTCAATAGAATTTCCGATACAGCAGAGGCTTTACCTGTCTTTAAAGCGGATATGAATTGCTTTTCCCATGAGGTGAAATGCGCCTGATCCAATCCCTTGCCAAACTCAAGATCCTGTATGGAGATAACTTTATCTATGCCTAAAAGGTAACGATATTCTATGGAGGAGACCGCTTCTTGGAAGGATAGTGGAATTTGTTGTACAGTATTATATTTTCTACCGATGCCTATGGTTGATGACAGCTTCAAATATTTATTTAAGCTACTCTGGACTTGCTCTGCAAGAAGCTGCGTTGCTACTTCTAACGTCTCTGAACTGCCGGATCTTATCGCAGCGATTTTTCCATCTCTCGTCTGGAATACCACTCCGTCTTGCTCTTTCTCCAGCTGCTCCTGAACAATGTTAAAGGCTCCGAAACGCAGTAGCTCTGCATCAAAAGCTAGGTCCTGGCTTCGTTTCTCAAGTTCTATATCTATAACGAGCGCAAGGTACACTTGACCCTGCAACTGAATATGAAAATAACTCAATTTATTCTCGATTTCTTCGCTTTTCATTCGAGTAGTTACCAGCTGCTCCAAAAATCGTTCCCGCAGCAATGGAAGACTCTGATTAAGTTGCATACGAAGCTTAACTAAATTCGCTTTTTGTAGATGCTCTTCATCTAAATCCTGCTTCATCTTACTTAGAAATTCAGCAAACTCACGTGCATTAATCGGTTTTAATAAGTACTCAGTCACCTTCAGTGTTATGGCCTGCTTCGCATATTCGAAGTCCTCATATCCAGTGACGATAATGACCTTCATATCCCGGTACCTATCCATCACAGCTCTGGCCAATCCCAGTCCATCCATAAAAGGCATACAAATATCAGTAATAATTACGTCAGGCCGATGCTGCTCGATCGCTTCCAGCGCATCTCGGCCATTATCGAAATCACCAACCAGCTCAAACCCATATTTACTCCATGTGATCTTCTGTTTGATCCCTTCGCGAACCTCATCTTCATCATCAACCAGAATTATCTTATACATCCAACACCTCCACAACTTTAAACTTATCAGCATAAGCATAATAGAGGCCGCCTGCGTGAGGCAACCTCTATTATTAAACTCTATTCGTATAGTAGAGGTTTGATCTCATCGGAATCCATATTGTTTTTATCATACCAGTGGAACCCCGTGTCGATGTTCTTTTCAACCGCTTCCCCTTTAATCGCTTGCACAGCTGCCTTCACAGCTTGATAGCCAATACCAATGGGGTCTTGTGTAACAGCGCCAGCCACAACACCACTGCGGATAGCATCCATCAACTGCTTGCCAGAGTCAAAGCCGACGACTACGATCTTACCATTCATTTGCAATTCATTTACTGCATTAGCCACACCTACAGCAGAACCTTCGTTAGAGCCATAGATTCCTTTCAGATCCGGATTTGCCTGCATCATCGCTTTCGCAAGGTCTGTGGACTTTAACTGATCTCCACCCCCATATTGCGGCTCTAACACTTGAATATCCGGATATTTTGCTTTCATTTGTTCCAAGAAGCCATCGCGACGCTGTTGCCCTGTGCTGCTCGTTTGGTCATGTATGACAAGGCCCACTTTACCTTTCTTGCCAATCAGTTCAGCCATTTTATCTGCGGCCAAAGCAGCTGCTGCTTTATTGTTAGTCGCTGCTGTTGCTACAGGGATATCACTGTCTACACCAGAGTCGAAGCCGATGACCGGAATCTTATTTTCCTTTGCCTTTTCTAGATAAGGAATCGCAGACTTGCTGTCTAGTGCGGCTAGCGCAATTGCTGCTGGCTTCTTGTCGAGAGCTGTTTGCAGCATCTCAATTTGTTTATCCACCTGACTCTCATTTTCTGGACCTTCGAAGGTAATCTCAACATCAAACTCCTTAGCAGCTTTCTCCGCTCCTTGCTTTACCGCTTGCCAGAATTGATGCTGGAACCCTTTTGATATGACTGGAATGTATGGTTTGTCTGAACCGGATGCACTCTTGTTACTATCATTGTTGTTACATGCACTCAGCAATGTAGTAACTAATAACAGACAGGCAAGCATGATAAACCCTCTACGACGCAGTTTCATTTGAATCTTCCCCCTCGTCATTTGCTTTGTATATCACTCCGGATGGAGATCATACCAAGTTTATTGCTTACGGCGGCGTAGAATATCAGCGTAAACCGCAATGATGATTACAACACCGACAATGACCGTCCGCCATTCCTGAGCAACAGACATAATCTGCAAGCCATTCGTCAACACACTCATAATCAGTGCGCCAATAATCGTGCCTAGAATAGAACCTACACCTCCACTTAAGGAAGTCCCGCCAATGACCACTGCCGCAATAGCCTCTAGTTCATAACCGGTGCCCAGTGATGGCTGTGCTGAATTCAAACGTGATGCCATCAGGATACCTGCGATTCCGCTAAAGATCCCTGTAATGGAATAGATAATAATCTTCCATTTGACTGTGTTCACACCTGATAAGCGAGTAGCTTCTTCATTACTGCCAAGTGCGAAGTTGTAACGCCCAATAATCGTCTTAGACAAGATTATGCTTGCGATCATACCGAGTAATAAGAAGATAACGATGGTGTTGGGTATACCGGGGATCATTTTACCCATGGCGATCTTGGCAAAGATCGGATCATCGTTGAAATAAATGGGTTTGGCTCCTGTGATGACAAGCGACAAGCCTTTGGTGACCATCATAATCGCCAGAGTGGCGATGAAGGGTGGGATGTTCATCTTCGCCACCATCAAACCGCTGATGAAGCCGCACAGTGCTCCAGCCAGAATCCCACCTACAATGCCTAACGGGACGGGCAGACCCCAGAAGGTAATAATGACTCCAACCATAACAGATGAGAATGTCATTACAGTACCCAGAGCGAGGTCGATGCCACCCGTTATAATAACAAAGGTAGCTCCAAGCGCTAATACTCCGATTACAGCTGTAGAAACTAGAATTCCGACAAGATTTGAGAATTGAAAAAAGTTACTGGAGGATAAAGAGAATACGATGACCAATATGATCAGACTTGCAAATGCCAATAATTTTTGTTTGAATCCGGATTGCCCTCCCGTTTGCTTCATACCCGCTGGCTGACTAATCTCTTTATCCGCGATCTTCATAGTCCTGACACCTCCGGTTAACTCTTGAACAGTTATGAACGTTTCGTCGCATATTTCATAATCGCCTCCTGCGATGCTTCTTCTGCGGGGAGTTCTCCTGTTATACGCCCTTCACACATAATGATAATCCGATGGCTCATTCTTAGAATCTCAGGAAGATCTGAAGAAATGATAATGATCGCCTTCCCTTGACTCGCAAGCTGATCCAGCAGCTTATAAATTTCACTTTTCGCGCCTACATCAATACCTCTTGTGGGCTCATCGAAGATGAGTACATCACAGTCTCTAGTCAACCACTTGCCGATGACCACTTTCTGCTGATTACCCCCGGACAGAAACTTAACCTTTTGACCTACACTTGGAGTTTTGGTGGCTAGCGCTTCAACATGCTGCTCCGCTGAGCTTCGCATCTCCCGCTCCTTCATCCAGCCAAATGAATTACGGAATTTATAAAAGGAGGCAATCGCATTATTCATGCTGATATCCATATCCACAAGCAGTCCGAAACGTTTACGGTCTTCGGACAAATACCCAATACCATGCTGTACCGCTTGATGTGGCTGACGTATACGAACCGATTTTCCATGGAGCATAATTTCACCCTCATCGATGAGATCGGCACCAAATACGGCACGAACAACCTCGGTACGTCCAGCTCCCATTAAACCAGCGAAGCCCAAAATCTCACCTTTATACAGATGAAAGCTAATATCCTTGAACGCATGCCCTCTAGAAAGATTCCGGACTTCTAAGACAACTTGCTGAGTCTGTTTCGCAATCGTTGGTTTCGACGTTTGATATAATTCACGTCCAACCATCATGCTGATGATCTGATCAATCGTTATTGAATCGGTACGAACGGTATCTACATAACAACCATCGCGCATAACTGTAATGCGGTCTGTAATTCGCTTCAATTCATCCATGCGGTGAGAGATATAAATAATTCCCACACCTTTATCTCGTAGCTGCTCAATCATTCGAAATAACTCGTTAATTTCTGTATCTGTTAACGCGGCGGTTGGTTCATCCATGATCAATACCTCGGCTTGGAAAGACAAGGCTTTAGCGATTTCAACCATTTGCTGATTAGCAACGGTCAGGTCTGATACCAAAACTCGGGGATCCAGCTTCAGATTCATTTGATCAAACAGTACCTGAACTTTTCGGTTTATCTCTAAATCATCAACGAACCATTTCAGAGCTTTTCGCGGCTCTCGTCCAATGTAAATGTTCTGGGCGACCGTAAGATGAGGCATTAAATTCAATTCCTGATGGATGATACTAATTCCAAGCTCCTGTGCATCACGGGTATTAACAATCTGCACTTCATTTCCCTTGTACCACATTTGACCAGCATCCTTGGAATAGACACCTGTCGCAATCTTCATAAGGGTAGACTTGCCAGCGCCATTTTCTCCTACTAACGCATGAACTTCCCCACGCTTCAGCTCAAATTGACATTCATTCAAAGCATGAACACCTGGGAAAAACTTGTTGATTCCCTCCATACGAAGCAACACTTCGTTCATTTTGATATCCACCTCAAATTCTTTGAGAATGCATTAACCCTTAAAGTAATCGCTTTCAATCCGGAATGTAAAATCATTGTATTCCCTATAAGTTGCCATTGTAATGGAATAATCTCCGTAAAAAAGTTTAAAATTTTATGTTTTACGCACAAAAAAAGCTGAACCGAGAGCACCTCAGTTCAGCACAAATGTTATACCCTAAAAATCACATGTCTGCGAACCCTCCTACAGGCTTGCGCCATTTCCAGCCACCAATGTGAAGGTCTTAGGAATTCCCTTATCATACACGTCGGAAGATAGATTAGGTTCTTCTACTAATTGGCGGATCACTAGTCCGCTATTAGCTGCTGCGGTTACAATTTCTCCGAGTGTCCAGCGGCGCCAATACACAACACTATGCTCTTGTTCACCTGCTGGTTTACCTGTGGAAGGCAAATACTTGGAATAGGATACCTTTTTCTCTTCCAATGATGAGTCAAAATAATCTCCGTTTACTTTGTGTTTGCGTACCTTCGCAGTAGATCCCTTCGAGGAAATAAGCTTGGTCGTTACCGGATGAAAATCGCGGAGTACAAATACGCCTCCAGGAGAAAGCAATCGGCGAGCTGTTTCCATGAATAGTGTAAGGTTGGTAAAGTAATGAACAATTCCTAACTCCGCGAAGACGATGTCATATGAACCATCAAGGACGTCTTCTGGCAGCTTAAGAATATCTGAGACGATATAGGTTAGTGGTACCCCTGCTTCTTGGGCAAGATCAGCCGCATATCGCGCATTGGCTTCCGAGAAGTCAGCAACCGTTACTTCCGCACCTAGTAATGAGAGTGCCACGGCCTTCATTCCGTTTGAGCCCATTAAATTCATCATTTTCTTCCCCTTCACCTCTCCAAAAAAAGAAAGGAGCGGGTAAAGCTTTGCACTTGGTTCCTTTATTAATTTTGCAGCTGCTTCTGACGGTATACCAAACCGAGTTACCCAAGCGGTATAAGTATCTTCGTTCCATAGCTCTTCGCTTGTTGGCACAGCGTTTTTTTCTGCCTGATTATTTGAATATTGATTCTGCTCTTCCATCCATTGCTACCCCTTTATGTGTAAAATATCTGTTATGAAGCATTCTGAATGGCATCAGCCATCCGGATAGTTTTCCTTCTTCCTGCGTACAAATATACTGCGAGTCCAATCATAACGAGCAGCCCACCTGCCCATTGTAAGGTTGTTAGCTGTTCACCCAAGAGTAAATACGCTAAGATACTGGCACCCACTGGTTCTCCTAAAATGTTCATTGAAACCGTAGTCGCAGATACATATTGTAGTAACCAATTAAACAAAATATGGCCAAACACCGTTGGCACCACTGCTAACAATACAAAGATTCCCCATTCCTTGGCCGGATAATTAAAAAAGGAAATCTCCATGAACAGATTGTATACGGCGAACACGCCAGCGGCTGACAAGAAGACAATCAAGCTATATAAATAAGAGGGCATGCGCACCACTAGCTTTTGACCGATCAGCATATGTACAGCTACCGCGACAGTGCCTCCGACCGATAATAGATCACCTTTAAGATTATCTGCAGAGATTCCAATATCACCCCAGCCGATAAACACGACACCGCCAATTGCAATGCCAAGCCCTAGAATAGCAGACAGAGCTGTCTTTTCCTTATACAAAAAATAAACACCCAGCATAATAAATACAGGCTCCAGCGCCATGATCATTGTTGAACTAGCTACCGAAGTATACTTTAATGATCCCATCCATAGCAAAAAATGCAGCGCAAGCATTGCGCCTGAAAGGATGAGCATTAGCCAGTCTTTTTTACGAAGAGCAAAAGCAGCTCCACTATAGGGTCTTGCAAAAGGCAGCATCAGCAGTGAGGTAAATAATAATCTGTACATGCCTTGTATAGATGCAGGTGCATCAGACCATTTAATAAAAATGGCGGAAAAAGAGATGGCCACAATCCCTATCAACATTAATAGTGGAATCGGAAGTGGCGGTTTTTTAAGTTTCACATGTTACGCGTCCTTTCAATATCTTAAGTCACTTATGTTAATTTAACGCAGACCGTGAAAAAATGCATCTTTTTTCATAAGATTTCACTAAAAAAAGCACAAGCAATGTCATTTCTGACGAAAGCTCATGCTTCTTAAAAGGCTACGGCTTCAGAACAACCTTGATGCAATCTTCTTTTTTCTCACTAAAAACGTCATAGCCATGCTCCGCTTTACTAATTGGCAGGCGATGCGTAATGATATCTGTAGTATCAAATTTATTTTCTTTAATCATCTTATACAGCAACGGCATATAGTGAATCACCGGCGCTTGTCCCATCTTTAATGTGATGTTTCGTTCAAATAGCTGACCCAGCGGGAACATATTGTAATTAAGTCCATAGATCCCTACAAGCTGGATGGTTCCGAATTTACGTACGATATCCGCGGCCATTCTGAATGCACTGAGCGAGCCCCCTTGCAGCTTCAGAACCGTTTCCACTTTCTCCAAGGCAGATATTTTGGCATCTAGACCCACACAGTCAATAACCACATCTGCGCCCCCATGAGTGATCTCCTTCAAATGAGCACCAATGTCCTTGATCTCTTCGAAGTTATAAACTTCAACATTATTGGTCAGCTTCGCATGTTGCAATCGGTAGCCGATATGGTCAACAGCAATGACTCTAGAGGCTCCTTTGATCCAGGCAAACTTTTGAGTTAGCAGTCCCACGGGCCCGCAGCCGAGAACAATGACCGTATCTCCCGGCTTCACTCCCCCGCTTTCTACTCCCCACCAAGCAGTAGGCACAATATCAGATAAGAAAAGAATTTTCTCATCTTCCATTTCTGCATCCTCCGGAACTACAAAAGGCCCAAAATTACCATAAGGTACCCGCAGCAATTCAGCTTGTCCGCCAGCAAAACTGCCATAAGTATCGGAATAACCAAGATAACCGCCTGTGTCCTTGGCGTCATTAGCATTGTCGCATTGGCTCTCCATCTCATGCTGGCAGAAAAAACACTGCCCACAGGCGACATTAAAGGGGATGATGACTCGGTCACCTTTTTTGACTCTAGTTACGTCAGATCCCACTTCCTCAACAATCCCCATCGGCTCATGACCAATAACATAATCATCATGCATACCTGGAATTTCTCCGTTATAAATGTGCAGATCCGAGCCACAAATCGCCGTAGTGGTAATCCGAACAAGAATGTCATCTTTTTTCTCAAGCTTCGGATCAGCTACTTCTTTAACTTCCACTTTTTTCTTCCCTTGGTAGGTTAGTGCTTTCATGCTGTTAATCCGCTCCTTTGAAGATGGTCTAGAGATATAATTTTCATGCCTTTCTATGTTATATCCCTAAGCCCTAACCTCTTATCCATGAAGAAGCGGAGAATACATCATCAGTGCGTAATTATCAGTTACAGCTTCATCTCCAATTAGATCTCCAGATCGGGTATATACTTTTCGACTGATCTTATTACTGCGTATATATCCGCCCCAAGGCTCTAGACTAATCCTATGATCACTTTCGTATACTTCATAATCATAAAGCGCCTGCTCATTGCATCTCCATTCCCCGTGTAAATGGCTATCGTCCAGCCAGAGCTTTAGTTGATACGTTTGAGCGGTGTTATTTTTCAATTGAAGATCCAAATAGTTATAAGAACAGGTCGCCCCGCTTCCAAAAGGTTGTGTACGTTGTTCATCTGGAAATACATCATAGCTGTGACGATGCCGTTCCATAACGGTAAGTGGTGTGTGCAGTGCCATCCAATAGATCAGATTAGACAACTGGCATAAGCCTCCTCCAACCCCGGAATGAAAACCACCATAATGCAGCACCATACCCTCCAGATACCCTTTTCGTTTAGTGGGCTTACCAATACTTCTCCAGTAGGAAAAAGTCTCCCCCGGCTGCACAACAAGTCCATCCAGCTTCGCAATTGCCAGCCGTAAGTTAGTAATTTTATTGTATTGAAGCAGCATATCTACATTCCGAAGACTTCTTAATAACGGGGTAGCATGAGTCATAGCTGCATAAGATAATGTTTCATCCGTACGCTGCTTCGCTATTTTGCTTCGTCCAGTGTACCATTTCAAATATCTTTTCCAAATAAAATATCGTTTGCCAGCAAACAATCTAAGGCGAGAACGCTGAATAGGCTTCATGGCAGCCTGGGGTGTATTCATCTAGAACTGAACCTCGCTTTCAGCTCGTAACTGGGCGAATCTACCTCCAATTATCGCATTATGATGCTTAACGATCTCCCTACTACTCAGAACCCCATTATCAAAGGTGCTATGAGCATCTGAAACCAGTACACTTTTATATCCCATGCTGTATGCGCGTCTTATTGTCGTATCCAGACAGAATTCACTTTGCATCCCACAGATCACCAGATTCGTGATCCCGAGCTTTTGGAGTTCATCTTGCAATTCCGTTCGGTGAAAAGCATCCCAAGTAGGCTTCTCAACGATAACTTCGCCTTCCTGCGGTGTGATGCGGTGACTGATCTGCCAAGTGGGTGTACCTTTTGTGTACTCCTCATCTTCGGTATGTTGAATATACACAATAGGAGTACCTGCTAATCGAGCTTTTTGCTGAAGGGAGACAATCCTGTCCATCACACCCTCTTCATCGTACAGCTTTAGTTCATAGGAGAACATGGCTTCTTGAACATCGATAATTAATAATGCTGTTGATTGTTCCAAATGAATAACCTCCAAGAGCTTTTTTCAAAATCATACCAGAAACTGGGACAGACTATCTACCTACTAGAAGTTACAAATGTTAAAAATAAAAACCGAGCATCTGTAAGCAGATACCCGGACGATTTCATCAATCTTTTATTTGCCACGCTTATTATGCCAGATCAATGCATGCAGCTGTGGAAGTACACGAACCTTGTTCATATCCGAATCCACGATTACTTTATTAAACAACCACTCCAGCCTTCCCAGAAGTCGAGCAGAAATGTTGCCCTCTTCCGTGACATCATCATTACCAGGCTGCAGAAAGAGCTGCACATTCGGATATCGCTGGTGAACGTTTTTCGCATAATCAAAATCATTATCATCAAACACTACGACCTTCAAGCTATGCGTAGAACGACCCAGTTTCTCCATCTTACTCATGATGTTATCTAACATTTCCCAATTCGTTGTCATTCCTGAGCTTGGGGGTTTAGGGCTGATTGTCAGCACATCCACGTCATTGAACCAATCCTGCCATTTACTCCCCTGAGTTTCTATCGCTGCTTTTATTCCACGCTCATGAAGCAGACTGATGAAGGTACCCATTCCTTCACCAATCAAGGCAGGATTACCGCCTGAAATCGTAACACAGTCGAAATTATCGCCAGCTAACGCCAATAATTCATTTATGATTTCTTCTGCTTCCATCATGCGAACCTTATTCTTAGCCGTACCATCCCAAGTAAAAGCGGAGTCACACCAGCCGCAGCGATAATCGCAGCCATAGGTGCGGACAAACATCGTCTTCACTCCAATTACCGCACCTTCGCCTTGAATAGTAGGACCGAATATTTCAATTACAGGAATCTTACTCACAGTCACAGCCTCCATACAAACGGTAGGATGGCCCTTCATCCGGAACATCTTCAGCCAGCACCTCTGCCCAAGAGGTTGGAGTCTCCCATAGCTTTACCGAGTATAAAGGCAACCCTGCTTGCTTAAGCTTGTAGGCAATATATGAAGACATATTCTCCACTGTGGTACGGAAAGACAATAAGGCTACTTTGGAGCCCGTATTCGTTAACGTCTCTAACACAGGTTCATTTCCCATAGCAAGAAAAGCGTGATCTAAACGATCTACTAGGCTTTGTTGTACTGTCATTTTGATATCGCTAAAATCAATGACGAAGCCTTCATCCGAGTGGCCTTCCGCGGCCATAGGTTTGCCCTTAAGCACTACTTCGAGCTTATAAGTATGTCCGTGCAGATTGCTGCATTTCCCTTTGTGTCCCACTAACTGGTGTGCCGCATCGAACGTAAATATTTTGCAGACTGAAACCTCGTTAAGCATTAAGAGCCGGCCTCCATTCTCTCTGCCTCATATTGCTCAAGACCACGCTGACGCAATAGACAGGCTGGACAAGTACCGCAGCCACTGCCAATAATACCGTTGTAACAGGTCAGTGTGTGTTCGCGAACATAATCAAAATACCCCAGTTGATCGGCCATTTTCCACGTTTCTTTTTTATCCAGCCACATTAGGGGAGTGTGGATCGCAAACTCATAGTCCATAGATAAGTTCAGCGTAACATTCAATGATTTCACAAAAACATCACGGCAGTCCGGATAACCGCTAAAGTCCGTTTGGCAAACCCCAGTGACGATATGGGAGTACCCCAGTTGTTTAGCTAATATAGCGGCAAAAGATAAAAACAACAAATTCCGTCCATCGACGAAAGTACTTGGAAGCTCATCCCCTTCCCCAGCCACGATATCTATATCCTGACGGGTAAGTGCATTGGGTGCCAGCTGATTAAGCAGCCCCAGATCAAGAATATGCTGTTTTACATTAAACTTAGCTGCTATCTCTGTTGCAACTTCGATTTCAGCCGCATGACGTTGATTATAGTTGAAGGTAACTACCTGCACTTCCTCATACTGCTGCAATGCCCAAACCAGGCAAGTGGTGCTATCTTGTCCGCCGCTGAATACGACGAGTGCTTTTTTGTTCATATGAATCTCTCCTTATCACAAGTTGGAATTTAGCGGTTGTCCACTTTTTCTGGATAGAGGTCGTGATTGATTAAGCGGTGTTCCGCCATCGCCTCATACTTCGTACCCGGTCTTCCATAGTTGCAATAAGGATCAATTGAAATGCCTCCGCGCGGAGTGAACTTGCCCCATACCTCAATGTAACGCGGATCCATCAGTGAGATCAGTTCATTCATAATAATGTTGACACAGTCCTCATGAAAGTCACCATGGTTGCGGAAGCTAAACAGATACAGCTTTAATGATTTGGATTCCACCATTTTTTGTTCAGGAATATACGAAATATACAGCGTGGCAAAATCCGGCTGACCCGTTACAGGACACAAGCTAGTGAACTCAGGGCAGTTGAATTTAACAAAATAATCACGTCCGGGATGTTTGTTATCAAACACCTCCAGAATGTCTGGATCATAACCAAACTTGTACTGTGTTCCCTGATTACCAAGCAAAGTAACTTCTTGCATTTCCTCTTTCAATCTTCCTTCTGACACGACAAAAAACCCCTCTCTTTTCCTTCGGCCTTGGCCGGTAATGGAAAGAAGAACGAGATTTCGAAAACTTGGCTCCACTAAGAAGAAACGGAAGCAACGTCCGGATAAAGGACAGCAACCGCTTGTACTGTTTAATATATTCTTAGTTTTTTATAGAGGGAGTTCGCGAACCTCTCCTGCACAACTTTAGTGCAGACTTCTTCTTAAAGCATAAAGCATATTGCGTCTTGAACTATACCATGGGTAGCCCGCTCCTGACAAGTTCTACTCTTTACTGTTACCTTATACAGATCAGCAAATCACTCCAGATTAACGTGGATAGACCTGCGTATGTAGAGATTAGGAAGCTCAAAACCAATGCCAATTTGATTGTGGATTTCTTTTTAATGACATGAATTATTCATATGGTTAATTAAGATGCGGCAAAAAAAAGGATTCAAATCCTAAGAAAAGGGTAACTTATTCATAATAATCTTCGAGCTAAGGGTGGGAGCATTTTATGGAACAAAGTATACAGCAGCTTATGGATTGGCTTAACAATCATTTGAATGAAACAATCGCTATTGAAAAGAAAGAACTTCGTGATTTGGATAAAGTTCATTTCAATTTAGAGTCCGTAGATTTCCGGAGTGCAGACGATGTTATTGATGAATATCTTGGAAGTGCACTGATATTAAGAGGTTTCGGCAGCACACTTAACGCCGATGGTGAACTGGTATCCCTGCCACAATCCACTTATGATTTAGCTGTTGAAGGTCTTCAAATCGTAGACTTAGCCGACCGCAAGGCAGAAATAACTACGGACAGAGCTAATTACACCCTTTCAGTAGATTAAACGAACATGATTATGATAAGCAAAAAGAGCCCACAGCGATTGCGGGCTCTTTTTGCTTATCATTTATTCTTCTCCAATGATCTCCACTTCAGTTTCCAGCTCTACACCGAATTTATCCTTCACAGTCGCTCTTACATGGTGGATTAGCCCGATGTAATCACTGGCTGTTGCATTATCTGCATTCACAATAAATCCCGCATGCTTCTTGGATACCTCAGCACCGCCGATTCTTGTACCCTGTAAGCCGCTCTCTTGAATTAACTGACCTGCAAAACGGCCTGGAGGCCGCTTAAATACACTCCCACAGGATGGATACTCAAGCGGTTGCTTCGATTCACGTAAATAAGTTAGTTCATCCATTTTTGCCTTGATCGTTAAAACATCACCGGAAGTCATAGCAAATTTGGCCTCAAGTACAATGTACTCACCGCTTGCGAACACGCTTTTTCTGTAACCCCATTGCAGCTCATCACCTTGCAGAGTTACCAATTGCCCGTTCTTATTTATAGCTAGTGCACTATGCAGGACATCTTTGATCTCACCGCCATAAGCACCTGCGTTCATATAGAGCGCTCCACCAACTGTTCCTGGAATGCCACAGGCGAACTCAAGACCCGTAAGCTCCTTATCAAGTGCATATCTGGAAACATCAATTATTTTGGCACCACATTGCGCATATAAGAGATTGTCGCGAATCCCCATTTCGGTCAGTCCTGCCGTTTGCAGAACGATCCCACGTACACCTCCATCACGGATAATCACATTGGAGCCATTCCCAAGTACCGTAAGGGTTATCCCATTTTGTTCTGCATATGTAACGATCTTTTGAATTTCATCATAAGTAGCTGGTGCAGCCAAAATATCAGCTTTGCCGCCCATTTTAGTGTACACGTGATCTTTTAAATTCTCATGACTTTTCACTTTTCCTGCAGTCATTAGCTGCTCTAGGTCATCTTGAATTTTGTCAATATTCATGTTTTCATGCTCCTTTAACCATGTATAAATGATGGTCCTTGATCTATTTTAAAGAGTTATTATGAAATTGTAGGCAACCACAACTGTAACAACGAACAGGCTCCCTTGTCAATGACGGGAGCCTGTTCGTTGTATGATTTTAGATGATAATTACACAGCTTTATAGGCAGCAAGCTCGTAAGGAAGACACAGTGGCACACCCGTACGTGGATCCGGAACGATATCCGCTTCAATTCCAAACACTTCCCGCAATACATCTGGTGTCATAACCTCAGTAGGTGAGCCTTCGCTAACCACAGTACCGGACTTAATCGCTACCATATGCTGCGCATAACGAGTAGCATGATTCAAATCATGCACGACCATGATGATGGTACGACCTTCTTCCTCATTCAGCTTTTGCAATAGCTGAAGAACTTCGAGCTGATGCGCCATATCTAGGAAGGTTGTAGGCTCGTCAAGGAATAAAATATCTGTTTCTTGAGCTAACGCCATAGCGATCCATGCGCGTTGACGTTGTCCACCTGAGAGACGGTCAATAGGGCGATCATGAAAAGATTCCATGCCCGTAACAGAGATGGCGTTGGAGATGATGTTGCGATCCTCAGCGGTCATCGTGCCAAATCCCTTCTGATGAGGGAAACGACCGTAGCTGACCAGCTCAGATACCGTCAGACCGTCAGGAGCCGTTGGGTTCTGCGGTAGAATCGCTAGCTGCCTAGCAACCTCTTTAGTTGAAAAGTTATGGATCGATTTGCCGTCCAGCATTACGGTGCCACTCTTCGGCTTCATAATCCGGGCCATCGTTTTGAGGATTGTAGATTTACCGGAGCCGTTAGCGCCCACTAGTGCGGTGATTTTTCCCGTAGGGATAGACAAGTTCAATCCTTTAACTATAGTAGCCTCTGCATACCCAATACTTAATTCTTCTGTATTCAAACGTTCTGACATGATCTACAACTCCCTTAAAAGTTTTATGGAGCTATGCTCCTAAGTATGAACTAATTTACGCTTTAGACTTGGCGAGTAAATATAAAAAGTAAGGTGCGCCAATAATCGCAACCACAATGCCAGTCGGAACTTCCGCAGGTTGCAACACCCATCTGCCGATGGTATCAGCGGTAATCATAAGAAGCGCCCCTGTCAAAGCACTAGCAGGCAATAACACCTGATGACGGGGTCCCACGAGCCTGCGAGCCAGGTGTGGTGCTATCAGGCCGACGAAGCCAATACCTCCGCTTACTGCGACGCAGGAGCCGGCAAGCGCTACGGCTGTTACCAGAAGGAGAATACGTTCCTTCTCCACACGCATTCCTAGACCTAATGAAGTATGGTCCCCTAGATTCAATACATTTAGAACCCGGGCTTTATAGAAGGCGAACGGTAACAGAATCGCGATCCAAGGCAGCAAAGCAAGGACGAATCTCCAATCCCCACCCCATATTTTCCCGGCGATCCAAGTAGCTACAAATTGATAATTATTAGGATCAAGCGTAAGTGCCAATACAAGCTGGCAAGCATTGATTCCTGCAGCGACCGCAATCCCGATAAGGATCAGCCTTGTAGGAGACAGACCATCTGCCTTCCGGTAGGCAAGAATATAGATTAAAGCTGCGGTCAGGCCAGCCCCACCAAGCGCTAGGAGAGGCAAGACAAATACCGGAGCTGCTGTTGTAGCCGGAAAGAACGAGATAAAAATGATTACAGCAAAACCTGCACCAGCACTTATGCCCAGCGTAGCCGGTTCGGCGAGTGCATTACGTGCGAGACTTTGTAGAATACAGCCTGATACTGCAAAGCCCGCTCCAACTAACAATGAAATTACGATGCGGGGTAATCTGAAATCAAATAAAATAAGCTTTTGCTGATGTGTTCCATCACCCAGCAGTGTATGTAATACCTCCAGTGGGGATAGACGCATAAACCCTGTATTCATACTGACTATAAACACCACGACGATCAGTATAGCAAGGAGCGATAACACCGTTAGGGCGCGTGTACGGCGTTC
This sequence comes from Paenibacillus sp. FSL R5-0636, assembly GCF_037974255.1. Classification (NCBI taxonomy): domain Bacteria; kingdom Bacillati; phylum Bacillota; class Bacilli; order Caryophanales; family Paenibacillaceae; genus Paenibacillus; species Paenibacillus sp. FSL R5-0636. Next base: position 3,767,691 of record NZ_CP150232.1, read on the forward strand.
TTTTTCATCTGGAGTAAGGGTTATTTTGGGCATTACAGCTCCCCCTTCCGCTTACTCGCTAAATAAATAAAGAAAGGTACGCCGATGATGGCAATTAAGGCTCCTAGCGGTGTCTCATACGGTGCATTTATCATTCTTGCGGCAATATCTGCAAAGATAATCAATAAGCTCCCCAGAACAGCCGAGCAAGGTATAATCCAGCGGTAGTCCACTCCAACGAAATAACGTGTAACATGTGGAATAATTAGTCCTATAAAAGCAATCGGGCCAACCGTTGAAACCGCACTTCCAGCTAAGATAACCACAACAATCATACATGCCAACTGAACTAACCTTGTCCGCTGCCCCAGACCAACCGCAACTTCTCTTCCTAAGCTGAGCAATGTAACGGATCGTGATAACATCATCGCTGCAATTAAGGCCACGGCCACCCAAGGGAATATAATCTTGATCTGAGTCCAGCTAGCTCCCCCCATCCCACCGGCTAACCAGAAGGCTATATCCTGAGATAAGTTGAAAAGAATAGCTACTCCCTGACTAATAGCAACCAATAAAGCACTAACTGCCGAACCTGCTAGTGTCAATCGCAAGGGGGTCAGGCCATTAAAAGAAAGCGAACCGATTCCGAATACGATAAAAGAGGCCACAGCGGCACCGATAAAGCAATACAACATTAGTGAAGTGAATGAGAGTGAGGGTGCAAAAGCAAATACTATTGCCAGCGCTACTCCTGCTCCTGCATTCAAGCCTAACAGCCCTGAATCCGCAAGCGGGTTTCTTGTCATCCCCTGCATGATAGCCCCTGCTACTGCGAAGCAAGCACCGACTAAGGCGCCAGCAATAGCACGTGGAAATCGCAGTTCTCTGATCACCTGATGTTTTTGTAAATCTGGATTGAAATGAAATATAGCTTCCCATACTGTAGCTAACTTGATATCTGCCGCACCCACTGAAACCGAAAGTGCCAATCCGAAGGCAATAGCAGCAAGTCCAAAAATAAGAATACCAATGGCAGCTGCCGGTCGGGTATGTAAAGCTTTTTTGGGTTCATTTTTAATACGATTTGCGAAATCTGAGGGTGAAACCATGGGTTGTCTCCTTATTCAATAGTTACAATGGTTTATATGATAACAACAATCATTCTCATTATCGCAAAAATATTTATGTTGTACAATTGCAGGAACGATTTTTCCGTACTATGGGATTGGTTTATAAAAAAATGGTGCAGATCTTTGTATCCCGAGATACTTGATCTGCACGCCCTTCCCCACCGAAATGATCAGTCTCATTCATGGTGAATTACGACTTTTATTTCACAAGACTTTTTAGCACATCGTCAATGATTTTGCTGCCAGCGTTCGCACCACTGTAAAGCCAGCTGCTTGTTGAGCTCATTTCATGCACATTTCCAGCTTTCACAGCTGGGATGCCCTTCCAAATTGCACTATCTAAGATCTCCGAACCCTCAGTCTTATCACTATTTACAAGGAAAATATGATCTGCAGTCAGCTCAGAAAGCTTCTCTAGCGAGATCGGATTCCAAGTTGCTCTTGTTCCTACTGGGATCTCTGTTACTAAGTTAGGAAGCTTTACGCCAAGGTCTGTATATAATACAGCACCACTGCTGCGGGTTTCGTCTACAATATAGAAGTTTTTTTGCACCAACCATAGAATAGCCGCGGACTCTTGTCCAATAGCTCCTGCAAGCTGTTCTTTCGCAGCCGCTGCTTTAACATCATAATCTTTAATGGCTTTTTCTGCTTCAGGGGTTTTGTTCAAAATCTCACCAATCTTGAGCAAAGATTTGCGCCAATCTTGATTTAGTTCATCCCCAATTACATAAGTGGGTGCAATCTTATTCAACTGATCGTAAATCCCGTTCTGAACAGAAGACTCCGATGGGATGATAATAAGATCCGGAGCAAAGCTGGTTACAGCCTCTAACGGAAGATCGTAACTAATTGTAGGAACATCCTTCAATTCAGTGGCCAGATAATCCTGAACGCCATTTGTAACTGACCATTGAGCTACTGGAGTCACACCCAGAGTTACCAATGAGTCTTCCAAATATGAACCCAGGACGCGCTGTGGATTAGCCGGAATCGTTACTTCATGGCCCATTGAATCTGTTAATGTCTTAGGAGCAGCAGGTGCCTCTGTAGATTCTGCTGTAGGAGCTGTTGTAGGCGCTGTTCCTGCATTTGATGAACTTTCAGCATTATTATTACCACAAGCGGAAAGTAATAGCGTCATCACTATTAGTCCGCTCATTGTCACTTTCATGCTTCCTGATCTTTTTCTGTTAAGCCAAAACATTAAAAACCCTCCTATATGTAACTGCTTTGATATTCAAAGGTGATCTTTACCTCTGCTTCACCTTTAAATGATATTGATTCTCATTCTCTGTGTCAACATATAAATTTCAAATTCTGTGGATTTGCAACAATTTCCTTCATATAAAATACAAAAGAGGTTATATTCCGAACATTCCGGATATAACCTCATCTTTAATCTTCTACTTATTTATTTAAATGATAAGGGACAGTCGCTACTACAACGTCCTTTTGATTCATTAGATACGAGCGGATTAAAAAGCTGGTCTGATTATGAAGCACGGCTTGCCACCAATGTTTGGTAATAAACTGTGGAATCAGAATCGTGATGTGATCCGTCGCAGCTGTCTTCCACTCAACCGTATCGATAAACTTCACTAACGGACGAATGATACTACGATATCTGGAACGAAGTACAATCAGGCGTACGCCTGGATTCCATTCCTCCCACCGTTGCTCCATCTTATGAATGTCTTCTTCATCAAAGCCTACATACACAGCAACAACATTATCTGTTAGAGACTTCGCATAGCTGATGGAATGTAATACGGCACGTGTAACCCCTGCAACAGGAACAACTACAGTACTTCCTTTAATTATAGGTTTATCAGTAGCCGGACATATACGCAGTTGATCCGCAGTGTTCAAATAGTGCTTATGAATACGGTGGAACACGAACATTACAGCAGGTAAGAAAATGAATGCCATCCATACGCTCGAGAATTTAGTAATGATAAATATAAGCGTAATCGTCAATGTAGTCAGCATACCGATGGTATTTACAACAAATCTTTTCACCCATCCAGCAGGTCTTGTTTTGATCCAATGCACCATCATCCCCAGTTGGGATAAGGTAAAAGGAATGAACACGCCTACCGCATAAAGTGGAATCAAACCTTCCGTATTCCCATGGAATGCAGCCACAAGTATGATAGACATAACTCCTAGAAAAATAATCCCGTTTGAGAAGCCCAGGCGGTCACCACGGACCATAAATGCGTGTGGCAGATATTTATCTTTTGCAAACATAAAGGCAAGCAGCGGAAACGCTGAATATGCTGTATTAGCTGCCAAGAACAAAATCACTGCTGTAATCCCTTGAATGAAAAAGTACAATCCGCCACGGCCAAAGGTCGATTCAGCGATCTGAGAGACAACCGTAGCCTTTTCATCTGGCACAATACCATACCAATACGCCAGCACAGTGATTCCGGTAAACATAAAGCCAAGGATAAGTCCCATGATCATTAGCGTCTTGGCTGCATTTTTCTCAGCCGGTGCTTTAAAGTTTGGGATCGCATTAGATACGGCCTCAACCCCCGTTAGGGCTGAACAACCAGAGCTAAACGCTTTTAATAGTAGAAACAAACTTACATTAGATACGGCGCTGCCTATTTCAGGAACATTCGCATGCGCGCCACCCATTGCATATTTAACGATACCGGAGATAATCAGAACAACAATCGAAACCACAAACAAATACACTGGAATTGCGATGAACGAAGCCGATTCAGTCACTCCGCGAAGATTAATGATTGTTAATAGAACGATAACAGATACAGCGATGAGAACAGTATGATTATGAAGACTTGGAAAAGCCGATGTGATCGCATCCGTCCCTGCCGAGGCACTAACCGCTACGGTAAGAATGTAATCCACCAATAATGAACCCCCAGCGAGCAGCCCTGTCGGAATACCAAGATTGCTCTTGGCTACGATATAAGCTCCGCCTCCTTGCGGATAAGCAAAAATCGTCTGCCGATAGGATAAAATCAAGATGGCCAGCAGGCCCAATACGGCTAATGCAATTGGCAGGGAATACCAGATGGCAGTAAACCCGGCAGCCACCAGTACAATCAGAATTTGTTCCGTTCCGTAGGCTACAGACGAGAGCGCATCAGAAGACAGGACAGCCAGTGCTTTAACCTTGGATAACTTTTCATGATCGAGTTCATTCGACTTCATCGGACGTCCGATCAATAGTCGTTTTACCTTGCTTACCATGGTGGATACAGTTCCTTTCTTTGGGAGCTGAAACGGAATTTCCGTGCGCTGTTTTCATTGGTGGATTTCATAAATGCAGACACAAAAATAAGCATACGGAAATGATCCGCATGCTTATGCATGGTCATTTTCCCACCTTGCTTACGAGGTTAGCTGGCGGATTCGGGCTGTGGTTATAGCCCTACGGTACAGGTCTGTTCGACCCGGTTCCGATTCACCCCATTGGCATGAATGCCAAGTTTGGTTCCCCCGTTTTTCCTAAGAAAATTCAGCGCATATTCAACTTCTCACAAGGTCTAATATTAGTCTACAAAGTGCCTACAGTAAAGCGTTGAAAAAAATGAAAAAAGAATGAAAAAACATCCAATAAGCTCAAATATAGCGTCTTATTGGATGCTCTCTTTCATTATCTTCAATTATCCCTCTAGCCCGTGATTTTAATACCTTTTCAGCTTTTTTGTAACTTCCAAAGCGAAAACTAAAATCCTAAGCTCTCCTCTGCATCTACTTCAATCATTTCTTCTTCCTTACGTCCATACCAAAGAAGGAGACTAATTAGAGCAAAAGCGATTAAAGCTAACAAAGGAATCGTAATAAATCCGAAGTAGTTCAAGTAATCTTTATTACAAGGAACACCAATTGTACAAGGTAGAACTTTACTTAACGCTGGAATCTTCTGTTCCGCATAATGATAGATTGAGATACTGCCACCAATCAAACTTAATGGAAGCACATAAGGAATGATGCGCTTATCTCCACGGAAAGTGGCAATTCCCAACAAAAATAACTGCGGATACATAAAAATCCGCTGAAACCAGCAAAGCTTACAAGGTTCATATTTCAAGACTTCACTTAAATACAAGCTACCAGCTACAGCAACCAAAGAGACAAACCAGGCCAGATAGAGGCAGTTACGCTTGCAAAAAGATAGGAATTTTGTCACTTTGCCTCCACTGCTTTTGCGGCGGCGTTAATTTCAGATGTAATCGCTTCAATATCGAAAGGTTCAGCCGTTTTCACCCCATTAATGTAGAGCGAAGGCGTAGTTGTCACGCCTGCGTCAGTTGCCAACTGAATGTCTTTCTTCAGCTCATCTGCATAAGTTTTCTCTTGGATGTCTTTACGCAACAGATCGTAATCGATCGCTAATTTCTCTTTTTCAGCAAGGCTTATCAAGAAATCCTCAGTGGCCCATTCGTCGCTCTCATCCCCTTGCTGCGCATATACAGCATCATAGAACTTCCAGAATTCATCCTTATTCTGATGGTATACAGACAATGCAGCTAGTGAAGCTGTCTCAGAGTCAGGACCAACGAAAGCCATATTTACAAAGTAAAGAGCTGCTTTTCCCTCGTTGACAAAATCTTGAACAATTTTCGGTTTCATGGAGCCAGCAAACTGGGAACAAGCTGGACATTTGAAATCGCCAAATTCAACAAGCTTAACAGGTGCATCCTCATTACCAATCCTAGGTAGCTCACTGTAATTGAATTCTACCGGTTCTCCTGTAGAGACATTCTTTGCTGCATCTTTCGAAGCTAACATAAACAATCCAACAAAAATGATAACTACTACAGCTATTGAACTAATAACTAAAATTCTCGTTTTCTGCTTCTGTTGCTCCTGTTCTACCCGTCGTTTCTCTTGTTTGCTCAACTGGGGAACATTTGGACTTTTTTTAGGTTTACTCAAGGAGAATTCCTTTCTGTCCTCTAGGGACTAATGTAGTTTTTATCATATACATTTAAAATTATATAATTATTAATCTCTTTTTGGCAAACAGTATAGTCAAAAAAAACAGCGTGACTCCAAAAGGAGAAACGCTGCTCTTATTTTAAAAATATATAATTCCATCAAGCTCCAGCTTCTTCATTCAATAACTGTAACCGCAATAGCTTAATTCGAGAAATTCGCTTATTCTCAGTCTCTTCTACAATAAATAGATGATCATCAAATTCTACGGATTGCCCTTTTTGAGGTGGATTAACCTCCAATTTAGAATACAGCCAGCCGCCTATCGTATCGTAATCCTCAGTCTCCATATGAAGACCCAAAAGATCATTAATCTCTTCAATAAGCATCAAACCGTCAATGGAGTGTTCATCCTCGCCAAGCTTCTCAACACCGGGACGTTCCTCATCAAATTCATCCTGAATTTCTCCAACAATTTCCTCCATGATATCTTCCAATGTCACCATTCCTGAAGTTCCACCATATTCATCGATCAATATGGCGATTTGTGTCTTCGCACGCTGCATAACTTTCAGCAAAGCGCTAATCTGAATGGATTCCGGCACGGTTAATATTGGACGAATTAATTTCTGATAACTTTGCGGGCGATCCTTAATTAAGTCCTTTATATGGATGAAGCCTAAAATATGATCCTTATCACCATCACAGACGGGATAACGTGTCCTCATGCCATCATAGGCAATCTCAAGGTTCTCCTCAGCAGAAACATGATTATTCAGACAGATCATCTCTGTCCGCGGAATCATGATCTCCCGAGCCATGGTATCCACAAATTCAAAAATATTGTCAACCAAAGCCATTTCAGTATTATCGATAAAGCCGCTTTTGTTACTTTCCTGCATGATAATACGAATTTCTTCTTCCGTATGCGCCGTTCCCAGCTCTGAAGCCGGGGCTAATCGGAAAATTTGCAGTAAACCACGCGCCAGCCCATTAACGATCCATATCACTGGATACATGATTTTGTAAAATACATTCATCGGTCCTGCTGTTAGTAAAAGGACAGATTCAGCCTTGTTAACAGCAATGGTCTTAGGTGCAAGCTCACCTAATACGATATGCAAGATAGTAATGAACATAAGAGCAATAACCAAAGATACAACATTAACAGCAGTTTCTCCTAAACCTATGCTTCCTAATAAAGGCCCTATAAGATTAGCTATAGCTGGTTGACCCAGCCACCCTAATGCAAGAGAAGCCAATGTAATGCCGAGCTGACAGGCTGAGAGATAGCCATCCAGGTTGCTGACAATGCTTTTTGCATTAAAAGCTTTTTTACTACCTTCTTCAATCAGGGTATCAATTCTACCACTTCGCACTTTCACCATTGCATATTCGACTGAAACAAAAAATCCATTTAACAATACCAACAAAATAATAAGACCAACATGTAATATACCGGGTAAAGGGTCGCTCAATTTATACTCCTATCCACCATTTTCCGTACATGGATGGATAGGCCCACCTCCTTCGTTTTTTCAGAGTATTGGCAAAATGCTCGCCGTTTGTTCCTTTCAGTATCAATTTCCCAATGGTTTCATCTCCAGTCTAGAATCACGTTTTTGAATATATACTTTATTATATTATTACATAGCCCATAAAAACAGGTCAAAACCAGTGTAAAAATATGATCTATTTTTACTGCTCATGGACACATACCTCTCAATAGTAGAAACAGGTACAAACTAACGTAAAGAGATTATGTGATTTTCCCGTGATTTTATCGAGTGATTTTTTGTTATAAACGTGTTTCTTCTATATATATGTTAATTCTTTGGAACCCGTCCCGTCAACCGGAGCACCTCCAGCTTACGTTGAAGATCCAATTGCCACTCATGATCATTCGTAGCACTCGCTAGTCTGGATTGATTATCGATCATCAGACAGTCCCAACAATACCTAGCGTTCTCCCGTAAGCAGTACTGCAGCTCCTTGGCTTCTTCCAGTGTGAGAGGTCCATTCAGATTAATATGAAAGATCTCTGCCAATCGTAAATGTACTGATAACATATGAATCGCTCCCTGTATTAGCTTCCTGATACAATATATTATATATGCATGATGTATCAGGATGTTGATACACGCATGAGCTAGTTGATACATTTATTTTGCTACTGTATACTTTTGGAAAGGGAGGCGTGTCCATGATTAAGAATCATATTCGGAGTATCATGGATTTGCAAGGAGAGTCTATACGAGGAGTTGCGAGAGAAACGGGGCTTGCTATTAATACGGTGTCTGGGTTATATCATAATACATCTAAGCGTGTGGATATGGAAACGTTAGATAAACTCTGTAGGTATTTAAATGTGGGTACCGGAGATTTGATTGAATACATAGAAGACGAAGAACCCCCGTCAGCATAATTGCTGATGGGGGTTTAATTATGTAGTGACCCGAATTACATTGTCGATCTTAATCCAATTATAATCATTCTCCATTTTGAACTTGATCTGTCGCAGTTGTCGATCAACAGCTAACACAACACCACTTACATTAATATCCTGCCCTGGCTCAAACAGAGTTATTGTTATCTGCTCATTGTATTTCTTGGAATAAGTAAACAAATGATCAATCAGTTCCCACTCTTGCGAATCGAGTACTGGCTTACTGCGCAGGCTCTGTGCTCTTTCATCACTGATGATGCGTATTTTGTGCTCAGGTAGCATCATTCTGCTACAGTCCCAAATGCTTTCTAGTTTTTTCACCATGATGTCTACCCTCCTAATAATCTATCCAATAATCTATATTACTTCCATCTATCCCCCATGATATCGCTGCTGGCTGATCCTTTATGCGCTCCCATCCTTCCAATACTAAGGCAGTTTCTGGTTGCTTTCCACTTTCCCACTGAATGTATGACTCACCGGCTAACTCTTGAAGCCCTGCCCTTATTTTGTCCGAAGTCCGACCGCACTTATTTTCTAGTTGTTCCATTGTTGGCATATAGCCGTGGTGCACTGACGAATGCCGCATGATCATTAGCAGTTTGCGCGCAGTGTCACTAAGCATAACGCTGTTCCTTCACAGGTTGCCAAGCAAGTATATTGGAGACTAAAAAGACTCTGGGGGCGCGTGTTGAAAGACAGGTGGCTCGAATCTGACCATCACGGACTCCAAGAACCTCGATTTTACGCTGAGTGATCTTGCCAGATTTATCCTCATATACGATTTCTACTGTCTGGCCGATGGATATTTTCATGTGATCGCCTCCAAAAATAAGAACGTTTGTTTGTATTATAACCGGGATATGGTTTCTTAATCAATGGGAATTCTTACAGCAAAAAAATCACCACCTTCAAAATGAGGGTGGTGATTTTTGCTTAAATTAGTACAATAGACCATTGATTTTGTTGATTTTCGATGGTAAATTGTATATATAAACCAAGCGAACTGATCGGAGGTCAGCAGTCTATCTGCTTACTGAATATCCGGGTTCGCTTTTTTATTCTTTAAATTTTAAGAGGTCATACATTCTTATCAACTTTTTCATGATTGATTTGAGTTTGTTATCTTTTAAAATATTCGGATCTTCGGTAAGCCGTTCCCTACAATAGTCACCTAAAAGTTCCACATCAATTTGTGCTGGTGTTAACATTTGTATATATCTTAATTGCGCGCTTATATTTTTTAGATTATTCTGAACTATAGCTTCAATTGATGTATGTCGCATCGCTTGGCGGCTTCTTCGAATTGTCTCGTTTTCTAGTTTTCGAAATGAGTAATTTTTAAACTGCTCAAAGTCTTTGGGCAGATCTTCACTATATTTTTTAATATACTTAAAAACAGGTAAACTACCATTGGTACGCTTTAATAATTCTGGTAAGGATTCTTTTATTAGAAGTTCTTTATTGAATTTCCCTTCATCAAATAAAACATCTCTAAATATTTCTTCTGCAGAGATACTTTTATAGCCGCGCTTTCCGAGTTCGAAAAGTCCGAAACCAATTAGAATTTCAACGTCCCCCTCCAATAACCTATCATCGGTTGACGCTAAAACACGTATTTTTTCATGTCCTTCTTCTGATAAAGCCAACTCATAGATATTTTTTCTTACTTTTCTATAAAAACTTGTTGAATATTTAGCTTTGTTACTAGCAATCACCTTTAAAAGATCAACATAAGAATCCGTTACAATCTTGGTCATGCTTATAGTTTTCCCATTAGTAAAGGATCGACTGTATGGGAAAACATCTGTTATCTCGTGTCCAGCTCTCCATTCTACAAAAATAAGTCTATCGCGCAGTTTATTTAAATTTTCATCGCTCAGACAATCAACAATGGATTTAATAATAGCCTGTACATTTTCATCATCCAGAGAATAACCCAAAAATATGATTGGATGTTCTACGAAAATAGTCATTAGTTTAGCAGCGAGGTAGGCATTTCGCTTCTCGAAGTTTTCATAATCTCTTGAGTTAATAACTACTGAATTGGGTTGCGTAGAACAACCATGAACTTTATAAATCTCATTTACCCCATATGTGGGTGAGAATATTAATTGCTCTTGTCCAATATATACTTCATACTCTGGAAAAATGTGTTCCATTAACAAATCGTAATTGGTGGTTAATACTCCTGCTATAGAATTTATTCCAACTTCTTTTAATAAAGAAATTTCCTCTTGATAATTTGCAGAAATCGTCTCCATATCTATTGTTTTGAAATAATCAGCTAATTCCAGTTTAAAGGGAGTTATTCCGCCTCGAACTTCTTCTCAAAACTTCTCTCTTCTCTCTTTGTATGATTCCGCATCAAACCAAAACTCATTGAAATCATTCTCAACGAAGTCGGCCATTTTAGTCATTAGATTATTCATTGTTAGTGGAATATTTTTCTCTAAAAGCACTTGTTTCGCTTTGTTTTCATATTTCTGATAAGCAAATTCGCTTGGATCAAGGATCCGAGCGAATCGATCAATTATCCCAGGCCAACTTTCTGTCGATATATACCTTCTAGAGATACCTGAACCAATGAATAAAAAAGGTAAAGATTGAGATTCTTTTAGCAAGTCCTCTATTTGATTAATGTCAGCCAATCCATTCACCTGCTTATCATCAGATATAAAATAGCCCTGCAAGCCGAAGCCTGCAGGGCTATTTCGCCGATTCTTTCGGACTGCACGTTTCGGTGCTTCCGACTCGTGTAAATGGAGGATACCACGTTTGTCACATTCTGTAAATGAGAAAAAGCCCACCAGCCGAAGCCAACTGCATATTATATTTCTTGAGTAAGTATAATACCTTATTCATGAGGCCAGTAAGATTTCCCCAAAAAGGAGTAATTCTAAATGGAAATAATAAATGTTCATTTAGGCAAAACTGTTCGAGACAAAGATGAAGTGGAGTTCACCCTATTCCACGAAGGAAGGTCAGTTCGTTTTAAATGCACACGGACTGATTATGATTGGAATGTTTACTATTATGCAGTTGAAGAAAATAATTGGCTACCCAAAATAGGCGAGTTTAAAGATATTATCAAACAGAAAACTGGTTACATACTACCTATAACCCGCCATCAATTCATCGAAGAGATATGGAAGAATAATCAGCTCAACCAGAAATAAACAACAAAAATGCCCTCCATGATAACGGAGGGCATTTCTTTAGTTCTTTGTCAGCACTGTCGCCTTGTACTTGAGATAAGCATCCTCGACTGCTGCACGGATTTCCTCAGTGGATACCTTGATTCCTTTGGCTGCCAATTGATCTGAAGAATAAAGAAGCGCCTGCTGCATCTTCTCTTCTCCGCCCAGATCCTTGTAAACAGTCTGAGCAAAGGCAAAACCTTCTGAAGCAATCTTATGCAGGAGTTCACGTTGTGACACAGATAGCTTTGCATCAAACCATGAATTTGCCTTTTGTTGTAGCAGCGCCGCCGCCCGCAGTATCACCGTAGCCAACACACCGATAACGGCCATCACAATGGCAGTGATATAAGGTTGAGCTTGATCAATAACAGTTTGCATATAAACCTCTCCTATTCTGTCGGCATCCCTGCAGCTTTACGGAGGTGATTTGCCGTGTTATTGTAATAAGCCATTGCCGTCTTGTCTCCCTTAAGCTTGGCAGCATGCCAACCAGGCGACAGCCACCGGAAGATAAGTTCCTGAGCATTTGATTTGTAAAGCTGCTGAAACGGAAGGGCCTGCTGACCTGAATGTAACGGGATCCGAGCAGCGATCCGCAGATTATTGGCCAAGTTATGAAAGTGAGTTTTTCCGATTGTATCTTCCATTTTGTGAGCAGCGAACCATGCCGGAGAAACATAATCATCAATTAGGGTCTGGGCGACGTTAGTAGGTAGCTGAACGGCAGCAGGCGGCACAATGGTAACAGGCTCCTCCTTCATCTCCGAAACAATATCGTACATCAGGTCCTTAAGGGTCTTGCTAATGGTCGCTAATGCTTGATCAATATCTCTCTTACGTGCCGGATCGAGTTGCTTATGACTTGGGATATGTGTCAGCGGATTAAGTCCCCACTTGTCACAACAGTAGGCCAGATACCAGACGAAACGCTTGTACGCATCAAGGGTATTGATCTTGCCCCCATAGCACAACTCCACTCCTAGAGCGATGTCATTAGCATCATCCCCGTAAAGCTTATTATCAGTGGTTACGTTATATAGGACATGCCATGCACGCTCAGCTGGATCGGGTCCAGTCCCCGTTGGGATAATCTCCAAAATCTTCTTGTCGTCGATGAATACCTGTGCGGAGGCTGAACGGTTAATAAGGGTCTGGAAATAATTGAAGTGATTATCCGCTGTGGCTCCGGGATTCCCGGTATCATGGGCAACTAAAAAGCCCGGCGTACCCGATACAAGCTGGGTGCCGGGCCGAACGTTCTGTCGCTTGTTGATGTAACGTCGCTCAATTGTATATTTATTTTTGATCATATTCTTCATCATCTCCCTTTTTATCAATCTTCCGCAACTGCACGAACTGATCGTAGCGTCCAGAATGTGTCAACCATGCCAAAGAAATCAGTCCACCAGTTGTCCCAATCTGTGCAATGGTCCAGCCTTCCAGTAGCCACTCAGATAATTCGGGACTGGAGAATCCAAACACGACAGATGCCCGAATTAACAGGGCGATCAGCATTTTAAAGGTGTAAGCCCCCAAGAAAAAAAGCATCGCCAGCATGAAGACACTGACGACGCCTTTTTGAAACCTATCGTGAAAATATGATCTGTGCTTGAACAAAATGTAAATCGCCGACCCAATAGCAATGACATAAAGCAGCAGCAATAAAACATCAATGAATCCCATGGCGATCCCCCTTATCGTAAACCAGGTATCGAGCAAATCGATTTCGTTCGATCTCTTCCTGTATTTCTTTTGACGACTCTTTATAACGAAGAATCGTCAGTGTCACCCGGCGAGATGCAGTTTCCATCTCCTTCTCTTTCTTTTTATGCCAGGAGAATCGTTTGATTAGTTTACTCAACACGTTATCCTCCCCTATCCTGGTCATTGCCGCTGGCAGCAGCATGATCTATTTTCAGTCTTTGTAACACTTCCAGTGTCGGAGCCATAAAGTCGGCTCGTTCTTTATCCAGAATTGCCTGTAGTCGGTCGCGGTCCTCTTCAGCGCGATCTAACAGTTCTCGCGGGACTAGATCGCCTTTCATTACTGCCCTCCACTGTAAGATCACAAAAAACAGCAGTACAAGCGCAACCAGATAAGCAAGGCCGTATTTGTCTGCTAGCGGTAACAGTTTTTCTAAGTTCGATACATCGTTACTATTCATTCCCCCGCTCCCTTCTCTCTCTGTTTAGGATACCAATCAACTTCGAATCGGTTTCGAAGGCACAAAAAAACACGCTCCATGTCGGGCGTGCCTTCTACATTACAACTTCTTCTGTTTTTGCCTCAGTCTCTTGTGGCGGTGGTTCTTTAAGCCTTTGGAGATCTGCCAGCGCTTCACAGACCTTGATATCAATTGCCTCAAGGATCTCTTGGTGTCGGCTAGGATGGTGATTTAGAATGACGGAAATAATATCTACAACTTCTTGCACCGGCTGAGTGAGATCGATGGATACCCCGATATTTGTTATTTTCATATGGATCATCTCCTTTCACGAAAAGTAAAGAAGCCCCGTTTTGGCGAGACTCCCTTGGAGACATGTTTAATTTATTTTAAACCAAGCACCACCTGTACCATCATAACTTCTAGAAAAGGCGATTAATGGCGAGGCATCTTCTTGTTTTACCTTGAAAGCTACCCATCCTTCGTGAGACGATCCAACATAAATATCAGTATCGATAGAAGGGTCAGGGGTAACCACACTTACATAGTCATAAGCAGTTCCTGATGTTGAAATCAATCTGAAGTATGCTTCTGTCATGTGAACTGCAGCATCGGATTCTTTATAATTAGATATTTTCAGATTCACTTTCGCCAAGATATACTCATATCCAGCCCCAGCTTCATCATTAAACATATTTGCATCTTTGATTTTCTGCCAAGCAAATTGACCTCTCAAGACTTCGGTTACACTAGCAGTTCCCGAGAAACCATAGTCTTTATTAATAAAATTAACAGTTTGACCAAGCGCAGCTGGTTTAGTTCTTGAAGTCGCTGCAGCTGATTGACTTGTTGTTGAGGTGTTGTTAGAACCGGAGGATGAAACAGATCCTGATGGTGATCCAATAATTATTTTCTTCCCTTGGATACCTATCTCTGTCCCTGTTGCATCTGCCACGGCTCTTAAAGGAGCATATGCCGAACCATTGATGATAGCTGCCTCAGCAATTTTAGCACCATCCTTCTCAATGGTGAACACTCCTTGTACTTTCTGACCGAGCAGTCCCGATGCAGCAAACGCTGACGCACCCCCGAAGACTAATGCTCCTGCAACAAAACCTGAAATGAACTTCTTCATTTATGTCCCCCCTATGGTATTTTTATCCTATCCTACCATTGGCCTATCATCTAGTAAATGATTTAATTTTGAAGTTGCTAGTGCTAGTTGTGACCTAAGATCAACTAGTTCCTTTTTTTTTCTGACTTCATCTCCATTCTAGGGAATAATAAAGAGCCCTCATCTGAGGACTCATTGTTCTTGATTTCTTATTGTTGTCCAGCCAAACATAGGAGTGAATGTTTCAGTTTTCCCAGTAATCACATTCAATCTGACCGGAACCCTTCCGCCGTTGTTTTCATATTCAAACTCTAAGTATCGGTAGGGAGTTGGATAAATTAAGACACTGAAGGCGAAAAGTAACAACAGAACTGCAGCTACCCAAACAATAGGTTTCTTCACAAAAGCCCTCCATTAATTAAAGATCAATGTCGAAAATTATGGTCAATCCACCTGCATCTTCATAGGCCTTCAGCACTTTCTGCATTGCTTGTTTCTGCTGTTTAGAAAGTGTCATATCATAATGACGGCTTTCTCCAGAAGATCTAATAATGACCTTCTCAGCATTTGCGATTTTCCGAACCATATCGATGGTATCTTTATCAATGTACGTCTCGTAATACTCCCAGACCCCATTGCTGTTGTTGTCTCTTACGACTTCTGAGTATTCTGGAGTGATCTCGAAAATCTCGCCATCAGCATTAATGGTGTATTTATCAATAAAAACCCAATCATCCCCAGCATATTGGATTTTAAAGCGCGGATTAGAAATAACGCCATCCTTGGATTTTGAGAAATATACATACGCATCGTTTTCATCGACGTACTCGGAAGCTGACTGAGCGTAGAAGAATGAGATCTCACGTACTTCATCCTTGCCCTCTCGCAGACCGGACAACGCTTGTTTAATCTCTTCTGGAGACTTGGTTGGCTCAACTTCATCTGGAGACGGCGAAGTCGACGCATCACCCACTTCATTATTAGTCTCCTTATACAGTTCATTTGTCCAGGTTAAGACTTCCTTTGTCTTTGGATCATCTGGATAATGACTGTTCAAAGTATCCCCAGCAGTTAGAAGACTTTTATAATCTCCAGACTCATAATATTCCTTGGCCTCATTATATAAGTTGTCCAGGCTTGGAGCTGCTGTTACAACAGGCGAAGGAGACGGGCTTGGCTCAGCTAGTTCATTATTAGATGAGCACCCTGAGAATAGAATAACGACTAGCAGCAGACAATTTATTTTTCTGTTCATTTCTATTTCTGCAACTCAGCAATCTGAGCATCAATCTCGGCAAGTTGCTTTTGAAGATCAGCGAGTTCAGTCTTACGTTTTTCGACCAGTATTTTATAGTCATCGGCCATTTGTTGATTTTGTTTCCCTAGTGTCCCGTTGTTCTTCAGTTCCTTCGCAAGAGCTTCCAATGGAGGAATCACATTTGTTTCTAGATCTGCGATGTTTGCCTTCTTTTTTGCTATTTCCGCCTCAATACTCGCCTTTTTCGTATCTAAGTCCACTGCTTCCGCCTTTGTTGACTCACCAATCGATGGTGTTGTTTCCGTTGTACTTTCCATGATTATTTTTTTCCCTTCCACCTTCAGTCCTGTTCCAGTCGCCTCTGAAATAGCACGAACTGGCGCATATGCAGAACCGTTGATAATGACCGCATCACCAATCTTCGTTCCATCCACCTTCTGAACTGTAAATAATCCTTGCACCTTAGCACCAATTAACGGTGAGCTTGCAGCTGCAAAACCGACTGAGCCACCAAGCATAAGTGCAGCGGTCGTGATGATTATAATCTTCTTTTTCAATATCTGACCTCCCATTTTTGTAATATACCAAGTATATCCAAGAGGTCAACGACATGGTAGGATATTTTTAAGAAACTGAGAATGAACCTCCCCAGTTAACTGCACCAGCAATTCCGTGATTATGAGATCCAAGATTAACGGTGAGAGAATGCGATATGCTGGTTTTTCAGTTCAACGCATTCCACAATGCAACGATAGAACTATTAATAGAATCGAGTACATTTTGTAAAGTCAAACTATCTGAATTAGAATAAAGCGCTCCCCATGATGGAATCCTAATGTATCCGCTTGACGGATTCAATCGAACATTTGATCCAGAGATAGTTGCATCACCAAATCCTTGAAAGATAAATCCGGATGTAGGCGAATTGAAAATTGCTGACTCATTTCCATTTGCTAAGAACCTGATCTTACTTACACCGCCATCATAAGCCGGAATCAATATTCCACTGTTCGGATCAGAGTAAACTCCAAATGCTATAGATGAAGGATCGATCTCCACTCGCGGATAAATACCAGGTGCAGCTGTCCGGATCTTCGCCCCCGTTATGGTGCCAGCGTAAAAGTCTGTCTCATATACCGAAGAAGCCTCGATCAAGCCTGTCAATGTAATCGACCTTGCCACCACATCGCCGTTCATGTATACACGGAAGGGTGCTGAATGAAAATCCGAACGACCCGCAGCTATCCCGTTAAGATTGATCTGAGTAACGTTCTCTCCCTCGCCGATCTTCATCTCTACAAAGTTACCAAGAATCCCAACAACAGCCGGAGCTGAAACTCCATTTGCGGTTATTGCCGTCATAGCCGTAGCGCTGCCGTCTCGAGTAACAATGATTCCGTTTGACGTCATAATGACTTGATCGAGAGCATTAACAGTAGACTGAAGTACTATCCCTCTACCGTCATACTTAATCTCTGTCTTAGATGCGTTGATGTCGATAACAGCCTGCTTCGCAAACTCCTCGAAAGCTGAAGCGCGAACCCGACCTCCGGATAACAGATCATTTAGAATCTGTTTGCTCCGCTCGAGATCTGCCAACACCTGCGTATCATCCCGCATCTGATAATTGGAGAGAGTAGCCTGGCTATGTTTATCCATGGAGAAAGGATATTCTGTAAGTTCCATCACCCGGCAGCTCACTCTCTGTAACTCTATATCAGGGTCATAAGCATAAACCGTATCTCCTAATCTCGGTTGTTGCTCATCTGGATCAATCTTATAGATATCTGCCGCACTAACACCGATCTCAAACTCTGGCATCTCCTTCTTTCGTAAAACCTCCCGAGTGGCTATTAGCAACTCTTCTGGATCTTCAATGTTTTGATCGATCAATTCTCCGTCATAAAAGATATTGACGTTATTGGTCCAGTATTGAGCATAAGGTGAGATCAGGTAATTGACAGCCAGTTTGTTGTCTACGATTGCACCAGGAACGGACTGCAGAAGACTGCGCTCTACGGTGGTCAGGAAGTCAGCAGATAAGCCAATGAATGTCCGACTGTCCTTCATCTGCGAGAACATCCGAGTTGTCAGATTCGAATTATCATCCTTGAAACTATCACTGATGATATTCTTACGGATCCGGTACTCAAAGCCATCATCGCTGCCAATACGCTTATATAGATGAATCACAGTATTATCCGGTTCAATCTCACAACCATAAAGATTGACAGCGTCCTGCAATGCAGCCAGCGCCGTGGTCGCTCCCCAGTCTTTTACGTCTCGGAGATCGAAAGTATTGTGCAGAACAAAGGTGTACACATAACCAGTTGCGGCGCTAATCTTATCTAACAACACACTAATATGAACACCATACGCCTCATCGATATATTGATCATACGGAATCTTGAAGTCGATCATCTTAAACATGATATGTGTGCAGAGAACTTGAGCGCTGATTATCTTGTTGTTACGATCCCGGGCGCGTGATTGAACGACATAAAATTGGCCACGCTCGTCTTGAACGTGGCCTTTAGGTATGATCTTTTCTTTGTAGTCATCGCTCGTCATCGGAACGGTGAAGGAGATTTCATAATCGCTATTAAGTCGACGTCGGCGTTGAACGTCGGTGCACTGGACTAGTAAGCCAGTTGGGGATCGGTTACGGTCAAAGGATTTAAGGTGCTTTTGCATGTTGTAGGCTCCTTTCATGAAACAAAAAAACCGCGCTCAATTTGGCACGGTTGGTTGTGAGTCTCCTAGACTAGGCAAGTCATCGTCAGGTTGAATTATTGAAACCAAGACTGCCAGCAGAGGAGGAATGCAAGAAGATATTATAAGTGCGACTTTATATGCAGTCCCACCCAAGAAGAATAACTTATATATAAACATGAAAAACACCACAAGATGAATAAAGAAATTTATAAAGAACTCAATAATTAAACCAAACACTAGCCACAATACCTTCTTAATTATGCCATCAGGAAATCCATTAACATAATCCAACCAGGTCCATTTGACTCCTCCCCAAATGACCCTCCCACTTAGTGATATTCCATTCTGTATACCATGAATCATGGAGAGATCGCTGTCTAACTTAGTAAAACTTTCAGGGAATCTTTGGGCAAAATCAGTGTCTAAAACCTGTATTTTCAGCGTCCCTCCTTCTTTAATAAAGTAATTTGTCATTGCCCCATAAACTACTAATCCAAGAAGAATAAAACTTAATATACTTGCCACTACTTTTCTTTGAGCATACCACATCCATTAATCTCCCCCAATAATCATATGGAACAATAATACGATATATGGGATATAATTCCTATAGAAAAATCAGAAATTTTAATGGAACAAAAAAGAGCCTTCGGAATGATCCGGCAGCTCTTTTTTCATGTCCATTTTCGGTTGTCCAGTAGTGAACAGTATAGTCCTACTGTACTTTATACTTTTGTATTTGTACCGAATCTATTGTAAAACTACCACCTCTAAATACTGCTGGAACAATCATCAGAAAATTAACGTCATCATCAATGTAGATCTTCTGAGATTTCTCAAAACGGTTAATTGGAAACTTATAGACGGTGTTCTCTGATATTTCCTTCGTGTTTTTACCAGTCCAGTAAATAGTCATATAATCGTGGATATAACCGCCTTGGATGTTTAAATTAACCTCTGTCACAATTCTGTCATCGTTCAATAATTCGTCATGAACTTTGATGATGGACGGCGCTTGAGGGATGTTTTTAAAAGTATTCTTCGTCAAAGAAACGCTATTTTCGACTAGCACTTCTTCCGCACCATAAAATTTGCTTGATACCGGTTCAGAAGACTTCACTGATTCGACCGATGTTCCAAGATATCTGCCTAAGCGATACTCTGACATTTCCGTATTGATATTATAAGCAAAGAAATAAACGCTGTAGAATAATATGATCGCAAACGCAGTAGCAATTACCATAAATCCATAACGGAAACAACGTTCAAGTAAACCTTGCCACTTAAATAAAAATTCATTTGAGGTTAAGACTTCTCTTTTCTTGAAAAGATCGACAACCCTTTCTAATAAAACCCCTACAAGTATTATCACAAATGGTATTGATGGATAGACATATCTGGGTAACCCATGAAACGGCATGTTCATCAATGTAAATGCTATAGGAAAGCATGATAAAAATAGAACTTCTTTTCGACATTTTTTCAACAGAAAAGGAATGGCGATAACACAAGGAACAATTATTAACTGTTGCAATGCAATAAGCGGCCTAAAATACTTGAACGGATGCACTAGGCGCTCGTCCCAAAGATCACCCCACATGTATTGAAAGAATCCAAAAATTCTCCATTTGTAGTAAACTGCAGGGTTTGGCGTTAGGTTACTTTTCAAAACATTCTCTAAAGACTGATTATTAGTAGCTGCCATATCAATAAAGTATGGCACTGCTCCCCAAACCTTAGGACTGTACCCTGCGTCCGAAAACAATATAAATTTGTCAAACGTTACCCAGTTACGAATCCACCACGGGAGCATAAATAATATAATGATCCCAATAAATACAACTATATTTCGAATAATACTTTTCTTGTCCCTCCTGCCATATACCAATAAAAATAATATTGCAAGGGCTGCAAACGGTAAGGCCAAAGCCCTGATGTGAGTAGCGCAAGTCAAAATGGCTGCGGATAACCCAAGTAAATAGATATTATTATTCTGAAGGCTCTTTAAGAAAAAATAAGTAAATGCCAAAAGCAAAGTCATAAACATTTGCTCTGTGAGCATGCGATCAATATTGTATAATAACCCCGGATAGATTGTTGCTAAAGCAAGTGCTATAAACATATATACCTTTTTGATTTTTGTTAGTTCAAGAATTTTATAAATCAAGAACAATGAAACAATACTCAAAAGCACTTGTGAAATTAACACCGCTTTAGTTGATTGTCCAAATAAGAAATATATTATTGCAATAAAAACCGGGTACCCCGGCTGTAATTTTGGTGTTGGGACAACCTCGGTAATTCCGTTAAACATATCTCCGTTAATATCAAAGGTTAGAGTACCATATTTCAAAAGGTTCTCGGCGGCATAATGGTATGTTGTTTCATCCCCCCAAATTATTTCTCTCGAAGTGTCCGCTATATTAAATCTCATAATAATTGCGAATACAAACACCAACAACAGAATTGAATAGTAAATCAGTTTTTTTCTGGTCATTTCAGAGTAAACACCTCGTATTTGGTAAAATTTATGCTCAGTTATTTCAAACCAAGCGTAAACTTAACTTAATTTCCTGTCAATGCTCTAAGTGGTAACCAATCTGTTCCTAATACGTTCCCGGCACCAGCAGTCATTCGCTGGTACCCAAAAACAACATATTTGTTCGGAGTTGTTCCTGATTGAACCGGTGTTGATTCATACACGATTTTTCCGATATCCGACGGCACCCAACTTGTACCTGTTGGTGTTCCTGTCGAATAAGTCTGTCCATTGTAAAGGAATTTCCCGTTTTTAGGGTAGTAAATAGGCAATAATTCTTTCCCTGATAAATATTCGCCGGTAACGTTCGACCCCAATGAAACAGATGCTATTTTAGAATTTGGGCTTGCTAAAGACACTTCATGCAGACCTCTAACAGATATGTGGCTTGCATTTTGTGCTGTCAACATCGTCGCTGTATTTATATCAGCATTTGTACCATCACCCACTGACGTATATCCATTTATGATAAGGGTTGAAGCGTACACATCCATCGCTGTTGCAATAGATCCTTCACTTGCACAACCGATCATTGTTATACCTTTAGACGATATATATTCATAACCGATTCGTGCATAGTCAGCAGCACATGCAATCAAGGTGCTGTAATAAGCTGTACCTATGTGATAATCAACATCACAACTTGTGGCATAACAATGATCTAATAAACACGTTGTGATCGTTCCACCATCAATGAAATAACCATATTTGTCTCCTGATCTTCCTGCGTAACAATCTCGGAATGAGACAATCCATGTATTATTAACAGCGAAACACTTACTCCACCCGATAGATGTCACTTTATCCATTGACACAAACGAATTAAGTTCAGGGTTTGTTGTACCACCATTAATGTGTATACCTATTCTCTTTTCTGTTTCTTTGTTAAGGACATAGATACTTTCAAAGTGAACATTATCCGCCGAAGTAATATTAATCGCTGGTTTGGTTAATGGCTTTCCATCCATAAAGAAACCAAGGATAGATCCACCACCGAAAGTCGCATTTTCACCTACCAGTTTTACTGAGGTTGGGATTTCTAGTGTGTCTTGTATTCGGTACCAGTACTTTACAGCAGGTATATAAACTATCCCTCCCAGTACCGATGCGGCTGCAATTGCTTGTTTGAACGAGTTTGTGTCATCTGAGTTATCACCTTTGGCCCCATAATCTTTAACGTTAAAGAATAGATCTCTTTTTTTCACAGTATCCGCCAGCTGCGAAGCAGTTGCAAGTCCAACGTTGCCCCCCGCGTGCCCCACGTATACCTCACCCGTATCTGTGGTAATCGCCGGCTCCCCCACGGAAAGTGTCGGTAAAGCGGATTTTAACCCGCGTCTGAACTGTATTTTATTTGCCATAATGCACCTCCTAAAATGTGCCGCCGTCAATGGTGTCGGATACGGATAGATATCCCTGAGCTTTAACAAATGCAGTTGAAGCCGCCTTAGTACTGTTATCCGAAGTGGCTTGAGTGGTCACTACTGGATTAGTGAACGAAGGGTTAGTAAACATTGTTGCTTTACTCTCATTAGTCACATTACCCAAGCCTACATCCGACGCAGACAGTGTAACAACTCCGGTCTTACCAGCCACACTGGACACTGCCGCCGTAGGTGCAAGGATTTCCTGCCAATTAGCAAGCGTAGAAGCACCAGATAACCGGAGAATAAACGTTTTATTTAGATCTGTCCGAACTGCAATATCTCCAACCTCAGCCGTCAAAGCTAGCATAGCAGCTTGTGAAGCGACGACAAAAGTATCCGATATCGCTAGTGCGGGCAAGATACTATCGTCCAACTTACCATTGGCTCCGATCAGTGGAACGTTTCCAGCTGCTGTACCCGTATTTTTACTAGCTGCTGTGCCTGCATCACTGATCTTAGATAATGTCAGCATCGGGATATCAGCAGCTGTTATTTGTGTGGCGCTAATAACCTGTCCCTTTGCGTTAATCGTTAATTTGGTGTAAGTGCCTGCCGTAGCAAGATTGGGGAGAACCACAGTAATAGTAGCGTTGGCTGATCCGTCAAATGGTGTGGATCCGGTAGCATCTCCTGCCAGCGCAATGGTACGAGCCGTTTTTAGCTTAACAGCTGTTTCTGCGGCCGCTTGGTCAGGATTCACCATGACCTTATCTCCGCTGCCTGTACCTACGTAAACCTTACCTGTATCCGTTGCGAGTGCCAATTCCCCCGCTTCCAGTGTTAACGCTGGTACATTTGCAGCGAGTCCACGTTTTATTTTAATTACTGGCATCAACATGCCCTCCTTTAGTATGTTCCACCATCAATAACTGGTCCTGTTGGATCATCTCCGTCAAACGATCCTCCATTGATAGGCATGTAATTCAAGTAGTTTATTAAATTAGACATTTCACCATCGAGTCTAGCCTTCAATGTTGGGTAAGTTACCCCGCTTGAAGCGCTCACTCTAGCATCCCTCGCTTCCGGTCCGCTATCACCTGCATTAATAATAAGATTATTTATACGAGAGTTCTGAGAATCTATAGCCTGTTTGATATTGCTGGCTCCAGTAACTGCACCTTCATAGGTCACATGCTCTGCTGAGTGAGCTTGCGTAGATTCTTTGTGTTCTGTGATATCGCTCTGTGCTCCAGTGATCCTTCCTTCATGATTGTTTAAATCCGCCTGGATATCAGCGTAATTGTCATTGTGTCGCTGTAGGTTCACAAGGTCGAGGAGCTTGGTAATGGTTCGTCGATTAAAAATCATATCCGCACGCTCCTTTCTAAAAGAGATAATTATAGCGATAGAGAACTTCAACAGTGATATTCGGGCTTGTTGCCGTCACGGTGAATGTTGTCACTCCTGGTTTAAGAACAAAGAAGACACCATTGCTGCGGGAATACGTATTCGTGCCATTTAGCCGGACAGAGCATTTATCCAGGTCACTGTCTAACTCAAACACATCATTAATTCCAGCGCTGCCGGTGATGGTCAAGGTCTGGCTGCCGTCACTCATTGAAAGGTTGGTAAATGTACCAGATATACGGATCAGCGGGTAAGCCTCTGTCGATCCCAAATTATTAACAGTGAACGTCTGACCACTCGCTGTAATTGGGAATGAAGAATCCGAGATATAAAAGAAACCTTCCCCGTAGGAAAGGCCCTCTCCATATTCCCGTAGCTCAGTATCCTGTATCGACTCGATCCACGGATCATCCATCTTCATGGGAATATCAATCTTCCGGTTCCCGGTCGAAGTATCAAAAGCCATGGAACCGCGATACTCGGCAACAAACCTCTTTTCAGGTATATCATCAAATATGACTATCGAAGGTCCGTTCTTAACATCAAATACACTAGCTAGCATTGCTACGGCGCCATAATAATCATCACCCATAATAAATAGACCCAAGCCAATTGGCCGGGCCGCATAGGTACTACCAAAGTTCTTAACGCCATCTCTTCCAGCCAGCTTGATAGTGTTCTCCTCAGTCTCTGGCAAGGGAGGTATATCTCGGCTGACCAGCATGATGTCCAGAGATGAGAGCCAAACACCATTCACGGATACATCATTCATCCGGACTTCACTCCCATCGTCTGAAGTCGACGGGCTGATTTCTCACGCTCGGTATATACCGTCTCAGTATCGAGACGATCCTCTAGTTTCACATCGTTTACGCTCATGTCAAAATGATTCACGATATGTGTTTCCGACTTGGATATCCCTGAGGCAGCACCGATAAGACTAGGTGTATCTAGTATCCGGAACAGTCCCCGTAACTGACTCTGATTGAATATCCCTTCACCACCGTGTACGATAGCCGGCACGGATGCACCGATCGGACCAGGAACCACTCCACCCACGTCGAAACTTTGAAGCTTTCCTGTATCCGATGTTATTCCATAGAGGTCTCTAAGCGATTGGTTCCGTGCCCCCAGTCTAGCCATTTCAGTTTTATTCCCTGTAGATTTAGCAACATTATAGAGATCTTTATTAGCATTGTATTCAGCAAGATCAATATCTTTTTGCGCAGCAGCTTTGGTTGATGCAATAGCTGCCATCTTTGAATTGTACTGAGTGATAAAAGCATCCAGATCCGTGAGGATTTGAGCATTAGCTGTACCAGCAGAATAAACACGAAATGCTGCGATTCCAGCCTCGATTTCCTTGATGTCCTCGGAATGGTTTTCGAAGGCATCAACTAGAGCATCATACTGCCGTTCTGCCGCATCCTTCTCATCCTCATAAGCCTGTAATTGAGCTTCCTTTTCATCTTGCAAGGCATCTTTCTGAGAAGCCAGCTCTCGCTTCCGGAGGTCCCGCTCATGATCAAGAACGAATTTATCGCGTTCCTCAATAAGTTTTTTCCGTTCTTGGCGACCGTCATTACCTACAGCAGAAGCCAGTAACTCAATACGAGCATTCTTCTTAGCGAGTTCTTCCTCAAAATCCACATCTTCATTCGCTTCAGCTTCCTTCGCCAACAGGTCATCGATGGCTTTGATCTTATCTTCCTGCGCGGATACATAAGCCTTTTTGCGTTCTTCAATAGCAGCAAGATCTTTTTTCCTAGCTTCTTCGATTCGCGACTTTTCAGACTTAACGAGTTCTTTAGTTATATCTAGCGTTTTATCTGTAAGTGTTTTTCTTGCCTGATAAAGTGCTTCATCCGCCTTCTCGTAAAATTCAGAATCGGTCGAGTACTTTGCCCGAAGATCAGTCCAAGCTTGTATTTTATACTTGGTCAGTTCTTCTTCTGAAGATCCGTTTAACTCAAGTCTTCTAATCTCTTGTTCGATCATTTTAGCTCGTTTATCATACAAATCTCTTTCTGCTGCTATCGTCTCTGTGGCAACTTCCTTACGAGACGACCTTACTTTATCGTCGGCTGTCTTGTATTCATCTGAATCCTTTTTGTATCGATCACGAACACGGGTCCAAGAATCTAACTTCATTTGAGCGATCTGGAGTTCCGTTTTACCACTGTCCTCCATCCGCTTGGACTCCGCATCTATCCAGGTTGCCGAGAAATCATAACGGGATTTAGCTGAATCCTCACCCAGCCTCTTTAGCTGTAATTGCAATGTCCGGGCATCGTCTAAGGATTCCTTGAGAAAAGCAGCATGCTTTTTCCGAAGCACTTCGTACTTTTCAATCTGTTTATCAGCTGTGAGATCGTAATAGTCAGCTTGAAACTGAATTGTTTTCAGGTCAGTCTCATAGGCATTCTTTCGTGCTTCAGCAGCAAGTTCAGCCGCAGTTTTACCTTTGATTGTCTTCTCTTTCTTCTCTTTTTTCGCCTTTTCAGGTGTACTAAGATCAATAGATGCTCCTTTGTTGTTAGCACCAAGACTAAAATCACCCGATGAAAGGGAAGCCGCTGCCTTCTCGATTTCTCTTTGTTTCTCAGCGATCGCACGCTGTTCATTTGTTAGTTTTGTAAGCTCTGCTTCGTTTTGTGCTCTAGCTGTATTCGTTACAATATCAATTACAGACGGTGTCTTCCCATTCATTCGTTCCTCACCCTGTTTAACCGATTCCGCAAACGTGGATGCCTTAGCACCAGAAACAGAAGCCATAGCATCAAGTAATTTACCATAATTCTTGATTTGAGCTTCTACAGATTCACGCTGTGCTTTGGCTTCAGCAGCAAGATTATCAATCCTTGTTTGGGCGTTTCTAGCAGCATCTGTGGTTAGAGCCCTGTCTGCTGTTATCTGATCTTCGATAAAACCTATGTTCAAAACACGTAACCGTCCATCTTCTTCCTGAACAGCATTTAGTCCTGGGTATTCGCGTTTAAGTGCATTTGTAACATCAACCAATTGTTGTTTTTGTGCCTGATCCAGCTTTTGTGCAGATGATAGACTTTTAAGAGTTGCAAGTGCCGTCTCCATTGATTTGACCTTCTGGTTTTTAGCCGCTAGATCAGCAACTTCAGCTTTCTGTTCGTCAAATAAAGCTCCGATAGATTCTTTGATCGCTTTATTCATTTCATTAAGTTTTTGAGTTGCAATCTCAACACCGTCGAAACCCATGCTTCTCAACTTCTCGTCAATCTCACCTAACTGCTGATTAATTTCCATGGCTTCTGACATCATTTCAGGAGTACCTGTTCCCGTATCCCATGCAGACTGGATCTCATTTATTCGCTTTTGCAATAAAGATCGTTTGTTAAGCACAGTGTTGAGTTCCTCTGTCTTAGAACGCAATTCTTCAAGTTCGTCAACACTACGATTAATAGGACTATCTCTCAATGTGTCATTAAGCGCGGCTTGTGCTTCTTTGAAATTCTCTGTAGCTTCCTTGGCCTCGTTATATTTCCCGTAAAGAAAAGCAGCGGCAGCTGATACAGCGCCGATAGCAAGAGCGACAGCGCCGATAACAGGGATACTAGCATTAGCAGCGAGAGCAGCAACTTTTACTGCATCTATCGCTTTTTTGAGAGCATAAAAGGCAGTAACTGCTCCTAGTACTAAAGGAGTAACCGTAGAAAACGCGACAATTGAGTTTTGAACACCTGGGCTTAACTCCGTGAAGCCAGTCATCAGAGACGTTACTTCTTCAACCGCTTTCCGAATCGCTGGAACAAACATATCACCAACGATGATTCCCGCACTTTCAAATGCTGCTTTCATCTGTTCTGCTGAACCGTTTAATGAATCCATTTGGGTTCCAGCTACTTGTTCAGCTGTTCCACCAGCGTTTTGGAGGGCTTCTGTATAACCGATAAGTGTTCCTTCGCCCTGTGCAATCAGTGTTAAAAATCCAGATGCTGCTTCTCTGCCGACCAGTGTAGCAGCTACATCTGCTTGTTGTGCCTCAGTTAGACGTCCCCAAACACTCGTAAGTTGACCTATGATATTTGATAATGGAAGGATATTTCCTGCACTGTCTTTAATGCTTACGCCAAGCTTTTCCATATACCCAGCTGCTTCCTTGGATGGAGAAGCCAAAGCCAAAAGCATAGCCCTAAGTTGAGTGCCTGCCATTTCTCCTTTGATACCGGCATTCGATAATTCGCCGATAGCAGCAACTGCCTCTTCAAGACTAATATTCATTGCGGCTGCTACTGAAGCGATATACTTAAGAGCCATACCAAGGTCAGTTACATCCGCATTGGTATCTATAGATGACTTGGCTAACACATCCGCTACCCGGGCAGTCTCCGATGCAGCCATTCCAAATCCATTAAGTGCTGATGAAGCGATATCAGCCGTAAGGGCTAAATCAGTATTACCAGCGGCAGCAAGTGCAAGAACACCGGGCATAGAAGACAAGATGTCATTGGTTTTAAAGCCAGCTTGAGCAAGTAAACCCTGCGCATCAGCAGCTTCAGATGCTGTGAATTTGGTTTGAGCACCTAATTTAAGAGCCTGATCTCTTAATGCATCAAATTCAGATCCTACAGCCTGGCTGATTGCGCGCACATTTTGCATGGCTTGTTCGAAGTCTCCAGCTGTTTTAATCGCTTTTGCTATCGCCGCTCCTGCTGCAATGGACAATGCAAGATAGGCTGCACCCATTGCTTCGATCTCAATTTCTGCAGAAGTTGCGGCACTACCTAGTTCACTCATTTTTTCGATGATCTCGTCAATTACATCCGTATTCAAACCAAGCTCTTCTAACTCATGACGAACATCTTCAAGCTGCCCCTGTAAAATTTCAGGATTAGCTTCATTTATCGCATTTTTAATAGCTTCAATATGTTTTGAACTAGCTCCCAACTCCGATAGCTTACTGCTCAACTTTCCGAAACCGACAGCAGCCTCCGAAGATTTACTACTGAGTTGCTGAAAACCTTCTCCAGCTTTTTTTGCACTATCCTCTAAGTTCCATATTTTTTGAGCAGTTTTATCTGATGTTTCAGTGAGTTTTAAGATTGAAGATTCTGTATTTACTATCTGTTCTTGGAGTTTGCTCCTTTGGCTACTATCGAAAGTTGTGTCATAAGATTGCTTGAGACTGGCTAGTTTCTTTTGTTGAATTTCGATTTTCGCATTAACATTATCCAACACTGTCGTGAGTTGCTTGATTTGCTTACTGGATGCACCAATGCTGTTAAAGGATGATTCCATCTTTTTAACATCAGAAGCTGTTTTAGTGCCTTGGTCGCCAAGACCAGAAAACTCTTGTTTAACGGCTCTTAACTCCTGTTTGATGCTATTTGCATCAGCCACTAACGTAGCTCTCAATTCTCCAAGATTCCCTGCCACTATTACCCTCCTCCCTTCATCCGCACAAGCTGCGCTTGATATTGATCTTCTGCCGACATTTTCGGTTTTTCAGGCGCCTTCGGCAGTGCCTGAATATAGCGATTGATGATCTGCTCCCGAACTTTCTTGTCAGTGATATGTGGGTATGATTCAATTTCAAGCTGTTCGATTACGTTAGATGCATGTGCCTGGTCTTTCAATAGCAGCAATTGCGGCAAATCAACAAAGAAGTATTCGTTCTCGATCTGCCATTGTGTCTTGTCGAGTACCGTGCAGCACCGCATCACAAATTCGTCATGAGTTAAGCTCCGGCCTGATTCATCCGCTGCGCGATTGACTGAACGAATTGCTGCATCATCGGAGGGACCAGGCCGCTCAAGTTTTTTAGGGCATCATTCATATCATTTTTCTTCCATGTTAAATTCAGATATTCAGTGCATTCTGCAAGACTGGCTTGCTCACTTAATTCATCTATCTTGATATCGCTGAGCAGCGATGTGAGTTCATAAATTTCATCGATCATAATTTCTGAACCGGCAACAATAAAAAGTGAGCGATCTTCCTGCGGTGCCAGAAATACTTTTACAAACAGATCGCCTATGGTTCCAATGTGATCTGTCAGCTTCTTCAAACGATTTCGAGTAAGCTTCGGAATTGATACGGTTCTATTACCGAGCTTTAGCTTCTCTTTTTTGGTAAGTGGAAACATGATTCATCCCTCATTTCTCGGAATAACGAAAAAAGGAGAAGGCATGTAGCCCTCTCCTTACGTGTGCTGTTTAATTATTTATGCCGTGGCAGTTATATCTCCCCATGTATAGATAAGACCCCTAGGCGTTGCTTCCAATGATGGATAAGCCATTGCCGAGATTGTCATCTTCAGGTTGTCGTCCAGCTTGAAACCAGCATTCATGTCAAACTTAATACCCACGCTTTCAATATAAATAAAGCGTGAAGGATCGGTAACTCCCACAGGCTTAATGACTGCCCGTTTACGTGGCAGCTCCTTACCCGCCAAACCAGTAACCTGGTATTTTATCTTGGTCGGAGTTGTAGCATCAGTTACCTTTAGTGCATGCGGATTGTATTTAGTTACTTTGGCGAAATCCATATCCGGAGTCTCGAAGTTAATCGCTCCTGTAGTGCCTGTAGCAATTGACTTTACCGGTGCTGTACCCGTTTGATCCGTAGTCGGCTCAAAATAGGTAGTAGTGGTTGTAAAGTTAATACCACCTTGCGTCAAATCAATCGTAACAGCGTCCACTTCAGGAGCACCTTCTTCATCTACGCCCCAAATGAATTCTCCTGGACCCGCAAATATTTGGTTAACATCACTCATATCGTTGTTGCCTCCTTTGAATAAAATTCAAAATTAGTCGAATACATAGGATGGTCCTTTTCGTCCAGCCCCAAGTAAATTGGTTGCATAGTCTCGGTGCTTGCAAAGACATAAGTGCTACCGATCATATAATTTGGCTTGCGATGTAATAGCTTTCCTAATCTCTTCGCCAGTGCCTCAGTTGCTGCCATGTTTGCAGGCGATGTCTTATATGACTTCCCTTTGACGATGATCTGGTACGTCGGTCGCTGAGTCGGAACGTATTTGTCCGGAGGATATCCACCGGAATCCATCACGTACAAGGTCGGAAGTTTCGTCTCGACGGGATCCGCAGGAATAAAATTAGGATCTGGATACACGGAATAGCCTGCTGCGGTCAGGTAAGCAATCAATTCAGATGCAAGCACGGCATCACCATCCTTCTAGAAGCCCAGAGAGCTCCTCCATAATCCATTGCTCATTCATCTTAATAGCATTCTCCAAAAACTTCTTACCAGGAGAGTATCCGTTGTAATCACCTTTGCTGCGAGTTTTTTCGCCAGGTTGGAATTGAACAACTGCACCGCTTTTTGTCCTTCTGAATCCTTCGTGCTGAACTACTGCATAGGATTTCACATCAACGGTAGCCCCAAGATCGATATACGCCAGCCCGATTAAATGCTTGACCACGTCTATATCCAAAGCTCCTACCAAATCCCCTTCATCAATAGGAGCAAGTCGTTTGGCATCGTGTATGATCTTCAGTGCAATCTTGGTCAGCTTCTCTTCCAATCTGCGATCGATCTCACCCTCTAAATCATCTAACCTTCTGATGATCTTATCCAGTCCCTCGATATTGATCGAAAAAGTATTGCCATTATCCATAAAGGATCACTTCTTTCACATCATCGGTACCGAGATACTTCCTGATCTCATAATGCTTCACGTCGATACGGATCTCTGTGCCGAGCGCGTCAGTGTAAAGTAGCCAGTCATCGAAGCCGACCGAATTGATTCCCTCCAGGTAGACAGTGTAAGCGATCGTAATCTCCTCGCCTTTTGCGTTCTTAACCAGCTTCTGCTCCTCGACCACCTTGGCATCCTTGATAACTGGATCAGCTGGGATAGGCCGCCCCCAGTCATCGACACCGGGGTGATAATGGATTACGGTCGCAGGATATCCGAAAAGGCTCATATCAGGCACCCGCCGTATTGCAGATCGGTGCTGTCATCGTCATCAGGCACAATTTCAAACGCAGGCGTTCCAAGCAGCTCCCGCACGTCCGGCGCGACTACATCACGGATACCGCTATAAGTGACCCCTTCACCGTGGTCATCAACCGATTTCACTCCGTGTTTTTGATATTTGAGCGCCGGATCCAGTCCTTCCATCTCCCAAATAGCTTGCAACGCAACAATCTCCACAGTCTGGACTGCTGTCGGATACCAACGGGCAATGTTACGCTTCGCTTGTTTTACAGCCAATGGCTGCTTTGGAAGTTTCTTGTCCCACGCTTGGGTGTCAAGAACATTCTCTTCTATCCAAAGATTGACTTCTTCGGTAGTGGCCATATTCCATCACCTACTTCTTCTCTGCTTCAGCGATGGCATCAATCAATTCCTCAGCTGTCTTATCTTCCGTGCCCTCGATACCGAGCTCAGCAGCTTTCATCTGGAGGTCAGATTCCTTCTCGGCGATAGCTTCCTTTAGCTTAGATTCACCCAAACGTCCAGCATTGGCAACACCGAGCGCCTTTCCTCGATCCCGCAATGCCTGGAGCTCGGAATCATCCTCCGGCAACGGCTCGACTTCCTCGGCATAGCCCTGAGCAATCAGATCTTCAGCAATCTCGTCAGCTACCTTACGGATAATGTCTCCCGGCTTCATCCATTTGCCGCCGTTCTTAACTACGCCTTTTAGCTTAATATCCACTTGATTCACCCTTTCTAGGTTGATAAAAAGAAAGGAGCCCCTAAAAGGAGCTCCTAAATTACAGTTGCGGAAACAACACTGTCTGCCCAAGCAAACGCTGGGAAGTTCAAAGCCACACCTGCAGTACGAATGCGGATCGGATTCTTAGTCACATCGCGGAAAACGTAAATGCCCATGTCTCCGGTCTGTTCGGCTTCGATCTCAGCAATCATTTCCTCGGTTGTCTTAGCCCATAGATAGTTACCAAGTGGACCGTCAGGCAGCAGGATAAATCTATTCTCTGGCACCATACGAACTGTAGTAAATGCCAGCTTGCCACCAGTCAATGCACGGTCCTCAGTACGGGCTTGTGTATCGTAAGCCACCAAGGTCGGGAATTCCATTTCGTCAAAAACGGAATCCAACTGCGCTTTCGTCAACTGTGGAGGTTGGGCATTTCCGCTAGGGTTTCCGTGGTAATGCTGCCGGATGCTTAAATTACGCCGCAGGTAGGTGATGATCTTCTGCGACGTCATCGCACGACGCAACCTGATACCCTTTGCTCTCCACAGATCCACCCACAATTGAATGTCATCTAGCGGTGTGGAGTTAACGAAATCACTCCATAGGTCAGATCCCGTGAGAACAGGTTTCTGTTCAGAGGTATAGCCATAGTCAACATCGACCTTGACATTTCCTTCGTTATACACAACCTTCCCGCTCCATACGGCTGTTAAAGCAGTCCATTCACGTCGCGCTCGAATAGCATCTACAGTAAACTGTGCATCGTTGAACTGTCTGCTACGAAGTTGATTAACCTCCTCGGACCGCAGACCATAGCTTTGCGATGCTTGGAGAGCCATACGCACAAGCCGTTCGTCCATATACCGACCGAGTTGAATTTTTGGAATCTCAATGCGACTTCCCTTCATGCCTTCGCGGGAAGCATATTCAACTTCCGTCCCGAGTTCGGCAATCTTCGCCATGACTGGAAGACGTGCAGATTCTTCTTGAATCACGTCCACTGTCAGCTCGGCTACTTCACGCGGTGGAAAGAGAATAGGGCTGATGTATTCGTTGGATGTTTCAAGATTACGGGAATAGACGAGCAAGTCATCTCCTGACAATGCTTCTTCCAGCGTCAGATCAATCGGATCACCGGCAGCGAACAACTGCAGATTTAACTTCAGGTGACCACCTGTGATAATTTGTGGGTTCATTATTGTTCTTCATCCTTTCTCTAATTGGAGATTATTCAAAAACAATGTGTGGCATTTTGGTGCGCAAGGTATCGTCAACAGTGACTGGTACGCGAGCAGCGATGATCTTTGCAACCTCGTATCCGCCAACAACATGGTCGCCGTCCTTGACGTTTATGCTCCGTTTAAGGATAACTGTTGGGTTTTCGCTGCCGTCCGTGCCAGCAGCTTTGTAAGGTACGTACTTACCGGATGCGGTCAGCTTAGCCATCGGCATTCCCTTCTTAATGATCTTGTCTCCATTGGCGTCCGCCGTAACGGCAGCAGAATCAATGGTGATCCCGTTGGTCACCTCGCGGATAACTTCAAATGATGCCAGAATTTCATATTCATCCTGGACAGTGAAACGTGGTCTTGGTTGCAATCTCATGAATTATTCCCTCCTTATTTTTTGGCCCATGGATCATGAGCTGTTGTACCACCGACAGCACCACGGTTCTGAGCTAGCCTAACGATTTCCTCGCGACGCTTCTTTTTATCATCAGCAGTGCCTCCAGTGATGTCGGCGCCGAACTTCCCGCCACCTTGTTTTGTCTTAAGCAAGTGTGGTTTCTTCTTTGCTAGCGCCTCCAGTGCTTCCATGACACCCGTCAGATTGCCTTTTTCGTCTTCCTTGGCAGCAGTCAGATCAGCAAGGGCGAAAGCATCCTCCCAATCGGCAAACCCGAGTTCATTTGCCAGAACCTTAACCTCGGCAGTAAGCAAGCGCTGGAAGATCTTCTTGTTCTGCTCCGTTTCGCGCTCCTTGATTTGCTCGTCAACCAGACGGCTGACCTCGGCAGGGTCAAGTGTCCCCTTGTCGTTATCTTTGTCCTTGTCTTTCGGAGGCTTCAACGCGGCTTGCATGGCTTCAACCGAGTCATAACCCAAGTCTTTTGCCAGCGTCTTCTGAGCTGCCTTCTCTGCACGAGAAAGTCGAGATTGTACAGCAGCATCAAGCTCAGCTTGTGTGAAGGTCTTACCCTTATTCGGATCATTTGGATCAGAGTTAGGATTGGGATTAGGGTCCGGGTTTGGGTTAGGATCTTCAGCAAAGAACTGCAAATCTAAAGGAATACGTGTTGCTTTTCTGATGATATATTCTTTCATGGTATAGACCTCCTGTTTAAGTCCGGGTGGACTGCCTACCGCAGCTTTTATGGCGTCTTCACGGTGTTTTGGACAAAAGAAAAAGCCTCCACATAAGTGTGAAGACTTTAATAACAAACTATCTGATTAATGGTGGACGTTCCTTTCGTCCTTCTAAATAACCGATCCAAGCAACTATATGCTGTGAAATTGTACCATCAGGATCCTGAGTATTTAAACGATTAGCAAAGTCAGGATCCACTATTAATTTCTTCACGATACTTTCAACAATTAGTTTGCGTTCTTTTGTTCGAGGAAGGGTCGTTTTCAACAAATTACTATCCACAATGTTCCAAACGACTTTCATTTGCTCATTCTCTGTCCAGCTCGCATTTCTCATTCTAAAACCTCCATTTAAAATGATAATAATATATACTAATTCCTTGTTATTACAGGTTTTATTACATATTCTATAATGAAAAATTTCAATTACTAAATGAAGTCTTTTTTATTTCAATGCTTACTTTCCGGTAAAGCTCCTGCAGCTCCCCATATTTCTTAGTACCGCGCACCTTATTGTTGGCAAACTGCTGTAGGTTCGGCGTATCGTTCGGAAGCGCTGCTTTGTAACGAATCCACTGCTTACGAGTCTCATTCTTCCGGGACTTCTCACGCTGCAACTCGTTGTATCGCTTCATGTTGGCTTCGGTGCGGTTATCCTCAAATGGCCGATTGCTGTCCTTAATTGTCTGCTCAACCTCAGATGCAGAAGTAAACTCCTCAACCCATACTGACAGCGAGTGAACGCAATGACTATGATAAGGCGGTCGCAGGTCCAGCTTAGGGAATCGCTTGTCATTACCACTAATAGAATAAACGCGACCATGATACTTGGCACACAACGAACAAGTAATACCAACAAAGTTTACATACACTAGGTCCATCCCGTTCTGCACGGCCATGTTCTCGGTACCGGTGACATGCGCCTTCCGCTGATAGTACTGCACAACCCCGGCCATGTACTTGTCGGCAGGAATGCGGGCGCCGTTTTTGGCTATCATCCCGGTGATGCCCTGCTTGTTGACCTGAGCAACAGCGTTCTGCGTAGCCTGTCTCCGGTTGACACCTTCGACAAGTGACTGTTCATTCGCGATCCTAACTGCATCCTCGATGCGCTGCTTGGCATCACGGCTCATGTGCTCTGACGCTTCAAGAATCGAATAGAATCCATCGTCTGAGATCGCCTGTGCCGCTCCTTGATGCACAATTGCATTAACGCTAACGTCCAATACTTCCCGAGCAATGCCGGCAGCAACAAGTTGTGCAACAGCCGCATTAGCTCCATTTCGGTATTCGCTTCCTATAAGATCAGCTAGCCCTTGTCCAGCATTATTGGTCAGCTCATCAATAATTGCATCCACCTGATGAAGTAGCTGCTGTTTACGACGATTTGATATGTTTCCGCCAAGCAGTGTTTGAATTAAAGCACGCAAGCGTTCATCCGTCTGGATATATAGCGCAATCAGTTCTTCTGTCGTAGCCATACTACACCGTTACCCGGGGCGGCTGTGCGAAGGTAGGGTTCAAAGTATCAACCGCATTCTCATCTTGAATTTTCTGGATCTCAGCCGTGATTGCTTCCTCCGACCAGTCAGGGTGCAGACGTCGTACTGTGGTTTCAAGGGACTGAACGCCTTTGTCGTACTTATCTGTTTCTTCTGTATTCTTCTCACTATCTGCCTTAGGCAACATGTCTCCCCATTCAATGACAGGGTTAACAGGTTTTAGATCAGCACTACCCAGCGCATTTTCCAACAGCATACACTTCCGGATAGCATCCTTAATGGCTGCATCGAATTTGCCTTTGATCGCATCTGCTTTGATGACTGACTGTATCCAGAGGTACAGTAGTGCAATTCCGGTATCTCCTTTGCCATCTTCCATGCCAGCAGCCTGAATAGATGTCTTGGATACAGCCAACATATACCGAATCAGACGATTAACGTGTTCGAAGGATTGTGTTGTCTTCGCATCCCAGGTAATGTACTGTGGAATCGCTCCTGTTTTCTCGTCAAATGACACAACCTCAAGATCAGCACCGCGAACAAACCGAGCACCGTAATCCTTCTGGTTCTGGTTTGCGACTGTATCCCATAGTGCTCGAGGTATAGCCAGCTTCGGCTTACCGTGCTTATCGAAGACAATGGAATCCCGCGTAATCGTCCAGTTAATCTCCTCTTGGATAGTATCGATATTCCGAAGGGCAGAACGTCCACGTGGATGTAGCAGAGTTTCATCATTTATAACGAAACCACATAACAGCTCTGCTACATCCTTTAATGTCTCATCTTCTGGGATCTCGATTTCATATTCTTCCGCATATTGTTTGATATCAATTTCATCGGCAACTGTTTCGCCGTCCATCTTAAACACCATCTGCTGAATTTTAAGACCTTCTTCACTCAACTCTTGGCGCTCCACTCGGAGGAACTTCAGCTTTCCACCTTTGCCATCATCCCATTCCTCAATCCAAGCAAGGTCAGCCCCGTTACCATCCTCGTGTGGAAAGTAACGGTCACCGAGTAGCCATTCAAACCAGACCTTACCCTTTGCGCTCCGGCGGATCCGGTAGGCGATCAATCCATCGACCTGATGCTGTGTTACTGCTGCCCATATCTTGTCATTAGGCTTGGATGCGGCAACCACACTAGATACAAACTCCAGTTCAGGTCCCGCTTCTACATCAGCCGACACATTGCCAAGCGCACGGTTAATCAGATCAGCTGGTACCTCAGCGACCAGACTGGCGAAGTTGACCACAACATACTGGTGCTCGGAAGTTATTTTGATGTCCGGCGCAGCACCTCGGCGGATCAATCTAGGTCGTGACCGCCGAATCACGCGCTCTGTGGTTTGGATGCTTCGGGCACGTGGAAAGATCTGATCATGATCTCCACCGTAGAGCAGCCGGTAATATTTCATATCCTCAACTTCAACGTCATACGGTGGAGGTGGGAAACGCTTCTTACTGTAAATGATGGTCACAGGTTATTCCTCCTTTCTATGCATTAAAAAAAAGACCAATTATTTATCGGTCACAGTGCAGGAATATGCCGTTACATTGCCTTTGCTGTCGATACTAAACGAGCCTGCTTTAATTCTTTTCTTCAATATGCTCACCTTCCTCTTACCAACCCGAAGGCCGTTGATTGGTATACTGCATATCCTTCTCGGTTACAAACGACAGAATCACTGCATCAGCTCGGTCAGGAGAATCAAGACCACGCTTCTTCATATCTTCTTTCCGCTCCAGGGCAATCCGTCCCTTGCTGGTCATGCGGTATTTCCGCTGAGACAACTGAGTAATTAATCGTTCATCATTCGGAAGTTCAATATCCATCGGAGAACCCTGTAGGTGTTTAGAAAAGGCTTCTTGTAGAAGATCTCTGAGAACAGCCCATGATTCTGTACCTCTGTTCTCGTAATGCTCCAGCTCATCATCGGTGGCCTTGCTTCCGTTGTTCACTGGAACAACTCTCCAGTCTGTAAGACCCTCTTCAAGAATCACCTCGTTCAGGCGGTCTGTGACTCCGCCGCCAACTCCACTGTCATCGACCTTGATCTCAACACGGCGAAGAGCTGGCATAACTCTCAGCTTCTCCCTGCCAGCAGCAATAACTCTGCCGGCGGTGACCATGGTGTCTTGCTTGTTGTAGCATTGCAGTGGAAATACCTTCATACCGACTCGTGGGGCAATAACCGTTTCATCATCTCCGAAGCGTGCCACGTCCACTCCAATGTGAAGAGTGTCACCTCTCGCTTCGACACGAGCACCTGCCGCAAGTTCTACCAGCTCCAGGGGAATAAAAGCATCTGCTTCAGCCTTCGGAAACTCACCGAAGACACGGACCCGGATAACATCGCTGTCCGCTCCGTATTTATCAATCAGCATCTCGATGTTCTCGCGGCTGGTACGCTTGCTATCCCTGCTATCAACCTTATGGGTCTTGAACCTTGATCGGTCACGATTGTGAGAATCATAAAAAACCCCACTCGTCCGAGTCGGGTTACTACATAGCAAAAGCTTATTTCCATCACCAGATAGTGTACCGAGTATGGTTTCCATGATCCGGTCATCAATACCAGAGGCTTCATCGACTACAAATAGCATGTAGTCTTCATGAAACCCTGCCATGTTTTCTGGCTTCGTCGCTGTCCTGGCTGTCGCAAACCAGCGTTCCTCATGGCCTACCATATAAATCTTGGTCTTGGTCCATTTTAAGAGATTCTTTACCAGCGAGCGTTCTAACCACTTGGAAACCTCAGCCCAAAGCACATCATGCAACTGCTGCTTGGTCGGAGCTGTACAAACTACTTTAGGGTTAGGTCGGCAGCAGAGGAACCAGATAACAAGAGCTGCCTCAAATGCCGTCTTTCCCACACCCTGACCGGAGCGAATACTGGTACGCGGATGCATGGATACATCAGCCATTGCCTTCCGCTGCCAATCGTCTGGATCAAAGCCGAGCATATCCTCGGAGAAAGCGACCGGATCGTCCCAGTACAAATCAATGAGATCAGTCAGAGCAGCGACAGCATTGTATGGTTTACTACTCATGTTGTTCACCCGCTTTCAGAGCTCTGCGCCGCTCTGCAATCTCACGAATTGCATCAGTCCAGCTCGCGGTTGCGCCTTCTGCTCCTTGCATCTTCTGAAGCTCAATCCGAAGGATTTCCGTGCGGACCTGTTTCTCTTCATCAACCGCAATAAGTTTGTTCTTCAGCTCAATAGCGCGGATCTTCTTATCTTGTATGCGGGTCAAGGCTTCTTCCAGCTTCACGATATCATCTAACTTTCGAAAGCCTTTCTCTTCAATCTTCGATTCCATCATTTCATTTCGACTGTGTGGGATCTTCTTCGTAATGCCGGTCTTCTCATCATGGATCTCCGCGACTTCCCTGATACCCTTCATCTCGTAGAGCACACTGCGCTCGGTCTCGGATAATCCATCCATCAGGGATTTGATTCGGTGCATCATGCGGCGCTCACGGATCGTTAGAAGGTAAAGGGATTCATTCGCCTGGATGATCGGGTCAGTGTCCACCTGATCGATGAGATGCTGCTCGGTTTCGGTTAACGCATCCAACCAAATGGTTTCATGCTCGCCTGTGGTGACTGCCTTCTTGTTTCCGACAGGTCCCCCAGATCCGCCGCTATTTCCCTTAGCATTTTTATTACCAGGGGGAGCACCACCGCGATTCCCGACAGCGTTCTTGTTCCCTCTGGGAGCGCCGCGATGTGGAACGTTCCCTTTCATTTCAATTGGTACACTCTCTTTAGATTCAGATGGAACGTTCCCTTTGAGTTCCTCTTCCCAATGGTCAATTGACTTCCATTTACGCACCTTATTTTCTCCAACAAAAAGAGCAGCGGCGATGTCCTTAATCTTCATCGTCCCGCTGCTCTCCAGCCATATCTGCTTTGCCTTGTCCCGCTCGGGACTGCGTTCTCTGGCCATGCTACATTTCACCACCTCCTAAGTTAAACCCTCTCTCAATATTTTCCGATATAAGAAAAAGGAGGATGATACTGATGTCTATATTAAACCTGATCGCTACTGCATTTTTATTATTTTTAACTATTTTATTGATTTGGGTGGAAAGAAGTAAATATGTCAAGCTAAGAAAACAAGTTGAGAATCTAATAGAAAGGGCAATCTGCACTCAAAGTCTAAACTGTTATGATGAGGTAACAAAACTTATTAAAGCATATACTCACATAAACAGCGACCCAGATATTAATATGAAGCGAATTATTCTAGAGTTAAAGTTTTTGAAAGAATCAAAAGGTAAGGATCAAGGATTTGAGGATCTTTTTAAAATGATCTCATCAATTATTCCCTTAACAGCAGTAATAGTGACAATAAGCATTGCCTTATTCAAAGAAAATTTAGAAACTTTATTTAGTTTTGGAGACCTAGCTTTTAATTTAGTCTCATTACTCTTAATGTTGATAATTTTCGTCAATTTGTATTCTTTCATAAATAATTTTGCTACAGCAAGATCAAATATATTTATAAATAAGCACTTGTTAATTGCGGAGGAAATTCATAAAGAAGTACCAACCGTCGATTCTACTAATGAGGCTAACGATAATAAAAAACTGACAAATTAAAATCAGACTAAAATTCATCCTTCTGTAGCTCAATATCTATCTCAATCAGCTTCTTCAGGTCATCCACTGTCTTAATCTCAATTCGGCCGTCCTGGAAGTCCTTGACCCACTTAGCAATACCAGCCTTGACGATCTTACGGTACTGCGCCTTGCTTTCCAAGATACCGGCCATAACTTCAAGCTCATGCTGCAATAAAATTTCATCTTGTGTTCCCATTTACGTACCCCTCGACTTTCCGTTATGATGGAATGCGAGACAGCGGATGACTGTGAATGCCACGCGTGGCGCGCCGCTGTCTCAGCCGGGGGATACCCTGGGTGATGGGGAGGACGTTAGCGCGTCCTCCTTTTAATTTGAGCAAAAGAAAAACCGCCCAGACAGAGCGGTTAGATTTATCTATATTCTGGTTTGTGTTATTTCCTCAACTCTATAGTTTGTTATATTTTCATTATCATCACATGTTACGTAAATTCTACTGTTGCGAGTTTGCAAAATCACCCTCGTAAGACCTGTTTCAACATTGGTGTTCACGTCAGTAATTATTGAATTGAGTTGATTCTCACCTGTCAACTCAGAAATACTATCGATCAATCTCGCGCTGTTAAAAGACTTATGCCTCTCCATAGGTCCAATCTCATCGGTGAATTTCCTATAAACCTTAAGAAATAATGGTTTTATTATATCCCAGGTAACACCCCCCGCAATAGAAGATGCAACAAAAAATAAAATAGCTTCTCGGTAATCTCCAGAACCATTATCATAAGAACGTTTTTTATGTCCGACAATATCACATTTCATGCCGTTTTCATTTAATTCATTTATTAAATTCGGAGTCAATTCTCTAAAAACTACATCCTGAAGTTCAACTATTAACCCTTCCTCAGTAATTTCTACACCAGCGAAAGAATAATCTTCATTTTGTTTGTTTCGGAAATGACTGTCAATCCATCCTCTAATTAATCCGACCAGACTCCAATCTGCCTCACCATCAGTTGAAAAAATAAGGAATATTTTAATAGTATGGAGATTACCAGTTGAATCTATATCCATTGACACTCCATCACCTTTTTTCATCATTATTGTTCTATATAAGTCACTCTCCATTTCATGAGTATATTCTTCTGATTCATAAAGCCCTTTGAAATCTAAATTATCATGAACCTCAAAATTGTGACCAAAATCTATAAATCTGTAAAAAACTTCAACACTGATAATGTTCACATAATCTCTCCTCCGCAAATTTGTTTGCAAAAGAGATTCTACCATGTTTTTCAATAATACGTCTGCCTACAAGCTCTCATTTAACCATTGCAAATGAATTTGTTCAGCGATCCTCTTCATCATCAACGGCGGGACGCTCATGCCGCATACATATTGCACATTAGCATCCATAAAATCATAGTCCGAAGGAAACGTCTGCATACGAATAGCATCCATATCGCTGATGTGTCGCGGCTTATCCGTCCGGAGAAACACAGATGAACTGGCTAGAGTGTTCGCTACCTTCTGATCTTTAAGCAGGATCGTGTTGAAGTTGCTCATTTTCCCTTCTTCTCGTTCAGTCACATCGCCCATATTCAAATCTAGTGGACGTCGTTTGTGCCAGCGGGTATATGTCTTGCTGTCTGGATTTATCAGAGATCCATCTCCACTACGAATATCTCCATATAGTATTGGCGGCTCGTTGAAATCCAATTGGAGCAATGGAAATTCTTGATCCTCCCGAGAAGCGATAAAGAAAAGGCGTTCCCGTTTTTGAGGAACGCCCATAGTAGCAGAATTTAAAAGAAAGAGTTGTGGTCTATATCCAAGCTCTCGAAAGCGAGACAAGACCAGGCTAACGAACCCACGAGCCTTACCAACCATCATTCCCCGAACGTTCTCGGCGACAATTACTCGAGGTCGAAGTTTCTTTGCAACGTCCAAAAAATCGAAGAAAAGATCATCCAGTCTCTGCACTGCCTGTCCCTCGCGGAATGCATGCTCCCCACCCCACTTGTCCTCTCGATCTCCTGACATGGAAAACACGCTACAAGGCGGCGAACCATCCAAGATATCTAGGTCAAACAACTCAGGTGGAAGCTCTGAAATAGATACCGCCTTGAATTCCTGAATAGGCATGAGAAAGGGATACTTCGGCTTATGATTCTGCCGATAGATACGCATCATTTGTGAGTCGATCTCCACATTACCCAGCACCGTGTATCCTGCAAGCTTATATCCCATCGTGGAGCCACCTCCACAGCTGAAACAGGATAATACCGTCCTTCCATGCTTCAACACGCTGGAAATATCTGATAACCTCCAATCCCAAGCTGGACGACTCATGATACATCCTCTTTATCAAAGACGAATCCGCAACGAGGACATTTGCAGTCAAATCGGGATTCATCAAATTCACTCACATCCAGCTCACGGTTCTGAAAGTCTCCAAGCTGATCAGCAGTTGGCTCAGTGAAATCAGCAATTAACCTCTCGGCT
Organism: Paenibacillus sp. FSL R5-0636; assembly: GCF_037974255.1. Taxonomy (NCBI): domain Bacteria; kingdom Bacillati; phylum Bacillota; class Bacilli; order Caryophanales; family Paenibacillaceae; genus Paenibacillus; species Paenibacillus sp. FSL R5-0636. The sequence continues at coordinate 3,811,560 of NZ_CP150232.1, forward strand.
TCTCCAGCATCAAAACCGGATAGCGTCAGATCAGCCCCACCTTCCTGCAGCTCATTTAGCAGCTGTGCTAGCGCGGCATCATCCCAGCGACCTGAGACTTTGTTAAGTGCCAGGTTAAGTAACCGCTCCCGCTCCGGATCCAAGTTGACTACCGATACAGCCAGCTCCGTGCAGCTCTGCTCATTGACCAGCACCTTGTATCGTTGGTGCCCACCGACCATATTCCCCGTCTGTTCATTCCAGACGATGGGATCAACATAACCGAATTCGTCCAGGCTACGGCGAAGCTTCTCGTACTCCGGATCTCCCGGCTGAAGGTCGACGCGGGGGTTATAGACTGCTGCATTGAGCTTTTCAATCGGTATGATTCTGATGTCCATTTAAACCTCTCCTTAAAAATAATTTCAAAGCATCCCAACCAGAGCCACCCATGCAGCGATAGTTACTGTGACTACACTGCAGAGGGGGGAAAAAGATGCTTACGGTAATTCTCAGCACTACTATTCCGGCTATCTGTCAAGCGATAGCAGCGTATTACACGTATAAAGCAATTGAAGCAAAACTCAGACTTCTGAAGTAATTCAAAGAGGGCAGACCTTGGTGGTTCGCCCTCTTTTTGAGTTGAGTTGGTTTTTCATCTTTGGGTATACAATAACTCAGCGGGAGACAAAGAAAGCCCACCTGCCCCGCTCTTTTCCGTCCTTCGCCACACAAACACACGTTTCTGCATTTAAAGCCCGAGAACGGCTTAGAGAAGATCATTTATAGACATGAAAAAAGCACCCTAAGGTGCTTGTCTTAGTTTAATCATTGAAACCATCTTTTACTGCTTGAAGGATTTCTTTGTACGCCTTTACAGCGGCTTCATCGCTTAAATGATTTTGAGCATAAGTAGTCACCACAGAAGCCGCAGAATCAATTCCTGATAGCGCTACTCCCCTTGCTCTGATGAGTTCTTGGGTAATATCAGCTGCTATCTCATAATAAGTTTTTGCCAAATCGTACACCTCCCTTCTTGCATCATATTTCGACAATTAGGAAGGTTTTTCCTTTATTATGTAGAATAAATGAGAAAATACATATTTATAAGGAGAGAATACAATGGCAGTCGATAAGTTTTTAAGTGATTTAACAAACTCCTTAAAAGTGCCCGCTGATATTACAAAAGCAGCCTTGGAACCGGCAGCAAAACAAATTGGACAAGGGCTAGGTGATCTTTTCTACATTGCTTTTTCCCCAATAGCAAAAGCAAAAATAAAAAAAGAAACTGAGATTCTAAAATTCAAAGAAGAAATTGAAGAAGAGCTTATTAAAATTCCGTTAGAACAATTTATAGAGCCCCAACTTAGTATAGTAGGTCCGGCTTTGGAAGCTTCGAAATACTATATTGAGGATGATAACCTTAGATCAATGTTTGCTAAACTTATTGCGGCATCAGCAAACGCCGAAAAGAATGATATGGCTCATACTGCTTTTGTAGAAATAATTAAACAATTATCCCCATTAGATGCAGAAAACTTCAGTTTTCTTGTCCAAAATAAAGGTAGAATAGGGATTGCTGATATAATGCTAAATCTTCCATTAGGAAATGGAGCAAATACTTGGATAAAAAATTTCTTACCGTTCCCCGACATAAATTATAATAATTACAAATTTTATTCTGCAACTATTGACAATATGGAAAGACTTGGATTAATAGAAATAGATAATATCACAACTTTTTTAGATACAACTCTATATGAATCTCTCCAGCTTCATCCTTTATACAAAACTTGTGAGGAAATTAGAGAAAAATCCCCAAATGAACAACGGACTCTAGGCCTTCAAGAAAAATTTTGGAGCGTCACTCAGTTCGGCGAGAATTTCTCAGCATGCTGCTTGTAATCTCTTATCGCTTTGATTGCAATATTATTTAGTTCATCTCTATAATCGTTCATAACCCGATCTAATTCTGAAGAGAAGTGACTAGAAATAAGCTGTAGTGTTTCTTTTATATCAAGCTTCAACTTTGTTACTTCATCTTCTAACTCAGAAATACGTTTCTCTAACATTTCATTTGAAATATTATCCACTTTTTTCGCTCCTTTAATCTTATTTCTATATTTTATTCAAGCCTATGGAGATTTATCCATAGGCTTTCTCTTTCTGCATATTCCTGTGCCACAAAACTGTGCTGTCCCTTCCCAACGGCCCCATATACACCCTTCACACTTCCTCGGCTGCTTAGGGGACTCCTTCAGTGGAGGACGAATGTTAATCTGTTTTTTTCTCATGATCGTCATCCTTTCGTGAATATAAGTAAACCCAGCAGATATGCAAGAAGACGTTTTTCCTTTTTGTTAAGCCTATACGGTCCGGCCAACGTCTTGGCCACTTCTTCACAGGTCATTTCCAGATCATTAAGCTCTGCTGCTGTGTCCAATGGGTTCACCCTTTCTGCAAAATAAAAAAGCCGCCCAATAATGAGCGACTTCTGCTTATAAAAGTACGTTTTCCAGTGAAAAAATAACGATTAAAGCAAAATTCAAACGCTTTTTAAAGAATGGCGTCCGCTAAGCGTCCGCAGCAAATGCGCTACGCTCTTTGCTTAAATCATTACGTACTTTGTAACATAGGAGGACAAGACCATTTTACTGACCCCATGAAATGAGAGTCAAAGTGACCAGAGCCGATTTCCGAAGACTTCTGGTGCGCGGACTCTCGAATCCTCAAAATCTCTAACTCTTTCATATCCACATGCCAATCAGTGGATTATACTGTTAAAAAGAATCTGAGGGAGGAATCAAAAACATTGCGAGAAGTGATGAAGAAAGCCTTGATCCGTATAGTTATTGTTGTTTCAATAGGATGGATCGGCGGGTTAATAGTAGATCACTATTCTAGATAGGAAAAGCGAGAGGATGTACGCCCCGGTTAAGTGCCGTAGATACGGCCGTGCGTGTCACTCTCGCCTGATTTCCACAGTACAAATATATCATACTAAAAAACTAATGAACGGCCGTAGTACGGTCAATAATCGGTCAAAAAGCGGCCATTAATTCACTTTAAAAGAAACGGAGAAACAAGATCAGCTACTTCTTTTAATTTCTCAGGAGATTTTTTGATGATAAGTGAAGTTATGATTTTCCCGTGGTTAACTTTTGAATATAACAAGTTATATTCTTTGAAAAAATACTCCATTACCATACTACCTTTTACATCTCTTATTAAATTTTCTCTTGATTTAGGGTATAAAGCTCTATCCTCAGTATTACTCATTATTCTTTTAATATCATGTTCCACTTTTTCTTTAGTGATGTGATGTTCTGGTTCTGTTTGATTCATCAATTCAGCAAGTTCTTCATAACAATCTAAAAAATAGTTCTCAATTTCGCGTCTTGTAAGGATACAAATATGATCGTTATATGCACTATACAAAGCGGCGATCTGTTCATCATTTTTTTCATCTCTATCAATAACTATTAAATAGGGGATAGGGGCATCATTAGAGAGACCGCCTAATATCAATTTAAGTTTAGCAGCATTATTATTCATAGCCCCTTTCTTTGAAAACTCTTTATCGGTACCTTTCATATTCAAAATCTTATAATTGAAGCCAATTTGTTTAATACCAAACGTTCTTAATATTAACGGTAAGATTAGTTCTTCTGTTTCACCTTCCACAAAAATGATTTTATCTGCGAAAGAAAAATCGCTGTTGACCACTCCAATATGTTCTAAAACTTCACCAAATTTGTCTAGTGATTTATAAGTGGATGCTCCTTTAACCTTCTTCACTAAATACAAACTTTTATCAATTGGGTAATTAATTAAAATTGGAGAGTGTGTCGTAAATACAAGTTGATGTTCTGGATGTTCGCTACACAAGTCGTAAATTGCTTTTTCTGCTGAAGGATGTAAATATGATTGAGGTTCATCATATAAAATGATTCTATCTTCTACTGAATGCAGTACAGATAATAATATAAGTACTTGAGTATATCCACTTCCACAATCACTTAAAGCTATCGGATTAGAAGAACCTTCAAATACAAGCTCAAGTTTTGTCTGGTTTATACCAAAGATGTTAGTTTTAATATCGATAACTTCAGGAAAGACTTTAATAAAATCTGATTCTATTTTGTTAAATATTGCTTCTTTATTATTATGTAATGAAAGTATAAATGTGTTCAATTGTACAGCATTTTTATCAAGTTTCGATATTTCGGATATTGATTCAAAAGAGGGAACATTTCTTGATGCACTAATAAAAATAAGATATTGAGCCAATTCGAGAAAATAAGAAAAATAGAATTCTGATTCTACTGCAAATGCAGAAGAATTAGGACAATTATCAAGATTTACCCATATACTATCGTTATTTAGGATTGGTGTGCATTTAGCACCAGATTGTAAATCTTCTATACTGTAAACTAAATATCCATTTTTCATTGTAAATTCTAGTTCTAATTCATCAGAACATTTCATTCCGAAAATTTGATGCAAAACAGAACTAGCATTATTGAAAATTATTGTCATTGTCAATATGAAATTTGGTTCAAATCTACCAATTTCACGTGCACCAAGCTTTTTCTCAAATACACTACACAGTGCCTCTATTAGAGCCGTTTTCCCTGCATTATTTTTCCCTGCTAATACAGTGAGTTTCTTTTCAAAATTTATTTCTCCTGAGTCAACAATGCTTTTATAATTCATAACTTTGATTTTTTTTAGTTTTAGCAATTTTTTCATCCTCTCTTTCTGGTAAGCAGTAATTTATTTCGAAAAAATTCTGGTCAATGCTTTCAATTTTTTAACATCTCTTATATCATTAATGATATGCATTTTTCTATGGCAATTCGGACAAAGAGCTATAGTATTGTCGATTGTATCCTTGCCTCCGTTAGCCAACCAATTAATATGATGGGTTTCTAAAAAATATCTATCTGCTTTATCTTTAAAGGGTCCATTTTCCTCACATAACTGACAAACTCCATCGGCAAGACGTTTAGCTAACTCTGAAATCACAGGATCTCTATAATAAACAGTTGATGAACTAGTAACAGTTCTATTTTTAGACATATTTTTTTTTGCCCTTAACCATAATTGCTTATCGGTTAATTTCATTACCTTCTTTTCCTTTAATAACAGATTTTTTTCAATAATACTATCATCAAGTTTAAAATCACTTGTTTCTATTAATGAAAGAGGGAATATCCATACCTTTCTATAATTCTCATTCTGATCATACTGTTGATCTTGATATGGCTCTCCATTTAATTTAACTTTTCCTCGATATATGTATTTTTTATCGATATATATTTCTAAAAGATGTAACTCAACATTATTATTACCGGATTCTTTTAATGTTTTATTTTGCATAAAATTAATATCTTGATCTCCAATAAGTCCCATGCCGGTATAGTTAAGTACTTGTCCATCCCAAAGATCATCATATATTCCAGTGGTGTGATCAGAAATTAACACAAGTGAATTCGTATTAAGTGCTCGTCTCATCTCGCCTTGATGAGAACACTTAAATATATTACACAATGTTTCATTGTCTACGGTCTTGCCAATTGTAAGTTCACTGATAGACTTTGGTCTTTTATATTGATCACGCAGCTCATAATAGCCGTTGTTTACAGAGACAAAATAGTTCTTTACTGTTGGGCTGTGCGCATCTGTCGCAGCATTAGACAATGTTGCATTTATGTAAGTATCTGGAGGTGGAGGTGACCAGCCTTTCCTTGTCACTAATCCTCTAATATCCATCCTATTAAATCTTTCTGGAATCTCTCCTCTATTAACTGCTTTTACTATCTCAATATTTAAACCCTTACCATATTTCGCCATGAAGGAACCCCTTTCTGTCATCATCCTTTTTATTATTCGATATTGTTCAACTTTTTCCTTTTTAAACTAAACAGAAGCGACTACTCTCAAGTAGTCGCTTCTAAATAACTTTCTATTAGCACCTCCAACCCCAACGCACAAGCCAATATATAAATAGCCCTCGATTTCACCCGCCGATACTTACGTTCGCTCATTCCCAATTCCCCACAGAGAATAGAATCATATTCATCTTCATGCTCTAGATAGCGCCGCTGAACGATCTCCCGTTCAGCCTTCTTAAGCCGCCCTATTGCCAGATCCAGCAGCTTTGACTGCCGTTCCAGTTCCAATTCCCTGTCCGTATTCCATACCGCTATATTCTCCGTTGTACGGCTTATCGCATTAGTAGATCCATGATACCGTGGTTCGGGGCTGGCCGTGAGCGCCGCCTGGCGCCGCACGAAGCCGATCTGTCGATATACGCGGACTGTCTCCAAATATTCTTCGACCCGACGACGGGTTTCCTTTTCGTCGATCGGGAGGATGTCAAAAGCAAGTTGGATTGCTAATTTGTCGCTTTTCCCCATGATAATCCCCTCACTCGTGGTATAATTCGAATGAAGGTATTAGATTGAGCCCCCGCCCCGACCAAGGATATGGGGGGCTTTGCAGATTCTTGATTTTCATCAGTAGCAAGTTTTTGTCGCAGTTCAATTCAGTCTATTAACGTTTGCTCCGCTTTCTTTCCCCCATTTTCTGAATAATATCAGCCAAAATCACACCGCTCCGCGTGAGCTCAGCATCCTTTTGAATAAGCCCTCTTTTGTTCATGATGGCCAGCTGTCCGCGGGTAACCAGAATCAAATTATCCGGATCGAAATTCCGCCTGTCCCCATCTCCGAATATGACAACATGTCCCTTCGGAACCGAGCGGCCGCAGTGCAGCTCCCATACGATCAGATGCTTCCCACGCCACATATTAGGATCAGCAATCTTTATATCTACATAATCATCCCCGTTAACCCTCTCAGAGCCTACAGAAACATAATTGTGCGGCTTATGGCCCTTCTTGAATTGAGTATCCTCGCCTCCAATCCATAACTTCTTCTTTCCCTTATTGGGTGGAACGCTACCCGGTTTGATCCTGGCATCGATTCCGCTCTTCAACCCGTTGTTTTTGATGAAGGCTCGCATTTGCGAAGGCTGGATCTCCACGTCGAACTTCTCATTAAACATTGAAGTCAATTCCAGAACATATCGTCCATGAATGTTGGTGCTGATAAATTCCTTGTGCTCCAAACTGTATCGGAACATTGATTATCCCTCCAGCATCTTAGGGATAGCCGTATTGGCATTCATCTTGTCATCAGAAAGCTTTATTGCATCTAGCACAAGGGAACCATTTGCAATAACTTGAGAAGCGACACTCGTTACAGCCTTTGCTCTGCTAATCTCGTCAGCCAGTTTCTCTCCGGTCAGTTCCTCATCGCTCAACCGCTCTAATTGAGCAAACAAATGATTATTCAGATCCCCCAAAGTATTCCGCATATTCACTCCCCCTTCCTTAATCTTTTTAACTCCGTCGAATACCGATAAAAGCTCTCTTCATCTCGCTCATCCAGTGCTTGGTCTATCAGTGTCCGAAGCTCTGCAATCCGATGTTTCCGTAATGCCGTTTCCCAAACCACTTCGATATATTTATCAATTGCGAGTGCATAAACCGCAAAGATCAAAGCGACACCTCCCTAGGTAAGAGAAAAGCAGCTTACGCTGCTCCTCCTCCATCCTTCATTTTCTTTGCAGCCAGCTTGCGGTATGCCGTCCATCTGGTTGATAGTTGCCCACTCGTCATACCATTCTCATTAGCGATTTCGCGCCAAGTTTTATCTTCATTGATGCGTTTCTCCAGAAGAACAGGAAACGGGATTGGCTGTCCATCATATTCGACTTCAGGAAAGATTGGGCGTTCAGCAAGGATAAAGGCGTCCAGTTCTTCCTTACTTGTATCCTCTGGTGCGAAGTCGGTCTTAACATCACCAGCGGCTTCCTCGTCTTGTTCTTGATCATCTGAATCAATGCCATCACTTTCATTATGCTGACTATCAGATTCAACTTCTCCACTCAACCAATCTGGTTCAAGGTCAGCACCTTCGGCCTGCAGATCAGAACCGTCTTCATGCTGGCCAGCATCTGTTTGCGTACCAACAGTATCTTCGCCTACTTCCGACTCAATAATCTCAATATCATCAGTCTTCTGTTCACCTTCCATAACCCCCTCTTGCTGTTCAAAAAGGTTAGCCTGATCTGGATCATCTTCACCAAGCTTCTCTGTGCTCATCACGATACCGGAAGCATCAGTTATGACACGACGGCCAGTGACTTCCCGGTATATATCTCCGTCCTCTTCATCGAAATCAAAAGCAGCCTGCGGATCTCCCATGAAGACATTGATCTTTTCCCCTTGATTGCTGCTGAGGAATAAGAAGTTCTCCTGCATGACTTTCAGTGGCACAAGCAATTTGACTTCAACGTCGGCATCTCCGACTTTAATTCCTTTGGCAATAGTTGCACTGAATTTTGCATAATCCTTTATCATATCGATCTTCCCCTCAGTTTTTTATTGGAGTTGCTTAATCTTCACTTCAATGCGTGGTCGTGCGCTGTACCGTTTCCTTACGAATGCGTCCACAACTTGGCTATCATCCTTCCAGATGATGCCCTTCAGCGCATCCTTAACACCCTTCAGATAGTTGTCCGCATCAGGCTTAGTCACTGGGAGAATATCACCGCGCTCAGCTGCCGCCGCCTTCTTTTGACTGAAGCTCTTGGGTGTGGAACGATAGGCTGTAACCGCAATTCCCAAAGGACCATCCAGCAGTGCTGCTGGCGCATGTTCACTGGCAGCCAATCGAACATAATCCTTATAGTCTCTTGATTTGGCGGGATCATAGGCTCTTGGAAATCCACCAGCAGTGCTAAATTTAGGCCGGCCCTGGGCGACCGGTTCTCCGTAAACCGTAAACTGAATCATTACGTTCTCCTCCTCGATGCTTAGCCGGCATCATCGCTGTATCAAGTACATACACCATGCCTGCCATTGCTCCAGTCTCATCTACAACAGCGAAGTAGTTTTGCTGCTGGAAGAATGGATCTATCGGCTTACGCTTCTTTACAACCATTAAGATCAACTCCCCTCATTCGTATACCAATCGCGAGTTCAAACTCTGCAATACCCTCGTCCACTTCCGCTGGATCCATGTCTGAAAACTCAGCTAGCAGATCCGTGCGTCCCTGAGCAACTCCGGTATCTAGTTAATGACGACGCATCAGGTTATACACGTGCCAGTAATTCCTCCCACCCATCGTTAGGCCCCCTTACTGATCGTCTTCGGCTTACCGGATTTCCGATGAATCAACACAAGCTGTGTTGGTGTCTCCCGTTCCACCAACCAATTCTCCAGCACCAAGCCCTTCGATGCTGCAATCATGATTTTCTGTTTCTTCGTTGGTCGCTTCCCCTGCTTCATCCCAATTCTCCCTTTACTGCGCCCATTTGCGCTTTTCAATATCTTTCGGTGATGCGGATTCTGAGTGCACTCTGTCGTGGTTGACAAATTTATTGAAATTCTTCATGAACACTAATTCCACAGTACCTACGGGACCATTCCGTTGTTTAGCAATAATGATTTCGATGATGTTCTTTTTCTCAGTTTCTTTGTCGTAATAGTCGTCACGGTAAAGGAACGCTACAATGTCTGCATCCTGTTCAATTGCTCCCGATTCACGAAGATCGCTCATCATTGGACGCTTGTCCTGTCGCTGCTCAACGCCTCGGCTGAGTTGGGATAAGGCGATAACTGGCACTTCAAGTTCCCGGGCTATTTGCTTCAAGGTTCGGCTAATCTGTGATACCTCTTCCTGCCGGTTCGCACCGCTGCGCCCTCTACCCTGGATGAGCTGCAGATAATCGATCACGATCATTCCCAGCTTGCCTTCTTTCTTCAACCGCCGGCACTTGGCACGAATCTCATTCACCGTTATACCAGGGGTATCGTCAATGTGAATATCCGCCTCCGACAATAATCCAACGGCCATCGCCATGCGTTCCCAATCATCACCTTCAAACTTCCCTGTTCGCATACGACTAGCATCGATCTGGGCTTCAGCACAAATCATTCTTTGTACAAGCTGCGCGGCACTCATCTCCAAACTGAAGATAGCGACGGTCTCCTTCGCTCGTACTCCGACATTTTGAGCAATGTTCAGTGCAAAAGCCGTTTTACCAACCGATGGCCGTGCCGCTACGATAATTAAGTCGTTTTTCTGGAATCCGGCAGTCATCTTATCGAGATCAGTAAACCCAGACTCAATCCCTGTGATTCCGCGGTTTATATCACGGACGTTGTACCGCTGCTCCGCCTCTTCCCAGACCTGCATCAATGCATCTTTGATCCCAATAAACTCACGTACTGGAACCGTCTGGTCTGAGAGTTTAGATACAGCAGTCTCAGCCATTGCAACGAACCCTTTAACATCCTGCTCCTCCCCAGCATTGCGAAGCAGATCTAGGGCCGTATCAATCGCTTGACGACGAAGGAACATCTCCTGTACTCGCTCAACATAGTAGGCTGCGTTCGCTGTTGTCGGCACTGCATGAGCCAACTTCGACAGGTAACTAACCCCACCAACCTTGTCGATTTCCTCGCTATCCTGCAATTGTGAAGTCAGGCTGATCAAATCAATAGGCTGTTCCGCATTGCTGAGACGACGCATCGCTCTGTATATCCGTGCATGTCCTTCGTCGCTAAATTCCCCGCCTTGCAATATATCTGCCGAAGCTTCATAAGCCGACTGGTCTATCAAGGCCGCACCTAGTACCGCTTGCTCGGCTTGGAGATCAACCGGCATTTCAATTCCCGCTGCCGCTAAAAAAACCTCACGATCAAGCATTCATTTCACCTCGAAGTTTCCGCTTTACTGTTTCCCAATAACCTTCAGGTGGCGGTTTATGGCTAGACGCCCATTCATCAAGATTGGCGAAATGTTCTGCAGCAGCTTCCTTACTGCGCTGGCTTTCTTGCAAATCGCCTAACCGACCACGAATATTCGCAATCTTTGGCTCTACCGTTTCAGTGAGAATATAGCGATCAATATTCTCTCGTGCTGTTTCCGCCGGAAAATCTTTGAGATATTTATAATCTGCTTTCACCTTTTCGACAGAAGCATCAAAAAACGGGAAGTGCTTCTTAATCTCTCGGTAAAGCTGAGCAACTTCAACCACTTCCACGCTTCTTCTCCTCCTCAATGAACTGTTCAAGTTCGTCGATTTCCTGTTGCCGTTGGCTTTTCCGACGCTCTCTTGAGGCTCCCAGGGCGACTGTTCCCTGCGTTTTTGCAGCAGGGGGAGTTAGGTACCGCTCAAGAAATGAGGACAATTCATCCCAGCAGCTATAAATCACGGTTTTGCAATACGAGAACGTTCGGATCTTGTCTGAAGGTCTCCTCCGTTTAGCTTTCTTCCGGGCAATTGCCAGATCGATGAAAAAGTATACGAGATCCAACGGCATGGCCTCGTTCGCAATCTCACGAACATGTTCCCAATCAGCAGTAACGGGGCTGAGTAGCCTATTACGTTGCATGTAATACTGTTCGATTTTAAGGACACGCTGTTCGACTGTCGGTTTATCAAGATCTATTTGGCCTGTGGAGACGGCACCCACAGCGGCGGTCAGAACCCCGGATCTTGAACTCAACTCTTTTTGATCATCTTCTTCCAAGCCATTAATCCATCTATCAATCAAAATCTTTATAATATCTTTATTAGATCGGAAGTTTTCTTCCGGATGATCGGAAGTTTTCTTCCTATCTCCATCGTCCAGATCGGAAGTTTTCTTCCTATCTCCATCGTTAGAGTGGAAGTTTACTTCCGGTCTGTTCTGATACTTTTTGGAGTTCCGAACACTGAAAATGAGTCCATATGGAGCGCGGGTCACACGTATGTAACCATGATCCTCTAATTTTTTTATCCAATCGCGGATTGTTCTTCCGGTCACTCCGAAAGTTTCCTCCAATTCACTGCTGCGGATCGGCTTGTTCCCGAGGACAATACCCCAGACAGTTCCCTCTCTTTCCTTCTCAGAAGTCGTGGAGCTGATACACCACAGGAAAAGCCATATCGCGCTGCCTATTTGTTTGTAATGTTGTGGCTGTAAAAGCCCCGAGTATGTTGGAAACGGGTAACTGCCTTCGGGCATTCAATCATCCCCTGCCTAATATGGTCCTATATCGCGAGTATGGATTAGGTCGTAACTACACCATTAACATGTACATTGAATTTTCCGTTCAGGCCGTGAAGCTCTCGCATTCCAGATTGCAGCCCATGGCCAAAAGTCGTCATTACCTCGTTGATCATATCCGGAATATGTTCTGGCTTACTCACGATTGCCACCTGTGCTCCGAGTGAATACGACAAGGCTTTTAAATATTCAATGACACCATCAGGACCCTGTTTGTATGCTCCTTCAAGTGATGATTCCAACAGATCGAACAAGGCCTTTCTATTATCAAGTTCGTTCATATGGCACGCTCCCTCTTCGTTTTTTCTTTCCACTCCCTATCTCCCAGGCATTGCCCCCACGTCACTTCAAAATAACGGTGCCCCTGGACGTAGGAGACAAACAAACCGCTCGATCTCTCGTAGTACATGCCATTAAGCACCGGCTCTGAAATGGCCATTGAGAACAAATCAAGCTGCTGAACACCACTCATTGATTAGCCCCCCGTTCGTCTTGAATGTAGATATAGGGATAAGCAGCTCGGATAACGCGGTACCCTGGATGTGCAATGGCATAGTATGCTCTAACCGCTTGTTTAAAGGCTTCATCGCCCTCTGATCGCAGAGCCCACAATCGCTCACTAATCATGCTTTTCCAGATCCGCTCACCCATAGAACCGTTCATCGATCTGCCACCTGTACAGCAGAGCCGGTTAACTTCTGAATTTCCCGTTTAAACAGTTCAGCGTCACTATTACCATCTGATAAGTGCAAAAGCCAAATCTCCTCAACATTTCGGGTATCATTGGCTTTCAGAAAGTCCTTAACATGCTCCAGGCTGAAATGTGAGCGGAGCAGCCGCTTTTTCTGAGCCGGATGAAGCTCTCCGGCTAACACCCGGCGGTTTACGATATCAATGGAATAATTGCACTCAATCATAATGTGGGTGAGTCCTTGGAACTTGTACCGGCAGTAATAGGAATCTGTTAGAAAAAGCAGCTTATCGCCGTCCTGGTTGGCTAGGAGCCAGCCCAGCGGCTCTGCTGCATCGTGCTCAACGCCGAACCCCATAACTGTCCATCTCCCAATCTCGAATGTTTCCAGTGGCGTCACAGACCGTAAACGATGCCCCGAAAGATTGAGAGCTTCTGCCGTACCTTGACTGGTGTATACCGGGATGCCAGCTCGCATGATATCGACTGCAGCCCGGCTATGATCACCATGCTCATGAGTGATAAGACAACCAGAGATATCTGACATGCGGAAGTTAAGCGCCCGCTGTATCGACTTATAAGGAAAACCGGCTTCCAGCAGAAGCACGGTATGGCCATCCGTAATACGGTAGGCGTTGCCGGCACTGCTGGAGCCGAGGCATTGGATATCAATCATTAGAAATCCAACTCTTGTTCCTTAGGAGGAACATCTGCAGCAAAACCATGAGGGTCATCGACAGGTTGCTTTGTACGTGGTGCCGACTGTTGTTTCGTTGACGGCGGAGCAGCATCCTGTTTGATATCAATCACTTCTCTATTCGCATGCTCTGCAATCTCTACTTTGACTTCTTCAGTCGTCACATCAAGACGCTCGTCATACTCATTTTCTGTCGACCGATTAATGGCATCAACCAACAGGTCACTGTCATCACTCGTATTGATGTAAGCCTTAGCCGCGCGATTGATCACTGTCCGCTTCGCCATTTCCTGCGGAAACTTTTTGTGTACGGCTTGTCCTGTTTTGGACTGACTCCAGGAGGCATCAATTTCCTTTCGAGTCATAACCGTAAGGATTTCTTCATCTTCGAGCGTTTTGACCACGGCGTAGGCTCCCAGCATCTCATTGTCCCGATTTGCAAAATTGGTTTCGTGCTTGACCAATTTTTCGCGTCCGCCAGCTACTTCGTACTCAAATACATCACCTTTGTAAATCACGTTTGCCCAAATATCTTTGACGTTGGACAAACGTTTAAGAACGGCTTGTGTCCCAAAATAGGAGCGATTAAGCTGAAGCTTGCTTCCGTACACAATGAAATAGCATTGTGTCTTGGCTGGGCTTAAACCTTGCACAACCATATCCAGCAGTGCATTTGCGACAGATTCCCGCGAGCACACCTCCAGCACAGGCTTACCGTTCTTATCCTGTACCTCCTGGAGTTTGAAGAAGGCGCTTTTTAACGCATTGCTCGCATTGTAATTCGGAGGCAAAATTAACCCGTCATCCTGCAACCGTGTAAGGCTCCGATTAACATCATCGGTGATGTCCTTTTGAATAATCGCCACCTGATTACCTGTACTCATTCCTTAAATCGCCTCCTGTATATCTGCCGTCTCAATACGCAGATTCTTATCTTTCTCGCTGACCAATAGCCGAATCACTTGAGCATCTGTGGGGATTAGCTTCGTGATAGACTCTGCATTGTCAATAAAAATAGGCGCCGATATTCCGTAGTGCTCGGATAGTGTGTTGATAATATCCAGGCCGACATTGTTCTGAGCAGCTTTATTGAGCCCGCCTTCATATGGAACACCCTTGTAAAGTGTGTCGCAGACTTCCTTCAGCCCGCCGTTGACCTGCTCTTCAAAGAGTCTGAACCGCGCCAGCTTGAACTTGCTGTTGATCTTGGCGTCAAGCAGGTTGACTTTCGTACGGGTGAACTCTTCACAAAGGAACAGTTCGTGCTGCAGCCGCTCATATTCACCGGCCAGACTTCTCTCCTGCTGCTCCAACTCGGCGACACGTTGCTGCCCGCGCTTAACGCCGTCGAATTTAGCCAGGTCCCGTTCCATATCCTCGACTTCAAGTCGCAGCCTGCCGATCTCTTCCCGCACGCCCGCAGCAGCCGATTGGCTGGATTGTCGAAGCTCTACAATTTCCTGCTGAAGCCGGATCGCCTCGGCAGCCTTGCCAGCATACTCAGGTTCTGATGTTGGGTCCTTAACGCCCGCCCGCAGCTCAGTAAGCTCGGTTTCTGCTGCGCTGATCTCTGTCTGCAGAGCAGCCAGGCTGTTGTTAAGCTCGTCAATGTCGATCTGGAGCCGTTTGACTTCCTGCTCAAATTTCTCTGCTTCGGCGATAGCAGCCTTCCCATCCGCATTAATGCGCGCCTTCCGGTCTGCCAAGCGCAGATTAAAATCAGCCTCCGCCTTTTCATGTGCCGCCTTGATCTGCTCCTCCGGAAGATTCTGTCCGCAAGTCGGGCAACTCACATCATGATGATGTTCGAATACTTCTTCTTTCAAAGCGGTAAAATCTGCTCGCAGCCGCTCTGCTTCCTGACGGCGACCAGCAGCCAAGCGCTCGTTCTGCTTGATTCGCTGCTGCTTATCTTCGATGCTCCTGCGGTATTGGTCGAGCTTTGAATGCTTCAAGTTCACAGCATTTCGCATCTCTGCTACCTTATTCAGCACCGATGATTGCAGCCGAGATTTAATATCGATCTGCTCTGCCTCGACTTCGCGTAGGCGCTTCTCCTTCACAGAAACCTCGCCGCCGGAGAGAATGCGAGATACCTCTGCCTCCCTGGACTCAATTCGGCTACGCAAGAGCGCAACATCTTCCTTTAGGAGATCTTCGTCCAATTCAGCAACGTCAGGCATCTGTCTCTGAACCTCGCTGATCCGCACCGGTAGTTCCTTAATTTCCTTGTTAATAGCTGCACTTCGAGCAGTGATAACTTTCTTATGAGCGTCCATTTCACGGCCAGCTAGGATTGTAGGAAGCTCAGCCAAATCCTCGTTACTATGAATGACTTCGGCATCTGTCAGATCACCAGACACTTCCAATAGCACCTTGCGACGTTCCTCTTTTTTAAGAACCTCGTTAAAGTAAGAAGGACTGGTCAGCAACCTGAACAATTCTTCCTTGATGATTGCGTCAACCTCGGCCTGGAATTCCCGCATGCTGAGTGGAACACCGTCCACAAAATAAGTAGTAGTGTGACCCTCAAAGCTCTCAACCGGCGCGCCACGTTTCTTTGTCCACTTCTCGGCATAAACCCGGCGGAATGTCCGGCGATGGTTGTCCACCAGAAGGGAGCCTTCAATTTCATGCTCCAGCTTGTGTTGTTGAACCAAGCCGACAAAATTCAACTCTTTGATTTCGAATTTCTGTTCTGTACGATTCTCACTGTCTTTGCCGAACAGGAGCCAAAGGAATCCGTCAAATATCGTGGTCTTGCCTGTGGCATTATCTCCAAAAATGTCAATGTCCCGGCCATCAGCTGGAACATTGAATTCCTTAATCCCTTTAAAATTACGGAGCGTCAGGCGCTCCAGAACGATACGCTTCAAGCGATCTCCTCCTCCATTGCTGCATTACATTCCGCATGTAAGATCATTTGTTGATCAGGTGTTTCCGGGTAACGAATGCTTTCCAGATAAGTCCGAATGGCATATTCAACTTCAGCTAATTGATCCGGATCAGCGTGCAGCTGAAAGGTCCCGGATTGCTGCCGGATTGAAAGAACCGGCGGCGTATAGTGTGTTGGAGGCTGAATTTCAACCTCAATGCGCTGACCGCTAATATCAGCAGAAAAGGCAGTTGACATTACATTCACTCCCTCTTGTGTAGTGCGCCCCCACCTGCTAAGATGGAGGCAAGTGAATAATTAAGTTTTCAATGAACAGTGATAGCCCATGCCAGTGGGCTATTTTTCGTTGTCGTGTTCAGCAATTTGCTTATAATCCACGATTACAGGAGCGTTCTCGACACTGGCTATCATGTGGCCATCTTCGTCCAGAACGACATACTCAGAATGAACATGGTCCTCATACTCAGAACCAACCTGCTTAATCTCAATTACTTCATGGCTATCAATCTCGGTTCCAACTTCAAATACTCGTGTAGGATTACTAACCACTGTTAACTTTTGAATGATTTGCATAAGCTGCCTCCTTTCTATGTATTTGCAAGGTGGGCGAGGGAGTAAATGCACCAATAAAGACGGCCTTTTCAGCTCCCTTGATCTATGTGATCCGCCACCACCTTGGATGCGTCAGCCGCATCTTGGAATCCCGGACGGAGGAAAGGTTATTTCTAAGGTCCGACATTCCAAGACAGGGGCCGAAGCCCGTGCCAGTCCTTCTTAAATACCTGCTGCTTTAGCCATTTTCTGAATAGTTGCTCGGCTGTACAGCTTTCCTTCGAACGGGATCAGATCGTCCTGGCTACCACTGATCGCACAGCCAGGTGCATATTTCCGAAGGATTACTTTCTCGTCGTCAACAAAGATTTCTACAGGGTCCTTGATGTCCAAATTCATAGTGCGGCGTAATTCAATAGGGATAACGATCCGTCCAAGCTCGTCGATTTTGCGTACAATTCCAGTTGATTTCATATTATTAGCCTCCGTAAGATTTATTTTTAGAGTTTATTAATGCACTTGAATCTCAAAGGGTAGCCTTGTGCTTTTCACGCTTCGGGGTTAAAATGGACATCAATAGATTCTCTAACCGAGATTTCAAACCAAGTGACTGCCCTGCCAGGCGATCATTTTTCATTTCTACTTCAGCGATGCGGATCATATTATTCAGATAGTCTTCAGCATCCTCAATCCTTCCTGGTAGCATCACATCCGGATTCTTCCGGATCATCTGAAGGTTATGCACTGCATGCTTACCCGCTTCTCTTGCCTCAGCAACCAATTGTTTCCTTTCCAAAGCGCTCCCTCATTTCAAATATTTTTTAACTTTTAGCTCAGCTCGATGCTCCTTCCAAGTTCCCAACCAACTAAAGGAATACTCTTTACATAGCACTGCAGCCAGATGAGTCAGGGCCGTGATAGCTTCCACCGTTTCCATAAGTAGTCGTTTTATTTGATGTCGCTCTGCATCCGTTATTTGTTCATTAGTTTTGCTGATTGGTGCTTGTCCCGATGCCACAAGTACTTCCTTCATCTCCTCGACGGTTTTTATTAGGACGCTTGCTCTATGCAGATCCACATTATCCAGCCAAGGTGAGAAGGCTCCCCCAGAAACATCTGCTACTGCTGCCAAGAAAAGCTGCCCATCATCGTAGTGCTCAACCGCTGCCTTCATGACTGGCCTAGAAGCTTTACGCGTTCCTTTAACGATTTTCCCGATTTGAGAAGCATCGACATTAGCTACTTTTCCAGCAATATGCCGGTTATCACCGGTACGTTTCAAGACGTCTTGTAGTGCGGTTCCAAATTGTCCGATTGCCAACTAGATTTCAACTCCTTTGTCCGTTTTATGGGATGCTATCGGACAGAGGCCTGATGTATGATGTTGTTAAGCGATTCCCCTTACCGCAATCCCTGCCCGCCGCTGCCGATAAAGCTCGGCGGGTTTTCTTTATCCGATTGCATGTCTGCGTTTAGCTTTGAAATCTTCACCAGCGTTATTATCGATCCACTCGGTGTGTTCATCGATCCACCGAAGTAATAAAGCTGACGGTATCCGTGGATTACCAAACTCACGATTCACTGGAAAGTCTGGACGTTTCATAACCTCAGTGGCTGTTGGTCTGCTAATGTCCAGAAGTTCCATGAACTGCTTAATGCTAAGCACTGGCGGTAGTGAAGTCGGGACTTGTACTGCGTAAACTTCAATTGCTCGAGATACAACTTTTTCAAGCAACCGTTCTAAGTCATCGCTGTCCATCACAACTATGGACATTTAGATCACCTCCTTGATTCAAATATGTTCCTTTAAGGAACTTTCGTCTTCAAAAAAATTTCCCCATGGAAATTTAAGAACACTAGCAATAGCTTTTGCAGCGGGAACAGCAGGAGTTTTAGTACCGACTTCAATATTTGTATAGTAACTCCGCGATATACCTGCTTCATCAGCTACCTGCTCATGAGTTTTACCTAATGTCTCACGAAGTTCTTTCAACCAACTCCTCATCCAGCATCACCTCCATTGTTCCTTTAAGTAACTTTATAGCTTGATTATATGTTACTTTAAGAAACATGTCAAACATAAAAGTTTCTTTTAAGAACATTTATATCAAGTTTCTTTTAGGAACATTATAATAGTCTTATCTTGTATAGTTGGGGTTGTGTACATGGAAATAGTAGGGAAACGAATAAAAGGTGAACGAGAGGCCTTAAAGAAACAGGATCAAAAATGGACTCAAGAATTTGTTGCAGATCTTATTGGTGTTGCTAGGGTAACCTACACTGCTTATGAAAATGGAACAAAATTACCACCAGTAGATACATTGAATAAAATAGCTGACACATTTGATTGTGACACTGATTTCTTAAGTGGAAGATCAAATATACGCAAGAAGCCTGAGAGCAACCTTACTTTCTACGGTGGGCCAAATGACTGGACAGAAGAGGAATTTAAAGCGGCTGATGATTTTATAAAGGAAATCAGAGAGGCACGACAAAGAGCTTTAGATAAAGCAAATAAAGAGCAGAAATAAAGAGGTTTTACACATAGCCAGCAATGGCTTTTCTTTTACATACAAAATAGAACATATGTACGCTATTGGAGGATTTAACATGAACTTATCCAAATACTTCAAAACTCCGTTGGAACAAACTATTGAAAATCACTACCTCTCCAGGGCTATATTGGTGCCAAACGATTTGACTATAGAACGAATTTCTGAAGCCTTTAATGTGGAGGTGCATTTCAAAAGCGTTAAATCGTTTTCTGATAATGAATTATGTGTAATTGTTATCAACCAACAGGATGAACGTGATGTACAGCATAAAACATTCTTCCACGAGCTAGGACACGTGCTCCGCCATGTTGGGGATCAGCGTCAGATTTCGGAGCTTTTCCAGCAAATGCAAGAAGCTGATGCCGAACGATTCAGTCTTTACGCAGCCATCCCCTTTTTCATGCTTGAAAAATTGCAGCTCTCTGCTTTCGAAGAAGAAGCGGCAGGTATAGTTGCAACCGTATTTCAGGTTCCTCCAGAATTCGCACTGTTGCGTCTGAAACAGATTCGCGAGCGTATTGCTAGCGCTGAATTCATGACGGCTTTTACATATACTGCTGTGGCCAAGGAAAACACTTTACCATACACGACAACTCCTGAGCCAATCATACGAGGTGTTTACGGGCTTGACGATTTATCTAGACCACACACGCTTATCATTGAACAACGTGGAGGTTTTAAGTGGGATCAGCCACTCTACATCGAGGTTAATGGAACCTTTAAAAGCGTGGATGTCCATCCAAACTCTAATCGGAATAGCGCTGTTGTTCGTTCAAGTGATCTTTTAATCCCTCCGAGCCGTTCTGGATACGTAATGATCGACATGGAGCGAATTGCTTCTCGACATGGACAAAACGCAAACAAATTGTTTCTAACCATAGAAGCTTTAGAAGATGCTATTAATTTTTAATTTAGGAGGACCTACTCATGGCCAGCGTATTTAAAGTACCTGCAAAGAACAAACAAGGCTACAAGTGGAAGTGTGTCATGGAGGGTCCTCCTGATCCGGTCACAGGCAAGCGCCAACAGGTACCGAGGGTACGTGATACACAGAAGGAAGCCATCGCCGCAGCTCAGGCAGTTGTGGATCGTATGAAGGGTGGAACCGATACAAAGCGAGCCAAAAAAATGAAATTCAATGAGGCTGCTCAAGAATGGCTACAAGATTATATTATTACTAGCGGAGTTAAAGGAAAAACTGTGGAAGCTCATGTGTCCGACATTAATTTACTGAACAAATATTATGGTGGCGCTAATATCGATAAAATAACACATAACCAACATCAAAAAATGCTCAACAATTTGTTTTCAGAAGGATATGAGATAAACTCCATCTATCGTTATCACTCAACAGCAAATTTAATATTCAAATGGATCATCAAAGAAAATTTACGCATTGATAACCCTTGTCAAAACATAAAAATGCCTAAAAAACAACGGACAGTTTTAGAAGCTAAAAACAATGCACTGGAAGAAAAATTTCTGGAAAGAAGTGAAATTGAAGAATTTCTGGAAGTACTACAAAATCACGGTTTAGGTGATGATCTAGAGACGTTTTATTTTTTGCTGTTTAGCGGAGTGCGACCAGGAGAATTTTGTGCTTTAGAGTGGCCTGATTTCAACTTCGAAACTCATGACGTTCATATTTATAAAACACTTCACTTTCCACAGGGTGGAAGTGGCGCGTACCAATTAACACCTCCAAAGACTACCGGATCCGTCCGCACCTTTGATGTGGATGATTTCATCGTTGAGATGTTTAAGCGGTTAAAGGTAAAACAGTACGCTCGACATAAAAGATACAAGGAGCTCCACGATGACTTTGTAGAGACTCAGTTTATTTTGACCAATAACAACGGAACACCTTTTACAAATTGGAAGTTAGTTAACCGCATGGCTCGGCTAATGAAATTAACAAACATCAAGAAGCACGCAACCCCTCATATATTTCGACACACGCACATCACGATGCTAATCGAAGCAAGTATCGCGTCTGGCTCTCAGATTGATCTCAAAACGATTATGAAGCGTGTAGGTCACGATGATGCAAAAACCACACTCAAGATTTATACCCATGTGACGGAACGAATGATGCAAAGCAGTAGTGACAAACTAAAAATCCACTTCCAAAACATATTAAATTCCAAGGATCTGCCGAGAATGTGATTTTTCTGTGATTTCAAGATAAAAAAAAGACTCAAAATCCCTTGTAAACACTGATATATCAAGGTTTTTTGAGTCTTATACAATTTATTATATTAATATATTGGGGCAAACCGCAAGCATGCGTGTCCTTTCGAAAAAAAATGGGCAGTGATTATCAAGATTATTCCATAAATTAATCACAAATAAAAAGAACTCCTAACCTTTTGGCGTTGGAGTTCTTCTCATCGAAGATGGATTACATTTAGCGACAATTTCTCATCGTTGGAGGATTGCCAATTACACCTGGGTATTGATAAGTAAGGGGCTCATCGAAGGTAGCATAATCAAAATAAATCATAAGTAAGACGGTGCGTTGGCCAGTCGCAGGGTCACTGATAATAATGTGGTCACGGCCTGCCGCTTCCAGCACACCCTTGTAAACTTTCGCATTCCAGTCTTTGTTGTTCTCATAAGTAAAATAAAACGTACCTACTTTTCCTAAATTCAGGCGGAAAATATTCTCGATGTAGGATTGTTCGAACGTTTGTGGTGGATTCTGAACTACTACTCCCCCTTGCGTCATTGGACTACCACTGCTTACTTGAGGTGGCATGCTGCCCATGCCTTGCATTCCTGATGACATCGGCATTCCGGAAGACATTGGCATACCTGAAGAAGAGACACTACCGATGGTATAAGTTACGGGGCGGTAAGGTTGAACGATCATTTAATGAAACCTCCTAAATGTTTATCGGAGCATAAACTCCTTTGGACACAAATGAAACTCACACTAACTTTCTGTGAGAATTACTCATTTTATTGAGTAATTCTCTTTGCACAGTTACTAAGCTAATTGCCGATAAATACAGTCGGGCAATCTTCTCCGGTCGGAGTAAAGAAGCAATGGGCTTTGAAGCGGCCAGTGTTTTGTTGGTTATACCAGGTTGCAGGACAATCACCTGCGGGTCTGAAGAACCACAAAGCATTGGTAGCTGGCCAGGTTCTTTCACCAGCAATTACACGTTTGGCTAGACGGATATCTGCTTCTCTGGCTCGCTGATAGAAGTATCCCTTCTGCGGCGCTTCGAAACCTCCTGGACTTTGATAGACCATGTCATTCACATTCCGAATGTTATTAAAGTCCAAGCAATTGCCAAGAATCCGGTTGACGCCAACATTGCCGACCATGAGCATACCGAGTTCTCCATCTTCCTCAGCTTCCGCTCTCATCAACCGCGCCAGCACCTTCACATCTTCCGAGTTCGTTTTGATGACGGCCACGCTGTCTCCTCCTTGGGGTCACTTCTTGTAGCAACCTCGTTCTTAACTGCATGCTGTATAGTATGTGCATTCGCCTAAGAGGTGACAGTTCCCGCCTATTTTTTAGAGTAGGGATCTTTCCTTTTAACCACTCAGCAAATCCCCTTTAACGACACTCTAAGCTGCGTTTGTCCAATTACATTTGCGCTACAGCGTAAGAGTCGGGGGCAGCTGCGGTGTTAGCGACAAAGTCAGCGTCAGCATCGATGTCCTCGTTAACGACAGCGTTAGCGTCTGAGTCGGGGGGCGGTGTCGGTGTTAGCGACAATGTCAGCGTTAGCATCGATGTCCTTGTTAACGACAGCGTTAGCGTCTGAGTCGATGTTGGTGGCAGCATCAGGGTCGGCGTCGGTGTTATCATCAGGGTCGGCGTCGGTTTTAGCGCGTCAGTACAGCATCAGAGTCGGCGTCGGTTTTAGCGTCGAATCGGTGCTGGAATCGTTGTCGGTGTTAGCCACAATGTCCACGTCAGCGTCGATGTCCTTGTTGTTAGCAACAGCAATAGCTTCAACGTCAGCAACAGCATCCACGTCAACGTCCGCGCAAAAGGCGCTATCGGACACAGCTGACCTTATTCGCGATATTAATCCACTTTTGAGATTCTATCGGACCCTAAAGCCCCTATTGGCCCTCAAAGCACCGATTATAAGCCTCTTTCTAATGAATAGCTGCATTGGAGTCCGAAACTAGGCTCAAAAGACTGTGAATTTGCAAATAACATCATCTGGGTCCGCAAGGTAAGAGGGTAATGAAGAGCTGACACTTAATAGATAATCGCACCTACAGTGAGCTTTGAGAGCTATAGTATCAGTGGGCTTTGAGAGCTACAGGATCAATGAGCTTGAATGGTACATAACCAAAACGAAAACAGCGATCCCCATGAGCATGAGGATCGCTGTTTTGATTTAATACAAATGACTACTCCGCAGTTGAGTATTGTGGCTGTCGTTGGAATCCATGATATCTAGTTCCTTGATAAGTAAGCATTCCTCTATCGCCTTCTGCACTCAAGCCATATTCATGGCCATCTACTTTAAATTCCATGCGACTACCGCCCTCCAGCTCGTACGTTAAATAGTAAGTTGTACTCGTACGAGTTGAGCCATTCTCTTCCTGAAGCTGCTGCTGACGTACTTCAGTCCGTTTGCTAACGATATGTGCAGGGATTGTTAGTATGGGTGAGCCATTGTTCCTGCCCCATTGAAGCAAGCCCCTGCCTGCTGATATAGCAAGAATACCAATCATAACAACGATAAAGATCGGCATCACCGTTCCGGCAAAATCAAACATCCACGAAAGATCCGGGCCCATTCCCATGACAGTTTCCCCCTTCTTCCCCTTGTAATTCAGCCTAATTGCTGCGTTCTGGGTACTTCTGTACATGTATATGCCTCATCTAGTCCAGAAAGCATTAAATAAGTGAGACTAGATGCAAAAAGACCACTTCGTTTTCTTAAAAATCAAGAATTCGAGTGGTCTCTATACAGAGTTTTCAGTAATTAAATTAAGCATGAACTAGGTCTAGCAATTTCTTAGTTTCGTCTGTCTGATCATCTAACATTCCATTTTCAGCCCAGCAAGCTCTGCATTGTTCTTCAGTTTCACAAAGATGAGCGTCATCACAGTTGTAGCAAAGTTGCAAAAGGTTTCTTGTCATATAATCTGTTTCGAATGTTTTCATTGTAATCTCTCCTATTCGATGTCTGAGTTTGTGAAAATTTGAACTTGTTTTCTATGTGTTAAATATATCACAGGATTCTTTAAATGTCATGTGATTTTTTTCACATTTATAAAGAAAATTTTAAATAAGTTTTTTCCTTATATTCAATCATTCACAAACAACAATAAACCCCCACTCTGCTAACAACAAAAGAACCTACCAACAGGCAGGTTCTTTTTCCTTATTACATTACGCGCCAGCTGATACCACCATTCGTAGTCTGTAACAGTATCGAGCGCTTGTCCTCTTTTTTCTCAATCAAAAGCCACCCCACCTCAGTGGAAAAAAACTGCAGCTTTACAATCTCCGGATATTCCAGAAGCTTAGATCGCAGTACACTGCTCTCTTTAAGAGGTAACCACGTAACTCCTTGTTCCACCGTATGGTAAAGGGTGTCGCCAAGTATGGTCCAACCGATCTGTGAGTTCAAAAACGTCGGAGCAATTTGACGATTGACACCAGCTTGTGCGTTCAATCCAAAGGATGCAAATTTCCAGTTTGCTCCACCGTTAGCCGTAAAATATCCATGGTAGGCGATTGTTTTTTCTTTATCCTTTTGGCAGCCAACAGACATCCAACCAGTAGACTTACTGGCATCGAAGAACTCCGGTTTGCCCGTAATTACTCGGTCACAATCCTCTAAACGTTCGTTAACCAGAAAAGCCGGCCCGAGGCTCCAGCTCTTACCGCCATCTTTTGTCATAAAGATTTTGGGAAGAGCACCTGTCTGCATTGTCACAAATCCATGTGTACTATTGCGAAAAATCATTCCAGTGGTGACTCCGGCAAACGGTATCGAATCATTAGGGAAATTCGGATTGTATTGCTCATTCTGCATCACTTCTTCCCAAGTGGCCCCACCGTCTGTCGTTGAAAAAAGTGCCTTGTTCTCTTTATTGGAAGAAGCGTTCCATGAGGTCATCAGCCAACCCCGTTTGGGTGAGTTGAAATATACAGAGGATACTGTATTCACATCTCCTAAAGATGAGATTTTCCAGCTTTGGCCACCATCTGTGGTTCGCAGCACAATCGTTTCTGTCGCTCCAAAAGCACTTCTTATAATCCAACCATGAGATGGATCCGTGAAGAAAATCCCCTTCCCATACACAGGGTTGGAGAGGAACTGCACATTTGGTGCTGGTGAAATATTAGCCCAAGTTGCTCCGTTATCCCGGGTTAAGTACAACCGGAGTTCGTTTTTGGTAACCCCCCAGGCCAGACCTTCACTTTCACTAAGCAGCTGAAAATCTGTAAGACGAGTCTGAATTTGATATTTCGGAGCGCTATCATTATCAATATGATTGGCGTCTGGAGTAATCAGGGTTATCGTCTGTCCTTCTTCAGGTGCCTCTGTCGGCTGGGGCTGCTGAGTAGGTTCCGGGGGAGGAGATGAACAAGCCGTGACCACCCACGCTAACAAAATCAGCATCAATATTAATCTTATTCCCTTCAATCCAGCAATCTTAGATGCCAATAACCTCTCTCCTCTCGGATGGATTGAATCTTATTTATGATTCAAATTACTATTACGATAGCCGTATAGTGCATAGATTAGAAGTCCAACAACTGTCCAAATTAGAAAACCAATCCATGTCTCACTTCCTAGATTATACATCAAAATACCACAAGTTGCCGCACTTAACAGCGGAATGAAAGGTACCCATGGAACTCTGAACCCTCTTTTTAAATCCGGATGAATATATCTAAGCGCGATTACCCCTAAAGACACTACAAAAAAGGCAAACAATGTTCCTATGCTTGTCAGATTTGCCAACCGGTCCAGTGGGATGAAACCCGTTAACACGGCTATTAAGATGCCTACCATCCATGTGCTTCGTACAGGTACCTGTGTTTTAGCATTAATCTTAGATAAACTTATTGGCAGTAGGCCATCACGTGAGATGGCAAATAACAGCCGGGTTTGACCGAATAACATCACGAGCAATACCGTAGTCATACCCGCAATGGCTCCGACAGAGATCAGACCGGCAATCATATCCTGATTTACAAAGCGAAGCGCATAAGATACAGGATCACTAACATTGAGATCAGTATATGGAACAATACCTGTTAATACGAGTGAGACAAGAACGTACAAGACAGTGCAGATAGCAAGGGATGAAATAATTCCAATAGGCAAATCGCGTTGGGGTCTTTTCACCTCTTCTGCAGCGGTTGCTAGCGCATCAAAACCTATGTAGGCAAAAAACACTGTGGCCGCGCCATTGATCACGCCATGGTATCCAAAGGGGAGAAATGGAGTCCAATTCTCTGGCTTCACATAGAAAAATCCAGTTACGATAAATAGAAGCACCACTGCTATTTTGATAAAGACCATGATGGCGTTAAAACGTGCCGTTTCTTTCGTTCCCCGAGTCAGTAAATAGGAAATTAACAAAATGATGATTACTGCAGGCAGATTTATTATTGTACCCGCTTCCGGATTATAAGCCCCCGATAGTGCGGTTGGGAGATGTATCCCAAAGCCCTCTAATAACCCCTGAAAATACCCTGACCAGCCACTGCTTACAGCCGCTGCGGCAACTCCGTATTCCAAGACGAGATCCCAGCCTAAGATCCAAGCTAATAGTTCTCCAAAGGCTACATAACTATAAGCATAAGCACTCCCGGAAACAGGAATGGTCGAAGCAAATTCCGAATAACATAATGCCGAGAGCACACAGGCAAACGCCGCCAGTAAAAAAGAAATTATAAGACCAGGACCTGCATGTTCTGCTGCGGCAACTCCTGTCATTACAAAAATACCTGTGCCGATAATGGCTCCTACCCCAAGCATTGTTAGATCCAGGGCACCCAATGTCTTGTTTAACTGCGTCCCCTCAGAACTTGTGGGTATGTTTAGAGCCTTTTTACGAAATAAATCCATCCTTACATTCTCTCCTGTCTAGTCTTGCTAAGATAATGAAATAAAAATCACATTTTAGTATGGCCTTAATTAGGGTAATGCATTAAATAAGATCAGCTTGAAAACACTACCGTTAACGATTATGATGGACAAGATTGAAACCAAAAATTTGAAATATTAAGGAGATGGAGACATGGCCCCCCCAAAACCCAATCGGGTCGTAGTTATCGGTACTGGAGCAGTTGGTACAACTACAGCCTATACATTATTGTTACGTAGACGTATGCCCGAACTCGTACTTATTGACGTTAATCATCAGAAAGCACTTGGCGAAGCACTGGATATGAATCACGGCATGCCTTTTGTCGGTGGTGTGAAGTTATGGGCTGGTACTTATGAAGACTGCCGTGAAGCAGATATCATTATAGTAACTGCCGGTGCATCACAAAAACCGGGAGAAACCCGGATAGATCTGCTTCGTAAAAATATTTCGATTTTTAAAGATATCATTGAAAAAATTACAAAGTATAACCAACATGCCATTCTACTTATTGCGACTAACCCTGTAGATATTCTGTCTTACGCGACTTTGAAAATAAGCGGGTTTGACCGCAGACGTGTAATTGGTTCTGGTACGGTACTTGATAGTGCTCGTTTTCGCTATTTGATCGGTCTTCACAAAGAAATCGATCCTCGCAGTATTCACGGACAGATCATCGGTGAACATGGAGATTCAGAGCTTCCGGTTTGGAGTCTTGCGAATGTAGCTGGGATTGATCTTGGTTTTGACGAAGCAGAACGCGAAGAAATCTTCCAAGATACCAAGAATGCAGCCTATGAAATTATTGATGCCAAAGGCTCAACCTCTTATGCAATAGCGCTTGCACTGGACCGAATTGTAGTCTCCATTCTTCATAATGAAGGTGCCGTGTTGAATGTTTCTACTTTATTAAACAACTATAACGGGGTTTCGGATGTCTATCTCGGTGCACCTTGCGTAGTAGATCGCTCGGGTGTTCGACAGGTACTGGACCTCCCACTCAATGAAACCGAACAGGCTTTATTCCAGAAATCCGCTGAGAAGCTAAAAGCAGAAATAGCTAAGCTAGAATTGTAAGCGAATCTGGCTGGAAACAGCCCTTTTTGACTACAAAAGACACAAGAAACCGTCCTTTTTATATGTGGAGCGTTGCCTCCACTATGAAAAGGACGGTTTTTAATATAACACGAATTAACTTAGCCTGCCAATGACAAAAAGATCCTTTAGCAGGCCAGGCTTACCTGAAATTCCGGATCTTTTTTATCAATTTATTTAGTGATAGTTTGCTTATAGTATTCTTTGAGAACTTGTTCGGCTTTTTTGCCATAAATATCAAAACCACGGTCAATGGAAGCCTCTTCTAAGTCATACAATTTCGTGCTCCAATCCCACCAGAAGTAACCGGCAAACCAAGGTTCATTCCAGAATGCTTCCAGCGCTGAGCGATAGAAGTTGGCCTGTTCATCTTCTGAATATGGTAAGTCTGTGTATGTAAAGTCCCATGGCATGGTGGCACACCCATGAGCACTTCGGCAGCCAATCTCGATGAATACGAGAGGCTTGCCAAATCGCTCAGAGAGTGACTTAAGCCGCGGTTTCTGCCGCTCCCAACCAGCCAGCATATTCTCATAAGAATCTCCCGGCACTGAAGCTACCGGATAATAAGCGCTGGTTCCGATAAAATCCACCTCATCCAGCCACTCGATTCCTTCTTCTTTGCCATGATTGGCATTATAAATGATCGGCCCTGTATAAAGATTGGTGACCTCTTGAATCAATTGTCTCCATTCCGCAGTTCTAGACTCTGTGCCGACCATTTCGCAGCCGATACAGAACATCTCACATTCAAGTTCTTCCGCCAACTCTGCGTAGTGTTTAATGAAATTAGTATAAGAACGGAACCATGCTGCCCAATAAACATCTCCCTCTTCCGGAAATCCAATCCTAGCTCTCCAAATGCCATCCCTCGAATTCACTACAGGTTTAAGACAAACTTTAAGACCAAGCTGTTTTGCCAGTTGTACCGCATGTGTGAGATCACGATCAGTCACCGTGTAACCGTAATCATAATGAATTTCTGTTGAATGCACAGTGTCTTGCCATGTCCAAAAAGATAAGGCAATCCATTCACTACCTGTCTCTGCCAGCTTTCTCATCGAATCTTCTGCATATTCTGTACGGTATTCACCTCGTTTTGATCCCCAGCCATAAGTCATCCCTTTTAGAAAAACATTCTTCACGATTAGGACCTCCTATAAAACTCTTAATAACTGTTAGAATAAATCAATACCGTTATAATAACAAGTTATTTTTTGTTATCGATTTTCTAAGGAGGTTGCTTTCTTTTCAATCACAGCTGGATTTGTAATTTAGACATGGCCTCTTCCTTCTCACGACTCGTGATATGTGTGTATACGGTTGTAGTCTGGATCGAGGAGTGACCTAGCAGTTCCTGTACGGTACGCAGATCTGCCCCTTTTCTCAGCAGCATGGTTGCAAAAGAATGTCGGAGCTTATGGCTTGAATACGGGCGTCGCTGTGCTGCTGGCACATCCCTTTGGAAACGATCGAAGGTATCTGCTGCGATTTGCTGAATGCCTCGGATAGACAACCTGCGTCCTTTTTGTGAAATGAACATCGCTTCCTCTTTACTGCGCCAAGGGTCTAACCTTTCTGCTAACGCGGAGTCGAGAAAAGGCACTACATCCTCGGGAACCGGCACATTACGCCATTTACGCCCCTTCCCAAACACACGGAGGGAATGTCTTTCTACATTATAATCACTCAAATTCAGCGTGTGGACTTCCCCCACCCGAAGCCCCATATAGGACATCAACAAAAAAACTGCTAAATTACGCTTTTTGTATTTACCATCTATAGAAGATAAAAACCGCCCCAGATCACTTTCATCTAAGTAAACCGGCTCACGATTGATCTCAGTTTTGGATTTCTTAATTCCGGCTGCCGGGTTGTTCTGTAGTAGTTCCAGCTCGATCAATGACTTGAAAAAACAGTTAATCGCAGCATGCTTCCGGTTACGAGTGGCATCACTCACTCCACGTTCGCGGACAGAGGTCAAAAAGGAAATGACATGCAGCTTCTTCACTGTCTCAAGCTTTTTACCATTCAGACTGTCTAAAAACTGTTTCACATCTACTAAATAGGATTTTTGCGTATAGGGAGTGTACCCGGCATCCTTCATCCAGATGAGAAAGGCCTCCAGCCCTTCTTCGTAGTCTTCACACCACTCATTCATGCCTTAGAGCCTCCTTGTTAATGTTGATCTATATTAGACTTCTCCATTGCTCAGCATGTTTTTTTATTGCAAGTAAGAACTCCGTAAGCACGGGCGATTTCCATTTTTTATGATGATAGGCGATCTGCGTCGCCACACGCTGTGATTCATCATTCCAATTTAATCTGGCAAGTTTGCCTTCAGCCAGTTCATTTTTTACAGTAATTAATGGAAGAAAGGCAATGCCAAGATCAGCCATTACACATTGCTTTATCGCCTCGATACTCCAAAACTCTAACGTGGGGTCAGGAAATACACCGTAACTGTTCAAATGCCGTTCAAATAAAGTCCGGTAGGAACAGCCAGTTTCGGTATGAAGTATGGTCACTCCTTTTAAATGAAGGGGTTCTACCTCAGCAAGGTTTAATAAGGGATGATCTGGCGCTGCGATCAGCGTCATCGGCTCATGTACTAATGTTTCTATATTTAAATCTTTATCTTCCGTCTCAGGTTGCAATAAGAACGCTAAATCCAGTTCACCCGAACGGACAAAATCTGATAGTTCCCAGCAAGCTCCAGGCTTCAGAATAATTTGCACCTGCGGATATTTAGCGCGAAACTCCTTAATAATGCCTGGTAAGCGAAAAGCAGCCAGAGATTCAGGAGCCCCAATCCGCAAAGAACCCGTTAGTTCACTATCCGAGCGTAACGCGTCCTGTGCTAAATTGTGCATTCTGGATATTTCCTGTGCGAACGGAAGCAAACGACGGCCTGCGTCGGTTAGAATAATCTTTTTACTGATCCGATCAAATAATGGCTGGCCAATTTCAGACTCTAGTGCTTGGATTTGTGCAGTAATACTGGACTGTGCATAATCAAGCTTCTGTGCTGCTCTAGTAAAACTGCCCGTCTCCACTACCACTAAAAAGGTAAAAAGATGACGTGACTCCATGAATTTCCCCCTAAATGAAAATGAACCATCGGAATATTGAATGGATACTATTCAAAAATTCTGTTTTTCCAATGGATCTATTATCTGCTACTCTAGAACAAAAGACAAGGAAAGCAGGATAAAAAAACATGAAGGAATCCGGTTCAAACACTTTACAAAAAAACATTGGCATGCCTCAGGCTATTGCCCTTTACATCGGGGCTGTGTTGGGTTCTGGGGTCTTAATTGTTCCTGGTTTAGCTGCAGAAATGGCGGGTCCCGCTTCATTACTGGCGTGGGGATTTATGTCGTTGCTGATTTTGCCGATGGCCTTATCAATGGGTCTGCTCTCTGCTAAATTCCCTAACGCCGGAGGTGTGTCCCATTTTGTAACGCTTGCTTTTGGTCCAAAAGCTGGCTCACTGGTGGGGTGGTTTTTTCTGATGTCCGTTCCGATTGGTGCACCTGTTGCTGCACTGACTGGAGCGGGTTATATGACAGCCGCTATGGGCTGGGACGAATCTGCGAGAATTACTATCGCCGCTATTATGCTGGTCATTGGTCTGATTACGAACTGGATTGGCATGCAGGTCGCTGGAAAGGTACAGATAGCGGTAGTAATAGCGATTGTTGCTGTGCTGGTCTTCTCCTTTGCTACTGCACTGCCTCGCATGGAAGTCGAACACTTCACTCCCTTTGTCCCACATGGATGGATGAGCATTGGCCAGGTTGCAGCAATCTTATTCTGGTGTTTTATTGGCTGGGAAGCTGTCTCACACCTATCTGAGGAGTTCAAGGACCCACAGCGTGCCGCCGTTAAAGGGGTCACCATCGCCGCTATTATAGTAGGGATTCTATATTTTCTCTCCGCACTAGCAACTGTTGGTACACAAAGCTACCTCAAAGGTGGAGCAAGCACATCACTCGTCTGGATTATTAGTCAGCCTCTTGGGCGCTGGGGAGGATTTATCGCCGGACTTACCGGTCTGTTCATCTGTACAGCCACAATTATTGCCTATGCAGGAGCTGCCTCACGTGTGGCTTATGCTTTATCGCGCCAAGGCTCCGCACCGAAATGGATGGGTAAAATATCCAAACTATACCATACCCCTATCGGTGGCATAGCTTTTCTTCTGCTCTGTTTTGTAACAGTGATGACACTGTATGGCAGCGGGTCCATCTCCATCACCACTCTGATCCAGTTTCCGAACGCTACTTTTATCCTAACCTATATCGGAGGTTGTGCCGCAGGGATACGCCTGCTCAAAGGAAGTCGCTTAGGCGTGACGATAAGCTGGATTTCTTTTTTAGCAACAGCTGCTGTGTTTCCTTTTACGGGTTGGGCGATAGGCTATCCGCTGCTCATCACTTTGGTGTTCGTTTGGATTATCCGTAATAAAAGTAAACAGAGGATAAGTGTCACTGAGGAAATTAGTCGTGGAATGCATGAGAAACAACAAAAGGTGTTGTAAGGCTCTAACTGCGTTTGAACCTCTCCCAAAGGAATAGTTACACTGGTTTCCGAAACCGTGCTCAATAGGCGATAAATGTGCAAATAGTGTCAAATCTCTAACTAGTCGTAAACTGGCATTCGTTTCAGCAGCTGCTTAGATGGTTATGGAATGAAGAGGGTATACTAGACTATGACCAGTCAAAGGAGACGATAAATCATGCCAAACAAAACTAAGATCATTCTTGAGCCAGCAGCTCAAAAATTTGCCGATGATAATGCGAAACCTCCCTTTCTACCTGACCTTGGGCCAGAAAAAGGTCGTGAAACGGTAGATAGCGTACAATCCAGTGATATATATAAACCGGAAGTTGATATTGAAGATCTAATGGTGCCAGGTGGACCTAACGGTGATGTTTCCATAAGAATCGTTCGTCCCCCAAGCTCCTCATCAGCATCGTTGCCTGTTATCCTGTACATTCATGGCGCAGGCTGGGTGTTTGGGAATGCCCATACCCATGATCGCTTGATCCGTGAACTAGCTGTCGGAGCGGAGGCCGCTATTGTTTTCCCAAATTACAGCCTCTCCCCAGAAGCTAAATATCCTACAGCTATTGAAGAAATCTACGCAGTTCTCCAGTGGACAGCTGAAAAAGGAAGCGAGCACGGATTTGATACTAGCAAGCTTTCTATAGCCGGAGACAGCGTCGGTGGGAATATGGCAGCTGCTATTACTCTCATGGCGAAAGAACGGAGTGGACCGAAGATAGCGAAACAACTACTATTCTATCCGGTAACGGATGCCTCGTTTGATACTGAATCCTATCATGAGTTCGCCGAAGGTTATTTCTTGCAGCGGGACGGCATGAAATGGTTCTGGGATCAGTATACCACTGACCCTGAGGAACGAAATCAAATCACTGCCTCTCCTCTTCGGGCTAACCTAGAGCAGCTACGGGATTTACCAGATGCACTGGTTATTACTGGTGAAGCAGATGTGCTAAGGGATGAAGGTGAAGCTTATGCCGCCAAATTGCGGGAAGCTGGCGTGAATGTTACGGCTGTCCGCTTCCAAGGCATCATTCATGATTTTGTCATGCTGAATCCTTTAGCCGAGACTCATGCTAAAAAGGGAGCTATCAAGTTAGCGACTACATGGCTTCGTGAAGGTTTCTAAACAAATCAACTGTTGACATATTCTTTTACTAGGCGAATTGGTTCTCACAAGAATTTTGTGCGAAACTGATTCGTCTTTTCTTGTTAACATAATATTTATTATGTTAACAAGTGTATTTTTACAATTGAGAAACAAATATCTATTCCCTGCGTCAATATATTATAAATGATCTATAAGGAGCTAAAATCGTGAAATATGTACCGTTTATCCTAAAGACCGTTATAGCATCCTCCTTGCTCGTATCTGGAGCTGGTGTATATTTGCCTGGTGCTCAAGCAGCAGTAACAACCCCTGCCTCCTCTTCAACAACCGTCGACTCTATCACCACAATTAAACCCTTATGGCACGACAAGGCAGATGGTCAAGGAATTTATAGCCAACAGGCCCCTATTGCAAATGGATTATTCTATTATTCATCAGGCGGGACACTAAAGGCCGCCGATCTCAGTACAGGCAAAGTTAAATGGTCCTACAAAAACGGAACAAATCCTGAGATTATAACGAATAACTCGGTTTTCTTTATCACTTATGAGGGTTATCTTGTAAAAGTTAATGCCCAAACGGGGAAATTGCTTTGGAAGGTTAAGGCTGCCAAAGATCCGATTGAAATCGGTGCTTTCGCGGAGTTAGTTAACGGAGTGTTGTACTTCCGGAACGAGCATGGTGGAATTGCAGCTTATCACCCGGTTACTGGTAAAAAAATCTGGGAGAATAAAGACATCCCTATGTATGTAGGAAGTATCGACGGCCTATATAACGGGGTATTGGTAGTATCCAGTACTGTTGATAATAGGCGTACACAGTTTTTCGGGCTCGATCCGGCTACAGGCAAGAGGTTATGGAGAATTCAGGGATTTTATAGCTTTGTTGCTTACCGGGATGGTGAATTATTACTCCGCGAACAAGCAAATGCTGCAAATGATGCCTCTAACGAGCCTCTTAAAGGCTATCAGTTGACCTTGGTACATGTTGATGTTAAAACTGGAAAAGCGAAGACCAAAAAGAACTATAAACTGCTCGAAGATGTCAGTAGACTCGGTAATTATTTCACATCACTTCAAGGCTCGTATCTATATACAGTCGATGGAGGTTTAGACCAATGGGGGGGTCATCCACTATACCGCTTTACCTTAGGTCAAGAAACAGCGAGTGAACCCAAAAGTTATGAGGAGTACGGAAATTGGGTGGCTGGTCCAGTAAATAACATGGCTTTTTTCCAAAAGGATGCACAGATCACTGCCGTTCAAATGAACGATAATCGCATTATTAACTTCAACGGGCCGGACAGTCCTGCGTTAAGCGTTCAATCTATGGGTAAGGGGCTATACGCTGGCTATGAGAATGGCTACTTCTATATCATAAATGCAGAAACAGGAAAAACACTTGGCAAAGTAAAAACTGGAGCACAACAATACGGTAAACTATTCAGTGCGAATGGTATTCTCTACATCCAGACGGAGCACAATATATTCGCGATTTCTCTGCCAAAAGAATTAAAATAGTTGTTGTTACTCCTTATCTTTTGCAGCCATTTCTCGTTTAAACTCAATGGTTCGACTCTCCAGATGAACTGACCCGCTGTTTCCAATCTGGAAGGTCGTGCCAGACCCAATCGACAGAATTTTGATATATTGTATATTAATTGTTGATTCCGCGGAATCCTTTAATATCACAAATTCATCCACTTCATTCCCTTGGTTTGTCCATACAGGGATAGGAATGTCTATAAGTGTAGTATCTTTCGTGCGATTATTAATCTCCTTTATGTTAAAAAGGTAATTCTCCTTGCTTCCCAGGAATTTAGATTGAACCCGGCCTACAGATCCACATATAAAAATAGAACTGTCAGACAGATTGTTGATATAGACATCTTGTATGCGTGAGGTGTGCATAGGTTAACTGCCTTTTTTGACTTGATCTGGAGCGCTCTGAGTATATTCTATTACGCTGTCAAACGCCGAGGAGCAATGAATGGATTGAGTATCCCCTACTAAAAATACTGATGAACCCGAGATCGAAACGACTTTCACTGCATTGACACTAATATCTCTATTGATCACCGTTATCTTCATTCGTCTCCCGCCTTCCGGTTATATTTATTTCCAAATGCCGCTCTACTGCCATAACGATATCTCGTTTGATTTGCTCTACAATAGAAGCGCATTCCTCATCAGTGTATCCACGCCCTTCTTCTGTGGCAGGGAGTTGGCTTACATACTCGTTAATCCGTCCATCCATCTGATTCAGCAGATCCTGAGTCACCATTTGGATATATTGCTCATCAATGCTTAAATTCTTCTCTTTTTCTAAACGTGAAAATTGCGAGGGAACCTCTTCTTGCACATACTTCAGAATCTGTGGGCGAATCTGATCCGATAAGGCAGTTGTACCTACCTCCTGCTCTCCAATAGATTTACCGTTGATCATCGCTTCATCCAGATTGTTCCCCTCATTCGGTGTAATGCCTATATTTAAAGTGCCTTCCAGCTTTTCGATTTTTAATTGTTCAAAATGATAATTGATAGGTCCTATACTTGCAGATTTATTGTTCTTTATGCTGTCTACATCGCCTTGCAAATCTCGAAGTTGCTTCTCTAGCTGTTGGATCTTCTCCGCTTGCAATCTTAGTGTATTAAAAACCTGCTGAGCATAATACGGATGCATACAACCCCCTCCTATGGTTTATTGTATGCGGGGACAAAGAGCCTAATTCAGTTGTGCATATAGTTCTGCCGCTGGCGGCAAGGACACAAGGGGTGAATCCATTTTTTCCGCTGGAGGTGTTGAAGGCGATGATGGAGCTCCAGAGGTCTCATAATTATGAGACAAAGTATTGATTCGTCCCGATGTACCAATCTGAAGAACCGAGGAATTAGAGATAGTACCGATTTTTAGATTATAGATCGATATGCATTGATATACCGTAATGTTCATTTAAACCCCACCCTTAAGGAGGTGATACTTGATCCACCACATCTGAATCCATCGTATTTGTACTGCTGGCCGCATTATTCGTTATATTCGTACCTATGGAGTCACCTATGGAGAAGGAGTTGGCACCGGCATAAATTTTAGAGTTGCTGCTCAGGATAACGGATGCCGTATTTCCTACTAAGACTGTGGAGCTGGGGCCTACGCTATTGATTTTAATATTGCCGATGATTGAAACCACCAAACCACTCCTCCTTTCGGAATGATAAGCTATTCTATGTAGATATTCGCCCAGATGTCACTGAATAAGTCAAACGCCCATACAATGGATAAAAACCGTAGGAGGCGCAGAGCTATGAGTCCCAATAAGACGAACCCTTTAGATTGGATGAATGAAGATCCTTTTTTTAAGAAAAAGTTATCCTTGAAAGCTCTTGAAGAGCAGTGGAAGTTGGATCCTAACCAAATTGACGGGTATGTCGAAAAAGTCATCCGAGAAGCAACTGCAGCGACCTCCTCTTCATTTATGAACGAAACCTCAAGTTTAAGCTTTGAGCATATCGACACTCATAATCACCTGATTACCAAAATTCGTATTCCGAGCGGAATCCACCCCGAAAGTATATGGGCACAAATCAATCGCACACAAATTAAATTAACAGGTTTAGGAAAAGATCATAGCGAGATTATTCAGCTGCCAGTTCCCGTCATTCCAGATCAGAGCAGAGGCACTTATAAGCAAGGTTCCCTGCAATTCAGAATGGCTAAAATGTCAGCGGGAAGATTCAAAGATATCGACATCCGTTATTTATAAAATATCCCTTTAAAATCCACCTGTTTTACTCGTCCAAGTGCCCCATTCCCCCTAAAAAACGCCTTAAAATCAAAACAGCGTATAATTTAAGTTATACGCTGTTTTTTAAAGGTGTTTTTTGGCCCTTTTTCTTCCGATTTTCTATTCTTTTCGCTCTTCGAACTTTAAGTTCCTCTTGGTCATAAGATGGAGTATTAAGAGTAAAGGTGGGGTCAAATCATGTCTAAAAACAAACGCGGCAAAGCACTTTGGCGCATTCCATCCCGGGCTAGAGGAACATGTCCGATCTGTGGCAGCACACGTATTAAGCTGTTGTACTTCGGGAAAGGCATTTCAGGTGAAAAACTTAACGTATGTAAGAAATGTGATGGAAAGCAAAAGGTATGAAAGCATTTAGCAGTTGATTCACAGAAAGGGTTACCAAATAAAGTGCGACCTTAACCTCGAACCTAGGCTCGACAAAAAAGCTATCGCACTTGCTTGGTAATCCTTCACTCCAATAACTTTTATAGCTCAATCCGATATCTTCTTTCCTCATTTGTTAGAATAAATCCCACTGATTCATATAGCCGTAATGCTGAATCATTTTCCGTAAGCACCATCAGGCATGCCTCTTCCAGTCCGTGGGTTCTAAAATAGCTCAATGCTTGAAAAAGCATGTACTTAGCAATTCCGGATCTTCTCCATGGTTCAAGTACAAATACATTTTCGATATAGCCGCCCTTCTCTTCCTGCCAGACCATTAAGCTACCCGCAACCTTCTCCCCTTCTCGAACAACAAGTGATGTCCAGAGCGGATTTTGTTTGAATTCAGCTAACCGTTCTTTCCCTAGCGGAGTTTCCGGCCAAATCTCAGCTTCTAATTCCAAATAATGCTCGTCTTCTTCAGGCGTCTCCATATCCCAGGTTGCGAATTCAAACGCCTCAGCCAGAGTGGGTTCGGACAAACCATCTCTTAAATTATGTTTCATCTTAAATAAGCTATTATAATGAGAGAAGCCCTTCACTTTTTCGAAAAATTGAGTATTCAAGACCTCTGCCGAATCGTTCCCTACACAAAGAGTGGTTTTGTAATCCTTTGATAAAGTTTCTTTTAATTCAAGGGCTCTTAATAAGAGTGACTGATACACTTTTTCTAATAAATCAAAATCACTTTCACGTTCTGGTATTGTTTTTAAGTTCAGGTAGATCGAATGTCTGCTATCCTTGGAACGGCCGGGCGGCACAATATTGATGATGCTCACTTGGCCTTTGGCCACCATTTTACCGTCCTCGAAAGCGCAATATACATTTTCCCAATTTTCCTCATTACCAACCCACCAAAAAACAACATTCCCCTTTGTAGATACCGAGTTATAAAGTTCCCCAAGTAATGGCATGTCACCTTGTTCAAAATGACGAATAGTAGTCAATGCAAAACCCCTTTTCAAATCATTAATATGGAATATATTTATAATAACATGCATGTCCACGCTACATTTGGTAATGAATTGTTATAAATAACTTCTCCTTGATGTAACATTTTTTAAGTAAACCCTGTCTTACTTATATAGGGGGACTAAAAGATGAGAAAACGATTTTTTATAGGGATTACGATATTTCTGATTGCTTGTGGAGTTGTTCTTAGCGTAGGGACGATATCAAATCTTCTGAGTCCGTTTAAAAGCTTCTCAGTCATCGTAGATAATCAATCTGATGTTGATATTAGCTCTATCGAAGTAGGATTAATTCGTGCGGATTCAAAGAAATTGTATACAAGTCCAATAAAAGCAGGACAAAAGAAAAAATTCAAACCAAAATTGAGTTTAAATGGTGAAGGTGCTATATATCTTCGATACACCAACTCTAACGGACAGTCTAGAGAACAAACCGTGTGCGGTTATACCGAATATTTATCAGGTCATTCCAAAGTCACGATTACTAATGAACGCACAACCGTTGTTCAGCAATGTAATTAAATCCTTTCATCTGACCCTTCAATCCTGCTTCACTCTGATGAGAGATAAGTCTTCTAATAGATAAAAAGCCGCCATTAAGGCGACTTGCTTATCCAATAAGATTTAGTTTTTTAATTTGGAAGATGGGTCGGGTCGAATCTAGGAGGGAATACTTCCTCAAAGTTATCTTGCTTTTTATATAAGCTATACCAAGTCTCTGCAATAACATCAGGATCACCAGCTGTTCCAGCTTGTATCATTGTCCCTATGGAAAGATGGCCGACAAATACTCCTTTATCTATTAACTCATTGTGTAAAGCATTAGCATAATTTCGTATACCGGACATAACAATGCCGCCATTTCCTACAAAAGGCAACGGGAACATAGCAGAAATACCAGTGGTAAAAAGAATGGCTCCTGATCCTCTATGGATCATATCGGGTAATACTTCATTAACCGAAAGAACGGCGGGCAGCAAGTAACTGTTTATTTGTTCCAACACACTTTGAGGTGTAGTTTCCAGCACATGAGTGAATTTATCCCACCCTGCATACGGGCTGAACTCTAGTACATCGATTGAACCAAACTCTTTTATTATCGCTTGAAAGACTTGTTTTAGAGCTGCTAAATCTGTCACATCTGCTACAAAAGATTGTGCTTCAATATTAAGTTTCTTAAGTTCACTAATGATCATTGATAATTTCTCGGGATTGCGTGAAATGACAGCCACCCTAAATCCATTAACTCCGAATTTTTTAGCTAGAGACAATCCTAATCCGGGCCCTGCACCAACGATAACAATATTTCTCATTTTTGATGAACTCCTTTTCTATGATATATTAAAGTAACAGCTGTTGCTTTAATTGCTAATATACAGCTACTAATTTAATGTATCAATCAACAATCAACCTGCAAATGTTGCTATAGCAACAAGATTGCTAAATTGTTGGGTAGGAGTGAAGTAATGGCTACTAAAGTAAACAATATTCGGCTGACACAGACTAAACAGTCTTTAATTGACTCCTTTTTACGGTTAGTTTCCCTGAAGGATTTTGAGAAAATAACAATCGTCGATATAACAAAGGGAGCTAAAGTTAATCGAGCCACGTTCTATGCACACTTTAATGATAAATATGAATTATTGGATTATATTATGGGTGATTCGGCATCCGCTGCTATTGTAAAACATACTGAAGGAGAAATTAAATTCGATCAAGAAGGCATCATTCAACTCGTATTATCGGTATTCGATTTCTATCAGCAACCGAACATACAATGCCGCAGCAGTTATATAGGGATGGTTGTCCCTCAATTGAAAGAGAAGATTATAAATGAACTGAAGGTTCACTTATCTAACGCTTTAGGAGATATCTACCCAGATAACGAGAAAAGCTTTTATGTACCGATCATCGCACAAATGATCCATGAAGGTGTCTATCAATGGGTAACAGGGAATAATACTATAAATCAACAAGAAGTCGCCGAGAGAATTTCATCATTAGTCATAAGCGGGCTGCAATCGTGAGTTAAAATCAGAAGAGTCCTCAGACCTTTCCGCTGCCTGACACTAAGGGGCCGAGTTCGTCATTTATAGACGACCTCGGCCCCTTGTGATACAGCGTATTATCTGTCTGTGCAACACATCAATCGTTTACACATTCCCCAGAAGATTTAATTGCCAAGACACGCCAAATTGATCCGCCACCCAGCCAAATTTCGAAC
Source organism: Paenibacillus sp. FSL R5-0636 (assembly GCF_037974255.1). NCBI lineage: Bacteria > Bacillati > Bacillota > Bacilli > Caryophanales > Paenibacillaceae > Paenibacillus > Paenibacillus sp. FSL R5-0636. The sequence goes on from NZ_CP150232.1 coordinate 3,853,350, forward strand.
TGAATGGATATTCACCTAGTGGCATGAGCACCTGTCCACCCTGGGATAATGCTTCATAAACGCGGTCAATTTCAGCTTCACTTTCACAATTCACATATAAGGATACCGCTGGAGTAAAGGTGAATCCATGCTTCACGTAGCTATCTATACACATAAAAACTTGTCCATGTAATGAAAAAGTAGCCTGCATGACACTCCCTTCAGGGCCTGCTTCATTTGCTCCATAACGTTTAATACTGATGATTTCGGAGTGATCAAATAAAGAAGTATAGAAATTCATAGCTTCTTCAGCCTTCCCTTCGAACATTAGAAAAGTCATTATCTTTTGATTCAGTTCCTTCATAATCGTCCAGCTCCTTACAGTCATTTTATACAGATCATCTCATATCATTAACGCTTTCGTAAACTTTCAAACGGGCATATGCGGTTTCGAGAATGGGATACGCAACTTGACCAGGTACAGCCATCGCCAAAAGTGCACCATGCAGATGCTCAGCTTCCACTGGCAGATGTTTAAGCATATCCCTATGCATAGAGGAGGTGAATTCGGGCAGGACCGAATCCATCTTTTGCATCGTGACCGACACCATATCTGGTCCAACAGGCATACCTGCACTTTGCGCTATGCTCACGATCTCATTCAGAAGCTGCTCATAAATAGCACGAGCTGTAGGTGAGGCTAAAATAGGTCCAACCGAGCTATCCATTAAAGTTGTAATCCCGCTTAAACTAGCTACGAATATATATTTCTGCCACACTTCGCGTTGAATATCAGAACTTAATATCACAGTGAATCCTGCTTTATCCAAATGGCTGAGAAGTTTCTGCATCCTTTCTGACTCCCCACCCGCCCATTCACCAAACACAATACTATGGAAAGAACTACTTTGTATGATAGCTCCATTCGAATCTAACGTTGTTTCGATATAACAAAGACCACCCAATACCTTTTCTGCTCCAAAATGCTGCTGCAAAATACCAAAATGTTTATACCCATTAAGGAGCGGGAGAATCATAGTATGTTCACCGACAAAAGGGGTTAGATCCATCATCACCTGAGGCAAATGATAGGCCTTCACTGCAATAATAATACAGTCAAAAGGCTCTGCCTTCTCCCCGTATGTAATCGTCCGAACGGGAGTCTGAAAGTCACCATGCACACTTTTTATTGCCAGACCCTCATCTTCTAACTGCTTTTGTTTAGTAGAACGGACTAGAAAAGTTACATCTTCCCCTTTTTGAACTAGACGCCCTCCAAAATAACCACCAATAGCTCCTGCACCCACGAATAGAAAACGCATGTAAGTCTCCCCTTTTTCACCTTATTTTAAACAAATAAAAAGACCGCTTAGCTTATCCGCTAAACAGGTCCGAATGGCAAAAAAAGAGTCAAGTATCGACCGTTCTTTTGTCTCGGTCCATACGGATCTGAGCAAAATCCAACGAGTTCACCTCCATGGCTACAATTAAATTACTATTCATAAATCTGATCCAACTAGAGCACCATTCGATTCTATCGATACAGCCTCCCTGGAAAGTATAACAAAAGAAAACCTTAAAGCCTAGTTTTAATCCATAACTTGGAGATGTCCAAAAACCCGAAGGAACCGGTGTGCAGACCAAACAGGCTTTGATTTAGCTGAGCTTTTTTATTCATATGACAGCCATGCAGCACCCAATAATTGTCTCGTAAAATCCCCTCCGCTTGATTCAGCAGCTTCACCCGTTCATCCTTTGGAGATTCTGTGAAAGGACCTAATACCTTCGAAAACAATGAAATCTGATCCTCTCTAAGCAAAGAAAATAAATAATTAGATTTATTATTAAAGTAGTTAATCATTCCCCATTGCCAATCATCTTCCAGCACCTCTTCAGCAAGTTGGATCTCGGCTGTTGTCTGTATATGATCTGCCTTAAACTCATTGAAAAAGTATAATTTAATTTGCAAACCAACGGAGGCAGCGCGTGTTTGGAGCCATAACGCTTCTTCTCGTTCTTCTTTTTTATCCTTAGTTGCTAAAGTAATGACTTCTCCCTGATACCCATTTTCCGCTAAAAGCGCTCGGGCATGTTCCAAAGTTGGATCTACAAGCTCTCTCTTACTGCTCTCCCATGGCAAAAAGCTATCTGCTGGAGTGATACGATTGCCACCCAACTCTTTTATTAAAGCCGTTCGACTGTAAAGGATACGGATCACTTGACGAAACCATAGCTGCTGATGAATTCCCTCTCTATGAAAATTAAACAGAATATATCTACAGCCTAAGGCCGGGTAATCTATACTGTGATTGCTGATGATATCAGGTAAAAGTTCTCCATGTTCAGGATCTGGCAGCTGGTATTGGCGTTCATTAGAAGCCTCTTTTGGCAAATACCAAATCTCAACACGATCCAGGAGCGGCCGAATTCCGAAATAAAAATCAAAAGCTGCGAGCACCAATACATCCTCATTCAGATCCATTAAACGGTAAGGACCTGTACCGATCACTTCACTAGTGATGTCTATATCGTATGGGAGTATGGACATGTGAATGCAACTAAACAGATGCAGAAAAAAGAGATTTGGACGAGACAGATCAAACCGGATTCGATGATCTCCTTCAACCTCTACTCGTTCGATATCCTTATAAAGGTTCACCGCAGGGCTATTCAAGTCAATAAGCCGTTGTAGCGTCTCTTTTACATCTCTCGAGGTCATAATTCTTCCGTGATGAAAGCGTACCCCCTTGCGGAGGTAAAAAATATAACTTGTATGCTCCTCATTAGCTTCCCACATATGGGCCAAACCAGGAAGAAAGGCATCGGTCGTTGCGTCATAAGTAACTAGTGTGCTATAGATCTGACCCAGCAAATAGGATTCAAAAGCGGTGTATACATAAGCAGGGTCCAGTACTTCCTTATGCCGGTTACGGGTAATCCGCAGGACGTCCAGCCCTGAGGTTGACTCTGCTTCACTACGAAAACCCATCTGTTTATTTAACATCGTTAACAATCGTTCCTTTAAGGGTCCGGTCACCTGATCGCTGCTCATCAATTCGATAGCTTCTTTTATCTTGCCTTTACTGACTAACTCCTGAAAGCTATCCTCGAACACCTCATCAATACTTTTTAAAAAAGTAAGTTGAGAGATATGCCCCCTGCCTCTCCCCGGCTGCCATAGAATATATTCCTGCTCTTCCAGTTTCCGCAGAACGAATTTAACATTGCGTGGAGTGCAAATTAGGATCGAAGCCAATAAATCTATCGTCACAGGAACAGGTTCATTCACTTTGAACGAACTAGTAACGCTTGCTGCTAAACATAAAAAATGATTACTTATCTGGTCCAAATGGTTCACTCCTTTAAAGGTGAAACGGTCAATGTATTTCTTACACTTTTCCTTCCCCCTTTTATCATTATAATTATACATAAATCAACAATGAATATGCAGCAACAATATTAGAGCAATAAGACTAGGAGATCGTAATCATTATGAAACAGCATCTAAGGCACATTCACCCTCTAGCCTGGACAATTATCATCGGCACTATGTTCGGACGTCTGGTGACCTCGATGAGCATCCCATTCTTATCCATCTATCTGACCCAAGTTCTCGGAGCTTCCCCGACACAAACAGGGATTACGGTCGCGGTTAGCTCGCTGGCAGGCGTATTGGCTAGTTTCTATGGCGGTTATATTTCTGATATTGTTGGCCGCAAAATTGTGATGTTAATCTCGGTATTTGGCTGGGCAGCCGTCTTCTTCGGATTCTCAGTGGCTCAGCATCTATGGGTATTTTTCTTGGTAAACACCCTAAATGGCTTATGTCGATCAGTATTCGAGCCTACTTCACGGGCACTTTTGTCCGATATTACACCACCCGAGAGCAAGCTGCTTGTCTTTAATCTTAGATATGCAGCAATTAATCTTGGTGTAGTATTTGGTCCGATCATTGGGCTACAGCTCGGCTCTGCGGAATCAACTTTTCCTTTTCTAATCGCCGGAATCGTATATGTTGCATACGGAATTGTATTATTCATGCAATTTAAGGCACATCGTTCAAGCATGCCCGCCCGTACACAAGCTCAAGCACCACGTTTACTCGAAGCTTTGACAATCACAGGAAAAGACCGTGTGTTCCTGCCAGTATTGCTGGGTACAATCTTTTGTGTGTTAGGATACGGTCACTTCGGCTCAACAATGGCTCAATATTTAGCGATGAACACGCATTTCACCAATGGGGGGCAATTGTTCTCCTATATGCTTTCACTGAATGCTATAACCGTGTTAGTAGTGCAGTATCCCATTGTACGTACGGCAAGTAAATTTCCACCGATTGTCCCTTTAATACTTGGGAATATCTGCGTTGCACTTAGTCTTCTCTTAGTGGGGCTTGCTGGTGGTGTGGCTCTACTAATGATCAGTGTAGTTCTGTTCACTATAGGGGAAGTCTTACTCTTTACGATGATGGATATGTTAATCGATCGGATTGCCAAACCTGAAATGAAAGGGACGTACTTTGGTACGATTGGCTTTAATAATTTAGGGAGTGTTATGGCACCTATCTTCGGTGGGGTGTTGTTAGACCATTATGGCGCTCAGAATGGCCTTGCGATCTTTGTGCCGTTGGCTTTAACAACAGCTTTTGGTCTTCCTTTTCTTCTCGTAGCGCACAAAAGACTTGTTGCCAGAGAGAAATTAACACTTGGTATTAAAAATAGAGCAATAAAAGGATGATTTTCCAATTCAATACGTTGTTTATTGGATCATCCTTATCTCGGTTAACATAATCATTATTATGTAAACCAATTATGTGAATTAATTCTTTTAATCAGAAAAGAGGGACCGTATCTTTGCAGAATATGCAATAGCTACGGTCTCTTTTACATAGAAAAAACGGTTAATCATATATTCCCTGAAGAAAACTCAGCTGGCCTTTTACATATTGCCTTAGCTCTAAGGGCTCCATGATTTCGGAATGACCTATTATGCACCAGACATTAGCACATGCACTTTCATAACCAAACATATTCACCTTTAAAATGAATGCATCCCCTTCTTCTCTCATTTCCATGATCTCTAGCTGAGATAAAGAAGACATTGTTCTCTTATCAGCTCTGATCACAACAGGATAGACCTCTTCTTCTTTACACGCTTGCTTAAAAACCTGTCCCTGCTGCTTCCAGTGCTCTTCTAATGAAAAATCCATAGGTATAGAGTACTCTTCTTCCACAAGCTGCGTAGAGACAATTCGCTCACATTTAAACGTTCGGATTTGATTAGCTTCTTCACAGTAGGCTATAAGATACCATTCCTCTTTTTTCACCACAAGACCATAGGGCTGTAATTTCCTGCACGATACTTCTCCGTTAACCTTTTGGTACTTAACCTGTAGTTTCTGAGATCGCCAAACGGCTGTCCGGATAGATTCCAGACAGGGGATTTCTATTCGTTCTGCCCACCAAGGTGTGTCATCGAAATAAAAGCGCTTTTGCGCTTTCTGAATGTCAGGTTGATAGGATGCGGGCAATGTTTTTTCTAATTTCAACAGCGTCGTCTTCAGCTTAAGACCAGATTCAGAATGTCCCCCAGAATAGATGCCCATACCTGTTAAATATAGATTGATTACATCTTCACCATGTAACTGCTTCAGGTTAACTGTATATCCCTCCATTAAAGAGATACCACCATTCGGCCCCGACATAGACAACAAAGGAATTCCAGCTTCAGCTAGTACATCAATATCTCTATAGATTGAACGTACAGAAGTCTCCAAGGCTTGAGCTAGTTCATTGGCCTTCATTTTCCCTCTCGACTCCACTAATAATAAAATAGCAATCAAACGGTGCAAGCGCATGGGAACCTCCGAGCTTTTCTTTTTTATCAAGTATACTTCAAAATTCTTGCCATGATGTTGTCAACAATAACAGGTTATGATTAGTTCATTACATAAAGGGAGCTGAAACATATGAAAATTGCCGTTTTAGGAACAGGGTTCGGAGCTTATCATGCAGAATTATTGACGAAAAATGAGCGTGTAGACAAAGTTATTGTTTATGGTAGAAATGAAGCTAAGCTGCAAAATTTAAAACAAGCGTTAGGCGTTGAGATTACCACAAATATAGAGGATATCATGCTTGATACCACAATTGATGTGATCGATATCTGTCTGCCCGTAACTTTACATAGACAGTTTGCCGTTGAGGCGCTTAAGCATGGGAAACATGTATTCTGTGAAACACCTGTATGCTTTAACAATGAAGATGCCCTTGCGATGAAGGAAGCAGAACAATTGTATGGCAGACGAATTCTCGTGAACCAATTTATTAAATTTGATCCTGCGTACAAATATTTATACGAAACCACTCATCAAGAGAAATATGGAAAGCTCTTAGCCTTCACCTTAAAAAGAGAAACGGCACCTCTGTGGGGTGATCTCGGACTTCATTCTATCTCCACAAATCTGATGATTCACGAACTTGATTTTGTTACCTGGCTGCTTGGATCTTTAGAAGAATACTCTGTGTGGGGAACCGATGGTGGACGAAGTGAACAAGCTTTAGTACGTACTCATTTTCAGAAAACGAATGTCTCCGCAGAAATCGTTGTATCCTCACAAATGCCAGCTGGTTATCCTTTTTCCGTAGGGTATGAAGCTTATTTTGAACAAGGAAAGCTTGTCTATCAAGAAAGTGACGACATGAACGGAAAGGTTGAAGGATCATTAATTGAATATACCTCTGCAGGTAAACAGCAACTATTGATAGAACAAGCTAATCCTTTTGAAAAGAGTATTACGCATGCTATCCAATGCTTAGAGGAGGGTACTTCATCCATAATCGAGTTAGACCATGCCCTACAAGCTATGGAACTAGCAATAAAAATAGAAAAAAAGCTTGTGTAAACATAGAGGTTGGTGTTGGGTATCCTTTTTCACGGGTTTTGTTTGTTGGGGCGTAGAACTTTTTGAATTAGTGAATTGTAGCTAGGGAGAGGAATAGGTTTTGATATTTCTATTGTGAATTTTTCATATGTTGAAATTGTAGAAAGAAAGAGTGAATTTAGTCCTTTTTTGTAAGCTATGCTTAGTTTTTGTTCATAAAAAGCTGTTATTTCACAGCATTTTGCAGGGATTTCATCCTGGGATTAAGATAGTTCAATTAGAGGCTAAACTAGTCATACGATGGAAATTCCCAAAAATCGTGTACCCTGCTGATATTGAGGAGGTAATGTCCGAGGCAAATAGGGTTTTAAAATGACTCCTTATAAAACCAGCGGCAGTCTTGGACTGGAAAATAAAGTCCTATCTTTAATCCACCTCTATTACTCTTCTCATTTAAAGTACACACCTACATCACGTTATTCTGCCCGTTAGCTGAACAGGCTGCCTATGATCTCGGCAGCCTGTTGTCATTGTGCTATCGTGCCCCATTAGCGTAAATAGCGAGATTTATTAAATCTAACGATTAGTTTCAGAAAACTGAATCGATTGGATTGTGTCAGTTGATGGGTCAAATTGGATTGATACAAAAACCCCAAACTCGTTACCTGCTTTGCTTCTAATCCATAGTTTGAATTTCTCTTCAGACTTTTTAGGTGTTAGTTCAGTACGACCAATGTGCTTATAATCAATTATGACTGCATTGTATCGTTTTTGTGTTTCCTCTACTGCAATTTTGCCCCATTTTGCGTATTCAGGCGCAGCCTCTACTGTAACAGTGGAAAAAATAAGTATCGCCAAAAATGATATCAGTATTTTTTTCATAATAACCGCCCATCTGGAGAAGTTTTCAGTAATATCTCCCACTTTATCCAAATGTATTCTTAAACAACTTAATGCCAGCGTGCAGTCTACAACTTTATTTTTTCAATTAATCAAGATCTAGATTTAGGAAAGTCAGATATAATAAAGGGTTCCACATATTATACATGACTAATATGTGGAACCCTTTATGCTTAACTATCGTACTCCATTAGGATTCCTATGGAAGGAATATTTTAAGTCGCATTGTTACTCATGTGGCATCTTGTCCATATCTATATATACAACACACTTTCACTTTTCCTTAAATGCTGATACCTTCATTGTATTGAATTCATCAACTCATAGTAATATTTAGAATCATTAGTCTTATTAAGGTTATACCAGGCGTCTAATGTTTTTGGAGAAAACACATCCAAAGCTTTCAAGATGTGTGCAGAAAATTCCAATGGAGCTATTCCAGATGCTGTGATCAGTTTTCCATCCGTTACAGCAGACTCCATTTTGAAATACTTTTCTCCTGTATAAGTGGGACAGATCATTTTAAGGTATTCCAGATCATTGCTTGTATGCCCACGTGAATTCAGCAATCCTGTCTGGGCAAGTCCCATTGTAGCACCACAAATCGCTGCAACCCATATACCTTCCCTTAAACACCTTTCAGCGATTTTTAAGAGGGGGTGGTGAATGGTTTCTGTCCATGTATCTCCACCGGGTAAAATCAATAGATCTGATCTTTCAATGCTGCACTCATCCAATTTGATGTCAGGCAGTATTTTCAATCCGCCCATTGTAGTTACTGGAGTCTTATCAATTCCCACGGTAACTATTTTTGACGGGACCAGCCCCTTTTTATAATATCTTCCCGATTTCAGTTCGGCAGTTACGTAGCCTATTTCCCAGTCTGCCATTGTGTCAAACACATAAAGATATACCGTATTATTCATTTGCAAGTTCTCCTTATTTTACAATTCATCTAGTGATACCAACCATCGGTAATCAATGATTATCGTCATTATAAAATGACTTCACTGACATCCGCTGTCAGTGAAGTTATTAAAGTTGATAATATTCCAATAACTCCGACACCACACCAACAAGTTTTTCCTTCAAACTCTGTGGTTCGATTACTTGAATGGATTTCCCGTAGGATAAGAGAAAACTAGGAACATAGGTATGAATTGATTTTTCCTCAAGTAAAAAGATTGCTTGATTTGATGTACGCTCTTTCAGATGATGCCCCAAAAACCAATGCAGGCATAAGTCATCCAACGCCTCTGACCTACCTTCGATAACTAAAGCAATTAACCCGTCCTTGCCGACTAAATCAGGTAATAGATTTCGCAAAAAAAATTCCCGAGCCAAAAAAGCTTCGGAACGTTTAAATATGTTTTGAGTCCGCTTGATTTGTAAAATCCGTTCTACCCGAAAGCTGCGAATCTCATTTCTCAGGTGACAAAATGCAACAATATACCATTTATTGTTCCAGTACACCATACCATAGGGATCTATCACCCTAGTCTTGGGTTGATCATCACGGCGTGTGTGATAATCAATTTCTACAGAGAACTCGTTTGCTACAGCTTGCTCCAATTCCGCTAATACTGGCTGAATAGAAGGATCTCCCCTACGGTTTATAACTTCAAATCCGGCTAAATGACGGCTGAGAACACTTTCCTGTTCCTCATTCGAATACATTTTCAATTTGGATGTCGCATTACCTAATGCCTCACTCAAAGGGTATCCGGCTTCTTTTGCAAAAACAGCAGCATGAAGAAGTGCTTTTTTTTCTTCAATATCAAATAGCAGTGGTGCTCTGATAAAATTATTCAGTAGGCTATACCCGCCATTATGACCAGTGTCGGATATTATAGGCACTCCACTGGCACTTAGCGCATCAATATACCGATAGACTGTCCTTATATTTATTTCTAACTTTTCGGATATTTGTTTTGCGGTCATTTTAACACCCGAATTCAGCATCCATAGGATTGCCAGCATATTATCGTTTTTTGGCATCACATATACCTCATCTTTTATTAGGATCGCTCAAAATTATTAGCTTTGCGAATCGCCTGCATCCCTTTATTCATCGATCTTCCAGCCTTTCAATCCTCACTTAGCAATCTATAAACAACAATCTGCAATTTTTAACATTGCTGCTCTTAGCTCAACCCAACAATCTACTTTACCACAACTTGTGATACAGTTCACCGCGCTGTTTTTAACGGTGAGTTTTTGGGTCATCCTTTGCAGGATGCTCTTTCTTTGATCCGCTAGGTTCCAATTGCCCTAACCGCCGTTCAGGGGACTAAAGAATATACTCAGCATATACATCACCTGGAAGAATGGATATTTCCAGTTCAATAAACTTGAGTGATGCGTATAGACTTTACCAAGTAGACAGTTAATAACGCCTTTACATAAAAACAAACTTACCATGCGTCTGCTCATGAGCAGTAACGCACGGTAAGTTCCATCAATAATAACTCTTTATTTGGTAATATGTTGTATTTTTACGAAAATATCTTCCTTCTTCATTTATTTATGCCGTCATCAGTATTTAAGCTCAATATTCTTCCACATGGTATTCCCATCCTTGTCGAAGCCTGTCATCTCGGTAGCGCTCATCAATTCACCTGTTTTGACTTCAAAGAAAGCGCTCATTCTCAAACTGTCATTCTCACGATTAGGAGAATTCGGCGAGATACCCATAACTCTTAGCAGCAGACGTGTTTTGGAGGAGTTAGGATCAGTATTATACCCGCTGATAGTAAAATGATACCCCTTGATCCAGTCATCTGCTATAGCAGGATTTCCTGGTTTCATCCCCAGTCTCTCAACAGCTTGTTTAACTGCATCGGAAGAATCGATTTGAATATCAGATATCGAGTACTGTCCTTTTACAAGTAAATTCTTATCGTGCTTTTTCACATCAGTCTTAATGGCCATTCCATTATCGATCTTGATATAAATAAAAACATTCCCTTTCTTGCTGCCAAATTCGAGATTCCAAGCATCTCTTGTTCCATCCGAACCATCGGTTCGTTCCTGGGAAACAGAAGTGTCATCCGTGCTTGTTATGTTAATAAGTAATGGCTCTTCTTCCGTCAGCTTATTCGCCTCTGAGTACCCAAGGCGCAGTGCCTCCATCGCGGTTACACTCTTCTTTTCATTGGTTCCCTTATTCGTTATTGTGGCAGCTGGTTTCTCTGTCTCGTTAATCATCTCACTGGTTGTTGTGGCGGCCTGTTCCTCTGATTTGTTAGAAGAGCCGTCGAAAAGAACATTTTTCATACTGAAGAATAGAACGACCATAATCACAATCAATGTAATTGAGGCTATGCTAACATATTTCTTCTTACGCAAGGCTGCTTCTCCTTAGTTAATAAGTATAAGAAACTTTGGTTACGCCATAATTAACTGCTGAAGTAGTATCCGTACTGTCCACACAATGACGATTAAATTTTCCAATTTTTAACACACCAAATCATACAATAATATTTCTTCAAATGCAATTTTTGTCGCATATTTAAAAATAATGGCTATTATTCACATTAACTCGAAACGAAATTGATCCTAGCTCACTGGTTTCAAGGGTTAAACTTGCCCCTATTTATGATACAGTTCACCGAGTATGATCTTAAACTAAGCTGCCCGTAAGCTAAATAAGCTAACAGTCATTCCCTCAAATCCTTTGATAGACCTCCGCATAGGAAAACTTAAGTTGTTCTCGCAACTTTTTATTTTCTTCTTCGAGTTCTTCATCTTTCGTTTTAACAACGCAATGATGGCGTCCTTATTGTTTTCATCCATCTCCCGCTTAATTTGTTTCGGTGTCGGCACTTGAACTTGCTGCTGACGAAGCGATTCAACGCGAACACGTATCTCAGGATTGTCTACCCGGTAAGCACTTTATTATTCAGTCTAATACTTGTTTTCATCGAACGCCAACAGATAATTGCATTTCTCCCCCTCATGCGTTACACTCTTTATATTGACAAATTTGCAGGTCTATATTAAAAAAGGAGGTTAACGCGCCCATGTGCCCCCGTACCAAAGAACAAAATGAGCTCATACGCATGCAGCGCAGAGAACAGATCCTGGACTTCGCCGCGCATACCTACTTCCGTACGGGCGGAAGCTTTGATATTCGCGACGTCGCCCGCGAGGCTGGTCTCGGTTATGGCACGGTATACCATTATTACCCCAACCGGCATTTACTAATAGAAGATGTGCTGAGCAGCGGCTTCGAGCGATGTGAGCAAACCCTGACTCAATGGGCGAACATCAGCCGGGACAACCCTGACGACAGGCAGTTGTTAACGTATTGCAAGACGCTACTCCAGTTGTGGCAGTCAGATGCCCGCGCATATCTCGTCTACAAAATGGCAGCGGAACATTTTACAGGCTTGCCAGAGAAAGATCGGCACCCTGCCAAGAGACGATTCATGGAAAGGCTGTATGTTCCACTCCAATCGACTATGCAGCGTGAAGACGACAGCATCAACCTTATGCTTGCCGTGTTGGTCGGCTGCTGCGGGCTGCACTACTATGCGAGCAATTCCGAGCTGGACATCGATCGAATCGCCCAGCTCGCGATACAAGCCATTACAAAGGAGTCCTGAAACAAACATGGTCATCTTAAAAAGCAAGTATGAAATCGAAGCCATCCGCAAGGCATGCCAGGTTGTGGCCGAATGCCATCGCACAATTGCCCCGCTCATCAAACCGGGCATCACAACGAACGAGATTGAGCGCATATTCGAGGATATTATTTTGAAGCACGGCGCCAAACCATATACGAAGGGCTACAATGGTTATCAATATGCGACCTGTGCCTCCGTCAATGACGTAATTGCACATGGCTTCCCTACAAATAAGCCACTTGAGGAAGGCGATATCGTGACGATCGACACGGTAGCGGAGCTCGACGGCTGGCTCGGCGATTCAGCCTGGAGCTATGCGGTCGGGAAGATCTCACCGGCGGCTGAGAAGCTGATGCGCGTCACGAAGGAGTGCCTTGACCTCGGCATCGCGCAGGCACAGCCCGGCAATCGGCTCGGAGACGTGACGAGCGCAATCCAGCAGCATGCCGAATCGAACAACTTTGGCGTCGTGCGCGACCTTCTCGCTCATGGCATCGGTCGTGACCTGCATGAGGAGCCTACCTATATGCATGTCGGCAAGCCCGGCAAAGGCCCCCGCATCAAGGAAGGCATGGTATTCACGATCGAGCCCATGATCACTGAAGGCACCTACAACATGACAATTGATCAGGACGGCTGGACCGCCCGGACGCTGGACCGCAAACTCGCCGCCCAATACGAGCATACGATCGCCATCACCGCTGAAGGTCCACAAATCCTGACCGCGCAATAGAACAATTAGAAGCCGACCAACGAGAGGGTCGACTTCTTTTTTATTTATTGAGCAGAACTTCTTTCTTCATCCGATACATGTGTGATCTTCTCACATAGGTGGAGAAAACGAATGTCCCGCGGACCGATTGAATTCTTAATGCGAAAAGTATGCTAAACTTAGGAACAACAAAATCCCCCTCAATCTGAGGGGGAGTTCTATTGCAATGCATTACGTTTCTCCTAACATTTCCTACAAACGCTAATGATAGATGAAGATGACGGAGAAAACGGCGTTTTATTCCAGTCAGCATATAGATGTTCGACGCGAAAGCCGTGACGGGTTAATAAAGAATGCAGCGTATTCGGATCCGTGAACCGACAAGCAATTCGGGAAGTCGTTCGTTTATACCCCCAATCACGCATCGTGACCCAATGCATGATATGCTGGCCAGCATCGTAACATTGTGTGCCTGATACCTTGACGTTATTTCCATCCTTATCAATAAATGATCCCCATTCTGTCTCCTCTTGATCGGATAAATCCGTTCCCTCCGGATTACGGGTCTCAAATGCAAAGATTCCATGAGGTTGTAAATGTTTGTGAACGGTCGTGAGCAAATCGCTTTGATCTTGATCACTTAAAAATGCCTGAAATGCATTACCAGTCAAATAAATCATCGAAAATCGCTTGTCCGATTCGAAGGTACGGGCATCACCTTCCATAAAAGTAACAGTCAGCCCTTTCGCCTTCAACCGCGCATATGCAATCATTGCTGAAGAGATATCTACACCGGTCATTGTTATACCGGCTTTCGAGAGGGGGATCGTTGTTAAGCCTGTACCACAAGCAAGTTCTAACACTTCCCCAGGACTCGATCTAGCAAGCTCAAGATAGAACTGATATTTGTCCATTTCACCGTCAAATTCAAGATCGTAATTTACCGGATCTTGAAATTCTTCAAGATTGCTATGTTCAATCAACACCATTCCCCCTTTCATTCCTTGTTATAATATAATCGAAATAAATGCTCATCGACAGCCATCGCGCTTAACAGTATTATTTTACTATTTTTTTGATAACACGTTTGGTGACAAACGGATATAATCAATTTTTATCAAACCTACCACTCCTCGTTAGTTCAACCAAGAACATTCCATTTCATATTTTATAAAATATACTTTCACCATTGAGGAAGGGGCGACAATACTCAGCGCATAATTTGGGCATTCTTTCACGCATCCAGACATGAACATGTACATTCTCCATCTGGAAGACGTAATATCCAATAATAGCGACCAACATTAAACCTTCCAACTGCAGTAGATCATTCGCTGTATTTTCGCACTCTCTGTAGTAACCCTTTAGGAAAGTATCTCTTCGATCGGATGGCAGCATCATAGCTCCCATGGCTACATCAAGTAAGGCATAACCGTTACCGAAAAAGCCAAAATCGATGATGCGCACCTCACCTTCGGTTGTGATGATGATATTACCCATACACAAATCCCCATGAATAAGGTCAGGGCCAGCCTCCCCGCCACGGTCATCTAACCGGGAGTTGATCAATTGCAGCGTTTGTTCAATGACATTAGCATCAGAAGGCGTAAATAAATTCTTTTTCACACCCGAATGAATCACACGGATCATCCGTTCATTATAAGCTTTACCTTGACTCGGTCGAATCTCCATACCTGTATGTTCGTACTGCCGAAAAAAAGTATGCAGTTCTGTTATTTGCGATCCCAGTTCTTTTACCAGTTCAAGATTGTTAACATCATTCATATTCATGTCTCTTCCATCCAGCCAGGTGAGGACGGAGCAGTTTAGCAGTTCACCTTCGTATTCAATGATCGTAATAAGTTCACCCTCATTGTTTCTTACGGGAGTCTGTATTTCGTTGCTGCTCCAGCTTCCCAGCTTCTCAAGCATTTGCAATTCTCCAAGAATGCCGCCGTATGTATGTTGCAGACCTTTCATGTCATCTATAAAAGGGTCATGAATGCGGAGTAAATATGATTTCCCCGTTCTGTCATTAACACGATAGGTTCTGTTCTCGTTATGCCTTAAGAAAATAATCTCAGGCTGTTGGATATCGTACCCGCCTAGTAAGTCCAAAAGCTTCTCGTTCGTCATAAGGACTCCTTTAAAATAGAAGGATTCATTGATTCAATCTTCGTCTGAATCATAAAAATTGAAATCTACTACATTCCAAAAATCATTCAATTCACCTATTGTACTTCTACAACATTTTCGAAATACCCTGCCTATAGCTTGACGAAGCTGCTGGAATGATTTTTCGCGGCAGCTTCGTAGTGAAAGGATATTCAGCTCTCAGTCTCATTAGTCCAACCAAACTCTTTTATTTCTTACTGATAGGCACCCATATTTCGCTTTTAAAATTTGGCGATGTGATATCTTTGTGCTCATTCCAAAGAATTTCAGGCCCTTTAATTAGCTCATATCCCGATGACGGAGCCCATTCCGAATATATTCGCTCCCAGATCTCTTGTAGCGCACTAGGAAAAGAGCCGACGACTGTGAATACAGCCCACATGGAGGCCGCCACTTCCAGCTGATCCAAGCCATTCCATGCGTCTTTCGTAGTGGCAACGCCAATATAATGATCGAACTCTCCTTTTTCCTCCATACGCCCCTCAGAGAAATTTGTAGAGGCGCTTATAAACCCTGAGGGCTCAACATCGGAAAATCTCTTCATCTCATCAATCATTTCCGGCGTCAACCCTTCATACATCGACGCAATCTCCGGATTGACCCCTTGGAAAATGATTGGTACCCGTTTTTTTATGCCCACGATGTGAAAAGATTCTTTGTTTTCAATACGGTAATTCATTTCATTTCCTCCTTTGATAGTCAGCTGAAACGACATCCGAGGGAACGCCTTAAGGGATTGTCCATGGACCCGAGCTTCCGAAGGACTTACCCCATGCATGCTATGGAAAGCCCTAGAAAAGGAATCAGGCGAATTATAACCATATTTCAGAGCGGCATCGATAATTTTGATATTACTTTGTGATAGCTCGAGTGCTGCCAAGGTTAGACGTCGACGCCGGATGTATTCCGACAGAGTAATGCCTGCTAGGAATGAGAACATGCGAGTAAAATGATATTCCGAACAACAGGCTATTTTCACAACCTCCTGATAATAAATTTGATTTGTTAGGTTCTCCTCAATATAGTTTATTGCTTTGTTCAGTTGTACCAGCGTATCCATGACGTTGCCTCCCTCGTTAATTATAGGTTATCAGAGAAGGTTTTTAGCTTCCCGACTTTTTCTGCACGATTCTGTAGGGTTTTCATGTTTCGATGAACAGAGACTCGATATGAGGAAGTAAAATTCTTCTCACAAGAAGGACTACTTTTTTTGAATGTCAAGGTCATAGTTAACATAATCATAATTATGTTAACTATGACCTGAAATGACCTGAAGTACGTTCAGCAGTTCGTTTGTCCACTCACTTTCACTGCCTTTTCATAGCAAGCGCAAAACGCTCTATCGTCTCTTTTGACAACCCATTTACGTTCTTATTTTTTCCTTTTACCATCCGCAATACAAACCGATCTAGCAAAGTTAGCTTCTCTTCATAGATCTCATCTCCAAAAACTTCTTTCGTCACCGATTGGTTATATAACACTTCTGGAAATGCAGATTTCAATTCTTGTGAGGCCTCCTCACCTTTTGCTCCTGCACAAATAAACAATCCTACTCGTTTTTTCCCTAGTTCATGTTGATATTTTGCTGTAAAATCAGTCATTTGTTTTTGGATTTTCCCATAATAAATAGAACCTCCCAAGATGACCGTATCATATCGTTCCAGTGTCGGCTCTTTAGCATGCATCAAATTAACTACTTCGGTTTCTTCGCCCAGTTGAGATTTTAATAAATAAGCCGCTTTCTCCGCACACCCATATTTCGAGGTAAACATAATTATTGTCTTCATTCTAATCGCTCCCTTCCACTCGCTGGTCACTTATTATCTTAAGGGTTCACGTACATGCTTTAACAAAATAACCATACAAGCAGCAATAGCTAAAGCCATCGTCGGAAAAATTACACACTCGGCTATAGACACAACCACACCGCTATAGATCATTGCCGCCAGCATTGCCGTAATTGCTAGCAGTAAGGTAACTCCTTTGAAAACAACGACAGTTGCCAGTAGGTACCCAAAAGGTTGTCTACGAATGACCATAATCCCCGTTACAATTGCTAATGGGACCAAGATCGCAAGATCCAAAACTTGAATTACCAACGTACTATAGTGCTCTAGCCCTTGTGGCGGTATTCCCCCCAGTAGTGAATTCAGTATTTTCCCTAGCCAGAGAAATAAAATCATAAAAGCAATAACCATTAGTGAAAAGCCGATTCCTTTAGAAGGTAAACTGTTTTTAAAGTAAGTATGTATGGATTCTTTATCGAAAGAAAATAAGGCTAGGATGAATGCGAAAAAACTTAAAGAAAACAACAGCACATAAACTAAAAACAATGAATTGTACATCGTCAGAAAGCTGTAGGATGCGTAAGTATATAAAAAGTACCCCAGAGTGCCCGTAAGGAGCATCCTCCCCTTTATCGAGCCTTTAATTGTCATGATGAGCGAACTGAGCAGTAAAGGTATGGCAAGAAATAATGTAACTCCATCCTGTGCTTTAGCTTGTGCCGCCGCAGAGACAGAATCATGGCTGTACACTCCTGACCCCTGAAGCTTTACATCCTCGCCCCATATTGACGTAAAAGTATATTTTGTTCCATCACTTATCCCATCTGAAAACAACCCAACCGCTGTTGCAAACACTGCAATAACCGAAATCAACACCGACAGCACTACGACTTTCCTTATATGTTTTATAACAACCTCCCCCTCCCTTCATGAAAATATTTAGATTTTACCTGGAGGCAATAGCAACCATTGAATCCAAATGACATGAAATCAGAGCTTCGACCTGATCATCAGGCAGATCTTTTTCGACAAGCAAACGCATAATTAAACCGAACGCTGCACTCCATATCACCTGAGCAGTGAGTTCTACGAAAGCTTCCTCACGGTTTTTCTGTGCTTCAAATCTGAACAGGCCCTGGCAGAGCATCCCAATCGCTTTACGCTCCTGTGCTGCTCCTCTAAATAGAACAGCTGTGTAACTAAGAACAGCCGGCGTATCGTTTAGCATGACATTCCGGTATTCTACACCCGTGGAAAGAGACATCCTGATGAACTTCTCCAATGATCGTTTTAAAAGTGTATCTGGAGGTAATTCCTGCTGTACCTCTTGTTGCACAGACTGAAGCTCAGTAAGCATATCCGTATATTTTTGTTGCAAATAGTTCTCGATAATCTCTTCTTTGCCTTTAAAATAATGATAAATAATTCCCGGTGAATATTCGATTTTCTCAGCGATTTTTCGGATAGAGAGCTTCTCTATTCCCTCTTCAGCAATCAATAAAGCTGCATTTTGCAGGATTAGATTCCTCATTTCTTCACGCTCACGTACTTTTCGTTGTTCTTTAGTCATAAATTTGTCTCCTCATGTGTTGAACACTGTTTAATCTTTGAACACTGTTTAATATATGTTTTGGATTAGTATTATGTCAATATCCTTAGTCACATGTATTCCCCTCCTCCAATGTACATATCTGGACATAAAAAATCCGCCAGTCATTTAGACTGACGGAACCTTTAATTTGTGAAGTTAAAGGATTACAGACAGAGGGTTTTAGTAATGATAACCAACAGGATAAACAGAACCAGAATAGCTCCTGTGGAAGTGAAACCACCGTATCCTCCTGCAAATTCGCCCATTGTTGACTCCTCCTTTGTAATTGAGTACATCATAAGATATGCAATATTGCCCTCACTGACTGGGTATTTTGAACACAAAAAATAAACCAACGACCCTTTTTATGGTGAATGGTTTTAATTGGTTTACATAAATAATGTTATGTTAACTAAAGTAGAGAGCATTAGATGCTCATTACTTTACAATTCGTATATATTCTTAATAGCTAGCCAGTTATATAAAAAAATACAGTTTCCTAGCCGTCCTTCTTGACGCTCTCTTGGTCATCCTCCACTGTCTAGCTCTCACTCGCTTAGCACCACTTTTCCATTCCATTTGCTGTTAATGGTAAACTCCTTCTTTAAGAAAAACCCGAAAACACACGGATTTTCATTTCTTAATTCGATTAATAGTTAATGTGTTGAAGTATTGGCTGGGGTTGCCTTGTTGTGGATTAAAGCGCTCTTGAAACTCTCCATGGGTATAGTCCCCGATCACTTTATGCCAGAAATCACGAGCGGGCGTATTCGCACGGACTTGTGAAACCTTCCATTCACCAGAGTACATATCAAATAGCTTATGCGCAGCCCATGTACCTACACCACTTCGGCGGTATTTTTGCATCACAAAAAACTCAGTCATATAAAACTGGCCTTCAGGATTACGCAATAACCTGTCCACCAAAGCAAAACCAGCAATATGCCCGTCCACCTTAAACAAATATGCGAATTTATTATTCCCGCTACTCCAATAAGCTTCTAGTCCCGGATAGGCCGGAAATACCCCGTCTTGATTGACTTCAAATTCCAAATAACGGGTGAAATCATATAGGTAGAACTGCATTAATCTGCTTATAGTATGCTTACGTTCTTTGGGAACCAGCTCAATTTCAAGTTTCATTATGTGCACCTCTGACATTTATGTTTACTTCACATCATAAAGCTTACCGGCATCAGGAGCAAGGCTCGGCCCTAGTTTTCCCTTCATTCGAAGTCCAATCTGGGACAAAACATGTTAAGATAGAAGGAAGAGATTTTATGCAATCTATGGAAAAAGGTGAATCACATGAGCGTTCAAAAGAACGATGACCGTAAAAAACTTGATCAAAAGCTACCCCTCATGCCCTGGTTCGTTCAGCAGTTTATTGACTATAAACGGCCTGATCTCTCCCCCTCCACACTGCTGGAGTATATCCGGGATTATGAATCTTTTTTCGGCTGGTTGCGGGCAGAGGGCTTATCCCAAGCCGGCTCAAATACCGAGATCACGCTTCTAGAATTGGAAACCCTACATATGGACAGTATTGTCGGATATCGGTTGCATCTAACTACCCGAGCCGAAGGTACGAACACTCGTGTTACTGTATCCCGTAAACTATCTGCATTACGCTCCTTATTTCATTATTTAAGTCAAATCGCTGAGGACGAGAACTTTTATCCATTGCTTAAGCGAAACATTATGGCTAAGGTTGAGGTCAAACGAACACATAAGCCAAAGGATACTGCCGCTAAATTAAAGGGTAAGATTTTGGAAGATGAGGAATTACTGGAGTTTGTGGGGTACATTTATGAAGGGTATGGACGGGATGTGGAAGGCAACAAACAGGCTTATTATTCGTTTCAATTGAATCACGAGCGTGATGCCTGTATTGCCAGCTTGATTCTGAACTCTGGCCTGCGTGTATCTGAGGTAGTCAATCTAAACGTAGACGATTTGGATATTAACAACAAGCTGCTCTATGTCACCCGCAAAGGGAATAATGACGAAACGTTTAAGACACCCGTCTATTTTAGAGAGCAAGCTAAAGATGATCTAGCTCTTTATCTTAGTCTGCGCCAATCTCGCTACAAAACACCCAAGAGAGAAAAGGCCTTATTTATCTCTCTCCCTAACGGGCGTCAAGAAGGCAAACGTATGACCAAACGTGCGATTCAAGAAATGATTATTAAGTACGCTAAACGCTTTGGTAAACCGTATCTTACGGTTCATAAGCTGCGTCATTCTTTTGCAACAGATTATTATCTGCAAAATGATATTTATAAAACGAAGGAACAGCTCGGGCACGCATCCACCGAGACAACTGAGATCTACGCTCATCTAACGGATAAAACGATGTCTGAGGCGATCGAGCGGCGTGTCGATAATTAATCATCACAAAGGGAGCTCATACTTCGGATGAGTAGCCGCTCTTCGCTATTGCAGAGTTGTTATCGGACTTAGCTGACCTTAAACGCAAGATTATCTCATATTTGGGTGGCTAACGGACCTCAAGGTCGCTATTGGCCTGAAATACGCAAATATGAGCTCCATGCTATGAAATAGCGACGCTGAGGTCCGAAACCCCGCTTAAAAGGTGATAAATATGCAAATAAGATCATCTGAGTCCTTAAGCATCTGTGGGTGATTAATCTCGGCACTGGCGCAGGCTAATAACTCCAACCAGCAGAGCAGCGACTCTTCCGAAAGGAGAATTGCTATGATTGTGTCGTCTACCCGGACATTTCATTCTCGCTTTTCTTCAAATTTGAATTACATTCGGCGGGCACCCCTAACCCGATTATTGTTGCACTAAAAACCCACTTACGGTACGCAAGTGGGTTTTCTTATTCTAATTTCTGGGGTAACCCTCCCTTTAAAACCGGTTGTTAGCGACTATTGGGTTAGCAGGAACGCTGTTTTTTTGCTTATCTATTGTGAATTTTTCATATGTTGAAATGTTGGAAATAATACCGTTGACCTAGCAATTCTATGACGATTTCTGTGCGTGCGTGGATATCAAATACCTTTAATTACTCCAATATCTGCGGTGAAATTTTGTTCATCATCGATGGGCAGAGTACCATCCACATCTAGCCCCGAATCTCTCCTGGCAGCTTGATCACCGTTACCTTATCTCCGGCAGATAGCCCCTTTTCTTCTGGGGGTACAACTATCAAACAGTCGCTATCCTTGATCGTGACCGTTACGGAAGATTCATCAATGAGTGCCGGATAAGCAAACAAGCTGCCGTCTTTTATTTCTAAGCGAGCTCGCACAAATCTAGTAAAATTATTCACTCTTTTATAATCTGTACCGAGTGTAACGTTCCATTCCGGTAAAAAAGGCTGAGAAGCACTTTGCATCAGTGAAATCACAGGCCGTGCAAACAGTTGAAACCCAACGAAACAAGCCCCCGGATTCCCGGATAAAGCTAACAGCAGCTTACCCCCTCTAACCGCAGCAGTAGTTACGCTTCCTGGACGCATCGTCACTTTGTTGAACAACATATTACCACTTTGTTCACGAACCAAGTCGCCCATGATATCATAATCCCCCACAGAAACGCCACCCGTTGTGATCACAAAATCATAAGTTTCCAGCGCCATCTGTACTTTACTTCTAGCCAGCTCCAGATCATCCACAATAGCGCCTAACATTACTGGAACACCCCCTGTCTCTTTGACTAGAGCTTCGAGCATAGGGGAGTTACTATTGCGGATTTTGCCAGGCTCCAGCGGCTCATGCACTTCCAGCAGCTCTGTTCCTGTGGCAAAGATGGCTACCTTGGGACGACGATAGACTTTCACGGTATGTAATCCAAACGCTGCAAGAACAGCTATATCCCCCGCAGAGATTAACCTTCCTGTTGGCAATACAAGATCACCTTGGCTTAATTCGAAACCTTGAGGTGTGATATTGCTGTTTGCTTCTAGTTTTTTTCGAATACCAACGTAAGTCTTTCCTTCCTCTTCACGTCTCTCCGTGACCTCCAGCATCACCACAGCATCAGCCCCAACCGGTACTTGTGCACCAGTCATAATTCTTGCGGCTGTTCCCGGAGTTATATCTACCGCAGGCACTGCGCCACACGGAATATTATCCACAATTTCTAACCATACAACTTGTCCATTAACACAGTTACGGGTATCCCCCGCGATAATCGCATATCCATCCATACTAGATCGATTAAACGCAGGAAATGGGTGTGGAGCAATCACTTTTTCAGCCAAATAACGTCCACAACACTCATCCAGTGGTACGTCTTCTGATTCTAGCAGATTGGCATATTTGATTATTTTGGCCTGAGCTTCTTTTACTTTCAGTGCTTCACGCTGAAATTTATTATCCTTCATAAAGACCTCCGCTCTGAAACGTCGATGTTTGCAGTAATAGGTATTATTTTAACATGAGACCTCTTGAAGTAAAATTATAAACACAAAAGGCCACCATCCATGTTTATGGGCAGCAGCCTTTTCTACAAAAATGTTTTCCCGGTATAGTGATCCATTACTTCTCTACTAGGCTAGGATGCTCTAATTACCTTTACATCCCCAGGGATTATTTTCTCCCCTTCATAAAGCATAAACCGTCCATGTTGCCACTCTACGCGCAGTAGACGTGAATCATCTGATTGATATTGCCACACATGCTGCTCTCCACCATTCATAAATGGCGTCTGACCTGCAACAGCGACAAAACCTTCATATTCTTCCTCCAGGAAAAATGTATAGCCATCGAGCTCAAGAGTTGCTGGAACCTCAGCAGGATTATCTAACCGCCCATCGATAGGTCTGTACAATCCATATTGCAGCTGTTCCCGCTCTTCTATATGAAGATAAGATATCTGGCTTCCATCTCTAAGGGTCAGAACTACAGCATTACGGCCCCGATTATGTGTCCGGCCAGTGACTTCATAGGTGACAAGCGATACTTCACAAATGTCTCCGGGAGACAAATTAAGCATACTTTTTTGAACTTCCTGAGGCGCTGGCTTAGAGAAAAGGTTACCTATACGTTTCCACATACTCAACTTGATCGTTCCTCCTACATAAAGGCAGTAATAATTAAAGCACCCGTAATTTGCAGTGAACCTGATAGCAGGCCATATCCGATTTTACCAAGCTGTGTACCATGATCCAGATCCAGCTTCCCCCAATTTGCTAGTAGAAGCCGAACCGTTCTTTCTAAAATTAACAAAAGTAAAAATGATACTAACGAAATCAGCAACGCATCTAGCAAACTATTGGAAGCCGCTATCGATGAAGATAAAATGAAGGCCTGAGCTAGAAGCTTCATTACAAACCGTGTAGTCACCGCCATATTTCCAGCCTTTAACTCTTCTATATCGTTATAACGAGTAAAAAGTGAATCTATATACATCAGTACAAACAGCAACACAGCGCCGCTCACCGTCCACACGACCATGGACACCAGAATATGGAGATCCATTCTATAGCCCCCGCTTAATCATTTTGCATGCCTTTCATAAGCATAGATAAAGCGAAGAAGAAACGAATTTCTGTCTCTCCTTCGCCTGTGAACACCAGCCGTGAACCGACTAAAGATCAAATGTTATTGCTTCTCGTATTGTTTCATCAGAGCCGCCAGTTCATCTTCAACCGCTTGATCTTTGTTCAGCTTCTCGAATTCATCATCCAGAGATTTATTGCCTGAACTCATCTCATTGCTGGCTTCAGCCTGAGCTTCTGCTTGCAGCATTTTATCTTCCATACGTTTGAGACCTGCAGACGCTGAATCGGAGCTAAATCCGCTCATTGCTTTGTTGATCTCGGTTTGAGCTTTGGCAGCGTTATAACGTGCAACCAATGTCTCACGTTTGTTCTTCATTTGGGTAAGCTGTTTGCGCATCTCTTCAAGCTTGCCACGAAGGTTATCCGCAGAGGCTTTGTTCTGATCAAAGCTGGCTTTGTATTCTACCAGTTTAGCTTCAGCAGCATTTTTCTCTTCCAGAGCGCGGCGAGCAAGGTCAACATTACCCGCTTGAGCTGCTGCATGAGCCTGTTGGGTACGTTTGTTAACAAGCGCTTCTTGTTCTTCATACAGCTGTTTGAATTTCTTCTCAATGGCGATTTGCGCCGCTACAGCTTTTTCTGCATCTTCTAAATCTTCGGTCATATCACGAATGTATTGATCTGTCATTTTAATCGGGTCTTCTGCTTTGTCAATAATCGCATTCACATTAGACATGGTTAAATCGCGCAATCTTTTAAATATAGACATGGTTTCATTCCTCCAAAAGATAATTTAATTCCTCACATGCTATCTTTTACGTAGAATTGCCACTACCGTTTCATATTTGTTGCGCTAAATATTGATTTACTTTTAAATTCACAATTTCCACGACTTCCATAATACCTTCTTTCGTGAGATTGTCGTAATGAATCCCCATCACTACTGTGACCGTCTTGTTCAGCGCTTCAGCTACTTTGATCGCAATGGGCTCGCTTATCGTGTGCTCTTTATGATGAGGAACCGCTGAAGTCAGTACTTTAACCTGCTCCCCCTCCAGATAAGCAGTACTCGTGGCACCAATATGCCGAACACCTCCACTAATTAAGAGCAAGAGATCACGTCCGACAGCCGTCGCCTTCAGCTCAATATCCTCAGGATCAATCTGGTTAGTAGTCAATAGTATTCCCCTCACTGCTTCACTTTATATAATGCCCCGTATTTCCTCTAGTGATTGAATATTTTCTTCAACCATAAATTGCTCAAGCTCTGCAACTAGCTGACTACCTGCACGCAAATTCATGAAATTATAAGTTCCCACTTGGATAACTGCAGCACCTGCCATAATAAACTCGATGATATCCGTCGCTGAAGTGATGCCACCCATTCCGATCACGGGAATCGTTACGTTTTGTGCAACTTGATGCACCATACGCAGAGCGACAGGCTTAATCGCAGGTCCAGACAATCCAGCATATAAGTTATTGAATACACTGCTTCTGCGGCGGACATCAATCTTCATTCCTGAGATCGTGTTGATGAGCGAGACAGCGTCTGCCCCCTCTTCCTGACACATTTGTGCCATTTCAACGATATTTTCGGCTCCCGGCGACAGCTTTACAGCGAGAGGCAGTTTAGTTGCGCGTCTAACAGCCTGTACTACTTTTTGAGCTTCTGAAGTTTGGATCCCAAACACAATGCCGCCCTCTTTAACATTTGGACAAGAAATATTCAATTCAATCATGTCCACTGCTGTCTTACCTGCACTCGCACGAGCATCTGCATCCCGCTGAATCATCTCAGCACCAAGAACATAATCTTCAAGTGTGCCTCCACCCAGGTTGACCAAACGAGCAGTATCGAGTGCTTCCCAATAAGGGCATTCTTTATCTATAAATGCAGCTACACCCGGATTCTCGAGTCCCACACTATTCAGCATACCAGAAGCTGTCTCATATACACGAGTGCCGGGATTCCCCGCTTTCGGATTGAGGGTTAACCCCTTGCCAGAGATTCCACCCAGCAGAGACACATCATACAGCTTGCCATATTCACGGCCAAAACCAAACGTTCCAGAGGCCATTATAATTGGATTTTTAAAATGAACGCCAGCAATTGTTGTGTTCAACTTAGTCATGGAAAATCACCTCCTCAGAAAGAAACACAGGTCCGTCTGCACAGGCCTTCTTTTGACCATCACGGCAGGATACACTGCAGACCAGACAGGCTCCAATCCCACAAGCCATTCGGTTCTCTAGAGAAAGGTATACTTTCGTTCTAATGCCTGCTTCTTCAGCAGCAATGCCTTTACGTTGAGCAGCTTTAAGCATAGGGTGTGGGCCGCAGACAAAGACATGATCATATTGGCTGAAATCCACACTATCCAAAATTAAACCGCCAACATCGACTACAAGCTCACTTGCAAGTGGGCGAAACGCTTCTGTCCGGTAAGCTTCACGGCTAAAGCCCAAAAAGATATCACTCCCCGGAAGCTGCTTCGCACAATAATAAAGCGGTGCAATTCCGATCCCACCGCCGATGAGCGCAACCTTCCCTTCGACCTGTGGAAATCCATTTCCAAAAGGGCCCTCAAGCTCTACCGAATCACCTGAACCCAGTCGTGAGAATATCTCCGTACCTTCCCCAACTACGTGATACAGAAATTCAACACTATCCTCGTGTACTTCATGTATACTTAAGGGTCTGGATAGGATGGGGTAAGCTCCCCATGCCCGTAACATGTAGAATTGACCCATTGCTCCGCCACTATTCGTCTCTACCTTAAGGTGATACACACCATCTGTCAGCCGTTCGTTACTTAGAACCGTCCCCACGTTATCAAGCTCCTTCAAATTTTATCTTTATTAAGATTGCCTTAGAAGGAGCATAAAATCTGTGACAAACTTCACATCGAAAACGGTCTAGCCTCTTTTCCAAATCCCACGTTCATAAGGTGTAGGTACATCATGTACGCCACCAAGCGCTTCTTCAGCATGTAAAGCCCAATAAGGATCACTTAACATCCCACGGCCAATAGCTACAAGCTCCGCCCTTTTTTCTGCAATGATGGACTGTGCCTCAGAATAGGCTTCAAGCCGTCCTACCGCAATTACTGGCACTTGTAATCCACTGCGAATATATTCTGCCAGATCTGCTTGGTAGGCTGGGCCCGCATTAGGTCCACCATTAGAGCCAATGGGCCCTTCACCACCTGAAGACACATGGAACATATCCACTCCAGCATCCTTATATCGGCGGCAAAACTCCAGGGCATAGGCAGCATCATATCCACCATCAACATATTCTTTCGCGGATACCCTCATGATCAAGGGCATATCTACTGGCACTACTTCTCGGATTGCTGCAACTACTTGTTCTCCAAAAAGTGCAGGATCTTGTCCATATTCATCCTCTCTGAGGTTGGACAGAGGTGAATGAAACTGGTGAATTAAGTAACCATGCGCACCATGAATCTCCACAGTATCAAATCCTGCCTCCACAGCTCTACGAGCGGCATCACGAAAGGCTTCTATCATCTCAAGGATGCCTTCCTTAGAAAGCACCTGTGGCTGCTTAGAACGAGCATCAAAAGGAATTGCAGAAGGTGCAACCGGCGGCTCAGCATCGACCGCTTTACGTCCGGCATGCCCTAGTTGAATGGCTATTTTTGCTCCATAGGCATGTACACTATCTGTGAGCTTACGATACGCCTCTATATGCGTATCACTCCAAATCCCTGTATCCCGGTTCGTTATTCTACCGTCCGGATGTACTCCAGTCATCTCGACAATGATTAGACCAGTACCTCCAATAGCACGGCTTACATAATGAACAAAATGCCAATCATTGGGGATGCCATCCTCTTTATCCACCGAATACTGGCACATAGGTGGCATAACAATACGATTTTTCAGCGTTAAACCCTTCAATTCATAAGGTGCAAACAATTCTGACATCCTTGTCCCCATCCTTCCACCTGTCTATAATTGGCCCGGGAATATCCCGTTCTATTTAGTATACACGCATTAGTGTGTGCAAGAAATCTTTACCAGAGACCTTGAAGAAACGGCATAAATTCA
The DNA here is from genome assembly GCF_037974255.1 of Paenibacillus sp. FSL R5-0636. NCBI lineage: Bacteria > Bacillati > Bacillota > Bacilli > Caryophanales > Paenibacillaceae > Paenibacillus > Paenibacillus sp. FSL R5-0636. The sequence continues at coordinate 3,881,556 of NZ_CP150232.1, forward strand.
TCCTTCAATGGAGATAACAATGAAGAATATGGTGATGATCAGGTAGTAAAGGAGGCATTTGGGGATGTATGATCAACGGAGAGTCCAGAAACTGCTGGTAGTATTAGGATCAATCATTGTCCTGCTATTTCCAACCTCTTCAGCAGAGGTTGCTTCAGCTCCAGCTCAGAATCAGAAGTCCTCACAGGATCAAATTAAAAGTACGCAGACCACTGACGAAGACAAGGCGATATCTGCGGGAACTTCTACTACAAATAATTCAACGAGCAGCAACAATAAGAACACTAAGGGCTTGTCTCTGAGTCAGCTATTACACAAATATCCCGAGACCTTTAAGACCAGCGGTCCTCGGAATAAAGTCATCGCCTTAACTTTTGACGATGTGCCTGACCCAAGGTTTACACCCCAATTGCTAGATGTTCTTAAAAAATATCATGTCAAAGCAACCTTCTTCGTGGTAGGAAGCCGAGCTGAGAAACATCCTGCTCTAGTGAAGCGGATGATTAGAGAAGGACATGCTATTGGAAATCACTCTTATGACCATCCTCAGTTTGTGAAGCTGAAGATGCATGATTTCAGATCACAGATCATTGAGACCGAGAACATTATTCAAACCTTGGCCGGATATAAACCACGCCTGATTCGTCCACCCTATGGAGATATCTCTGAGCAACAATTGAGATGGGCAAAAAATCATGGTTATAAGCTCGTAAATTGGAATGTGGATTCGTTGGACTGGAAGGGACTTTCCAAAACTCAAGTTAGAAATAACATCTTAGCTAATGCAGGAAAAGGAGCAATTATCCTTCAGCATGGTGGAGGTGGGCCGGGTAGTGATCTTAGTGGAACGATTCAGGCTTTACCTGAGGTAATCACGATTATGCGTAAACGCGGCTATTCTTTCGTTACCGTGCCTCAATTGCTGCAGGTCTCTAAAAATAAATAAATAAATAAGAAACGGAGGCAGCCGCTAAGGACTCCCTCCGTTTCTTATTTAACCTATTTAAAACCATTCCATATCTCTGTATAAATCTCTATATTTTTAGCTAGCTATTTAACAATGTATAATTGTACATATTGATAACCAAAATCCGCTACAAAGCTTTGGCTGCCTGGAATAAAGATATCGATGCGGTTACCTTTAATGGCACTTCCCATATCGGTTGCAGTAGCCAGAAAAGCTTCTTTAGGCAATCCTGAGTGTGAATGGCCGGTAACCAACACTTTTGTTCCAAGAGGAATTACACTTGGATCAACCGCAATGGTTCCTAGCTTCAGTGGGTTTCCAAAATAATCAACCGCACCCCAGCCTCCATTCTCACTAGCCGCTGAGGAATAAGCAGAAGCCTTAACTTGTATCGTTTTCTCATAGTTAAATGACTTGCCCCATGCTTCAACTGTTTTTGATTCTGGAGTAACATTCAGGCTTGGGGTAAGCACTGGAGTTTCTGTCGTAGCTACAGCTTCTGCTTGCATTTTACTAGGGATCGTTATTTTAAGTCCATCGTAAATATTAAGAGCTGCAACGTTTGGATTAGCTTTCATTAGATCATTAACACCGACATTATATTGTTGAGAAAGAGTATAGAAAGTATTGCCTTCCTTTGCAATATGAACGCTGTCTGCAAAAGCAGGAGCGGTGTGCAGCAATGCACTAATTCCCATAACTGCAGCAAGGGTTTTAATGGTTCTGAACTTGTTCTTCATAAATGCCTCCTCTTTAGATGGGCGTAAGCGGTATGACTTCCGTATACGCTCGTGTACATTTCCTGTACTTATGTACATCTTGTGTGATGTCCTGATGTATTGTTGTCTTTTGTAAAACTGACAGGACTTAATATATCACAATTTTGTAACCTATGCGTATGTAATTGTTACCATTCTGAAATAACATGTTTAATTATTGTCTTTGATTCATTAAGAAGTTAACATAATTTTTATTATGTTAACTAATTAGCGACAATCTTATCCTATTATATAAGATAATTAAATAATATTCTTTGAGATTTTACATAGATTTAACATTTCGTGCCTCATCCAATAGTAAAATGATAGAATATGATAAATAGATTTGAGATACAGACATCGAAGCATATTTGGAGGTCCCATGAATACAGAAGAGATTAAAAACAACCAAAGCAGTCCAGCCACTGCTTACCTCAATAGGGATTTGAGCTGGATCGAATTTAACCGCCGTGTACTCAAGGAGGCGCAGGACCCTGATAACCCTTTAATGGAACGTGCCAGATTTCTGGCAATCGTCTCGAGCAATCTGGATGAATTCATAAGCGTTCGCGTAGCGGGAATTCAAGATCAGATCCGGGCGGGTTATACTAAAAAAGATTTCACAGGCTACACCCCTTCCGGGCTGTATAAACGCCTCATCAAACGCGTAACCAAAATCATTGCCGATCAATACCGGACATTCCGTGATATTTCGCGGAGTTTGCATAAAGAAGGCATCGTATTTGTGGATTATAAGGATCTTACCCATGCCCAAGAGCAGTCCATAGAACAGTATTACCGGGATATCATCTATCCTGTACTTACGCCAATGGCTGTTGATCAGAGCCGGCCGTTTCCACTCGTGCACAGCCAGTTTATCTACCTAGCTGTTGTTCTTACTCGTAAGAATGGCCTTGAAGAGGAGCCTTATTTTGCTATCCTGCAAATTCCTTCGAATCTGCCAAGATGTATCCCTCTTCCACACCGCTCTAATAGTAAGAAAAGACAATTTGTATTTATTGAAGATGTGATCCGCCATCACATTCAAACCTTATTCAGCGGTTACGAACCTGTTGCGGTTAGTGAGTTTCGTTTGACTCGTAACTCAGATCTTACTATCGATGAGGAAGGTGCCGAGGATCTGCTGGAAGAGATCGAAAAAGAGCTGCGCAAGCGTCGTCGCGGGGTGCCTGCTCGTCTGGAGGTACAAAAAGGTATCCATCCCTATGCTCTTGAGCAGCTACAAGCTGAATTTGAGCTGGAGGACTTCGTATTTGAAATAGAAGGTCCGCTCGATCTGGGCTTTCTTCGTAATTTTGCCGGAAGCTTAAAAGGTTTTAGTTACTTGAACTATCCACCTATTGAGCCGGTCTACCCTGCTGAATTTCAAGAAAACGAGGATTTCTTCGAGGTGCTGCGTGAACGGGATGTATTAGTCTACCACCCTTACGAGTCTTTTGATGCGATGACAGACTTTATCATTCAAGCTTCAGAAGATGAGCAAGTGATGGCTATTAAAATGACCTTATACCGCGTCAGCGGAAATTCTCCACTTATCACTGCACTAGCCAATGCTGCGGAGTCTGGCAAGCAAGTTACAGTGGTTGTAGAGTTAAAAGCCCGATTTGATGAGGAACGGAACATCGCTTGGGCACGCCAGCTTGAAAAATCAGGCTGTCATGTCGTTTATGGTCTGATCGGACTCAAAACGCATGCCAAAGTGACCTTGATTGTCCGCCAGGAAGGCCCTGAACTGCGTCGTTACGTGCATGTAGGCACAGGAAACTATAATGACAGTACAGCCAAGGCTTACACGGATCTCAGTCTATTCACCGCCCAAAGCGATATCGGACTGGATGCTTCCGAGCTGTTTAATCAAATGACTGGATATTCGGCTAATTTTGACTGGCATTCCTTCATTGTAGCGCCAACGAATATGAGCTTATCCCTGCAAAAGCTAATGATGCGTGAAGCTGAACATGCGCGGGCAGGCAGACCCGCACGCATAATCGCCAAGATGAACTCACTCTCTAATCAGCAAGTGATCGACGATTTATATGGCGCAGCCCAAGCCGGTGTCTCCATTGACTTAATCGTGCGAGGGGTTTGCTGCCTACGTCCGGGAATAGAGGGCTTAAGTGAAAACATTACAGTACGCAGTATCGTAGACCGTTTTCTGGAGCACTCCCGGATCTATTATTTCGAAAATGGCGGCAAACCTGAGGTGTATTTATCCAGTGCCGACTGGATGACTAGAAACCTAACCCGCCGGATTGAGCTGATGTGTCCTGTCAGAGACAGCGGCATCCGTAAACAGATCGTCAAGATTCTAGAGTTGTCTCTACAAGATAATGTTAAAGCCAGCTTCTTGCAGGCTAATGGATATTACGAACAACCAGACGACAAAAAGGCCCCTTTCCGGAGCCAGTTTGCTGCAATGGATGTTACACGTTGGAAGGGAAGCCGAGTTTTACCTTCACCGCCCAAGCATTCTTAAATGCTTTTATCGCGTTCTCAATGTCCTCTAGGCCAATTAGCAGTGACGATGCGCCCTCTAAGTCCAGATGAAGCGTATTGCCGTGCAGATTGGCCTTCAGGCCGCTTACAATTCCAATCTCCGTGCTGTCCAGCGCAATGCTAAGCTGGACAAGCGATCCGAGCTTATGAATCCACTCTTCGTCGGATGGCAGCAAAATGTCCTTATGTTGTTGGGACAATTTCTGCTTCCGGCTTTTTGTGCTGTATGAGGCAATCATAGCGCAAAGAATAAGCTGACGGTGGGTAAGTCCACGAATCGGTGAATTCATCAACCAATACAAAGTATGTCGTTTGGATTGGTAATAGTTAATATTCGTTCCCGTACGATGCAGCATGATGGACACATAGATTAACATCTCGTGCTCTGCTCTATTCGATTCATCTTTAAATGCGTCAAACAGGCTGAGCGCTAGCTTGTTGATATGATCTAAATACCGTTTAGAGGTATGAATATCAAAGCGAATAATCGTGTTTAAGCTATATTCTAAAGCACTATCACGCACTGGCTGCTCCGGCTCCAACAGATCATGCAGCAAACCTTCTCTGAGTCCCTCCCCGCTGATTATCGCCTCACTCGCCCCAATATACTGATACACCGTATGGAAAATAATCAACCCGGATACAATGATATCCGCCCGACTCTTAGATAATCCATCTAAATCCTTACGTTTTTCGTAAGGCATTGAAGGTAGGGTGTTCATAAAGTGCTCGATTGTCTCACTGGTCATCGTATAACCGTGGGAGTTAGGCAATGAGTATGCTCGTGTCTTCTGATCCAGCTTCCCCAAAGAACGAACCGTCCCTCCTAAACCGAATAAAGGAAGACCAGCTTTGGCATTTAGCCAATCATGCTCAACCAGCCTGCCCAGAACAAAGGTCTGCAGCTTGTGAATCTGCTCATCGCTCCAATTCCCACCTTGACCAAACATTAGATTGGTATTTACTGCCCCGAACGGGAAAGAAATGCTATGTTGATAACGCCGCTGACAAAAAAGAGTGATTTCAGTACTCCCGCCACCAATATCAATGACATAACCATCCTCTACATTAAAGGCATTAATAACACCCAAGAAGCCATAATATGCCTCCTGGTGGCCACTGATCACCTCAATCGGAATGGAAGAGGATTGTGACAAAAAGCTTATTATTTCGCTTGAGTTAGCTGCATTACGAATAGCTGCCGTTGCACCCGCCCGAATGGTTTCCACTGCAAAAGCATTGCAGATTTCCTTAAACTGCCGCAAGACCGGAACAATCGTTTCCATGTCCTTTTGTTCCAGTCTATTCTCCTTCGTAATCTTCTCACTAAGGCGAGCGGAGTACTTACACTCCTTGATGATCTTATAGCCTCCTTCGCGCGTTGTATCATAAATCACAAGACGAATGGAGTTCGAACCAATATCAATAATGCCTATCCGGCGTAGATCATCTCTCATTATGTATGTACTCCTTTTCCTGTTGATTGACTGACCATCTATTATACATGGTTTACATAAATAAATGAACTCAGTCCCAGCGATATATCCCCACATTACCCTCAGGACCCTATAACAAAACGGCCACCGGATACTTGTCCAGGGCCGTTTTGACGAATTCTTTATAATACTTTACTTAAAAAATCCTTAGTCCGAGCATGTGTAGGATTACCAAATACTTGTTCAGGAGTACCCTGTTCAACGATTACCCCGCCATCCATAAACAGAATGCGGTCACCCACTTCACGGGCAAAGCCCATCTCATGTGTAACAATAACCATTGTCATTCCGTCTTCGGCAAGCTTTTTCATAACCTCAAGTACCTCTCCTACCATTTCCGGATCAAGCGCTGAGGTAGGCTCATCAAAAAGCATCACATGCGGCTGCATGGCTAATGCACGAGCAATCGCAATCCGCTGCTTCTGTCCACCGGACAATTGAGCTGGATAAACATCCTTTTTATCTTCAAGCCCTACAGTCTTGAGGAGCTCCATTGCGAATTTATCGGCCACAGCCTGTTGCTGTTTTCTTACTTTAATCGGTGCGAGTGTAATGTTTTGCAGAACGGTTTTGTGCGGAAAAAGGTTGAACTGTTGAAAAACCATCCCCATCTTCTCACGCGTTGCATTGATATCATGCTTCTTTGAGGTGATCGATTCCCCTTCAAAAGTGATCTCTCCACCTGTAGGCTGCTCCAATAGATTCAAGCAACGCAGAAAGGTACTTTTTCCCGAACCACTGGGCCCGATTACAACGACAACCTCACCCTTTTTAATCTCCAAATCGATTCCCTTGAGAATCTCCAGCTTTCCATAATGCTTCTGCAGGTTCTTAACGGCGATCATCGGTATTCAGCCTCCTTTCGAGTCTACCTAGGATCTTGGAAAGCGTAAATGTTAGAACAAAATACATAAAGGCAGCAATCACGAGTGGTGTCATACCATCATACGAAATCGTTGTAACCGTACGAGCTTGAAACATCAAATCCGTTACTCCGATAAATGAAATAATTGATGATTCCTTGATAATGGTAATGAATTCATTACCGATTGCCGGAAGTACACTTTTAAGTGCCTGAGGAAGTACAATATGACGCATTGTCATCCCTTGTTTCATTCCAAGTGAACGTGCGGCCTCCGTTTGTCCACGATCGACACCCTGAATCCCGGCGCGAAATATTTCTGCCAGATAAGCAGAACTGTTAATGGAGAGTGTAATCGCCCCGGACTGAATCGGAGTAAACTCAATCCCAAACGTCGCCAGCCCGTAATGGATGAGAAACAGTTGCACAAGCATTGGAGTGCCCCGCAAAAATTCAACCCAAGCAGTGGCTAAGAAACGTAACACTCTCCATTTTGACATCCGTAGTAGAGAGACGATAATCCCAAGAATGAAGCCAAAAAAGACACCAAGAACAGCAAGAAGCAAGGTATATTGTAATCCAGTCAAGAAAAGATCACGATAATCATAAGCCATTCTAAATAAAGTAATATCCAATATCTTATCCCCCTATCTCCAAAAAAATAGAAAATAGCAAAGTTCCGCTATTTTCTGTAATACACATACAATTTACTTCAGCAGACCTAAAACAATCTCCATTCCTTACTTCGTGCTTTCAGCAAGCTCACTGGCTGCCGCTACATATTCATCAATCTTACCTTCTGATTCTAGACGTTTAAGTGTTGCATTTACTTTATCTAGAAGCTCTGTATTGCCTTTTTTAATACCAATTGCGTATCCATCATCTTCTACTTCAGGCTTAGCATCGGTAATTACAAGACCCGCTAAATTCTTAACAAAAGATTTGGCTACAGGTCCTTCAATAATTGCTGTATCGATACGGTTAGATTGCAATTGCAGAACGATCTCGGAGATTTTACCAAGAGAAGTGATCTTTGCGCCTTCAATCTCTTTGGCGATTTCTTCTTGAATAGAGCCTGTCTGTACACCAATTTTGGTGCCCTTCACCGCGTCCATAGTAGCGTATTTATCTTTATCTGCTTCGCGCACTACAATAGCTTGCTCTGCTTTGTAATAAATATCTGAGAGTTCAACCGCTTTTTTGCGTTCTTCAGTCGGGCTAAGACCGGAAATCACCATATCTACACGTCCACTGGACAATTCGTTAAGCAGTGAATCAAAAGGCAGATCCTTAACTTCAAGCTCAGCGCCCATGTCAGCAGCAATTTCTTTAGCGATGTCGATATCGAAACCTACGATGGTATCTTTTCCGTCCACTACTTTATGGAATTCGTACGGAGGAAAATCTGCACTTGTTCCCATAATCAGCTTTTTAGTAACTGCACCGGAATTTGCATTACCACTAGCAGCGGTATCATTATCATTTTTATTTTGACCGCAGCCTGAGAGCAGACCTACCGCTAATACCATTCCTAAACTAAGTTTACCCCATTTGTTCATTTCTATATCTCCCCTATTCATATGAAAAAATCTAAGTTGACCCAATGACTGACTTATTATAAATCAGAACGCATGAATATGCAAAGGCATAATTGTGACAATAACTTCCTTTTAATGGATTTCTATGAGGGTAATTCTATAATACACAACTAAAAAACCGCTTTTATTCACGATGAAGCAAGATTTATACATTTTTACTATCCCCTATACTAGCTAAATCATTCGATTGTTCATCCCCTTATGTCATAAAAAAAGGACTGCTCCCAGAGTATTTACCATACTCCCGGGTGCAATCCCTTATTAACCCATTACAGAATTTGTTAAACTTTATCTTGTTATATCATCATAGATATCCATGTACTGCTGAGCGGATACATTCCAGCTATAATCTCCCGCGAATGCATTTTTTGTGATCTTTTTCCAATGTTCAGGCTGCTTGTAAAAAGAAAGTGCCCGGCGCAGCGTAAACATCATATCGTGAGCATTATAATTGCTGAACGTAAAGCCATTGCCTTCACCGGTTTCTTCATTATAAGCGTGCACAGTATCATTGAGGCCACCTGTCTCACGTACAACGGGTATACTACCATAGCGCAAAGCGAGCAGCTGACTGATGCCACATGGCTCAAACTTGGACGGCATAAGGAAGATATCGCTGGCAGCATATATTTTACGTGAGAGTGCATCATTAAATAGGATCTGTGAAGACAGCTTTGTCGGATAACGCCATGCTGCTTCCTTGAACCAACGCTCGTAGGATTCATCACCAGTTCCAAGCAGCACAAATTGAATATCATCGTGATATAGCAGCTCATCCAGCACTCGGGTAAGCAGATCTAAGCCTTTGGAGTCCACAAGACGCGTGACCATAGCTACCATTGGGATATTAGCATCTACTGGTAATCCCAGCTCTTCCTGCAAGGCTACTTTGTTCTCCGTCTTCTTGGTTAAATTTGAACGATAACGGGTGACAAGGCTGGAATCTGTCGCTGGATTATAACTTTTAGTATCAATGCCATTCACAATCCCACTTAAAACATCTGACCGTGCGTTCAATAAACCATCCAAGCCGTAACCATAATAAGGTGTGCGAATTTCTTCTGAATAGGTCGGACTAACGGTCGTGACCCGATCACTGAATACAATCCCGCCTTTTAAGAAATTCACATTACCATAGTACTCCACACTACCAAAATAACTGCTATCCAGACCTAACAGCTCTCCAAGTACCTCATAAGGAAACACTCCCTGATACAACAGGTTATGTATTGTAAATACACTCCGCATTTCACTGTAAAATGGATTGTGACGATAATGCCCCTGTAGGAGCATTGGAATTACGGCCGCGTGCCAATCATGGCAATGCAGAACATCAGGCTGGAAATCAATGGCCGGCAGACACTCCAGTACTGCACGATTATAGAACGCAAACCGTTCACCATCGTCCATATAACCATAAATTCCATCACGCCCAAAATAATATTCATTGTCGATAAAATAAACGGGGATACCCTCATAGATAATGCGTTCAATTCCACAGTATTGTTTTCGCCAGCCAATTGGAACATACACTTCCGTTAAATGCTCCATTTGAGCGGTGAACTTGTCAGGAATCCCACGATATTTAGGCAAAATCACTCGTACATCTACCCCGGCAGCCTTCAGCGCTTTAGGTAGTGCTCCAATGACATCGGCCAAACCACCCGTTTTGACAAAAGGATGGGCTTCAGCTGCGGCAAATAAAACCTTCATGATTATTTCCCCCTTAAACTGTACGGATTCTCTATTCGTACTTAGATCTATAACTCTTTTGCCTCTTTATTCTTACCCATTCGTGACGTTTTTTTAAACACCAGGAAGCTAAGGGGCGGAAGAGTCAGCTCTATGCTGTTCACCTGATTGTGCCATTCCAGCTTAACGCTCTTTTGAGGGACATTGTGCAATCCGGAACCGCCGTACTCTACATTTTCGGAGCTAAAGAGCTCTTCATATGTCCCAGCCCGTGGCACGCCTATACGATAATTGTGCCGTTCTACCGGTTGGAAATTGATGACAATAAGCAGCGTATCTCCTGGTTTCTTCCCTCGGCGTATATACGAAATCACACTTTGATCATTGTCATCTGCATCAATCCACTGATAACCTTCTTGAGCATGATCCAGCTCCCACAGCGCTTTTTCGGAGCGGTACAGTTTATTAAGTGCAGCCGTGTATGCAAGCATACGACGATGGCTCTCATAATCCAACAGCAGCCAGTCCAGCTGCTCCTGATCCTTCCATTCGATAAACTGACCGAACTCTCCACCCATAAACAGAAGCTTTTTACCGGGATGTGAGATCTGATATCCCAGCAGCTGTCTGAGCCCTGCAAACTTCTGTTCATAAGCACCCGGCATTTTGTCTAACAAAGACTTCTTGCCGTGGACAACCTCGTCATGCGATAGCGGCAATGCGTAATTTTCGGCATAAGCATAACATATTGGGAACGTAAGTAAATTATGATGATAAGGGCGCCCACCAAAATCATGTTCTATGTAGCCTAGCGTATCATTCATCCAACCCATATTCCATTTGTAATTGAAGCCAAGGCCTCCTTCATGCACTGGTGCAGTAACCCCCGGCCAAGCACTGGATTCCTCCGCCATCATCAATGCTTTTGGGAAATAATGAAAGATAGCCTTGTTCAGATTCTGGATAAATTTGATGGCTTCCAGATTCTCCAATCCACCGTTAACATTCCGCCGATATTGATGATCCCGCTTTTCGAAATCTAATCGAAGCATACTGGTAACCGCATCTACACGCATTCCGTCGATATGATAATACTCAAACCAAAACAGCGCATTAGAAATAAGAAAAGAAGAAATCTCCGGCTTACTGAAATCAAACGAAAGTGTCCCCCAGCCTGGTTTTTCAGCTAACATTGGATCGGCATATTCATAAAGTGGCGCTCCATCAAACATACGTAATCCGTGTGCGTCTTTGGCAAAGTGAGCTGGAACCCAATCTAAAATCACACCGATACCTGCCTGATGCAGCTGATCGATCAAATACATCAACTCATGGGGTTCGCCATAACGGCTGGTTGCCGCAAAATACCCCGTCCCTTGATAACCCCAGGATAGATCGTATGGATGTTCTGCCAGCGGCATAAATTCCACGTGTGTATAGTTCAGCTCCACCAAATAAGGAATTAAGAGCTCGCTCATTTCCCGATAGGTGTAGAACTCTCCATCTTCTTTTTGACGCCAGGTACCGAAGTGCATTTCATAAATGTTCATTGGTTGTTGATAAGGCGCTTTGCTTTTCCGACGCCATGCTGCATCTCCCCATCGGTAGCCATCCAGTTCTGCTACTACCGAAGCCGTTGCCGGTCGAACCTCGGCTTTGAAAGCAAAAGGATCCGCTTTTAGGAAACTTGATCCATCTGAGGCAAGAATCCTGTATTTGTAAAAAGTTCCCGGCTGTATTCCCGGAAAAAAACGACTCCAAAATCCTGAATCGGGTATCTTATATAACGAGTCCACGCCCTGTGTTCCGTCCCAATCATTATGATCACCAGCTAGTCCTACATATGTCGCATGAGGAGCCCACACGGTAAAGCGCACACCGGTAACGCCTTCTTCAGCGGCAGTGTGTGCACCCAGCATAGAATAGCTGCGATAATTGGTGCCCTCATGGAACAGATAGATATCAGCAGCTGACGGAAGGGTCTCGATTTTTGCTTTTTCAGCCAATTCTACACCACCTTTTTCAATGTGCTTGTACCTATTACCTTACCCGAATATTACCATTTTGAAAATGTTTTGATGTTAAAAGAAAAGATTTTCTGATAAAGAAATATTAATTGTAATTTTTCTGTTTACAAAGCAATATATTTCACCTATGTCGTTTCAAGCGCTTGTCGTAAGTTTATATTACAAGCATTGACAAAATAATGGGAGGGATAACAAATGAACAACAAAAAAGATTGTATCGCCATGTTATTGGCAGGAGGGGAAGGCCGCAGATTGGCTCCCTTGACTTCCAGTATGGCTAAGCCTGCAGTCCCTTTCGGTGGACAGTATAAAATTATTGATTTCCCGCTAAGTAACTGTGTAAATTCGAACATTGATACAGTAGGTGTTCTGACACAATACGAAGCTGACTCTTTGCATAATCATATCGGTGAAGGTGAGCCTTGGGGCTTAGTTAGTCAAAAGGATAAAGGTGTCACATTGCTTCCTTCAGGTGTTGAAGGCAGAGACAGTTATACAGGAACTGCTGATGCGATTTATAAAAACATTGACTTTATTGATAGCCGCAACCCAGAACATGTGCTCATTCTATCCGGTGATCATATTTACCATATGAATTACCGTAAGATGCTGAATTATCATATTGAAAAAGGAGCAAAAGCAACTATCTCCGTAATGGAGGTTCCTTGGGATGAGGCTAGTCGTTTTGGAGTAATGAACGTAAACGATGATCTGAAAATTTCCGAATTTGCGGAAAAACCTAAAGTACCAAAAAGTAATCTTGCTTCAATGGGTATCTACCTGTTCGAGTGGGCTTATCTGAAGGAGCACTTGTTGCGGGATGCAGCTAATCCTAATTCCAGCCATGACTTTGGTAAAGACGTTATTCCTACCATGCTGGATCAGAATGATGATTTATTCGCTTACCGTTTCAAGGGTTACTGGAGAGATGTAGGTACAGTCGGCAGTCTCTGGGAAGCACATATGGACCTTCTGCAAAAAGACAATGGCATGAAGTTAGACAAGACTCATTGGCCTATGTATAGTCGGGTTCGCCGGACTAAGCTTGCAGTTCATAAACCACGTGTACAGATCCCGTCAACGGACTCTCTCGTGAATGAATCCTGCTCCCAAGAAGGTAGTCTACAACGTTCTGTAGTCTTTAATGGGGTAGAAATCGGTAAGATGAGCCAGATCAAACAAAGTGTTATTATGCCTGGAGCTCGCATTGGTCGTGGAGTATTGATTGAGAATGCCATTATTGGTGAAGGGGCAATCATTAAGGATGGCGCAGTCATCAAGGGAAGCATAAATAATATCGTTGTCGTTGGACCACATGAGACTGTGGCTGCCAAGCCGGCGGTCCGAAACCAACCTTCCCGTCTGTTTCAGGATGTGTATGAGAAGACAGGACGTTTGCGTGAAGTTCTTCCTTCATAACAACCATTATATAGAAAAATACTTTATATAAAAAGGGGCTGTTGTCCTGGTCGATCATGACCAGAGCAACAGCCCCTTCGGTTGTAAAGAATTAATGATCTTATGAATTACGGCTAGCCGTCCATTCTCTGTCTAATATGCTCATTTCCACACAATCTACATAATGCTCTCCGAATAAAGCGGACTCACGTTGAACACCCTCCCGCTTAAAGCCAACAGCTTCATAAGCTTTCAGGGCAGCTGTATTGAAATCGAAAGCGCCTAGAGACAGACGATGCAGGTCCAGACCTTCAAATCCAATTCGAAGCATTTCTTGCATCACCCGTTTACCAATGCCTCTACCTTGAAACTCAGGGTCCACTACTACCCTCCCGATACGTGCAGAACGATTAACCCGGTCAATGGCAGAAAAGCTAATATGGCCCACTACCTGCTGCGTAGCTTCCTGAATTGCACAGAAGATAAGGCGATCGGATAAGCCTGGATGATTAGCATCCGTTAAGTATTTAACAAGCTGCTCATCGTCTAAAGGATAAGTAAGCGAAGGTCCTGCCCACTGCTTCAGATACTCTGGAGAAACACTCCAGCGCTTTAAGTGTTCAAAATCAGATTCTGATATAAACCTGAGGATCAGACGGTCTGACTCAGCACTCTCCTCAAAATGTTCATATAAGTTCACTAAACGACCATTTCCCATATCGTTAGTGCCCATGTAGTGAAAACCCATGCTCTGATAATAACGATTGAGCTTAATGTTATGTGCCACAGTGTCAAACCTAAGACTCTTACAGCCTAGATCTTTGGCTAGCACTACTGCATATTTAAGCATTTGCTGTCCAAGTCCTCGGCCGCGGTGGGAGTCTTTCACAGCCAATCGGTGCAAATAAGCGTAGGACTCATCATTTTTACTGCCCCAGTACTGTGGATCACTGAATTGCAACGTGAACATGCCAACTACAGCCCCATCGTCAAGGGCTAAATAAACATGTCTGTCAGCGAAATATCCTGCAATATCGGTCTCATTAAATTGTCCGGGTGTCCATTGGTTAATCCCGTTACGCTCCATCCATCCTGCCGCTTCTTGCAACAGCCTCAAGATGTCGTTAACCCGATCAGGCTCTCCACGAACTATACGGATCGAATTCTTCGTTATCCCCATCTCAGGTCACGTCTCCCAATCATCTAATTCAGGAAAGGTAGCTGTAATTTGAGTTACCTCATCTGAGTTAACTTCCGGCTGTGGTTCAGTAAGAGGCAAGATGACGGTTACTTCCGTTCCCTTTCCAAGCTCACTTGCCATATCAAGTGTCCCATTATGAAGTTCTACAATCTGCTGTGAGATCGCTAACCCCAAGCCTGTTCCTCCATTAAGTGCATCCACTTGAAAGAAACGGTCCTTAACTCTGGATATATGCGCTTCACTAATCCCTATCCCGCTATCTCGTACCATAATCGCTGTTTCTGTAGCAGACAGCCTCTTTGCTGACAATTCAATACTGGAATCTTCATGTGAGAATTTCACTGCATTGTCTACCAAGTTCAAGAATACCTGTTTTAATCGATTGGCATCCCCTTTAACAAAGATCGCGTCTTCACATTCCAGCAGCAGATGAATTCGTTTCTTTTCCGCTTTAGCCCAAACATTCAGTATCGTCTCTTGTAGCAGTACCTTTACATCTACAACCCCAATCGACAGCTTCATTTGGTTCTGCTGCAGCTTAGAAAAGTCGAGAATTTCCTCCACCAGCCCAATCAGACGTTCACTTTCTTTGGAGATGATGCTGACTCCAAGTTTTGTCTCCTCCGGATCATACCCGCCGGAAACCAAGGTTTCGCTCCAGCCCTTGATACTTGTAAGAGGTGTCCGCAGCTCGTGAGAAATGGACGAGATAAAATCATCCTTAATCTGATTGCTGCGCACAATTTCCTGAGCCATATAATTCAGCGTTGAAGCCAAATCACCAATCTCAAATTTATAGTCTCCCTTAATCCGTACGTTGAATCTCCCCTTGGCCATCTGCGCTGAAACTGCCGTAATATTATTCAGCGGCTTCACAATCGAATTGGCCAGTCCGAAGCTAAACCCAACAACTACAGCCATAACAGCTGCAGCAATAGCAGTAGACAATAAGGTAAGATTAAGCAAATCATTATTGATTTCTTCTAGTGAAGTAATATACCTTAGGACATACTTATCCTGTCCATGAATCTGCAGCATTTTGGAAACCGCCATTACGCTCTCATTCGTGCCTGCCTGACGCCCTACCCAGCGTCCAACGCTGCCGCCAACGGCTTCTGGTACATCACTGGTCGTAATGGTCCGATCCGGCTGAAAGCCAGTGGAACTAGTGATGATATCCCCATTTAGCGATAAGATTTCCAGCTCCGTCTTGCTCAATGAGAACCTCTCCAGTACTTCTTGTAGCAGATAGATGCTATTATCGCTTGGTATCATGTTCTTTTGAAAAAACGACTCTGAAACAGAAATGTGATTTTTAATCTTGCTGTATACACTGTCATAATAATATGTTCTGATGGCCAGCAGGAAGATAACTTCTACGAGGAGAAGCGCCAAAAAAACTACAAGAATGTAGTGCAGAACAATCTGTCTGCGCATCCCCTTCTTAATCATTGTCCTTGGCCTTTCCATCTATATCCGTGCCCCCATACAGTCTGCAAAAATTCCGGTTCCGAAGGATTGTTCTCAATCTTCTGGCGTAAGCGCCGGATATTTACATCTACAATTTTGGGATCACCCATATACTCCTTGCCCCACACATGATCCAACAGAAGATCGCGGCTAAGTGGAGTGTTTTCTTTTTCAAGAAAGAATTGAATCAGAGAGAACTCCGTAGGCGTCAGTTCAATGGCTACATTATCACGTTTGAATTGTTTGGTAATAAGATCCAAGCTGAAAGGCCCCGAATGAAAAGAAACCTTGGCCGACTGTTCACGATGCACATTTACTCGGCGCAGCAAAGATTGAATACGTGCAATTAGCTCCGTTGGGCTAAATGGCTTACTAACATGATCATCTGCACCTACGGACAAAGCGTAAACTTTATCCTGCTCCTGAACCTTGGCGGTAAGAAAAATAATTCCCAAGCGTTCATTAGTCTCCCTAATCCGTCTACAAACTTCAAATCCATCAATGCCGGGAACCATAACATCCAATAACGCAATATCAATATCAGGTATAGTGGTTAATTTATGCAATGCTTCATTTCCGTCAGCAGCCTCCAGTACTTCGAACCCATTACGCTTCAAATTAATGACTATGAAACTGCGAATGGACTCTTCATCTTCCAATATCAGAACTTTACTCATCTATTCCCTTCCTTTCAATAGGGGAGGCAATCTTATTGCTTCCTTCTTTTGTTGTACTTTGTTCTAGCTCACCACGGTAGCCGATGACTTTATCTGAATCCCGCCCAAGCAGCTCCCAGCCTTCATTCTTAGCCTTATCCCATTCCGAAGGAGAAAAGAAGGAAACCTCAGCAAACGTCTCTCCGGTGTCGGTCATGATGAACTTAAGGTTTTTATCCAGAACAGATTTCGTGTCAATACTTACCTTTCCATGCAGCTCTGGATCAAAATTAATAGTAAAGCGATCCGATGGATCACGATATAGCTGGACTGCAAAGGTTAGGCCATCTTTTCCATCCCATTTATAATAGGAGGTGAAATAAGGAATATCTGCGGGGTCGAAATACTCCCATCCTTTTGGCGCTTCAAGCAATCCAACTTCAATAATGCCATCATGATCAATATCTTCGCTTGCAATCAGACGATCTTTGTAAGTCCTCGTATCACCTGGCAAAACCACGCGCAGCTTGTTATGCTCCATAAGAACAATTAAACTGTAGGCGGATTGGAAATCCACCGAAGCGTCCAATACGATTCCTTCTTTATCTTTGGCAATCTTTCCTGCGACAATATTGTAATAATTAAAAAAATACGGATCGATATCCTCGATCTTATCGAGCACCTTAAAGCCATCATTGTACTGATAGATCGAAATGGTTGCAAATTCATTTCTTTTAAAATAAACAACGGTGATGTCTTCAATTCCATCCTTGTTAAGATCATCAATCATATATTTGGTGTAAGGAAGTGAAAGCACTTCTTCTAATGATCCACTGGAATAGCTATACACGACGAGGCCTTTTTCTTCCCCGCGTGAATAACCTGTAATGATATTCAGCTTCCCGTCACCTGTCATATCTTTCAGATCGACGGACTCCAGCATAGTTCCATCCCCATCAAAAACAAGCTTTTTGACCCAGGCATCTCCTTGCTTCTCTAAGATCATCCCGTGAATCTCTACAGCTTCGCTTGGCGTTCTATAGAACACCAACGACTCCATAATTCCATCGTTATTGAGATCCTCTGTGAAAATTGAGCTCTCATCATTAACCGGACGGATCAACTCCGTACCCGCTGGAATATGTGAATTAATAGCAGCCATAAGTGTTGCTTTGTCAGCAGACAGCTGCGGAGCTTTCATCTTCGAAACGGGATCACTGATGAAAGTACAACCCGAAAGTACGGATAACGACAGTGTTGCAGCTGCCAGGCACCTAAGACTTTTTATACTCAACCTCATCACTCTTTTCCTTATCCGTGTCCGAACTTTACAAATTCGCGCGTTCCTGAGACGTTAATCTACGTCCCTTTATATCATGCTTAATTCGCCCATCTTCTAGTACCCATATACGTGAAGCGAAACGTTCAGCCAGTTCAATAGGCAGCACCGTCACTACGGTAAGCCCCGTCTCTTTACATAGTCTGCGCAAAGTTTCCAATACACTCTCTGCCGATTTGGGATCAAGACCCGTAACCGGTTCATCCGCTAGAATTACTTTGGCACCATGAGTTAATGCTCTAGCAATCGCTACACGCTGACGTTCACCACCGCTTAGCTGGCTAGTCTTCATCTTCGCTTTATCTAGAAGTCCAAGGGCATCTAATTCATCCATCGCACCCATATAATCATCTGAACGAACCATCCCTGTAACCATACGCCACATTGGCGTCTGTGCGGACTGGCCGATCAGCACGTTTTTCAGCGCTGTGCGGTTAGGATTGAGCTCAGCATTCTGCTCCAGGTAAGCCCACTCCCGGCGAATTTTTCTTTTTCCGGAAAAGGCACTCGCCATAATATCCGTACCGTCCACTCTAAAATTCCCTCTGTCCCACTTCTCTCGCAGCGCTAAACAGCGTAATAAAGTGGTCTTACCGCTCCCACTCGCTCCAAGTATGGCTACGAGCTCACCCGGCTCTAATTGAAATCCTATATCCTGCAGGACCGGATTTTTGTCTTCCCCAACTGCCTTGGCTAAGTGTTCAACTGTGATCATAGTTCAGCCTCTCCCTGTCTTCATCTATAATCTATAGTGTACTCTGAATGTGAGTTCAATTTCCATGCGAGCACTCGTTCTTATCTTACCTCAATTTCTAGGTTGTGGCGAGAATAATAACCCAAGCAAGCCGAACACGATATATAAACCACCCATTAGGGCAAAAATACCGCCGCTTAAGCCCACTTGCAGCAACAAACCACCAATGCCGGGACCAATAATACTGCCAATACTAAAATGGAAAGAAGCAACCACATTGGCAGCAGGCAGTAGATGTCGTGGCAAAATATCCGCGGCCAGACTTAGCCCTAATGAGAAAAAGGAGCCCACTAGTCCTCCTGCGATCATCAGAAGCACCATTGTCAGCGTAAAATGGTCACCTGCCAGCGGCAACATAGTGAAGGCGATCCCGCCTCCGATCCCGGCAATAATCAGTACCCGCTTGCGGCCAAACTGGTCGCTCCACAGACCTAATGGAAACTGCAGAAGCAGTCCTCCGATCCCCGCAAAAGGCAATAACGCTGCAATTTGATCTGTGCTGTAACCGATACGCAGACCATATACCGGAAAGCTGCTATTTAAGCTGGCTTCCATAAAGCCATATAAAAGGGCTGGAATTAAAGCGAACCAGGCTAAGCTGTAACAACGACCGAAACGGCGAACCTGACTTTCACCACTCTCCGCTTTATCTGGCCGGGAATCCGGCAGAATTGTAGTCACAAGAATTAAGACTAACAAAAATAGAAATGCGAGAACAATAAAAGGCACTGCCTGTCCATAACGCAGCAGACTTATCCCAAGTGGACCCAAGCTGAAACCCAGACCATAGGACATGCCATATAGTGAAAGATTACGTCCGCGATGCTCGGCAGGTGTCATGAGCAGAACCCAAAGCTGGGCCCCGTAATTAATCGCAGCATCGCCCACACCCACAAGCAGACGCAATACAAACCATACCTTGATCCCTGTAAAAAAGGGAAACATGAGCAAGCTTACTAAGACTAAACTAATCCCACCTGCTATCAATTTTTTAAATCCAACCGCTCCAAGAACACGTTCAGCAATCAAGGTCATCCCAAATGATCCTATGTATAGGGCAGCAGCATTCAGTCCGTTCAGTGACGAGGAGACTCCTTTTTGCTCCAAAAGAATGGATAGAATGGGCAGCAACAGCCCTTGGCTAAGCCCCGCGGCTATAGTAGCTGTAATAAGAATCATGAAAGTCATTTTGCTATTACTTCGTATAGATACTTTAAGCCGGTCTGACACGGATGATATCCCCCTATAATAAAAACAATGATGTAATGTAACGCCAATTGGCAAACACCGAACATTATAGTGGACAACCCTCTTCAAAACAAGAGATAATATGTAGAAGTTACGGATTTCTGGGGGTGCATGTTACATGGATTACGAATTAAAAATCGACGTATCGCCGGTTTATGAACTGCTGGACAGTTTTATGATATATGTAACCAGAAAATGGATCTCCAATTTGGACCTCGGTCCCCACTGGGTAAGTGATGTGGAAGATCGCATTACTCCTCATAAAGTAACAGCTCTCATGCAAGCTGCGGAGTGGCCATTTACGGATTATGATGTGTTATATGCTTGGGTTTACAGCCGAGGGCCCGCAACGTCAGTACTGCATTTCCTGGATGATCTGGATTCAGCTTCTATAGAAGAGTGTTATCAGCAGATCGCACCGTTAATTCATGATTTCACCATAGATGAAGCTTCCCGGATCAAGAGCAGCTATAGTCCGCTTCTTAGACTCTGGTATGAGCAATATTTCCGTCATGTTGAACACAAGATTTTACCGTTATTAATTGAAGATGCCTCTGAGAAAAAAATGCTGGAAAGCAAAATGGATCCTATTTCTTTAATTGAATACGCATCCGGTGGTGTAGTTTTCGAGGATATACGGGATCTTAAGACTATAGTATTATTGCCTACCGTTCATAATCGACCAATCAACACCTACTGCTTCTACAAAACTATGGTGATTGTACAGTATCCTGTAGATGTGCCATTGGAAGATGAAAATGAGCCACCGATGGTGCTATTGCGCATGACCAAGGCGCTGTCAGATCCAACCAGACTCCGATTGCTTCGGTATGTCGCCCATGAACCCAAATCTTTATGGGAGATGCAGTCCGATCTAAATCAATCCAGAGAAATGCTTATGCATCACCTAATGATCCTACGCGTAGCCGGTTTACTCCGTATCCATCTTCGCGGGGAACAAGACGAGCGCTTCAGTATCCGTCCAGACGGCGCTTCTGAGCTTCAAATGTTTCTAGAATCTTATATTCACCTATAGAACACTATACAGATACAGATCCAAGGAGTGAGAGATATGAAATACACAACTCAACAGGTAATTTTCGATCTAGATGATACGCTGGTTCACTGCAACAAATATTTCGATTTAATTTTAGGGCAATATTTCGAGCTCATGACTGATTGGTTTAATGAATTTGGCCCAAGCACCAGTGAATTACGCAGCAAGCAAATAGAAATTGATGTTGATACCGTCAACACGAGTGGCCTGGCCAGCGACAACTTTCCCAAATCCTTAATCGCCACCTACCGTTATTTCTGCGGCAAATATAACCGTCCGACAGATCGCTTTCAAGAGCAGCAATTACACAAGCTCGGCCTAAGTGTCTATGACCAAGAAATTGAAGCTTACCCTGGCATGGTTGAAACACTCGATACGCTGAAGCAAGAGGGTCACCATTTATTCTTGTATACTGGCGGGGACGACACCATTCAGCAACGTAAAATTGAACAAATGAAGCTGGATGCTTATTTTGACGATCGTATCTATATTCGGAAGCATAAAAATGTTGAGGCACTTGAAAATATTTTGGCTACCCAAAGCTTTGACCGCAAACGTACCTGGATGATTGGCAACTCGTTACGTACAGATGTACTTCCCGCAGTTACCGCAGGCATTAACAGTATCTACCTGAAGCAACAAAATGAATGGAGCTATAACCTTATCGAGCTGGAGCAGGAGATGCAGCAAGCCGTAATGACTATTTCGTCCATCCACGAGGTGCCTCCTGTCATTCGCTCAGCCGCTATATACAAAAACTAATAATCTAGCTACAACGTTGCGTAGCATTGTTACAAATGACATATCTACACTACCTACTGGATGATTATACTATTTTTATAGTATTCCTATATTATCTAGGAGGTGAGATATGAATAAGAAAGTGTCAGCTAAACAATCTCAGACCAAAAGACCTTTGCTTCCCATGATATTAGGTGTCGTTGTTGTAATCCTTCTCGCTGTAATTGTTTTCATCTTAAGCAATAAGACTGATGATACAGCAGATCTACCCAACTACACCGACGTAAAGGGAAGCATTGTTGTTGATGGGCTGAAATATGAGAAGCAACCTCATCTTGGAAGTCCTGATGCCAAAGTTAAAGTTATCGAATTCGCAGATTTCAAATGTCCCGCCTGCAAAATGTGGACTGAAAAGTATCTGGATACTTTTATTAAAGACTACGTGGATACCGGAAAAGTGGAACTTTTCTTCATGAACTTTGCATTTTTGGACCGGGACTCTTATCTTGCTGCTAGCGCCGGCGAAGCCATCTACAAACAAAGTAACGAGAAGTTCTGGGAATACCTTCATAAGCTGTACGCTAATCAAGGCGATGAGAGCGAAATTTGGGCCACTCAGAAATTCATTCTAAAATTCGTTAAGAATAACATCGAGGGCATTGATTACGCTCAATTTGAAACAGATCTCAAGAATCATACCTACATGTTCGATGTAAAAGAAGACTTTAAGATCGCTGGTTCCTACGGAGTGAACGGTACTCCTAAATTTATGGTGAACGGAGTGCTGCTTCAGGATTCTTCCTATGAAGGGTTAGCAGCAGCGATTGACAAGCAGTAAGCAGCCTTTAACTTGTGCCCTATAAGCTGTTCACTTTGAAAAAAGCGACCTTCTTACAGGGCTTTTTTGTGTCTATGAATTAAAAAAGATGACTTCTGTGATATACAGAAGTCATCTGCTGATTACTTAATTAAGCCACTGCTTATTCTACCAAATGACACACGGCACTATGGCCTTCTGACACGATTTTCCGTTCAGGCTTGACAGCCATACATACATCCGAGGCAAAAGAACACCGCGGATGAAAAGTGCAGCCACTTGGTGGATTGAGCGGTGATGGCACCTCGCCTTGAATCGATACCATCTGCTGCTTCTGCTCCACACTATCCGGAATCTTCAAAATCGAATTTAGCAAAACCTGCGTGTAAGGATGCGTAGGTTTCTTGAACAATTCATCCGCCGGAGCCTGCTCAACCACCTCTCCTAAATAAAGAACCGCGATATCATCACTCAAATACTCCACTACTGCCAAATTATGCGAAATAAAGATATAAGTCAGGTTAAATTCCTTCTGCAAATCCTTTAGTAGTTGAATGACTTGAACCTGAATAGATACATCCAATGCGGACACCGGTTCATCACAAATAAGCAATTTGGGATTCAGTGACAACGCTCTGGCAATTCCAACCCGCTGCAACTGTCCACCTGACAGTTCATGCGGATAAGCGTATTGGACTTCAGAAGGCAAACCGACCCGCTCAAGAAGTTCGAGCACACGCTCATGCCGGCTTACTTTAGTTCCAATTTTGTGGATAGCCATTGCATCTTCAATAGCGTCTCCTACCGTCATTCTCGGGCTAAGGCTCGCCTTGGGATCCTGGAAAATAATTTGCATATCACGGCGCATCGCCCGTAGCTTCTCTTTATTTGCCTTTGATAGTTCAACGTCCTCAAAAAATATTTTTCCTTTGTCAGATTCGAGTAGACGCAAAACCATTCTCCCCAAGGTTGATTTTCCTGAGCCACTTTCCCCAACAAGCCCCAATGTTTTCCCTGCTTCCAGAGTAAAAGAAACATTCTCGATGGCATGCAGCTTTTTTCCTTGTACCCGAAAAGTTTTTGAGACATTCTCTACGCGCAAGAGCGGATTATTGGGCATAGGAAGCGACCTCCTCAGCATGATGGCAGGCGATCTGATGATCGGTGCTAAAATCTCGAAGCTTGGGAACCTCATTCTGACACCGCTCAGTTGTATAGAAGCAACGATCGGCAAATGGGCAGCCGGTCAATGTCTGTGTAAGTGTCTTTGCCGTCTTTGGAATAGGCATTATTTCTTTTCCCTTGTGGCCCACTTCGATAATGGAGCGTTTCAATCCAAGTGAATAGGGATGCGCCGCCTCACTTATGAACTTGTCCGTAGTGGCTTTCTCCATGATTTGGCCCCCGTACATCACGATGATTTTGTCACAAAAGTTGGTCGCAAGGCCAAAATCATGCGTTACCATCACTACGCTCATCCCATGTTTTCTGCGCAATTCCTGCAATAGTGCAAGAATCTGCATCTGCACTGTGACATCAAGTGCGGTTGTTGGCTCATCGGCAATCAATAATTGCGGTTCACATGCCAAAGCAATAGCAATCATGATTCGTTGGCGCATTCCCCCGGAAAATTCGTGAGGATAACTTTTAAACCGTGATTTGGGATCCGGAATCCCCATTTCATGCAAGAGCTGAATAGTTCGGTCAAAAGCTTCCTTCCGGTTTGCATATTGATGCGTCAGCATGGCTTCCATTATTTGATCCCCGATACGCATGATCGGGTTCAAACTGGTCATCGGATCTTGAAAAACAACGCCGATGTCACGTCCACGAATATCTTCTAATTGTTTGGGACGCATTTTAAGTAAGTCCTTACCATTAAACTGAGCTGTCCCCGATGTTATTTTTCCATTTTCGCGAATGAGCCCAATTGATGACATCAATGTAACGGACTTGCCGGAGCCACTTTCACCAACAATCCCCAAGGATTCATTTTCATTGATTGAAAAACTAACGCCGTTTACGGCATAAACTTCATCTTCACTGCGGGAGAACTTCACATGAAGGTCATCAATAGAAAGTAGCGGTTCACCCATATTAATTGCCTCCTTTCGGACTGAATGCTTCCTGGAGACCGTCTGCTACAAACAGAAACGAAAGCAAGGTTATTGCAAAGATACCTGCCGGAAAATACAGCAGCCACGGAAAGCCGAGAATATTCTCACTGGCTTGAGCAATCATACTCCCAAATGAAGGGATTGGCGGCCGAAGCCCCATGCCAAAAATACTTAAGCCTGCAATCTGGATGAGATCACCGGGAATCCCGAAGGCAAGAGAGACACCCATACTGCCGATAACATTCGGCAACATATACCTTCTAGCAATATGCGCCTGAGATGCGCCTAACGCTCTTGCCGCTTCCACCATCTCCCCGTCCCGCATACTCAGGACCAGACTTCGGATCAAGCGCGCATACCCCGCCCAGCCCGGAATCCCAATCGCTAGAATCAAAGATAAATACCCACGTCCCAGCATAATGACTAATATCAAGGCGAACAAAAATCCCGGCAAGGTCATCATGAAATCCACAGCACGCATAATAATCATATCGGCAATTCCGCCGCGCAATCCGGCCCATAAGCCCAATATGATCCCGATGATGAAGCTGACCAAAGTCGCGCCAAAGGCAATAATCAAAGCGCTTCGAACACTGAACAAGATCTGGCTGAACATGTCATGCCCCACATTATCCGTGCCAAAAATATGCTGCCATGTCGGCCCTTGATTGATGGCCAAAAAATCTCCCGTGCGATAATCATACGGAGCCACCCAAGGTCCGATAATCCCCGCGATCAAAAAAAGGACAACCCAGACCAAACCAATAACGGCAAGACGATGTCTTTTAAATCGCTTCCAACCTTGATAAAACTGGGATCTCTGAAGATTCTTTTTTCTCTTCAAAGCTACATCCGATTGAGTTGCTGCAACTGTGCCAGCCAATTGCTCCCCCTCCTAGGTTCGTATAGTCTGTGCCGCTTATAATCTGACACGCGGATCAATAAAGGCATAAATAATGTCAACAAGTAAATTCATAATCATAATCATGGATCCCAGCAGAAATACAGATGTGATGGCGAGCGGATAGTCGAAACTGGTAAATGCCGTCTGCATCACCTGACCAAGCGCTGGAATGGCGAAAATTTGCTCCACCCAGATCGTGCCCATCACTGTAAAAGCAAATTGAGGTCCGATGACGGTTATCATCGCTGTCAGCGAATTTTTGACACCATGCTTAAAAATCATCGGCCAATATTTGACGCCCTTAGCTTTTGCGGTCCGCATAAAATCCGACCTCATGGTTTCGATCAGACTGCCCCGCATATATCTGGCCACAACACCGACATTTGCCGCAGATAAACAAATAATCGGCAAAATTGCTTGCCTCCAGTGACCCCATCCCGTTACAGGCAGAATCCCTTGAAACACAACACCAAATAACAAAACCATAATCACCGCGAGAACAAATGCCGGAATGGCCTGACCCGTCAATGAGATGGTGCTTACAACATAATCGATCCAAGTGTTACGTTTGAGTGCTGCAATAATGCCAAGCGGAACCCCGATAATTACCGAAAGAACAACAGAACCAAATGCCAAAAGTGTACTGATCGGCAAAGCCTGCTTCAGTTGAGTCGCAATTTGCAAAGACGGATTCTGCATCGAATTACCGAAATCAAAGGTTAATTGATGCCATATATACTTCATGATTTGCTGCCACAGCGGTAAATTTAAACCATACCGGCTTTGAAATTGGTCCATGACTTGCTGATAGAGAACAGGGTTTTGCCCTTGCAGCGGAGCCAGTGCCGTAGCCATGGTATTCGTATTCATGAAACCGCCAGGTGAATAATACATCATGGTATAGCTGACTGAAATGACCAAAATTAAAGTGATAATGATTTGTAAAATGCGCTTTGAAATAAATTTCAATATGGTCAAATTCGACCCTCCTTTACCGATTCACGGGCACCATAATTGGCGCCCGCGATTGGTAATTATTCAACCCATTTAGGATTATTCTACAGATAAAAGATGCAGCCCATAGAAGTTGCCCCATGCCCAAGGATTTGATTGCACTCCTGTAATGCCGGGTTTTACCAAGAAGTATTGCTGTTGATAATACAACGGAATAGCATAAGCTTCTTCTAGCAGGTTATTAACTACCTTAGCCGCGATAGGAGCAGCGTCTTCGACGGTCAGCGCATTTACGAATTGCGCTTGCCACATTCTCAAATCTCTTAAGGTATCGGATTGATAACCGTTGTAGTATACCTGTACATCAAGTGCATTTTGATTCAACTTGCCACCTGGCGCGTTTGGTGCTACGAAGGTCCAAGCGGTTACAAAGGCGGCATGTTTTTCATCGTTATTTTTAGCATTTTTCCAAAGATCTACAATCTGTTGCCATTGTTCAGCGGCCGTTGGAAGCCCCGGTTGTTTCAGATAAGGCTGCCAATCCGCCGGTTGCTCTGCTGTCCATTTATCCAAAAAGGCGATATCCTCTTTGGCAGCTTTTTCTAATGCTGCCCAGTCGCTCCATTCCACACCGGCGTTCTTATTGTCCGGATCTCCATATTTTTTAATGGCCGGTTTATAATAAGTTTCCTTGGTCCAATCCACGAATTGTTTCGTAGCTTCTAATGGAGCATCCAGCGTTCCTATGGAATATAGTTGCTGCGTTGCACCCATGTCCAAACTTCCTGGTTCACTCCAGTTTGTTGCGCCCGACGCCAGAATAAAGCCTGGTTTTGCATCGCCCTGAGGTCCGCTGTACTGATAAGCGTTAAACTGCGCCTCATTGAGCTGAACTAGCTCTGTTTTGATACCAAGATTTTGTTGCAGTAATTGACCTAACGCCAAAGCGATTTGCTCACCCTGAGCATCTACTTGCTTGACCCCAACATACAGCGATAAGGTTGGCAGACCTTTACCGCCTTCATAACCGGCATCCTTCAATAATTGTTTGGCTGCCTCGAGATCTTCCGGAAGTCCTTGCTCCAGTTTTTCCGTTGGCCAACCTGGTGAAGCAAAGATATTGGTCGCCCCGCCCATGCCGTTCAGCACCGATTCTACGATCGGTTTACGTTGGATCGCTTTGGCGATAGCCTGGCGCACCTCTTTTTTGTCATATGGAGATTCCGTTGTCGGGTTGCTCCAGAGCAAATATTTGATCGCATAAGTCGCTGCAGTATACAACTGGGACTTTAGCTCATCCGTTTTCTTCACGTATTGTAAATCAGACGCGCTTTGGATTAGAACAACATCCGCATGGCCGGACATATAATCCTCCACCGGCACGGTTGTTGCCGGAAGAACATGGATGGTCTCTACATTGCCGTGATTAAGCTGGCCAGCTGCACCTACATAATTCGGATTGCTCACCATGACGAGTTCACCGTTTGGTGTAAAAGATTTAACCATGTAAGGGCCATTGCTCACAAAATTCCCCGGTTCAAACCACTTACCAGGGTTCGCTTCGACCGCTTTAGGATTCATAGGCATCGACCCGGAAAGAACCATATCACCCAGAATCGCGTGAGGCAGCGTGGTCGTAATTTCCAGAGTGTAATCATCAACTACTTTTAGACCAACTTCTTCTTTACTTACAGATCCGGCATGGTATGCATATCCGTTCTTCACAAAATTAAGCACGCTTAGCCAAAGTTGTGCGGTTGTGTTAGCTGGATCCAATTGATACATATAAGAAAAATAAAAATCATGGGCGGTCACAGGATCGCCGTTAGACCATTTGGCATCTTTACGGAGGGTAAATGTCCAAGTTTTTTTGTCGTCGGAGACGGTATAACCTGTCGCAATTTTCGGAACGATTTCATTATCCTGATTGTAGCCATAAAGCCCTTCGAGCAAAGTTCCTTGCCCTACCAGAATTTGTCCTTGCCATTGTGTAGGATCAAGCGTCGGGATCTTTGGATTGAAAACGGTTACCGAACTTCCCGCCTTAATTTCAAGATCAGCAGCACCTTCATTCTTAACTGCCGTTTGACCCACATCACTGGTTGCTTTTACCGAAGTATTGCTATTGCCTGCAGCATTTTTACCGTTCTCATTGGCACTATTAGAGGAATTACTGCAAGCAGTCACAGATAACAAAGAAAATGACAGAAGTAGAGCTAAGAACGCGTTCTTTTTTTTCATCCTCAAGTGAACCCCCTCGTACATAGTCATGAATCTAAAAAATAACATTTTATTTTTTGTTATCTATGATGTTATCCTTCACCTTCTCATGTTTTGCCCCCCTAAATTTAAACTCAGATGTTTGTTTGTGAACTTTCGAATGTCTTCTTTTGAATTTCACTTAGAAAACTAAGAGTAATCGCTTACATTCTAAAATTTTCCACAAAGATTGTCAAGAAAAAATGTTACGTTAGTTAGCATAACTCGTTATAATTAATATAACTTATTTGTTGAATATGAATTTTTCGTTAATATTTTATTAGCTTTTTTAGTGTTATTTCGTAAATAACACTAACTTATTGACGAATTTTAGCTTATTTCTTGTAATGCTGTTATAAACGCTATAGAAGAACAAGTTCTATGAGTTCCATAGAACATAATAAAAAGAGTGTATCCCAGCAGTCATTTTATGACCTTTGGGATACACTCTGAACCATTGAGATATGGGAATCGGAATAAAATACTGCTATCGATACAAAATCAGAATAGGTGGACTCCGCCTCTACCGGAAATTATCTACACACTCATGTAGAAAGGCGTCTAGTGTGCGTGGATCTCTGCCGAGCAAACGCTTCACAGTGTCATTTGGACTTTCTGGCACCATCCTAGACATGGTTTGAATTTCCACAACGTGGTTCGCGAGCCAAGGAGGCAGATTCCCATGCTCAATAAGATTACGGAGTAGTACTTGAGGTTCCATGTTGATGTAACTTATCGGCCGATTAAGCAGGGCAGATAGTCGACTCGCGATCTGGGGATAACTGAAAATCTCCGAACCAGTAAGCGTATATATATGGCCTGATACCTTGTCGTTGGTCAGAGCTTCTGCGGCAACGTCTGCAATATCGCGACAGTCAATAAAGTTACACGGTGAAACGCCCATAGAGCCGAAGAAAACATTTTGGGTTGTGATCGTTGGTGCAAAGCGCATTAAATTTTGCATGAACGCATAAGGGCGCAATACGGTATGGGTGATACCCGATTCCCTCAACGTGTTCTCAATTACTTGATGCCAGCCCGCCACTGCCACTGGAGAGCTCTGCTCAAAGGCTGGACTGGATATTTTTACGATGTGTTTGATTCCAGATTCGGTGGCAATCTGAATGATTGAGGTTTCCAATTCGATTTGTCTTGGACTGTTGGACATGGCAAGGAAGAGCTGGCTAGCACCTGTAAACACGCGTCGCAGCGATTCAGGATCGGAAGCATCTACCCTTGCGACCTCAGTAGTCGATCGGCCTTTCTCTCCGATTTGATCACGCAACTTCTCTGGCTCTCTGCTCAGCGCCCTGACAGGTACACCAAGATCAACCAAACGTTCCAAAAGCGCACTTCCAATCGTACCTGTTGCTCCCATAATAACTATCATTTTTATCTTCTCCTTTTGGATGAAAAATTAGTTGTGACAGCAAGTCGCCACCGCCATGTCACTATCGTGCTCGCTATGAATCCAGACAACGGGAAATCGATCCAGACACGATTTACCCAGGCCAAGTGATTACTCGGATACATAATTTCTACTACAACAGATGTCATCCATGCAGCGTATAGCCCAAATGAGGACCCGGCCATTGCGAATAATCCTACCACAATCAAGTGAGGTGCACCGATGACCCATCGCAAACGGCCCACTCGGCTGTGCAACAAAAGTCCAATCATCAAGGCCATCAAGGCCGATGCACCGCCAATAGTAGTCAACGCCGCTATTTGAAGCCCCCTATCTACAGTAACCAATCCCCCGATACCTGCCATAATGGCAGGAGCAGCATAGGCCATTACAACTTCACGCCATAGTACAAAAGTCTTTTTCTTGGAACCAACAGCCTTGATGCTGTAAACATCTTCTGTCTGATTCGGGTATTTCATCTGGTTCATTTAGTTGCTCCCTTCTTCTTTGAAATAGTTCAACGATTGATTTCAGTAAATTATAATTAGGCACCTAACTATATAAGAGTAAAAAAAGGCTAGCTTCACTAGCCCAATTCTACTCATTACTGATGTTTCCCTTTGGTTTCGAGCCTAATTCGCCCGTAAGTGCTGAAATGCCCTGTGTAACTCGACCCAGCAAGTCGAGAAATACGCTGCGTTCTTCGATGTTGAGCAACCCCACCATCGCTTCCAACCGAGCGAAATGCTCAGGAGCCATTTCACGGAGCTTCTTCGCTCCTTCTTCCGTTAAAACGACTGATTTCTGACGGCCATCGTCTGAGCTTAATCGCCGAGATACTAGCCCATCTCGTTCAAGAATGTCGATAAGACCAGTCACTGTAGCACGTGTAACGCCTAGATGCTCCGCTAATTGCGAAGGCAACTCTTCTCCTTCGTTATCTTCAAGATCTGCCAATAAACGATAACGCCCTGTTGATAAACCGAATCTAGAGAAATGAATCTCAGAGGCGTGTCCAAGCATGGCTCCCGCTGCCATTAGCCTAGACGCGACGAGTATAGCCTGTGCGTCTATGTCTAGGTTATAACGATCAATCTGACGCTTGGATTGTACAAGCGAGGGAATAGCCTCAATGTCGTTTATTTTTTTATTATTGTTGTTCATATATGTAGTATGGTCCCTAACTACTTTTGTGTCAACTCATTTTTTTATAACTCGTCAACCCTGGAGTTATACAGTTGGATCTGGTTGTAACTCTATATTTCTCCCAAAGCTCGATCAATCGACCTTCAAGCTCTTCAATTCAAGAGGTCCTTTGCAACAAAATCTGTTGATGCTAGCTCATACCATGTGTGACGATAATTTTCCAGAGACTGCTTACTCCATCCTGTCTCTACGAGAATTCTTTTGGCACCTACAGCTGCAGCTGCAAGCATATCTGTTGAACCTACATCACCAAAACGCGCCGTCGTATAGTGAATATTGTGCTCTTATTTTCTAAAGTAGTAGAAGTTCTGTCCGCATCATTCTACTATTCAAATTTTAACTGAAGCGAATCACAAATTGGCATATAGCCTATCTTTTGATAGATGCTATTAGATGTGGGATTTGCTAAGTCCGTATATAAGACGCACTTAATAAACCCTTTATCCAATGCAAGTTGGCTTATTTGCGCCACAATTGAAGTAGCGTAACCCTTTCCGCGCTCATATGGAGGGGTATAAACAAATGCCACGCCAATTGCCGTCTGCATTTCCCTTGTATATCCTGCCATAGATACGGGTATCCCGTTGTCCTCTAAAATATAGAGTTTCTTCGATGCTATTCGGTAGAGGTAAGGGTCTGCATCTTGCGGGATGGACATTTCTGTTTTACCATAATTCCCCGCTGCATAAAATGCTTCAGCCCAGTATGGGAAAAAGTGAATATCCTTTTCATCTACCAATCGAACGATACCAACCTTTTGAATGTCTGGATTTACTGCAGTAAGTTCATATATACGTTGGCTCATCATTGTTTTAAAGGATATTCCCTTGCGCAAGGTATATTCTTTGGCAAAATACTCTGCCAAGGTTTTTTCGGTCATCACACCTGGAATTTCACGGTCTTTCAGCCCATCTATCAGACAGTTTATAGCTTCTGGGTTTATTATGTTGTCTGTTGCATAAAGCGTAATATTGTGTGGCGGTGTCATTATGGCGGTAAGTTGTATGCCCCTAGAATCTGAAATAGTTACCATAAGCCAATTTACAGGGTCACGCCAGTCTGTTTTGTCTTTTCCTTCATGCCCAATTATGATATTGCCAAGAGGAATCAAATTTTGTGCTTCATGACGCATCAGCATACCATAGGTATCATTGTAAAACTCATGCACATCCGTATACAACTTGAATTGCATTGCAATATCACCCTTTCATCTGCTCAACGTTTTTCCAGATTTTTCGAACTAATCGTTCTTCTTACAGTTTGTTGATTTTTCGCCTGCCAATTTAATAATTAATTAATGAAGACGCAAAAAACCCCATCCCATTAGGGACGGAGTTGCTCCGCGTTACCACCCTGATTGACGTTTATAATAAACGCCCTCTTAGCCATCGTCCAACAACGATGCTTCTTTGTAACGGTAGAATCCCGGTCCCATCTACTATAATTCGGGGGACAGCTCTGAGGTGATTTTTTGATTCGGATATCCGCTGCCTCGCACCAACCGGCAGTTCTCTGAACGGCGTTTCCAGATCTAATTGTCCTCTTCATCGCATTTGGTAATTATTAATTAAGTTTAATATAAGATAATAGGAATATTCTGTCAATAACTCAAACAACAATAGGGATCTCTAAACTTATATTGCTTCTAAAGCAGATAATCCAACTAATCATGCGACTATATGATTGCGGAGACTACACTACAGTCTGCTTATTTTCTTCATCAACACATAGCACCTGCTTAATCTGTTTCGATTAGCTTGGAGGTCAACTTCACTACTGGCCTGATATACTTCAAAAACCGCTCCGGATCGTGATAAACGTAATGGATTCTCCCAAGGGAAGTATCAAAGCAGTAACCAGTGTCTGCAAAATTAAAAGCTGCCATTGCCCTTTCCATCTTTTCCTCTACACTACGATTTTCCTGTTCATAATTGAATGGCCCATGTTCAAAAACAATATACTCGGCTTCGAGAACATCAATCATAAGCATTTGTGGAGGTACTTCACCTTTATAATCAAGAGGAAGACGTACACCAAAACACTCTGTACGTGGAATACCCCAATCGCAGAGTCTGCCATCCGGGTCATTAATGTAAGCCATAATCTGACCGCTGCCACCGTTAGATTCACTCCCACCATCGTCATCCAATTTGCCCTTGATACTATCGAGTAAGCCGCAAATAGTTTCGCAGTCCTGTCCTGTAATAAGGCTTTGCTTTTGCCAAAAATCCCAATACCCATTACTCTCATAGTTTTTAATGTGCAAAAATTTGTGAGTGGGGATGGTTACAAAATAAATGTTAAGATCATCTGTAGATTTCATCATACCAATCTCTCCAAATCCGAAAAAGTAGCGGTCGAAAGAGTTTATTTTTGTACGAAGGGCGACAGGCATAGGCTTTTTCCGGTATTCACTTGGAGTTACACCATATGTTCCCTTGAAAGCCCTGGTAAAAGCTTCATGTGATGAAAAACCATAATCAAAAGCAATATCCAAAATGCTCTTTTCACTATCCCGAACCTCTTTTAGTGCGAAGGCTAATTTTCTATGCCGTAGATAATCCCTAAATTGCATTCCCGATATTTCCTTAAATTTTCTCGTAGTATGAAATTCGGAATAACCTAACTTGTGAGAAAGAAATCGTAGCGTTATTGCTTCACTGTTACGATTCTTAATACACTCGTCAATTTCATTAACGATTATTTGGATTTGCTTGTGCCACTCGTACAATTGGTCTGTTCACCTCGTTTCAACCACTCTATAGTCATTGTAGAGTAATGGAATTTGCATTACTTGATTCTACTTGCGGAAAAGAGAGGAGAGGATATATTTGTACCTTAAATCGCCTTGGAAAATATCAACGTTATCATTCAATGACAAATCAAACGTTTTGGTCCTACTATTTCGGAATCTCATCAGATTTCCTCTTTGCACTTAGTGGTCGGTGTATAACCCTATCGTTCTGTCAAAGTATTTCCGCAAGCAGCTTAAGCGTGTCATGCATTCGCAGGATGGACAAGAAGCACGGAGTACCGGGAGGCATTAAATAAAAGGGCTCGGACCCGTTGAGACATGGGAGTGAAAATCACATGCCCTTACAGTTGTTCCAAGCCACCGCCTCCTCAATTTCCTTCTTATCTCACATTTAGCTAAAGGTAAAATCCTACGAATTCATGAGCCTGCGTGAGTAAACTAGATCATATCGGAGAAGTTCAATGCCCATCTCATTCCGGGTAATGGTGATGATTAGGCCCTGTTAGAGTCTCGCGAACGTGATGTAATCGACTTGGACAGGCTCTGCCAATTCGATCCGCAGTGCCCGGTTGATCTGTCCCCGGTGATATTGCCCATGTAAAATGACCTGCGACAGGATGTCACGGACGGACGTTCGGAACGGGACTCCGTTCTGGTTCGCGTAGTCGATCATCACGTCCAAATCAAATTCCTCCAGCCCTTCGATATACACACGATATTGCTCGGCGTTTTCTTCGAACATCGTTCGGATCGCCGTCAGGTCTTCCGCTTCCTCCCATAACGAATATTGCGCACTGCCCTTGCCCTGCAATCGGGACAGCCAGACTCGTTCCGCAACCGCGACATGCCGAACCAGCTTCAGAAGGTCATTGTTCTTCATCTCACTCTCCTCGAGCGCTTCCAAGATTCGTGCGTCCGCCCAGTACAGGTGGTCCATCATGCGCTTGATCGTCTTCATTTCCGTTTCCCCCTCTTCGTCTCATCGATTACTTGAACCTACTGTTTCCCGCATTGGTCATTTATTTCTCTAATCGTCATAATCTTCAGCAGTCCAAGGTTCTTTTTTTATCGCGCTCATTGGAATCAGGAGACGTGTATCGCCTTTTGGTTAGAATCAGAAAATATAAAAGATGAGACCTTTGCCCTCGGCTACAGTTTGGCTGTAGAAGCGCCGGATATCGTTAAAATGCTGTAGCAGGTAGGCAAAGAACGCATCCTTATCCTCGTCTGAAACAATATCAGGTTCAAGAGGATATACTTCTTCCTTGACCATGGCCGGGAAATCATACCGCAAGCGGAGCTGCGCTTCATCCAGCTCAGAAATAGCCTGAAGCGCTTCTGCAACTTGCTCAGCGCGTAAGGAAAACGCCCCGAATGAGCCAAAATCGATGCCTTTGTCTGACGTCAGCGGAACAACATAGCCAAGAGGGGCATCTCCATCGGAAATAGCTCCACAAAGCAAGTAGTGAATCGCCTCCCAGGATCTATCAATGTCCAGTCCGGGATAATCATCTATTTTCAAGCTCTTCAATGCAATGTCGCCTGCAATAATTTGCTGCACTAGGTTGTCATCCATTGCGAAGTAATATCCACGCATTCCCATGATGTCATCCTTCCTTCCATTCTAGTAGTGACTATACTGCCCTATCAAAATGTAACCTTTGAATTTATCCCGTAGGATAAAAAAAGAGTGAAGATCAGCCCCCTACGTAATCATAATATCTTGTGCGCACAAGTTACTACATCCCGTTTAAGATAGGTATGTCCTACACTCTTTACTAATGAATTTTATGTGTAAAAGATATGGTCACCCACAGCCGACACTGAAACCATATCCTCTATACGGCGAGTCCGACTAATAGTCATGACTACGGACCCAGCTGAAGCTATTGGCGAATTTATAGCCGTTGGGGCAAGTTTGCGGACTCCAGTGCTGCTATTCTCCCGCAAGCGGTGCATATATACCCCTTTTCATGCCAATAACGACTATGCGGTCCGATAGCAGTCCAAAAAGGACGTATTCCCGCGTTTAGGGTCATCTGTGTCCGATAGTGGCTTCGACGTGCAAATTCGCTGTAATCATCCATGATCCATTCAAGCTTCCAGTTAAACTATGACTCCACTGTTAATTGACCCGTATCCATATTATTAAGCACAAGTTTCCCTTCCAGCGGGGTGCCGTCTTCGCTCGCAAGCTTCAGCTTACCCGTACGGCCCTTTTCAATCAATGCCTTTACTTGTGTATCTGTAAGGGTACGCCCGTGGTTCTCTTTCCAGATCACGAATTTGCAGCCTTCTTTGTAATGAGAGCAGCCGTAGCCTTTTTTACCCATAAAAATCATCCCGCCACAGCCAGGACGCGGGCAGTTTCCGATAATTTTCGGACCTGAATTTGCTGATTCCTCTTCGTTAGCTGGTTTACGTTTTCTTGGCGCGGCAGGTTTATCGCTAGTTTTACGAGATGTACCTCCACCACTCCGACCTTTAGCCCCTGTATTCACAGAAGGAGTTTCCCCTTCAAAAGAAGTTTTGGACGCCCGAGACTGCACACGAACCTTGTCCACGATCATGCAGGCAAATCTTTTTACATTCTCCATAAATTGTCCGTCCGACGCCGTTCCTCTGGATATCTCGTTCAAGCGACGTTCCCACTGGCCGGTCATTTCAGGTGAAGTCAACAGCTCGATGCCCGCTCCACGTATCAGTTCAATAGCCGTTCGTCCTTTTTGCGTGATGGCGATTTTTTTACCTTGCATTTCAATGTATCCGACATTCTTAAGCCGTTCAATAGTTGCAGCACGGGTGGCTGGAGTACCTAGACCTGAATCCTTCATAGCATCCCGAAGCTCTTCGTCCTCAATCTGCTTTCCGGCACTTTCCATTGCTCTAAGCAGCGTGCCTTCCGTATAGTGTTTTGGCGGCTGTGTATCTTTCTCTTTAACGATAGCGTCACTACAGATCACCTCGTCTGCCGGAGCGATTGCGAACGGTTCATTCACTTCAATCTCTTCGTCTTCCTCATCATCCTTGTTTTTTCCCTTGGACGACTTCGCTTTATCTTTCTTCTGGTCCGCGTAAATGACCTTCCAGCCGAGACTTAATAATTCCTTAACAGTAGTTTTGAACTTTTCGTCCTCTACATCAGTCATAACCGTATGCACTTTATATTCCGCAGCCGGATAGAACTGTGATAAAAAGCGCCGCACAATCAAATCATACAGCTTTCCCTCATCCGCACTAAGCCCTGTTGCTTTTCTATATGTAGGCAAAATCGCATGGTGATCCTCGACCTTCGAGGGATTGCAGATAAATTTATTTCCTTTATGAACGAGATTACGATTCGCGCCTTTCACCCATTCATCATAAGCCGTCCCTTGGAGCGCAGATAAAGTCTTATGCATCTCCGGAATATTCTGTTCTGTAACATAGTTAGAATTTGTCCGCGGATAGGATATCACCTTATGCTTTTCATATAACGCTTGTGCGATATCGAGTGTTTTTTTAGCGGAAAAAGCGTACTTCCCATTCGCCTCCCGCTGCAACAGCGTCAAATCATACAGTTTATTCGGATACTCTTTCGTTTCCTTAACCTCATAAGAGTCAATTCGTCCCGGTTTTCCTTTGACCTTGGCAGCCAGCGCCTCCGCCTTCTCACCATCGGTCAGCCGGTCACCCTGCCACATACCTTTATAAGTCATTTCATTTTGTGTAAAATGGCCCTCTACCTCAAAAAACTTAAGAGATGAGAACGCCTCAATCGTCTTCTGGCGATCATAAATAAGTGCAAGTACTGGGGTCTGAACTCTCCCCACCGACAGCAGCACATTATGTTTCGTAGTAAATGCACGTGATCCGTTCATACCGATTAGCCAATCGGCTTCACTGCGCGCTTTTGCCGCTTTTGTTAGATTCTCGTACTCCGCCCCATCCTTTAGCTCTTGAAATCCTTTGCGGATTGTCTCTGGTGTCAAATCGGAAATCCACAGCCGTTTCACAGGATGTTCAAGCTTCAAATGCCGCTGAATGAGCGAAAATATATGCTGGCCTTCCCGCCCGGCGTCACAAGAATTTACTAGCAGATCGCTTCGTTTAGCCAGCTCTCCGATTACCTTCAGCTGATCAATGGTCCGCGCATTAGGAACCAGCTTGAATTGGTCCGGAATAATGGGAAGATCATTAATATTCCATTTTTTGTATTTTACATCATATGCATCCGGCTCAGCCAATCCTATTAGATGCCCTATTGCCCATGTAATAATGTACTGCTCCCCTTCAAGATAGGAACGGTAATTTTTAGCCTTTGGTTCTATTGCGGCGGCGATATTCCGCCCCATGTCCGGTTTCTCCGCAATAATAAGTGTCTTCAAAAACATTCGCTCCTTACCTTCTCGTTCTTAAGTCCAAAATAGGTCCAGTACTCTATTATAACATTAACCTCGGTTTTTTTTAATCGACCGGACTTTTCATAGTCTTTCGTTTGATTTAAAATAAGTTGGTATAAGCGTATTCATGTATCGGAGGGAAACAAACCTTGTATGAGAATCACAGATTTACAGAACCTTTTTCTGATCGAAGCCTCTCTGCCCTGAAGGCGGATTGTGAGCAGTGCTTCGGCTTATGTTGTGCCGCATTACCTTTTGCTGCTTCCGTAGATTTCGCTAGAGACAAAGACGCTGGACAGCCGTGTCACAATCTACAGTCGGACTTTCGCTGTGGTGTACATACAGAGCTAAGAGAATTAGGCTACCGTGGTTGTACGGTCTATGACTGTTTTGGAGCTGGGCAAAAGATTTCTCAAGTCACTTATGCTGGAGAAGACTGGAGGAAAAAGCCGAAAACTGCGAAGCAGATGTTCGAGGTATTTCCGATTATGTGGCATTTGCACGAGCTGCTTTGGTATTTACATGAATCTTTGAACCTAGAAATAACCCGTACAATCCATACTGAGCTGCAAACAGCTCTCGATGAAACAGAACAGCTCACCTTGCTCAATCCTGAAGCTCTTATAAAGGTGGATGTTTCCGCTCATCGAGCAAAAATCAATATGTTACTGTTGCAGGTCAGTGAAATTGTAAGAACTGACGCTCGTCGTAAACTAAAAAAATCCACGAAGAATTTCAGTCGAGGTGCCGACCTTATGGGAGCAAAGCTCAAAGGAGCCGATCTTAGAGGCGCCAACTTGAGAGGAGCCTATTTAATAGCCGCAGACCTTAGGGATGCTGATCTCAGAGGTGCAGACCTTATTGGGGCAGACTTTCGCGATACTGACCTCAGAGGTGCTAATTTAGCAGAAGCTCTCTTTCTCACCCAGGCACAGATCAATGCGGCAAAAGGCAATACTCTCACGAAATTACCAGCAGCACTCTTGTGCCCTGATCATTGGCACTCTCATTAGATTAAAAAGATCATTTATATCAGCGGTGAATAGAATTTTTTGATCCGAGACACAGCTTCCATAATTTCTAAGACTTCTTTCTCCGCTGTGTTTCGTTCCAGATACTCTACTCTTCCCTGAGATGCTTCCTTGCCAACAACTATTGATAAAGGTATCCCGATCAAGCTTGAATCTTTAAATTTCACGCCAGCGCGTTCATCCCTATCATCGATCAGCGTCTCAATGCCAAACTTGGTTAGTTGATCATAGAGACCTTCTGCAACCGTCCGCTGCTCACTATCCTTGACGGCCATTATCAAGATATGAACCTGATAAGGTGCCAATGCTGCTGGCCACATTAATCCATCCTCATCATGATGCTGTTCAGCAATAGCGGATAAAAGCCGTGAGATACCAATTCCGTAACAGCCCATAATCATAGGTTGACTTTTGCCTGAAGAATCTAAGTAAGAAGCGCCTAGCTTTTCACTGTATTTAGTACCTAATTTGAAAACATGACCCACTTCAATCCCTTGATGAAAATGCAAAACACCCTCCAAACAATGCGGACAAACTTCACCTTCTGCTACATTCCGTAGATCCCCCACATGCTCAAGCGCAAAATCTCTACCTGGTACTACGTTACGGAAGTGATAATCTTTTTCTCCCGCCCCTGTAATCCCTTGGGTCATATCTGCTACTGCTGCATCCACTAGGACAGTCAGCGTTAAACCCACAGGTCCTACAAATCCACTCTCTACACCGGCTAAGGATTTCACTGCCTCGTAGTCAGCAAGCTTAATCTCATTCATTCCTAAATATTTACTTACCTTAATTTCATTGACTTCATGATCTCCCCGGACCAGAACAGCAAAAATCTGTCCGTCACCTTCATAGATTAATGTTTTAATTATCTGCTCTGGCCGGATATCTAGCTCCTGCTCTAGTTGCTCAATTGTGCGCAAATCAGGAGTGAAGAACTTCTCTATCTCCGGTACTTGCATGACAACTTCATTTTTTGCAGGCCGCACGGACTCTGCCTGTTCCAGATTGGCCGCATAATCACAAACGGAGCATGCAGCAATCGTATCCTCCCCAATCTCAGCCAGCGCCATAAATTCATGACTGCCACCCTCGCCTCCAATCGCACCGGAATCCGCATGGACAGCACGGAATTTCAATCCACATCGCTCAAATATCCGGTGATAAGCCTCGAACATTTGGATATAAGATTTATCGAGACCTTCCATGTTTGTATCAAAAGAGTAAGCATCCTTCATCAAAAACTCTCTGCCTCTCAGCAGTCCAAAACGTGGTCGGCG
Organism: Paenibacillus sp. FSL R5-0636; assembly: GCF_037974255.1. Lineage (NCBI taxonomy): Bacteria > Bacillati > Bacillota > Bacilli > Caryophanales > Paenibacillaceae > Paenibacillus > Paenibacillus sp. FSL R5-0636. The sequence goes on from NZ_CP150232.1 coordinate 3,922,453, forward strand.
TTCATCACGGAACTTGGTCTGAATCTGATATACGGTAATAGGAAGCTTACGATAAGAGCTGATCTCATTCCGTACGAGTGTGGTTACTACTTCCTCATGTGTAGGACCTAGTATGAATTCCCGCTCATGACGATCCCGCAGCGTCATCAACTCCTTACCGTATACCTCATATCGGCCTGATTCTTTCCAGAGCTCCGCAGGCTGCATAGATGGCATCAATACCTCCTGAGCCCCAGAGAAATCCATCTCATTCCGCACAATCGCTTCTATTTTCCGTAAAACACGTCTTCCAAGCGGTAAATAAGTGTACACACCCGCTGCTAATTGGCGAATATATCCCGCACGCAGCAGTAGCTGATGACTGCTTGTCTCCGCCTCTGAAGGTGCCTCACGCAGAGTTGTTAATAAAAGATTACTTTGACGCATATTTGTACCCTCCCTAAAAAATGAACGCTCTAAACGCAAAAAGACACATTCGTCAGGGACGAATGTGTCGTGATACCACCCTTATTTAACCGCCAGCCCATTATAGTCTACATGGCGATCCTCGATCGAATAACGGCCGATTCCGGCAGCGGTTGTACGCTGCAGCTACCCAGGCAGGATACCATCCACACGTATTTGAGGAACCTTTCAGCCGGTGAGTTCCCTCTCTGTTCTAACGCTTCTAGGATCGTAAGTCCTTGGTCAATGCTTTTGTCATTTAAATATTGTATTAAATCTATATGAAAATAATATTTCCGTCAAGCGTCGGCTCCAAAAAAAAGCCGCTTCTCCAGCAGGTAAACTGCTTTTGAAACGGCTTCTTAAATTAACGCCTAGACAAGAACGCTTGAACCCATCAGATATTTATCCACTTCACGTGCAGCTTCGCGACCTTCGTTGATGGCCCAGACCACCAAACTTTGACCACGACGCATATCGCCAGCAGCAAACACCTTATCCACATTCGTGTTGAACTTGCCGTAAGGTGCTTTCACATTGGTACGACGATCGGTCTCCAGTTTAAGCTCCTCAACAATATCTTGCTCTGGTCCATCGAAACCAATAGCGATAAGAGCGAGTTGAGCAGGATATACAGCTTCTGTTCCAGGAACGGGCTGATAGATTTTACGACCTGTCTCATCCACGATCCGGCGGATCTGCACGGTATGAAGCTCCTTCAAGTTCCCCTCTTCATCCCCAACAAATTTAGTGGTCATGATTGAGAATTCACGCGGATCATCACCAAAAATAGCTTTCGCCTCTTCTTGCGCATAATCCAAGCTGTACACATTCGGAAATTGCGGCCAAGGATTAGCAATCGGATCCCGTTGCAGAGGCGCTTTTTCATGTGTACCAAATTGAGTGATACTGCCGCAGCCATGACGAAGTGCTGTGGCAACACAGTCAGAACCTGTATCCCCTCCACCCAAGACGATTACATCTTTACCTTCAGCGGATACATAGTTACCATCCTCCAGATTCGAATTCAAGTAACTCTTGATCGTTCCATTTAAATAATCCATGGCATACATAACGCCCTTAAGCTCACTGCCTTCAATGTTGAAACGGCGTGCTTTAGTAGCTCCACCACACAGAACAACCGCATCATATTCATCAACAAGCTGCTGAGCCGGAATGTCTTTACCGATCTCAGTGTTCACCACGAAGTTAATTCCTTCAGCAGCCAGCAAATCTACACGACGTTGTACAACTTTTTTATCAAGCTTCATAGTAGGTATTCCATATGTCAGCAGTCCGCCAATGCGGTCACTGCGCTCAAATACAGTTACAGTGTGTCCAGCCTTGTTAAGCTGTGCTGCCGCGGCAAGTCCAGCAGGTCCAGAGCCTACAATTGCAATTTTTTTGCCAGTCCGTTTCTCAGGAGGATTAGGTACAACCCAGCCCTCTTCAAAACCCTTATCAACGATCGCAAGTTCAATTGTTTTGATGGTTACCGGCTGTCCGATCAGACCCACTGTGCAAGAGCCTTCACATGGGGCGGGACAAATACTGCCTGTGAATTCAGGAAAGTTGTTTGTCTTATGCAGACGTTCCAGTGCTTCTTTCCAGAGTCCACGATACACCAAGTTATTCCACTCCGGAATTAAATTGTGTACTGGACAACCTGAGGTCCCGCCAGCCATATCAATACCTGTATGGCAATAGGGGGTTCCGCAATCCATACAGCGTGCGCCCTGTGTCCGAAGCTCGTCCTCGGATAAATGATGGTGGAATTCTTCCCAGTCCTTTACCCGCTGCTCAGGATCCCGATCACCTGGGAGCTGCCGTTTATACTCCATAAAACCTGTAGGTGTAGACATGTTTACGTTTCCCCCATCCGTTCTCTTCGTGTTGAAGTATAGTACATTGTAGCATATTGCGGCTTCGTATGGTTGTCAGCAACGCAATGAAGTACCTGCACATTCTATTCTATACCTATACATAATCATTTCTAATTTTAATTATAGTAACATTCATCACTTTTGCACAGTAATGGATAAATCTACTGATTATTTGTACTATTTCACATGTTATGTCAGAGAAAACGTTTTATTGCTATTCCGTACGTTCATAAACAAGGAAACGGTAATCATACGGATTCTTCTCATCACGAATTCCCTTGATATTGGAGACCTCTTTCCACATCCTCCAGTCAATCTCAGGAAACCGGGTATCTCCTTCAAAATCCTGATCGATCTGCGTCAACATTAGCTTGTCAGCATACGGCAGCATCAAGCGATAAATTTCTGCACCACCGATCACCATCAGCTCATCTTCTTTTCTACCCTCGCTGAGAGCCTCTTCAAGCGTGTGTAGAACCACTGCACCTTCAGCTGAATAATCAGTATCCCTAGTTAGAATTAGGCTCGTTCTGCCCTTCAAGGGCTTGCCTCCGAGCGAATCCCATGTTTTGCGGCCCATTAGCATTCTTTTGCCCAATGTTTCTGCTTTGAAATAAGCAAAATCCAGCGGTAAATGCCAAGGCATATCGTTATCTTTTCCTATGACATGATTGGCACCCATTGCCCATATTAAGCTAATACTCATGAAGTTCCCTCCTTCCTTCATACTAAATTAAAAAACTACGCTGCCAGAAATTATATTTGCGAATCTTAATTTATAACGATTACGTTATACTGCGATCGGCGCTTTTATCGAAGGATGCGGATTGTACCCCTCAATGACCAGATCTTCCAGTTCAATATCAAAAATTGATTTCTTCTGTGAATTAATAACCAGGGTAGGCAATGCTCTTAATTCTCTTGATAATTGCTCTTTCACTTGCTCAACATGGTTTGAATAGATATGCGCATCACTAATGCTGTATACAAACTCACCTACTTCTAGACCACATTCATATGCAATTAAATGCGTAAGTAATGAGTAAGATGGAATATTGAAGTTTGCCCCGAGAAAGGAGTCAGCACTGCGTTGCAGCAAGTGGCAGCTTAGTTTACCATTTGCAACATAGAACTGGAACATAACGTGGCAGGGCGGTAACGCAGCTTTACTTCCTTTTGTTCCGGCATTTATAACATCTTCCGGGTTCCATGCGCTCACGATTAAACGCCGAGAATCAGGATTTGTTTTGATCTGATGAATAACGTCTTGTAATTGGTCAATTGATTCACCAGTAGAAGATGTCCAATTCCGCCATTGTTTACCGTAAACATTCCCTAGCTCACCATATTTCGCAGCAAACTCATCATCTTCTAAGACACGATCACAGAATGATTTCATCTCTGCTTGATACACTTGATTAAAATCTTCATCAACTAAACAACGATTCCCGAAGTCTGTCATATCTGGGCCAACATATTCGTCTGATTCAACCCATCTTTTAAAAGCCCATTCATCCCAAATATGATTATTATTTTTCAATAAATAACGAATGTTGGTATCGCCTTTAATAAACCACAATAACTCACTTGCAATTAAGCGAAACGGTGTACGTTTTGTTGTAAACAGCGGGAACCCTTTTGATAAATCAAATCGCATTTGATAACCAAAAACACTAATTGTACCAGTTCCTGTACGATCTTCTTTTTTTACACCATGATCTAAAATATATCGTAAAAAATTCAAATAGGTTTGTTCTAACTCATTCGTCAATGTACTGCACCTCCGTAATATTACACCTCATATATTATATCTGAAAAATCCGAATTTTGTAGAAGGTAAGATAATTTTTAAATATATTTAATAATCGGGTTACATATTCAATTATAAAGGATTGGTTCAGCAAGTGTATCTCTACTCCGCTACCCTAAGCTCCACTCTGGCCCCATAAGCACGAACGTTTGCTTGTCCACCCACAGGAAAGGTAATCATCGGCGATGTATGTCCAAAGTCCACGTCTGCGATCACAGGAATATCAGATAATTCTTCTTTCGAGCGGATAATTGTAGTTAGCAGCTTCTTTGACATACGCGATTCTTTTTGGAATCTGCCGATCACCAACCCTTTGACCTCTTCAAACTCAGGCTGATGAATTAGGGATTGCAGATCTCGATCAAAGGTTGCAGGTGCTGACTCATAATCATCCTCGATGAACAAAATAGAATTCTTTAAACTAGGCATATACTCTGTTCCCTGCAAAAGATTTAAAGTGCATAAATTGCCACCAATAATCGTTCCTTTCGCTTCCCCATCATTGATAATGAATGGACCTTCATTTTTAATAAATATCCGGTTTTCCTGATCCAGATACCACTCATCATCACTCCAATGCTTGGAAGGCTGCACGAGAATTTCTTTATTGTCCATCATCAGCCTGCGGAAATATTCGATGGTATATTCATTATCGTGGAGCATCGCAAATGTGGAAAAATGCGGCCCGGAGTATGTAACTAATCCTGTTTGAGCATAAATCGCATTACTTAGTGCAGTAATATCCGAATAACCACATAAACGCTTTGGATTCCCCGCAATGATTGAATAATCTATATAACGCAGCAGCTGGTTACTATTGAAGCCTCCAATGGTCGTTAATATTCCTTTCACTTTGGGGTCTAAAAAGGCTTCGTGCAAATCCTCAATTCTCGAATCAATAGAAGAGGAAACAAAATCATCCGTCTCAAAAGAATTTGTTGAAATGGATATCCGAAAACCTAACCGTTCAAGCTGCTCTTTGGCAATTTTTCTTTGCTGAGCATCGATTAATGACAAACTTCTGGAAGGAGAGATAATCCGCAGCTCATCTCCAGGCTTTAATTTATCAGCTCTCATCATTGAACCTCCCTATATTCATGAATTACAGATTAGGTAATTACTCTTCCTTCCAGTATATCTCTTTTCAAAAAAGTGGAAAACACAAAAAAAGGCGGAACGCATTTGCGTCCGCCTTTCTGTTGCCTGCTAGAGCAATTTTGGAGAAAAATTATTTCATTACATGAATTGGGTGACCTTCAACCAATTCAGCAGCTTCCATGACGATTTCGCCAAGGGTTGGATGCGCGTGAATAGTCAAGGCGATATCTTCAAGCGTTGCGCCCATTTCGATTGCCAAACCAAGTTCAGCGATCAAATTGGATGCTTCGATACCAACGATTTGAGCTCCCAGTACCAAATTGTTCTCGGAGTTAGCAACAATTTTGATGAAGCCCTCTGGGCTGTTCAAAGATACTGCGCGACCATTTCCTGCGAATGGGAATTTGCCGCTTTTCACTTTGTAGCCTTTGTCTTTTGCTTCTTTCTCAGTCAAACCAACGCTTGAGCACTCAGGATCTGTAAATACAACAGCTGGGATGACTTTGTAGTCAACAACAGATGTAAGTCCTGCGATTGCTTCTGCAGCGATTTTACCTTCGTAAGAAGCCTTGTGAGCCAAAGCAAGACCTGGAACAACGTCGCCGATAGCGAAGATGGTAGGAATGCTTGTGCGTCCTTGGTGATCAACTTTGATCAATCCGCGCTCGTCGAGCTCAAGACCGATCAGGTCCAGACCAAGTTCACCGTCAGTGTTAGGACGACGACCTACAGTAACAAGCAAGTAATCTGCTGTAACTTCTTTGGACTCGCCACCAACAGAGTATTTCACGGTTACTTCTTTGTCGTTCTGAACAGCACTTTCAGCTTTAGCGTTAGTTACGATTTCGATGCCAGTTTTAGCCATGTTTTTCGCAACAAGACGAGTCATATCTTTATCGAAGCCTGGAAGTACAGTATCCAAACCTTCGATGATTGTTACTTTAGTGCCAAATTTAGAGTACATTTGACCAAGCTCGGCACCGATGTATCCACCACCGATTACGATCATGCTCTTCGGAATTTCTGGAAGTTCCAGAGCTTCAGTCGAAGACAGAATACGTCCGCCGAATGGGAAAGGTTTAAGTTCAATTGGACGGGAACCTGTAGCAATGATGCAGTGTTTGAAGCGGTAACGTGGAGATTCATGATCATTGAACACACGTGCTTCTGTGTCGCTGATAAACATGCACTCGCCGTTAAATACTTCAATTTTGTTGCCCTTCATCAAGCTAGTCACACCGCTAGTCATTTTTTTAACTACGCTGTTCTTGAACTCTTGAGTTTTGGCAAAATCCACTTTAACATTCTCAGCTGTAACGCCGAAAACTTCACCATGCTGTGCAGATTCAAATTGATGTGCAGCAGCGATCAAGGCTTTAGAAGGAATACATCCACGGTTCAAACATACACCGCCGAGTTCCGATTTATCCACGATGAGGACTTTTTGGCCGAGCTGGGCGGCACGAATTGCCGCCACATACCCACCAGGACCTGCACCAATGACCAATGTATCAATATCTAGTGAAGCGTCTCCTACTACCATAATTATACCTCCATAACCAGCAGCTCAGGATTATTGAGCAGCGATTTAATGTAGTTCATAAAGTTTTGAGCAGTCGCACCATCGATAATACGGTGGTCAAAGCTGAGTGACAACGCCATTACTGGAGCAACTACGATTTCACCATTTTTCACAACTGCTTTTTCACTGATACGGCCAGTTCCGAGGATAGCCACTTCAGGGAAGTTGATGATTGGAGTAAAGAACATACCGCCAGCAGAACCGATGTTACTGATGGAGATCGTGCTGCCCTTCATTTCGTTAGCAGACAATTTACCGTCACGGCCACGAACAGCCAAGTCAGTGATGCTGCTAGCGATCATCCAAATGCTCTTACGGTCAGCGTCTTTGATAACTGGAACGATCAAACCGTTTGGTGTATCAGTAGCGATACCGATATTGTAGTATTTCTTGTAGACAATTTCGCCTGCTTCTTCATCAATCATAGCATTAAGTGCTGGGAATTGACGGGAAGCTGCAACAAGAGCCTTAACGATGAATGGAAGGTAAGTAACCTTAACGCCTTTTTTCTCAGCAATAGGTTTCATACGCGTACGGAATGCTACCAGTTCAGTAACATCTACTTCATCCATGATGGTTACGTGCGGAGCAGTGTAAGCCGATTTAACCATTGCGTTGGAGATCGCCTTACGAATACCCTTGAATGGTACACGTTCTTCTTCAAGACTAACGTTACCGCTAGCTGCTGCAGGTGCTGCTTTAGCTTCGGTCTTAGCAGCCTCAGGAGCTTCAGACGCCGCTGCTGCTGCAGGAGCCGCAGGTGTAGAACCACCTTTCAAGAAGGCTTCTACGTCTTCACGAGTGATTTTGCCACCTTTTCCAGTTCCGTTCACTTTGGAAATATCCACTTTTTGCTCACGAGCAAATTTGCGAACGCTTGGTGTAGCCAATACATCGCGGTCAGGAGCTGGTGTTACACTTGCAGATCCGCCTTCTTTAGCATCAGCAGGGCTTGTTGCTGCAGGGGAAGAAGTAGTGTTTGCACTTCCTTTTGCTGCATCAGCTTCAGCAGATGCATGACCTTCTTGTTCAGGAACGTCGCCTTCAGCAGCGATAATAGCAACAACTTCGCCTACGCGGCAAACTTGGCCATCTTTAGTCAGAACTTCCAATACAGTACCATTCACTGGACATGGAACCTCAACTACCGCCTTGTCATTTTGAACTTCCATGATGATGTCATCATCCGTTACCTTGTCACCGGCTTTGATATGCATTTTGATGATTTCACCTTCATGCAGACCTTCACCCAGCTCAGGGAAGCGATATTCAAAATTCGATGCTTTGTTAGATGCTGGAGCAGCTGGTGCAGCTGGCGCTTGAGCAGCAGGAGCTTCAGTAGCAGCACCCTCTTGATCAGGCACGTCACCTTCTGCTTCGATAATAGCCACTACTTCACCGACACGGCATACTTGACCGTCTTTAGTCAGAACTTCCAATACAGTACCGTTTACTGGGCAAGGCACCTCAACTACCGCCTTGTCATTTTGAACTTCCATTACGATATCATCATCCGTTACCTTGTCACCGGCTTTGATATGCATTTTGATGATTTCACCTTCATGCAGACCTTCACCTAGTTCAGGAAATCGGTATTCAAACTTTGCCACTTTGAAAACCTCCTCGTGAAATTGGGACTAACCTTATGATTTAAACTTTATAAGATGAAACAACGTTGTCATCCATATGGATGACAACTGTTTCTCGTAAAAATATTTAGAATTCCAAAACTTTCTTCACGCCTGCAATAATACGCGCTGGGTTTGGAAGCCATGTATCTTCAATTTGTGCAAATGGATATACAGTGTCAGGACCTGCGATACGAAGCACAGGAGCTTCTAAGTGCAGTAGAGCTTTTTCATTGATTTGTGCGATAACTTCAGCAGCTACACCCGCACTCTTTTGTGCTTCTTGCACCACGATAGCACGGTTAGTCTTCTTCACAGACGCTACAATAGTGTCGATGTCGATCGGACTTACAGTACGAAGGTCGATAATTTCAACATTAACGCCTTCTTTTTCGAGTTGCTCGGCTGCTTTGGTAGCTGTATGTACCATCAGCCCGTAAGTAATGATCGAAACGTCAGAACCTTCACGTACTACGTTCGCTTTACCAAGTTCAACTGTATATTCACCTTCTGGCACTTCAGCACGGAATGCATGATAAAGGTTCAAGTGCTCCATGAAGAATACAGGGTCATTGTCGCGGATAGACGCGATTAAAAGTCCCTTAGCATCATATGGGTTTGAAGGAATTACAACTTTAATCCCTGGGCTTTGTGCAATCAAACCTTCGAGTGAGTCAGTATGAAGCTCAGCAGCCTTAACTCCGCCACCAAAAGGAGTACGGAATACTACTGGAGCATTATATTTACCGCCAGAACGCCAGCGCAGACGTGCCGCTTGAACAACGATCTGATCCAGAGCTTCAAAGATAAAACCTACGAATTGAATTTCTGCAATTGGGCGGAAGCCTTGTACACCAAGACCAAATGCCAGACCGCCGATAGCGGACTCAGCTAGTGGTGTATCAAAAATACGATCTTCGCCAAATTCCTTTTGCAGACCTTCTGTTACACGGAAAACGCCACCTACATTACCAACATCCTCTCCGAAGATAAGAACGTTAGGGTCACGATTCAGTTCAACGCGCATCGCGTCGCGGATCGCTTCTTTCATATTCATTTGTGCCATTGCCTGATATCCCCCTTATTCAAAATCGGCTTTTTGCTCTTCCAGATGTTTAGGTGTTACTTCGAACATGCTGTCGATCAAGCCAGGTATTGTCATTTTTTCGGTTTGTTCAGCTTTTTTGATCTGCTCGTTAACAGTAGCTTTCGCTTCATCTTTCACGCGCAGTGTATCTTCTTCAGTCCAAAGACCTTTCTTCTCCAAATACTTGGCAAGACGGGCGATTGGATCCTTTTCACTCCACTGTCCTTCTTCTTCTTTCGAACGATATTTACTTGCATCGTCAGAAAGGGAGTGTGGACGGAAACGGTAAGTTACAGCTTCGATCAATGTAGCACCTTCGCCGTTGCGTGCACGTTCAGCAGCATCGCGTACAGCACTGATTACTGCAAAGATGTCCATACCGTCAACCTTAATCCCTGGAATACCAGCTGCAACCGCTTTGTGAGCGATCGATTTGGAAGCCGTTTGTTTAGCGAACGGAGTCGTAATCGCGTAACCATTGTTTTGAACAAAGAAGATTACAGGCAGTTTAAAACGACCAGCAAAGTTCAAGCCTTCGTAGAAGTCACCTTCTGAAGAACCGCCATCACCAGTGTAAGTAATCGCAACACTCTTTTGTTTTTTCAATTTGAAGCCCATAGCAATACCAGTAGCGTGCAGGATTTGCGCACCAATGATAATTTGTGGCATCAATACATTAACACCATCAGGAATAGCTCCACCATGTTGGTGACCACGGGAATATAAGAAAGCTTGGTACAATGGAAGTCCGTGCCATACTAGCTGCGGAATATCACGGTAGCCTGGGCATAAGAAGTCTTCTTTCTCCAAAGCGAACTCACTACCAATCATGGTAGCTTCTTGACCGGATACCGGTGCGTAGAAACCAAGACGACCTTGACGGCCAAGGTTTACTGCACGATCATCCCAAGTACGGGTAAATACCATACGATACATAATTTCTTTCAGTTGATCGTCAGTTAAATCTGGCATCTTATCCTTATTGATAATTTCTCCATCCGGGGAAAGTACCGATAGAGCCTCGACGTCCTCTGTATACACTTCATAAGGAACTTTACTCATTATCTTCACCTCAATAAAAAAATTTGAATATCAGCTGCCTCTGTTATAATATTATTATACACCTGTTTAGTTACTTTCGTCAAAGAAATACTTATAAAATTTATATTCCTTTAAATTTTGTATGTATAACAGGTGAGATAATTTAATATAACAGTTTAACACTTTTCCAACAAGTAAATGATTAATAACACAGTTACACATTTAATAATTTTAGCGTAACCCTGTGTGTATTGCAAAATTCGACAAGAAAGGTGACGTGACAACGATGAGCGATTCTGTTTTTCTGAAACGCACAATTGTAAAAGAAACGCTTTGGAGTGAACATCTGCAGGAGGAACGTAAATTACGTATCTATCTGCCCCCAGGCTACAATGAAGTTCTCAGTTACCCCGTGGTGTACTGCCAAGACGGAGAAGAATTTTTCAACTTTGGACGCATTGCTACACTTGCTGGACAACTTATTATAGAAGAAGATGTCGAGCCCTTCATTATCGTTGGTGTAGAAGTTAACGTCGCTGTTCGGACTCAAGAATACGCTCCGTTCGGCAGCCGATTCAAGCAGTACCTATCTTGCTTTTCCGAAGAGATTATTCCCTTCATTGAAAAAAATTATCCCGTACGCCGTACACCCGAAGAACGAATCTTAGCCGGCGATTCCCTTGGAGGCAGCGTCTCCCTCCATCTCGCACTTGCTTATCCAGCTATCTTCACACGTATCATCAGCCTATCCGGTGCATTCTATCCCGAATCACAAGCCATGCTGGCAAAAGAAGAAGATCTCGCCTGGCTTAACATTAATATGGTCGTTGGACTGCAGGAAACAGATTACCAGACTGATACAGGGACCTACGATTTTGTTCAGATGAACAGAGAAACAAAAGCGTTGCTTGAAGCACGTGGAGCTACCGTATCCTACCGTGAGAAAGACGGTCGTCATCTCTGGGGCTTTTGGCAAAAGGAACTCCCTGAATCTCTACTCTATTTTTTAAACACATAATGCCTTATTGATAGAAGCAAAAAATGAACATCTAAAGAACGTATGTAGATTTCAGCCGTGTTTGCGCTTACAGTTTAATCCAGCGAATTTCCTTAATTTACTTTAATACTAATCAGAGAGGGCTGGAACCCAACCGGGTTACAGCTTTTCTCTTATCACCATTTCAAGCAAAACGTCACAGCCTGCATTGATTAAATCATATACCTGCTCAAAATTCCCTGTAAAATAAGGGTCTGGCACTTCTCTCAATTCTTCCTCAGGCAATAAATCCATGAAGAACAAAAGCTTAGCCTCTTCCCCACCAGGAACCTTTCGAACATTCTCTCCATTAGACTTGTCCATACAAACGATATAATCAAACTTCTGAAAATCCTCGCTACTGACCAAACGCGCTGCCATATTTGCATAACTAATCATGTTTTGATCAAGTATACATCTAGTCCCTTCATGCGGTTCCTTACCAATATGCCAATCTCCAGTTCCCGCACTGTCAACCAGAATCTTATGTGAAAGCTCTCGTTCATCAATCTTATGGCGCAGAACTGCCTCCGCCATTGGTGAGCGACAAATATTACCCAGACATACAAATAGCACGTTTACGATTTCATTCACCTCCCAATTGTTAAAACATAAGTAAATATGAATTTATGCACATAAAAAATCGCACACTATCATTTTAGCGTTGTCTTGGTCAATTGTGCAACTTTTCAATCTGCATTATACTGGGACAGGATAACCAACTAGAGTTTTAGAGGAGGAATGGATGTTATGCCATCCAAACGTGTCGTTATTTTTGCCGGTGGAGAACTATCTCCGGATTATTTCGCTCTATTAGATGAAGAAGATTTTATTATCGGTGCGGACCGGGGTGCATTATTCCTAATCTCACATGGATATATACCAGATATTGCAGTAGGTGATTTTGATTCTGTATCGCCTGAAGCTTTTCAGGATATTCAATCCAAAAGTAAAAAAACCATCACTTGTGATGCCGTAAACAAGGATTTAACCGACAGTGAGATGGCGCTCGATATTGCGATGAATCAGCAACCTGATTCTATTTTACTATTAGGAGTTACAGGCACTCGAATTGACCACTCCTTAGCCAGCATTCAAATGATGACAAGGGCTCTGCAACGTCAAATCAATTGCTACGTCATGGATTCTAATAACTATGTGACACTTACCGGATCCCAAACAGCCATTGAAGATTTGGGCTACACCTATGTATCTTTGCTTCCATTAACTCCTGAAGTAACAGGGATTACATTAGAAGGATTTCAATATCCTTTGAATGACGCCACTTTAAAGCTAGGCCAATCTCTAGGTGTAAGCAACAAACTGATTTCCTCCACTGGAACAGTTAGAATACGTAGTGGATTATTGCTGATTATCCAGAGCAAAGACTAAATACATAGTGATATAGAAACATCCTTGTAACTTTTGTTTTAAAATCAAAAAGCCGATAAATCCTTTATATATCAAGGGGTTTACGGCTTATTTTATTGTCCAAAATATCAAGTTATTAATTTTTTGTAACTTTTAATGAATTTTTAATAAAACGTTTACAACCTAGGCCCAGCCTCACTTTATTGCTGCTCTACCAAATTTTATGACATAGATAACCTGCTATACTACGAATCAGGCAAGCAAGACAAGACACAGCAAGACAGATTGATATACTAACTTTGGAGGTACTTACAACATGAATAAACAACAATGGATAAAAAAAGCGATTGTCATAGGAATGGTTACTACGATGGGCTTAGGAACAATGATGGCAACAGGCGTAGGCGCAACTAAAGTCGAAGCCGCTACGGTGTCCAAAGGACAAAGCGTTGTCAATTTCGGGAAAAACTATATGGGAACTCCATACAAATTCGGAGCATCTACTTCTACTACTAAGGTTTTTGATTGCTCTTCATTTATGAAACATATCTTTAAAAAGTATAATGTATCATTACCCCGTACAGCTGCAGCTCAATCAAAAGTAGGAACTTCTGTTTCCAAAGCAAACCTTCGTGTGGGCGATCTTGTATTCTTCTCTAGCGGCAGCAGAGCAACTGGTAAAAATGTAACTCACGTAGCTGTTTACGCCGGAAACGGTAAAATTCTGCACACTTACGGTAAACCAGGTGTTACGGTTTCTGATCTTAATTCTGGTACATGGAAAAAGACTTATCTAAAGGCTCGCCGCGTACTGTAAACAACAGCTCTATAGTAGAGTCTTTTCTATAAAAGAGAATAAGTCTCAGGATGTGGTGCTGCCTTCGGGCACCCTCATTACATATCCTGTTCCGCGAACAGTGTGAATTAACTTGTTCCGGTACCCTTTATCAATCTTTAAGCGGATATGCCTAATGTATACATCTACAACATTGGTATCTGCATGGAATTGATATCCCCATACTTGTTTGAGTATTTCCTCGCGGGAACATATAATCCCTCGATTCGCAGCGAGATAATATAGAAGATCGAATTCTTTATGCGTCATCTTAAGCTCGATCCCTTCACGGGTGACCAGCCTGCGGCTGGGATCGAGCATTAAACCATCCACCTTTAACAGATGTTTTAAATTTCGACGCCGACCCGTGAGGGTTAATAAATTTAGAATTCTACATTTGAATTCACCGGTATGTAGTGGTTTTGACATAAAATCATTCCCCCCGGCTAAAAAGGCCGCAACCGCTCCGTTACCCGATAACTCTTCGGAAATCACCATGACCGGAAGAATCATTCCCTCATCTCTTACTGCGGAAATGATTTTCCATCCTTCCCATGTTCCCACCTCGCCTAAATCAGCAAGCAGCAATACCGGTTCTACTTCAGAAATGGATAAGCGAAGATCTTCGGGATCTTCGCTTTTTGTTATTTGCAGACCGATATCATTAAACACTTTTTCTATAGCGATTCGCTCTTCTTCTCCTCTTTCGTTTCCCTCGGACATATACCATATCAGTTGCTCACTCACAAAGATCCCCCGTATCCATCAGACATGCATCAGCATCCCATTAATAGATATAGAATCCCCGGAAAGCAAAGAGACCATTCCTAGGAAATGGTCTGAAGATCAGTTTATCTTGCTTTTTAACCGAAATATCGATGATAAAAGCTACGGGCGGCGGCAATATCCTTCGTCCCATGAATCAATGCCCGGCCATCTGCGAAGATCACCATCCGGTAAGGACCTTCTTTAAAGGAAATTAGATAAGGATTGCTCTCTACCTCACCGTCTCCTAAACGAGACAAGCGGCTGGCTGTTTCCTGCAGGTTAAGGCTCTGCGGCCGGGCAGGGCGGATTTGTACGGTATCCCTACCACAAAGCACATCACTTCGTTCCGTATTCAAGGCTGTTAGATAAGGGTAGATCGGATGAGTCCCACAAGAAGGGCAATTCTCCTTTTTGGCACTTTTCACTCCAATTTCTTGATGTTCATTACGCCATACATCGAAAGTGAGCAGTTTATTTCTTAATTGGTCCTTTCGGTTACCGAGAAGCTTTAACGCCTCAGCTGTAGCATTTGCAGTAACCAATTGCACGGCCTGTGGAAGAATACCCGCTGTATCACAGGTATCTCCCCCTAGTGGGACTGTACCTAAAAGACAATGAAGACATGGCGTTTCTCCAGGCAAAATCGTATATGTAATTCCATAGCTTCCTACACAAGCTCCATAAATCCAAGGGATATTATTCTTTTGGGCAATATCATTAATGATGAGACGTGTATCGAAATTATCGGTCCCATCCATAATCAGATCCACCCCTGAGATGAGTCCTTCCAGTTCTTCCTTCCGCACATCCATAACATGCGCTTCTATGACAACCTCAGAATTAATCTGCTGCAGTCTGTTCTGGGCTGCTATGGCTTTCGGAGCTCGCTCCTGTGCATCCATCTCGGTATACAGCTGTTGCCGCTGCAGGTTACTCCACTCTACATAATCGCGATCAACGATAAGGACATGCCCAACACCACAACGGACCAATGTCTCTGCAATCCCTGTACCTAACGCACCCGCACCAACCACAAGCACTTTTGATTTTGCGAGCCCTTGCTGTCCTTCAGTACCAAATGGCGCGAAACGTATCTGTCGTGAGTATCGATCTTCTCGCCCGGCGTAATGAAACATACATTATCTCCTCCCCATATCCAAAAAGCGGAGAACAGCAGGATGTCTGCTATTCTCCGGATTTATGATTATTCTATACTTGTACAGCTGACCACTGCTCAACATCCCAAATTTTCGTAACCCAATCTTCATAGAAATCAGGTTCATGGGATACAAGCAGGACTGTGCCTTTATATTCTTGCAAAGCGCGCTTCAGCTCTGCTTTAGCAATAACGTCAAGGTGATTGGTAGGTTCATCGAACAGTACCCAGTTGCTTTCACGCATCAAAAGCTTACAAAGACGCACCTTCGCTTGCTCCCCACCGCTCAGCATACTAAGCGGACGTGTAATATGTTCATTTTTTAGACCACAGCGAGCCAGATGCCCACGAACTTCGTTCTGAGTTAAACTGGAGAATTCATTCCAGACATCCTCAATAGGCGTAAGACTAGCTGCTTTCACTTCTTGTTGGAAATATGCAGGGTTCAGATAATCCCCAAGATAGGTTTTGCCGCTGTATGTTGGGATCACTCCCAGAATAGTCTTCAGCAGTGTAGATTTACCTACACCATTGCAGCCAACAATAGCAATCTTCTCCCCACGTTCAATGACCATATTTAGCTGTGGCAGCAGCGGACGATCATAACCAATCTCAAAATCAATTCCTTCGAAGACGGTTTTGCCGCTTGCCCGGCTCTCTTTAAACTTAAAGGTCGGCTTAGCAGCTTCTTCAGGACGATCAATTCGGTCCATACGATCAAGCTGCTTCTCACGGCTTTTTGCCCGGCCTGAGGTTGAAGCACGCGCTTTATTCCGTTGGATGAAGTCCTCTTGTTTTTTGATAAAATCTTGTTGTTTCTCATAGGCACCGATATGCTGGTTTTTGTTCATCTCCGCCATATCAAGGAATTTCTCATAGTTCGCCGTGTAACGGGTCAATTTACCAAACTCCAAGTGATAAACGACATTAACGACTTTATTCATGAACTCAGTGTCATGGGAAATCAATATAAATGCATATGGGTACTGTTTCAAATAGTTGGTCAGCCAATCGATATGCTCAACATCCAAATAGTTGGTAGGCTCATCAAGCAATAGTACATTGGGTTTCTCAAGCAAAAGCTTTGCCAGCAGTACTTTGGTTCTTTGACCACCGCTAAGAGAAGCTACATCACGATCAAGCCCAATCACGGACAGGCCTAAACCATTTGCCATTTCCTCCACTTTTACATCAATCAGATAGAAATCTCCGATGTCCAGTTGTTCCTGAATGTCCCCCATCTGCTCCAGTAGTACTTCTAGTTCCTCAGGCGAAGCATCACCCATCTGCTCTGTGATCTTCAGCATTTCCTGCTCTAACTCAAGCAGTGGCAGAAAAGCGTCCTTTAGAACATCGCGAATCGTTTTGCCTGGTGTAAGAATCGTATGTTGGTCCAAATAACCGTAACGCACCCGAGGGGTCCATTCTACTTTACCATTATCCTTCAAAAGCTTTCCTGTCAAAATATTCATTAGCGTCGATTTACCAACGCCATTTGCTCCAACAATTCCAACATGTTCTCCTGGTAACAACCGGAAAGACACGTTCTTGAACAACGTCCGATCCCCAAAATTGTGGGAAACGTCTTCTACAGTAAGTAAACTCATAAATTCTCCGCAAGCTCCTGTCTATACTTAAATAATGCGTAAATCAAATCACGTATAAATATATATTTTATCACACTTTAGCGGAACACTGAATTAAATGTTAGTCCCAATAGCCTATCTTAAGAAAAAACCACGGCGTTTTCCATCGTTTCGTTCGCCCTTAATGTCCCCTAATAGCTCAGCAATTACATCTGCCAACTTCCCTTTTTGTAAAAATGGATCTTGCTGACACGGTAAATTATAAACCCTATCTATACCTAAAGAATTTCGCAACAGTTCAACAGATTGCTGTTCAGCAAGTGGTAAACCCACTCTCCAATCCCGTTCAGGCTGCAGCCCCTTCCTCCTAATCCATAATAAAGTTTCCTCCAGTCGCCAATCTGCGCCAGAAGCAATTAGAATGGGAATATCGCTATGTTTGATTTCTTCCAGCGCTCCATCAAATCCACCCGTGCCCAGATCTAATACCACAAATTGATAAGCCCCTCTCATAAGCTCTGCTACATCCCCATGGTGAGGTCGCTTCCAGTAATGAACCTTCCTCCAGGAAAATACAGACTCAGAGCTCTCAGCAGGAACTGAAGCACTCTGCACATCAAGCATATTGTGCATGCGATCATAAACCGATGAATCCGGTGATAGATCAACCCAAGCTGTTGAACCGATCTGTGCCAGATAATCACTAATCGCAAATGAAGTATGTGTTGTTCCAAGTCCCGGCCCTACCCCAAGTAAGGCGATCACTTTAGCTTTCCGTTTATCAACTGCTAGGGGTACAGACACTGCTGAATGATTACCTTCATCCATATCAGCCTCCAAATGAACCAGTGCTTGAATAACAGCTGTTGCCTCCTGATATCTTTCCTCCGGATGTGGCCGTAATAAACGTCTAATTATCGGAATAAAAGCTGCGGGAACTTGGTCACGCAACTTGTTTTCCATTCCTGACTCCCAGTGGCTGCATAATCCTCCGGTAGCCATATATAAAAGCAACGCACCAAGACCATATAAGTCAGAAACCGGTTGACTCTGCCCATTCCCATACTGCTCAGGAGCCGCGAATCCTACCGTACCAAGCTTCACCGTATCTTCAGCGATGCCTTTTCTAAAATTTCGAGCGATTCCGAAGTCGATTAACATTAATTCTTTTTGCTTAGTTAACATAAGATTGGAGGGCTTTAAATCACGATAAACAATGGGCGGATGATGACCATGCAAATATTGCAGGACTTCTAAAAGCTGTTTAGCAATTTGTAGGATGAATTCACAAGGCAAAGGTCCGGGATTATCCCTCATCAGCTGACTTAAAGTTATCCCTTCAATATAATCCATGACTAAATAAGAATACCCTTCTTTATCCGAAAGATAGTAATCAACAATACGTGGAAGCCGCGGGTGATCCAGCCCCATTAGCATCTCCGCTTCCGCTTCAATGTCCGAATGCAGCGTTGCTGAGCTAACACTTTCTTTTACAGCCCAACGTTTCCCCTTTAAACGCAGATCCTCCGCAAGATAAACAATACTCATTCCACCAGTTCCAATCTGGTCAATAATTCTGTATCTGGCTTCCATTATCTGCCCTACCCCAAGCTTCGATGCAAAATTCACTGAACTTCCCCCTTTTTCACATAAAAAAAAGAGAAAGCTTCCGCCATTAACGTTGTTACCGCAGATTACGATAACGTTAATAACGGGATGCTTTCCCTTAAGATTTTTAAATTAGGATCTTACCTAGTATTTAATCATATAAAGCGTGATCTCGTCACGATTATGAAACAGCTGCTTAGCCCGCTGAATCTGCATACGTTCGCCCTCAAACATTGCAATGATCTCTTTGATCATCGCTAGAGGTTTCTTATGCATCAGCTTTACGGTCACAATCGCTGTTCCGCCTGGTGACAGGCTGTGCAGCAGCCCGGTTACAAGCTTTGCCATCAGCTTAGGACTCCAGCTCATATCACATACAAGCAGATCAAATTCATTATCGCGGAATTTCACTTCTCCGGCATTTTTGCGCAGGATCTTCAGACCCGGGTAATTACGCAGCGATTCATGCATCAAAGCAGGGTCAACCGCTGTTACCTTCATTCCACGCTCCAGCAAGAAAGAAGTCCAGCCCCCTGGAGAGGCGCCAATATCAAGCGCATTACGGAAGCTGTAAAAAGGAATAGCGAACTCCTTCTCCGCTTCCATCAGCTTGAACTTAGCACGTGAGATTTGTCCGTCTTCCTTGCGGAAGCGGATTGCACCGCCATTCCAGCCGGATAGATTCTCTTCTGGTCTGGACACTCCTGCATATAAGGCATTCCCGTCTGCGTAGACAGAAATGACCCATGCCGGATCTTGTACTGTAAATTCTGCACCCAAGCTTTGCAATTGCTCCTGCAGCCATTCACGAAGTTCGCCCGGACTTTCCTGCCAGAAGGAGGGATCCCCTTTACGAACATTTAGGGATACTTTCTCCCCCTCTAGCTCACTGCGGCGGCTTAAATACACAGCCAAACGCTGTAGTGCTTCCATGGTTCCTTCATCCTGAAACTGCACAGGCTGTATATGACGAAGGAAAATAGGCAGATTCTGTGTGAGCAATCGTGATACTTCCTCGGGTTCAGACTGCAGGGTGGCGAGAAAGATTTCTCCCGGCAACAGCAGCGTACTCTTCACTGCGCCGAACAAGCGCCGAAGCTCTTCCTGAGCATATGGCGCAAAGCCGTGATTAGCTGTACAAATATATCGGGAGTACACTATTTCTTCCGGAGCAGTGGTCTGCTCTTCGTTATCATGTCTTAATTCGTTCAAATCGTTTTGCCTCCAGGTCTAATTTTAATCCAGGGACGACCGCTATCCCATTCTACATCAACAGGAATATCATAGGTGGCCAAGATCATTTCTTTGGTTAATACTTCTTCTTTCAGTCCGGAACCAGCTAGCTTACCGTCGCGAATTAAAGCAACATGTGTAAAAAGCGGGACAATTTCTTCCACATGATGAGTTACATAAACAACGGAGACATTACGTTGTCTCAGCTTATCTACTTCAGCCAGCATTTTTTCTCTTTCGTACAGATCAAGACCTGCACAAGGCTCGTCCATAATCAGTAGTTTGGGGTCAGCCATAAGACATCTTGCCAGCATTGCTTTTTTTCGCTCTCCCTGTGACAAGGTTCCAAAAGGATGAAGTGCCATATTGCCCAGATTCATATCCTCTAGCAGGCGGATTGCCTTCTCCTTCACTTCGTGTGGAATGCTCTCGTAGAAACGCAAATAAGCGTAAGCTCCTGTAGCGACAACCTCCCACACCGGATCATTTAAAGACATCTTCTCCATTAAGGAAGGACCAATATAACCAATTTCTTTACGAACCTCGCGTAAATCACATTGACCATATTTATTCCCCAATACCTCAACAGTTCCTTTGCTAGGGAATAAATAACCTGTCATAATCTCCAAAATTGTTGTTTTGCCAGAACCATTCCGTCCCAAAATGACCCAGTTTTCGCCTTCCTTAACTTCTAAGGACACATCGTCCAAGATTAGGCTTTCTTCTCTGCGCAGAGATAAATGTTGTAATGAAATGATCATGATATAACACTCCTTATGTATTCCAGAATCCGCTCAACTGAAACCATTGAATAATAAATATGCGGATCCTCTATCCGGTCAGCAGAAGCCACTAGTAGAGCAGGAACACTGGTAATACGGTATTGTTGTACCAGATTAGGCAACATGTTCACATTTCCAGCAACCATTTGGAGTTCAGCAGGCAACAGATGTGCCGCCACTTCCAACATGCGTTCTGTAGCCTTACAGGTACCACACAGCGGAGTATGCAAAAACACTACCAGCGGTTCTCCCGGTCTCGTGAGTATCTCCAGTAAATCCGCTTCATTCATTTCCTTCATTTTAGTCCCGTCTCCCCAGCGATATCATGAAGCTTATCAGAACTCAGGGGACCATTAAACAAGCGCATCCCCTCAGGTTTAGCCGCGTATAAGATTTCATACATTTCTTTTCTCCCTAAAACGCTGGAGGTGTGTAGATAGATTTCACAGGGGTACAGTCCTTCCAGAACAATCCGTCTAGCCACTTCCCCACCTGAATAATCATCCGGTCCCATATCATAATCTAACGATAAAATACCGACCTCACACTCACGCAGCATCAGAAGACATTCTTCTGTTGTCCGGGCTAAAGCAAATCCAAGCGGACCTTTACGGAGATCGTCCATATAGATATGAATCACTTTCTAGCCCCCCGCTTCAAACCAACTGCGAACAGTAGCTATTTCATTCCGATGACTGCCATCTGGACCCTTTTCAGTTTCCAAAACAACAGATGTTTTACGTAATGGATCAGAAGTTATTAAGCTTTCAAGACCCTTTTCGCCGATAAAACCTTTTCCTATTCCAGCATGCCGGTCCCGTCTTGAACCAAAGGGAAACTTAGAATCATTAAGATGAACAGCTACAAGATGCGGCCAAAATCCAAGCTGGTTTCCTCGTTCAAGCAAGTCTTCCGTATGCTCAGGATTCCAAATTCCTGCTGCAAAAGCATGACAGGTATCCAGACAAAATCCAATCTTCTCGGGAAACTGGCTAAGCTCACGAACCTTCACCAATTCTTCAAGTGTAATCCCTTCGGTACCATGGTTGCCCGCTTGATTCTCAATTAGCAGCTTGGCGTTACCTTCCCAGGACTGCAGCGTCTCATTCATACATTGTATAATATTTTGATAGCCTTGTAACGGCTCCATTCCAGCAAAATGTCCAAAATGAACAACAATACCTAAGGAACCGCAGGCTTCAGCAATTTCCAGATCATTAAGAAGGGAGTCTACATACACCTTTCGAGGGGTTGCGTCATCCCTATTCGCAGCCATATTGATTGCATAAGGGGTGTGGGCGATAGAGGTGATTCCTTTTTCTTGGCAAAAGAGTGCACAATCCCTTGTATCTCGAATATCAACCGTCTTTAGCTTCAGACTGCGCGGATTTTTCGGAAAATATTGAAAACTTGTTGCACCGCTCTCCCAAGCAAATCGGGCAGCTCTCCCATATCCACCACGAATGCTGACATGAGCCCCTATTTTGGGTTTAGGCTTCATGCTGACAGTCTGGACAATAAAATACTTTGCGTCCAGACAGCTCTGTTTTGATAATCGTTCCCCCATCGCGTAGGCAAGGCTCGCCCTCACGGTCATAGACTTTACATTGATCATTATAGGAACCCGTAACCATGTCACCTGTCATAAACGGCATTTCCATGTATCCGCCGATCTCTGTCGCATCAGTTAATACTTTTTGAATGCTTTGATACAGACGGGAAATGGCTTCAGGTGATAAATTTTGTACTAAAACTGAAGGCAGAAGCCCAGCGTCAAAAGCAATCTCATCCGCATAACAATTTCCAATACCCGCCATTACATGCTGATTCACTAACAGACTTTTTAACGCACCACGCCGCCCTTTTAATATTCCTGCAAAACGTTCCGGCGTCATCCGTCGATCCAGCAGTTCAGGTCCAAGCTTACCCATCGTTGCTTCGCTTTCCTTCACGGATACTAAATGTAAGAACCCTAACCGCAGGCCCATAAAATAAAGGATCTGATCACCAAATGCGATTTCTACTTGCGTATTACGATCCGGCCGCTCTTCTTCTGAACCATAAAAAAGCAATCCACCCAGCATTAAATGCAATAGTAATCTTCGTCCATCATGGAGATGAAACAAAATGTACTTGGCGCGCCGCTCTACAAAAACAACACGCGCACCGATCAAGGCATCAATGAAAGCTTCTGTTTCCATGTTAATTGTTTTTTCTCTGTTCACAATTACATTAGTTATCGGAACATTTATAATACGCTGGCTAAGCAGCTGTCTATAATTCTCCATTTCCGGCAATTCTGGCATACTCATCGTCCCCTCTAAGTTGGTGAAGTAATAAGACCCTAGCTATTATACACCGAGAAACATTTTAAGTTCAGCTAAATCGGCACATATTTCATCGGGAGTGATCCCTGTGATACTTTTATAGTGCTCCAGATTCTCTGTAGTGGTTAAACCGGTAAGAACAAGGATTGTACGACAGCCCGCATTAACACCGGCAGCGATATCCGTACGCATATTATCCCCAACAACAGCAGCATGTTCAGGTTGAATTTTCAGAAGATCTGTCGCATATTTGATCAGATGCGATTCAGGCTTACCGATCACTACTGGCTTCACACCACTGGCAGCCTCAATTGCTGCACCGATCGTACCCGCACCCGGCATAACCCCATCATCTGATGGTAACATTAAATCTGGATTGGTGAGCACAAACTTTGCCCCGCTCAAAATCCAACGCGAAGCTTGAGCTAACGAAGCATAATTAAAAGAACGATCGATACCTTGCACCACATAATCAGGGGATTCTGTGACGATTTGGAGCCCTGCCTCAATGCAAGCCATACGCAGTCCCTCTTCTCCAAGTATCGCCACTGTAGCCCCGGGTGATTCCTCAGCTATGTAACGTGCGGCTGCCATAGAAGAGGTACATACCTCCTCAGCTTTCGCCTCAATTCCCATTCCACTTAAGTGGGCAGCAACGTTAGCTGCCGTACGCGATGAGTTATTGGTAACAAATAAAAAAGGGATATCCGCTTCACGAAGAGCCTTTATCAGCAGATCAGCACCGGGAATCATTTTATGCCCATGGTACAATGTACCGTCTAGATCAATCAATAATCCTTCAATTTGTTCCATCACTAACCCCTCAGTTTCCATAATAAATTTAATTAATATAATAAATAAATAATAGTATTAACAAACTCGCAGCCTTTGCCCTGCTTGGATTTACAGGCATACTCAAGCCCTTTAGGTGGAAGATATCACCTACTGATTTTCGGCAATATGTCCAGCCATTCGTTCGTCTTTTACTCCGTGATTACTTTAAATCTAACACACTTCGTCGAATGAAATCGAACAAGCGTCCCATCCAGCATTTTTTAGCATAGCACTGTCATTTCCTGCGCTTTCCCGGAAAATAATCATTCCCCCTATTGCCCATTTAGTCTGCGAGGTACCGGATATGCATTAAATTCCTCAGCTAATAATGTCTCAGGGAATATGAGTTCAGCTTCCTCAAGCAAAGGAATTAACTCTTCATGCGAGCTGTAACGAGAACTGAAATGAGTCAGCAACAGCTGTCCTGCTTTGGCTTCTTTTGCTAACTCTGCAGCCTGACGCGCTGTACTGTGATGATATTGATACGCCATGTCAGCCAGATCATGGGCGAAGGTTGCTTCATGAACAACAAGGTCTGCATTAAGAGAGAGTTCTAAGGCTCCCGAACAAGGTCTTGTATCCCCAAGGATAGTAACAATACGTCCTCGTTTAGGTTCCCTGACAACATCAGCAGCACAGATTCGTACACCTTCATCCGTAACAACATCTTCACCTTTTTTTAATTTCCCATAAATCGGTCCCGGTTTTAAACCATAACTCTTAAGCAATTCCGTATTGAGGCTTCCGGGACTATCCTTTTCCGTTACCCGGTAGCCATAGCTGTCAATGCGGTGCTCAAGTAATGCAGCTTCAACTTTAAAGCCATCATCCTCGAATATAGTTCCTCCTGTATGCTCCACAATCTCAATCTTATAAGGAATTCGGGATTGGCTCACAGCTAAGGAGATCTCTAGGTATGCTTTTAATCCAGGGGGGCCGTACACCGTTAACGGCGCTGTCCCTCCCTGATAACCACGACTTGATAATAGACCTGGAAGACCAAATAGGTGATCACCATGCAAGTGGGTAATGAATAGCTTTTCCAGCTTTCCTAGCCGAATCGGTGAACTAAGAACCTGATGTTGTGTACCTTCCCCACAATCGAACATCCAAATACTGCGACGTTCTTCCAGCAGTCTTAATGTAACGGACGTTACATTACGTTGTAGCGTTGGTACACCTGCATTAGTACCTAAAAAATATAAATCCATTCTTTTTCCTCCCTTCTACTTATTGGCTCAACCATCTCTTTTCAATTCTAAACGACCTTCTTCCAGCAAAAAACCCCCCAGTTACGGGAGGTTCCGCTGAAAGGGATACAATCCCCTACAGACCAGGTATATAAATGAAAGAATTACAGCTTCTCTACATTAAAATACTGCGCTTCTGGATGGGCAAATACCATAGCCGAAACGGAAGCTTCGGGCTCCATCATAAAGCCTTCTGTAAGGTGAACACCGATATCCTCCGGAGATAACAACTTAAACAGTGGACCTTGATCTTCTAAATCCGGGCATGCAGGATAACCAAATGAAACACGGATCCCTTGGTATCTTGCCCCATGTCTTTGCTTCATCGTCATATCCGCCGGATCTGGGAAACCCCAAGTATCGCGCATCATATGATGGACACGTTCTGCCAGTCCTTCTGCCACTTCAAGTGCAACCGACTGCAAGGCGTGTGAACGCAGATAATCTCCGCTTTCTTTCAGCTGAGTAGACAATTCACGTACACCGTGACCTGCTGTTACAACTAGGAATCCAACATAGTCCATAATACCACTGTCAACAGGTTTCAAGAAGTCCGCCAAGCACAGATGAGGCTCTACCCCTTGTCTTGGGAAAGTAAAGGTATGCAGGATCTCGGACGTATTCTGTGGATTATACACTATAATATCATTCCCTTGCGATTGTGCAGGGAAGAATTGATACATAGCATGTGGAGTAATGGTACCCTCTAGCATCGCTTGATGGAGAATATCGTCTACGGTACCCTTCAGTTCAACAGTCCGCTGATCTCCAGCAGCTAATTGGGCTTCTACAGAACCCCGTAACCCCAAATGATGACCCAGCAGCATTTGCATATTCACATAGGGGATAATATGCCCCAATGGATAGTTACGCAGTACGTGACGTTCTAAATCCGGTGGAACAAAAACAGGTGCATCTGGAGATATTTTGGAACGCACTGCTCTGGTTAGTTTCGGCAGTTCTTGCTTAGGCGCAACCGCAACCGCTGCTTCTGCCTCCACACGAATTTCCTCGGCAATCTTCTCCCGTTCTTCAGGGTTCATAAGCCGATTGGCAATATCCAGCCCGTCCATAGCGTCCTTAGCATACAATACTAGGCCGTCATATTCTGGACGAATACGGGTCTTCGTAAATTTACGGGTCAAAGCTGCGCCGCCAACCATAATCGGAACATCGATCCCAGCTGTACGTAAATCCTGAGCGGTGAGCACCATCTGCTGAGCAGATTTTACAAGCAGCCCGGACAATCCTATCGCATCAGCTTTTTCTCGACGGAAGGCTTCGATAATGGTCTCTGGTGGTACTTTTATACCCAAATTAATGATCTGATAACCATTGTTGGAGAGGATGATCTCCACTAGATTCTTACCAATATCATGCACGTCCCCTTTTACGGTCGCCAGCATAATTTTTCCTTTAACCGCTGTCTCATCCTTCTGCATAAACTGCTCTAGGTGATTCACAGAAGCCTTCATCACTTCAGCGCTTTGCAGCACTTCAGCAACAATCAATTCATTATTGTTAAATAACCGGCCGACTTCCGACATCCCTGCCATCAGCGGTCCATTGATGATCTCCAGCGGACCAGATTTAGTCAATGCTTCATTTAGATCAGGAATGAGTCCTTCCTTCGTACCTTCAACCACATAGGAGGCTAAACGTTCTTCAAGTGACAGGTTGGAAATCTTCTCTTTTTTCTCTACTTTTTTACCACGGAAAGCAGCTACAAAAGCAGAAAGCGTCTCATCATTCGTATTATAAATCAGTTCCTCAGCAAGATGACGTTCTTCGGCAGGAATGGAAGCATACCGCTCCACTTTCTCTGTATTTACGATCGCATAATCTAATCCAGCTTTTGTACATTCATAAAGGAATACTGAGTTCAACACTTCACGTCCCGCTTCCGGCAATCCAAAGGAGACGTTGCTGATGCCCAAGATCGTATGAACACCTGGAAGTGCTTCCTTGATCAAACGAATGCCGTCAATCGTTTCTTTTGCTGAACCGATATATTGTTCATCTCCGGTTCCTACAGGGAACACCAGCGTGTCAAAAATAAGATCTTCTCCTGCTAAACCATACTTGTTCACTAGCAAGTCATAGGAGCGTTTAGCCACTTCCAGTTTATCTGTCGCCTTAATTGCTTGTCCCGTCTCATCGATGGTACCCACAACAATAGCTGCGCCATATTTATGAATGATCGGCGTCACCAGCTCGAATTTCTCTTCACCATCTTCAAGGTTAATAGAGTTAATTATCGCCTTACCTTGGCAGTACTGCAAAGCTAAATCAATAACCTTAGGATCGGTAGTATCGATCATCAGAGGTACTTTAACCTTTTTTACAACCAGTTCTAAGAAAAGCTTAATATCTTCAATCTCATCGCGGTCAGGGTCTTGTACACACACGTCAATAACCTGTGCCCCACTCTTTACCTGAGCTCGGGCAATTTCTGAGGCTTCCTCATATTTACCTTCGACGATAAGACGTTTGAATTTACGAGAGCCAAGTACATTCGTACGTTCACCAACCATGTAAGGACGGTTGTCGTTCTCAATATAGATAGGCTCAATACCTGAAAGTGCAGGTGGATGATTACCTGCCAGCGGGCGTGGAGGATATTCGGAAAGTGCTTCCTTCATCGCACGGATATGCTCTGGTGTCGTTCCACAGCAGCCCCCCGCAATATTCAGCCAGCCTTTTTCAGCAAAGGCTGCAATCTTGCGAGCTAAAGAATCTGGAGATTCATGATAATGTCCATTCTCATCCGGCAATCCTGCGTTTGGATAACAGCTCACGGCTGCCGAGGAGATCTCCGAAAGCGAACGAATATGATCCCGCATGAACTCTGGACCAGTCGCACAGTTGAGGCCCATAGAGATAGGCTTCAGATGTTCTAATGAGATATAAAATGCTTCAATATTCTGACCCGCCAGTGTAGTACCCATTGGTTCAATTGTTCCTGAAATCATAACCGGTAATGTGATGCCAGTCTTTTCAAAAGCATTACGAATACCAATACTTCCAGCTTTAACGTTAAGTGTATCTTGAGAGGTCTCCAGCAGCAAAACATCTACTTTACCGTCGATCAATGCCACTGCTTGTTCCTCATAGCTATCAACTAGCTCTTGGAAAGTAACGCCTCCAGTTACTGAGAGCGTTTTTGTTGTTGGACCCATAGCCCCCACGACGTATCGCGGACGGTCAGGTGTGTCATATTTGTCTACTGCTCTGCGAGCCAACTCTGCTGCCGCTAGATTGATCTCACGTGCGCGCTGAGGAATATCATATTCAGCCAGTACAACAGAGGTTGCACCAAATGTGTTAGTCTCAATGAGATCAGCCCCTGCTTCGAGATACTGCTCATGAATCGTCTGAATGACTTCTGGACGTGTTAATACCAGCATTTCATTACAGCCATCCAGCTCATCGCCACCAAAATCTTCTCCAGTAAGAGGCACCTGTTGGATCATTGTGCCCATTGCGCCATCAAGGATCAAAATCCTTTGTTGTAAGCTTTCCTCAAGTGTATATTTAGCCAACTAATAGTCCCCCCAGTAAAACATTAGAGTAAGTTTAGCAGAATAAAGGAATTTCGAAAAGCCTTCCTTTCCACTCTGCTTTATCTGTTATTGCTCAGCAACCGTTGTGAACCTTTGAATCATGGTTTCACAGACAGCTCTTTGCTAGGCATAGAGTGCTGTGTCCGGGCTGTCACATGTGAAGTGACATTATATTGTCCTTCCTTTTCAAGGGTCCCTTCTGCTTGATAGACTCCTTTACCTATTAGCTTTCCCTTAAGCTCTATTTTCTGTCCCTCATCATTTTTATTCACAATTTCGAACAGAACCTCTTTTGCATCATCTACTGCCTCGTTATCTTGGGTCACCACAGCTTCAAAGGTTACCTTTTGATTTACAACAACTTCTTCAGGACTCCATTGTAGTTCGACTTTGATAGGTTCCATAGACATGTTCATATTCATGTTATGTATTTCTGAATGCTTGGTTCCATTTGAAGAACATCCACCTAGTACTAGAAGTGTTGCACCTAATAATACAGAGACTAATTTCTTCGATCTCATCATTTGGAGCCCTCCCAATCATTATCGAATAATAAAAATCTACCAATTCATGTTATACATCTCCATCTATTATACACATTATTATTGGTTTTTCAGTATTTTGCATCAATTCCGCATTAGACTTGTGACTTAAATCATTTACTTAAAAATCTAATGAAATCCTTATGTTAGTATGTATGTACTGAAAAGCAGCGAGTTTCTTAGGATCTCAGAAACTCGCTGCTTTTATAAAGTCTTTATGTTGGAGCTAATAGCTCTGTATATCTTACAAGGATTGAACTAGTGGAAGAAGCTCCTCAAGGTGATTGATTTCATGATCCGGATGAATATCAAGACTAGGTGCTCTACCTTTTCTATTAATCCAGACCGTGGTCAACCCTGCTGCCAGCCCCCCACGGATATCCGTTGTAAGCTTATCGCCGACCATAACCGCATGCTCAGGAGTTACATCAAGAAGCTCTAAAGCATGCAGGAAAATTTCCTTATCCGGTTTGCCTTTACCAAAGCTTCCGGAAATCACAATATGATCAAAGAAAGGAATTAACTCTGGCACACCATCTAGTTTTTCTTGTTGCAGTGCTGGACAGCCGTTCGTAAGTAGCAAAAGCTTCACTTGACCCCGTAACTGCTCCAGTACATGCATTGTTTCTTCATAGATGTATGGACGTTTTCTGCGCTCTGCTGCGAATTTAGTTGCCAAGGTCTCAGCTAGTGCTTCGTCTTCCACCCCTAAGGCTGCAAGTCCGCGACGCCAAGACTCTTTACGATAAACCGGTGCAAGCTGCTCCAATTGACGGAATTCTGGCTGTTCACCTGCCGTAAAGTTAGCCCAGAGTGCTTCATATGGATTAATTCCGATCATCTTTGTAAATGGGAACGTCTCATAAGATTCATACAAGCTACTTGCTTCCTTACGAACTGCAACTTCTAGTTCTTGTGGATCAATCGTATCCCCGGCGGCTTCACAAGCAGAACGAAATGCTTCTTCGACGCTCCGATCATCCCACAGCAATGTATCATCAAGGTCAAATAGTACAGCAGAAATTGGCATTACAGGTCTCCCTCTCCCTTTAACTGGTCTAGTTCTATTCGTGAACTACTTCAATGTTGTGAGCTTTAGCAAATGCTTCTAATCGTGTACTCATCGCATTAGTATCATAGCGATTCATAAGTCTTGTGAAAATCCATTTCGTACGTTTCCCTTTGTGCTTAATGACTACAGCTCCACGCGAAAGGGTGATTTTCTCAATATCTGCAGCTGGAAGCCCGCGTTCGCGATTGAATTTAATAGTAGACAGTCTTGCTTTTTCCACCTTCAAGTACGGACGACGGAAGAACAATAGCGCTGCCAGCAAATAGTACAGTACTACTCCCAACCAATTAGCCAGCATGCCATTTCCTTTGGCCTGATCAATAGAACCAACAACCCAAAACATAGTGCCAAGTATCACTAACACTACCGGAAATGCAATGTTGCGACCTTTAAAGACTTCGGCATTCTGGGTAGGAGATTTAGAGGCATAAATCGTATCCTTGCCTTGTTTCTTTCTTTGCTTGTTGATTTGCTGTGTGTTGCGTTGAACCATTCTTTCCCAAGAACGGGCCATGTGCGTTCCCCCTAGTCATCCTGAAATATCTATGAAAAGGAACAGCGAGCTAATGTTTAAGCCCCTTGTTACCTTGTTCATGCTCATCGTTATCTACTACTTCAATAGTATTTAATTGTGCTCGGAAGTTATTGCGGATATTCCCCAGGTAAATTTCACGAAGCTTGGCGCGTTCCGCCACTTCCTCTTGATTAAGGCCTACGCTCTTCTGTTTGCGTGCCAATTCGTTAATTCGCGCGACCAACTCATCAATATTCAATACTTTCCCTCCCCCTATAAATTAATTCTAACTCTGCCATGAGAAAAAGAGCTTGTCAAGGTCTACTCCCTGCAAGCTCTACTGGTCATTCTATTATGTTCTCAGAAAATTAATAAATAGGTAAAGTAAGTATGTCTCCAGCGTTAATTTGACTACTCTTAATCCCACTTGAACGTTTAATTCCTTCTATATAAACAACTGTCTTCATATCAGCCGGTTTATTCTTAAGGGCAATACTCCATAGTGTATCTCCACGTTCAACCACAATCCGCTTCTCTTCCTTCATTATAGTCGTCGATCCTGCAAATACATTTCCCACTACTGTTAGGCCAGAAAATACTAGCACGATAATCAATATTAACTTAATAAAGAAGTCCTGACGGAACAACGAAATCATCCCTCCTAGCAAACGTTCCGTTATCTCTTTCACCTTAGCGGAATTACGGGCAACGTCATTATGTCCTAAAGATTCAACCACTGGGGCCTTATCGTAGATGCTGCGGTATGTACTGTATTTTAGCATAATTATCATCCTCCAAACACTTGTTCTTACTTTCGAATTCATAATAACACGAACATGTGTTTTGTTCAATACTATTTCAGAACAATTGTTCTCTTTTTTTCGAGAGACTCAAGTGGTTCATTTTATTATCATTTGTCTACCATTTTTTAACTCTAGCAGATTAATATTTATAATAGTTAGAACTTATGTTTGTGCGAACGGTAGTTCTATGTTATAATTTTCCCAAACATTACTATATGGGGTTGATTCCAATGTCAAAGATTTCAAGTCGCCAGCTGGCGATCCTGGAATTTATACGAAGCGAAGTCCGCAGCAAGGGTTATCCACCTTCCGTCCGGGAAATTGGAGAAGCTGTTGGCCTTGCTTCCAGCTCCACAGTTCACGGTCATTTGGACCGGCTTGAGAAGAAGGGACTTATTCGTCGAGATCCAACGAAGCCACGTGCAATAGAATTACTAGGCCAAGAGGATTCAGAGAATGTTCACCAATTCGCCCAGACCATCTCACGGATTCCTGTCGTAGGTAAAGTTACCGCCGGGGTACCTATCACTGCTACAGAGAATATCGAGGACTACTTCCCACTTCCTACTCACTATGTAGGTGACAACAAAGTATTTATGCTGTCAGTTATGGGTGATAGTATGGTGGATGCTGGCATTATGAATGGTGATTATGTAATTGTTCGCCAACAACAAACAGCGGACAACGGAGATATCGTTGTAGCCATGACTGAAGAAGATGAAGCAACCGTTAAGACCTTTTACAAGGAACGTGATCATATACGGCTTCAGCCGGAGAATCCAGCTTATGAGCCTCTTCGCCTTAATCGCGTAACTATTCTCGGAAGAGTCATCGGATTGTTTCGAGATATCCACTAAGTATGCACTCCTACCATAAAAGGCTGTTCCGCAAATGCGGAACAGCCTTTTTTCTGTGTATTTTGCTTTCTCAACCACTAACGAACATTTGTTCTCGTTCGCTAAAATGGGCATTTTCTATGAATAACCGTTTAGGCGTTCTGCTCATATCCTAATTAGAAAGGAGTGTTGTGCATAATGCCAAATTACCGAATTATTGTAGATCTGACCCAACGAATGTTATATCTTCTGGACAATGATATTGTGATTAGAGGTTTCCCTGTCGGTATTGGTAAGATGTTAACCCAATCCCCAGTGGGAGAATTCACGATTATTAACAAACAACCCAATCCAGGCGGTCCCTTTGGTGCCTTTTGGATGGGACTGTCTAAACCACACTACGGGATTCATGGAACGAATGATCCTTCCTCCATTGGGAAAGAGGTATCCCACGGCTGTATCCGGATGTACAACGAGGATGTGTTAACACTCGCAGCTATCGTCCCTATAGGAACACGAGTAACGATAAGGAATTGAATTCGCTGAGGACGTCACAGCCCCCAAATCACCATATACAGAATGGGGGTCATTACATAAGTAAGTATTTTTTCATTAGCATACTAGGAGTTTGGTGATTATATGTCGAATATTGTTAACAGGATTGCAAATTGAAAAGGATGTGTTTAGTTTTGAATAACTCAAAAATTAGAACCCTCGTCGATTTTAAAGTCGATGCACTGGGTAAGCTGTCCGGTTTACTTTTAAATGATGAACAAGCTAGTGGAAAAAAAGTGAATTTGCTCACCTCTTTTGGCAGCATTCAGGGAATCGTCTCTCCAGCCGTCTCCAACAAAGAGGATGTATTTGATTTAAAATCTTTGATGGATGATGTAATAGTAGACGAATACATATCTTATTTGGGAGCAGAACACCCTGATAAAAATTTCAGCTATAACTTTGTTGTCCTCAATGACGTTACTGTAAGACCTTATGCTAGTTATGGGACTCCGATCGAATACAAACAGCTGATTGTTTATACCGATCATATCACTGCCTTCAATTTTCTATAGGTTACATACTTACCTTAAAAAGCACCCTTGCAGCAACCCCCAATTTTGCGCCATTTGCAGAATCGGCAGGTTTCTCCGGGTGCTTTTTTTGGGCTAATTCCGAAGCCGATCCTATAATTCCACGAATTTCCCTTTTAAAAGATACTAGTGGGGATCATTCAGGCATATCTTTCAATAAGCAACAATTTGAGTCTAATGAGATAACTGGGAGGTGATTATATGCTGATTATCTTAGTGTACTTATTTGCTATTTTAGGAGTTGTTTTAATTCTAAGTGCCGCCATTATAAAATTGAAAACGCTATCCACTTCATCTGATATTTCTATGCTAGTTAATGCGGCTGCATCCTTTAACATCATTTTCACCAAAACATTCATTCCCCCCAATCAATCTCACTTGATCGCACTTAACGAACCTAATAAAAAATTAGCAATAGGCACCAGAAATCCGAAGAACAACAAAAAAGCAGTAGCAAAGCTATACTCTTTCGATAATGTAATGGGATCCGAGATTGTGGTTAACGCACTTACCCTTTCAAAAGTCTCCAAAAGACAACAAAACAGCAAAACAACTGCAACTAGTGCAGATATTAACGTCCTTAAGGAACCTGATGAAGAAGCTAATGTGATAGAAGAACTCACGCTTAAAATATATATGAACAGCAAAGAAACGCCTGTGTATTGTATTTCCTTCTTGCCGGGTTTATTGCCTATTCGACAATCCGACAACCAGTACAAGGAAGCTTACTCCCAAGTACAACAATTGCATGCACTCTTCAGGTCAATCGTATCTGAATAATTAAGTTGTTATCGCCATACCTCTCATTTGTTTTCGACATTGAAAGAACTAAAATTGCACACTGAACCCATCAAACTGGTGAATACCCGTACCATGTGCCACTACCTTTTGCTCACGCAACTCACGAACTGCCTTTTTGACCCCTTGCAAAATAGATGGATCTAAACCCAGCGTATTATGAGAGCCGTATACTTGGGTAACCCCTGGAATTTCTGTAATCTTCTCTAAGGATGCCACTAAATCAGCCGGACTAGTCGAAGGGTAAAAAGCATAGATTGGCGTAACGTCATACAATAAATCACCTGTAAACAGATATCCGTTGGCATGATCAAATAGGCTGATATGACCTGGCGAATGACCTGGTGTGTGGTAAATTTCTATTTCGCGCCCACCTATGTCGAGCACATCCCCCTCTTGTAAAAGAGCCGTTGGTTTCCCTTGAAAAGGTATGTAGGTGTTAGGATCAAAGGTTTCAGGAACAG
This sequence comes from Paenibacillus sp. FSL R5-0636, assembly GCF_037974255.1. NCBI lineage: Bacteria > Bacillati > Bacillota > Bacilli > Caryophanales > Paenibacillaceae > Paenibacillus > Paenibacillus sp. FSL R5-0636. Next base: position 3,957,492 of record NZ_CP150232.1, read on the forward strand.
GAAGGGTGATGTCTCGACTCATATCCTTTCGAATCTGGGCAAGGGACAAGCCTTTTATTCCGTTAATTAGCCAATCCTCATCCTCTTTATGAACATAGATTGTCTCGAATTGTCCGTGACTGCCAATATGATCTGCATGCACATGTGTAGTTATGACAGCGATAGGTAAATCCGTTAACTGATCCGTTATTCTTTTTATATTATCAATACCTAATCCCGTATCAATTAACGCGGCTTGTTTTTGCCCCAAGAGTAAAAAAGAATGCACCTTTTCCCAATGTCCATATTCACTGATTGCATAGGTGGTCGGATCAATTTCCGTTACTGTAAACCAACGATCTTTAATCAATTACGCTCCCCCATTCCATTTTTCCCTTACATGCTCTTCACCCTTATAATAATCCGCCTGTTCATCCGCTTGATAGATTTCTTGATAAGGCAAAATGTTGATTTTGCCTGAGTCTGGATATTCGCAAACATCTATTCCCTGATTCGTTCGGAGATCCAGATACCTGCATGGTGCATCCGTATGATTATAAAGCTGGTGCGCCCCTTCCGGTCCCATTTCAAAAAATATTACATCCCCTTCCGTAACCTCCGTAAAACCCTCGGGTGTTCTTAACATCGCTTTTCCCGCTAAAATCACAAATATCTCTTCAGCATTTCTATGAAAATGATAAGGAAAAGAATATTTATCAGAATCTAAAGATCTGATATCAAAAACTAAATGCTTGGAGCCCACCATTTCAGCTAATCTTTCACTCGTATGCCAAGCAAACTCTGGGATCGGGGACTGTTTTTGAGTAAATGAGACCGTATTTTCATTAAAAATCTTCACCATCTGCAACATTCCTCCTCCTTAAATTTTGCGTTCAATTAAAACAAATAAAGAATCCCAGCTATAGCTAATGAAATAAGACCACCTAAAGCAGACCCATTCGCTACTTTGTTTTTAGCTTTACGGTCTCGCTTGGATTCCGAATAAAAGTTACCTCTTTGTTGTGTACCTGTCGTGAAGGCTCCAACACATATACCTGAAATTATAAAAAATCCCAAGCCTATGTAAATAAAAATTTGCATGAACTTACTCCTTCGCAGGTAAGAATTAGTTATCTATATATAAGATATTTTAACATTAAATTCCTCTGCTACGCGCCATGACTTTCGGACCCAGATGACGCTATTTGCTTATTTTCAGCCTTTGGAGCATGGTTTCGGACTCCAGTGACGTTATTCCTAAGAATGAGGCTCATATTGAGTGTTTTTAATGCCAATAGCGACTATGGGGTCCTTTAGTATCCAAAATGTGGGATAAAGCTTCATATAAGGTCTGCTGGGTCCTATAGCGGGCTCATACGCGAAATTTGCAACCTCAGCAAATGGAAATTGGCGTTCAAATGAAGTAAGGTACCAAAAAGAAGAAGTGTGCCAACAACCATTTTTTGATTATGGTTATGGCACACTTCTTCTACTCCATACAACCCCTTCGGTTCTGTTTACACTTAATTCCTTTCAAGTTCAAGTGTTGCCAGTGAAACCATCACCCAAGGTGCAAAGTTATTCGACGAATCACCCTTAGGATTGTGTATCCGAAAAAGAAAAGCTTCCCCCGCCTGATTTTTCCAGACCATATAATCTTCTATCCCCTTATCACTGGTAGCCTGCAGATATAATTCTGCAAAACCTAGAGGATGTTCAATTAGTTCCCCGCTATGGTCGTTTGCTTTACCAATTGCAGAAAGCTCGGTTTGTCCCTGTTGCTTCAAAGCTGTGAGATCGTAACCGGCAGGCAAGTGTTCAATTTCGGCATAATAGGTTGGATCCTCAGTTAATGATAAACGACCAGACTGTGAGTCTAGTGTGAAACCCTGAAAAACATACAGGGAATATCCATCACCTTGCCCAAGTGTACCTTCTTGCCCTGAGACCCCTCCCTCCTGTTCACCAAATGCTTTGGTCTTTGGTCGATCGGATGCTAGAGGATCAGTGGCCTCCGGACTGGCGGACTCCTGCGCCTCCATAGAAGGAGTAGCAGAAGGTTCGGGAGTGGTTGTAGCTTCGACAACTGGCGTAGGCGCTGCACTTGACGCTGTAGGCTCTGCCTCGTTTGTTGTTTTATTGTTACTACATGCACCGAGAATTGAGGCAGACAGAAGAATACTAGTAGCTGTAGTTAATAATATTTTTTTCATTACGCACCTCCTTATTATTATAATAGTTATTACCCACATGACTAACGTGTCCTCTTATTCTTCAAATCTTTTCTTCATTTTTATTGCTACGGATTGAAAAATTTCATTCAATCGACTCACTCTTATTGACAGCTATGGAGTTGTGCTCGAAATTCAAATTGTTCCCGGACGATTCGGGCACCTACTATCTTAATTAATGCCACCAGATTCCATAAAGTGACCCATGAGATCTTAGTTCTTCTCGGTTTCATAAGGTTAATTGGACTGAGCAAGAGCAAGGTTGACGATAAATCAATTAAAGTGAAAAAAATTTACAATCACTTTTACTTTAACACTTTTAGAATATACAAAAATAATAAAATAGCGACTCACAGCCAACCGCGGGGTGGTTCTGTAAATCGCCATCCTTAATGATCTGTAACTCAGATTTGTGTCAACACTCTTTGATAAATCCTTTAAAAGTCAAAGCAATGCGAGAATATAAGCAATGTCTGTCATGACTATGTACACTCGTCTGAAGAGTTATTTTTTTGATTTATAACTTCTTACTAATAAACTTATACCTTTAAAAATCAAAACCACTAATATCCCGAAAATTATCAAAGTTAATATTAAGTTTGACCAAACTATATCCAAATTCACTCCTCCGTCTCTGCATTTAATTCTTCTATATCAAATCATATCCCATTATTTATGATAAATGAACAGCTTCTTACACGTTAAAATTGTTAGTCAACAATATGCCAATTTTGATATTCACCTGTAAAACATCCTCGAATAACCTTAACCTCAGCTATTTGTGGGCATTTCGCGGGCATTTTTCGTAGACATATCATTGATGGTTACAAAACCACTATTTTGCCCAAACAAAAAAACCCTCAACGCCAAAGGCGTCAAGGGTTTAAAGGTTCTAGTACAAAGTCATGTATTGGTTTCTTTCCCACTCGTGAACCTGAGTACGATAGATATCCCATTCGATTTCTTTCAGCTCGTAGAAGTGAGCCAGCGCATGTTCGCCGAGAGCTTCGGTAATTACATGGCTGCGGATCATTTCGCTTAGCGCTTCTTTCAAATCGGATGGCAAGCTCGGGATGCCTTCTTCAATACGCTCTTCCTCAGACATCACATAGATGTTACGGTCAATTGGGGCTGGAAGATCAAGCTTACGCTTAATTCCGTCTAGCCCTGCTTTCAACATAACAGCAAGTGCGAGGTATGGGTTAGCTGCCGGGTCCGGATTACGAACTTCAACACGTGTGCTAAGCCCTCTCGAAGCCGGGATACGAATCATCGGGCTACGGTTACTTGCAGACCAAGCTACGTAACAAGGTGCTTCATAACCAGGAACAAGGCGTTTGTAAGAGTTCACTGTTGGGTTAGTAATCGCTGCAAAAGCACGAGCGTGCTTCAAAATACCAGCCATATAGTAACGTGCAGTTTTGCTCAGACCTAGCTTGTCACTTTCATCGTAGAACATGTTTTCTTTGCCATTAAACAAGGATTGGTGAGCGTGCATACCCGATCCGTTAATACCAAACAAAGGTTTAGGCATAAAAGTTGCATGCAAGCCGTGTTGACGGGCAACCGTCTTCACAACGAGCTTAAAGGTTTGAATTTGGTCAGCAGAAGTGATCGCGTCAGCATATTTGAAATCAATTTCATGCTGGCCGGAAGCCACTTCATGGTGGGATGCTTCGATTTCAAAGCCCATTTCTTCAAGGGTCAATACGATTTCACGACGGCAGTTTTCTCCTAAGTCCGTAGGAGCTAAGTCGAAATAACCACCTTGGTCGTTCAATTCTGTAGTTGGGTTACCTCTTTCGTCTGTTTTGAACAAGAAGAATTCAGGTTCAGGTCCAACATTCATCGCTGTAAAGCCCATTTCTTCGGCTTCCTTCAGACAACGCTTCAGGATACCACGTGGGTCTCCAGCAAATGGAGTACCATCAGGCATATACACGTCACAAATCAGACGTGCAACACGGCTATCAGTCACCCAAGGGAAGATTACCCAAGTATCAAGATCTGGGAAGAGATACATATCGGATTCTTCAATCCGTACATAACCCTCAATGGAGGAACCATCAAACATCATTTTGTTGTCGAGTGCTTTTTCCAATTGGCTAACCGGAATCTCTACATTCTTGATAGTACCTAACAGATCTGTAAATTGCAGACGAATGAAACGAACATTCTCTTCCTTGGCAATGCGTAAAATATCCTCTTTAGAAAAGCTCACGTGATCCTCTCCCTTTCAAAACTCTGTATATTATTATTTATTAAAAAACCGGGATAACTCACCTTGAATAAGCGATACCTGTCCCGGTCTTTTACCGGAAACTAGTTCTTGCTTCAGCAAACGGTGAAGCTGCGAATCTGATAGCTCTCTACGTCTAACCTCTGTGTCAGGGGTAATCACAGTAGCTTCTTCGGATTCCTTAGAGACTGGGTTCATTACTTGCTTGATGCCAGCAATGTTAACACCCTTTTCAATCAAGGCCTTAATTTCTAATAGGCGCTCAACATCATTAAAAGAGAACAAACGTTGATTCCCAGATGTACGTGCAGGTACGATTAGACTGTGCTGTTCATAATAACGAATTTGTCTTGCAGATAAATCAGTTAACTTCATTACAATTCCAATAGGAAATAATGCCATATTTCTGCGGATTTCATCACCCATGACTCATCCAACCTTCCAATGATCTTTTTCTGATCTCATTGTACATTTCCTAATACAGCGTGTCAATGGTGTGTAAGATTTTCTGACAGTAATTTTCGATCACGCATACTTTGGAGTGCCATCAAAACGCCATATTTGACATGGGAGTAGGTTAATCCCCCTTGCATATAGCCGATATAAGGCGCACGGATAGGCGCATCTGCCGATAACTCTAAGCTACCACCTTGTATAAACGTACCTGCCGCCATGATGACAGGATGTTCATATCCCGGCATATCCCATGGTTCTGGAACTACATGGCTGTCTACCGCCGCAGCACGTTGAATTCCCTGCACGAAGGCAATTAAGTGATCCGGTCCATCAAAGGAAACCGCCTGAATCAAATCTGTACGAGGTTCATTCCACGCTGGTTTCGTCTCAAACCCGCAGCGCTGAAATACAGCTGCCGCAAAAATACTGCCTTTAAGGGCTTGTCCAACTGTATGCGGAGCCATGAACAGTCCTTGGTATAACCCGCGGGTAGTTCCTAACATTGCACCTACTTCGCCGCCGATACCAGGAGCTGTAAGACGGTACGCTGTAAGCTCTACTAGATCTCTGCGCCCACAGATGTATCCACCCGTCTCAGCAATTCCACCACCAGGATTTTTAATTAATGAACCCGCTACTAGATCCACTCCAACCTGTGGAGGCTCAAGCTCTTCAGTAAACTCACCATAGCAATTATCAACGAACACAATAACATCCGGTTTCAATGACTTCACTCTCGCTGTCATGTCACCTATTTCGGCTACTGTGAAGGAAGCACGCCAATCATAACCACGCGATCTTTGAATTCCAATTACTTTAGTCTTCTCATTGATAGAGAGAGCTACCTCTTCCCAATCAATCTTACCCTCTGCGGTAAGGGCAACCTCCCGATATGTAATTCCGAAGTCTGCGAGTGAGCCTGTCCCATCTCCTGCTTGGCCAATCACCTTGTGTAAGGTATCGTACGGACGACCTGTGATGTATAAAAGCTCGTCTCCTGGTCGCAGCACACCAAAGAGGGCTGTTGAAATGGTATGTGTTCCTGAAGCAAAATGCGGGCGCACCAAAGCTGATTCCGCACCAAAAACATCAGCATAGACAAGATCCAGCACTTCGCGTCCACGGTCGTTGTAAGCATACCCCGTTGAACCCGCAAAATGATAATCACTGACCTGATGACGTTGAAACGCTTCAATAACCTTCCATTGATTCTTATCGACAATTCGATCGAGGGCTTTGACTGCACCTTCGATTTCAACTTCTGCGGACTCTGCCGCTCCTAAAATATCTTCTGCAAAAACTGCCATTAGTTCTTATTCGCTCCTTACATTTACTTGCCATCATAATGACAGAAAGCGACAGTTGCCTGACGCTTTTTGTCATTAGCTATTATTTTATACCTATACAACAAGCATTTCCACTTTAGGGAACAGAGAAGATTACGGCTGGTCCACAAAATCAGCAAGCATGTAACCCCATTTATCATAATCCTCTTTATTAAGACGGACGTTATAGATAACATCGTTCTCGTCATAGGTGGTTTCCAGAACCTCACCTACTCTGTAAAGCAGGGAAGAAATATCGCCACGGTCTCCAGGAATTCGAAAATTCAGCGTATCTCCGGCCAATTCATCAGAGATAATTTCGATAATCCGGGTTAAATCCTCAGGGTTAAACGCACTGATCTTCAAAAACCCTGTGCCGGTTGGCAGCATTTCCAGTTGCTCAGGCTCACATAGATCGATTTTATTAAAAAGCACTATTTGCGGTTTGCTGGCTGCCCCTAAGTCCTGCAAAATAGTTTGCACAATCTCCATCTGCTCCTCACGCATTGGAGATGAGGCATCCACTACATGCAACACCAGATTGGCCTCATTGACTTCCTCCAGCGTTGCGCGGAAAGATGCCACAAGATCATGCGGAAGATTCTGAATGAAGCCTACAGTATCCGTAAGCACTACCTCTTTGCCACCCGTTAGCTGAAGCACACGTGAAGTAGGGTCAAGCGTAGCAAACAATTGATTTTCAATATAAACATCCGCATCCGTAAGCTGCTTAAGCAGCGTCGATTTACCAGCATTTGTGTAGCCGACTAGAGCAACCTGCACTGCCCCTGCCTTACGACGGCGTTCACGGTGCAGCTCACGGGTCTTAACTACCTCATCCAACTGGCGTTTCAACTCCGTAATCCGATTGCGAATATGCCGGCGATCGGTCTCAAGCTTACTTTCACCTGGCCCTCTGGTTCCTATACCCCCGCCTAATCTGGATAAGTTTTTGCCTTGACCGGATAACCGCGGCAAAAGATAGGACAGCTGTGCCAGCTCTACTTGAATAATACCCTCTCTCGTTTTGGCCCGCCCAGCAAAAATATCCAAAATGAGCTGCGTCCGATCAATAATCTTCAGATCCAAAGACTCTTCAAGGTTCCGTACCTGCGCTCCAGATAATTCCTGATCAAAAATAGCCGTATTAGCTCCAAGACCATCAGCGGCCATGCGGAGCTCTTCTACCTTACCTTTCCCGATAAACCATTTTGAATCCGGTGTTTCCTTATTCTGACGCAACACATCCAGGACTTCAACACCTGCTGTTTCTGCTAACTGTACTAATTCCTGCAGAGAAAGCTCTGGGTCAATACCGGTACGTTTAATTTTATCTGTGACGAGAGTGACCAATATCGCCCGATCTTGAATATCCGTTTCTGTATCATGCGTAGTTATTGCCATTTATTCATGCTCCTTATGACGGTAATAGAATCTTTGTGTACCATTTAATCAGTTTTTCACTTCTTGCTGATGTTATACAGATGAAACTGTTCATTCACAGCACTTCAAAACATTTTATCATAAGTTTCATTGGTAATATAGGCTGATAATGGAACGGCTCCCCATGCTGTCAGCATTTTCATTATGATAATCTTCAATCTTTTATAAAAGATAAACCGACTAAGCACGTATAAACTTAGCCGGTGTCAATTTATTTAAGAGATTATACTCTCCCCTTTTGGATAATCATCGACCGGAAGAACAAGGTCTCTCGGTAAGATCTCCATCAAAGATTGCTTGGATATTTTGACATGTCTGCTTATTAATCTAACCGCTTGATGGCGAATTGCCTGCTCGAGGATATTGCGTACATACCGCGCATTACTAAAATTTTCTTCAATAATTTTCTCATTAAGGATTAACTCTTTTAGTTTCCCGTTTGTTTCCGGAGTAATTATATAGTCTCTTTCAGCTGCCATTTTATGTGCAATCAATATCAGTTCATCTGTTGTATAGTCCTGAAAATCAAGTTGAATTGGAAAACGTGAGGGAAGCCCGGTATTAGCCTCCATGAACATCTCCATTTCATTTGGATAACCCGCTAAGATAATGATGAGATCATCATTCCTGTCCTCCATAACCTTTACAAGACAGTCGATTGCCTCTTTCCCAAAATCCTTATCTCCGCCTCTAGCCAAGCTATAAGCCTCGTCAATGAATAATACGCCACCCATAGCTTTCTTAACAAGGTCTCTGGTCTTTTGAGCTGTATGCCCTATGTATTCCCCCACTAAATCCGCTCTCTCTACTTCGATTAATTGACCTTTACTTAATATGCCCATATTCTTTAACAGCTTGGCAACGATTCTTGCTACAGTTGTTTTTCCAGTCCCGGGGTTGCCTTTAAACAACATATGATAAACCTGATTAACTACATTTAACCCCAGTTCTTGTCTCATTTTTTCCACTTGGATAAGCGCATGAATTTCATATATAAGATCCTTCACCTTTTCAAGACCGATAAGCTCATGAAGCTCTTGCAGGATTTCTTTTGTAGATTCTAAATGATTATTTTGAGCCAGCGCGCTCTCCAATGTTTCATTCGTAATATTTGTTGGGTCTTGATTTTTGAAAGTTATATTCATTCTGGAATCATTAATGGTTATCTTTCTTAAATTTTCTTCACCCATTGTAATCACCTCGTTAGAGCATTATATGCAATAACTGAATGACATCATGCACTTGTTTTAAAGAATGGGGTTTCGACATTGGATTCCCTGCTATCTCTCGCATCTTCTACGATGGTACACGAGGATAGAATGACCGAAATACATAAAAGCCATAAGCAAACGCTTATTTTTTTATCATTTTACACTCCCATTATTTTTGATATACAAATAACAAATAGCCCCCAGTTAGAGTTTAATCCATTTGGGGGCTGGCTTTTCTAATCAAGTCTCTTCCGGAATAGGAGGCGTTATTAGAAGATTCTGATATTCGGGAACAATTACAGGAACAACTGCTGGATTTTCCATTTCGTATAGGCTAGAATTTCACGCGACTTATGCCTTGTCATCGACAGAACAGTGGATTCTGTAAGTCCCAGTTCAGGATTCACATAACCGAGCTCGTCCGCGATTTCGTGTGAACGCCATCCATGATATGTATGCGTAATAATAATTGCTGAAGACAATCCCTCACTTGTCATAATGGCTTTGCTATACAGAAGATTCTCGTAAGTGCTGGTAGCTTTATTTTCAACAGAAATGGCGCTATCCGGAACTCCATGAGCTACTAAATAATTGCGCATGCCTTGACCTTCGGTATATTTAAGATCAGGTTTATCCAAACCTCCAGAAACTATGAAATGCGAGAACATCCCCTCTTGATAAAGCTTAAGCCCGTAATCCAATCGTTCCTTCAATCCCGGGCTAGGTTCATCTCCCCACATCGACATGCCAAGAATGATCCCTGTATCGGCTTTGAGCATAGGATCTGTCGTTGCGGCTTTATTGATATTCCTCAATGCGTACGCACACCACAACAATCCAACTACAACAATAAGCATTAAAGCAATAAGCAACGTTCGTTTAGACCAAATCCGGCGTTTTTTGGGAACAATCCGAATCGGGGAAGAGTCTCTTCCATAAACGTACCATTCCATCTTTATTTCCTCCTGAATTCTCCATGATGAAATAATTCGGCACGATGTTTCAAAGAGAGAGAGAAATAAGGGAAAGCATGAGCATCGATGCCACGTAAAATAGTATGGGCAGTCTCCCAGGCTAGCTTATAATCGCTTTCTGAGATATCTTGCCTCTCCAGTGCTTCCTCCAGTTCATCCTCATCGAGCAAAAACACCTCGCCGTTCCAAAGTACTACCACGTCCAGATACAAATCGTCAAACCAAGGCACACCTTGGTCAGTGACGCCTTGCACCTTACAGGTGTCTATGTACCATTGAACAATATTTTGTTTTTCGTCGAACATAGCCGTCACAATATAGTGACTGTCTTTCGGAAAATATTGCAGCCAGGAATAACCTTTATCTGCAATACGATATGTATGTCGTCCATAGCTCTTCCACAGTGGTTCTTTCAGCCCGTAGATGGTATAAAGCGTAATATATCCGCTGAATTCCCGGCTCTCCACATAGCGGCAGGCAAAATGGCGACGCGTAATCCGGCGCCAGTTGGCCCGGTCTCCGAATTTACGTTTCATAGAAATTACCCTCTCCAGTATGGTCTATTCAGCTTAACACATTTAGAGGATACACTCAAAACATCCCGCAAAATACAAGAAATTTTTCTTCTAAACCTAACAAAAACGGCAGCCTAGCTTCGCTTTTTAAATAAAGCGAAGCTGGGCTGCCATGGATAAAGCTTATTATTTGAAATTCAAACTCGTTTATTGAGCGGAAGAATCTCCGTTCACAAACCCCGCCTCTGGATCAGGGTTTGTGGACACATTCCCGCTCTCATCGCCGGAACCTTCTCCACCGATAGTGGGTTCTGGAGTTGGAGTCGGCACTGGTGTTGGCGGTGGCGGGGTGATTTCAGGGATCGTCCCTGTACCTCCGTCATTTCCGCCACCCTCGTTGCCGCCTCCGTTATTGCCACCATTTCCATTCTCTCCGTTGTTGCCACCTTCCTCTGGGGTCGGGGTCGGAAGATTAGGATCTATGGTTGGTTCAGGGGTTGGCATTTCATCCTGCACGGATACACTAACCACATTGGATGGTTCGCTCTCCACTTTCAGCGCAGGGTCATAAGAAGTTACATAATACTCGTAAACCAAACCAGGCAGTGCACTAAAATCCCCTGCGCTGGTAGTCACTGTATTTAACAGTGAGCCAAACTCAGCTTCCGATGTCTCTCTACGATAAATACGATACTCAACTCCGGAAATAGGAACTGCCTCCCAATTGAGATTTACAGTCATCGTAGAAGGATCATATGCTGCTGATAGTCCAGTAACGGTCTGAGCTGTTTCTGGTGTTTCTGTAGGCTCAGGGGCAATCTCGTTATCGATCTGCGGGAAGGATTTCTTAGGAACATCCTTCAGCGCTTCCTCCATGACCTTACCCCAGAAAGCAGCGGCAAGCGGACTGCTGTTCTTAAGCAGATGCTTTTTACTTGGCTTGTCATAACCCATCCAGACTGCTGCTGTCCATTCCGGCGTGTAGCCTACAAACCACACATCACGGTTCGAGCTGATTCCAGAATATCCACTTTGCGTCGTACCGGTCTTACCGGCCACAGGACGGTCAATCCTAGCTTTTCTACCCGTACCGCTCTCCACGACCTTCTGCATCATCTCAGTCATTTGATAAGCCGTTTCCTTACTCATCACACGCTCAGGCGTTGTATTCGCTTTGTAGACCGTCTCACCACTGCTGTCAGAGATGGATTTAATGGAATAAGCCTCTCTTAGTTCGCCGCCATTTGCAAAAGCGCTGTAGGCTTGCGCCATTTCCAGCGTATTGGTTCCTTTGCTCATGCCTCCAAGAGCCAGCGAGAGGTTCTTATCCTCGTCTTCCAATCCAATGCCTAGTTTCTTGGCAAATTTAAATCCTGTATTCACACCAATTTCATTGAGCAGCCAAACAGCAGGAATATTCTCTGATTTCTGAATGGCATCACTCATGTTGATGCTCTTAGAATATCCATGCAGGTTGGTTGGACAATAGTTCGCGAAACATTGCTTCTCATTGCTTAGCGTTGAATTCATGGTGAATTTCCCAGATTCCAGCGCTGGAGCATAAGAGACAATTGGTTTGAAAGCAGAACCTGGAGAACGACGGCTGCCAGTTACACGACTGTAGCCTTTTTTCTCATAATTCCGTCCGCCAAGGAGTGCGACAATGCTGCCATTCTCCTGATTCACAATCGTCATTGAGCCTTGTACCAGCTCTTCATCTACACTCTTTTCAAAATTATCACTATCTGCAAAAGCATCTTCAACCGTTTCTTGAGCATGCTTATCCATGGTAGTGTAAATTTTGTATCCGCCGATATTCAGATCATCTTCTGACAATCCAAATTTTTCTTCCGCCTCATCTACTGCAAAATCAATAAATGCTTGATAACGCTGTTTCTTTTCTGGCGGCTTATAGTTATAATCTACGGCTTTTGCTTCGTCTCTTTCCTGCTCCGTTATGTACCCTTGCTCATACATAAGCTGAAGCACTACTGCGCGCCGTTCCTTCGAAAGATCTGGGTTACGCAGCGGGTTGTAACGAGACGGGCCTTTTGGCATCGCCGCCAATGTCGCGATTTCCCAGACCTTAAGCTGACTCAAATCACTTTTACCAAAATATCTTACTGATGCTGCTTTAATTCCGTAAATTGTACCCCCGAAGTTAATCCGGTTCAGATACATCGTAATGATCTCTTCTTTAGATTTCTGATTCTCAAGGGCTACGGCAATAGACACTTCAGTTGCTTTACGGAAAAACGTCTTGTCCCGTGTCAGGAAGATGTTTTTGGCGAGCTGTTGAGTAATGGTACTACCGCCCTCTACCATACTTCGTGCGGCGATATCCTTTACTGCTGCCCGGCCAATCGACCATAAATCCACACCAGAATGTTCGAAGAAACGTTTATCCTCTGTGGCTACAAAAGCATTAACCAATAACGGTGGAATTTCTTCATACTCTACTGGATCACTTTTCTCCAGTGATAATTCGCCGATTAAATTAGCATTGCGGTCATATACCTTAGTAGTTTCATTCACTGTTAGCTTATCTTGGTTCTCAAGCAGAAGCTTTTGACCATTTAGCATAATGAACAGATATCCACCTAATGCACAAAAAATGGCTAATGCCGTAGCGAAGAACAAGCTCCACAGCACACGCTTCTTCGTCAAAAATTTCTTTTTCTTTTTTGGTTTTGATTTTGGTTTTGATTTGGAACTGGACGATCCTCTATCTCTATTGTGATTCGTCCTGGATGTATCGTCTCTAGACATAATGCCTCCTGACTCCCTTTCGGAAATAAACATAAATGGTCTGCCATGAATGAAAAGAACAACCTTCACAGGTTGCTCTCTCACACTCTATTCAAACGATTTATAAACAAGAAAGGTTTCAATTCATTTTTGATAAATATTATTCTTCACTACTGCTGTCTTGCATCAGTGATACACTACGCTGTGGTGTGAACGTGGAAATTGCGTGTTTATACACCATTTGCTGGCGTCCATCACTGTCAATGACGATTGTAAAATTGTCGAATGCTTTAATTATTCCCCGGATTTGAAAACCGTTGGTCAGATATACCGTAGCAGGGATATTTTCTTTGCGTAGTTGGTTCAAGAATGTATCTTGGATGTTAATGGACTTGTTCATATGACGTACCCCCAATGGTTCAATTAGATTGTTCAGAAGTATATTCAAGACCTGAGAGAAACTTTCCTGCTATTATACCACGTATTTTTGAGAAATTCTCAGAAAAGTTTTGTTCACCTTCGACATCGATCCACTCGATTTCCTTCATGTGGCGAAACCATGACAACTGTCTTTTGGCGAATCGGCGAGTATCGCGTTTAAGCAGTATCACAGCTTCTTCCAGCGTCAGTTCTCCCGCCAGGTAAGCGGCAATTTCCTTGTAACCCAATCCCTGCATGGACACAAGGCTTCTGCTGTAACCGTTATCCAGCAGTCCCTTCACCTCAGCAACGAGACCATCCGCCAGCATGCTATCAATTCGGTCCTCAATACGTTTATATAGTATTTTCCGGTCCATTGTCAAACCTATGAGACATAAGTCATAGGGTGATTCCTTCTTTTGAGCAGCATGAGAAGCGGAAAGTGTAGTGTTTGTCTGGTGTTGAATTTCCAGTGCACGGATAATTCTGCGACGGTCGTTAGGATGAAGTTTGGCTGCGCTGACTGGATCAACCGCCTCGAGTCTGGCATGCAGTGCAAGCGCTCCATATTCTTCCGCAAATTGATCCTGCTCTTTACGGAAAGCTTCATCAGCCACTGCTTCCGAGAACTGAAAGCCGTAACATAAAGACTCAATATACAGTCCAGTCCCCCCTACGATAAAGGGAAGCTTCCCTCTAGCGCTTATCTCCTCGATAAGTCTAGTGCCCTGCTCTTGAAATTCAGCGGCAGAATACGCATCCTGCGGATCATGAATATCGATCAGGTGATGGGGAATTCCCTTCATTTCAGCGGGTGTAATCTTAGCTGTACCAATATCCATACCACAATAAACCTGCATCGAATCGCCGGAAATAATCTCAGCGTTATAAGCTGCTGCCAGCTCCAGACTTAACCGGGTTTTGCCTACGGCAGTTGGTCCTAACAGCACTAGAACCTTATGCCTTTCTTTAGTTGTCAATGTGTATCACCCCGTACGATGTTTTGGAGTTGCTTCGGAGCAGCTCAGTAAACCCTAGGCGTTCAAATTCGCCACTCAAAGCCTTTTCTTTTAAAAGAACAGTCTTACGGGCGACCCTAACCGCCTCTGCTACACTCTCTGTCGATAAGGCTGCACGGTTAGCGAATTGCCGCAGCGGGGAAATCGAGGCAGAACCCGTCAGAGGCACGCGAAACATAGGATCGAAGTAGACAATATCCACACTTCGATCTGGTTGAGACCGTAAATAATCCAAATGTTCACTATGCACGACATTAACTCTGCGTAAAGCCTCATTGACCTTTACTTGCCCAGAGGTGTAATGAGACATCCCTTCACTGAGCAGTGCGTACAGCGGTAATGAGCTCTCCAAAGCGGTAACCTCCGAGGACTCACCACCATGCACAGCAAACAGTAAGGAGTCGGCTCCTAATCCGGCTGTACAATCCAATACGCTATCTCCGGGAAGCATTCGAGCAGCAACAAGCATCGGCTCGATCTCACCCTTTAGGATTCGTTTAGCGCGAACGAAGCCCATGCTTGGATGAAACTCCATAGGCTCCATTCCTAAGCGGTGTAGTCGAACAGCGTCCTGAGATAGAATCAGAATATCCTCATCTCCGTAATGTTCAACCATCCTTGTAATTGAGAGTTTCTCACGTGAAGCATAACTACAACCCGTTCTCTCCGCAAGGCTTTGCGCGCGTTCTACTATTTCCATTATCGGGCTATACCCCGTAGTTATAATCATGGTGCCTCCAGTCTTGCTCTCAACAAATTTCAAAAAATGTATAATTACATAACCCGCTTGAACAATTTCTCTAAATCATAGGATGAAAAAGAGATCACAATCGGCCGTCCATGTGGGCAAGTATACGGTTGCTTGCACTCTGCAAGTCGGGATAACAGAGCTTCCACTTCCTGTTCTGTTAGTTTATGGTTGGCCTTAATCGAGGCTTTACATGAACACAGAATCGATGACTTTTCTCGTAGCTTCGCAAGATCAATCATACGCTCACTTAAGACCCACTCCGCCATTTCTTCAACGACAGCCTTCTCATCCCCTTCAGGAAACCAATAGGGCAAGGAACGAACGAGAAAGGTTTGTCCGCCAAAGTGCTCAAGGTATACCCCGGCCTGCTGAAACCAATGTAGACGTTCACTAAGCTGGCGACTTTCAGAAGGCGTGAACTCCAGCGTAATCGGCAGTAGCAGCTCCTGTGAGGCATCCTCCGGCCGACCAAATTTCTCATAGAAGTATTCGTAATTAATTCGTTCATGTGCCGCATGCTGATCGATTAAATAAAGCCCTCCATCATTCTGAGCAATAATATACGTCCCATGATGCTGACCTATATAATTAAGCTCAGGAAAGGCCGGAAGTCCAGGCTCTTCTTGTTGTGGTGGAGCCCATAGCTTCTCAACCGAAGGGAGCTGCTTCTGCGACATTGAGGTTTCTTGCGGGCGATAGCTATTGGAATAACTAGTATTCGCACTAGTTTGGCGCCCCTGCGAAGATGAAGACGGATAGCCTGACCCGTAAGCTGGAGCCACCTCGCGAGCCACCTGATGATCCGCCTGACCTTCCTTGCTAAAATCACGGGAATTACGGTCAAGGCTCGATGACTGTAGTCCACTTAAGAAGTTGGCAGATCCCGTGGGAGCTGTATCCTTCACATCGCCAGTCGAAGATGACAGTGGAACGGCCCCTTTGGAAAAAGCAAATTGCTCCTGGATAAAGGAGCTGCTGCCCTTGGGTCCGATTGTTTCCTTGCTTGGACGTGGAATCAGACTTTGCCCCAGCAGTATTTTGCGGATCTCCTGCTCAACAAAGGTGTAAAGCTCATTCTCTTTACTAAATCGAACCTCCAGTTTTGCTGGATGTACATTGACATCTACCAAAGAGGGGTGCATATCCAGTTCAAGAACTAATAGCGGATAACGGTTAATCGGAAGCAAGGTATGATAAGCGCGCATGATTGCTGCGTTCAGACCATTACTGCGAATATAACGGCCACCGACAATAGTAGTGATTGCATTTCGATTGGAACGAGTCCATTCTGGACGACTTATATATCCGGAAATCCGGTAATCCAAGTCTTCTGCCGTAATCGGCAGCATTGCTTTGGCGGCATTGGTTCCGTAAACAGCTGCGATGACCTGCAGCAGATCACCATTTCCGAGCGTATGCAGCAGCTGATTGCCATTATGATGCAAGGTAAAAGAGATCCCCGGATGAGCGAGCGCCATGCGGTACATGGCATCTGAAATATGGCCCAGCTCCGTCTGAATACTCTTCATATATTTCAGCCTTGCCGGCGTATTAAAAAATAATTCACGAACGGCAAGATCACTTCCCCGGCCGGAAGGAGCGTCCTCATTTCGTATGAGATTGCCACCCTCAATGTCTACTAGGCGCCCTTTGCCGTCATCGGCAGTTGCAGTTAGAAGCGATACCTTGGATACCGCGGCAATACTGGGAAGTGCCTCTCCGCGGAAGCCTAAGCTTGTGATTTGAAATAGATCACGGCCATTCAGAATTTTACTTGTAGCATGCCGGTAAAAGGCGGTCTCACAATCTTCAGGATCAATCCCAGAGCCATTATCTTTAACGCGGATGCTCTGCAAGCCCCCCTCTTCTACCGATACCTCAATTCTTGTACTGCCAGCGTCAATCGCATTCTCGACAAGCTCCTTTACAACAGAAGCTGGCCGCTCTACTACTTCACCCGCAGCAATCTGGTTGGCAATATGCTCGTCCAATATATGAATTTTGGCCATTTCATTCACCTCTTATTTAGGCAATCAATTATTATAAAATCTTTATTGCAGATCCTTAACCTTCATCTTCAGCTCGTTCAACAGACTCATCGCCTGCAGCGGCGTCATATTCATAAGATCAGCGTCACGCACAGAAGAAATGAACTCTTTTAGCGCGGGATTCTCATGGATTTCAGTTACCGCTACTTGATGTGCACTACCTTTGCGGTTCTTGCGTGGTTCTTCCTCACCAAAGATAGACAACTGAACAACCTCATTTTCTACAGGTGCCTCAGTGATGACACTTACGGCTTGCGCCACGGAAGATGTGCTAGCAACTTCTCTTACAGCCGCCTGTCTTTCGAGGCTTCCCCCGTAATGAAGTTCAGTACCACCAGGATGGGCTGCCTGCTCAATGCTCTGTAAGAGACCATAAGCTCGGTCAATAATCCCTTCAGGAAGACCCGCAAGACGTGCACAATAGATCCCATAGCTGCTGTCAGCCGCTCCAGGAACTAGCTTGCGCAGGAAGTTTACTTTATCGCCGCTCTCTTGAACAGCCATAGAGTAATTCCGCAGTCCTTTAAGACTCCCTTCCAAATGAGCCAATTCATGAAAATGCGTCGAAACTAGAGCTTTGCAAGAAATAACATCATGTACATATTCAATAACCGCCTGAGCGATGGCCATACCTTCACTGGTCGAGGTACCTCTTCCCAGCTCATCAATAATAATCAAGCTGCGAGCTGTTGCTTTCTCTGTCATAACCTGGATGTCAGCCATTTCCACCATAAATGTACTTTGACCACCGATCAAATCATCAGCTGCTCCAATACGAGTAAAGATCCGGTCTATAAGCGGAACTTCAGCACTGTTTGCTGGAACAAAACATCCAATCTGAGCCATGATGCAGATCAGCGCCACCTGACGCATGTAGGTGCTTTTGCCCGCCATATTAGGACCTGTAATTAGAAGAATGTTACCTTCTTCCTTACTCAGCGTGCTTCCATTTGCAATAAACGCGGAATCTTTAAGCACCGCCTCCACAACAGGATGACGGCCCCCTTCAAGCCGAAGATCATAACCATCCGAAAGGACTGGCTTCACAAAACGATGTTCGGCACTAACTGCCGCCAAGCATTGATACACATCAATCTCGGCAACCTTTTCTGCAAGATTTTGCAGGCGGGGGATTTGCCCGCTGATGCGATCACGCAGCTCGGTAAAGAGGCTGTATTCCAAATCCGTCATTTTATCCTGAGCTTCAAGAATAAGTGCTTCCTTCTCTTTAAGCTCAGGTGTGACAAAACGCTCTGCGTTAGCAAGCGTCTGTTTGCGTTCATAACGTCCTTCCGGCAATGCAGCCAGATTGGATTTGGTGATCTCTATGAAATAACCGAAGATTTTGTTATAGCCGATCTTCAGTGACTTAATGCCAGTGGCCTGTCTTTCCTTAGCCTCCAGTTCAGCGATCCAACGTTTACCGTTACTGCTAGCTTCCCTAAGCTCGTCCAAACGTTCATGATAACCGGAACGGATAATTCCACCGTCGCGCACAGACACCGGGGCATCCTCGACGATTGCACGGTCAATGTCCTCTCGCAGCTCGGCGCATTCATCCATGCTTGCACCGATCTCTCGTAAAGTAGCTGAACCGGAGGTCATACATAATTCCTTCAATGCAGGAATTTGCGCCAGCGATAATTTCAGGGCATTCATATCACGGCCATTGGCGCTGCCAAAAGCAATACGACCCACCAACCGCTCCAAATCATAAATTTCTTTAAGCGCTAAACGCAGGTCCTCGCGAACGATAAACTGATTGTACAAATAATCGACAGCCTCTAGGCGCCGTTCGATCGGAGCTCGCTGCAATAGCGGCTTATCAATTCTACGGCGCAACAGACGGGCGCCCATCGACGTTTCCGTTCGATCCAGCAGCCAGAGCAAGGATCCTTTTTTGGAGCGTTCGCGAACCGTCTCGGTTAGTTCAAGGTTCCGGCGTGTAAATGGATCTAGAATCATATAATTGCCTGGTTCATAAGGAGAAATCTGACTAAGCTGCCCTAACGAACGCCGCTGGGTCTCATTCAGATAAGAGATCAGAAGCGCCAGACATTGTCCACGTTCCTTCTCTAGACGTACCCATGCCGCTTCACCGAACTGACGACGTGCCAGCTCCTCCTCGCGTTTCTCCCAAGGGGTGTAAACTACAGGTTTGGCTAACAGCGGCGTTTCGCTTCGCAGGATCTCCAACAGTGCAGCGTCTCCGATGATCTCAGCCGGTTCATAGATGCCAATCTCATCACGCAGCCATTCGGCTCCAGATAATACCGAAGTAACATATAGCTCACCAGTTGTTAAATCGCAGGCAGCTAATGCCATCATTCCGTCACTTTCGGTAACGCAAACGAGGTAGTTGTTGCTCTTGTCAGCAATGATTTTTCCATCCATCACGGTTCCTGGTGTCACGACGCGTACAATATCCCGCTTCACCATGCCTTTCGTGACTGAAGCATCCTCTAACTGCTCACAAATGGCGACTTTATATCCTTTTTCTATCAGGCGTTGAATATATCCCTCGGCGGCGTGGTAAGGCACTCCACACATAGGGATTTTCTCCTCGCCCCCGCCTTCGCGGCCTGTCAACGTAATCTCAAGCTCCTTGGAAGCCAAAATGGCATCTTCAAAGAACATTTCATAGAAATCGCCCAGTCTAAAAAATAGGAAGGCATCCTTAGCCCCTTCCTTTACCTTTAAATATTGCTCTATCATCGGCGTATATTGTGCCATGGTCAACCTCCATGCCTATTTAATGCTGTCCCCCATTATAACAGAAAATTGGTGGACAAAGTTACCCTGAAACCTCACATTAGTACAACGAAAGACTAGAATACTTATCAGACAAACACTTACAGGAGGTATATTCTTCTGCTTTTAAATATTGTAAAATATTAGCACAGAGCGTCAGCCCATATGAAAATCAAAGGAGAATACAATATGATACGAAAGCTAACGAAGGATGATCAAGAGCTGCTGATGGCGTTGCTGCGGAAAGAGCCGGCGCTTAATTTATTTATCATTGGCGATGTGGAGAATTTTGGGTTTGAACAGGATTACATGGATTTGTGGGGAGAGATTGATCCAGCTGACGGGCGGATAAAAGCCGTTCTGCTACGCTTCTATAGAAGCTACCTTCCTTATGCAGATGGCCCTTTTGATGTCGAGGGGTTCGCTGAGATTATCCGAAAGGATAATGACATGCATATGATCTCCGGAGCCTCAGAGGTGGTGAAGGCTTTTGACGGGGAAATTAATTTCAAACAAGTAAAACAGCTGTATTTTGCTGAATTAAAAGATATGAACAATAAAATAAGTGAGTCCTTCTCTTCAGCTGAGCCTATCAAAAAAGCTACAGTTCAGGATGTAGAAGCGATTTGCGCACTCACCGATACCATTGAAGAATTTGAAAGCAGCCGGAATGGTTCAAGAACCAGCCTGCGTAAAACGCTGGAAAGCAACACCGGCCGCACGTATTATATGGAACGGGAAGATAAGGTCATTGTCACAGCTTCAACTTCAGCGGAAAATTCCATGTCAGCGATGATTGTCGGGGTTGCCACACATCAAGCATTCAGAGAGCAAGGCCTTGCTTCGCGCGTAATGGCACAGCTATGTGCAGACCTGCTTCATGAAGGAAAGTCATTATGCCTCTTTTATGACAACCCACATGCCGGAGTTATTTATAAACGACTTGGCTTTCAAGATATCGGTTCATGGACCATCGTTAACATGTAGACCAAATAGTAAAATATCACATTTTTACTTTGCTGCACCATAACTCACGTATATCACGCGACTCATCCCACGTCCGCTCAGCGGCAATATATTCGAATAAAGGCTCGATATAGGGGGCGGCAATCTCGTAGCCGCCTAGGGAACGCAGCTGCGCCAGCAATGGGGGGATTGCGGCGCGCAGCGGAGGTTTATCGCCGCTGTAGTAGGCGATATGCAGGTCTTCCCGGTCTAGCGGGCGTTGCGTCAGGTCCTCATAATGGCTCACGATCAGATGAGCCAAATAGACCGCGCCTTTAGCGATGACCGGGGATACCAGGAAGCTCGGCAAGGTCCGGTACTCGAAACCGCCATGCGGCTGAGTCCGGAAATCGCCGAGCACGCCGTATCGGGGACGACGCGCCCCTGCGCGGACGTCTTCGAGCAGAAGCATGGGCAGCGCGAGATAGTTATCGAGCGCGCGCAACAGCGGCGCCGTCAGCGTCACGCCGCTGAAGTGCAGATGGCCGCCGAGGGCCCAGCCCGTCAGCGGCATGCCTCCCGCCCGCCAGCGCAGCGAGCGGTCGGCGATGAGCCGGTCCGCCAGCGCCGCGGCGGACATCAGCTGCGCCAGCAGTGCGCGCGGTTCCCCGCGCGGCTGAGGGCGCAGCTCGGCGACCGGGAACGCGCCGCGCGTTCCCGGAGGTCCGGCGTCGCAGCCAGCGACGCCGTCCGTGGGCAGGTACCGCGACGCAGGCACGACGCGGCCGGTGGATTCCCGGAGGATGATGAACTCCGGGTCCATACCCATCAGCAAGCCGCTGCGGCCCGGCTGCTCCAGAGCCAGCTCTCGTTCCAGCGCTAACGCTGCGGAACGATAAGGCTCGGGCAATCGTTGCCCGGAGGTCTTTACTAGTGGAGTGACTCCCTCCACCACATACCTCCGGTTCCCCATTGCCCTCAGCAGGACCTCACCGCTATCCAGCCCCAAGCTGTACAGCGTGCGGACAGCAATCCGCTGGAGCAATTTCATCACCCCGCGAAGCTCTCCCCGCACTCGGCCTCCCGTGGTATTGCTCTCGGCATTAGCAAAGCTCACAGCTTCGCTATAATTATCGGTGGCCACACGCATTCCAAGACCCGCTCCAAGCAAAGAGATGTGGAGCACAGTCAAATGATAAACCAATATCTTATAACACTGCCTGTGCCCCTTCTCAGTAGCGTGTGAAGCATATGTATCGACAAAACGTTTTACAGATGGCGTCAGCGTTGCTTCAACTCCGCTTCTAAGCAATCTAGACTCTCTCTCTGCCACAGACAATTCTGAATACACCTTAAGACCTTCATTCATACTCTTTAGCGCCTCCATCCGAGCGTGAACCTTTTTTCATCCTAAAAATAAATAAAAAAAAGGAGGGCATTCGCCCTCTACGCCGCCGCACTCCCTACATATAATGGACCATAACCCATTGATACTCAGTTAACGGCGGCGTATCCTTCCTTACAGCTCATCATCCAGATTGTCAGGGTCCAGATCATCGTAATCGAAGCTATCACCTTCAAAATCATAATCCTTGTCTTCTGGATCATCACTTTGCTCAGTGACATACACACGGACTTTGGTCTCAGCCACCAACTCCACTTCGAATTCGCGCTCTACGCGAAGTGTCACACTGCCTCCGCCTGGCGATACGCCCGCTTCTACACAGTTGGGTTCCTGCGTTGCCTCCGCAGAGACCTCAACTGTTGAAGTGCGGTGTCTCGTGTCCAGGTAGGAAAGCGGGATGAGCTCCACATAAGAGACTGTTTCCTTTGCTACCTCGGTCTGCTTGTTCTTGTCGTACGAGTACCAGATGTTTACATCATAAGTACCAATTACTTCGATTCCGTTCCCGGCGGCAACCGCTTCGTATTGGTGGTTGATAATCCAAGCCCCCAAAATACTAGTCGGATGATGTGGCGGAGTCACGGTATGGGTTGCTGTAGAGAACTTACGACCTTTGCCGCAAATTGCCTTCGTAATGATCTCCCTTGTTTGACGTTTATGGCTTAATGACATCTTTGAACCTCCTCCATACAATCATTCACTATCAAGTGTATGCAGGTTCTAGGCATTTGTTGATTGTTAGACTATAAATAAATTTGAGTAAGCCCTCAAGAAGGCTTTTTCAGGAGACTCATAGTTCATTTTATTTCAAAATTTGTACATATATGAGTAGATTCCAAAAATGGTCCAACCTGTTCCAGAGCCATTCCTGACCCCTCAAAAAACCTTAAAACACCAGCTATTGCGGGATTACCCGCACAATTCCAAGCGATCTATGTTTGCTTAAGTCAATAAAATCCTCATCAATATTCACCAGTGGCCGCAAAGGGTCTGTAGCAAGAATCATAACAATTTTTCCTTTTCGCCCATCTGTCAATTCCACTTCGTTCCCTAGCATTGACTGCATTAACTTATTAATAAACACTCTGCAAATATAAGGGTCGAGCTTACCGAACACACTCTCCTCCATTTGCAGTAATACTTCGTATAAAGGAGCCGCTTTGCGATAAAAACGGTCGGAGGTCATCGCGTGAAACACATCAGCCACAGCAACGATTTTACTGAAATCAGTAATCCGGTTCCCAAGCACACCAAATGGATAACCACTGCCGTCCATTCTTTCATGATGCTGTAAGGCTACTAGCGCTTGGGTATGGTTTGTGCCTACCGTATCCCTGATCATCTCATACCCAAAGGTCGTATGCTTTTTCATCAGCTGAAACTCTTCGTCGGATAATGGACCGGGCTTGGTTAATATGTCATCCGGGATTCTCATTTTGCCGATATCATGAAGAGTCGCTGCAATGGTCAACATGCTCAAATCCTCAGACTTTAGCTTCAGCCATTTGCCTAGCAAGGTAGATATTATGCCCACGGCTACATTATGTCTGTATGTATAATCATCTTTGGTCTGCAAAGCAGCCAATACTCCGTAGAAGTCATTCTTTTCGCTTACCTGCTGGATAAACGGAATCACTTCATTTCTAACTTCCAGCATAGGAATTCTTTTATTTTTGTTATGACGAATCTGTTCAAAAATATTCTCAATCGCAGCTGTACAATCATCAATTGCAAGCTGGAAAAATTCCGCGCTATCCAGCTGGACGACGTCATGAGATTCCAGAGTGATCTTATGTTGTCGAATTAATCTAATATGTTCAGCACTCAATAAAGTCAATGCGGGTAAAACAAATACTCCTTTGTCATTAAAGAGGTTAGCTACAAGTTGTTTTCCGATAAATGATTCCATATCTTTGTCCATACGCCTCACCTGCCAATGCGGAAAATTCGTATATGAATTTCCTGCTTGAATTTGAACTCACCCTATAATTGTTAATCCCTTTCGGAGATCAACTTTTAGTTCATACATATTTTATCGTGATTTCAGGGGCGAATGTTAATACTTCACTTTATTAAAGCCTAATTTTAAGCTTTTTTCCGGGTGAGCAAACGTTTCTCAGGCTTATAGCTGACCGGTATTTTATGGCGTTTCGCAATTTTCAAATAAAGTGCCAATTCTCTGCAAAGCTGCAGAATCGCTGATCGCACTTCGAATTCCTCACGTGTCTCCGGCAAATCCATGCTTTCAAATTCTTGTTCAAGCTCTTCCAGCAAATGTTCCGTGCGGCCTGTATATTCTTCAGCCAAAACATCTCCGCTAAGCTGGTCGAACAATTCAGCTACCATCTCTCCATGCGGTAAATGGCGATATACTTGAGAAATCAGCTGCATCATGCTTTGAATCGATTCCAGCTGCTCCTTACGCATATAGAAATAGACATTCCAAGCTTCATCAGGATGAATCACATGATTCTCCATCTCACGAGTAGCGGCAGTCAGTCCCCGCTGCACTGCATTATCCGCATCAATTAATTCTTTGCCATCCCACATATACGCAGGTTCACGCAAAGTACGGGCCATCTGAGTAAAAATAACTGAAAAGTATCTATCCACTTCCTTGCGGATTCCATAAATAACTCCCCCGGTCTGTGGCATGTAAATCAAGTTAACCACCCCCGCTGAACCGAGACCTATGGCCAGAAGCTCTACTTGCTGCAACAACACATGAAGCGATAACTCAGCTTGTCCAAAAACACGAAACACAATAACAGAGCTAGTGACAATCCCTTCCTTGTAGCCGGACTTCACAATCATCGGAAAGCCAACCAGAACGTATAGTCCAAGCACCCAGTAATGAAATCCTAATATCCAAAATAAAATACACCCAAAAAAGAGTCCCACGAGCGAGGCCAAAAAACGCGCCGTTATCGTCCGGAAACTCCTTTTCAAGGTAACCTCCACACCCAAAATGGCTAAAAGCCCTGCACTTTGTGCATTGGGTATGCCTACTGCAGACGCGAGAAGAACGGACATTAACGTCGCAGCAGCTGTTTTAATCACACGAAATCCCATAACCCTATCTCTCCTTAAAAGCACTAACCGTTAATAGGTAAAGATATAGACATGTTACAAGATTTTGTGTACGGACACAACGTTACATTAGACTTACCGCCGGTATAACAAGCGCTTCTCCAGATACACTACCAGTTGATACATTGCCGTTGCTACGGCTGCGATAATCAGCAGACTGGACATCACAAGCGTGAAATTAAACACCTGGAATCCATATATGATCAGGTACCCAAGACCGGATTTTGCTACTAGAAACTCTCCCACGATAACCCCGACCCATGACATACCCACATTCACCTTTAGGGTAGAGACAACCGTTGGAAAAGATGCCGGAAGAATCACTTTAAAAAACACCTGAACTTTAGAAGCTCCAAAAGAACGAACCACCTTCACAAGATTAGGATCCACACTACAAAAGCTATTGTAAACAACAAGTGTAGTAATGATCACCGTAATCGATAAGGTTGTTACAACGATAGCGGTGAAACCCGCCCCGAACATTACGATAAAAATCGGCCCCAAGGCCACCTTCGGCATACTGTTAAAGACAACCATAAACGGATCAAGCACCGCTGATAAAAACGGAGACCACCAAATAATCACTGCCAGCAGCGTTCCTAACAAGGTTCCCAGAACAAACCCTACCGCAGTCTCTCCTGCCGTCATCCCCAAATGAGGCCACAAGCTTCCACTGATCATATCCTGCCAAATCTGCTTGAAGATTTTTGTCGGGTAGCTGAACAATAACTCATCAATCCAGCCCATTCTTGCTCCCGCTTCCCACAACACAAAGAACAGCAGCAACAGACTGCTTCTTACAGCGATTACCTGATTACGCCGGCGCTGCTTTCTTTTTTTGAAATCCACATGCATTTGCTGCAGCCACAGTTCACGGGAAGCTAAAACTCCCGCTTGCTCTGTTCGTTTCATTAGCTTTCCCTCCCTGCGATCTCCATCTCTGTCCATACTTCATGAAAAAGCTCCGCAAACCCTGGCTGATCACGCGCATACAGCGGTGGGGCTGAGCGGATTAGCTCCGGAACAGGAAACACTTTACGAATCTTCCCTGGATTTCGCTGCAATAAAATAACCCTACTGCTGACCGCAATCGCTTCTGACAGATCATGCGTGACCAAAATAGCCGTGGTTCCCCGGCTGCGTAAGGTCTCTGAGACTAAATCCTCCAGCTGAAGTTTGATCTGATAATCAAGTGCCGAGAACGGCTCGTCTAGCAGCAGCAGTCCTGGATTGGTAGCTAATGTTCGTACAAGAGCCACCCGTTGCCGCATCCCTCCGGATAGCTGAGAAGGATAGGCCTGTTCTTTCCCTTCTAATCCCATCTCGCACAGCAGCTCCAAAGTCCGTTTATGACTTTCCTCGTTTAAGCTTCCGGTCAGCTCCAGTCCAAGCACGGCATTGTCAAGAATACTCCGCCAAGGAAAAAGATAATCCTGCTGCAGCATATATCCAACCTCAGGTGAAGGGCCTAGAATGGGTTGGCCATTTACGAATACTTCACCCTCAGAGGGCTGCAGCAGTCCGGCAATAATCGATAGGAGAGTCGTCTTGCCACAGCCACTTGGGCCTACTAAGCTGACGAACTCTCCCTGCTCGACATTAAGATTTAGATCCTCAACGGCCAGTGAAGCTTCCCGATCGCCGAGATAGGCATGCGTTACTCCCTTTAATTGCACTACTGGAAGCAAGGTCATCCCCTCCTTATAGTTAACAAAATCCTTTTAGGATCTTATCTCTCTTATTTAGAGCCACTGCTCTTTATGGTCTTTTCAGCTTTTTCAGCAAAAGTATTGTTCACGATTTTTTCTGCTGGAACACGTTCTTTAAGTTCACCTGCGTTATCCATAACATCTAGTAGATTATTCCATTCCTCATTATCAACAACCGGATTAATGGCGTAGGTGTCTTGCTCCTTGTAACGTTTTACAGCAGAAATCACAATGTCACGATCCGTTTTATCAAAATAAGTTATTATGGCATCCGTAATTTCTTCAGGACTATGTTCCTTCACCCAAAGCTGAGCACGCTGGATGGCATTAGTGAACTTTTGCACGGTGTCCCCATTTTTGCTTATATAGCTGTTCTTTGACATAAATACTGTGTAAGGTAAATAACCGCTCTCTACCCCAAACGATGCCACTACAGCTCCCCGGTCTTCTCGTTCGAAGATAGAGGCCTGCGGCTCAAACAGCTGCACATAATCACCAGTACCTGAAGCAAATGCACCGGCAATATTAGCAAAATCGATATTTTGGATCAAGGTAATATCCTTCGCAGGATCAATTCCTTTTTTAGATAAAGTAAACGCGCCTGCCATTTGTGGCATTCCGCCTTTTCTTTGACCAAGGAAAGTAGAGCCCTTCACTTTATCCCAATTAAAATCTCCATCAGCCTTCCGGGCGAACAGGAAAGTTCCATCCCTTTGAGTCAGCTGTGCAAAATTAATGACCGGATCATCCGAGCCCTGCTGATACACGTAAATGGAGGTTTCTGAACCAACCAACGCCACATCAATAGCACCTGAAAGCAATGCGGTCATCGTTTTATCGCCACCGGGAATCGTCTGCAGTTCTACATCCAGCCCTTCATCTTTGAAGAAACCTTGAGTCAAGGCAACATACTCGGGTGCATAAAAGACAGAGCGGGTAACCTCCCCAATCTTCACCTTTACCGTCTCTGACTTTCCGCCGCAACCGGCAAGTACTGAAAAGCATAAAGTAATGATCATGAGCGACAATGACAGCTTTTTCCGAATCTTCATTCTTCATTCTCCTTTCTTACCGGGTCCTTCGCCCTTGCTTAAAGCATATGCACATGCCTACTGAAAGGTTAAAATCCCGAATATCGTGGGGAATTAAAAGAATATCCATGATATCAGCAGTTTTTATTGAATTTATGGATAAATATCACTGGATTTGCTGTTTTTATATCTGTGCAAACGTTTTACCTGAGGATTTGATTACAGTACTATAAGAATTAAAGCGCTTACCATTTCCTTTATAGGAAAATTGCAGCAGAAGGGGTTATTTTATATGGATAAACGAGCAACACCTATCACCAAAAAACACACAATAAACGGACTTTTGGGTCTTAGCTTAACTGCCTTTCTGCTCTCCGGGTGTTCAGGAAATAATAACAATATTTCTTCCTCTGCCTCCCCTTTTCCATCGCCAAAAGCAAATACTGTTCTGGATACTACAACACCTCCCGCTGCAAAAACGATAACTACTGACGAACAACCCTCAACGGTTTATTATGAGATTTTTGTTCGTTCATTCTATGACTCTGACGGGGATGGCATCGGTGACCTCAAAGGGATTACCAAAAAATTAGATTACTTAAATGACGGAAATCCTGACACCACAGACGATCTGGGGATCGGTGGGATTTGGCTTATGCCTATCAACCCTTCACCAAGCTATCATGGTTACGATGTGACTGATTATCGTGCAATCAATCCAGATTATGGGACGATTGAGGATTTACAGGAGCTCGTTACGGAGGCGCATAAACGTGGGATTAAAGTAATTATGGATTTGGTCGTGAATCACACCTCCAAAGAACATCCTTGGTTCGTAGATTCCGCTAAAAATAAGGACAGCAAATATCGCGACTGGTACATATGGGCTGAAGATCAAGGACGTCCTGCGAATGGAGCCAGTGCCGCTGGTAGTGGCAATGCATGGCACTCTTTACTGGGTAGTCATTATCTAGGTGGCTTTTGGGAAGGCATGCCTGATCTAAATTTTGATCATACGGAAGTTCGTAATGAAATGAAGGATATCGGCAAGTTTTGGCTGGAACAAGGGGTTGATGGATTCCGTTTAGACGCTGCTAAACATATTTACGAAGACCTTCTAACCGACAAAAGCCAAGCCACAACCCATAAAAATGTATTTTGGTGGCAGGATTTCCGCAAAGCGATGAATGAAGTGAATCCTCAAGCTTATATTGTTGGTGAAGTATGGGAGAATTCTGCAGTCACCGTAGGGGCTTATTTGGATCAAGCCTTTGACTCCAGCTTTAACTTTGGTTTAGCAGAGACTCTTATTAATTCCGTGAAAACTGAAAAAGACAGCGGGACTGCCTTTACGCTGGAACGTACGTATAATCTGTACTCCAAAATATCTGAGAGCCATTTTACCGATGCGATTTTTTTGACAAATCATGATCAAAACAGAGTCATGAGTCAATTAGACGGCAATCTGGATCATGCAAAAATGGCAGCAGCCCTGCTGTTAACCTTGCCTGGAAATCCTTTTATTTATTATGGTGAAGAAATAGGAATGCTTGGTGTAAAACCAGATGAAGGAATTCGTGAGCCCATGAGATGGATGACAGCGGATCAGGGTGAGGGGCAGACTACTTGGGAGGTCGGCAGCAATAACGCTGATGATGTTAGCATTAATGTCGAAAGCCAGACTAACGACAGCAGCTCACTGCTTAAAAGATACCGCGAACTCATTGCGTTAAGAAACGAAGTCCCTGCGCTCCGTGATGGCGGAATTCGAGACTACACTTCTGGCAATGTAGGGGTAATGGCCTACGAACGTATAACAACAAAGGATCAAGTCCTCGTTGTTCATAACCTAACTGGAGATGAACAAATCATTACGCTTCATCCAAATGTCGAAGGTATCTCTTACACCAAGATCCAAAAGACAACTGCTGACAAAGTGACCTTAAATTCAGATCAGCTTACTCTTCCTCCCTATTCAACGGTTATTGTGAAGTAGGAAAAGAGGAGGAATCTAATACCCACTCTGCCACTGAACTACATAATTGTGCTTTCGATATAGGAAGAGCTACAATCCAGTCTTGGGAAGGATCGCTGCTCATTCGCAGCAACCAGCCACTTGAATGATCGCTTATGAAGCTAGCATACTGAAACTTCCAGCCATTATCACTAGAAATGCAAAGTCGTAATTCTCCCTCTGCGTCGAAGCATTTCATCACTCGTGCAAGATGGTTGGAATGGACGTCATCCCCTGTCTCTGCAGCTAAACACTCTGAGAGTCTGTGAACCGTAGAGGAATCCGAGCCTTTTTTCAGCTCCTCAAACCTTTTTTTTGACATTAGCAACGCCGGAATCCCGTGAGCAAAGGGCTCCATCGCTCTCTCACATTCGAACAACTCGAGACAAAAGCTCTCTGTTTCATCTCTGCTCTTCAGCACACACGGAGGAGAGTCCGGTGTATTATTGCAGTAGGCTAGTATTTTATCCTTATGTATTTGCAAACACAGATCTTTAGTTTTCTCCTTCTCTCTATATTTGAATCTACCTATCCTTTCTGCTGTAGGCGCAGTATTTAACAATTCATTTAATACTACTTGGTCGGTTACCCGATCTGGAAATAAAAATTCCGTTAAATCCGTTAAATCCGTTCGTTCTTTCTCATTCACATTATTGTATCCTTCCTGTATTACATATAAATGTATATTAAACTAGCAATCTTTATGTTATCATAAGCTAATTTTAAGGTAAAATTAAGAAACAAGGGGTATGATCATTAACATGAAATACTTGTAGCGAGGTGATTTCAAAATGAGAATGCTCATCACATTTCAGAACAAACTTGTACCTGTGTATTTCACAACAGAAAATAAACAGCCCACTCAAAAAGTACTTAGATTACTTAACAGTACGCTGGAGCTCAAAATTCAAAAGGGCAAAAGTGCCCTCCAGAAATGCCTCAATTCTCTGATTAGTATCGAAATTAAAGGCTCTGAAGCTATATTGCACAGTTACAGTGAAAATGATTCATTGGCGCTATCCCTCTATTAATGGAGGGGTAGTTTTTTTGTCACAACATTGCAGTCCTAAGCTTCTAATAAAGAGCGTCCTAAGCAACTAAGAATTGCAGCTTAGACTCGTTTTCTTTTTGAAGCTAAACTTGATCCAAAATGACACTCCGTTTGATTTAGATACCATTTGCGCATACATAGCTTCTACTATCAAAATCATCCTTGGTTCTGCTTGGTGCTATTTTGTACTGCTTTGTGCTATTTCATAGCACATTTTAGATTGCTGCTTGCCGGCCATCCCATAGCCGACTGCTATCGGACCCAGAAGACCTTAATCGCAGCTTTTTGACTCATTTGGAATCCTATTGGACCCCAGAGTCGCTATTGGTACGAAAACACTAATTATCGACCTCAAAAAGCTGAATAGCTGCGCTGGAGTCCGAAACTCTGCTCTAATGCCAGTAATTTCGCATATAACGTCATCTGAGTCCGTTGCCTGCGATGGATGTTTATTACTCGGTGGTGCAGATGTATGTATAGCGGGTTACATGACATTCCAGGGAGTTGTCACTTAACACTATAATAGCCGCTGGGACTCTTGACCATTTTGGAGCTCCCTCTAGCATCTTGATCTAAATCCGAGCCATCATTTGTATTAGATACCATTTACACATACATAGCTTCTACTATTAAAGTATGCGACCTTAGTTCTGTCTGGTTCTGCTTGAGTTCTGCATGGTTTGCTTTGGTTCGACTTGGGACTGCTATATAGCAAAATTGAATTGCTGTTTACTGACTAGTCACATAGCTGACTGCTATTGGACTCATTGTTGGATGCTTTCGGACTCAGTTGACCTTAATCGCAGCTTTTTGGCTCATTTGGAATCCTATCGGACCCCAGAGTCACTATTGGCACGAAAAACACTAATTAACGACCTCAAAAAGCTAAATAGCTGCGCTGGAGTCCGAAACTCTGCTCTAATGACTAAAAATTCGCATATAACGTCATCTGAGTCCGTTGGCCGCTGAGGATAACTTGGAAGGTCACTTAGTGTGTAACTCGACAAATGACTTTGCATTTGTCAGCAGATTAGAGGTAGCGGGTTACCTGACGCTACAATGTCACTTGCCAAAGTAACGTTTGTGGTCGGTCAGCTTCCTTTGCTGATTCTAAGCTGAAACAATCTGCCCAAGACTAAAAACGCAGAGCAGTGATCCCCCTTAACGGGAGGATCACTGCTCTGCTATATTTACGGACTTTTTTAACCCAAGGACTCTGTCTCATTCAGCGAAAAATCTACTATTAGGAAGAGCTAAGCAATTATCAGCTGATCTTGTAATTCTTCTGCTCTGCTTTTTCAGCTTTTTGGATTCGAAGTCTAAATAGCTTCACTAAATTCTGACGCGTATGCTCTTCGTGACAGCTGTCCAATTTTTTAATGATAAACCGATCGATGGACATGTCAATCGCTCCTTTTAGATCATTCTGGAACTTATAGAGACAGGAAATTATTTCCTGTTCTCTTGTATCTCCTATTAACCTTGTTTTCATTTTTTCAAACTCCTTGAGCGTAAACAAATTTCAATGACAAAAAAATAATTTACAAACAAAAGATTACATGCTATATTAAATATAGTTAATATTAAATACACACATGCAAGGGAGAAATCATAATGTCTAAAGTTCTATTTATTAAAGCAAACAACCGTCCAGCAGAACAATCCGTAAGTGTTAAGCTTTACAATGAATTCTTGGAGAGCTATAAACTCAACAACCCAGAAGATGAAATCACTGAGCTTGATCTGTTCGCAGAGCAACTTCCATACTACGACAATACCCTGATCACTGGTATGTATAAAGCCGCTCAAGGATACGAAGCAACACCTGAAGAAGCAGCTGGTGCCGCTATCGTTAATAAATATCTTAACCAGTTCATCGCTGCAGATAAGGTAGTATTCGGTTTCCCACTGTGGAATATGACTGTACCTGCTGTATTGCACACTTATGTAGATTACCTTTGCCAAGCTGGTAAAACATTCTCTTACACTGCTGAAGGTCCAGTTGGTCTTTTGACAGGTAAAAAAGCAATCGTTCTGAATGCAAGAGGCGGTATCTACTCTGAAGGTCCTGCAGCAAGTGCTGAAATGGCAGTAAACTTCATCGTTGGTAACCTTAACCTGTGGGGAATTAAAGATATTACACAAGTAATCATCGAAGGCCACAACCAACTTCCAGCACAATCTGCTGAAATCATTGAAAACGGATTGCAACTGGCTAAGGAAACTGCTGCATCCTTCTAAACCATAACCGTTTAGATTCAATTCAATAATTAAGGGCGCCCCTTAGCTGTCAAAAGCTAAGGGGCGCCCTTTTCCAATGTCTATGCCGTTATATCAATTCTTTTTAATATTCATCCAGCTCTTTACGCCATCCGTATCCTCTGGTTCTGGATGAACTCACTTTAGTGGAAGCTGCGCTTTTTCTCTTAAGCTTGGCTTCTTTATTATTTTGGTACAATACTTCTCGTTGTGTTTTTCGGTAGTTGAATAGTCTCTTCTCTTCCAGTTCACCTGTTTGGACTGCTTCAAGTACAGCACAGCCCTCTTCGCGTTCATGACTACAGTTACTAAACCGGCACTTAGTAGCTAGGCCGCTGATATCACTAAAGGCTAGATCAAGACCACCTTCATCTTCCCAGAGCTGCAGCTCCCGCATCCCCGGTGTATCTACGATAATCCCCCCATCCGGCAAAACAAACAGTTCACGGTGGGTAGTAGTATGACGTCCGCGGCTATCCCCTTCTCTAACATCCTGAGTAATCTGAAGGTTCTTCCCGCATAGCCAGTTGACCATTGTCGACTTCCCACAACCGGAGGAGCCCGTTAGAGCTACTGTTTGACCCTCACCAATGTAAGGCAGCAGCTTCTCGCGCCCTTCATCTTGTATTGCACTAACAGCATGTACTGATACTCCGGGAGCCGCGCTCTCCATTTCAGCGATTTTACTGTCTGCATCCGGACAAAGATCCGCTTTAGTGAGTAGAATAACTGGATTTGCCCCACTATTCCAAGCCATGATCAGATATCTCTCCATCCGGCGAACATTAAAATCATCATTCAACGCGCTGACCAGAAATAACGTGTCTACATTGGAGGCAACAATTTGCTCATCTTGTGTATTTCCTGCGACCTTGCGTGAGATCACACTCTGCCGGGGCAATACGCCATGTATAATTCCATGCTCGCCGCCATCTTGCATTGCTAATGCTACCCAGTCTCCAATGGCAGGAAAATCACCCGAGGCTACAAATGTGTGTCTCAGCTTCCCGGCAAGCTCTCCCCACGTCTCTCCTACATCAGTTAACACTTTATACTTACTACCGAAATCACCAACGATTCTCCCGGGTATAAATTGTTTATCCTCTGCATGACTCCACTTTTCATTCCATTTTGTACTCCAGTTTTCATTCCAACCATATTGCTTTATGCTATTCATTCATTTCCTCCTAAAAGATATGTTTATGTTTTTTCTTGCCCCTTGGCGTTTTCCGAGAACACAAAAAGCCGCCGGAAATAAAGACTCCGGCGGCAGTATATAGACATGTGGATTTATTACACCAAATCCAATCTTTCTACACACGCAAAAAAGCCACCGGACCCTATACGGTTCCCGGCGGCTCTAATAAGCGTAATTGAGCTTACCTGCTAAACTGCACGAATCAATTATTCGGCAGCAGCTGTTCCCGGAAGACACGTATCCACAACAGTTGAGTTCATTACATTTAAAACTGTCATAAAACATCGTCTCCTTCCGAAATTTAAGATGCTGTTATCATAATTGGTGCAGCAGTAAAATGTCAACCCCAAATTTTCCAGATTACAAAATAGCCTTTAATTCTTTCAGCTCACGGATCATTTTCCAAGGTTGGATGTCCAGCTGATCGTCCCAAGGATGTTTCCTTTGCAGCCAAATTCCTTCAAGGCCAGCCTTACCTGCACCCCAGATATCATTTACCGGATGATCCCCTATAAACAAGGTTTGATCCGCAGAGGCACCCAGCTTGTCTAGTGCCAATTGATAAATCGCAGGATCAGGCTTCGCAATGCCAACTTCTCCAGATATAACTATAGCCTTGAAGTACTCTCGCAGGCCGAGAATATCGATTTTGGTGTTCTGGATTTCTTTTTTACCATTGGTGACCAGCCCCAAAGTATATCCACGCTCCACGCAATACTCCAGAACCTCCAAAGCATGCTCCATGACTGCGCCATGATTGATGTAGCTCGCATCATAATACGCCCGGATATGTTCAGCCGTCACAGGCTTTTCCCAAGGCAGGATCTCACTAAGTTCTAAGAAAAATCCGTCTTTATCACGATAGCCATCAGCGTCTCTGTGGATCATATCCTCAATCACGGCCTGCGCTTCCGCAGGTTTCAGATGCCCAAGAAAATCCTGCACGAACTGAGTGCTAAAGCTGCGAAATGTATAGTCGCGATCCATTAAAGTATTGTCCAGATCAAATAAAATAGCTTGTACTTCCTTCATCAAGCGATTCCCCTTACATGCTGTTAATTTTCAAACCTAACCTACAGAATGTAATTGTACTATGCCTTAAGAGACAAAGAAAAGACTATTCAACAAAAAGGATTTATGGCTTCCCTTTTACTGAACAGTCTTTATGAAGATTCGTATCTGCGTCATTCCTTTACTCGAAATGCTCTGCCCGATGGGTCAGCATCATTTCTTCATCCGTAATATACAGCGGAAAAGGAGGTGTTTCTTTTAGATAACTTTCTGTAGATAACAATCGATAATGAACCTCTGGCAACCAGGTGTCTTCAAGCAACGGTAGCTTGCCTGTATCACTAATATAACTGTCTACAGCAGCCTGAACTAAATCCAGATAATACGGCACTAACTTGTCTTCTTCCTCGAAAATTTCATAGGTCTCTCGTGACATATAGAAATTCCGTTCGGGTATTCCACCCAAATAACGTTTCAGGCGACTCATATCGATTCTTTTGTCCTCTAAGATT
This sequence comes from Paenibacillus sp. FSL R5-0636, assembly GCF_037974255.1. NCBI lineage: Bacteria > Bacillati > Bacillota > Bacilli > Caryophanales > Paenibacillaceae > Paenibacillus > Paenibacillus sp. FSL R5-0636. The sequence continues at coordinate 3,993,827 of NZ_CP150232.1, forward strand.
AATGCTGTTCTATTAATAGGTCCAGGCATATCTTCTTCGAACTTTCGAATCGCCTGTTTCACTTGGGGTAATGTGACGGTTACATGATCTGATTTGGGTTGCTTTTTTGTGCGTTTAAATAACATAACGAAAGTCTCCTTTCTAAATATGTCTCAGATAACGCTTACAATTCCATTTTATTCGAAATTCGAATAATTAATCAGTACATTTCAAATCGACACAGAATGTTAATATTTAAAAGATCATTATTTGACATATTCCCACCGAGTCCATACTTCTCGAGGATTTAGTTCATACTTGTCCTTCTCACGATACATAAACTGATGCATGATGAATTCACGACGAATAGTGGCGAAATCTTCATGAAACTGCTTAATAAACTCATTAATTTCCTTTTCCGTATAAACAACTCCTGGCTCCAGCTTCTCAACCATGTATTGAAGCGCTATCAATTTCTTCTTGTATTGTGCTGGAATTTGCCGCAGCCGGCCATCTTTAGAGAAAAAATTACGAATTACAGTATCCTGAAGACTATTCTCAGGTAATTGCTCTTCCATATTCTCAGCTCCTTTCGAAAAAATAAACTGCAGTGAAGCCTCAGCACCATTATTGATAAACTCCGGATTCAACTTAAAATAAACTGTATTTTTGTCGCGTCTTTCTTTTATTAGAGCCGCTTCACGTAATTTAGCCGCATGATGAGTGACTGTAGGCTGCGATAAATTCAACTTCTCAGCCAGCGCTTGCCCGTGCATTTCTCCTTGGGACAGAAGCAACAATAAGCGAAGACGCGTTGGATCAGCTAAAGCTTTATGATAACTCACGATTTTCTCCAACTGCACTGGGTTCACGCTCCTAGAATTTCACAATAAATTGAAACATTAGATATATATCTAATTATATAATAATCAACGTTATTCTTGCAATGGTTATTATACTCAATCTGCTCTTATGGAAAAATTCATGAATTTAGGGTAGGATTTAAAGAAAAGATAGTAACAATCAGGAGGTAACCCGCTTTATGAAAGATGTCATTATTATCGGTGCAGGTCCTTGCGGCCTCTCGGCAGCTATCGAATGCCAACGCCAAGGCCTGTCCAGCCTTATCATTGAAAAAAGCTTTATTGTACACTCCATTTATTTGTATCCAACAAATATGCAATTTTTCAGTACGGCTCAGTTATTAGAAATCGGGGATGTTCCGTTCACTTCGACCAACGACAAACCTTACCGTCACGAAGCGCTTGTCTATTATCGCCGAGCCGCTGAGCAATATGGTCTAGAGATCGCCGCTTATGAAGAAGCTTTATCCATTGAGCCGCTTGAAGATGGAACCTTTGCCGTACATACGTCAAATATGCGTGGTGAGCATCAGAAACGTATCACTGCTAATGTAGTTATAGCAACAGGTTATTTTGATCAGCCGAATATGATTGGCATTCCAGGTGAAGAACTACCTAAAGTTACTCATTATTTCGGTGAAGCTCATCCTTACACGGGAATGAAGGTAACTGTAATTGGCGGCAGTAATTCCGCAGTAGATGCAGCGCTGGAGCTTATGCGTGTAGGAGCTACGGTAGATATGGTATATCGTGGTGAAAGCATCTCAGAGAATATTAAACCTTGGGTTCGGCCAATCTTTGAAGGCATGGTGCAAAAAGGGAAAATCACTCTGCACTTAGGCTCGCGTGTCACTGAAATTACTGCAAGCTCAGTAATTGTTACGGATCATAAGGGGGACAAGAAAGCATTGGATAATGATTTCGTTCTTGCCTTGACTGGCTTCCGTCCTAGCCGTACCCTCCTCACTTCAGCGGGTGTGATCATGGATGACGACATGGATAAGCCTGCTTTTAACACCTCTACCATGGAAAGTAATGTTCCAGGGTTGTATGTTGCTGGAGTAATCGCCTCCGGCCGCAATGCTAACGAAGTGTTTATTGAGACCGGAAGAGGGCATGGTAAGCTTATCGCAGATCACATTGTGTCAAAACAAAGTTCTAATCCTAAGGAGTTGAAACATTAAGATGGACATGACCTCTTTGCTTTTGCTTGGACTTGCAGCGCTGGGAATTATCAGCAGCAATTCCCCTGTAACAATAGCAATGGTCGTCCTATTACTGCTAAGAGTACTTGGCCTGCAGCAAACCTTTCCTTGGCTAGAAAAATACGGTTTAACCATCGGGATTATCATCCTGACCATCGGGGTCATGACCCCATTAGCCAGCGGCAAAATATCGTTGCAGACAGTCGGTCAATCCTTCTTACACTGGAAGTCCTTGCTTGCTATCGCTATCGGCATTCTCGTCGCTTTTCTTGGAGGCCGCGGTGCTACGCTCATGACCAACCAACCCACAGTTGTTGCGGGTCTGCTGATTGGCACAGTGATCGGGGTTGCATTATTTAAAGGCGTTCCGGTCGGTCCGCTGATCGCAGCCGGCATTTTATCACTTATGATCGGCAAAATGTAATAGAACAGCACAAAAAGACCGCTTTTGGCGGTCTTTTTTTATTGTGCCTTTTTTAAACCTTCTTCTTCATTATTCTTCCACCTGAGAAATGGACTGCGGAATTTGCTGTACTGCTCTTTTTTCAACGACTAATAAATCTTCAACGCCATACTCTGTCTTAATTTTCTGCAACTGCTTCAAAGCCTCTTCTTCTGTATTAAAATATCCTGCTTCCACGAGATATAAGCCTTTCTGATCCTTTAACATCCGCATATCCTCTAACCCATATAACATTTCTTCAGCCATACCCAGCGCCTCACCAGAAGGCTGTGAGACCGTTCTTAAGGAATATACAGAGCCCCCTTTTGCTTCGTCTCCTTTCTCTTTTAACGTAATCACTACCTGTGCTGGCTCTTTATATTCTTTCACCTCATAAGCAACCGAGTCCGTAAGTGTGACATTGAACCGAATGGCCGAATCATCTAGTGTAATTAGTGGATAAGCATCCTGAACATATCGGCTTTGTTTTAATGTCTCCAGATCTTTGACTGCTGAGAATTTTCTGGCCCCACTTACTGTAATCGTCATTGTTGCCGGATTTTCCGTAAACTTTACGTTATATGAGCTTGCCATCTGTTGAGTTTCATCCGGATTTGCAAAATTCAAAATCAATTGATCACTATTCTTCAGTTGTTTGACCGAAATAAAATTCACATCTACTCCATCCTGAATAGTTCCACCTCCTGCGCTTCCCTCCGTAAATTGCAGAACACTGACCAGCTTACCTAGAACCGGTATTTGATCCATACTACTCGCAAAAGCAGGAACCGTATTTACACCCACCGTAAAAGAAATCAATACAGCAGCAGCTACTGATCCTGTCCATTTCAAAGTACGTTTTGAAGAACTGTTTTTCTGTTTATAGATTTTCCCTCTTTCAATTCCTTTACGAGAAGCGAATGATAGTTCTTTAGGAATTTCAATCTCATTATAGGCTTCCTGTAGACGTTCTAGTTGCTTATCCAAAGTACTCACTCTCCTCCATACTTATTTTTAATTTTTCCAAACCTCTATAAATAACGGTTTTGACGCTGCTCAGGGGCATATCGAGAACCTCTGCAATTTCCTTTATGGGCAAGTCCTCCAAATATCTCATCACAATCACCATTCTTGATTTTTCATCAAGACCGCTGAGCGCTTCATGCAAATCCATAACCTCTTCCCTAGATTTCGGAGCATAACTGCCTCCTAGCTCTTGATCTATATACACGATTTTTTTAGATTTACGGATAAAGTCCAGCGCACAGTTGACAGCGATCTTGGTGAGCCAAGTTTTAAAATATTGCGGTTGCTTCAATTTATGAATGGAGATATAGGCTTTGAAGACGGTCTCCTGCACAATCTCCAGCGCATCCTCTTGATTCCTCACATAGGAGTAGGCCATTCGGTATAAACGCTCCTGCATGCCGTCAATAAGCGCAGTAAAGCTGTCTTCATCACCTGCTATCGCCTTTTCCTCAAGCGTGGTTTTATTCACGTTCCTCACTTCCTTTCATGATGTTTATAAGCTTTAGACGCACATGATCTCCGAAAAGACTCAAATCCTGTGTAGAATTTTTGCCATAGTAAAAGTTACTGTGTGCCGCTAGCCTGATTGGAATTCAAAAAAAGTGGCCTTCTCTTTCGAGAGGACCACTAAGGTGTTTAATTATTTTCCAAAACATATTAAGCGTCTAAATGCTGTACGTTAAATAATCGCGCATAACTACCCTCTATCGCCATCAGCTGTTCATGCGTACCCCGTTCAGTAATTTCACCATTCTCAAGTACGACAATCTGATCTGCATGTGTAATCGTTGACAGTCTATGCGCTACAATTAGTGTAGTACGTTCCGAAGAAAGGGACTGCAGCGCTTGTTGAATTAAATGCTCCGATTCCAGATCCAGCGCCGAAGTAGCCTCGTCTAATATAAGGACCTTCGGATCCTTGAGAAATACCCTTGCGATAGCAACCCGCTGCTTCTGTCCTCCGGATAGCTTAACACCACGTTCTCCCACTTCTGTCTCATAACCCAGTGGCAGCTGCTCAATAAAATCATGCGCATTGGCAGCTTTCGCTGCTGAAATGACCTCTTCTTCCGTGGCGTTAGGATTACCGAATAAAATATTCTCACGCACAGATCCGCTGAATAAGAAATTATCTTGTAAGACCATACCGACAGACCTGCGCAAGCTTTCCTGTGTTAATTCCTGTATATCATAACCATCCATTTGGAGGCTGCCTTTACTGATGTCATAGAATCTCGGGATCAAGCTTATAAGGGAGGACTTTCCTCCACCGCTCATTCCGACGAACGCAATGGTCTGTCCGGGCTGAATACTCAGATTAATATCTTTTAAGACCCAATCATTCTCTTCGTTATATTTAAACCATACATTCTGAAAAGCAATCTCACCACGTGCATCCTTTAGCACTTTTGCTCCCGGCTTGTCTACAATATCGTAAGGCTCATTCAGCAGCTCAAGCACCCGTTCAAGAGAAGCAGAGGCTTGTGTAAGCACCGTCGAGGAATTAATCAATCTTCGCAGCGGAGAATACATCCGGTCCAGATAGCCAAAGAAAGCTACAAAGGTACCTACTGTCAAATTGCCATGAATGACCTGATAACCACCATATCCGATGACCAAAAGAGGTGCTATATCCGTTAATGTATTAATAATTGCGAAGGTCATAGCGTTCCAGCGGGTTTGCGCCATCGCTTTTTTAAGAAAGTTACCGTTGATGTCTTCAAACTGCTTCTGATCCACTTTTTCCATCGTAAAGCTGCGGATAATTGATATCCCTTGAATCCGTTCATGGAGATAACCTTGAATGCCAGCCAGAGCTTGGGAACGATCTTTCGTTAAAAGCTTAAGCCGCTTATACAATTTGTTAACAGCAATTGCGTAAAAAGGCAATACCGAGATAGACACGAGCGCCAGCACCGGATTTAAATAAAACATAAATCCCAAAGCAAAAACTAGCGTAAACGTGTCGAGCCATACATTCATCATGCCGACTTCGACCAAATTTTTGGTCTGCTCAACATCGTTAATAAATCTGGAGATGGCTTCTCCCACCTTGGTATTCTGATAATACCGCAGTGACAGCCGCTGTAAATGACTGTAAAGCTTATTTCGCATATCGAACAACACTTTACTTGTGATAAGCTGAGCAAAGTATTGGCGATAATACTCCACGGGTCCTCTTACGATAACAAATAAAATTAAGGCACCACCCAGAATAAGCATCAAATGCGATACCCGTTCCTCAATCCCCATGCTCGGGTTCATTAGGAGGTCATCAACCACGTATTTCAGAATCATTGGCAGTGTTAGCGGAATACTGAATTTGATCATGCCGATAAACAGCGTAAACACAATCAATTTCATATAAGGTCGTACAAAAGTAAAATATGATTTCCATTGCTTCACAGGAATATTCTTTCCCTTCTCTTTAGTGAGTTGCTAAGTACAGTTGACTTTTGCTCTCTACAGTGTTTTTATAATTTTAGATCATAAGTACAATTGCAGTACCGAACTTCAGGAGGATAACGATGTCTAGACAATTTGTGACGGAAGCCGTCATGATGGCGATTTACGGCCAGCTTCTCGTATCGAGCAGCCCTGTAGAATATATAGTGCCTTATACTACTGTGATGGAACTATACGAACTGCGAGACAGCGATGATCCGTTGATGAACCGTCCGGACGACGACAAGCATGTTAAGTTGAAGATTAGTGAGCTCATTGCTTATTTTGAAGAACCGCTCAACGCGAAGAAGATCAACCGCTGTTTAGCAGTGCCATGGGCGAAAAGCTCAGGTATTCTCCTTGGCGGGCAATCCAAAATCACCATCATTAACAGCATGGATACCGCTGTCTACGGTGAGATGTTCGATCCCATCGAAACAGAGCTTCTGCTGTCCTCACAACGTGAGAAAGTACCTATCCTAACGGATCAATTTGAATTGATTCAACGGATCATCGAGGGTGGAGTTCCAGTTCAGGTGTACGATATTGACGACTTCGACTTCGCTCTGGAGGAAGAAACCTCTCGCAATTTGCACTGATAACACCTATGTATTTCCAACTGGAATACCCTCATTTTTAAAGACAGCATTTGAAAAGCCCCTGCCTTTTGGCAAGGGCTTTTCCTGATTAAAATAAACAATCATTAAGACAACTATACCTGCACTTCGCCGGATACCGGCTTTGGTTCGTACTTATATTCAATGTCATCCTCTGACTCAGAGTATACGATAGATAGGTCATAACCTTCCATATACCACAAGTCCTGCTCCTCCATGTAGAACACAATATCATCCTGTTTGACCTGAATAGCTGGACGCCCAGGCGCTTCTGTAGCAATGCCCAGCGAAAAACCGGGCTGAAGTCCACCTCCCGAGCTATACCGGGGAAATAAACGAATATAGTCTCCATTCTTAAGGTCCAATTCTCTCTTAAACCAAGCTGCCGCTGCTTGACTAATTTCCATGTTCATTTCTCTCAGCTCCTTTGTATATTCTAATCATAACGAAAATAAGTCGATATTCAAACAACTTTATGCAATTAATGATTTCCCAATCCATTTAAAATTAAGTTTGACAAATTCGCGAACCGGATGATAAACTCTGAACATAACTAAACGTCTTCTAGTTATTACCAAATTAATGAAAGGGGTGAGCGCGGTGTTTACGAAGTTACAGCCATATTATTTTACTATTGTTGGAATTTTTACTCAACCGAATACCGAAGCAGCCCAAGTGATTAAGCCATCCTGAAGTTTTTGCGAGTCTTATGGACCGTATAACTTTAGTTCTTGAAGGTCTCTCACATGCTTGGTGCTGTAACGCACCGTGCGCATGATAGCTGTAAATTACAGGCATATCGTCCGTTTTCGGATGATATGCCTTTTTTGTTTGCTGAAGAGATAATCACTTGCGCTTTTATCAGCATCACAAGCAATCATTACAACCTGAAAGGAAGGGATTTACTTGTTCTCTGTTCTTCGCGATCTCGGCTGGTTTTTTCGCCGAGAAAAAAGGCGTTACCTGATTGGACTCATATTACTCATAGGTGTAGGCGTTCTTGAATTACTCCCTCCACGTCTGCTAGGCAATGCCATTGACGACATAGTACGCGGTTCGATTACTACAGCTTCGCTTGCCAAATATATCGGCATGATCTTTATTTTGCTGCTAGTTATTTATTGGATTACCTACATATGGATGCACAAACTTTTCGGAGGTTCCAACCTTGTTGAGCGCCTGCTGCGCTCCCGATTTATGAATCATCTTATGACTATGACACCCTCGTTCTTCGAAAAAAATAGAACTGGTGACCTCATGGCCCGGGCAACCAATGATATCAGAGCCGTCTCAGCTACCGTAGGATTCGGGATGCTTACACTGGTGGATTCTACAATCTACCTCACGGTTGTGCTGTTTGCGATGGGCTTTCTCGTGAGTTGGAAATTGACCCTTGCAGCAGTATTACCATTACCCCTAATTGCAATAGCTATGATTTTTTATGGTAAAGCTATTCATGATCGATACAGCTTAGCGCAGGATGCATTCGGAGATATGAATGACCAAGTGCTCGAATCTGTCTCTGGTGTACGCGTAATCCGTGCTTATGTCCAAGAGCGTCTTGATGAAAAACGTTTCTCGGATATTACTGAAGATGTTTACAACAAAAATATGGCCGTAGCTCGTGTCGATGCTTTCTTCGAACCAACTATCCGCTTCTGCGTCGGACTCAGCTACATTATTGGTCTTACTTATGGGATTTACCTTGTATTCCGCAATCAGATCACACTGGGTGATCTAGTCTCCTTTAATATGTACCTCGGTATGATTGTATGGCCGATGTTCGCTATTGGAGAATTGATCAACATTATGCAGCGTGGCGGAGCTTCCCTCGAACGTATCGACGAGACGTTAAACTCCAAACCCGATGTTCAAAATGCTGCCCATCCCGTTCAAGTTCCCCATCCTACTCGAATCGAGCTTAACGATGTGACTTTCCGTTATCCTTCTTCGACGATAGACAATCTAAGCCATGTCAACTTAACCCTGAACCAAGGGCAGACATTAGGTGTAGTCGGGCGTACAGGAAGCGGGAAATCTACACTGCTCAAACAATTGCTCCGCGAATATCCGACAGGTAATGGAGAGATCCTTATCTCTGGCGTGCCTATTCAACAGATTTCCCTGGATCAGCTGCATAGCTGGATGGGTTATGTTCCACAAGAGCAAATCCTTTTCTCCAAATCCGTTCGGCAAAACATTCAGTTTGGTCTAGACAACGCCGGTGACGATACGATTATGCAAGCCATTACAGCTGCCGCTTTCCAGAACGACCTGGGCACATTGTCCGATGGTCTGGATACTCTGGTGGGTGAACGTGGTGTATCCCTCTCCGGTGGACAAAAGCAACGTGTCTCTCTGTCCAGAGCTTTTATCGCTAATCCTGATATTCTTATTCTGGACGATGCCTTATCAGCCGTTGACGCTCGTACGGAAGCTCAGATTATCGACAATATCCGGAATGAACGTGCCGGAAAAACCACATTAATCTCTACTCACCGTCTCTCCGCCGTCCAACATGCCGATATGATTGTTGTACTGGATAACGGACAAATCGTTGAGCGAGGTACACATCAGGAGCTGTTGGATTTGAATGGCTGGTACCGTGAACAATATGATCGGCAGCAAGTCGAAAATAACTTATCGAATGATTAAACTACAACCATAAATAAACGAGCTACGACTACGCAAAACATTTTAGGAGGTGTCACGGTTGACACAAAGTACAGGCAAACGCCTGCTGGAATATGCATTGACCGCAAAGAAAACCTTTATCGCAGCCCTTCTGCTGCTTTCAATCGGGGTAGCGGCAGAGCTGGCAGGTCCATTTATAGCCAAAAGCATGATCGACAATCACATGCTGGCCATCGAGAAGCCCTATTTCAGCACCACGTCTCCCGATAAGGCGGCTGAATATAACAATAGTTTATACAAACGCGGCGATCGCTTTGAGCCTGGTGAAACTAAAGGCCAAGAAATTCGTGTTCTTCAAGCAGGGAGAAGTTTTTATTTTATTAACGAAGCTGTAACACAGCCTGACGGTGAACGAAAGTTCATCGATGGAGAGATGCATATCACCCGTGGTGATAACGAAGTTATCTATCCGGCGGTTAAGCTATCGGCCGATGAGCTGTTCGCTTTTTACAAACCTGAGCTTCCTGGAATCTATCAGTTGGTCGGAATGTATGCTATTTTTCTTGTAATCTCCATCTTTGCTGAATTCGGAAAAACCTACTGGCTGCAATCTTCGGCGAATCAGGTAATCCGGAAGCTGCGGACAGATGTATACGCACATATCCAGCGACTACCCGTTCATTTTTTTGACAATTTGCCTGCTGGTAAGGTAGTGTCGCGGGTTACAAATGATACCGAGGCGATTAAGGATCTATTCATTGCCGTTCTTTCCAATTTCAGCACCGGTATTATCAATATAACTGGCGTATATATCGCTCTGTTCTTACTTGATGTCCGTCTGGGTCTGATCAGCTTGTTCATTGTACCTATTCTTGTGCTGTGGATCGTGCTCTATCGCAAAATTGCGACCAAATACAATACGATCATTCGCTCACGTCTAAGTGAAATTAACGCCATTATTAATGAATCGATTCAGGGGATGTCAATCGTCCGGATATTCCGCCGTCAGAAGCAGCTTAGTGCAGAATTTGAGAACCTGAACGATGATTACTTGAAATATCAGAATAAAATGTTAAATCTGAATGCTTTCACGTCCCACAATCTGGTGAACTCACTTCGTAGTCTCTCTTTTGTGATGGTGCTTTGGTATTTCGGACATGGCAGTATTACTGGTTCAACCTTTGTATCCTTAGGCGTTCTGTATGCCTTTGTCGATGTGCTCGGACGTTTGTTCCAACCTATCACAGGTATGGTGAACCAGTTGGCGAACCTGGATACTTCTATGGTATCTGCGGGACGTGTGTTTACGCTTATGGATGAACCTGGAGAGAATGTTACTGACGGCTCCATGCCACGCTACAAAGGAAAAGTGGAATTTAAGAATGTATCTTTTGCTTATAAAAAAGACTACGTCCTTCGCGATATCTCCTTTGAAGCACGCCCGGGTGAAACTGTCGCTCTTGTAGGTCATACGGGTTCCGGCAAAAGCTCAATCATCAATCTGCTGTTCCGGTTCTATGATCCACAAAAAGGCGATATTACGATTGACAGTCAAAAGGTTACGGATATTCCGAAGCAGTGGCTGCGGAATCACATGGGCATCGTGCTGCAGGATCCGTACCTCTTCACGGGCACCATTGCTTCGAACGTCAGCCTAGGGGATGAACGAATTTCACGTGAACGTGTAGAACGTGCATTGCGTGAGGTTGGTGCGGATAAGTTGCTCGCTCATCTTCCACAAGGATTTGATGAACCGGTAATTGAGAAAGGAAGTACTTTATCTGCGGGTCAGCGGCAATTGATTTCTTTTGCGAGAGCTCTCTCCTTTGACCCAGCTATTCTTATTCTAGATGAAGCTACCTCCAACATCGATACAGAAACGGAAAGCGTCATTCAGGATGCGCTGGAAGTTCTCAAAAAAGGACGCACCACTTTCATCATCGCTCACCGCTTATCCACGATTCGCAGTGCAGATCAGATTCTAGTCCTACATCACGGAGAGATCGTAGAACGCGGTAGCCACGATGAACTGATGGCGCTTGGCGGAAGATACTTCCGTATGTACCAGCTGCAAGTAGGTGCCGCTGCTAACAGCTCTGACGATAACGCTGGCGCAAGCAACCGTCCAGCACTCGGAAACTTGCAACCCTCTCTTGAGAAAATGTAATTTACAACCCTGAGTCACTTCATTGTGATTCAGGGTTTTTTCCTGCTTGATCTTAGAACAGATGTTCTGTATTATGGGAATTAATACATATCCTTGGAGGAGTAAACGATGCTTACTTATAATCTGACTAAGAAACAAGCCAGGCTGTTTCTGCTATCTCATCAAAAGTTAACTGCCGGAGCTATCCCTTCCGGAAAACTTAGTATTTATGACTATGTTCGTCACGTAGGCTGCATCCAATATGACCCCCTTAATATTGCCGGCCATAATCATGAGCTGGTCCTCCAAGCACGGATTCCGGGATTTACGCCAGAACTGGTCCAAGAGCTTCTGTATAAAGACAGGTTGCTCGTTGATGGCTGGGACAAGAACATGTCTATTTATTGTACAGAGGATTGGCCTTATTTTAAGCGGAGAAGAACAGCTGCTGCCTCCCACCATCAGGCTAATGAGCCTGTAATGGTCGCTGTAGCACAGGTTCGTGAAGAGCTTCAGAAGCGCGGTCCCCTCTCCTCTTTGGATTTAGACGGAAAGGAGAAAGTAGATTGGGCTTGGGCTCCGACAAGATTATCACGAGCTGCAATGGAAAGCATGTACTTTTGGGGAGAGATTGTTGTCCACCATCGTGTACATACTCGGCGATATTATGATTTCGCTGAACGTTTGTTACCCTCAGAGCTGCTGAGTTCAGCCGATCCAAATGTCACGGAAGAACAATTTCACGATTGGTATGTGATACGTAGAATAGGAAGTATCGGCTTGTTATGGAATAAATCTGGAGACGGATGGCTGGGCATATCCGGACTGAAGAGCAAAGAGCGTGCGGCGGCGATTCAGAGATTGCTGGAGAAGGATAGTCTCAGAGAAGTTTGGGTCGAGGGGATTAAGGTTCCGCTTTATATCCGCAGTATAGATGCTCCAACCTTGGAGTCTGTGATGCTGCGAGAATCTGAAGAGATTGGGCTTCAACCACGTGATTCATTTGCGGCTGTTTTGGCTCCGCTGGATAATTTGTTGTGGGAACGCGAGCTGGTTCGGCAATTATTCGGATTTCATTACCGCTGGGAGGTCTATAAGCCGGCAATAGAACGAGAATATGGTTACTATGTACTGCCAATATTATATAATGATCGTTTTGTTGGCAGATTTGAACCGGTGATGGATAAGAAGAACCAAACATTGAATATTAACAATTGGTGGTGGGAACCTGGAGAAAGCCTAACACCGGAGATGATTCCGGCATTAGGCGAAGCTTTAACTGCACTCTCTCGCTGTGTTAGAGCTTCTTCGGTTCATTTTAGACCAGAGGTTGTAACAGCTTGCGGCTTAGAAGGATTATTACAATAAGTTTTCCTCCTCTAATCCAAGCTTCGTGAACATTTCTGTGCAGTAGCCTTGCAGTTTAACTTCAAGTCTACTTGCTTTATTTTTAAAACGTTTCAGCTCCCGAATCATTTTAGCTCTTCCGGCAGGCGTAAAGGTTTCCTGTATACGCTCTTTAAAGTAATCATGAACGATGTAATTACGTTGTTTCCACACTTCCTCCAACTGAGCGGTTTCTTGCTCCGAGAAAGGAAAATGATGTTGGATTTCTTTGATGAGTTGGCCGAGTGAATTGCTGAGTTTTCGCTGATAAAGGTCTGTCAGATCTGCTTCTGTTGGCGTTTTTCCTTGTGATAGCTTAGTAAGCAATAGCAAGTTGGTAAGCTGCTGCTCGAGGGCCTGTCCATAATAAACTGCCAGTCCAAAATAGGCGAATAACTCTTTCGATTGTTCACTCTCAGGTACATATGTATCCTTCATCTTTTCCCCCACTTCTGTATCCTTGTTCCTTTTATCTATACAAGTTATGTTTTGTTGTAATCCCTCTGTCTTGATCTGTACAAATAAAAACCGATAAGCAGTGTTATATATACTAATGCTTGTGCAAATGAACCTAACAACTCCGCTAATGACAATGTATCAGCTTTCATCATGGCCTCCATTACAGGAGTTACTGGCGGCAACAACCAGATCAAAAAATGAAATATACCAGGCAAACTTTCGCTGATTTGTGCTCCACCCAGTGATAGTACAACGATAGCTAATAACATACCTGTTGCGTGACTGCCTTTTTGAATCCAAGAAGATTGAAAGAATAGGGCAATAGCCACACCAAGCATACCCAACAATCCATGTCCTATAAGCGCTAGAATTAACCGATATGCCCCAGGTGATTCTGCGAAATGACCTGTTACCCAAGGATAAAGGACAATCAATATATCTAGCAGCAACGTTAGAAAACAAAGCGTTAAGATACTACCTGCACTATGTTTTGCCGCACTTCGCATGTGAACAACTGCAATCTGCCGATGAACAGCGTGCTCATGATTCAAAAAACTAAGACTCATCCAAGCGCAGCTTATAAAGAGCATTACTGCTGTAGCGGCATAGCTATTCATAACTGGATTGGGCTTATAAGAATACAATATCAAGACTGCAATCACAATCCCCGCTAACGGGCCGAAATAACGCTGAGATCGAGTATAACTTCGCAGCATGTAAACGATAAACGGATACACGTTAGCCCCCCTTGGTTCAACTCCTAGGATTCATCCATTTTTCTAAGTCATGCGATCCTCCGCGAGGTTCTACCGATTGTATTGAACCACCCGACTCCAAGATAACCCGCAAAAAAGCATCTGATACTGAACTTGTTACTGTCAACGCTGTACGTGCTATGTTACAACTATCCTTAAACGTATTTATTGCAATAAAACCTGCCATTTCCTTCAATTGCTGCAGTTTCTGAATCGACAGATTAGACAATAGTATGTATGTAGAGGGTTTAAAGTTCAGCTTCTCTGACCCCTGAATTGACTTTACAATTTTCCCTTCATGTATCACATGAACCTGATCCGCAAGCAATTCAATCCATTGGGGTTCATGTACAGAGAAGACTATAGCAGTACCCTTATTTCTCAAACCAATAAGAAGCTCAGCTAACTTATTCATTGAGGGGAGATCAAGGCCCGACATAGGCTCATCAAGAAGCAGCAACGAGGGACTTCCCAGCAAGCTTTGAATCAAATTAATTTTTTGCAGCATTCCTTTGGAGAAATTTAGCATCGACTGCTTGCGAAAGTGCTCCAGCTTAAAAAGTTGAAATAACGTTGTTAGCTCCTGCTCGATCAGGACTGGCGCAAGGCCGCTAATCTGTCCCATACTTCGCAAGTACTGTTCTGGGGTCAGCTTCAACCCTGGAAACATCTCAGGTGCATAACCAATTCTCAGATTTGAATCCTTACAACTCAGCTTTCCAGAGGAAATATGGACCAGTCCAGCTAAGATTGACAACAGCGTACTTTTGCCGGATCCGTTCCGTCCGATCAGAGCAGTTGCAGTCCCCTTTTCAATAGTAAACGATACATCTTCCAATACGGGTCGGCGTCCATACTGTTTACTGATCTGTTCTAATTCTATCAGGGGAATAGCAACATCTATACTACCGCTGGCAAAGTTACGATCTACTAAGTTCGCCACTTAACATTCTCCCTTCATATCTACTGTTAATTCTCCGGTTCCCTACGAATTTCCTCTTCTAGGAATCAAAAAAATGAAAGAACTGCCATAGCAGCCCTTTCTAAAACTTCCTTTCTATCCAGTATTCCTCCCCTTTTTTTCTACCAGTAGCATTAATCAAACAGACCTGGATATAAAAAACCAGACTATTGCTATATTTCTACAGCAACAGTCTGGCTATTAGTTCATATATGAGAGTTAAGCTATACGATCTTACGCATATACCTCAACAGCATCGCTAATCAAACGGCATGCCTCTGCAGCTTTACGGCAGGCATTAATACATTCTTGGCAGTGATTATGTATATGCTTGCTGCTCTCATCTGCGCATGCTTCACAAATCTCCGCACATAGTTTTAGAATTCCAGATACAAACGGACTTTGACGAGTCATTGCTTGAATGGCATAAGAACAAATATCCGCACATTCACGATCGAGTCGCATGCTCTCACGAAGTGATGCAAGATCATATTCTTTTAGGCTTGAGACATAGCTGTAGTTACAGGCATTCATACTTTCGAGACAAGCGTCAATGCACTCCTGATATTGAATTCGGGTCATAGCCTTCAACCTCCTGCATTTTTAATGGGTATGCCTTACTATTAACCTACAAGATTAGGAATGAACCACAGCTTCTTCTGAAGCAGAACGGATTACAGGCTTCTTTTGATCGTGCCAGGCCGAACTAAAATACGTCCTTCCATCTCCAGCAGCTTCGTGCGTAACTCACTGGATGAGAAGTGTTCCCCGATAAATACAGCTACGTCTGGGACTTCGCCTTGAGGTGTGATTTTCATAAAATCAGCTTCACGGTAAGCATATTGAAAAAGAAAACGACTGGAGGTGTCATTAAAGGTCACAATGCCTTTAGCCCTATAAACATCCCGCGGAAGCTCCTTGACGAACTGTTCAAAGGTCTCGCTGTTGACAGGTCGTTTGAAGTAATGTGTGTATGCCATCACGTGATCATGAGAAGCATGGGTGCCTCCTAAAGGTAGTTGAGCTTCCTCATGCACTTGGCTTTCGCTGTCGCTCTCTTCAAGCTGTGTATCCGTAAGAACTCCACCTGCACTACGCAGGAGCTCCTCTGTGTCGATCTCACAACGCTCCGCTGGCATAATCGGTGCATAAGAATTCCATTTTCGCAGAACAGTTGTGATCTCTTCCGCTTCATCTGCTGAGACACGGTCAGTTTTATTCAGAATCAAAACAGATGCGCAGCGAATTTGCTCCTGCATCAGTCGATAGGTTGCCCCCTGCTGCGCACGGTACAATTCGAGCAGATGCGCGGCGTCAACGACGGTGATCAAGCTTTTTAGCTCGACTTTTTGATACAGTGAAGTTTCGGTTACACCATCTACAATTTCCAACGGGTTCGCCGCACCTGTGGCCTCAATAACAACCACATCAGGTGATTCCTTCTTGATAAGAGTAGTTAGCTCTGTGCTAAGATCCCCTCGGATAGAACAACAGATACAGCCGCCGAGCAGCTCTGCCATAGGAACGGTTTGCTCAACCAGCAGCCCATCCAGGTTCACTTCACCCAGCTCATTCATCACTACTGCCGGGCGCAAGCCCTGATCTTTCCAATGTTCCAGCAGGCGCTGCAGCAGGGTAGTTTTGCCGCTTCCCAGAAATCCTGACAATATATACACAGGTACAACCTGTTCCATGATTCATCGCTCCTTGCAAATTACGGGTATGGTAGCGAGTTTACTACATGATGCCAAAGCACGCAAGCGGCACACCTATAACCTCAAAAGAATAGCGATTGATAACAAAACTTGTCTTTGCCTTCCCCATACCCTATCATGAGAACATCTCTAATTTAGGAGCTGATCTCATTGTCATCCGTTGAAGAACATCGGAAGGAAGCACCACAATCCGTTTCCTGCTACATCATTACCGTCTCAGACACCAGAACTACTGAAACAGATACCGGTGGAGCATTAATCAAATCCATGCTCGAGGCTGCCGGGTATGAAGTTATTGGTCATACCATTATCAAAGACAACTATCAGGACATTCGTGAACTACTCTATAAAAACGCTGATCACACTGAAGTTGAGGCCGTGTTGCTGACAGGTGGAACAGGAATCTCTCCCCGTGATACCACCTACGAAGCAGTTTCATCCTTGCTTGATAAAACGCTACCGGGCTTCGGTGAGATTTTTCGAATGTTAAGCTACACAGAGGACATTGGTTCGGCGGCAATCCTTAGCCGGGCAATTGCAGGTACGATTGGCAACACAGCTGTTTTTTCTATGCCTGGCTCCACTGGAGCCGTTAAATTGGCTATGGAACGGCTCATTATCCCGGAGCTTCGTCATGTAATGCGAGAGATATACAAACAATAATCCCACCCATTTTTTTATAAACTAGACAAATAACCAAGCATGCCTTTGTTCTGTGCGTATAATACGGTAAGTTCACACACAAAGGAGCTGAAGGAAATGTCAGAAGGATGTCCAAAATGCCCGGCCCAAACTGTCACTGACCCACCTAAGGTGGTTTATCAAGATTACTACCACCCTCAAGTTGTGAATGTTATTCACCCGGTAGAAATCGTTAGACGCCATCACTGTGTCCCAGTTCCTCGTCATTGCTACACCTATTCTGTTAAAGATATCATGTGCGATAACTCCATGATGCCTAGAGGCAGAAGATAACTCTACTTCATAACTCTATCAAAAGAATCCTATAAGTGAGAGAAACATCCATGTCCATCGCATGGGGATGTGCTCTCGCTTTTTTCTGTATAAAAGATTTGACAAACTTGACCATTCCCCCTATAATTTTGAACACTTTACGCGAAAGTGGTTTTTGATTAACCAAACAGTTAATCGGAAAGGAAAGAGATGAGCTCACTCCAAACTTTAAATCGAAAGATCAAAACGGTCGTCAGTCCTTTTCATGAGTTATTATGCAGTCTGCATGTCTTCCATCAACCAGAACACCATCCAACAAGATTACAATGGGCTCTGGAGCTCAAGAAAAGGATGCCTCTTGCTCTACAGGAGAACATCCACACACTTGGGCAGTTGTCAGACCGTTGGATCGCTCTGCTAGATTTACCGGACCGTATGGGTGTCCCTATTTCTTGCAATCAAGGAATCACCCTACTCAAAAAACTTCCGGATGCAGAGCTAGTGTATCTATTTATGAATCAAGAAATTGCACTAAGTACCCTAGTCGAATGGCTGAATGAATCTGAAAGCAAGCGTTCGCTGATGAAGTTGAGTGGAAACGTGAAGTACCTGATAAACAATCTGGCTAGTGTTCGCAAGCTGTTAATCTCAACATTAATTACATACGAACATGATTATTTCGGGCAGGAATGGGACTATATTGAACCATTTATGAACATCTCAGCCGCTCAGTTTCAAGACTTAGCCAGTCGATCCCCGGAAAAGGCACTAAATACGCTCCACCCACGCCTCCTCGCAGAGAACGGGACTCTAACAGTTCAAAAGGCAGTAACGTATTACTTTTCTTATGAACAGCTTGGACAAGTGTACGTTTTTCCTTCTACTTTCATATTTCCGCATCTGCTTGTTGGCTGGTACGAAGATACTTTATTTTTACCACTCACGGTGGATGTTCCCGGTCTTGCCTTTAGTGAAGGACCGCCGAGTGACCTGTTGCGCCAACTCAAAGCTTTAAGTGATGATACGCGGATGCGAATTCTGAAACTACTGTGGAAAAATCCACATTGTACCAAGCAGCTTGCGCCAATATTGGGTATTTCTGAAGCTGCGGTCTCTAAACAGCTAAAACAACTAAGTGAAGCAGGATTTACCCAATCACAGCGAAAAGGGAATTATTTATTTTATTCAGTGAACAAAGAAGTCTTTGATAATCTTCTCGTTCTGCAAAGGCAGTACCTTGAACAATAAGGTTAATGAAAGGTGTGAGTACAGTTGTGGCATATCGCTATCGCAACTCTAAAAAGAAACCAAAAATCTAATCTTAGAGCCTTTCCCTGGACCTTTACATTCGGGCACATTATTGATGGAGTTTATCTAGTCATCATCTCTTATTTTTCTTATGTGTATCTAATCAATGGGGATATAGATTCAAAATTCGCTATCTATAGTGGCAGTGATGACTATCTGACCTATGTAATTATTGGAGGTATGCTCAGTATATTTTCCGTCAGTATGATGATGAATGTATCCAGGGCACTTATTACCGAATGGAGAGAAGGTACACTTGAGGCACTGTTGCTCTCCCCTTCAAGCCGGAGCGGTTATTTTCTAGGAAACGCAGTCCAGCAGTTGTATCGAAGCGGGGCGGAATTGCTGGTGGTTCTCTTCTTTGGCCTTTTGGCAGGACTTCGGCTCCCCTCTGTTCACTTTATATCTCTCCTCGTGGGAATTTTGCTGTTTTTACTATCATGTTATGCGATGGCGCTGGTGCTAGGAAGCATTATGCTTTATACAAGGGACACCTTCATTGTTCAAAATACTCTATTTACGATAACTGCTCTACTATGTGGATTTCAGTTTCCAAGGCAATACTTGCCTGACTACTTGCAGGCTATAGGTGAGATTTTCCCATTGACCTATGCGCTACAACTGCTACGAGGCACGCTGCTAACTGGAGAATCAATACGATTAATTGATGCATTGCCTATCATACTACTTAGTGTTGTATACATAACGGTTGGTCAATGGACAAATCGGCGCATAGAGCGCGGGTTGTTCGAACGTTTCTAAAACCTTGGAGGGTGAAAACCATTGATAAACATGCATGAAGTTACTAAAATTTACGAAAGCAAACACAGACTGGGCTGGTTCCGTTCGGAAAAAAGATCAGTGACTGCAGTGAAATCACTATCTTTAGATATCGCTGCGGGGGAAATCGTAGGTCTTCTCGGTCTAAATGGCGCTGGAAAAACCACTACAATCCGTATGCTCTCTACTCTCCTAGAGCCAACCTCAGGCAGTATTGAAGTCGATGGAATGTCACTGCACAAGAATCGACAGGCCATTCAGCAAAAAGTAAATATGATCGCCGGAGGAGAACGAATGTTGTACTGGCGACTCACTGGTAGAGAGAATCTTCAATACTTCGGTAAACTCTATGGAATGAACAGCCCTCAAATCGCTAGAGAAGCAGAACGTCTTCTGGAGGAAGTAGGTTTGACCCAAGCTGCTGACCAACCCGTTGAGCAATATTCTAAAGGGATGAAGCAACGACTGCAAATCGCCCGCGGACTTATCAACGATCCACAATACTTATTTCTAGATGAGCCCACACTTGGCCTTGATGCCCCCATTGCCAGGCAGCTTCGCGGTACGATAAGAAAGCTTGCACTGGACAGTGGAAAGGGTATCCTTCTGACCAGCCATTATTTGCAGGAGGTCGAAGAACTCTGTGACCGGGTTTATGTACTGAATCGAGGCGAGCTTCTGCTCTGTGACAAACCTGAGCGGATTGTCCATCAGGTTGCAGGCTCGCAAACTGCTCATTTAGAGGTTACAGGCTGGCATGAATCACTTCGTCCCAAGCTACTAGAGCATCTACGAACATATACTCAGCCTGCGGAATTAATGGGTGTCTGCGCAACAGAAAAACTTGAACTTCGAAATGATGGACTGCAGCGCATTTCTGTAAAGACACCTTCGGCTGATAGGATCATTACAGAGCTGCTGCCATGGACTACGGAGCATGGGCTTAGCATTAAAAGCTTCGCATCCGAAAAACCTAATTTGGAGGATGCGATTATCCTCCTTTCGGAAGGAAGGGTATCATGAACTTACATAGCTTATGGTTTACCCTTAGCGCGGAGATCACTAAGCAGCATCGAAATAGAGTTAAGGGACGCGCAGTGTTTTTTTCACTTCTACTCTGGCCGGCGCTCACCTTTTTAACCACCTACTTTACTATGCAGCCCTTTAGAACAGGAGCAGGATCAGCACTCTCAAAAGTTATACCAGATGGACGGATTCCCCTTTTTCTGCTGAGCGGATATCTCGTCTTTCAGTTATACTGGACGGTTGTGCAAGCCGCATGGTTATTCGAACAAGAACGCAAAGGGGGCACACTTGAGGTAGTGTTCCTAACCCCAGCGTCAAAAATGGCCTTCCTGTATGGACGTTCCATATATTCACTATTTCACGGAATATGGATGTTCGCTTGTTTCTCCATCCTGACTTTCATTTTTCTTGCGGATGCAACGACTGTTAACTGGGGCGCCTTATTGCCTGTATTAGTACTTATCATGATATCAGCGGTTATATGGGGAGCTTTGCTGTGTGCGATATCTCTATTCTCAAGGGATTCAGGGCTACTCTATTACATCTTTCAAGCACCAATGGAGCTGTTTGGTGGGGTTCGTATTCCACCAGCGGTATTCCCAGCATGGGCAACGGGCCTATCCCTTCTGTTTCCACTCACATATAGTCTGGTTCTCGTGCGCGGGGCGTTATACGATAATATCGGGATTAGCTGGTGGTGGGCTCTCGGCGCTTTAATCGTAGGTAGTTCTTGTCTTGTCATTTGTACCCGCTATCTTCTGGTTAGGGCAGAACAACATGCAAGAGTAAAAGGGAATTGGACTTTATTCTAATTGTAAATGACCAAGTCTTTAACACATAGGACCTAAATGACGTTATTTGCCGGTTCTTAGCTTTTTCAGAAGTTTCGCGGACTCCAGTGACACTATTCCTTCAAAAAGGGTTCATATTGGGAGTTTTTAGGGCCGATAACTGCTATGCAGTCCGTTAGAATTCCAAATGGGAAAGAAGACTGTGTTTAAGGTCAGTGGTGTCCGAAAACTGTTTCTTACGCGCAAATGCTCCCTAACCACAAAAAACCCGGCAGACAAATCTGCCGGGTTTTTTCATATTTTATATGCTGGAGATAAACACATCTTATAAGTCAGGATGTTCGTGTTTTGCCTTGAGACGATTCCAACGGCGCTCAACTTCTTCTTCGAAGCTGTGCAAAGCTGGCTCATTCTCAGGTTTCAACAAGTGACGAGTTTTACCCATTGTCTTCAGCCATGCTGAGAGCTCGACACGTTTGCCCTTGTCTTCAGGATTATATGTGATATTCGTAGAACCATGCTCTACTTCATATAACGGGAAGAAGCAAGACTCAACAGCTAATGAAACGATGTTAGTGCCTTCCTTATCATCAGACATCCAGTTTAGCGGACATGCGATCAGGATTTTACCATACACCAAACCTTCGTTTTGTGCGTACCACTGTGCTTTTGCCGCTTTTTTCACCAGATCCTGCGGATAAGCCTCCGAACCCGTGAAGACATAAGGAATGTTAGTAGCCGCCATAATTTGTGCTGTATCTTTATGCTGAGTCACTTTACCTTGCTGCTGCTTGCCGATACTGGAGGTTGAAGTACGATGACCCAGTGGTGTCGAATAGGACTGCTGTGCTCCAGTATTCATGTAACCCTCGTTATCGTACTCTACAATAATCATTTTGTGACCACGCAGCGCAGCTCCAATTGCCGGTCCCATCCCGATGTCCATGCCGCCATCTCCGGTTACCATAACAAACGTAAAGTCCTCTTTAAGCCCTAGTCCATCCAGCTCACCGCGACGTTTGCGTTCCCAGAACATCTCTACGACACCGGACAAGGTAGCCGCTCCATTTTGGAAAAGATTATGGATAAACGTTGATTTATGGGAGGAATACGGGTACCCCGTAGTCGTTACCATGGCACAGCCTGTATGATAAAGTGCGACGATATCCCCTTCAATCCCTTTGAAGAAAGTCTCTAGTCCTGAGAAAATCCCACAACCCGGACACGCACCATGCCCTGGGGAGAGCCGTTTAGGTTTCTTCGTCAAGCTGCGTAGCGGCGGAATCCGTACGCTTAATTTGCCCGTTGCTTCATCCTGTTTCACAGTGATCAAGCCTGTCTTCAGTGAGTCAAAGTCCATTGGCTTCAGAAGACGTTGTGGAGCTTTATCTGGTGTACCCGGATTGTGGCCGTAATAATCAAATGGTATGTCTACTCGATCTGCAGCAACAGCATCAATTGCTAATTGGAAAAATGCATGACCATCTTCTGCGTAGAAGTCCTTACCACCCAAACCGTAAATACGGCTTATTACTTTAGTCGTAGTGTTGCCATATGTGAACAGGGCTGCCTTAATTTCATTGACCATGTTACCACCGTGTCCGCCAACAGAATCTGCGCGGTCACCAACGGTGATTGCTTTAACGTTTTTCAGCGCTTCAGCAATTTGCTTCTGCGGGAAAGGACGGATCATATTCGGCGAGATTGCACCGGCTTTGATTCCTTGCAAACGAAGCTGATCTACAACATCCTTAATAATCTCAGAGGCAGAATTCATCAAGAATACTGCTACTTCAGCATCTTCCATCCGATATTCCTCGATCATTGGATAATAACGTCCGGTTAACTCAGCAAATTCCTTCGCGATTTCTTCAAAAACTTCACCCGCATTGTACATAGCTACGGACTGTTGATAACGGTTGTTAATATAGTCAGGTTCGTTCATATAAGGACCAACGGTTACCGGATTATTGCGGTCTAAAGTATCGGTGAAACCTGTTGGAGGTTGTGCTCCAACAAATTTATGAACATCCTCCCGATGAGTAAAGGCCTGTACGCGGCGCTTCTGGTGGGAAGTGAAATATCCATCTGAAGCCACCATTACCGGAAGACGAACTTTAGCATGTTCAGCAAGCTTCAATGCCATTAGGTTCATATCATAAACAGATTGTGGATCCCGGCACATTAAAATAGGCCAACCTGTATTCAGGGCAAAATACAAATCAGAATGATCCCCGTGAATATTCAGCGGTCCAGAGATCGAACGGCAGATTAGATTCATAACCATAGGCATACGCGTACCAGCTTGTACAGGCAATTGCTCAAGCATGAACATATAACCTTGGGCACTGGTAGCATTAAATACACGTCCGCCAGCCGTTGAAGCGCCATAACAGATTCCAGCAGAGCTATGCTCGCCATCTGACGGAATCAGCATAATATCATGCTGGCCGTTCGCTTTCATCGTATCAAGAAATTGCGCTACTTCTGTCGATGGAGAAATCGGAAAATACCCCATTACATGATAATTAATCTGATGAGCAGCATAAGCTGCCATTTCATTGCCGGATTCATATAGGAATTTCTGCTCTACTTTAGCAGAGCCTACTTCTTTTTCATAATCTATTGCCACGTGTATTCCACCTTTCCTCCGTTAATTAGGCCTCAGTAACGAGATCAAAAATATGCCGGACCGTATGACTCTCTGCGTAGCCTTCTTCCTCACGTTCGCCAGACAAGGCAGTTGTAGGACAAGCTTCTACACATTTTAAACAGCCTTTACAGTATTGGTAATCAATACCTTGCAGGAACATTTGTGGACGCCCCTTCTTATCAGGCTGCTCATCCCAAACAAAACACAGATCAGGACACACCGTATCGCACTGCGCACAATGAATACAATCCTCCTGCTTAAAATGAGGCAGCAAACCGGAGCGAGAAATGCTCAAGTTCTTTAAAAAGCTGCTCCCAGGATTCGTAATGGTACCGCCGATAGGCTGTGTTTCATAACCCAATGCGGAAATATCAGACCGCACGAATTCAGGCATTGTCACGCCCGCAGGCAGTGGAAAATGCATAAACTTAACTTCATTAAATCCACGGTCGAAAGTAGTCAGCGCTGACTGTACTGCCTGTGGATACTTTTTGCCTAGTGATTTCTCTATAACGCCTTTCATAATTTCAGGGTCCAAGAAATCACACATCCGGAACAACGCGCCCAGCATCGCCATATTAACGCGGTTTTTCTCATCTAAGGCGATAGTTGTAGCATCAACGACTGCAATAGTTCCTGCCATCATATTCAGGGAGGATTTCAATTCCTCCGGCGATTTTGCTGAGTTTACCAATACTGTGCTATGTTCATAAATTCCGCTAATTACGTTAACTGTCTTTGCTAGTGCTTCGTGAAATACCCCAACAACATGCGGACGCTCAACCGGAGACGTGTCACGAATAGGTGTGTTCAAATCACAAAACCGGATATGCGCTTTTACCGCTGATCCCTTCTTCTCCGAACCATATGACGAAAAGCTGACCCCATTCATTCCAGCACCGACAACACCTGCTTCCGCAAGCATTTTACCAGCCAGGTTCGCACCCAACCCTCCAATTGACTCCAGACGAATCTCAAAAAATCCGAGCTCGTTCACTTTTGGTAACTGTACCACCGACATAGCCCCTTTCAGAATGTCATCTAGTATAATATCCTTTTGACTTTTTCAACGATTGTAACTTGATTTCGCAAGACGCGAAGTGACAAATCTTGCATTTTCCAAGTGTTGCCTAAGCTTATTTATCTACTTTCATTTAGCAATAAAATTAAAAATTAAGATGTTAAATTCATCACATTGTTCATGATAAATATCACACACCGATGAAAAATCACCTCTATTTCTACAAATGTGTATCATTTATACTTTTCAACTAGTCCATTTCAGGATAAACTGATTCTTGGTGTAATTTTTTGAACCTACTTAGGAGGCATTAAATGTGAAGTCAAACGAAGCATCATTACAGAAAAAATTGCTTCCACGGCATATCAGCTTTATGGCGATGGGCGGCGTAATCGGTACGGGGATTTTTAAAGGAAGCTCTGAGACGATAAGCATTGCTGGACCAGGGGTTGTTCTCTCCTATGTATTGGCAGGCTTGCTGCTACTAGTCGTTATGGGTGCAATTGCCGAAATGGCCACGGTATACCCGAACAAAAATATGAAGGAATTCATTCGCGAGGCTTTTGGAGAACGGCTCTCCTTTATCGTGGGTTGGCTATATTGCTTCATGTGGTTGACTGTCTGCGTGATCGAAGTGCTGGCGGCAGGAAGCTTCTTGCAATACTGGTTACCGGATGTTCCGTTATGGCTACTGAGTCTAGCAAGCGGGGCTTTAATTATTGGCATCAATATGATGAGTGTAAGCGGTTATGGAGAGACGGAGTTTTGGTTAGCAGGAATCAAAATAGCTATGATTATCATCTTTATTATTCTGGGAGCTGCATTATTGTTTGGGCTATTGCCTATGTCTGAAGGGACACCCTATTTAAGTAATTTTACGGATTATGGCGGATTATTCCCACAAGGCTGGACACCTATCTTCTCTGCCCTTCTGGTCGTCATGTTCTCATATGGCGGATCTGAGCTGATTGGACTAACTTTAACAGAAACTCAAGATGCAGAAAAAGTGTTGCCTAGAGTTGTCAAAAGCTTCATTTTGCGCGTTATTCTGTTCTATACGATTCCAATTCTGATCATCTGTGGGTTAATTCCTTGGAATCAGCTTAACGAGCATACCAGCCCCTTTGTGCAGGTGTTAGCGGCTACAGGACTTAAGGGTGCTGACCATGTTATGAACTTCATACTGATTACAGCTGTGCTCTCTGCTGCTAACTCCGGTATCTATGGCGCCACACGGATGTTGCACTCTTTGGCTTCACAGGGTGAAGCTCCACGTAGCTTAGCAAAGACCTCAGCAAAAGGTGTGCCGATCAACAGTCTTAAACTTTGCGCTATAGTTCTTTTTGTTGGTTCTATGTTAGCGTACTTCGCACAGGATGGACTTTTCCGGCTGCTGATGGCTGTTCCCGGCTTCGTAGTAAGCTTGGTATGGATCAGCATCTGTCTATCACAGCTGAAGCTGCGAAAAACCTATCCTAAAGAGCCAAGCTTTAAAGTCTGGGGCTTTCCTTATATAACGATTTTGACACTTATCTGTTTGTCGGTTATTACGATTTCCTTCCTTTTCGACACTCAGAACCGGATCAGCATAGGCACATGTCTGGGCTTCCTGCTGATGCTTACCATCTGGTCATTCGCGAAATTCCGGAAGAAGAACTAAACTAAATTGCTCGCATTGACATGTAAAAAGGTGTATCCATTGTTCTTCGCGATTGCGTAGAACGGGGATACACCTTTTCTTATGGGATCGTTGATATGCCCACTCACACCAGATTCTCCTCATTCTACGGGATTTATACCGTAGATTTGCCTACTTGCACCTAATGAGCCCTATTCTGCGGGATTTATACCGTTAATTTATCTACTCGCAACGGATTCACCACATTCTACGGGATTTATACCGTAGATTTGCCTACTCGTTCCGGATTCGCCCCGTTCTGCGGGATTTATACCGTAGATTTGCCCACTCGTACCGGATTCGCCTCATTCTGCGGGATTTATACCGTTGATTTGCCTACTCGCACCGGATGCGCCTCATTCTGCGGGATTTATACCGTTGATTTGCCCACTCGCACCGGACGAGCCACATTCTACGGGATTTATACCGTAGATTTGCCTACTCGCAACGGATTCGCCACATTCTGCGGGAGATATACCGTAGATTTGCCTACTCACACCGGATTCGCCACATTCTGCGGTATATATACCGTTGATTCGCCTACTCGCACCGGATTCGTCCCGTTCTACGGTATATATACCGTTGATATGCCCACTCACACCGGATTCGGCTCATTCTACGGGATTTATACCGTAGATTTGCCTCCTCGCACCGGATTCGCCTCATTCTACGGGATTTATACCGTTGATTTGCCCACTCGCACCGGACGAGCCACATTCTACGGGATTTATACCGTAGATTTGCCTCCTCGCACCGGATTCGCCCCATTCTGCGGGATTTATACCGTTGAATTGCCCACTCACACCGGATTCGCCACATTCTGCGGGATTTATACCGTTGATTTGCCTACTCGTACTGGATGCGCCTCATTCTACGGGATTTATACCGTTGATTTACCTACTCGCACCGGATTCGCCTCATTCTGCGGGAGATATACCGTTGATTCGCCCACTCGCACCGGATTCGCCCCATTCTACGGGATTTATACCGTTGATTTGCCTACTTACACCGGATTCGCCACATTCTACAGGATTTACTTATTCTTTTGGGTTTATGGTAATTTGTCGATATACTTTAACTAGTGTTCTGCTGCACAAAATGCAACGAAAGCCAAATCAGATATACGCAGACAAGCTGGCTTAATATACTTTCAGAAATAAACTCGCGGCGTTCGAAGTTAACAAACGCAAGCTTCACCCAAACGTCGGCTTCACCCAAACGCAAAAAAGCACGGGAATCTAATCCTCCCATGCTTCTTTCCATCGAAACTACAAAATCTACTCGATCTCCGGCTGAATATGCTCCGCGATCAATTGTTGCTTGTTAGTCCAGACCTTCTCACTCAGATTCACCCGGTACACCTCAGGATTGAGCTTACGCAGATATTCCGGCCAGAACAGATCCTTCTGCTCCCGATGGTAACGGCGAACTTCATTCAGATCCGGCAAAGTATAGACCTGGAAGCCGTTCACATAGATCGGCTCAAGCATAGGCAGCGCTTCATAGCGCTCCACATACTTGTGCATGTATGGATGCAGCGGATTAAACAGCTTCACCCGACCGCCGTTGCGCGGAGCTTCCTCTTCCGGGAAGCAGATATAATCTGCTAGCGCTTTGCCATTTTTCCCGATAATCCGGAATACGTCCTTGCTGCCTGGCGTGGATACTTTTTCAGGGTTAGAAGAAATCTTGATCGTCGGTACCATTTCTCCCGTTGCGGACTCAATTTCTACCAGCTTATAGACCCCACCCAAAGAGGGTTGATCCGAAGCCGTAATCAATTGGGTGCCTACGCCCCACGTGTCGATGGCTGCACCTTGCAGCTTCAGATCCATGATTGTATTCTCATCCAAATCATTGGATGCCACAATCTTCACATAATCGAGCCCAGCTTCATCCAGCATGTTCCGCGCCTGCCGGGATAGATAGGCTAAGTCACCGCTGTCTAAGCGGATACCGATCATCTTTTTACCTTGAGCTTCAAGCTTTTTGGCGGTTCTAATCGCATTCGGCACACCACTGCGCAACGTATCGAAGGTATCAACTAATAGTGTAACTTCATCCGGCATCACCTTGGCATAAGCATCAAAAGCTTCCTGCTCGCTGCTGAAGCTCTGAACCCAAGAATGCGCATGTGTACCTTTGGTAGGGATGCCAAACATTTTACCTGCCAGCATGTTAGAGGTTGCATCAAAGCCGCCGATATAAGCCGCTCTAGCGCCCCAGACCGCCGCATCCGCTTCTTGTGCCCGTCGGGTACCAAACTCCAGCAGAATATCATTCGGAGCCACCTGCTTAATTCGGGAAGCCTTCGTAGCGATCAGCGTCTGGTAGTTCATGAAGTTCAGAATGGCGGTCTCCACCAGCTGCGCTTCCATGATCGTCCCTTCCACACGGATTAGTGGCTCATCCGGAAAAATCAACGCCCCTTCTTTCATCGAATAAACATTGCCCTGAAAATGAAATTGCAGCAGTTCTTCCAAAAAAGCGGGAGCGTAATTTTCTTCTTGCTCCGACAAGTAACGGATATCATCTTCGGTGAAACGCAAACCGCCGATGTACCCAACGATACGCTCTAATCCTGCGAACACGGCATAGCCGTTTCCGAAAGGTAACTTGCGGAAATAAGCTTCAAATACAGCTTTTCGCTTATGGCTTCCATTCACCCAGTGAGCATACATCATATTGATCTGATATTTATCTGTATGTAGCGCAAGTTCTCTCTTCAAGTCCTCATCTCCTAATATCCACGTTGCTGTATGTGTATGTTTTTTATAGTATTATGCCTTAACAACGTCTGCTCCTAAACTTCCCCGGAAATGATTTAGTGCCCATTTATGTCCATCCGCGTTGAAGCTGGCGACCGCATCTTCGTGCAAAGTAATAATAAAACCTTTGTTATATGCATCCACCGCAGTGTGCAAAACACATATATCTGTACATACACCAATCAAATGAAGGTCAGTAATGCCACGTTCCCGCAGCTTGATCTCTAGATCGGTTCCACTAAAAGCGCTATATCGAGTTTTGTCCATCCAATAGATGGAATCCTGGTCAGCTTCATAAACAGTTTTCAGACTTCCATAAAGCTCCCGCCCCTCAGTCCCTCGTACATTGTGAGGTGGAAACAGTTTACTCTCAGGATGATAAGGATCATTGTCTTCATGTAAATCTACAGCCATTACAACATAATCGCCATTTTGGACAAACTCAGATGTTAATTGGCTGATTCTTGGCTCGATGTCGATTGCAGGCTGCCCAACCGGTAAATTCCCATTGACAAAATCATTGGTAAAGTCAATTACTATTAGTGCTCTCATGAGAATCGTCCCTCCCCTGATTTAAGACACTACGTATAAATGGACAACAATGGCTCGTGATCTGTAAACATATACAGCTGAGCCGGGCGTTGTGAGTATTGATTGGAGCTGAGTGCATTGCCCTCTTCATCTCTCACTTCTTTTAATATACCCTGACGGCTGCGTGTTGACGTGATTTTACGAATAAAATTTGGCTCTTTAAATTCCGGCACTACTGTCTGAATCACCTGATAAAGCTCACTTAGCGTAAAATGCCTAGGCAAAAACTGTCTTGCTATCGTTGTCTGCAGCATTTGCTGTTGGATACGTACGTATGCATCCTTGATGATTTCATGGTGGTCAAAAGCGAGCTCCAGTTCTTCTAACGCTTCCTGCAACGTAAATAAACCCACTTCACCCGCATCGTCGGAAGCTTGTCTTTGTTCCAGCATCCACTCTTCTACTAAGGCGAAAAAGGCATGGCTGATTATCCATCCCCGAGGGTCGCGGCCAGGTGTACTATAAACTCCAAGATATTCTAAGTGACCTCCATCGACACCGGTCTCTTCTTTCAGCTCACGAGTTGCAGCATCATAAATAGACTCATCTTCCTGACAGAATCCGCCTGGTAGAGCCCACATGCCTGCACATGGCCATTTTTTCCGTCTAATTAACATTACCTTCAATTCACGTAAAGGCAGCGTCTTAGTGACCGTCTTCCGTTCGCGTTTGGTCAGTGTAAACATTACAATGTCGGCCGGAACACCATCCGGTGTACGATATTTTTTGGCGTTATAGGTTAATTCCCCATTGTCGCTCATAATTGCCCCATCCTTTTCCGAAGCTGTAGTTTTACTTATTCGTATCTTTAAATGTACCAAACATGTTCTTCATAAATCAACAGCTAAATTCCATTATTTTACATTATCCTACAAAAAAGACTATATGAGAAACGACCTTGTCGTTGAATTATAAGGATTATGTATATTCTTGAATCTTACTTCTACCTCTTATATTGAAATAAAGGGACGGATCTGCATCCGCCCCCTGAACTGAGTGTGGGTTATCCGCATGTGGTCGGAGGCGCTTCGGTGCCGGCTTCCACATTTATTTTTTCCGAAACGGTATCTCTAATCACGGAAATTACTAGCTGGAGCAAATAATTAATATCGCTCTGGCTTTGCTGAAATTCATTGACGACAGGAATACCGTCGATCTCATCTTGCAGCACTTCAATTTCACGTTCAATTTTGGCGACCATATCTTTATTATTGAAGCTTTCGAAGGCCACGATTTCTTTTTGTTTTTTCTTAATGGTTGCAATCAGTCCTTGCACACGCTCGTGATTAAGAATTTTTTGCTCCGCCTGCTGAAAATGGCGAACCTCTTCGCTGGTTGAGATTAATGATGCTAATTCTTTAGCTTTGCCCATAATATCCTCGCGAACGATCAGATCACGGGTATTATAAGTCTTCATTCCATATTTATTCAACCGTTGTTCTTCTGTACTCATTAGTCATCTCCCCATTCGTATGTGATTAATGAACAGCTGCGGCCTCAACCACAATATCCCCTTTAATGTACCATGTTTTGGTATCTGTAATTCTCACTTTTACAAATGTGCCGATAAGCTCCTTCGGACCTTCAAAATGGACCAGCTTGTTAGCGCGGGAACGGCCAGAAAGGACTTCGGAGTTATTCTTACTCTCCCCTTCTACCAGCACCTCTACAACTTCACCCAGCATCCGATCATTAATGATCCGGCTGTTCTCCTTGATGAGATCATTTAATCTTTGCAGACGTTCACTTTTCACCGACATCGGTACATTATCTTCCATAGCTGCTGCTGGTGTACCCTCCCGCGGAGAATAAATGAACGTATATGCCATATCATACCCAACCTCACGCACAAGCGATAGGGTATCTTCAAATTGCTCATCAGTCTCCCCAGGGAAACCAACGATAATATCGGTACTTAATACAGCATTCGGCACACTTATCTTAATCTTACGCACTAATTCCAGGTAAGCTTCCCGGGTATATTTACGGCTCATTTTCTTAAGAACGGCTGTACTTCCCGATTGTACCGGCAGATGGATATGCTCCACCAAGTTACCGCCTTTGCCTAGAACCTCAATCAATTTATCGTCAAAATCCCGCGGATGCGATGTCATGAAGCGAATGCGCGGAATATCAATCAGGCGCATATCATCCATCAGGTTACCGAAAGTGTAATCAATGTCTGTAAAATCTTTACCGTAAGCATTTACGTTCTGCCCCAGCAACGTTACTTCCTTGAAGCCTTGGCGGGCAAGCTCTCTCACCTCAGCGATGACGTCCTCTGGACGACGACTGCGTTCTTTACCGCGTGTAAACGGTACGATGCAATACGTGCAGAACTTATCACAGCCATACATAATGTTCACCCAAGCGCGCATGCCTTCCCGCTTCTTCGGCAAGTTCTCAATAATGTCGCCTTCTTTAGACCATACCTCAACCACAAGCTCTTTACTAAATACCGCTTCTTTAATGAGGTGTGGCAATCTGTGAATATTATGCGTACCGAAGATCATATCCACGAAGCCATGCTTTGACATAATCCGGTTGACTACGCCTTCCTCTTGGGACATGCAACCGCATACCCCTAACAACAGACCCGGCTTCTCGATCTTCAGGTTCTTAAGATGTCCTAGCTCTCCAAATACCTTATCCTCGGCGTTCTCCCGAATCGCACAAGTATTCAGCAAAATGAGATCCGCGTCATTACGGTCAGCGACACTGCGGTAGCCCATCTGTTCCAATAGGCCCTTCATCGTTTCCGTGTCATGCTCATTCATTTGGCAGCCATAAGTCGTTATATGATAATATTTGCCCACTCCGAAATTCTGCATCTCTTCAGGAATCTCGAAATCATAATGCACTTCTATTTCTTCCTTGCCGCGCCGTTTTCCTTCTTTATAGTCAGGCTGGCTATTAATTTGCACATTTCTTCCTTTAATCCGGTAAGTAACCTTACCTTCTTCTTCACTAATTACCTTTGCATCACTAAAATCAAAATATTTCGAATAATCCTTAGAACCCTTGCCGGATTTTAAGTCCGGTGAGTTGTGGTTCCCCTTTGTCATGCTGTTTTCACGTCCTCTATTGTTCAACAATTATTTTTATACTTTGCTAATTTAAAATTATAACATAATGCTGGCCTAACATAGAAGTGCCCGATCTATTAATGATGTAAAGGAGCGTTGCATATCGACAAAAAAATACCCCGCCAACGTTTGGCAGGGTCAAGTTCTATCATATTAAGGGGGGTATGCTACTATTATAAGCAGATACACTACTCTTGAAACAGTTATACAACCTCTTACCTAAAAAAATAGTCATTGTATATTCTGCTAGTTTTAGTAAAGAGTATTCGTCGCTTCAGGAGTAAATGGGATGATTTCGTCTATCGCTCCACTTTGTACTTTAGCGGGCCAAGCCGGATCGCTAATAAGCGCTCTGCCCACTGCAACCAAATCAAACTCCTCCCGACCGAACCTTTCAGTTAACTCATCGATATTATCCGCAGGCTTCTGAGCTTTATCTTCTGCGAAGAAATCGCTTTGCAGGCCAATAGAGCCCACTGTAATACACGGCTTCCCGGTAAGTTTCTTAGTCCATCCAGCTAAATTAAGATCAGAGCCAGCAAATTCAGGTTGACTGAAGCGTCGGGTCGAGCAATGAAAAATATCTACACCCGCTTCGCTAAGCGGTGCCAAGAAACTCGCAAGTTCTTCTGAAGTCTTCGCCAGCTTCTCATCATACGCCCCCAACTTCCACTGGGAAAAGCGCAGCACGATTGGGAAGTCTGGTCCAACCGCTTGACGGCATGCTTTAATGATCTCGACAGCGAATGTTGTTCTTCCTACCAAATCGCCACCGTAACGATCGGTACGTTTATTCGTTCTATCCCAGAAGAACTGGTCTATCAGATACCCATGAGCGCCATGCAGCTCGATGCCATCAAAGCCAACGCTTTTGGCATTTGCCGCCGCTTGAGCGAAGGCTGTTACTAAGCTTTCAACCTCTTCTGTAGTCAGCGGCTCTGTCACCGGCTCACCTGCTAAATTCAGACCCGAAGGGCCTACAGGAAGGGCTTCAACGTTAGGATACTCGCCGATTGTACGCGCCATTCCCACATGCCAAAGCTGCGGGATGATCTTGCCCCCAGCTGCATGAACCTCTTCCACAACCTTCTTCCAGCCTTCTAAAGATGCTTCTTCATGTATATTAGGAATATCTTGGTGACTGACAGCCGCTGGATGATTTACCGCAGTACCCTCAGTAACAATTAATCCCACTCCACCCTCTGCACGTCTACGATAATAAGCGGCAACATTGCTTCCCGGCACACCATTCGGAGACTGCGCGCGTGTCATCGGCGCCATTACAAATCGGTTCGACAGCGAAAGATTCCCCACTTGAAAAGGTGAAAATAGTTGCTCTGTATTCATATGTTACCTCCAATTTATTAATTGATTACTTTAAGTAAGCTTATTATCTACCCAAAAGATGGGAAATGCAAATTTTAAGAAAAAGACAAAAAAAACCGGACCTCGCAGAATCTACGAATGCCCGGTTTTCACCAAATTATAATGACTCTCTAGACTTCAAGAATCCCCGCTTTAGGTGTAACTCCAAATGCTTTAGCTAAATCCCATAGCTGTTGGTCTGTGATCTTTTGTTTGATTTCTCTACCGCCAATCAAGTTGTAGATCGTTGCAGCCTTTTCAACCGTTTCTACTAGACCAAAGGTAGCATCCATGGTGGAGCCCGTGCCAAAAATCCCATGCTGCGGCCAGATGACTAAACGGTGATCCTTCATTTTCTTAGCGGTTTCGCGGCCGATCTCACTGCTGCCCGGAACAATCCACGGAATAACGCTGACCCCATCAGGGAAAACAACAAGGCACTCTGTGCACATTTCCCATAGTGTTTTGGTAAACTTCAGTTCGTTCAGATCATGCGTGAAGGTCATCGCGATAACATTTGTAGCATGTGTATGCAGCACGATACGGTGTGTGGGATCTACTTTCAAGCGTTCAATATGACTCATAAAATGCGAAGCGAGCTCACTCGTAGGAACTGCACCATTCCGCAATCCCCACAATACTTCCACACTTTCGCCATTGCCGCTAACCCTTAACACACCCAGATTCGCTTCAGGGTCTTTAATCACATTTCTGAAATATTTGCCCGAACCTGTTACGATAAAATACTTGCCTGCTAATTCTTTTACCGGAAAGGTGAGTTTGATCGTGCGCAACGGCTCCAGTACATTAATATACTTAGCCACCTCATTCTCATCCAGCAAATAGCTGACATTCCCACCATTCAGTTCATCCCAGCCAAGCTCCCACATATGACGGGTGATCTCTGACATTTCCTGAATAAATGGAGCTTCACTGCTGGCAATATAACCTTTTGACTCTAACAAGGATGTACTCATAGTCTATTCTCTCCTTTGTATTTGCTGCTCTCCGTATCCACTTTTATCTTAAAGACAAAACGTCCTGTTCATAATTTTTGACTTCAGTAAGCCATTGTTCACGCACCGGTGTACCTTGTGATGCACAGTAGTAATCCCAGACCGCTCCAAACGGATACGATTTGAACTCTTCTACCAGAGCAAGACGTGAAGTATAATCCCCGGACTGCTCGATTTGCTTAAGTTCTTCCACTGGTTCCAGCATCGCACGCAGCAACGCCTTAATAGTGTTGCGGGTGCCAATGACCCATGCCGCGAGATGATTGATACTGCCATCAAAGAAATCCAATCCAATATTTGTACGAGGAAGTAAATCCCCGCGAACTAATTCACGGGCGATTTCCAGCAGCTCATCATCCATCGTTACCACATGGTCACTGTCCCAGCGGACAGGTCTGCTAACATGCAGCAGCAGCTGCTCACTGAACATCATAATCGAAGATAATTTATTCGAAATCACTTCTGTAGGATGAAAATGTCCCGCATCCAGACAGATTGCTTTTCCATTTGTTAAACCATAACCCATATAGAATTCATGAGAGCCAACCACATAACTTTCAGAGCCAATTCCAAACAGTTTACTTTCCAAGGCATCCATATTATAAAGCGGATCTATTTCCTGACTAAAAATCTCATCCAACGACTCTTTTAAACGTACTCTTGGAGCTAGCCGATCTACTGGCGTATCTTTATATCCGTCTGGAATCCAAAAATTCGTCACACAAGGCTGACCCAGCTCCCGCCCAAAATGCTCAGCGATCGTACGTGAAGCTTTACAGTGTCTGATCCAGAAATCCCGAATCTCCGCGTCCGAATGACTGAGAGTGAATCCATCGGCTGCTTTCGGATGTGAGAAACAAGTAGGGTTAAAATCAAGCCCTAAGCCCTGCTCCTTCGCCCAATCCACCCAGGATTGAAAATGTCGTGGCTCTAGTTCATCCAAATCTACAGGTTCATCTGTATCTGCGTAAATAGCATGCAGGTTAACCTTATGTTTACCAGGAATAAGAGATAACGCCTTTTCTAAATCTTGACGTAGTTCATCTGGTGTACCCGCCCGGCCCGGATAACTTCCCGTTACCGCAATGCCCCCGCTTAGTTCTTTTTCCTTAAAAAGAAAACCTTTTACATCATCACCCTGCCAGCAATGTATGGAAATTTTAATTTGCGCGAGTCGCTCCAGCACTTTATCCACATCAATACCGTGGGCGGCGTATAGTTTTTTGGCTTCGTTATAGCTAGTGATAATGCTCTGATCCATGCTGTTTATCCTCCTAAAATAGTGCAATGTCTGTTTCGCTTAGATAAGCTCATTCACTCTGGACAGATGAAGGCTTCTCCAGCGATTTAGAATGTTATCAAAATGCTTGATCGGCTGCGGAATGTATGATGTTATTTCAAAAGATTGTTCGATAATAGCTCTTGCCTCAGTTATGTCTGCAATGGAATCTGTGCTAATCATCTGCACTACTATATTTCCTAGAGCAGTCGCTTCCGTTGGTCCAGCCTTTACTTCCCTGCCGATAACATCAGCTGTTAGTTGGCATAAAAGCCGGTTGTTCGCCCCGCCGCCGACAATTTGCAATCCCTCGATCCGACCTTCTGTCAGCTCCTCCAACTCTTCCAAATAAGTTAGATAGGATAACGCCAAGCTGTCAAAAACACAACGTGCTAACTGTCCAGGTGTCTCCGGAACGGGCTGCCCACTCTCCATACAGGCACTGCGGATTTCTTCTATCATGTTGGATGGATTAAGAAACCTTGGTGCATTACAAGGGATCAGGCTGCGAAACCCTTCTTCTCCCTGTGCAAGCTCTGCAAGCTCCGCAAAACTATATCGATTGTTCAGTAATCTGCGAACCTCTTGAATAAGCCATAAGCCCATTACATTTTTGAGGAATCTATAAGTTCCGTAGGCTCCCCACTCATTGGTGTAGTTGGCCTGCATGGCTTGTAGAGAATTTAGAGGCTCCGTTCTTTCTACACCGAGTAAAGACCAAGTTCCACTGCTGATATAAGCTGAGCCTTCTTGAAGTGGAGCACCTAGCACTGCTGAGGCCGTATCATGGGAAGCCACACAGATCAGTTGGCATTCTGGCAGGTCATATTGTTGGATTAAAGCTTCGTCAAGAGGACCAACCACTACACCAGGCTCAGTTAATTTTGAAAATTGATCTTTCCTGATATTCAAGAATTCTAATAGGTCATCGTCAAAATCCCGGCTTTCCAGATTCAACAGCTGTGTTGTAGATGCAATAGTAACCTCATTGATCTTGCGGCCAGTCAGTCGGTAATATAGATAATCTGGTACAAGTAAAATTTGATCCGCTTGCGCTAACTCTTCTTCATTATGAACATATAACTGATTCAAGGTATTGATGGATAACTGCTGGATTCCTGTCTTTTCATAGACGGTTTGTGGTGAAAGCTGCTTTGCCACCAGATCCACAGCCAGATCCGTTCTGCGGTCCCGGTAGGCGTATACTTCCTGAACACGATTCCCGTCCGCATCTACCAGCACATAATCTACACCCCATGTATCAATACCGAGCGTACAGGTAGTAATTCCATCGGTTTTAGCCTTCTGAAGCCCGATCATAATCTGCTCTACTAAATAATCAATGTCCCAGAAACAGGAACCCTCTTGTTCCGTAAAGCTATTGCTAAAGCGATGAAGCTCTTCTAAGGAAAGAATACCTTCTTGCAATATTCCGCGCACCAACCGCCCACTTGAGGCACCGATGTCAACGGCGATGTGATTATTCATAAACAATCTCCTATGATAAGGGGTGATTTATAATATTTTTTTGAACAGTGTAATAACTTCTTCTTTAGTAGGAATAAAAGGGTTACCTGGTGCACAAGCATCCTTCATCGAATTTTCAGCCAGAAGATCAAGATCTACTTCTTCTACACCAAGCTCGGATAATTTGGCTGGAATCCCTACTTCTTTAGACAACGCCTTGATCGACTCAATTACGAAATCCGCGCATTGTTTATCCGTTTGGTTCTCTACATTAAGTCCAATCGCTTTAGCAATGGATCTGAATTTCTCAGGCACATATTTGGCATTTTCTTCTTCCACAAAAGGCAGCAGCATCGCGTTACATACGCCGTGCGGCAGATCGTATACGCCGCCCAGCTGATGCGCCATCGCATGCACATAACCAAGCCCCGCATTATTGAAAGCCAATCCGCCAAGGAATATCGCGTATACCATCTGTTCACGCGCTTCGATATCATGGCCATTCTTCACAGTACGAGCCAGGTTAGCAAAAATTAGCTCCACTGCGGCTAGTGCCGTAGCATCAGTTACCGGATAAGCTCCTGGCGTCACCAACGCTTCAATCGCATGAGTCAGTGCATCCATACCCGTGGCCGCGGTAAGTGCAGCTGGTTTATCAACCATAAGCTCAGGATCGTTGACTGAAATCGTCGCAAGGCTGTTTTTATCTACCATAACCATCTTCACTTTGCGATCTTCGTCTGTGATTACAT
Source organism: Paenibacillus sp. FSL R5-0636 (assembly GCF_037974255.1). Classification (NCBI taxonomy): domain Bacteria; kingdom Bacillati; phylum Bacillota; class Bacilli; order Caryophanales; family Paenibacillaceae; genus Paenibacillus; species Paenibacillus sp. FSL R5-0636. The sequence goes on from NZ_CP150232.1 coordinate 4,032,998, forward strand.
AGTTAATGGTCACTTCAGCCGAAGTACCAGCAGTGGTATTTACGGCGACAATCGGCAGTGATTTATGCTTAGACTTGTGTACACCTTCATATTCTTTGATATGACCGCCATTTGTGGCAATGATACCAATGGCTTTGGCAGTATCCTGTGGTGATCCACCGCCGATGGAAATCAGATAATCACAATTCTGCGACTTGAGATAATCAACGCCATCGTGGACATTTTTACAGGTCGGATTGGGTTTCACTTCATCATAGATGGCATATTCAATCCCCGCTTCGTCCAATACCGCCAGCAATTTACCAGCAATGCCACTTTTCATAAGGAATTTGTCCGTAACTACTAGCGCCTTTTTTAATTTAAGTTCTTGGATGTATGGACCAATCTCCTGCAAGCATCCCTTGCCCATAATATTGATCGATGGAACATAATACACATGCGTGCTCATTGCTTGACCAGCCTCCTAAAGTTAATTTATCAACACCAAAGTTTTACACACAACTCTGCAAGCTAGAGCGTAGTATTCCGGCTGCAGCGCCTCAGGCTGGCCTCTGAATCGCAACTGGGCCGGCTCTGGTATCTTTCAAATCTAATTACCACTACAGGACTTCTTTTCTCCTTCATCGTATGTCTGCAAATCTTTGTTGTCAACTTTTTAAATATTATTTATGTTGTTTTTATTTGTTTTATATCCGTTTTGTGAATATTATTGGAAAACAAACATGATTCTACGTTGATTTTATTGCAAAACACAGATATTTGGAGCTAAGATTAAGGAATATACAGATTTCGGAAAGGTGATCCCTATGCTTGCAGCTGAAAGACGCAAAAAAATAATAGATCTTGTTCATCAGGATAAACGAGTATTAGTCTCTGATCTAAGCCGGATGTTTGAAGTTACAGAAGAGACGATACGCAGAGATTTGGAGAAGCTGGAGAAGGATGGCATTCTGAGCCGAACCTATGGCGGGGCCATGCTGAATCGTCACACGAACGAGGATTTGCCTTTTGTTACACGCAATGCGCTGAATACAGATATCAAACGGGGAATCGCCCTCAAGGCGCTCGATTTAATCAATGATGGAGATACGTTAATGGTGGATCCTAGCTCCACAGCCTTTGAGTTTCTAAAACTGCTTGGCAATAAAAACAATCTGACCATTATCACGAACTCGATTAATATTTTGCATGAGTTCTCGAATTCAGGGATGGATATCATCTCTACCGGAGGTTCTTTACGTTACCGATCCATGTCACTCGTGGGTCCTGTAGCACATGACACCATTCAAAGATACAATGTGGATACTGCGGTTATCAGTTGTAAAGGAATAGATATGGAGCGGGGCATCACAGATTCTAATGAACCGGAGTGCGAGCTCAAGAAATATATGCTACGTCAAGCTAACAAGGTCATACTCCTGGCCGATCACACCAAATTCGATAAGACCGCCTTTACGAAGCTGATCGAGCTTGGCCAAATCGACTTTTTGATCACAGACCGCCAGCCTTCTGAGGTTTGGCTGAAACGCCTGAACGAAGAGAATATCGAGCTTCTCTATTAATCGGGCTCAAACGCCTTCGGCGCCCAATTAAAAATGCCGTTCCCCAATGAGTAATGGGTGACGGCATTTGTTGTATGGAGATGATTATCTTTTTGTATAAACCTGAGAGATTGGGACCACGTCGACGGTTGATTTGGGATTTTCGCGCTTCACTTGCGTTGTGGTTTTTTTCCTGCAAATATATACAAGCGCTGGCGGAAAATTCAGCAGCACCCACTTCGTGTGTAGGATCTCAAAATGCTGGCTCAACTCTGTTTTCATCCGCGGAAAATATTCATAGGTTATAAACCACCCTCCTTCTTTTAAAGAAGACGTGATCTGTTCCATAAACCTAGTGCGGTCTGGCTTCGAGAAATTCATCAAAGACAAACTACTCACGATACAATCCAGCTTCTCCAGACTGCTGTTATGAAGCGCAAGACGCAGCCGGAGACAATCGTTGTTGCAGAAACATCCGGGGAATTCCTCTCTTAATTGACTGCGAAAATCAGGATCTATTTCAAATAGAAGAACATTCATACCGGTCTTTTCTCCACGCGGAATAAACCTTGTGATTGCACCAGTCCCCGCACCCAACTCAGCCATAGAATGCACTTGGTTCCAAGGCACTGGATCAAGCAACGTCTGGGCCAGCCAATGTGAACTGGGAGTCACACTACCATATTGTCGGGGCGCATGCAAAAATTTATTTAGAAAATGAAGTCGCTCACGAATTCCACTTTGCATGAAATCTCCCCCTTGCTTCCTAACTTCCCCTTCTACCCATAAAATATGTAAACTGCATTAAATTCGTACTCCATCTATACTTCCCATTATCTATTCCCCTTAAAATAAAAAGCCCAAATTTCTCCGCAACATAAATTGCGGGAAATTCGAGCTTGTAAACACTCATTTCAGAGTCGGCCAATCTTATTTAGTTTCCACAGCGTGTCCACCGAATTCGTTCCGCAGTGCAGCTACTACTTTACCAGTAAATGTGTCAGTTTCTAGGGAACGGTAACGCATCAATAACGCCATTGCGATAACCGGAGTCGCCGCTTGTAGATCAAAGGCGGTTTCAAGCGTCCATCTGCCTTCACCAGACGAATGCATAATGCCCTTGATCTCATCTAGTTTAGCGTCCTTCGAGAAGGCGCGTTCCACAAGTTCCATCAGCCATGAACGGATTACAGAGCCGTGATTCCACACCCGAGCTACTTCCTCAAAGTTGTAGTCAAATTCACTCTTTTCCAGAACCTCAAAACCTTCACCGATCGCAGCCATCATGCCGTATTCGATACCGTTATGCACCATTTTTAGAAAATGGCCGCTACCTGCTTTACCAGCATATAAAAAGCCGCTTTCTACAGCTGTATCACGGAAAATTGGCTCCACAACTTCCCAAGCTTCGGGATCTCCGCCAACCATGTAACAAGCGCCATTACGCGCCCCTTCCATACCACCAGAGGTGCCTGCATCCATAAAGTGAATTCCGTGCTCCTTCAATTCCTCATACCGGCGAATAGATTCCTTGTAGTGCGAGTTTCCTGCTTCAATAACGATATCACCTTTAGACAATTGTGGAGTGAGTTCAGCGATTACAGAATCAACGACCTGATGCGGAACCATGATCCAAATGATTCTTGGCGTTTCCAATTGCTGCACCAATTCAGGAAGCGTAACTGCTCCACTAGCGCCTTTAGCTTTCATTTCTTCTACAGCAGGTGCATTCAGATCAAAAGCAACAACCTCATGTCCATGATCCAGCAAATTTTGACCCAAATTAAAACCCATTTTTCCTAACCCAACTAATCCTACTTTCATGTAAATTCCCTCCGATTTATAGATTCTTATGATGTATTTTAGCTAAATTGGCAAAAAAAACAGGCAGGGGCTTAAGCCCCTGGCCGTATAGATTCCTGCGCTGCTGCAACTTCTGCTTGAGCGTCGAGAACATCTGACTCCTGATCTGCATCATCAAACCACCAGCGGTCTTCACCCAAAAGCTCCATAGCCGCATTTGGACCATAAGAACCTGAAGCATAGGTATGAAGTGGCATTAGCCCCTCCTCCATAGCTTCCTGGATTGGTGTAACCCATTGCCAAGACAGCTCGACTTCTTTCCAGTGAGCGAAGAAAGTGGCGTCACCACGAAGCGCATCAAAGATCAGATTTTCGTAAGCTTCTGGTACGTCTGAAGTTCCGGCTTCATAAGTAGCGAGGACAGGTTCAAGTTTCCCTTTTTGCAGCTGATCCTTCGTATTCAACTGAAGCGTAATGGCTTCATTTGGACCGATCTCGATGATGAGTAGATTTGGAACGTCATTCCCTTTATTTTTGTTATTGTTATCATTAAACGGTTCTTTAAATTCTATAACAATTCTTGTTGATTTCTCTTTCATTCTCTTGCCGGTACGGATATAGAACGGAACTTCATTCCACAATGGATCATCTATAAACAAACGCGCTGCAATAAACGTCTCATTTTGTGAGGATTGGCTAATTCCTGGTTCATCTAAGTATCCTGCAACAGATTTACCTTTAATTTCACCTTCAGCATATTGTCCGCGGACAACGTATTGATTAACCTCGTCTTTACTTAACGGAATGAGGCGCTCCATGACATATCTTTTCTTCCCGCGGATCTCTTCAGGTGTACTGCCTTTTGGAAGCTGCATCGCCATCATCATGAGCAATTGCAGCATATGGTTCTGGAACATATCACGAAGTGCCCCAGCTTTATCATAATAGCCTGCCCGTTCTTCAACGCCAACAATCTCACTCGCCGTAATTTGCACATTTGCGATATAACGATTTTTCCACAGTGCTCTAAGTACAGGATTTGAATATTTTAGAACTTCCAGATTCTGAACCATCGGTTTACCCAAGAAATGGTCAATTCGGAAAATCTCTTCTTCTGCAAATACGGCATTCAAGCTGTCATTTAACTCTCTTGCTGTTTGCAAGTCTGTACCAAAAGGCTTCTCAATAATCAGACGCTTCCAGCCCTTCGTCGATCCCAGACCACTGGAGTGAATATTGGCGGCAATTTCCTTGAAAAACTCAGGACCCACCGATAAATAGAACATCCGATTCTCCGGAATGTTAAAAAATTGCTCACGACGTTTAACATGCTCCAGGAGCTTCAAATAATCCTCTGTATTACCTACATCTAGAACGCTATATTCAAAAGCTTCCAAGAAAACCTGCAACTGTGGAGACTCAACTGCCGGTTGTCTAGAAAATGTCTGCAAAGATTGCAGGACTTGCTTACGGAAAGCTTCGGTTGAAACTTCTCTTCTTCCTAATCCAATCACTGAGAGAGGACCTGAAATTTGACCATCTAAAAAGAGGTTATATAGTGCAGGATAGATTTTACGTTTTGCTAAATCTCCTGTAGCGCCAAAAAGCACAAATGTTGATGATTCCACTTTCATTCCTCCCGCTATTATATATTATTTATTAACTTACTTTTAATTACTAGCATACTCAGTAGAATCAATCATACGACTGATATTTTTATTCGTCAACCTCATTTCGACATTTACGAAAAGTTATTATTTTCACAAAGCTTCAAATTGGTAATTATGATTAATGTCACACCAATTATCTTATTGGATTATTCATATTAAATTACTAGGAAATAATCCGCGAGCAAGTTAACAACCCGCTCCCAGCATGGGTTTAGGTGCTCTAACTTTACACACTCTGATTTAAAATTCTTCATACAAAGCTGTTTATAACATGATCAAAATTCCCAGTCGCCTAAATGTGATCATCCTTCCACTGTGTTTCAAACTAACTTTAAGTAATTGACTGGATTGGTCTGTCGCGCCTCGAAGAAGACTATGCGATTTGATTCCAAGTTTGGGAATTAAGCATAAAAAGTGACTACTTCGAGGAATATTATCAGAGAATACTTCGAAGGAATTTTCACTCAGCATTTCGGAATGACTTGGAGTCTCCCAAGAGGACAATATGTTGTAAAGAGTACCTTTGGGAACGAGTTGAGGTTTGCTAGGTGAACCCTGTGGATGTCTTGAAGTTTGCTAGGTGTGCGCTTTGGGGGATCACTTTAAAGTTCGCATAGAGCGTCTTTAGTTTCTGCTTGGAGTAACATTTATGTTTGCCCGTATCTAGGACTGCTGCGAGATTGGACCTAACAGACCTTATTCGTCGATTCTCACTCGTCTGCGTTGGCTGCATGTCCACACCATGGAGGGGACGGACTCAGGTGGCCTCAAACGTCGATTCGTTCTCATCAACCGAGGCTGTATGCCCACACTAACTATGGGTTCGGACTCAGGGACATTATAAGTCGATGCTTAATCGTCTGCGGAGGCTACATGATCCTCGCCATTGATGGTTTGGACTCAGGAGACGCTATTTCGCAGATTTAGGTCATTTCGCCATACTATCGGACTCAGATGCAGCTATTCGACCAAATGTACGCCTCTTTGGAGCAAGAACTTGGCAATAAGAGCTATGCGGTCCGAAACTTCTGAAAAATGTTCCAATAACACTAAATAGCTGCAATACAGTCCGTTACGGTGTGTATTATCGTCAATAGTGGCTAGTCGGACTTAGTTGACCTCAAACGTCGATTCGCACGCGTCTGCCGAGGCTTTATCTCCACACCATGTATGGTCCGGACTCAGGAGACGCTATTTCACAGATTTTGGTCATTTCGCCATACTATCGGACTCAGATGCAGCTATTCGACCAAATGTACTCCTCTTTGGAACAAAAACTTGGCAATAAGAGCTATGCGGTCCGATACTTCTGAAAAATGTTCCAATAACACTAAATAGCTGCAATACAGTCCGTTACGGTGTGTATTATCGTCAATCTTGGCTAGTCCGGACTCAGGTGACCTCAGACGTCGATTCGTACTCGTCAGTTGAGGATTTATGTCCACACTAACTATGGGTTCGGACTCAGATGACGCTATACGTCGATCTTAATCGTCTGCTGAGGCTACCGTCCTCGCCATCGAAAGTCCGGACTCAGGAGACGCTATTTCGCAGATTTAGCCCGTTTCGCCATGCTATCGGACTCAGATGCAGCTATTCGACCAAATGTACGCCTCTTTGGAGCAAAAACTTGGCAATAAGAGCTATGCGGTCCGATACTCCTGAAAAATGCTCCAAAACACCAAATAGCTGCAATACAGTCCGAACGATGATGTAGTATCGTCTATCTTGGCTAATCCGGACTCAGATGACGCTATATGTCGATTCTTAATCGTCTGCTGAGGCTACTCGTCCTCGCCATCGACGGTCCGGACTCAGGAGACGCTATTTCGCAGATTTAGGCCATGTTGCCCTGCTATCGGACTCGGATGCAGCTATTCGACCAAATCCACTCTTCTTTGGAGCAAAAACTTGGCAATAAGAGCTTTGCGGTCCGATACTTCTGAATAATGCTCCAAAAACACCAAATAGCTGCAATACAGTCCGAACGATGATGTAGTATCGTCAATCTTGGCTAGTCCGGACTCAGAAGACCACACACGTCGATACCACGTCATCCTCATAGAACAGCCGGACCCAGAAGTCCTTATATCGCAGATTCAAAAAATACTCATGACGAACTAGTTACCTGCCAAGTTTACAATGCCATTTGTTTAGAGCCGGTACATTAAGTGTTATAGTTAATGAACATAAGAATTTTCATTCAGTTCACGAAAGGAAGGAGAATTTTCATGAATATGGAGCAATGGGAACGAATTCGGACGGGACAGGGATTTATAGCTGCCTTGGATCAAAGTGGTGGCAGTACACCAAAAGCGCTGCTGCAATATGGTGTTGCAGAGGACAGTTACTCTAATGAAGATCAAATGTATGGGTTGGTTCACGAGATGAGAACGCGCATTATCAAGAGCCCTGCATTTGATTCTAAGCATATACTGGGTGCAATCTTATTTGAGAACACAATGGATCGTTCTATAGACGGTCAATATACTGCCGATTTTCTATGGGAGAAAAAAGGGATTGTGCCTTTCCTGAAAATCGATAAAGGGCTTGCCGACCCTGAGGACGGAGTACAACTAATGAAGCCTATTCCCGGCTTGAATGATCTTCTGAAGCGGGCCAACGAACGTAACATCTTCGGTACAAAAATGCGCTCGGTGATTAAAGAGGCTAACCCTGCCGGTATAAAAAAGGTGGTAGAACAGCAGTTTGAAATCGGCAAGCAGATTTTAGCAGCGGGACTCGTTCCTATTATCGAACCGGAAGTTGATATCCACACTGCTGATAAAACAGCTTCAGAGAAGCTGCTAAAAGAAGAACTATCGGCCCAATTGTCTACGCTGGGCAAAGACGTGAAGGTCATGCTTAAGCTCTCCATTCCAACGGAGAATAATTTCTACCGCGAATTAATGGATGATCCTCACGTTTTGCGAATTGTCGCTTTATCAGGCGGTTACACACAAGCAGAAGCAAACGATATGCTCGCCCATAATCAAGGGCTGATTGCCAGCTTCTCACGTGCGTTATCGCAGGGACTAAGCGCTGGACAATCAGAAGAAGAGTTTAACGCGCTCCTCTCCAAATCTGTAGAAGCGATTTATACAGCCTCTATTAAATGATAGCCTCATTTAAACCAGTCATAAAAAGAGCTGTTTCCCGACAGGTGATCCCTGCTGGGAAGCAGCTCTTTTTTATGATAAGGTTTTACTTTTAAAGTCTAGAACTTTCAGATTAAACGCCATTTCGTCTACTCTTTCAGCCCACACAAGCATGCAATAGGTTTGCTAAAGTCCCCCTTTCATCTTATCTAAAGGCCGCACCTTTACCTAAAACATATTAATCTACCACTTCTTTGCTGTTTCTTAGTACACCTATTCATAATTTCTGCATTTAAACCAGCGCATAACCTTTCCCAATAATTTCTTGATCTTACGCAAAAAAGGGCTCCACCACGCATGTATGCGAGTAGAAACCCTACTAAAGTCCATTACTTCTAAGTTATCTTAAATCGAAACCACGAGGATTAATGCAACTAAGGCTGGAAGACCTTGCATAAACAAAATAGACTTTTTCACCGTCAGTCCGCCATATAATGCCGCCACAATAACTGTTGCCAAGAAGAAGATTTCAATTTGATGGCCGAAATTTACATTCGGATGAACCAATCCCCAAATTAAACCTGCCGCCAAAAATCCATTGTATAACCCTTGATTCGCGGCCAGAGTTTTAGAAGCATCCGCAACTTCCTGTGTCATTCCAAAGACTCGAAGCCCTTTTGGCTTTGACCAAGCGAACATTTCTAAATAAACAATATAGATATGTATTAACGCAACAACACCGACCATAATATTAGCTACCCATACCATCAAAATAACCACCTTTATTTAATTTGTGTACAATTTAATTGTATCATACCAAAGTTAAAAAGTGTATACATAATCCCATAAACAATTCGAAACTAAAAAAGAATAGCCATAATCTTCAAAAAAAGACTATCGCTATTCCATACGTAATGTTTATGAAATTCTAAAATATTTTTGCAGCAATATAAACGGTCACGCTATTGTAAAAACCATAATGAGAGCCATTGCTCCAGACGAAATTGCTAGGATCTGAAATTGCTGTGTTTTGAGAAGGTTGATGTCCATGTTTCTCTGACCATAAACCTGAGCTATTTTGAAGCATGAAGTGGTAATCAACGTTATCCTCAGGAATATCGACTTTACCATTCCCATTTGAGTCGATCCACCCCACTCTAAGTGCAATACGATGTTCATCGGAATTAATCGCTGCAGTTCGGCCCGGAAGTATCCGCCAACCCGGCTTAAAATATAAAGGATTCGTATTGCCATCTTGAACCACAAGACCAGCAGTATAATACACATTAGTAAAATAGGCAGGATCTCTGACATTTGAGACCCCGTCTCCATCACCAGGGTTGATTGCCCCTGGAAATCTTAAGGCATAACCATAACAGTTAATTCCATAGCTATTTTCGGCTGTATACGGCCATGCATGACCATAAGCGGAAGATAGGGTTGCTTGCGGAGAATCAGGTTCAAAAGTAGGTGTTATTAGCTCCGGTGCCAACAATTCATTATTTATAAGGTTGTCATCTGCTGGGGGCACAAAGCTTGAAGACTCTTTGAGTTCTCCAACAGTAGTAACATTTCCTTGTGTGTCCACAATAATCGTATCGTCGCCTTTCCATTCTCCAACCCAAGCCTTTTCCGGTCCAGAAGTTTGGACTTCTTTCAAATTACTCACGTCGACGTCGATGGGTGCGGCCATTGCAGCAGAGGACAGGGCCAGATTCAGCAAGAGTGTGCAGGTTAATACGACTTTATAAGTCTTTTTCAAAATCACAAACATCCCTTTCTATGTAAGATAAGTAAAATTTAACATTTTATCCTAAAATAGAATATGAAGAATGTTATGGTTTTTTTGAACACCTATAAAGCTTTATATTCAAAATAGTCAAAATAAGCCGGCTTCGCTTGCTGATCCAAATCCTGAGCACATACCCCGACATAGGAACCGGTAAAGCCGAGCTTACCGCCATATTCATCCGAAAGCGTGCCAAAATCTAAGGGAGTACAGACAGCTGTCCAATTCACCCCATCTGGAGAGGCATAAAACAACAGATCACGTCCATGAATTTCCGCCTTTAGATAATAACGATCCCAATTCTTCACAGATAGCTGCATAGAGGAAATCTCATCGTATTTGCCACCTCTACACAGCACAACGCCCAAACTAGTTCCACGGATCTCATCTGCGGTAACACGCAAATAATAGTAATCACTGTCATCATAATAGAGGACTAATCCAGCCATTTGCAGGAAGCTATCCGGCTCGAATTCCAGACAGGTTGTCGCTGAGCATTCAAAATGTTGAATCGGCCGGGCAATTAAGCTCTGATCATGCAGTGAAGCTAACGACTCTCTACCGCGCAGACGAAGAAACCCTGGGCGTTCCTTCAAGCTAACCCAAGATTCATCAAAGGGCACACGCAAGCTTTGGTATGGAAATCCAAGAACCTCTCCATCAAAATCATCTCTGTTTGGCAGCTCCTCAAAAGTGAATATAGGCAGTTCAGGAGCCACTGTCTCCAATGCAGGCAGCTTCCCTCCGTGGGCCAATCGCAACCAGCCATCCTCTGTCCATTCACAGCGTTGAATAGCAGTTTCCCGGCCTAACGGATTCATCGTTGACGTTCCCGGAATCGGACGTGTGCATAAATGTGCCATGTACCAGTCCCCATTCTGAGTCTCTACGAGCGATCCATGACCTGCTTGCTGAAACAGGTAGGTCAGATCATGCGCCGTGGTCATAATCGGGAAATCCGGATCAGTCTCATAAGGACCTGTGAGGCTTCGGCTTCTAGCTAAGGTAACCATATGGTTGATGCCGGTGCCCCCTTCAGCTGTCAGTAAGTAATAGTACCCATCCTTCTGGTACAATTGCGGACCTTCGGTCACTCCGATAGGTGTCCCTTTATAAATTTCATGGATAGGTCCCGTTAATTTGCCAGTCTCCGGGTCATATTCCTGCATAATGATGCCAGAGAAGTTATTGTGATTTTTACGGAAATCCCAACGCATATTAAGCAGCCATTTGGTCCCGTCCAGATCATGGAACAAAAATGGATCAAACCCGCTGCCATTAAGTCTAACCGGCTCACTCCACGGACCCATGATATCAGTCGCTGTAATTAAATAGTTATGCAGATCTTTATATACACTTTTGCGAGATTTCACATCTGTAAATAGCAGATAGAACACGCCTTGATCATAAGAAAGCGCTGGTGCCCAAATGGAACCAGAACTTACGTTACCACGCAGATCTACTTGTGAGGCTTCTGTCAGAACACGTGAAATGGAATGCCAATGGACTAGATCCTTGGAATGATGGATTTCTACACCTGGAAACCATTCAAAAGTAGATGTTGCGATATAATAATCATCCCCTACTCTAATAAAAGACGGATCTGGATGAAAACCTGCCAACACCGGATTAACAATTTTTCGCGTCATAATGTTACCCTCCACTACCGGATTTTTCATAGTTTAACGTATTTATTGTATCGCTTTCATAATAATTAAAGTTATAATGGGATATAAGAAAATGTTTATATTTTGTCATCTTGGAGGGCCTATGAAGCAGCTGTTCGAACCTGTTGTTTTTGAAGAACACAAGACCTTGATTTGGGATTATAAAATATATACCGACGACTATTACAAAGGTTATTATCACTGGCATCAATGCTGCGAAGTCATGTTCGTGTATGGCGGACAGGGAAACGTTGTTGTGAATCAGCAGATGTACGATATTCGCAGGGGAATGTTATTCTTTTTCCAGCCCTATCAGCTGCACCGGATCTATTCTGAGGTTTCTCCCGAGTGTCCTTTTGAACGAACCATCTTCTACATTGATCCACATGTTGCTGAGCACCTGCTGGAGGGTTTTGCGAAAAGAAAGGCTTTATTCACAGCGCTTTGGCAAGGAAAAAATACACATTGTGCCTTTGATCTTAAGGACCACGTTGAGTCTGTGGAGTGGATTCTGGAGCATTATAATCACAATAAAAAAGTCAGTCTGACTGAGGATACCGAAGACATTTCACTGTTAATTCTTCAATTATTGAGCAGTATAGGAACTGAAGATCAGCATGTATTCCAATCAGGAGAACGGCGAACCTTGCGCTATTCTGAGAAAATCATGAGTTTTATCGAAGAGCATTATCATGAGGAGGTTAATCTGGATCAGTTGGCTGAGGAGATTCACTTGTCCAAATCCTATATCTCCAGAATCTTTCATCAGGAAACCGGAGGAAGGCTTGTTGATTATCTGACTGCCCGCCGGATCAAACAGGCCTGCCGCTTGTTAGGAACGACAGACCTGCCTGTGGAGCAAATCGGAATCACTGTTGGTTTTCCAAATGCCTCTTATTTCAATCAACTGTTCAAAAGAGTCCTAGGGACGACTCCATTAAAATATAGAAAAAGTAATTAGATCTAATCTACACAACCGTATTTTTTTCAGTAACGAAGAGTATATTTTTAGCAAAATGATTAATATCTATCAGCTCTGGGCGGGGGGCGTCCATCAGTTCACCATTGATCCTTAAATTGACAAAGGTCACATTTTCAACAGCTCTCTCTTCGTCATATCCATAAATTCGTGAAGGGTTCGCCCTCCCGCTATAGCTGATGTCTCGAAATGTAATGTCCCGGATGCTTGTCCCCGGCTCTGGATTGTAGTCCTTATTATAGACCACTCGCACATCAATTAGCTGCCCCTGCTCAATACGTTCCACACGTATATTTTCATATAGAACATTACACACCTTATTTCGATCCCCGGCATTAATCGCCAGTGCCCCCCAATAATTCTCTTGCGGTTCGTGATGATTCAAGATATCAATATTCGCAAAAACAATAGACTCATTTACGTCACCATTCCGTTCATGGTCACCATGAGTGCCAATCATCAATGGATGAGCAACATCCGCCCACAGAATAGAATCATGAACGCTAATATTGCGGGTATCCCCATAAAAATCCCATCTTGAGCCATAGATAGCAATACAATCATCAGAATTACGCATAAAAACATCCCGGATTCTAATCTCAGAACTAGACATGATATCAATGCCATCAGACCAACCGCGAGTGCTAAACGATTTGAAATTATCAATCACAATCTGCTCAGACTGCCCGATGAAAATGCTATAATGTGGCGGATCAATCACGGTAATACCTTCCACATTTATAGATCGTGAAAAAACAATTCGTATCCCTCGAAAGGCCGAGAATCGATGAAAATCCGCAAGATAAATTACACCGCGACCACGAATGGATACATCATGAACTCCCTCGCATACCAAGGAACCTACAAGCACAGAACCTCCGGCAAGATACACCGTGGTTTCCGAAGGGACCGGCAATACTGTTTCTTCTATATAATGTGTGCCCGGAGCGAAATAAAGCACCTTCCTCTTTTCACGAGGATCAGCAGCGGTATTATCCAGCAGACGTAAAAGATCAGGTTTCCGGTGTATACCCGGTTGGACTACTAGGACATTAGCATCCTCTGGTTGAGGGGCATCCTTCTCCTTAGGGTTAGCAAATAAATGGAGATTCCGAAAAATATCACCGTTGATCTCAATCGATAACTTTTGCGGACCCGTTAGCTTAAACAAAATGGTATTTCCATGATGTTCGTAAGTGACCTCTCGCGAAGCCGGAGCAATGTTCACACAATCAATCTCCGTATAAAGACAGGTGACTTCAACTTCTACTGTACCTTCCAGATCAAAATAAGCCATGGATGCAGGACGTACCTCATGCATATCTACCTTAACCTCGTAAATAAACAAGCTATGCCATTCTCCTTCAGGCTGCCGTACTCGGACCTTATAATCCTCACGTCCCGGGAAATCTTTAGGTGCTTTATATACTTGTAAATCATCCACTTTACCATCCTCCTGTTCATTTAGATTGTATCGCTTCCAACTCCGATAAAGTTTTAATGTGTTATGCAGAAATGTTTGTATTTTGTCAGTTATAGATTAAAAGCCTGTTACAACATGACAATAATCAAACATTTCCTTATATCAAAACACAACTTTCCTGAGCTTTAGAAAGCTATACTCATAACATCCTAAATACACTGGAGGCAGTAATAATGACAAACCCTTATTGGCAAGAGATCATGGGTAGACTCGATACAAAAGTAGAACGTATGATAGAGCAAATCGGTGATAAGTGCCCGCATTTCGCCGGAAAAGATGGCAAATTTGATGATATCGGTTCAGACTGGTGGACTACAGGGTTCTGGCCTGGACTCCTCTGGATCATGCATGATATGACCGGAAAAGACCTTTACAAGGAGGCCGCTTGGCATTGGGACGGTACCTTGGAGGAATGGTTTATTAAACCAACGGTTGAGATGCATCACGATGTGGGATTCCAATTCCTACCGACAGCTGTAATCAAACATACAATTACAGGTGACGAAGATGCCCTGCGCAGAGGAATTGAAGCGGCGAATTTCCTCGCTGCCCGCTATAATCCTGTAGGTAAATTCATCCGCGCATGGAATGAAGATAAATACGGCTGGGTAATTATCGACTGTATGTTAAATATCTCCCTGCTGTTCTGGGCCAGCAAAGTGACAGGTGATCCCCGCTATAAGCATATTGCAATTAACCACGCCGAGACGACGATGCAATATGGCATACGTGAGGATGGATCCACCAAACATATTATTTCTTTTGATGCAGAGACAGGTGCTTATATTGAGAATTTTGGCGGTCAAGGCTACTCGGCTGAGTCCTCTTGGAGCCGTGGAACGGCTTGGGGACTGTACGGCTTCATCAATACTTATCGCCACACTGGAGATGAACGTTTCCTGAACACTGCTAAACGGATCGCACATTATTTCATCTCTGCTTTACCCGAGGATCAAGTCCCTTTTTGGGATTTCCGCCTAGAGGATGACACACGGATGTTCCGAGATAGCTCCGCAGCCTCTATAGCCGCTTCAGGATTATTAGAGCTTGCAGATATCGTACCATTAGGCGAAAAAAGTCTATATGCAAATGCAGCGGAGCGAATTCTGCGCTCACTGACTGAAAATTACGCAACCTGGGAGCAGCCGGAGCATGAAGCGATTTTATTGCACGGAACTGGCAGTGGCGATTCCTTCATTGATGTATCCCTGATCTATGGAGACTACTATTATATTGAGGCTATCGCTAAATTAAATGGCTGGAAGCATCGAATCTTCTAATTGTAGATAGTTATTCAAACAACAAAAAGACACCTCTCTTGAGGTGTCTTTATATTTTATATGCTACTCGTTCGCCAGTGCCGCCGCACCCTCCAGCAGCATCAAGCCGCTGAGTTGAATGCTCAGCTGAACCGGAAGCTCCGGTTTCACTTCCCACGATGAACTGCACAGACCCAGTTGTTTATCCAGACCTTTTTCCCATAACTGCATTGCATTGGCCAATACGACCTCGCGAATACGGATATTTTCAGGAGATTCTTTACAGAGCTGAACCAAATAACGAATCAGAATACCCTTGAACAAACCCGTATCATCAATGCCTTCATCAGGCAGTATCAGATTAACCGGATCACATAACCGATCAATACAAGTATTAGCCGTTCGATTCGCATCTTCTAAGTAATGAACATTACCCGTATTCTTGTAAAGCTCTAGGCCAGCGCCTAGAAACACTCCCTGACAGTACGTAAACTCCCAATCGTAATCGATCTGGCCATCCCCGCGTCTATTCATCCCATCCCACACAAAACCAGTCGCAGAATCCACTAAATATGTCTTGTTCCATTCATAGATACGGAGTGCCCACTCCAGATCCTCTTGCTTATGAAAAAGTTCATATAACCGGGCTGCAAGGATAACGGCAGGTGCATTGGCAGGAGTGTTTTTATAATCGAGCTGATCCTTCTTCCACGCCAGACCTCCACCCAACTGTTCATTCCAAGCCGTCTTAATATCCTCCCATAGATCAAGCACAGCACTTAAATAGGCTTCATGTCCTGTAACCCGATAAGCACGCAGCAACGCCAATGCTGTCCATTCCATATCATCATAGTAATTATGCCTGAAAGTCCCCCCGTTATAAGCTTGCAGACTTTGACTTAGCTCCTTAATTCTCAAGGAATACACAGGATCTCCACTACGCTCATAACCATCTACTAAAATATCAATGACATGAGCCTGCCACCAATAATAAAAGTTTTCCCCCGCAACGTTGTACTCTCTGGGATACCATTGGTTCATGATCCCAGTCTCAGCATTATAATAATTACGTAGTAGACATTGTTGGAACCACTCGGACTTTTCCTGCCAACTGACCGCTTCTATGGCTTCCTTTGCTTGTGTCATTAAGAACTCACCTCAAACCTGTTCCTTAGTTAATTCAGCCATCTTCTCCAGCAGCTTGATCGCACTAAGCTGGGAGCTGAGCTGAATTACACCAGCAGTGGACGAAGTCCAATCTGTGCCAAACAACACTGTGTCCTCTGACTTTCCTTGTTCCCAGAGACATTCTGCATTCGCACGCAGGAAATCAACAGCATCAACTGCTGCAGAATCAGCTTTAACCCATTCAGCTGTATAGCGAATCAGGATCCCTTTAAACAGTCCCGCATCACCATTCCCTTCATCTGGCAGCACACCTCCCTGAGAGTCAGCAAGTTCATGGGCTGCGGCGGCAAAGGTTAGGTGAGCATCCTCTAAATATTCTTGCTCTTTAGTAATACGGTACAGTTCAACTGCTGCGCCAATGAAGACGCCTTGATTGTAGGAGTATTTCCAATCCTTATCGATCTGGCCATTGCCAGTGCGATTCATGCCATCCCATACAAAACCCGTTGCCGGATCTACCAGATGCTCTTTTTGCCATCTGTATATTTTTAACGCCCATTCAAGATTGCTAGCTTCACCAAAAGCTTGATACAAGCGTGCCGCAAGTATAGCTGCCGGTGCGTTGGCTGGTGTATTTTTATAATCCAACTGTGACTTCTGCCAAGCAATCCCACCGCCCATATGCTCGTTCCAGCCTGTCTGAATGTCATTCCATAAAAGAAGGGCTGTATCTTTATAACCTTCCACTCCTGTTGCTTGATATGCACGAAGCCACGCGAGAGCCATCCATTCCATATCATCATACAACTCGTTTGGCCATACTCCACCATTTCGCTGAAGCAGACCTTCATGAAGTGCGGAAAGCCTTTCGGCATACCAGTTCTCTCTAGTCCGCTGTAGTCCATCTACCAATACATCCACAGCATGAGCCATCCACCAATAATGAAAAATCGTGTTGCATTCTCCATTTGGACAAGGTGTTTCTATATTGTACATTTTGATCGCTTCATTCCAGAATAATGAATCCAATGCAGCTTGTGCTTGATTCGCCCGTCCCTCCCAAATCCCTATCTCCAATTGGTTCATATAGACTCTCTCCCTGGTTCGATTTTTGTTGCATTAACCCTTAATACCACTAAAGGCTATTCCCTGTACAAAATAACGCTGAAGCGCTAAAAACAACACCAATATCGGCAAGATTGCTACTAGCGCACCAGCCATCATTGGACCGTAGTCTGTTTGAAAATTATAAGAAAAAGCTTGAAGTCCCATTTGAATCGTTGCTTTATTGGGATCATTCAGCACAATCATTGGCCATAAGAAACTGTTCCAACCCGCTTGGAAGGTAAAGATACTTAATGTAGCCAGCGCTGGTTTAGTCAACGGCAAATAAATCCGCCAAAATATTTTAAACTCTCCACAGCCTTCGATCCGGGCCATTTCCATCATGTCACTAGGTAAGGTGAGAAAAAATTGCCGCATAAAGAACACAGCAAAGGTTCCTGAAGCGCCCGGAAGAATAATCCCCCAGAATGAGTTCATCAGCCCGTTACCCCCGCTACCAAAAATATCATTGCCTCCAAAAAGAGGAATATGGCGCATAACATAAACCGTGGGGATCATCGTCACAATGCCTGGTATCATCATCGCCGCAAGCAGCACGCGGAATATTGGCTTATTGAGCTTAAAATTCAACTTTGCAAACGCGTATCCACTGATGGAACCAAAGAACAGATTCGCCAGTACACCCGCTACTGCAAGTACAAGCGAATTCCAGAAATAGAGCGCAAACGGAACCGTAGTAAATGCCTTACGATAGTGTTCTAAGGTCAAATGTGAAGGAAACCACCGGATGGGCATGGCGAATATCTCTTCGTCAGGCTTCAAGGATGTAAGAACACTCCAATAAAAAGGTAGAAACATTACGATGGCAATAACAATACACACTATATAATAGATAGATTTACTTAAGCTTCTTTTTAATAACGAACTTCCGCTAGTATCCATACCTCTATCCCCCTTCTGCATGGCAAGCCCGGCTTATACAATGGACTCCTCCGCCTTTGTGATCCGCATGTTTATAAGTGAGAATATGAGAATCGCCACAGCAAGCACAAATGCTTGTGCAGACGCATACCCCATTTGCAATTGATTAAAGCCCTGCTGATAGATCAGATAAACCGGGGTCTTTGTCATATTCGCCGGACCACCCTGCGTCAGCACAAAAGCTTGGTCGAACAACTGCAACGCACCAATGATTGACATCGTACTGACAAGAAAGGTCGTTGGTCGCAGCTGCGGCCAAGTAATAAACCGGAAACAAGCCAGCTTATTAGCACCGTCCAGCCGTGCAGATTCGTACAAATAGTCAGGCACGCCTTGCAGACCTGCCAAGTAGATAATCATATTAGAACCTACCGACTGCCAGAGGGTAAGCATAATAATGGACAACATCGCCGTTCGTGTCTCGGATAACCAAGCCGGACCTGTAATCCCAACATAAGACAACAATCCGTTAACCAAACCAAATTCAGGATGCAAAAGCCAGATCCATACCGTAGCTGCAGCAACAGCGGATGTAAGGGTAGGCAGATAATTCAGTGTGCGGAACAACTTTACCCCACGCCAGGATCGACTAAGTAGAATCCCGAGGAGAAGCGAAATCAGAATATTAAATGGAACGAAAATGATGGAATACAGAAATACATTTCGGAATGTTTTCCATAACAAACTGTCCTCTAGCAAACGGCGATAGTTATCAAAACCGATCCAATCGTTTCTACTAAGTACATCGTAGTTGGTAAAGCTTAAATATAGCGCCATTACCACGGGGATGACCGTGAAAACTGTAAACAGCAATACCGTGGGTGTAATAAACAGATAAGCCGTCCGCGCCTGATGTTTCTCTAGCTTTCTGATGGAAGCCATTTCAGCTACCCCCTCCTAAGCAAAAGGGAGGCGAAACCTCCCTTCACTTCAAATGTCTTACTTATTACTTCACTACTTCATTATCCTTCAGCATTTTGTCGCCCTCTTCTTGCGATTTCTTTAAGGTCTCATCAATGCTCATCTTGTTTTGCTGGTTAAGCTGCAAATTAGGGGCCAAAGCATCAGTCTCCATCACGGAATAACCAGGGTGGTTCGGACGAACCTTAGCGAACTCCAGCGTTTCCAGAAACGGCTGCCACTTTGGATCATCCTTGAAAAATGGATCTTCCATCGATGGCTTATAACCCGGCAGATTTAGACTCGTCTTAGCCCAGAGCAACGCGTTATCCTTGTTCGCTGTCCACCATTTGATGAACTCCCATGCCTCTTCTTTATGTCTGGAGCCTTCTGGAATCACTAGACCAAATCCCCCCATGACACTGCCTTTATCACCATTTGGTCCGGCCGGAGGAGGAACGATTCCATAATCCAGATCTTTACCATATTTGTTATAGGTGCTGAGCATCCACGGACCGGAATACAGCATAGCCACTTTACCTGTGACAAAAGCATCTTGCCCTTCACCAAGTCCAAGTTCGAACCCTACTTTATATACCTTATCCTTGTTCATCAATCGATCCCAGAACTCAAGCACTTGCTTGCCCTGCTCATTATTAAAATTGGTCTTTCCATCTTCTGTAAGCATGGTGCCGCCAGCCTGTTGGAGATACATATTAAAAAGTCCCAAATCCCCCATAGAAAAACCTGCGGTCTCCAATTTATTTCCATTCCATTTGGTTAGCTTCGTAGCCGCTGCCTCTAGTTCATCCCAAGTTGTTGGAGGCTGAAGTCCAGCCTCTGCGAGCAGCTTCTTATTATAGAAAAGAGCACGTGCATCTACCGTAAGCGGCAGCCCATATAATTTGTCATCGTATGAAAGCTCCCGTAGCGATTCGCTGTAAAAATCATCTTCGGAAATGCCGTCACGCGTTAAGTATTCATCTACCGGATGCAGTACATTTTTCGGAGCATACAGTGAAGTTCTCCAACGGTCCCAAAACAGTACATCAGGAGTGCCGCCATTGGTCGCAGAAGTTAGGAATTTCGTAATCATATCCTGTTGCAGCACATATTTTACGTGAATTTTATCCTGCGATTTATTAAAAGCATCCACCATGGTCTCGAATTGCTTCTGCCCCTCACCGCCCCAATCTCCCCAGAAGGTAAGCTCTGTCTTTTTCCCGGTACTGCTCCCAGCTTTGCTTGTGTTTCCGGTCTCTTTGTCCGCAGCTCCGTTATTACCACCGCAGCCCGCAGCAAGTGTAGTAGTCATTACCAAAACAATGGAGGTAACCAGCCATTTTTTCATGTTCTCTATCCCCTTTAGAGTCGATTATAAAAACCTTGTTGGTCTCAACCGCGCTTAATTTGCCTACCACAGCGCATGAGTACAAGCTCACAGAACATCATGTTTGCCCAAGAGAACCATGGACGTGTAAATTCATCAGGATTATCCACATGAAACCCTTCATGCATAAATCCAGTTCCAGCATCCGTCTTCTCCAGCAGATGAAGTAAGACCTCCTGTTCCTCTATGCTGACAGATGTCATTCCCTGTATCGCTAAAGCTATGGGCCAGATATACCGATTTGGCGTATGCGGACTTCCAATGCCAGCAGCCTCTTTTCCTGCGAAAAAATAGGGATTAGTGCTACTTAAAATAAGTTCACGGGTATTCTTATAGATAGGATCATCAGCACTCACATAACCCAAATAGGGAATAGAGAGAAGACTCGGTACATTTGCATCATCCATAATATTCACCTGTCCCAGACCATCTACTTCATAGGCATAGACCGCCCCATACTCTGGATGTTCTACAATTCCATACTCACTTATTCCCTTATTAAGCTGGTCAGATAGTTTCCTAGCTTTCTTTTCCAACTCCTGATCACCTAAAATCTCACGGGCAATTTCACACACATA
Source organism: Paenibacillus sp. FSL R5-0636 (assembly GCF_037974255.1). Taxonomy (NCBI): domain Bacteria; kingdom Bacillati; phylum Bacillota; class Bacilli; order Caryophanales; family Paenibacillaceae; genus Paenibacillus; species Paenibacillus sp. FSL R5-0636. The sequence continues at coordinate 4,054,329 of NZ_CP150232.1, forward strand.
TCGTAAAACAACCACAGCGAACATATTGGCTGGAACCAAATACCCATATTCACAGGCATCGTCACTAGGACGAAATCCAGACCAAGTCATTCCGGTATAAGCCGTCAACGTCCCTTTGCCTTCTCGAGCTAACGTATCCGTGGGCGGACAGTTCATCCGTTGAAAAAGATATTTTGAATCGCGCTCATGGTTCTGTTCGGTAGTCCATAATGTTATGATTCTTTCTACGCCCGTTACAAATGACTCATTAAACTGACTTGTGCGGCCCGAATTCTTCCAGAGCAGATAACTCAGTTGGATTGGATAACATAACGAATCAATTTCATATTTTCTTTCCCAGACTCCCGGGCTCATCTCTGTCAGATCCTCTTGGTGACCATGCCCACTTTCTTCTTCATTGAATGCGTTAGCATAAGGATCAAGCTGGATGTAAGTAAATTGTCTACGTACAAGTCCCTCAATCATGTCTGCAATTTCTTCATCTTCGGAGGCAAGGATTAGGAAAGGTCTAACCTGTGCGGCGGAATCCCGTAGCCACATCGCTGGAATATCTCCGGTAATAACAAAAGTGCTTCCATTTGGCATTCGTTTTAAGGTTGTGTTCCAGGTGTTAGCCATACATTTCTCGAACATGTCGGCTAATTTCGGACGATCACCCAGCTGTGCTTTTACGCTAGATGCCAGTTTTTGCATCGACTCGGGTATTTCTCTAGTTGCTTTCAGTTATAATACCCCCTTTTTCTTTTGAGATTTGAAGCGCTTTCATTGATTAGTATATTGTCATGTAATTGGTATGTCAATATGTTTATTTATTATAATAATATATTAATACATCTATAAAGATAAATATATTTCTAAAATAAATAAAAAAACCCATCCATAAAGATAGGTTTTCATAACAACTAATATATGTTTAATTTGGATAATAAGCCAAATTTCTATTTAGAGACAGATTGTTTAGCAGAACTTGTTGATTCACCAGAAATTAACTCAGCTTCCAGCATTATCTTATTGGACACACTTTGCCCGTTCATAATTCGTAATACATTTTCTACTGCGAGTCGCCCCATCTCTTCTTCATTTTGCCGTAAATGGGTAAATGCATAACCCGAACCGAGTGGAGTTGGCGGACTATCAAAGCAAATGATCGAAATATCTTCTGGAATCCGTAGCCCAAGTCGTTGGACCGCAGTTCTAGCCAGCAGCGCAATATTATATTCCACAGCAAAAAGCGCTGTTATTGTTGGATTCTTTTGCAAATGAGAAATAAGCCGTGAAATGTCATGTTCAATATTCTCATCGTTGAAGGAATCCGGTAGTGTTGAGGTCAAATCGCTGACCCACAATCCCTTGTCTACAGCTATCCCCCGCTCCGCATGCGCTTGAATAAATCCTTCTACCCGCTCTTCAAGAGCTGTGGTATCCGCTGGAGGTGGAGAGAGAAAGGAGATGTGAGTATGCCCGAGATCAAATAAATACTCCGTACCCTTGAGTGCAGCCTGCATATTATCAGTACTGATCGATGCTGCTGCCACTCCTTTTAAATGGCGATCTACCAGAACCAGCGGGAAGCGCCCTATCACCAATTTTAGAATCTCAGCATTAAAAAATTCGCCTTGAGCCGGAAAAATGATCAGACCATCTACACCTAAGCTGAGCAACTTCTGAATAGACTTCTCTTCGTTCTCCGGCACCCCAAAGGTTCTTCTTAAAACCAGAAAACAATCATTATCACGTGAAGCCTGCTCCATGCCATAAATCAAGCCTGTGCCATAGCTGTTGCCAAAGTCGGTAATAACCAGACCGATCGTCTTTTCCTCATGGTTAAAGGAATTGAGAACAGTTCCGTCGGAGACCGTCCCCGGAGATATCGCTGATTCCATGTAATCGACTGCTGGATCAGCCACAAATGAACCTCTTCCAGGTTTTCTCACAATTAATTGTTCCGCGGCGAGCATTTCCAGAGCTTTTTTACTCGTAATCCGACTAACATTATAGGCTTCAGCCAGTTCTTTCTCAGAGGGAACCCGTTCGCCTTGTCCATAAGATTTATTAAGGATAAGTTGCTTCACTTCATCAAATATTTTTTCATACATCGGTTTGGATGATGTTGTCTCACTCATGACTTTCGTTATCTCCTGACTCTAATTTTTTCATCTTATACATAATAATATATCATGATATATTAAGTTTGTCGACATTTGTGCTGGTGCTGCAAAAAAAGAGGGAGGAAGGATGTATGGTGTAAAGTGGAAAAATACAAATATTCATATATAAACAGAGATAACCCGTATTCAGTGAATGCGGGTTAAATAAAGACTTAGTAATAGATAAGCTTTTGAAAGGCAACTGCTCCATGTTCAAATTCGTTCCCAATGATCCCTTTGGTCGGGAATCCTAATCCATCCCTGTAAAAAATCAAAGCCCTCTCCAGATCGTCCACACCTAGTGTTATTACTGTAATCCGGGGTTTCATCTATATCGAGCCTCCTATTTTCGCTTCATTACATTGTACGGATGCGCTCATAAATTGCATTTCTACTATATTCTTAGATAATATCAAACCGTATTTCATCTAACAAGTTTTTACACTTTTGTCCATTTGTTCTTTTTTTATTCAAAAACAGCTAACACAGGTCTATCGTAAATTGCTGTTCAGAATATATAATAGAGACTATCTGGTATAGAAAGGAAGTTGAATAGTTAATGAAATTTAATGATTATCGCTATGAGCGCCCGGATGTAGAGAAGTTCAAACAGGATTTTAACAACCTGCTTAAAGATCTCAATGACACCGAGCCATTAGAAGTGCAAAAGGCTTCCGTTACCGCTATTAACAAGCTTCGCAATGAGTTTGACACGCTGCAGACATTGGTTAGCGTTCGCCATTCGATCAATACAACAGATGAATTCTACAAGGCTGAACAGGAATTCATGGACGAAATTGGGCCTATCGTTCAGGAATACATAACGGACTATTACAAAGCACTCGTCAATTCCAAATACAGAGCCGAATTCGAACAAGAATGGGGCACACAGCTGCTTCAGCTTGCAGAAGTAGCTCTGCGTACTTTTAGTCCAGAAATCATCGAAGATTTACAATTGGAGAACAAACTCTCTACAGAATACGCTCAGCTTATCGCGTCCGCTAAGATTCCATTCGAAGGCGAAGAACGCACACTGACTCAGCTTACTCCTTTTGAATTGTCCACGGACCGTGATATGCGTAAACGTGCTTCACAAGCCAGATATGATTTTATGTCTGAACATGAAAGTGAATTTGATCGAATCTATGACGAGCTAGTTAAAGTCCGTGACCGCATTGCTAAAAAGCTTGGTTACAGCAACTTTGTGGAGCTAGGTTATGACCGGATGATGCGGACCGATTATAACGCCGACATGGTAGCCAACTTCCGCAAACAAGTTCTGGAGCATATCGTACCCGTCTCCCAACAGCTTAAGAAACGGCAGACTGAACGTCTAGGGCTGGATGCCTTGAAGTTTTATGACGAGAACTTCAGCTTCAAGACTGGCAACGCCACTCCTAAAGGAGATCCTGACTGGATTGTAGCTAACGGATCAAAGATGTACCAAGAGCTCTCTCCGGAAACTGATGAATTCTTTACTTTTATGTTGGATAACAATCTAGTGGATTTAGTAAGTAAAAAAGGAAAGCAAGGCGGCGGCTATTGTACTTACTTCAGCCAATACCAAGCACCCTTTATCTTCTCGAATTTCAATGGAACCTCAGGGGATATTGATGTCTTGACCCATGAAGTGGGGCATGCCTTCCAGGTGTATGAAAGCCGAAATATTAATGTACCTGAATATGCTTTTCCTACTTATGAAGCCTGTGAGATCCATTCCATGAGCATGGAGTTTTTTGCTTGGCCGTGGATGGAATTGTTCTTTGAAGAGGATGCAGACAAATACCGTTTCAATCATTTGGCAGATAGCCTTCAGTTTATTCCTTACGGAGTTACTGTAGATGAATTCCAGCATTTTGTTTACAGCAATCCTGAAGCAACCCCTGCTGAACGTAAGCAAGCATGGCGAGAAATCGAGAAAAAATATTTGCCGCACCGCAATTATGAAGGTAATGCTTATCTGGAACAGGGTGGATTTTGGCATAAGCAAGGTCATATCTTCGCCTCCCCGTTCTATTACATTGACTATACACTAGCACAGCTATGTGCTTTCCAGTTCTGGAAACGTTCAAATGAAGATTTCAAATCCGCTTGGAGTGATTATTTGGAGTTATGTCAAGCCGGAGGAAGCAAATCCTTTATCAAGCTAGTTGAACTTGCGGGCCTGACTTCACCTTTTGAAGATGGCTGCATTAGCTCGGTCATTGGGGAGATTGAAAGCTGGTTAAACAGTATTAATGATAAAGAACTTTAATAATACCTTGCAGTACCGATAAAAAAGCAATCCCTGCTTCTTAGCTGGGATTGCTTTTTTTTGCACATCGAGGTTATTTAGCGATAACGAATCAATAAGTCCAGTGGATAACGACCTGCATTACGGCCATACAAAGCTAGCCCGCCTTCCTCTGCTTGCAGCTCCAAACGGAAAACACGATAGCGATCCAGCTTCGCTGCTAACTGCCCCGGTACACTTGCCTTGCATAGGTAGCCGTAAGATCCAGCCTCATCCAGCTTATTCGCTATTGGCTGATAATGCCAAGACAAAATCCCTCTGCTATCAGCCGGATCATCCGGTAAATAGAAAGAACCAATCCGCTGCCCATCCACCAGAACGTTCACTCGGGAAGGATGACGCTCTTCATCCGTCATATAATACGTATTCGGATTATATTCCACCCTCGCATCTGCCCCATGCATAAGATCAAGGCCCATATCATTAAGCTTCATACCTTCAACATGCCGCGCAAGCAATCGTTTAGCACTTGCTTCGAACATGATCTCGATCTCACCAATCATTGATTTATCTGCTGCATCTGGCAGTGTAACCTCGTATACATACTGACCTTGCCCAGCACCATTGATCTTAGATCCTTGGATAGCATCCCATTGATGCTTAAAGTTATGTTCGGTATAAGCTCCCACTGGAATTTGAATAAATTCTCCTTCACCTTTAAACAATACAGTGTTATTACCGCCTCTTACATCGAAAGTAATGAAATTCCGCGTGATCACTTCACCCTTCTCATTAATCAGAGAGACAGCAAGTATTGCAGCCGCCTCCTGACCAGGCATTGTAATGTTCAAAGAAGGAAGTATAGTGTTTCCAAAGTTATCCCATTTCACAGACATATGTCCACTTTGCGCAGTGACCCGAGTCCCCAAATTGTCGTACCACAGTTCCCATTTCAGCTTCAAATTATGACCGTGATAGCTGTCCGCGAAGCTGGAACCTAGCAAAGGTACTTTAACACTCTGCCCTGCTTCTACTGTCTGGCATGGAGGAGCATCTATCACGATAAAATCTGGGGAATGCAGATCCGCAATCGTCATCCCGGGAACAAAATCCCCATATCCAAAATCCTTATCGCTCCCGTCTAGCCGGTAATAACCATTGAACTCATTCGTAACATCACGGAATTCTGTAAATACGAATCCACATAGCTTATCATGCCGCCGGAATTCATTTATCATATAGCGGTAATGCCATGCCAAATCACTGTCCCCTGCACCACCTTCGATCCCCCACACGTTGCCGCATTCGCTGTTCATTAGAGGTGCATCAGACTGTACGTTGCCGCCAATACAGTTAAACTCCGACCCTGGGAATGTTTTATCTACAACCTCATTCATGTGGGCTTGCAGCTGCTCGTAACCATTAATGTAAAAGTGCCATGTATTAATATCCGATTCCACATGATCATAATTACAAGGCGAGTTATCCTCAACAATTCTAGTCGGATCAAGCTGCTTCGCCCAGCGATATTTCTCCCGCACCCATTCCTGTGTCTCTTTAAGATAACTACTCTGCTGCTGTACATCACTTGTGAGGCCAGCCTCCTGAGCATCTGTCTTCAAACCCCAGGTCTCATTGAACATAACCCACGAAAAAATAGATGGATGATTATAATCTCGTTCAATCACCTCAAGGGCTTCACTCTCATAGGAGACTCTGGCTTTGTCATCTGGATTACCCCAGAAACAAGGCATATCTTCCATAACAAGAATGCCAAGCTTATCCGCCCAATACAGCTTACGGGGTTCTTCGGGCTTGATATGAATTCGCACCATGTTTAGTCCCAAACGTTTCATTAGATAAATTTCATCCCGCATGTCTTCATCCGTTGGATAGGTGAAATAACCTGTCTTGTGATAGGACTGATCAAGAGTGCCGTTCAAATATATCGGCTTGCCATTTAAGGTGATCCACCGATAATCACGATCGTCAAAGCGGGCAGTCTGAATTTCGCGAATTCCGAAATAAGTGCTGACTGTATCTGTACCAAACGATCCACTAAGCTGCAGTTCACCTTCGTATAAATAAGGAGTTTCTGGACTCCACAAATGCGGATTGGGAATATCGATAGACAGCTTACATTCGTTCTCCCCCGCTATAAGCTGCAGCTTCTCTGTATGAACAACGGAATGATCAGCGAATTGCAGCGTAAAATCTGCCGAACCCGTTTTATGCGCAATTATTCTTGTAGTTACCTTCACCTGTCCATCTATACTGGTCACAAACTTTGCATCTTTCATATAAGTTTCGGGGCGTGCTTCAAGCCATACAGGCTGCCAAATTCCACGGATTTCTCCATATCCTTGTTTGCCCCGCGCTTGATAAGCATGATCGAAATCCTCAGCTCTTACGACAATATTATTCTCACTGTTAGCTGCCCAGTAAGGTGTAACATCAAATTCAAATGAACCATATCCACCTTGATGTGAACCTACATGTTCTCCATTTATCCACACATCACATGAATAATCTACTGCCCCAAAACGTAAAAACAATCGTGTTTGTTGGTCGATAGCCTGCCCATTCACGGTGCGTCGATACCAGCCGATTCCTTGTTGATCGCAGCCAATTCCGGATAAGGGACTTACCCAAGAAAAAGGTACAGTGATCATTGAATCGTAAGCGATTTCAGGATTGGAGTACCATAACGCCTTCATACCTTCGTTGTTCGGATCAAAGTTAAATGACCATTGCCCATTCAAATTCATCCATTCCTGACGTTGCCAATGTGGATGAGGGTGTTCAGATCGAGGAATCTCAAGTGTCTCAGAAGCTAATATAGAAGTTGTCATTTGGCGAGCACAGCCTTTCAAAATAAGAAGTTGAGCCCATTTTAGCACCAGTATATGATTTTCGCAATGTTTATTATGATTTTACAATATCCATTCTTCATTGTACAATAACCTCAACCCATCCTAAACGAAAAGGAACAAATATGATGAATGATATTTCACAAGAAACGATACGTTATCCCGCGTCACGCATTTTAGATGTAGCTAAAGCACTGTCTGGTGACGTCCGCGTCCGCATTCTTGAAGCCCTTGGCGAAAAGCCTATGAGTGTCAGTCAATTAGCTGAGACGTTAGGTGTAGCTCAGCCAACCATATCTATCAATGTGCAGACATTAGAACAGGTTAATCTTATCTCGTCTACGCAAGGAGCAAATCGCGAAAAAATCTGTGCGGTTACCTGTCGCTCTATTCATCTCGATCTCCCTTCGAAACTAGGGGATGGCCTGCATCAAACCGAGGAAATACATATGCCCATCGGCATGTTCTCCCGCTGCTCCATACAACCGTCCTGTGGGATGGCCGGAAAAGATGGTGGCGTCATTGGCTCCCAGGATGATCCAAGAGCATTCTACATGCCTGAACGAGTCGATGCCTCACTCTTATGGTTCGCGGAAGCGGGTTATGTCGAATACTATTTTGCCAACCCCCTGCCTCCAGGCGTCGAGTTGGATGAAATCCGCATTTCGGCAGAAGTATGCTCAGAAGCCCCTTCGTTCCGAGAGGATTGGGCCAGTGATATCAGCTTATCCATCAATGACCAGTTAGTCGGGACTTGGACTTGCCCCTCCGATTTCGGTAACCGCAAAGGGAAGCTGACCCCTGAACGTTGGAGAAGTGGAACTGAATATGGAGCTCTTACTACATGGAGTGTCTCTAAATCGGGCAGCAGCTGTAATGGTTCTCTCTCATCTTCCACTACAATCAGCTCTTTAAAGCTGGCGTTTAATGAACCTATTCGTGTACGTTTTGAAATTCGGGAGGATGCACTCAATAAAAGAGGATTAAATCTGTTCGGAAGTGGGTTTGGGGACTATGCCCAGGATATTATACTGGCATTCGTACGACGTCCGCAATGAGGATAGAAAGGCAAGAAGTGCCTCGTAAGAGGATCCAAATGTTCACTAGCTTCAAGAAGAAGATCAACAATGGATACACACTTCCAGCCCTAGCCAGACGTACAACTCTATTTCATACCAGTAGACGCCTTATTTTGCTTCAACTTTTTTTAGATTCTCAGAGACTCTGAAGGTTACAATCTTGCTAATTAATTCATAAGGCATAGGCTTATCAATGGGGAATTGAACGGAACCTTTAGCACCTTTATAGCCTGATAATTCATCTTTAAAAGCATTAATTCCACTTGGTGTGGGGTAGAATCCAATATGCTTGGGATAAGCAGCGAAATGCACCAAATTTCCGTGTAATGCAAAAGTAGGCATCTGATAGCTTATTTTTTCCTCTGCTTCCGGTGCCGCCTCTTTTATCACCTTTCTTAACGTATTAAGGATTTCCTGAACCTCAAGCGAAAACCCGGAAATATAGGCATCGATCGATTCATATGTGATTTTACTTTCATCCATGATATATCTCCTCTCTGGATCATCTCCACGATTTGCATAAATGAAGGGCTGCTAAAGCCTCAGCTTCAGTACTTTTGAACAACATCTTATCGCCTTGATTGCATTCGTAAATAAAATCATTCAGACTTTTGCTGTTATAGCTTGTAAATTCTCCTACGATAGCAACTCTCATCTGATAGTTTGTATATTTTTGAGCAATCTCACCAGCAATTCCAGACTTTAGCTCGAAAAAATCATCCGTAATCTGTTCCTTCCTCAGAAGCATTTTATCGCATCCTTGGTATTTCACATTCATCATTAAGTCTAAGGCATCCCTTACATTATTGATAATGATCTCTTCTCCAGAGATTATAGCTACCGTTGAATCATTCTTATCATCCACTGTGATTTTCATTCAAGACTACTCCTTTTCCGCGGAGAAATTCTGCAACATTATGATTACTCTGCTTATTCGCAACCGACCATACAGATTCACCACTTTTAATTTTAGCAGAAATGTCGGCGTCATGTTCGATTAACAACTCTACTAGTTCTACATTATCCGTATGAAAAGCAGCAGAATGTAGGGAAGTATATCCATCACTATCAAATATATTGGTCTTGGCCTGATGTTGCAAAAGAACCCGGATCACCTCCATATTTCGCTCACCAGCAATTGCCGCATGTAATGCTGTGTTGGATGGAATATAGCTGATTTGGGAATGTGACACTGCATCAATGTCAGCACCATAGTCTAACAAAACCTGAACAGCTTCCACTTTACCAAAATGCGCGGCATAGCCAAGCGGTGTAAGACCCTCGTTATTCTCCATATTCGCAAGGTACGGATGAGCTTCCAGGATTTCTTTCAGCCGTTCTACCTGGCCTGATTCTGCTGCCTGAAATACATCATTAATGAGTGGATTTATTTCCATAGATTTCGCCTCTTTTCTAATTATCGTATAAACGATCTAAGTTATTTTTTCTGGATAACTAGCCATTCTCCTGCTTGGCTAACCATAAAAAGAAAAGAGGACTCGTTCAATGTTCTTTGAACGAATCCTCTATCTTCATCACAATTCTGGAGCTTAGTAGATTAAATTAAATCTGACTTTTCAAGTAGCCGCTTCACGATCTCTGCAACCTCAGCTCTTGTCATATCATCTTTTGGAGCAAGCCCTTTACTGCTTCTTCCCATGATAATGCCTGCCTGCAAAGTGTCAGTAACTCCACTGATCGCCCAGTTAGAAACCTCACTACTATCTGTAAATGGAGCTAACAAAACGTCAGCCGATTGAACAGAAAGCTTAGTCTGTAGCGCTGTAATTTTCATCGCTTTGGCGATAATTAACATCGCTTGTTCGCGGGTAATATGTTCATCAGGGCGGAACATACCATCTTCAAAACCATTAATTAATTGATAAGCAAATGCTGTGTTGATCGCACTGTTATACCAATCCGTGGTCTTTACATCTGAGAATGGTGTTGCAGCTTGTTCCATCTCAAGTCCCAGACCGCGTACAACAATCGCCGCAAACTCTGCACGGGTAATGGCTTGATCCGGAGTAAATTGACCATTACCTGTTCCCTCAATGACTAATCGAGAGCCCATATCGTTCACTGCCTCTTTTGCCCAGTGATTAGCCACATCACTAAATTCAAGCGGATGCCAGATTACTGAGTAAGTACCTCCGCTTAAGCTGTTGATAGTAGCAAAATATTTGCCATCAATTACAACCACTTTAGTAGGTACATGGTGTACCGAACCTTCGGAATCAACATACACTCCAGTTGTAATCTTGTTCGGGTCCATCCCCTCAGGAATGGCTATGGTACGTTTAACATACGTATTGAATTGGGAAAGTTCAATACTCTTATCTCCGTAGATACCTCTGGCCGTAAAATTAACTGGCGCGGAAACTAATGAAAAGGATCCTTTTTGCGCAGCTGCTTCTAAAGCTTTAACTTTATCGGCTGTAGGGGCGCTAATTTCAATCTGTATCTTAATATCTTGCAAAGCTACCGACTTGCCGATTTGCTCGTTCAAAGCGTCAATATTAATTTGCTGAGCAGGCAGTGTAAATGTCGCATTTCCTGATTTGATCTCAAGAATTGCCTGATTACCCTGCATATTTTTAACCATTTGTCCGTTTAGTTCGCCAACTATAACATCAGATTTACTATTTGCAGCGATAGAAACTACCGTACCTTTACCTTCAGTGGCGAGCTTGTCCTCTAGCTTCTTCTGATCTAACACAATGGTGGTTAACGTTTGCTCATTCCGTTTACCATTCGTTGCGGTTCCCACTGTTTCCGCTTTACCATTGATTAGGATGGAAGCATCATTTACCACAGGTGCCGGAGTTGCTGATGGGGTTGGTTGCCACGGAACAACAACATCACCACCAGATGAAGTGCTAGGAACAACTGCATTGGACTCAGCAGAGGATTCGCTGATGCCAGCTTTATTGATTGCCTGTATCGTGAAGGTATAGCTTGTTCCATTCGTCAAACCACTGATTGTCAGCGGACTTCCAGTTCCCGTAACCGTCAAACCTCCCGGATTAGCAGTTACAATATATCCTATGATTTCGCTGCCTCCATCGTTCACCGGCGGTATAAAGGTGATGATTGCTTGACCATTCTCTGCAGTTGCAGTTACAGATGTTGGAATTCCTGGTGCTGTAACTGGCTTAACAGGAGCCTTCACAGTGACGGTTGTAGAAGCCGTATAACTTCCATCTTTCGTCGTTACCGTAATGATGGCTGTTCCCTCACCAATCGGAGTTACTACTCCATAAACAACCTTAGCTACTGTCTCATCGCTGGAGCTCCAGATCACACCTTTATTTGTCGCATTAGCAGGTGCTACTGTAACTTGTAGATTACCGTCGCCTTCACCCACCGTTAAGTTAAGTTCTGTATGGTCTAAAGTCACCCCAGTTACGATAACGCTAGGTGGCTTAGGAGCGGCTACATTTACTGTGGTTGAAGCCTTAAAACTTCCATCTTTGGTCGTTACCGTAATAACTGCGTTACCCTCACCAACCGGAGTTACTACTCCGTTCACAACGGTCGCGACTGTCTCATCGCTGGAGCTCCAGATCACATCTTTATCCGTTGCATTGGCAGGCTCTATTGTTGCTTTTAGGAGTCCATCAGCTTCACCAGCTGTTAATTCCAGTGTCTCCTGATCTAGCTTCACTCCAGTTACGTCCACAACCGGCGGGATTGGAGCACTCACATTTACTACAGACGAAGCTGTAAAACTTCCATCTTTCGTCGTTACCGTAATAACTGCTTTACCCTCTCCAACCGGAGTTACCACTCCGTTTATAACGGTCGCAACTGTCTCATCGCTAGAGCTCCAGATCACGTCTTTATCCGTTGCATTGGCAGGCTCTATTGTTGCTTTTAGGATTCCATCAGCTTCTCCAGCTGTTAATTCCAGTGTCTCCTGATCTAGCTTCACTCCAGTTACGTCCACAACCGACGGGATTGGAGCACTTACATTTACTGTGGTTGAAGCCTTAAAACTTCCATCTTTCGTCGTTACCGTAATAACAGCTGTACCCTCACCAACCGGAGTTACCACTCCGTTTACAACGGTCGCAACTGTCTCATCGCTGGAGCTCCAGATCACGTCTTTATCCGTTGCATTGGCAGGTTCTATTGTTGCTTTTAGGAGTCCATCAGCTTCTCCAGCTGTTAATTCCAGTGTCTCCTGATCTAGCTTCACTCCAGTTACGTCCACAACGGGTGGGATTGGGGCACTCACATTTACTACAGACGAAGCAGTAAAACTTCCATCAGTAGTCGTTACCGTGATGATCGCTGTTCCAACGCCAACTGGAGTTACCACTCCGTTTACAACGGTTGCAACAGTTTCATCACTAGAGCTCCAATTTACTGTTTTGTTCGTGGCATCAGCAGGTGTTACTACGGCACTAAGTGTGTCCCCTGCTTCTCCTTGTGTTAAACTCAGTGATGGTTTATCCAAAGACACTCCGGTTACGATTACATCCCCCGTATTGTTTACCGTCACATTAAAAGTGTAGGTGTTGTTTAATGTTCCATCACTTACATTGACTGAAATCACACTGGTGCCAAAAGCATTCGCTGCGGGTGTTATTTCTAAAGTTCGTTGCTCACCACTTCCACTTATTTTCAGTCCATTATTCGGAATTAAGAGCGTATTCGAGGAAGTAGCTGATACTTGTAGGTCATCTCCATCCACATCGAGGACCTTAAAGGATCGTGAGACCGACTTGTTTTTATCGGTTGTAGTATTCCCCATAAAACCTGTGTCCTGCTTCCAGGTTGCCCCAGTAATTGTACCGTTCTTAAGGGGAAGACCAGAAGTATTAATAGCGACATTCCCATCATTGCTATTCGCTAATTTATAGTTTAAAGCCAGATTAGGCTCCGAGCCTGTCAAGTCGACATTCATTTCTCGAACAATATCACTTTGGGTCTTGGCTTTACTCCAGAACCTCACGTCTCTCATTCCACCGTTATAATCTCCGTCCTGTCTCCACGTGCTTTTTCCAAGCCAGTTATTCGGACGTGCAACGTTGCCTACAGTACTTAAATCCATAGCCCCTTCTTCCTTAAGTACACCATCCCAATAAATCCGTCCCTTTTTCTGACTGTGATCATAAACAATCGCGACATGAACCCATTTAGAAATCGGGAAATCCTCAGTGACATTAATATCTCCCTTATTAGTGTAGGCAGTGAAATTCATCCGTTTGCCGTTAAAACCCACAAAAATATTGTGGTTCTGCTCTGCGATCGATGATTCAAAAAATCTCATCCAGGTCTGAAAAGCATCTACCTTCAAAAATCCTTCAACTGTAAAAGAATTCCCATAAATCCGTTGATCCGGGAAGGTCACATAATCCCCGTTGCCGTCAAAACTAAGATAGTCCCCACCATTTAGTTCTGTCAGATAAGGTGCATCGTTCACTGGATTTACAGTAATTACGGCTATACCCGGATCTGAGCTGAACGCGGCAGATACTGTGGTATTCGCATTTTTTTGATAATTTTGATAACTGGATGCTGTTGTATCCCATAGCTTAAAGCTAATAGATGCCGTTCCGTTCCAGTCTTTCGCCGGGACAAAACGGATTTTCTCCGATTTCAGCAGCAGAAAAGCATTACTGTTCGACACCGGCTCGATATTATACCAAATTCTTCCCACCGTGTTGTAATACTGCCAGGCCCCTTTGGTATTATCTAAAGCTACTACAGCAATCCCTGTTGACGCTGGATCCGATACTTTTCCTGTCAAAAAGCTGGCTACCTCAACCCCTGCGTTGGAATAGTCATCTTCATTGATGGACGTTATTATAGCTGGGCTATTCTCGATCCAACCGAAACTAGCTTTTGCACTTATGATTGGAGTTTGCATAGGACCCACCCCCTGCACCACAAGTCCAGTACATAAAGAAATACTAATGCCTATTTTCATAAATGATGGCTTCAAACTCTATTTCCCCCTCTAGCATAAATCATGTCATTAATTCGACAATAATCGAGAGTATTATACAAAATTAAGATAAACAAAAAATAAACAAAATAAGAACCCTCGATAACCATCCATTCGAAGGTTCCTTCCATTACAATAACTTCTGTTTAATTAACGCTTTGAGTTTAGGATCGGGTGTTGTTCCGAGCTCTTGCTGCAACATCTCTTCCAATTGGCCAAATTTCCGCTGTGCTTCATTCATTCGCCCTAATTCAATTAATAAGTTGATGATTTCATGATAGATGTCCTCTCGCAAGGAATCTAATTTTAATATTTCTCCAAAATAATGTAGTGCTTGATGCTGCTGATTCTGCTCTAAATGAAATCTTGCAGCCAGCTCCAGCAATCCTATATATTCATGCTCGAGTCTCCGGGTCCTGCTACTAGCCCATTCATAAGCTTTTCCTTTGAGTAATGCTCCTGAGTATAAAACTTCTGCTTGAATCATCCATTCAACATGTCTTTCAGAGGTTTGCCTGATTTGCTTTAACAATCGCTCAAATTCATACAGATCACAATAAATGCTGCTCTCTACTACATGAATTTCGTTCCTGCTTGCTTTTATATAATTGGCGCCGATTGCTTTTCGAATATAATACAGCGTCGAGTTCAGATTCTTCCATGCTTTTTCAGGCTCCAATCCGCTCCACAACGTGTCGATAATTTCCTCCCGGCTAACCGTTCCTTTACTAACCAGAAAAGCAAATAATTCTTCTGTTTTTGGACTTCTCAGCTTGATTAGCTCTCTGTTCTGCGCTCTGCGATACACTTTTAAACCATTAAATAAAAAAACTTCTAACGTAGGCTCAGCCGTTGTATTTCGATTCATTTTTTTGAGTTTCTCTAACGTCTTAGACAACCGCTCCGCAGTTACAGGCTTCAAAAGATAATCCACTGCACTTAGGTCAAAAGCCTGCAGCGCATACTCATCAAATCCGGTTACAAAAACCACATCTATCGATTCATCCAATTCATGCAAAAGGCTAGAAAGCTTCATCCCATTCGTCTCAGGCATAGAAATATCCAAAAAAGCTACATCTATCGGTTGGGCCTTCGCAAAAGCATAGGCTTCCGCTGGATCCAAAAACGTCTCATAGACTTCAATCTCTCCGCTCTGCGATAAGATCCGCTTCAGGCGTTTTACCGATAACTCCTCATCATCTACAATAATCGCTCGCAGCATGCCTTAACCTCCCATCCGCTTAAGCTGCTGTATTGGAATTTCAAAAGATACCGTTGTGCCTAATCCTTCAGCACTTTGAATATGAATATTTTTTCCATATAATAGCTTGATGCGCTGACTGATATTCCACAGCCCCACCCCTCTTTTATCTACATCTGACTTCATTACTTCTTTCAATTTATGCTCACTCATTCCAGATCCATTATCCTCCACAATAAAGCTAATCACCGAATTCTCTAATTCTTTTACAGATATATTTACCGTGCCACCCCGCAAATTGGACATTAGGCCATGCCTTATTGCATTTTCGACCAAAGGCTGTAGAATCAGCGGAGGAATCCGGTAATCCGTATTAACTCTCACATCATATTCCACATTTAATCTGGCACCGAAGCGTGCTTTTTCAATATTGATATAAGCCTCTACCAGCTCAATCTCATTCTCCAGACTCGTTAGTGAATCCAGTTGTTTGAAATCAAAGCTGCTTCGCAAATACTGTGACAGCTGCAGTGTCAACTCTTCGGCCTTCTCAGGTTCTTCCACACATAGTTCAGCAATTGAATTCAGAGCATTGTATAAGAAATGAGGTTTGATCTGGGATCGTAAAAAAGCTATTTCGGCGTCTTTGGCAGTCTTCACGGAAGCTCTCAATCGGGTCAGACTTTTAACACGTGCCATTAGCTCTTCAGCTTCAAAAGGTTTTCCCACATAGTCATTCGCGCCGTTATCCATGGACATCTTCATATCGCTCACCCTGTTCTTGGCCGTCAGCATTAACACAGGCAGCTCAAAAGGAGTAAATCTCTCTCTAATCTTTTGCAGAACCTCGTAACCCGAAATGTCCGGCATGGTAATATCCAGTACCACCAGAAAAAAATCTGTGTTTTTCGCTAGCTCCTCAAGTGCCATCTGCCCGCGATTAACAACCACAATAGAATATTTCTCTAGCTTAAACAGATTGATCATAGATTGCAGATTGGCAAAATCATCGTCCACTACTAAAATGGGCTCATCGATCTCGCCTTTGATATAAAGGGGATAACCACCATGGGAGAAACTTAATTCTTTATAAGAATGTGCCGCCTTAAGGGTAGGTCTCGTGATTGGCTTAACCGCTTTATCCCACCGTGGAAGTGTAAAAATAAACACCGAACCTTTTCCCACTGTAGATTCCACAGCTATGTTCCCGCCATGCAGTTCTACTAGCTTCTTAGTAATACTTAATCCGAGCCCTGTTCCACCATGACTATGAATCTCCGCCTCATCCACCTGCTCAAAAGCTTTGAAAATACGCTCCTGCATTTCCGGTGAGATTCCCAAACCTGTGTCTGCCACACGTACTTCCACCCACTCCTGAATAACTCTGGCACTAATCTCTATTTCACCCTGTTCCGTAAATTTAATCGCATTATCAACCAAGTTGTGGAAAATTTGAATCAGGCGATTGCCATCTGCATTCACCATAGGGAAATTCGAAGCGACTCTGTTAACGAGCAGGATCGACTTTTCTCCGAGCAGAAAAGAATGAATGCCAATGACGGAATCAACAACGGCTTTCAAATCCAGTTTGCTTTTGTATAATGTGATGTCTCCGTACTTCATTTTGGAATAATCGAGTAGTTCATTTACCATATGTGTTAATCTTCTGCCGCTCCCGATTACGATCGCTAGATTCTGCGCTTGTTTTTCATTAACTGGACCCTCAACCCCATCCAGCAGCGTAGCTGTAATGTTCACTATGGCATTTAGAGGTGTTTTTAGTTCATGTGAGGTGTTGGAAAGGAATTCATCTTTAATTTTATCCAGCCCGATCAACTGGTTTTTCATCTCGTCTATGGTATGGTAGGCTTCAAAAAAACGTAGAACAATCAGCACGATCATGATGATATTAAAAGCCACAATGTAAAACTGCCCGAGCCAAAGGTTCTCTTTTATAGAAAGAGCAAACAGAATAATATCTATGGAATATAGATTAATAGCTAGAATCGCCATAAACATCAGCAGCAATTTGATTCTATTTACTTCTGCGCTTCTGATATACAGGGTGGCCACTCTACATAACATCCAAATTAACATCAGCTCATATAAAATAATCACATACGGATAAATGACCGTGTAAGAACGAATCGGCAGGATGGCGACCAGAATTATAAAGCTGCCTAAAACAATCGTAATGGCTTGAGTAAATTTTAAAGATATTATGCTTTTGTGCATTTGGTAAAAAAATATTGCGAGCACAATAAAGCAGGAGATGGAGCTTATATCCTTTACTTTGTAGAGCATTATGAACGAAAGTTTAGGGAAAAAGAGTAAGAGTGAACGCTCACCGATCAACCCATGATATATCGCAAACAGCAAACAAATAGTCGCAAACACAAGTAAAGAGTAATCCTGCTTACGGTATAAGGACGCTGCCCCAAAGCAGATAAAAAAGATAAGGGCAAGTGTGCCTAAAATAGCAACGGTGCTAAATTCACGGGCCGTACTCTTCTGCTGAACCTCCATCATTGCTGCTTCCTCACCAAAGGATAAAGAAACCGGAATGCCCCCATTTACATAATCGAAGTTGGAGACTTGAATTATGATTTCTACATCTCCCTTATCAGACGAAAAAAGCCCAATCTGCGGGATATTCCCTGACCGATAATCAGCTTCATTAGCAGCAGGATTACCATCCTCAATAACTGACTGTCCATTAACAAAAATCCTGCTTGAAAAGCGGATATTTGTTTTTTTCAAGGCGAATACCCCACTTACGGGCAGGTTTTTTAGAACCATCCGATAGGTGGCGGAACCGAAGGCGGGTAAAGGGCTTCCATTAACGATGTTGCCGTTCCACCGGGAGGGCACCTCCATCCAAGCTGAAGAAGCAGGTATATCTGCGCTACCCGCCCTAAAATGCTCAGGAGTTAATAAGTGATTCCAATAAAACTCCCATTCACCGTCTAACTTGATAATCTTATCCTGTTCGTAATCCCAATTTGCGAGATCCATGACTCCATGCTGCACTTGCAGGTGACTCCCTTGTTTATCGTGACCCATAAGAATGGATAGAGGAATCGCAGATAATAAAATTAAACCAATCAGATAGATAAGTAATGTCCTTTTGAGCATCGTATCGGCCCCTTTTATGGAAGAGTAAAGCTGCAGCAATCACCAGGGCCATCCTGCAACACGTGTTGAAGAGTAAAAAGTTTAGATGAACATAGATAATTCTATAAAATTTTCTAATTTCCTTCACAATTCGACAAAGTAATGGGCCTTTATTAGGATTTTTTTCTGAAAAAGCGGGACTTGTATGAAAAGATGGTCTGATATGACCATGATGAGTAGGATGACGGTGTGAGCACGATGAGTAGGATGACGAAATGAGCACGATGAGTAGGACGACGGTATGAGCATGATGAGTTTAATTGACGAAATGAAAGGACCAGTTGGGCGACTTGTGCTACTTTGGCAACTCGAATGTATCTGCCGGGCGCTTGCGGACTCAGGAGACCTTATTTGCTGAAAAATGAGGTTTTTGCCACGCTATCGGACTCAGTTGCAACTATTCGCTCATAACTACCCCATTTTGAGTCGATTTGCAGCTAATAAGAGCTATGCAGTCCGTAACTTTTGGAATACGAGCGAAAATGTACGAATAGCTGCAATACGGTCCGTTCATGCTGGAGTTACACGACTTTGGGACATGGAAGACATGGACACAATGATAATCTGACGACTTGGACTAGATAGACAATTCTGACGTCGTTGGGAACTCTGAATACTTACACCGCGCGCATGCGGACTCAGGAGACCTTATTTGCTGAAAAATGAGGGTTTTGCCACGCTATCGGACTCAGTTGCAACTATTCGCTCATAACTACCCCATTTTGAGTCGATTTGCAGCTAATAAGAGCTATGCAGTCCGTAACTTTTGGAATACGAGCGAAAATGTACGAATAGCTGCAATACGGTCCGCAACGTTCGAAAATGAATAATGATATTGCGCAGAGCACGTAATCCATTTTTGCGGATCAGTAACCACATGATGATCGTCCTAGAAAAGCCATGCGGCCGCGCGGGGAAGAATCCGCTTTTAGAGTAACTATTAACTTCAGCAAATTCAGCTCGTTCACCCTGCTAGCTTCCTTCATCTAAAACCTATTTGGATTCGTCATCCTTATACACAGTAACTCATTGAAGAAATCCTCAGCACTCGTTATAATAGCAACTATAGGTCGTGAAGAACACGCCGCTTTTATACAATCTCTATCCTGGGTAAGCTCAGGAGGAATTGTATGGGAGCGGCTTTTTCTCTTTTCAAAAAAAATTACTTAAGGAGGATACACAAAATGTCCAGATTCGAACAGCAACTAGAGGAATGGTTACAGATCAACTTGGATAAGGAGAACAATCCCCGCAGACAGGAGCTTCTTGCAAAAGGGTTGGGCTATGGAACAGTCGAATTTCTACGTGCGGTATGGTTTCCTGCTGTAGGAAACTTCAACTACTTGTTCCCGGAATGGGAAGTGCGCGATTTCAACAATGGTTATCGTTATCTTGATCTGGCCTATATGCCAGGTGGAGCAAAGGGCGGAATTGAGATTCAAGGCTACGGTCCGCATGCTAGAGATCTTGATGTACGACGATTCAAAGATTTATGTAGACGCCATTCCTTATTATCGCTAGACGGTTGGACCTTCCTATCCATCGCCTATCCCTCAATCACGGACGAGCCTCAGCTATATCAACAACTAGTACTCGCATTCATCGGCAAATTCATGGCTTCAGACGTGCCCTCTTCATTAACTTGGTTAGAAGCTGAAACACTTCGTTTCGCAAGACGTCTTCTGCGTCCTTTCACACCTGTTGAACTCACCCATCATCTTAGAGTCACTAATCGTCATGCCCGACGTGTTTTACATGAGTTAGTTGAACAGCAGCTACTAGAGATCGTCGGTGGAAAAGAACGGAATCGAAGCTATCAGCTTAGAATGTGATGATTTGATTTGATTAGTTTGTTTTGATTAGTTTGGTTTGATTAACAAAGTTACGTTCGGACCGTATAGCTCTTATTTCCCAATTATCTTCGTTTTCGCCACGCTATCGGACTCAGTTGCAACTATATGCTCATAACCACCCCATTTTGAGTCGATTTGCAGCTAATAAGAGCTATGCAGTCCCTAACTTTTGGAATACGAGCGGAAATGTACGAATAGCTGCATTACGGTCCGTAATGGCAACTCTAAGGTCATACCAGCAAGGCTCATACAAAAAAATGATCATGAATCTAATCCGTTGCACCCCCGCATTGTCCTTCCAAAATCTAAGTCTTTTTCAATACCACCCATTACTATTACTAATCATTATTTAGAAAAAAAGTGCTCTGCTTATCCCGTATTTTAATCGACGCTTGACCTTAGGTCTGACCTAAGGTTTATAGTTATTTTATCAAATAACTTACAGTTAGGAGCACCGCCCTTGAATCCGTACCTTACAATTGGAGAACTATCAAAACTTATGAATGTATCTATCCACCAGATTCGATATTTTGAAGAAAAAGAAATCCTGTTTCCATCCTATATAGACAATAATCAGTACCGGATGTACGGCATCGATGAGATCTATCAATTGGCACATATCCTGTTGCTCCGCAAATTAAACATCCCTGTCAGTACCATTAACCAAAGTATGAATAAATCCGCAACGAATGACTACCAACAGCTGTTAGAGAAATCGCTAAACAAAATCAACTCAGAAATAAACCAATTAATAATGCTGCAACAATTTATACAAAAGGTACTAAAAGAACATGCAGATTATGGCAACATGGAGGGGGATTATCAAATTAAACATGTGGACAATCGTTATCTGAAAAAGTGGTTGGTGCTAGAGGATAACGAAACACTAACTGCGCGAAGTTTATATGAAAAAAGACCGCAGAACCATCATTTATTTGAAACAGATTTGCATTATGTATACGATTCTGAACAAGTAACCTTATGCTTTGAAACCATTGAAACCACTCCCGCCCCTGACATTTTTTTAGAAAAAGGGTGCTATCTCTATAAAGCATTTTTTGTAGCTGACGATCAGGATGTAGATCATGAAATTGCCAAGCTGGAACACTTTTTAAATGGGCATCACTACATGGTATTGGGACCAATCATCATTCTGGAGAAATCGTACCTATCCATGTTAAACAACGACAAGCTTCATTATGAGCTTCAAATTCAAATCGAGCATGCCCTAGCTGATACTACTAAATGAGTACAAACGAGGTTATCATCGCCCATTACCAGGAACAAGATCGTGAGGCTGTAAGCAGGCTATTGGTAGATGCATTTCAGGGGAAATTTCACTCTCTCCTCTCTCTCGAGGACAATGAAATTGCTGATCTACTTATAAGACTTTGGGAACAAGATTCTACTTCCTTATCATCTAAACAAATAATCGCTTATGAAAACGGAGAAGTGGTTGGCACTATCTACTTAAAATGGCAGGATACTCTCTCCCTTAAAAAAGGATCAATTAAACCACTGAATCGGGCTCCCTTTTTGCAGCTATTCAAGAAATTTGGATACTTAAATGTTTGTAAGTTAATCCTTGGGTTATATTTTTTGGATTATCAACCTAGAGCAAAAGAGTGTTATGTGGCTCATTTGGCTGTTCGGTCCAGTCACCGTAATAAGGGAATTGGCAAAGAGTTGCTGGGTTGGGCGGCGGATTTTGTAAACAGTCATTCTGAGGTTGAAAAATTAACACTACATGTTGCTAACAAGAATAAACGAGCCATTAATATGTACCAGCAGTTGAACTTTGAGATCCATAAATCTAACTATAGCGCGGTAAGACATTTGCTTTTTAAAGAGCCTATTTGGCATTACATGACAAGAAAAACATCGCTACAATCTGGGGGATCAATGAATGAAAAAGAAAATTAAGCTAACTGTCTGGATGATTACCATTTCGTTGTTAATTGCAGCGGTCTTGTTCGTACTACAGCAATATTCTTTCTCAATGACTGAGCAAAAAATTGAAATTGATACGCCTCAAGGTCAACTAACAGGAACCTTAGTTCTGCCCGAAAGCTACTCTGGAACCGTCGGACTGGTAGTTTTTGTTCATGGGGATGGCCCAGTTAATGATACTTACGATGATGGATATAAACCTTTGTGGGAAAAGCTCGCCTCTGCCGGATATGCTTCCTTATCTCTTAACAAACCAGGTATTGGGGGTTCCTCAGGGAACTGGCTAGAGCAAAGCATGGAGGATAGAGCACAAGAAACTATATATGCGATTAACTGGGCTAAAGCCTTACCTATGATTGATGCTCAAGCTATTGGTTTGTGGGGAGCAAGTCAGGCGGGCTGGGTGATTCCCAAGATTGTTAAAAAAGTGCCTGATCTCGCCTTCAGTATTCTTGTATCCCCCGCCATTCAATGGATTTCTCAAGGACAATACAATACCAGACAAGAGATGATTTTAGAAGGTTTTTCGGAAAAGGAGATAAAAAAGAGAGAAGATTATAACGCGCAAATCCTACTGCTACTTAAGGAACAGGCGTCATATGAAAGTTACTTGCGAATTGCACAATCGGACGATTTAATTTCCAAAGAAAAATGGGGTTTTTTCTCTAAAAATTATCAGTCAGATGCGAGCGAGGATTTAAAAAACTTCACTACTCCTGTCCACTTAGTTCTTGGCGGGCAAGATATAAATGTAGATGTTGAGGAAACCGAACGTGTTTACCGTGAAAAAATTCCTAAAAACCTACTCTCCGTCTTCTATCTTCCTGATGCTGATCACTCTATGCTCTCAAAAAAGAATGCCTCATCACCATTAAGAACATATTTGACCGCAGTCTTTTTCCCACGACATATTGTTGTTGAGCAATATTTAGATGATTTGGTTCACTTTGTAAGCCAGTTTTAATCTGTTTGCCATCCATTAATGCACTCTCGCCAGTTGAACTCCCTACGTTCGGACCGTATAGCCCCTATCTGCCAATTTTCTTCGTTTTCACCACACTATCGGACTCAGTTGCAGCTATTTACTCAAAAGCACCCCTCAGATCCCCTTTTTCAGTTCATTAAGAGCTATGCAGTCCGAAACTCAGGGAAAATGAGCGAATTAGCTGAAATAGCTGCCTTACGGTCCGTAACGACAACCGCGGAAGGAATTACCGACAGCCCAAGCCCGTGTATTGGCTTTGATTTCCCCAGAATCTACGTATCTTATAGAATACCTACGACTATCACCAATGCACTCCCTACGTTCGGACCGTATAGCCCTTATTTGCTGAATTTCCTCGTTTTCGCCACGCTATCGGACTCCGTTGCAGCTATTTACTCAAAAACACTGCTCTGATCCACTTTTTCAGCTCATTAAGAGCTATGCAGTCCGAAACTCAGGGAAAATGAGCGAATTAGCAGAAATAGCTGCATTACGGTCCGTAACGACAACCGCGGAAGTAATTTGGGCTCAAACGATCGCGGACTTCCACTGCGAACGTACTTATCGGCAGTTTCGGCGCCCGTAACCACCACGCCAGCGTGCTAACCACCAACACCAAGCTCCGAAAACTCCACATAAGTAGCAGAAGCAAAGGCATAAACCGGGTGTCATTAACTCAGATTCTCCCTCTCCTACTGCATAAACAGCGTTATATGGCGTATTGATTATAGCTGTACGCTTTAGTGATAACGTATAATTTCGGATGATCAAGCTTAGCTTTGGTCAAAATCGATCATATAAGGAGAGGTTTTAATCATTGAGAAAACAACAACGTTTGTTAGCCATGCTCGTAACCTTCCTGCTTTTGTGCTCCTCTTTTCCGTTATCGATGTTTGCAGAGGAAGCACCTGATCCTTATGAAGGAATGATTAACATTCAAAGTGAATGGCAAGGCAGCGTATTTGGTGATGTTGGGGGGCAAGACAAGATTACTGCGGCCAACTTTGGCATTATGGAGAATACGGATGGATCAGCTACACTGCGAAGCTCGAACGACAGAGGCAAAGTATCGGGCAGCACGGAAGGTATCGCTTATTACTTTATAGAGGTTGATCCAAGTGTTAATTTTGAGTTGAAGGCAACGGCTCACGTGGATGCTTGGACAGCCAATAACCAAGTTTCCTTCGGAATAATGCTGCGCGGCAATGTGTGGGATAACCAATCCGGAGCCTACTCTGGAGATTATGTCGCCGTGGGTGCTTTGGATCAAGAAATGAAAGCGTTTCACAAATTGCAAAATACAAGCCTACAGAAACTTGGGTACGTGTTTGATATCGTTAATCGCCCTGACCAAGGAGAGAATTACGAATTAAGCATCAAAAAGACCGGAAATCTGTATATTGTCCGCATCGGCAATGAAACCAAAACGATCGAAAGCTTTGACGGCTCCATTCAATATGCGGGCCTTTACACCGCTAGAAATACTACGGTTACGTTCCGTAATATTCATTTCAGTCAAGAAGGTCAAATCGAGTTAGGACCTTGGGGCTTCAGCGCCTTCGGAGGCAACACTAGTCCAACTAAGAACCCCGAGCCTATAATTGAAAGTCCAACCTCTGTAACGATGACGACTTACGGCGGCAAAATCTCCAGCAGCGATGAGGGAATATCTTTTTATTCGAAAGAGATTCCGGTGGATGCGAACTTTGAACTGAAAGCGACCGCTTCAGTGATTGCTTTTAATAGCAATAGCACTGTCAGCACACCTAACCAGAAATCCTTCGGTCTTATGCTCCGCGACAGTATTGGGACGAACGGAGATACAAGCACAACCACTTCTAACTATGCGGCGGTGGGTGCTTTGGATCAGGTAATGAAAGGTTTTTATAAAAAAGACACCCAAGTGAAGTTAAATCCTTTTAGCGATATCCAGGCCCCGTCCGCAGGAGCTGTATATTCGCTAAGTATTAAAAAATCAGGAGATACTTATCGATTAAGTGTGGGTGATCAGACCGAAATCATAACACTGGACGATACGTTCACAGATACTCTTTTTGCCGGAATCTATGTAGCTAGAGATGCAACTGTTACTTTCAGTGACATAGACATCCAGCTTGAATCCAAAATCGTAACCAGCTTAACCGCTGATACGAGCGCAATGACGAAAACCACTTATCTGGTTGGTGAATCTCTTGATTTGACTGGATTAGTCATAAAGGCTATTTTTTCTGATGAGAGTGAGGCAGTTTTGTCTTCTACGGATTATATTGTTACAGGCTTTGATAGCAGCAAGGTTGGAGAAAATATCATAACCATTAATTACAACGGTGCTTTCGTGAGCATTCCATTGCAAATCGTTCCATTATCTATGACCTCATTATCAGTGAAGTATTATCCAGCTAAAACCGTATATTACCCAGGGGATACCTTCGATCCAGAAGGTCTTGTTCTTGTTGCCAATTATAACGACGGCTTCCTGACCAAAGAACTGACCAGTGATCTTTATTCCCTCTCCATTAACGGACAACCGGTCAGCGATTTATTACCGTATCTATTTACGCAATCAGGCTCCACAGCGGTATCCGTTACTTCAACAGAGGCGCCGGCAATCACAACGACCTTTAACGTGGAAGTAAAAGCAGCGACGTTATCCGCTTTAGAAATTCGAAATGAACCTAAACAAACACTCTACTATATCGGTGACTCCCTCAAATTAGAAGGACTTGTGGTTTATGCTCATTACAGTGATGGTACACAGATTCGGCTGTTGAACAATGAATACAAGGTCTCTCCTCTCGACACCACGACATCTGGGGATAAAAAAATCACAATTACGCATAAAGGCTTAACAACCTCTTTTCAAGTTAAGGTCAACGTTAAAAAACTACTTGGCATCGAAGTCACCAGCTATCCTATAACTACCTTTTTTATTAACGACAACTTTGACAGCAAAAATCTGCTCGTATCCAAAGTGTATGATAATTCAGATAGAGAGAAGCTAAACAGCTATACGCTCGACACTTCCAAGTTCGACAATCAGGCAGCTGGAGTGTATGAAATTGGCATACTCCCTACCGATTCTTCTATTAATCCCATTACGTATTCCGTTACAGTAAAAGAAAAGATGGATCCCGTTTGGAAAAGCATTCAATTCGGTCAGTCCACTTCAGCTGCTAACAATCAGACGATTGTCAACGAGGATGGATCCGCCCAACTGATCGCATTGGAAGGCGGCGGTAAAGTCACCGAAGATCATGACGGCATTACCTTCTATTACACCGAGCTAGATGCTGCGGAAGATAATTTCATGCTGTCTGCGGATATCCAAGTGTTGGCTTTTGCAAAAAATCCATATGACGGGCAAGAATCTTTTGGCATTATGGCACGTGACGTCATCGGCACACAAGGAAATTCTAGCGTCTTTGCATCCAATATAGCTGCCCTCGGTGGTTATAGCGGCGGTACGAAAAGCGATCTGGGCACACAGCTTTTTGTCCGCACTGGAGTTGAAAAAACGGATGGGACTGGCAGTAAAGGGATTCAAACCACCATGCTTCAAAAAGAACGTCCGGCACCTGCCAATACTATTCCTGCAGCACCTTACCATTTAACGTTAGCAAAGACGAATAGTGGTTTTACAGGACAGCTCAATAATGGCCAGCAAGCTATTCATTTCACACCAGACATTCTTAGCGTACAGGATTCAAAAATGTACGTCGGATTCTATGCCGCTCGTTTAGCCACAATTAATGTAAGCAATATTCAATTAACAGTCACTTCAGCAGCTACAGATTCTCCTAAAATAGAACCACCTGCGACTCCCGTCACACCTAGCTTAAATATACTTTCACTAAGTAAAACCTCAGATCCAGCTTACCAAATGATTGTGCGCTCTAATGTCAACGGAACGGTGACGTTGAAGCAAGGTTCTACGATCATCGCTCAGGATATCGAGGCAATAGCTGGTAAACGTCTTTCTATTCCCACGAGACTTCTTGATCAAGGAGATACGAACTTCAGCATTACTTTTTTACCAGATGATACTCAGTATTTGACCTCTTATGAGAAGATCATCAGCAACTTTACCGTCACCCTAAAAAGTTATAACGAAGATGATGAGATCTACGTATCGCCCACCGGATCACGCTCCGGAGATGGAACGATCAATCTCCCACTTGATATCGATACTGCGATTGATTTCGTTAAACCAGGTCAGCATATTATTGTGCTTGAGGGTCGTTATGTGCGGAAATCACCACTTGAGATTAAAAAGTACAATGATGGTAAAGCCTCCGCCAAAAAGTATATAGAAGCAGCACCAGGAGCAAGACCTATCTTTGATTTTGACAAAAAAACAGAAGGCGTTCTCTTGAGCGGAAACTATTGGCATGTGAAGGGACTTGATTTCACTCGCTCAGCTGGGAATACCAAGGGCTTTACAGTGGGAGGCAATTATAACATCGTTGAAAATAGCCGTTTCTATGCGAATGGTGACACTGGTCTACAAATCAGCCGAACAGATGGTACCGCGATAGAACTCAGTGAATGGCCTTCCTACAACTTAATTCTCAACAGTACCTCCTTCGACAACCGTGATCCATCCGACAATAATGCCGATGGCTTTGCGGCGAAATTGACTGCGGGTGTTGGTAATATTTTTAGAGGTTGTCTGGCGCATAATAATATCGACGATGGCTGGGACTTATATACGAAAGCAGGCTCAGGAGCGATAGGTTCAGTGCTGATTGAGCACAGCGCCGCCTTCAACAATGGGTTCTTAACAGACGGAACCGTAGGTGCCGGTGATAAAAATGGCTTCAAGCTTGGTGGCGAAGGCATTCATGTCACACATACCATCCGCGATTCCATCGCCTTTGGTAATGGCGCTTATGGTTTTACAAGCAATAGTAATCCAGGTGTGATCGCCATCAACAACATCGGATTTAACAATACGCGTGGTAATATAAGCTTCACCACTTATGATCACATTACTCCAGACTTTACGATTGACGGTTTCTTATCTTACCGAACTGCCAACATTGCAAAAGACCAATATCCAGCTTCTTTAGCTGCGGACAATAATTTCATGTTTGACGGCACGCGATCGGCGAATAAATCAGGAAAAGAACTGAGCGATTCTAACTTTGTCAGCTTAAATCCTGTAGTCAATTACTCTCGGGATGCTGACGGGAATATAATCTGGGGCGATTTCTTGAAGTTCATTCCTTTGGATGGTCCGGAACCAAGTCCGACGGCTTCTCCAAGTCCGACTGCCTCACCGAGTCCAACGGCTTCTCCAAGTCCGACTGCCTCACCGAGTCCGACTGTTTCTCCGAGCCCGACGGCTTCTCCGAGCCCGACGGCTTCTCCGAGTCCGACTGTTTCTCCGAGCCCGACGGCTTCTCCGAGTCCGACTGTTTCTCCGAGTCCGACGGCTTCTCCAAGTCCGACGGCTGCCCCGAGCTCAGGCAGTTCCGGATCATCGGTTGGAGATTCGGCCACTACTATACTCCATTTGGACGGTAGCGTAAGGATTGAGATACCTACTACTATGAATGGAGGAAAAACTAGTGCGATATTGACTGAATCTTCCTTACAAAAGATTATCGCTTTAGCCAAACCTAATTCTGCAGGCCATAAAATCCTAAGAATTCAGCTTGCAGAGGAACAATCGTCAGATGATAGCTCATTTGAAGTCACTCTCCCTGCCGCTGCATTTCTTGTTGGAACTTCCACATTGCAGCTTGAGATCAATACAACACTAGCTACCTTTGTACTTCCGGATAATCTATTCCCGGCGAAGACACTGGACAATGTGAAGACAGTTACTTTGCTCCTCAAATCTGTCGATACAACAGGAAGTTTAAAGAACCGATTGGGTGAAAGTTCGCTTATTGATTACGAGCTACTTTTGGATGGTACAACAGTTCAATTAGAGAGCTTAAATTCAGCCATACAAATTGGGCTTCCTTATCTAGAAGCTGTACCTCCATTGAACAACACCTTTATTGTAGTGTGGAAAGTCAATGAGTACGGAGTCATTCAACCGGTATTAGGCGGGAATTATGATTCAGATAAGAAGCAAGCTATTTTCTCAACAACAAATTCATCTGGACAATACGCCGCCGTTTACAATCACAAAACGTTCAGGGATATAACAGATTCTCATTGGGCGAAGTTTATTGTAGAAGTACTAACATCAAAAGGTGTCATTAATGGTGTAACGGAAACAGAGTTTAGACCCGAACAGACTATTACACGTGCAGATTTCGCACTTTTATTAGTTAGAGCTTTAGGTCTATCCGCAGCAGAAGGAAATAGCTTTGCTGATGTGTCACCTAACGATTATTTTTATGAGGGACTTATGACTGCTCAGAAATTAGGGGTCGTTACGGGCCAAACCGACGGTCTTTACCATCCTCATGATTCCATCTCCAGACAAGAGATGTTTGTTATGGCAGCTAGGGCATTGAAGGCTGCAGAGGTATGGAAATCGAATACGACCTCTTCCTCTGCATTAGACGGCTACACTGACCATAATCAAATTTCTAATTATGCGGCAAATGATATTGCGGCGCTGGTATCAGCAGGTCTCATTAAAGGAGACTCTCAGCAGCAGCTTACACCAACTGCCCATTCCACACGTGCCGAAGCAGCCATGCTGATTTACAGAATTATGATGCAACAATAAAAAAAAGAAGAACTCCAAGACCACTATACTCGTGGTTTTGGAGTTCTTTTTATCCTCTTCCCTACCCTCTTAAAGTCTTCTAGTTCATTTTCTTATCAGGCGGATTGGAAACCCGATACCCTTTCGGCGATTGATGGGTGATTTTCTGGAAATTCCGATGAAATGACCGTAAGTTGCTATAGCCGCAAAGGTTGGCGACTTCACCAATAGTCAGATTCGAGTTTTTTAATATATAACATGCGTGTGAGATCCGATAGTGATTCAAGTAATCTGTGAAGGGCATTTTCATCAGCTGAACAAACAGCTTTGATAAATACGGGTAATCATATTGCAGATGTTTTGCTACAGCTTTCAATGTGCAATCGGCAGAATAATTTTGTTCTACAAAAAGCAGGATTTTATAGAGCACCTTTGTTTGCGGGGACTGTTTGACCGGAGCAAATGATGTCTGACAGATCAACTCCGCGCATACACCATACAGGAAACTTTTCTGGCTATAAATCGAATCCAGCTTTGTACAATCAGGTTCATTCACAGCATGGAGGACATTGTCAGTTGGAATAAAGCTTTTATAATTCATGTGAAAATCACCTATCAATTCTGTGGAAAAAAGGATCACCATAATCTCCGAAAAATCAATCGTCTCAAATTCATGCATCTGATTAGGAAAAATAAAAACCAGATCATTTTTCTGCACCTGATAGCTTTTCCCGTCAATGGTGATAGATAACTGCCCGTCGTTGACATAAATAATCTCAAATGCCCGATGAAAATGAAGTGGAAAATGATAGTTTTTCAAGGGAATGAGTTTAAAGTAATCTTTTTCGCCGACACCATGTTTTTCAAAAAAGGGCCACAAGTAGATTCTCCTTCACGAAAACACTAATTTTGTCTTAAAGTGTACTATATAAAGTATAGAACTAACAACGTTATTTCCTATAATATTGGATAAAGTCAACCAAGCGGAGGTTATAGGACAATGGAATATCACGTATCAAAAACTGGTTCAGATCAAGGTCAAGGTACTCAACATGATCCTTTTTTAACCATCAATAAAGCGGCTTCAGCAGCTGTGGCTGGGGATAAGGTTATCGTTCATGAAGGGATATATCGCGAATGGGTAAAACCGAGATACAAAGGATTAAGCGAACAAAGAAGAATTATTTATCAAGCCGCTGAAGACGAGCAGGTTGTCATAAAAGGCTCTGAACATATACAAGATTGGCAGCAGGTTGAGAATCATATTTGGAAAGCGATCTTGCCGAACACGTTTTTTGGCAGCTTTAATCCGTATGTTGAGGAAGTGTCTGGCGATTGGCTCGTCACTATAGAGGAGACAAGACACTTAGGCGATGTATATCTAAATGGCATGTCTTTTTATGAGGTCAGTCAGTATGATCAACTGGCAGCTCCCGTCGAAAAGCTGGAGTTCAAGGATCTCTGGACACATGAGATGGTTCCGGTCCAAAATCCAAAACAGACGACCTATGTTTGGTTTGCCAAAGTAAGCCCTGACCACACCACGATTTACGCTAATTTCCAAGGTGCCAACCCGAACAAAGAACTGGTAGAAATCAATGTACGCAGATCTTGTTTCTACCCTGAAGAAACCGGGATTGATTATATTACTGTAAAAGGTTTTGAAATGGCGCATGCGGCAACACCTTGGGCACCTCCAACGGCAGACCAGCCCGGACTGCTGGGCACTAACTGGAGCAAAGGCTGGATTATTGAAAATAATATCATTCACGATGCAAAATGCAGCGCTATCAGTATCGGCAAAGAAGCTTCCACAGGCCATAATTACCGTACCATTCGAAAAGACAAACCCGGATATCAATATCAGCTTGAATCCGTCTTTACTGCTGAGCGTCAGGGCTGGAGCAAAGAATCGATCGGTTCACATCTTATCCGCCATAATACCATTTATGATTGCGGCCAAAATGCCATCGTCGGCCACTTAGGTTGTATTTTCAGCGAAATTCATCATAACCATATTTACAACATTGCGATAAAACGGGAATTCTGGGGCCACGAAATTGCCGGGATCAAGCTTCACGCACCGATCGATACTCACATCCACCATAACCGGATTCACGATTGTACTTTAGGTTTATGGCTGGATTGGCAGACCCAAGGGACAAGAATCAGTAAAAATCTGTTCTATCAAAATCACCGGGATTTGTTTATAGAAGTAAGCCATGGCCCTTACATTGTTGACCATAATATCTTGACAGCTAAACATGCTTTGGAGAATGTAGCCCAAGGTGGAGCCTATATCAACAATCTGATCGGCGGCAGGATGGTTCATCGAAAGGTACTAAACCGGTCCACGCAATATCATCTTCCGCATAGTACAAAAATTGCCGGTTTCTCACTTATTTATGGTGGGGACGATCGATTCTATAACAATATCATTGTTGGAAAAGACGGATGGACAGGCGTGGGAACATCACATTTCAATAACTACACCACCTCTTTGGCGGAGTATATCGAGAATGTCCATAAGTTACACGGTGATCTTGAGGAGTTTGAACTCGTTGAACAGCCTATGTTCATTAATAACAACGCTTATTTAAACGGTGCTGAGCCTTTCGAAAGAGAGAATGTAAAGCTGGTTGAGGAAAGCTTTGGTCCAGACTTCTTTATTGTAGATCAAGGAGAAGAAGGATTCCTTTCTATTGATCTGCCTGAAAGCTTCGTTAACTTCTTAGGTGAGGTACATTCAACTGAGACTTTGCCGCGGGTGCGCATCGTGGATGCCGAGTTTGAGAATCCGGATGGCAGCAATATAATCCTGGATACAGATTTTCTGGATAAAAAGAAAGAACATAAAAGCACTTTAGGACCTCTTACACTTTTGAATAAGGGCAAAAATTATATTAAAGTGTGGTGATCGGTAAAGCAGGTGGCAAGTCCACCTGCTTTTTCATTGCTATAATTGAGTCTGCTATTTAATATCCTTAATCTTTTGAATAGATACTTCGTTTTGTTCTATTAGGATCTGATATTCAACAATCTCTCCTGCTTTAAATTCTTCCTTAAATTCTTTACTGACCGAGTAATTATCTTTCGGATTGAGTGTAACCTTAAATAAATGCTTTCCATTATCTATGGGGAACTTTGCTACCCCACCATGCTTAATATTACTGTCGATCAAAGAGTTAATTTGAACGTCATTTCCTTCATCAACGGTAACAACTACACTTTTTAAAAATAACGGACTGTTATTCGTAATCAGCAAGTTATATTCTTGATCATCAGTTACATCTACATCTGTATTATTGGATATATCGGCATTGTTTTTTTCGCAACCCGATAACAGGACGATAAACAAAACGAATAAAGATACGTATTTTTTTCTAGACAAAATGTTCTCCTCTCCATTCCTATAATCTTTTCTTGTGAAAATCTTAACATGTTCTAGAAGTTTTATGGGAAATATTTGAAGGCTTTAGCTAAAATGATACACTCTAATAAATAAGGGTAGCCCCGTTGGCTACTCCTTTCTGAATGGCCATTTACCTATATATTGTCGTAACCTTGGAATCGGTTCACTATTTTGCTGTTGACTTTGACCTTAGGGTAAGGTGTTAAGTAGATCTAGAACCAAACATCGATGTTTTAGCTTGGAAGCTTAATTCAAACGAAAAAAGGAGATGACTTTTTGCTGTCGATTGGAGAATTCTCGAAGATATGCGAAGTTTCTACGAAGACGCTTCGATATTATGATGAGATCGGATTAATTCATCCCGATGAGATTAACCCTGAGAACGGTTATAGGTATTACTCCATCAAACAACTTAAAAAAATGCTTTTTATCAATCGTCTAAAAGCTTATTATTTCTCGCTGGAAGAAATCAGAGACATTTTGCAATGGGAACAGGATCATTCAGAAGAGAAGCTCTACTCAGCCCTTAATCTCAAGAAAAAAGAAATACAGGAGAAAATAAGTACTTATGAATACACCTTAAAACAAATCAATAGTGATGTATTAAATTTGGAGAAAGGTATCCCCATGATGTCCTACCTGAATGAGATAAAAGTAGAGCTTGTTGAAACTCAGCCTATGAATATTCTTTTTACGCGTCAGATGTTGAGCAGTGATGACTATGCGCTAGGTTATGGACATTATTTTAGCGGGCTATATGAAAAAATCGCCACTGAAAAACTCACTTTGCTCGGTACGCCAATAACAATTTATCACAGCCATGAATATAATCCAGCCGGAAATGATACAGAGTTTGCTCTCCCCATAAAAGAGGTTGTAAAAGGTACAAGAGATTTGCCTGATGCTCTTTGTGCGAGATCTGTTCTTAAAGGCGCCTATTCAGAATTGACCTCGGTCTATGCAAAGCTGAGAGAATGGATAGAAAATGAAGGTTATGAAATGGTGAATTCGCCCTATGAAATATATGTAACGGACCCGATACAAGCCGCTGTGCCTGAGGATCTGGTTACCGAGGTCTATTTTCCAGTAAAGAAAAAAAATTCATAAAGGAGTTACTTTCATGCTCAAAAACAATTATCCAACTTCAGATTGGCAAATCTCAGCCCCCGCAAACTTGGGAATGGATGCTGATATGCTTTCAGAACTAGAATCAAGGATCAAATCCGAGTATAGCAATATCAACGGGATTGTTGTGATAAGAAGTGGAACTATCGCTTATGAAAAATATTATAATGGCGCTGGCCCGAATGACACACATCATGTGGCCTCTGTAACAAAAAGTATCATATCCGCGCTCATAGGCATTGCCATAGATGCTGGCTTTATTAACAATGCAGATCAAAAGGTACTGGAGTTTTTCCCGGACTATGTTCCAAACGCTGCTCAAGATCCGCAAAAACAAGAAATCACCTTGCACCATCTCCTTACGATGACCGCACCTTATGCTTTTGCAGATTGGCACGAACCGCTGGAGCAAATGTGTATGCAGCCTGACTGGGTAAAATATACGCTGGATATGCTAGGCCAACAAGGAACAATTGGGGATTTCAAATATTCTACCGCTGGAGCACATCTGCTTTCTGCCATCATCACGCGCAGCACTGGACAAAGTGCCCGTGAGTTCGCCAACGAACGTTTATTTAAACCTATCGGAATGAATGAAATCCCGGATTATGAGATGAGCTCATTTGGGTTCGATGATTTGTTTGGGGTAAATGTGAAGGGGTGGGTGGAAGACCCAAATCGTATCACCACAGGAGGATGGGGACTTACGTTGTCTCCACGCGATATGGCGCGTTTTGGTTTATTATATTTGAACCGTGGACAATGGGAGCAAAATCAGATCATTTCGGAGACATGGATTGAGGAATCAACAGCGATGAACCCTAATCATTACGGTTACTTGTGGTGGCTACGCGAAGAAGACGGGGTTTACACCTACTCAGCGTTAGGTGATGGTGGTAATGTCATTTGCTGCATTCCAGAAAAGGATCTTGTCGTAACCATCGCCTCAGAATTCACACTTCAGCCTCGTGACCGCTGGCCTCTGATTAAGGAGTGTATTATTCCGTCTGTAGTAGAGTAAAGAAGATAAAAAACATGCTGGTTGCCCCTTCATTCACAACTAGGAGAGCAACCAGCTGTCTACACTCTAAATCATATTGCTTCAAGGAAAAATAATATCACCTTCGTTGCTGCTTACATCAAAAAATCCAACTTTATGTTTTATAGCCAACTCCCGCATCGCCGTATAAGCTTCGTCAGCTACGGAATACGCAAAAGCCGCATAGATGACGGATGAGCCAAGCGAGTAGTCAGTTAACCGGTTATCCGTTCCGGCTTCCTCCATCGCCTCAAAAATCTCGTCCTCTACATTCATATTAGGAAATTGCTCAGACAACTCACTATAAAAGCGTTGCAGCGCCTCCGATAAAACCGATGGATCGTTATAGGCATGGTCTTCCGACCACTGCACTTGCTGCTCATACCACTCCATAAACGTTGCTCTCTCTTGCGGTGCTTTAGACGTCTCAAATGCCATCAAATCATAGCTCATTTAAAATCCTCCTCTAACCCACCCTAATCGTGCATTTTCAGTTCCTATAAATTGTTGGGCTGTTTTGATTATATATTAAAAATCATCAGACCCGTACTATAGAATCATGATACTTACTCAACCGTTAAATATCATGTGAGCACCGGTGTATCTACAAAAGTAACTACTGGCTCCATTACGCCATGTAGTTCGAATAAGATAAGCTCGTTATCACCTTGACGCAGAAGCGGAGCTGGTAAGTATAGTGTTTTAGTTGGACCCTGCTCCCAGTAGCGCCCTAAATTAAAGCCGTTTATGAAAACCTGACCTTTACTCCATCCGTCCAGCCGCAAAAAAGTATCCTCAGACTTACTGACTTGAAAGCTCCCCCGGTAAAAAGTAGGCTGCTGACGTTGCTCGCAATCTATCGGTGTGAATGATAATCCCTTAAGATTGGTTAAAGGCAAAGAATGAATGGTCCAATCATGCAGGAATTGATAGCCGAGTCTAACGCCACAGGTTATGCCTTTTGGATCACAAAGCAGCGGGCCATAATTTACACGCCCCATATTCTCCACAAGGATGTCGATCTGCAGTCCCTCCGTTGGAACCTCTAATGGAATTCCTCGCGGATCCCAGCGTTCAACTGTACCGACAAAGGCCCCATTCGCGAATACAAGCGCACGATCACGTACTTCTTGAAGGACGAGCTCCATACTGCTGCGGGGTCCACTGATCCTCGTCGAATATAAGATGAACCCATGATTCTGACCCAGTTTCTCCATTGGCTCGGGACATGCTCTATGTTCTGGGGTAGACAAAACGTCTAACTGAGTGAACAGTGGTGCTGCTTCTGTCATCAACACTTTACCATAAGCTTGTGACTTTAATAACGGCGGTAATTCCAGTGGCGGTAACGTTACGTATTTCTCAATTATTTTTCGTGCTGCATAGAATTTTGCAGTTGGCTTACCGGATTCGTCCAGCAGCGTATCATAATCGTAGCTGGTTACGATGGGCTCATATTTGTCAAAAAGATTTGCCCCATTCATAAATCCAAAATTCGTCCCCCCATGGAACATATAGAAGTTAACAGAGGCTCCTAAAGCCAGCATTTCATCCAAAGTCTCCGCTACTTCAGATTCGGGGCGTGTATTATGCGGTTTCATCCAGTGGTCAAACCATCCATTCCAGAATTCCATACACATCAACGGTCCCGTAGGCTGATATTCACGTAGTTTAGCAAAGGCTTCCTTTGCCCGTGAACCAAAATTTACAGTGGCGAACACTCCGTCAATCATACCGCCTTGGAGCATATGATCTTCAGCTCCATCTGAAGTAAACAGCAAAACGTCCATGCCGCGGGCGATTATTCCTGCTTTTAGATCATTCAGGTAAGTCTTATCACTACCAAAGCTTCCATATTCGTTCTCTACTTGAAGGGCAAGCACAGGCCCACCGTTAGTGCTTAACAAGGGCCGCAGACGTGGAAGCAACTCATCGAAATAGGCATCCAACTTAGATAAATAGACGTTATCATTACAACGCAGTTGTATGTTATTGTCCGCAAGTAACCAAGCTGGCAATCCACCGAATTCCCATTCCGCACAAATATAAGGACTTGGCCGCAAAATCACGTGCAAACCAAGCTCTCCGGCAAGTCTAACGAAAGCCTCGATGTCAGCAAATCCAGCAAAATTGAAGTTCCCCTCCTCTGGTTCGTGTAAATTCCAAGGAATATAGGTTTCAACAGTATTCAATCCACAAGCCTTCAGCTTCAGCAAACGATCCTGCCAATATTCCGGAACGATCCGGAAATAATGAAGCGCACCAGAAAGCAACCGGATGGGTTGTTCGTCCAATATAAAATGATCCCCTGATATGGATAACTTCCGCATATAATTTCTCCTCCAACATTGAGATAGACTATTTAATTATAGGTAATAAAAATATCAACCCATATGGACGATTCTAATGAAATATATGGAGAATTCATTGGTTGCTAGGGGCTTTTGTGATGCTATACACTATATTCATAGGGGGTTATTACGGATGTCAAAAAGAACTCATATTTGGTTAATTACCACAGATCAAATGCGCGCGGACGCACTAGGTATCGAAAACGCTTCCGTACTGACACCTGAACTTGACCAGCTTGCTTCGGAAGGCACACTCTTCACTGGCGCTTACTGCGCTAGTCCCGTTTGCACGCCTTCACGTTCTTCCATTTTTACAGGCAGGTATCCGCATGTTCATGGTGCCTGGAACATCGGTACCACACTCAGAGAAGACGAACTTACCTTATGCGATCATTTAAAGAAAGCGGATTATGAA
Organism: Paenibacillus sp. FSL R5-0636; assembly: GCF_037974255.1. NCBI lineage: Bacteria > Bacillati > Bacillota > Bacilli > Caryophanales > Paenibacillaceae > Paenibacillus > Paenibacillus sp. FSL R5-0636. Next base: position 4,092,789 of record NZ_CP150232.1, read on the forward strand.
ACCATCGGTATAGGAAAGATGCATTTCCGCCCTCAGATGAAGGGGAACTTTTCACAAGAATATGAAGAGCCTGCTTATCGTGACCGCGGAAGAGCTTCCGATGGAACGTACTACGGATTTGATGAACATCATATTACGGAAGATAATTGTATCGGGGAATATATGGAGTGGCTTAGACAGCGTAACCCTGAAGTGGCAGAGCGTTTCAGCAAGGACCATTACAGAGCTTCTAATGCTCAAAACGATGTGTGGGAGAGCGAACTCCCTCCGGAGCTGCATCAGACTTATTGGATTGCTGAACGGAGTATCGATGCTATCCTCGCCCACAAAACCGAGCAACCGCTATTTTTATGGACCAGTTTCGTCGATCCACATCACCCCTTTGACCCTCCAAAAGCTTACGCGGATATGTACGCTGACACTGACATTCCATCTCCAGCCAGAGAAGCAGATGACGTGCATCTTCGTCCTCCACATCTGCTGCGTCAGAGTCAGGGAGGATATTGGCCTGGTGGCGGTGAGGAGCATTCTCTTGATGAAGCGCATATGAAACGGCTCACCCGAAATTATTATGCGATGATTACCTTCATTGATGCGCAGATCGGACGTATTATAAAAGCTTGGCGTCAAAAAGAAATGTACGATGATGTAGTCATCCTCTTTACCAGCGATCATGGAGAACTGCTCGGTGACCATGGACTAATTTACAAGGGGCCGTGGTTTTATGAAGGGTTAACACGAATCCCGATGATCGTACGCGGTCCTGGGATTGCTTCCGGGCAACGGGTCCCTGCTTTGATGGAACATGTTGATATTGTCCCCACACTGCTTGCAGCCGCAGGTCTCAAAACTCCCTACGGAATTCAAGGTGTGTCACAGATGGAGGTGCTGGCTGGAAGAGAGTCCCATGTGCGCAATTCTGCCCTGACCGCTTATATTGCTCATGACCGCGGCATTAACGCTAAGTGTTTGCGTACAACACGTTATAAGCTGGTGATTTTCGCAGGTGAGACCTACGGCGAATTGTATGATTTGAAAGAGGATCCTCATGAAAACTCCAATCGTTTTGAAGATCCCGATTATAGTGATATTCGCCATTCGATGGTTGAATTGCTCGTCCATCGAATGATTCAAGATCAGGACCCTTTGCCTGAACGCCGGAGTAGCTGGTAAATTCACTAACCTTTCTTTATATCCGTAACAGACGTAGGGCAACCTGTGAGTTCTGGTTGCCCTATGTTATGATTATTTCCCCAATTGGGATGCCTTTAGAATATGAGATATTGGGCGTCCGGCAATCCATTCGCCGTTGTTTACAAACCCTTCCTCTCGTCCCTCCAGCTCGTGAATAAGACGCTCTCTCCACTCTTTTATACGCTCAAATTTATCAGTACAGCCTATCGCATTAATCTTCTCTGAGGGGTCTGCCGCTAGATCAAAATACTGCTCTTCCCCTGTCTGAGAATACCAAATAAATTTCTCTCTTCCATCCGTTAAGAAGTGGTGGGACTTTTCTCCATAGGCTTGTTCCCCATGAATATAAGATCGCCATAATGTCTGATCTCCCCTGCACAGCGGCAACACACTTTGCCCTTCTACTGGAACTGGTATTTGGACGCCAGCAGCTTCAAGAAATGTGGGCATAATATCGCGAAGCTCTACAATGGAATCAGGCCGGGAGCCTGCAAGAAGTCCAAGCGTTTCTCCCGGATCAAACACTATGAAAGGAATCTTAGCACTTCCTTCATAAGGAAGAGATTTGCGGAAGTAATGGTGATCCCCCATCATTTCACCATGATCAGAAGTAAATAGAATCAAAGTTTCATTTAAAACTCCATACTCCTGCAGCCCATTGATCAACCTCCCAATTTGGTCGTCAAGATGCGTAATTAGCGCGTAATACGCCGCACGGGCACGATCCAATCTGCGCTTTGGCAAATTAGTGAACGAAGAAGTTGGATCCTTAGCTCCGTTTAAGGCCGCACTCTCGTCCACCCAGTCTCCGATTGGAGGATCGGGAAATTCCAAGTCCTTGTACATATCTAGATAACATTGTGGCGGATCCAATGGGGAATGCGGGCGAACGAAGGAAGACCATAAGAAAAATGGTTTCCCAGGGTCCCTTCTTCGCAAAAAGTCTAGCGACTCGGTCACGCACCAATTCGTGGGATGCATCGCTTCCGGCAAGTGCCAGGGGCGGGCAACCGTTGAGGCGTTGCAATCAAGGCCTAAATCAGTGATATCCGAGTTAGCATTAGTTTGTCTTCGCAGCCACTGCAAATAATCATCCACTTGATCATAGTGTTCATCCTGTAACGTTTTGCTCTTATCCCGATTGTAGTGAAGATATCCATCATGAAGCACCACATTATGGAAACCACATAGATTACGTGCAGGATACACATGCATCTTGCCAACACACTGCGTATGATAACCAGCTTGAGCAAGCTCTCCGGCAATCGTATGGGCGTAATTCCATTCAACCTTATCCCGATAACCAACCCGCCCATGTGATCTTTGCCCCATTCCTGTCATGATAGCAGCCCTGGCGGGAATACAACTGGGGGTAGCCGAGTAAGCGTGCTCAAATAAGATCCCCCTTGATGCCAGAGCGTCCAGGTTGGGTGTCTCAACGACGGGATGTCCCATAATGCTCAGGCAATCAAAACGCATCTGATCTACGGTGATAAGCAAAAGGTTGGGCTGCTTTGTGCCCTTTTGATGGTCCAGATTAGTATCAATCATAACCTCACCCCCTCCTTAAACCCCAGCGATCACGGATGGTGTTGCAATCGTGTGCCATAAATTCGCACTTATCGTCCTGGGGTCGCCCTCGTCAACAAGACCGTCGAACGTCAGAAGCTCCTCTTCTAATTCAGCAATCTGCTCCACGTTCCCTTCGACATAACGATTGATTCGATGAATCGCCGTTCTGATTCTCTCAAGCATTCCTCCCATACGAAGATCAAAAACATCAAGACCAAATACCTTATTTTCCAGCTCCCATTGCACTCGATAGTCGTCCATGAATTGTCTGGCTAAATCAGATAATTGTGGCAAAGTCACCTTGGCAAAGTGAGCCAATTCCTCTAAATTCCCCTGATGATAAGCGTCGCGTATAGAAATCCCGATTTCGCTCTTTATTTCGAGCAAGCGACACAAGCTGGCTTGTACAGAGAATAAGGATTGCCAAGGCGAATTGCGAGTGATCGCCTGTTCGAGCTTTTCTGCACTTTGCTGATAATGCTTCGAATACGCGTTAGGAATAACATGTCGATCAAACAAACCACACAAAATATCTTGATAAAGCAAGTATTTAGCCGGATTGATAGAACATCCCCCCGGAGCCGAATTACCCGGAACCAGGTTGGCCGCATCAAGTGCCATAAAGTCATCATAATTGCCTTGCACACAGCTGCTGAATCTTTCTTTGACATGGTTCTCCACGAAACATCCCGTGTAGCTCAGCTCCGCCCAAAGTTGAAGGGTAGGAAGAACCGAGAAAACGGAAGCTTCAGCGCCATTATCTCCCCATGCGGTAATCAACACTTCTTGAATTCCATGCTTAACACAGCTATCATGAGCCAGCAGACTGACATGGCGACTGAATTCATTGTTTGGAGCGAAGCCCATCCATTTCCAAGCACCACCTGCAAATCCAATATGATCATTCAGCTGCTTATGTTTGCTTAACATCCCGTCGTATTTCTCCTGCGTTTCCGAATAATAATCCCAGTAGATCAAGGTAACATCTTCAGGAATCAGCTTTACAATATCAGGGCTAATTGGACTTTCAGCATCGTAATATTCTCCGGAACTGGCCAGACGGAAAAACATGTCGCTCCACATCATCGTCTGGAAACCATATTTTCTGGCGATCTCCATAACAGTGCTAAAGTGTTTTAACATTAATGAAGATCGATCCTGATACCCATGCTTATCCAGGTATTTACCAAGTCCCATCATATGAGCTTCGTCCATCCCGATATTTATGCGGCGACTGCTTACATGAACCGACATAAAAGCAAACATTCGATCAATTAACTTGTAAGTTCTGGAATCATCAATAAGGAGAATATCCTGGAAATCCACAAGCGGTGCATGTGCCTGCCATTTCAATGCTTGTCCGAGATGGGCCAGGGTCTGAATACAAGGAACCAGTTCTATGCCAAATAACGCGGCATACTGATCCAGCTCCCGAATTTGATCTCCTGTATATCGGCCTCGCAAATAGCCGAAATAAGGGTATCCCTCCAGTTCGTAGGTGTCTTCCGTATACAACTGAACCGTTGAATATCCCATAACCGCTAAACGCCGGATCAATTCCTTATATCCTTCATAGTTAAGAACCGCATTTCGCGAACAGTCTACCATGAAGCCTAACTGTTCATAAACCGGTCGTTCATTAATTTCAACTCGTTCTCCACGGCGTATGTTCTCAAGAAATCGGCTGAGTGCCCGGATCAACTGATGTTCCTCTTCATACACAATGGTGACCTGAGCCTCATCGTAAGATATTCGAATGCCCTTCCCTTGCTTCTTACAATTCACTGGTATCCCTGAGCGTTCCATTCGAATACTCAATATTCCCGCTACTTCTGAAACAGCTGCTAGCTGTTTCTCAGTTAACCCTGTCAAGTGAATGCTAAGGTTCATAAACTTTACCCTCCCAATCTTATAAGTATGCGGTCAGTAGCGCCGCACCGTCTAAGCCATACTTCAAATAATTAAACGGAAGATCCGGGCTACTTCCGCCCGGATCTTCTCTATTTATCCATTATTCAATACCTTGTTCCTTGGCCTTCTCATTTACTTCCTCAATCATTTTATCAAGGCCTTTTGCCTTATAATCGTTCACAATGCTATTCCAGTAACTCTCAACAGGTTCTTTGGAAAGCATGATCTTAAGCAAATCATCATGGTCAAGCACAGTAAATTTATCCTTTGTTGGGGTGGACATATAAGTTAACCGAATATCATATTCTGGAACCTTCGTATTATTCTGAATCCAGTCGATGTAATCGACAGCTTCTTTGCGGATTCCTTCGTTAGCAATCGTCGGGTTATCCATGTTATAGCTATCTGAAGTTTCATATGCCACCAAATTCTTCAGAAATCTGCTAGCTGGATACTTCTCATTTAACGAACCCTTTTCAATGACAACCTTCTGCCCATTTTCGAGCTTGTAATCTACACCTTCGATGCCATAAGTCAACAGATCCTTGCCTTCAGGAGACAACACATAATCATAGAGTGCCATGATGCGATCCATCTTTTTATCGTCAATCTTATTGCTGAAATAGCTTTCTGACCAGTATGTTTTAAAGATAGCGTGTGAACGTTCACCATCAGGACCGATAAGCGGTTTGAGCGCCTTCACGCTCTCCGTCATATCCTTATCCGGATAAGCTGTTTTCCAGCGTTTTTCATACATATCGCTATTTAAATTTATGAAACCTCCACCGCTCAGGAGAGCAGCTGCTTTGCCTGCTACGAAATTGTCATAGGACTCTGCTGGTTTAACAAGCGCGATGTCTGGATCGATCAATCCTTTTTCGTACATATTCTTCATGTTTTGCAGCGCTGGCAGCGCATTTTTCGAAAATACAGCAGGGATAAACTTCCCATCCTCTTTGATCCATTTAAAATCACTGCCGCTTCCATCACTAGTAGCAACCGGGTTGCCATACAACCAGAAGAATCCGCCCAGCATCTTGGTAGTTGTCGTTGTAAGACCAGTAACATGCTTGCCTTCCGGATCCGACTTTACGATTGCATCAAGCATAGCTTCAAACTCTTCCCATGTCTCTGGTTCTTTGGTGATCCCAGCCTTTTGAGCAAGATCCCAACGATAGAAGACCATACGATCCAGTGCGCTCCAATCGACACTCGGGAACATCCGGCGAGGCACAGTATAATACTTTCCATCCACTCCTAATCCTTTAATATCTGGCGATTCGAAGTATTTTGCAAGATTTGGATACTTTGAAAGATCCGGGAGCGCTTTGACAACGCCTTGATTCACCCATTTGCGCTGATATTGTGTACCTACGGCGTCAATCGCGAAAATGTCTGGCAATTGGCCGGAAGCGGCCCACATTTGAATCTTCTGGGTATAGTCATCCCAAGACAAATTGACAGGTTTTAGTGTGATGTTAAATTTCTCCAATACTTGTTTAGCAATCGGGTCCTTTTCGATGTTAGCAATCTCGGCATCTGCATCCCAAAACCCAAGAGAAATAGTCATTGGATCCTTGTAAGGATTATCCGTAGAGTTAGAAGAATTCGGAGATGTTTCACCGTTTGAACCAGCCTGCCCTTTGCCGTTATTGCCTCCACCGCAAGCCGTGAGTACTGAAGCGAACAAAGTTATACATAATGCCAATGTCATTATTTTCTTTCTATGCATGCTTGAAACCTCCCTTTATACTATTTTAGGATAGAATCAATCTATTTAAAATCTTTCTTATCCTTTTATTGAACCCACCATAATGCCTTTATTAAAATGCTTCTGCAGGAACGGATAAACAACAATAATCGGAATACTCGAAACTACAATCGCTGCCATTTGAAGTGCAGGTGTGTAGACCTTTCCCGTCTGCTCCTGCTCGGCCATCGTTTGTGCCATTTGGCTTAGCAAGGAATTCGAAGTAATAAGTGTCTCCCGTAGATAAATCTGAAGGGGTGCTTTTGCCGCGTCACTGATAAAAATTAATGCATACCACCATTCATTCCATCTTTCCACAGCATAGAACAAAGCAAAAGTCGCCATGAATGGAGCAGAAATTGGAATAATGATTTTGAAAAGAATGTACAGATCATTCGCCCCATCCAGCTTAGCCGATTCTTCCAAGCTTTCTGGAATGGTATTGAAATAGTTTTTCATAATGATTAGATAAAACGTATTGAGACCCGCAGGGATGATCATGACGAGTATATTGTTTACGAATCCTAGATCTTTAACGACTAAGTAAAAAGGAATTAAACCGCCATTGAAAAACATAGTGAACAAGATCAAGCTAAGCATTATGTTTCTGCCGGGCATACCCCGCTTGGATAATGCGTAAGCTCCCGCCACAGAGATTGTCATGCTGAACAACACGCCAACCACTGTTACGATGACAGAATTAAAGATGGAAGTCCAAAACTTCATATCCTGAAGCAAAAGCTTGTAAGCGGACAGGTCAAACGAAAGCGGAAAAATATAAAAGTCGCTTTTACTAATCGCTTCGAACTTTGCCACAGAGATAATAAGAACATTATAGAAGGGAAAAAATGTTACTATTGCTAGGAGCCCCAGCACCACGAATGCGACGATATCGAAAACACTCCACTTTTTTCTCTTTTTAACCGTTATGTCGGTCACTTGCTTCTCCCCTTTTCCTGCAGATTAATACAGTCCTTCCTCGCCCATCTTCTTAGCGAACGTATTGGCCGCCCATAAAAGGATTAGGCTGATAATGGACTTGACGACACCCACGGCGGTCATATATCCAAAGTCTCCTCCAATCGTGAATGAAGTCCGATAAATGTAAGTATCGATCGTGTCGGCAACCGAATATACCGGCGAACTATACAGGTTGAAAATTTGCTCGAAGCTCGAACCTTGGGTTAGTAGTTGTCCAACTTGAAGGATTAGCAGGACTGCGACTGTACTCTTCAAACCCGGCCATGCGATGTTTAGTAAACGGCGAAACCGATTCGCTCCGTCCACTTCAGCCGCTTCAAACAGCTCAGGATTGATCCCTGCCAGAGCCGCCAGGTAAATGATTGAATCCCAACCGATCTCTCGCCACACATGCGTGATATACAGAACGGGTCTGAATGCACTTTCATCGACAAGAGGAGAATTCGGATCTCCACCAAACAGCATGATGATCTGGTTATAAATCCCGTCCTTGCTTAAAATATTAATAATAATCCCCGACAGTACAACCCACGATATAAAATGCGGGAACGTCAGGATCGTCTGAAAAAAACGCTTCATTTTTGTCCTGGAAAACTCATATAAAACAATCGCCAGGATAATGGGCATCGGGAAATGAGTGACCAGCTTCATCAAGCTGATAATGACCGTATTCCAAAACGCCTTGCGAAAATCGGGGTCGGTCAGCAGCGTTTGAAAATTCTCCAATCCAACCCAAGGACTGCCCAGAATCCCCTCACTGTAATTAAATGTTTTGAACGCTAGCGTTACACCGTACATGGGAGCATAGCTGAAGAGGGCGTACCAGATTAACACCGGTAGAACCATAAGGTAAAAATACTTGTACTGTAAAATCGTTTTCCCTAAACTTTGCTTTGGAGCAAGAGTTTTTAAGCTTCGCTTAGGCGTTCGAGTGGTTACAGAATCAGCCAATCTTCTCCCCACCTTTCTGTATGAGATTGTTATGCTTGTAAGCGATTTATATGGTAAATTATATCGGGAGTGTAAATTCTCTTGTATAGAGAATACAACTCCGGTCATGTGGATTTTTCACACCTTGGCGGGTGACCTTCCCGTGACTCGTAATATCGGACATAGTGAGCGTAAGATAGTCCATACCCCCCTTGGTCCACAATCGCTAGGATAAATCTAAGAGCTCTATAAAGAAAGGGGGATTCACTTATGCGTTCAGTGATTATTGCAGATGATGAGAAGTGGATTGTAGAAGGAATTAAAGCAGGAGTGAATTGGAAGAAATACGGCTTTGAAGTAATCGGCGATGCCGAAAACGGGCAAGAAGCCCTTCAATTAATTCAATCGCTTCGCCCCACCCTTGTTCTAACAGATATCAAGATGCCTGTTATGAATGGACTAGAGCTCATTCAACGTGGCAAGGCCATCGCGCCTGATACGATCTTTATCGTACTCAGCGGACATGCCGAGTTCGCTTATGCACAAAAAGCAATGAATTATGGTACTTTCGGATATTGTCTCAAACCCTTTGAAATCGAAGAAATTGAAGGAATGCTCAACCGAATAGCCCAGCAACACGATTCCAAGACAGTTAAAGAACAACCTATCCACGACTTCGAACTTTATGAAGCGGTTTGTTCCGGAGATCTTGAACGAATTAACTTATGGTTGGATGAGAAGAAAATACCCTTGTCGAAAGATACCCCTCATATCCCCATTGTTATCCAAGGGTTAAGTTCACCTGTAGATGTTAGGCAGTTCTCCTCCCTGGTCTTCCCAATGAGCCGCCGTCGGTACGGTTACTTATTGGAAGAGTGCCAATACGAAGTCTTCCTCCAGGGTCTTGAACAAACAGAAGTTGTACAAGAGTGCGGAGTCGGGATCGGTCCACCTATTTCGGATATACAACAATTGGATGCGTCTTTAGAGTCCGCCTCTCATGCTGCTTTCAGTATGTTCGCAACGGGGATGCCCGGATGTTACCGGGTGAATCCACAACAGGAAATACCGATCGACGAGAAACTCAAAGAGATTTCCCGGATTCTTCATAATAAAGACCGGCTCGGTTTCATAGCAGCCATGGAATCGATAAAGAAATTATTCAAAGAGGGAACGTTCACCATTAAAGAAGCCTATTTGCTCTATACATCGATCCTCTACTTATTTCCTCGGGAAGGGACTCGGGTTAGCGGCCGTTTTTTTGAAGGATATGAACAGCTCTATTATCGGTACGGCACGGCTGAAGCTATGATTGATGATCTGATTCTTATGACACTTGATATTTTTATGAACAGAAACGAAACTGATATTTCACGAATCTCAAACCACAAAGTCAAAGAAATCATGTTATACATCCGCAACCATTTCAATCAAGAAATTTCGATCCAGCATTTAGCCAATCAGTTTTTTTTAAGTCCAAATTACTTATGCCAATTATTCAAAAAAGAGGTCGGCGAGACCATCATCGAACATATCAGTCGTTTACGAATTGAATACGCTTGTAAAACGCTGATCGAAACCAACCTTTCCATTTACCAAATCGGTGAGAAATGCGGTTTTCAGGATTATTTCTATTTCACACGAATTTTTAAACGGCATCTCAAAATGACACCTACACAATATAGGGAACAAAACAATGAAGACATTTAAGAGACTATCCATCCGTACTCAGGTTTTGCTATTCGGGTTATTTATTGTTGCCATTATCCCAATCATCGTTTCACGAGTCTACCAACTATCAAGCGAAACTATCATTAATCAAAATACGCAATACAATACAGAGCTGGTCTCCCTCCTCAAGCAACGGATTTCTGACAACTATGCCAACGTTTCTTCCATGATGATGAATGTGGGTTACGATTCGACCGTCCAAAAGTTCCTAGTCGAGAATGATAAGCTTCGAGTCTACGATCTATCCCAAAAAGTTGAAGGATTGTTGAGCATCGCCCGAAATATGAACACGGATATCTTAGATATTATTGTTATCGGCAGCTCAAACACACGTATCTCCTTAGCAGGAAGAACAAAATATGCTATCGATCTTATGAAAACAGCTGAGGAGGATGGAATCGTTCATTATCGCGGATACAGTCCTCCAGACAAAGTCATCGACAAGAGAAAACTGCTTTTCGGGATGAACATCTTCGCTTCAGGTGACACGTCCCTATATGGTGAAAAAATTGGCTATCTCGCAGTTATTGTAGATATGAAGGCCATTCAAACTGAAATTTCTGAGTATCCCCGATTGGTCGGAACCAGCTTTTTTATGATGGATGATAAAGGCATGATCTACTCTAATAGCAATGAGCCGGAGGATATGCTCCAGCAGTTTCAAACTCGGGCAACTGGAAGGGATGGAGAGTCCATCGTCGAGACCGTTCATGGAAAGAAATATGCAATTCAGTCCTTTAGCTTACCGGAGATCTCTGGAAAAATCATAACCGCTGTTCCTGTCCATAATTTAATGAAAGAACTGGAGAAATTGAAGAAGGTCAGCTATGCTCTTCTAGCCTTAATCTTGCTGGTCGTCTCTATCCCCTATTCTGTGCTTATGATGAATCTCTTAAGACCGTTGTCTAGGCTTATGCGCTATATGAATCAATTAAAGGGCGGAAGTCTGGGGATATTGAACAACAAGGTCGATTTAAAGGGCTATGCTGAGATTGAAATCATCTCTCGACAGTTCAACGATATGACCACACGGATCCACGATTTGACGGACCAATTAATCGATGCTTCAACTCAACTTTATCTGACCGATCTGGAAAAGCAGCGGGCGGAATATTCGTATTTACAAAGTCAAATTAATCCGCATTTCTTAAGCAATACTTTAGATACAATCAAGGGCGTTGCGATCGTAAAAGGAAATCGGGATATCTTCGAGATGACTACCGCCTTAAGCACAATGCTCAAGTACAGCATCAAAGGCAAAGAGGAGGTAACTCTTGGGGAAGAGCTGAAAATCGCGGAATCTTGTGTGAGGATTTACCAAGGCCGTTTCCCGGACAAATTTACTTACAAGCTGTTGTGTCCCCAGGAATGGTTACACATTCCCGTGCCTAAAATGATCCTTCAACCTATTGTTGAAAATGCGCTTGGTCATGGGCTTGAGGCACAAGGACAAGGAATTTTGCTGATCTCCGTAGAGAAAAACGAAGCGGGGCTGCTTGAAATCGTGGTAGAAGATAATGGTGTAGGAATCGATACAACAAGACTGGAACAACTTACGGAGTTGCTGGCTGGTAAGAATATAGAATCAGGAGATCATATCGGTCTCCTAAATGTCAATAATCGTCTAAATCTTAAGTATGGCGATCCTTGCGGCGTTCTGCTGTATAGTAAGGAGGGTAGCGGGACTAAGACCGTTTTGAGGCTTCCCGGATCTTTAATAGATCCACAAAAAGCGAGAACATAAATAGGGAGGTTGCCCATTCAGGGCAACCTCCATTTCATATGTCTTTCATTCGCCGCATTTACTAGGATATTATTAAGCATCCTATAAGGATGAGCTCAGATACTCTTTGGCATGGTAGGGTCCACCTTCCATAAGTACCGTCCATAATGGATCGATATCACAATCCATGGAGCCCATCATATTATCATGCCATTCATTCAACAGATAGACAGCCTCCATACAAACGTCTTTACGCACTTCGGCAAGATTATGTTGTTCATAAGGATCATGCTTCAAATCAAAAAGCATTTCTTGCGGGAATCCATGGTGTCCGTCATGATAGGTACGTATATATAACCAATCCGCAAACCGAACGCTGCGTTGACACACATGCGCACATTGTGAGATTACGAGATACTCACGCCCTCCCAAATCCCCCTCCAGAATGGTACCTGCATAACTTTCACCATCCCAAGAAGCAGCCGCTTTCAAATTCAAAAGGCTTGCTAATGTAGGTCCTAGATCAAGGTGATAATGTAGCCCCTCCTCCACGATTCCCTTCTTGCCCCCTGGCCAGCGAACAATCATCGGAATACGGCAAGTCGCCTCGTCTGCTGTGCCATGTTCGGAGTAAATTCCTAGTTCACCCAGACTCTCTCCATGATCCGCAGAGATCAAGATAGCCGTATCTTCCATCACGCCAAGTTCTCTCAGCTTAGAAAAAACTTTCCCGAGATGCTCGTCCAGATACTTAACTCCAGCATCATAGTTGTCAAAGATAACACGCAGGTCATCACGGTTCTCTATCTCCTGCTGATGCCTGAAATGCTGCTGATAATGCGATTTCGCGAGCGCATTCATATCTTCAATACTATGCTGCCCCTTCTTATTTCGGTGAAGCTCAAACACGTCTTCCGTGATCCAATCGGGTAAAGGCTCCTTCTCGAACGGATTACCATAGCTCTCAGGTGTACGATAAGGTGTATGCGGATCCCAGAAATTCAGGTGCAGAAACCAATTTTCGGACTCCCCATTATCCTCAAGCCATTTAAGTGCCACTGGAAGCACCTGCTCTGCCGTCTCATGCCCTCTGCCACCAACATTAAACACTTCTTGGAACCCGGCGTTAAAGGTCCAAGCCGAGTGTCGTTCGGAGAAGGTGCTGATCGATGCAGTTTTCATCGCCGCTTGCCTTAATATAGCCGGAAGGCTCTCCATCCCCAACCGGTCATTGAATTCACGTTTTGCTCCTTCTCTACGCATATCAGCAGCGGTTCCGCCATGCCCTACAATCCCATTATGAATGCCAAATCGCCCCGACATTAAAGCAGAACGAGACGGCAGGCAAGGAGCATCTGAACAATAGTAGTTGGTAAAGGTGACACCTTCTTTTGCGATTGAATCGATATTCGGGGAGGTATTCCGATGATAGCCATAACATCCCAGATGGTCCGGGCGAAGCGAATCCAAATCCAAATACAAGATTCTCATGAGTTATTCCCTGCCTTTCCTTTTCATCGAAATGGTTACGCTCGATTCGGGCAGCTTAGAATGATCTGCTCATGCTTATAAGAGTAAATGAATATGGAAAGCTCCGCTATGGAGTAGCGATGTTTGTTTTTGTAAATTCGATACTTTTCCGGTACTCTGCCGGCCCCTTACCGTATTCGCCACGAAATACCTTGCTGAAGTGTGAAGCATCATAATAACCACATCTCTGGGAGATATGCTCGATTGTATAATACGTATATTCCAGCATTTGTTTAGCTTGCTGCAGCCGCAATTTTCGCAGCATTTGCATGGGTGTCAGTTTATATATTTTCTGAAATGCCCGGCTAAAATAAACAGGATTCATATGATAGAGCTTGGAAAGCTCCTCTCTACTAATCTCCTGATCAAGCCTCTCCTCCATATATTGCAACGCTTCATTAAAGCGGTCCGTGATAAAGGGATCTCGTGAAGAACGTCGCCCGCCAAGCTTGGTACTCTCCATAATTTCATAAAGAAGAAAAAATGCCAATGAACCAACCTGAACATTCCTGAAATCATCTTCCTCCTGCAACCACAGGCTCCGCAACTCGTCAAACCTTCGCTCATATTCGCTTCGATCCCGGACCCGAATCACCTTGCCTAAAGGGAATAACTTAAAGAAGTCATCTCCGTCTTTAACTTTAGCGTTAATATTAAACAGATAATGTACACCATCCGTTTTGGAGATCACATTAAAAGGCTCGTTAGGACGGTGGATCATCACATCTCCGGCAGAAGCAACATATTCTCCTTCGGAGGATGTCGTCAATACCTCACCTTTTTGGATATAAGAGACGGTATAACAAGACTGTACATAATCGAACAGGATCCGCTTCTGATATTGAATCTTTAGGACGTCCAGCACGTTGATGTCAAACTGACTATGGATGATAGAGGACAAGGAAGTTCCTCCTTCTTATGTAGTAGTCGTAAAAGTGCTTTAACTTGTATAATCAGCCGTACATCGAAAGCCAATATTTCCGGCAGAGCTGTCTGGAGTATTTTTGCTTCTAGCCGCCACCCGATAACGGTTGCAGTAAGATTTATGGCACAAATATGATCCTCCGCGCATCGATCTTGCGACACCACTTACTGGACCTTTCGGATTCACGGATTCGGAAGATAAATGATAGTCTTTAGTAAACCAATCCGCGCACCATTCCCACACGTTTCCTGACATATTATAAAGACCATAGCCGTTAGGCAGATAGGAACTTACAGGTGCGGTACCTGCAAAACCATCGCTGGCATGATTTTTATCGGGAAACTTTCCCTGCCATATATTACAGCGATGCTCTCCGCCTGGTTTTAATTCATCCCCCCAAGGATACCGTTTCTGAACCAGTCCTCCTCGTGCGGCATACTCCCACTCCGCTTCCGTAGGCAGACGTTTACCAGCCCAGCGACAATATGCATCCGCATCATGCCATGATAGGTGAATAGCCGGATGATCATGTCGTTCATCTACATGGGAATCCGGACCTTCAGGATGACACCAATCCGCTCCCTCCACCACCCACCACCAGGGGGTTTGAGTGGCTACTTGGGTCACCTTTTTCCCTGTCTCCATGGAAACAAAAGAATGAAACACGTAAGACCATCCAAAACGTTCCGCATCTGTAACATAGTTTGTTTCCTTGATAAAAGCAGCAAACTGCTTGTTCGTAACCGCCGTTACATCCATCAAAAAGGAAGATAAGGTAACCTTCCTAGTCGGCCCTTCTCCATCTGCGGGGAACCCTTCCTTATCATCCGTCCCCATAAGAAAAGTGCCTCCAGGGATAAGGATCATGTCCGAGAAATCTTTTTCCCCTGTTACTCCTTGAACCGTTGTGTTCTCCTTACAAACATCAATAGATTCTTGTTTCGCGACTTGATTTCGACTAGCTGAACAACATGCCCTTATATTCTCTGACATGATTTACCTCCAATCTGGGATCGTCCCGGCTCTGTCTAAAAAAAAGCTACCCCAAGAATGCCAGAAGCAACGATAATGGTGAGCGGATGCAGCTTATATTTCATTAAACCATAAAGTGCAGCGAATACAATGATCAACATGCCAAGGGTCTGCCAAGTAATAAAAGCATGTTCCACGCTATTTAAGCCAAAACGAATCGCAGCATAGGCAATCAAGCCTGTAATCACTGGCCGCAAACCATAAAATAACGTTTTAATCCATTGACTATCCCTCACCCGATAAAAGAAGACAGAAATAACAATGATGATTAAAAATGAGGGCAGAACCATGCCTAATGTTGACACAATCGCTCCTTCCATTCCGGCTATACGATATCCGATTAAGGTTGCACTGTTCGTCGCAACAGGACCAGGTGACATCCCTGCGATGGAAACTACCTCTTGAAATTCCCCTTCGGATAACCAACCCCCAGCCATGGCTTCATGCTGAATCATCGGAATGATGGCGTACCCTCCTCCAAAAGACAGAAGACCTATTTTTATAAAAGTGAAAAATAAATTCCAAATCACATCGCTTCCCCCTAGATGTAATACTCCGGATAATTCGATTCTTCATCAGAAGCTTTCAAGGACTCCTTCTCCGTTCGAACTTGGAGCCCTAAGAGCTGTTTAATTTGCAGATATACAAACCCAATACATAAACCAACTGCAATCACGTAAATGGGATTAATTCCGAAAACCAGTAAAACAACCGGTATAACTAACGCCGTAACTGCGGTAGTCTTGTCAATTATAGCGTTCTTGGCCATTCGATATGCAGCTACTAGGATCAAAGCAATAACTGCACCATTAATCCCTTTCATAGCGGCAATGACTTTTGGTTGGTCGGCCAGTTGGGAGTACACGGCGCTAAGCAAACAAACAATGATAAAGGTCGGAATCGTTATCCCTGCGATTGCAGCAATCGCCCCCGTCACACCAGCAAGACGATAACCAATGAATGCCGCTGCATTTACACCTACACCACCAGGTGCAGCACCAGCTAAAGATAGAATTTCATCCATCTCTTCTTCACCCAGCCATTTTCGTTTAGCTGAAATTTCCCGTTCGATCATAGGGATCATCGCATAACCTCCCCCGAAGGTTACTGGACCAATTCGAACAAATACCCAAAACAACTGAAACAGTAGACTTATCCTCAGGTCTGTATTCGGTATCATATTTGTTTTCATAGTTGTTCTCATGGAATCCACCCTTTTATAATCTGTCGTAATTTCATTATATCACTTTTTCCCAAAATGGAATTAAGTTTTTTGAACGGTAAAATACAACCAAGGGTTTATGAGTTATACTATATTCATGTTAATAAATACAAACTATATAAAAAACGATCTTACAAGTTCATCCTATATATAGCTTGGAGGTATATCGTGGAAAAGCGCTCGACACAAATTCCATCACCAAAAAAACTCCTATACGACCGAATCGCCGAACAAGGCACTGTTTCCAAGTTAGATCTTCTACAGACATTTTCACTTACCAAAAGCACAATGACGCGGATATTGGATGAGATGACCGAAGAAAGCTTGCTGATAGAAAGCGGATTTGGAGAATCTAGCGGCGGCAGAAGACCTATTTTATACCAGATCAATCCTTTCTACGGTTATATAATCGGTTTAGAGATTTCCAGGGTGTATTCTTCTCTTGGTTTATTTGATATGCAAATGAACCCAAAATCAATTGTTCACTGGCGAATGGATCAGGCATTCACACCTGAAAGATTTATAGATCATATCAGTAATCAAATACGCGCTTTCCTTCGGGACCATCAGTTAGTGGACAGTCAAATCATCGGGATAGGAATAGGGACTGTGGGGCCACTTGATCGGGAACATGGCTTGATCCTAAAGCCGCTGCACTTCCCTTCTTCGGGCTGGAACAATCTTCCGATTTGCAAATTGGTGGAGGAACGGACGGGGTTCAAAGCTTGGTTGGACAACGGTGCCAATTCCGCATTGCTTGGGGAACGATGGTCTATCCGTCACGCAAACATTCAGCATATGCTTTATGTACATGCTGGAGCAGGACTCCGCTATGCGATGATGTCGCATGGAAGTATTGTTCATGGCACAATGGATATGGAAGATGCCATTGGTCAAATGATCATCCAGACAGATGGACCCCGATTAAATCATGACGGGAACTACGGGGCTCTGGAAGCATTTGTATCTGTGCAGGCCATAGAACAAAGTGCACGCTCGGAGGCGAAAATGGACAACGATCTGATCCTCCAAAGATATAAAGTGGCGCCTGAGAAGCTGACTTATGATGTATTGGTACAAGCCTTTAGAGACGGTAATCCACATGCGCGTGAATTATTTACCCAAGCTGCCAGCCATTTCGGGATCGGGCTCGCTAACGTTATCAACCTGTTTCATCCAGAGACCATCATTCTAGGCGGTGCGCTCATTCACTCTCACGAGTTGTTTTTCCAAACAGCGGTGGAGGTGGCACAGAGAAACACTTACCGTTATCCTGAATACCAACCTCACTTCTCCCTAGGTATATTAAAAGAAGAAGCTGTGGTGACTGGTGCGGCAATAATGGCGAGAAATCATATGGTTCTATAGCATAACAAAAAGGTTGTTCCCAATCCTTTGCATGACTGTTGGGACAACCTTATCTAGTCAAAGCTATAATGCCTGACAGCAATTTTTGAATTTCTTCCCGCTTCCGCAGAGACATGGATCATTTCGACCTGGAAGTGGTTTTGCACTTTTCCTGTACTCCAGCATCCGCTCCGATCTAAGTCGGTTCGCCAGTAATAACATGCGTTCATAGGCGTGTGAGTAGAACATTTTGTAACTATGGCAGAAATAATCAACCTCAGTCCGATCATTAACATCAAGCCAATTCCGGTTGCGCGGACATCCCCCATTGCAAAAGCTAAGGTACTCACACTTATAGCATGATTCATTCATATTGGGCTTCATTAACAAAAAATCATCATATACTGGGCTGGTTAGCAGCGCTTTCAGGTCAGTTTGGCCGATATTTCCTAACCTATGCTCTTCATCAATAAAGAAATCGCAAGGGTAGGCATCCCCGTTCGTTTCAAGCACCATCATCTTCGGGCAACATGAGTTGTGAACGCATAACTCTGCCTCACGATGCATGAATACAAGAAGCATATTCTCAAAAATACGAATAGGAAGCTCTGGATACCCACCGTTGTACCAAAGGTCAAATGTACGGCATAAAAAGACTCCGTATTGTTCAGGTGTAATTCGGAAACGTCCCGCTACATCACTTTTCTGAGAAACAAAATCCATGCAGGGGATAAACTGAATATTCGGAAAGGTATGTTCTAGATAAAATGCCATCAACTCCTCTGGTTTCGTCACGTTATCTTCATGAATCACCGTCAGAATACTATACTCCACACCCTCATTCTGTAAATGACGAATCCCACGCATAACTAGACTATAACTGCCTTTCCCCGAACCCGTTACACGATGAGCATCATGAATAGGCTCTGGGCCATCCAGACTAATCCCAACCAAAAAGTTATACCGTTTAAAAAATTTCGCCCATTTCTCATGGATAAGCGTTCCATTGGTCTGCAGTGCATTACTGATCATCGTATGAGGCGGAGCGTACTTAGCTTGAAATGAAATCACTTGTTCAAAATACGAAAGTCCGGCCAATAATGGCTCCCCACCCTGCCAAGAGAAAGTCGCTATCCCTGATGATCTTTTCATGTACTGAGCGATAAACCGCTCCAGAAGCTCCGTATCCATCACCCGGATCGGTTGCTGAGGATGTCCCCCGGCTGTACTGTAATAGCAATAATCACAGGCTAGATTACAATCCTCTGAGACGGTTTTCCACATGACATGAAGGGTCTCCTGCTTAGAGGTTTGTATACATGCAGTCATACGATTCTGCCCCTCCTATGTAATACTATCTTTGTAGAACCTAATTCCTATTTGTTCAATTAAATCATAGATCTGCAAGTCAACGATGAGTAAAACATCATAGCTGGTCGAATAACTGGGCATAAAAAAGCTGCACTCCCCATTGTCCGTTGGAACAAAGCAATAAGGGTGTGCAGTTTCTTTGTGGATGAGTCTAACTAACGGTAGTTAGAGACTAAGTCTTATTAATTACGGACGTATTCTCTATTTGCTGTTTCCAACATGGATTTCCAATCCGCAAACTTCGTCTCCCTAACAACATGACGATCAAAGAGTTCATCAGGTATGTCAGCAACATCTTCTTCTGTCTTTACTTGAAAGTTCCCTTTGGTTACAAACTCATCGAAACTTTTGTAATTGGAATACTTACTCATAAACGCTTCATTAAACAATTTCTCGAAAGAGATGTGATTGGGATCTTCTTGATACGTTTTCTGTCCTTGTAACTCATTCATCAATTCTTCCATGGTCATTGGTTTTTGTCTTCTCAAATTACCACTCCTAATTTTCTGTTATAGTTGTAGAATATCATGTTAATCCATAAATCACACGAATCCTAAGCTTACCATAATTTTGACGATTTCACCTTTCAAATTTCACTTAATATGCAAATAGTCTGCCTCTATACTTAAAATACAACAAAAAACCTTCCTTATTCATAAGGAAGGCTTCTTATTATTAGGACAATTTCACCAGGCTGTAGTTTTTCTTACCCTTACGGATAATGATAAAACGTCCGCCGATGGCTTCGCTGGCTGTAACTTCAAATGCTACATCGCTAACTTTTTCACCGTTCATGGAAATTGCGCCTTTGGTGATGTCTTCACGCGCTTGACGTTTGGATGGCTCAATTCCTAGATCTACCAGCCACTCCACGATATTTTTGGACTCCAATGTCGTTTCGTAGGTCGGCATTTCCTTGAAGCCTTGCTCGATCTCGTCAGCGGTCAGAGATTTAATATCTCCACTGAACAGAGCGGCAGTAATGCGTTTAGCCTGCGCCAGCAATTCCTCACCATGCACGAATCTGGTCATTTCTTCAGCCAGTGTTATTTGCGCTTCACGTTTATGCGGTTCGGTTTGCACCTTTTCTGCTAGTGCATCAATTTGCTCTTTAGAGAGGAATGTAAAGTACTTCAGGTATTTCACAACATCACGGTCATCTGTATTTGCCCAGAACTGGTAGAATTCAAAAGCTGTCGTTTTGTTCGGATCCAACCAAATGGCTCCACCAGCTGTTTTACCGAATTTTGTACCATCGGCTTTCAGCATAAGCGGGATGGTAAGTCCGAATGCCACCGCTTCAGAACCTTCTTTTTTACGAATCAGATCTAAGCCACTTGTGATGTTCCCCCATTGGTCAGAACCACCGATTTGCAGCTGCACATCTTCATGCTGGAACAGGTGCAGGTAGTCCAGGGATTGCAGGATTTGGTAGGAGAATTCCGTAAAGGAAATTCCGCTGTCCAATCTGCTCGCTACAACATCCTTGGCAAGCATCGAATTGATACTGAAGTTTTTACCATAGTCACGCAAAAATTCGATAACATTGATTTTATGCGTCCAATCGTAGTTGTTCACCATGCGGATTTGATTGTCGCCATCAGTCACGAACAATTTTTTCATTTGTGCTGTAAGTGCATCAACGTTGGCTTGGACTTGCTCCAGCGTTTGCAAAGAGCGCTCGGATTGACGTCCACTTGGATCACCGATCGTTCCCGTAGCCCCACCAATTAGAATAACCGGACGATGTCCTGCCAGCTGGAATCTTTTGAGCACCATGAATGGAATCAAGTGGCCAATATGCATACTGTCACCAGTTGGATCTACACCGCAGTACAGGGATACCGATTTTTGATTGGTCAGTTCTCTAAGCCCTTCGGCATCTGTTTGTTGATTGATGGCATCGCGCCATTCTAGTTCGTCGATAATATTCATTGCCTTACACCCCTCAAAATTAGTAGTTATCCTATAATGAAACATCAGTCCGCCAAGCGGAAACGGCTTTGCCCTCCTGATTAGGACGGTACCGTTTCAGCGAGAAATATAAGGATCATTGATGAAGTGAACCCTATAAATCCTTATATTTAAAAACAAAAAAATCGTCCCCTTGTCTATTGTAGACATAGGGACGATTGAATAACCGTGTTACCACCCAGATTGCACCCATGAAACGCTTATGCTCAAGCATACCATTGATACCACTCTTGACGAGATATCGTTCGCCATTCCGCTCGGTGTTACCCGAGATACTCCAAAGTGTAATTCGCAAGCTTAGTGTGTACCGGGTTTCATCAACCCCCGGCTTTCTGGAACAGGGACTAAGTTACTACTGGGCTCCTTCAACGTATATCGTATATAAGATTACAGCCAGTATAGTGAAATAATTCTTTTATGTCAACTATCTTCAGCAGAGAATGCCGTCACACACTTCTACTGTAAAGCGCTACTAGGCATTTCCACTTTTTTTCTGATACAATTACGAAAAAAGAGGTGAACGAATCCGCATGCTAGATCCTATCGATAACCATATTTTGATGCGGCTGGCCCAAAACAGCAGAATTTCCTATACTGATCTAGCTAAAGAAGTCAGTTTATCAAGTGTCGCGGTGAAAGACCGTATTGATAGGCTAGTCAATCAAGGGATTATTGAACAGTTCTCGATTGTCATCAGTGCCGAAAAGTTAGGAAAGAAAATCTCCGCCTACCTGGAACTTGAAGTAGAACCTGCTCATTTGAATCATATCGTCGACGTATTAAAAGAAAACGAACGTGTAGCTGTATTATACGAAATGACAGGACCTTGTATTCTGCATATTCACATCTTAGTTGAGAATCTTGAAGAGATGGAACGGTTTATGCATGAATCAATCTATTGTCTGGATGGACTGGTACGTGTAGAAAACCAAATTTTATTGAAACGCCACAAAAATCAAGACGGCTTAAATATATAAGAAAAAGAACCGCCTATAGACGGTTCTTTTCTCATCTGGATTTTTATTAGAATTATCAAATAATTGCTATTTCGTCCTACTCTGTCTTAGCCAGCTTAGCTTTATAAAAGTTCACGAAATATTCGCTGACCACAACCTTCTCATTCACAACACTTAATGGGGCTACAAGCTTCACTGTCTCTCCGTTGTAAATTCCCGTTGTCGCTCCAACCTTCATCTCCAGTACATTGCCATTATAGCTCAGCGTAACTGTCTTAGTGGCTGGCTGCCAGCCAACCTTTGCTCCAAAGTTCTCAAAGCTGCTCCGTAAAACCACGGGCTTGCGCTCGGAATCGCCGAATTGACCTTTATCAATTAAGGCGTGAACGCCCCAGTTTCCATCCACCACTTGTGTAATTCCAAAATCAGCTGACACCGACATCAGAGAGTATGCTTCATCTTCGCTCAATTCCATTCCAGCCATTAAAAAATCTTTTGTTTTATGAGCGGCATCCTTCATTGCTTTGTCGATGGATGAGTTTTTAAAGATATCCGTCTGAGCACTAGCCCCCAGCTCCTCCAAATAATTAGCGTAGCTGAATCCATGCACGACCCACTCGTTCTCATTTTCAAGTAATGGGAAGTTTAAACCTTTCAGCTTGTTGTTAAGCGATGTTTTTTTATGAAGAATAACTTGTATATCCCCAGTGACCGATGTCTCAATCGCAGTACCGTTAATCTCCGAATCGCCTTGACCGGCATGCGGGTCACCGATCGACAGTAGTGCACCAGCTACGGATACAGGATAATACATCGTTGCACCTTCGGTAATCCGCCAATCATCTACGTTACCGCCGTTGTAAGAAGGTGGAACGGAGTCAACAACATCCGCTTCTTTCGGCGCCACACCCATTGTACCAAAGTGGAGACGCACCGGAATTTTCACACCTTTTAGCACATCGAAATTCTTATCAATCGTTTTATGGTCAACGATAACACCCGGGTAGTCAATTGTCGGGTGCACTTGACCATCCGGATCGGTTTGCACAGACCATTTGTAGTTATATAAAGCTGTTGCATAATCTGTTCCACCCTCCGTATCCATCTCATAGATGGTTACTACCTCACGCCTTTTCGGCTCCTCCACCATATCTCCGTATAGATAACCCCAGTTCGCCGCGGCATTCACGCCATATGTTTTTCCAGCGTATTGTTCATTTCCATTAGGTCTCAGCTTCATGTCCAGAATCTTCACTTCCAGCACATCCCCTGGTTCAGCACCTTCTACTGCGATGGGACCCGTCATAATATGTACGCCTGGCCCGCGGAGCGCTTCGTTCTTCTCCCCTTCAATCCAGTGGAAAATATCCTCCACTCCCGCATCTCCTTTAATCATCCGCTCGTAATCATCACCAGAGTGATGTGTAATAGCCTCAACCGTTACGATGTCTCCCGAATGTACAGTCAGAGCTGGATCTCCCTTACCAATATTCCCCCATCGAACAGTCTCCGAATTCGCCTTCAGAACATGGGTTTTTGGCTTATACGCATCATTCGATGTGTTAGCATACATGACACTGGATAACGAATTCACCACTAAAAACATGGATAACGTGACGCCTACATTACGAATTATTTGTTTTTTCATACGAAAATCCTCCATTCCTTTAATTAGTGTTAGTTTTTATAACATTTGGTGTTTCTGAGTATAACAGATGACCTGAGGATTAACAATATAAATATTTTCACGAAGTTTGGTTTAAATAATAAATAGGAAGTAGTCTTTCTCTTGAATTATCCAAGTTAACTCCATAATAAAAAACGCCAACACATATTAGTCCATAGTGTTTGGCGTTTGAATATCCAGTCTAAAGTGATGCGCTAATTTCATTTTTGATCAGTAATACTTCTTGTTGCCCGGGTTACAATCCGCTTTGTTTCCTTGGTACCCGATAGGTTCAACCATTCATCACAAATTTGCTGTACCCATGCCGGATTGATTTTGCTAGCATCATTTAACCAATTGCTTACAGAATCCTGAACGTATTTTGCCGGATCAGAGTTAAGCGGTTCTAATAGCGGAAGGGCAATCGCTGGATTTTCTTTGAGCGCTTTAATATGCTTTGCCCATACCCCATGTGGGCGCGTCAATTCGACCGCAAATCTCCTAATATTCGCGTCCTGGTCATGAACCCAAACCTTTAACAATTCAATGGACGCTTCCAGCTCGGCAATGACTGATTCCCTCAAAGCCATCCAAGAAATCTCACGCACCCCAAAATGACCATCCGCTGCAAAAGGACGGATTGCTGTTAGTTTTTGAACTAGACTCCATTGATGATTCTGGCCCACGATATAAGCAGCCCAGCAGCGAACACTATCGGATTTATGATGAGCTAACACAGCAAATAGTCGGGAACGTTCCAGCTGTGATTTACAGTCAAATAGAAGCTGCCACTCACGTGAAATCACCGGGATGAGCTTCATGATTTTCTTTTCCGATAACGCATTCAGCCTTTGTAATATTGGTTTAGCTTCCTGTTCAAAAACTAGCTCACTCAGTACATTTTCCAGCAATATAAGATGATCCACAGCAAGCCATTCCGTTAAATTCACGGTCTGTAAATATCCTTTATTCAGCAGTTCTACAATCTCAACGGGAATTTCAGTAACCTTCCGAGCGCCCTTCCTGTGTTCCATGGAAATCGTCCCTTCACTATGATTTGAAAGCTTAAATCACCTTCATGTCATAGCTAGGATACCGTTGTTTTTAAAAATGAAGCTGTAATCTCGTTTACAACTCGATAGCTATGTTATATTTCTTTCCAAAATCTTGTCTCGCTGGATATAGATAGTTCTGAACCCTGTCCGAATAACTTCAGCTTTCACCAATTCTTGTAGTGCCACTGTTACAGCCTCTCTGCTGGCCCCAATTAAATTAGCGATTTCTTGATGCGATAGAGGAACATTAATTTTGTAACAATTATCCTCATGCTCAACCCCATGCTGATCCGCCAGCTTTAAAAGAACGCACAATATTTTATCATGCAGATTTCCGATGGCTAGATTTTGCGTTAACTGACTCATACTTTTTATGCGGTCGCTCAATACTTGCAATAATGACATCATAAACCTAGGCCGGTGAGAGATGAATTCTTCAAACCTTCCAGGATCAATTGTGCAGATATGGCTTTCCTCAATCGTTTCAATATAATGTTCCTTCGTTCCAAAAGAAATCACACCCATTTCACCAAAAACATTGCCTTCATTAAGGATATCCGATGTAAATTGCTTACCGTTTGCATTTAATTGGTATAAACGAACCTTCCCTTTTTTCACAAAAAACAGTCCTTCAGAAAAGGTTGACGGTGTTTGGATATATGTATTTTTGGGGACTACTGTTATTCGCGTTAATTCTTCCATTTCAATTAGGTCTTCCAGTCCTAACGATTGAAGCAAATTGAATTGAGATAAATAATGAATTTTATCCATTGCCCCTCCTGTATAAAACGTTATTCATTTCTTCAGTATACCTTACAAAAAAAGCCACGTCCTAAGGACGCAGCTTACTAAATTACCGATTACTTGCTTCCCAGCGCGCTACTTCTTCCCGAACACGTGGGGCCACTTCGGTGCCAAGCAGTCTAATCGCCTGCATAACATCCTCATGAGGCATCGTGCCGTGCGGCACATGTAAAAAGAATCGCGTAATTCCCACATGCTTGCGCAGATGAATGATTTTATTAGCAACAGTTTCTGGATCACCTACGTAAAGGGCGCCATCTAAGCTGCACGCTGCATCATAATCTGCACGATGGTACGGAGGTGTTCCTTTTTCCTTCGCCCGCACATTGGTCCGGGCATGCGTTGAAGGGAAAAATTTCTCCAGCGCTAACTGATTAGTCTCCGCTATAAACCCGTGTGAATGCGAAGCGATTGGAAATTTTGAAATATCATGCCCGGCTTCAGCTGCTGCTTTTTTGTAAAGCTGTACATGTGACGCATAATCCAGCGGTAGAACATTCCCTATAATCGCTAAAACAAAAGGCAAACCTAGTGATCCTGTGCGGATCGCAGACTCTGGACTTCCTGCACTCCCGATCCAAATCGGTAAAGGATCTTGAACCGGACGCGGATAAATCCCCGAATTTTCTATAGCTGCTCGGTGTTTGCCTTTCCAGGTCACTTTTTCTGACTTTTGGATGGCTAATAACAATTCCAGCTTCTCATTAAACAGTTCTTCATAATCCTTCAGATCATATCCGAATAGAGGAAAAGACTCTGTAAACGAACCCCGGCCGATCATAATCTCCGCACGTCCGTTCGAAATTCCGTCCAGCGTTGCAAAGTCCTGAAACACACGCACCGGATCGGCTGAAGACAGGATCATTACAGCACTGCTCAACCGGATCTTAGTAGTCAACGAAGCAGCTGCAGCCAGTACAACCGCAGGTGAAGATGCCGCATAATCATGCCGATGATGCTCACCTACTCCGTATACATCTAATCCCACCTCTTCGGCAAGTACAATTTCCTCCACTACTTCACGTAGTCGTTCTGCATGACTTATTGTCTCACCCGTTTGGACATCCGGTGTGGTCTCGACAAATGTGCTTACTCCAAGTTCCACTATTCATTTCCTCCTAATATTCTGCACAATGTATTATTCTCTGGATGTAAAAAACCATAAAGGGACTACCTAATTATTCTAACTAATTTAGTTCCCTTCGACTATAATCGAAGTTCATCTAATTAGATCCCCCTCACTATAGATCGGACTGAGGAGCCGTTATTTTAATAATTTCATTCATTTTGCTAAATTATCGGACTTAGATGCAGCTATTCGTGTAAAGTAGCTTCCATAATGTGTGTTTTTATGGAAATAAGCGCAATACAGTCCGAAACTATCGTAAAATCAACTAAAAAGTGAAAATAGCTGCAATACGGTCCGAACAAACAAAACCTCGTGTGAACTGACTACAATACAACAATTATACTGGGACTTTGTCGCCAATGTGCCAGAGTACAGCTAATGTTAGGTAATGACGAAGTTTGTTTAATTGCCTCTACCACCAATGCACAGTGTAGCTAAGATGAGGTAACGACGAAGTTTGTTTAATTGTATTTTGTGCAACTATATACGCTTTGAAGGTAGCCTTTGTGGATTTAGTTGCACTCTGTACACTTAAATACGAGCATTTGCCTCAATATGGCGGGATTCTAGAATAATAGTTGTAAAATATGCAATTAAACTGCCCCAAAGCTGCGAGCATAAGAGCTTAATTGTACTTTTTACAACTATTTTGCTTTTTTATGAGAATTGAGAGGATGCTGCTAGTGCGATGTAATCGCGATGTAATCGCGATGTAATAGCAATGTAATTAGCGAAGTAATCGCAATAAATGCAAAAACAAAAAAAGACCACTAATCACCTAAACACAGACGATTAGCGGCCGGTCAAGTTCAAGCTAGTTTGCATTCCCAATACTCGGAGTTATCGGCTTATCCAGCGATTTCGGTGGTTTGCTTGGGTTTATCCCTACACCGATCCGACCGAATACATACGCTCCGCCAGGAATTCGATTCGCTAAATTCATTATAAGTGCCGAGCCTACCACACAACCAACAAATTGCAGCAGAACACTGAATAGCCCAAGGTTTTGCAACCCAAATGAAGCTGGAAGCTTGACGAATATAGCCAATAGCAAAGGATGAAGCAAGTATATGCCAAAAGAGTATCTGCTGCTCCATTCCAGTACACGTGGCACTTTCTTCATTTTCGATGCCACGGAGAAGAGCAGCAAAATCATGCTTAAGGCGAATAGAAGCATATCAATTCTTTTGGAGCTATGCGCCGTTATCCAGCCTTGACTATTCACGAACAGCACAAGCGCACCTGTCAGAACCGGGAGCGTGTATACCGCTATGCGGAACTTTTTTAATTTTTCCCGGAACCACAGCTCATTTCGTCCCAAGTAATAGGCTACTGTAAAGTAAAAAATCCAACCAGGTGCGAAAATCCAGTACATTTTATCCCAGAAATAATGGGCGGCAGCCGTATCTGCGGGCGTAGTAAAGTTGAAGAAACCCAAATAGATAACGTTAATAAGGAACGATACGATTAGAATAGTGCGGGGGTTAAGCCGCTTCGCATACGTCTGAAACCAGAGGAATAAAGCATAAAACTGAAAGATAATCAGTATAAAATAGCCATGGAAATCTCCAATCAGCAAATGACGCCAGAGGTAATACCAAAAAGCCTGCAGCAAAGGAATGCCGTCACTACCCGACATCTCCAATCCTTTTAGTCCTGCATACAAGGTCCCGAAAAAAAAGTAAGGCAATAAAATATACTTGATTCTTTTCTCCCAAAATCTCGCTGGAATTTCATTGGGATAGGCAAATGACAACACGAATTGGGAGATAAATACGAATACAGGTGTGCCAAACGTTAGCAGTAAACCCACCGATTCTACCCAAGGTGTATTTCCATCGTCATAAACCCGATAAAGAGCATGCAGCAGGGCTATACTTAAGCAGGCTACACTACGAAGAACGAACATTTCCGAGTTCATTTTGCGTTCCATGCGGAGTGCCCCTTTCAATGGGTGCTTTTAATGATCTACTGCGCTTCCTACACTTAAGCGGTCAGTAATTGTTTTTTCCAGCCCGGTATGAAAGTTATGGTTAGGGAACCAAGACAATAATTCCTGGGCTTTTTGATTGTTTAAATAGCTATGGAGAATATCCCCCGGACGAGGATCCGCATAGGTTGTCAGGAAATCCCGACCCGTGATGTCCCCTAACATCCGAACCATCGTATTTATCGAGGTTGGTATTCCGCAGCTAATATTCATCGTCTCATTATTCACTCTGCCGTCGGTCTGAACCGCATCAACGAACGCTTGCGCCACATCCTCCACATAGACGAAATCTCTAGTCTGCTCACCGTCCCCATAGATAACGAGATCCTCCCCTTGCTTTATACGATCCAGAAAAACGGAAACAACGCCAGCTTCCCCATGTGAACTTTGCCTTGGCCCATATACATTAGCGAGACGCAGTATCGTATATTTCAGCCCATGTAAGCTGGCAAACATCCGAATATATGACTCTGGTACACTTTTGGATACACCATAGCAGGACTCGGGATTTAAGGGGTGCTGCTCATCAATGCTCAAATATTCCGGGTTCCCGTAAACCGCTGCCGACGAGGCATAAACTAGCTTTTGAACCTGATGGATCTCGCAAATGCGCAGTACATTCAGCGTGCCAACAATATTCACATTCGCATCAAATAACGGGTTCCGCTGTGATTCTCTGACGTCGATCTGTGCAGCCATATGAATGACTGCATTTGGTTTTTCAAGGTTAAACACTTCATGCAAAGTCTCATCCCGAATATCGTACTTATACAGAACCGCAGCAGGATTCATATAAGTCAGACCGGAGGCTCCGGATACATTATCTACAATCACAGTTTCTATGCCCTTTTTTATTAGCCGATCAACCACATGGGACCCAATAAAGCCTAACCCCCCAGTTACCAATACCTTCAAAATAAAAAACTCCTTTCGCCCGCTAAGAGTGATCTTTGTACCGTGCATTCCCCGAAAAATTCACATAAAATACAAAATCAAAGTATAAAGGAGTGAAGTATATGGCTACTGCCCCTATTCCAGACAGCTCGGTGACTACGTCCATTCTTTCTGATGGTGCGGTCACATCTATTAAATTAGACCCTGAGACTAACGGTTATGTGAACGTCCGATCGTACGGCGCTGTAGGAAACGGTATCAAGGACGATACAGTAGCGATTCAAAATGCTATCAATGCGGGAAACGCCAAAAACAAAGTAGTAATCTTTCCTCCTGGTGTATATAAGGTATCTTCGGGACGCATGCGTAACCCCTCCGTCCTCGACTGGTGGTGTCTTCGAATTCCGGCCAAAACGAATTTAAGCTTTGAAGCCGGCTCCAAACTTGTGCTTGCCCCGAATCCACCCTCAGACACTAGGGTTCTAGTCATCTTAAATGCCTCAAATATTACAATCGCGGGCACCCTTGAAATTGATGGAAGTGCATCGACTGTTAAAACAGCCGTCAACGATCAACTTCACGGCTTGTTCATATCTTCTTCGCAAAATATAACGATAGAGTCAGTGTACTCTCACGATTGCTATGGAGATAATATCTTCATTGGGGGGACAGAAGAAATCCCCTCCGTTAATGTGCACATCGGATATGCACGCTGTGAGACTGCTGGACGAAAGAACTTTGTGGTCCATTTTGTAGACCAGCTTCATGTCAACAGAGCAGTCCTGAATAATAGCCGCGGTGGCGCACCGGGTTTTACTGGCGCTAACTCTCTCGATCTTGAACCCGACGTCTTTAAAGGAACGCGCAGCTTTTATCAGCGATTCGACTCCTTGACTACCATTGGTTTCGGTAACGATCTATCAGCAGGGCTTACAGATGCTATCGCTAGACTCTGGACACTCGACATCGGTTCACTAGATATGCGTGTAAGCGGATCGGTAAGTCCTGCCTTACTGTCCTATGGACTGACGCTGAAAATCAATCATTTGGCTATCCGCTCCACCGATCATAAAGCTAACTTCGGTCTACAGACGATCTATTCACAATTTATTGATATCGCTAGCGCCAAGTTCGATGGCATCGGAGGCCCTGCGATCTATGCAGCGTTTAATGCTGCCGGAGGTAAACCAAGGTTGCATATCGGTTCGTTAGGAATGTACGGCTCGGGTTCCACCTTAGCAAGTGGTGTACGAATCGACGGGGGAGATCTTTATGTGGGGACGATGGATGCACAGGACTTAACGGGCAGTACTTTGCATTTATTCACAACGGAGTCTGACGTCATGGCTACTGTCGACAATATGATCGTCCGCAATAGCGGAACCAATCAGGTAGTGCTAGTCTCTTCTTACGGTGCAGCTAAACCGTCTCTGCGCCTCAATAATGTAGCTGTGTTCGATACACGGGCAGTGAAAGTAAAGCGAATTCTAGAATTCGAAACACTAATCGGTATGCAAGGCACATCACTAGGTACCTTGTATAATCCTTATTCGCTTCCTGAATGGTTCTCGACCTACGGTAACTTCAAACGGGCCATTCGCCTCACTGGCGGGGCAGTGTTGCCCGCGGTGTTCATAGTGGAGGGTTCGCCCGAGGGAGTCGTAACCGCCCCAGTTGGCAGTCTGGCCATGCGAACGGATGGCACGGCACAAGCCACTTTGTATGTGAAGGAAAGCGGATCAGCTGCCAGCGGATGGAAGGCTAAATAAGATGAATCAACGGTATTGGTTACATGTCTCTATCGCATAAATGACACGTCCCAAATCCTCATCCGATAAAGAGCTTCCAGAAGGCAGGCAGACACCTGTTGAAAATAAGTTATCTGATACACTGTATTCCTCACTGTAAGGATAGTAGTAATTGCTCTCGAACAAGGGTTGTAAATGTAGCGGTTTCCATACAGGTCTAGCTTCGATATTGTGCTGTTCCAGACATGACAGAAGTTGTCGTGAAGAGAACCCCGCCACTTCTTCATCGATGGTCAGCGCACTCAACCAGTGCGTGCTGCGACAATTGCGTGCTTCCGGCATAAAACGAAGACCCGGTATGGAACCTAAACGTTCCCTATATCGCCGGCCAATAGATCTGCGCCGTTCAACCCGCTCTTCAAGCAGTTCTAATTGACCGCGTCCTATAGCTGCCAACAGGTTGCTTAACCGATAGTTGTATCCCATTTCGGAATGTTGATAATGAGGGGCAGTGTCTCGGGCTTGCGTAGACCAGAAGCGCGCCTGATCTAAGGCTTCGGTATCGTCGGATACGAGCATGCCCCCACCTGAGGTTGTAATAATCTTATTTCCGTTGAAAGAATAGATTCCGAATTGGCCCCAGGTTCCGCTGGCCTTGCCTTGATAGAAAGCACCTAATGATTCGGCAGCATCTTCAATCAAGGTAATTCCATATCGGTCAGCTATTTCTACAATGGGCTCCATATCTGCGCTTTGTCCGTATAAATTGACGACAACAGCCGCTTTTGGCAGCAGTCCTTTGTCATTCAAATCTTGGCAGGCCC
The DNA here is from genome assembly GCF_037974255.1 of Paenibacillus sp. FSL R5-0636. Classification (NCBI taxonomy): domain Bacteria; kingdom Bacillati; phylum Bacillota; class Bacilli; order Caryophanales; family Paenibacillaceae; genus Paenibacillus; species Paenibacillus sp. FSL R5-0636. The sequence goes on from NZ_CP150232.1 coordinate 4,125,048, forward strand.
GCTGAAAAGCCAGCGGACACATGTTCCAGGTCTCAGGCTCTGAATCGACAAATACGGGGGTGGCCCCCAAATATAAAATAGGATTGGCGCTAGCAACGAACGTGAGCGTTGAACAGATCACGTAATCTCCTTGTGTGACACCGGCTAGACGAAGTGCGAGATGAATCGCCGCCGTGCCAGAGCTTAACGCTAGTGCACCCTTTGATCCTGTGTAGGCGGCCATCTCCCGCTCGAACGCATCGACTTGCGGACCAATAGGAGCAATCCAACCAGAGTGTATCGCCTCCTCCATGTAGACCTGCTCACGTCCACTAATATGCGGCGGGGATAACAAGATTCGTGGCAGAATGCTCGTTTGACGAATGCTCATGCGAAGCTCCTTTCTCCATTTGGACCGATTTCTCCAGATGGAATACATATCATATCGAGATCTGGATGCCGATAGAGCGGAAAGTAACTTCCTGATACTCTAGTGTCACAAAAGGATATGATCCGCTCATACAACTCTGGAAAAAAAATTCGTTTACCTAAGTAATAGTCAAGGGGTTCCAGTTGTGTCGCGAATCTATGCTTGAATTGAAATAAGTCGTCATTCCCCTTATATCCCCCGCCAAGATGAAAACGTTCAAAGCCATTTTCCATCCCCCACTTGGCTGCTGCGTGAATTAGCAATTTGGTAGGTGACCACTGCAGATAGGCGCGATCCCAACCACATAGGTGATAATGCATCCACGGTCGTTCATGTAACACGATGCTGGTTGCCACCGTTTTCTCCCCAACCATAGCTTCGAATAGCTCTACTCTCCCCTCAAGTAGATAACTAGTATCTTCTATAAATTTTTTGGGGAAATAATAAAAAGAATCCGCCTGTAAATCATTTAGTGTTCCGTAATACAATTCACTGAAGGACTCAATACGATCTTTCAGATTGGAATTCCGAATTGTAAAGGGCGCAGACTTTATTTTGTGAATATTCCGTTTATGATTGCTGCCATAATTCCGGATAAGCTCTGCCTCCGAACCCACAGTCAAATCAATATAAATTGTATTTCTATTCCACTCGGTAGTAAGCCCGCTTTGATATTCCGTAGCGTTGCCTATTAAGGGATGAAATCTCACAAACTCAGTCATGATCTTTTTCTCTCTACAGTAATCCGTGAACGTTTCACTGAATTGCCGGTACAGCTCACTTCGTTCGGCTCCTGGAGGGAGATTCGATATCGGTCCCCCGTATCCATAAGGTGTACTAATGTCGTACCAATCACCTTCAAGCCCCAGTTGGATTACAGCAGGAAGATGGCTTATGGAACGAAGCAAGTAAGGATAAATGATGAGCTGGTCTCCCTGCTTGAATACAAACAGCTCTGCCTGCTGGTGCTCTCCGTCCTCAAACAGCCGAAAAAACGCTGAGGAGAAATAGATATCCTTCGTCTCTAACTGGTTCAAATAGGCATCCCATTCCTCTGAACTAGAGCTGCCTAGCACGATGAAGTTACTCATACAACACCTCTTGATTCTCCAATATTTTGATCATACGTATACTTTCAGTGCTTAAGATTAGCTCGGGGTCTCGCTCACGCAAATAAGCATCTGAAGAAAGCAACAGCAGCCTTTTCTCCCGGTCTAAATCCATTAATACGTCTGTCAAAAGATTGCAGCCACTCCACCCTCCATTTTGCAGTTGGATACGATAATACTGTTCACCTAGCCGGCCCACTACTGAAGTCTCTTTTTTTGTTCTAATCCTAAGAGCAGAGAATCCATACTTTTGATGATGTGCCTCTGCCATCGGGTAATCATCTATGATGTACGCCAATACTTCTCTATCCCTATCAATCGATGGAGCCAAATCTCTTACATACCAGTAAGTCCGGCCTTCCTCTGCAAAACCAAGCCGCAAATACCAAGCATGAGCTTGCTCATTCCACGAAAATACATCAAGTGCCAGCTTCGAAATGCCATCCTTTTGGGCTAACGTCTCCCCGTAGGCCATAAGCTTGCCGCCGATGCCGTCTTTTCGATAAGCTGCGTCCACATTCAAGTTATTCAGAACCAGCATCTGCTCCATTCTTCTCCATTCAGCGAATCCAATAAGAAGATCTTCAGAATAGGCACCAATCAGCAGTGTTGCTGAATGGCTTCCGCATTTACATGCTGCTTTCAAATATTCGGGATAACCGCCACAGGCGAATATGGTTTGATTGTAGACTGACTCTGGCAAGTTGCTCTGTAAGAGCCGGCATGCAAGGTGAATATCATCTTCCTGAAGCGGACTAAACCGCAAATTCATGCCGACCCCTCCTTTTGGTTCATTCTGTACTCATCGAGCGGCAGACTATGCTCACCCGGATTGGCCACAACGTCATCTTGGCGGATAACCTTCAGCACAGTTTTACATAAGATCAACGCATCTAATCTAAAGCTCAGCTTCTCAACATAGGTAACGTCATAGGAAAGCCGCTGTTTCCATTCCGAAGTATTACGTCCAGATACCTGCGCCAATCCCGTGATTCCGGGTCTTACAGTGAATCGCAGCCGCTCCCGTTCAGAGTAATGCGGGCTGTAACGGATGAGCAAAGGTCTTGGTCCGATCAGACTCATTTCTCCCTTCACAACATTCACTAATTGCGGCAGCTCATCCAGACTCAGCTTTCGAATCAATCCGCCGAATTTGATATAACGCCGAGCATCCGATAACGGCTGGCCCTGCGCATCATACATTTCAGCCATGGTTCGAAACTTGTAGATGTAGAAGGGTCTTTCTCCCATTCCCGGCCGCTGCTGCTTGAACAAAATAGGACTTCCCAACTTTATCCGAATCAGCAACGCCACTACAGCCATGACCGGACTAAACACACCTAACATAAAGATCGCTCCCACCAAATCGAAGCCCCGCTTCATATGGCGATACATGGTAGTCATCCCCCCGCCTTTCTCTTATTCCGTAAAAAGACGTTCTGTGAGTGACTTTACCTCTTCCGAATTAGCACTCCAGTAATACAATTTAGTTCGGACGAGCGGATCTAGAGCAGAGCTGTTATGGCCAGGAATCTGTTCGTAAGCAAAATCAGCGGAATCTATTCCCTTGAATAGCCAAGCTAAGCTGATCAAATCACTGTCACTAAAACTCGTATCAATAATGTCTTTCTTTTCATGTAGTAGCAGTCCCGCTAAATCAGGAAGGTGTTCCGGACTTAATAGCTTTTTGGCTACAGCCCGAACGATATTGAACTGCTCCCGTTGGCGGCTAAAGTCACCCTCCGGAGTCGAGTAGCGCTCCCTTGCTAAATAAAGCGTGTGGGCACCATCCAGATGCTGCTCACCTTTCTTGATGGTGATCTCCGGAGTGATGGTCACATCCTGATCAATTAGCATATCGATCCCGCCAATCGAATCGATGAAATCACGAACACCGGAGAAGTTCGTCTTGATGTAGTAATGAATAGGAATATTCATAAAATCACTAACGGCTTGAATCAGTGTCAGCGTACCCTGCTGATTCCCACCCTTTGTCTCACCAACGATATGTGCATGATTGATCTTGGTATAACCGACATTCTGCACATAAACCCGCGTGTCCCGCGGCACAGATACGATATTCACCTTCCGTTGATCCGGCATCACATGGGCAACCATGATCGTATCTGCCCGCGAGCTTTCTCCCCCCCAAGTGTCTGTTCCAATTAGCACTACATTAAAGGATGAGCTTTTCTTGTCTGCTGGGGATGTCGCCGCAGTTGGAGTTTGTGTAGGCGTTGTTAGGATAAGCTCATCCGTTTGCGCTTGTGGGGCTGGTGTGCTGAGCGGCTGCACCCTCTCTTCATTGTCCGTAACCACATTAGAGCTAGGGATCGTCAAGGGGTTAAGAATCGCCTTGTTAAAACGATGCTCTGGATTCAATATCCCTCCAATCCAGATCCCCCCAACTACAACCACAACAAGAATAACAATCAGGCTGTATCGTCCCACCCGCCGCATGCGTGAACGTTTACCTGTAATTGGCTTGTCGCGCTTGCCCCATAATCTTGTCCTCCATGAATGCTTAGTCGACTTCATAGGTCAGATTCCCGCATGAACTTCGGATTTAATGCGTTCAAGATCATGTGTACCCACCTGCGGTTCTTCCTGAAAACCCGAATAGCTTGGAATTAGCTGCTTTAGCAGTTTTTTGATCTGATGACTGCTTGGCATCAGTTCATACCGTTTGCACAAGTTCTCCAGAACCCCCAACACCAAATTCAGTTCAGATCTGGAGACGCTTTGCGGGCGGCTAATCATAATACGGTAGTTGTTAGTGACCAATAACCCTTCTTCTTCAGTCAAAAGCTCCTCAAACAATTTTTCTCCAGGACGAATGCCAGTGACCACAATGGGAATATCTTTGTCAGGCTCGAGACCCGACAAGCGGATTAAATCCCTCGCTAGATCGTATATACGAACTGGCTTACCCATATCCAGCACAAACACTTCTCCCCCTTGTGCCAGCACACTTGCTTGAATAACCAACTGTACCGCTTCGGGTATCGTCATGAAGTAACGCACCATATCCATATGTGTAACCGTCACCGGGCCGCCGTTTTCGATTTGTCTTTTGAATAACGGAATGACACTTCCCCTACTGCCCAGCACATTACCAAAACGTACAGCAGCAAAAACCGTCTTGCTTAAGGAATTCTGATCATTAATGATCATTTCCGCGGCTCGTTTCGTGGCCCCCATAACACTGGTAGGATTAACCGCCTTATCCGATGAGATGAGGATGAACCGTTTAGCGCCATATTTAGCACTCGCTTCCGCTACATTCCTTGTGCCGATCACATTATTTTTAACTGCCTCTACTGGATTCATCTCCATAAGAGGAACATGCTTGTGAGCAGCGGCATGATACACAATGGAGGGGCGGAATTTTTGGAAAACGTTATCGATCCGCGATACATCCTGAATGTCCGCTATAATGGGATGAATGATCTGATCGGGATATAACTGCCGCAACTCTTGTTCAATAAGATAAATGCTATTTTCTCCATGGCCCAAAAGCAGCATTTCCTTTGGACGATACGCAGCCAATTGCCGGCATAACTCCGAACCAATTGAACCGCCTGCACCCGTGATGAGAATACACTCGCTTCCCAAATTCTCACGAATCTCTTCCGTATTAATTTCTACGGGGCTTCTCCCCAGCAAATCATTTACGGATACTTCACGGATCATGTTAATGGCCATTTTCCCGTCCAAAATATCGGTCATACTAGGCATTAACTTGATCTGAGCTTTGGTAGATTTGCAGATTTCGATGATCTCCAGTAATTCCTTTTGAGGAGCCGTAGGCAAAGCGATGATAATGAACGAAATATCCAGCTGCTCGACTGCCTGGGGAATGAAGTTACGGTTACCGACAATCGGCAACCCCATAAGCTCCAGCTTGCGCTTTGAGATATCATCATCTATGAAAGCGACTGGGTTCATGAATTTAAATCTTGAATGCTTGATATCTTTGGTAACGAGGATGCCTGCTTTCCCTGCCCCTACGATTAGCAGATTGCCTTCGGATGAACCCTTTGCCCCCGCTGTTTCAAATCTATCGTTGATGAGACGGTTTACTAAACGTAAGCCGGCAATGCCGAGAAATACGTATCCCGCTGCAAAATAAATCGAAATCGGCAATCGATAAGAAGGGACGAATACATGCGTAGATACATTGACAGCGACCACTCCACAGAGTGTTAAAGCACTCACTTTTAGCAGCTGCAATAACTCACCTATACCGGTGTATCGCCAGATATTGTTATACACCTTGAATCCAAATGAGAACGCTGCGTACACCATAATGTGAATGAGTATCGCCCACGGAAGCATCCACATGTACTGCTCAGGGATTTGAAAATCAAACCGAAGTAAAAACACAAGCCACACTGAAGCCGCTATAATTCCCGCATCCAACATGACTAAACGTACGATCCGCATTTTCATCACTTCTTTCTCCCTAATTAACTAATTATTCGTTTATTCGTATGTTGTCGTATATGCGAGAATGAATTATCTATCTGCTGTCAGACCCGGTTGTAATTCAGACTGAAATGGCTTTATCCCTGGTTCATTCAGCGCTTCTATATAAATCGAGTCCATTTCACAAAGCACCGCAGGCAATCCATAGCGAATAATCCTGTCCTTATTCGCTTTCCCCATTGCTGCGGTCAAAGCTGCGTCCGCTCGCAGTTGAACCAGTGCTTTTGCCGTAGCAGCAATATCATCTACTGGAACCAACATGCCCGTTGACTCATGCTCAATCAAATCGCGAATGCCCCGAATATGTGTGCCGATCACGGGTTTACCTGCTGCCATCGCCTCCATAATCGCCCGGGGTAACCCCTCGCGATAGGACACGAGTGCCGCAACATCACACGCTTGTAGCAAATCCGGTATATCTCTTCGAAACCCCAGAAAATGCACCTGATCCCTAACCCCTAACCGAGTAGCAAGTTCTACAAGAGTTTGCTCGAAAGGACCTGTACCTGCGAATGCTAGATGAATATCGCTTGCTTGATCACCCAAATGATGTAGTGCTTCGATCAACTGTTTTTGGTTCTTGTTAGCATTTAACTCAGCGACGCAGAGAACAACGAATGAAGGATTATCATTGTATCTCTTAGGTAAATCAAATAGCTGGCGACGACTTTCCCCCTTCATTTTTGCAACTTCATTATCCCTCTCACCGCTACCGTATACCTGAAGATCAAGCCCGACTCCACTCACATAAGTTACTTTTTTTCGGACAGGGAATTTTTGAGCGCGCTCATAATCTTCACTATTGATAGTGATCAGCACATCCGTCCAACGGGCCATCAAATACTCCAACGGATAATAAAGCATCCAGTTCAGAAGAGGAGCACCTTTAAAAAAATGAAAACCATGAGCTGTATACAATAGGCTGGGGACACCTGTTCTATGGGCTGCAATCCGTCCGAGAATCGAAGCCACTGGTGTATGTACATGGACGAACTGAAATTTTTCCGCTTGGAAGCTTTTAGTTAAGATCCGCAGAGCCGTCCAATTCTTCAACTGTAAAGGACTTCGTTGTATAGGTACGTCGTGACATACAATTCCCCGCTGTTCCAAGCGCTGTCTGGCTTCGCCCGGCTGAGCGTAAGCATGGACTTCACACCCTTTTTGCTGCAATAACGCCATGTAAGGTAAATGAAAACTCTCGAAATGCCCATATATTGAGGCTACAAAAGCAACCTTTGCTTGTAAGCCTTCCTCAGCTGGAACACTCCCGATGTCCTTAATTGAGCTTTTATTGAGGTTGCTCTGCTCGTTGTCGAAGCTTGCGCCCAGTTGGCCTTTCAACGTGTTGGGTTCGATAGGGCATCTCTCCTTTCAGGTTTTTGTCTGTTAACCGGATGCAAGCTCCGTTCATCGCCATCATGAACCACCAATACCGCTGGAATAACGCCTCAATGCCCATCGATAACCCAATCATCGCCGCATGGGACAGCAGCAATGCCATAATAATTGGTCTATGAATCGGATCTGCTGCACGATAAGAACGGATACCCACAATGAAGAACCAAATCATAAATCCGCCATATACAATCAAGCCCAATAAGCCGAATTCAGTCAAAAACCATATAGGGGTGTTGTGGATAATAATGCGCAGTTCGTAATTATAGGAACCAAGCCCAATGCCTAATAACGGACTTTGTGCGATCCAATCCACCGCTTTGTCAATGATGTCAAGACGCGACTGAATCTGGGAAGGTCTGCTGGACATAGACTCCAGCACATTTAGATAAGCGGTGCCTTTATACAGCAGCAGAGCTATAAATGCCACCCCAAACCCCATTCCGATCTTGATCAGTCTGGACGGTTTGGTAATCAAAAGTGTAAGTAATACTAGGAACAGACCAATCCAAGACGAGCGCGAGAAAGTCATCATAATGCCCCCGGCTAAGCTTATTGTCGCTAGTATGCTGACCCATCCCCGCAGCAGCTTTATCTTCTCCCCACTCGTCATGATATGAATGGCAAAAGCCGTCACCAGCAATCCCCCGTATGCATTGGGATCAATTAACATGCCGGACAACCGCCCGTCTTGCACCATGAACGGAACCTTTACTCCGCTGAAAAAAGCGAATAGGGCAACACCATTTAAGAGCAGCACACTGATCAGGAAAAATCGGAGCATTTTATATAACCGTTCCCAGCTATCTGCTGCTTGCACAAGCATGATGTAGGTCAACAAAAGGAGAATAAATCCAATATCTTTTTGCAACAGGGCGTATTGAGTAATGAAGCCGTTGCGCCAAATGGATACAAAGGAAGCTAAAACAAAAATGAACAGCATGCCCCAATGCCATGAACTGAATATCCTCCGGTCCAATTTGAGATGGAATCCAGCGGCAAATAAACCTAACATCAAGAAGAGATCCGACGGGGCGATACGGAAGGCTCCCCCAAAATCAATCTGCGCCGGAAGGCATATGATGTACCCCATGACCGCAAACAGAAATAAATTGTGCATGGTGTAGGGCTTCCCTACAACAGATACAGATGTCATACAAGTCCCTACTTTCCTACTTTCCTATAAAACAAGAACTTATGCCGCCGCTTCCGATTGTTCCCGTTTTCTCACCTTTCCGATGACACGATACAGCACAACTACACTGCCAATCATCTGTACAAATAACGACGAACTAGCTCCCATCGCAGCACCTACTACCCCGTAATGAGGTACGAAGATCAGACAACACAAGCCATTAGTGAATGCTGTGCACAAAAACAATGGAATCTGGGCTTTGTACCTTCCGGTAGCCGTTATGGCGTACCACAGGTAGGATGAAATAAATACCAGCATGGTGGACGCCAGCAGCCAATGAAACAACCCTAACTCTCCTGCCACGTCTGAACTGAATAATACGGTTAACAGCTTGTGTCCAAACAACCACCCTATCAAACAAGCGACCGCACTAAAACCCAAACCCATCGCTATCATTCGGCTGAGTAAAGTGATAAACTCCTTGTGTCTCCCGCCTGCGTGCCACCTGGCAAGACGTGGTGTTATGGCTTCACCAAGTGCGGTGACGACAACATTGCAGGCAACAATCATATATGAGAGTGAAGCATAAATACCTAAGTCATGCTCCCCTTTAAAATAGGAAATCGCATATAATGGGGTATTCGTATTTAACGACATCAACGCCAATACCAGGCCTAGCGGTGAACTGACGATCAGTAAACTCCATAGGCTTCTTTTGTTGAAGAGTGGCCTGAGAGAAGTGTATATTCTCGCTTTACGAGCATCATATCCAATCGTTATCGCTAACCATCCGATTATCATGACTAACAAGGCAAGAACAAGGCTCTGTGTAGGGATAAATACGAGGATGAAGATTAGAATGGAGAATAACCCTTTTGCCATTCTGGAGATTGAGATTTGATCTAATCTCTCCTCCTTTTGAACGATGCCTAATAAAATATCACTGATTGATTCAACGATTCTATACAGACCGATGAAGAAAATAACCAATACTGTATTCCAATCCAAACCACTTATTATGCAAAAACCTGCGGTAATCGTAAACGCAAGGGCGGTTGTTATCAGCCGAAGACCCAGAAAGTCTCCAAAACTGTATTTCCCCGATGAATCAACGATTAATACGGAACGAAGATGTAGATGCGACAGCATAAAGATCGGAGCAGTAACTGCAAGCCCTAGCGAATATTGCCCCACGATTGCCGATGACCCGAATTTATTCAGCAGGATCACAATCACAAACTGAGCACCAGCGTAAGTGATATTCCCGAGCAAATAACGAAGAGAAGCAAATGACATAGACGTCAGGCCATTCCTGAAGAAGAGGCCCACTCGGCAAAATCTTCACCACGAATCTTGGAACGCCTGCTCTTTTTCCGATAATTCAATACGGCTCCCAGCAAATGTGCTCCCTGCTGCTCTAACAAGTGCTTGGCAGAACTCGTGTGCTTTAAGAGCACTTTTCCGGATTTCACAACTAGCAATACCCCCTCAGTCATCGTTGCCAAAATAAGGGCATCCGAAAATGGCATTAATACAGAGGATGAGTCGATGACAATCGTATCAAAACGCACGCTCAGCTCTGCAAACAATCGCTTCATTCCTTCAGAGCCTAGTAATTCAGCGGGATTTGGTGAAATCGGACCAGAGGTCATTACAGACAAACCTTCTGCTTCCTCAATAGAAATAATGCAATCCTCTAAGCGGGTATGATCCACTAAGATACTGCTAAGCCCGATCCAATTAGGCAGATCAAATGCCTTATGCACCGTTGGCGTACGTAGATCCCCATCAATGAGAAGAACTGTCTTACCAGCTTCCGCCATGGCAATCGCCAGGTTTATGGCTACCGTTGATTTCCCTTCATCCGGAAGCGAGCTTGTGACTAATAAAGAGCGGATCTCTCCACCAACGCGGGTATAACGAATATTGGAGCGTATGCTTCGGAATTGATCTCCGCTAGATGACTTCGGTTGTTCCAGGCAATATAATTTTGGCGTTTTCTTCTTCATAACTGATGGCTCCTTCTGCTGATTTGGTTTTCGCTTTATTCCGTCGTTTGCGTGGCTTTAATTTGCCCACGGTTCCCAGAAGCGGAAGCTGCAAATCAAGCTGAATATCTTTGGCACTTCTCACGGGTTTCTCCATCAATTCCCGGAGGATAGAGATTGCAATCCCGGTAATCAGCGCCAATCCGAAGGCAACAGCCATATTGAAGACGGGCTTAGGTGAGACAGGATCAGAAGGAACCTTGGCACGGTCGAGAAATACAACATTCTCCACTCCCATAATCGATTGAATATTCGCATTAAAGGCCTCTCCGAAGCCATTTGCGATATCTGTTGCCCGTTGAGCTTTTGAATCAGTCACAATTACCGTTGTTACGAGTGACTCGCTATTGGTTCTTGTCTTCACATTTTTGAGTAACTCTTCTGCTGTCATTTTTAGCTGCAGCTTTCTGACGACCTCTTCCGCTATCCTGCTGCTTCGAATGATCTCCCCGTAAGTAGTGACCAGCTTTTGTCCGGCCATAATGTCATTAATTGCTTTCTGCTGCCTGTCCCCTTGAATAAGTATAGAAGCTGTCGCTTCGTATTTCGGCTGTAAAACGTAATAGCTAACACTACCAGCGAGCCCGACTGCAGCGATACATAATACAATAATGAACAGCAGCCTACGTTTTACTAGTTTCAAAATGCTGCCCAGTTCGAATTCCATCGATCATTTCTCCTAACTAGTTAATGTATTGTCGCCTCTTTAACAAGATTATTGTTGTATATTCATATTCTCTTTCTCTCAACATATGTCCAAGTCCGTACTTAAAATTTAAATGTCAAAATATTAAAGAGCTCATTTAGCTCACCTGTTAAAATCCAACAAAAAAAGGTATTCTCCAGCCAAATCTACTGGTAGAATACCTTACATATAATCTATCTAGTTCAGGAATGTACAAGTGTAGTCAACACCATCAGGAGATATCTTTACGGTTCAGAACATGATTAACATTGCTTAACATGCCGGACAGGATACCCGCAATTGGGAATACTGCCCAATTGATGTCCCAGCGCCCATAGACAAAACCCGTGAACAGAAAAATCGCCGTCGCCAAAGGCCATAACACAGCCCCAACAACTCCAACAAATCGGTTCTCTTCCTGCTTCTCTGCAATGATATTCGGCTCCTCCAGCAACTTCGTATAAGTACCCTGGATATTCCCGTAATAGATGAACAGAAACACCGCTACAGCCGCAATAAACAGAAAAGCAGCGACTCCATAGGGAGCATAGTCATCGTTGACATAGCTAGTGGTGAAGATAAAAGCCGGCGACAGCACACACAGGCAGACTCCTGTAATCAGAGAAAGACGGTAAGTCGGAGCATAAAGACTTTGGCTCCGTTGTAGCGCCATCTTTAGAGCGTAAGGCAGCTGAAAACCTTGCTCCAGACTCTTAAAGCGATCCAGCTTCATTCCGCTGTGTATAAACATCCCGACCGCGATAGCGACCAGCACGAACATTCCGACCAGCCCCAGCATAGAACCTTTATCACTCATAACAGCCTTATTTTCAAATATTGTATCCAGGGTGATCAAAAACGCCACTCCGCATGCGCAGAGAAAAACGCCGATACCCGTCCATAATCCAGCGCTTCGTCTGGCCGCCGCATAAGCGTAAACCTCTTCTTCCGTCAGCACCGGAATAGCCTGTTCCGGCGCAACTGGATCGATGCCAAGCTCCGCTGTCAGCTCTTCAATATTGCCGAATTCCGATATGACGATACCAATCGCCTCATTCTCCGACTTGCCAGCAAGCTTCAGCTCTAGGTACTTCTCCTCCATCCCGGATAGCAGCTCTTGCTTCAGATGTTCCAGTTCCTGAGTCTTTGGCAGACCCGCAAACATATTATCCAGATATACTATGATCGTCTCCATGCTCTATCACCACTCCTTGATAAATTGGTTTACAACTTGCTGCGTAACCTTCCATTCCTCACATTTTTCTCGGTAATAGGCGAGACCCAACGAGGTAATCCGGTAATACGTACGCCGCTTGCCAAGACTCTCATCCAGATAAAAGGATTCTATATACCCGTTTTTCTCCAGTCGGGTGAAGGCAGAATATAACGTTGTCTCCTTCATGACATATTTCTCCTGCGTTAACTGCCTGATATTTTTGGAAATCTCGTACCCGTAAGATTCCCCGTCCAGCAGCATGTAGAGGATCATCGTATCATTGTAGCCGCGTATAACATCACTGCTGATCAAGAATATCCCCCCATGATTACTTCATCTGTCGTAGTAGTTGCAGTATAACATAATTACTACGACAGATGAAGTAGTTGATGGAAAAATAGGCCAAAATAATTTTAGGACCGAACCTTCTTTGATTAAATCCAATTGCTTTCTGCGCATGACGTAGCTTCCAATACGGAGTTACGTGTACGAAGGTTCTTGCCAGTAGTGTGTTTGCAACGTCGATGGTGTTTACTAGTAGGTTGTTTGCGAGGACGGGGGTGTTTACTAGTAGGCTATTTGCGAGGGCGAGGGTGTTTACCTCCCCTTACTTTGGCGGACGAGGTACTATCGGACTCAGTTGACCTTATTCGCAGAAATCCCCCACTTTTCTGATCCTATCGGACCCCAATGCACCTATTGGCGCACAAATCACCATATTTAGAACCCTTTCTAGGGAATAGCTGCACTGGAGTCCGAAACTGCGCTGGAACTGCGAAAAACATACTAATAACACCATTGGGGTCCGTTAGCCTTACTTGCCCAAATATCTATTGTAGCAACAAACCAACGCTGGTTTTTTGTCCTTTTTATTGAACCTTAATACAATAAGGTTGACTGCAAGAACATAAGTGTTTACCTCGCCTTACTTTGACGGACGAGGTACTATCGGACTCAGTTGACCTTATTCGCAGAAATCCCCCACTTTTCTGATCCTATCGGACCTCAATGCACCTATTGGCGCACAAAACATCATATTTAGAACTCTTTCTAGGGAATAGCTGCACTGGAGTCCGAAACTACGCTGGAACTGCGAAAAACATACTAATAGCGTCATTGGGGTCCGTACCACAGTGGACGATTATGAGTCGGCGATGTGATTTAGATGTCGATTGGTAATTTTGTTGATGTTGTTGTTGTAGATGTTGATGATGTTGGTAATGTTGATGTTGATGGTGATGGTGACGTTGATGTTGACGTTGACGTTGACGTTGATGGTGATGTTGATGGTGACGTTGATGTTGACGTTGACGTTGACGTTGATGTTGTTGTTGGTGTTGGTGATATTGGTGATGTTAGTGATGTTGATGTAAATTCAAGCGAACGGAGTCAAAGTCAGCAAGTCAAAACACAAAACAGCGGTTCTCCCATATTGGGGAGAACCGCTGTTTTGTTGTTTTTTTATAATTAAAATAGTTAATCATTGCTAAGGAATACACCAGCTTGAATACGTTGACCCATTAATGTCGCGTACGGAGCATGCGTCCAACAAAATAAAGCATTTGTTTACGTGTGAAAAAACGTGACATTTGAGCTGAAATATAGTTTGTAAATCCTGGGACAGCAAACACTTTTTTTGCCTGAAGCGACCGAAGAGCCACTTGAACGACATTTTCTGGCGTGTCTCGTTTCCCTACCGAAGCTTCATCGGCTCCCACGACATTAAAAAATTCTGTTTCCGTAGACCCCGGACATAACGCAAGAAATTGTACGCCCCGTTTCCGATTTTCCTCCCATAGCGCTTGTGTAAATGATAATACAAAAGCTTTTGTCGCTCCATATACAGCCATATTAGGAAGAGGTTGAAATGCTGCTGTTGATGCAACGTTTATAATCACTCCGCTTTTTCTTTTTAACATCTCTGGCAAAAACAAATGGGTCAGATCTACAACCGCCAATACATTTAGCATCACTTCTTCATGTTGTCTCGAACCAGATAGTTGTTCAAAAAGCCCATGCGTAGCAAAACCTGCATTATTAATAAGAATATCAACGTTCAAGCCACGTTCTACACATTGTTGATAGAGCCTCTCAGGGGAACCTTCTTGAGATAAATCAGCAACTAGAACCTCCGCTTGAATTTGAAATTCTCGTTGTAATTTTTCCGCTAAAGCAATCAATTTATCTTCAGAACGGGCGACTAAAATTAAGTGACTTCCTTTGGCTGCAAGTTCTCGAGCAAACGCTTCACCTATACCCGAAGAAGCTCCGGTAATCAACGTCCATTTATTTTGAATTGTAATCATTGTTATCATCTCTCCCTTTAATGACTATTCAGAAACAGTGTTTCAATATGAATCATTGTATCCAAGTGAGGTTTCGTTGTCAAATAAAGTTCTACACATTTAATTATTGGCTATTTCTCTTCTACATCAGTAAAATAAGGTTTAGAAATAACGGCTATCTAAAAAAAGCTAAAGTAAAGTTCTAAGGAAGTGAAACTACATGCAAAAATCGTCCGAAATATCTTCTATAGATGCTCAATCTGTTACAACCTACCCAAAAGCAAAACAACAGCATGCGGAAACATTAAGACTGAACATTATCGAAGCCGCTGCGGCCATCATGCATGAATCCGGACCCGAAGGTGTAACTATTCGCAAGGTTGCTGAAAAAATGGAATGTCCCACAAAGATCATTTATAACTTGTTTGGAAACAAGGAAGGTTTAGCGAAGGAGCTTTTTTTGCAAGGGTGTAAATTATTAGCTGCTGCCTTTCAAGCGGTTCCAAAACAAGATAATCTAAATTTATATCTTCGCGAGCTTGGACAAGCTTATTGGGATTTCTCACGGAATCATACCAGCTATTATATGGTTATGTTCGGAGGGGCCTTTAGTGAATTCAAACCGGAGGAGGAAAGCTTACATGCTATCTTTACGGCACTACAACAAGTGATAGCCCTTATTACAGAAGCGATCGAACAAGGGTTTATTAATGAGAAAGACCCTCTCCTTGTTGTTAACCTGGTATGGGCGTCATTGCATGGCGTCATTCATCTGCATTTGGGTGGACATATTCAAAATGAGGAAACTGCTAAAATATTGTATGATAGATCGGTCTCCAATTTAATTCATACCTTCTTTAAAAAAGATAAGTAATTCTAAAAAGCCATTTGCAAGTCCCTCCTCAACAAATTTAAGCCGTAATCTTGGGATATCCTTTGATCACGGCTTTTTCAACATAATAAAAAACACAAAAAAACGGCATTTCTGCCGTTTCTTCATCTCTAATTATGTCCGGCGCATATATGCACGCACAGTAATAGGTGCAAAAATCGCAACAATCACAGCGGCTCCGATAAGTGAGATAGCGAAATCCCAGCCTACGGTTCCAGAGTTAGCAAGCTGCCGGACAGCTGACACAAGATGCGAGATTGGATTTACTTTGACAAACCATTGCAGCCAGTTAGGCATCGTATCTACAGGCACGAAGGCGTTGGATAGAAAAGTGAGTGGGAACAGCACAATCATTGATATCCCCTGTACGCTGGAAGCGGTTCGGGCAATCACACCAAAGAAAGCGAAAATCCAGCTAATCGACCAGGAGCAGACGATAACCAAAAGCGCAGCAATTGCGACATGCTCCAGACCGCCATCAGGTCGGTAACCCATAATATAGCCCATGACAAAAGTAAGCACAGTTGCGATCGTATATCGAATTGTATCTGCCAACAAAGCTCCGGCTAATGGGGCTATTCGGGCAATCGGCAATGACTTAAAGCGGTCAAACACCCCTTTATCCATGTCTTCCCGCAGTTGGACCCCAGTGACGATGGAGGTCGTGATTACAGTCTGCACTAGAATACCAGGAATAATAACGGGCAAATAGCTCACTACATCTCCTGATATGGCTCCACCAAAAATATAAGTAAACATTAGTGTGAAAATAATTGGCTGCAGCGTTACGTCGAACAATTGCTCGGGTGTGCGACGGATTTTCAATATCCCGCGATAAGCCATCGTTAACGAGTTACGAACAGATTGTTTGAAGCTCGTATGGTTTTTCAATTGTCGGGTCGCACCTGGACTAATAGTAGATGTTCTCATACTCATGCTCTTGCTGCCTCCTTATTAATTGATTCTTGTGACGCTTGGGACGGCTCATCCGTAACTCCATGGCCAGTGATCGTCAAAAACACTTCATCAAGCGTCGGTTTCTGCACACTCATCTCCGCAAGTGGAATCCCCGCTTCGCGGAGTGCAATAAGCAAATCAGTGACTAAATCAGCGTTCGCCATCGGTGCAGTAATTTTCCCAGCCTCATTCGGCACAATAGACTGGATATGCAGCACATGTTCCACAATCCGGCGCGCTTGAGCGATATCTTTAAGATTTTGGACTTTTAAGTGCAGCGAGGTGGTGCCCACTGAAGCTTTTAGCTCATCCACGGTGCCTTCTGCAACGACATGGCCATGATCAATAACTGCAATGCGATCGGCCAGCTGATCGGCTTCTTCAAGATACTGTGTAGTTAACAGCACTGTTGATCCTGTGTTCACCAACCGACGAATGGTATCCCACATTTGCGAACGTGTCCGTGGGTCCAGGCCTGTTGTTGGTTCATCCAAAAAGATAAGCGGAGGCTGGGCAATCAGACTCGCTGCAAGATCCAGACGTCGGCGCATACCGCCAGAGAAATTTCGAAGTGGCCGTTTCGCCGCCTCCGTCAGACCAAACTCTTCTAACAACTCCGCTGCCTTTTGCCGCGCCTCTGCCCGCCCTAACCCTAAAAGACGTGAAAAGATAATCAGATTCTCTGTAGCACTAAGTGACTCATCCACAGAAGCATATTGTCCCGTAACCCCTATCAATTGCCGAACAATCTGCGACTCCTTTACCACATCATGCCCGAAGATTCGCGCCGACCCCGCATCCGGACGAAGTAACGTAGCCAGCATCCGAATTACCGTCGTCTTTCCAGCCCCATTGGGACCAAGAACACCGTAAATTGTGCCTGCCTTAACGTTTAGATTTACTTCATCAACTGCGCGATTGTCACCAAACGTTTTGACGAGCCCACGCGCTTCGACGGCCCAATCTCCAGGGTTGGGCTCAATTATTTTTTTGCGTTCATTTACCATTACAATTCCTCCAACGTTTTAGTTTGTATTGTGATGGTAACTCCCTTTTATAAACTGAATTTAAACAACACAAAAAACCGGGGAGCGCGATCTCACGCCTCCCGGTTTATTACTTCTCCTCTGAGTCAGCCTCAACATATTCTTTAAGCGCAAACAATTTATTAGCCCAATAACCTTCAAAAAAGGCAAGCCAATCTTGCAGCTCCAGCAAAGGTTCTGGCTGAAGCTTATACCGGGTCTCCCGTCCGACTTTCTGACTGCTAACAAGCTGCGCATCGGACAATACCTGTAAATGCTTATTAACAGCGGTTCGGCTGATCGGGTAGCAATCCGTAATAGATGCTATAGACATTTCCTTATTAGCGAGCAGCTTTAGCAGACTGCGGCGGGTAGGATCTGCTATCGCCTGAAATACATCATGTCCTGCTTCAGCAACCGGCATATTAAGCCTCGATATAAGCAGGAAGTTTTTCTTGGACGATTTTTTCCCAGCCGCTGTTCATAAAGCCGCGTACGATTGGATGTGGTTGTCCAAATTCAGTAACTTTTTCAGGGTCCCATCCAGAATGAATCAAGGTAAATTCAGTTTTCCCTTCGATTTCTTTCAGTTCAAAAGCAAGATGCCAATCCTTCCCCCAATTAAAACCAACACGATTCGGAGGATCAACTTCGGTTACTTTACAAGGAGAATCTCCGAATTGTCCAGCATGCAGGATGAATTCATGACCAACAACAGGCTCGAATGTACTAGGCATCCACCAGGCTGCCATTCCTTCTGCCGTGGCAACAGCTTTCCAAACCTTTTCTATTGGCGCATCTAGTAAAATCGTTTGACGAATTTCTTGTAAGGGTTCTTGAGTTTGCATAATAAATAGCCTCCAGCATTCAATTAATATAACACCTTTTGGGTTCACTTTTGATTATAACACCTATAGGTGTTATGTCAATTTACAGAATTCCCTAATTCTCCGTTCGTTATTCAACGTCTCAATCCCTCTAAAAAAGCCCCTCCCTCGGTCATCCCGAAGAAAGGGCCTTCCTATTTCATCAGCTCTATGATCAGTTTCTTGGCTTGACAGTTACTGTGATTTTCTCACTAGATGTCTCGCCTGATGCATTGACTAATACTGCGTAATATTCATATACACCTGGTGCTTTATCTTTAAGTTTCGTAACTGTCATCTGAGCCGCAGGGGTAGCCGTGTTTAGTGTCTGGGTGTCGATCACTTCTCCATTCTCATACAAACGGTACTCAGTACCATTGGTTCCCCACCACATATTCATCATAACGTCATAAGTTCCATCCCCGCTCCAGTTGTCGTGGGATACTATAGGCTTACCCGGTGTTGCATCGGTAACAGTAAGGATAAGCGGATCGCAGGTTGTCGAACCGAAGCTGTTGACCAGCTCGCACGTGTACGTGTAGGTTCCATTTGATTTGCCCACAATATCCGTACTCATGGCTTGCGCATTCGGTGAGCTGTCCGTCAGCATCTGGTTACTGATCAGCACATCGTTTTCATAGAGCTTAAATTCGGTACCGTTGTTCCCCCACCAAAGATTCATGGTGACGGTATATCTGCCATCTCGAAGCCCGGTGTCGTGCCCATTATTGTCAGACAACACTGGCTTTCCAGGGGCTCCACCAGCAAGCGGAGTTGTATTCTGGAGCCATTGTGACCAACGGACTAGAACCTCTGCCTGCTCAGAAGTGAACACCTGATTGCTCTGGAGGTTCACTTCACTATTAAAAGCTTCCAGCAAGCTGTGAACTTCTGCGCCAGCATACTGCTCAGCTTTTTCTTTTGCGTTAGCCAGCTGCTGCAAAAGTGAGTTGGTTACGTTTTCTAAATCTGGAGCACCCGTCTCAGCTGCAAAAGTTTCGGTTAATGCCGACAAGCTGTCAAATGTCGCATATACACTAAACGAATGCTCTGCCAACCCGACATTGCCCGCCGCATCCTCGGCTTTCGCAGTTACACTATGAGTTCCCGGTTCCAGCGTATACGCCTTTACATCTGCGAGCGTTGAATCACATGGCGAATAAGTGATGCCTGATACAGTATCAGCTGCACTACAGGTGATGTTTAATGTCTGCTCAATGGTATAGGAAACCTCTCCGTTTATTGCCACCTGTGGTGCGGTCCGATCAATCTTCACCACAGCAGTCTTCTGCGGCTGTTCCACATTACCTTCCCGGTCAACGCTCCAATAAACTAACTTATGTGTTCCTTCATTGGACAAAATAACTGAATTCCCGGTTTGCTGCTCTCCACCGTTTACAGTGAAATAGGTTGCCGCAACACCAGAGCCCGCATCTGTGGCTGTGAAGGTTACCAACGTATCCTTGTTAGTCCAACCTTGTGGCGCATCATCCATTGTCACCGGAGCTGTATGATCTGCCCCTTTTACTACACCATAAAAGCGTAATTCTGCCATGTTTCCAAACCAATTACTACTATTATAGATCCGGATATAACGATAGGCTTCTGCATTACTAATACTTAAGGTCTGCCAATCCATCGTTTTTCCTGCAGGAGAGGAGATTGTCGTCCAGCTTGTATTATCATTCGAACCCTGAACCACAGTCCCATTGATTCGTGTAAAATAATTATCTTGCCTGGAAAGCACCTCTGCCTTGGACAGCTGAACCCTATTCCCTTCTTTAAAATCAAACGTTATAAATCCTCCATACCCACTGCCATTTACCCGAAAATCCGTAATTGAGCCTGCATTTCCATCGAATAATGATCCCGCAACATTTCTGAGATCAGTGGATGTTCTCCCACTGGAATCACTTAAATTAGTAATCGCAAGCACATTACTAATCAACTCGGTCTCATCGGGAATGTACAGAGATGAACCATCTGTAGTTGATGTTTTTTCCGGCCCCTCGATTCCCTCCTTTGTCTTGTATTTAATACTAAAGTTCACAGGTCCAGGTTGTACGTTATTGCCCATCACCGCTTCAGCCGTCCAATTGATCTTATCGACAGTAGCAATGGTTGCGACTTGACCCTGAATATTGACATTCACTTGGTTTATTGCATCGCTTGCTTTAAAAGACAATTTCACCGTGTTCCCAGACACAATTCGTTTCTGGATACTTTGGTCGGAGCTAATGGACACCGCATCAAGCTTTGAATTAATTTTAACATCACCGTACAAACGTAGTTCAGCCATGTTTCCATACCAGTTGTTCCCATTGGTGATGCGGATATAACGATAGGGTTCTGTGCTGTTAATCGTCAGCGTCTGCCATTCCGGCGTATTCCAGGCTGCATTAGAAATCGTAGTCCACGTCACATTGTCGTTGGAGCCTTGCATCACTGTTCCATTAATTCTGCCCGCATAATTATCTTGCCTTCCGATTACTTCTACCCTAGACAGCAATGCCTGGCCTCCTTCTTTAAAGTCAAAGGTTAGATATGCACCATAACCACTGCCATTTAAACGAAAATCCGTGATGGAACCTAAATTATTATCAAATAAAACTTTTGCTGTTGCCAAAAGATCAGCCGGATTCCTTCCACTGGAATCGATTAGATTTGCTATCTCAAGCACATTAGCGACAAGCCCTGTCTGATCTGCAATGAATAAAGTAGAACCATCTGTTGTAAAAATAGTCTCTACTGCATCCTCTCCAGCTGCCGTTTTATAATTGATCTTAAATTTCACAGTACCTGACGGAACATTTTCATTCACCACAAGCTTAGCTGTCCAGTTGATATTGTCCACAGAACTGACTGCAACAGGTTGACCCTGTATATTGGCCGTGACATTATGGATCATTTCTGTAGACTTAAAGGATAATTGAATCGTATCCCCTGGAATAATCCGATTTTTTAAGCTTTGATCTGAGTGAATGGACACGGACTCTAATTGATTTACTGTCTCATACCGCTGGCCAAAGATTCTAAATTCAGCAATTTCCAGCATAGTACTCGAAGGCTTTATCATTTCCATTTTCAAAAATCGGAATTTTTCATGCTCCAGGCCTGCTTGAACCTCTAGTCTCTGCATCTCTTCAGTAACTGTTGTCAAACCGGGAGTTAAGCGGGTCCAATTTTCTTTGTCATTTGATCCGAACATTGCAACGCCGCCAATTCTCTCCGGAAAACTAGCTCTTACCTGAAGCTCAAAGCTTTCTGCTGATATTTGAAAATCCGGTCCTAAATCCATGTAATGCGCCCGATCCTGCGCTGTATAATACCCCACAAAACTATCATTTGTGTTGTCCAGCAGGTTCGGGACTGCATTACCAAAGGTTGAGCTGACAAACATATTCGTAAAATTAACACTTCCATCTTTCATTAAAGGCGTCAATTCTTTAAGACTTTGCACTGCAAGATTCAGGTCAAATAACTTCTGATAGAAGACCTCGTCAGTGACATTAGTAATTACATCCATTACCTCAGCATGCACTTGCTTATAGTGAGCTAACGTTGCCGAAATGTAAGGCACATCAGCATGATAAGGAGAAATGACGGCGTTGACGGCAGATTGCCGATCATTCGCTACTACAACAGTAACATCCTTGGTTGTAACCGAAGTTCCGTCTGAGGCACTCACTACAAAGGAATACGTTCCCGCATGTGCTCCAGACCAAGAGAACACACCTGAAGTTTCATTGAACAGTGCGCCCTCAGGTAATTGATCCGCTTGATAGGCAACAACATCCGTTGCACTTGCGTCTGTCGCAGAGAAATCAAATTGAATTGCCGCTGTAGATCCCTCATAGGTAAATAAAGATACCGGTGCCTTCCCTGATGTAAATACTGGAGGGGTAAGCTGTGCCCCAGCTTTTAAATTAATATGGTCAATATCGACTGTTGTCCCATTTCCTTTCACATTAAAATAGACAAGATCGCTGAAGCCTTGGAACTCATTGAACGCATACTGGATATACCTCCATTGCCCCTTTGTATCAGGCAGCGTAACGGTATCGCCAAACACCTCCATGGTTGCTATGCCATTAGTCCGAATCTTAAAAGCAATGGTTCGTTCGCCGCTGCTTGCACCCACATAAGCAATTTTACTGCCCTCATCTGTTGCGGTAATCTCAACGTAAGTAGTGTCTCCTTCTTGTTTTGTGGTGGAGTGACTATCAAGCTTCGTGTACCGGTCTTCTAGTTCTCTCAAATCTGGATTCGTTATCCCCTTCGGCAGATTGAGCGTACCCTCGCCCTCTGCTTCTTTAGGGATGTACAGCCAATAATCCCCGCCTCCATCCGGAGACTCCCAATAGAAAGGCAATCTCTTAGTAAACATCTCGCTAAAGTAAGGAGCTTCAACCTCCATATTTATTCCAGCTGTATATTTATAATAATAATAAAGGTCATATACATTACCGCCAATTCTCCCCCTGTAACCGCCAGCCAAGTGTTTATAGATAATCGTTGGATTTCCATTTACATCTGTATGTGCCGCCACTGGAATCCATGGTGTATTATGGCCAATCATATACTGCGCAAAGTAGTCGGCAGCTTTTAAAATCCGTTGATCTAGAAATTCATACGGACCCACCGCATTTGGCGCACTAGAAACAGTCCCCTCTACCGGATCTACCTTTGTTTCCTGAGCCAATAATAAACGTGATAAAATCTCTACATTCGTTATATCCCCAGCGCCATGCGCCTGATCTCTGCCCATTTCAACATGCTGAACTACGGGAGGATTAACTTTTTCCCCTGTTACAATATTTGTATCAACCCATCTGAATAATGCTTTTATCGCGCCATTTTGCCCCTGATCGACAGCGGTTTTATTGACGGTAAACCATTCAACTCCCTCATTGTACCTATCTTTATTTCCTGTAAAAATATAACCTGACATAGCTCCAAGCAGCGGATAAAGATGCTGGTTCATAAAACGATCATTTGTGTGTTGGAATGTTTCAATAAGCGGATTAATAAGATTATTCGTAAAATCAGCGACATCTTGTTCCGTCCATTTCAGCTCTTCAGTTTGAGTACTTGTGTACCTTAAGATTTCCGCCGCAGTAACCATTCGATTAAGCGGAATTCCTGTATGAATATGTGCATCATTAAAATACACGTATTTCTCAGGGTCCATCTGTGACCAAATCCGGATAATATGCATGGCATTAGCTCTGTAAACCTCATCACCCGATATTACATACAATAGAGCTTGTGTATAAGCCTTCAACCCATCCGCTATAAATCTTGAATTAAAGCCTTGGCTATTAAAAGCATCGCTCGCTGGTTTCAACGGATCCGCACCACTCTGATTGTTGGAAGTGACCGTTCTTGAAGCTGCCGGAGAGAGAAGCATCTGATTATAATAAGTGATCCAGGGTTCTTTTTGCGCCCGTACCTGTGTCCTAATATTCTCAAGAATATCCTTGGTCAGGCCAACACCCGGATGTTTGAATCCGCTTTCATCTATAACCTCATTAATGGCAGGTTGGTAATCCGTAATTATCGACAGCTCTGTCGATTCTACTGCGGCTCCTTCTGCCGATAAAGGCACTAGCGTTACCAACAAACTTAAGGAAACTGTGATCCTAAAAATACGTTTAAGCGATTTTCCAAAGAGTAGCTCTTTAAATGAATTCATTGTTCTCCTCCATTCATTTACATCCTCTGATTTAATGCAAATAAATACCGTTGGCAAATTCATTCACTACAAAATGTTTGTTATTCAGGTCGACAATAACCTCTCCATTAATCTGGAGATTATAAAAATAAATGTCCTTCACACCTCTTTCCTCGTCATAGCCGAATATACGGGAAGGATGGGCATTCTTCCCATTGTAGTGGATATCGCTAAATTCAATATTTTCGATACAGCGTCCTGGCACCGGATTATAGGTTTTATTCCACACCACGCGGACATCAAACAGCTGACCTAGTTCGAAATCCTCCACCCGGATATTTTTGAAAGTAACCTTACGAATGGTATTGTTGTCCCCTGCACAAATTGCCATAACGCCCCAATAATTTTCCTGCGGCTCGTGATGTTCAAGCACATCGATATTTTCGAACCAAATATTTTCTATAAAATCGCCATTATGTTGGTGATCACCATGAATACCGACATGTATGGCATGAGCGACGTCCGCCCAGAGTATGGAATCTTTAACCGTGATATGGCGTGAGTCTCCGTAATACTCTCCACGACTGCCGTAAATGGCAATGCAATCATCAGAAGTTCTCAAGAACACATCTTTAATATCCACATTTGAGCTAGCCATCATATCAATTCCATCACACCAGCCGCGTGTACTAAAAGCTTTGAAGTTATGAATGCGAATATGCTTAGACGCTCCGATATATATACTGTAATGCGGAGGATCAAGCGTGATGATCCCTTCGATCTCAATCTGTTCAGAATGCTGGATTTGAACGCCTCTTAAATAAGTCGTTTTCTCCATATCCGCCAAATACAGAACACCTCTGCCGCGAACAACAACATTCTCAGCATGGTCAATCATTATGGATCCACAAAGGATCGCGCCTCCGGCAATATAAACGGTGGTCCCAGAAGGGATATGCAGCATTGGATTCTCGAATTGATGATAGCCGGGCATAAAATAGATCGTCTGACGCTCCCCGTTAGCCCTTTCTGACAAACGCTGAACTTGTTCTGCGATAGCCGCAAATTGATGTATTCCTGGTTGGACAAGCACTACATTATCATCGTCATGTCTAGGAGGGGCTGTCTCCAAGGGGTTGGCAAAAAGATGCAAGTTACTAAAACGTTCTCCATTGATTTCAATGGAAAGCTTACACGGGTGCTCCAATGTGAACAAAAGGGTATTCTCTTCGATTTGAAAGGAGATTTGGGATGCCAAAGGGCGAATAACCGCTTGTTCAATCTGTTGTTTTTTACAATGAACAGAGACCTCCACCGTGCCATCCATATCAAAATAAACCATCGATGTCGACCGAACCTGATGCATATCCACCTTTGCTTCAAAAACAAACAGAGATTGCCATACCCCACCAGGCTCTCTTACGCTTACTGTAAAATCGTCTTTCCCCAGGGCTTCATTCGGCTGCTCATAAATAATTAATTCGCTCATTTCTACCTCCGTTATCTTAGAATCAACTCTCTTAAGGGTTTAATAAATAGGCTGGAGCAAGCTTTTGCTCCAGCCTATCATCCAGTACTAATCAGCGGGCAACCGCTCTATTTACGATCCGCCAACACTTTATTTACTTCATCCGTTACTTCCTGACCTCCGGCTTTTAGCCAGCTATCCTTGAAATTATCAAAATCTTTACCCGTGTTCGCTTCTCCTGTAATCGCCTTGATAACAAACGTATCTTGTAACGTCTTCAGATTGCCCCAATACTTGGGTTTGCTTGTCAATACCGCTGGGCCTAGTACATCAAGCAATGGTGTAACACCTGGAGTGATCTTGTCTCTCAAATCTAGCAATTCTTGTTTTACCGTATGTTTTTCCATTGAAGTGTCTGTGGAGCTAAGTGGATTATAGAAATTGCCCGCTCCCATCTTCGGAGCACTAACCTCTTCATCCGCTTTTGGAATGGCAAGGTCCCCTTCCATATCATAGCTCACCCCCAATTGACCGAAACCTGTCAGCAGAAAACCTTCGGAATCCGTAGACACATATTCAAGAATTTCCATAATTTTATGGCGTTTTTTCTCATCCTTTTCGAGTTGAACACCGAACAATACTGGCGCCTGTCTTGCACCATACGCGAATGAATAAGCAACGCCATCTGGAGCTGTAAACGGCTTGCCAGGCACGAATATTTGACCTTTCTCTAGACCAGGTTTTGCGACAAACCCAGATTCTTTATAAAAATTGCCCCACTTCCCGTTATCCACCATACCCACTTTTTGATCAGCAAATTTAATATTGATTTCGTTATTGTCACTAGTTATGAATTCAGGATCAATCAGACCCGCTTTGTACCATTTGCTCAATAACGCCAATGCTGATCGTGTCTCTTCTGTAACGCCTCCATAAACTACGTTCCCGGAAGCATCCTTCTTGAATTGATAAGGGGAAACAGCATAGGCTGAGAACACACTTGTGAACAATTGTTCTGGAAGCTTGCCGCGGCCGATTAAGCCGTAAGTATCTTTCTTCCCATTTTTGTCCGGATCTTCATTAACAAATTTGGTGAGTACATCTTCAAGCTCTTCCAATGTCTTGGGTGGTTCTGAGTAGCCAATATTTTTCAGCCAGGCTTCATTATAGCCCGGAATAAATCCATCAAGACCACCTGGCCAAATTTTCGGGATCCCCCAGTTTTTTTCGTTGTATAAGCCTACGCCCCATGCCCCGGAATCAACGGAATCCAATGCTGCTGCATATTTCGGCATCAGGGATTCAATTTCAGCCTTATCAATTGTCGCAATGATCCCTTGATCTGCCCATTGCACCATATCCGTTTCGTTTGCATCGACCGGGAAGATATCAGGAATATCTCCAGAAGCTAGAAGCACCGAAAATTGTTCTTTCCAAGTTCCACGTTCCAATTTAATATTTTTGATTTTTACATTAAATTTCTTCTCTAGCTCGGTTTGCACATAGTTACCGTCTTCTTCTGGCGTATTAAAGTTGTTCGCCCAAATAATTTCAATCGGAGCTTCAGCTGCTGATGTCCCCCCTTGACCTTGATTCGTCGGCTTAGCTTCGTTAGTGCTATTATTCGCCGCATTCCCGCCACAACCACTCATGACAAGTGAAGCCGATAGGGCTATCGCAGCAATTTCCAACCATTTCTTGGATGTATGCCTCATATTCTTTTATTTCCTCCCTTTTCTTGTTCATCTATATATTTAGACAGCTCGCGGATATAGCGGACTGTTTAAACCATTCTGAGTCTTCTAACCCTTAAGTGATCCAACCATAATTCCTTTGACGAAGAAACGTTGCAGGAATGGATAGATCATTAATATAGGCAGCGCTGTAAACATAATAATAGCTGCTTTGACCATTTCAGGAGCCTGCTCATTAGTAGGAAGTGGTAACATCGGATCTCCTTCGGCTGAAATAACAAGCCGTCTTAAGAAGAGCTGCAGTACAATCTTTGATTGATCCTGCATATATAACATTGCATCAAACCAAGCGTTCCAGTGCCCTACTGCAGTCCATAGGGCTAATGTTGCTAGAACAGGCTTCGACAGCGGAATAACAATCGTAAATAAGATCCGCATATCATTAGCCCCATCTATTTTAGCTGAATCCTCCAGTTCCTCCGGTATACCCATAAAGAAATTTCGCAGGAGCAGAAGATTAAACGTGCTGAGCAGGCCGGGGACAATATAAACCCATAACGAATTTATAAGCCCCAGACTTTTGATTAGCAGATAGGTAGGGATAAGCCCGCCGCCAAAAAACATCGTTACAACAATGAACATTGTATAAAATCCCCGGTGCGGCAAATATTTGCGAGACAGCGGATATGCTCCCAGTGACAGAAACACCAGTGTCAGAGCCGTTCCTACAACTGTGCGAAAAACCGTATTCCCCATCGTTTGCCAGACCGTATCAGTTGTCAGTACACGCTTCCAAGCAAAGAAGGAAACTTCTTTAGGATAGAAATGAATTCCCGGCCGAAGGGCTTCCGCAGGTGTGCTAAATGATATAGAGAGCACATGCAAGAAGGGATAAATCATCGTAATACAAAGAATGATTACAAATAGGATTAGAAAGACTTGGAATACTTTTTCACCAGTGGATAGCTTCAATTGTAGTTACTCCTTCCTTACATTCATTCATTAATAAAGACCTTCCTGACCCATTTTTTTCGTTATGAAGTTTGCAAATAACACCAGGATAAGACCCACCACATTTTTAAATAATCCAACAGCCGTCGTTAGACTGAACTGAAAGTTTTGCAGACCTATCCGGTACACATAAGTATCTAACGTATCCGCCACTCCATATACTGCTGGTGAATAAAGTGTTAAGACTTGATCGAAGCCAGCATCCAGCACACTCCCTACCCGAAGAATAAGCAGAATTGCAATCACCGGCAGGATCGAAGGAATGGTGATAAATAACGTTTGTTTCCAGCGATTGGCTCCGTCCAGAACTGCAGCTTCGTACATTTGGGAATCAATGCTTGCTAATGCAGCTAAGTATATAATCGTTCCCCAGCCGATTTCCTTCCATATTCCTGACATAACGAGCGTAAAGCGGAAATATTTCTCGCTGCCTAAAAAGTAAATGGGATCAAAGCCGAGCCACTGAATAATATAATTGACCACACCCGAATTCGGAGATAACAAAGTGATCAATATCCCTCCAATAACGATCCAGGATAAGAAATGGGGTAAATAGGATATCGTCTGTGCAACCTTCTTGAAGAAGGAAAACCTAAGTTCGTTAAATAACAGAGCCAATATAATCGGTGCAGGAAAACCAAAAATGATATGGTAAAAACTGATAATAAGCGTGTTCTTAATAATTTTCCAAAAGTCAGGTGAAGCTGTGAACAAATATTCGAAATGCTTAAAGCCGACCCAAGGACTTCCCCAAATTCCATCACGAATAAAATAATCTTTAAAAGCCAGTTGAATGCCATACATCGGGCCATAAGCAAATACGGTATACCAGATGATCACGGGAGCTAGTAATAAGAATAAATATTTGTTTTTTTTGTATTGGCGCCAAGTATGTGTCCACCTCGAGACTTTCGGCTTAAGATTCTCTCCCTGTTTTTGAATGCCAGCAGTGCTTGCCGGGTTCATAGTTGTTTTCTCCTTCCGAATACGATTTTGCGTTAAGACTGTGTCTGAACACCCCTTACGTTAGGGCATTGTAAGCGCTTTTTCTATTGTAAATTCATTAAAATCAGTAGATTATCTTCGTATTGGGGCTATAATTTTTCAAACAAAAGAAAAGACAATCGCGAGACGATTGCCTTTTCCACATGGATTGGAGAATTATGCACTTGAATGGCTCGAATGGTTTGCATTGCCTGCATTCCTATACTGGACCGGTGTAACTCCGTAACGTGTTTTGAATTTGTTGTGAAAATATTGCGGGTTACGATAACCCACCTGAGCAGAAATCTCAGCCACGGACAGCTGCTTATTTTCTCTTAATAAATCAGCCGCCTTCTCCAACCGCACTCGGGTTACATATTCAGTGAATGATTCATTCATAACGGTTCCGAACAAGGTAGAAATATACGATGGCGCCAACGAAGCAACCTCAGATAATTTATTTAGCGATAAATCCTCTTGAATATTATCATCGATAAAGATTTTTAATTTATGAATGATCTCCGTATGTGCGTGATTACCTGACTCTTGAATATAAGCTGTAATTTGTGCTGATAAATCACGAATGGAATCAAGTGTTTCGGCCAACGTTTCCTTTTTGAACTCATCGAACAGACTGGAAGGCGAAACGATTTGTTGCAGATCAAGCTCAATAATGGTCTGATACAGAACCGTAACCAACTGAAGCAAGCCTAACTCAACCGTCTCCAATTGGACATCACCTTTCTCCAGGACCCTCTGGAAATCGTCCATAAACCTGTTCATCGTAACGTCATTGCCTGCCTTTAATGCATTTTTATAAAGATCAAAAGAGAATAAGTGTGGCGTAACATCGTTGAGCGGGATATGTGAAAACCGCACAATAGCTTCCGAACCATAGATAAACCGATAACGATAGGCATGTAAGGCATTTTGATACGAAAAGGGGATTTCTTCAGGTGCCTGAACCTTCGATCCAAGCGCTGCTCCAAAGTGTAGTTGCTCGGGTAACCCATTTTTTATAAGCTCCAGCTCCTTCAATAATAAAAGCTCCAGCTCTTCGGGATCCTTGTTCAACTCACTGAAATAGATAATCGCCGCTTCCTGCGTATTCAAGCTGACGAATTTATAAAAGCTATAGGCAGCATGCTGTTCATAAAAAGCCCTGAATTCCTCGCAATCTCCCTTGGTTATACGAATATAGCTAGTCATGTAATAACATTGCAAAGGTAAATAATCGTAGTAATCCGAGCCAACACCTGCACCTAATACCAGATTTTTTAGTTCATTCACTTTAGCTTTAGATTCTAAGGTTTCGATTTTTTGACCTAGCTTTGAGATTGTACTACCAATAATAGCAAACTCATTTTGCGAATAGTTTACGGTGCCTGGATGATAAAAGCTGCGAACATTATTTACAAGCTTCTTCATAGGAACATATACACGTTTGGAGATCAAATAAGCGAATAGAAGCCCAATTAACAATACCAGGATACAGCTGATAAATATTTGACTCTTCAGCTGCTTTGATGAGGATACAAATGAATTCATAGGCCGTATTAATACGTATTTCCATTGATTATTCGAGGTTTGGTCATTTTTAAAAGACAACACATATTTGTCGCGTTTATTATAATGAATTTCCTTATTATTCCCCGCTGACTCCATCCATTGCTTAGCAGTCTTAAGCCCCTCTTCGACGTTCGAGCCCGTATGGATAATAGGGCTGCCCTTTTCATCAAAAGCATATAGCTTTTCCATCGGCGAGCTCATCGTGCTGGAAATCATTTTATTGATGTATTCTAAGCTAACGTCAATATACATGGTTCCGGTTGATGTTTTTGATAAAGCGCCATAGGGAAGGGCGATTGCGTAAGTCAACACCTCTTCTTTATCCGATAACGTTCTATAAGTCCAGCGGTTTAAGGCTGGTGTAACTGATGTTTTTAAGAAGGAAGCATCTGGAGAATTGTCCAGCTTCGAATAAAACTGGCTGTTATCGATGATATAATTACCTTTCTCGAAGTATGTGGATATTTTGTAAACGCCTTCATTAGTAAGCTTGAAAATTTCGAGATCCTTGCGAAAAGCTAATATTCTGCTCGTATTACCTTCCCATTCACTGTCCAGTAAATAATTCAGCATAGATTGATTCTCTAACGACAAGGTAGACACTGCTCGGTTGCGGATACTGTTTTCGTATTTTTGCAGCAGCGTATTTTCCACAAAATCACTTGAAGTCATCAGTCGTTGCTTGCTGTCTCTGGCAATCTCATCCACCATTAAGCGATTAGCCTGAACATACAGATAACTGCCCACAAGTCCGATTAAAACAACGGCTAACAATGTGAATGAAAAAATCAGATGGGTAAACAATGTGCCTCCATTTCTTAGTCTGCCGCCGATCTTCATCACAAGCCCCCCTTTAGTTCATAACCCTATCTCTGTAACTTTCTAAATTGAAAGCATTTATAATTAAAGATACTAAAATGCACCAACTTTAGCCATTATAAAATCTTCTGTTTAAAGATAACGCATCTTATAAAACCGAAAAAAACAGGCTTCCCCGAAATTAATCGCTGGAAACCTGTTTATTGACATATATAAAGCAACTATCGTGACAAAGTTTATTAACCGATGTGCGGTTATCATAAGAAGCAAATAACTCTAGTGCTTCCGCTCCCTTATACTTCTTTTACTCACCCATGTAATCCATTCTAACCTGTGCGTATACACAAGGATCACAAAGCTGCCAAGCCATACCCACAGGATAGAAGCAGACCACTTACTGATGCACAAATAGACAAATAGGAGCAGCATTCCACTAACCACTTGCACACCATCCGAGACAGGTGAATTTCCTCTGCTT
The DNA here is from genome assembly GCF_037974255.1 of Paenibacillus sp. FSL R5-0636. Taxonomy (NCBI): domain Bacteria; kingdom Bacillati; phylum Bacillota; class Bacilli; order Caryophanales; family Paenibacillaceae; genus Paenibacillus; species Paenibacillus sp. FSL R5-0636. The sequence goes on from NZ_CP150232.1 coordinate 4,157,255, forward strand.
TTGTACCCGCTGCCGAGCACTTTCAACACTGCAAGGATGACCGCTAACGCTAAAGAGGCTTTGAATCCTGTCAATGCACTCCATACCCCAAAGGTTACGGCAATCGCCTTCCCTCCTTTTCCTTTAAGAAATGGAGAGAAGGCATGACCGGCAATAGGAGCTAAGGCAAGCGGAATAATGAAATAACCCTGACTATAATGGCTTCCCATTACCCATAAAAGAGGCAGATATCCTTTTAAAAAATCCAACAACACCCCAAAAATTCCGAATTTATACCCAGATGACTTCCAGAGATTCAAAGCCCCCGGATTACCGTCGCCTATGACCTTTAAATTCTTTTTACGCGCCAGCCCAAGCCAATAGGAAAACATAAGAGATCCCGACAAAAATAAACCCGCGACCCACAATATGATCATTAGTCCCTATGGCCTCCCACCTGGATATGCCTTCCTTTCCAGCTTACATGCCTCAGAAAAACGACCTGATATATCGAATAAAGCATAATCAAGATAAAGAAAAGAGTAGCAACCACGTGAAATACTGGAATGACGATGCCAAAAACCCCTACATATTTAATAAAATAAAAGAGCTGGAACATATAAAGGAGATAACCAAAAAGTAACGGCAATCCCCAAGAAGTATTCGCAAAAATAAACACAGTTTCTGAGATGATGAGCCCGACCACCCAAAGTGCAATTGGAATAATCGTCCGCGGGCTTAACGTTGAGGTGCTTAAGACAGCCCCTTTACTGAAGCCTTCAATTTCACTTTTTATCCCCTTCGGATACATACGAAAAGATACTAAGCCATACCCGATAAAATTTCTAATGGGAACACCTGCCGCGATAAACTTCTCTCCTAAAGACAAATCATCCAGCACTTCAGATCTAATGCTTTGATGGCCATTAACCTTTTCATAATCCTGCCTTAAAGCTAGAATACACGAACCGTATAATCCTTTTTTGGTGTTATTCTTTTCAAAAACGGAGGTGAATGTGAAGATCCCCAGCATATTCATGATTAAAGCGAGTTTCTCAAACAGCTTTTCTGTATGATGAAAAGGAACTACCGAAATAACACCTTTCGATAGCTCCCTTGCTTTTAATAATGAGGCCAGAGCGTTAGGCTTTAACCGGATATCTGCATCCAAAAAAGCAAAAATATCGCCCGAGGCTTGCAAATATCCATTCCATACTGCCCAGCTCTTGCCCGTCCATCCCTCAGGAAGACTGCTATTTGCAATAACCTTAACTCCACAGCTTTCGGCAATTTCCTTGGTCCGATCCTCTGAGAAGTCATCCACAACAATAATTTCATAGGGGGTAATGGTTTGGAGCTGGAGTGAGTCGAGCAGAAAACGCAAATTATATTCTTCATTCCTTGCGGGGATGATGATGGACAATTTCTCCGGTCCTTGAAAATATTCTTGATCAGCGGCCAATATATTCTTTCTAAACAATATAAAACCGGAGAGACATCCAACACCTATAATAATTAACAACCACATGTACAGCTCCCCCCTCCTATAGCTATATATATGAAGGGTTAGTCCGTAATATATTCAATTCAAATTTAACCGACATTTACTTTTGCTGAGTAATGATTAAGCTTTTCTGTACACAAGAGCATAACGATGGCAAAAAAAACGATCATCGCAGGAAAAATACCCAGCGTGAATTTCGAAGCTAATAAGCCGATAAAAGGCGGCATCAGCGTGGTGCCGGTATAAGCTGTTGCCATCTGAAAGCCCATAATTGACTGAGCATGTCTCTTCCCGAATCGTACAGGGGTTTCATGTAGCATACACGGAAAAATGGGGGCTAACCCTAAACCTATAATCATAAATCCTACAAGTGAAACTATAGTTGGAAGCGGCAATACTAACAGCACCGTACCGATTAAAGCAATGAGTTGACCATATCGAATTAGCTGTTTATTACTCATTTTAAAAGTAATGAAACCCGTCACCATTCTACCAAAGGTAATCCCTAGATAAAAAAACGATACCCATGTCGCTGCAGTTGATGCAGGAATATCTTTAATGTTTACAAGAAAGCTGCTCCCCCATAACCCCATACTCGTTTCTATGGCAGAATAAAATAAAAAGGTTAACATCGCTAGCTTTACCCCTCTTAATTTCCAAGGTTTTGTGTTCTCTCCGGCATGCTCTAGCTCCGGATGATTGAACTCGGGATCACTTTCAGCATTCGGGTGGTTATTACTCCCAGCCACTCTATCCCATAAAGGCAGTGTAACGAATAGAATAATGACTAAGCTCAATTGTATGTAAGCAACCGTAAGATAACCTTGCCGCCATAGACCTTCACCAGAGATAAAAGAGCCCATAATAATAGGACCAAGCGTGGCGCCCACTCCCCAGAAACAATGTAACCAACTCATATGATGGGCTTTATAGTGCGTAGCCACATAACTATTTAATCCGGCATCTACAGATCCCGCACCTAAACCGAGTGGAATCGCAGCAACAATTAACCACACTAACGAAGGTGACCATGCAAAACCAAGCAACGCTACAGCAGTCATGATGCAGCTAACAAGAGTCACTTTCCCCGTACCAAAACGTTTAAGGATAATGCCACTCATCAAACTGGACACTATTGTGCCTACTGCAATGACCATCGAAAGAATTCCAGCCGTACCTAATGAAGCATTTAAGTCCATTCTCATCACTGGCCAAGCGGATCCAAGCAATGAATCTGGCAAGCCTAAACTAATAAAGGCTAAATAAATAATAATAAGAAAAAAAGTTGCCATAGTTATCTCCTTAATTGTTCTCATCTATTTGTTGTGAAACTAATAAGCCTAATCCAAGACTTTCTAATCCATTCAGATAATCACGCTTCAAGTTACTCACCGCTAACGCTGGAAGATGCTCCTTCGGAACGTATGTGGCACTTCGCTCAGCGATTTGATTAAGCATAGCTGGAGCTAATTCATCCTCACAAAAAATAATATAATGCGGATTCAAAATAGAAGTCATAGTAGCCACTAATCGACTAATCGCATCCACGCTTTGATTCGATTGCATATTTGATCCACCAGGATCTCCAGTTAATGCCTCTATGAAATTTCTATTGTCATACTGGGGCAAGAATTGAACTTCCCCTGAAAAAAACGTCTTTCCTCGCACAATTTCACCATTGACCGCGATCCCAGCTCCCGGACCATTTTTCCCTAAATACAGATACATTAGAGAAGTATTCTCTTTCAAATTTCGTTGCGTCATATAGCCGATTACAGCCGCATTCATATCATTTTCCACGATTGTCGGAATGGATAGTTGATCTTCTATGTGTTTTCTCAAATCTAAATTCTGATATTTCTCATAACCCGGAATCAGAAAAATCTGCCCATGATTCACCGCACCTGGAACTCCAATAGCCACAGAATGGATTTTAGGATTGTCCTTTTTTTCATCTTCAATAAGCGTGACCAGTTTACTAACATCTTCCTCAAGAATACTGGGCAAACTCCCTTCTTTGATTACCTCACCAATGCAATTATAGATGGTATAATTCGTTTCATTTTTTTCCAAAAAAATAGCCATACCTAACCGATAATTAGGATTGTAGGCATATCTTATTGCCCTTCTTCCACCACTTGACTCATCCAGACCGCTGACCGTTATTTCCCCTGCCTCTTCCATCTGCATTAGAAATTTACTTATCGTCGGGAAACTATATTGTAATTTATGGCTTAACTCTGCCTTCGTTGCTTTTCCTAGTTCTAATAATGCTGTTCGAATATTTCGGATAATTTCAGATTTCATTTGCAGTGAAGGAAGTCGTTTCTCACTCGCCATGGCTCTCCCACCCTCCCACCTATAGTCATACTGACTTATTAAACGCGTTTAATAAGTCAGTATGACTATAGCAGCAATTAGATCTAACGACAAGTTAATTCTTGAATGAAGACCCTTCAGTAGGGGGTAGATTGAATCAAGGAGGGGGCGTCGACACAGTAAAAAAGAGGGGTAGCCCCCTCTTAGTATTTTTGCATATCCCGTTTCTACTTATTGAAACTATCTACTCTTATTTCTCATCTAACCACAAAATCGCTGTAACGCCACGCGGATAATATTTACTGCCCGTGATCTCACCGGAAATAATCTGATCGCTCCAGCTCCAAATCGACAACTCCGGATGGGTAAGCCAAGCTACGTGAGCACGATCCGCTGCCGCTCCCCGTTCCTCCCATTCCAATCCCAGAATGCTGCGGGCGATGAACTGGGAGAGATAGATTTTGCTGAGCCAGCTATTGTTGCTAGTTGAGGAGATTTTCCAACCTCCGTCTTCGAATAAGCATACTCCCGGCTGTAACACCGCATGCAGATGCTTGTCGAGTGCGCCAATATAGGCGGCGAACCGTCCATTACGATCAAGAGCTTCTTTGCAGCCTGTAAAGTAAGGGAACACAAGGCCTTCGATAGCCGGAATGATCTTAGAGTCATTGCCTTCTCCAATGACAGCCGGAATATACCCGTCTGCTGTAACACTTGCCACCATTGTTGCGGCGCATTTTTCAGCCTGATCACCTGCTGTTTTGGACTGTTCCGCACGCCCATGCTCTGCAAATATTTTCTCCATAGCCAAGTAAGCAGCCCAGCATTTTCCTGCCAGATAAATATTGTTACGAGCCTGACCTAAAGACACATCCAGACTGTCATACGTAGTAATTTCTGCTCCGCCCATCGTACGTGAGCTATCAAGCCCCATGACACCATTTCTTTGTTCAGGATCTGGATGATCGCGATTTACCATGCTATCCAGGCATTTCTCCATAATACTGAGATTACGTTCCATCCAGCTCCGGTCGCCTGTATGCTCTACATAAGTTGCTGCACTCAGCACCCAGTTAACCAATTGTTCATGTGTCATATGTGAGAAACAACCATCAATGCCATAGACCTCATAAGCAGAATATCCCGGACGTGAAACTACGTTGGCTACACCCATATCATGTGTGAAGCTAATTCCACCTGGATACTCTGTATCCTCACCCGGGAAACGCACCGTATCTTCGTAGCTGAATCTTTCCACGAACATATCTAGTTCATTACGTACAGTCCAAGGATTCAAACGCAGCTCATAAAATAACTGATCGACGGTAAGATCAAAGGTATTCATCATCCGGTATTCGCCTTCGTTGACGATCCAAAATGGCTCATTCTTGTAGTCCAGCAATTGTGTGGAGCCATAATAACTACGAATCGCATGCGCTAACATAAAGGTTTGATCTGCGGATAGGTCATCATGAGTAAATCTATCGTTAGCTTGCTCCGCTTCTTGCTTAAGGATATCAAATCTGGATAATGCATATTCAGCCACTGCCTCTATATTGTTGAAATAATGATTGTAGTAATAAGAAGCATCAATTCCTGAGGTGACATAACCTGAACGGTGAAAACAGATAGCAAAGCGGTAAGTTTCTTTTACTCTGGCTGGAACATCCATGATCAAAGCACCGACTCGTCCCAGCCCAAAGGTCCAATTCTCCTGCAGCTCCTCCGTTAGAATATCCTCCATTGTGAAGTGCAGTGCGGACTTTGCAGTTCCTTTTTCCGCAGCAATTGCAATAAATCTTCCTTGGCCAACGCCAGTAATCTCCGATGATACATCATCCAGTCTTCTCATTCCGCTATACACATCTGTTCCCTGAAAACCAAAGAATGCACGGCGCGAGGTTGCGGATGAGGTGTTGTCCACTTCGAGTTCAATTAGCACTGCAGGCAGCAGTACATCCTTCATTTCTTCTATAGAGGCAGTTTCTGGATCGGGTACAGAACGAACGGGGGACAGAATCCGGAAGGTCAAATCACCCGCACTCCAGCTGTCTGTGGCTACATGAAAATCTCTAGAAATCTCACGCTCTTGAAAAGGGAACAGAATATTCTCCTTGTCAGGATTAGGATCCGGATTCTCGATATCATAGCGTTTGCTCTCGTCCTCTCCTCCGATCTCATGAAATGGCAGTGTGTCATATCCCTTCCCATCAGCACGTTCTAATCCTATGAATATATTTTGTCTAGGTGGTTTTCCAATCTCCAGATCGAAACCTCCACTAGCTCCTTTGAATCCTAAAGTGAAACTCGCAAATGCACCGATCGGTGAATGATGGGCATTAAAAAATTGATTATGCGACATTAATAATAACACTCCTTCCAGCATGGTCCCGGATACTACCGGGCTATATCTCCATGTTATCGATCTTTCCGGAAGTGCAACAGGGTTAAAGCCTTCTATTATTTGGGCAAATCAAACATCAACAAAAACCTATGTTATAATGAAGCCAAACTTTACAGTAAAAGAGGATTGAAATGATCTCGAATGATCCCGCTTTTCATAATTCTATTGATGGCCAGATGGCTCCAGACATTCAAGCAGCTTTCCATATCTTCGCCGCGCATTGGAGAAAAGTAAATCCGGATTGGCAATATCCCGTACACACTCATCCCATGTTTGAGATTAACGTTGTACTGCAGGGTGAGCAACATATGACGGTCGGCAATAAATCTTTTATCCAGCAAAGCGGTGATATTTTATTCATTCGTCCCGGTGTAGAACATAGCAGCCTCGGTTCGAATGCTAGTCGTGACATGACTTATTACTGCCTGCATTTTGATATTGATGATCTGATTTTACGGCGAGCATTATTAACAGCAGACGCTGTTAGTCTAAGTGGGAATACCCCGGAGCTGCGAGCCATTCGTTCCGCTCTAGATGTGATCATTAATTCTTCCATTCTGTCAAAGTCAAAGGACACACACAGAAATCGTCTGATTACATTGCATGCTTCGCTGCAACTTCTAACCGCGCTCAGCGGCTGGGTACTTTCGGAAATGCCCCTTCTGACAGATACAGAGGCTACGGAAAATACCGTCGCTCTAGCTAACGCGATCGAAGGACTGCTGCAAGAATCTGTCTCCACCGCTGCAAGCACAGGCGAGAGAGGCGGCGGTATTGAGCACATTGCGGCAAAGCTTGGATACAGTACAACTCACTGCAATCGTGTTTTCCACCAAATTTATGGCATGTCGCCAAGACAATATTTATCCCGCTTGATCATTCGTCACGCCAAACTGCTGCTAATGGATAATAACCTATCTGTCGAATCGGTCGCCCACCGGCTGGGGTACCGGGATGTGTCCCATTTCAGCAAGCAATTCAAACGCTGGACAGGTCTCCCGCCAATGGGCTACCGCCGTTTAACCGCGAATCCAAATACGCTTTAGTGATTGTTTCGCTTACAAAAAAAGGGATGTACCCCGCAGCCCACTAAGTGATTACAGGATATATCCCTTTTATGAATTAACCCTTCGTTGCACCAGACGCAATCCCCTTAACAAAATACTTCTGCAAGGCGATAAACACAATCAGCACAGGTACAACCGACATTGCTGTTCCTGCAAAAATCATATCCCAACGTGAGGAGAATTCTCCGATATAACGGTAAATTTCCACGACCATAGTTTTAGCCTGTCCTGAAGGCAATACCAGCATCGGCATCAGGAAATCATTCCAGATTCCAAGTCCGTTTAAGACCACCATACTGGCTGTGACGGGTCCTAGCAGCGGGAAAACAATTTTCCAGAATATCGCATAACGAGAACATCCGTCGATCTCCGCCGCTTCTTCAATTTCTCTAGGAATGCCTTTGACAAAGCTTGTATACAGCAGGCATCCAAAGCCCACCGCACCGGCTACATAAATTAGAATTGGACCGGCAAGGCTGCCGTATAACCCCAGCATTCTAAGCTCTTTAAACAGAGGAATCATATACGCCTGAAAAGGGATCATCATTCCTGCTAAAAAGTAAACGAACATGAACCGAGTCCATCTGGCATTTCTGCGTTCAATTGCGTAGCCCGCCATCGGAATAATCAAGACCTGTGCCGCAATAGAAACTGCTGTCAAAATCAGACTATTCAGAATAGCCCGTGGAAACTCTGTTTCGGTTAACAGATATTTAAAGCTGTCCAGATAAAGGGTTTTCGGAAAAGCAATGGCATCCTTCATAATCTCTGCATTACTCTTGAAGGCTGACATTAAATTAAAGAAAATAGGAAAGAAAAAGATAATAGCCACTAATAATGTAACAATGAAAAGTGCGATTTGCCCAACTCTTTTGCGTGTCTGCATCGTCATCTTAGAGCTGCACCTCCCGCTTCTGGAGAACCTTCACTTGGAAGACTGTAATGATGAGTATGATTAAGAACAAGACCATCGCCAGTGCAGTACCAAAACCTTGTCTTAATTCACCAAACCCGACTTTATAAATAATATAAGTTAATGTCTCCGTCTCAAAGCCCGGACCACCATCGGTCATGACGGCAATCTGATCAAAAATCTTCAAGGCGCTGATCATGGATAATACCATACATACAGTCATTGACCCCGCAAGCAGCGGAAAGGTAATATGCCGGAACTGTTGCCAGCCCCCTGCCCCATCAATACTGGCCGCCTCATTTAATTCCTGCGGAATGCCTTGCAATCCAGCGAGGTAAATGATCATATAATAACCCGCGCCTTTCCAAACGGTAGACAAAATAATCGACAGCATCGCATATTTAGGATTGCCCAACCAATCCACAATCCAGCTTCCGAGTCCAACAGACTCCAGGATCTGATTAAATACACCAAAGTTGTAATTCAGGATCATCGCCCAAACGAAACCCATTACGATCCCACTAAGCAACGTAGGGAAATAAAATACACTTCTGAATAAATTCCGGAACCAGCGTACCTTATCGACCATCATAGCCATTGCAATTGCTGCAATATTCTCTAGAACAACAAGTGAAATGGTCATGATCATCGTATTTTTCAGTGCGTTATGCACCCTTGGACTATTCCAAATTTCCACAAAGTTAGCGAAGCCGATATACCTTACGTTGTCGCTAATGCCATCCCATGAGGTGAAGCTTAAATAGACACTCCCAACCGTTGGGACGATAACGAACAAGGTGTACAAAATAAATGATGGTAATATGAACAGCAGAGCGTAGGACTGCCATTTTTTCTTTTTCTTTTTCTGCTGCACAGTGCCTATCAATGACTTGTCAGCATTTACTGCGGATGTAGCCATGGCTACTCTCCCTCCCTTAAAGACCGCGCTTGTTAAAAAGAGAACCTCTGCAGCAGCAGAGGTTGCTCGATCAGGCGCTGCTCTTACATCTGATTAGCTTTCACTTGGTTGTCATACTCTGTATCCGCATCTTTCATGTACTTCGCTACATCTCCATCTTTTACCACGAGATCCTGCAACAGTTTGTAGTACCAGTTACGGAACTGTGGAGGGATTAGATTGTCTCCCCACCAGTTATTGATCGCCAAGGATTTCACTACATTCGGGTCAGCAATAAGATCCAAAGCCACTTGCATTTGTTCACTTGTGTCATAGGTTACTTTCTCTTTTGTTGAAGGAATCGCATTTATGGTTGCTAAATAGTTCGAATACTGTTCTGGGGCGAAGAAGAAACGGATAAAGTCTTTAATGGCTTCTGTTTTGTCTGCATCCTTAGCGGCTTCAGCCGATAAAGACCAGCCTGCTGGTGACGGAAGACCAATGACATTAATTTTCCCTTCACGGTCAGGAAGAGCATAGAAGCCAAATTCAAAGTTCGGGTCCGCTTCAGCGATTTGTGTAAACATCCACGTACCGGAGTACAATTGTGCTGCTTTGCCAGAAACAAGAATCGAAGCGGTCTGATTGTCGCCCGTGCTGAGCCAACCTTTATCTACATAATTCTTGAACAATTCTTTGAAGTCCGTTATGCCTTGAACTACATTAGCATCTGTGAAGCTGACCGTTTTAGCGGTACGTTTGGAATTCCAATCTGCATCTTTCGAGTAGACCTCATCAATCAGGAATTTGTTAACCCAGAAACCCATATGGAAAATATCTTTTCCGCCTACTACAATCGGAGTAATGCCCGATGTTTTCAATTTTTCTTGGATGGCGATGAATTCGTCATAGGTTTTTGGAAGCTCGGTGATCCCTGCATCCGCATATGCTTTTTTGCTGTAGATAATCCCTTGGGGAGCGTTCACTTGCAGCGGTGCGTTCCACACCTTACCATCCACTTGTGGTGGGGCTTCGAACAAATCTAGCAGATCGGAAGGCAGCTCTACAATCTTACCCGCATCGGCAAAAACTTCTGTATCACGCATTTCCACCAGGTCCGGGAATTCACCCACAGCATCCTTTGTTTTAAGCCAATCAAGATAGGCAGCGGATGAAGTTTCGCTCAAATCTTTAATAGTGACATTCGGATTAGCTTCAGTAAACTTTTTGACCGTATCTGAGATTGCTTTTTTGGTGGCCGGATCTCCGGAGGCGTAACCTATCGTAAAGCTAACCTCTTTTTTGGTCTCTTGCGGTGTATTTGAAGGCGTTTCGGATGCTGGCGTATCGGTTGCCTTACTCCCTACATTATTATTATTTCCACCGCAAGCAGTCAAAACTGTTGTAGTGGCGAGTAACAATACGGATAGTTTCATCATTGTTTTTTTGTACATATCATAATAGCCTCCCCTTTTTGTAAACCGTGGAAACTGAAGCAAGATGTGCGCATCATCTCTCGAAAGCGTTTCCGTTGCTAATAGAATAGCATTCCTTATAAATAGTTAGAATGAACTTTTTTAAGCGGGATATGCGGTGAATTTAAGAATAAGTAAAAAAAGAACGAAAGACCGCAGTCTTCCGTTCATCGTCCATCCTTTACGCATTCTCCGAATCCGAGATTTTATACGGATCCTCTACAATCGGAAGCAACAATAGAATCGATGTCCCAATATGCTCCCGACTGCTGATGGATAATCCGTATTCTGCACCGTACACTGTACGAATTCGTTCATGTACATTTTTTAGTCCAACATTTTTGCTAGGCGAACTAGGCTCTTCCAAGGTTTCAGTCAACTGCTGTACCTTTTCCTTGCTCATACCGATTCCATCATCATAGATCGTAACCAACAACATTTCATCTTTCTTTTCGATCGTCAATCCAACTGTCCCTCTGCCTTGACTGCGCAAGCCATGCTGGATAGCATTTTCAACTATCGGCTGAAGTGACAATTTCAGAATGTACCAGTTCAGATCCACTTCGGGTGAGAGATCGACTACAAGCTCAAATTTATTCTCATACCGCACAGAGATAATATAGAAATAATCCCGTAGATGCTCCAGCTCCTGTCGTATGCTTACCCTATCCTCTCCATAGTCGATTACATATTTCAACTGGTTAGAGAGCGATAAAATCATATCTGCGACCTCATCATTATCTTTATCCACCGCATTCATTCGAATGACTTCCAGGGTGTTGTATAAATAATGCGGACGAATCTGGCTTTTCAGAGCATTTAACTCCGTTTGCTTCTGCTTGATCTGGGCAACGTAAGCTTCATCGATATAGGCTTGTAAACGCTCGACCATTCGGTTAAAACCATGGCTAAGTCTACCCATTTCATCATTGCTGTTCACGACCATCTGGGTATCCAAATTACCGGATTCTACGATAGCCATTTGCTTAATTAAGTTCCGAATCGGAGCAGCCAGCCGCCTTGAGAACCAGACGCCCATGATGATCATTGCAATCGCACAAATAAACATCGCTATAAACACCGTCGTACGGGCTGAAAAAAGCTGATCGAATAAATTCGCCCGATGAATTCTGGCAGTCACCGTGCCTTTAAGAAAAGGAATCTCTTCACTGAGAACGATCATCTCCTCGTCCTTTTTAGCCCGAAAAGATTCTCCATTCGCTGACCTTGTCTCATTCGTGAAATATACATTTCCGTCGCCATCCAGCAGAAATAATTCATCCTGTCCCCCCAGATTTAATTCTCTGAAGAACTGATTAAATAACGAAACATCCACGTCCATAAACAAGGTCCCTACTATCTTGGGATCTTTGGTGACACGCCCAGAAATATCAATTAAAGTACGGCCGATAGTGAACACACTGCGCTTTGAACCTGTGTAATATTCTTCGGAATGGGTAGGGAAAATTGCCACTTGTGAAGGATTTGGAGCCATTTTAGTTAACCACTCTTGATAAGGCAGCAGATCAAAGTTGACCCCTCTGTTTTCTTTTTCCTGATAGTAGAGCTTATCGTCTGACTCCCTATGAAAATAAACACTGGTGATGTAGGAATCACTGTAGAGAACTGTTTTTAGAAAGGTTTCAATAGGAATCGTATTGATCTGCTCCAGCTCATTTACATTATAGGTTTGATTCTGTGAATAACTCTCGATAAAACCTTCATATCGTCCCGTATACATCAGCTTAGAGACCTCATTGTACTGATTGAAGGCAGAATTCAGATTATAGCTCATATATAGTACCATTTGCTGCAAATTACTTGTTGTGTAACGCTCGACATATCCGGAAAAAGTCTGCACAGAAATGTAACTAAGTGCAAAAAGCGGAATTAAGCCGACTAATAAAAAGGAAGCGGAGAATTTAACAAATATACTTTTGGATCTTCGGCCCCAGATAAACATGAATGAAGGCATCCCCTTTGCTATCCATCTGACTATTGGCTTTTGAAGGATTGCTTATATTCTTGTGGCAGCTTGCCATATTTCTTCTTAAACATATCGCTAAAATGCCGGGCATTGTTGTAGCCTACACTATCGGCAATCTCATAAACCATCATATCGCTTTGCAGCAATAAACGAAGGGCATGATTCATCCTCACCTCAGTGACATAATTCTTAAAGTTCTGTCCGGTATGTTTTTTGAAAAAGCTGCTGAAATAATAGGAATTCATAAACATCATCCCTGCCATAGATTCCAGTGTAATATTTTCTGGATAATGCTCCTCAATATAAGCCTTCACCTGGGAAAGCTGCTTCAGTTCCTTATTGCCCATGCGACTGGCAATTTGTCCAGACATTTTGCTCAAAAGCACACGGAAATCTTCCTCCACCTCTTGAAAGGTAGAATAATTAGCCAATCGTTCAAGAATCGGATTTGTATCCTGAAGTGATGGACCTGCCTCCACACCAAATTGAATAAGCTCCTGTTCAAGCTGCAAAAATGTATTGTATACGGTAGAAACGGCTTGGTTTCTATTTCCGTCTGCCATCTGCCGGATCGTCTGAAATAATCGCAGGCACTCCTGCTCAATTTGTTCTTTATGTTGTGATTTCATGGCAATCCCAAGGGCGGACTGGATTTCATGCAGCGGAGTTTGAATCAATGATTCACTCTCATACCTGCTCTCTTTAACAGAAATCACACGATTAGGCCCTGTAAAATATTTATAATTTAGCGCTTTCAAAGCTTGACGATAAGATTCATCAGCATCATCCATACCGTCAACAGGATTGCCTACTCCAAGGGTCACCTTTAATTTCAGAAAACTTGTGATTTTGTCATGGAGATCTATGGCAATTCCCGCTGGTTCCTCAGCATGCTCATGCTGGAGCAGGATACAAAAACGTTCCCCTTTACGGAACATATAACTATTATCGCTTTGCTCCACGGTTTCTTTAATAATGTTAGACAGTGCAAAATCAATCAGCTTACGTTCGCGTTCTTCCCATCTGGAAGGCTGCCCCGACGATTCGTCCGTCTCTACCAAACAGATACTGACGTAGCGACTTAGCGCAATAATCCCCATATCAAGCAAGGTGTCTGCTGTCCCCTTATTGCCGTCCGTCAGCTTGTCGAGCAATTCTTCGATCGTTAATCTGCGGTTTCTCTGTTCATAATGGTTTAGCTTCTCTTTGTTGCGCTCGCCTTCTGTTTCTTGACGAATAAGGGAAACGGCTTTGCTCACAACCTGTTCCAGCTGGTTTTTGTTCACGGGCTTCACCAAATAATCCAGCGCACCATATTGCAGTGCTTGACGGGCATACGTAAACTCTTGATAAGCGCTTATAAAAATAACCTTCACTGCTCTGCCAGCTTCATGAATTTCACGGATAATATCAATCCCTGTATATCCTGGCATGCTTATATCACTAATAATCAGATCAGGATCACAATCCTCGATTTGTTGTTTCAGCTCTATTCCATCACTGGCCTCTCCAACAATGGTCAGTCCAAGCTTCTCCCATGAAATCAGTTTTTTTAGGCCTCGCAAAATCACCGGTTCATCATCTGCGAGCAGTACCCGGATACTCTTCATTATGCAGTCCTCCTACCTTCGAGAAATCATCCCACAGCTGTCCAATCATCTTAATCTTATGATAACAGACAAACAATCTTTGGTGCAGCTTCAAGCGGATGAACTTTCTTAAGAAGAAACCGCAGTTTCTTAAGATTAATTTATCTAAGCTTAAAAAGGTGGCGGGCGTAACTGCGGAGAATGTTTGGACTTCCGCCGTTACTGCTCACCTGTTATTTTTATCTAAAGTTCTATAAAACAAACTATCCTCTACTTTAATATTGTTGAAATAGAAACAAAAAATCAATATAATTTGTTAATGTAAGAGCGCTGGGAGGACAGGCCATGAACAAAGAAGATCAGGTCATGATGGGTTTCAGGGACGTATATAACAAGATGGTTTGGCTTAATAAGGATAAGATGGAAGACAGTCTTAAGGGTTATAAACCTTCTGAAGTACATTGCATCGAATACATTGAAAAAAATGCAGATTCCAACGTCACAAAACTTGCAGAGTCCTTTTATATGACTCGCGGTGCCATAAGTAAATTAACTAAGAAGCTCATCCAAAAGGGCCTCATCGAAAGCTACCAAAAATCGGATAACAAAAAAGAAATCTATTTTAAGCTTACTGAGCAAGGGAAAGTAATTTATAACGTCCATGAGGACTTGCACAAAGAGTTCCAAGAGCGGGATAAAGCCGTATTTGAGCAGGTAACTGAGGAGCAATTTGAAAGTATGCTTAGCTTCGTAGAAAAGTATAGTAGACATTTGGATGCAGAAATAAAGAAACAGGGTATAGATTTTAATCCGAATAAATTCGAATAATGAAAATGAAACTCCATGCAGCCGGGCTCTTATGAGTAAGGCTGCATTTTTATGGTCATTATTTTGTTGACACGGAAACAAAGACGTGATAAAAATGGTGATGTATCAAATTTGTTTCCAAGGAATCAAAACATCAACTTTTGAGGAGAGAATTTAATGTTCAAATTCAGATCACATAATAAACAGAACATAGATCAATCCGTAGATAAACACGCTCTAATCTTCGGTTTGATCTCTGTGTTTCTGTGCGGAATAGGCTTCAGTATCATCATGCCCGTTGTCCCCTTTTTAGTGCAGCCTTATATAAGCAATCCGGGAGAACAGGCTATAGTTGTCACACTGCTGACCTCTGTTTATGCAGTCTGCGTATTTTTTGCAGCCCCTGCACTTGGAGCTTTGAGTGACAAATACGGGCGTCGTCCATTACTTTTGGTATGCCTTTTAGGTTCCGCAATTGGGTACTTTGTTTTTGGAATAGGAGGAGCGTTATGGGTACTTTTTGTTGGACGCATAATAGAAGGTATAACAGGCGGAAGCATAGGTACTATCTTCGCCTATTTTGCTGATATCATTCCTCCAGAACAGAGAACTAAATACTTTGGCTGGGTGAGTGCGGTAGTAGGTGTAGGCACCATCATTGGTCCAACGCTAGGCGGATTACTTGCCAAGTTTGGTTATTCTGTACCCATGTATTTTGGAGCAATAATAACCTTATTGAATGTTCTTTACGGATTCTTTTTTATGCCTGAGAGCCTTGACAAGAACAATAGACTGAAAGAAATTACCTTGGTAAGACTGAATCCATTTACACAGCTTGCAAGCATATTGTCCATAAAAAACTTAAAAAGGCTACTGGTCTCAGCATTCTTACTTTGGATACCCAACGGATCTTTACAGGCTGTTTTTTCACAATTCACAATGGATACTTTCAGCTGGAAGCCTGCACTAATCGGACTGATGTTTTCAATTATGGGCTTCCAAGACATCCTTTCACAGGGTTTCATCATGCCTAAGCTTTTGCTGAAACTTAGTGATAAACAGATAGCAATTCTTGGAATGGTTTCGGAGATTATAGGCTACAGTCTCATTGCGCTATCTGCTTTGTTCTCATACTATCCGCTTTTTATCGCTGGAATGTTTATATTTGGTTTTGGGGATTCGATTTTTGGGCCTTCATTCAATGGGATGCTCTCCAAGTCTGTCGATTCTAGTGAACAAGGAAGGATTCAAGGAGGTAGCCAATCTATTCAGGCTTTAGCCAGAATGATTGGACCTGTCATTGGAGGTCAAATTTATGTATCACTTGGTCATGCCGCACCCGCTTTTATGGGGATGATCCTGATAGCTGCGGCAATATCCGTTTTGTATAAGGATACGCGTGTAAATATGTAATCTTGCAATCTCATGTTACAATACAACCTGAACTTATATTTTTAGAAGGCGGTTGATACTGTTGATTTACATCATCAAATTTGTATACAGCTTTGTGCTTCCTCCCGGCCTGTTTATCGTGCTTCTGCTAGGTCTAGTCATTTGGTTATGGAAAAAAAACCGCCGGCCAGCACTAGTTCTACTCGGGGTTACACTATTAATGTATTTCTCCATGACACCCTTAGTCAGCGATGCGCTGATCGGCAGTCTAGAACGGAAATATCCGCAGCCGAATACTTTGCAAGGAGATATCATCGTCGTACTCGGCGGGGGCGCCAGCTCTGGCACACCGGATATAGATGGCGAGGGCAATTTATACGGATCAGCAGCAAATCGCCTGCTTACTGCTGTTCGCCTCCATCGGCAGACAGGTCTGCCAATCTTATTTTCTGGCGGACAAGTATTCTCCGACAGTGGTAATGAAGCGGATATCGCGCAAAGACAACTACTGGGTCTCGGCATACCCGAAGAGGATATCCTGATCGAGAATCAATCCCTCAACACGGAGCAAAACGCTGTAAATACCGCAGCCATCCTGCAACAAACCGGACTTAAAAAACCTATAATAGTTACTTCAGGTTTTCATATGTCCCGAGCGATGTTGCACTTTAAGAATGCGGGGCTAACAGCGCAAGCCTATCCTACGGATTATATCGCCAGCGCTGATATTGCACTGCAGCCCGCCAAGTTCAGTCCCTCCCCAGGAGCGATCTCCACAACAGGGTTAGCATTGAAGGAATATTTAGGCCAGCTTGCTGCTCGGCTATTTGATTAGTTCTGTAAACTTCGCATGCACAACCTCAGCGAGTAACTGTGGGGCTACGTCCATTTGCTGGCCAATCTTCCCAGCGCTGACAGCCATCGTGTCCAGCCCTTCTGCACTGCTGTCAATGAACGTGGGGTACAGCTTTTTCATTCCAACAGGTGAACAACCACCGCGGATATAGCCTGTCCATTTCTGCAGATCCTTCACTGGCAGCATCTCAATTTTTTTCTCTCCGGCGGCTTTGGCCGCCTTTTTGAGATCCAGCTCTTCGGCAACCGGGATAACAAATACATAAAGATTCGCACCGCTATGAGCGACCAACGTTTTAAAAACCGTCTCTGCCGCCTTTCCAATCTTCTCAGCCACAGCCGTGCCATGGATGAGTCCATCTTCATTGTCATAAGCGAACACTTTATAGCCGATTTTTTTGGCATCCAGCATTCGCATTGCGTTGGTTTTGGTTACTTGCATTGTTGACCTACCTTTCAATATCCTCTATTCCTTAACTTTATGATCAAAGAGGCCCCAAAGCTAATATAGCTTTCAGGACCTCCTGTTGCTGCCGTGCCCATTAATCTCTGGGATAATTAACCTGCATGATATCCATAAAAGGAACTTTTATGATTTCTTCATGGTTACTGAGGTGTACTTTCCCGGTTCGCGAATCCATTTCCACGATCATGCCGCGTACCTCTTCTTCTTTTCCCCATACGGTCAATAAAATCTCAGAACCTTCTTGCTTAGCTTCAACTAACTGATTACCTAACTCCTCAAGCACAAATTCATCTCTTGTGGGCCGCTTGGCCACCTTTGCTTTTGCCACACTAATCCTCCAATAAGCTATTACGGATATTAAGTATATTAAATACTAAGTATGAATGCTCTCATTTATTATACCATGTTTCAGATTAAGGCTCGAACCCCTTCTGGCTCAAGAATAGCTCCTCTTCGGAAAAAACTTGCTGAAGTCCTTCATACACTCTGCGATATGCTGCAGGATCATACCAATCTTCCAGTTGCAGCTCTTCATATAGGGAATAAATCCCTAATCTCCGTGTGCGTTTGCCGCCGCTGCCGTCGCCCATAAAATAGTCATCCACACAGACTCTATCCACCAAAGCCCTTAAGGTCGCTGGAAAAGCTGGACTGCTTGGCAGTACTGGCGCTATAGTAGCTTGAACAGAGATGCCAGCTTCACGTAGAAGCTGTAACGTCTTCAGTCTTGCCGCAATGGGTGGAGCGCTTGGTGTGAATTTTTGCCGAATATCTTCACGGTCTGTTTCTACAGTTATACTTACTCGAACCTTATCCTCTAAACGTAATAATAAATCTATATCTCTGCGAACCAGCGGACTACGGGTCTGCACGAAGAGGAAATCGGGCGGGACTTGTACCATAACCTCCAGTAAAGATCTCGTCACCTGTTCCTTGTGCTCTACCGGTTGATAGGGATCTGTACTTGACGACATAAAAATAGTGACGGGGCCTTTCGCCTTCGCTTTGTGCAGTTCTTTTTGTAAAATCACAGCCGCTTCTTGTTTAACATCTACCCACGTCCCCCACTCCTCTTTGCGGAACAGCGAGACAGGCATTTGGCGTACATAACAATAGGAACAGCCATAAGTGCAGCCCGTATATGGATTTAAGGAATGACTGTAGCCTGACAGATAACCTGTTCCTTTATTCAGCAAGGTTTTTGGGGAGGTGTAATTGGACTCTATTTTCATATATCTGCTGTATACTCTCCTCTCTCCAACTGAAGTAGTTTGGTCTTCATATCCAAACCACCCCGGTATCCTTTTAATGTCCCATTCTTACCAATAACCCGGTGGCAGGGCACCGTAATCAGAATCGGATTCGCACCAATGGCAGTCCCTACCGCACGCACCGCAGCTGGTTTTTGAATATGTGTAGCAATATCCGAATAGGACCAGGTTTGCCCATATGGAATTTCACATAACGCCTTCCATACCGCAAGCTGAAAAGGAGTACCCTGATAATCAAAAGGAATGCCGAAGCTCTGCCGGTTCCCTTGCAAATATTCACTAAGCTCCTTTACATAAGGCGCCATCTTCTCATCGTTCTGCACCAGTTCACTCCCCGGAAAACGACGTCTAACCCATTCGCTTAATTCCTCAAAGGGTTGCTGCTGTGAACCCACATAACTTAACCCCTTTTCTGTGGCTGCAATATAAAAACTCCAGTCCTTATCGGTTAATAATGTCCAGTATAGAATAGCATTTGTTTTATTCTCCATGATTCGGTCCCTCCAAAATAAAATCAGAAGCCAACGTTACTTTCTGTTTGTTAAGCTGACGAAACTGTGTGGGCGTATACCCCGTTTTTTTCTTATATAAAGTAATAAAATATGATGTATTGGGCAAACCCACGCGTAATGCAATCTCAGCAACTGCCTGCTCTGTAGTAAGCAAATACTCAGAGGCCTTAGCGATTCTCTTTTGCTGTATATAATCCACAGGAGTGATTCCTGATACTTTCTTAAAGGTTCGATGTAAATGATAAGGACTGCCATGACATACCTCAGCTAACGTTTCAAGGGTGAGGGGGGCCATATAATTATGATCAATGTATTCCGTCATCACAGCTACCCATTCCTTATCAGGAAGACGCTCACCTGTCGGTTTACATCTTTTGCAAGGACGAAATCCGGCAGCCAGCGCTTGTTCAGCATTCTGAAAAACACACGCATTCTCCCGATTGGGTGCTTTGGATTTGCAGGAGGGTCGACAAAAAATCCCTGTAGTCTTCACCGCATAAAAAAATATGTCGTTATAAGCAACATCGTTTTGCAAAATAGCCTGCCATTGTTCCTCAGTCACTTGTTCCTCATCTTCAATCCTGTTCATCGCCTTCACCTCTAATGCAATTATACCCCTGAGCAGGCTCATCTGTACTCAATTTGGAATGGAAAAGCAAGATAGTGAAATTCAAAAGAGTGAGATTGCTCGTAATTACACTTTGTTTAGCGAATACGCACTACCTTTGTCAACCGTGCAGGGAGCCGCTGCTGGACAACGAATATTACTCATAACATGACTACGTGAACTGGAGGAATCGAAATGGATATTCTAAAAACAAAAGATGCCGCAGAGCTGATGTCAGTTAGTATAACAACAATTAAACGTTGGGCTGCCATGTTCCCTGATTTTTTTCCAAAAGACCGATTTGGCCATTATGTGTTCTCAGAGCAGCAAATCGGCCTGCTCAATCATATTAAAGACCGTATTAATCACGGAGAAGCCTTGGAATGTATACAACTCACACTCACGAATGAGCAGCAAATCTCCACATCACACCAGGAAAACCCACTACAGCACACAGATGCTGAGCCTATGAAGGATATCTTGTCTCGCATCAACAATGTTGAACGTGCACTCGATCAAAAAGCCGATGAAGTAGTATTGATCCAACTGCTACAGCAGCGTGAGGAGCTTGAGGATCTACGAATAATAATCAAGCAAATAGCGGCATCCATAGAACCGTTGCAAGTGTCTAACGGCAAACCGCTCACCTCTTATGAAAATTCCCAGTCCACTGCCACTACCAGGCTAACGGCTCCGCCAAGAAAACGCGGCCTATTACGTTCTTTATTTTTCTTTTAAGCCTGAAATGTAAAAAAAAGAACCTACTTCAGACAATCGCGAAGTAGATTCATATAAGTATAAACATATTTAGGATCTCCCCCTGTCACCCTAAACGGTGGCGGGGGTTTGCTTTTTCCTAGCAAAAAGCTCGATCCTCCGGAACATTCTACTCTTTATGCAATAAAGCTGCTCCTGCAATTCCCGGATGTGTCATTTCGTAAGGATCCAGAATCAGATTAAGCTCTTCTTCGGTTAGCACATTATATTTAATGCACAATTCCCGTACAGATTCCCCAGTCAAAATCGCCTCTCTAGCGATCCGCGATACCACTTCATACCCCAGATGCGGGTTCACAGCCGTAATGATTCCGACACTCCGCTCCACATCCCGCTCAAGCTTTTCCTTATTGGCTTCAATCCCAGCCAGACAGAAGTCTGTGAAGACTTGGAAGGAATTGTTCATGATGCTGATGGACTGAATGAGATTGAACACAAGCACAGGCTCCATAACATTCAGCTCCAGTTGACCCGCTTGGGAAGCCAGACAGATCGTATGATCGTTCCCTATGACTTGAAAAGCCACCTGATTGATGACCTCTGCCATAACCGGGTTAACTTTACCCGGCATAATTGAAGATCCAGGCTGGCGTGCAGGCAATGAAATCTCATTAAACCCAGTACGCGGACCGGAGGCCATCAATCGCAGATCATTAGCGATCTTGGACATGTTCATCATGCATACTTTTAGGGCAGCAGACACTTCTGTATATGCATCTGTATTTTGGGTGGCATCGACGAGATGATCTGCCGTTACGAGCGGCAATTCACTGATCTCAGCTAAGTGCTCTACAACCAATTCAATATAACGAGGATCAGCATTTAATCCTGTACCTACTGCTGTTGCCCCCATATTGACTTCATACAGATGATGGCGTGTATGTTCAATACGTTTGATATCTCTTTCCAGCACTCTGCGATAAGCCTCGAATTCTTGACCCAGACGAATCGGCACTGCATCTTGAAGATGTGTCCGGCCCATTTTTATCACAGGATCGAATTCATCCGCTTTTACCGCAAACACATCATGCATTCTGTGCATCGTTACAAGCAGCTGCTCCAGCAGTGAAAGTGTGGCAATATGAATTGCCGTCGGGAACGCATCATTTGTAGACTGCGCCATATTTACATGTGAATTGGGGCTTAAGTGACGATAGTCTCCTTTTTCATGGCCAAGCAGTTCTAAAGCACGGTTAGCAATAACCTCATTCGCATTCATATTTAACGAGGTACCCGCACCACCCTGAATAGGATCTACAATAAATTGCTCATGCCATTGACCCTCGATGATTTCTTCTGCTGCTTTCACTACAACCTCTCCAAGCCCTCGATAGAGACGGCCAACTTCCATATTTGCAAGCGCAGCGGCTTTTTTTACAATCCCCATCGCTTTGATTAACTCTTTGTGAACCCGATAGCCCGTAATAGGAAAGTTCTCGACTGCGCGTAGTGTCTGAATCCCATAATAAGCGTTCTTATCTACCTGTTTACTGCCTAGAAAGTCATTTTCTACACGAAATTCAGTTTCAATCACTGTTATATCCCTCGCATTCATTATGATTAGGTTTATTAGAAAATAAGTAAGCGCAATCATTTCTATCTCACTTAGATATTAACCTTTATTGTGACAAATGTCTCTCAGAAAAATAGGGTTTAATGTAATTAATTACTATTTAGTAACCTAACACCGCTATTCTAAAGGGAAATGTGCTTAGGGAGGATTGAATTACCAAATCGTTAGGTCTAGTTTATCCAGATAAATTGTCGCTCACCCCAATTATAAGTATTTTGGACAAAATCACGTTTACGGATACTTAGGTATCTATTGCGGGCTGTGCAATGGGGCATCACATCCTTTCATGTACCTCCTTATTAAAGAAGCCGGCCAAAAAGGCCGACTCGGATTACTATTTATCACAGCAATTGTGTATTTTTTATACTGAATAATGATCTAATGAGATCTGAATTCCATTAAGCTGAGCTTGCGGTAACTCTGACTCCCTACTAATACTCAGAACTAAGCTTTCACCATCCATGTTGATATAATTCGCTGCTAATACCTCTCCCACTTCGAAATTCCTTTCTTTATGAGCCATAGCTGCGGCAAAAGCCTCTAAACCAATAATACCACATTCAGCCGCTTTCTTAATGCCCAATGCTTCAACGATCACACCACCCGGCATCCCTGCGACTGATACCTCTATGAATCTAGACCGTTCCTGCAGCTGATAAGAGTGAGATAAATAAATAACAACATACGTCTCACCAACCTGCCCGTACAATGTGTTAGGCTCTTGTTTCCATTCCCCTTGGGGAAGTACACCGATGATCGTATTCTTTTCACCCTGGGGGATTGGGAATAGAGAAATGATGACATTCTTGTGATAGAGAACCTCCATATAACGGCTTTGATGGCGGGGATCTCCCTCATTGTAGCCTTGTCCCGGGTGGAAGAAATACAGCTGATTTGCGCCTCCCTCTCCACTCACAGGTAACGAAAAAGCCCAGCGAAGCTGCTCATTATCGAATTCCTCAACCCGCTCCCACATCCCGCCTGCTGCAAACTCTTCTGTAATATAAGCATAGGAATGAAGCAAAGGCTGCGGCTGTGGATCCGTTGGGACAACCTTCTGAGTAATCTTCCTTACTTCCACTGGTGACTGGTGATTCATGGCTGCGGCTAATATTTCATCGGATGCTTGATAGAATAATAAACCGGCATACTCCGTGCGCGGCATCATCTCAGGCAGCTGGAAATCTCCAAACTGAACATAATCATGAAGCACATTAGCATCGCCGGGAACATCATGCGGCCAGCCTCTAGAATGCGCACCAACCCAAGCGCCACGCAGATAGAATTCAGCTCGTACATTCCATAAATGGTCAAGCATTTCTTTAAGGCTTGTAGTAAGCTCCGTATCCTCAGGCGGGACAAGTTCCAACGCACAGGTGAATGCCTGCACCCAATGCCAAAACCACGGAAGACTGCCGTATTCCGGCATCCCTTTAGTACGAATATAAGCCAGCGTATCCTTCAGACTCTGCCGGCCATCCTCAAGCAATATTTCATCCGCAAACATGGTGCCAAAAATCAGCTTAGCAGCTGTATATTTAGCTTCATGGTGCCCAATAGTAACCACCGGCTTACGGTAGAAATCACTGCGATAAATATGTCCAAACGCTGTATTCAGAACTATGCGAAGTTGAGCGTTTAATGCTCCTCCGTATCTTTTGCAAAAATACGCCAGCAGGTTGCCCATAAGCTCCACTGGTAACTCATGCGGTGACGCATCTCGCGGCACTGGATTTAATCCGAGTGGCCAATGGCCGTATAACTCCGTGCCAGGCTGCCGGTTCTGAAGCATTAAGATCTCCAGCAGCACATCCTGTGCTTTCTGTTTCGCTTGCTCACGATCAAAAGGCAGCTCAAATGAATCATCAACAGCCGCTGCAAAAAGATACGAAGCATAATAAAAGTTATTTCGCACATCATCATGGAACCAGAGTCCACTTTCCAATAAAGAGCGTTGCTCCGCTTCCAGTGCTATATTAAAAATAATTTCTTGCTGACGTTCCTTATAAGTACTCTGGATATTTTTCAACCCCGGCATTACTTTTCAACCTCCATCATTTCAGTTTTATATCATCTTCCGGCATTCATGAAAATCGAGCATAATAGCTCTATTGTGCACACTTTCCGTTCATTTTGCAATTGGAAAAACCAATAAATAAACATAAATAAACGAAAGAGAAAAGATTAGTACTTGTAAAATGAACATAAATGGACTAAAGTGTACCTATACGAACGATAATATGTACACAAAGGAGAT
Organism: Paenibacillus sp. FSL R5-0636; assembly: GCF_037974255.1. Classification (NCBI taxonomy): domain Bacteria; kingdom Bacillati; phylum Bacillota; class Bacilli; order Caryophanales; family Paenibacillaceae; genus Paenibacillus; species Paenibacillus sp. FSL R5-0636. The sequence goes on from NZ_CP150232.1 coordinate 4,181,907, forward strand.
TGAACATTCAATGGAAAGACGTTTCGCATCCCATCCTAATGAAGTAAAACAATTTGACACTGAGCGCCTCCGTAAGGAATTCCACATTCCCGTTATTTTTGCACCAGATGAGCTAAAGCTTGTCCTAACCCATGAAGATCGTATGATCGTTGGTGGAGCTAATCCTGTAAAAGAAGAGGTTGCGCTTACTACTGACCTTAAAGAACTTGGGGTTACTTATTTCTTGGAACGCCGTGAACTGGGCATCATCAATGTCGGTGGTAAAGGCTCCGTGGTTGTAGATGGCACAGAATATGAAGTAGATTTCAAAGAATGTCTTTATGTAGGTCAAGGCTCTAAAGATGTAGTCTTCAAAAGTGCAGACGCTTCCAAACCTGCTAAATTCTATTTGAATTCTGCTCCTGCCCATCAGTCCTACCCTACTACCAAAACCACACTGGCCGATTCTGAATCCGGTGCGATGGGTGGTCTGGAGAACTCTAACGAGCGGACAATCCACCGCTTCATTCACACAAATGGTGTGCAAAGTGCCCAACTGGTTATGGGTATGACCCAACTGAAACCAGGCAGCATGTGGAACACAATGCCAGCACATACCCATCCACGCCGGATGGAAGCCTATTTCTATTTTGATCTTCCGGACGATTCCGTTGTATTCCACTTGATGGGAGAACCTGACGAAACCCGCCATATCGTAATGCATAACGAACAAGCGGTTATTTCTCCAAGCTGGTCCATCCACAGTGGTGTCGGCACTCATAACTATACTTTTATCTGGAGTATGGCTGGCGATAATAAAAGATATGATGATATGGACCCCGTATCCATGAAAGAATTACAATAGAGATAAATCAATTACGGAAAGATGAGGCAGGCGGATGAACCCGATACGACGACACGAGATGATTATGGAAGTTATGCTGAACCAAAAAGATGTAACGGTGAATGAACTGAGCGATAAGCTTCAGGTTACTGGAAAAACAATACGCGAGGATTTAAGTAGGCTGGAGGAACAAGGACTGATCGTACGTGTACATGGCGGAGCTGTGCTGGCACAAAGCGACCAGTTTGGTATTTTGCCCTCCAAGGACCCGCTGGATAAATACTCTGACGAGAAGACGGAGATTGCCTTGCGTGCGCTTGCTCATATTGAACCGGACGATATTATCGCTCTTGACGGCGGTAGCACCACGCTTGAAATTGCTCGGCGTCTGGACAATATGCCACTAACGGTAGTCACCAATGATGTATACATCATCAGCGAACTGGTTCCCAAAGATAACATCCGTCTGGTCGTTCCCGGTGGTTATCGTGTCCGTAATATGTTGGCTGGTCCTGAAGCCGTCTCCTATGTACAAAAGCTTAATATTCAAAAAGCATTCCTTTCTTCGACTGCTATTCATATAGAGCATGGACTCTCCATTTATACAGGAGATTTAATTGAGTTCAAGCAAGCCCTTGTATCTACAGCCCGTAAGGTATTCGCGGTTGTAGATCATCATAAATTCGGCCATACTGCACTGCGTACCTTCGCTTCCCTACAAGAAGTTGACGTGATCCTGACGGACAAAGGGCTCTCCCCCGAAACGGCAGAACAGTTCCGCAGTGCAGGCGTTACAATTGAATGCGGGTAAACCCGGAATAACAATCCATCTACAATAAAGGGGCGTAATTTATATGTCATCATTATTCAGCTTGGCAGGTAAAACAGCTATTGTAACAGGCGCAGCTCAAGGTCTTGGACAAGGAATCGCGCTTGCATTTGCAGAAGCCGGTGCAGATGTTGCATCAGTCTCCCTTAATTCGAGTGAAGAAACTGTAAATGCAGCAAAAGCTTTTGGAGTAAAAGCAGTTAGTATCGAATCTGACTTAAGTGATCATAGCAAGCTGCAAAGCACTTTTGACCAAGCGCTAGAGCTGACCGGACATGTTGACATTCTCGTAAACTGCGCCGGAATGATCCGCCGTGCACCGGCAAAAGATCATAGTGAAAAAGACTGGTTTGATGTAATCAATTTGAACCTGAACACAGTGTTCCTTCTGTCGCAAATTGCAGGCCGCCACTTCCTGGAAAGAGGATCCGGCAAAATCATTAACATCGCCTCCATGCTCTCCTATCAAGGCGGAATCAATGTCCCTGGTTACACTGCGAGTAAACACGGGGTTGCTGGTCTTACTAAAGCTTTTGCCAATGAATGGGCAGGCTCCGGTCTGAACATCAATGCAATTGCACCAGGTTATATGGCTACTGAAAATACCGCTCCAATCCGTGCCGACCAAAGTCGTTCGGACTCTATCTTAGACCGTATCCCTGCAGCACGTTGGGGAACGCCTGATGATGTTAAAGGTCCTGCCGTATTCTTGGCTTCCGCAGCATCTGACTACCTGAACGGTCACGTTCTTAATGTGGATGGCGGATGGATGGCTAGATAATCCATACAAAAATGGGTGTCCCATAGGGGCACCCATTTTTTTTGACTCAGCTGACCCATCTACATACGCAGTAGCTTAAAGGATTCAACTAACCGATCTGCACACGCAGCAGCTAAAGGACTCAGCTGACCGATCTGCACATGCAGCACCTAAAGGACTCAGCTGACCGATCTCCATACGCAGCAGCTAAAGGACTCAGCTGACCGATCTGCACATGCAGCAGCTAAAGACTCAACTGAGCGATCTGCACATGCAGCAGCTAAAGGACACAGCTGACCTTATACACCGTTTTATCCGCTATTTGGATAGCTACCGGACCTCATAGCCGCTATTGGTGCAAAAAAAGCTAATTAGAAGCTCCTTCCTGAGCAATAGCGACGCTGGAGTCCGAAAACCTGCTTAATAGGCGTTAAATTCGCAAATAGGGGCATCTGGGGCCGAAAATCTCAGTACCAGTGGTGGTTGATCCTTCTGCGTCATTTAAATAAGCTTGCAATGGAATTCACATCAAAATCACTAGTCATTCTAAAGTTTCCCGAACTGTATTTGTCCTTCTTATCAAGATCCGTCACATACAGGAAGTTAGTATCCGTAAGATTCATGCCAAACCTCAAGCTGTTATTCACAATAATACTTATCCAGTAGGTCTCCGTAGATTTGTCCAAAGCACTACTTCTTCTCAATTTTACATCTGAAAAAGCATAAATGATCTTTTCAATTTCCTTCGGATCTTCAATCACTACCTTTTCATCCACTAAAGATTTCTCAATCTCGATAGAGGTGATTTCTGTTTCGTCGATTTGATCCAACACTAAGTTCTCAAATGAATTATAACTATGGTAGAGATTAATGATTACTGGGATTTCGATCAATAAAAAAATAAGTACGAGAAATACATAACGTTTCTTCATATTCATAATTATGAACTCCCTAGTTCTACAAACTCCTCTGGATGAGTGCGAATATATTCGCCAATTATTCTATGCGTATTTGGTGTCAGGTTCTTATATCGTTCGAATAACCCAGTAATTACTTCTAACAGCTGAGGGTCTCGATCCAAATCCGTGATGGCAGCATCCGCCCACTCTTTACCCAGTCGATGATTTCTTTCCTCGAGAAATGTCTTTGTTTCCTGAAGCAAAAGAATCATGGGTGATTCGTCAAAAAATCGTATGCCTCCTATCACCCCTGTCCAATACCCTGGCAGGTCTTGCATGTAGGAAATCCAAGCATAATACTCCCCTTCGGAATTACAGCTGTGACCATATAGCACTCTGAACATACATAATGCTTGTTGCCCCTCTGTGAGCTTCGAGATCACTTCTGATTTGGTCGATGGCGATTTTCCGCGAATCAGCTGAAAGGTAGGCTCCATACAGGCCCATCCTAACCTTTCATCACTTAAAGTGTCCAAGTCTTCCTGCTTCATGGCTACTAAATTCATTTAACTCCTCCTTTGATTAACATCCAAAAATATACATATCTTTCTTAACGATGTCAATAAAAATCGCTTGGGCACATGAAGCAATTCGATCGTTTTTATGATAGGCTTTAGGCAGTAGATTTTTTCACAAAGGAGCTTTTCTATGCATAATGAGATACTTACTATATTTGATGAAGGCGGTCACCGAATCGGTACAGCTCCACGGGAAGAAGTACACCGGTTAGGACATTGGCACGAGACCTTCCACTGCTGGTTTATAAACAAAACCCAAGAAATCCCCTATATTTATTTACAGCTTCGTAGTGAGCAGAAACAAGATTATGCAGGATTGCTGGACATCACGGCCGCTGGACATTTGCTGACACACGAAACGGTAGAGGACGGGATTCGCGAGGTTCAAGAAGAACTCGGTTTGGAGCTAGCTTTTGATGAGCTGATTCCCTTAGGTACAATTCCTTACTGTATGATCAAAGAAAATCTAATCGATAAAGAACGAGCGCATGTTTTTGTTTATAACAATCCTTATCCACTGGACGATTTTAAGCTGCAAGAAGAAGAGGTCGCAGGAATTGTTATCACAAAGTTTGCGGACTTCCGAAGCTTTTGGCAGGGAGAAATACATAGTCTACAAATCAATGGTTTCAAAGTCGATTCAAACGGGCAGAAAATCAACATTCAACAGAGTGTGGATCGGACTCATTTTGTGCCTCATGAAGCAGCTTATTTCACTCGGATCATTGAGGGCATCGAAGCAATAATTCTAACATCAACCATCGTCACGGAGGACATATGATCATTAATCCTCAAACATCTACAGTGAATGGAATCCAATACAGCATTAGATCTGCTGCCTCAAAAGACGCTAAGGTGTTGTCTGAATTAAGAGTACGTATCGATGGAGAGACTGAGAATTTAGATCGGGAACCAGGCGAAGCCTTTATTGACGAAGAAGGATTTGAACAGCTTATTCAAGCCGATTCAGAGAAAAATAATAACCTCTTTCTAGTCGCAGTAGTGGATGATCAAATCGTTGCGTTCTCCAGATGCGAAGGTTATCCCTTAAAAAGATTCGCTCATAAAGTAGAATTCGGAGTATGTGTGCTGCAGGAGTATTGGGGATATGGTATTGGAAAAAATCTTCTCGGCGAATCGATTGCCTGGGCTGACACTAACGGTATTCAAAAGATCACCCTAAATGTGCTGGAAACGAACACCAATGCTATTAAGCTATATCAAAAGCTTGGCTTTGAAATCGAAGGGATTTTAAAGAAAGATAAACTTCTATCGGACGGCAAATTGTATAACACCATTATGATGGGAAGAGTTAAGAACTGATTCTATTCAAAAAAAAGGCAGAACCTGAAACTCAGGTCCTGCCTCTTTATTATACTAATGCTTTACGCTTCAACATCGCAAGTCCATTCACCGCTAGATTCAATAGGGCCGGAGCTGAAAGACCTGTTTCCAAGTCTGTGTATTCCGCTCCATCCAGCTCTACCGTTTGCGGACTGCCGCTGAAATTTTGCACAAAAACATAATCACTTTCGCCATCTGTGCGAAGTTGTGCAGTCACACCTGCTGGAAGCTCACTATCCATCGCACGGGTAATTCCTGCCTTAGATGTGATCGCTGCGTATAGCTCAACATAGAATGAAGTCTCTTTCACCCGGGTAGCAAGATGGTACGCATTTCCTTCACCGAAACGATTGACTGTAAGCGCTGGACGGCCTGTGTAGAAATCGTTGCGATAATGCCCCAAAGCCTCTGCACCTTCCAAATGAATCAGCTCGGCAATCTCATGCGCATCGTAGTCACCGCTTAGCTTAAGTTTATTACCTGCCTCCATTACTATCCCGTTCAGATCACGGCTGTGCAGCCCTTCTGTCTCCTCTGCCCAAATCCCCAGTGTTCTGCGCAGTGGACCAGGGAATCCTCCCAGATGACATAAATCCGTTTCGTTAACTACTCCTGACCAATAGGTTGCGAGGAATGTGCCGCCTTGCTCCACATATTTCTCAATTCGCTTTCCATTCTCTTCACTAATCAGATATAACATAGGTGCAACAACCAGCTTGTAGGCAGACAAATCATCTCCAGAGCCTATAATATCAACTGAAATGCCCAGCTCCCAAAGTGCACGATAATGCTGCAGCACCGTCTCCTCATAACGTAATCCGGAATTACGGATGCCTTGCGCATCCTTTATCGCCCAGCGGTTGTCCCAATCGAAAATAATCGCCGTCTGCGCCGGAGTGGACGTACCCACTACTTCCGTCATTCCCGCCAGCGTCTTTCCTACTTCCGCTACATCTTGGAATACTCGAGTCTCGGAGTGGCCACTGTGGTCTACAACTGCACCGTGGAACTTCTCACTTGATCCGCGGCTTTTGCGCCATTGGAAATACTGCACAGAATCCGAACCATGCGCTACCGCTTGCAAGGAAGACAGCTTGTGCATTCCGGGACGTTTTAGCTTACTGACCGATTGCCAGTTCGTAAGGGATGGCGTGCTTTCCATCAGCAAGAACGGTTTCTTTTTAAAAGAGCGCATTAAGTCGTAGTGCATCGCCGTCCATGCTGCCAATCTAGTATCGTCACCGTCTTCGGTATAATGCCAGTCTGGATAAGCGTCCCATGAGACCACATCCAAGATTTTGGCCAGCTCGCGGTAATCAATACCATCGATCATATGCATATTCGTCGTAATAGGCAGCTCTAGATTGTACGGACGAACCGTATTGATCTCGTGCTGGCAGAAGTCAATCGTCCGTTCACTAACAAAACGCCGCCAGTCAAGATTCAAGCCGTGTACTTGTGTCTCACCATGTGGAGCTGGGGATTCAATCTGTGACCATGAAGTATAGGTATGGCTCCAAAAAGTAGCCCACCAAGCATGATTCACCTCATCCAAACTGTTATTATATTTCACCTTCAGCCATTCTCTAAAAGCATCCTGGCAGAGCTCACAGTGACACTCCCCACCGAACTCATTCGAAATATGCCACCCGATAATGGCTGGATGCTGGCTGTACCGTTCCGCTAGCTTTGCATTCAGAATTGCAGTTTTCTCACGGTACACTGGTGAGGTAAAGCAATGGTTATGACGGAAGCCATGCAAATTGTGAACACGGTTACGCTCCACTCTTAAGACTTCTGGATATTTTTGCGACATCCATGCTGGGCGGGCACCACTTGGCGTTGCCAAGATAGCGTAAATCCCATTCTCTGCAAAAGAATCAAGTACACCATCCAACCATTCGAAAGTGAACACACCCTCTTCTGGTTCAAGAGATACCCACGAGAAAATGCCTACGGACATGACATTGCAGCCCGCCAGCTTCATTAATCGGATATCCTCACGCAATACTTCCGGATATTTAAGCCATTGTTCAGGATTATAATCAGCACCGTGCAGCATAACTCCAGCTTTACTGCTTATCGGGGAATGTTTTTTATTCATTGTGTACGATCATCCTCTCAATTCTGCCCATTTATGGAATGGGACTATTCTCTGATGACAGGCTAGAAGCGTAAGCTATCTAATTCAGGAATCATCATTTATACTATTCATAATATAAGAAAAGTCATTTCAATCAGTAGGAATATAGTCTCGAAGTGATAGCACAAAATGAAGATGAGGTGATAAACCTGCTGCCTTTTTCTCTGATTGAATTACCACGCGACTCTGGAACGTTACCCCTATCCCCCTACTCTGTAGGTCGTCATATCCAATTCCATCATGTGCGCCCAGCAGGATTTCCTGTGTATCAAATCTTTTTGATCCGGACCGGAACCGGTTTATTTCGTGATCTGGAAAATGGCACAGAAATCATACTGGAACCGGGGATGGCTTTTGCCTTCCCACCAGATCGAGGTCATGAATATTATCCTACCTCTCATGAACCGTGGCATGTTGGCTTTATCGGTTTTCAAGGCAGTCAAGCTCAAGGATTGCTGGAAGCGCTTGAACTGCTCCCTTCTGCTCCTTATCGACCGGAGCGTTTTGAACAATGCTGGGAAGAAATCGGCCAAATTTGGCATACGGTGAATTCTCCTGCCTCCAATCGGCAAGACGAGATGTGGATGCAGGAGTTGTCTATCACGCTCTATAGACTGCTCTTAATGCTGCGCCCTGCCAAGAGTTCACAAAGCTCCGCTAATCGTCTAGCCTTCGAGTCTGTCCGAAATGAAGCCCTAACTACAGCCGTCGGGCTGATCAACGAGCATTACACAGAACCGCTTCTGATCTCCAATCTTGCAGCAGCAGTCGGCTACTCCGTGCAGCATTTCCAGCGTTTATTCGTGCAGGAATACGGGGTCACTCCGCATAAGTATTTGCAGAATCTGCGGCTGGAGCGGGCGCTGCAATTAATGACGGAGGATGTGGAGATCCCCGTTCAAGATATTGCGCTTCAGCTGGGCATGGAGACTAATTATTTTATACGTGTTTTCCGAAAAAACTACGGCTGTACACCAGGCGTAATGAAAATACGTTTGCTACAAGGCGAGCAAATGAAGTAACGCTTCCAAGCCTAATGAAGATATTGTAAAATTAAGCAGATGATAGCTTGTAAATTGGGGACACCACAGATGGCCTAACAGCTTGGAGTGGCACACCTCACGGCTTCGATGTATATATCAGCTCAGATCTTCAGGAATGGTCCGGACCCATTGCTGCCTTTCGTCCAGATCCTAATTTTTGGGCTGATCATCATTTCTGGGCACCAGAGGTTCACCGCTACAACGGAAAATATTATATGTTCGCTTCTTTTAAAAGACATGGGGTTCCACGGGGGACACAAATATTAAGCGCGGAAACACCTGAGGGTCCTTATCTCCCTATCAGCAATCATCCGATTACCCCTGCTTCTTGGGAGTGCCTTGACGGAACGTTATATGTAGATAAAGAAGACAAACCTTGGATGATCTTTTGCCGTGAATGGATTGAAGTGACGGATGGAGAAATGTATGCCGTTCGGCTGAAGGAGGATTTAAGCGCTAGTATTGGTGAACCCGTGCTGCTTTTCCAGGCTTCACAAGCTCCTTGGACGGTAGGTGGCAAAGAAGGGCAGTACGTAACTGACGGTCCTTTTATGCATCAGACTAGCAGTGGTGAGCTGCTTATGTTGTGGTCTAGCAGTGGAGCCGGTGGTTATGCCATGGGTTTAGCCCGATCCATCAGCGGTGACATTAGTGGACCTTGGCAACATGATCCTGAGCCTCTTTATGCCAAAGATGGCGGACATGGGATGTTGTTTCGTGATTTGACGGGCAGACTTATGCTGGCTATTCATGCCCCAAATCTCAACCCACAAGAACGGCCGCTGCTTATTGAGATCCAGGAAAGCTCCAGAACGATTCGATAAAATCATTGTAATGTAGAACGGAGTAGAACCCTTGGAACAAAAGATTAAGTCCTTATTTAATGACCAGATTGTAAGTGCCGCCTGTACAAAATATGGTATCCCCATAGATGAGCTAACGTTCATTGGCGGATTTCAAAATTTTGTTTATGAATACCAACTTAGTAACCATCAATATATTCTAAGATTTACTCATAGCTCGCTACGTAGTAAGGATTTGTTGGCGGCTGAACTTGAATGGATTCTATACATAGCAGATCATGGCGTTTCAGTATCAAGACCCGTATGTTCTCTTCAGGGTAATTTAGTTGAGCAAATAGAGATCGGTGATTCGTGCTTTAGGGTATCTTCCTTTGAAAAAGCACAAGGGAAACGAATAGGTTACCCAGACTGCCTGAAAGATGTAGAGCTCTATGAGCAGTGTGGCATGATCACTGGACAAATGCACAGATTAGCAAAATCTTATAAACCACACACCAAAAGACATGCGTGGCATCAGAACTACTACCTGCAGAATGTAACCAGGTTTATTCCTTCATCCCAAAGTGGCGTTTTAGAAAGCTGTAAGGCGCTTATGGATCGGCTAAAGCATCTCGACGCTGATATAAATACCTATGGTCTCATCCATGGGGATATCAATGTAGGCAACTTTTTGGTCCACAATGGTAAGCTGACCTTGTTTGATTTTGATGAAGCTCAGTACAGCTGGTTTGTAGAAGATATCGCCATTCAACTGTATTATCTAGTCTACGTTTACGGGGATGATAGTATGGAGGACAGGCAGCTTCAATGTCAGCGTTTTATGGAGCATTTTCTTAAAGGCTACGTTAAAGAGAACAGTATTTCAGAAAATGAGCTGAAGCTAATTCCTCTTTTTCTTCGATTAAGAGAGATTATTGTTTATACAGGGATGTACCGGAGTTTTGATATGTCTAACCTAGATGATTGGACCAAAGATTATTTAACGCAGAGTAAGGCGAGAATTGAGAATAGTATTTCCATCATTGAGTCTTATTTCTGAACAAACATCCAAAGCGTTTCATATGATGTGTCTCTCTTACAAAACCCACAGCTATCACTGTGGGTTTTGTGTTCTCTAAACAAGTCCATTTTGCTTTTAAGAGGTTGATATGCCGTGACTCTATCCTAACTTGGACATATCGTATAAATGAGACTTTTCCCAAAAATGCATATGAGGGGTTGGTTAAATGAGTGCTGTACCTCACTACAAGGCGAACCAACAAGGTATTTCTATTATTACCTGTACCAATCGCCATAATTATTTAAACAACCTATTTCAAAATTACAGCAGACAAAGATATGCAAATAAAGAACTTATCATTATTATCAATAATAATAAAATTCCACTATCCCCCTACCTAACCTTAGCTAAAAAACACAAAAATATTAAGATATTTCGTAAACCTGAACATCAATCTCTCGGTTCATGCTTAAACTATGCCGTAACAAAATGCAAATATCATACCATCGCCAAATTTGATGACGACGATTATTATGCCCCTCATTATTTGACGGAAGGTAATCTGACCTTACAAAGAACTAAAGCTGATATCCTTGGAAAACGGGCTCACTATATGTATTTACTAGGTTCAAAGACTTTGATTCTTCGTTTTGCAAATGATGAACACCGGACGGTTACCCATCTCCCTGGCGCTACGCTCGTCTTCAAACGAAAAGTATTCGATCATGTGAAATTTCCTAATAAAAACGTAGGTGAGGATGATCTCTTTTGCAGCAGAAGCAGAAAGAAAGGTTATAAGGTTTATTCTGCGAGTAAAAATAACTTCGTTGCCATACGTAGAAAAAACTCTTCAAAACATACATGGATTATCAGTGATAGTACGTTAATAGCTAACCATAAGATCATCCGGAATATTAAAAACTACAGGAATTTTGTTGGACGCAGTCCAAAGATTCCGTTATGAAGTTAACTGCTGAATCTACTTCATCTGCTGTGTCTATTCTAACTTGTACGAAACGAATTGATTGTATTAAAACCATGTTTGATAACTATCAACGACAGAATTTCAAATCTAAAGAACTTATCGTGATCATAAATAATGATAGCTTGAGAATAGAAGATTATATACAAGCTGCAAAAAAACATAAAAACGTACGGATCTATAAACTACCAGAATATCGTTCACTCGGGTTTTGTCTGAATTTTGGTGTGCACTTAGCGAATTATAGTTGTATCGCTAAATTTGATGACGACGATTATTACTCTGCCAACTATTTAACGGATAGTATGAAAATCCTCCATAAAACTAAAGCTGATATCGTTGGAAAACGAGCTCACTATATGTATTTAAATGATAAGAAGCTACTCTTGCTTCGTTATCTTCATATGGAAAATAAATATGTAACCAATGTTCAGGGTGCCACCCTACTCGTAAAACGAAATGTCTTCCAGCAGATTTCTTTTCCAGATTGGAATAAAGGTGAATGTGTTAAGTTTTGTGCGGATTGCGCTGCACAGGGCTTTAAGATTTATGCAGGAAATAAGTATAACTTCGCTGCGGTTCGTAGAAAAAACTCCAAAGATCACACATGGATCGTTAGTGACAAGAAACTTCTAGCTCAAAATGTTAAAGTTCTAAAGGTAAAAAACTTCAAAAAATACGTAACTCGAGGCTGATTTAATCAAACTCATTCTAGCAGTTGCGACTTAGTAACCCAATAAAAAGACTGGACAGCAATTAGCTAAGCGGCTATTCGCATCCAGTCTTTCATATTTTTAAAAAGTGTAATCGAAAAATTTCTCTGCATTCCTTAAACTAGCCCATATATCAGAGCTTTCTCCGCCTATATACCAATAAGCTACTCCAGCTAGTTTTTTAGTAACCGCTAAGTTGTATTTAGTTATTAATGAACGCCCATCCTCAATCCAAATCGTATGTTTTATAGCTTGTTTCGAGTAGCTCGCGACATATTGTCCCAGAGTAGAATTCCACACAGGTTTCGATGCATAGCTGCTGATGATCTGATTTTGCTCCGGAAGCGTAATATATTCAGAGGATAAAACCGTTCCCTTCTGGTTCAGTGTCCAATCCCGATTATATAAGGGCAATGCCAATATAACTTTTTGACTAGGTACAACTTTTAGGATTGTATTCACAGCCTTTTGATCATAAGAAAGCGAAGCATTGGACCCCGGAACTTGACTCCCGTCATAATGCTCATCATACCCCATCATCACCATGTAATTCACTTGCTTGCCTAGGGCAGCATAGTCAAAAGCTTCTGTCCAATCCGTTCCAAGATCAGGGGATACATCCATCGACAGAATAACATTGAGCGAATGCATTTTCTCGGCCAATAAAGTAATAAACGAAGTCAAATACACACGATCTTCGGCCGCTACATTTTCAAAATCTATATTTAGTCCATCTAATCCATATTTACTCACTAAAGCAGCTAATTGTTTGACTGCCGTATTCCTTGCGGTTGTACTCAACAGCATTTGATGCGTCGCTTCTTGATCCGATCGATTGCCAACCATCGCCCAGACTTGCCTTTTATTCTTTTTTGCCCAAGTTACCAGCGAGACATCTGTCGAATCCGTTACTGTCCCTGTTTTTCCAACATAATACCAACGTGGTGAGAGTGTGTTGACGTTCGATTGCAAAACATGATTCTCAAATTGTGACGTCGTGAGACCATACTGCCAGCCTATAACAATACGTTTGTCCGGATCACTTTCCAGCTCTGCCGCCCAGCTTGTATGTTGCAGCACCCGATCCATCAGCACTGCCGTCTCTTGCCTGGTTATCGGGTCCGTGGGTCGAAAATTTCCGCTATTATCGCCCTTCATTAATCCGCGATCATTAACCTTGGCTACAGCAGCACTTGCCCAGCTAGCAATTTGTTGCCGATCTTTAAAATTGGTTTGTGCGGTAGTTGCAGTGTTTGTTTGCTTTAGCGCTTTGGCTATCCACACAGCCGCTTCCTGCCGAGTAACTGCTTTTGCGGGTGCAAAAGTAGTTGCCGAAGTGCCGTTCGCCAGTTCAAGCTGAATTGCTGCCTGTATCCAGCCGTAATACCAAGCGCTTTTGGCTACGTCGGTATAAGGAGATACCGGACTCAACGCTGGATCAAGCTTCAACAGACGATCAAGAACTGTAATAAATTCAGCTCTAGTAATCGATTGAGTAGGTGAAAATTTAGTATTCGAGGTGCCAGTTAATATATTCCGGTTATATAAATCTATGATTTCTTTTTTTGCATAACTAGTGTTTATATCCTCAAAAGGAACCCCGTTATCGGCCGATATATGCTGAATAAATACTCCGGCGTATAGCACGACAGCGAGGGTCATTATAGTAAATCTAGCAAATATATTCTTCACGGGTTAAGAGATTCCCCCTTGGTTATCAATCTTTGAATTATACCAAGGATACAATCCATAAACATCGCTAAAATATTGGTAGAGTACGATAGGATCAGCTCTTCGGATTATGCAAAAAGAGACTAAGAACCACACCACACAGCACCAAGCCCAATGAAACTAGGAACGTGTCGTGGAATCCTGCAACCATAGCCTCTAAAGGTAGCTTCTGATTTCCTTGACTCATTTGAGTAGCTATATTCGAAGTCAATAAGCCCGACATTATAGCGACAGCAAAGGAACCCACAATTTGTTGTGCAGAGGCAGTAAGTGGGGTCACACGGCTGATCAAATCCTTCGGAGCGGCCTTAAGCACATGTGTACCGAGCTGCATAGTAGTTAATACTTGGCCAAGTCCCATAATGGCAAAATAACTGATCATAACGTATACACTTGTATCATTTTGTAAACGTGACAAAAGAAAGAGTCCGGTGGACAGCAGCACAAGTCCAGAGAACACAACGGGCCGAGCTCCATACTTATCAAATAATTTTCCTCCAATAATCATGCCAGCAAAGGATATTAAAGCTTGAGGAATAACTAAAAGTCCCGATTCAAAGGAAGAAAAACCTCTGACCTGCTGCAAAAAAATTGGAATTAACAGAATCGAACCAAATAAGGCGAACTGATTAATCCAGGTCAAAATCATACCTTTACTAAATTCTAGAGATCGAAAAGAGCGAAGTTCCAATAACGGTTCTTTTTGGCGCAATTCCACGAAAATAAACAAGGCTAAAGCAATGAAGCTGAACGCAAGAGATATAATCGTTATACGATCCCCCCAGCCGTCCACTCCCCCTCTATGCACCCCAAATACCAAGCTGGAGAAAGCGAGTGGTGATAAAATCACACCCCAAATATCCAATTTAGCTTTATTCCCCTTCTCTATTACCGGAAGAAATTTCACTCCAACAATCATTGCAATAATACCAATGGGGACATTAATCAGAAAAATCCAGTGCCAGCTTGCATATTCCAACAGCCATCCTGACAGTACAGGACCAAGAACAGGCGCAATTAACATCGGTAGTCCAAGCAATCCCATGATTGAACCTCTTTTATCGGGAGGTGCGATTTTGAATGACATAGCCATACCAATTGGAGCAATCATCCCTCCGCCTAATCCCTGCAAAATACGAAAGATTATCAGCTCTGTTGTGGATTGTGCCATTGAGCATAATAAAGAACCTATGGTAAACAATACGATCGAAGCTAAAAAAACACGTTTGGCAGTAAACTTATCCGAGAACCAACCGGCCAATGGGATAATTACGGATAAAGCCAGCGTATAACCCGTGATGGCCCACTGTATTGTTTTTAGGCTAGCATCAAAGGTTTTTTCAAGCTGCGGGATCGCTACATTCATAATTGTACTGTCGAGCATAACCAGCAACATTCCTGTTATAAGTGCCAGTATTACGGGAAGTATTGCTTTTATAGAAAATTCTTTGGTGACTGGTTGGGATTGTTCCACTTGTAGATTACTCATGGGTCTATACACATCCTTTTTAATTTTTACTAATAAAATAGCTAACCGCTGCCTCCTTTTTAAAAAATCGCACCGTTAAACTAACGGTGTAAGATTAATATAACACCCGTTTATTTGCTTGTAAATAAAAATATCTAACAGTGTAAGATAAACCGGTAATCTAACGATGGTAGACCAGCCATCCATCTTCGCTTATGATAAAAGAAGACAGTAACAGGAGGTCGTTTCGATGAGAATCAAAAATCTGCAAATCACTGAACAAGATATAATAAAAGCTTCTTGGGAGCTGCTGGATGATATCGGCATAGAGGCATTTAGTATGCGTAAATTAGCAGAACTATTAAATATACAAGCCGCCTCTCTCTATTGGCATTTTAAGAGTAAACAGAGTATTTTCCAGACACTGGCTAATGAGATCGCCAAAGAAGCCCTCGAAACTGCGAATCTCGAAGGTGATTGGCAAGAACAGCTTTTTCATTTTGCAGATCGAATCCGCGGGGTTTTACATAAGTATCCTTGCTCGGCTCAGCTGATGATGAGAACCTTGCCTTCTGAACCTAATTATCTATCTTTACTGAATACTTTGCTTCAGATCGTGGATCATCTTCCTTTAAGCGATAGTGACAAATTCTCCTTAATTGCTTGCGTGTTAAACTATGTAATCTCTTTCGAATTGGACAAATATGAGCAGGATCGAATTGACTTAGCCATGAAAAATGAACCTAATGGAGATGCTAGAGAGGTATTTAAACAATCGCTTGAGCACTTATCAGGGGATGGACCTAATGTTATAAAACGAATGTACGAAAACAATATCTTTAATGAAATTGGCTCCGATAAGATGTTCTATACAGGTCTAAAAATAATGGTGAGTGGAATTGAACAGTTAGCTAATGAGCGACAGTAGAGCTTAGGGGATTTTTCACGACAATAAATCTTGGCACAAATAAAGGGCATCCCAGCAGCCGATTTCGGCTTTTGGAATGCCCTTTTTTAAAGAGCCCGAAATAAAAGTTCTCCTTTGGACTGAATGTATCTATACATCACTCCACATGCCACAAATATCACCACACCAATACCTAACATAACGAGATTACCATTTAGATCGGATAAAAGAAAACTCAAACCAAATGGAATCAGCAAGCTGATAAATCCTATAATCATCGCTACAAGGACCGAAGCACTTTGTTTAATTACTGAGACTTCGTTAGTCCACTCCAGTTTAGGAAGCTTCAAGTTAACGATCACACCTACCATTGCAGTAAGACAAGCGTATAGGACGGGGATTATTAGCAATAACAAGCTCTCCATCCAGCCTGTGCCCAGAGAAATCATTAGAAGCACACTACTAACAATCACAATCGGTACTGTAATGGTGAGATTCACTACGATTTTACTTAATAATATGGTTTTTGTCGGAACGGGGGCGCTTTTTAAAATCCAAATATGGTTACCTTCAAGCGAAATCGAACTCGATGTCGTACAGCTTAATGCAACAAAGAGGGAAACAAATAGTGGCGCCAATCTGCTTAGATAGTTAGAGAGTTCTGGTATTTCCATAATTTGTCCTAATTGCTCTGAGCTAACAAACAGTAAGGTAATCGCCATGACAAGTAACATAACCATACCGATACTCGTATTTAGCACATATATAGAAGAACTGAAATAGCGGCGCAGCTCTTTTTTATACAATGTGTAAAGCGGTGAAGAGACTTCAAGTGACCTCATTTGATACTTATTCTTTGAGTAAGAAGTCGTAAGGCCTGTGTGTATTGCTTTATATTTGCTGCCAAGAATAAGGGTAAACAACATAAAAGAAAGTAACGAAATCCCTATAAATAATAGTAAAGGAGCTACCTGATACGAGCAGACAGCATCTACATACATAACCGTCAAAGGATATAAGTTGAAGATTTGATCGGCAATTTGTGTGCTCATATCCGCAAGTAACTGCGGGTCATTCCCATTCATTTGGCCTGAACCCAAAATAATAACAATGATTACGGCAAAAGTCAGAATGAGACTTATTAAACGACTTCCTTTAAAACGTGAGGAAATCCAACTAATCAATGCCCCTATAATTGTTGCAGCAATGATCGGCACTAATGGGATAAATAGCAGCGTTATCATGAAAAATAAATAATATACTACTGCCGGATTTACCTTTATAGCATAAACTACACCTGCTGGCACCATCACCATCAATGAGAACAGTATATTCAGCACATAGAGCTGAACTACACGGCTTGCTACGATATGGCTCGTTTTGATAGGCAACGACATTACGAGATCGTAATCTTTGGAGCCAAATAATACCCCACTCGCCTTATAGATCGTTGTAAAAAATCCAATCAAGCAAGTAACAGCCATCATAATCGCAAGCAGCAGCTCTGGCCGGCCTATCTGTTCAAGGGTCTCTGCTATCATGAAGCTATATCCAAATGAAACTACTGCCATCATGACAATCCCTATTAAGATACCGATGCTCAGCAAAAGCATTTTTCGTCTTTCTTTCATATCCCTTGTATGCAAAGCTTTATTTAACCCAAACGATGAGATCAGCTGAATTTTCGTCAATCGCCAGATATTAATCATGTTTAATCAACTCCAAAAACACATCTTCAAGGCTGCTGTCACCCTTCACCTCTTCTGTTTTCCCATGAGTGATCAATTCACCCGCTTTGATAATGGCAATCTTATTGCAGAGCTTCTCGGCCACATCCAGTACATGCGTCGAAAAAAAGATCGCACTGCCCTGGCTGCAAATCTCCGCCATGATTCTCTTGAGCGTGTGTGCCGCTTTTGGATCAAGTCCCACAAAGGGTTCATCCAGAACGAGTAGCTTCGGTTTATGAATAAGCGCGGAGATAATCGCGAGTTTCTGTTTCATACCATGAGAATATGCGGAGATTAAATCCCCCAGATTAGAGGTAATCTCAAATTCATCGCTATACTTCTTTATCAATAACTCCCGATCCGCTTTCGATACACTAAAAAGATCACCAATAAAATTCAAGTACTGAATGCCCGTCAGATGATCGTATAGATCCGGATTATCTGGAATATACGCAGTAATCGCTTTGCAGGCTAAGGGATCTTTTTTAATGGAGTACCCACCAATCTCGATATCTCCCTCCTCAAAATCTAAAACTCCGACCACTGCTCGGATAGTTGTTGTTTTCCCCGCACCGTTATGACCGATAAAGCCATAGATGTCACCTTTTTCGACCACCAAATTCAGATCATTTACCGCCTTCTTGCCACCCTTGTAGCTCTTGGTAAAATGTTTGATTGTCAACATCTTGCCACTCCCCTTCCAATCTCATAACACTCTCGACAAGCCATATTTACTATAGTTTCGTCGTCTTCAATATACGTTTCTTATAATACGTTTAGCCCGTCCAGATAGTTCATTCGTTCACAAATATTTTTATCGGAAATTCCCACCCTATAGCGCGCGAGGTGAATAGTAACCGGGTCCGTAAGGGTAAGCAATTTACTTTTGAACGCTAAACAATCGACTTCGTTGGTGCCACGGTGTATAGGACCGAGGCGCCCTTATTTCACAAAATCATGCCTTTTTCCACTCCGTTCGGACTCAGATGTAGCTATTGTGCCATATCCACTGCATTTTGCTGCAAAATCAGCCGAATAAGTGCTATGCAGTCCGTTACTTTGAAATAAGGCGCCAAAAACACTATTTAGCTGCAATACGATCCGCAAGGGTAAACAAACTACTTTGCTGACGATGTGATAGCTACTTTGGAACGCTAAGCAAACGAATTTCTAAGCATTCTACACTGGAACAGAAGCAATCTACCTTTGGCGATGGCTGCCATTCCTACGTATCGGACCGAGGCGCCCTTATTTCACAAAATCATGCCTTTTTCCACTCCGTTCGGACTCAGATGCAGCTATTGTGCCATTTCTGCTCCTTTTTGCTGCAAAATCAGCCGAATAAGTGCTATGCAGTCCGTTACTTTGAAATAAGGCGCCAAAAACACTATTTAGCTGCAATACGGTCCGCAAGGGTAAACAAACTACTTTGCTGACGATGTGATAGCTACTTTGGAACGCTAAGCAAATTACTTTGGGGACGGTGAGATAACTAACTTTGGAACGCTATCCAAACTACTTTGGGGACGCTGAGTTAGCTCCTTTGGAACGTTAAGCAAATTACTTTGGGGACGCTAAGCTAACTACTTTGGAACGCTAAGCAATCGAATTTCTAAGCATTCTACTCCGGAACAGAAGCAATTTACCTTTGGCGATGGCTGCCATTCCTACGTATTGGACCGAGGCGCCCTAATTTCGCAAAATCCCACCCTTTTCCACTCCGTTCGGACTCAGATGCAGCTATTGTGCCATATCCGCTCCTTTTTGCTGCAAAATCAGCCGAATAAGTGCTATGCAGTCCGTTACTTTGGGGAACGGCGCCAAAAACACTATTTAGCTGCAATACGGTCCGCAACAGTAAGGTAAGGTAAGGTAAGGTAAGGTAAGGTAAGGTAAGGTAAGGTAAGGTAAGGTAAGGTAAGCCAAGCCAAGCCAAGCTTAGCCAAGCTTAGCCAAACTAACTATCCACCCGACAAAAAGAGCATTCACCCCCAAATTCGGGATTGAATGCTCTTTTTTCTAAATGCAAAGTCTACGCTGATGCGAACTGACTGTTATATAATCTGGCGTAATATCCACCGCTGGCTAGGAGTTGGTCATGCGTACCACTCTCCACAATGTCTCCGTCCTTCATGAAAAGAATGAGATCCGATTCTCGAATCGTTGACAAACGGTGGGCAATTACAAAGCTGGTCCGGCCTGCGATCATTTTTAGAAAAGCCTTCTGAATCCGTACCTCAGTCAGCGTATCAATACTGCTGGTGGCTTCATCCAAAATGAGCATAGGTGGATCTACGAGCATCACTCGTGCTATGGTTAGCAGCTGCTTTTGTCCTTGCGACAAATTATCTCCTGAGCCACTGATCTTCGTATCATATCCCTCAGGCAGGCGTTTAATGAAGCTATGAGCATTAGCAGCCTTAGCAGCAGCGATGACCTCTTCTTCGGTAGCCTCAGGTTTGCCGTAGGCAATATTTTCTCTAATTGTGCCGCCAAACAGCCAAGTGTCCTGCAACACCATCCCGAAATTACGCCGCAGACTGTCCCGGGTAATCGTCTTGATATCCACGCCGTCAATCTTGATGGAACCCCTATCCACATCATAAAAACGCATAAGCAGATTAACCAGTGTCGTCTTCCCCGCTCCCGTCTGCCCTACAATTGCAACCCGGGTACCTGGTTTCACTTCCAGACTGAAATCATTAATCAGAGGACGTTCAGGATTATAAGCAAAGGATACTTTTTCAAAGGTAATTGTTCCTTGACTTGTATTCATAATTTTGGCGTCTGTTGCATCAGCTGGTTCTGGCGATAGGTCTAGAATGGCGAAAATCCGCTGCGCTGATGCTGTTGCCGATTGAAGCTGCGTAATCACACCTGTAATTTCATTAAACGGCTTAGCGAACAAGTTGGAGAAGATCAAAAAGCTGGACAAATCCCCTACCGTCACAAGCCCGCGAATCACCATAACACTTCCGATCATCGCGATAACAGAGAAGGTAATATTATTTACTAACCGTGTTGTCGGATTGGACAAGGAACCGTAAAATTGTGATTTCACGCCAGTCTGGTACAAAGTCTCGTTTCGTTCTTCAAACTGGGTCAGTGCACGGTCTTCATAATGATAAGCAGTGACCACTTTTTGTCCGCCGATCATTTCCTCCACGTATCCGTTGAGACCGCCCAGAATTTTAGCCTGCTCCTTAAACATCTTCTGGGAGCGCATCGTAATGAATCTTGCCACAAAAAATGTAACGGGTGCTGACAGAAGAACAACTAAGGTCATTAAAGGACTAATGTACAACATGAGTGCAATTGCCCCCACGATGGTGATGATCCCCGTGAGCAGTGTTGAGAAGCCTTGCAGCAGTCCATCAGAGACCGCATCCATGTCATTAACAAACCGGCTGATGCTGTCCCCTTGCGGGTGGTTATCATGAAATTTTAACGGCAAAACATTTAATTTATCAAAAAGCTCCCGCCGTAAGTCATATACAGTCCGGTAGGCAATTCGATTAGTCAGGTAGGTAAGAAGCCATCCGAAAAAGCTGCCGACAATATACACCCCTGCCAGAATCAAAAGCAGTCTAAGTACGGCGTCAAAATCAACCTCTCCCGGCCCGATCATAAAATCGATGGCGCTGCCGATAAGCAACGGGCCAATTAGACTGGCAATCACACTGAGTATTGCGCAGATTACTGCACCTATAGCTATTTTTTTATAATGCCCTGTGTATACAATAAGTCTTTTCCAAATGTTGTTTTTGTTCATTGGCCCGACTCCTCACTTGATAGCTGGGACAGGCAGATTTCTTTATACTCTTCACAACCCCGCATCAGCTCCTCATGGGTTCCGACACCGGCGATCCGCCCTTCCTCAAATACCATTATTTTATCCGCTTGTCTTACAGTGCTTACCCTCTGCGAGACAAGGAGCACGGTCATTTCCTGGCTGCTCTCTTTGAGAGCCTTACGAAGTGCCGCATCTGTGGAGAAATCCAGCGCACTGGAGGAGTCATCCAAAATAAGAATCGATGGCTTACCTACTACTGCACGAGCTATGGTTAAGCGCTGCTTTTGTCCACCGGATAAATTTAATCCACCACGAGATACTTGCGTATTCAAGCCTTCGGGTAATTTACGTATAAACTCCTCCGCTTGAGCGATAGAGGCTGCCTGCATGATTTCTTCCTCAGTTGCATCTTCCTTACCCCAACGTATATTCTCAGCGATTGTTCCTGTAAACAACACAGCTTTTTGCGGTACAATCCCTATTTTCTCACGAAGCTGGTGCAGCTTGTAATCTCTGACATCCACACCATCCACTTTCACTTCACCTTGCACCACATCATAAAAACGAGGGATCAAATTCACAAAAGTAGACTTACCTGAACCCGTACTGCCAATCAGGCCCACAGTCTCTCCGCGATTAATTACTAAAGATATATCCTCTAATGCCGATTCACCTGTCGTATTATACCCAAAGGATACGTGATCGAATTGTATAGCAGGGGCAGCAGGGGCAGGTTCTGCAATCAATGCATTTCCTTCCTCGGACACGGATACCTTAACACCAAGCACTTCATTCACACGATTCGCTGAGGATGAGGCTTTTGTAAAAATAATAACCAAGTTGGAGACCACTATCAGCGCCAGCAAGATCTGAGTGATGTAATTGATGAAGGCAATGATCTCCCCTTGAGACAATCGGCCCCCATCGATATGAATTCCGCCTACCCACAAAATAGCTATGATCGCCGCATTTACTACAAGTGTAGTCATCGGCCCAAGCAAAGCAGAAATCCGCGAAACCCGGATCGCCGTAGTAGTCAAATCATCAGATGAGGCATCAAAACGTTCTTTTTCTGTACGTCTTTTGGCAAAAGCACGAATCACTCGAATCCCCGATAAATTCTCACTCAGTACGAGCGCAAGGGCATCCAGCTTCTGCTGGTATTTTCGGTACAAAGGAGCACTGCGGGTGATAATAAAATATAAAATAATGCCAAAAACCGGTGTTGCCGCTATTAGAATCAGCGATAATCTAAAATCCAAAATCATGGACATTAGGATAGCCCCGATGCAGATAAACGGTGCACGAATAACTAGACGAATCAGCATGGCCACAGCAATTTGCAGCTGGTTTACGTCATTGGTAATCCGATTAATCAGTGTAGGCGTACCTAAGGTATCCAGTTCAGCATACGACAAGGATGTAATATGTCTAAACATCTTATTGCGTAGTGTCGTACCGAATCCCTGTGAAGCCCGGGCTGCATAATATTGGCATACCATGGAGCAGCCGAAGCCAAGCAGTGACATCAGCACCATTAGGCCACCCATGCGGTAAACATAGGCGCTGTCATGATTGCCAACCCCGTTGTTGATGATCAATGCGACAATGGTAGGCAAAATCAGCTCCAGAATCGCTTCCATCAGTTTGAAGATCGGTCCAATGATCGCTTCTTTTTTGTACGGCTTTAAATATACTGCAATTTTGAACAAATTTATCCACACCCAACATAAGAAGTATTTAACCACTTGAAATATGTATAAGAACAGTTATGATTATGGCATATCTACTCACATATTAATAATATTGGATTCGTATCGCTCCCATACGATTAGCATATCTCAAGTTCGGAGGATTTTTATATGGATATTAGACAGCTTAAATATTTTATGGCGATAGCTGAGGAAGGACAGATCACATCTGCAGCCAAAAAACTGCAAATGGCCCAGCCTCCGCTGAGCCAGCAGCTAAAGCTCCTGGAGGAAGAACTCGGTGTAAAGCTAGTGGAACGAGGTCCACGCAGCGTGCAGCTCACTGAAGCTGGAGCCATTTTGCGGGACCGTGCCCAACAAATTCTGGAGCTGGCAGATTCCACTGCCCGTGAGCTCACTGATTTTGTCAAAGGTTTAAAAGGAACCCTAGCCATTGGTACAGTTTCTTCCTCTGGAGCTACGTTGCTTCAAGATCGGCTATGTGAATTTCACAAAACCTATAAAGGTGTGAAGTTTGAGATTCATGAAGGAAATACCTTTAGAATCATTGACCTCTTGAATAAAGGCATTGTCGAAGTCGGAATTGTAAGGACACCCTTTAATGGTACAAATTTAGAGTGTCTTTACACACAAGCTGAACCTATGATTGCCGTAATGACACCTGAGTATGACTGGAAAACGGATGAAAACTTTATTGAGATCGGTGAGCTAAAGGATAAGCCGCTTATTATCTACCGCCGTTTTGAGCAGCTTATCCGGGAAACATGTCTTGAGAACGGCTTTGATCCGCTGATTTTCTGCATGAATGATGATGCTAGAACAACACTGCTCTGGGCAAACGCTGGTCTTGGCATCGGAATCATTCCCAAATCCGCTTTCGAATTAACGAGTAACAGTAATTTGATCTATAAAGAAATCAGTAGTGAATCACTACGCACGCGGGTCGCCGCCGTCTGGATTAAGGATAAATACTTGTCATCATTGGCTTCAAAGTTTATTGAGAGTTTCAAGAATGGATAATACCAGCTCTATTTATTCACTTGTTGTTGAACGAGCCTATCCTCTTCTTCTTTAATACGGTTAATATTAATTCGTTCAAACAATAATTGTAAATCAGTAACCTGTTGGTAAGGGGGTACCGAGCAAGGCTGCCAATTCGGTAGTTCTAACGACAGGAACCCCCTGATCTTGTCACAAGAGAACGGCAGAAACGGATGTAACAAATTCGCTAGGTTCGCAATAATCTGCACACATGTGTATATTGCAGAATCACAAGAAACCTGATCCTCTTTTATCTGTATCCATGGTTTTTGCAGGTCGAAATACTGGTTTGCCTTGCGCACATAAGAAAAAATATACTCCAGCGCATCTTTTAGATTCCCAGCCTCAATAAGCCGCCCTGATTCGAGATACAAGAGGTCAATGTTGTCATTCCACCCCTTATCCAATTGCCCATTCGGCACTTTCCCTTCATAAAACTTATCTACAAAAGCCAATGAACGATTCACAAAGTTACCAAATGCTCCAAGCAGCTCTCCATTATGGCTATAAATAAACTCTCTCCAGGAAAAATCCGTGTCCCGCTTCTCGGGTCCATTAGCAATTAAGAAATAACGAATAGAATCTGGCTGATACCGCTCTAAAATATCAGGTACCCAGACCGCCCAGTTTCGGCTAGTGGAGAACTTCTGCCCTTCAAGGGTTAAATATTCGCTAGATATAATCCTGTCCGGTAAATGCAGACCTCCAGCTCCTAATAACACAGCCGGCCATATTAAAGTGTGAAAAGGAATATTGTCTTTACCATGCACATAATAAGCAGTAATCTCCCCTTTTTCCTCTAACCAAAAATCCTCCCAGCTTCCTCCGGACTGTGCAACCCACTGCTTACTGGCTGATAAATAACCACTTACCGCCTCAATCCAAACATAAATCTTTTTATCTTCAAATCCAGCCACAGGAACATCTACACCCCAAGACAAGTCTCTTGTTACCGCGCGGTCCTGCAGCTCTTCTTGTAAATAACGTTTGGTCAGTTTTATAGCGTTATCTCTCCAAAATTGTGCTTCCTTTACATATTCCGTTAATTCAGACTGAAAATTAGATAAGCTAAGATAATAATGTTCTGTCGGCCTTTCTGATGGTGTATTACCACATAATTTGCATACTCTGTCTAACAAATCGGCAGGATCTAGAATCGTAGAACAATAATCACATTGATCCCCTCGCGCCCGCTGGCCACATACCGGACAAGTCCCTTCCACATATCTGTCTGGCAAAAAGCGCTGATCCACCTCGCAGTAACATTGCGCAATGGTTTTTTTATATAAATGACCATTCTCTAGTAGCTTTGTAAACAACTCTTGCACGACCTTATGATGCTGCTGTTGATCCGTTCGAGTATATAGATCATAACTAAATCCCAGCTGTTCAAAACACTTCAGAAACTCTTCATGATATCTGCTTGCAAAAGCTCCGGGCGTAATCCCTTCATTCGCAGCCTGAACCGCTACGGGTGTTCCATGGCAATCACTGCCTGATACATATAATACGTTATCCCCTTTGGAGCGAAAATATCGTGCCAGCACATCCCCAGGCAACACACTTGATAATCTCCCAAGATGTAAAGATCCATTCGCATACGGCCAAGCGCCACCTATAAACACATTACTCATTAACCTTTTCCTCCTTTTTTAGACAACAAAAAAACTCCCATCCACAAAGGACGAGAGTTCTACTCACGTGTTACCACCTAATTTTATAAATGCCTCATGACATTTACCTCTTCAGGTACGACGTTAATTAACGTTTATACCCTAGCACTGTAACGGATGCAGGTTCCGGCGCAGCCTACAACCCATAAGGTTTCGATGCGCAGCTCTGAGACCATATTCCCAAGGGTTTTCTTTACTCCTTTTCAGCGACCGGAGCTCTCTGTTGAAAGAATTGCCGTGGTACTCTTTCTCTTCTTTGCTTTTACATATTCAAGTTAGAGAAAATAATACTCAATTTGTTGTTTATTGTCAATGTGAAAAATCAAGCTCACTGTAACTTTTCCAGTTAATCTCCGTCTTTTATATAAATACGTTACAAGGAGGTTCCTCAGTGAAAAAGGTAAATTTGCTTACACTCTCTTTTCTTTTACTAGGAGGAGTATGGGGTTGTTCCGATAATAAAGTTAATTCTCTTCCCAAAAGTGAACCCTATACTTCCAAAGAAGCCATCAGTAGAGGGGATATTGTTTCTTGGGAAAAAGTGTACAACCTAGATAAATTCGAGAAATTTATAACTAATCTCTCCAGCAAAAAAGCAGACAATATACGCGTTACAAGTTACACAGATGAAGGCGATCCTATATTTAAGGATTTGAAATTTGACGGTAACGTGATTAATTATAGCTATGATACCTCTAATGATGCATTCGGTGGAAGCAACACAGGAGTCAGAACCGATACCTGCTCCGAAGTGACGAGTAAAAAAAGCACACAAGGTGAAATTATCTATTCGATCAGCGGTTGCACAAATAATGACTCTGAAATTGATTACTACTTTTTCGCACAACAAAATGAAATGCTGAAATAAAAAAGACCACCCAATCATAATACAATTGGATGGTCTCTGTACTTCATATTATTTCATGATTTTGCAAATATCATTGGTGAATTGAACAGGATCACTAACCTGTAGACCTTCGATCAACAGCGCTTGGTTGTACAGCAGGTTCGTGTATAAACCGAGCTTTTCTTTGTCGTTCTCTGCTGCCGCCTTCAAGGACTGGAATACTTCGTGATGGATGTTGATTTCAAGTACCTTATCCGCTTGCACCTCTTGGCCATTCGGCATCGATTTCAGAATTTTCTCCATCTCGATCGTCAGCTCACCTTCTGCAGAGAGACATACCGGATGAGTCTTTAAACGTTTGGAAGCTTTAACATTTTTCACTTTGCCGGACAGGATGTCCTTCATCGCTTCAAAAAGCTCCTTGTTTTCGTTCTCTTCCGCTTCTGTTGGCTTGTCCGCTTCGTCGGCTTCGATCCCCAGATCTCCGCTGGATACGGATTTAAATTCTTTTTCCTTATAAGACTGAATCATCTTGATCGCAAATTCATCAATATCATCAGTGAAGTAGAGAATTTCATACCCTTTATCCGATACAAGCTCGGTTTGCGGGAGCTTCTCGATTCTGTCGATCGACTCTCCGGAAGCATAGTAGATATACTTCTGATCTTCTGGCATTCTTGAGACGTATTCGTCCAGCGTAACCAGCTTCTTCTCCTTGGAGGAGTAGAACATTAGTAAATCTTGAAGGGTGTCTTTGTGCATCCCATAATCGTTATAAACACCAAACTTAAGCTGTCTGCCAAAAGCATTATAGAACTGCTCATATTTCTCTCTTTCATCCTTCAGCAGGCTTTGCAGTTGGCTTTTCACTTTATTCTTAATGTTCTTAGCGATCAGAGTCAGCTGACGGTCATGCTGGAGCATCTCTCTGGAAATGTTCAAGGAAAGATCCTCTGAGTCCACCATACCTTTTACAAAACTGAAGTAATCAGGCAGCAGATCCGCACATTTGTTCATGATCAACACACCGTTGGAATAGAGCTCAAGACCTTTTTCATATTCCTTTGTGTAATAGTCAAACGGTGTATTTTCTGGGATGAACAAAATCGCATTGTACACTACAGCACCATCAGCACTGATATGAATATGTTTAAGCGGCTTATCGAAGCCGTAACGTTTCTCTGCATAGAAGTTATCGTAATCTTCTGTAGTCAGCTCGCTTTTATTCTTGCGCCAGATTGGCACCATGCTGTTTACGGTTTGTTCTTGAACAACTTCTTCGAACTCGTTCTCCGTGCCTTCTTTTGGCTTTTGTTCCTTCACGTCCATTTTGATTGGGAAACGGATGAAGTCGGAGTATTTTTTAATGATGGATTTCAGGCGATATTCTTCCAAATATTCATCATATTGATCTTCTTCAGTATTCTCTTTAATCTTCAAAATCACATCAGTGCCGACAGAATCCTTCTCAACAGTCTCGATGGTATAGCCGTCAGCGCCCTTAGACTCCCATTTAAAGGCCTCGTCGCTGCCTAATGCCTTACTGATCACTATAACGTCATCAGCCACCATAAACGCAGCGTAGAAGCCCACCCCGAACTGTCCGATGATGTTGTGGCCATCTTTAGCTTCGTTCTCTTTCTTAAAAGCAAGAGATCCACTCTTCGCGATTGTACCTAAGTTATTCTCCAGCTCCTCTTGTGTCATCCCGATACCTGTATCGGAAATCGTCAAGGTTCTGTTCGCCTTATCGGCGGTCACTTTAATATAATAATCCTCTTTATTGAAGACCAGGCCTTCATCAGCTAAGGCTTTGTAATAGATCTTATCAATCGCATCACTTGCATTGGAAATCAGTTCACGCAGGAAAATTTCCCGTTGAGTATAAATGGAGTTAATCATCATTTCCAGCAATCTTTTCGATTCGGCTTTAAACTCTTTTTTGGCCATGAATAAATAAATCTCCTTTCAAAATAACCTTATTATTCATCATTCCGTGATTAGCACTCTTCTTAGATGAGTGCTAATTCTTCTTTTTATATAACATAAACTCATTTTCAATGTCAAATTTTTTGGCTACTTTCATATGAAAATATAACCATTTACAATTCCCTTGCAATCCTATTGATTGTATGATTTAAATAGATTAGATACATAATTTCCAAATAAAGGTTTATCCATTTCGGATTTGGGAGGTCTTTAAATGAATGAACAAGCAATGTCCGCTTTAAATTCCACAATAATAAGCCCCGTAAAGAACTTAATTGGCAGTGTATTCATTCCCGTACATGATATTGAAAAATCCCGTCGCTGGTATTGCCAAGTCCTGGGGCTTCCAGAGACAGATTGTAAGATCATGAACGGTCATTTATGCCCGCTGCCTATGCAGGGAAACACTGGAATCATACTGGATACCATGCCGTTGTGGGGCGGCTTAGAACCTGAAGGAACACCGCCCATTACAACACCAGCTTTTTTGTTACTGACCGATGATTTGCAAGCCTCTTTCAATTATGTGAAGGCTCTCGGTGTAGAGCTAGTAACTGAAATTCAAGATGAGCATTGGTTTGTTGTGAAAGATCCTGATGGGAATAAATTAATGATTTGCAAGCAACATTTGGATTAAAAATTGCAGCGGTTGTGATTTCCACTTCTTAGGGTGCATCAAAAGCTGCAGATCAAAGTGAATTTCGGGATGAATAAAGGACAGCTCCGCCAAGCTTCCTCGTTCAATTTCTTCCTCTGCCACGATTTTTGGTAACAAAGCAATTCCAAGGCCATTCATTACACAACGTTTGATGGCCTCCAGATTCGAAAGCTCAAAACCAATGCGGAATATGATCCCGTGCTCTTTTAACAAATTCTCGAACAGACTGCGGTAAATACAGCTTTCCTCCGAGACTATTAGCTCACAGTTATTCAGATCGTTTAGGGTTACCGTATCCATCTGGGCAAGCGGATGATGAATGGGGGCTATCAATACAAGCGGCTCATCTCTGACGATCGTACGCTCAAGGATGGAATCCGCAGTGGTGCGATCCAACATTAAGCCTAGATCTACTTCGCCATCTTTTATTTTGGCAAGAAGATTAGCTTCCTGCATCGTTTGCAGATGAATATCCAGCTTCGGAAATTTAGTCCTTAGCTGCTGCAGGTAAGGAGGTAAATAAAAGGCCGCTAAAGAATCTATCGTCCCAATAGTTATCGTTCCTCCGATTTGCTGGGCGATGGTTTCTTTTGAACGATCATACAAATCCAAAATCTCCACGAACAGCTTCAATAACTCTTCTCCTGGCGGGGTAAGCCGCAGCTGACGGCCATGCCTCTCTATTAAAGGTACTCCATATTCCTTCTCTATCTTCTGTATCTGCATCGTCACACTTGATTGTGCATATCCCAATTCTTCAGCAGCTCGCGTAAAGCTCTGACGTTTAGCCACCTCGCGGAAGGTTCGTAAATAGGTTAAATCCATTACCTCACCCTAACATCAATATTTTTGATGATCCATATCATTTATTATAGCTAACGACGATGCTACTTTCCATGGTAAAGTGTATGTAGAGGAATTAAAATATTTTGGAGGCCGATAATTTATGCTTACAGAACAACAGATTTATGGAGTTTATGTCCCCGTGGTCACCCCGTTCAATGCTGCTGGTGAAGTTGATTTGGATTCGTATCAGCGTTATGTAAAGAACATTATTAACAACAGCATACAAGGTCTGGTCGTTAATGGAACCACCGGAGAATCGCCCACTGTAACCGTAAATGAAATGCAGCTTCTAGTAAACACTTCCCGTGAGCTTCTACAATCCACATCAATCCCCTTAGTAGTTGGTACAGGTACCAATGATACAGCCTCTACGGTTGCACGCACGGAAATTGCTGCAAACCTTGGTGCTGATTGTGCACTAGTAGTCGTACCTTATTATAGTCGTCCTTCACAAGAGGGTATCATTGCCCATTTCCGCAAAGCAGCAGAAGTAGGCATACCTATCATGGCTTATGATATTCCAAGTCGTACAGGTACCGCCATGACGGTAGATACTGCACGTACAATCCTAGAAATGAATAATGTTGTCGGTTTAAAAGACTGCTCAGGCAGTACAAAAATGGTTACGGAGTTAGTCCGTACAGGTGCCAAACCTGTGCTTGGCGGCGATGATTCCCTCTTTTATGAAATGCTTAGCTGCGGAGCAGCTGGGGGTATGCTCGCTACTGCCAACGTTTATCCGGCAGAATGCCTTCGTATCTTTGAAGCCTTTACATCTGGTCAAGTGGAATTCGCTAAAGAAAGCTTTGAACAACTACTGCCGATCATCCGCCTATTGTTCAAGGAATCGAATCCCGCTCCAATTAAATGGATGCTTAACCAAAACGGCCTACTATCCTCGGATACGCTTCGCCTCCCTATGACTTCCATCAGCACAGGACTTCAGCAAGAACTGAGCCCCTATGTTCAGGACAATACAATTGAAGCAACCGCATAAATGAAATAACAACAGCCGTTGTACAGTGAGGAACTGTTTAGCGGCTGTTTTTTGTTGTAAATCATCAGGACATAAAACATAAAAAACTGCACCTCCAAATGTTAGTTGTGTCTAACAATTGGGGTGCAGTTCAATTTACTCTGACGGTTTTTTATAATGCTATAGAAAACGATACGCATTCAAACTTACTTATCTGCTGCTCGTTTTTTGTCTTCCTTTTGTGAACCACTCGGACTTTGGCTTCAATGGAGGGTTAGACTTAGGTTTTGCTTTAGCTGGTTTGGATGCCGCTGATTTTGTTGCTGCCGGTTTTGTTGCCGCAGGTTTAGCAGTTGCTGGTTTAGAGTTCGACGGTCTGGAAGACGATGGTCTCGAAGCTGCTGCTTTCGAACCTGACGGTTTCGCAGAACGATCTGTCTTCATTTGCGTTTTACGAGACATCGGATAAGGATGATCCTTAACTTCCGGAATCGATTTTCCAATCAATTTTTCAATATCTTTAAGGAAAGGAAGCTCTTCAGCTTCGCAAAAAGAAATTGCCGTTCCGCTCAATCCCGCTCTGCCTGTACGACCGATCCGGTGCACATAGGTTTCCGGAATGTTCGGTAGATTGAAGTTGATTACGTGAGACAGCTCATCAATATCAATTCCCCGGGCAGCTATATCCGTAGCTACGAGAACACGAGTCGCACCGCTTTTAAAATTCCGCAAGGCGTTCTGGCGATCATTTTGTGATTTATTGCCGTGTATGGCTTGAGCAGAAATGTTCACTTTAGCCAGATCGCGGGTAACACGGTCCGCACCACGTTTGGTACGAGTAAACACCAAAGCTGAGACGATGGATTTATCCTGTAACAGCAGGTTCAATTGGTTTTGCTTATTTCCGTTCTCTAATAAATAGATCGATTGATTGATTCTATCCGCAGTAGATGACACGGGTGTGATCTCTACCTTCACTGGATTCACAAGCAATGTTTTGATCAATTTAGAAATTTCAGTTGGCATCGTTGCCGAGAAAAACAGAGTTTGCTTCTTCGTAGGCATTTTGGCGATGATTCGTTTCACATCATGGATAAAGCCCATATCCAGCATCCGGTCAGCTTCATCCAGAACTAAAATTTGTACATATTGCAGATCTACACGTTTCTGATTGATTAGGTCGATAAGTCTACCAGGGGTAGCAATAAGAATATCGGCACCTTGATTCAGTGCGCGTTCTTGCACTTTCTGTGACACACCGCCAACAATGGCAGCAGAGCGGATATCTGTATATTGGCTATACGCTTTTATGTTATCAGCAATTTGAATCGCTAGTTCTCTTGTCGGTGTTAAAATCAACGAGCGAATGCGTCGCACATTATTGGATTTGTTTGGGTTGGATTGTTCGCTTAACAATTGAATAATAGGCACGGAAAATGCAGCTGTTTTTCCTGTTCCCGTTTGTGCGCATCCAAGTAAATCTCTACCCGCTAATACAGCTGGAATCGACTGCTCCTGTATTGGTGTAGGTGATGTATAGTTTTCTTTGCTTAAAGCCTTCAAAATTGCAGGCACAATATTCAGTTCATTAAATGTCATTGGGTCTCCTTAATTTCTAATACATATATTCTTAACAATAAATCCTTTTGTCACGTCATAAACCATAATCATAACACAATAAGTTACATAATAATAGATTTTCTTTATCATCACACCAATTTTCATTAAAAATCCATTTCAGGATACTATTCGTACTGCTCTTACAGAAATATTTTGCTAACCGTAAAATACTCCTCCTCAATTTATCCTGGGCGTATCTTTTGTTGATCCTGTTGATCCTGTTGATCCTGTTGAGCAATCGGACTCAGACGCCCTTATTTTGAGGATTCATGGTTTTTGGCGATGCTATCGGACTCAGATGCAGTTATTCACACCTTCGAAGCCCAGTTCAATACAAATATAAGGCAATAAGAGCTATGCGGTCCGATACCTTGGCAAAATAGATCAAAATGCTGAAATAGCTGCGATACAGTCCGATATGTACAAGCGGTCGGGTAAACCACGCAAACTTTACAGCACGCGGATCAGACACACAATCCTTACAGCACGCAGATCAGACACACAATCCTTACAGCACGCAGATCAGACACGCAATCCTTACAGCACGCGGATCAGACACGCAATCCTTACAGCACGCGGATCAGCCACACAATCCTTACAGCACTCAGATCAGACACACAATCTTTACAGCACGCGGATCAGACACACAAACTTTACAGCACTCAGATCAGACACACAATCTTTACAGCACGCGGATCAGACACACAAACTTTACAGCACGCGGATCAGACACGCAATCTTTACAGCACGCGGATCAGACACGCAATCCTTACAGCACGCGGATCAGACACGCAATCCTTACAGCACGCGGATCAGACACGCAATCCTTACAGCACGCGGATCAGACACGCACAAAAAAGCGGAGGATTTCTCCCCCGCTTCTTATCTTTGCTATAACTATGATGACTATTCTACGATTTCAGCAGTATCGCCGTTGTTGGCACCTGCAGCGTTAGCTTCGTCAGTGTCAATATGCATATCCAGTTTAAAGCTGTCTGATACGCGTGCAATTACGTTCTCCAATACGAGACCACGATCGCCTCCGAGACGAACTTTAAGCAATTGCTTATCAGCAATGCCCCAAGCTTCAGCTTCAGAAGTATGGAAGTGAATGTGACGAGCGGCGATGATAACGCCTTGTTCCAATTCTACTTCGCCAGCAGGTCCTTTAAGCGTAATGCCAGGTGTTCCATCAATATTTCCAGATTCGCGAACTGGAGCTTTCACGCCAAGTGCGAAGGAGTCAGTACGGGAAATTTCTAATTGGGAAGCCGGACGAGCAGGTCCCAAAATTCTTACTTTGTCAAATTTACCTTTGCTGCCGATAACTGCTACTTGCTCATTTGCTGCAAACTGTCCTGGTTGAGAGAGGGGTTTGAACTCCGTTAGTTGATATCCTGGGCCAAACAAAGCCTCCACATGCTCTTGCGTAAGGTGAATATGTCTAGCCGACACACCTACGGGTACAGTCTTACTCATAGTAAAGTCACTCCTTGTATTTTCTCTAGTATCTGTACAAGCCATTAACCATTATACATCTTCTTAACCAAAAATAAAAAGCCCCACATCATAACGAGGGCCTTTTTTTCGACAATTCATACTTTTAGAACAGGATTGTCATGATTTAGACACCTGTGAAGGTAAGTTTGTACGCAAGTAGGAGACCGCATTCTCATATAACCAACCTTTAACGGAAGCTTCTGGATAGTAACGAAGCAGGTGCTCCGCAAGCTCAGGGTATTTTCCCGGATGCTCCATGTTCTCTACCCAAGTGTCAATGCCGTCAAAATCCGAACCAAACATCATATGTTTCTCGCCACCCAGACTACATACATGATCAATATGCTTTAATAAATCATCCATACGAGCTTTTCCATCATCACATACAAACCACGGATAAAAGGTCAGGCCCATTCTTCCGTCCATTGCAATTAATGCTTTAATCTGTTCATCATTTAAATTTCTAACATGCCCGCAGATCTTTGCGGCGTTCGAATGGGAAGCTATAAACGGACGTGTGCTTAAGTCGGCTAGCTCCCAAAAACCTGCTTGAGACAAATGTGACACATCAAGCAACATTCCACTGTCGTTGCACCATTCGATCAGCTTTCGCCCTTTTTCCGTAAATCCGCCGTTGCGCTGCTCCAATACTCCGTCCGCTGCCCAATTGGCATAATTCCAAGTGATCCCCAAAAACCGCACGCCAAGCTCAAAGCAGAGCTGTGCATAAAATAGGTTCCCTTCTAGACCGTCTACACCCTCCAGAGAGAGCATTCCCCATGGAGGTGCTCCAACTGCTCGTTTACCTACCTCCTCCTTCCAACGCAGCCACTGAAGGCTCTCTGCGCCTAATATTTTTTTCCGGAACAAATCAATTTGTCCTAAAACATTCTCAAAGCTAGGTCTACCTCTACTTGCCGAAAGGTATATCGCAAAAATCTGCAATTCTACACCGCCCGCTACCAACCGCTCTCCGGTAACATCCAACCGGGGATCATTTTTAAAATCCATATCCGGTGATGCTTGCATTTTACTCAGCACATCACAATGAAAATCCGCAACCTGTAGCTTATCGGTTCTCATCCCAAGCCCTCGCTTTCATGCAGCCCTATTCCAGATTCTATGCTTAAAAACGCCAGACTATATACCAAAAGCAAAAAACCTGTTTACATAAGTAAACAGGTTCATCCGTTCTATGCTTCTATTATCTGGGTTCTACAATCAATTTAATCGCGGTTCGATCCTCTCCATCAATCACAATGTCTGTAAATGCCGGAATGCAGATCAAATCTACTCCGCTTGGTGCAACAAATCCCCGGGCAATGGCAACTGCTTTGACTGCTTGATTCAGTGCTCCAGCTCCAATAGCTTGTAATTCGGCCGATCCACGTTCACGAAGAACACCTGCTAAAGCGCCGGCGACGGAATTTGGATTGGATTTAGCTGATACTTTTAATACATCCATAGTAAGTACCTCCCCTGGGAAAATAATGGTGTTCTTCCACTACTTTAGATGTTATTCGCGAGAGAAGAAATAATTCCTTCTTTTTGCGGACTACTCTGGAGAAAATGGTACAATAGATACTCTTTTTCGATATAATAAATATCACACTTTACCCTTATTCGGCGAAATTACCCAGAAAATCACTTATCTTATCCTACTACTAGCTCATTACCCATTCATCTTCACGTAGCCGTATTTTCTCCAGACGGGTAGCCGCGCCAGTATTCTCGTCTAATTCTGCAAATAAACCGTGAAGCTGCCATTTGCCTTCATCAACAACAAATCGTGCTGGAAGCTGTGTAGTGAACTTATAAAGTACTGCATCTCTTTCCATACCCAGAATCCCTTCACTTGAACCAACCATACCCGCATCGGTCAAGTAAGCCGTTCCACCTGGCAAAATCACATCATCATTCGTCTGCACGTGAGTGTGGGTCCCAACTACAATTGATGCGCGACCATCCATGAAATAGCCCATTGCGATTTTTTCAGAGGTAACCTCTGCATGGAAATCAACGAGAATGCATTTATGATCTCTACGTAGCTCTTCCACAATTTCTTCACCCACACGGAAAGGGCAATCAATCGCAGGCAAAAATGTACGGCCTTGCAGGTTAACTATAGCCAGCTCTTTCCCGTTACCTTTAACAACCGTATATCCTCTTCCTGGTGTTCCTGGAGGAAAATTAGCAGGACGGATAATCCGGGCCTCATCGTCGATAAACTCGAAGATATCCTTGTTGTCCCATGTGTGATTACCCATGGTGATTCCGTGAACGCCCCAGTTAAAAAATTCATTTGCGATCGCTTTAGTAATCCCTCTACCGGCAGCAGAATTTTCACCGTTAACTATGATTATATGTGGTTGATATTTGCTTTTTAATGAGGGCAACATCTCCCGAAGTGCCTTCCTACCTACACTACCTACGATATCTCCAATGAATAGTACTTTAATGTTTCTCTCCTCCTAATCTTAACCTCTTCATCTAACGGATAAGTCTTCATATTTAAAAGAAAAAAGGCCCCGCTTAGGGGCCAATTTTCATCAAATATAAGAAAGTATAAGTTATATCTTATCCTTTAACCTTATATTCCTAGCAGAAACATGTACCAGGAAACGATCATAAATATCGTTATTTCCGAAGCGTATGTTATCTACTTATTGCCTATTTAGCGTATTCAACAGCCCGTGTCTCACGAATAACGGTAACCTTGATATGTCCTGGATAATCCAGTTCACTTTCAATCATCTTCGTAATATCGCGAGCAAGACGGAATGCCTCTGCATCGTCAATCTTCTCTGGCTGTACCATCACGCGCACTTCACGGCCCGCTTGAATAGCAAATGATTTCTCAACGCCTTCGAATGACTCTGAGATTTCTTCCAGTTTCTCTAGACGTTTAATATACGTTTCCAGTGTTTCACGGCGAGCACCAGGTCTAGCAGCCGACAATGCGTCAGCGGCGCCAACCAACATAGCAATAACCGAGGTAGCTTCGCAGTCTCCATGATGAGATGCGATACTGTTGATAACAACCGGATGTTCCTTATATTTCTTCGCTAGTTCAACGCCGATCTCAACGTGCGAACCTTCCACTTCATGATCCAGCGCTTTGCCGATATCATGAAGTAATCCTGCACGTTTTGCAAGCACGATGTCTTCCCCAAGCTCACCGGCCATCAGTCCTGTTAAATAAGCAACCTCCATGGAGTGCTTCAATACATTTTGACCATAGCTTGTACGGAATTTCAGACGCCCCAGAATCTTGATCAAATCTGGATGCAAACCGTGAACGCCCACTTCGAAAGTAGCTTGCTCACCATATTCCCGAATCCGTTCGTCCACTTCTTTGCGGGATTTCTCCACCATCTCTTCAATACGAGCGGGGTGAATACGTCCATCAGCCACCAATTTCTCAAGTGCCGTACGGGCCACTTCACGGCGGATTGGATCAAATCCCGACAAAATAACTGCTTCCGGCGTATCATCAATAATGAGGTCGATACCTGTAAGAGTTTCCAACGCACGAATATTACGGCCTTCACGACCGATAATCCGACCCTTCATCTCTTCATTCGGCAACGTAACAACTGAAACCGTTGTTTCCGCCACGTGATCAGCTGCACAGCGTTGGATAGCGAGTGTAATGATTTCACGGGATTTCTTATCCGCTTCTTCTTTCGCCTGCTGTTCAATTTCTTTGATCATTTGTGCCGTTTCATGGCGAACTTCTTGCTCAACATTGCTAAGAATGATACTTCTTGCATCTTCGATGCTTAAATTGGAGATACGTTCCAATTCAGTGACTTGGTTTTTGTAAATAACATCAATTTGCTGTTGGGTTTCATCAATTCGTTTCTCTTTGTTAGCTACTTGTTCTTCTTTTCTTTCAAGCGATTCCATTTTTTTATCCAGAGATTCTTCCTTTTGCAGCAAACGTCTCTCTTGCCGTTGGATTTCATTCCGACGTTCACGAGTTTCTTTCTCAGCTTCAGTACGGATTCTATGGACTTCGTCCTTAGCTTCCAATACTGTTTCTTTCTTCAGCGCCTCAGCGTCCTTCTTCGCATTCTCAACGATGACAACGGCTTCTCTTTCTGCGCTTTGGATTTTAGCTTCTGCAAGGGATTTACGAATAAAATAACCGAACCCAAAGAATATTGCAGCTACAACGAGAACGATAATGACCCAGATCCATGATTCCAGCATCTGTTCACCTCCTCGTTGGTTCCTCTCCAAGGTATATCCCTGGGAATTGTGCAGTTGTTTAACTATCCGTTCATCACCATACAAAAAACCGGTAAACAACCGATTGCCATACTGCACATGCTGCACATGCACACTGCCCGCCTTATCCGGCGATTACATTTCATATGAGTTGTACGTGAACCGTTTAAAACAGTCTCCTTTTTGGGAAGGAAAAAGGATTCTAATTTTATGCCGATTCATGTTATATTTTATTATTTATAAAAAGACATTGTCAAGAGAGTCGATATACGCATTAATGTCAAGAGAATCAGTGATTCTAGTAAAACTCCTCATCTTCACCTTCATAATTGTCTTCCGCAAGTAAAGTATTGATCACTTGGCGAACCATATCGCCCGAGAATCCACGGCGCATAAGGAAGGCTCCAGTCTTTCTTCGCTTATCTGAAGCGTCTCCACGGATGAGATTCCATTTCTTGCGCCCTGTTTCGAGTGCACTCTCCAGCTCTTGTTCAGGAGTAATATTCTCCAAAGCTTCCGATATAAGGGTTTTGTCAATCCCCTTCTCACGTAGCTCTTGTCGAATCCACATCTTCCCTTTCCGCTGGTTCGCTATTCGTTGCTCCGCCCATTGCTTAGCATATAAAGGGTCATCAAGAAATCTTTCCTGCTGCAGCCGCTGCACCACTTCCGCAATAATAGTCTCTCCTATTTCCTTCTGGCGTAAACGGCGAGTCATTTCCATAGCGGTGCGTGGTTTACGTTCAAGATAACGGAGGCCTTCCACATAAGCTCGTTGACGCTCATCAGCTACAACAATTTCTTCCAAATCAGCCTTCATAAAAGAATTACCAGTAATCATTCGATATTTAATCATGACGTCCTCGTGCACAGTCATGTTATATGCTCCGAAATGTATGATATAACGGTGGTCAGATTTCTTTTGACGTTCTACTTTAGTGATCTCTAAGAGTTCTCCTTCAGGAAAATCAGATAACACCTGCTCATCTTGTTCTTCTGCTTCAAAATCCAGTTGTATTACCATAGTTGTTTGTCACCTCATAGCAATAGATCAGTTATCGTCTTACTTTCAATACTTGTTAAGAAAAGACACCCTGCAACAATCAATCACAGGGCGTCCTATTGTTTAATATACTATTCGATTTCGAGGAGCAATTTTTCTTCTTCCTCTTGCTCTGCAACAATCTCATCATTATTCGGCGCAGCAACAATAGTGGATAAATTACTTGCTTCACGGATCTTATTCTCAATAATAAGGGCAATATCCTGATGTTCCTTCAAAAACTGCTTAGCATTCTCACGACCTTGGCCGAGACGCTCGCCTTCGTAGGAATACCATGCACCACTCTTATTCACGATATCCATTTCAGTACCGATATCTACAAGACTTCCCTCTTTGGAAATCCCTTCACCATACATGATATCAACATCAGCCTGTTTAAATGGAGGGGCTACTTTATTCTTCACAATCTTGATCTTAGTACGGTTACCAACCACATCGTTCCCCATCTTGATGCTCTCTACGCGACGTACATCTAAACGTACAGAGGAGTAGAATTTCAATGCACGACCACCCGGAGTTGTCTCAGGGTTACCGAACATAACACCGATCTTCTCACGAAGCTGGTTGATAAAGATAGCAATCGTATTCGATTTGCTAATGGCACCAGAAAGCTTACGAAGTGCTTGAGACATCAAGCGAGCTTGCAGTCCGACGTGGGAATCACCCATATCGCCTTCAATTTCAGCCTTAGGTACCAAAGCAGCAACGGAGTCAACGACAATAATGTCAACGGCTCCACTACGAACAAGTGCTTCGGCGATTTCCAGCGCTTGTTCACCCGTATCTGGCTGAGAAAGCAGCAATTCATCGATATTTACGCCCAAGTTACGTGCATATTTCGGATCAAGCGCATGCTCGGCATCGATAAAAGCAGCTTGTCCGCCTTGTCTTTGCACTTCTGCAATAGCATGAAGAGCAACTGTTGTTTTACCTGAAGATTCCGGTCCGTATACTTCAATAATACGTCCCTTTGGAAGTCCGCCTATACCTAATGCAATATCAAGTGCCAAAGATCCGCTAGGTACAACTTCCACTTGCATATGCGTGGATTCTCCCAGTTTCATTACCGAACCTTTACCAAATTGTTTTTCTATTTGACGAAGCGCCATATCAAGCGCTGCACGACGATCTGACAATCAGACCACTTCCTTCACTGTTTATAGTAATATAATAACGTGTTTTTAAGGTCTTGCCAAGCTTTTTTTCGAACATACATTCGTTTTTTTTGTCTTGGGCGTTATTTATCCCTTTTATTGTAAGCCTCCCTCCGGAGATAGAAGTTAATTAAATTCTCCACTTCACCGGACATCAACGACTTATGATCATGAGAAAGCATCGTGATCAAAATCTCTGCAAATATACAAAAAACCGCAGCAAAGAAATCTCAGTGCCACGGTTCTTCCGTATGTGTTTATTATAACTGGGCTAATCTCCCATTACAAGTCTGAACCCTCAAGAGGTGTCTCCACCTTGCGTTCCTCAAGTCTCCGCCAGAGACGATACAGCAAAGCCTTAACTGTTCGTAAGCGGATATTTTCCCGCGTACCTTTAAGATTAAGCTCATAAACCTCTGTCTTACGTCCCCGTTCAGCCAAGCCGATAAATACAAGTCCAACAGGCTTTCGTTCAGAATAACCCGGTCCAGCTACACCTGTAACAGATAAGCCGAAATCGCTGTCTGCAATCATTCTCACTTGGTCAGCCAACACCTCGGCAACTTCTCGGCTTACGGCTCCAGGGGCATTGGGTCCCTCCAAATAAGCACTTGGCACATTCAGCAGCTTTTTCTTTAAGTCATTTGAATAGCAGACGATTCCGCCGGCAAACATCGAAGCACTGCCTGGAATATTTGTTATACTCTCCATCAGCAAACCTCCGGTGCAGCTCTCTGCCGCACTTAAGGTCAGGCCGGCATCCGCCATCCAATCCACTATCAATTGCTCTAGCGGCACATCAATGTTCGCATACAAATGTTCCGGCAAAATCTCCTTGATTTGTTGTTCCAGTATCTCCAGCTTTTTTGTAGCTTCATGCTCAGAAGGGGCCTTTGTCGAAATACGAACAGTT
Source organism: Paenibacillus sp. FSL R5-0636 (assembly GCF_037974255.1). Lineage (NCBI taxonomy): Bacteria > Bacillati > Bacillota > Bacilli > Caryophanales > Paenibacillaceae > Paenibacillus > Paenibacillus sp. FSL R5-0636. Next base: position 4,223,678 of record NZ_CP150232.1, read on the forward strand.
ACCTCTCCCTCTTTGGCATACGGAGCAATCGTTGGATCAGTCTGACTGCGAATCAGCTCAATGAGCTTGTCCTCCAGCAGTGATTCTCCGATGCCGGCAAATTTGAGCATTTTTGAATAAAGCGGTGTTTCGTTCGTCAAGGCGTGCTGCTGTAGCCACGGTACTGCTTTATCTACGAACATCGGTTTCATCTCACGAGGTGGACCTGGAAGCACAATATAATATTTCTTCTCATGCTCAAAAGCAATCCCAACCGCAAGACCGATTTCATTCGGCAACGGTGTAGTTCCTTCAATTATAAGTGCCTGTTTGCGGTTATTTTCGGTCATAACGATCTTACGATCATCAAAGAAACGTTGTACATGATCCATCGCCAAACGATCAATATGGAGCGTTCTACCTAGCGATGCAGCCAGTGCGTCTTTAGTCAGATCATCCTCAGTGGGGCCAATTCCGCCTGTAAAGATAATAACGTCGGCCCGACTCTGAGCGATCTCGATGGCTTGCTGCAGGCGGCTGCTGTTATCACCGACAACAGTTTGAAAGTATACATCGATCCCTATGGCAGCTAGCTCTATAGACAAAAACTGGGCATTACTATTCACGATTTGACCGAGCAAAAGCTCTGTCCCTACTGCAATAATCTCCGCTTTCATACCTGGCTTTCGCCTCCTAGTTATAATGTAGGTACACTGCTTTTAGATTTCAAAAAAGGTAATAGGTGCTTCACCTATTACCCTTCCTTGTATGTCCAGCTTACATTCTTACGCATTATGCAGCTGTAGCAGATCCTTATTCTTCACAAAATAATCAATTCCAGAATAAATAGTGATCAGCGCTGCGGCCCAAATAGCAATATCGTCTACAGGAATACTGACAAATTGAAATGGGAAATTATTCAACAACAGCAGTGAGATCGCAACAATTTGTACAACCGTCTTTATCTTGCCCCATTTGCTGGCGGCAACCACTTTTCCCTCTAGCAATGCAATCTGGCGAAGTCCGGTGACTGCAAACTCACGACTGATGATTACAATAGCAATCCATGAATCGCATCTGCCCAGCTCCACAAGTGAAATCAGAACTGCAGATACCAGCAGTTTGTCCGCAAGTGGATCAAGGAGTTTACCGAGATTGGTGACCATATTATATTTCCTAGCAATGTAGCCGTCTATTCCATCTGTGCTGGCCGCAAGCAAAAAGATTACAGCTGATACCAAATGATTAACAGATAGCTGAAACGAGCCCCAATGTATCGGTTCTGGATAAAAACTGAAATCCACCAGTAAAAAAAACATCATAATCGGGATCAGGCAAATACGAGCTAGCGTGATGCGGTTGGGCAAATTCACTGAAGTTTTCCTCCCCTAAATCGTTCATACAAATTGCCTAAATCAGGCTAATCCATTTCTACTTAAGCAAGTATATTATAGCAATAAATAGGTGTCAAAAAAACAGAAAGCACCCCGCGTTGTTAGTGCTAATAAGCACTGCGGGGCACAAAATTCTATTTCATGTTCATGAATTGTAAATCCAGTGGTAAATCAGCTTTACGCAAGATCTGAATAATCTGCTGCAAATCGTCGCGGCTCTTACCAGTCACACGAATTTGATCCCCTTGGATCTGGCTCTTCACCTTTAATTTTGAATCACGGATCAGAATATTAATCTTTTTCGCATTCTCCTGATCAATGCCTTGCTTAAGCCCTAAACGTTGACGCACAGATCCCAGGGAAGCCGGTTCTACTTTACCGAAGTCCAGATTCTTTAGGGTAATGCCTCTTTTCACCATCTTTGATTGTAAAATATCAATAACAGCGTTTAGCTTATATTCGTCTTCAGAGGCGATTATAAGTGCGTCTTTCTCCATCTTCAGACTGCTTTTGCTGTTCTTAAAATCAAAGCGGTTGTCGATCTCTTTCTCTGTTTGGTGAATAGCATTCGTTAACTCCTGCATATCCATTTTGGATACAATATCAAATGAACATTCTGAACTCATTAAACTCCACGTCCTTTATACAATTAGTCTGCTACTATTATAAGAGAATGGTACTATTAAGTCTAATTTTGGATAAATCATTATGTAGCTCACCCGACATAGAAAACAGCCCCACTAAGTGGAGCTTTTCCTTCGAGTGAGTTTGGTTCAAAGGGTAGAAACACGTCTCCACCGGAAGTACGCCGTTGGAGACGTTCATTTCTACAGCTTCTATCTGCTTCGGACCGGATTACGAAACATATCCAGAATTCCTAGCACAATATGTGCAATACCGAATCCGAGAATTCCGTATCCCCAAGCACCTGGTGTCAAATAGTATCCGATGAGACTGACAACAACCCCAAGGCCAGCTACAATCCAGCTAACTGTCATAAGATGTACACCTCACTTTGGCTAAAACTGAAAACAGTCTTATGTTCTCCCTAAAGCCAAAGTCTATACATCCTATTTGTTATTCGCCTGTCCCTTCACTTTGGGTACCTTCACTTCCAGAACCGTCGTCAAGATTAAGCAGGAGACGTGAAGAAGTCTTCTCATCCGTGATTACTTGACCATTTACGGTAATCTCAGTTGCTGGGGAATACCCAGACTTAATATACATGCCCTCACTACCAAGAACGAAGCTCATAGTTTCTCCTGCAGCTGTATTTCCGAAGGAGAGTTTTTCACCTTTAGAGTTCTCGCCTTTGTAAACTTCAAGCCAGCTTACTCCGGATGCAACAATCTCAACCTTAACTTCGCTTCCGGCAGGAGCTGTGACCTTAAATTTCGTTGTTTTGCCTGACTTCCCATCTGGTGTAACCGTGATAGATTGAGGAGTCGGCGTTGGCGTCGGTGTTGGCGTAGGCTCCGTAGTTGGCTCTGTAGTTGCTTCAGCACCTGCCGAGGAAGTAGGCGCTACAACACCGCCTCCTGATGCGGGTGGAGAAGTTTGTGCTGTATTAGGATCCTGCACATTATTGGTGATATTTGTTTGATCAACTTGATCAGGGTCTGCTTTGTTTAAACTAGAAGCATAAATGTAAATCACTACAATAATCAATATAGGGAATGTCCACATTAGCACCGTTGGCAGCCATTTTGCATTCCGTTCGGTTTCGGGTCTACGGCTGCGCTTTTGAATCACCGTCTCCATGGTCGTGTCTGCGGGTGGTGCAGGTACGTTCCCATGCTCCTCGAGCAGTTCGTCAGGACTCATGCCTACTGCTTCTGCATACGTTTTGATAAACGCCCTCACATAAAAACTTCCTGGAAGCACCTTGTAGTCTCCAGACTCGATGGCTTCCAAATACTTTTTGCGAATTTTTGTTACTTCCTGGACATCGTCAAGACTCATCCCTTTTTGCAGACGTGCCTCTTTCAATTGCCGGCCCAGTTCCGACATACCATCACCTCCTGTAAGTTCTATGAATGTAAACTTCCTTAACCAGCTTTATAAAAAAAACATGCTCGGAAGTGTATTCTTCATTGTTTGTGTTCTATAAATCATCACTGTAGCTCGTCGTAAAGGACTCGTACAAGATTTCTTCAGTTGGATTATTCCGCAGCTCAATAATAATATCAAAGTCATCATAACTGTACTCAGATTCGCGTACGAAAATATCTGGATGCTCTATAACCTTTGTGCTTGGCATGCTCATAACATTTTGTAATAAATTATAATGTTTCTCATTAGAGCGGATCGTACTAACTATACCATCAATAATAAATACATTATGTGGGTTCATCTCATCTTCAGCCAATTGACTCCGCACCGTCTGCCGCAACAGTGTGGACGAGACAAATGTCCATCGTTTCATAGCACAGACACTGCCAGCTATAATGGATTCCGTCTTTCCTACACGGGGCATACCACGCAGTCCTATAACCTGATTCCCATCTTTTTTAAACAGCTCACCGAGAAAATCAACCAATAGACCTAACTCATCGCGGGTGAATCGAAACGTCTTCCGATCATCTGAATCCCGTTCAATATATCGCCCATGGCGCACAGCCAGCTTGTCCACGAGCCTAGGAGACCGCAGAGCTGAAACTGTAATATTATCAACTTTTTTGAGCATTTCGCCCATCAGCATAATTTTCTCATCATCATTGGTCTCCAGCAACATTCCGCGAGTTTTTCCTTCAACTCCATTAATCGTCAGAATGTTAACTTCCAGCATCCCTAACATTGAAGCGATATCACCAAGCAGACCGGGTCTGTTCTTGTGAATCTTGTATTCCATATACCACTGTTTATATTCCACTTGTACACCTCATAGATTCCTTTTCCCTACCCTTTGCCAATACAGCAAAAAAAGCTGCCCCGGCAAAGCGGTCTTTTACACGGGTCATGTTAATGATATATAAAATAAAAATGAAAGGCAAGGTCAGTCCTGTAATAATTGCAGAAAAGCTCCCACAGGGGGAGCTTTTCCGCAAGCTTAGGCGTTGTCTTTCGCCAACTTGACCATGAGTTTAGCAATCGTTTGCTTTTCTTCATCGTTGCCGACATCCCATAGCTCTTTGATCGCACGGTTTTGAGTGTTTGCTGGATCCACTTTTTCATCAAGGAATTCCCCGATTTCAAAAGCCAGCTTTGAGATTGTGTCTTGACTCATCCCAAGTTTCTCTGCCTGTACAACCCGTTTACCTAGGAATTTCTTCCAGGTGTCAAAATTTTTGATTACGCTATCGTCTTGTGTCATCTTAAATCCTCCTTCATGTTTACGGTCGAACACCTGCATACAGGCTGTAAGCCGCCTTACGAGAGATTAAAAAACAACACTTATAATATGTCTCAGACGATAGCTTCTTATGCTGGAGCTTTTCTCCAAGTTAAGCATTACGTAATCCAGCCACCGTTAGGGCTAATGATCTGCCCAGTAATATACCCGGATTCTGGCAGTGCCAAAAAGTAAATCAATGAGGAGATTTCGTTCGGAGTAGCCAAACGTCCCGCCGGAATCTCATCCTCCAGCATCCGGACCTCATCCTCCTGTAGGTTAGACAACATATTCGTATTAACCGCTCCTGGAGCTACCGCGTTCACAGTTACGCCAGAAGGTGCTAATTCTTTGGCTAACGCCTTAGTAAAAGCATTTACTCCGCCTTTACTGGCTGAATAAGCGACCTCACAAGAGGCTCCCGATATTCCCCACACGGAAGAAACGTTGATGATTCGGCCATAACGCTGGGATACCATGTACGGCATAAAAATCTGGCTGCACATAAAGGTACCTTTCAAGTTAATGGCCATAATATCGTCCCATTCCTCTTCGCTCACATCAGCGAGCATCCCGTAATGAGATTTACCGGCATTGTTAACAAGGATATCCGGCTGCATTCCATTGCTTTCAAGCTTCTCCGCCATTCGTACAATCTGACTGCGATCCTTCATATCCGCATTTACAGTCATTACCTTTGCTCCAAGGGCCATACAACGCCGAGCGACATCATTAGCAGCTTCATGTGAGTGCTTGTAGTGTATAACAATATTCATGCCCACAGAGGCAAACCGTTCTGCAATGGCGCCACCGATTCCCCCGCTGCCCCCTGTCACCAGAACTGTCATTTCTCCTAATGGTTTGTTGCTCTCTCCCAAAAGCGCCATTTAAGGACTCACCACTAGTGAAACAGCGAGCTGCTCCCAATTTACATGGGCATGTAAACGCTCATTCACTTCAGCTAAAGTAATCGATTCGTAAATAGGCAGAACTTCAAACAGGTCACCACCGCGGAATTGGTAACGTGTAAATTCATGTGCGATACTTTCAGGGGAGTTCAGCATGCGCAAATATCCGCCTATTTTCTTTTTCCGTGCCCGCTCGAAATCCTTCTCAGCAAAGCCAGACTTTAAGATCTGATCCACTTCTTCTTTTATTCGTTTTAGAAGCAAATCAGGGTCCTTGGTATCTCCACCCATAGCTGAAAAAGCATATTGTTCTGAACTATTAAATTCATGGCCAAAGCTGTCTGAGATCAGTTCTTCATCATAGAGCTTTTGGTACAACGCTGTGCTGCTGCCAACCAGCAAATCAAGCATAAGCTTAGTGGCCAGATCACGCTTAAGCGCAGCTTCACCTGTAAGACCATCAACTTTTTCCTTAAATCCAAACATAATCTTAGGCATCGAAACGGCGAGTTTACTTTCCAAGCGCTTCGTAGCGACTTGTTCCGGCTCCTCTTCAAAAATACGCTTAATCTCACCTTGTTTACCATAAGATTTCCCCTGCTGATTGCTGCGAATCAAGGAGAATACCTTCTCCGGATCCACACCACCCACTACGAACAACAGCATATTGCTGGGATGATAAAAAGAATTGTAACAAGTGTACAGTGTTTCTTTCGTAATCGTACTAATCGACTCTATAGTTCCGGCAATATCAATCCGAACCGGATGTTTCGAATACATCGCCTCAATAAGGCCAAAGTACACACGCCAGTCTGGATTATCTGCATACATATTGATTTCTTGACCAATGATCCCTTTTTCCTTTTCTACATTCTCATCCGTAAAATAAGGTCGTTGCACAAAATCAACGAGTGTACTAAGGTTGGTCTCTATGTTTTCTGTTGCCGAGAAAAGATAAACCGTCTGATCGAAACTTGTAAAAGCGTTAGCTGAAGCTCCATTTGAGGCAAAAGTGGCAAAAATATCGCCTTCTGGCTCTTCAAACATTTTGTGCTCCAAAAAGTGAGCTATACCATCAGGAACAGTGGTCTCTTCTCCACCTGCGACATGAAAATGGTTATCTACAGAACCGTATTTAGTTGCAAATGTGGCGTAAGTTTTTTTGAATGTTGGTTTTGGCAATACATAAACCTGAAGCCCATTATCCATCACCTCATGATAAAGGGTCTCTTGAAGTCTGTCGTATTGAATCTGTTCCATCTCTATTCCTCCTTCCCTGTCAAGAAATAAATCGTATCCAGCTGAAAGGTCTCCGCTGCGGCTTTTACTTCCCCTGCACCGATTTGTTCCACCTCTTCTAGCAGCTGATCCGCTGTCCGTTCTTTTCCTGACAACTGGCGGTTGAAGTCGTAAGAGATCATCTCAAAAGCAGAATCCGGAATCTCGGAAAGCTGATTGCGGATCATGGCTTTGGTCTGGCTTAACTCCAGATCACTGATGTTGCCAGCTTTCATCTCTTCCAGTTGTTTCTCTATAATTTCAACAGCTTTGTTGTAATTTTGCGTTTCGATGCCTGATTGTATCGTTCCAATCCCCTTGTGACCGTCATAGCGTGAAGAAGCATAATATGCAAGACTGGCCTTCTCCCGTACATTGACGAAGAGTTTGGAGTGTGGATACCCTCCTAATATTCCGTTGTACATAAGTGCGGACGCATATGTATCGTCCTTATACGTAATTGATGTGCGCAGACCCATGTTCAACTTGCCCTGACTGACATCCAGCTTCTCCTCTACCGTCCTTACCTCGCTGACGGATACTGGGACAAACTTGGAACTATATAAGCCCACCTCCGACTGAATGCGTCCGAAGTGATGCTTTACAAGCTTTTCAACTTCCTCAGTAGTCGTATCTCCCACTACATAGAGATCCAAAATAGCTCCATCCAGCCATGAATTATAGGATTCGTACAAACTTTTTGGGGTAATCCGGTCCAAATCCGCTCTTTGACCCAGTGGATGAAGACGATAGGGCTCGTTACGGCACATTTCTTCGATACAGCGCTCCGCTGCATAACGAATCTTATCATTTACGATAGATTCCAGCTTCTTGCGCACTGTTTCACGCTCTGTTGCAACATAGGAAGGACGGAAGCTTCCATCCTCCACCAATGGACGGGTCAGGACTTCTCCTAGAAAAGCAAAGGATTGTTCAAGCAAGCTCTCCTGACTCTGCACGAAGGAGTCATTAATGGTGTCCATGCGAAACTGAACAATCTGATAATCGCCTCTTTTATAAATATCAAAACCAAATCCAGCGCCATACAGCTCCTCCAAACGCTCGCGGAATTGAGTAGTCTCTGGATAAGAAGCGGTACCTCTGCGGAGCACAAATGGAGCAAGTGCTGTAGGGGTGACCATATCCTCATTAAGTGGGACGCCGGCATAAAGTGAGATGGCGTAGGTCTTGAACGCCTTGGTAGGCATCACGTGAATACGCATACCTGCAACGTTGCCATGCTGAAATACATTATTAGTCAAGTCCAAAACTCCTTTACCGCGTGGATAGTTGCTCATTAACATGTTTATGAATTAATAACCATTCTAAACCATTCCAAAGTAAGGAAGCAACCGGATGCCTCTTCCCGGTTGCTCTCTGGATTTACTTCTTTACTTATCTACATACAGAAAATATGCTGGCCGATAGTCTTGACCTGTGGACGAGTCCAAATCCATTTGGAGGTCGCCGTTTTAGGGTTGAAATAATACAAACATCCACCCGAAGGGTCCCAGCCATTCAGCGCTTGCTGCACTGCTTTTCGTGCCTGCTCATTTGGCTCCAAATAAATCTGCCCGTCAGCTACAGCTGTAAAAGCTCCCGGCTGAAAAATAACGCCAGACGGTGTATTAGGAAAGCTCGGAGATTTTACCCGGTTCAAGATTACTGCAGCAACAGCAACTTGACCTTCGAAAGGTTCACCTCTTGATTCACCATAGACGGCATTAGCCATAATTTTGAGATCATTTTCTGATAATCCCATCGTATTCCCTGAAGACAGAGACGCTGAATCCGAATTATTGGTTGTATTTGTTTTGTTACCGGTGTTGTTGTTTGCTGTATTATTTCCGGTTGCTGAAGCCGACTCTGTCGGCTTCCAGTTCTTAGTTGCGTTATACAATTTCAACTTAGTCTTAGCGCCTACGATGCCATCAGACTTCATTCCAAACTTCCATTGAAACCACGTTACTGAATTTTTCGTTTTCGGACCAAACTGACTGTCTATTTTCCCTTCATAAAAGCCCAGATGTTTTAAACGTCCTTGCAACTCATAAACATCCTGACCAGAAGAACCTAGTTTAATCGGAGTCGTGCTGAAGGCAGGCAAGGCCTCTTCTTCAGGATGATTTAGTTCATGGACAAATGACGCAGCAGCACTTTGCTTGGTCTGTACTATGCCATTACCCTGGAGCAACATTCCTGCAAACGGTGCGGCAGCAAGTGCAAGGGTTAAAGAAGCAAAGATCCACAACTTATGTTTCTTCATAGGGGTTCGCTCTACCTTTCTTTTGTGAGTTCTGCATGAATGGCTAAAGTTATTATGACGACTGTCAGGACATCCTATGCATTACTAAAAAAGAAGTAATAGCATTTCATTGTAATTGAGAATGATTATCAACTATAATCGAAATAAGAAAACGTTGGAGTTGATATTAATCATGAATTTAAAGGACCACATGTTATTGTGGAACCACGCATTAATAGAAATTATTGATATACGCCATACTTTTCAACGATCAGGTGATCTGAATTCACATTATCAGCTGCCCTCAAGTGCATTCTTGTTGATCATAAACGGCAAGGCCGAAATACTAATTGACGAGGTCCCGCACGAGATCAGCAACTTTCATATCCTTCATGGTGGAAAAGGAATGAACATTCAATTTTTACGCATGGATGAACTACTGGAGTATTACTTAATTTTATATAAAGCAAACCTTTCACTCGCCTCACGCAACAATCTAAAAGCAATCATGGAACACAATAATCCCTTTAATCTCCAATATGGATTTACGCCTACTAGTCCACTGCCCTTATTTGATAAGATGGAGAACATGTTTATTGATTGGAGCAAAACAGGGATTTTGGATCGGCTGTATGTCAAAACACTTTTTTATCAATGGATTTATGAGATGCTTAGGCAGCTGCATACGCTGGAAACACAGTTAATTCAACCTGATCCGCTAGATCAAGCAATTCGCTATATGCAGACTTATTATAAGGAAACCTTCTCTCTTGAAAAATTAGCTAAAGCGGTAAACAGCAGCCCTAGAACATTATCCAGATTATTCAGAACACAGCTGCAGACTAGCCCTGCTCAGTACTTAATCAACATCCGCATGGAAAAATCGAAAATATTGCTCCTGAACACAGAGGCTAGCTTGCATGACATCGCAATTGCAGTAGGTTATCCTGATGGCTATTATCTAGGAAAAATGTTTAAAAAATATTACGGAATCTCCCCTGTCCGATACAAAAATAAAGTTATCACCCACTCCAGTTGGCGTGATATGCCATCTCAAGGTGCACAAATTGACATTGCCCGAACACAACCTCTCCGTTATATTGATTATGATAATCATTATCAATATAACGGAGAAGGGGAATTACCAATGTTTAGAAATGCCAAACCATCATTACTGCTCACCCTGTTATTATGCTTTACCATAGTGTTAAGCGCTTGTTCCACGGGAACCACAAATTCAAATGCATCAAGCAATGGGAAACCCACCCCCTCAGCAGAAACAAGTACAGGGGCAAATACAGACAAAGCTGCTGTCGAAGCACAAACCCGGATAATTTCCACAGTTAAAGGAGACATTGCCGTTCCCACTAGTCCACAAAGAGTTGTAGTTCTTTATTTGCTCGGTGATGTACTGGCTCTCGGCATTAAACCTATAGGTGTATCCGATGTATCCGAGGGTGCAGCATTTGAAGATGAGCTAAAAGATGTGCAAAAGCTTGGCACCTGGTTTGAGGCTAGCCCTGAAGCAATCCTTGCTCTTAATCCCGATCTTATCATTGTGCCGTCAGAGGAAACTTATGAAGCCCTTCACCAAATTGCGCCAACAGTCTTAGTTCCGTATGAAAAAATGTCAACAGAAGAACGGGTGTCCTTTATTGGACAAGTCGTAGGCAAAGAAGATCAAGCAAAAGAATTATTTACTGATTTCCATAAAAAAGTTGAGGTCAGCAAACAAAAGCTGCAAGAAGCTGGTATTCTTGATCACACAATATCCATCATGGAAGGTGGAAAAGACAACAGCATGGCTGTTGTGGCGAGCAAACAATTCGGACGTGGTTCACAAATCATTTATGAATATTTAGGCATGAAGGCGCCGGACATCATTCAACAGAAAATAGATACGGCGACTGGTGCGGATGGGGAATCCGTATCCTTTGAAGTCCTTGGCAAATACAGTGGTGACTATATCTTCCGCTCCTCTTATGATGGTATGGCTGATCTGACCCAAAACCCAATTTGGAACAATATCCCTGCCGTGAAAGAAGGCCGTTTGATGGAGATCGATTTTGGCTTAGGTTATTACAGTGATATCTATTCTCTAAATGTGCAACTGGATTATATTGTTGAAGCTTTGCTTGCTGCGCCAAGAGTCAAATAAGTACTCAAGATACAAAAAAAGAGATGGTCCACTTCATAAAGTGGCCATCTCTTTTACTGTCTATTGAAGGTTTCGACGGGCTTCTCCAGCTTAGGAGCTGATCTTGTTATGCTGATATTGCTCAAGTGACATCAGCACCTCACGCGGCTTACTGCCCTCATAAGGACCGATGACCCCACGAGCCTCCATAGAGTCAATCAACCGGGCTGCACGGGTATAACCGACCCGCATACGACGCTGCAGCAGCGACACTGAAGCCTGCTTAGCCTCTAGTACAATTTGTACGGCTTGCTCGTATAATTCATCCTGTGGCTCCTGATCCTCAGTGATTGTATCATCCACTTCAGGAACGATGGACTCATCGTATTCGGCTTCACCTTGACTGCTGACATATTGAACAATAGTCTCTACTTCTTGGTCACTCATAAAAGCTCCCTGTACACGAATAGGCTTAGATGCGCCCATTGGTAAGAACAACATATCACCTCGGCCTAACAACTTCTCTGCACCGGGCATATCCAGAATGGTACGTGAATCCACATTGGACGATACGCCAAAAGCGATCCGGGATGGAATATTAGCTTTAATTAAACCTGTGATGACATCTACTGAAGGACGTTGTGTAGCGATAATTAGATGAATCCCTGCCGCCCGCGCCATTTGTGCAAGTCGGCAAATCGCATCCTCAACATCATTGGCTGCAACCATCATCAAATCCGCAAGCTCGTCCACAATAACAACGATATACGGTAGAATAGCCGCTGGATTCTCAGCCATTAGCTTATTATAACCTTCCATATTCCGTGTTCCCGATTTGGAGAATAGCTCATAACGCTTCTCCATTTCGACTACGATCTTCTTCAAGGCTAGGCTTGCCCGCTTTGGATCTGTGACAACCGGAGCCAAAAGATGGGGAATTCCGTTATACACATTCAGCTCGACCATCTTAGGATCGACCATGAGGAATTTGACCTCATCAGGTTTAGCTTTGTATAAGATGCTTGTTATAATCCCGTTGATACAGACTGATTTACCGGAGCCAGTTGCACCGGCCACCAATAAATGGGGCATCTTAGCCAGATTGCCGATAATGGTCTGGCCGGAAATATCACGGCCAAAAGCAATCGATAATCTGGATTCAGCCTCCTGAAAAATCTGTGTTTCCATAACTTCGCGCATGGTAACAATAGACACTTCAGAGTTCGGAACTTCTATCCCGATCGCAGATTTACCCGGAATCGGTGCTTCCATCCGAATGTCTTTGGCTGCAAGTGCAAGGGCAATGTCATCCGTCAGATTTACAATACGGCTAACCTTAACCCCAATATCCGGTTGTATCTCATATCTTGTAACAGCTGGGCCTCTTACTACCTCCAGCACTTTAGCTCGTACCCCAAAGCTTTCAAGTGTTGCTTCTAATTTACGGGCTGTCTGCATATAATCATTCTGATCTCCAGCTTTGCCACCATTGTTAGGTTTGGCTAAAAGACGGAACGATGGCAGCTTATATGGCTTCGGTGGCGGTGGTGCTGGAGGAGCGGGAATAATCTCTCCATCTGGAGAAGCACCTAGCAGGCCTTCCAAGTCAATACTTACATTCTCCTCAGACTCATCCGTAGGCTGCTGCTTAACGGCATTAGCTCCGGCTACAGCAGGTTTAGCTGCTTCACCACGAGCTGCGGGTGAGAATTCACTCCACTCTTCCCGATCTTCTTCGTTTAAACCTTCTGAACGGATATGTTCAAAGAAATCTCGAATAATAGGCGTCACAGGTTCAATATCCAGATCCGCATCGTCAAAATCATGATCGATATCCTCTAATGGAATTACACGGCTATCTGGTGTTAATCCCGAAATAATCGGACCGCTCGAAGCACTTGTCACAATTGGACCCTGATCGTCATCCTCAGGATCTGCTTCCACCTGTGAACGCGTGGAACCTGAGAACCAGCCAGATATTTTTTTCAAAAGGACAGGTTGTTTGCGATTAGGCAGATACCGATCGTCTTCGTCTTCTTCATCCTCGTCATCATAGACAGGCTGCTTCACCTGCCGAGCTTTAGCTGGAGCAGCGGCTCTAGATGGTCTCGCCGCTACTGGGACCGCCTTCGGGCGATTTGCAGCATGGAGACGAATCCCCTCCACAAACTTAACCGAGCGCACTCGCAAAAGCGTAAAAATCTCCACATATGACAAGTTGGTAATTAGCATAAAGCTGATCGCCAGCATGACGATCATAAGCAGCTTAGCGCCCAGACTGCCAAAAAGCCATAACAGCGCTGCATACTCCAACCCGCCGATGTAACCTCCGCTTATATCCTTACCCAGCATATAGACATTGCTGTCGTTCGAGCCAGGTGAAAGTGATCCCGAAAGATCATTATGTATTTGTGTCATTACATTGCCAGGATGTAACAAAGACAACGGGCCAAGCTTCTGCTCCATTGCAGATATTGTGCTCATAAGGCACATAGACAACAGAAGCAGAAGCACGCCAGTATGCCTGCTGTTCCACGAGGAAGGCCATCTTCGATGGATCATAACCATAAGTCCATAAAAAATGCCGACAAGCGGCAACACAAAATAAAATCTCCCTAATAAGTAACCCGCCATACTTGAAAGTGAGCGCCCTACGGCTGCTTCACCAGACAGTGCAATGACGGAAATAGTTATTAATAAAATTCCATATATTTCATATTTTAAAACGCTGCCGAGCAGCGCTTTTTTCTTCTTCTTTTTTCGTTTAGCCACGCCAGCCACCCCCGGAACAACATTATACCATATAATGGCGTGGCGTACCTATGTTCTCTTTTGTCAGAAATTGAATCTTTATGTTATTGTAATTATCGAACCTGGAGAGAACGCCGGATCTAGATAACGGTTCAGTGGACAATCCAATAATCTCACGATCCGCGCACGCCCTTCCTCCATCGGTTCAACCTGCATCAGCATGCCCTGCACACTCACTTCTCGGGTTGTTGCATAATTGTTAAATGCCCCCTCCCACACCTGTTCCATTGCAACTACTGTGTACAGTGTCATTGCGTAATCCCTCCTGGAGTCGATGCAGAGAAATCCCCGCCAATCATTCGGTTGAGATGCGCTAGAGCCGCTCCGATCCCGCCGACCTCATCCATAAGGCCATATTTAACGGCATCCAAGCCCCCCACAGCCGTCCCGATATCACGATTGAGCTCACCTGTCTTAAACATGAGATCACGGAACTGTTCTTCAGAAATACGCGAATGGGAAGTCACAAATTTAACGACACGTTCCTGCATTTTCTCCATATACTCGAACGTTTGCGGCACTCCGATCACTAAACCATTCATACGAATCGGATGAATCGTCATCGTTGCACTTTCGGCAATGATCGAATAAGTGGAGGAAACTGCAATCGGCACCCCGATACTATGCCCGCCTCCAATGACCACGGTTACCGTTGGCTTGGAGAGGGATGCAATCATTTCCGCAATTGCTAATCCCGCTTCTACATCTCCACCTACCGTATTTAAAATGATAAGCAGACCTTTGATGTTTTTATTCTGCTCAGCAGCCACCAGCTGTGGAATGATATGCTCATACTTTGTTGTTTTGTTCTGTGGAGGCATTACAATATGTCCTTCAATCTGACCAATAATCGTTAAGCAAAAAATATCAGGCTCTCCACTTGGGATTACCGTTTGTCCAAGCTCCTTAATCGCTCCCATTGCAGTGGGCGGCATATTTTCATTAGGATTCGGATTAGTTTCTCCTGGGATAACTTCCTCATTTTTTGCTCCATTTGATCCTTCGATGTAGTTCATCTTCGCAGCTCTCCCTTGTCATATGCAGCTCTAGTCTGCTGTTGCCTTACTAACAATCCTTAGTATGACATTTCAGGGTGCTGCCTTATGCAATTTTCAGCTTATGAAGTAATTATGACATGCAAAAACCCCTTCTCCCAAGGAAACCGTCCAATATTTCCGGGGAAAAGGGGCTCAGCCCTAGCTATATATTCATTGAAGGAGAAACTCTCCTTACACTTCCATGATAATTGGCAAAATCATCGGTCTGCGGCGCGTTTGTTCATATAAGAAACGGCCCAGCGAATCTTTTACGCTTGTTTTAAGGGAAGCCCACTCATTTACTTTTTCACTCATCAGGCGTTGCAATGTACTGGATACAATTCGGTTAGCTTCGTCGAGCAGTCCTTCGGACTCCCGAACATAAACGAAACCACGTGAAATGATGTCAGGTCCAGAAACAATGGCACCATTCTGTTTGCTAAGTGTAACCACGACAACCAAGATACCGTCTTGAGACAGCAGCTTACGGTCACGCAATACAATGTTACCCACATCGCCTACACCTAGTCCGTCAATCAATACGTTACCAGCCGTTACTTTACCAGCTTTACGAGCGGCACCGCCTTGGATCTCAACAATTTCACCGATTTCAGTGATGAAAATGTTCTGTGGATCTACGCCAACGGATTCTGCCAGCAAAGCATGTTTGCGTTGCATGCGGAATTCACCGTGGATCGGAATGAAGAATTTCGGCTTCATGAGGTTGAGCATAAGCTTAAGTTCTTCTTGGCTACCGTGACCGGATACGTGAACGCCGGAGTTGGAACCGCTGTAAATCACATCAGCGCCAAGACGGAACAATTCATCGATGGTACGGCCTACATATTTCTCATTACCTGGTACAGGTGTTGCCGCAATAATAACGGTATCACCTGGCAGGATATCTACTTTACGATGACTGGAACGCGCCATACGTGTCAATGCAGACATTGGCTCGCCTTGGCTGCCTGTGCAAAGAACAACGACACGATTAGCTGCCATTCTATTCATTTCTTCTGGTTCGATCAGCATACCGTCAGGTACGTTCAGATACCCAAGCTCAGAAGCGATGGATACAACGTTAACCATACTACGGCCAATTACTGTAATCTTACGACCCGTGGATTCTGCTGCATTAACCACTTGCTGAATACGGTGCACATTGGAAGCAAAAGTTGCTACAACGACACGTTGCTCAGCTTTGCGGAAAATATCTTCCAGCACAATACCGACATTCTTCTCAGAAGGGGTAAAGCCTGGTTTCTCAGCATTCGTACTATCCGACAAAAGAGCAAGCACGCCCTTTTGGCCAATCTCTGCCATCCGATGCAGATTTGCAAATTGACCGTTGACTGGGGTGTGGTCAAATTTGAAATCGCCCGTATGAACAACATTTCCTTCCGGAGTCTCAATGCATACACCCACGGAATCAGGAATGCTGTGATTGGTTCTAAAGAAAGTTACCTTAAGTGAGTTCCCCAATTGAATTTCTGAATCTTCGTTGATCAGAATCCGTTTGGTGTCACCCAGCAGGTTCGCTTCCTTCAATTTGTTCTCTACAAGGCCTAAAGTTAATCTTGTTCCATAGACTGGAACATTCAAATTCTTCAGGACATAAGGCAGACCACCGATGTGATCCTCGTGTCCGTGAGTAAGCACAATACCTCTTACCTTGTCACGGTTCTCTGTCAAATACGAGATATCAGGAATTACGATGTCAATACCGAGCATATCCTCTTCAGGAAACTTGAGTCCCGAATCCACGACTACAATGTCAGCTCCGTATTGAATAACATACATGTTTTTCCCGATTTCTCCGACTCCGCCCAATGCGAAAATCGTCAATTTATCGTTGTTGTTTTTTTTGGACAAATGAATCTAACCCTCCTATGATGTTGGACGTCATACTTTTATTGGTAAATATCGAACTTCGATTATTTCAGCGGCGCTGAACACATTCTTCAAACAGCTAATAACTTCCAATCAACAAGGAAATTCCTGAAATCTGTAAAATGCGCAATGCGAAAGCTCCCGATTCCGGGCAGTAAAGTTCATATTGAAGCGGACAAACGCCGTCAAAATTCACCGTCGCGCCCCTCGCGCGAAGACATGTCATTTATTTAAACAGACTCATCTTGGGACCTATCCTGTCTCACAATGTATTACATTGACGGAAGATTACCGCATATTTAATTTTAACCGCACCCAGTCACTTAAGATCATTATACATGATTTTTTTGGCAAAAGACAAGTCATCCGCCTCGTATCCAAATTCTTTCCTTAAATTCGTCTCAATATTTCAGAAAAAAAATATAAATGCAAAAACCGGCTCCCCCAATAGAGTAGCCGGTTTAGAACGTTCATCATCAATGATTAATTCTTAGTGAAATAGTCCTTCAATAAAAGCCGCTTCCGCTTCCGTTGGCGAAATAAGTGGCAATCTGACTCCGCCCACAGGGATCCCCTTGAGTCCTAAAGCATATTTTACTGCTGATGGATTGGGCAGCGGTTGTGGGCATTCAAACATTCCTTTAAAAATCGGGAACAGCTGGCGATGAATCTCTCCAGCAAGCTGAACATTGCCGGAGGTATAAGCGTAAATCATTTCTGACATCTGCGCACCAACCACATGGCTAGATACACTTATAATTCCGTATCCACCAACAGCCAGACTGGCAAGACCCGAGGCATCATCACCTGTATATACACGGAAATCATCTGAACAAGCAGAGGCAATAAGTGTTACCTGATCCACAGACGCGCATTCTTTCGTAGCAATGATGTTCGGAATCTCAGCAAGTCGCAGGGTAGTGGCCACGCTCATACTTACACCTGTTCGACCTGGAACATTATATAGAATCACTGGTAATGAAGTCTCTGAAGCAATCGTGGAAAAATGCTGATAAAGACCTTCCTGATTCGGTTTATTATAATAAGGAACGACCAAAAGCACTCCATCTACACCTATTTTCTCTGCTTCCTTCGTCAGATGAATGGAATGTTTCGTGTTATTGCTGCCAGTTCCAGCAATAACTTTACAACGTCCATTCGCCTTTTCCAGCACAAAAGAAAACAGCTGCAGCTTTTCCTCATCGCTTAACGTAGGCGATTCCCCTGTCGTTCCGCAGACAACCAAAGCCTCTGATTTCTGTACCTCAATTAAATAATCGACAAGCTGTGAAGTTACATCCCAGTTGATTTCTCCATCCCCATCAAAAGGGGTTACCATGGCTGTTATTAATCTTCCGAAATCCACTTTGAATTCCTCCCTGTCAGCGGTGCAATTCAAACATAGCATGCAGCGAACGCAAGGACTGCACCATATCTTCTTTTTTCACAAGCACCCATATCGTTGTATTCGAATCCGCGGATTGTAGAATTTGAATGTTTTGCGAGCTAAGCGCCTCAACGATGCGCGCCATAATACCAGGCACACCGTTAATTCCGCCCCCGATAACAGAAACTTTGGCACAACCCGATAAACTCTTAGGTCGCAAACCCAGCTGTTGCAGAGCAGAAATAGCCTTCTCTGATTTGTCATCAAAAACCGTATAAAGAGCTTCCGTAGGTGTTACATTAATAAAATCAACGCTTATCCCGTTATCTGCCATACTCTTAAAGATTTGCAATTGCACTCCGGTTCCGTTACCGTCCGGGCATTCTACAGAAATCTGTGTAACATTGCTGACATAAGCAATCCCTGTAACGAATCGATCCACAATACCCCCTGCTTGGATATCGTTAAATCCTTCTGGATTCGTAACCAGCGTACCTTCAGCTTCTGAAAAGGTTGAACGAACACGAACTGGAATCTGTGCCTGCATAGCAATCTCAACCGCACGTGGATGAATGACTTTTGCTCCCTGATGAGCCATATTGCAAATTTCAGTATAACTAACGTAAGTTAATGGCTTAGCATCTTCAACGATCCGTGGATCAGCTGTAAGTATCCCGTTAACATCCGTATAAATATCCACCATATCAGCATGAAGAGCAGCACCCAGTGCTGTAGCAGAGGTATCACTACCGCCACGGCCTAAAGTTGTTAAATCACCCGCTTCAGTCTGGCCCTGGAACCCGGTAACAATAACCACTTTATCCTCACGCAGCTCACGGAGAATGCGTTCCGGACGTACATCCAGAATTCTGGCATTGCCATAGTTGCTGTCTGTCAGAAATCCTGCCTGAGCTCCCGTTAATACTGTAGAAGCGATACCTTCATTCTCCAACAGCCCACATAGAGTAGTAGCTGAAATAATTTCACCGCAGCACATCAGGAGATCTTTTTCCCGGTCAGGAAGTGCATCTCCGTTCTGCACGGCCCATTCCAGCAAAGTGTCTGTTGCGTAAGGCTCTCCGCGACGGCCCATGGCCGATACAACAATAACAAGACTGTAGCCACTTGCCAGCTCTCTTTTGACATTGCGGATTACGTGTTCTCTAGCTTGCGGTGTGGATAGCGATGTTCCTCCGAATTTTTGTACCAGAATACCCATGTATAATTCCCCCATTATTATCAAAGCAAACACACTAATCATTCGTGAAAAGATTACGGTACGTGAGCTTATTCGTTAAGTAAGTTGTTAAATGGCTGTACCGCCCTCGAACCTGAGGACGGTAGCAATATTGCTTATATTTTTTTGATAGCAATGAACTTAGCTGTTTCCACTACGTTATCTTGGCACTTCTCATTGCTCATTTGGTGCATCTCCCCTTTTATTGTCCACAACAAAATCAGCCGAGTTCTGTTAATTTTCTATGCTGAATGAAACCGTTCGATGATCATCGGCTGTAGTTGTTTACCTTGCAAAGCGGCATAGCAAGCTTCCGGGATAAGATCCATGCGTGCCACGAGCGAGTTAGGTTTACCCTCAGGGTTATCTTGACCGAATGGTACAAAATAAATATGTTTAGCCACCAGAAGCTTAGCAATATTTGCGGCATTTAGGCCCAATCCATCATTTGTAGATATCGCTAGAACTAGTGGACGTCCGTTGCGCATCTGCGATTTAGCTGCCATTAGCACGGGACTATCCGTCATGGCATTAGCCAGTTTACTCGTTGTATTTCCTGTGCAAGGTGCTATTGTCAGCACATCCAGCAGCTTGGAAGGACCCAGCGGCTCCGCTTCAACAATTGTAGAAATGATATCATTCCCTGTTATATCTTTCAACTGTTTTAACCAATTTTGCGATGTCCCAAAGCGGGTGTCTGTTCCTAGTACAGATGCTGAAACTATAGGTACTACGTTTGCTCCCCCGTCTACGAAGCGCTGAATTTGTGGCATTACCTCAGCAAAAGTGCAATGAGATCCAGTGATCGCATACCCTACTGTTTTTCCGTGCCAATCCATTTTATTCGTCCCCCTTGATTAAAGCCTCGTCCGAAATCGACTGTACCAGCGCATTTGCCATAATAATCCCAGCGCTTTTTGGAGCTACAATGCCAGGGAGTCCTGGAGCCAGCATCGCCTTAATCCCACGTTTTTCAGCATAACGAAAGTCACAACCGCCTGGTGCAGATGCCAGATCAATAATTACGCAATGCGGCGCAAGCCGCGAGAGCACCTGAGCGGTGATGATCATACTTGGTATCGTATTAAATATAAGATCCACATCCGGTACGTGAAGCAGCAGCTCACTGGTCATAAAAGGCTTCCAGCCCATTTCCTCAGCACGTGCATAATGTTCTTGTTTTCTGACACCAACCTTTACACTAGCCCCCAGTCCCTGTAGACTTCGAGCCATTGTAAATCCAGTTCTACCTAAACCAAGCACCATTGATTTCGAGCTGTGAATCGTAAAATCCGTGTTCTGAATGGCCATTACCAGCGCTCCCTCCGCTGTCGGGATAGAGTTGTAAATAGCCACATCATCACGATTAAGCAGTTCGATTAACTTTAGTGAGTGCTTGGTACACATCCCGCGCAAGTAACTTTTAGCCATACCGGTATACACTAAACAATCGGATGGCAGCGCAGTGAAATGCTCCTCCAGAATCGTTAAACGCTCAGAAGAAAATAGAGCACTAATATTTCCTTCATCATCACAGCCTACCGTGGGCAACACTAATACATCTGCATTACTTAGCAGCTCTACCGTCAATTGTTCCAGGCTCACCCCTGGGCTAGGGGTCTCCCACTTATCGAACCCGGCAGCGCTTACCGTCGCATCCAATTCCACACATTTCCGAATCACTTCAAGCTGTCTCGCGTCCCCGCCCAGGAACACGATCCTGACGCCAGTAAGCATAGGGATGACGCTCCTTTCAACATACACTATCGACTATAAAGCATCTTATGCTGGGCATAGTTAATGGGTGAAGAGCGGAAATGAAATCCCCGGCACGCATGGCTGATGGCTGATGAGCAGATGGCTTACGGCTGATGAGTTACGGACCGAGATGCAACTATTTGTGTATTTTTTGTCTTTTAGGAGGAGTTTCGGACTGGAGAGCTCTTATTCGACATAAACAGGTTCGATATCAGGTGTTTTTATCCAATAGTGACACTGGGGTCCGAAAACAGCCAAATTAAGAAGATTTGTTGTTAATAAGAGCGCTGAGGTCCGATAGGGGCTTCGTTTTTAATTTGACGGTAGGGTTAGAGTTGTGGCAGAGCGCCAATGAAAATGCTGAGTTTATTCGATGGGGAAATCGGATGTAGTTGGAGTAGCAGATAGCACTTTATAAAATGCTATCTGCATAACAATCGAAGAAAATAATGTTTAATGATAATTAACTCTGCATAACAAAAAAAGCTCACGAATCATGCCTTGGGCATGAATTCGTAAGCTTTTTAAATGAATTATATCAACAGTCTTATTTGCCAGTATGACCAAAGCCTCCGGCTCCACGTTGTGTTTCGGACAACTCTTCCACTTCCACCAAATTAACCACTGGAACAGCTTGAAATACCATTTGGGCAATCCGCTCATTGCGAGCGATAGCAAACGGCTCCTGCCCCAGATTGATCAAGAGTACTTTGATCTCTCCGCGGTAATCAGCGTCTATAGTTCCAGGTGTATTCAAGCAGGTAATCCCGTGCTTCAAGGCCAGTCCACTACGCGGACGGATCTGCGCTTCAAGCCCCTCTGGCATAGCCAGTGAAATCCCCGTTGGAATTAAAGCACGCTCTCCTGGTGCAAGTACAATTTCACCCGCAACTGCAGCATAAAGATCATAACCGGAAGCTTGCTCCGACATTTTACAAGGAAGATTTACATCCTCGTTTCCAGTAAGTTTATTGATTTGTACGTAATAAGACAAGATCATCTCTCCTAACATTTGCAATAGCTTTATCTGATGAGCCTACCATCGCTAAAGAAAGCGGCTCCGCGAACATATGGTCCAGCACACTGTTGATATTGTCCATCGTCACTAGCTGAATTTTGGCGATCATATCGTCCAATGTATTATGTCTTCCGAGCATAAGTTCATTTTTTCCGATACGGTTCATTCGGCTGCTAGTGCTTTCGAGACTAAGAATGAGACTGCCTTTAAGCTGCTCCTTGCCTTTTCTCAGCTCATCTTCACTGAGGCCGTTGGTAGCAAGTTCGTACATCATTTCCTTGATTAACTCCATGACATCTTTTGTTTGCTTGGGCGCTGTACCAGCATAGACCGTAAACAGACCAGAATCTGCCTGGGAGCTGTGATAGGAATACACCGAATAAGCTAATCCGCGTTTTTCACGAATTTCCTGGAACATACGAGAGCTCATCCCTCCGCCTACGGCATTATTGATCAGCACCATAGCATATTGCAAGGGATCGCCAGAACGTACGCCAGGCAAGGAAAGACAGATGTGATTCTGCTCTGTTTTCTTGCGGTGAAATAAGAGTTCTCCATAGTAATCTGGTGGAGTCAGCGGCGCACTTGTACCATGATTATCAAAAGAACCAAAATGCTGTTCCAGCAGTTCGATCAATCCATCACTAATGTTGCCGGCTACACTTATAACCGTATTCTCAATCGTGTATTGTTCCTTCATATACGCCCGAAGATCATCCGGCTTCATCTCCATCAGCCGTTCCTTCAAGCCAAGGATGGAATACGCTAGCGGATGGTCCTTGTAGGCAGCAGCACACATCAAATCATGTACAAGATCATCCGGCGTGTCTTCGCACATGGAGATTTCCTCAAGGATGACATTCTTTTCTTTCTCCAGCTCTTCAGCGTCCATCCGTGAACGGAAGAACATATCCGCTAATACATCTACAGCGATGGGCAGATGCTCATCCAGTACTTTAGCATAATAACATGTATATTCCTTTGAGGTAAACGCATTTACATTGCCCCCGATGGCGTCAAACTGCTCAGCAATATCCTTGGCGCTGTACCGATCCGTACCTTTAAAAAGCATATGTTCTACAAAATGGGATATCCCGTTGTTTCCAGGGTGTTCATTCCGAGAGCCTGTCTTTACCCAGATTCCGAAAGAAACGGACCGGCCAGTCGGGATTTTCTCCATTACCACTCGTAAACCATTGGATAACACTATTTTTTCCACTTCAAGTCCTCCTGGCAAATAGCCATGTTCTATCTAATTTAATTACACGTGCCTATAATCCTACCAGAAATACAGCTCTCACTCAACATTAGAGGGGATCAGCCGCTCTGCTGAGAGCGTTTGACTAACTGTGCCTAACTGCAACCCTTTTGCTTTGATTCCACGTATCATGGCCCTCAGAGCTTTGGAGGATGAGGCTGTGGGATGCATTAAGACTAGAGTGCCTGGTTCCGCTTTGCTTGTGATTTTGGCAACTACAGATTCAGGAGAAGGATTACGCCAATCCACGGTATCCACGGTCCATAGTACGGTCTTGAGCCCTAAACTGCTGGCAATTTCTACTGTCTCCTGATCGAAATCACCAGAAGGGGGTGCGAACCATTTATTAGTGACTCCAAGCGATTCCTTTAACAGCTTTTGTGTCTTCTCAATTTCTACAGTAGCTCGCGCACGACTTAAAGTACTCATATTAGGGTGGGTATAAGCATGATTCTCCATCTCATGACCACGTTTTAGCATTTCTTTAGCCAGCTCCGGATTTTTACTCAGCCAGCTCCCATCCAGAAAAAACGTAACTTTAACGTTCTCTTCATCCAAAACATCCAACATTGGCACAATGTACTCATTTCCCCACGCCACATTAATCATCAACGATACCATCGGTTTGGCCGGATTCCCACGATATATGGGTTCAGCTCCCAGTTGATTCAGTGATATCTGTGGTTCAATCTGCCGATACATAAATTTTATAGGTTCTTTTGGCGCCAAAAGAGCATTCCGATATGTACTCTCTACATCAATCTCAAGTCCGTTATAACCCGGAATCGCCTTCCATACCCGATCAACCACGGCATTCACTGGAGGGGCATTAAGTTTGGCTGCGGCGGTCTCAATCCGTGTCCGAAGATCATTGTTCTCCGGCTTAGAAATATCCTTCCACACAGCTAGGTCATCCTGCGGCTTCAATTGCGCAAGCATGTCCTTTACCGGTCCCTGAGTGCTGCCAATTCCTATCACGATCGCAATACAAGCAACCACTAAAGCCACTTTTTCCGTCTTCATGACGACTTCCTCCCCGGCAGAAACGACTTGTAGTCCGTTCCACACGAATACAAAGACACTTTGTCCCAATCTATGAGACAAGAGAGGAATTTATGTCATAAGAACAGAGGCAAGAGGCGTGATAGTGATGCACTTTACTTTATTTCATATAAAAAAAGAGCCAGAACGCAATCGCTTCTGTCTCCTTTTATTATGCTATTAGGTACTTTAGAAAAGGTACCTCTACAATTGAAACTTAAGCTTTAGCTCCAGTTTCCGAAGTCAATACCGCTTTACGCGACAGGTTAACCCGGCCTTGTTGGTCGATTTCGGTAACTTTAACGGTAATTGTATCCCCGACAGCTACAACATCTTCAACCTTAGCTACGCGCTCAGTGGACAATTGGGAAATGTGTACCAATCCGTCTTTACCCGGAATTAGTTCAACAAATGCTCCGAATTTCTCAATACGTCTAACTGTACCCACATAGATTTCTCCGACTTGTACTTCACGCACTAGTCCTTCGATAATCGAACGTGCCTTTTGGATCATCTCTTCATCTGAAGAACCGATAAAGACACGGCCATCTTGTTCGATGTCGATTTTTACGCCGGTTTCTTCAATAATTTTATTGATAATCTTACCACCAGCACCGATAACATCACGGATTTTGTCCGGATTGATGTTGATAATAATAATTTTTGGAGCATATTTGGACAGATTAGGTCTTGGCGCAGAGATCGCTTCATTCATTTTGTCCAAGATGAAAAGACGGCCTTCTTTAGCCTGCTGAAGTGCATCCTGAAGAATGTTGCGGTCGATACCGGCAATCTTAATGTCCATTTGAATAGCTGTAACACCTTCTGCTGTACCAGCTACCTTGAAGTCCATATCTCCGAGGTGATCTTCCATACCTTGAATATCCGTCAGGATGGAGACATGCTCTCCGTCTTTGATCAGACCCATTGCTACTCCGGCTACCGGTGCTTTGATTGGCACACCAGCGTCCATCATAGCCAGAATGCTGGCACAGATACTTGCCTGGGAAGTAGAACCGTTAGATTCAATCGCTTCTGATACTAGACGAATCGTGTACGGGAATTCAGTTTCACTAGGTATAACCTTGGATAATGCACGTTCTCCAAGTGCTCCATGACCGATTTCACGGCGTCCTGGTGCTCTAAGCGGACGAGCTTCCCCTACGCTGAACGGCGGGAAGTTGTAATGGTGCATGAAACGTTTCGTTTCAGTAGGATCGATTCCGTCGAGAATTTGCACATCACCTAGTGCTCCAAGGGTACAAACGCTAAGGATTTGTGTTTGTCCACGTGTAAACAGACCGGAACCGTGTGTACGCGGTAACAGACTTGTATCACATTCAATCGGACGGATTTCATCAAGTTTACGTCCATCTGGACGAACCTTATCATGTGTGATTAGACGTCTTACTTCATCCTTCACGATATCATGTAGGACTTCTTTAACATCTTTCAGAAGCTCCGGTGCTTCTATGTACTTCTCTACGAAATACGCAACCGCTTCATCATTAACGACATCAATCGCTTCCTGACGCGCATGTTTTTCAGCTATTTTAACGGCTTCCACCAGACGAGCCTCAGCAAATGCACGGACCTCAGTATTCACGTCAGCATTCACTGTATGCAGCTTCACAGCCATTTTTTCTTTACCAGCCACTTTAACCAGTTCTTCAATGGTTGCAACGATCTTGCGGATTTCATCATGACCGAACATAATCGCTTCGAGCATCACATCTTCCGTCACTTCGTTCGCTTCTGCTTCAACCATCATGATTGCATCCTTCGTTCCAGCAACCACTACATAAACATCACTGATTGCTTGCTGAGACATATCCGGATTGATCACAAACTCTCCATTAATCCGACCTACAGCAACGCCGCCGATTGGTCCATCAAAAGGCACATCGGAAATACTAAGTGCAGCTGAAGTACCGATCATAGCAGCAATATCTGGTGCGCAGTCCTGATCCACACTCATTACCATGTTCAATACCTGAACATCGTTACGAAATCCTTCAGGGAACAGTGGTCTGATTGGACGGTCTGTCAAACGGCTTGACAGAATCGCTTTCTCACTCGGTCTACCTTCCCGTTTAATAAATCCGCCAGGAATTTTACCTACCGCATATAATCTTTCCTCATAGTTGACTGTAAGCGGGAAAAAATCCAGATCCTTAGGCTCTTTCGAAGCCGTAACGGTACATAATACCGAAGTATCCCCGTAACGCACCATAACAGCTGCATTTGCTTGTTTAGCCAGGCGGCCCGTTTCCAGCACAAGGCGTCTTCCACCCAGCTGCATTTCTACACGTTTTTCCATAAATACCTCCTTGAATAGTAGTAGACCCGCAGTCTAAAATAGCAGGTTCACATATCGATCTAAATGAATTGGAAAGGCTTGTCCCAAAGGGAGGCTACCTATTCTGTATGCATATAAGAAGAAACGGCTGGGCCTTACTGAAAAGTAAAGCCGCCGTTTTTGCGAATAATCTCATCGATCCTAATATTAAGTTTTCCCTAAATTTTCAAAAAGCAACCCAGCTGTCCCGCTGTCGCTCCGAGAAGGACATACGGTATACAACCAGGCTGCTTTAAGAGTAATCTTATGGAAAATTAACGACGCAATCCCAGTCTTTCGATCAGGGCGCTGTAACGTCTGATGTCTTTGTTTTTCAAATACGCCAGAAGTTTACGACGTTGTCCAACCATTTTCAACAATCCGCGACGGGAGTGATGATCTTTCTTGTGCGTACGCAAGTGGTCAGTCAAATTAACGATGTTCTCCGTTAGGATAGCAACTTGCACCTCAGGGGATCCAGTATCGGATTCGTGAGTTTTGTGCTCGTCGATCAATTGATGTTTACGTTCTTGAGTTAATGCCATCCTGTTCACCTCCTTCAATATAATCGCCACTAGCCTCGTCACCGTCGGTGAGAACGTGCAACCAAGCTAAGGTTATGATGCTGTAAGCCAGCAACGTTACTTAGTATAGCATCTCCATTAACAAAAGTAAACGGCTTGTCCGGGATGACTATAAATTATACTCCAGAATCTTCTTCGCGGTTTCTGCATCCTCGCCAATCTGAGTAATCAATGCCCCAATGGAGTCAAACTTCCGTTCTGGACGAATGTAAGATACCAATTCTACCTTAAGCTCTTGATCATACAGGTCACCCTCGAAGTCAAACAGATGTACCTCAAAGCTCGGAGTCAACACACCCTCATGAAAGGTTGGTTTAACGCCCACATTCATAACCCCGTACAGAACTTTATCCTTATAAAAGACTCGAACCGCATATACACCTTTGGTCGGAATGACAAAATGATCACTGAGCTTCAAATTGGCAGTTGGAAAACCAATTGTGCGGCCTCTCTTCTCACCATGCCCCACTTCACCACGCAGATGATAGCAACGTCCGAACCAGGAGTTTGCCAGTCCCAGATCTCCATTTTGGAGACTTTTGCGAATGCCGGAGCTGCTAACCTTTTCGCCTTCAAGCAGAAAAGGAGGAGCAACTTCCACATTCATAACACCTTCACCCAGCTTACGAAGCATCTCAACATCGCCTTCACCTTGGTAGCCAAAGCGAAAGTCAAAGCCAACAACTGCAGTTACAATATGTAGCGGCAAAAGCATAACAGAGACAAAATTCTGTGGACTAACCCGGGAAAGCTGCTCATTAAATTCAATAACATACAGGATATCTACACCCATGCTGGCAAGAATCTCTTGCTTTTCAAAGGGTGGCGTCAAGTACCCTTCATAATCCCCCTTACCCATAACATCTTTGGGATGAGGATGAAATGTAAGGACTGCAGCCGGCACACCTTGTTTACGGGCTAAGGCCACAGCGGATGTAATGACACTGGCATGTCCACGATGCAGGCCGTCAAACTGCCCTAGAGCAGCCACTTGAGGTTGTGCCCATTCGGCAGCAGTCTCCGGCGACATCGGATAGGTTAACGTTACGGTTCTCACGCTGTTTCTCACCTACAATTCACTTGGTAAAATTGATTTAAGCTTGTGCAAACACTTTTACTGGGGCAATAGCACCTGTCTCTTCCAGCTCATAAATGCCAAGAAACAATCCCTGAAGATCGTATAGCCGAATTTGACCTGCTGTCTTCACTTCTGGAGCAATGAACCGCGAAGACAAACGTTGACCCTGCAGTGCTGCCTTCTTCTTCTCATCCATAACGGTATGCTTAGGCAAATGCGAAATTGCCTCATCAGCAGCGATTAAATGATCTTCTAATGTTCCGGCTTCCTTGTGCGCGGCAATATCCTCAAGGGATAAACAATGGCTGGCAGAAATTCCTGCCGACATTGTTCTCTCCAGCTTCACCATTACACCCGGCAGTCCAAGCGCACGACCGATATCAACACAAAGTGTTCGAATATACGTGCCTTTGGAGCATAATACCCGGAAAGTGATGTCGGGATGATTACCTTCCCAAGTCATATCCGTCATTTCGATTTCATAAATCTCTACTTCACGACTTTTTCGTTCAACGGTCTTGCCTTCTCTAGCCAATTCATAAAGACGTTTGCCATCCACTTTCACCGCAGAGTACATGGGAGGAACCTGAGAAATTACACCTTTGAAAGAGGCAAGCACTGCAAGAATCTCTTCCTCAGTTACATGAACCTCATCTACAGTTTCCGTAATGGTTCCAGTTAAGTCTTCAGTATCACTGGACATCCCCAGTCTCAGTGTTGCCACATATTCTTTGGGCAGCTCCTGAATATACTCCACAACGCGAGTCGCACGTCCCAGACAAAGCGGCAATACACCAGTCACTTGGGGATCTAGTGTCCCCGTATGACCAATCCGTTTCATGCCGAGAATACGACGTGCCTTGGCTACAACATCATGTGAAGTGAAGCCTGCCGGTTTATAAACCGCCAGAACACCTTCTAGTTCACTCATAAATGACGTCTTACCTCCTCAAGCACCTGAGCTATTGCCTCTTCAAGCGTAGCTTCTATACGCGCACCTGCAGCACGGGTATGACCGCCGCCTCCAAACGTTTGCGCCAATGCAGCCACGTCTACTTTACCTGCAGAACGTAGACTAACCTTGACCGCATGTTCGTGAATAACTTTAAAAAGAATGCCTACTTCCACGCCCCGAATATTACGAGGGTAGTTTACGATTCCTTCCAAATCTTCATTAGCAGCAGCACATTCGATCATATGCTCGGGTGTAACATATAGCCAGGCAATATCTCCTTCAGGAGATAATTCCAGCGTATTTAAGGCTTTATTTAATATTTTAACCTGTGGCAGCGTCATTTCTTCAAGCAATGTCTCAGCGAGTTCAGGACCGTTAACTCCAAGGGATAATAGCTCAGATACAGCTGCCATTACTTTTGGTGATGTGTTGGTATAACGAAAACCACCGGTATCTGTTAACAGACCCGTATATATAGCTGTGGCGATATCAATATCCCATTCGATCTCGAATGTCTTCAGCAGGTCGAACAATATTTCCGCTGTCGCAGCTGCATCCGGTTTGATTAAATTAACGAATCCATAACCGTTATTTGTTGGATGGTGATCAATGTTCAGGATAAGAGCCTCATTCGCAAAATAGCGGTTTGTCAGCCCTACTCGCTGAAAATCCGCACAATCCACACAGATGACGTTGCTGTATTGACGGGGCGGTTCACTAGAGGCCATATTGATGATTTCATCCGAATGCCATAGGTATTCCATTCGCTTCGGGATCGGTCCTTCATTCAGCATAGTGTATTTTTTGCCCAGACATGAGAGAAGCCAGCCCACCGCAAGGGTGGAGCTGACTGCATCTCCGTCCGGCTGAACATGCGACACTACAAGGTAATCGTCGTGTTCCAGCAGAAACTCACGGGTCTGCTGGAGACTTTGTTCATAGCTCTGCATTCGCCGTCTCCTTTTTAAAGGTTGTTCAAAATAGCATAACGCTATTTTGAACCCCACTTTAATCACTTATTTCTAATCGTTCTTATGAAGCTCTCCGAGAAGCTTCTCAATATGACTGCCATAAGCGACAGATTCGTCGATCTTGAAGATCAGCTCCGGTGTATGCCGAAGGCGAATGGCCTTGCCAAGCTCTGAGCGAAGAAAACCATTGGCTTTCTCAATCGCTTTAAGCGAGTCTGCCTTCTGCTCTTCATCCCCGAACACGCTTAAGTATACCTTGGCTTGCGATAGATCGTTAGTCACATCTACGCCAGTTACAGTTACAAAACCGATTCGAGGGTCTTTCAGACCGCTTTGGATAAGTTGACTAAGCTCTTTCTTGATCTGCTCGCCCACTCGTCCTGCTCTAATTTTAGACATCTATATTCACCTCTTCGCTTAGCGCTCTACAGTTTCCATAAGAAACGCTTCGATAATGTCGCCCTCTTGGACGTCATTATAGCGTTCCAAAGTTATGCCACATTCATAACCTTGCGCCACTTCTTTGGCATCATCTTTGAAACGTTTCAAAGTATCAACCTTACCAGTGAACACTACGATTCCGCTACGGATCAAGCGCATTTCAGCATTACGGGTAATTTTACCAGAAGTAACCATACATCCTGCAATGGTACCCACTTTGCTGATTTTGAACACGCTGCGAACTTCGGCGTGACCGATAACATTCTCTTTATAAATAGGATCGAGCATACCTTTCATGGCACTTTCGATTTCTTCAATTACGTTGTAGATAATGTTGTGCAGACGAACATCTACTTTTTCTTGCTCAGCAGCTGCTTTGGTCTGTGCGTCTGGACGAACGTTAAAGCCGATAACGATAGCATTAGATGCTGCTGCAAGCGTAATATCGGATTCAGTAATCGCACCAGCACCGCTGTGAATGATCTTCACGCGTACGCCTTCCACTTCGATCTTAGCCAAGGATCCTTTAAGCGCCTCAACTGAACCTTGTACGTCAGCTTTGATAATCACGTTAAGGTCTTTGATCTCGCCATCTTTAATGTGCTGGAACAGATCATCCAAAGTTACACGGGTGTTCGTATTCAGCTCAGATTGACGTTGGGAAGTGGAACGTCTATCAGCAATCGCACGGGCTTTACGCTCGTCTTCGAATGCCATAAACGGATCGCCAGCTTGTGGCACCTCAGTCAAACCAGTAATTTCTACTGGAGTAGATGGTCCAGCTTCTTTAATCTTACGACCTTTATCATTGACCATCGCACGTACACGTCCGAAGCAGTTACCTGCTACAAAGGCATCGCCGACTTTCAACGTACCGTTCTGAACGAGTATACGAGCAACTGGTCCACGGGATTTATCAAGCTCAGCTTCTATAACAGTACCGCGTGCCCGTTTGTCAGGGTTCGCTTTGTACTCATTAACTTCAGCTACGAGCAGGATCATTTCCAGCAGTTCTTCCAAGTTAATACGTTGTTTCGCAGAGAGGTTAACGAAGATGGTATCTCCACCCCACTCTTCAGGAACAAGTTCATAACTTGTAAGCTCTTGCTTCACCTTATCAGGATCTGCGCCCGGCTTGTCGATTTTATTAACAGCGACAATAATCGGAAGTCCAGCAGCCTTAGCGTGTGCAATAGCTTCAACGGTCTGAGGCATAACACCGTCATCAGCAGCAACTACGATAATTGTCATATCCGTAACCTGTGCACCACGAGCACGCATAGCAGTAAATGCTTCGTGACCAGGCGTATCAAGGAACGTGATTTTCTTTTGATTGATTTCTACTTGATAAGCACCGATGTGCTGAGTGATTCCGCCGGCTTCGCCTAGAGTCACATTTGTCGAACGAATAGCATCAAGCAGTGTAGTTTTACCATGGTCAACGTGACCCATAATAGTAACTACTGGAGGACGAGTCTGAAGATCCTCTTCATTGTCATTCTCTTCCACTGTTTCGAAGCTGTCCTCATCAACAGGAATCTTCACTTCTACTTCTACGCCAAATTCAGCAGCGAGTAGCAAAATGGTGTCGATATCAAGTTCTTGGTTGATGGTAGCCATAACACCCATTGAAATCAGCTTTTTGATTACTTCAGAAGCATCCTTGTGAAGCAATTTCGCTGTTTCACCAACGGTCATGCTGCCACGAACGATGATTTTCTTAGGTGTGTTATCGATCTTCTCGCGGTGTACCATTGGTTGGTTCTTGCCACGACCATTCTTACCACCACGACCGCGGTAGTTACCACCTTTACCATCATCAAAACGTCTTTGATTATTATTTGGTCTGCCACCAGTTGTGTTCTTTTTAGGACCTCTGTCATCACCGCGTGTGAAACCTCCGCCTGTGCCAGATTGACCTTGTGGACGGCTGTCAGTGCGTGGTGCACTGTTTTGTCCTTGCGGACGGCTGCCACTTGTGTTGCTTCCTTGTGGACGGCTTCCACCAGTGTTGCTGCCTTGTGGGCGGCTACCACCAGTATTGCTGCCTTGCGGACGGCTGCCACTTGTGTTGCTTCCTTGTGGACGGTTGCCGCCAGTATTACTGCCTTGCGGACGGCTGCCACCGGTATTGCTACCTTGTGGGCGATTGCCGCCGGTAGTGCTGCTTTGCGGGCGGCTGCTACTAGTACTGCTAGTACTGTTAGTACGTGGAGCACCGCTTTGTTGCGGACGTGCATTCTGCGTTGAACCTGTTTGTGTTCTGCGGGAATCTTGTCCGCTTTGGGGCCTTGGGGACGTCGTCGATTGGTTGTTGTTTTGGTTACTGTTCATACCTACCTGCTTTTCCTGTTGATTTTTGTTGGCATTCTGAGCACTTTGAGGTTCGGCTGTTACCGCACCGGTTGTTACCGGCCGGCTGCTGGTGCCGGTATCCCGCTTGGCTGCAGCGTTTGATTTGATATCCTTAAAGAACTGTTCAACTTTGTTCACGGATCCATTCTCCATGACACTCATATGATTATTCACGGGGACATTCAAACGCTTCAGAATAGTAATAATTTCTTTACTGCTCATGTTTAGTGACTTTGCGTATTCGTACACGCGCAATTTATCTTTGTTCTCTTCTTTAGTCAATAAATCCACCTCCGACAGTATCTCCGAGTTGCTTGGAGATCATTTCCGCGAATCCTTTATCCGTAATGGCCAGTACTACACGCTGGTCTTTACCAATACTTGCACCGAGTTCATCCCGGTGAAATGCGATTACTAGTGGAATATCGTAAGTTCCGCATTTATCACGGAACTTTTTTTGGGTATTATCTGAAGCGTCACCTGCCAGAACGACCAGCTTCGCCTCTGAAGACCGTACAGCTTTGAGTACAGCCTCGTCACCGGTGACTATCTTGCCTGCTCTCATGGCAAGCCCTAAATAAGAAAGCGCCTTACTCATTATCCTCACTATCCTTTGCTGCTAGGAACTGCTCTTCCACGGATGTAAACTCCCGGGCTAGCTGGGCGTAGATTTCAGGACTCACTTGACATTTCAATGCACGGTCAAGTGCTTTGTTCTTTTGTGCCAGCTGAAAGCATTCAAGCTTGCCGCATATGTAAGCACCACGGCCTGACTTCTTACCCGTCAGATCAATCAGCACTTCACCTTCAGGCGTTCTTACCACACGAATCAGCTCTTTTTTAGGCATCATCTCTTGGGTAGCAACGCATTTACGCAGCGGCACCTTTTTTTGTTTCATACCAAACGCCTCCCGTCAAGCAGGTTAATTAATCTATGGAGACGGAATCCTGATGCATTTCATCAATAGAAGATTTCGGTCTGCCGTATTCCTGCTCCGCTTGAGTTTCACTCTTGATATCAATTTTCCAGCCGGTAAGTTTAGCGGCAAGACGTGCATTTTGCCCTTTAATACCGATAGCCAGTGATAATTGATAGTCAGGAACGATAACTCTCGCCATCTTCTCCGCTTCAAAGACTTGAACTTCAAGAACCTTGGAAGGGCTTAGTGCATTCGCAACATATTCCTGCACCAGATCAGAATAACGGACGATATCGATCTTCTCACCGCGAAGCTCAGTAACGATGGTCTGAACGCGTGTGCCTCTTGGACCTACGCAAGAACCAACGGGATCTACTTCTGGATTGCGGGAATACACAGCAATCTTCGAGCGGAAGCCAGCTTCACGAGCTACAGAACGAATCTCAACTACACCGTCAAATATTTCAGGAACTTCAAGCTCGAACAGACGCTTCAGTAATCCAGGATGACTGCGGGAGAGCATAATCTGCGGACCTTTTGTTGTATTCTCAACTTTTGTGATATAAGCCTTGATGCGTTCGCTTTGTTTGAACTTTTCACCTGGCATCAATTCGCTAAGCGGAAGAACCGCTTCGATTTTACCAAGATCAATGTAAATGTTCCGCATATCTTGACGTTGAACTAGTCCAGTAACGATATCATCTTCTTTGTCGATAAAAGCATTATAGATAAGTCCACGCTCTGCTTCGCGAATCCGTTGAGTTACAACCTGCTTAGCAGTCTGTGCGGCAATACGTCCAAAATCACGCGGTGTCACTTCAAGCTCAGCGATATCTTCCAGCTGGAAATGCGGGTTAATTTCTCTGGCTGCCGGCAATGAGATTTCAGTCCTTGTATCCAGGACCTCCTCAACAATTAACTTGCGGGCAAACACTTTAATGACACCTGTATTGCGATTCATGTCAACACGCACGTTCTGTGCTGCATTGAAATTACGTTTATAACTAGAGATCAGCGCCGCTTCAATCGCTTCAAACAGCACATCTTTACTGATGCCTCTCTCCCTCTCCAGCTCATTCATTGCTTCAATAAACTCCATACTCATGAATTTCCGGCCCCCCTTTCAAGACGTTAAAAAATAATGGCCAATCTCGCACTTGCGACCTTGGCGTACGGTACTGCATGTTCTTTTTTGCCCGCGGAGATGAGCAGTTCCTCGTTCTCGAACGAGAGCAAACGACCTTCAAATTCTTTGAGTCCTTGAATCGGCTCATAAACAGTCACATACACGTCCTTACCTACCGCTTTAGCTACATCCGCAGCTTTTTTGAGAGGACGCTCTGCTCCCGGCGAGGAAACCTCAAGGAAATATGCCTCAGGAATAGGATCATTCTCATCTAACTTCTGACTGAAATATTCGCTAATGATCCCGCAGTCATCAATATCAATGCCGCCTTCTTTATCTACGAATATACGCAGAAACCAATTGGAGCCTTCCTTCACGTATTCAACGTCCACCAGTTCGAAACCATTGTCGTCGAGATAGGGCCCGAGCATCTGCTCTACCGTTTGTTTAATTTTAGATTTGGGTGTGCTCAAAAGAAAATTACCTCCACGAACTTGTCTTTTGCTATATACCAAAGATAAAGAGTGGGTTTCCCCACTCTTTACACAACGGACTTATCTCATTATTACCAAAGAAATTATACCATAGGGAAACTGGACTGACAAGTGCTAGCCCTTGACTCCCCCTTTGGAGCACTCTTTTCTAGCCATGAAATAAGTGTTGTTAAAGCCTTTAAAATAGGGAAAGTTGATTGCTTTCCGGTAAGCCGCGGAAGCAGCCCATGCCAGTCAGCAGCTCAATAACCGTCTTACTTGCCTTTGATTTCTGCTGGAAATCTTCAATAGACAGGAACTCTCCAGCATCTTTCGCAGCAGCTATGTTGATAGCAGCATTCTCACCAATTCCCGCTAATGCGGAAAACGGAGGAATCAAACTCTTGTCATCAACAATAAACTTATTCGCTTCTGAGCGGTAAAGATCAATGTTTTTGAATGTAAACCCACGTGCCGTCATCTCCAAAGCCATCTCAAGGACAGGCAACATAGCCTTTTCCTTAGGCAAAGCTTGAAATCCTTTTTGCTCAATTTCTACGATCTGACGGCTGATGGCTTCATACCCCTTACAGCACAATTCAATATCAAAATCTGCCGCACGTACAGAGAAATAAGTCGCATAATATTCAATAGGATGATACAGCTTGAAGTAGGCGGTACGTACTGCAGAAATTACGTATGCAGCAGCATGCGCCTTCGGGAACATGTATTGAATCTTTAGACAAGAATCAATATACCATTGTGGGACCTTGCACTTTTTCATTTCCTCGATCCATTCGTCAGACAAACCTTTACCTTTACGAACACTCTCGGTAATTTTAAAGGCCAAGCTCGCATCCATTCCCGCTTTATAAATTAAAAAGAGCATGATGTCATCACGACAACCGATAACGGTCTTAATGTTACAAGTGTTATTCTTTATAAGCTCTTGAGCGTTACCAAGCCAAACTCCAGTACCATGAGACAAACCTGATATTTGCAGTAAGTCAGCAAAGCTGGACGGCTTCGACTCAATAAGCATTTGACGTACGAACTTGGTACCCATTTCGGGCACACCATAGGTCGCAACCGGTGATCTGATTTCGTCAGGTCTTACTCCAAGTGCATCTGTAGAGTTAAACATGCTCATTACTTTCGGATCATTCATCGGGATAGAAGTTGGATCAACACCTGTCAAATCCTGAAGCATCCGCATCATCGTCGGATCATCATGACCCAGAATATCAAGCTTCAGCAAATTCGCGTCAAAAGCGTGATAATCAAAGTGTGTGGTCTTCCATTCAGCATTGACATCATCTGCCGGGAATTGTACTGGCGTAATATCTTCTACCTCCATATAGTCTGGAACAACGACTATACCACCCGGATGCTGTCCCGTACTACGTTTAACGCCTGTACAGCCAGCCGCCAGACGGCCAACTTCAGCTCCACGCCAACGTTTCTGGTGCAGTTCTTCGTATTTTTTTGCAAATCCGAAGGCTGTCTTCTCAGCTACGGTACCAATCGTTCCGGCACGGAATACATTTTTCTCACCAAACATTTCTTTGGTAAAGTTATGTGCATTCGGCTGATATTCCCCTGAGAAGTTCAAGTCGATATCGGGGACTTTATCCCCTTTAAATCCAAGGAAGGTCTCGAACGGAATATCCTGGCCTTCACCTTTGAGCTTCTGACCGCAATCCGGGCAGACTTTATCTGGTAAATCGAATCCGCTCCGCACACTACCGTCAAGGAACCATTCACTATGGCGACACTCGGGATCTAGGCAAATATAATGCGCAGGCAAAGGATTAACTTCTGAAATCCCAAGAAATGTAGCGACTACAGAAGAACCTACGGAACCCCGCGAGCCTACGAGATACCCATCCTGATTTGATTTTTTTACGAGACGTTCAGAAATCAAATAGTTGGCAGAGAACCCGTATTTAATAATCGGTGCAAGCTCTTTCTCCAAACGGGCAATAACTACTTCAGGCAGCTCTTCACCGTAAATGGATTTGGCTGTATTGTAGCAGGTCTCGCGAATTTCTTCGTCCGCCCCGTCAATAATTGGTGTAAATAGCTTATCTGGAAATAGCTCCAGTTCTTCAAAACGCTCCGCCAGCTCAACTGTATTTGTGACAACGACTTCCATCGCTTTTTCAGCACCGAGAAATTCGAATTCAGACAGCATTTCATCCGTTGTGCGGAAGTGTGCATCCGGTTTGCGTTGGTCTTTAAGCGGACTAAAGCCTGTGATCCCATTAATCGTAATATCACGATACAGCTTGTCCCGGGGTTCAAGATAATGCACATTCCCCGTTGCGATAACAGGTTTATTCAACTGTTCCCCTATTTCGCAAACCTTGCGGACTACATCGCGAAGCTCATCAGGGCCTGCTACAAAACCCTTGTCCACCAAGTGCATGTACATGGTCAATGGCTGAATCTCCAGCACATCATAAAAATGAGCAACCTCCATGGCTTCCTCAGTCGTTTTGTTGAGTACTGCTTCAAAAAACTCTCCACGTTCACAACCGGAAATGACTAGCAGTCCATCTCTATGCTCTTCCAGCTTGGATTTTGGAATACAAGGTACACGTTTGAAATATTCCGTATGTGACATGGAAATGAGCTTATAGAGATTTTTTTTGCCTATTTGATTAAGTGCATAAATATTACAGTGGAACGGTCTTGTGTTCGAAAGAT
Source organism: Paenibacillus sp. FSL R5-0636 (assembly GCF_037974255.1). Lineage (NCBI taxonomy): Bacteria > Bacillati > Bacillota > Bacilli > Caryophanales > Paenibacillaceae > Paenibacillus > Paenibacillus sp. FSL R5-0636. The sequence continues at coordinate 4,262,337 of NZ_CP150232.1, forward strand.
CATTACCCACATAATCGTTTAGCCGATCAAGGCGGGTCATGCCCTTCATCTTTTCAGCATCTGCGAGCAATCCTGTTAATATACCGCCGAGTGCTATGGTATCATCAATCGCACGGTGATGGCTCTCCAGAAGAACTTTATATTTATCGGCTAATGTGTTCAGCCTGTGATTCTTCATGCTTGGATATAGTAAGCGAGCGAGCTCAAGCGTATCAAGAGATGGATTCGGAAGATCAGGTTCACCTATTTTACGTAACGAGGCCTGAATAAAACCCATATCAAATCTGGCGTTATGAGCTACAAGGATACTGTCACCCACAAATTCAACAAACTTACGCAGTACTGGTTCAAGATCAGGAGCATCCTTAACCATTTCATCCGTAATATTGGTCAATTGCTGAATATGATAAGGGATTTTCTCATGCGGATTAACAAAAGTAGAATAACGGTCTACTTCTTTGCCTTCGCACATTTTAATGGCCGCCAGCTCCGTAATATTATTGCGGGTAATCGATAAACCCGTGGTTTCTATATCAAACACTACATAGGTAGCTGTCTTCAAGTCCAAAGGCTGAGCATTCTCGACAATATTCACAGAGTCATTCACAACATTAGCTTCCACACCATAAATCATTTTTATCTTATGCTTATGAGCTGCATGGTTTGCATCAGGAAAAGCCTGAACGCCACCATGATCAGAAATAGCAATCGCAGGATGACCCCACTGGGCAGCTGTTTTGACATAGGTAGTGATCGGAGTGACCGCATCCATCGTACTCATCGTAGTGTGAAGGTGGAATTCCACCCGTTTCTTAGGAGCAGTATCTTTACGTGCAGGCGGTGCCTTAACTTCCGTTAAATCCGAAGGGATCATCACGAGCTCAGGAATCTGCATAAAACGGTCATATTCTACTTTCCCGCGTGCTCTTACCCATTTGCCATTAGCTAGCTGACTCATAACCTTCAGATCATCTTTAGTCTTCGCGAACATCTTCATTTGTAGAGAATCCGTAAAATCGGTCAGACTGAAAGTGAACAAGGTACTGCCATTGCGAAGCTCCTTACGATCCAGACCAAAAATGGTACCCTGAATTGTAATTTTCTTCTCTTCATCTTGAATTTCAAGAATCGGCACAGCCTGTTCCTTAATTTCATACCCCACTTGAAGCTTAATTACTTCATTAGGATCGCTATCATCAGCAGGAGCTTCTGTTTCCACAGCAGTCATCATCTGCTCAACAATCTCGCGTTGTTCTTGCTGAAGCTTTTGCTGAAATTCTTCGAATGCTTCAACATTATTATTTTCGTTCTCCGCCATTAGTAATTTAACTTTTAAGGAGAGACCGAAATACTTATCATAAAATTTAATAATTGCTCCATCGATGCCTTTTTTGCGAGCCAACTCCATAGAAGTGGAATCACTCATCGTCAGCATTAAAGTGTCATCTTTAAGCTCTTGGGTAGAACGTGTCAGCCAGCCATTAACCGATGGAATCTCCCGATGCACCCACTCCAAAAACAGTCCCCAATATTCTTGGACAAGCTCCGCTCTACTAACCTTCTCATCATATAGGAACAAAAAGCTTACTTTAGCTATATGCTGTAGCTTCTCCCGCATTCTAAGGCTAAATGTCCGATATACCTGTGCTGGAACCAGACTTTCTTTCGTAATAACGATTTGCCAGTCCCGGTTGCCGCGACTGATCTCAACACGTTCTATATACCCGTCTAAAAAGTAGGGATCCATGATTGCAGGCGGAATTTCACCCTGCTTCATCAAGAGCTCGAACCTTTTTCTTCTCTCCTGGTTTTGTTCCATGCTTTCCTCCCACCTTTAATAACCCAGTTAAAACTATCCATGATATACAGTGAAAGTACAATATGATAAGAAGAAACGATGTTGTCGCCTTTTAAAGACGATAACTGTTTCTCGTAAAAATATAAGGATAATTTATAGCGAATTCCTATAAATTCTTATATTTTAAAAAGCTTCTGGTTTCAAAAAGCATTGGGTTCTTACGGCCCGCCGACTCCTCTCTCCAGAAGCTAAATTAAAATACTACAAGACTGTTGATCGGTGCCTAAAGATTAATATGCCTTTGCAAAAACCACAGTATGCTTGGCTGGTTGGCCACAGCAAATGCAGACTTGCTTAGTCTCCGCTGGATCAAAAGGAATATTGCGGCTACCCGCACCTGTCTCTTCCTTAACTTTGGACTCGCATTCTTCGGAACCACACCATCCAGCTAGAGCAAATCCACGTTTTTCATCCATCGAAGCCTTCATTTCCTCCAAGGAATCCACAGAATAGAAGTGGTCCTCGCGGAATTTCAGGGCACGTTCGAACATTTCGTTGTGAACCTGTTCAAGCATTGTTTGAACCTCTTCTACGAGGTTTTCCTGTTGAATAACCTTCTTCTCACCGGTGACACGTGAGACGAGAACGCAGACGCCATTCTCCATGTCGCGTGGTCCAAGCTCCAAACGTACTGGCACTCCACGCATTTCATATTCATTAAACTTCCAGCCTGGAGTAACATCTGAACGATCATCCACACGTACACGAACGCCAGCATTCTTCAATTCCTTGAACAGCTCGTCCGTCCGCCCAATCACAGCTTCGCGGGTCTTAGGAGGTCCGATAGGAATCATAATAACTTGCGTTGGAGCTACCTTAGGCGGCAGAACAAGACCGCGGTCATCTCCATGTACCATAATCAAGGAGCCAATCAAGCGAGTGGTTGAGCCCCATGAAGTAGTGTGTACATACTCCAAATTATTGTCACGGCTTAAATATTGAATCTCAAAAGCTGTGGCAAACTTGGTGCCGAGGTAATGTGAAGTAGCAGCCTGAACAGCGCGTCCATCCTTCATCATCGCTTCAATAGAATACGTATCTACCGCACCGGCAAAACGCTCGGAAGGTGTCTTTTGTCCAGTAATAACCGGAATGGCAAGATAGGTCTCGACAAAATCACGGTAGTTATCCAGCATCCGCATAGTTTCTTCACGAGCTTCCGCTTCATTCTCATGCGCGGTATGCCCTTCTTGCCAAAGAAACTCAGTCGTGCGGATAAATGGTAATGTACGTTTCTCCCAACGAACCACGTTCGCCCATTGATTGATAAGTACAGGAAGGTCACGATAAGATTGAATCCATTTAGAGTACATGTGGCCGAACATGGTCTCTGAAGTAGGACGAACTGCGAGACGTTCCTCAAGTACGTCACCACCCGCTTCTGTTACCCATGGCAGCTCTGGATTAAAGCCTTCAATATGATCCTTTTCCTTCTGAAAGAAACTCTCTGGAATGAACACTGGAAAATAAGCGTTTCGATGCCCAGTTTCCTTGAGGCGACGGTTCATTTCCTCCTGAATATGCTCCCATATTTCATAGCCTTCTGGCTTAAATACAATACAGCCACGAACAGGAGAGTAATCCATCAAGTCTCCTTTTTTAATAACATCAATATACCAGCGTGAGAAATCCTCGCTTTGCGGCGTGATTTCCGTAACGAATTGTTTATCTTTAGCCATGTAATGGAATGCCTCCCGAAGAAAATTAGCCGCTGATCAAACGTAAAATATCATTATACGTAACAGCAATCATTAATAAAAATAGCAGTGCAAAACCTACAAAGTGAACCATGCCTTCATGACCCGGATCCACAGGTTTGCCACGCAGTGCCTCAACACCTAGGAATGCCAGACGGCTTCCATCGAGTGCCGGAATCGGCAAGAGGTTAAATATCCCCAGATATAGACTCAAAATAGCGGCCCAGTATGTAAGATACTGAATACCTTGTTGAGCAATTTGACCGGTTACCTCAAACGTACGAACCGGACCTCCAATATCATCCATATTGAATTTATTGATCAATTGTTTAAAGCCCAAAAAGATAGCTTCTGTCGTATCGACCATAGCTTTTCCTGAACCTGTTATCGTCTCGCCAAAACCAGCTTTACGAGTAGGTAGCTCAGGAGTGATGCCTATTTTACCGCCTTCTTGTCCTTCCATACTACGAGGAACTAGCTTAACGTTAAGGGTTTCTTCTCCCCGTTGCAGCGTCCAGTTCATTTCTTTACCTTTGGACTCCGAGGTCAAGCTAATCATTTTTTGGTAATCAGCACCGATTTTCTCACCATTGATGGAGACAATGATATCGCCCTTTTGGAGTCCTGCTTCTTGCGCCGGCATTCCTTCGGAGACGTCGCCAATCTTAACAAAAGTAGGATTTTCAACTTGAATCCCGACCATTTGCAAATGAATGGCGAAGAGTACAAAGGCTAACAGAAAGTTCATCACAGGACCCGCAACGATAGCCAACGCACGCTGACCCACGGTCTTGCTGCCGAATTGACGATCTTTAGGTGCAATTTGTGTCTGTTGCGTCCCTTTAATCATCATCGCTTGCGGATGAACATCATAAGTAGTAACTTCTCCGTCCACATCTAAGGTAATCTGCAATTTATCTTCGAGATCGGTACTCAGCGCCTCACCACGGATAACATTTCTACGGGTGTCTAGTGCATCCAGATAAATGTTTTTAACTTTATTGTCTTGTCCGAGCCTTACCGCAATGGTCTGTCCAGAACCAATCTCGACAATCTCAGGATCTTCACCAGCCATGCGGGCATAACCGCCAAAAGGCAGTAAGCGAAGAGTGAACTGAGTCTCATTCCGTTTATAAGAAAACAGTTTCGGACCGAAACCGATAGCAAATTCCCTCACGAGAATACCGGCGCGTTTGGCAAAATAATAGTGACCCCATTCGTGTACAGTCACAAGTACAAAAAACATGAGCACCGTTAAAAAAACGACCTGAACCATTTCCAAACGTATCATCCCCCTTTAGGTGTAAGACCGAAGTATGTCCTCTTAATTTATCATTATTCTCCGATCAGGCACAAGAGAATCAACTGTCCCAACCTATTTTTAGGGCAAAGTAAGTATTTCCAGTCAAGCAATAACGCCATCAGTGTTCCTTAAGGAGACGGTACGCGTTTACGCGAGAAATATAAGGATAATGTATAAAGTGAAACTTATACTTTCTTATATTTTTAAAAGGAGATCTTTCTACGTTCTACAGCGTAGCTGCCAGCTCTCGAACACGTCTATCACAGGATTCAATTTGTTCCAGATTCGGATTATGCTCGTTATTATGACGATCTAGCACTTCTCCGATAATCTCCTCAATACGCAGGAACGAGATCTCATGACTCAAGAATCGAGCAACTGCTATTTCGTTCGCAGCGTTGAAAGCAGTAGTCGCCGTTCCACCAGCTTTTCCGCAATCTATCGCTAGCTTCAGTGCAGGGTAACGTTCAAAGTCCATTTCACGGAAGGTCAAACGTCCTATCTCAGCTAACGACAAACGCTGTGCCGGAGATTCCCAACGATCTGGATAAGTAAGTGCATATTGAATCGGGACACGCATATCGGGATTGCCAAGCTGGGCAATAATACTGCTGTCACGGAATTCAACATAAGAGTGAATGATGCTCTCCGGGTGCAGCAGCACATTCACTTGTTCATACGGAAGACCGAATAACCAATGCGCTTCAATAACCTCTAAGCCCTTGTTCACCATTGTAGCAGAATCTATCGTTATTTTCGCGCCCATGCTCCAATTCGGATGACGAAGCGCATCTTCTACCGTCACATCCTTAAGCTGATCACGCGTAAAGTCACGGAATGAGCCGCCGGATGCTGTTAAAGTGATGTAGGCAATATCTGAGATATTCTCGCCATTGAGACATTGATAAATAGCTGAATGCTCACTATCAATCGGCAACAGCTTAACTCCCTTACGATTAGCAAGATCAGTGACCAAATGTCCGGCCGTTACTAATGTCTCCTTATTGGCGAGTCCAATATGTTTGCCGGCTTCAATTGCCGCTAGTGTTGATTGAAGCCCTACGCTTCCCATAACAGCCGTTACGACCATTTCGGCATCGCCGCCAGCCGCCACTTCAACAAGCCCTTCATTCCCGCTGTAAAGCTCTATACCAGAAGGTAGGCTGGATCTAATCTCATCTGCCAGCTCTTTCGTTGCCACTGAGACTCTACGCGGGTTAAAACGACGAACTTGTTCCAGTAATAATGCTGTATTTGTTCCGGCCGCCAAGCCATCTACTTCAAAAGAGTCTGGGTGCATTGCGATGACATCTAGAGTCTGAGTGCCGATCGAACCCGTCGAACCTAGAACACTTATTTTTTTCATAGTTATACTCTCTCTCCCTTCGTTTAATAGTAAGGCATAAGCATTACAATATGTACGAATGGAAATACGATAATCCAGCTGTCACATCGATCAAGAATACCGCCATGCCCTGGCAAAAGTGTACCTGAGTCTTTAATGCCATACGCACGTTTATAAGCTGACTGCACAAGATCTCCAAGCTGTCCTAATATCGCACAAGAAAGCCCAATAAGCAACGCTCGTCCTATCGTCAAGTGTTCAGGAGCAAGCAGCGCAAACACGATAGAAATAAGCATCGAGATCAGTACCCCGCCAACAGCACCTTCCACCGTTTTGTTAGGACTGATGGCCGGCCAGAGCTTGTTCTTGCCAAAGCTTCTGCCTACAAAATATGCCCCCGCATCACTGCCCCAAATGCAGAACAGGAGCAAAAAAGTCCAGAACAAACCATGTCCGTCATCCGATGCACGAGCCACGGCCATATAAGAGAAGCCCATTCCAATGTATACTATACCAGTAAACAGCAAGGCTGTTACTCGAATATCTAATTTATTTTTAGTAAAAACGGTGACCAGAAGGAACAATAACAGCAGAATCCAAATCCCTTGCTCCCAGGACAACGGCGCAGTAACACCAAGCAAATTCCATGGGATCATGAAGCTTAGAATAGCTGCGTAACCCAGAACAGTAGTACCGGAAAGCGTAGGAATACCTATCATTTTGACAAATTCATAAAAACCTATAAGAGCCATAGCAATAAGCAGAACCTGATACGGCCAGTTTCCCAGTACACATAACCCTAAAAATAATACTCCGGCAACAATTCCGGTAATCAATCGCTGCTTCAAAGGTTCCATCTCCTAACAAGCTACTTCAGTCCACCATAACGGCGTGTTCGTCGTTGATATTCAGCAACGGCCTGATGCAAATGCTCTTTGTCGAACTCAGGCCAGTACACATCAGTAAACCACAATTCACTATAGGCAATCTGCCATAACATAAAATTGCTAAGCCGAATTTCTCCACTTGTTCGTATCAACAAATCAGGATCGGGTAAACCAGCAGTTAATAGTCTGTTGTTAATCAACTCTGATGTAATTTCTTCTGGCGACAATATACCAGCTTGGATATCTTTCCCTAAACTGCGCATACAGCCTTCTATTTCATTGCGTCCACCATAGTTAAGAGCAAAATTTAAGATCAATCCAGTATTCTCTTTTGTTCGAGCTACCGCCTCTTCCATAGCCTTACGGGTATATGAAGGTAAAGCGTCAGCGTCACCCATCATGCGTACTTGAACATTCTTCTCGATTAGCTCATCAAGCTCAATCGCCAGAAACTCCCCAGGCAAACGCATCAAGTAATCGACTTCTTCTTTCGGGCGTATCCAGTTTTCTGTCGAGAACGCATACATCGTTAAGTATTTAATACCTAATTCGTCTGCAGCGATCGTAGCACGTTTGACAGCCTTCATGCCGTTTTGATGACCCATAACGCGCGGTAAGCCGCGCCGTTTAGCCCAGCGTCCATTACCATCCATAATCACAGCCACATGCCGGGGAATGTTATCCGGTGAAATCTCGACTGACTGTTGCCTGTCTTTACGGCTCAGCCACGCTTGAATCCGTTTGATCATTTCCGTTTCCTCCAAGCTCTTATCAGAAAGAGACAAACCCCACCATTAACGGAGGGGCCTTAAGTCTCTTGAATATCATTAAACTTCCATAATCTCTTTTTCTTTGGAGACAAGCACTTTGTCAACTTCGGCTATGAACTTATCCGTTGTTTTTTGAATGTCTTCCTGATGGCCACGGGACTCATCTTCAGAGATACCGTTTTTCTCCATCTTTTTAATATCATCGTTGGCATCACGGCGAATGTTGCGGATCGCTACTTTCGCTTCTTCACCAAACTTCTTAGTCAGCTTAACCAAGTCCGTCCGACGCTCTTCAGTCAGCGGAGGGATAGAAAGACGAATAATGGTGCCGTCATTGGCTGGCGTCAATCCGATATCGGATTTCATGATCGCCCGTTCAATATCAGACATCGATGTTTTGTCCCACGGCTGAATCAACAGTGTCCGGGAATCCGGAGTACTTATGTTGGCCAGCTGATTAATTGGAGTAGGTGCTCCGTAATATTCAACTTGAATACGATCGAGAAGCGATGTTGTTGCACGTCCTGCACGTAATGTTGCCAAGTCACGTTTCAGCGATGAAATCGCTTTGTCCATACGCTCTTCGGCATTTTTTTTGACCGATTGTGGCATTAATCTACACTCCCTTTAACAATCGTTCCGATCTTCTCACCGAGAACGACACGTTTGATATTGCCTTGTTCTGTAATGGCGAATACAATGAGCGGTATATTGTTATCCATGCATAAAGATGAAGCTGTTGAATCCATAACACCGAGGTTTTTATTCAGAACATCCATATAAGTAAGCTGTTCGAATTTCTCAGCTGTACTATCTTTGAACGGATCAGCAGAATATACTCCGTCAACCTTATTTTTCGCCATCAGAATAACTTCTGCTTCGATCTCTGCCGCTCTAAGTGCTGCAGTAGTATCTGTTGAGAAGAATGGGTTACCTGTGCCTGCTGCAAAAATAACAACCCGGCCCTTCTCCAAGTGGCGAATCGCACGACGACGAATATATGGTTCAGCAATTTGCTGCATCGAGATCGAAGTCTGCACTCTTGTTGGCACATCAATTTGCTCCAATGCGTCCTGAAGAGCAAGTGAGTTCATTACTGTTGCCAGCATGCCCATATAATCTGCAGTAGCGCGATCTATGCCGCTTGCGCTGCCCGCGATCCCGCGCCAAATGTTACCCCCGCCACAAACAATTGCAACCTGAACGCCAAGTTCTACAACTTCCTTGATCTGTTCAGCGATGGAAATAATCATGTCGGCATCAATACCATATCCGTTTTGTCCTGCCAAAGACTCTCCACTTACCTTAAGGACTACTCTCTTAAATACCGGCTGTTCCAAATGTATACCCTCACTTTCTGCAAAAGACGGAACACTACGTGTACGTGTTCCGCTCTTCTGATGCTTGCCTTTATTCAATTCTTCATATTTATGATGAAGCTATTATTGATTAACTTGTGCCATAACTTCTTCAACAAAGTTATCCACTTTCTTTTCCAAACCTTCGCCTAGTTCAAAACGAGCAAAACGACGGATCGAGATGTTTTCTCCGATGGTGCTGATTTTTTCATTCAACAATTGGGAGATTGTTTTGTCTGGGTCTTTAACGAAAGTTTGCTCAAGCAAGCAATATTCTTCGTAATATTTACCAATACGTCCTTCAACCATTTTTTCAATGATTTTCTCAGGCTTACCTTCGTTCAAAGCTTGAGCTTTCAGGATTTCTTTTTCTTTTTCAACATCTTCTTGTGGTACTTCTTCACGACGAACATAACGAGGGTTTGCTGCAGCGATTTGCATAGCGATATCGCGAGCAAATTCCTTGAAGGAATCTGTTTTACCAACAAAGTCAGTTTCGCAGTTGATTTCTACAAGTACACCAATGCGGCCGCCAGCGTGGATGTAAGATTCTACAACGCCTTCAGTAGCAATACGTCCTGCTTTGTTTGCTGCTGCGGACAGACCTTTTTCACGAAGCAATTCTGCTGCTTTAGTAATATCGTTATTAGCTTCTTCAAGCGCTTTTTTACAATCAAGCATACCAGCGCCTGTTCTTTCACGAAGTTCTTTTACTGCTTTTGCATCAACTGCCATTGTTTATTCCCTCCAGGTAATTGTCGTTTTCTTACATTATTCGAGGCCTTTATCCTAAAAAAAGGGCAGTGAGAGGTTATCCACCTGCCAACCACCCTTTTCATTTAAGTTCTTGTATGTGCTAGTCGCTACTTAAGCAGTAGTTGTGTCTTCGCCTTGGTGAGCTTCAACAACAGCGTCTGCCATTTTACCAGTCAACAATTTAACAGCGCGGATAGCGTCGTCGTTACCTGGAATTACGTAGTCGATTTCGTCTGGATCACAGTTAGTATCAACGATAGCTACGATTGGAATACCCAATTTGCGAGCTTCTGCAACTGCAATACGCTCTTTACGCGGGTCAATGATGAACAACGCGCTTGGAAGACCTTTCATGTTCTTGATACCGCCCAAGAATTTTTCAAGACGATCTTTCTCTTTGCGAAGAAGGATAACTTCTTTCTTAGGTAGTACTTCAAAAGTACCGTCTTCTTCCCAAGATTCCAATTTCTTCAAGCGATCAATACGCTTTTGGATAGTTTGGAAGTTAGTAAGCGTTCCGCCCAACCAACGTTGGTTAATGAAGAACATACCGGAACGTTCTGCTTCTTCTTTTACGGAATCTTGAGCTTGTTTCTTTGTTCCTACGAATAGGATTGTGCCGTTGTCACCAGCGACGCTTTTTACAAAGTTGTAAGCTTCCTCTACCTTTTTGACTGTTTTTTGCAAGTCAATAATGTAAATTCCGTTTCTTTCAGTGAAGATATAACGATCCATCTTTGGGTTCCAACGACGAGTCTGGTGACCGAAGTGTACCCCAGCTTCTAGAAGCTGTTTCATGGAGATTACTGCCATCTTCACACACCTCCTAAGTTTGGTTTATTGTGTGTCTCCTCCGCCATGCGTCATCTTTCAGCAAGACTTTCTTCTGAAGAAAGCACCCCTTGTCGAAATCAACCGGCGTGTGTTTTAACACCGTCAATTACTATACCATATTATCTCAGTGTATGCAACGATCACTTTAAAGTTATTAATTTCTCTATTATGGAGTCAATACTCTCTCCCTTATTAAAGCTATAAGAACCGGATTGAATTTTCGTATTAATCTTTCGTTTGTTTGCAGCCTCTAGAAAAGTAGACTTATCCTTAATGACGCCAGCCTTCGCTAAAATATCTGTTGTTGCGGTCAATGTGCTGCCAGATGGAATTCGAACAGAAACACTAGCATTTGCTGTGACTTTAGGCGTTACAGGTGCTACAGCGGTTGGAGCGGCACTAGCCTTTGGAGTGATCTTTGGCTGCTCAACCTTCCCGTCAGTAGGCGTAGATGGCTTGTTTGGCGCAATGGCTTTATCAGAGCTCTCAGGTACTGTAGGTGACACTACCGGCGTGGGGGAGGCTGCAGCAGCCGGCGCAGAGGGGCTGATGTTCTCCTTGCTTACTACTGTCGATCCCTCGGTCTCTGTGATTTCCTCTTTATTATCATTCTCAGCTTCCCCCGAGGCAGATTTTGCAGATTCATCGATGACTTTCATATTCAATTTTTCAGCACCCTGTAGAACTTGTTCTTTGGTAAGTGGAGCCGCTCCACCGGAGATCATTAACTGAAGTAATAAAGCGCCAGTAATTAGTCCTGTGCCTAGTCCGAACAAGAATGAACGGTTCTTAATCATACCGATTCCTCCTGTTTGGCAAGTTGCAGAATCAGTTGCACTTCCCCTCGCTGAAGTCCAGCCGTCTTGGCAATGGAGTCTATCGATTTGCCCTGCTCATGCAGTTCAAACAATCTTGGGTAACGTAATTTTATCGAACTAATAGGTTTCGCTTTCACATCTGGCGACACTGAACTCATCTCTGCTGGCAGAGACGTATCTTCGTTAACACCAACTTTAACCTTCGAACCTTGTTCAACCGTCACTGCAAGTTCTTTCAAACCCTTCTCTTCCTCGGCCACTCGTGCTTCTAGCTTTAAAGAGCTGTTCTGCAACTCTACCACTTGACTCTGTAATTCATTAACCTGTCCCTGCAGTAAATTATGATTAGTTTGCGATTGTTGTTTAATACTACTAACTAATTGTACCAGTTCCTCATTCTCGCGCTCTATGTCTGCCATATATAGCTCAAGCGCAGCCTCTGTTTCCTTGAGGCTTTGCTGATTAGCTTTTCCTTCCTTTACACGTGCGGGAAGTAAAAGGGCATAAAGAATAGCAGCGACACCTACTAGCACAATATAAACCCATGGTTGCAAGTGCCTTATCTCCTTTTACATTTCAGATGTAGATTCATGTGGATTCTTATTAAAGACTTAGATCAATGCGTTGGCCTTTGTAAGGATGCTCGGCATCACGGGTTGCAGGCGAGTTCGAGTGTTTATCTGAAGAAGAATTTCCACCTGAATGAGGATTGCCTTTTCCACCGCCATCCCGTAAAGCTGATTCAGAAGACTCATCCACTTCAGTGCTCCGCATGGCCAATTCCTGACTTTGTTTTACATTTTGCCCAGCCAATTGATGTTGGTCGATAGCAGGACGTTGCTGAGATTCATTCTGAAGCTTGCCCGCCTCCGTGGTGCGAGGCAAAGCAATTTGCAGTTCTACCGGTTTTAGGCTCATCTTAACCCTTCTCTCACAAGTAATGGCCGGCCGCAAATGCTGCCCGCCCGATTAATTGTACGGCGTTAAAGATATATCCCCATCACTGTAAATAAACACAACCCGCTCCGTAGCATCCTTAACAAATCGGGTATATCTGCCGATCATGATCTTTGAACCGCCATAAATGGTTTTGATAACCTCAACTCTCGCTCTACCTGTATCTTCTAACATTCTTTCTATCTCTAGCACTCGTTCTTTAATTCTTTTTTCTTCACGTTGATGGGATTGTTTAGTAGCATTTAATTTGACGCGAAGCGCCACTTTATCCGCAGGGAGCTGACCGTTAGTAGCCAATTGATTTAATAGATACAAAGCTTTAGAGGTTTTATCCTCGTTCTCCAGCAGCTGCCGCAACTCTTGACGAAGCTCGTTAATCTCATTTCTAAGCTCTGGAACCACGCCTACCTCAATCACAGTCGCAGTGGACATGGTGTTACCTATAGTTCGTGCTACAACTCTTTCTCCAGACTGAACGATTCCACCCACAATCAAACCTTTAGAGCCGTTACAGATAACATCTCTACCCGCACGTATATTGGAATGCATAATACTCTGAGAAACAATTACATCTTCCCCAGCGGTTACGTTTCCATCTTGAATAAAAGAAACCTTCACACTTTTCCCAGCAGTAACTTGGCCTTTGTTATATCCGATAATTCCACCAGTAATTTCAATGGAACCCCCAGAGATTAACTCTGCACCTTCAACGCCGCCTACAACCCGAATATCACCGGCAGACTTTACAGTGAAGCCTGAAAGGACATTCCCGCGTATGACGACTGTACCTACAAAATCAATATTTCCAGTGCTGTAATCCACATCACCATTCACTTCATATACAGGAAACACATTGATTTTCCCGTTATCAGTTAACGTTACCAGTCCATCAATCGCTGCATACATCGAAGTGCCGTCATTATCAATGAGTACATTTTTCCCGATTTTAAAATGAGCTTCCTTTCCAGCCTTGAAAGCAAGCTCATCACCAGTTACAGTCATCCCTAGCTTTCCAGGCTGGGCAGGGATAATTTTAGCTATTAACTTTCCTTTAAGCACATTACGAAGCCGGACCAAGTCCTTGTAGTCGACCTTACCATCCGCTTTCTCAAGCGGTTTGCGGTCCTCTTCCAGATCTACTGTAAGCATAACTCGTCCATCCGTGCCATGCACAGCAGGATAACCTGCAGCAATCGGAACTTTACTCCAAAAAAACTCCTCAGGATGACTACTAATACGTTCGACAACATCACTCTTGATACCGTAGCGAATATTGTGACTGTGCAGGAAGGCTTCCAGTTCTGTAGATGAGCAGGAAAAATTCTCATCCTTTTTGGAGAACTGCAAATACGCGATTCCTTTGTCCTCCGAAAAAGTTATACTCAAGTACTGATTCAAAGCATATTGACCGATCAAATTTTGCTCCCCCTTGTCACCGCTAACGGTTAATCGTTCTGCATAAGGAGATCACGGTTCTTCTCGAGCGTTCCCCTCAGCCGCAAAATAGCTTTGGAATGCAACTGCGAAATTCTTGAAGGAGATAACGACATGACCTCAGCAATCTCACTTAAAGATAAATCTTCATAATATAAAAGGGACACAACGGTCCTTTCTTTCACCGTTAATTTCTCAATACCTTTGGTGAGCGCTTCGCGCAAGTAGAATTCATTTACCTTGCTATCCGGATTCTTAGCTTTATCGTCCACCAGTATGGACATTCGGGTCTCTGATTCCTCTTCACGAATCGGGTCTTCCAGTGAGCAAAGTGACATCACAGCCACATCCTGCAACATATTTTGAAATTCCAGTTCACTAATATTAAGGTATTGGCTCATTTCCTCGTCACTAACTGACCTTAAGTGCTTCTGCTCCAGCTGCTGATAAGCGTCCTCGATTTTTTTAGCTTTTTCCCGAACGGATCTAGGTACCCAATCACTTTGGCGTAATGAATCTAATATCGCACCACGCACACGCCAGGACGCATAGGTCTGAAATTGCAATCCTCGTTTGTAGTCGAATTTCTCAATCGCATCAATTAGTCCCATAACCCCATTGCTGGCTAAATCATCTTTGGATACATTTTTTGGTAATCCCACAGCCAAACGACTGGATACATAATCAACAATATGGAGATAACTCTCTATCAGCTTCTTTTTGGCTTCAGGGTCTCTGTGTTCTTTCCACTGTTCCCATAGCTCGTCAGTTTCCAATTGAGAAGCTTTACGCTCGTTCAATAGCTTTCACCCTTCCCAAAGTTTAGTCAGCGAGCATTCGCGGCGAAATGTACCTTCCAATAAGATCACCGATTCCGCCTCAGCCCTCACTTATTCTTCTTTCAGGTGACGAACGGCCTTGGCCAATTCTTCAGGATCCTTCATCGAAACTAGCTTAGGAGGTGTAAGAGGCTTAAATCCCTCGCTATTCTCGTTTCCTTGTCCTGGCTTCGGTTTTAGTAGATTGATTAATTCTTCATCCTCATTAGGGGTGCTGATGTCCAGCTTCGCCCCAAGTTCTTCACCGCCAGTGTCCACTTCATCCGGAGGCGATGTTTGAATCATAATAAAACCCAATACCCATCTTAAGAGAAAAGCAAGCAGAAACCAGATGATAAATGCAATTAGGCTTCTTAATAAACTAGTACCCAATACATTGTTACTGTAGGTTACAAAAAAGGTAAATATGAAACCTACCAAACCCGACACCAAGTTTATCAAAATGTTTCCAATCATATTCATAATTATAGTTCCTTAGCGCCTTTTTGCACACTGCGAATAAACAATATACCAGTGTTGCAGGCTATTTCTATCGTACGGCCATAATTGCCGCCTGTGTCTTCTGCGATTAACGGAATTTTTAAATTTTCAAGTGCTAGTTTACAAGATTCAACATTACGAGGCCCGATCCTCATGGTGTCGCTCCCCCCGGCAAAGGCAAACATTTGTGAACCTCCGGCCATCTTGGCTACGATCCGGCTCCGAACCGCCCCAAGCTCTAGCAGACGGGATAAGAGCTCCGGCACTGCGGTATCTGCAAACTTAGCGATGTTTAACTGCCCTTCCCTAGCAATCTCAGATGATGGGAGCATCACATGCGCCATCCCTGCGAGCTTTTTTCCAGGGTCAAACAATGTTAATCCCACGCAGGAGCCAAGACCTGTGGTACGAATTAAACTATCTTGGCTGCCAACGTTAAGATCCGCCATCCCTACTTTAATAATGCTTTGTTCTTCAATCATTTTCAAAAGGAACTCCTAGCGATTTGAAGATTTTCGGGAATGATTCCGGATCGGGAATAAGGAAAAATTGCCCTTCAATTTCGTTTTTCCCCTCAAAGAAGGTAGTGTCGATCAACAATGCATCGTCCCCCATCTGCCCGAATTGCAGCAGACCGTAGCTAAGGATGGCGCCAGCCATGTCCATAGCAAGGGCCGGAACCGTTGGATACATAGAAAGTGAGGTGAAGTCTGCTAGAGAAGAAAGATACGAACCTGCCAAAATATTGCCAATTTCGCTTAGCGCAGAAAGTTCCATTTCTCCAAGCTCTTCATCACTCGACAGCTCAATGCCTGCAATACGACTAAGCAAGTTCATTGCCGCTTCTGGTGACAGAATGAAAAACAGGTTACCTGGAGCTTCACCCTCCACACGTAGAAACACCGCATATACTAGTTCTTCGGCTCCGCCAACTTTATCAGTAATTTCTTCAAAGTTAAGGAGCTGTACCTTAGGAACAGCCATATCTATCGGCTTGTTCAAGAGCTGTGATAATGCGGTGGCTGCATTTCCAGCTCCAATGTTCCCAACTTCCTTAAGCACATCCATTTTGAAATCCTTATAGTGCTTAAATAGTTCCACAGGTTAGCCCTCTAGGCTTTCTAATTGAACGATTTCGCTTTTGTTAAGCACTTCTGACAAGTTGAGCATAATCAGTAAGCGCTCGTCTCCAATCTTGGCCACCCCATCCAAATACTTCGCCTTGATGCCGCCAACAACATCAGGAGGTGTATCAATAGAATCTCTGTTCAGATCTATAACATCATTTGCAGAGTCTACAATGAAGCCTACTTCCATTTCATTAACAGATACGATGATGATTCTTGTCTGATCGGTGTGTTCAGCCTCTTCGATGCCGAAACGGCCCCGTAAATCAATTACAGGAATAACAACACCACGTAAATTAATTACACCTTTGATAAATGAATAGGTCTTAGGTACACGAGTAATGGGCATCATGCGCTCAATAGTTTGTACCTTCTCAACTTCAATTCCATATTCCTCTACGCCTAATTTGAACACTATCACTTTAATATCTTCAGCCATGGAATGAACCTCCCTGTTCTATCCTAGTTATTTAATAAAAGCGTTGGGATCAATAATAAGTGCTACTTGACCATCACCAAGAATGGTTGCGCCAGATATTCCTTGTACATCAGGCAAATATTTACCCAGATTCTTAATCACAACCTCGTTCTGGCCAATAAAATCCTGTACTGCTAAGGCAACTAATCTTTCTCCCTTGCGCACAACTACGATTTCTGTTTCTTCTTCGGTACTCTCATCATAATCTGGTACAGAGAAGAGGCGGCTTAGTGAAACCAGAGGAATATGCGAATCACGGAATTCTACCATTTTATTTCCATGGATTGTACGGATCTGAGATTGCTTCACGATTCCCGTTTCCACTATAGAGGTCAAAGGAATGGCATACTTCTCGGAACCTAATCGGATAAGCATTGCAGCAATGATTGATAGAGTTAGAGGCAGCTGCACTGAGAAATTTGTTCCTTTACCTGGAGCAGAATAAATCGTTACATTGCCGCCTAAAGAAGAAATCTTAGATTTAACTACATCCAGCCCTACCCCGCGGCCTGAAACATCAGAAATAACCTCTGCTGTACTGAAACCTGGTGCAAACAACAACTGAAAAGCTTCATCATCCGACATACTGGCTGCCTGCTCTTGTGTTATAACACCCTTCTTCACAGCAGATTTCAGAACCTTCTCTGGATAAATCCCTGTTCCATCTTCCTCGATCTCAATAAAGACGTGATTACCACTGTGGAAAGCCCGCAAATAGACCGTTCCGGTCTCCGGCTTACCAGCAGCAACACGATCTGCAATAGATTCGATACCATGGTCAACTGCATTACGCAATAAATGCACCAGCGGATCACCGATTTCATCAATGACCGTACGATCTAGCTCAGTTTCTGCTCCTGTGATGATAAGATCTACTTTTTTGTCTAGTGACTTGGCTAGATCACGAATCATACGTGGGAATCGGTTAAATACTGTATCTACTGGAACCATCCGCAGCTTCATTACAATATTCTGGAGATCTCCACTTACCCGGCCCATATGCTCAACCGTTTCCGTGAGATCACCGTTTTGAACCTCAGAAGCCAGCTGTTCCAAACGAACACGGTCGATAAGAAGTTCACTGAATAAATTCATCAACACGTCCAAACGTTCAATATCTACACGAATGGTACGTGACGGTGCCCCACCTGTTTTGTGAGTTGCAGGTTTGTTACCCTCTTCTTTGGTTGGCAGGGGTTTAGCGGCAGAAGCGGCAGGTACAGCTGCTGCTGGCGCCTCAGTAGTCGTGGCTGCCACTTCAGAGGCTGCTGCTGCTTCCTGACCCAGCTGTTGCAGAGAATCTTGATCCAATGCTACTGCCGATACCTTGTCAATCTCAGACAGATTTAGAATCATAGCCTGAATTTGATCAGCACTTTTTTGAGTTATGTAATAGAGAGAGAAGCTTTGATCAAATTTCTCTTGTTCAATATCCTGAACGGATGGGAAGGATTTAACCACTTCACCTGAACGCTCCAAAAGATCAAACACCATATATGCACGTACTGCCTTAAGCTGACAATCCTTGCGAATGGTTACGTCCACATATAATACTTGATGTCCTTCTTGAATCGACTGTTCTAGAACAGAAAATTGAAACTCATCTAAATGAATCGGGGTTTCAACCGCTTGTGCAGCAGGTCCTGAGACAGAAGCTGCCTCACCACCCGCAACAGGAATCTCTCCCCGGACTATAGCCTGTAAGGAGGAGACGATAGACGAAACATCCGCTTTACCCTCGCCTCCTCCCGTAATATCCTCAACCATAGACTCCAAGGCATCCAAACTTTTGAACAACGTATCAAAAATGAAATCCTGCATGCGCAGTTTGTTGTTGCGTACCAAATCAAGAACATTTTCCATTTGGTGTGTGAGTGAAGCCAAATCTTCAAAGCCCATAGTTGCTGCCATACCTTTTAAGGTATGCGCAGAGCGGAATATTACCTGTACAATACTAATGTCCTCAGGATTCGCTTCCAGCCCCATCATGCTCTCGTTCAATGACTGCAGATGATCGTTCGACTCATCAATAAACATGGATAAATATTGGTTCATGTCCATCAGTGAGCACCTCCCCTTTGAGTTCGCTTTTCTGTTATTTAACAGCTTGCACCAGCCTTGGAGCAATTTCTTGCAAAGGCAGTACGTGCTGGACGCACTGTAATTCCACCGCAGATCGCGGCATTCCATATACGACACAAGTTTCTTCGCTTTCAGCAAAGGTTGAGGTTACCCCAGAGTCGTATAAGGATTTCATCATTCTTGCCCCATCACTACCCATCCCTGTCATTAGTAACAAATGACGTTCTAACGATGTGAGCGGCAGCAATGATTCAAATAAAACATCCACAGAAGGTCGATGGCCATTACGCGCCTCCTCCTTTGTGAGTACAACCGCATATTGCCCTCTAGAGGATGGGACAACTTGTAAATGATAGCCTCCAGGTGCTATATAAGCAGTTCCTTTTTGCAATATCATCCCCTGCTCAGCTTCAATCACTTCTAGCGGGCTAAAGGTATTCAGTCGCTGGGCTAGTGATTTGGTAAAGTTAGGCGGCATATGCTGCACGATAACAATAGGCGCTGGAAAATCCGCAGGAATCTTCTCCAGAAATACCTTTAGAGCACGTGGTCCACCTGTAGAGCACCCCACGGCAACCAACTTTTGCAGATCATTACTCCCATACTTCCGGACCTGAGGATTTGCAGGAGCGTCAGAAGACACTTCCACTTTAGGTTTAGGCAACGGTTTTGGTGGGGTAGCGTTATTCTCTACTCTTGACCTTGCATTAGTCTTTTCTGATAAAGGTGGTGGAGTAGAGATTAATGGTTTGGCTGCTCTTTTAGGAACAGAATGATCTAACGGCTGCTTCACCCGCGGTTTTTTGATCACTTCATTTTTGAGTGAAGCTTTAGGTTCTACCTTGGGTTTGCCGGGCATCACTCTCGGTACAGTTGGCGGTGCGACTTCTACTGGCGGTATGTCTGGCAACTTAAATGCAGAAGCACGTGCTTCGCGCTGCTCCCGGGCCATCATAGCCTCTTTCATTTGTTCCCTTAAGGATTCTCCCACTCCCATGATATCCTGAGAGTTGGTAATCGAAGGTTTACGAATAAAGTCAAAAGCGCCCCATTCCAGTGCAAGAATGGTTTCCTTCATGCCCTCTTCATTGATCCCTGACAGCATAATCACTGGCAGAGGGTCTGAGGCCATTATTATTTTCAGCGCTTCCAGGCCGTTCATTTCTGGCATTTCTACATCCATAGTAACCAGATCTGGACGAAGCTCATTGATTTTTTCGATAGCCTCACGACCGTTTTTTGCTGTTGCCGTCACCTGAAAGTCAGCGTCATTTTCAATTAAATCGGAAATGATCTTGCGCATAAATGCCGAATCATCAACAACCAATACTTTATATGGCTTCATATCATTTCCACCTCTGTCCCAAATTCAGAACAACTATTTACTCCGCTTTAACCATTTATGGATAAAGCCTTTAATCCCTTGGACTTTTGTGGTCTTTTTAGAATCAATGGTCAAATAACTTAGGGCAAGACGATGTATATCTTTTGCAGCAATACTGTTTGGAAAAGCCAATGTGAATGGCGTTTGCCTTTTGACAGCTTGCACTACATGGGCATCTGAGCTTATATGACCAAGATAAGAAATATCTAATTGCAAAAAACGACTGGCGGCCATTCGGATCTTATCGCTTGTCGCTATGGCTTCCCTTTCATCACCTGCCTGGTTCACAATCAATTTAAAGGAAGTCTCAGGATAGGAACGATTCACAACCTTCATTAATGCGTATGCATCTGTGATAGCTGTTGGTTCTGGTGTAGTAACCACTAGGCAATCGTCGGCAGAAGTTATAAACTTCATCGTTTCCTTAGATAATCCAGCGCCTGTATCGAACAAAATAAAATCCATGCTGTCCGCGATAAGTGTTATCTGATTTGTGAAATAATCAAGATCAGACTCTGAAAGCGTGAATAGCTCATCCATTCCAGAGCCACCTGCTATAAAAGGGAGCGAATTCGGACCGTATTGAATAATCTGCTCGATATCCGCTTCTCTTTTTAACAAATGATAAAGATTATATCTCGCCGATACGCCCATCAACACATCTATATTAGCCATGCCGATATCTGCATCGAACAGCAAAACCCGTTTGCCCATAGCCTTTAAAGTTAGAGCGAAGTTAAGTGTAAAATTCGACTTACCAACGCCCCCTTTACCACTACACACCGTAATGATCCTGGCGGATGATCCCCCTCTTACAGCTACTTTAGAATCCTGACTGGATACAAGCTGTCTTAAGGATTGTGCCTGATCCATCATGTTTCACCTGTTCCAAGAAGCAACTCACTCAGCTGTCCTTTGGTAGCCATAAGCAGGTCATCAGGAACATTTTGACCATCGGTCATATAAGACAAGGTAAGTGGGAAGTCATTCAGTACATTAAAGAGCGGGCCGTAACTCCCCGTCTCATCCAGCTTTGTGAAAATAACCTTATCCAGCCTATATCTGCCGAAATGCTCTGCAATAAGTTTCATATCACGGCTTTTCGAGGTCAAGCTAAGCACAAGATAAGTTTCACTTCTCAATTCCTTCGCAAGCAAGCTTTGCAGTTCGGCTACTAGCATATCATTACGATAATTTCGGCCAGCTGTATCCATTAATACTAGATCACAACTCTCCAAGCGAAAGAGTGCTCTTTGCAAATCTCCTGGCGATTGGACAACCTCCAATGGAACATTGAGAATAGCAGCGTAGGTTCGCAACTGTTCCACAGCTGAGATTCTATACGTATCGGAGGTGATAAAACCTACCTTGCGTCCGTGCTTAAATAGCTGTTCTGCCGCAAGCTTAGCTATGGTTGTGGTCTTTCCAACTCCAGTGGGTCCGGCAATATATACAATTTGAGTATCCCGGGCAATTCCATCAGCAATTCGTCCCGTCAGGAAACCATCAATCTGTTCTTTAAGAGATCCCATAAATTTCTCTGGTCCCCAAGTACGCCCTTCATCCACCCAACGTTCCGAGATGTTACTGATCCATTCCTCAACAAGCACAGCATCCATTTCTTGCTCTAATAAAAGATCCCGTAGCTCCTGCAGACTGTCTGGCAGTTCTCTTCCACCTGAGGATTGTCTGGCAATTCGCTCCATCCAGAGCTTCATATCTCTAATCTCACGAAGAACATCATTTTCGAGAGCAGTGGCAACCTCTGGCGATTGTTCTAATCCTAATGATTCATACAACGCTGATATAGAAGGTGCATCTTCCAGATTTAATTCAGGAAGTTTTTGCTCAGGTTCTGGCTCCGGATGCTTGGCTATCGATTCTTGTACATTGATAGCTTCCGATAAGGCTGCAGCAATCTCTGCAAACGTCCGTGACTCTTCTGGTTTTTCTAATGAAACAGAAGGTACGGAAGGTATAGAAGGTGTAGTGGAAGCAGATGAAGCTTTTTGATAAGCCTGTGGTACTGCACTCCGTGGAATGTTCATCGCTGGCGCAGCCGGCTTTTTTGGAACATTATTCTTCTCTGCCTTTTCTACTGCTGCTACAACTTCTATTTTTTTCTTCTTAAATAACCCTAAAAATCCGCCGATTTTGATTTCCTTTGTACTTAAAATGACGGCCTCGCTCCCAAGCTCGTTGCGAATGGAAAGCATGGCGTCAGGCATCGAATCGACCACGTAACGCTTCACTCTCATAAATTCACCACTCCGACGCTTTGTATTTCAATGTTAGGCTCTAGCTCGCTATAAGACAGTACAGGAATATCCTGCATCGTTCGTTCAATCACCTGCCGCAAATACATACGAATGGTTGGTGATGTGAGCACTATTGGCTGTTGCCCTGTCTGCAGCAATCGATTAATCTGTTCACTTAACCGCTGATAGATCGTTTGTGTCGAAGTTGGATCTAGTGCCAAATAACTTCCCTGTTCAGATTGCTGCACACTCTCGGAAATTTTCTTTTCAAGATTAGGCCCCACCGTGATGACTTTCAGCGTCTCTCCTACTTGTGAGAATTGCTGGGTAATCTGTCTGGACAAGGACTGACGAACATATTCAGTGAGAATATCAGGATCCTTGGTGTATGTCCCATAATCCGCCAATGTCTCAAAAATCGTAACCAAATCTCTGATCGATATTTTTTCACGAAGCAGCTTAGCAAGAACCTTCTGCACATCCCCAATCGCCAATACGGAAGGAATAAGATCGTCGACGAGCACTGGATAATTATCCCTAAGGTTGTCCACCAGCATCTTAGTTTCTTGTCTTCCTATCAGCTCATGTCCATGACGTTTGATTAACTCCGTCAGATGTGTTGCGACAACAGATGGAGGGTCTACTACAGTATAGCCGGACAATTCAGCCCGCTCTTTAACCGATTCATCAATCCATAATGCTGGAAGCCCAAAGGATGGTTCGATGGTCTCAATACCGTTTATAGATTCATCATCATATCCTGGACTCATTGCAAGGTAATGATTAAGTAATAATTCACCACCGCCAACTGTATTTCCTTTAATTTTTATGACATATTCATTCGGTTTTAGTTGAATATTGTCGCGAATGCGAATAACAGGTACTACAAGACCCATTTCTAGGGCACATTGCCGTCGAATCATGATGATACGATCTAGCAGATCGCCTCCCTGACCTGTATCCGCCAAAGGAATAAGACCATAACCAAACTCGAATTCAATGGGATCAACTGAAAGCAAATTAATGACACTTTCCGGACTTCGTACCTCTTCAATCTGCTTCTCTTCAACAAGTTGCTCTTCGGCAATCTGTTTCTTATTTAAATTTTGTCCCATACGGTAGGCTGCAAAAGCCAGCAATCCGGCCAATGGGAGCGTTGTAATCATATGTATGGGTGTAAAGAGTCCAAGAAAAGCTACCGTAACTGCGACAATATACAACAATTTCGGATAGGACAACAACTGTCCTGTCAGCTCTTCTGCAAGATTACCTTCCGAAGAAGCTCTAGTAACAATCAAGCCGGCTGCTGTCGAAATAAGCAAAGCTGGAATTTGACTGACAAGACCGTCCCCGATGGTCAATACAGAATAAGTGGATAACGCAGTAGCAAAGTCCATCCCGTGAACCATCATACCGATAATAAATCCACCGATGAGATTGATCAGCAAGATGATAATACTCGCAATCGCGTCTCCTTTAACGAATTTACTCGCACCGTCCATGGCTCCGAAAAAATCCGCTTCGCGTTCTACGTTACGACGACGCTCACGTGCCTGGGTTTCGTTAATCATGCCTGCGTTAAGATCGGCATCAATACTCATTTGCTTACCGGGCATCGCATCCAAGGTAAATCTAGCGCCTACCTCAGCTACGCGCTCTGAACCTTTGGTGATAACAATAAACTGAACTACTACCAAGATCAGAAACACGATAAACCCAACAGCAATTTGTCCGCCAGCGATCCAGCTACCGAAAGTAGATACCACTGAACCGGCATCTCCGTAAGTCAGGATCAGTTTTGTAGTCGAGATGTTAAGTGACAGACGAAACAGTGTGGTTACTAGGAGCAATGAAGGGAAAATTGAGAATTCGAGTGCATTTTTCGTATTCATAGCAACCAGAATGATAATTAATGCGATTGAGATGTTAATAACAAGCAAAACGTCCAATAGCCAGGACGGGATAGGCAGAATCATCATAAGCACGATCCCGATGATGCCTAGCAAAACTGTTAAATCTTTAGCTTTCAATGTCCTAACCCCCCCGCCTTATCTCCTCTTACCTTTAAGCTTATATACATATGCCAGCACTTCAGCCACAGCCTGGAACAGATCATTTGGAACGACATCTCCAATCTCTGCCCTTTGGAATAATGCCCGTGCCAGCGGTTTGTTTTCCATAGTCACGACGCCGTGCTCTTTAGCCAGCTCCCGGATGCGAAGTGCTACATAATCCTGACCCTTTGCTATAATCTGCGGCGCTTCCATCTTGGTACCGTCATATTTAAGCGCAACAGCAAAGTGCGTAGGATTCGTAATGATTACATCCGCATTTGGAACTTCCTGCATCATACGCTGCATGGCCATTCTACGTTGGCGTTCCCTGATCTTACCTTTGATTAGAGGGTCACCCTCCATTTTTTTGTATTCATCCTTGATATCCTGCTTGGACATTTTCAGGCTTTTTTCATGCTCGTACTTCTGATACATGTAGTCCAGAAAAGCCATAGCCAATAGGGCAGCCCCGATTTTCAAACCAAGACTCATCGTCAGCTTGGCCGCAAATTTAAAAATCCCCTCCGCACTGATATGCGACAGGGATGCAAAGTTCTTCTTTTCTCCCCATAAAGTGCTATATACCAGATAAGCGATAATTAGAAGCTTAAATATGGATTTCAGGAACTCGACAAACGAACGCATGGAGAAAATATTTTTGAACCCTTTTATCGGATTAAGCTTGCTGAATTTAGGGGTGATCCCCTCTCCCGTGGTCATAAAGCCCACCTGCGCCAGATTGCTTACCAGCGCCATAACAAAAACTATTCCAAGTAATGGAGCTAGCAAAATCAGTATTTGTAGTCCATATTGATTAAATAGCAGCGTTATATTCTCAGGAGTAACCTCCAGTGTCATTTGATTCTGAAATACATCCATATATAGCTTCATGAAGCGTTCTTTCATAAAACCACCAAACATCATCAAGCTAACTACTGCTGATAACAATACAACTGCACCGGATAGCTCAGCACTTTTGGCTACTTGACCCTTTTTACGAGCATCTTGCCGTTTCTTCGGGGTTGCTTTTTCCGTCTTTTCACCGGCGAATTGTTGAAGATCCAGTCTATACCGCTTCGTCTTAGGCATAATACGCTCCCCTTACGGTCACCTACGGACTCTTCCCCATGAGATTCAATAAATTCTCCATGGATTCGAACATGATATCGAAGAGATTCTGAAACAGCACAGCCAGACCAGGCATCAGCACTAAAAGCAGTGCAAGACCTATAATGATTTTGAGCGGAACCCCAATAACAAATACATTATATTGCGGAGCCGTTCTCGCCAAGAAAGCAAGGCCAACATCAGTCAGAAACAGCGCAGTTACTAAAGGAGCCGACATTTGAAAAGCGAGTACAAAGGACTGAGCAAATGTTCGAACCAGAAACTCTGATAAACTACCGTCAATCATGCCTAGAAATAAATCGTTATTCATAGGAACCCATTTATAACTGTACACAATAGCATCTAGCAGATGGTGATGACCATTCATGCTCAGAAACATTAGCAGGGCTATCATATATTTGAAATTACCAAGAATTGGTGCAGATGTTCCAGTCATAGGATCGATAACATTAGCAATACCGAAGCCAATCTGAATATCAATAAATGAACCTGCTGTCTGAATCGCCATAAACATCAAATATCCAACGAAACCTAGCAATAATCCTATTAATGCCTCTCTGGCAATCAGCAAAATATAACTGAAATCCTGCGGGATCGTAAGCCCTGTTCCGTTAGCACTAAAGACAACCAATGCTACAAAAAAAGAAATGCCAATCTTAAAGGTTGTCGGGACCCCTTGTGAAGAAAATACAGGAACGACAACAAAAAAAGCGGTTATTCGACAAAAAATAAGCAAAAAGACGGGTAAACTTTGCAGTATGGTCTCCATGTTCATTGATTAACCAATATACATATAGAGATTACCCAAAATTTGGCTTGTAAAGTCAATCAGCTTCGTGATGATCCACGGACCAAATAGCAATAAAGCCAATAGCACTGCGACGATTTTGGGAACAAACGCTAGCGTCTGTTCCTGAATCTGTGTCGTAGCCTGAAAAATACTGATTATTAGCCCTACCACCAGACCAAGAATCAGCATGGGTGCGCTGACTTCCAGCACTAAATATACGGCTTGGCTTGCTAGCCCGATTATAAACTCCGTACTCATCCCTCATGCCTCCTCTTTAGGTCAGGTGTTAAAACTAAGAAGTAGTGATTTAATGACTAAGTACCAGCCGTCTACCAGTACAAAGAGCATTATTTTAAAAGGTAATGAAATCATAACCGGGGGAAGCATCATCATCCCCATGGCCATCAGTGTGCTCGCCACAACAATATCAATAATCAGGAATGGTATGAAAATTAAGAAGCCCATTGTAAAAGCCTTTTTCAATTCGCCAATTGCAAAAGCTGGCACCATCACCGTCAGTGGAATATCACTGTATGTAGCCGGTTTAGTAGATCCGGTATAACCGGTGTATTTCATAAATAACAGAAGATCTTTGGTGTTCGTCTGTTTAAACATAAATTCTTTCATCGGATCAGCAGCTTTATCAAAAGCCTCAGTTTGTGTGATTGTCCCCTTCATATACGGCTGCAACGCATTTTCATTCACTGTGGCCAGCGTTGGTGACATAATGAACAGGGTCAGAAACAGAGCAAGTCCTACCAGCACCTGGTTTGGAGGCATAGCCTGAGTACCCAGCGAGGTTCTCACAAAACCTAATACGATTACAATTCTAGTAAAGCTAGTCATAAGAACCAGAAACGCCGGAGCAATACTCAGAACCGTAACAAGAAGAAGAATTGATATGGAACTGGTACCACTGCTTGAACCTTCATTACCGACCTGAATATTAACATTAGGTATAGGATCAGCATGTATCGGCGTCATCATAACCACACTGATAATACCGAACAGCAGAATAGCAAGAATTAGCTTCTTTTTCATATATTCCTCGACTCATCCTTAGTAACATCATCCCGAAGCAGCTCTTCCATTTTCTCTTTGCGCTCTGGTGCAGAACGAAGCTTGGATTGCAGAGTCTCGTAAAAAGATGATGTTTCACTAAGTTCAATTTCCTGAGATGGAACCTCCCCACGCAGCTTTACCTTTACCTTGGCAATAAGCGGTGCGAGGAAATTATTCTGGTTAGAGGACTGATCCTCAAATGCCGCAATGATCAATGCTACCTCATCCGGATCGGTGACTTTATCCAAAATGGATATATTTTCACCAATCCCGATTAAGTAAAGACTGCTTCCCAGTTCGATAACCTGCATCGACTTATTAGGTCCAAGCCCTATTGCACCAAGCGTTCTTATAGAACGGTTGCTCATAAAGGTCTGATTACGTCGTCCAAGAAAACGAATCAGTACCACTATAAGTACAATGATTATCGCCAGGACAATAATAACTTTAAACAAATTCAGCAGGGTGTTACTGCTTCCGAGCGTTTCGGAATATAACATGACTTTATCCTACACGCCCAACGTTTTGTTAATAGCTTCGATAACCCGGTCAGCTTGGAAAGGCTTCACTATAAAGTCTTTAGCTCCTGCTTGGATTGCATCGATAACCATAGCCTGCTGGCCCATGGCTGAACACATAATAACCTTTGCAGCCGGATCTACTTTTTTGATTTCTTTCAGGGCGGCGATTCCGTCCATCTCAGGCATAGTAATATCCATCGTGATGAGGTCCGGACGCAGTTCCTTGAATTTTTCTATCGCTTGAGAACCGTCCTGAGCTTCGCCCACTACTTCAAATCCGTTTTTCGACAAAATGTCACGGATCATCATTCTCATAAATGCTGCATCGTCCACGATTAGAATTCGGTTAGCCATTTTTACAAAATCCTCCCTAAGTATGCTTATTGTAATTTCTGAATTCGGTCCCACTGGCTGACGATATCCGTAACGCGTACGCCAAAGTTTTCGTCGATAACAACGACTTCACCTTTGGCAATAAGCTTGTTGTTAACCAAAATATCTACAGGCTCACCTGCGAGCTTGTCCAGCTCAATAATTGAGCCTTGTGACATTTCTAAAATATCTTTGATCTGCTTCTGGGTCCTTCCTAATTCTACGGTTACTCTAAGCGGTATGTCCATCAATAAATTTAAATTATTTTCATCAATATGACCAAAGGCCCCACCATTCAGATTTGCAAATTGCACAGGCTGTACATTTACATTGCGATTTGCCTCAGAATTAAGCGGTGGTGTCTGTCCATATGGCATCCCTTGCGGTGGCATACCGTATGGTGGCATCCCAGGCATTCCGTACGCTGGCATACCCGCTGGAGGATAATAATACCCGCCTTCTGGCATCCCTGGATACGCTGGCATACCCTGCGGTGGATATGGTGGTTGCGTTCCTCCTGCGGGCTGTGAGGGCGCCTGTTGCACCGGAGGTGCTGGAGGTGGTGTCTCCGCAGAATTAGTCATAGCAGGTGTTTCAGCCATTGTGACCGCTGCCTCCTCCTCTGCCGGACTAACATCACCAAGTAGCATGGATACCATATCTTTTGCGAACTGAACAGGCAAGAGCTGCATAATAGTAGAATCTATCAAATCACCAATTTTAAGCCGGAACGAAATACGAATTAGGGTTTCATCGTCTGGCAGACTGCCTACTCCTTCTCCGCTGGACATATTCAAAATGTCGATACCCGGAGGCGAGATATTAACAAAACGATTAAAAATCGTAGACATCGATGTAGCAGAAGAACCCATCATTTGATTCATAGCTTCTTGCACAGCGCTAATATGAATTTCATTCAACTCTTCATCCTTAGGTTCGCCGGCACCGCCAAGCATCAGATCGGCAATGACCTGTGCATCCCTAATCTTAATAACAAGTGAGTTAATCCCTTGAAACCCATCCACATATTGAACGTGAACAGCTACATGCGGTTTAGGAAAAGCAATTTCAAACTCCCCGCGTGTAATGATCGAAACTTGAGGGGTTGTAATATCTACTTTTTTCCCTAGTAAAGTGGAAAGTGCTGTTGCTGCACTGCCAAACGTTATATTACCAATTTCGCCCAAAGCATCCTGTTCAAACGGTGTTAGATAGTCATCTACCGTTTTCTCCGTAGGAGCTAATGAGCCCTCCGCAGATTGTCTCAGAAGGGCGTCGATTTCTTCTTGGGATAAATAATCTTTACTCGTCAAATTCTTCAACTCCTTCATTGACAATTTCGTCTATTTGCACGGCTACCCGATCTTTAACCATTCCGGGACTTCCGATGAACTTAAGCTTCTCCCCTACCTTAATTGACAGTCCAGAATCTACGTTTCTGTTGAGAGAAATCACGTCACCGACACTAAGCCCTAGGAATTCAGATATGGATAAGCTCGATTCTCCAAGTTCAGCAACAATCGGCAGCTTCGCTTTATGAACTCTAGCTCTAATGGCCAGTAGCTCATCTTCATCCCGCGTCTTCTTCTCTGTCACAAACCATTGGTGAACAGAAAGTCTGGACATGATAGGCTCTAGAACGACATGCGGTATACAAAGATTGATCATGCCTGTTGTATCTCCAATTTTGGTACTTAGAGAGATTAATGCAATGGTCTCATTGGGCGATACAATCTGCATGAACTGCGGGTTCGTCTCAAGAGCTTCCATCCGCGGATGAATATCCAGCACCGTTTTCCAAGCCTCCTGCAGACTCTCAAAACATCTACTAAAGATACGCTCCATAATCGTTGTTTCGATCTCAGTTAGAGCATTAATCTTAGAAGGTGCAGTTCCAAAGCCCCCAAGCAACCTGTCCAGCATAGCAAAAGCAATGTTTGGATGAACTTCCATTACCATGCGGCCCTCTAAAGGTTCAGCTTCAAAAATGTTCAATATCGTCATTTTCGGTATGGAGCGAATAAATTCATCATAAGGGAGCTGCTCTACTTGAACGACATTAATCTGAACGAAGGTGCGCAATTGGGCTGAAAAATACGTTGTAAGATAACGGGCGAAATTGTCATGTATCCGTGTAAGACTGCGGATATGATCTTTGGAAAAGCGGACAGCCCGTTTAAAGTCATAAGAGCGGATTTTCTTCTGAGTTTCTTCCTTTTTAAGTTCATCGGCGTCCATCTCACCTGAAGAAAGTGCAGCAAGTAGAGCATCAATTTCGTTTTGTGATAGTACATCAACCAATTCAATCACCCCCCTATCAAAGAATTATCAGGAATAAAGCTACACAGAAGCCAAAAGGAATTTGGTGATTTCGATCTGAGTAATTTGGCCCTCAGTCAATGTCTTATTGATCAGATTAATAAGCTTACTGCTAAGCTGATCTTTTCCATTCGCTCCATTAAGGTCCTCAGGTTTGGTATCTGCAAGCGTCTTGATAATTATTGGTTTGATTTTGATCTCTTTTATTTTTTCGAATTCTTCCTTTGATTTCGCAGAACTCAGTTGGAAGGCGAAATCTACTTGAAGGATAAAATCGGGATCAGCAAGATTTGTTTTGATATCAATGATCTCTGCCGTCAATTCGACGATTTCATCTGCAGTTAAATGTTTTGTTTCCACATTTTGAACAGCAGCACTTACCTCGTTCGTATCTTTCGGAAAGATCCTGTCCAATAGTAAAAATGCGGCGACCACGATCAGAGTAATCGCTAGTAATATCGTGATGAGCCACGGCATCATCTTTTTCATGTTAGCTCCTCCATTGACTGGATTTTAATGGTGGCAGCATATGTGCCTATGTCCCTGTTATAATCCCGGATCTTCGTAATAACCTCATCGGCTTTTTCGAGAACGATCAGTCTTTTTCCGGTTACGAGCGTAATGTATGTATCCGGGCTTTCTTCTACCATTTCGACCAGTAGGGCATTGATCCACATCGGTGTTCCATTTAATCTTGTTACCGATATCATAACAGGCCTCCTAACAAAATAGGGGGAGGAGTAACTCCCCCACGACTCCGCATGAACCATTTAAGAAAATATAGAATTTATTGATTAAATTAACGCTTCAGGTTTACTACTTCCTGCAGCACTTCATCAGAAGTTGTGATGATACGGGAATTCGCCTGGAATCCACGCTGTGATACGATCATTTCTGTAAATTCATTGGTAAGATCCACATTGGACATTTCCAGCTGTCCAGAGATGATTGCCCCGGTGCCATCTTCTGTATTGTTCGCTGTAGTCGGAACTAGTTCGCCTTCTGCATTCGCATTAAGTGTCATACGATACAGATTGCCTCCGATTTTCTCCAGACCAGATGGGTTAGTAACCTTGGCTACACCAATCTTCACCCCAGCTCCAGTCGTTCCATCTTCCATGGTCTGAACAATTGTTCCATCATTAGAGATAGAAAACGCCGTTACATCGTCACCTAATTGAATGATCCCACCGTCGGAATCTAAAACATGAAGTCCGTCAGCGGTAACAAGATTACGCGCAGCGTCAATGTGGAAATCTCCGGCGCGGGTCAAAAATGCAGTATCTTGATCCTCAGTAAGCTTAACCAGAAAAAAACCATCTCCATCGATACGTAAATCTGTTGGGTTGTTGGTGGTTTGAGCACTACCAGCCAAATGTAGGGTATCTATAGAAGCAATACTAACACCTAGTCCAACTTGTTTCGCATTTACCCCACCTTGACCATCCTCACCCGGTGCAGTAACACCAGAAACGGTTTGGCTCATAATATCCTTGAACATAACACGTCCGGATTTAAACCCGATAGTGTTGACGTTAGCAATATTATTACCGATTACATCAAGCTTAGTTTGAAAGCCTCTCATTCCTGAAACCCCTGAATACATTGATCTTAACATGTTTAATGTCCTCCCAGATTATAGAGTCCTAATAACTTTCCAAGTGAATTGGGACCGCGTCAGTCGGTCAGCGGCCGCCTCGGCTTTCCGTTAGGACCAGCCTATTATGAAATCACTATTGCACTATCGATTTGTGTAAATACATTATCTTTGATCGAGTTACCATCCATAGCAGTAACTACTGTGCGATTAGGAACGCTAACGATAAACGCCAAATCCTTCATTAATATCAAGGATTCTTTACTTCCTTTAGCAGCAGCTTTGTCCACAGCAGATGAAATTTGATCCAGCTGACCGCTACCAAGCTCTATCCCTCTTTGTTCTAGGCGTTTAGCAGCATGATTGCTGAATTTTAATAGTTTCTGTTGCAGCAAACTCTCAAAAGAAGCTTCCCCCGCCACAGACTGCTTAGGCAGCGAAGATCGTTGTAACGTTGTAGAATGCAGGGACGCAGGATACAGCTGGCCTATAGTAAGCCTGTCACTCATATGCTCGCCCCGCTTCCTCCGCTATTCTCCGGAGTATTACTATCTGTACCAGAACCGCTTTCTGGCGTTGCTGCGGCATTCTGAATTTGTGTAATATCGGTTAAAGCAATTCTGTCTTTTCCCACAACCGCATATTGAATACCATTGCTAACAACGATAGATTCAACATTACCTGTCTTAGGCAGCTTTGTGGCGGTGTCTGTCCAAGTAATATCTTTACCAATCAACCCGGATACAGATCCAAGGGACTGATTCATAGCATTAAGCTGAGTAGAGATATTCATCAATTGCTCCACGGATGTAAACTGGGCCATTTGCGCAATAAATTCTTTATCTTCCATCGGTTGCATCGGATCTTGATTTTGCAGCTGAGTAATCAAAATCTTCAAAAACTGATCCTTACCTAAAGTAGAATTACCCGTTGTGCGTGCACTAGAGTCGGGAGTTGTATAATTCCACTGATCTTTAGTAGAGACCGGAACTGTTGTCGCCATAACCACTCACCTCTCTTTCGTTTGTTATTAGAGTTAAGCCTTAGCAGAAAAAGATCCACCTTGGGACTGATCTTCTTGTCCCGCATTTGAAACCCAGTCCTTCCATTCACCATTCAGCTCTGCGGCAAGAACGGCATCACTGGCTTCCTCTCTGCTTTCTTTGGAACGTCTACCCTGCTGTCCACTTCCGGAATTAGGTTGGCGTCCTTCCTGCCCCCATTGCGAATTAAGTGGGGTATTATTTTGCGTAACTTCCAGCTTCTCCACTTGAAGACCCTGAGATTGCAATGCAGCGCGAAGCTGGTTCATTTGTTGCTCCAGCATATCTTTAGCACCGGTATGTTCAGTCATGAACTGGGCAACTAAATGACCATTTTGCATTGTGATCTTAACATCAACTTGTCCGAGATTTTCTGGAAAAAGGGATATAGTCGCTTCAGCGATCCCACCTTTTTGCACAATCTCTAATTTGCCTGTAATGAAACCTGTCATTTCTTGAGCAAATTGCTGAACCGGAACAGGCGCTGCTGGCACTTCAGCCTTCAGCGGTGCTGTAATTCCTCCGCGCAGAGATAACTGACCCGCAGTAACAACCTCATGATCCCCTTCGTTAGCTGTAATTCCTAGCGTGGAATCTAGAGTGGATTCTGTTGACTTCGTTTCCCCGGTTACACCTGTCTTGATTAACGGCGTGTTCGCAGTCTCTGCTTCAGCTTCTTGCACAGTTCCTGAGGTCACTGGCGAGCTGACAACCGTATCATTTTTCACTACAACAGCTTCTCCGGAACGATTGCTCACATTCTGAAGTGTTTTATCCGTTGGATTATTTTTGCTTTCAGTGATAGCGGGCTGTTCTACGGAAGAAACAGAAGCAGCATTCACATTGCTCGTCTTTCCCTTCCCTTTATTAGTGTTAGAGGAGGACTCTTCTAAAAGCGCTGTGAAATTATTCAATAAACTGATTCCCTTAGTTGCTACTTCCTCATTGCCACTCACTGCAGCTTCCTGAATCATAGAAACTAAACTTTGCAGGTCGTCTTGAACTGCAAATCTCAATGTATCAGCATTCTGTGCCAATGGGGACAAGCTTCCAGCCACTTCTGCTTCCGTTGTAGCAGTGCCATCCTCTGCGGCATGGCTTCCAGATAAAAGTGCAGATACCTGAAGAATCCAAGCCTGTAAGGCTACCAACAGAGCAGGATCACTACTGATACTTTCATCCAGCTTCTCAACATCAGCAGCAAGTTTTTCAAGGAGATCACCCTTCTGAGTGTCTTGCCCTGCTTGCTCTTCTCCAGTCGGCTGCACTTCCTTTAACAGGCCTTGCAGCAAAGAAGCTAGATTTGCCAATAGGGGTTCAGCTGGAGTCGACGAGGTGTTGGCATTGCCTCCCATGGTTTGTACCAGGGTTTGAGCAAATGGTGCAGCTGTCGTTGTTGTGCCCGTTGTAGTCGATGTACTCCCATTTACTGCAGTTGTGTTTGCACTCACAAGCGATTGAACGACTAAACTCATTTATTTTTCACCTCCTTTCCCTATCTATTTAGCACCCATCAGACGATTAACAATTTTCGCAGTTTGCGCGCTATCATTTTTAGTCATTTCTCCCAAAATAGATGAACGAACACTATCACTTACGGTATTCATAATCGTCACAACCTTATCAGGGCTAATCTTGTACATTTCTCCTAGTAACGATGCTGCATTAGCAGGAGTCATTGAACTGAAGGTCTGATTCAACTTTTCCTTATCCAAATTCGTACTGGTTGTCGCAGTTGCTGTTGTACCGGCGTCTTTCTTCAATCTAGATTGAAGAGCTGCAACCGCCATGTCACTCGAAGATGTAGTTTCTTTTAACTTTATCGTTACATCTGCAGCTTTTTGCGGATCCATTTTTTCCAAAATCGCAGTTTTACTCGCTTTACTCATGACACTGAAGATCTGCACCATTTCTTCTGTAGTTAAATTCTCCATGATCGGTGCAGCCTTTGAAGCTTTCATGCCCGCATACAGCTTAGCCAAATCAGAAACCTGTTTCTGATAAGGATCCTCAGCTTCTTCTGTGCTTGCCTCTGCGGTTTCAGCTTCCTTCTTCATTCCTTCAATCTGTGACTCTAGCGCCTGAACCTTGGTATCCTGGGCAGTTTTTTCATCTGTAACCTTCTTCAGGTTTTCTTCCTGCTGGGCGAGCTGAGCTTTAAGCTCCTTAATCGTTGTCGCTGAGCTCACTTCCTGCTTTTTGCTTTCTTCCTTCGGTTTAGAAGGATCTGCAGGCGGATCAGGAACCCATTTTTCCAGGATAGGAATTTTATTCGCAACTTCAAGTACATTATTACGAATGTCCATATTAAAAAGCGTCAACAGTACTCCAAGCAGTACTAGCGTGAATATAATCGGTATCATTAAGAATAAGAACCGCTCAAATTTCCCCGCTGACCCTTCATTTTCAAGTTCCATATCATTATCAATATTAGCCACTAGCGGAAACCTCCCGGGTTAGAGG
Organism: Paenibacillus sp. FSL R5-0636; assembly: GCF_037974255.1. Lineage (NCBI taxonomy): Bacteria > Bacillati > Bacillota > Bacilli > Caryophanales > Paenibacillaceae > Paenibacillus > Paenibacillus sp. FSL R5-0636. Next base: position 4,298,351 of record NZ_CP150232.1, read on the forward strand.
GATTTCATCGCGAAGCGGACGGTTGCCATCTCATCCAGTTCGTTTTGTTCCCGTAAAATCATACTTTGCTGAAACAATGTCTCAGCCTTGTCTTTTGCCTTCAACCATACTTTTTCATCTAAAACCTTAGTGCTTAACTGATCTTGTTTCTTCTGGACTTCTTGATGTGCACGGCTAATGTCCGTATGCTTACGGGCAATGCATTTATCCAGATATTCCACATACTCCTGCATTTCACGAATCTTAACCATAGGTGTCTTTTGCTCTGCGGCATTTTGTAAGGATAGCATGATAGCACTCCGCTGAAAGATGAGTTCATCCAGGCTTCTTTCCTGTGCCTGCAATTCTCCAAGCGCGCTTGAGAGCATCCATTCTGCCTGTGTCTTCTCATTGCCCTTCAAGTCAACGACTTTTTGAAAAGTATAATGAAACCTCATAATACCGAATCAACTCCTTGAGAACTGTGAAATTAAAGACTGTTGAACTTCAGCCAGCGTAACTTTTTCATTCACCTTTTGTTTGGTGAAATCCCATATACTGTCGATAAATTCCATCGACTCGTCGATTTGAGCATTAGAGCCTCTCTGATAAGCTCCAATATTAATCAAATCCTCTGAATCCTTGTAAACGGCCATAAGGCGCTTCACATTCTCCGCTGCTGCAATCTGTTCTTCTGGAGCAATATCCTTCATTACTCGACTTATGCTGGAAAGAACATCTATTGCTGGAAAGTGTCCTTTGTTAGCAATGTTTCGATTGAGTACGATATGTCCGTCAAGTATTCCTCTGACTGCATCTGCGATGGGCTCGTTCATGTCATCACCATCAACCAGTACCGTGTAGAAGGCTGTTATAGAGCCTGTAGGACCTGTACCGGCACGTTCCAGCAGTTTGGGTAAGCTGGCAAACACCGAAGGTGTATATCCCCGCATGGCTGGCGGCTCTCCAACTGCAAGTCCAACTTCACGTTGGGCCATGGCATAACGGGTGACCGAATCCATCATCAGCATTACATTAAGGCCACGATCGCGGAAATACTCGGCAATCGTTGTAGCGATAAGCGCACCTTTTATGCGAATCAAAGCAGGTTGGTCTGAGGTAGCAACAATTACTACGGATCGCTGCAAGCCCTCTGGTCCTAAATCTCGTTCAATGAAATCCAATACTTCTCTGCCACGCTCACCAATCAGAGCAATAACATTTACATCAGCCGATGTATTCCGGGCAATCATCCCCATCAAAGTACTCTTGCCGACCCCCGAGCCAGCAAAAATACCGACCCGCTGTCCCTTGCCAATCGTTAGCAAACCGTCAATCGCTCTCACACCAATACTGATGGGTTCCTGCACCCGCGGTCTATTAAGTGGATTGGAAGGAATATTAAAGGTAGAGCTATGTGGCATTCGTGCTGGAATGAGAGAGCCATCAAGCGGCTGCCCCAGACCATCCAGTACTTTTCCTAATAATTCAGAACCTACTTGCACGCTAAGCGGCTTACCAGTGCCCACTACATCACAACCAGGTCCAATCGCCTGCAGTTCACCAAGTGGCATCAATAGTACCTTGTTATCACGGAAACCAACGACCTCAGCTTGCAGCGGTTTGTTTCCTTTGGAAGGGTAGATGTAGCATACATCACCTATACTTGCGTCAGGGCCTTCCGATTCAACCATTAGACCGATTACCTGCGTCACTTTCCCATTGATCCTCACCGGATCGAGATTACGAAGTTGCTCCTTATAACGGTTGCTATTAAGCATCGTCTTCCCCATTTCTCTGCTCATCGGTGTCCAGCGCAATTCTTACCAGCTCTTTCTTGATCTCTGCGAGCTGAGTGTCGATTCGAGCATCAATGCTGCCAAAGGAAGAGCGGATAACACATCCTTGGTCTTTTACCGTTGAGTCGGGCAAGATTTGCAGTTCAGCCTGTGAATCAACAGCTAGTGATAATTCTTCCCGGGCAGCATTCACAAAAGCGAACTGCGCTGGGGATACACAAAGTGAGATCAAACCCTGTTCTCGCTTACGAGCCAGATTTTTGCGAATTAAGTCCATTGCGAATTGTGGTTCTACCGTTAACTGCTTGTCCACAATTTTCTCTGCAATATCACAGCTTAACTCTACTAAAAAAGGCTCCGCTTCCTGAATAATCACTTCTCTTGCTTTATACGCCTCAGTCAAAACAGCACGCGCTTCTTCCATCATCTCTGCGATCTTATGCTTCATCTCTTCCTCAGCCTGAGAAACACCTTCCTCATAACCTTGCTGATGAGCTTCAGCTTTGATAGCTTCGATCAGATGTTCATCCTGCTCACGCCGTTGTTTCCACCACTCTTCAGCCTCCGCTTTCGAGGACTCTACAATCTGTTCCGCTTCAAGAGATGCATTCCGAACCTGCTCTTCAGCAAAATCCTGAGCGTCCTTAAGCATTTGCTTACGCGTCTCTTCTGCCTCTTCACGTGCGGGATCATGATAGTCAGTCTCGCTTAAAGTCTCCTCGGGAACGGGCTCCTCAGTTAGGCCCGCATATTGCCGGGCCTGTTCCAATCTTTTAAAGACATCAACCGGAACATACTGGGAGTGTTTGATCAGCTTAGACAATGATGTCATCTCCTCCGCCACGAGCGATGATAATTTCACCAGACTCTTCGAGTCTGCGGATCGTACCTACAATACGAGTCTGTGCTTCTTCAACATCACGCAGCCGCACAGGACCCATGTATTCCATTTCTTCTCGGAACGTTTCTGCCATACGCTTGGACATATTTCTGAAAATAACATCCCGTACTTCTTCGCTGGCAACCTTGAGTGCAAGCTGTAAATCCGCATTATCGATATCACGAACAATGCGCTGTATTGAACGATTGTCCACATTAACAATATCTTCAAATACGAACATCCGTTTTTTGATCTCTTCGGCAAGCTCTGGATCTTGAATTTCGAGAGAATCCAGAATCGTACGCTCTGTCCCCCGGTCAACCCCATTCAAGATTTGTACAATTGATTCGATACCACCAGCATTTGTATAATCCTGGGTTACTGTAGCGGAAAGCTTCTGCTCCAGCACACGTTCAATTTGCGTAATTACCTCTGGAGAGGTACTGTCCATCACAGCAATTCTTCTCGCCACCTCTGCCTGTTTCTCTTGAGGAAGCGAGGAAAGGATTGCAGCAGCTTGTTCAAATTGCAGATAAGACAATACAAGTGCAATAGTCTGTACATTTTCATTCTGGATAAAGTTGAGAATCTGATTAGGATCCGCTTTTCGTGCAAAATCGAAAGGTCTTACTTGCAATGTTGCAGTCAGACGATTAATGACCTCCATTGCTTTTGTTGACCCAAGCGCTTTCTCCAGAATTTCCTTAGCGTAGTTAATACCGCCTTGTGATATATATTCCTGGGCGAGGCATATCTGATGGAATTCAGACATGATCGACTCTTTTTCACCGCTGTCCACTTTGCGAACATTGGCAATTTCAAGAGTCAGCTGTTCAATTTCCTCGTCTCTTAAATGTTTGAAAATTTGCGCCGATACCTCGGGCCCTAGTGTGATAAGCAGGATCGCAGCTTTTTGACGGCCACTAAGTCCCTGCTGGCTAGCCTTTGCCATTAGTTCACCTCTGTTCGTCTGCAAGCCATGTACGCAGCAGATTTACGAATTCGTCTGGCTTCTTCTTGGCCAAACTTTCCAATTGCTTACGAACTTGACTTTCATTCGTCACGCTCTCCAAGTTAATAGAAGGAAATTCAGTAGGAACCTGCAATGGAATGTCTTCATCTTCCTCTTCCACAGTCTGTTTACGACTCCGGTAGATTAGATATCCTCCACCTGCTCCAACCAGCAATGCTGCTGCTCCGATAGCCCATATCATCCAAGAAGCGAGACCACCTTTAACGGTGTTGGCATCGGTGCCACCAAATTGTTGCGAGTAGACCGAAACCTTTTTGGTCAAATCAGCGTCTGTATATGTAGTACCTGAATCTGCAAGAGAAGCGCGAACAATATTCACCAAAATATTTTGAATTGCAGCTGATGTTGCATCATCTAAAGTTTTTTCTCCTGAAGGTGGTTCAACTGCAACATTTATGGTTAAGTCTTTAACAGTATACGGACTAGCAATAACATCTTTAGTAATTCGGTTAACTTCGTAGTTCCTCGTTTCAGAAGATTCCTCCGAGGTAGAAGTATCCGCACCCGCATCAGAAGGATAGCCCGTAACATCTTGAGAACCAGTGCCAGCCACTCCGCCAGTCGTGTTTCCTTGACCCGAATACGAATTACTAATTATCTGTGAACTGATCTCAATCCCCTTCATGTTCTCTGTATCCACAGGGGTAACAAGATCTTCCTTCCGGTTTTCCTTGTCAAAGTTCAACTTTGAGAACACAAGAACATCCACTTTATCAGGACCGGTAAGAGTGCTAAGGAATTGTTTCACATTTTTCTTTACTTCTTCTTCGAATTTTTTCTGAAGAGCGAAGTTTTCTTCAACTTGGTTTGTGACACCAGCCTGTCCACCTTTAGCTGTTGGCATTAATTCAATTTCATTATTTGCAATGGTAATGTTGTCAATTGGCAAATTGGGCACAGCAGTTTTCACAAGATTGAAATACCCGTCAATATTGTCTTGAGTAGGTCTAAATCCTGGATCAAATGAAAGCACAACGGATGCAGATGCCTGCTCCTGATCAGCCTGTGAGGCAAAAACTGTCTCTTTAGGCAAATTAATCAGCACTTTTGCATCTTTAATCCCTTGCATGCGTCTCATTAACTGTTCAACTTCACCGTTTAATGCATTATTGTACTTCACGTTAAACTCGCTATCTGTTGTACCAATCATCGATGAGTTTTCATCAAAGACTTTATATCCGATAGAACCACCTTGAACAATCCCCTGAGAACCGATATCCACCTTGACCCGAGCTGCTTCTGTACTTGGTACAGAAATACTCTTTCCATCTTGACTTAATCGGTATGAAACACCTGCTGAATCTAAGGCTTTCATTACTCCAGCCGAATCCGTACTGTCCAAATCTTGAAATGCTACTTCATATTCTGTTTTTGAAAGCTGCATGGTCATAACTACGATTATTATTAGAATGATAAACAATGTTGAAAAGAATAAAATCTTCTGTTTACCACTAAATCTGTTCCAATACAAGAGAACCTTCTCCCGATATTGGGCAAATCTTTCATTCACAGTGTCACCCCATCCGAAACTAAGCTAGGATTTATTATATTTGAGTTCTCATAATTTCTTGATAGGCTTCAATCACTTTGTTCCGGACTTGTGTAGTCAACTGTAAACTCAGTAGAGCCTGTTGGGAAGAAATCATCACTTCGTCAATGTTCACTTCTCCCAATACAAATTTATTACTCATATCCTTAGCTTGTTGTTCCTGATCAGCCACTTTATTGAGCGCATCCTCAAGATAAGAGCCAAAGCTCTCCATCGAATTAGCAGGAGTGGATGAAACTTCGGAAGATGTCGGTTTCATAGCAAGCTGCTGTACAGCCTGAACCCCATTAGATATATTCTGTATCAACTGTTTCCCCCCCTTAAGTTAATTAACATTCATTTATCTACCAATTTCGAGTGCCTTGCTTACCATAGCCTTGGATGCATTAAGCATCGTGACATTGGCATCATAAGAACGAGATGCAGATAACATATCAACCATTTCTTTGGTAATGTCTACGTTTGGCATATAGACATATCCTTCAGCATCCGCATCAGGATGGCTCGGATTGTATACCGGTTTCAATGGTGAAGTATCTTCTATGATCGACTGCACCTTAACCCCTTCATTGCTATTGTTCATTTTCGAATTTAGTATATTCGAGAATTTATTACTTTCGTTCGTTTCCAAAACAACCAACTTACGTCGGTAAGGAACAGCCTTGCCATCAACCACGGATGCTCTTGTAGTTTCAGCGTTGGCTACGTTGGAAGAAATTACATCCATCCGCAACCGTTGAGCCGTTAATGCAGATGCGCTGATCCCAAAACTACTACCAAAGTTCATACTCTCTTATCCTCCTTGAATTACGGCTCGCATCATCGAAATCTGGCTGTTAATCTGTTCAACATAAGAACTATACCTAAGCTGGTTCTCTGCGCTTAACGCCATTTCGCGATCTACATCCACATTATTGTCGTTATTGTTCATAGAGGTAGTTTCATCAGTATTCTCAACAGCAGCGGGAACAATTGTGTTGCTGCCAAATTGATAATGCCGGGTATCCGAAACTTTCGCTCTAAGTGTAGATTGGATTCCACTTTCCTGTTGTTGCAGGATACTTTCGAATGAAACATCAGAACGTTTGAAATTGGGCGTATCTTGATTAGCCACGTTATTTGCTAGAGCACTTTGTCGTTTATAGGCAGCATCAATGCCTCCCTGCAATCGTTGAAAACTGACACTATTCAGCAATCCCAAGACAATTCCTCCTTTCAAAGCTATCATAATGAAAAGAATTCCACAACTTCCATCAAAAAACCTGCTTGCTTTCGACAAATAAAGAAGAAAAATACTCAAAATTTACGGTATTCCGTCGAACGCTGTCGCAATGAATAACATTTAGCATTTTCACATACATTGATTTTCATTTAATTTGTATATTATTACAATAAGAAATAAGCCCTATCTTTTTAGAAAAGACAGGGCTTTTAGCACTTTATTACTATTTATTTACATTTTTAACTCATTATTTTCTTTTTAATTGCATGTTTTGACATATTTTTACGTTTTCACGACACCAATTTGTAATTTATCTAATCCGTTATGCCCAAATTCAAAATACATAGATTTTTTGTTTTTTTTGTCACTTTAAAGAATATACTGACTTAAATCACGATCCTGAGCTATACTTGCCAATTTCTCGCGCACATACTCCGGGGTAATAACCATTTTCTCCAAAGTCAGCTCAGGTGCTTCAAAAGAAAGATCCTCTAACAGCTTCTCCAAAATAGTATGAAGACGCCGTGCACCTATATTCTCCATATTTTGATTCACTGAAGCCGCTATTTTGGCAATCTCATGTATAGCATCCTTCTGGAATTCCACTTCTAAATTTTCTGTTTTAAGCAGATTCACATATTGTTTAGTTAAAGCATTCTCCGGTTCCGTCAAAATAGAAACGAAATCCTCTAACGTTAGACTGCTCAGCTCTACGCGAATCGGAAAACGACCTTGAAGTTCTGGAATCAAATCTGAAGGCTTAGCAATATGGAAAGCTCCGGCAGCCATAAAGAGTACATAGTCCGTCTTCACAGGACCGTATTTCGTCATAATGGTCGAGCCCTCTACAATCGGCAAAATATCCCGTTGCACACCTTCACGCGACACATCCGGTCCAGACCCTTTTCCCTGACTTGCTACTTTATCGATTTCATCGATAAAAATAATGCCTGATTGTTCAGCCCGAGTCACGGATTCCTGGATCACATCATCCATATCAATCAGCTTGGCCGCCTCATCCTGAATGAGTACCTTGCGCGCTTCGCGAATAGGAAGCTTACGTTTCTTCGTCCGCTTAGGCAGCAAATTGCCGAACATCTCTTGCATATTCATACCCATTTGGTCGTTTCCTTGACCTGCAAACATATCCAGCATAGTTGGCGCTGTATCCTCAACATCAATTTCAATGATGTCATCTTCCAGCTGACCAGCCAACAGCTTAAATCTAACCCCACGGCGGCGTTCACTTAGGCTTCCATCCTGCTCAGTGTCTTCTTTAGAGTCCTCTTGTGCAGAATTCCCTCCAAAAATCATCTCGAAAGGATTCTTTTGTGATTTATTTTTGGAAGAGGAAGGTACCAATATAGAAACGATCCGCTCATTAGCCAGTTCTTCCGCACGATCCTTAACCTTCTCGGTGCGCTCAAGCTTCACCATACGAATAGAAGTCTCTACCAGATCACGAACCATAGATTCCACATCTCGACCTACATAACCGACCTCAGTGAATTTAGTAGCCTCCACTTTGATGAACGGTGCATTAACAAGCTTTGCTAGACGCCGGGCGATCTCTGTCTTACCCACACCTGTAGGTCCGATCATCAGGATGTTCTTAGGGACGACTTCATCACGCAGTTCCTCTGCTAGCAGACTGCGCCGATACCGATTACGAAGCGCAACGGCTACCGATTTCTTAGCTTGCTTCTGACCTACGATATATTTATCCAATTCGGCTACAATTTGACGGGGTGTAAGCGATTGATTCACCATCGTGAATTCCTCCTTGTCTCTATGGCACTGAGTCTATAATTGTTCAACAATAATGTTGGAATTAGTGTACACACAAATTTCAGATGCTACCTGAAGCGATTCTCTAGCAATATCCGCAGCGGAAAGATTGGATGCATGACGTTTGAGTGCTCGACCTGAAGCCAGCGCAAAATTACCACCGGAACCAATCGCAAGAACGTCATCATCCGGTTCGATAATTTCACCATTTCCGGAGATCAGGAGCATTCCTTCCTTATCCATAACAATCATCAAAGCTTCAAGCTTCCGAAGAATACGATCTTGACGCCAATCCTTCGCTAATTCAACTGCAGCCCGCTGCAGGTTCCCATGATGCTCCTCCAGCTTGCCCTCGAATTTTTCGAATAGGGTAATAGCATCCGCAACGGACCCCGCAAAACCTGCTATTACTTGTCCTCTGTACAGGCGACGAACTTTTCTGGCCGTCGTCTTCATAATAACACTCTCTCCGAATGTAACCTGTCCATCACCTGCTATAGCTGCCTGTCCGTTATGTCTTACAGCACAAATTGTAGTCGCATGAAAGCTGGGTACCATGATTGTAAGTTACCTCCTTAAGATGGGCTTTGTTCGCTATCGACAACCTCCGGCTCCGAATAAGCGAGTCCTGTACGGTTGGCATACTCGGCAAGACTGTCCAGAGCGCGATGAGCTAACATTTCATTCTTTTCCTTCTTATTGCGGATCTTCTTCTCTACCTTCGGCAACAGACCGAAATTGGCATTCATAGGCTGAAAATGCTCTGGATCGGCTGAAGTAATATAAGCTGGCATGCTGCCTAGAACAGTATCCTGCGGGAAGATCAGTCCTTCCTGTCCGAGTGCTGCCCGTGCAGCATTAATACCAGCTATGAGCCCGGAAGCAGCTGATTCAACATAACCTTCTACACCTGTCATCTGTCCAGCAAAAAAGAGTCTTTCCTTGCCTTTCATCTGATAGGTAGGGTGCAGAAGTTTAGGAGAATTAATAAATGTATTTCTGTGCATCACACCATAACGAACATATTCAGCATTCTCAAGACCTGGGATCAGCGAGAATACACGCTTTTGCTCGCCCCATTTCAAATGGGTCTGAAAACCAACAAGATTGTAAAGTGTGCCGGCAGCGTTATCCTGACGGAGTTGCACAACCGCGTAAGGAAGTTTACCTGTATGCGGATTGATAAGTCCTACTGGCTTCATTGGGCCAAATAACGCTGTTTGCTTGCCGCGTTTCATCATGATTTCGATAGGCATACAGCCCTCAAAGTATATTTCTTTCTCAAAATCTTTGAGTGCTGCTGTCTCAGCAGAAATCAACGCATCATAGAACACGTCGAACTCCTCTTCTGTCATCGGACAGTTCAGATAAGCCGCTTCACCTTTATCATAACGGGAAGCCAAATACACCTTGTTCATATCAATGGTGTCTTTCTCAACAATCGGTGCTGCTGCATCATAGAAGTAGAAATACTCTTCACCCAGCAGCCCTTTTATTTCAGCAGATAATGCCGGTGAAGTTAGTGGGCCCGTTGCAATAACAACAATCCCTTCCTCCGGTATATGCGTAAGTTCTTCATTTATGACTTCAACGAGCGGATGATTATGCAAAGTATGGGTGATCTCACCTGAGAATCCGTCCCGATCTACGGCGAGTGCTCCTCCTGCGGGTACCGCGTGTCGGTCAGCAGCACCTAATACAAGAGAGTTCAAACGCCGCATTTCTTCCTTCAATACACCTACAGCATTTCCTAATCCATTCGCACGCAAGGAGTTGCTGCATACCAGTTCAGCAAATTGATTCGTGTGATGGGCTGGCGTCTTTACTACAGGTCTCATCTCATATAATCTTACCGGTACTCCTAGTGATGCTATTTGCCAAGCGGCTTCGCTTCCTGCGAGGCCCGCTCCAATTACTGTTACTTTTGCTGTATCTGACACTGTCTTTTTTCCTCCCATAGAGACTATTAATCTGCTAATTCTTCTTCGTTGTCTAGAACCGCCTCTGTATGATCACAAGACGTACATTGTAGCTTGGTTCCTTGCTTATTACGTTTCTCAATCATCCAAGATCCACATGATGGACATGGTTTTATAGAAGGTCTATCCCATGAAACGAAATCACAACCAGGGTACTGATCGCAGCCATAGAAAACACGCCCTTTTTTGCTGCGTCGCTCCACAACCTTACCTTCATGACATTTAGGGCAAGTTACGCCAATATCCTTGATAATCGGTTTCGTGTTTCGGCAATCCGGAAAGCCAGAGCATGCTAGGAATTTCCCAAAGCGACCCAGCTTATACACGAGAGGTTTGCCGCATTTCTCACAGATCTCATCAGAGACTTCATCTTCAATCTCAATTTCTTTCATCTCTTCTTCCGCGAATACCAAACGCTTCTCAAACGATTCGTAAAACTCTGCAAGAACCTTTACCCAGTCTTCTGAGCCCTCTTCCACATGGTCAAGATCACCTTCCATGTTCGCGGTGAATTCAACGTTTAGGATTTCCGGGAAAAATTGCTCCATCTGCTCTATAACAAGCTCGCCAAGTTCGGTTGGCATGAATTTTTTCTCTTCAATAGCCACATACCCACGCTTCTGGATGGTTTCCAGCGTTGGGGCATATGTACTTGGACGGCCTATACCCAGCTCCTCAAGCGTCTTTACAAGTCTTGCTTCCGTATATCGTGGAGGCGGTTGTGTAAAGTGCTGCTTAGGCTCGATCTCCTGCTTATTTAAAGCATCTCCCGCTTGAAGCGGCGGCAAATACTTGTCTTCATCTGTAGTTCCGTCATCGTTGCCTTCTACATAAACCTTCATGAACCCGGGGAATGAAACCTTCGAACCAACAGCTCTGAATGTAGCAGTACCTGCAGCAATATCGACCGAAAGCGTATCCAGCAGGGCAGAAGACATCTGACTTGATACGAATCGCTCCCACACTAGCTTGTAGAGACGGAATTGATCACGGCTCAAGAACTCTTTGACCATTTCAGGTTCGCGTAATGCCGAGGTAGGACGAATCGCTTCATGCGCTTCCTGTGCTCCAGCTGCCTTTTTAGAATACTGCCGTGGGGATTCTGGCAAGAACTTCTCACCATACTTAGCTGTTATAAGCTCTTTAGCTTCATCCTGAGCGGTGACAGAGAGACGCGTGGAGTCTGTACGCATATAAGTGATCAAACCTACGGTACCTTCTTTACCGAGTTCCACACCTTCGTATAGCTGCTGTGCAACAGACATTGTCTTAGCGGCACGGAATCCAAGCTTTCGAGCTGCTTCCTGTTGTAGGGAGCTGGTGGTAAAAGGAGCCGAAGGATGACGTTGTCTTTCCTTCTCCTTCACATCACTCACCTTAAAAGATGCGTTCTTAATGGCTTCAAGAACCTCCTGAACATCACTTTCCTGGTTCAGTTCTTTTTTCACACCATTCAGCTTATGAAACTTAGCTTCAAAGACGGAATCCCGGATTCCAAGCTTCGCTGTTATGCTCCAATATTCGGTGGGTACAAAAGCGGAGATTTCATTCTCACGATCCATAATGATCTTCACGGCAACGGATTGTACACGTCCAGCAGATAAACCTTTTTTGACTTTCTTCCATAATAGAGGGCTAATCTTGTACCCTACCAGTCGATCCAGAATACGTCTAGCCTGCTGTGCATTCACGAGATCCATATTAATCTTACGCGGTGTCTTAAAAGCATCTTTTACCGCTTGTTTGGTGATCTCATTAAAAACAACTCTGCATTCTTGTGTATTATCTAAATCCAGCGCATGCGCCAAATGCCAAGCAATTGCTTCCCCTTCGCGGTCAGGGTCAGCTGCGAGATAAACTTTTTTAACTTTTTTACTAGCGTCTTTCAATTCCTTCAATATAGATCCTTTACCGCGGATAGTAATATATTTGGGACTGAAATCATTCTCCACCTCAACACCAATTTGACTCTTCGGTAGATCTCTAATATGTCCCATTGATGCCTTTACAATATATTTACTACCTAGATATTTGCCAATTGTCTTCGCTTTTGCAGGCGACTCGACAATAACTAATGCATCTGCCATAGACTCTTCCTCCTCGTTAACACTCGCACCTCTATATTAAATTACCTTATAAATAGCTCCTGGTAATTGTGTTACCGCTTTTTTTATGATTAAAGATAACAGAACTGAATGCAAATGTCCAAAATCCCATCCTGTTCTTACAAGCAGATCGTCCAATATAAAAGGGCCTTGATGCAGTATATGGTATAGGTGAGACTCCTCATTTGTCAATTTCTTTTCAATCATAAAGTCGTCTGCTGTCTGTTCGGTAGTGCTATTATTCCCTGTTTTTATTACGTTTGTCGGCAAATAAGAAGTATATTCTTCTATAATATCTAATCCACTGGTTACCAGCTTTGCACCCTGTTTGATAAGCTCTAACGCCCCTCTGCTTTTAGGTGATGTAATAGGTCCAGGCACTGCGAAGACATCCCTTCCAGCTTCCAAGGCAGCATCGGCTGTAATAAGTGATCCACTGCGACTGTCAGCCTCCACGACCACTGTCCCCCGTGATAAACCTGCTATGATCCGATTACGCTGTGGAAATAATCCAGGATGACTTTTAGTTCCAAGAGGATACTCTGTGATGACAAGCCCTTCCTGAGAGATACGCCGCTCCAGCTCAATATTCTCAGTTGGATAGACTTTGTCCAACCCTGTTGCCACTACCGCTATCGTCCCTCCACCGCTTCTTAGCGCCGCTTCATGACAAATGCTATCGATCCCCCTCGCAAGCCCGCTAACCACCGTTAGACCTGCTGCACTAAGCTCCTCCGCGAGAATCTCCCCTACCTTTCGTCCATATGCTGTTGGCACACGAGTGCCAACCATCGCCACACTAGGAGTTGATAACAGTTCCAATCGACCTCGATAATAAAGGATCCACGGTGGCTGTGTCGTCTCCTTCAACAAAACAGGATAAGCCGCATCAAACACAGTTACCATCTTCACTGCACATTCTTCCATTAATAAGCGCCTTTTGGCGATCCACTCTAACGTATATATGGAAGCAAGATAATTCGACAGCTTTCTGTTCAATCCGATCGTTTCCCAATCTTTTGCACTACAGGAAAATGCTCGTTCTGACATTAAGCCGGCTCTGCGGATCTTGTCGATACTCTTCCAGCCAATCCCCTCCACTTCATTAAAACCAAACAGCAGATCTTTTTCTTCCATATAAGCTTACTCTCCTTTAATGGAAGGGTTAGCCTTCCCTATTTTGTAACATGAATTTGATGAATGCAATATTATCTTGTAATTCAATATTTTTCTATGTTAAAAAAACAAAAAAAGCAACCTTTCATCCCTTGGATAGGAACAAAAGGTTGCTTACCTCTGAAATAATTATACACGAAAGAAGCCCACTCGCGTAGAGTGAATTCCTTCAATTATATAAAATAATTAATGCGTTGTAAATGCGCTAAGAATACCGCGTTCTTCAAGCACACTCACAAGCGTTGAGCCCATTTCGGCAGGTGTAGGAGCGACCTTGATTCCGCACGATTCAAGTACGGCAATTTTCTCACTCGCTGTTCCTTTGCCTCCGGAAATAATAGCACCCGCATGCCCCATACGTTTGCCAGGAGGGGCAGTAGCACCGCCAATAAACCCTACAACCGGCTTAGTCATATGCTCACGAATCCACTCTGCTGCTTCTTCCTCTGCGGTTCCGCCAATTTCACCAATCATGATGACTGCCTTTGTACCCGGATCCTCATTAAAAAGCTTCAGAATATCAATAAACTCCGAGCCTTTAACAGGGTCTCCGCCAATACCTACAGCTGAAGATTGCCCGATTCCACGCGTGGTCAGCTGATGAACAGCCTCATAGGTTAGAGTTCCGCTGCGCGAGACAACACCTACATACCCTGGCATATGAATATAACCCGGCATAATTCCTATTTTGCATTCCCCAGGAGTGATAACTCCCGGACAGTTGGGTCCGATCAATACAGTAGAGCGCCCCTCCATATAACGGGACACCTTTACCATATCAAGCACTGGAATCCCTTCGGTAATACAAATCACCAAGTCGAGTTCTGCGTCCACGGCTTCCATTATGGAGTCTGCTGCGAATGCTGGCGGTACATAGATTACACTAGCGGTTGCGCCTGTAGCCGCCTTAGCAGCTACAACAGTATCGAATACCGGAAGGCTAACCTCACTGCCATTTTCAAGCGTGATATTGACAGATGTTCCACCTTTACCCGGTGTTACCCCTCCAACCATCTGTGTTCCATAATCCAGCGCACCTTTAGTATGGAACAAACCCGTTGATCCTGTAATTCCTTGCGTGATAACTTTCGTATTTTTATCTACAAGAATGCTCATGCCTTAAGTCACATCCCTACTTATATTGTCAAATACGATAACTGGCTTCCTAAATCAGGCCATTATTGCACAAGAGACACAATCTTACGGGCACCGTCCGCCATAGAATCAGCAGCAACAATATTAAGTCCCGATCCAGCCAAAATCTGCTTGCCTAATCCAACATTTGTTCCCTCAAGACGCACAACCAGCGGTTTGGTCAAACCCAGTTGACTAGCCGCTTCTACAACACCGTTAGCGATAACATCACAGCGCATAATACCGCCGAAAATATTAACAAAAATCCCGTTCACCTTTTCATCCGATAAAATGATTTTAAAGGCTTCTGTTACCTTCTCGGTCGTTGCACCGCCCCCTACATCCAGGAAGTTGGCGGGTTCGCCCCCATAATACTTAATAATATCCATAGTCGCCATCGCGAGACCTGCACCGTTTACCATGCACCCAATATTGCCATCAAGCGCAATATAGCTAAGGTCATACTTCGAGGCTTCGATTTCCTTTAAATCCTCTTCATCCAAATCCCGCAGCTCTAGAATATCCTTATGACGGAACAAGGCATTGGAATCAAAATTCAGTTTGGCATCCAGTGCCATCACATTCCCATCCGCAGTCACTACCAATGGGTTAATTTCGGCAATAGAGCAATCTTTATCCACGAAAGCTAAATATAGCGCTTGCATGAATTTCACAGTTTTGCCTACCAGCTCATTGGGAATAGAGATGCTGTAAGCCAGCTTGCGCGCCTGGAAAGTCTGCAAACCCACTGCCGGATCAATGATCTCTTTAAAAATTTTCTCCGGATGTGTTGCAGCTACTTCTTCAATCTCAGTACCGCCTTCTTCAGAAGCCATCATGACCACTCGGCCAGTTCCTCTGTCAACTACGATACCAATGTAATACTCCTTAACAATTTGACAACCCTCTTCAATGAGCAGTCTTTTTACTACCTTACCCTCCGGTCCAGTCTGGTGAGTTACTAGAGTCTTTCCAAGAATCTCAGTTGCGTAACTACGCACCTCATCGATATTCTTAGCAACCTTTACTCCTCCAGCTTTACCGCGTCCACCTGCGTGAATCTGAGCTTTAACTACAACAACTGGTGTGCTCAGTGACTCTGCGGCTTCTACCGCTTCCTCCACTGTATAAGCTACTTTTCCATTCGGTACGGCTACACCGTACTTCTTAAGCACTTCTTTTCCCTGATACTCGTGGATATTCATAGCGGTAGCCTCCTAAAGTAGCGTGGTGACTAAACAGGCAGCCTGTCGTCATCTCGCTTTCCGTTTTGATTGCCGCGGGGTTAGGGATAGGCTGATGTTATACATGCAGCACTATTCCGGAACCAGCAGAAACTGATCTACCACTCGTAAAAAGAATGGCACTATTTCTGCAAGAGACATTGTGTAAATCTATAAGACTAAGCTTATATTTACCTATATGCCATACAAAGGAACCCAGAATAGTGTAACATGTTTTTAAAACGCTTACCTTAAATATATTCATGATTTGTACACATTTTTTCGCTTGATTTCATGCCGAAATGCGAACGATCGCATTGACTCCTTACTACGCTTACTTTTTACTATCTTGGATATTAGCTTCGTGAACACGATTCAATAAGTCTTTAAACTGATCAAGTAGCTCTATGGATTCATTATTTGTCAGTGTCGTTTCTTCCATCATTTTGCCGGGAATACACACGGCATCACTTTGGAGTGCCCAGCCTTGTTTCGTTAGTGAGATTAATACTTTTCGCTCATCCTGCATCGAGCGTTCACGTATAATTAGGCCTGCGGCTTGCAAGCGCTTCAATAGCGGAGTCAGCGTTCCTGAATCCAAAAATAACGCCTCACCAATCTCTTTCACTGTACATTGCTGCCGTTCCCATAACACAAGCATTACTAGGTATTGGGAGTAAGTTAAACCGATCTTATCCAAATACGGTTGGTACAGCTTTGTAATCTCACGCGAGCAAGCATAAATGGTAAAACAGAGCTGATTCTCGATCAGCAGCTCTGGGGTTGTAGTCATTTTCTGCATATCTTCTTCACTCATTTTCATATTTATTCACCCGCCTTATCTCTTTATTTTATCATAATTCACTCACACATCATAATAATAGCAAAAAATTAATTTGACTTTTATATTAATTGTGATAAATTAGATTGTACACAAACTAATTAATGAATAGGAGAGATTTATTATGATGACAATTCAACAAAAGATGTATGAAACAACAGTTAAAGCGGTTGGGGGAAGAAACGGTTATATAGAATCAGAAAGTCCTAAACTCAACCTTACGATCAGTACACCACGCGAAATGGGTGGCGCCGGTGGTGAAGGTACTAATCCTGAACAATTATTTGCAGCTGGCTACTCCGCTTGTTTTGACAGTGCCCTAAACATGGTTGCTCGACTTGGCAAAGTGAAGATTGAAGGCAGCGAAGTTACGGCTACTGTTAGCTTTGGTAAAGTTGAAGATGGCGGGTTCGGCATTGCGGTTAAGCTTGACGTGCTGGTTAAAGGCGTTGACAGAGAAACCGCAACATCTTTGGTAGAAGCTGCCCATGGCGCATGTCCTTACTCCCGTGCTACTCGTGGCAATATCGAAGTAGAATTGAATGTACTGTAAGAAATTATAGAGAAAAATGTATGTGAAATTCACTAAACGATCTAACCTTCGTTTGAATACGTGGCATTTCGCATTCGAAGTAGCTAACGGACACAGTTGATCTTAAACGCAACTTAATCCCATATTTGGAATGCTATCGGACCTCATGGAAGCTATTGGAATGAAAATCACCCAATATAACCTTCTTCCGAAGGAATAGCGACTCCAGAGTCCGAACCTACGCTCCAAGGGCTAAAAACTTGCAAATAACGTCCTCTAGGTCCGTTCCGTAAACATCAGAGGATAATAATGATTCGGCGGTGTTCGTAACTAACGGTCCATAATATAGAGCAGCGATTCTCCCATAACGGGAATCGCTGCTCTTTTATCTTTATTCCTCCGCTATTACCTGCCGATCCAGATTACGGTATTGCACAGCTTCCGCGAGATGTGCAGAAGAAATATCCTGTGCACCCTCTAGATCAGCTATGGTACGGGATAGCTTAATAATCCGATCATGCGCTCGCATGCTTAGACCTAAATTCTCCAAAATGTCATACAGCATTTGAGCACTCTCTCGGTTTAGGCTCGCATATTTCCGAAGGGAAGCACCGGAAAGTTCACTGTTCCATGAAATCGCAAGTCGTTTGTAACGTTTAGCTTGGATGGCCTGAGCAGCCAACACCTCCGCACGCATATCTGCTGACGATAAAACATGCCCCTGCCGATCCCATTCCTTCGGGCGGGGAACATCAACCTGTAAGTCGATCCGATCCAATAAAGGACCAGATATTTTTGCCCGATATTGGGCAATCCTGGCAGGACTACAGGTACAATTTTGCTGGGAGATACCGCTTCCAAAAAAGCCGCAGCTGCACGGATTCATCGATGCAGCGAGCATGAATTTGGCAGGAAAAGTAAAGGAAGCTCGGGCACGACTTATAGTAACCACCCCATCTTCGAGGGGCTGTCGCAGCACTTCAAGTACATTCCGGGAGAATTCTGGCAATTCATCCAGAAACAGAATACCTCGATGTGCAAGACTTACCTCACCTGGCTTGGGAATTCCGCCCCCTCCAATTAATCCGGCAGAAGATATCGTGTGGTGTGGAGAACGAAATGGACGACTTCGCAGCAAACCGTTGTGTGCATCCTTCAAATTTCCAGCCGCACTAAAAATTTTGGTTACCTCCAGCGCCTCACTGTCCGACAATTGCGGAAGGATACTGGGAAGGCGTTTGATCAGCATCGTTTTGCCTGTGCCAGGTGGACCGATGAGCATAATATTATGCATTCCTGCAGCCGCGATAGTTAGTGCTCTTTTCACATGTTGCTGTCCAAGCACATCACTGTAATCATCCATTATTTCATTCGCTTCGGAAGAAGCAGCCTCAGAATCAGAATATATAGGGTTATATTTGAGATGCTCTACAGAAAGAACAAGCACCGGAGGTTGTTCTTTTGCCCCCGCCCCCATACTCACGGATACAGGAAAAGGAAGTAGTGATCCTTCAGATTCTTCTATAGGAACTAGCTTATCTATAATCGGACCAAAGCTGGCCACAGGTTCAGCAGCATTCACTAACGCTTGCAAATGGTTGAGGGTGTAAACATTCATGCCACTGATTAAAGCAGCTTCTGCCGCATTGCCCTGCGGGAGCAGAACGGCTTTAAACCCGCTTTTACGCGCTGCTTCAACCATCGGCAGCACACCCGATACCGGACGCAGACTGCCGTCGAGCGCAAGCTCTCCAATTAAAAGCATCTCTTGAGCTGAAGGCATAATCAACTGGCCACTAGTTATCAGTATGCCTAAAACAATCGCTAGATCAAAAGCGGAACCTTCTTTACGCAGGTCAGCTGGGGCAAGATTGATCGTAATACGCTGCTGTGGATAGCGGTAACCGCAATTTTTAACGGCAGCCCTAACTCGTTCAACAGCCTCGCGAATTGCTGAATCTGGTAAGCCAATGATATTCGTCTGCGGCAATCCATTTGCAAGATCGATTTCCACACCAATCATTACCCCTTCAATCCCATACAGACACGCGCTAAACATTTTCCCATACATAATAAAAACACCTCATCTCCTGAAATACACCCTAATTTGGGGTGTCATAGCTTCAAGAAAAAAGGTGCTTCCTTATTTTCCAAATACATATTAGCTGTTAAGTACATTATAGAAGTTGTGTCCTAACGCAATCTGTGAGCAATTTATCTTTTAGAATAAGAAATTCAAGTTTTACATAAAAGCGAAAGCGCATCTCTAAAGACCTACATCAATCTCCTTCTTTAACTACGACCGAGTCCCTAATCTGCTCAAAAGTCAACGGTTTATAGTTCCAATGCTCTACACAAATGTTAAAATGATTGTTTCCCTCATATTTTTGCCCATGAATATGGCCGTGCACATTTACGTAAGGCATATGTTTATTCATGTACATAGGCTCATGTGAGAGGAAAAAGAAATCCTTATAAATCAAAGGATATTCACTAACCTCATCAAAACCTGCCTCAAGCCACCAGCTTCGGCTGCGGCCGCGATCATGATTGCCAAGGATCAGGATTTTGTATCCATGCAGCCTGGCCACAATCGCACGAGTCGCCTCCTTATTAAAAAAAGAAAAGTCTCCCAAATGAAATACTTTATCGTCCGGATTCACTACCGAATTCCAACTTTCAATCATAACTTCATTCATTTGCTCTACATCGTTGAAGGGTCTGGATTCAAAATCAATGATCAACTTATGCCCAAAATGATGATCTGATGTGAAAAAAACCTTAGCCATTTGCACCCTCCCTTTGTTCCTATTCTAATGACAGTATGTATGAAAAAAGCTCCGACTACCCATAAACCCTAGGAAATTCGGAGCCCCGAGGACTTTTCCGCCTAATTTCTCACGAAATTATACGTATCATTCTATGTCATGAGGCGATGACGGAATACCTCTTTATTGTTAATGTTACTTTTCCCAGTCGCGCCGCTTACTCGAACGTTTATTAACATCACTCTGAATCAGTTCAGCTAAAGGAGGCGCCTCCTCATTGTCAATAAGCCAGCCACGCATCTCCTTGATCGCTTCCACCTGTCCATTGCCTTTGTCACGCCATGTAAGCAGTTCAATAACTCTAATTACAAGCGCTAAGAGACTACTATTGCTGTTTTGCGACTTTTCAGCCCGGATTTTTTGAAATAACGCTTCATTTTCCCAATCTATTAATATTTCCTCCGCTATAGTGGGCCGCATTACCGTGAAGGTCTTATTGCAATTATCGCAACAGACGACAGATATTGGCTCTGCTTTAAATTTCACTTCAATCTTCTGCTGGCAATATTGGCATGTAAAACTAACCTGCATTTCAGAAGGTTTATTCTTCACTAGACAGCCCTCCTCATGATGACATTAAAAAGTTACTCCTAATGTTTACCCATTTCTTTTGAGAAATGACCCACAGTGCGGAAGGTATGTAAAGACTTTTTTATCAGAACAGCAGTAAATTCATAAAGAATCGCATGAGAATATAGAGTTACTCTTAAAACGCCTCGCGAATATGACTAAGTGAAGCTAGGCTAAGATCGTCATTTAACAAGACGCTAATTACATCAAAAGAAACCCGCCGTTCCTCATAACCCTTCATATGCAAATAAACCTGTGTTGTATTCCGAACCTGGTTTATTTTGCGAGCATTCACCGATTCTTCTGGAGTTCCCTGAAGCAGCTCTCCACTGCGGCTACGAACTTCGACAACAACAATACAGTCTTCACGCTCCGCAATGATATCAAGCTCTCCAGTACGACAACGCCAATTCCGTTCCAATATCATATATCCACTAGAAGATAGGTACTGCACAGCTCCGTTCTCTGCAGCAGTTCCTTTCTCTTTGCGGTTATAGTGTTTTCTTACATATGGCTCTTTCATTCTTGTCCCCGTTCACCAGCAGAACGATCGCTTTGATACACAAAGCTGAGGATTTCCGCCACCAGCTGATAGAGCTCAGACGGAATCTGTTGGTCCAGATCAAGCTTTGAAAGAACCTCCACGAGGGCTGCATCTTCCTGAACAGCAACCCCGCTCTCCTTAGCCTTTTGCAGAATAAGGTCTGCTATCGCGCCTTGTCCCTTGGCTACTACGACAGGAGCCTCGTTTTGTCCGGGACTATATTTGAGAGCGACCGCTTTTTTGAGCCCTTGTGAAATTGGCTGTACAGGCTCATTCATATACGGTAATCCACTCCTTTGTAAGCCTCAGGAACATAATCAACAAACTTATTAGTATTGGAACCAGCAAGCTCTTTAGGTAAATTCAATTCTGGCAAGGGTTCGGTTCTTAAACCTGATAATTGATAACCGATGGATTCTACTGCAGTTTTTATATCATCACGCCGCGTCTCCAGCAGCTCAAGCACCCACGGATGATCATTATGAAGCTTAAGACTAACGATTCGATCTACAACCTGCACGTCTACCAATGTCTGCCCTAGCTGCTTCATGTCCAAATCGAACCATAATCGACAGTTAGCTGCATCCAACTCCCCTTTGCGGCCCCGCCTGGACTGGATATGAACCGATGCAGTTTCCTGCCCATCTGGACCTTGCAGCGGCAAGAACAGTGTAACCTGCGCGAAGGGAGCAGTCCGGTCTGTATTCAGCAGCAGCTGTTGGCCTGTCAGCTGCTGCACTAGCCCGCTCGCGGCATCTTTTACCGCGGGCGGCACCTCGCTGCTGCTCATAAGCTGCAGCAGCACGCCCTTCAACGTGTCGGCAGCTTGCTCCCCGCCGACACTGCCTAGCGCGGCTGCAGCTGTCCCCGCTGCCACTCGCGCCGTCTCCGCGGCCGGCAAAGCGCCGCCGCGCACGGCCTGCTGCTCGTGCTCCGCACCGAGCAGCTTCAACACCCGCCCCACCCACGACTCCGCATCCGCGGGTGGGGCGGTGTCTGGCTGCACCGGCGAAGCCGCAGCAGCCGTGGTCTCCCCGCGCGGCGCTGCCGGCGCGGGGGCAGGATCTTGTCCCGCCGCGTCAGCGGGCGGGACGTTCGCGAGCTGCGGCATGCTGCCGCGCAGCTCGGTGAGCACGCTCTGCAGCTTCGCGAGCAGGGCAGCCCCGCTAGGCGCAGCAGCTTGGCTTGCTGCACCAGCTTGGTTTGCCGCAGCAGCTTGGCTATCTGCCCCAACTGATCCAGTGGCGCTTGTATTCGCGCCACTGACACTGCCCTGCGCTCTATCTTTATTTAGACTCATTTCATTGCCATGAGTTTCGCTCCCATTAGAACTATTTTGATTGTTTACAATCCCGTCCCCTTGCGTGTTAGCGGCACTACTCTGAGTCCCGGCAGCAATCGTAGAAGTTGTCTTCCCAGCCAAAGGTTCACCAGTATTTCCACTCTTCGAGAGCTGAACAACCTCACCAGCCTCTTCGGGCACCAGTGGCTTAGCAGTTACAATACCGGTTTCATTCTCAGGAGCTTCAGCTGTACTCGCAGCTGCACTTCCCGATATTTCTGATTTCACTGAATTCAAAGGAATTGCAGTTTCGTCAGAAATAACTCCGGCTCCCATTGCCCCTCCTGTTGCAGCAGCACTTCCGCTTGTAGTAGTAACACCAGTGCTACCTTCAGCAGGTTTACTTACAGGTTGTCCAGTCCCTTTAACCGCCACCTGGTCCATTTCCGCATCAGCATCACCTGCTGATACCGCTTCCCCGTTAATCACAGCGCCTGTACCTGTCGTTACAGGAGCATTCAGCTTTCCGGTTTGGGTACCCATTTCAGCTTTAGCTTCAGCTGTTGTTGTTTCTTCACCGGCGACTTGACCTGCCCAAATCGTAATCTGTTCTTCGAGCGCTGACAAAAGCTGATGAAGCTGCGGACCAAAAACCGCCTGCTGCAATCCTTTCACACTTTCAGGGGTAACCGGCAGGCCCCGCTTTACAGAAATGACAGCTGCATCAAGCCACTCTGAGGTCGGCACGCCCGCAGGTTTCGCACTCATTACAGCATCCAGAATCGCTGCTGTCTCTTTGGTAAGCGGAATACCACCCGACTGCATCGCCAACACAATTTCCCGACCCGCTTTGGAGTCAGTAAGCCCAAGCGATTCCAACGCCTCGCCCATGTTTTGCGGGGTAGCTAACACCGTTTCGCCGAGGGAGACCGGCTTCAATACGGGCAATCCGCCTTCTCCGGGTGCTCCAACCTGCAAGTTCAGGGTCTCTCCTGGCAGTAGTGGTGTTTCCAACTCCGCACGAACAGGTGTACCTTGAATCTGCACAACGGCTTCTTTTCCCGAATCCGATACAGACAAAACAACACCACGTACAACTTGCCCTTCTTTTAATTCCAAAGACTTGGCCGCTCCCGGTTTATTATCCCCGAGCAATCCGCGGATCAATGTTCCGATATTCATACCGTTTCTCCTCCCTCCATTTTCTCTCTTCTTACTATATCGGTATTAATCCGACTTTTTTGAGCGGTGAATTTATCCAAGCTTAAGCGCCTTTGGCGTCTTTTATATTCTGATATTTTAAAAAAGGGTTTGCTGTTCAGCAAGAATCTTCCCAATAAAGCTGCGCCGATGCATAGGTGTCGGACCTAACGCCGTAATTTGTTCCCTGTGAAGCTTGGTCGCATAACCTTTATGTATCGCAATCCCATAATCAGGGTATAATTCCTCCCACACCCCTTCACACAGTCTATCTCTTGTTACTTTAGCTATAATCGAAGCTGCCGCAATGGACTGGCTGTTAGCATCCCCTTTTATGATCGCCTGCTGCGGCAACGGAAGATCTACTTTTTCAGCATCGATTAACATATAGTCCGGGGTATGACTAAGACCTTCTACCGCTTTTTTCATCGCCAGACGAGAAGCCTGCTTAATATTAATTTCATCAATCATGCGGGAATCCACATAACCTACACCAATAGCTATCGCCTGCTCCATAATAATCTCGAATAAGGCATCTCTTTTTTTCGCTGTAAGCTTCTTAGAGTCGTTGACGCCATCAATAATAAGCCCTTCCGGCAAAATCACCGCTGCTGCAACAACATCCCCAAACAAACAACCTCTGCCTACTTCATCTACGCCGGCTATACGGCGATAAGACTGTTCCCAGCCCTCTTTTTCATAACTCAACATATCTATCGTACTCACGAATCTGTCACCGCCAATTATAATTTATTCTATAAACTACATAAGTCAGCTTACCATAGTAAAGCTCACATGGTCATGTACAAATAACCACTCCAATTTGATCCAAATCGGCAAAAAAAAGAGCCCCCGAAAAATTCCGGATGGCTCTTCCATACCCATTCATTTAAACGCCTTTAAGGTGTTTCCAGCGTAAAACGACCAAGCTTACCTGCCCGCAGCTCATGCAGCAAAGCACGTGAAGCTTTTTCCAGATCAACACGTCCACCGCTAATCAGACAACCGCGTTTGCGGCCCACGGCTTCCATAACTGCGACGATCTCATCAGGGTTCTCAAGATCCTCAGGAAGCTTCTCAATACCAAAGCGTTCTTGAAATCTGGAACCATAATCCTTCACCAAATACTTCACTGCATAAAAAGCAATGTCCTCAATGTTCAGGATTTCTTCTTTGATCGCACCCGTCACTGCCAAGCGGTAACCCACGTCTTGATCCTCAAACTTCGGCCATAAGATACCAGGAGTATCCAGAAGCTCCAGATTACCTCCTGTTTTAATCCACTGCTGGCCCTTAGTAACCCCCGGGCGGTCACCCGTAGCAGCGATACTCTTACCAGCCATTCGATTAATCAGCGTTGATTTACCGACGTTAGGAATACCGACGATCAATGCGCGCATAGCTCGTGGGTTCATTCCTCTTGCGATCTGCCGATCAATTTTTTCCTTCAGCAGCAGCTTGACCTGCTCCGGAATCTCCTTGACGCCTGTTCCAGTAGATGCATCCACAGGATGGGCAACATGCCCTTGTTCCTTAAAGTAAGCCAGCCACTTCCGAGTAATTTCCGGATCCGCCAGATCCGCTTTGTTCAAAATAATTAATCTCGGCTTGTCCCGCAAAATATCGTCAATCATCGGATTGCGGCTGGAAAGCGGCAGACGGGAATCGAGCAACTCTATAACAACATCAATCAGCTTCAGCTTATCCTCGATTTGCCGCCTAGCCTTCGTCATATGACCAGGAAACCAATGAATGGCCATTGCCGTCACCTCCTTTGACTTCTGTCAACTTAATGGTTAATCAGTGTAATATCTTTTATCGGCCAGAAGATTAAATCTGCACGACCCACAATATCACCCAGCGGCACATAGCCAATCATCCGACTGTCTGTACTATCCGAGCGATTATCCCCCATAACGAAAATATGTCCTTCTGGTACAGTACCATCCGTGAATTTTTCATTTGGGAAATCTTTATTATTATACAGAGCGTTGTTACTATGCGCAGCATCAATAGCGCCTTGGATGTAAGTCTCGTTAACAACCTCACCGTTAACTGTAACTACATCTCCTTCTACTTTCACAGTATCTCCAGCCACACCAATTACACGTTTAATAAAATCTCTACCTTCAGATGGCACGTGGAATACAATAACCTCACCCCGCTGCGGTGATCTTATATCGTATAAAATTTCATTAACGATAACACGTTCTCCCGTATGGAAATTAGGCTGCATGGAAGGTCCATCTACAATAAAAGGCTTGAATAAAAGCCAGCGAATCAGTATAACCAGAACTAAAGCAATCGCAATGGCCTTGACCCATTCCAGCACTTCATTTTTCTGTTTACGTGGGTTCTGCTCGCTTGATTCCAAAGTTTCGCTTTGTTCCTGCTGCATAGTTCACCGTCCTCTCTTAATACTACTCTTACTATACAACACAAAAAAACTCCTGCCAAAAACCCCTCCACAGATACTCCTTCAGGAGGCCTTTTCGGAGAAGCTTATCCCCAAGCGTATATGTCACACGCATTGTATACCAAGCTAAAACGCCCTCAGCGTCCTTTTAAGGACGGTAAGCGTTTATGCGAGAAATTTAAGAATAATGTATAACGTAAAACTTATGCTTTTCTTATATTTTCAAAAAAAAATAAAGCGAAAGGGGCTTGAACTCAAGCCCCTCTCCTCTGTCACTATTCTAGCGACGAATTTCTTTAATTCTCGCTGCTTTACCACGTAGTTCACGAAGGTAATAAAGCTTAGCACGACGCACTTTACCACGACGAGCCACTTCGATTTTTTCGAGTTTAGGCGAGTTGATTGGGAATGTTCTTTCCACACCAACACCGTAAGAAATTTTACGAACCGTAAAAGTCTCACTGATTCCACCGCCACGACGTTTGATTACAACGCCTTCGAACAACTGGATACGCTCACGAGTTCCCTCGATAACTTTTACATGCACCTTCAAAGTGTCACCCGGACGAAAACTAGGGATATCTTTACGAAGTTGCTCTTGCGTAATAGCTTGTAGGATATTCATTAAGGACTTCCTCCTTCCGTACAGGTGTTCTTGCCTCTTCCGGAGAGATCTAAGCTCTCCCTCATTATCCGCAGCGGACCACCGTATTCCACACAACAGAGTTAATAATATCATAAAGGACGGGCTAATACAACTTATTTTTCTATTTTATAACGGCAACATATCTCTTTTTTTTGCCTTAGACTGGCAGTCTTTACACAAGCCGACCACGGTTCCGTTGTCTTGAGCATAGAAGATCAACTTTCCATTCTTCTTCTTGCAAGAAGAGCAAGGCTGCTCCCCTGGACTCTGTTTGGCTTTGCGATGACTATCCATTGAGATCACATTACTGCTAGTGGTGCGCAAAGGATTGCTTGAGCTGCTTGTTTTCTTTTTCTGAGCTATATAATACCCAACACCCAGCGCTAGCAAGGCAAGCAAAATAACTACATATTGCATCTGGCTCCCTCCGCTCTTCATGATTTAATTGAGGTAAGAAAATAAAAAGACCGCCCTGTGATGCAAGTAAGGCAACGGTCTATATCGTATTCGCAAACTAGCCCTAGCACATCTCACTTTAAAAAGCGCTTTTCAGTAGCTGCTGAAGATTATATATGAGAGCATCTTCGCTCTTTTTATATGTATCCTTACCCATTTTAATGTCAGCGTAAGATCTATATTACATTTTAGCACAATTGAAATTTGAAGTGTAGTGAACACTTTTTAAATACCTAGTCTTTGGTCCAGTATATTAACCCGTCTACAGCCGTTTTTACAATAAATCCCCGTAGGCTATACTTACAGAAGTACGTACATAACGTAGCGCTTAGGGAAAAACACATATACCCAAAAATAAGGAGGATTTTATTCAATGAAAAAGAGTAATACAACTAGCGTAATGGCAGCTGTAGCCGTCTTGTCCATCGTACTTCTGGCAGGATGCACAGAATTACCGGGTAGGCAATCCGCTAATAATGAATTAGGAAAGAATATCACTGAAGATGTGCAGCAAAATATTGGTGAGGCTGTGAAGCAAGAGCTGGGTAAAGCCGCTGCAAGCGTGGAGCAGGCCGTTCAGGATACAGCTACCAAGGTGGCCGACGAAGTTAAAGCAAACAGCATTAGCAAAGAACTATCCTTATCTAAAGAGATCGGCTCTGCTTCAGTGCTTAGCATGAACAATGCAGTGGGAGAAATAGAGGTTACATCAACCAAGGGTGATCAAATTAATGTGAGTGCGACAATCTTAGCCCATAACGGCTCCGCTCATAAAGCTGACCGCCAGAAAATTTTGGATGACGCTGAGATTTCAATAGACGTTAGTGGCGATACTCTGAAGGTATCTACAAATTCCAAATCAAATCCGAAGAAGGATTTATGGACTTGGGCTCAAGACAAATACGGTTATTCAGATTTTAGCATTAACTATACCATTGAGATCCCCACCCGTATGGATGA
Organism: Paenibacillus sp. FSL R5-0636; assembly: GCF_037974255.1. Taxonomy (NCBI): domain Bacteria; kingdom Bacillati; phylum Bacillota; class Bacilli; order Caryophanales; family Paenibacillaceae; genus Paenibacillus; species Paenibacillus sp. FSL R5-0636. The sequence continues at coordinate 4,326,493 of NZ_CP150232.1, forward strand.
ATATCAAATCACCAATAATGTCGGGCAAATTCGTCTCCGCAATCTGGACGGAAACTACCGCATCGTCAGCAACGTTGGAGCTATTGATATCGAAGGAGCTAACATCACCGGTAAGTCCACTCTAGAGTCTAATACAGGAAGCATACGCATGGATATAGCCGGAATGAAGAGTGATAGCCGTCTTAAAGCGACAACAAATGTAGGTAGCCTCAATGCTGTTCTAGCCGATGGCGTGAAATGTAGCTTGGTGGCTAAAAGTGATCTAGGCCAGATCACCGGGGTTGAGGGTGGCAAACGTGATGTTAACGGAGGAGGTCCATTGTTGTCCTTAGGCTCTGATATAGGCGCAATTACAGTAGAGTAACCAACCACTAATAAACAGACCGTCCGGATGAGCGGACGGTCTGTTTTTGCATCATCATGATTAAATTAATGCAATAGCCAACAGCGTGAACAAGCTGAGAGTTAAAATATTGTCTGCAGCATATGGGTAACCAAAAAATGCAGAAGTCTGCACAGGTCCATTGGATCCTGTTCTTAAGTAAACATTATATCTGTCCACATCTGTAATCACACCTTCATGCTGTCTGCCATCAGTAGTCAGGATACGTACCCTTCTATTCTTACAACGTAAGCAATTATAATAAGCCTCCACTAGTGTACTCCTCCTCATTCGTAATGATATACTCTATGGTGAGGAGTACAGGTCGGTAACGGCTAAGTTACATAGGTCATTTGTTTGCATCGATATTTACTTTCCGTTCTCTGCATTTTTTGTATTCCCAAAGGTTATATATAAGGAAAGACATATTTTCGGCTTGTTATCCGTACCATCCTATCCATTCAAGGAGGCCAATCGAATGAATGTAGCACGTAAACAGTTTATTAAGGAAGGCGTACTGCGTATTACCATCTTTATTATTTTATCATCGCTTACCTATACCGTTCGCAACTATGCATGGGCAGTTACTGTTCTCGTATGTTTTGCGCTTTACGCTCTACTTACAGGAGTATATCGCCTCTTTCGCAAAGAGTAGAATGCGCCTCCACGAATTTTTATAGTTAACCAACCCCCCCCTTTCCAAAGAGTTTTTAATTTTCCTTGAAGAGGGGGTGTTTACATTCTGATCAGAGTCACAGGGTTTGACCTCTCTTAGTAGGAACAATAAAACCATTAGATGTAGTGAACTTTCGTTCGCTATACTCTAATGGTTTTATTGGACTTGCTTATTCATACTTAATTATTAATCTTATATGTTCAAGCTTTAAAGGGCGAATGGGAATTACGATTTGCGATTTGTATAATAATCGATAATATCATTCACGGTGCGGAGCGGCTCCGCTTCTTTGTGGATCGTGTCCACGCTAGGCTTGAATTCTTCACGCGTCTTCGTAGTCACTTCAGTTCATTCCTTTCAATAGTTAAGCTTGCTGCATCGTAAGCTGCATATAGTATTACGCCACCTCTATCTATTACCCCAAATAGAAGAGTTCAACGCACCTATGCTCATTTGTTTTGGAAATTACGCAAAAAAAATACGAGATTATAACCCCTCTTATATTAGGTAAACATAACAAAAACGCCTCCTTAACGTAAGATACGTTAAAAAGACGTAAAATATGCCTGTTTTATTAAAATTTTACTCCGGCTTGATTTCATTTTTCAGACGTTCCAGTGTTTTCTTGTCTTTCAACGTTAGTTCTGCACTTTCGAGCAAATCAGGTCTACGTTCAAGTGTACGCTGTAACGCTTGCTCTCTCCGCCATACTTCGATGTTGGCGTGATGGCCACTCAGCAACATATCTGGTACCTTCCAGCCGCGAAACTCAGCGGGTCGAGTGTAGTGAGGATATTCCAACAGCCCTGTACTGAACGAATCCGTGATCGCAGAGGTTTCATTTCCAAGCGCTCCTGGCTGTAGCCGAACTACTGAATCAATAACCGTCAGTGCTGGTAGTTCTCCACCTGTTAACACGTAATCGCCAATCGACAGTTCATCTGTAACCAGATGCTCCCGTATCCGCTCATCGTAGCCCTCATAATGACCACATATAAAGATTAGATGCTGCTCTTGTGCCAGTTCCTCAGCAATCTTCTGATTATACGTCTTTCCTTGCGGGCACATAAGAATGATGCGCGGCTTCACAGAGGAAGGCGTCGGGACTGCAGATTCAGAACCATTCTCCAAAGGACTAGCCTCGATCCCCAATACATGTTCTACCGCTGCAAAGATCGGGTCAGGCTTCAGTACCATGCCCCCGCCCCCGCCATACGGTGTATCATCCACACTGTTGTGCTTATTGCCTGAAAAATCACGAAAGTTCACTGCATTCAAAGATACAATCCCTTTTTCGCGTGCCTTACCAAGAATGCTTGTGCTAAATACGCCTTCGCACATCTCCGGAAAGAGCGTTAGCACATCAATTCTGATCATGGCAATAGTCCTTCCATTAAGTGAACCGTAATTCGTTTGGCCTCAATGTCCACGTTCAGCACTACATCGTTAATTACAGGGATAAGGATGTCTTGCCCTTTAGCAGGCTTAACAACCCACACGTCATTTGCACCTGGCTGTAAAATTTCCGTAATTGTGCCAAGCGGTTCATTTCCAGCATCATCCGTATAAACTTCACAGCCAACGATTTGATGGAAGTAATATTCGTTCTCTGGCAGATCAACCAGATCATTACTTGGCACCTTAAGCAAACTTCCCTTATACTTTTCCACTTCGTTAATATTGGTATATCCCTTAAGCTTAACGATAAACATACCCTTATGCTCTCGAGCGGATTCTACAGTCACTTCGAATTTTGCACTGCCATCCGCAGGGATGACGAACAGCTTCTTGTCTTTAGCGAAACGAACCTCAGGAAAATCGGTATGGGATAATACTTTAATCTCCCCGCGAATTCCATGTGTATTCACAAGCCGGCCTACGGTTAATTCTTCCGTCATATAACCCTCTCCTTTACAAGCTTCATCTATATATTTGAACAAAAAGGAGCCGGGATATACTATCCCTAGCCCCTCATTGTACGCATTATTTAAGATAAAATATCTACAGTTACGCGTTTATCGCTCTTGACTGCTGCAGATGTGACTACTGTACGGAGCGCCTTGGCGATCCTGCCTTGCTTGCCGATGACCTTTCCTACATCATCTGGATGTACGGACAGCTCATAGACAATCAAGTGTTCTTTCTCCACAGCCCGTACCGTCACATCTTCTGGATGATCCACTAAAGCCTTAGCAATTACTCCAACTAATTCTTCCATAGAGGACCCTCGCAATCAGTCATTATTTCTGTTGCTTAAGCTCATGAAACTTCTTCATCACGCCTGCTTTGGAAAGCAAGTTGCGGACGGTATCAGATGCTTGCGCACCTGTTTGAAGCCATTTAAGAGCTTTTTCCTCATCGATCTTAACTACTGCCGGTTGTTCAATCGGATTATAATAACCGATTTCCTCGATAAAACGACCGTCACGAGGGGACCGGGAATCGGAAACCACTACACGATAGAAAGGCGCTTTATGCGCTCCCATTCTTTTTAGACGAATACGTACTGCCACGAAAAATCACCTCCTTATAATAGTTTCCAACATGAGTTGGACAGACATTCAAGATCATTTAAAAGGGAATTTCAGCCCTTTTCCACCACCAAGACCTTTAAGCTGCTTCATGGCATTTTTCTTGGAGGCTTTGCCGCCTCCGCCCATCATGCCGGAGAATTGCTTCATCATCTTACGCATCTCATCAAATTGTTTGATGAGGCGGTTGACCTCAGCGACTGAGGTTCCGCTGCCGGTTGCGATACGCTTGCGGCGGTTATGGTTAATGATCTCAGGCTGTTGCTTCTCCGCCTTAGTCATAGAATGAACTATGGCTTCAACGCGTCCCATTTGCTTATCGTCGACCTTTAAATCTTTAATGCCCTTGGCTTTGTTCATACCCGGAAGCATATCAAGAATTTGATCGATAGGGCCTAGCTTCTTCACCTGATCCATTTGCTCAAGGAAATCATCGAACGTAAACTCTGCATTACGCATCTTACGTTCCATTTCTTTAGCCTTGTCAGTATCAATGTTCGCCTGGGCTTTCTCAATCAGCGACAGCATGTCGCCCATACCCAGAATCCGCGAAGCCATACGTTCCGGATGGAACGGCTCCAGCGCGTCGATCTTCTCCCCTAAAGCGGCGAATTTGATCGGGCAACCGGTAACAGCTTTTACTGACAGTGCAGCACCACCACGGCTGTCGCCGTCGAGTTTCGTCAATACGACCCCTGTAAGCTCAAGCTGCTTATTAAAGCTCTCGGCTACATTCACGGCGTCTTGACCTGTCATAGCATCTACTACAAGAAGTACTTCATCAGGATTTACAACATTGTGAATCTGCTTGAGTTCTTCCATTAGTTCTTCATCAATATGCAGGCGGCCTGCAGTATCGATAATAACATAATCCAGTCCGTTATCTTTCGCATGTTGTACAGCTTGTCTGGCAATTTCTACCGGACTAGTCTGATCACCCAGCGAGAATACCGGAACCTTAATCTGTTCTCCCAGCACTTGCAGCTGCTTGATAGCAGCAGGCCGGTAAATATCTCCCGCAACCAGGAGCGGACGATGATTGCCCTTCTGTAACAGCTTAGCTAGCTTACCCGAAGTGGTTGTCTTACCAGCCCCTTGTAGACCCGCCATCATAATGACGGTCGGTGGCTTGTTCGACTTGGCCAGCTTCGCTTGGCTTCCGCCCATCAGCTCGGTTAGTTCCTTGTTGACGATGTCGATAATTACCATGCCAGGCGTAAAGCTGTCCATGACTTCCTTGCCTATGGACTTTTCTTTCACCTTAGCTACGAATTCTTTAACTACCTTGAAGTTAACATCGGCTTCCAGAAGGGCTAACCGCACTTCACGCATAGCTTCGTTTACGTCTTCTTCGGATACTTTACCTTTACCGCGTAGCTTGCTGAACACATTCTGCAATCTTCCGGTTAAACCCTCAAACGCCATATGCAGATTTCTCCCTTCGTGCTACTCTAACCTCTGCAAGCGATCCACGATCTCCGCGAACCGAAGTTTATATTGCTCAGGCAGCATCCCATTCTCCGGCAGTCTGCGCAGCTCTTCTAAATATTTAGTACGACTCTCATGTTTCACTAATAGTCCAAGTTTTTCTTCATAATTCTCAAGGACTTGCTCAGCCCGCTTAATATGCTCATAAACAGCTTGGCGGCTGATTTCAAATTCAGCGGCGATTTCTCCCAAGGAAAAATCATCGTGAAAATAATATTTAAGAAACGTTTGCTGCTTATCTGTAAGCAGTCGTTCATAGAAGGCAAAAAGCAAATTGATACGATTCGTTTTCTCGAGCCTATTCTCCTGACTCATTAAGGACAACCCCTTCGTCAAGGAAAAACACTTTACACCTTCACAACGTCCCTTATGATACCTAAAAGAAAGAGAGATGTCAAGCACTTTTGCTTGTCATCTCTTTCTTTATTAAAAATCCATATTTTCCGCGATAAATCCGCTTGAAATTATTGGATTGGCAGTACATAAATCAATATGGCGAAGAAATGTGTGACACTGCCTGCAAGAACAAATACATGCCAGATCGCGTGATGGAACGGAAACCCTCTCCATACATAAAAAACTGTACCTAAAGTATAAAGCACTCCGCCAGCCATCAGCAGAATCATACCACCGTCCGCTACAACTGCCGAAAGAGGATTCCAGGCGATAACAATCAGCCACCCCATAGCAATGTAGAATACCGTAGACATGAACAGAAACTTTTTAACAAAAAACGCTTTGAAGAAAACGCCAAATACTGCGATCCCCCAAATGACTCCAAATAAACTCCAGCCAAGTGTTCCCCGAATAGCTACTAGCAAAAAGGGTGTATACGTGCCTGCGATAAACAGATAAATAGAGGAGTGATCGAAAAATTCGAACAAATCCTTCGCCTTGCCCTCTTTGAGACTATGCACAAGTGTTGAATTGAGATACAGAAGCAGCATTGTCGTTCCATAAATGGAGAAGCTGACCACATGCCATGCCGTTCCTTTCAGACTTGCAAAAACAACAAGCAGGACAAGTGCAGCGACGCTTAATACAGCTCCAATCCCGTGCGTAATCGCATTCGCGACTTCTTCTCTCCGGGTGTAGGTGTGAGTATTTGCCATATCCATATCCTTCCGTCTAAGCTTTCTTTCTATTATACCACGCGGACCTCACTGGATTACAGTTTGTAAATCTCCGTGTATTTCTCCTCCAAATAATCAGCCAGATAATCTGGACTGAGCGGCTCACCTGTTACTTGTTCGATAATTTGCGAAGGGGTCAGACTTTTTCCGAAACGGTAGATTTTTTCTGTTAACCATTCTTTAATCGGCAAAAGATTTCCCGCAGCAATCAATTCATCGTAGTTCGGCAGCTCCTTGCGGAGTGTATTCAAGATTTGGGCAGCATACATATTTCCCAAAGAGTAGGATGCAAAATATCCGAAGTCTCCACCGGACCAGTGCACGTCCTGCAATACACCAAGCGCATCATTAGGCGGTGTAATACCTAAATATTCTTGATATTTAGCATTCCATACCTGAGGCAGATCTTTGACAGATAGACCTTCATTAAAAATAAGCTTTTCGATCTCGTAACGCACAATAATGTGCAGATTGTATGTAAGCTCATCTGCTTCAATTCGGATGAATGAATTTTCCACACTGTTAATAGCCCGGTAGAAATCCTCTACATCTACATTAGCAAGCTGCTCTGGGAAATGCTGCTGTAGATCACCGTAATAACGTTGCCAGAACGCACGGCTGCGGCCGATCATATTCTCCCATAGTCTCGACTGAGATTCATGAATCCCCATCGATGCGCCTTGAGCCAGTGGTGTTCCCACTAAATCTTGGCTGATATTTTGTTCGTAAAGCGCATGTCCACCTTCATGCAGTGAACTGAAGACGGCACTAGTCACGTTATCAAGTAAATAAGCGGTCGTAATACGAACGTCACCTGGATTCAGCCCTGTAGCAAAAGGATGCACACTCTCATCCAAGCGGCCTGCGTCGAAGTCATAGCCCATTTGCTTCAGAATAAAGTTACCAAACTTTTGTTGCTGCTCTTTAGGGAAAATCTGCTGCAAGAAGCTGGTATCAGGTTTATTAGGTGAAGCAGCGATAGCTTCCACTAACGGAACCAAGCGGCTGCGGAGGCGACTGAACACTTCATCCACCTTCTCTACCGTGAGATCAGGCTCATACATATCTAGTAGCGTATCGTAACGTGTGCCATTTACACCCCAATAATCGATGAACTCTTGTTTCAGAGCTACGATTTTGCTCAAATAAGGTTCAAATGTAGCAAAGTCATTGTTCTCCTTAGCTTCTTCCCAGATCGTTTGGGAATGAGCAGACAGGACAGCGTACTCTTCAAATCTTTTGGAAGGAATACTCTTACTGCGCTCATACTCTTTGCGGCAATCGTTGACGATCTTTTGTTGATTAGCTGTAAGCTGGCTCAACACTTCTGGACGGCTGAAAAATGCTGTGAAGTCACCCATCTCCTGTGAAATCTCAAGTCTGAACAATTCTCCACTCAGCATCCCAATCGTACCGGAACGAACTTCTACTCCCTTACGCGGTGCACCTGTGCGCAAATCCCAGTGCATTAATTCTATGGCCTCTGAATATCCACTAATTTTTGCTAATAACTCACTGAATTGTTCCCATCGTTCCTTTACTTGTTGTTCCATTCTACTCCACCTGCTTTCTCTGTTTTACAGACTCCTCTTGATGATACTTTTTTGAATGAGTATAATCAACTTCAGAGATTACATCTCTAATTTGAAATATTTAATGAGTTACATAAGAAGCAGAGCTTGCTTCGAACAAAAATTAAGGAGCGTGAACAGGGCTATGATGATTCAAGTTACACCTCTCGCAGAAAGGAAGTTGAAGGAAAGGCTTGGAGATCAGCCAGGATTTTTCAAGCTCTTTTATGATACGGTAGGCTGCGGGTGTGACGGAATTAATGTATTACTAATTGTTTCTGAAGTGGAGGAAGGCGATTCTAGGATAGAGACGAATTCTCTCCCCTTTATCGTAAGCCGGCAACAGGAAATCTTTTATGAAGACAAGATGCGACTCGATGCAGAGGAACGTTTCTCTTCCTATAAGCTGGTCAGTGATTCTCAGATTTATGGCAACAATATCATGGTAAGAGATATGCGCAACGTAAGTACAATTCAAGGATTTTAAGGGAGGAAGCTAATATGAGCCACGTATCAGAAATTATTAACTTTAATAAAAGTTTTGTAGAGAATAAGGACTATGAAGCCTATCTAACCAGTCGTTATCCCGACAAAAAAATGCTGATCATCACCTGTATGGACACTAGACTCGTTGAATTATTGCCGAAAGCCATGAATTTCAAAAACGGTGATGTCAAAATTATCAAAAATGCTGGTGCGGTTATTTCTCAGCCTTTTGGTAGTGTTATGCGTAGTGTAATGGTAGCTCTATATGAACTAGATGCTGAAGAAGTAATCGTGGTTGGACACTATGAATGCGGTATGGCCTCCCTAAATGCGGACCATATGATCAATTCCATTAAAGAACGTGGAGTATCTGAAGAAGTGCTGTCTACACTGGAGAATTCCGGAATCAAACTTACAAAATGGCTGCGTGGGTTTGACAATGTCGAAGAAGGGGTAATTCAGACTGTGGACCTGATTAAACGTCATCCACTGCTTCCCCCTAATGTACCTATCCATGGCATGATCATCGATCCGGCAACCGGAGCGCTTGAGCTTGTCGCTGATGGGTATAAGTAACGAATGACGACTCTCTAACTGCTGTTTGCGTGGATCCTGGATCCACGCTTTTTTTGTGCATAAAAGTATAAATTATGATAAATAAAATTGAAACCTTGTGGGGCATGTCTGCGTATTACCGACCATACACAAAAATTCATGCTCACAGGAGGGTTTTCGTACTAAATGAAACCAATGAAACGCGTAATGATGATTCTAATGGCCTTCACTCTGTTTTTTGCAGTGGCTGCTCCAGACTTTGCCGATGCACGTCGAGGTGGCGGCGGTTTCAAATCCGGCACTCGCAGCTATTCAACAACTCCAAAAAAATCAACAACAACAAATAACATCAAAAAAAGTGACAGCACTAAAAGCTCCACAGCAGGATCTGCTGCTAATACGAAACGTGGATTCTTCAGCGGCGGCAGCTTAATGAAGGGCATGATGATTGGTGGTTTGGCCGGATTATTATTCGGTGGAATGTTTGGTGGAATGGGAGCTTTTGGTGACTTCCTAGGCTTTGCCGTTAATATGCTAGCTATCTATGTACTGGTTATGCTCGTGATGTCCTTCTTCCGTCGTAGAAAAGAACGTCGCCGCTTAGAAGAACAGAATGGTCGTTACTAATGTCTACAATCGTTCTAAGCATGGATGAGATCATCAATGCCCTCTGTCTGCACATGGCGGAACGAAAGGCTGTTCGCCCAGAGGATGTTCAGGTGGAACTGAGCTGGGAAGAAGATACCGGTTACTCTGCAGAGGTTTGGGTACAGGGCCGCAGTCAATTTCTAGTGGAGTCCAATATGATTGAAGCGATCCTGCGTTACATGCTCAGCGAATATGGTGTTCGCGCCTATCGTGAAGATGTAAGACTGGACCTGGATGAGGAAATCACAGCGATTGTAAATACAGGGAACTAATGATAGTAAAAGGGACAACCCAAGGGGTTGTCCTTTTTGATATAACGTTATTCATAGAAATATTGCTTTACCGTCCCTACCCCGTTTGCCACTTCAATTTCTGCATAAGCTCCATTAATAAAAGTAACCTGCGGCGGGACATGACCACAATCGATATCATAAACGATCGGCACCTTAAGCTCTTCAAAAAGTTCAGCATAGATATCCTCGACAGTATAGTTATCCACAGGCCGATTAGCTGGACTTCTGCCAAACATAATCCCCGAACAATTCTCAAACCACCCTGCCAGCTTCATCTGCACTAGCGATCTGCGTAAATCCGCTGTGTTCAATTCACAATTTTCCAAATACCAAACAATTGGTTCGTCATGAATCATTTCTTGCTGAAAATGCTGGAGCTTTCCATAAGGTGTGCCGATCAAATGCCTAATTACATCTATACAGCCACCCAACAGACGTCCTTTCATCGTTACAGCATCTGCAGTTAGAGACTTCCAATAAGTCTCCTCTGTCAAATGAAAAACGCATGGCGAAGGCACATCATGTTGCCATTCCCGCTGATATTTAAGAGATGAATGCTGGACAATGGACTCACCCACTGGTGTCTCTAGAACCGCCTGCCAGAGGGCTGTAGTATCATCTGAATACTCTCCCCGTAAATCAATGAGATTCGCTCCGTGAGCAGTAGCCAGACCGGTTGTCAGCGTGACCGCAAGCAGCAAGACGCTTATATCTGAATATCCCACGATCCATTTGTCCTGCAAAGCATCAAAATCAATATATTCCAGAGCTTCAATTAACAATTCCCCGCCCCAAGGCGGAATAAGGGCATCGATTCCGTCATCATTGATCATCTCATTAAACTCATGACCACGAACATTGGCTGGTGCAGATTTAGCCTTATCTTGCTTCCATGCCGTTTCGCCGATAATGACATTAAATCCTTGCGACTTCAACCGGCTGGAGGCCAGTGTAAGAAGTTCTGCATTTTGAATGCCTACTCCAGATGAAGGTGCTGTAACGCCTATCGTCGCATTCTTTTTCAAAAAAGGGTATCTAATCATATGCCACCTCCCAGAGTTTGTACCCATTATATCCCTAAAGTGATAATGAGAACACCTCCTTCTAACACATACTTTACGCCTACAAAAAAAGGACCTGGCGGGATGCGTCAACGTATGACCACAAATCCTGCACATGTCCTTCTTCAATTAAACCCAAGCACTAGATTAAAGAGATAGCAAGCAGTTCAAACAACACAAGCGGTAAAATCACATTATTATTGTATGGGGGACCTGGATAAGGTCCTGGATATGGTCCTGGATATGGGCCAGGTCCGGGGCCCGGATGAGGATGATAAGGCTGATGAGGGTTGTAAAACCCGCGGGGCATTTGCCCATTAGCTGCAACGTTCAGATACAAGTGTTTATTATCTACTCCGGCTATAACGCCTTCATGTACAAAGCCATCTATTGTCTGTACGTTCACCTTATGGTTAAGGTATGGCTTGCAAGATTGATGTAGGGAATCACGGACACCGTGCAGGTGCCGGATCACAGCAGGATCGGCCTGATAAATCACATTCTGTTGCTGCCCAGTGTTAAATGTCGACATGGATGTTCTGACCTCCGTAAATGGATTTGCTCCATTCTATGCAGAAGCCTAGATTACGGTGCCTATTAAATGGGCTATTCTTAGAATGGCAGAGCGACCTTCTCAACCTTAACATTTACGGAAACTAGAGACAGTCCCATCATATTTTCAACAGCATTTCTTACATTTTGCTGCAGCATATAGCAGACCTCTTGAATCACACATCCGTAATTAACTATGACCTGAAGATCGATGGCAACATCCACTTCTTTTACTTCAACGGACATTCCTTTTTTTACATTTTTACCGCTTAGACGTTTAGCCCAGTTGTCCGAGATACTGCTTCCTGACATGCCGGCAATACCCGGTGTGTCCAGAACCACTTGCCCGACGATCGAAGTCACCACATCATCTGAAATATGAATCAGTCCTTGCTCCGTTCCTTCATTCATAGAAATCCCTCCATAATGTTTTATTAACTTAAGAGATATCCGGACTCTCCTCTACCTCTATCTCTACCCGGCGTTGCTTGACAAACAAATAATAGGCCTTGGTCAAGACGATTTTAACAATCATATACAGTGGAATAATCAGCAATATCGCTATGATCCCGCCTAAATCACCGCCAACCAATACCAGGATAATCGTTGTCAGTGGATGAATATCGAGCTTTTTCCCAAAGATGTAGGGAGCGATTAAATTATCCTGTATCTGCTGCGCTACCAGAACAATGATGATGGACCAGACGGCTATAGACGGGGATTGAATGAATCCGATGATGAAAATAGGGATACTAGACAGTATCGCACCAATAAAAGGCACGAAGTTCATCACAACTGCGATTACAGTCAACAGCAATGCATATTGCAGGCCGATAATAAGGAAACCAATATACATCAGCACACCTAAGGCTAAATTAACAAGCACCCGGCCCACGATAAAGCCACTAAGCGCACTGTCGATTTCAGTCATCATTGTAGTTCCTTCTTCACGATACTTCTTTGGGAAGAAACTTACAATCTTACGTCCGAATTTCCCACCTTCCTTAAGCATGTAGAATAACATAATCGGAAAGGTGAATAAAATGATCGCGAAATTCGAAACAAAAGAGAACAGTCCTGAAACATAATTCGTTAACAGCGTAAACCCTTTATTCAAATAATCCGTCAATGTGGAGGCTGGATTCGCATCAGCAGGGATCAACGCAGACAGAAATTCATTATCTTCTAGTTTCAACAGCTGTTGATTCAAGGAGGCAATGAGATTTGGCATATTATCGACGAAATTAACTAATTGTGTGCGAAGTGAAGGCCAAACGCCGATAATAAAAGCAAACAGAAGCACTAAAATAACTACATATACGATGATAATCGCCAAAGAACGATTCAGCTTATATTTCTCCAAGGTATCGATCAGTGGCCGCAGCAGGTAATAAAAGAAACCCGCCAGCATTAAAGGCACTATAATGACACTGAACAAAGACAGGATCGGTGTGAATAAAAAATCTACGCGTGAGCCTAAAAATACAATGCCTAACACTAAAAGGATCGCTAGACAAACTCTGATGAAATTGTTCAGTTTAGCCATATTTTCTCTCCCGTCTTCTGATTTGGATGTCTTCCAGCTCGTTATTTCGGAATCCGGATGGTGAATACCGTAGGTTCCTTCTTTCGGCGACTGAGATGAAGCGTACCCCCCATTTTCTCTGTATTTTTCATAGCTATCGAGAGACCTAGCCCTGTTCCTCCCGAAGCTGTCCGCGCTTTATCTCCCCGAACAAATGGATCAAACATTGTGGACCACAGCTCTTCTGGAATACCCACTCCAGTATCAGCGATTTCAATCGTGACTTCTTTCTCCAAAGGAATCACCTCCACACGCAAATGTGTACCTGGAGGATTATAGATCAGTGCATTGGAGATCAAATTATGAACCACACTCGAGAGCAGCTCCGCATCAAAGTTCAAGAACACATCCTCTTCGGGAACATTTAGATGCAAAACAAAATTCTTTTGTTCAATCTCTCCGTAGGTATCTGCAATGATTTCACGAATAAATTCGCCCAGTTCTTGACGCTCCATTCGTAGCAAGAAATCCGGTGAATCTATTTTTAACAGCTCCAGCATATTCTGAATCAGCTTAGTAACTTGTGAGGATTTATTATAAATATAGCTTAAATATCTTTTTTGGCGTTCTTCATCCTCGCCTCTACCCTCTACAAGCGCCTGTGCAAAGCCCTGTATACTCGTTATCGGCGTCTTCAGATCATGGGACAGATCAACCATCATCCGTTTCTTACTTTCCTCTGCCTGGCGTTTTTCTTTGGTCGTCTTTTCAATTACGTCTGCCATATAATTAAAAGTCTCTCCAATTTGCGAAAATTCCTTCTCTGCATATAAAGCGATTCGAGTATCATAATTCCCCTGAATCATCTGCTTCAATCCAAGCGTGATGATACGCAGTGGTTTCCTGATTCGCCGCGCCACCCAATAGCTGTACACGATAATTAGCAAAAGAATCATTCCCACACCCAAAAAGACATAGTATGAAAGCGAATGATTAAAGTAGGCCACGAAGGGATCACTATTAATGGTGATGGTGATAGCTTCCCGCGGCAGCTTCAGCAGCAGCCACTCCGATTCGCTCTGAGCATTTACCGTGGTCAACGAGTAATAGTAAGCTTGATCTTCTCCATTTTCCAAACTTTTTAAAAGCTGGTTACTGGTATATTGGGTTACACCGTCTTTTTTTTCTCCAACAACCTTGGTGACCTTCATGTCTTGATCCAAGACCTCGATCCATCCCCCGCTACGCAGAAGACGTTTGGTTTCTACCCCATGCTCCAGATTATCTCGATAAGCACTAGCTTCCACCTTCAAATCAGGATCAGCGATTTTATTTTTTTCAAAAATATGGGTCACATCAAGATTAATAAACAAATAATATACAATCACGAGAAAAAACAAAATACAGATAAACAACAAAAAATCCAGCGTCAGCGATGATTGTAAAGGTCGTTGATCTCTATTGCTCCATAGGCGCTTCAATTTTGTATCCCAGCCCTCTAATAGTCTTTAAATATACTGGCTTTTTGGAGTCTTCCTCAATTTTTTCCCGGATATTGCTGATATGTACCATGATACTATTATCTTCGTACACATAAAAATCTTCCCACACGGCCTCATATATTTTTTTGCGTGTAAAGACTCGTCCAGGCTGCTTCATCATTAGTTCCAAAATTTTGTACTCGGTAGAAGTAAGCACCACAGGTTCACCAGAACGATAGAGCAGACACTGGCTTTGATCCAGCATTAATTCACCTAATACAATCTGTTCAGCTTCTTTTTCCTCAACGACTTGCGCATCGAAATGATGTACACGCCGCAGCAGTGCTCCAACACGGGCTACTATTTCTAATGGATTAAACGGTTTGGAAATATAATCGTCGGCTCCTAGTTCAAGACCCAGAATCTTGTCATGATGTTCGCTTTTGGCGGATAAAAATAACACTGGAAAATGATGCACCTCGCGGATCTTTTTCAATAATTGCAGTCCATCCAGACCCGGCATCATAATATCTAGTATTGCCAAATCAACCTTATGGTTCTGCACCTGCGTTAAGGCTTCAGTCCCACTGTTCGCTTCCAAAATGTTGTACTCTTTCTCTAAATATAATCTTAGCAATTCCACAATTTCTGCTTCATCATCAGCGATCAATATTGTATACATGATAATCCCCCCATCTAACTATATTCTGTGATTATTAACAGAGCCTAAACACAATCTAAAGAATAGCTAAATTATCACATAGGAATAAAATAAAAATCGCACACGGGAAACCGTCCCATGTACGATCGTAATTTGTCTGGATTGTGAGGATCACTACTTTAAAAAGCTACGCCAATTCCGCCTTCCCCAGCATAGGTTCCCATTACCGGACCCATGCTTGAGAGTAAGACTTCTTTGAAGGGATGCTTTAGTAAAATGCGTTCTTTAATCTCGAGTGCCAGCTTCTCACAATTACTGTGTACAATAGCGATAACCGCTTTCTCGTAATCATGCTGCTTCTCATCCAAATGCGCAAGCAGACGATTCAGTGCTTTTGGAAGACCCCGGGTCTTCTCCACTACTTCGACAGTGCCTTCTTCGCTGATTTTGAGCAGCAACTTTATATTGAGTACAGACGCTACGGCTCCCGAAAGCCGACTTAGACGTCCGCCTTTCATTACATTCTCCAGAGTGTCCAGCGTAAAATAAGCGTTAACTTCCTCTATCTGCTGAAGTACCTTTTCCTTAAGCTCTTGCAAGCTTGAACAAGTTAAAGACCACTGCGCCGCCAGGCCGACAATCAATGACAGCCCGCCTGAGAAGTTTTTGGAATCTATAACCTCTATTGCATTGGTATGTCCTTCATCCTTATACATTTCCATAGCAATCATAGCCGTCTGATAAGTGCTACTAATATTAGAGGACATACAAATGACCATAATGTCAGTTCCCTCCTCCACTTGCTTGAACTTCTCAAGGAATTCGTTGGGACTTGGACTAGCTGTGGTAGGCAGCTCCTTGGATTCGCGCATTTGAGCATAAAAGCTTTTCGTGTCCGTATCTGCCGGCATTAACTCATGCCCAAAATGAACCGGTAGGTGGATCACGGAAACATTATACTTCTCCATGTAGTCAAAGGGTAGGTCTGAACCGCTGTCTGTTATGATCTTGATTGCCATAATATAAGTACTCTCCTTTCAATATCAGTACTATTATAGCCACCATAAAATGAAATCTCCAGTATCCTTTATAACTTGAAAAATTCTTCGATCTGTGCTATGTCTTTCTTCCTTAACTTGTCCTTATATGATATGGTTTATGAATAAGCGTATAGAAATGGAGTGTATGTATGAGTAAGGGAAGAGTATGGAACAGAGGCAAACATGATGGTACAGGACTATCGAGAAAAAAAACCGTAGATCAAGAGGGTACAGCTTCTACTGAAACTGAATCCACAGAACCTTCGAAGGAACCTTCCAATTCAAGAATTGATACTGTAAAACCGATGAATCGCACGAATTGGGTGACCAGACCCACCCGAGTCATCAATAAAGATTCGAAAGACAAACGATAATTCATACATTCTGAGATTTGAGGACCCAGATAACGTTATTGGCAAATTCCCAGCCTTCTGAGCAGAGTTTCGGACTCCAGAGCCGTTATTCCGTTGAAAGAGGTTCATATATGGTGTTTTTCGTGCCATTAGTGACTATGCGGTCCGTTAGCATCCCAAATCTGGAATAAAACTGCGTTTAGAGTCATCTGTGTCCGATAGTTATCTTTGTACATGCAAAAGTAATGAAATCCAGCGAACAACAAAAAGGGTTGTCCCAGTAGCCATTTCATCATTTCATGGCTTATGGAACAACCCTCTTCTACTTTCTACGCCATATATCCTAACTCCGCTTCATCTCTGGAGGGGGCTTCGCCAATTAACTGCTTCAATAGTTTTTTCATCATTACCGAAGCTTTTACTTTGGTATGAAGACACGGAGAAACCTCTATTACATAGTTTCCTTGTTTGATAGCTT
The DNA here is from genome assembly GCF_037974255.1 of Paenibacillus sp. FSL R5-0636. Classification (NCBI taxonomy): domain Bacteria; kingdom Bacillati; phylum Bacillota; class Bacilli; order Caryophanales; family Paenibacillaceae; genus Paenibacillus; species Paenibacillus sp. FSL R5-0636. The sequence continues at coordinate 4,343,407 of NZ_CP150232.1, forward strand.
CCTTCAATTCTTCCACAGTTGAGCAGGAGTCTTGCAGACGATTCACAACACTGCCATACTGCAAACACTGATGACTGTCACTGCCAGCAATCACAGGCACACCCAGCTTCTCAGCAAAGGGCGTGATCAAGTTTTTATAAGTCTCCACCCCCTGCATGTAAATATCCTTAGCGTTGAAATCAAAAGCGTCTAATCGCTGAAGCAAGGCCGGATCCAGTTGATGTAAAGGCGTAGAAGTTCGGAAGGGGTGGGCTCCGATTTTCCAAAGATTATGTTCGTCGGCCATATCAAGCAACTGCTTAAAAGGTATGAAATTCCCCTCCTGTGTATGCTCATCTAGTAAAGCGCGGACAGCTAGAACATTCTCCTTTAGTCCGATCAACAGGATGTGACCTGTCTCCGCGATATCCACTTCCATGCCTGGAAACAGTTTAAGTCCGTTCACATCGTAATAATGCCCGTTATAGGGATAAGTCTGATCCAGCGCATCATACATCGCAAAGAAATTAGAAGTATTAAAATGCTCGGTCAATGCTACAGCCTGTAATCCATTTGCTTTGGCTTCGAACATCATCTCCGCAAAATATTCGGGGGAAAACGTAGATTTCTTAGATAATTTACCATGGGTATGCAGATCAATATTCATCATGTCTAATTCGTCTCCTTTGAGCTTGTAAGTTATGTTAATACACCAGTTCAGGGTAGAGATAACCAATACAGAATATCAAGATGACATAAGCAATGGATCCGGATAAAAAGTACCAGTCGGACCGCTTCATTTTCAAATAAGATAACTTGATCTTCTTCACTTTCTTATTATTAAGCCCGTAGCTAAATCCCCGAGTCTCAAGAGCTTCAATCGTTGTTCGAGAACGTTTAGCTGTGTTCAACATGAGCGGGTAAAATGCCAGAATCACGATTCGCAAATAATACGTTATTGTTCGCCAATAGAAAATTCCATGTTGAAGCGGTCGTTGCCCTCTCAATCTAAAGGAAAGTAGAATCTGATGGAATTCCTCCAGTAAAGTAGGCAAAATACGATAGCCATAAGATAAGCTGAACGCAAAGGTATCAGGGATTCCTAAAGACAGTAAGCCGTCACTAAGTCGTTCCGGATCAAGACTAGAGAAAACCGTTATACTCGCCAGCGAAATCACCGAAAGCTTAAGCGTCAGTGTCAGCATAGGCAGCAAGGATTCAATCCCCCCGCCGAAAAAAAGCGACAATATAAACATCCAGCCAATCTGGCTGATTAAGCCGAGACATAATATAAAAATAATATAAGGGCTGACTCGGGAGAGGACGGTCGTTAAAACCATAAGCACGAACATCCCTAACAGGATTGTCCGGTTATGTACAAACCAAGGCACGATGGCAAAAAAGAGATACCAGAGCAGCAGGGTTCGCGGGTCCAGCCTGCCCAGAAAAGTGCTGCTGCTGTTATATGCGGTCCCGAGTAACTCCAATTTGATTTGTTCTACAGATATACGGTCAAGTGCCCGTTTAACGGCTTCCATGGATTGCAGCTACCTCCTTCTTTTCCACTAAACTCACAAACTCTTCTAAGCTACTGCAAATTCTAGGGAGACCGAGCATACGACTTAACTCCATCAATTGGGTCTGAGCCAGACCCGCACGCCGTAAAAGAAGCCCATCAGCGAAAATTTCATCCTTCGTTCCATCCGCGATTATCCGTCCTTGATGCATTACAATTATTCTGCTGGCCCATTCAGCGACAAGCTGCATATCATGAGTTGCGATGACGACCGTCTTCACATGATTACGAAGCGTCTCCAGCACATGTACCATTTCTTGTTTGGTCGAAATGTCCAGATTAGCTGTCGGTTCATCAAGCAGCATGATGGCGGGTTTAACCGCGGCACCAATCGCCAAGGATACCCGGCGCTGCTGCCCGCCACTTAGCAGTCGGGCATCCCGTTCAGCCAGCTCGCTTAAGCGAAACGCCTTTAGCATCTCATCCACTCTTTCATCCGTATCTGGTAATTTCCGCGCCTTCAGATAATAAGCGATTTCCTTACGCACAGAATCCTCGATAAACATTTCCTCCGGATTCTGGAATACATAAGCTACCGTACCGGAGAGACGTTCAGGCGGCAGCCCGTTCACCGTCATTTCTTTAACCTTTACGGTTCCAGCTGTAGGTCTGACAATACCAGCAATCAGCTTCATTAATGAAGATTTACCTGCTCCGTTGTTGCCAATAAGAGCAATGGACTCTCCCTGCCGCAGTTCTAGCTGAATTCCATTCAGTACAGGATGCGGCACCTTATGAATCGTACGATAAGAGAGGTGGACATTCTCCAGCTGAACGATAGAACTTTCTTCTTTTGCTGCTATGGGGAGCTGCTCTTGAATTCGTCCTATTGGAAGTGTCTCCACATTAGCATCCTGACGAAGAATCATGCGGGTACTGCCTTCCTCAGCATTTAAGGGAAGCAGCTTTGACTTCTGATCATCAGGCTGTAGCAGCCAAGCCGCCCGGGTCACATCCGTTGGGTAAATGCCCAGCTCTAGCAATTCTTCTACAGATGACAAAGCTTCACGCACAGGCTTCTGCCAGCGCATTTTACCCTGATCCATCAGGACAACATTTTTACAATAATCTGCAATAAATTCCGCATGATGCTCAATCACTACAATGGTCTTTCCATGCTCCTCATTCAAACGCTGCAAAATATCATAGATATGACGGGCATGCTGCGGATCAAGCTGGGCTACGGGTTCGTCAATAACCAGAATTTCCGGATCCATAGCTAATGCTCCGGCCAGAGCGAGCAGATGTTTTTGCCCACCACTTAACTGCCAAATGAATTCATGCCTCAAATCACTAAGTCCGGTTAACGCAAGCGCACGCTCTCCCCGTTCCTTGTAATCCGTAAACCCATAATTCAGAGGTGTAAAAGACACATCATCAAGCACCGTCGGCCTTACCAATTGATTCTCGAAATCCTGATAAACATAACCGATACGTTTGGACAGCTCTGCTACACTTTTTCCATCCGCAGATTGGCCGCAAACTGTCACCTCTCCACTGAAATCACCAGTGTAATAATGAGGAATTAAGCCGTTAAAGCATTTGCAGAGAGTAGATTTCCCGGAGCCATTACTGCCGATGATCGCAATAAAATCTCCTTCTCCCAGTCGTAAGTCTACGTCTTGCAGTACTGGTTGTTCAGCTCCCGGATACGTAAAGTTAATTTTGTTCAATTCAAGAATTGTATTACGCATCTGCTTGACCCGCTTCCTGTCTTTTTCGTGCCGAACGCCGAAGCAGTGTAATAATCGCCGTTGCCGCTACAACAGCCGCTACCAACATACTGAGCCAAATCAAGGTCTTTTCATTCGATTCCGCTCCTGCAAGCTCAAAATCACCGAAGTTCCAGCCCGATTCCGATAACAATTCTGACCCCACCGCTACCATCACTAGAAAGGTTCCGGCAATGACCAGCTTAGGAGATAGCCACGCTCCTGTTGCATATTTCATATTCCGCTCACGCGGCTTCATGCCAAGCAATGGTTCAATTTTTCCATATAAACGCGGAACCAGATACATAGTAGGAATTAGCGCGAACAAAATGCCGGAGAAGAGTACATCATTCAGGAACCCTACTCCCTCAATTACAACGATGCTTTCAGCCAGCCCTTTAACAGCCTCTAGCTCTTCTACCCCTACCCCTACCTTCACAATATCTATAACGGAGCTAAAAAACTGGTGAATCGCCACGCCGATAATCGCAGCCACTCCAACCTGTCTACGATTCTTCGGATCAGATACCATGCGGCCTGCGGTATACATCGCCAGTGAGAAGGTAATGAATTTCTCCAGCTCCCCTAAACCTCCAAATTGGCCTAACATCAATTCCCCGAAGATTACCTCACCAACAGCTGCTCCGACCGCCGCATATAAGGGGTGAAACAACATACATAATGTCAAAGGAATGAAAGCGAAATATTCAATGGATAATTCAATCGGGCCCAGTTTGATCCCAGGCACTAGCTCGGTAAACATATTGGACAACCCGTAAAGCGACATCGACAGTACAAAAATCATCATTTTTTGTGACTGAGTCAGTGTGTAACGCGTTTTTATCGTGCTCATGAAATATTTGGCCTCCCAATAAGAATTTATCTTCATTATAAGAAGGCCATGTCATCACAGCTTTTTTCATTTGTTAAATGAGAGTAATATTTTTTTCAATATTTTTAACGTTGTAAAAATATTTACAACATATTCGCACGTTATATTCTATCTATCGCATCATCATAGGAGGATTGAGAGATTGTATAAAGATTGGAACCACCGCGCTTTTTCGCCTAATCAACGGATAATTGCCGACTTTATTCAAAAAAATGAGCAACGTGTGGTCTACATGACCGAACAAGAAATGGCAGACGAGCTGCATTTGAGCATCGCCTCTGTTTCACGGTTCTGGAAAGCTGCGGGGTACAAACATGCCAAAGATTTTAAAAACCGGCTCCGTTTCCGCTTTGAATCCACACCTTCTGTAAAAATGCGTGATGCCATGCAGCGATCAGACGATACCTCACTCCCTCAACTGCTGCTGGACAATTGCTCACATCATTTGCAAGAAACACGCCGCTATTTAAGCGACGATGTACTAAAGCGTGCAGTAGATGCAATATCAACAGCTCGGATTATTTATGTATACAGCCCTGGCCCTTGCGCCGGATTAGCAGAGCTAATGATCTATCGAATGGCGCGTTTTGGTCTTCAAATGAAAAAAATGGCCCCCAGCGGCCATGAGCTGCTAGAGACCTTAATGCATGCTGACAAACAAGATGTCTTGCTTGTCTTTGGATTTGTGCAAATACTGCCTGAGATTGAAGTCATACTGAACCATGCACGTGAAGTAAATTACCAGGTCATCCTGATCACAGATAGACTCGTCTACCCGCGATCGCAAGATGCAGATATCGTGCTTTATGCCGGGAGAGGTGAGGTTTGGGAGTTCCACTCCATGGTTGGCCCCACCTATATTATTGAGAATCTGATCCTTGGAGTGGGATTAGCAAACAGGGACAGTAGTCTAAGCAAGCTGGATAAATTGCAGCAATTGCGCGCGCAGTATGGGGGGAAGCTCCCGCGGAGTTAGGTTTAAATTTGACTGCAAGGTGAAGAAATATTTAATTCATTCCTAAAGCTTCTTTAATTTGTGGGATAGATAAACCGTTTGCTTTCATTTCTTTGATCCAAAGAATGCGCGCGACGGTTTCTTCTCTTTTATATCTGCGTGTTAAGTTCTCCTCTGCCTGTTCAAAGGGCAGCATGCCTTCTTCTGTGTAATGTTTGAGTGTACTATAACGAGCATTTGTGATTCTTACTAATTCCCCTATCGATACATATTCTGACGCCATAATATTCTCCATGGATCGTTGTCTAGACATTGATAACCAACTCCTTTACAGCGGGCGCTTCGGAATAAGACGCACACCTTGAATTGGCACTTTCATCATTACAAAATGTGGGATCGCATCGTAGAGCAAATTATCAATTTTAAGGGTCGCAATTGATCCTCTCTCCAGCACCTTAACTTCATGTCCATAGGACATTAATCTTGTAATAACTGCGTCTAACCTTTGATTAGAATTATCAAACCAAGACTCTGTTTCTATAAAGACAGCTCGTGATCGCTCTAGGGCAGGGAAGATAAGATTGAGACTACTGCCGATAAATGTCTTCGCAAACTTTGTCTTCAATGCTAAAAAACGTTTGATGCCTAACTCAACTCCCTGGCGGATTTGTATAGGAAACAATGCCTTTGCCCATAAGTTACTTTGGTATAGATCATGTAATTTGATATTCACCTGTTCTAATTCGTTCAGCGAGAAGAAATCATGCATACATCCACTTTCACGAAGTAGCCATAGCATACAAATGACCTCATCCGTTACTGGACCCTCTTCCAAAATCTCAGCCCGCATATTCTCTGTAATGCTTGTGTACGCCTCCATATTGCTGCGATAGGCTCTAATTTCAACTTCAGCTGAATCAAAATACATGTCGCTCCCTATCAGGCTTGGTATATCTTCAAGCAAATTCATGGCTTGAAGATCATCTGAAATCGCGGTTTCGAACTTTTTTAAATGATGGTTAGACTTCCTCGAAGCCTTCTTTAACCACCAATTTAGATCACCCTTCACCTCAGCACTATTATGAAGTAAGGATTGTAGAACAGTTTCTCTATAGAGTGTTGAATGAGATTGATCAAGTGCTTCCTTGTGCAAAGTTAACTTGTTCTCTGATTGTGTAAAACATCCCTCTAAGTAAAGCTCCAATATAACCGCTGCTGCCATGCAGCGCAAAGACACTTTCTTAACAGTAGTCATCTGAAGACTTCTCTGTGCATTAAGCGCGATCAATGAAAAACTTGGTGCTAATTTAAGATCCATCATAACCATCCACCCCTATCCATTAATTCGTATTTACAGGATGATATTTATTCCGTATGGTAAGCGTTTGATTTACTTACTACTTACTACTTACTACTTACTACTTATCACTTACAATACATCATCTTTACAATAATTGTCAATGATCTGGAATAACGTAAAGGAGGCCCTGCCCTTAGCACCTGCATGAGCCAACAGATAGTTCTAAGCGCTATCCCAACAAAAAATAATCCGCAGCACAAACAAGCTCCTGTGATAATCACCGGAGCTTGTTCACGTTTAGGCTAAAACTTAGCCTAAAATTAGCGGATGCCCTTTGATACCGTTCAGGCCAGCAAGGTACGGGCTACCTGATCCACAATGTAATTGATACCTGTCGGTCCGTAGCAGCCGATCCATGTAGCGGCATCTACCGGGTATATATACGGCCGCTCATTGGAATCTAACATCCCCCGGACGCTTTGCTCTGTCGCAGATACCTCCTCCTGCATCATCTCGTTACTAAGTAAAAAATAATGACTGGCGTGCACAGCTGGCAGTCTATCAACTGTAATATGATAAACCGTGTCGGAAGTGTCTGCGACAAATAGAGGAGCAGGCAGACCAAGATCACGGTACAGCACGGCACCTGTGCGATGGGAGGCAGTATGTACCCGTACCAGCGACTCACGCGGACGGATCAAGGCCACGCTCTGACCCGCCAGCGCCGTTGCAAGCTGCTCAGACAGCAATGCTGTTCGGCGCAGGTAATCCGCAATAATACGCTCCACCTCTGTCCGCTTGTCCGTCAATTCACCGAACAGGCTCAAAATCGTCTGCCAGCTCTCATTCCGTTGAAACATTAGGGTTGGAGCAATCCGGCTTAACCGTTCATAATGCTGAGCATGCACCTCAGTACAGATAATCAAATCCGGCCGCAGCCGTTCGACAGCTTGCAGGTCCGGGTACTCATAAGTTCCGAGCATTTCTGTTGTCTTAAGCCTTTCCCTGATATATTGGGGGAATTTTAACGCTGCACTGCCCGTTCCTACACTCCCTGCCGGAGATATCCCAAGCGCAAGCAAATGGTCTGCATATTGAACGTCGAGTACGGCGATACGCCTCGGAGAAGCGGTGACGCAATATTCGCCTCGCATATGACAAATTACCGGGCCTTGCAGCGACTGGTACGATGAGGCCAGGCGATCCGGCAGCCCAGAATATGCTGAGAGAGCACCGATCCCTGAAGCGGCAGTGCGCCTGTAGATCTGCGGGGGAACTCCATGATATTTCTTAAATGCCCTGCTAAAGTAATACATGTCGCGATAGCCCGTTTTTTCTGCAATTTCGCCGATGGGAGCATCCGTATGACGCAACATCCGCTCGGCACTCTCCATCCGCAGCTGGATTACATATTCCATCGGTCCTAGTAACTTCTCCTGTTTGAATCGCCGCTGTAACTGTCTTGTACTGCATCCGGCAAGCGCTGCCAGCTCCTTAAGCTCCAGCTCCTGACGATAATGCCCCGCTATATAGGCAGCGACAACATCCACCATATCCGCCTCTGTGCCTTTCTGACCACATTCATACTCCATAATAAGCTCGTAAAGCATTCCTTGCAGTAGCGCATTCGCATGGAAACGCTCCAGCCCTTCGCCCCGGCTCCATTTGGCTTCGATTTGTTCCGCAGTCTGATGCAGTTCAGCCAGGAGCACAGGACGGTGAACAAATGAAGTTCGTAATGGGTGATTGCGCTGCGGAAACAGAACATGGGCAGCCCCCAACATTGGAAAAGCCTTGTACATAATAACGGTATAATGAATGGTTTCTGATCCAGCAGTCAAAGTAAATGCTGATCCCTTGACTGCGTGACAAGCGAAATAGGCCTGGATATGGCAAATTTCGCCATTCATCACAAGCCTACCTTCCCCGCCGCCTGCCAGCAGCAACACATTGGCTGTTAATCCGGTTTCGCTCATAACGCCGCCGGGTGGCAAAGTACCGCTGCGCACATCAAGCATCTTGATCGTTGTATCACTCCATAAACTTGCCTGTTCTTTCAGCGGCATTTCTCTCATCTCCTGACAATAGCATCCTCTGTTAAACGGGCGCACTCGAATAGGATTACATGCTTTAGTGAAAGCGCGTCCGCAACATAAGTGAGTGCGTTGCTGTTGTCATTTTAATTGAGATTCATTCTCATTGTCAATTTTCGGACATTTTCCGCAATATTCCGCCGACATCCTGTAATAAAAACAGCAGGTGATACGCTTGTTTTTTGCAACCGGAGCCAGGTCATTGTTCTCTGTGAACCGGGTAAACGGATTGCGTCTTGCGCCGAACAATTGTCCGGGAGCTATCCGGGTCAGGAAGGCAAAATCGGCTTGCATTCGTTGCCTCTCTTGCCCAAATTCACCTGTTCCAGGAGAATACAACGGGGCAATGCGTACCATAATATTCTCCCAAAGTACTGCCATGGAGACGGGACCAATTGCAGCAAGCGTGTGCAGCAGCGGCGCAAGACGTACCGCGAAAATTTCCTCTACGATCTCTTCTCGCCACGCTTCCCTGTCTTCCGGTGCCGCCGTCGCTCGAAGCCCGTTCAGCGCAAGGAAAGGAAAACGCGTATCCCCTTTAAAAGCTGGGGAAGCCGGATGATAGAGGAAGCAGTTCTCCAGCGGGATGGAGACTTCCCGGTTATGAAGGGTCATAGCGGTCAGCATCGGCGCGATCCACAGATAACCGATCCGCTTGGCCAGCATGGAAGCGGCAACCTGCATATCAGGCGCACCGATATAACCTTTAAGCCAGCTTACATATTCGCGGCATGCAGCTTCTTCGTGCAACTGGCTAAGGGCAATTGTACGAACGTTGCCTTCAGGCGGTTCACCTACCCACAGACGGTATTCCTCCGCCATTTGCTTCCAGGTGGCAGACGACAGATAGTTGTCCATTTTAATGAGATCCCAACAGCGCTTCCGCGGTTTGATCTACAATAATATTGAGGGCAATTGGCCCATAATAAGCGATCCAGAGCGTTGAATTCACATTGTATACGCGGTTATTTTTAACGGCATCATGAGATTTCCAGACCGGACTGTTCGCCATTGCCTCTGCCTCTTTGGCAAACAATTCATCCGATAACAGGAAATAGTGATCTGCTCCAATATCAGCGATGGTCTCCATCGAAATTTCAACGGAGGTATCATCTTTGATCTCCTGAACGAATGCAGGGATATTCAATCCCAAATCCTCATAAAGAATGCTTCCGGTCCGATGTTCGGGACCGTGTACGCGAATACCTTCCGGTCTTGGGCGAATCAGAGCTACCGTTTCGTCGCCCAGCTTCGCCGACAGCTGCTCCCGCAGTCCGACGATTTTGTCCTCGTAGGCTTGACGCACTACCTTCGCCTCCGCCTGCTTGCCCGTTATCATACCGATGATAGCCGATGTATCCCGCCAATCTTCATAGAAGTCGAGTACTATTGTGGGCGCAATTTTACTGACGCTGTCATACACCTGCTCCTGAAAATCGGTCATCAATATAAGATCCGGATTCATCGCTACAATAGCTTCAAGATTGGGCTCATCGCGTGTGCCCAGGACCTTCACATCACCCAATTGTTCACTTAAATATTCTGGAAACTTTGCATCTTTCGCTCCAGCCACAACGCTGCCTGCCGGATGCTCGCCTATCGCTAACAATTGATCGACGAATTTCACATCAAGCGCGGCGATGACCTTCGGCTTCTCAGTCAGCGTATATTCACCCTTCATATGCGAGATGGTAACCGGGAAGGCTGTAGTCTGAGCCTGTGTCTCAGATGTAGGTGACGGCTCGGTTGAAGCAGATGGCAGTGCGGCAGTGCCCGCATTTGCTCCACCTCCAGTACCGCAAGCCGTTAGCACAAGTACCAGTGCCATCATCCATATCATTAATAGTCCTGCTTTTTGGGCAGCATCTACCTTTCTACCGGTTGCTTGCCTCTTCTTTGTTCTTTTCATGCTGACTCCCCCTTATGTATGATAATGATTTTCATTATCAGATCAATAAAGCGAGTATAATCTATTTTCATACTCTATTTCCATGTACTTTTGCGACATTGCAGCCGGATTAATGCGACATCGCACACCATAGGAACGACTCAGGAGAACCGCAACTGACTACAAAAATTCCACACAAGCAGCTAAATCCCTAATTTTAACAAAAATTCCTTTGCTCCTTTTCTGAAAATAGCCAACACAGTCGATGGTAATCTCGCTCAATTCAAGCTTTTCCTTCTCCAGAAACTGATCATCGAGCAATCTGGCTACTTCAGAAATGGTTCTCCCATTGCACTCCCTGCTTCTTCCCAAAATGAAAAAAAGCATCTTTGTTTTACACAAAGATACCTTTTTTCATTAAAAGCTTATGGCTCAATCCCCCACACAAGCTGACCATTCATATACCCGGTGACCTGTTCATTGTTGATGAACTGACTGCTGGATGCCTTGAACGAATAATCATTAACCTGGTTGAAATTGGACCAGTCGGTTTTGGAGAAACGGGTTTGAATTTCTGCGCTCTGACCTGGATTAAGTGTTCCAGCCGAACTCGTGAAACCAATTTCCAAAACATAATCGGCACTGGCAACAGGAGTCGCCAGCTTAATGAAATTGCCGGTTACATTCGCATTTCCGATGCTGGCCCAGTCGATCCAGAAACTCTGATCTTTCTCGCCATCAATCGTATAGTAATACCGGACCTTCACATCACTTAGTTGAATCGCTGAATCACCGGTATTGACTACTTTGATTTTGGGTGAAATCCCGTTAGTGGAGGCACTTGTGTTGCCATTAAAAGCTTGGACCGTCAAATCTCCAGTGGGTACTGGAACACTGCTATCCGTTACGTTCACTGTAAGAACAGCATTATTTCCTCCATTAAAATGAAAGGTTAGGGTATTCTGTCCCAGCGGAAGCGTGGAAAGATAGGATTTTTTCAGAACAACAGCAGCGCTTGATGCCGTATAATCCTGACTCGCTAAAGTGTGGAATTTCCATTTGTGATACTTGCAAGCTGATGTCCATTTAAGGTAAGGACTACGGAAATATCCTGGGTTAGATTCGCCGCTTTATCAAATGCAGCGCTCACGGGCGCAATGGATGCGCTTGGCGTGGAATCGACAATTTTCACTTTTAACACGGGATCTTGTCCTTTATTAAAATCAAAGATGATCGAATGCTCGCCAACCGGCAGTGTCGCCAGAAATGCTTTTTTGAGCAGCAGCGTATTTCCACTCAAGGTATAATCCTGAGTCTCTATTAATGTATTTGCGCCTGCCCGGAGAGCGGTTAACGTATTGCCGTTTGAATTCACGGTGATGGCTTTGTCATTCTCATTGGAGGCATTTTTATCAAATTCGACGTTCGCAGGTGTGATAGACGCACTTGGAATTGGATTGTTAACCTTCAAATCAGGCAGCTCATCGAGCGTGATTACATAATTGCTTTGGTACAGCGTTGTTAAGGTGGCCGGATAATTAAAGGCGGAACTCATGAGATGCTCACCATACCACGGTAAGAAATAGAGCCAGCCCGATTTTTCCTCTGTCAGATTCTGAACGCTTGGAACGGTGTCGTTCTCCGTCATGGCTACCATTTTCTTACCGCCGGTTAAATCAACAAGCTGATAGAAAATCGAGGTAATCGCGTCCTCATTGGGAACACCAGACAAACCGTCATAGCGGTTATAGATCGTGTTGTATTTATCATAGCCTACAATATCCACCTGATCATCGCCGGGATACCATGCGGGAGAAGTGCTGTAGACATAGCTGTTGTAGGTCCAGATCAAATTGTGCAGACCATACGTTTCTGTAAGTTCGGTATAGAGCAGGTCCCACAACTGCTTGTACACCTCCGAGCCTGCCGAAGCCCACCAGAACCATGCACCTTCTCCATTCAATCCGCCGTTGCCCTCCGCCTCATGGAAGGGTCTGAAGATAACCGGCACGTTGTTATTTTGCAGAATCTGCAGTTGCTCCGCCAAATCCCCAATGGCCAGTTGTACATATTGGTATTCTTTCGTACCTGGAACTACCGCATTAGCTGTATTAAAATTGGTTTCTGTCGGCTTGTAGGTGGCTTTCTTCCAATCCACAAATTCCCCGAGCTGATAGGCAGTGAAATCTCGAGGTACAGTGATATGCCAGCTGTTTGTCGCAATCCCGCCCCGGTTATTCACCCAATCGATCATCCGGGCGGTCGTACCATCCTCCCAGCCGTAAAGCGGATTGTAGTTCATCAGATCAAATCCGCGGATCGCCGGATACTTCCCCGTTAAATTGTGAATCCAATCAAACTCCAGCTCGGAATTGCCGTCATTTCCGCCTCCGTAAATCTCCTGCTGGCCGGAGATCATATGATTGCCGTAAACCTCCGTTAAATAATTCATCAGAAGCTGAGTTTCCGGAGTCGCTTGAGTATCGCTGAGGACAGGTTGCACATCCAGGGGATCAAGATCGGCATAATCCACAGTGAAGGTATCAAAATAAGCGAAACCCCAGCCAGCCTTCAGTTGAATGGTGTTGCTGCCTTGATTCAGCTTGTGATAGCCAAAATCGAAATTCGACCATGTGGTCGTATAGGGCAGCATATACGACCCCTTCGTAACGCCGTTAACGGCTAAAGATTGAAGCCTGCCGTCAGCACTGAGCTCCTGCATATAACGTGTGGAGATCGTATACATGCCGGTTTCTGGGACAGTCACTGTGAAGGAAATTGTACCGGAATTCTGCATCCAGACAAATCCGCTTCCAGAGTATCCGGGTTTGGGCTGTCCGTAAATTTGGGTCGTCACTTGAAGATCGGAGGTGAGCTGAGCGTTTTCGCTTTCAATTGTGAAAAGTGCGTTGTCTGCATGAACGGGCGGCGCTGTCATCAATCCAAGTAGCAGAGTAAATGCCAGCATCATTGTGATTGCCTTCTTGAGCAAATTTTTCATTTCCACCTTTCCTCCCTATGTTAAATATGGTAAATAAAAGTTCAATATACCATCTCTTGGATGCGCTTTCATAGATAAGATAGCATATATTCCATATTTTGTAAATCTACCAAATCGAGAAAATTTCCACATGCAAAAAAACTCCCACCAATATTTATTAGGAGGAGTTTGCCGCCTTCCAAGTAGAATGTTGAGCATTTTTTGATGACACATTATCGAAAATGAGAACTGTAAAATTTTGAAGGAGTGCCCATGAAGAAATGTGAGTATGTAGTTTAAGAAATTAATCAGCCATCCGGCAAAGTGTTAAGACAGTTTCATTTTCATAAGCATGTTGCCGAAATCATCCGCAAAAACGCCCAAGCCGAAGTCCAAAATGGACATACCTCTTCCATTCCACACAATGCCGGAAACTTAACACAATAAAATAAGCCGGAGCGCATGACCACTTATACTCCGGCTTGTTTTTATTTCAAGTTATTTTGAATGAATTCCCGGTCCGCTTTTTTCAAATACTTCAGTGAAATTCAGAATACATTCTTATTTCAATTTAATATGAATATATCTTTCTTTTAAATACTGAATCATACTATCTTCAACGATCAAACAACTTACTTCATCACGTTTGCTAACTTTCCCAATCTTGGATAACCAGTTATGAGAACCTATAAACAAATACTTATCATCAACTAACAAAATTTTAGAATGAATAGGAGGAATATATTGAAGTGCTTCCCCCATTACCTCTTTCAGCTTTGAAATTGATAGTTCAATATCTGATTTTCTTCCAAATGCATAATCCTTCATAACAATACTATTAATATCATGGATATCGATCCCTTTCCCCCCTCTATATCCAAAACCAATTCGGATCTCCACGCTTTTAGCTATCGCTGCCTCAACAATGTCAATAAACTCTTCATTAACCACGTACGGCATGATCCAAGGGGAGAAGATTACTATTGACTTCGTGGCATAACGCATTGCTTCTATTAATACCTGATAGTGCTCTTCTGGTGTTATAATTAGATGTTGCGGTATATGCTCACGAATATATGCTGAAAATACATCATTTTCATTCTCCATCTTATCAGTTGGAGTAGTAAACAACGCAAAAGAAATAGCTTTCATATCTGGACTTACAGTATGAAATTGTTCGTCATAGGGGCTAATGCCTACACCCTTTTCCATAATAATCCTAAGAACATGATGCAAATAATTATGTTCGAGATTGGAAATAATATCAAGGTTCCCAACCAACACAAACTGTTCTTTGGCACGGGATAAAGCTACATTTAGCATATTAGAACGACCACCAATAAATGCAGTAAGTCCTTGTTTTTTAGAAATATTACTATCGATGACTGAGCTGAAAATTATATACTTCTTTTCCTGCCCTTGAAAGGTATGTACAGTACCGATATCTACTCCAGCAATAGCTGCTTGCAACTTTTCCTTTTGTTTACTGAATGGAGTTATAATTCCGATTTGTTCTTTAGCATCTTCGCCGTACTCCTTCACATAAGCATCTACTAAATTCTTACACACCTGCACCTCTGAAAGGTTAAAGTGGGCTCTGCGATCCTTTAAACCTCGCACGTCTATTGCTACCAAATTTCGTTTAAACAATTTGTCATGGTTGTCTTTATTAATGATAGAAAGTATGTTTCCATAAACATATTGATTCGAAAATAACATTATACTTTCCTCGCATCGGCGATGCTCGGTTAAGATCATTCCTTTTCTTTTTCCTTGGTAATCGTATTCGTATATATTAGAATTAAGATCAACGTAACTTTGTGCACTATTGCGCTGCACACAGAGCGTATCATGATATGTCTCCGGTATAGGCTGAAATTGCTCAATCACATTGCTTTTTAAGAGCCTTATAGGCTCCAATTGCTCAATGTCCCCCACTATTATAGCTCTTCTGGATCGAAACAAAGGACTGCTCAAATAATGCGGCATAATCTGCCCTGCTTCATCAACAAGTAAGGTGTCAATTAGTTGCGGCAACAAATGAAAGGTTCTCTCCCCGAGGGAATGTAAGGTAGAAGTGGCGACTGGAAAACAAAGAAACATTGTGTCCCAGAGACTCTGAATCCCTTTTGCATATTGAATGTCTCTTTTGTTTCCTTCATTGAAAAAAGGATTGAACCAGCTGCCTTCACATATCAAATTCAAGTTATGTATTATTTCTTCTGCATGTTGTAAAATGTACTGTTCTGTCACTCTCAAGGAGAGTAAATACAGCTCGTGACGTTTTTTTAGAATAATAGGATTGCACGAAAAGTCAAATCTGCTGTTTAATGAGATTTCTTCAAACTCCCACTTATCACAGAGTTCCTGTTCCTTTAACATCTGTAATTCCAACAATTCAATCACCTTATAAAGAAATTGCAATTTCCGGTTCAAAGCCAGTTGTTCTTTTTTTTGATCAGCAAGTTGTTCCTGAATCTCTAATACAATCGATTTCTGAACATTAAGATCGTTTATGCAGGATGGTAATCGCTTATCTAGTAATTCTTGTTCCTCGGCTTCTTTATTCTTGATCAAACGATTTTCAATATAAGTTTCAGAGGGATATTCCTTAAAAAAAATTTTTCTTTTTGGAATAAGCCAACCAAACCAACTACTCTTCTTCCACCTTAGATATTTCTCTAAAATGCTGTAGCCTTCCTTGATCTCTTCGGGTATGACTCGCAATCGCAACTTAGTTTCTTCCACTTTCTTTTCCAAATTTCTGATTTTCTGTTCGGAGTCTGTATGTCTATCCTTCAAAGCATTCATTAAAATTTCGAGTTCAACAACCCTTTTTTCGGACTCCTCCCTTTCGCTTATAAATCTCGATCTATCTTCAGCGGTGCTTATAGAAGTTATTTTATTGTCAATATAGAAACGAACTGTCTCCTCTCTTAATTCAATGAATCGCTCTATATCACCATAGATATTTTCAAGTTTGTTATATGTATCATTAAATTGAGTTCTCACTTCAGGCAGGGGATATTGGTTGTACTCAGTTTCCAGCCCCTTAAGAAACATTGGAACAAATTTCTTCATGAATGACTCTTTATTAGTGGCATTTCCTAATCTTGCGCAAAAGAAGCCGTTAATTTGCTCATTTTCTTCTTCGTTTGTTACAAATCGAGAAAAGTATGCCACTTCTTTAAGCAGCTCTAACCCAATATTATCCACGGCTTTATTGTTGGTGCTAGTTAGAACCATCGAGTAAGTTCGTCCACTACCAGTGATCGGATAACGATATAGTTCGCTACTTCTTTCCTTAAACCGCTCCCATGGCTGCTCCCATACCTCAATCAGCCCACTTGCTTTTTTCACCATATTATCGGCAAAAATTTCTTTGAGCAGTGTGCTTTTCCCTGTACCTGGGGGACCGTTTACCGATAGAAGAGTGTAGTTTTGAGCTGCATCAAGCGTATGCCATTGCTTCTCATTGATCGGATAAGAACCAGTATAACTTCCATAATGAAATAACTTGCCATCTTCTGAGTTGTTATACTCTACAGTGGACTGTCCCCCTATTAAATAAGTCGACAACAACTCCGGAAACTTTACTTTCTCTGAAACTAATTCAATAATACGTTGAATCTCCTTTTGAAAAATCGGTCTTGTCATCTCCTCCAATGTTTCAAATGTAATAAACGCCTGATTGAGTTTCTGCCAGCCTTCATAAGATTTAAAGTGTTCAAGGGTTTTCCCGTATCTTGACGATAACTCTCTATTCAGAATATTTATGATTTCAAACATATTCGTTTGTTGTGCATAGTCATTTGCACTTAGCAATTCCTGTAAATTATTTTTTTCAAGCTCAGCAATCTCAGATGTTGCACAATTTGTGAGCTTAGCGATAATGATCTCTAAGCTTTCCCGATTGATAAAAAAACTATCTACCTTAAGGTTTTGATCCTCAAATCTGCACATAAAAGTAATCAAAGGCTTTATCGTTGTCTCTTGTTTTGTTTTTTTCTTTAAAAGTGGATAGCAAATTGTTGTGGTATCTACTAGTAAACTTTTTATAAATTCTTCAGTATTTGCTCTATTATCCGTATATACGAAGGATATCCAGGATAAAAAATCGGCTACCTCCATTTCTCCTGAGACAACAAGTTTAATACTTGATCTAAGCTCATCGTCGTTGTACTTTCCTTTCTTAAGCTGATCTTTTATATCCTTGTAATCCGTAAGCTTTTTGAATATAGTGAAAACTTTCTTATCGAAAGAATGTTCTTTTAAAGTACTGGGATTACTCAAATGATCATCACTAAAGAGTTCACCTTCCACCTTAGAAAGCGAATTTTCCATTAACGCTGTCTTTTTCTCATATTCAATAAAATACCTAAGTACGGTTCTAGCATCCAACAAGGAACTAACCTCCATAAAAACCATATTTCTATAAGATAGTCTCATTATAGAACATTTAAGGATGTTGTATAAAGTTAGTCCCCGATAAAAAGGCTTCTGCCATTTTTTCAGCAGAAGCTCTAATAATAATTGATTCACCCAAACATCCCATCAATGACAAGTCGAATACCCCATACGGAGGGAAATTCGGTTTTTTTGTTTCTTTTACCTAAATCCCCCTCACTTCAAGCGTACCAACTCTTCTTACAACTTAAAGTTTCGGAGCGGCTTTCCGTACCGTACCAAAACATGCCATAAGAGTTTTAATTCTTGAAGTACTTCTTTTTCGGTTCCTCGGTCCCGCCAAGCTGCAGGATCATGCTTTAAGTGCATAGCAGCAGATCCAATCATGCTCGCATCAATATAACCGTGAAGAGCAATACGCTCAGCCAAGGAAGGCATCGTAGGACCTCTAAAATCTGAAGGCACTTCGTCTACCCACATCGCGAATCCCATGTGCCAATAGAGTTGGATGGCATACTGTAAACATATTTGCTCCAGGACTTGCCCTGTTGGAGTACCCTTGAATGAAGGATCGGCAACTAAGATTTCCACATCTTCCTTTAGACGGATGTTTCCATGAACTTGCGCTTCAATATAGTGGTTAAGATTACGTTTAGCTTCACAATTTGAAGGGTCTGAAAACGGCATTGTGAGGTTGACCCGAAGATGGTCGACTAATTTTTGTGATTGAAGATCTTTTTCCCCTAGAGCGGAATCTCTTAAGAAAATCTCCTCTAGTAATGCCGCCATCATATCATCAAATTCTGCAAATGTTCCTTTCTGTACAGGGTTTTGATGCGAATCCATATAGGTGTATGTACTGCGATAAGAAACCTCAGGGGACAGGAGGAAATAGCAGGAGCCAAAGCGCGGAGCTGGCCCATCCGAATGAAGCATCAAATCAAGAGCGCCATATTTAGGGCGTTCGCTATTCGAAGCACTCTCTTGTTGGTACGCCCCTCCAAATAGTCTTTCCTCCCACAAATCACGTGGACCGCCAGGATAGACTGATACACTACCACTGGATAACAAGGTCTCAAATTGGCTCTTGTACACGCCTTGCTCCAATAGCGACTCTGCAACACTTTTCTTTACCGGATCTAGTCGATCTGGATGGAAATGAAGAGCAATCTTCGCCTGTGACTTTATTTTGATCACAGCATCTTCAAACTCTTCCCGCTCCACATTAGACATTTGAAGAATTTCATGGATAGTCTGAACTGCTTCACTTTTTCGAGTTCGCGCGTAATTCGTAACATATTCTAAAGCCGATAATTGTGACTCCGATAGTTCCTCAGTGAACTGAGACTCTCTTTTTTTATTGGCATTTGCATCGCCTTTCCACTCCATTGCTTATTCACTCCTTTCTAGACCCAGTATATAAGAAAAGAGACTTGATTTCTCCTCTCACTGTATCAAACGCTTCTTCACTTGAAAATTTCATATCCTTACAATCGCGGAATCCGATAACTTTACGTGGATCTGGAATGATATAAATTCAAGATCGAATGGTGATGGCTTGAACATCGTATGCGCGTTATGCGTAATCTTCCTTTTTCGCGGAGCAATCAACCCGATTAGCTCGTAAGGTGCTGTCAAATAGGGACTCAAAACAAATACCATTCAGTTAACCGTCAGTGTCACAACCACTCAACCATTATTAGAGCGTCTCAGCCAATTTCTGAATCTTTGAGTGGGAAATTAAATATACATTGCCTATAATGTCGATTTTGCTGTCCTTCACACGTACAGCACCATCTTTGTCTGCCGCCACATAAATATCCATTTTATTCGATAAAGGGAAACGCTCCTCAATCATCGCGGTGTTATCATGATTAAAATGAGCTTCAAAAGAAAAGTGATTAAGAGCCATACCTTCACAAACAGTGCATTCATCCACATATTCATCAGACATGTTCATCCCGCCAGCACTTGTTCCCATTACAACAGCATTGCTTTTTTTAATCAAATCCGATAATTCATATTCCGTCAAAAGGTGCTTTTGGTTCCGAGCGGTTCCACCACATAAAAAAACGACAGAGGCGTTTTGAATTAATCGCTGGGCATCTTCCTTCTGCGTGCGGTCATCAATGAAATGATATTCATCAAAATAAATGTTAGCCTGATTAAACCATGTCCTTTCAAAAACACTATCAATATTAACTTGTTCATCACTAAAATCAGACGATTCAGCGCTAATCATAACCAGCGATTTTCTGTCTGTTATATCCTCATGCAACACATTGACTAACTTCTCAGAAAAACCCTTATCATAAAACCAATCTAAGTAATAGTGAGTTTTCATCCGTAATTACCTCCATATGTAATATTTAAATTTATCCATTATGTTTATCAAAATCCATAGTGCCAAGCAAGAGAAATTATCTTCATTCCTTTTATACCATGGACATCGTACCATATAATGGAATTCAATAAATCTTACAAATTGATTAAAACAAAAAAATCCCAGCCTCACTAGTTCCTTCGATTAACAGCAAAAAGACTTACTCGAGGTATCGCTCCCTTCAAGTAAGTCTTTATTTCTAAAGTTATAACGTTACTAGTCCCTTAAACGAAAACATACTCCCCATCACCAATCCGAATCGTCTTCCCTTTCAGCTCTAACGAATCCGTTTCAAAAACCACCTGCTTGAATTGGTTCTCGTCTCCTTGCACGAAAGCAAATGATCTATCGCCAATCTTAAGGCTGAAGGTATCATCCTCTGACTTCGTAACAGGCAGTCCGAATATGGTTCCCCAATGGTTGGCTGCAGCTTCAGGATCGGAGACATGAAATACAGCACGGACGATTTCGACTTCTCCCGCAGGATGAGGCTTAATGACTCCAGATGATGTTAATCTTTCCACTCGCTCTGTATCCGTTCCGCTCCATTGAATGATGAACGGATAGACCAGTCCCCCAAAGTCACCAGCAATGGTCATCATCCGCCACTCTATTAATCTGCCCTCGTTATCTAGACGCTTACCATCGATAATTGGAGATAATGATAAGCCTGCTGCTTTCAGAGAAGCCGCTACTTCTTCAATATCATCCGTCCGGATAACTACTCTACTTAGAACTTCATGTTCTGGTAAAAGTTCAACTGCATCTTTCACCACTAGATTATGTTCAGTTGCCTTTGCCAGCTCAAGATTCTCAATGCCCAGAAACTCGAGATAGGTTAGCCCAAAGTAACTTAAGGCATTATAGGTTCCCCAATCTTTATGAGATCCTCCTTTAAAAGCAACCAATCCATGAGCTCCAAAGATCTCAACCGGTTTGGCCAAATCATTGACATAGTGAACTAAATGATCCCATTTCATCGTTGCCATGATTACTTCACTCCCAGCTCAGTAGTACGTTTTACGGCTGCCAGAACACTTCTTTGCAGGCCCGCTGCGAAATCACTGTTGTTTAATTCGTACAAGCCATGCATGCCGACACCGCCAGGTGAATTATTAATATCCAGCAGCTGTCGTGGATGCAGCCCTGTCTGTTGCAGCATTGCTACCGATCCCATCATATTCTCCAATGCAACCTTCCAGGCTTGCTCACGCGGCAGTCCGGCAAGTACACCTGCATCCACGAGAGATTCAATGAAATAATAGATATAGTTAGGACCCGCCACACCAAATCCAGTGAAAACATCCATTAACGCCTCATCCAGATATTGTACTTTTCCAAAGCCAAGTAAGAAATGCTCCACTTGATCACGAGTAGCATAAGCATTTAACGCTACACCACTATAGCCATATCCTGTATCGGTTAAAGTATTGGGGATAACCCGGATAATGGACCGTTCAGCTCCAAAATACCCAGCTAATTGATCATTCGTCACACCCGCCACAATCGATACGATAGCGGCAGAAGCTGTAGCGAATTGTTGTACGATTTGACCAAGTGTAGTTAAATCATCCTGTGGACGAACTGCCACTACTATTACATCTGCTGTAGACAGGTTATGCTCTTGTGAACTCTCCGTATCTACACCATATTTGGTATTCAAAAACTGCAGCCGCGCTTCATTAATATCCGATACACTAATTTGATTTACAGACAAGGTGTTATTCGCTATACATGCGCGGATGATCGCTTCCGCCATCTGTCCGCCACCAATAAAATGAATCTTTTCTTTGGTCACTCCGTTCACTTCCTTAATTAATTGTTGTCCCAAGCTTCAGGTAGAATGAAACCATCATATTTTTCTAATCCATGAATATATTCTTCAAACTCTTTGGATTCATAAGCAGCTTTCAAATCTTTAGCCCACTGTGAATTTTCATCCTTTTTATTAACCGATACGATAATTCTGTGTTCCATAGGTGTGTTTTCTATTTTCAAAGCATCCGTAATCTTTCTGTCCGAATTGGCAATATAATTACCGTTTACAACGCCATAATCAACATCTTGAAGGGAGACAAGGATTTGAGCGGGGTCCAGTATTTTAATATCAATATTATATTTATCCGGTTCCATACTATTAATATTGAAATCCGCTACGCCCGCCCCTTCTTTAATTTTGACCCAACCCAATTCTTCCAGAATACGTAGTGCACGCTCTTGGTTTACCGGATCGTTCGGAACAGCTACGGTTGTACCGTCTTTAACATCGTCTAGCGTGGTATGATTTACAGAATAAAGACCTTGTGGAGCACCTGGAACATAAGCAATTCCGACCATATCTGCATTGATTTCTTCGTTAATGGCCTCCATATAGGCTGTACTTTGGAATATACTTGCGTCAATGGAGCCTTCTTTCATTGCTGGATTGACCTGCATATTTTGCGAGAAGGTTTTAATGTCAACGGAATACCCTTGTTTCTCTAAAATCGGTAGAATCGATTGGCGGAATTGTTCCTCATAGGTTCCAACACCAAATCCAACGGTAAGCTTTTTCTTATCTCCAGAATCCCCCGCCTCTTTATTGCCACAAGCCGTCAACACTGCAAGAACACCTATCATCATCACTAACATTAACTTTTTCATACTTACTTCCCCTATTCCAATATAGATTTTTTAAATTGTGCCAACGCCTCATCCGTCACATTGAGTGGGATTGCGCAATTTGGAGATAGAATAAACGGCTGGTCTTTCATTAACTTTAATGCATCTTCAGCCTGCTGCTTAATTTGGGCAATATCGTTTACCGCAAACAACCCATGATCGACTCCCCCCACTTTAGTAGCTTTGAGATTTGCCTCTAACCCTGGATTCCCCTTGGCTATCGTATCCCAACTGATCCCGTCAATCCGATAATCGTTGAACTTCTCAGGCTGGGCGTAAGCTCCACAAGTATGAAGAATGTTTTTTCCATAGCTTGCTGCTTCTAACACAATAGAATCATAAGGTCTGGACAGCTCATCAAACATTGCTTCATCAAATAATCCTGGGTGAGCTGTGCCCGTCACTGCGTAGAACAAACCGTCAGAACCCGCTTGCTGTAACTCTTGTACATAATCGGCTAAAGTTAAGGAAATCGCATGTAGCGCATGGTGTGCTGCCGCACGATGTTCTTTAAACAAGGATTCCAAAGTTACCGGGTGCTCAATACCAAACACCGTTTTAGTAACGTAAGCAGAACGTCCTACAATAAATAGCAACACTGTTAATGGTGAAAATACCGTCTGGATTAGCGGGGTATCTGGTAACCCTTGGCGAATTTTTCTAACCGCATCTAAATGCTCTGCCAAAGGGGCTGAATGGACTGCCTTTTTAACATCGATATCCCACAGACTAGCCGCTGTTGGAATAGCCGTCGTTTGCTGTCTCGGAAATACGGTCTGATAATCCGTAAAATCGTATTGATTCCCCCAAGCTTCCGCCAGATAAGTCGCTCTTGGATTAATCTTGACCCAATCCCAATCATATTTTTTCGTAAAAGAAATCGTAGTATCTGCTAAATCATCTGCAGTTTGTTCTTTGTCGATAAAATGGCGCCAACCACTTCCGATTGGACGATCCGCCCGTTCTCCAGATAATAATGCGTTAAAACGATCTTGCTTACTCCATTCACTCATCTGTCGAGTCCCTCCCAGAATATGTAGTAACTAGTAACGGCGAATTTTTCTTGCTAGCGTGTTGCCTAAAGATTGAATCCCTTGCACTAAAATAATGAGGATAATCACGGTGGCTACTACGACAACAGTGTCAAAGCGTTGGTATCCATATACGATCGCCAAGTCTCCCACGCCGCCTCCCCCTACCGTTCCAGCCATTGCAGTTGCACCTATCAGACCAATCGTCGCTGTTGTAAGAGACAGGATTAAGGATCCAACCGCCTCTGGCAATAAAAAGTACCAAATGACTTGAAAAGGAGTGGCTCCCATCGCCTCAGCGGCTTCAAGGATTCCCGGATTCACTTCAAGCAGTGAGTTCTCTACCAACCGCCCTATATAAGGTGCGATATAGATAATCAAGGGTACGATCGCTGCGCTTGTCCCAATTGAAGTATGAACAATCAATCGTGTGAAAGGCACAATCGCAACCAGTAAAATAATAAAAGGCAATGAGCGAATGATGTTGATAATCGGATTTAGTACGGCGTAAAGCGCTTTGTTCTCCAAAACCCCACCCGGACGAGTGATGACAAGCAATATCCCAAATGGGATCCCAATCAGGGAACCAACAAACAAGGAGAACCCTACCATTTGAATGGTTTCTATAATCGCCTGCAGAAATTGATCACCTGTTACTGTGGTCGAAAACATTAGATTCTACCTCCTCTACACCGACTCCATTTCTTGTTAAGAAAGATAATCCATTGTTAATCTCTGCTGCCTCACCATCGAATTGAATGATCACTGTTCCCAGTGTTGTTTCTTGAATCTCCGTCGTATTCGCAAATAAAATATTGACCTTTATATCGCAGGAGCGAATCATTTCAAACAGGATAGGCTCAGAGGCACTTGCTCCCACAAAATTAAGCTTGTACAGCTGACTTCCGGGTTCTGTTTTAATAGATTTCCGCACGCTAGAGGTCATGCTATTTTGAATAACCGTCTTCACGAAATTTTGCGTGGTCAGATGTTTTGGACTTCCGAATACATCTAGAACACTTCCTTGCTCAATAATCCGGCCTTCTTCCATGACCGCTACCTTGTTACAAATCTCTTGAATCACGGACATTTCATGTGTAATGATCATCACGGTAATGTTGTATTCAGCATTGATTTTTTTTAATAGCTGTAAGATAGAATGTGTGGTCTGTGGATCTAAGGCAGAGGTCGCTTCGTCACATAAAAGGATAGACGGATTCGAGGCAAGCGCTCTAGCAATCCCGACACGTTGCTTCTGACCACCTGATAACTCACTCGGGTAACTCCCCGCTTTATCACTTAATCCAACAAACTCTAGCAGCTCCATTACCCGCTGGCGGATTTCATTCTTATTCTTTTTTAGGAGAACTAGAGGGATCGCCACATTATCAAATACTTTTTTAGATTCTAATAGATTAAAATGTTGAAAAATCATTCCGATATTTTTCTTAGCGGTACGCAACTCTTTATCGTTGTATGTTCCCAAATCACGTCCAGCGACCATAACTTGTCCTTTGGTGGGTCTTTCCAAATAATTGACTAAACGAATTAATGTACTTTTCCCCGCACCGCTATAGCCGATAACCCCAAATATATCGCCTTTTTCGACCTTTAAATCAATCCCTTTAAGAGCATCAATAGTGGTCCCTTTCCGAGTGAACGATTTGTAAACATTCTTTAATTCAATCATTTCCATTCCCCTCAATCATATATAGGATTAAGCTTCCTCTTGCTGCTTTACCAGCGCTTGTTCTGCCAATAAAGCGAAGTACTTAGCAGCTGGTAATATCGCAGCTTCATCAACATCGAAACGAGGGTGATGTAAGGGATAGGCTGGACCTGATCCTATATTCACAAAAGCACCCGGTATCTGTTGTAAATAAAAAGAGAAATCTTCTCCACCCATCTGTGGAGGAATATCATGTACTTCATAGCCGAAATCTGAGGCGATCTTTTTGGTAAAGTCCGCCCATTCCCCATGATTTATCGTTGCGGGTGGACCTGGATACCAATGTAACTCTGCCTCTGCCCCAGCTCCCGCAGCAATCCCTTCGATAAGACGAGTCATTTGTATTGGAATATTGCGGCGAATCTCTTCATTGTAAGTTCGTACTGTACCTTCTAATTCGACTTTTTCCGGCAATACATTCCATGTGAAGCCTCCATTAATTCTGGTAACACTTAACACTACTGGTTCCGTGGTACTGTTTTGGCGACTTACGATGGTTTGTAGTGCGGTAATGATCTGAGCCGCAGTTACAATCGTATCCACACCTTTTTCAGGATAAGCAGCATGAGCGCCGACACCTTTTATTGTAATTTCAAACCGGTCAACACCGGCTGTTAAAGCTCCTGTTCTTGTTCCAAAAGCTCCTGTAGGCAAGTCAGGCGAATTATGGAGACCAAATATAGCCGCCACATCCTGGAGTCCTCCCGAGGCTAAGACACTTTCCGCCCCATGCCCTGTTTCTTCCGCGGGTTGAAACAATACTCTAACCTTTCCAGGTAATTCACTTTCACGAGCCTTTAATAATAATGCAGCACCTAAAATAGTAGCCGTGTGAAAATCGTGACCACAGGCATGCATCTTTCCTGGGATCTCTGAGGCAAAGGACAATTCAGTTTGTTCCTCTATGGGAAGTGCATCAATATCACAACGAATGGCCACTATGGGTCCGTGACCCTGCCCGATCTCTGCGATGAGTCCTGTTTGTAAAGGCAAGTCAAGGATGTGAATATTGGCTTGGGTCAGCCATTCCCGTAATTTTGTTGTGGTTTTAAACTCTTCATACGCTAATTCAGGCTCACGATGCAGGTTTCTGCGAACCTCTATTAATTGATTAGCTAAAGCTTGCTCAACCTCATTTAGTGGTTTCATAGGTGATGTACTCCCCTTTCGTTATGCTTCCAGCTTTTCTTCAATCCCTTTGATGCGATCAAGCGCAGTCGATAGACTGCTTAAAATATGATCTTGCATGGCTTTTTCAGCACCATCTTCATTTTTAGCAGCGATCATTTGTAAAATAAGATCATGTTCTTCATCCGCTTGTGTGTTCCAATCCCCATGCATAGAGACGAATCGACAATAACGAAGCGAATGATCTCTTAATTGATTCAGAACCTTCTCGAAGGTTTTTAGTTCGCTGATTTCTGATAAATAATCATGGAACTCAAATCCATATGTAACAAAATTCTGATTATCACCAAGCTGGAACGAGTGTTTCATTTTTGTAATCATCGTCGTTAAATTCACAATATCTTTCTCTGTGGCATGCTTAGCTGCATTTCTTGCAATATAGCCTTCAAGCATGCTGCGAATAAGAAATATTTCTTCAACCTCTTTAAGGGTTACTGAAGCTACCCGCAGTCTTCCATTTGGCTGTCGAACCAGAAAATCCTCGTTCTCCAATCTCTGTATCGCCTCTCTTAGAGGTGTGCGGCTGACTCCGAGCAAGGCCGCCAAATTTTCTTCATTTACAGGTTGATTCGGTTCAAACTCGCTATCAATAATTTTTTGTTTTAATTCATAGTAGGTATTATCCTTGGATAACCTTCGTGATCGTATCGCCATTTCTATACTGCTCCTCATCGTTAATCTGTGGGGTCCGAACCCCAATAATATATTTGTATAATTGTATACAATTATTAGTTAAGAATGGATTAGTTAGTTACATTCCCTTCCATACCGTTCAAGCTTTTTTATACTATATTCCAATTATTCCACCTAGTCAAGTAGGAATTAAAATTCAATTTAATCCCCTCTTTTCAACACAAAAAAACCCTACAACCAACAAGGGTCGTAGAGCTATTTTTGGATAAATAAATTTCAGAATTAGAAGGAAATAATCCCCGAGGTATGGAGCAGCACTAGGAACACTAGGATCGGCGCCACATAACGGAGCATAAACAGCCAAACACGGAACCAGCGCGCCTGTAGTCCAGCGGCTTCCGCTGCACCTTTCCAGAAATAACCGGCGAAGATGGTAATCAGCAGACCTCCAAGCGGCAGCATAATGTTAGAGGTGATAAAATCCAGCCCGTCAAATAGAGATTTGCCACCAATCGTTAGCTCCGGGAACATTCCCAGTGACATCGCTAAAGGAATACTAAGAAGGAAACAGATCAGCGTCAAAATCCAAACCGAACGTTTCCGGCTCCAATTCCAGCGCTCCATTGTGAAGGATACAGGCACTTCAAGCAGCGATACAGCTGAGGTTAGAGCAGCAATCGCCAGCAAGATAAAGAACAAACCGCCGAAGAGCGCACCAAAAGGCATAGCCGAGAAAGCGGCTGGCAAAGCGATAAAAATCAGCGAAGGCCCCTGATCAGGAGCAATACCAAATGAGAACGTCGTCGGAAAAATAATCAAGCCTGCAATAAAAGCATATAACAAATCTCCCGCACCGATTGCGATGGCAGCGGTACCCAGCGATTGTTTTTTATCAACATAAGATCCGTATGTCAGGAGAATCCCCATCCCGAGCGATAATGAAAAGAAGGCATGTCCCAATGCAACTAGCGCAGATTCCGCTGTCAACACTGAAAAGTCCGGTTTTAGGAAAAAGGAAACCCCTGCGGATGCACCCGGTAAGGTTACCGCGCGAATCATTAACACTACAAGGAGTACGACCATACCAGGAATTAATACTTTGTTAAATTTCTCAATCCCGCCTGATACACCAAGGATGACTACACCCGCCGTAATCAGAATGGCTATCCCCTGCCAAACGATCGGCATATATCCGGAGACAAACGAATTGAATTCGCCTGCATAATCAGTAGTGCTGAATAGTTGTCCATTAAAAGCAATCATCGAATAGTTCAGCGTCCAGCCAGCAACAATAATATAAAAGGAGAGAATTAGAAACGGCGCAAGTACCTGCAACATTCCAGCTGCAAACCAACTCTTCCCGCCTCCAGCCCGCATAAAAGAGGTCGCCGCGCTACCACGCCCGCTGCGTCCGATAGCCAGTTCTGCCAACAGCACCGGTAACCCTATCAGCACCAAACAGACGATGAAAAGAAGGAAAAAAGCTGCCCCCCCATTTTCCCCTGTAATATAAGGAAACTTCCACATATTTCCTAGTCCAACCGAGCTGCCGATGGCGGCAAAAATAAAGCCCGCGGAAGAGAAGCGTTCCTCCTTCTCCGAGAGAAGATTTTTGTTACCCTTAATTTGATTCATTATAACGCCCCGTTTTCTTTTTTAGACCTCATTATAGCTTAAGTAACAAAGCACGTCATATGGAAATTTTCTGACTATTCTTATAACTACTCAAATTTTCTGTTTGTAAACGCTTATATTATTCATTCAGCTCTTGAATCTCATGATATCCACTAATGTCGTGCCTCATTGTTTCAATGAAACGAATTATCTATATCCTGACGATATTTTTAACAAAAAGGCTCCCACTAAGGGAGCCTTTTCTAAACATTATTTACGGACAGAGAGAATGAACCTCTCAAGCTTAGCTGTATCGGTTATGCTCCGATTACATTCCTGATTATCCAGACATACGTATTGACCCACAGCAGAAATATTATCCGGCGAAACGTTCACATTCTTGGTCTTAACATAAAAGAATGCAAGCTCTTGATGCCGATTGCAGAACATGCAGTACCCTTTTTTGTGCGTTGGTGTGATTCTACCCTCAATACCTATGAACTGTCCTTCGTACGGATAGATAATGAATAATTTATTACTGGCAATATCTATCCAACTCAAATACGTTATGTTGCGATAGTCGATGAGTTGTAGATCAGGTACTTTCAGTTTCTTATTCTTAGGGAATAGCTTCTGAATCTGCTTCAGCGTAATCGTCGGATATGACTCTAGGTATGGTTCTAATTCACTAAGATATCTCTGGAAATCTTCTGCAGTTTCGAAGGTCGATATTTGTTCCAGTATCTGCTTGTGATTCTCCGTAAGAAAAGGAAATGCCTCAATAATGTTCGTAGCAGCACTATATCTTACAGTCTCCAAGACTCTGCGATCCGCAACGGTTCGCAGGGTATGCAGAACAAATTTCGTTTGTTTCTTAATTAAGTTATATTGATGGTTTCTAATAAATGGTGTACACATCGCTTTTCAGCCCCTTATTTATATTAAAAGTTCATAAGGTGCAAAGCCCATTTATAGAAACGATAAAATTAAGTTGGGCGATATATCCATCCATCGCACCTCACGCAAAGTATCGCCCTATATTAGGCTTTGCGTGAGGAACTTCTAGCTAATGGGCATTTCAACATTAGCACTGTACCACCTCCGAGCATATTTCATGCCAAAAGTATAGCACCGTATTTTAGAAGGCGCAATTCATCTCGGGTGTCTATTTTTCATGCCATACCTACAAAAAAAGGGAGCTACATGGACTAGTCCAGTAACTCCCTCTTTTTTGACTATTCTTTTACAGCGCCGACTACGATCCCTGTCACAAAATAACGTTGCAGGAATGGATAAACCAACAATATCGGTAGCGCACTTATGAAAATCTGTGAAGCCCGTATAGTCCGTTGAGACAAGTTAGCTACGGCTGACGGATCAAGCTTAGACATATCTGCCTGAACGATAATGGTCTGCATAAACGTCGCCAGCGGCAGCTTATCCGAATCTCTGATATAGATTATTCCGTCAAAATAAGAGTTCCAATGACCCACCATCATGAATAGAGAAACCGTTGCAATGACTGGTAAGGAGACTGGTAAATATATTTTCAAAAAGGTCTTAAAATGTCCTGCCCCATCAATAAAGGCTGCTTCCTCAAGGTCCTTAGGTACACCACGGAAGAAGTTCAGCAGCAAAATGATGTTAAATACGGCTACCAATCCAGGTAGGATAAGTGCCATCAAAGAATTCATCAGCCCGAGCTTTAGAATCAGGATATATCCCGGAATCAGACCCCCACTGAACAGCATGGTTACGACAAAATACCAAAGATAGATATTACGCGCCCGGAAAACTCTAGTTTCCTTAGAAAGAGCATAGGCTGCAACCGTATTTACTACCAGTGCAAGTGCTGTTCCTAGTATTGTCCGCTCTACCGACACCCACAGGGATGTAAGAAAATTAGTGTTGTTAAAAGTTTTTGCATAGGCCTCCAAAGTAAAGCCAATTGGCCAAAAGGTGACCAATCCAGCATTGGCTGGGGCGGACGCACTAAGAGATACCATGAGTAAGTGATACAATGGCAGCAAGCAGAGCACCGAAAGGATAGTTAGGAGCACATTGTTGAATATGCTAAATATTCGATATGGAAGGGTTTTATGGTACATTTGTTGTCATCCTTTCTAGAAAATTCTGTACCCTGCAAATCTATAGGCAAGTCGGTATGAAATAACGATTAGAATTAAACTAATTGCCGATTTAAAAAGATTAACTGCGGTCGCAAAGCTGAATTGTCCGCTCAGAAGACCTTCTCTGTACACAAAGGTATCAATGATATCCCCTTGTTGATAGATCAAAGGACTATATAGGTTAAATACCTGGTCAAAGTTGGCGTTTAATACATTGCCCAGTGCCAAGGTCGCAATTACAATAGCAATTGGAATAAGTGCTGGTATGGTAATATACATCGTTTGCTTCCAGCGACCTGCCCCATCCACTTCAGCAGCTTCATAAAGTGATGGATTAATGCCGGATAGCGCAGCTAGGAAAATGATCGTGTTGAAACCAAATTCTTTCCAAACATCACTGGCTATGATGGTAAATCGGAACCAGTTGCCGTCCCCTAGAAAAAAGATCGGTTTTATGCCGAAAACGGACGAAATAAACTGATTGACGATCCCTGTTTGTGCTAGGATATCGATCAGAATTCCTGAAAGGGTAACCCAAGACAAGAAATGCGGTAGATAGACGAGTGTTTGAATAGATCTTTTAAGACCCATATTCCTTACCTCATTGAGCAACAAGGCGAATATAAAAGGAATAATCAGGTTCAAAACAATTTTGGAGCAAGCAAAAAACAGTGTATTCCAAGTAATTTGCAGGAAATAATCGTTCTCCCACATGTACCTGAAATGCTTAAGTCCGACCCATTCGGAATCAAAAAATCCTAATGCAGGCTTATAATCCTGAAATGCCATGAGTATTCCTGACATGGGGATATAAGAAAAAATAAAAACCATAATTGCCGCCGGTAATACCATGAAGTGGAGCACCCATGGTTGTTTATAGCCTTTTTTTCTTTTTCTTTTTATACTTGGTTTATTTTCCAGGCCTACCTGCTGTATTGAATTAGCCTCCATAGCTCTCTCCTGTTCCCAAAAAAAATATTTTGTGTGTGATGGGGATCTCTGCTATAAATAGTATCAGGCGTTTCTCAGGTTTGACTATATAACATTGTTAGGCTTGATATGGTTTTATTAGGACATCATCTGGAGGGTACATTTATGAATATTTGGAAGCGCTTTACATCCCTGAGAGAATTAACACAATCGCGGTTTAGTTTGTTTGCCAAAATAAACTGCCTGATCATACTCTTGTTCATCCCCATCATTATCATGTATACCTTTTCAAATAACGTCACCTACGATGTTGTGAGTAAAGAACTGCAGGTGTCCAATACGAAGCAGCTCACTTTTCTGTCCAGTCAAATTGATTCGCGCATTAATCAGATGATGGACTTCACCCTCATCCTTTCTAGAGATCCAAATGTCAGAGCCTTCAACGGATTAAACATTTGGGCTGATCGATATGATCAGATGCAAACCCGGTATGTCATTCAGGAAAAGATGGTGCTTCAATCCGGGGTTGCAGATATTTGGCCTGCCAGATATGCCGTACATTCACAGCAAAATAAAGATGTCATCTCCAACTACAATCGAGCATTTGGGTATGATGAGGATTACTTAAAAAGAAATATGAGTGGAAAATGGACGTATGGCGATCATAGCTTGGAATCTAAAGACGAGCTAAAATCCTTCTACTGGTTCTATACAGATTCCTTAGCTCAGCCGGGGATGTTGACGGGAAGCAACTTGGTGATTGAAGCCAGCTTCAGTTATGAGAATATTCAGAACATGCTGGATACGTACAAGGAAGGTGGACAAGGTGATCCTTTTCTCTATCATAAAGGGAACTCTCCGATTCTGAATCGCAGTGCGGACAAGCAGTTATCTGAAGAACTCATTCTTTACCTGGATAAACACTCACCTGAGAACACTACCCAGGATGTAGTCAAACTCAATGGCAAGAACTACCTGGTCAGCTCTGTGAAGTCCTCCTATTTGGATTGGAATTTAATAGATGTTGTCCCTCTATATCAAATCCTAAAACCCATTTCGCTCAGTCAGGATTTGTTCTATATCTCGATGATTTTGCTGTTTGTTATGGGAATTTCCGCTTCCATATTACTATACAGAAATGTTCAGTACCCTATCAAAAAGCTAATTAAAGGCTTACGGCGCGTGCAGCGTGGAGATTATTCTGTACGTCTTCATAACGAGGGCCGGAACGAGTTTTCGTTTCTATTCCATCGCTTTAATGATATGTCCCATCAAATTCAAGACCTGATAGAGAATGTGTTCAATGAGAAAATCCGTGCCCGCGAAGCTACACTTAAGCAGCTGCAGGCGCAAATCAATCCGCATTTCCTCTATAACTGCCTTGGTTATATTATCAATATGGCCCAGATGAAGGATGAGGACGCTGTTGTCTCAATGGCTTATAATTTAAGTGCTTACTATCGTTATACTACCCGAATGGAACGGGAAACCGCGTCACTGGATGAAGAAATCAAGCTGCTCGTCAACTATTTGGATATTCAAAAGCTGCGCAATGCCAGAATTGATTATCATATCGAAATCCCTGAGAACATGTTAAGCCAGTCTGTGCCACGTCTAATGCTTCAGCCTATTGTGGAGAACTCAGTCATTCACGGAGTGGCCAAATCGTATTCATCGGGTGAGATTAGCATTAGTGGTGAAATTTCGAACGGCTTCTGCAAGATTTATATTGATGACGACGGGCCTGGCTTGAATCCGGAGCAGTTAGAAGCTTTGAATCGTAAAATGCAGGAGCCATTGCAGGAAGAAATGGGCTGTGGGCTCTGGAATACGAATCAGCGGATCATGCACCTGTTCGGTAATCAATCCTGTCTAACCTTTAAACCATCCCCTCTTGGAGGTTTCCGAACAGAGATTATCTGGGAAATCCCTACTGAGGATGAATATTCTAAATTTAAGAATCATCAAGGAGAATAACAACATGCAAATGATTATAGTAGACGATGAAGCGCACTGGGTAGATAATCTTGCCATGACTAAACCCTGGCATACGCTAGGAATTGAACAGGTGCATAAAGCGTATTCGGCACGTGAGGCGCTACAAATTATCGATACCAACCCGATTGATATTGTGATCTCGGATATCCAAATGCCCGAAATGACGGGAATTGAATTAATAGAGCGGATAAGAAAACGTGATAAAAAGATTAAATGCATTATTTTATCAGGCCATTCGGAGTTCGATTATGCCAAAAAAGCACTCCAGCATAATGCAGTCGATTATTTGCTTAAGCCACCTACCGATGATGAAATCATCGGTGCAGTCAAAACTGCCATCGAGCAATTGAACACAGAATGGGAACTTATCAGTTCGCTTAAACGAACCCAGTTTACCCTACGGGAAAATCTGCCGCTTTTACGTGGTCAACTGCTGCTTGATGCCTTGCAAGGTCATCAATTTCAAGCTGGCGAATGGGAACGGAAGCTCGTAAATTATGATTTGCCCTTCCATTCTGGCGATTGCGCTTTGATGCTTGTACGCATGGAAGAAGAATTTAGCCATTATAACAATAATGATCAAACCTTAATTGAATATGCCATCATCAATATGGCTGAAGAGATTATGGGTGAATTCATGCAGGTTTGGGGCGTTAAAGAAGAACATGGATATCTTGTGTTTCTGCTTCAGCTTAAAGAGAAAGGATCCGACATCGGCAAAGAAACCATCCTAGAAAAGCTTTCTTTACAGCTTCAGTATAAGGTTAAGCAATTTCTGAAAGGTTCCCTGTCCATAGTAATCACCGAGTGGTTCCAGTTTCCCGAGAAGGTGTCGAGCCGTTTCCGTCAGGCTACAGCTTATTTCCGGCAGATCGTGGGAGACGAGCGCGAATTCGTAATGCGGGTCAGCGAATTTGAACCTTCCACCACCCAAGGACCTTTGGATGCCCTTTACACCCCGCCGACACTAATTCACCTGCTTGAAAGTGGGCATTGGGATGCTGCGGAAGAGAAACTACTCGCTGTCTGCGCGGAGCTGGATGAGAAATGGTCTGAATCGTGGGAGCATTGCATGGAGGCAGGTTTTTTAATCACTGCATCCTTCACGAATCTCGCACACCGAAATGGGCATACTCTAGCTAACTTAGTGGGAGACGATCTCGGTTGGTTGCAAAGCGGTGAAGCGTTCTCGACCATCGGTAAACTTAGAAAATGGTCCCTCAGCATCCTGAGCAAATTGAAAGAAGGAACGTCTAACGAAATTAAAGACATCAGATCTGAATATGTGAAAAAGATTCAAGATTTCACAGACAAAAACCTGCATTTAGATGTTTCATTACGGGTTCTGGCTGACCACGTAAACCTCCATCCGACTCATTTATCAAAAATTTATAAGATTGAAACGGGTGAAGGAATAAGCGATTATATCTCTCGCCTGCGCATGGATCGGGCCTGCCATAAGCTGAAAACCACTTCTAAAAAAGTCTATGAAATCAGCATGGAGATTGGCTATATGGACCCTGCTTATTTTATAAAAGTATTCAAACGACAGTTCGGAGTAACACCGCAGGAATATCGAGACAATAATAAATAGCATGATAGAGTCCTATCGAAACTAAAAATCTCATATAGATGCCATCCCCGACTAGTTGTTAAAGTTACACTTGTAAAGATCATACACAGTAGGGGGAATTAAAGAATGATCAAGTTCAAAAAAATGTGGTCGTTGTTAACGGTCACAGCACTTATCACACTCACAGCCTGTGGCAGTGGCGGCGGAAATAATGAAAACGCCAAACAAAACAATACCACATCGTCTGAGACTAGTTTATCTGAAGCAGATGCTGCTTTTGAAAAAGGTAAATACGATCCACCCATCGAGTTCAGTTCGGTATTGATGCCGAAGAAATATGTTCAAGGCGATACCAAAGAAAACAATGTTCACGATCGCTGGATGCTGGAAACACTGGGCATGAAGCATAAAGATACTTGGTATCCAGCCAATGACGATCAATACAGACAAAAGCTTCAGCTTGCCATTGCTTCTGGCGAAAAGCTGCCTGACTTCGTTTCTGTACCAACCAATGCAGTGTTGACCAATCAACTGATTGATTCCGGTCAGTTCATTGCTATTGATGAGTTGTTCGACAAATATGCTAATAAAATTCTAAAAGATCATGCTGCAGCACACCCAGAACTTTGGTATCCATTCACAAAAGACGGTAAGAAATACAATATGCCGATCCTTGAATATACCGATAATGACGATACCCTTCTCTGGTTACGGGAAGATTGGATGGAAAAGCTGAACCTTCAGGCTCCAAAAACAATCGCCGATCTTGAGATCATTATGGACAAATTCAAGAACGAAAACCCTGACGGTCTAGCACCTAAAGATGTTTTCCCACTTGCGATTTCTTTGAAAAACAATACTAACACCTGGATGGGCCAACTAGACTGGTTATTCGGTGCTTACGGTACGATTGAAGAACAATGGAATAAAGATGCCGACGGCAATCTAGAATACGGTTCCATAAATCCTGGAGCTAAACAAGCCCTTGCTAAGCTTAGTGAGTGGATGGAAAAAGGTTATATTCACACAGACTCCGCACTTTGGGATGAAGGTAAATCTGCTGAAAGCTGGACAAAAGGCGCCGCAGGTATTCTACCAGGGGCAAACTGGGTTCCAGACTGGCCGGCTCCCGATCTTATGAAAAATGTACCTGGAGCGAAGATCAAAGCTTATCCGGTTCCAGCAGGTCCAGACGGACTCATCGGTACCAAATGGCAGAACTCTGGGGTAAACGCTAGTATCATGATTAACAAAGATGCTAAGCACCCTGAAGCAATTTTCTTATACTACAACTACTTGCTTGATAACCTAGCTAATCCTGCAGCTGGTAGTGAATTTGAATACGGCTTTGCTAAAGGCTACGATTGGGACATGATTGATGGAAAGCCTACTAGTGATAAAGAGAAGATTAAAGACTTCTCCAATGAGTTTCCTTTCTTAACTGGACCGGCTCGTATTCCTGATCTGTTCATGAAGACATTGGTTAAACTTGCTGATGGTGAAACACCTGTAACTCCTTATGAAAAACAAATGGCTGAGTTCCGTAAACCGGAAAACTGGGCCGCTGCAAAAGTTGTTATGTCGCAAATAGACATTCGTAGACAGAACTATTTCACTGGTGCTGCGACACCAACGATGGTATCCAAATGGAATCTGCTTCGTCAATCCGAAATGGAAACCTTCAACAAAATCATTTACGGCAAGCTTCCAGTAGATGCCTTTGACTCCTTTGTTTCCAACTGGAAAGCAAATGGTGGTGACCAAATCACCAAAGAAGTTAACGAATGGTTCAAGTCTGTATCCACCAAATAGACTAAAGTAAATAAAACAAGCCGGAGCGTGTTCCTTTCGCTCCGGCTTGTTTTTTTATGAATTCATCATTAACTTTCGCCCGCTAGAATCCCTTTCAAATACCCCGTCAACTCTTTTGCCGCTTGTTCATGAGCTAATGCTCCCGGATGACTTCTTGCCCCTATGGTCTCATCCGTCATATTTGGAAGCTGCAACACAGAAACCTGCTTGTCCCCTGTTTTCTTGCTATAAACATCGATCGCTCGGTAGATCGCCGGCATCATGGGGATACCAAGCATCCCGTATGCCCATACGAGATGTGCATGTTGATTATTTTTTCTAAGCTTCATCAGAAATTTCTCGGCGGCATCGACAAAAGCTTGTATATCATCCTCATGATAGGTCCCGTCTTCATTTAAGCGTTGTTTATGGCTCTCCCCTGTTACCTCATCTTTCCATTCTGGCGATTGAAAAGCGCCCCCATCATTGGTTCCTAGATTAACTACCACAACATCTGGCTGCCAGGATTCAAAAGAATGTTCTTGAAAAGCTCCTAAAGCTTCGTTTTTTGCTCCAGTTAGAAGACCACAAACCTGTTCATAACCATCAGGGATATTACCATGCGGATTATTATCCCAGCTAGTAAGGACACCCCAGCCACTTTGAGAAATAACTCTATATTCTGCATTTAAAGCATCTGCCGTCATACTAGTATAGTTGTTAATGGCGCTAAACCACATTGGAATCCAGTCTTCTTCAGCCTTGGCACCTATACTTCCTTCTCCGGATGTTATACTGTCACCTATGAACTCTATCTTGTGGGGTTTGTCCGCAACGGGCAGAAATTCCCCATCCATCTTCACCGCATGTATCTGCAAAGAGCAGCCAGAGTCTCCACTCATTGCCTGCACATCTTTTACAATACGGACATTTTTCACAACACGATCATTCATGCCTCTAAATACACAAATCCAGTACCGGCCTGCTACTAACATTTGTCTGCTAACAGGAACGGAGTTGATCAGGATGCTAATCCAAGGTTCATAAACATCATAATCTGCTTCTACTTCAAGCCATAGCTCAGAACTTTTAACATTTAATTCGACCGCACTGCCTGTCCAAAATAACGTTAGTGGAGAAAGTAAACCTGTTGTTCTGCCGTGAATTTTCAGATGTTCGATATCAGCTAATGTATGTACCTTTAAGTTTGTATTCTGCTTCATAAAATCCCTCCTAAATTACTACTAGAATCCTAATCTACACTTCTACTTCACTACTTCTTCAATACTATCTTATAATCCTTTTCCAAATAGCATATAGCATATAGCATATACTCTGCCTCTGGTACAATAGAATTAAATGAGGTCATGAACAAAGGTGGGATTGAAGTTGAAAGTTATAACTAACTGTATTACACTTGGCAGAATTATTTTGGCAATCATGCTGTTATTCTTCGAGCCCCTAAGTTCGCCCTTTCTTGCAATTTATATCCTTTGCGGAGTCACCGATCTGATAGATGGTCCAATTGCCCGAAAATCAGGCACAACAAGTCATCTCGGAGCAAAGCTGGATTCTGCTGCCGACACAATACTAATCGGGATCAGCTTATTTACTTTGTATCCGCTTCTAAGTCTCACACTCGAATTCATCCTATGGATCTTCTTGATCGCGGTCATCCGCTTAACAGCGATAGGGATTGCCCTTCGCAGATTCAAAACTTACGCAAGCATCCATACCTACGGCAATAAACTCACCGGGCTCCTCCTATTTGTAACTCCTATATGGCTTTCCCATAGTAACCACACCATTTGGACAACCATTGTCTGTATAGTTGCAACCTTATCCGCCGTGGAAGAATTGATCATTCAAATCACATCCACTCAATTACAGCTAGACAGAAAAGGATGGTTTTACAACCATCCTAATCAGGAATAATGAAAGACACCGTAGTTCCCACCCCAGAAATACTTTGAATCTTCAAGCCTTGTCCATATAATTGTGTTAATCTCCGATCGGTATTAAGGAGACCAATTCCTTGATCCTTAAGACTTTTTGGCTGTAATAACTTGCTGACTTGAGCTTCATCCATTCCAATCCCCGTATCTGCAATGATAAAATGAACAGCCTCCGCATGTGTCTCGATGTGAATACGCAAGGTTCCACCTTTTGCCCGACTTAAGATCCCATGCCGGACGGCGTTCTCGACCAGTGGCTGAATCGTCAGCGGAGGAATTAGAAGCTGGAGATTCGCGTCTACTTCCCATTCAACTTGCAGCCTCTCCTCAAAACGCTGCTGCTGGATATATACATAATTCTCGACCAGCTCCAGCTCTTGCGACAGCGAAACAAGTTTGCCTGCATTTAAGAAGTCAAAGCTGATCCGCAGATAAGTAGTGAACGCATCTGAAAGATCTTTCATTTTGACAGTGTCAAAATCACTCAAGGACATAATCGAATTTAATGTATTAAAGAGAAAATGTGGATGGATCTGCGCTTGTAAATAAGCAGCCTCCATTCTCAAACGATCATTGACTGCTTGCTTCATAGAAGTGAGCGACGAAGCACGATACTTCAATTCCATGGCATCTACTGGCTTGGTTACATAGTCATTAGCGCCAGCCAAGAAACCTGCGTAGACATCCTCCTGTTCACTGCGGGCGGTCAATAGAATAATAGGAAGTTCATACATCGTAAACCGCTCGCGTATCAATCTTGTCAATTCATAACCAGACATGCCCGGCATCATCACATCAGCGATAACCAAATCGAACTGCTCATGATGCAACATATCCAGCGCCTCACGGGCTGAAGTCGTTGTATCAATCCGATAAGCTCCATCTGATAAAATATTTTGCAAAACTTTTAAATTGACCGAATCATCATCAACTGCCAGCACATGTATGATATCAGCGTCTGTATCGAGCTTCGAGAGTGGCTCTACTTCCTTTGTATTATAGGTGGCAGCCACCATAGCTGATTTCTCAGCAGTTATCCACGTGCTGAATGGTGACAATGGATCCGAATCTTTTTCTGCATAGACATCCGGAATGGATGACTGCAAGCTCCCTTTGGCTACAGGTAATTTGAAGCTGAACTTACTTCCCTGACCCGGCTGCGATTGCAGCAATAATTCACTGCCATGCAGTTCGACCAGCTCCTTACAGATGCTTAGTCCCAGCCCAATGCCGCCTTGACCGTAAGCCCCTTGTTCATAGCGCATAAAAACACGCTTTTTCAAAGCTTCATCCATGCCTACTCCTGTATCCGTAACATGTATCCATACATCCCCACCCACTTGTTCTGCGGCCAGTTCAACACTTCCCTGTTCGGTGTACTTTAGTGCGTTATGAACTAAATTAATCAGAATCTGCACCAATCGCTCCTCATCCGCATAAACACGAGGCAGTTTCTCATCTATAGACATTCGAAGCTCCACCTTCGTCCCACCGGTTAAGAAGCGTAACATATCCAGTACACCTTCAGCCAATGACCTCACTTGCAAGACCTTTATATTCATCACAATCCGCTTATCCTGCAATCGCACAACATCAAGCAAGTCATTCAGCATAAGCGACATCCGGCGACTGACCATAATTAGCAATTCCATGTCACGCTGGCTCTCTTCATCCAGCACATGTTTTTTTCTTGTTAACACACTTTGGGCAATATTCATAATCCCATGCAGTGGAGTGCGCAGCTCATGTGACGTATTGGCTAGAAAACGGTCCTTTAATTTATTGGATTCCGCCAATTGAGCGTTCAGTAACACATTTTGATGGGATTGATGAAAATATCTCCTAAACCAATAGGCGGAAAATGCGGCAAGGGCAGCTATTAAATCTACGGGATAAAACATAAATTGTGAGCTACTGGCATAGTAGACAGCCCCCCACAACATATTATTTAGTACTGCTAACACTGAAAACAATAAAAATAGAGCACCTTCAGCTCGTAAGGATACCATCTTCCAAAAATAATATACCGTCCAACACACTGGAACGTAATACAGGATCATGTAATACCCTTTTCCGATGATATATAACACTGCCTCTTCAGGACCTACAATAATAAATAAAGTAAAAATGAGAACTGACAGGATGTAACTATAAAACGCCTTGCCTTTCCGTCGATTCCCCAATAGTTCTCTTCCCATCAATAAAAGGAATAGACAAAACCCTATATACGAAAGAACCTTTAACCTCAACATCCAGGCAAAATCAACATGAAGAAACCGGAACATTAGTCCATTATGTTCAACCCCAATGGATACAGCCGCAGCGACCATCATGAGGAAAAAAATAATCAGCTCTGTTTTTCGTACATCCATCAGATAGATAATCAATAAATACAACCCATGTAGAAGAAGCATGACCCCTACGACTAGCTGCAAGCCAATGGAATTCCAGTATATAGTGTCTACTTCATGTTGAATGCCAAACTCCACGGACCGAATTATGCCCCCTTTTAGTGGAGACTCATAGTTTGACGTCCGAACAAACAGATCCAGATGCTTCTGATCTGTAGGTGTATAACTGATTAAGAATGCTTTCGTCACATAAACATGCTCTTCCTTCTCGTCAGATAACACACCAAACCGTGCGAGCACTGTTCCATTGATCTCCACTTCAGAAGAAGTATAGATGGACTGGAACCAAAAGCTTAGCGGCTCAGACAAGGGTTGATCTAGCAAAATACGCATATGATAAGTTCCGTATCCATATGCCTTCTTTTGCTCTGAAGGATTAAATGCGGTACTCCAATTACCCGGCACCTGAAGCATTTGACCTTTTAAAACACGATCCATATTGGCGGCATTCACCCATTGTTGAGGATAAAACTCCCATTCTCCATCCAGTGGAAAGGAGCTTAGTGATTCAAGGTCTACTCCCCGCAAATCGAGCACACCTTGCTCCACTACAGGAGGATTAGACAGAGTAAAATGATTGTACCAGCTCCAGCGTATTGCAATCAGCAGGCAGATGAATACTACTATGTACAACATATGACTTAACTTAATTTTATTCTCCGAAGTTCTCATAGACTCCTCATTCGTCAATAGTATTTAATAGTGCTATATCCCTATCTTCAACTTTGAGCAATACAGTATGATTATACTATATTAAGAGGCCTATAGACGTATGTAATCCTATGTTTAGAGGAAAAAAATCAACTATCCCATAGAGCAGATAGTTGATTCCTTCCTTAACGCTTCTTCTAATGTAGAGTTCGATGTGTTTAGATTTCTAGCAATGAGAATACTTTATCGAAACCTGCTTTGGAACGGGAAAATAATTCAGATGAACTGTGTGCGGAGGCTGGTGCCAGCACTTCTTGGGCGATAACGCCGGTATACCCGATCTTTGTAAGGCTTCCCAGGAAGCCTGTAAGATCAATAGCCCCTTCCCCTGGATACAATCGATCAAAATCAAGCAATTCTTCTATGGGCAGAGGTTTAGCATCATTGATATGGACATACGCGATTTGATGCGGTTGTAATTTCAGCAGATCCTCACTTGTTAATCCATTTGTATGCCAATGATAGGAATCCAGCAACAAGCCGATATTTCTCACTTGAATGGTGTCTATCCAGTTCAACGTATCATGCATCGTCCAGATCAGCGGATTTGCCCATTGTGTACGTAAGTGATGAGGGCCAACGAACTCTAAGGCTAGCGAAATACCATAAGCGCCTAATATTTCTGCACATAGTCTTAAACGTCTAGTGGCTGCAATCATAAACGGTGCGACCGGAAGATCAGTCGAAGGTAAAATATATGTGCAGCATGTGGTGCACTTTAAGTCAGCAGCGGCCTCAGCCATCTGGGTAAGCGATTTCAGACTCTCCCTAAAGCTATCCTCTGTCGTGCGCCAATCTACCTCTAAACCAAAAGATCCTAGCATGACGCCATGACTTTCCAACAATTGAACTGCCCCATCCTTGCCATATTGCTGTACCAACTCTAATGGATTGACGTCTATGGACCGAAACCCGAATTGGCTCGCAAGTCTGATGTATTCTTCATTGGAACTAATCTCACCCAAACCTGCTGTTGTTAATCCTCTTATCATCGTAGATCTCCCCCTTTATGACCAATCAAACAGTACATCATTGTTCTGGGTACCCATTCCAAGTCTAGCGCATTTGGCACTCGAATAAAACACCTCAAAGGACATGTCATTCCTTTCATTTTTCTTCAAAGATCCTTATACTTGCTTGAAGAAGCATTTCAAGGGAGAATGAAAAGTATGGACATAAAAAAATTGCAATACTTTATCGCAGTAGCAGAGGAACTGCATTTTAACCGTGCAGCAGAGAAGCTAAATATGACACAGCCTCCCTTAAGCCAGCAAATTCAAGCTCTGGAGAATGAAATTGGTGTGAAACTATTAGAACGGAACAAAAGACAAGTTCGTCTCACGCCAGCGGGGGCGGTATTTCTAGAGGAGGCTAAATCCATTTTATCTCAACTGGAACGCTCTATTAAAACAACACAATTAG
Source organism: Paenibacillus sp. FSL R5-0636 (assembly GCF_037974255.1). Taxonomy (NCBI): domain Bacteria; kingdom Bacillati; phylum Bacillota; class Bacilli; order Caryophanales; family Paenibacillaceae; genus Paenibacillus; species Paenibacillus sp. FSL R5-0636. Next base: position 4,387,348 of record NZ_CP150232.1, read on the forward strand.
TCGATCAAGGAATTATCGGACATTTGAACATTGGATTTATAGATTCTGCAGCTGGTGGAGTATTGGTTAATATGTTAAAAATGTTTCGGGAACGTTATCCACAAGTACAACTCAGATTACATGAGATGACGTCTGCTCAGCAGTGGCAGGCTTTACATGAAGGAACGATTCACATTGGATTTGTACGTTATACAGAGTCGGGCAAACATATCGACCATCGTCCCTTAGTCAATGAATCGCTTATTGCCGTTTTGCCAGAGCAGCATCACCTATCTCAATTACCGGTGTTATCCATTCGCTCTTTAGCTTTAGAGCCGTTTATATCGTTCCCGCGTCATTTAGGAGCTCCTTTTCATGACCTCATTATGAGCTTCTGCGCCCAACACGACATGTATCCGAATGTTGTACAGGAAGCCATTCAGATGTACACCATTGTAAATTTGGTAGCTGCTAATCTTGGAGTTTCCATTGTGCCCTCTTCAGTTGCTATTTTTCAGCGTGAAGGTGTCGCATTTCGTCCCTTTGAAGAAAGCACACCATCGATTCCCCTTTATGCCGCTTGGAGAACCGATTGCGATCGTGCCTCCTTATCCGCGTTACTAGAGATCATAGGACAAATGAGTTCAGAAGCTATTAATGGTGAATAATATAATATTCAGCCCGTTTTTCTAGGATCACGTTCAACGAGTCCTTCTAGCACCCTATCGATTTCCAACATCACTTCCCTATCCAGACGAACTCCCGCAGCTTTGGCATTTTCTATAACCTGCTCAGGCTTGGATGCCCCAATAATTGCAGATGAGACTTGTGTATTTTGCAACACCCATGCTATAGCCAACTGCGGAAGCGTCAACCCAACTTCACTGGCGATGGAAGAGAGATTCGAGACCGCCTCAAGCACCTCAGTCCGAAGCCACTGACCCGCCAATTTATTCATAAATGGTGAGCCCGCAGCGGTTGAAGCACGAGAACCCTCTGGCAATGGTTGCCCTGGCATATATTTACCTGAAAGAATCCCTTGAGCAAGCGGTGACCAGACCACCTGTCCAATCCCTTCCCGCTCACAAGCTTGAACTACCTCCGTCTCCATCACGCGCCATAACATCGAATATTGAGGTTGACTAGCCACCAATGGCACCTTCAATTCCCTCGCCAAAATAGCACCTTCTGCTATCTGATCCGCCGTCCACTCACTTATCCCGACATAGAGAACCTTACCTTGACGCACCAGATCCGAAAAAGCCAAAAAGGTCTCTTCAAGGGATACTGTTGCGTCAAAGCGATGCGCATAATAGATATCAATATAATCGGTCTGTAATCTGTTCAGTGAAGCATGGCACGCCTCCATAATATGCTTGCGAGACAGACCTCTTGCGTTACGTCCCGTCCCTGTGGGATGGCACACCTTGGTACACAATTCGATATCAGCTCTGTGCACTCCTTTTAATGCTTGGCCCAGCACCATCTCAGCTTTCGTATCGGAATATACATCTGCAGTATCAAATGTTGTGATCCCTACATCCAATGCAGCGGGAACACAAGCATGGGCAGTATCATTGTCCACTTGAGCACCATGTGTAATCCAATTACCATAAGCAATCTCACTTAGATGTAAGCCACTAGTTCCTAATTTGCGATAGTTCATTTTATACCCTCCTTTAGATAACAATCTGATTGTAACAAAGAGATATTAATACGAGAAATACTCTTTAATATGCAGTTTAATTCAAAATAGATATTACTGAGACACTTAAAGATAATAAAAAAACACCCTTTAGGCGTTTTTTTCGGTAAATATTCTGTTTCGAAACTCTAACTTCGTCTATACTCCGGTGAGTATTAACCTCCAAGCTTTGTTACCGCACCACAACTAACAGTACAATAATTCCGAGCCAAAACAGCCAGCTTACTGGGTGACCGAAATTTAATCCCCAGCCGACTCCGAGCCTTTTCTTGACGATTAGGTTTGGATCTTTGCTATTGAAATAAATCATACCTAATAGCCATTTTTCATCATCATGGACAGGTCTGACATTGGAGCTATCGGCAGATCGCTCCAAGCGGCTTTCACCCTGACCAGCCCAGAACGTTAAGGCCAAGGCGTATAGGATGATAAGGGCTATTATGATTAGGATAATAGGGATAGCGAAATTCATGTTAAGCTGAGATATCATATTTAGTTGCACGACGGAAAACAGGATAACTATTAAGAAGCTTGCTGTAAGCATAAAATATGACCAAGTACGGCGGTAAGTTGCGTCTTGTCTGATGGAACGGTTAGGATCATTGGGTTGAACCTGCTGCTTCACTCTGCGAATACTCCAATTCTCAAATATGAACAAAAGTGTTATGAACACTTGCATGATCGTAGGCATAAACACAGAACTATAAGATTTAGCTGCATAGCCGTCTACGTTCCAACTGCTGTTGTAATGGATCGGAATCTGATCAGGAATCAGATCGTAGTTGCGTAGCACATTTACAATAGTAACAACAATAATTAAAACATGAATGAGGAACCATTTATTAGACAAGCCAATGTTTCTTTTCCGAAATCCAGTGTCCACTGCCATGATCGATGGTTCCAGAGCAATAGGCAGCATAGGTAGTAAACTTTTCATTTTGAAATAATAGCTAATGTTTATGACTAGGGAGATTACGACCATGGCGAGTGAATAAGTGACAATGATCCAACTTGGTTGCTTGGAATGTTCATCACCGTATATTAGACAGAGGATACAAACAATGAATAGGATGGTATGTAAGGTAGCACTAATCCTAGTATATGACTTCCGCATCTGGCGCAGAGGCTCACTATGGAATTGTACAGGGCTGACGGTGACCCCAAAACTAATCGTCTCTCTTGTTAAATAAGGCATGCTTACCATGAGTACAATGGCAGGTACAAATACTAAGATCATTACTATAACAGGCATTATCGTCATATCATTCGCCTCCTCTTATACATAAGTGTGTATTTGAAAACTCTATAACCCTTATAGCATAGGCGATTCATCACTATGCCTTTTTGCGTATGATTATCCTATTAACTTAGGATAGGTAATCGGCTTGAACATAAATTTTATTATAATCGATTTTAGTAACTATAGGGGTGAAATTAACAATTTATCCAGTTTTTTTGCTACGCAGAGCTCCTCATAAAGGACAGGTGTAACCAACAACATGAAAAGAAGGCAATGTTATTACTTTAGCTTCCAGAAAATCTCCTCCATTCAAAATAAGCAATACAATTTGATTATACTATTAAGTGGAAGAATAGCTCGATCTGCTTAAAGCACTTTACAATAAAAAAGCTTCCACCATACTCTGGTAGAAGCTTCTTATCGCAATTTAATCATTCAAAATTTCAATCATTTTTCTTGTCTTCGCTAGCTGCTCCACAGTAAAATCATGCTGAGCAGAAGCATATGCACTAAAGACAATATCGAGCACAAATAATTGCGCAAATCTTGAACTTGTTGCCGCACTGCGAAGCTGCGCTTCCGGCGCACGTGATGTAAATAAAGAAACATCAGCTAGCTGAGAAAGCTTGTTATTTCCAGGACGAGTGAGGCTGATTGTTTTTATCCCCTGTTCCTTAGCTCGTTTTAATAATTGAATAACCTCTCTCGTTTCACCGCTATACGAAATCCCCCAGAAGACAGCATTTTCTGATTTCGTAGCCATGGCTGCCGCCAATAAATGACGATCTGAAATCGCATATACATTTTTGCCTAGCCGAAGCCATTTTTGTGCTGCATCTTCTGCAATAATAAATGAGGCACCTATCCCATAAACATAAATTACTTCTGCCTGTTGTAACAGGTTCACTGCCTGCTCTATAGATTGCGCGTCCAGTTGACTGGCCGTATTCTGAAAGGTCAATATGGTGTTCGACAACATTTTATCAATGATAGAATGCACCGATTCATTCGATTCAACATCAAAGTAGCCAACATGCGGCGTGTTTTCTGCTTCCGCAGATAAACGGATTTTCAACGCGGGGAAACCGTCTATTCCTAGTGACCCGCAAAAACGAACAACCGCCGCACTGCTTGCATCCGCTTTCGTCGCTAATTCATGTATAGTCATATGCATCACTTCTTTAGCATTTGCAAGAATGTACTCAGCAACTTTTTTTTCGGATTCTGGCAGTTCATTTAATAATAGTTCAATTTGCGAAATCATACTTCCCCGCAATTAAACCCGCTCCAACAAATGCAGGAATCATTGGTATGAAAATATTTCCGATTTTTCGCAAAAAGTTCTTGAACGGTTTATCTATGATTCCACACGTTCCATTATTGACGAATTTTTTTTTCAACATTAAACTATAAGTTAAGAAATTAAATTTCAAAAAAACCGTTTTTTTTCATTTATTAAATTTATCCCAACATTACGGCGCAGGAGGAAATGAAAGATGACGACGACACCAAACATCATCGTAATGAACCATCCAACTAGAGAGCAGCTTGAAAAGATTTACGATATTTTAGATGAATGCTTTTCCGTAGGCCGAGCTTTTTTCCAAGAAAGATTAGACCTCGACACCACATATGATCCAGATACAACATGGTTTGCGATGGTAGACGGTAAGATTGCATCCAATGTACAAATTTTCCCGTTTCATATTAGAGTCGGTCAAGCGATCTTGAAAACAGGTGCAATGGGGAGTGTCGGTACAGATCTAAATTACCGCGGGCTGGGGCTTGCACACAAAATTCTTCATGCGCAGACCAACTATATGAAAGAAACCGATTATGATATAAGCTTGCTTTTGGCTAGCAAGCATGCGTTTTATGAAAAGGCTGGCTGGAGACTTATTCCGGAGACTGCTTTCGCAATTGAAAAACCAGCAAGTTTGGAGCAGCAGCAAAACAGTGATGAAATCATTCCTTTTGAAGCCTGTTATCTCGATGATATCCGTTTCATCTATGAACAATTCAATAAGAATCGTACCTACACCGTGATCCGAAGTAGAACGTATTGGAATGATTTATTGACCTGGCCGGAATGGAAGAAAGTTGACTGCTTGCTCCTTCGCAGAAATGGAAAAATCGTCGCTTATGGCATCATTGAAAAGAAAGATACTGAACAAGTATTTATTAATGAATTATTGTATTTGAACGAAGCCGAAAACGGCGTTGAAGCTTTGTTTCATGCCTTATGTCAGCTGCGTCAAAATGCAAAGCAAATATTAGCGATGCTCCCAGAGGACCATAAGCTATATTCCTATTACCAACAGCATCAAGCTAATTCAATTCAAATCAATATGGCGATGTGGAAAATGATCAATCTCAGTTCAACTTTCCATAAGCTTCAGCCTGAATTAGAAGATCGCCTAAACCGTAGCAACATAATTGCAGACCAGGAGCTGCATATTGCACTTCGCAGTAATGAGGACTGTATCTACTTGGATTATAAGCAAAAGCAGCTTTCTGTTTCCGATGCTAGTAATCATACCAATCCCTATACTTCAATAGAAGTAGATGAGCGCGAGCTAATGACTTATATCATGTTCGGCTATAATGAAGCAGGCGCAGCAAAGGACAGTACTAAGCACGCTAACATCCTTCAAGCTCTATTTCCGAAACAACAAGCCGTGTTTTATTTGACTGATAAATTTTAAGCCATTTTTGATTCCTACCATTTTAAAATAAGGGTGTGTCGCAAGTCCAACTGCTCGGACTTATGACACACCCTTATTTTTCCATAGCGACAAAAACTAGTCGTTGTTCATTTTTGATCTTCCTAACAGGACAGCACCGTAGGCTGCATCCTTAATCGGCAAAATCAGCTTTGTTTGCGGGTAGCTCTGTGCGAGCTTTCGCTCCAAGGCTTCTTTCACAAAGCGAGACTTTTGCAGCACACTTCCTGCAATCGCAATCGGACTTTCATATAGCTTAAGCCGTTCAATAACAGGCACAACAAGCTCATATAGATTGGCTGCACATTTCTCCGCTAACGCTATTGCATGTGCATCGCCCTTCTCGCATGCGGTCGTCATAATCGGTGCGAGCTGCGCAATATCTTTTTTCGTCGTATTTTTATCATAAACAAAGCCAATAATCTCTTTCACAGTGCTTAATCCAAGCTGCTCATATACCATCGCTGGGATGACCGTATCGGTTATTCTTCCGTCCTCCACTTGAACTAATCCGGATAATAGATCGCGCCCAATACTATAACCGCTTCCCTCGTCATCAATCAGATGACCAAAACCTCCTGTGCGATGCTGCTCTCCTTTTTCATTGACCCCAAAGCAAATCGATCCTGTACCGGCAATGAGAATGATGCCTTGCATCGCATTTTGTGCCCCGTATAATGCGGTTTCTTGATCGCCAGTAATCGTTAATGGCCCGATATAACCGTTATTTCTCACATGCTGCTCCAAAAAATTGATGACCAGCGGATTACTTATTCCTGCCGCACCTATACATATATGAGCAACTTCTTGTAAATTACCGCAGTAGAGCTTCATTTGACTAAAAATTTTCTCAAAGGAAGCGGCAATAGCATCAGCATCACCACCGTTATAATTAATAGGCCCTACAGTAAAGGTGAATAAAGAGTCTTCCTGCTCATGCGTAATGGTGACAGCTGTTTTCGTGCCACCCCCATCAATTCCAACGATAAATGCCATACCTATGTCCCCTTGTTGTACTTTTTATCTACATCTGTATCGTAATCTTGGCGGTGGGTACAACCTCACCATTTAGGATTGGAAGGAGTGATTTGAATGCATCAAGTGTATACTCAAATGCCGCAATTCCGCAGAACTCGCCTTCGATTAACGGTAAATCATACGGGCGACCTAATGTAATGGCCGTTACTTTGTAGCCTGCTGCCAGCAGCTTCTGAACAAGCGCAAGCTGACCTTTGTTTTCACGCGCATTAAACAAGCCGATAACAATATGCTTGTAGCCTTGTACCTTTGGCAGCGCAGCGTTGATTTGCTCCTCACTCGGGTCAATGTCGATAATCTCATAAGCTGTATTAAAATGCTCCCCCATATATTGCGGAAAGCTAAGAGCTTGATTCAAGCTGCTGGACGCAAGATCGGTGCGGTATGAATAGGAACCCATAAATAACACTTGCTCGTCACCGGTATGAATGGGCTGGAGCTCACCTTTAATGAGGTAGATCGTTTCCGTACGCATTAGCTCATTTGCTCGGCGATGTACATCGCAGCCAACTAGTTCATAATCTAGCTCCTCAATCGTCGCATATTGTGCTTTATAAGCTAAAATTTTTGTAACAGCTGCATCAATTAGCGCTTCATCCAAGTCACCGGTGGCTACAGCTTCTTCGATCAAATGAATCGCTTCCTTCACTGTCTCAGGAGTATGACTAATGAATACCAAATCAATACCTGCTTTAACAGCTCCTAACGCTCCTTTTGCCGTACCATAGTATCGTTTGATCGCGTCCATTTCTAAACAATCCGATACAACTAACCCTTTATATCCTAATTTTCCTTTTAATATCTCTGTAATAATGGTATGAGACATAGTTCCGGGCACACCGGATTTTTCAATTTTCGGAAATAAAATATGTGCACTCATAATCGCTTGAGCTCCTTGCTCAATTGCTGCCTTAAACGGCAGCAGCTCAAGCTGCTCTAATTCCTCAAGTGTTTTTTCAATGCTAGGCAAGCCAATATGTGAATCGACATTTGTATCACCATGACCTGGAAAATGCTTAAGTGAGGACATGACGCCTCCATCGAGCAAACCCTTCATCATTTGAATTCCATACTGGGATACTGTTGCAACAGAATCACCATATGAACGAACATTTATGACTGGATTCAATGCACTATTGTTAACGTCCATAACTGGAGCTAGATTAAAATTAATACCTAATGCTTTCAATTCTCTGGCAGTCATTCTGCCTGCTGCATACGCATTTTCAGGTCGTCCTGAAGAAGCAATTGCCATGGCTCCAGCAACATTGGTCGCGTCTTTAGGCATACGAGTGACTCGACCGCCTTCTTGGTCGATCGTAATAAAACCCGGGATACCAGTATGTGTCGTGTACCATTGCTGCAGCTCAGTAACAAGCTGGCCTAATTGATATTTATTGTCGATATTATGTGAGAATAAAATAATATTGCCCACTTTATAATGCTCAATAACTTCCTTCAGCTCAGGAGTGATCTCGGTTGAAGGGAAGCCTGTTACGAACATTTGTCCAATCTTTTCGCGCAAGCTCATATGTTCTATTGTTCTCATCAATTATTCACCTTCCTCTAGCGATATAAATGATACTGCTGTGTTATTTCTGCAAATTGCTTGCTTTCCGCTGCAAACTGTTCAAGCAGCTGCTTAGCTTGCATATTTTCCGTACGATACATGCTGTCTCCCCCCAGCAAATCGATAAATGGGCGAGAGCCCTCCTTCACAGGAGGCAGGAATGAAAATTGCTCGTACAAATCTCTTATCGTAAATAATAAGGTTACCCCAACTTCTAAAGGCCTCAGCACTTGGAGATCTGTAATGTAAATTTGTACCCCGCCGCATAGCTCGCCACAATGTTTAGATGACGTTGGCTTGAAATAAACTGGACGAAAAAGCACACCCGGGATACCTTTTGCATTCATCTCATCTGCCAATTGCTGCGCTTGAATGAACGGAGCACCAATCATTTCAAACGGGAACGTTGTGCCTCGTCCTTCCGAGCAGTTCGTGCCTTCAAATAAACATGTTCCTGTATATAATAACGCTGTTTCATATCGTGGCATTCCAAGTGAAGGATGAACCCAAGTTAATCCTGTATCCGGGAAGGACATGCTCCGTTCCCAGCCTTCCAAACGAACGACATGCAGCGATGCATTCCAATTCATTTGATCATTTGCCATCGTTGCTACCTCACCTGCTGTTAAGCCGTATCGCACGGCTAGCTCGTAATTTCCAACAAATGATTTGAAGCCGGGCTTCAAGACATTCCCTTCTACCGTTACCCCGTTAAGCGGATTAACACGATCAAGAACAACAAATTCCACACCTGCATTTGCACAATCTTCAAGTGCATATAGCATCGTATAAATAAATGTGTAATAGCGTACACCAACATCTTGAATATCGTATACAATGATGTCTACTTCATTCAGCATTTCTTTTGTTAAACGCTTGGAGTCTTTACGGTACAAGCTATAGACTGGAACATTCGTAAAAGGATCCATGTAAGTGTCTACTACTGCCCCTGCATCCAAATCTCCGCGAACGCCATGCTCAGGTGAAAACATCGCAGCAAGATTAAAATTTTCATGTAATATAGTAATCGTTGATGCAAAATCCTTCGTAAGACCTGTCGGCGCTGTAATCAATCCTACGCGCTTACCTTCGAACAAATAACGATAATTCGTTATAGAATCAATCCCATTTAACACCATATGAAGCTGCCTCCTAGCTGCTTTTTCGCATAAATGGATAGAACAAGGGAATGTTTCCTGCTATACATAGAAACACTCCCTCTTAGCTAGTTGAATAGTTACCAAAGACTAGACTGCCTAACCTTCACCGTTTCAGCTGGCACCATAAATGCTTCTGCATATGTCTTTCTTGCTTCACAGCCGCGAACAACTGCTAGTGCTTTATAATAATCCATGTATTTGAAAGATTTGCTATTCGTCACAAACCAATGCTTGCTTAAAGCATCTATCCATAGATCAAATGCCGCTTGATCGAAATCCACATATACGTAAGGGACATAATCAACCGCATCCTCCCAGTTTTCGGAGTAATATAATCTTGCTGCAAAGTGCGCGGGGAGCGCTCGTTCAAAGGATGATAGACTTGCGAAGAAACGGGCATCATTTACGATATGATGCGTTAGCGCATGGTCCTTATGCATACTGTTTTTCCAGTGTGTAATAATAATGTTAGGCTTCACGCGACGAATTACATCACAAACCTCCATACGAATTTCTTGATTGTCAGGCAACTCTCCGTCACAATAATCATCGAATACAATGGCTTCACCGCCTAGCATATCCGCAAAAACCTGTGCCTCTTTCACTTTTTGCTGACGATATTCCTTTATATCCTGTCCTGCCGGGACCCCTCGTTCACCCGCAGTTAACGCTAGTGTCACAATGCGATCTCCCTTTAAACTATGACTAGCGAGTACACCACCAGAAGCTAGCTCCACATCACCAACATGTGCTCCAATTGCTAATACTGTGAATTTTTCGCTCATCTTTAAAGTTCCCTCCGCAATATAGAAAATTGTTTTTCAATAGTAAAGCCCGCTTTTTGATAGATTCGAAGAGCCGGATTATTATTTCCAGTGAATAGAGAGATATATTGACAGCCCACATTTTGAAAAGCTTCAACCATTCTGAAAAATAATACACTGCCAAGGCCATGACCCTCATGCTCTGGGTGCACTCCGATACCGCAAAAAAATGCTCTTCCATCAGGCTGCGAAATAATTGGACCCGCAAAGCCCACAACCTCGTTGCCGTACACAGCTACTACAAGTGGTGCGCCAACCTTCACATAAGTAACAACATCCTTCTTCCACTGCGGATTTTGCAGGGCAGCAAGCGTTGCTTCAAGCCCTGTATGTAAATCAGGGACATAGGAAGTAATGTAATAGTCCTTGCTATTTGCATTGGTTTCCTTATCTAAAATATCTTCGGGAACTATAAAGCTTCCGAGTCTTAAATACATGCCGCATTGCCTCGCTCGATCTTCGTAGCCTCTAGCAATTAAAGCTTCATATAATGGCTGGTCCTTACTGATGCCCGGGGCATTATTATGCTCATGCTGAGGTGCACTTGGTATACTCCACTTCAGCTTAACAGGGTTGAAAAACAATACATCCGCTTGTCTTTTCCCAAGTTCTTGGAATCTTTTTTCTAAACGCAATAGAAAAGCATCGTAAAACTCCAGAGAAGCCACATGGGTATCTATAATAACACTCGTAATATAACCCGCCACATCTCCAAGAGGGAGATCGTCACCGCAGCAGCCAGCTGCAAAACCAACAATCCCTTTTTCGTCACAGCCTACCCATATACAGTCAGCGTCAAAATAAGGATGGTCGATGAATGTATCTTGAAACTCTCGCTCTGTAAATGGCTTATAATCATATTTTGTAGCCTCACGATTCCAAAGCTCTACAACTGCAGAGTGATCTTCAATTGAAAAGGTTCTGATTTGCATCATTTAAGCCTCCTGTGAACGTCCAATATAGGGCCAGGAAATTTTGCCCATTACTACTGGCTGTGAAGCTCCAGTTACTAGCGGGATATTGTTTGGTAAGCGCTCCATCGTGTAATACGCTAGCAGAGCAAAAGCAATTGCTTCCTTAGCATCACTATTACCACCGATATCCTCCTGCGTCAGCACCTGCACGTTATGCGGTGCAAATAAGTGTTGTAAATCACGCAAAAGCGTCTTGTTATAGCTTCCACCGCCGCCAATTAACAATTGCTCAGCCTGATGCTGCGGTGCAATATACCGTTCATAGCTATCGACGATGCTCCAGGCAGTTAAGTACGTAGCTGTTGCAACAACATCTTCCGCTTTCCAGTTATTAACCTTCATCATTTCAATAATTTGTGCCACGTATTGTTGGCCAAACCGTTCTCTGCCTGTCGATTTTGGTAACGGCATCGTATAATATTTATCCTGCTGCATCCATTTCAATAGCTCATCAATCACTTGACCGCCCGCACCAATTTCGCCATCAACATCCATGGTCATTGGTGCAAATAATTGCGATACAAGGCCATCGATAATCATATTTCCAGGACCCGTATCAAAAGCAAATACCTCATCCGGTGAGGCATTTACAGGCAAAACAGTCACATTGCCTATTCCGCCAATATTTTGCATCAGAATTGTTTTCTCTGGATTGTTAAACAATAAGTATTCGGTAAATGGTACTAACGGAGCTCCTTGTCCACCCATTGCCATGTCAGCAACTCGAAAGTCTGATACGCAAGGAATTCCTGTGCGATTGGCGATAACTGCACCATCCCCAATCTGAACAGTACAATGCAGATTATAGCCGCCCATAACATTCTCTTCCGGAGCATGATAGATTGTTTGACCATGTGATCCTACTGCGAATATTTGCGAAGGCGAAAGGCCGCATTTCCCTATAACGGATAATGTGGCTTGGGCGTATAATTCGCCAAGCCACATATTCATTGCGCCAACCTTATCAATCGTAGCTTTAGCGGGATCAAAAAGCTCAAATATGGAGTTTCTAACTTGCACCTCAAAAGGTGTGTTTTCAAAAGCCAGTAATTCAATCTCTACTCCATGCTCTTTTTCGGCTGATGGGAAAAGCTTAACTACTGCTGCATCAATACCATCTACTGATGTACCTGACATCAAGCCAACTAAGTATGTTGCATCAACTTTTGATTGTTTGTCCATTAACCTTTCACCGCTCCAACTGTTACCCCTTCAAGGAAGTATTTTTGTAAACTGAAGAACAAAATAAACATTGGAACTGCTGAAATGGTTGCCCCCGCCATCATCGGTGCAAAGTAAGTTGTATTCGCAAAGCGAAAGTTTTTCAAGCCGACCTGAATGGTTTGCATATCCATCGTATTCGTTACTAGGAACGGCCAGAAAAAGTCATTCCATGCCGCCATGAACGTTAGGATTGCTAGTACTGCCATAATTGTTTTAGATAGAGGCATAATGATATACCAGAAGATTTTAGGCTGGGAACAACCTTCGATTTTAGCAGATTCAATAATTTCACCTGGAATGGAGGACATGAACTGCTTAACCAAGAAGATATTGTATACCGTTACTATGCTCGGCATAATCAACGCTGTGTACGTATTTTGTAATTCAAAAATGTTTACGATCAAAATATATAGTGGAACCTGAGTGACTTGAACAGGAATCATCATAGATCCCAGCAAAATAGCGAACAAAATGTTTTTCCCTTTAAATTTCATTTTTGCAAAAGCATATCCAGCAAGTGTAGCAAAAAATACGTTAGATACCGTGATACACGCTGCCACTATAAAGGAGTTCAATAACCAGTCCCATGTATGTGGGCTGAAGTTAAAGAAGAATTTATAAGATTCAAATGAAATCTTCGATGGTAGGATAGAATAGCTCATTGCACCAGCTTCTACCGGATCACCGAACGAGGAGATGACCATAAAGTATATCGGGAATATGGTAGCTGCGGCAAATAGGATAAGGAACGTAATGTTTGCACCATTACGTATAAACAGATACCCTTTGCTTCTTAAGCTATTGTTGTACAAACCCATAGTATTCTGCTCCTTTTCCTAGTATTCTACATCTTTACCTATAAACTTGAATTGAAGGAATGAGATAAATCCGATAATCGCTGCTAGAACTAATGATTGTGCCGCTGCCTCACCAAACTCAAAATATGTGAACGCATTGTTAAAGATTAACAAACCTACCATTGTTGTTGCATGGTCTGGTCCACCGCCTGTCATAAGATAAGCGTTTTGGAATACTTGGAAGGAACCGATAACACCAGTAACAAGTAGGAATAGCGTTGTTGGCTTAAGGAAAGGGACAACGATAAACCAAAGCTTTTGCAGGAAAGACGCGCCATCAATTTCAGCTGCTTCATAATAGCTGTTATCAATAGCGAGTAATGCGGCTATATAAATAATAATTGCTGTACCATGACTTGATAACCATGACATTAATACAAGTGAGAACATTGCAGTTGCACTGGAACCAAGCCAGTTTTGATTTTCAATACCTAAAAAACTCACGAGCTTATTGGCAATACCTGATTTTAACGGATCGAAGATCCACAGCCACACAACAGAAAGCGCTACACCAGATGCTACGGCTGGCAAGTAATATAGTGCTTTAAAGATCGTTTGTGTTTTTTTCTTGAAAGGAATAATCAAAATTGAAATTAAAAATGATAGAAGAATATTAAACGGAACAGTTAATAGCGTATATACTAACGTATTTTTCAGCGCTTTCCAGAAAAGTTCATCTGAAAAAGAGTTAACGAAGTTATCCACGCCGACAAAAGTGGATCCTAATGGACCATATTTTTGTAAGCTGATAATAAAAGCATTGATGACTGGATATGCGGTAAATAAAGAAAACGCAATAAGTGCTACTGCGATAAACGCGTATCCCCAACCTGAGTCACTTTCGAGTTTCAATTTTTTTCTTTTAGTCAACGTTTGATTCATTGGGTCGCACCTCTCTTCTAAAAACAGTACAAGCTCTAGCTAATTTAGAAGGAAAGCTGTACGTTCTAGCTACGCACAGCTTTCACATGTCAGCCTACGACAGACTAGTCAACTACAATACCATCTTTACCGAAAGATTTAATTGCAGCTGCTTTAACTGCATCATACATTTCTTGTGGAGCAATCTCATTTGCAAGTAAGGCTTGTAGTTTAGGAATAATAACTTCTGTTTCAATTTTTAATGCTTCAGCAGCCAGATCAGTAGGAATATCTGTACGAGCCGGAAGCGCTTTTGCCATCATAGCTTTACCTGCAGCAACGTTATCTTCGTTACGAGGGAATTTTTCAAGTACTTCTGCATTACGTGCAGATTCAGTAATTGGTGATAAGAACAGCTCATTACTGTAGTTAGCAGCAATTGAACCAGAAGACAAGAAATTCGTTGCTAGGGCAATATTTTTGATGTGCTCTTCAGATGGAGCTTTTTTACCACGAAGTGCGATATAACCATCAACGATTGAAGTAGGGACATAATCGGCACCGTTGAATGTTGGGACTGGAAGTGAAATATAATCAACTTCAATAGAATCTGCAACAGCTGAACCATCGTTCGCTTTAATCTTCTCATTGTTTAGACGAGCAGAGTTTTCAAATGCAGATAAACCTTTACCTGTGATCATCGTTTGACCCGTTAGGAACATGTTCCACCGTTTACCAGCATCGATAGAGCTTAGCTCTTTAGGCATAGAACCATCGTTGATCATTTCGCGAATAGATGTAAGTAGCCCCAAGAAGTTTTTGCTTGTATACGTATATTTAAGATCTTTATCGAAGTAATCTGGTAAACCAGCAGTTTTAGCAAGAATAGCTAGATAGTCTTTAGATGCTACACCAGATGTTGCGAACACGAAACCATAACGAGTAGTTTCACCTTTATCATTTTTCACTACGCCTTTAGAAATTGCATTACGGAACTCTTCATAAGTCCAACCGTTTTGTTGAATGCTTTTCCAATCAATTCCGGCTTCTTCAAGGAATTGTTTGTTACCACCGATAGTGTGGATTTCCATATACGCTGGTAGGCCGTATTGAGCGTCACCTAGTTGGAAATATTTCAATGGAACTTCGTCATAATCTGCCTTGGCTTCATCAGAAAGGGCACCGTTAAGGTCGATTAGTACATTAAGTGCTGCATATTTCGAAATTCCTGAAGCACCGATAAAAGCAATATCTGGAGGAGAACCTGCATTTACTTGAGTATCAAGTTTTTGCGTCATATCTTCCCAGCTCGCTGGCTCGATTTTCAAAGTCAAGTTAGGATGTAGTGTATTAAATTCTTTTTCCATATCAGCAAAACGTGTTTGATAGTTCGCTGATATCGGAGGTAAAAGTGCTGTAATCGTATCCTTTTTAGGCTCAGAACCACCGTTACTAGTTCCTGTGTTACCGGAATCTGTAGAAGCTGGAGCGTTATTTCCGTTTCCTCCGCAAGCCGATAATAGTGATACCATCATGATTCCTGACAAAAACAGAGTTAATCCACGTGATCTTTTTTTCATCGAAAACAGCCTCCTCAATTATTAATAGCATCCATCCTGTTATTCCACTTTTCACACCTAAACCAATGATGCGATTGCCTGTTTCAAGCGTCCTCCGTTTGTGTTAAGTACTTGTTCTGCTTCTTTTGCATCTAACCCCGATTTAATCATCATAATTGCCAGCTTACAGTTCATAGATGCTTTTTCAAGTGTTTCTGCTGCGGTTGATGTATCTACACCAGTCGTGTTCATGATGATACGAATCGAGCGATCTACGAGCTTAAAATTACTAGCCTTCAGATCAACCATCAAGTTGTTGTACGTTTTTCCTAACTTGACCATTGTGCATGTTGTCAGCATATTAAGCACCAACTTCTGAGCAGTTCCTGCCTTTAATCGAGTCGAACCGCTAATGACCTCAGGTCCTACAACAGGTGTTATACAAACATCTACAATGGGTTCGAACTTTGAGCCTCTGTTGTTACAAACACCGATAGTGGCTGCTCCAAGTTCCTTTGCTTTCGCTAAAGCTGCAATAACGTAGTTTGCACTACCGCTTGCCGAAATCCCAATAAGTACATCTTTGTTTGTTACACCAATGCTTTCGATTAATGCGATCCCTTCATCCATATCGTCTTCACAGCCTTCAACCGCAGTACGCAAAGCAATATCACCACCAGCAATATAGCCCTGCACCAAGGAAGGATCTGTACCAAAGGTAGGAGGACATTCGGAAGCATCCAGAACACCTAATCTTCCTGATGAGCCAGCTCCTATGTAAAACATTCTTCCACCATTAGACAACCTATGATGTAGAATATCTACCGCCTTTGCAATCTGCGGAATCTCCTCAGCTATAGCTCTGGGGACTAGTGCATCTTGTTGATTCATTAACTGGATCATTTCTTCCGTAGTACATTCATCAATCATTAATGTGTCTGGATTCACAGCCTCTGTTGTCAATCCCGCAAGGTAGTCATTCATAGCCATCCTCCTTCTTCCCAGCCTTAATCTGTCATTTAATTAACAAAACGTGTTAGATTAACTTACAATTATTATGTTCTTATACTAATACAACACCATCGCTTCGTCAATAGATTTTGAAATATAATTTCATGAAGAAATTAAATTCTGATGTTTTATTTCATTCCTTACATACTATGTTATACCACATTTATAAAGCGCTTACAAGATGCAATTTAAATTTTTAACAATTGCTTTGATCGCTATGGCTCTAAGGTTAAAGCGATTTAAAAAAATGTATTATTTGCTGATTATCGCTCCAAACGAAACATAAAGTTACATCATCCGTGTTCAACCGGATGATGTTTCGTCTTCAATTCCATTCATTTTCTTCCTCATAATTGTGTGCCAAGCTATTAATTATTGAATTAAACTACTTATTATATTCATTAGATCAACGTATTCATCATGTAGATAATCTGACATGGATTGATAAGTAGTACATTTTAGTACACGAATAAGTGAATGAAATACAAAAAAAGAAAGCATTGATCCATGATCAATGCTTTCCTCCACATTCATTCTATCAGAACCTAATTTCTAAGTTTTTTCTTTAATATATTATGCGTTTTTGTTAAGTAGGTTTTTACTTCTTCATATTCAGCACTTGCGACACCAGCAAATAATATGTCGATGATCGTAAGCATCGCAATACGCGAGCCCATAGCCCCACTGCGGATTGTTATTTCAGGTGTGGATATGCTCAATACAATATCCGCCCGCTCCGCAAGCTCACTTTTATTGTACTTCGTAATCGCAATACATTTCGCTCTATTCTTTTGGGCAATTTCCAGTGCATCAATAATATCACTAGTTGCTCCAGAGTTAGAAATGAAAATGGCAACATCATCTTTCTCAAGTAAAGTTGCTGCCGTGAGCTGACTATGACCATCTGTATAGGCATGACACATCTTATTAATTCGCGAGAACTTCTGTTCCCCGTCCATACAAACGAGTCCCGAAGCACCTATTCCAAAGAAAACAATTCGCTTACTATGACATAGTAATTCTACAGCTCTTGTAATTTCTTTTCGATCAATAACACTAAGCGTATCCTCAATGGACTTGCAATTATTCAATGAAATATTTGATATAATTGTCGAGAGATCATCACCTGGCTGAATATCTGTATATTGAGCCTTTGAATCCTCATCACGAGAACCCAAAGATGCCGATATACTCACAATAAAATTGCGGTATCCGCTGTAACCCATCGTCTTACAGAAACGAAGGACAGATGCATCGCTTGTCTTACTCGATTGAGCCAATTCCTTAATCGACAAATGAGGGATCTCTTCCGTATTTTCTAAAATGTAATCTCCGACCAATCGTTCAACTGGTGTATAACTCTCTCGCATATCACGAATTTTAATTAATACGTTGTCATTTAGACTCATAATCTACCTACTCTAGATTTAATTAACACCTTTATTAATATCATAAACAATATAAACAACCTATTACAATAACAAAATACGTTTCGGCATATCAAAAGCTAATATTAATTAATCTATTAAAATCATCCTACTCTTAGGTCATCTGGTGACTTTACGTTGATTATAGCGTAATAAAGTTGTAAGGTATAGTCGATAATTATATACTTTCTGATATGGTGAAACAAGGGACCACAAAGGTCCCCGAAGATTCTTTCTATTGTTCTCAGCATACGTAATACGCATGTATTTTTAAATTTTACTGCCCTCTAAATATGACTCGATTTGTCAACTACATTCTTTGATGTAGCACCGTTGCTTGAACCATTTAATTTGCTAGCAAGCTGCTTTAATGCAGTCAAGAACACCGGCATGGCCGCTACACTTAGTAATAATAGTGCAATGATTAATACGAATGCTACCTGTATAAGTGTCATTACGCCCGAAGGAATCAACGCGGCGCAGGTGATCCAACATCCCCTTCAAGCTCGTTATACCGCATCATCAGGAATATGCTGTAATCAACGCCCAGGGCTGCAATCATAATGAAGCTGAAAAATGGAACGATCCAGCTCAAGATTTCACTGATTCCAAGAGAAGTAAGTACACTAGCACCAAGGAAGCAATAATGAACAGAGAACTGGACACAGAGCGCGTAATGACTATTAGCACAATTAAGATTCCGACCAGCATAATCACGGCTGTACGTACAAAGTCATCCTGTGAAATATTCTGCAAATCAGCATTGGTTGCAGTTGTTCCTGTTAAGGCTGCTTGCACTCCTTGCAAGTCGCTGCCCCATCTAATGGCATTCCAAAAGCTGTCTGCAAGTTCTTCTTCGAGCTCAAGCGAATACAGTAACTCACCTTCTTCCATCATTTTAGCGAACTTCTTCAAAGGGCCATATACAGTGCAGATCAATGCCATAGAAGGCAGGGGGCGTAACAATTTCTCCTCCTTACTTGATTTGGCTATATCTAGAATGAATTTTTAATAAATCACCAAATATGGCTTTGCTATGTTCGTCTAAGTAATACCCATCTTCATGCAAGCCTTTCTTTTGCGATTTTTTTGCGCAAGAAATAAAGAGTCCTTTATAATGTAATAATGTACATAAAGACGGATTTGGAGGGAAATAAATGGCAAGTCGTAAATGGGTATTAATCATAGACGATGAAGATGATTTAGCGCGTCTAATGAAGGCTGTTTTACATAAAGAAGGTGTTCCAGACGTTGTAACTGCCGGGACCGTTGCAGAGGGTTGGGACAAGTTCCAGGAGTATAATCCTGAGCTTATATTGCTAGATATTATGCTCCCAGATGGAGAAGGATATGACTTATGCAGAAAAATTCGGGAAACATCAAATGCACCCATCTTATTTATGTCTGCAAAAGACGAGGAAATTAATAAGCTGTTAGGACTGGCGATAGGTGGCGATGATTATATTACTAAACCGTTCAGTCCGAAAGAAGTCGCTTATCGGGTAAAGGCACAACTGAGAAGAGCTGGCTTTACAGAAGAAAAAAAGGCTCCGAAAAGCTTACAAGCTGGTCCCTTTGAACTTAGTGCCAATGAGACAGAATTAAAAAAGAATGGCGAGGTCCTCGTGCTAACCGCCAAAGAAGTCGGTTTAATGAGCTGTTTTATGCATCATCCCAATCAGATTCT
The DNA here is from genome assembly GCF_037974255.1 of Paenibacillus sp. FSL R5-0636. Lineage (NCBI taxonomy): Bacteria > Bacillati > Bacillota > Bacilli > Caryophanales > Paenibacillaceae > Paenibacillus > Paenibacillus sp. FSL R5-0636. The sequence goes on from NZ_CP150232.1 coordinate 4,407,187, forward strand.
AAGCAAAGAAACCTTGTTTGGACAGGTGTGGGGTGAAGATTTTTTTGGTTCCGATAATACAGTGATGGTACATATTCGGCGATTACGCGAAAAAATTGAGGCCGACCCTTCAAATCCTTCCTTTATTTTGACGGTTAAAGGGTTAGGTTATAAATTACATACCAAGGAGTGAGACTAGTTGAAATGGAAATTGACACTCCGCTTTTTAAGATCGGTTATGACTATTGTTGTGATCGTTGGTATTGTAAACGCGATTTTGTTCCTTTCCCTATTCTTTATAAAGGTAAATAATAATAACTTTGGCACTGAAGAAGCATCTGCAGAAACCTTTAGCCGAACCTTTTCACAATACGTAGAACTGCAGGCTGGCAAACCTGTTGTGAACGAAGAAGGTCTCAAAAAACTACAAGAAATGAGCGCCTGGGTACAATTCTTGAATGACCAAGGGGAGCAAGCAGCAGCCTTTTATACCCCTGAAGAATTGAAAACAGAGTATTCTCCTATTGAAATTGTCCAAATGTATAAATATAAAGAATTAGATGCACGCACGACGGTTTTTGTCAGCGAAGCCCAAAATTTCAGTTACTTTTTAGGGATTAATAATCCTAAAATAGGCCGCTACGTAATGACCTATGACTACGCTGAAATTTTCAAAGATGTTAATGTTTTTCTTTCCATTTTTTTAATCGTTGATGTGCTTATTGTAATCATCATTGGATTTCTATTTGGGAAAAAGTTAACTGCACCCCTTCATACATTAATAGAGGGTATTCAACAGCTCAGGGAACGACGTTTTAAGAAAATGCCTACTCCCAAAGGTGTTTATGAAGATGTTTTTCGTAATATGAATGAACTATCTGAAAAGCTCGATCGGCATGAAGAGGAGCGTAAACGTCTCGATCAAATGCGTGAGGAATGGATTAGCAATGTTTCACATGACATGAAAACACCACTTGCTTCTATTCAAGGTTATGCAGAATTTATTAACGACAGTGCCACAGATTTAACAGCCCAAGAATTACAGGAATACACGTCAATTATCAAAAGTAAATCGATGTATATGAAAGATCTGTTAGATGACCTCAATTTAACAACACGTTTACGTAATCACCAGCTATCCCTGCAATTTGAAGAGGCGAATCTCGTTCAGTTTCTACGAGAAATGACGATTGAACTTTTAAATGACCCGACCTTTGGTGAACGGCAGATAGAGTTTGAGGCGAATGTGGCTAAAGCAATGCATAAAGTAGATAAAAAGTTACTAAAACGAGCGATCCTTAACTTGATCTACAACGCGCTGGTGCATAACGATGAAAATGTCGTGGTGAAGATTCGAGTGGATACAGGTCCAGAATCTCATACCCAAATTTCGATTTCTGATAATGGCCAGGGTATTCCAACTAAAGATCTGGAACAGGTTTTCGAACGCTACTATCGGGGTACAAATACAACCAGCAAGCATGGTACTGGTTTAGGAATGGCCATCGCAAGAGACATTATTTGGGCTCATGAGGGGAAACTCGATATGACGAGCGCTGAAAATATTGGAACAACCATTACTATACTTTTATAATATAAATGCCTTACTTACTCATTAGGCAGAGAAAAGGGCTGTGCTCCATTACCATTATTGGAGACAGCCCTTCTTCAATTTATTAGTTTTTTATTGCTTTTAGCGGAATATCCTCTACTTTCACTTCATCATATGAGGAGACTTGATCACCTTTTTTTACATACATTTTTAAGTAGGCGCCTTTACGAAGATTTTTTTGTGCATTAAATTCCAGTGGAATTGTATTACCTTTAGCATTTGTAGCCTCTAGTGTATACGAATAGGAAGTCATCACTGTACCATCACTCAGTTTATATTCATGGGGTTCCCCATCCTCTGTAATTTGTAAATAGTAATTTTCGGCATTCATGCGATTGAAATCAATCTTTGCTAGAGCAAAGACACCTACAACCCCAATAACAAACAAAATACCCATAGTAATTAGAAATTTTTTCATCTCAATTATCCTTCTGTTCTATTATTTAGTGTGATAATACGATTGTATGAAGCTACGGTTAAGAAATAATACAACCCGTAAATTACGGTATAAGCAATCATCCAGAGCAACACTGGCTTTGCTAAATCTATCATCAGTAGACTAGAGAATGCTTTTAAAGCCACTACACTATGCAATAACCCTACTATAAGCGGTACAACAAAGATAACGAATACCTGTGACGCAATGGATTTCTGCATTTCTTTTGCACTGACACCCATTTTATGCAGCATATTGTACTGTGCTTTATCCTCTTCTGCCTCTGTTAAAACTTTAAAGTAAATGATACTGCCTGTTGCAGCCAGAAATACGAGCCCAAGGAAACTGCCTATAAAAAGTAGAGAACCCACACTTTCCAAGCTTGTTTGGTAATCTTGAGGCCTACTAGAAAATGGCGCTTCTTCAGGCAATTGGTTTGCAATTTTTGCAGATAAATCCACAGAGGCATCCTCTACCCCAAGAACACGATAGCGTAGCACTTCTCCATCATTCCGTAATACTTTATACTGTTCATCCGAGACTACAACTGTTATACCTGCTGTGCCTGCATTCAATACGGTTTGTGTTTTAAAGCTTTGGAATATGAGTGGATGGCCGTTGCCTGTTGTTATAGTTTTTCCTGTATACATAGGTGAGAACCTTTTGTCATATCCGATATCTAAAATAACCGCGTAGCCATCCTTTACATTTAATTTTTCTTTATGCTGTACATTTGCTAAGTTGTTGTATGTTTTTTCATCGATAACTGTATACCCTCGTTTATCAGAGCTATCGAACGAGGATGGCGCGTTTAATTCTTTCGTATGAAACGTAATGGATAGCGCTTCGATATTTTCATCGTATTTTGTAGCTGGCAGTACAGCATTTACTTGTTTATCCATTTCTGCATCTGTTGATTGATACATAAAGGTATTCGGATTAATCGTTTTTGCCGAGTCATTCGTATTGTAATACAGGCTATAGACCGCTCCACCGGCAGTTACTGTTGTAGCACTCAACACAGCAATCACAGTTAATGTACGTGCATTCCCACGGATACGATGGAGCAGCTGCGATATGGTTATTACATGAAGGCCTTTCCACAGCCACTTTTCATTTTTCTTAATCATTGCTAACACAAAGCCAGTCACACTATGGAACAATAAAAATGTACCCACAATTACCGTTGTTAAAATAATTAATACGGTCATGAGAAATCCGATTTTTGCCCATACCTTAGAAGTGAACAGGTCCTGCATTGCAAGCCAATAGCCCAAGACAATAAGTAACACTCCAAGAACAGCTACTATCATAGATGGTTTAGGCGCCACTTCTCCCTTTTTGGAAGCATGAAATAAATCAATCAGCTTAAATTGATAGATCAAGCGGTAGCCTTGAAATGATGTCACTAAGAAAATAACCAGAAATACGATAGCCGTGTTCATCGCTGCCGCCATTGAAAATGTAAAGGGTGCTACAACGTCATAACCCATTAAATGAATCAAAATCGTCATAAATCCTTTTGAACAGAGGAAGCCAAATACAATCCCTACTATTAAAGAGAATAATCCTAATAACAAATTTTCAAAAAAGAGCATAAAACCTATTTGACGATTACGTACCCCCAGCAACGCATACAGTGCGACTTCTTTTTTACGTTTTTTCATAAAAAATGAATTGGAATAAGCTATAAATATGAACACGAAAAAGATAAGAATGACTGCCGCGCCACTCATTAGGGAACCCAGTTTTTGGGATGAAGCCGTCTGTTCTGCTATCGTATCACTATATTTTAAGGTCACAAATGTAAAGTAAATGATGATACTAAACACCATCGATGCAATGTATAAAAAATATTGCGAGAAATTTCTGGCTATATTTTTTCTTGCTAGACTAAATAACGTCATCTACCTCACCCCCAATGGCCGCATGAACATCTAAGATCTCTTGGAAGAAGGCTTTGCGTGTCTGATCACGACGATAGATTTCTGTTGAAAACGAACCATCTTTGATGAAAATAATCCGGCGGCAGAAGCTTGCGGCAAAGGCATCATGGGTCACCATCATAATGGTCGAATTGTTATTTTCATTTAAAGTACTTAAGCTTTCCAATAAATCTGTTGCTGATTTGGAGTCAAGTGCACCTGTTGGTTCATCAGCCAAAATCAGTGCTGGCTCTGTCACGAGCGCTCTAGCCGCAGCGGTTCTTTGCTTTTGACCCCCAGAGATTTGGTAAGGATATTTCCCCAGTAAATCTTCAATCCCAAATACTTTAGAGATCTGAGTCACGAGGTGATTAATTTTCTTCGCTGGAATTTTAGCAATCGCCAGGGGAAGCAATATGTTCTCCTTTACCGTCAAGGAATCGAGTAAATTGTAATCTTGAAAGATGAACCCGAGATGTTCACGCCGGAAGTCTGACAAAGCTGCTTCCTTCAGATCATGAATACTCTTGTTCTTCATATATATCTTTCCTTCTGTTGGAGAATCTATGGTTGCTAACAAATTTAGCAAGGTTGATTTTCCCGCTCCGGAAGGTCCCATAATCCCTACAAACTCACCTTCATGAATGTCAAAAGACACGTTTTCCAACGCTGTGTAAGCAGCACTTAACTTCCCGTACACTTTTTTTACGTTTTCTACTTTTAATAATGGTTCCATTCATTTCACCTCATAATTTGCTGATACTTATACTATAGGCACCGAACCTTACAGCAAATTCATGCCAACCTTACAACAAGCTTAAATCTACAAAAAAAGGGATACCCTGTAGCCATTTAAGACTACGGAGTATCCCTTTGCTATTGAATAGCATTCATTTTTTTCTGGTTGTATATAAATCAGAAGCTTCATCAAAGTAAAAGCGGCGTTTTTGTTTGCCAAACACGACTAAGACAATATGGATGAACAACACGATCGTTAAAATAATGGAGGTCAATCCAGCACCTAGCGTTAAGAATATAGATGCCTTATAAAATGGAGAATCCATTGATAGTTCCACATTATTCAAAATATTCGCAATGACTGTTATGAAGTACATCGCGTAAATGGCACCAAAGCGTTTAAATAATCGCTTGTTAGTTTCCACTCGACTTATTTTACTGTCATAGCGATAACGCATTATTTTCGTACCGATTGTCGATCCATTCCAAATTATCGGAATAATAAAAAAGGTTACAGAAAGTGTAATTGTGCTCGCAATAAATTCACTAACCATATTAACGTTGGTCATACTCAACACAACTTTAACTACTAGGTTGCTGATAAATAGATCAATAATAACAGCCAGTAACACAGACATCCCTCTTACTTCATCAAGAGCTAATAATATTTCTGCTTTCTCCTTAATTTTCTTTTTTGATGGGAATAACGCCAACACGGCTGGAGCAATAAAGAACCCCAGTACTCCGCCAGAAGTATTTAACAATAAATCATCCACATCAAAAATACGATAAGGGCAATTATAAATCCCGTAAATACCGGTTACCTGTGTTATCTCATAAAATAAAGTTAATAGGAACGTGAAGCCTAGAGCTTTCTTCCAATATTTTTTATCATGAAAAAAGTAACGCAGATAAACACCAAAAGGTAATAATAGCAAGAAATTAAAAAAAGCTTGATAGAATGAGGGTTGGCTAAATAACAGTCTATAAGTAGCTGGCTGTGATAACACGATGCCACTATTGCCAAAGGTGCCCACTATAAATTGAAATGGCATAAGTGAATAATGTTGTGTGCCCGGTTTTTGAAGAGAACAAGTATTACGTATTTCCGGCAACGGCAACAATACTAAAAATAACGCTGCTAGAAAGTAAAAGATAAACGAAAACGAAATTAACGTGGTAGAAAAGGGAAGGTAATTATATTTTCTATAGGTATAAATGAGCCATGGGATAAATAAGGCAAATGCTAAAACCACAAAAAAGATCGCTGCCACAAAGATCGGTTGAGTATATGCTGACATTTCTAGTTCACACCCCAAAATGATTTAGTATTCATATTAACCATAAAACTGATTCTAATTCAACTGGAGTTGGAACATTTTATCAAATTTAAGGATCCTGTAATGTTGGCATCAATTTAATGTAAGGTTCGCAACTTATACTAACTCCTAGGCAAATAAAAATATTTTCAAAGGAGCACTATTAATGAATCCCTCCATTTCGCAAAAAGAAAGAATCATTTCACTCGACATCATTCGCGGACTTGCTCTTTTCGGCATTCTGCTTATAAATGTTGGAGCCTTTAAAGTTATTATGGAAGGAGATCCCTTACCAGACTATAGTGGCATTAATGGAATCATCCATAGCTTGATAATCATCTTCGTACAAAAAAAGTTCTTTTCTATTTTTTCCTTTCTATTTGGTGTAGGTCTATACATTTTCGCCTCAAGAGCCGAAAGCCGGGGAGATAAACCCAGATTGCGTATGGCTAGACGTTTACTAATCCTTTTGCTGCTGGGAATCATTCATGTATTTATCTTTTGGGGAACCATTCTGCCCGCATACGCCATTATCGGATTGTTTCTGATCCCTTTTTATCACACAACGGTTTCTACACTTAAAAAGTGGCTTGTGGGTATGACATCCATTTACATCATTTCCTTAGTGGTAAAAATATTCCTACCTTCTCAAGGGGCAATCTCATCTATTCTTGATATTTTTTCAAATGACGCTATACAAATTTTTATTATGTTTTTAGCTGGTTTTTTAACCGCAAAGTCAGGTTGGCTGACACACATACAAGAATTATCAAGACCAATTAGATGGATTCAAATGGTATCATTTCTGTTGTTCATTGGTTTTTCACTATGGATTTGGAACGCTTCTCAAAATGGGAACAGCAATGTAGATTCAGTTACGGGCTTAGGATCTCTCCCAACCACTTTGTTCTACTTAACAACATTGTTTCTACTATTAGAAAATAAACAAATGGTGAAATTCCTGAAACCCATATCACGGGTGGGTCAAATGGCGTTTACAAATTATGTGGCACAAAGCATTATAGGGACGGCAATCATTTCAATGATAGGTCTCAAAGTCGTTTCACCAAAAGATATTCTCTACATTGCAGTTCTGATTTATATGATTCAAATCATTTTTAGTAACATCTGGTTCAAGTTTTTCTCCATGGGCCCTTTAGAAAAGGTTTGGCGCTTAATGACCTATGGAACAAAGCCTGCAATCAAACGATAAAAGCTTCGCTTTCCTCGTCTCAATTCAAGTTGAAATTTCCTATCTCAACCCAAAAACCCCTTTTAAAAAGGGGTTCTCAAGTTTAAGCGCTTTAACTTTTAGGCGACAGATCACAACATGAACTTTAAGAATTAGGGAATTAAGTCCAAAGCATCCTGCGAAATCCACACTTTATCTTTAATCATTACCGTCAGCACATTTAGCTTCGTTGTTTTGCCATCCTGAATGGCGATATTTTTATCTATAGGCAGCTTGAGAACTTGGCCTGCTTTTTTCACTACAACCACCGGATTAGTCTTATCGGTCTTATCTAGGGTAATCGTAGCTCCTTTGGCCTTGAATTTATCACTGGATACGTACAGTGTATCCTGAAGCTGCGCCAGATTGAGTCCGGTCACTTCTTGAATATACTTATTCACATCCGTATTCTGGATTACACCGCTGTTCATGAAATCGGTCGGTTTAAAATTAGCCGGATGGTAGGCGAACAATCCAACTTCTTCCGATGTGTGATCATCCGTAGAGAAGGTTACACCTATTTTATCCCCCAAAATTTTACCGATGACCGGCGAAAGGTTATCCTGCATTCCCAATCTGACTTGATCCGCTTCTTCTTTGGTTAGATCACTAAGTCCATAATGATCCGCAAGGACCTTTTTGAAATTGCTCTCATTAATACTGCCTTCAATGTAATAACTGGTATGCTTCGCTTTCTTCAGCACGGAGATTAGGTCTTTGGTAGAATCATAGTTCGTCATATTGAGCCCGCCGGTAGCATGATCCGAAACCGATAAGACTGCTGTATTCCCGTCTTTTTCTGCAAAGTCAACAGCGGCTTTGAAAGCTTTATCAAACGCTAAGGTCTCACTCATAATACCCACTGGATCGTTATCATGACCATACCAGTCAATCTGGCTTGCTTCGACCATCAGAATAAAACCGTTCTCGTTCTGCGACAACTTCTCTATCGCTACTTTGGTCATTTCAGCAAGGCTCGGTTGCTTTTGCGGGTTCAGGTCAAAATCAGCATCCAGTGCTTCGGGGTTGAAGAGACCCCAGATTTTATTCGTTTTAGAATTCATTAACCCTGCTTTATCCGTTACGTATTCATACCCATTTGATTTCAGAACTTTGGTTAAATCTTCTCCGTCCTTGCGGTTAATGTCTTCTTTGCCGGGTACCAAATACCCGGAACCACCCCCAAGTAGAACATCTACACCACTATAGACCATCTGTTCTGCAATAGACTGCGCATTGTCACGCGTGTATGCATGACTTAAAAATGTAGCCGGCGTCGCATCCGTTAATTCACAAGTGAATACCGTTCCTGTACTTTTCCCTGCCATTCTCGCTGCATCCATAAGGGTAGGCAGAGGTTTGTTCACGTCCTCTGGCTTAACTGCGCTTATGAAAGGCATCGTTATTCGGTCTGGAAGTATGGATACCGTCTCACTCTTAACCTTATGGCCTGTAGCATAAGCCGTAGCTCCCGCAGCGGAATCTGTGGTCAGTGAATCCGTAGAATATGTTCTCACCAGCCCGCTGAAATACTTATCCATCGCAAGCGCCTGCCCTCCCTGATACCATCTGGCCAAGTTCACATCGGATAAGCTCATCCCATCCGTAATAAACAGGATTACGTTTTTGACCGATTTGTTGGTAGGAGCATCAGAGTTATTGGCGCCATCGGCGTAGGTCGTTCCGTTGCCTGCTGCAAGCAGACTGCAAATCATAACTGTACTGCAAATTCTCCCGATAACCTTTTTGCGCATTTGAATCCTCCTCTAGCAGATTTTGTTAAGTACGTTACTAGTTTAAAGGAGGATTGTTTGCGGGAGCAGCACCTATTCTCTTATTTTATATTAAATTCTATGCATATTTTGTCTTGACCTGTGCTACTGATATTTGTAAAAAAGGGGCGCCCTAGGGCGCCCCCTTTGCATTATTATTGTCTTATTACGAGGACATCTCGAGGCGCTCTACCAGTTCTTTGAATTTGCGAAATTTCGGAGCTTGTAAGGATACGTCCTACCAATATCAACGAAGATGTGACATTGTTAAAGTTAAAATTATTCAAGTTCGCTACGTTTTGGCTGCCACGGAACACACGGAACGATCCCTGAAAGTTAATTCGCGAAAAAAGCACAAGCGTTACTTGAGAGCTTTCCACAACATTTCTGAGACGGAAACTCGAGAGAACGTTGTTAAACCGAAACGCTCCAAGATCACGAACCGCAACTCCTCCACGTCTGAATCGAATCCGACGATTGGTAAAATTAGTACCCGACCAAAGAGTAAGACGTATATCACTGTTAGCCAACTAAATCAACTCCTTTTCTGAGATTGATATAGTTTATTACTAACTTCAAAGAACGGTACAAGACAAATACAGTTGTACAAATGTTTGTTTTTCAGATTTCCCTATGGTGGTATTATCCAAATAACCGTATCGAGCCTCGGATATGTTAGCAATTGAAGTGATTTTTACAGTTATATTCGTCTAACTATTAGACACTTTCTTATACGTTAGGTGCGAATATGAAAAGAATAATTCAAGCATTCGGGTATTTAGGTAGTACAATTTTGGCTGCAGCTTTACTGTCATGGATCTGCGTATTTTTGATTCACGGCTTACCTGGTGTCTATGCATGGATGGCACTTAAATTTTTCATCCCCATTCTAGGTTTCGTAGGACCCAACCCAAACCCTCTTGCCTATTCTGGCAGAAGGACTGCCGTTATATTTTGAAGGTACCAATGCAGAGGTTATGCCGTTAAAAGGAACAAAAGTCACGCCAATGCGCAATGAATCATGATCTGGTAAAAAGTGAGGCTATCTTTCTGAGGAGTTCCGTAGGAGGAATGGACAGCTTCAACAACTAAAAAAAGGCGTTAACGGATGCCTAAGCCCCGTCAACGCCTCCTCTATCCTTTCATTGTATTCCTGCCTCTGCTGGAAGCGAGTTATTTCTTGTCCCCACTGCTTTAATAACGAAATTGTAGGCTTTAGCAGAATCTATGCCGTTTAATGTATAGCTGTAACTCGTCTGACCGCTTACCGTCGGTACATACACGCTCCAGTTTGTGCTGACTTTATCATTTTTCTCGTAAATCCGGTAACCTCGCACCGGCTCAGAACTATTTGCTGGCGCTTTCCAAGAAAGAACTGCACGGTTCCCTGACTGTCTTACTGCGCTTGGATTTTGGACAATGCCGGGTTTGACATCAGTCCGTTTAATACTGTAAGCATCATAGACGGCAAGGGGTTTATCTTTAACTGCTGTGTAGGATGTGAATTTCAGCACGTCGCTTGTAATGGAAACATCCACGAACATTTTCTTGTTGGGCTGATCGTTTTTTGCTGCAAAAAAAGTGTCTGCATCTGGATTAATAGCATAGAATTTCGAAGCTGCCGAGTTGCCCATTAGATATACGGTCCCTTTGGGATTCAGCACATTTCCTTGCTCATCGGTAATGACATTCTTAATCGGAACGTTGTTCAGCATTTGAAAAGACCTCATATACATATGGTCATGACCTTCAAAAACCATGTCCACACCCAGCTCATCCAATACAGGAATCAGATATTTCCGGTAAAATTCTACCCGGTCGCTTTCTGCCGAAGCATTATCCCCTGAAGAATACGCTCCCTTATGCATCGAGACGAATTTCCACTTTTTATCGGTCTTTGCCACCTGATTCCGCATCCATTCCAATTGTTTGGTGAACTGAATATCCGCTTTGTATGGCTTGACCTCCCCTTCGTACTGGGAATTGATCTGCATAAACAGGGCATCGCCGTATTCGAAAGCATATACCGAACCGTCATGAGCACCCGTCCCGACATCTTTCGGAAGATTAAAATGGTTATAGAAGTTGTTATTCGGATAATCTTCTATCTCATGGTTGCCGATAATCGGTGCAAATGGCACATTGGCAAATTCCTTTTTCGGCACACCCAAGAACCACTGCCACAGCTGCTCCAGATCACCATCATCCGTTAGATCCCCTGTAAGAAGAACAAACTTGGGATCTACCGTTTTCTCAATAGCTCTCTTAAAAGTATCCTGCCACAGATCAAAATTCGATTTACTTGAGCCTTGGGTGTCGGTTACATAGAGGAAATGGAAATCCTGATTATTCGCCTTGTCCGTGGTAAAAGAACCCGCCTCGCTCCAGCCGTCCGCATCACCGTTACCGGCCCGGTAGATATATTGGGTTCCAGGCTTAAGACCGCTTGCAATAACCTTGTGGCTGGCGAACTTTTTATACTTTTTAGAACTTCTGTCTCCTGATGTCATTAAGGTTTCAATAACTGTTGAGCTGCCCTCATAAGAAGCTGCCAGTTGTTCCGGAAACTCGCTTCCTCCCGCATTGGAGGCCTCCACTACTTGCACTACTGTACCTCTGACGGTTTCGGCTGTATACCAGTCAAAGGCGATACTTGTCTTTGGGTCCCCGTTAAAAGTCATGTTCAGCAGCGTTGGTGTTTTGATGCCGGTATCCGGAGACTTTGTCTTAAAGCTCCAGGTAATATCGTTCTCAGGTGTCCGGCCATCCGCAGTCCCCTTAACAAGCTCTTTAGGGACGGTCACGTTGTAAGTTTTGCCGGCAGTAAAATTAGGGTGGCTGACTCTGACTGTGTCTTGACCGAGGAGCGAAGCAGAAATGTTATTAAGAGGGAGATTGTTTTCCGTGATTACAACTTGATAACCACTGTCGAGACTGATCGCTTTGTTAAACTTCACTGTGATCTCTGCGTTAAGGGAAACATCTGCAGCCCCTGAAGCGGGAGTTTTGCTTACCTCAAGTGTGGGAGTGTCCCCAGGTTCGCCGCTGCTGCGTGTTCCTTTAATTATCACATCTTTGATTCTGCTTGAGCCTGAGCTGGACACCGTTCCCCCGCTTACACTTTTCGCAGAGTTTACCACCCAGCGGATATAGAGTACATCTTGATTGTTTGTTCCCGCAGGCAAAGCGAGGTTAGTTAATTTGCAGGAATTATTGGAACAATTAAAATTGTTCTGGGCTAAAACAAGGTTGCCGCCCGTAACATCTGTCCATTCCTGTTGATCTATACTGTATTGCACCTTAAAATCCCTGGGTCCTGTACTTGAAGAAGTTTGCTGTGAAGAGAGGAAGATACCTTCGAAACCTTTGGTAGAAAGCGTGGCAAGCCAGTATTTCAGGCCCGTTCCTTCATGCCACCCCTGGTTGCGTACGCTGTTCTCACCTGACTCATAGGTGTACGCATTCGTATTAGTTCCTACATCACGAATGGATGAAGCCGTCTGATATACCCCGCCTGTAGCCGGAAATACACCGTTCTCGCCTTTGTCTTTAAAAATCCACTGGGCAATCGTTTCCTGAACTGCAGTTGCTTCGCTTGCAAGATCTTCCTCATTTCCCTCTCTTCCTGCTGAGACAAACCCGGTCAACTCCATGGCAAGCAGCAAACCTATAACCATTAGACTGATTACCTTGTAAAATCTATTTTTGAGATAAGATTGGTTGTTATCCATTCAGCCCATCTCCCTCTTCCTTAATCTCACTTATCATCGAACCGCAGTCACCGAGAAGAACGGTGGTTCTACTGCCCTTACATTCCTGTTATTGGAGTTCCCAGTCGGTGACTTGAAGAATTGCCGAATCTGCACCTTTCAGGTCTGTCTCTCCCATGTTCAGCAAATTACTCCACTGCTTCACACGGTTCTTGCCGTTAGGCGGAGAGTTGTACTCATTAGTATCCACAATCTTGGTCCGTTCTTTATAAAATTTGGTCATGAAAGTCTTCTCATCCGTGCTACTTCCGGATTTACCCAAAAGCCCTTGAAGGGTCTCGGAGCCGCCGGTAGCTCCATGGTTCAGCGCTGCATCCACGAAGGAACCAATAGTTAATGCCGAGTTAAAGCCGCGTTTGCGGGCCTGCTCCACACTGTATTTAATATAGATATTGTAGAACGTTTTCCACATAGCCTCTCTCCACTCGGGATCATCTTGCAAATTGCCGATTTTTCTACAGAAGCTCTCTTCGCTTTCATTGATCTCGAGGATCTTCCCTTTCATCGAACCCTTAACACCGATCCGGGCCAATGCACCTTTAACCGAAGGATTACTCGCGCCTTTAGCAGCGTCATATGCCTTGAACAGATCCGGACCGTCAGGACCGGTATCATTTGAGCCGCCTGTAGTTGCACCAAATATTCCAATCGTATACCCGCGGTCATCATCAATATCTTCACAATATCCGTAAAAATCGATCCAGTTCAGATCGTCCTGCTCCGGTTTGTTGACAAGCATCATAATATTGTTCCACTGCTCACCATCCAGTCCTGTGTTGTCACGCAAGAATTGAAGTGTTGCCGGTGAAAAATTAGAATCAGGGTTCCCTGCCGCATAACTTTTCTGTTGAGATGTTTTGGACAGACAGCCATAAGAAAAAATCATTGAAAAACTGAGCACGATCAACAATGAAAATTTCATCTTCTTGGAAACCTTACTCTTCGTTGAATTTAGCACCGCAATCTCTCCTTTAATTGAATAGTTTAAGCGCTTTAACTTTTAGCGGCAGTGAACCTTATCCCCAACCCATCTGTGCATGACAGCCCTCCTTTTACCAACACTTGGTAATTCAGTTCAAGCTTATCTCAAAAAGTTTGTCCAAACAGCACGTATTTTCTTGTATTTATTAATTTTTATACATATGTTGCTACAAACCATAGATTAAGTCTACAATCCTCTTAGGAGGTGCTGAATGAAGCCGGTATTTTATGAGTCTACTCTTTTTGACATCAGCCGCAAGAAACAGGTATACACCAGCATGCCTGCAAGACACTATCATGATGCATATGAGATTCTGTATTTAATATCCGGGGATTTTTATTATTTTATAGGGGACAGAACCTATCAGGTTGCGGGCGGAACGCTGCTATTTATGGATATTCACGAAATGCACAAACTGGTCAATTCAGGCTGCAATATGTATGAGCGGGTAACACTCCTGTTTAAAAAAGAATTCCTGCAGCATTTCTGCACCGGCAGTCAATGTGAGGAACTGCTCGAATTGTTCAAAAGTGATTACCGCGCTTTGAAGATGACCGGGATGGATCAATATTTCATCGAACAGCTTTTTCAGAAAATGATCCAGGAGGGGAAGAAGCAAGCCCGCGGATATGAACAGTACCAACAAATATTATTGGTGGAGCTGCTCCTCTATCTTAATCGTAAACTATTTGACAGCCGCGTAGCTTCATTTGTGGAATCCAATCGTACACATAAGAAAGTCCTGGACATCGTTAATTATGTAAATCAACATTATATGGAACCGCTTAAGCTCTGTGAGATTTCACGGCAATTCGACATAAGCTCCTCCTACCTTTGCCGAACTTTTAAAGAATCCACCGGGTTCAGCTTCATTGAATATATCAATAATATCCGCATCAAAAAAGCGCGTGATTTGCTGGTTGGCTCTTCGTTTAATGTTACTGAAATTGCGGGAATGGTTGGGTTTGATAACACCTCCCATTTTGGACGAACCTTCAAATTAATAATGGGCATCTCGCCGCTCTGCTTCCGCAAACAATTTAAGTCTAAATAGCAACGTCAAGACATTTCGTCAAGCCGAACAAATTGCAGGTTTCTTGCCTGCAGTTGGTTTAGCACTTCTTCTAGAGCTTGCAACATAAAATAAGGAGCATGCCGGTCCGCGCCCGCAGTCTCACCGCTGTCGTGAAGTAAAACAACGGAGCCATCGGTGATTCCACCTAATAGAATGGCCTGCATCCGGGTTTGACAGGCCCGGATGTTCCAGTCGCCCGCCTTCAGGGACCATAAAATAATTCGATACTGCTTGTGCCGAAAGAAATCAAATAGATTGATTAATCCCCAGGGTGGACGGTAATGATTGGGTCTGATTCCGACAATAGACTCTATAATATCAGCGGAGCGGTCCAGATGTTCTCGCCTAACAGTACTGGGCAGCATCAGCCAGTTAGATGTATGGCAATAATTATGGATGCCAATCTGATGGCCTTCCCGATCCATTCTTCTGATCAGATCTGGATACTGCTCCGCTCGCGATCCAAGCACGAAAAAAGTAGCCTTCACTTGATGTAACTTCAATAAATCCAGCAATTCCGGCGTATATTTCGGATGTGGCCCATCATCAAAAGTGAATGCCACCTGTTTTTTCACCGTTCCTTTGCGAAAGACACCAAAGCCGCTCACTCGCGTAATCAAACTCGGAATAAACATGTAAAGAGTGGCGGCACATAGTATTCCTCCTATCAGATATGTAAGCATGATTACACCTCCATATAACAAGCTTTAGACCTATCCAGAGTAGTTCTGTCCGGGTGAGAATCGATTTTTCAGTGAGGCGCGTGAATGTATCAGTAACATCGGGACCAGTTGCTCTGTTCGCCGATTGATTCTTTGTCTCCCTTCCGGATGCATGGCAGACAGCAGCAATCGAAGATAGATGGTGGTGATGCGTTCGAAAACGCCGGACTTTATATTTTGTTGTTCAAAACCAAGACCGTGTGTTAATCCCCGATGGAGCAGTGTAATCCCCAACAAAGCCTTGACCTGCCTGAACTCGGACTGCGATTCGAAGGCTTCATTGATTTGGTGCATTGATTTGCGCAGCATGCGAGCCGTTTGCAGTGCGGCACGATCCGATCCTTCGGACCGGATCAACTTCAGGATTCTTTCATTGTCGAGGTGGAGTTCTCCCACCCACTCTCCCTGATTGATGACCGTGGCGTCTTGGCATACAATAGGCTGTCCCCGGTGCTTTTTTAGCATCACGGTACATATTCCAAAGCGTGACTTATGCGATCCGCGAAAATGTGAAAGCAACGCAAAAGCTTTTTCCCACATCATCCAGACGGACTGCACCGTGTTTTTACGTATTTTGAAACCCAACTCATTCACCATCCTTAAAACGGTTATTTTCTCTCATTTCATCCATTGTACCTAACGGAACTTTCTTTTTTTCTAACGTCTACTTATATTTGACGCTATACACCGGAATTTCTCTGCGTGTATATCAAATTTCCATACAATTATTTTCATTAAGTCTAAATTTTTGGCATCCAACTACATAAAGAAAAACCCATGTCTCTTGGACATGAGTTTCGGATGTTATCTTTTTGACTAAATCAATCTGGTTTCACTATCAATCCAAACTACCCAACTCCACCACATCTCCGCTAGTAGCCTTCACTGCAAAATCACAATCCAGCTTCCCGCACAGCACATACTTCTTCTGCCCAGGATTATACACATAGACGGGTGTTAATTCGAACCATCCCCTGAGCTTGTCATAAGCTTCGTCATGGCTCACAGCAATTTCCCCTTCGCTCTGGAACTCATCAAACGTATCGAGCATTAACTTGTTATCCATATAATTTATAACCTTATAATTTTTCGTATCGATAAACAGGAGGATCTTATGCTGAAAAATACGATTACTTGGCGCATTCCTCCTCAATGTCGCTTGAATATGTCCTCTTTCCCGATGTAAAGTCTTCAGTATCCATTGTCCGGATTCATCCGGATAGAGCTGGCTTAAACCAGCTTCGACTGCGGCTATACATTGGGCTTGTTCTACGTCTGTGATTGAAAATGAATCTGGATGCGGCTCACGTGCTACTGCCTGTTCGATTGTAACTACTTCTTGCAGACGGATCTCCGTCCTTGCGAACTGTTCCGTGTCCACTTGCTCCCAATGTATTACTTGATCAATATTCAGTCGTGCTCTCGTACCTGATATCATCTCAAATGGAATTGTGGTTGTTCCATCATTTGTAATGTAGATTTCTTCTATCCCATAGATCGGCAGGAGATGCTTCATCTCGTACACTGGATATTCGATAAGCTGTAGTTGTTTTTTCGCCAGTGGCTCTACCGCTTGAAGCGTGAGAGAATAATGCTCTTTGTGCACAAGGGAGCTAGAAGGAAACTGGCCATATACACTATAAAAAATAATCCTACCTTCCGCATCGAAGCGTAACTCCATTCGCCCGCCGGGGGAGATGGGGATACCGTCTATACATTCGGCAAAATGATATTCTCCTCTTTCTTCCTTCAATAGGTAGAATTGTTTACCATATTCAAGCCCTACTTCAGCTTCCATCCACTGAATAACGCCGTTTATTTCAATGTTTTGGAATGGTGTTCGATTTGCATAAGATTTCCCTCCAACAAAAATAACACTTTTATAGTTGCGGGATAGTAAGTCAAGCGTAATGACTGCAGTTCCTTCCGGATTATAATCCTCCTTCCATTCCTTAATGTGAGAAGGAAACCATTCCATACTAAGCAAATAGTCGGTTTCTCCCAGCATCGTAACTTCGCGATAAATTTCATTTGTATGTAAGTAGTAGTTGTCCAATCCATAGGTTTGCTGTGTAGCATTAACTAGTTCTTTGATTCGGAAATCCATATCAGTGCACCCCACAAAATTGATGCCTATATCATATCATTACTTAGCAATGATTATGAAGCGCAACGAATCATATCTGCTACATATTCTAAGAGCTTATGTAATGGGTTTTGCTGGTGTTCAGAAAATGATCAGTAGCTTGGGGTTTAATAATGCAGAGTGTATTAATCTATTGTACCAAGTCAGAGAAATTCACCCTACTGACTCATAATCTTGCCAGAATACTAAACATGTATAGTGAACACATATTTTAATGGAGGTATATCATCATGATTGACATCATCGACGGAAATGCGGCATTAATACATTTTTTTCCACTTCCGGCGCATCTTTATTCTAAGAATATTGCTTGTATTGTTGCTGTGGCTCATGCAGAAGAACGGGGTCCAAATTTAACAGGCCTCATAAACGCTTTATACTCAAAGGGATATACAGACCTTGATCATCTATTAAATTCCACATGGAAAAAACTATACCAAGTTCCGAGGTTGGGCCAGCAAAGACTGGTGCTTCTACTTAGTTTACTAGAACGAATTTCTGCAGATCCCAAGACCATAGAAAACTATACAACTGTCCCTCCTGTTACCATCCACAGTAAAAAGGAAATGAAAGAATTAACTTTAAAGAGGATCATTAAGAAGTATAACGAAACATCTGTAGAGGTATTAACTGAAGACAGCGAAAAAGAAGCTCGTTTAAAGAAAATTAAAGATAGACTCCGAGAAATGGGGATGATCGTATAACAAAACCCCGCCAGTATAGTAAAGTGCACCCCTTAGAATAGACATTGGATAAACCCCTGGGTCAATCCGATTTCTATTCTAGGGGTGTGACATTCAATTCATTTAGTAATCGCGCGCTGCATCGAACCAGTGTTGAGCCATCTCCTCTGTGATAGGCTGGCCAATCAAGTGGTCAGACTGGCTAAGTTGCCATACCGCTTCACCAAGATCTTCTCGTTCGGTGGTTTCGATGCCCTTAAGATTGTTGAAGCGCACGGTGAAAGCGGTAATGGCGGCCTCTGCTTCAGCAAAGCTATGGGCCTCGGACAAGGTTACCTGTGCAACGTTGTAAGCTTCATTAGCCAGCTTGGCTAGACGTTTAGTCCAGGAGGAGAATGGGCGGCCAAACTCGGTCGTCCACCACTCTGGCTTTCGTAATTGGCTCACTGAAGCATGGTCGGTCCAAGGACGGGTTTCAGCGCGAGTTTTCATTTGCTTTTTTAGATGCTTGCCAGCGCTCTCTTCCACATTGTAGGCGATAAATCTGTCAAGCAACGGCCACGCGTTCAAGGTCGGCAAATCCTCCAGATCAGGCATGAAGCGCAGCTCCAGATTCGTTAACTCGGTATGATGAGCCAATAGATTCAAATCGCAGAAGTTTCCCCACAAACTCAGTGATTTAAGGTTTGGGTACCGGTTTAGACACTCTAGCGAGATGGGCTGTCCCAGCGGTGCGTTATGTAGCGTCAAGCTCGTTACCTGGTGCAGCTCCCCCATATCGGGCAGCAAAAAAGGGGAATCATTCTTACGTCGGCCGGTGCGCGGTGCTAGTGTAAGAGAAGATGGCATATCACCTGTGGCCGAGAAGCGTGATAGATCGCCAGTCACACTTAGGCGGAAAGGCTGCTTCGGAAGTATTAGGCTAAGGGACCTCCCGGATGGTTCCGACTCGACATGCAAGCCATGCAAATTGGACTGACTGGCGTCCACCACCGTGTCTGCAGACAGGATCGGAGTCCATGTCATCTCTTCAATGGGACGCTTCTGTGCCCAGTCAAAGAAGCCTAAATCACTGCCTGTATAATGCAGAAATCGCGGCCAGGGAGAGCCGGCCGGTGTGGCAAAGACATCGAATACGGTCCAATCGATAGGCGCATCAGACGCGACATGAAGGTCAACCTTTTTCCCCAATTGCGACGGACCCATGGATAGACTGCCCACACCGGGCCTAAGGACAAGAGTATGACTACGTGGACCTGTCAGGTTGATAGGATAACTACCAACTTCTCTAACAGAACCAGCTGAAGGACCAGCTTGGCTATCATTTGGCATTTCTATCATCCTTTCCTCTAAAGCATATCAAGATCTAACTATTCACACCTGACTCTATCTTCTCAGTAATAAATTGTTTGAATCTTGTAAAATACCGCTCTGATGCTTCCCAGCGCCTAAGATCCAAATAGGGCATGTCCTGCTTACCATATTGATCGGGCGGCTGATAATGCCGGGAAACATAAGTTCCATTGTCCAGTGTATAAAAATAATACGCTTCATCTGGAGTCCTGATTTCAATCCGACCATGTAGGAGGTCTCCGTCCTCGTCCGTATGCGTTTGACGGAAGCTGTAACATTTGGAGCCGTCCCAGAACCCGCCATTCTCCTCCACTTCCGAATATAATTCCTGAATTAAAGTGTGTTGCAAAATGTCTTGCACATACTGTACCTCAATGTTTGGTAAATAAAGCTCAGCCATATTAACGCAGGTCAGCAACATCGTCCAGCAATCGCTAATCTCTGCTAGTTGTTCCTGAGACTCTTCTGTAATGTCCTCCCACTCAGACCCTTCTTCTATGGTTCTCTTCAACAAACCGACAGAATGATCTTGCTCCAGCCAAATATAATAGTGATGCCGGTTATCATTCATATAAACGCTAAGATCCCGCTCATCCCCGTCAGCATCAATATGCTCCAGTTGAACTTTGAAAAAAACGTCTTGCTCGCGAAAATTAAAAGAAGGCTTGTCACTTGGCATTAAAATACACTGCGTCAACTTCAATATATTTTCTTCATTGATCGTGTTATGGGTGAAATATAAATGAACTGCGTTCTTGCTAGTGGGGGATTCATTTATTTTTTTTAGAGCAGAACGGCCTTCTTTAATTACGTTCACCAGTGTGGCAAAGGAAAAGTCCTCCTCATCCTCATCCATATCCAAAAAAACTTCATCAATCAACACCTCATGAATGTCCACCGGAAGCTCCTGAAATACGCCGTCCCCCTCCCACACATTTACTAAGCAGGCGATCGATTTATGGCCGTCCACTTTGAAACTGTACTCGTCATCCTGAACTAAAACCGCAGCGCTGAGATCACCTTTAACAATCGTTTCCCCATGATTGTAGGAGCCGCATAATATTTCCTCAATCATCAGGTTGCCCGAAACATAAATTTCCTGACCTCCTACAGCTATATTTTTTGCACTCAAATTACCGGTCACCAAAAGCCCTATGGCGCCATCAGTTTCTTTATTATAAAGATTGTCTACAGTAAAATTTCCTTCTATAAAAATGATGATTACCTCTTTTTGTTGCGGGAAAGGTTGCTCCCAATCTAGATTAAGAGAAGGCAGCGTCAAATCCCCTTCATAGTAAGCGGCAAGTTGCTCGTCACTAAAATCTTGGTAAAACTTCGCCCACCAAGATCCTTCGGGAAATTTATCTGCTAGCTGGCTAATAGGAATGAATCGGAAAAGATTGCTCATACATTATTTTCCCTTCATTTTGAAATTCCCATTATTTCCTCACATGCCCCAAGGCTTACGCCCTGCTTAATCTCGACCATTTTATTAAATCCGAATATAGTAGACGGTTCCCGAAAGCGGAGGCTTCTACTCCGCCGCTTCCGCCAACCATACTTGCATAGCCGAAGATTCTGCCCGATTCAAACGGAGGGCGATCTCAGTATTGATCTCATCCGGCGGCATGACTTCGACAAGGACGCATACTGACTCTCGCAGTTGATTCAAGGCAAACACACCTTCATCATCGAGCATTTTCATCGCCAGCTCCATGGCCTTCAGCCTCAAATCAAACTCACGATTCCCTTCGTCATTCTCAAGATCCGCAATGAAAGGACGCTCGGTAAATCGTTGTTTAACGTTATCGAAGTTCTCATCGCCGAAACAACAATAGGGCGAATCCGCATAAGACCATTTGATAAGTTCCGCAATCGTCGATGCCGGTGTGTCACTTTCGACTCCTTGCCTGGCTGCTTCCATCTCCAAAGCTTCCCACGACCAGGCGGAGATACTTGGCGCATGTCCCTCGCCAGTAGTGTATAGAGTACAGTAATAGTAACGTTCGCCATTTTCAAAAAGAGTGCGAAAAGACGTTCTAGCAGCATCGGCGATCTCTATCGCCAGCGTCTCTATTTCTTGCATCGGCTTCCTCCTTTCCGTTAGTGGATCCGCTCAGGCAGGATGTCTTCTATTAGCTCCAGCCTTCTACAAATGATATGGCGGCGCTTTTTCTACTACAAGGTTATCAGGATGAATATCAGTTGGCTCATAGTCATTCATACGGAGAAGGATATACTCAATCTCTTCTAATGGCATCTGCAATTTCTGGCTGACTTCATAAAGACCCATGTCTTGCGAAAGTAGTTTCCGTGCTTGATTTAACTTTCCATTTAGCCAATTATTTTCGAGCATCCATTTTTTCACTAGGTCCAGTAGTTGATTTTGGGTTTTCTTATCTGCATGCTTATTATATTTAGCAACTGACTCTGACAAATTGACCCACACACGTTCCATGTGTATCCAAAGTAAAAACTAGTTTCATGCCTACCTCCCTCTCCCATACGTAAGGAGCACCCAGATCAGCTGTTATTTTCTGAAATCGCTTCGCAGCCTTTCGACAAGAGCCACTGCTCCATATCGGCAAACGCCTGCCCCGTATCCTGTTCATAGAAGACGGCCACCTCTTGCTGGTAGGCATAATTCAATCGTACATAGCCTCCCAGCTGCCGGTAGAACAGGAAACAAGCATAGGCATTCTCATTAAACAAATCCGGCGGAAATTCATGTTGGCACAATCCAGCCAGTTCGGGTAGCGTAAGCTGGTCCTGCCCTTGTGGCAAACGCAAAAAGCGATGGCTGCGAGTGCCCGTCCACGGTTCATAATAGACGTTCTCCCCTTGAATGATTCCATACACCTGACGATATATTTCGTCCAGCACCAAAGCGTACATCCCCTCGTCTTCCTGCTCCGGTACCTGCAGGAAAATCGCCTTCACGTGCTCCGCATGCCGAGGTAGCCAGAGCAGCCCAGCTGTCTGTGGATACACTGCCAGAAAATCACCGTCAACCGTTGTACCTATAACGATACACTCCCCGATCTGTTGCTCAGTAATGGGGCTGTTTTCGTCATGCTCCCATAATCCGTACTCTGCAAAAGGTTTGAGCACCTCCGCATCCGGAAGCTGAACATTCAACCACCCTCTGTAAGTTCCTTCGCCGAATCGCCGCAAAAACCGGAGGTAGCCCGGTGGATAAACAGCGGCATCTTCCTTCGCAAGTGCTTGGTTTTGGTCATCAGACAGCGGTTTTGGCCGAGATACGATGTACATAAATACTCCTCCTGCTGCCCCCAACATGCAACTCTTCCAAATAAGAGAATTCTTTAAAATATTGCAGGTTGAGGAGCTTTTTTATCCAAGATAATACTGAAATTTTAGAGAGTGCAACATATCAATCCCCAATTTTTGAATTCTCCAGCTTGGCCAGTGCTTCGGTGTCATTTGCCCTGAACTATTTTCCACCCATCACAAGCCCATATTTATTGAAAATCCACGATTTGCTCAAATCTTGCATCGCACCATGGCTTATACGCACAGAAGGCTTTTGCTCCTTCATAGCATCTGCATCATGCGCCGAGAAGCGAAGCGGCCTTGTCATTTTTTTAATAGCACCCGTTATTTCATCGAAAAACGTATATGTTAATGGCTTATGGTCCCGAATATCCTCATAGATATAATACTTCCCTTTTTCATCTTCCAAATCTATTTGAAAGCCTTTAGGAAATGATAGCAAGATACACGGCAGTTCATCCTCTGCCCATTGTCCGTAATATGGAAAATAGACACCTTCATTTCTCGCGAAAAATCCAGAGCTTTCATTATCAGACGCAACAGAAATAGAATAAACAAAGAAAGGGAAACCCTCATTCCTTTTTTCTTCTGCCCTAAAATAATCATAAAAGGTCTTATACGCCTCATACACCTGATTCAGATCATGCTCTGTCTGGGCATAATTGGTTAGATGAAATTGCGCTTGCTTATGTTCAAAAAGCTTCAAAACGCTTTCAAACTCTTCCGGCCTTATGAAGAATCTAAGCTTATAAAATCCGCTGTTCTTTAATCTATCCATTTCTTTTCGCTCACCGCCATGTACTAAAATGTCATCTCAGCTGTCCTTAGCCATTTGCTCGTGTATTTTCAAAATTCATATTTCACAAATCGTTTTCTGAGAGTTTCTTCGTACGGGATCCACTCCCAATCACTCCATAAAGACATACTTACGAGTTCTGACAGCTTATCTACGGCTTGTCCCGGACTCGTTATGTCAATGAAGCCGTCAAAATCCTCATTACGGATATCCAACGCTTTTCGCAGGTAGTCATCATTGAGACGCTCTTCCCGGAGTTGTTCATATTCATCCCTCGTCCACTGTTCACAAAAGATCTTTTCGGCTTGAATGTCTCCATTCTCGAACAACGACAACTCGAATATTTCCTCATTCATATATCCTGCGGTCATCACTGGCTCCCCGATAAGCTGGGACAACGTTTTGCCGGCCTCCTTCACCGTACCCCATACAAAATAATCGTGGAGCACGCTGATCCAGTTCTCGTTGCTTTTGCTTACGTACATGACAACTTTGCTCTCTGGAGCCTCATGATTGGACTTGCCTAATACTTTGGCATGCCCTTCGCTTAGCTCTCTTAATGCTTCGACAGTCTTCTCAAGGTTGTTCGACTTGATATGCAAATTTGCGAATGATCTTCCCACGAGATGGCCTCCTCTAATCGCTTTTTTTTACTCAGCCGGATTCTATTTATATCCTATTGATCGGTTCTATGAATGTCTCATATTTCCATTATAGTGATCGCTTGTCCTGAGTCTACCTACTTTTCACCTGAATTTTGGAAATAACCTTTGCATAGAAAGAGATATAACCTTGACCGTTCAGCACAATCTCTAGCTCCTTCCCTCCTTCTCGCTTCGCTCACTCATTAAAAAAGGAGGGTATCCCTACGTCAATTTATGACGTTTGGGACACCCTCTGTCGAACTATTTCACACCCTTATTACAGCACTCTCCAACTTTCTGCTCAAAAATTTCCTGTCGTCACTAATGGTACGGATCAGCGCGCTGGCTGTAACGGCAAGTTCTGATTTTAACTTACCGTTGTTCGATCAATCCATACTTTGGGCAGTTACCGACTCGCTGCCTCCATGATCCAGTCGGTCAATTCGTTGATTTGTCTTTTCACGGCGATTGGGTCGCGGTACCAGGATTGGTTCTCCGTCCATAAAAATACCCGATTGTTGCGAATCGGCTCGAGCGTCCCCCAGATCGGATCAGCCTGCAGCGATTCCAAGCTGGCTTCTGTCGTCAGAATCAAATAATCACCCATGTACTCCGAAAGTTTCTCCAGCGAAAATTCATAGTAGGATTCTTTCAGCATAAATTCTGGAACCGTCGTCGGCGGTTTCAGCCCCATTATTTCATACATTAGCCGGCCGCCTCGTCCCGACTTCGGACCAAAAAGGCTCACGTTTCCATCGTACTCTTGCATAATTGAAAGCGTCTCTCCTTCGGGAACGGCTTGTTGGACTTTCTCCCGAATGTCTGCAATGTCCTTCTCGAATTGTTCGTTCCATTTCTCCGCTTCCTCGCGTTTATCCAGCAAGTCGCCGAAATACATCATTTCCTCCTGAATGGATGCAAACTGATTGTAAGGAACAGATACCGTAGGTGCGATCATCTGATATTTATCGACTACCTCAGGCTGTGGATTATGCGTTATGATTAAATCCGGATTGAGCTCCAGCAGCTTCTCTAATGAGTCACCTACATCCGTCACGACGTCCAGCATTCCCTCAAGATAAGGACTCGACATCAAGAACGATTCGGCTGCGATCGGCTGGACTTCCAGCGCAAGTACGGTGCCGAGATAAGAAATTGCCGCTACGCGCTGAGGATGTGCAGGAACCTCGACATCGCCGAAAGCAGTCTTAACTACCTTGATCTCCGAAGATGTCAAAACCTCTGACTCTTGGGTGACCATGGTTGGAGAAGCGCTAACGGCAACCTGGCTGTTCGTTGCGCCTCCGTTGTTCACCGCCCCACCACAAGCTGTTAACATCACGGTCAAACATAACAGCATCACTGCATAAAAACTTCTGGTTGCTCTAGTCATTTTATTCGCCCCATCCTGTTGAAATTGATAATCAATATCACTCACATAAAAAGGATAGCTTAATGACCGGCTTAGAACAACGGACGATTGTGACATATTCCTTGCATAATCTGAAACGAACTGGCCGTATCGTTTACGATATTGGCCTGGCGTCATGCCGACATACTTTTTGAACATGCGGCTGAAATAAATGAGGTCCGGATAACCGACATGTGATGCTATTTCCTGTTGCGTTGCTATCGTGCCGGCCAGCAGAGCCTTCGCATCTTCCATTCGGAAACGAATGACGTAGTCCAGCGGACTGAGCCCCGTCTGTTCTTTAAATTTTCGCGAAATGTATTGTTGGCTGTAATTCAATTGCCGAGCAAGCTCCTCAAACGAGATCGGCTGGCGGTAATTCCTGGACAAATGCCGAATAACTTGCTCCGATAAAGATGGCTCACCAGCTCCGAACAGACGCTCCCTCAGGACAGCGTGAACGAAGCGGATAAAGTCTCCCTTGGCCGACA
The DNA here is from genome assembly GCF_037974255.1 of Paenibacillus sp. FSL R5-0636. Taxonomy (NCBI): domain Bacteria; kingdom Bacillati; phylum Bacillota; class Bacilli; order Caryophanales; family Paenibacillaceae; genus Paenibacillus; species Paenibacillus sp. FSL R5-0636. The sequence goes on from NZ_CP150232.1 coordinate 4,433,566, forward strand.
GCCGGGTCAATCCGTCGTCAGAATTAAGCCAACCGTCGCGTATCGTTTGAAGCAGCTCGAGCATGGCCAGCGGTTCGCCAGGCGGGAACCCCCAGCTTTCCAGAAACGGGTCGGATTCCTCCATCATCATATGAAATTCGCGCGAGGCCGAAGCGGGGAGAGACGCTTTGTAGAGTACGATATATACATTCAGCGCTTCTCGGCTCCGAACCGTCACCAAAGAGCCTTTGCCGGCGTGCAGTACATGAAAACGATCGCACAGCCACACCTCATCATCAACCCACAACTCGCCTTGTCCTTGGAAAGCGAATATAAATGCGCTTGCTGGCAAACGGTATTGATTCAAATCGTTCTCGGTTCCGGCCTGCTTTAGCCTTACGTCCAGCACACTCATAATCACCTGGTTCCATATTTGTATAAGTTTCAGAACGTCCATAGCTGATTCGCAAACTCCCTTTAAATTCTCAAGAGATAATCATTCTCAATTGAATCATGTTTCTAAACACAATAACGAATACATCTAGCGCTGTCAATAAGGTATTGCCGAATGAGACGAGGATGCGAATAGCGAGGCATACGGCTATTTTGCCGGAGTCTAGCCCAAAAGCAAAAGACGCTAGTTCCGCAAACATACGTGCGGAACTAGCGTCTATCAATGAATCGTGAGGGCCCTTTCTTTGAACCCTCAATTATCTTAATCATTAGCATACTTTTATGTTGCCTGCTTAGTGAATGCCTGTCTCTTTCGTAAGGGAATTTTTGTAGGCTGCAATTTTGTCTTTCAACATCTTCTCTGTGGCTGTTAAGTTTCTGATTTGGCTCTGTATAGAGTTACTATGATTCTCAAGAAGGTTCAAGCGGGCTTGGGCCGTATGCTCTCCTTCTAAATATAACTGCGCATATTCTCTAATTTGTGAGATCGGCATTTGGGTTTGTTTCAACCTCATCACAAATCGCAGCCAAGCAAGATTGGAGTCATCATATATTCTTTCTCCATTCGCATTCCGTATCGGAGCAATAATCTTTTCCTTTTCATAATATCTCAGTGTATATGCGGTAATCCCTAGTAATTTGGCTACATCGCTGATCGTATACATACAAGCCCCCGAATCTATGTTGATTTTAAGAGTCCCCATAATTATAAAAAACATTTGACTTAGAGTAAACTCTAAGCTTTATGATTACATCGTTGTTGAAACACTAAATATTCTTGTAAAAACGGAGGAATTCACATGAAATATACTGTAGTTACAGGCGCCAGTTCAGGTATAGGTTATGAAACCGCTCTAGCCTTTGCGGCTCGCGGTAAAAACTTAATTGTTACAGCCCGCAGAAGGGAGCAACTGGAGGAGCTAAAATCTGAAATCAATCATAACTACCCCGATGTAGTTGTCGTTATTCGAGTGACTGACTTATCCGTTTCTAGTAATGCTTATAAGCTTTATGAGGATCTACAAGGGTTCGAAATCGAAACTTGGATCAACAATGCGGGATTTGGAAATTTCGCTTCAGTGGCCAAGCAAGATTTAGATAAAATTTCTGCAATGCTGCATCTGAACATTGAATCGTTGACGATCCTTTCCTCTCTATTCGTTCGTGATTACTCCAATGTTGAAGGAACACAATTAATCAACGTTTCATCCGGTGGCGGCTATACGATTGTGGGAAATGCCATTACGTACTGTGCGACTAAGTTCTATGTGAGTGCCTTTACTGAAGGACTCTCTCATGAGTTGAAGAGTCAAGGTGCACTTATGCAGGCTAAAGTGCTGGCACCTGCCGCAACAGAAACAGAATTCGCGAAGCTTTCTTTCGATGTCTCCGAATTCGAATATCATGGGACTGTGCCGAAATATCATACCGCGAAGGAAATGGCTGTATTCATGCTTGATCTGTATGACAACGATCATGTTGTGGGGATTGTTAATGGTTTGACGTACGAGTTCGAGTTGAGAGATACCCTCTATAATTATGTGGCGAGCACGCGATAAGTTCATCTCGTAATGGCAAGTTAAGAAGCATGATCATCCTTTACGGATCGCCGTGCTTCGACAATGATGTATCTCCTAAATCCCCTATCAAAAAAAGGCTGCCAATCCCTTATGGGCGGCAACCTTTGATTTTTACTCTACGACAACGCCAACATCGCGTTCATATCTTCCTCAGCAGTAGTAATTAGCTTCAACCCAAAAAGCTCTACCAACACATCCAGTACACCTGGCGAGATGAACTCGGGTGGCTTTGGTCCGATGCGGATGTCCTGAATGCCGAGACTGAACAAGCCTAGCAGAATGGCCACTGCTTTTTGCTCAAACCAAGACAGCACGATGCTGACAGGCAGCTCGTTCACCGTACACTCAAATGCCTCAGCCAGAGCCATGGCAATCTTCACTGTAGAACCGGAATTATTACATTGCCCAAGGTCAATGTAACGCGGAATACCGGTGTCTCCAACGGTGCCATAATCTACGTCATTAAAGCGGAACTTTCCGCAAGAAGTAGTTAAAATGACGGTATCGTTCGGTAAGGAAGTCGCCAACTCACGGTAGTAATTCCCGCCCGTACCTGGCGCATCACAGCCTGCAATGACGAAAAACCGGCGGATATGCCCGTCTTTGACTGCTTGAATGATCTCTGGTGCTAACCCGATTACAGTTTCATGATGATATCCGGTCGTGAGTACCAGATCTGACTCTACATCAGCCGCAGGTAGGGACAACGCTCGATTAATTAGTGGGGAGAAGTCGTCGCCCGTTATTTTCTCTACACCTTCCAGCCCCGCTACTTCATATGAGAAAAAGCGGTCTGCATAAGTGCCTTTAATCGGCATTACACAGTTTGTGGTAGCAAGAATTGCACCGGGAAACTGCTCAAACAATCTACGCTGATCATACCACGCTTTGCCGATGTTGCCTTTAAGATGCTTATACTTTTTGAGTGCAGGATATCCATGCGCAGGCAGCATTTCTGAGTGAGTATAAATGTTGATGCCTTTCCCCTCTGTCTGCCGCAGTAATTCCTCCAACGCATATATATTATGTCCAGTCACAACAATACATTGACCTTCAATTTTGTTCTGACTGACTGTGATTGGTTGCGGAATGCCAAAGCGGTCCGTATGCGCACGATCCAGTACATCCATGATGCGCACCGCCGCATCTCCGACCTTCATCGCCATCTCCAAATGTTCCTGCGTATTAAAGTTGGAATTGGTCAACGTCATATACAAAGCTTCGTGGGTGATACGATCCACCTCGGGGTCGCTATATCCTAGCTGCCGGGCATGTGTCGCATAAGCTGCAATTCCTTTTAATGCAAAAATCATCGTATCTTGTAAACTCGCAATGGTTTCATTTTTGCCACATACCCCTACAACGGTGCATCCGCCATTCGGTGTCTGTTCACATTGGTAACAAAACATATCGTTATCCTCCATATCTAGATAATCATTCGTTACTTCCAACGTAACAGAACACCAAACCTTGAGTTGTGATTACACACACATTTTTTTAGATCAAGCAGATTTAAATGACCTTCTATTTATAACAATCATTAGTACAATAACGCCTAAACAAATGAAAATATTAATCTCAAAAACCAATTTGTACGCCTGCAACTGACTCCCTTGTCCTGTCCCTCCACTCATCACACCAAGTCCAAGTGCTGAGCCAAAGACCATCCCCGCATTTCTTGTTAAAGCAATTAATCCGCCAATCGAACCTACGTGTTCCCGAGGCGTCTGCTGCATAATAAAGCTATTATTAGGAGAGGCAATGAGCCCCATACCAAGGCCTATAAGAGATAGAATCGCCGCGATTCCATAAACCGGTATATGGTCTAAATACACCAGCAACAAGATAAACCCGCTTCCCATACAGCTCAGTCCCATAAGCATCAGACGATGAGAGCCATAACGGTCGGAACAGTAGCCTGCGAGAGGACCTGCAAACGCCAAGGCAATGGGATAAGCCGCCATAATATATCCTGTCGTAGATGACGAGAACGGAACCGCCGCCCCCATCAAATAAAATGGAATAAGGACAAGCAATGTATTAGACAGAATAAAAGAGGCACAGCTAACGATCAAGCCTCCCGCTACAGTTGGAATTTTCAAAGCTTGTAAGGGTAGAAAAGGATTCTTTTGCTTCCGTTCCCAGAATAGAAAAGTAATCAGTAACAAGAACCCCCCCACCAAACTTGTCATCGTCCACACGGACACCCAGCCCCATTTGCTCCCATTTGTTATTACGAGAAGAACCAAGGTGATGAATGCCATAAACAAGCTGGCCCCCACGAAGCTGATAGCACCCGGTTTGCGCTCTTGCACACGGTTGGGTATGTACCGATATGCCATAATTGTAGCCACAATCGCCACAGGAACATGGATTAAAAATAACCATTTCCAGCTCAGCCACTCTGCAATCAAACCTCCCGCTATAGGTCCCGTCATCCCGCCCAGTGCGACAGCTGTACTTAAAATTCCGAGTGCACGTCCTCTTTGCTCTTTCGGCATATGAATGGTGATGAGCGCAATATTAGTTGCTTGGAACATCGCAGCTCCTACTCCCTGTATAACTCTGAGCGTTAGCAATATTGGTAAATTAGGTGAAAAAGCGACCAGGATGGAACCCACAGTAAAGATCACAAATCCAAGATTGTGAATCCGGCGAAAACCATAACGGTCGCCCAGTTTCCCCATAACAGGAAGAAGTGCCGTAATCACTAGCAGATACCCTGTTGTGATCCATAATCCCTTCCCAAGCTCTGTCTGAAAATAATCCACAATAAAAGGAAGCGACACATTCACAATTCCGGCTGTAAAATGGGAAATAAACGCCCCCATACAAATAGCCGCCATCATCCCCAGCCGCTGCCCGTGTCTGCTTTTAAACTCTATATCTTTTGCTGCTATCATGTTGATCCCGTCCCTACTCATATTGTTTAAGAATTACTAACAATTATAAGTAGATCCCTTGCAAGAACAATCCCATAAAGATGGGATGGAAATGGTTTAGGCGAATATGTCTATCAGAATAGGTGAGGAAAATCAGAGGTAATGCAAAACAGCAAAAAGCGGCACATTTAAGTGCCGCCTCTGAATTATTATCTATAAGAGTCATGCGTTGGGCGAAACAAATCTTCTTCGGAACTTCTGACCATAGAAAAATGTTCGACATTGTAGTGCCCATGTAATGTTTTATTGTGATGCTTGATGATTTGTTCTGCACTTAAAACATCATTGCCCGTTGTAGAATGACCATCTCCGACCAATGTAACATCCATGCCGCTAACCGTAGCCGTCCGAACCGCAGTATCGATGCAGTGTTGAGTTTTACATCCCATAATGACCACATGCTCAATCTGCTGATCTTTCAGATATTGTAGCAGTTCAGTTCCGTGAAAAGAATTCGTTGCCAGCTTATCAAAGATTTTGGCATTTACAGACCTATTGATTTCATTGTGCACTTGAAAGCCTGCACCTGTTCCTTCAGCGACATCAAGATCCCTAACAAACACAACTTCGACATTGGCTTCTTTTGCTTGTTCAATCACTTTATTAATATTCCGGATAAGCTGCTCTTTATTGAATACCGCACTTTCCTTTTCGTTTCCATCCATTAATTCTTGTTGTGCATCGATGATTAATAATACCTGATTCAAATGATTTTCCCCTTTCGAATGGTGGGGAACGCTAACACGCTTGATCAGTTAAACGTTTTCCCCATATAATTTTGCAAGCTGACATTGTTTTTCATAATATCTACCTCCCAATAAAAATGGTATATAAACTTTAATCTTATAATTTAAGACTTTTTTAGTTTACCATATTTTTAAAATGTACTCTCTAAAAACTTTGATCGCTACATCCATTGATACATCATAAAAATGGAGGAAATCAGATTAGTCAGCCCGTGCAGGACCCAACCTGGAATGATCGAACCGCCGGATAACTTCTCATTCAATATTCCGATACTCCAACCCACAAGACCCGTAAGAAGCATTACAACAGCAGAATTCAAAAATCCGGCACTACTGTATAACAGCACAGCATGTACGACACCAAATAATAAAGCTTGAGCACAGTTTCCAATTCCGAATCCGAATTTCGAACTTAACCGTTTTCCAATGAAGCCGCGGAACAGAATCTCTTCGGACAAGCTAGTCTGCAACCAAGAATAAATCAATGCCGGAATCAAACCTTTAAGACCTGTACCATAAAACTGTGAGCTGGCCAAAGTATTCCTATCCAGCATGTAGATTGCTGTAAGCATTCCCAGACTGGTGAATATAGTCATCGTAAGTATAAAACATAGTATGAACTGCTTCCTAGAAATCAATTGGGGTTTCTTCCAGCCAATCCACATGGCAAAGGATGATGTTGTTCTGCTTGTAAAAAACCAGTATGTATAGGGAATGATGCTGAATAAGATGAGCTGAAGGACTGCACTGATGAGCAATGACAATGTCAACGGAATACCCTCCCTTTAATAAGAACAGCCTCAATATATCATGGACCGCTGCTTGCCCGCGGGAAGAGACCGTAACTTGCAGGTTAGGTGGAGTAGTTGGTTTCGGATTGCTACTCAGGCAGTGGTAATACCGCCAACATCATGAACTGCCCATTCTCATATCTGAAACTGACGCTTCCTTGAAGCTGTTGAACCGCATACTCAATGCTTTCGATTCCGAACCCTCTACTCCCAAAGTTCCGCTTGCTGGACAAAAAAGAGCCCTGCCCGTCCTCTGTAAGCAGAGATGCAGGATTCTTTAAAGAAATCACCAATAACCCTTCGGTATAAATTACTTCCAGCTCAATAACATTCTGCTCTGACTCTGGTAATCTCTGAACCCCTTCAATTGCATTATCTAATGCATTGCCTAGAATAATTGCAATATCAACCTCTTTGCCTGCAAGTGACAGGTCCTGCGGGATGCGAAAATGAGATTGCATTGTAACTTGATGTAGCTCAGCTTTTGCGAATTTCTCATTATAAATGGCATCAATAGCGATATTTCCAGAAGAAATAAACTTTTCTCCCGCCTCCTGTGTCGAAGCAACCTCTGCAATATATCGCTTGGCTTCTTCTAAAGCGCCTTCATCCAGCAGAGAATGAATAAGGATCAGCACATGATTCAGATCATGCCGCAAACGCTGTGCTTCCTGATTATCTTTCAGTTTACTCGTGTAATCCTTCACTTGCTGCTGAAGCACATGATTATGGAATTCGATCTGCATCCGTTTCATTAACTTTTGATATATAAACATTACAGCCACATTAATTACAAGAATACCAAGCAGAATGAACACAAAATCAAGCGGAATATTAAAAGGTTTATCACTGGAATATCTCAGATTCACAATAATAATAAGCAAAGAACCCGCCGAAACAAGATTCAACACAGCCCAATCCTGATTCGACAATAACGTAGTGGTGTCCACTTTGAATAACCGCAACAATAGCAGACATAACATGATGCTTAGCAAAATAACAAATAGGAAAGCAAAAGATAACCACCAAAAATTAGCTTCATTTATTCCACCGGTATTGAGCGGGATATGCTGAATCCCATACCATACCAACATTTCAATAACAACCGTAAACACTGTATAGAAACTGCTAAAGAACAGCTTTTGTAGCACACTGCCGCGGAAATAAACAATTGTAATCAGACTATACACAATCAGGTGAAGGATGACCGAGTCAACTAGAGATAAGCTAGCAGCAGTAAGCGATTTAACCATATAAAAGATAATAAGACAGCCTATAAATGACTTTTTGCTCCTGTTCAGGATTAGAAATTTCTTGAGAAAAATATAAAATGTGACCCCTTGCGGAACATATATAAGGATGAGCATAAATACACCAAAAAAGTAAGGACTAATCTCCCGGATGAAAGACATTTATCTTAAGAGCCTCTTTTCTATAAAGGCATGGTATGACCGTAAAGAATCAGAGCTTTTACTGCGGCTGACTGGAAGTTCCACCCCGTTCTTCAGCTGAATAAGTTCCTTGCTTAAAGAACGAACATGCACCCAATTTACTAGGAATCCCGTATGTACGCGACAGAAATCATGTGATCCCAGCTGTCCTTCCAAATCTCCCAGTTTGCCATAATACGAGTAAGTCTCTTGTTCAGTATAAAGGACCAACTTTTTACCTCGTTCTACCGTGATATACATAATATCATCTACCCTTAAATTATAGCTCATATGATGGATTGAGAATGTCAGCACATTGTTTCTTTGCAAGCATAGCTGAATGGCTTTGACTGTGGCGGTCTGCAGTTCATGTTCATCAATAGGTTTCAGCAAATAGCGAAAGGGATGAACCGCAAAGCTTCTTCTCATATAACTTGTATGGCTGGTGACATAAATAATTAATACCCTGGCATCTTTGAGCCGGATCTTCTCTGCAACTTCTATACCGTTATACTCGGGCATCTCCATATCCAGATAAACTATATCGTATGCGGTAGACGTCATTGTCTGAAGCAGGGTTTGGCCTGATTCATAAATCTCAATAGAGGCGGTCATCCCTTGCAGGCTAGTCATCTGCTTCTTGAGTAATTCTTCCAACCGCGAGGCATCTTGCCTCTGATCGTCACAGATAGCAATGTTAAGATTCATATTATGTATCCCTCCAAGTGAACGTAATTCTATCATATTATAATTTGGAAAAATATGAAGAACCGCCAAAAAGCCGATCCTCTCGGACCGGCCAATAAACTCTTTTCATAGGAAAGTTTTTACCCTAATCAATTCATCGGAATCGCGGACGCCAGTCGCCGAAACTGGATGAAAATAAACAGAGCGGTCAGCATCACCACAATTCCTGAACCGAGGAACCATAGCTGCACTCCGTATCGATCCACTACAGGTCCTGCCAACAGCAGTCCAATTGGCGAAGACAACATCATAATGCTGGTCACAAGTGAAATGACACGCCCAAGCATCTCGGGTTCAAAAGAACGCTGGATCATCGCCATGAAGGGACCATTGAAGAAGGGTGCCGCACTGCCCATGAAGAACGAGAGAATGGCAAAGATCACAAATGCATTCGGACCAATCAAACCACTGATCACACAGGTAAGACCGATGACTAGCAGACCTACGCTCATATAGCTAATGTCGCTCCATTTTGATGAGAACATCGACAATAGCAGACCACCTAAAATCATCCCGATGCTGAACACCGCTTCCACCAGGCTGGCACTGTATCCTCCACGGCCAAAATGAGACAAAGTCATATAAGGAAACAGTGTCGCCAGCGGCATAAATGCGATACTAAACACCGCAGTAGCCCCCGTAATCAACACAATGGGTTTCGCTTGAATGAGTGCGTTCCAACCCAAACGGAATTCTTGAACGAAAGACGGCGCAGCTGTAGCCTGCACTTTAGGCTGATGGATCTTCACCATGAACAGCATCAGATTCGCAATCAAAGCCCCGGCCACATCGAGTAGCAATACCGCCCCAAGCGAAGTTGCCGAGTAAACCGCTATCCCAAGTACAGGACCAATTACATTCGAGAAAGAGAACACCATCTGCTGCCAGCCCGCGACTCTTGTCAGTTCTTCTTCAGGTGCAATCAACGGAACAGCCGCCTGAAAAGCCGGGGCATGAAAGGCCGAAGCCGCTGAACGCAAGCTCAGAATGACATACACAAAACCAAGTCCCGGTTCCCCCCACATGAAATAAATACCTAATATCAGACTGAAAAGCGCTATTGCGCTATCAGCAATAATCATTGTTATTTTACGATTCCAACGGTCCAGCCAAACCCCTACGAAAGGACCCAAGACCGCTTGCGGCAAAAACGCTGCCAACCCAGCAATCATCAGAACTGCCGCTGACCCTGTCGATTCCGTCAAGTGCCAGATCACCGCGAATTGAACCATCGAACTCGTGAGAATCGAGAAAATCTGTCCGCTAAAAATAAGGGCGAAGGCTTTTTTCCATTGTATTTGCATAAGGTCATCTCCTTTGATTAAAAACTTAGATAAACTCATTCCATGAGCATAGGCACACTGAAACAGGCACATCACAAATAAACTCATTTCCTTATCTCAAAAAAATGAATGAGTCCACTTGTCTTGCACCACGGACTACCATAAACGAATGGAATGGGTCACAAGGAGCACCTCCTGAAAAAATTATGTTCATTATAACATCGCAACTCCTCCATGAGCCAGTTCCAATTGTTCATTTTACGAAGAATTTGATCTATCTCTATCTTCCGAATAAATTCCTAAATAAGGGAGAAGATAAAAATCACACTTAACATCTAATTTATTTAAGGAGAATTGCATGCGGAAATTTTTTAACGCCAAGACGCCTCCGTCTAATCCTAAGGTGCCCCCTCAAATCGAAGCCGAAAATGAGCTTTCAATGAAGGATCTTTTTTCCCATGCTATCTCTGCGTCTCTCGAAGACAACTTGCAGATTATTAATGACTGTTTTGCCAATTGCTCAGACCTAAAGGTTATTCCATGGCATTATGGCCCGGATCTTAAGTATGAAGCCTCATCCGTCTATTTCAATACACTTACTAAGTCTGACCCTACAAATTATTTTAAAGATGTCTTGCAAAATATAGTTCCGCATGAGCTGGGGCCCACCTTGGACGTAACCGTTGAAGATGTCATCTCTTATTTTGAAAAAAATGGTGTTTCATCACCGCTGCTTGAATTAATGGACAATATCGGTCAAGCCATTAAGGGGATTCTTGATGGGAAAGTTGTCCTTTTCTTTACAGGTTGGCAAAAAGCCGTTGCCTATTATGCCTTTGATGTAGAACAGCGCCAAACCTCTGAGCCCATTTCAGAGCCTACTGTTCAAGGTCCTCACGTCAGCTTTATAGAAAGCTTAGAGCGTAATATAGGTGTTATTCGTAGTTTGCTAAAATCTACTAATCTTAAGTTCGAGTTCTTTACCTCTGGTAAGCAGGTTCAAAGAACGTTGTCCTATGGTTATCTGGATGGAGTGGTGAAACCAGAAGCATTAAATCAATTCAAACAACGTATAGCAAGTATTGATCAGGAAGAAATTCTTGACGTCTCCTATCTCGAAGAGTGGATCGGTGATTCTCTCTACTCACCATTTCCACAAGTCCGCTACACAGAACGACCGGATACAGCTATAACAGCTCTGCTAGACGGGAAGATTATTGCTATGGTTAACGGAAGTCCTTCCATTCTGATCTGTCCCGGGAATTTCATGGAGTTTTTTACGAATAGCGAAGATTATTACTACCGAACCATTTTTTCATCATTGATAAGATTGATTAGGGTCGCTGCCTTCATCATCGCCCTGCTGTTACCCAGTACCTATATTGCCTTATCCAACTTCCATTCCGAACTAATTCCCACGGTTCTGCTGCTTGCCATTCTAAACACACGCGAAGGAATCCCCTTTCCGGCTATGGTTGAAGCTTTGATCATGGAGTTTTTCTTTGAGCTTTTGAGAGAGGCGGGCATACGCTTACCCAGACCGATTGGATCGGCCGTCAGTATCGTTGGAGCATTGGTCATTGGACAAGCGGCTATTCAATCGCAGATTGCCTCTCCGGTCATGGTCATTGTCGTCGCTTTGACGGGCATTGCCTCATTTGCGCTACCTCAATACAATATGGCAATTGCGCTGCGGATTTTACGGTTTCCCTTAATGATTCTCGCGGCAACGTTCGGAGGACTTGGCATCATGGTCGGTTTTATTCTAATTTACCTCCATCTGGCTACCTTGCGCTCTTTAGGAGAACCGTATTTAGACTCGTTAGCTCCGCTAGATCTCAAAAGAGTACGTGATTCTATTTTTCTACTTCCGAGAAGACTGCTGCTTCATTCACCACGGAATCGACACCTATATAAAAAGACTTCAGGAAGGAAGTAGATATAGTGAAGCGACTTACTACCATACTAATTTCCCTTCTTGTACTCACTCTAACTAGCGGATGCTGGGATAATAAAGAATTGGACGAGTATGGGTATGTGCAGGCGGTCGCCATTGACCAAAGCGAAGACAATCGGATTGTGATCACGACACATTTCTATAATCCTTCCACCAAAATAGAAATGGGACAAGCAGGGGATCCAGCGTCGAAGGGAATTAATATTGTTACAAGTGGAGAAACCTTTTTTGAAGCAATAAGGGAGATCCCGGCAAAATTTGGTCGAAAAGCCAAATGGGATCATATGCGTGTCATATTAATCGGGGAGCAACTAGCCAGAACCTCGAACATCCGGGAGGTGCTTGATTTTTTCTCCAGAGATCAAGAACCACGTGGTACCGTTCTTCCTCTCATCGCTGAGCAATCTGCGGCACCATTTTTAGATATCAACCCGTTTATCGAGCAGACCATTGGTCAACAGTATAAGAGAATGGAGACGAGCGGTGCTCTATATGCCGCAAAAACTTCCAAGATTCCTCTCTATGAGCTGGCTATACAAATGTGTAGCCCCTCCAATACTTCCATCATCCCTTACCTGCATAAGACCAGTTTGGATCATAAACCATTGATATCTGGGCTGGCTGTAATCCATGACGGGAAAATGATTGACATCCTAAAGGAAAAGGATACAGAAGCATTCATGATGCTGACGGATAGATATATCTATGGAGTACTAGAATTTCCTTGCCCGGATGAAACCGAAGAACCGCTGCGAAAAAAAGAAACGCTTGAAGTGCTTACCTTCAACAGTACGCTTACTCCAACCGTGAAAAATGGTTCTGTATCCGTCGGTGTAAAAATTGCTATTGAAGGGATGATCGGAGAATTACGTTGCTCACATATAAAAAACAATAAGGACATGAAGCTTTTTGAGCAGCGTGTCATAACTCAGGTTGAACAACAGGTTGAGCATGCAACCAAGTTTTTGAAAACAAAAAAGATCGATGCACTCGGAATTGGCAATCAGATTTACCGGAAAAATCCGCAGCTGTGGAAACAACTAGAGCCTCAATGGAAGGATACATTCGCCCAGACTCAGTTCGATATCAACGTTGATGTCAAAGTGTTAAGCACTGGAATGAACTCAGGTACAATATTCGGAACAAAGGAGAAGTAGCTATGGTGGGAAAAATAATCTGCGTCCTCTTATTAGCTTCCGCTATGCTAGCCCATGACATCCCAAGGTTTAGGCAAGCCTCCATCCGCGATCGAGTAGTTTATGGAGTATTATTACTACCCGTACTTTATCTCGGATTTATCTTTATTGCAGCTAAGCCATGGCCCAATTTAGACTCCATCTTCAATTTACTTACGGCTCCAGCTGAGCACATCGTCCATTGGATCAACCCAACCATTTCATAAGCTTAAAGAATGAGGAGGAACGTATGAATAAGCAAGAACGTGTTAGCTCGATCCAAATGTCCATGCTGTTTCTCTTCTTTATGACCGGTTCCTCAATCGTCATCGTCCCTGCATCATTAACTAACTTTGCCGGCAACGGAGCCTGGATATCCCTCTTAATCGCCTCGGCCATAGGAATGCTTCTGCTTTCCGGCATTCTATATTTGAACCGACGAGCGCCAGATCTTTCGCTTGTGGAACAAAGCCGCTCCGTACTTGGAAACGGACTGACCCTTGTCCTCCTAATTCCTTTCACTTGTGTGCTGTTTTGGAATGTCGCAGGAATTGTAATTGAGATCGGAACCTTTTTCAAAAGTACGATGTTAAAAGAAACGCCCACTTACGCGGTAAATACCATGTTTTTTATAACGATTGCGATGACAGCTCTAGCTGGAATCGAAGTGATTGCCCGCATGGCAGCCGTCCTAATGTCACTAATGTTCGGATTTATCATCTTAGTCTGGATACTCGTAGCAGGGTTATATCATCCCGAATACCTACTGCCCATCATGCCTGATGGATTTAGGCCTATCCTAAGCGCTGCATATGTAGTCTATGGCTTTCCCTATTCCGAGCTTATCGTTTTTTCGATGATTTTACCGTTCGTGCGTAAAGAAGACAATTCTAAACTGGGAAAACAAATGTATCTTGCACTCATCATCAATGCCCTGACGTTAATTGCTTCTGTCATTAGCAGTATTATGGTACTGGGACCACTGCCCGGCAGCTTAAAATATTCATTATATCAGTTGGCGAGACTCATTTATTTTCAGGAAACCATTGAAAGAATCGAATCCGTGATTGGTTTTTCACTCATTATCGGCTTCTATTTCAAGGCTTCTATCCTGCTGCTTATTCTTATTAAAGTACTAAAGGAGCTTCTGAGATTGAAGGATGAACGTTTAATTGTTTTCCCTCTTGCTTTTGTTTGCCTGCTGTTATCTGTAACGACTTACACACAAGAGTCTGAGCTTGAGGAAATCGTGAATATTACATGGCCCTTGATCACTAACCTAGCTTACACCCTGCCATTTCTTCTGATTCTATTGGTCACTTTCATTCGTTATCATATAAAAAAACACAAAAAATAACCCGTTCTATACGGATTCAATATCCCCTATCTCATTTTGCAGACTTCAGAAAAGTAGGGATGCCCTACAGCCACTTTTAGCTTATTAGGACACCCCTGTTAAGTTTATTACTTTAATCGCACTAACCAATAAATTCTTGAACCCACTCGCTGTTATAGTAACCTATTCCAATTTCTGTGAAGCTGCTATTCAGGATGTTGGCACGATGACCAGGACTGTTCATCCATTGGTTCATTACTTCTTCTGCACTCGACTGACCTTTGGCGATGTTTTCCCCTGCTGAATTGTATGAGATCCCGAAGGCTTTCATCATATCAAACGGAGATCCATACGTAGGAGACTGATGGTCAAAATAATTGTTGTCATACATATCCTGCGCTTTAGCCAAAGCCATTTTCGAAAGTTCGCTATTTAAACTAAGGGGCTTCAAGCCTGCATTCGTTCTTTCTTTATTCACAAGATCCAATACTTGCTGTACTGATTGGGATGTATTGGCGGATGGTTGTGGATTTGCAGACTTCTGCGGGACAGCAGAATGTTGCGGATTTGCAGAATATTGTGGTTTGGCCGACTGCTGCGGATACGTTGTTTGGTCTGTTGTGCCTCCTGTAGGTGGATTGGTGCGGATGAACCCATCCAGCCATTTCGTTACATCGCCAGGAACTTGTTTAGTCTTAATTGTTGAATTCCCTGCATTCTCCGTGGAAATGGAAGATGCTTGCGTTAAAGTTGACGTTGAGGTAGTTTTACGAGCATGATTGTCAACCTTCGTTTGTTGAGTAGTCATTTGGTTGTTGGCCGAGTTATTACCCGAACAAGCAGTAACCAGTAATAGCGCTACTATAACGATAAATGGTTTAATAAGAACCCCTCCTGATTTGGCAAAGTAGTGACTTAATCGAATAAAGTTTTTGTAAAGTACCACTGATTTATTCATCCCTAATTCAAAAATATAAAAAGCAAAAAAGTCCACCCGCAACATGGTTGCTGTGGACTTAATTTTAGTGGATATATTAGATTCGTTGATTTTGTTACACTTTTAGGAATTTATAGAATTTTTTACTAATTAGTGTTATGCTTTATTAAGATAATAAACTATAACATCACAAATTTTTTTGGACAAACAAGCTTATAGAAATGAGCGGGCGTTGTTAGGTAAATAGATACTTTTAGATTACTTAATGTAATGTGATTGCAAAATTATTACAAGGGGTGATCATGCTATGTTAGAAGGTATCTCGATAAAACAAGTCTCCATTTATTGTCCTGAAAGAGTGATTAACAACCAATATTTTATTGACCATTTTCAAAAGCAAGGCATAGATATTAAGCGGATTCTTAAAAAGACAGGCAGAAAAAAACGCCATGTTATTGAAGGAACGAAGGAGAACTCGTTGACGATGGCGATTAATGCCGCTCAACAAGCAATTGATGCTGCTTCATTGAAATCTGCAGATATAGACCTGATTCTTTTTTCCAGCTCAACTCCGGAATATTTATCACCTACGAATTCATTGCTTATTCACAAAGCTATCAAAGGTAAAGATGATACGCTTTGCTATGACTTGAATGGTAATTGTATAGGAATGTTTATTGCGGTTGAACAGGCTGCTCGTACTTTATACGATGATCCTGATAGAGATAGAGCGTTAGTTATCGGTTCGGATTTTTTAAATTTATGGGCTGATCCTTCACATCCAATAACATATTCAATTTTTGGCGATGCCGCCGTAGCCCTCATTTTAGAAAAAGATCATTCAGAGAGTGGATTAATTGACGTAAGGTATCTTTCGGACAGCCGTTTTACAGAAGAAATTGTGTACCCCGCTCAAGGATTGGCTAAGTCTTTGCGTGATGGGGCTGAACACCGCTACTTACACTGGGGGAGATTCAGCGGAATAGACAGTGTACGATTTGCGGAAACATCTATTGTTGAATTATTGAACAAACATCACCTAACATTCGAGGATATACAAGTTTTTTGCTTTTCACAATTTACATTGGCTAATATTAAATTACTTCAGGCTAAGCTGAACCTGGATCAGCATAAAATTATTTATGTAGCCGACGAATATGGCTATACTGGCACAAGCAGTCCCTTTCTGGCCTTATATTGTGCAATTGAACATGGTTTGATCAAACGTGGCGATAACTTGTTATTTTGGACATTGGGATCAGGTTATCAAGCCGGTTCAATGTTATGGCGTTATTGACATGAGGCTTCATTTATTCATCCTATCACTATCGAAACTCCACAATACACTAACAACAATCCCATCAGTATATTAAATTGACTTCTATATTTAGATATCATTTTTTTGAAAAGAGAACCACATAAAACCCAACTAAAAGTGCCCATAAAACCTATGAGAGCTAAGACTATAGAGTAACTCAATAAACTAAAATAGGAAGAATGAGAGGTAAGAATAAATGTAGATGTAACTGTGATTCCATATAATATCCCTTTTGGATTAATAAATTGTAAAAGCATACCCGCAATAAAGCTGTTGTGTTTATCGCCACTTCCATCATTTTCTTGATGTTTACTTGTAATAATTTTAAATGCTAAATAAAACATGTAGACTCCGCCTATCACAGCCATAATAGATTCAATCTTAGGGATAAAATTAATCAGAAGTATATTAAAATAGCAACATAACAATATGATCACGAAAAAACCTGTACCCACTCCTAAACAGAATCTCATTGTTTTTCGTAAACCAAACTGGTTTGCAAAAGTCATTGCCATAATGTTATTGGGTCCCGGAGTAAAGCTAGCAACAAATGCATATAAAAACAAAGAAACAATCACTGAATTACACCTCGTTGTATGTTATAATGTATTTATCAGACGCTATAACGTCCTTATGTGCGTTTTATTGTATATCCTGGTCGTTATAAAGTAAATAGGGATAGGAGAATTACCGTGGAAGAGATAAATCAAATCATTGCGGAGAATATAAAAAAGATTAGAAGAAGTAAAGATTTAAGCCTGGAAAAGGTGGCAGAATTAACAGGAGTAAGCAAAACAATGATTGGTCAAATCGAAAGAGGCGAATCAACACCTACCATTACAACCATTTGGAAGATCGCTAATGGATTAAAAACTTCATTTTCTACGCTAATAGATTACCCAAAGCCTGACACAAGAGTGATATTAAGAAATGAAATTCAACCACTGCTTGAAGACAACGGAAAATATCGAGTGTATCCATCTTTCCCATTTGATGAAAGCAAACGATTTGAGGGTTATACAGTCGAGATAGACGAAGGTGGATACCTTGATGCCAATCCACATATGGAAGGAACTGAAGAATTAATCACTGTATTTGATGGTGAATTGTCTTTGCGTGTCAATGATAATGAATATCTATTAAAATCTGGTGATTCTATCACGTTTAACGCAGACAAACCCCATGTATATTATAATCCAGGAGAATCATTGACCCGTTTAAGCATGATCTTATACTATTCTAGTTAGCAAAAAAACCAAGGTTCTTAAACCTTGGGATCAAATCTTACTATGATAACCTGCGGAGACGCCACTCAGCCTCCCCATTATGAACCGTCCAGCATAAACTTATAAACCTTACCGTCTTGTACATATTCATTATTAAAAAGCAGGGCATCCCCTTCTCTTTTCAGGAACTTCAGGTTATCTCCAAAAAAAGGAAGGTCGTTTGTTTCGGCATATTTTTGCTGCTCTACGTCAAGAAGTGCCTTGTACAACAATGTTTTGGCACTTGTTTTGCGATCTATCATCATGAGGAAACCTTGTTGATTGGACCTAATCAGTAGAAAATCCTCGTCCATTCCCTCCACTAAATAATTATCCGAATTACCACCTAGGGTGTTCAGATTAATCGTCTCCGTTACCTTCCCTGTTCCATCTTCAATTAATCGTAATATTTTACCATCGGTAAGCAGGAGCTGATTGCCAGCTATTTTTACATTGTCACCATAACGAAGATGGTATCCTACACTTGCGTGGCGAATGACCATTCCATCCTTAATAATCATCGTATACCATTTATTATTGATATGTGGTTCTCCGTAAACATCTGTTACGGTTAGATAGATTAGACCTTTCGGCGTCTTCTGAAAATCGAACTGAACAGCATCGAATAACTGCGAACCAAGGTTCATTAGCAAGCGAGTTTGTCCTGCGGAATCTGTTAGATATAAACCCCCTGTTTACTTCCAATACGAACGGCTATCTTTTTTCCCCATCCAGTAAACTTCGCTCTTTGATGCGATTTATCCCATACAACCTTCAACCCTGCCGCTTCCCAGTGACTGGCTGAAACATAAGTAATCCCATCCTTTACTAGTGCAGCGCTCGTACCTTTCCCGCCTCCATCCATAATGAAAGTAAAATAAGCGATCAAAGTCTCTCCTTCTATTAATCCTCTCAATCTGCCTCTTTTTCTCTCATTTCGTGGTTCCCCCAAGAATCTGTGAAAGTTTTCTCATATATTGATAGGGAGGTTGGCGCCAAACCTTAAACAAAATAATTGAAAGAAGGCAATTACAATGGCTTTAGGTTGTGATACAGCTACAAATGTAACAGCAGCAAGATTAACTACACTTAAAAATAATAAATTCACATTCGTTTGCCGCTATTTAAATCGCGTGGAAGGATACCAGGATGGTCTCACCTCAGCTGAGATTACACGAATTTCAGATGGGGGATTGTATATCATATCCCTTTATCAAATCAGCAAATCGCTCGATCATTTTACGAAAGCCAATGGTGTTAAAGATGCTGAAACGGCTGTAGGCTTAGCAAGTGATTTGGGACAAACCAGCAGCACTCCGATTTATTTTGCCATAGACCGCGATATGACCTCTACCGAAATCACAAACAATATAGTACCTTATTTTCAAGGCATAAAATCAGTGCTAGACAGCAGTACTAAAAATTCCAAAGGCTATAAAATGGGTATCTACGGATCACGAGCAGTCTGCTCTCATATTCGAGGCACTAATTCCGCCACAACACGTTACACCTTCATCGTAGATAATGACTGGCAGGGAACCTTCGATGATTGGAACCTGCGACAATATAATTTCAACACTGAGGTAGGAACGAGCACTGGCAAAATCAACGTAGACTATGTAGAGTCCTCCTCACATAGCGGTGGAGGCTGGAAAAAGTAATTTATTCCTCTTTTATCGGTGACGAGGCGTTATACTAAAGCAGATGATGATAGATTCAAATAAAGTCTCGTTATTAAAAAAATAGTAAAAAGACAACCAGGCATGGACTATCCGATTATTGGAGAAGCTCTGCCTGGTGTTTTTGGTTTGTAGCGGAAGTTTAAGCAGATAATGATAAATCGTAGCTATCCGACTTTAAGGTCTTCTTTGGGCAACCCTCGGGGATTAATCCATAGAATTTTCAAATGCCCAGCCGAATTACGATAGAGCATCCATTCCGCACTGACAGCAGCTTGCTTTCCTCACTAACAGCAGCTTGCGTTCCTCACTAACAGCAGCTTGCTTCCCCTATGCTCTCCCCCTATATTTTTATCGCTGTAACTTTATGCAACCTATGAGATAACTGCACTCTATACACTTATTTCGTCTGTAAAAGGCTAACTTCTCACTTTAACTGTATTCTATACAATTAAAAATCACAGTTATCAGCTTTAGCGGCAAAAAACTAAAAAATAGGTGTACAAAATACAACTATCTTCAGGAGCGAGTTTTTCGAGCGAAAATAGCTGTACGAAATACAATTAAAAGCCACTACATATTAAAATCGTCAGCCCTCCATATAAAAAAGGGGCGGGATCTTTGTAGACCACCCCCTGCTCCACTTGCTCTTATTTAGAATCGCCCAATTGATCATATGCTGAATCATACGTCCACTTCAGGCCGTTGTCCTTACTCGACAGATAGATGGTACCTACAGTTTTGCCCTCTTTGCTGAGCAGAATAGGATACAATCCTTCTTTTCCATTAAAAATAGGTGAAAGCGGCGTTTTTTGATATTCATTAAAGGTTTCCGGTAGGGATACCACGAGCTTTTCCCATGACTTACCCTTATCTTTGGTCCAATAAATAACAGGCCCATTATCTTCATAATATCTGAACCCCAAGAATCCGATATCCTTGTTAGAAAACCCTGCCCCGGCTAAACTTTCCGCGTATAAATCGTTAGGATTTCCAAGCTCCGTCCATGTCTTCCCGCCGTCAGAGGTCTGGTATACATAATTTAGCGAACGTCCCACGCCTGCAGAACCTCCGGAGACGATCCAACCATTTTGCTTGTCAGTAAACCCGATGAACTTGGCATCATACCCCTTAGCACCTTCAATGTTGTAGTTATTCCACGATTTCCCCATGTCATCGCTGATTAATACATGTAGAGGGGATTCTTTACCATTCGCAAATCCATATACAATTGCAGTTTTGTCCTCGGAGATATAAAATCCGGTATCCGCTCTCCCCATCCCCATTTCTGTTCCAGTCGTATCAAGTTTTAAAGGTGTTGGCGCTTGGATCTCCCCTTTCCGATAGGAGACAGAGACATTACCATCCTCGTCCATGGAATACGCATTCCCAGCGTCATGCACAACAACTTGTTCTCCACTAGAGCTGTAGGAATAAATAGTACCTGGTTTGAGCGCCGTATCTGTAGATTGTCCGGTTAGGTTCGTACAGGCTGCTAGCACTGCTGTTACACCAACCACTATTAAGACCGCAAGAAATGCGCCTACTCCATTTCGTTTTTCTTTCATATTTAAAATACTGCCGAATCGCTGCTTCATCGAGTGTTTTCCTCCTGCAAAATTCGTTGATAAAGCTACATGCCGAGTAGCATTACTTTGCATAACCGATAAAATAGCTTCGCAGTATTTCTTTCGATATGCTGCATTTTGCTTACGTACAACGGTGTCATCACAATAAATTTCAATTTCGCGGACAGCTTCGCGTGCCATGAACCAAACCAATGGATTAAACCAATGCACTGCCTGCACAATCAGTAGCAACAGCTTATATATGATGTCATGCCTTTTGTAATGGACCAGCTCATGTTTTAAGATAAACTCCAGCTCTTCCTCACTATATTGATCATGCGGCAAGAATAGTGTTGGCTTGTAAAAACCCATTAGCATCGGATTCGGAACTTTACTGCTTATCAGAACCGGAATGGCGGGTGTTACATGCATTTCTTTAGCGACTTGTTTGAGCTTGGAGAACATATCCTCTCTCTGAAGAGGGCTGCTCCAACGTAATACCTGTTTTCTGAAAAAGAAATAACTAAGCAAATGATACCCTAAAAAAAGCACAGCTCCAGTAACCCAGATGTACGCTAAGATATTAGTTATAGAAGGGATATGGCTTACATCCCCTGTCTGGACCGGCTGAGAGATTACTGACGTATCCGCCTGCAAATTCTGGGACACTGAGCTTTGAAAGACAGTTGCTATGGCCTGACCTTCGGGTAGCTGAATCGCCACAGGAGGATTGGTAAAGGAAAAGTTGAATGGCAACAATAATCGCAGGGTTAGGATCAACCATATCCAATAGCTCAACTTAGCCGAATAATGTTTTCTTAACAAGGGAGTTAATGTGATTAAGCCGATAATAACTAAACTTATGGTCACAGAGATAACCAGAAAATCTGTAAAAAGACCTGTTATCATCAGGATTCCTCCTTATCTACTCTATCGAGCAGTTCCCGCAACTCAGCAAGATCGCTTTTATCAATCGCCTTCCCGTTGTATAAGGACATCACCATATCCTGCACAGAGTTGCCAAACAGCTTTTCAAGCGTAGACTTCCCTTCGCTCTCTTTATAATCTGTCTCAGAAATTGCAGCGAGATAACGGTTGCTCCGCCCTTCTTTTTCGCAAGATAGAAAGCCTTTTTCAACCAGCCGTGACAGCACTGTCATCAAAGTAGCAAGCGCCCACTTACGTTTATCCCCCAGTTGATTCAAAATATAAGAGGAGCTAACCCAACTCTCGGCTCTCCAAATCACCAGCATAATTTCCAGTTCAGCATCTGGCAAGCGTTTGATTTTGTTATTCATCCCTATTTCTCCTTGTTATACATTTGTGTAATACATTCATTATACAAACGTGTAATTAAAAAGCAAGCACATTATTTCTAAAATATGTATACATTCTTAGACGTTTATTGTTTTAATAAAGGTTTCACAAGTCCAGTAGCAAATAATAAATAGAACCCTAGGAATTTTTATAAGATTCCAACAATGATAACCAACACACACTCAGCTGAAATTTATAACTATTTTGGAAACTAAGTGATTGGTCTGCATTATTCTTAAGTAAGGAGGTAGGTTATGAAAAAATTTAGTATTCTATCATTTTCACTGATAATTTTACTAATTTTATTATTTGTATTAGTCAGACCCACGCAAAAGATCGTAGGTGTCAATCTTGCATCCGAAACAACAGAAATTACTTATACTGACCGTGAAAGCCTTCAAATCTTCGAAGATGCTATAAGAACTGTAAAAAAAGTACGCGGGTCTGTTGATGTGGGTGAACCGACTTATCGAATGACTGTTACTTACGCTAATTCAAAGGTGGCCGGATTCAGCCTTTATATGGATTTTAAAACGAAAGATGGTTTCCTGATTAAAGCTAGCAATAGCGAAAAGATGCTGGATTTAAGAAATAAGAATTCGGTTGAGCTAGCTGATCTGTTAAGTAAAGAAAAGGAAGATTAAAATTTGGAAACTCAATCTAAAAATAGGCATGGTCATCATACAAATGTAAAAACAAGCCATCCTTTAGTACTAACTAAGGATGGCTTGTTCGTAATTATATTATTTTCCTGCGCTTCAAATATACTGTCCCGCTCCGCTCAGAGCGCTGCAATTCTCTGCTGGATGCGTGGGAATAATGCAAAGGCATTCTCATAAAATACTTTCTCGTAGTGCTGCTCAGGCACAAGTCGGCGGACGAACTCCGCATACAGGTCAATAGGCGCGAGTGGCCAATCGGTACCGAACAGCATTTTTTCATAGTGATCAGAGTACACCAACGCCCGGCGAAAATGATCCATAAACAGGGGTTCATTCATGAACCGCTCAAAATGAGGCCGGTCACCAACAACGAGACCGGACAAATCGGCATAGACGTTTGGATTCTTGGCGACCACTTCGGCAGCATCCATCACCCAGGGATCGCCTAGATGGCAGATCATAAAGTTCACGTCGCGCCGTTGGAACGCTAGTTCGTCCACAGTAAGCGGATGCGCATACTTAAGCAATCCATTCATCGAATACGTATCACCGGTATGAATAACCACAGGCGTGCCATACTTGGCCGCTAGCTCATAGATCGGCGTGTAGATTTTGTCATAAACGTAATGATGATAGTACCCGGCATAAAGCTTAATACCAGCTACCTCAGGAGCTTGCAGCCGTGCCTCAATTCGGTCCAGCTCATCCAAAGCATCCTTTCCTCCGAGCATATTCGGATTAATGCCCACGCATTCCATTAAGAACGGCGGTACACTGGCTTCCAAGTCGAGACCCATCGGATTGGGAGAGGCAGAGTCAGGAAAGGCTCCCTTCGTCTGCTCCGTGACCCCCATTCCAATGCCGAGAACAACGTCGTTCTTGTCAAACTCCGCTTTGAGCCCAGCAGCTGTGTAATCAACTTTGGAGAGGTCCAGTGCTGTCTGATGAAAGCTATCGATGTCCGACAGATGAATGTGAATATCAATGATTGGCATTTATAGTCTCCTTTTTGTCAGAAGCACTAGCAAAGGTCACCTTCATAAGATTACGAACTGCCTCTGGATCCAGAGCGAGCTCTCCCATGATCATGAAGGTCGGCTGTGTCCAAGCGGTTTCTCCGTTCAGAAGTAGTAGATGGTGATTCACACCATATGTGAATACCTTATTGTTCACGTAAGACATAGCTCTCTGATTAGGATAACTATGCACCACATGCAGCATGTCTTTACGCGAAGTTGCACCGATTCGGATAAGCCCCTTGGATTCCAGATGGGCTTCGACCTTCCCGATAGGGAAGTTGCCTTCCTCTGGGAGCTCCATCCAGCCTTCCGAATAGATTGGTGAAGGCTTAAAGTAACTATCCTCGGATAGCGAATAATGCGGTAGCGTCATTCCACTTTCATTGGTTACTGAAATCAACACACAGAGCACAGGAACTCCGGGCAGCATAAGGTAATGCTGATTGATCGTGATCCCCCGGTTTGCTTCCTGCTTCTCCATCGAAGTGGTCAGTCTCAAACCCTTCCAGACGTTACCGTGATCATCCATCTGCTCCGTCCAAGCTGCGCTTCTTGGCTCCTGCAACCGGCTAAATCCGCCTATTCCAGAAATACCCACACCGAGTCCACCATGCCAAGGATTCCACCAGGAGCGTGGTTCTGCTTTCGGAAAGGTGCTGTCCAACCACTCTTCTCCTCGGTGCTTCAAGGAATGCACAACACTGCCGAAATCAGGAGCAGCTGCAATAGATAGAACTCCGTTGGTCACTGTGTAAATGGGACCCGCAGGTCCTTCTTCTATCCCACAAACAACGCTTGTTTCCGTTTGTGGAAACCAGAGGCCTGTTCGCTCTTGAATGCGGTCCTCACCGCGATAGACGACCCGGACCTTACGGCCAGATTCGTTGTGTTCTGGTGATTCTGTATCCTCAGTAGAGAGCTCAAAACCTGCGGAGTGCAAATTTTGTCCTCTTTGCAACTCCATCTCAGCGACACTTCGCTCCTCTTCTCCATCAGCCTGTACATACAATTCAAGGCTTCCATCAAGCGGTGTCATCTTTCGTTCGATTAGCTCGGCATGAAGTGCCCCTGCCGCAAACGGATTTCCACCGCCGAGCGTTAGCTCAAGATGGTCATCCAACACCGGTATGACCGAATTCTGCTGTTTTAGGGCAAAGGCGCGAAATTCCGACCACTTAAGGAAGGTGTTAAGAGCAAACATCATAGTTTTTGTCCGTACGACATCTCCAGCGGAGATTCGGCCAAGATTATGCTCCAGCCCAAGCGGGTATTCCGGGCGAAGTAATTTTAGCGAAGGATCCCAGCAGATTCCGCATGTGACGTTCTCTTCCTTGCAGAACAACCAGTTCTCCGTAATTTGTGCACTGTCCCAAAGACTTGGATCGCCTGAGTAAGCATCGCCCATGTCCACGTATTGGCCCTGATATGGCAAGATAAGCTGTTTACCGAAAAAGCCGAAATTCGTCAACAGATACATGTCTTCTTCCAGGATGTCACTATTGGTATTGCAGACCTCGCTATAAAACTCAGCGATTCCGTTAGCAAATAGCTTAGCCACTCTTTTTATCTCAAGACCCGGAAATTCTTCCGACTCGTAAAGGGCTTCGAGCACCTGACTCTCCCCTTCAGAATAGATCTTTACTTCTTTGGCCTGTTTCTTAGAGAATTCTTCTGCGAATGGCTTGCCTAACTTCGGATGGGTCAACCAGAAATTATGGCTCGAGCCGGGATATTCAATCCACATTCCATTGTCGGTATTATTAAGATGAATAGAGTAGGCGCCATTCACAGCCACCCACTGATCCCCGTTTTCCCCGCCAAAGCGGCCATGCGTTCCCTTCATTAGAACGGATAGCTTGCTTATGAAGGTGACTGCCTTCTCTCCAACCGGAACGGCCGTTACCTCAATAGCCTGTGAATAAAGACCGTATGACTTTAGGGTAAAGGGTACTTGAATAGAAGCCTTACTCTTAGCTGGAACAGTAAAGCTTACTGTACGGTCCGCCCACATCAGGAATTCGTCTTCGGGCAAATCAAAAGAAAATTCTGCTTCTGAAGCAAAATTATTCTCCACATTAAGGTACAGTTCCGAAGGAAGACCCAGATATAGTTCCCGGTGTGGCAGCGCTATCTTCATTTTGAGTGGGAATTTAGGAGCAACGCCAATGCGGAATTCAGCACGCTTGCCACCGATGATCCACTTGCTCAAAACAACGGGGTGTGTCTTCTTATCGTTCTGCTCTTCCCGAACCGAATCAAGCTCAAAATCACCTTCCACGATAACCGTTTCACCTGGTGCTAGTGTTCGCGCAGCAGATAGAGCAAAACGGATATTTTTATCGTTCTGGCCTTCGATCTCAATGGCCAGCTCAGACGCCGAACGATTCTTGATGCGATAGCGAATCTTGTAGGTCGAACCGAACACAAGATCATGATCATCAATCTCCGTGGAGATTTCATAGTCTGGTGTATCAAGAGCGGTCAGACCGCGGCCAGTCTTCTCGAATTCCGCCCGCAAGGAGAGTTCTCCCTTTTGCCAAGTATAATCAAAGAAATCAAAGCCACGCTCCTGGCGGCCATCTGGCTGGATGGGAAGTTCACGGGTACTGTCTGCATACCAATCCAGTTCTTCAAAATAAGGAGCAAGTGCTTCCGTTTGCAATACAGTTGGAATGAAGTTCATCAGATGGACGTAATCTTCATTTTTCTCCCAAAAAAATCCGCATTTCTTATACATCGGTACGGCTTTCGTATTACCTGCCCAAGTGAACAGATCAAGACGTGGCCAGCCCGCTTCTATTGTTTGGCGAACAGCGTTCAGAATCAGATTGCGGCCAACCTTGTATCCGTGATAATCGGGGCGCACATTTAATAGCGGGACATACAAAGCCCCTTCATCTTGACGGTAGTGGGCGAAGCTGCAGAAGCCGACTACCTCTTTGCCATCAACGGCAAGAAAGGCATTAAGATTGGACGAGATCTCCATCTCACGGCGCACACTGTCCTCAGTTCTCTGATTAGTGCCTCCGCCCCAGCTTTCGTTGCTGCGGTTCCACATTTCTGCGACCGCCCCAGCATAAGAAGAATCGTATTCGATAATGCGGATTTGTTCCGCTGTAGTTTTTACAGTCATGCTCTCATCTCCTTATTCCTCAAAAAAATATGAGTATGTATTCGCATAAAGTTATTGTGGATAAGCTCTCTACAACATATTGAAATAACTCCTACGAGTTCTTATTATACTATTAATTGGAAGCTCAATACGAGGTAAAAAACTCTTTCACCTTATTTTCTACATAAACTCACAGCCGGCAGAAAGCTACAAAAAAACTGCTCCTAAGAGCAGTTTTTTGATGTTAATCCACCGTCCCAACATTCTCCAAGTGTAATGAGCTTTCGGAGCTGACGCCTGCTTCCGTACTCAGAGTAGTAAGTGCTTGTTTTAGATCCTCTTTATTCACATAGACATACGGACTTTTCCAAAGAGATTCCACATGTAAGGAATTAATATGCTCTGGTTTAAGTTTAGGGAAGTTGAATAACCACTGCTGCAGATCTGCTTGAGGAATATCCGTCTTCACATTTTCACCAATGATATCCAATACATTTCCCCATTGGGACACGCCTTGGAAATTACCTAGCTTATCCAGAATCTGCTTGATTACTTGCTGCTGCCGATCATTGCGCTGGAAATCGGAGGATTCAGCCGTTCCTTGATTCGATTTACGGTACCGTACAAAATCAAGAACTTGTTTGCCATCCAGCTTCTGCAAGCCTTTCTTTAAATCGATGTGTGTACCATCTGCCGTATCGGTATATTTCATATCCATATCGACATCTATAGTCAGTCCGCCAAGCAAATCCACGGTCTTCTGCAACACATCAAAATTCACCACAACCATGTGCTCAATCGGCAGACCGAGCAAATTGCTGAAGAACTCTTTTGTATTTGGAATAGCCTCTGTTTTGTCTTTTATGTAATGATAAGCATAATAATAATTGGCTTTGCGGGAAGGCAACGATTTAGGTTTTAGCAACAAATCCCGTGGTAAAGATAAGAAACTCGTCGACTTCGTGTCCGGATTGAAGCTGACAAGCATCAGAACATCGGTATTCATTACTCCACCACCGCCATCCCGACTATCTACCCCGGCTAGCAGAAAAATCATAGGTTCAACCGATACCGTCTCCTTTTTTTCCTCTGGAGCAGCTGTGGGCTGGATGGTGACTGGAGCTGCCATACGCTGTATCGCATCATCCGTCTTTTTATATAAATACCCTGCATATACTCCAATCCCTATAATAGCTGCGCCTAAGACAAGACCAATGCTCGTCAGAATTTTACGGGTTGTTGTCCACTTGCGTTTGTTAGACATAATTTCCTCCACTCAGTTCCAATAGCTAATTCAATCAGTGCTTTCATCCTTATGAACTTTAACACTTAACACCATGCCAATCGCAATCATATTAGTTAGCAATGAGCTGCCTCCATAACTAATAAAAGGCAATGAAATCCCCGTCAGGGGCAGCAACCCAATATGCATCCCAAGATTAACGGAAACTTGAAAGATGAACATGGCGATAAACCCGGTGACAATATAGGTACCCGCACGGTCCCTACTATCCAGCGCAATAAAGATCATTCGGTACACGAGCAGTAAATAAAGCATCAGCAGCACGGATGAACCTATAAAACCGTATTTCCCCCCGATGACTACATAGATCGAATCGGAATACGCATATGGAATATATCCTTTTCGCAAAAAAATACCTTCACTGCCCGATAATCCTCCGGAGCCAATGGCTATCATTGCGTTTTTTACATGCCAAGATTTATCAGGATCGCTTTGCGGGTCCAAAAAAGCTTGGATTCGTGACAATTGATGGGGTTCGACAATCTTGGATAACAAGTCGAAGTTGGCATAATACAGCCATAGTATCGTGCCGATCGAAATAATCACAACACCAAGGATCAGAATCATATATAGAGCACGGATGTTACCAATCCACAGCATACTAAGTAATATGCCAGCAAAAACGAGCGCTGTACCCAAATCGGGCTGATCCATTATTAAAATAAAAGGAATTAAAAAAACGAAACAAACCGGTACTAAATCTTGAAAAAACCGCAGCTGCTGGCCCTCTCGTGTACCTAATAGATGAGCAATGAGCAGCACCGTACATATTTTAGCCAACTCGGAGGGCTGAAGCTGAAAGCTCCCAATGCTTAACCAACGCACGGCACCATTGAGGTTTTCTCCAACCAGCTTGACTAGTACGAGTAAACCTATGCCCACGCCATAAAAGAGATACGCTAACCTGCCTAATAGAATCTTATAATCTACCAAAGCAATGAATAACATGGGTAGGCAAAATAAAGCAAATAAATACAAATAACTTATGTAAAGACCGTCTAACCGCGTATCCGTAGTCGCTTCATAAATAGCAACAGTACCCACGCCAACTAAGCAGGTGGTGAGAAAAAGTACGGATCTGTCCAGCTTTGCAATTTTGGTAGAGATGAGCATAAAACAACCTCTATTTAATTTCTGTAGTTTTCTTGTTGTGCTGAGCACTTTTACTTCTTTTTTTCACATTGAAGCGCTACGGATGATTAAATTGAATGATTACCTCAGATCAAATTTGCCCTGATACGCTTTCTTCGATAACAGCTTCAGTTTATCTTCACTTAGCGTATAGATATCCAGACCATTCCCAGCCTCACCCAATGACCAGCCCAGCGCGAGCTCCTTATGGCCATCTTCATCAACATCAAAGAATCCGGCATAATCTAGACCATACCCAAACCCCTCAACCTCGGAAATCTTCTGCCAAGCTTCATTTTCCTGCCTCAACAACATTGCTTTTATAGTATATCCTTTGTTTTTACTGTACTCATACACAACCACAGCTTCGTCAATTCCGTCTCCATCCATATCGCCAAAAGAGATGGCATTATCCTCTTGTCCCTTCATCGGAGTTATCAATTGAGCTTTGTCTGGAAGCCACTTAATAAATTCCTGGCTCGTTTTGTCTCGCTGCAGGCTTGCTTCTGATGATGGAGGTTTAATCAGCTCTCCGGGTGTTGCCGGGACTCCGCATCCTCCGAGCAAAAATAAAGTTGTAAACAGGGTACCAATTTTTATGAATTTGCCCGGCATTTGGATCATCGACTCCTCGCTTGTCCGCATATATAGTATTTTATCTGTGAAAGAGATGAAAGTGGTTATGAAATAGTTAAATTTGAATTCTTATTCTATCGGTAAGTCAAATTGGACAATCGTTCCTTTGCCTAAAGTGCTGCTTATTCGCAGCTCTCCATGATGCAATTTAATGATCTGTTCCGAGATGGATAATCCCAAGCCGCTGCCCGAAGCCTGTTGATCCCCTTTGTAAAATTTTTGCCGCACATTCTCTAAATCCGTCTCTGCGATACCTGAGCCTGTATCCTCTACAGAAATCACGACTTTCCCTGGAACCGTTTGGGCGCTGATTAAAATCCGATCTGATGAACCAGTAAATTTGATTGAATTATCAATGAGATTAATCATGACTTGCTTCAAACGATTCTCGTCAGCTTGAATTACTGGCAGATGTTCTTCTATTTTCACTTCTAGTGAGATGCCTTGTCGGGTCGCTCTAGGGGTAAGTTGTCTGCCGATATGCTGCAGCAGTTCTGTTAGATCCACTGATGTGAAGTGAACGGCGATTCTTCCGTTATCCAACTTAGAGAAATCCAACAATTCATCCACCATATGAGTTAACCTGTCACTTTCGGATTCAATAATATCAAGCCCATCATAAAACAGAGGTTGATTACTCACCTCACTCGCCTTTAAGGTAATTGCCCAACCTTTGATCGAGGTCAAGGGTGTTCGCAGTTCATGGGATACGGAAGCAATAAAATCATTCTTAAGCTGTTCACTCTTGGAGATTCGGCTTGCCATCATATTTAACGTATCCGCCAATGAACCAAGCTCATCTTGATAGCGCTTATGCACTCTGATGCTGAAATCTCCTTCGGTCATCTGGTCTGCTGCCTGCTTCAGATCTTTAATTGATCTGGTTATGGTCCAAGACAGCAATAATCCAAGTAAGGTGACAATGCCAATAACGATTATCCCCACCCCGATCAGTAAAACCGTAATATGTTTAACTGTATGTATAGTTTCCGTTAAGGACGTGATAAATCTGACTCCCCCCACGATGTTTCCATTAGCCTGCAAGGGATAAGATACCGCGTAAATTGCTTCCTCTGTGTTAGGGTCCGCACCTTTCCAACTGCCGGGCTGCCCTTTTATTGCTGCTTGTACATCTATGTACTCAGTCATAGTTAGATCGCCTTGAAGTCCATTTGAGTCCTGCAACAGCCAGCCTTCAACATTAATAATCTGCACCTGTGCATCAGAATGACTCGCAAAACCCTTCAGTAACCTATCCGATTGTTCCTCCAGATCCTGGTCCCCAAAGTATTGCTGAAAAAAAGAAGCCGATAGCTCTGCTTGATTCATCAAGGTTTCCTCTATGTTATGAAAATAATAATATCGCACAGATACATTAAGAATGATTTCAAGAATGAGCACAGTAAGACAAATGAGTATAAAATAGCTTCCTACTAATCTTTTCTGAATCCCCATTCTTCAACCATCCTTTCTAAAGCGGTAACCGAGCCCCCATACCGTCTCAAGCCAATGCGGATTAGAAGCATCAACCTCAATTTTCTCTCTTAACTTACGCACATGAACATCCACCGTTTTGGGATCTCCAATATAATCCTCTCCCCAGACAAGATTCATTAATTCATTTCTAGAGAGTGCTGTATCCGGATGCTCCAGAAAGGTTTTCATCAACTGAAATTCCTTCGGAGTTAATTCAATGCTGTCATCCTGCTTAAACATCTTGTTCGCGTTCAAATCCAGCCGGATCGGTCCAGCTTGAAGTATAGTTCTTTGCGGCTTTAGAGCGGATTCTGTACGGCGCAAAATAGCTTTAATACGTGCTACCAATTCTAATGGATTAAAAGGTTTAACAATGTAATCGTCAGCACCCATTTCAAGGCCATTGATTTTGTCCAAATCCTGTCCACGTGCGGTTAAGAAAATGATGATGACCCCAGCGTCTTTCTCTCTTAGCTTTCGGCATATTTCGAACCCATTAGAATCAGGCAACATGATATCCAGAACCATAACATCTGGACGGCTCACCTCAAAGCTCTGCAATGCTTCTTCTCCACAAGCAGCTTCACTAACCACAAACCCATTATTCGTTAAATTTATAGATATAAAACGTCTAATATTATCGTCATCTTCCACAATAAGCACATGATTGCGATCAACAGTATCCACGATTTCCACCCCTATTACCCAGAGTCTAAACAAGTAAAAAAACAAAAAAACTCTCCCGGTAAAGAGAGAGTCTTGTCTCGGATCCCTATAATTAAATCACAAGTGGATATTACTCTAAATCGCTATAGTTGTCAAAAATCTAATCCAGATACACAGCCTTGCCGGTCTGCGCCGATTCATAAATAGCTTCCAATATTTGCGAAACGACAAAAGCCTGTTCAGGAGTTACAACCGGGTCTTTATCCTGTTCAATCGCTTCAATCCACTTTCTTAATTCTATATCCGGAGCACTTTCAGCTTTTCCTTCATAATAGGCAACACCGCCTGCCCCAAGCTCAATTTTATTGGTGTACAGCTTGCTGAATTTCTCTCCGTTAATTCTAAGTCCGTCCTTCATATCTGCACCTGCTTCCGTCCCACTTAAGCTGCATTTCGCTTCATGTACGTCTAGTGAATTCAGAGCCCAACTCGCTTCCAGCATGATTGTTGCACCATTCTCCATTACGACCATTCCAAAGGCTGAATCCTCTACGGTGAACTTTATAGGGTCCCACGGTCCCCAGGCGTTGGCGGCTTCTTCTTTTTGTGAAAGTTCATGATATTTAGTGCCCAGCACAACTTTTGGTTTATAGTTATCCATCATCCAAAGGGTTAGGTCCAGCGCATGAGTTCCGATATCGATAAGCGGACCGCCTCCTTGTTTCTCTTCATCAAGAAATACTCCCCAGGTCGGTACGGCTCTTCGTCTGATGGCATGTGCCTTCGCAAAATAAATATGACCAAGCTCTCCGGACTCACAGGCTTTTTTCAAATATAAGCTGTCCTCTCTGTACCGGTTGTCATATCCAATGGTCAGCTTCTTGCCTGTACGTTTCGCTGCTTCAACCATTCGTTTGGCATCTACCGCCGTCTTAGCCATTGGTTTTTCACACATCACATGTTTTCCGGCTTCTAGTGCAGCGATTGATATTTCCGCATGGACATCATTAGGCGTAAGCACATGAATAATATCAATGGATTGATCTTTTAATAGTTCAGTGTAATCCGTATAGACAGTAGCTTTATTATTTCCGTATTTCTCCGCTGCTTCTTCAGCACGTTCTTTAATAATGTCACAAAAAGCCACGATCTCAACCTTACTTTGTCTGCTCAAGCTTGGAAGATGTTTGCCATTCGCAATACCACCACATCCAATAATCCCTACACGAAAAACCTTACTCATATCCTTCACCCTCACCTCTAATGGATTTGTTTGCTGTTTCGATAAGTTGCCGGTGTCATGCCTAACCGCTTGCGGAAGACAATATGCAAATAGGTAGCATTGGTAAACCCTTCCGATTGTGCGATTTGTTCTATCGGATAATTGCTTTCTTCAAGCTTGCGGCAGACCGCTTGCAATCGAATATCCTCAAGCGCCCTACTGAATGATTGTTCTGCATTTACTTGCTTAAACACCCGCTGCAGCTGCCTTGAACTAATATTTAGCTTTTCCGCAACATTTTCTAAGGTAACCGTTCCTGAATAATTCGCTTCCATATATTGCATTGCGTATTGATACCGGTAAGTCAGCATATCTCTAACCGGCGCCTCCGTGCGGATCCCGCCTGAATCATACGCTCTAACGGCCTTTAGTAAAATACTGATCACAAGATGCTTAATTGAAGTATAATATCCGGTCAACTTCCCATCGCATGCTTCGTACGCTTCTCGAAAACACTTCATAGCCCCGTGATAGTCTTGTGCTGGGACCAAAGGTAAACACTTCAGCTTCTCCACACAGGTCTCAGCTTCCGCAACCTCCCAAAGATCAGCATCATCCCTGATCCTCTTCTTGATGTCAACATGCAGACATAGCTCTTCCATGGATTCATCAGCATCTGCCTCTTGACGATGCATAACACCTGGTCCGGTTAGATAGAACATTCCTTCTGAAAGAGGATATTTTTGATCCCCAAGAATGACTTCTCCCTTCCCGCGCGGAATGAAATGAAATTCAAATTCAGAATGATTATGGAACTCGACTACTCTGCCCGGTGGAAAAGATGTCAAATGAAATCTAAACACTGTAATCTCGTAATGTCCCCATAAAATCGTGATATCCAATCTTTCAAGCATGTCCTGCTTCTCAAACATCATCTCATAGGGAAAGCTGCTCAACGTTAAGTCCTCCCAATCGGAATTACACAGCCTTCTTTAGCCGAACGGTTCGCCGCCTCCATTAATCTGGTAAGCTCAACTGCCATTTCAACATTTTGAGTGGCAAGTGTATTATTTTGAATATGATCAACCCATTGATGGAAGGCGCTTTCACGATTGCATTGCAGGGCTACTTCTTTCCAGCCTTCTTCTTTATCTGTGGATTTGTTCGTTCTAAGAAGAAGCTTATTCTCTGGTGTTCCGTAAAGCAGCGTTCCTTCAGTTCCATGCACCTCGATAGTAAACGGCGAATGACTATTCACGAAACCAGCCTCCACCACACCAATCGCTCCTGAATCCGTAAATAGTGTCACTAAGGCATTATCTTCCACTTCTTTACCGGTTACATAACCAAAATTAGCACTTACCCCAGTCACATCTTGATCTAAGAAAAGCTTCGCCAAATACATGGGATGACAGCCCAGATCAATCAAAGCTCCGCCTCCACATTGCTCCAAGCTAAAGAAATGATCAGGAAGCCAGCTTTCCGTTGCTCCGTTATGGGATAAGCGAACTCTAACGTAAGTAATCTTGCCGAGCAGTTCCTGACTTAGAATCTCTTGAATAGTTAATGTATAGCCGTCATTTAAACGAGGCAAGGAGACCGTTAGCTTCACTTTGTTCTCGTTAACTTCTGCGATGATTGCGTTAACTTCTTTTAACGTTGGGGCAATAACTTTTTCTGTGAAAATATGTTTACCCGCTTTGGCCGCAGCCATGATTACGTCTCTATGCATATTCGTTGGTGCATCCACGATAACGGCATCTATATCCTCTTGCGCAAGCAGATCATCCAGTGATTCAAAAAAAGGAATATTCAAGCTTTCCGCAGCTTTGTTCCCACGCTCTACGTTTTCGTCCCAAACTGCAGCTAATACGGTATCTTCATGCTCCTGAGCTTGCTTGGTATAATCCCATGCATGCACATGCCAATAGCTGAGCTTACCAATTCTAATGGTCATTTACTTGTGCCTCCCGTATATATGTTATTCTGACATCTGCTATAAAAATAACACATAATAAACAGCTTTTTTAGTAGGAAAATGCGACAAAACATATATAATATTACGACACATAAAATCCGGAGTGAAATACGATCAAAAAAAAAGAAACCCTTGCTATGAAAGCTAAAGGTTTCTTTATACTTGGCTTAATGGGTAAGTGGCTTATTATATCCTTTGTCATCAAAGGGTTGCAATTTCTCGAACCACTTCTTTTTCAATAGTTTAAGCTCCCAGCGCACGTCGGTTAAGTCTTCTGACTCCTTCTGCTCTAATACCTCATAGCTGAAAGCTTCTGCTCCAAGTTCCTTCCAGTCCTTTTGCAGCTCTGCATTCGCAAATCTGCCCATATCTAATTGCATCTGTATAGTCATCCATTTATTCTTCAGGTTGGGATAACTGTCAACGAATATTTTTCCGCTTATTTTGTTTGTAATTTGAATAGCACCCATGTAAGTCTTGAGCTGCTTATATTGTTCCTGAAGTTCTTTACGTTTGCTTTTGTCCATTATGATTCATGATTCTCCTTCCACAAACAATTCTACTAAATTTCAGTACCCCATTTCTTTTAATAAACGGGACAATACCGAAAGTCGTTCTCCAATCATTTCACCATCATCACTAAGGGCCTGGGCGAACAGCTTAATATCATTATCAATCATGGGATTGTCTGCACAGACAGATACACTCATTGCATCTCCTTGCAGCCCAACACGATCAATCATAGGGCTCTCGGGATCATACATTTTCGGAAAACGATAGGCCTCTTGAAAATACAAACTACTTCTGCAAATCAAAATTGCCAGGTCAAGCACTCTGTGCATTGGCAGCTCTTCGGACTGTCTCGACCATTTGTCCCCTGTATGTCTCCATACCTTTGCTGAGATGTCGACTTTTCCTCTATCGTTCCATTGTGCTAATCCTAGGGACAGACCTTTTGCATCTGTGTCCCCGGCGTAGCGGCCATCAACCTGCTCGTAATTTTCTGACACGATTACAGGTTTATGTTTTAGAGTTGTTGGAATTTTCATGATTAGTCACTCTCCATTTTATGATTTACTAATTTACTCATTTACTAAATTACTAATTTACTAAATCTAAGATTCATATTACCCGGCAAAAGATCATCTGTCAAACGACATTACACCCGTTTTATCCAACAAAACAAAAAATCCCTCTGCGCGCAGCAAAGGGGCTGTTATTTTTATGAAAAATATATCTCTAGCTTAAATGATCACTCACATTACACAACCAAACCATATGGACGGAATCAGGTCCCCAATAGTCTTCCACTACTCTATAAGGTTTCCCAAATTTACGTTGCAACCTGACTTGTGCACGTTTATAACCGCTGTCCAGACAAAACCGCTCTACCCCTTGCTTTTTTAGAAATATCATCATTTCCTTAATTAAGGCTGAACCTACACCTTGACCCTGATAACTTGGCATAATGTATAGACTGCCCAATTCCCCTATTTCATCTAACTGATGATCCGTGCAGGTTTGAATATCTTCGCCACAAGCTCCAAAGGAAATCGTACCGACCACCTGCTCTTCTATTTTTGCAAGAAGGAAGTAAGGCTCCCCAGTCGTAGTATCCAGTGAAGTCATCACCATTTGCTTTTTATGATCTATTTCACTTTGGATATCGTCTTGTAAATGATCAAGCCCTTCTTTTTCAAAAGCATCTGGGATTGAAATTTCAAAAACAGAGCATGTGGATTCAAAATCAGCTGGAGAAAGTGTGCTTATGGCCATTTGATTACTCTTATTCATTGATTCGTACACCTCTTCTATTCCCGGCCGGAATTCTTAAAAATCCTGCAATAATATACTATCAGCATTCAGACTGAAAGGTTTATATTCATAGAACTACTTTACTGGAGGTCATCATGAATATATTGTCCTTTCTGATCTATTGCGTTGTCGCTACATTTACACCCGGTCCTACCAATATTGTTATTCTTTCTTCCGTGCAACATTCCGGGGCTAAAAAATCAATGGGGTATGTATACGGATCCACGCTGGCTTTTGGCTTATTACTTATCATTTCTACTCTGCTGAACCGTGTTCTAGTAGAAATCATCCCAAATATCCTGATCATTATGCAAGTCATTGGGAGTTTATATATGCTCTACCTTGCTTATAAAATCTTTAAAATGGGTTCAATGGAAGACCAGCCTGACCCCAATGCCAATTTCCGGTCAGGCGTGCTTATGCAGCTTGTGAATCCTAAAGTGCTAGTATTTACACTAACGGTCATTCCCAACTACGTAATGCCATTCTATACCTCTTCGCTTGCCTTGTTTATGTTTGTTATAATTATAACTGTGATCGGATTTTTTGCATTTACGACATGGGTTGTTTTTGGGACAATCTTCAGAACATTTATGAAAAATCATCAAAAAGTTCTAAATACCGTGATGGCACTGTTTTTAGTATACTCAGCCATTATGATATCGGGAATCCTATAAAGTCGCGGAGGTTAAGAACGTGGAGAGATTTAACTATAAAAAGTCAGCAGAGATCCTGTCCTTATCCGCCAGCCTTACTGATTTCACCTATAAAAAACATTGCCATGAGGAATATGCACTCGGTGTGACCCTTCGTGGCATTCAGCAATATAATCTTGACGGTAGTTTGCAATCCTCTCATAAAAATGGCGTAATGTTGTTTAATCCAGAACAAACGCATGATGGCAATGCGTATGATAAAGGTGGCATTGATTATGTCATGCTTTATATTAAGCCAACCCTAATGCGAGAGATACTAGATAAAAAAGAACTCCGCTTCGCCACTCCTATCTTATACGATGACAAATTGGCGCAGTGCATATTAGCCCTAAACCATGCCATCCAGAATGGCAAAGAGGAGTCTTTGTGCAGTGAACTGTTATTCACTCTGCTTCATTTAGTATCTAATACTGAAATAGTTACCGATCGTAGAACGAATAATAAATTTCTCAAAAAAGCAAAGGAAATGATGTACTGCAGTTTAGACCATGTGCTGAAGCTGGACGATCTCTGCACAGAATTTGGTCTGTCCAAATATCAGTTTATTCGCGAGTTTAAGACACATACAGGAATATCGCCCTATCAATTTTTCTTAAATTGCAAGGTAGAGCGTGCCAAGCAGTCCATTGAGAGAACCAAGGATATCTATGCAGCTGTTGTAGATTGCGGATTTGTGGATCTAACTCATCTGAACAGGCATTTTAAGAGCGTGTTCGGAATAACCGCACATGAATATCGGTCACAGCTGTAAGATTTGCCCTCCTACCATTGTCCAGAGCACTTTAAATTCATCATCCATGAGGACCAGGTCAGCATCTAAGCCAGTGATTATCGTCCCCTTTTGTTGAAGTTCAAGAATATTAGCAGGTGTAGTTGAAGCCATTTGTACGGCATCTGTCAGCGAAATTCCAGTTTCGACAGTATAACGTAAGGCTTCATTCATGGTAACTGTACTGGAGGCCAGCGTGCCATCTTCCAATCGCGCTATGCCCCCAGATACCGTAACCTGATGTCCTCCAAATATATAGTTCCCATCCCCTAACCCCATTGCTTGTAACGCATCTGTGATCAAGACCATTCCTTCTGGTCCTTTCATGGTATGCATCAATCGGATAATTGCAGGATGCAGATGGACATTATCCACAATAGCTTGCAGGCTTACATGTTTCTCTTCGAAAGCGGCAACCACAATCCCCGGATCTCGATGATGGATCGGCCGCATGCCATTAAAACAATGCGTAACATGACTTGCCCCAGCGGCAAAAGCTTGTTTGGATTCCTCATATGTGGCATCCGAATGAGCAATTGCTATCACCACTCCCCGTTCCTTCAAAAAGGAAAGAAGCTCCATGCCTCCCGGCAGCTCAGGAGCAATCGTAACCATTTTAATGAGTGATCCAGCTTCTTGGAAAATGAGCTTCATTTCCTCTAAGTTAGGATGCCGCAGATACTTTTCATTTTGCATTCCTTTTCTCTTGGGGTTTAGATAAGGTCCCTCTAAGTGAATGCCTGCGATCTTTGCTCCCACTTCATGCCCAATTACACGTTTGACACTACGAATCATCTCTAAAAGATCTTCCATCGTAGAACTCACAGAGGTAGCCAGAAATGAGGTGCAACCAGATGCTGCGCAAGCCTTCGATACTTCTTGAATACTCTCTTCAGTACCGTCCATCATATCAAACCCGTTAGCACCATGAATATGCACATCTATCATTCCGGGCACTAACAAATGCCCTCCGCCATCAATCCGTTCATACTCACCCTCTGGGATAGAGGTATCTCCTGAGTCTATCCTCATCACTTTTCCTTCAGAAATCCATACATTGGCCGCTGAAACTATACTATTCTGAAGCACTACTTGTACATTTTGCAAAATATAAGTCATAAACGTTCTCCTCCATTTCGTTATCACTCTTGATTTCGAACCTCTTCAGCTTCATCTTGACACTCAATAACTGTGATGTTCTTCTGATCTAGAACTTCTCTGATCTCGATTGGAAGCTCTCGATTTGTAATTAAAATATCAATGAAGTCAAAGTCTAGCCGATAAAAGGATTTGGCATTAAATTTGGTGTGATCGGCTACTAAAATCACTTGATCAGATCTTCGAGCCATTTCTCTTTTTACCCGCGCATCTTCTTCATAAGGATAATAGAGCCCATCAGCACAGATCGCCGACGCTCCAATAAAGGCTTTATCCGCACGAATTTCACTAAGTTTATCGATAATGGAAGAACCATATAACAAGCGGTTTTTCACATTCAAGTAACCACCAAGTACATAAATTTGCAGATCCTCACGATGGGATAAAATCCCTACATTATCTATTGAATGCGTGACAACCGTAATATCCTGTGCACTAATTTGTTCAGCAACAAACTGTACAGTGGTCGATACGTCTAAAATCACAGTCTCACGATCTTGGATAAGCGCGGCTCCGATCTTCCCTATTCTCTGCTTACTCTCGGATTCATCGATCAAACGATCCTGGTAAGATAATAATTCTTTTTGCAATTCAGGTAACGCTAGACCGCCATGCGTCCGAACAACGACGCCCTCTTGTACTAACCTAACAATATCCCGTCGGGCAGTATCTCTTGAGACTTCAAATTGCGTACAGATATCTTGAACACTCATTGCTTGGTGTTGTTTCAAATATTCGAGTATTTTTAATAATCGTTCCTCTTGATACATAAGGTAATCCACCTCCTAAAGTCATCATAAGTCATTTAATAAGTATTTACAAGCGTTTATGAGTATATGATTAAGCATATGTAAGTGTTAATACGTAAAAAAAGACGAGAGCCGGGTGAATGTGCATCCGCTAACGCCTTTTTAAATTTCTTTTTTAGGATTTACTTCACAATGTCACTTCACATTGCGGTTCCAGCTTTTTTGTATTTTTCGAATAAAAACAATCTGGCCCACATGATAAGCATTATGGGTTGTTACATTTCCGAGTACTTCCCACCATTTACTGTCTGGGAATCCTTGAACATCAGCTTCCAATTGTTCTTTCTTAATCAATTCCTGCCAATGTAAAAGAACCTCTAAAAGTTGTTTTTGCAACGCTTCGAACGTTTTCTCTTCTGCAACGACAAAGGTATTATTATTATCCACTGAAGGAACCGCATGAACACTGGCTTCTTTATACCTTGTTTGCCAAGTTTCATTCCAGTAAAGCAGATGCTGCACAATCTCAGCAATACTATTGCTTTCTTCCGTTACCTTCCAAAAAGCTTCTTCTTCACTTAAGTCTTTAACCGCCACTTCAAAGGGCACATACCAACTCGGATCATTTGCATTGGCCAGCAACTGGTTGGCTAGAACATCATAAGCATGAAACATTCTTCCTTCCCCCATTTTCCAGATAGATTATAAGCAATTTAAGTACCGCAGAATGTACGATATGGACATGCGGATTCCTCAGGAAGTGCCGAGTATTCCTCTTGTTCAGGGGAGTAGGCGTATGGGTTAGACAATGCTTGAAGTAACCTCTCCATCACATCGTAATCTTTCCGCTCTACCGCCGCCTCAAGCGCTTCTTCCACACGATGATTCCGCGGAATAATCGCAGGATTACTGGTACGCATCAGCTCCTGTGAAGAGGATTGTGATTCCTGCTGCCTGCTAAGGCGCGCCTGCCACAGCTCATTCCATTGCTTAAATTCAGGAGTGCCAAACAGATCAGCATCTTCCATTACGCCTAAAGTTAAAGACCGAAATGTATTAGTGTAGTCAGACCGATATTTTTGCATCAGTTCAAGGAGGGTATCAATCAGAGCAACATCCTCTAACTCTTCGTTAAAGATTCCCAGCTTCGCTCTCATTCCCGTTAGCCAATATTGATAGGACCGCTCCGAAAAATCTGAAATTGCCTCCTCAGCCAGCTTAATCGCCTGTGCCTGATCGTCAGCCAGCAATGGCAAGAGAGTCTCGGCAAATCTGGCGAGATTCCATGCGCCAATCCCGGGTTGATTGTGGTAGGCATAACGACCTTGCTGGTCTATGGAACTAAATACTGTCTCAGGATTGTACACATCCATGAAGGCACATGGACCATAATCAATCGTTTCTCCGCTAAGGGCCATATTATCGGTATTCATCACTCCGTGAATAAAACCTACAAGCTGCCATTTGGCAATTAGCGCTGCTTGACGTTCCATTACTTCCCGAAGCAGAACAAGATATGGATTATCTTCCACAGGAGCTTCTGGATAATGTCTTTGCAATGTGTAATCAGCCAGAATACGCAGATCCTCCACAGTCCCCCATGCAGCAGCATATTGGAAAGTTCCAACACGCAAATGACTCGCCGCGATCCGAGTCAAAACCGCCCCCGGCTGTTCCGTTTCCCGGATTAGCGA
This sequence comes from Paenibacillus sp. FSL R5-0636, assembly GCF_037974255.1. Taxonomy (NCBI): domain Bacteria; kingdom Bacillati; phylum Bacillota; class Bacilli; order Caryophanales; family Paenibacillaceae; genus Paenibacillus; species Paenibacillus sp. FSL R5-0636. The sequence continues at coordinate 4,476,175 of NZ_CP150232.1, forward strand.
CTCCCCTGTAGCTACCACCGCCAAGCTGCGAGTCGTAGGAATCCCGAGTCCATGCATAGCTTCACTGATGATATATTCGCGTAACATCGGTCCAAGCGCTGCCCGGCCATCGCCACCACGAGAGTATGGGGTTCTTCCCGCACCCTTCAACTGAATATCTACACGATCACCTTGAGGGGTGATCTGTTCGCCCAGCAGCACTGCTCGACCGTCTCCTAACATGGTAAAATGTCCGAATTGATGTCCAGCATAAGCTTGCGCAAGCGACACGGTACCTTCAGGAACTTCGTTGCCGGCAAGAATTCCAAGACCCTCCTTGCTCTGTAGTGCTGTGCTATTCAGCCCTAGAGTAGCAGCCAATGGTTCATTAAAAATAATCAGTTCCGGTTTACGCACAGGCGTTGGCTTAATTCTTGTAAACATTGATTCCGGCAGATGAATATAACTATTCGCAAAATTCCAGCCTATATCTATTTTCTCTGTCATATTATCTCCTTTTTATACCCTCAGTCTCTATGCCTTTATTAACTCAGAATAAGTTATGTTAAAATTTAATGCAAATCTTCTCGCAGATCTATGTTTTGCCGAAGTGTTACAAAGACCGCCCGGCTTCCTGCCATTTTATGCAGGAAACCGGGCGGTCTTAATTATGATGTTCTATCTTGTTTTCAACTTATTTGGAAGCTAATTCGCTCCGCCTTTGGAGAGCATAATATTGAGAATGGTCTTGTCAGTATCCGCCAGCCCTTCCTGAACCAAACGCTCCATGTTGCGGATGGTATCTTCCACCTCTTCGAAAATCACACCATCCTTGGTTGTAGGAGCAATGTTGTTCATAGCTAGTGTGGCTGCCTGGATCGCCGTATTGGTGGAGGTGGAAATCTTCAGCGCACAGGTAGAATTCGCACCGTCACAGATCATACCTGACAAAGAAGCAATCGTATTCTGTATCCCATGCTTGATCTGCTCAAGACTGCCGCCCATGAGATAAATGATCCCGCTATTTGCTCCTACTCCCCCTGCAATCCCTGAACCACATAATGGGGACAAACGCCCGATATAATGTTTGATGTGCACAGTGACCAGATTGCTCAGTGCAAGCGCCCGAGCTAGCATTTCTTCATCTTTGCCCAGCAATTCCGCCAGAGCTATAACGGGAAGCGTACAGGCGATGCCTTGATTACCACTGCCCGCAGTTGTCATCACAGGCATTGCACTGCCATCCATTCGAGCATCTGAAGCCGCTGCGGTAGCCGCGATAATTCTGTTCGCTACATCATTGCCGAACAGATTCACCGCAGATTGCTGATTCATTTTCTTGCCTACTTGCAAGCCATAATCACCTCGCAATCCCTCATCAGAGATCGCTTTGTTCATCCGCGCTCCTTCCAAGAGAAAGCTAAGCTCTGAAAAAGGAGCGGAACAGATAAACTCGAATATCTGATCAACTGAGCCCGCATACTCTTCCGTGTCGGAAAGACCAGGCTTGCCACAGTCGGCTTTTGAATTCCGGGGTGTTATTTTCTCCCCGTCCAGAGCCAAATATTCTATATGGGTGTGCTCTCTGGCAATAATGGCAGTCGCCGTATGGTTCTGCGTAAACAACTGGGCTTCAATATATAATTTCTCAGGAGTGTCCTTTATCTCCACTTTTAGCAGCTTTCTATCCAGCAGGTCATTTGCCATCTTCAACTCAGCCTGTGTCAGACCTGACAGAATTTCCAGTTCCTTGTGAGAACGGCCGACCACCGCTCCAAGGGCTGCTGCGATGGGCAGGCCTGTCTGGCCTGTCCCGGGAATGCCCACTCCCATTGCATTTTTGATAATATTACCGCTGAGATGCAGCTGAATCCCCGTAATTTCTTCCTCGAGAAGCTCTGCCGCCAAGGAGACGGCATACGCAACTGCAATCGGCTCCGTACAGCCTTCTGCCGGTACGACTTCCTTGTGTAAAATTTCCAATAAGTTGCTCATGTATGCATTTCCCCCTTCTCTCTCCTGTTGGAGTTATTTATATATAGTAACTCAGAGAGAAGTTTCAGGGAATCCTTTTTCTTAGGAATCACTCCTTCATCCCCCTAATATAGTGTAGGAAAGAAAGGCGGGATGCACGTGAGTAAGAGGAATGAGCAAGGGCAAAGGGCGATCTTTCTAGCTGCAGTCTGCGGGCAGACCTATACACAATTTTCAAATATAGATGGAGTTTTCGTCATTCCATTAGATTATCAGCTATGTCATCCCATTGAAGCACAATCCTTCAATAATGTATGGGAACGTTTCGGCTTTATTTTGGAGTCTCCACAAGAGATTATTATTGCCTTTCGGGGAACCAGTACGACGACCAATTGGATATCCAACGTCCTCGCTTCACAGGAACGGTTCAAATATCTTAAAGAAGACTCTCTCACCCATCGTGGCTTCACCAACATTTATTCTTCAGCTCGGGATGGCATCTTCTCTACGCTCTCCAAGCTATCTCCCGACAAGACCTTATACATTACGGGCCACAGCCTCGGTGCAGCGCTCGCCACCTTATGTACCTTAGATATTGCGGCAAATACCTCTTACACCTCACCTAACCTCTATACTTATGGTTCCCCACGGGTAGGCGATCCGGACTTCGTTAATATTTTCAAACAATATGTGCAGAAGAGTTACCGGTATGCCAATCTTTTTGATGTTGTAACCTACGCACCTCCGCATGTCTATAAGCTCCCCAAACGGGAAAAAAAGTATTATTACAATCATGTCCATACTTTTAACTCACTGTCTTTCCAAAATGGATCTGCAAGTGGTAATCACGTAATCAGCAGCTATTTCGCCGAGCTCTCCAAGCTCCAACCGGAATTCGCTCAAGAATTATGTATAACGAACCCTGGATTCTGTCCTCTCGTGGCTACGAAAGCAGAAGTATAATGTGAACCCAAAAAGGAGGTGCCCAACAAGCCATATGCTGGCTGCCGAAACACCTCTTTTCTTCGTATGATTCGATGCCATCAGCAGTTACAAAGTCACTAACGGACTCCATTGACACTAACAGCAGTATATTTCCACTTTAAGAATTCCATCGGACTCCATGGCCACTATTGGCATAAAAAACACCTAATATAAGTCACTTTCTAACGAATAGCTGCACTGGAGTCCGAAACGCTGCCCAAAAGGCGATTATTTTGCAAATAACGTCATCTGGGTCCGAAGCCGGTACGAATGAAACTAGATCAGAATATAAAATAAACTAATACCACACCCAGGACTAACAGAATAAGTGAAACTATGTGCTGTTTCGTATGTTTTAGAAATTTCCAGTCGATGAACGACTGAAACCCTATTGCTACTACTATAACTACAATCCAAAACCATTTTATAACCGTACCCTCTGGGCCATCGGCAATTATTATCACAATCCCCGTAATTAATCCCACAAGTGCAAGTATAAGCTTCCCTTTTATATTAAGCTCATAACCGTCTTCAGGAAGTTTTTCTTTGTCCGGGCCAACAATCCATATCCTTAGAAATAGGTTAGAAAAAGCAAGGATTATAAGTATAAGTCCAATTTTCACTTTCGTTCACCTCCACCCTTATATAGAATTCATTCGTATTTATTTCTGATCATTAGTTCTTTGATTTCTTTTAACTCATTTAATATTTCTTTTGATAGTTGCGTACTTCTAGAGTTATCGATGCCTACTTTAATCACAAATATTCCAAGCAACAAATAGATGATTAGCATTACGATGATCCCCAATTTACGTTCACTCCTCTTTTTTTGTATATTTCATTAAAGATATTGTTAGCATTAGATTAATATTATTCCCATGATACCATAATAAGGATATCTAATTAACACTCAGGAGCTTGCCGTTGGCTTGACAAATGATCAGTATATTCGATAAAATATATTATATCTTGATAATCAAGATAATTGATTTACAAGATTTTTTACAATGCGGGAACGCGATTAATCTTAACTGAAAAGAGGGAACACAATGGCAGTACTTATTCTATACGCTACAAAATCTGGAGCAACAGAACAATGTGCAAAAGTATTATCAGAAGAGCTACCTCAGAGCAAAATTTGCAATATAGAATTAGAGAAGCCAAATATCGAGGCATTTGATAGCATTATTTTAGGGGCAGGAGTAAGAGATGAAAAAATATATAAAGCCATTCGTGACTTTATCAAAAAAAATAAAGATGAGTTACTGACTAAGAAGATGGGCTACTACATTTGCAACGAGAAACCCAAGAAAACCGAAGAATTAATAGAGAAAAATTTCCCTGATGATCTGAAAGAAGCTGCGATTTGTATTGAATCTTTTGGAGGTTATAAGGCCTATAAGGCTCCAAAGGAAGGTACTGATCAGCTCAAAGGGATATTGGTAGATAAAATAAAAGAATTCTCACAAAATTTCAAATAAAAAATCCTGTTACCAAGACGAAAATCTTGATAACAGGATTCTTTTTTTATATACGTTTATTGCGCCTTGAGGGTCACTTCAAACTTCGCACCGACATCACCTACAAATACAATTTTGCCGTTGCTAGGAAGTTTGACTTGCTTAAGACCGCTAATGGTAAAGTAATTCACACATACACCATTCTCATCATAGACGGCAAAGGAACTCTTGGTTGGCAGCTCTACTGTCATTATCTTACCTGTTGCCGTTTCAGGAACTCCATACCATCTAGCGTATCCATCTGATTGGATAGTTACCATAGATTGCGGGCCTGCATAAATAGGTTTAACTGCATCTTGATGTATAAACAATTGATTGCCAATCTTTAAATACTCCACACCATTTTTCTCTTCAAAAATAAGATCCGCAAGATCGCGTCCAGCGATGGTTGGAATTTGCACGGTCATTTCTGCTTTATTAGGCCCAGTTATTTTATTCGAGCCCATATAACCAGGTGCGTCAGGGAACATAGCGATTCCAGCTACCGGCATACTCATGTAATATTGGGAGCTGTACTTCTCGCTGACATCAAAATACAATTTCCCTTGACGCTGCTGCCAAGCAGTAGTGACCTCTTGAGATAGGGCATTAGGTTCAAGCTTCTCAGCTGCATATTGGATAACGGCAGTTTCACCAAGTCCTGGAATTACCCCATACCCTTGACTCCAAAGATAGATACGGCCATTGCTCTCCTTCACAAAGCTAACTTTACTTGTACCCTCGGCATCTAAAAATTCACCGTTCGAATTATATGAAAATTTCTGCGCTGGCATTGTAGGAGCTATAATCGAAGATATACTCAATTCCCCAGCTTTACTAACTTCTATCTTCATTAGTTGCGTAGAATCACCATAGACACCCGCATAGTTTACCAATTCTTGCGGCATATCCTCTTTGTTCGAAGCTTTAAAGGTAGGTGTAGCTTTCAGTTCCTTAATAACTCCCTTTTCCTGTAAGGCACTGAGTAAAATTTCGTTGGCAAGCATCTGGTCCGTTGTACTTGCTCCGCCAGAAGATATTACTGCTGCTGCCATCCGTTGTTCGGGCAATACAACTAATGAGGTATGATACAGACCCGTATCTCCCCCCTTTGTCAAAGCCTTGATTTCGTACTGGTTAAATGGATATAAGTTCACACTGTCCCAGCCTAATCCATAAGCTAACGAATTATCTGTTCCCTTAGGCCATATTCCACGCTTATATTCCTCTTGTTCCATCGCTTTCACAGACTTTTCTGACAAAATGCCAGTCGATTGGCCCGTAAAAATAGTTGCAAAGCGCACCAAGTCCTCTGCAGTGGAATAGATACCACCTGTTCCAATCACGTTAATGGTTTCTTTGGGTAAAGCTGCTGAGTAGGTAGCATTGTAGACACTAGCCAGCTGAGAAGAAGCTACAGAATCTACAGGCGTTTTCGTATGTTCAAGCCCTAGAGGTTCTGTGAAATTTTGATGAATGAATGTGGTAAAGTCCGTACCGCTGACCTTTTCAACAATCAACTCAGCCAGCGTAAATCCATCATTACAATATACTGAGTAGGCACCTGGATCGGCCTTCAGACGTTGTGTTGACAACGTTTCTAGTAAACTATCTTTTGCAATAGGATCAGAATCATTAAATAAGAAAGAATTGGATAAGTTCGAGCCAGCAAGACCTGAGGAATGATTCAACAGCATCCGTACAGTGATTTGCTTATAACGAGGATCTTCCATCGTAAAATTATTCAAATAAGATACGACTGAACCGTCCAAGTCTACTTTTCCTTGCTCAACAAGCTTCATAATAGAAGCTGTTGTATACATTTTACTCGTTGAGCCAATTCCATACATCGTTGTAGCGCTTGGTGCTGTCTTACTCTCCACATGACTATATCCAGATTGACCGCTCACAACGATATTATCGCCATCAATAAGAGCATATTGGAGACTAGTCGTTCCCAGCTTTTCCGTTAAGAATGCTGCCTTCTCTGCTGCCACCTTCTGAGTGTTCACATACGTTTGCCCTTTGCCGCTATCTGCTGCTAATGCACTCGTAGGGACATACATTACCAGTAGAAGCAATGCAACTAATAGGGATGCCAAATTCTTCTTCATACATAACCTCCCGATATGAAATCGTCATCCTTTAAAGGATAATTTATCCATGGAGTAATGTAAAGGAAGTTTGCAATTTTGGGACCATGTATCTAATCTACTAATTCTACTTTATCTCCGATTCGAATTTGCCCAGTTTTGATTACTGAAGCATAAACTCCAAAATGCAAATCAAACTCTTTATGCAGTTTTTTCAAAAGTACTGGGTCCTTCTGGAGACTATCCGGGTCCATCGTAATCACAACACATCTCTCGCAAAAACTATCTACCTGTAGCTGTGCATCCCCAATGTTGAGCCGGCGTCCAATCCAATCTCCTTCAAAAAGAGAATCATCATTCAGCGCAATAACAAAATTCCCGCGAAAACGCCGTGGGTCCAAGGAATGCCCCCAGGTTGCCTCCAGTTTTTTTAAGCTGGCATCCGTAATGAGTAGAATACTAGCGCCATCCACGGATAGGAGCTGCGGATGTTCTGGCTGAGGATGTGCAGCTTTTAGACCAGACATAGTGATTGGAGTTTTGGTTTGGCTTTGGATTTCTTCCAATAGATTATCATCCCATCCAAAGGTTCGCCCGTCTGATGCCGTTACATGGATTTGTCCATCTATAAATTGCGCTTGATAGGTAAGCATATTCGGAATATTTCTAGCGGTGATATATTTTCGCCAGCCCTCTTTTGACTCATCGTAAAAGGAGCAAAAACGGTCACCAAGCATTCCATACGGTTCAATCATACAGCTTTCTAAATTCTCACCCGCAAATGACTTGACCGGGTAACGATTAATTCCTTGAATTTCACCAACAACTGATAACATGATACAACGCCTCCACTTGTCTTAAAATGCAACGTATCTTCCCATTCTACCTGATTTTATTTAACTGTTGTATGAATATCTAATAACCCAGAAATTTTATATGTTTTATTGAGTTATATGTTTTATACTATGACTGTTGGATATATTGCATTTTGAGATAACACTCACTCCCCTATAAAGAAGAGAGGTAACCTGCTGTGCGGACAAATGATTTTCAAGGTTTTGACTTTGTTTTTACCCAAGCCGTGATGGGTATGGCCCTTATTTCGCTTGATGGAACGTTCCTAAAACTGAATTCAGCATTATGCGACCTCTTGGGGTATGATGAAAACGAGTTAACGACACCCTCTCCAACCGTCCGTACCCTTCTAGATCAGATTCATAAATTCATTTCATTAGGAAGCTCTCTTCCATCTACGAGTACTGATCCGCAGAGACTCGAATTAGATTATTTCCATCCAACCGGACACCGGTTATCTTTAAACGTCTCCATATCTATCCTTCCGGATGACAATGGTGAACCCATATTTTATCTTACTCAATTCGAGAATAAGACCCTGATCAGGGAGATGGAGACTCAGCTTCAGGTTGTGAAGACCCATCTACTTGAAAAAGAGAGCTCTTTTCTACAGCTGCTGGAGGAACTGCCTCAGCCCGTGCTTATCACTAGGGGAGGGATTGTTCTATATGCAAATTCGGCAGGTTTACAATTAATCCATGCAGAAAGCCTAGATCAAGTGCTTGGTCTATCGACTATGGATATTGTAGACTACTCTAATTATGAAATTCTCTCAGAACGAAGAAAGAAATTCAACACTGATAGAACAACAGGTTCTGTCTGCTACCTGATTAATTGTTTAAATAACCAGCAGAAATATGTGGATGGAATTACATTGCCAATCATTTATGAGGGAAACGAAGCGTACATTGGCATATTCAAAGATATATCCGAGCAAGTATTGGAAGATGAACGACTGATACAGTCCGAGAAATTATCTACAGCAGGACAGTTAGCCGCTGGAATCGCTCATGAAATACGGAATCCTCTGACAGCCATTAATGGCTTTATGAAGCTACTGCGCTCTTCCGAGCGGATGAATGATAAATATATTTCCATTATTGAGTCAGAATTGAAACGCATCGAGTTCATCGTCAACGAACTGCTTGTCTTATCTAAACCCCAAACCACTCATATTAGTAAACCAGTGGATTTATTGTCTTTGCTGGAACAAGTCACCACACTAATGAATGGACAAGCTGCCCTAAAAAATCTCAAGATCCTCCCTGTCTGTACTGATCAATCCATTTGGATTAATGGTGAGGCTTATCAGATGAAGCAGGTATTTATTAACTTACTTAAAAATGCGATGGAAGCAATGAATCATGGGGGAAACATCTATATTCATGTGCAAACCTATGACAGAGAAGCCCGAATCAGTGTGCAGGATGAAGGCTGTGGGATGACAGAGGAACAGATCAATGCCCTCGGCAAACCATTTTATACGACCAAAGAAACAGGAACAGGCTTAGGTTATATGATCACACAAAATATTATACATAATCATGGCGGAGCGATCTCTGTAGAAAGTATTCTGGAGCAAGGAACAACTTTTACTGTGAGTATTCCAACGATCATTACACCTGAGGAACCTATCATGTAGAAGATGTGGTATCGCAACATCATGCAAGAATGCCCCTAATTTTCACAATATAATGGTTATACATAATTGGAAAAGAAGGTGCAGCAATGACTCGTGAAGTTCGAACTGTAGTTTTCGATCATGACTTAAAATTTGAGGCGTATCGATTCGAAGGTATTCTGCAGAAGTTTCCCAACCATTTTCATGACTATTATGTCATAGGTTTTATTGAACAAGGAAAGAGACATCTGCTCTGTAACCAAGAAGAGCATATTCTTAACAGCGGAGATGTGGTCATCTTTAATCCGGCGGATCCACATGCCTGTGAACAGATAGACGGGAGAACGCTTGACTATCGCTGCATCAATATTCAGCCGGAAGTCATGCGTGAGTATGTGCTAGAAATTACCGGCATAGGCTACTTACCGCGGTTCACACGCAATGTTCTCTACCAAAGTGAACTGTCGAGCCCTTTACACGACCTGCACCAAATGATATTAGAGGATCAATCCGATTTTCAAAAAGAAGAGTTGTTTCTATTTCTCCTTGAGCAGCTTTTGAGAGAATACACGGAGACAGAAACCCTCTGTCCCGCTCAAGAGCCTACTTCTGAAATTAAAATCATTTGCGAATACATAGAGTTACATTATGCGCAGAACATTACGCTGAACCAGCTAAGTGAATTGAGCGGCTTAAGTAAATATCACTTGCTGCGTTTATTTACCAGACAGAAAGGAATATCACCTTACCGTTACTTGGAAACTATTCGCATCAACCACGCCAAAAAGCTTTTAGAACAAGGAATATTGCCAATAGAAGTGGCCTCTTTAACCGGATTCAGTGATCAGAGCCATTTCACAAATTTTTTCAAAAGACTCATAGGCTTAACCCCTAAGCAATATATGCGTATATTTGTTCAGCAAACGGGAGTAAAGTCATCAATGGAACTTACGAAATGATAAATCAACGCAAGATTAACACAGGACATCTGCTGGCATTACTTACGATTTTAATCTGGGGAACCACCTTTATCTCCACTAAAATACTGTTAAAAGACTTTACGCCTGTGGAAATTCTGTTCTTCCGTTTTCTTATTGGGTACTTTGTACTGTTACTGATCTATTCACGTCCAATCCGAACTACATCTTTTAAAGAGGAATTACTCTTTATCTCAGCAGGTCTTTGTGGGGTCACGTTATATTTTCTTATAGAAAATATTGCCCTAATCTATACCCTTGCATCCAATGTAGGTGTGATTGTCTCCATCGCTCCATTTTTCACGGCGGTGATCGCTCATTTCTTTTTAGAAGAAGAGAAATTTCATAGGCAGTTTATTATAGGATTTTTGATAGCCTTGGCAGGAATTATATTAATTGGGCTGAACGGGAGTTTTCTTCTGCAGCTGAACCCCATCGGTGACTTGCTGGCATTGCTGGCACCTGTGGTTTGGGCAATATATTCAGTGTTGATGCGAAAAATAAGCCTACTTAAGGTTCATACTATAGGGGCTACCCGCAGAGTATTTTTCTATGGTCTGCTGTTTATGCTGCCTGCTCTGTTTCTGTTTGATTTCCAGCTAGGTCTGAGTAGATTCAAAGAGATTTCAAATGTAGCTCACCTGCTTTTCTTAGGTCTGGGTGCCTCGGCACTGTGTTTTTTGACTTGGAATAAAGCTGTAGGGATTCTGGGGGCTGTAAAAACAAGTGTATACATCTATATTGTGCCTGTAATTACAGTGGCAGCTTCTGCCCTTGTTCTGAATGAAAAGATCACCTGGGCAATCCTAACGGGAACTTTTTTAACGCTTACCGGTTCTTATATTTCCGAACGCAAACCTAAATAAACAAAATATCTTTAACATTTAATAAAAAGAAGCCCCAGCAGCGTGATGCATACTGGAGCTTCTTTAAGTTTCATTCCATACTCAGAACAACGAGACAGGAATAAGCTTTCTTCCTCCCTTGATCAGGGTTGATTCCAGCATGTCCCCTTTGACGCCTCCAAAATAAAGCTGCCAATACACGCCAAAACGCACGCTGACATCATTCTTGACAAGCTCCGGCGGCGTAACAATCAGCCATTGGAATTTGAGTGCCTTGGAAATTTCGAAGACGGGGTCAAGCACGTTATTGGAGACCATTTCTCCGAAAGGATTGTCATATAAAAAGACCGTCCACCCTTTATTCTCACGATTCACCTGTTTATGCGTCATGATCATCATTGCGACCAGCAGCTGTACAGATTGACGTTGCCCCCCACTGCCGACAGCTTCATCCAGTGCGCCGCGATTAATAATCTCCCAGTCCGAATAATGATAATCTTCCGGTGCGGCGTAGAGGAAATAATTCTCCGTTACCGGTTTATACACCTGAAGAACTGGAAAGCGGTTCTGCAGCGCCGCATAGACAATTCGTCCGTCATTAATAACCTCTTTGATTACCAGTGCCGGCACTTGTTCTATCTTTGGATACTTTTTGAGCAATTCATTGATACATTGATTGAAGTAGTCACTCACCATCGGCTCTACCTCATCGCTTGTTCTTGGCACATTGATATTCTTGTAATTCAGACGTACCAGCGGGAAGGCATAATTATTCTCGTTATGAATAATCATCCGGCGTTCCATTCGCTTCATAATATCAATGATTTGTACCACTCGTAGAGAAGCCCGGCCTACCCACATCTTGCGGGAGAGATCCATGCCTTCCTTATCGCTTTGAATGCTCTCGATCTGATCACGCGAACTGCGTAGCATGGAATCTAGGACTTGCAGTGCAATAGCGAAATTATCCCAATGGACCGTATTCAATCGATCTAGAATCTTGGTCTCCAGTTCGGAGTTCCGTTCATTTTTCGCAAGTTTTTCGGTTAATGAATTTTTCTCTTCCTTCACCTTTTTGGAGATTTCATCCTGTCTAATCCGGCTATCCTTGATGCGGAGAAGCCAGTCGGCTACTAGAGGCTCGCAGCTTTCTCTAACCCTCAGCGTTATTTCTTCTGGTACACTCCGTAGGTTGACGCGATCCTCAATATGCGCATTCATTATTTTGATTTGATTGGATAAAGTCTGGATGAGGACATCCATTCGATCCAAGGATCTTTTACACTGGTTAAGCATAAGCTCATTCGCTTGGCAGCGCTCCTGAATTTCTGTCTCCTTATCCTCTAGCGCCTCATTCCAAAGCTCCACGGCACGTTCATGTTTCTCCTTGATACCCTTCTCTACTTTGCGCAACTCTTTCTGCAAGTTCTCCAATTCAGTCTGGCAGCGGATGTAACCGTCGTGAACAATCTGATAGTCTTCCTCTAACGAAGTAGTATCCGTCTTTTGGCGATTTCTTGCAGCCATAATAGACTCGGACGTTTCCGTAGGTTCAGTCGCCTTCCGCCAATTCACATCTACTTGATTCAGGCTGGATTCAAGCTCAGCCAGATTCTCGCTTGCTGCCTTAATCTGTGCAGCTCTTGTCCGAACTTCCAGCTCATTTTCGGTAAGTGATTGCTGCAGGCTTTCAACGGTACTGAGCTGCTGCAAGAGAAGATTCTGCTCTACAGGATCTACAGGTATGACTTCTCCTTCATCAGAAAGCTGGCGATCTGTTGGGAAAACAATCTCAGGAAACCATCGTTGCAGTCTAGGGAACATCGCATATTCGGTTTCTCTCGTCCATTTATTGCGTTGTCCGCTCAAGCTTTCCATTTGCACCTTTAGGTGTTCAAGCTGCTGATCTTTACCTGCTAACTCTTTACTCACCAGATTCTTTCGTTCGATTATTTTTTGTTTTTCCTTATAATCTTGTTCCTGTTTCTTCGTCCGTTCAATCCAAGCTTGCAGAACCCCCGCTCTCTGCTCATGCTCCACACTTAGAGCTTTGTTCTCCGCGAGCTCCCGTCCGATCCGGGTAAGCGTCCCTTCGTTCTCATTCATCTCATTGCTCAGATTGATAATGCTCTGCTGAAGTTCAGCCTGCAGTTTAATAAGGGCCTCATGCTTGGTTGTAAGCGTCATGGTATTCTCGTTTTGGAATAAACGTTCATATTCCTGACGCACCGATTTTAACTTAGATAAATAAGCTTCAGAGTCCTGAAGGATCTGCTCCTGTTCCTTGAGCTTCCCCTGAATACTGCTCTTCCAATCCTGGAAACGATCCGGCTGCAAGACCATTTGCGGCCCTTGATTCGCAAAAAGCATGAAGGATGCTTGATGCGAAGCTGCCATCTCTTCACGAATAAAGATCGGCACCGCTGATTTCAGCAAGGTGTCCTTCATCAGTTCCGGCTGAATTTTATCAGCTTCGCGCCGGGTCAAAATCAAACTATATGGAAGTAACGGATATTGCTCCAGTTCTTCCTCACGTTCAAGATACGGACGGTCATTTAAGTAGGAACTACCTAGCGTTGATTGAATCTTTAACGAATCGAGTGTATCTTTGACCGTCAGAATATCTGAATTGGGTAGCCAGTAGGATTGGTTCTGAAGTTCCACATCCATGAGCTGATTATAGTAATCCCTTCTGGAACGTTTAGTCTGTTGCTCTACTTCATCTATTTTTCGGATAAAACGTGCCGGGATAACATCTTGTTCTTCAAAAAGGCCGGTAGCACCTAAACGATTGTGCTCTTCATACATTTCCAGCAGCACAACGAGCTGTGACCATAATTGGGATTCTTTCTGAGTCTGTGACTCAAGCAGAACCCCAAGCTCGTCCGCTTCACGCTCATAAGAACGCCGTTTCTCACTCAGCTCAGCATGACTCTTATGCAGTGCCAGCTTCCGAATCTCTTCCTGCTTATGCTGTTCTTCCAATTCTCCAATGTCTTGAAGAATCGTTTTGACCGCTGAGAACGTACGCTGCAGCGCTGCTGCCGGAGAATGGGCGGCATCCTGCCCATATTGGGCTGCGAATGCTCCGAGTTCTTCCGTATATTGCCGAATAGATAAGGTCAATTCATTGATCTGATTATCCAGCCCCGCCAGCTCTACCAAGAAACTTTCCCTTTCCTTGCGCAATTCCCTTTCTTCCGCCGTCAGGTCTTGCTGCGCTGTCTCAAACTCTCTAATCGTTTGCTGCCAGAGATTAAACACCACATCCCACTGTTTCCGCAGCTGTTCCTTGGCTGCCTGAATGACCTCTTGCCGTTCTTTCATCTCCAGAGAACCTTCGATAGCTTGAATTTCTTTTTGCCACTGCTCAATTTGCCGGGTATGGAGCAACCGTTTAGCCAGAAAATAAGCTACTTCAAGCTTCTTCTCTTGCGCTTTGGAATCCTCCAGCCGACCACGCGCACGGCTCTGATCATCACTGAGCTTCTTAAACTCTTCTTGCTTCAGTTCCGTTTCTTCCTTGCTGCGTAAGTATTTAAGATTGTCTGTCTCAAAGCGCAATTGCTTCGCATCCTGATAACGTCCAGCCAGTTCATCAGCAATCTTACTTCGCTCAACTTCTGCATTTCTCTGCTCTTCATAGATAACCGTATAGATTTGGCGTCCACGTAATTCCGTTTCTTGAACTACGTTTTCTGCTTCCACGCCTAGTTTTACCAGCTCATAAAGTGGTGCAGCCATATTAAGAAACTCTGTATAGACCTGCTCCCGCTGTTCAAGCATCGGCAAGCGCTGAGCCACTGTTGCTGTATCGATAAACATCCGCTGCAGCGTATTGTCGTCTTCCTTTAATCCTTCATTCAGACTAGATCCGATTTCAGGAATAATCAGCTTTTCGAACAAGTTATGATTGGTGAAGGCATCATTCTTTTTAAAATAACCTTTGATACCGCCCTCTTCACCATTGATCCGCCGCATATTACGCCACTCGGCAATATGGATATCCCGGGTAGCCAGGAAGTCATAATATCTTTTCAAATCCGAGCTGTGGCTGCCAAAAGGTACAATCTCCCCCCGCCGATCGCGCACAAATTGCTGGATCGTTTCAAAACTCGTAGGTTCAGCAGTCACTTCGTCAAATAACGGCAACGTTGATAGCGTAAGTTCAGCCGCTTCACCGTAATCTGTAAGTGCGTACAGCAAGTAATCCACTTTGATATCCTGCTGATCAAGCGAATTATGTGCCGTCATAGCGATTCCCGTGGTCATATACTCATTGCGCTCATTGTTGTCGAGATGCCATTCGATAGCTACGTGAAAAGTGTACGGTTTAAGTTGTTTTTTATGATTATGAAAAAAAGCCTCAACCTGGTTCTCACTGTCTTTGCCCCATGGTGTTTTGGGCATTAACAGCTGAAAAATGGATTGCAGCAGTACTCCCTTTCCACCGCCATTCATGAGCGTAATAAGCGTATTAGCGGGTCCCTCTTCGTTGCAGAGGTCCAGAATCATATCGTCGTATTTCTTGAGCATCTTCTCGTATTTAAGTCCTGTAATTCGTATGCGTTCAATCCGCGGCATAGGTAGCACCGTCTTTCTCAGCTAAAGTTCTTCCAATGAGGCTCTTTAATTCCTGGTATCGATCGACATCATGATATAAATAACGCATTCTCTCATACAGCTCTTCCCGAGGAAAGATACGCTTCTCTGTCTCAGAGATGAATACGAGCTTCTCCTCTTCCAGAAGTTTCATGCCTTCATGGATCAGTCCAATTCGTGAGCCTGCGCCTCTGGTCAGAAGATCGCTTTCTTCCTGACTCTTAGTCTGCATGTAGAGACTGGTCCATACCTTAAACATCGCTTGGATATCAAGCTGCCACTGCTGGCTAAATCGCCCATCCTCATCCATCTGAATCCACGTCTGAAAGAGCGAGGACACCTGATCAGCAATTTGAATATAGGACATACTGTCCTGCCCCGACTTAAAATGAGTCTCATCCTGATCCATTTCGGCCAGAAAAACCAGAATAATAATATTGATAATATGTAAGTGAGTTTTACGCTCAACACGTGAATATTTGTTCTTTAACTGGGTGAAATTGGTTGCAAACACTGACCCCAGTGGATTAACCAGCAGATGGAGACGGTGCCCCGAATTCATCACCCGACAGCCCCCTTCTTTAGCAACATACTGAAGCGCATCATAAGTTCCTGCATCCTGAAGGCATTCTGCCGCTGCAGGGTCATCGAGAGGAATTACTTTTTTACGGAGCAATTCAAAAAATAGCCGCGAAGCTTGCTGTACCTGTTCTAATGTATAACTCATGTTAGTAACTTCTCACCTCTCCACGATCGTAATCATATATGGACTCATATCCAGACCAGGACACCGTACCCTTGAGGCTGGCTCTGGAGCAATGCTCGTCCGCAGCATTTTGCCGCGTAAACTCTCAAACAGAAGATCTTCTGCAAGTACATATTGGATTAGCTGTTGGCATTCATCAGAAACGCCGCCACCACCTTCTGGTGCCTGTTCCTGCACTAAAATCTCTGTATGAAAAAACTGCACCCACAGATCAACAGCATCCGGTGTATTTGCCCACCCTGTTAGTTCTTCGGCGGAAAAAGCCTCTGCAGTAAAGGTAAAGCTTCCCTGCTCAGCCAAGGCAGTAAAAACCGGCTTCCACAGATCCACTACTTTTGCCCATGGGATACCTTTAGGAATATATTGAACAGGCTCTGCGTCCACCTCATCTTCGAAATCATCCATCACTAAGTCGGGGATAAAGCCTACCTCTTGTTCCTCCCAAGCCCAAGGAAGCGGATAAACGAAGTCCTGATTCGGAGCGAATAATCCGCTGAGCAGCAGTTCAAGACTGTCACCGCTTGGCAGACCCTCTTCTTTCACCCATTCCTCCCATACGTGAGTACGGAAGTTAAACCCGGCTGCTCCCCAGAATAATTCAGGAAAGTTCAATCTTAAATTGGTCTCCATCTCAAAAATATTCAATACTACCTCAGCCAGCTCATCGTGTACACGCCTAGAAAGCTCGACTCGTTCAGAGAGAATACGGATCTCATTGAAGTCGATTACGTCTTTCTCATCATTGGCCAGCCGGGCCAGAGAACGGTGAATACTGTCAAAATGTTTGCGTTCCTCCTCGAACTGATGATGAATCTCTTCGAGTCGCTGATGCCGAGCCACTCCGAATTCACTAAAAATATGCTTCGGATTGCGGCGTAACGCATTGCGGTATTCTTGCTGTTGCTGGGTCATCTTACGGACACGGGAGATCAGTTCATTAACATCCTGAAGAGCCCGAGTTACGCGCCCATGTTTAATATGCATTTGAATCTCGAGCAGTTTGATGCTGATCTGAAATTCATCAATAATCTCATGGCTCATAAAAATGAGCTCCATTGCATATTCGGAGAGACGATAGATGGTTCTGCCATTCTCTTCCCAACTGCTGCGGGTCGCATCCTCGTCCACCGTGAAATACTTATATTTCTGCACGGACATTTGCCGGGTCACATCATCATAGAAAAAGGATTCGAAATCTCCACCATTCCCGCTCCACAATAAACCGTCCACGAGACGCTCTACGGATTCGGTAGTCCCAAGATTGGCGATATTAAAACGTTCCAGTGCAGTCCAAGTAAGTTCTATAATATCCTCCTTGGATCTTCTCTCATTCGATTCTAGCTCCAGATAATAGACTTGCAGCAGAACGCTTAAAGACACCATTTCTTTGTACGGTTGGATTTCGCCAAGGTTCATGCCAGCCCCCAAATTCCACAGGGGATTCAATCGTTTGTTTCGTTCGCCAAAATCCGACCAATTCATCTTTCTGCTAACCTCGCCATCACTTCATAATTTAAAATTTCCTGCGGAACTCTCCGGTCCTTTTCTCCCTGTACGGACAACGCCATACTTATTCTCGATCACCCTCACTAAAAGAAATAAAACCCCTATACATCCTGTATAGGGTTCTGAAACACGGGAATATATGTTTCTATTATAACAATCCTTCGAAGCTTATGCTATTTTTGTTAAACAAAATAATAGATTCTAGCCGGATGACAAAAGATCGCGGAATTACAGGGAGAAATCCCCTGATTTTTCTCTTGAAGCTTCATTAACCCTTATGGACTAAGCAAAAAAAGGCTGCCCCAAAAACCATGAATTGGCTGAATGAGACGGCCCTTTTTTATTAACTACTCAGCAACTCCTTGCGTAAACGCCATACAATACTGCTCAAGTGGGCTATTAGGTAGAGGAATGACTTTAACCGTACGGAAATGATAATGCTCATAAATAGGCAAGTTGCTCGGCGTCTGTGTCTCTAACGTGCATAATGTATTGTTCACACGACATTCCGCGAGCAGCGGTGTCATGATTTTTGATACATATCCTTGGCCTCGATATTGTTCTTGCACTGCAAGCATATCCAAATGTTTAACCTTCTGATCCCCAAACATTGATAACCATAAAGAACTCATACTACGCAAAATAGATAAACCACGTATAAATCCTCGCACCCCAATGATTCGGCAGATCGGTAATGACTTGATGATCGCAAGGACTATCTGTTTCATATACCTTACGTTCGAAATCAATTTCCCTGTCTGACGCTCCGAATGGAACACTAAAGCCACTGCTTCAAAGTCATTAGAAGTCGTTAGTAAATCCGAATATGGATACAACATCTCAATGTAACGATGGAAAAAAATATTCAACACGCGTAATCTGGTTGATTCATCAGGCAAGATATGCTGATATAACGGATCATTTTTAGCAAATGCTTCGGCCAGAACACTGGCTGCTCTCGGAATATCATGCTGCTGAATTTTTAGTAATGTACTACAAATAGTTCCACCTCATTTAATAGTCTTACGAATTAGTATAACTCGTCCAATTGAATATGGCACGATGGTTCTATTGTCATTTCTTTATTGAATACGATATGATTGAAAAGATTACAAAAATACTGGGAGGTAAAATGGAAGATATTATACTGTGGCTTAAATACTTGTTTCTAGGGTTTGTTCAAGGGGCAACTGAGCCAATCCCCGTCTCTTCGAGCGGCCATTTGATCATCGCACAGAAATTGCTAGGCTTAAAACAAAATGGGCTATCATTTGAAATCTTAACAAATACGGCTTCACTAATCGCGATTTGTTTTATTTTCCGTAAAGATATCGGAAGATTGATCACTGGATTCGTTCAATTTATTCTGACCCGCAAAGAGGAATATAAGTCAGATTTCCTGTTCTCTTTGTACATCATCATCGGTACCTTGCCTGCGGTAATCGTTGCTTTACTCTTCAAGGATCAGATTGAGGATATCTTCTCGTCAGTTCATACCGTATCCATCGCCTTGCTGGTTACAGGGGTAGCTTTATGGTTGATCCGTAACCTTCGCGGCCGTAAACAAGATGGTGACTTAAAAGCGAAGGATGCAGTTATAGTCGGACTTGCCCAAGCAGTCGCCCTTATTCCTGGGATAAGCCGCTCTGGTGCAACTGTCATCTCTTCCATCGCTGTGGGAATGAAGCAAGAAACTGCTTTACGCTTTTCTTTTATGCTTTATATTCCTGTCAGTTTGGGCGGACTTGTTATGGGTGCATCTGATATTGCCCACGATCCTAACCGCTTGCAGCTAGCAATTCCATACTTGATTGCATTTATTACTACACTTATCGTTACTTATTTCTCCATGCGCTGGTTTATGGGGATTATGGCTAAAGGTAATTTGAAGTATTTCTCTTATTACTGCTTCTTAGCTGGGATACTTCTCCTCATCTTTATGTAAGACATAACTTCAATTAAAAAACCTCATGACAATCTCTGAAATTACAGAGAGAGCCTGAGGTTTTTTTATACTATTTCAACATGGATATTACTTCATCGCTCGACCGGATCTTACCTATACGAGGGAAGATAGTTTTGCATACATAATCATGCTCTTCTTTAGTCATCGCGGTCATAGCGTCTTCTACTAAAACTTGATGATAACCAAGCTGATAAGCTTCTCTAGCAGTAGTATCCACACCAATCGAGGTAGAAATACCACATAGTACGATCGTATCTATTCCGCGGCGCCGTAACTGCAAATCAAGATCTGTACCGAAAAATGCCCCCCACTGCCGTTTGGTAATCAGATGTGCATTTTTGATATTCGCTAATTCTGGCACGATGTTGTCCCAACCTTCTGGATAGGTGACAGAATTCATTTGTAAATCAGTTTTAGGTTTAAGCATATCTTGCCCATCTAGCCATGACACCCTCACTAGAACAACAAATCCCCCTTTCTCCGTAAAGGATTGAGCTAATTTGCTGGCATTCTCAACCACCTGAGCACTTGTATGCGGCCCCTGCTTTGGACTGTGGACAATTCCTTGTTGCAGGTCGATCACGACTAGCGCCGTTTTACTTGCCTCAATACTTTCAGATACTAAGCTTGTTAATTCTTCCATGGTCTTCGCTCCGATTACTATCAATTTTGTGTACATCTTAAAATAGACCCACTGTTAGTTTAATACAACAATTACCCTATATTACCCAATAGGTGTCCCATTAGGTAATTTAATATCTGGCTTCAAGAGAACCACATCCCCTTTATCCGGTATTCCTCCAAGAACTAATACTTCTGATAGGAAACCCGCTATATTTCGAGCAGGGAAGTTAACTACCCCAATGATTTGTTGCCCTACAATCTCTTCAGGCCTATATCGTTTAGTAATCTGTGCACTTGATGTTTTGCTTCCGATATCGGGTCCAAAATCAATTTGGAGTTTAATCGCAGGTATTTTTGCTTTTGCAAAAAACTCCGCTTTAATAATCGTTCCAACACGAACATCAAGTTTCAAAAAATCATCAATAGTTACCATTTCCCATCCCCCTATACATATTTCCGACTACTCATTTACTTATTTTGAATGTAGTACTTTAAAGATTTCGACCAAAAATACATTCCCATACCGAGTAAGGTTATTATGCCGCCTAAAAGCTGGAATAATGACATAGTTTCCCCTAATAATAGGTATGCAAGGACAATGGCAAGAACAGGCTCACCAATAATCCCAACCGAGACAGTAGTTGCTCCAATCGACTTTAACAAAAGGTTAAAGATGTATTGACCAAAAATAGTTGGAATTATTGCAAGAAGCAAAAAATAAATCCAATCTGATGAAGCATAATTAATTAATGAGACATTATTTATCAAATTGTACACGAGCATAACAGTACCACCAATAAAAAAGACGAAAATGCTGTATATATTTGCATTGATTTTGCCGCTTACTTTTTGCCCGGCCAACAGATAGACTGAAGCGCAGAATGTGCCAATTAACGATAAAGCATCGCCGATTAGTGCATCTTTCGAAACCCATATGTCTCCCCATGCAATAACAATCGAACCTAAAAGAGCAACAATCAGGCAAAAAACGGTTAGCAGGTTAACATGTTCTTTGAATAAAAAGTAAGACCCCATCATAACAAATAGCGGCTGTAACGATAAGATCACCATGGAGCTTGCAACTGAAGTATAGACCAATGATTCCATCCAGAATAAAAAGTGTAACCCTAGAAATAGGCCGGATAAAACAACGATGGCCCAATCTTTTTTATTCATCTCAGCAGAACGAGCCATTTTCCCAGATGTAAAACAGAGCATGATGATTACAGAAATAAACAGTCTATACATCCCAGCCACTGAAGTAGGTGTATCTGAAAGTTTAATCATAATTGAAGAGATAGAAACGGACAAAATACTAATAAATAACAGAATAAACGGATGAAATAGTATAGACGGTTTATTTGAACTAACCATAGTTCCTCCAAAATGTGTGACAATCCCTGTGCACAGAATTGTATGATAAGTCTAGGCTGGATATAATAATATCATCGCCAGGGTCTATATTGTGCAACTATATCTTTAATTTATATTGAAATATCGTCAAATAAGGAGAATAAGCACTTTGAAAAAGCAATTACACGAAGCCATTCAATTTCCTGATGATTCATTTCCATACATCCTGTACACTCATACCAATTATGAATCTATTCCTAATGGCAGAGGGGTTAACGATCTACATTGGCACCAAGAACTACAAATTACTTTAGTGACCAAAGGGAAACTAACCATACAAGTCAACGGAATCAATTATGATTTAGAAACAGGTCAGGCCATCTTTATTAATAAGAGCGTACTTCATATTGTTACATACCTTAGCCAAGAGGGTGAATATGTTAGTTTTAACTTCCCAGAGAAGTTACTTGCGTTTTATTCTGATAGTGCAATGGAAAAAAAGTATGTACTACCGTATACCAATTCATTCTTGTTAAGTTTAGAAATCAAAGGGGATAAGGACTGGCATAATCAAATCCTACAAATTCTTTGGGATATGAAAAAAGAATTTGAATCGAAAAAAAAATGGGGATGGGAGTACGAAGTTTCTATCAAAACTGCCCAGTTATGGTTAATCCTTATATCAAATTTTTCTCTATCCTCCGAGGAATCGTCTAAATATAACAGACTCCAGCAAGAGAGACTACAATTAATGCTTAGCTTTATTCACAAAAACTATTCTAATAATTTGACATTGAAGGAAATAGCAGATATAGCACATTTAAGTGTATCGGAGTGCACTCGAGGTTTTAAAAAAAGCATCCATATGACTCCGTATTTCTACTTAATTAAATATCGCATTAATAAAAGCTGTGATTTGTTAATAGCAACTGACTACACGATAACTGAAATCGCACAGCGAGTTGGTTTCAATAACGCAAATCACTTTATCCAGTCTTTTAAAAAACACTTAAATATAACTCCTAAGGAGTTCAGAAAAATTAGAAATGAACGAACTTAAAAAACAACAAAAGCAGAGTCGATCGCTTTGGCTGACTGCCAAATCGTGTTTATTGAGCTATCGTTCTCCGTTAGCGTAATTTCGAAGTCCTTCGTAAATCTCGAATTTATTTCCAAGACACAAGCTTAATGTTTTCATTTTCTAATAGTCTATGATTTCGGGATCGCCTTATAAACGATATTCCATTCTCTTTTCCAATAATGTTACGTCTATATCTTCAACCTTTTCGTCCTGCATGAATTAGTGTTCAATTCTCCTATATGATAAACTTGCAAGAAGTTATCTGCTATTTATCTATTAATAAAGGAGCGGAAAAATGATATGGGCAAAAAGAAAAAAACATTACCCGCCAATTTTGCCGAGCTGGTTAAAACGAATGATATATCTGCCTTAAAAGAGGTATTTGAGCTATGCGAATGGGATGCCCGCGGGGGTTACAGCAAAGGTACCGCCCTCAGCTTCCGGCAAATACCGGATGAAATGGTTTCCTGGCTTGTGGAGCAGGGTGCTGACATCAACGCTGCTGACAACTATAAGCGTACCCCTCTTCATGCTCAGGCTGCAACCTGGTCCGGAAATGTCCCCTTACTCCTTGAGCTAGGTGCAGATATGGAAGCTCTGGATTACCAGAATGAGACACCGCTGCACTCAGCAGCAGCTTCTTACAAAACAAAAGTAGTGCGGGATCTGGTGGAACGCGGTGCAAATGTCCATGCAGAAAATATGCGAAAAAACACACCTCTCGCCAAAGGATTATTACAATGCCGGAATATCGATATAGTTCACATGGCAGAAATCTCGCGAATTATGCTGGATGCAGGTGCAGCAATTACGCCGGAGATGAAGGAATCCGTGCGGCGTATCGGCAAGGATTTTGAATTCGTCAGAACAAATTACAATAAAGATCGACTGGATGAAACTGCAAATGCTCTCCTGGAGCTGTACCGGCAATTTGATGTCGAGCCTATAGCGAAACTGGAGAGACATGACGGAATTTCTCCCATCAAGGTAACGGCAGCCACATGGCCCGCACAGCACCAAGAGCTGTGGGATTTTCTTGTCCCTGCTTCAGGACATGCGACAACGGTGCAGGGTGAGGTTATCCGCATCACAGGGCGGGTGTCTCATGAAATACTTAATAATGGCGGAGGAAACTGGGATGCCGATTACCGTAAAATGCTGGATGCACTGATACGGCATTTTAGCACGGGCACGCCTTTAACGCCCGCCCTTCTTCAAGAGGCAGCTGCACTCGCCAAGCGGTTCCGCAACATTGCTGGCAATGAGCAACCAGCCAGATTATGCGAGCTGGCGGTGCAATGGGTACTTGCCAATCCTCAGCCCATTTCTATGACACAACCCGATTATTCCCGTTAAGTCTTCTATATGAATATTCATGACAACATTAACCACCGTAAAAATAATCCAGAATCCTTAACGTTGTCAATTATCTAACAAAAGAAAACACAGAAACGCCCCGAAGAAAAAAACTTCGGGGCGTCGATTTACATAATTCTAGATCCAACAAGTTTTAAGGATAATGACGAGAAGAATGTAAAGTACAAGAATCGTACCCGTTGATGTCCAAGGATTAATACAAACTGGAGCCTTTTTTTGTTCTTGAACGCCCCCAACACAATTATATCCCATTTTAATCCCTCCCTAATTACTTTTTTTTTAATTTCACAACAGCATATGACTATGTATCATCAAATGATTGGGCATTAAACAACTTTGTCGCTTGTATCTAAGCCTATGATTCTATTCATTTTCTTTAACTTGACAAGCACCAGTTACTGTATGCTAATATAGACAAATCAATAACGTTGATATATCATCTATTCTTCAATTAGGAGAGATCATATGGATTCAAGAGAACCTTTAGGTTTGGTCATTCGAGATTTGCATTTAGAAATAGCAAATTATTTAACAAAGTTACTTGCTCCTTTTCGACTTGCACCTGAACAGCATCTACTTATGGCTCTGATTCTTGAGAAAGAAGGTCTATCTCAGAACGAGATTGCTGCTAATCTTGGTAAGGACAAAGCCAGTGTTGCCCGAATGATCGCCAGCTTAGAGAGCAAAGGTTACATACGCAAAGTAACAAGTGCGCAAGATCGCCGAGCGGTAAATGTATATGTAACAGAAGAAGGACGGAAATTAGAGAATACTATAAATGAGGTGACGGTCAATTTAAACGAAATTATCGAGTCAGGATTATCTGCTTCAGATTACTCAACGTTAAAGACTTTGCTAACACATGTGCTGAATAATGTAAGAGATGCTTAAAGCATTTCTCTCCCCCTTATAGTTGATATATCATCTATCCTGTAAAAATAATCCGAATCAAAATACTGAAAAGAGGTTCATCATTATTATGGAATCATCATCAACTGTTCAAGTTAAACGTCCAGCCCTCATGGCCTTCTCGCTTATGTTAGGTGCATTCGTCGGGCTATTTAGTGAAACCGCCTTAAACATGGCTTTTACAAATTTAATGGATGAATTTTCAATCAACGCCTCAACGGTTCAGTGGCTAACCACAGGATATTTACTTGTATTAGGTATCCTCGTTCCAATATCCGCCCTATTAATGCAATGGTTTACCACTAGACAATTATTCACCGCTTCCTTGCTATTTTCTATTATCGGTACTTTAATTGCTGCCCTCTCCCCTAATTTCAGCTTATTATTAATTGCACGATTAGTGCAAGCCTTAGGGACAGGGTTATTGCTTCCATTAATGACCAATATTATTCTTATTATTTTCCCTGCACATAAACGCGGAACTGTCATGGGAATGATGGGACTCGTTATTATGTGTGCACCAGCCCTTGGCCCTACTCTATCTGGTTTAATTGTAGATCATTTTGGCTGGGAGTATATCTTTTGGATAAGCTTACCTTTATTGTTATTTACATTAGGTTTCGGATTAACATTCATTAAAAATGTAGCCAACATCACAAAACCTAAAATTGATATTTTATCCATCTTGCTTTCTACTCTTGGATTTGGTGGAATCGTCTTTGGTTTTAGTAACTTTGCTGATCATTCTTTGAGTGAAATCATTGTTTTGCTGCCTCTTATTGTTGGTTTCATCAGCTTAATCTTGTTTGTATTACGGCAATTTAAATTGGAAACCCCAATGCTGAATTTACGGGTATTTAAATATCCCATGTTTACGATAGGTCTTATAATGCTCTTTTTAGGAATGATGATCATTTTATCTTCTGCAATTTTATTACCTTTATATTTAAAAGGAGGTTTATTGTTATCGGCCACAATGGCTGGTACTCTACTTCTTCCAGGCAGTGTTATTAACGGGGCTATGGCTCCAGTTACGGGTAGAGTATTCGATAAATACGGTCCGAAATTATTGCTGCCGCTTGGATTTTTTATCGCAACCATTGCTGGTTTTCTATTTACAAGAAACTCTACTGAAACCAGTAGCCTAACCTTTATATTAATACACTGCGCAATGTTTATCGGATTAGCAATGGTCATTATGCCCGCTCAAACCAATGGGTTAAATCAATTACCTGTGAAATACTATCCGGATGGGGCTGCTGTTATGAGTACACTTCAGCAAATTGCAGGTGCTCTTGGTACAACGTTCGCTGTTACGCTAATGTCTAGCGGACAAATACGATTCGCAAACACACATCCAACCGCTGCACAGCCTGAAATATTAACCGCTGGAATTACACATGCTTACTTATTTATCGCAGCAATTGCAGGTATTGGATTGATTATATCGTTATTTGTGAAGCGTATTCGAGTGTATTGATTTTGTCTGTTAAAAAGACAGTGGACATGAACTGCCCGCTGTCTTTTTTTTTAAGTATAATCCTAAGGCTTTAACTCATATGTTTTTCATAAAAAACTAATGTTAAGTTGTCATTTATTTTTTTGGTTTCCCCCGTGCTTCTATACCCTAACTTTTCATATAAATAGCAATTCCTTTGCTCTTGTATAATACTATCCAGCTCCCATTTCTTTGATGCTGACCCGATAAGTTTTATTATCCTTCTTAACGATGCGGACACCGCCCACAGCAATATCAAAATACTTAATCATATAATTATCTGCAAAAGACTGATTAATTCGATCCCTTATTTGTTCCACAGTTTCATTGGCTGGGCTGGTTTCATAATCTTTATATTTCTCCAGCAATGGCATAAAGGCTTTAACTTGCATTTCATGAATAAACGCTGCGTCGCTTGCGTCTGCTTTACATAAAGAAATCTCCATAAAGTTATCCCCCTCCGAAAGTTAGTTAATATATAAGCTGTCAGATATTCTTTTTATCCTCCGGTTTAGAGGAATCTCTAAAAGAGCCCAAGATCCCCGTAAACAGTCCAATTAATCCTATAAAAACACCTATCCCCTGACCACCCTCATAGGCTAATATCACAACTACTCCAAACAATGTAATGTGAAGACCAAAAAGCTGAGTTTGTAGGACACTAGGCCGGATAAAATCTAATAATGCTCCTGCGTGAAACATTACAACAACTAGCACAATTAGAGCGGTTAAGATCCATAATCCTAAACTAATCATCCTTACCTCCATTAAGATTTATTATTCACTAGGCACTCCTGATTTGAAAAAAGACACTTGAGCCTCCCGGCTCCAGCGTCTCATCTTGTTGATTTATGGTTTGTTTTTGGGAAGGATATAGAGTGTTCCGTCTTCTTTATATTCAGCATAGGCAATATCCTCAATGCAATTATAGCCCTGCTCTCTGACGCGTTCCTTAATCTGCTCCTTGTTCATCGATCTGCCACGCATGGACTCTTCCAGTACCCTGCCTTTATCAATAACTGTAACGGAAAAAGCAGAAGATTGCTCATCTTCAGACTTGCGCATTACCGATAGAGAACCGTTCGTTTCGAGCAGAGCATACCGTACTTCACTTAGGGAAAAGATATTTTGTTGCCTCAGCATGAACAGCAGTTGGGTATACTCAATATCATATTTCTCCAACAAATCCTGATTCACTTTGCCATCGTCAATTAGCAGCACTGTCCGGCCTTCCGCCATGTTCCCGAATTTCACAAAATGGGTAGTCACCTTTTCGAACAGATAAGATAATGCGGTCCAAATAAAAAGAGCAAACAGCAGATGCCAGATCTTCACCTCATCATCATATATCGTATTGCCGACAATTTCACTTAAAATCAATGAAGACAGAAAATCAAGTGGTGTCAATTGACTAAGCGTCTTGCGGCCGGTAATAAAGGTAATGATCCACAAACCAAAAAAGCTGATGACCAATTTGACGCCTATAGTTACAAATATCTCCATTGCTGCACCTCCAGATGGGACTCGCGCAGGCACGTTGCCCTTTTTACACGAAATCCATTCATGAAAGGTATTACACACTCCTAGTGGGGTATAAACAGCAAAAGATACTCTCTGCAACTTGCCTATGTTGGGATGGTTATAAGGAATGTTGTCCCTTTGCCTTTTTCACTATCGACTTCAATATTTCCTTTCACTTTATCGACGGTACTGTAGACCATAAGCATACCCAGCCCCGTCCCTTCTGCTTTAGTAGAATAATACGGTTTACCGAGTCGCGATATTTCATCTTTAGTCATGCCGACTCCGTTATCTTTGATACTGATCATAATATTTTGCTTTTTTTCAAATATATCGATAAATAGCGTTCCGCCATCGGTTTCCTTCATCGCTTCTATACCGTTTTTATATAAATTAATTAGACACTGCTGAATCTGGTTCCGGTCATAATTTTTATTTAAGGAATTATTAAAATTGAATTGAACATCTACTTTGTGCATGGTGGCATAAGGCATTATGATATTTTTAGTATATTCTGATTCTGCCTTCATATTGGAGTAAACCATGTTTTCAGATTGTGGCTTGGCAAAGGAGAGATAATCACTTACAATTTTTTCTGCTCGCTGTAGCTCTTGTAAAGACAACTCTACAAATCCCTTTTCCTCTGGCGTCATTGTTTTAGATTTATTTAATAGCTGCAAAAAACCACTAGTCACTGTAAGTGGATTTCTGATTTCATGGGATACACTTGCCGCTAGCTCGCTGACGACATTTAATCTTTCCGATTGGACAATCCGTTCCCGATTTTTAATATTAGATATAATTTTTTCAATCAAAATCATAATGACACTCATCACCCCAACATGAGTCGTCAAAGCATTTAATGAAAGAATCCAAAATTGCCTGTCTAAAGAATCCTGAACCAAACCTAAAATAAACAGATAAACCCCCATAATTAGCAAAGCAATCAGATTTGCCGCAATCACACGACCTTTCGATGGTAATTTTAAAAATCTGTTTTTATATAACGGCACCAAAATCAGAATCGCCGTCGCAAATAGAAACGAATAAAATACGCCATCTCCACCCACATAGAATCTGTACGCATTCAAAATAATATATAGAGGAAAAACATTCCTATATCCTCCAAAGAGTGCCACAATAATAAACGGAATGTACCTTAAATCAAAAATATAGCCAATTTCTAGTCTGATAGGTTTAGCGATACAGAGACTCATGGTCACTGCTGACATAAAAACGAGAATCAATCTATTGTAGGAATAGGCCCGATTCTCAAAAAATATCAGAAATGTTAATACTGGAAAAAGCAAAAACAAAAAATTCAAAAGTAGGGTTTCAAACAAGAGATGACTTCCTTTCAGCCTTTTGCTGCGTAAATGAATATATTCAAGGTTATATTAAGGGTTTTAGATCATTACCTAAGCTAACATTATAAGTCACAGTATTGACTATACACTATGTATTTCTCAACCATTTTTCAAATAATCCCAAAAAATCATACTATAGAACCACAATTAGCAAAAAAATACAGACATCTGAAGTCTGTGTGGGGTCATCAATTTTCGTATTCCTGAATATCTACATTGTAAACTGTACCTTCGTAGTTTTTATGGCTGGAAATGAATCATTGAATTTGTTTTACACAGAAAACAGCCATCCCCTCAGGATGGCCGGTTTTTAATTCACTAAAATCCGTTAACTGTGATATGGAGCGGAGCCTAATTTAACTTCGCTCGGATCTCCACTTTTGATCATAGCAATGGAGACAGCTATAAGCAATTTTTTCCGGTGAATAAATAAGTACTACAGCCTAAAAACAATTTGATCTCCTGTCTCATTGTTCTTGAAGGGTTTACCATATTTCCTGAACTCTAATGTAACGCCTGAAGGATCGTCAGAAAGCGGTGGAGAAATCACGTAATTATAAGAAGCTTGTCCGGTTGAACTTCCGCCATTCGTCATTCGACTATCATATTCTTCTCCTATAAACAGCTCGAAAAAGCTATGGCTATGAGAATTTGCTGGAAGCTCAGTTGTCATGTCCCAATCTATATTAAGGGTGACCACACTAGCATTACTGTATTGACGTATAGAGGTCAGTGTATAAAATAATTCATCTTTCTCAATTGATTTAAGAACTGCAATATGTTTTCTAAAATCAATTGGCTCAACCATCGGTTTAAAATGATCTTCACTTAGCAATGTCCCAAATACCGCTTTCAAAAAATCCTCATAGAGCTCATAATTTTCTGCCCATTTAGAGATAGATTCAAACGGTGGGAATCCTGGATTATTATTCGAGATTTCCTTTCGTTGCTTGATCAATGCACATATTTGCTCGTCGATATCCTTAATTTGCAGATCGTAATGTTCAGTTGGTCGTACAAACGGCATCCTTTTCATTTTGAACCTCCTTTTTGCACAAATGCAAAAGAAATCTCAGCTTCACATACCAGCTCACTATTTACTGTTGCGATGCCTTTGCCTTTTACAATCTCACCTTTCATCCGATTGACTTCGAATTCGAGAAGAAGCTGATCCCCAGGCGTTACTTGGCGCTTAAAACGGGCATTATCAATGCCAACTAATAACCCTATCTTGCCCATCAGCTTTTCGTTTTTGCACATTGTGATTCCTCCTACCTGGGCTAATGCCTCCACAATTAAAACACCTGGCATAACAGGATGCTCAGGAAAATGGCCGCTAAAAAACGGTTCATTAATGGATACATTTTTTATACCTACTGCTCTCTTGTTCTCCTCCAACTCAATAATTCTGTCCACTAAAATAAACGGATAGCGATGAGGAATAAGTTCTACAATCTGCTGTATATTTAGCATAATTCCCGTCTTAGCCTCCTAAAATACTTTTTGGGTAATTTTAACACCAGAAGAGATTTTGTACTACTCAAAAATACCAAAGCAACTGGCTTATAACATCACTTCTGGAGAACCTAAAAAACAACGGCAGCCCTGAACTAGTAAATAAAGTCCACGACTGCCGCTTTTTATTGATCTACTGTATCCTGTTAGCTTAAGATTCAAACTCAATTAACAAACACCTGTGTCTTTCTCCCTGCTTCAATTCGTTCAGTGAATTTTCCGCCAGTGTATTCCTCTATTACCTTTTTCCAAAAGCGTTGTGCGGGCTCATTATTATCTATTTGATAAACTTCCCATTGCCCCTTATGTAAATTAAAAATATCTTTTGCAACTAGTCTACCTAATCCTACTCTCCGATACTTTTTTATAATAAAAAACTCTGCAATGGAAAAGTATAAATCATCATCTCTATTTTTTAATTTGACTAAAACGAATCCAGCATTTTTCTCATTCAGAGTTAACAGATATGGGAAATTCGACTCTTCTGTCCAGTAATCGTTGAGAGGATAATCATTAAATTTTCCGTTTTCTTCAAGGTGCAAATCCATATACTCGGAGAAATCATACATATAAAATTGCATTAGGTTGTTGAGGATTTCTTTTTCTTCAAGGGTTGCCCTTTTAATTTGATAGTTCATTTAATAATCATCCCATATCTATATTTTATCTAATTAGTAAAGGAATCTTCTATTTTCTCGGATAAGTTTCTTCGCATCCTTTTGAAATAAAACAATTGTTGTTGTACGCTTCAATGGATTGATTCCCAAATTACTTTGCAGTAATATGTTACCACTCAAGAATACTCTCTTTCAACTTTACAAATTTTCACTTTGTAATTTTGGTACCATTCTTTCTTACCTTTCTCCTGAGCAACTTTGTGAGATTGATGCTGTTTCCAGTTACTAATCGCCTCTAAGCTCTCCCAATAAGAAATCGTAATACCCGCTCCTGAAGAATTCCGGACACTTTCCACTCCTAAAAACCCTGGTTGCCCGGACGCAAGCTGCTCCATTTTTTCAGCCATAATGTTATATCCGTTATCCCCCTCCGTACGTTGACTTGAAAATATGACTGCATAATAAGATCCGTTTGATTCATGAACCATTCCGCTCAAACTCCCCTTTAATCGTAGATGTTTTTTTATAAAACAGATTATACTATTATAATTAAGATAAAAATAATGAATATTAATTATTAGTTTAATGAATTTTTTTCATATATTATTGAGGAGAGAAATTATTATGAATCTTTTAAAATATCAGATTTTCAGTAAGGTAGTTGAGATTGGAACTGTGAAAATAGGTACTTTCACTAGTGTATCGATCCAATGGATGCCCCAAATCATTAAACAATTTCAAAATCAGTTTCCACATATTGAAATAAAACTACTTGATGGTAACTACTCTGAAATAGAAGAATGGATTACCGATGGAACCGCTGACTTGGGATTTGTAAATCTGCCTAGTAAGTATACTCCCCGAAATGATTCTGTCACATCTCCCCGACAATGTATGTTATCGCCCATTAGAAGGAGAGCATTATCGTTCTATTGGCATTGCAGCCGCATCCATTAAAAATGCCTCTCCAGCGGCAAAAAAACTAATTGAATTCATAACAGAATGGATCACCCAACGTGCCCAACCCTCCGCATTACCGTGATTAATGATACGGCTCAACGCGCTGTCTGTAACGGCCAGCTTTAAGGTTATCCTTCGCAGAGTAGTCCTTTTTTGAATCTAGTATTAACGTCAGCGTCAGGGAAAAATGAACCTTGTCTATGTATCTTTTGCGTAATTCACTACTCCCGGAACACGAAAATTCGCATAACATAGAGAACAGCCTGCTGGCTGTTCTCTATCGCTGTCTGCCTTAGAAGCACGTGAACGAGCTAATCCGATTCAAATCAATGCCGAAGTACGACCAGAAAAAACCGTTCCATCTGAACCCTGCAATAGAATTACGTCCGACGAATACCGGAAAGAACCAGAATTGCTCGCCGTTGTTCAGCCAAATGTATGTGTTGCGGAACAGGCAGCGTCTGATCCCGCCGGGATCAATGGCAAATGTGGTAGTCGACATTTGCGGCACGAATTGCGGTGGAGGAGCCGTCGGCGCTTGAACGCCTCCTGGTGCACCCCCCGGAAATTGTCCGGGGGTTCCCGGAAACCCTGGTCCCCCGGGTCCTCCAGGTCCTCCGGGTCCTCCCGGCATGCCAGGTCCGCCAGGTCCGCCCGGGAATCCTGGAAATCCTCCGCCGGCTCCCGGTGTTGGAAAAAATCCCATATGTGATCGCTCCTTTCAATGAGTAGGCATAATCATCATATGCATTCGTGGAGAGGGCGCTTGGGCGCAATGGGCGTTTTTTCAAAAAATGAAAATCAACAATAAGATCTAACATAGGCAATATCAAAAAACTAAACTTGCTCCTACTTATAGTACGGTTCAACGCATCATAAATAAACTAAGCCAATTACACTCATCAGCACCTGCTGAATTAATTCCGTCCACGTCACCTTGTTAAGTTTTCAACTTTAATGTTAAATCGTCACTGATGAGATGCAGATGCTTGGTCAGCCTTCACACAATCAATAGCGACAACGAACGCAATCATGAGCGTCTCCATCTCATCATTCAATATTTGAACCTTATAGCTATCACCCCAAGTGAACCACTCCTTGTTCACTTTACCGATGACTACACCATGCTGTAAAACCTGAAAATCCATGTCCCACCAGTTACCATGTACCTCAATGTCAGCAGCATCAATCGTATAACGTGCTTTAAAGAAAGAAAACTCCTTCTTAATCGTTAACACCTCTCGACCATCTACTTCAACAAAAAACTTTGGTAAAAAACTGAACACCTTTTTCGTAATTAGTGCGACTTCATCTCTTGTTGTATTCATAATAGAGAAAGTCTTGGGAATTTGCATAAAACTGCCCTCTACGTAATAGACATCTTGCTCCTGCTGATTCTTTACCGTGAATTTACCACTTAGACTGAATACCTTTTGTTTTATATAAAGTTGCTTCATTCTAAGCCTCCTATCGCTCCTTAGTTAACATCATTTTAGAGAAATGTTATAGTTGTTTTGTCATAATAAAGTCTATTTGTTCCTCATCACCCATATAAAAAGAATGAGTTCCTGTATGAACAAACTTCATTTTTTCATAAAAGCTAATGGCGTTCTTATTTTTTTCCCAAACCCCCAGCCAAATCTTCTCTTTATTACATTGTATCGCTATTTCTATAGCTTTATTTATTAGATATTGCCCAAGCCCCTGTTTATGAAATTTTTTCCTAATATAAATCCTCTCGATTTCAAGCCAATCATTGCCCATTACTTCAGATTGAGCATCATCGGTGTTAACCTTTAAATACCCAGCTATTTCTTCATTAAAATAAATAAAATAGAATTCTGATGAGCTATCCGACAATTCTTTTTCTAATTGCTTTAAGTTAAATGCTCTATCCAAGTAGGCTTTCATATTTTCAGGTGAATTCTGATTACTAAATGTCTCATTAAATGTTTCAACACTAATTCCTTGAAGTGAACCTAAATCTTCGAACGTGCACTTTTTTATATTTATAGCCATTGTGTTTTCTCCTTTTAAAATATCAATTTACAAATAAACTCTTATTTTGAGCTCCATTTATATGGTGTTATGCAGATGTGACAGGAAAATAGTATACCATAATTGTTGTATTTGCAACAAAAACTAAGTGTTTTCCATTCATTCCACCTATTAGCGTATTGGCGTAATCAGTCTCTATGCGGCAGTCAGGACTCCAAAAGTGGAAGCGAACGAGGTTTTTGGGGTTCGATGATGGATGGCGGTTACTTTCGGACCCAGATGACGTTATTTGCGAATATTTCGGCTTTGGAGCAAGGGTTCGGACTCCAGTGCAGTTATTCCCCTGAAAAGGCTGCTTTCGGGGTGTTTTTCAGGCCAATAGCGACTATGCGGTCCGTTAGAATTCCAAAAATGGGATATGACGCGTCTAAGGGTCATCTGAGTCCGATAGATGCTTCCGGACGCGCAAATGTGATCGAAGAAAGTGTGACTTGGGAGTGTGATAGCGGAAGAGAACAAAATTTGAGGATTCGGTGATGAAGAATGTGAGCGAGGTTTGGGGTTGAATGATGGAGAATGTGAGCGAGGTTTGGGAAATCGGTGATAGCGGTAACAAACGAAGTATGAGAAATCGCGGATGGAGGAAGCGAACGACGTTTGGGGATTCGATGATGGATGACGGTTGCTTTTCGGACCCAGATGACGTTATTTGCGAATATTTCGGCTTTGGAGCAAGGTTTCGGACTCCAGCGCAGTTATTCCGTCGAAAAGGCATCATTTGGGGTGTTTTTCAGGCCAATAGCGACTATGCGGTCCGTTAGGATTCCAAAAGTGGGATATGACGCGTCTAAGGGTCATCTGAGTCCGTTAGCCACTTCCGGGTGCGCAAATGTGATCGAAGAAAGAGTAGTTTTTGGGGGATAGCGGAGGTGACAAAATTAGAGTGTTCGATGATGGAGAATGTGCGCGAGGTTTGGGAAATCGGTGATAGCAGCAAACGACGTTTCTGGATTTGCGGATGGAGGAAGCGAACGACGTTTCTGGATTCGCAGATAGAGGAAACGAGCGACGTTTTGGGGTTCGATGATGGAGCAAAAAAAATGAGGTGCCCCAGTAGCCATTTTCGGCTTTTGGGACACCCATCCTCTCCGCAGTGCGCATATAGCGCGGTATGGTGGACTGGTCAGAGCCCGGTTAAAGCCATCTCATAAATCTTTTTTTAGATAGTTTAATCTGATTATGTTCGGCCCATGCGGTTAGTTCTTTCATACCTTTGTATTCTTCGTCAAGAAAACTAAAACATAATCTATAGGGAGGAAATTTGTGATCTACAGGTTTAATGCCTATTACGGGTATGAAATAGCCCTTTACATAAATATTCTCAATTTGTTTCGCTTGAATTTCTTTGTTATCTACTAGTATAGAGTCTGGAAGAATCCGAACCTCAATGAACTTTCTAATCGTAATGATCCTATAGAGCAATATGATTACAACAATCAGACAGAAGGTCAACCATATATAACCAAAATAAAGTAATACTTTATACTCCATATTATTTCTGGCATTTAACAGTAGTATGCTACTTGAAAAAATCATAGAAAACAGAAGCGACATTAACGACGGACGACTCACCTTATAAGCTCCTATATTTTCCATAACCCCCTCACTTTCTCAGACTATTATAGCTTACTATATTTCATAAATTATGGATATGGCACCTCTTTTTAATCCACTGGAATCTCAATCACCTTGTTATATTCCTTCATATAATGTATTCCTTCTATCAGAATATTTTCAGGTTTCGTTTGTGTATCAAATAATAAGGTGCGTTCCTTCATGAGTTTACCGTTGTTTTTTTCTGACTCTTTTTGATTAATTGTTGTTTTTAAAGCCGTGTTTTCGCCAGCATTTTCTATAGACACACCATCCAGCATTACATCCTCATCTGTAGCAATAGTTACTTCAATCCCTTGAGCGGTATTGGACACATCCTTAATCCATAATTCTTTATCCCCCAGTAGAATCGGCTCATTACTATCAGCATTTAGAGGATACTTCTCTTCCAGCTTCTGATATCCAACAAACTCTTTAACAACCAGCTGCAATGAATGTAGTTCTTTTGGCAAGGTGTCATAACGAATATCAAATGATCTCCCACCCAGCGAGGTTTTATTGCTACTACCTAATATTTCTACAGGCTTTCCATTGGCAATTAATTGAATGCCTTCTAACCCTAATCTTATTCGATCGAAATTCTCGACATTCATACTCCCTTTAATCACAGTCATGGTTGGTGTGGCCGTGATCGATTTGAAGGTAATTGATCCTTTGTCGGCTTTGACCTTTTTATTAATCGACTGTTTGATCTGAGTCACCATCGCTTGATTTGGATTATAAGAAAACGTTATGCTCCCTTCACTCATCTGCCCTTTCTGTAGAGGTCCCCAGTAATGAAGTGTTAGTTTTTTCGAAAATGGGCTTACGCTATCAAATGTCATCGTGCCTTTTATTTCTGTATGTTCGTCATTGATTAAAGATACGCCACTTCTTATGTTGGAATTCGTGAGAAACCCTTCTATTTTAGAAGGACTAAAATGATCTCCCGTCTCCTCTAGTCCCTTAGGATTGTTTAACGTGTAATACACAATAAATTGATTGGCATCTGCCATAATTCCGTTAATCTTAAGTTCTGTTCCATCTGCTAACGTCGTCTTTTTGTCTATGCTTTGTCCCATTCCTTGTTCATTGAGTTGTTGTAAAGTTCCCTCTAGCACCTCATCAAAACCAAATAACTTTTTTCCATAATAAGCGAAGGCATTATAGCTGTTTCCAGTAACCACTATCACTAATAAGATGACGGCTGCAATCTTCCAGAGGGGGGAGCTTTTTCTTTTTATTCTTTTTGGGGGTGCCGAGTCTAAAGCATTTCTTAATCTCATTTCTAAACCCTCAGGTGCAGTTATGGACTCTAAATTCCTCTTCTCATCCACCAATCGTTGTTCGACGTTATCGTTCATCAACATCACCTCTGTAATGATTTTTTAGCGTTTGTAATCCATTGTAGATTCTTGATTTAACAGTTCCGATCGAGACCTGTGTAATGTCAGCTATCGTTTGATAATCGAGATCATGAAAATACTTTAATTGAATTGCTTCTCTTTGCTGCTCGTTCACATGTAACAATAACGCCTGCATATCCATTTGCTGTTCACTTTTATGATAAGGATCGCCTGGTGCAACATGGACGCTTTCCATCTTATCATTGGAGCTCCAATCCTCTAATAACACCAGTTTGCTTCGCTTATGAAGCTGCCTTTTGCAGCCATTTACCAAAATCGTTTTACTCCAGCTGTAAAAAGACTCCTCTTTCTTAAGTTGATCAATCTTCTCGTATAACGTAACTATCATTTCCTCCATGGCATCCATTGCATCTTGCGCATTTCCCATATAGCTGTACGCAAGCCTATAAAAAACATCTTTTTCAGACATAATTAAGTGCAGCAAAACTTCTTTATTTCCTTTTTTGGCTTTTTTCACCAATCGTATAACATCCATGCCTTCACCTCTCTCCCCTATATGAGTCAGGAGCACTGTAAAAAGTTCATCTTCATAAAAAATTTTTATATATTGCGAACTATTCAATCCACCTAAACTGTAATATTAAGGAAAATTTCACTCAGACATACCCAAATCTAGTTGATTTTAAACGCTTCAATGTAATAGAATGAACTAATCTAAAAAGAAAAGGATGGGCATAAGCAATGCCGTTTAAAGAACCTCGTACCCTCAGTAAAAGATCCCTGCTATTCTTCTCTCTCATTATGCTTGTAAAAAGCTATTTTGCCTGGTATTTTCTATTTGAAGATGGCCCTACTTGGACCACTTGGCTTAAAGAAATCCCTTTTGTACTTCTAGTCTTTTGCTTGATTGAATGGTTCGCTACGAAACGAAAAATTGCAATTTACATGCTTGTCAATGTGTTGATTACTACTCTATTTTTCTCATTAATTGTATATCATAATCATTTTGGCATCATTGCTACTTCGCAAGTATTAGATCAGGTCAAACAAGTGGGAGCCGTAAAGAAAAGTATATTTTCGGTCCTTCGTCCTCAATATATGCTTATCTTTGTGGATATCATTGTCATCAGCTTGGTGATGTTTAGAAAACAGAAAGCACTGGATTGGAAAAAAGCCATGTCGCGCAAAAGTAACCGTAAAGCGGTGGCAGTCCTGTTCTGTATTTCCATCATCATTTGTGCAATGAATATTTTTCCAAACCGTGCCAGTATGAACGAAACGATTAAAGCGGAGCAAATGGGCATTCTTAATTATGAAGCCTACTCTCTGCTAGCTGATCAAGAGGAAGAACAAATTGACGTCTCTGAGATTACGCAATCCACTATTGATAAAACCAAAGGAATTCAAGCGATCTCTAACCCGGTTTTATTTGGAGCCGCCAAAGGAAAAAATCTAATCATTCTGCAAATGGAGTCTTTCCAGAACTTCTTAATCAATCTAAAGATTGATGGACAAGAAATCACACCAAATATGAACAAGCTTGCGGCCAGCAGCTTCTACTTCCCGCGTTTCTACCAGCAGGTTGGACAAGGCAACACTTCTGACGCAGAGTTTATTGTAAACACTTCTTTTTATGTACCACCTGATGGTCCAGCTACCCAAATGTACGCTCCTAAAGAGCTTCCAAGCTTACCCAAGCTGCTGCAAGCACAAGGTTACGATACGGCAACATTCCATACGAACGAAGTCGACTTTTGGAACCGTGGTGAGCTTTATAGTGCTTTGGGATTCAATCGTTATTATGATAAAACTTACTTCGGGGAAGAAGACACAGTATTTTATGGCGCTTCTGATGAAGTTTTGTATGAAAAAACCGCTGCAGAGCTGGCAAGAATGGATCAGGATAACCAGCCCTTCTACTCCCATGTAATTTCGATGTCATCTCATAACCCGTTCTCCATCCCAGAGGATAAATACAAAATGACACTTCCAGTGCGATTCGAAGGAACGCTTGTTGGCGATTATATTCGGGCTCAGAATTATGCTGATTATGCGCTAGGACTTTTTATCGATGAGCTCAAACAAAACGGAGTATGGGATAACAGCTTGATCGTATTGTACGGGGATCATCGTGGACTGCCTATCTTCTCTCTAAAAGAGGATGATCATCTCCTACTGGAAGAGATTCTCGGCCATGAATATTCGGAACGTGAATTGATTAATATTCCGTTGATCATGTCAGCGACAGGGATTACAACACCTAGTGTAAAAGAACAGCTGGGCGGGCAAGTAGATATTTTACCTACCGTATCTAATTTATTGGGTGTCTCTCTTACAGATCATATTCATTTCGGACAAGATCTCTTGAATCAATCAACATATAACTTACTTCCACAACGGTATTATTTGCCTACAGGATCTTTCGTAAATAACGAAGAGCTCTTCTTATCCGGCAGTGGCTTCGAGGATGGCCAGCATTATACTTTATCTGGTAACGGCGATCAACCTCTGCAATCCACAGAAGACGAATTCGAGCGTGCCTTACAGCTGCTCCATTTGTCAGACAGCTATGTTACACAGCTACCGGATAGAGTTATTGAAGAATAAGCTGCAATGTACAGCAAAAAAGACTGTGCTCGCCAAATCGGCGAGCGCAGTCTTTTTCTATAATGGTTATTATTTTGACTCTTTAACAACTAGTTTAAGCGGTGCCGCAATCAGCTTTTCTACGGTTTTGCCTTCTAATACATCCTTAGCGGCTTGAATGGCTAGCTGGCCAATTAATTCAGGCTGCTGAGCAACGGTTCCTGTTAATTTACCAGCTTCGATGGATTTAAGTGCATCTTCATTTCCATCAAAACCAATCACAGGGATATTCTTGCCTGAACTTTGAATGGCTTCAATGGCACCTAGCGCCATTTCATCATTATGAGCGAAAACTGCTTGTACGCCAGGATTTCCTTGTAGAAGGTTCTCCATAACGGTCAGGCCTTTCGTACGGTCGAAATCAGCCGTTTGCTTAGCAATGACATCTAGCTGGCTGTCCGCAATTTCATGGAATCCCTTACCGCGTTCCCGAGTCGCTGACGCTCCTGGGGATCCTTCTAGCTCGATGACCTTTGCACCTTTCCCAAGCTGCTCTACAATATATTCTGCCGCCATAGAGCCACCCTTTACATTGTCA
This sequence comes from Paenibacillus sp. FSL R5-0636, assembly GCF_037974255.1. Classification (NCBI taxonomy): domain Bacteria; kingdom Bacillati; phylum Bacillota; class Bacilli; order Caryophanales; family Paenibacillaceae; genus Paenibacillus; species Paenibacillus sp. FSL R5-0636. The sequence goes on from NZ_CP150232.1 coordinate 4,516,866, forward strand.
GAGGCAACTAGAGCTTTGATATCCCCTTGATCTGCGGAACGGTCCAACGTAACGACGGGAATATTTAAACTGTTAGCTGTTTGCACTACCGTCGAGATCGCTGATGAATCTACAGGATTGATCAATAACGCATTCACACCTTTTTGCATCAAATCTTCGACGTCATTACTTTGTTTAGCAGAATCATTTTGGGCATCAATGACAAGGACTTCCAAGCCTTGCTTCTTAGCCTCGGCCAAAACACCATCTTTAACGGATACAAAGAAGGGGTTATTTAAAGTAGATATGGATAATCCAATCTTCATATTCTCCATGCTTCCACCACTGCTAGGCTTAGCCCACTCTGGAGGCTCCAAGGAACATCCTGTCATGAGAATTAATAGTAAGGAAGTAAGAATCAAAGTTAACTTTTTCATGTTGGAATCCCCCTTATACGGCTTTCTTACGGTCTATGAGTACGGCAATGGCAATAACGATCCCTTTGACCACCATTTGGTAAAAAGAGGATACGCCGAGCAAGTTCAAACCATTGTTCAAAATCCCGATAATCAGTGCACCAATCAATGTGCCTACGATACGTCCACGACCACCAGTTAAGCTCGTACCGCCTAATACTACAGCTGCGATAGCATCCAGCTCATAGGATGTGCCTGCTGTGGGTTGTGCTGAGTTCAATCTGGAAGTCAGGATAGCTCCTGCCAATGCGGACAACATACCGGTCAATGAATAGATCATAATTTTAATGCGGTCTACTTTAATCCCTGAAATAATTGATGCTTTTTCATTACCACCAATGGCATAGGTTTTACGACCAAATGGAGTTTTGTGCAATACAACCCATAAGACTGCGAAGACGATGAGCATTGTTATAGCAGGTACAGGTATTCCCAGTAAATATCCACGACCAAACAATTGGAAGGTCATGCTGTCTCCAAGACCTGTGATTGGATTACCGTCTGTGTATACAAGAGTTAATCCCCGGAAAATCGTCATGGTCGCCAACGTAGCGATAAATGGTGCCATTTTACCTTTGGTAATCATGAGTCCATTGACCATCCCCATCACACCACCCGCTAAACAACCTACAATAATAGCTAAGACAGGATCCCAACCTGACAACATCAGGTTAGCTGTGAAGGCACTGGATAGGGCTAGAATAGAACCCACCGATAAATCGATACCACCCGTTAGAATAACAAAGGTCATCCCAAAAGCGATAAGCGCATTTATGGCAACTTGTCTAAGCAAGTTCAGGATATTAAGGGGCTCCATAAAGCTTGGGTTCAACACCGTAACGATAACAATTAGAATAATCAGCCCTAGTAATGGACCTAGCTTCTGTGTAATTTGCCCGATTTGAAAACCTTTATTTTCTCTCTCACCTTTGATAGTTGTCATTACTATTGCCCCCCTGTAGCTAACGTCATGATTTTTTCTTGCGTAGCTTCTAGTTGTGATAGCTCTCCACTAATTTCCCCTTCATGAACCACTACGATCCGGTCGCTCATTCCTAAAACTTCAGGAAGCTCTGACGATACCATGATAATGGCGACTCCACGTTCCGTTAATTCGTTCATGAGCTGGTAGATCTCCCGTTTAGCTCCTACGTCCACTCCACGGGTAGGTTCATCGAGGATAAGCACACTTAAGCCAATCCCAATCCATTTGGCGATGACCACTTTTTGTTGATTCCCCCCGGATAAATTCCGGACTAAAGTGGAGGAAGACTGTGTCTTGATGTGCAGCCGTTTGATAAGTATGTCTACAAATTCTTGTTCTTTTTTATCAATGATTACACCCTTAGGAGCGAAGCTATATAAATTTGTAAGGACCATATTGTCTCGAATAGAGAAATCAAGCACTAACCCTTCATCTTTCCGATCCTCCGTAACGAATCCTATCCCCGCCTTCATCGCATCATTGGGATTTCGAATCGTGACCTTTTCTCCCCGTACCATAATCTCACCACGGTCTAACGATTCCAATCCGAATAAGGTTCTCATCATTTCTGTTCGTCCAGATCCCATTAATCCTGAGAAGCCTAAGATCTCACCAGAACGAACGGAGAAATTAACATCTTTAAATTGCCCTTTTTTCGTGGCATTTTTGACTTCAAGAACAACCTCTCCGGGTTTGGAGGTACGCTCAGGAAACCGGTCAGTTAATTCACGCCCTACCATCTTCCGAACTACATCATCGAAGTTAGTCTCTGGAATGGGCTTCGTGTCTACTGTTTTCCCATCTCGCATGACCGTTATTCGGTCACATATCGTAAAGATCTCTTCCATCCGGTGCGAAATATACACGATGGAGACGCCTTCCTTTTTAAGGGAAGTTATGACTTCGAACAATTTTTGGATTTCCCGTTCGGTTAATGCCGCTGTCGGTTCGTCCATGACGATAACTTTTGCATGAGTCATAAGCGCTTTTGCAATCTCAATCATCTGTTTCTCACCTACCGAACATTCCCCCGCCTCTTGATTTAAGGGAATCGTTACGGAGAGCTTACGAAATTGTTCATTTGCTAACGCTTTCATCTCTTTCATATTTAAGATCCCTAGTTTGGAGGTTCGTTCCTTACCAATAAACAGATTATCTAGAACCGTCATATCCGGCCACACGTTCAGCTCCTGATGGATAAAAGCGATCCCATAACGTTCAGCCTCTTTGGGATTATTAAAGTATGTTTCCTGACCATCTATAGTAATGGTCCCTTGATCACGCTGATGCAGTCCAATCAGAATGTTCATCAGAGTAGACTTGCCTGCGCCATTTTCTCCCATTAGGGCATGAACTTCGCCATCCTTCAGTTCAAAATCCACACCCGTCAACACACGGTTAGCCCCAAAAGATTTATAAATATCTTTCATCGTAATGTGCATACGCTTTGAACCCCCTTTTTATCAAAAATAGACCCCGGCTTGTAAAATACAATTTGCATAAGGCTTAGCTTCCCCCGTACGAATGATGACCTTCGCATGCTGGGTTAACCATTTAAATTGTTCATGTGAAATCGCCTCTATAGGTATTTCCTTAAATTTGTCATTCAAGTATTCAGAGGTATCTTTATTTTTTTCAGCTAATTCCTCTGCTACGATAACTTTCTCAATGACCATATCCTCTGAAATGATTTCGACAAGCTCTTGAAAGCTGGGAACTCCCAATTTAAGTGCTAAATCAATCTTTGGAACACCAGGTGGAACGGGTAATCCAATATCAGCAATGACAATCGTATCGGTGTGGCCTAAATCAGTAAGCACTTTGGAAATATGACTGTTTAAGATTCCTTGTTTTTTCATAATTAAAGACTCACCTCCACCTCTACTCTTGTTGGCATGCCACCTTGGGCACCAAATTTTGTGACGGATAAAGAAGCCGCGCGATTGGCAAACTTTACACTAGTTCGAATAGACTTGCCTTCAGCTAGAGCAACAGCAAATGCCGCATTAAAAGTATCTCCTGCTCCAGTGGTATCTATAGCATTTACTTTATAGGTGGGAACTAAAACTTCCTGTTTACCATCGTAATAACGCACACCATTGCTGCCCTCGGTTATAAATAACTTATTGGGATATTTGCGTAAAGCTTCAGCAGTACTCATCTCAGGAAATAATATTGCACATTCATGTTCATTGGGTGTTAAATAGGTGGCATTGTTTATAATCGTTTCACTGATAGGACGAGCAGGTGCTGGGTTTAGCAACATAGGCACATTGAATTTGTGGCAAATCTCACTTACAAAAGACACCGTTTCTTCCGGAATTTCTTGTTGGATTAATACCATGTCAGAGCCTTTAATATTCTCAAGTGCCCGTTCAACCAATGCAGGAGTAACTAAATCATTGGCTCCTTTTACAACGATAATGCTGTTATCGCCTTCCGCTAAAATGATGTGAGCTGTTCCGCTTTCGGCATGTGTAACCGGTTCCACATTGGCGGTAAAAACGCGATTCTTTTTCAGATTATCCATGATAGCGGTACCATAGAAATCATCACCTACACAACCAACCATCGTAACTTCTGCTCCAAGACGGGCTGCAGCGACTGCTTGGTTCGCGCCCTTACCGCCCGGAACGGTGGAGAATTGTTCTCCAAGCACAGTCTCACCCGCGTGAGGTCGCTTATTCGAAGTCACTACTAAATCCATTGAACAGCTGCCAATTACACAAATCTTAGCCATTTTCATCAACCTTTCTCATGTTGTCATCTATTCTTTACTTCTTGTAGTTTCCCGCTCCACAAAGCTAACGGGTAGTTGAATAATCTTCTCTTCCACCTTATCTTGCTCAATTAGCTTAATAAGTAAACCCGCGGCTTCTCTACCCATATCATGTGCCGGCTGGCGAATGGTGGATAAAGCAGGTGACAACAAGCTGCTAAGCGGGATATCATCAAATCCGATGATTTGCAGATCCTGCGGCACTCTTTTACCTAAACGATGTGCTTCATGAATGACTGCCGTCGCCACAATATCATTACTGGCAATTACGCCATCTGTATCTATATATTTAGCAAATAACTCCACAGCCCATTGTTCTGCTACTGTATGGGAGAAGGATGAAGTTTGGATCACATTATAGCTGATTCCCATTTCATTAAGTACTTCAATCGCCCCAAGAAATCGATCTTGTGCAGGTTTGATATGCGCCGGTCCTTGTATTACTGTGATTTTTTTGCTTCCCCGTGCGATAATCTCTTGTGCTGCAAGACGTCCGCCCTTTTTGCCATCTGCGTATACGGAAGGGCTATCGTTAGAAGTACGGTCCAGAAATACGACCGGAATTTTCAAGTTAGAATAAACGTCGCTCTCAGGGAAGTTGGTTGACGATATCATGCCAATGACATTATTTTGGATAAAGGTTTGAATATAATCCATCTCTTTGTCCTCGTTCTCATCACTATTGCCAAAGATGATCCGATAACCTTGCTCCTGCATCCGATCCTCTATCCCCCGCGCTAACTGCGGGAAGAAGGGGTTGGTAATATCAGGCAAGAGCAGCCCGATTAATTTAGATTTCCGCTTGTACAATGATCTTGCAACCTCATTAGGGGTATAATTCATTTCTTTGATCGCTGCCTCAACCTTTTTGCGAGTATCGATATTCACATATCCAGATTCATTTATAACCCGTGAGACTGTTGCTACCGAAACTCCAGCTATTTTTGCGACATCTTTGATCGTCATCATTCTTTAATTCATCCCCCAATGTGTAACCGGTTACATGTATTACATAAATTAGATTATCACATAACCTTTTCATTTACAAATCTTTTTTTTGATCATAAAGCTAACAAAAGATACCAATTATATATCGATATCTTTTGTTATTTGAATTTATTTATCTGCAAAGCGATTTAATAATTTTATTGTATTGAAGTGCATACCTTCATGGTAAAGTGTGAAATTTATGAATTCACCGATTGAATTTAAGGTTAATCCACTTCCTGTTGTAAGAGGGGTTACTTGCTCACTTAAGCGATTGTGAAAAGCTTCCTGGATCCGTTTGGGTTGCTCCGTAAGCATCTCAAGTAAAACTTCAAGCGTTGGCGGTTCCTCATTCCACTCGGCTGGTTTAGTCCCTTTCGCAAATAAGCGTTCAAAGCTTGCCGGCAATTGCATAAGCTCCCTAGCAGAATGAAAGGCAAACTTCTCTTGCACCAAATAAATATGTCCCAAGTTCCAGCGGATATTGTTATTAAAACCTTCTGGAATACTATCTAAAATTCCCTCAGAAAGTCCCTCGACAGCACGAACAGTAACACTACGCACAAACTTAAGTTGTTTGAATATGATTTGATCCATTATGACCCCTCCTAACTTTTATCCATAGTTTACCATAAGCTTATCTTTAATTTCCTAATATTATTTTAAACTTAATTGTTTCATAACGAGCGTAATAAACGACTGCATATAGCTTTCTTGAAGTTCCTTCTTTCTGTAACCCATCCATATCGAATGCTTGGAGACTACATTTTCTACTGCTACATTAGCTAATGTTCCCTGATCAAGATAAGGTTTCGCCAACAAAGCGGATACATAACTAATTCCATAACCGGCAATCACAGCTTGAATAACTTCATTCACTCCATTAAATTGAAGCCCAATCGTTGGCTGCTGTACACTTCTTTCTTCACACAACCGGACAAGCCGCTCTCTGGCTGCACTGCCCTCTTCTCTCATAATAAATGCTTCAGACATCACTTCTTCAAAGCTAACCTGCTGATTGGCAAAAGGGTGATGGGAAGAAACCACGAATACATACTCGTCCCTATATAACTCCCGATGTTCGAACACTCCTGTATTATGCGTAGGAAACTCCATATCACTGTAAATCGCTACGTCTGCTTCAAAATTATTCAATTTTTCCATGACTCCATGAGAATTAGTAGTAGTGATCTGAATGTTAACTTCCGGAAAAGATTGTTTGAATAATGACGCCCACCGGGGAATGAGGATGCTTGTTGCCAAATAATTACCTGCAATCCGCAGATTCCCCTCAGGAAATTTGTGATAGTCTTCAATGATTTGCTGGACTTGATCACCCATGGCAAAAAACTTCTCAAGAGGTTCGATTAACCTTTTTCCTAAAGGGGTGAGCACCATCCTCTTTCCTTTAATTTCAAATAACAAAATATGATTCTCCCGTTCAAACTTACGGATTTGCGCTGATATAGCGGGTTGACTGATATGCAAACGTTCAGAGGCTTTGGTCACACTACCTGTGATCGCAACGTAATAAAACAATTTTAATACATGATAGTTCATCATGATTTCTTCCTCACCTAATAAAATAATATCTCTAATCGCCGCTTATCTATCCTCAGCCATTTACTATAACTATACATTATGGATGTTAACTATTATATATTGTTTATTTATATTTTTTTCTCTTATACTTACAACTATTCATAAGGGAGGTTTTGTTAATGACAAAGACAGTATTATACTTAACCCGCCACGGGCAAACAGAATGGAATTTACAAAAACGAATGCAAGGGCATCAAAATTCTGCGCTTACAGCCTTGGGCGAACAGCAGACCGAATGGTTAAGGGATCGTTTGCAAGTAGAAAACTTAGGCGCAATTTATTCTAGTACTAGTCCAAGAGCATTGCATACTGCGCAGATTTTACGGGGAAAGCGGAGTTTACCTATTCAACAGCAAGTTTCTTTAATGGAAATAAACATGGGGAGCTGGGAAGGAATGAATACGGATCAGATACAACTAGAATCCCCTTTACAATATTCCCATTTTTTCACCAGACCCGATCTATATATTCCTCTAACCTCAGGTGAGACTTATAAGCAGCTTGAAGAAAGAGTAGTGCCGACAATGGAGCGCATCATAAACGATAACGTAGGGCTAGAGGTGCTCATCGTCACCCATCGGATGACTTTAAAAGTCATTATGGCTTATTTTCTTAATAAATCATTGCAGGAAATAGGGGAGTTACCGGATATTCTCTCTACTGCATTATGTAAAGTAACCCTAACTGATAACAATACAACCATCGATCTGTATGGAGATACTTCACATTATCAATGACTATGGGTCAAAAAATAAGAAGGTAACTCCGATTAACGGGGCTACCTTTTTAGCGTTCAACATTAAATATCCACACTTTTGATTATAAAACTGCGGACCTTCATCCATTTGCCTGAAATGAATTCATCAATCGTTTTCGTCTTTGGTCTAACGCAAAAGCGGTGTTTTGCCCCTTTATCAAAGCCCACAGCTTCAAAAATTAGGCTGTCCCCTATTTGCTCCTTGAAGAACACCTGCTTTAATCCCAACCTATTTAACATTTCAAGCTTTACGCTCTCAATATATGTGCGCGAATACTCCTTAGACATATGTGTTCCTCCTAGTAGTGATAGTAATATTATAAGTCAATAGGAAGAAAATCAACAATAGTTCATATATTCATCATCCACAAAAAAACAACCAGGCAGCAATTCTCCGTTATTGGAGGTTCGCTGACTGGTGTTTTGGGTCTGTTGTGATTTGCTTGATAGGTTATGAGCTAAGCTTAATCATTCGTAGCTTTCGGATAACCACTCCGTTGTAGCGCACTATCTTGATATATCTGTAAGATAACTGCAATCTATACACTTATTCGATATCCACAAGGGCTAATTCTAACTTTAAGTGTATTCTATACAATTAAAAACTAGAGAAATAGCCTATAGAGTATTAAATCAGGAAAATAGATGTACAAAATACAGCTATTTGCATTGGCCGGGCGTTTTGAGCATTTTAGTTGTACAAAATACAGTTAAAACCATCTACTGTACACTTCAATGTTTCATACTCCATTACTTCATACTCCATTACTTCATACTCCATTACTTCATACTCCAATAATTCACTGCTTCAATACTCCATTACTTGTTACTTCGAAGCCGTTGGCTCTCATATGGTAACTAGATGGGGTGTAGTCCATTATGAGTCAGCCCATTCATTACTGATTCCTTTTGCCTATCCTATCCGGATAATTCTATCTATTTAGTCCTTCTACTTCTACCTAATCGAAATCATCACTAACTTATTTAACTTCAGTTGCCCCAGTCACTTTACCTTCAATCCCTGCAGTTGCTTTCACATCTTCGTTTGCGAAGTAAAGATTTCCATCAATAGTCGAAGTTTCATGCAGATTAAATCCGTTCGCTTCTACATAAACATCACCTTTAATGGTTCCGCCTTGAACTCGTAAATTTTCACTTTGTACAGTTAACTTAGGTACAGTGAGTGTGTAATTGGCAGTAACTTTGTGATCAGCGTCTTGGGCATAAAGAGCAATCTTACGGTAGATGTCGCCGTCTGCGGCCCCTTTATCATGGAATTCGCCTTCAACAACAACATCTTGGGCAATGGTCACATCATTTAGAATGGCAATAATCCAGTTTCCATCTTTACTTACAGCCTTGGTAAACGCATCTGCTTGATTTACGATTGAAGCTGTAGTAACTGCATCCGTTTGCTCTGTAGCTGGAGCCGTAGTAGCCGCTGAATTAGTTGCATTATTATTATTCGCACCACAACCAGACAAGACTGCAACCGAGACGCCTGCTACTAACATCATTTTAAATAACTTCATTTTAAATCCCCCTTGTTTTTGATTATAAATTAATTATATATTAAAATTTTTAATAAACAGGTGAAAATTTTCACAATATTGTGTCGTTATCTGAAGCGGTTTCACAAAGGTGATTAATTCCATACAAAAAGGACACTCCCAATAACTGCGGAAGTATCCTCATAGTCTTTATTACTATAATTTTTTAGATTAAATACCCTCTTGAAAAAGATATGGAACCATCATACTCTACACTTACTTTTTTAATGTTAGGTTTATGCAAAACATCAGCATAAAAATAATACAGCGGAAGGATGACCATTTGGTCAATGAGCATTTTTTCAGCTTTTGCATAAAGCTTGTTTCGTTCGCTAGTGTCTAATGTAAGCCTAGCTTGTTTAATATAACTATCATAAAGTGCACTGCTCCAGCCCGAATCATTATCGCTGCTCCAAGATGTGAAATAATCTAAAAAAGTCGATGGATCGTTATAGTCGGCTGCCCAAGCCGCTTTTGCCATTGTATAATTCAGCTTAAGACGATTATCAAGCAGATCTTCCCAGGGTTGAACCTCAAAGCCTACTGTAATGCCCAGATTTTTGTTCCAGCTGTTAATAACGGCTTCTGCAATTTCTTCATGACCTTCATTTATAATAATCGAAAAACTAGGAAGCTGAGTTAAGCCCTCTTCCTTCAAACCTTCCTGAAGTAATTTCTTAGCCTGTATTACATCCTCTTTGAAATACCGTGTATCAATAATCTCTGATCTAAAATTCAACTTGGAACCACGAATACTCCGAGGAATAAAACCGTAAGCAGGTGTACCATAGCCGATAGATTCTCGGTTAGCTGCCATGGCTAATGCTTTACGTATCTTCAGATTTTTGAAAGGTGCTTTGCTTAGATTGAACTGATAATAATATGTAGAAGCATACGGCAATGCATATAACTCCTGAGGGAATACAGAATTTAAAGAAGCCTTATCTATCAGCTCATCTTTTGCCCCTACCCAGTCAACTTCATTGTTTAAGTAGGCCATAGTTGGCGAAGGTGTTCCAGCTTTAGGCCGAAGTAGATGCACCTCTGAGAAACGAATTTCTTGCGCCGCATAATAGTTTGGATTTTTAATTAGATGAATCGAATTTTCATCCCACTGTTGCAGTTTAAAAGGGCCATTAGTAACCATAGTTTTAATATTGTACGCCCAATTCTTATCTGCTTTCGCGACTTGCGCATTAATTGGCATGTAAATACTTTCCGCGAGAAGCTGCGGGAAATGTGAAGTTTTTTCATTCAAAGTCACTTGGAGTGTATCGTTATTTAACGCTTTCACACCCACTTTCGAAGACTCCTTTAGCTTCCCTTTATGATAATTCTCTGCGTTAGCAATTATGAACATTTTGAATGCATAGCTATTCATAGACTGAGGTGCAAGCGCTTGTTTCCATGCATACTCAAAATCTGAAGCCTTAACCTGCTGCTGATTACTCCATTTTGCGCTCGGCCGCAAGGAGAACGTGTATGTTTTCCCATCCTTGGAGACTGTCCACGACTTGGCTATCCCGGGAACCGCCTCTCCCGCATCATTCAAACGCACCAATCCCTCAAATATCCCTTTAATGACCGTAGTCGTACTACTATCTGTGGAAGAGGCAGGATCTAGATCTACAGGAATATAATCAAAACCAATACGCAACACCTGTTTAGCCTGTACAGCAGATGCAGTGTTCCCTTCACTTACATTTAAACCTATTAGTAATACTAAAACAAAGAGAACATGGAGCAATTTTTTCATCGACACTTCCCCTATTTCTATTATTTTTATTAACTAGAATAACATGGAATCTATTGATTCCGATAGATTAATTTCACCGCAATTCTTCCATTTCTAGAACCTAGCAGGGTCATCTAACTGCACACTCACTTCCCATTGACGCTTTGGGATCAGAATGTTAATCTTTAGAAAATATCACAAGGATAAGGGAGCTATTTACTGGTGAAAAAGACAACCATGAAGGACATCGCACTTCGTGCCAATGTCTCCGTCGCAACAGTGAGCTATGTTCTGAATCGTGTCGGCAACCAAACCATTCCTGAGAAAACGCGCCAGCAGATTCTTCAGCTTGCCGAGGAACTACACTACATACCCAATCTGGCGGCACGTTCACTTGCGAATCAGAAAACAGGATTGGTAGGTGTGCTCGTTAACACCTCAGCCCATACCCCACACTGGAAGCTCCATGCCCAGTTCTCATTTATACATGCCTTGGAACAACGGTTAACAAATGCTGGTTACCATACGCTGCTATATTCACTTGATGTTGACCAGCCTTCTTTGGATATTATCGTAGAAAGAAAGCTGGAGGCTGTATTTCTGATCGATGTGCGCGAGGAAGCCTTTTATTCGATCTCCAAGCATTTTGTAGAAGGAATTCCTTTGATTCTGATCGACAGCATGATTGAAGATAAACTCTTTAAGCAGGTCCTTTTCAACTATCGAGCAGCTCTACAAAAGGTAAAACCACAGGACCTTTCACAGGTATGTTTAATTATGGAGAGCTTCAATAACTCTTTCCTCACCCGTTTTATTCAGGACAGTATTCCATTACCTGAAGAAGCGATATTCACCGTTGTCAATTTGGAGAAATTAAATACATTCTTACAGGAGGGGGGCTATAAAGAGGCCATTGTCATTAATGAGTTTATTGGAAGTTACGTTGAAAAAAACGGGAGGTTCGAACAACTCTCTGTGCTTTGCACCTGCAATTGTCCGGAAATATTAGGCGATGACGTTCATAAATTCATTTTCACAGGGGATAAAGCGGCTACTGCATTTGAACTAATGGACAAATTATTGCATCATTCTGACTACTCCGCACAAAAAAATAATTGTTATTTTGTAGAATAATTTTTTTGGCTATTCACTTAAGCGTTTAAGTTGAAGGGAGCATAACTTATGTCTGGTCCTTTATTAGTGAAACAAGTTCCCCCTGCTGTTCAAGCTCATCCCTCTCTTTGGGGAAATCGGAGATTCCTGCTGCTACTCAGTTCGTACTCCATTTCCTTATTCGGTAACACTTTTCATAGTATTGCTTTAAGTTTATGGGTACTGCAAACGACCGGCAGCGCCAAAATGATTGCCATCATCACGATAATCAATTTAGTGCTCAGTTCTTTACTTGGATCGATAGGGGGAACTTTTGCGGATAGGGTCAATCGTCGAACCCTCATGCTGATCACCGATCTGATAAGTTGCGGACTCGTAGTGACACTTGCTTTAGCCATTTCCCTGCCCTCTACATCGTTCATTATAGTCGCTATACTGACGGGTCTTACGACCGTTTCAGCTTTATTCCAGTCCCCGGCATACCAAGCTTCTATCACTACTGTTGTTGGTAAAGAACATCTACAAAAAGCGGTAGGATTGTTGAACTTGTCTGAAAACATCTGCCGTACTATTGGTTATTCAGCCGGTGGTATTTTCGTAGCGAGTTTTGGAGCAGCCGACGCTATTTTATTTGATGGAGCTACATTTTTCCTCTCCTTTCTGCTCGTTTTAGCAGTTCGCTCCCTTCCTTTGCCAACTCAATTAAATAACGCACCCAAGAAAGAACGGAAATTCACACAGGATCTGGTTGATGGAATTCGCTATATTTGGAGGTATCCTTTCGCACGCGCCGTTATGATTATGCTTCCTACCTTAACCTTATTTTTTGTCCCCTCCCTGATGTTGACGCAGGTTATGGCCGTCAAAGTGTGGGATTCCACTCCCTTTCAGTTTGGACTTATTGAAGCCTGTATTCCACTTGGTTATATGATCGGGTCCGGACTGATCTTGCTGCTTGGCTCCAAATTGAAAAACAGAGGTTTCCTTATTATGACTGGACTGCTATGTCTCGGTCCCCTGTACCTCCTGTTATCATTCGTCACTTCCGCTGCGATTGCCATTCCTATCATTCTTGTGATTGGCTTCATGTTCTCATTCTCCACGTTGCTGATTAATACAATCCTTAGGCTGGAAGTTTCAGAAGACATCCAGGGTAGGGTGTTCGGTGTATTAGGTTCTATCATGAGTGTAGCCCCATCCATTGGTCTTACTGCTGTCTCGTTCTTGTCTGATCTCTTCAGCCCTGGTCCTGTCATGGGTTCAATCGGAGTCTTACTGCTGCTGTTTGCCTTATCAACTATCACTAAATTAAAGGTAATTCGAAACTACAAGTAATTTCAGAATGTATCCTGTGTTCTTTATCGCCTTCTTTTTCTAATAACGCGTCTAAGATAAAGCTCAAACAGTAATAGAACAACCAGAAAAATCAATAACAGGAGACCCGCTATTCCAGTTAGAAACGGAAATAGGAGTGGGAAGAAAATACTAGGATAGGCCTTAGTAACATCTGAATAATATCCCATACCCATAAGGGAGGTACCGGAGAACTCGATTAGCTTGACACCTAAATGATTGATGCTTCTTTGCGCATAGCTGAGAACCTCTTCGTCTACTTCTCCGTTTTGTGCAATCGTGATGATTTTCCATTTTCTTGTTTCCATGGGTTGACTATCATCGGTCAGTCTTTGGACTATACTTACTTGTTCCTCACCAGTCTTTCGGTCCTTTACTGTGAGAATATCTATCCACGAAAAATATCTGCTGCCTCTGTCCCGATTGGATAGCCATATTTCATCAGGGGTGGAGATTTTTTGATCATTTAATAAGAACTGAACTTTGACAATATCACCAGGCGGGGCTTTCTCCTCTTCATCCCATGGAGTCATATCTGCTTTCCTGCCTGTTTTCACGTATATAGTTGAACAATGGGTTAAAAGAAATCGCCAGCAAAAATAGCGAGACGCCAGATATAACTATAAACTTCTTCATAAGTCCTCCTTTTTAACTTACAGTCAGTTTAAACTTTTGGCGTGAACCCCCTTCCGGTCCATCGGGAACATATTCCTGCAAAGGACTAAATCCAAATTTCCGATAAAACTCCCTGGCAGGTTGGCCTGCTAAATGTTCCTCACCAAAGGTAGTGACGGTTATCTAAATCTCCCAACCATAATAAACATTGTGGAATAAAATCAGCGTAGTCGTGTACTGCATTAATCGTACGGATTACCTCACGAGTACCCAGCTCCCGTTCTGCGTCATCCGAGCTCTCCAGTCCTAGCGAACGTCTGATATTGTAAGCTAACCATTCTAATTTTCCCAAAAAGCAATAGTTAAGCACAACCTGCCAATCCGCATAAATCTTTCCGCCATGCTCCAGATAGCTGCTAATCAAATTTGAGAATGCCTTTTTGCTTAAATCTCCCGATTCAGAACCTGACCAATATAAAGCTACATCTATCAGCTCTAACGTCGGATGAATAGGTCCTGCTGCTTCCCAATCGATTATTATTGGAGCTTGCCGCTCATCCCACAAGACATTTTTGGGGTCTAAATCCCGATGGCTGATAACATATTGATTCGTCAATAGACTCGCTGAAGAATGAATCAATGCCTCCCAATTCTCTATCTTATGCAGGTGATCTGCTAGCAAGCTTGACCATTCTATACCCTGCTGCTCTCCTTTGAGAGCAAGCTCTTTCCAATTGGCAACTGAACCATTAGACGCTATAAGCGTTTCAAAGTGATGCTCATCCGTTCCCTGTGAGAAATCAATATTGTGGAGCTGCGCAAGAATTGCCCCAATCTTTTTACAACAATCTAAATCTATTATGCCTGGAGGTAATGCCGTCCCCTGAACCCATGGAAACAATAAATAAAATTGCCCCTCAACCTCGTGCATACTACTGCCATTAGATACGATTGCCGGAACAGCATGGATCCCCTTTTGATAAGCCAGGTTCGCAACCATTTCAGAAAAAATATAATTGGACATTGCTGTATCTCGTTGCATAATTTGAGGATTTAAGGCCTTTACTGCGTATTGCGCTTTATCCGTTTGCAGGCGATACATTCTGTGCAAGAGTCCACCTGTTATCGGTTCAGGTTCATTCATCAACAGACCCAGATTATATTTGGCACAAAGTGTTGCGAATTTTAAATTATAGCTTATATTTTCCATGTTATGTATTCCTTTCTGTGTGAGTAAAGTCGTACTCATTTAAAATGGTTCAAGTAAATTTAAAACATATTTTTATCTATATGAAATATTATGTACTGTTCACTATGACATCCTGTGTAACCCTCGTGAACCAAAAATGAAAAGGAGGCTTCGTTAATGAGTAAGCGGTTACATCAGTCAGGATATCTTGTAATCATTTGGTTTTTAGTCTTTACGTTAGGGACGGCAGCTTTTGGCTCTCTTTCCTCTGTGTCGGCAGCAGCTGCCCGGCAAGCGGAAAAGCTAAATCGGGGACTAGTAGCAGTGAAGGTATCCAGCGGTGTATTTGTGAGCTGGCGGCTACTCGGAACAGAAGAACTGTCGGTTTCTTTTAATTTATACCGCAATGGCACAAAAGTAAACGTTACCCCAATCACGGACAGCACGAATTATCAGGATAACGCCGGCACAGCTTCGTCTAGCTATACAGTTCGAGCAATCGTTGGCGGTATTGAGCAATCTGATTCTCCAGCAGCAAATGTATGGGCCAACAATTATTTGGACGTTCCAATTCAGATTCCGGCTGGCGGCACTACGCCAGATGGCGTAAGTTATACCTATAGTGCCAATGATGCCAGCGTGGGTGACTTAGACGGTGACGGGGAATATGAAATCGTATTGAAGTGGGATCCTTCCAATTCCAAAGACAACTCGCAAAGTGGCTATACTGGCAACGTCTATCTGGATGCCTATAAGCTGAATGGAACTCGGCTATGGCGAATTGATCTGGGCAAAAATATTCGGGCTGGCGCACATTACACTCAATTTCTAGTCTATGATTTCAATGGTGATGGTAAAGCCGAAGTAGTCTGCAAAACAGCAGACGGTACGGTTGACGGAGTTGGCGTAACCATTGGAAACGCAAGTGCAGATTATCGCAATTCCAGTGGATATATCCTGACCGGACCTGAATATCTGAGTGTATTTTCCGGACAAACGGGGAAAGCCTTAACCACAATTGATTATGTTCCTGCCAGAGGAACGGTATCCAGTTGGGGTGACAATTACGGCAATCGAGTAGACCGCTTTTTAGCAGGAGTAGCCTATCTGGATGGAGTACATCCAAGCATCATTATGGCACGTGGTTATTATACACGCACAGTCGTTGTAGCTTTTGACTGGAATGGCAGTGCTTTGACTCGTAAATGGACCTTTGATAGCAATAGCTCCACCAATGCTGGAACCGCCGGTCAAGGTAATCATAGCTTAAGTGTAGCCGATGTGGATAACGATGGTAAGGATGAGATCATTTATGGTGCCTTAACCATTGATAATAACGGTGCGACCTTATACAATACAGGGCTGGGTCATGGAGACGCGCTGCATGTAGGCGATTTAAATCCGAACCGCCCCGGTCTCGAAGTTTTTAAAGTCATGGAAAATACTAGTTCTCCCTATGGCGCTGCGGTATGGGATGCTGCAAACGGGACGGTCTTATGGGGTGTATACACGGGAAAAGATACCGGCCGGGGGATGGCTGCCGATATTGATCCCAATTATCCCGGGGAAGAGGTATGGGCTCACGGCGTTGGCCTATACTCCATTACAGGCACCAAAATAAGCAGCACAATGCCTTCTGTGAATTTTGGAATTTGGTGGGATGGCGACTTGTCCCGCGAACTGCTGGATGGTGTCAAGATTGATAAATGGAACCCTGCAAGCAACTCCGTTACCAATTTATTAACCGGAGCGAGCGTAGCATCCAACAATAGTACCAAAGCAACGCCAAGCCTACAGGCCGACCTGCTTGGAGACTGGCGCGAAGAGGCTATCTGGAGAAAGTCCGATAACTCGGCTCTACGAATCTATACAACTACGAACATCACCACTAATAAAATATATACCTTAATGCATGATCCAGTATATCGGTTGAGCATTGCCTGGCAGAATACAGCTTACAATCAACCTCCGCACACAGGATTTTTCCTAGGCAACGGTATGCCCACTGTGTCTAAACCCAATATCTACGTAGTGCCGTAAGCTTTCTAAAGAATTAGTAAGTGAATAAAAAAGCAATTGCAGTTATCCGGATGTGCCGGGGCAATTGCTTTTTTGTTCGGTTTATATCAGCAATGATCGAGGTGCGTTAATAGTTTTTTTAATTGTTTAATGCCTTCGCATTGAGTGGTTATTATTGCATATAAAATAGGTTTTAGTGCTGGGCAGATATTAAACTGTAAAACGTTGTTTGACATTCGTACAGCGCCCTCATGATGGGGTATCATCTCTCGTACAAAATTCGCATTCACTCCGTTGGTTACAGTTGCCGATCCCATTTCTGAGAACATCGTTTGCGTTATTTGCTCGAATTTCTTCATGTATTGAGATCGTTCAAAATCTGTATTCGTCAGCATTCTACATTTGCACTGGATAGCTTGCATATTGGAGATACTTTTGGTTTGTGCTGAAATGATACTTGTAGCAATACGCTGTATTTCAAGATTGGTCGTGTATTTAAGAATATTACGAGACATCTCAATAGCTGCGATATGATGCGGTATCATCTGTTGAATAAAGGTGTCTGATATACTACACGATAGCGGAACACATGTCATTCTTCTAATCATGGTATTTAGAATATTATAATAAGCATTCAGATAAGCTTGTGTCACATTGCTTAGTTTGCAGTTTCTATCCATAAGGTTCATAACTCCTTTCTGGATAGTGTATGAGAAACGTTATGGGTATGATCCTAGATCCCCAATCAGAATCCCAGCTTTAATAGCCAGGCCGCAAGCTTCTCCTCCCGCCTTTTCAATTCACCATCTACGCGATTATATTTTCCAAGCCGTTGCTCAGCTGCAATGCTGCCATCTAGCATATATAAGACACGCTCAGCTTGAGCAGCGACTTTGGCATCATGTGTGGCGATTATAAGCGTTGTTCCTGATTGATTAATATCTGCTAATATGTCCATGATTTCACTAGCTGCTTTTGAGTTAAGCGCCCCGGTTGGCTCATCGCCAAACAATATATCTGGCTGATTAATGAGTGCTCTGCAGATTGCTGCTCTTTGCAATTGTCCTCCTGAGACCTGTGTAATATCACGTTCAGCCAGCGTAGCAATTCCTGTTTTGTTCATTAACTCGGCTGCTCTTTTATTGATAGTTCTACGGCTGCTGGTTCTCGCCCGATAAGCAGACAGGATGATATTGTCGCGGATATTCAAGTTTTTTAACAGATGCATTTGCTGAAAAATAAAGCCCATATGCTTTAAGCGCAGTCCGGCTAATTCGTTCTCTGAAACTCCGCTGATCTCCTGCCCTTTAAAAACAACACTTCCCGCTGTCAACTTATCCATCCCGCTGATCGTATACAGCAATGTTGATTTTCCTGAACCAGAAGGTCCCATGACAGCTATGAATTCCCCCTGTGACACCTGAAGCTGAACATCCTTTAATATCGACTGCGGAGTTCCTTGCCCTGTTGAATAACTTTTTTTTAACCCCTTCGTCTCTAATATGAACATTCTGTCACCTCCTATCATTCGACAATTAGTTTGGCTATACTGGATTTTCTCATTGAAGTCGTGCTTGTTACGGTGGTGAGCGCTACAATCAGCATGAAAAGTATAGGAAGAATAAGATAGGCTACCGCCGGATTGACTACAAACTGTATCTTAGAAGCACCCATAAAAGAGCCTAGCATTTGAGCAATTTTTTGCCCGAGAGTGTTAGCCGCAAAAGTACCAAGAATGACGCCCAGCCCTGATATTAACAGCATCCTTACCAGGTATTGCCTACGAATATCTCCTAACGTAAAGCCAACACTTCTCAAAATAGCGGTTTGCGAAGAATCCTTGGCAAGCAGCATTTTCAAAAATAAAGAGGTAATCAATACCGAAATCGAAAATGCGATAACGATGGATAAGCCTGTAACTAGCTTCAATTGGCGAATTGTATTTCCTAATGTCTGAGCTAAATAGCTTTGCAGATGAGTGATTTTTGCTGGATAAAATAAATTGGTGTACTGATCCATTTTTGCCTGGACGGAAATTCCCGGGTTCACATCCAAAGCTACTACATACCAGAGAACCGTCTTCGGATCATATGGCAATTGCGATTTTGCGGTTCGGCCACCATTAGTTATATCCTGATAGATCCCGCTAACAGTCAATTTTTTTGCCACCCCAGCAACCTCTAAAAGAACGGTATCCCCCACCTTTTTATTCAGTTCCTTGGCGTTCAGGTCAGAAAGAGCGATCTCACTTGCACTGCTAGGAGTTCCTCCATTAACATACGAGAGCGGAAAAATAGTAAAGTCACCGGTTTCAACATTTAGCGATTCCCATACACCATCACTACCTAATACCTTAAATCTAGAAGTAATCAGTGGAGATAATTTAGAGATGTCCGGGTCATTTTCAAGCTTGGTTATCATCTCATTAAAACGCTTCTCTATTTGGTTCGATTGCTGCAAATCTATACGAATATCGCTCTGACCGACGCCCATATAAGAAACAAACCGGGGAGACTGAAGGGTATTCAATATATTCACTGGCACTAGAACGATAAACAAACTGATCACAAATACGAAGAACAATAATCCGTACATGGTGAAGCGCCCGTAAACATCTTTTACCCCGAGAAAAGCATTCACGTTAACAAATTTACGCTTACTAAGTGAAAATCTGCTTGTGTTAATCCTTGCTTCACCCCTCGTACCTGACCGTAAAGCTTCTACAACCGTGATGCGATTAAAGCGTCTAAGAATCATCCGGCAAAAGAATACAACAACTCCAAAGATCAAACCTACCGCCAGGACAGGAACAAAATATTGAAGGATACTGGCAGGAGCAACGCCCAAATACAAAGTAATATTGGCTGTAAACAAACGCACCACACCTAAAGATAGTAAATATCCACATACAGAGGCGACGGCTGCCATCACGATATATTTTGCTAAATAAATGCTGCGAATATCTTGCTGCGTGATCCCAATCGCTTTCATGACACCTATCTCTCTGTAATCCTCTTCCAAGGTAGCGATCATCGTAAATCTGAGACATAAAATAGCAATCAGCATCAGCAGAACACTTACCAAAATAATAACAACTGCGATAATCCCATCCGTCAGTGCATTCAGCGTTTTAAATAAAGGATAGTCAATAGAGGGGCCTTTATTGGGCAGATTTGAGGATTGATACTCATTGCGGAAATCATTGAGCTTGGATAGATCCGTAAGCTGAAATTCAATCAGGTATTCAGGTTCACCCAGCTTCTGTCTCAGCGCTATGAAGTCAGCAGTATTTACGACAAATCGTTTGGAGCTGACCATGGCTGGATTCATTTGGACATCCCTTACAAAATCAGTAATCACAAACTTTTTATCGAACTGTTCACCTAGAATGCTAACTACGTCGCCGATTTTCAAATTCTTTTGCTTCATATAATAAATGGGGACAGCGATTTCTCCTGCCGATACCTCAATCACCTTGTTCTCTAAATTCAGCAGCAAATCAAACGAAGGATTCTGCTCTACAAAGCCGATATCCATCACGCTGTTTGCTTCCGAGCCTTGGTTACTGCCTAGATAAACGTTAGATCCATCCAAGTTAAGCATCTCTACGGTTTGTTGATCTTTCACCAGTGGATTAGTAGCTGTAAAGCTCTCGATTGCTGAGCTGTCAATTTGTCCTGCGTGCATCTGCACGAAATGAGGGGCTTTGGATTTAATCAATAGCTGATTCAAGGACCCCGACAACTCCATAATCACTTGCGACGCAGAAGCAACAAGCAAAGCCGATAACATGATAAACACAAATAATCCGAAGGTAATGATTTTATTGCGTTGAAGGTCTCTTTTTACAATTCGTAGCAGCATTGACGGGCCTTCTCCTCTCCTTAGTTGAATCCACCTACAGATAATCACTAGAATTAGTGTCACTGCGCGAAAATTTGGACTTCCGGAGACAAAGGCGGTCGCTATCGCTCCTACAGTTCCAAACTTTCTCTTCGTTTCTTTCCTTTATGGTTTTTAATTCGTTTAATTATTCATGTTCAAGGCAGCGAATGGATTTCATTCGGGGGATCACAAATGCCATAATAATGATGAGCAAACCAGAGATGATAAATAATAAGCCGATTCCCCGTCCTTCCCCTGTGCCTATCACCTTACCTACTGATGAAGTAAGCAGACCTCCCTCTCGCAAAAGAGGATTAAACACTTGATCAGCCAATATGCCAGCAAAAGCATACGCAGCCACATAACCGAGTTGTGATAAAATGCCAATGATCCCCCATGCCCGCCCCTGTGTGTCATTTGGGATATGGTTGCGAATCATAACGTCAGCACTGGTATTAACAAAAGGCAACGTTGCAAAAAATAAAAATCCAGCAGCTGTAATAAAAGCAACATTCGTGGTCAGTCCCACCAAAGAAAAAAACAAACCGGCGAATCCTAGGCCGAGCGCTAATACTTTGATATATTTACGATCGATGCTAAAAACTCCAATAATCAGACTGCCGAGCAACATCCCTATAGCACTTACAGACAATACCGTGCCTAGAGTTTTCGTATCCGTAAAGGGTAGAAGCATAGGCGTATATAAGGTTTGGAGAAAACCCACATAAAAAGTAACGACAGACAAAATGATCGTAAGCTGCAGTACACCTTTCGTGTAAATAAGAGCATCCCAGCCCTCCTTCAAATCTTTTACAAACGACTGATTCGTTGGGAC
Source organism: Paenibacillus sp. FSL R5-0636 (assembly GCF_037974255.1). Lineage (NCBI taxonomy): Bacteria > Bacillati > Bacillota > Bacilli > Caryophanales > Paenibacillaceae > Paenibacillus > Paenibacillus sp. FSL R5-0636. The sequence continues at coordinate 4,538,725 of NZ_CP150232.1, forward strand.
TCTGTGTTCAGTATGTAGATTCCTGCGAACAGCCATCACTGCAAGAACTGTAACTAGAAAGGTTGAGATATCTATAAGCAGGATAGTTTTTATATCCATAAAGCTAAGCAAAATCCCGGCAAGGATAGGGGAAAGAAGATATTTTGAGGACGCAGCAAGCTGAACTAAACCACTGGCCTTGGCAAATTGCTTCTCTGTTAATAAATCTGTAATGGTAGCCTTGTAGGCAGGTTCAAGCAAGGATACAAAAATCGAACTAAACGTCACGCCTAGACAAATCTGCCATAAATGAGGTTCACCCAGCAGCATGATGATGAGAACATATACTAGTCCAAAAGCAGATAACAAATCCCCTGCTATCATCATCAATCGACGATCAAACCGATCCGCTAACACGCCGCCAAAAGGACTGAGCACAATGGAAGGGAGAAAAGCACATAAGGTTAAAAGTGCCACGCTAGAGGCAGTCTGCGTCATCTGGAACACATAAACCCCTAAGGTGAAAGCCGTCAACCCGCTGCCAATACTGGATATCCACTCCCCCATCCAAATGATCATAAAATTTCCGAAGGATTTGTTGTTCAGAATATTCCCTCTCCCCTACTCAAACATTTGAAACACATAGTCGAAGCTGCCCTTCTCCGCCCCCAGCGTAATTTCCATCGTATAGATAAAAGCTCTTATCTTCTGGATGATTTCCTCAGGCTGCCACTTGAATATACCTTCATCAAAAAGAAATTGAGAGGTGATCAATAGAAATTCCATCGTCTCCCGGGGATACGGATTGTGAAACAGTCCCTCCTCTATGCCCTGCTCAATGACCTCCGTCAAAACAGGAGTTAGCCGTAAAATGGTTTCCACCAAGCTTTTCTGGTGCAGCTGTGCATTATCAGCCTGATGGAACTGCTCAATCATTTGGCTTTTTCTGTCCGTATCCGGCTTTTGCGCCATAATGATTTGCAGCAGCTTTTCATGAACGGTCAGCTTAGGATCTGCAGCAATTTGCTTAGCGGTTGCTACACCAACATCAATAAATCGCAGCACTACAGCATCCATGACCTCTTCCTTCGATTTAAAATAATAGTAGAAGGTTCCCTTCGCAATACCTACAGCCTGCAAGACATCATTCACTGTCGTTTTGGTATACCCTTTCGTAAAAAACAGCATTTCTGCTGTATCCAATATTTCATTTCTACGTTCTTCCGCTTCTTTGGAAATTCTCATCTGAAACGTCCTCCATTCTATTGACCGACCGTCGGTCTATTCCAATTATATACAAATATCAGATCCTGTCAAGATTAATCCGGCATCACAAAAAGAGAGAATTCCAAAAGCTATGTTATAGCAGCTGGAACTCCCTCTTTTTTTGTGATTCACTTTTGAGTTTTACTGTTGGGTTTTAGTCTTACTATTTTCTGTTTAGTCTAATTGTTTACTGTTGGATTTTACTGTTAGGTTTTACTGTTGGGTCTTATTGTTTATTGTTGGATTTTACTGTTTGGTTTTACTGTTTGGTTTTACTGTTTGGTTTTACTGTTTGGTTTTACTGTTTGGTCTTACTGCTGCGTTTTACTTTTAGCTTGCTCTTTGATCTGATCCGTTGAGCGAAACCTTTGCTCGTGTTGTAACACTAAACTTCGTTTGCTTATATCACATTTACACTTACGACATAGCCTATCGGACACAGCTGACCTTATATGCTGCATTATCCCCCATTTGGAATCCTAACGGACCGCATAGCCACTATTGACATGAAAAACACCACAAAAGACCCCTTCCTCAAGGAATAGCTGCACTGGAGTCCGAAAACCGGCTCAAAGGGCTATAAATCTGCAAATAGCGTCCTCTGGGTCCTTAAGCAACACGGGATAGGTATTCTATAGGTATTCAATAGGTATTAATTACCTAAGTACGGACTAAGTGGCTTCCGGCTGCAGATTTTGCCCCCAAACGGCTTCCCTGTATAGAATGCTGCTATTTCGCATGAGCTTCTGCAATCCCGTCTCAAATAGATTAACTAATCCGCCGGATTGTACTAATGAAAATTTGCTGCCCAAGGAATAGGCTATATAATAATCCGCCCAACTGCTATAACGTTCTTGTAGCTGCCTTGCTGCTTCTATTTTGTATTCCCAGGCTTCTTCCTTCTTCAAATAATCCTCAACATAACCAATCCGGCTCAGATAAATTACCCAAGCTAACCCAAAAGCAGAAATGTCACCAGAAGGCAACTGATGTATTCCTTGTGCAACAACCTTCAGATTAACAAAATCCTCATGATCCTTATGTGCCTCAAGATATTTACTGCGTGAGGTTTCGGAAAGTGTGGCTAATCGAGCATGTAAAGATCTATATTCTGCACGGTTGCCATCCTCTAGAAGCCAGCGAATCTGGCGATGAAAGGAGTTAGCATCCTCGATATTCCATCTTTCACAAGCATTTTTGATTAATCCTCTTTTGAAGAAGACATTACTGAAATCAAACTCATAAACCACATAGTATCTCCCTAAGAGACCACGTATGCAGGTAGAGGAAAGACAGCGGAAATACATTTCCAATCGTTTTCTTTGCTTAACATTGTATTCCTTCAGCATATAGAGCCTCCTGATATTAGTTCGAGAATAGGTATGCTGTTTTGCAAATGTTCCTGATTTTCCATAGAATAATAAGAATGAACACTGCATTGACAAGCGGGGGAAGCTCAGATACTGAAAAATAACATATGGTATATACCAACATATAGAACCAGCTTAATTTCAGGAAAACCAATAGATAGAATAATATAGGCCTTATAATGTTCTTTCCAATGGTTACGAGCGAAGAGATACGAAGACGTTGTGGATACAGTTTTTTGTTGTTCAACATGGACTTATTCGCAAGGTAACGAAAATGAATGAACTCGTCCTTTTTAGGCTCATTAGTCTCCGTTTGTGTAAGAGCTTCCTCAATTTGAGAACATGCAATCTTACATTCCAGAATTAAACATTGCACATCTCTATTTCCAGCATCCTCTTGCAACAAACATTCACAATCCTTCATCGCTTCCTCATAACGCTGCAAATAGTAGAGAAGCCGCCCTCTTAATAAGTAACCGTCTCTTTCGTTAGGCCACATAGTGGTTACTCGGTCCAAGCACACCAGCGCTTCCATATAATCAGCAGTATCCAGACAATACTTAGCTCGCATTAATTGCAGATCCGGATCATTCTGAAACAGCTTATTTGCTTCATCGAGGAGTTGGCCAGCTTCAGTATGTTTATCCTCCATCAGCATGAATTGAGCGGATTGCCTCAGATTTAGATAGTGTTCTATGTCGAACTCAAGAGACTCCTGCAAAAGGAAACACTCATAACGCATCTCCAAACTTCCGTCGACCTGCCCTAGTATGTACTCGACTAACTTTTTATCAAAACGTTGAAGAAATATTTCCTTGTCCTCACGAAAATGAAAAAATGAATCCAACGCCTCCCATACGGCATGAGGCAAATTCCGATGCTGATCAAGGAACAACATAAGCTTATCCCTTAGCCGATCGCGATGCTCTATACTCCACATGAAATCTTCATTCAAAAGTGAATGCCACGAAGCTTGCTTAATCCGGCGCGAGAAATCCGCATACAGTTCCCTAATTTGTCTGTCAAAAATATCTGCTGGCTGTTCTTGAAGATCAGCATCAAGTTGGATGGGAAGAGGGCGAAACAGCGCCCACTCGTTTTCATGCGGTATAGAAGTTGCCCCTTCTACTTCTTCCTCGGTGTCTACCTCCTCAACTTCTTGTTCTTCCTCCTCGCCTTCTTCCTCCTCAGCTTCATCTACTCGTATTACTTTTTCTGCTTGTATCACCATTTCTTCTATTTCTTTTGATATTGCTTCCGCTATTTCTTTCTTATCCTCACCTACAAATGAAGGGACAGTGCTTGCTATACGCTGCCCGGAGCGGGCCCATTTCACAGCTGTATCATAAGCTTCTCTAAGCTGCTGGTATCCTTCAGGGTCATCTTCGGGGTGATGCGATTTCAGTTTTTTGGCATAGGCCTTTTTGATGATAGCTAGTTCATCTGTGGGTTCAATCTCCAACATACTCCAGATTGTCATGTGAAGTATGACCACCCTTCAATTTCCGCCAATTGCTCATTGAAAGCTTGTGCCGCTTTTTCAATCACTTTCTCGTTCTGAGTATATAAAGCATCTTCGAATACTTTCAGACACTGTGCGATAAACTTCCGTTGGTCCCCAAGCACCTCTTCATATAAACGCTCACCTCTAGCAAGCAGAAGCCTGTTCTCGGTACGCTCATGCGGATGAATTTTGATACTCCGCAGTTCCAGTAAACGAGCTTCAATTTGCTTTTTCGTCATTGCACCAGCATTTTGCTCGATGATCATCTGATGCTTCTGACCTGTTGAAACTGTTGTAACCTCCACCTCAAGAATCCCATTCACATCATATGTATATCTGACATCAATACTTTCTTCTCCCCGAGGTGCTTGCGGAATCTGAAACTCCATTTCTCCTAGGAAAAGATTATTTTCAACGCGAGGACTCTCCCCCTGATACACATCCACACTTATGATCTTCTGATTATCTGCGGCTGTATATAGACGTTCTACCCGGCTAACAGGAATCGGAGTGTTACGTTCAATGATCGGAAAGTAATGTCCAGATGACGTTTGTCCGCTTGAACCTCTACGCAAAACACTGGTCCCTAATGTATAGGGGCAAACGTCCGTCAAAATCATTTCATCCAGCGCTTGATCACGCTGCTTCAGAGCTACCTGAACCGCAGCTCCAAGTGCGACGGTCTCATCTGGGCTGATATTCGCATAAGGCATTTTCCCGAACATACGGCTGATAATTTGCTTAATCAGAGGCATTTTAGTCGCACCCCCAATCATCACAATCCCATCCAGATCGGAAGGCTGCAAAGAAGCATCCCGCAATGCTCTTTCTATCGGCTGCCTTAGACGTATTAGTAACGGTTGCACCAATTGCTCAAGCTCTAAGCGATCTATAGTCAGCACGTATTCTTCCTCTTTAATAACTATCCGCATAGTCGCAGCAGACTCTGTACCAAGAATTCGTTTACTCTGCTCTGCCTGCTTATACAACATCGACCTCGTTATTGGTGTTAACGATTCCGCGTCCAGCTTATTCTTTTGGATAAAGTAGGCCACTAGTATCTCTGTGAAATCTTCCCCGCCAAGATAGTTATCTCCGGCAATCGACTTAACATCCATTACCCCTTCGAAAAGCTCCAGAATTGACACATCAAAGGTTCCTCCACCCAGATCAAAAACAAGAAATGAAGTCTCCTGATTCTGATGCAGGCCATAAGCGAGTGCTGCCGCCGTAGGTTCACTAATAAGCCGTTCTACTTGTAAACCAGCCAGCTCAGCCGCTTTCTTAGTTGCTTTCCGCTGAACATCATTGAAATAAGCCGGAACACTGATTATAGCTTTCGTTACGGACTCACCTAGATGATTTTCCGCGTCCTCTTTCAGTGACCGCAGAACAAAAGAAGATAACTCTTCAGGAGTAAAAGTCATCGAACCTAGCGTATATTTCTTTGCTGATCCCATAAAGCGCTTAAAAGTCGAGGCGGTTAACTGTGGATGTGTAATCAGTCGTTCCTGTGCGATTCTTCCAACTAATACTTCTCCCCCTGCATCTACACTAACAATCGAGGGTGTTACATGCTCCCCGAGTACATTGGGAATAATTACAGCCTGACTGCCGTCCCAATAAGCAGCAAGACTATAGGTCGTTCCTAAATCAATTCCGATTGTTCTCACTACTATGTCCACTCCTTTTATATACAATAATATACAAAGAAAAGAGTCCAAGAATCGAAATGTCACTAATTCAACATATTTACATCCAGAGCATAATAATGAAATTGCACTTCTGCAATAGATATAAAAAAGGTATCTCAAAAGCCACACTGGCTAATGGGATACCTTCATTTTTTGGTGGAGGATATTTTTCTGTACATCATCTATAAAAAACAGTCTCATTCGCTCTTTGGACGTCCTAACATCTGATCTATCTTCTCTTTTGCACCTTCCCATGAGGTCAATAATGGAAAAGCATATTGTTCACGGGCCCGCAAATTCCATGGATGCGGAATACAAAGCACTTTTCTTCCCCCCTGCAATGCCGGAACCAGGTTATGCACCCCGTCATCGATCAATAGATCGTAGTTAATAAGATTTTTTCGCTTACAGGTAAAGAAATTTTCAATCGGAATAAACGGCATATGCTTCTGCAACCAGTTCCATTTTTCCACCACCGACTGGGGTTGGGCTGCCGTAACAATAATTACATCATAAGCGTAATGCAACTTCTCCATTTCTCCTACGACATGTTCGTCAAACAGTTCAAGCTCTTCATACAGACCGGGCCGCCCATAGAAAATCTCTTGTGTACAATCCGGATGACGTAAATGATCCGTATTCCAATCAAGCATTTCCTCATACCGTAGCAGATGCGTGGGAAAATCATTATTATTATGGTATATGGCTCGCTTCACTAGATGGCAAATTGTATCATCCATATCTACTGCAATTATTGGCTTCCTCATCTGCGCCTCCATTATTTTTTTAGATTACACTTTAATTATATACAATGAAATTACGGTTTTCGTCGAGAGTTAATTAATATCCCGGTTAATGTTTATTAAATGCTTCTACGCATTTTTGGCAGATACAAGCTTTCCCTCTCAGTTCTTCCGGGATCTGTTCCTGCAATTCGAGTGGAATTTCTGTATGGAAACACCAACATTCACCGCTTTCAGCGCCACAACGATTCAATTCTTTACATAAAGGACAATGGCGTTCTTCAACCAGTATGTTCATCATATCCAAAATTTCTACTCCCCCAAAAATCACAAACTATTTTTCTTTGGAAAACCATATTAATAAAAAAATCCAACAAATGACAATACGTCAGTAAGTAAAACAAACACCCCCCCGAATAGGTTTCCGCCATAACTACTTCTGAAGATCCCTAGTTTAGCATAAGCCCAATTTCTCTATTATTCCTAGACTTGTGAACTCGGTTCACTTGCATTAAGATAGTGAACATTACGAACTCAAATGGGAGAATAACAGATGAATGATAAGAAGATAAGCTTTTTAGAGTGGGTTCGGGAAAGAAACAGTCTCGTATTTATCCGCTTCAAACCCCCACTGCCATATTTTCATGTGTACCTCCAACAGTATTATTTCACTCTTCCAAGTGCTATCTTTCCTTCTATTAAATCTTTTCTTATTTCATGCAAAGCTTTAACTCCTTCATTCGTAAGTGCGACCTGATTATAGTTTAATCCAACACCCATCCTTTGCCTATCATCCAGAAGGGATGCAAATCAGTGGTCGTTAGTATCTCTTCACCTATATGGATATTCCAGTATCTGGATTATTGGACCAGACCATATCACCAACTTGAACCTGTTCAATCGGCTTGGCACCTTCTTGGTTATTTACCAGTGTGCCAGGTGAGAAGCAATTACACGGGTTGAATTTATAGATTTGCCTGAATATCCGTGCTACAAGAATAAGTTTCTGTCCACGAACAAGATATAAAATGGAGTTGAGTCCATCAGGACCCGCCCCAAGGATAGGAATAAATCCACCATACCCAATCAAACGTTGCAGCTTATCCATTGTAGACATATTGGGATCATAAACAAAAGTCTCGGTTGTCACCCAGAACGGTAATGGGTACAATTACTTGGTCTCGACTTGTTGTATCGACCGTAAGACAAACAAACCGCAATAATAGTTAAAAATGAATGAATTACGTATTAATTCAATAATTTGTGCCTTAGAAAAATCAAAGGTTTCTGCAATTTTAATAATATTTCCTGTTAGATCATAGTGAAAACAAGGTGGGTCGTCAGAATTAATGCATACTTTCACTTCGTTGTCTATTAATTTTTTGATTGGATATTTATCCCACGACGGATATACTTCTAAGCTTATATTAGAAGCTGGACATAGAGTAAGTAATATTTTTTTATCTGCCAACCATTCTAATAACTTTTCGTCCTCTACAGCACGAACACCATGATCTATTCTATCAAATGGTATCGATTGGATGGCATCCCAAATACCTTCTGGACCAACTTCTTCACCAACATGACCCGTAATAAAGAATCCATTTTCTTTTGCAACAGCAAAAGCCTCAGCTTGCCGATGAGCCGGATGTCCAAGTTCTTGCATATCCATTCCCACAGCAATCAATGAAATCATATCTCTGTACTTCACTAACTCTTGAATATATTTACAGTTATCCTTAACTTGAGCTGTTCTATCGAGGTTTGCAATGAAACATATATCAATATTATTAAACTTTTGTTTTGCTAATTTTAAGCCTTTAGCAAAGCCATTCATAACAGTTTTTAGTGGAATTCCTCTACGTCCATAGCAAGCTGTGTAATCAAACATTGCTTCACGATAAATAATATTTTGTTCTACCATTTCACGAGCACACTCAAAGACCATGTCAGCGAAGTCATTTTCTGTTTGAATTGAAGAGATCGCTGTTAACATCACAGTAATAAATTCATTAGCAATAATTCTCAGAATACTATTTCGCTTTAATCCAAATATTTTTTCTTTTTCTGGCCAGGTTAAATTATCCATATTTCTATTTGAAAGAATCTCAAAAGCCCTAATGAAATAAGTTCTCTCTATTAATTCTTTGCTTGAATTCAAACCGTATTCACAACTACAGTCAGGACAAAGAAAATACTGTTTAGAATGCAGCAAGTGTGACAAGTACGCCCTGCAGAAGACGAAGCAAGGATGTTGGGAGTTCTCTTGATACTAAAAGTGAATTAGGTTCATCGATATCTGGATGAAGAGAACTAACCACAATTACAGCGACTACGGGTACTGTTATTTTATAATCGGCTAACCCTAAGATCGAAATAGTAACTCCGGTACTTATGGCTAAGTGAGCTCTTCCCATCATAAGAATCAATAACCTTTCTTTAGCAAGGTAGTATGTGAATGATATCCTCTAATTTTCTTGAATATTGACACTTTGGGAGACTACGAATGACTCTTCCCCCATATCTCTTGGTTAAGATTCTGTTATCTAGAATGATAAAAGCGCCTTGGCACTTCATGGATCGATTTAAACGCCCAATCCTTGCTGAAGCTTTACCATCATTTTAGGGAACATATAATCAAAGAAACTGCTGCGCTTGGCTTAGAGTAGCACAAACCTCCGAAATTTCAATCTTGGTTGTCATAAGCTTGAAGGCAAGTAATCCTCCTTGATCATCTCTCATCTTCTTTCCTACTTGAGCGTACACTTCATCAATTTGCTGGTGAAAAGTTTGACGAAGCTGAGCAAGCTCGATTTGATTTCCATGATCGAGTTCCGAAAATGCACTTCGTTTGAAGATTGCTTCAAATAAAATTTCAAAACGGTTGATATCTACTTTCTTTTCGAAGACATTGCAGCATACACCCTCTATTTCATGTGCTTCGTCAAAAATGACGGCATCATATGCTGGAAGAGTACCATTCCCCGTCTTCATTCTCATTTTTAGATCATTAAAGAAGTAAGCGAAATTTGTGACAATTATATGGGAGGTATACATCTTTCCTTTCAGGTCTTCTAACATGCAGTTGCTTGGTTTAGTATTGGCTGGACAATTGGAAGCACTAATCTTTTTTCACACATTGTCTTCAACATCGAATCCTAGAGCCGCACGATCCCCAACCCGTTCTTGTTTCACCATCTTTGAAATTTCACGTACAAGTTTAGCTTTAGAATCATTACTGCGTAACTTTTCTTGCCAGAGAGCTTCTAATTTTGTATTACAAATATAATGATCTTTTTCTTTGACATGTTGGAACTTAAGTGATAACTTCTCCATCTTAAGAATGTTAACTACTCTTGGCAGCTCCACATTAACGATTTGATTCATTAAAGGGATCGTATGCGTACAGACAATAACTGTTTTCTTATTAACGACAGCCCATCGAGCTGCAGGAGTTAAATATCCAAGTGATTTACCAGTCCCGGTGCCGGCTTCGCAGATTAAATGCTGTGAATTTTCTAAAGATTCGCCAACCTTTTTCGTAATCATTATTTGGGGGGCTCGTGGGATATATCCATTTACTAACTTAGACAAATGCCCTTGAGCCCCGAAAGCCCGTTCAATAAATAATATATTGTAAATGCCTTTGTAGGAAGCTTGATAAATAAAATCTATGCTATCACTCTCATACTTATTTATTCATCTAAAATTTTGGAAGCATCTGATTCGTAAAAGTATTCAATGTAATGTCCTCTTGTTCCCTCCACTTCCAGGTTTCCCAAAATAAAATTCGAGATAACTCTCGGGTTTGCTAATAGGATCAAAATCCCGATCACTAATATCTTCCACGATGGATTAGGCAACCCTCTAGCTTTTCTACTGACGGGTGGTCAAGTTATTCTTTTCCAGCGATTGAATTGCTTCAGGAGTTAGATATTATTGGAAGTCACATTCTTGGCGACAAAGCCTATGGCTCAGAAGCGATTCGGAACTGGATTACGACTAAACAGGCCACTTACACCATTCCACCTAAAACGAATAGTCAACATCCATGGAAGGTCGATTGGTATCGGTAGAAAGAACTCCACTTGGTTGAATGCTTTTTCAATAAAATCAAACACTTTCGCCGTGTGGCCACTCGTTACGATAAGTTGACTAAGTCATTCCTCGCGTTTATATACATAGCTTCCATTTTTAAATTGACTCAATGATAGTTTTCAGACACGCCCTAAATGACAATATTAAAAAAAGTGGCGTAATGGCCTCCTCCTATGTAGGTGGGCTTAATAGTAGAGCCTTTATTCCGTTCCATGAAGATCACGGCATGATTAAAGCGGCTCAGCGGGGTACCCTTACACTAGAGAAGCTGGAATCTATGACCTTTGGTCGAATTTGGCAGCCTGCTCGGATATGCACCAGTTATAGCAGTAAACGGCTTCAACTGCGCGAACTTCGTTAATCGTGGCGGACGAATCCCAGCTCCAATTCATAGCTTTAAGAATTAATTGAAACCTCAAACAGCAAGTCCCTATTTCACTTCACTTAGGAGACTTGCTGTTTTTTTGTGTTAGTTGGTCAGTCGTAGAAAAAAACTTTAGCTGAATGTAGAGGCATATCATTTGATATACCCCTTTATCCATCTTATTGCAATTAAATCAAACCGTTTCCATTCTATTTGAACTGGAACCAAGTTAAATTTGCAACTGTGGTTGAATCTGACTTAACAAAAGTAACATATACTGTATGGGTTCCTACAGCTGTCCCGGCATTAAGCGAGATATTCTTGACTGACCATGTCTGCCATCCGCCTGTGCTTTCTGCCGTCCAATAACCCAGCATAGTGCCTGTAGGGCTGTCCAAGTGGAATTCTATTCTTCCGCCGGAATTAGCGGATGCGACCTTCAAATCAATACTTGTTTTAGCTGTACTACCAAAATCTACATTTTTAAATGCTATATAGTCGCCATTACTCCCTCCACCAACATCCAGCCCACCATCAGTGCTTGCCTCATAGGAAATAACACCTGAACTAAGGTTATAGCCTTCCGCTTCAAATTTCAATGTGTTGAATTTTGGAGCTTCAGCATAGCTGTTAGTATCTGTTATTTTCAATTCTGTCAATGTAGTTGCCGCAACTCCACCGACGCGAACATTGTTTAATGTAACTCCGGAGACAGTAAATGTATCACTCCAACCCTTCATTACTGAAATTTCACCTAAAGCGCGTAAATTGATATTATTATAGACCACATTTTTTATCGGTCCGCTTTTTGCAGAAAGATCAAACCATCTGGAGTGAACACCGGATCTTGGCCAGAAGCCTTCTACATCTATATTGTCAAATATGATGTTTTGTGCTGGTGTAGTCCCATAAAGATGACCTACCGCTAAAGCGCGCCAGCACCTGTATACATAAGAGTTTTTAACAACAATGCCATCCTGAAGCTGTTTAACTCCATCTCCAACCTTAAATGCTCCACATCTGCTCCAAGCCAAAGCATCATCCACAACTACATTTGACTGGTTTTCAGGACTTCCCGGCCAGTTTGCAGCTATATCCGTAGTTGCTACATCCCATGTCTTAAATGAGTATGTGTCATCCTCCGATACTGCTACCGTGTGCTTTATTAGTACATTCTGGCTCTCTTGAATGTCTATTGCATCATTTTCATAATCAAGTTCATTGTTGTTGAAATGCTTTGTATTCTGGAATGTGACGTTATTGGATCTTGTAACTATGGTAGCCCAGCCCCCGCTGTCTCTTATTGTTATGCCGTCAACCGTGAAGTTGCTGCACTGCAAGGGTACAAGAATATTGTTCAAATAATTCTTTGTATTTCTCATATAATGGCCATTGCCGTCAATAGTCCCCCTGCCGTATATCTTAATATTGTTTGCATTTGTTTCGGTGTAAATAAACCATGTTCCATCCTTACCCAGAGAATTCTTATGAAAATGGGTAGTGTAATCGCTCGGATTTCCTGAACCCCTTATAACAGAACCACCCTCCAGATAAACCGAAACATTGCTTTTTAAAACAAGGTTTCCGCACTTATAAACACCGGCTGGAACGTATACTATACCGCCACCTGCTGCGTTAGCCGCATTTATGGCGTTTTGTATTGCAGTTGTAGCCATAGCGGCACCGGTACTGTCGGCACCGTATTGAGCTTTAACATTGTATATACCTGTACCGGATGAAGCCGGAACATTGGTTTCAAGAGCATCTGCCGCAATAACCAGATCTTTCAGATTATTGATTTTAACTATAAGATATGTTGGTGATGAAAGTGTAAATGTAAGTGTATTTCCGCTCTTTGTTGCAGTAATTCCCAAAGCTTTGGGAGAAATATTATAGGTATTGATTGTCTCGCTTGCTGTTATTGTGATTGTAGTAGTACCTGAAAAAGAGAAATTACAATAATTATAGTTTACAAATATCGCCGAAGTGTCGATTACCGGTATATTTGTAGAGTCTGCTGTTACCGTGTATTGACTGGTCGTGGTATAGATCGACGGTAATGGATAGCTTACAATTGTATCCGCCGCTCTTGCTGTCAAAGGAACGACAGCTAAAAGACTGGCGAGCATACAAACAATTAAGCTTAATAATTTTAACTTTTTCAGCATAAATAAACACCTCTTTCATATTTTTAGGAAATACTCTGTCATCAGTGAATAACGATTTCACCAGTGATGCTCTATTACTCTTTTCATAAAATCGACATATTCCTGTTCAGCTTCGGAAGTGGCAGAGTAATACTAACCTTTTCTGCATCAGCAAAGTTTCCTTTTAAAATACGGTCCCGGTTTTGTTGCACTTGTGCAGGATTTCCTGCGTTGGTCGCTACTACTGAGCTGTATTGTTGCATTTTATGGATAATCTCCCCACGGTCGCTGTTGTTGATTTAGCATTGTTGCACTTCATGCACAAACTCCGCGCAAGCCGCTCCAATCATGGCACATGGCCCCACTGTTACTCCGCATTTCCGCCCTCAGCCTGCTTCCAATCTTATCTATGCTCCGGCTCCAGACAGAGTCGGAGCAGATCGTCCACATGGGCCGTTGCCAGACATTCTACCGTATCCGCAGAGCCATAATAGATCTTGACCTCGCCGTTATCCTCCAGAATCATCCCTCCCGGAAAAATCACATGATTGCGGAAGCCCCCGCCAATCTCATAGTCTGTCTCCGGTGCCAGCAGCGGCTGCCTGCTCATGCCGATCACCTTGCGGGGGTCCTCCAGATCCAGCAGCATAATTCCGGCGGTATAGCGCTTCTTCCAGGTGTCCTCCCAACCATGCTTGCCTCTGGCCGGGTCCACATCCACCGCATGGAAGGTGGTCAGCCAGCCCTTATCCGTCCGGACCGGAGGTGCGGCCGGACCGACCTTGTCATTGGCAAACGGCACCTGCTCGACGGCGAGCAGTAGGCTGGAGTTGCCCCAATGCTTCAGGTCCGGCGACTCGGAGATCCAGGCATCGAAGCGGTCCCTGCCGCCGCGGCTGTATACCGTGAAGGGACGCTCCAGCCGGACATACTTGCCGCCGATCAACTCGGGAAACAGTACCATATTGCGCAGGTCCGGTGTAGACAGGCTGAGCACCTCGAAGTGTTCCAGATCATCGGTAACGGCAATTCCGCCGCGGATGCCATGGTGCGTATCCACGGCAAAACACATATAACAACGGCCGCCGATCACGGTCAGGCGCGGGTCGTAGGCGCGGATAATTTCCTCGTCATGCATTTTGAACACTGGCTTCGGGCCTGCGGTCCAGCTCAGCCCGTCGTTACTGTAAGCAATGCCGAGATCCGTGGTGTGGTGCGGCTCAAGCGTCTGATCGGCCAGTGAGCCGTAATCATTGCGGAAGATCATCACATATTTGCCGTTAAATTTCGTTACACCGGCATTGAATACCAGTGCGGTGGGGTAAGGAATCTTCGCTGCAGCCAGCACCGGATTGCCCGGATACCGCCGGATGAACGGGGCAGATTGCAGAATCGCCGGAACGTGTTGAGTCATGGGGTGTACCTCCTTGAATGTTAAAGATGGATTATGGGTTGCGCAGGGCCGGACCGCTACCCTTTGAGGGAACCGGCCGTCATCTGCATGAAGGATTTGTTGGCGAACAGATAGGCCACGAGAATCGGCAGAATGGACAAGCAGGCGCCCGCCATCATATAGTGGGTCTGGGAAGCGGCTGAAATCCCGTATTTCAGGTTCGCCAGCCCGACAGTCAGCGTCTGCAGCTCCGGCTTCGTCATCGTGAACACGAGCGGCAGCAAATATTCATTCCACGCGCCGCGGAAGGTGAACAGCGCACCTACGCCGAGTCCGGGTCCGAGCAGTGGCAGAATAATTCGCCAGAAGGTGCGGCCAGGGGAGCTGCCGTCCATCAGCGCCGCCTCATCCAGCTCACGGGGAATCCCCTTCATGAAGCTGGACAGAATGAAGAAGATCGAAGCATGGGCGGAGATCAGAATCAATATGACCCCCCACAGGCTGCTGTGCAGATGAAGCTTGACCATCAGATCAAACTGCGGACGCAGCACGACCGCCCCTACTGCCACGAACATAGTGAAGGATTGCAGGCCGATATACAATTTCTTGCCTGCAAAATCCATCCGGTCCACCACATAAGCCGCCATGGATGATACCAGCAGCGTGCCAACCACCGCCGCCAGAGAGACAATCAGGCTGTTCAGCGTATATCTGGAGAAATTCGCCTGCGCCCAGGCTTCGGCATAGTTCGAGAAGTGCCAGCTATCCGGCAGGAAGGTGGCTCCCGCAGTCAGTTCGGCATTTGTCTTGAAGGAGCCGAGAATGGTGATAACGACCGGAATCAAGGTGATAAAAGCAAATGCCAGCAAAAAAATCCACAGGATGATATTGCCCAGTATGGTTCTTAGTCTCATAATATCCTCTCTCCTCAATCGGTCTGATTCATACGTCTGGATGCGTAGAAATAAATGAGCGATATGATCCCGACGATGACCGCAGACACGAAGGCGACCGCACTGCCGTATCCGAACTCTTGGACCTGGACCGCCGCGCTGCCTCCGCCGACAGGGAAAAATAATTTGTACAAATACAGGAACATCACCTCTGTCTTGCCTACGGGGCCGCCTTCGGTCAGCACCATAATGCTCTCGTAGCCCTTCAAAGCTGTAATGATCGCCAGCATAATGACCATCTGCATGACAGGCCCGAGCATTGGCAGGGTGACATAGCGGAACTGCTGGATTCTGCCTGCTCCGTCCAGGGAAGAGGCCTCATAAACATCCTCCGGGATATTCTGCAGACCGGCGAGGAAGAGCAGCATGTAATTGCCGACCGCCCCCCAGGCTGCAACCAGAATGACGGTGAGCATGGCATATTTCGGCCCCAGCCAGTCCACACCGGAATCGGAAAGGCCCGAACGGATCAGAAACTGGTTGAGAATCCCGTTATACGAGTTAAAGATCGTGAAGAAGACTACGGCCATTACGGCAGTACTGATGACGGTCGGCATGAAGAAAATCCCCCGCAGCAGCTGTCTGCCCCGCAGCCCTCGATTCAATATGGCGGCCAGCAGCAGAGCCAGCGGAATGGTGATCAGCAACTTGCCGCCTGCATAGACAAACGTGTTCACCACCGACTCCCAGAACTGGGTATCCTTCAGGATGCGTCTGAAATTGGCCAGCCCGGTAAACCGGGCCGTTCCGAACCCTTTGTAATCATAGAACATATAGCGGAACGCCCAGGCAATCGGATAAATCCCGAGGACCAACGTGAGCAAGGCACTTGGAAAGATAAAGCTGTATGAAAATAAGGCTTGTTTTGTTTTGTTCATCTGGTTTCTTCCGGCTCCTCTCCCTTGCGGCCAGAGCAGAGGGAGAGGAAAGCTGCTTCCCCATCCCTCTGCTTTGGCCTATATCTCTATCCCTAACCTTCTGTCTACTTGGCGAACTTGCCGCCCAGTGCGGCGGGGTCAAAGCCGGCATCCGGCTCGGCCTTCACGCCATCATTCGCAATCACGCTGTCCAGTGCAGTGTTATAGCGTTTGTTCAGATCGGCGATAATCGCCTTCAGATCGCCGCCGTTCAGCATATACTTGAAGAAGGCGTCATCCGATTTCATCCCTTCCGGTGCTACAGACGGATAGACCGGCCACACTCCATCGTGCTTGTTCGGCAGGAAGCCTTCAATGCCGTTCACATCCGGTGTCTTGGCTACTGCGCTGACGGATGGAACCATGGAGATGCCAAAGCCTTTTTCCTGATAATCCGTCAGCACCTGATCGCCGTACATGAACTCCATGAACTTCCAAGCTGCTCCTTTGTGCTCCGACTTCGAGCTCAGCGCCAGCCACTGGCCCCCGAGGAAGCCCGAAGCCCCCTTCACGGTGCCGTCGATGGTCGGAACCGGAGCGGCTGCCCAGTCAATCTTGGCCGGGAACTGATTCTTGTAGACGCCCGGCTCCGAGGAGTAGGACATATACATTCCGATTTTGCCCTCTGCAAACTGCGACCGCAGCGGATCAATATCCAGTGATTCCACACCCGGCAGCATGCTGCCGTTGTCCCGGATCTGCTTAAAGGCATTGATGATCGGCTCGAAGCCGCTGAAATCGTAGCGGGCCGTCTTGAAATCATACCCGAAGCCGCCGTAGCCGCTCATCTCCGCAATCACCCGCGCCGAACGCCCGAACGCGCTTCCGGGGCTTTTGAAGTTCTGGGCGAAGCCGTAAGCGCCATCCGCTTTACCGGCTTCTGTCAATTTTTTGGCGGTTTCCACCAGCTCCTGCAGGGTAGCCGGCGGATGCTCAACGCCTGCTTTGGCGAACAGATCCTTGTTGTATACAAGACGCATGGTTGTTCCATAATTCGGCAGACTGTAACGCTTGCCGTCGAATTCATTCAGATCCGGCATGGCCGGGAATTTCGTCTTCAGCTCATCGGTGAGGAACTCGTCAATGGGAGCGAGAAAGCCTTTTTTGTAGAAGGTCTGGATGGTATTCTCCTTCACCCGGATTACATCCGGCGCATCGGAGGTCTGGAAGGACAGATCGAGTGCGGTATCGAAGTCGTCGCCCTTGACGACCAGTTCCACCTCAATCCCGTCGGTATTGGTTGCGTTGAACTCGGCTACCTTGTCCTTCACGAAATCCGCATCATGACGGTCGCCGGTCCAGTAGCTGATTTTGGTCTTGTCCCCCGAGCCGCCTGTCTTCCCGTCTCCCTTACCTTCTGCAGCATTGCCGCCGTTACCGTTGCCGCAGGCTGTCAGGCCAAGTGCCAGGACCAGGCTCAGAGATGTTATTAGCATACGCTTCATCATTGGTAGTTCCCCCTTATATATCCCTGCTGTATTCGCTTACAACCTGATTATAGACGGATTGGCGCATCCGGATAAGGCGGGTAAGCCCACTTTAAGGGCAGATTTCTGCAGAAGCTTTATACAGTGAAGGGAGGCCACCTCCGCCCTGCGGACATGCCTCCCCTGCGCATTTTTATTCTTTTCCAAGATAATGCAGTTTGAACTCGGACGGGGTCATTCCGGTATATTTCTTAAACACCTCGCTGAAATAGCGCCTGTGCTCATACCCAAGATCCTGGGCGATCTCCTGAACCTGCCGTCCGCTGATCAGCATCGCCTTGGCCTTCTCCATCTTCTCGTGCATCACATACTGCTGAAACGAAATCCCCTGCACCTTCTTGAACAGGTTGGAGAAATACCCCTGGCTGAGGTTAATCTGCTTCGCTACCTGCTCCAGCGACAGTCCCGTATCCAGATGGCTATCGATATAAGCGGCGGCCTGGCGGATAATCCGCGTGGACTCCAGGGAACGGGTCTCTGTAACCAGCGCACAGGCCTCCCGGCACAGCCCGGACAGCAGGTCCCGGATATCCTGCAGGGAAGGATGCACCTGGTTCTTCATGACGGCAATCCTGCGCTCCAGCGGCTCCACCTGCCCGTAGGGGAACTGCTCCAGCAGGACCCGGCAGATCCTGTAGCCCAGCTCATAGCCGACGCTTTCCACATAACGCGGCTCAGGCAAAAGCCCGCTGTCCAGCAGCTCCGCGAATAGCTGATCGAGCATCTGCAGGCTTTTGGCAGAATTGCCAGAACGCAGGGCGAACAGCAGCTCCTGCTCGGCGGCGGCGGAGTAGCTGTGAAGTGCGAGCGGTTTATTCTCGATATTGCTGTAAATATAGACCCCGTTGCCTCCGGTGTAGAAATGATAACCCAGCGCGCTAATCGCCTGCCTGTACGCTGCGCTCAGCTCCTGAATCGCCGCTGCGCCCAGCCCCACGCCAATGGAAAGCGTATGCCGGGAGAACCGGCTTACATTCGTGCAGCAGGCCTCCGTAACCAGCGCGGCCGTATCCGGGTCCGAGCCGTTCATGATGCAGACATACCGGTCTGTCGCCTCCCGGATGATGACGCCGCGGGTCCAGGCGGAAATCGTCTCTTCGAGAATATTGTGCAGGCTGAACCGCAGCAGCTCGACCTCCTGCACAGGCTGGCCGCTCAGTTTCTCCGTGAAATGATCGATTTCGGCGACAAACACGAAGAAATCATGCTGGTCCAGAGGGATATCGAGATAGGCCCAGCGGGAACGTGCATCCGATTCTGTCGTCTGGTGGTGCAGCAGGAAGATGAGATATTCCTGGCGGAGAATAGGCAGACTTTCTCTGATTTTGGCCTCCATCACAGCAAGTCTGGTGGTCTCCTGACGCTCCTCCCGGCACAACTCCCTGGCCTTCAGCACAGCCTGCATAATCTCGTCCAGCGAAAAGGGCTTCTTGACGAAATCAAGCGCCCCTAGTCGGATGGCTTCCTGGGCATAAGAGAACTCCGAGTAGGCGCTGAGGATAATAATCTTGCAGTCCGGAAGCACCTCCAGAATCGCCCGGGTCATCTGCAGGCCGTCCATTCTTGGCATTCGGATATCCGTCAGCACAATGTCCGGCCGGGTCTCGCGGATAATCTGCAGCCCCGCATCACCGTCAAGCGCCGTACCGACGACCTCAATACCGTGCTCCTGCCACGGCGGCTTGCGCGAGACCATCTCCACCACACTTTTAATATCGTCGATTACACATAACTTGAACCTTTCCTGCTCCAGCTCCCAGTCCATCCTTCATCTCTCCTCCCCTAACGGAATCCACAGATCTGTCCGTGATCCCTTACATGGTTCGCCGCCAACGTCCATACGTGCTTCGGCCCCGTAATACAGCGCCAGCCGATGCCTGATGTTGAACAGGGCATAACCTTTCCTCGACTGCGGAGCCCTGACCGTCCCCTGCTTGACCCGTGCAGCATCAAGACCCCGCCCGTTGTCGGTAATGCAAATATGCAGCAGTTCCTGCTCCCGGCTGACCGTGATGTCGATCCGGCCACCGGCGGTCCGGTCGCTGAACCCGTGCTGAATGCTGTTCTCCACCACCGGCTGCAGGATAATCTTGGGCAGCAGGCAGGACAGCAGGGCCTCGTCCTCAACAGTCACCGTGTATTCAAACAACCCTTCATAGCATTTCTGCTGAAGGGCGAAATACTGCTGCATGTGGGACAGCTCATCCTCAAGGGGAATCAGATCCTTGCCGCCGCTGAGCCCGATCTGAAACATCTGCGACAACGACAGGATCATCTCATTCACATCATCATTCTCGCCCATGACCGATTTGCAATAAATGGTATTCAGAGTATTGTACAGAAAGTGCGGCTCCATCTGCGCCGTAAGTGCGCGGATCTCTGCATGACGCTTGTCCTCCTCCTTGGCCTTCACATCTGCAATCAGCACCTTAATCTCCGACATCATCCGGTTGAACTGATAGCCGACCTGGGCAACCTCATCCTCATAACGGCTCTCATAAACTACGCTTAGCTGGTTCTCCTCGACTCTGCGCATCAGCCGCCGCAGCTTGAACAGCGGCTTAAGCAGCACAGACGTCAGCTGATTGGAGATCAGCCAGGTGGCCAGCAGGAAGAATGCGATGACATAGAGGGTGATGCGCTGCACCCGCTGCAGCTTGCCCAGCAGCTGGTCCCTCGACTGCATGCCGGAGATGATCCAGTCCGGCGATGCCGCTGAGCCTGTATAATTAACCAGATACTCCTTCCCGCCATAGCTGTAGTTGTAATCCTTGGGACCGGCTGCTGTCCCGGCTCCGGCAAGCATCGGCTTCCAGGGGAACCTGCCTTGGAAGGGCCAGTGGGACTCCACCACCGCCTCGCCTTCCCCGCTCACCAGGTAATAATCCCATCCCGCTTGTTGTCCCCCTTTATTCAGCAGCTCATTTATCCGGCTCTCCCTGATATTGACCACAATAAATACATTGCTGATCGGTGTGTAAGGGTATTCATAAATTCCCCGGACCACGAAGGAGACCACCCGCTGGCTGCCCGTGAATAACCGGTCATAATGTCCTTTGGCCCAATAGCCGCCCGGCTTTCCCTTGCTCAGACCATATAATTCCGAGTCGTAGAATGAATGGTCCTGCGCCCGGGTCTGCGTAGTGGAATAGAAATCGCCTATCGGGGTAACGATCAGTACATTCTCAATGATCGGCTGATTGAACGTTGCCTGGGAGAGCACATATTGCAGATCCGACAGATGCACATAGTAATTCGACACATCATGGCTGAACACATCGAGCATCATCTTGCGGTACGCATCGCTCAGCATCAGGGACTGCACGGACAGCGCCACATCATTCAGGCGGGAATCCAGCAGCTGTGCCGTCTTGCTTACGGTCTCCTGGCTGCCCGCGTAGGCATTGTCCTCGATCTCCTGCGCGGCAATCCAATACGAGAAGCTGCCCATTGCACTGATGGACAGCGTGATCAGCACGATGAACGAGAACAGAATTCTCTGCTTGATGGATATCCGGTAATACCTGCTGACGATCTGCCGCCGGATCTGTCGGCCATAGGCTGTGAATTTATTCATAGTTCCCCCTTCTTGAGCATGTGTTTGTATGTTTGTATGTTCTTGTCACTTGTACCATACGGCTGCTCCAGCCCGGCGTCAAGACAGGGCATGACTATTTAGCTGATTCTGTCCCTTATTATCAATAGGCAGGGGGCCTCCGCTTAACATGGTGCGGATTCATTAATCATGGCTCAGGTTGACGGGAAGCTACGCGATTGAGTAATTATGCTTGTGACGGTCAGTCCATTCCGTTTGATGCCTTTCTGCGGCAAATGTTGAACGATCCAACAGTAGCAGAGGATTTTGTTGCCTCATACGTAAAAAATAATACAATTAGCCAAACTGACGGTTTCAAGGGCGATTCTATGAAGCATGAAACAGAGATGGGGGGAACGTTGAGCGAAGTCCTGCCCCAACTGAATACTGGCGGCAACGCAGTGTTCACTTATTATGGCGGCAAGCAATCTGGTCCGCTTCATGTGGTATTCCATGTATAGGTCTGGGAACAATAAACTGCTTCCATTTGCTGCTTCGACACCTGGATGAATAAGGGCTGGGACCAGTTGTTGGCATTACGATTGCGGATGTAGAGCGCTATTGAGACCAGGAACATTGACGGATTGATCGAACGACTGGCTGACGACTATGCGGCCCATCTTCTGGATACCGGACATCGTCAATTTCAGCTAATCGGCTAATGTTTGGGAGGACTGATCGCGGTTGAAACAGCTGGTCGTTTGTTGGAGGCAGGGACTGGAGGTTGTAGACTTGGTGCTGGTAGACAGCCATCCTGTTTTTCATTCCATTGAAGATGAATTAGCAATGGAAGCGCTATTAGTACCGAACCTTAATATTTCACTGGAGCAGACCGGTTTTGTCGGAGTTGCCGCGACCTACAGACAGTTTTTCTGTGAAAATAAGGGGAACTAGACGAATGGACGAATTTTAGTTTTTGGAGTCGGCCTTCTAAGTAAGCTTCTTTGTTTTTCAGCATGCTATAGGCTATGACCAGTAGGGTTCGTGCCATAGCAATTGGCGTTAGCATGAAAGAAGTACAAGAATGGCTAGGTCACAGTATCTATTCCACCACAGCCAACATCTATGCTCACTTGGAATTCAGTTTTAAGGTCACTTCCGCAAACCGAATGAATGAAGTAATAAAAATAAAAATAGTCCACCAGATTTTTAATCTATTGAACTGCTCTTAGTAAAGGGCGAGAGGACTCGAACCTCCACGGTTTCCCACTCGATTTTGAGTCGCGACTGCTATTGAGAAGATAGCAGAAATTAAGTCCAAGAAGAGGAGTTTAAAGACCGCTAAAAATCCTTGTAGAATCAAGGTTTTTAGCGGTCTTTCTGGTCTTTTCCAAGCCCGTAAGGGTTCCCGGCATCTGGGCAAAATGAAGCTTTTTGGGACGTTGGAGAGAACTCGGGAAGAACTCAGAAAGAACAACAACAGAACGGCCCGCTCCCTACCATTGACAAAATAATGAAGCATCTGTGTAGGGCGTATCTGAAAACTATCATTGAGTCAATTTAAAAATGGAAGCTATGTATATAAACGCGAGGAATGACTTAGTCAACTTATCGTAACGAGTGGCCACACGGCGAAAGTGTTTGATTTTATTGAAAAAGCATTGAACCAAGTGGAGTTCTTTCTACCGATACCAATCGACCTTCCATGGATGTTGACTATTCGTTTTAGGCGGAATGGTGTAAGTGGCCTGTTCAGTCGTAATCCAGTTCCGAATCGCTTCTGAGCCATAGGCTTTGTCGCCAAGAATGTGACTTCCAATAATATCTAACTCCTGAAGCAATTCAATCGCTGGAAAAGAATAACTTGACCACCCGTCAGTAGAAAAGCTAGAGGGTTGCCTAATCCATCGACCATGGCATGAAGTTTGGTCGTCTTGCCGCCACGACTGACGCCGATGTGTTGGTTTACTTCGTGTCCATCTGCGTTTTTTTTGCACCGGCACTGTGTCGGTGGGCTTTGACCGATGTAGAATCGATGCTCAAGTTTTTAAAATCGGGTTCGATGTGAAGGGCTTGGAAGATGGCGATAAGGAGTCCGGAGTCTCTCCATTTGCAGAAACGACTGTAGGCCGTTTTCCATGAACCATAACGTTCTTCCGGCAAGTCTCGCCATGCGGCACCACTTCGGGCAATCAAGGAAAGGCGTTAAACATCGTACGATTGCTTAATTTCGACGGTCTTCCTGTTTGATAGGGGGAACATGTCCTTTATTTGTTCCCACTGTTCATCGGTTATTTCGTACCGTCTTGGAATCATGCTTGTTTCTCCATTCGTTTTTCTCATATCATACCATAGGATTCTATAGTTTTCAGACAAGACCTAGATAAAGCGTAAGCAAGATTGTATGCAGTGGTCGTTTTGCCTGTACCGCCTTTCTGATTGGCAATGGTAATAACCGTCGTTTTGGACATTTCAATTCCCTCCCTGAAAACAGTAGGCTATTAAAATGAGTAAAAAAGATTTTATATCGTTCTCCTTTAACTGTTTCGCTTCTCTTCAAAGTCAGTCAAAACTGGCTCGGGAAGTTTGCGTTTCAAATGTGCCAGTATATGCTCAAAGCAATATACCAATGATTCGCGGTTTAAGTTCGGTATCCGTCCTAGCAACTCCCACTCGGCATTAGTCAGATTCTCTTTACACTTCAGGCATTTATGGTTTGAAACCGCAAATGATTGTATTGGAGCGGCTCCATCCTCCACTCCTGCAGGTGGTCCACTCTGTTGTAAATGTGCAAGCGCTGGGTTCCCTGCCCAGTCCTCAAGCTTGTAGGGGGCGAGATCCTTCCATCCCATCTCATAAGTATCAATCGCGTCGATGAAAGCTTCATTGACTGCCTGATCGACCGCTGTACGTATTAACTTGGGCTCGGCAGCAGGATCTCCATTCATAATCGATACTCCGTAGCCATCACGAGTATAGGGTCCAATACGGATCTGTACGATCGCCTTTACATAGCGATGTGGCACACTAATATCCAGCTACTTAATCTCCTTATCCCACTCACTGCCTGTTGCAGTCTCAATTCGATCTGTATAGACCTGATTGGGGATATAAACTCCCTTCTTATCTTTTCGGTGTGTTACTGTCCCTTCCGGAAAGCGCTGCTTCAGCGAAGCTATGATCTCCTGATAGTTATCCATCCTCTCATACCTTTCTATTAGTCATATTTTTTCATGATTTTAGAAAATCGTTCATAAACGATGGCCATGTTTACTTCTATCCTACATAGTGACTTACTTGCTACCATGGAAGAAGTATATAATCCTTGCAGGTTTGATTGCTCCGAACCAATTCTTGAACCGCAAAATGCGGAATACGGAGCATATATCTTTACCTTAAATGCGCTGGCCATTAGATTCCGGGTGGCTAAATCACACCCACTAAAGTCGGGCAATTTGTGACACTATGGGAGCGAATTGGAGATCATCCCATCCAACCCTATGACATCTCAGATCCTGCTGATCTCTTCGTTATAAGTACACGAAATGGGAATCACTTTGGCCAATTTATTTTTCCAAAAGCTGTCCTAGGAGAACAAGATATTCTATCTGCTAAAGGTGAAGGTGGAAAAAGAGCTTTTCGAGTCTACCCGCCTTGGGACAATCCCACGAGTCGCCAAGCTCAAAAAACGCAAACATGGCAGTCGGAATATTTCTTGGATATCCCTGTAAATAAACCCGTAGACTACCTTCGTGCACAAGCACTTTACGGTTTACCTGTAAATCTTACGGTCTGACCTATCTCCTCCACATGTTCCTTATCGCCCTGCAAAATAAAATAATAGTATACATCATCTCCTATTTTCACCGCTTCGGGATATTTAATTATAAGCGCCGCTTGATGATTCCATTCCTCCCCTTGGTCAGCAGAAGGCATAATCAACTTTGCCTTCTCTTCCTCTTTTAACCTCACTAATGTCAGTTCAGTGATTTGCGGATTGGAGCCATAAGGCTTCAGCTGATGGGAGGCAATAATTTCAGCTACTTCATCTATTGATTGTCCCTCTCCAGACATAGCGGATAATTGAAAAAAACCATCCTCCCCCTGACCCTTCTCATCATCTGCTGAATCGACGACCCATTCCGTTGGATACTTCAAAGAGACTCCATAAGCATTGGAAGTAAAGGTTGCAAGCCCAGTTTGCGTAAGCAGCATACCGATTACAGTACCTGCAAGTGCAATAACCACGATAACCAACACCCAAAGCCACCGTTTTTTGTATACATTTGTTTTCACGATATCCCCCTAAATCAATAATTAGTTGACATGTACAATATTAGGAAATAAGATATAAACAAACATATGAGCAATCATTCATATGTATTGCTGAGGAGGAAATTATAATGAGCGATCTTAAAAATATCCTATCTCTACTTCTTTTCTGCATCTTCCTAATTTCTTATCTATTAAAGCTCCCTATACTTTACAAGAAAAACCACATTAAAGGAAACGTTCTGGCTAAAGGCTCTAAACTATCTAAAATCTATTATACCGAGCTATTGGTAAAAACCTCTACTTTTTTATGGGGCGCAGCATGGTTTGTTTTTTCCTTAGCAGAGTCTTTTATGGTTACACTTGTAGGCAAAACGTTTGATATTCCTGTACTGCACTTTAGCGGTGTTGTTATAGCTGCGCTCGGATGTTTCATTTTCATTCAAGCTATGATTGCTATGCGCACTTCATGGAGAGTTGGGATTGATAAGACTACTGTAACCAAACTCATCACACACGGTATTTATAAATATAGTAGAAACGCTGCATTTGTCGGGTTTGATCTCATGTTTCTGGGATTGTATCTGATGTACCCCAATCTGTTAACACTCCTAATATTCTTTCTTAACATTGCCGCGATTCATTTACTAATTCTTCAAGAAGAGCAACATTTAAAGTCCGTATTCAGAGATGAATATATCCAATATGCCAATAATACACCTAGATATTTTCTATTTTAAAATCTTTTATCACAGCTCGGATAATTTATATTCGCTATATCATTTTACATTTTTTACAAGACAAGAAAACATTCTCTTAATGTAACTACTATAATATGAGACTGTAAACATACATTAGGAGGGAAATTATGAAATCACCGAAAAAGCATGGCGTCAAAACAGCAATTGTAGCGACAGCGGCAACGGCTCTTTTTGTATCCAGCATAGTCACTACTCATGCACCTAATCAAGCAGACGCAGCATCTTCGAACACAAGAAATGTAATTCTGTTTATTGGAGACGGAATGGGTGCTGCTCAGCGTGATGCCATCCGGCTTGCCACCGTAGGTGAAAAAGGAAATCTAGCAATGGATTCGATGCCATACGTTGGATTAATTCATACAAGCTCCACTGTCCCTGTTACAGATTCGGCTGCTTCTGCTTCAGCCTATGCCAGCGGTGTGAAAACTTATAATGGAGCTATCGGAATGGATGCCGATAAAAAAAGTGTTAAAACCATTATGGAATATGCTAAAGATGCCGGAAAATCAACAGGTGTCGTTACTACTAGTCAGATTACAGACGCGACTGGCGCCGCATTTGGTGCTCACGTCGAAGACCGCTCAAAGCAAAGTGATATCGCCCTCCAGCTTCTGACTAAGAGCAAGGTTGATGTTCTGCTTGGTGGGGGTGAGGATTTCTGGTACCCTGCAGGCAATCCCGGGAAATTCCCAGATGAACCCGCTGAAGATCCTTCAGAGAAAAGCAAAGGAACACAAGGTAACCTTGTTGATAAAGCTAAACAATTGGGCTACACCTATGTAACGAACAAAGCGGATATGCAAAAAGCAAAAGACGGCAAGCTACTGGGAATATTCGCAAACGAGGAAATGTTCCAGCAAAATCCTGAGGGTGAAGGGGATATTTATAATCCGGTGGTATCGCTGCCCGAGATGACTAAGAAAGCTATAGATACGCTAGCAACAAATAAAAAGGGATTTTTCCTTATGGTGGAAGAAGAAGGCACTGACGAATTTGCACACCAAAACAACGCTAAAATGACGATTAAATCAGGTCAAGAACTGGACAAATCCGTGCAAGTAGCCAAAGACTTCGCCAAAAAGAATCCAGATACACTGGTTCTAGTTCTTGCCGATCATGAGACCGGCGGATTTTCTATTGAAGCAGTTGACGCAGATGATGAGTCCGGTGACGGCATATCCAAAGAAGACGGTCCATTCGCCATCGCCAATTCCAAACACAATTTTGTAGTGGACTGGACGACCTCAGGCCATACTGCGGTTGATATTCCAATCACAGCTATGGGCAAAAATGCACAATTATTTACTGGAATCTACGAAAACACCGAAGTATTCACCAAACTTATGCAAGCATCAGGTTTTAAAGCCAAAAAATAAAGGCGAACAATAAAAGACTAGCCAAATTAAGGAGGATGCCCCCTGCTCTCTATTGAGCAGGGGGCATCCTCACTTCTGATTACCTCGGTTGATATTAGCATCAATTAAAGCATTTTTGTGCTTGTTATCTTCTTCTTCTTCTTCTTCTTCTGTTACAACTACGCTTTTCAAAAATAACGGACTGTTGTTAGTAATCATCAAATTATACTCATTATCGTTTTCTACTTTTGTATCATACTTAAGTATTTCTTCACAGTCATAAGCTTGACTCTTCAATCTTATATTCTATTGTACCTCCTCATATTTTTAAAAATTGATTGCCTCAAAGGGTGCTAAACTGTGTGCTTATGCTTCTAATTTACGTGACAGCTCCTTAATTAACTCGATCTCTCGTAAAACCATACTTCGGGTGTAAAAATAGAGCTCCTCAGAGTAATCCATATCCTCACTATTGCCTACTACTTTGGATAACTGCTGTAAATGGTCCAGCTTTTCGTTCATATAAGTCTCTCTGTAATCAAGCAATCTTCTACGTGTCTCCTGATCCAAAAGCTCATAATAAGCAAGACGAATAGACCATTCATTATCAATTCGAATCGTCTCCAGCGTAAATTCTGTTAAGCAAGTGTGAAACCGCTCCTCACCCTCAGTAGTTATTGAATATACATAACGTTTAGGCCGGCGTTCCTGAATTTCCGTTTTTTTGATTACCCATTTTCGCTTTTCAAATAATTTCAGCTTTGGATAAAGCGAGTTATTGTTTACGATTTTATCATTGCCCATTACAAAAATAATGTTTTTTTTAATTTCATAACCATGTTTGGCCCCTTTCATTAATTGGGCCAGAATCAAAACTTCAATATCCATAATCATCCTCCGGGCTTCCGGAATACGTATCCGGTTCATCATTTTCTTATATTACCTCAATTACTACAATCCTGCCAAATCACTCGTGATTTTTTGCACATACTTTCACCCTACCCTTTCGCTAATATAGGTTAAAATAACCTATTTATTTTTAACCTATATGTAGAGAGGAAGTTATCATATGGAATTCACACATTTATTTAGCAAGGGCACAATCGGAAATATGGAGCTTAAGAACCGGGTCATTTTACCAGCGATGGGCACGAAAATGAATGCGCCGGGTGGATACGTCAGTGATCGTCTGATTGATTACCATGTAGCACGAGCTAAAGGCGGCAACGGCTTAAATACTGTAGAAGTAACAACTATTCACCCAACGGCGGCCTCCGATGATGCTCCTGCCCTTTATGATGATAAATTTATTCCAGGTATGGCTCAATTAGCATTAGCTATTCGAGAGGCAGGAGGCAAAAGCTGTCTACAGTTATGGCATGGAGGTAAAGTAACTCCCAACCTAATTCAGGTCTCCTCTTCACCTGTTCCATTTGAAGGCGTAAGTCATATACCACGTGAACTTGCGCATCATGAAGTCGGCGAGATGGTTCAAGCTTACGCAGATACAGCCTCACGTGCGAAGAAAGCCGGATTTGACAGCGTGGAATTCCATGCCGGCCATGGTTATTTGCCCCAACAATTTCTTAGTCCTGCAATGAATTTTCGTCAGGATGAATACGGCGGTTCTTGGGAGAATCGTTGCCGCTTCCCGTTGGCTTGTATCCGCGCTATCCGGGAAGCGGTTGGACCTGGGTTCCCTATCTTGATGAGAATTTCTGCAATTGAGGATCTACCGGGCGGACTTACGCTGGAAGATATGAAGCTCTTCTCGAAGCTCGCTGAAGAAGCTGGAATTGATGCTATTAATGTATCTCGTGGGGTCCCTGCTGGCGCTGCAATTAAATATGAAGTTCCGCCAATCGATTTACCTGTGGGCTTCAATGTAGATAACGCAGCACAAATTAAATCTGTGGTTAACATCCCTGTTATTGCCGTAGGCCGTATTAATGATCCAGCAATTGCAGACCGGATAATCGCGGAGGGTTTGGCTGATTTTGTAGCCATTGGGCGTGCGCAGCTGGCTGATCCGGAATTCTGCAATAAAGCTTTAGCCGGACGTGCAGACACCATCGTTAAATGTGTGGGTTGCGACCAAGGCTGCTTCGATGGATTCGTGAATCCTAATGTGCCATTTATCAGCTGTGTGTTTAATCCTGCAACCGGCCGTGAAAGTGAATATGAATTGCAGCAAACGAATATCCCTAAGAAAATACTTATTGCTGGTGGTGGCCCTGGTGGATTAGAAGCAGCTGTCACACTGAAACGACGTGGGCATCATCCAATATTATGCGAAAAAAATGACATTCTAGGCGGACAGCTTTATATTGCCGGCGCCGCACCACGTAAAGAGGAAATGGCTGCAGCCGCTCTGAATATGGGAGAAACCGCTAAACGTGAAGGTGTAGACATTCGATTGAATACAGAGGTTACACCTGAATTAATCCAAGAAATTGGTCCAGATGAGGTCATTCTTGCAATCGGATCTTCTCCTATTATTCCGCCTGTGGAAGGCGTCGACAGTTCACATGTGGTCAATTCACATGATGTGTTGTGGGGAACGGTTCATCCAGAAGGAAGAGTCGTTATTATCGGTGGCGGTTTAGTGGGGCTTGAGGTCGCAGAGCTGCTTGTAGAACGCGGACATCAAATCACTGTAGTTGAAATGCAAGCCGATGTTGCTAATGATCTAGGACTTTTGCGTAAAATCTGTGTCATGGAAAGTCTATATGGACATGGCGTTGAATTAATAACCAACAGCAAATGTATGGCGATTCAAGGGGATAGCGTAATTGTTGAAAAAGACGGCGAATCTCACAGCCTACCTGCTGATTATGTAGTAATCGCCGTAGGTTCACGCGCCCTCAACAAACAACCTCTTCAGGATTTCTTGGAGGAAAGCTCCATCCCTTATCATGTAATTGGCGATGCGGTGCAAGCGCGTAGAGCGCTTAATGCGATTTGGGAAGGCGCTGAATTAGCTAGACGAATCTAATTAAGCTAGCTATAAGATTTATGAAACAAACCCGGCAGGTCGCCCTGCCGGGTTATTTTTTACTCAGAGTGCATTCGTGAGCGGTTATCCGGTAATCGGTATCCATTCAACCATTCACCATTCGCCCATTATGCCGTTCTGTCTTTCGGACTCAGGAGGCGCTATTGAGCTAAAAGTAGTCTTTTTACGTATCTATCGGACCCAGATGCCGCTATTCCGCAAAAACAGGGGGCAAAAGTGGTGCTGCGACGGGAATAACTGCATTGGAGTCCGAAAAGCTCAGCAAATCAGCATTTAGGAGCTAATAAGTGCACTGGTGTCCGTTAGCGTTAAAGGTGCGCACAAAAGTATGGTAAGAAAGATGAAAACGGTGAGAATGATGAGAATAGTGAAATACTCATGTCAATGAACCACTCACATTCATTTTGAGTATCGGCAGCCCAATAAATGCCGCATATCGCTCAGCTTCTTTAAGTACCAACTTTTCCGTATCGCCCAGATCGGCAAAAGGATGGATCATAATCTCAATCCCCTTGGTCTTTAGGGTTCTTTTCCATGTACCCACAACCTGACCCTCCACAACAATCGTTGGAAGAAAAACACCATTATTCCCTGGAACTATCAAAGGAGCAACGTCGGGCTCTAGAACGGCACTTCGGTCTTTATAACCAAGAATGTACTCATCAAAACCCGGAAGCAGATGAACGCCCGATTCCTCAGCAGTTGACTCTAGCCGATCAGCAGACATCCAATACTCAGTGCCATCAATAACCTCTGATTGCAGTTGACTTTTGGCCGCTTCCAGTCCTCGTCTGGCATCTGTAAGGGTTATGCCTGCCCACCAAGCAAAATCTTGAACAGTTGCTAAACCATGTCCAGTGAAATATCTCCGAGCGAGTTCATACAATGACTCTTCGTAAGTAAGATCGCGAAAATGAGGCACCCATTCCTCTAGCAAAACAATCGTTTGCTGCTTACCATTCATCGGCCCGAAACAAATCAGCCCTTGGTACGCAACATTCCACAACATATGATAACCACGCTGGTTCCCTGTGTGAATACCTTCTTCTTCTATTAGCTGAAGTAAAAGAGCACGATCTAGCTGCTTCCCACCTTGTAAAGCATTAACTATAATATGTCTACAACGTTCTAGTGTCTGATCATCTAACCCAAGCTCTGCATTTCGTCGCTTTGTTTGTCCCGTTAAACGCGGCACAGATAGCTGATGCATCCACTTTACATCTTCCGGTGGGACAAAATGAAGCGTACCACGCAGCGTCCAATTCAGAATCATCTTGCGATCAACGATAGCACACTCTATATCAGCTAAATTCGAAGATGGAGTACGTAATCCGATCGCCCACATCGCCTGCATGTAATCCTGCGCCTGTATTGCCCCTAATTCTTTAACGACCTGTTTGGGCTTGATTAGCTTGGAATCAACGATCTTCTGATTATATAAACGCTGAGTAGCTATCATTTTATTCGTCACACTTTACCTCCTTAAGTGAACCTTATCAAACCATCGTCTAACCTTATAGGAATGATTTTAATATAATTTTTTCCAATCTCATAGTTTTTCTTATTTCTTAGCTATATTATTGGATAGGATGAAGTTTCGATTCAATCTCTTCCCGGCGTTCTTCCAGAAAAGAAGGTAAGGTCAAATTCTCGCCCAGCGCATCAAAAGATTCATCAATCTCAAACCCTGGACCATCTGTAGCAAGCTCAAAAAGAATATGGTTCGGATCACGGAAATACAAGGAATGGAAGTAATAACGATCAATGACCCCTGTGTTCTTGAACCCTTCAGCTGTGATTTTAGCAGCCCATGCGGTTAACTCTTCCAGATCCTTCACTCTTATAGCCACATGATGAATACTGCCTTTTCCCGGTCTTTCCCGGTCTTGATCATTAACTTCTTTGAGCTGAAGTTCAGTGTACAAGCCGCCTTTAGCTGTTTCATAAATATCCACCATTACCTTCGGGTCACCCATGGATGGCACTCTACGAACTTGTGTATAGCCTAAAATATCCTCCAAAACAGCCTTTGTACGGCTAGCCTCACGGACAGTCAATTCAACGGGACCCAAACCAACAATGGCATATTGTGGTGGAATATCATCAGTAATCCAAGGTTCTACCAGCTGAGTCACATTATCTTTTTCTGCGGACACCAGATGAACCGTTAATTCATCACTATCCTGAAAAGTAAGCGAATTACGCTCCTCTATACTTACGATAGCTTCATGAGCGATTTCAAATGTATCTAATCTGTTAGCCCAATATACTAAGGCCTCATCGCTAGGAACGAGAAGAGAGATTGCAGAAATGCTGTTCGTTCCTTTCCGGGTCTGGCCTGCATTTGGCATTTCAAAAAAGGATACCTCGGTGCCTGGAGCGCCATTAGGGTTGCCATAGAATAAATGGTACATGGTTGGATCGTCCTGATTTACGGTTTTTTTGACAAGTCTTAGTCCCAGAACTTTTGTATAAAACCATAGGTTTTGTTTAGCGTCTTTAGTAATCATTGATACATGATGTTGTCCGGTTATTTGTTGTTGGCTCATTTTAATTTCCTCCTAATATGATTATGGTTTACTAGTAAACTGATGCTGAAAAAAGGAAGCTTTATTCAGAATAAAGCTTTTACAATACTACTAAACTCCTCGTGGAATTCGATTCTCATTTTGGCTATGGCGGTGAATCTTCTTAAGCATGCTGTAAAATACCTTTTTCTCCTCGTCCGTCAGTGGATCGAATAACGAAGCTTGGAAATCCGATTGCAAAGGAAGAACTTTCTCGATAAGCGCCTGGCCCTTTTCAGTTAAAGAAATATACTTCACCTTCCAATCCTGCTTACGCTCAATCCATCCTTCTTTTTCTAATCTGCCAAGCATATGTGATACTCCACCTTTAGTAATGGTTAAATGCTCTGCAATATCCATCTGTGTCACAGGCTGATGTAATAGTATTTGTACTAACGCATCAAACTGGCTAACCGTTAAATCAAACTGCTTCAAGAACTCATTGGAAAGATCGTTACTATTGTCATAAACTCTTACCAGCCGCAGCCAGATCAACAAGCTTAGTTTGTTGTCTTCAGTGAATCCATTGTTTCGCATTATGCCACATCCATTGCTTTGGAATTGGATCTATTTGATTATCAGTTTACTAGTAATCTGATGTGGAGTCAAGTTTCGTATTAACTTAAGAAATAGAGAAGCACAGATAAACCATTACTAGCCATGTGTGCAACTATAGGCACTAATATATTTTTTCTTTTCTCATAAAGGTAGGCAAAGATTAATCCAGCAGTCATATAGGAGAAGATATTCCACATTTCGTTATAGTTACCCTGAAAAACCACGGCTCTATAGACATGCTGGAAGCCAAATAAAAAGCAAGATATCAGATAAGCCAGAAGACGACTCTTCCTGCGGATCGTGCTATAGATGGTAACCCGATATACTAATTCTTCAATCAAGGGGCCAATCCAGACCACGTTCACTGTAAAAATAAATGGATACGAGGACAACATAGCCCGTAAATCCACCTCATTAACAGACTTTGTAATAGGATGAAAGATGGAAATTAGTGTGGGAATCAACATACTTCCGATGATAATAATCAAACAAAGTCCCCAAACCATCCATAACATATTACGGACCCAGTATTGTCTGAAATCATGGATAGCTTGTTTATAGAACCCCCTAAAACCTAAAATCACTCCTATGTAGATCAGACCATTCAACAGTAAGGCCATTCGATTTTGTTGTTCTGGCTGCCAAATAAAAACATGGTTAAGAATCTCCATAATCGGCCGGATCAAGAGAATAGAGAACAATCCTAAAAAGTACATTACTGCTAATATAACGCCCAAGATCAATTGCCTTTTACTTAATTTCTCATCAATCATTATAATCTAATCCCCCATGTAAAATTGTTAATAGACTGAATATCAACCATTTTAGCATTGGGAAATTTCATACGACTTAATGTAATCTTACATAGACCTTAAATTTTCCAGTTCAGCCCAATTATAATTTCAAACTGGTTATCCTGCGTATTCAGCTGAACAGTCCCTCCATGAGCAGTTATTATTTTTTGAACAATGAGTAGCCCTAATCCAGAACCTGCCGGGTTCAAGGCTGATGGTTGACCGTAATTAACAAAAGTAAGCTTGGCTCCATCACTCACCTTTTCCAGCACAACTTGAAACTTAGAACCTCGCTCCTGATAAGCGATGGCATTATAAAGCAGGTTTGAGAATACACGGTTCATTCTTTTTTTATCAAACTGTAGAATTATTTCTTCTGGCTCGATTACAAAATCAGGAATCAGACCCGCAGCCTCAAGCTCGGGCAACATATGTATCATTTCTTCTCTCAAATATTCTGAGAAATCATCTGTTGTAACATCCAAACGAAATTCGGGACTTTCCATTCTCGATAATTCAAACAAATCCTGAATCAATACATTGGCACGGATACTATTTTCGTATATTATTTTGGCAAATTCCAAATGTTCTATCCGACCGCTCACCTGTTCTTTTAGTTCAAGCTCTGCGTAACCCATAATACTTGTTAATGGATTTTTTAAATCATGGGATATATCCAATATTAGATTTTTTCGATTGATTTCACTCTGTTCTTTTAACGAGGTCTGGATCTGAATCACTTCTGCCATATGATTAAAAGCCTGCTCCAGTTGACTAAACTCCCGATTTCCGCCTACCTGTACTCTTGCTGAATAATCCCCATTCTTAACCTTTTCAACAGCAGCGGACAACTGGTCTAAGGGTTTAATGAAACTAACCGCTGTAATTCTCGCATAAATCATCGTGCTTAGAATCAAAATCAACAAATAACCTAACCCAATAAACCCAAGCATTTGAAGGGTATGATCCTGCATAGGTGAATCTGAATTCCAATGGAAACTGCCTGTCATCTTCACTTGTATAGGTAAAAAGACGATCAGCCAAAAATGTTCCTGCTCATTATATTCAACAGTG
The DNA here is from genome assembly GCF_037974255.1 of Paenibacillus sp. FSL R5-0636. NCBI lineage: Bacteria > Bacillati > Bacillota > Bacilli > Caryophanales > Paenibacillaceae > Paenibacillus > Paenibacillus sp. FSL R5-0636. The sequence continues at coordinate 4,574,572 of NZ_CP150232.1, forward strand.
ATCATATCTTTGTTAGCTCCAGTATTCATTAGAAAATCCGTAAATTCTTTGACACTAATCTGCTTGGACGTAAATGGATTGTTGCCAATGGAGTGTATGACTTCGTAATTGGAATTCACAACCTGTAAACTGCCCCCGACATCATTAATAACACTAGTGTCAATTCTTTGATAGTCATTTTGCATAAGTTTAGCAGCCGTTAACTGATTATAAATAATGTCCTTAGATCCCAGCCTGTTCATGCTAAACAAAGCAACAATCACCAATATCGTGATAACCGTTGTTATAAGAAAGATCGCGATATAGTTTTTTAACAATTGATAGGATATATTATGTTTTTTCATCTTATTTACCTGGATTGTAGAATTTGTAACCTAGTCCACGCACTGTGACGATAAATTCGGGATGGTGTGGGTCCCGTTCAATCTTATTCCTTAGACGGCTGATAGTAACCATAATCGTATTATTATCACTATAGAAATCCTCTTCCCACGCCGCTGCATATAACTTTTTGGGCGTAAAAATTTGATTAGGACTCTGCATCAGACATTGTAATACCTTATATTCCTTGGCATTTAAAAGAACCGGACTTTCATTTATGTACAACATACATTCCTTTAAATTCAGCTTCAATTCTCTATGTTGGATTGTTTCTTCAGTTATCGATTGGCTAAGATCGTATACATTTCTTCGTCTCAGCTGCGCCTCAACCCTAGCCACAAGCTCTGAAGCACTAAATGGCTTCACCATATAATCGTCCGCTCCAAGACCTAAACCAACAACCTTATCAATTTCTTCACCGCGGGCAGTTAACAAGATAACCGGAATATGGCTTTTCTCTCTTATCTGTCGCAACAGATTAAGCCCATCAAGCTTGGGCATTACAATATCCAGAATGGCAAGATTTATTTCATGTTGATTAACAACCTCTAAAGCCTCAATGCCATCCTTGGCTTCGAATACTCGATAGGATCGATCTTCTAAATGTATTTTCACTAGTTTTCTTATATCAGTTTCATCTTCAGCAATCAGTATATTCATCGCTCAATTCCCCTAACTAATCTCAAATAGCTGAGTCTTTTCACTCAGTATACCTTGCCAAATACCACTTCGGTATATAAAGCCTAAAGAATACATCTGGAACATCATGATTAAAATACCCATGGATTCGGCCCGATGCGAACTCTGGACTCGTTAGTGCACACCAAGAAATGCGATTAAATTCCTCCCAAGGATCACCATAATCAAATCTATTAAAATCAATAATTCCAAGTTCCCTCGACTTCGTAATGATCATATTCCCTACATGATAGTCGCCGTGTTGAAAAGTCTGCGGCCGCCCCTCCAATAAGTAACGATTCGCCTCCACAAACTCAATGACCTGCTCTGCTCCCTTTAGAACAATACCGAATGTTTGATATTTCGTGATGTACTTATCGATCTTCCACCCCAAACTGAAGAGGTCATTTCACAACCTCCTTTTAATCAAACTGCTTCACAAAATAGAAAAATTTTCTTATTTATTTCTTAGAAGATTATTTTATTCAATTGATGTTGGAACAACAATAGTGTATGATGCATAGTATAGATTGAATACTGTATGACACATAGTAAGTATAAGCGGCTTCGACGTCCTCTCAAGGACAACAAGCCTTTAAACCAAAAATATAAGAACAATTTATAAGAGATTATAAATCCTTATATTTTAAATAATGAGGTGGGTGAATGAGTACTTTATTAAATTCTTTAATCACAGAGCTTAGAAGAGGTACGTTAACGCTAGCCGTTTTAAGTCAATTACGAACACCCCAGTATGGATATTCGCTCGTTCAATTGTTGGAGGAATCCAGCATCATCATCGATCAAAGCACCTTATATCCATTACTTCGCCGATTAGAGAAACAGGAATTAGTGACGAGCAGCTGGGACACATCCGAGAGCAGACCCCGTAAGTATTATGTTCTAAGTGACTATGGCGTAGAGATTTTTTTACAGCTAAAGGAAGAATGGCTTAAGAATTCGAAAGAACTCTACGGCCTATTACAAGGGGAGGATGACCATGAAGCTAATTGAGATTTACATTCATGAAGTTACTCGGAGGTTACCGGAACAAAATCGGGAAGACATCGCATTAGAATTACGATCAACCATCGAGGATATGTTACCGGATGATTATGACGAAAAAGAGGTAAAGGCCGTCCTTGAAAAATTGGGCAATCCAGCTATTTTAGCTAGTGAGTACCGCGATCAGCCCATGTATCTCATCGGCCCACGCTATTTCGATTTATATGTTACGTTATTAAAAATGATTATACCAATCGCTGTAGTTGTTTCTTTAATCGCTCTGGTTGCTGATTACTTGATTGGCTACAGCGGCGATAAAACAGTTGCGGATATTGTTACTGCAGTTATAAGTACAGGAATTGGAACCTTCCTTGAAGTAGGAATCCAAGTCTTTTTTTGGATAACTGTTGTGTTCGCTATTATCGAACGGGCGGATAAAGGAAAGGAAGGGCATCCGCTTACTACAAAATTAAGGAAATGGACTCCTGATGATTTGAAGGATATCGCGCTTGTCCATAAGAAAAAAGCAATTACAAGCTTCGAAGTGTTCGGAAGTTTACTGTGGACTGCCATTTGGGCTACTGTTTATTTTAATGCTGAACACCTGATCAGAGTCTATAGAGGCGGTGAAGGCGCACTTAACTTCGTAGCCCCAGCTTTTAATCAGCATGTGTTACTTGATTATTGGCCTATTATTCTAATTGTGATCGGATTAGAAGTCGCATTAACTATATATAAATTAATCAAGAGACAATGGACTAGAGAATTAGCATTATGTAATACGGTCCTCGAGCTCATTGTACTTATTGTATTCGCTGTTATCCTTATAAATCCGAATGTATTTAACCAAGAATTCATTAACTACATGTCTAATTTATTAACCACTACAACTAACCAATTTGAAACGGGACTAGTAGGTGGAGGTATCGCAGTCTTGATTTTAGTTGCGGTCCTCAATATATATGAAGGCTTCCGCAAGGCTCGCCTCTAGTATTCGCAGAGCGGTGATTCTCCTGTTATTTGGAGAATTGCCGCCTGACTCGTTGAATGCCTGCTTCAAATGCTTCAACAAATTCAACAGTATTGTCACCCTCTAAGAGTTACGGACCCAGATGACGTTATTTGCACATTCTCTCCCCTTGAAGCAGGGCTTCGGACTCCAATGACGTTATTCCCTAGAATCAGCTCCATATCGGGGGTGTTTCAAGGCAATAGCGGCTATGAGGTCCGTTGGCATCCCAAAAGTGCGATATTTCTGGGTTTAGAGTCATCTGTGTCCGATAGGTGTTACGTATGTGCAAATATTAGCAAGCATATGTAAAAAAGGAGTTGTCTCAGCAGCCATTCAGGGCATATGGGACAACTCCTTCTGATTTAATTAAATAGTTCAAGCTCGATAACTGTATCCATCTCATCAGGTAATATCGCGCCTTTTAATGTAATAAACGCTCCACCGTCAACATCTGAATATTCCTCAGCCATCCACGGTGCCTCCACCTTTAGCTCGGTACCATCACGTAGTAATCTAGCCTTTTTAATCTTCCCTTTCAAGCCTTGGAAATAGATCGGGCCAATTCCACGGTCGTAGACATGCGCATACAATTTATTGCCCTTTTGCGTATACCGTCCCCACTCTGGTTTAGGCAGCGAAGACTTCCCGCATCCATAAATACTGTCTCCATTAAGGCGCATCCACTCCCCAACTTCGTCAAGGATAACCAGTGATTCCCGTGTCATTTCACCTTTAGCATCTGGTCCAACATTGAGGAGCAGGTTACCATTCTTACTGATACATTCGACCATCGTACGGATGACTTGCTTGGTTGATTTATAATTCTTATCCTCGGAATGATAACCCCAGTTGTCATTAAGGGTAATGCAGGCTTCCCAAGGGATGGATTGGCCGTTTACGTCAACAATGCCGCCAGGTGGAATGATTTGCTCGGGGGAGAAGAAATCTCCAGCATATTCCTCAGGTTCTGCCGCACGAATATTGCCACCTAATCGATTGTCGATAATAATATCAGGTTGTATGGAACGAATCATCCGGATAAGCTCCGTCGCCTTCCACTTCTCCCCTGTCATATTATCGTAGGAGAAGTCAAACCACATAATGTCGATTTTACCGTAATTGGTGAGCAGTTCCTTTACTTGCCCATGCATATACTCCAAGTATCTATCGAAATCAATCGGCTTATCTTTAGCCGCTTCGTTATCCCGATCAGGATGTGCCTTATCTCCATATCCGGGATAATCCTCATGGTGCCAGTCTATGATAGAGTAATATAGACCTACTGCAATCCCTTCAGCCCGGAAAGCGTCTACATATTCCCGCACTAGATCACGCCCAGCGGGCGTATTAGTGGCTTTGAAATCAGTCAGCTTACTATCGAACAGACAGAACCCGTCATGATGTTTGGTCGTAAGAACAGCGTATTTCTGACCCGCAGCTTTTGCTGCACTTGCCCATTTCTTCGGATCATATCGAGAGGCGTCAAATTCATCGAAATACGTCATGTAATGCTCTCTACTCATCCGCTCGTTACCGCGTATCCATTCCCCTCTAGCAGGAATTGAATATAATCCCCAATGGATAAACATCCCGAACCTATCCTGTAAGAACCATTTCGTTCTTTCTTCTCTTGCACCCATCTCTCCAACTCCTCGTTAATGAAAGCTATAATCAATCTTTCACTCCACCTAAGCGGTATGAAATAATGCTGCGGCTCCAATTAAACCTACATCGTCTTTGAGAGCGGCAGGTTCAATTGTAAAAGTACCCTTATATGGATCCATGACAAATTGCTCCGTCTTCTCCACCAGTGCAGGGAATAACAAATCTCCAGCCTTACTCACGCCTCCACCGATCACGATCCGATCAGGATTGAACGTATGAACTGCATTGGCTAGACCTAGTGCCATATAATGAATACTGCGGTCAATAACCTCGACGGCCACGGCATCGTTAAGTGCCATGGCTTCAAATACGTGCCGCGAAGTAATTTTTTCTCCATTTATATTAGCCAGTTCCGTAATCATCGACGGTCTGCTCTCCATACTTCGCAGCGCCATATCCCGAATCGCTGTGCCCGAAGCGAAAACTTCCCAGCAGCCGAATCTTCCACAGCTACATTCCGTTCCGTTCGGGTCAATAATATTATGACCTAGTTCACCAGCAAATGAATTTTTGCCAAGAAGCAGCTTGCCGTCAATGACGATACCTGCTCCAATCCCTGTGCTAAAGGTAACATAAACCATGTTGTCTGCACCTTTGCCAGCTCCTCGGACATACTCACCCCAAGCCGCAGCGTTCGCATCATTCACTACCTTTACTTCAACGCCTAGCTCCGACTCCATCCAGTGCTTCAGCGGAACATTATCCCATTCCGGAAGATTGGTGCCGTGAATAACGATCCCGTCCTGGCTATTTACAGCTCCGGGAGAAGCCAGCCCCACTCCAGTGAGTGGTCGTCCTTCGGATACGGAGCGGATCATATCGATCATTCGCTGCACCACTTCTTTAGCGGTACGTGCCCCAGCCGTTTCCATCAGTTCCCGTTTCAACACGGTCCCCTTTGAATCGAACAATGCTGCGGCAATTTTTGTGCCTCCTAAATCGATTCCAACTACGTAGCTCTCAACCTTCTGCATAACCCATTCACCTTTTCACTATCTATTATTAGCCGTTAGAATGAATACTCTCTGCTAACGCCCGTAAGGCTGCTGGATCGATTGGCGACAAAGCGTCTTTATCATAACGAACAGCCGACCCAAAATGCACTTCGGTTACTCCAGTCTGATGTATAAATGAAGTAATACCTTCCGGCTTCAAACCGCTTCCAGCCAGTATACTTACCGTTTTACCTCTTGATTCCTCGACTAGCTTCCGCATAGCAGGAATAGCTTCTGGTGCCGGACCTGGCCCAGCAGAAGTGAGTACACGCGTAATTTGCGGATACTTACAAAGCGTTCGATAACCTTCTATTTGATCCTTCAACTCATCAAAAGCACGGTGGAAGGTTACTTGCAATCCATCGGTCAACGGCAATAATGTTTCAAGCGCTCGCTCGTCGATAGTCCCTTCCGGTGTTAACGCACCAATCACAATCCCCGCCGCTCCGCTGGCTGCAATTTGCTTTATCTCTGCTGCCATGGTCAAAATGTCATACTTTGAATAGCAAAAAGAACGGCTGTGCGGGCGAACCATAACAAACGCAGGAATGCTAACCGATTTAGCAACTTGTTGCACCAATCCTATCCCTGGTGTTAGACCGCCTTCCGTAATCGCAGTAATGAGCTCCAGGCGGTCAGCCCCGTTCGCTTCGGCTGTAAGAGCATCGTCCATACAGGTAGCGATGACTTCCAATCTCATAACTTTCCCCCACTCTTCCGGTTGTTATTGTTGTGCCTGTTTCATGACATAATCAGCGAGCAATCGAGCACCATAGCCCGTTGCTCCAGCTTCTGAATACCCCACATCCTGCTTGTACTGAACCGTCCCAGCCATATCAATATGAACCCAGCTCAGCGATTCCGCTACAAAACGCCGTATAAAAAGCGCTGCTGTAATCGCACCTGCAAAAGGTGAAGTACTAACATTACGTAGATCAGCGTAATTGCTTCGAAGATCGACTTCATATTCATCCATAAGCGGCATGGGCCACAGTCGCTCACCATTGCGCTCACCGATTTCGACGAGGTTCTGCGTCATCTCTCCATCACCCCATATGCCGGCGATACCTAATCCTAGCGCTGCGCCAACATTTCCAGTAAGTGTTGCAATATCGATGACCTTAGTTGCCCCGATATTTGCTGCATGAATAAGCGCATCCGCGATAATAAGCCGCCCCTCGCCATCCGTATTTGCAACCTGAACCGTCAGCCCATTAGGATAGCGTATAACAGACGATGGCAGCATCGCTTCAGCATCTGGTACGTTATCAACAACTGGGATCAATACGGTCACATTTACATGAGCTTGATTCCGTACTAAAATATCCAGCGCCCCAATAACAGCTGCTGCACCACCCATATCCATACGTGCATCGCTGATATCACTTGCGGTCTTAACATTCATCCCACCCAAATCGAAGGTAACACCTTTACCCACCAATGCCAGCATTGGCAATTCAGGGTTACTCTCATAGCGAATTTCAACGAGGGCTGGGGAGTGTTTACTGCCTGCTCCAACCGCCAGCAACCCATTCATCTGTAGGTCAACCAGCTCCTGCCCCCGGTAAACATGAACTTTCACTGCTGCGTTATCACGCTCGAAATATTCGACCATCCATTCTGCGAACCGATCCGGATTTAGAGTCCCGGGCACCTCATTCACCAGATCGCGAGCAACCACTGCTCCTTCAGCGCGTATGCGGCCAGTACTTAGTACAACTTCCAGTTCAAGCTTAGTCAGCTCAGGCCAATCGGCTGTCTGGAGCAGCAAATCAACTGAATTGTCTATTTTAGTAACGCCACGATAGGTTTGGAAACGATATAATCCGAGAAGCCAGCCTTCAATCCATGCTTGCAGCTCATCCGCAGCGGAAATATCACTTTCTGCTGTCCTACGAACAAATGAAGCGAAATTCAGCCCTTCTCTTAGAGCTAAGCGGGCGGCAGATCCCGCTGCTCGACGAATTTTCTCAAGCGTAAGAGCCTTACGTTTTCCCATTCCAATAGCTAACACATCGGACTCTTCCTCAGAACGAGAATATAACCATGTCACACTGCCACTCTGTTTGTGAGCTTCTCCCAGCCGAATAGGAAAAGGCTCCTCTTCATAGGCTAAGTAGATAAGCATATCCGCCCCATTAGCAGAATCGAACAAGATATTCATAGCTGTCCCTTCTTTTCCGTAAAGTGTACTCACATTTAAAATTATCGTTCTAGTTTCAACATTTCTTCATCAAACAGATGACAAGCGAGCTCATGACCTGGTTCAACTTCCCGGAATACAGGCACATGTTGCTTACAGATCTCCATACAGGAAGGGCATCTTGTATGAAAGCGACAGCCCGTCGGCGGATCAACGGGACTTGGAAGGTCACCTTTTAGAATAATGCGTTCCTTCTTCAAGCTTGGATCGGGCACGGGAACTGAAGATAGCAGCGCTTGGGTGTAAGGATGCAAGGGACGGTCATACAATGTATCCTTATCAGCCGTCTCCACAAGGGAACCCAGATACATGACCCCAATTCGATCACTAATATGCTCGACCACACTAAGATCATGAGAGATGAATAAATAGGTCAGGCCATATTCCTCCTGCAAGTCCTGTAACAGATTCAACACTTGGGACTGAATCGATACATCCAGTGCTGACACGGGTTCATCCGCCACGATTAGACTAGGGCGCACTGACAAAGCCCGGGCAATCCCAATCCGTTGCCGCTGTCCACCGCTGAACTCAAACGCAAATCGCTCAGCGTGCAAACTGTTCAATCCAACGGTCTCCAGCAGTTCGCAAGCTAGCTTATCCCGCTCTTTGGAGGACAGCTTTGTATGAATAAGCAGGGGTTCGGCGACAAGATCCTTCACCTTCATGCGTGGATTAAGTGAAGCGTAAGGGTCTTGAAACACCATCTGCATATCTTTGCGCAGAGGCCGCATTTGGTTATCTGAGATATGGCTAATATTTTGCCCCTTAAACCACACTTCTCCATGATTGGGTTCCAGTAAGCGAGTCACTAGTCTGCCCGTAGTCGATTTCCCACAGCCACTTTCACCTACAAGGCTGAACGTTTCTCCTTTACGAATGGCGAATGAAATCCCATCAACGGCGTGCAAATATTTAGTCGTTCCGAAGAAGCCCTTCTTCACAGAAAACAACTTCTTCAAACCCTTAACTTCAATTAGTGGAGTCTCTTTCATAAACATCCCGCTCCTTCCGTGTCCTCCTGCTGTGTAAGCCAACAACGGCTTTTGCGCTCTAGTCCCTCAATCGGAAGTAGCTCAGGTTCGTGCGACAGACAACGCTCCATGGCAAAGTCGCAGCGAGGCGCAAACTTACAGCCGGCAGGCATTTGTGAAAGGTCTGGCACATTCCCTTTTATTGACTCCAAGCGATGTACATTCTGGCGCAGCTTAGGTACCGATTGAATTAATCCCTTGGTATACGGATGCTGCGGTCTGGCAAACAGCTCCTGAACAGAGGCTTCCTCCACCACACGACCTGCATACATTACAACTACCCGGTCACATAATTCGGCAACTACTCCAAGATCATGGGTAATGAGCAGCATTCCCATATCCTGTTCATCTTTCAACTGCTTCATCAGATCAAGAATTTGCGCTTGAATCGTTACATCGAGTGCGGTCGTGGGTTCATCGGCAATCAACAGCTTAGGATGACAAGACATGGCCATTGCAATCATGACCCGCTGTCTCATCCCGCCGGATAGTTGATGCGGATATTCATCGATTAATTCCTCTGCGCGAGGGATACCTACAAGCCGCAACATATGAATCGCATGCTCACGAGCCTTCTTGCGTCCATAACCCAAATGCAGTCTAATCGGCTCTGTTAATTGCAGCCCAATCCGCAGCACTGGATTAAGAGAGGTCATCGGCTCCTGAAAAATCATTGCCAGATCATTTCCCCGGATTTGGCGCATCTCCTTCTCAGAAATCTTCGTCAAATCCTTTCCTTCAAAACGCACAGAACCTTCAGAAATTCTACCCGGCGTATCTTTAAGCAACCGCATGATCGATAATGAGGTTACACTTTTGCCACAACCAGATTCACCAACCAGGCCTAGCACTTCACCTTTCTTAATGGCAAAGTCTACCCCCGCAACCGCAGTAATACTTCCATCGCCGCGTTTGAACTCCGTTTTCAGCCCTTGTACATCCAGCAAATGTTGAGTCATGTCTTGTCCCTCCTTAGTTTTTCATTTTGGGATCAAGAGCATCACGCAGTCCGTCCCCGACCAGGTTAAATGCAAGTACTGTTAAAAAGATGGCTATCCCCGGAAAATAAACAATATGTGGAGCAATACTTAAATAATCACGTCCCATACTTAACATTGCGCCCCAATCAGGCTCCGTTGTTTTTGCACCCATTCCGAGAAAGCTTAGTGATGCAGCGGCCAAGATCGCTCCGCCAATCTTCATGGATAGATTAACGATAATGCTGGGCACGGTCTCAGGAAAAATATGACGCCAAATAATCCGGCGATGCTTCGCTCCCATGGAACGAGCAGCTTCCACAAACAATGTTTCTTTCGCAGACAGCGTTACGCTCCGAATAATTCGGGCGAACGATGGAGTACCAAAGACTGCAACCGCGATAACAACATTGGATAGACCCGGACCGAGGATGGCGACGATCCCAATGGCAAGCAGCAAGTCTGGAAATGAAAATAGTACATCACTGCCACGCATAATAATCCGATCTAGCCAACCGCCATAATATCCACTTAACAGACCTAGGATGGTTCCAAGTACGCCTGCGATGAAGACGGAACTGAGACTGACAGCTAAGGTTAAGCGAGTACCATCAATCAAACGGCTTAGAATATCACGGCCATATTCGTCTGTCCCGGCCCAATGTGCAGCAGAAGGACCCGCCATAAGGGCATCGTAGTTTGGTTCATCAGGATTATACGGGGTCAGAAATGGCCCGAAAATTGCAATTAGGAATAGCAATATAATAAAAAATGCGGCCACAAGGGGCATCTTTTGTTTACTGAACTTACGTAAAAAAACACCCATACGGCCTTTTGTTTTCTCCGGGGCCAGTACCTCTCCGGGTAATGGAGATTTTGCTCCCATCACCGCCGAATTGTCACTCATGATATCCCTCCTGATCCTAAATTCACCCTATAAATCTATTGAAATTCTGCTTCTTAGTCGCACTAGCTACTGAGAAAACCTTATTTTCGGATTAAGTACGCCATACAATAAATCTACTAATAGATTGATAAGAATAAATTGTGTAGCAAACAGAAGCAGTAAGGCTTGAATGACTGTATAATCCCGGAACAAAATGGAGTCTACTAGCAGCCTGCCAAGACCCGGAATACTGAATACCGTCTCAACCATTACAGAGCCGCCGAGCAGGAACCCAAACTGAAGTCCAGCTACGGTAACCACCTGAATCAAAGAGTTGCGCAGCGCATGCCTGCCGATAACAACATACTCGCGTAAGCCTTTTGCACGTCCTGTACGGATATAATCCTCCCGAAGGGTCTCCAGCATAGATGACCTAGAATAACGGGCCAACATAGACATAATTCCCATCCCAAGTGTAATGGAAGGAAGAATATAGGACTTCCAGGAATCAACACCACCTGTTGGAAACCAACCAAGCTCTACCGAGAAAATTTGAATGAGTACCAAGCCTAACCAAAATCCAGGAATAGACATCCCTGAAATAGCTGTCAACGTCCCTAAATGATCTGGCCACCGATTGCGATAAACGGCTGAAACCACGCCAATTAGAAGACCAATAATTAGAGCCCAGGCCATACTGAGAAAAGTCAGCCACAACGTTGGCATTACTCTGCTTTCTAGCATGTCGGTAACCGGGATCCCTGAACGGATCGAATTGCCCAGATTCCCACTTAGCAGATCACCCATGTAGTTTATGTATTGCTTCCACAAAGGCAGATTGAGACCCAGCTGCTCCTGAATTCCACGAATCTCTTCAAGTGTGGCATCTTTACCGGCAATAAGTCGGGCTGGATCGCCTGGGATTAAGTGAATAAACAAAAAGACAAGCACCGATACAATGAACAACAGCGGAATAACCCCGAGGAGTCTTTGTAAAGCATATCTACCCAACTCATAAGCCCCCTTCAGTATCGACAAATGATTTAGTGAGGCCGCTTCCCACCATACTACAGAAGCGGCCTCGTTCATTTCTTGGGATATTAAACCTAACGTTTGTTTAGCATTATTTCACTTCTGCATTCAGGACATTAATGGAACCATCCGGGAAGACCTTAACTCCTTCCAGATACGATCTTTTGCCTGAAATGATTTGGTCGACGCCCATGAATGCCCATGGAGCATCTTCCCATATTGTTTTTTGAATATTGCCATAAATGGATTTAGCCGCTTCTGGATCAACAGATTTATTCGCCTCAGCGATCCACTTGTCTACATTTTCATTTTTATAATAGGCTGTATTTGAGCCAGCAGGCGGGAACATTTCACTACTGAACAACCCTCTGGTTGCACCATCTGCATCACCTGAAGACGGAGACCAGCTGACATACCACATTTGAATTTTTGCTTCTTCTGGCGTCTTAGCAGAGTTAATTTGGTCGGACAATGTGCCGCCTTCCATGGATTTCACGTCTACCTTAATCCCTACAAGTGCTAGCTGTTGCTGAATAAATTGCATCCCCTTCATAGTTTCGGATTCATTTTCACCCCAAATTTCGGTTTCGAATCCATCAGGATATCCTGCCTCAGCAAGCAATTGTTTAGCTTTTTCAATGTCATAGTCATAACCTGTTTGTGGGGAATAGTATTGTGTTTTGGAAGACATCGTGGAATCAAGCTTAGCGCCAAGACCCGATTTCACAACTTTGATATAAGCTTCTTTATTGATAGCATAGTTAATGGCTTGACGAACCTTCACATCATCAAAAGGTTTTTTCATCGTATTTAACGTTACATAACGAACAATTGTCGAATCGATGGTATCTACAGTAATTCCTTCAAGACCTTCAACCTCAGATACTTGCTCCGTTGGCATTGGATAAATGAAATCTGCCTCGCCGGTTTTTAGCATGGCTATCCGTGATCCATTCTCTGGAACAGGTCTAAAGGTCACACTATCCACTTTTGGCAACCCAGCTTGCCAGTAGTCAGGGTTCTTAACGACAACCAAGCGGTCGCCTTGCACCCATTCTTTGAACTTAAATGGTCCCGTTCCTACAGGATTTTTCGAAATATCGGCGCCATTTTCTTCTAAAGCTTTCGGACTAATAATAGGTGCCATAGCTACTTTATTTAAAAATGCATTGTACGGCTCGCTGAGTGTAATAACCACGGTTTTAGCATCAGGAGTCTCCACTTTCGCTACCTTTGCGAAGCTTTTGCGCAGTCTCAGATTGTTCTTCTCATCTTGAATACGGGCGATGTTTACTTTAACCGCTTCAGCATTAAAGTCAGTACCGTCTTGGAATTTAACATTCTCTTGCAGTGTGAACGTGTAGACCAACCCGTCTTCACTTATGGAATGGCTTGCGGCAAGAACAGGAACTACGTTCATATTCTCGTCAAAACCCATCAGACCTTCGTACATCGTTCTGGCAGCGCTGATTGAATGCGTATCGCTTGCGTTATGAGGGTCCAGCGTAATAAAGTTAGAATTGATGGCAATTACAATGTCTTTATCATTCTTTGTAGTTGGGGTGCTAGTTTCAGTTCCACCAGCAGTATTGCCGTTTTGTCCCTCGTTGCTCGCTTTGTTGCCGCACCCTGCAGTCACTACTACTGTAATAAGCAGCAGCATGAACATTGACCATACTTTTCCTTTTGCTTTCATTTTTTACACTCCCCTATTCAAACGATGTATTAGAAAAGCTTCTAGTCCGATTAATCACCAAACTTGAAGATTATTCTTGACCTTATGCTCTAGATCTCCCATTGAAATACAGCACGGCGTTCGCCGACCACAGTACCGCCATCATTAACAATCGTGTTAGGCACAAGTGCATATAAGCGATCAATTGTGTCTTGATTGCTGTAACCAATACGTTCTAGAATCGATGCGATAATACATGGCCAGACTTGTTCTGATCCGTCGGATACTTTCAGTGATATACCCATTCGTTCCTTACGGAGTCCGATACCGTATACCCCTTTTGCTCCACCTTTAGCTGTCAGATTGTCATCCTTCAGGAGCTCTGAGCATACAAATTTCGTGTCAGCAATCATAACCGGGTTATCGTTCATAAGTTTTGCAATTGCAGCGGCTGCCTTACGTATATCCGTATCCTCAATCAAATCGGGACACGCTAGCTTTAGATAGGAATAAGCGATTTTATGAAGCGGAAGTGCGAAGATAGGAAGTCCACAGCCATCAATACCTTGCGGGATGGACGCTTTGGGAACTTCAGCGATATAAGCCATCATCTCAAGAATCTCCTGTTGTACAGGATGGTTAGGATCGTAATAAGTGTCTATATCCCAACCCATATATTTGCTAAGGCCCATTAAACCTGCATGTTTGCCTGAGCAGTTATGAAAGATTTTACGAGTTGGCTCATTTGCCCGGTGACGTTCTGCTTTGGCTTCTTCATTCAGCGGGTATGTAGAGCAGCAATGAAGTGACTCTTCTTTTAATCCCATTTTCTGAAAAAGAGCTTCAAGCGCTTCAATATGGAAGGCTTCTCCCCGGTGTGAAGCGGTAAACAGCGAAGCTTCTTTACTTGTCAAACCATATACTTCATCGATCCGGCGTTTCATTACCGGCAAAGCTTGGAATGGCTTAGCAGCAGAGCGAAGATAAGTCATATGCTCCGGATCGCCTGCTTTGTACAAAATGCTGCCCTTCTCATCGACTACACTAACTGCACCATAATGCACATTCTCCAGCAGGCCAGCACGATATTCTTCTACCAATGTTGTAAATCCCATCTGTACAACCTCCCCAGCAGTAGTTAATTTAATCTAAGGCAAAAAATCGATTCTGTGATAAAAGTCCCGATCCGATAATTACACCCTTCTCATTCAGCAACGAGCGATGAATCGTAAAGGAACCACGAAGCGGCTCCCATGTAAAGCGCGAGAGGTACAGCTGCTCAACTTCTTCGTATATATCCGGGAATTTGTCCACGAGTTCTCCACTTAAAATCACGCTGTCGGGGTTATACATGCATACGACATTATTAATGGTGATGGCCATATACATGAGTGCACGGTCGATCAAGTGAATCGCCCATTGTTCTCCTGCATGTTTTGCTGCGAATAACTCCTCAATCGTACGGATCGGGCGAATCCGATTAGCTTCAGATAATAAAGAACTGATATTTATATAGGTCTGTAAACAGCCCGCTTTGCCGCACTCACACATCATTCCGTTAGGATCCACTGTCGTATGCCCAATTTCACCCGCACTGTTCATCACCCCTCGATAAATCTCTCCCTCGAGAATCATCGCAGAACCCACGCCTTGACCGAAACCCAATAATGCCGTACGGCTGGAGCCGACTGCGGCTCCTTTAAGATGTTCAGCAAGAGCCCTTACTTTCAGCTCATTGTCCACAGCGATTTCAAAACCTGTCAGCTCTTTCAAGCGTTTGGCTAACGGCACATTTTTCCATCCTAGCTGAACAGAGAAGACAACAATTCCTTCTTCGTTATTCACAATGCCGGGAAGTCCAACGCCAATACCCACGATACGTGTTCTGTCAATCACATGCTGCTGGAACAATTGATCGATGGCATCCTTAATTCGTTCCAGCGTTCGATCTGGACTTTCGTCTGGTGTACGGGGAAATTGACTACTGCAGATAAGCTGTCCTTGTAAGTCCACAATTCCAATAGACATAAGACTGCGATCCAGTTCAACGCCAACCGATAATACAGAAGTGTCAATCATACCTATTAACGTTGATTTCCGACCTAATCCTGATGATACTTGCTCAGAGTCGAGTAAATATCCTTCCTCCGTCAACTCTCCGACGATTCGACTTACAGTCGTAGGGCTCATACCAGTCTGTTTAGCAATAGAAGCGCGAGAAATCGGTTGTTGATTTTTTATAATTTCGAAAACCGTTAAACGATTTTGTCGCTTCATGAAATCCTGATCGTGCTTTTTCACGGGCATTCTCCTAATTATTTTCTCCAGTGCATTAATTGGATTAATAAACCACAAAAACAAGAAAATATTTGCAAATAAAGCGCTGATAATGTATTGTTTGATTTAAATTTTAATTTAGTTTCTCCAGTGATGGGATTAATAATAAAGGGTCATGGTTTATGTGTCAATATAAATGACATATTTTTTATTTAAAAATAAATGTAAGCGGTTAACGAAAGATAACCGACACAAAAACCATTAAATATATAACACAGACATAACACACATACCCATGAATTAGCATTTAATTTGAATCTTGAACCTATTAATTGGGATAGAAAGACTGAAAGAAGTATTTTGTTTGGATTAATGTGAGGTGTGTGAATCGATTGTAAAATGGAAGGTAACACTCGCATCAAAAGGAAGCTCTCTAAAGGGAGGTAACCTTTGATGCGAAGTGAGTTAGTTACATCGAGGGTGCTAAAAAATCATTGAAACTCAACGGTCTTAACGGCTGCGTCCTCTTGGATCATCGATAACAATTGCACTGGATTAAATGATTCAGGCAATCTTACAACGATTTCTACGTTTAATTCGGATTCTACACTGTTATTTTCAGCATGAAAACTTAGAACAGCGATTTTGTGTTCTTTAAGTAACTCTTGAATTCGGCCCATAGCGCCTTCTGTGTTAGCTAGACTTATAACGAGCTGTTGGGTTTTTGGTGCGGCCAGCCAGCTGTTACGACTGTGTAAGATCTTTTGCCCAAGTAAAATGATTATCGTTGCTCCTACGCCAAGAATATAAAGACCAGACCCTATAGCCATGCCCACTCCGGCTGTTGCCCAAATCCCTGCAGCAGTAGTGAGCCCTTTGACTGTGTGTCTTTGCATAAAAATCATCCCTGCTCCCAAAAAACCTACTCCGCTTACTACCTGAGCAGCTATCCGAGCGGGATCAAGAGAAAGATTAGGCCAATCCGCTTGGTCCTGAAACCCATATTTGGAGATGACCATCATGAGTGCAGCACCTAAGGCTACAACAAAATGTGTTCTAACTCCAGCTTCTTTCATCCGGCTTTTGCGTTCATATCCAACTAATACGCCACAAATTCCCGCGCCAATTACACGAAGCAAATACTCAAACTCCATACCTTCACCTTCTTTCATCATGATATGTATGTTGGATTAGTACCACGTAGGATAAATTCGATAATCTATTTATTGTATCACAAACAAAAAACCATAATACGTCCTCTCGCATTATGGTTAACTTGCTTTTATTAATTTTACACTTCTTAGTTCGTATCGGAAGCTAACAAAGAGCAAATCTCCGCATCTACAAATCTACCTTTTTCAAAAAAAGATTCGCGTAACAACCCCTCATACTTAAAGCCCGCTTTCAAAAGCGACTTCTTGGAGGCAATATTAGCCGGATCATAAAACGCCTCAATTCGATGGAGCTTCATATGCTCAAAGCCATACGCAATAATAGCTGTCAGAACTTCCGTCATCACACCCTGCCACCAATAAAGTGGAGATAATTCATACCCAATCTCTGCTTTGAAATTTCTGTGCGCCCAGTTATGATATCCGCATGAACCAATCATTATATTATCCTCACGCCTGGCTATTCCCCAGCGAATGCTTTGTTTGCCTTTGAAACGTTCATCCCATCTTTCGATAAGGTTGATCGCTTGCTGTATATCGGTGAAGCTATCCAGATCATAATACTGGGTCACTTCATCTTTTGAAAAATAATCATATATTTCTTTAGCATCATCCAGTGTAATTCTTCTCAAAATAAAGCGGTCAGTTTCGAGCACCGGAAATACTTCAATGTTATCATTCATATTTTCCTTAAGTCTCCTCTCATTTCTCTAGTAGTACAGTTCGTCGTGGAAAGTGAAACTTCCTTTAGGATATAATGTATTTATAAACTAGTGATTTTTTTCACCTTGTAATCATTTGTTCATATTGCGTTCTTAATTGCTTGATACACTTCAATCATAACGATAACTACAAAGGAGATATTCTTATGAAAAAATTGTATTACACGTCTTTTTTCTATGCAATTCTTGGTTTGATAGCCGGAGTGGCCTATCGCGAAATTACTAAAATGAATGATTTCACAGGAGATACTATATTAGTTGCGCTTCACACCCACATTCTAATCTTAGGATTCTTTTTCTTTATTATTGCTATGATCTTAGATAAGTTATTTAATATCCATGAGGCTAAATCTTTTGGTGCATGGTACATTGTCTATAACATTGGTCTTCTAATCACGATTGGTGCAATGGCTACACGTGGAATGCTGCAAATTAACGGCAGTGATATTAGCTTCCTGCCCCATATTGCGGGGCTTGGTCACGCCATTGTTGGGGCTGGAATCATCTGGCTGCTTGTGCTACTCGGTAAACGAATTAAATAATACAGAAAGAGCCGCCAGGATCACTCCAGCGGCTCTTTTAAATATCCCCTGCTTTCCGTTACGGAGCAATCCCCCATACGAGAGCATCACTTTGATAAAGCGTCACTTTATCCCAGTTAGTATAAGCAGTTTTTGTAGCATCAAAGGAGTAGTCATTGGCTTCGTTAAAATTAGTCCAATCGGATTTATATATTCTGAGCTGAATATCTCCGGACTGGCCTCCAGCTGGAATGGAACCAGCTGCAGAAGTAAACGAAAGCTCAACGTAAGTGTCTGCATTCGTGCCTGTGTAATCTGCAAAGGCGACTTGAATATTATTGTTGCCAACTTGTGCCCAGTCAATTGCGCTGTTTAACGTCTGATTACTATCTTTAGTGAAATAATAACGGATTTTAAGATCGCTTAAGTTCACTGCGGCTGTGCCGTTATTTTTAATATTAAAATAAGGTTTGATCTGATTGTCTGTCGCATTAGTATCTCCCGCCCGATACTGCAACGTCAGACTAGTTGCTGCCGGAACTTGTGGAACAGCACTCGCTTGTGCCGAATTCACACTCTCTCCCGCACTATTGGTTGCGCTTACAACGTAGTAATAGGTTGTTCCGTTCGTTAAGCCCGTGTTGATGTAGCTCGTTGCCGTTAGCCCTGTTGCTACAGTGGTGTACGGTCCTCCGCTTGTGGTTGCACTTTTCACAGTGTAACTCGTCGCACCACTGGATGCGCTCCAGCTCAGGCTCACTTTCGCATCTCCTGCTGTCGCTACCAAGTTAGTTGGTGCCACTGGAACAGTTGCCACCGCTGCTGGGATCGCACTTGCTTGTCCCGAATTCACACTCTCTCCTACACTATTGATTGCGCTTACAACATAGTAATAGGTTGTTCCGTTCGTTAGGCCCGTGTTGGTGTAGCTCGTTGCCGTTAGCCCTGTCGCTACAGTAGTGTACGGTCCTCCGCTTGTGGTTGCACTTTTCACAGTGTAACTAGTCGCTCCACTGGATGCGCTCCAGCTCAGGCTTACTTTCGCCTCACCTGCTGTCGCTACCAAATTGGTTGGTGCCGCGGGAAAAGTCGCCACTGCTGCTGGAGTCGCACTCGCTTGTGTAGAATCCGCACTCTCTCCCACACTATTGGTTGCGCTTACAACATAGTAATAAGTTGTTCCGTTCGTTAAGGCGGTGTTGGAGTAGCTCGTAGCTGTTAATCCTGTCGCTACTGTGGTATACGGCCCTCCGCTTGTGGTCGCTCGTTTTACTGTGTAACTAGTCGCACCACTGGATGCGCTCCAGCTCAGGCTTACCTTTGCATCTTCCCCTGTCGCTACCAAGTTAGTGGGTGCCGCTGGAACTACAGTGCCCCCTCCGTTACTTAGAGGAATTACAGGGTAAGCATTCTGTACCAGCTGAACAAATTGATCATGGAACCAGTGACCTGATACAGGCGCATTAGGTAATGCACCGGTCAGTGTGCCGCTTGAGCTGGTATAAGTCGGATCACACATTCTGTCAAAGCCCTTGCCTTCATTATTTGGAATGGCACTGCTGGAACCATCAGATTCTCCCGGAGGTTTCACCCAGACAAATGCGTCCAAATGTGAGGCTGCATAACCTGCAGGGGCTGCTTGTGGAACTTCTCCAATTCCAGCGCCGCTGGCATTACACCAATTGCCGCGATGGAGACGTTTATCAATCCGACCGGAATCTGCATAAGCGTTAACGGTTGTTCCGCTTGCACTAGTCGGACGATTAGGTCCACCCCACCCGTTACGGGAGGTATCAATAAGGAAGCCGATCGTGGAAGGCCAACCTTTTGCTACAAAACCTGAATACAAAGCTGCTGTGAAATCGGCTTCATCAAAATACGGATTCCATTCATAATAACTTGCGGAGCGAAGCTGCTGGCTGCCTATCGTAAGATTCGGATCTGGAAGATTAGGTTCTACTAGTGGAGTGGTATTGGCTGTATTCGTAATAAATCCATCGACACTAGCAAGTCCAGCTGTAGTGCCTGACACAACCGAAGTAAAGAGGTCGATAGCGGGGCCACGGTTAGTATCCCATCCGAGCCAGCCGGAGTGGCCAATATCCATGTAAGTATATACATTCGGAATGGCATGGAGAGCATTTAAAGTGTAACGCGTAGCATCACGGTAAATATTCGTGGAGTTAGCTTGAGCACACTGTGGTGTGCTGAGATTGGTGACTAGATTCGGAAGCGAGTCCGGCTCTACGATAGTCACTATACGAATGTCACTATATTTGGGCTTTGCAAAAATACTGGCGATTACGTCAACATAATCTGACTTATAGGTTGTAAGACCCGCAGCTGTCAGTGGCAGCTCGCCATTGGAGGCAAGAGCGTGGCAATCCCGACCAGGCATGTCATAAATTACGAACGTGGCTGTAATCGGCGTATTGGGTTGCTTTTGCGCGAGTACGGCATCTAAAGTCTGTTCCAGACTTTTTCTACCTCCATTGTCCTCTCCGCCATAAATTGCAGCAATTCGATCCAGCCATACGGCTGTCGGATATTTTTTTATGGTCTCCATCTTGGAAACTAAAGTACTATCGGTAACCTGAGCAATAGAGGTATCAATCAGTGCGGCATAATCAGGATTCACATATGCTGTAGCTCCTACAAACGGATTGTCAACATGTGCCTCACTGGCATACGTGGTAGAAGGAGCATATCCGGTGATAACTAAAGCCATGATCGTAAGCAATAACAACATTTGCTTCCTTAGTGCTTTTGTCATTTATTATTCTCCTTTCGACAATTAAATAAATTCGTAAATAATTTATTAATAGCCACGCGATGCTACAATTGCAGTATTCACTCCTTTAAAGAATTGTCACCTCCTCTATGCCTTACCCGCACTCACCATCACCTCCTCTCAGTGGTAAAGATCAAACACGAGCCCAAATCCACCCCAACTATTTAACATAAATATAATTTTATTTAATTTATAGAAAATTATCCCTTTTCTTGAATACTACCATATCCTATTTTTAATTAGAAGATAGTAGATGAAATAAAAGTTTAATAATGAGACTAAAAGTATATTTGTTTATAAACTGGTAAATGATACAATGTGGATGTGATAAGGTATTTTGAATTTTAAGAACTTTTGATGTGCCGCTAACAAACCTTTAAGGAGTGAAAAAAATGTCTATCGATGTTTATCTTAATTTCAACGGGAATTGTCGTGACGCAGCAGAGTTTTACGCAGAGGTGTTTGGCACTGAACGTCCACAAATCATGACCTTTGGTGAAACACCACCCGATCCCAATTTCACTCTTCCTGAGGAAGCTAAAGATTTGGTTATGCACACCCGCTTGAATATCGAAGGCAGTAATGTAATGTTTTCTGATGTTTTTCCAGGCATGCCTTTTATCGAAGGAAACAATATTAGTCTTTCCGTAGTTAGTAAGGATTTAGATAACATAAAGAAATATTTCAATAAACTTCAAGAGGGCGGTAAAGTAGTTATGGAACTGCAAGAAACCTTCTGGAGCTCTTGTTATGGTAGTCTAAAAGATAAATTCGGCATTGATTGGCAATTCAATTATGATGACGGACGAATGAATATGTAAAAAAAACAACGAGTATGGAGTAACAAACCTCCTGCTCGTTGTTTTTTTGTCTTTTGCTTAGTCCATAATCAAATCGTAAACACTAACCTTCCGAATTCGCCGGGCAACAAGCATAGACACCGCATAAGCGACTACTAGAATGGCTGCACACAATAGCAATACTTGTGGCAAACTAACCGCCAGTTGGACGTTATAAATCCCTAAACTCGAGAGCAATAGTACAAACGCAGAGTCCGAGAAAAAATAACCGCCTATACTCCCCAAAGCTACTCCCACCACAATCACCGGAAACAGACTAAAGGTAATCTGCGTCATCAGATTAAAAGTGGTATAACCCATTCCTTTAAGAATGCCGAACTCACGCTTCCGCTTCAGAATCAAAGTCTTAATCACTAAATATAAAATCAGGCTTACTACTATAATCGTCACCACAGTGATGACTGCTGTCATAGAAGATACTGCGGCAGTGAATGTACTGAGCGTACTATCAACCGTTTCTCGAATGTTAGTAATATTCCATTTTCCGGGGAAATGTGCTTCCAGATCCTTCACAAAAGCTTGCGCATCTCCCCCCTCTTTCAGATACACATTGATGGACAGAGGGGTGTACTCCGGTTGAAGTCTTCTCATTCCATCACCGGTCATACTCGCCACCATTCCAAGTTGGCTAATCTGCTGGCTTAAGCCAGTGACCAAATAATTCTCCGTCACACCATTAAAAGTGATAGGTACCTCGTCCCCTATTTCTGTATTTTTCAACTTTGCAATAACACCGGAAATCACAATTTCATTATCATAAATAGGCTCTCGCCCTTTGTATATGGTTTGTGTCTCCAGCTTGCTATAATCGTCAGATACCCGGAGCATAAAGCTGGTATTTTTAATCGAAGCGACCATGCTATCCAATACAGTCAACTTTTCAACCCCTGGCATGGCTTCTAATTCTGTAAACTTCCCCTGCTGTAGGTCACCGTTTTTCGGCAACAACAAAAAGTCGCTGCGTTCTATACCTACCAGTTTTATAACTGCTGAGGTGTCTCCCTTAAAGTTGAAATTCAATATAGAGCAAAAAATACTAGAAAAGGTTAATCCGGCAACGATCAATACGATCATCATATTCTGCTTCATTTGCCTTACTAAAGCTTTAAGGCTTAAGCTGAATTGCAAATTCATTCGGGATGTTTCGAGTGGAATTGGGTTCCGCTTAAAATTGTGAGTGAGGATTCCGCTCTGCAGAGCTGTAATCGGAGTAATGTTCCGAATTCGCCGGCTCGACAGATAGGTAACAAGTAGCACTAGTCCAGAGACAATAACCAAACTAAGTACTGCACTGACCCCTTCAAAGGATATTGGCCACAGAAGTCCGATTGAAGACGAAATCATATTCCCTACCAACGGCATAACAATCCCAGATAACCCACCTCCCGGTATAGCTGCGATGATTGACACTGAGGTGAACTGTAGCAGAAGCGCGTTTTTAATCTGCCATGAAGTATAACCGTTGGCCTTTAAAATACCGATATTCGTCAAATTGTCTTCAATATGTCCCAATATTTGAAACCTGATGACAATAAGCGAGATCAGAACCATAATCAGGGCAAATACGATCAGAATGGCCGCTAAAAGATTAACAAAAACACGGTTCCCTTGGAGACCAACCTCTGCCCGCATGACTTGAAATTGATCCGTACTTCCTGAGGCAAAAATCCGCTCACTTAGCATTTGTTCCAGCTTTACATCCTTTGAAGGATCGGTTAAATCTGCTGATAGAAAGCTGTACTGAGCTTCTGTTCCAAGACGTTTCTCCAACTGCTTATAACCTTCATCATTCAAAAATACTTTTAAAGCTCCATTAGTTAACGTCCCTAGCAACGGCTCCTCAATAAAGCCACCTATGGTATAAGAGAATGGCTTATTATCGTATACAAAAGAAAAGGTATCGCCAAGGTTATACCCCGATCCAACATGGAACAAATAAGGCAAATAGATCATATCCGCATCCTTAGATCCTAACGGAGTCGTTGTCTTGAATAGTCCCTTGGTCCGCGGTGTATCCATGTTAAGAATTATAAAAGCTACCGTAGTGTCCGTTTGTCCGTACTTCATTTTAGCGTCTGCTAACAGAATTGCTGCTTCATTCTCCCAGGTTTCTGTATATGAATAACTATCCACAAGCTCCTCATACTCTTCTAGATGATCATCTTTTGGGAAAAATGCACTTATTTCTGGAGTCCTTAATTCAGTCATTTTTTCTTGCTGAAAAGAATTTAGCTTTAAACTGACCGTAAGGCCAATGTTCAGCAGCAGCACAGCTATCATGATCAAAATGAAGAGTGTAAGCGTGGCGCTTTTTCTTTTACGAATATTTGACCAAGCTAGTTTTCCTATTAGGCTGCTCATCCCTACCACCCCAATTCGGTTAGAAAGGACTGTACTTGCTGCTGCCGTTCAGGTCCGTTATCTTCGCTATAAGGGGTAAGACGCAAATCACCAACGATGACTCCGTCCCGCAGATACAATATCCGATTACCACGCAACGCGGTTTTAAGATCATGTGTAACCATAATTATGCTTTGCCCTTGCCTATTCACCTCAGTGAGGACGCGCAATACACCTATTCCTGCTGAACTGTTTAACGCACCTGTCGGCTCATCAGCGAAAACCGCTTTTGGACTGTTGATCAATGCCCGGATAATACCCGCCCGCTGAGCTTCGCCACCTGAGATTTGCGCCGGAAACTTGCCCCAGACAGAGTCATCCAGACCTACATCTGAGAGTAGCTTTTTGGCTTTTTTCACAGCCCCTGCTCTATCCTTTTGTACAAGAAAAGCACTAGATAATACATTGTCGAGGACACTCATCGTATCCAGCAGATGAATCTGCTGAAACACGAACCCACAATTCTTCCGCCGGAATATCGCAAGCTGATCATTACTCATGGCTGTGATATCCTGACCTTCAAATAGAACCTCTCCAAGCGTTGGCTTATCCATACCCGAAATGGCATACAGCAGTGTTGATTTACCAGAACCAGAGCTGCCCATGATAATCGTGAAATCACCATGATATAAGGTCAGATCCAGATTTTTCAAAACATGCTGCTGAGTTCCTCCATGGGAGAAGGTTTTTCCAAGCTTATTAGTCTGCATCAGCACTTTATTATTCACTTCGCTCATGTTGAACACTCCATTTACATTCATGCTCATTAATTGCGCTAAAAGAAAATCATTGCTCTACGCGAAATATAATGGCTGCAATCACAAGCTCATTCGTAATTGCAACCTTATCGTACGTTAAATGTTCTTAACATGTCTTTGTGCAATCCTTAGCTAATTCTTAATTCTGTCCTGCTAAAGGAATTAGCAGTTTGACTGTAAATCCATCCTCCCGATTGGAGCACACAATGTCGCCTTGCATTTTTTGCATCATATAACGGGAAATGTACAGGCCTAGACCCGCACCATTCTGGCTCACGGCCAGACTGCCCCGAAAAAATTTATTAAATACTAAAGGCAGCTCCTCCTCCGGAACCCCGGGGCCATAATCCAGAATATCTACCTCCAGATAATGATCCGTAATCTCGAACCTAATATCAATAGGTGTGTCTATGTAGGCATATTTGTAGGAATTATTCACAACATTATCAATCACCTGCTGCAGCCGCAAGGAGTCCACCGTAATGATACAGTCAGGCACTGCTGCTGCTGAAATCCGTTCATAGAAATTTACATTATTTATAATTTGGATCAGCAGGTGGCTTTGCTCCTCCGTTAAGCTGACTTTAAGTTCATTTAGTTCCTCTAAGGTCGAATGGAACATATCGGTCACCAGACGATCAATCTGATCCGCTTTGGAATACAAAGTGTTAAGCTGTCTGCTGGTCTTCTCATCCCTTGCGCTTAATAACATCAGTTCCGTAATCGCCTTTAACGAAGCAACTGGTGTTTTAATATCATGACTGAGACTAGCAACCAGTTCCTTTTTACTTTTATTCGCCAAATATTCGCTGTGTCTAGCCGCTGCAAGCTCTTCCCGCATCATATCAAAGCTTTCGGTAAAAGCACCAAACAGATGATTACGATCCATCTCCAGCGGAACTTCCAGATCACCTCTCGCGATATGCTTCGCGAATAGCTGCATTTTGCGAAACGGACGGAGAACCGATCGATTCAGGAACCAAATATAGAGAATGCCTAAAACCGTAAGCAGTAGCAGCATCACAATAGAAACTTGTATAAATTGTTTTTTCATATGTATAAAAATCGCATGGTAATCATTATTAATAATCACCTTACCCACCATCTTATCCTGAACAAAAACGTCCACTAGAGTATCCCGATTGTTGATGGCTTCGTTAACGGTAACGGAAATCGCATTTCCCGTCTGATATTTAAGTACTCCCGCGGTATCGATAATGGCAAATTCATAAGGACCTTCCTTGTACAGGTTCGGATCAAGCTTGTCCCAGTTCTGTTCCGTGAGCTTCACAATGGTATTGATAGCCACTCTATCTGTTCCTGTCTCCTCCTGCAAATTAAGAATTAGGAATGTGAGCGTTAAACTTGCGGCAAATATAGTAAGTAGAAGAGCCAACAGCAGTTTTTTAGTCATAACTATTTGTCCTCAAAAGCATAACCGATGCCCCATACTGTACGGATGTACTGAGGATCATTAGGATTCTGCTCAATCTTCTCGCGTAGATGGCGAATATGTACATTTAAGGTGCCATCCCCCGCAAAAACATCTCCCCATACCTCTGTAAATAACTCCTCTTTGGGGATTACCCTATTTTTATGCTGAATCAAATAGCTGAGCAGTTTATATTCCATCGTTTTCAGCTTGAGAGCTAAGCCATTAAGGCTTGCCCTCCTAAGTTCAGGGTCTATCTGGATAGAGCCGGCTTGAAGGACCGCTGCCTCAGCTATAACTTCGTTATTGTGGCGTTTAAGCACCGCCTTCACTTTTGCGAGCAGCACTCTCAGGGTATACGGCTTATGAATATAGTCATCTCCTCCGATATCAAGAGCAATCAATACATCATCTTCACTGGAGCGGGCACTAATAAACAAGATAGGAATCCCCATCGTCTGACGCAGCTCTTTGCATAACTGGAAGCCGGATTCACCGCCTAAATTAATATCAAGCAGTAACATTGAGACTTGATGCTCACGCAAAAAGCTCCGGCAGGCAGCAGCGCTTGTAACAAACGCGGTTTGAACATCAAACAAATTAAAATATTCGCAGGTGCTCTCCGCAAGTTCAGTTTCATCATCAATAATTAAACAATCATATCTCATGGATTTCTCTCCGCTTCAACAGAATTTAGTATTATGTTAGAATATGCCTTTAAGGAGGGGTTACCTGTGGATAAACAATCCCAGCGTCTGGAGCAATATTTAGATAAATACGAACAAAGCTGGCCACTGAGCGGGACAGTCTTAGTAGCTCAGCATGGAGAAATCAAGCTACAAAAAGCATACGGATATGCGAATCTTGAACATCAGGTTCCGAACACTATAGATACCAAATTCCGGATCTGGTCATTAACCAAGTCATTCACTGGCATGGCAATTCTGATGCTAAAAGAACAAAAACGTCTGCGACTGGAAGATCCGATCTTTAAGTATATTCCTGAACAGCATGCATTCGAGGGGATTACCATCCTTCATCTGCTGGGACATACCTCGGGTATAGCCAACTACACTTCTCTACCCGAATATAATCAAAAATTAAATAAGCTGAAGCTGACTCCACTGGAGATGTTACAGCTATTTGTGAGTCAACCGCCTGCATTTATGCCTGGCACATCGTTTTCCTATAATAATTCAGGTTATTATTTATTAGGAATGATCATTGAGAAGATTACAGGCATGACATTTGAAGATTATATCACTACTTTTATATTACAGCCTCTTGGCATGGTAAATACAGGAGTTTATAACAATCAGCAAATCATTTCAAAATTAGCCTCACCTTATCATTCCTCATGGGGTGAGTATACTCAGGGTGAATACATAAATATGAGCTCTATCCTATCAGCGGGTGCTATGTATTCGACGGCTGCTGATCTTTTCCTGTGGGATCAAGCGTTATACTCCGATCAATTAGTATCCCACGATACTTTGGAGATGGCTTTTCATTCAAGTAATCTCAAATATCGTTTTGGTTGGTTTTTGGACGAACGTTATGATCGCAAAAGAATGTATCACGGCGGCGCTTATCGCGGCTTCCGAAGTGAAATGCACAGATATCCAGAAGAGCAGACGACCGTCGTCATGTTGACCAATTATGATTGTGTCCCCATTACCAAGTTAACGGAATCTCTATCTGGATTAGTATTCGGTGAGCCTGCCGAGATGCCGATATTCCCGCAAGCCTTCCCACTTGATGATAGCATGTATGCTGAATATATGGGGACCTATGAGGGATTTGGCTGCAAAGCGAGCGTAGAGCGTAGGGGCCAGGACTATTATTTTGTCTGGAATGATGAAGAGGTTACACCGTTCTATCCTATCTCAGAAACAAGATTCCATCATACCAAGCATGATAGTAAATTTGAATTTAAACGGAATGAACAGGGTGAGCTTTCATTTCTGGGGATGAAAAAAAAACAAACGAGTGCCGCATAAGCCATGAAATGGCTGCTGGGGCACCCGCCTTTTTTTTCAGCTAAAGCCTAAGCCTTGGCCAAAATAATAAATTGTGTGAGCATCACGATTACCGCTGAAGATACCCCCACCGAATTGATGATTGTTAAAGCATTTGGATAACTTTCTTTCCGAAATTGTGAGAACAAAGACACCGTCCATAACACGCTGAAAAATAACGACGACAACCCAGATACAGCTTCACTATCAATTCGTCTGCTCCGGAGAAACAATCCGGCAAGGGTGGCGACAGTATAAACAATATATATTACTAGCTCTATCGATGTGATAACGATCGCCTCGCCGGCAGAGAACAAACGCATTAACAAGTATTGAAAACCTAAACAGATAAACACAAGCTGGTTAAAAGATAGTCTCTTCACTCTCATAGCTTAGCTCCTTTAGGATATATTTTCACAAAAGATAACGCTTACATTGTACTAGTGATTGAATATATCTTCTGTGACTTTCCATACCCTGCCAAATATTAGTCAGATAATATCCTCACATACAAAAAAGGAAGTACACTTTGCGAAAAAGAACCGCAAGGCATACTTCCTTTTTTTTACGATTCGATTGTAGATTTAGACGGAATGGGACATCTTAGTTCCAAAATAGAATGAACAGTGGATTTATAAGATGTTTTCTTAAAATTAGGAGGTCATTGCTGTGAGAAACAAACAATCCATTGTCTTCGTGACCATTCCATTATCCGAGATCAAGAAGTTCATCCTTATTGATATTGTTGCTGGATGGGTCTTTTATTTTGCTATAAAATTTCCCTTCCATTCTTTAATTGCCGCCTCTGCCGGAAGCATGTTTGGTCCTATCCTCATACGCCAATCCATGAAGTTAGTTCAAAATCGCGCCAAGGTTTAAGGTTTCAAGAACTGCTCAATCTGTTTTTTATGATGCTTATCATGTGGGATAAAACTTCTCAAATACTTGCGAACGCTGAATTTTTTGCGATCTCCGTCCTTATATTCCTGATTGAATTCATCTTCCGTTAACCCTGCAGCTGCATCTATGATTTTAGTTCTATAACGTACAAATTGTTCAATTAATGTTTGTTCAGATAATAATTTAGCATATTCTACAGCGTTAGCATTAAACTCGTTAAAATCCAAATGCTTAGTTGTGATCGGTTCCCGGAGAATTATTTTCTTAATCGCACCTTCATAAAAATATTTATCCCATAACATGAGATGACAGATGATATCCTTTACAGTCCATTTACCAGCTGCAATAGGCTGATTCCAATGTTTGTCTGATACTTCCCCTAAAGATTCTACGAACGGGATGAGGGACTTAAATTCGAGTAACATTTGCTCATTTGTTTTTGCAGCCAGAGAGATCAACCTCCACATGAAAAATAAAATAATTCAGTCACAACATCTATGCTGCGTCATCCGCAGAAGCTGCGGCCAGATCCATATCGGTAGAGTCAGGATTCAGCCAAATCTCAATCAACTCATGGGTACGCTTCACATCATTTTCGTCAAGCATATAATACCATTGATCCTTCCGTCTGCCTTCACCCTGCAACATATGGCTTGTAATCTCAGGAGTACCCCCCTCGAGAATTACTCTTTTCGCCAAATCAAGAATAAAGTCTGACTTCATATTGGTTTGGAAATTACTGCCTGCTATTTCGATGATTTTCTGTATATTAAGGATATTATCTACTCTCTTCATCCGTTCAAGCGCAGATTTCAAAAAGATCCGCTGCCGCTCCGTTCGTTTAAAATCAGAATCCTCACGGTATCTTACATACATTAATGCTTCAGCGCCAGAATAAATCGGTTTGTTCGGTTCAATTCTTAATTTCTCATGATCCGGGCTCTTGTTCTCAATCACCTTGGTAATCGGAAGTTCAACACCCCCTAGAGCATCTGTAACGCCCACAAGACCGTTGAAATTAATAGTAGCGTAATATTCGATAGGCGCTTTTAACAAATTTTTAACGGTGTCTACACTCATCTGAGGACCGCCATAGGAATGTGCTGCATTAATCTTGGTTTCTTTCCTAGCTCCTTTAACATTTTCCGCTCCGATAATTTCTGCATAGGAATCACGAGGGATCGACACGAACAATACTTTATGATCAACTGGCCGAATCACAGTATATATAATCGAATCAGAAAGCCCGTTCTCTTTTCCCCGCTGATCAGTACCCAATAGGAGGATAGAAAATGGACGATCCTTATTATCCGTCGTGGGTTGGAATCCAGGAGCTTCAGCATTTTCATTATTTTTTAAAGGAACGTATGACCCATCAAGCGTGTGTTCAATAGTTGGAGCCACAACATTATTAAATCCGAAAATCAGCAGTTCTTTACGAAAAACATAAGATCCTAGCCCAGCAATAAGTACGATAGCAAGCATAAATAGCCAGATCTTTTTTTTCCTGCTGGTCTTAGTTTTCTTCTTCACCTTCTTTTTCTCAATTCTACTTAAAGAAAAAGAAGAAGCTGAATGGGTAATCTGTTTATTTTTCATTCGGATCCTTAACCCTTCCTGATGACGGATTCTACCAGCCGATAATAGGGAATCATGTAGGTTGTCTCAAAGCCTAATCTATGCGCTAAGTTGAAAGAACCTTCGTTATCCAGACGACACGCCCACACCGGCTCAAGCTGATGTTCTAGACAGTATTCGATTAAGGCTGAACAGACAGCGTAGGCATAGCCCTTCCCCCGATGTGCTTCTGAGGTTTCTATGCCAATTTCCAGTTGATGCTCATTAACAAAACCCGAAAATGCCGTAGAGGCAATTTCCCCAGCATCAAGAATATTGAAGCCCAGCCCCTCAGCAAGAAATTGCTCTTCATTCCTCCAAAAATCCTTAGGATTGACACCTCCTGTTGCCGCCATAAACCGTTCTTTGTTCATTCGCACCACTTCAAGGTCTTGGTTAAGATAAGAAGCTTTCTGGTTCAGATATCTCTCGCGGTTAAAGCTGAAGTTGACCCTTGTATTTCTATGGAGCATTTCCTGTTCACTCCAATGAGCGATAACTTCCGGCCAACCTCCCGCTGGATCAGCCTGCAGCAACTCTTGATGATGCCGAATCATATTTTTATTGGTTATGTAATCAAAAAGGTCGCGCTTAAACTCTTCATTATCCGACTCACCAATTAATAAAGACATTCCACAAGGGTGTGCAATGTAAAAAGCACGCGGGTTAACGATATCGTCAACATATAAGCTGCCAGGTATGACTTGCTTCACCACTGACTCAGCGAACATCGTATTTATTTTCACTTTTCCTAAAGGCTCAATAGCTTTGTAATAATCTTTACTCTCTAGTCGTTTCATAATTTTCTCCTTAGATATCACGTAATGTTTTGATAGATAACCACCAGTATGTGAGGATATTTTTTGCTGGATGACACTGTTACCTAAAATATCCCATTATTATAGACGATCTTCGGGTCGATAAGTTTCTATTTATAAGAAATTTGTGAGACAAAAAAAGACCATATCCTATCAAGGATTGGTCTACCCTATTTATTAATGCTGATCTTAGGTTTTTTTCACAATCATATCGATCTCGCTCTTCAGTAAAAGATATCTGACGACACTTCTCATGATCGGAACTTTAGTCAACTTATGCTGATCTACATAACTTTTCATTTGGTCTTTAGACAGCCCAAGCAAGCTTCCCGCTTCAGACACCGTCAATACTTCCTTGTTACTTGTAGCGTTAAAGGTTTTCTTAACTTTTAAATTCCAGTCTTCAAACACCTGCATTTACATCCGCCACCTTTCTATAAAAAAATCCCCAAACGATACGTTTGGGGATTCATTTTACTACTTACAGTTTTACAACATTCTCAGCTTGTTGACCACGATTGCCTTGAACTACGTTAAATTCTACACGTTGTCCTTCATCCAGGGACTTAAATCCGTCACCAGTAATTGCGCTGAAATGTACGAATACATCTTCTCCACCTTCAACCTCGATAAAACCAAAACCTTTGTCTGCGTTAAACCATTTCACTGTTCCTGTTTGCATAATATAATTACCACCTTATTTTTATTTACATGTTATTCTTATCCTCAAAAAATCTCTTACAAAATCTCTAAAAAAATAAAAATTCACATATGGTACAAGGTTATTAACGTCTAAAGAATAACCCTCTACGCTATGTGAATTCGCCAGGTAAATACTTTCGATAGATTGATTATAGCACAGCTAACACCAAATAGATACTCTTCTGCATTATGAACAAAATGGGAAGAAAGAAGGAGCTGTGTCATAAGTGATTCTACGAGCGGAGACTGACCTCCTCACTTTCAAAATCTTAAAATCAACAAAATAGCGATTCTTCTGTTCTCGAAGAATCGCTGTTCGGCGTTTTTTGGTCATTCGCGGCCTGCTTCAACTACACTTTCATTATCCTGCGGGGCTTTCGGACTCAGTTGACGTTATTTTCATGTTTTTATCCTTTACAGCTAGAATTCGGACTCCAGCGACGTTATTCCTTGGAAAGAGGCTCATATTAAGCATTTTTCGGGCCAATAGCTGCACTGGAGTCCGATAACATTCCAAATATCGGATAATCCTACGTTTAAGGACCACTGTGTCCCTTAGCAGGTTACTAAGCGTATTTTCCAGTGACTAAGCATGTGCTTTCGACACAGCAGTCATTTTCATAGCTTAGGGGATAGCCCTTTTTCTAAAATTTGAAAAGGGAATTTAAATTTTAAAATAGGACAATTTATCCAACAGGTCTTGCACCATTGAGCTAAGTGACTCCGACGAAGCTGAGATCTCTTCCATAGAAGCAAGCTGCTCCTCTGAGGCTGCTGCCACACTTTGGGAGTCAGATGAAGCTTCCGAAGCAAGATCGGCTAATTGTTTAACTGTAACTGAAATTTGCTCCGTACCCGCGGTCATCTGCTGTGCAGCTGCTGACACCTCTTGGATTTGATCAGTCACCTGCGTCATCTCTGTCAGAATCGAAGTAAATAAAAGATCACTATCAGATACACTTTGCACACCAAGAATTACTTTTTCATTGCCGACAGCCATTGCTTGTGAAGCTTGATTAGTATCTTGCACCACATCTTCAACCAAAGCAGTAACTTGTTCGGCAGCTTTTTTAGTCTGATCTGCCAGCATACGAATTTCTGAGGCCACTACAGCAAAACCTCGGCCATGTTCACCCACTCTGGACGCCTCAATAGCCGCATTTAGTGCCAACAGATTGGTCTGTTTACTTATGTTCGAAATCAGGCCTATAATCCCGCTGATCTGAGCAGATCGTTCGCCTAAACGTTCGATTGCCAGACTCGTCTCATCCACAGACAGCTTTAACTCTGACATTTGGTTCACTGCCATTTGAAGCTGCGCACTGCCCTTTTTCGTCTGATCGGTAACTTCATCTGCAGACGCAGACACCGATGACGAAGAGTCAGCGATCCGTTGCACTCCAACATTCAGCTCGCTCATCGCCATTGAAGAATCACCCGCATAATCACTCTGCAGCTGCGCTCCTTCGGCTACTCGTCCAATTGCCACAGCAATTTGTTCAGCAGCTTTCCCAGTCTGCTCAGCGTTAGCTGTCAGCTCTTCAGAGGTAGCTCCCACAGACATTGATAAATCAGCGACAAGTCCAAACATTTCTCGAAGCTTATGGGTCATATGATTAAAATGTGTAGCCATCTTGCCGAATTCATCATCATTTCGAACCTGCAGGGTTTGAGTCAAATCACCCTGAGACATCAGCTGCAATTTATCAGATAACAAGCGAAGCGGTTTAACTACCATCAACCATAGCTGAAGACCAACAATAACAGCTAAAATCAAAATACCAATAATCATAATGATAAAAAATTCTGTTTTGGCTTGTTCATAATCAGCCATGATAACATCCTTAGAAATCGCTGTCTGTGTGTACCAGACCTGGTCACTTCCAGGCATTGGTATCGGAACAAAAGTCCGCAGCACGTCTTCTCCCTTGGAATTTATCGTGTATCCCAGTGTGGCCTCCCCATTCTTCACACGCTTCCACAGTAATGTTTTATCTTCTGTATCACCGAACTCTTTGAGTACACTTTGAGGATCATTTGGATTGGCTGCATATTTGCCATTACCAGTGATTAAAGAAACATAACCTCCCAGAGGTTTATAGTTAACAGCTTCTTCCTGCAATTGGGTTAACGAAACATCGAACCCTACAGTCCCAAGAAATGCACCCGTTTTATCCAAAATCGGCAGCATGACCGAAATCATCTCTATTGCTCCACCAGTCGTCTCATAGGAATAGGGTTCAATATAGACCGGTTTTTTCTCTTTTTTAGGTAAAAGGTAATAATCACCCGCACCTTCTACATCGTAATTTTTTAAGGGTTCAACCTTAATTGCACCTTGATTTCTAAAGACATAAGGAATAAAACGCCCCGTACCGTCATCATATGGCATCTTATTTATATTAGCCTGATCGTTCTGATCAAAAGCATTGGGTTCCCATAATATGCTCATCCCAAAAATTTCTGGTCTGTGCTCAAGCATAGTTTTCATTGTAGAAACAACATCTTCACGGTCCAAGGTTTGACGTTCTCTTGATTCAATCAGTACCTCAGCGAGCGCTTCACCCGTCGACTGAATGTCTATCATTCTATTCTGAATGGTCTCCGCATAACTTTTCCCTGCGATCTCTGCCTGAAGTTCACCGTTGGATATGCTCACACTACGCAGATTAGCCAGGTTTGCGACTAAACTAAAGAAAAAGATCACAATAATTACTAAACTTACCACCATAACAAACTTAAACGTTAAAGAAAGCCTTCGATACAATGCCATCTGAACAACTCCACTCTAGGATAATATATCTTTAATCGACAAAATACGACCTCTATTCAATAGGACTTATTACCTATAATTCAAGGGATGAAAATTTAAAATTCTATCCATTCCAAAAGTATGTTTAAATAAAAGTAGCCTATTCAAAAAAAACATAATACAAAGGAGTTCATGCCGATGGAAATATCCTCTTTTTTGTTGCCAAAAGATCAAGTTGCCTATATCACTAACTCACTATCCATGCTGGAAGCCTTAGAACAATTAGAACAGCACCATTACACGGCTATCCCTATTATTGATAATGAAGGAAAATATGTAGGAACACTTTCGGAGGGTGATCTATTGTGGAAGCTGAAAAACACAGCAGATTTAACCTTTGACAATATAGGGGAAGTTCCAGTAAGCGACATCCAAAAGCATGTTCATAACGAAAGTGTTCTCATTAATGCAGAAATGGAGGATATGCTGACGCTTGCTGCGGATCAGAATTTCGTTCCTGTGATTGATAATGAGGGTGTATTTGTTGGAATTATTAGGAGAAAAGATATCATTGAATATTACACTCGCAACATTACAGATTAATAAAAAATGACCAATCTCAATTACGGAGACTGGTCATTTTATTTTTCATCAAAATTACAGTTCAGTCAGGATAATCGTTCCTTGTGGGGTAATCGCTAAAGTATGCTCATATTGTGCTGACAATCCACCGTCAATGGTACGCGCAGTCCAACCATCCGCATCAATTTTTGTTCTGTAACTGCCTGTGTTCAGCATGGGCTCAATGGTAAATACCATCCCCTCTTTAAGACGAGGCCCTCTCCCTGCTGGACCATAGTGAGGCACTTCCGGAGCTTCATGCATTTCTGAACCGATCCCGTGGCCAATAAAATCACGTACTACAGAAAATCCGTTAGACTCTGCATAAACTTGGATGGCATGCGCAACATCCCCGATACGGTTGCCTGCAACCGCCTGCTCGATTCCACGGAATAACGATTCCTTAGTAGTGTCTAGAAGTTTGGTCGCCTGTTCACTAATATTGCCAATGCCGTAAGACCAGGCCGAATCTGCCAACCAGCCGTTTAAGTTAACAACCATGTCAATGGTTACGATATCCCCGTCTTTTAGCGGCTCTTTTTTCGGGAATCCGTGGCATATTACATCATTTACAGATGCACAGGTTGCGTACGGGTACCCATTATATCCTTTTTGCTCAGGAGTAGCTCCTTGAGACAATATAAATTTTTCTGCAAATTCATCAATTTCCCAGGTCGTAATACCAGGCTGCAAAATTTGCGCAATTTGACGATGACATTCAGCGAGAATTTTTCCCGCCGCACGCATTTTTTCGATCTCTTCCATCGTTTTCATGATAATCATAATATCGCCTCTTCTGTACAGAACTCATCGCTCTCGGGCAACGGTTCTTCTTTTGTATTTAGTTTACCCTTTATATTATGAAAGAAAATCGCGAGAAATCCAAATCATTAGTCAAAAAAAATTATATTTTCCTTCCTGAATCTAAAAATAACATCATTTTTTTATGATAATGTTAGATGAAAGACGAGTGCCTGATCAGCACTTCATCTTATTTTCTAATAAAACATAAAGTTATTGTTATCGTTAAATTATTTATTATTCCTAAAAATTCCCTTATATGTTATATTCAAAATAACTGAGGAGGTGATACATGCCTGTAATTGAGTGCATTTACTGCAACCACCTGAAGGATACGCATAATCTAAGAAGCAACCCTATTTGATTAAGGAGGAAATGTTGATGAAATTCAGTAAGCATTTTTCGTTCCGGAAAATCAGTTTGTTAGTATTAATCAGTATCCTTACTCTTTCTATATCTCTACCTCAACAGCAGGCAGCGGCAGCAAACACTTCTGTTAAAGGTTTTTATGTAAGCGGTACCACTTTATACGATGCTACTGGCAGTCCTTTTGTAATGCGTGGGGTGAATCATGCACACACTTGGTACAAAAACGATCTGGCTACTGCAATACCGGCCATCGCAGCGACTGGCTCCAATACCGTCAGAATTGTACTTTCTAATGGCAGCAAGTGGTCTCTCGATACTTTAGCTGATGTCCAAAATATTCTAAAGCTTTGTGATCAGTATAAAATGATTGCCATGCTAGAAGTGCATGATGCTACGGGCTCAGACAACACCTCTGACCTTAATGCTGCAGTAAACTATTGGATCAGCATCAAGGATGCTTTGATCGGTAAAGAAGATCGTGTCATTGTGAATATTGCTAATGAATGGTACGGTTCTTGGAACACTGCAACATGGGCTAGTGGATACCAAGCGGCAATTCCTGCGTTAAGAAATGCGGGCATTAAGAACACTTTAGTTGTAGATGCAGCGGGATGGGGTCAATACCCACAATCTATTTTCACTAGTGGTCAGGCTGTATTTAATTCAGATACTTTAAAAAATACCATTTTCTCTATTCATATGTACGAATATGCTGGAGGTAATGCTGCTACAGTTAAGAGTAATATCGATAGTGCCTTGGCTATTGGAGCCCCTGTAATTATCGGCGAATTCGGTGACAAGCACACGGGTGGAGATGTCGATGAAGCCACCATTTTGAGCTACACTAAGGAAAAAAAGGTGGGCTGGCTCGCCTGGTCCTGGTATGGTAATGGCGGAGGCGTTGAATATCTGGATCTAGCCAGCGGTCCAGCAGGAACACTCAGCAACTGGGGAAATACAGTCGTTAATGGAGCAAACGGAACCTTAGCAACCTCTATGCTTAATAAAATTTACACAACACCTGGTTACCAACCTGTGCCGGATGGTGGCACTACACCTACACCAACACCTACACCTACACCTACACCTACACCTACACCTACACCTACACCTACACCTACACCTACGCCAACAGCTACACCAACACCAACGCCAACAGCTACACCTACACCTACACCTACACCTACACCTACACCAACGCCAACGCCAACACCAACGCCAACAGCAACAGTAACACCTACAGCCACTCCTACCGGCTCGCCATCCAGTAATCTGGCACTTTACTACCGTGCAGCAGATACCAATGCTACAGATAACTCAATCAAACCTTACTTCAACATTTATAACAACGGAACAACGGCAGTCAATCTAAATGGACTGAAAATTCGTTATTACTTTACTAAAGATGGAAGCGCCTCCCTCAATGGTCTGATCGATTGGGCGCAGATCGGTGCTTCTAATATATCGGTTGCCCTTGGGTCCACTAGTGGAACGAACGCCGACTCTTATGTTGAGCTTACTTTCAACGCTAGCGCGGGCTCCATACCTGCCGGTGGACAGTCAGGAGAAATCCAATTACGAGTGCATAAAAGCGACTGGTCTAACTTCAATGAAGCAAATGACTATTCGTTCGACCCAACCAAAGTTTCCTTCAGCACTTGGAACAAAGTAACCTTGTATCAAAACGATGTACTGCTCTCCGGCATCGCTCCTTAAAAACATAAACCAGCGAGCCTCCCAAGATTGGGGACTTGCTGGTTTTTAAAATTAGATCTGTTGTAGCGCAGATGTTAGGATAATGCTTACTTATAGTAGCTCAAAAGATGACTGTTGTTAGATTTGTCAGTCAACAGTGATTTACTGCTGTTAGTCTGCTCCCGGACTGTTGTTACTTTGATGTTAGTCTACTGCCGGACTGTTACTACTTTGATGTTAGTTTACTATTGCTCGTCTATTGTTCCGCTAGTCGGTTGCTGCTCTTTTGTTTGGCTATTCTGCGTACTACTCTACTGTTGCTCCTACTGATCTGATTTCACTCTTTCACACTATCTAATTCGACTCTTTCATTACTCTGACGTTAATCTACTATCACTCATCTGCTGCTCATCTGCCGTTCTTTACCTTTTGAGCGCTTTGTTGAGATTTTCGGACTCAGATGACGCTATTAGTTCAATTTAAGCCGTTTTGAGTAACTTTCGGACTGGAGAGACGCTATTCCTCTGAAAAAGGCCTATTTCGGCCTCTTTTCATACCCATAACAGCGCTGGTGTCCGAATACTCTGCAAATTGGCAAGGTTTCAGAAAATAAGGGCTCCTGAGTCCGTCACCTTGTTAGTCTACTGCCGCTCGTCGCGCTCATCTACTGCTCTACTATCGCTCATCTACTACTCATCTTCCGCTCATCTACTACTCGTATGCGCTTATCTGCTGCTTATCTGCTGCTCATTTACTCTTGTCTACCGTCTTTACCTCTGGAGCATTATGTTTACGACACGACACCCCGCGCATCTAACTACGCCCAAACCACAAAAAATACCCCGGCAGCCATCAACTGGCCCCGGGACATTTTTAAATCTACTTTCATTTAGTCATGGAAATTAAGTCCAGAGGTAACGGCTTTAACATAATCTGCACGGATCACGAAATCTCCAAAATGCTCACCTTGTTGACGTTCTTTGGCATATCGGTGAAGAATAGGTTCAAGCGTCTCTAGGATCTCCTTCTCATCTATGTTTTCTTTATACATTTTATTCAGGCGATCACCCGTAAAGCCTGCTCCTAAATACATATTATATCTGCCTGGAGCCTTGCCGATAAACGAGATTTCACCCAGCGCTGGTCTAGCACATCCATTAGGGCAGCCGGTCATCCGGATTACAATTTCCTCGTCGCGCAAACCAGCTTTATCTATAACAAGCTCCAGCTTATCTATCAACGAAGGCAGATAACGTTCCGCTTCAGCCATCGCAAGTCCGCAGGTTGGCAGTGCTACACAGGACATGGAGCTGCGCCGCAATGCAGAAAGATGTGCTCCATCTGTAAGTCCATGCTGTTTAGCCAGCTCAGCTACTTTTCGTTTTTTGGCAGTAGTGACGTTGGCAATCGTTAGATTCTGATTCGGCGTTAGCCGGAAATCTCCAGTATGGATTTTAGCAATCTCCCGCAAGCCAGTCATCAAGGTGTATCCTTCTTGGTCATGAATCCGTCCGCTTTGGATATAAAGTGTCAGATTCCATTTTCCATTGGTACCCTTCACCCAGCCGTAACGGTCTCCGTTGTGATCAAAATGATAATCATGTGCCGCTTCAAGCTGCCATCCGAGTCTTTCATGCAGTTCGTCAACGAACCATTCCAGACCGTGGCGGTCAATCGTATATTTGAACCTTGCATTTTTGCGGACAGAGCGATTGCCATAATCCCGCTGGATCGTTACGGTCTTTTCTGCCACATCAATCAACTGTTCGGGACGGCAAAAACCAATAATACGTCCCAACTGAGGATAAGTACTGGTATCCCCATGAGTCATCCCCATACCGCCGCCTACAGAAACGTTAAAGCCTACTAGCTTCTCATTTTCCAGAATAGCGATAAAACCCAGATCTTGCGAGAATACATCCACATCATTAGAAGGTGGCACCGCTAAACCAATCTTAAATTTACGAGGTAAATATACCGGACCATAGATTGGTTCTACTTCCGCACGTTCGCCTAAGCTATCTACTACCTTTTCACCGTCTAGCCAAATCTCATGGTAGGCGGGAGTACGTGGGGATAAGTGATCACTCACTTTGCGCGCCCATTCATAGACCTCTGCATGCACCTCTGACTGGTAAGGATTCGGATTACTCATTACGTTACGGTTAACATCGCCGCAAGCTGCCAGCGTCGTCATCAGCGTATCATTAATGCTGCGAATGGTTTTCTTAAGATTCCATTTGAGTACCCCGTGCATTTGAAACGCCTGTCTGGTAGTCAGACGTAAGGTCCCATTACCGTATTTTTGTGCCAGATCATCCATCACTAGCCACTGCTCTGGTGTCGCTACCCCGCCTGGGGCAACTACACGAAGCATGAACTGAAATGCAGGCTCCAGCTTTTGCCGTTCACGCTCATTGCGTAAATCCCGATCGTCCTGCATATAACTTCCGTGAAATTTCAGCAGCCGATTATCATCTTCCGGCAAACCTCCGGTAATCGGATTGCTTAATGTCTCAACAAGCGCGCCCCGCAGATAGTTACTCTCTTGCTTAATGTGTTCAACATCACTTGGAGGCCCGCCGATCGGCTTAACCTTTTCATTGTTTGCCATTGTTGTTATCTCCCCCCGAAGTCATTCGATAACTTTCCTCTATCCATTAGTAAACATCACGTTGGTAGCGCTGCGCCTGCTGCATATTATCCAAATAAGCTGCCGCTTCTTCAGGACTCAGCCCACCCTCATGCTGGATGACAGTAATCAGAGCAGAATGAACATCATGTGCCATATGCTTCTCGTCACCGCAAATGTAAATATGAGCTCCCGCTTGCAGCCATTCGTAGACCTCGCGGCTCTTTTCCAGAATGCGATGCTGAACATATACTTTCTCTTCGGTATCACGGGAGAAAGCAACATCCAGCTTAGTTAACAAGCCGTCTTTTAGCATTCTCTGCCAGTCCGTCTGATAGAGGAAGTCCGTCACGAAATGCCGATCTCCGTAGAACAGCCATGATTTACCTTCCACCCCAAGCTCGCCACGTTCCTCCAAGAAAGAGCGGAAGGGTGCAACGCCTGTCCCCGGTCCAATCATAATGATCGGCGCATCAGGATTTGTTGGAAGCTTAAAGTTAGGATTATGTTGAATGTAGATGGGCAACGTATCTCCCGGCTGGACTCTTTCAGCACAATGTACCGAGCAGACCCCATAACGCTCACGGCCATGTGCCTCATAACGTACAGCTCTAACCGTTAAATGAACCTCATCTGGATTAGCTTTATAGCTGCTAGCAATTGAATAGAGTCGTGCTGGAAGCTTGCGCAAAATAGTCACAAAGTTACTGGCTGAACCTTCCCATGGAGAGAAGTCCTGAACCAAATCGAGCAGATCGCGGCCTTGAATATATTCCTTAAGCTGTTGCGCACGTTCTGGCGCCAATAAATCCTTTAGTTTGTTAGAAGAAGATAACTTCGCCGCTTGCTCAAGCAACGGTTTGGTTAATACAGTGATTTCATAGTGGTGAAGAAGTGCCTCACGTAAGGAACCTTCTTCCCCTTTTTTATTAAATGGAACAATATCATTAGGATTCCAGCCCATAGTATGAATAATAGCGTCTACCAATTCAGGATGATTCTCCGGGTAGACACCCAGCGCATCCCCTGGCTCAAATTGTATGTTAGAGCCTTCTAGTGATAGCTCCAAATGGCGGGTCTCCCGGTCGGAACCGCGTCCGTTCAGATTTAGATTTTCTAATACTTCCGCTTTAAAAGGATTGTTGCGGGTATACAAAGGCTCCTGAGAATCTGTGTCTTCCGCAGCTTGAACCGCTTTTGCCGCAATGGCCGGAGCATTTAAATGTGCATTTAAGGCACCAATCACGCCTTCAAACCATTCGGTAACCGAATCATCATAATCAAGATCACAATCCACACGCGGACTTAACCGCTTGCCGCCAAGTTCCTCAAGCCGCTGATCGAAGTCTTTGCCGGTCTGACAAAAGAATTCGTAAGAGGTATCCCCCAGTGCCAACACTGAGAACTTCAGATTCTCTAATTGAGGGGCTCTTTTGCTATAGAGAAATTCATGGAACATCCGTGCATTATCTGGCGGCTCGCCTTCACCGTGAGTACTGACCAGCAATAGGAGGTTCTCAACCTTCTTAAGTGCATTGGGCTTAAAGCTG
This sequence comes from Paenibacillus sp. FSL R5-0636, assembly GCF_037974255.1. NCBI lineage: Bacteria > Bacillati > Bacillota > Bacilli > Caryophanales > Paenibacillaceae > Paenibacillus > Paenibacillus sp. FSL R5-0636. Next base: position 4,617,523 of record NZ_CP150232.1, read on the forward strand.
TTCATCGCAGTGATCGTGACCTGAAATCCTTGCTCCTCCAGCTTGCGGGACAAGCTCCCAGCCAGCCGTTGGCAATTCCCTGTCTGGGACCCAAACAACACGGTCACTTCACGTGAAGCTACAGGTTGACTAACGGCACTACCTTCCGCATTTCCTATCGTATTTGATTGCACTGCTTGAACCCCGGCACCTGCCGATGGTGCAGTAGTAAGGCCCATGGCCGACAAATAACCGCTAAGCCATATTTGCTGTGTCTCCGTTAAGGATGGTAGAAGACGATTGAGTAGCTCGACTTGGCTCTCGTTAAAAGGACTGTTCGTTACCTGTAGTTGCAACAATATCCACCTCTCCTAAACATGAAATCTTCTGATGATCCGTACCTCATGAAATCAGGCTATCACAATAATTGTAAACGATCAATGATGTCGATTTAACCTAATAATTGTAATTTATTGAAAAAGTATCTATATAGTACGTAAAAACCGATCAAAACAGTATGATTTAACCTGTTTTGATCGGTTTCATTATAAAAAGTGATACTATTTATAAAATATTGTGATAAATAAAAGCTATAATTTTTGCTTACTTTCGGGAAATAACACCTCGCCGATCCCCGTCTTAATCTTCACTATCTCCTCAAGCGTATTCGATAGCTCGCCGGGCGGATAAGGTTTAGTTAAATATTTTTGAATTACATCGTTTAATTGATTCTTATCCGATTGATCCAGAGCAGAAGAAATAACGATAGGGATATTTTCAGTTCTTGGATCTTCTTTAAGCATTCGGATCAAATCCCAGCCATCCAGCTCTTCACCCAACATCAAATCTACCACTATCGCCACAAATGGTGTTTTCAAGGCCTGATCAAAAGCTTGCTGTGGATGGTAATGATGGGTAACACGGAAGCCCTTCCCTTTAAGCTCTTCTGATAAAAGCAACGAAAGACTGTAATCATCTTCAACGATCATTACATTAGGCTTGAGCTCTTTATCGGTGCTCCATTTATTAAGCTCATCCTGTTGCCGGCTCGCTTCCGCATGGAGGATAGGGAGGCTAAACCAGACGGTAGTGCCTTCTCCTTCTACGGAATCTATACCGATATTTCCCTTTTGCTTCTCAATGATCTCCTTACAGATAGCAAGTCCAAGTCCTGTTCCTCCAATTCTTTTAGAGGCGCTATTATCCACTCTTCTGAATTTTTGGAATAGCTGTCCTATTTGATCCTTAGGAATGCCAAGACCATTATCCTGGATACGTACAATAATCCTATCCGACTCGTTATGCAGCAGTACTTTAACTTCATTGTTATCAGGCGAGAACTTAATCGCATTACTTAACAGATTCGTCAGAACTTGGACAATCTTATCCTTGTCCACATCAACATCCGCATTCAAAGCCTCATCCACTAGGAGCACATGATGGGTACTGCTCAGTTTATATTGATCAATTACGCCTAATACAATTTCACTGAGATTCAAATGCTCCGTGATATATTGCTGCTTACCTGACTCCATTCTCTGCAAATCAAGAAAATCATTTATGAGCTCCGTCAGTCGTTTAGCTTCTTTATGAATCGTCTCCAGATATTTAAGCTGCTTCTCAGGCTTCATGGTCTTAGACAATAGCAGTTCTGTGAAACCAAGCACACTCGATAGCGGTGTTCTTAGCTCATGACTTACCGTACTGACAAGATCAGATTTCATAAGGTCCAGCTCATATTCTCTAGTGATATCTCTGTAGACAAACAATGTACCAATACGCAGCTCGCGACGGAATACAGGGATCGCATACACATCAATATGCTTCATCGATTCAGTTCCAATGGAGTATTGCATGCTGCTGGATTCCAGAGCATCCTCAGCAATCGCTTTTTCAAAAAACATCCGAAGTTCATGGTTCTCATTCGAGTGCTCGATGAAATAATCCATCCATTTCTGTCGGGGAATCAAAGTTCCTTCTGTCCACTCATAATTAAAAATGTTGCTCAACGCTTTATTCATCTGCAGGAGCATACCTTCTGTATTCACAAATTGTATGCCCTCGTTCACATTATTTACGATGTCCCGATTCAGCTTTCGTCCATGTTCAATCTCTTCATACATGAATAAACGTTCAATCGCCAGCGCTACGCGGTTCATCATCCCCTGAACCTCATTAATCTCTTCTTTGCTGAAGGAATGACCAATCCGGCTGCCACAGAACACTGCAAGAATCTCATCCTCTGCGTTCACAACAGTAGTGTAGAAGTCGTAAACATAGACCTCACTCGCAGAAATCCCTTGCTCTGGTTGTGTGGCCAAACGCTTGATTAGGTACGTTTTTTCCGCTTGCAAGCGATATAACATCTCATTGTTCTCATGATCAAGATAACGCTCCACATTCTCCTGCGGAATGCCTTTCACAGCCGCGATATTATCTTTCACAAGCAGGAAGAAACTCGAATCAAAGGCATACAGGCGATGCATAAACTCAATAAACTTATCGGCAAATTCATGCTTATCCAAGGTATAAGTAATATCATGATTCAGCTGATTATTAAGCTCAAGCATCATCTTGGTCTGTTCTGTATTTTTTAACGTTTCGGCTAGCTCCTGCTGCACGCTATTCATTGAGGTGATATCGTTCGCAATAAGGATGTATTGATAAATCACACCCTCTTCATTCAGGTACGGCACAATCGTTAGTTGCAGCCAGATGGGCAATCCGTCTTTGGCTAGAATCTGCAGCTCATTGTTCCACACTCCGCCTGTATTTAATTTGTTAAAAATTTTCTGATAACCCTCGTCAGAGATATTATAAAGTTCAAATAACTTATAGGTGTAACCGATAATCTCAGACTTTTTATAGCGGGTATATCCACTTAAATTATCATTCGCGTAGGTAAAGACACCTTTAGCAGTAAGGATCCCGACCGCAGACGATTGATCCAAAGCTTTCATCATACTTTCAATTTCACTAAGCGAGCGTTGCAGCCTATATTGCTGATCCTGAAGTTCATCCTGCTGCGCATGCAGCTCTTCATTCTGCATCATCAATTCTTCTTCTTTATCTTGAATACTTCTAGCCATATTAAGAAAAGCATCATAAAGTCGGCCAATTTCATCTTGATTCTTAAGCTTGCCCAGAAGAATTTCTTCTCCTGCAGCCAGGGAATGGGTTGCCCCTTCCAGCTTCAGAATAGGATCTATAAGGTTCTTCAGAATCCGCCAGATCATAAAGGTGAAGATTAGCAGAATAATCGTGCTGAAAAAGAATGCGATAAAGGTAAATTCATTGGCACGTTTGATGTAATCCATAGCCATAGTATTTAATGCGGCATCGGATCGTTGCTTGTACTCTTTTGTATACATTAAAAAATCATTCACTGATTTCGTGTTCCCATCTGCGGATAGAGCTCTCAAAGACACATAATCATCTGCCTCGACAAACCGAATCGCTTCAGGTAAAACTTTAGTTTTGTACTGAACATAAAATGCTTTCAAACCATCTCTAAACAAGGCTTCTTCCGGAGATAAATTGAGATTAGAATAGGTATCCAGAATCTTATCAAAGTTAACAAGTCCTAGGTTTAGGAGATCTAATTCATTGGCACTCTTAAGTGCGCTGAATCCCCTCGCTCGGAAAAAAACCTCATTTAATGCAGTCGCCAATTCGTTAATCGTGTCCGCCTTATTCTGCAGAACTTCACGGTCTCTACTTAATTTGTTCTGCTCATTATTTATGAAAAATAAAAATACAGATCCCATAATAATGATTAACGAAAAAACCAAGGCAATGATACGAAAATATCTATTTTTAATACTGTGATTAGAGCTGCTTCCCTTTGTCACTTAGGATCCCCTCCACAATCTGCAAGAGTTCCATCGGACTAAAAGGTTTTGGCATAAAATAACGTGCGCCTGCATCTACCGCTCGAAGACGATCTACATCTTGGGCTTTGGCTGTTAACATTAAAATAGCTGTAGCCTTCTTTTTCTCATCATCCAGTTGGCCTAGGACTTCAATCCCTGTCATTTCAGGCATCATATAATCCAATATCACCAAATCATAATGATCCTGTGACAATTTTGAAAGCGCCTCTAATCCGTTCTCGGCAGTATGGATCTCCACGTCTTCCAAATCTTCTAAGGTGTCTACAATTAACATTCGTAATACTTCTTCATCATCCACTACCATTACCTTTTGCATAGCTGCCTAATTCCCTCCGCTTTAGATCTCTCCTGGTGCTCACAACATATTCAGAAACCAATTAGAACAAAAATCTATGAGCCAACCGCTCTATTCTCGACAATAACTCAGGCATATGAACCGGTTTCACTACATAATCATCGGCACCCATCTGCAGGGCATGTACAATATCCGCCTGATTATTTCTTCCCGTCAGCATGATCACTAATATATTTACTTCCGGATACGTTTTGCGGATTCTTTCCAGAACTTCTACTCCATCCAGATCAGGCATCACACCATCCAGCAAAATAATATACTTCTCATCCACGGCATACCAATCCGATTGCAGAAAATCAAGCCCATTCGCATAGCTGCTAACCTTCACCTCAGCAATATTATCCGGCTCCCAAATGGCGAACTGACTGGTCACAATTCTACGAATTAGCGTATCATCATCTACAACAATCACATTCAGAACCGAATGCTTTTTAGTAGTGGATAAATGGTCCGAATAAAGCGTTGTCTGATTCCTTCCAGCATGCTTACTGGCATAAAGAGCCTGATCTGCTTCCTCAATCAATTTATCGGCTATATTCTCGGCATCTGTTACCTCAGAAATCCCGCTAGAGATGGTCACATGAAAGATTTCATTTTTCGCAAAAAAGTCAGTAGCCGCAAACCGCTCTTGAATACGCTGTATAACCAACATTGCAGATTCCGCATCCGTGTTAGGTAAGAACACTGCAAACTCTTCTCCCCCATAACGGCAAAAGGTATCCTCCAGACGGATGGAATTCTTCACAAGCTCGGAAAAGCCCTGCAGAACTTCGTCTCCGATTAGGTGACCATATGTATCATTAACGTTTTTAAAATAATCCAAATCAATCAGCGCTAACGAAAATACGCGGTTGGTCCGCTTAAAATCACCAATCAACTGCTTCATGACTTGATTAAAGTGTTTGCGATTGAATGCGCCGGTCAAATCATCCACGATGATGGACTCCTGCCATTCTCTCTTAAGCTGAAAGCGATTTTTGATCAATACCAGAAATAAATCAATATCTACAGGCTTCGGTAAAAAATCCATCACCCCCAGCGAATACGCATGCATTTGCGTCGCTTTGGAGTACTCCCCACTTATAATGATAATGGGAATTCGTTCCTTTTTAGCCTTGCCGATAATTTGGTTCAACACCTCAATCCCACTTTTATCCGGTAAAAGAATATCCAGCAGAATGAGATCTGGTTTCGTTTCATAAAAGATTTTGAGTCCCCGTTCAGCAGATAAGGCTATGCTTACATAGTAATTCTGCTTCTCCAACGACTCTTTCAGATAAGCAACTAACTCTACATCGTCGTCGATAAGAAGAATATCATTCTGCGTGAGCGTCTCAGCAGGTCCCTTTTTATCCAATGCTTTAACAGAGCTTGAAGCTGCCAATGAATGGACATTAAACAATGGAATCAGTGGATATAAATAATCCCCCCATTCCTCAACCGACCAACTCTTAAGACTGCTTTCCATGAAATAGGGCAGCGTATCCTCGGCAAATTGTTCGACATCTGGTAATCCGACAGTTCCAGCAGTGCCTTTTAAATTATGCAAAAAACGATAAATGTCCTTTTCCTTCACTTCCGCCTGTTCCGTCCATTCCTGGAGGGTCATCTTCGTTCTTTGCTCAACCATGTCTTTATATTTTTGTGTAGTCATATTTACTCCTTCAGACTATCATATCAAACTCTCAGTTCATCACATTTTTTATAGGCTGTCAAATGAATTTTCTATAATTTCAGCTGTCAAAATAAATATTTAATCAAACTGACAAAAAACCTTTGGTTGAAGCTTGTTTCATCATTTGCAATAATAGTTGGAATGGTTCATTCCGTATACACGGTGAAATCAATAAATATAAAGGGAGGCTGTATTCATGAAGGGAATTATTACTGTATTAGGAAAAGATAAAGTAGGGATTATTGCTAAAGTATGTACATATCTAGCCGAACACAATTTGAACATTCTGGATATTTCGCAGACGATCGTTCAGGATTATTTTAACATGATGATGATTGTAGACATTTCTAGCTCAACTAAAGCTTTTGAGAATATCGTAGAGGAATTACATTTGCTTGGCGAATCGATTGGCGTGGAAATCAAGCTTCAGCATGAGGATATTTTTAATATTATGCACCGAATCTAGGAGGATGGCTGACCATGATATCACTAGTGGAAGTACAAGAAACGAATAAGATGATTCGTGAAATGAATCTGGATGTGCGTACCATAACAATGGGGATCAGCCTCATGGATTGTGCCCACACGGATATGCGCACCTTTAATCAAAATGTATATGACAAAATCACCAGATCCGCTGAAAAGCTCGTAAAGACGGGTGAAGATCTGGAAAGACAATTTGGGGTTCCTATCGTTAACAAACGGATTTCTGTCACACCCATCGCTATTGCCGCTGGTGCGGTGAAGACAGATACCTATGTACCTGTTGCTGAAATCCTGGACAAGGCTGCAAAAGAGGTAGGCGTTAACTTTATTGGCGGCTTCTCTGCACTTGTACAAAAAGGCTGCACCAAAGGCGATCGTATTCTGATCGACAGTATTCCTGAAGCACTGGCAGTCACTGAAAGAGTCTGCTCCTCGGTCAATGTCGGTTCCTCCAGAAGTGGAATCAACATGGATGCTGTGAAATTAATGGGCGACATTATTATCCAAACTGCAGAACGCACCAAGGATCGGGATTCCATCGGCTGCGCCAAGCTGGTAGTCTTCTGTAATGCAGTCGAGGACAACCCTTTTATGGCCGGAGCATTTCACGGGGTTGGGGAGCGGGAATGTGTCATCAACGTTGGCGTCAGCGGTCCTGGTGTAATCAAACGTGCGCTTGAAGAGGTTCGAGGGCAGGATTTTGAAACCTTATGTGAAACCATTAAACGGACAGCCTTCAAAGTCACACGTGTCGGTCAGCTAGTTGCTCAAGAGGCTTCCAAACGGATGAATGTTCCTTTTGGGATTATCGATTTATCCTTAGCCCCTACTCCAGAAATCGGAGATTCCATTGCCGAAATCTTTCAAGTCATGGGTCTGGAGGAAGCTGGCGCACCGGGAACAACCGCTGCTCTGGCGATCCTAAATGACAATGTTAAAAAAGGTGGCGTGATGGCCTCCTCCTATGTAGGTGGCCTTAGTGGAGCCTTTATTCCAGTCAGTGAAGATCACGGCATGATTCAAGCCGTTCAGCGGGGTGCCCTTACACTAGAGAAACTGGAAGCTATGACCTGTGTTTGTTCCGTGGGACTGGATATGATAGCTATCCCAGGAAGCACCACCAAGGAGACCATTTCCGGTATCATCGCGGATGAAGCTGCAATCGGCATGGTGAATAACAAAACCACTGCGGTTCGCGTGATTCCAGTAATCGGCAAGGACGTAGGTGAAATGGTCGAATTTGGCGGCCTGCTCGGATATGCACCAGTCATGGCAGTGAACGGCTTCAACTGCGCGAACTTCATTAATCGTGGCGGACGAATCCCAGCTCCAATTCATAGCTTTAAGAATTAATAGAAACCTCAAACAGCAAGTCCCTATTTGTACTTAGGAGACTTGCTGTTTTTTATTAATCTGATGCTGAGAATGTTAGTTTACCTTGATTAAGCCCGTTGGATGCCAATATTAGGTGTTCCGCCAGTCAAATCGATAAATAATACATAATCATTTCCATCTGTGCCCTTCAGCACGAGACCAGTCTGACCTACAGCACCTACAGAAAAGTATCGAACTTGTTGCAGGCTGGTAGGAGCGCCTGGTGGCAATGTTGCTTGGTTCGTAGCGATCAACCGGGTTGCAGCTCTAATGGTGCCTGCCCCGCTAATTTCACCGGTTACCCCCAGATGACCAAGTATGGATTCACTGCCGTTCACATTTAGGCTTCCCATTATGGTCTGACTACCATTCAAATGAAGATTCGAATCGATAGTCTCATTTCCATTAACGTGCAGATCATTTTGAATGGTCTGACTTCCTGTAACTAGAACGTTATCGAAGGTTGGCAAGGCGATCATCCCTTTCAGGTTTTATAGCATATCTTATGTTAAACAAGCCAGCCCTGTCATAGATAGATATACAGCTTTCACTAAATCCGCTTTTTATCTTCAGGGCTCTGATTAATGGTCTTATACCTAAAGTCAAAATAACCCCCTACACATATAATGATTAGCAAGACTCGGTGCTAGAGCGGACGACTGGCTCCACAGAATACAGGAGGAATTATGAAGAAGACAGCTAATAGGCTCACTCCTGAAAGGCCTTCAAGTCACGAAGTCACCATCAGCCAAGTTAATCCATCGCAACACCATAACCTCATCCTTGAGATGAACTCTTATAGAGCAGAGCCGCTGCAACGGGAACTCAAGCAATTAAGAATATTGCTGCTGGTTCCTACAGAGGCCAGCGATAAAATGCCTAATGTACGACTTTTTAAAGATCAACTAAGGCATTTGGTCAAAGAAGTACTTGCTATTAAATTCCAGCATAATCTGGAGGAATATTTAGCCCATTTTCAACCTGATCTAATATTAGCTCTAGGATCGGAGACCCTATTTCCGGAGGAGAACCTCCCTGCTCTGAAAACTTCCAACGTTCCCAAAGCGGTATGGATGGCAGATGCAGCTTGTCTTACTCCAACAGAACGTAATCTGGCATTGTTATTCGATTATATTTTCACACAGAACATAGCTAATCTGATCTATTATCAGGGTTTATGGGGCAAACATTCCAGTTATCTCCCATATGCTGCGGATACGGATCTCTATTATCCAAGACGTGTGGAGGACTGTTATCAGAGTGACGTACTCATTCTCGGCGATTTTCAAATCGATAGTGTGCTTTACACGTTGGCGTATTCAGACCTGCTTCAAGGCCTTAAGGTAATGATCGCCGGGCGTGGTTGGGCCCCCCCCAGAAATTTCCTGGATATCACCCATAGTAAAGATATGTCCAGTTATTATAATGGAGCAAAAATCGTCATCAATTGCACTGGTTCTATGCAGCAGATTATGGAGGTCACCGCTTGCGGTGTATTTCAGTTAGTGGAGGATCATCCCCATCTTCATAATTACCGAATTGCAGAAGAAGATCTCATTCGTTTCCAGAACTTCAAAGAGCTCTCCGAAAGCTTTAAGCACTATTTTTCACATAGTGAAGAAAGGAGAATTTCTGCCTCTCGTGCTCTAAAGGAACTTAAATATAACCATTCTTATATCCAGCAAGGAAAGTTACTGCTGAGAAAAATATTCAAGGAACCATAGGGGGTGGCATGACTTGAGATGCATTGCTTTTGTATTGCCTCAGTTTCATCAGATCACAGAGAACGATTCCTGGTGGGGTGAGGGTTTTACAGAATGGACAAATGTCAGGAAGGCTGCAGCCCTTTATCCTGAACATGATCAGCCCAAGAAGCCATTAAATAATAACTACTATGATTTAACGGATCCTAAAGTGAAACAATGGCAGGCAGAGACTGCAAGGGCTCATGGCATTTACGGTTTTTGTTATTATCACTATTGGTTTAATGGCAGGCGACTACTGGAACAACCGGTTCAGCAGATTCTTGCGAGCAAAGAGCCTGACTTCCCCTTTTGCCTTTCTTGGGCTAACGAACCATGGACACGTAGCTGGGATGGCACCGAAGAGGATGTACTGATGCCACAGGAATACGGAGAAGAACGGGATTGGCGAATGCACTTTTTTGCGTTGCTGGAAGCCTTCAAAGATGATCGTTATATCCGGGTAGAAGATAAGCCTGTCTTTATCATTTATAGATCTGCTAGTATCCCGCGCTGTGAAGAAATGCTTCAATATTGGCGCGAATTGGCTCTGCAGAACGGACTTAAAGGACTTCATCTGGTCCGGACACTAGGCGGTTTCCCCCTACAGAAAGAGCAAGGATTCGATGCCAGTCTGGAATTTGAGCCGCATTACACATTCGCACATGGCGGGGTTAAGCATTTATGGAGCTCAAAGCAGGTGGAGGATCAGAGGCATATCGTAATTGATTATGATGAGTTATGGGAATCCATGTTGGAGCGGACACCCCATAGGGACGGAGAAATCATATATCCGGGAGCCTTTGTCAACTGGGATAACACACCACGGAAAGGCCCTGCCGGACAAAGCACCTTAGGTGCTAATCCTCAAAAATTCGGCCAATACCTTTCACGACAAATTGAGCGCGCCAAAAAAATGTTCAAAAGTGAATATATTTATATCAACGCCTGGAATGAATGGGCTGAAGGCGCCTATCTGGAACCGGATGAGCGTTATCAATATCAATACTTGCAAGCCGTTAAGGAAGCCCTACAATTTCATCACAAAGAAGATCCTTCTTAGCCGTAGCGCCAGAAGGATCTTTTTCATTTTATGTTATCTTTCCGATGACTGCACTCTGGCGCTTCTTGCACTCACCAATCTCCAGCCAGTTAATAAAGCAGCCACTAGACATATGGATGCCGAGGTTACAAACACTACATGCATACCCTCGATAAATAACTCTGGCCGGCCGGGAACTAACCCTGTCACTCTATAGCCGGCTTCACTGCTCATCACTTGAAAAAGAATTGTAGTAGCAATTGTAATGCCGACAACCATACCGACATTACGAACTAACGAATTGACACTACCCGCAGAACCAAGCTGTGTTCTTGGTACCTTAGACATAACAAGCGAGTTGTTCGGCGATTGAAACAGGCCACTTCCTATACCCAGCATAGCGATCCACACACCTACCAGCACAACAGAACTTCCTACATGAAGCTGTGCTAATCCGAACTGTGCAATAACCATGACCACCAGCCCCGCAAAAGTCAAAAATTCAGAGCCTATTTTATCCGATAGCGCACCACTCATTGGAGCCACGACTACCATACATATCGGCAACAGCATTAACAAGAAGCCTGCATAGAATGGCGATAAATTAAGCATGTTCTGTGCATAAAACGGCGCGATAATATTGAAGCAGAAATTCGCTGTAAATACGAGAAAACCACATAATATACTTAAAGAAAACAACGGATTCTTAAATAATGACAGCTGCAACAACGGTTCTTTTCTACGAAGCTCCGTCCATATGAAAGCAATGAAGCTGACGACAGCAACAATTATTGATGTAAAAATTAAGCTGTTACCATACCCTAGCTGTTGTCCTAGTAATAATCCTGCGAACAAAGTAATAATAAAAACAGCGAACAGTAAACTGCCCGGCACATCAATCGAAGATTTCACTCTCGTTAAATCCTTAGGCAATACCTTCCAGCCAAAAAATATAGCGATCAGACCAATAGGCACGTTAACCCAAAAGATATACTCCCAGCCTAAGGTGGAAACCATAATCCCGCCTAAACTTGGACCAGCTATACTTCCCAGAGACACGAATGTACCAATGAAACCAAGGGCTTTACCACGCTCCGTGGCAGGAAAGATATCCGTAACAATTCCCTGACTGTTCGCCATGGTCATCGAAGCACCCAAGGCTTGAATAACACGTGAAGCGATCAAGGCTGGTAAACTTACACTAAGCCCACACAGCATAGATCCAATAACAAATATAATGGTGCCAATCTTAAAGATTCGAATCTTTCCTACGATATCTCCAAGCTTGCCGAAGAAAAGTATCGCTGCACAGATCGCCATTAAATAACCTGTAGTTACCCATTCGATTTGCGCCATGGGCAACTTCAGTTGTTTGGATAGCTCAGGCAGAGCAATATTGACAATACTACCATCAAGGGTGGACATAAACGTAAATATATTCAGAACAATTAAAATCATCCAGCGCTTCTTCTGAATTTCTTTATCCTCCTGGTAGGTTGCACTTACAGAACTCATAACTAACACCTCATTAAATATTAATAATCACCGTTTAGTTGCGCACGCAACCAAACTCGCCATACCCAGTGTACAACAATTTAGTTGCGTGCGCAACGACTTTATTGTACACTTTATTTCAAGGCAAAAAATGAGCGAACTTATAACCCAAAGAGGTGTCTATATTGGCAAGAGAGCCTATCGGGAAGCTAATTTCCCATCTTCACCGTCAAAATCAAAAGAAACTGGTTAAGCAGTTTGTCCCTTATGGAATCGGTAGTGGTGGACAGCATAGCTTTCTTAAATTGATTCTTTCTCGGCCAGGCATTACTCAGGATCAGTTAACTGCCGAATTGAAGTTCGATAAAGCAACTACAGCACGTTCTGTGAAGCAATTAGAGAATTCGGGATATATCGAGCGCAAAGACGATCCTAATGATCGACGCTCCCACCTTCTATATCCTACCCCGAAAGCCATCGATTTCTTCCCAGTTTTACAGTCCATCTTAGATGAATTTAATAAAAGCCTTGTGGGCCATTTAACCGATGAAGAAGTAGAGCAACTACATTTCCTGCTGCAAAAAATCAGTACAAACGAAGAATAGAACATAAGAAAAAGGATGTCCCAAAGCCACTCGGCTGTTGAGGCATCCCACTTTTACGTTTACTTTTGCTTTACAATTTCAGCAACTTCTTCCGTAATCTCTTCCCCGCCCATACTCTTCCATTTAGCTACAAACACATCAAAATCACTAAGCGGTGAATCACCCACAATAATATTTAAGAACGTCTCATTCTCCAGATTCTGCAGTTCCGGCCACTTGGTCTTCATAAGTCGGGTGTTCCCATAAAAGACCCCACGCACTCCCTCTATAGCAGTTGAGGTTAACACAGCTACTCCATATTTATACGCATTCGCTGCTTTCCAGCCTTCAAGATCTTTTTTGGGCTGCTCTGTTTCCGCTACCCATTGATCATAAATGAGCCGGGTATCAGAATTTAATGTATCCGGGTCTATCTTTCCGTGCAAAGCCTGCTGGATATCAGCATAATGTTTCTCAATCGCATCCCTATAATCTATCAAAAGATCGAACGGATAATAAGCACGCAGCTGAATGCCTGTCTGCGCAGAGAAATCACCCAGCTTTTTTACCTCCTCTTGATTAGGATCTTGTCTTCTTTCGAGTCTTGTAAACACGTTCAATTGCTTGATTACAGCCTCTGGATGTTCAAACCCTTTACGCACAACAAGATATCGATCTGTTACCGGAGCCAAATGAGCGACAAACTTACCGGAATCATCAACTGGAGCTGCATATGCTCTCCATTCTGCCTTCGTATCCAAAGCCACTGCCTCTGACAAAGGATAATAAGGCATCCACCAAGGACCAAAAAACATCCCTGATTTACCTGTAATAATAGGCTCCTGAGTTTCCTTATATAGTGCAAAGTCCGGATCCAGCAACCCGTGTTTATACCAATCAGCAAGTTTAGCAAGCGCTTGTTTGGTTTCTGGTGTAATGGAGCCATACACGATATTTCCGTTGTTATCCTTAATCCAATTCGTGGGGAAAGCATGAAATGCACTAAAAACAGCATCCAGACCATTAACTAATGGTTTAGTTCCATATACGATATTTTTGTAGCCGCTTAGACCGACGGTATCTCTTTTTCCATTCCCGTCAGGGTCTTTTTCAATAAAAGCTTTGGCAATTTTCTCGATGTCTTCAAAAGTTTGTGGAGGTCGCAGCTCCAGCTTCTCCAGCCAATCCTGACGTACCCAGAGCAGCACGGGAGAGTCTGCATCAATAGCTACATTCGGTAATCCATATAATTTACCGTCGCGGGAAGCGTCCTCTAACGCCTCTCCCTTTGTAGAATTGTACATATCCTTGATAAGTTCAGATCCATATATTTTATATGTCTCTGTCAAATCTTCAATCATGTCATTATCAATTAATTTCTTCAATTGATCCCGATCCACAACCATGGCATCAGGCAAATCGTTGCTATCAATGGCAAGCTGCACCTTTTGCGTAAAAGCATCCTCACCCTTCGCTTCCCAGGAGTGAACCACTTTGATATTCGTAATGCTCTCTAAATAACGGGTGATTGGATTGTTATCGTTGCTGTCACCTGTATTAAGTCGCGAGTCGGGAACCTTAAATCCCACCCGGATCACAATCGGATCCTCATATTTACTATAAGCGATAGAAGTATCTTCATCCCCTGCCTGAGGGCTTGCAACTGAATCTACAGTACCGATATTGTCACGACATGATGTCATTCCAATGACCATAAACACTAGGAGGATAGATTTCCAAAATTTCATATTTGGTTTTTCCCCTCCGCACGGAATTCACTTGGTAATTTACCAATACGTTCTCTAAACAATCTGCTGAAATAACGATCATCCTCAAAACCGGACCGCGAAGCAATCTCACAGACGGGAAGTGTAGTCTCCAGCAGCAGTGATTTGGCAAGCTCCAGCCGCATTCCCCGTAAACATTCACCAAATGTCTCTCCGGCAAAACGAGCGAAACACTGGCTGAAATAACCACGGCTCATATTAATGACGGCTGCTACGTCGCTCTGATTGATTTTGTCACCTGCATGGCTCTGCATATAACGAACTGCGCGAATAAGACAGGACATAACCTCTTTAGTTAATCCAAGCTCCAGCATTCTTCGTCCCACATGATCAGAAAATCGCCGCAGCCAGTTCTTCCAATGACACCAGTTCAGATTATGGGAAATGTCCTTTTCCAGTTGAGCAGCATCTTCAGGCTTTAAAAGTAAAGAACTCCAACTTTGTATTAGAGAGTGTGCAAACGCCAGAAACTGATCAGAACGGGGTTTCTGCTGAAGTATGTTTGCTACAAATTTCTCCCACTCCTTTCCATCAATTGTCCACTTCAAATTCTGTGCTTGCTCCAACAGATTATCCGCCTCTTGTTTTGAATAGGGAGCCCCTGGTTCCTTCTTTATGTCTTCATATTTCAATGAGGTCAAATCCTCAGGTTCAGGATGATAAAATAGAATACGGCGTAATTTCGCAGTGAGCTGTTCCTCCAGTTCCTGCAACGGTTGATCTCTCAATCCACTGATCAGTGCGGTCTGCCATCGTCCGGATAGCTGGATCTTTAGTTCACGCTTGCTCTCATCTATTGAGAAACGATGCAATAAGGGCGACATCCACATCTCATGAAAAGTAATAAGCGGATTATTTTTCACGCTGGACAGCTGAAATAATTCTTCTTCATTGCATTGATGATTTAATGGCAAATATAGCAGAGCCTTATCAGCAGCCATACGTTTACTCTCCCCACGAACCAGAGCATCCCGCGTATTGTCCTCCCATTTAATACGATCGACAAGACGTCTGATAGTTTCATCCGCATTTTCCATCTCAAGCAGTGTTTTTACAATATAGTCAACGGCACCTAAACGCATAGCCTCCTGAACATAGTCAAATTCATGATGACAAGTAAGGACAACACAGCGAATACCTGTGAACCGTTGTCTAACCATTTTAATAAGCTCGAAGCCTGAAATGCCGGGCATGGTCAAATCCACAAATAATAAATCTACTTCCTGCTGTTGAAGCAGCTCCAAAGCAGATTTACCATCACCTGCCTCCCCAACTATAACAATCCCTAAGGATGACCAATCAATCAGGGATATGAAGCCTTTTCGCACGAGTCTCTCGTCATCGACAACTACAGCCTTAATCATCGAAGTCCTCCTTACCTTTCCTCGGAATCACAATGGATACAACCGTACCTTCTCCTGGCTTACTGAACATCTCTAGCTTCATTTGTTCTCCATAATAGGTTCTAAGCATCCGGTTCACATATGAAAAACCAATTCCAAGTCCCCGTTTTTTTGCTCCATCATCAGACAACAGCTGATCTAATGTATCTGCATCCATCCCAGCTCCGTTATCTTTTACACATAACTGAACTTCTCCTTCACCATGTTTCATTATCTCAACATCTACCTTGCCATTATCGCTTAATCCATGATAAATCGAGTTCTCCACCAGAGGCTGAAGCAAAAATCTCGGGACAGCCACAGACAATACATCCTCATCAGCTTCAACGTTAAATTCAAATTCATAATCATAACGAATACGCTGCAGCTCCATATAATTTCGAATCGCTTCAATTTCCTCGCCAATGGTAACAATGATGCTTTGCTTGCCCAGATTATAATGCAGCACCTTTACAAGAAGAGTGACCAGCTTGTCGATCTCCTTCTGGCCGTTTAACCGGGCCATCCACTGTACCGTATTTAAGGTATTATGCAAAAAATGAGGATTGATCTGGCTGAGCAACTTCTCAATCTCAAATTGGCTTTTCTGCTTCTCATTATGGGCAACCGCAACAATCAGCTCATTCACCTGTTTTTTCATCTGCTGAAAGTTGGTAAGCACAAAATCAAATTCTTCCACATTCGTATAGGCTACCGGAGCGGTAACATTTTCCGCCATTCGGTTGATTTCAAGGTTAACCTTACGCAACGGACCATAAATTTTCCTCCAGATGATCCAAGCCAGAAATCCGGCAAAAAGAAGGGTGGAGAAGGCAAGTAAGATCATTTTATAAAACCAAGAATAAATTTCACTGTTGAATTCTGATTTTTTCACAACGGCAATAAGTTTCCAGCCCTGAGGACTCGCGTAACGAAACAGATGATATCCACTAAGCGTTTCATGGGTGAGATTAGAGTTGCTTCCCGCAGCTTTAATAATACTTAGCGGAAGTTTGCCGTCGATCACTTTTGTACTGTTACCTTGCTGATTAACCAGCAGATGATTTACTTTCATCCCGTAGGACTCCTGATTGAAGATTTTGCGAAACAAACTATAATTCGTCTCCAAATAAATATAAAGCTTATGCTGGCCCGGCACACGGACAATCCGCTGCTCCGAGAACACGAGATTGTCACCAACAGCGTACATAGTGGGGTGTGGTCCATAATAGTCAGCCCCGTTATATCGCATAAAGGACGGCAATGTACTGATATCAAAATTTCTGCGTGCGCTCATGTTGGTAAACAGAACGGGATCATCGCTGTCCGGCATAATGTAGGCTGTAAGTCCAATATAAGGGTTCGTAAAATTGACTAGATTGATCTTCTGGTTGATGGAATTCATCATTTGCGATTTGCGAAAAATTTGTTTTTCCTGAATAAATGAGGACATCTCCTGCACAATCTGACCGTCCAGAGCAAACTGCTTGGAGGCAAAATCCATATTGTCGATGGCATTCTCCAGGCTTGAGGCTTCCTGTCTCAGACTAGCGCTGATCCCGTTGCCAATTTTACCTGAAAGGATGGAGTAAATAGAGGTGTAGGTTACGAATCCTACTAAGAGAAGCGGAAGTAGTGTTCCGATTACTAGATAGATAAATAAGGTATTGCGTAAGGATTTGACAGCTGGAGTATGACTCCGCAGGGGTACTCTTACCATCTGGATTATCCTCTTCTTTCTATCTGAAAGCGTTTTATATTAATGTGAGAATACCACATTTATCCTTAATTGAATAGAATAAGGCAGAACAGCCTCCACGCCGCCCCGCCTTATTTTATAGTTACTAGCCGTGTTTATTTAACGCTTTTACGGGCCTCGAACAATTCCTCAGCCTTTTTAATCGAGAAATCCATAACTTCGGAATAACCAAGACCATTTACCTTATCATGCATTTCTTTATTCAACTTATCATATTCCGCTTGATCTTTAGCAAAGACCATTTTCCAGGAAATCTGTTGAATAACCGTACCGATTTGTTTATTCTTTTGTTCCACTGTTTTATCCATGGTTAACGGCTCTTTGCCAGTGAAGCCTTGTGGTGCTACAGCCAATAGATTGTTTTTCTCAAAATACTCCTTAGGAGTCAGAACGCCCATCTTCGCTCTCCAGTCACTATCAAGCTTGGAAGGGTTACGTTCCAGGGTTGTTGTCCACAGATTATGATCGAATGGCTCACTATTCTCTGGATTCACCATCGCCGGAACCACAAACGAGAAGTTCATTTGATTGGAGCCATAGTAGTAGTCACCACCGCCGTATTCAGCAGGAACTTGAGTATTCTGTTGATCAGTATAAGCTTTCCAACCAAAATCAGTCACTGCAGGTTTGCCGTTTGCATCAATATCCCAGGTCAGACCTTGAGGTCCGTTAGGTACTGCTGTACCACTTCCTGCAGAAATCATTGCACCTTCCGGTGTGTACATCCAGTTAATGAATTCCATAATTCTAGCAGGTTCCTTAGCTTTTGCGCCGATTGCAATAATACCGTTACCACCGTAAACATTGAAGCCTGTGGAATACATCAATTCATCTTTGAACGGAACTAGCGCAAAACCTTTACCTTCGGCTGTTCTTTCTGGTGTATTGTAGTTAGCAGCTCCTAGCCATGGGAACCAAGAGAACAATAGACGACCATCTTTGTATTTCGCTACAACATCGTCGAATTTTTGCGTCATAGAGTCCGGATCAACCAGCCCCATTTGGTTAGCTTCAAAATACAGTTTGAGCGATTTCATGTACCAGCTATCTTCGGATAAAAAGTCATAATACTTTTCTTCATCTGCCTTAACATACACAGCAGTATCAGGAATTTCGTCATAGCCCATCATGTTTGCGAACTGTTTAGCCAATGTCATTTTATAGTTGCCATCCCAATCAGACCACATCGAGAAAGCATAGGTTTTTTTGCCTTGTTCGTTCTTAGGCTCGAGCTCTTGCATTTTTTTCAGCACAGGCAGATAATCTTCAATCTTTGTAATTTCTGGCGCTCCAATTTGTTGGTAAAGATCAAAGCGCAGGTCTGGACCCCAAGTCATATCTTTTCCTTCAGAAGGTCCGGATGGGTTAGAAGCTACGCTGTTCCCCATACCAAAGACTGATGATCCACCGCCAAAAGCTACCTTTGCTTTCTCAATAGCTTTTGGGAAAGTGCTAGAAATGTCTTTTCCGTATTTGTCCAAAAGACCGTCCTGTGTCCAGTCCAAGAGCAGCTTTCCTTTGATGGCATTTGGATAGTGGTTCTTGTCGTCACCGAAAATAATGATATCTCCAAGATCACCGGAAGCCATCATTGCAGAGATTTTGGTATCTCCACCAGTCAGGTTTGAAGCTACAATGTCCATTTCAATGTTGAACTTATCCTTGATGATTTTTGCAAACCATCCGGTCTGTGGACCGGCATAGTTAGCGGTTGTTGAGAATACAGTCAGCTTCAGCGGCTTGGAATGATCAAGCGCTCCGTCATCCGGTGCTGCTGTCTCCTCCGCCGGGGCATTTGTGGCAGCCGACGTAGGTTTCTCTGTGCTCGTGTTTTTGCCCGAATTAGCCGTATTATTCCCCCCGCCACATGCTGCAAGAACGAAGACCAGGATTACGGATAGCATGACAAGCGATGCTCTTCTTAATCTCATTGCTTTATACCCTCCCTTTCATCTCTTCACTTATAGTTCAACTCTGCTTATAGCAGAGGAAAACCCAGTTCTGGTCCAGAGCGGCCACCCATCAGCCTTTAACCGCACCGATCATAATTCCTTTGACGAAAAAGCGTTGGAAGAACGGATATACGATCAAAATCGGCAATACGACGATCATCGTTACAGTCATCCGCACAGAGGTTGGAGTCTGCATATTTGCTGCACTAGCGGCCATATCTGGTGAATTACGAATTAAGGCTGCGAGCGAGCTGGATTCGTTCAAATAACGCCATAATAAGAACTGGAGCGTAAAGTATTTCGTATCTGTCATTAGAAACGCCGTATCAATAAAGGCATTCCACTGATTCACCGCTGAGAAAATCGTAATCGTAGCCAAGATAGGTGTTGTAAGAGGAACAATGATACTCCAGAACACCCGGAAGTAACCTGCTCCATCCATTGACGCCGACTCCTCAAGTGAGGGCGGAATAGCCTCGACGAAGGTTTTGACCAAAATGATATTAAAAGGAGTAATAATAGTTGGCAAAATATAAGCCAGGTAATTATTAGTCAGATGCAAGTTATGCATGGTGATATACCATGGGATCAGCCCTGCGCTGAAATACATCGTGACTACAACACTGCGGTACCAAATACTCCGGCCCCACATTTCCTTTTTGGTGAACAAGTACCCAAGAAATGCCGAAGATCCAACGGTGAGCAAAGTACCAACAACTGTTCTATAAATAGAGACTGTCGCCGCATGACCTAAACCACTGATTCTTAGAACCTTACTATAGTTATCAAAATGGAT
Organism: Paenibacillus sp. FSL R5-0636; assembly: GCF_037974255.1. Lineage (NCBI taxonomy): Bacteria > Bacillati > Bacillota > Bacilli > Caryophanales > Paenibacillaceae > Paenibacillus > Paenibacillus sp. FSL R5-0636. Next base: position 4,637,823 of record NZ_CP150232.1, read on the forward strand.
CTGCCTTGGATAAAATTTGATATACCCCGCTGCGCTAAGATCATTCGAACTGATCGTATTAATGAACAAATAGTAGAATGGATAAATGCATGACAGGGTGAACAATCCAAAGAGTGTGTAGATAATAATTTGAAAGATTAATTCTCCAGAAGTTAGTTTTTTCTTTCTCAAATGGGATCACCCCTGCCTTAAATGATAGATTCGTCACGCACCATCTTGGATAAGGTGTTTGCCGCGAACAGTAGAATTACACTGACGACCGACTTCAGCATACTGACAGCAGTGGCAAACGGAAAGTTGTTAGCGAACGCAATATTGTATACATAAAGATCCAGCACTTCTATGGAATCTTTATTCATCGCATTTTGAAAGGCAAAGTACTGCTCCATCCCGTTATTGACTAGGTTACCTATGGAGAGCAGCAGTAGGACAAAGAAGGTTGGGACAAGACCCGGAATGGTAATATGCCAGATTTTACGGAACCGGCTTGCACCATCCACCTCAACGGCCTCGTACAATTCTTGATCAATGCCTGCGATTGCAGCAAGATAGAGAATGGCACCCCAGCCTAACGATTTCCACCAATACCAAATAATCATCGTGACCCAAATATTCGAGCTGGAGGCTAAAAAGTTATAACCCTCATCAACGATTCCAAGCTGCACTAAAATATGTGTGATGACCCCGTTATCAACGGAGAACAACGAGAAGGCCAATGCATATACCAGAATCCAGCTGATAAAGTTCGGAATCGTGGTTAGCGTCTGCACCATCTTGCGATACCAGCCTGACTTAATCTCGGTCAGAAAAATCGCAAAGATCACTGGAAATATCGAGGTAATTAGTCCAAGTGAACTCATGGCAAGAGTGTTCTTCAGCACGCGCACAACCTCTGCGGTCTGTGTTGGATTGGATACAATCGTCTTGAACCATTTCAACCCGACATATGGCGTGTCAGACAACGGTATTCCGGGAATGAAATCATAAAATGCATAAATCCATCCGCTGATCGGCAGATAATAGAAAATAAAGGTGACAATAAGAAACGGAAAAGCCATGAAGAACAATTTATGTTTGTTCTTCATCTTCCAGCGGGATCGATGAACCGGATCGACGCTGGGAAGTAATTCACCAGAAGGTACCCCCATGTCGGAATCTCCTATACCCAGATTTTGATTACGTTTTCATAGTATCAGAACCTTTATGTATGGCGAGATAGAACACAGAACGGCCTCACTGGAGAACCGTCTGATGCTTGTGAACCAAATTCGCATATATTTCGACCATTTTCTACCTAATCACTGTGGGTCTAGTGATGGAGAGCCTACATGCCTTTTGGCTTATAAAAAGCGGCAGGATGACGGGAATTCCCCTCATCCTGCCGCTGAAAGAAATGGTTTCTAAGGGGCGCTTGGGAGCTATGGGCAACTAGACCCTCCTCGTTCCCTACATCAACTATGGTACGTTTTTCCTCTTCATCTGCTACATCAACTATGGTGCGCTTTGTCCTCTTCGTCCGCTACATCAACTACGGTGCGCTTTGTCCTCTTCGTCCGCTACATCAACTATGGTGCGCTTTGTCCTCTTCGTCCGCTCCATCAACTATGGTGTGCTTTGTCCTCTTCGTCCGCTCCATCAACTATGGCTCGCTTTGTCCTCTTCGTCCGATACATCAACTACGGTGCGCTTTGTCCTCTTCATCTGCTACATCAACTATGGTGCGCTATGTTCTCTTCTTCCGTTATGGTTTTTCACACTTCATAGTTTTGGCATCGGACCCAGATGCACTTATTTCCCGAATTCAGCGTTTTTCGTCGTATTATTGGACTCAGGTGCAGCTATTCACTCAAATATAGTCCAAATGCGAGCATATGCATGCCGATAAGAGCTATACAGTCCGAAACTACGGCAAAGTAGCTCAAAAATCAGCAATAGCGACTATACGGTCCGCAACACTCCTCGAATCATTCTTAGGCGCACTTCTATCGAGAATCCATCATCTTTGTTCGTACTGTCGGACCCAGATGCACTTATTTCCCGAATTCAGCGCTTTTCCTCGTGTTATCGGACTCAGGTGCAGCTATCCACTCAAATATAGTCCAAATACGAGCATATGCATGCCGATAAGAGCTATACAGTCCGAAACTACGGCAAAGTAACTCAAAAATCAGCAATAGCGACTATACGGTCCGCAACACTCCTCGAATCATTCTTAGGCGCACTTCTATCGAGAATCCATCATCTTTGTTCGTACTGTCGGACCCAGATGCACTTATTTCCCGAATTCAGCGCTTTTCCTCGTGTTATCGGACTCAGGTGCAGCTATCCACTCAAATATAGTCCAAATACGAGCATATGCATGCCGATAAGAGCTATACTGAAGCTAGAATAAAAAGTGGACAGTAGTTAACAGACTGGCGATAATGAGTCCACGGAGGTGTGTTCACATGGGAGAACATCGACAACGGTATAACGAAGAATTTAAAAAACAGACAGTGCAGTTCATTCAAGAGCAAACAAAGACAGTGGGCGACTTGGCGGAAGAGCTCAACATCCCAAAAAGTACCCTGCATCAATGGATGAGTCAGTATCGAGAACTAAAGAATGAACCGGCAGCTAGCGTGGATCGAGTACGGGAACTCGAGGCACAGTTGAAAGAAATGAGCCGTCAACTTCAAGAAAAAGATAACAAGATTGCTGATGTGGAAGAGGAATTAGCGATCGTAAAAAAAGCAGTGCACATCTTCAGCAAACCAAGGAACTGAGATTCCAGTTTATTGAAAAACATCGCTCCGAGTTTCTCTTGGAGAAGATGTGCATGACCCTACATGTGTCACGGAGCGGGTACTACAAGTGGCGGACAGAAAAAAACAGTACGCATATGCTTCGTAAGGCTGCGATAATGAAGCGAATTCAGTATCATTTTGCAGACCATCAAAAGCGGTATGGGAGTCCGAAGATCACTCGCCTGTTGCATCAAGAAGGTTATACCGTTACCGAACGCACGGTGAGTGTGTACATGCGACATATGAAGCTTCGCTCCATTGTCTCCAAAACGTATCGCGTACAGACCACCGACTCCAATCATGACCATCCGATTGCCCCAAATACGCTGAACCAGCAATTTAAAATACTCAAACCCAATTCAGTATGGGTTACCGACATTACATACATTCCTTGCCGGGGAGGGCGCTTGTACCTGGCTAGTGTGATGGACCTTTGCACGCGTGAAATCGTGGGGTGGCGCTTGGAGAACCATATGGAAACTAGCTTGATTTCGGGCGCCTTACAAGATGCTTACGAAGCTAAGCAACCGGAAAAGGGTCTATTACATCACTCCGATAGAGGTTCTCAATATACTTCTCATGAATACACGAAGCAGTTGAAAGCGTATGGCATGGAGTCCAGCATGAGCCGCAGAGGTAACTGTTATGATAACGCCTGTATCGAGTCGTGGCACAGCATTTTGAAAAAGGAGCTCATTTATTGTAATCCACGATTCAAAACTAAGGAGCAAGCCTACCAGACACTTTTTCAATATATTGAGTTTTATTATAACCGCAAGCGAATGCATGGCGCGCTGGGGTATCTTTCTCCAGTTCGTTTTGCTGAGCAATTGACTAGAATGTCTGTTGCGTGACTGTCCACTTTCTTGACAGAGGTCCACACAGTCCGAAACTACGGCAAAGTAACTCAAAAATCAGCAATAGCGACTATACGGTCCGCAACACTCCTCGAATCATTCTTAGGCGCACTTCTATCGAGAATCCATCATCTTTGTTCGTACTGTCGGACCCAGATGCACTTATTTCCCGAATTCAGCGCTTTTCCTCGTGTTATCGGACTCAGGTGCAGCTATCCACTCAAATATAGTCCAAATACGAGCATATGCATGCTGATAAGAGCTATACAGTCCGAAACTACGGCTAAGTAGCTAAAAAATCAGCAATAGTGACTATACGGTCCGCAACACTCCACGCATCATTTTTTGGCACACTTCTATCTAGAATCCATCATCTTTGTTCGTACTGTCGGACCCAGATGCACTTATTTCCCGAATTCAGCGCTTTTCCTCGTGTTATCGGACTCAGGTGCAGCTATCCACACAAATATAGTCCAAATACGAGCATATGCATGCCAATAAGAGCTATACAGTCCGAAACTACGGCAAAGTAACTCAAAAATCAGCAATAGCGACTATACGGTCCGCAACACTCCTCGAATCATTCTTAGGCGCACTTCTATCGAGAATCCATCACATTTGCTCAAGCTATTGGACTCATTCTTGGGTTCATCGCATTCCCTCATACTATCGGACCCAGATGCACTTATTTCCCGAATTCAGCGCTTTTCCTCATGTTATCGGAATCAGGTGCAGCTATCCACACAAATATAGTCCAAATACGAGCATATGCATGCCGATAAGAGCTATACAGTCCGAAACTACGGCAAAGTAGCTCAAAAATCAGCAATAGCGACTATACGGTCCGCAACACACTTCATGCAGCGAAATCAGGCACACTTCTATCGAGAATTCATCGCATTCACTCATACAGTCTGACTCATTCTTGGATCCACCGCATTCCCTCCTGCTATCGGACTCATTCTTGGATTCATCGCATTCCCTCATGCCGTCGGATCCAGATGCACTTATTTCCAGGATTCATCGCATTTACTCATCCTTCAACGCAGCTCCCTTACTTCGAGGGTTCATGCTCATTTGTACTCCCAACCACACATAAAAAAGCAGCCTCTCAAATGAGAAGCTGCTCCATCACTTTACAACCATAGTTTGTTTACACCAATCACTGCATTCCGTATAATACGCACTAATTTCCGCTCATTATTCGAATGCCCAACGTCTTCTGCCACAGCCTAATGCCCGGGCGTCTGAACTTCCCCCTCCGCGGAGGCATCCATTTTCTGACGCCCCATAAAAAAGGAAGCCAGCAAAGCTAATGCAGCTGGAATAACCGCCCAAGCGAAGGTGTTCGCAATGGAAGAGGAAAGTCCCTCTGTAATTTTGCTCAAAATTTCCGGTGGAATGAGTGCTCTAGTCTCAGGCGACAACAGGGAATGCGGATCTTTAAAATCCATAACCCCAGCAGCCCCCGCAGAAGCAGCTCCTCCTCCATTTGCTGTGAGCAACTTAGTTAGACTGCCCGAGAAATAATGGCTTTGAATAATGCCAAATGTGGTAATTCCAATGGTCATGCCAAGCGAACGAATGAAATTCAGTGTTGCGCTGGCGGAGCCGCGTTGCTGCGCAGTCAGACCATGAATAGCTGCTGTGCTTAACACAGAGAAGGAAGCGCCGATGCCCAATCCGATTAAAATCATGTACAAGGTAACCAAGAGACGTGAAGCTTCCGGAGTAAGCGTTGCTACCAGTCCTGTGCCGATCACCAAAAGTACAAACGTAGGTATCAGCAGATTGCGGTAACTGGTTTTTGCCATCAGGAATCCTCCCGTTGTGGCGGTAATTACTGAGCCGACCATCATCGGCAGCAGGACAAGTCCTGAATTGGTAGCCGAACCCCCTAATACACCTTGGATAAAGATCGGGATATATACGGAAGCCACGATAAATGCAGCACCGCTAAATAGCGCGCACAGAATGCTGACGGCGTACAGTCTTTTTTTGAATAAAGCAAAGGAAATGATCGGCTCTTTCGCTCTCGTCTCCACAAAAAGGAACACTGCCGCCAATATAGCAAAAGCTGCAAATAAGCCGAGGATCATCGATGAGCCCCAAGCGTACTCTTTTCCACCCAGCTCCAACGCAAACATTAAGCAGATGACAGAGCCCAGCAGTGTGCCCGCACCCAGCCAATCAATAGGTTGTTTAGAATGCTCGTGTGATTCTTTATAAAAGAATACGACCATCACAAAAGCCAACAGTCCAAGCGGCAAGTTAATATAAAATATCCACTGCCAAGCAATATGATCGGTGATATACGCGCCTAGCAATGGACCAAAAATACTTGATAATCCAAACACCGCACCAAATGCACCGCCCAGCTTTCCCCGTGTCTCCAGTGGTACGGCGTCGAACATTATGGCAAAAGCAATCGGCACTAGCGCGCCGCCTCCAATTCCCTGAACCGCCCGATAAGCAGCCAACTGAGTAATTGTCTCTGCCGTCCCGCAAAGCGCCGAACCTGCCATAAATACAATAATCCCAAAAATAAAAAACTTTTTACGCCCATACATATCAGACAGCTTGCCAAAGATAGGCATCCCCGCCATCTCAGCTACGAGATAAGCTGATGTTACCCAGACAAATTTGTCCATACCGCCTAGTTCCCCAACAATATTGCCCATTGCTGTAGCAACGATGGTGCTGTCCATGGAGGCCATCAGTATTCCTAACAGCAGACCTGCGATAACAATGCCCAGATTGGGCGCTTTGGCAGCACTCATTTATTCCACTCCCCATTGTCAAAAGATCTATAACTATGTGTTACAACTTCACTTGATGCCTCACTATTGCATTCTTGTGAATCTCCAAAACACTACGGTATTCCACAGTATCAATCTCACAGTCCACACCGATGATTACCCGATCTCCTCTGACAATATTTGCTTTTGTATTATTCAGCTCTATCGTATCGCCTTCAATGAGCCCAGCCTCAAAAAGCACTTTAGGATTCTGCTTCATCAAATGCAGGAATTTTCCGGTCTTGCTTTTTTTGATCGTTAAAGCACTGCCTCCAACCTCTTTCGCTCTACTTATTCCATATAAATTGATCTCCAGTTGCTCCGCACTTAGCAGTCCTGCCACATTGAGAGCGCCCGAAATACGCAGATGTTCACCTTCACAATCACCATTGACCTCCAAATTACCATTAAGATGAATATCGTCGATTTTTACGGAGGTTGCTTTAATTTCACCCTGACCCCGCAAGGAATCCCCTTCAAGATTACCCAAAAGTGTCATCTCACCGGTTATTTTCATTTTGGTCATTAGCAGGTTTCCATCTACTCTGGCATTTCCAGTCAGGCTCAGCTTCTCACAATCTACATCACCTGCAAAATGACCTTCCCCAGTAACTTTAATGTCCCGAAAGAAGCCTCCCGCTGAGGTCGTTGTGCCTATTATTTTCAAATTACTCCGAGTTGTTTCTTCAGTCACTGATCTTCTCCACCTTTCCAACCTTTGCTTCTGGATGTACTGTGATCTGATCACGATACTCTATCCGTTCGATAGTACAGCCTGGCCCTACAATCACAATATTGCCCCTGATAACATCCGCTATTGTATACTCTAAATCAATAAAATCTCCTTCAATAGTCCGAGCCCGCAGCTCCGATCTTAATTTAGGGATGATTCCACTTAACATTTTGCTCCAGACTCCACTATTCGTTTGCCGGATCACTAGACTCTCCACACCAATTTCATGCGCCTTTCCCTGCCCTTGCAGTTTGAAGTCTACATGTCCTGCACTAAGTAAACCTCCGACACTAAAGCTTCCTTCCCCCGCAAAATCCTCAAGCTCACAATCACCCTTGATATTCAGCATTCCATGAAGAGTGCAACTTTCTCCCCGAAAGCTCTCACCGACAGTAATCATTCCATCCACCTTTAGGGAGTTAAAACGCAAATGTCCCAGCACTTTCATCGTCCCATTGCATTCCGCTTCTTCCGCCGAGAGATCATTCTTCAAATTCATATGCCCATTTCCTTTAAAAATTCGCGTCACGATGGGTCCCGTTACTTTGCCTACACCATCGATTTGCACACTGTTATAAGTACCTCCTGCCCCCCCGCTGACTCCGTTTATAATCAGATCCGGCAGCTGTCGTTTATCCATTACAGTAACCCCCTATTCAACAAGCTTAAAAGCAAGCTTACCTTTCAATTGTTCTATTACATCTGCACTGAGTATTTTACTGACCAGCTTTACCCCTTCATCGAACCATAACTCCGCTGGTGCCTGAGCCAGAATAAAGGATGACACCCCCATTTTGCGGATAAAAAACAACTCCCAGCTGTCACTCTCAAGATTGGAGGCTTTATTCATTAAGGTTCGAAACAGGAGCTCTGCTTCCTCCATATTCATCTCCCCTGCACTAAGCAGGCGGTCTACAGCCAATAAATAAGTGAGCTGATCGAAGCTATATCCATTCTTGACACCAAGCCTCTCTCCAAATTTCCCCAGTGTCACTGACGAAACAATGTTACGTTCTATAATTTCCGCAGCAGATACACTTACTCTGTCAAAAGAAGCCTTATCTGATAGCTTATCAGCCATTTCATCCAAAGAAAGTCCATCTTTCATATTCACAATATTATCGATACGGGACAAGATCATGTCTTTTGGAAAAAAAGTCTCCTGTCCAGTAAACGTAGATTTACGGATAAACCATTCCTCTGGAATCAACTGCTTCCGCTTCCAGCGGTACAATTGCCCATAGGATATACCGGTTAATTCCAATAGCTGCTTCTTCGAGATCAAATCCTCTTCCATGCTTATCACTCCTTGAAGCCATCGTAACATAACACTGTTACGTTGTAAAACCAATAAAATAAACTCACCTCATACCTACCTACGCTAGTGACCATCGAGTCCTAACGTCTCCCCCAAAGATTTTAAAGCATACCTTAAGAGCAGACCTCCGTCTTGAGAAGGATTTAACGGTTATTCACTATTTTTCCCACAAAAAAAGACTGCCCCCGCCGCTTATAAATGGCAGCATGGAACAGCCTTCTCTTAGAATGATTTTTACGAACTGCTAATCTTACTGAACAAAAGTATAATGTGCTGAATCATATTGCGGGCCGGATTTCTCATAAGTGAACCAGTACTCAATACTGCTGCCAGCGCTTAATCCACTCACCGTCTGCTTCCATGTTCCTGAGTTATTAGTCATCCGGTAATTAAGCTGGGAACCACCGCTAATCTTGTAATGTACATCTACATAAAGAGCACTGGTTACAGGTGTAATATAGATACTCGCCTCTGTAGCAGAAAGTCTCGTTACCCCTGCTGTAAAGTCAGCCGTCACATGATCACCGCCTCCGCTGCCTCCAGTGGAATTAGTAGTAACTGTTGCGGTATTACTAGCGGAGGATAAATTACCTGCTGCATCCGTAGCTTTTACTGTAAACGTATAGGCTGTGCTTGGAGTAAGTCCACTAACAGTAGCTGTAGTTCCCCCCACAGTGGACACCTGCTGTGTTCCGCGATAAACAATATAACCTGTAACGCCAACATTATCGGTAGAAGCGGACCAGGTTAAGCTAACTCCTGTATCCGTCTTACTGGTTACCGTTAGATTAGCGGGAGCGGTTGGCGCGGTTGTATCCCCAGTATTACCACCACCCGTCAAATATTGACCTGTGAATGGATTAAACCGGTGCAGGGACATTATTAACCAGCCTGTGCTGGAAACACAGTTTTGCTGCGCCATCACCCAATAACTGTTGCTGGACCCTTTCAGCGAGTAGGGAATACCCCCGAGCGAAGCACCGCTTGTGCCTTGTTTTTTAATAATCTCTGTATTAATGGCGTCTGCCTTTGAGGCATTGCCTTGCAGATAATAAGCGAGTGACATGAATGCGCTTCCTTCAAACCATACGTCAGCACCCGTATTGCCAATTTGATTTCCGTTATCGTCATACGCCGGCAATACTTCGTCTGTCCAGTCAAAATCGTATCCGGTGAGCGTATTCCCAGCATCATTGTAAGTAAGCGTCTGCTTGTAACGCGGATTTGCTAGTGTTCCCGGGGTGCCGGAGGCATTTTCCACATAGGTTAAGCTTGCGCCGTAGTTATGGGCCCCGGATACGCCTAAAGCTAACACTCCCCAAGGGTTCACGTCTAAAGGTATTTTGGGGTCGATCAGATTTGTATCGTTTTTCCAGCCCCCCTTGAAACGTTTGACAGTGTCATCCCACACATAATTATCCAGGAAGGTTTTGACTCCAGAAGCCGCACTGTTATAAGTGGCTGCCTTTGAGGAATCCACCGAAGCATAATACTGCAATACCCGGTAAATATCGATATTGTGCTCGGTTGAGCTCCAAGGCTCATCGGAATTACTCCAACCACTCCATCCTCCTGCAATACTGCCATTAGCCTTTTTATACTGTAAACTCCAATCGAGTGCTTTAAGTGCCATCGGACGATACCGTGTATCATTATATTGCTTCTCATAAGCCATAGCAGCCATTGCCATCCATACAACGGGTCCCACATGTTTACGGATTTCTTCTCCGAAGCCGTTGTTATACCAATAAGAATTCAGCCAGAAGCCGGAAGGATCTTGAATGTCCCGCATTTTGTTCAAAACCTGCTCTGCCCGCGTCCGTTCACCCTTTACAATAAAGGCGATAGCTGCAACCGCTTGATCATACGTGTATACAATCTGTTTGGGGTTGTTTGGTCCCCAGAAATCTTCAAAGCTATCTACCAGTCCCTCAAAAGCATACCCCGCTGTTGCATCCTGCTGGGCTTTCAACCAGATTAAAGCACGATTTGAAGCGTCACTTGCAGCATCTGCATTCGCTTTTCCACCAAAGGGTAGAGCTACCCCAAGCACCAGCAAACTTGTCATTAAGATCGAAAACAGCTTCCTCATCTTCATAACTTTCCTCCTCTTAATCATGATGAACTAGGCAATGAGAGTTCTTTGAAGCATAAAAACTAAAGCGTTTTCAAACAGCAACAACAGGGACTTTTGAATATTTCACCATGGTAATTGTCCTCATTTTCAGGCTTAGAAACCCGTTCGTCAACGATTTTATGTAAATTTTTAACTAAATGAGGCGAAACAACCAAAATTGCCATTTGAGAAACCATACGAAAGACCAGCATATTTTTTATGAATTCATATTTATGAAGGCAAAACAAAAAGAGCAGACAGCTCCTTTATAAGGATTCTATCTGCTCTTTACTATTTATCTCTATACTATTCTGCTTTATCTTCGCCAGCAGTTTCAGCTGCAGCGGGTTCAGCAGTATCTTCTTCTGTTGGCTCTTGCGCTGCTGGAGGTGAAATACGGACAATCAAAGTGTCCTCAGGCGTTAATACTTCCCAGCCTTCATGCTTCGGCAAATCAGATACCAGCAATTGATCACCAATATCTAGTCCACTGATATCCACTTCAAAGGATGCAGCTATTTTATCTGGAAGTGTGCGAATATCCAGCTCATGCAATTCAATTTGTTGCACGCCGCCGCTCTTCACACCTACTGGTTCACCTGTAAAGTGGAACGCTACTTTTGTATCCAATTTGGCCTTCATATCAATCTGCTGAAAATCAATGTGCAGCAGTTGTTTAGAGATTGGCTGACGTTGGATTTCTTGAATAACCACGTTCTTTTTGCCCGAGTCTGGCAATTCCAAAGTAAGAACAGCCCGTGGGTTGCTGGCTAAAATACCTGAAATTGTCTTAGCATCCGCTGTAAAGGACTGGCTATCTGAACCTGCACCGTACACGACTACCGGTACAAAGCCTTTTCTGCGCTGTGAAGAAGTCGAGCCGGATCTTTCTGTCAAACGTACTGTTGTATTCACGATGATTCCTCCTAAGTAGGGATTTTATACTAGACCGATTAGATATGTACGCCTAACCTAACCACTCTCTAATTACCCCATTGACCTGGCTTTGAAACCTCTCAAGACTTTTGAGCCTAGGTAAAAATAAGGTCAAATTGTATTATTATACAATTCAACATTAATTATTCATGACTTAGGAGTAAATCATTACTATATTTGTGACAACTATTAAACTAAATGACAAGCTACAAAATGGTTACTGCCAACATCACGAAATACCGGGATTTCAGATCTGCAAACCTCTTGCGCAAAGGGACAACGGGTATGGAATTTACAGCCAGAAGGCGGGTTTACCGGACTCGGAATATCTCCCTTAAGTACAATTCTTTCCCTTTTCAGCTTTGGAATAGGAATCGGAACAGCCGACAGCAGCGCTTTGGTATACGGGTGGAGCGGATTCTTAAACAGTTCATCTCTTGAAGCCGTCTCCATCATAGAGCCCAGATACATGACACCGATTCTTGAACACAAATGCTCCACAACACTCAGGTCATGGGAGATAAACAAATACGTTAACCCTCGACTCTGCTGGAGCTTACTAAATAAATTAATAATCTGTGCTTGGATGGAAACATCCAGTGCTGAAACTGGTTCGTCTGCAATGATCAGCTCAGGATTCAAAACAAGCGCACGGGCGATCCCGATCCGCTGCCGCTGCCCCCCGGAGAATTCATGCGGAAAGCGATCAATATGATAAGAAGATAAACCGCAAGCTGCTAGCGCTTCAAGCACCAGATCTCGCACCTCGGACCTTGAGCATAAACCATGATCCAGTAAAGCTTCACCAATGGCATCTCCTATACGAACCCGTGGGTTAAGAGAGCTATAAGGATCTTGAAAGATCAACTGCATTTGGGGTCTAATATTGCGCAATTCAGCGGGAGACAGGGAGTGAATGTCTATCCCTTTGAATTTGATCTCACCTGCCGTTTTATCCGTTAGCCGTAAAATCGTCCGTCCGACTGTACTTTTGCCGCTCCCAGATTCCCCTACAAGCCCAAACGTCTCCCCAGGTTGAAGGGTAATGCTAATATCGTCAACAGCCTTTACATGCCCAACGGTTCGGTTAAGGAGCCCCTTAGTAACAGGGAAATATTTCTTTAAATGATTGACCTCAAGCAGTGCCTCAGGCATGAACAACCGCCTCCTCATACAACCAGCAAGCTACCTTTTGTCTGCTGGCCACCTCTTTAAGCCGGGGCTGCTGGCTGACACATACAGGCATGCAATGCTCACAGCGGTCATGAAAATAACAAGAGGGCACCAGCTCAAGCGGATTTGGCACTTGACCTGGTATGGAATACAGCTCATCCTGTCGCTGATTGATTACCGGCTTCGATTTGAGCAGCCCTTTTGTATAGGGATGTTTGGGGTTGTTGAACAATTCAACAACCTCCCCCTCCTCCACAATCTTTCCGGAATACATAACAATCACATAATCGGCCATCTCTGCCACTACGCCAAGATCATGGGTGATTAGTAGAATGGACATGCCCGAGCTATCTTTAATTTCACGCAGCATATCCAGAATTTGCGCTTGAATCGTTACATCCAGCGCCGTAGTCGGTTCATCAGCAATCAAAAGTTTTGGACTGCAGGCAATGGCAATAGCAATCATGATCCGCTGCAGCATACCTCCACTTAATTCATGCGGGTAACTATCAGCAATTTGCTCTGGTCGTGATATGCCTACCTGCTTAATCAGTTCAATCGCCCGGATACGCGCCTGTTTCTTGTTCATCTTCAGATGTACAATCAGCGGCTCCATGATTTGCTCACCGATCTTGATTACAGGATTAAGGGAGGACATGGGCTCCTGAAAGATCATCGCGATCTCATTCCCGCGGATGGTTCGCAGTGTGTTTTTGTCCATTTTCAACAAATCTTCACCCTGAAAATCAATTTTCCCTTGGGCTACCTTGCCCCCTGGTTCCTCGACAAGTCCCATGATGGACATCGCAGTCACGCTTTTGCCGCAGCCTGATTCTCCAACGATACATACCGTCTCTCCCTCGCGAACACGGAAGCTTACATCATCAACGGCTTTCACTTTTCCTTCTTCCGTGAAGAAGTATGTACTTAGACCGTCTATATTCATTAAATCACTCATCTGAGGGTCACCTACCTCTTCTGTTTAGGATCAAGCACGTCCCGGAGTCCGTCACCAAAGATATTGATCGCGATCACTGTCGCAAAAATCGATAACCCTGGTGGAATCCACAGCCACGGCCGATCCTGAAAGTCGATCATATTATTCGCAGCATCAATCATATTGCCCCAGGTTGGAGTTGGCGGCATAACACCTAGCCCAAAAAAGCTAAGAACCGATTCACTCAATATAGCGCCACCGATGTTAAGGGTAGCCATAACGATCAGCAACGGAACGATATTCGGCAGCAAATGATTAAATAATTTACGCCGATCACGGAGGCCTAATACTACCGCCGCCTGCATAAACTCACGTTCTCGCAGACTAAGCATTTGACCCCGTACCATACGTGCCATACCCGGCCAGCTCACAATACTAAGCATCAGCATAACGATATACATCCGATAATCCGTTGGAATCTTCCACTCCGATAATAACGCACCAAAAATAAAGAGCAGTGGCAGACTCGGGACCGTCAATAAAAGATCCGCAATCCGCATAATGATTTGATCGGCAATACCGCGGTAATACCCAGCAATAGCCCCCAAAAGAGCACCGATAAACACCGAAAGAACCATTGATGCTAGTCCTACGGTCAGTGAAATGCGCCCCGCCTGCATTACCCGGGTCAGAATATCTCTGCCCAATGCATCAGTGCCCAGCCAATGCTTCATATTGGGTGCCTTGTTCATCATAGCCATATTAATTTTGTTATCCGTATAAGGTGAGAACAGCGGACCAATAAAACAAAGCGCAAACATAAAGATCACCACCACAAATCCGGATACCGCCAGCTTGTTCTTCAGCAACCTCCGCATGGATTGCCGGAATAAAGAGGATTTTCCTTTGGTGGTCTGCGGCTTCGCGATCCCAGCTACATTACTTTGAACTGCCACGTCAGCTTCCTCCTCTCTATAGCCGAACTCTAGGATCGGCAATCCGGTACAAAACATCCGAAAGCAACGTTCCTATGACGGTAAGTATGGCAATAAACATCGTAAAGCCCATCAGCAAAGGATAATCCCTTAGTCCGAAGGACTGCATATACAGTTGGCCAATCCCAGGCCAATTGAATATTTTCTCAATAATAAGTGATCCGCCAAATAGTGCTGGAAGCTCAAAACCAACCAGTGTAATTGCGGGCAGCAAGGCATTACGTAAGGCGTGTGTAAAGAGCACCTTGCGTTCTTTTAGGCCTTTGGCGCGTGCCGTACGGATATAATCCTGTTTTAAGACATCAATCATATTGCTGCGGAAATAACGGGTGAGCGAACCTAATCCCAGAAGGGTCATAACTACAACCGGAAGGGTCATATGCATTACGATCTCCTTAAAGTAAGCCAAACCCGTAGCATTACTACCCGTGGTGATTATTCCACCTGGAGGCAGCCACTTGAGATCGACGGCCAGGATTTTGATCAGGAATAAGCCTATAAAAAATGACGGCAGCGACATTGCTGCAAATATAGCGATCATCACGAGTGTATCGAACCAGGAATATTGCTTATAGGCAGAGATGACGCCAATAATGACCGCAATCACCCACGTTAGAAACGTAGATACGGCAGCCAGCAAAAAGGAATTCCAAATATAATCATTAAAAAGCTGCAGCACAGGCTTTTGTTGGGCTAAGGAATACCCGAAATCACCATGCAGCGCATTCTTCATCCAGATCCCATACCGTTCAAGCACAGGCTTGTTTAAGCCGTAGATTTCACGAAGCTCAGCTTTGCGTTCAGCGGTCAATTTAATATTTCCGGTTATGAAATCACCGGGAGTTGAAGCATACAGACAGAAGATCAATAATGATGCCGCAAATAAGATGATGACCATGTACAACAGTCTTTTCGATAAATAAGCGCTCATGACAGACTCCTTATGATTCGTCCCCTGCCCTTGAATCCAGTCAGGGCAGGGGACACTGGTTTATTTATTTCAGGCTCCAAGTTGGCAGACTGCCAGCAAGACCGATGAACGGGCTGACCGATAGATTCTCAATACGTCCGTTATAGGCGTATACCGTCTTTTTGTAACTTGTGAAAATAATAGGCAGTTCATCATTGAAAAGCTGATACAGCTCTTTATATACCGCTTTGCGTGCCTCAATATCAGTAGTGGCCAAGGCTTTGTTGTACAGCTCTAGGAATTTCGGATTGTCATAATCCGTGATTTCTCCATCGAAGAATTGCATGAACCCGTCAGACGGATCAGTCAACATGCTTGTGGAGAAGGATACGAGATCGTAGTCCCCACCTTCTACTTTCGATACCAGTGAGTTAAAGTCTGCGAAAACCTCAGGCTGGAATTCGATACCCAGCGCTTCAAAATTCTCTTTAGCTACAGCGATGAAAATATCTGTGTTTTTGCTCTTCGAACCGAGGTAATGGATGCTCAGCGGTTTGCCATCTTTTTCACGGATCCCCCCCGCGCCTACCGTCCAGCCAGCTTCATCGAGCAATTGTTTTGCTTTTTCCGGATCATATTTGTAAGGATTAATACCTTCCTCAGTGTAAGACCAGGAAATCGGCGATGCCGGGATGTTGGCAATAGAACCTGCACCTTGTGCTGCATCCACATAAATACTCTGACGATCCAAACCGTACACAATAGCTTGACGTACAAGCTTATCCTTGAGCTGCTCATGCTTGAGGTTAACTTGCAAGTAACCATAGGTACTTGGAGTGTATGGAATAATATTCACAAAACCAAGTGCTTTCAGCTTCTCGATATTCTCGTCTGTCGCACTAAAGGAAGCGTAGTCCACTTCACCAGTTTCTACGAACTGCCATACGTCGCCTTCCGTAGTTTTGTAGATGAAATGCTCCGTCTTTGGTTTACCTTTGAAATAATTCTCATTCGCTACAAAACGCACTTCTTGACCTGGAATAAATTTCTCCAGCTTGTAAGGTCCATCGCCAAGTGGCTTCTCATGCAGCTTTTTAATGTATTCAAGATTTCCAATTTTATAGTCCTTGCCATAGTAAGCTTTCGATAGTACATTCGAGCCGAGCTGTACCAGCGCTGTTGCGTTTGGTTGCTCAAGGGTTGCTGAGATCGTCTGTGGATCAATTACTTTAATGCCCTCAACTGTAGGGGATGTACCTTCCTTATAGGCTTTGCCGCCTTTAACATTTAGCGATGGAAGCTGGGAGCTACCGTCATACGATTTGTCGTATTGGATCGTCCATGTAAATGCCACATCATCCGCTGTTAACGGTGAACCGTCGCTGAATTTCAAATCTTTTCTCAAGTGGAACGTGTATGTAAGCTGATCATCTGAAACATCCCAGCTCTCCGCAAGCTCCGGCGTTGGAACACCTTTGTCATCAACAGTTACGAGAGAAGCGTATAGCAGTAAAGAGACATTGCCATCATAACCACTTTGTTGAAAATAAGGAGTGAACGCTCCGCTTGGGTCCGTAAGCCCGACGATAATGGTATCTGTACGTTTCTGGGCCACCGCTGGAAGTTTGGATAAATCCGTGGCAGTAAAAGGTTCGCTTAGAGCACCCGCAGGAACAATCTCTGGTGCAGTGGTTGCTTCCACGTTGGTTGAATTGGAGCCTGCAGCCGCATTGTTTGCGGATGAGGATTCGTTATTACTGTTGTTAGCGCAAGCAGAAAGTAACAGTGACCCCGTAAGCAGTAATGAAGTGATTACAATCGCATTTTTTCTCATGTACCTATCTCCCTTTTCTCTCTGATAGAATAATAACTATAATTCCTACCCGTTAAGTATGAATAACATCTGATGTTCATTATAGAAAGGTTTTCGAGTTCTGTAAAGAGAGAACTTCAAAAAAATTCTCCATAAACAGAATTAGGCGATAATTAAAACAAATAAAAAAGCCAAAACCCCTCTCTGCATAAGAGAAGCCCTGGCTTTCAGACGGTTATTTTTTTTCAAAATCATTATTTCAAATACTCGAATAGCTGCTCATTCATCCGATGAATACCTTCAAGACGCAGACTGTATCCGGTGACATTCTCTCCTTCAATATAGGCATGAAGCAAACCTGCACAACGAAGATTAAAAATATGATCATGCACAATCCCCTTCGAGATCCCCGCATGCTTAACAATTTCGGTAAACGTCTTACGGCCATCACTAAGGGCTTGGAGGATTTTTAGCCGGCTTTTTTCACTCAGACTACGGATCGCTCTGTACATAAAAGGGGAGATTTCCTCATTCTCCATCGATATCCACGCCGCATAATGGCAGATCGTTAATTCCCCATAGCAATAGATAATATTAGCAGGCTGAAAATGATACTGTGGAATCAGTACGAGCTTCTTAAGCCCATCCGTAGGCATGAAGTAAAATCCGTTGGTCGTCTTGTTCACGAAATCCGCAGTGTCCAGTTCATTAAGCTCCGTGTTCTTCGAATCCGCATGCTGCTGCAGTTTGCTCAAAATCGCAGGATTGCATTGGCTAAAGTACTGGCGGTTCCACTCGGAAAGTAAAAATACTACGCGGTTACGGTAATCCTCCATATGGCTTGGAAATACCTTTACATATTTTGATAAGGTCTCATATAACTCACCAACCGATAACCGTTCAATCCAGTTCAACACACTGTCTACATCATCCTTAAATGGACAACAGTAAATGAGCAGATTCAACATTTTCCACTCATTGTTTAGTTCGGTTTCTTTCAGACGGGATAACAGCTCTTCACTGAGCGTGCTTTCAATTTCATTAGCCCACGCTACCCCTAAATCAATCTTCTTATAGGATTTTTTGCAGAGATAAGTATGTAAGCTGTTCAACAATTCATAAATCGATCCAAATTCAACCTCAACCTTGTATTCCACAATGATTCCTCCTGCTAGCGGTTCTTTTCAGTAGTGAGATATTCTCTTAATCTTATTGTATTATCCTGAGAATACGCAAGCTACTCTATAAACGGGAGTGTATAAAAATTCATTAGCTGCTGTTTCAGCACCGAATTTTCTGCATTTCACGTTGATTTAGCTGTCATTTCCGCGAGCGTGGGCGCTATCGGACACAGCTGAGCTTGTGCTAATAGCGTCTGCCGTAGGCTTCAGCGCGAGTTCAGGACTCTGCGCTATCGGACACAGTTGACCTTATTCTAATAGCGTCTGCTCGATCCGCAGGCTTCAGCGGAAGATCAGGACTCTACGCTATCGGACTCAGTTGACCTTGTGCTAATAGCGTCTGCTGGGTCCGCAGGCTTCAGCGGGAGATCAGGACTCAGCTCTATCGGACTCAGTTGACCTAATTCGCAGTATTATCTCCTTTTCAGCATGCTATCGGACTCCATAGGCACTATGGGCATTAAAAATACCTATTTCGTGCCTATTCCAAAGGAATAGCTGCTCTGGTGTCCGAAAATTTACTCAAACGGCTAAATATGTGCAAATAGCGTCTGCTGGGTCCGAAAGCATCAGTGGGAAATTAGAACTCTGGTCCGAAAGGTTCTACGGAGGATTAGGATCCTACGCTATCGGAAACCTATCGGACACGTTGACCTTATTCGCAGTATTATCCTTTTTTTGCGTGCTATCGGACTCCATGGGTGCTATTGGCATAAAAAACACCTATTTCGTACCTATTCCAAAGGATTAGCTGCTATGATGTCCGAAAATTTACTCAAAAGACTAAAAATGTGCAAATAGCGTCAGCTGGGTCCGAAAGCATCAGTGAGGAATTAGGATTCTGGTCCGTAAGCTTCTGCGGAGAATTAGTATCCTACGCTATCGGACACAGTTGACGTTATTCGCAGTATTATCCCATTTTTTGTGTGCAATCGGACTCCATAGGCGCTATTGACACTATAAATGCCTATTTCGTGCCTATTCATAAGGAATAGCTGCACTGGGGTCCGAAACTTTGCTCAAACGGCTAAATATGTGCAAATAGCGTCTGCTGGGTCCGAAAGCATCAGTGAGGAATTAGGATTCTGGTCCGTAAGCTTCTGCGGAGAATTAGGATCCTACGCTATCGGACACAGTTGACGTTATTCGCAGTATTATCCCATTTTTTGTGTGCGATCGGACTCCATAGGCGCTATGGGCATTAAAAATGCCTATTTCGTGCCTATTCATAAGGAATAGCTGCACTGGGGTCCGAAAATTTACTTAAATTACTAAAAATGTGCAAATAGCTTCAAATGGGTCCGTTAGATTCCGCGGAGGAATAGGACAACCAAGGGTTCGGGGTTACGGGGTTACGGGGTTCTGGCATTTCGGGGTTCCGGGGGTTCCCAGCGTTCCCAGCGTTCCCAGCGTTCCCAGCGTTCCCAGTTTTCAGCTTACCAAAACAAATACTCGAGGTTAGTTAACTCTCACTTGCTATATTCTGCTTGACCAAGTTGCCCACATGAACAAAAAATACAGCGCAGCGATCCACGGGTAACAAGGAAAGCAACATTCAGCCCGAAGAACAATCAATCTGGTTCGTTCCTCGCTTTTTGCAATTCATGGTAGTAAAATATAGGCAATAACTAATTAGGAGTGAAGCCATAAGATGCAAATTCAAAATGAAAACGGACGTTTTTTTGTTGCTAATGACGGTAAGGACCTTGCCGAAATCACATACAGTTTGGATAAAGAAACCGGGGAATTGGTCATTGACCACACTCGTGTCTCCGAAGAACTGCGCGGGCAAGGTACTGGACAAAAGCTTGTACGTGCTGTTGTGGACAAGGCTCGGAATGAGAATTTAAAAATTGTACCCGTGTGCTCCTATGCTGCGCATCAATTTGAGAAGCACCCGGAGTACAAAGACGTGCTGAGCGGGAATACTGGCGGGAGAGCTTAAAACCTGCTCCCGTTTCCGCGAAGCTTTTTTAGTAACTATGCGAACTTATAATAGTTCAAATACACTTTAGGGGGAAACGGGTTTGACGACTGCCGACACTTTTAAGAATATTGAGGAATTGCAACAACGCTGTGAGCAATATGAAGGAATCTCATTAAAACTGAATTGGGATATGCTCCGCCAGCCATCAAGCGCAGGTGATACGGAATGGCTTGTGACTTATGAGGACGAATTACTGGTCGGTTTCTTGGGACTCTATGGTTTTGGAAGCGATATGGAGGTCTGTGGCATGGTTCGGCCAGGCTACCGTCGACGCGGAATCTTCACCTCTCTGTGGAACCGAGCACAAACCATAATCAAACGCAATAAAGTCTCTACTCTTCTTCTAAATGCACCCGCCGCTTCTTCATCTGGAACTGCTTTCCTGCAAACCTTGCCTCTACAGTTCAATCACGCTGAATATCAAATGAAATGGGATGGCAATTCCATGGTTTCTTCTGATGTTAGCTCAGCGACAGGGACTGTGGTCTTACGGCCAGCTCGTGAAGAAGAGGCACACATTCTGGTCGAACTGGATTGTGGAGGTTTTGATATGAAGACAGAAGATGCTGCCGAGCAGTATGAGTTGCACAAACAGGAAGGTATGCAAGAGAATATTATGATCGAGATGGATGGCAGGCCTGTTGGGAAAATGCGAGTGTGGACTGAAGATAATGAATCTTGGATCTATGGATTTACAGTCGACAAAAAGCTACGTGGGCTTGGCATTGGCCGCAGCGCCCTTCTTCAGACCATCGAACGAGAGCGCCAAAATTATAATGGTGTAAATCTGGAGGTCGCACTGGATAATCCCAATGCACTTAAGCTGTATGAGAGCTGCGGCTTTGTCATTCAGAATAAACAGGATTATTACCGATTTATCGGCTAATCCCCCGACCTAACTCTTGAGATTTTAATAAAGCAGTAACAATAAGACCTCCTTACTTGCTGGTGTTCTAACCTGCAGATAAGGAGGTCTATATTTATTATAGTAAATAATTCGCTTCGCCTCTCTCATTTCTACGATCGCTGCAGCTTAAGGAACCGTCAGCTAACACTTCACGCTCAAGAAATACGGATAACAAACGAACATAATCCAGTGACTCCATAAGCGAGATTGCCTCTCCAGCAAAGCAGTATTTACGTCCATCCAGCAGCGAGAAAACTTCCACGGTCTCCGCTGGCTCACCATAAGCATGATGGCAAAAAACATTGGCCATATGCATAAATCCAGTGATGATATCCTCATTGCCATTAACCATAAACTTCTGAATGTTCACGCTTCGGCCACTTAGTGAAGAGTTCCAAGCCAGTTGCGTAATCATCGATAACTCCAAATTCAACGCTGGAACTGGGACATGCCACTGTTCATATAACATCACTGGAATCTCCTGTAGATGATTGCTTGAAACGATACGCATAAGCTCATCAGCTACACTCGTTTTGATATCCCAATATTGCAAAAGGGAGGGAAAAGCATCTCCCCTAGGAGGCCACCGTCGCTCTAACAGAAATTGTATAGGTGTCTCTCTCCGCACTTCCGGCAGCAGACTATAGAAGTCATTAAGCGTATGCCCCACAGCATATTGAACCTGCTGGCGCCAACGTGGGAGACCCGTCGCTTGAGCTCCGCTAGCTAAATTCTCAGTCCCGCCCAGCATAATATGCTCCATGCGATAATCGTGCAGCCGTTTATACGGAGGGGTATGTACAGCCCTTACTTTGTTAAACCAACTTCCCACTGGCCCCCCCATCTTAGGTTACCGCCATACAGGCTTCGATGAATTGACGTCCGAATTGACGGCAGGCTTCTTTTTCTACAGCATTAGGGCCATACTCAATCTTTAGGCTATCTTGCAAAATGACTGCTCCACGCTCCTTTAACTTCTCCTCGATAACATCCACTGCCCCACAATAAATGGCGTAGCCTGTATCCCCACTACCAAAAACTGCTGACTTCATGGCAGTCAAATCAAGTTCATCCATCTCCTCATAGAAATCAAGAGATTCATCCGGCAACTCTCCGTCTCCCCAAGTATATGCCCCTAGCAGAACGCCTTCATATGATTTTATCTCAATCGCATTACATTCAGTGACCGACTTCAAAACAGCCTCACCGCCTGCTTGGCGTATTCCTTCTACAATCAATTCAGCCATTTCTTCAGTGTTGCCAGTTAAACTAGCATATGCCACAAGCACTTTAGCCATAAACTCCTGTTCCTCCCCTACTAACACCTTAAATTTAAATCATATACGCTTCACCTCATTCTATTTGATAATGATTATCATTGTCAATAAATAAAGTTAAAAAAACGCAAACTCCCCGTTATTACACACGGTTGAAGTTTGCGCTCCGTCTCATTTTTCTTAAAAAGAAGCTTAATAAGCACCTTCCAGCAAGGTTATGTGATTCCCATCAGGATCACGAAAATTCATTTCTTTACCCCCATATTCCATCGTAACAGGTGGCTGACAATCCAGTCCCTTAGCTTTCAACTGCTCGTATGTCTCATCAAGATTATCACAGCCGAATACTAAATTAACAAAACCTGTCGTAAGATTTTCCCACTTTGCAGCATCCCAAATAATAATTCCCGGCTGTTTCTTGTCAAAACCAAGCTTTGCCCCGTCGAAATTACCGTAACCTTCGAAAGGCATAGGAATTCCTAGTACCTCCGTATAAAATTTAGCTGACGCCGCAGTATCTTTAGTGTAAATGTTAGTCCCTTCAAAAGACGAAATCATAACTTGTCCCCTCTCATTTTCATAATATGTCTCATTTCTTACATGGGTTTAGTCTAACAAGGTTAACACGCTTTGTATTGCAAAATTACGACATTCTTCGGCCTGCATAGACCAAGGCTTCAAGTGGGGTTCTTCCAGCATATTTTTTGAAATTATTGATAAAATGGGACTGGTGACTGTAACCATACGCGAAAATAAGATCCTGCATATTCTTTGTCTGCCCAGGTAAATGACACATCTCCCGCCATACATTCTGAAACCGCACGAGATCTGCTGTTTTTTTGGGCGATACACCTATATATTCTTGAAAAAGCCGTTCAAGTTGTCGTCTGCTTAAATTAGAACTGGTCTCCAAATCCTCAGCGGTCACAATCCCTTTTTGTTTAACCATAGTATAGACTGCATTCATCATCCGATCGTTAGTCCGCCCTCTACGCTCAAGACGACGAAGCAGATAGGCTTCAGCGGCTGCAATCCTTTCGTCCATCGAGTTTACTTTCTCCAATAGATGACCAAGCTCTTTTTTAAAAGTGCCAAAATATTGTTCTACATCGACATGTGCATTCAAGACATTCCGCAGATGATCATCTGCAAAAAAATGAACTGCCCAGAAATGAAATCGGATCCCAAAGGTTGAACTCCCCCCTGGCTTTCTGTCTGAAGAGACTTCAAATGGAGTGTCATTGATGCCGGAGAAAAAAGTATTTGTATTGCCTGATACCCTATCCAAATCCCAAATAATATCCATGCAGGTGTCCGGAATTATTGTCTCCGTCTCAGGTTGTTGTATAGACTCCACATCTACAGAACCCCAAAAACAGCGAATAAACGGCTGCAAGGCATGGCTGGGCAGAAACTCACTAGTGTGGTTGGGTTTTGCAGTTATAGGGAAATACAGCGGTGAGAGATTGAACATAGCTTTAGTTCTCCGATCGTAAATAGGGTAAGGATTCTACTATATGATCATACACAATCAAGTCTTGCGGCACCAGTTGAATAGCCGCATAAGCATGGAAATATTATACACCTCATTAGCATTGGACAAAATGATTGGTGAAGCTGGCTGAGGCGTAATTTGTTTGTAGCAATCAGGTGAAATGTTGTACAATAAAGGCTAAATGAATTTTTTTGAAGGATGGATTAAATCATGTATATAGCGAGCGATTGGAAAGACTATGAAGTAATTGATACAGGCGGTGGAGAAAAGCTCGAACGCTGGGGCGATATTATCTTGCGTCGTCCTGATCCACAGATTATTTGGCCTCTAAATAATGAGACCGCTAAATGGCGTGATGTGCACGGACATTATCACCGTTCCTCCGCTGGTGGCGGACAATGGGAAATGAAAAAAACCATTCCGGACGATTGGAAGATTAGCTATGGTAAATTAAAATTCCACTTACGTCCTACAAACTTCAAGCATACAGGACTATTCCCTGAACAAGCAGCCAACTGGAGCTGGATGATGGACAAGATTGCAGCGGCTAACCGTCCAATCTCAGTGCTGAATCTTTTTGCTTACACAGGTGGAGCTACTGTGGCAGCGGCGAGTGCCGGTGCGTCTGTCGTTCACGTGGATGCAGCCAAAGGTATGGTGCAGTGGGCGAAAGAAAACGTTCAACTGTCTGGTCTTGGAGAACGTCCAGTCCGCTTTATCACGGATGATGTATTCAAGTTCGTACAACGTGAACAACGCCGCGGAAGTAAATATGATGCGATTATTATGGACCCTCCTTCTTACGGAAGAGGACCTGGTGGAGAAATGTGGAAGCTTGAATCAAGCTTGTACCCTTTCCTTGAGAGCTGTATGGAGATTATGAGCGACAACCCTTTGTTCATGCTCATTAATTCCTACACCACTGGTATTTCTCCAACTGTACTGCGCAACATGTTGTCCATGACCATGGGCAAACGTTATGGCGGAAAGCTTACCTCCGGCGAAATCGGTCTTCCGATCACCTCCTCCGGCATGAACCTGCCATGTGGTATCCTGGGTCGCTGGGAGGCGTAAGCCATGACACAGCATAGTTCCGGCAACAATGAGGCTGTAAGCGGCGGATCACAACGCTTTGAAGTGTTGTACGAAGACAACCATCTTCTGGGGATTGTAAAACCCGTGAATATTCCTGTTCAGGAGGATGCAACAGGCGATCCTGACCTGCTGAACCTGCTGAAAGAAGATGTGAAGGAACGTTTCAACAAACCCGGCAACGTCTATATAGGTCTGGTCCACCGTTTGGACCGACCGGTTGGGGGAGCAATGATTTTTGCCAAGACTTCAAAAGCGGCTTCAAGACTATCCGAGAGTGTCCGTACTCACGGTTTTCATAAGGTGTATTTAACAGTCGTGCATGGTAAACCGCCAGCCACTCGTGGCCGTCTTACAGATACGCTGCTTAAAGACGCAAAGAGTAACACCGTCACCGTGGTTCGAAAAGGAACTCCCGGCAGCAAGGAAGCAATTCTGGATTACACAGTGCTTGACAGTGCAGAAGGATACAGCCTGCTTAAGATTGATTTACTTACAGGGCGTTCCCACCAAATTCGGGTGCAACTAAGTTCGATCGGCTGCCCATTATACGGTGATCAGAAGTACGGGGCTTCAGTGAACAAACCGGGGCAACAAATTGCGTTATGGTCAGCACTTGTAGGATTCCCTCACCCTGTTACTAAAGAAGAAGTGGAACTCATCTCTCTGCCCCCACAAACCCATCCTTGGGATCTGTGGCCGCGGGAAACACTAAAAAAAGGGCTGTTCTAAAGCAGCCGTTTCTAGGCATTGAAACGATCCCTGTTATTTAAAAACGAGGCAGTGATTCTCCGGTTAGTGGAGAATCACTGCCTCGTTTTTGGTTCTGCGTCTGCTACTTGAACAGACTATGGGAAGAGGGTCCACGCACGCTGAAGTGTTCTTCCTAGCTCCGCAGGATATGCTTAGTCCGATTATTCCAGCCGGGCATTGAATATCCCTTTGAGATTAAACATCCTTTCGAGATTAAACATCATTTTGAGATTAAACATCTCTTCTACCTTCCAACCTGAACTTAGCTAACGGTCAACCGCTCTGTTTAGCAGTGGATCAGCGGTGGGTCAGTAGTGGAACAGCAGTGGTTCAGCAGTGGTTCAGCAGTGGATCCTAGATGGAATCTGAAATGAAAAGTAAGATAACTGCATTCTATACACTTATTCCGAATAAAAAAGCAGTAGATCGGATTTTAAGTGTACTTTTTACAATTAAAAATCAGGGAAACTGCAAAAAGAGAAGTAAATCAAGAAAATAGTTGTATAAAATACAGTTATATTTCATCAATCGAGTAATTAGCAAATAATAGCTGTACAAAATACAACTAAAGCATCTAGATGCCTCTAATTGCTCTAAAACACTCTAAATGCTTCTACATACTCTAAATGCACTAGTGATACAGCAAAGCTATTTGCTTCAAGGTGTAGAACCCTCCGGTGTAGTTGTAACAACCATTTTGCCCATTAAGTAGAGCAGTAACTGTTGGTTATGAGAGGAGATCGGATCAAGCGCTTCCGCAAAAAAATCACTGCGGATCTTTAGACCACGTGCAGTTTCTTCCTTTCCAGTCTCCGTTATGCTCACCCATACAATCCGCCGGTCCGAAGCATCTCTTTCCCGCACAATAAGCTCATGCTTCTCCATCCGATCAAGTAACATCGTAACCGCTGCAGGACTGGTCGCCAAATGTGGAGCCAGATCAGAAGGCTTCATGGCGTCGCGTTCCTGAAGCAGTTCAAGTACAGTAAGTTGGGCATCCGTCAGCGTTGGAGCAAGATTACTGTCCATATGTAATTTATAATCTTTTAAAATCTTATGCCAAATTTTACTGAATTCAGAAGCATGCACACTTATTCCTTCCTTTCCTCGCGGTTCTATCCGGTATATCTACATTTTCGCGAAACAACTTCCATTTCCTGCAAAAGAAGAAAAAATAAATCTGCCGGACCTTCAGCATAAAAAAATAAAAAACGACGCTTAGTCAACCCTCCAAAAGAGCGGACTAAACGCCGTTATAAAATCACTTGTTAATCGCTAGTTTTAATGAACCGATGGGAAAAGATTTATGATCTCATCCTTTTTCTCCACAGCTACAATCTGTTTGCCTGTAGAACGACGCTCGCCCAGCGGCGCTGATTCAGAGGAGAACGTATGGTGGGCATTCTCACGAGTAACGGCATTCAGTTCTAATGGCTCCTTGCAATAGAAAGCCCCTGCTAACCTGCTGCCATTTGGACGTATTCGTTTGCCTTCCTTGAATTCGAAGGTTGGCATTCCTTTGCCACCACGGCTTTGTGATGGATAATCCACAAGTAATGAACGTTTCGCATAACCAATATCAGAAATAGCAAGGATTTCGCCTTCATCTTCGCTGACCCAGAAGCAGGAAATCACCTCGTCGCCCTCGCGCAGCTGAATTCCTCTTACACCAGATGCAACGCGACCCATAGGGTTAACCTCATTCTCATGGAATCGGATACTCATTCCCTCACGGGTAACCAGCACAATGTCCTTGTCATTCGTACTGGAAGCCACTGTAATGATCTCATCACCCTCGGCTACCTTACAGGCCGCTACAGCTCCAGAACGGCTTGTAGAGTATTCCTTGAGCTCTGTACGCTTCACCTGACCCCGACGGGTGACGAACACAAGACTTTGCTGCGGATCATCTAGATTATTAACCGGAATCACACTAACGATTCCATCTCCTTTAGACAATCCAATGACATTCACAATCGCTGTACCAGGCTCTTTCCATTTAAACTCCGGAATCTGGTGCACAGGAAGCAAGAAGTATTGCCCCTTGCGGGTAAATACCAGCAGACTGTCACGGGTATTCACATCCAGCAGCCTGACGATATGGTCACCTTCTTTGACGCCTGAGGTATGACGCTCCCCACCTGAACGGGTGAAGGAAAGCATACCAGTCCGCTTAATATAACCATCTGCTGAAAGAGCAACTAGCACATCCTCCGCGTTGACCAGAGCTTCAAGGCTAACCTTGAGCTCCTCTACTTCGCCTTGGATCAGAGAACGGCGATCAATGCCGTATTTGTCGCGAATCTCCAGCAGTTCCTTACGGATTACAGAAACTAGCTTTTTGTCGCTTTCCAAAATGCCGCGCAGATGTGTAATCTTTGCCATCATTTCATCTAACTCTTTCTGGAGTGAAGTGATCTCCAGATTGGTCAGACGATACAATTGCAAAGTAAGGATCGAATCGGCTTGGCGTTCACTGAAGCCGAACATCCATACGAGATTGTTCTGAGCATCCTGACGGTTTTTCGATGCTTTGATCGCAGCGATAACCTCATCCAGAATGTTCAGTGCTTTAACTAAGCCCTCTAAGACATGAGCACGGTCTTCTGCGCGTTCCAGATCGAACTGGGTGCGATGAGTCACAACTTCACGCTGATGCGCGATATAAGCTTCCAGGATGGCTTTTAGACCAAGCTGCTGAGGCGCTTTGTTAACAATAGCAACCATATTGAAGTTATAGGTAATTTGAAGATCGGTTTTTTTGAGCAGATAGGCCAACACGCCTTGAGCATCAGCCTCTTTTTTGAGTTCGACTACAATCCGCAATCCCTCACGGCCGCTCTCATCACGAACCTCGGCAATGCCATCGATCTTTTTCTCCAGCCGAATATTCTCCATGGAAGTAACCAGCCGTGATTTTACAATCTGGAATGGAACTTCCGTAATCACGATTTGCTGCTTGCCGCCCCGCATATTCTCAATCTCTGTCTTGGAGCGCAGGTAAATACGCCCTTTACCTGTGCGGTAAGCATCCATGATGCCGTCTCCGCCCATGATCGTGCCGCCTGTAGGGAAATCCGGACCTTTCATAAAGGTCATAATTTCTTCCAGCTCAATATTTGGCTTCTGCATCACTGCGATACAAGCGTCAATTACTTCACGCAGATTATGTGGCGGAATTTCAGTAGCAAAACCCGCAGAAATCCCACTCGTGCCATTTACGAGCAGATTCGGATACCGGGAAGGAACCACAACAGGCTCTTTGGCGGTATTGTCAAAGTTATCTTTAAACAAGACGGTCCGCTTCTCGATATCACGCATCATCTCCATTGCAATGGGAGACAGCCGTGCTTCTGTATAACGCATTGCCGCAGCTGGGTCATCGTCCATGGAGCCCCAGTTGCCGTGACCGTCAACTAGCACATGCCCCATCTTCCAAGGCTGTGCCATACGTACCATACCATCGTAAATAGAGGAGTCACCATGTGGATGGTAATTACCCATTACATCTCCGACGGTTTTGGCTGACTTGCGGTATGGCTTGTCAGGTGTGTTGCCGGAGTCGTACATCGCGTAAAGAATCCGGCGCTGCACGGGTTTAAGTCCATCACGGACATCGGGGATTGCCCGGTCCTGAATAATATATTTGGAATACCGACCAAAGCGGTCACCGACGACCTCTTCCAGAAATGCCGGCAAAAATTGTTCTGATAAACTACTCACTTTGCTCACCTTCTGTTCCTCAAACTGCCCGTTTTAAAATAGTGTGGTGATTCTCGGGTACTTCAGGGATTTTTGGAATTCCGGGCACTATCGCTCCTACAGTTCCAAAAATCCCCTAGGTCCCATAAATCACCAAACTCTTAGAAAATCGGGATTATCGTCACTTGCAGCACTGACATTACTCTACAATTTCGGTGAAATCGACATTTTCAACAATCCAGCGTTTACGTGGATCGACTTTGTCACCCATAAGTGTTGAAACACGGCGCTCCGCCTTAGCGGCATCCTCAATCTGTACCTGAAGCAGCGTACGCGACTCTGGATTCATCGTTGTCTCCCACAGCTGATCGGGGTTCATCTCACCCAACCCTTTATAACGCTGAAGCTCGAAGTTTTTGCCGAATTCCTTCAAGTAATTTTGCAGCTCTTCATCACTCCAGGCATACCTTACGGTCTCCAGCTTACCCGTTTTGCGGGTCAACTTATAAAGTGGAGGCTGAGCGATAAAGACCTTGCCTGCATCTAATAAAGGCTTCATATAACGATAGAAAAATGTCAGCAGCAGCACCTGAATATGCGCTCCATCGGTATCGGCATCGGTCATAATGATAATTTTGGAATAATTGCTGTCTTCGACAGTGAAATCCGGACCAATTCCAGCACCTATCGTAGAAATAATTGCTTTATACTCGTCGTTCTTCAGGATGTCCAGCAGCTTAGCCTTCTCCGGATTCATCGGTTTACCTTTTAGCGGCAATATCGCTTGAATCTTAGAGTCACGGCCTTGCTTAGCCGAACCACCCGCGGAATCACCTTCCACGATGAACAGCTCCGTACGTGTAACGTCCTTTGATTGTGCAGGAGACAGCTTACCGCCAAGATTCGAGCTTTCGCTGCGTTTCTTGCCTGTGCGGATCTCATCGCGGGCTTTACGTGCCGCTTCCCGGGCTTTCGACGCTTGAATCGATTTCTTCAGCAGGCTCTGCGCAACTTGTGGATTTTCTTCCAAGAAACGCGCCATATTTTCAGAAACAATATAATCTACTGCACTACGGGCGGAAGCACTGCCAAGCTGATCCTTCGTCTGTCCAACAAATTCAACCTCGGACATTTTTACACTGATGACAGCCATCATGCCTTCCCGCAGATCATTACCTTCCAGGTTTTTATCCTTTTCTTTAAGCAATTGCGTGCGGCGGGCATATTCATTTAATACACGAGTGTACGCAGTTTTAAAGCCGGTCTCATGTGTGCCCCCGCTGCGAGTTGGAATGGAGTTTACGAAGGAAGCCAAGGTTTCTGTGTAGCCTCCGTTGTATTGAAGAGCTACTTCTACCTCGATATCATCCTTTTCTGCACTGAAATGAATAACATCATGGAGAACATCCTTACCTTCGTTGAGGAACTGCACAAATTGACTGGCTCCACCTTCATAAAAGAATTCATCCTGACGGTTGCTCCGCTCATCTTGCAGTGTAATACGCAGACCGGAATTCAGAAAAGCAATCTCCTGAACCCGCTCTGCCAGCGTGTCATAATTCAGAGCAATTCCATTTGGGAAGACACGAATATCTGGCTTGAAAGTAATTTTCGAACCAGTTTTATTGGTGTTACCCAAGATTTCAAGACCAGTTACAGGTTCGCCGACATGCTCTTTGCCCTTCTTGTCCACCCAGTACTCAAACCGCTGACGATGGATTTTGCCCTCACGATAAATTTCTACTTCGAGCCATTCAGACAAAGCGTTTGTGACAGAAGCCCCTACGCCATGCAAACCGCCTGATTTTTTATAACCCGATCCACCAAACTTACCGCCCGCATGCAAAATTGTAAATACAACTTGCGGTGTAGGTACCCCTGTCTTATGCATTCCAGTCGGGATCCCCCGTCCATTATCGCTAACGGTTACCGAGCCATCCTTGCGAAGCAGTATGTCAATCTTTGTACAATACTTGGCTAAATGCTCATCTACGGCATTATCTACGATTTCCCATACTAAATGATGTAGTCCTGAAGAACTCGTACTGCCGATATACATGCCAGGTCGTTTGCGTACTGCAACCAGACCCTCGAGCACTTGAATGTCGTCAGCATCGTATCCAGTACGGCCATTCTCGCCGTTATTAGAAACTTCAGCAAACATATCGATCTGTTCGAGCATTCATGCTCCTCCTTCTTTTCTCTATACTAAGAAGAAACGGCTTGGCCGTCCTTTTTGTTAAGAACGGTATCCGTTACTGCCAAAAACCTAAGGATAGAATATAACGTGAAATTATACTCTCCTATATTTCTAAGAAATGCAAACAAACGTTTTGGTCACTTTGTTCATTCTAATTCAAAATATCCCTTTTCGTAAAGACGGCGAATGAAATGATCACCGAAGCGGCTCCCCATACAGCCAGCACAGCCATGGAAAATGACAAGGACATCCCTTCAATGGGGGCGGGAGTACCAGACAAATAGCTGGTCAGTCCAAGATTTACCATAAATAAATATTTCGCTGTTGTCCAGGCAGAGGCCATATTGGTCAGTATACTACCTGCAATCAACGCGGCCATCATAACTACTATACTCGCGGCAGTACTGCGAACAAGCACCGAGATCATGAATGCGAGCAGTGCAACTACTACGCTGACGAACCAAATCAAACCACCTTGCATAAGCATATATTTCCACTGAGGCACTGCATGTACAGTAGACATATCTAGCGAATCACCACTGATTTTAAAGCCTGTGAAAACAGGAATGTTAAAGCCTTTAAAACCAAAGGCGAGACCAGAGATAAAGTAGCTGATTGCAAATGTGGAAAGTACAATAAGCGAGACAAACATTAGCAGTGCTGTCATTTTGCTAAAAAGCACCTTCCAGCGCTTGACCGGCCTAGTCAACAGCATTTTGATAGTTCCAGTTGTCCTTTCGGCCGAGACCAAATCTGAGGCCACCGCCATAATAAGCAACGGAATAAATAATGTAACCGAATTATCCATAAATTCACGGGTAAAGGTAACCCCGCTAGGTTCATTCGGATTAACGTCATGGTGAAGATAATACTGAAGCTGTTGTACAAATATTCGCCGATAAGTCTTCCATTCCTCTGGAATCCGGTCACTTCCCAGTGAATTTTGATTATCGATAATCTGCTGCTGGATCTCAAGCCGCCAATCGGAATTAAACTTCTCCCGGCTCCGTTCGGCTGAACGCATCTGTGCATAGGTGAACATAGGCACCAGTACAATCAGAATCAGCAGTATAACATAAAACCGTTTCTTTTTTATAATCTTCAAGCACTCATTACGGATTAGCGGAAGCAAGTTACTCAACATTCTCACCCTCCGTTAGTTTCAAGAATAGCTGTTCCAGTGTCGGATTAATTTTATGCACAGCCCTCACCTCGATTTCAGCAGTAACCATTACGGCCACAATCTCGGGGATCAGATCCTGATCCATGATCGTTATTAAAGAATTGGGGCCCATCCCTGCAATAATTGAGTCATCTAATGTGACGTCTTCTAGTTTCTGAATCTGAATATCTGAACGATCAGCCAGCATTTCCCGAGCCTCAGCAAAAGGCTCCAGCTCCCAAAGTACATACGGCGAATTACGAGCGATCAGCTCATCTACCGCACCAACAGCCAATACACGCCCTTTACTAATTATCGCTACACGGTCGCAAAGAAGTTGAATTTCGCTTAGCAAATGGCTCGATACGAACACCGCCAGCCCTTCATCCGCCAGCTTGCGAATGAATTCTCGCAGCTCCTTAATACCTTTAGGGTCAAGTCCATTCGTCGGCTCGTCCAAAATAAGCAGCCGTGGACGTCCCAACAGTGCCTGCGCAATGCCTAATCGTTGTCTCATCCCAAGCGAGTATGTACTTACCTTATCATGTATCCGCTGATCTAATCGAACAATATCTACCACTTCGCTAATACGTTCATTGTCTACGCCAGGCTGCATCCGGGCAAAATGCTGCAAATTCTCCCACCCGGTCAAATAGGTATATACCTCAGGATTCTCAACGATAGAGCCTACATATTGCAATGCTTTTTCCGGATTTCGGTTCACATTGTACCCACATACTGTAATCTTGCCCTCAGTAGGACGAATCAAATCCACAAGCATGCGGATCGTGGTCGTCTTCCCAGCGCCGTTAGGGCCGAGAAAGCCGAAAATCTCCCCTTTTCTCACATCGAAAGTAACATCATCTATTATCCATTTCCGTCCTATTTTTTTACGTACCCCGTCCACAGACAAGACGACTGTGCCGGAGTCTTCACTATTCGCTTTTGTCATATTTAATTTAGCTCCTTGTGACTGTCATTTTCTCGGTTTGTACTTGCTCAAAGGGCATTTACCTACATGATCTTACTGCAAAATTTAACACTCACCTATATACTACTGCACAGCCTGTATGAACCGTTCTCCGATTCGCTGATAGCCATCACCATTAGGATGAAAATGATCGGTGGATAGATACTTGTCCAAATGTCTGTTAAACAAGTCAAACGTAGGAACCAAGGTCATGTTGCTATGCTTATTAATAATATCCATTGCCGTATTATTCCACTTCGTTACCGCTTGATTGCCTGGTGCCAGTAATTCTGGAATATCGCCAAAGGGATTATACAGCCCCATATAGTAAACTTGCGCATTCGGATTGATCTGTGAGATTTTATCGAGAATCTTCTCCAGTCTAGCTGCTGCTTCTGGCAGAGCGGCTAATAAAGACTCTGGAGTCAGCTCCTGCTCCGAGGTTGATGAAGTTGTGTTTCCTTGCTGCGCCCCATTATTCTCAAGAATATCCGAATCCTTAAACAGATCATTTCCTCCGACGGATAGCAAAACAACATTCGACATGCGCAAGGCATACTCCACACCATCTTCGTTCAGTTTGCTTAACAGCCCCGCAGTAGTCAACCCGTTAATCCCCATATTACCTAAAAAGTCTACGGTGACACCTTTTGCAGATAAACCAGTAACCGTACGCTTAACAAACCCTTCTCCGGTGTTATCACCAGTCCCCTTGGTAAGCGAATCCCCGAGCGCAACAATTTTGAGGAGCTTGACAGTCTCCGTCACCGGTGCGGCTGTTTGCTGAGGCAAGCTGCTCTCGGTAACCTCTCCGACCGGATAGATAATATCTTTAACCGCATAAACTAAACCAACCATCAAAACTATAGTTGTTACTATGGAAATCAAGCTGACGCTGCGCCATGTCCATTTCGAATCCTTCAAAGCTATCCCTCCGTATGCCGTTCTATTATGTATTGTTCCACAATTTACAAAGATCTTAACTATGTTACATAAACATAATTCTTCCATACAAGTTTTGCAAATGTCTAGCAAAGAAATAAATCCCGCTGTTACAGTGTTTTTGCCGAGGAGCGAGTGTGGACTTTTTTGAAAATAAAAAAATACTGGCTTTTTAATTAATGCCATTATATAATATTTACCGTTGACTCTTTAGACATTACGGGTTATTAGCTTAGCTGGTAGAGCAGCCGACTCTTAATCGGCAGGTCGCAGGTTCGACCCCTGCATAACCCATATAGCTAGACAGAAGAGGTAAGGACAAGTTCCTTGCTTCTTTTTTTGTTGCATTTTTGATCTTCACCACACAAAAAAAACCGCTCCCCGACTTACATCGGAGAACGATTTCTTCCTGAAGCATCTACTCGTATTATTTACCAATAAACTCTTGAACCCAGTAATTATTATCATAACCTACACCGATATAATTGAAGTTAGCATTCAAAATATTAGCGCGGTGACCTGGACTATTCATCCATGCCTTCATTACTTCTTCTGGTGTTTTTTGTCCCATTGCGATGTTCTCGCCTGCGGCTTTATAAGTGATGCCAAAGGATTTCATCATATCAAACGGTGAACCATACGTAGGTGAAGTATGTGAAAAATAGTTGTTCGAACGCATATCCGTAGCTTTTGTAGCGGCAACTTTGTGCAGGCTGTCCAATCCAGCTACAGGTGACAATCCAGCTGCTGCACGTTCTTTGTTTACCAGCGTTACGATTTGCTGAACATAGGTTCCTTTATTGCTCACAGCACCTGTTGTAGTTGTATTATCTGTCGGCTTAGTTACAGTAGTTGTGTCTGCTGGCTTTGTAACCGGTTTTGTAGTTGTAGTTGTGGTCGTGTTGTCTTTGTTTGGTACTGTTCCAGTTTGCGGCTTAGTTACCACGATTGTGCTATTCGAAAAAGGGAATCCCTCAAGATTAGCTTGTTTAAAATATTGTAATATTTGCTCATAACTTGTGCCTTTTATTGTTACTGTCGATTCATTCGATGCCGCATTTGCTTCCAATGGAAGAGAAATACTAAGTGCCATAACAGCTGCCACACTACCACCGATGATTGCTTTCAATGTCTTGTTCTTCAATCTGCCATCTCCTTTTTTCTTGCGTGTAATATATGCTTCTGCCTAGAGTGACCATCTACAAATGTTACAAAGTTGTAATTTGTTCCTCAGTCATTGTAGCATAAATCTCTCAAATGTGCGCTTCTAATTTTTTACATATAATAGTCTTGACTGTAAGATTTCTGATTCCTAGATACATTCGCTTTCTTTCGCTGTTTTCCTGCCTAAAAATACCAATTCATCTATTATTCGCGAAAGAAAGCACAAAAAAAGTCGCCCTCCCCGAAAGGACGGCAACTTCAGCAAACCTATGGATACCTGTCGATTAATGAAACGACTGCCAGAACTCGCCCTCCGTAGAGATCAATCCCATGATCTCCGCATAAGGAATCCGGAAGGTTGGAAAACCTGCAGAATACGGAGCGATCTCATAAGGTGCGAAATACAGATACAACGCTTCATTATCCACAAAGAAGGGTTGATCCGAGGTAATTCCTTTATACGTATCCGGAAAAACATATGAATATTGTGGATCGTTCTCGATCTGTTTGCCCACAATTTTACTGAGCTTCTCCACATATCTGCTGCCCGGCTTGAACAAATCTCCCAGCTTATAGAACCTGCCGCTGCGCAAATTAATATGCGGATAGATTTTGGTAGGCATTCCATGTGCTGCTCCAAAAGGAAAACGATATCCGGTCAGCTCCAGCACCAGCAGGTTTTTACGGAAGAAAGAGACTGAAAAATCACCATTATAACTAAAGTCCTGGGAAACCCCTCCACTCCCAACGTCTTCAGCAAGGGATAGCTTGCGCAGCTTATCGTTAACCTCTCGCGAAACTTCAGCACTGGCAATCCCTTCAACGACCGGATAATACACCAGATAATCCCTGTTCGGTTTGTATTTCTTCTCCACTACAGAATAGGGAGGTCTCAGCGGAATGACTCCATTTTGGCGCCAAACCTGCTTTCCCTGCCGATCATAATAAGATGTGCGCTGATCTACATCTGCTCTTATCAAACGTCCGCTAAGGGTGAGTGTTCCTGCACCTGGAATAACTGGAGGCTGGGCTGCCTTTTTTCCACTTCTATCGATAAAATAGGTATCTTTAGCATCAAATACAGACGCCAAGCCTTCCTGATAATTGTTCACGCCAAGCAGGGTGTGATTGCTCAGGACCGCTCCCGTTTCCGCATCTGCAATTACATAACGTGATCCGCGATAAGGCTGGCTGGGGAATACAGGCGTTCCTATGGCTACTCTGCCTTCACCTAGCTGCAATACTTCATAATATTTTGCCGGGATGATCATTTTCCCTTGTTTATCAATCAGCCCGTAGGCGTTGCCATAATTCTCAGCGGTATTCACCACCGCACGTCCCTCTGAAAAAGGTAAAGCAGAGGTGAATTGCGGCTGAATAGCTACAGAACCATCCGTATTTAAATAGCCATATTTACCGTTTTCAGTCGCTTGATAGGCGAGTAAACCTTCTCCCGGACTTCCTACAAAAGGATGGTTATAAGTATGCAGGATGTTCCCAGCCGGATCGATGAGCGCATACTCTCCTTCTTTGATTTTAACCAAAGCCACGCCGTTCATAAAATCATTGGCATCCACATAAATCGCGGGCAGCACCTCTTTACCTTGCGCGTCCACATATCCATATAGCGATTGGCCACCGGTTGTATTTTGTTTTGAAAATAGTGCACGCCCCTCATGTAATGAGTTCAGATAATCATACCGGGCGGACGTCACTTCTTTGCCTTTTTCATCAATAAAAGTGTACCCCTTGGCATCCGACACTACCGCGCGCTCTTCCGAAAAAGGCGCAATAAAAGAATAGATCGGCTTCACTCGTTCTCTTCCAGTGCTGTCAATGAGCCCGCTGCTATTTTTTCGCTGAACTACGGCAAGACCGTTCTTCTGAAAATCCTCAGCATATTCGTACCGAGGTTCAATCTGAACACGGCCTTCGTCATTAATATATCCCCAAAGTGTGCCCTCTTTGAGATTAAACGGCGCCGGGTGCAGACCCGTGGTCCGCAGATCGTCCCCCACCCACTCCGGCAATAAGTATGGCGCCTCAAAAGGCTTATTAGAGTAATCTACACGATATAATCCCGCTTCTGCCGGAATCGTGACAAATAACTCCTCTTCCGTGCGTATGAAATCCTCATCCTGCTGAGTAATATATTCGTTCCAGCCAATGCCATCCCATTTCCATACATCCGCCTGTATCAGACCATTGTCATTCCCTTTCCCCAGCTCATTCAACCTAATCCTTAACATCCAGTCGCTCCCCTTTAACAAAGGCATTTGCCTATAGAATATGGGAGAACGTTGGTTTATGTGCTTTTTGATCTTTGGGGTTGGGGGGAGAGGAGCTTTGGTGGGGAATCCGCAGAGGGGGTAGGCGTATTCTAGGGCATTTTCGCCTCTCTTTCGTCCTCTGTATATCATTTCAGCTAATTGTGCGGAATTTTTACCGTTCATTCGCCTCACGTAGCTCGTTTCAGCCAATTCTGCGGGATTTTTACCGTTCTTTCTCCTCACATAGCTCAGGTCGGGTAGTTCTGCGGGATTTGTACCGTTCATTCGCCATACATAGCTCGTTTCAGCCAATTCTGCGGGATTTTTACCGTTCTTTCACCCCACGTCGCTCGTTTTAGTCAATTCTGCGGGATTTTTACCGTTCTATCGTCCCACATAGCTCGTTTCAGCCAATTCTACGGGATTTATACCGTTCTTTCACCCCACGTCGTTCGTTTTAGTCAATTCTGCGGGATTTTTACCGTTCATTCGCCATACATAGCTCGTTTCAGCCAATTCTGCGGGATTTTTACCGTTCATTCGCCATACATAGCTCGTTTCAGCCAATTCTGCGGGATTTTTACCGTTCATTCGCCATACATAGCTCGTTTCAGCCAATTCTGCGGGATTTTTACCGTTCATTCGCCTCACATAGCTCGTTTCAGTCAATTCTGCGGGATTTTTACCGTTCTTTCTCCTCACATAGCTCAGGTCGGATAGTTCTGCGGGATTTTTACCGTTCTTTCACCCCACGTCGCTCGTTTTAGTCAATTCTGCGGGATTTTTACCGTTCTATCGTCCCACATAGCTCGTTTCAGCCAATCCTACGGGATTTATACCGTTCTTTTTCCTCACATAGCTCAGGGCGGCTAATTGTACGGGATTTATACCGTTCTTTCGCCTCATGGTGCTTCTGTTCTGTTACTAATATTAGTTTGTTGATATTGTTGGGGAGCTATGATGAATATGATGTGTTTTCGTGGTGCTCCTGATGGCGATGGTCGTGTTATTGCTGCTGATATTGATTTGTGGCCGTGATTGCTGTGTTCATGCTGATAATATTGAGTGGAGTGTGATAGCCGTGTTTGTGTTGATGACATTAATTGGTGATGGTAATGATGCTGTAGATGTTCCGTGGCGGTGAAGGTGCAACTATTGGGTCGAGTAAATCCTATTGGTGGAATATTAGATTTGATGGAGCAAGGGTGGCAATGTTGATTGAAGTTTGTGGTGGTAAATAATGTTGATGTTGATGTTGATGTTGATGTTGATGTTGATGTTGATTTTAGTGTTGCTGGCGCTGTTTAGTTGTGGTTACATTTTCGCGGGTAGTTTTTGTGGTGTGTTTGTTTCATGTTGGTAGTAGCCATTGTTAATCTGTGTGTTGGTGGTGTTGACGCTATTTGGTCGTGGTGTCATCTTAGTGGGTATTTTTGGTGTTGTGTGTAGTTGGTAGTACTTTAGTTAGTGGTGTTTTGGTTGACAGTCCTGTGGTTGACAGTGCTGTGGTTGGCAGTACCGTAGTTAGTAGTACTTTAGTTAGCAGCGCTGTAGTTAGCAGTGCTGCTAGTGGCATTATTGGTGTAATTAATATTATTGGTGTAATTGATATTATTGGTGTAATTGATATTATTGGCGTAGTTGATGGTGGTGCCAATGGTACTAGTGGGAGCGGAATTGGTTTATCCCCAACTAATTAAACCAGTTTTTGTGGGTAGTTTTTCATACATAGTTATGGTGGGTAGTTTTCGTGCTCGTGCGTAGTTTTTCTATGCGAGGAGGAAGGGGGCGACGTTAAGTACTTGTGAATTGGTACTTGTGAAATTGTACTTTTAAATTGCTTTTTATGAATCGGTACTTTTAAATTACATCTTATGAATTGGTACTTTAAATTGGTTCATATGAATTGCATCTTATGAATTGCTTCTTATGAATTGTTTCTTATGAATTGCTTAATCTCAGCAAGCGAAATGGACAAACCAAAAAGCGTTTGCCATAAATAGCAAACGCTATGATCACCATACATCCAACACGCAACTATTTCTTCGAAGAATACTTCCGCATATCAAACGCGACGGCGGCAATGATGATTAGACCTTTGATAATCAACTGATAGTAAGGGCTGATGCCAATGAAGGTCAGGCCGTAGTTGATTAAGGTAAAGATAATAACACCGACCAGGACACCTGGCACCGTTCCGATACCACCGGTTGTAGACACCCCGCCCACTACACAAGCAGCAATCGCATCAAGCTCATACATGTTCCCGT
Source organism: Paenibacillus sp. FSL R5-0636 (assembly GCF_037974255.1). Lineage (NCBI taxonomy): Bacteria > Bacillati > Bacillota > Bacilli > Caryophanales > Paenibacillaceae > Paenibacillus > Paenibacillus sp. FSL R5-0636. The sequence goes on from NZ_CP150232.1 coordinate 4,678,567, forward strand.
AGTTATTGGTTGCGCCACCTGTTCTTGCAGCCTCTAGCACACCCGCCAGACCATAAAGGGCTCCAGCAATCGCATAGATGTAGATCAAGTTCTTGGAAACATCGATGCCAGATACTTTAGCTGCCTGTATGTTACCGCCGATAGCGTACATGTTCTTACCCAGCTTGGTTTTATTGAACACCACCCATACGATGGCGGCGACACCCAAGGCTATCAGCACAATATACGGGATTGAATATTGCCCCTTGCCAATAAACCCGGAACCGATTGTAGTGAAATCTGGACGCAGACCGCCAATCGGCTGCGATTGGTTCGGATCCATGTCAAAGTACAAGGAATTCAAGCCGTAGACGATAACCATCGTACCCAGTGTTGCGATAAACGGCGGGACGTTCAGCTTGGAGACGACAATACCATTGACGAGTCCGCAGAGAAGACCAGCGATGATAGCTATAAGGATCGGAAGCCACACTTGCACCTGCGGCAGATCAGGAAAAAACCGCCGGGAATAATCCGGAATTTGCAGCATCGAAGCAGAGATTACCGCCGTAAAACCAACCACACGTCCAGCAGACAAGTCCGTCCCAGCTGTGATAAGGATGAAGGCAACACCAAGCGCGATGATAATCCGTGTTGACGATTGAATAAGAATGTCCCGTAAAGTATTTACAGAGATAAAGGCCGGCTCATATAAGGCAATACCCATAATCAGAATTACCAAGACAATATAAATGGCATTTTGAGTAATAAAAGATTGGGCTCTTTTAGCGTTCATTAGTAGTGTTCCTCCTTAAAGTTACGCGAAGAGTAATTCTCTTCGTAAACCAATCTAGTTTCGCCCAGCAAAACTATCATTGAAATCCTATCCTAATGCTGTGCAGCGAGCCGCATAACTTCGGTTTCCGTAGCTTGCCCGCCTTCTAGTATTCCGGTAAGCCTACCTTCCGACATGACCATTACACGGTCAGACATTCCGAGCAGCTCCGGCATTTCTGAGGAGATCATAATGATGCTTTTCCCTTGCTGCGCCAAGTCGGCAATAATCGAATAAATCTCGAATTTAGCCCCTACGTCGATACCGCGAGTCGGCTCGTCCAGAAGCAGGATTTCGGGCTCGGTTAGAAGCCATCTGGCGAGCAGCACCTTTTGCTGATTACCACCAGAAAGATTCATGATCAGCGTTTTGGTTGTTGGAGTTTTGGTCCGTAATTTTTCAATCATTTTATCGACTTCTTCTTTTTTCTTTTTTCCATCTAGTAAAAGTAGTAGTTTCTGGTATCGATGCAGGTTAGCGATTGCGCCATTCTCATGAACAGACAAGACTGGAAAAATACCGGTGACACGCCGTTCCTCGGTAAGCAAGGCCATTCCGTGTTTCTTAGCATCCTTGGGAGATTGGATATGAATGCGCTTACCATCGATAGAAATCGTCCCCGATTTAATAGCCCTCAGGCCGAATAATGCTTCAATAACCTCTGTTCTCTGAGCGCCTACCAGCCCACCAATCCCTAAAACCTCACCTCGTCTTAATTCAAAAGAAACATCTTTAAACGATCTTTCTTCAGGGGAGGTTAATCCTTCCACCTTCATATATACTTCGCCAGGCACGTTAAAGCGTTCTGGGAATCGATTGGTCAAGTCGCGGCCAACCATTTTGGAAATGATAAGATCTGTGGTCAATTCCGCCGCTGGCCAGGTTCCGATTTTTTTCCCGTCCCGCATAATGGTAACCTCGTCAGAAATTTCGAGAATCTCTTCCATTTTGTGAGATATATAAATAATAGCTACGCCTCTACTCCTAAGATCCCGTATGATCCGAAATAAATGCTCTACCTCCACACTGGTCAGGGAGGAAGTAGGTTCATCCATTACAATAACGCGGGAGTGAAAAGAGACAGCCTTCGCAATTTCAATGGATTGGATTTTGGATACAGACAGCTTACCCACTAATGTCTCGGGATTCAGATCGATATCCAGATCTTTAAACAAATTCTCCGTGTCAGTGTACATTTTCTTATGGTCAATAAACTGAAAAGGTCCAATCCCTTTGGTTGGGAAACGTCCTAACCAGATATTCTCCATCACACTTCGGAACGGCACGGGATGCAGCTCCTGGTGAATCATGGATATCCCATTTTTCAAAGCGTCATTTGAGCTTCCGATAGAGGTCTTCTCACCCTCCAAAAAAATCTCACCGGCATCCGGTGAATAAATACCAAAGAGACATTTCATTAAAGTGGACTTACCCGCACCATTCTCGCCCATAAGGGCATGCACCGAACCTGGTCTGACCTTTAAACTAACTGCATCCAGCGCTTTGACGCCGGGGAATTCTTTAGTAATGTCATTCATTTCTAGCAAAAACTCAGCTTTTTCCATGTTGTTACGCCCCCTACGCTTTTTTCTTTTTTCATGAGAGGCACAGCGGTTTCATCCTGTTCCCTGCCTGAAAGAAATCCGAGGAGCGAATATCCGCTCCCCGTTGCTGCCATATGATCATGAATTCCATCTAGATTAGAGCGTTATTATTTGGCGTCATCGATATTGTCTTTGGTGATCTTTTTATAGGAAATCCACACGTATTGGTTGTCTGTGATATCAAAGCCTACGTTATCTTTTGTAGGTGTTTCTCCTTTAGCAAGCAGAGCAGCAACTGTGATCGCAGCTTTACCTTGGTTGTTCGCATCATTCAGCACGGTACCAAGCATCGTTCCATCTTGCAGCGCTTGAATCGCAGGAGCAGTAGCATCTACACCTACTACCGGCATAAATTTATCACCCGTGAAGTAACCTGAAGCTTTCAGAGCTTCGATTGCACCGAGAGCCATATCGTCATTGTTCGCAAGCACAGCTTCAATTTTGTCACCATGGGAGCCAAGGAAGGCTGCCATTTTTTCTTGCCCTTTTACGCGGTCCCACATCGCAGTATCTTCAGCCAGCTTTTCTACCTTGATGCCGGCATCTTCGATTGCTTGGATGGAGTACGTAGTACGAAGTTCAGCGTCTTGGTGCCCCGGTTCGCCTTTTAGCATTACGTATTGGAGGACACCGTCGCCGTTTTTATCCGCTTCAGGATGTGCCTTCCAGTAGTCCACGATCAGTTGACCGGACATAGTTCCGGATTCTTCCGCTTTAGCGCCTACATAATAAACCTTATCCCATTTCTTCATATCTTCTGGCAGCGGCTCGCGGTTCAGGAAGACCACCGGAATATTTGCCGCTTTTGCTTTTTCGATAATAACGCCAGCCGCAGTACGATCAACCGGATTGATCAGCATGCCTTTATATTTTTTGGTGATGAACAAGTCAACTTTGTCATTTTGTGTGGGTTGAGAATTTTGGCTATCTACGATATCTACAGTAGCAATGCCTTTGGCAGCAGTGTCGATTGCGTTACGAACACCCGTCATGAAGGTATCGTCAAATTTGTAAATGGCTACCCCTACTTTTGGCGTTTCAGTGGAAGAACCCGCATTTTCAGTTTTTGGAGCATTGGTAGCTTTACCACTGTCTGCATTATTGTTGCTATTGCCACAGCCTGCCAGAGCGGCACCCAGTATTGCGCTTGCTAAAAGAACGGAAGTGATTTTTTTCATTATTCATTGACCTCCTGTTTATACTTCTTTTTTTTGGTTTAACCCCGAATTCTCTCGGGCACATCCATATTATGCCTTAGGTGAAAACGGTTTCGAATATAAAATCCTACTCACTTTTATAAAAATTCTACTGAACCCAAAAAACGAATACCTCCCATTTTAAGGATGGCATTCGTCTTTTCAAAAATAACCCGTCCACTATCTGACGAAGGGAAATAACAATTTTTGATTCTCAGGCCACAGCATATTGTCCAAATCAATGAGTTTAGTGCCCGTATCGACACGTTCAGGAACATCCATTCCTTCGATTACCTCAACGGCATGTTTTACGGCTAAATACCCGTTACTAAAAGGATTTTGGATTACGGTCGCTTGAACCGTCCCCTCCTGCAGCAACTCCATCATTGACGGGGAGCTGTCGAACGCAACCATTTTAATATTATGCAGCCCTCGGCTCTGGATAGCTTTTGCCGCCCCTTGTGAAGCTGTCTCATTCAAGCTGGCGATCCCGCGAAGATTTGGATGTTTCAGCAGCATTAACCGTGTCAGCTCTTCAGCATCACTAATACTCGAAGTGGTATAAGAAATCTCTACTACCTGTATGTTCGGATATCGGGCAGCGTAATTTAAAAATCCCTTTTCCCGTTCCTCTGCATCTCTTGCACCATATTCAATGCCGTTTGAAGACTCCTGCTCCGCCCCCAAAGATGAATTTGTGAAGTTAATGATGCCGACCTCCCCGTATCCATTTAGCAGCTGAATGAGTCTTTCTGCAGACTTTTGTCCCGCTTCATAGCCGTTTGAACCCACATAGGCTCTTACTCTGGCCGAACCGACTTCTGCATCCACAGACAATACGGGAATCTTGGAATATGCCGCCCGATCGACTACTTGTGCAAGTCCCATGTAGCTACTGGCAGCTAAAATAATTACGTCCGCCTTCTCTTTAATGGAGTCTTCAACCATTCTGACCTGTTCCGCAATATCACTCTCCGCATTCGGAGCTTTGAACGTTAATTTCACATTAAATTCCTGTGCCGCGGCTTCTGCACCCAATCTAACTGTATTCCAATAGTCGCCTTTGTTCATTTTCACAATAAGATGAATATTGCGGGTTTTGTTCGTATTGATATAATTAGGTGCCGAATTAAAACAAGACGTGATCGTGGTCCATAACACCACACATACCAGCAGGGTTAGCCAAAAACGAACGATTTTCATACCGATGTCTCATCCTCCTCATGTCCAGGATTGCCCTCGCCTGCTGCGAGTGCCGGGAAGATAAGAGTAACCGTAGTGCCTTCTTCAATTTCACTTTCAAAAGAAAGACCATAATCACGCCCATAATACAGCTCAATACGCTCGTTAACATTTCTAACGCCTACCCCGGAGCCATGCATACTCTTACTGCCGCCAGTTAAAAGAACCTTCATAGTCTCCTCGGACATACCCAGTCCATTATCACGAATGCGGATGATGACAAGATCATCCTTCAGCTCCGCTTGGATCGAAATAAAACCTTCATCAGGCATCATTTCAATCCCGTGATACAGGGCATTCTCCACAATAGGTTGTAAAATTAGCTTAATAGTCTGACACTGCAGCACTTCATCCTGAGCCTCGATCTCGTAGCGGAACTTATTTTTGAACCGAAAGCTCTGAATCACAAGGTAATGACGAACATGATCAAGCTCTTCCTGCACGGTAATCATATTATTCCCTTTACTAAGGCTAATCCGGAAAAACTTCGATAAGGACTGAATCATCGTGACTACCTCCTCAGTCTTGCCGCGTTCAGCGAGCCGGATCACAGAATTCAGGGTATTGTACAGAAAGTGCGGATTGATCTGGGATTGCAGCACTTCAAGCTCACCTTTACGTTTGGTTTCCTGTTCATAAATAATCTGATCCATCAGTTGGCGGATACGTTGCAGCATAAGGTTAAACCGTTTGGACAGCTGTTCCACCTCATACGCCCCGCTGACATCTATTCGGGTGTTGAGATCCCCTTCGCCCACCTGCTGAAGCGTCCGTTCCAGCTTGCGGATAGGGCGGGCAATACGTGCAGACAAAAAGACGGATACAATAATTACGCATAAAATGACTACCGCTAAAAACCAGGATAAAAAGGTGTTTAGATCACGTTTGGTGGTTACAATCTCATCGTAATAAGCCACGCCCACGATCTTCCAGCCTGTCTGTTCCAGTGTCCTTACGGTGATAAAACGTTTTTCACCCGTAGACTCATCCAAATAGCTACGAAAAGCATATTCCAGTACTGGCTCCACATTCTCATATTTTAAGCCAGCGTAAATCAGCTGCTGCTGGGGATGGTACACAATATTTCCTAGCTGATCGAGGATGTAAGCGTAACCTCTTTTGCCAAGCTTAACCTGCTTGCTCAACTCATCAATGGTTCGAAAGTTAAAATCCATCAGCAGGATGCCGGTTTTTAAGACTCCGTTCTCCTTATATTGAATTAATTTGCTGATAGACACGACCCAGATATATTGACCTTTGAATAAATTCTGAATATGAGGTGCGGAATAGGAGAGCTCTGATGTTCTTTGCGCCGTCGTAAACCAGCTCTGAGTCTCCAGCTGTGTGTTGCTGCGCAGCTTCTGACCGGGTGTACCCACGACATATTTCCCCTGTGGTGTAAAAACAGCCGCCGAGACCAGATCCTCTCTGCTCCCCATTAACATAGCCATTCTTTCCGTCAATAAAGCGGAATCCACGGAAGGGCTATTCGTAATCTGCTCCTCCGCTGTCTCAAAAATATTGCGCATTCCCTTAACATAAAGACCCAGATTGTAATTCACTTGCTCAATGATCTGCTGCATATTCATATTGGCATTCTCTTCTGCGGTCTTGGCAAACTTGTTGTACAGCATAAGGCTGACAACGACAGCTACCAGCACGGCAACAGATGTAAAAGTGAGTGTAATCGTAACTTGAATGCTTCGGAGCTTGGAGGACAACCGACGTTTTCCGCCTTTGGGATGCTGCGGTCTTAGAGGAAAGGAATAAGGTTTATCCTTCAGCATCTTTACCCTCCTCTGGAGCTGTTTTTATACTCTTTAGGAGATTGGCCATATTTTTTGCGGAAACAAAAGCTGAAATAGTTAGGATCGGCAAAACCTATTTTTTCTGCGATTTCAAAAGCTTTCAGCTCCGTGGACCGCAAAAGTTCCTTGGCTGCTTCTAACCTAATTTGCAAAAGATAACTAACGAACGTCATTTTCATTTCCTTCTTAAAAATACTGCTAAAATAACCGGTACTTATATGTAAATGCTGACAAACCTTGCCGATGGAAATATCAGATTCAACATAGTGGCTGCGTATATATTCTTTAGCTTCATCAATAAGCAGCTTATAGGAAGATTGACGTTCTAATGCAATCGTATCCATTAAACCGCTACAGACTGCAATAATCCATTGCTTGGCTTCGGCCATACTATTAAATTTATTGATGGCAGTTAGCGACGAAATGCCAGAACCAATATACTTTGCAGCCTCACTGCCGGATTCTTTAGCCACTCGCAGGATAGATGTAAAAATCTCCAGCAAAAAAATCTGATAATCCTGTGTAGACACCTGCTCTGCGTCAAGACCAGCAAATAACTCCTCAACAACCTCTTTAAGTTCTTGCACCGTACCTAGTTTAATCGTCCGGATTAAGGATTGCTGGGTTAGTTCATCATAGGTTAGCAGTGTGCTGGAACGTGACTCAACGTCCTCAATCCAGATCACCCGGTTATTGCCGAGAATAAGCCGATAATCTAATGCCTGCATGGCATCCCCAAATGAATTAAATAACAAAGCAGGCGATGAACAGACCGTTCCGGAGCCTGCCGTTACCGTCAGCTTCAGAAAACGCTGTACGTTCTGGCGGATTTCTTCAAGAAGCTCAAAAGTCTTTCCAGTGATATCAGTTTCTTCCCCTTCTTCATGGATTGTGAGCAATACGACCTCATCACGATGAATAAACACCCTTCCAAAACCATGCTTCGAGCATATTTCTTCAGCAATATTCAGCACAGCGAATAGCTGTAAATTCTTTTCACCAGTGTCTCGTAAAGAAATTTGCCTGCCTGCTGCACCCCCAGCCGATTCCCGCTCAGGACGAATATAATCCACACTAATTACCGAAGCCTGAAACCACCGTCCCGTTAATTTTATGCCATATTCAGAGCTTTTCTCAGCAATTTCATCCGTACGCAGTCTACGCGAAATAAGGGACGATAAAAATTGCTCCCTTAACACAGGCAGACTTTTCCGGTAATGCTCACTGAGTACAAATACATTTTCCTTTTCTGCAATTTCAGCCTCAATAGTGACCCTAACCTTAAGCAGTACATCAATTAATTCCTGCGAAGAGAACGGTTTCAAAATATACTCGTCAATTTGCAATTTTATCGCCTTCTGAGCATATTCAAATTCATCATACCCAGTCAAAATGATAATCTTAGTGTTAGGATGATGACTACGAATCCATTCAGCCAGCTGAAGTCCATTCATAAAAGGCATTTGGATATCGGTAACTACCACATCCGGCAGCAAACGGTCTATGGCATCCGCAGCTTCCCGTCCATTCTCCGCCTGCTCAACAATCTCAAATCCGTAACGCTCCCAGTCAATCTGCCCGATAACGCCTTCCCTAACGTCTTCTTCATCTTCAGCAAGAACTAGCTTATACATGTCTCATCCCTCTTTGGAAACGTTTTAGATGTCATAAATTTTATTGTATATGATTCAAACCAATCCATCTATGGTTAAGTTATTTAAATAGTTTTAGGTATTAATATATTAAATACATATAAAAAAAGAGTTCCAGAGCAAAAAAAAACCATCCCGCCGTAGCTGGGATGGGGATGATCGGTAACCTATAAGTATTATAGCAACGCTTTGTTAAAGCGATAGCCTGCTGTCTTTTCGAAACCGATATGACGATAAAAAGCATGTGCCGGTGCGCGCTCTACGCGGTTGCCACTTCTGAGGAAAAGCTGACAGCAACCTTGCTCACGTGCCCATTCTTCTGCTGCGGCCACAAGTCTTTTACCGAGTCCGTTTCCTCTGAGTTCTTCTGATACGATAAGTGCAGTAATCTCAGTGATACAATCTGTCTGTTTGTAATACGAGCTTACCTGTCTAAGGCCGATCATACCCACAACTTCATTGTTCAGCTCTGCTACAAGTGTGCATTGGAGATTGCTGTTCTCCATGCTTTCCAGTCTCTCTTTCATCACGCTTAGCGTTGTTGGATAGCCGAATTCCCGCAGAAGCGCTGTAACTCTCTCCAGATCATTCAAGCCGCATTTGCGAATTTCCAGTACAGGTGCCATGGTACTACTGTTCATCCTCATATACCTCCACTTTTAGCATAGACGCCGCCTGCTTGGCTATCGTCCGCGCGATTTCCACATCTTCCGCCGCACTTAACGCTACTGCCATCCGCCGACCAGGACGAACTTCCGGTTTACCAAATACGCGAACCTGAGTCCTGGGCAGTTCCAAAGCTCCTCCAATTCCGGTCACAGCAAAGGCTCGTCCTTCTCCATCAGCCTTCAGCGTAGCTGAGGCACCAGGTGTCAGCAATTGTACTGACTGGACAGGAAAACCAAGAATAGCTCTGACATGCACTGCAAATTGAGATAAATCCTGCGTCGCCATCGTGACCATCCCCGTATCATGGGGTCTAGGTGACACTTCACTGAACAATACGCCTCGATCTGTCAAAAAAAGTTCCACTCCAAAAATACCGAAACCTCCGAGCTGATCCGTTACTGCTTTTGCAATAGATTGCGCTTCTTCAAGCAGCTCTGGCTTCATAAAGTGAGGCTGCCAGGATTCCACGTAATCTCCATCCTTCTGAATATGTCCAATAGGTGGACAAAATACCGTTCCAGATACAGAACGCACCGTCAAAAGAGTAATCTCGCTCTCAAAAGTAACAAAAGCCTCCACGATAACTCGCGTTCCTTTAGCTCTCGCTCCATCCAAAGCAGTGTTCCAGCAGTTTTCTGCATCCTCAGGGCTTTTGCATACGCTCTGACCCTTGCCAGAAGAACTCATAATCGGCTTAATGACACAAGGAGTGCCTAGCTCGGCTATAGCTTGTTGCAGCTCTTCCAGACTATCCGCAAAACGGTAATCAGCGGTTGGCAGTCTAAGTTCTTCAACCGCAAGACGACGAATCCCTTCTCTGTCCATGGTCAGCCGAGCCGCCCGCGCCGTCGGAACAACGAAAAAGCCTTCTTCTTCAAGCTCTTGAAGAGCATGAGTGGCAATTGCCTCAATCTCCGGAACAATGACATCCGGTTTCTCAGAGCGAATCAGCGCTTTCAGCGCCTCTGCATCCAGCATATCAATTACATGTGAACGATGAGCTACACCCATCGCCGGTGCATCGGTATAACGGTCTACAGCTACGGTCTCTACGCCAAGACGTTGAGCTTCAATTATGACTTCCTTACCCAGTTCCCCGCTGCCCAGCAGCAACAGCTTGCGGCTTTGAGCTGAAAAAGGAGCTCCCCACATTGTCGATTCCAACCTCTTTCGGCAAATTGACTGTCTCGTTTTTATGAATTTCAGAAAACGTAACAGTTTCATTGTATATTTTCAGGCTTCTTTATTTTCATCCATCATACGCCAGATTGCAAGTGTTCTTCGACATTTTCCTACAAACTTCACAGAACTTTGTCGACTTTATCAACGAAAGTTTGTTCTAGACGTGATAATTGGTGGCTTATTTGGCCCCAATGATCTGCAGTCTCACCCCCTTTAAGGAGATCTAACATCGCTTTCTCTTGCTCCGCAAGCCCTTCTTGCAGGCTTTCGGCAGCAGATTTTAATTCTCTGCTGATATTCTCGACGTAATGAGCAATTAATTTTTCCTTCTGCACTGCCGCTGCAAGATTAACCGCTTCTTTCAAAAGCGGCTCTGCCGCACCTTTGACCAATTCCCGCCCAGTTCCCTCAAAGAAATAACGCGGGGATTTGAAATGGCCCCATAAAGCGGACCACTGCACAGGCTGAAGCTGGCATTCCAGACCCTTAGGAGATGGCCAAGCCTGCTCCTCATTCTCCATAAGATGAAATTCCTCCGTGGAAAAGAGTAGCTCTGTAGCTGCCGCTTCAGCAGCTTCATGAACAAGCCTGCGTCCCGTGCTCTCTAGCCGCAGCGTTGTTGCCCATAGCTCTTGCTCAAGCTCGCGCTGAGTAGTACGCATTAGTTCGGCACCACAGGCAGAGAAAATGGCTTTTAAATTCCCTGCATCCTCACGCAGTAAGGAGGGATGAAAAGATTCCTGAAAATTTCTATTGAAGGAGAAGCTAATCCGCTGGCACACATGATAGATCAGTTCTTCACTTTCGTGAATAAGATCTCTGCTAGGACGTTCCTCAGTCTCCAAAAGAGACAACCGCTTCATGGCGAACTGACGCCGTTCCTGCAGTTCTTTTAACCCGGCTTCACGCTCGCCCGCCGCCTTGGAAGCCAGATTCTGCCATTCCTCAGCCCGGCGCCGAACCGATGCGATACTCTCAGCAGCTGCGTTAAGTGAAAGCTGAGGAAGCTCATCACCAGCAAAGCTGGATAATGCTTGCTCAAATTCATTGAAGCGGGAGGTTCCATAAAGATCGTGATTATGTTGAGTTTTAGCTTCTAGAGCAAGCAAGCTGGACAAAGCATAGATTCTCGGAGACCGCAAACCTCCGGCACGCAGATTTTGAACGACATGTGCTTTAACCTCATCTAGTTCTTCTTCGCTTGAAGCGAGATCGGAGGCATTAATAATAAAGAACATTTTATCGAGAGCAAAGCTGTCTTTAATGCGGCCCAGCTGGGCCAAGAGGCCGCGATCCGCCTTCGAAAAAGCGTGGTTATAATAGGTAACAAAACAGATCGCATCCGCATTTTTCATGTAACTAAAGGTTACGCCAGTGTGGCGTGCATGCAGTGAATCTGCTCCTGGTGTATCTACGAGCACAATCCCGCTCTCAGTCAAAGGACAGGCATAATAGAGGTCAATCCCTTGCACAAAGCAAGCTCGGGTCTCTTCCGCAACTAGGTTTCGATATTCTTCCAAATCAACCGTCCGCACCGTTCCTAGCAACGGCTCCGCTTCAGCCCAACCGGATGCTGCGGCTCTTAGAAATCCTGCATGCGGCAGCGCAGAGGGGTGGATTCCCCGTGTTGGCAGGTTCGCAAGTACTGCTGTCCACGTATCCTGTTGCGGCTCTCCAAGCTGCAGCACGCTGAAGGAATGGCAGATGTCATCCCAGAAATCCGCCATGCTCTTCATCGTTACAACCGCGCTGGCATGGCGGAAGTCTCCTTCCGGCGCCAATATGCGGTTAACTGCGGCCGTGGCAGGGTGTGGCGACACGGGCAGCACTTCTTCGCCGAGCAAAGCGTTGGCGAAGGAAGATTTGCCTGCGCTGAACGCACCGAACAGCGCAAGGGTAAAGCGGCCGCCGGCGAGATCCTCCGCCCGTGCAGCCAGACTGCGCGCCGCCGATGCCATCGCTGGCTCGCGGCGCAGCAGCTCTGCCGCAGCCGCCAGCGCGTCAGCGGCTGCCGAGAGCCGGCGGCGTCCGCCCGCCGGCGAAGCCGTTCCCGCCGCCCAGCTTGCGGCGGCGGCACTTCCAGCCGCGGCGCGTTCGCGCGGCTGGGTCTCCCGCGGTGCGGCGCTCTGCGTTGCCGCACGCGGGGTGACCCTCACCTCCGGCAGGATGCCGGGGGTGAGGGTCCGGCGCGGCGGCAGCAGCGCCGCTAGCTCGTGCGCGCGGGCGTCAGCCGCGCGGTCCAGGGCGGCTAGCGCGCGGGCAGCGCTCGCCTGCCGCGTAAGGGCCTGTTCGCGGCGCTGGAGTTTCGCGCGCTGCTCCTCGATAAGCGATGGCAGCTTCGCCAGCAGCTCATCGCCAACTAACAGCGCAGCGCGGCGGAATTGGCTCTTCAGATCTGCCGCAAGTGTGCGGCAGAAATTGAGCAGCGCCTCGCCGCTATTCCCCGTTCCCGGCTTAACTGCAGCCGCCAGCCATTCCTGGCTCACCGCCGGGAACCCTTGCTTCAGAGTCGTCTCTGCCTCCTCTGCCCACAGTCCGAGATTCTCCGCCCATTGACGTACCAGCTGAATCAGATGCCATTCCAGCTGTGCGGAAACCTCTCGGACCAGTAATCCTTGCCAGGCATCCAGTCGTTTGTCTTGTTCCTTCTCCCGCCGTCCGGCTGTAGAGAACAAACCTAAGCGGAAGCCTGGGCTGACACTCTCCACATAGCTCCCTGCCGCCTCTCTAACATCCGCAGGCATTAAGTTAGCATTATTGAGTAAGGCATCAAGATCACTTCGCAGGCTAGCTCGTGATTGCTGAGGCAGCTCCTCAAGCAGTGCCTTCTCTTCCTCCAGCGATTTCAGCTCTTCCATCACAACTGTAACCTCTGCACCCTCTAGCTCAGCTAAAAGAGTTTCCCGTTCCTCCTGCTGGTCTTCACGGAACGCGGTCAGCGAAGAATCTGCTGTATGATGAATGGAACGTGACAAGCTATATTGAAGCAATTGTTCCCTGTGCTCCAACAGCTCTGTTATAAGGTTCAACAGATTATCCCAATGATTCAATGGGTGCTCTTTCATTTTGAGTGAGGTAAACAGAATCCCCGCACAATGAATCCCCCACTGCTCAAAAGCATTTTCAAGCTGGCGTTTATATTCTTCAATGGAAATTTCTTGTTCTCTGTGCTTGTCTATCTGATTAACAATAAGATAGAGCGGTTTGCCCCAGTCACTAAGATTTTTGGCAAATGCCAAATTATTCTCTGACTGTACATGGTTATAATCCATAACATAAAAAACGACATCAGCTAAATGCAGCGCGGAACGAGTGGCCGCCTGGTGGCCATCATCCGTCGAATCCACGCCAGGTGTATCCAATAGAACACCATGCTTCCCTAGAAGAGGAATCTCATTCCAGACTTCAATAGCGGAATATTCTCCGCCATTTCGACAATATTCCTGTAATCTTTCTGGTGTTGTCTCTACAGGGGCAGATTCATTTTCACTTCCCTCAACCCTTGGATAGATAAGCACTCGTGGAGCCCCGCTGCGGATTGAAACAATATTGGCACTAGTCGGCACAGGTCCGGAGGGCAACACTGAGCTGCCGCATAAAAGATTAATCATGCTGGATTTCCCTGCCGAAAAATGCCCACAAAAAGCAAGGGTCAGTTCATTCCCACCCTCTTTATTTTGTAAATCTTCATATATTCGTTCAGCACTCTCATCGCGCCAGTGGCGCATTAAATCTTTCAGTTGGGAAAGCAGCGATGCTGTTTCACTTAATGTCTCTCTCTGAATTCTAACCCGTTCCGCTCCCACAGACATTCCACCTCCACAGTTACCTTCTAATCATGCACTGATCTTAATCCATTCATGAATACTGATTTAAGCTCTTTTTTATGCAAAACTTATATAGGTGCAATTTCTGAACTTTAGCGCGGAACATTTTTATAAATAATAATTACAGTTTATCACCAGTTTGACACAAATTAAATACACACTACTTACAAAATAACCTATCATCTCCTACGAAATGATACCAAAAAAAGAAGCGACGTTGTCGTCCTGTAAAGCCAACAGTCGTTTCTCGTAGAAATATAAGGATATTCAATAAAAAAAGGAGCCAGCCCCAAGGGCTGACTCCATTTCAGGTCACTTCTCAATTATGCAGTTTCCAAAACAGGCAACAGAATTTCGAATACTTTTCCGTGCTGCAGAATAGTCAATCCACGAGATTTGTCTCTCATTACGACAACCTCTGGTTTTACAGACATACGCTCCAGATAGTGCTCAGGCACATCACCGGAATGACTGATCGTAATGCCCTCTACTTCTTGCTCTTCATTTTCTTCCAGCGGGCTTTCCACTACGCGGTCAAAAATATCCGAGAATACCTCAAAATTATCTGTGTATACAGAAATGCATTTCATCTCTATCCCATCCTCTTCTTCAACTCTAACTTTTAACTTTTTGGCGTATGATCTTTAGCTTTCCTGACGACAGCCGTTTTCATACGTTTTTTGCCCTCTCGACATACATCAAGGAGCGGACAAACCTGACATTTTGGATTCTGAGCCTTACAGTGATATCGTCCAAAAAAGATTAGCCGGTGATGCGTGAGCGTCCATTCATCACGTGGCACAGCCTTCATCAGCTTTTTCTCCACTTCCAGCACAGAATCTTTCCAGCCTGCCAATGCAAGTCGTTTAGCAACCCGCTCCACATGAGTGTCCACAGCAATGGCAGGAACTCCAAATGCGTTGGACACTACTACGTTAGCGGTTTTACGACCTACTCCTGGCAACGTTACAAGTAAGTCATGTGCCTCAGGCACTTCTCCGCCATACTGTTCTATGAGTATAGAGCACAGGCTTTGGATATGCTTAGCTTTGTTACGATATAAGCCGATGCGCCGGATATCCCCCTCCAATTCCTCCAGCGGCACAGAAATATAATCGATGGGGGCTTTGTACTTTTGGAACAGGTCCTCGGTCACTTTGTTCACCGTTGCATCCGTACATTGGGCTGACAACAGCACCGCTATTGTTAATTCAAAAGCGTTACTGTGATTTAGCTCGCAATGTGCATCCGGAAACAAATCTCCAATCGTATCCAAAATGTGGCGGACGTCTGCAGCTTTCATAGTGTCCCCTCCACGGAGCAAAAACGCTCAGAAAATTCTAACGAGCGTCTCACCTCAAATGTTAGAAATATAAGCAAAGTATGTATTATAACGTATGGATTCATACATTTCAACACATACGATACTGGCATTATATTTCAAGTATTAACGCCTTGAATGTCCTTATAAGAACAGTAAGCGTTTAAGCGAGAAATATAAGACATACAGTATAGGAGCAATACTTATACTTTCTTATATTTCAAAAAAAACGTCTTGACGCAGGTAAAGCCCCCTGTGTCAAGACGGTGATTCACTCAGAAATCCACCATTGCAACTATTGTTTCACAATTTCAACCAAAATATCATTATTGAAATACATTATAATATTATCATTTTCTTTCAAAGATTGCACGGATAAAGTCGAATCTCCCTGATGAATATATACATTAGCAGGAACAAAGAATTGATATTTATCATTTAGATTAGCTCTCTTAGTCGACAATAAGTTAGTTGCACTTTCATAGCGTGAGAATGTTCGACTAAGTTGAGACATTACACGAACGATTGTAGATCCATCCGTATCCTTACGAATCTCTACTCGGTCACCTGTGGTCAAGTTGCTAAGAGCAGTCGTTGTGGAGCCATCACGTATGATTTTGACTCCTCCGCTCACCGCTAAAGTCTGTGTTGCTCCAGCAAAATCTTTCACAACCAAGCTATTCCCAGCGGGATCTACAGAACTTACCTGACCTGTTGTAAGCTTAATTGCTTGAATAGCCAGTGGTGTGCTTCCATCGAAGGTCACGTTAAGATAATCACCCGATTTTAAAGCTGTTAGCTTAATGCTTTCACCAGCTTCATTGGTCATCGGGATAGCATAAGTATTGATCTCGCTGGTTCCCCCATTCCATTTGATGCTCAAACGGTTGGTTCCAGAATTAACCGTTGCTGCTTCAACCTGAAGAACTGACTTTACTTTCAGGACAGCCACAAGGTCCTGATTTGCAGTTAACGAGGCTGTCACATAACTGCCAACAGGAACATCTGTTACGGTTGGATTCGTTTTACCAAAGATATCAATAAACTGTGGAGTTGGCAGTGTCAGACTCTGTCCGTCATTTAGCTTCATAACTATAGTTCTTGAGGCAACATTGATTGAAGTAACGGTTCCTTCATACTTCGTAACAACTTCCAACGATAACGCACGTTGTCCGATTGCCTTTATATTCACCTTGCGATTCTCGGTCAGTCTTGCCCCAATGCTAGTTAAGTTAGGAAGTACACCTTCATAGGACAGCTTTGTTTTTTCATCCAACTGAACCACATGTGCCTTATTGTTAGTATCCATAACCGTCAACAGCTGCGTTTTAGAATTATAGTCTATAACCGCTGCTCCACTATACTGTTCAATTTGACGGCTTAACACTTCAATTTTGGTGACTTGATCGCTGCTGTTTAGGGTAACCTGAATCTTGTCCCCACCTACTGCATCAGCAATAAGATCATCAGCTACTGCTCCACTCATGTTCGGAATAACAATCGTCGGTTTAGTGCCAAGCAGTTTAACCTCACGATTTCCGTCTGCTTTTTTGTAAACAACTGTGGAACTAGTCAGCTCGGTAAGTACCCCGTCAACTGTCCGTTCAACACCTTCTGTCACTTCTACAGTGCGGATCACATTATCTTGAATCGTATATTTGACCGCATTACCTGTCTTCAAATCTGCAGGTTGCAGCACTGATGCTTGAGAGCTGAATAATGAAGTCCCATCTTCCCATTTAAAAGTTTCTACAGTACCCGCAGTATTTTTGAAAGTAATGCTTTTACCAGTAAGATCTACACTTTGAATAGTGCCTGTTGTTGTTTTGTTAACAACCCCTGAAGTCACTTGAACCTTTACTACTTTATGTGAACCACTATACGTTTCACGTTGCAGTGAAACTACACTATCTGTTACCAGCGAAGCAGGTTCAATTCCAGCTCCATTTACATCCACAAAGGAAGTAGTCTCATCGTAGTAGTATTCTGTGAACCCTGTTGGTGACTTTAACCAAAGCTTATTACCTGGAGCTACCATGGCGAAGTTTCCTGACAGAGTCTCTACTTGTTGTGTAGGGTCAGTCACTTCAACATAAGCCGCGTTATATGTCGCGCCAATTACAGTAACCTTAGTGTAGGGTTGGACATCACTTAGATTGATTCTGCTTTCAGAAGCACTTGTGTAATAAGCAGTGCTTGCTCCCAGGGTATATGTAGAAGTCTTTCCGTTGTTATAGACGGATAGTTTCCCATCTGCTAATTGACTGATCGTTCCTGATACCGTGTTGTCGTATTCAACCGTATTGTGAGCTTCAGCGCGACTGAAAAAAGTCGCCAATTGCGCACGTGTTACAGCGCCTTGCGGATCAAAACGATTGCCATCAAGTCCATTGGCTAGGCCTAAATCAACGGCAACGTTGATGTAACCACGTTTGTTGGCAGACACTTTGGTATCATCTGCAAAGCCAGTTGGCTCACTAGCAGCCCCTGCTGCATCTGCGCTTTTTCCAAGGGAGCGGATTAACAGCTCCGCAATCCATTCCCGGGATGCTTTACGCTCTCCCCAAGAAGTCTTCAGATTATCTGGAGCCATTTCGGTTGCTTTATCGAGTAATCCTTGTTGAAAAGCCAACACAACATAATCCTTGTAATAATTTGTAACCTTAAAATCGGTAGGCAATGCTACCGCAGAAGAAGCATCCACTTTATCCTGCAACTTCATAAACCGCAGGGCCATAAGCACTGCTTCCTGTTGAGTTACAGAATCTCCAGGACGGAACAATCCATTATTCCCAACCACAATTCCTTGTGAAGCGAGTTTGTAAATATGTTTTTCAGCCCAGAAGCCTGTCTTCACATCGCTAAAAATCCCTACAGATTGAGTAGTGGTTGATGTCGGTGTAGTGGCAGCTGTGTCTGCAAACACTGCACTTGCACCACCAAAAACCATAACACCAGCCATAACAGCCGACACTGCTTTATTAGAATAAGCCTTCAATGGACGTTTTGACCTTTTTTGCGCGGACAATAGATTATTCCCCTCTCTATGACTCAAATAAATAGTATGTTTAAAAATTCGTCAGCTAGATGCCTAATTCCTTTGTTGCATGACCAATTAAGAATTATCTCTAGTCATAGGATGCAATAGATCCACATGGCCCATCAGACTCTCTACCTTTTCACCATCAACTAAAACTTCGATACTCTTTACTTCCGCAAATTGAAAATAAGTTTTGGCAAGTGAAGTAATGGCAAAGGATTCTCCACCCGCACCAAGCTGAGCTTCATCTGGTTTATGAATATCCATTACGATTTGCCCCTCTACGAATTTCAATGATTTCAGCTCAATTTTTCCCCATAAAGGTACAAGATCTGTATTCTCATTACTTTGCAGTGCTTTGAACGTCTCTGTATATTTCTCAATATCGTCAGAGTAGTTAATCGTAGTCTTAGCAGGCACTAAATCCATAATTTGCGAATCTGTGTAATAAACTTCAATACTCTGGCTTTGCTTTTGTGTCTCATTTTCTACCGGCTTCGATGACGGCTGAGTTTCTGCATTAGTAATATCTGCTGTCGGTTGCGGAGTGCTAGCCACTTCGGTTTCCTGATCATCAGACGGAGCTGGGGTACTTTCTCCCGCACCACTTACAACGTTTGTAGTATCTTGCTCCACTCCATTAGCAGGAGCTGCAGTAGGCTTATCTCCACAGCCAGCAATCACTAGTAGAAGCAGCGCAGCAACCCCAACCATAGTCCATTTTTGTTTAAACATTAATAAACGCCTCCTCTAGATGAATACGGGCAGACAGGTACCGCAAAACCACTTCTTGCCTTTTAATTGATAAAAGCAGAAAGCTGACTTTGCGGCGCTCGTCTGCCACTGGTCTGTTATTTTATACCCAAATATTCCTTGATTCCACTCACTATTGAAGCAGCAACTTTGTTTTGTAATGCTTCCGTAAAGAGCAATGTCTCATCCTTCTTATTGCTAAGGTATCCTACTTCAAGTAGAACAGCAGGCATTTTCGTTTCACGAATGACATGGAAATTCCCGTATCGTACACCGCGATCACTAAGCCCTGTAGCCTCAACTAGATACTTATGCATCACTTTCGCTAAGGCCTTACTGGCTTCCCGCTGATAATACGTTTCTGTCCCGCTTGCCGCAGAAGATGCGGAACTGTTGGCATGTACAGAAATGAATAGATCTGCTTTTAAATTATTAGCCATAGCCGCCCTATCCTTGAGCTCCAAGAATGTATCGTCACTGCGTGTCAGTACGACGTCGATATTACTTTCTTTTTTCAGCAATGCTGCTGTCTTAAGTACTATAGCTAAATTAAAATTCTTTTCGTATTTTCCTGTTACTCCTACTGCACCAGAATCTTTAGCTCCGTGCCCTGCATCCAGTACTACCAGCTTCTTGCCATCATTACCTGGCTGTGTTGAAGTATCATCCGTACTTTCTGCATTCAGGTCAATGATAACCAACTTAGAATCAGTTCCAGATACGCTGATGTTATAATTCTTAGGATAATTCAAATCAATTACAAAACGTACAGTATAAGGGTTGGAGCTATAAAGCGAATACCGGACGCCTGATACATCAGGATAATCCTTCACTTCCAGTTTGCCATTCAGATCAGGATCAAGAACTTGTCCCGTACCAAACAGATCTGAGAAAGTGGCATTAGGAAAATCAATAACTAACCGATCCGGCCCTGTCATTACACTTACTTTTGGCGCTGAATTACCTTCCATCGCAATGCTCAAACGATTCTCACTAAAGCTCAAACCATTTATCATGGTTAAATTCTTAGTAGGATCTACCGGCGGAACAACCTCAGATCCACCATTTCCAGAGTTTCCATCTGAACTTCCGTTTTCATTTGAGGATCCTGGGGTAATAAGGTACACGATCTTCTTTGCATTATCCCAAGTGACGGTGAGACCAAACTGCTCACTTATGAACCGTATAGGTACAAGTGTCGTATCACTCCGCAGGACAGGTGCAGTGGTAAGCTGTACTGTTTTGTCATCAACCGAAGCTGTCTTTTGATTAACAATAAGTTTGATGACCTTACCTTGCTGTTCAATCGTCACCGTTTTGCTTTTTTGATCCCAGCCCACGGTATAACCAAGACTCTCGGAGATCAATCTCAACGGTACCATGATAGTATCATTCACATTTTCAACCGGTACTTTTTGCCCTGCAGTAATCTCTTTGCCGTCCAGATAAATCTTGCTATTCGCGGCAGCAGCATGTCCATGCTCAGGCAAAACCAACACAAAGAGCAACAAAAACAACATCAAACTGAATTTCTTCATTCTTCACCTCTAAGAATCTAGTATTCGCCTGTGAATGGCGATCGTGGTGCCCTGTCTCCGTCAACCTCAGACCTCTATTAGACGCTGGTAATCTATAAAGGTTGCGAATATATTCCATAAAAATTGAGAAATCTCACCAACCTCAAGTCTTAAAGCCCCAGATATTCCTTAATCCCGGCAACAATTTCTCTCGCTAATTTCTCTTGAAGCTGCTCACTATACATCGCCGACTCATTCCCTGAATTTGTAAGATATCCTACCTCCAGCAAGACTGCCGGCATAGTAGTTTCTCGTGTAACATGTAGGCTTTTCGTACGAATCCCGTTGTCTTTAAAACCAGTAGCGGCTAATAAATGCTTATGCATAATCTGAGCAAGAGGCAGACTATCACTGCGAGAATAATAGGTTTCACTGCCATTTATTTTATCTCTATTTGGATATCCAACATCTAGCGAATTCGCGTGCACTGAAATAAAGAGATTCGCTTTAGCAGCCTCCGCAATTTTCACGCGATCCTGAAGCCCCAAGGTAGCATCATCCGTTCGAGTAAAGACCACGTCAACTAATGCTTCCTGCGTTAACAGCGTTTGTACTTTGCGGATGACGGCCAGATTGAAGTCTTTTTCCAGCTTGCCTGTGAGACTGACAGCTCCAGATTGAGTTCCGCCATGCCCCGCATCTAGAACTACAATGGGTTTACCTAACGTTCCATTAGCCCCTGGGGTGTTGCCTCCGCTGCTAGTTACATTCAAATCAATCGTAACCAGCCCGGTGCTTTCATCCGTACTAAGCTGGTACGGTTGATTTCCAACCGTTTGAATTACGAATCTGACAGTGGACGGACTCACACTGAACAGTGCATAACGGATCTCAGAAACGAGCGGGTAGCCGACAACGTCCAGCTTACCTTGAGGACCTCCAGTGCTGGTAACACCCGAAAGACTTCCAATGAAATTCGGATCGAAAGCAGCACCCGGAAAATCTACGACGATTCGATCAGGGTTGCTCATTTTTGTAACGTTTGGCTTAGTAGCCCCCGATACAGCGATAATAAGCCGATTCTCAGTGAATACTGCCCCGTTTACTAGAGGGCCTGTTGGAATTCCTGCTGTGCTTCCTGGTGCCGTAGTTGTTTGTGGAACTGGTGTCGGGCTGGGTGAAGTTACTACACTGCCAGCAGTTGTCCCGTTGTCACTTCCCGGCGTAGCACTTGGAGTTGGGACAGGTGTAATAGTTGCTGTTGGATTGGTAGTATTCCCCTCAGGTGTCATTGCAGAATTGCTAACTTGTCCACCTGTCAAATAGACGGTTTTATCAACATTATCCCAGCCCACCTTTAAGCCGAACTGCTCGCTTACGAAACGAATTGGAACGAGTACTGTGCCGCCACTCTGCTTAGGAGCTGCATTTAAATCAAACGTCACCCCATCTGCATCAGCTGTTTTCCGTCCTACCGCCAGCTCAATGCTTTTACCATCCTGTTGAACGGTTACTTTCCGGGTCTGCTGCTCCCATAACACCTCGAATCCAAGATTCTCTACTACCACTCTGACCGGAATCATAACGCTACCATTTACGTTTTCGAGCTTAATTCCTTTTGGCAAAGCAAGTTCCTGATTGTCCATAATAATTCTGCCTGCGCTGCTACCAGCTGCGGCAGCTTCTTGTCCGGTGGATGATAATAATAATAATGGCAGTAACAAAAGCAGCAATATACGAAGCCCAGCTCTTCTCATTCTCATTTTCCGCTCCTTCTGCAAGTAATAGATCCTAGATAAGTATTTAGACGACAGAAATCACCAAATGTTTCCTTAATGACCAATGAATATATCGATTATAGCAAAAAAACTTCTATTTCCGACACCCGGAAATAGAAGTTTTGCGTATTTTTTGTAAAGTTTAAGAATCAGACCAGTTATATCCTCTTTTTAAGAGAATAGCTTTGCAGCATGACGCTCTTCATAAGCAGCAATTTCATCCGCATGTTGAAGGGTCAAACCGATATCATCCAAGCCTTGCAGCAGGAATTGACGACGGTGCTCATCCAGATCAAAGTTGATGCTCAGTCCGAATTCATCTTGTAAAGCGTTGTTCTCAAGATCAACTGTCAGCTTGTAGTCCTCATGCTCAGCTGTCCGTTTGAACAATTCATCCACTTGCTCTTCCGAAAGCTTAATCGGCAGAATGCCGTTCTTAAAGCAGTTATTGTAGAAGATATCCGCATAAGAAGGTGCAATTACAACTCTGAACCCGTAATCCATAATCGCCCATGGTGCATGCTCCCGAGAGGATCCACAACCAAAGTTAGCGCGTGAGATCAGAACAGAAGCCCCTTGATAACGTGGTTTATTCATTTCGAAGGCTGGATTATCGTTACCTTCTTCATCAAAACGCCATTCATAGAACAAAAACTGTCCAAATCCCGTCCGTTCAATCCGTTTCAAAAACTGTTTCGGAATAATCGCATCCGTATCTACATTCACCCGGTCAACTGGTGCAACAATTCCTGTTAATTTTTTAAAAGCATCCATAGTTTTATCCTCCCGTGTTCTCTCTAGTTCTATGAGCTGACGGCTTCCGTCTTATAATTCCAATCACGTACATCAGTGAAACGACCTTTGATCGCAGCTGCGGCTGCCATAGCTGGAGATACCAGATGTGTACGTCCTCCGCGTCCTTGGCGTCCTTCAAAGTTACGGTTCGAGGTAGATGCACAGCGTTGTCCAGGCTGCAGAACATCCGGGTTCATGGCCAAGCACATGCTGCATCCCGCTTCACGCCATTCAAAGCCAGCTTCAGTAAAGACTTTATCAAGTCCTTCTTTCTCAGCCTGCATCTTAACACGGCCCGAGCCTGGAACAACAATGGCAGTAACCTTTTCAGACACCTTATGACCTTTAGCTACCACTGCTGCAGCTCTCAAATCTTCGATCCGTCCGTTAGTGCAGGAACCAATAAATACATAATCAATCGGAATTTCAGAAATAGGTGTTCCAGGAGTCAAATCCATATATTCAAGCGCTTTTTCAGCAGCTTTACGTTCATTTTCAGTGGTGAAGTCAGCCGGATTCGGTACGCTGGAGTTGATGTCAGTACCCATGCCCGGGCTAGTCCCCCAGGTCACTTGTGGAATCAATGTTTCCACATCAAATTCAACAACCGTATCGTACTGAGCGCCCTCGTCGCTTACAAGACTCTTCCATGCTTCTACAGCAGCATCATAAGCCTCACCTTGCGGTACGTATTGACGTCCACGCAGATAATTAAAAGTAGTTTCATCAGGGGCGATCAAGCCAGCTCTTGCTCCGCCTTCGATCGACATATTGCAGACAGTCATACGTTCTTCCATCGACAATTCACGAATAGCTTCGCCTGTGTACTCAATTACATAACCTGTAGCAAAATCAGTACCGTACTTAGCAATAACACCTAGGATCATATCCTTTGCTGTTACGCCAGGGTTCCGTTTGCCTGTAAAGCGTACTTCCATAGTCTTAGCTTTGGATTGCTGCAAACATTGCGTAGCCATTACATGCTCAACTTCACTAGTTCCGATACCGAATGCCAGCGCGCCGAATGCACCATGCGTGGAGGTATGGCTGTCGCCGCAAACGATAGTTTTGCCAGGATGTGTCAAGCCGATTTCAGGACCCATTACGTGTACAACGCCTTGATCAATATCATTCAGATCGAACAGTCTTACACCAAAATCAGCACAGTTCTTAGAAAGGGTATCAATTTGTTGCTTGGAGATTGGATCTTTAATGTTAAAACGATCTTTAGTTGGTACGTTATGATCCATCGTTGCGAAAGTCAGCTCAGGACGGCGAACCTTCCGGTTGCTGAGACGAAGCCCTTCAAAAGCCTGTGGAGAAGTAACTTCATGAACCAAATGCAGATCAATATAAATAATGCTAGGTTTACCTTCCTCTTGATGAATAACGTGATTCTTCCAAATCTTCTCAAACATTGTCTTGTTGCTCATAATTTCACCTCATTAATAGAATCGTTCATTGGAAGAGAGCGTGGAGTCTCTCTTGAATGATCTAAATATAACACCCCTGTCTTTATAATTCCAAGATATGATATCTATAAAAGTGATAGCCTGAACCTATAAGCTGAGTTAGGGTATGTTGAGGCGCAATATGTAGGAGCGATGAGCAAGCGGGGTATGTAGCAGCGTTGCGCAAGCGGGGTGTGTAGCAGCGTTGCACAAGCGGGATGTGTAGCAGCGTTGCGCAAGCATAGTGTGTAGAAGCGATACGCAAGTGTGATGTGTTGGTGCGATGCGCAAGCATAGTGTGTAGAAGCGATGCACAAGCATAGTGTGTAGCAGCGATACGCAAGTGTGATGTGTAGGTGCGATGCACAAGCGTAGTGTCTAGAAGCGATGCGCAAGTGTGATGTGTAGGTGCGATTCGCAAGCGTAGTGTGTAGAAGCGATGCGCAAGCGCTATATGTTGGAGAGATGTGCAAGTGTGATGTGTAGGTGCGATTCGCAAGCATAGTGTGTAGAAGCGATGCGCAAGTGTGATGTGTAGGTGCGATGCGCAAGTGTGATGTGTAGGTGCGATGCGCAAGCGTAGTGTCTAGAAGCGATGCGCAAATGTGATGTGTAGGTGCGATTCGCAAGCGTAGTGTGTAGAAGCGATGCGCAAGCGTATTGTGTAGAAGCGATGCGCAAGCGTATTGTGTAGGTGCGATTCGCAAGCATAGTGTGTAGAAGCGATGCGCAAGTGTGATGTGTAGGTGCGATGCGCAAGCGCAGTGTGTAGAAGCGATGCGCAAGTGTGATGTGTTGGTGCGATGCGCAAGCATAGTGTGTAGAAGCGATGCACAAGCATAGTGTGTAGAAGCGATGCACAAGCATAGTGTGTAGAAGCGATGCACAAGCATAGTGTGTAGAAGCGATGCGCAAGTGTGATGTGTTGGTGCGATGCGCAAGTGTGATGTGTTGGTGCGTTTAGTTGTATTTTGTACAGCTATATTCCTGTGAATCATTCGTTAATGAATATAGCTGCATTTTGTACAGCTATTTTCATGATTTATCGCGTTATAGCTGGGAACTCTAGTTTTTAGTTGTATAGAATACACTTAAAACCAAAATGATCCCTTTTGCATACGAAATAGCTGTACAAAATACAGTTATTTCATAGATACTCTCAAGATCCGGCGCTAAAAATATACTGTTAGAGGATATCGGATACTTCGGTCAGTGTTGGAGGGTTAATCTCTTGAAATCAGGCCCGCAAATCCTGAGGAGCGATGAAGTGAAGGCTCTTTCGGGTTGCCTATACAAAACTATAATCCAATAGGATATACTTATAAGTAAATCATTTTCCTAAGGAGTTCATACATGGAACTGAGACAACTGCAGTATGTGCTGCAAATCGCAGCCGAAAAAAACTTCTCTCGTGCAGCGGACAAGCTGCATATTGCCCAGCCCTCGCTCAGCCAGCAGCTTTCCAAACTGGAAAAAGAGCTCGGCGTAATGCTGTTTCAGCGTAATACCAGCTCCGTTGAGCTGACCTACGCAGGTTCTAAATTCGTTGAACAAGCCCAGATTATCATTGACGCAGTGGAGCTGCTGCGGCAAGAAATGTCCGACATATCAGAACTGCGCACTGGACGTGTAGTTGTGGGCAGTATGCCGATAACAGGTGCACATCTTCTGCCGCATGTGCTTCCAGTTTTCAAACAAAATTATCCTGAGGTAGAAATTACGCTGCTCGAAGACTCGTCGATGAACCTAGAGAAACTCACGGCAAGTGGCCAGACCGATTTAAGCCTGCTCTCCTTACCCCTCGAAATTCCTGCTCTGGCTTATGAAGAGCTTGGAGAGGAAAGAATCGATCTCGCTGTTCCTCCTGAACATCCGCTCGCTAAACGAATCCTAGATGGAACACGGACCTCACTTGAAGAGCTTAAGGACGAACCCTTTATCGTACTTAAGGAAGGTCAGGGCTTCCGCAAAATGACAGTGGAACTGTGCCGGAAAGCCGGATTCGAGCCACGAATCGTTTTCGAGAGCAACAATATGGAAACCGTCCAGTCCCTAGTGGCAACAGGCATGGGCGTGACTCTTGTTCCTCGTTTTATCGCTCGTGCACCGCGGAGTGAATTTGTTCCAGTCTACTTACCGCTCGCTGATCCAGTGCCTAGTCGTACGCTAGTTGTAGCATATCGACGCGGACGATATTTATCCAAGGCCGCAAAGGCTTTTGTAGAGACATTCAAATCAACAGTGTCTGAATTAACGGAAGAATAGAATATATACAAATAAAGTGCCCCAGTAACCATTCGCGTGGTTGTCGGGGCACTTTTTCAGGTAAACCTCTTTTAACAGTACTAGATTATTTACGCAAATTACGCTGTGTAATCAGGCGGTTCTGATCATCCGACACATGTGCTTTACTTGAATCAGCCAATCCCTTATCAACTGGAGCCCCGGTGTGCTCTTCCACAAATTCACGAGTCACACTATTCTGAAGCTCTGCTACTTCGTTTGAATCTTGATTCTGTCCCTGCTCGGCATTGTTGTCTTTAGTCAATTTAATCCACCTCCTGGTAACAGATTATAAGTTCTTTACCCCTTCTCTTTGAGGTTAAACATAATATTTAGAGCTTTCTGCATGAAGAAATATATCCTACGTTTTCCCTTTGCAATGCAACGAGCTCCATGGTATTCTATTGAAAATAAGTGAAACGTGCAGACGGGACCAGTAAGAATGAGTCTAACCGCGCCTAGAGAGTAGATTCCGACAGGCTGAAAGAATTTACCGCGGTTTTCGTTCCGAATCCTACCCCCGAGCGGCCTGTGTCAAACAGGACGGATCCTCCCGTTATGAGAATGAAGTCGGATGATCCCTCATCAATGAAGGTGGTACCGCGGAAGTTTATAAGCTTTCGTCCTTTGCTAAGTCTAAGGATGGGGGCTTTTTGTTGTTTTCAGGACTTAATAAACGAAGAGGATGTGGACAGAAATGACGACGCGAATCGTGGTCAAAATAGGCAGCAGCTCGCTGACCGGACCCGAGGGCGGTTTGAATCGTGAAGCAGTCTCCTTTTTTGCCTCAGAGATTGCCGAGTTGAAGAAAAACGGCTGTGAGGTGTTGTTAGTAACCTCTGGTGCGGTAGCCGCCGGCTTCCGCAGTATCGGTTATCCAGCACGTCCGAAGCTGCTGCATGAGAAGCAGGCCGCTGCGGCTGTGGGTCAGGTACTGCTGATGCAAGCCTATCAGGAAGCTTTTGCCCAGCATGGAATTACTACCGCGCAAATATTGCTGACTCGCACCGATTTCTGCAGCCGCAGAGCCATGAATAACGCTATGATGACTGTAGAAGAGCTACTTCGCCAAGGAGCGGTGCCCGTATTTAACGAAAATGACACTGTCTCCGTAGATGAACTGAAATTTGGCGATAACGATACCCTCTCTGCGCTAGTAGCCAACCTGTTAAAAGCCTCTAGACTACTTGTCTTAACCGACATGGATGGTTTATACAGTGGAGATCCCCGCAAGCATCCGGATGCTGTCCGCTATCAGTTCGTAGATGACATTACACCGGAGATATATGCTATTGCTGGTGGAGCTGGCTCTAGTGTTGGAACAGGCGGTATGCGATCAAAAATCGATGCGGCCAAGATCGCTACTCGAGGTGGTGTTCCTGTCTTTGTCGGAAGAGCCACCGAACCTGGAGATTTACAGCTTGCTGCAACAGGAGAAGGCAGGGGCACTTATTTTGCAACGAAGCTATCCTCTCTCCCCGTCAAAAAGCAATGGCTTGGCTTTATGTCTACCCCTCTCGGCTCCCTATACGTGGACGAAGGGGCTGTAGAAGCTTTGCTTCATGGCGGTCACAGCCTGTTGCCTGTAGGCGTCAAACAGACAGAGGGTAGCTTTCACGCAGGAGATGTTGTAGAAGTACTTGGACCCGACTCCAAATTGCTTGGACGTGGGATTGTAAATTACGATGATGCTCAGCTGCGCAGCATTCAAGGTCTGCCAAGCCGTGAGATTGTACCAAAGCTGGGAGAAGTACACCGGCTTGAGGTCATTCACCGTGACGAATGGATTACACTGAGATAAACATTTTTTTCAATTCAAATATAGGGAGGAATCGTCATGAGTGAAGTAATTAATAAGAGTAAATTAGCCAAGGAGACTACAGGAGTTCTAGCAAGCTTAACAACTGGCCAGAAGAATGAAGCACTGCTGGTCATGGCCGATGCGCTTCGCCGCGAAGCTCCCGCCATTATCGCCGCCAACGCGGAGGATTTGGAACGAGGAAGACTTAATGGAACTCCGGAATCCATGCTCGACCGGTTGGCGTTAGATGTGGACCGGATTAACAGCATTGCCGAAGGCCTGCAACAAATCGCTATATTACCGGATCCTATCGGTGACACGCTAGAAAGCATTGAACGTCCTAACGGCCTCAACATCCAGAAGCTGCGTGTTCCGCTTGGTGTGATCGGCATCATCTACGAGGCACGTCCCAATGTAACTGTTGATGCTGCAGGTCTATGTCTCAAAACCGGCAACGCTGTTGTGCTGCGCGGTGGCTCTTCTGCCCTGTCCTCCAACCGTAAAATTGTCGAGGTTCTGCACAATGCTCTTGCTGAAACCTCAATGCCGCCTAACGCGCTTCAGCTGATTGAAGACCCAAATCGTTCTTCAGTAGATGAAATGCTAAAGCTGAACGGACTTTTAGATGTGATCATCCCGCGCGGAGGCAGCTCTCTTATTCAAAATGTAGTCCTTAACGCAACCGTTCCCGTAATTGAAACTGGAGCAGGCATCTGCCATACTTATCTCGACACAACTGCCTTGCCAGAAATGGCACGGGACATTAGTTTAAATGCCAAAGCTCAGCGCCCTTCGGTATGTAACTCTATGGAAACACTACTCGTTCATCAGGATTACGCGAGCAAATATCTGTTATCCTTAGCCGAAGCATTCCGTGAGGTTCATGTAGAACTTCGCGGCTGTCAACAAACCATCTCTCTTGTCCCATGGGTATTACCTGCAACCGTAGAAGACTATGCTACAGAATACAACGATTATATCCTTAATATTAGAATCGTCAGTGATTTGGAAGAAGCTATGCAGCATATCGCCCAGTATGGTACGAAACATTCGGAATGTATCGTAACAGAAGATCAGGAGAACGCCACACGCTTTTTACAAGAAGTGGATGCTGCCGCTGTTTATCACAATGCCTCAACCCGCTTCACGGATGGCTTTGAATTTGGATTCGGTGCAGAGATTGGTATTAGTACCCAGAAACTCCACGCTCGTGGCCCGATGGGTCTGCCTGCTCTAACTTCAACCAAATATAAGATCTACGGAACGGGACAAATTCGGGGTTAGTATACACGTTTAAGTATTCTATCACACAACTTTTAGGAGGATTTTAGCCATGTGTCAGCAACCATCAGTTCCACTCATGAATCATAATATTGTTTTTTATGGCGCAGGCTCCATGGCAGAAGCTATCGTTCGCGGGATGATTAGCCGCAATATCGTGAAGTCCGATAATGTCATCATGCTCAATCGCAGCAGCAGTGAACGTCTGGCAGAACTAAAAAGCCGTTATGGTGTAATAGGCACAAATGATCCCGAACAAAAAATAGAATACTTACGGAACGCACCAGTAATAGTACTGGCAATGAAACCTAAAGATGCTGCAGAATCCTTACGCGGACTAGGTCCAATTCTTTCTCCGGATCAGATCGTAGTTTCTGTCATTGCAGGTCTATCTATTCGCACCATGCAAGGTCTACTTGGCAAAGCACAGCCTATTGTTCGCACAATGCCTAACACTTCCAGTTCCATCGGTCTGGGTGCCACTGGTCTAGCCTTCTCCAAAGAAGTAGACGAAAGTGGCCGTCGCCTTGCTCTTAATATCTTTGAGGCTGTCGGGCTTACAACAGTCATTGATGAGGAACGTATGGAAACCTTGACCGGAATTTCAGGCAGCGGGCCTGCGTATATCTATTACATGATGGAAGCCATGATCGCCGCTGGTATCCGTGGTGGGCTGCCACTTGATCAAAGCACCGAATTAACTGTTCAAACAGTGCTGGGTGCTGCCCGAATGGTACAACAGACGGGAGAAGAACCCGCAGCACTCCGTAAGAAGGTTACTTCCCCTAACGGTTCAACACAAGCAGCTATAGAAGTGCTTGAACGAGGGGAATTCTTTGAAACTGTGATTGCTGCAGTTAACCGATGTGCCGAGCGCTCACGTGAAATGGGTGCTGCCCTAGAGAAAGAGCTTCGTTCTTAACCAAAAAAAGATCGCAGCCCATCCCCTCATCGGGTGGGAAGCGATCTTTTTTTTATCTTGTTACAACATTTCCATAATTATCTCTTACGATTACCTTTAGATTTACAGGAGCCGCAATGGTCACGTTCAATGCATTCCTGGAGTTATCGAATACTAGATGTCTAGGTATGTCTCCTAAAATGACGTAAAATGTGTCTCCGACTTGTTTAGTTTGCAACAGCCGCTTCTCTTGCTCTTGCTTGAGTTGCCCTTCTGCCGTGGAATAACTCCCAAATACATTCAACTCGTTCCCAGCCGTTCGATCAACCATAATTCCATAAGGTTCAGCAGCCTGGATTATAAGTGTGCCTACACCCTGTGGAACATTCCCCTTCCATTCCGGCAAGGAATAATTCTCCTCCGTAGATGAGATCACATGTCTAAGTTCTTGTGTTAATCCTAAAGAGCTGACTCCTGCGAATACTAAACAGCACACTGCCAGAAATCCGACGAACAGAACACTTAGCACATCATAGTACATTTTCCCTTTACCACGGAACCATAAGGTGTAAATTACAATTTCTAAACCAAGTAAGATAAAAATGAGCGGCCACCAAGCAAGCGTTGTCTCGAACACATCCGCTCCTTTCCACTGCGAGACCATTATTAATGCCCCCAGAAATAAAAGGCTCAGTCCCATCGACAACGTACCTACACGCCAACTTCTAGATTTCCCTTCGTTCACTGGAAACTCGCTAGTTACCATGACTCCCGGCTCTACTTCTACTGGATTATTCAAGATTGACCCCCCGCCCCTTTTCTACTCTTATTATTCTTACTTCCAGTCATCAGCTTCACCCCACCACCAATCAATAACACGGAGACGACAATGGTCTTAAAATATTCATTTACGCGATATTCCAGCCGCCATTCTGGAAATCTGATATCGATGGCAGGAACTGCGACATTCACAACAATAAAGTATAATCCGAGACACATCAGGACTGCTCCGAGCCAGCCTTGATGATTTAAGAAACCTTCGATAACCGGCTTATCCTGCAAAGGTTCACGTCCATATCGGCTAACTAACTGTAAGCCATCGAATAAGCTATAGAACCAAATGACCGGGATAAGGAAAAAGAGCAATGTTAACCGCAATAGATCCATGACATAAATACTTCCTAAGAAAAGAAGCATGAGCTGGAGCCCTCTTTTTTGCAGTCCCAGATACATCTGTCCAGCACCAGGAAATGCGGATAGTAATGTCGCTAATACTTTGCTGCGTCGTCCTTCCTCACGTCCAGCCTCCATCTCTTCGAATAATGTGCGGTCAACAAGCATTTCTCCTGCTTGTTTACGATGGATCAACTGAACTGCATCAAAC
This sequence comes from Paenibacillus sp. FSL R5-0636, assembly GCF_037974255.1. Classification (NCBI taxonomy): domain Bacteria; kingdom Bacillati; phylum Bacillota; class Bacilli; order Caryophanales; family Paenibacillaceae; genus Paenibacillus; species Paenibacillus sp. FSL R5-0636. The sequence continues at coordinate 4,710,866 of NZ_CP150232.1, forward strand.
ATGCAATACAGCCAAATTACTGGCAATACTCCAAACAGCAGCAAAAATGCATCACTCGAAGTAATTCCGGCCAAGAACAACATAACGGTCATGAATCCGAAAAAAGAAATCAGAAAGGATAGTCCACGCTGCATCAGCCCCATATGAAAATGACCCAATCCAGGAATGAAAGACAATAAGATGACATGCACACGTTCATTATCCTCCGTCTTTACGGGCATAGTAGAACTAAAATCCAGCATTGATCCATCAGGCGCTACAATTGGAGTGGGCATTTGCAGTAATTTAATTACCAGATGAATCATCGAAAGGATCCATAGAAGTAAGAATCCGATCACTCCCAATGCCAGAATTCCCTCATCCCCTTCAGCCATAGCGATTAAGAATGACATAAATAACACACCAAAGCTTAGCAAAAAATAAACAATCCCTTGTGGGCGTCTTCCCATATAATAATGACCTGCTCCAGGAATCATATTAAGAAAAAGACCCTTAATTTTATTACGCTGCTGTTGCATTGTTCATTTCTCCTCTCATTTCTGTCTTCCGTCCATAATCCGGCTCAACCATCCGCTGGTGGCTTGCATGAATTGTTCGCTATAAGATGGCGAATTATCTTTCTTAGGGACAATAAGCTCCATTTCACCCGTGAGTAACTTATCAAACATCCCGGAAGACATAATCAACAGCGTTAACGAAGCAGCAACGGCATAATGAAAGATTGTTTTTTCATACCAGCGATAACGCCGTGATCCTTCTTCTTGCCCCGCTACTTCTTCTATGACTACTGAAGATCTCACCGTAGCAACCCAATCTCCCATAACTCTCTCTGTAAAAGCAGACGAATTCTCCAATGAAGGCAGATCCTCCTTTAGCTCATCCAGCATCTCCATGTACGAAACAAATGTGTCTTCATCCTTGAGCAGCAATTGTTCCCATTCATCTCGCTCTATACTATCTTCTTGCCCTTCAAGATAAGCTTTTGCCTGCTCGCGGCGATTTAGGTTTTCTCCACTCTTCATCATAGCCATTCGTCCTCCTTCCAATGTTTTCGCATCCATTGTCTCGCCCTATATAGTCTGGACTCCACCGTCTTCAGAGTAATTTCATTTTCAGCAGCAATTTGCTCATATTTTTTATTTTCCAGATAATAAGCCACCATAATTTCCCGATGACCCTCCGGTAAATTGTTGATCTCACCCGACAGACGATTCATCCGGTCACGACGGACAACAGTGGCTAGTACATCCTCCTCATTAGAAGGTGTCTGGCTCAGCACAAGCTCATAGTCAACAGGTAACTCTCGTAGCCGATCACGTTTACGTTTGGCATCAATAGCCTTATTTAAGGCGATCCGCGTAATCCATGATTTTAAGCCTTGATAACGGTAGTCAGGGAGAGATTTATACATCTGGAGAAAAGCTTCCTGAGCAGCGTCTTCAGCCCCTTTGACTTCACGTAATACAGAATAGGTGATTTTGTATATATGCTGACTGTATGTATTTACAAACTGGCGAAACGCATCTTCGTCTCCTTGGCAAATCCGCTTGATTAATAGCTCTTCCTCAATGACTCTCCCCTCCTTCCCACAGCAATAGACGCTGAGTTCTTCGCCTACCCCTGCACTTATCTAAAAAAATAAAAAAAGAACCGTACAGACTCTAGCAATAGCTAAAGCAATACGGTTCTCTCCTAAACGATCTATCTTCCACCATTGCGGAATTTTTGTGTATACGTCTTAACATCCTGAGCGTTCTTGACCCGGTTACGGGCCCATTCCAGCAATATCCGGTCGATATAACGAAAATGAACCTTCCCCGCAAATACGGATTCCTTGAGTGCTAACAGAATCAGCTCCTCAGGATATCGGTCTTGATCCACCCAGCTGGAAATCGTCTCACATTCCATTGGAGACAGCGGGCGCCCGAATTCCTTCTCGAAAATACTGAATAGATTCCGGCTCTCCTCTTTATCTCCAAGTGAAGAAGGAGATGTGGGGGGAGTTCCGAATCCTCCACCTGACGCAGCAGCCCGGGGAGCTGATGTTCCATATGCTCCCTTGTCCTTATCTTGCTCATTTTCTTGTACAGCTGTCGCAAGATAAGCACCTAGCTTTCCATATAGCCCTGAGAAATTGTAGCGTTCATAATGGATATCTCTTAGCTCATCGTTGTCTCCATCGATGCTAATGAAACCTTCCTTCATGAGCTTCTGCAATTCTCCGGCGAGAACGGAAATGCTACGACCAGTTACAACCTGAAGCTCCTCCAGAGAAGGGAACTCAATCCCTTCTACTTGCCTGAAGGAGAGCAGATGAATCAGCAGCATGGCTTCACTTCCGCTTAAATTCAGCTTCCGGTAATACTTCAGTAAAGCGTAAGGTATGACGGCCATTCCGTTCTCCAGACCGAAGGAGACGCCTTCGCTCCAGGTACTCCATGTCTTGCCGTCCATGTGCTTCCCCCTTTGTTCAAATCCTAAGAACTTATGGGTAGAGGCGGTACAGTGTACGTGGGAATGGAATAGTCTCACGTACATGGTCAAGACCACAGATCCAAGCTACAGTACGCTCAAGCCCAAGTCCAAAACCGGAGTGAGGTACAGATCCGTAAGTACGCAGATCCATGTACCATTTATAAGAATCCATCGAAAGATTGTGCTCTTTATAACGCTCTTCAAGCAGCGCAGGATCATCGATCCGCTGTGAACCCCCAATAATCTCTCCATAACCTTCAGGAGCGATCATATCAGCACACAGTACGACTTCAGGACGATTTGGATCCGGCTTCATGTAGAACGCTTTGAATGAAGCAGGATAATGAGTAATAAATACAGGTTTATCGTATGCTTCAGCGATTGCTGTTTCATGAGGTGCACCGAAATCATCACCCCAAGCAATATCTTCAAAGCCTTTATCATTCAAGAACTTGATCGCATCGTCATAAGTAATGCGTGGGAATGGTGCTTTGATATTCTCCAGCTTGGAAATATCGCGGCCTACCGCTTCCAACTCCGCACGGCAATTCTTCAATACGGATTGCACTACGAAGCTAATAAACTCTTCCTGAACCTTCAAGCTTTCTTCATGATCTGTGAAGGCCATTTCCGGCTCGATCATCCAGAACTCGATCAAGTGGCGACGAGTCTTAGATTTCTCCGCACGGAAGGTTGGTCCAAAGGAATATACACGGCCCAGTGCCATAGCTGCAGCTTCCATGTATAACTGTCCGCTTTGGGTCAGGTAAGCATCCTCATCGAAGTATTTCGTGTGGAACAAGTTAGTAGTTCCCTCTGCTGACGTTGGCGTCAGAATCGGAGGATCCACCTTTGTAAATCCGCTCTCGTTGAAGAACTGTTGGATTGCCCGGATAATCTCCGCACGAATAACCAGAACAGCCCGCTGCTTCGAGGCACGGAGCCAGAGGTGACGGTGATCCATCAAGAAATCAACGCCATGCTCTTTCGGAGTAATTGGATAATTCTCTGTAAGGTGCAGAACTTCAATTCCGGTAACAGTCATTTCAAAACCGGATTGACTGCGAGGCTCCTCACGAATAATACCAGTCACATACAATGAGCTTTCCTGCGTGAGGCTCTTAGCTGCGTCCCATACCTCTTCAGGCACTTCTGATTTCACTACAACTCCCTGAATATAACCTGTACCATCGCGAAGCTGCAGGAACTGAATTTTACCACTGGAGCGCTTGTTGTTTACCCAACAACCGATAACAACACTTTCTCCAACATGTTCATTCACGTTCTTGATTACACTCTTGTTAGCCATGCCTTCAATCTCTCCTCTAATTTAGCCGTTAATTCCTTGCACAATACGGTTTGTATCACGTGCGATGACAAGTTCTTCGTTAGTCGGAACTACAAGCACCTGCACTTTGGAATCTACCGTAGAGATACGACGCGGGTCGCCGGAGCGAACTTTGTTAGCTTCAACATCCAACTCAATACCCAGGAACGTAAGGTTATTTAGCAGTTTCTCACGTAGCAATGAAGCATTTTCACCAACACCAGCAGTGAATACGATAGCATCTACACCGTTCATAGCAGCCGCATAAGAACCGATATACTTGCGCAAGCGGTACTCATACATTTCAAAAGCTAGCGTGGAATTAGGCTCACCTTTTTCCATACCCTCAATAATATCACGCATATCACTGCTTACGCCCGAAATTGCTAGGAGTCCACTATGTTTGTTCAACATGGAGTTAACTTCTCCTACGGACAATTCTTCCTTGTTCATCACGTAAGGAACAATTGCTGGATCAAGATCACCACTGCGAGTACCCATCATCAAACCTTCCAGAGGAGTCATACCCATGGAAGTATCCACAGACACTCCATCTTGAACTGCAGTTACGCTACCTCCGTTACCGATATGACAAGTAATGATCTTCAGATCTTCCAACGGACGCTCCAAGTACTCCGCAGCAGCTTTGCTTACGAAGTCGTGTGATGTACCGTGTGCGCCATACCGACGAACTTTATATTTATTGTACAGTACTCTAGGAATCGCGTACATATAAGCTTTTTCAGGCATTGTTTGGTGGAATGCAGTATCGAATACAACAACCTGCGGTACACCCGGCATATTTACTTCAGAAGCCGTAATCCCCATCATTGCTGCTGGGTTATGCAGTGGTGCAAGGTCAAACAATTGACGAATTTTAGTCTTGGCATCAGCGTCCACAAGTGCGGAAGCTTTGAAGAATTCACCACCATGTACTACACGGTGACCCACAGCATTGATTTCTTTAATGGATTCAATAACGCCATGCTCTTTATCCGTTAGGCAAGCTAGAACTTTACGAATCGCTGTGTTATGCTCCAAAATTTCACTTACTTCTGTTACTTCAGCTTTACCAGTAGGTTTATGGTTCAGAATGGAGGAATCCATCCCGATACGTTCCACCAAACCTTTAGCCAAAACGGATTCATCAGCCATATTGTACAATTGATATTTTAAAGAAGAACTACCGGAGTTAATTACTAGAATATTCATATACGGTCACCATCCTTGTCGTACTGGAAGAAGCCTTCGCCTGATTTCATACCCAATTGTCCTGCACGCACCATCTTCTTAAGGATCGTGGAAGGACGATATTTCAGCTCACCATATTCACGGAACATATTTTCAAGTGCAGCAAGAACCGAATCCAGACCGAATCTGTCAGCCATTTCAAGCGGTCCATATTGGAATTGATAACCAATACGCATAGCATCGTCAATATCCTGTGCGGAGGCAACGCCTTCTTGCAGCACGTGCATAGCTTCATTGATAAACAAGCAAATGAGGCGTGATGTTACAAATCCTGGGGATTCATAAATCATTACACCTTTTTTCTCAACAATTTCATCAACAAAGGATTTTGTATCTTCAAAAGTAGCATCTGAAGTTTTCAGACCGCGTACAATTTCAACAAGATCCACTTTAGCTACAGGGTATATGAAATGCATTCCGATCACGCGTTCCGGATACATTGTAGAACTTGCAAGTTCAGTCAAGCTAAGTGTTGACGTATTGCTGGCAAGAATAATGTGGTTTGGACATACTTGATCCAGTTGATTTAATATTTTTTTCTTTTCTTCTAAATCCTCAACGATTGTTTCGATAACCATGTCACAAGAGCTCAGCTCTGCGAAATGTGTCACTTTTTGAATGCGGCTAAGAATCAGCTTCTTCTCAGCTTGAGTGATCGCCCATTTCTCCAGTTGCTTATCTAGACTTGTCTCGATCATTTCGTAGGAGTAGTCCAGTTTCTCAGGGGTTTTCTCCACCAGCAATACATCCAGGCCCTTGGCTGCCAGCATTTCGGCAATCCCTTGTCCCATTGTGCCACCGCCGATGACACCAATTTTCTTGAAATTCATAAAAAAGTCTCCATCCTTTCAGGTATCTATACTTTTGTATTGTACCTTGTCTGTCGCAAAAATTTATAAAGCCCGACATATAATGATATCTTAGCATGCCTGAAAAGTAAAAAAAAATAACCAGCATAAATATTTATGCTGGTAAACGCACGCTGTCACGAAATTGACATCGAAATTGCTCTCCAGAGAGCACTTCTTCCTTCATTAAAATGTCAAGGGAGTAATCAAATACATTTCGTTGCTTTTCAAGGTGGTCGTGAGTACGAACCATCAGTTCATCCAAAATTTTACTGTTTTCCTTCATAAGCTCTTCAGTGGTAACCATTTCCAGCTTGGCGATACCCAACGAAGTCAATCCGGATTTCATCATGGTTTCGACAATATTCAGGGCCTGATCAAAATCGCCACGCGAACCTGTGCTTCGTCCGCCATAATACATTTCTTCTGCAGCCGCTCCACCAAGTGCAATCATAATCTGATCTTCGAGATAATCTTTGGTGTACAAATACTGCTCTTGCTGAGGATTGTGACGTACATAACCAAGGGCTTGCCCCCGCGGAGTCAGCGTAACCTGACTAACACTTCCCGGACGCAGCAGCTCTGCCATAATGGCATGTCCCAATTCGTGGATCGCCACCCGTTTTTTCTCTTCGTGATTAGTTTCTCTGTCCGTTTTTTCCCCCATCATAACCTTGTCAATCGCCATCGACAGATGCCGCTGCTCAACCTCTGTCAATTCCTCACGCATCATATAAATTGCTGCCTCATTCATAACACTTTCGAGCTGAGCACCGGAAAAACCATAGGCTTCTTCGGAAATTTTGTCGAGGTTCACATTTGCATGAAGCGGCTTATTTTTGGCATGCAATTCGAGAATCGATTTGCGGCCTTTTTTATCAGGCATGTCCACTTGAATATGACGGTCAAACCGGCCAGGACGCAGCAATGCTGAATCAAGCATTTCTTTACGGTTAGTGGCTGCTACCAGCAGAATGCGCGGCGTTTCGTTGTTATAGATCCCGTCCATCTCAGTCAACAGCTGATTCAAGGTCTGATCATATTCTCGCTGCTGTCCGCCTTCACGCTTACCGCCAATTACGTCAATTTCATCTATGAAAATAATAGCGCTTTGCTTGTTTTCCTTAAGGGCGCGGGTACGGGCATCCTTAAACAAATCGCGGATACGGCCGGCACCGACACCTACGTACATTTCTACAAACTCACTGCCTGATGCTGCCACAAATACAGAGTTCGTATAATGTGCTGCTGCTCTAGCCATAAGGGTCTTACCTGTTCCTGGAGGGCCTGTAAGCAGAATCCCTTTCAAAGGCCGAATCCCGAATTTGCTGATTTCCTCATGCCGGATCAAAAAATCCAACGCTTCACGAAGCTCCTGCTTTGCATTGTCTTGCCCGCCAATTTCTTCAAAAGTAAGCTTTGAAGGTCCATCCTTCTTGCGTTTCTTCCCGGCACCTGCATTCACCGCAAGTCCGCCTCTTAAATGAGCAATGATAAGTAAAGCCGTGAGCATCCCAGCAGCAATTACAATCGGGAATATATTAATGCCTAGAAAAGCAATAAAAATAAACAAGACAGGAACAAATCCAATTAGAATTTCTTTAAGGTATTTAGGCATTATTCCATACCCCCAATGTCGCAGGTTTGCGCGGCAAAATAATAAATTTGCTTTCTTTTCCATTACTCAAGCTTACATAGACATTATTGTCGTCAATTTCTGTTGAGGCTATCACATTTTTATATTGCGGATATTGCGCTTTGAGTCCATCAAGTTCTGTGGGTATAAGTGTATATTTACGGCTCTCCATGGCTTCAGCTACAGAGAACATCGCTTTATCCCAGTATTCATCCAGCAGTTCACTGGAGTTCTGTTCTACATCAAGTTTCAGTGTACGTCCATCAATCATCGATTTTCCTTCTTTGGAGACGTACTGAACCAGTTCACGTAATTTCGTGCCTGGCTGGAGATCAAGTTTCAAAGTGACCTCATTGCGGTTAATACTGATATGAGAATTATTGACGCCCTCATATTGAGATACAATCTTCTGAAGTGGTTCCTGCATTGCAAACTGACGATACAAAAAGAAGCCACCAAACAATAGAGTAGCCGACAGTAGAGACGTTATCAGCACAGGTACAAGACGTAATTTCAAGAAACGTCCTCCTCTCAAAGATGACAAAATATAAAGCTCAGTATAATAATTTATAGCTACTTGAGAGCTCATCAGAGAGACTGAAGTCTCTTATTGCTGTTCTAATTACAAGTAGTAGTATATCACAGGTGTATATACTAATTTCAAAATAAATGTGAATATATTTAAAATTTAATTTTTTAAATATTTCCATCAATACCAAATATATTCCTCGTTTTCGACAAAATCGGCCTTGATTTTTAATCAATCGGCCTATTTTTGTATGTGAATTTAAGAGAATATTCGGTGATAACCACCCATTCAGTATATCACTTAGTATATCACTTTTGTACATCAAATAAATGTAAACAAGCGAACTTATAATAAGTTCGCTTGTTTACATTGCCACCCTTAATTTCCTTATGTTCGGCTTAACTTTTAGGTAAACTGTAACCTTCACCCATTCGGGACCCATCCGAAAACCGATAAAATTGATAATAATACCGACCGCTCTGTTTATAAAAAAGCTGCCAAGCATACTCTCCGTTATATACTCCCGGCAGCAAGCGTTCAATCGTTATGTCCGGAAGATCAGCTTTGATAATGCCGCGTATTTGGGCTTCTGAGGTTCCTTTACTTAGTTCCTCAGCAAACACTGCGTCGTCGCCTTCAGCAAATTTTCCATCTACCGTAAAGCGGACCCAGACCATAAGAGCAGTCCCGGCTTCATTTTTTCCTGTTAAAACCCAGTACACTGCATTTTCATCCCAAACCGATTTTTGTGCTTTGGTTACCTCTGTTAGACCCGCTCTGGTTTTGGCAACATCCTTGGCGATATCCTGCTCGTTCCATTGATCTTTCATAATATAGGCATAGAACTGGATAAGTCCAAACCCCAGGAGCAGAATCAGAACTGACCCCAGGAGGATCCATTTTTTCCTTTTCTTCAAGGTACAGCTCCCTTTCTAGTAATATATCTTTTTTGATTATATAACACACCCGCGTGTTTATCCAAAATTTCATAATTTTCTAGCTTTCCCAGCCTTAAAATGTACAAAAGGCCGCAACTTTTGCTAAAAGCAAAAAGTCGCAGCCTATTATTTATTCGTTATTCTCCAGACTTAACGCTTCAATAAACCTTCGAAGGCTTCTTGCGCTTTACGCCGGATAGCTTCCTCATCCAGGGTTAAGCATTGTCCATGCTTGATGACCTGTTTACCATTCACCCACACATGCTCAACATCCTTAGCGCTAGCAGAGTAAACTGCATGAGACAACAGATCTGTGTGTGGCAGCAAATGCGGCTGATCTATATCAATTGCAATGAAATCAGCTTTCATCCCAACAGCAAGTCTACCTACATTATTTAAAAAGATGGACTGGGCGCCATATTCTGTAGCCATACGTAGAGCTTCTGGAGCTGGAACAGCCGTTGGATCACCGCTGACACCCTTATGAATGAGAGCTGCAAGCCGCATCTCTTCAAACATATCCAAGTTATTGTTGCTTGCCGCGCCATCCGTGCCAAGAGACACCTTCACACCAGCTTTTAGAAGATCAGTAACCCGAGCCACTCCGCTAGCCAGCTTCAAATTACTGCCCGGATTATGAGAGACACCCACATTATGGCGAGCCAAGATCTCAATCTCTTCATCATTTAAATGAACACCATGTGCAACTATCGAGGGACGTGTGAACATTCCAAGCTTCTCTAAGTGAGCTACAGGACGCAACCCGTAATCCGCCACATTTTGTTCCACTTCACGTTTCGTTTCGGACATATGCGTATGCATCGGTAAATCCAGATCATGCGCTGCCTGCACGAACTTAACCAGGAAGTCCGGAGGGCAAGTATAAGGGGCGTGCGGCGAGATCATAGTAGTAATTCTACCGTCAGCCTTTCCATGCCAGTTACGGGCAAAAGAAATCGCTTCCGCAAGCTTGTGATTCTGTACATCCTCTGGACATAACCCGATCACACCACGCATCAATACGGAACGGATACCTGATAACTCAGCTACCTCAGCTACTCGGTCCATATGATCATACATATCGAGGAAGGTCGTAGTTCCACCCTTCAGCATTTCCAATACAGATAAGGAGGTTCCCCAGTATACATCATCACCGGTGAACTTTTCCTCCATCGGCCACATCTTCTCCTGAAGCCACACTTGTAGCGCTAAATCATCTCCATATCCACGCAGCAAAGACATCGCCGCATGACCATGTGTGTTTACAAGTCCAGGCATGAACAGCAGACGGCTGCCATCAACCACTTGCACTCCAGCTTCCATCTGAGGCTCTTCTTTTCCTATGTAAGTGATTAAATCATCTTCAATAGTCATATATCCACTCAGAACCGGCTCATCCGTTCCCGGAGTCAGAAAATACCCGCCCTTAATTATCGTTTTATTGTTGTTCATGTTCGCTTTCTTCCTTTCCATCCCGCAAGTAATACGCAAGACTTTGCAGATCAGTTGTAAAATCAGCTGCATGCACCCGGATATTCGGTGGTGTCTTCAGAATCACAGGGGCAAAGTTCAAAATTGCTTCAATCCCAGAAGAAATGAGAATATCTGCTACATTTTGAGCTTCTGAATCAGGTACGGTAATAATGGCAATGCGAATACCTTGCTCACGAATCGTGCTGCCTAGTTCATCCATTGGTTGCACAGTAAGGGAGTTGATCTTACGTCCAACCTTAGGAGCGTACGAATCAAATATAGCGGTGATTTTCATAGTATCTTTGAGATATGCATTGTAATTAGACAAGGCATGTCCGAGATTACCTGCTCCAACTAAAGCTACATTAAGCTGTTGATCCAGCTTCAGGATATGACGGATTTTCTCAATAAGATACGTTACATCATAGCCAATACCTTTTCTGCCGAAGTCACCAAAATACGCTAAATCCTTACGAATCTGTGCGGGATTAAGATCAAGCTTTTGTCCAAGTTCCTGAGAGGAAACTGTTAATATTTCGCGATTCTGGAGATCATTCAAAAAACGCAAATACACAGGTAGTCTGCGAACAACGGCTTCTGATATTTTATCCGATTTCATATTTTTCCTCCTAAAAATAGTAATGTTCTTGTGAAAATCCATATTCAAACGTATACCTCTCCTTATTAAGGGCGGTACTGTAACTTACCGCCCTTAAGGATAAGGAGGAGCTAAACTGAAGACGAGCATTTTAAGAAGCGCCGCCATCCTCTAGCCATTCCGCTATGCGGGGGACCATTTGATCAGTCAGCATATGCTCCATTTTGGGACCAGGCAATGAATAAAGGAAATACTTCCCGTAATGAGATTCAATAACCCTTGTATCATAAACAATAACTATTCCGCGATCCTGCGCCGTGCGAACCAGTCTTCCGAATCCCTGCTTAAAGCGAATAACCGCTTGAGGAACAGACAATTTCATGAACGGATTCTTCTTCTGAGCCTGCAATAACTCCGACTTCGCTTCCGCCAACGGGTGATTCGGCGGTTGAAACGGAAGTCTCACGATGGCCAGGCAAGTCAGTGCTTCACCTGGAATATCTACACCTTCCCAGAAGCTGCTCGTCCCCAGCAGAACGGATGCTGCACTGTCCTGAAAGCGGCGGATCAGCTTGCTCCGGCTGCCACCTTCCACGCCTTGACCAAGCACCGTAATCTCTTGTGAGGCCAAAGCCTCTTTAAGCGGATCATATACCTGACGCAGCATTTTATAAGAAGTAAACAGAACCAGCATCCGCCCACGTGTTGTTTTGGCAGCTTCTGCTAACGACTGTACGAGTGTATCGACAAATCGAGCATCGCCCACACTGCCCTTCACACTAGGAAAATCACGCGGTATAACTAGAAGCGCCTGCTCGCGATACTTAAAGGGAGAAGGAAGGAGTGAGGTCATTAGACGTCCCTCTTCCGCAGCTTCGTTAAGTCCGAGATTATCAATCATAAACTGAAAAGATTTATCTACAGACAGCGTCGCCGAGGTAAGCACGATGCTTTTTTTCTTATCGAAGAACAACTCTTTAAGCTGGCTGCTAACATCCACAGGGACGGCATACATCTGCAGTGATTTGCTGCGGTAATTTCCATTTGCCTCCAGCCAATATACTACATTATCGTCATTCAGCCCCATAAAGAATCTTACTTGCTCACGTATGGAAGCCAAATCCTTAAATAAACCGCTAATATCAGTAACAAGACTGTCTGCTGAGGATTGGCTTTCCTGGTCACGCATCTCATTAAGCATTTTATCACCCTTACGGATGATGTCACTTAACGTCAGATTCATAGTGTTCTCAAGCGCAACTAATTCATCCCAATCCTTCGGCTTACGGGCGGGAAGCAAACGCAAAACCAGTTGTCCCGCTTCCCCTGCTGCTGCATCACTGCGTTCCGGCAAAAGGCTGAACAGCTTGTCGCTGAGTGCATCCCAGGTTTCTTTGACGGTAAGCAGATCCGGGTAGATCCGATCAATGACTCCGCTCCATTCTGAAGCCTCTTCACTGCCTGACGACTGTAAGATCTGGCGCAGAGCAGGAAGCTGTCCGTTTCGGCTATCTTTATACAGTCGCGATAACGTGTGTGCCACAGTGAAATGCTTCATATGCATGCCAAGATGTTTACCAGCCACATCTTCTAAATGATGTGCTTCATCAATGACAAGATGCTCGTAAGCCGGAAGCAGCTGGTGCCCAGCTTTAACATCTGCGAATAGCTTGGAATGGTTCGTAATAACCACGTCAGCAATCCCAGCTTCATGCTTGGCCCTATGATAATAACATTTGCGGAACCACGGACAGGAACGGCCCAGACAGGAATCGGTATCGCTTGCCACCGTCTCCCAGAAATCACCGCCCCGGCCGCTTAAATTCAGCTCTTCATCATCCCCTGATTCACTTTGAGTGAGCCATACAATCATCTGAGCGGCAGTAAGCGCATCTTCCCTTGGGCTTATAAAGTCCTTTTTATTAATTTTATGCTCAAACTTACGCAGACACAAATAATGTCCTCTTCCCTTAAAAATAGCAGCTTTAAACGGAAAAGGAACTACCTGCGTTAACAAAGGGATATCCCGCTCGCGCAATTGATCCTGCAGATTAATGGTATGAGTGCTGACCATGACTTTTTCATTGGTGCGAACGCTTTGATAAATGGCAGGCAACAAATAACCGAGCGATTTACCGGTTCCTGTACCCGCTTCGATCAGTAGGTGTTTGTCTTCGGCAAGTGCCGTCATCACCTCATTGATCATAATATCCTGAGCTTCCCGGCTTTCATACTGCGGTAATGTGTCTTTAAGTCGTTTGGTTACTTCGTCCATATAATCAGTAAAAGATAAATTCGCTAGCGGATTCTCAGCCTGCTCATCTCTAGGTGGCGCTAACTCCGTCCAGTCTCCTACTGCAAGCGCTAATTGACGATAGAAAGTCAGATCACCTTCGGGCTGTAGCGTCTCCGCTTCCCGCTCTCGCAGCAGACCATCAAAGTACCAGCCCAGATCACTATCCTCTTCGGTAAACAGCTCACAGAGTCTCTGGATCGTAAGCAGCGGCAGCTCGTAGAGCTCCTCCAGACATTTCAACAGCACTAAAGCAGTCGCAAGTGCATCACTATCTGCCTGATGCGGACGATCATGTGTCACTCCAAAATGAGCACTGACAGAGCCTAGCTGATAAGATGTGAGCGAAGGAAAGCAAATTTTCAGAAAATCAATCGTATCCAAAATCCGCCCTTGAAATGGCAAATAACCACAACGATCTAAAGCATTTTGTAAAAAATGGAAGTCGAAAGCGACATTATGCCCTACAAGCACAACATCATCCAAGAGCGGAACAAGCTCCATCATCATCTCATCCAGCTCAGGCGCATCCTTCACATCATCATCGGTAATCCCCGTCAGACCTGTTATAAAAGGAGGAATCGGCGTTCCGGGCTTGACATAGGAACCATATACCCGGGAGATGGACCGGTCTTCTTCTATAATTGCAAGGCCAACCTGGATAATTTCACCCACGGATTGGGTTCCTGTTGTTTCAAAATCAAGCACGGCAAATTTCATTATAATTCTATTCCCTTTCAATTGAGACTCTTAATCAGCATAACAGAAGTTGCGAAAAAAGGCGATGCACACCACTGGTTCAGGGGATGCATCGCTTGAATAGAAATTTCTAAAACCGTTATTTTTTTACAAAAGGGAAACCAGCTGATTTCCAAAATGCAGCTTCCCTCCACGACGGCGGCATACCTCTAAGTTAACGTTTGGCTCCGGAAGCGCCGGGTCATGCTGCAAGGCAAGGTCAAACAATTCCTGCGCTTCATTAAAACGTTCCTGTGAGGCTCGTATGCAGCCTAAAGCATTATATACCATGGCTTTCAGCTTGGTCTCCCGTATCAAGCCCAGCATATGGTTCAGATGACTCCAAGCGGCTTCACCGTCACCTTCCTGCAGATAAGAGATGGCTAAATATAATCGAGCAGCCAAGCTATCCGGGTATTGCGCAATAACTTCTTTAAACTGATCAATACACTTTCCATACATCAGCAGCTTATAATATCCCTGACCTCTTACAAAGGAATCCATACACAGCTCTGGTGCTTCCTGTTCCGGCACTTCCTCTTCGACCACTGCTGTAAAATCCGCACTTTCGCGAAAGTGACTTAGCTTCTCAGCAAAAGCGAGCCATTCATCCATCACTTTATCGCTCAGTCTATGCAGCATATTATAATTGCATAAAAGCTCGTTCCGGCGGGCACCCTCCGCTGTAGGGTAATCTGTTACGATCTCCTGAAGCACCTTGTTCATTTCAGCAAACAAATGTTGAAACATGGGCTATCCCCCCTTACTGAAGATGAAATCAGTTCAGCTTGCCTGACTTCATTTTCTGCGAGATCGGGGTCTTTCATCCCTGCCATTCATTACATGGCGTAAGTCCATACATTAAGCGATTGTAGCATGCAATTCATGATCAGCCAGCTTCACTGGTTTGTTATTCTCATCCACGAATACCACCGTTGGCTTATGTGACTCCAGTTCTTCCGAGGACAACATCGCATACGAAATGATAATTACTGTATCGCCCGGCTGAACAAGACGAGCTGCGGCACCATTGAGACAGATCACTCCGCTTCCACGCGGTCCAGGAATTACATAGGTCTCCAGTCGCGAACCATTGTTGTTATCCACAATTTGAACTTTTTCATTCTCAAGAATGTCCGCGGCTTCCATCAAGCTCTCATCAATGGTAATACTGCCCACATAGTTCAAATTCGCTTCCGTTACTGTTGCGCGGTGAATTTTGGATTTCATCATATGTCTAAACAAGTGCAGCAACCTCCTTTGGAATAAATACATTATTATCAATCAAGCGTGTTCTGCCAAACTTCACGGCAAGCGCTATAATAATTTCCCCATCCACTTCTGATAAAAGAGCTTCATCCTCTAATCCTTCAAGATCAGGGAATGTTAGGATCTCCGCATAATCAATCACCGCTAGAGGTGAGCTGGAAATAACCGATGTCAACAATTCCCGCACTTCAGCAACGGTTGTTACTTTTCCTTCTTCAATAGACTGACGTGCTTCACGTAAGGAACGAGATAACACCAATGCCTGACTACGCTCCTCTGGAGACAAAAATACGTTACGTGAGCTTAGTGCGAGTCCATCCCCTTCACGAACGATCGGACAAGGAATAATTTCGACATTCATATTAAGATCGGACACCATTCGGCGAAGCACAGCAACTTGTTGAGCATCCTTCAGCCCAAAGAAAGCATAATCCGGCTGTACAATATTGAAGAATTTATTAACCACTGTGGTTACACCATCAAAATGCCCAGGGCGGGAAGCCCCACATAGCCGGGTAGTGAGCTCCGATACCGAGACAGTAGTCCGAGTAGGCTGCGGATACATTTCTTCCACACTGGGGATAAATACAATATCTACTCCCTCTCGTTCAGCGAGTTCCAAATCACGACGCTCGTCACGCGGATAGGAATCATAATCCTCGTTTGGCCCGAATTGCAAAGGATTCACAAAAATGCTCATTACCACTGTGTTGCTCATTTCTCCAGCCCGGCGAAGCAGACTGGCATGTCCGTCATGCAAGTATCCCATCGTAGGAACGAACCCAATCGGGGCGTGCCCGCCTTGTCTCATATACTCCAAAGCTTCGCGCAGCTGCTCAATGCTTCTGACGACTCTCATTTATTTCCCTTCCTTTCTGGCAGCGCCATATAAAGATTCCAAGACTGTTTCATCTGCATTAAAAACGTGGCCTTCATCTGGGAAGGAACGTTCCTTCACTTCCTTCACATACTGGCTGATGCCCTCACGGATCACATTACCCACATCCGCATAGGTTTTGACAAAACGTTTCTCACGATAAGGTGAGGCATAACGCAGCAAATCATGGAAAACCAATACCTGTCCATCACAGTAACGGCCTGCACCAATCCCAATGGTTGGGATGCTAAGCGCTTCAGAAATTGCCTGGGCTACTTCTTCCGTTACCAGCTCCAAAACGATTGCAAAAGCACCTGCTGCCTCAAGCGCCTTAGCTTCATCCATCAGGCGTTGGGCATCCTTGGCGTCTTTGCCTTGAATCCGGTAGCCACCAATCATATTCACGGATTGAGGAGTAAGCCCGATGTGTCCCAGCACAGGGACTCCCGCAGCCACAACCGTAGCTACAGTCTCACAAATCTCAAGTCCACCTTCCATTTTGACGGCATGAGCCCGCCCTTCCTGCATCAATCTGCGCACACCCCGCAGGGTTTCATCTATACTCCCGTGATACGTCATAAATGGCATATCAGCCACGATAAATGTACTTTGTGCTCCTCGAGTTACCGAGCGGGTATGGTACACCATATCTTCAATCGTTACCGGTAAAGTTGTATTGTATCCAAGGACTACATTCCCAAGAGAGTCACCAACCAAAATAAGGTCGATACCTGCTTCTTCTGCAAGAACTGCAGATGGATAATCATAAGCGGTCAGCATGCTCAGTGGCACACCTTCTGCTTTCATTTTTTTCATTTTTACAATATTTAGTGCTTGTTTATTTGCCATTTCTCTTTTCGTCCTCCTTTTTTAAGTAACCTGCCCGTAAAAATCGCAACAAAAAAACCTTTTAGCAATCATTTGCTAAAAAGGTCCGAAGGGCAAAAAAGAGTCACTTGCGATCGTCCCTTCTGTCTCGGTCCTTACGGCTCAGAGCAGAATCCAACGTAACCGTCAAACGCAGTTATGAAGGTACTTTCAGTAATAAAAAATATAAAAAAGTTCTACAATTCAAGAGTACAGTTCGATAAACGATACCGCCTCCGACCCATAGTATATCAAAAAGAGCGCGGAATTACACGAAAAAAAATATGACAAGGGATGATACCCCTGTCATATAAATAAATCTTATAAAAGTTCAATTTCACCTGAGCATACGTTAGAGATCTCTCCTGAGCTGTTTTTAAGCAGTAGACCACCTATTTCATCCAAACCCACTACCACACCTTCAGAACGCCCCTGAGGGCTGTTCAGTGCGATCTGGCGCCCCAAAGTCACAGACATGGACTCCCAAAGCTCCTTTATAGGTTTAAAACCTTGCTTCATGTACAGATTGTAGTGCATATCCAGTTCGTCCAAAACCGCCCTTACCAGCTCAGAACGGTCAACTGGAGCACCCCCCCGCTCAATCCGAAGTGAAGTGGCGACCTCCTGCAGATGATCGGGATAATCTTCCTCTGTCATGTTCGCGGAAATGCCAATTCCAGCAATGCAATAATGAAGCTCCCCTTCTCTTAGAGATGATTCGAGTAAAATCCCACAAATCTTACGACCGCCTGCGAGCAGATCATTCGGCCATTTGATGCCGGCATCTACACCGGTCACCCGTCGAATTGCCTTGCAGACGGCAACTCCAGCCAGCAATGTCAGCTGCGGAGTCTCCGACAAGGGTAATTGGGGCCGTAACACAATACTCATCCAAATGCCCTTGCCACGGGGAGAGAACCACTTTCTTCCCATTCGGCCTCGGGCACCCGTCTGTTCTTCTGCGATGACGGTTGTTCCTTCCGGCGCGCCGTTTTCCGCTAAAAACTTAGCTTCTTCTTGTGTGGACACCACAGATTCCAGCAACTGAACGTTGCCTATCCAATTCGAAGCGGAGGTCTCTCGCTTCAGCTCAGTTAGCGACAGCGCTTTATCATCGCTCATGTCCATCCATCCTTTTTGCTTCAAGCAGCAATAATTGTTTATCATTAGGTAAATCACCTGAAGCGACCGCTTGCAGGAGTCCATTTAACATTTTGCCGAGCCATGGTCCCGGACGTTTGTCCAAAGACTCCAGCAGCTCATTGCCTGTAATCTCAAGCTCCGAAAGGCTGGTTAGCGGCATTTGCGCGATCCATTCTCTTGCCGCTTGTACATTTACAGCGGCAGGTGCGGTTGCAGCCTCTGACGATTCCACGATGGAAAAGGCAGAAGAGGCCGCAGTGGGAAGAGTAGGTGCGGCGGCTGGCAGTATCGCCAGCAGCGAGAGCCACCCTTCGGCGGCTTCCACGCCGAAGGCCAGCACAGCGGCGATCCATTGCCGCCGCAGACCTTCCATGCCGCCCATATCCGGCGGCATGGCCTCTAGCGCAGCGGTCCAAGCTTCGCGGACCCGCAGCACCTGGACGACGCCGCTCCGCGTCGTCCCCGAGAACGTCCATGCCCGCAGCAGCACATCGGCCTCTTGGGCCGACTGCTTCAGGGCATGGAGGAGAAGCGCCCACCGCAGGCGGGCGCTCTCCAGTTCCCCGATCCCGGCCGTTAAGGTGGCAGCAGCCGCCATATCGGTTCCGGTCCAGGGGAACGGGGCTTTGCCGCGCGCCAGCAGCTCGCAGCGTGCTAGCATGCCTAGGCCGCGCAGAGGATGCGGCCCCTCGACGATGCGGTCCAGCTCCGCGCGGACTCGCTCCACAGCAATATGCGCCAGCTTATCCCGCTGGCGCATCAGGCCCCTCCACGTGTTCTTCGCGATGGAGAAATCCAGCACCGATGCAAACCGAATGCAGCGAAGCATACGAAGCGCATCTTCGTCAAACCGCTCCTCCGCATCGCCTACACAGCGAATCACCTGCAGCTGTAGATCCTTCTCACCTTCAAAAGGATCAATAAGTTCCCCATTGAATCCACAGCAAATCGCGTTGATCGTGAAATCACGACGACGAAGATCCTCCTTCACATCGTTCACGAAAAAAACATGTTCAGGACGACGATGGTCTACATAACCACTTTCTGTCCGGTATGTCGTCACTTCAAACCCGCAACCATCCTGTATCACGGTGACCGTACCATGAGCTAATCCTGTTGGCACACTGCGCGCAAAGATAGCTATCACTTCCTCCGGCAGTGCTGAGGTTGTAATATCCATATCGTGCACTGGCCTACCTAATAGCTCATCGCGAATACATCCTCCAACCCAATAAGCCTCGTGGCCATTTTGGGTTAACTCGGAAATTACAATCTCCGCTGCAATTGCCATCGCAGAAGGTGCCATTGTCCATTCCATATGTGACTCCTTACCCCCGAACTGGGTCCAGACCAAGTACCTTGCGCCCCAGCACCCGGTAATAAATATCTTCATATTGTTTCGTTATCGAATCCTTACAGAAATCTTTGCAGGCTGTTTGTAAACAAGCTTCTCTGAACTGTTGCACCATACGTTCATCCGACAGGAGCTTAACTGCATATTTAGCCATAGTCGTTGTATCGCCAATCGGTGCAAGGAATCCAGTCTTTCCATGCTCTATAAGCTCAGGAATGCCTCCGGTTTGCGAGCCAATCGTCGGTACGCCGCAAGCCATTGCTTCCAGAGCAACCAGACCAAAGCTTTCCTTCTCGGAAGGAAGCAGAAGCAGATCAGCTAAAGAGATCACCTGAGCGATTTCATCCTGCCTTCCCAGAAAACGAACTTTATCTTCCAGACCCATTTCGCTAATTTTGGCTTGAATTTTGGGAAGATCCGGACCTTCCCCTACAAGCAGCAGGCGGGAAGGCAGTTCACGATTCACTTTGGCAAAAACGTCAACAACATCGCTGACTCTTTTTACAGGACGGAAATTACTGATATGCATCAGAATCTTCTCATCAGGCGCTGCGAAATCTCCCCGCAGATCCGTTACATCACGCGGATAATAGACCCGATGATCCACGAAGTTATAAGTGAGATCAATGTCGCGGGTAATATCGAGGACATCCCTTGTTTCTCTAATAAGATCCTGAGAGACCGCCGTAACGGCATCACTTTCATTAATCCCCAGGCGAATCAAATCTTTAAGCGATTCATCCTGACCAAGCACCGTTATATCCGTGCCATGCAAAGTCGTTACAACCTTCATATCGTTCCCAAGCATTTGCTTTGCAAGGAAAGCACACACTGCGTGTGGCACTGCATAGTGAACATGGAGAAGATCCAGATTTTGCATTTTGGCAACCTGAGCCATCTTCGTAGCAAGCGCTAGATCGTACGGGGGATAGCGGAATACATAATAATCGTTTACTTCTACCTCATGATAAAAAATATTTTTCTGAAACGTTCCCAACCGGAACGGGATACTATGTGTAATAAAATGAACTTCATGACCCTTCTCGGCCAAGAGTTTACCTAATTCAGTCGCAACTACGCCTGAACCGCCAAGAGACGGATAACAGGTAATTCCTATTTTCAGCATACGATCCATCTTCCTGTCTCCTTCTTCTCCAGTATTGATTCGTGTAATGAATCATCTATTGTTTGTCGGCCGCTTTCAAAAAAGCGAAGCGAACACCGTTTCTTTCAAAATCACAGGACTTTATTTCTCTAAGCTGTTCAAAAAAAGCTCTCAGGAGCGCAATGGCGTATTAATTCCAAGCACTCCTGGATCAATCATAATCAGCTTATTATATTATCATACAAACTTCGTTATATCCGTTCCTTAAGTAAACAATTCCACCGTATGAGGTACCTTGGTTGCAAACCCTTCTGCATAAGGAATCAGCCTGCGCTGGCCAAGCAGCATATCTCTCGAACGGACTCGTTCAATGTAGCCTTCCGTTAACGGTGTGGATACAGCATCCTCACCCGGAGGTTTGGTGAACTGGGAGCGATAGCAGGACAACGCCTGCTCCTTCAAGCCATATTGCTCAGTAACATCAACAATAAGATCGGTACGTCCTAAATCATTGATAAAATAGAAGTACAGCTGTGGAGCAGGAATTGCCGGCTTGTCCGGCATATATTTACGTAGCTTGGCATTAAAAACAGCCTCTTCCACCAGCTTGCTACAGGCGATATGATCGGGATGACGATCCTCCCAATAAGGAGCAAAAACTATCGTAGGAGAAAAGCGGCGAATTTCAGCAGTCACAGCCGCCACATGCTCTGCTGTAATAAAAAGCCCTCTATCTGGCAGACCCAGGTTTGTCCGCACGGATGCTCCGAGAAGGTCTGCAGCTTGCTGCGCTTCTTGCTTGCGAAGTTCTACTGTACCGTTCGATGACATTTCCGCGGCTGTTAAATCGCAAAGTCCCACCTTAAGTCCCGCAGCGGTATGTTTTGCAATTGTTCCTGCCATACCGATCTCCGCATCATCTGCATGCGCACCAAATACAAGAATGTCCAGCTTCATTCATCAACACCTGGTTTGTATTTATGAACCAGTGCACGCCAAGCAAAATCACCACGATCAATCGCCTTCACAAGAACCTCCGCTGTGGCAATATTCGTAGCTACCGGTATCCCGTATACGTCACATAGACGAAGTAGAGCTGAAATATCAGGTTCATGTGGCTGCGCCATTAATGGATCACGCATGAAAATAATAAGATCCAGTTCATCCTGTGCTACCATTGCACCGATTTGCTGATCTCCACCTAATGGACCAGACATGTAACGATGAATTTTTAAGTTAGTTACATCCATAATCCGTTGGCCAGTAGTCCCTGTAGAAAAAAGTTCATGACCTTCAAATACATGTTCATAAGCTAATACAAAATTTACGATTTCATCTTTTTTACGATCGTGGGCAATAAATGCGATCTTTAACATGGTGTTCTCTCCTGTCTATTCTATAAAGTGCTCGAATCCATAGATCAAGCCTGTATATCCCATTACCTTTTCAATACCCATCTTAACGCCTGGCATATATCCCGCACGCTCATAAGAATCATGGCGAATCTTCAAGGATTGTCCGAATCCGCCAAAAATCACTTCTTCTTGAGCAAACACACCAGGAAGACGGACACTATGTATCCGGAATCCGTTATAGTAACCACCACGGGCACCTTCAATGGTTTCTTCCTCTTTAGGATTACCTTGACGAAGTTCCTCACGAACTTCCGAAATCATCTCTGCGGTTTTGACCGCAGTTCCGGATGGAGCATCCAGTTTCTGGTCACCATGATACTCTATAATTTCCAGATGCGGGAAGTACTTTGAAGCTTGCGCCGCAAATTTCATCAATAGAATAGCCCCAATGGAGAAATTCGGAGCAATAAGTCCGCCTATCCCCTGTTCTTGACACTGCTTGTCCAGTTCCACCATCTGCTCCGGTGTGAATCCGGTTGTACCGATAACCGGACGCACTCCGTACTTAATAGCTAGCGCTGTATTCGTATACGCTGACTGTGGTGTAGTGAAATCCACAAGGACATCTCCGTTGCTTCCCGCGAGGGCGGCCTCAAGATCAGAAGTTACAATAACGCCTGAGTCTTCCAGACCTACCAGACGCCCTGCATCAATATCGCCCGAAGAACGATCTACTGCTGCTGCTAACTCCAGCTCTTCGTCCTGCAATACAAGTTTAACAACCTCTTTACCCATTCTTCCGCCTGCGCCGGATACAACGACCCTGATCTTGTTATTCATATTTTTTCCATCCTCGCTCTCACTAGTTATATAGTTATTGCATATACGATTGTATGGATTTCTGAAGGTCTCTCATCAATTCCCGCAAGCCAGAATCATCCGGATGTAACGAAATCACTTCTTTTAAGGCAGTCATAGCCTGTAAATGTTCATTCACTCGACTATGCGCGATAGCAAGCCATACATAAGCATCCCCATATAATGGATCAAGGGTAATCGCCTCTTTGAGCAGTGTAATCGGATGATAAGGGTTGCGAGTTTTGTTGTCTTCATCTTCTATCAACCGTTTGGCTTCCTGTACATGCATCATAGCCTGCAAATGCTGCAGATGCAGACTATACTCAGGTTTGCTGGTGTCCAGCTTTACAGCAGCCTGAGCATGAACTAAAGCTTTATCTAGCATACCACTGCGGGCATACGTTATGGAACAACGATATCTAACCTCGGCATCAGCAGGGCTTGCCGCAATTGCAGACTCGAAGCAAACAATAGCTTCGGCAAAGTCACTGCGCAATATCGAGCGGTAAGCCTCTCTTACATAATCCTTATGATCCATATACTCACCATCCTCACGGCTAAATCCCGTTCGTTTGGTACAGCATATGTTATAGAGGCCTAATCGGTGTCTTTCGGTGTCCAACGTCCCGCATCACGGGTATTAAATTTATGCATTACCTTATTATGCGCTTCCGTCAGGTCTATCCCGAGAGAATTTGCAAAACAAACGGTAATAAACAGAATATCTCCCAGTTCAAGTTCAATGGAATTCTCAGCTTCATCAGACTTCTTAGGCTTCTCACCGAACTCATGATTGACCTCTCTAGCCAGTTCTCCGACTTCCTCGGACATGCGGGCCAGCATAGAGAGTGGACTGAAGTACCCTTCCTTAAACTGCGATATATAAGCGTCTACTTCACGCTGTATGTCACCAAGACTTTTGTCCATAAAATGTAACTTCTCCCCCTCTGTATATCTTGCCTTCTGTTTGCCCCTATGTTATCGTAAAGACGTTTTGAAGACAATCTTTTTTGAATATTTTAACACACGCAAGAAAAGGTATACTTATTATAGGAAAAGAAAAACTGCCTACAAAAGGCCTAACGAGGGATTTCATGAATTCAAAAAAGGTAATTACAATCAGCAAGACAGTCGCTCCCATCTTGCTCGGAGCCGCAGTATATGCCTTCGGGCTACTGTATTTCATCATTCCAAATCAGTTGATGGAAGGCGGCGTAACCGGGATCACACTTCTCCTTAATTATGCCTTTAGTATTCCCATCTTTTTATCCACACTGCTGATCAACCTTCCTTTGTTTCTGCTGGGCTGGAAAGTCCTAGGCGGGCGGCAAATTGTGTATACAGGTGTAGGGATCGGGGCGTTGACCTTTTTCCTGTGGGTTTTCGAACGAATGATTACTGCGGGATGGATTATCCCCTTCAGTACCGAACACGACTTTATTCTTGCGGCACTTTACGCAGGAGTAACGCTTGGAACGGGGCTTGGGCTAGTATTCCGTTTTGGGGGTACAACAGGTGGTGTTGATATTGTCGCAAGAATTCTGGGACGGAATTTTGGCTGGAGCATGGGGCAGATTATTTTGGCCATCGACATTATTATTATTGGCTCTTCCATCCTCTACATTCCTAAAGAAAAAATACTTTACACACTTGTCGCAGTTTTCATCTCATCACGAGTTATAGATTTTATCCAAGAAGGTGCCTATGCTGCCAAGGCATTTACAATTATCAGTGATGATGCACCGCAAATTGCCGATCTGATTACAGCGGAAATGGATCGTGGTGTAACCCTCATCCCTGCCATTGGTGCTTATTCCAAGCAAGCTAAATATATGGTGTACTGTGTAGTCTCAAGGCAAGAAATTCGCCGGCTAAGTCTGCTGGTCAAATCCGTTGATCCACGCGCCTTCGTAATTATTAGCGATGTACACGACGTACATGGAGAAGGCTTTCGAGAAACCTAAATAAAAAGGAGTGTAGGCCATTTCAAGCCCACACTCCTTTTTGCTGTTTATAATTTCACCCTACGGAATCGGCTTCCAATTCTGATTCTGACCACGGTACTTGCGATAAGCTACATAGGCTAACGCAGCTATAATGAAGCTTGCTGCTAACCCTCCCCAAATCCCAAATTCTTGCGATGTCAGCGGCAAGGACAATGCGGGTTCATCCTTCTCTTTTCCGAACATCACTCTTACCGCATCCTGACCATAAGATACAATTTCAAGCAGGCGGGCACGTTCAACTTTTTGTGAGGACGAAGGAATGCCGGCCGCATATGAGAGCCAAGAATCAAAAGCACTCACAACTTCAGGCTGGCGGGAGACAATCACTGCCGGACGGATGTTATCATACCTGCCCTGCAGTCTTTCCAGAGCTGTTTTCCAGCCCGCCAAATCATTTGCAACCGCACTTTGCTCCATCGCATTTAGATCCTCACGAATCAGCTTGTAGTACTGAAGCCAGATAGGCTGACGCGGATGATTAAGACTGTTGGCAGCTAGACGTAGCTTGGCGGCTGCCGCTTCCCATTGCTGTGGATTTATTTTCGCGCCTGCCACTGTAGCCTTCAGGTCCATAATGGCCCCTGACAACGCATTAATCCCCTCCACAGAGGTCATTCCCTCAAAGGATGTGGACACAAAGATCTTGGAGATCGCTTCGGTCTCCTGTCGGACCTTCATTACATCCCCTTCCAAAACATACCCATACAACGCCTCAGCGGCTTGTTCCAGCTGCTGTGCTCCAGTCTTTCCGCTCATTACTGCCAAACCGTTACCCGAACTAACGTCGGCGCTTTGCTTCGAAGCATTGCCAGACCCTTCGCCATCATCCCCTAGCACTGCTGAAGCCTTTACAACATCCATACTGGTCAGTAGCCAGCAGAATACTAGCACAACCACTACATAATATCTCCCGCGGAGCATGAAACTCCCCTCCTACCCAAGAAGAAACGACGTTGTCGTCTTTTAAAGACGATATTCGTTTCTCGTAAAATTATAAGGATAAAGTATAGTATAAAACTTATACTTCTTATAATTCTAAATGTATGGCAGGGGGACAAGGGATAGAACTGCTTACTAACGTCTATTCTTGAACTGATAGATTGACTCTACCGGTCTTTGTCTTCTACTAAACAACCAAGCAGCTGCAACACTAAGCAGCGTAAGCGCCATAGTAAAGTACTGTACCTGAATTACATAATCGTTCAAAACAGAAGGTAACCACGGATAGATTCCGTAAGAATAATCCAGCATATCGTTGGCGAGTGTCCATAGTAAGGCTAATGGAATCATTTTGCGGAAAGAAAAAAACCTTGCATAAATCAACGCTTCAACTGCCATCCCCGTATGGGAGATTACCAGCATCCAATCTTTCCAAACCAAAACATCACCGTGATAACCCCCGGCAAAAATAATGCTCACTGCCCATATCCCGTACTTCACTGACGTAACGACCGCCAAAGCCTCAATAAGTTCCCTTACATTGTTTCCTGTGTAGCTTTTTGGAGGGAAGAGCATCAGCAACAGAGCTAAGGTAAAAAACAAACTTGCGGTTGGGCTATCCGGAACAAATGGAAGCAGCCAGTGTGGATAATTAGCCGCAGTGAACTCCAGTTGATTGCCATACCATATGTAGCCATAAATTGTGCCCAGGAAATTTACGATAAATAACAACCAAATAATTCCCCGGTTCTTAAACAGTTTGTTAAACCAATGAACTGGCATACAGATTATTAACCTCCCCAAGTAGTGGCACTTTACATTTAGACATACAAAAACCTGACCGCATGCACGATCAGGTTGCGTTATCATTATTTTACTGTTCGCTTTTTTGTTTGGCAAGCCAGCCGGCCAAGGTATCGATATCCGCTTCTGACAGACCTGCTCCCAACGCGGTATCGTACATTTTTGGCATCTGCCCTTGACCCTCTTTTATAATAGTAAGGATTGCTTCTTTGTCATGAGTGTCCCCAACTCCGCGAAGCGAAGGTCCGCCTGCCCCTTTCAAATCCGCTGCGTGACAGGTGATACAAGTGGCTTGTTTGTAGAGCCCCATAGCTGGATCATCCTTGTCCACAATCGCTACTTCTTTTGCCTTAACGGCGCTGGAGGTTGGAAGACCTTTTGCCCTGTTCTCCGCCGCCTTTTCTTCCCGTTGAACATCTTCAGGAATCTGACCCGTTTCAGCCATTTCATGTTTATATTCAGTCCAGGCTGTATTGGTCAAATAAACAATTGCTGCTAGGGACAAGAACATCAAAGATGAAGCAATCGGCCTACGGTAAAAGCGACGCTCTCTACCCGTATCCAGAAAAGGAGCCAACAGAAGTGAACCAAAAGCCACACCAGTAACTCCTAGTGTACCCAGAACGATATAATCGCCCGAAGCATAAGGGAGCTTCAAATACTGATAGAGAAACAAGAAATACCAGTCAGGAATCGGGATAACCGTAGCACTAGCATTTGCTGGAAACCCTAGCGGAGCTGGCTCTGAAATAGTAAGTACTAATATTCCTACAAGTACAACGACTCCGACCATCCATTCCTTCAATAGAAAGTTAGGGATAAAGGCTTCCGATTTGCCGGGGTAAGCCGTGTAGTCCGGAGGTGTGATAAATCCGTTCCCTTTGCGAACTCTGGAATCACCGACATATACAACCTTTTCCTTAGAATTGTTTCCATGTGCCATCCGTATTCCTCCTCTCTCAGATTAACTTACAGCGGTCCGGAAATCCCTTGTCTGCGGATCATAATAAAGTGTCCTACGAGCAGACTAAGAAGCACCGCTGGGAGGAAGAATACATGTAGTGCGAAAAACCGAGTTAAGGTTTCGGCGCCAACAATCGTTCCGCCTTGCATCAGTTCCTTCAGCACCGGCCCCATTACTGGAACAGAATTAGCTATTTCAAGAGTTACCTTTGTTGCGAAATAAGCTTTATTATCCCAAGGCAACAAGTAACCTGTTAAACCAAGTCCCAACATTACGAAGAAAATCAGCATTCCAACTACCCAGTTCATCTCACGCGGCGCTTTGTAAGAGCCTGTAAAGAAGACGCGCATCGTATGAAGGAACATCATAACAATTACTAGACTTGCACCCCAGTGATGCATCCCGCGGACAATCTGTCCAAATGCAACACTTGTCTGTAAATACTCAACACTAGCATAAGCATTAATAATGTCCGGAACATAATACATCGTTAAGAACATACCTGATAAAATCTGAATGACTGTAATAAAAAAGGTCAGTCCGCCAAAGCAATACACGAACGCAGAGAAATGATGGGCCGGATTAACATGCTCAGGAACCTCGTGATCGGCCACGTCTCTCCAAATTGGCGTAACATCCAGACGTTCGTCAATCCAGTTATAGACATTTTTAAACATCAGAACTACGCCTCCTCACGAGCTACTGTATTTGGCACAATGTCTCCCAAAAGCACCCACCCGTTATCGAATTTCGTTTTATACTGATCAAGCGGCTTAGGAGCAACCTCGAGATTTTTGCCAAGCTTTGTATAACGTGCACCATGGCAAGGGCAGTGATATTCGTCCGGATGAGCTTTATTGTTGTTCCACCCGACCGTACATCCCAAATGTTTACAAATCGGTGAAAGCGCATAAATATCACCCTTCGCGTCTTTCCGGATCCACGCAGTGAGTGTCGCTGTACTGTCGTACCATCCGTCCTTCTGTTTCAATTCAAAAGTAAATTCCTGGGGCTCTTCGGTGATTTTGCTTATCTCAGCAACCTTGATAAAATCTCCAGCACCCTTCTTATGTAATATCGGATCTACGACAAAACGGACCATTGGAAGAATTGTACCCGCCCCCATAAAAGCAGTGGCGCCACCAAGCGTGTAGGTCAAAAATTGCCTGCGCGACATCTCTTTACGGCTGGGTGGTTGTTCAGGCCATGTCTCCTGTTGTTCATTATGGCTGCTCATACTGTTATATAACCCCCTTCTCAAGATATAAGAAAGTATCTGTGGTGTCCGATCAGAGATGTCTCAATATAAATAATCCGTTTTCAAATCTTTTCAATGAAATACATCACATACCATTTGGATTCAACCTAATAATAGCTTAGGCTCCAAAACCCGTCAAGAATATTGTCTAATTTGTGACAGGCTAAAAAGCGGTTTCAACCTGTAATTGTTGATTTTCTGTCACATTTATAAGGAGTTCATCTCCGCCACATCTCTTGAATTTTGATACTAATTCCACTGTTATTCTTCCCTTCTGGAGAAGCCTCAATGATAGGCAGAGAGAGAACTAAATCGCTTTCATAGATTTGGCTTTCTTGGAGAGGTACATCCGCTGTCAACACCACAACATGCTGGAAACCACTGGATTTGACTTTTTGGCAAATCTCATTAATTAAATTCACATAACCCTCTCCAGCATACTGAATGGCTGGGTAAGTCACGATCCGCCCCTTGAACGGTATTTCCACCATATCCATGAAATTACGTAATCTTTCGAGTGCCTGAACGGTCTCAGGAGGACTCTCAAGTCCAGTTAATCCTGTAAAAGGTATGAGACATGTATCATAGAATTTTCGATTTTCTTCCCAAGTGTCCACTTCAAAATCGCTGAATTTCATTCCCATTCATCTCCCTATGTATAATTGTTAATCTTTTTGATCTTTCGCAGATCTTCCTGAAGTTATAGAACCCATTATATTGAAGGAGGAGGATGAACGTCCAGATTTAGATTTTTTATTTTCGTTCGTTTAAGCAAAGTGAGTAGATTATAAGCAAAAAAAGAAATGCGCTAAGCGCATTTCTTTATGCCAAACTTTTAAGTTCCTCAGTAAGATTTCGGAAAGCCATCTCATCTCCGGTAGCCAGCGCCGTGTCAATCTCACGGTGCAAGATGTCGGAGCGACGCTTTCGCAGCGCTTCATCCCACACCATTTCTGCCGCAAGTCCTAGCATCACTTCATACGTAGCCTTCATTTTGTCCATTCGATACACCTCCGCTGTTTAAGAGATCCTTTTTTCTTGTTATTTGATATTTTGATATCCTTCAAGATGATTATGTTTTCGGTTTCAAGAGAAGCGGCACCTACTAAAGCATATTCATCAATCCTGTCTTCGTTCTACATATTTGCCCATTACGCTCAATACTTCCTCTATTGTACCCATCAGCAGCATTAACGGATTCCTACATCTGCGTATGTAATCCCCATAAGCCTTTTCGCATGCGCACCTCTACCGAAGATACTTAGGTACGGCTGTCTCTATCCCCCATGGCGTCATCATCACAGCGAGTCCACCAGAAGTCTCGCCCAATTTAAGCATCCCTAGGTGCACCATCATCCGTATTATTCGTTGCTCTAGAATAGAAGCAGCACTGTCATAATAGAACGGTTTAATTAGCCACCCCACACCATCCACTAAAGAAGGTACTGTCACCCAATTACCGGCGCTAATGCTTATCCAATACACAAGTGAAGGTAGATTTGGCACAGCCCCTTTATATAGTCTTAACCAAAAAGAGAATATCTGCATCAACGAATCACATTTTCCATCGTTTAACACAGCCTCACCGGTCGCAGTAAGCCTTAGCCGGAAGCCTTCCTCAGAGATCCAGCGGCGGTGACGAATATAGTCATACAAAAGCGCAAATCTTGGAGGATAATGCTCACAAGCTCTCCCATAACCAAACCTCCAACCGCCTTTGCTAAGAAGCTCCTCCGGAATATGAAGCGCGTTCATCACACCTTGCTGGTACCGCCTATACATTGCCCCTTCCTGATTCAGTTCTGGCTCATTGTCCTTAATATATCTCAGCAGCATTACCAGATCACTGATCATTAATTCTCCTTCACTGCGATACATAACAGGTTCAGGGCTAGTTGCGATGCTCTCTTTGATATGTGCACTCATCGTCTCCCGAAAACGTTCTTTTAAATCTTTGGGTACCTGGTACAAATATCTGGTCTGCTGTGAGGAACCACTAAAAAGCCAGCCTCCACTTTTGAAACGAGAGACCATCTCCCGGAAACCTCCAGTTTTCCCTTCAGGTGCATCAAAGGACGCTTGCCTTGCCACAGCCAACAAATCCTCAAGACTAAAGTATGTGCGTTCATCAAAAAGCAATGTATTCAAAAACCGTAAATCCTCCGGAGCGCATTCCCGGATATGAGACTCCATAAAACTTCTGCTTCCAAGCATAATCAAAATACTTTGGATCAAGTCGTGTTTGGAATTCTGTTTGCATTCACACCGGTAGCGGCCCGCTATGGCGGTCAGCTGTCCAATATCTGCATAAGTAAGCATATCCGCCAGATTCATGTTTTATCGCCTCACCGTTTTACTACCATTATGGGGAATACTGCCTATTTTATTCCCTTTATTGCAAAAAAAATAACCCGAAGCCCGGGTTAATGCTGATTTTGCAGGATATGGCGAGTACAATTATATAAAATAGGATTCCATTCCCGCTCTTTCTTCTCCAGAATCGTCAAGGATAGATTGCCAATTCGTTCAGAATACTTATCCTTGTAAAGAGCAGTATACAGCTGAGCAAGAAATCCTCCATGGGATATGACGAGTATATTCCGATTGGGATGCAGTGCAGAAATATCTTCCATAAAAGCAAGAGCCCGAGCCTGAAGCTGTTCGTCGGTTTCTTGACCGAGGGAGAGCTGGCTCCATTCCTTACCCCACTTCTCTTCACGTTCTGCGGCAGTAAGCCCTTCTACCTGCCCATAAGCACGTTCCCGGATACGCTGATCAGGTTCTAATAGCGGAATTCCTAACTTGTCAGCAATAATCTTACCGGTCTCAGCAGCGCGGGAAAGATTACTAGTAACGCAGTAGTCCCAGCTGTACGGTTCCTGTAATAAGCGGTCAGCAAGCATTGCAGCTTGCATCCGTCCTTCATCATTAAGTGGAATATCACTTTGTCCCTGTATTTTCCCTATCGCGTTCCAGTCCGTCAATCCATGGCGTATCAAGCCGATTAGCATGTTGCCTCCCCCTTTTCAGCAAAGTATTTGTCTCTTAATGTAACATGGATGAAATAAAAAGTCTTCTTTTTATGAGTTTTACAATGCAAAAAGCCCCTCATTACATTAAGTAAAGGGACTCCTTCAATGTTCTGAATATTATAAACAACGGAAGCAAAGACATACGTCTAATAACCCTCTATGATCGGCGATAACGATTCAGCCTAGTTAATGAAAATACTGCAAAGCCTACACCTAACATCGATAACATCATCCAGTATTGAGGATGAGTGGGTCCCATACTTACAACAAGGGGTTCAATGATCCCACCTTCAGAGCCCAAGATTGGATACGTTGATTGCCATTCCATCGAGGATCCAGCGACACCTGTCTCCACAATTCCACTCTGAGCAACAACTGCATCACCTGGAGTTCTGAACATCGTAAAATAAAGAACGCTGGACAGAAATATTGCCAGAAAGCATGCGATCCATAAGCTAAGCCGATGGCGAACAATAGCAGAGGTCCCAGCAGATTTCCCGTCACCGGGCATCAACCATGGACTCTCTAAATAAATCCGCTCCATGACTTTAACATTTATGGCTTCAGCACGCTCTTCACTGATCTCTTCCCTCAAATCTTGCATAAGCAGGCTGCTCTCTTGCCATAGAGCCCATTCTGCAGCGCAGTAAGGACAAGTTTCAATATGTCTTTCTAGTAAAATCCGCCTAGGATGTGTGGGGGGAGCGTCCCACAAGAGCGGAATACATTCTTGCGCTTCCCTGCAATTCATTCGCCTTACACCCTCTCAACCTGCTCTTCAACTTCAGGCTCATTGAAATAGGATTCGAGTTGAAGCTTCACACTACTCCTGGCACGAAACAATAATGATTTCACTGAGCTTACACTCTGATCTAAAATTTCTGCGATTTCTTGATAGTCCATTTGATCATATTCACGTAGGATAAGTGCAGAGCGTTGTTTTTCGGGAAGATTATTTATCGCCTCACGGACCAAATTCATCCGTTCATTGCGCAATGCAGCCTGCTCGGGTGCAACTTCAAACGGTGCTACTGGTGTATATCCACTCTCTTCCAGAGATACATTACCGGCACGGTTCTTGCGAAGCTCACTTAGCACAGTGTTGCGGGCGATAGTGTACAGCCATGTTGAGAATGAAGCATCTACCTCTCGAAAGGAATGCAAGCTACGAAATGCCTTGTAGAAGGTCTCCGAACAAAGGTCCTCTGCGATAAGCTCCATATGTGAATTTCTAAGCATATGATATACAAATGCTAGTATTTTACGTTGATAACGACGCATTAATTCTGAATATAATTCTGTGTTTCCTTGTTTGATTTGCTGGATCAACTGGGAATCCGTCATGGTGAGATTGGCCCTCCTCGCCCTTGCACGTCTTTTCCCATCCGGTCCGTACTTATTATACCGGTTTGGGCTTTAAAAGTTGCGGTGTTACTGCAAATTTTTAGTTTTTTTATGAAATACACCTATGTATATTCAACTACCCGATAATTAAGGCATGATGTATATGAAGAAGACAAAAAGAAATAAGGCATACTTCTAATTTTACATAAATATAGAAACGAATCTAGAAACATACCTGCTCTATTGTACCACATATTCTCATAGGATGACATTAATAGACTTAAGATAGGTCCTCTCGCCAACAAGACCCGACATTGGATTTCTGACATAGATTCCGGCTTTAAAAATAACACATTTATCAATTTTTAAAAACTGTTGACAAAATGTAAACGTATACATATAATAAAAGTACAGTATGGTTTCTCTCCACTCCTATCCAATACTTAACGGTTCCAATTTATTGTGAACTGTAGCCGCTTACTTTGTAAGCGGTCTTTTTTTGTCCTGAAAGCGCTCTACCTTTTTTAGATGATCAATATCAGATTATTTTACTATAGCGAGCGAATTAGCTTCCACACATCCCCACAATCATCTATTACCCCGTCTGCGTCCACTTGAAGAGGTATATGCTCATTACGTTTCCAAATGCCTTGCAGCCCTGCGTTACGGCTCGCTTGTACGTCATTCATTGGATGATCACCTACAAATATAGCCTCCTCTGCGCTCACCCCATTGGTATCCTTCCTTTTGCAAAAATAAAGGATTAAACCGGGGACGGTGATAAGCTTACGGGCAGGTTCGTTACAAAGACGTCAGATTTTGTTTAGCTGCGTGTGTTATCCACCCTCTAATCCTAATCGTATGGAAAAGAGTCAAAATAAACAATATACTAGCTATAAAGTTATTTATTGAGGTGAATTTGAAATGGATGAAATCGATGAATCAAAACAACTGGTACTACAAATCGGCGGTGCCTTGAAAAAGTACAGAAAAGAAAAAAACATGAGCTTAGATGACTTAGCGGAATTAACAGGCGTAAGCAAACTTACTCTGGGGAATATCGAACGTGGCGAGACAAATCCAACTTTGGCGATAATATGGAAAATTTCAAAAGGCATATCTTTGCCCCTATTAGCTTTGTTCAAATCTGAAGACCCTGTTAGTCTGTATCGAGCAGGTGAAGGTCTCCGGTTTTCTAATGATCAAAAGAATTGGATCATTGAACCCGTCTTTAAAAACGTAAGCAACGATATTGAAATGTGTCGGGCTTACTTACAGCCAAATAGTTCGTATCACCCTGAAGGTCATCATGTGAATACAACTGAAATTGCGACAGTAATGACTGGTTCCATTGAAATTCGAGTCGATGGAGAAATGTACACATTGAATCAATATGATACGATCAGTTTTCGTGCAGACCGCCCTCACTCTTATACCAATCATACAAATAGCGAAACAGTGCTCCATATCTCCTTAAAATATGGTTTCTAAAAGTCGAAAATTTCACCTATAAAATGCAACTCAGTATTCCATTCTATATGGGAACTCTGAGTTGTATTTTTTTAACTAATTTAAGCATTTCAAGATATAGAACAATCTCAATAAAGTAAACTTTAAAATACTTATTGTTAAATTTAATATATTATACTATACTTTCATTGTCCGCGCGGATATTAGTACGCATTAATTCTGGGAGGGAAAATGAAGAATGCCGAATAAAAAATTTGTACCATCATCTTTAGGGCTGCTACTACTCGGCATTATTATTATTGCCGCAAATTTACGTGCTCCCTTAACCTCGGTCGGTCCTTTAGTGGGTCTCATAAGGGGTGACGTTCATATTTCCAATACTTTAGCAGGCCTGATCACAACGGTACCTTTACTTACCTTTGCTTTAATATCGCCTCTAGTACCAAAACTAGGACGTAGGTATGGAGTAGAACTTTTAATTTTGTTTGCCCTGATCTTTTTGACTGTTGGTATTGTAATACGTTCTTTATCTGGGGCTGCAAATCTGTATATTGGAACTGCAATTCTTGGATTTGCAATTGCCGTTTGTAATGTATTAATGCCAAGTTTAATCAAACGTGATTTCCCTAATAAAATCGGTGCCATGACTGGTGTATTTGCAATTTCAATGAGTTTATCTGGAGCGATCGCCTCGGGAATCAGTGTACCGCTAGCTGCAAACGCAGGTTTAAAATGGCAGGGTGCATTGGGAATTTGGGGGATCCTAAGCTTTGTATCGATCCTTTGCTGGTTGCCTCAATTAAGGAAGCATACGAAGCAAACAGCCTCGACAAGTCAACAGATGGCCGGCAATGATGTGAATGTTTGGCGTTCCCCTCTTGCCTGGCAAGTAACCTTGTTTATGGGGATGCAGTCTATGATTTTCTATGTGCTGATCGCATGGTTGCCTGAAATTTTAAAACAGCAAGGCATTGACTCAAACCAATCAGGATGGTACCTCTCAATAATGCAGTTAGCGCTGCTTCCATTTACCTTTATTGTCCCCGTTATTGCAGGGCGAATGTCAAATCAACGTTCGTTAGTGTTCATCACAACCATTTTGCTTTTGACGGGAACGCTCGGACTGCTTTACGGAAGCTCCAATATCATTCTGTTGTGGATTATCATACTCGGAATTGGTGGAGGCTGCGCCTTTAGCTTATCCATGATGTTTTTCGGTTTACGTACTAAAAGTGCGCATCAAGCAGCGGAACTGTCTGGTATGGCGCAATCGATCGGATATCTGCTTGCCGCAATTGGTCCTGCCCTTATAGGATATTTGCATGACACGACAAATAGTTGGAACCTGCCACTTTTCATACTGCTTGGCGCTTCGGTTTTACTCTTTATTGTCGGTCTAGGAGCAGCAAGAAATCGTTTTGTAGGTAGCCAAGCTAGTTACGACGAAGAAAACTCAAGTACCAGAGAATTTCATGGAAATACTGATCGAAATGAAGAAAGCGAGTTTGGGAACAGTTGCAACAAACCAAACCTAAATTAGAGTCTGCGGGTATAAATCCGGAAGCATTTTGCGGCACTCCTTTCTTTTCTTCGTTGATCCAATAAACATTTAGCTTGTACGAAGACGCTATCGGACACAGTTGACCTTAAATGCAGCATTAATCCACATTTGGGATGCTAACGGACCCCATAGCAGCTATTGTCACGAAAAACACACAATATAAGCCTCTTCATATGAAATAGTGTCAGTGGAGTCCGAAAGACTGCTTCAAAGGCAAAAAACGAGCAAATAACGTCATTAGGGTCCGTAAGTACTAGGTGGTACTTATAGTGGTACTTATACTGGTACTTATAGTGATACCGATGGCGATGGCGATACCGATGACGATACTGACGGCGGCATGTTGAAGTAAGCAGCCAACAAAAAAACAGCGATTCTCTATCAACATGAGAATCGCTGTTTTGCTGTTTATTACGATTTGAAAATGAACCTGAGCGAACCTTAATACTACACGTATACCGTATAATCATGATGCTGCAACAGGATCTTCGCCCGCTCCATATCGTTCTCCTGACGGAAAGAGAGACGCATAATCCCCGGCACATCTTCACGGCTTTCGATAATTTGTACGTTGCTAAGGTTAATTCCTTGATCCCCCAGCTCTGTAGCAATACGACCGATAATCCCCGGATGATCGGGTACATCAATATGTAGGTCAAATAAAGGTGCTATCATACCTTTACGCCGTTCAGGCAATTGACTACGGAAGCCATTAGCTTCATGAAATGCCTCTTCAATCCCAACACCATCTTCACTTTCCAGCAAACGAACAAAAGAAGAAACTTCCTCGTTCCAATCCTTCAACAATCGAAGCATCACTGAACGATTGTTTAACAAGATATCACGCCAAATAATTGGATCACTGGACGCAATCCGTGTAATATCCCGAAAGCCCCCTGCAGCTAACGTACTATACAAGGAGTCAGTATCATCATAAGCTTTAATCTGATTTACCAGCGCAACCGCAATAATATGTGGCAAATGACTAATGGCACCTACAATCTCATCATGACGTTCTGGATTAAGGCGTACAATCTGCGCTCTAGTAAGGTGGAGTAAGGACTCCAACGCGTGATAAGCCTCGTCTGGCACTCCCGGTGGAGGCGTTAATACGTAATAGGCATTCTCAAACAACAGCGATGAAGCTGCCTCAACACCTGAACGCTCTGATCCTGCCATAGGGTGACCGCCGATAAAATGTACTCCAGGAATATCCAAAGAGACCGCGCATGCGGCAATACTAGCTTTCGTACTTCCAACATCTGTAATGATGCAGCCGGGCTTGAGCGGCAATTTGCTTAACTGCTGCAAATAATCCTCTAGCATACCCACCGGCACACATAAAAAAATGAAATCGGCATCGATTGCCGCTTCCTCCACAGACAATGTGGCACTATCGACCACACCTCTGCTAATATACTTACTCGCGGATTCAGGACGGTGGGCATGGCCAACGACGGTCAGGCCCTCCTTGCCTTTAAAGCAAAGGGCCAGTGAGCCTCCGATCAGACCGACACCGAATATTGCTATTTTTGTCGTCATGTTCTTTGAACTACCTGCCTTCTTTAGTCTTGACTTGCTGTTATTACTAGGCGCGTACTCCACTCTCTATAAGAGTTTGTTCCAGCGCGGTGATAAAAGCTGTATTCTGCTCAGCCGAGCCCACAGTAACCCGAATATAAGTCGGATAAACCTGATGACCCGCTCTTACGATGATTCCTTTACGCATCAAAGCATCAAAGACCTCTGTAGCAGGCTTACGAACATCTACCATGATGAAGTTCCCGTGTGCCGGGAAGGATTCTAGACCCAGACGTTTGAATTCACCTTGCAATTGGACAATACCCGCGCTATTAAGACGACGGCATTCCTGCACATAATCTTGGTCATTCAAAGCAGCAAGAGCTGCAGCTTGAGCAAGACGAGAGGTATTAAATGGCTCGCGTACCTTGTTGATCAACGAAATGATCTCAGGACTCGCAACACCGTATCCAATACGCAATGCAGCTAAGCCATAAATTTTGGAGAATGTGCGAAGCACAACCAAATTCTTGTAACGAGTCAGTAACTGGATGCCATTGGAGTATGAAAGATCTGTTACATACTCACAGTATGCCTCATCAAGGACAACCATTACATTGGAAGGCACAGCATCCAGGAAAGAAACCAAAGCTTCCTCTGGTACAATCGTACCTGTTGGGTTATTCGGATTACAGATCCAGATAACCTTAGTACGGTCTGTTATACGGGCCAGCATTCCATCCAGATCATGTGTCCCTTTTACAAGTGGCACCTCAATAGATACCGCACTTTCGATGTCTGCGTTACTCTTATACACGGAGAAGGTCTGGTCCGCCATGATGGTCTCATCACCTGGCAAGAAAAAGGCACGAGCAATAAGTGCAATAATCTCATCTGAGCCACAGCCAAAAATAATATTGTCGTTATTCACGCCAAGACGGCTGGAAAGTGCTGAAGTCAATTCAACGGCTGAGCCGTCCGGATAAAGATAAAGATTCTCAAGTTCTGCTAGAATTGCCTCTTTTGCACTCGGTGAAGCTCCATACGGGTTCTCATTGGATGCAAGCTTAATAACCTCACTTAAGCCAAGCTCCTTCTTGACTTCGTCTATAGGTTTCCCTGGTTTGTAGACAGGGAGATTAACTATATTCGGTTTTGGATTCATTGAATAGTCCTCGCTCTCCATAGTTGATTACTCCACTATACACAGGTCAGAATGACACTGTTATGGTCTTTTTAATTGTGCCACAAATTCTCGAATTTGCAACAGCCCCTCATTCCGCGTAGCAGGATGATCGAGCAGCGGAATTACTTCTTCTATTTTGCGGACAATGGCACTCCCTACTACAACACCATCGCAAATCTGAGCAAAACGGGCAACCTGTTCGCCAGTAGAGATCCCAAATCCTACAGCCACTGGCAGATCCGTAGCTTGACGAACGGAAGCAATAAAGGCTTCTACATCCGCATGGAAAGAGGATCTTTCTCCAGTCACCCCTAATGAAGATACACAATAGATAAACCCGCTCGCACCGGATACAATCTTTGCAATACGTTCGCTTGAGGTTGGTGCAACTAAAGGAATGAGGTTGACTCCAACTTCATCACTACGGCGCCGCATCTCCGCTGATTCCTCAACGGGAAGATCCGGGATAATAAGTCCACTAATTTCATGCTTGTTCAGATCAGCAAAAAACGTATCAAGACCCATTTGCAGGATAGGATTGTAATAAGAAAACAAGATAAATGGCAAACTGCTGCCGGCTTGACGAGCCTTTAGCGCGGTCTCCATGCAAGTGCGCAGGTGAACTTCACCCCGCAGTGCCCGGGCAGATGCTCTCTGAATTACAGGGCCGTCTGCAAGCGGATCAGAGTAAGGTACTCCCAGCTCCAGAATATCTGCACCTGCTGTCTCCAGTTCAGTAATGATGGCAAGAGTAGTCTCCAAATCTGGATCTCCAACAGTCAGAAAAGGAATCAATGCGGTCCGGTTCTCAGCTTTAAGCTTCCGGAATACCAAATCCATCCGGTTTGTAGTTTGGGTTGTCATTCAGTTCCCTTCCCTTCTGTATACGCCATAATGGATTCTACATCTTTGTCTCCCCGGCCTGACAGGCAGATCACAACAATATCATCCTTGGTAAGGGTTGGACCCAATTTCACTACATGAGCTATCGCATGTGCTGATTCTAACGCTGGAATAATACCTTCCGTTACGCAAAGCAGCTTCAGTGCATCTAGCGCCTCTGCATCTGTAATCGGTACATATTTTGCGCGTTCGATATCTTTTAGATAGGAGTGTTCAGGACCCACACCAGGATAATCCAGGCCTGCGGAGATGGAATGTGCTTCTGT
This sequence comes from Paenibacillus sp. FSL R5-0636, assembly GCF_037974255.1. Classification (NCBI taxonomy): domain Bacteria; kingdom Bacillati; phylum Bacillota; class Bacilli; order Caryophanales; family Paenibacillaceae; genus Paenibacillus; species Paenibacillus sp. FSL R5-0636. The sequence goes on from NZ_CP150232.1 coordinate 4,751,054, forward strand.
TACTTGTCCATGCTCATCCTGCAGGAGATAACTCATCGAACCCTGGAATACGCCATGAGTTCCTTTACTCATTGTTGCCGCATGAAAAGGGGTATCAATGCCTTTACCAGCCGCCTCTACACCAATCATACCGACACTTTCATCCTCAACGAATGGATAGAACATACCGATGGCATTACTGCCACCGCCTACAGCAGCTACGAGCAGATCCGGCAGCCTTCCTTCAGCCTCCAGAATCTGGCGCCGTGTTTCATCCCCAATAACCCGCTGAAAGTTACGGACCATCATCGGATAAGGATGCGGTCCTACAGCTGAACCCAATATATAGAAGGTATCGTCTACATTGCTAACCCAGTAGCGAAGCGCTTCGTTGCCGGCATCTTTTAAAGTGCGCGATCCGGAAGTAACGGGAATCACTTCTGCACCAAGCAGCTTCATCCGGAATACATTAAGGGCCTGGCGGCGCGTATCCTCTTCCCCCATAAACACCTTACATTCCATACCTAGCAGAGCTGCAACTGTAGCTGTGGCTACACCATGTTGACCCGCGCCAGTCTCAGCGATTACCTTCGTTTTTCCCATCATTTTGGCCAAAATCCCTTGACCAATCGCGTTGTTAATCTTATGGGCACCTGTATGATTCAAATCTTCACGCTTCAAATATATTTTAGCTTCTCCCAGATGTTTGCTCAGACGTTCCGCATAATACAGCGGGGTCTCCCGTCCGGAATACTGCTTTAATAGATAATCTATTTCTTCCTGAAAAGCTGGATCTGCCGAAAACTTACGGTAGGCCTCCTCCAACTCAATCAATGCATTCATCAAAGTCTCGGGCACGAAGCGGCCTCCGAATGAACCGAAACGTCCATGCTGGTCCGGTACTTGTATCATGATTGCTTCACCCTTTCCACAAAAGCTGTCATTTTTTGAATATCCTTAATGCCGTCAGTCTCTACTCCACTCGATACGTCTACCCCATACGGGACATAGGTATCAAGCAATTCACCAACATTATCTGAATGAAGCCCTCCAGCCACAAACAAGGGCAAGCCATGTCGTACTGCAATTTCTTGGTACTCAGGTAATTTGTTCCATGCGAAGGTTCGGCCAGAGCCGCCGCTCTGCAATGGATCATAAGTATCTAATAAAACCGCATCTACTGCAGCTGCGTAATCTTCCAAGGTATATTCATTTTCAGCTTTATCCCGCTCTTGATCAGCAACGGACAGTGCCTTCCATACCTGAACCTGTGGATAAGCTTGGCGAACCTGCTGGCAAAAAGCCGGGCTCTCCTGTCCATGGAGCTGAATTACATCTAAATGCACCACAGACAACAATTCGTTCAACTCATCCAGCTCCGGATTAACAAAAACTCCTGCAGCCTTAGGAATTTCACCAGTCTTCCAATTTGGAAGTTCTGCAATCAGTTCGGCAGCACGCTCTATGGATACCTTCCGGCGGCTAGGTGCAAAAACAAATCCGATATAATCTAGTGGTAAGTGTAACATAGATTTTAGCACTTCAACGTCCTGAAGTCCACAGATTTTTACTAATGTCTCAGCCATGCCGGACACGGTCCTTTCCGTTAGGAAGCTCACCGAGCAAACCGTTAACCGCATCCTCTACGTTAGCTTGACGCATTAGATACTCCCCAACGAGCACTCCGTGAGCACCAGTAGTTCTTAGGTAGCCGATGTCTTTTGACCCGGAAATTCCACTTTCGCTGATCACTGGAACACCTTGCGGCACAAGAGCTGCCAGCTCGGCTGTTGTCTCCAAAGAGGTCTCGAAGGTACGTAGATTACGGTTATTAATTCCTAGCAGGACGTTAGGTTGGGTTATCTTTTCTGTGCTCAGTACAACCGCCAGTTCATTTCGGTCATGCACCTCAATCAAGATATCCAATCCAAGCCCTGAAGCTATATCTATAAAATGAGACAGTTGTGCCGGTGTCAAAATAGCGACGATCAACAACACGGCATCCGCTCCGAGAAGACGTGCTTCGTAGATTTGCTTCTCATCGATAATAAAATCTTTGCGAAGCAGCGGCAGATTTACAGCTTCCTTCACTTGCTGCAGATAAGCTGCGCTGCCCTGGAAATATTCTGTGTCCGTCAGAACAGATAAACAATCAGCGCCTCCAGCTTCATACCCTTTTGCAATGGAAACAGGATCAAAATCTTCACGGATCAACCCTTTGGAAGGAGAAGCCTTCTTCACCTCAGCGATCAAGCCCATATCTCTGTTCTTCCCTTGGGTCAGAGCCTTACGAAAGCCTCTTGTTGCCGGAAGAAGAGCAATTTCACGCTCTGCTTGTGCCAACAAAAAGTTTTTACTGAGCAGTTCAACCTCTTTAATCTTAGTCGCGACAATTTTATCAAGATACATAATTTAGTTCCTCCGTCATAGCTACAAGCTGATTAAGCTTGGATAGTGCCTTGCCTGAATCCACTACATCTTTTGCTCTCTCTACGCCTCCGGCCATGGTATCTGCCAGACCAGCAACATATATACAGGCTCCGGCGTTAGCAAGAACGATATCACGATAAGGATTAATCTGCCCTTGAAGGACCGAGGTAATAATCGCCGCATTTTCAGCTGCATCTCCACCCAACACAGCTTCCAGTGGATGTCTGTTAAGACCTAATGCCTCTGGCGTTACCTCATACGTGGTTACGGTGCCCTCTTTTAGCTCAGACACTAATGTAGGGGCCGAGATGCTGATTTCATCCAGACCATCCAAGCTGCTAACAACCATCGCACGCTTGGACCCCAGCTCCTTCAGTACATTAGCCACCGTCTCTGTCTTATTCCGATCATAAATCCCCAGCAGCTGACGGTCAGCACCCGCGGGATTCGTAAGCGGACCAAGCATATTAAAAATCGTCCGCACTCCAAGCTCTTTACGCGGTGCCGCCGCATGCCGCATCGAAGGATGATAGATTTGCGCGAATAAAAAACAAATGCCGATTCGATCCAAGCATTCCCGAGCCTGATCCGCATTCAGATGAATGTTGACGCCCAAAGCTTCAAGTACATCTGCACTTCCTGCTCTACCGGAAGCTGAGCGGTTGCCATGTTTGGCAACTCGTACAGAAGCCGCTGATGAAATAATCGCTGAGGCGGTAGAAATATTAAACTTATGGATGCCGGAACCGCCCGTACCACATGTATCTAGCAGACGCGCTTTTTCAGTAAGGACAGGTGTGCCGAAACCTCTCATGGCTTCCGCAAACCCCGTAATTTCCTCCACGGTCTCTCCCTTAATCCGTAAAGCGGTCAGCAGTGATCCGATTTGCGCCTGAGAAGCATCTCCCAGCATGATTGCACCCATTATATCCCGTGCTTCTCCACGTGTCAGACTTTTGCCTTCGATTAGTCCAGCGATTCCTGATTGTATCAATTTTGTTGCATCCATAATGTTCATCCTCCCAGCCTTAATGTAATCTTTTATATTAATCAAACCACCTGTTCAGGGGTATATGTGTACATGTAATCTTGATTGATGACTTGTTTCTCTTTTATCTCGGGTGGGAACATAGCCTCTGCCATACGAATAGCTTTTAGCATGCCCTTCGCTTTATTCACCGTCTCTTCATACTCTTTCTCCGGAACCGAGTCCCAAACGATACCCGCCCCGGCCTGCACATATGCTCTGCCCTTACGGAAGATGATTGTACGGATGGTGATACATGAATCCATATTTCCCGAGAATCCCAAATATCCAATCGCCCCCGCATAAGCACCACGGGCTTCTCGCTCCAATTCAGCAATAATCTCCATTGCCCGTAGCTTAGGTGCTCCTGAGACAGTACCGGCTGGCAGACAGGAGAGAAAGGCATCAAAGAAATCTTTATCCTCGCTAAGCGTGCCTGACACATTCGATACCATATGCATGACATGAGAGTATCTTTCAATTTCCATAAAGGAGTCGCATTTTACAGAACCAAATTTGGACACTCTTCCTAGATCATTACGACCTAGATCAACTAGCATCAAATGCTCTGCACGTTCTTTTTCATCCTCCAGCAGCTCCGCGGCGTAAGCACGATCCGAAGCTTCACTTTCACCTCTTGGTCTTGTTCCGGCAATCGGCCGTGTCTCCACACGGTTTCCATCTACCTTTACGAGCGCTTCCGGTGAGGTTCCAACAATAATCTCTTCATCCATTTTCAAATAATACATATATGGAGATGGGTTAAGCGTCCTGAGCATCCGGTATACATGCAGTGGAGAAACCTCCGTTTCAATATGCAGGCGCTGCGACAACACCACTTGAAAAATATCGCCAGCCCGAATGTATTCCTTCGCTTGTTCTACGTTGTTGATATATTGTTCTTTAGTCAGGTTGGAATGAATCTCACCCAGCTCAATATCCTGCGGAATGCTGCGGCGGTTCACATTTTCCTTTGGCCCTTCCTTTTGCAGCTCTTCGGCCATATCCTCAAGCTTACGACTTAAGCTTTCGTAATTAGATTTGATATCTGAGTCCGTATCACCGTCTTTAACATGCAGGTTGCCAACTAGGAGAATTTGTTGTTTCACATGATCAAAAACAATGATGCGATCACAGAACATAAACCGGATATCATCCATTTGGAGATCATCTACTGGATGCTCAGGCAGCTTCTCATAATATTGCAGCAGATCATATCCAAAAAATCCGATAGCTCCTCCAGTAAATGGCGGCATCTCATCCAGCTTAGGGCTACGGTATGAACGAAGCAGTGCTTTAAGCTCCTCAATCGGCTTTCCATGCAGCTGTTTTTTCTTACCGTCGATCTCTACGTTAATTGCACCCTTTTTTCCCGATATCATTAAAAAGGGATCGCTGCCGATGAACGAATACCGGGCCCATTGTTTGCCGCCCTCTACACTTTCTAGTAAGAACGCGCGGTCACGTTCAGCAAAACGTTGGAATAACCGGATAGGTGTTTCCATATCAGCCAGCAGCCGCTTCACAACAGGAATCAGATTATAATCCTGCGACAGCTTTACCACCTCTTGAACACTCGGATTCGTCATTTTTAGATGCCCCCTTAGTTATATAAATCTTTCCGAAACACAGAAAAACCCTCTACCAAAGTAGAGGGTTTGTGTAAGTAAGTATATGTTTTTGAGCAATGATCAGCATCGTTATGTTGTGCCTACAGACTTATCTCTAAATAAGATACATCACGGATGTGAAATAACACTCCAGTACATATCAAAATAAAGACTCTGCGTACACAAAAACTGCTAATCAGGCATAAACGTCTTCAGCGTCCTTATAAGGACGGTAAGCGTATATGCGTGAAATATAAGAATGTATAGAACAAAGCTTATACTTTCTTATATTCGCAAAAATTTCTTGCACTCTGCTCAACTATACTCATCTCAACTCAACTAAACTCTTCTATACTCGGCTAATTACACTATACATGATGACAAGGGTCATTGACAACCCACAACTCAAATTTAAGACTTACTCTGCGACAAATCCGGACGAAGCTTCTGAGCTTCATTCAGATATACATGGCGGATCTCACGCTGTGATTTATCCGTATTAAACTGCACCATTAACCGGATACACATCGGCAGACTGCCTTTAACAGGGATCTCCGTTGAACACATAAGTGGCACCATTTCCCAGCCCTCAATCTCACGAATGGCTCTTGCCGGAAAAGTAGCATCCAGATCATTGGTCATCGTAATCCATACATTGCTAATATCCTCAGCTATAACATCATTACGTTCTACGATCTCCCGCAGCAGCACAACGGTTTCACGCAAAATCTCTGTTTCTTCGTTATTAATCACGGTAGTTGCTCCGCGAATCCCTCGATTTACCACGGTTTCCCCTCCTTTTTAAGCTCTGCGAGAACCTCTCGCACAAGCGATTCCTGTATATCGTTTACAATGCTTACGGCTCCTATGGCATCAGGCACAATAAAAGTCATTCTGCCTTCTTTGAATTTCTTATCATGCATCATTGCTTCCATTAGCTCAGCTTCATCATATTCAGAAGGAAGCTGTATAGGCAATGAAAGTGCAGATAACATAGATACTGTATCCTCATAAATGGATCGATCATGTCCAAGCTTTACAGCCAGCAGCGCCGAACCCGCCATACCAATCGCAATCGCTTCACCGTGCAAAAATACGCCATATCCGCCAACCGCTTCAATAGCATGTCCGATCGTATGTCCTAAATTCAGAATCGCCCGAAGTCCATGCTCACGTTCATCGTTCGCTACGACATGAGCCTTGATTGCACAACCGCGCTCAAGGGCATAGCCGAGTGCTTCAGCATTCAGAGCAAGCAGCTCATCAGCATGTTCACGGCACCAATATGCGAATTCTTTGTCCGTAATCAGACCATGCTTCACTACTTCGGCCAGGCCAGAAGAGACTTGGCGTGGCGGAAGCGTGCGAAGGGTATCCAAATCGTAAAGCACCAGCGAAGGTTGATAGAACGCACCAACCATATTTTTGGCTAGTGGATGATTGACAGCCACTTTGCCGCCTACGCTGCTGTCATGGGCTAGAATCGTCGTTGGAATTTGTAGAAATCCTATTCCGCGCATGTAGGTAGCTGCTACAAAACCAGCTAAATCACCAACAACCCCGCCACCTAAAGCCAACACAGCTGAGTTGCGATCCAGTCCCGCTTGAATCGCGGTCGTCATAACCTCTTCATACACGGTTAATGATTTGGATGCTTCCCCTGCCGGCATAATATGGCTGACTACGGTATAGCCTTGCTGACGTAGAGCTTCTTCAAGCGACGGTAAATACAGTGGAGCTACTTCACTATCACTCACAACCAGTAGTGGGCTGCGAGTGGACAGTCCAGCCTCAGCACAGTACTGGCCAATGTTCTGCAGCAGACCACTACCGATGTGAATTGGATAAGAACGATCTCCTAAATCTACATTGATCGTACGCATGATTAATAACTCTCCAATTGTGCAAGATAGTTTTCATAGTTCGCTTTAATTTCTTCGAGAGAATCCCCGCCGAATTTATCAAGAAAAGCTTTGGCAACTTCCCATGCCACTACGCTTTCCAGAACCACACATGCCGCTGGAACTGCACATGCATCCGAACGTTCTACTTGAGCTGTAAAAGGTTCTTTCGTATCGATATCTACACTTTGAAGTGGCTTATACAAGGTAGGAATAGGCTTCATAACACCACGAACCACTATCGGCATACCATTCGTCATCCCGCCTTCAAAACCGCCTAAACGATTGCTTGCGCGATAGTATCCTTTAGAAGCTTCATACATAATTTCGTCATGGACTTGCGATCCACGCAATTTACCTGCTTCAAACCCAATGCCGATTTCAACGCCTTTGAAGGCATTAATCGACATCACTGCCCCAGCGATCGCACCGTCCAGCTTCCGGTCTGACTGTACATAGCTGCCAAGTCCGATGGGCAGTCCTTCGACGATACATTCAACGATTCCACCGATGGAGTCGCCCTCTTCCTTGATCTGATCTATGTAAGCCTCCATTTTCTGTTCCGTTTCTTTGTCGACAACTCTGACAGAAGACTGTTCTGTGCGTTCAATCAGCTCATCGATAGGCAGATCATTTGCAGGCGCTTCAATTTCACCAATACGAATGACTTGGCCTGCTACTTTCACACCAAAAGCTGCCAGCAGCTGTCTGGCTACAGCGCCACATGCAACTCTGGCTGCTGTTTCGCGGGCACTGGAGCGCTCCAGAACATTGCGAAGATCCGTATGATTGTACTTCAATCCACCATTCAAATCTGCATGTCCAGGACGCGGCCGATTTACCCGGCGTTTTTCTTCATCACTGCCTGGAATAGGTTCAATATTCATTATGTTCTTCCAGTGAGTCCAATCCTTGTTCTCTACTACCAAGGCTACCGGAGCACCTGTAGTATAGCCGTGACGTACTCCACCGACTATTTGTGCCGTATCTTTCTCAATCTGCATGCGGCGTCCACGTCCGTATCCCTTTTGTCGACGATGCAATTGAAAGTTAAGCTCTTCAAAATCCAAAGTTAAATTACTTGGCAATCCCTCAATAATAGCCGTTAGCTGGGGGCCGTGCGTTTCCCCCGCTGTTAAATAGCGTAAACTCATGATGTCTTCCCCCTTTTATACTTTTAAACTGTAAACCGCTAAAATCCTATGATCTTTGCTCATTATAGTATAGGGAATCCGCTTTGACAAGAAAGGGCTCTCCCTAGAAACACTCTATGTATATCGAAATAAAAAGCGCCATCCATACCCTTAAGAGTATGAATGGCGCTCCTCGGCTGGGTCCTCAGCTTGTTAGCTGCCGAGCCGCTGACTTGGTGGAGGGAATGTAGACTTACGCTCTTCCAGCTGCAGAAGGCGCTCCAATTGCATTTCTTCCACACCGAGAATTTGCCCGCACTCACGAACGGTGATAAAGCCTCGTTTGTACGCGGCAATGACCTTGCTTTTGTCCATCGGTTTAACTTTCCTTTCACTTAGCGTACAGATTCTACTATCCAGTATCACTGAACTTTTGCGAAAGTATACCTTTGAAGTTAATGGCGAAGGAGCAAAAAATATTTATTTTTTACGATAGAAAAAAGTTTCCGTCGATTCAAAACCGTATTGAGCCGGTGTAAAGATTTGCTCTGTGCTGCCCACAAACAAATAACCACCCGGACGTAAGCTAGCCGAAAACTTATGATAGAGCTTGTTCTTCGCCTCTTCAGTAAAATAGATCATTACATTGCGACAAATAATAAGATCAAAACCTTCGTCGAACTTGTCCAAGAGCAGATTCTGTTTGCGGAAATCTATGTTTTTCTTAAGTGAATCGCTGACCTTGAAAACAGGGCCTTCCGGTGTAAAGTAACGTGCTGCCACGTCTTTTGGCACATCCTTTAAAGAACGTTCCAAATAAAGACCTTGCTTTGCTTTGGATAAAGCGCCATCATCAATGTCAGTGGCAAGAATGCCTGTCTGCGCCAATATATTCTTGTCCGACAAAATCATAGCCAGCGTGTAAGGCTCTTCGCCAGTGGAACACGCCGCGCTCCATAGCTTTAATTTGCGGCCTGACTGCTGGAGGTCAGGAAGGATAATATCCCGCAAAACTTCCCAGCGATTCGGATTCCGCCAGAACTCAGAGACATTGATCGTCATTCGATCTAAAAATTCATAAAATAAGTCCTTATTTTTCATCATCGCTGCAAAAAAATCACTGAAGGTATGATACCCATTCTTCATCCGAAGAGTCGTCAAACGCCGCTTCATCTGCGCTTCTTTATATTGAGCCAGATCAATTCCGGTGCTTTGTTTAACGTTGTGAATAAATCCGCTATAATCTGGATCTGTTGTTAATGCTGCAACATTACGATCAGACATGTTAATCCCCTGCCTCCCACCTGGACCTTACATCCAGACTGCGATGTCTTTGTTATACTGATTCAGTTCATCTGGAGCAAAGAAATTAGCAATTTCCCGTTCTGCACTTTCAGGCGAGTCTGATCCATGAATTAGATTAAGTGGTGTATGGCTGGCAAAGTCGCCACGAATCGTGCCTGGCAGAGCTTCTCCAACTTTTGTCTTGCCTATGAGTGTCCGGGATAACGTTACAACATCATCGCCTTCCCATACCATTGCAAACACTGGACCTGAAGTGATGAAAGAGACCAGCTCCGAAAAAAAGTCTTTGCCTGCATGCTCAGCATAATGTCTTTTCGCTTGATCCTCACTAACTGTAATCAGCTTAGCAGCGACCAATTTAAACCCCTTATCCTCAAAGCGGGTAACAATACGCCCTATTAATCCACGTTGAACTCCATCAGGCTTGACCATCAGATACGTCTTTTCCATAGAAGCACTCTCCATTTTCCCATTTGAAGGGTTGTTTTGACGCTATCTTAACAGAAACATTGCTTTCTGGAAACGTTTAATTTCAATCTCACCAGAAGATCAATAACTTCTTCCTGTTATAAAATAAGCAATATCACGCAGATTGCGCTTAGTCTTATTATTAGGCAATTGTTCCAGCGCCGCCAGCGCCTTGTCAATATAACGTGAAGCGAGCTCCTCAGAGCGGGCGATTCCGTCTCCGGAAAGTATAAGATCAATCGCACGTCCTACCGTGCTATGGCCCTCACGTATAGACTTCAGTTCCTCAAGCAATGACTCGCGCAGCCGCTCATCCTCAAGACTATAAATCACTGGAAGTGTAATGTTTCCTTGACGCATATCACTGCCCGGAGGTTTACCGATCTGTTTCTCTGTGCCTGAGAGATCCAGTAAATCATCACGAATCTGGAACGCCATACCCACGTTATATCCATAATTATAAAGCAGGCGAGCTACTTCTGGATCTGCCTCAGCAGCAAGTGCGCCGAGTTGGCAGCTAACTGCAATCAGCAGGGCTGTTTTGCGGCGGATACGCCGTAGATAATGACGTACACTTTGCTCACTGTTGAAAAAGTCACGAATCTGCTCCATCTCTCCGATCGACATTTCGATCATCGCCTTAGACAGAATTTGATGAATTCGTGGATTCTTCAGCTCCGTAGTCATAACCAGCGCTTTTGCATATATGTAGTCACCAGTGTACATGGCAATTTTATCGCCCCATTTTGCTTTCACGGTGAGTTCACCACGGCGCAATTCTGCATCGTCGATCACATCATCATGGACCAGTGAAGCGCTATGGATCAACTCTAACGGTATCGCTACCCGTTTCAGCTTTTCCAGATCATACTTACCGAATTTCCCGCCCATCAGGACAAATACGGGACGTAATCTTTTGCCCCCTGCCTTTAATAAATGCAGGGAGGTTTCTGTAAGCAGATCGTCATCCCCCTGTACACTGCGGTACAGCTCTTTTTCAATCTGATCCATATCTCTGTTCAGTAATCCGAATATTTGCAGTCGTTTCATTCTTTCACCCGTGTCAACAGTTTATGGCTCCAAATCTCCATCTTCACTTCCTGCGGCAGCAGGCCCATCTCATAGGCATAGCGGAAATAGAGGTTCAAACCTTGCTGCTGCCTTTCTCCAAAATCATAACATAAATTGCGGAAGTACCCTTCCCAATAAGACTTTGTTCCTCCAATGTTAGAACAAGCTGCTTGTACAATAGGATCTAAATCTCTCAATCCCCGCATTTTACTCTCGGCAAAAGCCTCTGCAATCTCAGAAATAGCCTCCGGTTTGTCCTCAGCAGCCTTTCGGTTCACTGCCCAGACCGCAAAGGTCATCCCTAAGCCCGTCCATTCCTTCCAAACCTCAGCTAGATCAGTAACGATATAACCTTGATCCTGCCATGAGGCTTTAATAGCATTATCACCAATTAATAAGCAGGCATCCGCTTCATGCATCATGGCATCCAAATCAGGATTAGCGCTAATATATTCCGGTTTATTGCCAAAAGCTTTTTCCATTAAAATTTTCAGCAAATTTACCGAGGTTGCAGAAGTATTCGTAACAGCAATCTTACCGCTACCAATCTGAGCAAATGGCACCCTGGAAAAAAGGAATATTGATCTCACAGGACCGTCCGCGCTAACCGATAAATCAGGTAGTAGTAATAATTTGTCACTGGCCTCAGCATAAGCAAAAGAGGATAAAGCACCTACATGAATAGTTCCACGGCTCATCCCCTGATTAAGAATGGCAGGTACCTCACTCACCATCTCTGCAGGATATTTTAATGCAGAGGGATGAAAATTGTGAAATACCGGCCATGAGTTGGTATAGCTGATTTTGCCGATGATGGTGTGGCTGTTATTGTCCATCCTTTCAATCCCCCCATCTTCGAAATAAATTGTGTTCAATATTAAAGCTGTCAAGCACTTTGCCCACCATGAAATTAATCAGATCATCCATACTTTGCGGCCCGAAATAAAAAGCCGGCATTGCGGGAATCATCCGAACTCCCAGACGGGACAGCTTCAACATATTCTCTAGATGAATGGCATGCAGTGGAGTCTCACGAGGAACAAGCACCAGTGGGCGTCCTTCCTTGAGCATAACGTCAGCAGCACGTGTCATCAGATTATCAGAGGTCCCATTCGCTACCGCGGACAATGTTCCCATAGAGCAAGGCATAATAATCATCCCTTCCACACGAAACGAACCACTTGCAATGGATGCGCCGATATCCGCAACAGGATGATAAAGCAGAGAACCGGGATAGCCTTTGAACCTTTCGTTCAAAAAGCCCTCCCGGTCTGATGCGATATAGCCAAGTTCTTCTTTAAATACGCGCCAGCCCGCATTGCTAACCACCAAATGCACGGAGTAGCCTAGTGACAGCAAGGTTTCAGTTAGACGAACACCATATATCGCACCGCTTGCTCCTGTAATTCCAACCACGATGTTTTTCGGTTTAGTAAGCGTCATTAGTAGAACTGCACCACCAAGTCAATCAAAGTGAAAGAGAACACTACGATGCTCAATACGCCGTTCATAGTGAAAAAAGCAGTCTGCAGACGGCTCAGGTCACTCGGAGATACAATGTAATGCTCATAAAAGAGAATAATATATGCGATGATCATGCCTGCTACATACCACCAGCTTAAATCCGTCATAAACAGCAACGATACGAATCCAATCGCCGTGAGAATGTGAAATACGCGGGCAATAATGAGTGCACCTTGAACCCCGAACCGAACCGGAATGGACTTCAAGCCCTCTTTTAGATCAAACTCAACATCCTGACAAGAATAAATTACATCAAAACCTGCAGTCCAAAACACAATAGTGAAGTAAAATACCATTGAAGTCCAATTCACGCTACCGGTCACAGCTACCCAACCGCCTAAAGGTGCAAGCGCAATGGTCAGACCGAGGATAAGATGGCAAGCCCATGTAAAGCGCTTCGTAAATGAATAAATAACAAGAAGGAAAACTGCGATTGGCAAGAGCTTGGCCGACAAAGGATTCAGCTTAAAGGCTGCCCAAAAGAGTAAGAAAAACGAAATGCCGATAAAAATGACGACTTCACCGATCTTCAATAATCCTGCAGGAATAGCCCTTCCCGCTGTGCGAGGATTCTTAGCATCACTTATCCGGTCAATCAGTCGATTCAGCCCCATAGCAGCGCTCCGTGCCCCAAACATAGCCACTACGATCCAACCAATCTGGCTCCAGGAAGGTAGCGTGCCAGACATGACAACGGAACCAAGTAAAGCGCCCATAAAAGCAAAAGGTAAAGCAAATACCGTATGTTCAAACTTGATCATTTGTAAAAAGATACCGATTTTCTTAAACATTCCCGTTCTCCTTGAGCCCAATATGTAATGCCGCGATGCCTCCGGTCAAGGGGAAGGATTCCACTTTTTGCAGTCCGGTTTCACGGAAAATAGCAGCTAATTGCTCCCGGTCAGGGAACAGCGCCAGCGATTCTGGCAGCCATTTGTATTGCTCATACCTTTTAGCGAATAACTTGCCCAGCAATGGAAGTACACGCTGAAAATAAAAGAAATAGATACCTTTAAACGGTTGTTTCATCGGCTTGGAAAGCTCCAGGCAGACCACCATTCCTCCGGGTTTTACCACGCGTTTCATCTCGTTCAGCACTTGAACAAGATCCGGTACGTTGCGGAGTCCAAAACCAATCGTTGCATAATCGAATGCGTTGTCTTCAAAAGGCAACTCCATAGCATTGCCCTGTACGAGAGAGATCCGGTCCTGAAGCTTGCGCTCCTCCACCTTACGGCGCCCCACTTCAAGCATGCCAGCACTAAAGTCAAGTCCTATCACATTCCCTGTCTGTGTGGCTTCTGCCAAGGCAATGCTCCAATCGCAAGTGCCGCAGCATAAGTCTACAGCTGAATCCCCGCGCTTCATGCCCATCTTCTTCATCGTGAACTTGCGCCAAGCCTTATGGCGGCGAAAGCTTAAGATATCATTCATCAAATCATATTTACCTGCAATACTCTCAAACACCGAGTGCACAAACTGTTCCTTCGGCTTGCTGTTATCACCCACAGCAGTTGTAGTTTTGTCCATAGTCATCCACTAACCCTCCACGGCTGCTTGTCCTGAGACTTTCATCTGCAGGAGAATACGATCCAGCGCTATCTCAAGCTCTCTAAGCAGGCTTTCGTCTTTAACGCTTTGTAATAGTCCCTGAATCGACTGAATCGACTGATGGAGCTTGTCCGTCAGCAGAGAATCACATTTATATTTCATCTTCAGCATCTTCCAGTCCTTCTGATCAAGGTTCTGGTCTTGAAGCTGTTTGCGTTCTTCCTCTGTCGCTGACTCCAGCATCTTCCAGTAGCAATAACCATTGCTAGCATTCTCAAGGTTATCACAACGCTGAAGCTCTATGGCAACAGTTTCGCACTGACTGAATTCTGTCAATAACTTCTCCCACAACTCCACTAAGGAATTCTCGATCATGGGCGTAAAAGAAAGGAACAGCCGCATATTGAGCTGTACCATGTGCCTCAAGTATTGTTCAGCCGAAAGACGGATTCCTCTCATCTTCACATAGAGGTTCGCTTTCAAGACATTAAAATCAGCAATCGCCTTACTCAAGATTCCAACCATCTCAATTTGATCACTCTTTGCAAGCAGATGGTAAAACCAGCTACTGAAATAATCGCCAGCCAATACCTTTAATTGACGGGAACGCATAGGATCTCCACCGCGTCTATCATTCGAGCGGTCAATTACCTCATGTGTATCTAGTCCAAGTTGAATAAGTGCTGTTACGAGCGTATACAACTCACCAGCATTTCCTTTAACAGAAGATCCATGGTTTAGAAAAATATATAACAAATGACCCCGGCCATCAGAAAACGGCGGCAAATCCGTATGCTTCTGAATCATGTCGTAGTCGGTGTAGGGTTTTGCCAGTTGCGGTATGCAGTACGGTTTCATTTCAGCCTCCGAAGCCATTGACATTAATAATAATTCCTTTGTTCACAATCTTGTCTATTATATCACATGTTTTTTTGTCACGCACTGTGGTAGGACTGAGTTTCTTTTATTCTTCTTAAGGATAAATGAACTGCTTCTTCCAGAGCTCAGTCTCACTAATACGGAAGCCCGTCTTGAGTCGCTCGGATATGGGGAGATTACCCGCAGACTGAAGTTCATTCTGGAGTTCAGCCGACCACTCCGTGCGTCTGATATCCCCTGCTAGCAGCAGCCGGCGGCTATCCAGCCATTTATCCATGACCACGATGCGCAGCAAAAGCTGATCCACATTCGAGGTTTCTTGAAAAGCAAAAGAAATAGCCTGCGCCATATTTCGATAAAGCTCCTGGGGTTCATGATCATTTCCGCTCACTTTTAAATCCAGTGACAGAACGTGATCCTCCCAGCCTACGCTATCAATGGATAAGGTCAATGGAAGTGCACCAAGAACATCAACAAGATTATCGTTGTCTAGCACTGTGTTATGGCCGCCAGTAAAAGTCTCTACTGCACCATTGCGTTGCTGTAAGGTAGAATCCATATCTGCCACTTTGGGCAATATTACAGCAGAGGTTGCAGTCAAGAGTAATACGGCTCCGACCCACCAGGCCTTGTTCATGAACACGCCTCCTTATCCATAATTCCCCTCTTAGCTAATACGATCATTTATCTTTACTATATTTTGAAAAAAAGCAGGCTATGCCTGCTTTTCAGCTTTCACTTTCCAATTGTCCGTGCTTTGTCCATATTTCAGCCTTACCGCGAATCTTCATCGCTGAGGTATGATCAGTAAACTGGGCAATCAATACCTCGCCCTTATCCAGCTTCTCTGTATGATGAAAACGTGTATCTGTACCTCTGGTTAGCCCAATGACCTGAACGCCATTATCTTTAGCTTTAACCACAATATAGTCGCTGCCCGTTGGAAGCGGAGTAGTACCCGTATTTTTATCCATCATCACTCATCCTCCTCTAAACCTATTATACAGTTCATAGTATTTCAAAAAACAAATGCCGCCTTGGAGGGCGGCATAGTTGTTCTTAAAAGACTATGGGATAGGTATGTAGAAATCTTTATTTGATTCCGTCTTTCAGCGCCTTACCGGGTTTGAATGCCGGTACCTTGCTTGCAGGAATTTCGATTTCTTCACCAGTTTGCGGGTTACGGCCTTTACGTGCAGAACGCTCACGCACTTCAAAGTTTCCGAATCCAACCAGTTGTACTTTATCACCGCTTTGCAGTGCTTCTGTAATTGCTTCGAAAACCGCATCTACAGCTTTAGTAGCATCCTTCTTGGGAAGTTCAGTTGCTTCTGTAACTACATTGATCAAATCTGATTTATTCATGTTTTCTCACCTCCCTGAGTAAATTCTCCGGTATCATACACTGTTTCCGTTTCAACGTAAAATATACGTGATAATCCCGTTTAAAACTTAACTTTGGCGCCCTTAGACCTTGAAGCGCAACAAACTTATAGTAATACAGCCCATCCATAAATTCAAGCTGTTACTCAAAAAAGGAGCAGAAATTATCATCTATCCGTGCATATTTATCTAAATTCGATCTAATTTGTTAGACCTATAGGAGCAGTTTAGGTCTTTATTTCATCAGAATAATTGAGTCAGATTCACCGTTATTATAGGAACTAGGAATCAAGTTTTAGGATATATACAAATAAAAAGAGCAGGATTTCTCCCACTCTTTGAATTTATTTATATTCAGCTTAGAGAATAATTGCAATAAGTCCGCCGGAACCCTCGTTAATAATGCGGCCAAGCGTTTCTTGCAGCTTGTAGCGTGCATTATCCGGCATCATAGCTATCTTGCCTTGAATGCCTTCTCTAACAATGGAGTGCAGGGAGCGGCCAAAAATATCGGATTCCCAAATCTTAATAGGATCATTCTCAAAGTCCTGCATCAGATAACGAACCAGCTCTTCGCTTTGCTTTTCCGTTCCGATGATTGGCGAGAATTCAGACTCCACATCCACCCGAATCATATGAATGGACGGTGCAGTAGCCTTTAAGCGAACCCCGAAGCGAGAGCCCTGACGTATCAGTTCTGGCTCGTCGAGCGCCATTTCGGCTAAGGATGGAGCCGCGATACCATAACCTGTAGTCTTGACCATTTCCAATGCTTCTGAGAATCGGTCGTATTCTCGTTTCGCATGCGAGAACTCCTGCATAAGCTGGAGCAAATGATCTTTACCGCGGATCTCAACCCCGACCACTTCCATCAGAACTTGATCGTACAGCTCTTCTGGAGCATACAGGTCGATCTCTGCTACGCCCTGACCCATGTTCATACCACTTAGGCCAGCTTTATCAATAAAGTCATATTCGGTGAACTGAGATACGAGGCGGTCAACATCCCGCAAGCGGCGAATGTCTTTTACCGTATCGCGAACGGAGTTCTCATAACTACTACGCAGCCAGTGGTTTTCTCCAAGCACCATAACCCAGCTTGGCAGGTTTACATTTACTTCATGCACTGGGAATTCATAAAGCACTTCCCGCAGCACACCAGTTACGTCATCTTCGCTCATGTTTGCGGCGCTTAGCGTCATAACTGGGATATCGTATTTGATGGCTAGCTCGTTACGGAGCTGCTGCGCTTCCTCACTGCGTGGCCGGGTGGAGTTAATGACAAGCACAAATGGCTTACCCACTTCCTTCAGCTCTGCAATGACGCGCTCTTCAGAGTCCACGTACGAGTTCCGCGGAATTTCTGCAATCGTACCATCTGTTGTTACCACTACACCTAGCGTTGAATGCTCCTGAATAACCTTACGTGTCCCGATTTCTGCCGCTTCCTGAAAAGGAATAGGCTCTTCAAACCAAGGTGTAGAGATCATTCGTGGTCCATTTTCATCCTCGTAGCCTTTTGCACCTTCTACAGCGTAACCCACACAGTCTACCAGACGAACATTAACCTCAAGCCCTTCCGCAACCTTGATTTGGACTGCGTTGTTAGGCACAAACTTCGGTTCTGTCGTCATAATCGTTTTGCCTGCTGCGCTTTGCGGAAGCTCATCCACAGCTCTTACTCGATCAGCCTCATTCGTGATGTTTGGCAGGACAATTGTTTCCATGAAGCGCTTGATAAATGTCGATTTCCCCGTGCGAACCGCGCCGACGACGCCAAGATAAATGTCTCCGCCGGTACGCTCGGCAATGTCCTTGAAAATATCCACTTTTTCCAAAAGAGATCCCCTCCTCATATTACTCCGAAGAAAAAATGCCTGAAGAGCATCGACTTCGCGTTCCGCCGGTAATCTGACCCTTGCAGGACATCAACCGGACTTATCGTATGCCCGCCCGAAGCCTAGCTGCTTTCGACCGGGACGTACTTGCCCCGCGCTAAACTCCGAATGCTCGGACATGCATTTGGACTAGTATCATCATATGTATCCGGAACGAATTTATGACCCGTATTCGCGCATTTCCCAATGTAATTTCAAAAAAGTTAAGTCTGCGCGCCGCAAGGCGTCTGACGCCCGGAAGCTTACTCATCCATCTTATGAGCTAGGATTCTTTGATAGAACTATTTTTAGTGGATGCTGAGATTACAGGACTTGGTGTAAAAGGATATAAACAAAAAAACGCCTAATACCCCGGATAAAACCGAAGCTTAGACGCTCTTAAACTTTCACTCTAACTTGGAGGCTGCGGGATTGGCTGATTGTTAATCCATAGATACGGCAAAGACTTCACGGGAACGTAATATGAAGCTTCCTCCAGATCCAGTCGCAAGTCCTGATTCTTGTCGCGCTCTCCACCCTTCTTATCGACGGCAGCCATGATATCAAAAACATAATCTACGTAGACAGTTCCATCCTTATCCATGATAAAGTCAAGAACTTGACCGGAATAGACACTAGTTAACGTTATAGAGCTTGTACCCGCCTGCTTATGATCAATGGTATACAATCCGGGGTATAGCTCATCAAGCACAGGCAGGTTGCCGCCATGAGCTGATTTATAGCGGTTAACCTGTCGTTGCACGTCATTCACCTTTTGAACCGTAACAAGGTCCATCACCTTCACCACAGGATCAATTTCCTCATTCAAAATAAGAAAATAAGCACTTCCACCCTGCTCAAAAGCGGTAGCCGGTATATCATCCAAATATCCCTTATTATTCAGCTTCCCCAAGTCGATACGAAACTTCTCATACCTTGGAGTAGTTTCATCCGCATTAAGAATGGGCAGTACCCCTTCCTCCTGTTGATAATAATCAACGGCTGCTTGTATCCGTTTAACACTTTCCCGATAATTAACACTAGCCCGCTTCTCTTCACCTGGGTATAGACAGCCCGAAAGCGTAAGCGCGAGCGATACCATCCCTAGCAAAATCTTGGCCCCTGCCTTCAGTTTCATTTTATATCCTATAAACTCCAACCGAGTCCCTCCCACGGTGACATTCTTACGCTACCACAGCTCATCTTCTTCCCCACGCCGCGCTGCTTCAAGCTTACGGCGCACCGCAGCCTTCAGTGGATCTTCCGGCACCTGAACGGTTACGTCGCTCCATACGGCAGCCTGACAGGCCAGACGCGTTCCTTCTTCTAAGGCCGATCCAAGCTTACGCCGCTCAATATCACCGGGAGGCCTTACTGCAGCAGCCTCTTCCTTCGCGACTGTAACCTTGCACATCAGACAGCCTGCTTTGCCTCCGCATCTAGTTGTTATTGGCACTCCTGCTTTACGAGCAGCCTCTAATAACGAAATGCCACGGTTCACAACAGCTTTACGGCCTTCTGGTTGAAATACAACGGTAACTCCTTTTTGTGATTTCATGATGTTACTTCCTTCCTCAACACTATGTAACTGCTTACATAATTGAAACAACTCCGCCCAATAGGCCCACTAACATGATGACAAAAGCAAGTATAGACAGTACAGCCTTAAGCAATCCCTTGGTTTTGCTCCGAGCAAAAGTTATAAGAAATACTGATAATCCCATAATCAGCATCGCAATCAGGGATAACCACATTTTTGTCATCGGATCCATGGTCAAAGCCCCCATTCGCCTGTAATTTATTAGGGACTATTATATCATGACCTTATCCTTTTCTGTAAAAAAACATCATTTTTTATGTATTATTTTAAATAAACTATGCTTCGTGAAAATTATCAGGAATATAAAAAAAAAAGCAAAAGACGACGGAATCATTCATTGATCCGTTTTCTTTTGCTCACCCAACATAAAGCTATTTTTTAAGCATCATTTTCATTAAAGACTCCATTGTGCTGGAACCTGCGCCGCCTTTTTTAACGGCATTGATAATCTCCTGCACAGTAGCTTCACTGACCGGCACTTTCGCCATTGATGACACCTGCTTAATTAACTGGCGGAGCTGGGCTTCATTCTGCGTAGTTCCTGGCTTTACCGTACTGGCTAGCTTTTTGACGGCACTTTCCGTAATGTTCTTGCCCGCCTTTTTGTTAATGGCGTTCAATGCATCCTTGGAAAAATCTCTGCTCACTTTTCATCCCTCCTCCGTCAATCCCCATTACAACATATGAGAATTTGCGGAAAAAGGTGAACAGGATCAGGAATGCCACTGCTCCCAAGTTTCCTGGGAGATCGACTCAAGCTCAGGTTTACGATCACGCCCCATCAAGGCTTCAACCGCACTGCGTGGGCTTCTTCCTTGAAAGAGCACATGATAAATCTGATCCGTAATCGGCATCTGCACACCCAGTTTGAGCGAAATTGCATAAGCTGCTTCGGTAGTACGAATACCTTCGACTACCATCCCCATGGATTCCAGCACCTCGGCCAGCGGCTTACCTTGACCAAGCATGGACCCAGCGCGCCAGTTACGGCTGTGCTGACTAGTAGCTGTCACAACAAGATCGCCAATTCCGGCAAGTCCGGCAAAGGTCAAAGGATTGGCTCCAAGCTCAACTCCCACCCGAGAGATCTCAGCGAGTCCACGGGTTAAAAGCGCTGCTTTAGCATTGTCCCCATATCCAAGGCCATCGGATAGGCCTGCACCAAGGGCAATAATATTCTTAAGAGCACCGGCAAGCTCTACCCCAACCTGATCACGATTCGTATATACACGGAAATCGTTGTTGATGAACAATTCCTGCGCTTCGGCGCTACGCTTGTCATCAGGTGAAGCAACTACAACTGTTGTAGGGCACAGACGTACAACTTCCTCTGCATGACTTGGACCGGAGAGCACAACGATCTGCCCTTCGTCACAGCCCAGTTCCTCTGCAATTACGATAGACATCCGCTTATTGCTTTCCGACTCAAAGCCCTTCGTAGCATGGACACATAACATGTCATCCTTCCAGAATGGCTTCAGACTGCGAGCAACCTGCCGCATTCCTGAAGACGGAGCCACAATTACAACCGCCTTAGAACCGGACACTGCCGTTTCCATATCCGTAGTTGCAATAATGTTAGCTGGCAGAGCGATGCCAGGCAGATACTTATTATTCGTATGAGAGCCATTGATCTCGGCAGCTTGATCAGAGTTGCGTGTCCACAGATAAACTTCCGAGTGGTTTGCAGCCAGCACACTAGCCAGCGCAGTTCCCCAGCTCCCCGCTACAAGTACGGTAACTTTATCAGACAACACGATTCCCTCCTTTAACTTTTGAGCCTATCTTGTTCTCACGGCCTTCTACGATCTTTACAATATTCGTCCGGTGCCGCCAGAAGGCGAAGACCGCAATAATAATACTGGTCCAGAGCACAGGTTGTGTAAATCCTGTCAACAATAAAGCCACTGGTGTCAGTGCTACAAAAATTAATGAGCCAAGGGACACGTAACGTGTGATAAAGATAGACAGGATGGCGATGATACCGGCGAGCAGCGCTGGCCATAAACAAAGCGTAGCCATAACACCGATCGTAGTAGCAATGCCTTTCCCCCCACGAAAACGAAAATAGAGCGGCCAATTATGTCCGATGATGGCAGCGATTCCGCAAAGAGCCGGAACCCAGGTTCCCCATCCGCCGACCCAGGTTCCTAACCATACAGCGGCAACCCCTTTCAGCACATCCAGCAACAGCACTAATATTGCAGGACCTTTACCCAATACACGCAGTGTATTGGTAGCCCCCGCATTTCCGCTTCCGTATTGACGGATATCAATTCCCTTTAGCAACTTTGCAAGCAGTACACTAAAGCTGACAGAACCAAGCAAATAGCTTACAACGATAACCAGAAGTTCAAGCGCCACACTTCTTCTCCCCTAACCTTCGTTTTCGGATTTGCGCCGTGTAAAGAGACGGATTGGTGTTCCTTCGAAATTAAACGCTGCGCGAATTTTATTCTCCAGATAACGTTCATAGGAGAAGTGCATCAGCGATGGATCATTCACGAACACCACAATCGTAGGCGGCTTCACCGCAACCTGCGTTACGTAGTTAATACGCAAGCGACGGCCTTTGTCAGTTGGTGGAGGGTTAATCGCGATTGCATCAGATACAACGTCGTTCACCAAATGTGTAGTAATGCGCAGTGCGTGCTGTTGAGATACATGCTGTACAACAGGCAGCAGTTTTTGCAAACGCTGTTTGGTTAAGGCCGACAAAAAGACAACCGGTGCGTAACTCATAAACAAGAAATGGTCACGTATCTTAGTCTCAAAGTTTTGCATAGTCTTATCGTCTTTCACAATGGCATCCCATTTGTTCACAACAAAAATAGATGCTTTACCAGCTTCATGTGCATAACCAGCAATATGCTTGTCCTGATCGATAATGCCCTCTTCGCCGTTAATTACAACGAGGACCACATCAGCCCGTTCAATCGCACGCATAGCACGCATAACACTGTATTTCTCAATGTTCTCGTATACCTTGCCTTTTTTACGCATACCTGCCGTATCGATAAGCACATAACGTTGCCCATCACGTTCAAAAGGAGTATCGATAGCATCTCTTGTTGTCCCTGCAATATCACTGACGATAACACGTTCTTCGCCCAAAATCGCGTTGACCAAAGAGGATTTCCCTACATTCGGACGGCCAATCAAAGCTACACGAATGACATCCTCATCGTATTCATCATCTATTTTCTCAGGTAGGCGCTCAACTACAGCATCTAGCAAATCGCCGAGTCCGGTTCCGTGACTACCAGAAATTCCGATTGGATCGCCAAAACCAAGGCTATAGAACTCATAAATATCATCCGCACGCTTCATATTATCCACTTTGTTGATGGCAAGAACGACCGGTTTACCTGAACGGAACAGAATCTGAGCTACCTCTTCATCTGAATTCGTCACACCACTCTTTGCCTCACACATAAATACAATAACATCCGCTTCTTCAATCGCCAGCTCCGCTTGAACGCGGATTGATTTCAGAATTGTGTCTTCTCCATCAATTTCAATACCTCCGGTATCAATCACACTGAACGACTTACCGTTCCAATCTGAAATACCATAAATCCGGTCACGTGTAATCCCCGGTTTATCTTCTACAATGGCTAATCTATCGCCAATCAGCCGATTAAATATCGTCGATTTCCCGACGTTAGGCCTCCCAACGATTGCCACAACGGGTCTTGCCATATTCATTCCTCCTGTCATCCTTACGTTACTCATCATAGCAAAAAACATTTAAATTGGCTAACAATCATGTTAACTCTCATCAATCCTGCCGGTTCCGAAAAAAAGACAATCGGCGAACCCCCGTATCGAGGGCTCGCCGATTACTTTACCCGTATATTCAAAAGCTCGTTTAGGGATTAGTTATTACCCTTAAATTTGTCCAGCTTATCACCAAAACGTTCAGCAAGCGTAAAGCTAAGGCCTTCGTTGCTAAGGGAAACGTTAGGGTTGTTCAGAACTTCTTTAGGAGCTCTGTCTCTGCTATTGCTGCGTTCAGGTCTAGCAGATGGAGCTGGAGCTTCTTCAGTTTCTTTGATGCTCAGGCTAACACGTTTCTCGGATGGATTGAAGTCCAGAACTTTCACTTGAACTTCTTGTCCTTCTTTCAATACTTCGTGTGGAGTAGCGATGTGTTTGTGGGAGATTTGTGAGATGTGCACAAGACCTTCCACACCCGGAAGCAATTCTACGAACGCTCCGAAGTTCACAAGACGTTTTACAACGCCTGTTACAACATCACCGATGTTGATTTCGCCAGCAGCAGAGTCCCAAGGACCTGGAGCAGCAGCTTTGATGCTCAGGCTGATTTTGCCTTTTTCAGGATCAACCTTCAATACTTTAACACGTACTTTATCACCTTCAGATACTACATCAGAAGGTTTCTCTACGTGACTCCAAGCGATTTCAGATACGTGTACAAGACCGTCAACTCCGCCCACATCAACAAATGCGCCGAATTGAGTCAGACGTTGTACTGTACCTTCGATGATTTGGCCTTCAGATAGCTCAGCCATAATTTTCAGCTTGTTAGCTTCGAATTCTTCTTCAAGAACTTCTTTAGCAGACAAGATTACTTTGCTGTTCTCACGGTCAAGTTCTTTCACTTTAACACGCAAGGTACGGCCTTTGTAATCGCTGAAATCTTCAACGAAATGACGCTCTACCATGGAAGCTGGAATAAATCCACGAGCTCCAACATCAGCTACTAGACCGCCTTTAACAACGTCAGCCACTGTAACTTCGAAAGCTTCTTGGGAAGCGAAGTATTTCTCAAGATCTTCCCATGATTTTTCACTATCAACTGCACGTTTGGAAAGAACAAGGCTTTCCTTGTTGTCGTTGATGCTGACAACTTTACATTCTACTTCCTGTCCAACTTCTACTGCTGCAGCAGCGTTGTCCAGTTGTACAGCGGACAATTCGCGAATTGGGATCACACCGTCGTATTTATATCCAATGCTTACATAAGCTTGGTTATCTTCGATTTTGACGATTGTTCCTTTCACGGTATCGCCTTTTTTCAGAGAAATGATTTCCAAGTCAGCTTGGTTAGTCACTTCTTCTTCGTTAACGGCAGCAACTTCTTCTACAGCTCCGTTATTTTCTGTCACAGCGGAATCCACCGCTTCTACGGATTCATTCTTTTCCGCAGCTTCCTGATTTTTAATTTCTTCAGACATGTGATTAGCCTCCTCGATTCAAAACCCCATTTATTTAAACCTGCGTATAGCAGAGTTCAAAACAAGCAATGCTTGATATTGCCACTTACACTTGATGATAGTATGTTCCAAAAAATAGCGGCTATGCCGTTATTTAATCAAAACATTGAGCAAAATTTATTGTTCTGCTCATCCCTTAACTAGCACTTGGTTTACCTGTCTCTTTCATCTCACGGATGCGATCCATAATGACATCGGTAACAGCCTCGAGAGATTCGCTCCCCGCACCGGCAAATTGACTAAGGTCTACAGGAGCACCGTAGACAACGACCATGCGTCGAAAGGGTTTATACTGGCCAATAATAGCCGCTGGAATAACTGCTGCGCCACTTCGAAGTGCAAAGCTAGCAGCACCCTTCTTGGCCACTCCGGCATCAGAGTTACGCGTACCCTCCGGGAAGATACCCATGACATTACCATTACGAAGTGTGTTAAGGGCCGTTTTTATGGATTCTTTGCTTACGCCGCCACGTTTCACCGGAAAAGCACCCAATTTATTAATAAGCCAGCCAAGCACCGGAACCTCAAACAGTTCAGCCTTAGCCATATACTTTACCTGACGGTCCAGCTTAATTCCAATAGTCATTGGATCAAGCAGACTAATGTGGTTAGCGCAGAGCAGTACCCCGCCCTCCTTTGGCACATTTTCTTTCCCCACAATCTTAAGCGGGAAAAGGATTGCGTAAATCAAGCGAAGCAATCCAACACAAATTGCATAAATCATAAATGATTTCTCTCCCCGTCAACATGAGATCTACAGTGGGATACAATGGCCTCCACAACTTGATCGATATTCATTAAGGTCGTATCCAGAAGAATAGCATCCTCTGCACGGCGCAGCGGTGAAATCTCCCGTCCTTCATCCAGACGGTCCCGCTTTGCAATATCGTGTTCAAGCTGCTGAAGCGTCACCGATTCCGCGTCTCTCAGTTCCTTATAACGACGGAGAGCTCGTTCTTCCACACTTGCCGTCATAAAAATCTTTACCTCGGCATCCGGCAGCACGGTTGTACCGATATCGCGGCCATCCATTACCACGCCTTTGCGAAGCGCCATCTGACGCTGCAATTGACTCAGTCTGGATCTTACATCCTCGATCTTCGCATACTGCGACACAAGGCCGCTAACCTGAAGGCTCCGAATATGTGGGGTCACGTCTTCCCCATTAATCAGCACCTTCTGAATGTCTCGTTCCGGAATAAGTTCAATCACCATGTCGCGAACCTTCTCGTTCACTCGCTGCTGATCTTCCGGTTCAATGCCTTCTTGGATCATATACCAGGTGATTGCCCGGTACATTGCACCAGTATCGACATAGATATAAGACAACTTCTGGGCTACCAATCGGGCTACAGTGCTCTTGCCTGCCCCGGCAGGTCCGTCGATGGCGACGTTTATTCTGTCATAAGTATGTGTACCCTGCCTATCCAACGGGGCATTCCTCCTCAAACACTCTTTCATAAAAAAAACATCTAGCGTTACGAAAACTATTCCTGCAATATCAAGGAGCACACATAAATTGTTATGCTTGATGATATTATCAAGAAAAAAGCAGGCATTGCCTGCGACTTATAAAATTATACCACAGTTTATACTTCAGTGCAAAATCAGACAGCTTAATAGAGCTGTTAAAAATGCTTATCTGTTGCGGAAATCAAACTGACGTTCGAAGCAATAACGGATAATTTTCTGGCGTTCCAAATCTGAAATAGCGACAAATTTCAACATGGCTAAAAGACGTCCATTCTCAAGCTTTTTAATGCGCACTACTTCACCTTCAAAATTGACATGCTCCGTGCTTCCGTTTCGATAAGGCACCAGTACCCAGCAGGACAATTTATTACCAACCTCCAGCTTAACCTGGTTATCCACCAAAAAGGAGATTCCTCCACCACCAATATCATCTGTACGAACCAGGAACCGTTTGCCAAGGCTATCCTTCACAGCAAGCTCTAGATCAGCATTCACTCGAAAAAAGCTTCTTCTCTGGATCTTAAATATTGAATCTGTCTCTGGCTTTTGAATCCGGACCATACGAATTACATCTTCTTTAAAGCCCAGCACATAAGTATTAAAGTAATTTTTAATGCCACCCTCAGTTAAAAAATAGACCGAAAGCTCGTCCCCCATAAAGAGCCTTTTTAGACGACCATTGCTCTCCTGCATAGGAATTTCAATCAGAAATGCGTCTTCTTCCGTCTCTGCAATTCTTGATCTATATTCAACTTCTGCTTCAGCAGCGTCACTGGAAGCAACCTGTATGTATAGATATTCGTTAATTTTAGGATACAAAGATGTCACCGCCACATCAGTTTAGTAATTATCACTAAGCCTGATTATAGCATGGGAATATCAGCCAGTCAGATATATTTTATAGATATTGCAAAAAAAAGGGACGCACCCAACTGCTGGATGCGCCCTCCCTTTTATTTTGCCTCAGACCCCGAAGAAGGTCTGATTTCTTCCACAGACTCTTCAATTCCATCCTCAGCGTTAATATAAATACGATACTTTGAGCCATTGACTCCTCCACCGAACTCGTAAGTCAAGACCTCGACGGAATCATCATTTTTAATCCAGGACAAGCGATTGTATTGCTCCTTGAAATCAGAATTCAGAAATTTTCTCGCCTCAGCAAGAGTAAGCTTTGGTTTTGGAAGCTGACGGTTGTCCTTATGCTCTTTAACATATTCGCTGGCCTCAAAACCGATGGTATCACCTGTATCCAGCCCCATACGAATAGTCATTTTTTCAGGATAAATCAATACATCATTCTGTTTGGTCACAAAGGTCAAATTCCCGATATTATCATAACGATCAGCGCTGACTGCAGTCATATGGGGATATCCTTTTTTCTCAAGAAACTTCTCGGCTTTGGTAACTGCTTCTTTAATAGATACCTTGGCAGGTCCAATCTCACGGTTATCATAATAAGAGATCAGCAATCCGCCATTTTTTGTGAAATCCATACTGATGGTGTGCTTCTCATTCGAACCACTAACTGTTGCCGTATAGGATGGCCATTCGGTGTTCTTCCCATTTTCTTTAACATCGACTTTAGCGTTGGAGCCCGCATCCGCGAACTTCAATGCCTTACGTTTGATGTCTCCGGCAGTCACGGGGTTACCTCCGAGCATTTTGACGGAACGTTTATCGTAGATGCTTGCTACTGAAGGGCCCCAGTCTAGCTCAGGGTATGCGCCAACACGTTTATCCACCGTTTTGAAACCGTCAATAATCGTGTTGTCCTCCGCTTTATTTTCTGTTGCCAATGCCGTTTCAACATCCATCCAGCGCAGCCGGTTGCCAATGACTTTATTCTGTACCTCTTGCAAATCCTTAGAGATTTCTCCCGAGTTCTTATATAATGCTTTTAGATTACTCAATTCTCCATCTGTCAGAGGTTTTTTAGTGAAGTCACGAATCCCGGCTTTATAAGAAAAGTTGGAGATTTTGGACAGAAACTCCTCTGTTTTGCTAAATGGCAGCAAGGTCAGCGGCAGCTGATTAATCTCATTTTGGGCCTCACTGGTCATCCGCCACACATTGACGAGTCCTTTGCGGTGCATCCCGTTAGAAGCAGAATTAACCGCAAGCGTATTTCCAAGCTCACCATGAAGACGGTCCACATGATAGGACAAATCGTGAAAGGCGCGTTGATATTGGTTTTCCGCCTTAATTAGTATTGAATTCTTCTCCTGGTTCTCCTGATAACCCCACACAAGCGCACCAATCAGCAGCAGCGCGGTCAGCGGGAACATTACAGCACTTAATCTTTTGTACATAGGGCTACAAGACTCCTTTCGATAGCTTATTGGCGTTAGTTTGACAATAAACTAGGAGTCTTATGCACTGAAGTTGCTACACCATGTGACTATAACGTCCGCTCATGCTCTTTCTTCAATCTCAAAGCCACTGCTATTACTGCAAAGGCATTGTTTAAAGCCGGTTTGAATGATACCATGCTCTTTAATCCCTCTTAATATGTAGGTCTCACCGCACTGTTTGCAAACGATACGTACTTTTATACGCAAAAAAAGACACCTCTCTCCTCTCTGGAATTCCTTACTAGGAACTGCCCTTCGAATATAAGTGTGTCCATCTCGATTATAGGTTAACCTCTTCTTCACGTTTCAGAAAGCGGAAAGGAGAACGGCTGTTGGCCCTAGCTACCTTTCCCATACCTCCATACCATAGGATAGCCATCAGAGGCACAATAAACCATATCCAATAGTTAGCTGTCGTACTCAAAATAAAGTCATATATCCCATGCCACATCCATGGCAACAGTAGCGAAAAAACCAGAATTCTCCGGGTCTTAACACCTTTTGAGAACTTCGCCCTCCCCATATGGTAGCCCATGATCACACCAAACATAGCGTGTCCAGAAACCGGAAGAAGTGCTCTCAGAAACATTGATCCGATTGAAGCGTTGCTATACCAAGCGTACATTACATTTTCTATTGTTGCGAAGCCGAGCGAAATCGCCACAGCGTATAGTATCCCATCATATGGCTCGTCAAATTCGGTATGATTGTAAATCATATGGTAAAGCACAAACCACTTTAGACATTCTTCCACGCCAGCGGATATGAGAAACGACTCCACATACGGACCGCCATTTAGTCCCAGCATCAGCCCTCTCTGAATGATCATGACAGGAAACACAATCAGAAGGCCGAGCAAGAATACTTTAATGACTACATGAAGCGGTTCTTGATCATACTTGTCTTTCAGATAAAAAAAGGTCAACAGAGCAAGTCCCGGCGCCACTGCCGACGAAATAACCGATAACACGAGCACCGAATAACCTCCCTACACCCCTAAACCCTATTACTGCCGTTACACAGCAAGGTAGATGATAACTTTGATACAAGAATGACCGACATATCACCAACAACAAGACTAGGGCTGATCGGCCTAAACAATGGTCATCAGCCCCTAGATCTTGCCTAATTACTCCTGACGCTTAAAATGAGTGCACAATAACTGGACCGCATTCTCCGGCATCACTGTTTTCCCATATTCATCGAGAACAGCTTCTGTGACCGGTGAGGAATCTCCAAACTCAGCTAGTACGCCAACAAGACCTGACAACGCCGTTTCTTCAAATTCCTTTGGATCGAAATACAGATACCATTTATTGTTATAAGAATACAGTTTCCCCTGGGAAGTAATATTACCGATGAGCACATGGGCCGCTTCAACCAGAACCTCGAAATCGCGGAATGCATATACAATGGAGTCGCTTTGTTCAAGAGTAACTTCCATTTCATAAATCTCTTCTGGCAATTCTTCTTCCCCGGACGCACCGTACTGATGGTGATCATATTTTCCTCGGGTCACTATAACGACCATACCTTGCGCGGGCAATGCGAAAACTTCTACGGCAAGCGGACCCGTGGCATCAAAACCTAGTTCACTATATGCTTGATCCATCATCTCCGTAAACAGGTCATGAACCTTAGGAACTTCCTGCCACATGTCTTCCTTCTGGATGCCCCGCTCGCTCAGGTCGTCAAAAGTGAGGAAAATCCGTATCTTATCTTGACTTAATCGCTCTATTCTCATGACAGGATCCTCCTTTTGCAAGCTCATTTATTATAATGTATGATGAGTCCCGAGTAATGAGCCAAAAATGGTTACTATGTAAGTATGTTATCATTTTGCCGAGATAAATGCACGTAAATAAATATATAAAATCCTCTCTATTGAATAAACCATTTTCAGAGCCCTGAATAATAAAAAAGAATCATTCTGCGGAATATTTCATCCCCAAAATGATTCTGATGGAGTCCTTTACGGTTACAATCCCGGTATGGTTGTATGCGTTTCTTTAAGAATCTGCTCTACTTCGCTCTTCACTTCAGGATTGCTGCGAATGAATTCCTTTAACAATTTAAGATTGGATTCCTTCGACTTCACTGGTAATTCAGTCTTATGCTCAGTGGTTCCGCTACTTGAACCGTTACTTTGAGCATTACTGCTTGAAACAGCAGTGTTACCAAAACCAGTCGTGGCCATACCGATTATTTTTTCTTTTGCTTTATCTGCAGCTCCACTCATGGAACCACCCGATTGCCCTAGCGAAGACATTAAAGAATTCCGCTTTTTGGACATAATCATACTGGCTGCGGCGCCCATCAGCACCCCGCATAAAAATGACGAAGTATTCATATTTCCAGCCTCCTTGTATGGTAAAATCATGTTTAGTGTTCGCGGAAAGATTCCGGCTCATACAACCTAATAACAAGAAAGCGAGTTGAAAAAAGTGGGTAAAATGACATCAGTGCTCCTATTGGCTACCTTGTTGCTTACTGCCTGTGGCAACAGCGGTGCAAATGGAAATACAGCTAAGGAAACAAATGCCTCAAACAATCCGCCCACGGCGGCAGCTACACAAAGCGCAGAAACTACGGCGCCATCACCTGAAGCAACAGCCAGTCCTACCCCTGAAGCAACAGCAGATGGAGGTACTACAGGAAATAGTACAGCCAGTAAGGGCGAAGCATCCGCTGAAATTCCACTGCTGTACCATATGAACAAAAATTACGATATCGTCCCTAATGAGGAAGCTACAAATAAAAAAGTGGTTTTGCTCACCTTTGACGACGGTCCTAAAGATGCGGCAATGATTAACCCTTTGATGGATGTTCTGGACAAACATCAAGCTAAAGCCATCTTTTTCGTGAATGGTTATCGTGTTAAGGAGCATCCTGAGCTTCTGGAGTTAATACATAACCGCGGTGGAATTATCGGCAACCACAGCTGGGATCATATTGTATTGAAAGACAAGTCCTATACTGAGGTTAAAAAGCAAATCGAAGATGTTCAAAATATTGTCAAAGAAACGCTGGGAGAAGCTCCTCACTTTTTCCGTCCGCCACATGGTGCTGGCGGGGATGTTGGCAAGAAGGTCGCTGCCGAGAATGGAATGTTATACATGACCTGGTCTGTAGGCTCTCTTGACTGGGAAATGAAAGAAAAAGAAACGGGTAAGACAGAAAAATTGATCAGCAATGTTACCGATCAGCTGCATTCTGGCAGTAATATCCTGATGCATGAGCTACCATGGACCGTTGAAGGTCTGGATACCCTGCTCACTACACTTGAGGGCAAAGGATATAGCTTTGTTGATCCGCGCAGCATTGAGCTAAAAATGCGTTGATCAAATCAAACGAAAAATAGAAGGGGGTTCCAAAAGCCATTTGTATGGCTTTGGACCCCCCTTTTTTACGCTACCTATTTTTCTTACTGGAAAGAGTAAGCACTATTGGGTTGATTTACGCAGTGTCAGCACATGCATTTCAGCAGGACTGCCCCAGCGAATTGGCAGATGTGCTGTTCCAAACCCTCTGCTGATCAGCAGCAGCGCATTTTTTGCGGAACCGTCACCTCTTGGCCAACTAAACTTTCCAGCGTCATATTTATGATAGAAATGCTCAACATGTCTTTGACCCACAAACGGAAGGATCACCTGGCCCCCATGCGTATGACCTGCCAGAATCAGGTCCGCTGGCACACTTTGGCGCTTGGACAACCAAAGCGGATCATGTACAAGAATTATACGACAGGTATCTTCAGCAGAAGTGTTTGTGGTTAATTGCGGAAAAGGACGGTATGGAGTTTTGCCCCCATTTTTCGGAAAATCAATTCCGGTTAACCAAAGTTTAGCTCCCTCACGTTCAAAAGCCACATTTTCATCCATTAACAGTTTTGCACCACTGTCCTGAATAATCTCATCCACCCTTGTAATATTAGCCCGATAATCATGATTTCCATGCACTACATAGGTAGATGCAATAGAAGTAACTAGAGTCATATTATCGACAAGACGATTTAAAGGGCTATCTTTTTCCGTTAGATCTCCTCCCAGAAAGACAACATCTACTCCACCCTTTAATGGCATCAGAAGCGAGGACGGAAGGCGGCGGCGATGGATATCTGTTATAAACAAGATACGAAATCCATCGAACTCTTCAGGTAGCGAATCTAGCATTATTTCCTCGGTAATAATTCTGTTTCTAAACGCGTTGATCATCATGATTATGACAACAGCCGCAGCTATCAATAGAATGGCCAAGACCACTCCCCATGCCCATGTACTCACCATAATGTACTCAGCGGAGGCGCTCCTTCAATTCCCCACCAAAGCAGCCCTATTAGCAAAATAACAAAGATAAAAATCAAAGAGTTCACAAACATCTTGCTTAGACGAACTTTTTCTGAAGAATAAGTATCTGCACGAGAAGGAACAGATTCTTCATCCTTCTCTTTACTTCCTGTGGAAGAGCGCTTTGCAGAACCTGCTGGGCGGCGAGCTTTTCTTGATAAAGTTGCCGTAGAGACCCGAGCGGTAGCATTTTTCTTTATAGGAGCAGACTTCTTTTCAGGAGTAGCCTTTTTTACAGCCTCCGAAGTCCGCTTCTCTTTTTTACTTTTGCCAGGATGTTTGCTTTCACTTTTGTGTTGTTTTTGTCGAGACTTTACCCGGCTTAATTCCTCACTCATGATTCCCTCCTATAGCGGATCACCAGACCTGAGATCAGGTCGATGAAGAAGTGACATAGTATAGGGGCCCAGAGGCTGCCCGATTGAATGTAAATATATCCAAGACCATAACTGCTTAAGAACACCCAGCCGGTAGGTACAAAGTGACGTAAATAACGGACATGAATAAGAGCAAATACTATACTCGTCCAATAAGGGCCAATGGAATATTGGATGGCACCGCGGAATAAGAGCTCCTCACATACCGATACAATTGCTGCTATGACGATAATATGCCACACAGGGCGATTTCGAAATAAAAGGTCGTTTATTCCACCATCATCCATGCTTTCCTCAGGGACAATATGTGTCAATAAATAGTCAACAATTAGCATTGCAGCAGCAAGTCCGAGGCCCCATGCCACAAAATGTACTTTTTCTGGAATAATTAATAGCTGAAAAGGATTTCTTTTCTGAAATAATATCCATATCAAACCGATAATTAATGTGAGCCCCTGAGTGATATAGAGATTGAGCAGCAGAAGACGGTCTGTCAACTGGCCTGGTTCTACCTTTTTAACCTTAATCTCGCCAAATTTGAATTTTTTCATCGTGACCTGCCTGTTCTTTATTTTTTTCGGGCAGCTCCGAGAGAGAAACCGTCCATAGTGTTGCTATCAATACATAATACATAGGATAATCCCCCCAGAAAAAGGAGCATTTATTATGAGCAAACGTAAGTCCCGCAATCAAATGTTATACACGCTAGTTTTTTTGTTTTTCCTAGTTTGCGCCTTCGCCGCATTTTTTACTGGCGTCAAGGTTGGCGCAGACAAAACTGAAGCCAAATATGACAATCAATCAAGTATGAATGGTTTAGTAGAATTCACGGGCTCTTATCAACAGCAGGATCTGGTTACTTTCTATCATAACGTATTTTTGCCCTATCGGGAATTCAAGCGGAATTGGAACATTCAAGTAGATAAGTTAGCGCGCAGCACAGATGCTCGTATGAATGCGGCAGTAATGAAGAATCTAAGTATTCTAGCAGACCAGCAATATGAGAGAGTTAATCAAGATTCTATTTTCACTAACTCTCCTCTATTACATCAGTCACAGGTCAATGTACTCAAAAGCTTAACTTTATTTTCTAAAGCCTCCGGCAAAGTCTCTACTAGTGCATCTGGTGCAGAGACCGCAAAGTTATTGAAAAATGATGAATTTACAACTGGCGCCGTGAAGTACGGTCTGTTAGCACAAAAGAACTTCTATGATTCTATGCTAAAATGGGGCTCTAAGACAAACCAGAAAATACCTTCTGCACCTGGCGAACTAAAAACGATGTCTTTCATTCAGTGGAAAAAAATGCCCCTTCTTTTGAAGAATGCTTCTATCGCTGACATGATGTTGAATCGCGGAATTTTTGCAGGTTATGATCCTCAGGACATCACTGCTAAAATAGACGATATGATTTACTCAGGCACTGCAAACTCATTAAATCTTTCGGATATCCAGTCCTCAGTAACCTTGTTGATTTCTACAGGTGCTGTGCAGGAACAGGATTTTATAAAATGGCGGGAACAGTATTATAACAGGGAGACACTACCTCAGCTTCCGTTCTTTTTTGAATAGAACCAGTTATTGAATCATAACGAAAAATGAAGTTCACTTCAAGAAACGCTACTTGTAAAGCCTATTGACACAACTTGCATACCGTGTTACATTATGAAAAAATTAATCATTCAAAACCGATGATGGAACAAAGATCCTGGAAGTCTTCAGAGAGCCGGTGGTTGGTGCAAACCGGTGACGAACAGCTATCTTTAGCGCTCCTGAGATATTGTATCGAACCTTAAAGTAGGTACAATCGGATCAACTCCGTTAACAGTGTGGCCTATGCAGGCCAATGAGGCTGCTTCTTCCAAGTTGCAGTGAATTAGGGTGGTACCACGAAGATAACTCTCGTCCCTTACTACGGCAGTAGTATGGGGTTGGGAGTTTTTTTAATTCCCTAATCCCCCATAAATACTACCTTATGCCCAAAGTTACCGATTTCGCGGTACTCTTGCACGCTGTTTCTTTTGTGCGACACCGCGTTGATCTACTATTATTACATGTTTTTCTCTACTAGTTCGTGAATCTTCTGGTATTGTGGACTGCCCATCAGGGCGTCCTCGACATATAAAGCTTTTCAACTTTAAGGGGGATAAGAAACCATGTTTAAAGTATTAGTATCGGATCCAATCAGTGATTTGGGCATTCAGCAATTGATGGACGCAACAGATGTAGTTGTAGACAAAAAAACAGGTCTCAGTGAAGATGAGCTCGTTGCAATCATCGGTGAATATGATAGTCTACTCGTCCGCAGTCAAACTACAGTAACTGAAAAAATTATCGAAGCTGGAAAAAACTTAAAGGTCATTGGTCGTGCAGGTGTGGGTGTAGATAATATCAAGCTGGAAGCTGCTACTCAACGTGGGGTTGTTGTTATCAACGCTCCTGATGGAAATACCATTACAACTTGTGAGCATGCTTTTGCAATGATGATGGCACTGGCCCGTCACATTCCACAAGCTTATGCAAAAACAATTGGTGGAACCTGGGATAGAAAAACCTTCGTGGGTGTAGAGCTTCGCGGCAAAACTTTAGGTGTACTGGGAATGGGCAGAATCGGTAGCGAAGTGGCTAAACGTGCCAAAGCTTTCGGCATGGAAATCC
Source organism: Paenibacillus sp. FSL R5-0636 (assembly GCF_037974255.1). NCBI lineage: Bacteria > Bacillati > Bacillota > Bacilli > Caryophanales > Paenibacillaceae > Paenibacillus > Paenibacillus sp. FSL R5-0636. The sequence continues at coordinate 4,787,240 of NZ_CP150232.1, forward strand.
TTGCTTTTGATCCTTTCTTAACTGCTGAGCGTGCTGAGAAACTGGAAGTAAAATTAGCTTCCGTTGACGATGTAGTCCGCGGAGCAGACTTCATTACTGTACACACTCCACTTACACCGGAAACACGCCATATGATTTCCCGCCCGCAATTTGAAGTGATGAAAAAGGGAATGCGCATCATCAACTGTGCCCGTGGTGGTGTAATTGATGAAATGGCGTTAGTAGAAGCTATTGATAGCGGTATTGTTGCTGGCGCTGCATTTGACGTATTCGAAAAAGAGCCGCCACAAGCAGATCACCCATTCTTGTCGCATCCAAAAATTATCGTGACTCCTCACTTGGGCGCTTCTACAATTGAAGCTCAGGAGAATGTAGCGATCGATGTATCGGAACAAGTACTGCATATTCTGCGTAATGAACCGTTCATCAATGCTGTAAATATTCCTCCAGTTGCTCCAAGCGTAATGAACAAACTCCAGCCTTACTTCACACTTGGTGAGAAGCTGGGCAGCTTTGTTACCCAAATTACAGATAGTGCTATTCGTGAAATCCATGTTGAGTATGCGGGTGATCTGTCAGATGTCGATACCCAACCACTTACTCGCTATATTGTGAAAGGCGTGCTCTCCCGCCACTTCGCTGAGGATGTTAACATCGTTAACTCCATGCACTTGGCAAAAACACGCGACGTTAATGTAGTAATAACTAAAGCTTCCAAAACTAAAGGGTTCACTAATCTGATTACCGTGACCCTTAAAACAGATCACGACCAAGAACGTCTCGTAGCCGGAACATTGCTGCAAGGTTATGGAGAAAGAATTGTTCAAGTGAACAAGTTCCCAGTTGATATCGCTCCTGAAGGACATCAAATCGTCGTATCCCATAACGACAAACCAGGGATTATCGGACTTGTGGGCACTTTGCTGGGTGAAAATGATGTCAATATCGCCTCCATGCAAGTGGGACGTAAAATCGTTGGTGGCGAAGCAATCATGCTGCTGACCGTTGATAAAGCTGTACCTACTCATGTGCTTGTGAAGCTTGCTGGCCTGCCAGAAATCAACACTGCCGAAGAAATCATTCTTCTGTAAGCAATAAGATAGAAATCAAACAACAGAGCAGCGACTCTCCCCTTATAGGAGTTTCGCTGCTTTTGTTGTTGATCGTCGACCTATTTCGGCTTCATTTACAACACCGAATCGAGTTCCCCTGGAGACTTACGGACCCAGATGGCCTTATAAGCAATAACTTCACCTTTGAAGCAGTGTTTCGGACTCCAGTGCCGCTATTCCTCAAAAAGAGAGCTAAATCAGGTGTTTTGCCTATCAATAGCGTCTATGGGGACCGATAGCGTCCTAAATATACGAAAATGCTGCATTTAAGATCAGCTCTGTCCTTTACTGCTTCGTACACAGAAATGGGATCAAACAGATCAAGTTTGCTGTTTAGACTAAGAATGCGGGAACAGTCCGCCCATCGATGTCGGTAAATCCATACTTTTCAGCCAGCTTAGCAACCTGCTGCGGTTGACCGGTCATAGACATAACCTCAGGATCGGTTGCGAGAGCAGCGGCTGCTCTACCGATATAGGTTGTGGATTCAGTCATCTGCAATTCTTCAACCTCATGCCAATGCTCCTCATCCGTGTTCATGCTCTCCAGCACCGCCTCTGTCCTCATCCAGCCCGGAGTGAGCGGAATAACTGCAATGTTGTCCTCTTTAAGCTCATTCGATAACCCGTAGGCCATGCGCACAAGTGTATTTTTAGAAAGATCATAATAGAAGTTTCCTAGATATTTGTAATGATCCCAAAAGGTTGTATGGATGATTAGACCGCCAGCTTTTGCCTCGCGCATTAAAGGTATTGCGAAATAATTTGTTACCAATTGTGCCCTCACACCCGCATTAAACATATTATCCCAGTGCGCTGTAGGAAGCTCCCAAAAAGACTTCTGCTCAATAGGCAAGTCATTCCCGCCCCATACATTATTGACTAAAACATCAAGCCGCCCTTGCTCTGAAGCAATCTGGCGAATGACTGCCTCTGTCTCCTGATCTTTTGTATGATCACATCGTATGGCGCTGCCGGACCCTCCCTCTGCTTTTATTTCCCTAAGTACGTTATCAATGCTCCGCTTGCTATGCTCTGTGCCAGAAGCCTCTGTCGTTCTGCCCGTAATATAAACGAATGCACCTTTCCTTGCCAACTCCAATGCAATTCCTCTACCAGCACCTCTGCTGCCCCCGGTGACCAATGCTACTTTTCCTTTTAAAGTCATGTTCTCAATCCTTTCTACACTTGTTTTTCTCTAAATGTTCTGTATTTAATCCTTACCTTATATAAGTATAATTCTTTAATATGACATCAACTGACATATATAATATAATAATTAATTAAGAACTGACTAACATTTATTAGGAGGAGGAATGTTCCCTTAATGAGAGCCGATCGTTTGTTATCCATCTTACTTTTGCTGCAAAATCGTGGAAAGATGACGTCCCGTGAGCTAGCCCAGACCTTAGAAGTGTCTGAACGAACTGTGTTTAGAGATATGGAAGCCTTATGTACAGCAGGAATACCGATTCTTGCCGAACGGGGACGCGAAGGGGGCTGGATGCTCACGGAAGGATACCGAACCTCGTTAACGGGTATGAAGCCCTCAGAGATTGCTACTCTGCTGCTGTCCGCAGACTCCTCGATTTTAAAAGATCTGGGTATACAAAACGACTTTTCTTCTGCCGTACTCAAGCTGGAGGCTGCTTCGCCATCTAGGACGAATAATCCAGCCAGTTACCTAAGCCAGCGCATCCATATTGATGGTGCCAGCTGGCACCCTTCCGACGAGACCTATCCGTTCCTATCTATCCTGCAGGAAGCTGTTTGGGAAGATCGTAAAGTAAAGATCACTTACCCATGGAATGACGAGACGAAGGAACGTTTTATTGAACCTCTTGGGTTAGTCGCAAAACGTGGAGTTTGGTATGTAGTGGCACGAACCGAGGGTGAAATGCGGACTTTTCGCGTGTCAAGATTAATACAAGCTGAAGCAACTAATGAATCATTTGTCAGACCTGAGACTTTTGATTTAAAAAGCTACTGGGAACAGTCGACTTTAGCTTTTAAAGCAGCTCTGCCAAAATATGTAGTGAAATTAAAGGTGAATGAGTCTATTCTTAAAGAATTACAACGTGAAAGATATGTAACTATAACTTTAGTAGAACCCTCTGCTAATACTGGGTGGATGAACGTAGAGGCCGAGTTTAATACTATAGAATCTGCCTGTCGTATCGTACTCTCTTTTTCTCCTTCAGTTATTGTTTTAGCTCCTACCGAACTAGTAGGGATGGTAAAGTCTGCTATTAAAACAATTTCCACAATATATGAGGAATTTTGACATGAATTCTAAATATCTACTACTTAAAGAAGATTTATGACACTTCTCTATAGACCAATGACCTATAAATCCCCTATAATAACACCATTACATAAAATTTAATAAGGGGGACATTTTACCAATGAGCTGGATGCACAAACTTCCGTTAAAACAAAGAATTGTTGCCGGATGTTACCTCGTTGCCGCACTGTTTGCTATTCCTGTCTTAGTTACGTTAATGATTCTAGGTCAATTTCTCGTAGGAATTATACTAGTAGTTGTTCTTGCAGGTCTGACTTTACCTGTTGCTCGCTTCGTGGAGAGAACGCTTACATCATCTTTTGATGATATTGCTAATGTATCTCACAGTATTTCGAAGGGGGATTTCACTAGCAGAGCGGACGAAAATGGTTCAATGGGTGACGTAAGCCGCTCCTTTAACACAATGATTGATAAGCTCAAGAAGATTCTGACCGATGCATCGCAGATCACCCGTCAAGTAATGGATGCAAGCCGCGGAATCGAAGATAAGAACCAGAACCTGAAAATTGTTATGGCACAAGTAGCCTCTTCTTCTACCGAGCTCGCTCTTGGTGCAAATGAAATATCTACGGATATCGCTGATATGACAGAATCCATTAAAGACATTGAGACCAAAGTATCCAATTATACGAACTCCACCAAAGAAATGAACAGACGTTCAATACATACCTTAGAACTTGTTGAGCAAGGGCGCCAATCCGTAGATACACAGGCTGAAGGCATGCGTAAAAACATAGAGGCTACACAAAAAGTGGCTGATACTATTGAAGCTCTCTCACAAAATGCCCGCGGGATTACGATGATCACCAAGACCATCACAGAGATCGCTGAGCAGACCAACCTGCTGTCACTCAATGCCTCCATCGAAGCTGCTCGTGCCGGAGAGCATGGTCGGGGTTTTGCCGTTGTCGCTCAAGAGGTTCGCAAGCTTGCTGAGGAATCTACGGCTTCCACAAAAGAAGTATTCGGTTTGGTCCGCAGCATTGAGTCAGATATTAAACAAGCCATCGATAATATCGCCATCAATGAAGAGGTTGTGCAGGTTCAGAATGAAATGATCACTCAATCTGCCCATATTTTCGCACAAATTGTACAAAGCGTGCAGTACATTACCGAGCAAATCTCTTCATTCTCTGCGGAGAGTGATCTTATGCTAGAAAGTGCCTTGAAAATTTCCAGTGCAATTGAGAATATCTCAGCAATCACCGAAGAAACCGCTGCAGGCACTGAAGAGGTATCGGCGGCTATGAATGAACAGATTAATGCCCTGCAGTCTGTTGCAGAAGAAACGGAAAAAATGACCCAGGCCGTATTTAATCTGCAAAAAACCATTCATATCTTTAAATTCTAGTTCAAAACTATCAACTGCCACCTAAGCTGAGTCTTAGGTGGCAGTTTTTTTCGCGAGGCAAAACTTCATCTCTTGGACAAGACTTTCGTCAAATTTCGAGTTTTTTTAGCGGATTATGTTGACAAAAATTAATGAGGAATATATTGTAAAGGAAAATTATTCTTATCAACTATAAATTAATATTGGCAAAATCCTCGAAAGAGGATGACGCAAAACCATGGATCTACAGCCTCATTTTTTCGTTTGAGGCCATGATTGCCAGGTTGCAGAGGAACCAGGACGGCTGAACTATTGTTCAGTCTTAGCGGCGCCTTATGCCACCAACCTGTGCTTACTATAGAGCACAGGTTTTTACTTTTTGAGTATATTGATCTATCGTATCTATTCGGTAGATTAATAACTAATATATATCAAAAAACTTGTGAGGTGTTTCTTTTGAAGACAGTCGCAGATTACATGGCGGAAGCACTACGTAACCTAGGAGTCACCCATTCTTTTGGGATCATTGGCAAATCGATTTGTCCAATAGTTCTAAAGATGGTCGATTACGGTATTGAATTTATTCCCGGTAGACATGAAGCAAGCTCCGGATTCGAAGCAGCAGGGTATGCGCTGAAAACGGGTAACCTAGGCGTAGCATTTGGTACTTCTGGTCCTGGTGGAACTAACCTGCTCACAGCAGCAGCTCATGCGAAAGCTAACAACCTACCTGTCCTGTTTATTACTGGCCACCAATCCATTACAGAGCTTGGAATTCCTCAATGTCAGGACTCCACCTCTTTTCTGGCTGATTTAGCTGATATGTTCAGACCTGCCACCTTGTTCAGTAAATTGGTTGAACGTGGGGATCACTTTGGTACTATTTTTAATCATGCGATTTCTGTGGCCCTGGCCAAACGGGGTCCTGTTCATCTTTGTATTCCTTTTGATGTACAAACTGAAGTATTGGAAGAATGCAATATTGTAATCCCTGAAAGAGAGTCTCTAATTAGTCAAGCAAATATCGATAGAGTCATCGATGCTATTCAAGCTGCTAAGAATCCTTTGATTATTGCGGGTAAAGGAATTAACCGCTCCGGAGCACATAAAGAGCTTGTTCAACTCGCAGAAACTTTTAATATTCCTGTAGTAACATCTCCTGGTGGAAAAGGGGCTATAGTCTGGGATCACCCGCTCTATCATGGTCCTATTGGCGTTGGCGGTTCGACCCACGGGGATGATTTATTGAATAAAAGCGATCTGTTTATAGTGCTTGGATCACGTTTAAGTGATATGACCATCTGTAATCTTAAACGGGAGAATCATCCAGCAACTTTAATTCAATTTGATATTGATCCAACCTTTGTCGGAAAAATCCTATTGTCCAAAACGATACCGGTCACTGGGGACCTGCGCGATAATTTGGTGCACTGCCTAAATCATATTGACCCCAGCACAATCACCAAACGTGAGGCTTTGGCCGATGCTGATTATTCAGAAGAGCTTCCAACCCTCAAGAATCTTTCACTGGCTTCAGTAATGAGCACTTTAAGTGATTTGATCCCTTATAATAATTCAATTTTCGTTGATGATGGAAGCCATGGATTCCACGCTGCAAAATGGTACAAGGTTAAGAAACCGGGCAGCTTTGTTTTTGATGCTTATTTTGCTTGCATGGGTAATTCGATCGGCATGGCTATTGGTGCAAAAGTTGCAGCTCCTGAAGAAACTGTCCTCTGCATTACAGGTGATGGTTGTTTCATGATGCTCGGCGCTGAGATTAACACCGCTGTCTGCAAAGATATCCCTGTCATCTTTATCGTGGTCAATAATAAGCAACTAGATATGGCTCTTAAGGGTATGGAGAAAACCACAGGTCGTATCGATGGAACTCTATATGAAGTACCAATGGACGCCGTGAAATTCGCTGAATCTCTAGGTGCTAAAGGCTACAAATGTGAGACTGCGGATGAATTCACAGCTGCAATTAAAGATGCGGTAGCTCTAAACCATGTTGCCGTTATTGAACTACTAACAGACCGTGATGAAGTCCCTCCGACTGCACACCGTACTTTGAACCTAAACTAGGAGGCTAACCATGAAGGAAAATATCAACAGTGGTCTCAACCACTTCACGAATCTATCAGGAGACTATGGCGCAAAAGCACTAGCTCCAATTAAAGACCACTTCCCTGACTTGGCTGAATTTATTATGGGGAATGCCTATGGCGATATTTTTCAACGTAATACTATAGCCCCTGACTGGAAGGAAATTGCAGTCATTTCATCTTTAATTTCAATGGGTCAATTCGAACAGCTGGGTGTTCATTATGTTATGGCCCTTCGTGTTGGAGTCACCGTAGAACAGCTTAAAGGCATTCTATTACACTTAGTACCCGTTATAGGGGCACCTAGAATCATCACAGCTTTTAATATCCTGCTTGCAACCATAGAAGAAATCCAATAACCCAACAGTTCGACAACAATATACAAAATTCGACTTTATTATTGCATGCACTTGAAAAATATGCCTATAATAGAGTCGGAATATCCCAATACTTGCTGTATAGTGTCGAATTTTGACTTTTATAAAACAGCTAAGTGGATATATAAAGGGCTGGATATTGCAGTCGAACTGTTTTGGACAAATTCAATCTATGGGAGAGATTTAGGCATGGGAAGTTTCATTTTGAAGACAGACACTGCAAACAAGGTTATTAACATTGAGTTGGATGGAACATTTTCTGAAGAAGATGGTCTAAAATCTATTCAAGCTTATCAACAAACTATCAATCCAATTACTCCAGCTGACTATGAACTAAAAATCGACTGCAGAAAGCTAAATGTAACTGCACCAGATGTGGTACCTCTTTTAGAAAGCTGCTTTGTAATGTTTAAGAATGATGGTTTTGTAAAAGTAAATCTAACGCTTGAAAATAACCCGATCCTCAAAATGCAGCTTTCCCGTCTTGGCCGTAAAGCTGGACTCGATAACATCGAGATCATTTCTGCGGTTACAGTCTAGATCTTTTAATCTTAATATGTAGGCCACATTTTACTGCTTTCCTGGAGGCGTATTATGACCGGAATTCGTATTAAAGGCATTGATATCTATCATCCCAGCAATATAGTTGGTAACGACTTTTTCATTAAGCATTTTGACGAAAAAGGCATTGATATTCGAGGTCTATTATCCGCATTAGGTCGTATTACACGGTATAGTATTAAGGATGCGGAGGAGAATTCCCTTACGATGGCTTTTGAGGCTGCCCGGAATGTTCTGGAGAAAAGTGGTCTCACAGGTGCCGATATCGACCTTATTGCCTATGCAAGTCAAACTCCTGAGTATATCTTTCCTACCAACTCATTAATGATTCACCGTTTGATCAAAGGCGCATCCCATACGATCTGCATTGACAGCAATGCTAATTGTGCGGGTATGACGGCTTCAGTGGAACAGGTTAGCCGTCAGATGCAAGCGAATCCTAGGATTAAACGAGCGTTGGTAATCGGCTCCGATTATGTTACCCCTCATGCCGATAAGAATGATCCAGTCTACTACGCTAACTTCGGTGATGCAGCGGCGGCAGTCATTCTTGAACAAGCTGAGGATGTAGTCGGTTTCATTGACTCTATCTACCAAACGGATCCTTGTGTTTGCGATAAATCCAAGTTCCCGTGCGCAGGCCTGGCTAAACTGGGTAAACAAGGTGTAGCGGCTGGAGAGTTTAATGTGAAGTTTATTCCTTTTGATGATTCCATTTGCATAGATGCTGCTTCTGAGTCTATTCGTACTCTACTGTCTAACAACAATATCGCGCCTGAAGCCATTAAAGCAGCCTGCTTCTCACAGTTTTCATTGCCTAATATCTTAGAGATGTGTGAGAAAGTCGGTATTGATCGCAATGTAGCGGTATACATAGGGGATGAATTCGGATATACCTCTACCAGCAGCCCATTTATTGCTCTACATAAAGCTGTAACTACTGGAAAGATCGAACGTGGTGATAAAGTCCTGTTCTGGACAGTGGGCGCCGGTTGGCAAAATGTAGCATTTGTTATTGAATATTAGGAGCTATATAACAAAAAGCGGCAAGCTAGGGATTCACCTAAGCTTGCCGCTTTTTGTTATAAATATGAACGCAACATCAGGACTTACTTGCAAAGGTGAGCCCCTTTTCCGCGAGAGCACTCCGCAGTAGAACGATCGCCTTTGGCCCCAATCCATGTAGCTGCAGAAGCTCTGCCTCCGTAAGCTTGCTGAATTGTTGAAGCTGAACATATCCAGCCCCATGCAGGGCTCGAAGCGCCGGCTTAGATAGTCCGCCCGGCAGATCAGATTCGTTTCCGTTAACCATAGACATATACAGCCCCTTTATCACTGATATCCTTCATGCTTCTCCCAACCCATGGTACGCGCTACAGCGTCCTTCCAGGCGTTGTAACGACCTTCCCGCTCAGTAATACCCATCTCAGGCGAGAAGACCCTCTCAGCCTTGTTGAAGCTCTCTAGCTGGGCACGTGTCCAGACTCCGGACGTTAACCCGGCCAGAAGCGCTGCACCTAGCGCTGTTGTCTCCGCATATGTGGTTCTAGTAACCTCACTGCCCAGGATATCAGACTGGAACTGCATCAGCAAATCGTTACGCACAGCTCCGCCATCCACACGAAGGCCGGTCAATGGCATGCCTGCGTCTTTTTCCATAGCTCCTATTACATCTCTAGATTGAAAGGCTAAGGACTCCAATGTAGCTCGTACCAGATGTCCTGAGGTAGTGCCTCTAGTAAGGCCAAATATGGCTCCACGGGCATACATATCCCAATAGGGTGCCCCCAGTCCGGTAAACGCAGGCACAACGATAACCCCTTCACTGTCCTCTACTTCCCGTGCTTTATCTTCTGAGCCTGATGGCTCCTCTATAAGACCAAGCCCCTCCTGCAGCCACTGAACGGCCGCTCCGGCCACGAACACACTGCCCTCGAGAGCATAATAGAGTTCATCTCCCATACCCCAAGCTACAGTGGTCAACAAGCCATGGCTGGAGGCTACAGCTTCTGTGCCTGTGTTCATTAGAATAAAGCAGCCTGTACCATAGGTGTTTTTGGCACTGCCGGGTTCTAGACAAGTATGTCCAAACAATGCGGCCTGTTGATCTCCAAGTACAGAGCGAATTGGAATATCCGCCCCAAACCACTGTTTGTCTGCTATTCCAAATTCGCCGCCAGACATTCTTACTTCTGGCAGAATGGTACGCGGAATACGAAGCTCTTGCATTAGCTCTTCATCCCAGCACCGTTCATGAAGATTGAACAGCATCGTACGTGAGGCATTGGTAACATCAGTGACATGTACGGCTCCGCAAGTAAGTCTCCAAATTAGCCAGCTGTCGATCGTACCTGCCAGAAGCTCCCCTCGATTCGCCCGCTCTCGGGCACCATCCACGTGATCCAGTATCCAGGAGATTTTGGTAGCTGAGAAATAAGCATCTACAACAAGGCCCGTCTTGCTCGCAATAACTTGCTCCAGCCCTTTACTTTTAAGTTCTTCACATTGCTCTGCAGTACGCCTGTCCTGCCACACGATCGCAGGGTATATCGGTTTGCCCGTTGTTTTATCCCAGATTAAAGCCGTTTCTCTCTGATTGGTTATTCCGATGGCAGAGATCTCCTCAACCGCTATGCCACCCCGCGCAATCGCGTCTCTTGCCGCTGCGAGCTGTGACTCCCAGATTTGCTCAGGGTCATGCTCTACCCAGCCTGGATGGGGGAAGGATTGCTTAACATCATATTGACCTTGTGAGACCCATTTAGCCTCCGTATCGAACAATATGGCTCGTGAGCTGGTAGTACCTTGGTCTAAAGATAAAATCATTCTATGCCCTCCCAAGCAAAACCTACAAGATATGTTCCACGATGAACAAGATTAATGTGTTTGTTTCAACAAAAAGCACCTCTGCTGTCAGAGGCGCTATCACACATTGTGTTTGGAATTACTGTTTTTCGACAGGAAGTCTTAGCGTAAAGGTTGTACTTTCGCCTAGTTTGCTTGAAGCGGAGATGGTCCCGTGATGCGACTCTACAATATTTTTAACAATCGCAAGCCCAAGTCCTGTTCCACCTGATTCTCCCCGTACACGCGCCTTATCAGCTTTGTAGAAGCGGTCGAATATATACGGCAGATCCTCTGGTGGAATTCCCACCCCTTCATCCTGAATTTTAATCTCAAGATAACGACGACCTTCTAATACACAAGTTCCTGTATGAACTGTGATTTTTTTGCCACCCTGTGTGTGGCGGAAAGCATTATCGAGTAAATTGGTTAGGACTTGTTCCAGTTTATCCTCATCCGCTGCCTTCAGAACAGCAATATCGCTCTGTTGCTGCAAGTGAAGATGGATATCGCGCTCTTTGGCACGTACAGAAAATTTACGGTAGACTCGTTCCAGCAGTTCATTCATGTCCACCTGAGCTTTCATCATATCCGTATGTCCGGCTTCCATTCGGGCAAGATCAAGCAAATCCTTAACCAGACGCCCCATACGCAGTGATTCGTCATGAATGACCTGGATCAGCTCACTGCTTTCTTCGGGGGATGAAGCCATCCCGTCCAATAAAGCCTCACTGTACCCTTGCATCATCGACAATGGAGTGCGTATTTCATGGGAGACGTTAGCAACGAAGTCTCTGCGCATCTTTTCCAGACGCACCTCTTCCGTCACATCCCGCAGTACAGCAACTACTCCCCGGATGCTGCCTTCAGAATATAATGGTGCCATATGAACAGACCAGACGCCCTGCCGCACATGTACATTGGAGCGGTCATCGCCACCTTGTTTAAGGGTGCTTAAAAATAAAGGACGCAGGGGAGGCGGAACACTGCTCTCAGACGTTTCGGGATGGAGCTCAGCATCACTCGCATGTTCCCACTGCAAATCGCTCCAGCTCTCTAGCAGAGCTTGGCCGTGCGGATTGGTCAAAATAATCTGCCCTTCAATATCAAAGGTGATCACAGCATCGCTCATACTGCGCAGTACGCTAGATAAATGCCCCTTCTCATGATGCAGACTGCGAATATTCTCTTCAAGCTCCTCAGCCATATGGTTAAAGGAAGTCGCCAACTGGCCAATTTCATCACTTGTGACAAGCGTAAGCCTTGTTCCGTATTCTCCCCGGCGAATGTTATTCGCAGCTTCAATGACACGCTGCATCGGCTGAGTGATTTTGGTAAACAAAAATAACGCAAAAAATGTAGTCAAAGAAAATCCGATCATACAAGTATACATAAATAAACGTTTGATATCTCCGGAATTGGCAAAGTTACTGTCTATGTAGGGAAGCAAAAATAACCCCAAGGTAATAAGTACGACAGCGACCAGGCAGATGATCGTAACCCACAGTTTGCCGACAAGACTTCTCCAGAAGTTCACTTATTTAGGTACCTCTAGTTTGTAGCCTACGCCCCATACGGTCGTAATCATCGCTGCGGATTCCGGTGATACTTTATTCAGTTTTTCACGAAGGCGTTTTACGTGAGTATCTACAGTACGCAAATCTCCGAAAAATTCATAATTCCAGACATCCTTAAGCAGTTCTTCACGAGAAAATACTTTATCCGGCGAAATAGCCAAATAATGCAGAAGTTCATATTCTTTAGGTGTCAAACTCACTTCTTCACCACCAGCAGTCACACGGTGAGCATCATGCTCAATAATAAGATGAGTAAATACAATGTTATTGCTGGAATTGCTCTCCTTGGACAAGAAAGCAGTTGCCGAAGAACGGCGCATAATAGCCTTCACCCGGTAAATGACTTCACGTGGACTGAAGGGCTTCACAACGTAATCGTCTGCGCCCATCTCAAAGCCCTGAACACGGTTGATCTCTTCGCCTTTAGCTGTAAGCATTAACACCGGTGTTGACTTCACTCCTCTGAGTCTTGTCAGCACTTCCATCCCATCGATGCCAGGCAGCATAACATCCAGCAATATTAGACCGTAGTCATTTGCTGTTGCTTT